>NZ_JAXMNR010000001.1:0-1092524 GCF_034670325.1 Antarctobacter sp.
CAAACGTCGCCGAATGGCCTTGTGCCTGCCTTATTCACGCCTGCATCTGCCGTCAGATTTGGTCTTGTAGCTGCATATGGCTTCACTCGGCGCCGCGCGTTTTCAGCCCCCACCCAGTGCGCGGCGCCGAGGCTACTTTCCCCAAAAACCGACTCGGATGCGACCGTAAGCAGCGTCACCCTGTGCCGCCATGAGATTACCCGCAGCGCACCATATTTCCGCCCCGATCGAGTCGCATACCAAAAGAGTAGCTGCATATGGCTTCCCTCGGCGTCGCGCGTTTTCAGCCCCCACCCAGTGCGCGGCGTCGAGGACTTTAACCTCCCCTCCCCAGATTGACCTCGCGCAGCGCGCTTCTATGCTCACTCGGTAAAACGAGGGAGCCTGACAGCACATGCGCGATTTTCACAAACCTGGCCGATCTGCCGTCATGGCGCTGAACGGGATGTGCGCCACGTCTCATCCGCTGGCCGCGCGGGCCGCCGTCGAAATCCTGCAACGCGGTGGCAACGCTATGGATGCGGCGCTGGCCGGGGCGGTGATCCTTGGACAGGCGGAACCGGCCATGACCGGGCTGGGCGGCGATTGTTTCGCGCTGGTCTCGCCCGCAGGCGGCGACGAGGTCATCGCGGTAAACGGGTCGGGACGCGCGCCCGCTGCCGCCAGCGCCGAGGCGCTGCGGGCGGAGGGTCACACCGCCGTTCCGCCCACCAGCGCCTTTGCGGTCACGATCCCCGGCGCGGTCGATGCCTTTTGCACCATGTCCGAAAAATGGGGGCGGCTGGGTCTGGAGGACTGCGTCGCGCCCGCCATCCGCTATATGGATGAGGGCGTGCCGGTCGCCCCGCGCGTGGCGTTTGACTGGATGGAAAGTTCGGGCCAGTTGCAGGGGGCCGCGCGCAGGCATTACCTGAACGACGGTACGGAACCGCGCGTCGGCGACATCTTTCGCCTGCCGGGCAATGCCGAGGTGCTGCGCCGGATCGCGGCGCAGGGGCGTGACGGGTTTTACACCGGCGAAGTGGCCGAGGATATGTGCGCGGCCCTGAACGCGGCAGGCGGCGGGCATACGCTGGCGGACTTCGCGGCGACGGCTTGCACCATCACACCGCCGCTGTCTGGCAGCTACAAGGGGCGCGAGTTGCTGGAGACTCCGCCAAACGGTCAAGGTGTGACGGCGCATTTGTTGCTGAACATCCTTTCGCATTTCGATCTGGCGGCAATGTCCCCGTTCGGCGCGGACCGGGTGCATATCGAGGCGGAGGCGGCCAAGCTGGCCTATGATGCGCGCAATCGGTTTCTGGCCGATGCGGATCACATGACCCGGCTGGATCACCTGCAAAGCCCCGAGACGGCGGCGAAACTGGCGGCGTTGATTGATCCGAAGCGGGTGATGGCCGCCCCGGCGGCGCTGGCGGAAGAGGTTCACCGCGAGACGATCTATATCACCGTCGTGGACCGCGACCGGATGGCGGTCTCTTTGATCTATTCGATCTTCAACAGTTTTGGCTCGGGGATTGCATCGGACAAGTTTGGCATCCTGTTTCAGAACCGAGGCGCGGGCTTTACCCTGCAAGAGGGGCATCCGAACGAGATGGCGGGCGGCAAGCGGCCGATGCATACGATCATCCCTGCGATCCTGATGGAGAAGGGGCGCGTGGCCATGCCGTTTGGGGTCATGGGGGGGCAGTACCAGCCCAATGGGCACGCGCGGGTGCTGACCAATATGATCGACTATGGGATGGATCCGCAGGCGGCCCTCGATGCGCCGCGGAGTTTTGCCGAGAAAGGCAAGCTGAGGCTGGAGCGGGGCTATGATGAGGCGGTCTTTGCCGAGCTGGCCGAGAGGGGGCATGACATCGAGGTGCCAAGCGCGCCGATTGGCGGCGCGCAGGCGATTTTGATCCATGAGAATGGCGTTCTTGAGGGGGCCTCGGACCCGCGCAAGGATGGGTGTGCGATCGGGTATTGAGGGGCTGTCCACGCGTGGACAGCCTGCGGCCCGTGTAGAATCAATGGGTTACAGGGGCGTTTTTACAAAGCGTTAGGATTCTGGCGGGGAGTCCGGATCAGGTCCGGGGCGGGGGCGTGCCCCTGCCCCCCCCGCGCGATTAGTAGGAATACTGCGCGTAGATCTTGCTGAGGTCGCCGTTCCAGTCGCCGTTGTAATGCTCCAGCAACTCATCGGAGGGCACCTTGCCGCTCTCGACGCTTTCCTTGAGGGCGTTCAGGAAGTGCGTTTCGTTGGGGACAAGGCCGCCTGCCCCCGGACGGGCGCGGGCGACGAGGCCCGCCTCGCAGATGTCCAGCACTTCGCGGGCGAGGTCGTGCATGTTGATCTTGCCCACCTGCGCCTGAAGACCGTCGCGGGTGGCGGCAAGGCGCAGCGCCTCGCGGGTGTCCGCGTCCCAGCCCTTGGCCAGATCCCAGACCGCGTCCAGCGCGCTCTGGTCGTACATCAGCCCGACCCAGAAGGCGGGCAGCGCACAAAGACGCCGCCACGGGCCGCCATCGGCCCCGCGCATTTCGATGTATTTCTTCATCCGCGCATCGGGGAAAGCGGTGGTCAGGTGATCGGCCCAGTCCGATAGCGTGGGCGTTTCGCCGGGCAGCGCGGGCAATTTGCCCTCCATGAAATCACGGAAGGACATGCCCAGCGCGTCGACATAAACCCCGTCGCGATAGACAAAATACATCGGCACATCGAGCGCGTAATCGACCCAGCGTTCAAAACCGAAACCGTCCTCAAACACAAAGGGCAGCATCCCGGTGCGCGAGGCATCCAGCGTCTCCCAGATCTGCATGCGCTTGGATTTCACGCCGACGGGCTTGCCCTCAAAGAACGGTGAATTGGCAAAGAGCGCGGTGGCGACAGGCGACAGGGCCAGCGCCACGCGCATCTTTTGCACCATGTCCGCCTCTGACGAGAAATCGAGGTTCACCTGCACGGTGCAGGTGCGGCGCATCATTTCCTTACCCGTGGTGCCCACCTTGTCCATGTAGGCATCCATCAGCTTGTACCGGCCCTTGGGCATCAGCGGCATCTGGTCATGGGTCCAGATCGGCGCGGCCCCCAGCCCGATAAAGCCGACGCCGATTTCGTCAGCGATATCTTTGACTTGCAGGAGGTGTTCATTCACCTCATCGCAGGTCTGGTGGATGGTTTCCAAGGGGGCGCCGGACAGTTCCAGCGCGCCGCCCGGTTCCAGCGACACGTTTGCGCCGTCCTTGGTCAGGCCGATGATATGGCCGCCTTCGGAGACCGGCTCCCAGTCGTGGCGGTCGCGCAGCCCCTCAAGAACCGCGCGGATCGACCGCTCACCGTCATAGGGCAGCGGCTTTAGCGTGTCCTTGCAGTAGCCGAATTTCTCATGCTCGGTGCCGATACGCCAATCTTCCTTGGGCTTGCAGCCCTCGGCCAGATATTCGGCCAGTTGGTTCTGAGAGGTGATCGGCCCGCCGCCGGATTGAGGGATGGACATGTCGTTCTCCGGGTCTGGTCGCCTTTGTGGCCTAATCTGTTGTCGCCATTCGGCCAGAGTGTCAATGCAGGCGACGCGCCGCGTCGCGCACAGAGGCCGCGCGCCAGATGACAACGGTGTGTGCTGCACGCTCTTGCATCTGGCGCAGCATGTGTTCGGTGCGGATGCCCGGCAGGGTGGCGAAGGCATCGAAAAGCTGGTCCGCGCCTTTGGCGGTCAGCGGGATTTCAAGGCGCGGCTGGCCCGGTGCCATCAGCAGCCAGACCGGCGGTTTGGAGGTGGGATCGAGGCTGAGCGCCTCGAGCGCGTCCAGATCGACGATGCCGCCGGAAAGTGGGCCGAAATAGCTGATCCTGCGTTCGACGATCTGCACAACCCCCGGCCCGCCATCGCCGGTGCGAAAGCGCCCGCGCTGGATGCCGGTGACGGTAAGAGCCACGCCAATCGCAACCACAAGGTAACCGATCCAGTGCAGCAGGCCGCCACCGGTGAAGAAGGCCCAGTAGAGGCCCAGAACGATCACGGCGAGGCCAATCAGCGCCTCTTGCCAATGCTTGAGCACGGCGGCGGCAGCGGGGCGGATCATTGCCAGTCTCCAAGCGTGGTTTGCCAGATCGTCAGCGCGGCGACGGCGGCGGTGTCGGCGCGCAGGATGCGCGGGCCAAGCGCGACCGGGTGGGCAAAGGGCAGCCCGTGCAGTTTGGTGCGCTCTGCCTCGGAAAATCCGCCCTCTGGCCCGATCAGGATGGCCCAAGGGCCGGGGGTATTTGGCAGGGTCGCGGGCTGGCCTGCGCGGGCTTCGTCACAGAACATCAATTGGCGATCCTCGGGCCAGTCGGCCAGCAGGCGGTCGAGGCGGGTCAGGTCGGTGACGTCTGGGACAAAGGTGGCGCCGCATTGCTCTGCCGCCTCTGTGGCGTGGGCCTGAAGGCGGTCCTGCCGAATGCGCTCAGAGTTGGTAAAGGCGGTCTGGACCGGCAGGATGCGGCGCGCGCCCATCTCGACCGATTTTTCGACGATGAAATCGGTGCGCGCCTTTTTGATCGGGGCGAACAGCAACCAAAGGTCAGGTGGCAAGGATTGCGGCGCGGTTTGCGCGCGGCATTCCAGCGTGCCACCGCGTTTTCCGGCCTCCGTCACCTCGGCCCGCCATTCGCCGTCAGTGCCGTTGAACAGCGCCACCTGCGCGCCGGTGGTCAGCCGCATTACGCCGAAGAGGTAATGCGCCTGCTCCCGCGACAGGCTGAGCGGTTGTTCCTGCCCCAAGGGGTGCTCTACATAGAGGCGGATTTTTGGCGTCTGCACTGTCATTGGGGGAACATATGTCCGGCACGCAAGAGAGACCAGAGGCCGAGGGTCAGGTTGCCGATGCCGTGCGCGGCAACTGGGTCGATTTATATGCCCCCGCATGGACACGGCCCTATCTGCGGCTGAGCCGGGCGGACCGGCCGATCGGCACATGGCTGCTGTTGCTGCCGTGCTGGTGGGGGTTGCTGCTGTCGATGGTCAACGACGGGCAGGCGCGGTGGTTCGATCTGTGGATCTTTGCCGGGTGCGGGATTGGCGCGGTGCTGATGCGCGGCGCGGGCTGTACGTGGAACGACATCACCGACCGGGGGATCGACGGATCGGTGGCGCGGACGGCCTCGCGGCCGATCCCGTCGGGTCAGGTGACGGTCAAACAGGCGCTGGCTTGGGCGGTGGTGCAGGCAGTGCTCTCTTTCGGCATCCTGATCAGCTTTCCGCCCGCCGCCATCGCGCTGGGGGTGCTGAGCCTGCTGCCGGTGGCGGTCTATCCCTTTGCCAAGCGGTTCACATGGTGGCCGCAGGTGTTTCTGGGCATCGCCTTCAACTGGGGCGCGCTGCTGGCGTGGACGGCACATAGCGGGCGGCTGGAGTGGCCTGCGGTGCTGTTGTACCTGTCGGGCATGGCGTGGACGCTGTTCTATGACACGATCTATGCCCATCAGGACACCGAGGACGACGCGCTGATCGGGGTGAAATCCACCGCGCGGCTGTTTGGGGATGAGACCCCGAAATGGCTCAAGCGATTCCTTGTGACCTCGGTCGCGCTGATGGGCTTGGCGGTGGTTGCCGCCGCGCCGGACGGCAACCCGCTGGCGCTGATCCTGATGATCGCGGGGCCCTGGGCGATGGGCTGGCACATGGTCTGGCAGTTGGGCCGGGTCAAGCTGGACGACAACGACCGGTTGCTCAGTCTTTTCAGGTCGAACCGGGACGCCGGGCTGTTGCCTGTGCTGTTTTTCGCCATAGCCCTGATCGTCTGATTGCAGAGGTCCCCGCGCTTGCGTATCAGGAATTGAAATAACAAGGAAAACACAGCGCCCATGCGCCTCTCCTCGCTGTTTATCACGGGTGGTATCTTTCTCGCTGCGGGCGGATTGAGCCTTGTGACCGCCAACTTTGCCGCACGCGCCGTTGAACGCGCCTCGCTGAGTGGCGTGCTTTCGGAACTTGATACCGACGGTCTGACATGGGCGGAGGTCGATACCAACGGGTTGCAGGTCTTTCTGTTCGGGACCGCCCCGGACGAGGCGACCCGCTTTCAGGCGCTGAGCGCGGCGGGCCGGGTGGTGGATGCCAGCCGGGTGATCGACCAGATGCTGGTCGTGGAGCCCGAAGACCATGCGCCGCCCAGCTTTTCAGTGGAAATCCTGCGCAACGACGCGGGTGTCTCGGTGATTGGCCTTGTGCCTGTGGAGACGGATCGCGCCGCGCTGATAGAGCGGTTCGCCAAACTGGCCGACGGGGTCGAGGTGTCTGACCTGCTGGAAACCGCCGACTTTCCGGCCCCTGATGGCTGGACAGAGGCGCTGGACTATGCGGCAACCGCCCTGCGCGACCTGCCCCGGTCCAAAGTGTCGGTCGAGCCGGGCCGCGTGTCGATCAAGGCAATGACCGAGAGCCCGGAGGCGCGCAGCCGTCTGGAAACCGCGCTGACCCGCCGCAAACCCGAGGATATGCGCCTTGCGCTGGACCTGACCGCGCCGCGCCCGGTGATCTCTCCGTTTACGCTGCGCTTTTCCATCGACGATGGCGGCGCGCGGTTCGATGCCTGTTCCGCCGACACCGAAGAGGCGCGCGACCGTATCCTGCGCGCGGCTGGCAATGCCGGGCTGGAAGGCAAATCCACCTGCCGTCTGGGGCTGGGCGTGCCGTCACGCCGCTGGGCCGATGCTGCCGAAATCTCGATCGCCAAGCTGGCCGAACTAGGTGGCGGCACGCTGACCTTTTCCAACGCCGATATATCACTGGTGGCCCCCGAGGGCACAAATCAGGCCCGGTTCGACCGCATCGTCGGAGAACTGGACGCCGCCCTGCCCGATCTGTTTGCCCTGAACGCCGTGCTGCCCAAAGCCCCAAAAGAGGCTCCCGAAGGCACCCCGGAATTTGTCGCCATCCTGAACCCCGAAGGCGGCGTGCAACTGCGCGGGCGGCTGGGGTCGGAACAGGCGCGGTCCACGGCGGACAGCTATGCCCGCGCGCTGTTCAGCTCTGGCGCGGTCTATACGGCCGCACGCGTCACCGAAGGTATGCCCAGCGATTGGTCGGTGCGCACGCTGGCCGGGATGGAGGCGCTGGCGCTGCTGGCGCATGGCTCTGTCACCGTGACCCCGGACATGCTGACCATCTCTGGCAAGACCGGCAACGCCGACGCCAGCACGATGATCGCTGACCTGCTGGTGTCCAAGCTGGGCGAAACCACCGCCTTTGACATCGACGTTGAATACATCGAGGCGCTGGACCCGATTGCCGCCCTGCCGACACCCGAAGAGTGCGAGGCGAAAATCGTCCAGATCATCGGCAACCGCAAGATCACCTTTGAACCGGGGTCTGCAAAGCTGGACGCCTCTGCCAAGGGGCTGATGGATGAACTGGCCGACATGCTGAAGCAATGCGGCGACATTCCATTGGAGATCGGCGGCCATACCGACAGTCAGGGCCGCGAGATCATGAACGAGGAACTGAGCCGCGACCGCGCGCAGGCGGTGCTGGATGCGCTGCGTTCGCGGCGGGTGCCGGTGCGGTCCTATTCTGTCAAAGGCTATGGCGAGGCGCTGCCCATCGCGGACAATGACACCGAGGAAGGCCGCGAGGCAAATCGTCGGATCGAATTCAAGCTCTTGAAACCCGTCGCAGAAGAAGGTGAAGAGGGCAAAGATCCGGGCGACTCGGATCCGGTGGCGGCAGATGCGGCCGATCCGGATGCGGCCAAACCCCCGGCGGGCGAAGGGACAGTAGATGAATAGAACCGAATTCATCGTGACGACCGCGATCATCCTGTTCGTCGCTTTCCTGCTGGGGTGGTTCGCGCATTGGCTGCTGCACCGATTCAAGCGCGTCAGTCAGGCCGACATGGATCAACTTGAAAAGATGAGCCAGGAACTGCACGAGGCCGAAGAGACCCGCGATCAGGCGATCACCTATCTGCAGCAGCGCGAGGCGGAGCTGACAAACCAGCTTGCCCAGGCCGAGGCCGAACTGGGGGCGGCGATGGACGGCTTGCGTGAGGCGCGGTCCGACGCCGAGGAAATGCGCGTCTACGTCGAGCGTATGAATCAGGGCTGAACCGCTTTCCAGCAGCGGCGGTATGTGGGATGAGCGGGTCACCAGACGTGTGACGAGGACCCGCCGCCATGACCCAGATCATCCAATCCCTTTCCGAGATTTCCGACCGCTACGAGGCGCTGTTCGTCGACCTGTGGGGCTGCGTTCACGACGGCATCCGCGCGATCCCCTCTGCGGTCGAGGCGTTGCAGGCGTACCGCGCGCGCGGCGGCTGTGTGGTGTTGGTGACCAATGCGCCGCGCGCGCGCCACGAGGTCGCCAAGCAGTTGGACCGCTTTGGCGTGCCGCAGGACGCGTGGGACGATATTGCCACCTCTGGCGACAGCGGGCGGGCGGCGATGTTTCGCGGCGCGGTCGGATCAAAGGTGTGGTTCATGGGACAGACTTTTGATCACAGCTTTTTCGAGCCGCTCAACATCATCGAGAACCCGGTTCAGATCGAGCAGGTCCCGCTGGACGAGGCCGAGGGCATCATCTGTTGCGGCCCCTTTGATCCGCACGCCGATCCGGCGGTGAACCGGCCCGAGTTCCTGTTTGCCAAGCAAAAGGGGCTGAAGCTGCTTTGCGCCAACCCCGATATCGTGGTCGACCGGGGCGAGCGGCGCGAATGGTGCGCCGGGGCCTTGGCGAAGCTGTACACCGAAATGGGCGGCGAGAGCCTGTATTTCGGCAAGCCGCATCCGCCGATCTATGACCTTGCCCGCCGCCGCCTGTCAGAGCATCGCAAGGGGGTGCAGGACGCCGGTATTCTGGCCATCGGCGACGGTCCGCATACCGATATCGACGGCGCCATGGGAGAGGACATCGATTCCCTGTTCATCACCGGCGGATTGGCGCGGGCAGAGACCAAAACGTCGCAGCAACCCGATCCAGAGGCGCTAAACGCCTATGTGGAAACGGAAATGATCAACCCCAGCTACTCTATCGGCATGTTGAGGTAGAGCACATTTTGCTTGCCTTTGCTGCAGTCGCAAAGTAATAAAATTACCGAAAGCGCCATCACGGCGCGCGTTTATTACCTGGCGGTTTGCATATGGAGGGCCGGATGTTGGACAATATGCCTCGCGGCACGATCTGCATCGAAGACATCGAAATGGGGATGACCCGCTACCTGCGCAAACAGGTGACGGATCAGGACATCGAGATGTTCGCCGAAGTATCGACCGACCGGAACCCGGTGCATCTGGACGATGACTATGCGCAGGACACCATCTTTGAGGGGCGGATTGCCCACGGGATGCTGACGGCCGGTCTGATCTCTGCGGTGATTGGCGAACAGCTTCCGGGGCATGGCACGGTCTACATGGGCCAGACGCTGAAGTTTCTTGGCCCGGTGCGCCCCGGCGACGTGGTCTATGCCGAGGTCAAGGTGGTCGATATCGACCATGCCAAGCGCCGCGTGACGCTGGAAACCCATTGCGCGGTGGACGGCAAGAAGGTCCTGATCGGTGAGGCCAAGGTGTTGGCCCCGTCGCGCAAGTTCGACTGAGGTCGGGAAAACCTTCTCTATCGCGCGGGGCGCAGTTTGGGGTAGCCTTGGGGGGAAACCCTTTCCCGCCGAGGTCCCATGCTGCGCCTATTGCCCCTGATCCTTTTGGCCGCCGGTCCCGCTGCCGCCGCCTGTTCGTCTCCCGACGCCACCTTTTTGTGGTGCCGTGTGGAGGGAAGCTCCAAACAGCTGGAGGTCTGCGCCGAACCTTACGGCGCGGTGTACCGCTTTGGTCCGCAAGGGCGGCCGGAACTCGAACTGGTCGAGCGCTACGACACGCTGGATTACCGCCCGTGGCCCGGTGTCGGGCGCGACATCTGGGAAGAGGTCGCGTTTTACAACGGCGGCTATACCTATCTGGTGCACGGCGGCGTCGACCGGCAGTATCAGGGCAACAACCTTGCGAACGCGATGTATGGCGGGGTGACGGTGTCCAAGGGCGGGCGTGAGATTGCCTCTTTGACCTGCAACCGGCCTGCCGTCGATTTCCCCTACTCCAACGGATTGTCCGACGGCAAGGCCCGCGCCGGGCTGCGGTGGGAGCCGGGGGTTGGCTGGGTGTACTAAACGCCGCTCAGGCGGTCAGCCGGAACCCCTCGGGGATGGCGTCGCGCCCGTCCAGCAGCAGATCGGCCATGACCTCGGCCAGTTTAGGCGCCATGCCAAAGCCGATCTTGAAGCCACCATTGATGACGTAATGCCCGTCGCGCCCCGGCCATGCGCCCAGTAGCGGCGCGCGGGTCCGGGCGCGCGGGCGCACCCCGGCCCAGTGTTCCAGCACCGCAGCGCCGTGCAGCGCGGGAACGGCAGCATAGGCCCGCTCAATCAGTGCGTCGCATTGCGCGTCGGTGGTGTCGGGGGCGTCAAACTCCCGCTCGGAGGTGGAGCCGATGGCCACTGTGCCGTCCGCATGGGGGATGATGTGCAAGCCGTCCACGAAGAGCTGCGGCGCGTCCGGGGCGGCAAAGCGCAACAGCGCCGCCTGCCCTTTGACGCCATCACCGATCTTGCGCCCCAAGTCCTCTGACAGGTCCAGCAACCCCTGCCAGCCAGTCGCCCAGACCACGGCCCCGGCATCCGGGGCCTCTGTCACGATCTCCGCGCCGGACACCTCCAGCGCGGCGACCAGCGCATCGCAGGCGCGGCGGGGGCACATGCGGGCGGTCAGGGTGTCGTGGATGAGTTTGCCGGTCGGCGAGGACGGTGCGAAACCGCCTGCCGTCTCTTGCGCGATCACCTCCCACACCGCCCTACCCTGCCAGAGCGTCGCCGCCCCGGTGGCGCGGTCCCGTGCCAGCCTCAGCGCGTGCTCATCGGCAACCGGCTGCAACCGTCCGGTGCGGGCGTATCCGGCGCTGACGCCGCCGGTGTCGTGAACCTCTGCCCAAAAGGGCCCTGCCATCAGCAGGCTGTCCAGTTGGAACGCCTTTTTCTCATTCCAGTTTTCCGGCACATGCGGGGCCAGCGCGCCGACAATCCCGCCGGACGATCCCGCCCCCGGACCGTTTGGGTCGACCACGCGGACCCGCGCGCCGCGCCGCTGGCAGGCCCAAGCCACCGACAGGCCAAAGATCCCTGCCCCGCGCACTGTCACGTCCACGCTTGCCATTGCCGCCACTCCTCGCCAGAACTCGGGGCCGTTGATAAGGAACAATGCGATGGCCGACCAGAGCGCAGAGCTGGACTGGCGGGACGGAACGCCGGTCTCGACCCGGTTCGATGACCCGTATTTCTCATTGGAGAACGGGCTGGCCGAAACGCGCCATGTTTTTCTGACCGGCAACGGGTTGCCAGAGCGGTTTTACGACGGGTTCCGGATTGCCGAACTGGGGTTCGGCACCGGGCTGAACCTGCTGGCGGCGCTGGATCTGTGGCGGCAGAGCGGCCAGACCGGCAGGCTGCATTTCACCACGTTTGAGGCCTATCCGCTGACGCCCGAACAGATGATCCGCGCGCAGGCGGCCTTTCCCGACCTTGGCCCTTTGGCGCAGGAATTGGCCCCGCATTGGGGGCAGCGCAGGTTTGCCCTGCCCGACCTGTCGTTCGAAATGATCGAGGGGGACGCGCGCGAGACCCTGCCGCAGTGGACCGGCACGGTGGATGCGTGGTTCCTTGACGGGTTTTCGCCTGCAAAGAATCCGGAACTGTGGAACGCCGAATTGATGGCGCAGGTTGCCCGCCACATGACCCCCGGGGCCACGGCGGCGACCTACACGGCAGCGGGCCACGTGCGCCGCGCCTTGGCCGCCGCAGGGCTTGAGGTCACGCGCGTGCCGGGCTATGGCCGAAAGCGTCACATGACACTTGCCACACATCCGATGCCCGCCGCCTGACCCGCTGACGCGCGCGTTTGGCCGTCGGGCGCGGCCCATCCAACAGAAAGCGCGCCTCATGGCAGAGCAGAACACCCGTCTTGGCATCTGGCTGATGGTCGCCACCACCTTTGTCTTTGCCTTGCAGGACGGAATCTCGCGCCATCTGGCGGCGGAATACAACACGATGATGGTGGTCATGGTGCGCTATTGGTTCTTTGCGGCCTTTGTGCTGGCGGTGGCGGCGCGCAAGTCAGGCGGGTTGCGGGCGGCGGCGCACAGCGCGTTCCCGTGGTTGCAGGTGTTTCGCGGCGCGTTGCTGGTGGTGGAAATCAACGTGATGGTGCTGGCCTTTGTGTTTCTCGGGCTGGTCGAGAGCCATGCGGTCTTTGCAGTCTATCCGCTGCTGGTGGCGGCGCTGTCAGGGCCGGTGCTGGGCGAGCATGTGGGCTGGCGGCGCTGGGTGGCCATCGGCATCGGCTTTGTCGGGGTGATCATCATCCTGCAACCCTCGGGCGGGGTGTTTTCGCCCTATGCCGCGATCCCGTTGTTGGCGGCCACCATGTTTGCGCTTTACGCGCTGTTGACGCGCTATGTGGCGCGGGCCGACAGCGCGACGACCTCTTTTTTCTATACCGGCGTTGTCGGGGTTGTGGTGGCAACGGCCATCGGGGTCGGGTTCTGGGTGCCGATGACAGGCCCGGACTGGCTGTGGATGGGGCTGCTGTGCATCACCGGGGCCAGCGGGCATTACCTGATGATCCGCTGCTTTGAGGTGGCAGAGGCCAGCGCGGTGCAGCCCTTTGCCTATCTGCAACTGGTCTTTGCCAGCTCGTTGGGCATCACGGTCTTTGGGGAAAGCATCCGCTGGAACGTGGGTCTGGGCGCGGGGCTGATCGTGGCGGCGGGGCTGTTTACCCTGTGGCGGGAACGGCAGACGCGCGGCTGAACGCGCCTGCTACCGTGTCGCCGATTGCAGCGTATTGCCCACCAGTTCCTTGCTGAACGGCACCGGATGCGGTGGCTTGCCCAGTCGGGCGCGGTAGACCGGCAGGCTTTCGGTGACGCGCATGACGTAATTGCGGGTCTCGTCAAAGGGGATCATCTCGATCCAGTCGATGATGTCGATGTCGCCCTTGCGCGGATCGCCAAAGCGTTCCATCCAGCCCACAGGGCGCCCCGGCCCGGCGTTGTAGCCTGCCGACATCATCACTGCGTTGCCATCGAAACGGTCGGCCAGCCCGGCCAGATAGTTTGAACCCAGCCGCGCGTTGTAAGCCGGATCGCTGAGCAGGCGGTCAAGGTCGTATTCGATGCCCAACTGGTCCGAGACCAGCTTGGCCGTGCCGGGCATGAGTTGCATGTAGCCGCGCGCGCCCGCGCCGGAGATCACGCCGGGGTCAAACTCCGACTCGCGCCGCGCGATGGCCAGCACCAGTTCCTTGGGCACCGGGTATTCGGCCTCTGTCACCTGCGAATCGAGCGCGTAATACGGCCCCGGCAGTTCGATGCCGAATTGCGCCGCGCGTTTGCCCAGCATGACCTGAATATGGGGGCGGCCCATTTCCATCAGCATGGTGCCCATCTGGCCCATGCCGGTGCGGTCCAGAGATTCGGCCAGATGGGTGAGAAAGCGTTCCCCAAGGCTGATCTCACCGGCGGCGAGCAGCAGGATACCGGCCTCGAACACGCTGGATTTGGCGAAATCGGCGGTGCGCCAGTCGCCAAAGGGTTCCACCCCGGACAGGGTCGGGCTGGGCGGCAGGCCGGCGCGTTCGGCGGCCAGCAACCCGTAGAACGAGGTCTGGAACTGTGCGCCGTGGGTATAGGCCTCTTTCGCCTTGTCGGCCTGTCCGGCCGTCTCATAGGCGCGGCCCAGCCAATAGCCCGCGCGCCCGACGGAGATCGGCGTCCAGACGCCGTCGCGGAAATTCTCAAAGTGGGCGATGGCCAGATCGGTGCGGTCGAGGTAGCGCAGCGCGAGGAAACCGGCGATCCATTCCAGTTCGGCGAACTCCGATCCCTCGACAAGCCAGTGGTGGGCGGCGATCTCATAGGCTTCGGCATAGGCACCGTCGCGCATCCGTTCGCGCGCCAGATCGACCCGTTCGGGCGCCCAGGCCCAGGGTTCGCCCAATGTCGCGCGGCTGGTGGATTGCTGGCGCAGCAGTTCGATGGCATCCGCCGTGCGCCGTTTGCGCACGCGCCAGAGGAAGCGTTCATAGGCGAGGCCGGGATGGTCGGCCAGTTCGGTCGGCACCTTGGCAATCAGCGTATCGACGCCGGGGGCGGAGGTGCGCAGCGCGATGCGCGCCTGCGCCAGCGCCTGCCAGCCCTCATCCACAAGGCCCATCATCTGGCCTGCGTTGCTGCTCCACCCCTGCCAGAGCGCCATGTCCAGCCGCGCGGTGTGGTGGTCGCGCAGGATGTCGCCCCAGTTTTCAAGGAACGCGCGCCGTTCGTCCGAGGTCATCGACAGGGTGCGCCATGCCAACACGATGTCCGCCTGTGCCGCGCCCTCATCCCCGGCGGCCATATGCGCCCGCGCCATCGCCAGCGCGCCGCTGCCGGTCTGCGGCAGATCACCGTCGAAAAAGGCGCGGATCGCCTCGACCGGGGCCTCTGACATGGTGGGTTCGGATTTTTCGCGCAGGTAGTCCATCCCCGGCCAGTCCGGGTGGCGGGCCAGAAAGTCCTGCACTTCGCGGGTGTCGCCCCGGCCCGCGCGCAGCGCGTGCCACAGGATCACGTCCACCGCCGCCTGCCCGTCGGCGCGCGCCGCGATTCGGGCCGCGGCCCAGTTGCCTTCGCGCATCGACTGCATGGCTTTGGCCAAGCCAGCGCCACGCTCCTGCGCAAACGACGGCAGGGCGGTGACAAGCAGCAACAACAGGGCAAGGAGACGTGACATCGACTTGCTTTTTCCGTGATGAAAAGGAATAGACGCTTCTTGCAGAGGATACGTCCGGTGCGGGGCCATGCAACTCACATAGTTGCGGGGTCGGCGGGTTTCCACCGTAACGCGCGCCGGGCAACGAAAAACGAAAGGAGCGTGTCATGTTTAAAGGTTCAATGCCTGCCCTGGTCACGCCGTTCAAGGACGGCGCCGTGGATTTCGACACGCTCAAAAAGCTGGTCGAGTGGCACATCGCCGAGGGCTCTCACGGGCTGGTGCCGGTGGGGACAACGGGCGAAAGCCCCACCCTGACCCACACCGAACATGAGGCGGTCATCGCCTGCGTGGTCGAAGCCGTGGCAGGCCGCATTCCGGTCATCGCCGGGGCCGGGTCCAACAACACCGCAGAGGCGATCCGGTTCACCGAATACGCCGCGCGCGTGGGCGCCGATGGCGCGCTGGTCGTCACCCCCTATTACAACAAGCCGACTCAGGCCGGTCTGATCGCGCATTTCACCGCAGTCCACGACTGCGCCGATATTCCGATCATCATCTACAACATCCCCGGCCGGTCAGTGGTGGACATGCTGCCCGCCACCATGGGCGAGTTGGCCAAGCTGCCGCGCATCGTGGGCGTCAAGGACGCCACCGGCGATCTGGCGCGGGTCTGCTATCAGCGGATCACCTGCGGTACGGACTTTATCCAGGTGTCCGGTGAGGACGCCACCGCGCACGGGTTCAATGCGCAGGGCGGCATCGGCTGCATTTCCGTCACCGCAAACGTCGCGCCCAAGCTGTGTTCGCAACTGCAAGAGGCCTGCCTTGCCGGGGATTATGCCAAGGCGCTGGAAATTCAGGACAAGCTGATGCCGCTGCATCAGGCCATCTTTACCGAGCCGGGTCTGGTGGGCGCGAAATACGGCATGGCACGGCTGGGTCTGTGTTCCGAAGAGGTGCGCCTGCCGCTGTTGCCGCTGACCGATGCGACCAAGACCAAGATGGACGTGGCGCTTGTGCATGCGGGTCTGATCAGCTGACATAGGCCTGCGCAGGCTTTTGGACATATTTCGGGCCGGAAACCGCTGAGGGTTCCGGCCCGTTTTCGTTTCACGGCGCTGTCGGGCGGGCCTACCTACTGGCCCACCGTCGCTTCCAGCCCCTCTGGCTGACCGACGACGACAAACAGCAGTTCCTCGGGTTTCAGCAACTCGCGGGCCACCCGTTCCACATCCTCCAGCGTGACCGCCTCGATCTTGGCGTTGCGGGTGGTGATGTAGTCGGGTGTCAGATCGTCCATCTGCATCCCCACAAGGATCTGCGCAATCGGCGCGTTGCCGTCGAATCGCAGCGGATAGGCCCCGGTCAGATAGGTCTTGGCGCGGTCCAGTTCCTCTGGCGTGACGCCGTCCGAGGCCATCTTGGACCACTCATTGCGGATCACCTCGACCGCCTCACCGATGCGGTCATTGGCCGATGCGACACGGCCAAGGAACAGTTCCGCATGTTCGCGTGGCGCGAGGTAGGAATAGATGCCATAGGTCAGGCCGCGCTTTTCGCGCACCTCATGCATCAGCCGCGCCTCAAACCCACCGCCGCCAAAGATCGTGTTCATCACGTAGGCGGCGAAAAAGTCCGGGTCATCGCGTTTCATGCCCTTGTGGCCGAACATGGCAACCGATTGCGGCGTGTCAAAAGGCACCACGGTCACGCCCGCAGTGGTCTGGACGTCCACATCCGCAGGCTGCGGCGCGCCGGTTTCAGGCAGATCGGCGAACAGTTTGTCCAAAAGCGCGCCAAGGTCTTCGGCGCTGATGTCGCCCGCCGCGCCGACATAGATGCGGTCCTGCGCAAGGGCATTGCGGTGGGCGGTGATCAGGTCATCGCGGGTCAGCGCGGTGACGCTATCGATGGTGCCGTTTTCCGTGGTGCCATAGGGGTGGTCGCCAAAGATGGCGCTGTAGAACGCCTTGCCCACGATCTCATCCGGGTCTGTCTCATCCGAGCGCAGACCGGACAGCACCTGTTCGCGCACGCGTTCGATGGCGACCTCATCAAAGCTGGGTGCCACCAGCGAGGCGCGCAGCAGGTCGACCGCCTCATCCTGCGTTTCGGTCAGGAACTTGGCCGACACGCGCACCGTGTCATCACCCGCGTCATAGCTGAACCGCGCGGCGATGCCGTCGCGGGCCTCGGCAAATGCGCGGGCGTCCATGCCTTCGGCACCTTCCTCAAGCAGGCCAACCATCAGGTTGGTTGCCCCGCGCTTGCCCGGTTCGTCCAGCGAGGCCCCGCCCAGAAAGCGGATTTCCAGCGCCACAAAGGGGATCGAGGGTTCCTCGACCAGCCACGCCTTGAAGCCGCCGGGGCTGGTGACCTGTTGAATGTCGATTTCGGCATGGGCGGCGAAACCGCCACAGATCAGGCCAAAGGCCAGGACAAAACGGCGGATCATTGGGTCACCTCCTGCTGGGGGGTCTGTGCCTCGGGGCCCATCAGGTAGCCGGTCACCGATTTGCGACGGTCAAAGACCTGCTTGGCGGCGGCGATGATGTCATCCCCTGTCACCGCTTGCAGCACCTCGGGCCAGTCCTGCACATCGTCAACGGTCAGACCGGTGGTCAGCGCGTTGCCATAGCGGCGCGCAACGCTGCCCGGATTGTCGAGCGCGTAGATATGCGAGGCTTTGATCTGGAACTTGATTCGCTCCAGTTGATCGGGGTCGACGCCGGTTTCGATCAGCTCTGCCAGCACCGCGTCCAGCGCGGCCTCTCCTTCTTCAAGGGTGACGCCCGGGGTCGGCACCATGACGAGGGTGAAATTCGACACGTCCATGCTGGTGTCGTCGTAATAGGCGTCGGTGTAGACCGCTTTGCGGCTGTCGAATTGCAGCTTTTGGGTCAGGACAGAGGTCTGTCCGCCCGCCAGAACCTGCGCCAGCATAGACAGGGCGGCGGCCTCTTGCTGCGCGCCGCTGGTGCGGGCGGGGGCCAGATAGCTGCGGGTCAGATAGGGCTGCGAGACGCGCGGGTCACGAAAGGTCATCCGGCGTTCGGACAGGTGGCGCGGCTCTGTCGGGCGGGCGCGCGGTTCCAGATCCGGGTTGGGCGGCAGAGGGGCGTAATACTGTTCCGCCAGCGTGCGCACCTCTTCCGGGGTCACGTCCCCGGCGACGATCAGGATGGCGTTGTTGGGCGCGTAATACTGGCGGTAGTAAGCCAGCGCATCGTCCAGATCCAACTGCTCCATCTCATGCCGCCAGCCGATGATCGGGGTGCCGTAGGGGTGATTCAGATACAGCGCCGCGTCCTTTTGTTCGCGGAACAGCGCGCCGGGGCTGTTTTCGACCCGCTGGTTGCGTTCCTCGATGATCACCTCGCGCTCGGTCAGGATATCGGCCTCGGACAGGCGGAGGTTGACCATGCGGTCTGCCTCCATCTTCATCATCAGGCCCAGCCGGTCGGCGGCGATGCGCTGGTGATAGGCGGTGGTGTCGTAGCTGGTGAACGCGTTGTCAGAGCCGCCATTGGCCGCCACCGTGGCGCTGAATTCGCCGGGTTTCAGCGTGTCGGTGCCCTTGAACAGCAGGTGTTCGAGAAAATGCGCCACGCCGGACACGCCGGGTTCCTCGTCCGCCGATCCGGCGCGATACCACACCATATGGGTGACGACCGGGGCGCGGTGATCTTCGATCACCACCACGTCCATGCCGTTTTCGAGGCCGAAGGTGGTCACCTTGCCCGCCTCCTGCGCGGAGGCGATGATACTCGACGTACACGTCAGGGCGAGTGCGAATAACAGGGTCAGGGGGCGCATGCAGCATCCTCATGTTGTTCGGATGCTGCATTAAGTACGCGACGGGCCGCCGACTTCAAGCCGCTGTGACGCGGTCGTGACCGAGCCGACGGGCCTGCGCGTGTTATTGCGGCGGCGGAGTCGGCGTCTTTGCGCCGGCGCGGCGATAGATATTGAGCCAGCGGTAGGCATCCAGCGTCTCACGCCGATAGGCCTTGTAATAGTCGTCCTGCGGCACAATCGACCAATTGAAGATCGATTTCGAGCGGCGGAACTTGGCATCCGTCTGGGCCAAGTCCTGACGTACGTTAGGGTCACGACCAAACCGGCTGGCGCGCTGGATCAACGCGGTGTCCCCCGCTGGCACGCCCTCTGCCCGCACGGCAAGGCGCGCGGGAATGCCCCCCAAAGCAGCGACAGCGTCGGCCTTGGGCGTCTGGTCGGTCCGGTTGCTGGCACCCGGCGTGGGCGGCGGCAGATCGGAATAGCTTTGCGGTTGCACCAAAGGCTTGTTCGGGACGATGGCAAACTCTTCGGGCTCACCGTTGTTCGAACGGAAGTCCCGCAAGGGTTTGTCGCGATCCACGACTGCGCAGGAGGCGAGAACCCCCATGCCAATGATTGCAACAAGATGCGCCCGCCGCATCGCAGTCCTCCACTTGAGTTTCGCCAGACTTAAACCATCTCGCAACCCGCGTCACGGGGCCTTTTTGCGAGACGGAAACAGGATCAGCCCGAATGCGCCGACAAAGATCGCAATGTCCGCCACGTTGAAGGCATAGGGGTTGTCGATGCCGCAGCAGGACATGTTGAGAAAATCCGCCACCGCGCCATAGATCAGCCGGTCGATGACATTGCCCAACGCACCGCCGATCAGAAAGCCCGCTGCAATCAGCCCCATCCGCCCCGGCGGATCGCGGCGCATCCAGACAAGCACAAACAACACGATGCCCAGCGCGACAGAAATCAGAATCCAGCGCGTTGCGGCGGCGTCCCCGGCAAAGAGGCCAAAGTTGACGCCATAGTTCCACGCCATGCGAAAGTTGAGATAGGGCGGCAGCACCTCGATCGACAGCCGGTTGCCCAGCCCCATGCCATGCACAACCAGATACTTGGTCAACTGGTCCAGCACAAAGATGGCCAGCGTTACCCAGAACACCAGCCGCAAGCCGCCCGATTTTGCCGTTGCCTGTGCCAGAGCCGTCTCTCCTGCGCTGCCCGTTTTCGACGCGGCAGACCTAGTGGCCCGCCGCACGCGGCGCAAGCGGCTTTGCCCGCGCCGTGAAAGCCCGCCTTCAGTGGCGGAAGTGGCGCATCCCGGTAAAGACCATCGCCAGCCCGGCCTCGTCGGCGGCGGCAATCACCTCATCATCGCGCATCGACCCGCCCGGCTGGATCACGCAGGTCGCCCCTGCGGCGGCGGCCTCCATCAGCCCGTCGGGGAAAGGGAAAAACGCGTCCGATGCCACGGCAGAGCCTTTGGTCAGCGGTTCGGAGAGGCCCAGCGCCTCTGCCATGCGCTCTGCTTTTTTGGCGGCGATCATGGCCGAATCAACGCGGCTCATCTGGCCCGCGCCGACGCCAACGGTCGCGCCGTCACGCACATAGACGATGGCGTTGGATTTGACGTGTTTGGCGACCTTCCATGCAAACAGCAGGTCCAACATCTGTGCCTCTGTCGGGGCGATTTTCGTCACCACCTTCAGGTCGTCCAGCGACCGTGCGCCATTGTCACGGTCCTGCACCAAGAGCCCGCCCGACACCTGTTTCCAAGCCACGCCCGCCTGTGCCGGGTTGGCAAGACCGGGGGCAAGGATCAGGCGCAGGTTCTTTTTCTTGGCAAAAATGTCGCGCGCGTCCTGATGGATCGCGGGGGCAATCACCACCTCGGTAAAGATCTCGGCGATGGCCTCTGCGGTTTCGCCGTCCAGCGCGCCGTTCAGCGCTACGATGCCACCAAAGGCCGAGGTGCGGTCACAGTTGAAGGCCTTTTGATAGGCGTCCTTTATGGTCGCGCCTTTGGCCACGCCGCAGGGGTTGGCGTGTTTGATGATCGCGCAGGCAGGGCCATCGGCGGGCAAAAATTCCGACACCAGTTCATAGGCGGCATCGGTATCGTTGATGTTGTTGTAGCTCAGTTCCTTGCCCTGAAGCTGCTCCGCTGTCGCCACGCCGGGGCGCTCTGACCCATCGGTGTAGAAGGCGGCGTTCTGGTGCGGGTTCTCACCGTAGCGCAGGGGCTGCGCCAGAGTCCCGGCAAAGACCCGGCGGCGCGGGGTTGTCTCACCGATGGCGGCGGCCATCCACGTGCTGACGGCGGCGTCATAGGCCCCGGTGCGGGCATAGGCGATCTGCGCCTGCCGCTTGCGGAATTCAATGCTGGTCAAGCCGTCGTTGGCGTCCAGTTCCGCCAGCAGGGCGTCATAGTCCTGCACGTCGACGATGGTGGTGACAAAGGCGTGGTTCTTGGCCGCGGCGCGGATCATCGCCGGGCCGCCGATGTCGATGTTCTCGATCATCTCATCGTAGTCGGCACCGCGCGCCAGCGCCGCCTCAAACGGGTAGAGGTTCACCACAAGCAGGTCGATCGGCACGATGCCGTGCTCGGCCATCGAGGCGACGTGCATACCGTTGTCGCGCAGCGCCAGCAGACCGCCGTGGACCTTGGGATGCAGCGTCTTGACCCGGCCATCCATCATTTCCGGAAAACCGGTCAGGTCGGCCACATCGCGCACCTCCAGCCCCGCGTCGCGCAGCGTCTTGGCCGATCCGCCGGTCGACAGCAGCTCTATCCCCCGCGCGGCCAGCGCCTGCCCCAGCTCAATCAGGCCGGTCTTGTCGGATACGGAAAGCAGCGCGCGGCGCACGGGTTGCAGGTCGGACATGGATGTTCCTTCGGGTCTCAGTTGTCTCGGGCCAGAGACCGCTTACGCGGTCACATCCACCTCGTCGCGGACAAGGTCGCGAACGGCAAAAGCCGTCTCTTGCGCCTTGGCGAGTGACCAGCGGACGCGGGTCGCATACTGCATCGCGCGGCCGGATAAAACGACCTGCTTCGTCGCACGTGGCTGCAACCGGCCTTTTTCCAGATAAACCGACGGTTCCAGCGAGAGATCCACCGCCCCGTCAAAGCGGAACACCCAGATTTCGCCAGAGCGCAGCGCCATCGACACGGCGGTGCCGCCCATATCCAGCGCCACATCGACCTCCGGATGCAGATGAAAACGGACCTCAAAGGGCAGGCCCGCCAGTTTCATCGAATCCATCGCCCGGTCGAACCGCTTTTTCGACGGGGCATCCAGTGCGACAAGGTAATCCTCGCCCTTCAGTTCGCGCCCGTCCAGCGAGAGTTCCAGACTGCGCGCGTGGGTCAGCCCCTGAACGGTGACATAGCCGTCATGCCCACCCTCGAACCGCAGGGTTTCGGGCAGGTGGCTCATTTGCACAGGCACATGGCG
The DNA here is from genome assembly GCF_034670325.1 of Antarctobacter sp. GTDB lineage: Bacteria > Pseudomonadota > Alphaproteobacteria > Rhodobacterales > Rhodobacteraceae > Antarctobacter. The sequence goes on from NZ_JAXMNR010000001.1 coordinate 22,020, forward strand.
CGGCGCATCCTCCAGCAATTCGCGCCGGGTTTCGCCCAGCCAGCGCGGCGCGCCCAAGCGGGCCGAGGAATAGCCCTGCAGGCAGAGCGTGGAATGCGAGGGCGTGGCCCGGCCCGCGCGGCGCCAATCCTCACCAAAGCCCCCGCCAGAGCCGCAGTTGACGATCAGCGGGCGGCGGCCAGAGGTCAGTTCAAACGCTAGGGTCGAGGCATGGGCATGGGCCGAGGCCGCCCCGCCGGGCGGTGGTGCCGCATCGACAATGATCGAGGTGCGCAGCGCCGACAAACGGGCAAAGCCCATGGCCAGCCCGTCCGCCTGCCGCTGCCGATTGCCCGACGCGGCCAGCGCGCGGTCCAGCCGCCCCTCAAGGCCCCGACCGCCACCATGGAACCGCGCCAGCCCGCCGTCCGCGTGGCGCAGGGTGCGCAGCGTCGGCGCGATGCGGCGAATGGCCTCCAGATGGCGTGGATCAGCGTCAAGATCGGCCTCGTGCAGAGCCTGTTGCGCCCACGTCAGCAGGGTAAAGACCTCTAGCAATTCCTCGGGGTTGCGGGTGGGAATACCGCCCTGCGCATCCACCTGCCGCGCGCAATCGCTGCCCAGCGCCTCGCGCGCGGGGGCCACGTGCGCCTCCATCCCTTGCAGGGAGAGGCCCGCATACAGCAGCCCGGTCATCGCCTCAAAGCGCGGCAGGCCGGGGGCGGCCACATGGGCGCGCTTGGCCAGAAAGCGGGTCTGCGCGGCAAGGGCGGTATAAAACGCCTCACTGTCGTCCGCCTTGCGGCCCCGCAGCAGGAACAGCGCATGGTGAATCCAGCGGATCACCCGACGCCCGGTCAGTTCCGGCGACCATCCCGGCCCCTTGCCCTTGCCATAGCGGCGAATCCACTCCCACAGCCACTCCTGCGCCAGCGCCCGCGCCTTGGTGTCGCCCACGGCGGCCAGATCGTCCAGCCAGGCAAACCCCTGTATTTCCTCCTGAAAGGCCGCATCCGGGGCCTCGATCGCCCACAGGGACCGGCCCTCGGCCTGCACCAGATGACCGGCGAACATCAGGTTCCCGGCCAGCATCTGACGGCCACGGGCGAAAAACCCGACGGTGCGCGGTTCGGGTTGCGACACGAATCCCTCGGCTGGCCGCGCATGGGCTGCCATCCGTGCCTGCATACGGTTCATCAAACGCGCATGCGTGGTCCGCCAGTTTCGCGCCGTGGACATGTGCCGGTGCTCTGCGATTTGCCTCAAGGTCGCCCGTTCCGGGCTTGTTGGGTTCAGGATAACCCGCCCACAGGGCGAAGTCACCAAAGAGTTACCCGCGCTGCAAAAGCGCCATGTAGAAGCCGTCCATTCCGCCACGCGCCGCCCAGAAATCGGGCCTCAGGCGCAAACCGCCTTCGTCAGAACGCCAGCTATCCTCGATCCACGGGGCCTCGGGGCGCAAAACTTTGAGGTCGGGATGGCGCGCAAGCGCCTCGTCGATCTGGCACTCGCCCTCATCCGGGATCAACGAGCAGGTGGCAAAGACCAGCCGCCCGCCGGGTTTGAGCAGGGTCAGCGCGTGGTCCAGCATGGCGGATTGCAAGCCGATCAGATCGGCGATCCGCTCGCCCTCGTGGGCAAAGGGCAGGTCAGGGTGGCGGCGAATGGTGCCGGTGGCCGAACAGGGTACGTCCAGCAGGATAGCGTCATACTGGCCCTGATGAGTCAGCGCATCCCCCGCCACAAGCGTCGCCTTCAGCCCGGTCCGATCAAGGTTTTCCTGCACCCGCGCGAGCCGCGCCTCCGACAGGTCCAGCGCGGTCACATGCGCCCCGGCGGCGGCCAGTTGCAGCGTCTTGCCGCCCGGAGCCGCACACATATCCAGCACGCTTTGCCCCGTCACATTACCCAAAAGACGCGCGGGCAAGGCGGCGGCGGCATCCTGCACCCACCAGTCGCCCTCCGCGAAACCGGGCAGCGCGCTCACCTGCCCCGCCTGCCGCAACCTGACGGACCCGGTGGGCAGGGCCTCGCCGTCCAGCGCCAGCAGATCCGCGCCGGGTTTCGGCGTGAGGTCCAGCGGCGCGCCGTCGAAATGCGCACGCTCCATCGCGGCGACGGTTTGCGGCCCCCAAGCGGCCAACAGCGGCTCGCGCAGCCATTTCGGCAGACGCGGCACCCGCAACTTGCCCCAGGCCGCGACACCCTCACCCGCGATCTTGCGCAAGACCGCGTTCACCAAACCGCGCGCGCCCTGCGTGTGTTTGCCCGCAGCGGCAATATCGACGCAATCGCTGACCACGCCATGCGCCGCGCCGCCCATACACAGCTCGACCGTGCCCAGCCGCAAGATGTTCATGACACGCGGCGTCGGGCGTTTGCGCAGATGCGGCTTCAATAACCGGTCCGCCCGTTCCAACCCGCGCAGGGTGTCGGCGGCAAGGCGTTGCGCCGCCGCCCGATCCGCCGGGGCCAGTTTGTCCAGCCGGTCGGTCTCGCTCAGGGGGCGGCCCTGTTCCACAACCTGATCCAGCAGGTCGACGGCGGCCAGTCGGGCCGGGCTGGGCGATGCGGGCATGGGGACTCTCCGGTGAGGCGGGGCGGGGTTGCCCCACGGACCGGCGGGCGTATATCAGGAGGCACAAGACGAGGAAAGCCCATGTCCAAGACGGATCGCCCAGACCACACTGATCTGCCCCCCGCCGCGCAACGCGCCTTGGCCGAGGCTGCGGAACGCCGCGCCAAGGCAGAGACCGAGGCAAACGCTCTGCCCCGGGAACTGGGCGGACGCGACGGGCCGGAACCGGTGCGCTATGGCGACTGGGAGAAAAAGGGCCTCGCCATCGATTTCTGAACCCGCGCGCCCTCCGCCGTCTGGGCATTTGCCTCGGAGCCGCCATCGCTTGCGCCGAAAAAGACGGCGGGCGTCGCGCGCTGCAAGCCAAATTGCCGAGGGGCCCCGCCTTCGGGGAGACGGCCATTTTGCTTGCAGCGTGCGACGTCCGCTGTCAGGCGCAAATCAAGCGATGGCGACTCCGGGGCTTTTGCCTTGGTGAGTCAGAAGCGCCCCCCACATCATACCCACACCACGCGCACCCGCGCTCCGGGCAAAGCGCGCGGGTGGGTGGGTGGGGCAAGCTTTGTCCGGAGCGCGGGGGCGCGTTACTTCAGCCCCAGCACGTCCAGCATATCGTATTCGCCCGGCCCCTTGCCCTGCCCCCAAAGGACCGCCTTCAGCGCGCCCCGTGCAAACAAGGTCCGGTCGCTGGCGATGTGCTTGAGCACGATCCGTTCCCCGGCAGCGGCAAAGATCACCTCATGTTCGCCGACGATGTCCCCGCCCCGGATCGCGTGGAACCCGATGTCGCCGCGCGTGCGCGCCCCGGTGATCCCGTCGCGGCCCCGGTCCGACACGTCCGCCAGTGCGACGCCCCGCCCTTCGGCGGCGGCCTCGCCCAGCATCAGGGCGGTGCCAGAGGGCGCGTCAACCTTCTGGTTGTGATGCGCCTCCACAATTTCGATGTCCCAATCCGAATCCAGCGCCGCCGCCACCTGTCGCGTGACCGTCGTCAGCAGATTCACGCCGAGGCTCATGTTGCCCGCACGGACAACCACCGCGTGCCGCGCCGCCAGAGCGATCTTTGCCAGATCCCCTTCGCTCAGCCCCGTGGTGCCGATGACATGCACCAGCCGCGCCTGTGCCGCCAGTTCGGCAAACCCCACGGTCGCGGCGGGCACGGTAAAGTCGATCACCGCATGGGCGCGGGCAAACGCCTCCAGCGGGTCGTCGGACACCATCACGCCCAGCGCTGCACCGCCCATGGCAAGGCCAAGATCCTGCCCGATCCACGGGTGGCCTGCCCGTTCCAGCGCACCGCAGAGGTGCAGCCGCTCATGCGCAACCACCTGCCGCGCCAGCATCTGACCCATCCGGCCCGACACGCCGGTCACCACAACACCGTAATCCTCCATCGTCCCGCTCCTTGCCGCGATCGTTGTGCCCCTGTTAGCCTCCCGCGCCGCCGAATGCACGCCCCCTGCGGACTGCTTGGCAAACCGCGATGGCGGGCTTAAGTCTGGGTCATGGCACGCAACAGATTCCAAGACGCCTCCGGGCCCAGCCAACGCCAGCTTCGGGTGGCAGAGCTGATCCGCCGCTCCCTCTCCGAGGTGCTGCAGCGCGGTGAAATACACGATCCGGACCTCAACCGGCTCTCGATCACGGTCGGAGAGGTGCGGGTGTCGCCCGACCTCAAGGTGGCGACCGCCTTTGTGGTGCCGCTGGGCGGCGAAAATCAGGACGACATGTTCGACCTGCTGGACCGCAACAAGGGCGAGTTGCGCCGCGCGGTCACCCGCAACATGACGCTGAAATACTCGCCCGAGCTGCGCTTTCGGCTGGATGACACCTTTGACCGGCTCGACGAAACCCGCCGCCTGCTGGGCGACGAAGCCGTCAAACGCGATATCGACAGCTGACCGTGTCCATGCGCCATCTCCTTCCAAGCCTTGCCTTGATGATCGCCGCGCTGGCCAGCGCGCCGCAGGCCGGTGCGGTCAGCTGTGGGCCGATCGAACATGACGGCAACCGCTATGTCGTCTGCGAGGTGGACGCCGCCAAAGAGGACCTGCGGCTGTTCCGCTCGGACGCCGATGGCACCCCTTACGGCCATTTCAGCGTTCTGGAGTCGGAACTCGCCCAAGAAGGGCAGAGCCTCGTGTTTGCCATGAACGCGGGCATGTACCACGAGGATCGCTCGCCGGTGGGCCACTATCTTGAGGAGGGCCGCGAAGAAATGCGCGTGATCTCCTCTCCCGGGCCGGGCAACTTCGGCCTGCTGCCGAACGGCATCTTCTGCATCGGCAAAGACTGGGCCCGGGTGATCGAGACTCGCGATTTCCTGAACCGTCGCCCCAAATGCCGCTATGCCACCCAGTCGGGACCGATGTTGGTGATCGACGGAGCTTTGCACCCGCGCTTTTTGCCCGACAGCACGTCGCGGTATATCCGCAACGGCGTCGGCACATCGGCGGACGGGCGCCGGGCCTTTTTTGCGATCTCGCAAAACACCGTCACCTTCCACGAATTCGCCCGCCTCTTCCGCGACGCGCTCAAGCTGCCCAACGCTTTGTTTCTGGACGGCAATATCTCACGACTCTACGCGCCGCAGGTGGGCCGCGCCGATCTGGGCCGTCGCATGGGACCAATCGTGGCGGTTACGACGCCTGCGCAATAATCGGTCAGGCCCCCTATGCGGGCAGACTGGACCGGATCGCCTCTGTTTCAGCAATGACATCGGCGCGGACAGCGTCATCGAACCCCGCCCGCTGCGTCAGCCAGAGCGCCGCTTCTTCGAGGTTTTCAGTGACAAAGTAATTGTCTTCCGGTCGCACGCCCTCCAGATCGGCCATGATGCCGAACATCCTCAGCATCCCGAAGCTGCCGCTGTCATCACACAGGCAGACCATGAGATTGCCGGTCCGGGCGATTCCGCCGCGCGCCCGTCGACGAAAGTAGGTGACAAACTCTGCGGTCGGAAGCTGCGCCAAACGCACCGTGCGGACATCCACCAGCACGGGCGAGGCCATGTCGGCGCCTGCGATCTCTCCCGACCTTATCCGGTCCAGCGCTGCAGACGCTTCTACCATGGAAAAGGGATTGCTCACGCAGGCCAATGTAATGCGGCCGTCGCAGATCGCCTTCACATCGAACATGGCTTTCCCCTGATATTTGAATTTGGCAAGCATACCCCTTGGCCAGACAGAGGTCGACTGCCCACAGCCTTGCCTCTGCGGCCCGACAGGCTTACCTCCGTGCGAAACGGAACACACCAGAGGCCCCCATGACCGATACGCCCCAAGAGCTCGCCGCCGCCCTGCTTGACGCCGCCCGCAAGGCCGGGGCCGACGCGGCGGATGCCTTGGCGGTCGAGGCGACAGCCCAGTCGATCGACGTGCGCGGCGGCACGCTGGAACAGGCCGAACGCTCAGAATCCCGCGACCTTGGCCTGCGGGTCTTTCTGGGTCAGCGCAGCGCCAGCATTTCCGGATCCGACGTCCGCCCCGCGGCGATGGCCGAAATGGCGACCCGCGCGGTCGCCATGGCGCGCGAAGCGCCCGAAGACCCCTACATCGGCCTCGCCGAGGCCGAGCAACTGGCCACGGATCGCGACGCCGCGCGACTGGACCTGTTTGATGCATCTGCTGAACCGGCCCCGGCCGAACTCGAAGAGGATGCGCGCCGGGCCGAGGCCAGCGCGCTGGCGCAGGACGGCATCACCCGCATCGATTCCGCCGCAGCCCAGTACTCGTCGCAGCGCATCGCCCTAGCCGCGACCAACGGCTTTGCCGGCAGTTATGCCCGCACCTCGCGCAGTCTGTTCTGCGTCGCCATCGCCGGCGAGGGCCTTGGGATGGAGCGCGATTACGATGGCGACAGCCGCGTCTACCAGTCCGACCTGCGCAGCGCCGAAGACATCGGTGAGACCGCTGCCGCCCGGGCGCTGGAACGCCTCAACCCGCGCAAACCCAAGACCGGCGCCTACCCGGTCCTGTTCGACGAACGTATCTCATCCTCGCTGATCGGCCATCTTGTCGCCGCCGCCAATGGCGCGCAGGTGGCGCGTGGCCAGTCATGGCTGCGCGACGCGATGGGAGAGCAGGTCCTGCCCGAAGCTCTCAGCCTGATCGAGGACCCGCACCGCCCCCGCGTCAGCGGTTCGCGCCTGTTCGACGCCGAAGGTCTGCCGACACGCCGTCGCGCCATGATCGACGAGGGCGTGCTGACCGGTTGGACGCTGGACCTTGCCAACGCCCGCAAGCTGGGGATGCAAAGCACCGGTAATGCCGCGCGCGGCATGGCCTCTGTCTCTCCTTCGGCGTGGAATCTGGAACTGACGCAAGGCGACCAGAGCCGTGAGGACCTGATGCGCCAGATGGGCACCGGCCTGCTGGTGACCTCGATGATCGGTGCCACGATCAACCCCAACACCGGCGACTATTCACGCGGGGCCGCCGGGTTCTGGATCGAGAATGGCGAAGCGGTCTACCCGGTGTCGGGCGTCACCATCGCAGGCAACCTCCGCCAGATGCTGCGCAGCCTGATCCCCGCCAACGATGCGCGCCCCTGGCTCAGCCGGGTGGTGCCGTCGCTGCTTGTCGAAGGACTGACCCTTGCCGGCGAATGACCTTGCCCTTCTGATCGACGCGGCCCGGCAGGCGGGCGAGATTGCGCGCGGCTTTGTCGGCGGGCCACTCGACGTGCAGTTCAAGGCCGCCGACGACAGCCCCGTGACCAAGGCCGACCTGGCGGTGAACACGCGGCTGGCGCAGATGCTGCGCGACGCGCGGCCCCATTATGGCTGGTTGAGCGAGGAAACCCCGGATGACACCGCGCGGCTGGCCGCCAAACGGGTTTTTATCATCGACCCGATCGACGGCACGCGGTCCTTCATCGCGGGCGAAAAGACATGGGCGCACGCCTTGGCCGTGGTCGAGGATGGCCGGACCACCGCCGCCGTTGTCTACCTGCCGATGATGGACAAGCTCTATACCGCGAGCCTTGGCAACGGCGCACGCCTGAACGATACACCCATCACCACCAGCGCAATCAGCGCCCCGAATGAGGCTCAGGTGCTGGCAACACGCGCCAGCCTCAAACCCGAGTGGTGGCCCGGTGGATTGCCCGAGATGCGCCGCAGCCACCGGCCCTCGCTGGCCTATCGCCAGAGCCTTGTGGCCGAGGGACGGTATGACGCCATGTTCACCTTTCGCCCGACATGGGAATGGGACATCGCCGCAGGCGCGCTGATCCTGTCCGAGGCTGGCGCACGGATCACCGACCGGCGCGGCGCGCCGCTGCGGTTCAACGCCGCCCAACCGCAGGCCGACGGGCTGGTCGCCGCCAACCCGGACCTGCACGGCGCGCTGCTGAAGCGGCTGACCTGAGGCGTGCCGCTCCGCCCCATGTTTCTTCTGTCCAGAAATATCCCGGGGGGCCGCCCGAATGGGCGGCGGGGGCAGCGCCCCCTCCCCGTCAGACACCCACAACCGGCCCCGCCTTGACCCCCCGCCCGCGTTCGCTAGGCTCGCGCGCAATGCCATAACCACAAGGATCACAGCCCATGCAACGCCTGCACCTCGTCTTCGGCGGTGAACTCGTTGACCCGACGAAAACCGTCTTCAAGGACGTGAATGACCTGCACGTCGTCGGCATCTTCCCGAACTACCAAGAGGCCTACAACGCGTGGAAGGCAGAGGCGCAGCGCACCGTCGACAATGCCCACATGCGCTATTTCATCGCCCACCTGCACCGCCTGCGCCAAGAGGGCGAAGAGGCGTCGTCGACAGAGGAACTGGGCTGATCCCATGGTGCGCCGCGCGCTGAGCCTTTCGGCCTATCTGGCCTATGCGCGCAGCGCCTCCACACCGGGCGCGCCCCCGGAATGGCCGGACCGCCCCACCGGCCCCTTGGTCTGGGGCTTTGCCGAAGACCCGGAGCGGGGCCGCGCGCTTGCCAGTCTTGCCACGCGGCTGGTCTCCCAGCGCCCCGAGGTCTCTGTCTGGCTCAGCGGGCGGGTGCCGGATCGACCGGGCATCACGACAACGCCGCTGCCGCGCGATCTTTCGGGGGACGATCTGCGCAGCATCCGACGGTTGTGCCCGGACGTGGCGCTCTGGGCCGGGCAGTCGCTGCGCCCCGGATTGCTGGCCGCCCTGTCGGACGCCGGGAGCCATATGATCGCACTCGACCTGCAAGACGCCCCTTTCCCGGCCGAGGCGCCGCGCTGGCTGCCTGACCCCTCGGCCGCGACGTTGGCGCTGTTTGACAGTCTCTACACCAACGGCGCGGCCGCCAGCCGCCGCATCCGCAGGCTGGGCATCGAAGGCGAGCGCGTTCATGACGCGACCCCCTTTCTAGACACCGAGGCCCCGCTGGATTGCCCCGACGGACTGCATGAGGAAATCGCCGCGCTGGTGGCGGGACGTCCGATCTGGCTGGCCGCGCGGCTGCGCGCCGAAGAGGCCAGCGACATCCTGTATGCGCATCGTCAGGCCAGCCGCCTTGCCCACCGGATGCTGCTGATCCTGTCGCCCGCCGACGCCGAGGCCGCCAAAGGGATCGCCCGCATCCTGCGCAGTGAACAAATGCGCGTCTGCGACTGGGAAACCGGCGACATGCCGGATGAGAACACGCAGGTTCTGCTGGCTGGCGGACCCGACGAACTGGGCCTGTGGTACCGGCTTGCGCCGCTGGCATTTCTGGGCGGATCGCTGGTGACCGGTAGCGGCGGCGAAGACCCGTTCGAGGCCGCTGCCCTTGGCGCCGCCATCCTGTACGGCCCCAACGTGGGGGCGCATCTCAGCGCCTATTCCCGTCTCGTCAGCGCCGGGGCCGCGCGGATCGTGCGAGACGCCGATTCACTGGGTACTGCCGTCTCACACCTCATTGCGCCCGATCAGGCGGCCACCATGGCGCACGCAGGCTGGGACGTGATCTCATCAAGTGCGCAACTTGTCGACCGCGTGCTGGCCGAGGTCTGCGACGTGCTGGACGACAGGGGCCTTGCCTGATGCGCCCACCCCGATTTTGGCAAACTCCGCCGCAGGCCCCCGCTTGGCAGGCGCGCCTGCTGGCCCCGCTGGGCGCGCTGACGGCCCGCGCCACCGCCCGCCGGGTCGCCCGCCCGCCCCGCGTGCGCTGCGGCGTGCCGGTGATCTGCGTCGGCAATGTCAACGCGGGCGGCACCGGCAAGACGCCGACGGTGATCGCGCTGGTCCAGAGGCTGCTTGCGCGCGGGCTGTCACCGCATGTGGTGTCGCGCGGCTACGGCGGACAGCTCGACGGTCCGATACAAGTTAACCCACGCACACATCTGGCACACGACACCGGGGACGAACCGCTGCTGCTTGCCGCATTCTGTCCGGTCTGGGTCGCCAAGGACCGCGCGGCGGGCGCGCAAGCCGCCGAGGCAGCGGGCGCAGAGGTGATCGTGCTCGACGACGGGCACCAGAACCCCGACGTGGCCAAGGATCTGACCCTGATCTGCGTCGATGCCGTTGCCGGGTTCGGCAACGGACGCTGCCTGCCTGCAGGGCCGCTGCGCGAACCGCTTGGCACCGGGCTGGCGCGGGGCGATCTGCTGCTTTCTATCGGGCCACGCGCCGCGCAGGATCGTTTCGCCCAAGACTGGGCCGCAGATATCACGCTGCCACATCTGACCGGGCACCTTGCCCCGTTGAAGACCGGCATGGACTGGGACAGCCTGCCCGCGCTGGCCTTTGCGGGCATTGGCCACCCCGAGAAGTTCTTTGCCACCCTGCGCGGGCTGGGCGCCGATATCCGCCGGGCCGAGGCGCTGGAGGATCACCAGCCCTTCACACCCGCGCTGGTCACGCGCCTCATGCGCGAGGCGCAACTTTTGGGTGCACAGCTTGTGACGACGGAAAAAGACGCGGTCCGCCTGCCGCCCGAGATGCGCCGAGAGGTACTGACCCTGCCGGTGCGGCTGGAGATCGACACCCCTGCACCGTTGGAGGCCGCGCTGAACCGGCTGCTGACGCCCGACAGATAACCCCGCCCGGGCACCGGCCCCTGCGCGCTCTGGACGACGCGCGCGGGTGGGTGGGTGGGGCCGCGTCGTGCAGAGCGCGCAGGGGCCGCCTATTCCGCCGCCAGTTGTTGCGGCTGCCGATCCCCCAGATCGGCCAGTTCGGCCACAACCCCGCGCAAAGCCGAGCGGACCTCTTCGAACCGCGCATTGGGAGTGATCGTCGCCTCGTCCATATACAGCGCGCGGTCGATTTCCACCTGCACCGCGTGTTGCCCCCGCGAAGGGCGTCCGTAATGCTGGGTTGTAAAGGCCCCTGCGAACGGCGCATTGCGGGCCACCACAAACCCGGCCCCGGCAAACGCCGCCTCGACCCGCTCGACAATCTCCGACCGGGCCGACGCGCCGAACCGGTCACCGATCACCACTTCGGGCCGTTTGCCGCCGTGGCGCACAGCCCCGTCCAGCGCCTCATGCGGCATCGAATGACAGTCGACCAGAATCGCCTCGCCAAACCGGTCCCGGGCATTGGCCAGCAATGTCCGAAGCTGGTCATGATACGGCGTCCAGATTCGCGCGATTCGGCGCTCTGCCTCCATCCGCGTCAGCTTGCCGCGATAAATCGCCCGGCCACCGGCCACCACGCGCGGCACCACGCCCAGACCGCTGGCAACCCGCGGATTGTGTCCGGCGCGGCGCATCCCTTCGATCAGGGCGGGGTCCAGTTCCTCGGCCGCGCGATTCAGGTCGATATAGGCCCGTGGCGCCCCGGCGCGCAGAAAAACCGCCCCAAACTGCGGCGCACAGTCAAAAAGCCGGTCGACATAGGCATCTTCAGAGCTTCGGATGCTGTGCGCGTCCAGAATCGTGGTCTGCAGAAAGCTTTGCGGGTAATCGCAACCGGAATGCGGAGACGCGAAAACCACGCAGGATGTCTGCGTTTCAGGCATATGAAGGTGGTACGATGTCTCTGGCATCCGCGCTCCTCTTGGGGGTCAAGATAGACCGATTTCTGCGCCCTCCAAAAGCCCTTGATCCCCGCGGAGAAGGCATTTATAGACCCTCCACCGGCGCGCACCACCTGCGGCTTCGCCAGAGGCCAAAGAGGGTGTGCACGGACATATGGGTGATTAGCTCAGCGGTAGAGCACTTCGTTGACATCGAAGGGGTCACTGGTTCGATCCCAGTATCGCCCACCATGAATTCATAACCCGCTCTCCGGGGGGCTTGCCTCACGGAGAATTGGGTATTGGCCGCAACCAAAGGCGCTCGCGCGCCGCGACGATAGGAGAAGACCCATGAAGGTCGCCAATTCGCTCCGCTCGCTCAAGAAGCGCCACCGCGACTGCCGCGTTGTGCGCCGTAAGGGCCGTGTCTATGTGATCAACAAGACACAGCGGAGATTCAAGGCACGTCAGGGCTAAGCCCCGGCATCACGCCTCAGATCGACACGAAGAAACCCCCACGGGCCATGCCCGCGGGGGTTTTTCTTTGGCCGCCTCTCAAACCCCGCGACAGCGTGCATTGTGATTCAGCAGTGTCGGGTCGTGTTGAGGGTTCGGGTTGTCGCGCCGTGATGTCCGGTCGCATTTCGGGCTGACGATTATCCCCGGTTTGCGTTGGCCACGGGTGGGCCGGGCCACCCACTATGCACTACGGTCACGGGCTGCATGGGGCATCACATCAACACGAGCCTCACCGGGACACATGACGCCCCCGAGGCGAATGCAAAGCCCCCGCTGAAAGCGCGGCTGGCCTGTTGCTCAGACAGGCGGCACAGGCGGCTCACAAATGGTCCAGAACCCCTGAAGGGTGGACATCTTCTTCTTCATGTCCTCCCTGTTATGCGGCTTTACAATGTAGCCATTTGCCCGTTGACGATAGGCTTTCGCGATATCCTGGGGGCTGTCGGAGGTTGTGAACATAAAGACGACGCTATCTGACGCAGCGCTCGTGGTACGGAACTCTTTCAGAAATTCGTGCCCGTTCATCCGGGGCATATTGATATCGAGAAGCACAAAAAACGGGCCGGACAGTTCGCCGGAATTGATAATTTCCAGCGCTTCGACACCGTCTTCGGCGCGTGTAGTGACAGCGTTCGACGCAATTTTGGCCAAAGCGCGCTGGACCATCATGGCATCAAGTGAATTGTCCTCCACAAGCAGGATATTCATCTGACGGGACATGTTATGCAACCCTCCCAAGTTCCAAGCTTTTGTCTTCACGTCGCTTCGGCCAATAGAACGTGAACTCTGCTCCTTCGCCTTCGGACGACGACACCGAAATATCGAATCCGTGGCGCAGCACGGCCTTTTTGACAATCGCCAGGCCAATGCCCGTGCTTTCCGGCTCATCCTTTTTGCGAAGGGTCTGAAACACCCCGAAAATTCTGTCGTGAAACTCTGGTGCGATACCCTTGCCATCGTCCTTGACGGACACTTTGATCCGGTCCCCCAAGTCTTCGACATTCAGATCGATGAGCGCCGCCCGGGGATTCGGGTGGTACTTGAAGGCGTTTCCAATCAGGTTCTCCAGCACGCGGCGAAAGTTCTGACTGTCGCAATCAATGACGTCGACCACGGATGTCAGGCGGATTTGGACGGGATCGACTTCAAAATCCGCAACACAATCTTCGACTATCTTTCTGACCGGAACGCTGGGCTCTACCTCTGTGCCATAGTTTCCGATGCGCGAATATTCCATGATGCCTTTTGTGAGGTCGTTCATTCTGTTGACCCGATCCCGAATCATGTTGAAGTGCATCTTGATCTCGGTGTGCTTTTCCAGCGGGCCAATGATCTCTTCGATATCCTCTTCGATCACATCCGCAAGAAATCCGATCCCACGTACCGGTGTCTTCAAATCGTGGGACGCAATGTAGACGAACTGTTCGATCTCACCGTTTGCGTGTTCAAGGTGTTCGGTCTTGGCGCGCAATTCATTGGTCAGCTGGTGGGCATAAGCGTGCGCCTGCCGGTTGGAACGCGCCAGCAATGCCAGCATCGAAATCACCAAAATCTCGATGATCAAGCCGCCCAGTAGGATCAGCGTCGGCTGACCGGACCCGTTCTGGAGGCGGAAAGCCTTGTTCGTGCGGATATCGACGGACCATGTCCGCCCATACATTTCAAGATCAACGGTTTCCTGAAACATCGGATTGTCATCATTGAGCGGGTCATCCGAACTGTGTTCATCGTAGATCGTCTCTGCGCCGTCACGAATGCTGAACCGCACCTCGCGGAGATCCTTTGAAAGCAATCCTTCGACCAGTTTCTTGACGACAAAGGGCGCATAGACCACGCCGATAAAGCGTTCCTGCCGCTCTTTGACAGTGGCCGGAGTCCCACCTTCGTAGAAGGGCGTGAAAAACAGGAAGCCGGGTGTATTGCCGCTGTCCTGCACCAAAACGATTGGTCCTGTGATCTGCGCCATGCCTTTGTCACGGCTGGCCAACAGGCCAGTTCTGCGGTTCGTCTCATGCGCAACATCAAGGCCAATTGCCGCGGCGTTGATGTCTTCGGGTTCGATGTAGGTGATTGGCAGCAAGAATTCCTGCACATGTTCCGGAAAGATCGAGAACTCGCGCCCCTCGGCCGCTCTGGCTGACTGGAACTGTGACAGATCCGTCCGATCGACATAGTAGATGACGCCAATGCCGTTTACGCCCGGATATTTATCTTCGATTTTCAGAGAATTCGCGAAATTTCGCCATTCGGTGTGCGACGTCCTACCATTGCTGGCATCGACAAGGGCGACACCGGATTGCAGAGCGTCTTCATATCTAGACATGCGATCCACGATCAAACCGATGGCGCGGTCCTTGGCCGCCTCAAAATGCTCTTTAACTTGCGTATCCACCTGATGCTTTGAATAGAGCCAAGCGCCAACCGTCATTGCAAGCGACAAGGCGACAATAACGATATGAAGCGCGGAAATTCCGCCACTGCGCTTTTCCAAAGACTTATCCACGAACACTCCTTCACCGCGCAACTACCCCGGGGACTCGGTGCATTAATTTTCTTAGATGCACCTTAATACCGGGTGAAGCAGAGCACCGAGACGTGCCCAAATCTTGAAAGAAAATCTGTCGGAAATTATCAATTATTCGCGGAAAATGCCTGATGGAAAATCCACCCAAGCCTTGAACAGGGCGGTTTGAGCCATTCAGTGGCGCACGTACCGCGAAAAGACCCGCCGTTGCCGTCCGCAGCAACGGTCAGCATCCCCCCTGCGCACATTGGCGGGTGTTCGGGGCGGCACATGCCGCCCCGGGGCCACGACGTTAGCGATCTATGCCGATGATACCGCCGGCGAGCAGCCGCACCATGGTTTGCTCGTCCAGATAGCCCGACACCCGCAACCCGCGCGCATCCTGAAAACGGCGCAGTGCCGCGCGGGTGTTTTCATCGAATTTACCGTCGACCTTGCCCGGCTTCATGCCCAGTTGTTCCAGCCGCCGTTCAGCCAGTTGGCGCGCCACGAAGTTCAGGTTCATTGCCTTTTCCTCACGGCTGGCCTGAATCGAATTGCGCACCCTGTCCGCATCCAGTTGCAACTGCGATATCCGCAGTTTGGCCTCTTCGCGGAAAGCGCCGTTGGGCCAGTCACGCAGATAGGTGTTGTAGGCCGCGACAGAATTGGCCTGCGTGGCTTTGGTCCAGTCGCGCCGGTCTTGGCCCGCTGCCTGTTCCGCGCGTTGCTTGTCGATCGATTTCAGAACCGCGCGGGCCTCATCTGCAAAGCGTCCTTCGGGGTATTTCTGCAGATACTCGCGAAAGCCCGCCTCTTCGCCCCGGTCCTCGACGCGCCGCCAGAAGACACGCTCCTGACGCGCCCTTTCGGCCTGCTGGCGCTTTTCCTCTTCCTCCAGTTCGGCGGCGCGGCGCGTGGCCTGCGTTTGCAACCGGGCGATCTGATCACGGTCAAGATAGCTGCTGACCCTCAGCCCCACCTCTTGCTGCCAGCGCCGGATCGCACCCCGCGTGCCGTCGCCGAACACACCGTCGATGCCGCGCGTGTCATGGCCCAGAATGGTCAGCGCGCGCTGAATCGCCCTGCGGTCGTTGCGGTCAAGTTCCAGATCCTCTTCGGCGCGGCGCTCGCGGTAAAACGGTTCGGCGTTCAGCGCCGACAGCCGTTGACGCGCCGCGTTCACATGCACCCCGCCTGGAAAGCCGTCGAGGTAGGTCTGGTAGCCTTCTGCCGAATCGGCCTCTTGCGCCAGACGCCACGCGACATCGTCAGCCGCCCGGTTGGCAAAGGGGTCAGGCAGCGGCGGGTCGATGGCACCGCGCGGCGGCGTCACATCCCCCGCCCGCACGATTACCTGACCTTGCGGCGCGTACCCCTCTATTTGCAGTTCATATTCGATGGCGGCCCGCCGCACGAAACGCCCCGTCCGGGCCATGTCCCGCGCCGCATAGCGCGCCACGTCCACAGCGGGCCCCCGGATCACCGTCACCCCATGCGGAATGTCCAACGCCCCCAGTCCGGCGCTCAGATACAGGCTCAGGTCCGGATCCTCGCCGGTCTCACCCAGAACAAGGAATGCCCGCCCCTGATGGGCCGACAGGACCGCCAGCGCCGCATCCAGCGGAAAGCCCTGCATCAGCACATCGGCCTCGTCGATCCGGCCATTTCCGGTCACCGGCAAGAGATAGCTGCCACCGGCGCTATGCACAAAAGCCCCCGTCAGCAGGATCACCACCGGGCCGCCATCGTCGTCCAGCAATTCGGCGAACTCGCCAAAGGCCCGGCGCATGTCCGCCGCGTCCGCGTCCTGCACCAGCGTGACGTCGAATCCCTTGGCGTTCAGCGCGCTGGCCGCCTGTGCGACCCGCTGCGCGCC
The DNA here is from genome assembly GCF_034670325.1 of Antarctobacter sp. Classification (GTDB taxonomy): domain Bacteria; phylum Pseudomonadota; class Alphaproteobacteria; order Rhodobacterales; family Rhodobacteraceae; genus Antarctobacter. The sequence continues at coordinate 38,397 of NZ_JAXMNR010000001.1, forward strand.
GAACAGCGTTTGCACGGCGGTGTACCGGCTGTTGCCGATCACCAGCGCATCGCCGTTTGCCAGCGCGCTTGTCGCGCCCAGTACCGCGCCCGCCAAGGCCACTGCCAGAAACCGCATGAGCTTTCCTCCCCGTCGTCTGCTCCGAAACAAAGCCTACCGGGACGCCCCGACAGGGCAAGCGGCCAGCGGGGGGAAAATGGCGGGGTTTCGCCCAATCACCGCCTACCGGCCCCGACGCGCGCGATTTCCTGCCGGTTGGACAAGGCTTGCGCGGGGTCAGTCGTAGCTGCGCTGGTCCTCGATCACCAAACCGTCGCGCGGCAGCGCGCCCGGCGGCACCAACTCGACCTTGCCTTTCAGCTTCAACACCTCGGCCACGCTGCCCTCAAAGGCCGCAGGATCGCCTGCTTCGGTCTCGATTCGCACCGTCATCATGTCCATTTCGCCCTCGCGGGTGGCCACGACACGGGCGCGCGCGATCTCATCGTGTTTCGCGACCAGTTGGGCGACCTGTTCGGGGCGCACGAACATGCCCTTGATCTTGGTCGTTTGGTCGGCGCGGCCCATCCAGCCCTTGATGCGCGTATTGGTGCGGCCGCAGGGGCTTTCCCCCGGCAACACGGCACTCAGATCGCCGGTGGCAAAACGGATCAGCGGGTAATCGGGGTTGAGCGAGGTCACCACGATCTCCCCAACCTCGCCCTCAGCCACCGGGTCGCCGGTGCCCGGGGTGACAATCTCGACGATGACATGCTCATCAAGGATCATGCCCTCCATGGCCGGGCTCTCATAGGCGACGTTGCCCAGATCCGCGGTGGCGTAACATTGCAGGCACTGGATGCCGCGATCCACATAGTACTGCCGCAACGACGGAAACAGCGCGCCGCCGCCGACCGCAGCGCGAGTGATCTTTAACGACAGACCCATCGCATCCGCCTTCTCAAGGATCAGCTTGAGGTAGTCCGGCGTTCCGGCATAGGCCGTCGCCCCCACGTCCATCGCTGCCCGCGCCTGCAATTCGGTTTGGCCGGTTCCAGCGGGCAGCACCATCGCCCCCACCGCCCGCGCGCCGGATTCAAAGATCATGCCCGCCGGGGTCAGGTGATAGCCGAAACAGTTCTGCACAATGTCCCCCGGCCCAATCCCGGCCGCGTTCAGAAAACGTCCCATGCGCCACCAGTCATGGCTGATGCCGCCGGGTTCATAGATCGGTCCCGGGCTTTGGAACACATGCGCGATGTTCGACACCGGCAGCCCGCCAAACGGCGGCTGCGCCGCCTGCATCGCCACCAGATCCGATTTGCGCAGCACCGGCAGCCCCGCCAGACCAGCCAGCGTTTCCAGCCGGTCGATTCCGTATTTGGCCAGTTGCGTGTTCACCGCCTCCAGCTGTGCCGCCTCGCGCGCGTCCCGGCTGCGTGTTTCCAGCGCGTCGAAATAGGTGCTCATCAAGCTCTCCTTCGCAATTGCGTCAGGACCGGACCGGCTGCCGGTCCCGGCCTGTGCATGTGTCGCGCCCCTGCCCGCGGTGTCCGCAACCTCAGGAGCTTTGATCTGAAACAAGGTGCGCCGCCGCAACGCCCGGTAGAGTTACGAAAATCGACGGCAGAGGAGGCCCGGCGATGGCCCGTGAATTTGACGACCGCATTCAGTTTGACCAAGACCGGCAGGTGATGGAGGTGGATTTCTCCGATTTCACCTTCGATAGCTCGGAGACCGTCAACCGGGTCTACGACCGGATTGAGGGCCGCATCGCCGCAACAGGCGAAGAGCTTTGGTTCTTCCTTATCAACCTCAATGGCACCCGGATCGACAGCAGCGCATGGGTGGCCTACGCCCGCCGGGGCCGCGCACTGAACCTTGCACATTCCATGGGAACGGTCCGCTACGACGCCTCGCCCGAGACCGCCGCCCAGATCGAACGCGCCGCCCGCACGGAGGCGTTTGATCCCAACCTGCTGACCAGTCGCGCCGACGCGCTGGTGCGGATCGGCCAGATGCCCTCGCGTCGGCGGGGCCCCCGCGTCCAGCATGACCCGAACTACGTCGAAACGGATTTCTTTCACCGCATCTCCTTTGACGAGGACAGCCGCATCATGGAGGCGGATTTTTCGTGGTTCACCTTTCACCACTCGCGCGATGTGAACGATTTCTACGACCATATAGAGGCCCGCATCGCCGCCTCTGGCTATGACAAATGGTTCTTTCTGATCAACTACGAAGGCACGCAGATCCTGCCCGCCGCCTGGGTGCAATACGCGCACCGGGGCAAGACCCTGAACATTGCGCATTCCCTTGGCTCCGTGCGCTTTGCGCCCGGCTCGGAAACAGAGGCCGACATCCGTCTGCGCGCCGAAAGTCAGGATTTTCGTCCCAACATTCGGAACACGCGGGCCGAAGCACTGGCGCGGATCGAAGAGATGCGGATGGAACATGGCTACCCGGCCACGGCCATCGGCGCGGTCAGCGCCTCGGCAGGCTGACCGCAGACCGCCGCTGAGTCCGCACGTTTGACCTGATCCGCTTGCACATCTGGCATGCCGTCACTCCGCAGGCCAGCGGAAGGGTTCCAGCGTGTTGACCACATGGGTGGTCAGCAAAACGATTTCGCTGCCGCCGATATTGCGCAACCCGCCGTGCATCTCACCGGCTGAAAAGAATAAGACGTCGCCTTCGGCATACTCTGCTTCCTGCCCGTCGGTCAGCAGAACGGTCCCGCCCTGCAACACCACCGCATGTTCATCGCCCGGATGCATATGATCAGAAACCGCGCCCCCCGGTTTCACCGTCACGCGCGCAATCACCACCTTCATGTCGGGGACGTCGGACAGCGGCTGTTCCTGCAACACATCGCGCAGGACCAGATCGCTGGCCAGCGCTGGTGCGGCGGCCAGAGCGGCCAGACAGGCGACAAGGGCAAAACGGATCATCACGTCATTCCTCTCGATTAGGGGCCTCTCGACTAGGGGGCCTCTCGGACAGCGGTCCTTGCGAACAGGGGCGGGGTCAGGCCAGCCACCGCTTGCGGCGGCGATAAGAGCGCACATCGCGAAAGCTTTTGCGCCCTTCGTCGGACATGCCGAGGTAAAATTCCTTGACGTCCGGGTTCTCGCGCAACTCGGCGGCAGGCCCCTCCATCACAACGCGACCGTTTTCAAGGATATAGCCGCTGTGCGCATAACGCAGCGCGACGTTGGTGTTCTGCTCTGCCAACAGGAACGAAACGCCTTCGTTTTCGTTCACCGACTTCACGATCTCAAAGATCTGTTCGACCAACTGCGGCGCCAGCCCCATTGACGGCTCATCCAGCAGCACGGTTTCGGGGCGGCTCATCAGTGCGCGGCCAATCGCCGTCATCTGCTGTTCCCCGCCCGAGGTATAGCCCGCCTGCGACTTGCGCCGTTCCTTCAGCCGGGGAAAGTAATTGTAGACCATCTCAAGGTCCGCCTCGACCGCCGCCTTGCCGTCCTTGCGCGTATAGGCGCCGGTCAGCAGGTTTTCCTCGACGGTCAGGTGTTCGAAACAATGGCGGCCTTCCATTACCTGAATGACGCCGCGCTTGACCAGCGCCGCGGGCTCCAGATCCTGCACCGCCTCGCCCTTGTAGACGATCGACCCTTTGGTGACCTCGCCGCGCTCAGAGTGCAGCAGGTTGGAAATCGCCTTCAGCGTCGTGGTCTTGCCTGCGCCGTTGCCGCCCAACAAGGCGGTGATCCCGCCCTTTTTGACGGTCAGGCTCACGCCTTTCAGCACAAGGATGACGTGGTTGTAGATCACCTCGACGTTATTGACCTCAAGGAGCGTCTCATCCGTTCGCGCCGCATCCAGCATCGACTTTTCCTCACACCTCGGGGCGTATCGCGGCCCCAGCAGCTTTTCTTGGTGAAATTACGCAATTGGCCCCCCGGCAGCGGTCCGCGCCGCCGGGGAGTTTTTCCGATCAGTTCTCGCAGGTGTCATTCACCGGCCAAGGCGCATTGGCGTCGGCGTAGTCCTTGGCGTTCTGCTGCGCCAGCGCGGTGTAGTTGGCGACATTCGCCGTCAGGAGATCGCTGACCTTGACGAATTTTTCGCCGTCCCACTCCAGCATCCAGCCACCGGAATGGCCGGTGTGATTGGAGCACGAAGTCGCAAAGGGCGGCACCATGCCGGTCAGGCCCAGTTCGTCGATCCGGGCTTCGGTCATGTTGATGTTCTCCAGACCCCAGCGCAGTTGCTCGGCATTGATCTCGGCGGTGCCGTACTGTGCCTGCGCCACGCGGATGCCTTCGGCAAGGATGGCCGAGATGACGATGCCGCGCGAATAGAACACGCCTTTCATCTCGGTCTCATCGGTCTTGGACAGACCCGCGTCGATCACCATCGACTGGATGTCCTTCATGACCGGCGCGTCCATGTTCGGGAAGGACCAGCTGATCGACTTGTAGCCTTTGCCGGCCTCGCCGACGATGGCCAGGTCCGCGTCATGGCCTGACCACCAGACACCCAGCATGTTTTCCATCGGGAACTTGGTCTTGACGGCTTCGGTGATGGCCCCGGCGTTCATCGCGCCCCAGCCCCACATCACGACATAGTCGGGACGCATCCGGCGGATCTGCAACCACTGCGCCGACTGGTTCTGCATTTCCTTCAGGCCGACCGGGATCGGGTTCAGCTCAAAGCCCTTTTCGGCGGCCAGCGCCTCGAGAACCGGCAGCGGCTCTTTGCCGTAGGGGTGATCGAGGTGCAGAAACGCGATGGTCTTGCCGTCCAGCGATCCCATGCCTTCCAGATACTGGATGATCATGTCCGCCGCGTCCCAGTAGCCCGCCGGGGCGTTGTAGGACCACTGAAAGGTCTTGCCGTCCATCATCGGGCTAAAGCCATAGCCCGGCGCAAGGATCGGGATCATGTCGACGTTGGTCTTGGGCAGCACCTGCAAGGTGATGCCGGTCGACCACGGCTGCGTCACGATCGCCTTGCCCTTGGTCTTTTCATAACATTCCACGCCCTTTTCGGTGGAATAGCCGGTCTCGCACTCCTCGGCGTTGATCATGATGCCGCCGATTCCGCCGTCACGGGCGTTCAGCATCGCCATATAGTCGGCCTGACCGTTCATCAGCGGAATGCCGGTCGCGGCAAACGGTCCGGTCCGATAGGCAAGGTTCGGGGTATACAGTTCCTGCGCCTGCGCCGCACCGGCGGTCAGCGCCGCCAGAACACCGGCAAAGGCCAGCTTGGTGAAATGTTTCATGTCTTTCCTCCCTTGGAATCTCTCATGTCACTGTCAATCTTGGTCTTTTGTTGTTGGGCCTCTCCCCTCAGTAGGGGAACGGCCAGAGGATCAGTTTCTCACGCAGCAGACGCCACAGTTGCGCCAGCCCGTGCGGCTCGACGATCAGGAAAAACACGATCAAAGAGCCGACGATCATGATGTTCAGATGTTCCACCATCGAGGATGAAATCGGAATGCCCAGCGTCTCGGGCAGCAGGTTCAGCACCACCGGCAGACCGACGATCAGGATCGCGCCCAGATAGTTGCCCATGATCGACCCCAACCCGCCGATGATCGCGATGAACAGGATGCGGAACGACAGCGGAATGTCAAAGAGGTTCGGTTCCGCCGCGCCGCGCCACATGAACACAAACAGCGCACCAGCCACGCCCACCACATACGATGAGATCGCAAAGGCGGTCAGCTTGGACCGCATCAGGTTGATGCCGATCAATTCCGCCGCGATGTCCATGTCGCGCGTCGCCTTCCACGTGCGGCCCAGCGTGCCGCGCGTCAGGTTGATGCACAGCCATGTCAGCAGGCAGACGATGAACAGCACCACGTAATACTGCACAATCGAATCCGCCTGCGGGCCAGAGACATAGAGGCCAAAGATATCCAGGTTCGGCACCTGAATCGCGCCCGAGGCGTTGTAGTTGTACAGCCAGGCCCATTTCTCAAACAGCCAGACCAGAAAGAACTGCGCCGCCAGCGTCGCAATCGCCAGATAGAACCCCTTGATCCGAAGCGACGGGATGCCGAACATCACACCCACACCGGCGCTGAAAAAGCCCGACAGCAGGATCGCCACAATCGGGTTCATCCACGGCATGATGGTGATCAGCTTGTAACAGGCATAGGCCCCGACCCCCATGAACGCCGCCGTGCCCAGCGACAACTGCCCGGCATAGCCCGTCAGGATGTTCAGGCCCAAGGCCGCCAGCGAATAGATCAGGATCGGGATCAGCAGCGTCTGAAAGGTGAACTCGCTCGCCGTCAGCGGAAAGATCACCCAGACGAACAGCAGGATGATCCCCAGCAGCACGGCATCCTGCCGGACCGGGAACAACGCCTGGTCGGCCTGGTAACTCGTTTTGTACTGTCCTGCGGTGCGATAAAGCATCCGCTCCTCCCTTTTCCATCAACCGCGTTAGGCGCGCGGCTCTTTTCTGCGCTCTGTCCTTGGGGGCCGGATCGGTCCTCAGGGTCAGGAATTCACCAGTGCCGCCTCAGCGGTCCTCGTCCTCATCGGGCCGCTTTGCCGCGCCCATGCCCCACATCTGGGTCATCGCCTTCAGAGTGGCCGCCGTCATGTCGACAGAGGCGCTCATCATCGTGTTCATCGCCTCCATCTGCGCCTTCAACAGCCCCTGCGCGATCTCTTGCGGGTCGGCAGGCTCTCCCAGCCCGTTGGCCCCGCGCGCCAGATCGGCAACTTCGTCGTCGCTGCGTTCCGCCCGCCGCGAAGACGAGTCATTTCCACGTGATCTGACCATCTCAGGTCTCCAGTCCGTCGTCGGTCTCAAACCGTGGGCGGCTCTTTGTCGGCTTGGCATATCCGGTCTTTTCGGAATGCCGCACCAGCCAGAAATACGCCCACATGCCCAGCGCCCCACCCGCCGCCGCCAGCAGCAGTGCGATGATCATACGGCCCTCTGCATCGGGGTTGGCGGTCAGCGCCAGATACCCAAAGGCCCAAAAGCCGGACCATGCGACGACGTTCAGAATGGCAATCAGTTTCGACATCTCGTTTCGTTCCTCGTGACACAGCCGGTCTGGGCTGTCGTAGGGCGGGGTTCCCCCCGCCGCTGTCTGGTGTGGCGGCGCGCCCCGCGCCGCCCTACACCCTTTCGATGATACGTTCCCCGAACAGACCCTGCGGACGGAACAGCAGCACGATCAGCGCCAGCACAAAGGCAAACCATGTCTCGGTATTGCCGCCAAGGATCGGCTGGCCCCAATAGATCTCGAACAGCTTTTCCAGAATGCCGATCATCAGCCCGCCGATGATCGCCCCCGTGATGCTTTCCAGCCCGCCCAGCATCAGCACCGGCAGCGCCTTGTAGGCGATCACCTCAAGGGCAAAGCTGACCCCCGCCCGCGCGCCCCATGCGATGCCCGTAACCAGCGCGATGATGCCCGCGATGAACCAGACTAGCACCCAGATCGTCTGCAAGCTGATGCCCACCGACAGCGCCGCCTGGTGGTCGTCGCCCAGCGCGCGGATCGCGCGGCCCATCTGCGTGTAGTTCAGGAACGCCAGCAGCGCGCCGACCAACACCACCGCAACCGCAACCACCGTCATGTCGAGATGTTGCAGGATCAGCAGCCCGCCCCAAGGCTCCAGCACCGTGTCGCCGGTCGGAATGCCCAGTTCGGCGGAAATCATCTGCTTGTTCTCACCGCCAAAGATGATCTCACCCAGACCGATCAGGAACAGCGTGATGCCGATGGTGGCCATGAACAGGATGATATCCGGCTGCCCCACCAGCGGACGCAGCACGATCCTCTCGATGCTGACCGCCAGTACAAACATCACTCCCAGCGTCAGAGCCACCGAAATCCACGCCGGGATACCGAAGGAATGCAGCCCCACCAGCGTCAGCGCGGCAAACACCACCATGATGCCCTGCGCAAAGTTGAAGATGCGGCTGGAGCGATAGATCAGCACAAAGCCCAGCGCGATCAGCGCATACAGCACGCCCGACACCAGCCCCTCCCAGAGCACCTGCAACAGGAAATCCGGCGCGGCGACCATGTCCACAAACGGCGCGATAAAGATTTGGTTCAGTAGATCCATTGGTCGCTGCCCCTCAGTTCATGCCGCACACAAGGTGCGCATCGGTTGTGCATGCCGTGTGCATGGATTGTGCATCGTTATTTTCCATCAGTGCGGCACCCCCAGATAGGCGTCGATCACGTCCTGATTTCCGCGCACCTCTTCGGGTGTGCCGTCGCCGATCTTTTTGCCGTAATCCATCACCACCACCCGGTCGGACAGGTCCATGACCACCCCCATGTCGTGTTCGATCAGGCAGATCGTGGTGCCAAACTCGTCATTCACGTCTAGGATAAAGCGGCTCATGTCCTCTTTTTCCTCGACGTTCATGCCCGCCATCGGTTCATCCAGCAGCAGGATCGACGGCTCCGCCGCCAAGGCCCGCGCCAGTTCCACCCGCTTTTTCAACCCGTAGGGCAAGCGCCCGACGGGGGTCTTGCGGATTGCCTGAATCTCAAGAAAATCAATGACTTTCTCGACAATCTCACGGTTCTCCATCTCTTCGTTGCGCGCCTTGCCCCACCACAAAGCCTGCGCCGGGATAGAGGCGTTCATATGCGTCAGGCGGCCCGTCATGACGTTGTCCAGCACCGTCATCCCCTCGAACAAGGCAATGTTCTGGAATGTCCGCGCCACGCCCATCCGCGCCACCTCATAGGGCTTCATCGGAGGCCGCTTGGACCCCTTGTACCAAACCTCGCCGATGGTCGGTGTATAGAACCCCGAGATGATATTCAGCATCGACGACTTGCCGGCGCCATTCGGCCCGATGATCGCCCTGATTTCCCCCTCACGCACATCAAAAGAGATGTCCGAAATCGCCGTAACCCCCCCGAATTTAAGGGTAATATTCTTCATCTCCATCAGCACGCCGCCAATCTGGCGTCCGTCCGCGGTGACGTATCCTTCGGTGTCTTTCATGCCCGTCCCTACCAATTGATCGCCGCGCGTCCGCACCCGTCCCCGGCCACTTCCGTGACCGTGAAGGCGGTCTCTCCCGCGTCCCCGTCCACGCCGTAGGTCACCGCAAGCCGGCACCCCCGCGCGGTCTTGAACGTCGAGATCAGCGCAAAGGCATCCTTATCCGTTTCGGTCGCCGCATATCGCCCCGAGGCAACGGCCCCTTCGGCCCAGTGCTCCAGAACGTAGTCCATCTCACCCAGCGGCCGGTCCATGCTGTGCACATTGCAATACATCCTGTATCGCCCGGCCTCATCCGCGGCCTCGTGCATGTCGCCACGATGCAGGACATAAAACCCCACGGAGGAACCGGGCAGCGTGGCCACCAGTGCCCCGTCAGCCTTGACCACGCGGTACCCCGGCAGGACGTCCTGAACCGTCTCTCCCCGCTCCATGCTGTTCAAACAGACGTTGGTCGCCGCGCGAAACCACTGCTCGGCCGCCCGCGCGTCCGCCGCCTCATCCGCCATGGCGGCAGCTCCGGTGGACATCAGGCCAGCGCCTGTCATCAGCGCAACGCCCAAGGGATGGTGGGCGGGGCGATACGCGCCGCAGGCGCGGGAGCGTCCGACCCTCATTCCGCCGCCACCTTTGCGGGCGCAACCGGCACCACCTTGGCGTCTCGGATTTGCAGCGTCGCCTTGATCTTGCCCTTGCGGCCATCCTCGTAGGTCACTTCGGTCTCGGTATAGATCTCGTCCGACCCGTCGTACAAAGCGCCCACAAGGTCGGCGAATTTCTCGCCGATGATCTTGCGGCGTACCTTGCGGGTGCGCGTCATCTCGCCATCGTCGGCGTCCAGTTCCTTGTGCAGGATCAGGAACCTGTGCACCTGACAGCCCGACAGCATGTCGTCCTGCGCAACACTGGCGTTCACCTCTTCCACATGGGACTGCACCATCTCCAGCACGCGCGGATGCTGTGCCAGTTCCTGATAGCTGGCGTAGGCGATGTTGTTGCGTTCCGCCCAGTTGCCCACCGCCGTCAGGTCGATGTTGATAAAGGCGGTGCAGCGGTCGCGCCCCGCGCCAAAAACCACGGCCTCAAGGATGTTGGGATAGAACTTCAGCTTGTTCTCGACGTATTTCGGCGCAAACAGCGCCCCGTTTGCCATCTGCCCAACGTCCTTGGCCCGGTCGATGATCCGCAGATGGCCGGTGCCTTCTTCGAAAAAGCCCGCGTCCCCCGTTGCAACCCAGCCTTCAGAGTCCTTGGTGTCCGCCGTGCTTTCCGCGTTCTTGTAATACTCCACAAAGGTTCCGGGTGAGCGGTAGAAGACCTCGCCATTCTCGGCGATCTTGATTTCAACCCCCGGGGACGGGACACCAACGGTATCCGAGCGCACCTGCCCGTCGGGCTGCTGTGTGATGAACACGCTGGCCTCGGTCTGACCATAAAGCTGCTTCAGGTTGATCCCCAGCGAGCGGTAGAAATCGAAGATTTCCGGCCCGATCGCTTCGCCCGCGGTATAGCCCACCCGCACCTTGGAGAACCCAAGCGCATTTTTGAGCGGGCCATAGACCATGAATTCGCCAAGCCTGTATTTGATCCGGTCGACCAGACCAACGCTTTCCCCGTCAAGGATTTTGGGCCCCACGTCGCGCGCATGATCCATGAAGTAGTGGAAGATCTTCTGCTTCAGCTTCCCCGCGTCTTCCATTCGGATCGTGATACTGGTCAGCTGCGTCTCAAACACCCGTGGTGGCGCGAAATAATAGCTCGGCGCGATTTCCCGCAGGTCGGTCATCATCGTCTCGGCCGATTCCGGGCAGTTCACACAAAACCCGGTCCAATAGGCCTGACCGATCGAGAAAATGAAGTCACCGACCCATGCCATTGGCAAATAGGCCAGAATCTCGTCGTCTTCGCGCAGATGATCGAAGTCGGACGTATTCTTGGCGGTTTCGATGATATTGCGGTTCGACAGCACCACGCCCTTGGGTTTGCCGGTGGTGCCGCTGGTATACAGCATCACACAGGTATCGTCGTACCCCAGACTGTCACGCCGACGAGTCAGCTCTGGGATGAACTCGTCGTAGGCGGCGCGCCCCTGTTCCTGCACATGGCTGAACTGGTGCATGTGGCCGTGGTCATACTTTCGCAGCCCGCGCGGATCGACATAGATCAGATGCTCGAACTGGTGCAGATCGTTCTGCACCTCGATCACCTTGTCGGCCTGTTCCTGATCCGCAACGATGGCAAAGCGCGCGCCGCAATGGTCCAGCACGTATTCCATCTCTTCGGCGACAGCGTCCTGATACAGCGGCACCGGGATCGCGCCCACGCATTGCGCGGCGACCATCGACCAATACAGCGTGGGACGGTTGCGCCCGATGACGGCGATGAAATCGCCTTCGTTCACGCCAAGGTTCAAAAGACCCAGCGCCAGCGCCTCGATTTCCTTTTCGGTCTCTGCCCAGCTCCAGCTTTGCCAGATCCCGTATTCCTTTTCACGGTACGCGGGTGCCGCGCCGAACTGGGTGGCATTGCGATGCAACAGTGCCGGAACAGAGCGTAGACCCTCTACGCCCTCAGCCATATGTGCCAAGTCTTTTCCTCCCCATGCCGGTCCCCCGACATCCCTTGTGCCCGTCACGTCCGGGCCGACCGCTGTTCGCCGCGATTCTGACCCCCATTTGGGCAAGGCTCAGCCTCGCGGTCAACTTTTTCCTGAGGTTTTCCGAATCCTTACGAATTGTAACAGATGCAAAATGTCTGTGCCGCCCGCCCCGTGGTCCGCCCCCCTTTCCCCGGCCCCGCAACCTCCGCTAGATTGCCCGACAGAGGAGATCCCATGACACCGAACGCCCTCATTCAGGCCGGGCTGAACCTGATCGGTCAGGGCCTGACCATTTATGACAGCGACCTGCGCCTTGCCGTCTGCAACGCGCCGTTTGCCGAGATGTTCGACCTTCCGGACCGACTCACCACCCCCGGTGCCAGTTTCGAGGACACCATCCGCCACCTTGCGGAGCGCGGTGAATACGGCCCCGTCGGGGATCTGGAGGCGTTTGTCCGCACCCGGGTCGAGATCGCCCGCGCGTTCGAACCGCATTATATGGAACGCCCCCGCGCCAATGGCCGCATGATCAGCGTCGAGGGCGCGCCGCTGCCGCAAGGCGGCTGGGTCACGGTCTATACCGACATCACCGAAACCAAGACGCAGGAACAGCTTTTGCGCACCCGCTCGGAATTGCTGAGCGAAGAGGTGCTGAAACGCTCCGAGGAACTGGCCCGCACCAACCGCCGCCTCGCCGCCGCCAACAAGGCGCTGGAAGAGGCCCGCCGCGTGCTGGCCGAGGCAGAGGCCCGCACCCGCACCACCACCGAAATGATGCCCGCCCATATCGCCCGCGTCGACGCCGAGGGGCGCTATACCTTCTCCAACAACCGGTTGAGCGATGTGATGCCAGGTCGCCCCTCGACGATCCTTGGCCGACACATTGCCGACGCGCTGGGCCCGCAGGCCTTTGCCAGCGTGCGCCCGCATCTTCAGGCCGCCCGCGACGGACGCCAGTCGGCCTTTGAATTCACCGACGAGATGTCCTCGCGCCGGATCCGCAGCGTCTTTACCCCCGACCCGCTGGAACCGGGTGTCTACATCATGACGCAGGACGTCACACAGGAAACGCAGGCCCGCGCCGCGCTGCAACAGACCCGCCGCCGCGAAATTGCCGCCCAGCTGACCTCGGGCCTTGCGCATGACTTTTCCAACCTCCTGACCATCATCCTTGGCATGCAGTCGAAACTGCACCGGATGAGCCTTGGCCCCGAGGTTGAGCCGCTGATTTCGGCCACTCTCTCGGCGGCGCAGCGTGGCGGGCGGCTGCTCGACCGAATCGCCAACATGACCAGTGCGCGCGGCTGGCGGCCCGCGCCACTGTCCCTGCCCGCCTTCCTTGACGAATTGTGCACCCTCGCCACGCCCTCGCTGCCGGGTGGCATCACCATCACCATCGACGACGCCACCCAAGGCCCCGTCATGGCCGACGCCGGGCTGTTGCAAGACGCGCTGCTGAACCTGATCCTGAACGCCCGCGACGCCTGCGGCACCTCGGGCGCCATCCGCATCAACACCGCCGAGGTGCTGGACACATGGCTGGACATCTCCGTCGAGGACAGCGGTCCGGGCTTTTCCGACGCCGCGCTGGAACACGGGGCAGAGCCGTTTTTCACCACCAAGGGCGGCGAGGGATCGGGCCTTGGCCTTGCCATGGTCTACGACATGACAAAGCTGGCCGGCGGCACCATGCGCCTTGCCAATGGCCCCACCGGTGCGCGTGTCTCACTGCGCCTGCCGCTGCGGCGCGCGGCCCCTGCGCCCCTGCCTGATACCGGCCTTGTCCTGCTGGTCGAAGACAGCGCCGACCTGCGCGAAACCATCCGCGAAATGCTGACCGCCACCGGCTTTTCCGTGGTCGAGGCCGTCTCGGTCGATGAGGCCTGCGTCCTTGCCGACGGGTTGCCTGACATTGCCCTGATCCTCAGCGACATCTCGCTGGAGGGCGATACACCCGGTCTGGCCCTCGCCGACCGCCTGCCGCATCTGCCGATCCGCTTCATGACCTCGCTGCACGCCGATCACCCGCTGCATGTGCAGGCCTGCCATCGCGGCCCGGTCCTGCCCAAACCCTTCACCGCCGCAGACCTCGCCACCTTCCTTGGGCAACCAGCCCTTCCGGCGACCGCGCAATTCGGCTAACCCCATCCCATGACCAGCCCCCTTGTCACCATCCTCGACGACGAACCCGCCATCCGCGAGATGCTGGCAGAGGCTTTGGCAGAGGCCGGGTTCCGCACCCTGTCCTTTGGCCGCGCGACAGAGTTCGAGGCCGCGCTGCGCCGCGCCACGCCCGATGTCTGCCTTGTGGATCTGGGGCTGCCGGACCGCGACGGGTTGACGCTGGTCCACCGTCTGGCGCTGGAACAGGGGGCGACGGTCATCATCATCTCGGGCCGCGCGCAGGTGCAGGACCGCGTGACCGGGCTGGAACTGGGGGCCGATGACTATATCATCAAACCCTTCGATCCGGCAGAGGTCGTCGCCCGCATCCGTGCCCGCCTGCGCGGCCGCGCCCGCGCCGCCACATCGTCGGACACCGCGCGTTTCAACGGCTGGACCGCGCATTTCGACCGCTACATGCTGGAGGATGATACCGGGGCAGAGACCGCCTTCAGCCATGCCGAAGGCGAAGTGCTGCGGCTGTTTCTGGAAAGCCCCAAACGCCTGATCAGCCGCACCCACATGCAGGAAAGCCTTGGTGGGGCCGCCGGGGAAAGCTTTGACAGGGCGATGGATGTGCGCATCTCGCGCCTGCGCACCAAACTGCGCGAAGACCCCAAGAACCCGCGCCTGATCAAGACGATCTACGGGGCCGGGTATATCTTTCTGGGCGATGTCAACTGGGGGTGAGCCGGATGGCTGTCAACCGATCCCGCTAGGGTCCGGCAAAGCTGTAATCGGCAGAAACACCCAGGATCTGATGCACAAAGGGCAGCACCGAAACCGCCACCACACCGACAACCGCGCCAATCCCCAACCGGATCGGGGCGGCCCCCAGACTGGGACCGGCCAGACCCAAGAGCCCGCAAACGGCGGCATAGAAAACAAGTGATATCGGGTCCATAGCTGTGCCTCCCTCCGGGTCAGCCTAACCCAGCCCCGGCATGGAGGGAACGGTGGAATTCACCACCTCACAGGCACCGCGCGCCCTGCGATCCGCGCCACCGCTCACCCCACAATCCGTGCCGCCGCTCACCCCACAATCCGTGCCACCGCTCACCCCACAATCCGTGCCACCGCTCCGGCCAGCACCTTCAGCCCGGTCACCAGATCCGCCTCATTCGTATCCTCCGCGAAATCATGGCTGATCCCGCCAATGGACGGCACAAACAGCATCGCGGCAGGCATCATCCGCGCCATGTTCGACGCATCGTGCAACGCGCCCGAGGGCATGACCCGCCAACGCCCCGGCACCTCCGCCTCTGCCGCCTCCGCCAAGGCCGCGCGGAACCCCGCATCCATCGCCACCGGCGCAATCCCCAGCATCGGCCCGGAACTGACCTCCAGTCCGCGCGCGGCGGCCACCTCTTGCGCGGTCTCGCGAATGACCTCTTCCATCCGATCCAGCCGCGCCACATCCCCGTCCCGCCACTGCATCGAAAACTTCACCTTGCCCGGCACAATGGAATGCGCGTTCGGGTGCAGGGTGACATGGCCGATCGTCCAGACCGTCGCAGGGGTCACGACATTTTGCAGCCGGTCATTCAACAGCGCATTAAACGCGGACAAGGCCTGAAACGCATCCTTGCGCAGTGCCATCGGCGTGGTGCCCGCATGGTTCTGCTGGCCCTCGAAGGTGACAACCATGTCACGGATCCCGACAATGGCCTCGACCACGCCAACGGCCTCTCCCGAGGTGTCCATCACCGGCCCCTGCTCGATATGCATCTCCAGAAACCCGGTGAACCGCGCCGGGTCGACCCAGTCGCCCAGCCGATCACCCATCGCCGCCCGCGCTTGCGGCAGCGTCACCCCCTGCGGGTCGACCAAACCGTCCAGCTTGTCGCGCGCCAATGCCCCAGACCACGCCGCACTGCCCGTGGTCACGCCAAACCGGCCCTCTTCATCCTGAAACGACACGCAGGATACCGGCGGGCTACCCGCCTCGCGCGCCGCCCGCGCCACCTCCAACGCTGCGATCACACCCAGAGCCCCGTCCAGCCAGCCGCCCTCGGGCTGGCTGTCAGAATGCGACCCCAACAGCAGAGACGGCCCCTCGCACAGCCCGAACACCGACCCCATCGGATCGACCTGCACCGACAAACCGGCGGCCGCCATCCGCCCCGCCAACCAGTCCCGCGCCGCAATGTCCGCCTCCGAATAGGCCGGGCGCACAACACCCTTGCCCACCCCCGACGCGCCAAAGCCACGCAGATCGTGCAAGTCTTGCAGAAAACGATCCGGATCAACGGGAATAGACATGCGAGCCTCCTACAGACACCGCCGCAGGCACAGACCCGCAGCTTCTTCTTGGTGACAATACTCACAATCCCGGCCCGAAACTTCAAGCCAACAGCCCGGACCCGGGCACAACAGCCGCCGCACCCGGCCCGAGGCAAAGGCCGCAGGCCACAGCCGAGACAAACAGAGCGCGCCCTTGGGCGCGCCCCTTTGGATCACTCCGCCGCGACCGGGGCGCCACCGGCCTTTTCGACCCGCACCGCCGAATACTTGAACTCGGGGATCTTGCCGAAAGGGTCCAGCGCCGGGTTGGTCAGGATATTGGCCGCCGCCTCGACATAGGCGAAGGGCAGGAACACCATGTCCGGGGCCACCGCCCGGTCCGCCCGCGCCATCACCTCGACCGTGCCGCGCCGCGTGGTCAACCGCACATGGCCGCCCGGCTCCACCCCCAGCTTGCGCAGGGTCGACGGATGCAGCGAACAGTTTGCCTCCGGCTCCATCGCGTCCAGCACCGTTGCGCGCCGTGTCATCGACCCGGTGTGCCAGTGTTCCAACTGCCGTCCCGTGGTCAGGATCATCGGGAAACTGTCGTCCGGCATTTCCGCCGGCGGCGTCACCCGTGCGGGTGTGAACTTGGCCCGCCCCGCACGACGGGGAAAGCCATCGCCAAACACCACTGCCTGCCCCGGATCGTTCGGCCCCGTGCAGGGATAGGTGACGGCGGATTCCGTCTCCAGCCGTTTCCAGGTGATGTGGTGCAGACTGCGCATCGACATCTTCATCTCGTCAAAGACTTCACGCGGGTCGTCATAGTCCCAGTCCAACCCGATGCGCCGCGCCAGATCGACGGTGATCTGCCAGTCCTCCCGCGCCTCGCCGGGGGGGGTCACCGCCTTGCGCGCCATCTGCACCTGACGGTTGGTATTGGTCACCGTCCCGGTCTTTTCCGGCAGCGCCGAGGCGGGCAGGATCACGTCGGCATAGTTCGCCGTCTCGGTCAAAAAGATGTCCTGCACCACCAGATGATCCAGCTTGGCCAGCGCCTTGCGGGCATGTTCCACATCCGGATCGCTCATCGCCGGGTTCTCCCCCAGCACGTACATCCCCTTGATCTCACCGCGATAAACGCGGTCCATGATCTCGACCACGGTCAAACCGGGGGCGGCCTGAATCTCGGTGCCGCGCCAGATGTGCTTGAACAACTCACGGACCTCGACGTCCGTCACGGACTGATAGTCGGGCATCACCTGCGGGATCAGGCCCGCGTCCGACGCGCCCTGCACGTTGTTCTGTCCGCGCAGCGGGTGCAGGCCGGTGCCCGACCGCCCCACTTGTCCACACAACAACGCCAGCGAAATCAGACAGCGCGAGTTGTCGGTGCCGTGAATGTGCTGACTGATCCCCATGCCCCAGAAGATCATCGCCCGCTGCGCGCTGGCATACTTTCGCGCGACGGTCTTGATCGTCTCGGCATCAATCCCGCAGAGTTCGGACATGCGTTCGGGCGTAAAGGCGCGGATATGATCGCGGAACTCGAAGAAGCCCTCGGTAAAGCCCTCGATATACTGCCGGTCGTACAGCTTTTCCTCGACAATCACGTTCATGATCGCGTTCAGCAGCGCCACATCGGTGCCGGGGCGGAATTGCAACATATGGGCCGCGTGCCGCTTCATCGCGGTGCCGCGCGGGTCCATGATGATCAGCTCGCCGCCGCGCTTGGCGAACTGCTTGAAATAGGTCGCCGCGACGGGATGGTTTTCGGTCGGGTTTGCGCCGATCACAATCGCCAGATCGGCGTTCTCGATCTCGTTAAAGCTGGCCGTGACCGCACCAGAGCCGACGTTTTCCATCAGCGCCGCCACCGATGAGGCATGGCACAGCCGCGTGCAGTGATCGACGTTGTTATGGCCAAAGCCCTGCCGGATGAACTTCTGGAACAGGTAGGCCTCCTCGTTGGTGCATTTGGCGCTGCCAAAGCCCGCGACAGAGGTGCCGCCATAGTAGCTGCGCAGGTCCGCCAAACCGTGCGCCGCCTTTTCCATCGCCTCTTCCCATGTCGCCTCGCGGAAATGCGTCCACGGGTTATTCGGATCGACGTTCAGACCCTTTTCCGGCGCGTCATCGCGGCGGATCAGCGGTTTGGTCAGCCGGTGCGGGTGGTGGATATAGTCAAAGCCAAAGCGCCCCTTGACGCACAGCCGCCCCTCGTTCGCCGGGCCATTGATGCCCTCGACGTATTTGACCTTGCCGTCCTTGACCTTGACCGACACCTGACAGCCGACGCCGCAGAACGGACAGACGGACTTCACCTCTTCGTCGAAATCCTTGCTGTCGCCAACCTGCGCCTCGTTGACCACGCTCGACGGCATCAGCGCGCCGGTCGGACAGGCCTGTACGCATTCACCACAGGCCACGCAGGACGACGCGCCCATCGGGTCTTCGAGGTCAAACACCGGGTAGGCGTCGTGCCCGCGCCCGGCCATGCCGATCACGTCATTCACCTGCACCTCGCGGCAGGCCCGCACGCACAACCCGCACTGGATGCAGGCATCCAGATTGACCTTCATTGCGATATGGCTGTCGTCCAGCAGCGGAATGCGTTCTGCCTCCAGCGTCGGAAACCGCGACTCTGAAACGCCGTTCTCTTCGGCCATGTCCCACAATTGCGAGGACTTGTCATGCGCCGCGTCCCGCTCTGGCTGATCGGCCAGCAATAGTTCCATCACCATTTTGCGGGCGGTTTTCGCGCGCGCAGTGGCGGTCTGGACCACCATGCCCTCGGCAGGTTCGCGGATACAGGAGGCCGCCAGCACGCGCTCGCCCTCGATCTCGACCATGCAGGCGCGGCAGTTGCCGTCGGGGCGATAGCCCGGCTGTGGCTTGTGGCACAGATGCGGAATCTTGAGACCGCGGCCGTTGGCCACCTCCCAGATCGTCATGCCTTGTTCCGCTTCGACCTCTTGGCCGTCTAGCGTGAATCGGATCGTTTCGGACATGCGCTTCTCCCGTCTTCTGCGCCTGTATAAAGCATGGGGCGCGTCGGTTTCGCTGGCCAATCCCGACAGGATCGCGTGTTTTTGCGGCCAAGCGGTTTCCGATGCGACACGGGTTGCTCTAAAACAGGCCGGTCTGTCCTATCTGTTGCGGACATCGTGATGCGCGGGTCGCCGAATTGGCAACATCGACAAAAGGCGCGACCCGCGGCGTTCGCCGGGTTCGGGGCCCGCCCGACCACGCTGCCGGGGCCGATCTGCGCGCCTTTGCACCAATGGCCTTCGGGACTTGGGACTTATCAGGGCAGGGCCAATACGCCATCTTCTGGTGTAAAGGAGATTACCATGCCCGCACATCCCGAAACCCGCATCGGCCACGTTCACCTGAAAGTCACCGACCTCGACCGCTCCATCGCCTTTTACCGCGATGTGATCGGGCTGGAGGTCATGCAATCTTATGGCGCGCAGGCGGCCTTTCTGTCCGCTGGCGGCTATCACCACCACATCGGCCTGAACACCTGGCACAGCAAGAACGGCCCGCGCCCCGATCCGCGCGCGCCGGGCCTGTATCATACCGCCTTTGTCTACCCGGACCGTCCGGCCCTTGCGCAGGCGCTGAAAACCGCCCTCGACGCCGGGATCGAGATCGAGGGGGCCGCCGATCATGGCGTGTCAGAGGCGATCTATTTCTCGGACCCCGACGGCAACGGCATCGAAATCTACCGCGACCGCGCGCCCGAGGACTGGCACCGCGACGCAAACGGCACCCTCAAGATGGTCAACGCGCCGCTGGACCTGAACGCACTGCTGGCGGAGGCGGCGTAACGGCTCTGGACCTTCGCCGCCGCCGGGCCTAGCCTGCCGCAGTTCACCAGAGAGGCAAGGCATGGCGACCGGAACCAACATCCACACCTATTTCAACGGCACTTGGCACGAAGGCGACGCGATGATCATGCGCGCCGGGGATCACGGCGCGTGGCTGGGGTCCTCGGTTTTTGACGGCGCGCGCCATGTGCAGGGTGTCACCCCCGATCTGGACGCCCATTGCGCCCGGGTGAATCGATCGGCCGAGGCGCTGATGCTGCGCCCGACCGTTCAGACCGATGAGATGGTGCAGATCGTTCAGGAGGGGCTAAAGGCCTATGCCCCCGATGCCGCCGTCTATATCCGCCCGATGTACTGGGGCATTCATGGCGACATCACCGCCATCGTACCGCAACCGGATGAGACCGGCTTTGCCCTGTGTCTTGAGGAAATCCCGATGGCCCCGGAGACCGCCAGCGCCACGCTGGGCCACACCCGGTTCCGCCGACCGGTGTTGGAAAGCTCGGTCGTCAATGCCAAGGCCGGGTGCCTGTATCCCAACAACGCCCGGATGCTGGCCGATGTGCGGTCGCGCGGGTTTGCCAACGCGCTGGTCGCCGATGCCCTTGGCAATGTCGCCGAAACCGCCACGGCCAACATCTTTATGGTGCGCGACGGCGTGGTCTTTACCCCCATCCCCAACGGCACTTTCCTGTCGGGCATCACCCGCGGGCGCCACATCGCCAACCTGCGCGCCGATGGCGTCGAGGTGCAAGAGACGGTGCTGAGCTTTGAGGATTTCAACGCCGCCGATGAGGTCTTTATGTCCGGCAACATGAACAAGGTCACCCCCGTGACCGCGTTCGAGGACAAGTCCTATCAGGTTGGCCCCGTCACCCGCCGCGTGCGCGAAATGTACTGGGACTGGGCGCACAGCGGCTGATCGCTGGACAGCCACAGCCCGCTCTGCCACGATCCCCGCTCAGGAGAGTCTTCATGCGCAAGTTCCTTGTCGTCCTCGACGACAGCCGAGAGTGCCTGAACGCCATGCGCTTTGCCGCCATGCGCGCGGCCAAGTCAGGCGGCGGTGTCGCAATTCTGTCCGTCATCCCGCCGGATGAGTTCAACCACTGGATCGGTGTCGGCGACATCATGCGCGAAGAGGCCCGCGAACGGATTCACGCGCATTTTGAGGTTTTCGCCAAGTGGATGCGCGACAAGCAGGGTGTCGACCCCGAACTGGTGATCCGCGAGGGCGATCCGGCGACGGAAATCGTCGCTCAGGTGCAGGACGACTCTGAAATCGGCCTGCTGGTGCTGGGTGCGGCAGTTGACAAGAAAGGCCCCGGCCCGCTGGTCAGCCACATGACCCGGAATGCCGGGTCGCTGCCGGTCCCTGTCACGATCGTGCCGGGCGACCTGTCCAAAGAACGGCTTGAGGCGATCACCTGACCGCAGTCGGGCGGCGTCGCGTAGCGGGCGTCGGGATCGGAATCACCGCAGCACAAACACTCATGATCCACACGCTCTGAGCGTGTGCCACGGGCGTACAACGCCTGTCGTTATCCTTGCGCAAGGTCAAACCGGGGCATCGGGCGCACAGTTTAGAACCGTTCCAATCCTTGACGCCTGCCGCCCCGAGGCGCATATAGGGAACAACCAGAAAAGGGTGATCCAAGATGTTCATTCAAACCGAATCCACGCCCAACCCCGCCACCCTGAAATTCCTGCCCGGTCAGACCGTGCTGGACATGGGTACTGCGGACTTCCCCGCCCCCGAGGCCGCCAGCGCCTCGCCGCTGGCGCAGCGCCTGTTCGCGGTGGACGGCGTCACCGGCGTCTTCTTCGGCAATGACTTTGTCACCGTGACCAAAAGCGACGCCTCGGATTGGGACCACCTGAAACCCGCGATCCTCGGCGCGATCATGGAACACTTCCAGTCCGGCCAGCCGGTCATGATGGACGGTGCCGCGCAGGCGGGCGGCCATGCCGCGCATGACGGCGAGGATGCAGAGGTCGTCGGCCAGATCAAGGAACTGTTGGACAGCCGCGTGCGCCCCGCCGTGGCGCAGGACGGCGGCGACATCACCTTTCACGGGTTCGACCGTGGCGTTGTCTACCTGCACATGCAGGGGGCCTGCGCAGGCTGCCCCTCATCGACGCTGACGCTGAAAATGGGGATCGAGAACCTGCTGCGCCACTACATCCCCGAAGTGACAGAGGTCCGCCCCGTCGCGGTCTGAACGGTGCCAGACCCCAAGTCGGAACAGTTCACAGGGCGCTGCTATTGCGGCGCCCTTTCGCAATCTCGGGCCGCTCTGCCAAACGACCATGCCCCGGACACCCCCCGGATGACCCCATGCCCCTGATCCTTGGCTTCGACACCTCCGCCGCCCATGTCGGGGCGGCACTGTTTGACGGCGCAGAAGTGCGCGCCGCCGCCCATGAGGACATGGCGCGCGGGCAGGCCGAACGCCTGATCCCCCTGCTGACAGAGGTGCTGACCGAGGCCGGTCTGGGCTGGGGCGACCTCGACGCCATTGGCGTGGGCGTCGGCCCCGGCAATTTCACCGGCGTCCGCCTGTCCGTGGCCGCCGCCCGTGGGCTGGCGCTGTCGCTGGGCATCCCGGCGGTGGGTGTGTCCCTGCTAGATGCCGCCGCGCTGGATATCCCCGACCCGGTGCTGACCTGCCTCAGCGCCCCGCGCGATCAGGCCTATGTGCAATCGCAGGGCATGACCCCCGGCGTGGCCGCGCAACTGATCGCCATATCGGCGATCCCGGCAGACTGGGCACGCCTCGGCCTGACCTGCACCGGCTCCGCTGCCGAAGCGGTCGCCGCGCACCTGTCCGCCACCCACGCCCCCGCCCGCCATGCGCCCGCCGCCGCGGTGGCCCGCATCGCGGCAACGCGCTGGCAGGACGCGCCGCCGCGCCCCGCGCCGCTATACCTCAAACCCGCCGATGCCGCCCCGTCGCGCGACGCGCCGCCGGTGATTCTGGATGACGCCTGAGGCCCTGTCCGCGCTCACCCAGCGCGCCTACCGCCACCTGACCCCGTGGAGCGCGGCGCAATTCGAACAGACGCTCTCTGGCCGGTTCAGCCTGCTGACAAGCAGCGACCACGCCTTTGTGCTGGGCCAGATCATCGCCGATGAGGCCGAAATCCTCGCGCTTGCCGCCGATCCTGACAGGCAGCGCACCGGAGAGGCGACGCGCGCCTTGACCGCCTTTCACACGCAGGCCGCAGCGCGCGGCGCAATCCGTGTCTTCCTTGAGGTCGCCGCCGCGAATACCCCCGCCCGCGCCTTCTACACCCGGCATGGCTATGCCGAGGTCGGCCTGCGCCCTGGCTACTATCCACAGCCCGATGGCACCCGTGATGATGCGGTGATCATGTCCCGCACACTGCCCTGACGTAACGGCCTCCCCCTTGGCACTCCTGTAGAAATCGGTTGACCCCCCCTGTCCCCTGCGGCTTTCATTGCCGCATCATAAACAGACCGGGCGGAAAACCTGCCCGTCACACCAGGGAGCCTTTCATGACCTTCTTTGCCAAGACCCTCGGCACCGTCGCCGCTCTGGCACTCAGCGCCGGCGCGGCAGTTGCCGACGCGGCGCTGATCTACGACCTCGGCGGCAAGTTCGACAAATCCTTCAACGAGGCCGGGTTCAACGGTGCCGAACGGTACAAAGCCGAAACCGGTGGCAACTACCGCGACATCGAATTGCAGGCCGAAGCCCAGCGTGAGCAGGCCCTGCGCCGCTTTGCCGAGGCCGGGTTCAACCCGATCGTGACCACCGGCTTTTCCATGTCCTCGCCGATCGCTGCCGTGGCCCCCGACTATCCGGACACCAAGTTCGTGACCATCGACGGCTATGTCGATCCCGCCGCGCACCCGAACGTCCTGTCGATCCTGTTTGCCGAACATGAGGGCAGCTACCTTGTCGGCATGATGGCCGCGATGGCGTCCGAGTCGGACACCGTCGGTTTTGTCGGCGGCATGGACATCCCGCTGATCCGCAAGTTCGCCTGCGGCTATGCGCAGGGCGTGCTGGCCGTCAAACCTGACGCCAAGGTGATCGCGAACATGACCGGCACCACACCCGCCGCATGGAACGACCCGGTCAAAGGCTCGGAACTGGCCAAGGCACAGATTTCGCAGGGCGCGGACGTGATCTATGCCGCCGCTGGCGGCACTGGTCTGGGCGTGCTGCAAACCGCCGCCGATGAGGGCATCCTGTCGATCGGCGTGGACAGCAACCAGAACTACCTGCACCCCGGTTCGGTCCTGACCTCGATGCTCAAGCGTGTCGATGTCGCCGTGTTCGACGCCATGTCGGCGGGTGCCGATCTGGAAACCGGCGTGATTGCGCTGGGTCTGTCCAACAATGGCGTGGGCTACGCGCTGGACGACAACAACGCCGAACTGGTCAGCGCCGAGATGAAGGCCGCCGTGGATGCCGCGCGTGAGCAGATCATCGCAGGCGAGATTTCCGTCCACGACTATTCGGCCGACGACAGCTGCCCGGTTCTGAACTTCTGATCCCGCGACTGATCGCGATGCCAAAAGCATACCCACCGTTTAGCGACGGTGGGTATGCGTCGCCTGAGAGGAATAAAATTGATATACTATAGGCTTCTCATTGTAGCTTGTCTTGCGGCAGCTACTGGATGCACACCCACTAGCTTCTGGTACAAAGCAGGTGCTTCGACTTCAAAACTAAACTCTGATTTTGTGAACTGTCGAGTACGGGCCGCGCAAAGTGTTCCGGTAAACACGCAGGTTCGAACGACGCCGACATACGTGACGCCTGGGCAGACGAACTGTTATTCGACAGGCTACACCACCCAGTGCAACACTTACGGAGGACAAGTGCACGGTGGTCAAACTTATAGCTATGACTCCAACGAAAAACTTCGGAATGAAGTAGTCGCTCAATGTATGGCGCAAATGGGCTATCAATCGATTAGCCTCCCGAATTGCAGCAAGGAGCAAGCAAAAAACATGAAGCCTTACACTAACCTTCCGACAGTCAAAGAAAGTAGCTGCGTGGTTCAAACGAAAAGCGGTTCAAGGATCGTGAACCCCTAAGCAGTTGCAAATTCGAAAGCCGTCCAAACATGACCGATACCCCCGCCATCGAACTCAAGGGCATTTCCAAGTCCTTCGGCCCCGTGCAGGCCAACAAGGACATTGCGATCCGCGTGATGCCCGGCACGATCCACGGCATCATCGGTGAGAACGGCGCGGGCAAATCCACCCTGATGTCGATCCTCTACGGCTTTTACAAAGCCGACAAAGGTGAGATCTTCATCAACGGCAAAAAGACCCAGATCCCCGACAGTCAGGCCGCCATCAGCGCCGGCATCGGCATGGTCTTCCAGCATTTCAAGCTGGTCCAGAATTTCTCTGTCCTCGAAAATGTCATCCTTGGGGTTGAGGACGGCGCGCTGCTGCAACCCTCGCTGGCCAAGGCGCGCGGCGTGCTCAAACATCTGGCCGAGGAATATGAACTACAGGTCGATCCCGATGCGTTGATCGAGGATCTCTCCGTCGGCCACCAACAGCGGGTCGAGATCCTCAAGGCGCTCTACCGCGAGGCGGAAATCCTCATTCTGGATGAGCCGACCGGCGTGCTGACCCCCGCCGAGGCCGACCACCTGTTTCGCATCCTCGAAGGGCTGAAACGTGAGGGCAAGACCATCATCCTGATCACGCACAAACTGCGCGAGATCATGGAGATCACCGATACCGTTTCCGTCATGCGCCGGGGCGAGATGACCGCGACGGTCAAGACGTCAGAGACCAGCCCAGAACAGCTGGCAGAGCTGATGGTGGGCCGCAAGGTGCTGTTGCGCGTCGACAAGACCCCGGCCAAACCCGGCAAACCCGTGCTGGAGGTCGAGAATCTGCGCCACGTCGACGAGGCCGGTGTCGAGCGGCTGAAAGGCATCTCGCTCACCGTGCGCGCGGGGGAAATCCTTGGGCTGGCGGGCGTCTCCGGCAACGGACAGACCCATCTGCTGCATGTGCTGGGTGGCTACGCCGACGCCACCGGCACGGTGCGCGTAAACGGTCAGGACATCGACCTGACCGGCGATTATTCCGATGGCCAAAGCCGCCGCGCCCGCGGCATCGCCCATGTCCCCGAGGATCGCCACCACGAGGCGCTGATCTTGCCCTTCACCGCTTGGGAAAACCTGATCTTCGGCTATCACAACGACGCGGCCTATCAATCCGGCCCGCTGATGAACAACGCCGCGATCAAGGAAGAGGCGGCGCAAAAGATGATGCGGTTCGACGTCCGCCCGCCGAATGCCAACCTCGCCGCGCGCAATTTCTCCGGCGGCAACCAGCAAAAGCTGGTCCTCGCCCGCGAGATCGAACGCAACCCCGAAATCCTGCTGGTCGGCCAGCCCACCCGCGGCGTCGACATCGGCGCGATCGAGTTCATCCACCAGCAGATCGTCGCCCTGCGCGACAAGGGTAAGGCCATCCTGCTGGTCTCGGTCGAACTGGACGAAATCCTGTCCCTGTCGGACCGCATCGCAGTGATGTTCGACGGTCAGATCATGGGCGAACGGCTGCCGTCAGAGACCAACCAGACCGAACTGGGCCTGTTGATGGCGGGCGTGACAGAGATGCCCGACAAGGACAAACCGCTGATCGAGGTGGTGAACGCACAACTCGAAGCGAAAAAACAACGTGAGGAGGCGGCAAAGAATGGCTGACCTGCTGCGCGCATTTCTCTTGCCCGCGGTTCTGGCTGCGGCCCCCGCCTTCGCGTCCGATGGCGTTTATCTGGCCTGTTCATTCGAAACTCTCCCCGATGTGGTCACCCACTACCCGTCCGACCGCTTGCAGGATGCGACTCTCAGGTTCGGCGGTCGGGCCCCGGTCACACTCCATGTCGGGCAGGGCCAACACCGCTTTGAAAGCGCCAATGTCGAAGGCTACGGCCTGACCTTCGCCCCCCAGACCGGCATTCTACAGGTCAGCCTGGAAGGTCAGGTGATTTCTGAAGAGCAGGGGACCTGCCTGACCGTAAATGGCCCGGTCAACACCGATCCCCTGCGACTTGGCGCGCCCACGCCCACGCCGGTTCAGCCCGATCCCGGCAAATGGCAAGTCTCCAAGTCGGTATCAAAGTTCGACGACACCGCCACGGTTGTCCTGTCCCTGCCTGCCGAGAACACGCTTTACGACCGGTTCGGGCAGACAAAGTCCGCGGCCCTGTTTCTGCGCTGCAAGGAAAACACCACGGTCCTTTACGTCAACGCGGGCGGGTTCTTTCTGTCGGACATTCAGGGACGGGACCGTGTCGACATGCGCGTGGACACGCAAAAGCCGTTTGCGAAGTCCATGAACGTCTCGACGGACAACACGGCGCTTGGCCTGTGGAACGGGGGCGTCTCTATCCCGGTGATCAAGCAGTTGCTGGGGGGTGAGACATTGTTCCTGCGACTGACGCCCCACAGCGAAAGCCCGCTGGAGATAGAATTCGACATACGCGGCCTTGAAGAGGCCGTGCGCCCGTTGAGGGACGCATGCCATTGGTAAGGAAGATCAGAATGCCCAGAACCTACGCGGGGATCCAATATGGATAAGATGCCAGCCTGGGCCGACGCGGTCCTTGTCCCCTTGATCTCGGTCCTGCTGGCCGCCTTCATTTCGGCGCTGGTGATCCTCGCCATCGGCGAAAACCCGGTCACGGCCTTTCAGTTGATGGTCGACGGCGCGCTGATGAAATCCTCTGGCTGGGGCTATACGCTCTATTACGCCACCAATTTCACCTTCACCGGGCTGGCCGTCGCGGTCGCCTTTCAGGCCAAGATGTTCAACATCGGCGGCGAAGGGCAGGCCCTGATCGGCGGACTGGGCGTGGCTCTGGCCTGCCTCTATGTGCCGTGGCCGCACTGGACCATTGCCCTGATCGGGGCCACCGCCTCTTCGGCGATCTTCGGGGCGGCCTGGGCGCTGATCCCCGGCTATCTTCAGGCCAAGCGCGGCAGCCATATCGTGATCACCACCATCATGTTCAACTTCATCGCCTCGGCGGTGCTGAACTACGTGCTGGTCAACGTCCTGAAACCCAAAGGCGCGATGGAGCCAGCCTCCGGCCGCTTCCCCGAAGAGACCTTTTTGCCAACCTTCCAGCAGATGTTTTCAACCTCTGAAACGGTGCTGTTCCGGGGCTCCCCGGCCAACGTCACCTTCTTTGTCGCCATTCTGGCCTGCATCCTGGTCTGGCTGCTGATCTGGCGCACCCGTCTGGGCTATGAAATCCGCGCCTTTGGCAACTCCGAGACCGCCGCAAAATACGCCGGTATTTCGCCCGTGCGCATCACCGTCATCACCATGCTGATCTCGGGCGGACTGGCGGGCATGATGGCGCTGAACACCACCATGGGAGAGGCAGAGCGGCTGGTGCTGAACGCCTCCGAAGGGGCGGGTTTCCTCGGCATCGCGGTGGCGCTGATGGGCCGCTCACACCCGGTCGGGGTCTTTCTGGCCGCGCTGCTGTTCGGCTTTCTCTATCAGGGCGGGGCAGAGCTTGCCTTCTGGACCTCGATCCCGCGTGAACTGGTGACGGTCATTCAGGCGCTGGTGATCCTGTTCACAGGCGCGCTGGACAATATGATCCGAATGCCGCTGGAAAAAATCTTTCTCTCCTTCCGCAAGGGAGACGCATGATGGATTTCAATACAGTCATTCAGGTGCTCGACAGCACCGTGCGCCTGTCCACACCGTTGTTGCTGGCCTGCCTTGCCGGGCTGTTTTCGGAACGCTCCGGCATTGTCGACATCGGGCTTGAGGGCAAGATGCTGATCGCCGGGTTCTTTTCCGCCGCCATCGCCTTTATGACCGGGTCGGTCTGGTTGGGTCTGCTGGCGGGCATCGCCTCGTCGATGGCGCTGTCGGCGGTGCACGGACTGGCCTCGATCACCTTTCGCGGTAACCAGATCATCTCGGGCGTGGCGCTGAACTTTCTCGCCTCGGGGCTGACCGTGCTGATCGCCCAGACGTGGTTTTCCCAAGGCGGCCGCACCCCCTCGCTGGTGGGGGGCGCGCGGTTCAGTGAACTGACCCTGCCCTTTGCCGACAGCCTGCGCCCGGTGCCGGTGATCGGCCCGATCTACGCTGACCTGATTTCGGGACATTCGATCCTTGTCTATGTCGCCTTCCTGATGGTGCCGCTGACATGGTGGATCCTGTTCCGCACCCGGTTCGGCCTGCGCCTGCGCGCGGTGGGTGAGGCCCCCGAGGCGGTGGACACCGCCGGGGTTTCGGTTGTCGGCTTGCGTTTTGCCTCCATCGCCATCGCAGGCGTGCTCTGCGGTCTGGCGGGGGCCTACCTTGCCACCGGCCTGCAAGCGGGCTTTGTGCGTGAGATGACGGCAGGGCGGGGCTATATCGCGCTGGCGGCGCTGATCTTCGCCAAATGGCGGCCGTGGTACGCGCTGGGGGCCTGCCTGCTCTTTGGCTTTCTGCAGGCGGTGGCGCTGCGATTCCAGAACATCGACCTTGGCGCTTTTGTCGTCCCGGTACAGGTCATGGACGCGCTGCCCTACATCCTGACCGTGGTCATCCTCGCCGGGTTCGTGGGCAAGGCGATCCCGCCCCGCGCTGGCGGTGAACCCTATGTGAAAGAGCGGTAAGGGTCCTCTTCAACCCACTGCGCGCCCGCAGGCGCAAACAGGCCGAAAATGCCGCATTGCAGCACTTGCAAAGCCACCATGCTTGAGGATAGCTTGCGCCATGCAGGTCTACCTCCCGATTGCCGAAGTGTCAGTCAACGTCTTCCTCCTTCTGGGGCTTGGCGGGCTTGTCGGCATTTTGTCTGGGATGTTCGGCGTGGGTGGCGGGTTTCTGATGACACCGCTGCTGTTTTTCATCGGCGTCCCGCCCGCCGTGGCCGTGGCCACCGGGGCAAACCAGATTGTCGCCTCGTCCGTGTCCGGATTGATGGCACACCTCAAACGTAAGACGGTGGACCTCCGAATGGGCACGGTCCTGCTGATCGGCGGCCTTATCGGGGCGGCCTTTGGCGTTGTGCTGTTCAATTATCTGAAATCGCTGGGTCAGGTCGATCTGCTGATCAACCTGTGTTACGTCGTCTTCCTTGGCATCATCGGCGCGCTGATGTTCGTCGAAAGCCTGAACGCCCTGCGCAAATCCCGCCGCGGCGCGCCGCCGAAACGCAAGAAACACAACTGGGTCCACGCGCTGCCCTTCAAGATCCGCTTTCGCACCTCCGGTCTCTATATCTCCGTGATCCCGCCGTTGCTGGTCGGTCTTGCCGTCGGCGTGCTGGCGGCGGTCATGGGTGTGGGCGGCGGCTTTATCATGGTGCCCGCGATGATCTACCTGCTGAACATGCCGACCAAGGTCGTCATCGGCACCTCGCTGTTCCAGATCATCTTCGTCACCGCCTTCACCACCCTGCTGCACGCCACCACCAACTACACCGTCGACGTGATGCTGGCGGTGCTGCTGCTGGTCGGCGGCGTGATCGGCGCACAGGTCGGCACCACCATCGGTATGCGCCTGCGGGCCGAACAACTGCGCATCCTGCTGGCCGGGCTCGTGCTGTTGGTCTGCGGCAAGCTGGCGCTCGACCTGCTGCTCACCCCGTCAGAACTCTATGTCATCGCCGAAAGTGCCGGATCATGATGCGCTGGCTGCTCCTGTTCCTCGTCGCTGCCCTGCCCGCCCGGGCAGAAGAGGTGGTGCTCGGCCTGAGCAAGGACATCGTCCAGATCTCCACCGATTTCGACGGCTCAGACATCCTGATCTTCGGCGCGGTCAAGCGTGAAACACCCATCTCCGGCGACCCGCTGCAGGTCATCGTCGCCGTTGCCGGCCCGCACAAGCCGCTCACCGTCTGGCGTCAGGCCCGCCGCTTCGGCATCTGGGTCAACGCCCACGCGGTCGAGGTCGACGCCGCGCCCAGCTTCTACGCCATCGCCACCACCGCCCCGTGGGAGTCGGTGATCTCGGACACCGAAGACCTGCGCCACAGAATATCGATCCCGCGCGCGATCCGCTCTGTTGGCGCTCCGATGGACGTCCCCGACGCGCAAAGCTTCACCGAGGCGGTGATCCGCATCCGCACCCACGAAGGCACCTACCAACTGCTCGAAAACACCGTGACCCTGCGTGAGGAAACCCTCTTCAACACCGCCGTCTCGATGCCTGCCAACCTGACCGAAGGCACCTACCCCACCCGCATCTTCCTCACCCGCGGCGGCGAGGTGATCAGTTCCTATGAGACCGAAATCGAGGTGCGCAAGGTCGGCCTTGAACGCTGGCTCTTCGGCCTCTCTCGGCAACAGCCCTTGATCTACGGCCTGATGTCCCTCTTCATCGCCATCGCCGCAGGTTGGGGCGCGTCCGCCGCCTTCCGCGTCCTGAGGTCACAATGACCCGCCCGGCCCCCGGCACCCGCGCCGACTACCGCGCCTTTCGCACCCTGCCGACGCGCTGGATGGACAACGACGAATACGGCCACATGAACAACGCCACCTACCTGTCGCTTTTCGACACCGCGATCAGCCTGTGGCAAATGGAAAACGGCATCCCGATCCGGGGGCCAAACGCGATGCGCCTTCTGGTGGTCGAGACCGGCTGCCGCTACCACGCAGAGGCCGGGTTTCCCGACACGATCCACGCGGGCCTGCGCCTCGGCCACATCGGCACCTCCTCCATGCGCACAGAGATCGGCCTCTTTCGCAACGATGAGAACACAGCCTGCACAGAGGGCTTCTTCACCCAGGTCCTCACCGGGGCCCAGGGCCGCCCCGCACCGCTGCCTCTGCCACTCCGCGAGACTCTGCAGGCCCTCCTGCCCTGACCTCGCCAACAATCAGGCACTCCATCAGGACACTGCGCACCGCTGCTGATTTCTTCTGTCCGGGAAATATCCCGGGGTGAATGCCGCAGGCAGAGGGGCAGCGCCCCTCACCGCTTGCGGGCCTTGCCCGCAAGCTAAACCTGTCGCGCCGAAGGCGCGCCAATTGGATTACACCGAAACCGCGCCAATCGACCCAAGCCCACGGCCACACACACCACATCACCCCTTCTCGTGGAAATACGCGTAAACCCGCTCCGCCAGCGCCGCGCTCACACCCTCCACCGCTTTCAGATCGGCAAGGTTTGCGCGGCTCACCGCCTTGGCCGAGCCGAAATGCGCCATCAACGCGCGCCTGCGCGCCGCGCCCACGCCGGGCACCTCGTCCAGCGGGTTGGCCATCTGTGCCTTGGCGCGCTTGGCCCGGTGGGTGCCGATGGCAAAGCGGTGCGCCTCATCCCGCAGGCGCTGGACGAAATACAGCACCGGATCATTGCGTCGCAGCGCAAATGGCCGCTGTCCGACGCGGTGGAACTCTTCCTTGCCCGCGTCCCGGTCGATGCCCTTGGCCACACCGACAAACGGCACGTCATCGACCCCGTGTTCGGCCATGATCTCCGCCACCGCCGACACCTGTCCCGCGCCGCCGTCGATCAGCATCAGGTCCGGCCACAGCCCCTTGTCGCGATCCGGGTCGTCCTTCTGCAACCGGGTCAGACGGCGGTGCAGGACCTCTTTCATCATGCCAAAGTCATCTCCCGGCACCAGATCCTCACCCTTGATGTTGAACTTGCGGTACTGGTTCTTCATGAACCCGTCCGGCCCGGCCACGATCATCCCGCCGACGGCATTGGTGCCCTGAATATGGCTGTTGTCATAAACCTCGACCCGCGCCGGCGGTCCGTCCAGGTCGAACGCCTCCGCCAACCCGCGCAACAGCTTGGCCTGCGCTGCGCTTTCCGACATCTTGCGGCCAAGGCTCTCCTTGGCGTTGCGCAGCGCGCCGTCAATCAGCTCGGCTTTTTCGCCCCGCTGCGGCACGGTGATCTCGACCTTGCGGCCCGCCTTGTCGGACAAGGCCTCGCACATCAGGTCCGCGTCCTCGATCCCGTGGGACAGCAGCAGCAAGCGGGCTGGTTCCTTCTGGTCGTAGAACTGGCCCAGAAAGGCCTCCATCACCTCGGCATGGCTCACGTCCTCACCCACGCGCGGATAGAAATCCTGATTGCCCCAGTTCTGGTTCGCGCGGATGAAAAACACCTGCACACAGGCCTGTCCGCCCTCCATGTGCAGCGCGATCACATCCGCCTCGGCGGTGGTCTGCGGGTTGATCCCCTGCGCGGTCTGCACCTGCGTCAGCGCGCGGATACGGTCGCGCAGGGCGGCCGCGCGCTCAAACTCCATCGCCTCGGACGCTTCCGCCATCTGCGTCTTCAACTGCGCCTGTATCTGCGTCGACCGCCCCGACAGAAAGCGCTGCGCGTCCTTGACGCTGGCACCGTACTCCTCGGGGCTGATCTTGCCCACACAGGGTGCGCTGCACCGCTTGATCTGATGTTGCAGGCAGGGCCGCGTGCGCGTGTCGAACATCGAGTCCGAGCAGTTGCGCAGCAAAAACGCCTTCTGCAACTGGTTCAGCACCCGGTTGACCGCGCCCGCGCTGGCAAAGGGTCCATAGTAGTCGCCCTTTTCCTTCTTCGCGCCGCGATGCTTCTTGATCATCGGATAGGTATGGTCGGTCACAAGGATGTTCGGAAACGACTTGTCGTCGCGCAGCAGCACGTTGAATTTTGGCTTGAGCTGCTTGATCAGGTTCTGCTCCAGCAGCAGCGCCTCGGTCTCGGTCCGTGTGGTCAGGAACATCATCGACGCGGTGCCCGCGATCATCCGCTCGATCCGCCGCGAATGCCCCGTGGGTCGCGCATAGCTGGACACTCGCGCCTTCAGATTGCGGGCCTTTCCGACGTACAGAACGCGGCTCTGGTCATCCAGCATCCGGTAAACGCCGGGCGAACTGTCCAGCGTTTTCAGATAGCCCTGAATGATGTCGTGCCCGTTCGCCACGGTGGAATACCTCCCTTGCCAAGCTCTGCTGCGCGGCCGTCCGCCTGCGCCATCCTATGCCCGATTCCTTGTCTTTGCTGCAACGCGGCTGAGGCCGGTTCAAGCACTATTGCATCCACCGAAACTGTGGATAAGTCTGCGGGCAAATTCCGGGCAGGTCGAAATTTTCGTTGGAATTGGCCCACTTCGCTGCATTGCACAATTTTTAATCACTTAAACAAGGCATTGATTTCATTGTGAAAAAATACAGAGGCCTTACAAGCTATTGAGTCTGCTAATCTTTTCGTAACGCTTTTGTTAAGGGTTTGTGACCAGTGCAAAACTTACGCGGCGGCAGGTCACTCCACGTCGGTCACATCCGGCGTTTGCCACGCCAGATGCTGCCCACCATCAATGCAAAGCAACTGCCCTGTCACGGCTTTCGCCTTCAGGAAGAACAGCAGCGCGTCGGTGATGTCCTCCGGGTTGACCCCGCGCCCCAGCACCGTTGCAGCCCTCTGGCGGGCAAAGGCCTCCGGGTCCTGCCGCCCGCCTTGCAGTGTCGGCCCCGGCCCGATCGCGTTCACCCGAACCTTGTCCGCCAGCCCTTGCGCCGCAGTCTGCGTCAAGGTCCAGAGCGCCGATTTGGCCAGTGTGTAGGTCATGAATTCCGGCGTCAGCTTGCGGACCCGTTGGTCAATCATGTTGACCACAAGGCCCTGCGCCACCGGCTCTCCCTGCGCATCGGCGACCGCCTCTGGCACCTGCGCAGCGAACCGTTGCGTCAGCACAAAGGGCGCGCGCAGGTTGCTTTCGAAATGCCGGTCCCAACTGTCGCGCGTGGCGCTGGCGATGTCGTCGTGCTCAAAGATCGAGGCATTGTTGACCAACACCGTCAGCGGCCCGCCCAGCGCCTCGGCCGCACGCGCCACCAAGGCCTGCGTCTCCTCCTCGACCAGCAGATCCGCCTGCAAGGCCACCGCCTGCCCGCCCCGCGCCGTGATGCCAGAAACGACCTCCTGCGCCGCCTCCCGCGATCCCGCGTAATGCACCGCCACCGCGTAGCCCTGCGCCGCCAGCGCCTCTGCCATGGCGCGGCCCAGCCGCCGCCCCGCCCCGGTCACAAGGGCACGTCCTGCCTCTCCGCTCATGCGATCCTCCGTCACGTCAATACGATGACGACATAGCTCACATAAAGCGCCGACAAGAGGATGCCCCATCCCCGGCCAAGGTCACGGCCCAAGAACACGAAGGGCATCAGCAACAGTGAGGCCACCAGCATCACCCAGAGGTCAAACTGCAAGAAACCCGGACTGACCTCGATCGGCGCGATCAGAGAGGCGACGCCGATGATGGCCAGCAGGTTGAACAGGTTTGACCCGATCACGTTGCCGATGGCCACATCCGCCTGCTTGCGGATCGCCGCCATGACCGTCGTCGCCAGTTCCGGCAGCGAGGTGCCCAGCGCCACCAGCGTCAGGCCGATCACCGCATCGGGCACCCCGAACATGCGCGCGATTTCCTCGGCGCTGTCGACCAGCAGGTCCGCGCCCAGCGGCAGGCCGATCAGGCCCAGCGCCAGAAACAAGCCGATCTTCCACCATGGCATGTCCGGGTCCGCGCCCTCGGGCTCTTCAAGGTCGTCGTCAACGTCGCCCTTGGCCCGGTGGCGCAGCGCCGCGCGCACCTGCCCGCCCAGAATGACCGCCAGCAAGGCCAGCAGGCCAATGCCCGCCGTCATGTCGAACACGCCGCGAAAGGCCAGCGCGATAAAGACCAGCGTCGCGCCGATCATCTGCAAATAGCTGGACCGGGTGTCACATTCGCTGGTGTGCATGATGGTGATCAGCCCCGGCACCCCCAGCACCAACAGCACGTTGGCGGTGTTCGACCCTACCACGTTGCCCAGCGCAATGCCCGGCGCATTCTCCAGCGCAGCCTTGATGGAAATCAGCAGTTCCGGTGCCGAAGTGCCGAAGGCAACGATGGTCAGGCTGACGATCAGCGCCGGGATTCCCATCCGCAGCGACACGTTCACCGCCCCTTTGACCAGCGCATCCCCGGCCAGCAACAGGATCACAAGGCCAAGCGCCGCATAGACGTAAACCATCTCAGGTCTTTCCTTTTCGGCAGTCGCAAGGCCCCTTGCCGATCTTGTATCGTCCGCAGTGCGGGCACTTTGTCGACGCCAGCCGCGCGCGGTCGCGCAGCTGTCCCAACTTCCGCGCCCCCGGCACGCGCAATTTGCCAAAGAACCCCAGCACGGCGATGAACACCAGAAACAGGGTGACGATCTTGACGATCAAGACAGACCAAACCGCGCGTATTCCGCGCGTTCCTCGATCTCGCCCAGCGTGCCCTGCACGGCCTGCGCGCCCAGTCGCGGGATCAGCGGCTTGCGCTGCTCAAAGCGTCTGAAACGCACCTTGTCGCCAAAACGTTCTTTCATCGCGGGCACCAGATGGCCGATGCCATCGGCCAGCCCCTCATCAACCGCCGACTGCCCGATCCAGACCTCGCCGGTAAACAGATCAGGGTTATCGGTCAGCTTATCGCCGCGCCGGTCCTTGATCTGGGCAATGAACGTCCCGTGCAACTGCTCCAGCAGCCGGTTCAGGCGGTCCACATCCTCTGGTTTTTCCGGGCGGAACGGGTCCAACATGCTTTTGGATTTACCCGCCGTATGCACCCGGCGTTCAATCCCCTGCCGTTCCATGAACAGATGCGCGCCAAAGCCCGCCGAGATCACCCCGATAGAGCCAAGGATCGAACTGGGGTCGGCGATGATCTCATCCGCCGCAGAGGCGATCCAGTACCCGCCAGAGGCCGCCACATCCTCGACAAAGGCGATGACCGGGACCTCATGCTCATCCGCCAGCCGCCGGATGCGCGCGCCGATCAAAGAGCTTTGCACCGGCGACCCGCCCGGAGAGTTGATTTCCAGCGCAACGGCGTCCGGTTTGGATTTAAAGGCCTTTTCCAGCATCGTCGCAACCGAACGGTCGCTGATGCTCGACCGGCCCGGCACGCCGATGGCACCTTGCAGGCGCACAACCGACACCCGTGGCACGGATTTCAGAAAGGGGATCCAACGTCTCATGGCTGGCGATGTAGAGACGGCCATGGGGACAAACAAGGCGACCCCTGAAAAGACGCGGTGTTGTGGCGCTTTGGTCGCGCGATTCATGCCCCGCGCGCCCACGCCTTCGCGAAATACCCTTGCGGCAACAGGCAACGTCGGGGAAACTGGTGGTCTCATGCCCGGTCAAACGCCTTGCTTGTCCAATCGCCTTTTGCGCGGCCTTCTGGCGCTGACGCTGGCCGTTGTGGTGCGCCCGGCACCCGATTGAACTCTGTTCAAAACGGTCGAGAGGACCCAACACGGCCTTCACGTCATAACGCTCCCCTCATTCTCTATCGAAGCGTTAAGCCTGTGCCGCCTCATCCTGTTCCCTGACACGTCGCCCGTGGCATCCCGGATCGCGGCAGGTCAAGCGCTCTCGACATGTTCGATGTTCTGGCAGGGACAAGGCCGATACCTGCACGTCCCGTGACCGCACCCGAAGTGTCCCGCCCCCTCTGAAAGCCGCCACTTCTGCCGCGCCGACCGCCCCGGCAACCGAAGCGGATGAACGCCGCCCAACAGGCCCGGCTGATCCGCGACAAACGCCACGCCCAAAAAACGCCGGGTCAAGGTGTGCCAACGCGGCCCTCTGGGCCTGCTGGTCAATTGCCGCATGGAATGGCGCTGAACCCCCTTGACGGCCTCACGTTTCCCGCACCCATCTTTGCGCGGAAAAGGTAAAACAAAAGTAAAACCGTCTCTGCAAGCCCCTGAAGACGCGACGTCACCCACCCTGGCCACGCGTGGACAGATGGATCACGCAGCTCAGAAAAAGCTTTGCGGATCAATATCGATCGCCATGCGCAGATCGCCTGTCAGCTTGACCTGTCCAGCCCAGTCCGCGAGCGCTCCTTGCAGGGCCACGCCCTTGGGGGCCTTCACCAGCAGCCGCACCCGATGCCGCCCCCTCACCCGTGCGATGGGCGCGGGCGCAGGCCCCCAGACCACCGCATCGACCCGCCGCAGGGCGGCATCGTTTCGGGCCAGATAATTGCCCAGATCAAACACCTTTGCCACGTCCCCGCCCGACAGGATGATCCCCGCCAGCCGCCCATAGGGCGGCATTCCCGCCAGCCGCCGCTCATCGGCCTCGGCCTTCCAGAACGCCTCTTCATCGCCCGCCAGAATGGCCCGGATCACCGGATGCTCCGGCTGAAAGGTCTGCAACAGCGCCTGTCCCGGCTTTTCCGCCCGCCCCGCACGCCCCGCCACCTGCCGCATCAGTTGAAAGGTCCGCTCTGCCGCGCGCAGGTCGGACCCTTGCAGGCCCAGATCCGCGTCGATCACGCCCACCAGCGTCAGGTGGGGAAAGTTGTGCCCCTTCGCCACCAGCTGTGTGCCGATGATGATATCCGCCCCGCCCGCCGCAATCGTCTCGATCTGCGCCTTCAACTCACGCGCCGTCCCGAACAGGTCCGAGGACAGCACCGCTATCCGCGCGTCCGGAAATTTCGCCGTCGCCTCTTCGGCCAGCCGTTCCACCCCCGGCCCCACGGCGGCCAGCTTGCCCTCGACCTGACAGGACGGGCAGACCTCCGGCACCGGCTTGCTTTCACCACATTGATGACAGATCAGCCGCTTGAGAAAGCGATGCTCGACCATGCGCGCGTCACAATGATCGCAGGCAATCTGTTCGCCGCAGGCCCGACACAGCGTCACCGGCGCATAGCCGCGCCGGTTCAGGAACAGCAGCGCCTGCTCACCCTTTTCCATCCGCACCCGGACCGCCGCCTGCAAGCTCGGAGAAATCCATGTCCCCGAGGGCAAATCCTCGCCCCGCATGTCCAAGGCCCGCATTTGCGGCATCACCGCCGGGCCAAAGCGTGAGGTCAGCACCAGACGCTTGTACTTGCCCGCGTCCGCATTGGCCCAGCTTTCCAGCGCAGGCGTGGCCGAGGCCAATACCACCTGCGCCCCAAGGATCGACGCCCGCAAAACGGCCATGTCGCGGGCGTTATAAAGGACGCCATCCTCTTGTTTGTAAGAGGTGTCGTGTTCCTCATCGACGACGATCACGCCAAGGTTCTGGAACGGCAGGAACAGCGCCGACCGCGCCCCAACCACCACCTGCGCCTTACCCTCGCCGACCATGCGCCAAACCCGCCGCCGTTCGGTCATGGTGACACCGGAATGCCATTCGGCGGGGCGCGCGCCAAAGCGCGCCTCGACCCGCGTCAGGAACTCTGCAGACAGGGCGATCTCCGGCAGCAGCACCAGCGCCTGCCGCCCCTGCCGCAACGCTTCGGCCACCGCCTCCAGGTAGACCTCGGTCTTGCCAGACCCGGTCACGCCTTTCAGCAGCACCGTCTCATAACGTCCGGCCCGCTGCCCCGCGCGCAAGACCTCTGCCGCCGCCGCCTGATCCGCCGTCAGCTCCTTGCCGCCATACTCGGCGTCCAGCCGGGCAAAGGCGGTGTCGCGCGGCGTGTCCTCCTCAAGGATCGCGCCGCTCTTGACCAGTCCCTTGACCACAGATGTCGTCACCCCCGCCGCCTCGGCGAGTTCCTTCAGCGTCAGCGACAGCCCGCCCATCTCACGCGCCGCATCCAGCACACGGGTCCGCGCGTCGGTCATGCGCGGCGGCTCTCCCTCACCCAGCCGGTAAACCTTGCGCATCGACGGCGGATCACCCAGCCCCGGGGCCCGCGTCGCCAGCCGCAGCATCGCGGTCAACGGCGTCAGTGTGTAAGCGGCGGATTTCTCGATGAACAGCCGCATCTCTTCGCGCATCGGGGCGACATCCAGCACGCGGTTGATGGCGCGTATCTTCGAGGCGTCGAAATCCCCGCGCCCCGGCCCCCAGACAACGCCCAGCACCTTGCGCGGCCCCAGCGGCACCTCGACATAGGCCCCTTGCCAGCACCCGCCCTCTGGCGCGCGATAATCCAGCACCCGGTCCAGCGGCTGCGTGGTCAGCACGCCCACCAGCGCATCAGTGTCAAAGAAATCCGGAGTCTTGCTTGGCATGTCCAAGGCGTAATTCCCCACGCGCAAAAGGCCAAGCCGTCACGGCGACATTCTGCGCGGATGCCACCGGACCGCTTGCCTCAGACGTTCGGCTCACCCTGCAGGCCCAGCAGCTTGCGAAAGCCGGTCCAATAGCCCGGCAGCTTGGGCGGCGCGTTCAGCCCGGCCAGTGCCTCATCCGCCCAAGGCGTCATTTCACGGCCAACGAAATCCCGGCCCCAATCCAGATAGACCGCCGCATGGTCAGGCCGCAGCCGGCAGGCCGACCCGACCAGCCCCACCAGCGTCTCCGCCGGCGAATACCATTCGTCCTGAATGCCCGTCACCCGCCGCTGCATCAACGGCCCGATCACGCGCATCAACCGCTTGTCCGAAAAGGTCAGCAGCATCCGGCCCATCTCTTCGCGGCTGTAGTGGATCAACGGCGGGAAGGTGTCGAAAAACACCGCACCACCGTCAATGATGGCAAAGTTGCGGATCGAGGGGTGAAAGCCAATCCGCCCCTCCTGCGCCTCGGCCCAATGCCAGAAGCGCGCGATGACCTGCCCCGCCGCCTCCATCATCTCCAGCGTGGCCGCCAACGGCGCGTCCTGCATCAAGGGGCGCATCAGGCTGTCCACCGGCAGCGCCTCTTGCACGATCACCGGCACCTTGGCTCCGTCGAGGTCAAGCAGATGAAACTCTGTCTGCGGCATCGGCACACCGCCCGCCAAGAGCGCCACAACGTAATCGTCATGGCATTGGTGCAGCCGCTCCAGCGCCGCGACATCGCGCAACCCGCGATAGACCTTGATCACCTTGTCCGAAAGCGGGCCGCTGTCCGGGCGGAAGGGCGCGCAGAAATAGCCAAGGCGGGAAATCGTCTGCCCCCGTGCCTCGGCATCGGCGCGGATCAGGTGGGAAAGTGCGTCAAGATCGGTCATCGGGCGTCTCCTTGGCGCTCCCTTATCCGGTCCCAAGCCGCTCCGCCACCTCCTGCAACAGTGCGGCGATCTCGGCGCGGGCGGGCGTCTTGACCCCCTCATGGGCGCCGCGCCCCTGCCCCAGCGCCTCGGCATAGCCGACGCGGTTGCCAAGGCTGGCCTTGGCGACATCCGCGCCCAGCCGCGCCGCCGCCTCTGCCACTTCGGCGTTCAGCCGCGTGCCCACGCGTGTGCGGTTCATCACGAGCAGCGTCTTGCAGTTCTCCCGCGCGGCCAGATCCAGCACGCCCTCGGTTGCCCACAGGTCCACATGGCTGACCGCCACCGGCACCACCACAAGGTCCGCAGCCCGCAGCGCAGGCCGCAGGTCGCTGTCCGCCTTGGGCGGGGTGTCGATAATGACGATATCGTTGGAGGCCGACAGCTTGCGCACCTCGTACGAAATCCCCCAGGCCGAGGACGTGGCAAATTCCAGCCCCTCACAGCTTTCGGGCGCGTTTTCGATCCGGGTCATGAACCAGCGGCCAAGGCTGCCCTGCGGGTCAAGGTCCACCACCGCCACGCGTTTGCCCTGTCCGTGAAAGCCAAGCGCCAGATGCGCCGCCAGCGTCGTCTTTCCGCTGCCGCCCTTTTGCTGCGCGACCGTGATCACCTGTCCAGCCATGATATCCCCCGCACGCCGTTTCGGACGACCTTGCACCCCGGGACGCGGGGAATCCAGCCCTCCCCTTGAAATGCTTCACCTTCCGTTAACCAAACCGTCTTTACCATCGTGAATAAGACCTTAACGGAGGCGCTCCCGCGCACCACAGATGCCCCGACCTGCCCGCTTTTTGGCAAATGCCCTTGCCGCTGGACTTATTGCCTGCCTTGTCGCCGGGTCGGCGCAGGCCGGTGCATGGCCGCGCAAACAGGGCGACGGCTTTGCCAGCCTGTCGATCCGGCTGGGCTGGCCACAGGACATGGGCACCTGGACATCCGTTGACCCGACCGAAGACTATTCGACGCTCTATGTCGAATACGGCCTGACGGATCGGCTGACCATGGGGCTGGACGTTGGTCATTCGGTGTCCGGCAGTGGCAAGACCGTGCTGTTTTTCCAGTGGCCGCTCCGACAGTCGGACACAGGGGCGCAGGTTTCGGCGCAGTTCGGGTTTGGCACGGTTTCGGGCCAGCGCGTCGTGCGCCCGGCACTGTCGGTGGGATGGGGCCTCAAGAAAGGCTGGATCTCGATCGACAGCGTCGCCGAAACCTATGTCGACACCGGCAAGACCGATCTCAAGCTGGACATGACATGGGGGCGAAATCTGTCCAAGGACCGGAAACTGATCCTGCAGGTGCAGACAGGCCAGCCGGACGGGCGCGATCCATTTGTGCGGATCGCACCGTCACTTGTGCTGCCGCTGCGGGGGCCGGTCAAACTCGAAACGGGGCTCACATGGGGGCTGACGGGCGACACCTCCATGGGGTTGAAGTTCGGGGTCTGGACCGACTTCTAGACCTTGCGAAACCGCCTCTTGCGACCGGGGACGGTGGGCGGGGCAATGTGCGCGCAGCGCACGAGCGCCGCGCCCGTCCCGCCCTGTCAGGCGGACAGACCGGACGCGGGGACCACCTGAACGCCAGAGATTCGCCACACGCCGTCCACCTGCTCCATGCGGTACTCGACCACAAAACGCTTGCCAGCCGCGTCCTCAATCAACACCTGCTGCCAGAGCGCGCCGTCAATCTCGCGCAAGGGGCCAAATCGCAGGTCCTGCGGTCGCCAGACCATCGGATACCCCTGTCGCACCATCGCGCCGAAATTCTCAGGGGTGCGAAAGGTGCCCTTGATCCCCGGACTGGCAAAATCAAAGGCGGTCACAAAGTCATCGCTTTGAAACGCGTCTATCTGACCCTGAATAATGCCTTGGATCTGCGGATTGGGCGTCAGCGCGTCCTGCGCCCGCACCGCTCCGGCCAGAACCGCCGCAACGGCCAGCCCGATCATCAATTTTCGCATATCATCCTCCTCGCGACTTTCCCAAAGGTAAGCCGCAAGGAGGCGAGGTCAAAATCACACAGCGGTGAGAGCCTTCAGCCCAGTTCGCCCGCCAGTCCCTTGTCGATCAGGGTGGCGGTCTCATCCACACCGTACAGCGCGATGAACCCACCAAAGCGCGGCCCTTGGCTCTGGCCCAGCAGGACCTCGTACAGCGCCTTGAACCAGTCGCGCAGGTTCTCGAACTCATGCGCTTTGCCAATGGCAAAGACCATGGATTGCAGCGTTTCGTCGTCGGTCGCCCCGTCATGCGCGCGCAGTTGCGCAGCAAGGTCTGCCATTGCGGCGCGCTCTTTCTCATCCGGCGCGC
Source organism: Antarctobacter sp. (assembly GCF_034670325.1). Classification (GTDB taxonomy): domain Bacteria; phylum Pseudomonadota; class Alphaproteobacteria; order Rhodobacterales; family Rhodobacteraceae; genus Antarctobacter. The sequence goes on from NZ_JAXMNR010000001.1 coordinate 81,417, forward strand.
GGAAGGTCTTGTTCGGCAGGACGAAGTCCTCGCAGTATTTCACCGCATAGCCCGCCGCCGCATCCAGATCCGGATGGGTCTCCGCCGTGGCATCCGGCGCATAGCGGCGGATAAAGCCCCACAGCGTTTCCTTGTCATGCGCGCCCGCCGCGCTGGCAAGGTTCAGGAGCATCGAGAACGGCACCACCATCTTCGACTCCGGCACATCGCCGCCGTGAATATGCCAGACCGGGTTCGCCAGTTGCGCTTTCTGGTCCTGCGTCGCGTAGGCGCGCAACTGCTGATGGTATTCGTCCATCGCCTTGGGGATGACGTCGAAATACATCCGCTTTGCCGTCTTGGGCTTGAGGAACATGAAATAGGACAGCGACTCGGTCGAGGCATAGGACAGCCACTCGTCGATCGAGATACCGTTGCCCGACGACTTCGATATCTTCTGCCCCTTGTCGTCTAGGAACAACTCATAGGTGAAATGCTCCGGCGCCCTCTCTCCCAGCGCCCGGCAGATGCCGTCATAGATCGGCGTGTTGGTGCTGTGATCCTTGCCGTACATTTCGAAATCGACGCCCAGCGCGGCCCAGCGCGCGCCAAAGTCCGGCTTCCACTGCAGTTTCACGTTGCCGCCCGTCACCGGCAGCGTCCATTCACGCCCGGTCTCGTCGTCAAAGGTGATCTCACCCTTTTCCGCGTCGACGTGCTTCATCGGCACGTACAGAACGCGGCCCGTTTCGGGGTGGATCGGCAGGAAGATCGAATAGGTCTGCTGGCGCTCTTCGCGCAAGCTCTTCAGCATGATCTTCATCACGTCGTCATAGCGTTCCGCCGCCCGCCGCAGAATCGGATCGAACTGGCCGGAGCGATAGAACTCGGTCGCCGAATAGAACTCATACTCGAACCCGAAGGTGTCGAGAAACCGCCGCAGCATGGCGTTGTTATGATCGCCAAAGCTGTCGTGCGTGCCGAACGGATCGGGGACCGAGGTCAGCGGCTTTTGCAGGTGCTCGCGCAGCATCTCTTGCTGGGGCACGTTGCCCGGCACCTTGCGCATCCCGTCCAGATCGTCCGAAAAACAGATCAGCCGCGTCGGAATGTCCGAGATCACCTCAAACGCCTTGCGGATCATCGTGGTCCGCAGAACCTCGCCAAAGGTGCCGATATGCGGCAGGCCAGAGGGGCCATAGCCGGTCTCGAAAAGCACGTAACCCTTTTCGGGGGGCGCTTTTTCATAGCGTTTGAGGATCCGGCGCGCCTCTTCGAAAGGCCAAGCCTTTGAACTCATTGCGGCGTCACGCAGATCGGACATTTCAATTGCTCCTGATGGAATGTTGCGCGCGCTTCCTATTGCCCCTTGGGGTCAGCGTCAATAAATTGCGCCGCATCGCTGCAAACAAGCCGAGGCCCCAGATGACCGACGACACCCAGCCGCTCAGCCCGCAGGATTGCCTTGTGGCGCTGATGATCGCCGTCTCGGCCTCGGACGAAAACGTCCGGACCGCCGAACTGGTCAAGATCGACAGCGCCGTGAACATGCTGCCGATCTTTGCCGATTATGACGCCGACCGTGTCCGCACCATGTCCAGCCTGATTTTCGAACTCTTCGATCAGGAAGACGGGCTGGATGCGCTCTTTGGCCTGATCCGCGACAACCTGCCCGAACGCCTGTTCGAGACCGCTTATGCGCTGGCCTGTGACGTCGCCGCCGCCGACGGCACCCTGCGCGAAGAAGAGCTGCGCCTGCTCGAAGAGATTCGCTATGAGCTCAATCTGGACCGGCTGCACGCCGCCGCAATCGAACGCGGTGCCCGCGCGCGTCACCTTCAGCCCTGAAATCGTTCGAATTGGCCAAATCGCCCCTCAAACCGTTGCATAAATCCCATATCCGAAAGGCTTGTTTTCCCTCGAATCCGAAAGGTCAGGTATCCCGGACTGACCGGCGGTTAACCGCGTAGTAGGGTCCCTTCAGGCATTTTTTCGCCGAAGCTGCCAAGCTTGTTACCTGGAGGGACAAATGAACCGTTTTTATGCCGCCGCGCTCGGCGCGGCACTGCTCTGCCTGACCCCATTGATGTCGATGGCCGCGCCTCTTGTGGCCAAGGTAGACGTATCGACCCAAACGATGACCGTGATCTACAATGGTCAGGTCGCCTATCGCTGGCCGGTGTCCACCGCCCGCAACGGCAAGTACACGCCGCGCGGCCAGTGGAATGCCTACTGGCTGTCCAAACACCACCGGTCCAGCATCTACAACAACGCGCCGATGCCGTTCGCCATCTTCTTTAATGGTGACTACGCGATCCATGGCACGGACCAGATCAGCCGCCTTGGTCGTCCCGCCTCGGCAGGCTGCGTGCGCCTGCATCCCGAACATGCGGCTGTGCTGTTCAAGCTGACCCAGCAGGTCGGCAAAAAGAACATGAAGGTCGTGATCGACAACTGATCAATGTCCCGGCAGCTTGGCTGCCCGCGAAACAGACAGGCCCCGCAGTCACTGCGGGGCCTTTTTCCTGGCATTCTTTCAAGTTAGCCCAAGCAACCTCAGACCGGATCGCTTTCGTACAGCACGCCCCAGCGCCCGATCAGACCCTGTTGCAGGATCTTGGCGCGGCTGTTCCAGCTGCGCCCGCCATCGGGCCGGTCGCGCTGCGCCTTGGTCAGCGCGTCACGGCGCGGAATATCTGCGGCAAAGATCGCAAAGACCAGTTCGGTGCCATCCGGCAGGTCGATGAACCCGGCCAGCCCGCTAACGAAATTCAACGTCCCGGTCTTGGCCCGCACCTTCACCGGATGATCCTCGACCACCTTGTAATCCGCGTCCCGCATCGGGATGTCCTTGAGCAGCGGCTTGATCCCCATGGTCATCCGCAGCGCCCGCAGGCATCCCATCATCTCGCGCGCGCTGATCCGACTCTGATCCCCAAGGCCAGAGTGATCGACCAGCGCCAAACCGTCGACGCCCAGCTTGGCCCGCGCCCAAGAGTTCATCTCTGCCGCCGAAGCCGCCAAAGAGGCGGGGACGACGCCCGTCCGCTTGACCGTCGCGGCCAGCCCGACGGCCTCTGCCGTCAGGTTGGTCGACCATTTCAACATGTCGCGCACGATGATCCGCAACGGCTGGCTGTCATGACTTGCCAGCATCTCGCCTTCGGGCAATCCGGCGGCGAGTGTCGCCGTGCCGACACGTACGCCATTGGCCGCCAGCATCGTCTGAAAGACCTCACCGGCATAGGCTTCGGGTTTCTTGACCGGCAGCCAGCGCGCGCCGCCATCGCCCAACGCGCCACGCGCCACGGTCCAGTTGTCGCGCCCGCCCGCGTCCTCATAGGTATAAACTGGCAGGCTGCGGTCGATCAGCGCCATGCGGGCCATGCGAACATCTGGCCGATGCGCGCTGGACCGCGCTTGCATCGTGACCGCGTAGTCGGCCCCGGCGCGGCGCCATTCGAAATGCACCCGGTTATAATTCAGGTTCAGACCGGACACCGAGGGGTTATAGCCCACATGATCCGGCTGGCTGTCATCGATTCCCGGCAATGAGGGCAGCGCACCGCCCCAGACCTTCAGCCCGCCGGTTACGCCGGTCACGCCAGCGGCGCTCACCGCCTTGGCCAGATCGGCCAGCGCGTCGGTGTCCAGCGTTGGATCGCCGCCGCCCGCCAGCACCAGATCGCCCTGCACCACGCCCTCTTTCACCGGACCCGTGGCAATCACGCGGGTGACGAAATGGTGTCCCGGCCCCAGCACATCCAGCGCATAGCCCGCCGTCAGCGCCTTGGCGACGCTGGCCGGGGGCAGGTCGACATCCGGGGAATGTGTTTCCAGCACCTCGCCGTTCTGCAACCGCGCGACGGCAAAGCTGACATCGCCGTCCAAGGCGGCGCGCTCTATCAGCGCCTCGGCAGGGGGTTGGACGCGTTTGCGGAAATCATCCGCCCGCGCCACCGGGCGCAATGAGGTGTCCGGCGCGCGCGCCCAGCCGGGCAACGCCCCGCCAAGCGCCAGTCCGGCAGCCCCGCCCATAAAGACACGTCTGGAAAAGCCTTTGGTCATGCGCGTGATCTAAGCGAATCCCGCCACGCCCGACAACCAACAACTGAGGCGCGGCCCTTCACGATTTCGGGCCTGTTGCCCAGTGGCCAGCCGCGCGGATCGCGCTAGAGCTGACAGCCTTCATCGGGATGTTCACAAAACACCACGCGGGCGCAGCGGCGGCCCCCAGTGTGCGCGAGGCTTTGGCAGGCAGGCGCGCGTTCCGATAGATTCGCGCCGTGGGCGAGCTGCGCGCGGCAATCCGCAGACCCGGACGCGCCAGCACCCCCACCGGAACGGTTTGCAGGATATCCTGCCAGTTCTCCCACCGGTGAAACTGCGCAAGGTTGTCGGCCCCCATCAGCCAAGTGAATCGCACATCGCGGAACTGGCCTTGCAGCGCCTCCAGCGTCTGCGCCGTATAGCGCGTGCCGGACCGCGCCTCGAAATTGCTGATCAGGATGCGCGGATGATCGACCAGCGCGCGGGCCGCCGCCATCCGGTCGGCCAAGGGCGCGGGCGGGTTCGGCTTTAGCGGATTGCCGGGACTGACCAGCCAGACCACAAGATCCAGACCAAACCGCTTGAGCGCCTCACGCGACAGGTGCAGATGCCCCGCGTGCGGCGGATCGAACGACCCGCCCAGCAGCCCGACCCGCGCGCCCCGCGGCATAGCCCGCCCGCCAAGGCCCCGCGCCCCCGCCTGTATCGCCGCCCTCACTCCATCCGTCCCCTGCGGCACGCCGCATCCTCCTGCGTCCCTGCGCACCGCGCCACCCGATACGCCCTCGCAGGCCGTTGCGCAAGAAACCCGCCCCCGATTGCACCCATCCCGCCAAAGCGATACTCCGTCGCAAACAACGCACAAGCGCGCAGGAGCGGATCATGGCCTCGTACCAGTATGTCTATCACATGGATGGCGTCTCCAAGACCTATCCGGGCGGCAAGAAATGCTTTGAAAACATCCGCCTGAACTTTCTCCCCGGTGTCAAGATCGGTGTCGTCGGCGTCAACGGCTCCGGTAAATCCACCCTGATGAAGATCATGGCCGGTCTCGACAAGGATTTCACCGGTGAGGCATGGGCCGCCGAAGGCGCCAAAGTAGGCTATCTCCCGCAGGAGCCGAAACTGGACGAAACCCTGAACGTGCGCGAAAATGTCATGCTGGGTGTCGCGGCCAAAAAGGCCATCCTCGACAAGTACAACGAACTGGCGATGAACTATTCGGACGAGACCGCCGAAGAGATGGCCAAGCTGCAAGATGAGATCGATAGTCAGGATCTCTGGGATCTCGATAGCCAGATCGACGTCGCGATGGAGGCCCTGCGCTGCCCCCCCGATGACGCCGAGGTCAGCACCCTGTCCGGGGGGGAGGCCCGCCGCGTCGCGCTGTGCAAACTGCTGCTCGAAGCGCCTGACATGCTGCTGCTCGACGAACCGACCAACCACCTCGACGCCGAAACCATCGCATGGCTGCAAAACCACCTGATGGAATACAAGGGCACCATCCTGATCGTCACCCACGACCGCTATTTCCTCGACGACATCACCAGCTGGATTCTCGAACTGGATCGCGGCCGCGGCATCCCGTATGAGGGCAACTACTCGGCTTGGCTGGAACAAAAAGCCAAACGCCTCGCGCAGGAAGCGCGCGAAGACAAGGCCAAGCAAAAGACGCTGGAACGCGAACTGGACTGGATGCGGCAGGGGGCCAAGGCGCGCCAGTCGAAATCCAAGGCCCGGATCAGCGCCTATAACGATCTGGCCAACCAGTCAGAGCGGGAAAAGCTCGCCCGCGCACAGATCATCATCCCCAACGGCCAACGCCTTGGCTCGCGCGTGATCGAGGTCGAAAACCTGACCAAGGCCATGGGCGACAAGCTGTTGATCGAGGACCTGTCCTTTTCGCTGCCGCCCGGCGGCATCGTCGGCGTGATCGGCCCCAACGGCGCGGGTAAATCCACGCTGTTCAAGATGATCACCGGTCAGGACAAACCCGATGCGGGCAGCATCGAACTGGGCGACACCGTGCAACTGGCCTACGTCGACCAGTCGCGCGATGACCTCTCGGCCAATGAGACCGTGTGGGAGGCAATCTCCGGCGGCGCCGAACAGATCAAGCTTGGCGATGCGGAAATGAACTCCCGCGCCTATTGCTCGGCTTTCAACTTCAAGGGCGGCGACCAGCAGAAAAAGGTCGGCCTGCTGTCCGGCGGTGAACGCAACCGCGTGCACATGGCGCGGCTGCTGAAGGAGGGCGGCAACGTCATCCTCCTCGACGAACCGACCAACGATCTGGACGTGGAAACCCTGCGCGCTTTGGAAGACGCTCTGGTCGACTTCGCCGGCTGCGCCGTGGTCATCTCCCACGACCGTTTCTTCCTTGACCGGATCTGCACGCACATCCTTGCGTTCGAGGGTGAGGCGCATGTGGAATGGTTCGAAGGCAACTTCGAGGAATACGAAGAGGACAAGAAGCGCCGCCTTGGGGCGGATGCTCTGGAGCCAACACGGGTGAAGTTCAAGAAGTTTGTGCGGTAATCACGCGGCAATCGTAGGGTGGGTTTACAACCCACCCCTCACGCCACCTCTCCAAACGCACCAACCTCAACCGTCCCGACAAACTCCGGATCAACGCGCCCCATGCGCACGTCGCGGTGAAATGACGAATACGGCCAATCCGCCGCGCGCTCGACAAACCCGTGTTTCACCGGGTTCCCCCAACAATACCGCACATGCGCCGCATAATCCGCTTCATCCCGGATGTGATGCTCCCAAAACCGTCGTTGCCAAATCCCGGCGTCCTGTTTCGCCACCTTGCTGGGGGTCCGCCCTGCGCGAAGCCGTTCGGCATCGGTGGGTTGTAAACCCACCCTACGCCCCACCGGTAGGGTGGGTTTGCAACCCACCGCCCCGCCCTCCTTCAACCGCACCCGCTTCGAAAACCGCGCCTTGATTGCGCCCCATCGGTCCGAGTAATTCGCGTCGCCCTCCGGCAAGGTCCAAACCGCGTGCATGTGATCCGGCAACACCACCCAAGCGTCGATTGCAAACGGCCGCCGCGCCCGCGTTACCTGCACCGCCTCGCGCAAGATCTCGATCTCATCCAGCAACAAGCGACTCCCCCGATCTGCAAGGCAGACGGTGAAGAAGACGGTTCCTCCGCGAACCTTGGGGCGGCGGTAATTCGGCATACCGCCACGTTGGCGCAAAGCGGTTAACGCAGGGTTAGCGGCGGGGTGAACCCCGCCCTACGAAACCCACCGGCGTCAACATTCACCCCAACAGTGCCACGCCCCACATCCCCAGCGCAAAGACCGTGTGCGCGATCAATCCCTTGATCCGCCCGACCCAAGGCTGCGTCGTCTGCGACAGGGCCCAGCCCAGCCCCATGCCCGGTTGCAGAAGGAACCAGCCGCCGGCAATCGTCACGATCCCCCAGAGCCAGACCTGCCAGAACACCGGATCGCCGAACCACGCGCGCCCGACGATCAGCGCAAAGACCACGCCGTAAACCACGCCGACAAAATAGTGGAACGCCCAGCCCAGCGCGACCTCCCCCCGCACCGGGGCCGCCGCGCCGATATCGTCGTGAAACACCCTTCCCCGGAACAGCCAAGCCACCCAGCGGCCCACGTTGCCCCAGTTCGGCATACCCTGCCCCGCCAGTCGGTTCAGCAGCAGCGCCCAGAGGTCCATTGCCACGGTCCCCCCGATGCCGATCAGCACTCCAGCCCAGATCACTCCCATCTTGCCTCTCCTGTTCGCGCCGTCCCCGGCGGATCACGCCAAACCTTTATCAAAGGTAAATTCGTCTCTGTAAGTCATTGAAGTTGCTAGGCCACAAAGCTGTCCACGCGTGGACACAGCAGGCGACCTGCGCCACCCCAAACGCCCTGATCTGCCAAAATCCCCCCAAAAGCCGCCCCCGGCTGCCCGATGATCATCTCTCATCCTCGTCCGCAACCACAACGCCAACTTTACTCCCAAAAGTCCACCGTGCCCGCCGCACCAGCCCCAAGCCGCACATTCCTTGCGCAGCCTCCGCACCCCCCGCGCCGCGGTCAGGGATACCGGCCTTGCCCGAACGCTTTCCCTCGCCTAACCTGATACGCACGTTCTAAAATTCAGGATATCCACATGCATAGATTTTTTTGGCTCATGCTCTGCCTCTTCATGGCAACCGGCGCGCAGGAAGTTGCCGCGCAGAACAACAATTTCGCCGTCTACTACAAAAACGATTGCTGGCGGCGCATCCAGACCGCGATCCATGTCCGTGACCTTAACGGCAACTGGGTCACCAAGGGCTGGTGGACGCTGGAACCCGGCCAGCAGGCCTTTGTCGCCACGACCACAAACCGGATCTTTTATACCTATGGCGAAAGCATCGCGCCCATCAACGAGCGGATCAACTGGGCCGGAACGGACCGGCACTATCGGATCCGTGGCTCGTCCAATACCTACGGGTTCCGCACGCGCCGGATGGACATGTCCAACTGGGGCACGTGGACAGAGCGGTTCACCTGCAACTGATTGCACCCTCTCCCCCCGCAAGGCCGCGCGGCCTTGCGGGAACACCTTCGCGACGTTTGCCAGCCCCTTCAATGATCGACTGACAGCGCGCTCCGGGCCGATTGCCCTGTACCCGGCAATTCTGTCGGGTTTTGTGCTACACTCCCCGAACCGCTCAACAAAAGAGAGCGGCTTTTGGAGGAGAAAATCATGTATTCGAACCGTTTTGCGGCCCTCGCGGCCATTGTGCTTTTTGTGTCCACCCCAACTTTTGCCGAAACCGTCAATGTGTCCGGCGTCGGCCATGGCAGTACGACCTCTACTGCGATGCCCGCCTCGGAAAGCCTGATCGTGGTCCACGCGACCTCGACCTATGAACGGTTCGAAAGCGACAACGCCAACAGTCCCTTTGCCTCGGCCTCTGGCCCCTGCTTCGGCGCGATCCTGATCAACAAGGGGGCCGTCTCTGGTGAGGGCCTGTGCCGCTATACCGACGCCGACGAAGAGGTTGCCGTTGTCAAATGGATGGCCAAGGGCCTGAGTGCCGAGGGCCGCACCCAAGGGGAATGGATGGTGCTGGGCGGAACGGGCAAATGGGCCTCAATCACCGGCGGCGGCACCTTTGACGCGGGCGGCGAAGGCGACGCCTATACCAACAAGATCACCGGCGAAGTCACCATGAACTGAGCCGTTCAACGCGCCGGGGCCTGTCCGCACAGGCTCCGGCCTGACGCCCTGCTATCAGGCGGCACGACCGCGATCACACAGCCGCCGACGCCTGATCCCACTTGATCCAAACCCCCGAATCTGAGATTTTTTTCGCGCTATGTTATCACTATCGCCCACCTGTCTCCGCCCGGCGGGGTCAGCGCAAACGATACTGCTCTGACCTATGCCGGGCCGCAGCACTTCCGCGTGCGGCAGAACACGCACATGGAGACATCACGATGGCGACAGGCACCGTGAAATGGTTCAACACCACCAAAGGCTTTGGCTTTATCGCGCCCGAAGGCGGCGGCAAGGACGTCTTTGTCCACATTTCGGCGGTCGAGCGTTCGGGTCTGACCGGCCTCGCCGACAACCAGAAAGTTAGCTTTGAACTGCGCGAAGGCCGGGACGGCCGCGAAAGCGCATCCGATATCGAACTGCTCTGACCTTACACGCCGCCCGGGACTTCGGACTCGGGCGGCACCTCACGCTTTTTGCCCTCATCGTCGATGGCCACGTAGGTGAACACGGCTTCGGTCACCTTTTCGCGCTTGCCGATCCGGTTGCGCAGGGCCCATGCCTCCAGCCCGATGGCCATCGAGGTTCGCCCGACCCGGACCAGCCGGGCGTAGATGCACAGCACGTCCCCTACCTTGACCGGGCGGATGAACTTCATCGCGTCCACGGCAATCGTCGCCACCCGCCCCTGCGCGCGTTGCCCGGCCACCATACCGCTGGCGATGTCCATCTGCGCCAGCACCCAGCCGCCAAAGATATCGCCGTTCACGTTCACATCCGCTGGCATCGCCAGCGTGCGCAGCGTCAGTTCGCCTTTTGGGCCGTTGTCGTCCATGGGCCTGTCCCTTTGTTGCTCCGCACCGCCGTCATTCGTGCCGATGCGCCCTGTCCCTATCAGTGACCCAATTCGCGCCATGTGACCAGCCACAGGTCCGCCCGGGCCTATTTCTTCAGCGCGCGGTTCAGGACCACGCCGAAGGCGGCGATCAGGCAGCCCATCAGCCCCATGAACACCGCGTGCAGCGTGCCGAACAGATCCTGCCGGTTGGCCATGGGCTGCACGCCCACGATCCGCAGGCGGATGTCAGAACCCGGCGGATAGGCCGCCACCATCGCGCGCGCGCGGTCGACGTTGCCCCGCTGCGTCAGCGCCAGCAGGCCTTTGACGGCCACCTGATCGCCGCTGCCACGCGGCCATTCAACGGTAAGCACCGGGTCTGTGCGCGTGGTGCCGTTGCCCACCGGCGACGTGACAACCTCTGAGGTTTCGACGGTCAGCGTCTCACGCGGGCTGAACAGCGACAGCGGCGGCGGCTCTCCAAAGCGGGCGCTCAGCGACGCGAACCAGAGGAACAACAGGCCCACGGCAAGGACTCCGTACCGCAACACAATTGTCAGCATCCGCTCTCTAACCCCACGCTTGTTCGGTTGATCCTTTGCGCGCCTTATCCGGCAGGCAGGCACACGCCGTCAAACCCCCGGCCCGTCACCTTGGGGGTGCGCGACGGCCGGTGCGGCACGCGGCAGGCGACCACGGTCAGCCCGGCCGGGTTGGACGGCACCGACGACAGCCTGGCTGAGCCGGGATCGATCCGCGCCTGTTCTCCGGGCGCAAGCGTCACCGACTGGGCGCAGGGATCGGGGTTCTGTTCTGTCGGCAGGCACAGCCCCACCGTGATCGGGAAATCGCAGGTATTCGTCACCTCGCGCGGCTGCACCTGACCCAGCATCCCGCGCGTGCAGTGGTTCACATCCGACCGGAACGACGCACGCTGATAGGACCCCGTCACCGCATCCAGCAGCGGCGGCACACCCAGCATGGCCAAGGCTCCGACCCCTGCCGCCACCCACAGCGGCACGCGGCGCGGCGCGCCCTTTTGTTCGAAAAACACCGCCGCAATCATCGCCACCCAGGCCCCGATGAACAACGCCCCGCCGGTGATCTCAGGCAGCCAGGGCGTCGCGCGCCACAGCCCTTGCGCCCAGACCAGCGCAGGCATCCCGATCCACGCCGCAGCGACTCCCACCAGCGCGGTGCCCCACAGCGGCAACCGCCGCGTGCCCGACCTGTTGACCACGGCGCGGACCACAACCGCTGTCACGATCCCCAGAAAGACCGCGCCCTCCATCAGTTCCGGCACCCATTCCGGCATCGCCGCTCCTTTGCCACGTCCCTTGGCCCACAGGCCGCCGCCCAGCATTGCCGCAAAGCCTGCGCCGCCTCAAGGTGGTCCGCGATGCCGCCCCACGCCCGATCTGATCAGAATCAGGCGATCTGCCGCCCCGCCATGGCCTGCCCCACCCCGACGCGCCGCGTTTTGCCCTTGCGCCGCGCGCGTTTGGCGCTTTTCATGGTCGGGTATTCCAGAGGTTCCGCCCATGCTGCACAACGTCCCCCCCATCCTGTCCCCCGACATCCTGCACACGCTGAGGGCCATGGGCCACGGCGATGAGATCGTGATCTCGGACGCCAATTTCCCTGCCTATTCAATGGGCTGCAAGGTTCACAGGCTGGACGGCATCAGCGCGACAGAGGTGTTGGAGGCGGTGCTGACACTGATGCCGCTGGACAGTTTCGTCAGCGACCCGTCCCAGACCATGCAGGTGGTCGGAGACCCAGAGGCCGTTCCGGAAATCGTGCAGGAATTTCAAGGGATTATAGATCGCGTCGCCGACCATCCCGCGCCCATCGCGACGCTGGAACGCTTTGCCTTCTACGACCGCGCCAAGACAGCTTTCGCCGTGATTCAGACCGGGGAATCAAGGCTTTATGGCAATATCATCCTGAAAAAGGGCGTCATCCCGCCGCGCTGACGGTCACATCCCCGGTAGGTATTGGAAACATGACTGTCGAAAAGGCCCCGTCTCCCCCACCTTTGTAGGCATAGAAGGAGACACAAAATGACCAAGCACAATCAACCGACCCCCGCCCAGCCCACAATGCCCACCCCCGGCAACAGCAAGCCCGCAACCTACCGCTTTACCGATTGGGCGGCGTTCTGATCCGCCCATCACCCCCTTGATATCAAGCGATTTCCCCGGTCACTTCCGCAACCGGTCCGGGGCCAGCGCAGCCAAAACATCCGCCGCCAAAGCGGGCGTTTCCCCAAGGCACAGGGCCGCCGTCAGACACGCCAAGGCAGGCGAGGTCTGTACCCCATAGCCCCCCTGCCCCGCCAGCCAGAAGAACCCCGCTGCATCGGGGTCCATCCCCACCACTGGCGTCTTGTCCGCCACAAAGCTGCGCATCCCCGCCCAACTGTGCGACGGACGCACCAGCGGCAAATCCACCATTTGCGAAAACCGGTCCAGCCCCTCGGCCAGCACCATGTCGTCGGCATGGACATCGCCGGGCGTCACCGGGTCCTCATCCGCCGGTGAGATCATCAGCCGCCCTGCCTCGGGTTTGGCGTACCATGTCTCGGCGATAGAGCCGAACAGCGGCCAGCCGTCCGGATCGATGCCCGCAGGCACCGCCATGATCACCGCAGAGCGCCGCTTGGGCACCAGACCCACGGGCCGCACCCCGGCCATCTGCGCCACCTGATCGGCCCAGCCGCCCGCCGCGTTGACCACCGTCCCGGCGGTGAACACCTGTCCCCCCGCCTCGACCCGCCAGCCAGCGCCGTCCCGCGTGATGGCCGTGACCCGGCTGCCGGTCTCAATCACCCCGCCGCGCGCGCGCACCTGTCGTGCATAGCCCTGCAACAGGCGGTCCACGTCGATGCCTTGCGCGTCCTGTTCCAGCATCGCCGCCGCGATCTGATCGGTGCGCAGGACAGGCACCAAGTCGGTCGCCTGCTGCGCTGTCAGCCGCTCGATCCCGGTGGAGCCGTGCAGATAGTCCTCCAGAACCGGCAGGTCCTCTTCGCGCGCCAGCATCAACTCGCCGCGCGGCGACAGCACGCTGTCGCCAAACAGACCCCCGGCCAGCGCCGGATAGGCCGCCGCGTTCAGGGCCCGCAGCGTCGCGTTGCCGTAGTTGCGGATGAACAGCGCCGCCGAACGTCCGGTCGCGTGATAGCCCAACTGCGGTTCCGCCTCGATCACGGTCACCTTGGCCCCGCGCGCCAGTTCTGCCGCCGCGCTGATCCCGGCGATGCCGCCGCCGATCACGATAACATCCTGCGACATGGTCAGAGCCCGGCAATCGCGCGGATTTCGGTCAATATCCGGTCCACGCCCTCACCGCCTTTCAACGCCGAAAACACAAACGGCCGCCCCGCCCGCATCCGCGTCGCATCCCGTTCCATCACCTCCAGAGAGGCCCCGACATAGGGCGCCAGATCGGTCTTGTTGATGACCAGCAGGTCTGACCGCGTGATCGCAGGGCCGCCCTTGCGAGGGATTTCCTCCCCCGCCGCCACGTCGATCACATAGACCGTCAGATCCGCCAGTTCGGGACTGAAGGTGGCCGACAGGTTGTCGCCGCCGGATTCGATCAGCACCACCTGCACCTCCGGGTGGCGCTGCCGCATCTCGGCCACGGCAGCAAGGTTGATCGAGGCATCCTCGCGGATCGCGGTATGCGGACAGCCGCCGGTCTCAACCCCGATCACCCGGTCGGCGGGCAGGATCTGCATCCGCATCAGCGCCTCGGCGTCCTCTTGGGTATAGATGTCGTTGGTGATCACGCCGATGGAAAACTCATCCTTCAGCCGCGCGGCCAGCCGCGCGGTCAGGGTGGTCTTGCCCGCGCCGACGGGGCCGCCGATGCCGATGCGCAGGGGGCCGTTCATTTGGGTCATGACTGGAATAGCCTTGGTTCAAGTGTTTCGTGTCGCATGGCCGCAACGTCCGACAGAAAGGCGTTGGAGGACATATCCTCCAGCGCCATTTCCCCGGCACGGGCGGCCACATCGGTGCACAGCGGCGTCAGGCGGGACACCACTCCCTGCGCCGCGGTCTGACCCAGCGGCATCAGCCGTTGCGCCGCCGCGACAAGGTTGCCCGCAAAGGCATGCAGATACAGCGCCGCCACCTGTTCCGGGTCCATCCCCATCTGCCGCGCCGCCGCCCCCAGCGCAACCGGCAACAGCATCGGCGGCAGGTCCAGCCCCCAGACCTCTGCCGTGACCTTGGCAAAGGCCGCGCCCTGCCGGTCTGCCTCGCGCAGGCGTTCCTGTGCAGGTGACCACGCCCGCGCCATCGCGTCCAGTTCGGCAACCGGATGATCCCCCCGCCAAGCCTGCCAGATCCACAAGGCATCCGTCTTGCCCGTGCCATCGCTCAGGACGTCGGACAACCACGCCTCCAACGCCGCCTCGTCAGAGACCCAGCCCTGATGCACGGCACTTTCCATCCCGTGCGAATAGGCAAAGGCCCCCACCGGGTACGCCGGGGACAACCATTGCGTCAGGGTCAGCAGGTGGGGATCAATGGGCATGGGCGGTGTGGCCGTGTTCATGGCTGTGGGTGCGGCCATGGCCGTAGGCCCCGCCCTCGGGTGTAAAGGGTTCCGACACCTCTGTGATGCCCGCGCCCAGATGTTCCAGCATATGCCGGATCACCGGGTCCCGCTGGATCAGCAGCCGTCCTTCGGCCACCTGACAGGGCGTGTGCCGGTTGCCGATATGCCATGCCAGACGCGGCAGATCGCCGGTCACCGCCAGCAAATCCTCCTCCGCGGCGATAACCTCGACCAACCGCCCATCGGCCCGCTCCAGCGCGTCGCCCTGATCCAGAGATGTGGTCTGTTCCAGATCGACCACAAACCTGTCCCCCGCGACGGTGGTCAGCACCTTGCGACGCAGGAATCGCGCGTCATAGGTCAGGCGGCAGGCGTCATGCGCACCGGACCATTCTCCGGCGCGATGCAGGATCTGGGCGACGGGTAGGTCGGTCACTCGATCACCTCGATGTTGGAATACATGTAGCGGTCCGACCCATCGGCATGGTCGCTGCCCGCATAGTAGGAAAAGCCGAGTCCCGGCAGGTAGTACAGCAAGTCCACGGAACCGGATTCGTCCGGGTCATAGCGGATTTCGATCGGGATCATCTCATATTCGCAGGCCCCGAAATTGAGTATCCCTGCCTGACCGAAATCATAGGTCTGACGCTCTTTTCTCAGGTCGCCGAGGGTGTTCACGGCCAGATCATAGACCACCTGTTGTCCCGACGCCGGCAGGGCCAAATCCTCGGCCCGACCGGGAAAGGCATAGGTGGTGCGGGTGTCCTGATCGGGGCTGCCGTCCACCATGTCCACCAGTTCAATCAGATAGATCCCCTGCGCCAACAGGCTGCGCGAGATGGCCCCGTCCGCAGAGATATACAGCGATTCAACCACACCGGGACCGGACCGGCGGTATTCCTCGGTGTCGACGCCATCGACGGTAAAGCGGATGCCCGCGTCGAGGTCCGCCGCCACCGGGCAGTCCGCCAAGGCGGGGGGGGCGAGAACAAGGCTCAGGGCCGCTACGTGGAAACGCATCTTCATTCTCCAATTCGATCTGTCGGGCGCGGGTCATGTTGCGCGAGCGCCCAGCGGAGATCAAGCACCGGCCAACGCTGCGACGATCCGGTCTTCAGAACAGGAAGTAGCGCTGCGCCATCGGCAGTTCGCTGGCCGGTTCGCAGGTCAGAAGTTCCCCATCCGCACGCACCTCATAGGTTTCGGGATCAACCTCGACCTTGGGGGTGGCATCGTTCAGCTTGAGGTCCTTCTTGCCAATGTTGCGCGTGTTGCGCACCGCCAACGTTTGCTTGGCCAGACCCAGTTCCGCGCCAATTCCCTCAGCCTGCGCCGCCTCGGAGACAAAGATCACAGCCGAGTTTTCCACGCTGCGCCCATAGGCCCCGAACATGGGCCGGGAATAGACCGGCTGCGGCGTCGGGATGCTGGCATTCGGATCGCCCATCTGCGCGCAGGCAATGGTGCCGCCGATCAGCACCATCTCGGGCTTGACGCCGAAAAAGGCCGGGTTCCACAGCACCAGATCGGCGCGCTTGCCTTCTTCGATGCTGCCGATCTCATGGGCGATCCCGTGGGCGATGGCCGGGTTGATGGTGTATTTGGCAATATAACGGCGCACGCGGAAGTTATCGTTGTCGCCGACCTCCTCGGCCAGACGCCCGCGCTGCTTCTTCATCTTGTCGGCGGTCTGCCATGTGCGGATCAGCACCTCACCCACGCGGCCCATGGCCTGACTGTCGCTGGCGATGATCGAAAACGCGCCCATGTCGTGCAGGATGTCCTCGGCGGCAATGGTCTCTCGACGGATGCGGCTCTCGGCAAAGGCCACGTCCTCGGGGATGGATTTGTCGAGGTGGTGACAGACCATGAGCATATCCAGATGCTCTTCGAGCGTGTTGACCGTGAAAGGCCGCGTCGGGTTGGTGGAGGACGGCAAGACGTGCTCTTCACCACAGATCTTGATGATATCCGGCGCATGGCCGCCCCCGGCGCCCTCGGTGTGAAAGGCATGGATGGTCCGGCCCTTCAGGGCAGCGACGGTGTTCTCGACAAAGCCGCTTTCGTTCAGCGTGTCGGTGTGGATCATCACCTGCACGTCCATCGCATCCGCCACCGACAGGCAGCAGTCGATGGCACCCGGCGTCGTGCCCCAATCCTCATGCAGTTTCAGCGCGCAGGCACCGGCCTTGACCTGCTCCTCCAGCGCGGCAGGCAGAGAGGCATTGCCCTTGCCCGCAAAGGCAAGGTTCATCGGAAAGGCATCCGCCGCCTGCAACATCCGCCCGATGTGCCACGGCCCCGGCGTGCAGGTGGTGGCCAGTGTGCCATGCGCGGGGCCAGTGCCACCGCCCAGCATGGTGGTCAGGCCGGAATGCAGGGCATCCTCGATCTGTTGCGGGCAGATAAAGTGGATGTGGCTGTCAAAGCCGCCCGCCGTCAGGATACGCCCCTCACCGGCGATGGCCTCTGTTCCCGGTCCGACGATGATGTTGACCCCCGGCTGCGTGTCCGGATTGCCCGCCTTACCGATCTTATGGATACGCCCGCCCTTAAGGCCCACATCCGCCTTGTACACGCCAGTATGGTCGACGATCAGCGCGTTGGTGATGACGGTATCCACCGCCCCCCCGGCGCGCGTGACCTGCGATTGACCCATGCCGTCGCGGATCACCTTGCCGCCGCCGAACTTGACCTCTTCGCCGTAGATCGCGGCATTGGCACCTGTGCCGCCGGTCTGCGCGGCCCCCACAGCCTCGGCGGTCAGGTCACGCTCAACCTCGATGATCAGATCGGTATCGGCCAGCCGCAGCCGGTCCCCGGTTGTGGGGCCGAACATGGCGGCATAGTCAGAGCGTTTGATAATGGCAGGCATTGTATCCTCATCCTTCGGGTCACCGGGCAACAGGTGCCCGGCGCTACTTTATTCCTTGAAAACGTCGTCCACCGGCACCTGCAGAGCACTGGCCAGCGCGTTGGTCTGATTGGCCATGCCCAGCACGGCCAGCAGCTCGCCGTACATCTCGGGCGTCATGCCCTTGGCGCGGGCGGCGGCTGTGTGGGAATGCGCGCAATATTCACAGCCATTGGTGGCCGAGACAGCAACGTAGAGCATCTCCTTCATCAGCGGATCCAGCGCACCGGGCGCCATCACCACCTTCAACCGCTCCCACGTCGCCTTCAGCAGCGCAGGGTCATGCGCCAGCGCGCGCCAGAAGTTATTGACGAAATCCGATCCCCGCACCGCGCGAATGTCATCAAAGACCGCGCGCGCCTCGGGCGTCAGGTCCGCGTCGGACAACAGCGGGACGGTCGCCATCAGAATGCCCTCTTTGGCCCGCGCCGCGCCAGCCTCTTGGCGTTGGCGCGGGTCTGCCGGTGCAGCGGCCCGATGGCGGCGGCAAGGGGGTCGCCCCCCTCGATCGCCGCGCGGGTGGCCGCGTGAAACGCCCGTGGGAAATGTTCCACCTTTTCGCGCACCATGCGCGTTGTCTCATCCGGTGTGACGGACCACAGCCCCGCCATCCCCATCAGTCGCATCGCTATCACCGCCTGCGCTTCGGCAGACATGCAGGCCATCCGTGTCACGGATATCCAAAGGTCCAAAGGGGTTGGCAGAGCCATATTCGTTACACCATTGCAAATATTCGGGCCGGGCCACCTGTGCCCCGACCGGTTTTCGGCGCGCCCACGATCAGCGTCGCGCCCGCAGCGGGCACCTGGCTCAGTCCGGCCAGACACTCGATCCCATAGCGGTTGGTCGGCAACCAAGCGTAGTGGGTGTCAAAGCTTGCCGATGGCCCATGGTCCAGCGACAGCGTATCCGCCGCGATGGCCACCGCCCCGGTCTGCTCGGCCAGCATCTGCGCCGCTTCGACGTGGAAGCCGGGAAAATGCATCACACCATCGCCGTCGGCATTGCGAAACCCGTCACCGCCCAGCCGCGCTGCCCAGCCCGAGTCCATCGCCACACAGGCCCCGTCCGGGATCTCGCCATGCGCGGCAATCCAGGCTTTCAGATCGTCCGGCGTCACCATGGTATCGGGATCGTCGGCCGCCCGTGCCGCAATGTCGATCTTGACCAGCGGACAGACAAGGTTTTCGACCGGAATTTCATCCACCGACTGCCCGTCCGCCGAGAAATGCAGCGGCGCGTCGACATGGGTGCCGGTGTGCTCATTCACCGTCAGATTATAAAGGTTGAAGCCGTCCTTGGCGAAATCGAAAGCCTTGTCGTAGGAAATCCCCGGTGCCCCGAAATAGGTGGGAAAGGTCTCGTCGGTGACATGGCTCATGTCCACCACACTGCCATGGCCCGCCGCCATCGCCGGCGTTGTCGTCCCAACGCCCAGCACCGCGCCCGCGCCAACCGCCGCGCCTGCCTTGAAGAACGAGCGCCGAGACAGCATCCGTTCCTTCACCGAAGTCATCACACAGATATCGCACATGGTCTTTCCTCTCTGGTGTCCAGAACACCAGCGTCACCCGACTCACCCGTGTCAGTCCAGCGCGCCCATCACCTTTTGGTTGAAACCATAGATGGTGCGTCCGCCGGACATCGGGATCAGGTTCACCTCGCGCGCCTGCCCCGGCTCAAACCTCACTGCCGTTCCGGCGGCAATGTCCAGCCGCGTGCCCCGTGCCGCATCGCGGTCGAAATCCAGCGCCGGATTGGCCTCGGCAAAATGGTAATGAGAGCCGACCTGCACCGGCCTGTCGCCGGTATTGGCGACGCGCAGCGTGATCGCCTCGCGCCCCTCGTTCAGGGTCAGCGTGCCCTCTGCCGGGAACAGTTCACCAGGGATCATCGGCGGTTCCAGGCGACCAGGGCTGCGACCCCGATCAGCGCCGCCATCGGCAACAGCGACAGACCGCTTTCCATCCCGTGCGGATGCATGTGCCCGCCTTCATGGGCCAGAGCAGGTGCCGCCGCCAGCAGCGCGGTTGCGAATGTCAAAACAGTCTTCATTTTGGTTCCCCTTGGTTTCATCTGTTTAAAAATACCCAGCACTTCACCGGATCGGATCGTGAACCGTCACCAGCTTGGTGCCGTCTGGAAACGTCGCCTCGACCTGAACCTCGTGGATCATCTCGGGCACGCCTTCCATGCATTGCGCGCGGGTGATCACCTCGGCCCCGGCCATCATCATGTCAGCCACGGATCGCCCGTCGCGCGCGCCTTCGACCACCGCATCGGTGATCAGCGCAATCGCTTCGGGGTAGTTCAGCTTTACACCACGGGCCAGCCGCTTGCGGGCCACCTCGGCGGCCATCGCGACCAGCAGCTTGTCTTTCTCGCGCGGGGTCAGTTGCATGGTGTCAGAGTCTCCACGAAATCGGCAAAGTGTCCCGGCTGAGCCGGTCAAGAACGGGCAGCAGGCTGCGCCGCAGGTTCAGGCTGTCGGACGCCAACAGGCGCACCACCAACAGGTCGTCGCGCATCAGCGACACGCCGCCCGTATCGGGCATAAAGGCCCGCAGCGGCGCCAGATGCGACTCGGCGTCGGGCGCGACATAGACAAGGCTCGCCATCGCCCCGGCCCCGCCGCCCAGCGCCGGACGGGCCATGCCGGTCTCAAGGTCGCCGTGCAGGTCCAGCCCGTCAAGGTACAGCGGCGCGCCCGCGCGCCAGACCGCGATCCGGTCGGAAAACGCCACGTCGCGCAACCGCTCGCCCATGGCAGTGCGGCCAAAGATCACCGGCTCCACCAGCAGCAGGCGCGCATCGGCGGCAAGGTCCACGCGCAGACGCCGCCGCAACCGCGCGCCCTCGAACAGGATCAGCTCTTGCGGCAGCCAGTGCAGCACCGAAGCCGCCCCGGCCTCCAGCCGCGTTTCGACCCGCGCCACATCGGAACTGGCGCGATAGGCGCGCTCTGCCGCCTGTGTCGTCAGGCTCAACTGTGACCCCACCCCCGCTGCCCCGCAAAGAGACAGGCTGTCGCCCCCTGTCAGCCCGCCGGAGGTATTGATTACGATGGCCTCGACCGCCTTGGTACGACGGGAAAACAGCGCCCGCAGACAGCCCGACGTCCGCAGCCTGTCAATGGCCGAACGGTCGCCACGCTGTTTGGTCGTCAGGTCCAGCGTCCCGCGAGCGCGAGGCACATTTCCCGGCAGTGGCGCAGCAACCGCCTGATTTTCGCGCATATGCAGTGTCATTGTCCCAACCGCGACGTGTCTTTGGCCAATACCGCCACCCCGCGTCTGGCAATGCAACGCACTTGGGTGAAAAGTTAACGGATTGCTCAACGCAATCGCCCAATAATTAGCCTAATGTCTGAGTTTTAGATCAATAATTAGGCAAAGCAGATTGCCACTCCCCCCTGATCCGCCCCGCGATTGACCGAAGGGCAAGGTGAACTGATGACTCGGGGCGCCCACGCCGCGCTGCTGTGAGATCGGTGGAAAAGGGCGTGTGACGACCTGAAAGGTTTGCAGCTCGAACAGGCCGCCACACTGGATGCAACATACTGTTGCGGGGGATGACCTAGACGCTCGGCCATGCCGGGACAAGGGAGGCTCACCCGCGGGGAGACACGAATGAACCGTTTCACGAAACTGCTGTCCGGTGCCGCTACATTGGCCCTCATTGCCGGTGGCGCCAGCGCCCAGGATTGCCCGATCAAGGTCGGCGTGCTCCACTCGCTGTCCGGCACCATGGCAATCTCCGAGACGACACTGAAAGACACCATGTTGATGCTGATCGAACAGCAGAACGAAAAGGGCGGCCTGCTGGGCTGTGAGCTGGAGGCCGTTGTGGTCGACCCGGCCTCTGACTGGCCGCTGTTCGCCGAAAAGGCGCGCGAACTGCTGACCGTGCATGAGGTCGACGTGATGTTCGGCAACTGGACATCCGTTTCGCGCAAATCGGTACTGCCGGTGATCGAGGAACTGAACGGCTTGCTGTTCTACCCGGTCCAGTACGAGGGCGAAGAATCCTCCAAGAACGTCTTCTACACCGGTGCCGCGCCGAACCAGCAGGCGATCCCGGCGGTCGACTATTTCCTTGAGGAACTGGGCGTCGAGAAATTCGCCCTGCTTGGCACCGACTATGTCTATCCGCGCACAACCAACAACATCCTCGCCAGCTATCTGGCGTCGAAGGGCATCGCCGAAGAAGACATCTTTGTGAACTACACCCCCTTCGGCCATTCCGACTGGGGCACCATCGTTGCCGACGTCGTGGCATTGGGTGAGGATGGCAAGCAGGTCGGCGTGATCAGCACCATCAACGGCGACGCCAACATCGGCTTCTACAAGGAACTGGCCGCCGCTGGCGTCTCCGCCGATGACATCCCCGTCGTCGCCTTCTCGGTTGGCGAAGAGGAACTCTCGGGCCTCGACACCTCCAACCTCGTCGGTCACCTCGCCGCATGGAACTACTTCCAGTCCGCCGAAGGTGCCGCCAATGAGGAATGGATCGCCGCGTGGAAGGCCCGCATGGGCGAAGACCGCGTGACCAACGACCCGATGGAAGCACACTACATCGGCTTCAACATGTGGGTGAACGCAGCCACCGCCGCAGGCACCACCGATGTCGATGCCGTGCGCACCGCGATGTACGGGCAGGAATTCCCGAACCTGACCGGCGGCACCGCCGTCATGCTGCCCAACCACCACCTGTCCAAGCCGGTCCTGATCGGTGAGATCACCGCAGAGGGCCAGTTCGACATCATCAGCCAGACCGACCCGGTTCCCGGCGACGCATGGACCGACTTCCTGCCGGAATCGGCTGTGCTGAAGTCGGATTGGAAAGACCTCGGCTGCGGCATGTACAACACCGAGACCTCGACTTGCGTGCAGATCAAGTCGAACTACTGATCGGCTGACACCGGGGCGCGCCTTGGCGTGCCCCGCCACAGCGTGACCAACGGCAGGGCGGAAATCGCCCTGCCTGCCTCCCCTCCCACCAAAGACAGGCCGATCCATGCTCCGTGCCCTTCTTGCGGCTCTTCTCTTCGCGTGGCTGCCCGCGCCCGGTTTCGCCCAGGACCTGCAGACAATCCTGCAAGCGCATCAGGCGGAGGTTGCCAAGCCCTCACGCGGGACAGTTGGTCCGGTGCTGGAGTCGCTCTCTGCCTCCGGTCTGCCAGAGGTGCCGCGTTTTCTGGAACGCTGGCAGGACAAAGAGGTCTATACCCGCGAGGATGACGGCCTGTTCTTCTACGTCGAGGAAACCGGCGATACCGTCACCCTGATCGACCTTGGCACAGGTGAGCCGGTTCAGACCGCCGTTGATCCCGACGCCCTGAAGCAAATCAAACCCAACGGCGGTGTGCGCCGCGCCATCGCCGAGGCGCTGGTTCAGTTCCAGCTCTCCGACCCCGATATCACCCGCCGCGCCGGGGCGGTTGACGCCATCGCCCGCGGCCTTAGCCCCAGCCAGATCGCGCCGCTTGCCGCCTCGATCGACGGGGAGCCGGATGCCGCGCTCAAGCTGCGCAAGCAACGCCTGCTGAACTATCTGGCCGCCCGCTACGGGGACACGCCAGCGGCGCGGATCGCCGCCATCCGGGCGCTGTCGTCAGACCTCAGCGTCGATGGCCGCGCCGTCCTGTCACAAATCCTGTCGACCGAAACCGAGGTCGCGCAAGACATCCCCGCCGACGCAAACGTCGCCCGCATCCTCAAGCCCGGCACCGATCTGCCAGAGGCAGAGGCCTATGCCATGATCGCCGCCAAATCCGGCGCGCCGGCCCTGATCGACCCGTCCCGCATCCGCCCGACACTGG
This sequence comes from Antarctobacter sp., assembly GCF_034670325.1. Lineage (GTDB taxonomy): Bacteria > Pseudomonadota > Alphaproteobacteria > Rhodobacterales > Rhodobacteraceae > Antarctobacter. Next base: position 104,826 of record NZ_JAXMNR010000001.1, read on the forward strand.
AAACCCATGTCGAAAACGGCAAGGCCGGTGGCCTGCCCGCCGCCCAACTGACCACACCAGAGGCCCGCTTGCGCGCCTACGATGCGCTCGCCGTAGCGGGCACGGTTCCGCCACGGGCGACGCCTGAAATCATCGCTGAAACGCTGGCGGGCTGGACGATCTACGAGGTCTACGACGAGCCGGACGCCGCCATCACCGACGCCGCCGAAACGACCCAGGCCGCCGTGCAAAACCGCGTGGCTGTGTCTCAGGCAGCGGACCTAGGGCTGGACGCCATCTCGCTCGCCTCGATCTATTTCCTTGCCGCTATCGGCCTTGCCATCACCTTTGGCGTCATGGGCGTCATCAACATGGCCCACGGCGAGTTCATCATGATGGGGGCCTATACCGGCTACGTCGTGCAACTGTTCATCCCCGATTACACCCTGTCGCTGGTCGTCGCCCTGCCGCTGGCCTTTGCGGTGACTTTCGGCGCGGGCGTGGCGATGGAACGGCTGGTGATCCGCTGGCTCTACGACCGCCCGCTGGAAACCCTTCTGGCCACCTTCGGTGTCTCCATCGCGCTGCAACAGCTGGCCAAGAACATCTTTGGCACGCAGGCCCGTCCGCTGACCTCGCCCGGCTGGCTGGACGGCGCGTGGCAGATCAACGACGTGATCGCCATCAGCTATATCCGCATCGCCATCTTTGTCCTTGCGCTGCTGTTCCTCGGCCTGCTGCTGTTCATCCTCAAGAAAACCCGTCTGGGGCTGGAGGTCCGCGCCGTCACGCAGAACCCGCGCATGGCCGCCTCGATGGGCATCAACCCGGACCGGATCAAGATGATGACCTTTGGCCTTGGCTCCGGCATCGCGGGCATCGCCGGTGTCGCCATCGGCCTTTACGCCAAGGTCACATCAGAAATGGGCGCGGACTACATCGTGCAAAGCTTTATGACCGTGGTTGTCGGCGGGGTCGGCAATGTCTGGGGCACCCTTGCCGGTGCCTTCATGATCGGCACCCTGCAAAAAGGGATCGAGTTCTTCAACCCGTCCAACACGCTGGCGGCGCAGACTTACATGATCCTCTTCATCATCCTCTTCATCCAGTTCCGGCCAAAGGGCATCGTCGCCCTCAAGGGCCGCGCGGCAGGAGACTGATCATGCGCACCCTCTTTTGCAGCCATTGCAACGGCATCCTCGTACCCAACGCCGCCGACATGGATAACTGCGGCCCCGGCACACCACGGCGGGCTCCTCCCGCCCCGGTCGACAAGGCCACAGAGGCTTTGGGCCCGAAAAATTGCGGCGGTGATTGGGCCGCAGGGACAAGGGGGGCAGAACCCCCAAGCCCGCCGCGCGCCACATCTTTGGGAGTCCCGGCATGAACCGCAGTTTCTTTGCACAAAACCCGTCGATCCTCTGGTTCCTCGCCATTCTCGCCCTGTTCACCCTTGGCGTCACCCTGATGGCAGAGGCAACCGGCACCGGCCTGATCTCCACCAGTTTCGTCAAGACGCTGGGCAAGACACTGTGCCTGTGCCTGATCGCCATCGCGATGGACGTGGTCTGGGGCTATTGCGGCATCCTCAGCCTTGGCCACTTCGCCTTTTTCGGGATCGGCGGCTATGCCATCGGCATGTGGCTGATGTACGCCCGGACAGAGGTCATCGTAACCGGCAGCATGGCGAACCAAGTGATCCCGCCCAGCCCGCAAGAGGTCTCTGACGCCATCGCCAGCCAGATCTTCGGCGTGGTTGGCGCGTCCGAACTGCCGACAATCTGGTCCTTTGCCCATTCCCTGCCACTGCAACTGCTGATGGTTGTGCTGGTCCCCGGCCTGCTGGCGCTGGTCTTTGGCTGGCTCGCCTTCCGCAGCCGCGTCACCGGCGTTTACCTGTCGATCCTGACACAGGCGATGACGCTGGCCCTGTCGCTGTATCTCTTCCAGAACGACAGCGGCCTGCGCGGCAACAACGGCCTCTCGGGCCTGCAAAACATCCCCGGCTTTGAATCGACCCCGCAAAGCCTCGTCTCGATGGCCTTCTTCTGGGCTTCCGCCTTGGCGCTGGCCATCGGCTATATCCTCTTTGCCTTTGTCACCTCGGGCAAGATGGGCAGCGTGATCCGCGCCATTCGCGACGATGAAACCCGCGTGCGCTTCCTTGGCTACCACGTGGAAAGCTACAAGCTCTTCGTCTTCACCCTGACCGCCATCGTGGCGGGCATCGCGGGTGCGCTCTATTACCCGCAGGCGGGCATCATCAACCCGGCAGAAATCGCGCCCATCGCCTCGATCTACCTCGCGGTCTGGGTCGCCATCGGCGGTCGCGGGCGCTTGTACGGCGCGGTCCTCGGCACGGTCTTTGTCACGCTGGCGTCCAGCTGGTTCACCGGCGGCGGCGCGCCTGACATCAACCTCGGTTTCTACGTCATCAAATGGACCGACTGGTGGCTGGTGCTGCTGGGCCTGTCGTTTGTTGCCGTCACCCTCTTCGCCCCCCAAGGCATCGGCGGCCTCGTCGACAAACTGGTGAGGAAAAAAGCATGAGCAGGACGCTCCTCGAACTCTCCGGCGTCTCCGTTTCCTTCGACGGCTTCAAGGCGATCAACAACCTCAGCTTCCAGATCGGCGAGCCGGAACTGCGCGCCATCATCGGCCCCAACGGCGCGGGCAAGACGACCTTCATGGATATCATCACCGGCAAGACTAAACCGGATGACGGCCATATCCTCTGGGGCGACAAGGGAATCTCGCTGCTGGGCATGTCGGAATCCGCCATCGCCCGTGAGGGCATCGGCCGCAAGTTCCAGAAACCCACGGTTTTCGAGGCCCAGACCGTGCGCGAAAACCTCGCCATGGCGCTGAAAAACCCGCGCGGCCCCTTTGACGTGCTGTTCTACAAAAAGACCGCCGACGGCGCGCAGCGCATTGAGGCGATCGCCGAACAGACCGGCCTGACCGACAGCCTGACCCGCCCGGCGGGCGAACTCAGCCACGGACAGAAACAATGGCTGGAGATCGGCATGCTGCTGGCGCAGGAACCGCGCCTGCTGCTGGTCGATGAACCCGCCGCCGGCATGACCCCGGCAGAGCGCGAAAAGACCACCGAAATGCTGGTCGAAGCGGCGAAAACCCGCGCCGTCGTTGTCGTGGAACACGACATGGAATTTGTCCGCCGCCTGAACTGCAAGGTCACCGTCCTGAATGAGGGCTCCGTCCTCGCCGAAGGCTCCATCGACCATGTGACCAGCGATCCGCAGGTCATCGAAGTCTATCTGGGGCGCTGACCCATGGGCTTCTTCTTGGTCCAAATACTCACTTCCGCCCGCGCCACACAGCGCATCGTCCGGACGACAGGAACACCGCCGCCATGCTGAGCCTCTCCGACCTGACCCTCCATTACGGCCACAGCCAGATCCTGCACGGCATCTCGATGCAGGCCAAACCCGGTGCCGTCACCTGCCTGATGGGCACCAATGGCGTCGGCAAGACCTCCCTGCTCAAGGCCATATCGGGCACCCATGCGCGCTCTGGGGGTGAGATGAGTATCGAAGGCAACGACATGCCCAAGGGCACCTCGGCCCATGCGCTCGCCCGCGCGGGCGTCGGCTATGTGCCACAGGGACGGGACATCTTTCCACTGATGACGGTGAAAGAGAACCTTGAGACCGGCTTTGCCTGCATCCCGAAATCCGAATGGCACATCCCCGCCGAGATATTTGAGCTGTTCCCGATCCTCGATCAGTTCCTTGCCCGGCGCGGCGGGGATTTGTCCGGTGGCCAGCAGCAACAGCTTGCCATCGCCCGCGCGCTGATCGCCAAGCCGAAACTCCTGCTCTTGGACGAACCGACAGAGGGCATCCAGCCCAACATCATCAAGCAGATCGGCGAGGTCATCAAATACCTGCGCGAAAAGGGCGACATGGCGATCATCCTCGTCGAGCAGTTCTTTGATTTTGCCTATGATCTTGGCGATCATTTCGTGGCGCTGGAACGCGGCCGCGTCATCCACGACGCCACCAAGGCCGACACCCCGCGCGCCGTGCTGTTGGAAAAGGTCTCGGTCTAGCCTCAAAGCACCTCGGGAAAGGCCTGCCGGATCGCGCACACCTGCGCTGTGCTCAGGTACTCTGGCCGATGGTCGTTCAGAATACGCCGCGCCTCGGCCCGCGCGCGTGTCCAGGCATCCTCGGCCCCCGCCGCCTCCCATGTGCGCGGATCGGTCCGGTCGGCCATCCGGGGATAGACATAATCCCGCTCCATCGCCGCATGGGTCTGGGCAGAGCCCAGAAAATGCCCCTCGCCCAAGACCGCCTCGCGGATCGCGTCAAAGCCCAGCGTGTCGTCGCTGACCTCGACCCCGCGCAGCACGCGGTACACCGCGCCCAGCATCTCATTGTCCAGCACAAACCCCTCAAAGCTGGCCCCCAACAGGGCCGCCGTCATGCCCGCGCTTTCATACACCAGATTGCCGCCTGCCAGCCCCGCGGCCAGCGCCGTCATGCCCTTTTCCATGCCGTATTGCGCATCAATCGCCTTGGCATCCGTCATCGACGCCGCCACGCCGGACGGCAGCCCCAACCAGTTCGACAGTTGCGCCGAGGCGGCATTCAACAGCGCCACCTCTCCGCCGCCGCCGGAAAACGCGCCCGTCCGCAGGTCGATCACCAAGGGCCAGTTGGAAAACACCATCGGATGTCCGGGCCGGATCACATGCACCATCACAAGGCTGGCCAAGGTTTCGGCCAGCGATTGCGCAAGGAACCCCGCCAAAGGGGCTGGGGCCGTTGCGCCCGACTGGGCAGCGGTGATGCAGGACATGGGAATATTATGGTCGATGCAGGCATAGACCACCTCCACCGCGTCCTCGCCGTAGCGCATCGGCGAAATCACCGGGCTGATATGCGCCTTGATGAAAGGCCGCGCCGCAAAGGCCCCCTCGCGCCCCAGCGCCATGTCCATCATCGCCACCACCGGCGCGACACTGTCGGCCACCGTAAACGCCGTCGCCACCGGTTTTGTCGTATGCGCCAGCAGCGCAAAGGCGGTGTTCAGGTCCAGTTCCCGCACCCCCGGCACATCCGTCGCGATGCAACAGCGGGTGAACCAACTGACGTTCTCCAGCGCGTCCTGCAACCGGGTGAAATCGCGCAAATCCTGCAAGGTCGCCGCGCGGTAGCGCGCGCTGTCCATGTCCAGAACCTGTACCGCAGCGCCCCCGGTGCCAAAATGCACCCGGTCGCCGCCCACCTCGATATCCCGCGCCGGATCGCGCCCGTACAAGGGAAAGCGTTTCGCCGCGCCGTCCACCGCCGCCTCGATCAGCGCCTCGGGGATCAAAACCCGGTCGCCGCGCGCCTCTGCCCCGGCAGCCAGCAGATCCCCCCGCAGCCGCGCCGGCACCTCGCCCATGCCCAGGTCCGCCAACAACCGCTTGGCCGTCCGGTAGATCGCCCACAGGTCGGCATCCGTCAGCGGCGCATAACGTCCGCCCCGCTGCCCCGGTGGTGCCGGGTTCACCGGCCCCGCCGCACGCGCCACATGCCGCGCCCCCCGGCCCCCCAACCGCCGCCCGCCTCGGCCCCCAGGCAGGGTCCGCTGATCCTGATCCTCATCCATGCCGCCACTACGCGCCGCGCTGGCAAACCTGACAAGCGGGACAACACATCTGCACCCAAACGAAATCGCAGTTTTCAGAACCGCAAAGCCGCAACGAACCCCTTGCCCGAAAGAAGAAAATCACAGCCGATACCGCCAATCCACGGAGGTTCCCATGAAGACGACCACACGCGCCGTCGTGATCGGCGGCGGCATTGCAGGCTGTTCCACGCTCTACCACCTGACCCAAGAGGGCTGGAGTGATGTCATGCTGCTCGAACGGGATGAGCTGACCTCCGGCACCACATGGCATTCCGCCGCGCAGGTCACGAACTTTGGCATGACGCAGACCATGGTTGGCCTCAAAAGCCACTCCATCGCGCTGTATAAGGAACTGGCCGAGGACCCGGATTACCCGATCACCTACCACCACGCCGACGGCGGCATCCGCCTTGCCAACACGCAGGCGCATATGGACGGCTACCGCCACTTCGCCTCGATGGCCCGCGGCATGGGGGTCGAGTTCGAGGTGATCGATGCGCAGGAATGCGCCCGCCGCCACCCGCTGATCTCCACCGACAATCTGATCGGCGGGCTGTGGGATCCGCTGGACGGCGACATCGACCCGGCGCAACTCTGTCAGGCGCTGGCCCGCCGAGCGCGAAAGGCGGGCGCAGAGGTCCACCGCAACACCCCCGTCACCGCCCTGCGCCAACTGCCCGACGACACCTGGATCGTCACCACCCCAAAGGGTGAGATCCACGCAGAGGTCGTCATCAACGCCTGCGGCTACCGCGTGAACGAGGTCGGCGCCATGATGGGCGTACACCACCCCGTCATGTCGATGGAACACCAGTATTTCGTGACCGAGGAAATTCCCGCCATCCGCGACGCAGACCACCGGATGCCGCTGCTGCGCTGCCCGATCTCGGACTACTACTCGCGTCAGGAAAAGAACGGTCTGCTGGTCGGCTTCTACGAACAGGACTGCAAGACTTGGGGCATGGACGGGATCGACCCGAACTTTGTCAACGCGCTCTGCCCGGACGATCTGGACCGCGTGATGGACGTGCTGGAGGGCGCGTTCGCCCGTATGCCTGCCCTGACAGAGATCGGCATCACCACCGTGGTCAACGGCCCCATCACCTATACCATCGACGGCGCGCCGCTGGTCGGGCCTATTCCGGGCAAGCGCAACGCCTATTGCATCATCGGCCTGCGCGCCGGTCTGGGCGAGGGCGGCGGTCACGGCTGGCTGCTGGCGCAACAGATCGTGCATGGCGAGGCCTGCTATGACACATGGGTCATCGACCCGCGCCGCTACACCGGCCACACCAATGTCGAACTCTGCGCCCGCTACGCCGTGCAGGACTATCAAAACGAATTCCGCTTTCACTTTCCCAACGAACACCGCCCCGCAGGCCGCATGGCCAAGACCACGCCCCTGACCCCGATCCTGCAAGCCGAAGGGGCGCATTTCGGCCCGGTCAACGGCTGGGAACGGGCCGAAGTCTTTGCCCCCGGCCTGCACATCACCCCCAGCTACCGCTTTGATGAGGCGCATGACGCCGTCGCCGCAGAGGTGGGTGCCGTCCACACCGCCGTCGGCCTGTGCGAAGTCAACGGCTTCAACCGGCTGGAAATCACCGGCACCGACCGGCACGCCTTCCTCGACCGGCTCTGCTGTGGCCGCGTCACCCAAAAACCTGGCCGCGTCGGCCTTGGCTACCTGCTGAACGTCCACGGCATGGTCAAGGCAGAGGCAACATTCGCCAACCTGCCCGCCTCGGACCGGGGGCCTGAACGGGTCTGGTACGGCTCCGCCGCCGCATCCGAATTTCACGACATGGATTGGCTCAGGACGCACAAACGCGCCGATGAGGACGTGCAGATCCGCAGCCTCACCAACGACATGACAATCCTCGTGCTGGCCGGCCCCAAAGCCCGCGAGACCCTGTCCGCCACCTCGCGCGGCGACTGGTCAGCGCAGGGCTTTCCGTGGCTATCTGCCCGCGAATGTTTCATCGGCTTCGCCCCCGCCACCGTCCTTGCGGTCAGCTTTTCCGGCGAACTGGCCTATGAAATCCACGTCCCCAACGCCTCCCTCTACGCCGCCTACACCGCCCTGCGCGAGGCGGGCGAGAAGCACGGGCTGCGCCTCTTCGGCAGCCACGCGGTCGAGTCCATGCGCCTCGAAAAAGGCTTCCTGCATTGGAAGGCCGACCTGCTCACCGAATTCACCCCGTTTGAAACCGCGCTGGACCGCTTCGTCAAACGCGACAAGGAGTTCATCGGCAAAGCCGCCCTGCTCAAACGCCAAAAGGACGGCCCGCGCAAATGCCTTGTCACCCTCAGCCACGACGCCCCCGACCGCCGCGCCGCCCCCGGTGCCTCGATGATGATAGGCGACAAGGTGGTTGGCACCGTCACCTCGGGCGCCTACGGCTTTCGCACCGGCCTGAACCTTGCGCTGGGTTTCGTCGATCCCGATCTTGCCCCCCCCGGCACAAAGCTGGAGCTTGACCTGCTGGGACAGCGGTTCAAAGCCAAGGTCATCGACCCCAGCCCCTATGACCCGCAAATGCTCCGGCCCAGAGGCTAGCCCTCGCCCACCCCCTTACCGGACGCGCTGCACAGGGGAACCGGCGGCGCGGCCTCCCGCGCTATACTTGAGCAGAGTCGCTATATGTCACGCGATCCCGTAAGATGCTCGCAGAGGATGGTCATGGGGCGGGCACAAAAACCGTGAGAGGCGCGCATCCATGCTCCTCCATTTAATGGATGGCATTCCGCTTGGGGAATGTCGGCCAGGGTTGGGGCACTCGCGCCTGTTCGTCGGTGCCGTCCGGCTTTGCGCAATGCACATATTGGAAGCGGATATTATGACCTTCAAACTGACAGTTGCACTGTTGATCGGGGCATTTGCATCCTCAGCGGCACAGGCGGAATGCTGGGGCGGCGGGGCCTATACCGAAGACCTCGAAGGGGTCTACAGCCAAAACTGGTGGGTCGAAAACGTGACCCGAAACGGCGACGGGTCTTGCTCTGCCAAGGTCAAGGGCGAGGGAAAAATTGGCGATTTCGGGGGCGATCTGACCATCAGATGCGGTGCCTCCCCGACGTGGCGGTGGGGCGCGATCGACCAAAACTACCCAGACAGCCAATCTGTCGGCCGTGCAGTGCTCGCCGCGCTCAGCGCCTCCGTTTGCACAGGACATTAAGCGTTCAAAGCGCGAGCGCTCCGCGCACTCGGGTTCTACCAAAGGGCAAAGCCCCATTTGAAAGGAAATAGAATGATCCGGAAATTTTTGTCTTTGGCAGTGTTCGCGGCCTCCGTCGCTGTGATGCCCGTGCCGTCCGCCGCCCAGACCTGCGTCGAGGCGGGATGCTCAGATTACTGCGGTCCCGGCTTTATCCAGATCGTTGGCCAATGCCTGCATGTCACCGACAAGGGAAACCGCTGCGTGAACGAGTCGTTTCGCACACCGCTGAGCGGCCGGTCGCAAACGGTCGGCACGCCCTGCACGGCGAAAAATGACGAAGGCGAGAGCTATTATGGCTGGGTCGGACAGTAGCGAGGCATAGGCGACCCCTAGCCAAAATTCCGCCACTAAGGTTATCTGCGCAAAGGTCGCGCTGCCCGCGCCTGACACAACGCACGCCCAATCGGGATGCGGGTCATAGGTGAGCGGGCGGCGCTGTGCGTCCAGACGCTTGGGGCACAAGCGCACCGGCAGGGTGTTGCGGGGCGTTGCCGTGTTGGATGGCTGCTGTGTGGACGGAGCGCCATTTCGCGGCGGATGCGCAGATGGCGGCTTTCAGGCGCGAGCCTCACGGGTAATTTGGATATGGAACGCGAAGATCAACGTGAGTTAAAAACTTCATGTAGCCGCGAACAGAGTCTCTAAACTCAATTACGGTGCCCAGCTCACGATCCTTGTAGGCGTGAAACGCATTTCGACGGCTTTGCACACGTTGAAACATCTCTTGATGTGCCTCTTCGAAGAGATTTTTTTGAATAACATATCTACGCAGGACCTCGAGTGTTAGCCCGTCAGGCTCCTTGTGGGTCTTCTTCTTGTGGTCGTAAGCATTCGCCTTCTTGAGCGCGTCGATATCCGTTTGAAAATCCAAATAGAAAATTGAAAAGAAGAGCTTCAGAGTCCCTTCAAGTAACGCCCCTAAATTAGCCCAAGCCAAGATCAATTCCCCGTCGGTCATTGGGTCGCGATCGATCCACAAATGAAGCGTTTTTGAAAGTGAGACCTGCCAGTCTAAGCGTGATTTGGAGAGCAAGTTCGCGGCATCGTCGGGTGCCCAGCCGTGAGCAGAGGCCCAAAAAGCGGACAGCTTAGCATTTAGTGACATAATCTTTTCAACTACTTCAGCATTATTTTCCGATAACGCTTCGGCATCATAATGTGCCAATTTGCGAGGACCTTCATTGCAACCGTGCAGCGCCTGTAAATCATACTGCACTCCTCAATGCAGCCATTCGTTCGCTCTGCAGAGTTCGGCACCATGGGCTCGGACCGGACCTTGCTCAACACCTGATCACGCATCCAACAACGCGCAACCAGCATCACATTCGGCAACGAGTCCGGCCCATTCGTGCCAAGCCCGTTCAAGCGCCAAAAGACGATCATCCAACCACCCCGACGCAGGAGCGGCGGACCGGGCACTTCCTAACAAAAAGTAAAAACGCCTCTGTAACCCCTTGATTTTTCACACGGCGAAATTTGTCCACGCGTGGACACCCCCGCACGCCCCCTTGCCATGCCGCCCCGTCCCGGTCACAAATCACCCAAACCCCGGACACGCAGGAGACCCCCATGGCCCGCTACGCCCTCGGCAAGACCGATCTCGAAGTGACAGACCTCTGTTTCGGAGCCTCCGCCCTCGGCGACATGCCCGACACCTACGGCTATTCCGTCCCCGAGGACCGCGCCCACGCCACGGTCAACGCTATCTTCGACGGGCCTGTGAACTTCCTCGATACCTCCAGAAACTACGGCTTTGGCCGGTCCGAAGAACGCATCGGCGCAGTCATCAAGGACCGCGGCGGCCTGCCCGACGGCTTTGTCCTGTCGACCAAGCTGGACCGCGACATGGACACCCGCCGCTTTGACGCCGCCCGCGTACGCCAGTCGATCGAGGAAAGCCTGACGGCGCTCAATCTCGACAGCATCCCGCTGCTCCACCTGCATGACCCGGAACACGCCCGCGATCTGAATGAGATCACCGGCGACGGCGGCGCGCTGGACGAGTTGTTCAAGCTCAAGGAAGAGGGCCTCGCACAGGCTGTCGGCCTCGCCATGGGGCGGCTCGACGTGATGGAGCCGATCCTGCGCGCCTATCCCTTTGACGCGCTGATCTCCCACAACCGATTTACCCTGCTGAACCGGTCGGCGGATGCGATGTTCGATTACGCCTATGATCAGGGCATCGCCATCCTGAACGCAGCCCCCTTTGCCGGTGGCGTGCTGGCCAAGGGCAGCGCCGCCATGCCCCGCGTCACCTATCAAGAGGCCGACGACGCGGCCCTTGCCCCCGTCCGCGCCATCGAAGAGATCTGCGCCCGCCACAACGTCCCGACTGGCGTCGCGGCGCTGCAATTCTCGCTGCGCGACCCGCGCATCACCTCGACCGTGATCGGCGTGTCCAGCCCCGAACGGGTGCAAAAGACGATGGACTGGGCGGCGATGAAACTGCCCGCCGCGCTTTGGGATGACCTCATGGCCCTGCCCTTTGCCGACGAAGACCCCGAGGCCAACCGCGACTACAAACCCGGCTGACGCGCCCACGCGCCAGCGCACGCTCCGTTTACCTGTGTATCCGTGCATCGTCATGCGCATGGATTGTGCATGGTTTGTGCATGCATTGCACATGACGAAAAGATTTGCAAAGCCAGAGCCTTAATGTCGATTCGCGCCTAATTTTCCCGGCTGACGCCGCAGGCCTCTTTCGCCCAGTCGTTCCAATCGTTGCCATGCCAGATCACCTCACCCTCCCAGGCGAAGGGGATCTGGTGTACCGCCACGTCCTCTCCCCGGAGCAGCACCACGCGGTAGGACGGCTCCAGCGGTGCCATGCCCGAGAACATGGAGGGCGACAGGTTCGGGATCACCTGATGCACGGTCGACGGCACGCCGGAAAACGGGATGCCCGCCAGGGTGCCCGACAGCGGCTCATGCACATGGCCAAAGAAGATATGCGCGATCTTGTCCCGGTGCGCCTTGAGCAAGGCCCGCAACGGCGCCTGATCGGCATCGTTCAACGACAGCATATCGGTCGATGGATCGCCCAGATGCAACGGGTTGTGGTGAAAGAACACATAGGCCGTTTGGCAGCCCTCTAGCTGGCCTTGCAACCAACCCCGCCGGGCAGAGCAGAAATGGCCTGCATGGGTCGCCGTCTGCACCGTGTCGCAATAGATGAACCGCCCCTCGGGCAGATCCTCGGCGTGGTTGATGAAACCGCCTTCATCGCTCGGATGGTCCGGGAAGTGGTCCAGAAACACCGCCCGGTCGTCATGGTTGCCCACCATCAGACGCACCGGCATCGGCAGCACCCGCAGGGCCTGTTTCAGCGCGGCATAAGCCTCGGGATCGGCCCAATGGGTGAGATCGCCGGTGATGACAAGGCGCACGGCGTCCGCGTGATGCTCGGCGATGTGACCAAAGGCACGCGCAAGGCGCGCTTGCGGATCGATCCCCTCGACCAGCATCCCCGGCGTCCCAAGATGAATATCGGACATATGGATGAATTTCATGGCCCGCCCCCAACCCGAATCCCACTGATAGTAGGCCGGGGACATTTCAGGATTAAGACAAAACCAACGGCGGGCGGCAATCCGGGTGCAACCGACAAAAATACCTGCAAGACAGACACTTGAACGGAAAATCGTGGCTGTCGGTACGCGCGGCGCGCAGGGCCAAATTGACAAGTCACGCCCCGGCGGCAACTCTGTGCGCAACCATAATCCGACAGGGACCTTTCCGATGAAACTCATGACCCTCACCGCGCTTGCCTGCGGCCTCGCCGGTGCTGCCTTTGCGCAAAACGACTGTGCTGCGGGCAAAACCCTGACCGATGGCACGTTTACCATCGCCACCGGCAACCCGGCGTTCTTTCCCTGGGTGCTGGATGACGCCCCCGAAAGCGGCAAAGGGTTCGAGGCCGCCGTGGCCTATGCCGTCGCCGCCGAGATGGGCTTTGGCCCCGATCAGGTGACATGGGTCCGCACCTCGTTCGACCAGTCGATCCAGCCCGGTGCCAAGGATTTCGACGTCAACCTGCAACAGTTCTCGATCACCGAGGAACGCGAACAGGTGGTCGATTTCTCCATGCCCTACTACAGCTCGGCGATGGCGGTCCTGACCACCAAATCCGTGGTTGACGGCGGCGCCGCGCCAACCGTCGCCAGCCTGAAAACCCTGATCTGGGGGGCCGACGCCAACACCACCGCCGTGCCGATGCTGACCGATCTGATCGGCCCCGACAAACAGCCCATGCTCTACGGCGACAACGTCGACGTGACCGCCGCCATGCAGGCGGGCCAGATCGACGCCGCGCTGTTTGATCTGCCCACCGCGCTGTATCTGTCGGCGGTGGTGGTCAATGACGGCGTGATCCTTGGTCAGTTCCCGCCAGAGCGCAGCGAGAACCCCGACCAGTTCGGCATGCTGCTCGAAGAGGGCAACCCGCTGAAATCCTGCGTCGATGCCGCCCTGACCGCGCTCAAGGACAGCGGCAAACTGGCCGAGATCGAGGCCGAATGGCTGCAAGCCACAACCGGCGTACCGGTCATCGAATAAGTCGCCTCGGGGCAGGCCATGCGCCGCGCCCCGGCTTCTTCTTGGCAAAAATGCTCCGGGGGAGTCCCGCAGGGACGGGGGCAGCGCCCCCTTTCCTCCGGTGCTTTTTCGTCCTACAGGCCGATCCATGCCCACCCGCCGCCAAATCTTTGAATCCCGCCAGCGCCGACGCGCCAACCTGATCGCCGCCGGGTCCACCGGCGCGGTGCTGCTGGCGCTGATCGTGCTGGTGCCGCTGGCGCCGGGATGGGAGGCCGTGCAGCGCAGCTTTTTCAACGGCGCAGTCTTTGCCAAGACATTTCCGGGCCTGCTGAACGCCTTTCTGATGGACATCGCGATCTTTGCCTGGTGCGCGCCTTTGATCGCCGCGCTTGGGCTGGCCGTGGCCGTCGCGCGCGACCTGCGCACCCCGGCGCTGTATCCGGTCAAACTGCTGGCGATCCTCTACACGGATGTGTTCCGGGGGCTGCCGGTGATCCTTGTGATCTACCTGATCGGCTTTGGCATTCCCGGTCTCGGCCTGCCGCGGCCGTGGAATTCGCCCTATATCTGGGGCTCTCTGGCGCTGGTGCTGGTCTATGCCGCCTATGTGGCAGAGGTCATCCGCTCGGGCATCGAGTCCATCCACGACAGCCAGCGCGCCGCCGCACTGTCGCTGGGGCTGTCGTCCTCCGATGCAATGCGCTTTGTGATCCTGCCGCAGGCCATCCGCCGGGTCGTGCCCGCCAATATGAACCTGTTCATCGCGCTGCAAAAGGACGTGGCGCTGCTGTCCTTTATCGGCCCGGTCGAGATTTTCCGGCAGGCCGGCGTCTACAAATCCCTACTGGCGAATTTCACGCCCTATGTCGGCGCGGCATTGGTGTTCCTTGCGATCACCATTCCCGCCACCCGCTACGCCGATCACCTGATGAACCGCCAGCGCAAGGCCCGCAGCTGATGCCCACACTTGTCCTGAACGCCGTCCAGAAAAGCTTTGGCAACAACCCGGTCCTCCAAGGCGTCGATCTGACAGTGTCCGGCGGTCAGATGATCTGCCTGATCGGCGCGTCCGGGTCGGGCAAATCCACGCTTCTGCGGTGCATGAACCTGCTGGAACCGATCGACGACGGCACCATCACGCTTGACGGGATCGACATATCAGAGCCCGGCTTTGACCCGCAGCCGGTGCGCCAGCGCATCGGCATGGTGTTCCAGAGCTTCAATCTTTTCCCGCACATGACCGCGCTCGACAACGCGCTGCTTGCCCCCCGCCGGGTCCACGGCACCAGCCGGGCCGAACTGGAACCCAAGGTGGCAGAGCTTTTCGCGCGCTTTGGTCTGGCCGACCGCATGCACCACTACGCCGACCAGCTTTCAGGCGGTCAGCAGCAGCGCGTGGCCATCGTCCGCGCGCTGGCGATGAAACCGCAGATTATGTTGTTCGATGAGATCACCTCGGCCCTCGATCCCGAACTGGTGGGAGAGGTGCTGGACGTCCTGCGCCAGTTGCGCTCCGAGGGCATGACCATGGTTCTGGCCACCCATGAAATGGGCTTTGCCCGCGAACTGGCCGACACGGTTTGCTTTCTGGATCGTGGCCGAATTCTCGAATCCGGCCCGCCGGAACAGCTCTTTGCCAACCCCGGGCAAGAGCGCACGCGCGCCTTCTTGTCCCGCGTGCTCTAGGCGCATGCGGCCAAAACCCCGATTCATGCCCTTCAAATGCCGGATTTTCCCTGACTTTTCCGAAGGTCGGGTTTTCCTTCGTTGACGGATTGCCCCTTCTGAAGGAACATCAAGGCAACTTGTTAATATTCATTTTTTCAAAGGGGACCTGCCGTGCGTACGTCTACTGCTCTGGCAACACTGATCGCCTCACTGGGGTTGTCGGCCATCGCGCCCGCCCCTGTGCACGCGCAGGATTTTGTCGGGTTTGACCGCACAAGCTTTGGCAGCGTCGTGCTTAGCCGCAATCAGTCTGCGGCGGGCGGCAGCGACATCACCCTTGAACTGGCGGTTGGCGACTACAACAATGAGCCGATCCTCAACTACTCCGAAAACAGCGTATTCTCAAAGCTGGGTCTGGCGGTCGGTCGGCTGGACATCCTGACCGACACCGGCGTCTATCCCTGCACCGCCTTTATCGTCGACAAGAAGCACATCCTAACCAACAACCACTGTGTGCCCGGCATTCTGGAAAACGAACGCGCCGGGGCCACCCGCATCGATTCCGTGCTTTTCGTTGCGGGCTATCGCCAGCCGGGTGTCGATCAGGGCACGCGCCGCTATACCGTGGTTCCGACCCCGATCGAGACCTCAAAGGACCTTGATTATTCGGTGCTGGAGGTGATCGGCGATCCCTCGGCGGAATTCGGAACCCTCGATCTGGTTGCGGTGACGCCGAACGACAACGATCCTTACTGGGTGATCGGCCATCCCATGGGAGAGGCCCAGCGCATCAGCCGCGAAAAATGCCGCGCCAATGCGCCTGCCTTGTCGAACAAGCAGTTGCTGCACACCTGCGACACGCTGCCGGGCAACTCCGGCTCGCCGGTGATTGACGCCTCCTTGCAAAAGGTCGTGGGCCTGCACCATGCCGGGTCCAATCGCGACGCGGTCAACTACGCCATCCCGATGGGGGATATTCTGGCCCACTCCAAGGTGCTCAAGGGGGTCTTCGTGCCCGGTGCCGACGATCCGACACCAACGCCGACACCCCCGGTGGACACCGGCGAAACCGCGCCGCCCCCGCCGCCCGACACCAAGGATGAAACCGCGGTCAAGCTGTGCGACGCACTGTACGACGAGGCCAAGGAATTCTCCGAATGTTTCGCCTATGAGGCCTACCTTCAGGTCTGCGGCGATCACCCCTATTCGATCCTTGCCAAGTCCTATGTCGCGCGGCTGTGCAGCACCCCCGACCCGGTCGAGGTGACGCCGCCCCCGCCGCCGCCCGAAGAGGTCGTCGACACAACACCGCTGTTGTGGTGGTGCACGTCCGGCGGTCTGAACGCGACCGAACGTACGATCTGCGGTGACCGCTATCTTGCCGGTCTGGATGAGGAAATGGAGCGCGCGTATAAATCGCCCGCCCGTGCCGTGACCTCGACCCAGCAGTCCGTCTGGCGCACCGGAACCCGTGACCGCTGTGGCGCGGATGCCGATTGTATCTCGCGCGTGGTGATCGACCGGATCACCTATCTCAAGACGCCTGAGAAGGTGACGCCGCCGCCGCCCACCCAGACCTATACGATGTATGTCACGGGAACCGACCACCTCAACGTCCGCTCTGGTCCGGGCACGCATAATGGCGTGGTCAACCGGATCGATTTTGGCGACAAGGTGACCGTGCTGGGTGAAAGCGACGGCTGGAACAACGTGCGCCTGTCCAACGGCCAGAACGGTTGGGTTTCGAACCGCTATCTCGCCTCGAACAAGCCCAAGGAACAGCCTGTCGCCCAGTGCACCGCCACGGTGGTGAACCTGAATCGCTATTCCAGCCATACCCGCAACAACGGCAGTGGCTTCCTGAACATCCGGACGCAGGCCAGCACCCGTGGCCGGATCATCTCCGAGACGTATCTCGGCGACACCGTTCAAGTGCTGAACCAAAGCGGCAACTGGGCCCAGATCCGCTGCCTGTCGGGTCAGTGCAAGAACCCCTTCCGGGGCTCCGGCGGCGTGACCGGCTGGGCCTCCAAAAAGTACCTTTCCATCCGGTGCCGTTAATCAGAATTCCACCCAAGCCCTCTTTCAACAGGAGACTTATGTCATGCAACCCAACGACCTGATAAAGGTGAGCGTCATCGCACTGACGACCGCCTTTGCCCTGCCCGCTGTGGCGCAGGATCAGACCTTGCTGGTTGATCCAGAAGATCTGAACTATCAGCTTCCTGCCGACGCAACCGATTATGAAAAGGCCGCCTATGGCGTCCTGCAAAAGTATTGTTCGGACTGCCACCAGGAAGGTGTGCTTGGCGATGGACTGACCAAACCCAAGGCCGGTTTCGGCCACGTCCTCGACATGCGCCGCCTTGCCAACGATCCCAAGTTCGTGGTCGTCGGCGACCCTGCCAAGTCCAAGCTCTATCAGGTGATCACCGGCGGCGCGCCGGCGATGCCGGACAACTGCTGGGACCCCAGCTGTGTGCCGACAGAGGCAGAGCTGCAACAGCTTCAGTCGTGGATTGTCGCGCTGGGCGACACCGCACCGGAACCGCGGACCTACGTCTCATTGGCCGACATGTACGCCATGGCCCATGCCGACCTGCAGGCGCAGCCCACCAACCGCCGTGACCGCATCCGCTATATCTCGATGCGTCCGATGTGGAACGACCCGGACGTGACGGACGAGAACTACCAGGGTTATCTGGCGGCGACCGTCAAGCTGCTGAATGCGCTTAGCTGGAACGCGAACGTCTACAAGTTCGAAAAGGTCGATCCGCACGGCGTCCTGCTGCGCGTCTTCCTGCCCGATCTGGACTGGACGCATGAAACCTGGGGCTATCTCGAATCGCAGTACCCCTACGCCATGGAAAGCGACACCGATCCCTATCTTGGGTCGCTGCAACACTTGTCAGGCTCCATGACCCCGGTCATCCGTGCCGACTGGTTCACGGCGACCGCCTCTGTCAGCCCGCTTTACTACGACATGCTGGGCTTGCCCGACACGGTGCAGGGTCTGGAGGCCAAGCTGGGCTTCAGCATGAGCCGCAACATCCTCAACGAACAGGTCGTCCGCGCCGGTTTTCAGGATTCGGGTGTGTCCTCGCATAACCGCCTGATCGAACGCCACCCGCTTGGCACCGGCTTTTTCTGGACGTCTTATGACTTTGCCGGATCGAAAGGCCGCCAGAGCTTTTTCGAATACCCGCTGGGTCCGATCGATGCCTACGGCCCCGATCTTGCCTTCGAACATGACGGCGGCGAGTCGATCTTTACCCTGCCCAACGGCTTTCACGCCTATTACCTCAACACCGCCGATGGCGCGCGTCTTGACGTGGGTCCGACCTCCATCGTGCGCGACACCGACTATCCGGATGGCACCGGCGAGGTTGTGAATGGCATCTCGTGCATCTCGTGCCACTCCAAAGGCATGCGCTTCAACGATGACTCGGTGCGTGAGGTTGCACTGAACAACCTGTCTCTGCCCGCCTCGGCGCGTCAGACCATCGACGCCATCTATCCGGGCAAGGATGTCATCAATGAATACTTCCAGCGCGATTCCGACGCCTTCCTGAACACCCTCGCCAGCGCGGGTATCGAGCCGTCCATCAAGGCAGCCGGGCTGGAACCGGTGCGGGGTCTGTTTGTCTATCACGTCGATTACTTCGTCGACTTCAATCAGGCCGCCAACGAACTGGGCCTGACGGCAGAACAACTGCGCAGCCGTATGGCCTTTGCCGGTCATGACATGGCTGGCCTGCTGACCCGTCTGGATATCTCGCCGATTGCACGGGATGAATGGACGGCCGCGTATCCGGTCCTGCTGGACAAGCTGACCGACTACCGTCCGTACAAGACCGATCACGTGGTCACTGCGGACCTCAGCTATTCGGTCAAGCAGGTGGTCAAGGACACCGATTACGCTCCGGTGAAAAAGGTCAAGGTCGTCAAGCAGGTCGACTACAAGCCCGGCGATCCCGGTTATGTGCCGCCCGCTGCCGACTATAAGCCCGGCGACCCCGGTTACGTGCCGCCTGCCGCCGACTACAAGCCCGGCGATCCCGGTTATGTCCCGCCCGAAAAGGACTACGTGGTCAAGGATGACGACTACAAGCCGACAGGCACCGACTACGTCGTGAAAGGTGACGAGCCGATCAAGACCCATGACGACGCCAAGAAATACGGCGGCGATTATGACCCGGTCCAGCACTCGGTCGCGGCGCAAAGCCACCTGACCGTCTACACCAACCAGACCACCTACAAGGTTGGTGACGAACTGCAGGTCTTCATCGAACCGCGCCACGACTGCCGTCTGACGTTGATCTCGATCGACGACGACCACGACAGCTGTGTGCTCTACCCCTTCCCGGGTCTTGAGGACATCGTGATCCCCGGTGGCACCCAGTACGTCTTCCCGCCGCGCGGTGCGCTTCGCACCTCCGAGCCGGGGCTGGAAACCATCCTTGCCATCTGCAACGGCGGTCAGGCGGCCATCGACAAGGTGACCCGCGATACCTCCAAGGTGTCTTGCTCGGTCGGTCACAAGACCGTCTCCAAGGACCGCTACGAGGGTATCGTGAACGAAACCCTTGTGCTTGACCTCAACGCCGGGGCCAAGGACGCCAAGAAAACGGACAGCGGCGTCGATTACCGTGCCGTGTCCAAACATAACCCCGACGTGACCAAGGCTCAGATCTCGGTCGTGGTCCGGGAATACTAAGGAGATGAGAGCGATGCGAAAGCTATTCCTGAGCGTCGCTCTCTGCCTTGGCCTGCCCCCCGTGGCAGGCCATGCGCAGAGCGGCGAAATCTTTATCCCCGGTAACGATCCGCTGGTGGAAATCAAACCGCAGCCGCAGAGCCAGATGGCCAGCTGCCTGCTCAACCCAAACGCCGCCAACTGCGCTGGCGTCGACATCGACCCGGACGGGATCGCGTTGGAAAGCGCGGGCCCCTCGGTCACCTTCGAAACCCTTGTGCTGGACCTCGACACCAAGAAAGTCGTCGTCAGCAAGGCACCGCCCCCCGCGCCGCCCCAATACGACGCGCCCGAACCGCCCAAGACCGGCAAGGTTGCGTTGCCCTCGGTCGCCATCACAATCGAGTTCGATTATGACAGCGACCGCGTCCGGGGCGACCAGCGCGGCAAGATCGACAGCCTGATTGCCGCTCTGAACGATCCCGCCCTTCAGGGCACTTCTTATGCCGTGATCGGCCACACCGACGCTGTCGGCTCCGAAGGCTACAACTGCGACCTCAGCCTGCGCCGGGCGGCCTCTGTCACGCGTCTGATCGAAGGCGCTTACCTCAGCGTGCCGCTCTACCCGGTCGGCTGGGGCGAATACGTTCTGAAGAACGAGTACGATCCCCGCGCGGCGGAAAACCGTCGTGTGACTTTCCTGCGGTTGCCCGATACGCCGGGTGCCGTCCTGCAAACCGCAAGCACGGTCTGCCGGTACTGAGACAGCCAACCGGTTGTGATCTTTGGACCCTCGCCCAACCTCGGGCGGGGGTCTTTTTTTGGCTCAACTTCATCAAGTTATGAAATGCACTGACGTCCCGGCAGCCGCGATAAAGCTTGCCAGCGCTTCAATCGCTTCGCTAACCTGAGTGAGCGAATTGGAAACCGCAGGGCATTGCCTTGCAGGCAGGGAAACATTTTTCATGGACGTCGATGGCAATGTGTTGCCGCACACTGTGGTGCCACTTAACAATTTTCTCACCTACCGCCTTGCAAAGGCACAAGCCAAGCTGAACGCTCAGGCCTCGCGGATTCTGCGTGATCACGCCGGAATCACCATCACGCAATGGCGCATCATTGCCGTGCTCGGCGACACGGGTCGCTGCACCTCGGCCCAGTTGTCGCGACTGACCGCTATGGACAAGGGCCTGATCAGTCGAAACGTCAAGACACTGGCCGCCGACGGGATGATCACCATCACCCGCGATGCATCGGACAATCGCGCCCTTCATCTGGACCTGACCGACAGGGGACGCGCGACTTTCGATCACACGATACCGCGTATGCGGGATCGCCAGCGCGACCTGCGGGCCTATCTCGACGACGCGGAATTTACCACTCTGATGAGGGCCTGTGAAAAGCTGGAAAAAGCGGCCGAAGACCCTGCGATCTAAATCTTGTCTTTCAAAGACCGCGTGGGAACGCCAGCCTGCACCCGGCACGTAAATGACCGCATACAGGGGCAAGGCAAGACACAGGACGACCAGACGCGGCACAGGATCGCCTGTGCCTGTCGATCAAATACGGCACCGGCGGCTCGGACGGCGGTGAGGTCTTTGGCGGCACCCGAGTCTCTCCGCAACAGATCGCAGAGGCGCAGACGCCGCAGAGCGTTCTGAAATACGACGCCGATGGCTTGGATCGCCGTTTCATCTGCGTCGCGCCGGGGCTGGGCGCAAACGCGCTGGTTTATCGCCCCGCGTCGAAAAGGCCCTGTGGCAAGGCATCCCCTACCCGAGGACGACACCGTCACAAAGTGACCCGCGCGCAATCCCGCCGCGCACTGTCGGCGATGGCATGGATCACCCGCTCAAACCCCAGCGCATCCTGCATCGACGGATAGGCCTGCACGCCGTCGCGGATCGCCGCCAGCAGGTCGGCGGCCTCGATGGTCTTGAGATCGACAAACCCCAGCTGATGCCCCGGCGCCGGAACAAAGGCCCCGAACGGCGGGTGATCCGGACCAGACAGCACCGTGCGAAAGCCCTGTTCAGATTTCGGCCCCTCGTTCAGGTACACCTGTAGCTCGTTCATCCGCTCCTGCGCGAAACAGATCATGCCCTTGGTGCCATGCACCTCCCAGTCCAGCCTGTTCTTGCGCCCCCATGCCGACCGCGAGGTCGCCAGCGATCCATGCGCGCCACTGGCAAAGCGCAGCAGCGCCGTCGCCGTATCCTCATTCTCGACCGCGGCGCGCCCGGTGCCATCCGGCAGCGGGCGTGTTTCGTGGATGATCTGCGTGTCCGCCACAAGGCTTTGGATCGGGCCGCACAGACCCACCATCAGCGACACCAGATGGCAGCCCAGATCCCCCAGGGTGCCCAGCCCGGCCTCGGCCAGCCGCGCCCGCCATGTCCACGGCAGGTCCGGGTCCGCCTGATAATCCTCATCGACCCAGCCGCGCACATGCACAACGCGCCCAATCCGCCCTTCACTGATCAGCTTTTGCGCATGACGAAAGGCCGGGTTGCGGATGTAGTTATAGCCCACCACCGTGACTGTGCCCGCCGCGCGCGCCGCCGCGGCCATCTCTTCGGCCTCGGCCAGCGTCAGCGCCATGGGTTTTTCGCACCAGACGTGTTTGCCCGCCTTCAGCGCCGCACAGGCCATCTCGTGATGCAACCCGTTGGGCGTGGTGATCGACACCACATCGATGCGCGGATCGCTGACCACCGCGCGCCAGTCATCCGTCGCGCGGGCAAAGCCGAATTGCGCCGCCATACTGTCCGCCTTGGCGCGCGGCGCGTCACACAGCAGTTCCAGCCGCGCCTCGGGCAGATCGCCCCCCATCACCGCCCGCGCCATGCGAAACGCCAGCGCATGGATCTTGCCCATAAAGCCGGTGCCGATCAGACCGATTCCCAGTTCCGCCATCCTGTCCTCCATCCCTGAACATCAGCCCTAGTCAAACGAAACCGACATTCCCAGCACCATGCGAGTTGGGGATTGGATTTCTTGCAAAAACCATCATAGAGTGCGGGTATCCCTTCTCAGTCTCCAGAGGACTTCATGGCCAAACGTCCAACCATCACCGATCTCGCCCGCGAATCGGGTGTCAGTGTGGCCACGGTAGACCGGGTCTTGAACGGGCGCGCCAAGGTGCGCGAGGAAACCGCGCGGCGGGTCTATGAGGCGGCGCAGCGCATCGGCTATCACGCGGCGGCGCTGATCGGGCAACGGATGTTTGCCGACCTGCCGGAGATCCGCTTTGGCTTTGTCTTTCCCAAGGCGCGGCAGCCCTTCTGGCAGAGCGTCGCGCGCGAGATGGAGGCCGCGGTGGCCCGCGCCCCCGGCATTCGCGGCCAGATTGTGCTGGAGTTCGCGCCCTCGCAAAGCCCTGGCGACATCGCCGGACTGATGGCCGGGCTGGCGGGTCGCTGTGACGCGATTGCGGCCTCTGCCGTGAACCACATGCAGATCACCGACACGGTCAGCCAGTTGAAGGACCGCGGCGTCCCCTGCTTTGCCCTGCTCAACGATTATGCGCAGGGAATCCGGCAGGGCTATATCGGGCTCAACAATATGAAAGTAGGCCGGGTCGCGGCGCACATGATGTCCAAGGTGGTGGCACGATCTGGGAAAATCGCCGTATTCGTAGGCGGTTACCGCTGGCACGGGCATGAACTTCGCGAAACCGGCTTTCGCAGTTACTTCCGTGAATACGCGCCCGATTTCACCATTCTAGACACGATGGTGAACCTTGAAACACGGCAATTGACCTATGAAGCCACGCTGGAACTCTTGCAGCGGCATCCCGATCTCAAGGGTTTGTATTGCTCGGGCGGCGGGATGGAGGGGGCCATCGCGGCGCTGCGCGAGGCGCGCGCGCCCGGTCAGGTCGCGCTGATCCTGCACGAACTCATCCCCGAGTCGCGCTCCGCACTGGCGGATCGTTACGCCGAAATGTCTATTGCCACTCCGCTGGAACGGCTCTGTAACGATACGGTCGCCCTGATGATCGACGCCGTGCAAAAGTCAGACACCCCCACCCCGGGCCAACATTTTCTCAACCCCGATCTCTACTTGCCAGAGTCGGTCTGAGACGGCGCAGCGGTGCAGATTTCGCTTCGGCACCGCCTTTCTGGACCCGGCTGTCAGCGCCGTCGATGGGCTCACGACCCAGCACCGGAACAGCGGTTCCAACAGGCGCACGATACGCATGATCCTTTGATGAATACGGGCCGGCACCAGACAGCGGAGCCCTCCAAGAATGAGACAAAATATCTCTCACCCGGCTTTCAAAAACTTTCATGAATGAGGCAAAGAGTGAAGTAGGGAATTGACCCAGCGCCCTCAATCGGACCAGTTTACGACAACACGGACCGCACTGAGGAGAGCGGGTCGTTTCCTCAACGATCGAAAAAGGTAGAACCAATGGGCAAGACCCTGGATGTGATCACTATTGGCCGATCCTCGGTCGACCTGTACGGCGCACAGATCGGCGGGCGGCTGGAAGATATGGCCAGCTTCAACAAATACATCGGCGGCTCCCCCACCAACATCGCCGCCGGGACCGCGCGGCTTGGCCTGAAATCGGCGCTGATCACCCGTGTGGGCAATGAGCACATGGGCCGTTTCATCACCGAGGAACTGCAAAAAGAGGGCGTGGACACGCGCGGGATCGCCGTCGATCCGGAACGCCTGACCGCGCTGGTGCTGCTGGGCATCCGCGATCAGGAACAGTTTCCGCTGATCTTCTACCGCGACAACTGTGCCGACATGGCGCTTTGCGAAGACGACATTGACGAGGGGTTCATCAAAGAGGCCCGCGCCGTCACCGCCACCGGCACCCACCTCAGCCACCCGCGCACAGAGGCCGCCGTGCTCAAGGCGCTGACCATCGCGCGCGCCAACGGGATGCAGACCGCGCTGGACATCGACTATCGCCCGAACCTCTGGGGGCTGGCGGGGCATGGCGATGGCGAAAGCCGCTTTATCGCCTCGGACAAGGTCACGGCCAAGCTGCAATCGACACTGCACCTGTTCGACCTGATCGTCGGCACCGAAGAGGAATTTCACATCGCGGGCGGCTCGACCGACACGATTGCGGCGCTGCGCGCGGTGCGCAAGGTGTCCGACGCGACGCTGGTCTGCAAACGCGGGCCAATGGGTGCCGTCGCCTTTACCGGCGATGTCCCCGACACGCTGGACGAGGGACAAAGCGGCCCCGGCTTCCCGATCGAGGTGTTCAACGTGCTCGGCGCGGGTGACGGTTTCATGTCCGGACTGCTCAAGGGCTGGCTGACCGATCAGGACTGGCCGACCGCGCTGAAATACGCCAACGCCTGCGGCGCTTTTGCGGTGTCGCGCCACGGCTGCACCCCGGCCTACCCGTCTTGGGCGGAACTGGAATTTTTCCTCCAACGGGGCGTCAAGGAAAAGGCCCTGCGCAAGGACGCGGAACTGGAGCAGGTCCACTGGGCCACCAACCGCAAGGGCGACTGGTCCACCATGCGGGTCTTTGCCTTTGACCACCGGATGCAGCTAGAGGATCTGGATGGCGCGACACCGGACAAGATCGGCGCGTTCAAGACGCTCTGCCTTGAGGCCTGCGCACAGGTGGCGGACGGACAACCCGGCTATGGCCTGCTCTGCGACTCGCGCCTTGGCCGCGATGCGCTGTACAAGGCGGCGGGCACCGGTCTGTGGATTGGCCGCCCGGTGGAATGGCCCGGCTCTCGCCCCCTGACGTTGGAGCCAGAGATCGGCCCCGACTTTGGCGGGCTGAACGAATGGCCGTTGGAACATGTGGTCAAGGTGCTGTGCTTCTTCCACCCCGACGACACCGAAGAAATGAAGGCCGAACAAGAGGCCACCGTCACCCGCCTGTTCCATGCCTGCCGCCGCAACCGTCTGGAGTTCCTGCTGGAGGTGATCCCGTCCAAGGCCGGTCCGGTGGGTGACGACACCACAGCGCAGGTGATCCGCCGCTTCTACGATCTGGGCGTTTATCCCGACTGGTGGAAGCTGGAACCGATGACCACAAAAGCCGCGTGGGAAAAATCCATCGCCGCCATCGAAGAGAACGACCCCAACACCCGTGGTATCGTGGTGCTGGGTCTGGGGGCAGAAGAGCAGGCACTGAAGGACAGCTTTGAGGTTGCGGCGCAGTATCCGCTGGTCAAAGGCTTTGCCGTCGGCCGCACGATCTTTGCCGACCCGGCCAAGGCCTGGATGACCGGGGCGATCACGGACGCAGAGGCCGTGGCGCAAATGAAAGACACTTATGCACGTCTCTGCGGCTACTGGGATGCCGCACGCGGGGAGGAATGACCATGACGACGATCCGACTGACCGCCGCTCAGGCGATGGTGCGCTATCTTTCGGCGCAGATGAACGAGGACGGCGAGCGTTTTCTGGCCGGGTGCTGGGCCATCTTCGGTCACGGCAACGTGGCCGGGCTGGGCGAGGCGCTGCACGGGGCCAAGGACGACTTTCCCACATGGCGCGGCCACAACGAACAGACCATGGCGCATGCCGCCATCGCCTTTGCCAAACAGTCCCAGCGCAAGCGGGCGATGATGGTGACGTCCTCCATCGGCCCCGGAGCCACCAACATGGTCACCGCCGCCGCACTGGCGCATGTGAACCGCCTGCCGGTGCTGCTGGTGCCCGGTGACGTCTTCGCCAACCGCGGCCCGGACCCGGTCCTGCAACAGGTTGAGGATTTCGGCGACGGCACGGTCTCGGCAAACGACTGTTTCCGCCCCGTGACGCGCTACTTTGACCGTATCTCTCGCCCCGAACACCTGCTGACCGCCCTGCCCCGCGCGATGGCTGTGCTGACCGATCCGGCAGCCTGCGGGCCGGTGTGCCTTGCCTTCTGTCAGGACGTGCAGGCCGAGGCTTATGACTATCCGCAGGCGTTCTTTGAGCCGAAAACATGGTATCAGCGCCGCATTCGCCCCGACCATCACGAACTGCACCGCGTCGTCGAAAAGATCCGCGCCGCCAAGCGTCCGGTGATCATCGCGGGCGGCGGCGTGCATTACTCGGACGCCTGCGCGCAGTTGCAGGACTTTGCCGAGACGCACAACATCCCCGTGGTCGAAACGCAGGCGGGCAAATCGGCGCTGGCGTGGGATCATCCGCTGAACCTTGGTCCCGTGGGTGTTACCGGCGCGGCCTCTGCCAACACCGCCTGTGGCGAGGCCGACTTGGTGCTGGGCGTCGGCACCCGGTTTCAGGATTTCACCACCGGATCATGGTCGCTGTTCAAGACCCCCGGCCGCACGCTGATCAGCCTGAACGTCAACGCCTATGACGCGGTAAAACACGGCGCGCTGCCGCTGCAATCGGACGCCAAGACCGGCCTGACGGAACTGGCGCTGGAACTGGCCAGCTACCGGGCCGACGACGTGAACAGCGCGCTGAAAACCGACTGGTTCGCCACTGTCGACCCGCTCACCGACGCGCCCGCAGACGGCAACGCCCTGCCCACCGACATGCAGGTGATCGGCGCGGTCCAACGGACCAGCACCCCCGACACCGTGGTGATGTGCGCGGCGGGCACCATGCCCGGCGAGTTGCACAAACTGTGGAAGGCCCCGCGCCCCGGTGCCTATCACATGGAATACGGCTTTAGCTGCATGGGCTATGAGATCGCCGGTGCCATGGGCATCAAGATGGCGCAACCGGACCGCGACGTGATCTGCTTTGCCGGGGACGGCACCTACATGATGGCCAACTCTGAGTTGGCCACCGCCGTCATGATGGGCGTCAAGTTCACCGTCGTCGTGACCGACAACCGCGGCTATGGCTGCATCAACCGGCTGCAAATGGGCACCGGCGGGGCCGAGTTCAACAATATGCTGGACCACGCCGTCCATGAAAACCCCAGCAACATCGACTTTGCCGCACACGCCGCCAGCATGGGCGCGGCCTCTGTCCACGTCTCGTCCATCGCCGAACTGGAGGACGCGCTGGCCCGTGCCAAACAGGCGACCGGCCCCTTTGTCGTGGTCATCGACACGGACCCCTACCCGTCCACCCCGCATGGCGGATCGTGGTGGGAGGTGGCCGTTCCCGAGGTCTCGACCCGCGCCGAAGTCCAAGACGCCCGCAAAGGATATGAGGCAGCGCTGAAAGAGCGCGGCTGAGACAGACCCGTAGGCCGGGCTTAAGCCCGGCTTACCCCCCTCAAAACTGGCCCAAGACCGGAAAGACACCACCATGAGCGTCAAGATCGGGATCTCTCCCATTGCCTGGCAGAACGACGACCTGCCCGACCTCACCGCCGCCTACACGATGGAACAGGCGCTGAAGGAAAGCCGCGACATCGGCTATACCGGCGTCGAACGCGGCCAGCGGATGCCGCATGACACCGAAGGGCTGCGCGCCTACCTCGACAAATACGACATCGCGCTTTGCGGCGGCTGGTGCTCTGGCAACCTGTTCGTCAACGACGTCCCGCAGGAAATCGAGGCGGTGCGCCAGCAGGTCGACCAGTTTGTCGCCCTGAACAGCCCCTGCATCGTCTACGCGGAATGTTCGACCACCGTGCAGGGCCAGATCGGCACCCCGGTCAACAACCGCCCCAAACTGTCCCGCGACGAGGTGCTGGCCTATGCCGCCAAGCTGTCCGAGATCGCAAAATGGATGGCGGATCAGGGCATGCCGATGGCCTACCATCACCACATGGGCTCGTTCTGTGAGGACGAAGACGATGTGAACTGGCTGATGGAGGGGTCCTCGGACGAGGTCCAGTTGTGCTTTGACACCGGCCACCTGCTGTTCGGTGGCGGCGACGTGATGCGCACGCTGGATCGCTGGTCGCACCGGGTCAGACATGTGCATTTCAAGGACATCCGCCCGGATGTGGTCGTGGATGTGCGGGCCAATGACCGCTCGTTCCTCGACGCGGTGATTGCCGGTGCCTTTACCGTGCCCGGCGATGGCTGCATCGACTTTCAGGCCGTCGCGGACAAGCTGAAGGCAATGGAGTACACCGGCTGGATCGTGGTCGAGGCCGAACAGGACCCGGCCAAGGCCCCGCCCTATGACTACTCGAAAAAGGGCTATCAGCACATCTTGCAGGTCTGCGCCAAGGCCGGGCTGGAAATCGACGGATAGACCCATGAAAAATCGCGCAATGGACGTCCAGCACCCGTTTTTTCTGCCGCTCTGGCGACGGATCGTGACCGTGGTGCTGTGCCTCGGCTGGGCGGGGCTGGAACTCAGTTGGGGCAACCCGCTCTGGGCCACGCTCTTTGCCGCCGTCGGTGCCTATTGCGCGCATCAGTTCTTTATCGCCTTCGACCCAGAGGCGATCCGGAAAAAGTACCCCGACGAAGGAGGATCGTCATGAAAGACAGTGCCTATTTCGACGTCACCAGCTGCGACCTTGCAGAGTTCGCGCGCCTGACGGGGCAAAGCCTGCCGCTCTCGGACCTGCGCTTTGCGACAGCGGTGGACAGGAACGTGCCGGTCTACGACATGGCCTCCCTTCAGGGGGTGCTGTCCGATCCGGTGCAACGCGCAGAACTGCTGGCCGAATGGGGCTTTGTGCTGGGCCGCTCCGCCGGGGTTCTGGCGCTGAAAGGGGCCTATGCCGACACCGCGCCCATCGACGCCGCCACCGCGATCTTTGAGCGGATCATCAGCCGCGAACAAGAGGCGGGCAAAGGCGCGGGCGACCATTTCGCCAAAGCGGGCAGCAATGCGCGGATCTGGAACGCGCTGCAAAAGCACTGCATCGAGGATCCGCAGGCCTTTGCGCTGTATTACGCCAATACGGCCATTGCGGCCGTCTGCGAGGCATGGCTTGGCCCCTTCTACCAGATGACCGCGCAGGTGAACCTTGTCCGCCCCGGTGGACAGGCGCAAAGTGCGCACCGCGACTATCACCTCGGGTTCCAGACGGCCGAGGTCGCGGCGCGGTTCCCCGCCCATGTGCATGACCTGTCCTCGGTGATGACGCTGCAAGGCGCCGTGGCCCATTGCGACATGCCCATCGAAAGCGGCCCGACCAAGCTGCTGCCGTTCTCGCAACTCTTCCGCCCCGGCTACATGGCCTACCGGCGCGACGATTTCCGCGAGTTCTTTGAGGAAAACTGCATCCAGTTGCCCCTGTCCAAGGGCGACGCGGTGTTCTTCAACCCGGCGCTGTTCCACGCCGCAGGCGAAAACCGCAGCGCGGACATCCAGCGGATGGCCAACCTGCTACAGATCTCCTCGGCGCTGGGACGCGCGATGGAAACCGTCGACCGCACCGCCATGTGTCAGGTGCTTTACCCCGCGATCCAGTCGCTCCGGGCGCAAGGCGCGCTGGACGACACCGGCCTCAATGCCGCCATCGCCTCTGCCGCAGAGGGCTATTCCTTCCCCACCAACCTCGACAACGACCCGCCGCTGGGTGGGCTTGCCCCCGAAACCCAGAACGCCCTGTTCCACCGCGCACTTGCCGAGGGCCTCTCGCCCAAGGACTTCGCCGCCGCGCTGGATGCCCAAAACGCCCGCCGACAGCCCTGACCGGAGATCCGCCATGAGTCTACTGCACCGCAAACCCACCGGAACCACCGGCAAGGTCCACGAAGTCACCGTCACCAATGCCCGCACGCCGGACAGCCCCGAATGGGGCTACGTCGGCTTTGACCTGTGGCGCATGCACATGGACGACCACGCCGAAGGCCAGACCGGCGACCGCGAGGTGATCCTTGTCCTTGTCGAGGGCAAGGCCCACATCAGCGGCGGCGGCCACGACTTCGGCGAATTGGGCGACCGCATGAATGTCTTTGACAAGGGCGCGCCCCACGCCGTCTACCTGCCCGCAGGCGCTGCCTGGACCGCAACGGCCACCACCGATTGCACGCTGGCGGTCTGCTCCGCCCCGGCCATTGCCGACTATCCCGCCGCCCAAATCGGCCCCGACGGGATCGAGATGGTGGACCGTGGCAAAGGCGCCAACACCCGCCACATCCATCCCATCGCGATGGAAGAACGCGACATCGCCTCCTCGCTGCTGGTGACAGAGGTCTACACCCCCGCCGGGAACTGGTCCTCCTACCCGCCGCACCGTCATGACGAGGACAATTTCCCGAACATGACCTACCTCGAAGAGACCTATTACCACCGCCTCAACCCCGCGCAGGGCTACGGCCACCAGCGCGTCTTCACCGAAGACGGCAGCCTCGACGTCACCCTGTCGGTGTCCGATCATGACGTGGTCCTGGTGCCCAAAGGCCACCACCCCTGCGGCGCGCCCCATGGCTATGAGATGTACTACCTCAACGTCATGGCCGGGCCGCTGCGCAAATGGCGGTTCCAGAACCACCCGGACCACGACTGGATCGCCAAGCGCGATGCCTGAGAGGTCCGATTCTGAGTATTTGGACCAAGAGGAAGCCACAGGCGCGCCCTGATCCTTCTTCTTGGCAGAAATACTCACTGCAACGCCGCCACCGGCGTCCCGCCCCAATCGAAACGCAACTTCTCTGCCAAACCCGAGTGCCCTGCCAAAGGCGGGGAACGAGACATCCAGCGCGCCGCAGGCGCTCCGCTTACTCTGGCAGCAACTTGCCGGGGTTCAGGATGCCGCGCGGGTCCAGCGCGGCTTTGATCGCGCGCATCATGTCCAGCGCGACCGGGTCCTTGCGACGTGCCATCGAGGACCGCTTGAGCAGACCAATCCCGTGCTCGGCGGAAAACGACCCACCCAGCGACAGCACCACGTCCTCGACCGTTTCCATCACCTTGTCCTTGAGCGCCTCATCCCCGAACCAGACCGTGTAATGCACGTTGCCATCGCCAAGATGCGCGACAACTGACGTCTGCGCCTGCGGGTCTAGCGCGGCCAATTGCGTATCCGCCTCAGTCAGAAAGGCCTCCACCTTGTCCAGCGGCACGGATATATCATTGATCACCAGAGGCTTGCGCGACAGCGCAATCTCTGCCGCGGCCTCGCGCAGGGCCCACATCGCGCCGCGCTGCGCGTCGTTCTGGGCCACGACCGCGTCCACCACATCGCCTGCCTCCAACAGATCGCCCAGCACCTCTTCGAGGTAGCCAGACAACGGCACTTGTCCGTCTGTCCCCGGAGTCACGTCGCGCGGAGCGATAGCGCCCAGCTCGATAAGGATATTGATCTCATGGTCGGTGCCAAAGACCTGCTGCGCCTCGGGAAACATTTCTGCATGGGACTGCATGTAACGACGCGGCATGTATTCGAACGCCTCGACCGCACCGCCGGTCATGTCCTGCAAACGGTTCAGCACCTCCAGCGCGCCGGTCAGCGTTTCCGTCGCCACCATCGCCGTTGCATAGGCGCGCGGTTGCGGCACCAGCTTCAGCACCGCCCGGGTGATCACACCCAGCGTCCCTTCCGACCCGATCAGCAGGTGGCGCAGGTCATAGCCGGTGTTGTTCTTGTGCAGTTCCGACATCAGATCGACGACGCGGCCATCCGCCAGCACCGCCTCCAGACCCAGCACCAGATCGCGGGTATTGCCATAGCGCAGCACATTGGAACCGCCCGCGTTTGTCGCCAGCAGCCCGCCGATCCGGGCAGAGCCGCGCGCGCCGAACGTCATCGGAAAGCTCAGCCCCTCTGCCTCGACCGCTTTGTGCAGATCGCTCAGGATCACCCCGGCCTGCACCACTGCCAGCCGTGCCGGTCCCCGGATTTCCTCGACGGCTGTCATCCGGTCCAGCGACAGCATGACCGCGCCTTCGCCGAAACCGCCCCCCGCCAACCCGGTCAGACCAGAGACCGGCACCACCGGCACACGCGCGTCATAAGCGGCCTTAACGATAGCCGAGACTTCGGCCGTGCTGCGGGGGCGGGCCACGCAAAGCGGTGTCCAGTTCAATTGCCCGGTCCAGTCGTGTGACCATGCGGCCATATCGCCGCCGGTCAGGACACCGGCCCCGTCCAGAATCCCGTGCAACTGGTCAAGCAGGCTCATTCAGGCACCTCAAAAGTCAGCGAAGCCCACAGGCTTTCCCACGCCGGGTCCGTGTCCCCGGCAACCTCCAACTCGCGCATCACCACCGCGTCGACAAGGTAGAAATGCCCCGGTTTGACCTCGACCTCCGCCCGTCCCTGATCGTCGGTGCGATACAGGCGGATCGTGACCGCGTCGCTTGCGTCGCGTTCGAACAGTTCCACCTGCACGTCGGCGCGGGGTGCGCCCTGATACAGCACGCGCACCGGAAACCCGCCCGACAGGTCATCGGTATAGGGGTTTGCCTCGGCCACGATTTCGGTCAGCAAGCCCACCTCGCGGTCGGCCCCCGCCCCATCGCCCAGCGCGACAAGGCTCTTGGCGTGGCGCGAATAGCGTTCGTACACCCGCTCTTGCCCCAGACCGCGTTCCAGATGCCGGTCGATGGCCCAGGTAAAATCCTTGTGTTCGCAGAAGTTTGTGAACTTTTCCCACTCGCGGTAGGTCAGGCTGTAATCGCGGGTGACATGCACGATGGTCGCCAGCCCGCTGCCCTCGGGCACCATGTTCAGCGCCGGTTTGTCGCCCAGCCGCCCCTCGACCGGCTGCACGCCCGCGTCGGTGACAATCTCGAACCGGGTG
Source organism: Antarctobacter sp. (assembly GCF_034670325.1). GTDB lineage: Bacteria > Pseudomonadota > Alphaproteobacteria > Rhodobacterales > Rhodobacteraceae > Antarctobacter. The sequence continues at coordinate 138,134 of NZ_JAXMNR010000001.1, forward strand.
AAGTTTTGCGGATTATAGCTATAGGTCGCGCCTTTCAGCTCTGTCCCGACAAGGGTTTGCGCCATCACCGGCGCGCCCTCTGCCAGTTCGAACGCCTGCGGTTCGATCCAGAACTCATGCGCCGAAAGCGGTGAGGCCAGCACGGCCAGAGCCAAGGTCAGGCGATTCAGGCGGGTCAGATGGCGTCTCATGTGGCGTTCCTCTTGGCTGCCGTTGGCGTCAATCTAGCGCCCCATGCGACCGCCGCAACGGGTCACGCCATGCCGCGCAGCCGGTTTTCCATGTCGCCCGCCAATTCACCGACCCGCTTGCGAAACCGCTTGTCGATGCCGCCGCGCGCCAGTTTGATGGATTGCAGGAACAACCGCGCCGACAGGGTCTTGGCGCTCAGCACGCTGGTGACATTGATCCGCGTCCGGCTGGGCGACAGCGCCACGACATCCAGCGTCAGCGCCATTTCCAGTCCCCCCGACACACTGTCAAACACCATCCGCTCCGGCGGGTCAAAGGTCGACAGGGTCACGGCGGCGACGCGCCGTTTGCCGCGAAACTGGAAGGTTGCGCGCCAGGCCATGCCCGCGCCGGGGCCATCATGGGTGCGGGTGATTTCCGTCCCGCGCCGCATCGCCTGCCGTTCGATCGTGTCAAAATCCGATAACATGGCAAAGACCCGGTCTTGCGGGGCTTCGATATCTTCGCGTGCCGTCAGTTCCATGTGCCTGCTTTTGCCTCTTTTTTGGCCTGTGCCCGTCCGGTTTCCGACCCAGATTCCGGCCCAGTTTCCGGCACTCTAACCCAACGGCGGTGTCAGTCCAGTCTATCCGCCATCCAGTTACGCAACATGAAATGCGCAATTGCACCTTTTCGGGCAGGCAGCAGGTCGGGCCGCTGTCCGGCGGCGGCCTCTGCGACCTCCTCCCGCGTGACCCAGATCGCATCTTCCAGTTCCGCCGGGTCGATGGTGATGTCTTCGCTCAGTGCCTCGCCGTGGCAGCCGAACATCAGCGAGGCCGGAAAGGCCCATGGCTGGCTGGCAAGGTAGCGCACGGGGCCGACGCGAATGCCCGCCTCTTCCCAGACCTCGCGGCGCACGGCGGCCTCTATCGTCTCACCCGGTTCGACAAAGCCGGCAAGGCAGGAAAACATCCCCTGCGGCCATTGCGGCGACCGGCCCAGCAGCGCGCGGTTGCCACGGGTGATCAGCATGATCACCACCGGATCGGTGCGCGGGAAATGCTGCCCGCCGCAGGCCGGGCAGATCCGTTGCCATCCGGCCTGATGCATCTCTGACGCCTCGCCGCAGCGCGAACAAAAGGCGTGGCTGGCGTGCCAGCTGAACACCGCCTTCGCCGTCGCCACCAGTTCCGCGTCGCGCGGGGTCAGTTGTGTCATGATCCGCCGCAACTCGGCAAAGCGGCCCTCGGGGCAGGTGGCATGGCTGTATTCGCTGGGATCAAGGAAAGAGGCCTGCGCCTCGGCGTCGAAATCCTCTGGCACCCAGCCAGAGATATCATGCGCAAAGACCGCCGCGCCGTCCTCGCGGCCCAGCAGGATCGGCGGGCTGCCCACCTCTGACAGGATCGGGTGATCCAGCGGCAGCCGCAATGCCTGCAACGCCGTGTCATCTCCCGCGACCAGCGGCTTGCCGCGCCAGATCAGCACCGTCCGCGCCGCCGGGTCCTGCAAAGCCGCCGCCAACGCACCGACGTCCCCCCGGATCTCTGCCGCCCGGTCCAGCCCCGAACCGCCGAACGTCACCTCTTCCGCGTGTCTCATGCCCGCCCCCGCTGTTGCTGGCCGCAACCTGCCCATTGCGCGGGTGAAATGCAAACCGGCGGCACGATTATCTTTGGTACAATGCCACACCCTCGCTAGAGTTGAGTCTTGATATGCGTGACTGTCATGCGACTGTAGGAAAAGAGGTGCATGGGGGTCGCCAGACCGAAACACGAAAGGTTTCCCATGTCCTTGCCCAACGCCCCCCTTTCGCGCCGCCAGTTTCTGGCCGGCACCACGGCCGGAGCCGCCTTGATCACCCTGCACCCCTACTCGGCTCGTGCCGCCTCCAATCAGGCCCACCTCCGGATCATGGAGACGACGGACATTCACGTCCACGTCCACCCCTACGACTATTACGCCGACCGCCCCGTCGACACCGTCGGCCTGTCGCGCACCGCCTCGATCATCGACGGCATCCGCGCCGAGGCGACCAACACCCTGCTGGTGGACAACGGCGACTTCCTTCAGGGCAACCCGATGGGCGACTACATCGCCTATGAGCGCGGCATGAAAGAGGGCGACATGCACCCGGTCATCACCGCGATGAACACGCTGGGCTTTGACGCCGCGACCATCGGCAACCATGAGTTCAACTACGGCCTCGACTTCCTGACCAAATCCATGGCCGGGGCCGACTTCCCGGTGGTTCTGGCCAACATCGCCAAGACCCAAGGTGCCACCGCGCGTGAGGACGACACCCTGTTCACACCCTACGTGATCCTTGACCGGATGCTGACCGATGGCGCGGGCGAAACCCATGCCATCAAGATCGGCGTCATCGGCTTTCCCCCGCCGCAGGTCATGAACTGGGACCGCAAACACCTAGAGGGCAACGTGACCGCCCGCGACATCGTCACCACCGCCCGCGCCTATGTGCCGGAAATGCTGGAACAGGGGGCAGAGATCATCATCGCCCTGTCGCACTCCGGCATCGGCTCGGCAGACCACACCGACGGCATGGAAAACGCCTCTGTGCCGCTGGCGGCGGTCGAGGGCATCGACGCCCTGATGACCGGCCACTCGCACCTTGTGTTCCCCTCGCCCACCTATGCGGATTACGCTGCGGTGGATGTGGGCGCCGGCACCATTCACGGCAAACCCGCCGTCATGGGCGGCTTCTGGGGCTCGCACATGGGGCTGATCGACCTGCTGCTGGAACGCGACGGCAACACATGGCGCGTTGTCTCCACTACCTCAGAGGCGCGCCCGATCTCCAAGCGCAATGAGGATCGGTCCTACACCGCGCTGGCCGAGGATTATCAGCCGATCATCGACGCCACCCAGCAGGACCACGACGAAACGCTGGCCTATGTGCGCCGCGCCGTGGGCCAGACCTCGGCCCCGCTGCACAGCTACTTTGCGCTGGTGGCCGATGATCCCTCGGTCCAGATCGTGTCGATTGCCCAGAAATGGTACATCGAACAGATGATGGTCGGGACCGAGTATGAGGGCCTGCCGATCCTCTCCGCCGCAGCACCCTTCAAGGCCGGTGGCCGTGGCGGGCCAGAGTATTACACCGATGTCGCGCCGGGTGCCGTGGCGATCAAGAACGTCGCCGACCTGTATCTCTATCCCAACACCGTGCGCGCGGTGAAGGTGAATGGCGCGCAGGTCAAGGACTGGCTGGAACGCTCTGCCGGCATGTTCAATCAGGTCGCTCCGGGCGCTCAGGACGTGGTGCTGCTGAACCCCTCCTTCCCGTCCTACAATTTCGATGTGATCGACGGCGTGACCTATCAGATCGACCTCAGCCAACCGTCGAAATACGGCCCCAAGGGCGAATTGGAAAACCCCGAGGCCAACCGCATCGTCGACCTGCAATACAACGGTGCGCCGGTGACGGACGACATGGAATTTGTCATCGCCACCAACAACTACCGCGCTTCCGGTGGTGGCGATTTCCCCGGTGCCAAGGGCGACACCATCATATTCGAGGCCCCCGACACCAACCGCGACGTGATCGTGCGCTACATCGTCGAACAGGGCACCATCAACCCGGCGGCGGATGCCAACTGGAAGTTCAAGCCGATGGACGGCACCAGCGTCCTGTTCGAAACCGGCCCCAAGGCGCGCGACTTTATCAGCGACGTCAAGGCCGTGACCATCGAGGACGCAGGAGAGGGCGCAGACGGTTTCGCCCTGTTCCGCATCAACCTGTAAGATCGCGACATATCTTGTGACGGCGGGCGGCTTTCGGGCCGCCCGTTGTCGTTGTACGCCGCTGTCATCCCTAAAGAACCGGAGCTTCCATGCCCTATGATGCCGTGATCTTTGACCTTGATGGCACGCTGCTGGATACCGAACGCATGGCCTTTGTCTCTGGCCAGCGCGCCCTTGCGCGGCACGGGCTGACCCTGACCGAACCGCTGTTCCTGCGCCTTGTCGGGAACGACGCCGCCACCAGCCGCGCCATGCTACACGACTTTTTCGGCGATCACGACTTTGACGCCATCGACGCCGATTGGCGGGCAGAGGATCACCAACTGGCAGAGGCGGGCATCCCGCACAAACCGGGGGCAGAGGCGCTGTTGGTGCAACTGGCCGCACAAGGCACCCCCAAGGCCATCGCCACCTCTTCGCGCCGCGCCGGGGCGGAACACAAGCTGGCGAAATCGGCGCTTGCGGTGCATTTCGACGTGGTGGTCACGCGCGATTGCGTCACCCGCGCCAAACCCGCGCCAGAGCCGTTTCTGTTGGCCGCCCAGCGCCTTGGTGTCGATCCGCGCCGCTGCCTTGCCTTTGAGGACAGCAACACCGGCGCCGCAGCCGCCTTTGCCGCCGGAATGACCGTTGTGCAGGTGGCGGATCTGGTGAAGCCCACGGGCCAGCACGCCCATCACCTTGCCGAGGATCTGCTGAGCGGCGCGATAATGGCCGGATTGCTCTGAAAGCGATGTTGCGCAAATCGCGTGCCTCGCCTACTCCACAGACCACTGTCCTGTGACCAGAGGTGCGCCATGTTTCGCTTTGTTCTCGGCATGATTGCCATGGCGCTGATCGCCGCGTTTATCACCAAACCGGGCCCCGAGGCGGCGCAGGACGCCCTGCGCGATCAGATCCAACTGGCCGTCGCCAACGAAAAGCTGGACAATCGCTCTGGTCTCGACGCGGCGGCGCTGCTGCTGTGCCGCGTGGACCCTGCGGCCTGCACCGATCTTCTGGTCTCGGGCATCGAGATGACCTATGAGGACCGCCACCTCTACGCGCGCGTCGATCTGAACGGCTACAAGATGACGGCCACCTGCTACGGTGCCTACACCCAGTTCTTCTGCCCCGGCGGACTGGTCCGCGAGTAACGTCACGTGACGCCCTAGGCCGCCCGTAGGCCGGGCTTCAGCCCGGCACCACCGGCAAAACCGGCACTCCCCAACCCGGCGCTATCCTTAACGCAAGGTAAAAACGCCTCTGTAACCCCTTGATCTTACACACCCGCCCGGCTGTCCACGCGTGGACACGCCCTAAATCTGCGCCTGATACAGCTTCACCTGAAGCCCTCCAAAAGACACCGGCGGCCCCGCCGTCAGGGCCAACCCCGTCGCCTTGGCCAGCCCTCCGTCAGAGGTCACCATCCCCAGCCGCCAGCCCCCAAAACGGTCCTTCAACACGGCCCCAAGGCTGCCATAAAGCGCGAACAAAAGCTTTCGATTGCCAATCCGCGCCCCATACGGCGGGTTCACCATGACCAGCCCCGGCGGCCCCTCAGGGCGCACCAAATCGCTAACGGCGGCGCGGGTGAAGCTGCACAAATCCCCCACCCCGGCCCGCTCCGCATTGGCCAGACTGCTACGGATCGCCCCATCATCCCGATCAGACCCATAAAACCGCTGCGCCACGGCGCGCCGCTCTCCCAACGATGTCGCGGGCAGGTCCAGCGCCAGTTTCTCAAAGGCAAAGCCCCGCGCCCGCCCCGGAGCCAGCCCCGCCGCAATCTCTGCCGCCTCGATCACAAAGGTGCCCGACCCACACATCGGATCGACGACCGTTTCTGTCCCATCATACCCACAAGCCCGCAGAAACAACGATGCCAGCGTCTCTCGCATCGGGGCCTTGCCGACTTGCTGCTTATACCCGCGCCGATGCAGCGGCTCACCGGAGGTATCGACCGAGAAGACCGCCAGATCATCCTCGATCCGCACCATGATGCGCAGCGCCTCTTCCGAGGCCTCTTTCAGAACCGGCGCGCCAACCGTCTCGGCGATGGCCGTCTCTACCCGCTGCCGCGCCGCGCGGTCGTGATAGATTTTCGAATTGCGGCACGTCACCTCGACCCGCACCGGCACGTCCACCCGCAACAGCGCCGCCCAGTCCAGCTTGCGCGCACGCTTGTCCAGCTGCGCCAGATGCATGACCCGGAACGCCGCAAAACGCGCCAGCACACGCCCCGCCCCGCGCAACTCACGATTGGCCCGCGCCACCTCGGCCCAGCCGCCCTGAAAGGTCACACCGCCCGGCACCTGAACGGGCGTGCCAAAGCCCGCCTCCTGCACCTCTGCCAGCAGATAGGGTTCCAGCCCCGGAGGGGCGCTTGCGAATATCTCGAACGTCTGATCCATCCCGCTTCATAGCGCCCCGTCCGTCCGAACGGGAGAGGCCATCGCCCCCCATTGCATATTCGGTCCAAGGGGCCTAAATAGGGCGTCGAGAGGTTGTGCGGGCAAGCGCCTCGCCAACCCGGTCAGATCCGGAAGGAAGCAGCCGTAACGGGACCCGCTTGGGTCGTTACAATCTCTCACCATCAGCGGCCCGGTGTGCAAACGCCGGGCCGATGCTTTTCCGACGTTCGCTGAACAGCCCTAGCCCGACTTGGCGTGGCGCACAAATGGCACCGGCTCACGCTCTGCCCGCAGCGACCAGTTGCGCTGCCACGGCTCCAGACGGGCCGCCGCCCCCTGCACCGCTTCCAGCCGCTCTTCGGCCTCGTCCGGGGCCTCTCCGGCCTCGATCATCAGGCGCAGGGCCACCATGCCCGCCCGACCGCGCCCGTAGCGGCTGTTGATCATCACCCGGCCGCCACCCAGCAGCGCCTTGCGAACCTGCGTGCTGATCCTTGGCCAATCCTCTTCGACGTTGGCATTGGGCGCCTCTCCGCGTTTGATCGGCAGATGGACCCAGCGCGTGCCTTTGTCCTGAATATCCTGCCCCAGCGCCTTGGCCCCCGCCTCTAGCAGTTCGACATGCGACACCAGAGAGATCACAAAGGCGGGGCGAAAACTGGACAGGTGATCAAGGTCGCCGCGATAGTCGCCGCGCGCGCCCGGAAGCGGCGACAGCGCCAGTATCCCGCCCCCCGTTGGCAAGACATGCAGGACAACAGAGCCGGACGCATCTGCGCTTGCCTGATCCTCCCCGACCATGTCCCATACTCCCCGAAACAGCAGCAACGGCACCGGACCGCCCCCACGGCCGCGGCTTTCCGCCGATAGAAAGCATACACGCCCCGGACCGATGTCCTAGCGATTCGATCCCGCGAATCCGGCCATTCCGGGCCAGATTCGCGGGGGTTGCGGTCGGTTTTTCACGCACTGCGTTCAGAATGCAACGGAACCGCCGGTTCCTGAACGCGATAGACCTAGACGACCTGACCGGGATGCCGGTCCGCCCAATCCTCCAGAACGGCGCGGATGTCTTCGCGCGCCACCTGCGCGATGGCGTGCCGGGGAAGTGCGACACCGTGGTGCAGCGCATGTTCCAGGCAGCTGACGTGATCGCGGCTGTCGCGGTCGGGCGCGTTCTCGGCGCCGTGCAGGATGGTTGACAGCAGTGTGCCGCCGTAGCGGTTCACATGGCCAAGGTCGGGCCGCAGGCTGAGGAAATACGCCATCACCTCGGGCAGGCCCTGCCACCCGGCCAGTTGCACCGGTGTCACGCCCTCGCCGTTCGGTGCGTCCCACGGCAGGCCCAGTGCCATCAGCCTGCGCAGATGCGGCAGACGGTCGGGCAGGTGCAGGATCTCGTTGGCGATCAGACGGTAGGCCACGGGCAGTTTGTCGGGGTCGATGTACTGACCGGGGCTGTCCTGCCCCTCTGCCGCGCGGGCCAGCAGCGTCTCTTCGGGCGACAGCGCGGGTTGCACGCCGCGCGCCTCGATTGCCTGCCAGACCGCCGGATTGCCGAAAACGCGGGCATAGGCGTAGGCGCTGGCCCCCTGATAGCTGCGGGCGGGATCGGCCCCCGCGTCCAGCAGCAAATCGACCATCCGCCGGTCACTGCCGCGCCGCGCCGCCTGATGCAGGGCGGGCACGACCCAAGGCTGTTCGCCGCCGACCTCGGCGTCGTTGTAGTCATCCGCCTTGGCCCCGTGGGCCAGCAGCATCTCGACCGCCGTGTGATCGTGGAAATCCATCGCGCGCAGCAGCGCGTTGGTCCCCGTGGGATCGGCCCCCGCCTGCAACAGCATCGACAGCCCCTCATGATGGTCCAGTTCGATCGCATGGTAGAGCGACTCGCCATCGTTCGGGTTGGCCCCGTGGTCCAGCAACCAACGGCCCAGCACCATGTTGTCCGCGTGCCCGATGGCCCCGTAAAGCGCCGACAACTGGTGATCGTCGCCCTCTGCAAAGGGATAGCCGTCGTTCACATCGGCCCCATGCGCCAGCAACATCTCGGCCACCGCCAGCATGTCTGGTTCCAGTTCAGGGTGTGCCTTGATCCAGCGCGAAAAACTCAGGTGCAGGATCGGGCGGCGCGGACCCGCCAGACGGGTCGCCAGGGCAGGGTCGCGATCCAGCGCCTCTGCCACCGCCTCTCGCCGGTAAAGCGCGCATTCAAGGCCAAACAGACCGTCGGCAAGGTCCGGCATGTCGGCCAACAGGGTTTCCACCAGCGCCACCTGCCCGTGAAACAGCGCAATCTTCAGCCGTTGCTGTTTGGCGGCCCGGTCCAGCCCCACGGTTTCTGCCGCCAGCTTCAGCTTGGGCCAACTGGCAAATCCGGTCTCCTGCGCGATTACATGCAGGAAATCGGCGCGTTTCAGATCATCGGGGTTGTGTCGGGGTGGGTGCTGTTTCAACCGCTGCAGCGCCCAGACCTCAGAGGCGGCATAGGCGCGGTGCAGGCGCTTGGCCTCTATCCGCAGGTCATCAAGCACAAGGGGGACGTCGGGTGACATCGGTCGGTTTCCTCCATCAACGCCCGTGATCCGCTGGTCGGGCAAGAGAGAACCGAATTCTCAGTGAAAATTCGTCTAAAGCCGGCGCAGGCGCTTTCCGCGGATCAGGAGGCCCCCGGCAAGCGGCCCTGCCCAATCTCTGCCGTGCGCGGCGCGGCAAATCAAGCCCCGCCGCGCTGGAAACCTACAATCGGTCGGTGTCGAAGGTGTTGCAGTGGTTCGGATCACCCGACTCGTATCCGGTCACAAACCAGCGTTGCCGTTGCTCTGAGGTGCCGTGGGTAAAGGTATGCGGCTGCGGCACCCGCCCCGCGCGTTTCTGCAAGTGGTCGTCGCCGATCTTGCGCGCGGCGTTCAGCGCCTCTTCAAGGTCGCCCTTTTCCATCAGGCCCGCCACATTGCGCGCCCAGACGCCGCTGAGGCAATCGGCCTGCAATTCCAGCCGCACGGTCAGGGCATTGGCCTCCCGCGTGCTGACCTGCTGGCGGGCAGCGTTGACCTGCCCCAGAATGCCCAGCTCATTCTGCACATGGTGCGCGACCTCATGCGCGATCACATAGGCCGAGGCGAAATCGCCCCCCGCCCCCAGTTGCTGGCGCATGGTGGCAAAGAAATCGGTGTCCAGATAGGCTTTTTCATCCGCCGGGCAGTAGAACGGCCCGGTTGCGCCAGAGGCATTGCCACAGGGGCTGGAGGTGACTTGCGAAAACAGCACCATGACCGGCGGGTCATAGGGTTTGCCGAACGCCTGCGGGAAAATCCCGGCCCAGACCTCTTCGGTGGTGGCCAGAACGCGGGCGCTGAATTCGCCGGCCTGCTGTTCGGCCTCTGTCAACGCGCGCGGGGCACTGGTCTGCTGCGGCTGCGCGCCGCCGTTCAACAGCGGGGTCACGTCGATGCCGGTGAAATAGCCGACCGCCAGCACAAACAGCACACCGCCAATACCCAGCCCGCCGACACCGGCCGCACCCCGGCCGCCGCGCCCGCGACGATCCTCGATGTTCCGGCTGCTTTTCACGTTTCTCAGGCGCATATTGCGTCTCCGACCTATCCCCGTTCCGTTTCAAACGCCGCAAGATGCGCGCCGGTTCCCCGAATGCGCCCCCAACGGCTTGCGGTTTGCCCCGCCGACCCGATACCTTCGCCGCGTCGCCATAAGGACACCCCATGACCGACTCGCCCGCCTATCAGGTGCTCGCCCGCAAGTACCGCCCCGAGACCTTTGCCGATCTTGTCGGTCAGGACGCCATGGTGCGCACCCTCAAGAACGCCTTTGCGGCGGACCGCATCGCCCAAGCGTTTATCATGACCGGCATCCGCGGCACGGGGAAAACCACCACTGCCCGGATCATTGCCAAGGGCATGAACTGCATCGGCCCGGATGGGGAGGGCAGCCCGACAACGGAACCCTGCGGGCAATGCGAACACTGCGTTGCGATCATGGAAGGCCGCCATGTCGATGTGATGGAGATGGACGCCGCGTCGCGCACCGGCGTCAACGACATCCGTGAGATCATCGACAGCGTGCATTACCGGGCGGCCAGCGCGCGCTACAAGATCTACATCATCGATGAGGTTCACATGCTGTCCAAGAGCGCGTTCAACGCGCTGCTGAAGACGCTGGAAGAACCGCCCGCCCATGTGAAATTCATCTTTGCCACCACCGAAATTCGCCAGGTGCCGGTCACCGTCCTGTCGCGCTGCCAACGGTTTGACCTGCGCCGGATCGAACCCGAGGACATGATCGCCCTGATGCGCAAGATCGCCGCCTCTGAGGGGGCGGAGATCACCGACGACGCGCTGGCGCTGATCACCCGCGCCGCCGAAGGGTCTGCCCGCGACGCGACCTCGCTGCTAGACCAATCCATCTCTCACGGGGCGGGTGAGACCACCGCCGATCAGGTGCGCGCCATGCTGGGGCTGGCCGACCGGGGCCGGGTCATGGACCTGTTCGAACGCATCATGCGCGGCGATGCCGCCGGCGCTTTGGAGGAACTGTCGGCGCAATATGCCGACGGGGCCGACCCTCTGGCGGTGCTGCGCGATCTGGCGGAACTCACCCACTGGATTTCCGTGGTCAAGATCACCCCCGAAGCGGCCGAAGACCCCACCGTCTCACCCGATGAACGCGGCCGTGGACAGTCCTTTGCCGACGGTCTTGGGATGCGGGCCTTGGCGCGGGCTTGGCAGATGCTGCTGAAGGCCATCGAAGAGGTGTCCAACGCGCCCTCTGCCATGATGGCGGCAGAGATGGCGGTGATCCGGTTGACCCATGTGGCAGAGGGCCCCACGCCGGATGAGTTGATGCGCAAGCTGGCCGACAGCCCGCCGCCCCCCGCGCCCACCGGCGGCCCGCAAGGCGGCGGACATGCGCCCGGCGCAGGTCCGCAGGCGATGGCCCCGCGCGCGCCCTCCGCCCGAAGTGCCTCTGGCGGCGCGGTCACCGCCGCAGCCCCGGACGCGGTCGAGGCACTGGCCCGCTACCCCTCCTTCGATCACGTGCTGGAACTGATCCGCTCCAACCGTGACGTCAAACTGCTGGTCGAGGTCGAGGCAGGCGTCCGTCTTGCCGCCTATCAACCCGGACGGATCGAGTTCACGCCAGCAGACGACGCCGCAAACGACCTTGCCCAGCGGCTTGGCAGCGCGCTGCAACGCTGGACCGGCAACCGCTGGGCGGTGACGCTGGTGAACGGCTGCACAACGCCGACCGTGGTGGAAACCCGTGACGCGGCGGAACTGGCGCTGCGGGCAGAGGCCCGCGAACACCCGCTGGTGCAGGCCGCCATCGCCGCCTTTCCCAAGGCCACGATCACAAATATCCGCACCCCGCAGGAGGCCGCGACCGAAGCGCTGGAAGAGGCGCTGCCAGAGGTCGAGGACGAATGGGACCCGTTCGAGGAATGAGGGCAGGCTTGCGCGCACTGGGCATCCTGCCCGCACTGACGCTGCTCTGGCCTTCATCCGCGCTGGCAGCGGCCTGCGACACCGAACGCCCGGGCTGGGACGGCACGCCTGCCAATACCATCAGCGAGGCGCTGTTTCTTGCCTCTTCCCTGCCTGCTGCCGTTTTGATCGTCGCCACCGCCCTTGCCCTGCGCTTTCGCAGCAAATGGGGCGGGCTGGCCGTGGTCAGCGGCTGGTCGATCCTGATCTCTCTGCGGGTCTTTGACACGGACCCTACCGGCATCCGGCAAATGGCCACAATAGAGGGCTGCATCGGGTCGCCCACCTTGTTCATCGGCCTTGTGACTGCGATATGTATAGGAACAATCCTGTACACCGCCCCGATGGATCGGCGGACCAACGACTAGGAGAACAGACGATGCTGAAAGGTTTGGGCGGGCTTGGCGACATGGCCAAGATGATGAAACAGGCGCAGGAAATGCAGGGCAAGATGGCCCAGATGCAGGAAGACCTCGCCAATATGACAGTCACCGGCGAATCCGGTGCCGGGCTGGTCAAGGCCACCGCCACCGCCAAGGGCGAACTGACCGGGCTGGAGATTGACCCCAGCATCTTTGTGCCGTCGGAAAAGGAAGTGGCCGAGGATCTGATCCTTGCCGCCATCAAGGACGCGCAGGCCCGCGCAAGCGAGCGCGCTCAGGCCGAAATGCGCGCCCTGACCGAACAGATGGGCCTGCCCGCCGACATGAAACTGCCCTTCTGACCCATGCCAAAACCGATCCGGGGTTTCGCGCGCGCGGCACTCGCCTCTCTTGCCCTGCTTGTCGCCGCACCCGGTGCGCAGGCGCAGGCATGGGCCACGCGTGAGGTCTGCGAGCCGCCCCGGATCGCCATTCATGATGAGGTCTTTGCCCCCGAGGGCGCAGCAGAACTGGCGCGCCGCGCAGCCCTGATCCCCAATGCGACCGGGCGGTTCTGGCGCATCACCGCGCCCACTGGCGGCACGTCCTACCTGTGGGGCACGATGCACAGCAGCAACCGCAGCGTGCTGGACCTGCCGCAGCCGGTGCTGGACGCGCTGCACGGTGCATCACAGGTGGCGCTGGAAATCGACCCGACCTTTCCCGACCGCGCCAGCCATGAAAGTTTTATCCGCAACAACAACGTCTACCGTCCGTCGCAATCGAATTTTCGCTTTGCCGACCTCGGCCTGCCGGGGGACATCGAAAACAATCTCCGTATTCGGCTGGAATCGCTTGGCTGGCCGCGCGAGTCGCTGGACCTGCTGAAATTCGGCACCCTCGCCGAATTGCTGCTTTTTGACCCCTGCGAGGATTTCGCAGCCGGGGTGCTGCCCACGCAGGACAGCTATATCCAGACGCTCGCCCATATCGAGGGCATCCCGATCCTGCCACTGGAAGACAGCGACCGCCTATCGCAAAAGCTGAACACCCCCGGCAATGAGGATCTGGCCCGCGCGATCATCGGCACCTATGCCATCTACCTTGCCCCCGGCGCCACGCCAGAGGCGCGCGCGACCGCCCTTGGCCTGTATAGCGAAGGCCGCGTCGGGATGATGATGGTCTGGGACCATGCGCAAGTCAGCGCCGCACTGGGCAATGAGGGCCCCGCGTTATACGACCGGATGACCGACTACCTTGTCGATGAACGCAACGCCGATTTTGTGACCGCCGCGCGCGATACGCTGACGCAAGGCGACCTGTTTGTCGCTGTCGGCAACTTTCACCTGCCCGGCGACAAGGGCATGATCGAACTGCTGCGCGCCGAGGGGTTCATTGTCACCCGCGTCCCCCTGCCCGGCGAGGCCCCCTGACATGATCCGCAATTCCAACCCCATCGAAACGCTGATCGACCTCATGGCGCGGCTGCCCGGCCTTGGGCCGCGCTCTGCTCGCCGCGCGGTTTTGTACCTGATCCGCAAACGCGCGCTGCTGCTGGCTCCCTTGGCCGAGGCGATGACAGAAGTCGCCCGCAGCGCCCGCGAATGCCTGAACTGCGGAAATGTCGGCACCTCCGACATCTGCACGATCTGCGCCAACGAGGCCCGCGCCAACGGGCTGCTTTGTGTGGTCGAAGAGGTTGCCGACCTGTGGGCGATGGAACGCAGCGGCACCTTCAAGGGACGCTATCACGTGCTGGGCGGCACGCTGTCGGCATTGGACGGCGTCGGCCCCGAGGACCTGCGCATCCCGCAACTGATGCGCCGCATCGGGGCTGAGAACGTGACAGAGGTCATCCTTGCGTTAAACGCCACCATCGACGGTCAGACCACCGCGCATTACATCGCCGATCAGTTGGAGCCGCTGGGCATCACGCTCAGTTCGCTGGCACAGGGCGTGCCGATTGGCGGCGAACTGGACTACCTCGACGATGGCACCATCACCGCCGCGCTGAACGCCCGCAAACCGCTCTGAACCGTTGCCACCCTGCCGCATTTCGGCATTTGTGGAAGGCGGGTTCTGGTTTAACCGTTGGGGCATTCCTACCTGACGCGCATCTTTCCCTGATGGAATTGAGCCATGCCCCGGACATCCCCGCTTGCCCTTGCCGCCCTGCTTGTCAGCCTTGCGTCCCTCAGCGCCCAAGCCGCGCCCATCGACGAAGCGCCGATTTCCTCACCCGACCGGCTGTCGCGTGAGATCGGCATGGGCGTTGGCGGCACCGTGCTGGATTTCCAAACCGACCGCGGCCCGTGGCTGGGCACCTATGCCAACGGCGGCACCATTGCGCCGGACAGCGCGCAGGGGGCCGATTACGCAACCCGTGGCCTGTCGATCGGCTATGGACTGGGCTGGCACGGCCTGGCGCCCTTCATCGGCTATGCGCAGGGGCAAAGCGATCTGGACGATGGCGTGACGCAGACCCGCATCCGGTCCTATTTCATCGGCCTTGGCCTCAGCGGTGAGCGCGGGCGCTTTAGCTATGACGCCGCCCTGTATGCCGGGCGAACCCACAATAAGATCGAAAGCCCGGTGGCGCTAACGGGGGCTGCGGACTTTGACGGCCAGCTATTGGGCCTCAGCCTGCGGGGCGGCAGCCTGCTCTGGCAAAACCCGACAGCGAACTACGGCGTGGATCTGGTGGTTCAGGGCGACTTTGTGCGCCACACAACCGAAAGCCACCCGATCACCGGCGTCCCCGGCGGGCGTGTGTCCGAACGCACCACGACAAGCTCTGCGCTGCGATTGGAAATGGGCGTCCCGATGGAACGCAACGGCGCGTCCATCCGGCCTTACCTTGCACTGTCGGCCTTTGGCGGCACGCCGGACGACATCACCTTTTCCGTCGGCGGCATCAGCACCAGCTTTGACCCGGCGGACGTCAGCGGTGGCGGCGCGCTGTCGCTGGGCACCAGCTTTGTCACCGGCGACGGCGGGCTGAAAGGCCGGGTGGAACTGTCGCGCGATGCCGAGGGAGAGACCCTTTGGGGCCTGCGTCTGGGCATGGCGTTCTGAACCTGCAAATTCCAACAGGCCAATGCGTCACCGGCTGGGTCGACACCGCCCAGCCGCGCCGCACGGGCTATGTGACGCTGTCATGCACCACGATGTTGAACCCCTCTGCCGCGGTCGGGGCGACAAAATGCTTGGAAATCTGGCGGAACTGCTGTTCCGTCGCGGCAAACGGATGATCCCCTGCCGCGTTGCGTTCATGCAATCTGGCCAGACAGACATCATCCGGCACATCCAGCACGTGAAGGACGTGCCGCGCGTTTGTCTGCTCCAAGATGCCTCGCATCCATTGGCGCGCTTCAAGGGTGTTCGCCTGAAAATCCAGTACCACCGAAATTCCCGCATTGAGCAAGGACGCCACATGCGGCCCCACGACGCTCCGCAGCCTGGATGTACACCGGATATAGTCTGGAATCGTTGATAACTGATCTGCATACAAAGCGTTCAGCCATTCGTCTTCGGCCATAACAATCGTGTCGCCAGCGCGACCGAGTTCGGCGGATAACGTGGACTTTCCGGATGCGATTTTTCCGCACATCAAGTGCAAGACAGGCAGCGTTGAGGACATGAGTAACCCAGTGTTCGGCGTAATTTACGTGAATGACGTTCAGAGACGAATTTCCCGGCCCGGTTTCAGACCGGGACAGTAATTCGAATTAGGCGGCAAACGCCGGTGAACTGAACGTGGTTTCTCATGCTGTTTGAATGGCACGCAGGATCTCAAATGTCCATTGCAAGAGCGGACGTTGCCTTGCGCGACAGTGGCCGCAAATTCCCGCAGACCCTAAAAGAAACGCCCCCGCAGATTTCCGCAGGGGCGTTTGTCAATGACATGATCTGATCGCGACCCGCTCCGCCGACCTGAGCCACACATCCGGCCCCAGATCCGACAGGAGAACATGATGGCGACCGCCGCCTTCGATAGCGGCGCACCGCCTCGCAGCGCGGATCAGCTTTTCTTGTCGTCGTCCTCGTCTTCGTCGTCCTTGCCGCCTTCGGGCAGGTTGAAAAAGCTGTCGGCGTCCAGAAACTCGCTGTCGCTGCGGCGGTCTTCTTCGTCGTCATCGTCACCGCGCGGATCGGACAAGCTGAAGGTTTCCAGCCCCTCGATCGCGGACGGCAGGCGCGGCTCCGGCTCCATCCCAAGGCTCTGCTCGGTCGAGACCAGCTTGCGCCGTTCATCGTCGGTCATCACCGCTTGCATCGCCTTGGCCGCCTTGGCCACGGCCGCATCCAGTTCGGACTGTTTGCACAGGCCCAGAGCGACCGGATCAATCGGCTGCATCGCCTGAATGTTCCAGTGCGTGCGCTCACGGATGGTCTGGATCGTCGGCTTGGTGGTCCCGACCAGCTTGGCAATCTGGCTGTCAGCCAGTTCCGGGTGAAACTTCACCAGCCAGAGGATCGCGTTGGGGCGGTCCTGACGTTTGGACAACGGGGTATAACGCGGGCCGCGCCGCTTGTCCTCGTCGCGTGCAGCCGGGTTGTGCTTGACCTTCAGCCGGTACAACGAGTCCTTCTCGGCCTTGTCGATCTCGGCCTGATCCAGCTGGTTGTTGGTGATCGGGTCAAAGCCCTTGACCCCGACCGCCACATCGCCATCGGCGATGCCCTGAATTTCCAGCTCGTGGAATTCGGTGAAATCGGCGATCTGCTTGAAGGTCAGCGTGGTGTTGTCCACCAGCCAGACGGCGGTCGCCTTGGGGTGCAGCAGCTTGGACATCTCGTCATCATCTCCTTGGTCTTGCGGGACCCGCGTCCATGCCTCTTGCCAGACCCAGGGCCAGTCGGGGCCAAGGGCGGCTCCGGCGGGCGGAGCGGGTTACCGTTGTCGGGGAACTCGGCGCCTATATAGTGACGCCGTGTCCAAAGGGGAAGTAAAAATGCGTTTGCTGAGTGTTCTAGTGCTGGGAGCCGGTCTAATCGGGGGAATGTTGCGCGCCGATGGCGAGCGCGCCGGAGAGTTTGACTATTATGTCATGGCCCTTAGCTGGTCGCCGAACTGGTGCGCGCTGGAGGGCGACGCCCGCGATGCCGAACAATGCGAAACCGATGCCGGATGGCTGTTGCACGGGCTCTGGCCGCAGTACCATCGCGGCTGGCCGGCCTTCTGCAACACCACCGAACGCGCCCCCTCGCGGCGGATGACCGCCGAGATGGAGGACATCATGGGGTCCGGCGGGTTGGCCTGGCACCAGTGGAAGAAACACGGGGTCTGCTCGGGCCTGTCGGCGCGCCAATACTACGCCCTGTCGCGGAACGCCTACGGCGCGGTCACGCGCCCGGATGTCTTTCGCAAGCTGGACAAGACGGTCACATTGCCCGCCGAACTGGTCGAAGAGGCCTTCATCAAGGCAAACCCGACGCTGGAACCGGACATGATCACGATCACCTGCAAGGAGGGCCACATCCAAGAGGTGCGGATTTGCCTGTCGCGGGATCTGGACCCGGTGCCCTGCGGGCGCGACGTGGTGCGCGACTGCCAGATGACCGATGCCCGGTTCGAACCAATCCGGTAAAACCATCGCTTAAAATCAATAACTTGCAGACCCGTCAGTCGCAGACCTTGGGCATTTCCCGTGATGCCAGCGCCGCAGGTTTGAGTGTTTGAACAGAGAAGACACCGAAGCCCACGCGCCTTTGTCCGGGTGCTTGGCTGACCCATGTCAAAGACATGCGCCATGTTGAATGCGAATCTCATTTCGCGCCCAGACCCGATCCGGGACCGGCGCGCGAAGCTCGACAAGGGAGAGAGACATGACACGCATTCAGGCCCTCGCCGCCGCCGCCCTATTGGCCGTCGCCGCCCCACAGGTTCAGGCCGGGGATTGTACCGGCTGGGTGGTCGGCGTGCGCCCGATCAGCCAATACAACCACTATTCCGGGAACGGGTTTCTGGCCGTCCGCACGGGACCGAGTTCCAACTACCAGCAGATCGGAGAGCTGTATCTGGGTGATGAGATCGCCGTCTGGAACCGATCCGGCGGCTGGTATCAGGTGCAGTGTATGACGGGACGCTGCCAGAACCCGCTTTGGGGGGCCGCCAACCCCAATGGCTGGGTTTATGGCAAGTACCTCAATATCGGCGGCGTCTGCCCGTAACCCTCGCCCGACCCGGCCGGGTCTGCCTTGCGGCGGGGCCGGTCGGTCTTTTCGGTCTGCGATCCCCTGCCCCAAGGCCGCGCCTCCGCGCCTGCCAATTCGAATCGGTCAAAAGGCATAGCCGAACCGCGCGATATCCTCGGCGCAGGTCTCGGCGACGATCTCCTGTGTCTCGGGATCGTAATACCCCCGGTAATCCGCTGCCCGCTGCGATCTGTTTTCATGTGGCAGATCCGGGGCAAAGCCCAAATGATCCACCAGCGGCGCGATGTCCTGATCCAGATGCTCCAGTCGCAGGAAATGCCCGTGTTCATGGCCCGCCGCATCGCGCATGTAGCGCGCATAAGGCCATGCGCGCAGCGTGGCCTGCGTGTGCGGATGCCGCAGGAACCCGGCAAAATCATACGCCTTGGCATGGGATACGGCGGGGTGGTCAAACCCCTGATCGCGCAGCCAGTGGTAATAGCTGACCAGCCGGTCCCACGGATTGCGCACAAGGCAGAAACAGAACAGCGCGCCAATCTCATCCGGGGTCAGCGCCCCGTCCAGATCCGCCAGCGTCGCGTGTTTCCAGATCCGCCCCCGCGCCGTCTCCGCCAGCCGCTTGGCCCGCGCGCGACGGCGTTGCGCCTTGGGGGTGTCGCCGATGGGGATGTCGTCGCGATGCGCCCGCGCCTCCAGCGCCAGCGCCATCGAGGTGCCGCCGGTCTTGGGGATATGGACAAAGATGAAACGGCGACCGGGGGACAGGATCATGCCCACAGGTTAGCCGCGGCATGCGGCGAAATGAAACCCTCTTACAGGGCTTTTCTTGCGCAATACTCTTGCGCATAGTCGCCGCAACACGCGGAAAGGGAGGACCTCATGGGCTGGCTGGCAGACGAAACCGGACTGGGCAAGACAACAGCGAATTACACGCCCCTGACACCGCTCAGCTTTCTGCGCCGCGCCGCCGGGATCTGGCCCGATCATCTGGCCGTGGTCTACGGCCCGCACCGCAAGACTTACGCCCAATACATCGAACGGGTGACGCGGCTGGCCTCGGCCCTCGCGCGGTCGGGTGTGATGCCCGGCGACGTGGTCGCCACGATCCTGCCCAACATCCCGGCCCACGCAGAGGCGCATTTCGCCGTGCCCGCCTGCGGCGCGATCCTGAACGCGATCAACACCCGTCTGGATGTGACCACCGTCGCCTATATCCTAGACCACGGCGGCGCGAAACTCGTGCTCTGCGATCCGCAGTTCCTGCCCGTGCTGGCAGAGGCGCTGGACCTGATGGAGGGGGAACCGCCGATGGTGGTCGAGGTCGCCGACGATCACGCAGGCGTCCACGCCCATGGCCATTACACCAACTACGAGGCATTCCTTGAAACCGGCGACCCCGATTTCCCCTGGATCATGCCAGAGGATGAGTGGGAAAGCATCGCACTCAACTACACCTCCGGCACCACCGGGCGGCCAAAGGGTGTCGTCTATCACCACCGTGGCGCCTACCTGAACGCCATGGGCCAGATCGTCAGCTGGCGCATGGTGCTGCACCCCAAATACCTGACCATCGTGCCGCTGTTTCACTGCAACGGCTGGTGCCACACGTGGATGATGCCCGCGCTGGGCGGCACGATTGTCTGCTGCCGCGACATCACCGCGCCCGCCATCTTTGACGCCATCGCCGATGAGGGCGCAACCCATTTTGGCGGCGCGCCCATCGTCCTGAACATGCTGGTGAACGCCCCCGCCGACCAGAAACGCGACTTCGGCCATGTGGTCGAGGTGTTCACCGCAGGCGCGCCCCCGGCCCCGGCGACGCTGGCGAAAATCGAACCGATGGGCTTTAACGTGACGCAGGTCTACGGCCTGACAGAGGTCTACGGCCCCGCCACCGAATGCACATGGAAACCCGAGTGGGAGCCGCTTCAGGGCGACGCCCGCGCCGCGATCAAGGCCCGTCAGGGCGTGGCCATGCCCTTTATGGAAGAGGTCGCCGTGCATGACGAAGAAGGCCATGACATCCCCCGCGACAGCGACACCAAGGGCGAAATCATGTTCCGTGGCAACGGCGTCATGAAAGGATATTACAAGAACCCCAAGGCCACGACAGAGGCGTTTGCGCGCGGCTATTTCCACTCTGGCGACATCGCGGTCCAGCATCCCGACGGCTACGTCCAGATCGCCGACCGCGCCAAGGACATCATCATCTCGGGCGGTGAGAACATCTCATCGGTCGAGGTCGAAAGCTGCCTGATGGGCCACGATGCGGTGCTGCTCTGTGCGGTGGTCGCCAAGCCGGATGAGAAATGGGGAGAGGTGCCTTGCGCCTTTGTCGAACTCAAGGACGGGCATGAGGCGACAGAAGCCGAGATGATCGCCTTTGCCCGTGAAAGGCTGGCCGGGTTCAAGACCCCCAAAAAGGTGGTCTTTCAGGAACTGCCCAAGACCTCGACCGGCAAAATCCAGAAATTCGCCCTGCGCGAACAGGCCAAACGGCTGGAGTGACAGTCCGATCCACCCAAATCCAGCGGTGCGCCTCGATTGCAACGTGACTTTTGGTGACTGTGAATTAGGCTTTTTGTAACGGCTCTTGGCTGCATATTTACAGTAAAAGCGTAACCGCCCTCTTGGGAGTCGCTATGAGCGTCTATGTCATTGCCTGTCTGACGGTAAACCCCGACCATGATGACGATTACCAGACCTACATCAGCGCCGCCATGCCACTACTCGAAAAGGTCGGAGGCCAACTTTCTCAGCAGTTTCCGGTCGGTGACGTGGTGGTCGGGAAAAAAGTTGCGGAAACCATCATGGTGGTTGAATACCCGGATATTGCTGCCGTACACGCATTGTTCGAAAGTCAGGAATATCAGGCGCTGATCCCGGTTCGGGACCGCGCTTTTTCCACCTACAACATCAGCATCGTCAGCTGACGCGGTGCTTGTACGCTAGATTGCCCCGCCCTGCCCCGCATGATAGCGTTGCCAAAATGTGAGGCAGAGCAGCCCCCGATGACCGCCCTGAAACAGTTCGCACGTCTCGAAGCGACCGGCCTCTGGCGGGCCTCGCCGGAGGAACAGCGCCGCGAGGTGATCGTGTCGCTGGGAGAGGCGACGCTGACCCTGTCGGACATCAACGGCACCGCGCTGGCGCATTGGTCCTTGGGAGCGGTCAACCGCGCCAACGGCAAGGAGATTCCGGCGATCTATCACCCCGACAACGCACCGGGTGAGACGCTGGAACTGGCGGGTTCAGAAGCTCAGATGATCGAAGGCGTGGACCGGCTGTTGCGGGCGATCGACCGCCGCCGCCCCCGCCCCGGAAAGCTGCGGTTTCTGCTGACCGGCGGGCTGTTCGCGGCGCTGGTCGCGGGCGCGGTCTTTTGGTTGCCGGACGCACTGGAACGCTATGCGGTGACGGTGGTGCCGCCGGTCAAGCGGACAGAGATCGGCGGGCATCTTCTGCGCCACATCGAACGGGTTGCGGGCAAACCCTGCGCATCACGGGACGCGCGCGGCCCGCTGGACCGGTTTTCCGCGCGGCTGCTAGAGGGCGGCGGGCGCGTTGTCGTCCTGTCGGGTGGTGCCCGGCGCAGCGCACATCTGCCGGGCAGGATCGTCCTGCTCAGCCGCACCGTGGTCGAGGATTACGAGGATCCCGACGTCGCCGCCGGGTTTGTGCTATCGGAAACCGTGCGCGCCGGGGAAACCGATCCGCTCGCTGCGCTGCTGGATCATGCGGGGTTGGTGGCCAGCCTGCGCCTGCTGACGACCGGCGCATTGCCTGACAGCGCGCTGGCGGCCTATGCCGAACACCTGATGGCGATAGAGCCGGACCTGCCTGCCTCCGACGCGCTGATCGCCGCCTTTGCCCGGGCCGAGATCCGCAGCACGCCCTTTGCCTATGCGCTGGACATCACCGGAGAGCGCACGCTGGCGCTGATAGAGGCAGACCCGCGCAGCGGTCAGGACAGCCGTCAGGTCCTGACCGATGCCGATTGGGTCCGCCTGCAAGGCATCTGCAGCGGATAGCAGAACGCCCGCACGCGGGGGCGCACGGGCGGGGCTGTTTCGGGGGCGTTGTCCTTAGCGGATATAGGCCTGCGTATAGCCGGTGATGTGGACCCGGCGAAGCGCCATCTTCAACTGATCATGCGAGGCATAGGGTCCGACCCGCAGCAGCGACAGGTTCTTGTGGCTGCCCATGCGGACCGTCAGACCCGCCGATTGCAGCCGATGCGCGGCGGTGCGCGCCTTGTCGGCTGTGGTAAAGGCGCCGATCTCGATCCAGCGGCCAGTTGCGACCTTGGGTTGGCTCACGGCCTTGGGCGCATGGCCACGTGTTGTCACAACCGGCGTCAGCGGCAGCGGCGATTTTGAATGACCCACGACCACCGGCGGCTTGACCTCATGCCTGCGGACCTGCGTGACCAGCTTGCGCGGCACGGTGTTGGTCCAGACCTGCTGGGTGTCCTGATGCCCCTTCACGGTCTGCCATGCGCGGTAAGAGTTCAGCCGGTCGTCTTTCCATGCCGGGCTAAACCCCTCGGGCACGTAGGCCACCTGCGGATCATGCTGTTCCAGCACGTGTTTCGGCACGATGCGCGTCTCGGGCGGCAGGTTCAGGCTGCTGCCCTCCCAGCTGTTCTTGTTGTAATAGACGTTCTTGCCCGGAGCGGGCGCTTCGCCACGGCGAATGACGGTGGCATGCGGCGCGGTCTGCGGGCCGCAGCTTGCGCGCAGCTTCATGCCGTTCACAACGCGGAACGTCTCACCGTTGACGCAGGCATACCCGCCCTGCACCACCCTTTTGGGCACCACCTTGACCGGGGCTTTCGCCACCGGCGCGGCGGCGACGGGCACCCGGCGCACAACGCGCGGGGTTTGCGCGGTGACGGGTTTGGACGCGCGCACCACGGTGCGCTTGACCGTCTTCTTGGGCGCGGGTGCGGTGGTGGTCACCTGAACCCGCGCGGGTGCGACTGTCTTGACCGGCGGCGTTGTGGTGATCTGCACAGGTTTGGTTGTGGTCGGCACCGGCGCGGCAGGTGCGGCGACGGTTTTGGTGCCAAAGGTCGGCGTCTGACCGCACAGCTGCTGGCGCTGGCGCGACACCCGCGGCACCCATGTCACCGCCCCGTCAAAGCCCGCGCGCACATAGACGCAGCCGCGGTTATCGACGAACTGACTGCCAGTATAAGACGCCGGTGGAAAGTTGACCGGGACATCCCGGGCCGAGGATTGCGCGTCCACTGGCAGAGAAGAAATTCCGAATCCGGAAACCAGTAGTGCAAAAAAAGAGAACGTTTTCAAGGTCATGTCTGCCCCCACAGATGTGGCCTATAGAATACCCCTTCACAAAGCGTCCTGTAAAGCCTTGAAATTGTTAACGGCTTTGAGATGTCCACAACCGGGGTCGCGGAAAATCGGGTCATATACCCAGGATTGTCGCGGGCCGCGAAACACACGCGCTATGGGTGGCATCGCGACCGCCCCCATCCCCCTTATTTGGTGCCGAACATCCGGTCGCCTGCATCGCCCAGCCCCGGAACGATGTAGCCCTTTTCGTTCAGACGCTCATCCAGCGACGCGGTGATGACCGGAACATCCGGGTGCGCCTCTTCCATCCGCGCGACGCCTTCGGGCGCGGCCAGCAGGCACAGGAACCGAATGTCCTTGGCACCGGAAGCCTTGACCAGATCAATCGCGGCGGCCGACGAATTCCCGGTGGCCAGCATCGGGTCGACCACGATGGTCAGACGGTCGCCCATCTGCTCCGGCAGCTTGTTGTAATACTGAACCGGCTTCAGCGTCGCCTCGTCCCGGTACAACCCGATAAAGCCGACGCGCGCCGCCGGGATCAGTTCCAGAATGCCATCCATCAGCCCGTTGCCCGCCCGCAGGATCGACACCAGCGCCAGCTTTTTGCCCTCGATCACCGGGGCGTCCATCTCACACAGCGGCGTTTCAATGCGCTTGGTGGTCATCTGCATCTCGCGCGTGACCTCATAGGCCAAGAGCAAGCTGATTTCCCGCAGCAGCCGCCGGAAACTCGCGGTCGAGGTGTCCTTTTCCCGCATCAGGGTCAGCTTGTGCTGGACAAGGGGGTGATCGACGACGGTCAGGTGCTGGCTCATGTGCGGGGCTCCAGTTTTTTCAGGACCGCCTCACGCGTGGCCACATCGCAGAACGCGGCGTCGAGGGCGGTGCGGTTGATCTTTGCGAACACCTCTTCGTCCCAACGGTGCGCCTTGGCAAGGCCAAGGTACTCATCCGTCATGGTGGTGTGAAAGAACGGCGGGTCATCCGTGGACACCGTCACCTTGACACCCCGTTCGCGCAGCCGCTCGATCGGATGTTCTTTCAACGAGGGGAACACCCCCAGAAAGACGTTGGAGCCGGGGCAGACCTCCAGCGTGATCTCGCGCTCTATCAGCATGTCGACCACCGCCAGATCGCCGATGGCGCGGACCCCGTGGCCGATGCGTTCGACGCCCAGATCCTCAACCGCCTCGCGCACCTCTGACGGTCCCTGCCATTCGCCCGCATGGCTGGTCAGCCGCAGACCGGCCTCGCGCGCCATGTCGAAACTATAGGCAAAGTCGCGCTGGCGGCCCTGCTTTTCGTCGCCGCCCATGCCAAGGCCGACAATCCAGTCACCCGCCGTCTCGGCGGCGCAGCGCGCGGCGCGCTTGGCCTTTTCCGGGCCAAAATGGCGGATCGGGGTGACGATGCCGCGCAGGGTGATGCCCATGTCGCGCTCTGCCGCATCCGCCGCCTCGCGGATCGCGTGCAGGTATTCACGCCACGCCGTCACATCGCCGCCGCCACAGAAATCGGGGCTCAGGAAGGTCTCACTATAGACCACCCCGTTGCGCGCGCTTTCCTCCAGCAGGGCCGTGCAGAGACGGGCAAAATCCTCGGGCGTTTTCAGAACCGACGTCGCTGCCTCATAGACCTCAAGGAAGTGCCAGAAATCGCGGTAGGCGTATGAGCCGTCTTCTTTGAAGATCCCGCTGATATCGACATGCTTTTCCTTCGCCAAACCGCGGATAAAGGCAGGCGGCGCCGCGCCTTCGAAATGCAGATGCAATTCGACCTTGGGCAGGTTGGCGATGCGGTGCAGTTCTTCTTCGTCAGTGATCGGGTCGCGGTCTATCACAGGAAACTCCTTCCGGGGCCCTGCGCGGGCACCTCAAGATGCGCAGCGATCGAGGCGGCGACATCGGTAAACGCAATCCGCCCCAGACTGCCCGCGCCTTTGCCCGCGACCAACACGGGCACCCGTTCGCGGGTGTGGTCGGTGCCGATCCATGTCGGGTCATTGCCGTGGTCGGCGGTCAGCACCAGCATGTCGTCTTCGCGCAGGCGCGGCAGCAGCGCCGCCAGTTGCGCGTCGAACCATTCCAGATGCCGGGCATAGCCCGACACATTGCGGCGATGGCCATAGAGGCTGTCGAACTCGACAAAATTGGCAAAAGTCAGGCTGCCGGCCGCGGCCTCGTCGATCAGGTCGGACAGATGCCCCATCAGCGTGGCATCATCGCCTTTGCGCACCTCGTCGATGCCCGTCATGGAAAAGATGTCACCGATCTTGCCCACCGCATAGACCCGGCGACCGGCGTCCTGCACCCAGTTGGTCAGCACGGGATCGGGCGGCTGGATGGCATAGTCATGCCGGTTGCCGGTGCGGGTGAAATGCCCCGGCGTCCCCACAAAGGGGCGCGCGATTACACGGCCCACCTTCATCGCGTGCAGGGTGGGGGCCAGCGTCTCACACAGATCCAGCAGGCGTTGCAGGCCAAAGTGCTCCTCATGCGCGGCGATCTGGAACACGCTGTCCGCAGAGGTATAGCAAATCGGCTGGCCGGTACGGACATGCTCTGCTCCGTATTTGTCCAGCATCACGGTGCCGGAGCCGTGGCAATTGGCAAGAATACCGTCGACACCGGCAATCCGGCAGACCTCGGCGGTCACCTCCTCGGGAAAGGCAGGGGTGGTGTTCGGGAAATAGTGCCAGTCCCACGGCACCGGCAGCCCGGCCAGTTCCCAATGGCCCGAGGGCGTATCCTTGCCTTTGGACACCTCCGTTGCCGCGCCCCACAGGCCGGTGGTCGCCGTTCCACCGCCGCGCGCTCCGCCAGTGGCAAAGTCGGCGGCGTGATACAGGCCCAGCCCGTCGAGTGTCGGCAGGTGCAATGGCCCGCTGCGGCCGTCTTCGGCCTCCCCCCGCGCGCAGGCGTCAAAGATATGGCCCAGTGTGTCGGCCCCCGTGTCCGGCACCCCATCGTTGAAAAAGCGCGCCGCATCCGGCGCGCCGCCAATCCCGACCGAATCCATCACCACCAGAAAAGCGCGCATCAGCTGATCCTTTCCAGAACCAAGGGCACATTCGACGGGGCTTTGTCACCGATCCTGATTGCGCCCAGCACCGCCTGCGCGGCAGCGGCGGCCTGTTCCTCACGCGCCGCATGGACCCGCAGCAAGGGCTGGCCCTTGACCACCTTGTCGCCCAGTCGCACCACGTCGGAAAAGCCCACCGCCGGGTCCACCACATCGGTCTCGACCCGCCGCCCGCCGCCAAGGTCGATCACGGCCAACCCCAAAGCCTCGCCTTCGATCTGCACCACATAACCATCTTCCAGCGCGGGGACCTCAAGGATGACCGTCGCCTCCGGCAGGAACCGCCGCCAGTCGTCGACAAAGGACAGCGGCCCGCCCAGCGTATAAACCATCTTGCCGAACCGCTCGGCCGCCGCGCCAGAGGTGATCGCCTTTGTCAGCTTGGCCTCACCATCGGCAATCCCCGCCGTCGCCAGCAGTTCCGCCCCCAGCGCAATACTCAGATCCAGCAGCGGCCCCTTGGCCTGCCCGGTCAGCACCGCCATCGAGACATCGACCTCCAGCGCGTTGCCCAGTGCCGGGGCCAGCGGCTGCGTCATATCGGTGATCAGCGCGGTCGTGGGACACCCGGCAGCGTTTGCCGTGCTCACCAGCGCCTGCGCCAAGGCCCGCGACTCCTCGACCGTTTTCATAAACGCGCCAGAGCCGGTCTTGACGTCCAGCACCAGCGATTGCAGCCCGGCGGCCAGTTTCTTGGACAGGATCGACGCGGTGATCAGATCAAGGCTCTCGACCGTGCCGGTCACGTCGCGCACCGCATACAGCCGCTTGTCCGCAGGGGCGATATCGGCAGAGGCACTGACGATGGCGCAGCCCACATCCGCCACCACATGCCGCAGCAAAGCCTCATCCACCCCAACCGAATAGCCGGGGATCGCCTCCAGCTTGTCCAATGTGCCGCCGGTGTGGCCCAGCCCCCGGCCAGAGATCATCGGCACGTAGACCCCGCAGGCCGCCAAGGCCGGGGCCAGCACCAAAGAGGCGCAATCGCCCACACCTCCGGTGGAATGCTTGTCCACCACCGGCGCGTCCATGTCCCAGTCCAGCACCCGGCCCGAATCCCGCATCGCCAGCGTCAACGCCACGCGCCCCGCCTCTGACAACCCGCGCAGACAAACGCCCATGGCAAAGGCCCCGGCCTGTGCCGCGCTCACCGTGCCATCGGCCAACCCTTGCGCAAACCACGCCAGTTCCTTCGGCGCGGGTTCTTCGCCACGGCGCAGCTCTCCGATGATTCCGCGCGCGTCCATCAGGTGCGATCCATGTGCGAACTTCCAAAGGCACCGGGGAGCAGATCCGCCACCGTCACGGTTTCCTCACCGCCATCAACGGTTGCCATCGTTACCTCCACATCGCCCCGCGCAAATTCAAACAGCTTTTGCCGGCACCCGCCGCAGGGCGGCACGGGATGCGCGCTGTCAGCGATGACATAGGCGGCGACAATCTCTGTCTCGCCCGCCGCGACCATCGCCGCGATGGCCCCGGCCTCGGCGCAGGTGCCCTCGGGGTAGGCGACGTTTTCCACGTTGCAGCCGACGTAAACCGCACCAGAGGGCGCGCGCAGGGCTGCGCCGACCTTGAAATGCGAATAGGGTACATAGGCGTTCTCGCGCACCGCGCGGGCGGCAGCGGCAAGCTCGGCAAATTCGGAAGGGGAATTGGACATGGGGTGGGGCTTTCTCGATGAACGCGCCCCATGTTGCGGAGGCGGCCTGCGGAATGCAAGGGGCGGAGAGGGTCGAATGTTAGCGCGAAACAGCGACGAACCGCCGGGACGGGCCTCGGGATTTCGTTTTCAATCGCATCCTGAAACTGCTATCGGACGCGCGACTCTTGCCGTGGGAGACCGGGGTCGTTTAGCATTAAACAAACTCTTCGGGAGGGGCTCTTTATGACCGACACCACCAATGAATCGCTGCGCCAGGCGGCCCTGTTCTACCATGAGAACCCGCGCCCCGGTAAGCTGGAGATCCGCGCGACCAAGCCGCTGGCCAATGGCCGCGATCTCAGCCGCGCCTATTCCCCCGGCGTCGCCGAGGCCTGCCTGGAAATCAAGGCCGACCCGGCCAACGCCGCGCGCTACACCACCAAGGGCAACCTCGTGGCCGTGGTGACAAACGGCACTGCCGTTCTGGGCCTTGGCAACATCGGCGCATTGGCCTCCAAACCGGTGATGGAGGGCAAGGCCGTCCTGTTCAAGAAATTCGCCAACATCGACTGTTTCGACATCGAGGTGAACGAACCCGACCCCGAAAAACTGGCCGAGATCGTCTGCGCGCTGGAACCCACCTTTGGCGCCATCAACCTTGAGGACATCAAGGCCCCCGATTGCTTTATCGTGGAAAAAATCTGCCGCGAGCGGATGAACATTCCGGTCTTCCACGACGACCAGCACGGCACTGCTATCGTCGTCGGCGCGGCGGCCACCAACGCGCTGCATGTGGCGGGCAAGGACTGGGGCGATATCAAGGTGGTCAGCACCGGCGGGGGCGCCGCCGGCATCGCCTGCCTCAACATGCTGCTGAAGCTGGGCGTGAAACGCGAAAACATCTGGCTCTGCGACATTCACGGACTGGTCTTTGAGGGCCGGGCCGAGGACATGAACCCGCAAAAGGCCGCCTTTGCGCAGAAATCCGACCTGCGCACGCTAAACGATGTGATCGAGGGCGCGGACCTCTTCCTTGGCCTCTCCGGTCCCGGCGTGCTGAAACCCGAACAGGTCAGCCGCATGGCGACCCGTCCGATCATCTTTGCGCTGGCCAACCCGACGCCGGAAATCATGCCGGACCTTGCCCGCGAGGCCGCGCCGGACGCGATCATCGCCACCGGGCGCAGCGACTTCCCCAATCAGGTCAACAACGTCCTGTGTTTCCCCTTCATCTTCCGGGGCGCGCTGGACGTGGGCGCGACAGAGATCAACGACGCCATGCAGGTCGCCTGCGTTGAGGGCATCGCCGCCCTTGCCCGCGCCACCACCAGCGCCGAGGCCGCCGCCGCCTATCGCGGCGAGCACCTGACCTTTGGGGCTGATTACCTGATCCCCAAACCCTTTGACCCGCGCCTGTCGGGCATCGTGTCCTCCGCCGTGGCCCGCGCCGCGATGGAGTCTGGCGTCGCCCTGCGCCCGCTGGACGACCTGCAAGCCTACAAGCAAAAGCTCGACGCCTCGGTCTACAAATCCGCGCTGCTGATGCGCCCGGTGTTTCAGGCCGCCGCCACCGCCTCGCGCAAGATCGTCTTTGCCGAGGGAGAGGATGAGCGCGTGCTGCGCGCCGCACAGGCGATCCTTGAGGAAACCACCGAACAGCCGATCCTGATTGGCCGCCCCGACGTCATCGCCACCCGGTGTGAGCGTATGGGGCTGGAAATCCGCCCCGACCGCGACTTCAACATCGTCAACCCGGAGAACGATCCGCGCTACCGCGACTACTGGAGCAGCTACCATGAGATCATGGCGCGGCGAGGTGTGACCCCCGATCTGGCCCGCGCGATCATGCGCACCAACACCACCGCCATCGGCGCGATCATGGTCCACCGCGAAGAGGCCGACAGCCTGATCTGCGGCACCTTCGGCGAATATCTCTGGCACCTGAACTACATCCGTCAGGTGCTGGGTGACGCCAAACACCACCCGCAGGCGGCGCTCTCGCTGATGATCCTCGAAGACGGGCCGCTGTTCATTGCCGACACCCACGTCCACCAGCAGCCGACAGCCGAACAACTGGCCGAAACCGCCATCGGCGCGGCGCGGCACGTGCGCCGCTTTGGCATCGAGCCGAAGATCGCGCTCTGCTCACAATCGCAATTCGGCAACCAGCAATCCGACAGCGGGCTGCGCCTGCGCGACGCCATGCAGATCCTCGACGCCCGCGACTGCGACTTCTGCTACGAGGGTGAGATGAACGTGGACAGCGCGCTGGACGCGGAACTGCGCGAACGCCAGTTCCCCGGCAACCGTATGGAGGGCAGCGCCAACGTGCTGATCTTTGGCCACGCCGACGCCGCCTCGGCCACGCGCAACATCCTCAAGATGAAATCCGGCGGGCTAGAGGTCGGTCCGGTCCTGATGGGCATGGGCAACCGCGCCCATATCGTCACCCCCTCGATCACCGCGCGCGGGTTGCTGAACATGGCCGCCATCGCGGGCACACCGGTGGCGCACTACGGCTGACCCGGCACGAATAACGGCGGGCTTTGCGGCCCGCCGTTTGCAGTAAGGGGGCGCCGTTTGTGGCCGAACGCGGTGTAGGCTCGACGCTACGGCCAGCACCCCCCCCCAAGAATCTATGGCGGCTGTTGACCCGGTGGTCGACTAAGCGGACAAAGTCAGCCTGCGCTGTCGTCATGTCCACGACCGCTTTGTGCGCTGTGCGGCCACAGCCAAAAGAGGTGTTGCTGAGTACCGATCGTTTGCAGTGAACTTGAGTTGAGCCAGTCTGTCTTGCGACCTTCAGGGGGCAGGGCAGCCTTATGGAAATTGCTCTTGTTGCCAAGGTGAGGCATATCCGTCGGCGGAGCTTGCGACCGTCACGCACCGCTCCAGCCAGCAATATGCAATCGCCACGGGCTGCTTTAAACGGACGAATGGCCCGATTGCCCGACACTGAGCGTCCCACCATTAGCAACTTCGACATAGATCCCCATATCCGTGTGCGCCAGATGCTTGCGCAGCAAGTAAGGGATTTTGAGGTCGCGTTCGGCGGTGATGGGATTGACCTCGGTTGCTGCGCATCTTTTTGTGCGCGACAGAATGCGAAGAGATACCTCGCCAAAGGACAGCAGGGACCCGACAGCATCCAGTTCCGCGAAAGGCGGCAGGCCATCAATCACCAGGTTGGCGCGGAAACGGGCAGGATGAATGTCTGCGCCGATGCGCTTTTCCATTTCCCGCACTGACGCGAGGTTCAGGACTGAAATAGCATTCATCATCTGAGGCGAGACAACCGACACATCCGTAAACCGATGCGGTGCCGAGGAGACAAAGACCGGCGGTTCCGGGTCAGACAAGTTGAGCGTGTCATGCAGGAACCGTGCCGCTGCAATGCGCTGGTCTGGGGCGTTCATGGCAAACTTGGTCGTGGCACCCTGCGTGGTGATTTCGAGAATTTGTGTCGTAGGCTCAAAACGGGTTTGCAGCCCGGCAAGCGCCGCTTCTTTCAGCAGGACAACAAAATGGTCCTTGGGAAGCGGTTGTGGATGGGCGGGATCCAAGCCCGAGTTGTAGCGGGCAAATCCGAACAGCCTGTCACCCGGGATGCCTTGCCCCGCGATCAGGTCCAATGTGTTCAGTGACTCCGCACTGAGCCCTTTAATCGGAAACCTGCAAAGCTGGGTGATCTCGATCTCGGGTCGGCTCATTGTCGTTTCCTTCTTGTCCTACGTTTCATGCGATTGGGACGCCTGATCTGTTGCGTTCACTCTGGCCAAAGATCATCGCCGCAGGCCTCGCTCAGCCATGGCATATGCTTTTGCGCCTCGGCAAGGTCGGTGCGCAGGCGCGTGATCAGGGTGTCCTTTTCGGAAAGCGCCTTTTGCAGTTGGGCAATGGTCGCCTTTGCCTTCGCCAATTGGTGTGCGCGGCTCATCCTGTTGGCCCGAAGGTTTCAAAGTGGATCTGCTCGGGTGCGACGCCGCGTGCCTCCAGCCCGTTGCGGATGTCCGCAAGGAATGCGGCAGGGCCGCAGAGCATGTATTGGGCTTGCGATCCGGCATTTAGGCCGATCAGCATGTCCGCCGTGATGCGCCCATGGGAATGGTAGTGGCGACCCTCGATGTCGTCCTTTTCCGGACGGCTGTAGGCGATGTGCTGAGCGGCATAGTGGTTGGCGGACACCAGCGCTGCTACTTCGCGGCGCATGGCGTGATCACTGCTGCCGCGTGTGCCGTACACATACCAAACCGGCCGGTCGCGGTAGGACGAGGCATGCAGCGCGGAGAGCATCGGCGTGAGCCCCACACCCGCGCTGACCAGCACCAGTGGGCAGTTTGAGCAGGGGATGACAAAATCGCCCGACGGTTTTTGCGCCTCGATCACACTGCCTTCGCGCAATTGGTCATGCAGAAAACGGGACACAAGGCCCTTGTCCTCGCGCTTGACGCTGATGCGATAGAAGCGGCGCTCCTGCGGCGGACCTGACAGCGAATAGCTGCGTTTGGACGTGCCTTTCTGGCCGGGAATTTGCACTTCGATTGGCAGATACTGGCCCGCCTCAAACGGATCAAGCGGGCGGCCATCGGCGGGGGTGAAGTAGAAGGACGTGATGTCGGCACTTTCCTTGACCCGCTTGGCCAGCTTCAGCCGCCGCGACAGGTGGTCCTGCTTTGCCCAGCGAAGCGAAACGGCGGCGGGTCGGTCAATCACCGCGTCAATCTCCACGTTGATCATCCGCCATGCGTCGTGGTCGTGGCTGCCTTTGGGGTCCCAGTCGACGGTTGCCCGGCCTGAGATGTGCAGCAGGCCGCCAGTCTCAAAGTCGATGAACAGCAGCCCGATATGCGGGTCCGAGATCAGGTTGCCGATGGTGTTGAAGAAGTTGTTGCCGGCATAGTCGGGGATTTGCAGGTGCGTGGCGTCCGCCACATGCACGAACCCCGGCGCGCCACCGCGATGCGAGGCGTCATAACCGTTCGACGCCGCGCCTTTTTCGCCCTGATGGCCCGAGCCGATGAACATGGTATCAGCTACGCCAATCCGCGCGACTTGGTCTTCGGTCAGCGCGTCAGAGTGCTTTGCCGTTCCCGGCGTCGTCTCAACCCGTGTCCAAGCGCGTTCGTGGATGTATTGCGGGCAATTTCCAAAGGTCTGGCGGATGTCGATGGCATAGCCCGCACCTGCGGCTTTGACGTGACCGCTAAAGCGGTTGCGGCGACGAGTGGCCAGTTCGATCCCCAGCACACCAATGTCAGTGCCGGTGTTGAAGGCTGCGGCAAGCGGGTCATCCGCGCCCAGTTGCGTATTCAATTGTACGCGGCGCGGATCAGGAGAGATGGCATACCCGTCCGGCCCTTCGACCACGGTGATCCAAGTCCGCCCTTCAGTATCACCTCCAGACACCACCATAAAAGGCAGAGAAGTATGAAAGGCGCGGTGCTGTTCGGGAAGGTGATCGCGGATGAAGCCACCTGCCCATTCGGCGACATTGCCGATGCCCGCACGGTCCTGTGCGGCGCGTTCGCCCGCGTGGAAAGGGTTTATCAGGTCAGTGGTGGTCATTGGGATCGCTCCAGCAAATATGGGCGCGCGCCGGGGTGGGAGGGTCCCCGGCGCGCGGATGCTCAGGCCAGTTCCGGGATCGGAGAGGAGGCCATCGCAACAAAGTTTGGTTGTGCCGCAACGCGGTCCAGCCATGCGCGGACGTTCGGGTATGGGGCCAGATCGACACCGCCTTCGGGGGCGTGGGCGATATAGCTGTAGCCTGCGATATCAGCGATGGTAATCGTGTCGGTGGCCAGCCAGTCGCGGTCTGCCAGATGCGCGTCCATGATCTTGAAGAGGTCATGCGCCTTGGCAACCGCAGCCCCGTGGTCGTGGCCTGTGCCAAAGACCTTGACCAAACGTGCGGCACAAGGGCCTGCGTAGACGTTGTCGGCGGCGACGGTCAGCCAACGCTGAACTTCGGCGGCGTCTTTGGGCTCCGCGGGCATCCAGTGCGATCCCTTGGCGTAGGTCTGCACCAGATAAATCAGGATCGCGTTGCTGTCGGCCAGCGTGTAGCCGCCATCGTCAATTGCGGGAACCAGACCAAACGGGCTGATCTTGAGATAGTCCGGTGCCTTGTGCGCGCCATTGGCCATATCAAGGTCGATGGTTTCATAGGGCAGACCAAGGAAAGCGAGCATCAGTTCGACACGGTGGCAATGGCCGGATTTGGGGTTCCGGTACAGTTTGATCGGGGTGGTCATATCATTCGTCCTTTTTGAAAGGGGTCAGAGGCCAAGATCGCTCAGGCCGGGGTGATCGTCGGGGCGGCGGCCAAGGGGCCAGTGAAACTTGCGGTCGGCTTCGGCGATTGGCGCCTCGTTGATCGAGGCATGACGGTTTGCCATCAGGCCGTTTTCATCAAATTCCCAGTTCTCGTTGCCATAGGCGCGGAACCAGTTGCCGCTGTCGTCGTGGTATTCATAGGCGTAGCGCACAGCGATCCGGTTGGCCGTATAGGCCCACAGTTCCTTGATCAGCCGATAATCAAGTTCCTTGTTCCACTTGCGGGTCAGGAATTCGGCGATCTCTTTGCGGCCTTGAGGAAATTCGGCCCGGTTGCGCCACTTGCTGTCCGGCGTATAGGCCAGTGCCACTTTTTCAGGATTGCGCCCGTTCCAGCCATCTTCGGCAAGGCGCACCTTTTCGCGGGCGGTCGCTTCGGTAAAGGGCGGGAGCGGCGGGCGGGGGGCTTCGGCGGTCATGGGGTGTGGTCCTTTTTTTCGTGTTGACCCCAAGCTAATTCACTTGCCCGACCGCAAGAATGACGCCATCTAGAAAGTCACTATTCCGTACAATGGAACAAAAGGACGGCGCTCATGGACAGAATCCAGATGCTGGAAGTCTTCAACGCTGTCGCAGATGCGGGCAGCTTTGCAGGAGGCGGCAGGGCGACGGGCTTGAGCGCGCCCTCGGTCACGCGCGGCATCAATGAGCTTGAGGAACGCCTCGGCGCGCGGCTGTTTACCCGCACCACACGGGTCGTGCGACTGACCGATGTCGGGAAAAGCTATCTCGAAGAGGTGCGCAACATTCTTGCCGATCTGCAGGCTGCCGACGATCTGGCATCGGGCACAGCCGCGCGGCCCACGGGGCTCTTGCGGATCACCGCCCCGGTCGAGTTCGGGCGCATCCACGTGGCCCCTGTTCTGGCCGATTTCCTTAATGCCTATCCAGATGTCTCGGCTGACCTGTTGACGGTCGACAGGGTGGTGAACCTTGTCGAGGAAGGCATCGACGTTGCATTGCGGATCGGTGATCTGCCGCCCTCTGGCCTGATGGCTGTGCGCGTCGGTCACGTGCGCCGGGTCATTTGCGCTTCGCCTGCATACCTCAAAGCCCATGGCGTACCCAAAGCGCCGCAAGCTTTGCAGAACCACAAGATCATTTCGATTGGCGGCGTCTTGCCAAACATCGAGTGGAAGTTCGGCAAGGATCAAGACCAGTCGGTCCGTCTCAAACCCCGGCTAAGTGTGTCGAGTGTTGGCGCGGGGCTGGCGCTGGCGCGTGGGGGGTGGGGCCTGACCCGTGTGTTGTCCTATCAAATCGGACCTGATCTGCTGACCGGAGACTTGCAAACCGTGTTGGAAGACCATGAACCAGAACGCCTGCCCGTCCATCTTGTCCATCAGGAAGGACGGCGGGTGACGGCGAAACTGCGCTGTTTTCTGGATTTCGCGCGCGACCGACTGCGCGGAGCACCGGTGTTAAATGGTTAGATTATTCCACCCTGCGAAATTATGAATTCGCCATTGGGCGCATTACGGCGAGATTAATGCTGAATTAGTTAGGTCCCAACGAAAGGGACCACCATGACCACACTCAAAACCAAAGTCGCAATCATCGGGGCTGGTAGCGCGGGCATACGCGCCTACCGCGAGGTGACCAAGACCACAGACGACGTTCTGCTGATCGAAGACGGGCCTTATGGCACCACTTGCGCGCGGGTCGGATGCATGCCGTCCAAACTGTTGATCGCCGCCGCCGAGGCCGCCCATGTTAGTGCGCATACTGCGTCGATGGGCGTCACCTACCCTGCGCCACAGATCGACGGTGCCGCCGTCATGGCGCGGGTCCGCAGCGAGCGGGACCGTTTTGTCGGCTTTGTCGAGGACACCGTCGAGGATTGGCCTGAGCACCAACGCATCCGGGCCCGCGCGACCTTTGTCTCTGACACCGAACTGTCCCTAAGCGACGGGCGCAAGGTACTGGCCGAGACGATCATCATCGCCACCGGATCGCGCCCCGCCATTCTGCCGTTCTTTGAGAGTTTCGGCGACCGGCTCATTGTCAACTACGATGTGTTCTCATGGGACACACTGCCCAAGTCCGTGGCCGTTTTTGGCGCGGGCGTTATCGGGCTTGAACTGGGTCAGGCGCTGCACCGGCTCGGCGTGCGTGTAACACTCTTTGGCCGTGACAATCTTGTCGGACCGTTGACCGACCCCGAGGTGCTGGCCGAAGCGCGCAAGAACTTTTCCGATGAATTCGATTTCCACCCCCATTCGGATGTCAGCAACCATCGTCGCACAGACACAGGCGTGGCCGTCGATCTGGACGGCGAAACGCTGGAATACGACTATGCCCTGATCGCCACCGGACGGCGGCCCAATGTGGACAAACTGGGGCTTGAGAACACCTCGCTTGAGCTGGACGCGCGCGGCGTGCCGGTCTTTGATCTGCACACTGGTCAGTGTGGCGCGGCACCTGTCTTCATCGCGGGCGACGCCAATAACATTATCCCATTGCTGCACGAGGCCGCTGACGAAGGCATGGCCGCAGGCTACAACGCGGCGCATTACCCCGACATCCGGAGGTTCACCAAAAGCGCGCCCATCTCGGTCGTATTCAGTGATCCGCAGATCATGATGGTGGGCGAGACGCACCGCGCGCTGACCGAACGGGGTGCGGATTTCGATCTTGGGTCCGTGGACTGGTCGGACCAAGGCCGTGCCCGCGTGATGGGTGTCAACAAAGGCCTGTTGCGGGTTTACGGCGAACGCAATACCGGGCGGTTCCTGGGGGCTGAGATGATAGGCCCGCGCGCCGAACATCTGGCACACCTTCTGGCTTGGTCCCTGCAATCGCGCCTGACCGTCGCCGAGATGCTGGAGCGTCCGTTCTATCATCCGGTGATCGAGGAAGGCCTGCGCACCGCCCTGCGTATCCTCAACGCCAACCTGCAAATGGGCGCAATGCCCCCGCCGCGCTGCATCGATTGCGGCCCGGGCGCATAACCCCCAACCCAAGGAATAATGCCATGAGACAGACACGACTGGGCCTCTCGGAGAATGCCCGCAAAGCCAGTATTTCCATCCTACAAACCACCCTAAGTGATGCTCTATCGCTGCGGCTGGCCGTCAAACAGGCCCATTGGACCGTGCGCGGCCCGCATTTCCAGCAGTTGCACGAATTGTTTGACAGTTTCGTCGCACCGCTGGACGCGGAAATCGACGAGGTGGCAGAACGTATCGCAACTCTGGGCGGCACCCCTGATGGTCGTGTCGAGGCGGTAGCGCAGGCGGCCGGATTGGCGCGATACCCGTTTGAGGCCATCACCGGCACGGATCACCTGACCGCCCTCGCCGAGCGCTTTGCCGGATTGGGCAACACCGCACGCGACGGCATAAACGCCGCAGACAACGCCGGTGATGCCGATACCGCAGATTTGCTCACCGCCACGTCGCGCTTTCTCGACCAGTCGTTATGGATCCTTGAGGCGCATCTGGACGGCAAGTAGCACCACATGGCACTTGGCCGGCATGAAAGTCACCGCCGACTTCGTACCCCGGATTTTGTCAAAAGTCGGGATAAGTTGCGTTTCAAGCCTCACTTAAAGACCATGTTCGCCGCGCAGCTGGAGGGCAAAACTATCCCGGCATTAAGCGGACTTCGACCGACGTCAGATCGTCCACCCCCAAAGCCCAAATAACAACTGATTTGCCAACACAGACAAATTCCGAACGAAAATAATTGCGCAATGACACGGACACTAATTCCTTTACCGCAGACTGAAACAGCGAACGTGCGCAGCAATTAGAGGCACAGATCTTGGGCTGCTGCTAGCTAACCTGTCCGAGACCGATGGCGGCTTTGCCCAGACTATCGTCATTCGTTCGCCTTGCAGCATCGGTGACTCTGGGCTCGGAGCGGCCGTTCCGCATAGAGCCTCACTCTCGCTGACCTGCACCATCAACTGCAAAACGGCGGGCCGAAAGCCCGCCGTTTCTTAACAAGGTGTAAATTCGTCTCTGTAAGCCCTTGATTTACAACAGGCGCAAGTCTGTCCACACGTGGACACCCTCACCCCTTGGCGTAGCCCAACTCCTGCAAGGCCACCCGGATCTCATCCAGAATCGCCGGGTCATCAATCGTCGCGGGCATCTTGAATTCCTCACTGTCGGCGATTTTCACCATGGTCGCGCGCAGGATTTTCCCCGACCGCGTCTTCGGCAGGCGGTCCACCACGCAGGCCAGCTTGAACGCCGCCACCGGCCCGATTTTCTCCCGCACCAGCTTGACGCATTCCTTGACGATCTCCTCATGGGGCCGGTTCGTGCCCGAATTCAGACAGAGAAAGCCCATCGGCAACTGACCCTTCAACTGGTCCGTCACGCCGATCACCGCACATTCCGCCACGTCCGGATGACCGGCCAGAACCTCTTCCATCCCGCCGGTCGACAGGCGATGCCCCGCGACGTTGATCACATCATCGGTGCGCGCCATGATGTACAGATAACCCTCTTCGTCCTTCATCCCCGCATCGCCGGTCTCATAGTAGCCGGGGAAGGTATTGAGGTAGGATTTGCGAAAGCGATCCTCGGCGTTCCACAGCGTCGGCAGCGTCCCCGGCGGCAGCGGCAGCTTGATCGCGATGGCCCCCAGCGTGTCGGGACCAACCGGATGGCCTGCCTCATCGAGGATCTGCACGTCATAGCCCGGCATCGGCTTGGCGGGGCTCCCCAGCTTGGTCGGCAATTCCTCTACCCCCAGCGGGTTGCCCGCGATGCACCAGCCCGTCTCTGTCTGCCACCAGTGGTCGATCACCGGCACCTTCAGCATTTCCTGCGCCCAGACGATGGTGTCCGGGTCTGCCCGTTCGCCCGCCAGATAGACCGCGCGCAGCCCGCTCAGGTCGTACTTGCCGACAAATTCGCCCTTGGGGTCCTCGCGTTTGACCGCGCGAAAGGCCGTCGGCGCGGTGAAGAACGACTTCACCTTGTGTTCCTGAATCACCCGCCAGAACGTGCCCGCGTCGGGTGTGCCCACCGGCTTGCCCTCGAACACAATGGTGGTGTTGCCATGCACCAGCGGGGCGTAGGTGATATAGCTGTGTCCCACGACCCAACCCACATCCGACGCCGCCCAGAACACATCGCCCGGATCGACGTTGTAGAGGTTCTTCATGCTCCAGTTCAGCGCCACCAGATGGCCGCCGGTGTGGCGCACGACACCCTTGGGCTGACCGGTGGTGCCAGAGGTATAGAGGATATAGGCGGGGTGGTTGCCCTCAACCGGCACGCAATCCGCCGGTTCGGTGCCGTATTGAAACCCGTGCCAGTTATAGTCACGGCCGGGGGTAAGGTGCGCCACCTCCTGTTCGCG
The DNA here is from genome assembly GCF_034670325.1 of Antarctobacter sp. Taxonomy (GTDB): domain Bacteria; phylum Pseudomonadota; class Alphaproteobacteria; order Rhodobacterales; family Rhodobacteraceae; genus Antarctobacter. The sequence continues at coordinate 178,193 of NZ_JAXMNR010000001.1, forward strand.
CTGAAAGATCACGCAAAACTCGGGCTTGTGCGTGGCCAGATCAATAGCCCCGTCCAGCAACGGCTTGTAATGGATGACCCGGCCCGGCTCCATTCCGCAGGAGGCGGCGATGATCGCCTTGGGCTTGGCGTCGTCAATCCGCACCGCCAGTTCGGTCGAGGCAAAACCGCCAAAGACAACCGAATGGATCGCGCCCAACCGCGCGCAGGCCAGCATCGCCTCCAGCGCCTCGGGGATCATCGGCATGTAGATGATGACGCGGTCGCCCTTTTCGACACCTTTGGCGCGCAGGGCTCCGGCCAGATTGGCGACGCGGTTGCGCAACTCGACGTAGGAAATCTCGCGCTTGGTATGGGTGATCGGGCTGTCGTAGATGATTGCCGTCTGCTCGCCCCGGCCGCCCTCGACATGACGGTCGACGGCGTTCCAGCAAGTGTTGACCATCCCATCGGCAAACCACTCATACATGTGGTCGCCCTTGTCAAAGAGGGCCTTCGAAGGCTTCCGGTCCCAATCGATTGCCTCGGCTGCCGTCATCCAGAACCCTTCCGGATCAGCCTGGCAGCTGTCATACACGTCTTGATAACCCATGGAGAGCCTCCTCTTTTCCCTGACAATTGGCTTAGGCGCAGGCCCGTCGCCCGGGCAAGTCTGTTACCGAAGGTCAGGACAGAATACCGCAGACGCTTTGCGAAATGTCAGGGTGATATTTGCAAACTCGCGGATGCTATGCAAACAAAGGGCCAAGAAGCGGTAGGTTTGCAAATTTAGCCTGCGCCGCTCTGCAAATCCAACGCCAATGTGATTCAGCACTCTTAGTTCTGATCAGGGGGAGCGGGTGTCGGCGCAGGATCTGGGCCTGAGTCGGTTGGCGGCGTGTACCCGCCGTCTCCGCCATCCTTGTCACCACCGCGCGCCAATCCGCCGTCATTGCGTCCGAAATCACCATCCTTGTCTGTTTGGCCATCGGCCCCGCGAAAATAGACACCGGACAGAATATCAAGCAACGTCTGATCGCAACTCGCGTTGGATCTTGGATCATTGCATTGATAATCCTTCCCATTCACCGCAACGACGTAGTGTGAGACGCTGTTTCCGCCGGTCAGCAACGGATAATAGACCTCGCGCACGGCATAGGAGTCACCCTGATAATAAATGGTCCGAATTTGCCTCACCACCTGAGTACAGGCGCAAAGGGAGGCCGCGAGAGGGATCAACAAAATATACTTTTTCATTATACCTTATTCCTCAAAAAGGAAAATATGTGGAACGATAGGAAGAATGTGACAAAGGTCAGTCCAGTAATGCACGGCCCTAAATCTGCGTAGCGCCTTGGATAAACCGGGCATAGTCACGAAAACCTGCCTTTTCGACATTGTTCCGACCGTTTCAAACCGGCACTCGCGGCCAACTGCGACCCCGGCCTGCAAGCGTCGGCGCGACGTACGACTTGCTGCCCGCCCTGACCGGGATTTCAGGTGGGCCGTGGGGGACCAGGCATGGCGCAAGGAGCACGTGCCAACTTTGTGATCGGTCAGACGACTTGACCTGCCCTCTCACTCGTGGACTCATCCCTTGGATCAAATCAAAGGAGATTCTCCATGCACCGCAATGCCTTCAAGACGCTGATCCTGGCCCTTTTGACGGCCTGCGTCTGGAGCAGCGGCGCCCGGGCGGATTGGGAATTCATCGGCGGCGAAGGCGCGGCGGTCCATACCGCCCGCGTCTGCAACGGGACGGACAAGGTGCTGTGCCTTGAACTGGGCTGTGCGCAGGGTGACCCGCTGGCCTTTCGCCTGACCTCGCAGAACATGGCCGGAATGGTTGCGGCGGCGCGGCTGGACACGCTGCTCTTTGTCGGCTCGCAGCTGGCCGGATCGCTGGATTTCAGCCAGAGCGGGCTGGAAAGCTTTCACGCTCCGCTAGAGGAAACCCACCTGCGCGGCATCCAGCGCCTGAAGGCCGGGATTCGCGCGCAACTGCATGTCTGGTACAGCGGCGACGCCGCGCCCGAGGTGCATCGGTTCACCCTGATCGGCAGCCAGAACGCCATTTCGGCGGTCGAACAATACTGCCCGCAGCCGGATTTCGCCGCGCGTGAGGTCGAACGCCGCACGCTCAAGGACCCCGCCTCGCAGATCCTTGGCGACATGCGTGAGGCCTGCACCGTGCTGGACGGCCAATTGACCGTTGGTGAGAATTTCGACGTCGCCATCGACATCGACGGCACGCCGCCGATGGACCTGCGGGTGAACCACGGCGCGATGGTCTGCGACAGCACGCCCGACATGGTCTGCGGCCCTGCGGGCTGCCTGACCTCTTTCTGGCTGGGGCTTGAGGACGGGCGCTATCGCCGGGTCTTTCTGGATGCCATTCAGGACGCGGCACTGACCGGGCAGCCGGGCGTTCTGACGCTCAGCCTCAAGGGCACGCGCTGCGGCGACGGCGATGACGCCGGCCCCTGCGGGCGCCGCTATGAACTCGACGGGTTTGAACTGAAACCGCAGCAGTGACCAACGACACCGGGACCGGCCAACACCGGCCCCGGCGCAGCTGTCAGTCCGTGAACGTCACCGAAATCACCGGGTTTCCGGGCAATCCGTCATAGCTGACACTGGCGCCCCCCTTGGCCTGCGGCGGGGCCAGCAGCGGCCCGATGGACCCGACAGAGATCAGGTCGCCCTCTTTCAGCACATAGCCCTTGGACATCAACCACAGCGCGGCATTGACCGGATTGCCCAGCACCGCCGCGCCGGGCGCTTGCGACAGCACCGCGCCCTCGGCATCGCGCACCGTCACCGTTATCTCCCCCAGCGCCGCCAACATGCCGTCCCCGACCGGCACTGCCGTCCCCATCACCCCCATGCGCGCCGCGACCCCGTTTGCGGTCAGCGTCACCGCGTTGATCGGCTGCCCCTCTGCATAGACGATGTCCGGCAATTCGATGAACGGATGCACCGCCGAGATATGGGCAATCGCCTCTTCGGCGGTTGTCGCATCGTTGATCGCCGCATCCCCCACGACAAGGATCAGGTCCGCCTCGAACAGCGACCGCGCACCGAACCGCGCCGACACCTCTGCCCCGTCGGCCAGCATCATGTCGCGGTACAGAACACCCGCCACCGGCTCTGTCGCGCCGAAACGCTCTTGCGCGGGTTTGCTGGTCAATCCCGCCTTGTAGCCGATCACCGGACCAAGAAGCGGGACCAGCGCGGCAACCAGCTTGTCCTGCGTGCAGCGCGCATCCTCCATCGTGCCATCCGGGATCAGCGCGGCGGTGGGTGTCTTCGCCATGTAATCGACCACATAGGCGGCGATGGCCGCGTCGTCGGCGCACTCGGCCCATACCGCCCCGGCGGCCAATGCAAAAACGCCTGCCAACGCGGGCAGAGCAATAGATCTGGACATGAAAACCTCCCGAATGTCGCCTGCGCCCAGACTGCCGCAGTGCTCCGAGTCTGGCAATCGGCAAGACATGCCGCCCCCGCCCGCTAGACGAACTGTTCCCGGATCAGACGTTCCTCCAGCCCGTGACCGGGGTCGAACAGCACCCGGTGCTCTACGTCCGGTTCGGACCGAATATGCACCTGCAGCACATCGCGCACCGCCTCGCCGTCCGCCTCGGCCATGACCGGGCGCTTGTCCGGCTCCAGCACATCAAAGGTCACTTCGGCGGATTTCGGCAGCAAGGCCCCCCGCCAGCGGCGCGGGCGAAAGGCCGCGACGGGCGTCAGCGCCAGCACATCCGCGCCAATCGGCAGGATCGGTCCGTGCGCCGAATAGTTATAGGCAGTGGACCCGGCGGGCGTGGACACCAGCGCGCCGTCGCAGACCAGTTCCGCCATGCGCACCTGCCCGTCCACACTGATCCGCAACCGCGCCGCCTGTGACCCGGACCGATGCAATGACACCTCGTTGATCGCCAGCGCGTGATGGTCGTGCCCATCGACGCAGGTGGCGCGCATGACCAGAGGGTTGATGACCGCCTCTTCCGCCGCTTTCAACCGCTCGACCAACCCGTGTTCCGAGTATTCATTCATCAGAAAGCCGACAGTGCCCCGGTTCATCCCGTAGACCGGCACCTCCAGTGCCTGCGTCCGGTGCAGCGTGTGCAGCATGAACCCGTCGCCGCCCAGCGCCACGATCACCTCTGCCCCTTTCTCGGCATGGTCGCCATAGCGCCGGGACAAACCGGCCAGCGCCGCCTGCGCAATCGGCGCGCGAGAGGCGCAAAAGGCGATCCGTAATGTCATCGGGTGTTTCCTGTCGTCTCCATCCGGGTCGGATGGAAGCACATGTTCCCCGGCAGGACCAGTGTTCGCCCGCCCGTGCCGCTGGAATATTCCACTGCGTCGCTTTAGGTTCTTTGAAGCCAGCCGTGTTTCCGATACGAAACGCGCCAATAGGATTCCACAAGGAGCAGCGCCATGAACGCCCCCCATCGCGACACCGGTTTCTTTACCGAGTCGCTCTCCTCCCGCGACCCAGAACTCTATGCCTCGATCACCGGCGAACTTGGCCGCCAGCGGGACGAGATAGAACTGATCGCCTCCGAAAACATCGTCTCCAAGGCGGTGATGGAGGCGCAAGGCTCTGTCATGACCAACAAGTACGCCGAGGGCTATCCGGGGCGGCGCTATTACGGCGGCTGCCAGTTCGTCGACGTGGCCGAGGAACTGGCCATCGAGCGCGCCAAAGAGCTGTTCGGCTGTGGTTTCGCCAACGTGCAACCGAACTCCGGCAGCCAGGCCAATCAGGGTGTGTTCACCGCGCTGCTGCAACCCGGCGACACCATTCTGGGCATGTCGCTGGACGCCGGTGGCCACCTGACCCACGGCGCGAAACCCAACCAGTCCGGCAAGTGGTTCAACGCCATCCAGTACGGTGTGCGCCAGCAGGACAACCAGCTGGATTATGATCAGGTCGAGGCGCTGGCCAAGGAGCACCTGCCCAAGCTGATCATCGCGGGCGGCTCTGCCATCCCGCGCCAGATCGACTTTGCCAAGATGCGTGAGATTGCCGATATGGTCGGCGCGTATCTGCACGTCGACATGGCGCACTTTGCCGGTCTGGTCGCGGCGGGTGAGCACCCCTCGCCCTTCCCGCACGCCCATGTCGCCACCACCACCACGCACAAGACCCTGCGCGGTCCGCGCGGCGGCATGATCCTCACCAACGATGAGGCGCTGGCGAAAAAGTTCAACTCCGCCATCTTCCCCGGCATTCAGGGCGGCCCGCTGATGCACGTCATCGCCGCCAAGGCCGTCGCCTTTGGCGAGGCGCTGCGGCCAGAGTTCAAGACCTACCAGCAGCAGGTCATCAAGAACGCTCAGGCACTCAGCGATCAACTGATCAAGGGCGGGCTGGATACCGTGACCCACGGCACCGACACCCATGTGGTGCTGGTCGATCTGCGTCCCAAGAACGTCAAAGGCAACGCCACCGAAAAGGCGCTGGGCCGCGCGCATATCACCTGCAACAAGAACGGCGTGCCGTTTGACCCCGAAAAGCCGACCGTGACCAGCGGCATCCGCTTGGGCTCGCCCGCTGGCACCACCCGCGGCTTTGGCGAGGCAGAATTCCGCCAGATCGCCGACTGGATCATCGAGGTCGTCGATGGTCTGGCCGCCAACGGCGAAGACGGCAATGCCGAGGTCGAGGCCAAGGTAAAGGATGAGGTCGCCGCCCTCTGCGCCCGCTTCCCGATCTACTCCGAGCTTTGAACTTGCTTCGGGCGGGGTTCACCCCGCCGTGCCGCAACACCAACGAAACCGCCGTGGACCTCTCCACGGCGGTTTTTTTCGTCTCCGCGCGCGCAGTTCAGGGCAAGGCCCGTTCTCCCGATGTCCAGATGCCCGCTCACGCCCGCAATGCGCACAAAAGAACGAAAGAATGCCTTCCCCCCGCGTCGCGGCCCGGCCCCGCACCAGATTGATTTCAAGGCCCCCGGCACCTACAGGTCAAGGAAGGCCCGTTTCTAGGAGAAAGCCAGTGTCCAACAGCGTCATTCCCACCCCGCAGGTGCATGTCATCCCCACCGCCGATGGCCGCACCTTCCCTGTCCGCCGGGTCTATTGCATCGGCCGGAATTTTGCCGCCCATGCCGTCGAGATGGGCCATGATCCGACCCGCGAAGCACCGTTTTTCTTTCAAAAGAACCCCGACAATCTGGACCCGTCGGGGACGTTTCCCTATCCGCCGCACAGCACCGACGTCCATCATGAGGTGGAACTGCTGGTCGCTCTGAAATCCGGCGGCACCAACATCCCGCTGGAACAGGCGCTGGATCACGTCTGGGGCTACGCCGTCTCGCTGGACATGACCCGCCGCGACCTGCAGGCAGAGGCCAAGAAGGCGGGCCGCCCTTGGGAAATCGCTAAGGCTTTCGAACGCTCCGGCCCGGTCGGCCCGCTTCGCCCGGTCTCCGAGATCGGCCACCCCGATCAGGGCCACATCGCAGTCGCCGTCAACGGCGAGACGCGGCAGCAGGGCGACCTCAACCAGATGATCTGGAAAGTGCCGGAGATGATCTCGTACCTGTCGGAATACTTTGAGCTAAAGGCCGGCGACGTCATCCTGTCTGGCACCCCTTCCGGCGTGAACGCGGTCACACGGGGCGACGTGATGGAGGCCACGATCGAGGGTCTGGGGACGCTGACCGTAAAGGTGGTCTGACCCCCTTTGGGCGCAGGGCGCGCCGGGTCCCCACGGCCCTTCTTAGAATATAAGAATTGCCAGAATGACCCCGGCAGATCACCTTTGGCTCACCTGAAACGGAGGAGAAAAATCATGGCCTGGACGAAGCCCAAGTTGCGCGAGATCGAGTGCGGTATGGAGATCAACATGTATGGTCCCGACGGCGAAGAAGATGCCGGCGGCGTTCTGTTCTGAAAAACTTTGCGCGCGTGGTTAGGCTGATATGACTATTCACGCGCGTATCCTGGGTGCTGCGGCGGGGGGCGGATTGCCTCAATGGAACTGCGGCTGCCCCAACTGCGTCGCCGCCCGCAAGGGTGAGATTCCCGCGCAGACACAGTCCTCACTGGCGGTCAGCGGCGATGGCCTGCACTGGTCGATCCTAAACGCCTCTCCGGACATCCGCGTGCAAATGGCGCGCACCCCCGAATTGCACCCCACCGGCCTGCGTGACCTGCCGCTGTCGTCGGTTCTGGTCACCAACGGCGATATCGACCATGTGGCCGGCCTGCTGACCCTGCGCGAGGTCCAGCCCTTTGCGCTGTTCGCGACACGCGACATCCACAGCGTCCTGTCCGCCAACCCGATCTTTGACGCCCTGCGCGAGACCGTGGTGCCGCGCACCGCGATCCAGCTTGATGTGCCGTTCGAACTCGCCCCCGGTCTCACCGCCACGCTTTACCCGGTGCCGGGCAAGGTGCCGCTGTATTTGGAGGGCGAGACGGTCCAGACCGACCTGATCGGAGAGCAGACCGTGGGTGTCCGGCTCGAATCAGGGGACACCGTCGCGCATTACATTCCCGGCTGCGCCAAGCTGACAGACGATCTGCGGACGCGGCTTGCGGGCGCGGCGGGCGTGTTCTTTGACGGGACGCTGTGGCGCGATGACGAGATGGTCCGCGCCGGGCTGGGATCAAAGACCGGTGCCCGGATGGGCCACATGTCGATGAGCGGCCCGGACGGGTCGATCGCGGGCTTTGCCGGGCTGGACGCAGGGCGCAAGGTCTATGTCCACATGAACAATACCAATCCGGTGCTGGACCCCCGGTCCACTGAAAAGGCGCAGGCCGAAGCGGCGGGCTGGACCATCGGACAGGACGGAATGGAGATAACCCTATGACCGACAGCAAACAGGCGTTCGAGGCCCGGCTGCGCCAGATCGGGGCAGAGCGGTATCACGACCTGCACCCCTTCCATGACCGGCTGCACGGCGGCACATGCACCATTGATGAGGTCCGCGCCTGGGTCATCAACCGCTATTACTATCAGCACTCGATCCCGATGAAGGACGCGGCCTTCATGTCCCGCGTCGAAAGCCCGGACCTGCGCCGCGCGTGGCGCTCGCGGATCGAGGATCACGACGGCACCGCCGAAAATGAGGGTGGCATCCGGCGCTGGCTGCGGCTGGCAGAGGCGGTGGGCCTCGACCCCGACTACGTTGCCAGTTGCGAGGGCGTTCTGCCCGCCACCAAATTCGCCGTCGACGCCTATGTGCGCTTTGTGCGCGAAAAGACATTGCTGGAGGCGGTCGCCGCCTCGCTGACGGAACTCTTTGCGCCCAAGATCCATGCCAACCGGATCGAGGGGCTGCTAAAGAACTACGCCTTCGCCGATGACAGCGCGCTCAGCTATTTCCGCAACCGGCTCAAAGAAGCGCCCAAGGACGTGGCCTTTGGCCTGTCGTGGGTGCTGGATCATGCGGACACGCAGGAAAAGCAGGACATGGCCGCCAAGGCGCTGATCTTCAAGACAGATGTGTTGTGGTCGCAGCTTGATGCGCTGTGGTCGGCCTATGTGTCCCCGGCGCGAATTCCCCCCGGCGCATGGGTGCCGACCGAAGGCGTGACGCTGCGGGCGGTGCAGTGATGGACAGCGACGCGGTTCCGGTTCTGCCACGGGGCGTCCGCCTGCATTTTGACCGGGTGCGCGAATGCTGGGTGCTGTTGGCCCCCGAACGGACCATCGTACTGGATGCGGTCGGCCACGCGGTCCTGTCGGAAATCGACGGCACGCGCAGCTTTGGCCAGATCACCGCCGCCCTTGCCGCGAAATACGACGCCCCAGAGGCCCAGATCGCCGAAGACAGCGCCGGATTTCTGCGCGGACTCAGCAATCGCCGCTTTCTCGACACGCGGGAGGCCGCCCCATGACGGACACACGCCCGCCGATCGCCATGCTTGCGGAACTGACGCACCGCTGCCCGCTGTCGTGCCCCTATTGCTCGAACCCGCTGGAACTGACCCTTCAGGACCGCGAATTGTCGACCGACATCTGGATCGATGTCTTTCGGCAGGCGGCGGATCTGGGGGTGCTTCAGCTTCATCTGTCGGGCGGAGAGCCTGCCTCGCGCCGAGACCTTGTGGACCTGGTCACGGCGGCCAGAGAGGCCGGTCTTTACACCAACCTGATCACCTCGGGCATCGGTCTGACGCAAAAGCGGCTCAGGGAACTGGATGCGGCGGGTCTCGACCATATCCAACTGTCGCTGCAAGGCACCGATGCCGAAATGGCGGATGAGATCGGCGGCTATCGCGGCGGCTTCAAGCGCAAGATGCAGGTCGCCGAATGGATCGGTGAGATTGGCTTTCCACTGACGTTGAACGCCGTGCTGCATCGGCGGAACCTGCACCAGTTGCCCCGCGCGCTGGAGATGGCAGAGGAAATGGGCGCCCGCCGGATCGAGGTCGCGACCGTTCAGTTTCACGGCTGGGCGATGCGCAATCGCGACGCGCTGATGCCGACCCGCGAACAGGCGCGCGAGGCGACCACTCTGGTGGCGCAGGCCCGCGCCCGTCTCAAGGGGCGGCTGGTCATCGACTACGTGCCTGCGGATTATCATGAGGATTACCCAAAACGCTGCATGGGCGGTTGGGGCACCACCGGGCTGAACATCACGCCAGAGGGCCGGGTTCTGCCCTGCCACGCCGCCGAGACGATTCCGCATCTGACCTTTGAGTCGGTGACAGAGCAAAGCTTGCGCGACATCTGGTACGACAGCGCGGCCTTCAACGCCTATCGCGGCACCGACTGGATGCAGGAACCCTGCCTGTCCTGCGACCGCAAACTGGTGGACTTCGGCGGCTGCCGCTGTCAGGCGCTGGCCCTTGCGGGCGACGCATCGGCCACCGATCCGGTCTGCGTCAAAGCCCCGCAACACACCCGCCTACAGGCACAGGCCGACGCCCACGCCGCCGGAACCGCGCCGCTCACCTTCCGCCAGATGCCCAAAACCGGCGTCACCGACGCATGAAAAGCCCCGCGCTTGCCGCCCCGTAGGGTGGGTTTCCAACCCACCTCAACCCACCACGCTCATCACGTAGGGTGGGTCTCAAACCCACCGCGACCCGCACGCTCTGCCCCCGACCCCCAAAGAAAAACGGGCCCCGACGGAGGCCCGTTTGTTACCCAAAAGTAAATTCGTCTCCGCAAGCCATTGAGGACGTTACGTCACCCATCCCGCCACATGTGGACAGATCAGCTCTCGCTGAGGGCGACCTTCATGTCTTTGACCTCATAGATGACCTCACCATCGGCCTCCACGATGCCATCGGCGACCCCCATGGTCAGCCGCCGCGTCTGGATCGCCTTGGTGAAATCCACCTTATAGGTCAGCATCTTCCGGTCGGGCCGCACCATGCCCTTCAGCTTGACCTCACCGACGCCCAGCGCATAGCCCCGCCCCTGCCAGCCACGCCAGCCCAGATTAAAGCCGGTCAGCTGCCACAGCCCGTCCAGACCCAGACAGCCCGGCATGATCGGATTGCCCGGAAAATGGCAGGCAAAGAACCACAGGTCCGGCGTGATATCGAACTCTGCTACCACGTGCCCCTTGCCATGCAGGCCCGCATCGCCCGAAATCTCGGTGATCCGGTCCATCATCAACATGGGCGGCTCGGGCAGCTGGGCATTGCCCGGCCCAAACAGTTCGCCGCGCGCGCATTTCAGAAGGTCGTCCTTGCCAAAGCTGGTGGGATAATCGGCCATTCAGGCGGGCCCCTTTCGCTGTCTCATATTCAAAACCTTGTCCCGTCTAGCACCCGCCCGATGCGCCATGCAAGAGCGCGACAAGGCCACGTGCATCGCTCTGAACCAGCCCGCAATGGCGAAACCGTTTGAATTTTGCCCGGCTGGCGCTTTATATACACGGTGAGCAGACAACAGGGGACACAGATGATGTCCGAGGCTATGGAGCGCGGAAAAGACTGGTTGGGACGCAGCGATCTGCGCCCCACGCGTCAACGCGTCGCCTTGGCCGCCCTTCTGGTCGGCGACGGCAAGAACCGCCACGTCACCGCCGAAAGCCTGTTTGCCTCCGCCAAGGACAGCGGCGAACAAGTGTCGCTGGCGACCGTCTACAACACGCTCAAGGCCTTCTGCGAGGCGGGTCTGATGCAAGAGGTGACGGTCGATGGCTCACGCAGCTATTTCGACACCAACACCCACGATCACCCGCATTTCTTCTGGGAGGATCAGGGCGCGCTGACCGACGCCCCGGCGGAGCAGTTGCAGATCACCCGCCTGCCCGAAGCGCCGGAAGGGTCTGAGATCGCCTCGGTCGAGGTGGTCATCCGCCTGCGCCGCAAGACGACCGGCTGAACGCTCCCCCATTTTCTTGAACACCTGGTACCCGCGGCCGGACTCGAACCGGCACGGCATTAAAGCCTGGGGATTTTAAGTCCCCTGTGTCTACCATTCCACCACGCGGGCCTGCCGGGGAAAACACCGACACGCATTATCCGGTCCGGGGACCGATTGCCAGCCCCAGGGTTGATTGAAACAGCGCTCAAGACCTAGGCTCTTGCATCGTCCCGCAACCGGAGCGCCGAACCATGACAGTCCTGAAACACGCCCTTGCAGGGCTTTCCCTGCTGATGATGGCCGCCACCGGGGCAAACGCCGCGGATCTTGTCCCCGGCGGGGCTCAGGTCATGGGCTGCGATGTCACGCTGTCCGGCCAGATCGGCCCCGGCGATGCGGACAGGTTCGCCGCCTACAAGCAATCCGACGCCGCCAGCGACCATTACAGCGACAACTGGGTGCTCTGTCTGGACAGCCCCGGCGGCAGCTACGCCGAGGGGATCGCCATTGCACGCGACGTCTTTGGCTCGGAAATCACCACGGCGATTGGTGCGGGCCAGCGGTGTGAAAGCGCCTGCGCCCTGATCTTTATGGCGGGGAATATCGGTGCGGGGGATGGCTATACCGAACCCAAACGGCGGCTGCACCCGGCGGGTACGCTGGGGTTTCACGCGCCGGGCCTGTCGATCCGCAGCGGCACCTATTCTGAGGAAACGGTCACTCAGGCCTATGCGGTCGCAGTGCAAAGCGTGCGCGAGTTTCTGGAATTGCGCGACACGACCCGGCTGACCTTTCCGGACTCGCTGTTGATCGAAATGTTGGGCACCCCGCCCAGCCAGATGCGCCGGGTCGAGACAATCGAAGACGCCGCCCTGTGGAAGATCGACGTTTTTCCCATTGGCATCCCCGATGCGCCAGCCAACCGGATCGTCGGCAACGCCTGCCACAATCTTGTGTCCTTTGTCACCGGCAACCGGGCCCGCGATCCGGCCGTACAGCCCACCGCGCGGCTGCAAGAGGTCAGCGGCGGCGGCACAGAGGCGTTCATCAAAACATCAAACGGCTATCTCGCCGAGGACAGCGCGCCCTGTCAGATGACAATCGCACAACGTGACTGGGTGGATACCAAATCCCTCGGCCTCATTGGTCTGGACGAAGGCGGCGGGCTTGGCGCCGGAACCGCCCTCTATCGCAGCCTGCTGTTCCCTCCCGGGCACAGGATCAAAGGACTGCCCGCCCCCCGGCCGGACGACCTGCAAACACTGGTTGGCGTTCTGACAGGCCTGGGCGGAGGTCGCGCCGCGCCCTCTTGCCTGCTCATGGGAGACACTGCACGGGTGGTGAACGTCACAGAGTTTGTGAACATGCGCGCCGCTGCGGATTTCGACGCCGAAATCCTCAGACAGGTTCCGTTGAACGAAACCCTGGCCGTTCTGGGGGATCCGGTTTTTACCGATCTGGGGGGCATGCGGGACATCTGTGCCCGCCTTTGCCGATCAGGACCGCCACAAAACGGCGATGCCCAGATGATCTCCCGGTGCAAAGACAGTCATAGCCTTTGGTACACTGTCCGCGACAGCACTGGCCAGACAGGCTTTATCAGCCGTCAGTTCTTGCGGTAATCACAGCTCATCGCCGGGTGCAGCCTTCAGCAGCGCCCGTTCCGGCAGCCACGGGTTCACCTCCAGCGCCGCGCGCAGGGCCACCTGCGCCTCATCCTCGCGGCCCAAGGCAAAAAGTGTCACAGCCCGCCCCGACAGCGCGCCGACATGGCGCGGGCTTAATTCCAGCGCGCGTTCCAGATCCGGCAATGCCGCCTCAAAATCCTCACGCAGGAAGTTGACAAAGGCGCGCTGGTTATAGCCTTCGGCGTAGAACGGGCAGTACCCGACCAGCGCATTCAGACGCTCCAGCGCAAAGACAAAATCATACCGCGCCCGCGCCCGCATCGCCTCGTCCAGCATCGACTGGCTGGGCTCATCCGGCGCGTTGTCCCAATAACCCCACATCTGGTTGGTGATCAGCCGCGCCGACATCTCATCCGGGGCGACCAGCAGCGACTGATACAGCGGGTCCATCTCGGCGCGATGATCCGGGGCGGTGGGACAGCCATCCGCCAGCAGCGGGGAGGCGAACATCATCAGGAATGCAGCATGTCTCATACTGTAAGGGTGGCACGGCCAGCCGTCCGGTCAAGTCACATCCGCGATAACGTCTTCCTTGACGGCCTCCATCGCCACAAAGGTGGAGGTCGAAGACACCCCCGGCAGGGTCGAGACCTTTTCCGCCAACACCTGCCGGTAGCTGGGCATATCCTGCGTGCGGACCTTCAGCAAATAGTCGAAATTGCCCGCGATCAGATGCGCCTGCTCGATCTCGGGGATCACGGCCACGGCGGCGTTGAACCGCGCCAGCGTCGCCTCGCGCGTGTCGATCATGCGCACCTCGACAAAGGCAACGTGATCAAGGCCAAGGCGGATCGGGTCCAGCACTGCGCGATAGCCCCGGATGAACCCGGTTTCCTCCAGCCGTCGCAGTCGCGTCTGGGTGGGAGATTTCGACAACCCGATACGGCGCGCCAGTTCCGTCACCGAAACACGCGCCTCGATAGCCAGTTCGGCGAGAATCGCCCTGTCAAAGCGGTCGAGCCCAGAATCATCCGTTTGCATCGCCGAACCCCCAAAAACTCGGCCAATTCGACAAGTGTTTTGCCCACCTTCGGGCAAATCGCCTGCCTTTTCACGGATACATTACACGAAACGGTTTGGCTTGCGAAGCCGCATGCCGCTTTCCCTTACAGTATGCCCCAGATCACGAAAGCCACAAGAATGCCCATGGACCAGATGACCGACCTGCGCGCCCGCATCGATGCGCTGACCTATGCTGATGAGGGCGAAACTCTGACGCGTTTGCGCAGCGAGGCCGCTCTGGATGCCGCCGCACGCGGCGCGATCACCACCCGCGCGGCGCAACTGGTCCGCGACATTCGCGGCAGCACCCGGCCCGGTCTGATGGAGGTGTTCCTTGCCGAATACGGTCTGTCGACCGAAGAGGGCGTGGCCCTGATGTGTCTGGCAGAGGCGCTGTTGCGGGTGCCGGATGCCGCCACCATCGACGCGCTGATCGAGGACAAGATCGCGCCGTCCGACTGGTCCAAGCACCTTGGCCATTCGACCTCGCCGCTGGTCAACGCCTCGACATGGGCGCTGATGCTGACAGGCAAGGTTCTGGAAGACAGCAAGCCGGGGCCCGTCGGCCACCTGCGCAGCGCGATCAAACGCCTGGGAGAGCCGGTGATCCGCACCGCCGTGGGCCGCGCCATGCGCGAGATGGGCGCGCAGTTTGTCCTTGGCGAAAGCATCGGGTCGGCAATGAAACGCGGCGCGGCGATGGAGGCCAAGGGCTACAGCTATTCCTACGACATGCTGGGCGAGGCCGCCCGGACAGAGGCCGACGCCCAACGCTATTTCGATGCCTACGCCCGCGCCATCACCGCCATTGCCACCGCCGCCAAATCGGACGCGACACGCGATAACCCCGGCATCTCGGTCAAGCTGTCGGCCCTGCACCCGCGCTATGATGAGCTTCAGGCCGACACCGCGCGTGCAGCACTGGTCCCCCGCCTGCGCGCCCTGTGCCTGCAAGCCAAACAGGCCCGCATCGGTCTGAACGTCGACGCCGAAGAGGCCGACCGCCTGTCGCTGTCGCTTGACGTGATCGAGGACGTCCTGTCCGACCCGGCGCTGGCCGGTTGGGAAGGTTTTGGCGTGGTTGTGCAGGCCTATGGCCAGCGCGCCGGCGCGGTCATCGACTACCTGTACGCGCTGGCCGAACAGCATGACCGCCGGATCATGGTCCGCCTCGTGAAAGGCGCGTACTGGGACACCGAGATCAAGCGCGCGCAGGTTGCGGGGCTTCAGGGGTTCCCGGTCTTCACGTCGAAATCCAACACCGACGTGTCCTACATCGCCAACGCGCGCAAGCTGCTGTCCAAGACGGACCGCATCTATCCCCAGTTTGCCACCCACAACGCCCACACCGTCGCCGCCATCCTGCACATGGCCGACGACCTGAAGGCTTTTGAATTCCAGCGCCTGCACGGCATGGGTGAAACCCTGCACCGGCTGGTCAAGGACCAGAACGGCACCCGCTGCCGCATCTATGCGCCCGTCGGCGCGCACCGTGACCTGCTGGCCTACCTTGTGCGCCGCCTGCTGGAAAACGGCGCCAACTCCAGCTTTGTGAACCAGATCGTCGATGAGGATGTGGCCCCCGAGACCGTCGCCGCCGATCCGTTCAACGCAACCCCCGCTCAGTCCCTGACCACCGGCCCGGACCTGTTCCAGCCAGAGCGCCCCAATTCGCAAGGTCTGGACCCGCGCCACCGCCCGACCGTCGCCGCGCTGGATAAGGCGCGCGGGGCCTTCCGCGACACCCGCTGGAGCGCCGCGCCAATGGTCAGCACCGACCTGCCGGCGGGCGCGACCGAGGGCGTCTTCAACCCCGCCGACCCGTCGGATCAGGTTGGTGAGGTCACTTGGGCCACCGCCGATCTGGCGCGCGCCGCCGCAGAGGCCGCCCAGCCTTGGGATGTCTCGCCGACCGAACGTGCGCGCGTCCTGAACGCTGCCGCCGACCTGTATGAGGCGCATCACGCCGAGATCTTCGCCCTCCTGCACCGCGAGGCGGGCAAGAACATGCTCGACGCCGTGGCCGAACTGCGTGAGGCGGTGGATTTCCTGCGCTACTACGCGGCACGCGGACAGGACGGCACGGACGCGCCGCTGGGCACAATCGTCTGCATCTCGCCGTGGAACTTCCCTCTGGCGATCTTCACCGGACAGATTTCCGCGGCCCTCGCCGCTGGCAACGCAGTCCTGGCCAAACCCGCCGAACAGACGCCGCTGATCTCTGCCCTGGCCTGCCGCCTGCTGGCACAGGCGGGCGTGCCGCCGACCGCGCTGCAACTGCTGCCCGGTGCCGGAGACGTGGGCGCGGCGCTGACCTCTGCGCCGCAGGTCGATGGCGTCGCCTTCACCGGATCGACCGAAACCGCGCAACTGATCCACCGCAGCATGGCGGCAAACCTTGCCCCCGGCGCGCCGCTGATCGCGGAAACCGGCGGGTTGAACGCCATGATCGTCGACAGCACCGCCCTGCCGGAACAAGCGGTGCAGGCGATCATCGAATCCGCCTTTCAGTCTGCCGGGCAGCGCTGTTCGGCCCTGCGCTGCCTCTATGTCCAAGAGGATGTGGCCGAGGGGTTCCTTGAGATGCTCAAGGGCGCGATGCAGACGCTGGTCGTGGGCAACCCGTGGGACGCGGCCACCGATGTTGGCCCGGTCATCGACCTTGAGGCGCAGAACGGCATCCTCGACCATGTAACCCAAGCCTCGCGCGAGGGGCGCGTGCTGCAACAGGTCGCGGTGCCGACAACCGGCCATTTCGTGCCGCCGACCCTGATCCGCGTCAACGGCATCTCGGATATGGAGCGTGAGATCTTTGGCCCCGTCCTGCATGTCGCCACCTTCAAGGCGCGCGAGTTGGACAAGGTCATCGACGCAATCAACGCCACCGGCTACGGGCTGACCTTTGGTCTGATGACCCGGATCGACGACCGGGTGCAGCACGTCACGACGCGCGTCGCAGCGGGCAACATCTACGTCAACCGCAACCAGATCGGCGCGATCGTGGGCAGCCAGCCCTTTGGCGGCGAGGGCCTGTCCGGCACCGGTCCCAAGGCAGGCGGACCGCTATATCTGGACCGCTTCCGCGCCCATCCCGCACAGCGCAGCGATGCGGCCTCCAAGGGCAAACACAACACCGCCGCCGTCACGGCGCGCCTTGCAGAGGCCAAATCCGCCCCTGCGCCCAGCCGCAAGGACCTGCCCGGACCCACCGGAGAGTCGAACGTGTTGCACAGCCATGCCCGTCCCCCGGTGCTCTGCCTTGGCCCCGGTCTGGAACGCGCCTTGGCGCAGGTCGAGACGGTGACAAAACTCGGCGGTGTTGCGGTCATCGCCGAATGCGCCACCGTCGATGCCCTGAAAGAGGCGACAGGGTTCTCCGGCGCGATCTGGTGGGGCGATGATGCCTCGGCCCGCGCTTATCGTCAGGCGCTTGCCGCGCGCGACGGGGCCATCCTGCCGTTGATCACGGGCATGCCGGATGAGGGGCATGTCCGCGCGGAACGCCATGTCTGCGTCGATACCACCGCCGCAGGCGGCAACGCCGCCCTTCTGGCCGGGCAAGACGGCTGAACAACACGGCGAACACTACGGCGCAAGGCCCGCTCTGGGTCTTGCGCCACCCCGGTTTTCTCGCTTGACCTCGCGCCATAGGGTGCCACTCTCCGCCCTATGTTCCCGATCCGTGATCACAACCCTTCGGGGCGCACGCCCTTTGTCACCTATGCGCTGATCGCGATCAACATCGCGGTCTTTCTCAGCACGCTTGACCTGAACCAATCGCCCCGCGCGCTGATGTCGTTCTACGCCAATTACGCGCTGGTCCCGGCCTTCCTGTCCGAAGGCTATGGCTATTCCGGGCTGGTCACCTCGATGTTCCTGCACGGCGGCTGGATGCATATCGCCGGGAACATGCTGTTCCTCTACATCTTCGGCGACAACCTTGAGGACAAGATGGGGCACGCGGGCTTTACCCTGTTCTATCTTGCCGCCGGTCTGGGCGCGGGGCTGATCCACTGGCTGGCCGATCCCTTTTCGGCCATTCCCACCGTTGGAGCCTCCGGGGCCATCGCCGGGGTCATGGGGGGCTATCTGCTGCTGTTCCCCAAGGCGCGCGTGGATATCCTGATCATCCTCATCATCATCTTCCGGGTCCTCCCGGTGCCCGCTTGGCTGATGCTGGCGCTTTGGTTCGCCATGCAGCTTTTGGGCGGGTGGAGCGAGCCCGCCGATCAGGGTGGCGTGGCCTACTGGGCGCATGTGGGCGGCTTTGTGGTGGGTCTGGCGCTAACGGTGCCGGTCTGGTTGCGGCTGGGCGGGCCCCGCTTCTGGACGCGCACCCACGGCCTGCCGCCGCATCCCGAAACCCGCTATGACACCAGCCGCAGCCGCGTGCCCCGCATCCAAAGCCGCAAAAGCCATTCCCAAGTCCCGAGGATTCGCCGGAAATGACCGACCCCCATACCGCCACCTGCCATTGCGGCGCTGTCGAATTGCGCGTCCGCCTGTCGGACGGCACCAATACCGCGCGTCGCTGCGATTGTTCATACTGCCGGCGACGCAGCGCGGCGGTCGTTTCGGCCCCGCTGGACGGGATCGAGGTGGTAAAAGGCGCGGAAAACCTGACGCTTTACAGCTTTGGCACCCACACCGCCCAACATCATTTCTGTAAGACCTGCGGGATCTACATGTACCACCGCCGCCGGTCGAACCCGAACGAATACGGTGTGAACCTCTATTGTATCGCGGGGATGGAGCCGACTGAATTTGAGCCGCTGGCATGGCACGACGGCGTCAATCACCCGTCCGACACCTGAGGCGACAGTGACCACCGTCCCGGATAAAGCCCGGGACGGGGTCACAAAACGCTCAGTCGTCGCGCAGAAGTTTGGCGAAGCCTTTGAAGATATCGTTGTTGGCGCACAGGATGCTGCCGCTTTCCAGCGGGTCTTGCCCTTCGCGCACGCCCTCGATCAGCGCGCCCGCTTCCTTGGCGATCAGGTAGCCCGCAGCGGCATCCCAGATCTGCAACTCACGCTCCCAATAGCCCTCGTAGCGACCTGCCGCCACATAGGCGAGGTCCAGCGCCGCAGAGCCAAAGCGCCGCACACCGGCGCATTCCGGCATCACCCGCGCCAGATCCTTGAGCGTGGCAGGCAGGGTGCGCTTGGCGGCAAAGGGGATACCCGTGGCAAAAACCGCCTCGATCATCTTGCGACGACCGGATACGCGCAGACGCTTGGAATCGTTCAGCCAGGCACCCGTGCCGCGTTCAGCATAGAACATCTCGTCCTTGGCGGCGTCAAAGACCACCCCCGCCACGATTTGCCCTTTATGCTCCAGCGCGATCGAAATCGCCCAGTGCGGCAGCCCGTGCAGAAAGTTGGTGGTGCCATCCAGCGGATCGACGATCCAGCGGCGGGTCGGGTCCTCACCGGGGGTCTCACCGCCCTCTTCGCCCAACCAGCCATAGGTCGGACGCGCGCCCATCAACTCTTCCTTGATGATACGCTCAGCCTCGATATCGGCGCGGCTGACAAAATCGCCCGCACCCTTCATCGAGACCTGTAGGTTCTCGACCTCGCGGAAGTCCTTGACCAGCGACCGCCCCGCCTTGCGCGCCGCCTTCATCATGATGTTCAGATTCGCGCTGCCCTGCATGGCTCGGCCCTTTTCTCAGGTCACAAAAAGCAATCAGGCCGCGCGTATACGCGGCCCGACCATGCTTGCCAAGGGGCAGGCCGTCTTAGCGATAAACAACGCCCTTTTCACCGACCACCATCTGCGGCGTGTAAGAACGGCGCTTGGTGCCCGGGTGGTTGTAGTACGCCCCCGCATTCGGCGTGCCACAGCAGACCACGCCCCCGGCCAGAACGGGCTGCAGGCCAGCGGGGCAATAATTCGCCGCCTTGTACTCATGCATGAGGAAGTTGGAATTCGGATCGTTGGTGCCGTCACCCATGTACATGTCGCCCCAGGCAAAAGCCGAGGTCGCGCTCAGGGCAATCGCCGTGGCAGCGGCGGTCAATATCAGTCGCATTTTGTCCCCCTAAAGACGAAGTAATACCCCTTAGGCTACCAATCCGCGCGCCCAAGTCAATTTCTTCGTGCGTTTTCGGAAGATTCTCCCGCTATCGGAGCATCAGATCAGTGTGTCAGGCCAAATTCTCAGGCCCATTTCTCAGGCCGGATTTTCTGGCCCACCGTCCTGCCAGTAAGCGCCCATAGCCACGATACAGGATTGCCCAGAGGCATAGGCAATCACCATGGTCCAGTCGCCGTCCGGGTCGGTCCAGATTTCGACGACCTCCTCGGGGCTGCGCAACCCGCTGGCGCGACGGGTGGTGCCAAACTGCTGAGTCAATTTCCGGGTCATCTGATCGGTCGGCGCACAGATCACCTCTGCGATAGGATTGGCCAGCGCAGGACCGCCCGCCAAACCGAAACAAAGACACAAGGAGATGATCCATCTTGCCATAGCCCAATGTAACAGGCTCATGACAACTGGGCGACAGATAATCGCCACGCACGCCCGGTCACGTCCGCGTGTCGGGGGCTATTGTACGACAGGCGCGCAGGTCATCTTGGACTCACCAGACATCTAGCCCCGGAGACCGCCATGAACCGCCTCACCCGCCGCGCCACCCTAGGCCTCGGCCTCGCCGCACCCGCACTTTTGTTGACCGGACGCGCCGCACTGGCCGCCGAGCCGGAAATCTACGCCGAAGCAGGCATTGCCATCGACGGATCAGACCCCGTTGCCTATTTCGCTAAAAACGGCCCGGTGCCGGGTGGGTCGGCGGATCATGATTGGAAAGGGGCGACATGGCGCTTTGCCACGCCGGACAACGCCGCAGCATTCAGGGCAGACCCAATGGCCTATGCGCCGCAATTCGGCGGCTATTGCGCCTTTGCCGCCTCGCGCGGCTATCTCGCGCCGACAATCCCGGAGGCCTGGACCATCCACAAGGGACAGCTTTTCCTCAACGCCAATCTGCGCGCCCGCACGCTGTGGCTACAGGACATCGAGGGCAATATCGCCAAAGGCCGGGCAAATTGGCCGGGTATTCTTGGCTGATCTCACAGGCGCAGCAGGTTGGCCTCAGGGCGCGGACATAAGCAGCGCCCGCACATCCTCTGGCGACAGGGGAAACAGGGGGCGGCCCGCGTCGAATAGCTGCCGCCCGACGCGTCGGTACGGAAGGAGGTCTGTGTTTGCCATGGAAAAGACATAGGCACCGCCCCGCGCGGTCAGAAGGGGAAACGCGCAACCGGCGCGCGACGGGCAAAGGCGCGCCCAATGCGCAAGCATAAGCACCGCAAAGCGCCCAAGACGGCATCACAGGGCAAACACCGCGCCGCACGATTACCCTTTTGTCAGCCGATCTGCCTTTTTACGCACCAGCACGGCGCGCAGATCATGCATGGCCAATAGCAGCGCGTCAGTCACCTGATCCAGTTGCTCGGGCGTGGCCCGCGCCTGCGCCCATTGCGCCGTCAGGTTCAGGTGATCCACCGCCCGGTGAATGTCATCCAGTTCCCGCATGGCCAGCAGCGCCTGACGCGCCTCCATCCAAGCGCGGATTTCTTCCGCCTCCCCCGGCGAAAGCGCGCGGTCGCCGTGGGCCTTGATCTCGCCCTTGTTGACGTTCACGACGGCGATCTGTTCCATCTCGATCCGCCGCTGGCGGTTCTCGGTGTCGACCCGGTAGACCATCGCGCCGTTCTCACGCACACGGAAATAGAACTCCGGCAGTTCGTGGGTCATGACAGACCCGCACAGAACCGCTCTATCCGGTCGCAGGCATCCGACAGTGCCGCATCCGACGCCGCATAGCTGACCCGGAAATGCGGGCTCAGCCCAAAGGCTGCGCCAAAGACCACCGCAACGCCCTCTTCCTCCAGCAGCGCGGTGCAAAACGCCTCATCGCTGTCAATCAGACGACCCCCGACCGAGGTCTTGCCAAGGCAGCCCGCCACGGACGGATAAACATAAAACGCCCCTTCCGGCACCGCACAGGTGATCCCCGCGCAGCCGTTCAGCCGCGCCACCACAAGGTCGCGACGACGGGCAAAGGCCGCCGCCCGCTCTGCCAGAAAGTCCTGCGGCCCGTTCAGTGCCTCGACCGCTGCCCACTGGCTGATCGAACAGGGGTTGGTGGTGGACTGGCCCTGCACCTTGCGCATGGCCGCGATCAGATGCTCAGGCCCGCCTGCATAGCCGATCCGCCAGCCGGTCATCGCATAGGCCTTGCTCACGCCGTTGACGGTCAACGTGCGGTCATACAGCCCCGGCTCTACCTGCGCGGGAGAAACAAATTCGAAGCCGTCGTAGGCAAGGTGTTCGTACATGTCGTCTGACATCACCCAGACATGGGGATGACGCATCAGCACATCGGTCAGCGCCTTCAGCGCGGCGCGGTCATAACCCGCGCCGGTCGGGTTCGACGGTGAGTTAAAGATGAACCACTTGGTTTTCGGCGTGATCGCAGCCTCTAGCTGGGCGGGCGTGATGCGGAATCCTTCGGCCTCGGCGCCCTCGACAATCACTGGCTCACCACCGCCCAGACGCACCATGTCGGGGTAGCTGACCCAATAGGGCGCGGGAATGATCACCTCATCGCCCGGATTCAGCGTCGCCATCAGCGCGTTGTACAGCACCTGCTTGCCACCGGTGCTGACGCTGATCTGCGACGGCGCATAGGTCAGCCCGTTCTCGCGCGCGAACTTGTCACAGACCGCCTGTTTCAGTTCTGGAATGCCGTCCGGCGCGGTGTATTTCGTTTTCCCCGCCTCGATTGCCGCAATTGCCGCAGCCTTGATGTTGTCGGGTGTGTCAAAGTCCGGCTCGCCAGCGCCCAGTCCGATGACATCGCGCCCCGCCGCCGCCAGTTCGCGCGCCAGTTGCGTCACGGCCACCGTCGGGGAAGGTTTCACACGGGCCAGCGTTTGCGACAGAAAAGACATGGGGGGCCTCGTTGTTTGAAACTCTGCCAGCCCTGTCATAGTTTGCGCCCGAACGGCGTTCAAGCGGCTTCGCCTGAAAGGAAAGACCATGAACGACACAACTGACTGGTACGGGCCCGAGACAGCGACTTTCGGTGACCGCCTCGCCGCGGCCCGTGAGGCGGCGGGCATGACGCAAGAGACATTGGCCAAGCGGCTTGGGGTCAAATTCAAGACCGTTCAGGCTTGGGAGGATGACTTTAGCGAACCGCGCGCCAACCGCCTGAACATGCTGGCCGGTGTGCTGAACATCTCCATCGTCTGGCTGATCACCGGTGAAGGCGACGGCCTGCCCGATCCTTCCGATGAGGACGCCCTGACCCCCGACGTCAACGCCATCCTGACAGAGATCCGCGCCCTGCGCGGCCAGTTCCGCGCGCAGGCGGACAAGCTGGGACGGTTGGAAAAGCGCCTGCGCAGCGTGCTCAAGGAGAACGTCTGAACATGACAGCCGCGCCTGCCGAATCCCGTGAAACCCGTCTGCGGAGGCTGCACATGCGCTCGATGCGCCGGGGCACCAAAGAGATGGACATTCTGCTGATCCGCTTTGCCGGGGCGCGGCTGCAAGAGATGGACGCCTCTGCGCTGGACGCCTACGAGGCGCTGCTGGAAGAAAATGATCAGGACCTGTACCAGTGGATTTCCGGTCAGGCCCCGGCACCAGAGGTCCATGCACCGCTTGTGGCCGAAATCGCCCGAGTCGCCGCAAACGGTTGATCATGCGGAATGAATTTGGCCTTGGCCTGCTGTCCGGGACCGCCCGATAGCTTTAAAACGGTCTCGGGCGGACACCACCCGCCCGGTAAGAATGGTTAATCAACCTACGGAAATTACTAGAATTTTCCGGGTCTTCTCGTCGGTTTAACCCGATATTTGCGTTTATCCTTGAATGCTCCGTTGCAAAGAAAAACAGGCGGAGAACGAAATGAGCATTCATTCGTCCCTGAACCAGGGGCCAGGACAAGGCTTCATGTCGAGTTATCTGGATGCGTTGAGTCTGGTGGAACGTCTCCACCGTTTGCTGCTCGACGTCATCAAGGATGAGTTCGAACGGGTCGGCATCATCGATGTCAACGCAGTACAGGCCCTCTTGCTGTTCAACATCGGCGAGAATGAGGTAACAGCGGGCGAACTGAAAAGCCGCGGCTACTATCAGGGCTCCAACGTCAGCTACAACCTCAAGAAGCTGGTCGAAATGGGGTATATGCACCACCAGCGCTGTGAGATCGACCGCCGCTCTGTCCGGGTGCGGCTGACCCAGCGCGGGCGGGAGATCAAGGACATCGTCGGAGAGCTGTTCTCGCGCCATGCGGACGGTCTGCAAAGCAAGGCGGTTCTCTCGGTCGATGCCATTGATGAGATCACGACGGCGCTGCGCCGGGTCGAACGCTACTGGACCGACCAGATCCGCTACATCTACTGACCTGCGCCGGCCCCACGGGGCCGGGTGCCCGCAATGGGACGGCGGCCGGGGCGATATGTACCGCAGGCGTTTGGGCAGCCCCCCCGCCGCCCTCTTGGCGGGACTTCATAGCCCCCTCACCGCGCTGAGACGGCCAGAACCTGCAATTCGCGTTTCAGCTTGCGCACCATGGCAGCCTCGAAGGCCTCAAAGCCAAGGGCCGTCTCGACAAAGGCCTCTGGCCCCGCGATCACATAGGCCCGGTAATACGACGCCAGCGCGCCGATCCCGTCCGCATCCTCCGATGCGCCGATCACCAGGCCGTTGATCGTGATTCCTCCGGGGCGCACGTCCTGCGGGCGCGGCCCGGTGTTTGACAATCCGTCCCCCGACAGGTCCAGCACCCGCCGCCAGCAGCCCGCCTGCTGGCCCAGCAGCGCCGCGCCAAATCCCTTGGCCGCGCCAATTGCGGTTGACCGTTCCATCGGCATTCGCGCCGTGCCGCGCAACCGCGCCGCGATTTCGGCCACATCCGCCGGACCCACGACACTCTGCCACGGCACAACCAGCCGCTGCGCGCCCGGTCCGCTCCATTCGAATACCGCCAGTGCCACCGGAACCTCGGGCATCGCCAGAAAGGCTGCGACAACCTCGGGGTCTTCCAGCGCGCCTGCCAGCCCGTCCAGTTGCAGACGGTATTCCCGCGCATCGACCGATCCGGATACGTCCAGCCCCAGCGCCAGCGCCTGACGACAGCCTGCCTCGGCACCCGCTCCCCAGAGCGCAAACAGCGCCAAGGCCATCATGCCCCTCATCCCGGCCCCGCCGTCGCTTCCGGCACCGCACCCACGATCCGGTCATGGATTTCGCGGTACAGCTTGCGGATCATTGCCCGTTCATAGCCCTCATAGCCCTGCGCGGTCTCGATAAAGGCCCCCGGTCCGTGCAGCACCTCGAATTCAAAGTGATCCACCACCGAAGGGTCCGCGCCCAGCACCGCCAGCGCGTTCACCGTGACGCCGCCAAAGGGAAAATGCCGATACGCCAGTTGCGGCCAAAAGCCGTCATTGGTGATCCCGTCGCCCGACACGTCGATCACCCGCCGGTCACAGTCCGGCGCGGCCTCCATCAATGTCGCCCCAAAGCCCAGCGCATAGCCCAGCGCGGTTGGATAGCGCCGATAAGACCGCTCTGCCGAGCGCAGCCGCGCGGCCACCTCGGCAATGTCCGCAGCGCTCGACATCAGGACCCAGTCCTGAATCACCTTCGACTGTCGCCGCCCGCTCCACTCATAGGCCGCCAGTGCCACGCCCCCGCCCCCCTGCAGAATCGCGCCCTGCACATCGGGCGACATCAGCGCCGCCGCCAGCCCGTCACGCTGCAAGATATATTCGGCCTCATCGACGGAGGAAGAGACATCCAGCGCCAGCAACAGCGCCAGCCGACAGGCCGCCTCGGCCCCAGCCGGAAACAGGGCCGCCCCAAGGGCGACCCCGAAACGGACCAAACCGGTCACCAGTGTCCCGTGTTGCCCATGCTGGTCCAAGGCTCCGCAGGGGCCAGCGCCGCGCCTTCCTGCAACAGTTCGACCGACACATTGTCGGGCGACCGGACAAAGGCCATCCGCCCGTCACGCGGCGGGCGGTTGATCGTCACGCCATTGTCCATCAGGTGCTGGCAGGCCGCGTAGATGTCGGGCACCGAATAGGCAAGATGGCCGAAATGCCGCGAATCGGACGGCAATCCGTCATCCCCGTCCCAGTTGTAGGTCAGCTCGACCGGGCAGTCCTCTTGCCCGGGGGGCGCCATGAACACGAGGGAAAAGCGGCCCTCTTCGCTTTCGATCCGGCGGGTCTCTTTCAGACCCAGCAATTCATAGAACGCCATTGAGGCTTCGAGGTCCTTCACCCGGACCATCGTGTGCAGGTACTTGACTGCCATGTTCTTCCTTCCGGCAAACGCCGTCATTCAAAAGACCGATTTCAGACCCAGCCGCAGGTCGGTGCCGCGGGTCTCGTAGATGGTATAATTGGAACTTCGGTCGCGGAAGGAAACCCCGATCTCGGGGGCAAAGCCATAGTAATCGAATTCCGGCAACAGAACGTTCACCGAAACCGACAGTTCGGTGTCCCGTCGCGGGGTCACCCAAAAGCTGGACGGTCCGCGGTCATAATCGGTGACTTCCCATGCCAACGTCAGGCGCGGCAACATGCCTTTGACCGGCTTGCCCAGCCCGTAACTGATCGCCGCGCGCGCGCTTTCGCGCGCCACCAGACGCGATTCGGACGCCGTGTCCGTCATCTGTAGATCCAGACCCAGCGCCGCCTTGCCGAACCGTTTGGTCAGCGTCACGCCAATCTCGCGGGTCTGATTGTCGCGCAGGCCCACGTCATGACGCACCTCGGTCTCATAGGCAAAGCGCGCCACCCCGGTCAGCCCCGGCACCAGCATCCGGCCATAGCTGAGGTCCAGCCGCGCGGCATCCGCATAGGGCACCCCCCCCAGCCAGTGCCGCGACAGCGACAGTTCCGATTTTCCCAACCACGACCCGTCCGCCCCGCGCGCCTCATAGCCAAGGCTCAGCGCCAGCGCGTCCTGCCGGTAATCGCCGTTCCGAACATCCGGCACCTTGTCCCGCGCCTCACTGGAAAAGCGCACACGCTGCATCTCGACCGAGGCCCCAAGGTTCAGCCGCCGGGTCTCGCTCAGCGGCACCCGCCGCAGATAATCCGCCCCAAAGACAAAGCGTTCGCCCGACAGCGGCACCGCCGAGGGGTTCACAAACGGCAACCCGCCAAAGGTAAAGCTGTTGCTCTTGGGCGCACCGTTCAGGTTGTCTGACGGCTCCACCGACATATCCAGCGACAACCGCCAAGGCGTCTGCCGTCTCACATGGCGAAAGTCGCGCACCGCCACCGCGCGCAATTGGTCATCCGGGGCGATCTGCGCCGCGCGCCGCAGCCATAGCTGCGCCACCCCCGGCTGGCCGCCAGTGGACCGCGCCTGCGCCATCAGCAGCGCGGCAAAGAACCGCGACCGCTCATCATCGCTCTGGGCAAAGGCCTGCCGCGCCACTGTGGCCGCCTCCTGCGGGCGGCCAAGCGCACGCAGCGCGCGGGATTTCATCATCAGCGCCTGCGTGTCCCCCGGCGCGCCCAGCAGCACGCCATCGGCCAGCACCAGCGCCAGTTCCGCCTGCCCCGCCATCAGCGCCCGCGCCGCAGCGCCGCGCGCCTCGTCGATGCTCATCCGGACCTCGTCGGCCTGCGCGGCCTGCGGCATCAGCCCCGCCGCGCAAACCGCAAGCACCAGCGCCAGCCACCGTGCGGTCCGAAGGCACGCGCCAAGGCGCATCGCTGCCTCAGGGACGCGTCGCAATGAAGCCGCCGACCTCACGGACCTCTTGCGTGATGAATTCACCCGTGCCCGGGTCGATGCCCACCGGCCCCTGCCCTTCGACCACCACGATGCCCACAACCTCTTCGCCATTCGGTCCCGCGAACAGGCCCGACCAGCTGCCGGATTGGGTCACTTCGCCGTCCGACCGCACCGCGCTCGCATCCGACGAACTGATCGTCCAGGTGTCAAAGTTGATCTCTGCCGTGGCCAGCGACAGGAAATCCGCGCGGCTCAGGTCCGCGATATTCACCCCGTTGGCGTCAAAGAACTCGCGGCTGACGATCAATCCTTCGACCGCGCCGGACACGTCGAAATCCTGAATGTCCACGTCGATCAGCGACACGCCAGAGACATACTCGATCCGTGTGTCGTTGAGGTCGTCGTCCACCACCGTCCGCACAGCTGCATATTCGCCGGTGAAGACATAGGAATCATTGGTATCCGGCAAGGCGCCATCGCCGCTCAGCCGCTTGGCCGCCGCGCCGCCAAAGCCGAACGACATATAGCGGCCTGATCCGACCGCGCCGACCTCGCTAAACCCCGTGACCGACCGCCGGAACACCGCAAAATACTGCTGTGTTGCCCTTGGCCCCGCCGCATTGCGGTAGGCGTCAAAGCCGGTTGTCGCCAGCGCCGCACTGGGCGCGGCGTTGCGGGTATAGACGTTTTCGCCCGCCACAACCTTGTCACTGTCAAAGGGTAGGTTGTTGAAAACCAGTTCCCCGGTGTCCGGGTCAAACGCCATCTCGTTGACCTTCAGGTCGTCGGACGCGTTCTTCAGCTCACTGGTGTACAGGTTGTCGGGATCGGGATCGGCATCCGGGTCCACCGTGCCGCCATCCACGGCATCCGGTTCCGCGATCAGGGGTTGCGCGCCGGTGCCGATACCGGAACTGCCACCGCTGGTCAGGCTGGCCGGATCACAAGCGGCAAGGGCGCTCGCCAATGCGAGCGCTACGATAGTGCGATACATGAAACTGCCTCTGGTTTAGTCTTTTATTTTGTCCACAGGGTGCGCAGCGCCTGTCCAAAAGTCAATCGCGGGCAGCCCCACCCGCCCGGATGTGCGGCATAATCATCCCACACCCCCCGCTTCCGCCCCCTTGCCAAATGCCGTATCCCAAGGGCACCGACACCCGGAGAGGCCCACCATGCAGCAATATCTAGACGCCCTGCGCACCGTTCTGGACCACGGTCAGGACAGCTCTGACCGCACCGGCACCGGCACCCGCAGCTATTTCGGCCTGCAATGCCGCTATCCGCTGGCCGAGGGCTTTCCCCTTGTCACAACCAAGAAACTGCACCTGCGCAGCATCGTGCATGAACTGCTGTGGTTTCTCTCCGGCTCGACCAACATCCGCTATCTTCAAGAAAACAAGGTCCGCATCTGGGACGAATGGGCGGATGAGAACGGCGACCTTGGCCCGGTCTACGGCCACCAGTGGCGCCACTGGCCCGGCCACAAGGGGACCATTGACCAGATCACCACGCTGCTGGACCAGATCAAGACCACGCCCGATTCACGCCGCCTGATCGTCTCGGCGTGGAACCCGGCGGATGTGCCCGACATGGCGCTGCCGCCCTGTCACACGCTCTGGCAGGTGCGCATCCTTGGCGGCAAACTGCACCTGCAACTGTACCAACGCAGCGCCGACATGTTCCTTGGCGTGCCGTTCAACATCGCCTCTTACGCGCTGCTGCAAGCGATGCTGGCCCATGTCACGGGGTATGAGCCGGGCGATTTCATCCATTCCATCGGCGACGCGCATATCTATTCCAACCACATGGATCAGGTGGCCGAACAACTCTCCCGCACGCCCCGCCCCCTGCCCGCGCTGGAGTTCACCCGTAAGGTCACCGACCTGTTTGACTTCCGGTATGAGGATTTCGCCTTTCCCGGCTATGACCCCCTGCCCGCCATCAAGGCCCCCGTGGCCGTCTGAGGAGTTCCCACATGATCACCCTCATCGCCGCCCACGACCGCAACCGCGCCATTGGCAAGGACGGCGACATCCCGTGGCACATCCCCGAAGACCTCGCGATGTTCAAACGCGAAACCCTCGGCGGCGCGCTGATCATGGGCCGCCGCACGTGGGAGAGCCTGCCGTTCAAACCCCTCCCCAAACGCCTGAACATCGTGGTGTCCCGCGATACGTCTTTGCATGAGCATGTGGTGGGATCGGTCGAAGAGGCCATCGCGCTGGCACAATCGCTTGGCTATTTCCGAGTCTATGGCATCGGCGGGCAAGGGATTTACGAGGCCATGCTGCCGCTGGCGCATCGGTTGTTGATTACCGAGGTGGATATAGAGGTCGAGGGCGCGGATGCGTGGTTCCCGGAGATTGGGGAGGGGTGGCGGGAGATCGGATATGAAATGTTGCAAGCACTGGAGCCTCGGTGTGTACTAAAAGAGAGTATTTCCTAAGCCGTAATTTTTCGCGACAGAGGTGAACCATGGATGTGTATGAGCCTGGCGGCCGGGCACTTGGAAAAATCCACAGAGCTGCAAACGACAAAAAGTATTTTTGCTACTTCACAGGATTTTTGGAAGGGATTGTCGCCAGCGGAACAATCGAACAAGGCGAGGTCGAACCACTTATCGCTCAATGTGAAGATTTCATCTTGAACGTTAGCGACAATGATGCGAGCGATATATTAGAGGATTTCAAAGCTGATCTTCTAGAGCATGCAGCCCTAGTTGATGCGGCGATTTATCGGCTGAGAGAAATTGACTCGCAATGTTCAAAAAGCGCATCCAATCGCTTCCTTGGATTCTGCGCTGGAATTTCATGTGACGGCATCATTACAAATGAGGAAGCCGAAGTCCTCGCCCAAAAATTTGAAGAAAGCCCTTCGCTGTCCGAAGATACGATTTCTCGCAATCTACGAAATATCTGCACTGAAGCGCTTGATGATGGTATCATAGACTCTGAGGAATCTCTCGAAATTTGCGAAGCAATTTCCCGTCTAATTGGAGACGCTTACTCTGACACAGGCATTTCTGAATTGGGGAACACCCCTGTCTTTGACTATTTCTCCATTTGCTCTGCAATCGATTCATTGGTTGGTGCAACCGCGGTACTCACAGGCAACTTCTCCATAAGGCCACGACGCATCTTGGAAGATGGCCTGAGAGAACGCGGCTGCCAGATAACCAAGAGCGTTAGCCGGAAAACTGATTTTGTCGTTGTTGCAACTGAAGCGTCCCGCGACTGGGTACACACACATAAAGGAACCAAAATTATAAAAGCGTTTAAGTTACGTGAAGAAAATAGTTTACCTCGTTTCGTTGACGAAGCAGATTTGCTCCGCGCATTAAACCTCCGCTAATCTAGAAAATGGTTTCTGCGGGGCTTCCAAAACACCACCCCGATCACGCGCCAAACCAACGCCCCGCATACCCACCTTCTCCATAAATCCGCATTGCCGCGCCACACTCACCCCCCGTCCCGGACTTGATCCGGGACCTCTGACCACCCCTCCCCCACATCCCATGCGCATGCTTTGTGCATCCTCTGTGCATGACTTGTGCCTGCCCCTTTTCGCCCCCCGCCCGCTCTGCCATACTCGCCGCAAATCAATCAGAACAAACCGAGCACGCACATGGCCGACGACCTCCTCAAAGCGACCGAAGTCTCCACCTATGACGCCTCCTCCATCGAGGTGCTTGAGGGGTTAGAGCCCGTCCGCAAACGCCCCGGCATGTACATCGGCGGCACGGATGAGCGCGCCCTGCACCACCTTGTCGCCGAGGTGCTCGACAACTCCATGGATGAGGCCGTCGCCGGGCACGCCAACCGGATCGAGGTTGCCCTGCTTGCCGATTACTCCATTGAAATCAAGGACAACGGGCGCGGCATCCCGATCGATCCGCACCCCAAGTTCCCCGGCAAATCCGCGCTAGAGGTGATCCTGTGCACCCTGCACGCGGGCGGCAAATTCTCGGGCGACGCCTATGAAACCTCTGGCGGTTTGCACGGCGTCGGCGCGTCCGTCGTCAACGCGCTGTCCGACTCGATGGTCGTGCAGGTTGCCAAGAACAAGGAACTGTATGAGCAGCGGTTTTCCCGCGGCATCCCCCTTGGCCCCGTCGCGCAAATCGGCAGCGCCCCCAACCGGCGCGGCACCACCGTCACCTTTCACGCCGACGAAGAAATCTTTGGACATCATAGGTTTAGGCCCGCCCGCCTGTTCAAGATGGTCCGCTCCAAGGGCTATCTGTTCTCCGGGGTCGAAATCCGCTGGAAGTCCGAAATCGACGACGGCGAAACCCCCAAAGAGGCGACCTTTCACTTCCCCGGCGGCCTCTCGGACTATCTGACCGAAACGCTTGGAAAATCAAGCACCTACGCCGACAAACCCTTTGCCGGAACCGTCGATTTCAAGGAAAAATTCAACACGCCGGGCAAGGTCGAATGGGCCATCAACTGGACGCCTGCGCGCGACGGGTTCATCCAATCCTACTGTAACACCGTCCCCACGCCAGAGGGCGGCACGCATGAGGCGGGCTTTTGGGCCGCGATTCTCAAGGGCATCCGTGCCTATGGCGAGCTTGTAAGCAACCGAAAAGCCTCACAAATCACGCGTGACGACCTGCTGACCGGCGGCTGTGCCCTCGTGTCCTGCTTTATCCGCGAACCGGAATTTGTCGGCCAGACCAAGGACCGCCTTGCGACCACAGAGGCGCAGCGCCTTGTCGAAAACGCCGTCCGCGACCATTTCGATAACTGGTTGGCATCAGACACAAAATCCGCCGGCGCGATCCTCGATTTCCTTGTGCTGCGCGCCGAGGAA
This sequence comes from Antarctobacter sp., assembly GCF_034670325.1. GTDB lineage: Bacteria > Pseudomonadota > Alphaproteobacteria > Rhodobacterales > Rhodobacteraceae > Antarctobacter. The sequence continues at coordinate 210,755 of NZ_JAXMNR010000001.1, forward strand.
CGCCTGCGCCGACGGCAGGAAAAGGAAACCGCCCGCAAGTCGGCCACCAAGAAACTGCGCCTACCGGGCAAGCTGACCGATTGCACCAACAAGAATCGCGAAGGCACCGAAATCTTTATCGTCGAGGGCGACTCGGCCGGTGGTTCAGCCAAAGGCGCGCGGTTCCGCGAGACACAGGCGCTGTTGCCGCTCAAAGGCAAGATCCTGAACGTGCTGGGGGCCGCGTCGAACAAACTGACCTCAAACGCAGAGATCCGCGATCTGTGTGAGGCGCTTGGCGTCAGCCTTGGCACCAAGTTCAACATCGACGACCTGCGTTACGAAAAGGTTATCATCATGACCGACGCGGACGTCGACGGCGCGCATATCGCGGCGCTGTTGATGACGTTTTTCTACACCCAGATGCGCCCGCTGATCGACAACGGGCACCTCTATCTGGCCTGCCCGCCGCTGTACCGGCTGACGCAGGGGGCCAAACGCCTCTACGTGGCCGACGACGCCGCCAAAGAGGCCGCGATGGCCAAGGGTCTGGGCGGCAAGGGTAAAATCGACGTACAGCGGTTCAAGGGCCTGGGGGAAATGGACGCCAAGGACCTCAAAGAGACCACGATGGACCCGTCCTCGCGGACCCTGATCCGCGTGACCATCGACGAAGACGAACCGGGTGAGACCAGCGATCTGGTCGAGCGTTTGATGGGCAAAAAGCCGGAACTGCGCTTTCAGTATATTCAGGAGAACGCGCGGTTTGTGGAGGAGTTGGATGTTTGAGTGGATTATTCAATGACCGATGCAAATTGCAAGTCGCCTCATGTCGGCAAACGACTGGTCCGTTCCTCTGTTATCGGCGCGCTTGTCGGATCCGTCGTGATCTCTGGTCTATTGGTTCTTACCGCAGGGCTTGACGGCATGATGCCAACCAAAGCCGAATACCAAGCTGTTTTTCCCGACCATGACTATACGAGGTACGTTGTTAACTCTATTCTCAATTTGCTACCGAGTGCCGCCCTCGCCGGAGCGGTCGTTGGTGCTTTAATTTCAGTGGCCCGGTGGGCATTCTCGAAATGAATTGAGCTTCGGTTGCAACAAACCAATGGCAACCAGAACGGCCAGGACGATTGCACGCTCTGGCGCAGCCCCCCGTAGGCCGGGCTTCAGCCCGGCAACCCCCCCAAACAATATTTTCACCCTCCCCCTTCCGCCATCTTGCGCGTCCCCAAAGACACCACACATCTCATCTTGCATCCCGCAAGATGCCTCACCGGTGTCATCGCCCTGCCCCACGTCAGGCAACCCTGCCCCCTCTGAGCGTCCAAACCCCCGGCCCCCGCGCCGGTTCGTGCCGAAAGAGGAAGTCCCATGTCCAAGGAAAAGAGCCGCGGTAACCGCGAAACCAAAAAGCCCAAGAAGGAAAAGGTGAAGGTGCTGGCCACCGCGAACAACAACATCGGCAAAGAGCCGGTGATCGCGGGCAAGGCAATCGGCAACAAGCTGTCCGGCAAACCTGCCGGCAAGCCTTCGGGCAAACCGGGCGGCAAGGCCCCCCACGCCGCCTGATCCCCCAAGGCTTGACTGGCGCGGTCCCCTGCGGCCCTGACAAGGGGCCGCACCCGCGCCAGCAGGATGCGCACACCCCCATCGCTGCCGTCAAAATGGGAGTATGACGAGTCCACAAACTCCTCCCGCAAAGCCGTCATTTCTTAACGATAAGTAAAACCGTCTCTGTAACCCATTGATTTTGCGTCATGGCATCTCTGTCCACGCGTGGACAGCCCTGCGCCCTCTTGCCAAGCGGCCTGCCCCCGGCCACTCTCCTGCCATGCGCCGTCTCGCCCTGTTTCTCCTGCTGATCCTCACCGCCTGCGGCCGTCCCCTGACGCCGAATGAGGCCGAATTTCTGCGGGCTTTTCACGGCGACGCCATCGACCCCAAAAAGGTGCGCGTGCTCGACGGCAACCCCGCCGGGTCGGTCACCTATAAAATTCCCGTCCGCCCCCGCACCACCTGTCAGGAACGGATCTGGCCGCCGCTCGACACGGCCAAAACCGTCACCGTCTCGCCCGCCGCGACGGTGCTGTTCAACAAGATCCTCTTGCGGGACGACATCTACCGGGCCGATTTCCTCAAGGGCTATCCCGACCAGATCGACCTCTTCGACGCCATGCTCTTTGCCCATGAGGCGACACATGTCTGGCAGTGGCAAAACCGCAAGCTGACCGGCTATCACCCGATCAAGGCTGCGCGTGAGCACGCCAACAGCAAAGACCCCTACCTGTTCGACACAGAGCAGAAGCGCGATTTTCTGGAGTTCGGATATGAACAGCAGGGCAGCATCGTCGAGGAATACGTCTGCTGCCGCCTGCTGGACCCGACCGCGCCGCGCACCTCGCGGCTGCGCGGCATGATCGGAAAGTACATGCCGGTCGACCGGCTGGACACTGCGATCGACCGGCCAAGGGTGCTGTTGCCGTGGAAGGGCGTGCAGACCGACGGCATCTGCCGCGCCTGACTCATTCGATCCGCTGGATCTCTTGCAGGTAGGCCACCAGATCGACAACCGGCTGTGAGGCCAGGATCGGCTGGCCTGCGGGGGTCTTCATAGGGACATCGAAGGACCCTTCGAAATAGCCGCCATAGACCGGCATGGGTGAGCCATGCGCCACCAGCGGATCGCGTCCGTCGATGCGCTTGACGACGCGCGCCACGGGAAAGACGCCGCCATTCTGGATCGACAGTTCGGTCAGTTTGGTTGGCGGGATCGTCAGTATCCCCGCCATCGGCCCGTCACCGCTGCCTTCCAGCCCGTGACAGGTGGCGCAATGGGTAAAGTAGTGCGAACGACCGATGTCCGCGTCCTGCGCAAAGGCAGGGGCGGCCAAGAGACAGAGCATGGCAAGGCGGGCGATCATGGGCGGTTCCTCCTGTTCCCAAACGCTGCGAGTTTGCCACGGCGATTCAAACCGGACCATGACGCGCATCAATATGGGCGAAACACCGGGGCGTGCTATCTTTTGCCCAAACGGAGGATGGTGATGCGCTGGATAATCCTTGTGGGGCTGGTCTGGGCCGGGGCGGCAATGGCTCAGGACACGGACCTTGAACTGGTGCTGCTGGCCGATGCCTCCGGCAGTATCGACCAGCGTGAGATCGCTTTTCAGCGACAGGGCTATGCGCAGGCGATAACCGACCCAGAGGTCTTGGCCGCCATCGCCAACACCGCCTATGGCAGCATCGCCGTCACCTATGTGGAATGGGCGGCCAATCAGGCCGTCGTCGCGGACTGGACACGGATCGACGGACCCGAAGCCGCTGCCGCATTTGCTGCTGCGCTGACCTCAAAACCGCGGCAGGCCTACGGGCGCAACGCCATTGGCGCGGCCCTTGTCGAGGCTTTGCGCCTGATGGACACAAATGAGTTCGACGGCTGGCGACGGGTGATCGATTTCTCTGGCGACAGCGTCAATTCCTACTCTGGCCCCCCGATCGCAGAGGCCCGCGAAAAGGTACTGGCCGCGGGGGTAACCATCAACGCACTGCCGATCCTGCGCCCCGGCGATCCGGGGCGTGCGCATTGCGGGCTGGAGGCGCGGTATCAGGAGATGATCATTGGTGGCCCCGGTGCCTTTGTCGTCACGGCAGAGACGCGAGATTCCTTCGCCGAGGCGGTGAAACGTAAGCTGATCCTCGAAATTTCGGGGACAATACCCGACGCCCGGACCCTCGCCCGCCGCTAGCCGTTTCTCAACTGACCGCCGTCAGGTGGGCCGCCGGGTGGCAGGCTTCTTGCGGCCAGGCAATAGGCGTGCCGTCACAGCGCAATTCCGCAAACCCCCGGCCAAAGCGGCGCGGATGGGCCTGCACCTGCAGGCTGCGCCCGTCCAGATCGCGAAAGGCCAGTCCGGCGCTGCGGTTGTCACGCTCCATCCGGTCGCGCAGCAGGTGCAGCGCGATAGCCTGTCCCAGACGCAGGTCCTGAATGTTCTCGGCCGGGAAAAAGCCCCCTGTCACGCAACGCATCAGCGCCACGTTGGAGGCAAGCCGATCCACTTGATCGTCCAGCGCCAGCGACGGGCCTCTTTCGCCCACCGCCTGCAACTGTGTGCGGGGCGAGGTATCAAAGACCGCCTTGAGCAATGTCGCCAAGGCACCAGCGACAATGGCGTGCGGGGCAAGGTCCGACGGGTTCAGGTGCTGCCGCTCAGGCCCGGCCAGCGGCAGGAACAGGCTGAGGTCAAAGCGTTGCGGTCCGCGACGCGCGCGGTTCGCGCGGCTGACCCAATGCAGCAGGTTGGGCGCGGCGCTGGCCAGTTCCTCGGCCGCCACCCGATAGACATCGCCTTGCCGACCGTGCCGTCCTTCTTCCTGAGCCAGCCAAACGGTCATCTGGGCCGCAGTCACCGCCGGGCGCGGCATCCGACCGGGACGGGATGCCTGTGTCCGGGCAAACTTGCGGGCCATCGCCTCTGCCTCGGCCATCAGCGAAAACAGGCGGGACCCGGTCCAGAGCGACGGCCCCGGCAAGCCCGCTGCCACGTCGACGCCCCGCGCCAACGCCACCAACGCCGCGTTGTGGAAGGGGCGCGCCGGCTGGGTCTGGTGCAGCGCCTCGGCCCGGTCACACAGGCTGGGATCCTGCGTCGCGCGCACCGGCCCCCATGGCAGACGCAGCCCGGCGCGGCTGTGTTCCGCACACCAACCGATCCATTCCGACATAGGGGCCCCTTCGGTTGGCCAGTTATCGGCGCCGTTCGGGTTGCGCGCGACCACATGGTCGCTGTCCCAAAGCGCCGACAGGACCGGTCCGCCGCCGCGCAGGGCCACGCCGCCACGCAGAAAGCTGTGCAGGGTCAGCTGACCTTCGCCGTTGCAGCGCAGCGCCCGACGCTGACACACCTCGTCATGCTGCGCATCTGCGGACAATGCGCCAGCGGCCGTCGTGACCAGCGTTTTGCCCGCATCGAACCAGCTGAGGTTGCGCAATTCACACAGCAGTTCATGCATGGTAAAGCGAGTGGCTCCGTCGATGCGCACAGCGCAATGCGGGTCCAGCAGCGCCTCGGCGCGCAAGTCCTGTACAAGACCCAGCGCAAAGAGTTCCGCCATATCGGCGGCCAGTTCCGGCGCCGAAAGGCAGGGTCCCTCTGGTACGGCGATGCGGTCGCGCACGGATCGCCCTGTGCCGCCCCCGTCGATCACGGCGAACCTCGTCACACCGCTGTTGCGTGTCATGGTCGTTCCCCCAAACCCAAAGTCTTCCGCCCAAAGTTGACGGTACGTTACCCGGACATTGCACAGCCTCCGTGAACGCATCGCAAATCCAACGCAAATCCGCCGTGACCCAGCCATGAAATGACGCGGCCCGGTCACGATTTCAGCAAACGCGAGGCGTAAATTCTTCGCAAACCGCCGACCACCCAGCGCAGGTTTCCTTGACCCGTCTCCGCAATTTCCCTTTTCTGGACCTGCGGAGTTTTTCCGCGCCGGATCAGGGGGATCATCATGGCACATGTCTGGACAGAGCCGCGCGGACACGCCTTTCGCGATGCCTATCTCGACTGGTCGCGCCTGATCGGGATGCGCCGCGACATGCTGCCCCCGGCGCGCCCAGATCGCGGAACGGAGTACGCGCCGGTCTTTGTGCGTCTGGTGCCGTCAGAGGATGTCGTTGCCGCCCGCAGCAGCCTGCGTGAACTGGTCGAGGACGGAGAATCGCCCTTTCTCATGGATGCGGTCGAACTGACGGCGCTGAAGGCCCGGATCGACCAACCGCAGGACTTGGCGGACCTGCCCGATGATTACATGGTCTTTCGCCGCGTCGGGACGCCCGACGGCGCGCAGGCGACCCTGTTCGAGGTGCTCGACAGCGGCATGCCGGTCCAGATCGACACCGCGGGCCCGCTGCCGGACCCGTCCGCGCCAGTGCTGCCCTCACCGCATCCCGGTCAGCCTATCGTGGCGATCCTTGACGACGGTATCGGTTTTTTGAACGCGCATTTTTGCCGGGTTGGTGCCGACGGTCTGCGCCGCACCCGGTTTCACGGCCTTTGGTTGCAGGCGCTGGAACAGCATGACACCCCTCCCAAAGGCACGCTGGCCGGGCGCATTCTGGGGACAGAGGACATCAACGGCCTGCTTGATGACGCGGATGAGCGCGCCAGCTATGCCGCGCTCAATACCGCGCTGTATCCTGGCCAGACCCGCGACGAGACCGGATTTGGCACCACGCACGGAACCCATGTTCTGGACCTTGCCGCCGGGGCCGATCCGGCGGATGCCAATGACCCTGCCCGCAACTGGCCGCTGCTTGGGGTGCAATTGCCACCGGAAAGCATCGACGACACCTCTGGCACGTGGTTCGAAAGCTATCTGGTCATGGGGCTGCGCTGGATTTTGCGGCAGGCGCGGCAGGTCGATGCGACCGCCCCAGTTATCGTCAATATCTCGCTCGGGGTGCTGGCCGGGCCAAAGGACGGCACCCGGTTCGTCGAATATCAGATGGCCCGCGAGGCGCGGCATTGGGAAGAGGTGACGGGCCAGCCCGTGCGACTGGTCTGGGCCTTTGGCAACAGCTATCGCAGCAGTCAGATCGCGCGCTGCCAACCGGGATCGGCCACACAAGAGATTGCATGGCGCGTCCAGCCGGACGACGAAACCGCAAGCTTTGTGGAAATCCATTGCCGCGACGGGGACTCGACCGGCATCGAGATCGGGTTGACCACGCCAAAGGGCTTGTCCTCCGGCCTTACCGCCCTGCAACCGGGTGAGATCCGCTCGCTGGAACGACCCGACGGTGCGGCGCTGGCGCGGCTTTATCACGTGCCCGCGCACCGTTTCGACGCGGATACAGAATGCGCGGCGCATTACGTTCTGGCCCTTGCCCCGACCCGGGGACAGAAGGCGGGTGAACCGCTGGCCCCCTGTGGCGCGTGGAGCGTATCGGTCAAGGGAGCGGCGGACATCTCATTGCAGGTTCAGCGCGACGATGCGATCCGCGGATCGGAGGCGCGGGGGCGGCAGTCCTATCTGGACCACCCTGCCGCCTATGATTGGGACCCGCTGCGCGCCGCCTATGTCGCGCCGGGCGCGGGGCCGATCACGGATGAAGGTTGCCATAACGCGTTGGTCACGACCGCATGTCGACAGCTTTTCTGCGTTGGCGCGGCGCAGCGTGCGGGGCATGCAGGCGGTCAAAGCATCGGACATTTCCGGCCCGCCGCCTATTCCGGCCACGGCGCGTCATGGTCCGTGCCGGGGCCAACCGTCGCCACAGTCATTGGCCTTGGCGCGTTTGCCGCAGGTGTCCGCGCGGCTGGCACGCTAAGCGGCAGCACCCGGCGTCTGGCCGGGACCAGCGCCGCAGCCGGACGAATGACACGTGCGCTTGCCCTGTCGGCGGATCGGATCACCGCCAACGCGTCAGACCCCGCGTCGACCAAACTGGACGATATCAACCCGGCGCTATTGGTCCTGATCGAAACGCCCGACGCGCGTCTGGGCGAGGCCGTGGTCGATCTGCCTGACCTCCTGCCCGCCTGCTGAGCAGCGCGCTGCTCAGCCCCGCGCGCTTACCATTCGTCCTTGGCCTCATCCCACATCTTGGCCAGCCAGCCGGGCACCAAACCGGGGGACAGCGACAGCGTGCCGGTCGTGATCTCTGTGGGCGTGTCCAACGCCTGCACCATGCGACCAAGGGTGAAATCGCCGTCATAACCGACACCGTGGAACACCCGCGTGCGGGTTTGCGTGGCCCCGTCCAGCAGGTTGATCAGCGCCTCTGCCACGGTCACGCCCAGCACGGCCCCTGCCATGCTGTCCGTCGGGAAATGCACACCCGCGACGGTCCGGTTCATCGCGATCCGTTCCGCGTGACGATACAGTTCGCTGCCCACCTTGATCTGTTCGACCGGATCGACCGGCGCGTTCAGGAACAACCGCGACAACAGGGTTGCGCAGGCAAAGGCCTCTGTCGCGTGCCCCGAGGGCCACGCGCCGTGCCCCGGCGTCTGGATCAGCGGTTGCACTTTGCGTGACATCGAGATCGGCCGCGCCACGTCAAATCCGTGTTTCAGCGGCATCTCGATCGACGTACACAGCCGCAGCATCGCCTGATTGAGCGCGAGGCTCCACTTGGTCGCGTCGGGCGCCATGTAGCCGACGAGGCCAAAAAAGCTTTGGATGTCGCCAGTCTGCATGATGATTTCGTTCAGCCTGTCGCCGCGCAAATCGGCGTAGGTGCGCAGGTAGTGCAACTGCTTGTCCGCAAGATGCGCGCTGGTCGGTGCCTCCAGCGTGACCAGAGCCGCACCGTTCAGCCCCACGGTGCCGGTTGCCGGTTTGTCCTTGGTGGCGCTTTCCAGCGTCACGCCGAACATCCCGTGCAGACAGGCATCCATCAGCCCCCGCCGTGGCCCCGTCGCCATCGCCTTGAGCGCCTCCCAACCACTGCGCCCGTCCTGTTTGGGGGTGCGGTCGGCGGTGCCGTCCCAATGGCCCACGGTCCCGTCCCGCGCCGTCCCCAGCGCCGCACTTGAGAACGTATTGTCCGGTCCTGCCTGCGAATTCTCCGCCGCCTGACTGTTCTGCGAATTTTGAGAATTCTGGGAGTTCTGCGAATTCTGGCTGTTTTGCGAATTCTGCGAGTTCTGTGAATTGTAGAGACCGGAGACAGGCATGGCATCCTCTTCTTTTTCGGGCCGATTTTTTGGCACTGCCCGTCACAGGTCAAAGCCTATCTGCTTTCACCTGCAAACATTTGCGAAAATTTCACGTCCGTTGCCGCCGCGTCACGGCAGTGCTAGCGTTCTTGGGACTTTGGGAAAAAGAATGAACCAGACGCACGCCAACAAGATCACCATCACCGTACTCGGGCCATTTCAGGTCCGGGATGCCGATGGTCTGGCCTTGCCACTCAAGGGGGCCAAGAACCAAGCGCTCTTGGCCATGCTGGCACTTAGCCCGGACATGGCCCGCCCGCGTCGCTGGCTGGAGGACAAACTCTGGTCGACATTCGGCCCCGAACAGGCCAGCGCGAACCTGCGTCAGGCCCTGTCGAAACTGCGCAACGTTTTGGGGGCTTCGTCGGACATCCTGAGAGCCGACCGCAGCAGCGTCTCTTTTGACCCCCGCGCCGTGACCGTCGATCTGCTCGAAGAAGTGGTGCCCGAGGATGACCGGGTCGAGCTATTGCAAGGCATCGACGTGCGCGACCCCGAATTCGAGGACTGGCTGCGGCAGGAGCGCGCGGCCCTGCAATCCAAGCTGGCCAAGGCCAGCCCTTCGGACAGCCGCGGCATCCTCATCAACTGCCGCGCTCTTACCGAGGACCCGGGCCGCGAACGGATGCTGGGAGAGGTGCTGTCCAACCAGATCGGCGAGAACATCGCCGAGCAGGTCCGCGCTTGGCGGCAATCCGAGGGCGACGGCCCGCTGCCTGAGAGCGCCCCGATCAGTGACGTTCAGGTCAGCACCCAGTTGATCCCGAACGGCGAGGGCGGGCACGCCCTGTTCATCAAGGCAACGCACCAGCCCAGCGCGCGCATCCTGTATTCCAAGCTACAACAGCTTGACCGGCTAGAGGATATTCTGTCGGCCGAAATCGCGGTGTCACGCACCGTCTTTGAGGCCGCCGACCAGATCATCGGCAAGCTGCCGCATGTGCTGGACAAGGACCGTCCTGAGACACGCTCCACCGCCTTGTCGCGGCTGGGTCTATACCGCATGTTTTCATTCGAAAAGGACGCCCTGCGAGAGGCTTATGGCCTGATGGATCAGGCGTTCAAGCGTGATCAGAACGGCATCTACCTTGCCTGGGCCAGCATGATCCGCCTGACCCAGATGATTGAAATGGCCGAAGCAGATCAAAAACCGCTATTGGATGAGGCCGTCGAATTGCACTATCGGGCGATGGAGCTCGCGCCCGACAACGTGCTGGTTCATGCCATCGTCTCCAAGGTACGTGGCACGGCTCTGGGCGACACGGCGGGGGTTCTGGACCTTGCCCAAAACGCGGTCGACCGAAATCCGGCCAGCGCCTTTGCGTGGAAATCCCTGTCGGAGGCGTTGATCCTGTCGGGCGATCTGGAGGGCGCTTTCACTGCCTCGGCCCGGGCCTGCCTGATCGCGCGCACCTCACCCTTCAAACATTTCTGGGACACCGGCCATTGCATTGTCGCCGTTGCCTGCAACCGTCCGCAAGAAGCAATAGAGGCGGGCGAGGCGGCGGTCAGATCGGCCCCCTTGTCGCGGCCTGCGCATCGGCATCTGCTGGCGCTTTATGCCCTCGAAGGACAGTTGGACAAGGCGCAGGCGGTGGCCGAAAAACTGGCCAAGATCGAACCGGGCTTTTCCCTCGACCGGCTGGTCAACGATGACAGCTACCCTGTCCGAACCCTGCGCAACAAGGGTATGCTGGAGCCGATCAAAGCCCTGCTTTGATCGACGCCCCGAGGAAATCAACAGGTATGCTTGTACGTTGAGGACCACCTGTGCCACCTCTCGAACGAACAACAATAAGGCGAAAGTGTGGCGACGCGCATTCGATTGTGGCCCAATCAGCGACAATTTCACGCGCATTTTCCAATAATTTGACCCACTGCGGCCCCAATTCCCAAGTCTAAGGAATGCGCGCAAGACGCCACGAATTGGGGCAGATCGAGGCGGAGCCGTGGATTTTGGCGACCGCTTCGGAAAAAGGTGGGTATCGCTGAGATGGCGACATATTCGGTTACGAGTTTCAACTGGAATTCCGCGTCCTTCTGGGGCGGCATCTCGCAGAGCAGGGCCGGTCACACGCTGGATTTCTCCAGCCTTGGATCGGGGTATTCGGTCAATTACAACACCGTCAGCGGCGCGCTGCAAATCTCCAACGGGTCCACGACGTATACCGTCGGCGACAGGTACTTCACCGGGACCAGCGATGCGGATCTGGGCGGCAGAACGCAATTCGAATTCTTCACCACCGTTCGCCTCCCTGATGGATCGGATTTCTACGCTGGCAGCGACCGCAGCGAAAACATCGATCTGGGCGGTGGTAGCGATACGATTTTCACCTCTGACGGCAACGACACTGTCACCGGCATTGACGGCGATGATTTCGTCAACCTAGGCGATGGCGACGAAAGCGTCACCGCGACAGGCGGCAACAATACCATCCTCGGCGGCGACGGCGACGATACGCTGAGTTCGGATTCCGGGTCGGACGAGCTACAGGGCGGCGCGGGCGCAGACGTGATCAACGCTCTTGGCGGCGACAATACGATTGACGGCGGCACAGGCGCGGACAGCATCATCGCAGGTGCGGGGGCGGACCTGATCACCGGCGGATCCGGTCAGGACACCATCGATGGCGGCGGCGGCAACGACACGATCTATGGCGACAGCTCTGATCTGGGTGTCAGCGCCGGTACGCTGTCCTCCTTCGATTTCGATACGGTCAGCGAAACAGGCGATACCGGCACCGGCGTCATCGGGTCCTATGCCGTTTACGACAACATCGGCGTTACCGATGAGGGCGTGGTGGTACAGGCCCGCCTGACCGTGCTCGACGCGGACGATCCGAACATCCAGATCGAGTTCAACACCAACTCTGTCTACATCAACCGCGATGGCGCATCGGACTCGGGCACCGGCGTGACGCTGGGGTTCGAATTCTTCGATCAGGCGACGGGTGAGCCGATCAAGATCACCGGCTCTTTCACCTTTCAGGACATCGACACCACAGCCGAAAGCGTCACAGCCCAGACCGCCGATGTTGTCAGCCTTGGACTCGCCACTGCGCCGACCACCAACCTGAGCGCCACCGATACAGGCGAGGAACTGGGCGCGCAGTCCGATGGTACCAGTTCTGGTAATGCGGATGAGAACCACTGGGCGCAATTCGCTTATGTCGATCAGCAGCAACTGGTGTTCGAGGTCACCTCGCGCGGGGCCGGCACGAACTATGCCTTCTCGACAACTGGCTTTTCCAACCCGCCCACAGTGATCAACGCCACCCCTGAAAGTCAGGATGATGTGATCGACGGCGGCGCGGGCGGTGATTTCATCGACGGCATGGCGGGCAACGACACCATCGACGGCGGGGCGGACAACGATACGCTTCAGGGCGGGGACGGCAACGACTCGGTTCTTGGCGGTTCTGGCGACGACTCGCTCGACGGCGGCGCGGGGCAGGATACGCTGGACGGTGGCAGTGGCGATGACTACCTCGACGGCGGGGCCGACGGCGACCTGATGCGCGGCGGCGACGGCGCAGACACTCTGAACGCGGTGACTGGCGCAGACACTGTCTTTGGCGACGCCGACAATGACCGGATACTGCTCGAAGGCTCTGATTTCGACAGAGTGGTGACCGGCGGTGAGACCGTCACCACCGGCACCGATTTCGACGTGCTCGACTTTTCCAACGAGAGCGACGCGGGCGACACCATCTCTGTGACCTTCAGCGGTGACGAGGCGGGCAGCGTTTCGATCCGCGGCCAGACGGTCACATTCTCCGAGATCGAGGGGATCGAAGCGACACAGGGCAACGATTCCATCGATGCGACCGCAAACACGTCCGGCGTTTATCTGGATGGCCACGCCGGTGACGACACACTGCATTATGGCCAAGGCTCCAGCACGGTCTACGGCGGCGACGGCAATGATCTGATCGACGATCAGGCGGCCGTACAGCATGCAGGCGACGACTACCTTGACGGTGGCGCGGGGTCCGACACGATCTATGCGGGCCAGGGCAATGACACGGTCCTTGGCGGCGCGGACAACGATTTCATCTACGGTGAGGGTGGCGCAGATTCGCTGGATGGTGGCGCGGGCGACGACTACATCGTCGGCGGGGGCGACGCCGAAACCATCACCGGCGGCACAGGCAGCGACACGATCATTTCCGGGGGCGGGGCGGATGTCCTGTCCGGTGGTGCGGATGGTGACTTGTTTGTGCTCGACGATGGATTTGGCAGCGACACCATCACTGGCGGCGAGGCGGGCACCGACGCCGACACCATCGACATGCAGGCCGTGGCGAGCGGCGTCACGGTCGATATGTCGGGGTCCGACCCAGAGGCGGGGACCATTTCTGACGGCACAGGCACGCTGTCCTATTCACAGATCGAAACGATCCAGCTGGGCACCGGGCGCGACACGATCGTGCTGGGCGGTGGCGACAGCCAGTCGATCACCGGCTTCGACATAAGCGATTCCGGTGACGGCACGTCCCAAGATCAAATCGACGTCTCCGGGATGCTGGACGGTTCGGGCAACCCGGTCTCGACCGAGGATGTGGCCGTTTCGGACACCAACGGCGACGGCAGCGGCGATGCCATCCTGACCTTCCCCGACGGCACATCGCTGACCCTGATCGGCGTGTCCTCCTCGGCCGTTGCCACTCCGACCCAGCTAGAGGCCATCGGCGTGCCGCCTGCGGTCTCGGACAATTTCATCGTCTCGGGCACCGCAGGGGACGACACCATCAACACAGCCTACACTGGCGACCCCGACGGCGACCGGATCGACAACTCCGACTACCCGGTGAACTCCAACGACGACATCGTGCAGGCGGGCGCGGGCGACGACGTGATCGACGCGGGGGCCGGGAACGACACGGTGTTTGGCGACTCTGGCGATGACGAGATCTTTCTCGATGTCCAGCTCGACAATGACAGCATCGTCGGCGGCGAAAGCGGCGAGACCCAAGGCGACCGGATCAACTTTTCGACCATCTCGGACGACATCACCATCGTTTACACAGGCGCAGAAACCGGCACGCTGACGGACGGCGTCAACACCACCACTTTCGAGGAAATCGAGCGGTTCCAGATGGGCACCGGCAACGACAGCGTTGTCGGCTCCGATGGGGCGGAACACATCATCGGCAACTACGGCGATGACACGATCCTTGGCGGCGGCGGCAACGACACGATTTTCTCCGGCTTCGACAATGACAGCGTTTCGGGCGGCGCGGGTGACGACAGCCTGCTGACCTCCTCGGGCGCGGACACGGTCGAGGGCGGCGCAGGCAACGACATCATCGATGTCGGCGCAGGCGACGGGGAACAGGACGTGGTGGTGCTGGCCGACGGGTCCGGCGATGACGTGATTTCCAGCTTTGAGGCCCCCACGGACCTTGGCGGCGGAGCCTTTGTTGGCAACGACCTGCTGGACGTGAGCGCCTTGACCGATCTCGACGGCAACCCGGTCACAACCGGAGATGTCACCGTCACCGACACGGCAGGCGACGGATCGGGCCACGCGATTCTGACCTTTCCCAACGGCGAGTCCATCACCCTTGTCGGCGTTTCGATCTCCGAGGTGCAAACCCCCGAGCAACTGAACGCCATGGGCATCCCGCTTAGCCCCGGCGATTTCATCGTCGAGGGAACGGCAACGGGCGATCTGATCGGCGCGGTCTACGCAGACGACCCCAACGGTGACTTCGTCGACAACAGTGACGGCATCGGCGGCAGCCAGGATGATACCATCCTTGCCTACGGCGGCGATGATACCGTCCTGGCGGGCCTTGGCGACGACAGCGTTCTTGGAGGAACCGGCGACGACTCGCTGGAGGGCGCAAGCGGGTCTGACACGCTGGACGGCGGCGACGGCGCGGATGTTCTGCTGGGCGGCGCAGACGGCGACTTGCTTATCGGGGGCGCGGACGCGGATTCATTTGTGCTGGCACCCGGGTTTGGCGCAGACACCATCGCGGGCGGCGAATCCGCCACCACTGGCAGTGATAACGACACCCTCGACGCCTCCGCGGTCCCCGGTCCCGTTACGGTCACCTATACCGGCGACGAGGCCGGAACGATCAGTGACGGCACCGACAGCGCGGGTTTCTCGGAAATAGAGGCGCTGACGCTTGGCGGCGGAAATGACAGCGTCGACGGCAGCGCCGACAGCGCCGGGATGGCGGTCTTTGCCGGTGACGGTAGTGACAACCTGACCGGCGGTTCCGGCGACGACATGCTGGACGGCGGCGCAGGTGCTGACAGCCTGACCGGCGGCGCGGGCGCAGACACTCTTTCTGGTGGCGACGGGGCCGACACGATCAACGCGGGTTCCGGCGACGTGGCGACAGGCGGCGACGGCGACGACGTGTTCAACGTCACGGCAGGCGATGTGTCCGGCGCAAACCTGACCATCACCGGCGGAGAAACCGGCGAAGCCGGCGGCGACACGCTGAATGTCACCGGACCGGCGGTCGTCACCATGACAGGCGCGGAATCCGGCACTGTCACGTGGAATGACGGCTCCACGCTCACCTTCTCGGAAATCGAGAACGTCAACTACACGCCCTGCTTTACTCCCGGCACGATGATCAAAACCACAAGAGGCGAGGTCGATGCGGCGGCAATCGCGCGCGGCGACCGGGTGCTGACCCGCGACAACGGCTACAAACGGGTGCTATGGGCTGGAACCAAAACCCTGAGTGGGGCCACGCTGGCCGCCTGCCCCGACCTGCGCCCGATCCGCATTCTGGCGGGCGCATTGGGGCGCGGCGTACCGGAACGCGACATGCTGGTCTCCCCCCAACACCGGGTCGTCATGGGCGGCGCAACGGTGGAACTGCTGTTCGGCGAAGACGAGGTTCTTGTCGCGGCGAGCTACCTTGTCGGCCGCCCGGGCATCACCCGAGAATCGCCGCCCGATGGCATCACCTACGTACATTTCATGTTCAACGCCCATGAACTGGTCATGTCCGACGGCGCATGGACCGAAAGTTTTCAGCCCGGCGACCTGTCATTGGCAGGTCTGGATTCGGCGCAACGCTCAGAACTATTGGCGCTGTTTCCGGAACTGTCCAACGCCCCGGGCCGAAGCTCTTACACCGCCGCGCGTGCCTCACTGAAGGCCGAACAGGCGCGGATTTTGCTGGCGGCCTGACTGCCGGGGGCTCTGCCCCCGGACGCCTGTGGTGTTGTCAAACTAAAGCACGGGGCGCTTGGCAGAGGCTTGCGTGTATTATCCGGTGCGGCCCCAAATTCGGCGAGGCCGCACGCCCTTTTCAGCCCAGCATGTCCAGCAATGCCCGCGAAGGTTCGCCGGTCACCGTCAATCCCTTTGAGGTCTGGTAGGCCCTGATTGCCGCCTCAGTTTTTTTGCCGAACACCCCGTCCGGTGTCCCCGCGTCAAACCCTGCCCGCGTCAGGCCGCGTTGCAGGGCTTTGCGCTCTTCCTGGCTCAGCCCGTATTTGTCGCGACCAAAGTCACCCACCAAGGGCCCCGCACCGGCAAGACGGTCCGCAAGATAGCCCACAGCCAGTCCATAGTTCTCGGAAGGGTTGTACCGGAGGATCATGTTGAAGTTGTGGAAGACCAGAAAGGCCGGTTTGCCGACGCCCATCGGGGCAAGGATCGCGGCGGACCCGTGATCAGGCAGCGATCCCCCCCGCGCGGTGCGCACGCCCAGGTCCTGAAACCGCGAGACGGCAGCCCGGTTTTTGCGTCCTGTCGGCCCAGAATATCCCTGCGGCAGACGCACCTCAATGCCCCATGGCGCACCCCGCTTCCAGCCCGCGCGCGACACAAAGCGCGCCGTGGTGGCGAAGGCGTCAATCGGGTTCTCTGACCAGATATCCCGCTTGCCGTCACCGTCGAAATCAACCGCGTTTGCCTGGTAGGCGTTGGGGATCAATTGCGTGTGACCCATCGCCCCGGCCCAGCTTCCGACCAGTTGATCGGGTCGGGCGTCACCCGTCTGGACGATTCTCAAAGCATCCATCAAGTTTGATTCGAAAAAGCGACCGCGCCGCCCTTCCCACGCTAGGGTCGACGTGGCCGAGATCACCGGGATCTTGCCACGCTTGGTTCCGAAGTAACTCTCAACGCCCCAGATCGAGGCCATGACCTGCGCCGGGACACCGTACTGGGCCTCAACACGGTCAAGCGCGCTACGTTGCCGCGCAAAGGCGCTTCGGCCAAACTTGACCTTTTCCTCCGGCGCGACGATGGCGATGTAATCCTCCAGCGTGCGACGGAATTCCGTCTGGTTGCGATCACGCTCTATCACGCCGGGCAAAAAGCCTTGCCCACGAAAGGCGCGGTCCAGTGTTCCCTGTGTAATCCCCTGTGACATGGCGCGTGTCTTGAACGCTGCAACCCACTGATCATAAGCTGGATTCGGCTGCGGCCGCAGACCCGGCTCCAGCGCCGGATCAGGTCGCGCAACCTGCGGGAGCGCGCCTCCTCCGGGCAGACACCCGGCCAACACGACTCCCGATAGTCCCAGCCCAAAATCTCTTCTGGTCAGACGCATGTCTTGTCTCCTGCCCGATGTTGCCGCCGCTACGCTAGAACGACATCGCGTACAACCACAACCGCGCCGGTTGCGATGGGCGGATCACGACCAATTCACCAAAACGATCATGCCGACGACAGCAATCAGGATGATCGGCAGCCACCAGCGGTTCCAGATCGGCGTAGGGCAAAAGCAATAGCTGCACGTACTGGTTCCATAGCGAAGATCATGGTTGCAGCTGCACTTGAACGGACGGAAACTCACGACATTTCATCCCGTTGTAAAAACGGTACACTCATCTAATCTTAATATATATTCCAAGCACTTAATGAACAGCACAAAATATCATCACTTCGCGTCAACCGGTTGCGAAAGTTGGGGCAGGAGCCAAAGCTAGACCTCAATCGGCGACGCATTTCCGCACTCTGCAAGATGGACAAATGGGGTGCGAAACGGGGTGCTGTTGGCGGTGGCTGCGGACAGGAACCCACCGGGGATCGTCGTCGCCATGGCAAGTGCCTGAGCAAGGGGAACACCCACCTCGTGAGTCATCACGCGAATCGCTTGGGGCATCGTCAGATCGGCCCCCGCGAGCGTGCCATCCTCCAACGTCAGCCGCCCCTCTGCCCGCAGAACGCGTCGCCCGCCCAGCCGAAACTCCTGCAACCCGGACGCGAGCGTGGCCATGGCGTCGGTCACAAGAAACAACTGGCCCGGCCCACGCTTGGCCGCAACCGCAGCGCGTAGTGCCGCCGGATGCACATGCACGCCATCGGCGATGATCCCGGCCGAAACCGTCCCCGCATCCAGCGCCGCGCCGACAAGGCCCGGTTCGCGGTGCCGCAGCGGACTCATGGCGTTGAACAGATGGGTGACGCAGCGCGCCCCGGCGGAAAATGCCACCATGGCCTTTTCATAACTGCAATCGCTGTGGCCCAAAGAGATCAGCGCCCCGGCCCGGGCAAGCCGCGCGATCTGCGCGGGGCGCGTGTTTTCGGGGGCCACGGTCAGCTTGAGCAACGGCAGTCTTTGCGCGGCCTGCTCCAGCAGATCCACATCCGCCTCTGTCATCGGGCGGATGAGGTCCGGGTCATGCGCGCCCTTGCGCGTAACGGAAAGGTGCGGGCCTTCAAGGTGCAAACCCGCGATGCCCGGCACACCGTCGGCAATGGCCGCCACCACCGCCTCTATCGCGGCGCGGGTGCGGGCTGGCGTGTCGGTGATCAGCGTCGGCAGGAAGGCCCGCGTTCCGGTCGAGGCATGTGCGGCGGCGATCACGCGCAAGCCTTCGACGCTGGTTTCGTCGTTGAACATCACGCCGCCGCCGCCATTGGCCTGCAAGTCCACAAACCCGGGCGTCAGTACGCCGCCTTTCATGTCTACAGACTTGCCGGTTGGGGCCTCGGATGCCGGCAGGACGGCGACTGCCACGCCATCCTCAACGACAAGGACCGCGTCGTCGTGCAGCTTGGTTCCGTCAAACACCTGCGCGCCGGAATAGATGACCCGCGTCATGCCCCACGCTCCGCCGCGTTGCGTGCCATCCGCAAGGCACCATCCAACGCCGTACCTGCGGCCGGGACCAACCGCGCCTGTACTGCCAGGGGCAGCCAATCCGCATAGACTGGCCCCAATCCCCCCACCAGACAAACCGGCGCGCGCCCCTCTGGGTCAAGCGCATCCAGCGCCCGGCACAGGTAGTCGGCCCCCTCCTGCAAGAGCGCGCTGCCGTGGGCATCTTGGGCCGAGGCAGCAACGCGCGGTGCCAATCTTGCATAATCCACCGGCTGCGCCGTGGCCGCGTAGCGCACGATGTCCATCGCCGTTCCCCCAGTTTCCTCCAGCACGGCGCGGGTCAGAGCGGAGTGCTCTTCCAGCCCGTCATGACACAACAGGACCCGTTCCAGCAGATTCCGCCCCAGCCACGCGCCTGACGCCTGATCCGACACCTGCAGTCCCCAGCCGCCGATCCGGACCAGCGTGCCCCCCATCCGCGCCGCCAGAACCGACCCGGTCCCAACCGAAACCAGCACCCCGTCGCCAGCGCCCAGCGCCCCGGCGACGGCAGTCTCAAGATCGTCGCTCACTGTGACATTGAACAGACCGCTGCCCGCCGCAATCCGTGCCGTCACCTCAGGACTCAGAGCACCGGCCAGTCCAAGATGGCCGACAGAGCGTTTCAAGGCCTCTTCGCCCAGTCCCGCAGATGCCAGCGCGGCCTGTAGTGCCAGTCGCGCGTTCGATATGGCCTGATCAAGGTCGGTGGTGGCGTTGGCTGGACCCGCGCTTCCCTCACCCAACACGCGCCCCGCAGACGTCGCGACAACCGCCCGACAGCCGGAACCGCCACCGTCAACCGCGATTAAAAGAGTGTTGGTATTCTGCCCCATACCCGGATCATTGGCACAGGCGCGCTGCATGAAAAAGCCTCTATTCCAACGGATCACCCGCCTTATGGCATCATACCGGGAGGGACGATGCGGCAGGCAACGGACACTGACACGCAGCATGGCCACGATGAAACGCCGCCTGTGACGATACCGCTGTGGCACCTGTGGGCGCCCTTGGCCGACGCCCACCGCGCAAAGGTCACGTCACCCCGGCGAGCGTTCCGCCCAACCGGCAAAGACCTTTTCCAGCGCCACAACCACGTAGTAGAGCAGTATCCCCATCAGGGCGAGCGCGATCAGGACGGCGAACATCAGCGGATAATCCGAGTTCGTTTTGCCACTGTCGAACAACGCCCCCAACCCGCGCCCGTGGGGAGAGACGATCTCCATCAGGTTGGTCCCGATAAAAGCCAGCGTGACGGCCACCTTCAGCGCGCCAAAGAACTCTGGCAGGGTTTTGGGCAGGGCAATCTTCCAAAAAATCGTGGCCTGCGAAGCCCCCAGAGAGCGCAGGATATCGCGATACTCCGGCTCTAACGTCGACAAACCGATCGAGACAGAGACCGCGATGGGAAAGAAGGAAATCATAAAGGCGATCAGGATGGTGTTAAAGTTGTGCTGACCGACAAACAGCAACGCCACAATCGGCACCACCGTCGCCTTGGGAACCGCGTTGAACCCCACCAGCAGCGGATACAACGCGTCGCGCATCACGCGAGAAAAGCCCATGACCATGCCCACAAGCACGCCAAAGATGATCGCCACGACCAGACCGACGACCGTTCGCCACAACGTCTGCCAGCCCATCGTCAGGAACAGGCTCCAGTATTTCGCATAGGCCGGCGGCAGGTCCGACGGCGAAGCCATGACGTAATTCGGCCAGCCGTTCGCCCAGACAAGGAACTCCCAGAGCAGGCCAAAGACGACCATCGCGGCGATGGGGACAAGGAATTTTTGCAGGCTCATTGCACCGACTCCGCCGGAGAGCGCCCTTGCGCGACTTGAATCTGGTGGCGCAGGGTGTTCAGCGCCTCCGCGCTTTCGGGCGTATAGAGATGTTCGATATCGCGCTCTCCGGTCAGGTGCACCTCCATCACGTATTGCGTCCGTGCAGGCCGCCCGGACAGAACCACCACCTGATCGGCCAGAAAGATCGACTCGCGCAGATCATGGGTGATCAGCACGCCGGTAAAGGGCTCCTCGGCCTTGACCCGGTGCATGGTCTGCCAGAGGTCCTCACGGGTAAAGGCATCCAGTGCGCCGAAAGGCTCATCAAGGATCAGCACGTCTGGTTTGTGTACGATGGCACGGCACAAGGAGGCGCGCTGGCGCATCCCGCCGGACAGTTCGCTGGGGCGTTTGTCCTCGAACCCCTCCAGCCCGACCAGTGCAAGCAGATGGCGGGCGCGTTCTTCCTTTTCGCGCTTACCCATCCCGGTCGACACGATTTCCAGCGGCAACATGACGTTTTGCAGGATCGTCCGCCATTCCAGCAGGACCGGGTTCTGAAAGGCCATACCTACGGTCGAACGCGGCCCCTTGACCCGCTCGCCATGCAGCCAAACCTCACCCTCGTCGGGTTTCATCAGTCCGGCGACCAGCCGGGTCAGCGTGGATTTTCCGCAACCCGATGGCCCGACCACCGCGACAAAGCCGCCCTCGGGCACGCTCAGTTCCAATCCGTCCAGCACCGGCAAGGGGCCGGCCTGTGTCTTGTAGGCGTGCCGGACGCCCTTGATCTCGATCAGCGGTTGCGACACGCGGCACGCTCCTTGCAGCAAAAGACCCGCGGCACGCAACGCGCCGCGGGCCAGATCAAAGTTACTTCAACATACGCGCCGAAGCGTCGGGCAGATAAGCGTCGGTGAAGTAAAGCGCCGCATCGGGGGCGTTCTGGAACTCATAGGTCTCGGCCAGTTGCTCCAGCGCGGCGTCCAGACGCGCCGGGTCAATGCCGCCCATACCGAATTCCAGCGCGAACGCCGTC
Organism: Antarctobacter sp.; assembly: GCF_034670325.1. Classification (GTDB taxonomy): domain Bacteria; phylum Pseudomonadota; class Alphaproteobacteria; order Rhodobacterales; family Rhodobacteraceae; genus Antarctobacter. Next base: position 232,362 of record NZ_JAXMNR010000001.1, read on the forward strand.
ATCACGTTGGCGTCTATGGAAAGTTCCAGACGGCGCTGCTCCAGCGCGGCGTCCGCCGCCGGGTTACGCTCGATCAGGCTGGCGATGGCGGGTTCGGGGTCCGCGATGGCGTCTTTCCAGCCCGCCGCGACGGCGGTCAGAAAGCCGGTGATCACCGCAGGGTTTGCAGCGGCATAGTCGGTGTTGACGATGATCGCGTTGCCATAAAGCTGCAGGCCGTAGTCCGCCATCAGGATGGTCGAGATGTCATCCTCTGGCACGCCAAGACGCACAAGGTTCAGGTAGGACGAGAAGGAAAAGCCGGTCACGGCGTCCACGTTGCCCTCTGCCAGCATCGGCTCACGGGTTGGGAACCCTACCGGCTCAACCGTGATCTTGCTCACGTCCAGATCGTTGGCGGTGGCAAAGGCGGGGAACTGCGCCCAAGCGCCATCCGGCGGCGGCGCGCCAAGAATTTTGCCCTCAAGATCCTTGGGGACCTCGATCCCCAGCGACTTGCGCCCGACGATGGCAAAGGGCGGCTTGTCATAGATCATCATGACCGCCGTCACCGGCGCGCCGGGGTTCTGATCAAGGAACTTTATCAAAGAGTTGATGTCGGCAAAGCCCACCGGAAATGCGCCGGTCGCCACCTTCGGGATCGCATCAAGAGACCCCTGCCCGGCCGAAATCTCGACCGACAGATCCTGCTCTCCGAAATAGCCCTTGTCGATGGCGACGAAATACGGCGCAGCCGGTCCTTCGAATTTCCAGTCAAGCGCGAAAGGCACGGCGGTTTCCGCAATTGCGGCACCCGCCATCACAACGGTCGCGGCGAAGGCCGCAAAACTATGTCTAAACATGGTCACTCCCTGAGATCAGTCCCGCGCGACACTGCTGCAGGTCAGGGACAAGGGGAACCACGCGCCGTCCGGCCAAGACCCAGCGATCCGGGTAGCGACACTTTTTTGGGACAAGGGGCGCGTATCGCCCATTTATTATGCAAGCACGCAATGAGATGAGGTCTTTTTCCTGCGGAAAGCACCTCCCTTCGCAGTCGCCGCCCGAGCACAGGACGACGCCGGGTCAGGTTTTATAACCGGAACATGACGACCGCAGAGAGCGCGGGTCGACAGGAACCCCTTTGGAAACCTGTCGGCACCAGTCAAAGACCCACCAGAAATCCGCGCAGATTTTCTTCGGCGAAATCCAGAATAAACGTGTCGTTAAGTTTTCCATCGGTGATCTTTGCGTTGGCCGACGGAACGACAATTTCTTTGCAGGCAAAAGTGTCCGCAAGCATGCCGTTCAATACATACTTCAGATGTCCTTGTGCCCGCACGCCCCCCAGAGCCCCGCCGGAGACAGAGATGACAAAGCATTTCTTTCCCTTGAACACGGATTCAAACGCCGGTCGCGACGCCCAGTCGATCGCGTTTTTCAGAACGCCGGGGATGCTGTAATTATACTCGGGCGTCACGAACACGACCCCGTCCGCATCGCGCAGCTGGGTGATCAGCTCCGTCACCGGGGGGACATCGCCCAGATCGGCATTGTAGTGTGGCAACCCACCGATGTCGGCAAAGCTGCACACCACATCAGATCCCAGACGATCAACAAGCGCGCGCGCAGTCGCCATTGATGCGGATGCGGATCGCAGGCTTCCGATCACGAAAAGCAGTTTGGTCATAGAGTTCTTCTCTCTTGGGTCACAGGCGCGCGAGCCATGTCGCGATTGAAGGGAACGCAATAATCAACGCCAGCGAGGCGAGCATTGCGACAACGAATGGAAGTGCGCCGCGAAAGATCTCGCCAACCTTGAGGTCGGGGTCATCCATCGCCGATTTGATCGTGTAGACGGACAGCCCGAAAGGCGGCGTCAGCAATCCGATCTCAACAGCAACCACGGTCAGAACGCCAAACCAGATCAGGTCAAAGTCAGCGGCATTGGCCACGGGCAAGGCGATTGGCAGCATGATCAACATGATCGAGATCGAGTCGATCAGACAACCGAGGGCGATGATGATCAGCAGGTAAAGCAGCAGAAAGCCGAACGGTCCAACCGGGCCAGACAAAAAGAACTCTGCCAATTCGCGCGGCACACCGGACAAAGCAAGCATTCGGCTGAAGAACGTGGCAGCCATGATCAGGAGCAGGACAGACACGGTGATCTGGCCAGTTTCTACCAGTAACTTCCATAGCGTTCCGTTGCCCAGCGATTTGCGCAGCAATGCGATGACCAGTGCGCCAAATGCACCCGCGGCACCGGCCTCGGTCGGGTTGAAGAACCCGCCGTACAATCCGCCCAGAACCAACAGCATCAGACTGACGATCGGTATGGATTTTCGGACGACCTCACCCCCGGTGATGTCGTGAAACGCGTTTGTGTCCTCTGTGTCGGTAAAGACGAAGTCCTTTTTGGTTTTGGCCAGCAAAATGATCGTCGCGGAAAACATCACCGCCAGCAGCAGGCCGGGGCCAATGCCCGCCAGAAACATCCGTCCGACAGATTCTTCGGCCAGGACGGCATAAACGATCATCAACAGCGATGGGGGGATCATCATGCCCAGCACGGACGACCCGGCCACGACGCCTGTCGCGAATTTCTTGGTATATCCGTGTCGCGTCATTTCCGGCACAGCCACGCGACTAAAGACTGTTGCCGATGCGATGGAGATGCCCGTGATAGAGGCGAACACGGCATTGGCAAAGACCGTGGCGATACCAAGCCCCGCAGTCACCCGTTTCAGCAGACGTTCAAAGACATCGAACGTGTCCTTACCCACACCGGACACCGTCACCAACAGCCCCATCAGAACAAACAGCGGCACCACGGCGAACAGGTATTCCTGCAGCGAGTCATTTGCCACGGCGCCGATCATACGGGTCGCGACAACATCGTTCCGCATCAAGGCGACGCCCGCAAAAGACACAAGCAGCATGCCGATTCCAATGGGCAAACCGATATAGATCAGCAGGATCAGCGCGCCGATTGCGTAGGTCCCAATTTCAATAGGGGTCATCGGGGATCAGCTCCTGTGTCGGACGTCCGCAGATTGCTCGCAGCGCGCACGATGAATTCGATTGCGGCGACGGTCACGCCCAGCAGGATCATGGCGCGAAACGGCCACGTCGGCAGCGTTGCGATGCCGGTGACGCCGATGAATTCGCCCGAGTTGAAGTCTTTTTCGAAAATCCTCAGGGTCGACCACGCGATCAGGCCCAGCATCGCCGCACCGACAAGATTGAACAGGGCGGCAATCAGTGCCCCCAGTTTGGGAAAGCGCCGCTTTATCGGTGGCAGAAAGATCTCTGTCCGCGCCAGCCTGTTGGCCCGCACCGTCGTTGCAAGTTGCAGGTAGACGATCATCACAAGAACCAGCGCCCCAAGTTCCGATACCAGCGGCAACGACGCGCCCAGCAGGTTGCGGAAAATGATGTCGGAACAAATGATAACCATCAGCACGCCGATCATCAGTGTCCCGATGACCGCAAGACCTTCGACGACAAACGCCCAGATGCGCGCAATGCCGTGTCCGCTGTGCCCACGCTTTGCGCGGGCACTATTGGGGTTTTTCTCGGTTTTCACGGGTCTGGACCGTTACTTGTCCCAGTCGCGCGCAGGGGTTTCACCCGCTTTGCGCAACGCGTCCATGTACTCTGTCAGGAAAGCCGTTCCCGGCGCGCCTTGCGCATCCACGGCTGCGGCCCACTCACCAGCCAAGTCAGGCAGCATATCGACCCATGCCTGACGTTCGCCCGCAGGCATCTGGACAATGGTCACGGGGGGCGTTTGGGTCGCACCGTTCTTGACCATCAGGTTCAGCATCAGCTCATGGCGATCCACCATGTCCTGACCATGGCTTTCGGTATAGTATTTCCCGGCCTCGATCATCGCCGCCTGTACCGGTTCCGGCAGGCCGTCCCACGTGTCGCGGTTGATGGCGATGGCACCCGAAAAGGCCGCGCCGGCATCAAAGCGGTTGATGTAGGGGGCCACTTCGTAAAGCTTGATCGGCATCGCCCCAAGCGCCAGCGTCAAGGCGCCATCGGACACCCCCGTCTGCACATCCGTGTAGAATGTCGTCAACGCGCCGTCGACGGCGTTGGCGCCTGTTCCGCGCAGCCAGCTCCCCAAGACACCGGGAGCGGACAATTTCATTCTGTTGATATCGGCAATGCCGGTCAGCGGTTGCTTGGTGTAGATATCGTAAAGGTCGGTTGCGGTCAGGCCCAGGACCTTCAGGTTGTGATCTTCCCATTCGGCGCGGAAGGCAGCGTTCGTTTCCAGCAGCTCTTCCATGACGTCCAGCAGGACCGGAGGGTTCGCGGTGGCAAACGGCGTGTTCGTGGACACCTGGCTAAGCGGAAGCTGCGCCGGTTCCAGGAATGAAAACACCCAGCCCACGTCGGTAATGCCCTCTTCGACCGAACTCAGCGTGGCATTCGCCTTGTACAGGGTGCCGCCAAAGGCCTCATTCCAAGAGATCTCGTAGTCTCCGGTCTCGGCAAGGATTTCATCCGTGCGGGCCATGAAATGCGTCTGGATCATGCCAACCCACGGCACAACGGTCGGATGGCTAGACGCCACCGTCAGATAGACCGTCTCTTGCGCCAGAAGCGCCGCCGGAAAGGCGATCGCCGCCGCCATTGTTCCCAGAATAGTCTTCATTGTCTTCCTCCCTAGATGTTCATTTGATTTCAAAAGTTTGCGTCGAGAAATCGAGCCGCACGTCGATAGTGCCCTCGTTGATCATCCACGGGCGTACCGTGAACGTGCGTGCTCCGCTTCGATGCATGGGGTCGCGCTCCGCAATGGCGATGGCCTCTGCGCGCGAACCGGCGCGCACAACGACCATGCCTTCCCCCTCCCACTGGTTTTCGTCGTCAGTCCAGAGCGGTCCGGCAGCGTACAGGATGCTGTCCTTTTCAAGCCCGACCTGAAACGCAAGATGCGCCTCCAGATTGGCAAAGACCGCGCCCAGCCCGTCGGTTGGCGTCGTGAAGATCGCGTAAAGCTGCTTTTGCAGCATCGCACTGCTGGCCTCCCGCACTGCGGCGGCAGGCACGGCCTTGGGATTATCCGCCTCACTCATGTATTGCTCCTCCCTGATCGCAAATCGGTGTCAGCCAGCCTTGCGCGCGCTGGTCAGTTCAGCCCGGATCTCATCACCGTGCTCATCCAGCGTCGGGGGTGGCAGAACCTCATATTCGAGCGTGTCATCAAAGCTGTAAGGCGGGCGCACCGTTGTGAACTTGCCCATCTCCGGGTGCTCTGAACTGACCGCGATCCGCAGATGTTTGGCTTGCGGATCTTCCAACGCTTCGTCAGCGTCATAGGCCGGTGAATGCGGGACTTCTGCCGCCTCAAACCGTTTGCACCACGTCTCACGCGTCTGCGACTTGAAGACCGGCGTCATGATCTCGATCATCTCGTCTTGATGCTTGATACGCTCCAGACGGTCCGCGAACCTTGGGTCGTCTTTCAAGACCTCCTGCCCGGTGGCCGACAGGAATCCCTCCCAGAACTTGGTGGGCGAAGACAGGTGAATGGCCACCCATTTGCCGTCGCTGCATTCGAACGTGTAGCTTTGCGAGACAACCGGGCGCGACAGCGGCCCCATGACCTCTCCCACTGAGTAATGGTGCGTAAAGCTGTCGAGGTTGAAATGCGTCATCGCTTCAAGCATGGAGATATCCAGCCTGCGGCCCTTGCCGGTGCTGCCCCGTTCCACCAGCGCCGCCAGAATCCCCATCGCGGCGTATTGGCCGGTGACGGAATCCGCGATCGCGGGGCCGATAACCCGGGGATTGGCCGGAGGCGTCAGCAACCGCAAATAGCCGCTGGCGGCCTGCGCTACCGTGTCATAGGCGGGTCTGTCGCGATACGGGCCTGACTTGCCGAAACCAGAAATCGCACAATAGATCAGGGACGGGTTGATCTTGCGCAGATCGTCCTCGCCCGCGCCCAGCTTTTCCGCCACCCCGGGACGAAAGTTCTGAATAAACACATCCGCCGAGGCGATCAGTTCGTGAAACGTCGCCAGATCGTCCGGCTGCTTTGTGTCCAGCGCAATCGAACGCTTGTTGCGATTGTAGGTCTGGTAATGCGGAGAGTAGAGGCCGCCCTTAAACGCCCGGAACGGGTCACCCTGACCGGGGCGTTCAACCTTGATCACATCGGCACCCAGATCGGCAAGATGCATCGAAGCTGCGGGCCCGGTGATATAGGTGCCCATTTCAACAACGCGGATATCCTTTAGAATTTTGACCATGATTCCGCCTCAAGCTGATTTTTCTGTGTGGGACTCTGGGGCTTCACCATCGTAGGAGATCGCCAGATCTGCCTGATGGGACATGATGAACCCGATGGACCTCAGAGATTCCTCATAGAGATGTGCGGCCAGTCCGGCCGTGCGCGCCAGCAGAGGCACCGCTTTGAGCGCCTCAAGCGGCCAGCCCGCATCCAGTATCACCGCCGGAATGGCACCCGACACGTTGATCGGCAGCGGACGGTTGATGATCCCCGGAGCATGTTTGGCAAGAACGTGCAGAGTTTCGATGTACCGCCCGGTCACGCCCAGATCGTCGGCAATCTCCAACAGCTTATTGGCACGCGGGTCACCGTCACTGTGTTGCGGATGGCCAAGACCGGGCACTTTCTTGCGTTGCGCCTTGAGGCTCATCAGGCTTGCGATGGCTGCGGTCTCAAGTTCGGTGCCGTCTGCATCCGCTTTTTCCATGACCTCTGCCAGGAACCGCCCCGAAACCTCGGTGCTGCCAGCCACCACAGAGCCCATACCCAGAAGGCCCGCCGCCATTGCCCCCTGCCATGCGTCCGGACCCGCGGCGAGCGTCATACGTGCGGCCTGTACGCTGGGGACCAGACCGTGCTCGGCAATAGCGACAAGGCACGCATCAAGCACCTTGCGTTGCTCAGGCGTTGGCTTTTGCCCGATCACCAGCAGCCAGAAATAGTCGCTGAAATCGATCTGACCGATCAAATCATCGCACAGGTCATAGCCGCGGACCGTGATCGATTCAGCATCTGATGTCGCGATTGCCGTGTACGCCTGATCCTGCTTGCCAATTCGCATCCCACACCTCTTTTCGCATACCGAAAATTTTTTCTCTTGCCGAAAGCATTGCAGCGATTTAAGGTTTCGTCAAGCTTCAATGTTTTGCCGCTGTGACAGCGCATCATTGGACACGAAACAAAGAGACGCGGCTCTCTTGGGAAGTGGAAAAATGCGGAATGCCTGAACCAAGCGAACGTCACGATCAGGGCAAGAAAAATACCGGCAGGAAGCGCGGCGAAGCTGTCGCCGAGAGACCCGCCGAATTCGTCGAGGCTCTTGCAAAGGGCCTTGCGATTATTGAGAGTTTCGACGTCGGCAGCCCTGAGATGACGCTCAGTGAAATTGCCCGCAAGGTCGGGCTAAGCCCGGCCGCCGCACGTCGCAGCCTGATCACCCTATCGACGCTTGGCTATGTCGGGCAAAGCAACAAGCGCTTTCATCTGCGGCCCAAGATCATGACCCTTGGGTCGGCGTTCTATTACTCGGCGCGAATCGATGAGGTGCTTCAGCCGTTTTTGCGTGATCTGGTGGCCAAGTTCGGCGATGCCTCTTCTGTCGGAACGCTGGACGGCAAGGACGTCATTTATATCGCGCACAGTTCTGTGCAACGTGCCCGTCGGGCCGCAGCGGTTGTCGGGGCGCGGTATCCGGCCTACGCCACATCACTGGGACGAGTTCTGCTTGCCGGGCTTTCTGAGGATGCTCTGGACGCCTATTTCGACGGCCTTGTCATTGCGCCGCTGACATCGAAGACAATCACCGATCCTGTTGCGTTGCGTGCCGAAATCGATGCGGTTCGCGAAGCGCATTATTCGACCACCGTCGATCAGCTTGATTACGGGATCACCGCGCTCGCCGTGCCGATCCGTGCTGTGGATGGTCGGACAATCGCCGCTCTGAATACATCCGGTTACAGCGGCATGATCGATGCCGACTACCTGATCCGCGAACGCCTGCCCGAAATGCGGGTCGTCGCGTCCAGCATTGCTCAGTCCCTCACGCGTTATCCCGCACTGGCGACGGTGATCGGACAATAACAAAGAGACACTTCAGGAGGAGAGACCAAATTGTGTAGACTTTGCGATCCCCAAAAGCCCCAGCTGCCCTGCCCCACACGGCGCGATTTCCTCAAGGCATCCGCGATCGCTGGTGTGGCCGGCACCACCGGAATTTCGATTGCTGGAACGGCACATGCTCAGGATGCTGCTGCCGCAACCCTGCCCGAAGGCGTTGGAACCCCCGGACGGCGCGTGCTGATCAAGGGCGGCGCAGTCATGTCGATGGACGATGCGGTGGGCAACTTTGCCGTCGGCGACGTGCTGATTGACGGCAAGACCATTGTAGAAGTCGGGGCCAATATAGATGCACCCGACGCAGCCGTGATTGATGCGGCGGGCAAAGTGGTGATGCCGGGTTTTGTTGACACCCACCACCACCAGTTCGAAACCGCGCTGCGCAGCCAACTGTCCAATGGCATTCTGATCAATGATGGCCGCCCCGCGAACGCGTCCAACTATTACGAGACGATCCTGCAGGGCTTTTCGATGCACTACCGGCCTGAAGACGTCTATATCAACGAGTTGTTCGGCGGCATTGCACAGCTTGACGCCGGCGTGACAACGGTCATGGATGTCAGCCAGATCCACCACTCGCCCGAACATTCCGATGCCGCCATCGAGGGCCTGCGCGACGCGGGTCGCCGAGGGGTCTTTGGCTACTTCGAGGGCTGGGGCGACCGGGCGAAATACCCGACGGATGCCGCACGCATCAAGGAACAGTATTTCAGCTCTGACGACCAACTGACTACGATGGTCATGGGCGGCGAAATCTACCTGCCCGGGTACGAAGCCGCATGGAAGATCGGCCGCGAATTGGGCCTACCGATTGCCCTGCATGTGGTCGGCACCTTTGGCATGCAACCCACGTTTGATGAGCTGGGCGCGTCTGGCATGTTCGGCGAAGACAACATCTTTATCCACATGACCGGCATGTCTGACGATGGCTGGAAATACGCCAAGGATGCAGGTGCACACGTTTCATTGGCGGTGCCGATTGAAATGCACATGCGCCACGGCACCCCACCGATCCAAAAGGCCCTTGATCTGGGCATGTCAACGTCGCTGTCCACAGATGTGGAATGCACCATGACGGCGGACTTCTTCACTCAGATGCGCGGCCTGATCACATTGCAGCGGATGTTTGCAAACGAAAAGGCGCTGTCGGGCCAGGAATACCCCGAATTGATGCAGTGCATGCAGGCCATCCGGCACGCGACAATGGGCGGGGCCGAAGGGCTCAGGCTGGACCGCAAGATCGGGTCACTGACCCCCGGCAAAGAAGCGGACATCATTCTGCTGGATGCACAAGCGATCAACGTCGCGCCCCTGAACAACGTGCCGGGCGCTGTTGTCACCCTGATGGAACGCAACAACGTCGATACCGTCATGGTCGCCGGTCAGGTCAAGAAATGGAAAGGCCAGATGCTGGGCTTTGACATCGAACGCCTGCGCGGTGAGCTGGAATCGAGCCGAGACTATCTGTTTCAGGCCGCAGGCATCGAACACGATCTTTTCGCCTGATCCCAGATGCAAATCAGCCCCGTGGCCAATCGCTGCGGGGCTCTCCCCATAGACCGGCCCGTCTGGGCCATACGATTGATGAAGGAGTGTGACTTTGGCCCAACTGGTTGCCACCTTGGCCTCGACCCACCACCCGTTCTATCTCAAGGCGACGACAATGCCGCCAGAGCAGCAGATGCCGCAGGCACCGGAGTGGAAGCGCAAGATCGAGGCCTACCGCGAGACTCTGGAACGCACCAAACCCGATATTCTGGTGATGATCGGCTCTGACCACTTTCACCAGATCTTTCTGGACAACTGCCCACAGTTCCTGATTGGCAAAGCGCCGCGCTACGACGCGACCTTTTACAATGAGGAACGCGAATTCGGCATTCCAAAGTACGTACTTGAAGGCGACGAGGATATGTCAGGCTTCATGCATCAACACCTGATGGATCAGGACTTTGACTTTGCCTTTTCGAATGAGCTGAAGATCGACCACTCCATCATCTGTCCGATCATCACCGTGCGTCCAGACGCGGATCTGCCCGTGGTGCCGATCTACACAAATATCTTTGCCCCGCCGCTACCCTCTCCGCGCCGTTTCTACAATCTGGGCCGCGCCATCCGCAAAGCGATTGACGCCTATCCATCGGACAAACGCGTCGCCGCCATCGGCACAGGTCACCTGTCGCTGGAATTGGGCGGACCGCGCCAGTTCATGGAAACCGGGCCAGACCCTGAATTCGATCATCAGGCGATCGAATGGCTGCGCAACGGCGACATTGATGCGATCCTAGACAACGTCGATCACGAAAGCATGGCCCAAAGCGGGAATGCCACGCACGGTTTCCTGAACTTTATTCTGATGTTGGGCGTCGCGGGGCCAGAGGGTGCCGACTACGTCGACAACCTCGATCTGTTCCACACGATGGAAGCCTACTTTACTTGGTATCCAAAGGAGGCCGCAGCATGAGCAAGTACTACGTCAACAAATTCCTGTTCACCGTTGATCGTGACCCTGAGTATCTGAAACGCTACACCGAAGACCCACGCAACTTTGTCGCCACGTGGGAACAGTCGATCGGCCCGCGACTGAGCGATGCCGAAATGTCGACAGTCAACGCTTTCACGCCCGAGGAACGTGACGCTTTGATCAATCACGATTATGTCGCCCTCTTTGAAATGGGTGCTCATTTCTTTCTCAATCTGACGATCTTTATCGGGATCTATGATGAACCCTACCTTCAGAAATCCGGCCCCCTTTCCTTTCAGAAGGAGTTTGCAGCCAAGCTGCAACATTGGGTCGGGAAGGAGTATCCGTCAGTCGCCACTTAAGACGCTATTGGGATTGTAGATCTTCAATTATCCGGAGCATCCCGGATCGGCGTTGTTGCAAAATAGCCGCTTGAGGCGTGACTTCCCTTGCCCCTTCAGGTTCAGGCCAAGGGGACGAAACTGGCTGTGCCGAGGGCGTTGAAGCGATTGAAAAGTGCGACGCGGATGTGGGTTTCGGCGGTTTGCTATGGCAGGGCATTCAGGAAGCGGTGGTCAGGATACCACCTCCGAAGCCGCGTCGAGGCCAAGATGCGCTGCCTAAAGTCTTTCGGCGAGCGCATCGCCGCGAGAAACCCGGATCGCCAAGCCTTGAAGATATCTGGCACTTGCTAATGGCTTGTCTGCCGGAGGGCGTTTTCCCCTATCTGGAAACCACTGGCGGCAAGCCACACACCAAGACGGGCCTGAGCAGCACCTGAAGACTCGCTGGCGATCCCTGAAGGACTCGAACCCTCAACCTGCTGATTAGAAGTCAGCTGCTCTATCCAGTTGAGCTAAGGGACCGCTGACGGGGTTTTTGCAGATTTTCGTGCCGCAGGGCAAGCATTCACAGCTTGCGACACATGAAAACACTCAGCGGGTCCGGGGCATATGACCCGAAGGGTGGGCATGTCTCAAATCCCTGCGATAGGTACAGTGCCCGGGCGGCGGCAAAACCCGGCGCCGACCCCGTTTCAAGGCAGGCACCCGCAGCCCCTGATTTACGCGCTTCACCCAGTATTGCGGACAAAAGCATATGGCCCAGCCCCTGCCCGCGCCGAACTGCGGCAACATGCATGCTCTTGAGTTCAAACACCGGAGACCGTCGGGATAGCTTGGCTGGCTCTGCCCCGTCCTGAACGATCTGCAACGCACCGACCGCCAGCACCGCCCCATCCCGTTGCATCAGGGCAAACACCCGTGCCCCACCCGCACGCAGGTCTTCGCCGGTCATGACGTGACAGCTTTCCTCGGGGCTTTGAGCGCGCATCTGTGCATGATGCGCGGCAAGAAGCGCCTCAACCTCGGGCGCTTCACTAAAGATCTCATGCAGACGTGGTGTCAGTGCGTCCAAGCGGTGCGTCGGTCCACAGCGAAGTTTTCGGCGTAACCACGCGCGCGGATATTGGGTTTGCGCTTTTTCGGCTCAAGCACTTGCGCATCAATCCCGTGTTCACGGGCATAGGCCAGTGCGGCGTCTTTGCTGTCAAACTGCAACCGGACCTGAGCCTGCGTATCGCGAGACGAGGTCCAGCCCATCAGCGGATCCACGGATCGGGGCGAGTCCGGTGCAAACTCAAGCGTCCAACCTTTGGTCTTGGCCTGCCCAGACGACATGGCCGTTCTGGCTGGCTGATAAATGCGTGCCCGCATGTCGCAACTCCCTGTCTATGACCATGTTCATGCGTGATATGCAGGCCCGACACAAGAGCCGCAAGGGCGCCTAATGTCACATTTATCCCGGATTGAACAAGCAGGCACGAGTCAGGGATGTCCACAGGGAGCGAGGGGTGGGTAGGTGTAGACGAAAGCCCGATTCCCGCCTGCTTGTCCTTAAAAAGATACATCTCGATTTTCGATTAAGGCAATATCAATCTATCTATTTTTCTCATGCATTTCAATTTGTTGACCAGACAACCCCGTCTATTTATCTGAAATTATTGCCAGTTATCTCAGAAGCGGTGAGGGACCTTTGCGCCCGTACTCCCCGTCAAATCGGCACTGTCCCGGCCTCAAGGGACACCGCCCGACTGCCACGCCCGAATCCTGTCGAATGGCGGGTCCGTCAGACCAGCAACCAGTCGATCAATTCCTCCAGACTGTAGGACACCATCAGATTGTCCTGATCCTCAAAATTGTATCCGCTTGCCGCCCCCTGGAACATGCGCAAGGTGCCAAATCCAGTATCGCTGTCTACAAGGTAACCCCGCCTGATCCCCAATCGCCCCGGAAATTTCGGAATGAGAAAGGCATGTGTGCGAAATTCGGATGAGGAATACACCGAAAAATCATGCCCTCTGAAGTCCCACAATGTCGGCAGTCCCGGACCGATGCGCGGATCTTCGACGATTAGTTTCATCGCGTTCGCCAGATCCTCGGGCGCTAGATAACCGTTGGGACGCCCGCGCAGCATGCGGCGTCCATCTCCGAAACGCCAGACCATCAGGGTCACGACCCCCTCAGCCGCGTCAAACTGGACCGTGGCCTCAGTAATGCAATCGGGCAGTATACCCATTGATTTGGGTCCTTTTTATCCCCCCGGAAACGGCCAGATTGAGGCGGTGCCGGAAGGGAATAGTAACCCACTCCCCTTTAGGTTGAAAGTCGCGCAAAGGAATACCCACCCTCTTTTTTGCATTGCTTTCCGAGACGCCGCAGGCAGGCCTGCGACCGCAACACAGGGATCAATCCCGCCCCCTCCCCTTGTCCCGCCCCCTGCCGCGCGACATATTCTCCGGGAACGGAGCTGCCCCATGCACAACAATTCCCCCGAGCAAATGCCCGCGCTGCTGCACGCGCCGGCCCCCGATGTCCGCGAGCGAGAAAAGCTCGAAGGTGGCAAGCAGTTTGTTCTGCACACCGAGTTTTCGCCCGCCGGCGACCAGCCGACCGCCATTGCCGAACTGACCGAAGGCGTCAACAACGGCGACCGCGATCAGGTCCTGCTGGGGGCCACCGGCACCGGCAAGACCTTTACCATGGCCAAGGTCATCGAAGAGACCCAGCGTCCGGCGATCATCCTTGCCCCGAACAAGACCCTGGCGGCGCAGTTGTATGGCGAGTTCAAGGGCTTCTTTCCCGACAACTCGGTCGAGTATTTCGTCAGCTATTACGACTACTACCAGCCAGAGGCCTATGTCGCGCGGTCGGACACCTACATCGAGAAGGAAAGCCAGATCAACGAACAGATCGACCGGATGCGCCACTCGGCCACCCGGGCGCTGTTGGAACGGGACGACGTCATCATCGTGGCGTCGGTCTCATGCATCTACGGTATCGGCTCTGTCGAGACCTATGGCGCCATGACGCAGGATCTGCACACGGGCCGCGAATACGAAATGCGCAAGGTCATGGCCGATCTGGTGGCCCAGCAGTACCGCCGCAATGATCAGGCGTTTCAGCGCGGGTCTTTCCGGGTGCGCGGCGATTCTCTAGAGGTCTGGCCCGCCCACCTTGAGGATCGCGCCTGGCGGCTGTCGTTCTTCGGTGAGGAACTGGAATCGATCACCGAATTCGACCCGCTGACGGGGGAAAAGACCGATACGTTTGAGCGTATCCGCCTTTATGCGAACAGCCACTATGTGACGCCGCGCCCGACGATGAATCAGGCGATCATCGGCATCAAGAAAGAGCTGCGGCAGCGGCTGGATCAACTGGTGAATGAGGGCAAACTGCTAGAGGCGCAACGGCTGGAACAGCGCACCAACTTTGATCTCGAAATGCTGGAGGCGACCGGCGTCTGCAACGGGATCGAGAACTATTCACGCTATCTGACCGGCCGCGCCCCCGGTGAGCCGCCCCCCACCCTGTTCGAATTCATCCCCGACAACGCGATTGTCTTTGCCGATGAAAGCCACGTCTCGGTCCCGCAGATCGGCGGCATGTACAAGGGCGACTTCCGCCGCAAGATGACGCTGGCGGAGCACGGCTTTCGCCTGCCCTCTTGCATGGACAACCGGCCGCTGAAGTTTGAGGAATGGGACGCCATGCGCCCACAGTCGGTCTTTGTCTCGGCCACCCCTGCCAAGTGGGAGATCGAACAGACTGGCGGCGTCTTCACCGAACAGGTCATCCGCCCTACCGGGCTGCTGGACCCGCAGGTCGAAATCCGTCCGGTCGAAATGCAGGTGGACGATCTGCTGGACGAAGTGCGCCGCGTCACGGCCGCAGGCTACCGGACATTGGCGACCACCCTGACCAAACGCATGGCCGAGGACCTGACCGAATACATGCACGAGCAGGGGATCAAGGTCCGCTACATGCATTCGGACATCGACACCATCGAACGGATAGAAATCCTGCGCGACCTGCGGCTGGGCGCGTTTGACGTGCTGATCGGCATCAACCTGCTGCGCGAGGGACTGGATATTCCCGAATGCGGGCTGGTGGCCATTCTGGATGCGGACAAAGAGGGCTTTTTGCGCTCCGAGACCTCGCTGATCCAGACCATCGGGCGCGCCGCGCGGAACGCGGACGGTCGCGTCATCATGTACGCCGACCGCATGACCGGCAGCATGGAGCGGGCGCTGGCAGAGACCAATCGCCGCCGCGACAAGCAGATCGCCTATAACAAGGAACACGGCATCACGCCCGCGACAGTGAAAAAGAACGTCGAAGACATTCTTGCCGGGCTGTACAAGGGCGACGTGGACATGAACCGCGTGACCGCCAAGATCGACCCGGCGCGGCAAGGCGCGAACCTGCAAGCGGTTCTGGACGGGCTGCGCACCGATATGCGCAAGGCCGCCGAGAACCTCGAGTTCGAAGAGGCCGCACGCCTGCGGGATGAGGTCAAACGGCTGGAAGCGGTCGATCTGGCGGTGTCCGACGATCCGCTGGCGCGGCAGCAGGCGGTGGAGCGAGCGTCAGAGGCGGCGGTCAAGGCCAAGGGGCGGTCTACGGCAGGTAAGCCGGGACAGCGCGGGGGGAATGTGAAGCGGCGGAAGCGGTGATGCCTATTTCAAAGTGGAAGGTGTACGAAGCTTCGAGCAGAATCGAAACCGTTGAGTACCAACAGTTTGAGAGCTTTTGCCTTCGGGCAAACCAACTCCGCAAGAACTGGATAGACTTTTTAGGAAGTCGAAAAACACTGGCAATGAGTTTCGACCGTTCATCAGGGAAAATTGAAGAAAACGCTCTTCTACAAAACCCCCACCGCCTCAAGGGACTTTTCTTGGATTTTCGTGTTTTTATAGCAAGAAATGAAACCACTGAGTATAAGAAAATTTGCAATAAGTTAACGCAAAGGTTTACCGAATCCCACGTCAGAGAATTTTTAGAATATGAAAAATCCGTTTGGGACCAAGAAAGCGCCCTACAGTCGTGGCACTACTTTTCAAGCAACGAGATCATTGATACCTACTTCAACGGCCGCCTATTTCATACTGATCGCAGCAAGCACGAGAAACTTCTAACTGTATTGCGCAACATGACCGAGCCCGCACTGAACGCTGTGATTTTGCTGGAAATCGACAAAAAAAGTCGCATAATCAACAACCTAAATCTTTGTTGCGAATATCTTCAGAAACACGAACCAAAAATCAAAGTGCCCATTGCAAACTTCGCAGCGAACAAAATCATTTAAATTCATGTCATTCGAAAACGTTCCTCGCTCGAGCGGCGAACAAGCCGCCGCGCGAGCATCATACTGAAAGCATGACTCCGCCACCACAACGCTCCCCCTGCCGACATCAGGGTCAGGTTTGCCCCACTGACGCGCGCCAAACGACCAAGGCACACTTCCTGAATTCCCTTGGCCGTCGCATCGGCGACCATCAAGCCTTTTTCGGAAGCCTGTCCAATGTCACATGTTCTTGTCGGCTTTGCATTTACCCTACTCACCGCCCTTGTCGTCATTGTTGGCGATACGCTGCTCAAACACGCTGCCGACAGCGGCAAGCCTTTGATGTCCGGCTTGGTCGTCGCTGGGTGCGTTATCTACGCGGTCTCGGCGATCTTCTGGTTCTGGGCCATGCGTCACATGACGCTTGCGCAGGCTGGCGTAGCCTATTCGATACTCACGCTGCTCGCCTTGTGCGCCATCGGCGTAATCTGGTTCGGCGAACGTCTTTATGTCCGCGAGTATGCGGGAATCGCCTGCGCCATCGCCGCCATGGTCCTGATGGTGCGGGTGACCTGACGGCCAAGGTCCGCGCGCCCGAAACGATTGCCCCAAACGCAAAGCGCGGCCCCCTTTCGGGGACCGCGCCACATCACGTCGAAAGGCGATATGCCTTACACGAGTTCCAGGTTCACGGCGCTTTCGCGGCCGTCACGGCCTGCTTCCACGTCGTAGGTAACTTTCTGGTTGTCTGCGAGGCCGGTCAGGCCCGAACGCTCAACAGCCGAGATGTGCACGAACACGTCTTTGCCGCCTGCATCAGGCTGAATGAAACCGAAACCTTTGGTGGTGTTGAACCATTTCACTGTGCCATTGGCCATGTGATACTTCCTTGTTTTCTATACCGCTCGCAATATGCAGCGGCCCGGCAAAGGCGCGTCTTGATCGAGTAGCTGCGTGCCGGTGACGGAAAACAGAAGTCGAAGAGAAGGTCTTTAGCCCGGCCCATATGCCAGATATGCCCCGCAAACGCAAGTGTCTTGTACAGGTCGGACTTGGCGACCATGCCCGCCCTCGACCGACCTGATACCTGCAGCACAGGGGCAGCGATGGCCTCTGGCGGCAGGTAGCGCACCCGCACAACTGACACGCTGGCAATGCTTGTCACTCGCGGTTTTGACATCCACCAAATGCGCCCTTTGCCAAGCGTACCACCGGACCCCAAAGGCCTGCGTAGGGTGGGTTTTCAACCCACCTTTTGCCGCGTTCCTGACCCCATCAAATATTTCTTTCCGGACCTCTTGCAGCGCCCCCTGCCCCATCCCACTTTCGCGCCATCCGGGTGTGAGGCTCCACCCGGCGGCTGCAGGCGCGAGGTCGCGCCGAGAGCGCTTTCCTCACATGGATACATGCCCATGCGCACCCTGTTCGCCGCCGCCATCGCGGTCCTTTTCGCCCTCCCCGCCGTCGCCGACGAAACCGAAGGGCTTGTCCTTGCCTACGATCGCAAGGCCGATCTTCTTGTCCTCACTGACAAGACCATCTGGCAACTGCCGTCCGGGATCGACGTGCCCGCCGACCTTGGTGCTGGCGACCGTGTCCTGCTGAGCTATGAGACCGCGGGCGAAGATGGCCTCACCGCCATCGACAGCCTGACCCGGCTTTCCATCGCACTGCGCGATGGCGAAGACGGCGGCAGCTGAGGCTTGCAGCCCCTGTCTGGCGTTGCCGGACAGGGGCAAGACACCTAACTCTCGCCACCGGCAACCGTCAGGCCCAGCATCCGCCAGCCCTGCATCCCCCAGCGATAGTAGCTGATCTTTTCCGCCGGATACCCTGCCTCTATCATGCGTCTGATCGCCGTCGGCGATTGACCGCACCATGGCCCGTTGCAGAACAGGACAACCTGCGAAACGGCATCCGGATCACATTCGAAACCTTCGAAATCCACTTCGCAGCCCAGTTCGCCCAGACGGTCGACCATTTCCGTGTAAGGCATGCTGACTGACCCGGGGATAGTCCCGGTCTCCCAGTCGGGGCGCACCCGGCTGTCGATCACCATGATGTCAGCGTCCTGAAGCGCGGCCAGCACCTCCAACTCTCCGATCGTCGTGACCCCCTCAGCGGGAGAGATCGGCTGGATGCAAAAGCTGGGACACGGACGGGCGATGCGCGCAAAATCGCCTTCGATCACCGCATCCGTGTCCTGAACCCGTGAGATCGTGACCTCTCCGCCGCCGGGCGTCGCCACGGTGACAGAGGCCACATCTCGCGAGATGTTGACTTCATCAGCCCCGGCAGGCGCGCCAAGCGCCAAAACCAGCGCAAGAAAAGCAATCTGTTTCATGTTTCTCCCCCTTCGTTAAAATCCGACCTGACGCGGTGAAACCACCGCGCAAACGAATCAGCTTCGTACCCAGCCAACGATCTGGCCCGCAGGCATCGCCCCGGACTGGCGCTTTTTCTCACGCCCGCCGGTAAAGGTCACCATGGTCGGAATCCCGCGAATGCCATGTTGCGAGCCCGCCTGAGCAAATTCCTCGGTGTTGAGTTTCACAAGCCGCGCTTCGCCACCCAGCTCTGAGGCCGCTTTTCCGAACTCGGGGGCCATCATGCGGCAGGGGCCGCACCACGGCGCCCAGAAATCCACCACCAACGGCACTTCGTCGGTGCGCGCGGCCTTGGCGAGCGTGGCGGCATCGACCTCGACGGCCTTACCGGGCATCAGTTTCGCGCCGCAGGTTCCGCACTTTGGCCCTGACGCCAGTTTTTCCGCCGGAACCCGGTTCACCTGTCCACAGTCAAGACAGGTCAGTTTCTTGCCAGCCATCCCAAATCCTCCGATTCACATTCGAAAGTAAATATGTGACTGACGGCGCACGTCATCAAGCAGGCCGCTCAAAAATCTGCGTGCCGAGGATTGCCTATCGAAACACGTGCACCACCCCCAATTGCCCACTTTCCAGCCCACCCCGGACGGTGCCAAGCGGACGAGAGGAGCATTCACTCTATCCCTTGGGGGCCGTGTTTCAGCAAAATGGGAACGATAAGGTCTTCCTCGTCCTCAAGATGCCGCAGCAAGAGCGCCTCGAACCCGGTGACCTCGGTGTGATAGGCCCCAGCCTCCACCTTGTCCTGAAGCACCCCATTGGCTGAATCGGCAAAACGTTGCAGCAGCCCGTCCATCGCGTGATGGTCACGATCCAAGATCTCAAAGCCGCGCGATAGACGCGCCTCGACGCCTACCAGCTTGGGAAAATAATGCATATCTTCGATCTGATGATGCCCGTGAAGCTGTTGCAGCAACATGCCGCCAAACCGCGAGAGCCGCGCCTGCATCTGGCGCGGTTCGATATTGCGATCGACCAACGCCTCGGCGTCCTGCCGCAGTGTCTCCGAGAGGCGACGGAACATCAGATGGCGGTCCAGCCAAAAGGCCACCAATCCGTCGAAATTTTTGTGGTCCTGCCACGTGTCACGCGGGTAATCCGCGCGCAGGGCATATAAAGCCTCTGGCAGTCCGTCACGGCGGGTCAGATCAAGAGTGCTGTCCATGACCCGCAGGATGGGGCGGATCGATGCAAAGTCAACGCAGCACGTGCACAGCACAATGTGCATGGCGGACCACTTGCGCGGCGGTCGACCCCAACAGCAAATCCTGCATCCCCGGCCGGTGAGAGGCGATCACAATCAGATCGACCGGGTTATCTGCGGCCCAGTCAAGGATCGTGCGTCCGGAATGACCCGACACCACCAGCCCCACGCCGCCCGGAACCACCGAAGCGATATCGTTGAGCTCGCCCTCTATGGCGAGGCGCGCCTGCGCGGAATAGTCGGCTGGCAGGTAATTGGTAACATAGCCCGGCACCTGCTCCAGAACGTGCATGAACGTGATGCGCGCGCCCTCTGCGGCCAGCTTTTGCGCCACAGCCGTGGCGGCCCGGATCCGGTCATCGCTGTTTTCGCCAAAAGCGACGGGGACTAGGATGTTCTTGTACATGGTCACTCCTCCTGTTGGATACAGAGTGACGCCAAGCGCAGGGGCGTGCCTTGATGCAGGTCATGCCTGCGTCGCCATCCGGGGGCCACAAGGCGGCCATGATCCGGACATATTGCCCGATTAAAAAAACTTCCGGTGTCAGAACGCACCGCAAACTGGCCTCTTTGCCGTTCACAGAACGGGTCGGCAGGGTCCGGTCGCCGAACGGCGACCTTTCCGGTCGGACCCGACATGTCCTTGCCGGAAAGATGGCAAGGAGTTTGCGCGATGCGTTATCTGATCGCCGAAACCAGTTGGCCCCTGATGACCTTGGCCAAGACATTGGTCGATGCGGGGGTTCTTCTGACACGGACCGACCGACCGGAGGATATTCCCCACTTCCTGCACACCACTCCATCGGATCTGTTGATTCTCGACGCCGGTGATCTTGACCGGCCCGGCTTGTCTCTGGCCAACTTGCGGCGCTCTCACCCTGATACGCCGATTGCATTGACGGCAAAGGATGCTTCACAGGTACAAATCGTGCGCTGGCTGCAAAGCGGCGCAGATACGGTGCTGAACCCGGGAAGCTCTCCGGAAGAGATAATGATGGTGCTTTCTGCCATCGCGCGTCGGGCGCATGGACTGGCGCAACCCATGCTGCGCTACGGTCCGTTGGCCATCAACCTGCAAACCCGCAAGGCATATCTGACCGACTGCCCGATCAAGTTGAGCCCCAAGGTCTATGAGCTGCTGGAATACATCGCCCTGAGGCCCCGGCAGCTGGTCAACCGCGCGGCGCTGCTGGGCCATGTGTACGGGCTGGAGGATGAACCCGACCCGCGGGTCTTTGACGTCTATGTCTGCAATCTGCGCGCCTGCCTTGCAGCCTCGGACGGCGCGGTCGACATCGAAACAGTGCGCGGGTCCGGCTATCGCTTTGTCCCTGCCTGCCTCGATGGGGCCATCGCCGCCTGAGTCGTATTTCAGAAGGTCGCCGCGACGTCGTAGAGCACCGGCTCGAAACTACGGCAAAACGAATTCAGTGCGCGGTTGCGTTCACGCATTTCGCCAGAGCGCAGCATGGCCAGAAAATCGTCGCGCCGCTCCCATTGTGAATAGTTGGCGATCCGCGTTTGCGCATCGTTGACGTGCAGCGCCGCAGCGATGAACCCGGGCTGTTTCGAAATGAACTCGGCATAGGCCGACTGCAGGGCATCCAGCAGATCCTGACACTGGCCGGGGCTGGTCTCAAAGGTGGTGATGACGGTCTGGGCGTCGGACGACACGGTAATCTTGGGCATCGGGTTCTCCTCTTCTGGCCCGACATTGGCACGGATTGTGACCGTGGCCAAACCCGCGCGGTCAGGGGGCGACACCCTGCCCCGGGGGTGGAAATTCTTGACAGGCCGTGGCGTGAAGGGTCACACAGTGTCCAATCCAACAAGATCAAGCGCACAAGCGCGGCACGAGCAGGACACAGGCCCATGAGCAGCACCCAGCGTATCGAGGAGTCGATCCGCGATTCCATCATTTCCCGCCCCGACATCATTTTGGACGACAAGGACCTGATGCAGGCCTTGATCGCGTCCAACGAGCGCGCCATGGGCGGCAACATCATCGACTTGCGCGGCATCGCGATGGAGCGTCTGGAGACGCGGCTGGACCGGCTGGAAGACACCCATCGCAGCGTGATCGCAGCGGCCTATGAGAACCTTGCCGGGACCAACCAGATTCACCGCGCCGTTCTGCGGATGCTGGACCCCGTCGATTTTGAGACTTTCCTGCATGACCTTGGCGGCGAAGTGGCACAGATCCTGCGGGTCGACATGATCCGCCTTGTGCTGGAGACCGCACAAGAGGATGACGATCCGGTTGTGCGCCGACTTGGCGACGTGTTGTCCGTGGCAGAGCCCGGTTTTGTCGAGGCCTATGTGGGCGAAGGCCGTGAGGCCCCCATGCGCCCGGTCGTCCTACGTCAGGTCCAGCAGGGCAGCGAAGCGATCTTTGGCGAGCGCGCCGAATGGATACGCTCTGAGGCCTGCCTGCGGCTGGACTTTGGACCCGGCCGCCTGCCTGGCCTGCTTGTCATGGGGGCGGAGGACCCGCACCAGTTCACTCCGCAACAAGGCACTGATCTGCTGGCCTTCTTTGGCGGCGTGTTTGAACGGGCGATGCGGCGCTGGCTGGCCTGAGGCCGGTGCGGTCATGAGCTTTGAAATCTCTCCCGCCGCACGCGATGCGCTGGCCAATTGGCTGGACGCCTGCAAGGCGCTGGACGAGGCGGCAGAGAACACCCTGACCGCCTATCGTGGCGACGTGCTGGATTTCATCGCCTTCCTGACCGCGCATCATGCCGAGCCGCAGGGGTTGGCCCCGCTGTCCCGGGTCACGACAACCGACATGCGGTCTTGGATGGCACATCTGCGGCGGCAAGAGATCGGCGCACGATCGGTCGCGCGCAAACTGTCCGCGGTCAAAAGCTTTTATCGCTGGCTGTCCCGCCGGGAAGGGTTTGAGCCGACCGCCGTGCTGTCTGCCCGCGCCCCCAAGTTTCAAAAGAAACTGCCCCGCCCGCTGACCGAAGACGCCGCCCGCGCGATGATCGACACGGTCGAGTTGCAATCGCGCGAAGGCTGGCAAGGCGCGCGGGACGCCGCCGTGGTCACGCTGCTTTATGGCTGCGGGTTGCGCATCTCCGAGGCTCTCGGGCTGAAAGGCCGCGACTTGCCACTGGGCGCATCGCTGCGAATCCACGGCAAAGGCGGCAAGGAACGCATTGTCCCAGTGCTGCCGGTGGCCATCCATGCGGTCGAAACCTACCTGCGCCTCTGCCCCTACCCGGTTGAGCCCGACGCCGCGCTGTTTCGCGGGGCGCGGGGCGGGCCCCTGAACCCGCGTCTGGTGTCCAAGGCGACAGAGCGCGCGCGCATGCAACTGGGGCTGCCCGCCACGGCCACGCCGCACGCCATGCGCCACAGCTTTGCCACCCACCTGCTGGCCGCCGGGGGCGACCTGCGCGCGATTCAGGAACTGCTGGGCCATGCCTCTCTCTCGACCACGCAGGCCTACACGGCAGTGGATGAGGTTCACCTGATGAAGGTCTACGAGGCGACGCATCCCAAGGCGTGACGCCGGGGCCGCAGTCTGTTTACCTTGCCGGCGGGCGACTCGCCCCTGCAACGATAAGGACACCCGATGCAATTGCTCCATTCCGCCGCCTCGCCCTTTGTCCGCAAGGTCATGGTCACCCTGCACGAGACCGGGCAGATGGACGATGTGGAGATCGTGAACGTCTCGACCACACCTGTGGCGCCCGACCCGGCGCTGATCTCTGCGAATCCTTTGGGCAAGATCCCGGCGCTGATGCGCGATAATGGTCCAACGCTGTATGACAGCCGGGTGATCTGTCGCTTTCTGGATGATCGCGCGCAGGCGGGCCTGTATCCGGACAGCCGCATCTGGGACACGCTGACGCTGGAGGCGACAGGCGACGCGATCATGGAGGCGGCGGTGCTGATCATCTACGAAGAGCGGTTCCGCCCCGCTGAAAAGGTCTCGATGGATTGGATCGAGGGCCAGTGGGCCAAGGTTTCACGCGCGCTGGATGCCCTTGGCACCCGTTGGATGAGTCACCTGCAGGGGCGTACCGATATGGGGCATATCGCCGTGGGCGCTGCACTCGGATACTTGGATTTCCGGCACGAGGCGCGGTCGTGGCGGACGGGGCGTGATGAACTGTCCGGCTGGTATGCGGAGTTTGCGCAACGCCCGTCGATGGTCGCGACGATGCCTAGCGGCTGACACGAAAAAGGGCGGACCCCGGTCCGCCCGTCACGACACTGTAGGGTGGGTTTTCAACCCACCGGCCTTTACCAACGGCCCCTTGTCAGAAATTCAGCGAAATACCGACGTTCAGCGCGTTGGTCTTGATGTCGGTCTTGAATGTGCCGCCTTGGTCAAAGGTGCCTTCGTTGGTCGAATAGGTGAACTGGTATTCCCCGAAGACCGAGAAGCGATCATTGATCGGATAGCTGGCACCGGCGATCAGGCGCATGGCCGGACCCGTCACCTGAAACCCGAACGTGTCCGAACCGCTGATATGGTCGGCATCGACATGCGGAAAGGCAATCCCCAAACCACCACCGACATAGGGCGTGACCTTGCCCCAGCGTTCCGGCCAGCGGCGCAAGACGTTGGCGGTCAGAACGTTGTGGCCGTCTGAGAATTCCAGCCGGTCGAATCCAAGCGCGGCCTTGGTCGAATCATCGGCATAGGCCTTGGTGTGCGTGTATTCGACACCGAAACCCAATGTCTCACTTCGCCACCATGTTGCACGGGCCCCATAATAAGGCGGCATGGTGAAAGGTTTGCCCTCCCATCCCACCAGTTCGTTGTAAGAGCCGCCTCCGTTCGGCAGATCGCCCGAGATTCGGCTATGGGGCAGCGTTTGCCACCCAGAGTAGACCGAAATCTCCATCTCTGCTGCTACGGGTGCCGCAAGACCGATCAGGATGCCAAGGGAGAGAATCAAACGCCGCATGTCGCCGCCTCTATCATTCGTCAAGAACGACATAATCACTGCGGTGGGGCGGTTTCAACCGCGACAGATGCGCGCGAGAATTGAGTGTGAGGCTTTTGCATCCTTTACCACTCAGAAGCACCCCGCTAGATACCGTGCCTGAGCGGGGTCCGGAGTCTGTCGAGGCTCCGGATTCATGGGTTTACCGCGGGCCGCCGGCCCCACAGCAATGGAGCGAACCTCGTGTCCCACGCAGAAGACCACGAAGGCACCAGAAGAGATTTCCTCTACTACGCCGCCGGCGGCGCCGGAGTCGTCACAACAGCCGCAGCCGTATGGCCTCTGGTCAACCAGATGAACCCCTCGGCTGACGTGCGCGCACTGTCGACCATCCGGGTCGATGTGTCGGGCGTTGCCCCCGGCACGCAACTTACCGTCAAATGGCTGGGCAAGCCGGTTTTCATCCGCCACCGCACCGGGGCCGAGATTCAGGAAGCCCAGGCTCAGGAAGAGGCTTTTGCCGCTGGCCAGAACGTTGTCGACACGAATGCGCGCAACGCCAACCTCGCCGACGCCAATGCGCCCGCGACGGACGCCAACCGAACTCTCCCTTCGCCCGAGGGCGAAGCGCCGCAAGCGTGGCTGGTGCAGATGGGTGTCTGTACGCACCTTGGCTGCGTTCCGCTGGGGGATGCCGGTGACTTTGGCGGCTGGTTCTGCCCTTGCCACGGGTCGCACTACGATCTGGCGGGCCGCATCCGCAAAGGCCCCGCCCCCGAAAACCTGCCTGTCCCGCCCGCCGAATGGGTCGACGACAGCACGATCCTGCTGGGTTAAGGAGCTAGAACATGGCTGGAATTCCGCACGACCATTATGAGCCCAAGACCGGCGTAGAAAAGTGGCTGCATAGCCGCCTGCCGATCGTGGGTCTTCTTTACGACACGATCATGATCCCCACGCCGAAGAACCTCAACTGGATGTGGATCTGGGGCATTGTCCTGACCTTCTGTCTGGTGCTGCAAATCGCCACCGGGGTCATTCTGGCGATGCATTACACGCCGCATGTCGACATGGCGTTTGCCTCGATCGAACACATCATGCGTGACGTGAACGGCGGGCACTTTATCCGTTACCTGCACATGAACGGCGCATCGCTGTTCTTTGTCGCTGTCTATGCCCACATCTTCCGCGGCCTCTACTACGGATCGTACAAGGCCCCGCGTGAAGTGACGTGGATCATCGGCATGCTGATCTACCTGTGCATGATGGGCACCGGGTTCCTTGGCTACGTTCTGCCATGGGGCCAGATGTCCTTCTGGGGCGCGACCGTGATCACCGGCCTGTTCGGTGCGATCCCGCTGATCGGTGAACCGATCCAGACCTGGCTGCTGGGTGGACCGGCGGTGGACAACGCCACGCTGAACCGCTTCTTCTCGCTGCACTATCTGCTGCCCTTCGTGATCGCCGCTCTGGTGGCCGTTCACATCTGGGCCTTCCACACCACGGGCAACAACAACCCGACAGGTGTCGAAGTGCGCCGCACATCGAAGGCCGATGCAGAGAAGGACACCGTTCCGTTTTGGCCCTACTACGTGATCAAGGACCTGTTCGCACTTGGCCTGATCATGGCCGTCTTCTTTGCCATCGTCGGCTTCATGCCGAACTACCTTGGCCACCCCGACAACTACATCGAGGCGAACCCGCTTTCGACGCCCGCGCACATCGTGCCGGAATGGTACTTCCTGCCGTTCTACGCAATTCTGCGCGCATTCACCTCTGACGTCTGGCTGGTGCAATTCGCCTCCTTCGTCACGGGCGGTATCATCGACGCCAAGTTCTTTGGCGTGCTGGCGATGTTCGGCGCAATCCTCGTCATGGCGCTGGTGCCTTGGCTTGACACCTCTTCGGTCCGTTCGGGCAAATACCGCCCGATGTTCAAGTGGTGGTTCGGCCTGCTGGTGATCGATTTCTTTGCGCTGATGTGGCTGGGCGCCATGCCTGCCGAGGAACCCTATGCCAGCTTCTCGCTGATCGCCTCGGCCTACTGGTTCGCCTATTTCCTGATCATCCTGCCGCTGTTGGGTGTGATCGAAAAACCACTGGCACAGCCCGACACAATCGAGGCCGACTTCGACGCGCACTATCCGCCGAAGGACGCGGCAAAGGGCATATCTGCCCCGACCCCGGCCGAATAAGACAGGAAGGACCGTAAGAGATGTTCAAGAAACTTACCCTCGCGGCCTTCGTGGCCCTCGGCCTGACTGGCGGCGCACATGCCGCCGGCGGCGAGGCCCATGTCGAGGACTTCGCGTTCTCGTTCGAAGGCCCCTTCGGCACTTGGGACCAGAACCAGCTGCAACGCGGCCTCAAGGTCTACACAGAGGTTTGCTCTGCCTGTCACGGGCTGCGCTACGTCCCGCTGCGCGACCTCAAGGCGCTGGGCTACAGCGAAGAGCAGGTCATCGCCTATTCCGCCAACTTCGAGGTGTTCGACGAAGAGCTTGACGACTTCCGTCCGGCGATCCCAACCGACCACTTCCCGGCGGTGACCTCGGTCGGTGCGCCCGACCTGTCCATGATGGCCAAGGCACGCGCAGGGTTCCACGGGCCATATGGCCTTGGCATCAACCAGATGTTCAAGGGCATGGGCGGTCCGGAATACATCGCCTCGCTGCTGACCGGCTACACTGGCGAAGAAAAGGAAGAAGCGGGTTCCATCCTCTATGAGAACCACGCCTTCCCCGGTGGCTGGATCTCGATGGCCCCGCCGCTGTATGGCGAGGACGTCGATTTTGACGATGGTCACTCCAACGACCTGCACCATGAGGCGCAAGACCTTGCCGCCTTTCTGATGTGGACCGCAGAGCCCAAGTTGATGGCCCGCCGGGAAGCCGGCTTTATCGGTGTGTTCTTTCTGGTCGTGCTGACCGCGCTTCTCTACCTGGTCAACAAGCGCCTCTGGGCCCCGATCAAGCGCAAGCCGACGGCCTGATCGCACCTCCGGTAACATGACAAAGCCCCGCCAAACTGGCGGGGCTTTTCTTTTTGGACCATGTAGGGCGGGGTTTACCCCGCCGCGCCAATGTAGTCGCGAAACGCCTTGGGCGGATCACCAAAGAACCTGTCGGTCGCAACCGGTGGATGAACCCGCCCATCCGCCACCAAGACCACCTCATCGGCAAAGCCTTCGGCATCTCGCGGATCATGGGTGACCATCACCACCAGCGCGGCCAGGCTTTCACCGACTTCGCGCACCAGTTCCAGCATCTCGCGTTTCAACGCCGGTCCAAGCGCGGAAAATGGTTCGTCCAGCAGAATCACCGGCCGTGCCATCAGCAGAACCCGCGCCAAGGCCGCGCGCCCCTGCTGCCCTCCCGACAGCGTGCCGGGTTTGCGGTCAGCCATGCCCTCTAGCCCCACACGGCCCAACGCGCCGTCGATGCGTGCACGCGCTTCAGCGTCCGGTCGACGGCCGTCGGGGTGCAGGGCAAGGCACAGGTTCCGCGCCAGCGTGAGGTGCGGGAAAAGGTTGCTGTCCTGAAACAGGATCGAGATCGGGCGTGCCTCGGGGCGCTCATGCGTCAGGTCGCGCCCCTGCCAGAGAATACGTCCGCCAGTCGTCTCACGAAAGCCCGCGATGGCGTCCAGCAATGTCGACTTGCCCGCGCCGGACGGTCCCAACAAAGCCACTTGCCTGCCGGGGGCCAGCATCAGACCCGCTTCCAACGCGCCCTTGTCCATCGGCACCCGCAGATCTTCAAGTCGCAGCATTCACGCGTCCCCCTCGGTCAAACAGCCAAAATAGCCCAAGGCTGAGCATCAATAGCAACAAGGCCGCCCCCGCCGCCGCTTCCATCTGGTATGATCCCATCAGCCGGTAAACCTGCAACGGCAAGGTTGCCCTGTCCGGGTCGGCAAACAGCGCAATCACACCGAGATCGCCCATCGCCAGCGCCGCCGTCAGCCCTGCGGCAAAGCCCATGGGGCGCCGCAGGCGCGGCATCCAGACCAGCCGCAGCCACGCCAGCGGCGTCATGCGCAGGGTGGCGCGCAGGCGGCCATAGTCACGCTCTACTGCCTCCGCCTCTGGCCGCAAGATGCGCAAGGCAAAGGGCAGCGCCATCAGCGCGTTGACCAAGCCAGTCACCGGCAATGCCATGTCAAACGGGTTCACAAAGGGCCGCACGATCAGAAACAGACCCGTGCCCAGCACCAGCGGCGAAATCGCAATCGCGGGCAAGGCCAGCAACTCTCCTCGGCGCGACGCCAAAGGCAGCGCCCAGGCCATGCACAGCGCGGTCGATCCCAGCGCCACCACCAAGGAATGCCCCGCCGCGCGCAGTGTATCGGGGCCGAGCAGCAATAGCCCCGGCAGACCGCGCAAGACGGCTGTTCCCAAAGGCACCAACAGAAACAGCGCTGCGGCCAGTATCCACCCTGCATCCCAGAGGCGCGGCAATACCCCCTGTCCATCCCAGCGCGGCACCTGACGATCACGTCCGGCACCAAAGCCGCTTTGCCCCGCCACGCGCAACGCCACCAGCCCCGCAGCCAGCGCCAACACAAGTTGCAGAATGGCCAGAGCCGCAGCGCGCCCAAGGTCAAATTCAAACCGCATCGCCTGATAGATCGCCAGTTCCACCGTTGTCGCCCGCGGACCGCCGCCCAAAGTCAACGCCACGGCAAAGCTCGTCAGGCAGATCACAAAGATGACCGTAAACGCCCCCGGCAAGACCCGCGCAATCAGTGGACCGTCGATCACCCGCCACTGCGCCCGCCCCCCCAGCCCCAGAGAGGCTGCCAGCCGGAAATGCTCTGCCGGGACTGCCTGCCACGCGGAAAACAACATCCGCACCGCGAGCGGCAGGTTGAAAAAGACATGGGCCAGCACGACCCCGTGCAATCCGTAGATATCCAGACGTGGCAGGCCCATCGCGGCGAAAACGCCGTTGACCAGCCCCGCCTGCCCAAAGACCGCGATCAGCCCCATGACCGCCACGATCACCGGCAGAATGAACGGCGCGCCCAGCAGCGTCACCAACAGCCCGCGCCCGGCAAAGCGCCGTCGCGCCAAACCTTTGGCCACCGGCACCGCCAGCGCCACGCTGAACGTGGCCGACAACAAGGCTTGCCAGAGTGTAAAGCGCACCGCCTGCCAGTCGCCCGGGCCAAGGGCCCCCAAGCCCCCGGCCCGCGCCAGCACCACGGCCACCGGCCCCAACGTCAGGAACGCCAGGGCCAGCGCCGCGCTTAACGCGAGAGCGCGCGCCGCCATGCCTCGATGGCCTCTGCGCGCAGCTCTGCTGCTTCGTCCTCGGAATAGAAAAGCACGTTCTCCGGCAGGTCCAGCTTTTGGAACCCTTCCGGCCACTTGTCCTGCGACAATGCCGCCGGGATCGACCAGTTGCCCGTGGCAATCATGCCTTGGAAATCTTCGCTCAGGATGAAGGACATGAACTGATCCGCAAGTTCCGGCTGATCGGTTCCAGTCAGCTTTGCCGCCAGTTCCACCATGAAATAGTGACCTTCGGGGAAGATGGCCGCCTTCTTGGTCTCATCCCCCTCGGCGATGATGTGATAGGCGGGCGAGGTGGTGTAGCTGAGCACCATGTCAGCCTCACCATCGGTGAACATGCCATAGCTTTCCGACCAGCCTTTGGTTGCCGTGACGATCTTCGGGGCCAATTTGTCCCATGCGGCCTCAGCCTCATCGCCATAGACCGCCTGCACCCAAAGCACGAGCGCGAGGCCGGAAATCGAAGAGCGCGGGTCCTGAATCACCAGCCGCAAGTCATCCGACGCGTTCAGCAGGGCCTCAAAACTGTCTGGCGGGGTCTGCACGCGGGTCGTGTCGTAGACAAACGCCGTGTGGCCGTAATTGAACGGCAGGAACACCTCATCCGTCCACTCCAGCGGCAAGGTCAGCGGCGACAGGTCAACGCCGTGCGGCGCGAACAGACCGGAGTCACGCGCCTTTTGCGTGACATCGGTGTTCAGCCCGATCACCACGTCCGCCTCTGTTCGGTCGCCCTCCAACAGGATGCGTGGCAGCAGGTCGCCGGGTTTGAACTGTAGGTCGCAGGCGCAACGCGCCTCGAACAGTTCCTCGATCTTTGGGCCCGGGCCCCATTCGGAAACAAAATAGTCGGGCGCGTAGACTGTCAGAACAGGCGTCTCGGCCATGGCAATGCCAGCGCTGAGACATCCCGCGGCAACAGTGAAGGTCAGTGATCGCATAGGATCCTCCAAAATTGCGGCGCGAGGGCAA
Source organism: Antarctobacter sp. (assembly GCF_034670325.1). GTDB lineage: Bacteria > Pseudomonadota > Alphaproteobacteria > Rhodobacterales > Rhodobacteraceae > Antarctobacter. The sequence continues at coordinate 263,345 of NZ_JAXMNR010000001.1, forward strand.
GTTTGGAGTCTGTCGAAGTGACCCATCCCCTTCCCTCCGCCGGTGTTAACCGGTTCAGGTTCAACGGGTTCATCCGATTACGGACATCTCAGACGGCTCATCAACCGACACCCCGAGGTGAGGCGGAACCTAGCCCCCCTGCGTGGGAACATCAAGAAACTCCGTGACTTTTTCGCGGTATTATGATACCACTTATGCATACAGAAATTTCAGGAGAAAGGAGGCGCCCTTGGGGGAACGCGTATACTGATTTTATGTCTTGAGCTGACTTGTATCTGGCTCATCTACATTTGTTTTGGTTGGTTGGCGGCCTTTGAAATTCCGCTCTGGTTGTCCACCTTTTTCGTGATCGCAGTCGACCGCGCCACCAGCGCAGTGGGTGATTTCGCCCGACGGCGGCGGGATTCACTCGAATAGTCTTGGCTTTGGCTTCCAGCTTGCGTATTTCGCCCGAAATAAGGGAGACGCGCCATGAGCCTGAACACATTCGGACATCTCTTTCGTGTCACAACATGGGGTGAAAGCCACGGACCGGCATTGGGTGCGACAGTGGACGGCTGCCCGCCCGGGATCGAGATTACAGAGGCGCAGTTGCAGCACTGGCTCGACATGCGCAAACCCGGTCAGAACAAATACACCACACAGCGGCGTGAGCCTGATGCGGTGCGGATACTCTCGGGCGTCTTTGAGGGCCGCACCACCGGCACCCCGGTCCAACTGATGATCGAGAACACCGATCAGCGGTCGAAGGACTACTCTGAGATCGCGCAGAAATTCCGCCCGGGACATGCCGACATAACCTATTTCCAGAAATACGGGTTGCGTGACTATCGCGGCGGCGGCCGATCCTCTGCCCGTGAAACCGCCGCGCGGGTTGCTGCTGGTGGGTTGGCGAGGGCGGCATTGGCTGCACTCGTTCCGGGAATGGAACTGCGCGGATACATGGTGCAGATGGGGCCGCGCAAAGCAGATCGAGCGCGTTTTGACGACGCGCAGATCGACGCCAACCCCTTTTGGTGCCCCGACCCGCAAGCGGCGGAAGACTGGGCCGAATACCTCGACACTTTGCGCAAGTCAGGCGAAAGCGTGGGCGCAATCATCGAGGTGGTGGCGCGCGGGCTGCCCGCCGGGTTGGGTGCGCCAGTCTATGGCAAGCTGGATACCGATCTGGCTGCCGCGATGATGTCGATCAACGCGGTCAAAGGAGTCGAGATTGGCGATGGCATGGCCACCGCCACCCTGACAGGCACCGAGAATGCCGATGAGATCACCATGGGAGAAAATGGTCCGATCTACAGTTCAAACCATGCGGGCGGTATTCTGGGCGGCATTTCGACCGGACAGGATGTCGTCGTTCGGTTTGCCGTCAAACCGACATCTTCGATCCTGACGCCGCGCAAAACGATAACGGTCGACGGCAAGAACACAGAGATCGTCACCAAAGGTCGCCACGATCCATGTGTTGGCATCCGTGCCGTGCCGGTCGGAGAGGCCATGATGGCATGTGTTCTTCTGGATCACTTGCTGTTGCATCGTGGCCAGATCGGCGATGCTGGTGGGCGGATTGGCGATTACAGCGACGTTTGAGTGACGTCGACAAGGATCAGAAATCTTCCCATTGGCCTTTGTCACCAACCGCCTTGCGTCGGATCGGCGCAATGTCTCGCGGTTCAAAATCATCCACGCTTTCCGGGTCGACGATCAGCTGAACTGGCTCAGGGTCCATGGATTGGGTCGACCAGTCGCCGTGGACCAGCGTTCCGACATCCGCCGTTAGGAAACGGTCGTCCGGCTCTGTCGGCTCGGCTTCCGACACAGGGTCAACAGCGTCCTCTGAGGTTTCGACCTCCCAAGACCCGGTCTTGTCCACTGTCTCGGAGGAGGAAAAACGCGCCAGAACCTCGGACAAGCGCGAGGCTTCGACCCGCAACTCTTGGCTGGCCGCGTTGGTCTGGCTGACCATTGCGGCATTCTGTTGGGTCACCTTGTCCAGTTCGCCCACACCGACGTTGATCTCACGCACTCCGCTGGCCTGATCCCTCGCCGACGTCGCGATGTCCGAAACCATCACAGAGACCTCGGTCACGCTTTCGACGATATGGTTCAACGTCTCGCTGGTTTCCTGCACCAACTTCTCGCCATCCTCAACCTGCTGCGTGCTGTTCAGCACCAGTTCCTTGATCTCGCTGGCGGATTCGGACGCCCGTTGCGCAAGGCTGCGCACTTCTGACGCGACCACCGAGAAGCCCTTGCCGGATTCGCCTGCACGCGCCGCTTCGACCCCGGCGTTGAGCGCCAGCAGGTTGGTCTGAAACGCGATATCGTCAATCACGGTGATGATCTGGGAAATCTGCTCGGACGACTTGGCGATGGATCCCATTGCTCCCAAGGCGCGTGCCATAACCTCGCCACCCCGTTCGGCACGCCCTCGGCCTTCGACTACCTTTGATTCGACGTCCTGCGCCCGCTCTGACGCCGACTGTACACTGGCCGACAATTCGTCCAGGGCCGCCGCCGATTCCTCCAAAGTGGCTGCCTGCACTTCGGAGCGGCGTGACATCTCATCGGACATGGTCGACAATTCGTTGGCATTGCCTTTTACCGCATCGGCGCTCTGTCTCAGAGAGGCGACCAGCCCCTCGAGAGACTCTGCGAGACCGTTGAAATCGGTGCAGAGCGTCACATAGTTCTCGCCCAGATCTTGCCAGTCCTGACCTTCCATGCGGCTGTCCAGAATGCCGTTGCTCAACTGGCTCATTGCCGAACCGAAGGTCTGGAACAATTCCACCCGTCGGCTGTTTTCTTCAGCTGAACGCTTTTCGGCGGTATCGGCAGCGACCAGTTTACCGCGCAGCTCCTCAAGCTTGCGCGAAATCATACCGACTTCGTCGGCGCGCTCTGTATCGGAAAACTCGAACTCATAGTCATGGTCCGCCAACCGCGCGACCGCATCGCGCGCCCGACGGATAGGCAAGGACAAAGACCGGCCAAAGATAAAGGCGAAGATCAACGCAACCGCCACAACCAGCACGTTGCCGACAAGTTGCTGGACGTCAGCGGCCGTGGCCACACGGATCGCGTCTTCTTCGAGCGCGGAAACGACTTTTGCCAAGTTCTCCGTTTTTGTTTCAAGCTCGGCGCGCGTTTCTTCGAGCACGGGCAGGATCGATTTGTAGGCAAAAGCCTTGCGATCAAAGAGCGTCAGACCTGCCAGCGTTTCAATTTCTGCATCCAATGCCGCCAAATTTGTCGAAAGGTCCGCCAGAACGGCAGCCGTATCGCCTGAGGTGTTCGCAAACACATCCGGAACTGTGCCAAGGTGTTCACGAAGCGCCTTCATCGACATGCGCAACTTATCGATTTGCTGATCGTCTCCGGTCACGAAAAGCATCATCGCCAGTTCTGCATTCTGCGTTTGTCGGGTGATCTCTCCCAACAGTTCGCTCTGCAAAAAGACGGTCGATGTCTGGTGCAGCTTGCCAGTCAATTCGGATTTCACCGACCAGGAAATGACCGACAGGACCAGAAGTATCGCGATAAAGGCCGATGCCAACAGCATCACCTGAAATCGAATCGTGAACCTGCCCATGAATTGCCCTCGCGTCTTGATGCCGGGCACGCAAAATCCCGGCTCTTTGGACCGGGTTTAGCGGCAGGACGGTAAACAAAGCTTTCCAACCCGCGCTTTTTGTCGCGATCAATTCTTGATAGTTTTACCTTCTGCCGACGGTATCTTGGCCAGCTGGACGGCAAGGATGCCTGCCGCGATCACCGCAACGCCCAGCAGGTCGAGCGGTCGCAGGGCCTCTCCCAAAAGAACGGCAGCAATCGCCACCCCAAGGAAGGGATTGAGAAAATGAAAGGTCGCGGCCCGCACCGTGCCGATCCGGTTGACCAGCAACACCCAGACGAATGTCGCCGCCAGTCCCGGCACCAGCGTGGTGTACAGAAACGCCGCGACCAACGACATGGACCAGTCGATCTCAATCGTCTCCAACGCCAATGCGGGCACCCAGAGAACGGCGCTGCCCACCAGCATCTGCAATCCCACCACCATCATGAAATTGCCGCCTGAAGTCGCCCCATGCAGAGACAGCGTCGCCACCGTCAGCGCCACGACGCCGATCACGCACAGCATCACGCCAAACAGGTCCAGCCCACCGCCAAATCGCGCGCCCATGATGATGGCCACGCCGATCACACCGGCGACTAGACCAACCAGCGCCATCGGTTTCAGCCGCTCGCCCAGCAACAGCCAGCCGGTCAGCGCCACCAGAAGCGGCATGGTCGAGGCGATGATCGCGGCCAACGAGGCCTCGATTGTCTGCATCGCCACGAAATTGAGCCCAAGGTACAGCGCGTTCTGACAGATGCCGAAAATGATCGTCGCGCGCCACTGCGACCGAGTCAGCCGCCAGCTTTGCCCCAGCATCCAGGCAATCCCGACTGCCAGCAGCCCAGAAAGAAGGAACCGCAGCGCCAGCGCCGACAGCGGCGGTGCGGCGGCAACGATGATACGGGCAGAGGTGAAGGCCGAGGACCACATCACCGCAAAGGCGAGGCCCATCAAAATCGCGCGAATATCCATGGCCCAAGGCTTAGGGCGTTTCACAGACCTCCGAAAGCCCCATCGTCACAGCGATTGACTGCCATGCGACACGCTCAGGTCTGGGTCGGGGTCGGCAGGTGACCGGTCTTGATGAAGATAAGGCATCCTTCGTCGGAAAAGGGTGCATGTTGCGACCGATCAGGGCTCCGCAGCCAGGTTCCCGCAGGGTAACGCCCGTTTTCGTCCTGAAGGACGCCGTCGATCACATACACCTCTTCGCCGCCCACGTGACCGTGCGTTTCCAGCCGGGTTCCGGGGTCGAAACGCACCAGCCGAACCACCTCTGATCCATGTCTGTGCAGCGGTAGGACGCTGATGCCGTCCACAGCCCCCGGTTGGAACTTTGCGCTGCGCGTGTCGATCACCACCTGCTCGGTATCCGCCTCGTCGAATTGACACAGCTTGACCAAGATCACCGCGCCCTCCGGCCCGATATGTGGCGTATGCGCGGTCCCGATCGGATTGCGGACATAAGTCCCTGCCGGATAATCGGCATGTTCATCCGAAAACACCCCGTCAAGAACAAGGAACTCTTCTCCGCCACCGTGAGTGTGCCGGTCGAACGCGCTGTCCGGTGCAAATTTCACGATGGTCGTCGCCCGCGCGACCTCATCGCCGATCCGGTCCAGCATCATCCGCGCGACTCCGTTCGCCGGTGATGGTCGCCATTGGTAGTCTTCAGGCCGGATCACAACCGGCTGCGAAAATTCGGCATTCAGTTCCATCTGGCACCTTCCTTGCAGTTCCCCCTTATCTAGGCCCCCATCCCCACGCAGACCAGCCCGCACCTCCGCCAAGAAAAATGCCCCGCCTGCCAAAGGGCAAGCGGGGCCAGTTCGAGCCGCGAGTATGTGCGCGGCATCGGCGGTGTTCGATAAAATTTTCAGATGGACGCGACGCCCTAGCGTTCACTCATCTCAGAGCGGATCTGCTGGCGCAGCACGTCGATGGGGACGGTCTTGCCGTCGCGTTTGAAACACCAGTAGGTCCAGCCATTGCACGAAGGCGCCCCTTCAAGCTGGGCACCAACCTGATGGATCGACCCCTTGACGTCATTGCCGACCAGCGTCCCGTCTGCGCGCACCTTGGCCTTGTGACGGCCATTCATGCTCCACAGTTCCTCTCCCGGGCGCAGCATCCCACGCTCGACCAACTGGCCAAAGGGCACGCGTGGTTCGGCTCGTTTCGAGGTGCTGACCTCCAGCGCCGCCTTGTCAAAGGCCCGCACCTTGGCGATCCGCTTTTCCGCGACCTCGCGATAGGCGTCCTCTCGTTCGATCCCGATCCAGTCGCGGCCCAGCATCTTGGCTACGGCACCCGTCGTGCCGGTGCCAAAGAAGGGGTCCAGAACCACGTCACCGGGCTTGGTCGAGCCGACCAGCACACGGTGCAGCAGCGAGGTCGGCTTTTGCGTCGGATGTGCCTTGTCGCCGTTTTCATCCTTCAGCCGCTCGCCGCCATTGCAGATCGGCAGCACCCAGTCGCTGCGCATCTGGATGCCTTCGTTCAGGGCCTTCAGTGCCTCGTAGTTGAAGGTGTACTTTGCCCCCTCCCCTTTGGACGCCCAGATCATCGTTTCATGCGCGTTGGTGAACCGCTTGCCCCGGAAGTTCGGCATCGGGTTCGCCTTGCGCCAGACCACATCGTTCAGGATCCAATAGCCCGCGTCCTGCAACGCAGCCCCGACCCGAAAGATGTTGTGATAGGAGCCGATTACCCAGATCGCCCCGTCGGGCTTGAGCAATCGGCGCGCCGCTGCGAGCCAGTCTTGGGTAAACTTGTCGTAGGCGGCAAAACTCGAAAACTGGTCCCAGTGGTCGTCGACCGCGTCCACCTGAGAGTTGTCCGGACGATGCAGCGTGCCCTTGAGCTGCAGGTTGTAGGGCGGATCGGCAAATATCAGGTCAACCGACGCCTCCGGAAGACTGTTCATCACATCGATGCAGTCCCCCGCCAGAATCGTGTTGAGAGGGAGCGCATTCGCGCTCGTCACCTTGGTCATCTTCGTCATTCTCTGCCTCTGTCCCCGGCGCGTTTTCGCGCTCATTGGTTAAGCAAAAGATGAGTCAAAGGTGATTCGCGGTCAATTCTAATTTTGAATCAGTCACTTGAGTTTTTCGCTTGCCACAAGATATCGCGCACCGGAGCAAAGGAACGTCTATGCAAAGGGGTCACCCCCAAATCTCGGAGTGCAGATTTGTGACACTTCGTCGGGTAGCCCGCGTTTGTTTCCCAGCCGTATCCGGGAAACCGTGTTGCGGCCTCTTTCATGACATTATCCCGCCAGTTTTTCGCCACAATTGAGGCCGCGGCAATGGACGGCGACACACCGTCACCGCCGACCACGGGCGTCGCCGGACAGGGTAATCCTGTTGGCAGGCGGTTGCCGTCGATCAACAGATGGTCGGGCGTGACGGGCAAATCTGCCACGGCGCGACGCATCGCCAACAGGCTCGCCTGCAGGATGTTGATCTCATCGATCTCTTCGACGCTGGCCACACCCAGCCCGACCAGCGCGCTCTGCCGCAGCAGCGGCGCCAGATGATCGCGCCTTTTGGCTGTCAGTTTCTTGGAGTCGTTCAGGCCGTCGGGCAAGGACTCGAGGTTGAGCACCACGGCAGCGGCGACCACGGGTCCGGCCAGCGGTCCACGCCCCACCTCATCCACCCCGGCCACGCAGGCACAGCCGCGCGCCCAGAGCGCCTCTTCCAGATGCAGTGTCAGGGCCATGCTTCGGTTCACCAAGACTGGCAGGCGGCGTTCAGGGCCATGGCGGTCAGCCTGCCATACGCCGCACCGCGCCCACGCGCAGCGACAGCGCCCCCGCGCCGACAATGGCCAGCACCACCAGTGCAATCCATCCCAGTACCGGGATCAGGCTGAACAGCCCAGCCACCAAGGCCCCAAGGAACGCCGCCGCGACACGATCAAACCGAGGATTTGGCAGGTTCGGGACATAGCTCAACGCCCAATTGCCAAGCGCATAGACCCCGACAAACAAGCCAGCCCCGCCCAAGGCAAAAGCCGCCAGCCAGAAGAACGGCGTCAGCAGCGCGCCGACCATCGTCAGCGCAACGAGGACGCCCCCCCCCGTCAGAACCGACAGCGCAAGGAAACCAACGCCGCCAAGGCGCAACGGACGCGCGGCCACTTGGTCCCCCATATTCGCCATCCGAACGGGCATGAGCAGCGCAGCGGCTGCCGTGATCAGGCCAACCACCAATACCCAGATCACAAAATCAGACAGCTTTTCGCCAAAGCTTTGTTTCGGTGGGCCAGCGGGATGCTGAAACGCCCCGCTGACGCGTTTATAAGTCAACTCGACCCGAGTCAGCCGGTCCGCCGCGACCACTGCTTCGGGGATCACGGTGGCACCGATCTCTTCTTCGTAGAGCGTCAACGTGCCGTCTATCCGCGCCTCCGGCCCAAATGTCAGTTCCCGCGCAGAGATCACCGCGTCGCCCGCGACTGCGCCGTTCAACTCAACGATTTCCCCATTGGCAATCAGGCTTTCGCCGACCGCGCCGTTCAAAATAACCTCAGAGCCAAAGGTGCGCAGATCCCCCGCAATCGCTGCGTTCACCGAAATACTGTACGCGGCCAGCGCGGCATCACCGGAAATCGGCGCACCTATCCGGACCCGCTGACCCGCAGCATAAAGACTGCCTCCCAGTTCGGCGTCCACATCGACCCAGCGCCCGACCATATGCGCCGTCCCGGTCACGGGCGCGGCCAGTTGCACCCGCTGGCCCGCCAAAAAGGCATCGTCGCGCCCCGGCGCGCTCATGCGGACGGTGGCCCCTGCCTCGTAGACGTCATTGCCGAACATGGCCTGCTCTGTCTCGTCCTGTGCCATGGCCGGAACGGCCAGCATCAGGCCCAGCATCACCAGACATCTCTTCAACATAGGCTGAACTCCCCTGCTTTACGCGGCCCGATTCTAGCGGCAGATCGTGTCAGCCGCCTTGCGCTGCCTTAAAGCGCGGGTCGCGGGCCGGTCTCAACCCCTTTTGGGTTCGACCTGCGCGGCTTCACTCTCAAGAAACGCCGTGATCAGGGTCAGCACGGCCTCTTCTTCGGATACTTTGCGGGAGCCAATCCACATTTCAAGCCGCGCACGCTCTTCGCAGCTCAATTGCACAAGGATCGGGCGCCGGTCTCCGGGGGGCACGGTTTTGGTCCAGCGCGTCCCGGCATCCAGAGCGCGCCTCAGGGTCTGCCTCACAAGATAGGCCAGCGGAACATGCGCGTTGGACTGGCGCACCAGCCCCTTTCGCAGCGATTCGGGCAGGCCCAGGACCAACGCTTTTCTCGGGTCACGACGACTCATGGCGATCCTCGTTTTCGGGTTCGCCGACCTTAGCAGATTGCCCGGTGGCGGCGAGACCTCATCTCGTGAAAGTTGTTAGTGACGCAAACATTGCACGCGCCTCTCATGCCTCTTTCCGACATGCCCAAAGCAAGGTACTACGCGTGCGTTCGGTCTGGTCGCGAAGGTACGCATGTCCCACATTACATACCTATTCGTCTACGGAACGTTGATGACCGCCGCCGACCACCCAATCGGCAACAAACTCAGACAAAGCTCTGATCTCATCGGGCTGGGTTGGATTCGCGCGTGCCTCTATCACATCCAAGACCCGGAAGAACCTGGCAATCGCTATCCCGGTGCCGTGCCATCAGGCTATGACCACGATCGTGTCCACGGTGAGGTATACGCACTGCACGATGACGCCGCGGGCTTGATTGCCGCCTTCGACATCTATGAGGCCTGCGATCCCTCGCGCCCGGAACCGCACGAATTCATGCGCCGCCGGGTTCCCGTCACGCTCGAAGACAATCGCGTGGTTGAGGCCATTTCATATTTCTATGCCTGGGACCTGTCGCGCGCGACGCAGGTGCCATCAGGCCGGTTCAACCGCCACGTTCCCAAGGCCAGCTAAAGCGGCGCATAGGCCGCGAGGTTGGTGATCCGCTTTATGCGCGGCGGTGCCCCATCGCGCGCCTGTCTAAGGCTGCCTAAACCGACCGCTGAATCCCCTCAAACGAACAAAGGCGCCCAAGGGCGCCTTTGTGAAATTTATCGGGCGATGTCGGGGGACAAACGCCCCCCGGTATCCCGCTTCGCAGGGCGAAGCGTGATTACATCATGCCGCCCATGCCGCCCATGTCGGGCATGCCGCCACCGGCGCCTGCGCCTTCTTTGGCGGGCTTGTCGGCAACCATCGCTTCGGTGGTGACCAGCAGGCCAGCAACCGAGGCCGCGTCTTCCAGAGCGGTGCGGACAACCTTGGCCGGGTCGATCACGCCGAACTTGAACATGTCGCCATATTCATCGGTCTGCGCGTTGTAACCGAACTTGGGGTCATTCGACTCGCGGATCTTGCCAGCCACAACCGAACCGTCGACACCGGCGTTCTCGGCGATCTGGCGCAGAGGTGCTTCCAGAGCCTTGCGAACGATGGTGATGCCTGCGTTCTGATCGCTGTTGGCACCGGTCAGGCCTTCGAGAACCTTGGCACCCTGAACCAGAGCAACACCGCCACCAACGACGATACCTTCCTGAACGGCTGCGCGAGTCGCGTTCAGAGCGTCGTCAACACGGTCTTTACGCTCTTTCACTTCGACTTCGGTCATGCCGCCGACGCGGATGACGGCAACGCCACCGGCCAGCTTGGCAACACGTTCCTGCAGCTTTTCACGGTCGTAGTCCGAAGTGGTTTCTTCGATCTGGGTACGGATCTGGGAAACGCGTGCTTCGATCTCGGCCTTTTCGCCTGCGCCGTCGACGATGGTGGTCTCGTCCTTGGTGATCGAGACTTTCTTGGCGGTGCCAAGCATGTCCATGGTCACCGACTCCAGCTTCATGCCGAGGTCTTCGGAGATCACCTGACCGCCGGTCAGGATCGCGATGTCCTGCAGCATCGCCTTGCGACGATCGCCAAAGCCCGGTGCCTTGACGGCTGCAATCTTCAGGCCGCCGCGCAGCTTGTTGACCACGAGGGTCGCCAGCGCTTCGCCTTCGACGTCTTCAGCAATGATCAGCAGCGGCTTTTGCGACTGGATGACCTGCTCAAGCAGCGGAACCATCGGCTGCAGCGACGAGAGCTTCTTCTCGTGCAGCAGGATCATGCAGTCTTCGAGGTCTGCAATCATCTTGTCAGGGTTGGTCACGAAGTAGGGCGACAGGTAGCCACGGTCGAACTGCATACCTTCGACAACATCGGTCTCGGTCTCGAGGCCTTTGTTTTCTTCGACGGTGATAACACCCTCGTTGCCGACTTTCTGCATCGCGTCAGCGATCTGACGACCGATTTCAGCTTCGCCGTTGGCGGAGATGGTGCCAACCTGAGCGACTTCGTCCGAGTTTTCGACCTTGCGGGCTGCGTCTTTGATCGACTGCACGACTTTCGAGGTCGCGAGGTCGATGCCGCGCTTGAGGTCCATCGGGTTCATGCCAGCGGCAACGGCCTTGAGGCCTTCTTTGACGATGGCTTGGGCCAGAACGGTCGCGGTGGTGGTGCCGTCGCCGGCCTCATCATTGGTGCGGGAAGCAACTTCCTTCACCATCTGCGCGCCCATGTTCTCGAACTTGTCTTCCAGTTCGATTTCTTTAGCGACAGAAACGCCGTCTTTGGTGATGCGCGGTGCGCCGAACGACTTGTCCAGGATCACGTTGCGGCCTTTGGGGCCGAGGGTCACCTTCACCGCGTCTGCAAGGATGTTAACACCCTTCAGCATCTTGTTGCGGGCGTCGGTGTCGAATTTCACGTCTTTTGCGGACATCTAATCTTCTCCTAATAGACAGACTGGAACCTATGACGGACGCATTCATTGCGCTCCGTCGATCACGACTGGCGTTCAGGCAGCGGCTGCTGCTGCTTCGTCAGTGATGATCCCGAGGATGTCGCTTTCCTTCATGATCAGCAGCTCTTCGCCGCCGACATTGACTTCGGTGCCGGACCACTTGCCGAAAAGGACTTTGTCGCCCTCTTTGACGGCCATCTCGATCAGCTCGCCGCTGTCCTTACGTGCGCCTTCGCCACACGAGACAACCACGCCTTCAGCCGGCTTTTCTTTGGCGCTGTCGGGAATGATCAGCCCACCAGCAGTCTTTTCGTCACCTTCTACGCGACGGACAAGCACGCGGTCATGAAGCGGTTTGAATGCCATCTTCGAGTCTCCTAGCTCAAAGTTTCTCCTATGCCCCCTCGTCGTATGAGCGGGGGCGTTAGCACTCACCGTAGTCGAGTGCTAACGACGTCTAGCTAAGGATGAGTCCAAGTTCTGTCAACATGGAGACCGCGAAAATTTGGCGCGCTTGCCGCGACGGACGTGGGCCAAGGGGCAGGGTGGCCCGGCACCCCTGTCACCTAAGACCGCGATTGCCCTTTGACCACCCCCACCTCCGATCAGACCGCGCCAAACCGCCCCTCTCCTGATCCGAGAAAAGACCGAAGACGACTCGCCTCGAATCGCCATTTGCGAAAAGCTGCGGTGAATTGAGAAACACATTGCCGCAAGGATTGCCCATGACCCGCTTGACGAGATGCCTCCGTTCTCTCGCGCTTTGCCCCGCTGTTCTGCTGGCTCTAGCGCCCTTTGCCGAGGCCCAGACCACATTCCTCACCCTTTCGGACGTGCATTACGGCGTCGGGGCAGAGGAGCACGTCTGGGGCCACAGCCATGAGACCAGCAAAGCACTCTGGGACAAGGCCCAGACCAAGGCCCGCGCCCTGCGCGACAGCGAATCCGCAGCCTTCACGCTTTATCTGGGGGACATGCCCGCCCACAATCAGGCCGACGCAGCCCGCAAGCTAGAGTTCACCACTGTCCTGTCCGGGCTGGCCGCGATCGCGGGCGATACGCACCGGCTCTACTTTTTGCCCGGCAACAATGACAGCCTTGACCGCGACTACTGCGCCTTCGACAGCGGCAATCAGGTGCCCTTTGTCGCGGACGACAACTATGACCCCACCAAGAGCGGCCCGCCCACCAATCAATGGCCGACCCTGCGCGCCGGCGACACACTGATCGACGCCAGCCATATCGACCACGGTTATTATTCGGCCCATCCGCTTTTGCCCGACACCGGCCTGCGGCTGATCGCCTTGAACACAGTCATGTTCACCGACGACTACGGCACCGGGTTCAACTGGGACAAATGCGAGAATGCCCTTACCATCACAGAAATCGAAACCCGGATTGCCACCCAGCTAGAATGGCTCGCCGCGCAACTGGCAGAGGCCGAGGCCGCCGGTGAAAAGGTCATTCTGGCGATGCACGTCCCGCCCGGCATCGACGGCTATGGCGGGGGCCAGATGTGGACCGACGCCCGAGGCTTTCAGGACACCAGTTACACTGGTGACGATCCATTGTTTCAGGCGGCCAGCGCGGCGGGCGACTATACCATCGAAAATGTGTTCCTTGCCCTGACGGCCCGCCATTCCAAAACGATATCGGCTATGCTGACCGCCCATACCCATCTGGACGACCTGCGCCTGCTGACCTCATGTCAGGGCGACGCGGCCGGGATCGCCTACGGCGTGCCGGGCATCACCACCGATCACGGAAACAACCCCGCCATGAAGGTCTTTGGGTTTGATTCCAACTTTGCGCTGAGCAAAGCCACAACCTATTACGCAACCGAATACACCGCGCCCAAATATGATTGGCACGACGACACCCATTACGGGTTCGGTGACACCTACTGTCCAACTGGAAAGGATTGTAGCGGCAATCTCCTTGCCGAGGTTATCGGGGCATGGGACGGGGACACCGGAGGGATCGCCAAACGCATGCTGAAGGTCCTGCGCACCGGGCGTGGCAGCGTCAGCGGCCACTATTACGCTGCCGCGCTGGCCGCAGCGCCCAACTGCACGATGCCCTGAACCGTCTTAAAAGACCCGCAGGCAACGATATATTTAAAGGCGGTACGTGCCGGTATTCGGGCCATTCTTCCGGGATGGCTCGACAAGCATTGCAACTACCCTCGAAGCTGCTCTAGGTTCCCACCGACACCCCCACATAGAGCGTTTCATGCCCTCACCGATCGCTGCGCCACTGCGCCATGCGCCTCCGCCGTCGAGTTCCGACAACCTGCGCGGCATCGTCCTGATGGCGCTAGGTTTCTTTTCCTTTGCGGCCTGCGACGTGCAGGCCAAGGTCCTGACCGAAACGTTGCACCCGGTGCAGGTCGTCTGGTTCCGGCAGATCGGGCTTGCTCTGGGTGTGGTCGTCCTGCTGGCGTTGCGCGGGCCGTCCATACTGCGCTCAAAATTACCGGTCTTGCAGATTACGCGCGGGTTGTTGGCGGTCTGTTCGGCGATCTGCTTTATCATCTCAGTCAGTTACGTGCCGCTGGCCGATGCCGTGGCCGTGACTTTTATCGCACCATTTGTTGTCACCGTGCTGGGGGCTTTCGTCCTGCGTGAACCTGTCGGCATCCGCCGTTGGGTCGCCGTCGGCATCGGTTTTGTCGGGATGCTGATCGTGATCCGACCGGGAATGGGCGTGTTGCATCCGGCCATTGGCTTTACCATCGTCGCTGCCTGCTTTTTTGCGTTGCGACAAGTCTTGTCTCGCAGCCTCAGCGGGGCGGATCCGGTCATCACCACCGTTACCTATACCTCTCTGACCTCTATCTTCGTGGTCAGCCTTGCCTTGCCGTTTGTCTGGACGACGCCGCAGGACGCCTCTCTCTGGCTTGTCGTGGTTGGCCTTGCCGCCACGGCCGCGCTGGGTGAGGTGCTGGTGATCCGGGCATTGGACATCGCGCAGGCCGTTGTGCTTGCCCCGATCCATTATTCGATGATCCTCTGGGGCACCTTCTATGGCTACGTCGTGTTCTCGGACCTGCCTGACAGCTGGACGCTGGTCGGCTGCGCCATCATCGTTGCCTCTGGCCTGTATACCCTCCACCGCGAACGACTGGCCGCCAGAAAGCAGCGCACAACTTGACGCAAGGGCACCATGCGGCGCAGGCTTGAAGGATCGTTGCAGGAAAGCCCACACCATGACAGTCACCTCCCCCGAACCGGCCTTGCGTGACTATGTTGATGAACTCACGGACTCGCGCCGCTGGGCGGTCTTCCAACCGCGCGAAGGCGATATCGTCGTGTCGACCCCACCAAAAAGCGGCACCACATGGACACAAGGCATCCTTGCGATGCTGATCGCCGCTGACCCTCTGGTCGATGCGCAAACCTCGATGAAATCGCCTTGGATCGACATTTCATTCCGCGACATCACCGAAGTCATGGGCCGACTGGACGCGCAGGACCACCGCCGACAGGTCAAGACGCACACCCCCTTTGACGGCATCCCTTTTTGGCCGCAACTGCGCTATATCACCGTCTATCGGCACCCCATCGACGTGCATCTTTCCTATCGCAAGCACGTCGCCAACATGTCCTTCGACTTTGCTACCGGGTTTTACCCTGACGATCTCTCCGAAGGGTTCCGGTTCTTCCTCGAAGGCGATCACATTGACGCTGTCAGCCTTGACTCGATTCTGACGCATTACCGCGAAACCCTGGCCCGCGAACCCCGAGAGAACATTCTGCGCCTGCATTACGCGGACATGATCCGCGACCTGCCCAGCGCGGTCTCCCGTATCGCCAATCACGTCGGAATAGACCTCCCGGAGGCATTGACGAGCGCGATCACCCATGCGGCCACTTTCGACAGCATGAAGGCGAACGCTCACCGTTTCACCCCCTCCGCCGGACAAGAGTTCTGGCGCAGCGACGCCGAGTTCTTCAACACCGCCACGTCGAACAAATGGGAAGGCAAGCTGACGCCCGACGACCTTGCCGCCTATGATGCGCGCCTTGCCGCCGCGCTGTCGGCAGAGGACCGGCGCTGGCTGGAATGGGGCAACGCCTGAGCGCTATCGCGGTTCCCAGCTATAGGCCCAATGGGTCAAGCCGGTACGTCCTTCCTTGGTCAACCCGTAAATCCCTGTGCCGACCTTTTCGAACCAACCATAGTGATTGTCGCGCATGATCCGCGTCGCCGCCGCCACGCCCGTAGCCGCCGCCACGTCGCGCCCACGGCTGGGCCCCGCCTCTGCCAGATGCGCCGCACAGACAAGTGAGTCCTGCCGGTATCCGGTGACAATCCCGTGCCGCGTGGCCCCTCCGTCGTTCGGATCACCCCGTAGGCGCGAGAACTCGCGCAGTAACTTGGCCGTCTTCGCCTTGCGCCGCCTTGGCGTATAGGGGCCGGGGTCACACAGCACCTCCACCGTTCCGTCGGCGCGCACGGTGATGAATCCCAGACCCAGCCGACGACACAGCGACAGATTATCCTTCAATGCCCGCCGCGCCGTGCGCCCGGTGGGCCGGGGCACCGCGATATAGACACAGTCGGTCACCGCCAGCCGCGCGCAGGCCTGATGAAACAGCGACAGGGTGATCCGCAACTTCAGCTCGACAATAACCGGTGCGTCGTCCCCACGCACCGCCACAAGGTCAGCGGCGCCAACCTCGCCCTTGACCTCATACCCCTGTTCCACCAGCAACGCCTTGACCGGCGCATACAATTCGCTTTCCCGCTCCATGCGCCCAGTCTCGACAGACCACGCGCCCTTGTCCAGAACCTGCGAAGCGGACTAAGACAAGGCAGCCGTACAGAAAGGGCCGCCATGCGACCGATCTTCCTTGTGCTGACCTTCCTTGGTCTACTGACCGGGCCCCTGAATGCAGCCTGCAACGGGCAAGACCTCATGGCCTCTTTGACCCCGGAGGAACAGGCCGATCTGGACGCGCGAATGTCGGATCTGCCCTTTGCGGCGGGCAACCATTGGCGCGCCACACGCGGCGACAAGGTGCTGCACCTCGTCGGCACCATGCATCTGGGCGAAACCCGGCTGGACGGACCAACCGAACGCCTGACTCCCTTGGTCGAGGGCGCAGGCCTGCTGATGCTGGAAATGGCCGCCGACGAAAAGGCCGCGCTTGAGGCCGCGCTGGCCACCCGCATGGACATGCTTCTGCTGCCCGACCAGACCCTGCCGGACCTCCTGCCAGAAGCAGAATGGCAGGTGCTGGCCGCCGCCATGCGCGAACGCGGCGTGCCGCCCTTCATGGGGGCCAAGATGCGCCCTTGGTACATCTCCATCCTGCTGGCGATTCCGTCTTGTATGAAAGACCAACTTGCAGAGGAGGACGGGCTGGACGCCCGGCTGGAACGACAGGCACAGGCGGCAGGCGTCCCGGCACGTTCCCTCGAATCCTATGAAACCGGTTTCATGGCCTTTGCCGACATGCCGTTTGAAACCCAGATGCTTATGGTCCGCTCGGCTCTCAGCTCTCCTGAGGACGGCGAGGACCTGTTTGAAACCATGCTGACCGCCTATTTCGCCGAGGATCACGGCGCAAGCCAAGTGGTGCTGGAGGTTCTGTCGCCCCGCCTGACGCCGTTGACAGAGGCCGAGAACGCGCTTGTCTTTCGCGCATTGGATGAGGCCCTGATCTCAAGGCGCAATCACGCCTGGATTCCGGTGCTGGAAGAGGCGCTTAACGACACCGATGGCTATGTCGTCGCCGCCTTCGGTGCTGCGCATCTGGCCGGACAGGACGGTGTCCTGAAACTTCTCGAAGACGCGGGATTCACCCTTACCCGTTTGCCGTTCTAAGCAAACCCATCGATCAGTGACCAGCCGCCGGGGACGGTGGGCGGGGCGACGTTCGGGCCAAAGGCCCGGACGAGCGCCGTCTGCCGTCCCCGGCGAACAATCAGGCCGCCAGACCGCGCCCCTTCAACAGGGCGTCGACCCCCGGCATCCGGCCACGGAACTGCATGTACAGCTCTTCGGCCTCGACAGAGCCGCCTTTGGACAGGATGAACTGTTCCAGCTTTTGCGCCGTTTCCGGGTCAAACGCGCCGCCCGCCTCCTCAAAGGCCTCAAACGCATCCGCATCCATAACCTCGGACCACATGTAGCTGTAATACCCCGAGGAATACCCGTCCCCCGCAAAGACATGCGCGAAATGCGGCGTCGCGTGGCGCATGGTGATGGCGCGCGGCATCCCGATACCCTCCAGCACCTCGGCCTGTTTCTGCATCGGATCGGCGGGGGCCGGGCCAGAGTGGAACTCCAGATCCACCAGCGCCGAGGCGACATATTCGACCGTCTGGAACCCCATGTCGAAGGTGGCCGCCGCCAGAACCTTGTTCAGCAGCGCCTCCGGCATCGCCTCGCCAGTGGTGGCATGGGTGGCAAATTCGGCCAAAACCTCGGGCACTTCCAGCCAGTGCTCATACAATTGCGAGGGCAGTTCGACGAAATCGCGCGCCACCGATGTACCGGACACCGATCCAAATTCCACATCCGACAACATCTGATGCAGCGCATGGCCGAACTCGTGGAACAAGGTGCGCGCGTCGTCATACGACAAAAGCGCGGGCTTACCCGCAGACGGCTTGGCAAAGTTGCAGACGTTGACCACAATCGGCGTCTTTTCCACCGGACGCTTTGCCTGTGACCGGAACGCGGAACACCAAGCCCCCGATCGTTTCGAGGCCCGCGCGAAATAATCGCCGATGAAAACGGCGACATGCTTGCCGTCGCGTGTCACCTCCCACGCCTTGCAATCCGGGTGGTACATCGGCGCATCCAACGCGCGAAACTCCAGCCCGAACAGACGGTTGGCGCAGGCAAACGCCGCCTCGATCATCCGGTCCAATTGCAGGTAAGGCTTCAGCTCTGCCTCATCCAGATCATGCTGCGCCTTGCGCCGTTTCTCCGCGTAATAGCGCCAGTCCCAGGGTTCCACCGGCCCTGCGATCCCGTCGGCGCGCAGCAGCGCCTCGACCTCAGCGGCATCCCGCTCTGCCGCGGCCTTCGCAGGCTCCCAGACCGCCATCAACAGCTCACGCACCTTGTCAGGCGTGCCCGCCATTTCGGTCTCCAGCTTGTAGGACGCGAAATCTGCGTATCCCAACAACTTCGCCCGCTCCGCGCGTAGGCCCAGCACCTCGGCGGCAATCCCGCGGTTGTCCGTCTCCCCGCCGTTTTCACCGCGCATCACCCATGCCCGCCAAGCCTTTTCGCGCAGATCACGGCGCGGCGAGAATTGCAGGAACGGCACTATCAGCGACCGCGACAGGGTCACCACGGGCCCATCAGCGCCCGCCGCCTCGCCAGCCGACCGTGCGGTATCGACGACAAAATCCGGCAATCCGTCCAGATCCGCCTCTGACAAGGCCATCGACCAAGCGGATTCGTCCTTCAACAGGTTCTGCGTAAACTCCGTCCCCAGCACCGCCAACCGCGATTTGACCGCCGTCATGCGGTCCGCCTCATCGCCCTGCAACGCGGCGCCGGCACGAACAAAGCCGCGATGGGTGAGGTACAGAACCCGCGCCTCTTCCTCGGACAGATCCAGTTCGTCCCGCCGCTCCCACAGATCGCTTATGCGCCCGAACAGCGCCGCGTTTGCGTAGATTGCCGATGAATGTGCCGACAGTTTGGGGCTGAAATCGCGCTGTAACGCCTGCCGGGTATCGTTGCTGTCCGCCCCGGACAGGTTGAAAAACACGCCCAGCACCTTGTCCAGCGCCTCACCTGACCCTTCCATCGCCTCGATGGTGTTGGCAAACGTCGGGGTGTCTTCGTTCCCGGCAATCGCCTCGATCTCCGCCATGTGGGCGGCCAGCGCCTCTTCCAACGCGGGCGCAAAGTCCTCATCGGAAATCTCGGCAAAGGGCGCGATGCCGAACGGCGTCTGCCAGTCGGAAAGCAGCGGATTGGTCATGGGAATCTCCTGTGTGTCGCCGTTTAGCTAGGCGTTGGCGCCGTCTGCTTCAATCGCAGCGGCGTCATTCATGGGGCCGGTGCCGCAGACCGGGCAATCTGGGCGCGGTTTCAACCGGATCTTGCGGGTCTCGCTCCAGAGCGCGTCGTAAATCAGCATCTCGCCCCGCAAAACCGCCCCCGCTCCGGCGATCAGCTTGATACATTCCACGGCCATCATGGACCCGACCACGCCGGGCAATGGCCCCAGAACGCCTGCCTCGGCACAACTGGGGGCCAGATGCGCTGCCGGGGCCTCAGGGAATATGCACTGGTAGCAGGGGCCGGACTCGGCCGGGTCAAAGACTGACAGCTGCCCCTCCCACTGGCTGAGCGCACCAGAGATCAGCGGCTTGCCCGCCGCGACGCAGGCCCGGTTCACCAGATAGCGCGTGTCGAAATTGTCGGTCCCGTCCAGCACCACATCATAGTCGGCCAGCAACTCGCCCACGACCTCTGCCGTTAACCGCCGCTTGTAGGGGCGCACCTGTATATAGGGGTTTAACGCCTCCATCGCGGCCTGCGCGGAAAACACCTTGGGCATTCCGATCCGCGCATCTGTGTGGATCACCTGACGTTGCAGGTTGCCGCTGTCGACCACGTCATCGTCGATCACGCCCACGGTGCCGACCCCTGCCCCAGCCAGATACAAAAGCGCCGGAGAGCCAAGGCCCCCCGCGCCCACCACCAGCACCTTGGCCTGTTTCAGGCGTTTCTGCCCCGGCCCGCCCAATTCCCGCAGGACGATGTGGCGGGCATAACGCTCCAACTCGCCGTCGCGGAACTTGCCCGGATCGGGTTTCGGCACCTGCGCGGCATCCTTGTCCTGTACCCGCGCCTTTACCCGGCGCAGGATCACCGCATAGCCGACGCCCAACGCGACGATCCCGCCAAGGATCAACCATCCCGCAGCACTGCCTCCGGTCGCCACACGCAGTGGATGATCGACAGGCAACACCACCTGCACGATCAGGACAGCAACATACAGCAGGCCCAGCATATAGAACCGCGCGCTGCGCGGCACCTTCATCAGGTGCCCGATTGCCCAGATCGACACCGCAAGCGCCAGAACCAACACCATCAGCCGCGCCCTGTCGAGCCAAAGCCGCCGGTCCCGCGCGCCGTCTCTTCCAACGCGCTCTCGCGGAACACCGCCCGCACCACCGGGGCCACCACCATCTGCGCGATGCGGTCGCCGTGGGAGATCATGAAATCCTCACCCCCGGCGTTCATCACGATGACCCCCAACGGTCCGCGATAGTCGCTGTCAATTGTCCCCGGCGCGTTGGGCAGGGTAATCCCGTGTTTCAGTGCCAGCCCCGAACGCGGCCGCACCTGCACTTCGAAGCCCTCCGGAATCGCGATCCGCAACCCCGTCGGCACCAGAGTTCGCGCGCCCGGCATCAACACCACCTGCCCACGGTCGGGCAGGTTGGCACGCAGGTCCGCGCCCGCCGCCCCTGCCGTGGCATAGGTGGGCAGGCCCAGCGCCTTGTCCGCCGCCTCTTCCCACTCAAAGGCAATTGCGATCTGTGTGTCTTCTTGAGTCAAATCCTTATTCTCCGCCCGCACCATGAGCGCCCAGCGCCTCGGCGATACGGCCCGCCAGCTTTTCCGCCACCGCCTGTTTGGAGGCACGCGGCCAGCTTTCCGCGCCGCTGTCCGAGATCAGGACCACCGCGTTCTCGGCCCCGCCCATGATCCCCGTTGCGGGAGACACGTCATTGGCAAGAATCCAGTCACAGCCTTTGCGCGCCCGTTTGGCCGTGGCATTCTCGACCACGTCGTTGGTCTCGGCGGCAAAGCCGACCACCAGCGCGGGCCGTCCCTCCGTCAGTTGCGACACCTCGCGCAGGATGTCCGGGTTTTCGGCGAACTCCAGCACCGGCAGCTTTCCGCCTTGCTTCTTGATCTTCGCATCCGACGCCGAGGCCACCCGCCAATCCGCCACAGCGGCGGCAAAGACCCCCGCATCCACGGGCAAAGCGCCCATGACCGCCGCGCGCATCTCACGCGCGCTCTCGACCTCGATCACCTCAACGCCCAAAGGCCGCGCAGCCTCTGCCGGGCCGGTGACAAACACCACCTTTGCCCCCAGATCGCGCAGCGCCTCGGCGATTGCCGTGCCCTGCGCGCCCGAGGACCGATTGGCGATATAGCGCACCGGGTCTATCGGCTCATGCGTGGGGCCGGACGTGACCAGCACACGCCGCCCCGCCAAGGGGCCCGCGCCAAAGAAACGCTCTATCGCGGCGACAATCTCCATCGGTTCGGCCATGCGACCGGCTCCGAATTCGCCGCAGGCCATGTCGCCCTCGTTCGGGCCGACCACCCGCATTCCATCCCTTTGCAGCGTGGCAAGGTTGCGCTGGGTCGCGGGGTGATCCCACATCCGTACATTCATAGCGGGCGCCATCATCACCGGCGTATCGGTGGCCATCAGCAGCGTCGTGGCAAGGTCATTGGCGTGCCCATTCGCCATCTTGGCCATCAGGTCGGCGGTCCCGGGGGCCACCAGCAACAGATCCGCCACGCGGCTTAGCTGGATATGCCCCATCTCCGCTTCTTTCGTCAGGTCAAAAAGGTCGCGATGCACCTCTTCCCCGGCCAAGGCAGACACGGACAAGGGCGTCACGAACTGCTCTGCCGCACGGGTCATGACCGGCGTGACAGAGGCCCCCCGCTCTCGCAACCGTCGGATCAGGTCGAGGCATTTGTAGGCGGCAATGCCGCCGCCGATGATCAGCAGAATGCGTTTTCCGGCCAGCACGTCACGCCCTCCTTAAAGACGCCCGCACTATGCAGCACACGCGCCTGTCCGCAAGACCCGTCCCCCGCAGTGCCACCCGCACCGGACCCGATCCGGGGCCTCCTGCACCCTCAGTTCTTGCGAAAAGCGTCGCAGGGATCGCCCCGATCAACTGGCGGTGCGCTTTCGATCAGGTCAAATCCCCCCTCAGGCGGGGCGCGTCCGTCTTCGGCCTGCCCCAGCGCAAACACCGCCCTACCGGGGGCCGCCAGCGAAAACAGATGCGGCGCGCCCCAGTCCTTGCGCGCATGGCCGTTGCCGGTGATCACAACCACCGGCCCGCCCGTCTCTTTCAAGGCGGTCAGCGCCGAGGCCGCCAGTTCCGCATCGCGCAACCGCTGTATATCGACCATCATCCCCAGCATGTCCTCTGGCAGGGCATCACAATGCGCGGCCATTTGCAGTGCTTCGCGCTGTTCCTGCTGGCCTGCGGACAAGGGCGCGTCCAGACCGAACTGCGCGGCCCCCGCGCCGAAAACCTCTGCCACGCTTTGCCCCATGACCGCCCGCGCCTCGGCGCGCGGCACTTGCGCGCCGTAATGCGCAGCCTCGGGTGCGGCCGCAAAGATCGGATAATACATCGCGAAGTCGGGCCAACCGCTTGTCGCCCAGTCCAGCGCCGCAGACAAATCCGTCGAGTCGCCGATCAAATCAGACGTGACCCTTGCGGCAGTCTCCGGCCCCAACATTTCCCAGACCACCGCCTTTGGTTGGACCTCGGCCACGATCTGCGCCTGTCGCGCATGATGCGCCGGGTTGTCATGCACCTCACCCAGAAAGATCACGTCCGCGCCGGAGTACCCGTCCGCTGCCGCCGTTGAAGCAAGGGCCATCAGGCCAATAATGAACTGTCTCATGCGAGAAAGTGATGCACTTCTCCGCTCTGCGCCTCAAGCGCCTTGCGCATCTTGCCAAAGGCTGCTGCCTCCAGCTGACGTACCCGCTCTTTCGACAGGCCCAGCTCATTGCCCAGCGATTCCAGCGTCCGTGTTTCCTCACGCAACTTGCGTTCGCGCACGATAAACCTTTCGCGATCGTTCAACGATCCCATCGCTTGCACCAACCAGTCGCGCAGCTGTTCGCGGTCATGCGAATCCTCGACGATCTCCGACGCCTGTGCGCCGTCGTCTTCGATTGTGTCGATCCACTCGCGCCCCTCGTCCTCGACCGACTGGGTGGCGTTCAGGGAAAAATCCGACCCGGACAGGCGCCCCTCCATCATCTCGACATCGCGCAACGGAACGCCAATCTCTGTCGCGATCTTGTGGCGCAACTGATAGCCGTCCAGCTTTTGGCCCTGAGCCGCGGCTTCACGTTCCAGCCGCGCCTGAACCCGGCGCATGTTGAAGAAAAGGGATTTCTGCGAAGAGGTCGACCCGGTGCGTACCATCGACCAGTTGCGCATCACGTAGTCCTGAATAGAGGCCTTGATCCACCAGACCGCATAGGTCGAAAAGCGCACGCCGCGATCCGGGTCGAATTTATCCGCCGCTTTCATCAGGCCAAGACCGGCCTCTTGGATCAGGTCATTCATCGGCGCGCCGTAGCGCTTGAATTTGGATGCCATCGAAATCGCAAGCCGCATGTAAGCTTGAATCAGCCGATGCAGCGCCTGTTCATCGCGATCATCACGCCAAGCATAGGCCAGCCGCAATTCCGTCTCCGCGTCCAGCAGCTCGGCCTTCATGGCCCGGCGCGACAAGGTCTGGTCATTGAAGGTATCAAGTGCCATTTTCGCTCCCCTGGTGGTCTTGGCCCCTCGGGTTCGGGGCATTTGTACCTGATACGCAGTTGCCCGCCTGCCGGATCACTTTGTGGCCAGAAAATGCCGCGAACCGAAATTATCGGGAAGATTTCGGTCGGTGATCACCCCTTTCACGAAATCTGATTTCCGGATGCCGCTTCGCTTAGGTAATAAAACGCGGATACAGGCGGAGAGGTTCCATGGTTCACAAGCTTTTTCTTGGCGACTACAGTTATTCCAGTTGGTCCTTGCGGGCCTGGCTACAGTTTCGCCGCTTTGACATCCCGGTTCAGATAGAACTGGTCGACTTCATGAGGGCTGGCGTGGCCGAACAGATGGCCGCCATGGTGCCTGCGCGCACCGTTCCAACCCTTGTCACCGATGACGGCGCGGTTATCTGGGACAGCCTCGCCATCGCCGAGGAACTGAACGACCGCCACCCCAAGGCCGGTCTCTGGCCCGCCGACCCGGCGCTGCGCGCGCTGTCCCGTGGCCTTGCCGCCGAGATGCATTCCAGCTTTGGCACGTTGCGAGAGCTGTGCCCGATGAACCTGCGCGCAGCTTATTCCGAAACGCCTGTCCCTGACGGCCTTCAAGCGGATCTGGCCCGGCTAGAGGTGTTGTGGGGACACGCATTGGACAAGTCAGGCGGCCCGTGGCTTTGCGGCGACTACTCTGTTGCGGATGCGTTTTATGCCCCGGTTGCAGCGCGGATCGCGGGCTATGCCCTGCCGGTATCGGACAAGGCGCGCGCCTATGTGGACGGGCACCTTGCCGATCCGGCCTTTCGCCGTTGGCGGGCGATGGGGCTGGCCCGTGGCGAGACGCTGCCCTGGTATGATCGCGACTATCCGCAAACCGATTGGCCCGGTCCGGTTCCCCGCCCCGCACGCCCGGTCGAGACCGGAACAGCCGAAAACACCGCCTGCCCCTATTCTGGCGATCCGATAACCCACCTGTTGGAAACCGAAGGCCGCATCTTTGGCTTCTGCAATGCCTTTTGTCGCGACAAGACGGTGAATGACCCGGATGCATGGCCGCAATTCGTGGCGCTGCGCGACGGGACGCCAACGAAATAACCACGGGTCGGCACGGTTTCTTAACCTGTGCCGACCCGCGTTAACCAATTGCTAACCATGACCGGCGCAGGCTCCATTCGGTCCCGACAAAGGAGGGTTCATGGTCGCGCGCGCCCACACGGTGGCTTTTGAAGGGGTGCAGGCGCGCCCGGTCGAGGTGCAATGCGCCGTCACCCCCGGCGTGCCCGCCTTTTCCATCGTCGGCCTGCCCGACAAGGCCGTGTCAGAGGCACGGGACAGGGTGCGCACCGCGCTGACCTCATTGGCCATCGCGCTGCCGTCCAAACGCATCACTGTGAACCTTGCCCCGGCTGACCTGCCCAAGGTCGGCTCTCATTTTGATCTGCCGATTGCGCTCGGCCTCTTGGCCGCGCTCGACATCCTGCCCAAAGACGCGATTGCACAGACGGTCGCCTTGGGCGAACTGTCGCTGGACGGTGACCTGTTGCCGGTGGTCGGCGCGTTACCCGCCGCGATGGCCGCCGCAGATGAAGACCGCATCCTGATCTGCCCGCGCGCCTCGGGTGCAGAGGCGGCATGGGTCGATGCCTGCACCGTAATCGCAGCCGACAACCTGCTGGAAATCGTGCGCCATTTTTCCGGCGCAAATGTGCTGGAACCCGCGTCTCCGGGCGAAGTGGTCGCCGACCGTTCGTCACGCGATCTGCGCGACGTCAAGGGACAGGAACGCGCCAAACGGGCGCTGGAAATCGCCGCAGCGGGGCGCCACCACCTGATGATGATCGGCCCGCCCGGGTCCGGCAAATCCATGATGGCCGCGCGCCTGCCCGGCATCCTGCCACCGCTGACCCCGATCGAGGCGCTGGAAACCTCGATGATCCATTCCATCGCCGGATTGCTGACCGATGGCGGCATTTCCCGAACCCGACCGTTTCGCGAACCCCATCACACCGCGTCGATGGCTGCGCTGATTGGCGGCGGGCGGACCGCCCAGCCCGGAGAGATCAGTCTTGCCCACAATGGCGTGCTTTTCATGGACGAATTCCCGGAATTCCCGCGCGGCGTGCTGGAAACCCTGCGCCAGCCGATCGAAACCGGAGAGGTCATGGTATCGCGCGCCAACGCCCACATCCGTTATCCCGCGCGCTTCCTGCTGGTGGCGGCCGCGAACCCGTGCAAATGCGGCTATCTCACCGATCCCGCGCAGGCCTGTTCCCGCGCCCCAAACTGTGGAGAGGATTATCTTGGTCGCATATCCGGCCCGCTGATGGACCGGTTCGATCTGCGGCTAGAGGTGCCCCCGGTGGGTTTTGCCGATCTTGACCTGCCCGCATCGGGCGATACCTCGGCGCATGTCGCGGCCCGCGTGGCCACCGCCCGCGCGGTGCAGGAAAGCCGCTTTGCCGATCAGGCTGACCTGCGCACCAACGCCGACGCCGAAGGCCAGCGCCTGGAAGAGATCGCAACACCCGACGCAGAGGGGCGCGACCTGCTGACCCGCGCCGCCGACCGATTTGCCCTGACCGCGCGCGGCTATCACCGGGTCCTGCGCGTCGCCCGCACCATCGCCGATCTGGACGATAGCGACACGGTCCTGCGCCCGCATGTGGCCGAGGCGCTCAGCTATCGGTTGTTGTCTGCGAAAGAGAGTTAATCCAGCCAGCCAGATCGCGCAGCGTGGCACGCCCTTCCGGCAAGAGGTTGTGAAACAGTGGCCAGACATGCGGCAGATCTTGGGCGATGATCTCTGTCACCTCCACACCCTGCGCGCGCAGATGGTCGGCCATGCGCCGCGTGTCATCAAGCAGGATTTCCGTGTCCCCGGCGCACAGCCAGACCGGACCGGACCCGATGAACTCTGCAAACAGAGGCGAGGCTGTGGGGTCTCGCGCATCGGCGCCATTCAGGTAACGGGTCAGCGTCTCCTGCGCCCGTGCCGCAGGCAGGATGGCATCGGCCTCTGCATTGCGCGTGACACTGTCGCCCGACAAAGTCAGGTCGGTAATCGGCGAAAAGGCAAAGACCCCGCGAGGCCGGGGCAGGTCTTGACGCAGGATCTCGGCCAAAGCAGCCAGAACCAGCGCGCCGCCGGCGCTGTCCCCGCCCAGAATGACCCCGCCGGGCTGGTCCATCAGTGCGCGATAACAGGTCAGCACATCCTCCAGAGCGGCGGGATGGGTGTGTTCTGGCGCCAGACGGTATTTCACCAGACAGGCGGGCACGCCTGCGTCCCGCGACAGGCGCGCCATCATCGCGCGATGGGTCCGGGGCGAGCCCATGATAAAGGCACCGCCATGCACATACAGGATGATCGGCCCCGACATTGACGAGTTGACGTGCAGCACCGGCACGCCGTTCAGCGTCGACGGCTCGAACTGCGCCCCCCAAGGCGCGCGAAAATAGAACCGCGCCTTGGCCTCGAATGTGCGCCGCAAGCGCACCGCGTCCTGCGTGCGCGCCAGATGCGGCTTTTCCGTCCAGCGCAGCCATGCGTTCAAGGCCACGCGCATCACGCTCATGACAGTTTGCGCTCGATCGCTTCCCAGATCTTTGCGGCGACGTTGATGCCGTCGAACCGCTCCAACTCCTGAATGCCGGTGGGCGAGGTAACGTTGATTTCTGTCAGCCAGTCGCCGATCACGTCGATGCCAACAAACACCTGCCCCTTGTCCCGCAATTCCGGGCCGATGGCGGCGCAAATTTCAAGATCCCGCTCGGTCAAGGCGACCTTTTCGGGGCGTCCGCCAACATGCATGTTGGACCGCACCTCACCCTCGGCGGGGACGCGGTTGATCGCGCCGACAGGTTCCCCATCCACGAGGATCACACGCTTGTCGCCCTTGGACACGGCGGGCAGGTATTTCTGCACGATCAGCGGCTCTCGCGAGAACCCAGTGAACATCTCGTAGAGAGAACTGAGGTTGCCATCGCTGGCCCCCAGCTTGAAAACGCCCGCCCCGCCGTTGCCATAGAGCGGCTTGACGATCACATCGCCATGCTTTGCCCGAAAGGCGCGCAGCACCTCAAGGTCGCGCGCGATGGCCGTCGGCGGCGTCAGGTCGGGAAAGTCCAGAACCAGCAATTTTTCGGGTGAGTTGCGCACCCAAAACGGGTCATTCACCACCAGCACATCTTTTTTCAGACGGTCCAGCATATGGGTCGTCGTAATGTAATGCATGTCAAACGGCGGATCCTGCCGCAGCCATATCACGTCCATCTCCGTCAGGTCGACGGCCACACGCTCCCCCAGCACTGCCGGAGTATCGGCCACCCGTTGCACCGTCATCCAATGGCCACGGGCAGTCACCCGTCCCTCTTCATAGGCCAGCTGATCCGGCCCGTAATAGAACAGCTCATGCCCCCGGGCCTGCGCCTCTTCGGCGAGGCGGAAAGAACTGTCCGCGTTGATGTCCACCCCGGTGATCGGGTCCATCTGAAAGGCGATCTTCATGTGCGTCCCCCGCAAGTCTCTTGCCATAGATGGCGCAGGACGCGGGCGGGTGCAATGCGGGCGAGCCCTGCGCCGCCGCACAGGGCCCACTCAGCAGGGTTCTTTCAACCGGATGATTTCAGCAAAGCGCGTTTTCGATCACCCGGATTTCGCCGTGGGCGTTGACCAGTGCCACGTCAAAGCGCACATCCGTCAAAGAGCCGCGCGGCTGCGTGCCCAGAAATTCCTCAGCCGCCTGCATCAAACGACTGATCTGCCGTTGCGACAGGCGGTCGGCGGCACGTGCAAAGCTGCGGCTTTTCTTGACCTCGACCATGATCACGCCATCCCCGTCCTGCACCACAAGGTCGATCTCACCGGATTGTCCACGCCAACGACGCGCCATCAGGGGATACCCGCGACGCGCATAGTCAGACGCGACCCCATCTTCGGCAGCAAGCCCGGCATGATACCCCTGCTGCCCGGTTGCCTGCCGCCCGGTTCCAAGGAAATCAAGTGCCATCCTCATTCCCCTTGTCGGACAGGCGCATGGCCAGTTGATAGACCGGGCGCCGTTTCACCCCGAACCGGGCCGAAACGAAATCCGCCGCATCCCGCACCGACATCGTTTCCAGCGCCTTGTTCACCTCATGTTCTAGGTCAATTTCCCTAACAGATGCTGAATCGCCCTTTCCGATCACCACGACGACCTCGCCTTTTGCGGGAGTCTCGCGGTAATGCTCGGCCAGTTCTGACAGGTGTCCGCGCCGGGTCTCTTCGAACTTCTTGGTCAGTTCTCGGCACACCGCGGCCTCGCGGTCGCCCAGCACCTCCTGCGCTGCGGTCAACATCTCAGGCAGCCGTCTGGGGGATTCGTAGAACACCAGCGTCGCCGGAACACCTGACAGGTCGCGCAGCACGGCTTTTCGGGGTCCGCCCGCATTCGGCAGGAAGCCGGCGAACAGGAACCGATCCGTCGGCAACCCGGCCAGCGTCAAGGCCGTGACCACGGCGCTAGCCCCCGGGGCGCTTGTCACCGCGTGGCCCGCCTCGACCGCCGCGCGCGCCAAATCGAAACCGGGATCGGAAATCATCGGCGTGCCCGCCTCAGAGGCATAGAGCACCGCGCGTCCCGCCTCCAGGTCTGCCATCAGGCGCGGCCGCATCCGCGCGCCGTTGTGGTCGTGGTAAGCAAGCAAAGGACGATCCCCCAGCGCAACGCCGTGGATCTCCATCAGCCGTCGCAGGCTGCGCGTGTCTTCCGCCACCAGCACATCCGCCGCCGCCAGCAAGTCCAGCGCCCGCAGGGTAATGTCGCGCGCATGGCCGATCGGAGTAGCGATCAGGTACAATCCCGGCGTCAATCCGCCACCAGACCCGGCATTGTCCGCAATCGTCACTGGCCCCCCCTTTCACGCTTCTTTATGATTGTCGGCAAATCGCGCCGCACACCGCCCGTGTCGCACAAAATGCGCGGAAATCGAGGGAGTCTGTAGTCCATGTTTGCCATTTTTTCCAACCTCCGCAAGGCGCTGCGCCCAATGGCCGGTATTGTCGCGGCCCTCGCGCTGACGGCCTGCGACCCGTCGAGCCTGCCCGGTCTTGGTGGCGGCGGGGGCGGAGGCCCTCGGATCAATACCGGCAAACCGATCCCGGTCGCCCTTTTGGTGCCCCAAACGGACAGCGGCGCGGCCCCCATTGCCAAAGCTCTGGAGAACGCCGCGCGGCTCGCCATGGCGGACCTTGGCGATGCGGTGACCATCGACCTGCGCGTCTATGACACGGGCGGTCAGGCCCCCACGGCAGCCGCCGTGGCCCAGAAGGCGGTCGATGACGGCGCCAAGATCATCCTTGGCCCGCTGCGTGCCGACGCCGTGAACGCCGCTGGCCTTGCCGTAACCGACGAAAGCATCAACGTGCTGGGTTTCTCCAACAACCCGACCATTGCGGGCGGCAATGTGTTTATCCTTGGCGCGACCTTTGACAACACTGCCCTACGCATGGTTGATCACGCTCGCCGCAACGGCAAAAGCAAGCTGGTCATCCTGTATTCCGACGACGTGGCCGGCCAATTGGGCAAGCTGGCCATTGAAAAGGCCGCAACGTCAGCCGGGGTGCAGATCGTCGGCACGCAGCCTTACCAGCTTTCGATCGAAGGCGTGTCGAACGCCGCCAAGGCCGCCGGTCGTGTGGTCAATTCCGGTGCCGCCGACAGTATCTTTATCACCACCGACGCCACCAACGCTGCCATGCAGATGCTGCTGACACAATTGCCGGAGGCCGGTGTGACGGCGGACAAGGTCCAGTACCTTGGCCTGACCCGCTGGGACGTCCGCCCCGACCTCTTTGCCCTTCCCGGTGCCGACGGCGCGTGGTTCGCCCTGCCTGACACCCAGCGGCTTGCATCGTTCTCGGCCCGCTACAAGACGGCATATGGAACCGATCCGCACCCGCTTGCAGGTCTGGCGTACGACGGGATCAGCGCCATCGGCACACTTGCACTGGCGGGACGTGCGGACGCCCTGTCTACCACGGCGCTCACCTCGACTGGCTTTACCGGAACAGGCGGTGTATTCCGCTTGATGAATGATGGCACGAACCGGCGCGCGCTGGCGGTTGCCACGGTAAAAGACAAGCAGATGGTGATCCTTGACCCTGCCCCAAGCAACCTCTCCGGCAGCGGTTTCTGAGACAGAAACCCTCCCCGATAACCTGATTGCGCCCGCCGCCGAGATTTTTGACATCTCGGCGGTGCGCAGCGCGCTGTTTTCCGGCCTGCCCAAAAGCACGGCGGAAACGGATGTGCGCAAGCACACCGTCGCCACCCTGCGCGAAGCCCGCGACGCCGGGCGCGCCGCCGTGGCAGCGGCCTTTGCGCTGGAACCCTTCGGGGCGCGCCGGACCACTCGTGCGTATACCTGGATCACCGACTGCATCGTGCAGCTGTCCTTTGAGATCGCGACAGAGGTCCTGCACCGCCGCCCCAACCCGACAGAGGCAGAGCGCCTGTCGGTCCTGTCCGTTGGCGGCTATGGCCGGGGCGAGATGGCGCCCTATTCCGACGTCGATCTGCTGTTCCTGACCCCGTACAAGATCACCGCCTGGGCCGAGAGCGTCATTGAATCGATGCTCTACATTCTGTGGGATCTGCGTCTGAAGGTCGGCCACAGCTCGCGCACCGTGCGCGACTGCCTGCGGCTGGGGGGAGAAGACTTCACCATCCGCACCGCCATGCTGGAAAGCCGGTTTATCATCGGCGACCGGGGATTGGCCGACGACCTGGAAAAGACGCTGTGGAACGATTTGTTCAACGCCACGGCGCGGGAATTCGTCGAAGCGAAACTGGCGGAACGTGACGCCCGACACGACAAGCAGGGCCAGCGTTATATGGTCGAGCCCAACGTCAAAGAGGGCAAGGGCGGCCTGCGCGATCTGCAATCGCTGTTCTGGATCATCAAATACGTTCATCACACCGATGATGTGTCGCAACTGGTGACAGCCGGCGTTTTTCGTCCCGAGGAATACGAAACCTTCGTCCAGGCCGAGCGGTTTCTCTGGGCGGTGCGCTGTCACCTGCATCTGGCCGCAGGGCGCGCCAACGAACAACTCAGCTTTGACATGCAGGTCGAGGTGGCGGCGCGCATGGGCTACAACGACCGGGGCGGTCGTCGTGCGGTGGAATGGTTCATGCAGGACTATTTCCGCCATGCCACCGCCGTCGGCGATCTGACCCGCATCCTGCTGACCTCGCTTGAGGCCGACCACACCAAGGGCGCACCGCTGATCCAGCGGCTGTTCAACCGCCCGCCACAGACCAAACCGGGCTACCGCGTGGTGAACAACCGCCTTGCGATTGAGGACGACACGGTCTTTCTGTCGGACAAGCTGAACCTGTTGCGGCTGTTTGAGGAAGGTCTGCGCACTGGCCTGCTGATCCACCCCGACGCCATGCGACTGGTCAAGGCCAATCTGAACCTGATCGACACCGCGTTCCGCGAAGACGAAGAAGCGCGTCGGCTCTTTCTCGACCTTATGCTGAAACACGGAAATCCAGAACGGGCCCTGCGCCGGATGAACGAACTGGGCGTGCTGGCTGCCTTCATCCCGGAATTTGCGCCCATCGTGGCGATGATGCAGTTCAACATGTACCACCACTACACGGTGGACGAACATACCATCCAGTGCATCTGGAACCTGTCTGAGATCGAGCACGGCAACCTGACAGAGGAACTGCCGGTCGCCTCGACCATCCTGAAGGAAGGCATCAACCGCCGCGTTCTGTATGTGGCCTTGCTGCTGCACGACATTGGCAAGGGCCGGGATGAGGATCACTCGATCCTCGGCGCGCGCATCGCCCGCAGCGTCGCGCCCCGCCTTGGACTGAACAAGGCGGAAAGCGCCACGGTGGAATGGCTGGTGCGCTATCACCTGCTGATGTCCGACATGGCGCAGAAACGCGACATTGCCGACCCGCGCACCGTGCGCGACTTTGCCAAGGCGGTGCAAACGCGCGAGCGGCTGGACCTGCTCTGCGTGATGACGGTCTGCGACATTCGCGGTGTCGGCCCCGGCGTCTGGAACAACTGGAAGGCCGCGCTGATCCGCGCGCTTTACCGCCAGACCCGCCGCGCACTGGAAGGCGGGATGGAAGCGCTCAACCGTGAGAACCGCGGCACAGAGGCCCGCAAGGCCCTGCGCGAGGCGCTGTCGAATTGGGACAAGGACGCGCTGGCGACCGAAACCCGGCGCCACTACCCGCCGTACTGGCAGGGCCTGCATATCACCGCGCATGTGGTGTTCGCCAACCTGCTGCGCGATCTGCAGGAAGACGAGATCAGGATCGACATCCACCCGGATGAGGACCGCGACGCAACCCGTGTGTGCTTTGCCCTGCAGGACCACCCGGGCATCTTCTCGCGCCTCGCGGGCGCTCTGGCGCTTTCGGGGGCCAACATCGTCGATGCGCGGACATTCACCACCAAGGACGGCTATGCCACCGCCGCCTTCTGGATTCAGGACGCCGAGGGGTCACCCTATGAGGACACCCGCATCCCGCGCCTGCGCGAAACCATCCGCAAAACTCTGAAAGGTGAGGTTGTCACCCGTGAGGCGATCCGCCCCAAGGACAAGCTCAAGAAGCGCGAAAAAGCGTTCCGGGTGCCGACGCATATCACCTTCGACAACGACGGCTCCGAAATCTTTACCATCATCGAGGTGGACACCCGCGACCGTCCCGGCCTGCTGTATGACCTCACCCGGACACTGGCCAACCTGAACATCTACATCGCCTCTGCCGTCATCGCGACCTATGGCGAACAGGTGGTCGACACCTTCTATGTCAAGGACATGTTCGGGCTGAAACTGCACTCCAAGGTCAAGCGCGACCTGATCGAGAAAAAGCTGCGCGCCGCCATCGAGGAGGGCGCGGAACGGGCGCGGGACTGACGCGCGCGCCTTATTGGTCCAAAGGTGGGTCCAGAGTGATCAGGTCCTGGGTCGAGGTTTCGGTGATGCAATAGATCTCACCGTCGATCTCGATCCAGACCAGACGCGCGTGGGTGGCCGAATAGGGGTCCAGCCCGCGCAGCGCCTCGCCCATCAACACGCCCCCATTCCGCGTACTGTCCGGCAGCGTGAAATTCGGCACCTGATCGCGCAGCATCTCTGCCGGGTCCTGCGTCAGCAGTTCAATCGGCGACGCCTGAAACGGCGGACTGACCCCGATGATCTGATCGGGGTCAAAGCCCTGCATCAACAGCGCAGAACCGGGCATCCCGTGCCCCTCGGCGGCGACCTGTGTCCCGGCCAGCGCCAGCACTGCGCCAATTGCAATCCGTCTCATTCCCTGTCTCCCTGTGTCGGGCTCAATCGCCGCTGTCCGATTTGGCCGGGCCATCGCCTGCACCTGCCAGAGGCGGAGCCTCACGGACCGGGAACAGCCCGGTCAGCGAGCCTTTGGACGCCACCAGCATGACGCAGTCGAACGCCGACTCCTCTGCCCCCTGCGCTTTTGTGGAAAAATGCACCTTGCAGGTGGCATCCTTGACGTTCACCTGCGTCGGCAATCCGACAACCGTGCCGCCGTTCGATCTGGCGGCCAGTTTCTGCTCGGCATGGGCGATCTGGGCCTTCAACTGGTAATCGTCGCGGGCGGCGTAGACCGGGACGACCCGGCTGTCCTCGCCAATCAGCGCAAAAACCGGGTCCGGGGCCGCGACCGAAAAGGTCCACGGGTCCAATGTGTCGGATTTTTCGACCCGCTGCGCGTACAGCCCCCGCGTATCTATCGAAATCGTCGCGCCCGGTGTGATCTCCTGCGCGATGGGCACCACCGCGCGGCGCGACACATCCGCAGGCACGATCTCGATATGCGAGGCAAAGATCGGCAGCTTTCCGGTGTTCCGCAACAGCCCGTCCCGCTCTGTCATAAAGGCTGTCACGGTGAGGCTGGGAACGGTGAACAGCCGGTAATACCCGTCCAGCATTGGCTGCCAGACAAACAGCAGCGCGGAGGTCACAAAGCCCAGCAACGTGGCCACGGTGATCGTCTGCTTGGCGCGTTCAAAGACAACGTTTTGGCTCATATTGCAGGCCGTGCAGACCTTGGCCTCCTGCGCGGGCAGGGGATTGGAACACCATCTGCAAACCGGGGCGGCCATGAAATCCGTGATCCTCAATGCGCCTTGTCAATGGCAAGAGGATAGACAGACACCAAGAGGCTGGCAAGTTGCCCGTGTTTTTCCCGTCAAAGCTCAACCTAGAGCAGCTGGAAAAGTCCCCGCCCTGTCACCCGTCCCAGACTGCCAGTAACTGCGCCTCGCGGGCGCTATCCGCACCAATATCAAGGAAATCCATGGCTTCTGCCCGTGTCCGGAACACGCCGAACGCCCACGGGCTTTGGCCTTCTGTGATCGATTGGTACATACGCGACATGCCAAAGGCCACGTCTCCCGGCGCAAAGACCGAGGTCATTGAGGACAGGTCCCGCACCGAATAGTAGCCCTTCAACTGATAGGCGAGTCGCTGCATATCTTCGAAATAAGTGGTTTCCAGAGTACAGTCGGCCATGTCCAACAATACATGCTGCCTGCCGTCAAAGAGGGGATGCCGGGCGTAGTCCTTGAAAGAGGCAATATGCTCGGCGGTCGACACATCGCCCCGAAACCACGTCAGAACAAGGTTGGCGTCAGGCAAAACTTTGAAGGTGACAGGCACGGCAATGCCCTTTCCCGGCGGTATCAAGAGGACAATTTTCTCGACGCAGAACACCCGGTCGCCGGGAAAAGATCAATCACTCTTCGCCCATACGAAGTTGATCGCAGCCACCAAGGCCGCTTGCACTAAAGGAAAAGCGCGCCATTCTGGCCCCATGTCCGAAGTCCCGCAGTTCCTGATTCGTCGCCTTTGCCCTTGCGGGCAGCCCGGGGCCAAACACGCTGTCGGTCGCCGCCGTTGGCGCGGCTTTCGGGCGGCGGCGCGGGCTGCGCTACATGGCCGGCCTGACACTGGGCATGCTGGGGGTGATCGCGATTGTGGGCAGCGGCCTGTCGGCCTTGCTGCTGGCCCTGCCCGGCGTCGCCCCGGTGGTGACGGTCGCGGCGGCGGTCTATTTCCTTTGGCTCGCCTGGCGCATCGCCACCGCGCCGCCACTGGGCCTAGCCGATGCGCAAAGCCACCCTCCGCACTGGACCGAAGGTGCGCTGCTGTCACTGGTCAACCCCAAGGCCTATGCCGCCATGGCTGCCGTCTTTTCCGGTTTCACGCTGCTGGCCGGGACAACGGTCGGGGATGCGCTGGTTAAAACCGCCCTGCTGATGCTGACGATCCTGTGCGTCAACCTCGGCTGGCTCTTTGCTGGCAGCCTGCTGACCCGCCTTGCGCGCAACCCCCGCGCGGGGCGCGCCATCAACCTCGCTTTTGCCGGTGCGCTGTTGATCGCCGTGGCCGCCACAACCCTTGTCTGACCCGCCAATTGCCTCCCCTTCCGCCGTCACCCGCTTTGGGATAAGCGAGGCGGCAGAGCAGCAAGTGAGCCACCTATGAAACCCATCCGCCTTGTCGCCGGTGTCATGACCGTCGGTTTCTGGACCCTGATGAGCCGGGTTCTGGGCGTTGTGCGTGAAATCCTGATCCTTGGCCTAATCGGTCCGGGCCCGGTGATGGACGCCTTTGTCGCCGCCTTTCGCCTGCCCAACCTGTTCCGCCGTTTTTTCGCCGAAGGCGCATTCAACGCTGCCTTTGTGCCGCTGTTTTCCAAGAAATACGAAGGCGAAGAACACCCGATGGTCTTTGCCCGCGATGCCTTTAACGGGCTGGCGACGGTGCTCTTGGGCCTGACGGCCGTGGCGATGATCTTTATGCCCGCGCTGGTCTGGGCCACGGCGGGCGGCTTTTATGGCGACGCGCGCTTCGATCTGACCGTGGGCTATGGCCGCATCGTCTTTCCCTACATCCTGCTGATCTCACTCGCGGCGCTGTTTTCCGGGGCGCTGAACACCGCCGGTCATTTTGCCGCCGCCGCCGCCGCGCCGGTGCTGCTCAATATCCTTGTCTGCGCCTCGATGGCGCTGGGGGCCGCGCTGGGTCAGGACGTGATCTGGTGGTTGATCTGGGCGGTGCCGGTGGCGGGCGTGGCGCAACTGGCGCTGGTCTGGGTCGCCGCCGAGCGGTCCGGCCTGCGAATCCGCCCCGGCCTGCCGCGCTGGACGCCCGACATCAAAAAGCTGGTGGTGATCGCCGTTCCTGCCGCACTGGCGGGCGGCGTCATGCAAATCAACCTGCTGGTGGGCCAGCAGGTCGCCAGCCATTTCGATAAAGCAGTGGGCTGGCTTTATGCCGCCGACCGCCTGTACCAACTGCCGCTTGGCGTGGTCGGCATCGCTGTCGGCATCGTGCTGTTGCCCGACCTGTCCCGGCGGCTCAAGGCCGAGGATCACAACGGCGGGCGCGCCGCGTTTTCCCGCGCGGGCGAGTTGAGCCTTGCGCTGACCATCCCGTCGTCCGTGGCGCTGGTGGTGATCCCCCTGCCGATGGTGTCGGTGCTGTTCCAACGTGGCGCGACCACCGCCGCCGACAGCGCCGCAATCGCCACGGCGGTGGCGATCTACGGGCTGGGTCTGCCGTCTTTCGTGCTGCAAAAGGTGCTGCAACCGCTCTATTTCGCGCGTGAGGACACCCGCAGCCCGTTTCGCTACGCGGTCTGGGCCATGGTGGTCAACGCCACCATCGCCATCGGCCTGTCGCCCTTCCTCGGCTGGCTGGCCCCGGCCATCGCGACCACGGTGGCGGGCTGGATCATGGTTTGGCAACTGGCCCGCGGTGCCCGCAGCATGGGAGAGGTCGCGCGGTTCGACAGCCGCTTTCGCGACCGCCTGTGGCGCATCTGCGCCGCCTCGGTTGTGATGGGAGCGGCCCTCTGGGGGCTGAACCTGTTGCTTGCGCCGTGGCTGGCCGTGCCATACCTGCGCTTTGCCGTTCTGCTTGGCCTGATCGTTCTGGGCGCGATGGTCTACGGCATCGCCGGCCAAACACTGGGCGCCTTCCGCCTGTCCGAGGTCAAGGCCATGTTCAAACGGTCCCGCACATGACCACCCAAGCGTTACTCTCTGCCTCTGAGGCCGCCTCTGCGCTGGAACGGCTTGCCGCCACGGCCAAAGGCGAGTTGCTGCTGTGCCTGCCCCGGCTCTCGCCCACAACCGCCCTTGTCACACCCGACCTGCGCGATGGCGGGCTGGAGACATGGGCCGACCTGCTGGCGCTGCTGTCGCGGCGCGGACTGGACCTGCGTATTCTGATCGCAGACACCGATCCGCTGTTGTCGTCGGACAGGCACCGCGCCGCTTGGACCCATGCCTCGGGCTTTGCCGATGTCTTGCAGGGCGAGGCGCAACTGCTCTGCGCCGCCCATGGCCAGCGCGCCACGGGCCTGCGCGCCCATTTCCTGCGCCGCCACCTTGCACCCGCCCTGACCACGCTCAGGGCTGAGGACACGACCCGCCTGACCCCGGTGCAGCGCACAGTGCT
Organism: Antarctobacter sp.; assembly: GCF_034670325.1. Classification (GTDB taxonomy): domain Bacteria; phylum Pseudomonadota; class Alphaproteobacteria; order Rhodobacterales; family Rhodobacteraceae; genus Antarctobacter. Next base: position 301,800 of record NZ_JAXMNR010000001.1, read on the forward strand.
GACCACTGGCCCAATCCCGCGCCCCGCCGACATCCCGCAGAGTTTCGCCGTCGCTGACGGGACACGCGCGGTGATCGGCGGGCCGGATCTGGGCACCAAAGTCCCAAATCTGCTGGCCCTTGCCATCGAGGACGCGGATTTCTGCGGCGCTTTGCGGGGGCAGTTCGCCGATACATGGACCGACGCCCGCAACAGCGCGGCCCCCAGCCTTGCTGCCCATGCGACCCCGATCAACTGCGCCACCAGACCGCAAAGTCGCGATGATCTGCGCCTACTGCGCACGCTGTCCCGTCCGCAAAAGGGCGTTGGCCCGCGCCCCCTTGCCGACGATGTAGAGGGCGCGCTGACCCGCCTGTTTGCCGCCGCCCGCCGCCGGGTCTTGATCCGCACGGCCGCCTTTCGCCACGACGGTCTGGCGCAGGCGCTGGCCGGGGCGGCAACATCGGACGGCCCCGAAGTGATGCTGCTGCTGCCGCCCACCACCACCGGAACATGGGACGACGACCACGCAGCCGCGCAACAGGCGGCCATCCTGCGCCAGCTACAGGCGGCCTATGGCGCGCGCCTGACAATTCTTTCCGACCCAACCGCAGACGGCAGCGCCACGCTTTGCCAAATTGATGACGTGACCCTGCTGGGCTCTGCCACGCTGACCCGCCGCGCCTGTCGCTGGAACACGGAGGCCGCCGTGCTGGCCCGCGATCCCGACCTTACAGAGGCGATCTACGCGCATGTCAGCAACACCTTTGGCGGTGGCGACAGGCTGGACGTCCCTGCCGCGAACCCCGGTCGCTCACGCCTGCCGGATGACTTGTTTTAGGGCACCTTGATCCGGCCCGCTTCAGCGTCGTCGAATACGCGCCATGACGCCCGCCGTCCCGCCCGGGGCCAAAACCACCGTCAAACCAAACCCCACGACGAATCCCGCAATATCGGCGATCCAGTCGTTGGTGCCGCCGAAAAAGACACCAAAGACCAGTTGCACCGCCAGCAGCATCCCAATCAGCGAAAACGCCCGGTACTGGTTCGCCCCGACCGTACCCAACCGCATCCACAGCAGAAAGGTGAACCCACCGATCAGCCCGTAGACCGATGGAAAGGCCCCGATCAGCCAAGGATCGTCGCTGATCAGCCCAAACGCCAGCGCCCCAACAATTCCCGACAGGAAAAAGATCGTCACAAAGGCAAGCGATCCCAGCGCCTCGGCCACGATCTTGCCCATCGCCAGCAGGATCACCATGGCAAACAGCGCATGACTGAAACTGGCGTGCAGAAACAAGTAGCTGACAAAGCGCACCAAAAGCTCGGGCGGGTATTGCCCGGTCTCCAGCATCCAGTCGAAGGCACGCCCTGAAAACCCGTAGGACTCGATCATCCCGGTCCGCCACCCAACCGCCCCCGGTCCACCGACAATCCCTTGACCGCCCAGCCAGAGCGCCAGTTCAAGTCCCGCCAAAACGAGGAACAGCGCGACCACCACAGGCGGCAGCGGGTTCACCGGGGCTTCGTTATGGGGGTGGGTCATGGTCTGCCTCTTCCTTGACGGTCTCCGGTCGCATGGGTAAGCCAGCCGCGCAGCAATATCCACACCCACGGGGAGTCCCCATGTCCGACGGCCAGCCCAACCCTGCCTTCACCCCGCGCGTCTTCTCGGGCATCCAGCCCTCGGGCGGGCTGACTCTGGGCAACTACCTTGGCGCGCTCAAGCGTTTTGCAGACAGTCAGGAACAAGGCATCCAGTCGATCTACTGCATGGTCGACATGCACGCGATCACGGTCTGGCAAGACCCCGAGGCGTTACGGCGCCAAACGCGAGAGCTGACCGCCGGGTTCATCGCATCGGGAGTCGACCCGGAAAAATCTATCCTGTTCAACCAGAGCCAAGTGGCCGAGCACGCCCAACTGGCGTGGATCTTCAACTGTGTCGCTCGCATGGGCTGGATGCAGCGCATGACCCAGTGGAAGGACAAGGCCGGCAAGAACACGCAGAATGCCTCGCTGGGCCTGTTGGCCTATCCCGCGCTTATGGCCGCCGACATCCTCGTGTACCACGCCACCCATGTGCCGGTGGGCGAGGATCAGAAACAGCACCTTGAACTGACCCGCGACATCGCGATCAAGTTCAACAACGACTACGGCGTCGATTTCTTCCCGATCACAGAACCGGTGATCGAGGGTGCGGCCACGCGCGTCATGTCGCTGCGCGACGGGTCCAAGAAGATGTCCAAATCTGATCCTTCGGACATGAGCCGCATCAACCTGACCGACGACGCCGACACCATCGCGCAGAAAATCCGCAAGGCCCGGACCGACCCCGAACCGCTGCCCGACACTGCCGAAGGTCTGAAAGACCGCCCCGAGGCGCGCAATCTGGTGAATATCTACGCCGCCCTAGCAGACCTGACCATCGATCAGGTCATCGCCGAACACGCGGGCCAGCAATTTGGCACCTTCAAGCCGTCGCTGGCGGATCTGGCGGTCGCCAAGCTAGAGCCGATCTCGACCGAGATGAAGCGACTGACTGCGGAACCCGATGAGATCGACGCCATCCTGCGCCGCGGATCAGAGCGCGCGCGTGAGATCGCCGCACCGATCCTGGCGAAGACCTACGAGATTGTGGGCTTGGTGCGCTGAGAGTTTAAGCCTGCGCATGTTGCACTGCCGGACCGGGGCTCTGCCCCGGACCCCGGGGTATTTTTACAGGGAAGAAGCCGGGGCCTGCGCAGCCCCTCTCGACCGGCCAATCCCTAACGGATCGTAAAAACGCCTCTGTAAGCCATTGATTTTACTTACATGGGCGCGTGTCCACGCGTGGACACCCTCAACGACCGGCCGCGATCCTCGCCGCTAGCCGCAAGGCATGGGACGGCTCTGTCGCCGCCACCGGCAGCACCGGATCATAGGCCGCCCGGATCACATCGGCGATGTCGGGCCGCAGGATCACTTGCCCGCCCCCGAACTGCGCCAGCGCCGACCGGTCGGCAAAAGCGGTATCCGACCACAGCAGGATCGTTTGCACCACCTGCCCCAAGGCCAGCGTCTCTGCGGGCAGTTTGGACAGGTCCGCGTCCATCCTGAGAAAGACAAAGCAGGCCTTGATTCCGCCATCCGGATCGAAGCGGAAAACCCGGTACTGGTTTGCCTTTGCCGCCTGCAGGCGTGCGACCAGAGGGTCCAGTCCCTCGATCATGCGTCCAAGGTCGGGCACCTCTAGCAGTTCGGCCCAGTTGCGAAAGAAAAAGACCATGACGTTGGCGCCCAGTTCCGGGTCCGTCTCTGCCATCTTGTGTCCTGCCAGCGCGCAGACCGCCTCAAACGCGCCTTTGATCACCTCCAGCGTCGCCTCTTCGACCCCAAAGACGATGGGCGACAGAGGGCGACCCCAGCGCGCGCAGAGATAGCTGCCGTCCGACCGCGTGAACAGATTTTCGATGTCCTCGGAGGTCAGGTTTTGTGCCATGTGGGATCGTCTTTCTTCAGCTTTGCATGGTCTGCCGCGCGGCAGGTCATCCGTCGAACAGCGTGCTCTGTCCCGGCGGCACCGGCGCGGCAAGGCCAAGGTGCGTCCACGCCTTCTGCGCCAGCATCCGCCCGCGCGGGGTACGGCTGATCAGCCCCTGCTGCAAGAGGTAGGGCTCTACCACCTCCTCCAGCGCGTCGCGGCTTTCGGACAGGGCCGCTGACAGGGTTTCGATGCCCACGGGGCCCCCGCCATAGTTCTCGGCCACCAATGTCAGATAGCGCCGGTCTGCGCCGTCGAGGCCAAGACTGTCCACCCCCAGCCGTGTCAGCGCGCTGTCGGCCAGCGCGCGGGTGACGACGCCGCCTGCCTCGACGATGGCGAAATCCACCACGCGGCGCAGCAGGCGTCCGGCAATCCGGGGTGTGCCCCGCGACCGCCGCGCGATTTCCAGCGCACCATCGCCCTCCATCCGGACGCCAAGTTTGACGGCGTTGCCTGTCACGATCGTCTCAAGTTCCGGGACGGTGTAGAAGTTCAGCCGGGTCGGGATGCCGAAACGGTCGCGCAGCGGGGTCGTGAGCAGGCCAAGGCGCGTTGTCGCGCCGACCAGCGTGAAAGGCTGCAGTTCGATCCGCACAGTGCGCGCCGCCGGTCCCTCGCCAATCACGAGGTCCAGTTCATAGTCCTCCATCGCCGGATAGAGCACCTCTTCGACGGCGGCGTTCAGGCGGTGGATTTCGTCGATGAACAGCACGTCGTTGCGTTCGAGGTTGGTCAGGATTGCCGCCAGATCGCCCGCCTTGGCCAGCACCGGGCCAGAGGTCATGCGAAAGCCGACGCCCAATTCGCGCGCCATGATCTGCGCCAGCGTCGTCTTGCCCAGACCGGGGGGACCGTGGAACAGGGTGTGATCCATCGCCTCGCCCCTCTGGCGGGCGCTCTGGATAAAGACGCGCAGGTTCGCGCGGGCTTCGGCCTGACCGATGAAATCGCCCAGCATCTGCGGACGCAGGGCGCGGTCACGGTCCTCTGGCAGCGGATCGGGGCGCAGGGTTGGGTCCGGGTCGGTCATGTCCATCCCTTACCCCTTCGGTGCCAGCAGCTTCAGCGCGGCGCGGATCAGCCCGGTAGTGTCTGCCTCGGGCGCGGCACCAGCGGCCTCTGCCACGGCTCCTGCGGCCTCTGAGGGGGCATAGCCAAGGTTGCCGAGGGCCGACAGCGCCTCTGCCTGCGCGCTGGCGGCGCGTGGTGGAGTTGGGGTAGCGGCAGGGGCGGTTTCGATCACTTCACTCGACGCGGCGGCGGGGGCCAAGCCCTGCGGTTCCGCCGTGCCCATCGCCATGATGGCGGGGGCCTTGTCCTTGAGTTCATTCACCACGCGTTGCGCCGTCTTGGGACCGATCCCGCGCGCCGCCTTGATCGCCGACCAGTCGCCCAGCGCCAGCGCGCGGCTGACCCCGTCCGGGCCCAGCGTACCAAGGATCGCCAGCGCCGCTTTAGCCCCCACGCCCTGCACCGACAGCAGCAGGCGAAACCATTCCTTTTCGATCAGCGTCGGAAAGCCGAAGAGTTGCAGCAGATCCTCACGCACCAGCAGGTCGGTGAACAGCGCCGCCGCCTCTCCTGCGCCGGGCAGGCCCGCGCGTACCCGGTCGCTGCAATAGACGACATAGCCGACGCCCTGAACGTCGATCAGCACGTGATCCTCACCATGATAGACGATCCGCCCCGCGATACGCCCGATCATGCCCGCACCTTCATCCGACGCGTCCCCATATGATGCGCATGGCAGATCGCAATCGCCAAGGCATCCGCCGCATCCGGCCCCGCCGGATTGGCGCCGGGCAATTGCAGACCCACCATATGTTCGACCTGATGCTTTTCGGCGTGGCCGACCCCCACCACGGTCTTCTTCACCGAGTTGGGCGCGTATTCCCCGATAGTCAGACCAAACTGCGCCGGCACCAGCAAGGCAATCGCCCGCGCCTGACCCAGTTTCAGCGTCCCGGCCCCGTCGCGGTTTACAAAGGTCTTTTCCACTGCCGCCTCATCAGGGGCCATCTCGCGCAAGACCTCTGTCAAAAGCACATGCAAATTGAGGAGCCGCTCTGCCAATTCGGTACCACCGGGCTTGCACAGCCCGTTTGCCACGTGCCTGAGTCGGCTGCCGTCTACCTCGATCACACCCCATCCGAGGGTGCGCAGCCCCGGGTCGATGCCCAATATCCGCATGGATGCCTACTGTTGTTGTTTTTCAGACACGGCTAGCACGAAACGCGAACAAACACCAAGGTTAAAGCACCGCCGACCGTTTGCGACACGGGCTGTTCCCGCACCGACACGCGCCATCTGATTACGTCACGCAATTGTCAGAAACCGACGCAGAATGCAGCGGTTTTTTGCTTAATTTTCAAGACGGTTAACCTGTCTTTTCGCCATGCAAAAATTGCATGAGACCCATGCATAAATTGCGGCTTGTTTGGGCGATTTGCTCAAACTAAGTGCGGTTTCAGAACGAAACACAATACAGACCCAAGGAGACCAGCGATGGCCGCAACCGACCTGACCCGCCCGTACGCCGCTTCGGGCTCCGCCGCACGTATCGGCAACATCTTTGCATCCGCGATCAGCGCTTTTGCAGTGTGGAACGATGCTCGCTTGACCCGTAACAGCCTCTCGGCCCTGACCGATCGTGAACTGGACGATATCGGCCTGCACCGTGGCGATATCGATAGCGTTTCCGGGCGCTAATCAACTCTCTACTCGTGTCGATCGAGCGGGATGACCCGGTCGACACAGTTGCCACTCACGGCAAAGCAAACGGCCGCGCTTCGCATGAAGCGCGGCCGTTTCGCATTCTAACAGTTGGTGTTCAGCCCATCCGTGGCGTGATGAATCCCGCCACCGCGCGCGTCACCGGATCGGCCTGCATGAACCAAGCTCCGGCCTTTTCATGGATGGCCCCCTGAGACAAATTATCGACGCTGCTGAGGTATTGGGTCTCGCCCAGCCATGCAAAGGCCAGAACCTTGAACGCCATAACCACCAAGACCAGCCGTAAAACCAGACGCAGGCCAATCCCGCTGAAATGTCGGTCCGGAACCTGTTCAATGATTCCGTTCCGGCTCATCCGGGTGACATAGCCCTTGGCCATGAGGATATGCTTGCGTCGCAGCGCCTGTTCGCGCTTGTGAAAACTTCTTTGGGCCTGATCCATGGCAGCCTCACCTAAAATCGGCCCCCACCGATTAAGACAAGTTTTAGCCAAACTTTACGGCAAGAATGTGGCAATTCAGCTAAAATTTGCCCCGAATGGTGCCGTTAACCCTTTGTTTACTGCTTTTTCTGGAGGGTGAGGGTGACCCATTCGCCAATCGTATCGCGGCGCAATTGAGGCATCCCTTGGGCCGTATAGACCTCGACCACCTCATCGGCCTGCCACGTCAGGATGCCCGACAGGATCGCATAGCCACCCGGTGCGATGTGGGTGGCCATATCGGGGGCAAGGTCGATCAGCGGCTGTTTCAGGATATTGGCAAACACCAGATCATAGGGAGCGCGGGCGTGCAGGTCCGGGTTGTCGAACCCGGCCGCCACCACGCAGGTCACCTTGTCGGACAGGTCATTGGCGCGCACATTGGCCTCTGCCACCTCGACGGCGACCTCGTCGATGTCGGAAGCGATAACCATGTCCGGCCAGAGGCGCGCGGCCCCCATCGCCAGAACCGCCGTACCACACCCGATGTCGGCGACATGCTTTCCGGTGAAACCCTCGGTCGCCAGTCGGTCCAGCGCTTCGAGGCAGCCCTGCGTGGTGCCGTGGTGGCCGGTGCCAAAGGCCATAGCGGCCTCGATCAGCAGCGGCTCTGCGCCCTCGGGGATCTTGTCGGCGTCATGGCTGCCGTAGACGAAAAAGCGCCCCGCTGCGACCGGCGTCAGTTCGCGCCGCACCTTGTCGACCCAATCAGTGTCCGGCACCTTGGACACGACAAAGGGCTTGGCCCCATAGGCCGCCGCCAGCAGCGCCAGCGCCACTTCGTCCGGCGCTTCGGTGAAATAACCGCCCACCTCGGAGGTGCCAGAGCCGTCCTCGATCTCGAACACGCCGACCCCCATGGGCTCCGGGTCCATCTCCTCGATCGCGAGGCCCAGCGCCTCGGCCTTATCCTTGTCGGCGAGCGTGGTGAAAGCGGTCCATGTCTTGGGCATTTTGGGGGTCCATTCGGGGAAAAAACGCCCTCGCTGTGGCACGAATGCCCGCCCACCGCAAGCCGCACAAGGGAGGGCGTGAAACCTGTCCCGGCGCGTGCTATCGGCAATACAAGCCATATGAAGATGCCATGCCCGCAGTCCTGCTTGTCCTTTTCTATCTCGGCCTGACCTGCGCGCCACTTGCGATGGCCGCGCTGCAGGGGCACGCACCGCGTCCGCTACGCGATGAACTGGCCAGCGGCGTCGCGCTGGCGGGGCTGGCTATTCTGTTGATGGAATTTGCCCTGTCGGGACGGTTCCGGGTGATCTCGGGGCGGATCGGCATGGATGTCACCATGCGCCTGCACCAATTACTGGCGCGCGCAGCGACGGTGATGATCCTTCTGCACCCCTATCTGTATTCCGGCCTGCAAAGCCTGCGCGCGGGCCTGACCCCGCCGGGCAGCGCGCCGCTCAACTTTGACTGGTCGGGCCTTTGGCCGGGGATCGTTGCATGGCTGCTGCTGGGCGCGCTGATGGTCATGGCGCTGGGACGCGACGGGTTGTACCGGCATGAGATGTGGCGCGCCATGCACGGGATCATGGCGCTGGTCATGACGGGTTTCGGCGTGCTGCACGCGACACGGGCCGGGCGCTACAGCGGCGATCCGGCGCTGGCGATGCTGTGGTGGGCGCTGTTCGGCGTCGCAGTGTTCTCACTGCTCTGGGTCTACGTGGTCAAACCCCTGATGAAGGCACGCCGCCCTTGGGTTGTCGGCGCCGTCACACGTCTGGCCGACCGCACTTGGGAATTGCGTTTGTCCCCCGAGGGCCATAAAGGCCTGCGCTACCTCCCCGGGCATTTCGCATGGATCAGCATCGGCAAACCCGCCGTCTCGCTGGATGAAAACCCGTTTTCCATCGCCTCCGCCCCGTCCGACGGCCCTGACCTGCGCTTTGTCATCAAGGAGCTTGGCGATTTCACCAACCGGCTTGGGGACATCAAACCGGGGGCACGTGCCTATGTCGACGCGCCCTTTGGATCGCTGACACTGAAACGGCACAAACACGCGGCGGGCGTCGCGCTGATCGCGGGTGGCGTGGGGATTGCGCCGATGCTGTCCCACTTGCGCCAGCTGGACGCCGACGCGGACCCGCGTCCCCGGCTGCTGGTCTACGCCAACCGGACAGAGGCGCAAATCGCCTGTCGTGAGGAACTAGACCAGCGCGCTGCACACGGTCCGCTGCGTGTCACCCATGTCCTGTCTGAACCACCCCCGGACTGGACCGGGGAGACCGGCTTTGTCACCGCCGAGATGATCCAGCGGCTGCTGGACGAGGAGGCGCTGCAAAGCTGGGTCTTTGTGCTCTGCGGTCCGCCACCCATGTTGCACGCTGTTGAAAAGGCGCTGATGGATCTTGGCGTCGCGCCGAAAAACATCCTGTTGGAGCAGTTCAGCTATGACTAGCCGAAACCGTATCTCGCGCGCCTTCTGGCTGCTGACAGCGGTTATCGTGTTGGCGATCCTTGCCTTTGCCCTGCGCGGCGCGCTTTAGCGCCGCCGCCAGCGGTTCGGGTCGCGCCATGCGCGCCGTTCGCGCAGGTTGACCTGCGGCAGCGGCCCGTCGCCGATTGAGCGCACATAGCGCCAGCCCAGTCCCCCGGCCACACCCCCCATACCCGCGCCCACCAGTGCCTGCGCATAAACAACGCCCTCCGCCGCGTATCCGGCCGTCAGCCAGACCGCCGCGGGCCATAGCAACAGCCCGTCGCGCAGCCAACTCAGGACAGAGGCCCAGAGCGGCCTGCCCAGCGTGTTGAAGGCGGCGTTCGACACGAACAGCAAACCGCCAAGGGTAAAGGACAGCGCGCCGAAATGGGTAAAGGCGCGCAGCACCGCGCTGCCGTCATCCGTCAGGCCAAAACCCGCTGCAATGTGCCCGGTCAGCGCCATCAGGATCAGCCAGACAACACCCGCATAACAGACACAGAACAGCGCGGCGTTCAGATAGGTCTGCCGCAACCGGTCGAACTGCCGCGCGCCAAAATTCTGACCAAAGATGCCGCCAATCGCCCCGGCGAGGGAGAACAGCCCGCCAAAGGCCACCACCGTCAGCCGGTTGACCACGGCCCAGGCCGCAACCGCATTGTCGCCATATGCCGCGATGAATCCGGTCAACAGGAAGTTCCCGAAAGGCGTCGCCATCTGCGTCACGATTGCGGGCACGGCCACCCGCAACAGCGCAGGGCCGTGGCGGACCAGCATGTCCAACGAGGGCCGCGCAAGCAAGGTATTCCGAAAGGCCACAAACCAGATCGCCAAACCCGCCATGATGCCACGAAAGATCCAGACGCTAAGCGCCGCTCCATCCAGCCCAAGGCCCATGGCGTAGATCAGCACTGGGTCCAGCGCCAGCATGATGAAACCGCCACCCATCGTGACCATCATCGCCTGCCGCGCCAGTCCGTCGGCCCGCAGCACCGCGCTGCCGGTCAGCCCAACGGCCATGATCGCAAGCGAGGGCATGGACAGCGCCACATAGCGCGCGGCCATGTCCAGCGCCACGCCGCTTGCGCCGACGCTGGCCAGCAGATCCCGCCGGAAGGCCACCACAATACCCGCCGTCACAGCCTGCACGAGAAAGGTCAGCACCATCCCCGCCGCGCCCTGTTCGCGCGCCAGCGCGCGTTCACCGCGCCCAATGCTGCGCGACACCAGCGCCGTGGTGGCAACCATCAGCCCGACACCGATCGAGACAGTAAAAAACTGGATGGCAAAGGCATAGCCGATGGCCGCCATCAGGATCGGCTGCCCCAGTTGTGACACCCAGAACAGGTTCGCCGCATCGACAATAAAGACAAAGGTGATCCCCGCCGCGCCGGTCAGGGTCATGCGCACCACATGGCCCAGCGTGGACCCGGTCAGGAAACGCCCATCCGCCTGCGTAGGGCTTGCCGCCACGCCTACTCCGCCGGGGCCGCCAAGACCCCGCCAAAGACCGTTTCATTGCCCGGTTCCGGGTGGCGCGGGATCATCATGGCCAGCGACAAGCTGACCAGCGCCATACCAGCGGCAAGGCCAAAGACCGCCCCCGGTGAAATCAGCCAGAGATAGCCCAGAAGGAAAGGCAGAAAGACCGCCGCGATATGGTTGATGGTAAAGGCCACGGCAGCGGTGGGGGCGATATCGCCGGGATCGGCGATCTTCTGGAAGTAGGTCTTGAGCGCCAGCGCCATGGCGAAAAACAGATGGTCGATCACATAAAGCGTAGCGGCCAGCACGACGCCCCAGCCGAACCAGTAGATGCCACCGTAAAGCAGGAACACCAACGTCAGCCCGATGTATTCAAAGATCAGCGTGTTCCGCTCTCCGAATTTGAACACCGCGCGGCCAAAGACCGGGCCGATCACCATGTTGGCCACAAGGTTGATCAGATACAGCGCAGTGACCTCATGCACCTCGAAGCCGAACCGCTCGACCATCATGAACCCGGCAAAGACCACAAATATCTGCCGCCGCGCGCCCGACATGAATTGTAGTGCGTAGTACAGCCAGTATCGGCGGCGCAGGATGAACTTTTTCACCTGCGGATTGGGGCTTTCGAATTGCGGATAGGCCAGTGCGGCAAAGGCCACGATGGCCAGCGTCAGACCACCCGAGACCATGTAGACAAAGTTGTAGGACAGGTCCCATGCCTCCCACGTCATCACGATGGCGATGTAGGCGATCAGCGTGGCCCCAGATCCGGCGGCGATCAGCCAGCCCAGCATCTGCGGCGCGCGGTCCTTGGGCAACCACTGCAACTGCAGGCTCTGGTTGACCGTCTCGTAATAGTGAAAGCCGATGGAACTGAGCAGCGTGATGAACAGCAGCCCGCCCATGCTGGGAAACAGCGCGGTCAGCCCGGTGGCCACACCCAGCAGCACCAGCGACACCAGCGCCAGAACCTGTTCGCGCATCACCAGCAAAACGACGATCACCCCGATGGCCAGAAAGCCGGGGATCTCGCGCACCGTATGCAGCAGGCCAATGTCCTTGCCATCGAAATTCGCCGCCTCGATGACAAAGTTGTTGAGCAATGCCGACCACGTGGCAAAGGACAACGGCATCGCGATCGCCATCAGCGTCAGCAAAGCCGCGGGACGCCGCCACAGCGGAAGCATGTGCGCGTCATTCAGGGAAACAGGAGCCATAAATTGGCCTTACGCCCAAATCGCAGAGTTGGCGAGACCCGCCTATTACGCATCCGCGCACAGAGCAGAGGCCGTTGACGCAATCGTCGTTGTCCAGGCAACGCCCGTTCTACACCGTTCCGCCCCATGATCTGCATCAAGGCAAGGCAATGCCTCTTTGGTGCATCACGCTGCGCAACACGCGCAAGGAGCTGCTGAGATGGATATCGTTCCCCTGATCGACCGCATCGGTGAGAACCCGACCTCGGCGCTGTTTGGCCTGATCACCGGGGTGATTTTTGGCGTCGCGGCACAACGCTCGCGTTTTTGCCTGCGCGCGGCCACGGTCGAATTCGCGCGCGGCATGATGCGGGACAAAGTGGCGGTCTGGTTGCTGACTTTTTCCACCGCCGTTGTCTGGGTGCAGGGCGCGCAACTGTTGGGTCTGCTGGATACCTCGGACGCACGGATGATGGCGGTGCCGGGCAGTTGGTCCGGCGCGATCATCGGCGGGTTGCTGTTTGGCGCGGGCATGGTGCTGGCGCGCGGCTGTTCGGGCCGCTTGCTGGTGCTGGCGGCGACGGGCAACCTGCGGTCGGTCGTCTCTGGCCTGATCTTTGCCGTGGTGGCGCAAATGTCGCTGACCGGCTGGCTGTCACCCCTCCGCGATAAACTGGCCGCTTTGTGGATCACATCGGGCGGGCGCAACATGGACTTGCTGGCCGCCGCCCACCTGCCGCGTGAGGCAGGTCTGGTGATCGGCCTCATGATCGCGCTGCTCGCGCTGGAACTCAGCCGCCGCAACCGCATCGGCTTTGCGCGCCTCGTCTTTGCCTCCGGCGTCGGGTTTGCCGCCGCCGTGGGCTATGGCCTGACATATGCCCTCAGCCAAGTCGCGTTTGAGCCGGTGCAGATCGAAAGCCTGACCTTTACCGGCCCCTCGGCCAACACGCTGATGTTCTTCCTCGACCGCACTTCGGTGCTGGAATTCGACATCGGGCTGGTGCCGGGCGTGGTGCTGGGGTCGTTCCTTGCCGCTGCCGCAACCCGCGAGTTGAAGTTTCAGGGCTTTGACGGCCCGACGCCCATGCGCAACGCCATGATCGGCGCAGTCCTGATGGGCTTCGGCGGGATGCTGGCGGGCGGTTGCGCCATCGGCGCGGGCGTGTCCGGCGGGTCGATCTTTGCAGGCACCGCATGGCTGGCGCTGTTCTGCATGTGGATCGGCGGGATGAGCATGGACGCCATCCTTGGTGGGCGGGGACAACCCGCCCACGTCTGAGCGCGTTACATTGCCCGCACGGTATCTATCATCAACTGCACGTTCTCGGGGTCCGCATCCGGCGTGATCCCGTGTCCAAGGTTGAAGATATGCGGCCCCTTGCGGAACGCCTGCACCACGCGCTGCGTTTCCGCGACCAGCGCGTCGCCGCCCGTGACCATGTGCGACGAGGCAAGGTTGCCCTGCACGCAGCCCGACACCTGCACATGTTCCGCCGCCCATTCCGGCGTCACGCTGTCATCCACCGCAACGCAATCCGCGCCCGTCGCCTGATGAAAGCCGATGTATTTGTCACCCGCCTGACGCGGGAAGGCGATGACCGGCAGGCCCGGGTGCCGCCGCTTGAGTTCCTGCGTGATGATGCGGGCCGGTTCCAACGCGTAGCGGTCAAAATCCTCACCCTTGAGCGATCCGGCCCAACTGTCGAACAGTTTGACCACCTCGGCCCCCGCCTTCACCTGTTCGGACAGGTAGTCAATCGTCGCCTCTGTCAGCCGGTCGATGATCTTTTCGAACAGCGCGCGGTTCTCTGCCTTCAGCGCATGGGCCGGTCCCTGATCCTTGGTCCCCTGCCCCGCGATCATGTAGGTCGCCACGGTCCACGGCGCGCCCGCAAAGCCGATCAGCGTCGTCTCGGACGGCAGCGCCCCCGACAGATTGCGGACTGTCTGGTAAATCGGGTTCAGCGTGTCGTGGATCATCTCACCCCGGCCCAGCTTGTCGAAATCCGCGTCCGAGGTGATGGTCGACAAACGCGGTCCTTCGCCGGTGACAAACCAAAGGTCCATGCCCAGCGCCTGCGGCAGCAGCAGGATGTCGGCAAACAGGATCGCCGCGTCGAACCCGTACCGTCGGATCGGCTGCAATGTCACCTCTGTCGCCAGCTCCGGGTTGTAGCACAGCGACAGGAAATCCCCCGCCTCGGCCCGCGTCGCCTTGTACTCGGGCAAATAGCGCCCCGCCTGACGCATCATCCAGATCGGCGGTGTCGGCAGCGTCTCGCCCGCAAGGGCCCGCAGGATCGTCTTGGTCATTCGGGTCGCTCCTCAAATTCGTTTGTCTTGGTCCAATGCAGGCCCGCCGGTGTCAAGCAGCCTTGCCCACCTGCGGCCAAACCGGGCGCGCATGACGCATCCCAAGCCCGTCAAATCCCGTTTCCTTTCCCGCCGCGCCGCGCTAACCCTTGCCCATGACCGATCTGCCCACACCCCAATCCCCGCTGAAACTCGGCACCCGCGGCTCTCCGCTGGCGCTGGCTCAGGCCCATGAAACCCGTGACCGTCTGGCCACTGCCTTTGGCCTGCCGCTTGACGCGTTCGAGATCGTGGTGATCAAGACCACCGGCGACGACCGCAGCATGATCGACGCCGACCGCCCGTTGAAAGAGATCGGCAACAAGGGCCTGTTCACCAAAGAGATCGAAGAGGCGATGCTGGCGGGCCGGATCGACATCGCGGTGCATTCGATGAAGGACATGCCGACGGAACAGCCCGCCGGTCTGGTGCTGGACTGCTACCTGCCGCGTGAGGACGTGCGCGATGCGTTCATCTGTCCCGACGCGGATAGCCTGCATGACCTGCCGCAGGGTGCGGTTGTCGGCACCTCGTCCCTGCGCCGCCGCGCGCAACTGCTGCACCGCCGCCCTGACCTGCAAGTGGTGGAGTTTCGTGGCAACCTGCAAACCCGCTTGAAGAAACTGAACGACGGCGTCGCGCGCGCCACCTTCCTTGCCTGCGCAGGCCTGAACCGGCTGGGCATGACACATGTGCCGCAAAGCGCCATCTCACCGGACGACATGCTGCCCGCCGTGGCGCAGGGTGCCATCGGCATCGAACGCCGCGCCGACGACAGCCGCGCCCAAGAGATGCTGGCCGCGATCCACGATGCGCCCACCGCTTTGCGGCTGGCCGCCGAACGCGCCTTCCTCGCGGCCCTTGATGGCTCTTGCGAAACCCCCATCGCAGCCCTTGCTGAACAGACCGGCGATACTCTGCGCCTGCGTGGTGAGATCCTGAAAACCGATGGCTCTGCGGCCTATGCCGGTGAAATCACCGGCCCCGTCGATACCGGGGCAGAGATGGGCCGAACCCTTGCCGCCGACCTTCTGGCGCAGGCCGGTCCCGGTTTCTTCACCCACTGATCCGCGCCTCTCACCACTGTGATAGGAACGCCGACCGATTCGTGCTACCTTTTGACGCATAAGCGCGTCTGACCGGTCCGGCCGTCGCCGCGCGATGGCCCCTTGTCCGGTTGGCGCCTTCCCACGCCATAAGGAGAGGACGCATGACACAGACAATCGGGAACCCCGGCAGCTGGCTGGCGCAGGCCTTTGGGCTTGCCGGTCGCCACGCGGCACGATCAACGCAAAACCTCGGCGGGGTCGAGGTCGCCGCCCCGCCGCGCATCCGCGAACTCACCGCAGAGGACCTGCGAGAGGCGCTGGAGGCGGGCTGGCGCGACTTTCAGGCCTGCCGGTCTGACGTCATGTTCCTTGTCCTGCTCTATCCGATCATCGGGCTTGTCCTTGCGGTCTCGGCGCACCATTGGTCGCTGATACCGCTGATCTTTCCGATGATCGCAGGCTTTGCCCTGCTCGGCCCGGTCACTGCCGTCGGCGTGTATGAGATCAGCCGCCGCCGCGAAGAGGGCGAAGACATCGGTTGGCTGGGCGCGCTCAAGGTGCTGGAAGGGCCGCGTTTTGCCTCCATCGTCGTGATGGGGCTCTACCTTGCAGCGATCTTCTGCCTCTGGCTCATGGTGGCGGCGCATCTCTATGGAGTAACTCTTGGGCCGGACATGCCCGCCTCACCCGGGGCGTTCATCGACAGTCTCATGACAGGACCCGGACTGACAATGATCCTTCTGGGCTGCGGCATCGGCGGCATCTTTGCCCTGACGGTACTCGCCACCAGCGTGGTGTCCTTTCCGCTGCTGCTGGACCGCCGCGTGGGACTGCCGATGGCGGTCCAGACCTCGCTCCGTGTGACGCGCCAGAACCCCAAGGTGATCCTGACATGGGGGGCCATCGTGACCGCCGGTCTGGTGCTGGGCAGCCTGCCGATGCTGCTTGGACTGGTGATCGTCCTGCCGGTACTCGGCCACGCCACATGGCACCTCTACCGCCGCGCGGTCGTGTAATCAATCAACCGGGCGCGGCCGAAAGTCCGGCACCGCGCCCAGCTTCTTCTTGGTAAAAATACTCTGGCGGTGCAACCGCAGGCAGCTGGGGGCATGCCCCCGCTACACGCCCACTTTCAAAACGATCTTCCCGATATGACCAGAGCTTTCCATGCGGGCATGGGCGGCGCCTGCCTCTTCAAACGGGAACTCGCTGTCCATGACCGGGGCCACAAGGCCGGCATCCAGCAGGGGCCAGACCTGCGCGCGCAGTGCGTCCGCGATGCGCGCCTTGGCCAGATCGCTCTGCGGACGCAGAGTGCTACCGGTGATGGTCAGCCGCCGCATCATCACCTGTGCAAAGTTCAGCTCTACCTTCGGCCCCTGCAAAAACGCGATCTGCACTAGCCGTCCGTCATCGGTCAGGGCCTTGACGTTGCGCGGCAGATACTCGCCCCCCACCATATCAAGGATCAGATTGGCCCCACCAGCCGCGCGCAGCACCTCGACGAAATCCTCTTCGCGGTAGTTGATCGCCTGTTCTGCTCCCAGATCGCGGCAGGCCTGACACTTGGCCTCGGACCCGGCGGTGGCAAAGACCCGCGCGCCGAAATGGCTGGCCAATTGGATCGCCGTTGTGCCGATGCCGCTGGACCCGCCATGTACTAGGAATCGCTCCCCCGCTTGCAATCCGCCGCGCTGGAACACGTTCGACCAGACGGTGAAAAACGTCTCTGGCAGGCAAGCGGCCTCTTTCAGCCCCATGCCCTTGGGCACCGGCAGGCAATGCGCGGCGGGGGTTGCGACATATTCCGCATACCCGCCCCCGGGCAGCAGCGCGCAAACCGGATCGCCCAGCGACAGACCGTCCACACCGGCGCCGAGTGCGACCACCTCTCCCGAGGCTTCAAGCCCCGGCAAGTCAGAGGCTCCGGGCGGCGGCGCATAGCTGCCCGCGCGTTGCAGCGCGTCGGGGCGATTGACCCCGGCATAGGCGACCTTGATGACCACCTGCCCGGCGGCAGGCTGCGGCACGGGCCGCGTTGTCGGTTTCAGAACCTCCGGGCCGCCCGGCTCGGTGATCTCGATGGCGCGCATGGTGTCGGACATGGTCAGGCCTCCCTCTTTGGGATTTGGTAACAAGCGGCGCGCAGGGGGCAAAGCGGTTTCAGGCCGGTCCGCCTGCGCCGTAAAGGCGCGCTCAGCGGGACGGCGTGCCGCCGGGTAGATCCGCATCCGAACCGGACGGAGCCCTGACCCGTTCCAGAATCTTCGCAGGCCCCGCTGTCAGCGCGCCGAACAGGCGGTTCTCGCGCAGTTGACCCTTTACCTTTTCAAACCGCATCACGTCTTCGATCCGGCGATCCAGAAAGGCCCATGTCGCCTCATGCTCCAGCGAATCGTCGCCCAGCCAGTACAGCACGGTCGAGGAATAGACCGCCGACAGCGTCGCCCGCTTGGTGTACCAGTTGAAATCCCGCGACGTATCGCCCAGCGCGGTCCAGATCGCATCCGCCGTGCCCCAGATCAGGCGCGCCCCGTCCGGTGCATAAGGTGGCAAGGCAAACAGCGTTGTCCCCCGCCGAACCGCCTCACGGTCTTCTGCCGCCTCGATCCGGGCGCGCACGGCAAAACCGACGCGATCCCGAAAGCGCATCTCTGCAAGGTCCGTTGCCGCGATTCGGCGCAGCATGTCCGCATCGCCCCTTTTGTGATAGGCCACCGCCAGATCGACGGCCCCGCGCGGGTACAGGCCACGCGCCACCACCGGGTCCACCCCGGCATCGGCCACGGCAGCGCGAAAGCTAACCTCTGACCAACCGTCAAAGGGCACATGCGTCAGCGCGGCGTCCAGAATCCTGTCTGCGATATCGGGCATAGGGTGCATCCTTCATGTTCCGTCTACACCCTAGACAAATAGAACGGTGCTTGCTATACGGCCACCTCCTGCAATTCCCTTGCAACTCAAATCTAGAAAGGTGGTGAAAACCACATGCAGGTCAGTGTTCGTGACAACAATGTCGATCAGGCGCTCCGCGCTCTGAAGAAAAAGCTGCAGCGCGAAGGCGTGTTCCGCGAAATGAAGCTCAAGCAACATTTCGAGAAGCCGTCCGAGAAGAAAGCCCGTGAAAAGGCCGAGGCAATCCGCCGCGCCCGCAAGCTGGCTCGTAAAAAGGCCCAGCGCGAAGGCATGCTGTAAGCGTACCGAACGCTTTTAGTCAGATACGAACCCCTGCGGCCCGGTCGCGGGGGTTTTTCTTATGTAAAACTTCTGGTTCAGGGCAATGCGGCAGGGCAACACAACAAGCCCCGGTATTCCCCACCTTGTTAAGTGCCCACAACGCCGCATAATCATGCCAGAGAAGAACTCTCAGATTGCGAGGGAACAATGACTCTGCTGGCCCGATCCATTTTCATCACGATCTGCGCCTGTGTCGCGGTGATCCCCGCGCCCGGTCGGGCGCAGGACATCAGCCGGGTTGTGGCGCTTGACACGCTGGCCGGAACCGATCCGTTTCAGGCGTTGCAACAGGTCGACATCGCGATGCGTGACCCGCGCGTTCTGGGCACCCCGCCGCAGATGCGCATTCTTGTCGATCTCATGCAGTTGCGCGCCGAATTGCTGGACGGGCTGGACTATGTTCAGGCCAGCGACGCCTGGGCCGATCTGGCCCGCACCCGCGCCTTTGCCCGGACCGAACTGGGTGAGGACCCGGTGCCCGCCTATCTCAAGGCGGCCCAGATCTATGAGGCACAAGGGGCGCTCGCCTCGGCCCGCACCATGATCGAGGCCGCGATCACCGCTGAGCAAGAGACCGGGCGCGGGGACGACGCGCTGACCGACCTATACAAGGAACTGGTGCGGCTGGCCGATCTGCTGGGCGATACGGAGGCCGCCGAAAACGCGCGCGCCGCGCTCAAGGCTCTTGGCAGCCCGTCGCTGGAAACCGCATTTGCCGCCGATGACGGCGGGTTTCATGCGGTAGACGTCTTTTATGCCACCGACCGTGCCCGCACAGGGGCCACCCACCCGGCACGCTTTTATGGCGGGGAACGGGGCGACCGTCTGGAACTGGGGATCGCCACCGTCACCATTCCCAACAGCCACGTTGCCGGACAGGTTGAAAAACCCTCGATCTGGCGGTTGGAATTTCGCGCCAGCCCGTCCAAGCACATCCTCCTGAAATCGGTTAAACCGGTGGACCCCGACAGCTTCTTTGGCAAATTGCAGGACGAATTTCAGGAAGAGGACCAGCGCGATCTGCTGCTCTTTATACACGGCTACAACACCAGCTTTGAATACGCCGCCCAGCGCACCGCGCAGATGGTGCATGACATGGGCAACGGCACCGTGCCGGTGCTGTTTTCATGGCCGTCGCGCGACACCACGGTCGGCTACAACGCTGATGCGGCGGTTGTGCGGCTGTCGGGCCGCCGTCTCGCCGGGTTCATGGAGGATCTCGTGCTGCGGTCCGGCGCGCGCTCTATCAATGTGGTCGCGCACTCCATGGGCAACCGCGCGCTGACCGACGCGCTGGAAATCATGGCGCTCAAGCGGGACGCACGCCCCGGCGATTCCCCGATCCTTGATCAGGTGATGTTCGCCGCCCCCGATGTGGACGCCGATCTGTTCGGAGAAATGGCAGGCACCTTTGCCCCTCTGGCCCGGCGCATGACGCTTTATGCCTCGTCCACCGACTGGGCGCTGGTGTCCTCGGGCAAGCTGCACGGGTCCGCGCCACGGGCCGGGATTGGCGGCGACATTCTTCTGTCGCACCCCGCCCTCGACAGCATCGACATGTCCTCGCTGGGCGACGACATGCTGGCGCACAATTATTTCTCCAACGACAGTTCCGCTCTGGTCGATATCATGACCCTGTTCTGGCAGGACGTCCCGCCCGAACGGCGCTGCGGCTTGCAGGCCCGCGCCGCGCGCAACGGCACGGTCTATGAGTACCGTGAGGGCGTTTGTCCCTCCAACGATCTGATCGGTGTGATCTCGAACGCGCAGGCCAAGCACCTGCGTACCAGCGATGAGATCCGGCTTCTGGTCTTTGATCTGCTGGCCGACCAGACCCGCGTGGACCGGGTCATGAGCGTGGTCGAGCGTATTCTGATCGCCATACGCTGACACCTGCGCCCCGGAACAGAACAGGCCCGCCTTTGTCAAAGGGCGGGCCTTTGTTGTCTGAGATTGCGCAGGAGTGACGCGTTTAGCCGGGCCCCACCATGAAACAAGTGATCTGCCGCGCCTGTAGCCGCCGACAGGCCAGCTCTGCACTGTCCCGCGTCAGGCCCATGAAGTTCGCGTCAAAGCCAGTCTTGCCCCGGACAACCTTGCGCGAGGCGCCGTCCAGCGTCGCCGTTTCGGTCAACGCGGTTTGCAGCAGGATCTTTTGCGCGGCGTATTCGCTGGGATAGCGGCCCACATTGATCCCCCAATGACGACCACCCGAGGTCGACAGACGGGTGACCACCTCGGCCTTGCGCGCCGGTGTCGGGGTATCCTTGAAGGTCAGCGTCGCAGCGGCGGCCACGCCCACCGGGCGCTGAACCGGCTTGACCGACGCCGTCGGAGCAACGGCGCTGACCACAAGCGCCTCTCTTGGAGGCGTCGCCGCAGGCGCAGGGCTTGGGGCGGTGTCAGAGACCATGGCGACCTCCTGAAGCTCACGCTCGATGGCCTTGCCCACGGACGCCACGATTGGCGCGACCATGTTCGGCGTCACAACGCTGCCCGGGCGTGCCATGGGCCGCAGGCTGCGCGTCACGGCAGCCGAGGCCACGCGGATCGATTTGGCCCGCGTTCCGGGAGCCGGGTCAGAGGTATTGGCGACGATGATTCCGCCCTTGCCCGCCCCCTTGCCCAGATAGGGCGGGATCTTGGGCTCACGTTTGTTGGCCCATGCCGGCGCTTTCTTAAAGCCCATATCCAGCAGTTCCTCGACCCGCGCATTGCGCGAGGCGGTCGACCGCCCGCCAAAGACGGTCGCGATGACCCGTTCCTTGCCCCGTTCAGCCGAGGCCACAAGGTTGAACCCCGCCGCGCGGGTATAGCCGGTCTTGATGCCATCCGCGCCTTTGTAGGAGTTCAGCAGCCGCGAATTGGTGTGCGAAACTTTGCGCACACCGGCATCGGCCGTCTTGCGTGAGAACAGGTTGTAATACTGCGGATAGTCATAGATCACGTGCCGCCCGAGGATCGTCATGTCGCGTGCGGTGGACAGGTGCCCGCTTTCGGTCAGCCCATGCGCGTTCTTAAAGGTGGTGCGGGTCATGCCCATGGCCTGCGCCGTCCGGTTCATCCGCCGGGCAAAGGCCGCTTCAGACCCTTCGATCGCCTCGGCCATCGCGGTGGCGGCGTCATTGGCGGATTTCACCGCAGCCGCCCGAACAAGGTAGCGCAGCTTGATCTTCTGCCCCGGTCGCAGACCCAGTTTCGACGGTTCTTCAGAGGCGGCCTTGCGCGAGACGGTGACCAGCGTGTCCATGGTGATCTCGCCGTTCTGCACCGCCTCGAAGACGACATAGAGCGTCATCATCTTGGTGAGGGAGGCCGGATGCAGGCGGGTGTCGGCATTCTGCGCGTGCAGGACCTTCCCGTTGCGCGCGTCCATCACCATGGCCGCATAGGGTGCTGCGGCCACGCTGAGAGGCACGAGCACCATCAGCCATACAAACATGAAGATATGCAGGCCAAAATGGCCCGTAGTCCTGCGACGTCCCGTCACGATGCACTGCCTTTCTGCCTCGTCCCCCCGATTTTTCGGTTGGGGTTCTTGTTCTTGTCCCGGTGCGACTCTGCCAGCACCGTGGTTAAGGTCATGTTAACACGGAGGCGACTTCAAGAGAAGGCGACAATCCCCTGATTTCCAAAGGATTTATCCAATGCATGTTTCTATATGTTGCGATTTCCCCGTTCGCCTCCCCTAGACCGTCCAATGCGGCGGGATTGAGGCGAATTGAGGCAAAAATATGGCGACTCGGACAGCCTGCGGGATCAGCCGATCTCGGCCACCAGCGCGGGCAGCGCGCCCAGATCCGCCACGCTGCGGAAACGCGGCGTTTCGGGTGCCTCTGCGTGCTCCAGCGCCCAGGCCAGATCATGCGGGACATGCACGCCCCAAGCCCCTGCCTCAATCGCCGGGACCACGTCCGATTTCATCGAATTGCCCACCATCATCGCCGCCCCGGCCCCACCCGGGGCCGTCCCGAAGATGCGCGTATAGGTCTCCGGCTGCTTGTCCGACACGATCTCGACCGCGTCGAACAGATCGCCCAGCCCCGATTGCGCCAGCTTGCGTTCCTGATGCAGCAGGTCGCCCTTGGTGATCAGGATCAGGCGGTGCGTGTCTGCCACCGCCTCGACCGCCTCACGGGCATGGGGCAACAGCTCGATCGGATGGGCCAGCATCTCGCGTCCGGCGGCCATCAACTCGGAGATGACAGTGGCGGGCACACGGCCATCCGTCACCTCGATCGCCGTCTCGATCATCGACAGGACAAATCCTTTTACGCCGAACCCGTAATGGCCGATATTGCGCCGCTCTGATTCGATCAGCCGGTCTGCCAGATGGTCGCGATCCGCGTAATCGCGCAGCAGTTCGGCGAAACGATCCTGCGTCAGCACGAAAAAGCGCTCGTTGTGCCACAGGGTATCGTCCGCATCAAAGCCGATTGTTTGCAGTTTTCCCGCCATCCTGTATTCAGCCCCAACGGCCCCCTTTTCGGCAACGCCCTCCAGCCTATATAAAGTGGCCGTACCTGGAAACCCAATGCGCGAACGGCTCGATGACAAACGCCCCCATGACACGGACGTTCATGATGACGAACACCCCGCCCGATGACGGCGAGGGCGACTCCGGCGTCGCCGTCCAGACCAAGCCCAAGACCAAGCGCCCGCCGCTCTACAAGGTGTTGCTGCTGAACGACGACTATACGCCAATGGAATTTGTCGTTCACGTGCTTGAACGCTTTTTCGGCATGACCCACGCGCAGGCGTTTGAGGTCATGTTGACCGTGCATAAGAAAGGGGTCGCCGTGGTCGGTGTCTTCAGCCATGAGATTGCCGAGACCAAGGTGGGACAGGTGATGGATTTCGCCCGCCGCCACCAGCACCCCCTGCAATGCACGATGGAGAAGGAATAGGCGCCCGCGCCATTCCCCTCATGTCAGCAGAACGCCTCTCTTATGCCCTCGCCTCCGGCGGCCTTGCCCTGCCAGAGAGCGGTTCTATCGCCTTGTTCGGTGCGCCTGCCGACACGGCCCTTGACGGGATCGACCCGTCGCGCGTCGAGGTCATCCAGACCTTCTTTCCCGATCACGCCGCCTGGCAGCGCCGTGGCGTTGCCACGCGCTCTGATCCCGCGGGCCCCTATGCCGCCGCCATCGTTACATTGCCACGCGCCCGCACGCTTGCGGAAAACCGCATCGCAGACGCCAGCGCCCTGACCCCCGGCGGGGTTGTCGTTGTCGATGGGGCCAAGACAGACGGGATCGAATCCATTGCCAAGGCGCTGCGCGCCCGTGTTCCGGTGCTTGGGCAGGTGTCCAAGGCGCACGGCAAATGCCTGTGGTTTCAGGGCGGCGCGGATTTGTCCGATTGGCGTCACGCGCCGGAACGCCTGCCCTCGGGCGACCTGACCGCACCCGGCGTCTTTTCCGCCGACGGCGTGGACCCGGCATCGCAGGCGCTGGCCGCTGCGCTGCCTGACACCCTCAAGGGACGCTTTGCCGATCTTGGCGCTGGCTGGGGCTGGCTGTCGAAACAGGCGCTCACCCGCCCCGGCATCACGGCATTGCATCTGGTCGAGGCCGAAAAGGCCGCGCTGGACTGCGCCCGCGCAAACGTCACCGACCCGCGCGCCGTGTTTCACTGGGCGGATGCCACCGACTGGAAACCGCCCGCCGCGCTGGACGGGGTCATCATGAACCCGCCTTTTCATCAGGGGCGCAAGGCCGACCCGCAGATCGGACGCGCCTTTGTGGCCGCCGCCGCCCGCATCCTTTCGCCTTACGGTCGGCTCTGGCTTGTCGCCAATCGTCATCTGCCGTATGAGGCCGCCCTCGCGGAGGCATTCCGCGAAACCACCGAAATTGGCGGCGACTCCCGCTTCAAGATTCTTCACGCCGCAAGACCCACTCGTCAGCGGCGCTGAACCCGGTTAGCTTGGCCGGACAACCCCAACGAGGCCCACATGAGTTTCTCCATCCAAGGCAAGACCGCGATTGTCACCGGCGCGGCCAACGGCGTGGGGCTGGCCATCGCCCGGCACTTTGCCAACAAGGGCGCGAATGTGATGCTTGCCGACATGGACGAGCCGCAGTTGATGAAGGAATGCGGCGACACCAACGACGAGAGCACGCTGCGCTATTTCGCCGGGGACCTGCGCGAGCGGCTGACCATGGCAAACCTGCTGTCGGCCACGCTGGACGCCTTTGACCGGGTCGACATCCTGATCAACGGGTCGAGGCAACTGCTGACCTCCGATCCGCTCGACCTTGAGGATGACACCGTCGAACAACTGCTGTCGCAGAACCTGACCACCTCTTATCGCATGACGCAGCTGGTGGCCCGCCGCATGATCAAGCAGGCCGAGGGGCAGGAAGGCGGGCAGGTCGGCGCGATTGTAAACCTGTCGTCCATCGCCGCACGCCGCACCCACCCCGAGTTGCTGGGTTATTCCGTCTCCTGCGCCGCGCTGGACCAGATGACCCGCTCGATGGCTGTGGCGCTGGCACCGCACCGTATCCGGGTCAACGCGGTGGCCTTTGGCTCTGTCATGTCGGCCAGCCTCAAGGACACCCTGCGCGAGCACAAGAACTATCGCGCCGACATTGAGGATCACACGCCTCTGGGCCGTATCGCCGCCCCCCGTGAACTGGCCGAGTCGGTGCAGTTCCTGTCCTGCGAAGGGGCGGGCTTTGTCACCGGCCAGATCATGACGGTCGATGGCGGGCGCACCCTGCTGGACCCGGTCGCCGCCCCCGCCCACTGACACCTCCCGAAATCTGGACCAATTGCGCAATCCGTGGTAGAGTCGCGGGGATTTTCCTCGCGCCCAATTGATGTCCCGATGTTGCGCCCTGCCCTGATCCTTTTTCTGTTTTTGACCGCCGCCCCCGCCTTTGCTCAGATCGCAGAGCGGGACCTGCGCGCCCTATCCCCCCAGAGTCCGGTCAAGGGAACACTTGTACTTCAGGCGCTGCGGTCCGTGGATGATCGTCTGGAACTGGACCTCGACGTGCGGATGCCCGCGCTGTTCGATGAGATCGACAGCCAGATGCGCGGACGCGGCAACCTTGGCGACTGCGGCGCGCGGCTGTACTGGCGTGGGCCGACGCAAATGCGCAGCGGCGGCGACACGCTCAGGCTCCGCACACGGATCGAGGGGGAGCTTTGGGTCTGCAGCAGTCTGCTCAAGACCGTCCTCGGCGAAAGCACACATGACGCCGACCTGTCGCTGCGCCCGGTCTGGGACAGCACGTCGCGTCGGCTGAGTGTACAGATCGAGATCGACAATATCCGCGACTTTCCGGACGATCTGGAACGGGTCCTGAAAGACAACGGCGTGCCCTTTTCACGCCGTCTCAATGTGCCTTTGGGGGAGGGCGACATGCTCAAACGGCTTGCCCCCTCGCTGGAAACGCACCGGTTTGCGCGCGACGGCAACAGGGGCGTCACACTGTCTGTCCGGCTCTCTGCCGACCGGGCAGAGGCGATCACCCTGCTGCTCGACGATGCGAATATCGACCTCAGCCGCCAGATTGGCGGCACGGCGGCGCGCTTTGGGCAATGGCTGCTGGGAACGCGATAGGGGCACGACATGCAGGGCATCATAACGGCGATCTTCACCTTTCTGATCACCGCCCTGATCGCGGGGTTCATGTATGCGCAATGGGATGTCGATCTTGGGCTGGCGGCGCTTTTCGATGAACGGGTCGCCGCCCCGGTGATCCTGCTGGGCTTTGGCTTGCCCATCGCCGCGTTCGGCTATTGGCTGGTGCGGCTCTACATGACCCATGTCCCGCCAGAGACAGCCGTCTTTCCGCGTTTCGGCTTTGTCGACCTCGACACACCGGCGCTTGACCTGCTGTGGCAGCGCCTGTCCATGTTGATGATCTGTCTGCTGCCGCTCTGCGGGTTCTTCTGGGCGTGGTTGCGGTTCATCGACCACGGCAGCGCATGGATCAACGATGGCAGCTTTGCCGAGGTCAGCCGCTGGCACCCCGTCCCCGCCAGGACGGTCCTCTGCGACCTCGCGCATTCCTTCGGGCTGGCCGACCCCTGCCAAGGCTGGGACAGCTATCGTTTCGGCAATCTGGCAGAGGCCCGCGACCCGGCCACAGACGTCAGCGGCGTGTCGTTCCTGCCGTTCTGGCACAGCGTCCTCTGGATGGGCGGGCTCAGCGTGCTGGTCCTGATCCAGTCCATCGGCCTGATCCTTCGGTATCGCCGTCGGCTGGCCGCGCGCGGCTGACAGAGCGTCGCGTTGCGCGCCCTTCCCATGCCCGCTAGCGTGCCGCCAAGTTTTTTGGGGGCAGTGCCATGACCGACTCTCTGGATACGGAAAAACCACGCGCCGCCGCTTGGTTCCGTCAATTGCGCGACGACATCGTTGCCGCGTTCGAAGCGCTGGAAGACAGCCACGACACAGGCCCCTTTGCCGACATGGCTCCGGGCCGCTTTGAGGTGACGCCAACCAAACGCGCCTCGGATGACGGCACCGACGCGGGCGGCGGGCTGATGAGCGTGATGCGCGGCGGCCGCGTCTTTGAAAAGGTCGGCGTCAACGTCTCGACCGTTTACGGCGCACTGGGTGAGGCCGCGCAAAAGGCGATGGCCGCGCGCGGCGTTCCGGGCATGGACAGCGACCCGCGGTTCTGGGCGTCGGGTATCAGCCTTGTGGCGCATATGCAGAACCCGCACGCCCCTGCCGTCCACATGAACACCCGCATGTTCTGGACGCCCGGCGCGTGGTGGTTCGGCGGCGGATCGGACCTGAACCCCTGTATCGAATACGATGACGACACCGCGCATTTCCACGCCACCCAAAAGGCGCATCTGGACCCGCACGGGCCGACCCTCTACCCGGAACTGAAGGCATGGGCCGATGAGTATTTCTACATCCCCCACCGCCACCGGGCGCGCGGCGTCGGCGGCATCTTTATGGATGACCGCAACACCGGCGACTGGGAGGAGGATTTCGCCCTGACACAGGACATCGGCCGCGCCTTTCTACCCGCCTATCTGCCCTTGGTGGAAAAACGCCGCGTGCAGGATTTCACCGATGCGGACAAGGACACACAATTGATCCACCGCGGCCTCTATGCGGAATACAACCTTGTCTACGACCGGGGCACCAAGTTCGGACTGGCGACAGGCCACGACGCCAATGCCGTGTTGATGAGCCTGCCGCCGCTGGCCAAGTGGGTCTGAGCCACCCTTACCAGTACATCACCGCCACCCGTCCGCTGCCAAAGTGGGACATCATGCGCACCCGCAGGATGTAGTCCTCCCCCTGCAACAGGCGGATGGTGATTTCCGCGTTGTCTTCGGTGCCGGCGTCGTCTGATCCGGCCATGAACCGCGTCACCTCGCCGTCCTTGCGGAACAGCACCATCAGCATGTCGGCCCGACCAAAGGATCGGATGGTGTAGTCCCGCGTGGCCGTCGGTTGCAGCAGAAAGTTCACCTGATCGGCGGGCATCATGTCCAGAACCGCCGACTTGAACGGCTCCAGCAGCGTGGTCTTTTCCGCCTGTGCCTTGGGGTAGAACTTTTGCACCTCGTCCTTGTCGGTGTCGCTCAGGCCCAGTTCGGGCCGCAACCCGGTGCGGTATTTGTCCGGTTCAAGGATCAGACCCGGACCAAACCCGTAATGCATGACGGAATCCGGGTCCCATGCGGAACCTTCCACATCGCCCGACGTCAGTTTGCGCAGGACGTTGTGAAAGGTCTGTTCCCGGCTCCAGTTGTTTGGCGGCCCGGCGAAATAGGCATAAACCGCGTCCTCATCCCAGACGATGCCGGAAAACGGGTTCTGGTGTTCATGCGGAAAGCCCAGCGTATGGCCGATCTCATGCACCGCCGTATCGACGCCGCGCGGATCGTGGCGCAGGTCCCAGCCGATGTTCATCGTGCGCTCATTCTGGCCCGGAATGTCGATCACATCGCGCCCGACATAGGACCATGACCCGCCGGGCTGGAACCCGATCCGCACCTCGGCCTCGTCAATATCCTCGGTTTCCTCGAAATTCAGTCCGATGCCGACGTCGGCCCAGATCTGAAAGCCCTCGCGCACCTTGTCCATGTTGAACGCGTCGCCGGAAAAGGGGCCGTCGTCGAACAGGAAATAGTGCAGGGTGGTGCCGTTGACCCATTTGCGGTCAACGTATCGGATCAGGCTGGCGCGTTCGTCCGACACGCTAGGCCCCAGCACGCGCTCCGGCACCTTGGGCATGTCGCAATTGCCCACATGGGCATGATCGCCGGTTTTGCTTCCGCCCGGACCGCCGCCATAATGCGCCGCAAGCTGCGCCAGCATCTCTTCGATCTGGTCCAGTCGCTGAGACAGATGCCTGTCATATTTGGACGTCGGACGTGGGTCCGCTGTGGTTCTGGCCATGGGAAATCTCCTTAATGCTGAAAATGCGCCCTCATACTATCACAAAAGGCGAATTTTTCAACTTTACAGAGAGTTCATCCGCTAAAGGCATCCTTCCACTGACCGGGCTCCAGCCCGTCCAATGTCCAATCCCCGACCGACCAGCGCACCAGCCGCAGGCAGGGCAAACCGACATGGGCGCACATGCGGCGCACCTGCCGGTTGCGTCCTTCGGTGATGGTCAGTTGCAGCCAAGCGTCCGGCACCGTCTTGCGGAACCGCACCGGCGGGTCCCGCTCCCACAGGTCGGGCGTGTCGATACGGGCGACCTTGGCCGGGCGCGTCGGCCCGTCCTTCAGCGTCACCCCCTTGCGCAACTGCGCAAGTTGCTCGTCTGACGGCACGCCCTCGACCTGCGCCAGATAGCTTTTGGGGCGTTTGTACTTGGGCGACGAAATGCGCGCCTGCAACGCGCCTTCATCCGTCAGCACCATCAACCCCTCGCTGTCCCGGTCCAGCCGTCCCGCCGGGTAGACACCCGGCACGTCGATATAGTCGGACAGGGTCGCGCGCGGGCTGCCCTCGGTCCCCTTGTCGGTGAATTGCGACAACACCCCAAAGGGTTTGTTGAACAGGATGACCCGCGCCATGACCTACCTCCGCGCCGCAAAAAAGTCGCGCAACAGCGCGGCGGACGACTCCGCGCCAATGCCGTCATAGACCTCGGGGACATGGTGGCACTGCGGATGGGCAAACACCCGCGCCCCCTGCGCCACGCCGCCGGACTTCGGGTCCGCCGCGCCGTAATACAGCCGCCGAATGCGCGCAAAGCCGATGGCGGCGGCGCACATCGGGCACGGCTCCAGCGTGACATACAGGTCGTGCTCGGGCAGCCGTTCGGCCCCCACAGCGGCACAGGCCGCGCGGATCGCCAGCACCTCGGCATGGGCGGTGGGGTCGTTCATCTCGCGCGTGCGGTTGCCCGCCCGCGCGATCACCGCGCCAGAGGGCGCAACAATGACGGCGCCCACCGGCACCTCACCGCGCGCTGCGGCGGCCTGCGCCTCGTCCAGCGCGGTCTGCATATGGCTGCGAAAGCTCATGTCCGGTGCTTAACGCGGCAGCGCAGCCGGGGAAAGCCGCTTGCACCCCCCTTCCCCCCGGCCCTGCCGCCGCGCTATGGGACGCGGATGGAAAACAAGACCCCTCCCGGAGAACGAATCGCCAAGGTCATCGCGCGCGCAGGCCGCGCCAGCCGACGCGAGGCCGAACGCATGATCGCCGAGGGGCGCGTCACCGTGAACGGCAAGAAGATCGACAGCCCCGCGCTGAACGTCACCGACGCCGACCAGATCACCGTTGACGACACCCCGCTGGCCGCACCCGACGCCGCGCGCCTGTGGCTGTACCACAAGCCCACGGGCCGCGTGACCACCACCCGCGACGAACAGGGCCGCCCGACGATCTATGACGATCTGCCCGACGATCTGCCCCGCGTCATGAGCGTGGGCCGCCTTGACCTGAACTCCGAAGGGCTGCTGCTGCTGACCAATGACGGCGCGATCAAGCGCAAGCTGGAACTGCCCTCGACCGGTTGGCTGCGCAAATACCGTGTCCGCGTCAACGGCCGTCCCACCGACGAAACCCTTGCCCCGCTGCGCAAGGGCATCGAGGTCGACGGCCAGCGCTTTCAACCGATGCAGGTCTCGCTGGACCGGCAACAGGGGGCCAACGCCTGGCTGACCATCGGCCTGCGCGAAGGCAAAAACCGCGAAATCCGCCGCGCCATGACCGACATCGGCCTGACCGTGAACCGGCTGATCCGCACCTCTTACGGTCCCTTTCAACTGGGCCAGCTCAAACCCGGTGAGGTCGAAGAGGTCCGCCGCAAGATCCTGCGCGACCAACTGGGCCTGGAGCCGGAACCTGTCGGCACTGCCAAGCCGGGCAAACCGGGCAAACCCGGACGCCCTGCAAAACCCACGGTGCAGCGCCGCCGTCGCCCCCCGAAAAAGGGTTAATTCCGCTCAAAAACCCCTATCGCCTTCACACTTCGTTAACTCTTCTTGCTTTTTCCCGGCGATTGCCCCGTTTTCGCCCGGTTTCGCTCGAATGTTGGCGACATGGTGACAACATTCATAGCCCTTTCGATTCTCACGGCTTCGGCGCTTCTGGTGCTGGGGAACTTGCGCATGGTGGCCGTCGATACCTTTGATGCCATGACAAGCTATGCGCGACGCGCCCGCCAGACCGGACAAATGACCCGGCACGTGGCCTACTTCGCGCTGTGGCTGATGATCTTCATCATGAGCTACGCCTGAGGGGAGACGCACATGACACGGCATCCGAACAGCGGACTTGAAACGTCGGAAGAAGACGAAGGTGTTGAAACGCCCCGGCTGGAACGGGCGCAACTCGACTCGGGTTTGAACTTCCTGTTTCTCGCCGCTTTTCCGCTGCTTTTGTGGGTCTTTCAGGAATCCTTTGCCGGGATCGCCACGGCCATCGCGCTGATCTGGGTGCTGTCACTGGCCCTGCGCCTGATTTCGGTCGGGCAACAACAGCATCACGACTATGACCTTGCCGAGGTTGCGCGCGCCCCCCGCGTCCCGCGCAAACTGATCGGGTCGGTGATGGTTGGCTTTGTGGTGCTGGTCCTTGCCGGGTTCAAGTACGACAGCCTCTGGATGCCCGCTCTGGCGGGGGTGGTGGCCTGTGGTCTTAGCCTTGCCGCCTTCGGACTTGACCCGATCCGCGACAAAGGGTCCGAACGGGCCCGTCAGGTCGCTGCGGTGGACATGGCCGAACTGGCTCTGGCCTCGCTGGCGGACCGTATCGCCGCCCTCGAAGATACGGAATTGACGACAAAAACGCAGGCCGCGCGGCAACTTGTGCTGCGTCCGATGCGGCAGAGCACCGGCGACCCAAAGAAATCCGCACGCCTCGACCGGCCAGTACGCAAGGTAATCTCCCTGCTCGACGAAGAGGTTACCCGGCTGGAAGCCGCATGGAACGGCCACGGCCACCCCTTTGCCCGTCGCCGTTACCTGGCCAAGCTTGAGGTGTTGACCGAAAGCTTTGAGGCATTTGCCCTTCACAGTGGCATTCGCGGTGCGCGCGACGCCTTTGAACGGCAGGCCGATCATCTGATTGACCGGATGCCCCGAGAATCCGCCGCCTGAGCGCCAACCCCCGGACTTCCCCCTAGCAAGTGCAGCATTTTGCCCTTAAGTTCTGCCGTGTAAAGGCGCGGCAGAGCGCCGAAAATCGGGGAGTCTGATGTCGGGAAACGCCTTGCAGAAGGTGAGCTACGTCCTGCTGATCGTGCTGCTTTTCGGAGTGGCTACGGGTTGGCTCGGGGGGCTCTGACGTCATGGCTCAGCGGTTTGGCGGAAAACATAGCCCCGATGGCGCGTCCAGCGGACCGGATGACCGGCCCCGCGACGAACGTCCGGCCTATCACGGGGCCCGCGTGGCCCCGGCGGGCGCACGCTCCAATGTCTTGTTCATCCCCGGTGTGATCCTTGCCATCCTGTCGATCAACGACGGCGCGGTCGGCATGGCGGTGGGTCTTGCGGGTGCGGCCTCGCTGGTACTGGGCGCATGGCTGTTGCGTGACGGGCTGTTGGCCGAGGCGTCGTTCCATGAACGCAAGGTGGCGCGCAGACCGGCCATCCCGCGCAAGATATTCGCCGCCGCCCTGTGTGGCATCGGCGCGGGTCTGGCGGTGTTCCGCTCTGATCTGGGCATGGCATTCGAACAGCTTGCGGCACCGCTGATATTCGGCGGCGCAGCGGCAGCGTTGCATCTGGGCGCATTCGGCATCGACCCGATGAAAGACAAGGGGATGGAGGGCATCGATACCTTCACCCAGGACCGCGTCGCACGTGTCGTCAATGAGGCTGAAAGCTATCTCACCGCCATGACCGACGCCGTCAAACGCGCCGGAGACCGTCAGGTAGAGGCGCGGGTAGAGCGTTTTGTCACCAAAGTGCGTGAGATGATCCGCACGGTCGAAGAAGACCCGCGCGACCTGACCGGGGCCAAGAAGTTCCTCAGCGTTTACCTGATGGGCGCACGCGACGCGACGGTGAAATTCTCCGACGTCTTCTCGCGCTCCTCCGACCGGAACGCGCGCAGCGACTACATGATGCTGCTGACCGATCTTGAGGAAAGCTTTGACAAGAAGATCGACAAGCTGTTGGCCGACAATAACGAAGACCTGAATATTGAAATCGAGGTGCTGCGCGACCGTTTGCAGCGCGAGGGTGTGCATCTCGACCGGAGATGAGTGAATTGAACGGGGGAACCTATGTCTGAAAACGTACGTCAGGAAGCCGAAAAGGCGCTTGCCTTGGTCGATGAAATCAATGCAGTCGTTCTGCCCGATCCGGCCGAAGCGAACGCCGTCGTGCCGCTGAAGGACGCGCCCGCAGAGGTCAGCGCCGAAATCCGCTCGCGGATGGAAGAACTGGACATGGGCGACACCAATTCGATCGTCTCTTTCGGCTCTGCCGCGCAGGCCGAACTGCAGGAAATCAGCCAAGCCATGCTGGCGGACGTGCGCAATAAGGACGTGGGCCCGGCAGGCGACAGCCTGCGCGGCATCGTCACCACCATCCGCGGCTTTTCGATCTCGGAACTGGATGTCCGTCGCGAGCGTAGCTGGTGGGAAAAACTGCTGGGCCGCGCTGCGCCTTTCGCCAAGTTCACCGCGCGCTATGAGACCGTTCAGGGCCAGATCGACAAGGTCACCGACGACCTGCTCAAGCATGAGCATGTCCTGCTCAAGGACATCAAGTCGCTGGATCTGCTCTATGAAAAGACACTGCAATTCTACGACGAACTGGCGCTGTATATCTCCGCCGGTGAGGCCAAGCTTGAAGAGCTGGACACGCAGGTGATCCCCGCCAAAGAAGCCGCCGTTCAGGCCGCGCCTGAGAACGATCAGGTCATGATGGCGCAGGAACTGCGCGACCTGCGCGCCTCGCGCGACGATCTGGAACGCCGGGTTCACGACCTGAAACTGACCCGTCAGGTCACCATGCAGTCGCTGCCGTCGATCCGCCTTGTGCAGGAAAACGACAAGAGCCTCGTGACCAAGATCAACTCGACCCTCGTCAATACCGTGCCGCTGTGGGAAACCCAGCTGGCGCAGGCGCTGACCATCCAGCGTTCCAAGCAGGCCGCCGCCGCGGTGCGCGACGCCAACGACCTGACCAACGAATTGCTGACCTCGAACGCTGCCAACCTGCGCGACAGCAACAAGATGATCCGTCAGGAAATGGAACGCGGCGTCTTTGACATCGAGGCGGTCAAGCAGGCCAACGCCGATCTGGTCGCCACCATCGAGGACAGCCTGCAAATCGCCGACGAAGGCAAGGCGCGTCGCGCCAAGGCCGAGGAAGAACTCAAGCGGATGGAATCCGAACTGCGCGACACGCTGGCCTCTGCCAAGTCGCGCCGTCAGGGTGCCGGCGCGGTTCCGTCCTGAGGTGATCATGGTGCGGGCTGGTCTGATATCGCTGGCGCTTGCGGCTACCCTGACCTTGTCAGGGTGCCTCGGGTCGGATCTGGCACCGCGCAAGACCTCGGTCACACCAGAGGCGCGTCCCCCCGGGGTCGCGCCCAAGTCCACCCCCGCCGCGCCAGAGGCGTCCCCCGCCAGCAAGGCGCTGACGCAATACTACGGGCGCGTGCAGAACGATCTGGTCGCGCGCGGCCTGTTGCGCACCGATGGCGGCGGCCCCGACACCGCCTTTACCGACACCATGCTGGTGCGCAACTTTGCCGCCATCGCGCTCGAAGAGGAATATGAACGCGGCGCAGGCCTGCGGCCCTCCTCCGGGGCCCCCAGCGCCATCAAGAAATGGACGATCCCGGTCCGCATGACGACCGAGTTCGGCGCCCATGTCCCCAAGGAACAGATCGCGTCGTCAAAAGCCGCGGTGGCCAGCTATGCCGCCCGCCTGTCGCGCATCACCGGGCACCCGATCTCGATGGTCGACAGCAACCCCAACTATCACGTCCTGTTCATGTCCGAAGACGACGCTGACCAGATCGCCCCGCGCATCCGCCAGATCGTGCCCGACGTGAACCCCAACGCCCTGCGCATCTTCAACAACCTGCCGCGCGGCATCCATTGTGTCGTCGTCGCGTTTTCGCGCAGCCCCGGTGGCTATGACTATGGCACCGCTATCGCCATCATCCGCTCTGAACACCCGCCCCTGCTGCGCCGCTCCTGCATCCATGAGGAACTGGCCCAGGGCATGGGCCTTGGCAACGACAGCCCGCGCGCCCGCCCGTCGATCTTTAACGACGACGATGAATTTGCGCTGCTGACCGGCCATGACGAATTGCTGCTCAAGATCCTCTACGATCCGCGCCTGAAACCGGGGATGACCGCCGAACAGGCGATGCCGATCGTGCAACAAAAAGCGGCGGACCTGATGGGGACAGCCGGGCCAAGCTGACGCTCGCCCGGCGCGCGATGATCGGCGACGGACAGGCCGCGCGGTATTTTCCCCCTCATTTCCCCCTGACCTTCCGTGGGGGCTTCCACTACTCTGCGGATCGCGTACCCTGTGCGCAGCATCGCGCAAGCGACAATTAAACCGAACGATTGGAGGCCGCATCATGGGCATCTGGGATTTTCTATCGGGCCAATTCATCGACGTCATTCACTGGACGGACGACACCCGCGACACGATGGTCTGGCGGTTTGAACGTGAAGGCCATGAGATCAAGTACGGCGCCAAGCTGACAGTCCGCGAAGGACAGGCCGCCGTCTTTATCCACGAAGGCCAGCTGGCGGATGTCTTCACCCCCGGTCTCTACATGCTAGAGACCAACAACATGCCGATCATGACCTCGTTGCAGCATTGGGATCACGCGTTCCAAAGCCCCTTCAAGTCTGAGATCTATTTCGTCAACACCAACCGGTTTACCAACCTCAAATGGGGCACCAAGAACCCGATCATGCTACGCGACCCGGAATTCGGGCCGACCCGCATTCGGGCATTTGGATCGTATTCGATCAAGGTGGCGGACCCGGCAGTCTTTATGACCGAAATCGTCGGCACCGACGGCGAATTCACGATGGATGAGATCAGCTTTCAGATCCGCAACATCATCGTGCAGGAGTTTTCCAAGGACATCGCCCGCAGCGGCATCCCTGTCCTCGACATGGCCGCCAACACCGGCGAAGTGTCTGAACTGATCCGCAAGGCCATCGACCCGGTGATTCACCAGTACGGTCTGGAACTGGCCGAGCTTTATATCGAAAACATCTCGCTGCCCGAAGCGGTGGAAAAGGCGCTGGACGCCCGCACCAGCCGCGGTCTTGCGGGCAACCTCGACGACCACATGAAATGGAAAGCAGCAGAGGCGATGGGCCAAGGCGGTGCGATGGATCAATCCATGGGCATGGGTTTTGGCGCCGGGATGGGCATGCAAATGGCCAACTCCATGGCCCAGCAGGGACCGTGGGGGGCCGCACCACAGCAGGCTGCCGCTTCACAGGCACAGCAACCGCAACCCGCCGCCATGGCCCCGCCGCCGCCGCCGGTCGAACATGTCTGGCACATGGCGGTGAACGGCCAGACCACCGGACCGTTCTCCAAGGCGGATCTGGGCAAGATGGTCTCCAGCAAGGAACTGACCCGCGAAACCCACGTCTGGACCCCCGGTCAGGACGGCTGGAAACGCGCGGGAGAGGTCACGGAACTGGCGCAACTCTTCACCGTGATGCCGCCGCCCCCGCCGCCGATGTAAGTACCCCCGTCCCGGGCGATGTAGGTGCCCCCGTCCCGGGCTTGACCCGGGACCGCACCCCATCCCCAAGCGCATGCCGTCCCGGACCTGACCCGGGACCTCGCCCACTCCACAAAGGCCCCCCGTGCAGACCGCCGCAATCGCCATGACCGATTTTGCGCTCCGCAACTGGCAACCGGACGCCAGCGGCACGCGTATCCTTGGCCTCTCGCCACAGGATCTGACCGACCGCTGCAATGCCGCTCTGGCGCAAGGCACACCGCTGGTGGACGGCTACGCGCCCTTCTGCAAACACCTGTTTTTGCAGAATGACACCCCCACCCTCTGCGGCTTTGCTCCGATCACGCCTGACAACGCGCACCTCCTGCGCAGCGGCTATCGCGCCCGGCGCGAGGGTGAAATGCCCGTGCTGGAACGCTGGTTCGACACCCCTGCCCCCCGCGCAAACTGGCTGGACGTGATCCTCTACAACCACGCCCAGATGCTGCTTGAGGCCGCAGATTACCCCGAGGACCAAGCCGTCCCGGATTGCGACTGGGGCGTGGTCTCTATCATCGGCACACTGGACCCGACAGAACCACCGATGCCGCCCATCACCCAATGGCGCAACGCCCTTGGCCGCGCGGCAGGCGGATCGGGCCAGCCGATTGATCCGGCGGCCTATGCAAAGGCCGTCGACTTCTGGGAACGCCACGCCCCGGTGAAACCAGCGGACTAGGGCGGACAAGCTGCGGCAACACCGTCTCGCGTCCCCTTAGATGAATTTCAATCGGCTTTTCAAACGCCCCCGGACAGAGTAGGCATCCCAATCCTTGTAGGTTTGGGACAGATCATGGCGCAAAAAGCCACTATTTATAAAGTTGAACTCTCTGTCTCGGACATGGATCGTCACTATTATGAGACCCATAAGCTGACGGTCGCCAAACACCCGTCAGAGACGGATGAACGTCTCATGGTGCGCCTCGTCGCCTTTGCCCTGAATGCGCATGAGCATCTGGAAATGACCAAGGGGCTTTCCACCGATGATGAACCGGACATCTGGCAGAAAAGCCTGAGTGGAGAGCTGGATGTCTGGGTGGCTCTGGGTCTACCCAGCGAAAAGGTGGTCCGTCAATCCTGCGCCAAGGCCGCGCAGGTGATCGTCTACCCCTATGGCGGCCGCACTGCTGACATGTGGTGGGACAAGATCAAGAACAGCACCACCCGGTTCGACAATCTTCAGGTGATCAATTTTTCTGAGGCCGACACTGCCGCACTGGCCGGATTGGCCAGCCGCACGATGAAGCTTCAGGTCAATATTCAGGACGGCGACGTGATGGTCAGCGCGGATGACAAAATCGTCTACGTTACCCCGGTGATCTGGAAGGGTCCGGCCTAACCTCCCTCGGCCCGCATCTAGCTGTCCGTTCCCTAACGAAACGTAAAAATGCCTCTGTAACCCATTGATTTTCCTCAGGCGCACCTCTGTCCACGCGTGGACAGGTCATGTCCCTGTTCAATTTCCGGGGCGCATCCACCCCAACAAAGGCGGCGCGATGCAGGCATCACGAGGGAACTTGAAATCCTCCATTCGAACCGCCGGAAACGGCTCTTCCGGGGCCACCTGGCTCTCAAAAATCAGCCTGTTATCGACACAGATATCCTGCGCCGCATTGCCGATATTAAAGCCAAATCCCCCCGCCCCGCAGTCGATCCCGTCGCCGTCCATATTCCACGCCTGAGGCATCCAGACGCCCTCGCCTTCGACGAGGAAGCGACCCACCACAGGATCGAAATGCACCCGCCACGACGTCTGCTCATTCAGCATGGTCAACGCCCAGCGCCCCACAGCCTCACCGTCCTTGCTGCCCTCGATCACAAAACAGCTCAGGTCCTGCTCCCGAACAAACCGGTCGGTGATCGCCTCGTCATCGTATTGCAGCGCCCCCTTGACGGCATAGCCGCCGCTCCCCGTCCATTCAAAGGCATAGGTGACCGGCTCCGCCATGGCCGTGCTCGCCGCAATTGCCAGACCCAAGGCCAGACCCCGTATCATCATCTGCCTCCCTCCCTGTTCGAACCAAAGGCTAACGCCCGCGCCCCTTGCCGCCAAGGGGCCATGCCCGGCGCCGCCATCCCGACACCCACGTCCGGCTATTTTTCCTTTCCCTCGGCCACGATCCGCGCAAGGATGCAGGCAAGCCGCACAGATTGATGTCCATTTCCGATATGAGTGATCTTCCCCCCCCGCCGCCTTCATCCGCACCGCCGCCGCCCTCCGCACCCAAGGGCCCGACGGACGAGCACCGCTTTCCCTGCGACCAATGCGGCGCGGACTTCCGCTTTGACCCCGACAACGGCAAGCTGGTCTGCGGGCATTGCGGCAACACTGCCGAAATCGCAGGAAACGACGGACCGTGGGGCGGTGGCGGCGTCCGCGAACTGGACTTCAAGGCGGCAATCGCCAACCTCCTGCCCTTGCAGGAGATGGAGGAAACCCGCGTCTCCACCTGCCCGAATTGCGCGGCACAGGTCGAATTTGACCCGGATGTCCACGCCGCCGAATGCCCGTTCTGCGCCACCCCGGTGGTGACGGACACCGGCACCCATCGCCATATCAAACCGCGCGGCCTGTTGCCCTTTGCCATGGACGAAGAAGCGGCCCGAAGCGCGATGACCGATTGGCTGGGCGGCCTCTGGTTCGCCCCCAACGGGTTGCAGGACTACGCCCGAAAGGGCCGCAAGCTGACCGGTATTTACGTGCCCTACTGGACCTTCGACGCCGATACGACCTCGGACTACCGGGGCGAGCGTGGCACAGTCTACTATGAGACCCGACAGGTCATGCGCGACGGAAAGATGGAAACTCAGCGGGTGCAAAAGATCCGCTGGACACGGGTCTCCGGGCGCGTGCGGCGGTTCTTCGACGACGTGTTGGTGCTGGCCTCCAAGGCGCTGCCAAAGCGGTTCACCGACGCGCTGGAACCCTGGGACCTGACGGCGATGGAACCATACAGGCCGGAATACCTCGCCGGTTTTCGGGCCGAGGGCTATCAGGTCGACCTCGACGAAGGCTTTCACGAAGCGAAGGAAAAGATGGACCGGCAGATTCACCGCGATGTGAAATTCGACATCGGGGGAGACCGTCAGCGGGTGCATGACGTCGATACCGACATGCGCGACATCACCTTCAAACACGTGCTGTTGCCAGTCTGGATGGCGGCCTACAAATATCGCGGCAAGAGCTTTCGCTTCGTGGTGAACGGGCGCACAGGCCGCGTTCAGGGCGAACGACCGTGGTCAGCGTGGAAAATAGCCTTTGCGGTCCTGCTGGGCCTGATCGTGGCGGGCGGCGTCGGCTATCTGATTGCCATCAACCAGTGATTCGCGCCTCACGCACCCGGGGACGAAAGGATCGCGCCAAATTTTTACGGCCCTCGCCTTGTGCGGTGACACCCTGCCGGACCCAGCCGCCCGCATGACTGACAATACGTCCTTGATCACCGTTGGCTTCTGGTGATGCTGTCGGCAGGTCTGCCTTTGACCAAAGGTCGAAATCGCGTTAGTTAGCGCAAACATCTTCACGAAGGAGACACGCCATGATCCTCTGCTGCGGCGAAGCGCTAATCGACATGTTGCCACGTCAGACAAGTGGCGGAGAGCATGCCTTTGCACCCTACGCAGGGGGCGCAGTGTTTAACACGGCCATTGCGCTGGGTCGGCTTGGGGCCCCGTCGGGTTATCTGGGTGGATTGTCCAATGACCTGTTCGGGCAGATGCTGGCCGATGCGCTGGCGGCTTCCAAGGTCGACTATAGCCTGTGCCCACGCTCCGGGCGGCCCAGCACATTGGCCTTTGTCACCCTGACGGACGGACAGGCGCGCTATGCCTTCTATGATGAGAACACCGCCGGTCGCATGCTGGCAGAGACCGATCTGCCCGCGCTGGATGACGACACGACGGCGCTGTTTTTTGGTGGCATCAGCCTTGTCTCGGAGCCGCAGGCAAACAGCTATGCAACGCTTTGCTCCCGCGCGGGCGACCGTGTGGTGATGATCGACCCGAACATCCGCCCCAGCTTTATCACCGATGAAGCATCTTACCGCGCGCGGTTGGCCGGGATGCTGGCACGCGCCGATATCGTCAAGATATCGGACGAAGACATGGAGTGGCTAGGAACCGATCCGGCGGCACTGTTGCAGGGCGATACGTCTGTTGTGCTGGTCACGCTGGGTGCTGAAGGCGTGGACGTTATGACGGCCAACGGCACGCACCGGGTGCCCGCCCGGCGTGTCGAGGTGGTCGATACGGTGGGCGCAGGCGACACGTTCAATGCGGGCTTTCTGGCCGGATTGCATAAGGCCGGGCTGTTGTCTCGCGCGGCTCTGGCATCGGCCTCGGCGGAGGACCTCGAAACCGCAGCGGACCTTGGCGCGCGGTCGGCCGCGGTGACTGTCAGCCGCGCGGGCGCAAACCCACCTTGGGAAAGTGAATTGTGAGGGCACTGATCCAGCGCGTCACACAGGCGCGGGTAGAGGTCGGCGGCGCAACGATCGGCGAAATCGGCCCCGGCCTTCTGGTGTTGATCTGTGCAATGCAGGGCGACACCGAGGCCACAGCCGACAAACTGGCAGCCAAGATTGCGAAACTGCGGATCTTCAAGGATGACGACGACCGGATGAACCGCTCTGTGCTGGATATCCGCGGCGCGGCGCTTGTGGTCAGTCAGTTCACCCTCGCCGCCGATACATCCCGTGGCAACCGTCCCGGCTTTTCCACCGCCGCCCCGCCGGAAGAGGGCGAGCGGCTCTATGAGTATTTCGCCAACGCCCTGCAACAGCAGGGCCCGCCGGTGGCCACAGGCCGCTTTGGGGCCGACATGGCCGTGAGCCTGACCAATGACGGGCCGATCACGATCTGGATGGACACCGACAGCTAAGCGCATCAACACGCCCCGGCTTCTTCTTGGCAAAAATACTCCACACCCCGAGGAGTTTGCCAAAGGCAAAACCCGAGATATCCAGCGCCGCCGCAGGCGGCTCAATTGGATCACGGCTCGCGGAAGGCCTCACGCGATTTGTAGAGCGGCTTCAGCAGGTATTGCAAAACCGTCTTCTCGCCGGTGTGCAATTCGGCCTGCGCCTGCATCCCCGGCCGGATTTCCATTGCCACCTGCCGGTCGGTCAATGAGGACGTGTCCACCCCCACCGTGACCTTGTAATGCGGTTCCGACTCCGGGCGGCGCTCATCCTTGAAGGTATCGGCGGATATCACATGAACCCGTCCCTTGAGCGTTCCGTAGATCGTGTAATCGTAGGCGGTCAGCTTGATCG
The DNA here is from genome assembly GCF_034670325.1 of Antarctobacter sp. Lineage (GTDB taxonomy): Bacteria > Pseudomonadota > Alphaproteobacteria > Rhodobacterales > Rhodobacteraceae > Antarctobacter. The sequence goes on from NZ_JAXMNR010000001.1 coordinate 343,720, forward strand.
TCGCCTCCTGCCCGGGGCGAATGTTGGCGATGTCCTGCGGGCGCACCTTGGCCTCGACAAACAGGTCTTCGTCGAGGGGAATGATCTGCATGATCTCTTCGCCGGGGCGCACCACCCCGCCGATGGTCGTCACCGACAGCTTGTTGACCACCCCATGCATCGGAGAAATCAACACCGTCCGGTTCAACTGATCCTGCGAGGCTTTCAGGTTCTGTTGCAGGGTCGCCAGTTCCTTGAGCGTCTCTGAATACTCCTCGGCCCGGACAAGCTCGGTCTGGGTGACGATTTCGTCGTAGGCCTTTTGCGCATCCGCATGAGACCGGCGGGCGCGGGTGACCTCGATCAGCGCCACCACCTTCTTGTCCAGCAGATCCTCCATCAGCTTACGCTCCGAGGCGGCCTGTTCCAGCACCCGCTTCGCACCCTCGCGACGTTTGAGGTAATCCGACTGCCGCGCCGCCAACAGCGCCTGCTCCGAGGCCACCAGCGCCGGGGAGCGTATCGACATGGCCGCCGGAACCTCGACCACGGACGCGCCTTGCAGTTCGGCCTCCAGCCGCAGGCGGCGGACCTCCAGCGCGGTGATCTGATCGCGCAGGTCATCCACCGAGGACCGGAATTGCGTACCATACAGCCGGGCAAGGATGTCACCCCGCAGGACTTCGTCGCCTTCCTTGACCAGAAGTTCAGACAGGATGCCGCCTTCGAGGTTCTGGATGATCTGCGGGCGCGAGGAAGAGATGATCTCACCATCGGCACGCACGATTTCGTCCAGCCAGGCAAAGCTGGCCCAGAGGATAAATGCCCAGACCGTCGCCGCACACAGCCAGATGGTCAGCGACGGCCCCTTGAGGCTCTGCGCCAGTTGCGCCGACAGGTTTGTGGTTGTGGTGGCCATCAAGCCGCTCCTGTCTGGGCCGTGCGCAGGTGATCCAGCACCTGATCGCGCGGGCCGTCGATGGCCATGCGGCCATTGGCAAGGATCAGCGTGCGCGAAGCAAGGCTGAGGATCGGCACCCGGTGGGTGGCAATGACTGCCGTGCGCCCGCCCAGCCAGTCCTCCAGCCGAGAAATCAGCGTTTTTTCAAGCGTCTGGTCCAGCGCGGCGGTTGGTTCATCCAGCAGGCAGATATCGGGGTCCTGCAGCCACAACCGCGCCCACCCAATCGACTGGCGCTGCCCGACGGACAGCCCCTCGCCGCCGTCGCGAATGTCCAGATCCAGTCCCTTTGGATGCGCCTTGACGTATTGACCAAGGCCCGCGAAATCCAGCGCCTCGAACAGCCGGTCGTCGTCGCGTTCCAGCAGGCTGAGGTTCAGGTTGTCGCGCAGAGTGCCCTGAAACAGACGCACGTCCTGCCCTAGATAACCAATAGCGCGGCGCAGGTCCTTGGGGTCGATCTGGGCCATTTCGGTGCCGTCGATCATCAGTTTGCCGGTGGCGGGCGCATAGAGCCCCGACAGCATCTTGAGCAGCGTCGATTTACCAGACCCGTTGGCGCCCAGCACGGCAATCACTTGTCCCGGCTGGATCACCAGTTGGTTCAGGTCCAGGACCGCTGCCCCTTCGGGGTCATAGCGGTAGGTAACGTCGCGCAGGTCGTACTGGCCCTGTAGCTTCTCGCGCCGCAGATAGGTGCGTGTGGCCGACCGGTCCTGCGCCACATGCGCCACTGCGTCCAACCCGTCCAGTGCCGCCTTGACGTTGCCCCAGCGGGCAAGGATGCCCGACAGTTGCGTCAGCGGGGCCAGCGTGCGCGACGACAGGATGCCCACCGCGATGATCGACCCCACCGTGAACTGCCCGGCAAAAACCAGATAAGTACCGGTGATGACGGCAGCGACATAGGTGCCTTGCTGGATTGCTTGACTCCAGAACGTCAGGCTGGCGGCCAGCTTGCGCTGGTCCGAGCTTTTGAGCGCCTGAACGGCGGTCAACTCTTCCCAGATGCGGGCGAACCGATCCTCGGCGCGCTGCGTTTTGATGGTGTCCAGTTCCACCACCGTTTCCTGCAACAGGCGCGATTGTTTGGCGCTGGCCCCCTGCATTTCCTGCGTCAGGCGGATCATGCGCTTTTGCAGGAAGAACCCCGGAATGACCATCAACAGCCCGCCCGCGATCAGCACCCAGACGACGCTCCCCGCGATGGACCAGACCAACAGCAGGAAGACAAAGATAAACGGGATGTCGGCCAGCGCACCCACGGTGGAGGCGGTAAAGAACTCTCGCACCGATCCGAATTCGCGCATCGCCGAGAACAGTTGCGACGGCGAGCGCCCCGGCAGGTCTGACCGCATCCCCAGCAGGCGCTGCATCAGCAGACCCTGAACGCCCATCTCGATCTGCCGCCCCGCGCCGTCCAACAGTTGTGACCGTGCGACCTTGAGAAACGTCTCCAGCAGCAGCGCCATTCCGGCGCCTGCGGCCAACACCCAAAGCGTCGCCTCGGACTGGTGCGGGATCACGCGGTCATAGACCTGCAATGAGAACAGCGCGACAGAGACCGCCAGCAGGTTAGCGACAAAACTGCCCAACGCCACCTCTGCGAAATGTTTGCGAAAGCGCAGGAACTGGCCCCAAAACCAATGCGCCTCTGTGCCGACACTGGCGTGCGTGTCGGTCAGCGCCTGAACCGGGGCCTCGGCGCGCAGGATCTCTCCCGAAAAGACAGAACCGAACTCGGCCAACCCCACGTCAGAGCGCCGTTGCGGGGCGCTTTCGTCGTAGATCGTCAGCGATCCGCCCTCTTGCGAGAGCACCAGCACGGCCTGCCCGTTGCGCATCAGCGCCAGCGCGGGCCAGAGCCCGGGCACCAGCGTGTCCGGCGCGTCCTGCAACGTCAGCAGACCGGCGGCCTCCAGCCCCGCCCGCAGCGCGGCGGGACCATAGCTGTCACCTTCTCCGGCCTTCTGCGAGAGCGCCTCTAGAATGTCTGACTGTTTCGCCTCGACACCCAGCCTGCCGGCCAGCACGCGGATCAGCGCGGCGCGCGCGCGGGCGCGGTCCGTATGGCGCGGCGCGCGGCGGGTGGTGTTGGCGACCGCCCCGACAGGCACCGCCCGCAGCATTGCTTTGCCTGCCTTGCCAGCCATCTGGAGAACGCCGCCGTCGGTCACAACTGCGCCCCTTCTGCCAGTGCGCCACGCAGGCGGGCGAGTTCCAGTTCCGCGCGGGCGGCTTTGTACTTCAGGTCGATGGCGCGCTCCAACGCGGCGGCATAGGTCTCATACACGCCGACCACATCCATGATCTGCCGTTGCCCGCCGTCATACTGGCGCTGGAACAGGTCGAGGTTCTGTTTGGCCTGCCGGGTCAATAGTTCGGCTTCTTTCGCTTGTCGCGTGTAAGCCGCCAACTGGCTGGCCTGACTGCGAATAGAGCGTTCTGCCGTCTCTTGCGCCTCGCCGATCTTGCGCGATGCCGCCTCTTTGCTGGCTTCGATGGCCTTCAGGTCAGATACTGTGCCCAGCGAAAACAGGGTGTCAGAGCCGATATCAAGACTCCCTCTCAGCGCGGATTGCCCGCCAGAGCCGCTGGCCACTAGGCCGGGCAGATGGCTGGCGCGGGCGATCTTGGCCTCGGCCACCGCGATGTCGCGTTCCGCCTGCGCCCGCAGCACACCCAGCGCGGCACCGCCCGACGTATCGCGCAGACCGCCAAGGCCGCGCACCTCCGCCAGAGGCGAGGCCGACATGGCGTCCAGTTCTGCCATTGCGGTACGCGCCGTTTCCTGCGCCTCACTGCGGCGGGCACGGATACTGGCCAGCTTTTGACGCAGCACGTTGAGGTCGGACATGTCCGAAACCCCGCCTTTGACGCGCTCATTCATGATCCATTCGAACTGGGTCATGTCCTTGAGCGCAAATTCAAGGTGTGCGTCCAGCTCGCGGCTTTCCTGCGCGCGGATATACAGCGTCAGCGCGTCGTTCACCCGTCGGTTGCCGTCCTCGACCAGTTTGACGGCGGCCAGTTCGACGTGGGATTTTGCCAGATCACGCTCTGCCTTCTTGCGCCCATTGTCGAACAGCACCTGATTGACAACCAGATCGGCGACGAAATCACCCAGAGAGTTCAGAGAGATGCGCGGCCCGAAACTGGGCAGCCAGTTGTACTTGGCCGCCTCGGCGCGGAGGCGCGCGATGTGCAGTTCCGCCTCTGCAACCCGAGAGTCCGAGGCGATGACCGCACCGGCGATGCGGGCATAGGGCGTCCCCGGCTCGACAACCGAGCCGCGAAGGGACAGCGCATGAATGATCGGGGCAGCCTGCGACGCATCCGGGCGCGCTGCGGATGCCGCGCGCGTGACCGTTTCCTCCGCCGGTGGATCGGCGCGGCTGCCAAATGGCATCCCCGCAGCCATGTCTTTCATACAGCCCGAGAGCGTGACCGCCATGGCGATCAGGCTCAGGCTCCGCCTGCCTATGCTCATCCGTGCCCCCGTCTCGGCTCGTTTTATCGTTATGTAGCGGGATCCGCGGCCCGGTTCTGTGCCGGGCCTGCGAACGTTACTTGTTACGCGATTACGTGACGCCGTGAACCTGCGTGATGTCGTCCTCGATCAGCAGGCGCGCGTCGCCAAGTGTGAAGACGTTGAAACCTTCGCCATTGATCGTTTCCGTACCCTGTGCCGAAGCCCCCGTGATGGTCACGTGGTCATCCGATCCGCCGCGGATGGTGACGGTGTCGGTGTTATCCGACAGCGCCTTGATCTGGGCCTCTGTGATGGTCAGACTGCTGTCTTCGGCAAAATGCAGGTCGATGGTGTCGATCTGGAAATCCGACAGCGCGCCGGCAATGTTGTCGGACATCAGCACCGTGTTTGTCGCCGGATCGTCGGTAACAAGGTAGGTGCCCGACGTGTTGCCCGCCGCATCGGTCGAAGCCAGCACAAGATGCGTGCCATCCGCAACCGATCCGGAAAGCCCGATATAGGTCTGCCCGATGGCCGGAATATCGGTGCTGTTGTCGATCGCCACAGCGGTGACATCCGGGCTTCCCGCAGGGTCGGTGAGCTGCCCAAGGAAAACATCGTCAGACGTCATCTCGGTCCGGATCAGGTCTACACCCGATCCGTCACGGCCATAGCCGGTCCAGTTCAGCGTGTCGGGCGCATCGGTATCGACGTTCAGCGACTCTGTGATGGCGCGGGTGTTGCCCGCCGGATCCACCGCCTCGATCAGCACCGGGGCCGACTGGGTGCCGGTCGGCACAGCGCTCGGCGGGATGTCCACGGTCCAGTTGCCCAGTGCGTCAACGGTCGCCACATGCGCCATGCCGCCCACGGTCACCGTGACGGTAGAGCCTTCTTCGACCGTCCCGTTGAGCGTGACGCCCTGACGGGCCTCTGCCGCGTTGATGACATTGTCAGGCGTGACCGGGTCCGAGGACATGGCCAGCGTGTTCACCTCTGTGTCGATGTCAAAGCTGACCGATGTGGTGGCCGTGTTGCCCGCCGCGTCGGTGGTATTGATCACCGCCGAAGAGGCTTTTTCGCCCGAGGGAATGTCACCGGCGGCGAAGCCAACGCTCCAGTTCCCACTGGCATCGACCGATGCCGCGTGGGTGACACCCTCGAAGGTGACGGACACCGTGCCGCCCGGCTCTGTCGTGCCGGTCAGGACAAAGCCATCGCTGGCCTCGTTTGCGTTGATGACATTGTCCCCCTCGACCGGCGTGCCGGAGGCGGCAAAGTTCAGCACCTCGGTGTCGATCTGGACGCTGTCGGTGCGGGTCAGGGTATTGCCCGCGCTGTCGGTGATCGTGGCCGAAATGTCAGCGGTGTAGGTGCCCGGAGCGATCTCGCCCGGTGCATAATCCACCGACCAGTTGCCAGACGGATCAGTCAGAACCGAATGGGTCACGCCGTTCAGCGTCACGTCGACCACCTGACCGGGATCGGACGTCCCGCGCAGGGTCACGCCGTCCGACGCCTCGACAAGGTTAACAACATCGTCGCCTTCGACCGGGGCGGGGCTGATGGTCAGCGTGCCTGCGTCGGTGTCGATGGTGACGGGCTGGGTGATGGTCTCGACGTTGCCTGCCGGATCTTTGGACACGGCGGTCAGCGTAACGGTCTGCTCACCCGACGGCAGTTGGCCCGCGTCAAAGCTGGCGGTCCAGTTGCCGCTTGCGTCCACGTTCGCCTGCACGGTGTGCCCGTTCAGGGTCAGCGTGACGCTGCCGCCCGGCTCTGTCGTGCCGGTCAGGGCAAGACCCTGTGTGGCCTCATCGGCGTTGATGATCGCATCTGCCCCACCGGGGGTGGAGGTGATGGCAAAGTTGCGCACCAGCGTGTCGACGTCGATGCTGCCGTTGGCGGTGGCGGTGTTGCCTGCCGGATCGGTGGAGGTCGCCGTGACGTTCAGCGCGCGTTCGCCGGTCGGAATCTCTGCCGCCGCGAAATTGGCGGTCCAGCTGCCGTCCACGGCAACCACCGCCTGATGCGTGACCGTGCCCAGCGTCACCATGACGGTGCTGCCCGGCTCTGCCGTGCCCGTCAGAGCGACCCCGTCAGAGCGTTCAACCGCGTTCACAACCCCGTCGCCCTCAACGCCTGCGGTCATCACCGCGACGTTTGTGGTGGTGTCGATAGCGATAGATCCCGTGGCCGTTGCCACGTTGCCCGCGCCGTCAATCGAGGTAGCCAGAACATCCAGAGAGGTTTCGCCCTCGGGGATTTCCGAGGCCGGGATCACAACCGACCAGTTGCCGTCAAAGGCGATGGTCGCATCGTAGGCGGTGCCGTTTACCGTAACCGTCACGCTGGAGCCTGCCGTTGTGGCCTCTGTATAGCCGGTCAGCAGCACGCCATCGGCGCGTTCCGCGGCGTTGACCACGCCGTCGCCCTCGACATTGGCGGTATAGACCTCGACATGGTTGGTGACGTCGATCTCAAACCCGCCCGAGGCCAAGGCCATGTTGCCCGCCGCATCGGTCGAGGTGACGGTGGCCAGCACCGCTATGCTGTCCACCTGACCTGCATTTGTCGGCAGGACACTGGCCGGGAACGGCATCGACCATGTGCCATTGGCACCGACAACCGCGCTGGCCGTCTCACCATACAGTTCCAAGGTGACGGTGGAACCCGGCTCACCTGTGCCGGTGAAGGCGATCATGCCCGCGTGCTCAGAGCTGTTCACGATGCCGTCGACCGCAACAGTGGAGGTGTCGATGGTCAGGGCAAGTTCGGTGTCGATCCCGACGCTGCCGGTGGCCGTAACGGTGTTGCCTGCAGCGTCCGTAGCCGTGGCGCTGATGTCCATTGTCGTGGTGCCAGAGGGCAGATTGCCCGCAGGCACATCCACCGACCACGCGCCAGAGGCATCCGCCGTCACCGTATAGTCAAAGCCATTGGCGCTGACGACAACGCTTGCGCCCGCCTCGGCTGTGCCGGTCAACACCGTGCCATCTGCGGCCTCGGCGGCGTTGATCACACCATCGCCCTCGATGGTGGCAGTGTTCAGCGTCACGCCGATTTCGGTGTCGATATCGACTGTGCCGGTTGTGGTGATCGTGTTGCCAGCGGCGTCCGTGGCCGTGGCAGACACGTCCATCTTCAGCGTACCGCGTGGCAGGCTGACAGAGGGGATATCCACCGACCAACCGCCGCCAGCGTCCGCTGTCACGGAATAGCTTTCGCCGTTCGCGCTGACGACAACGCTGGCACCCGCGTCAGCGGTGCCTGTCAGGGTGACACCGCCGTCAGCCTCGACCGCGTTGATCACGCCGTCACCCGCCACGGTGGCGGTATTGAGCGTCAGGCCGATCTCTGTGTCGATTGCGACGGTGCCGGAGGTGGTGACCGAGTTGCCCGCCGCATCCGTAGCAACCGCCGTGATTTCCAGCGACAAAGTCCCGCGTGGCAGGCTGACCGAAGGAATATCCACCGACCAGCCGCCGGTCGCCGTCGCGGTGGTGGTAAAGCTGTCGCCGTTGGTCGAGACGACAACCATCGCCCCGGCCTCTGCGGTGCCGGTCACGACGACGCCGCCATCTGCCTCAACCGCGTTGATCACCCCGTCGCCGCCAATGGTGGCGGTTTCGATGGTCACGCTGGTTTCGGTGTCCACGTCGAAGGTGTGGCTCATGGTGGCGACGTTGCCCGCCGCATCGGTCGAAACCACCTGCGCCGTGGTGGTGTAGGTGCCGCCGGGCAGGTCGCCCGCCGCAAAGGTCACGCTCCAGCTGCCGTCCGCCCCGGCGGTTGCAGTGTAGGTCACGCCCTCTACCGTGACCTCAACCGTCGCGCCCGCGTCGGTGGAGCCGGTAAAGGTCAGGCCTGCAGCGGCCTCTGCCTCGGCGATCAGGTTATCGCCGGTCAGCGGCAGGTTGGTAAGCGAAATGCTGTTTTCTGTGTCCACCTCGACCACATCGACAATCGTCGTGCTGTTGCCAAAACGGTCCGTCGCGGTGAGCGTGATATCCTTGGAATAGGTCCCCGTCGGAAAGACCGTATCGGTAAAGTCAAAGGACCACGCGCCATCGGCCCCGACCTCGACAACCTGCGTCGTATCGTCGACGACGATGGTCACGGTAGAGCCCGGCTCGGCGTCGCCCGTAACGGTGACGCCATCGCTCTGGTCGTCTTCGTTCACAAGGTCGCCGGTCGAAACGGTGCCGTCGGTGACATCAATCGGCGGCGGTGTGGTGTCGATCTCGAACGAGGGGCCGAAAAGTTCGGTAACCGTGCCATCCGGATCGGTGACAACCACCGGGATATTGTCGTAGATGCCATCGGGCGGAAAGTTCTCTCCGTCAAAGACAATGCGCCAGATGCGATCCTCGCCCGCCGTTCCAGTCAGGGTGATGCCACCGATGGTGACCATGATCTCTGAACCGGGATTGGCCGTGCCGGTTATGGTGATGCTGGGGGTGTCGCCGCCTGCGATCTCATAGCTGGCCTCGGGGTCGTCCACTGTCGGCGGGGTCCATCCGACGTTGCCGCCACCCCCACCACCGCCGCCGCCGTTGCTTGCGCCGCCGCCCAGCAGCGCCGCGCCGCCCAGCGCCGCCGCGCCCAGACCCGCTGCGCCAAGGCCACCCATGCCCAGCAGACCGGCCGCCAACATGCTGACGTCGTTGTCGTCGCTCACAACGATTGGCGCTTCGGCCACCACGGTGGGTTCACTGACAAAGATCAGCGCGTCGTCCGGGCTCCATTTGCCCCAGCTTTCGGTCGGGCCGTATTGCGCAAACAGCGCGCCGCCCTCAGCCTCGACAAAGCTGACTTCGTTCAGCGCACCGTCCGAACTGAGAAAAAGCCGACTGTCCATCGCGCCACCGGCGTCGAAGTACCCTTCGAGGACGATCACGCGCCCATCGGCCAATGTAATGAGCAGGTCGTTCGCCGCGCGGTCGTAGCCGCGCACGTCAGACTGGCTGATGTTCAGGGAGATATCCTGGCCGCCAGTCGTACCAATAAGGAACCCGTTTCCGTCCCCGTCGACCGCACCACGTTGGATGTCACCCGTACGTGTACGGGTCACGAAATTAATCGCGTTCATAACTTACACCGCTCTACCTCTGTGCCCGCCCTGTTTGGATCGGCAAGCTTGATTATTCTTTTGGCGAATTACCGTATTTTCGACAACATCGCTACTGTCAATTTCCGGAAGTCCACGAAATGAGGGGGAAATTAGGGCGCAACACCCCATATATGTGTCAAGTTGTGGCAAAAATGTGGCGGGTGCCTATCTCAACCCTCACCGGCTCCGGCCTTGGGCCGAAATTGCAGGAACAAACTGAACCGCGCGGGCTGCATCGTGAAAGGTGCCCCGCAACACGGCAAGAGGACACCGGCGCCCCGCAAAGGCGACACCGGCAGACAGGAATAAATGACGCAAAGCTTCGATCCCGCAAAGACCGACAGCCGCGCCTTTCGCGATGCATTGGGCCGTTTCGGCACCGGGGTAACGGTTGTCACCTGCGCAACCTCGACCGGGCCGCTGGGCATCACGGCGAACAGCTTTTCCAGTGTCTCGCTGGACCCGCCACTGGTGCTCTGGGCCCCGGCAAAATCCTCGTCCCGGTATCCGTTCTTTATGGCGGCGGATCGGTTTGCCATTCACGTGTTGGGCACTGCCCATGTCGATCTTTGCAAAGGGTTTGCCCGCAGCGGTGATGCCTTTGACGATGCCAATTGGCGCCTCAGCGCATCCGGCGTCCCCCTGATCGAAGACTGCCTTGCCCGGTTCGAATGCCGACAGGTGGCGGCGCATGACGGCGGCGATCACTCGATCATTCTGGGCCGCGTCGAACGGGCCGTGGCGCACGACGGCGCACCGCTTTTGTTCCAGGCCGGGCGCTACGGAAGCTTTGCGCCAACCTAGGCCAACAGCCGCTGAGTCGCCCCTGACCCGTCCCGCAGCCCAAACCTTTGCGCCGTGGAAGCATTTCCCGCAACAGAAAGCCCTTGTTTCCCAAGTTCAATCTCGGGCCTGAACCGTCCAGGTTTTTCCGAAACTTGCCAAGCCGCCTCAGAATGATCACACTTTTGTTATCCAAGATCTCACGGCATTTCAGAACAGGTTTGGCATGTTCCACATTTTTGCAACCCGCTCCGCACTGCGGACTCTTTTCGCCGCAACGTTGGCGCTGACCCCGCTTGCCGCTCAGGCCGATGTGATCCGGGCGCAGGATTACCTGCATTTCGATCAGCAGCAGGCGCAGCTTGGCCGCCTGTTGTTTTATGACAAGATCCTGTCCGGCAACCGGAACATCAGCTGCGCCACCTGTCACCATCATTCACTGCACGGGACCGATGGCGTCAGCCTTGGCATCGGTGAGGGCGGCGCCGGTCTTGGCAAGATGCGAACCCCGGGCGATGGCGTCGCCCGTATTTCGGCCCGCGTGCCGCGCAACGCGCCCGCATTATGGAACCTCGGGCACAAGGACGTGCGTGAGATGTTTCACGATGGTCGGGTCGAAACGGTCGGTGCGGGATTCAAGACTCCAGCCGCAGCGCGCACACCTTCGGGACTGAACTCGGTTCTTGCTGCGCAGGCACTTTTCCCGATGAGTTCACCCACAGAGATGGCGGGCGCTCCGGCGGAAAACGCGCTTGCCGCCGCCTTTGCAAATCGCATTGATCTGGGTTGGGCGATGGTGGCCGATCGCGTCCGCGACATCCCCGAATATCAGGATCGGTTCATTCAGGCCTTTCCCGATGTCCAATCGAAACAGGACATCTCTATCGTCGAGATCGTGAACGCCATTGCCGCCTTTATAGGCACCGAATGGCAAAGCCATGACAGCCCCTATGACAAATGGCTGTTGCTGGGTGAGCCGCTTTCGCCAATGGCAGAGCAAGGGCGTCAGCTCTTTTTCGGCGAGGCGGGATGCGCCGGGTGCCACAGCGGGGCGCTATTTTCGGATCAAGCGTTTCATGCCGTGGGTGTGCCGCAGTTTGGACCGGGTCGACCTTTCGACGGCGATACCGTCCCGCGTGACCTTGGCCGCATGGAAACCACAAGAGACCCCGGTGACGCCTATAAGTTCCGCACCCCCAGCCTGCGCAATGTCGCCCTCTCCGCACCCTATGGCCACAACGGAGCCTACCCAAAGCTGCGCGACATGATCCGCCACATGTGTGATCCGATCACCGCGCACAAGGAATGGACACCGGGGATGGCACGGCTGCCGGATGTGGCATGGCTGAACGATCAGGACTTTCGCCTGATGAGTTACGCGGACGAACTTGCCGAACAGGCTGCCTATCTGGACATCGCGCCGGTCGAGATGGTCGAGGTTGACATCGACGCGCTAGAGGCGTTCCTGAACGCACTGACCGGAGAAACCGCCGAAAAACGCCCGATGGGTCGACCGGACAGCGTGCCCAGCGGTCTGCCTGTGGATTGATCCGCAGCACATAAACGCAAGGTGCCCGGGGCAGACCCGGGTGCCGCTCAGGCCATCTGGTCGATCAATTTTCGGATGGCCGGGTCCTTGTGCGGATTCTTTTGCAACCTTTGCAGCAGGTCCGCCAATTCCGGTTCGTCCACACGCTGCGCCGCCGCCTTGGGCGTGAACCACTTGCGCTTGCGCTCTTTGCGCTCTTTCCAGTCGCGCATCAGCTTTTTCACGAACATCGGATAGACCTCGACCAGACAAGGGATCACTTCGCCGTTGTCCAGAACCTTGCCGTATTGATAGGTGCCGATCATCTCGCTGCCGATATGCCCCTTGGCCCCGGCCTCTTCCAGCGCCTCGATCTCGGCCGCGTGCCACGGTTTCTTGCCGTCCATCTGCCAGCCTTTGGGCATGACCCATCGCCCCGTATCGCGCGAGGTGACCATCAGCACTTTGACCTGATCCTTTGCATCCCGGCGCATAGGCAGGGCGGCGATCTGCTGGCCGCGTTCCGGCACTCGATTCCTCCTCGGGCGTGTCTGGCGACCGCAGCGCATCTTGATGCGCGCCGTCAGCCGCAATCCCGTATCCCGTGTTTCTCGCAAATTGCGATGTGCGACACCAGAGGCGCGGTACGGTTTACCGCGCGCGCTGACCAAAGGCACACCACCCCGTTAAAAAAGACTTATCATGTCTTCGGTCAGCGCGGCCACGTCTGTATCCATTATGACAATGGTTACTCCCTGATCGGCTCTGATGATGTGACCGCCGCCCGACGGCAATGCGCAACAGCCACAATCCATCCGAAACGGCCGTTGCGTGTCAGATACAGCGCCTTGCCGTCCAACGGACCTGCTGGCCAATTGCAACTTTCAGCGCCAGCGACCTGGCTCCGCCGCATTTTCAAAATGCCCGAAAGACTGTTGTCGGCGCTTTCCCTGTGGCGACCGCTGGGCCGCTCGCCCATAGTCCGAATAAACCAAAAAACCCTGTCAGGAGCACGCATGACCGCCAAGTATTATGCCCCGCACGGAGGCCACCCCGGCCAGGACCAATTGCTGACCGACCGCGCGGTGTTCACAGAGGCCTACGCCGTGATCCCCAAAGGCACGATGCGCGATATCGTGACCAGCTTTTTGCCTTTCTGGGACCACACCCGCCTCTGGGTTCTGGCCCGCCCGCTCAGCGGGTTTGCCGAAACCTTTTCGCAATACATCATGGAGGTCGGCCCCGGCGGCGGATCGGACCGGCCCGAAGCGGACCCAGAGGCCGAAGGCGTGCTGTTTGTCGTCGAGGGGGCGGTAACGCTGTCGGTGGCGGGTGCCGAGTACGTACTGCAACCGGGCGGCTATGCCTATCTGCCCCCCTCCAGCGGCTGGACCCTGCGCAATAACGGCGACACGGCGTCGCGGTTCCACTGGATCCGCAAGGCCTACGTCCCGGTTCAGGGGGTGGACCAGCCCGACGTGTTGATCCTGAACGAACAGGACATCGCGCCCACCGTCATGCCGGGCACAGATGGCAAGTGGGCCACGACCCGATTTGTCGATCCCACCGATTTGCGCCACGACATGCACGTCACCGTAGTGACGTTCGAACCGGGGGCGGTAATTCCCTTTCTGGAGACCCATGTCATGGAGCACGGGCTGTATGTGCTCGAGGGCAAGGCGGTCTACCGCCTGAACAATGACTGGGTCGAGGTTGAGGCCGGTGACTTCATGTGGCTGCGCGCCTTTTGCCCGCAGGCCTGTTACGCGGGGGGTCCGGGCAAGTTCCGCTACCTTCTGTACAAGGATGTAAACCGTCACATGCCCTTGCGGCTTGGCCAACGATAAAACCGGGTCACACCGGGACCGTGCCGTTCAACCGCCCTGCATGGCGGCCACGGCGCGGTCCGCGATGAAGTCCACAAACAGCCGGATCTTGGGATCCTGCAACTTTCGATGCGGATAGAGGCAGCCAAAGATCGACGGCACCGGCCGCGCCTGCGGCAGAACCTCGACCAACCGTCCGGCCTCCAGATGATGCGCCACATCGAACAGCGGCTTGTTGGCGATCCCCGCCCCCGCCAGCGCCCAGCCGGTCAGCACGTCGCTGTCATCGGCGTCATACTTGCCCGACACCTCGAATTTGCGTTGCCCGTCCGGGGTGTCGAGCAGCCAGAAATATTCGGGTGAGCGCGGATAGCGTAGCAGCAGGCAGTTGTGCCCGCGCAGCAGATCCTCGGGGAATTGCGGCACGCCGACACGGTCCAGATAGGCGGGCGCAGCGCACAACACGCGCGGACAATCGGCGAACTTGCGCAGTTTCAGGCTGGAATCGTGCGGCGTGCCGACAAACAGCGCAAGATCCATCCCGTCAGCCAGAATATCCACCTTGCGATCCGACATCCGCATCCGGATGCGAATATCGGGATGCCTGTCGACAAATTCCGGCACCAAAGGCGCAATGATGCGCCGCCCGACGCCCAGCGGCGCGGTCAGGCTGATGGTGCCGCGCGGTGCCTCTGAGAACTGCGCCACAACGGCCTCTGCCTGATCAACCGCCTCCAGCACGCGCCGCGCCTCTTCGTAGAACTGCTTGCCCACCTCGGTCGGCGTCAGCGACCGGGTTGTGCGGTTGAACAGTCGGACGCCCAACCGCTGCTCCAACTCCTTGATGCGCTTGCTGGCGACGGCGGGGGTCAGGCGCTGGTCGCGCCCGCCAGAGGTGATGCTGCCCAGTTCCACAACCCGGACAAAGACCCGCAAACTCTCAAGATAGGCCAAAGCCCGCCCTCCGTAACGCCCGGACTGGACGACCAGACCAGCCTACTATTTTCAACGCTTCGTTGAAAGTATTTCCCAACACGCGCCGTTTTTCGACTCAGTGAGCAGGGGTAGCCTTGTCTCACCCCTTCCCCAACCAGAGCGGAGCCCCGATGGACCAGCAGACCGACATCCGATTTCTCCTGAACGGTCAGGAGATCATCGCCCGCGACGTGCCCGCAACCCGGACGCTGCTGGATTTCTTGCGGATCGAACAGCGCCTGACCGGAACAAAGGAGGGCTGCGCCGAGGGCGACTGTGGGGCCTGCACGGTGCTGGTGGGACGCTTGCAGGACGGCGAATTGCGCTATGAACCCGTGAACGCCTGCATCCGGTTCCTCGCCTCGCTCAATGGCTGTCACGTGGTCAGCGTGGAATACCTGTCTGGACCAGAGGGGCGTCTGCACCCGGTTCAGCAGGCCATGGTGGACCATCACGGCAGCCAATGCGGCTTTTGCACGCCGGGGTTTGTCATGTCGCTTTACGCGCTTTGGATGCAAAATCCGCAGCCCAACGTCACACAGGTGGAAACTGCCATTCAGGGCAATCTCTGCCGCTGCACCGGCTATGAGCCGATCGTAAAGGCGGCACTGGCGGTCAACAGTTACGGCAGCCCGGTCCATGACCACCTGACGCGTGAGCGTGATACCATCACCGCGCGCCTTGCCGCCCTGCAACAGTCGGGCCGCGTCGTCACCGGACCGGAGGATGACCGCGCCATTCTGCCCTTCGACGTGGACGACCTTGCACAGGTGCTGGCCGAAACACCGCAGGCGACGATTGTCGCCGGGGCCACGGATGTCGGCCTGTGGGTGACCAAACTCATGCGGCCCATCTCTCCGGTGGTTTTTGTCGGCCATCTGGAGGGGCTCAAGCGCATTGAATTGTCCGACACGGCACTGACCCTTGGCGCAGGCGTCACCTATTCCGAGGCAGAGAGTGCCATCGCGAAGGCGTTCCCACATCTGAATGACTATTGGTCCCGTATCGCCGGATGGCAGGTGCGCAATATGGGCACGATTGGCGGCAATATCGCCAATGGATCGCCCATCGGGGACACGCCCCCCGTGCTGATCGCCCTTGGCGCAACGCTGACCCTGCGCAGCGCCGCTGGCCAGCGCACCCTGCCGCTGGAGGCGTTCTTTATCGACTACGGCAAGCAGGATCGCGCCAAAGGCGAATTTGTCGAAAGCCTCAGCATTCCGCGCCCGCAGGCCGGCCAGATCGATGCCGCCTACAAGATCTCCAAACGCCGGGATGAGGATATTTCGTCGGTCGCGGCGGGCATCAGCATCACGCGGGTGGATGGCATCATAACCGACGCGCGCATCGCCTTCGGCGGCATGTCCGCCACCCCCCGGCGCGCCAAAGCCGCCGAGGCCGCCCTGATCGGGCTGCCTTGGACCGAAGCCAGCTTTGACGCCGCCGCCAAGGCGCTGAGTCAGGATTTCACCCCCCTGTCGGATTGGCGCGCTTCTGCGGACTATCGCCTGCTGGTCGCCGGAAACCTGCTGCGCAGGTTTTTCCTTGAACAGGACGGGCAGACCTCCGTCCGGCTTGAAGTTGCGTAAAGGAGCCCCGTCATGAAAGACCTCTCAACCCTCACTGGCGCGGTGCATCACGACCGGGTTCACGACAGCGCCGTCAAACACGTCACCGGGCGCGCGGACTACACCGACGACGTCGCCGAACCCGCTGGCACGCTGCACGCCTATCTTGGCGTTGCCACTGTCACCCACGGCACCATTCGCGCGATGAACCTTGACCGCGTGCGGCAGGCCCCCGGCGTCGTTGACGTGCTGACCGCGCGCGATGTGCCCGGCGTCAATGACCTCAGCCCCACGGGCCGCAATGATGAACCGATCTTTCCCGACACCGTCGAATACGACGGCCAGCCGATCTTTGCCGTCATCGCCGACAGCCGCGATGCCGCCCGCCGCGCCGCGGAACTGGCCGACGTCAGCTATGACATCCTGCCGCACGCCACCGACGCGCTGAGCGCACAGGCGGCGGGTCTGCCACAGGTTACCGACCCGCTGAAACTCGAACGCGGTGATCTGGCCGCGGGACAGGCGACTGCGCCGCACCGGATCAAGGCGCGCATGACTGTCGGCGGGCAGGATCACATGTACCTTGAGGGCCACATCGCCTTTGCCATTCCGGGTGAAGATGACGATGTGATTGTCCACTGCTCGACCCAGCACCCCAGCGAGGCGCAGCACATGGTCGCCCATGCGCTGGGAGTGCCGCTGAACGCGGTCACGGTGAACGTGCGCCGCATGGGCGGCGGGTTTGGCGGCAAGGAAAGCCAGATGAACCTGTTTGCCGCCGTGGCCGCCATCGCTGCCAAGCGATTGCACCGCCCGGTCAAGATCCGCCCCGACCGCGATCAGGACATGACCGCCACCGGCAAACGCCATGATTTTGTGATCGACTACGACGTGGCCTTTGATGACGATGGCCGCATCCACGCAGTTGACAGCCATTTCGCTGCGCGCTGCGGCTATTCCTCAGACCTGTCGGGGCCGGTGACGGACCGCGCGCTGTTCCACGCCGACAACGCCTATTTCTACCCGCATGTCCGGCTGACCTCGCTCCCGCAAAAGACCAACACCGTGTCGAACACCGCCTTTCGCGGTTTTGGCGGCCCACAAGGGGTCATCGCCGCCGAGAGGATGATCGAAGAGGTCGCCTATGCCCTTGGCAAAGACCCGCTGGAGGTGCGCAAGACCAATTTCTACGGGGCAGAGGGCCGCGACCTGACGCCCTATCACCAGCAGGTCACGGACAATATCATCGGACGGGTGGTCGATGAACTGGCAGACAGCGCCCAGTATCAGGCCCGCCGCGCCGAGATCCTGCAACACAACGCGCGGGGCGGCATCCTGCGGCGCGGCATCGCGCTGACTCCGGTCAAGTTCGGGATCTCGTTTACCGCCACGCACTACAATCAGGCAGGGGCGCTGGTGCATGTCTACAACGACGGCTCTATCCACCTGAACCACGGCGGCACCGAGATGGGTCAGGGTCTGAACACCAAGATCGCGCAGGTTCTGGCAGACGCCTTTCAGGTGGATTTCGACCGTATCAAGATCACCAAGACCACAACGGAAAAGGTCCCCAACACCTCTGCCACCGCCGCCTCCAGCGGATCGGATCTGAACGGCATGGCGGCGCTGGATGCCGCCGACCAGATCAAGGCGCGGCTGGTGACGTTTGCCGCCGAGACATGGGGCGTGGCGGCGGAAGAAGTGCGGTTTCTGCCCAACGCCGTGCAGATCGGCGCAGAGGTGGTGCCCTTTGATACCCTCATCCGCCGGGCCTATATGGCGCGCGTCCACCTGTCGGCGGCGGGCTTTTACAAGACGCCCGACATTCACTGGGACCGCGCGGCGGGCAAGGGGCGGCCGTTCTTTTACTACGCCTACGGTGCCGCCTGTTCCGAGGTCACGATCGACACGCTGACCGGCGAATACCGGGTCGACCGGACCGACATCCTGCATGACGTGGGCCGCTCGTTGAACCCGGTGCTGGATCGCGGTCAGGTCGAGGGCGCGTTTTTGCAGGGTATGGGCTGGCTGACCACAGAAGAACTCTGGTGGGACGATCAGGGACGCCTGCGCACGCACGCGCCCTCGACCTACAAGATCCCGCTGGCCAGCGACCGGCCCCGCATCTTTAACGTCGCCTTGGCGGAATGGTCGGAAAACCGTGAGCGCACCATCAAACGGTCCAAGGCCGTGGGAGAGCCGCCCTTCATGTTGGGCATCTCCGTGTTCGAGGCGCTGTCGATGGCCGTCGCAAGCGTCGCCGACTATCGCATTTGCCCACGTCTGGATGCGCCCGCCACCCCCGAACGGGTGCTGATGGCCGTCGAGCGGCTAAAGGCGGGGTGATCCGATGACGCGCGCAACGCTTTCGTGCTTTCTCAACCGCCCCGGCCCGGTCGTGCGCCTGCATCTGTCCCGCGTGCGTGGCTCTTCCCCGCGTGAGGCGGGGGCACAGATGTTCGTCACCGCCGAGGCGCTGTTCGGCACCATCGGCGGCGGCCAACTGGAACACCGCGCCATCGACGCCGCGCGGCAGATGCTGCGCGCCGGGGACATGGCGCGGCACCTCGACCTGCCACTGGGCCCCGAAATCGGCCAGTGCTGCGGCGGGCGGGTCGAGGTCTCACTGACCCGGATGAGTCGCACAGACCGGCAAAAGGCCATCGAGGCCGACATGGTGGCGCAAGAGGCACAACCCGCCGTCTATATCCTTGGCGCGGGCCATGTCGGGCGGGCGCTGGCACAACAGTTCCAGCACCTGCCGGTGCGCACCATCCTGATCGACCAGCGCGCCGAGGAACTCAGCCTGTCCGACGCCGCCGTTGAAACACGGCAAAGCGCGATCCCCGAGTTTGACATCCTGACCGCCCCCGCAGGCAGCGCGTTCGTCGTGCTGACCCATGATCACGGGCTGGACTTTCTGCTGGCCTCCGCCGCGCTGGAACGGCGCGACGCGGCCTATGTGGGGCTGATCGGATCGGCCACCAAGCGGGTGAAGTTCCGCAACTGGTGCCACTCACATTGCGATGGCCTGTCCATCGCACCCCTGATCTGCCCCATCGGGGCAGCCGGTAGCCGCGACAAGCGGCCAGCCGTGATCGCCGCCTTTGTCGTGGCGGACGTGATCGCGGCGCTGACCTGTGAACCTGCCGAAGACCACCCCGAACGGGGCACCGCGCCGCATATCGCGGCGCAGTGAACAGCGCCGACACCGGACGCCCTGAGGAGAGACGCGCCCGGTGCCGGATCACAAAGAGGAGGTCCCCATGAGGGATGGGAGTTACACCTACAGGCTGTTTCACCGCAGCGACTTCAGCGCGTTCTGGGCGCTGTTCACCGACAACCTGATCAACCTGATGGTTCTGGCGGGCATCTGCCAGTTTGTCTTTCAGATGCCGGCAGAAATTGTCTTTGGCCGCATCGTGCCGGGCGCGGCTTTTGCGATCCTTGCCGGGATCGCGGTCTATGTCTGGCTTGCCAAACGCGCCGCCACGCAGCATGGCCGGGATGTCACCGCCCTGCCCTACGGCATCTCGACCCCGGTGATGTTTGTCTATCTCTTCGGCGTGATCGGCCCCATCTACTGGTCGACGAACGACCCCGTTCTTGCCTGGCAGGTGGGCATCGGGGCGGGCTTTATGGGCGGCATCGTGGCGGCGATGGGTGCGATCGTCGGCCCCTGGCTGAAACGGGTGACACCGCGCGCGGGCATGTTGGGCACACTCTGCGGCATCGCTCTGGTGTTCATCGGCACCGTGCCGCTGGCCATCGTCTTTGAGAACCCGTTTGTCGGCTTTGCCTCGATGATTATCATTCTCTGGGGTCTTGTCGGGCGCTTTCGCCTGCCATGGAACGTGCCTGCCGGTCTGCTGGCCCTGATCGTCGGCACGGTTGTGGCCTTTGCCATGGGCGAGGCAAAGATCAGCGCCGAGGGCGTCGGATTTTACCCGCCGCTGCCCTACGTCGGCGACCTGATCGCGGGTATCCAGCATCTGTTTGCCAACCCCGAGCTGTTCCTCGTGCTGGTGCCGGTGCAGATCTACAACTTCATCGAAACCATGAACAACGTCGAAAGCGCCGAGGCTGCGGGCGATCACTATCCGGTCGCCACCTGCCAGATCACCGACGGCGTCGGCACCATGATCGGCGCTGTCTTTGGCTCGCCGTTTCCGACCACCGCCTATATCGGCCACCCGGCCTACAAACGGATGGGCGCGCACGCGGGCTATATCATCGGCGTGGGCGCGGTCATTCCGCTGGCCGCCGTCTTTGGCCTGCTGGCGTTCCTCAACAACCTGATCCCGGTCGCCGCCGCAGCGCCCGTGCTGGTCTTTGTGGCACTCAGCCTTGTGACCAACACCGCCCATTCGGTAAAACCCGATCACATGGCCGCCGTGACCATCGCGATGATGCCGCATGTCTCGGCCTTTCTGATGGTCAAATGGGGCTCGCTCATGGGCGCGCTGGGGGCAAGCGGGGTCGAGGGCCTGCCGCAACTGGGCGATCCCGCGCTCACCGCCGCGCTGCTGCAACAGGGCGCGCATTTTGAGGGCCATCTTGCGCTCAGTCAGGGGGCGATCCTGACCGGGTTGATCTGGGGCGCGATTGTGGCCTCGGTGATCGACGGACGGTTCCGCAACGCGGGCGGCTTTGCCCTTGCGGCGGCGGCGATGTCCTCTGTCGGCATCATCCACGGTGCCAGCCTGCACTGGCCGGAATTGGGCGGCGTCTCTGCCGGCTATCTGATCGCGGCGACCTTCCTCTATGTCTATCCGCTGTTCCACCGCGACGACACGCCCCAGCCCGCGCTGGATGAGGTCACAACCCCGGCGGAATAACGCGCCACAAACAACCGGGCGGGCCAGACACGGCCCGCCCCCCATGAACCTTTCCCACAATGGACATGCCAAATGACCCAGACCCCCAGCCGGGTGCTGCTGCGCGGGCGCATCCTTGACTTCAAGGCAGAGCCGCAGGACGACCGCGACACCGATGCCTTTAGCTATCATGAGGACGGCGCGATCCTGATCAAGGACGGCCTAATCGAGGCCGCAGGCCCCTATGCCAGCGTGCTGGCGCAGGCGCATGACGTGCCGGAAATCGACCACAGGCCACACCTTTTGATGCCGGGTTTCATCGACACCCATATCCATTTCCCGCAAGCACAGGTGATCGCCTCATGGGGGGCGCAACTGCTGGACTGGCTCAACACCTATACCTTCCCCGAAGAGACCCGCTTTGCCGATCCAGCCCACGCGGCGGCGATGGCGTCGGGCTTTTACGATCTGCTGATCGGGCACGGCACCACCTCGGCGGTGGCGTTCTGCTCGGTCCACGCCGCCTCGGTCGATGCGTTTTTCACAGAGGCCGCGCGGCGCAACATGCGCATGATCGGCGGCAAGGTCATGATGGACCGCAACGCGCCCGACGGTTTGCGGGACACGCCGCAATCCTCCTACGACGACAGCAAGGCGCTGATCGCCAAATGGCACGGCAAGGACCGCGCGCACTACGCCATCACCCCCCGTTTTGCCATCACCTCGACCCCGGACCAACTGGACATGGCGGGCGCCTTGGTGGCTGAACATCCGGATTGCTACGTCCAGACCCACCTGAGCGAAAATCACGATGAGATCGCCTATACCGCCCAGCTTTACCCCGATGCGCCGGATTATCTGGGGGTCTATGAGGCCCACGGCCTGCTGACCCCCCGCACCCTGCTGGGCCATTCCATCCACCTGACCCCGCGTGAGATTGACGTGCTGTCCGACACCGGCGCAAAGCCCGTGTTCTGCCCGACCTCCAACCTGTTTCTGGGCAGCGGGCTGTTCGACGATGCGGGCCTGCGCGGGCGCAGCATCTGCAACGCCATCGCGACGGATGTCGGCGCGGGCACCAGCTATTCCATGCTTCAGACCCTCAACGAGGGCTACAAGGTGCTGCAACTTCAGGGACAAAAACTGCACCCCCTGCGCGCCTTCCACTGGATCACGCGCGGCAATGCCGTGGCACTGGGGCTGGAGGACCGCATCGGAACGCTGGCACCGGGGACAGAGGCGGATATCGTCGTGCTGGACGCCCGCGCGACACCGGCTGCGGCGCTGCGGATGGCGCGGGCCGACACCCTGTCCGAAGAGCTGTTCGTGCTGCAAATGCTGGGGGATGATCGCGCGGTGGCCGAGGTCTATCTGGCCGGTCAGGCGGCCAAGAACGGCACGGTTGCGGCGCGGGCGCTGGTCGGGGCTTGAGACCGCCCCAAAAGGAAAAGCGGCGTGCCCGGCACGCCGCTTCTCGATGTCGTCAAAGGTTGGCTTCAGGCGCTATCGCTGCGGCCCTTACCGTGCCCGGACAGGCCGCCAGACACTTCCTCTGTTGCCTCGTCGCTCAGTTCCTCCGGCAGAACAAGGTTCAGCACGATGGCGATCAGCGCCGCTGGCAGGATACCCGAGGTCGCCAGAACTTTCAGCGTGCCGGGCAGGTATTGCAGGGCGTCCGGCTCCAGTTGCAGGCCAAGACCCAGCGACAGCGCGATGGCAAAGATCACCATGTTGCGGCGATTCCACGTCACGTCCGACAGCATCGAGATACCGGCGGCCACAACCATCCCGAACATCACGATCACACCGCCGCCCAGCACCTCGATCGGGATCGAAGAGATGATGGCACCGATCTTCGGCACCAGACCGCAGACGATCAGGAAGATCGCGCCGATGGTCACCACATGGCGGCTCATGACGCCGGTCATGGCGATCAGGCCGACGTTCTGGCTGAACGAGGTGTTGGGCAGCGCGCCGAACAGGCCGGAAATCGCCGTGCCGATCCCGTCGGCAAAGGTCGCGCCCTGGATCTCTTTGTCGGTCGCCTCACGGCCCGCGCCGCCTTTGGTGATGCCGGACACGTCACCCACGGTTTCCACCGCCGAGACAAAGGACATCAGGCAAAAGCCGACAATCGCCGCGACAGAGAACTCCATGCCAAAATGCAGCGGGTGCGGCAGGGCAAAGGACGCGGCCCGGCCGACATTGCCCAGATTCACCTGACCCAGCGCAAAGGCCACGGCATATCCCACCAGCAATCCGACCAGCACCGCGGAAATCGACAGCATCCCGCGGGTGAAGAACTTCAGCCCCAGCGTCACAAGGATCACCACCCCGGCCATGGTCCAGTTCAACGCCGAGCCATATTCCGGCGTGCCGATGGCAGGCACGCCACCCGCCGCGTATTGGACACCGACCTTGACCAGCGCGAGGCCGATCATCGTCACCACCAGACCCGTCACCAGCGGCGGCAGCGCAAAGCGCAGCTTGCCGATGAATAGCCCGAGGAAGGCGTGGAACATGCCGCCCACAAGGATGCCGCCCATCAGCACGGCGATGGCGTCCACGCCTTTGCCCGCAACCAGCGGGATCATGATCGGGATAAAGGCAAAGGACGTGCCCTGCACGATGGGCAGGCGCGCGCCCACCGGACCGATGCCGATGGTCTGAAACAGCGTCGCGATGCCGGCAAAGAACATCGACATCTGGATCATGTAGATCATCTGCGGGAAATCGGCGCTGTTGGAGCCAAAGCCAAACCCCGCCGCGCCGCAGACGATAATCGCGGGCGTGACGTTCGACACGAACATCGCCAGAACGTGTTGAATCCCCAGTGGTATCGCCTGAGCAATCGGCGGCGTATAATTTGGATCGCGGAGCTGCTCCGCAGTTCCGATGCTTGTATCAGCCATTTCCAGTCCCCTCTGCTGTTTCCTTCCGCGCCCGCTTGTTTCGCGGTGGGCGGTCTTATCCTTCGATGTGATAGGGCGCGTCGAAGAAATGCTCTTCGAGGTTGGGCCCCCCGCCGATCCGGTCGACAACCGCGAACAGCCCCGGCGCATGAAGCGGGGTCAGAACCCCGTGCCACACGCCCCGGTGATAGTTCACGCCCTGTCCGGCCTGTGTCAGAAACGCCCGTGGGCGACCGGGTTTGCCGCCCTCGTCCGGCGCGACGATGACCAGAAACGGATCAAAACTCATGGGCAGAAAGGCCTGACTGCCCTCCGGGTGACGCTCGACCATGTCCAGCACCAGCGGCAGCGCGCGCGGCTCTGCCTTGAACAGGCTGATACCCGCGCGGCCATCGGCAAAATCCACCGTGGCGCGGTCGTGAAACCGCCCGCACAGGCCCTGATTGATGATCTTGTCCGGCGCGCCGGTGGTTTCCAGCACATCCCCGAACGGCGCAAATTCAGCGGCCTCCAGCGGTTCGATCGCGATCCGCACGCTCATGCGCCGAACTTCTGTTGCAGACGCAATTCGGCGATCCGCTCCACCTGTCGGCAGGCCTCGGCGAATTCCGTCTCGCGGTCGTTGCTGACCCGGCGCTGAAAGGCCGCCATGATCGAGGATTTGGTGTTGTCGCGCACCGCGATGATGAAGGGAAAGCCGAACTTTTCGGTATATGCCTCGTTCAACGCGGTGAATGTTTCCCGCTCTGCATCGGTCAGCGCGTCCAGCCCGACAGAGGCTTGCTCCTCCGTCGACTCGGCGGTCAGGCGCTTGGCCTCTGCCAGCTTGCCCGCCAGATCAGGGTGCGCGGTCAAGACGCCCAGCCGCTGCGCCTCAGAGGCGGTGCGGAACACCCGCGCAAGGGCGGAATGAACCCCGGCGGCAGTGTCATGCGTCGGCCCCAGCTCAAGGTCGCAGGCCCCTTCGGCAATCCACGGGCTGTGCTCGAATATGCCGCCGAACTCCTCGACAAAGCGGGCCTTGTCCATCTCCGATGGCCGCTCCCACGTCACCGGCGGATGTTCTTGCGCCCAATGGTCGGCAATCTCTTCGCGGGTGGCAAACCAGACACCCTCATGGCGCATCATATAGTCCAGAGCGCGTTTCAACGCCAAGGCCCGCCCCGGACGGCCCGCAATACGGCAGTGCAGCCCGATCGATAGCATCTTGGGCGCGCCTGCCTCACCCTCGGCGTACAGCATGTCAAAGCTGTCGCGCAGATAGCTTTCGAACTGGTCGCCATTGGTGAAACCCGCCTGAATCCCGAACCGCATGTCATTGCAGTCCATCGTATAGGGCACGATCAGCTGATCCTTGCCGCCCGCACGGGTCCAATAGGGCAAGTCGTCAGAATAACTGTCTGAAATATAGGCGAAATCCCCCTCTTCCGCCGCCAGATCAACCGTATTCATAGAGCAGCGCCCGGTGTACCAGCCGCGCGGCGGCGTGCCGACAACCTCGGTGTGCAGGCGGATCGCCTCGCGGATCTGGGCTCGCTCTTCTTCGGCGTCCATGTCCTTGTGCTCGACCCATTTCAGCCCGTGACTGGCGATTTCCCACCCTGCCGCTTTCATCGCGGCGACCTGTTCAGGCGCGCGCGCCAGCGCCGTCGCCACACCGTAGATCGTGATTGGAAGGTCCTTCAGCATCCGGTGAATCCGCCAGAACCCGGCCCGCGCGCCGTATTCATACAGCGTTTCCATGTTCCAGTGCCGCTGGCCGACCCACGGCTGCGCGCCGGTGATCTCGGACAAAAAGGCCTCTGACGCCGCGTCCCCATGCAGGATATTGTTTTCACTGCCTTCTTCGTAGTTCAGCACGATCTGCACAGCGATCCGGGCGTTCCCGGGCCAGTTTGCCACTGGCACCTGCGCGCCATGGCCGGTCATATCTCGCGGATAACGTCTCACGTCTTGCGGTCCTTTCTGTTTGGACTTCAATAAACCAGAAAATCTTCGGGGTTTTTCAAAAAGATTTTGAAGGAGCCTTTGGCTGCGCCACCTTTGTCTCTTTGCAGTCATGATGACTACAAGTCAGACAAGCAACGAGGAGACACGCCGTGACAGGCTATTTGACCACCCATGTTCTAGACACTGCGCGCGGTTGCCCGGCGGAGGGCCTGAAAATTGAGCTTTTCCGGATCGAGGGCGACAGCCGCACACCTCTCAAGACCCTGACCACCAATGCCGATGGCCGCACGGATGAACAGATCCTGCCCGCCGATCAGTTCCGGGTCGGGGTCTACGAATTGGTGTTTTACGCGGGCGCTTATCTGGATGCCACCGGCACCCCGCCCGAAGAGCCGCGCTTTCTGGACGTGATCCCGCTGCGTTTCGGCATGTCCGACGCAGCCGCGCACTATCACGTGCCGCTGCTGCTGTCCCCGTTTGGGTACGCGACTTATCGGGGCAGTTGACCCCTGTCAGCCGGGCAAATCGGTGTCGCGAATCGTGGCACCGATCCGGTCGACCATGAACTCCATGAACAACCGTGTCTTGGGGTCCTGCCGCCGCCGGTGCGTGAACAGGCAGGCCATCTGGATCGGTTCCGGCGGTGTTGCGACCGCCACGGGCACCAGCGCCCCGGACGTCAGATGGTCGATGACCTCAAAGACCGGCTTCATCACGACCCCCTGCCCGTCCAGCGCCCAATCCGTCAGCACATCGCCATCGTCGGATTCGTAGCGCCCCGACACCCGGAACCGGCGTGGCCCTTCTGGTGTGATCAGCCGCCACTGGAATTCCGTCGCACCGGGAAACCGCAGGCTGAGGCATTCATGCCCCTGCGCGATCAGGTCATCGCCATGCGCGGGCATCCCTCGCGCCGCGACATAGCCCGGAGCGGCGCACAGGATGCGCGTCACGTCGGCGATCTTGCGGATACGCAGGTTGCTGTCCTCTGGCTGGCCCAGAAAAAACGCAAGGTCCAGCCCCTCTGTCGTCAGGTCCACGGTGCGGTCGGTCAGACGCAGGCGCACGCTGACCTCTGGATAGGCTTTCAGGAACGCTGGCACCTGCGGCGCGATCAGACGCCGCCCAACCCCCAGCGGCGCGGCAACATACAGCGACCCGCGCGGGTTCTCGGTGATGTTGACGATTTGCGCCTCGGCGTTTTCCACCGCCTCAAGGATCTCTGTCGCGCCGCGATAAAACGACTGCCCCTGTTCGGTCGGCGTCAGACTGCGCGTGGTGCGCTGGAACAGCCGCACGCCCAGATGCTCCTCAAGTTGTGAAATCCGCGACGAGGTGACCGCCGGAGACACCCGCAGATCACGCCCGGCCGCGGACATACTGCCCAATTCATAGACTCGGACAAAGGTGCGGATGTTGTCGAGATAGGACATTCTTCGAATTTATTTGATACTGCTTGGCGTTCCCCGGCGATACCAGAATAAATGGACCTCGACTAGTCTGCTCCAAGGTTTGGATTTTCGGAGGACTGCCATGTACGATCTGGCAATCATATGGGATTGGCTGGCCTTTTCGGTCCGCTGGCTTCACGTCATCACAGCGATCGCCTGGATCGGGTCATCGTTCTACTTTGTCGCCCTCGATCTGGGCCTGAAAAAGGTGCCGCATCTGCCGGTCGGCGCGCATGGTGAGGAATGGCAGGTTCACGGCGGCGGCTTCTACCACATCCAGAAATACCTGGTCGCACCGGAAAACATGCCCGAGCATCTGGTCTGGTTCAAATGGGAAAGTTATGCGACCTGGCTGTCGGGCGCGGCGCTCTTGATGATCGTCTACTGGGTCGGCGGAGAGCTGTTCCTGATCGACCCGACCAAGGCCGATCTGTCGCTGTTGCAGGCCATCGTGATCTCGGCCGGGTCGCTGACCATCGGCTGGATCTGCTACGACTTCCTGTGCAAGTCCAAGCTGGGTGAGACGCCCACAGCCCTGATGCTGCTGCTATTTGTGATCCTTGTGGCGATGTCCTGGGGCTACAATCAGGTCTTTACCGGACGCGCGGCGCTGTTGCACCTCGGCGCGTTCACCGCCACCATCATGACGGCCAACGTCTTTCTGATCATCATCCCGAACCAGAAGATCGTGGTTGAGGACCTCAAGGCAGGCCGCTCTCCCGATCCGAAATACGGCAAGATCGCCAAGCTGCGCTCGACCCACAACAACTACCTGACGCTGCCGGTGGTGTTCCTGATGCTGTCGAACCACTATCCGCTGGCCTTTGGCACGCAGTACAGCTGGATCATCGCCAGCCTGATCTTTCTGACCGGCGTCACCATCCGGCATTACTTCAACACCCTGCATGCAACCGGCAAGGGGCCGACATGGACATGGCCCGCGACGGTGCTGATCATGATCTTGATCGCATGGCTGTCCACGGTGCCCGGTATGGACACCTACGAAGAGTCCGAGGCCCGCGCGCTGACCCCTGTCGAACAGAAGTTTGCCTCTGTCGACAGCTTTGAAGAGGCCTATTACGCCGTCGTTGGCAACTGCTCGATGTGCCACGCCAGAGAGCCGGGATGGGAGGGCCTGCACTGGCCCCCCAAAGGCGTCGTCCTTGAAACAGAGGCCGATGTCGCCCGCCATGCCAAACAGGTCTACCTGCAAGCGGGCCGCAGCCACGCGATGCCGCCGCCCAACGCGATCCAGATGCGGACCGAGGACCGCGCCAGCATCATCGCATGGTACAAGGATGCCACCGGCGGCTGACCGCCGCCATGCGCCGCGGATCACGCAACCATCCGCGGCCTGCCATCCGGACAAAGAAAAACCCCGCACGCCGCAGCGTCGGGGTTTTTAGCGATATCCGTAGAATTTCGCCACTTTCTTTCGCCCTACCGGGTGGTAGTGGCGGACCGAGGAGGATTCGAACCCCCGACCCCTTGATTCGTAGTCAAGTACTCTATCCAGCTGAGCTATCGGTCCGTGAGGGGGGGATTTACCCCCCGTGTCCGGCCTTGGCAAGGGGCTTGGCAAGGTTTTTGTGGATGATCCCGCAAAAGATGCAGGCCCCCATGCAGCAGATCAATGGTGCTTGTTGCCCGCCTGTCAGGCAGGTCCCAAGAAACCTGTATCGGTGTCGGACACATGGCAGTGATTTACGTGACGCCAATCGGCGAAGATTTCCCCGGAACACTGCTCTCGGATACGATCTTTGGCCTTGAGGGTGACAACACGCTGCGCGGTCTGGGCGGCAACAACTTGCTTGAAGGCAATGATCTGCTATTCACCTGACACAGGCGTTCAACTCGCGTCACCCATCGGCAGGCGGATCTCAAAGCAGGTGCCGGTGTCGTCGCTGCTGGCCAGCCGCAGGCTGCCGCCGTGGCCGCGCACCAGTTCGGCGACAATCGCCAGACCCAGCCCCGACCCGCCCTTGCGCACACCGCCCTGAAACGCCTGAAACAGATGTTCGCGCGCCTTGGGCGGCAGCCCCGGCCCGGTGTCTGACACGGTGATCACCCAATCCTCATCCTCGGCATGGGCAGCGACGTTGATCTCACCGGGTTGCCCGGTGGCGACGATGGCCTGCCGCGCATTGCGGATCAGGTTCGACAGCGCGCGGTAGATCTGCTCGGAATCGGCGCGCACCGTCATGCTGGCGGGGATGTCCTCGGACAGGCTGACGTCGTGATCGTCCAGCGCCAGCCGCTCTGCCTCCAGCACCTCGTTGGTCAACTCGGACAGGTTGAACAGCATCAGGCTGGGCGCGGGCTCTTCTGCCCGGCCAAAGGCCAAAGTGTTCTCGCACAGCGAAATCGCCCGCGTGATCGAGTTCACCAGCTTGGGCGCCATCCGCTGCACCGCCGGGTCCTCTGACATCTCGATCCGGTCGGTGAACAACTGCGCCGAGGTCAGGATGTTGCGCAGATCGTGGCTGACCCGCGCCATCGCACCGCCCAGCTGCGCCAGCCGGTCCTTTTGCCGCAATGCCTGCGTCAACTGCGTCTGTAGCAATTGCAGCGACTCCTCGGCCTCGCGCAATTCACGCACCGTGGCAGAGGGGCGAATGATCCGCCGCGCGTCCTCTGGCGCGTCGGCGTACTTCTGGATGTGCCCAACCACCCTCTTGATCGGCTTCACCAGCAGGCGGCGCACCGCAAGGAACAACAGCATCGCCGTGATGATAGAGATCACCGCCGACAGCAGCAGGATGCGCACGCCGTAATCAATCATGGCCATCCGCAACGGGCCGCTGTCCATCGTGACCTCGATCAGCTCACCGCCATCCTGCAACGGCGCGCCCATCACACGGATCACCTGCGGCCGCGTATCCACCAGACAGGCCAGCGCGTCGCGCATCAACTCCCACGCCGGGGCATCGCGCAGATCGAACGACCGCGACACCTCGCCGGGGATCGGGGAGGACAGCACCAACTGGCGGATCTCATCGCGCCTGAGCACCACGTTGTAGACGCCCGCATTGGCCAGCAGTTCCGCCTCCAGTTCCGGCTCGATCATGTCGTCCGCCAGCAGCGCCAGAGAGGCGATCTGCGCCCGTTCCAGCCGCGCCAGCAGGTAATCCTCGCGGAAGCGCGCCACCGACGGCATGAAAATCAGCACTTCGGCCATCATCACGAAGATGACGGTCAGGATCAGGAATCGGCCGGAAAGGGTATTGAGCATGAGGCGTTATCGCATTCAGGGCAGCCAGCGCTGGACCAGCCGGACCACTTTCTTGACGGTGTCGTTCTCAAACAACTTCGGAGAGAAATAGGCACCCGCGACGCGTTTGTTAATCTCTCCAATCGTCGGATAAGGCGAAACCATGTTGGAAACCGCGCTGATCTTCAACCCGTTGGCGATGACAAGCGACCACAGGTTGATCAATTCCCCCGCCTGATGACCGGCAATGGACACGCCCACCGGCCTGCCCTTGACCACCATCAGCTTGATCAGACCCTTGGTCTTGCGCTCTGCGATGGCGCGGTCGTTGTGGTGGTAGTGAAAGCGCGCCACCTCTAGCCGATCACCATGTTCCTCGCGCGCCTGCGCCTCTGTCAGTCCGACCTGCGCCAGTTCCGGCTGGGTATAGGTGGCCCAGGGGATATGCGCGGTCTTGGTCTTGGCGGGCAGGCCGAATAGCGCAGAGCGGATGACAATCCCGGCATGATAGCCCGCCACATGGGTGAATTGCAGGCCGCCCGCCGCGTCGCCAATGGCATAGACGCGCCGGTTGGTGGTCTTCAGGCTGTCGTCCACCTTGACGCCCGACTTGGTCGGCTCAACCCTCGCCACCTCCAGATTCAACTTATCCAGATTGGCCTTGCGCCCCACGGCCACCAGCAGGTGAGAGCCTTTGAAAACGCGCCCGTCCTTGGTTTCGACCTCGATTGCGCCCGCTTGGCCGCGCACCTCCTGCGCCAGCGCCTCTTCGGCGATCTCGATGCCCTCGGCGCGCAATTGATCCAGCACGATTTCCGCCAGTTCCGGGTCGTCCTTGCCCAGCGCCTTGGCCCCTTCGATCACCGTCACCTGTGACCCCAGCCGCCGGTGCGCCTGCGCCATCTCCATGCCGATAGGACCGCCGCCGATGATCAGCAGATGGTCGGGCCGCTCACGCAGCTCCCACAGCGTTTCATTGGTCAGATAGGGCACGGCGTCCAGACCGGGGATCGGCGGCACCAGCGGCGACGAGCCCGTGGCAATCACGATCCGCCGCGCGGTGATGCGATAGCCGCCCGCCTCGACCACACGATCCGAGGTAAAGCGACCGTATTCGCGGATCACCCGCACGCCGAACCCCTCAAACCGTTCCTGACTGTCGACCGGTTCGATCTGTGCGATCACGTCGGCCACATGGGCCTGTGCTGCGGCGTAATCCACCTGCGGGACGGCATCCGCGACGCCGTAGACCTCTGCATGGCCCATCGCATAGGCGGTCTTGGCGCTGGCAATCAGCGCCTTGGACGGCACACAGCCATAGTTCAGGCAATCGCCGCCCATCTTGTGACCCTCCAGCAGGATCACATCGGCCCCCATCTGGCTGGCCCCCGCCGCGACAGACAGGCCGCCCGAGCCAGCGCCAAGGATCAGCAGATCACAGGTCAGGTTTTCCATGATCAAAGCCCCTTCTTGCCGCGAATGGCCTTGATCAGGATCGGCAGGGCCGACAGCGCCGCAAGGCCAAGGATCGGGCCGATGATATGCGGCTCAAAGATGATGCTCAGGTCCGGGGTCTCACCCCGTTCGAACACCTCGCCCAGACCGGCCCCGACAGAGGTATAGACCACCGTGCCCGGAATGATGCCCAGAAAGGTCGAGATGACAAAGCGGTGCAGCGGCACCTCCAGAAAGGCCGGGACCAGATTGGCGATAAAGAACGGCACCGCCGGAACCAGACGGATCAGGAACAGCATTGACCATTGATTCTCGTCGATGCCCTCCTTGATCTTCTTCACCATGCCTTGTGAAGTTTCCAGCCGCTCACCCAGCTTTGCGCCCAGCCCCCAGCGCGCCGCCAGAAAGATGGCGGTCGCCCCGGCTGTCGCGGCAATGATGTTGAACAGGCTGCCCGGAAAGGTGGCAAAGAGAAAGCCGCCGGTCAGTGTGGCGATGGTCGCGCCCGGCAGCGAAAAGGCCACGATGGCCACATAGACCAACAGGAACACCGTCAGCGTCGCGATATAGTGTGTGTCGCGGAACGCCAGCAGCGCCTCGCGGTTATCGGCCAGCGTCTGAAAGCTCAGCACATCGCCCAGCGCGAAATACCCGGCCAAGGCGGCGACGCCGATGGCGATCAGGGGCAGGTGGCGTTTCAGGCCGGTCGGGCGATGCGGGGTCTGGGTCATGTCACTCATGTTGTCGTGGGCCTTTGTCGGGGTCTGCTGGCATAAAACATGCGGCGCGGATGGTCCCGGCAACAGGGGGTTCACGGGCGCTTGATCCCGGGTCATGCCAAACGTGAGAAATCCGGCCCGCAAAGGCCAGAGTGAAACATTTCCCACCCCGTGACGCGGGTGGTTTGTTGCAAAGCGGGCGGATGATCCGGGTGATTTGACGCGGGTCGGCGACTTGACCGGGCCGCGCAAAGGTGAAGAAAGGGTAAAAACGCCTCTGTAAGCCGTTGAATCTGCGTGGCCGCCGCACTGTCCACGCGTGGGCATGTTTTTTGGGCCCCTCTGCGCGATGCGGGCGAAAAAGCATGACACCCGTTTGACAGATGCCTTTTGCCCCCCTATAGGCAGGGCTTCGAATTTCCTGTCCCCGAGTCGCTCTGGGGCAATGAACCGGAGTAGCCGCGATGAAACGCACTTTTCAGCCGTCCAACCTCGTCCGCAAGCGTCGCCACGGGTTTCGTGCCCGTATGGCCACCAAAGCAGGTCGCAAGATCCTGAACGCACGCCGCCTGCGCGGCCGTAAGAGCCTGAGCGCCTGAGCCTCACGCCTGACGCAGCGGAGCGGGACGTGACCACCGCAAAAGCCGCCCCGGAGCAATCCGAGGCGGCCTTTTTGACGTTGACCGTTCTCAGCAAGCGCGCCGATTTCCTGCGCGCCGCCCGCGCCCGCCGCGTGCCCTGTGAGGGTTTTCTGCTGCAAGGCCGCGAACGCGCGCCGGGCGAGGCGACGGGCATCCGCGTCGGCTTTACCTGCTCGAAAAAGGTCGGCAACGCCGTCGCCCGCAACCGCGCCAAGCGCCGGCTGCGCGAAATCGCACGCCTGATCCTGCCCGACATGGGCGTCGAGGGCTGGGATTACGTCCTGATCGGGCGCGCCGAAAAGACCGCGTGGCGCGATTTTGCCGCGCTCCAGACCGATCTGCGCCGCGCCCTGCGCAAGATCCACGGCCCCCAGTCATGACCCCGCTGGCCCATATCGTCGCCCTGCCCGTCCGCGGCTACCGGCTGCTGTTCAGCCCCTGGGTCGGCCATGGCTGCCGCTATCACCCCACCTGTTCGGTCTATGCTCTAGAAGCGCTGGAAAAACATGGCGCACTCAAAGGCAGCTGGCTGGCGGCCCGGCGCATCGGTCGATGCCACCCATGGGGCGGATCGGGCATCGACAACGTGCCCGACTGAGCCAGCACCAACTGGCGGTTTTCCCTACCCTTCGAATGCTAGGTTTGTGGCAGAGAATCATGTATGACCTGCCGCAGGTTCAACCCGCAGCAAAGGAGGCAAACATGATGATGATTCGATCGCTCACCCATGTCCGGGTCGTTTGCCTCTGTGGTGACCTGCGCGGGTAAAGCGCTCTTTGGCCTGACACCCCAGTTTTCTCCAGTTTTATCCTGATTTCGGGACGGCGCGTCCCTGCCTGCTTTGTCGTGGGCCATGCCGCGCTGTCTCGCCCGAATTGAAAGGCCGGACTCTGTCCGGGCGAAAGATATGACACGTTTCGATACCCTCTTCCTCCCTGCGGCGGCCGCCCCGCGCCCCGCGTTCCTTTCTGCACTGTCTGGCCTGTTTCGTGCGGGCCCGGCAAACCACGGCCCGCCGACCGATCTCCCGCTGAGCGATCATCTGCGCCGCGACATCGGCGCCATTCCCGCCAGCCCGGCGATGCCGTCGACCGGTGCCGCGATGTTGAACAGCCTGCGCTGATGGCACGGGGCGGGCGTACAGCCTGCCCCGTCGCCGCCGTTGCCACGGCACCGCCTTGCCGCTATGTGCAGCCCATGCTGGACGATGCCGACGACATTCACCCGCTCTTTTACGGAGCGCCCAAATCCACCGAGTTCAAAAAGCTCCGCAAGCGGATCGTGCAGAACGTGCGCGAGGCGGTGGAGCAGTATGGCATGGTCGAAGAGGGGGCCAGATGGCTGGTCTGCCTGTCCGGCGGCAAGGACAGTTACACCCTGCTTGCCATCCTGCATGAGCTGAAGTGGCGCGGCCTGCTGCCGGTCGATCTGCTGGCCTGCAACCTTGATCAGGGGCAACCGGGTTTTCCCGCAACCGTCTTGCCGGAATTTCTGGAAAAGATGGGTGTCCCGCACCGGATTGAGTATCAGGACACCTATTCCATCGTCGTCGACAAGGTCCCGCAGGGTCGGACGTTCTGTGCGCTTTGCTCGCGTCTGCGCCGGGGCAACTTGTACCGGGTCGCCCGCGAAGAGGGTTGTTCGGCAGTGGTGCTTGGCCATCACCGTGACGACATTCTGGAAACCTTTTTCATGAACCTTTTCCACGGCGGTCGGCTGGCGACGATGCCGCCGAAACTGGTCAACGAAGAGGGCGATCTCTTTGTCTACCGCCCACTGGCCCATGTGGCCGAGGTCGATTGTGACCGATTCGCGCGGGCGATGAACTATCCGATCATTCCGTGCGACCTGTGCGGGTCGCAGGACGGCCTGCAACGGCAACAGGTCAAGCAAATCCTTGACGGATGGGAGAAAAACTCTCCCGGGCGGCGGCAGGTCATGTTCCGATCACTGATGAATGTCCGCCCCTCGCACATGCTGGACCCCGCGCTTTTCGATTTTGCGGGCCTTATGCGTGACAAGGTTTCGCCCAAAACGTGAAAAACTGCCGTCGGCGTTAAGTTTCGAGTTACCGACGTGGCCTAGTGTCCCTCTTATGAAGAGCAAGGATACGGGCATGTTTGCGTCACTTCGCGCGCTTCCAACCAGATTGCGCACCTCGGTGCGGCGCGGTTTCCAGGGGCCACAGGCGCTGGCATTTCTTCCGGCCTCTGCACTTGCGGCTTTTTGGCTAGGGGGGGAAACGCTGTTACTGTTCGTGGCGCTTGGGACGCCGGTGCTCTTTCTGTTGGCCGGATTGCCCGGCAGCGCGGCATCTGACCGGCCCCACGGCGATCATGCGGATATCGTTGATTCCATCGCAGCCGCCCGGCTGGTGCAGCAGGCACTGGATCGGGCCCAGACCGCCAATCTTGCCACCGCCTGTATGTTGATAGAAATCGACGGTCTCGAAGAGATTGCCCGGCATGCGGACGATTCGACAGTCGACAACCTGCGGGAACTGACGCTGGGCCGTTTGCGCAAGACGCTGCGCCGCGACGACGAGGCAGTCCGATTTGGCGAGAACCGCTTTCTGGTTCTGTTTGCGCCGTCGCTGCGTCTGGATCTGGAGGCGTTGCTGCAACTCGCCGGACGCCTTCAGAACGCCGTAGAGGAACCCACGTCTGTCGATGAGACCATGCGCTACCTCTCTGCCTCTTTCGGGTTTTGCGGCAGTCTGCGGCTCAGGAAAGAGGCGACGGGAAAGCAGCTGCTTGAGGCAGCCCAGATTGCGCTGGACGATGCCACCGCCAAGGGCCCCTCAACCATCCGCGCCTGGTCCGAGAACATGCGCCAGACGCATATCGAACAAAAGACCTTGCGCAATGAGGTCGACCGCGCCCTGTCCAATGGCCAGATCCAGCCGTGGTTCCAGCCACAGATCTGCACCTCGACCGGGGCGATCAGCGGGGTTGAGGCGTTGGCGCGGTGGATACATCCCGAACGCGGCATCGTTCCCCCCGCGCAGTTCCTGCGGGTGCTGGAGGATGCTGGACGAATGACCCACCTCAGCGAGGTCATCCTGCAGCACTCGCTGACCGCCCTGCGGAGTTGGGACCAGTCCGGTCTCGACATCCCGCGCGTCAGTGTGAACTTTTCCGATCCGGAACTGCGCGACCCCCGACTGGTCGAGCGTATCCAGTGGGAGCTGGACCGCTTTGGCCTGACTGCTGAACGGCTGGGGATCGAGGTTCTGGAAACCGTGATCGCCGGCGCACCAGAGGGGATAGTGGCCCGCAACATCGTCGAACTGGGCCGGATCGGGTGCCACATCGATCTTGATGACTTTGGCACCGGGCATGCTTCGATCACCTCACTGCGCCGGTTCAAGGTGCACCGGCTGAAAATCGACCGCAGCTTTGTCACCCGCGTCGACCGCGACGAGGAACAGCATCGCATGTTGGCGGCGGTCCTCGGCATGGCCGACCGGCTGGGGCTGGAAACCATCGCCGAGGGCGTAGAGAGCGTCGGTGAACACGCGCTGTTGTCGCAACTCGGCTGCGATCACGTTCAGGGCTTTGGCATTGCCCGACCGATGCCCGCCGACAATCTGGTCGACTGGGCGCATGATCACGAGACCCGCATCGCCGAAGCACAAAGGCTCGGTCGCGGCACCGCCTGACTCTGTAGCGGCCACAAAGTCACTGTTTTATGTGTCGGACCACGCCCGTCCCGCATGTTGGCCAACTTTTCCGTCGGCGCACCTGCGCCACACCGCCCCTGACAGGGGGATTCCGCTTGACCTTTGCAGCGCGGACCGTTTGAACCCAGCGGTGACTTTCAACGGATAGGTGGCCGCCCTCATGGACGATCAGAACAAGAACCTGCTTCTCGCGACAGCGCTCAGCATGGTTGTGATCCTTGTATGGTTCCTCTTGTTTCCGCCGCCGGAGCCGGTGGAGGATCCCAACGCGCCGGTCGCGACAGAAACCGACACGCCGCTGTCCCCCGATGGCGTTGCCACGGCCCCGCGCGCCGCGCCCGTCGCAGGATCGACCCCGGTCGCAAAAGATCCTGCCGCCGCCAGTGCCGACACGACAGAGGCGCCGCGCCTGCCGCTGGACGCTGCCCGGCTTGAAGGGTCGATCTCTCTGACCGGCGGGCGCATCGACGACCTGCGGCTCAAGGACTACCGCCAGGAATTGAGCCCCGAGTCGCCCATCGTCCAGTTGCTTGACCCGGTTGGCAGCACCAATCCTTATTATGCCCTCTTCGGCTGGGCACCCGGCAACGGGCTGGCGTTCGAGGATGTCCCCAGCGCAAACACCGCATGGACGGTCGAGTCCGGCACGACCCTTGGCACCGGCTCTCCTGTGACCCTGCGTTGGGACAGCCCCGCGGGCCTTGTGTTCCGCCGGACGATCACGATCGATGAGGACTTTATGTTCTCGATCACTCAAACGGTGGAAAACGCCGGTGACGCGACGGTGTCGCTGGCGCCCTATGGCGTGCTGGCCCGCCACGGCGAACCCGGTGACCTCAAGAACTTCTTCGTGCTGTTCGAAGGCGCGTTGCAGATGTCGGATGGCATCCTTGAACAGACCAAGTACAAAAAGATCCCCGATCTCGAAGTTGTCCCCGCCGAGGGCACGCAGGCCACGGTTCAGCGTGTGCAGGATACCGGCTGGATCGGGTTCACGGATCACTACTGGATGGCGGCGCTGAT
Source organism: Antarctobacter sp. (assembly GCF_034670325.1). Classification (GTDB taxonomy): domain Bacteria; phylum Pseudomonadota; class Alphaproteobacteria; order Rhodobacterales; family Rhodobacteraceae; genus Antarctobacter. The sequence goes on from NZ_JAXMNR010000001.1 coordinate 381,786, forward strand.
CCCCGACGCGGGCACGCCGTTCAAATCGGTGGTGAAATACGACGCCCGCCGCGACATCTATCAGACAGAGGCCGTGCTGCCGACCGTTCAGCTGGCCCCGGGTGAGACCCGTGAAGTCAGTTCCAAGCTGTTTGCAGGTGCCAAGGAATGGGAAACCATCCGCGCCTATCAGAAGGCCGGCATCGACCGTTTTCTCGACTCCATCGACTGGGGCTGGTTCTTTTTCCTGACCAAGCCGATCTTTGCGGTGCTGCACTGGCTGAACCTGCACATCGGCAACATGGGTCTGGCCATCATCGCCCTGACCCTGCTGCTGAAGGCGGTCCTTTTCCCGCTGGCGTATAAATCCTACGCCTCGATGGCCAAGATGAAAGAACTCCAGCCGGAGATGGAAAAGATCAAGGAGCGCGCGGGCGACGACCGCGAAAAGCTCCAGAAAGAGATGATGGGTCTCTACAAGAAGGAAAAGGTGAACCCGGCCGCGGGCTGCTTGCCAATCCTCCTGCAGATCCCGATTTTTTTCAGCCTCTACAAGGTGATCTTCGTCACGCTGGAACTGCGGCACGCGAACTTCTTTGGCCCGTTCAACGACCTGTCCGCGCCTGATCCGACCTCGATCTACAACCTCTTCGGCCTGCTGCCCTGGGGCGCACCCGATCCGCAGTCGATCCTTGCGCTGGTCTTTATCGGTATCCTGCCGCTGCTGCTGGGCATCTCGATGTGGTTGCAGCAAAAGCTGAACCCGGCCCCCACCGATCCGACGCAACAGATGATCTTTGCATGGATGCCATGGGTGTTCATGTTCATGCTGGGCGGTTTTGCCAGCGGTCTGGTTGTCTACTGGATCACCAACAACGTGATCACCTTTACGCAGCAGTACCTGATCATGCGCAGCCACGGCTATTCGCCGGACATCATGGGCAACATCAAGGCCAGCGTGAAGAAGAAGGACAAGGAGCAGGTCAAGAAATGACCCGGCAACTGACCGCGATCTGGCGCTTTCCGGTCAAAAGCCACGGTCGGGAAGAACTGGAAGCGGTCACCTTGACCGAGGGGCAGACGCTGCCTTGGGATCGCCACTGGGCCGTCGCGCATGAGCAATCTCAGGCGGACGGCCGGGAATGGGTGCCTTGCCAGCACTTCTCGCGCGGCTCCAAGGCACCCGCGCTGGCCGCGATCACGGCGCGCCTTGATGAAGCCACGGCACAGGTCACGCTGAGCCACCCGGATCGCGACGATCTGACATTTCATCCCGACACCGAAGGCGACAGGCTGATCGACTGGGGAAAGGGTTTTGTCCCCGAGAACCGGGCGCAATCGGTCCGTGTGGTCCGGGGTCAACAGCGCGGCTTTACCGACAGCGACTTTCCGTCGATCACCCTGTGCAACCTGTCCTCGCACCGCGCGGTGGAACAGCGGGTCGGTCATCCGCTGTCGATCCACCGCTGGCGCGGCAACCTCTGGTTCGACGGCGGCGCGCCTTGGGAAGAATTCGACTGGATCGACCGAGAAATCCGCATTGGCGAGGCCGTCCTGATCCCGCGTGAGCGCACCGACAGATGCCTTGCGACCCATAACAACCCGGACACCGGCGCGCGTGATACAAATGTGCTTGGCGCGCTCGACAGCTGGGACCACCGCGACTTTTCGGTCCGGGCAGAGGTTCTGCGCGGCGGCCGGATCGCCACCGGCGACAGTATCGAGGTACTCTGATGCAACTGTCCTTTCCCCTGGCCGAAGAGCCCGATGACGAAACCCGCGAGGCCGCGCGCAAATTGTTCGTCGGCGACGTCGATTTCCTCAAAGGTGTCGTCGCCATGGATGGCCTGCCCCCCGATGACCGCGCAGAGGTCTGCTTTGCCGGGCGGTCGAATGTTGGTAAATCCAGCCTGATCAACGCACTCACCGGGCGCAAGGGGCTGGCCCGCGCGTCCAACACCCCGGGCCGCACGCAGGAAATCAACTATTTCACGCTGGGCAGTGAACGCTACCTGGTCGACCTTCCGGGCTATGGTTTTGCCAATGCGCCGGTTGCCGTGGTGGCCAAGTGGCAGGCGCTGCTGAAATCCTACCTTGCGGGCCGCGTCAGCCTGCGCCGCGCCTTTGTGCTGGTCGATTTCCGTCACGGGATCAAAGACGTGGACGATGAGATCATGACCTTGCTGGACCGCTCTGCCGTCACCTTTCAGGTGGTTCTGACCAAGGCGGACAAGGTCAAGGCAGAGGAACAGCAAAAGAACCTCGCACAGGTGCGCGACCGCCTGTCCAAACATCCCGCCGCCTACCCCGAGATCGTGGTGACCAGCAGCGACAAGGGTGAGGGCATCGCCAGCCTGCGCGCGATCATCGCCTCTCTCGCCTGAGCGCCACGGCCTCTGGTCTTCCACGCGACAAGCGGGCATTCTGCCCTTGCCCGCTCCGTGAAAGACCCGAGATGAGACAACAGAACATGAACAGAGACTGGATCGCCACCGCCCGGACCCTCTCCGAGGCCCTGCCCTACCTACAGCGCTACACCGGCGCGATCGTGGTGGTGAAATTCGGCGGCAACGCCATGGGCGACGATGAGGCCATGGCCGCCTTCGCCCGCGACATCGTGCTGATGCGTCAGGTCGGCGTGAACCCGATTGTGGTCCACGGCGGCGGTCCGATGATCAACGATCTGTTGAAACGTCTGGGCATCGAAAGCCGGTTTGTCCGCGGCAAACGCGTGACCGACAAGGCCACCGTCGAGGTGGTCGAAATGGTCCTGACCGGCCTCGTCAACAAGCGCATCGTTCAGGCGATCATGGACGAAGGCGGCCGCGCTGTCGGCCTGTCCGGCAAGGACGACGACCTGATGGTTTGTGAACCGGACGATCCCGAACTGGGCTTTGTCGGTCGCCCCATCGAGATGAACGTACAGGTCCTGCGCGATCTGTTTAAGGCGGGCATCATCCCGGTTGTGGCCCCCGTCGGCACCGGCACCGAAGTCACAGAGACCTACAACGTGAACGGCGACACCGCCGCAGGGGCCATCGCAGGCGCGCTCAAGGCCGACCGCCTGCTGCTGCTCACCGATGTGCAGGGCGTCAAGGGACCAGACGGCACCGTGCTGACCGCGCTCACGCCCGAGGACGTGCGCCGCCTGACGGACGAAGGCGTCATTGCGGGCGGCATGATCCCCAAGACAGAAACCGCGCTCAAGGCCATCGACGAAGGCGTGCGGGCCGTGGTCATCATCGACGGGCGCGTGCAAAATGCCTGCCTGCTGGAACTCTTCACCGAACATGGCTCTGGCTCGATGATCCGCTCTGACAACCGCCCGCCGTTGACGGAATGATCCCAACCGGGCTGCGCGAGGCCGATCAGTCCGCAGCTTGCGCAGGCCTGCGGGTGCGCGGCGCGCTTCATCCCGGTGTGGACGACGGCGCGCCCGAGGGCACCGGCACGCTGCTGCTGCTCGGCCCGGACGAACCCGGCTTCTGGCCGCTGTTCGCCTTTAGCCCGGAATACCTCGACGGTGGGCGCGACCCGCTTGACCGCTGGTCAAAGCGGGTTGTCTCCGCCTTGGCCACCGATTGGGGCGGTACGGCGATCTTCCCCTCCGACGGCCCTCCCTACGCGCCCTTTCTCGCATGGGCGCTGACCTCTGGCCGAGCCTGGTCCTCGCCTGTCGGCATGCTGGTCCATGACGCGGCGGGCCTGTTCATCAGCTACCGCGCGGCGGTCGCCCTGCCCGCTCGCCTGCCGCTGCCGACAACGCCGGACTCCAAACCCTGTGCGCCCTGTCCGCGCCCCTGTGAGACCGCCTGTCCCGTGGGCGCGCTGGCCGCCGATCAAACCTATGATGTGGCCCGCTGCAAGGCGCATATCGCAAGTGAGGCAGGCGCACCCTGCCGCACGGCAGGCTGCCTCGTGCGCCGCGCCTGCCCGGTGGCGCGGGGCTTTTCGCGCCGCCCGGAACAATCTGCCTTCCACATGCGCGCCTTCCTCGGAGATGCCGCCCCGTGAAACAGCTCATCCTGATCCGCCACGCAAAGTCCGACTGGGGTTTCGATCGTCCCGACCACGACCGCCCGCTGAACGCACGGGGCCGACGTGCCGCGCCAGCCATCGGCAACTGGCTGCGGGACCACGGCTACCTGCCGGACGAGGTGCTGTGCTCAACCGCGACCCGCACCCGCGAAACGCTCGCCCTGCTGGGCACCCCCGCGCCCACGCGGTATGAACGCGCGCTGTATCACGCCGCGCCCGAAACGATGCTGGACGTGCTGCAATCCGCTCAGGGCAATTCGGTAATGATGCTGGCCCACAACCCCGGCATCGCGGGCTTGGCAGAGGCGCTTGTCCGCACCGCTCCGGACCATCCGCGCTTTGACGCCTATCCCACCTGCGCCACACTGGTGGCCCGTTTCGACATCGACGATTGGAAAGCCCTGATGCCCGGCACAGGCGACGCCCGCGCCTTTATCGTGCCGCGCGACCTGACGGACTGACCCCTGGGCTTCTTCTTGGGTAAAATACCTCCGGGGGGGTCGCCCAAAGGGCGACGGGGGCAGCGCCCCCTCCCCGGCCTGACGCGCGCGCGCCGGTCTCAGCGAAACGGCGGGCTATACAGCAACCCGCCATTGGTCCACTGCAGGTTCAGCCCGCGTGACAGGCCGATCGGCGTCGTCTCACCGATGTTACGGGCAAAGATCTCGCCATAGTTGCCCCCCGCCCGGATCGCCCGAACGGCCCATTGTGGATCCAGACCCAGCATCTCGCCCATCCGTCCCTCAGTGCCCAGCAGGCGCGCGACTTCGGGGTTGCCGGTGCTTTCCCGCATCTCGTCGATATTGACCGAGGTCACCCCCAGTTCCTCCGCCGAGATCAGCGCGTTCAGGACCCAGCGCACCAAATCGGCCCAGTCGTCGTCGCCTTGGCGCACGACCGGACCCAATGGCTCTTTCGAGATCACGTCACCCAGCAGCAGATGGTCCCCCGGTGCCTTAAAGGTCGCCCGGATCGCCGCCAGCGAAGAGGCGTCAGCGGTAAAGACCTCACATTCGCCTTCAAGGTAGAGCGTTTGCGCCTGCGCCAGACTGTCGACCTCGACGCGCTCATAGGTGCTGTTGTTGCGGGCGAAATACTCGTCGAGATTCATCTTGGTCTTGGCGTCGGGTTGCAGGCAGATGCGCCTGCCGTTCAACTCGGTCCCCGAGGACACGCCCATCGCCTTGGGCACCATGAACCGCTGCCCGTCGTAATAGTTGATGCCCGCAAAATCGAGCTTCAGCCCGACATCGGTTGCAAAGCTCCACGTCGTGTTGCGCACCAGAACATCCAGTTCGCCCGACAACAGCAGGGGAAAGCGCGTGGCGTTTGTGGTTTCGACGAAACTCACCGCCGTCGGATCGCCCAGCACCGCCGCTGCCAGCGCGCGACAAAGATCGACGTCAAAGCCGGTCCATTCGTTGCGTGAATCCAGAGAGGCGAACCCGATCAGACCCGCATTGACGCCGCAATGCAGTTTTTCACGCTGGCGGACATCCTCCAACGTGCCAGCCGAGGCCGCGCCAGCGGCACAGGCCAGCAAGGTCGCCGCGCAAAGTAGTACCCTCAGCATGCCGTTCTATATCCTTGGATTCGCTTCCTACCAACCGGCACACCAGACCGGGCACACCAAACCAGAGGGGTCCTTGCTCCGCCACCCCTCATGCTGGCACAATTTGGGCGAATTCCCGCCCAAAGGTCAAGCAAGGATGCCAAACAGACGTGCAGGCAGCCTGCCGCACAAACACAGTCTAACCGTCCGACAAGGAATGGAAAACCGCAGCGTGCAGAAACTCACCGCGTTTTCTTTGGGCAAGTTTTGCCGCGTCTTCATCGACGCCCCACTGCTCTTCTTGCCATGTCTCGTCGATCCGCGACAGCGCCCAGGCCTCTGCCGGGTCACATGCGCCCTTTATCACCGCCAGCGCCAGCACCAGTGATCCCGACATGGACACAAGGTCATGAAAGGCGGCCAGCGCAAAGGATGACTGGCCATGCACCTGAGCCGTCAACCGCGCCAGCGCGGCAGGGTCCTGCGGGTGATACATGACGCCCACCACCGGCATCAGCCGCGCGTCAAAGGACGCCTCTGCCCAGTCCAGCAGCGGGTCCCAGCCCTGTTGCTGGCGGTTCACCAGCCCCTCGGGGGTGTCGGCGCGGTAACACAGCAGATCGCTGTCGCCATAGGCGGCCAGCATATCCGCCACGGCAGCGTGCTGCGGCGCGACCTTGTCCAGCGCGGAATTGGCCATGCGGGTAAAGGGCATGGTGTTCGGGTTCACGCGCTCTTCCTGCGCGGCCCATTCGGCGGCGATCTCGCGCGCCAGCGCCTCTGTCGGCACCACCAGCGGCGTCTTGGCCGGGGTCTTGACCCCGCGCCCGTCCAGCGTGACCGCATAGCCCGCCTCGGCGTCCGCGACCTCGGCATTTTGCCAAAACCGTTTCGGGGCCCATTCGCTCATGGCATCTCTCCCAGCATCGTCTCGATGGCCCGACCCAGCGCCGCCGCGTCATCGACGATCTGTTGTGCATCGGCCAGTGCCTCACGCGGGTGATAGCCCCATGTCACGCCGATCCGCGCGATCCCCGCGGCGCGCGCCATTTCCATGTCATAGCTGGTGTCGCCGATCATCACCGCGTGCTCGGCCTCAACCCCGGCCTCGTCGATTGCGGTGAACAGCATCGCGGGATGCGGTTTTGACGGGTTGTCATCGGCGCATTGCCGGGTGACAAAACGCTGCGTCAGCCCGTGGCTTTCCAACAGCGCCGTCAGCCCGCGCCGCGATTTGCCCGTGGCGATCCCCAGCAACACGTCATCGCGGGCGGACAGAGTGTCCAGCAGGGCGGGGATGCCGGGATACAAAGGCGAGGCTTCGGGCCCGCCCTTCATCCGCAGATCGGCGTAGGCCTCTTTGTAGGTCTCGACCAGCCGCGTGCGTTGCACCGGACCCATTTCCGGCGCCAGCGCGGAAAACGCCTGCGGCAAGGACAGGCCGACAATGGCAAGAATCTCTTCGCGCGCGGGCCGGTTCAGCCCTTCAGAGGCAAAGGCCGCGCTCATCGCCCCCAGAATATCGCCCTGACTGTCGACCAGCGTGCCGTCGACGTCAAAGATCACCAGCCGCAGGGTCATTGCAATTCCTCAAAGGGGTCGTCGGCGGCAAAGCTTTCTTCCCAGCCCAGCGTGTCCCAGCTGTGCGCCATATGGCTGGGCAACTTGGCCGTCAGGGCCAGCGGCTTGCCGGTGAAGGGATGTTCGAACCGCATCGACCGCGCGTGCAGGTGCAGCTTGCGCGAGATGTCCCCGCCCAGTTGCGCGCCCCAGCCGTCGCCAAGGTTCTCCTGACCCGAGCCACCGTACTTGCCGTCACCGATGATCGGGTGCCCGATCTCTGCCATATGCGCGCGCAATTGGTGCGTGCGCCCCGTGATCGGCTCCAGTGCGACCCACGACGCGCGGCCCGCGACCCGGTAGAGCGTCGCATACAGCGTATGCGCCCGCTTGGCCCCCTCGGTCGCGTTCATGTCGCGCGGGTGGACGCAAAGCATCTTTTCGCCCTCGCCGTGATGGCCGTGACCCGGTGCCTTGACAAGGCCATAGCGAATCTCGCCCAGATAGGGCACCGGCACACCGGCGACGAGCGCCCAGTAGATCTTGCGCGTCAGCTTGTGCCGGATCGCGTCGGTCAGCGCCTTGGCCGCTTCTCGCGTGCGGGCCAGCACCAGCACGCCCGAAGTGTCCTTGTCCAGCCGGTGCACAAGGCGCGGTTTTTCGTCGTAGCCGAACTTCAGCGCCTCTGACAGTCCATCGACGTGGCGGGTCTGCTTGCTGCCGCCCTGCGTCGCCAGACCGGGCGGCTTGTTGATGGCGATCAGGTGGTCGTCGCGGTAGATCACGCAGGACTGGATCAGCTCGGCATCCTGATCGGACACTTTGGGTTTGACCGGGGCGCTTTCGACCTCACCCGGTTCGGGCAGCGGCGGGATGCGCACCTGCTGGCCAACTTCGACCCGGGTCGAGGCCTTGGCCCGCGCGCCATCGACGCGCAATTCTCCCTTGCGGCACATCTTTTCGATGCGGCCTTGGGCGACATGCGGAAAATGACGTTTGAACCAACGGTCAAGGCGCTGATCACCGTCGCCCGGCCCTACGGTCACGGTCTGAACACGGCTCATGTGGTGACACTCCTTGCAAGGATCAAACCGGCCATCAGGGCGGCGATGGACAGAACAACAGACGCCGCAACATAGCCCGCCGCAACCCCGACCTGTCCCCGCTCATACAGCGTGACCGCGTCCAGCGAGAAGGCCGAAAAAGTGGTGAAACCGCCCAAAACGCCAGTCATCAGGAGCGGCGCAAAACGGTTGGCATTAAAATGCAGCAGCGCCACGACGAGCACCCCCATGAGGAAAGACCCAAGGATATTCACCGTCAACGTGCCCCAGGGAAACCCCTTGCCCAGCAGGCGCGCGGTCGCGATCCCGGTCATGTAGCGGGCGGATGCGCCAAGAGCGCCGCCAAGGGCGACTTGCAGAATGGGTGTCATGCGCGCGGACATGGCGGTGCGGGATGCGGAAGTCAAGCGGCCTGCGGGATCGGCAGACCAGCGAATGACGCCGTTTCATGGTAGTCTGACCCGGCCTCACGCCCCATCACCGCCGAAGGATAACTCATGCTGCATCATATCACCGTCGGAACCGGCAAACCGCTGATCATCCTGCACGGCGTGTCACTGGATCATCGCTACATGATGGAGGCGGTAGAGCCGGTTTTCGACGGGCTGGACGGCTGGCAAAGGATCTATCCCGACATGCCCGGTCATGGCCAAAGCCCGCCGCGGCCCGAAATCGCCAGTCAGGATGACCTGTTGGCGTCGGTTCTGGCGTTTGCGGACGCAGTTTTGCCCGGCCAACGCTTTGGTGTCATCGGGTTGTCGCGCGGCAGCTATATCGCGCGCGGGATGGTGCATGTGCGGCCCACGCAAATCGCCGGGGTGGCGCTGATCGTTCCCGGCGGAAATCCCGGCACGGACCCGGCCCGCCTGCCCGCTCATCAAGTCATGCAGGCGGACCCGTCGATGCGGGCGGAACTGACCGACGATGAGGTCTGGCGTTTTGACAATTTCATGGTGGTTCAACGCCGGGACCTGTTGGACACGGCGCGGCGGGTCTCAGTGCCCGCCAAAGCCCTGTTCGATGCGGAACAGGACGCGCGGGTCTTCGACGCCTTTGACTTCAGCTTTCATCGGCGCGGAGAGTCGGCGGTGTGCGACGGTCCCAGCCTGATCATCGCGGGGCGTCAGGACAGTATCTCGGGCTATCTGGATGCGATGGACCTGCTGCCGCAATTCCCGCGCGCGACGCTGTGTGTGCTGGACGCGGCCGGACATGGGGTGATGTTCGAACGGGCCGGTCTGGTGCAAAGCCTGCTGCGGGATTGGCTGGAGCGGCTTGATCACGACTGGCACGGGTCAACCTGATGGATGGAATGGGGGCGCTGCCCCCAAACCCCCGGGAGTATTTGGACCAAGAAGAAGCCCGGGGTCAGTCCTCTGTCCGCTGGGCGCGCAGGCGGGTGAAATAGTCGACGCGCTTGCGCAGGTCACGTTCAAACCCGCGTTCGACAGGGTCGTAGTAGGCGGCGCGCTCCATCTCGTCGGGGAAATAGTCCTGACCGGAGAACCCGTCTTCGGCGTCGTGGTCATAGGCGTAGCCCTTGCCATACCCCTGATCCTTCATCAGCGACGTGGGCGCATTCAGGATATGTTTGGGGGGCATCAGGCTGCCGGTCTCTTTGGCCGCGCGGCGCGCCGCCTTGTAGGCGACATAGGCGGCGTTCGATTTCGGGGCCAGCGCGATGTAGACCAGCGCCTGCGCGATGGCCAGTTCGCCCTCGGGAGAGCCGAGGCGTTCATAGGTTTCCCAGCTTTGCAGGCAGACCGCCTGCGCCTGCGGATCGGCCAGCCCGATATCCTCGACCGCCATGCGGGTGATGCGGCGGGCGAGGTAGCGCGGGTCTTCGCCCGCCTCCAGCATGCGCGCGTACCAGTAGAGCGCGGCGTCGGGGTCCGACCCGCGCACTGATTTGTGCAGCGCCGAGATCAGGTTGTAGTGGCCGTCGCCCGATTTGTCGTAGACGGCGGCGCGTTTCATCAACCGGGTTTTCAGACCCTTGACGTCCAGCGGCGCGTCCAGCCGCCAAGAGGTGACCTGTTCGACAAGGTTCAGCAGCGCCCGCCCGTCACCGTCCGCCATGTCCAGCAAGGCGGCGCGCGCGTCCGCCTCCAGCGGCAGTGTTCGGTCCAGCACGGTCTCCGCCCGCGCCACCAGTGCGGCGAGGTCGTCCGTCCCCAACCGTTCCAGCACCAGCACCTGCGCGCGGCTGAGCAAGGCGGCGTTCAGTTCGAACGAGGGGTTTTCCGTGGTCGCGCCGACCAGCAGGATTGTCCCGTCCTCCATATGCGGCAGAAAGCTGTCCTGCTGGGCCTTGTTGAAGCGGTGGATTTCATCGACGAACAGCAGCGTGCCCTGACCGGTACGGCGGCGCAGCTTGGCCGCCTCGAACACCTTGCGCAGTTCCGGCACGCCGGAAAAGATCGCGCTGATCTGGACAAAATGCAGGTCGGTGGCATCGGCCAGCAGCCGCGCGATGGTGGTCTTGCCCACCCCGGGCGGTCCCCAGAACACGATTGATCCCAGCGTGCCCGCCGCCAGCATGACGCCCAGCGGGGCCTCTGGCCCCAGCACCTGACGCTGGCCGATCACCTCGTCCAGCGTCTGCGGGCGCAGGCGATCGGCCAGAGGGCGCGGGGCCTTGTCGGCCCGCGCCTGCGTCTCGGGCGTGCTGCCCGCTGTGTCGAAGAGATCGGCCAAACCGTTCAGGCCCGGAACCGCAAGAGCAGGCGGCGCGTGCCGCGCTGTACCTCGATCTGCACCCGACCGCCGCCGCCGCGCAGCATCTGGCCAACATCGCGCGGCGCGTCAATCCGGCGACCGTTGATGCCCACGATCCGGTCGCCGGTTTGCAGACCGACCTGTGTGCCGTAGGGGCCGGGGTCCAACACCACCACGCCCTCGGCGTCATGCGGCAGGCCCAGTTCCGCGATCACCGCCGGGTTCGCCCGCGCCACCCGCAGGCCGGGCAGCGTGTTCAACTCTCCCAGATCGACAGTGTCGCGCGGCGGCGAGTCAGGCGGCGCGATCATGTCGACCAGCGCGATCTTTTCCTGACCTTGCCGGACATAGATCACCTCTGCCGCGCGGCCGATGCCGCGCACCGACATGCGAAACAGCATCTCTGCCGGGGTGTTGACCGGCGCGCGGTCGACCCGCACCACCACGTCGCCCACTTGCAGACCCGCCGCGTCAAAGGGGCTGCCGGGGCGCAGTTCGGCGATCACCACGCCGCCCGGCACCGTCAGGCCCAGACTGTCGGACAGTTCTGCGGTCACCGGCTGGCCAACCATGCCCGCCCAAGGCCGTTGAAACCGGCGGTGGCCGTCCTGCGCCTGCTCAAGAAACTGCGCCACCAACGCCGACGGGATGGCAAAGCCGATGCCGTTCGAGCCACCGGAGCGGGTCAGGATCGAGGTATTCACCCCGATCAGCCGCCCCGCCACGTCGATCAGCGCCCCGCCAGAGTTGCCGGGGTTGATCGGCGCGTCAGTCTGGATGAAATAGCCGCGCGCATTGCCGGTGGCGGTGCCAGAGCGCGCCAGCCCCGACACGATCCCCGACGACACGGTTTGCCCCACGCCAAAGGGGTTGCCGATGGCCAGCACCAGTTCGCCGACCTCGACCGTATCGCTGTCGCGCAGCGTCAGGTGCGGCATGTCGCTGGCCCCCGCCAGCCGCATGATGGCAAGATCCGAGTCCTCATCCGCCAGCAGGATCTCGGCGTCGAATTCGCGCCGGTCGTTCAGGACAACGTGGATATCGGTCGCCTGCCCGACAACATGATAGTTCGTCACCACGATCCCGTCCGCCGACAGGATCACGCCCGACCCCAGCGAGTTCTGCACCCGCGGGCGCGACTGGAACTCGCGGAAGAGATTGCCAAAGACCGGATCGTCGGCAAAGGGGCTGCGCGCGTCGACGATGCGGCGGGCATAGATATTGACCACGCCGGGCGCGGCCTGTTTGACCAGCGGCGCGAAACTCAGGGAAATCTCGGCAGGGCTTTGCGGGATGCGCGGCTCCTGGGCCCCCGCCGGCAGGGCCAGCAGAATGAAACAAACAAATGCTCTGAACATCAAATCTCTCCGACTTGCTCCGGACCCCTAGGATATGTCCCCCGCCTCCGCACGATGCAAGCCACACCGCACGCCGGGACAATTGCAACCCTCGCGCATTTGCGCCATGACGGTCTCATGACGCCACGTATCAAACCCGAAACAAGTGCCCTCTCCGTCCACCTGCTGACGGCAACCGGCGCGGTTTTTGCGATGTTGGCCATGCTGGCGGCAGTGCGGGAAGAGTGGTCGCTGATGTTCCTGTGGCTGGTGGTGGCCTTTGCGGTGGACGGGATCGACGGGCCGCTGGCGCGCAAATACGACGTCAAGACCCATGCGCCGCGCTTTGACGGGGTGCTGCTGGACCTGATCATCGACTATCTCACCTATGTCTTTATCCCGGCCTTTGCGCTGTTTCAGTCCGGCCTGTTGCCGGGGTGGACCGGATGGTTTGCGATCATCCTCATCACCTTTTCCAGCGCGATGTATTTCGCCGACAACCGGATGAAGACGGCGGATAATTCCTTTCACGGGTTTCCCGGCTGCTGGAACATGCTGGTGTTGGTGCTGTTCGCCATCGCTCCGGGGTTCTGGGTGATCCTTGTGCTGGTCACGCTGCTGGCCGTGGCAATGTTCCTGCCGCTGAAGTTCATCCACCCGGTCCGGACAGAGCGGTGGCGCTCGGTGTCGTTGCCGGTGGCGCTGGCATGGACGATCTTTGCCGGATGGGCGGCCTGGGTGAATTTCCATCCGGCCAGCTGGGCGCACTGGGGGCTGTTGGTCACCTCGGTCTACCTGTTGTTCGCGGGCATCGCGCAACAAATCATCCCGGCACAGCGCCAGTCCTGAGCCGATACGCGGCCCTTCCCCCCCGCGCCCGCCACCTCAAGGCGCAGTTTTCCAGCATTATCCGATGATTATCCCACGATCTGCGCCCTTTGCCTTTTCGCGGGGGCCGAATAGTGTTTGGATGACTCCACCGTAACCGCGCCCGGGCATTCTGCCACTCGGCGGGACCCAGAGGCCGGACCGACCACAGATCGGACGTGACGCCATGCGTATCAAACTAGGATGCCGGATTTCTTTCGAGGTGGCGGCACCGACGCCGATGATCTTTCTGCTCAACGTTCATTATTCGCGCGCCAGCGATCTGGAACGGCCCGACCTGCTGCGCACCGATCCCGCCGTCCCGGTCGAGGCATACCGCGACGTGTTCGGCAACTGGTGCTCGCGCCTTGTTGCCCCGCCGGGCCAGATGACCGTGTCGACCGATGGCACCATGCAGGACGCGGGCCTGTCCGATCCGGTCGGGCTGGATGCGCCGCAGATCCCGGTCGAGCACCTGCCCAGCGATGAGCTCGGCTTTCTGCTGCCCAGCCGCTATTGCGAAAGCGACGTGCTGTCGGATTTTGCCTGGGACAGGTTTGGCCAGACCCCCCCCGGCTGGGCGCGGGTGCAGGCGGTCTGCGACTTTGTGCACGGGCATATCCACTTTGGCTATGAACACTCCCGCCCCACCCGCACCGCTGTCGAGGCGCTGAACGAGGGGGTCGGCGTCTGCCGGGATTTCACCCATCTGGCGGTGGCGCTGTGCCGGGCGCTGAACATTCCCACGCGCTATTGCACCGGGTACGTCAGCGATATCGGCCTGCCCAACCCGATCCGCCCGATGGATTTCGCCGCATGGATGGAGGTCTATCTGGGCGGCCAGTGGTGGACATTCGACCCGCGCAACAACGACACCCGCTTTGGCCGCGTGCTGGTCGCGCGCGGCTGTGATGCGGCGGATGTGCCCATGGTCCACAGCTTTGGGCGTCACGACCTGACCGGGTTCGAGGTCTGGATAGACCAGATCGACGAAGACACCGGCGCAAACTGGCAGGTCTGACGGGCCAAAGGGACAGGGGCATCCCTTTACAAAAGGTAAAAACGCCCCTGTAACCCTCTGATTTTACTCGGACCAAAAGCTGTCCACGCGTGGACACCCCGATTCAGACGAACCGGTTGACCCAGTTCTCCAGCCGCTCTTGCCGCCCGGATCGAGGCTCCGGATTGATCCCCTCGGCCAGCACCCGATCTTGTATGGCCCCCAGATCGCTGTCCAGCATGGCCTGGGCGCCCGGCGTGTCCCAGCCCGCGTATCTGTCGGCCAGGGCCGTCTCCAGCCCGCCATCCTCCAGCATGGCCGCCGCCGCCTTCAGGCCGCGCGCGCAGACATCCATTCCACCGATGTGGGCGGCGATCAGATCCTCGGCGTCCAGCGACTGCCGCCGCAGCTTGGCGTCGAAATTGGTGCCGCCGGTGGTGAACCCGCCCATCTTGAGCACGTGATAATAGGCCAGCGCCACCTCCGGCACGTTGTTGGGAAACTGATCCGTGTCCCAACCTGACTGGTAGTCATTCCGGTTCATGTCGATCGACCCCAGCATCCCCTCGGACGCCGCCAGCGCCAATTCGTGTTCAAACGAATGCCCCGCAAGGATCGCGTGCCCTTGTTCGAGGTTCAGCTTGATCTCGCCTTCCAGACCATATTTGCGCAGAAAGCCGATGCAGGTCGCCACGTCGTAGTCATACTGGTGCTTCGACGGCTCCTGCGGTTTCGGCTCCAGCAGGATCGCACCCTGAAAGCCGATCTTGTGTTTGTAATCGACCACCATCGACAGGAACCGCGCCATATTGTCGGCCTCGCGCCCCAGATCGGTGTTCAGCAGCGTCTCATAGCCCTCGCGCCCGCCCCACAGGACGTAGTTCTGACCGCCCAGCTTTTGCGTGGCGTCGATACAGCCCTTCACCGTGGCCGCCGCAAAGGCAAAGACATCCGGGTCCGGGTTCGTCGCCGCCCCCGACATGAACCGCCGGTGCGAGAACAGGTTGGCCGTGCCCCAAAGCAGCCGCGCCTTCGACGCCTCCTGCTTGGTCCCGATATAGTCGGTGATCTCTTCCAGCGTTGACAGGTTGTCGGCATAGTTGCCCTGTTCGGGCCGGATATCCGCGTCGTGCCAGCAATAGAACGGCTGGCCCAGCAGGTCGAACATCTCGAACGCCACATCGGCTTTTTGCTTGGCGCGGCCCATATCGTCCTGCGGGTGCCACGGACGCACAAAGGTCTGCCCGCCAAAGGGATCGCCGCCTTCCCATGCAAACGAATGCCACCACGCCACGGCAAAGCGCAGATGGTCCTCCATCCGCTTGCCCATGACCTCTTCGTCAGGGTTGTAGTGGCGATAGGCCAGCGGGTTATCGCTGTCCGGTCCCTCATAGCGGATCGGCGTGATGCCCTCGAAAAATCCCGTGCTCATGTCAGCCCCTTCACTGCCGGATAAATCTCATGCCACGACGCGTAGGCCGCGTCATAGGCCGCTGTCAGCGCCGTGTTCGGCGCGATGGTCTCGCGGATTGGCGGCGGGGCCATGACCGCATCGACGCTGCCCGCGCCCGCACCCACCATGGCCAGCCGCGCCGCGCCCAGCGCCGCGCCAAAATCGCCCTTTTCGGGCAGCCCCAACGGCACGCCCAGCACCGTCGCCAGCAATTCAACCCAGTAACGCGACTGCGCGCCGCCGCCGATGGCCAGCATCTGGTCCAGCCGCGCGCCCGACGCCCTCAGCGCCTCGGCGCAATCGCGCAGGGCAAAGGCCACGCCTTCCATCACCGCACGCGTCATGTCGCGCCGGTCCGTCCCGACGCCGATGTTCAGAAACCCGCCCCGGATGTCGCTGTCGTTGTGCGGCGTCCGCTCACCGGACAGATAGGGCAGGAACCGCAGCTCCCCCGGCCCGTCCAGCGTCTCCCCGACCTCACGCGACAACTCCGCCGGTGAGGCCCCCGTCACCCGCGACAGCCAGTTCAGACTGTCTGTCGCGGCCAAAATCACCCCCATCTGATACCACTGCCCCGGCACCGCGTGGCAGAACGTATGCACCGCACTTTCGGGCAGGGGCGCATAGCCGTCGCGCCCGGCCAGAACCACGCCGGAGGTGCCCAGAGACACAAACCCCGTCCCCTCACGCATGGCCCCCACGCCGCAGGCAGAGGCCGCGTTGTCCCCGGCCCCGCCGACCACGACCACCTCTCGGGATATGCCCCAACGCGCGGCCAGTTCGGGCCGCAGCGTGCCGCCGCCCTCACAACCCTCGACCAGACGCGGCATCTGATCCGCGCGCATCCCCGACACCTCCAGCAGGCGTGCCGACCAGTCGCGCGCGCCCACGTCCAGCCACGCGGTCCCCGCGCCGTCGGACATGTCGGCGAACCGCACGCCGGTCAGGTGAAAGTTCATGTAGGCCGCCGGCAACAGGACAGAGGCGACACGGGCGAACACCTCCGGCTCATGCCGCGCGACCCACAGCAGCTTGGGCGCGGTGAAGCCGGGAAAAACGATATTGCCCGACAGCGCGCGCGCCCCGTCCGCCGCGTCCAGTTCCGCGGCCTCGGCCGCGCTGCGGGTGTCGTTCCACAGGATACAGGGCCGCAGTACCGCGCCGCTGTCATCCAGCAAGGTTGCCCCATGCATGTGGCCGGACACGCCGATGCCACGCACCTGCGCCATCGCCTGCGGATGCGTGGCGGCCAGTTCAACCAAGGCAGCGTCCACGGCGGCAACCCAATCCGCCGGATCCTGCTCGGACCAGCCGGGATGCGGATGGACCGGCGCATAGGCCCGCTGCGCGCTGCCCAACGGCACGCCGTCGCCATCGACCAGCAGGGCGCGTAACCCCGAAGTCCCCAGATCCAGCCCGATAAACATGATCACCCTCCCGTGTTGGCGCTCACGAAAACGAACAAAGGGGAGACTGTCAAATTGTGGCCCGGAAAAAAGGCGCAACCTTGCATCCCTGCAAGCGTCGCGCCGCGATATCAAATTCCTGAGAGATTCCCCTCATCGCGCGCCACGTCAAAGGGACGGCGGGCGGGGCGTCTTTCCGGCCAAAGGCCGGGAACAGCGTCGCCCGTCGTTCCGGGCGCACTACAAAGTCCGTCGTACCGGGCGCACTAACCAAAGCCCGTCGCACCGGGCGCACTAACCAAAGCCCGTCGTATCGGGCGCACTAACAAAGTCCGTCGTATCGGGCGCAAACATCCAGCCCTGAACGATCAGGCCTCAGCCCTTCTCCAGCGCGTCCAGCCGCGCCTTCAGCGCCTCGTTCTCTTCGCGGGCCTTCTGCGCCATGGCGCGCACCGCGTCGAACTCTTCACGGGTCACAAAATCGCGATCCGCCAGCCAGCGATCCACCAGCGATTTCATCGCGGTCTCCGCCTCTTCCTTGGCCCCCTGCGCCACGCCCATGGCGTTGGTCATCAGCTGGCTCAGATCCTCGAAAACCTTGTTACGCGTCTGCATGGGTCACTCCGACGTTGCATTCCGTTCCTATATGGTCCCCCAAGGCTCAACCCTCAAGGTTGACTTTGCCGCCAGACAAGAGGCAACAGGACGCATGCACGCAGTTATCCCCTTCCCCGACCTCTCGTCCGAGGTCTTTTCCATCGCGCTCTTCGGTTTCGAATTTGCGCTGCGCTGGTACGCGCTGGCCTATATCGCGGGCATCCTGATCGGCTGGCGGCTGGCCGTCTGGGCGGTCAAACGCGCCGACCTCTGGGCCAATGACACCCCGCCGATGCCCCCCCGCCAGATCGAGGATCTGCTGACGTGGGTCATCCTGGGCATCATCCTTGGCGGGCGGCTGGGCTTTGTGCTGTTCTACATGCCGGGCTATTACCTCTCGAACCCGCTGGAAATCCCTATGATATGGCAGGGCGGCATGGCCTTTCACGGCGGGCTGCTGGGCGTGGTCTTTGCCGTCTGGATGTTCTGCGCGCGCAACAAGGTGCCGCTGGCCTCCGCCTCTGACATGCTGGCGCTGGCAACACCGGCGGGCCTGCTGCTGGGCCGCATCGCCAATTTCATAAATGCCGAACTGTGGGGCCGCCCCTCTGACCTGCCTTGGGCGGTGATCTTTCCCGGCCAACTGGCGCAGGATTGCGGCCAGCCTCTGGGAGAACTGTGCGCCCGCCACCCCTCGCAGCTGTATGAGGCCACACTAGAGGGGCTGGTGCTGCTGATCGTGCTGCTGGTGATGGTGCATCGCGGCTGGCTGAAACGCCCCGGCGCTGTGGCAGGCACTTTTTTCATGGGCTACGGCTTTGGCCGCTTTATCGTCGAGTTCTTTCGCCAGCCTGACGTTCAGTTTCAGACCGTGGGCAACCCGCTTGGCCTTGCCCTGCATGTGAACGGTTACGGTTTGACGATGGGGCAACTGCTTACGCTGCCGATGATTGCGGGCGGCGCGCTGGCGATCTGGGTCGCCCTGCGCCGCGCCCGCACCGCAACAACGCCAGACCCGGCGACGTGACCACGCCCCTCGCCGATATCCTTGCCCGTCAGATTGCCACCACCGGGCCGATGACGCTGGCCGACTACATGGCGGCCTGCCTGATGCATCCGCAGCACGGCTATTACAGCACCCGTGACCCGCTGGGCGCAGGTGGCGATTTCACCACCGCGCCCGAGATCAGCCAGATGTTCGGCGAAGTGCTGGGCCTCTCTCTGGCGCAGACATGGCTGGATCAGGGCGCGCCTGCCGCCTTTGTCCTAGCCGAACTGGGACCGGGGCGCGGCACGCTGATGGCCGACGTCCTGCGCGCCACCGCCCGCGTCCCCGGCTTTCACGCCGCCGCCCATCTGCATCTGGTCGAGACCTCGCCCAGTCTGCGTGCCGAACAGTCCAAGCGACTGCCGCAGGCAACTTGGCACGATGTGGTCCAGACCTTGCCCGAGGGGCCGCTGTTCCTCGTCGCCAATGAGTTTTTCGACGCATTGCCGGTCCGCCAGTTCCAACGCGCAGGAGAGGACTGGCGCGAACGCGTCGTCGGCCTGCACGACAACCGCCTCAAACTCGGCCTCGCCGCCCCCGCCCCGCAGCCCGGCCTCAGCCACCGGCTGGATGACACGCAAGATGGCGACATTGTCGAAACCTGCGCCCCCGGTCAGGCCATCGCCGCCGTGCTTGGTGCGCGCATCGCGGCACAGGGCGGCGTCGCCCTGGTGATAGACTATGGCGACTGGCGGTCCCTCGGCGACACGTTGCAGGCGCTCAAGGGCCACGCACCCGTCGATCCATTTGCACTTCCGGGCACATCCGACCTGACCACCCATGTGGATTTTGAGGCCCTGGCCCGCGCCGCTGCCCCAGCCCAGCACACATTGCTGACGCCGCAGGGCGTCTTTCTGGAACGCCTCGGCATCACCCAACGCGCACAGGCGCTGGCCAAATCGCTCAGCGGCGCGGCGCTCGACAGCCACATCGCCGCACATCGCCGGTTGACGCACCCGGACGAAATGGGATCACTGTTCAAGACACTCGCCCTGCTGCCAAAGGGTGCCCCGCCACCCCCCGGACTGGAGATACGCCCCCTGTCATGACGCTCCAGATCATCACCTCGAACAGCCTCGCGCCGTTCCGCCACGGGTTCTTTACCCGTAAGGGCGGCGCGTCGTCGGGCATCTTTGCCGGGCTGAACTGCGGCACCGGGTCCACCGATCAGGCCGAAATCGTCTCGATCAACCGCGCCCGCGTGGCCGACGCGGTCGAGGTCGCGCCACAGCATCTGGCCACCGTGCATCAGGTCCATTCCGCCGACGCCATCACCGTCGACGGCCCGCTGTCCGATCCGCGCCCCAAGGCCGACGCGCTGGTCACTGCGACGCCGGGCGTGGCGCTGGCAGTGCTGACCGCCGATTGCCAGCCGGTGCTTTTTGCCGATCCCGGCGCAGGCGTCGTCGGCGCGGCCCACGCGGGCTGGCGCGGCGCGCGCGACGGGGTGCTGGAATCCACCATCGAGGCCATGATCGCCCTTGGCGCCACCCGCGACGGCATCCGTGCCGTCATCGGCCCCACCATCAGCCAGCGCGCCTATGAGGTCGGCCCGGAGTTCTTTGAGGATTTCGTCGCCGAAGACCCGGCCAACACGCGGTTTTTCGCAGGCGGCACCGACGACCGCATGATGTTCGACCTGCCCGCCTATGGGCTCCACCGCCTGCGCGAGGCCGGGGTAGAGGCGGAATGGACCCGCCATTGCACCTATTCCGACCCGGAGCTGTTCTACTCCTACCGCCGCACCACCCATGCGCGTGAGGCGGACTACGGCAGACTGATCTCTGTCATCCGGCTCTGATCCCGGCGGGACGCATTCACCGGAGATTTCGGAAACAATCCACCTATCCGCACGGGATTGTCCCAATGCTGCCGTAATTTGCTGCGAACTGTAACGACAGTCCCAGTCGGCACAGTAAAGAGGAGCCTCCCATGAAACCGCAACGCCGCTTTATCGCGTCCATCATCACCACCGCCAAAGCGGGTGCGCCCCGGCTGCCTTTTGAACGCGGCGCGCCTCGGACAGAGATGATTTCGCGCCGGACCGAAGCTCTCCAACCTCGCCCGGCAACCGCCAAGCGCGCCTGAGGCAGGGGCTCCACCAACCAAGACCGGGGCAAGGCGGCACCGCCGCGCCTTGCCCGACACCACCAGCCAAAGCGCCGCTCAGGACCTGAGATTCGCCGCGCTTGGCGGTAAAATGTGGCGGGATCGTCCATTTTACCCCGACAATCATCAACACCCTGCCGCATTGTCGCGCATGAACACGCATGGCCTGCGCCAATTTTGACAGAGCGCACCAATTGCGGCCAGATTGTCACCAGTCAGATGCGTTTATTCAAACCGTCCGTCTGTCGTTGTTGGTGGGGGCCAACACGGATGTGACCCGTTGCAAGGGTGTTCACATGACCCGTCTCCACCGCGGCCTCTCGGGCCGTGCCCCGATGGCCGATCATGCCTATTCTCCTCCTGTCCAGCCGGATCAGGAGGTCTCTCCGGACGGGCGGCCTCGTCGCGCAGGCTCTCTCATGCGCAAATACGAGGTCGCCGCCCTGCTCCCCGATCTCACGCTGTCTTTCACACAGCACGTGGCCCCCGCCTCGCCATTTTTCGAGGAATGCGCCACCGCCTTTGCGCGCGGCACGCTGATCGAAACGGTGCGCGGCGCTGTCGCGATCGAGGACATGGTCCCCGGCGACTACATCGAAACCGCACGCGGCAGCGAACCAGTCACATGGATCGGCTCCACCACCTATGTGCCGGGTCACGATGATGCGGCCACAACCCTGACGCATATGACGCGGATCACCGCAGATGCCTTTGGCATGGGCCAGCCAACAATGGACCTGCTACTGGGTCCTGCGGCCCGCATGGTGGTGCGCCACCCTCGGCTGGAGGATCTGCTGGGCAAGGACTGCGTGCTTGCGCCGGTGCGCGACTACGTGGACGGCGACCGCTATTTGCAGGTGACGCCGATGGGGACGGTACAGCTTTTCCACCTGATGGTGCAGCGCCACACGACAATCCGCGTCGGCGGCGTGGAACTGGAAACCTATCACCCCGGCAACACCGCCGGTCAGGCGCTGGGTCAGAACATGCGCGCCCTCTACCTCAGCATGTTCCCCAACATCACCGATCTCGACGATTTCGGACAGGTCGACATGACCCGCACCGCGCGTGAGGTCGTGGACCGTCTGGTCAACGTCTGACGGAACGCACGGCTGCGTTTCTTTTCTGTCCAAATCCGCCGGGGAGCGCGAGGGGCTGACCCCTCGCCCGCCCACGTCACGCGGAGCGGCTCAACCGTTCTTCCAGCACCTCGAAGGGCACGCCGGGATCATCCTTGGCGTTGCGGATCACCAGCGAGGTCTTGACGCTGGCCACGTTGGGCGCGGTCAGCAGATCGCCGGTCAAAAAACTCTGGAACGTTGACAGGTCCGGGGCGACGCATTTCAGGATGAAATCCACCTCGCCGTTCAGCATGTGGCATTCCCGAACCAGCGGCCACGCGCGACAGCGTTCCTCAAAGGCGCTCAGGTCCACCTCGGCCTGACTTTGCAGCCCGACCATGACAAACACCTGCACCTCAAACCCCAGCGACCGGCTGTCGACATCCGCGTGGTATCCGCGGATATAGCCCTGCTCCTCCAGCACACGCACACGGCGCAGGCAGGGCGGGGCCGAAATGCCCACGCGTCGGGCCAGTTCGACATTGGTCATCCGACCATCGGCTTGCAGTTCTGCCAGAATCTTGCGATCGATCGGATCAAGCCGGTGACCTGCCATCGTCTCCCCCGTCATATTCGCGATTGTTATAGCAGCCTACCGGCCCTGCGCAATAATATTTCAACCCGGCGCAAGATTCTTTTGCGCCGCTTGCCATCCCTGCGGCACGGCGCGCGCCCTCTTTTTTCATCCCCCCGACGCGGCTATATGACGACGGCACCGCCGCTTAGGAGAGCTTTCATGTCCCAGACACGCCACACCAAGGTCCTTATCATCGGCTCCGGCCCGGCCGGCTACACCGCCGGCGTCTATGCCAGCCGCGCGATGCTGGACCCGATCCTGGTGCAGGGGCTGGAACCCGGCGGCCAGCTGACCACCACCACAGAGGTCGAAAACTGGCCCGGTGACACAGAGGTGCAAGGCCCCGACCTGATGGTCCGGATGGAGGCACACGCCCGCGCCATGGGCACTGAGATCATCGGCGACATCATCTCGAAGGTCGATTTCGACCAGCGCCCGTTTGTGGCCAGCAGCGACAGCGGCACCACCTACACGGCGGATTCGATCATCCTTGCCACCGGCGCGCGCGCCAAATGGCTGGGTCTGCCGTCGGAAGAGGCGTTCAAGGGCTTTGGCGTCTCCGCCTGCGCCACCTGTGACGGCTTTTTCTATCGCGGCAAGGAAATAGTCGTCATCGGCGGCGGCAACACCGCCGTCGAAGAGGCGCTGTTCCTGACCAACTTCGCCTCCAAGGTCACGCTGATCCACCGCCGCGACGAATTGCGGGCTGAGAAAATCCTGATCGACCGCCTGATGAAAAACCCCAAGATCGAACCGCTGTGGTTCCACCAACTTGAAGAGGTCGTGGGCGACGACATGCCCAAAGGCGTGACCGGCGTGCGCGTCAAACACGTCAAGACCGGTGAGATCACCGAGATCCCCTGCGCCGGTGTCTTTGTCGCCATCGGCCACGCGCCCGCCAATGAACTGGTCAAGGATGTCCTTGAGACCCACATGGGCGGCTACGTCGTGACCAAACCCGACAGCACCGCCACCTCGATTCCCGGTGTCTTTGCCGCCGGTGACCTGACCGACCACAAATACCGGCAGGCGGTGACCAGCGCGGGCATGGGCTGCATGGCCGCGCTGGAGGCGGAACGCTGGCTGGCCGAACATGGCGAAGCCGCCGAACCCGCCCCTGATGCGGCAAACGAACCCGAAAGCGCATAACACCCCACTACCTGCGGATAGAAAGGCCAAGGCTCCGGATGATGCGTCGGGGCTTTGTTCATTTTCGAACCCGCATATTGAAATTCGGGCCGAAACGAAGTCTGCTAGGCATATTCCTCGATAGCAGCCGTTTCGAACCACATGTTACACGATCAGCCTCTGAAGCCCGACCGCCCCGCCCTTGCGGTGCTGGTCGATGGCGACAACGTCGCAGCCGACCATGCAGAGCAGGTGCTGGCCTTCGCCGCGAAACATGGCCGCGTGACGGTCGCACGCGTGTATGCGAACACCCAGGGCTTTTCGAATTGGCAGGACACGGTAGGGTATCGGCTCCTTCACACCGGAACCGGCAAGAACGCCGCCGATATTCTGCTGACAATCGACGCGATGGAATTGGCCCTGACGTCCGGAATCAGTGCCTTTATCCTTGCCAGTTCGGATTCTGATTTCACCCACCTTGCACTGCGGTTGCGCGAACTTGGCCACCAAGTGCAGGGTATCGGCGAAGCCAAAGCCCCGCCCGGTTTTCGCGCGGCCTGTGCCGGGTTTGCATTGCTGGACGCCCCGACCTGCGAAATGGAGGTCACCGGATTTGACCAGCAAATCCGCAGCATGATTGCCATGCACAGCCAGCAAGGCCGGGGCATGCGGATCACCGACCTCAGCGTCAAAATGCGCACCAGCCATGGCGCACAGATCAGCTCGCGCCCCGAAAAGACCTGGCGCGGCTACCTGAGCAAACGCCCACACCTCTTCCAACTTGATCCGAAAGGCCCCGAAGCCATGGTCCGCTTCCTGCCCAAGGGGTTCGGGACTTTGGCCTAAGCGCCAATCCGCCCCGTTGCGCAAACGTCACGCCGGCGGAAATCCCCCATAGCAGCGAACTTTGTCTTTTCTGCAAGTGCAAAGCGTGCGATGCGTTCAGCACTGAACACACTTTGAGTCGCCTGACATGCCCGCCGCCACCCTGCCATCCAATCTGCCGGAAGAAGACCAGCTCTTTCGCCTTTTGCGTCAGCTTGACCGCGCGCCAGAGGCTTCGCAGCGGGTGACGGCAGAGGCCATCGGCATCTCTCTGGGACGGCTCAACACCTACCTGCGCGCCGCCACGGACGCAGGTCTGGTCAAGGTCACCGAACGGTCCGGCCCCGACCGGCGTCAACGCTTTGCCTATGCGCTGACCCCCTTTGGCGCTGACGAAAAGATCCGGCTCGCCGACCAGTTTCTCGCCCGCAAATTCGCCGAATACGACGCGCTTCATGCCGAATTGACCGGCAGCGCAAGCGGTCTCATCCCCTTGAAGTACAGGAGCAAACTCATGCAGAACAACCTCGCCCCCATTCAAGAGCTCTACGTCTCTTATGACAGCGCGCAAAAGCTCAAGGTCGAAGCCGCTGACCTGACCAGCCACGACCTGACCCCGCGCCAGATCTGCGATCTGGAACTGCTGATGAACGGCGGCTTCAACCCGCTCAAGGGCTTCCTGTCCGAGGAAGACTACAACGGCGTCGTGGAAAACATGCGCCTTGCGGACGGCACCCTGTGGCCGATGCCGATCACCCTCGACGTCAATCAGGCCTTCGCCGACACTGTTGAGATCGGTCAGGACATCGCCCTGCGCGACCAAGAGGGCGTGATCCTCGGCACCATGACCGTCACCGACAAATGGCTGCCGAACAAGGCGCGTGAGGCCGAAATGGTCTTTGGCGCCGACGATCTGGCCCATCCGGCGGTCAACTACCTGCACAACACCGCAGGCGACGTCTACCTTGGCGGCCCGGTGACCGGCATCCAGCAGCCCGTGCACTATGACTTCCGCGCCCGCCGCGACACACCCAATGAACTGCGCGCCTATTTCCGCAAGCTGGGCTGGCGCAAGGTTGTCGCCTTCCAGACCCGCAACCCGCTGCACCGCGCGCATCAGGAACTGACCTTCCGCGCCGCGAAAGAGGCACAGGCCAACCTGCTGATCCACCCTGTTGTCGGCATGACCAAACCGGGCGACGTTGACCACTTTACCCGCGTGCGCTGCTATGAGGCGGTTCTGGACAAATACCCGGCCTCGACCACAACCATGTCGCTGCTGCCGCTGGCCATGCGTATGGCAGGCCCGCGTGAGGCGGTCTGGCACGGACTGATCCGCAAGAACCACGGCTGTACCCACCTGATCGTTGGCCGCGACCACGCTGGCCCCGGCAAGAACTCTGCCGGCGAAGACTTCTACGGCCCCTACGATGCACAGGACCTCTTCCGCACCCATCAGGAAGAAATGGGCATCGAAATGGTCGACTTCAAACACATGGTCTATGTGCAGGAACGCGCCCAGTACGAACCCAACGATGAGATCGAAGACAAGGACAACGTCACGATCCTGAACATCTCGGGCACCGAACTGCGCCGCCGTCTGGCCGAAGGTCTGGAAATCCCCGAGTGGTTCTCTTTCCCCGAGGTGGTCACCGAACTGCGCAAGACCAAGCCGCCGCGCTCTAACCAAGGGTTCACCGTCTTCTTCACCGGCCTGTCCGGCTCGGGCAAGTCGACCATCGCCAACGCGCTGATGGTCAAGCTGATGGAAATGGGCGGTCGCCCGGTGACGCTGCTGGACGGTGACGTGGTGCGCAAACACCTGTCGTCGGAACTGGGCTTCTCGAAAGAGCACCGCGACCTGAACATCAAACGCATCGGCTATGTCGCCTCCGAGATCACCAAAAACGGCGGAATCGCGATCTGCGCGCCCATCGCGCCCTACACCGCGACCCGCCGCGCCGTGCGCGAGATGATCGAGGAATACGGTGCCTTCACCGAGGTCCACGTCGCAACCTCGCTGGAGGAATGTGAGCGCCGCGACCGCAAAGGCCTGTACAAGCTGGCGCGCGAAGGCAAGATCAAGGAATTCACCGGCATCTCCGACCCTTATGAAGCGCCCACAAATGCCGAGTTGATCGTCGAAACAGAGAATGTCGACGTCGACAACTGCGCGCATCAGGTCATCCTGAAGCTGGAGTCGATGGGCCTGATCGCCGCGCAATAAGCGGCCCCTTAAGACATGCGTAAGGCCGGGCACTCTGCCCGGCCTTTTTCGTTTGCGCCCCGAAACTGACCCTGACCGGCGGGCGCACAGCGGCCTTCGGCCCCCGACTCGACGGAACCGGGCGGCGTGGGTACACTCGCGACCAATCCGGCGACCTGCGCCCCGCAACGGTTTGGCGCTTGATCGCCGCGTGAGATGCCGATGCGTAAAACGGGATTCAGCTTTCTGATCTTCCTCTGTCTGGGACTGGCCACGCCGGGTCTGGCACAGCCGGAAATCCACGTTGTTGCGGTCGGCAGCGGGCAGCCGTCCAAGGATACCTTTGCCCTGCCAGAGGCCCGTGTTCTGGTGGATCGACCGGGCCGCGATGTCAGTCTGGTGCTGCTGGACGGCGGCATCCTGCACTGGAAGGTCGAGGCCACCGCCGGAACTCTCATCAGCGACATCATCCGAAGCGGCCCGGATTCAACGGACAGCAAGGTATCCCTGTACGGAATCCCGATGATGGGCGTACAGGTCTCGGGGTTGCCGCTGGTCTTCAATCCGTGGGGGCATGATTTCCGGCAGCTGATCGACAGTGTCGCGGACAGGTCGGGAACAGACCGTATCAGCAGCTTTCAGGCGAGGCACAAGGCGCCCGCAGCACCGCTGAGGGTCGCGTCCGTCAATACGACAACCGCCGCCCTCGCACGGGACTACCTGTCGCCCTTGTTAGACGCCGGAGACGACCTCTCGCCGGACATCCGCAACTGGACTGAGAACCACAACCATTCCGGGGATTTCACCGTCGCGTTCGATGAGACCGGGGTCAGCCTGACCGGGCCATCCGGCGCGCAGCGGTTCCCCGCGACCCCCGGCATACCCCCGATCCTCCTGCCGGTGACAGGCGTGTATGACCCGGCGTCGCAGATGATCTACTGCATCACTGTCGGGGCAGAGGGATACCTGTATGCTGTCGATGCGCGGACCGGAAACTGGTCGGTGATCACCAGTCTGGACGACTACGACGCCGCCGGGTTGCTCTATGACCCGAACACACGCCAACTGATCCTGACCGGCGCGTTTTCACGACCGGGCGACATTCGGGTCTTTGGTCTGGACGGCAGCCGGTCTTCGGTCTTCATCCCGACCACGGGGTTTCCCGGACTGACCGACCTGTTCGACTACGGCAATGAACACGGCCCGCCGCTGACACCCCATGTCTACCGTGACGGATGGCTGCTGCTCAAAGCTGTGGCCACCCAAGACAGCGCCGGCCCCGGCCCCCACCCGCACCGCGTCTACGCCGTGCAGCTTGCAACCGGCGAGATGCGCTTGCTGCGCTTTGGCAATGACTAGGGTCAGGACCGGCCACCGCGCGCCACCTGTTTGCGACTAGCCCCGCAACCGCACCCGCGCCCCATGGCCCGACCGGCTTGGCCCCGACGACGAGCCCCTCAACATGTCCGCCCCGTAGGGCGCCTCTGCGCGGGCGAATTTCACCAGCTTGGTCAGATCGTGGCGCATGTCTTCGAACAGGTCCTCGAAATCATCCATCCGCATGTCGTAGGCCGCCTCGAAGGCCGCATCCCAGTCGTCCTCTTCGCCCACCGCGCGCCAGAAGACGACCATGCGGTCCTCGCCAAAGCGCAGCGCCAGCAGCGCCGCCGCAAGGTTCGAGGCCGAGTATTCCGCATCGCTGCGCACCGACTGCTTCTTGCGGATGAAATCCAGCGGGATCGGGTCCTCTGCATCGCGCGACTGCAACGACACCAGCATCGGCACCGATACCGTGCGCGTGGGGCCTTCGCGGGACTTGATCTGCGCCAGATAGGCGCTGCCCTCGACCATCCACGACGGCCCCATGCGGCGACGCCCGAACCCGTCAAAGGGCACCTTGTCATAGCTCATCTCGCGCTGAACATGGTGCATGTATTCGTGCAGCATCACGTATTGATAGCGCCCCTGCCAGATCTCGTATGAGGTGACAGCGTCCTGATCGCCCGACGGCATGCACAGCGCGATCCGGTTGCGATAGGCGCTGCCCATCACCCGCTCGACCCCGACACACAGATCGTCCGCCGTCTCTTCTGCCGCCGAAGGCGACAGATCGTCGATCCCCGGCACCGGCAGCCGCAGCAGGTCTTCAAGGTCGTCGCGGCCAAAGGCCACGATCAGCACCGGCTTGCTCGCCGTGGTGATGCCGTATTCGACCGCAAAGGTCTGGCGCGCCTCCTCATAGGACCGCTCGATATAGCCGCGGATCACCGGAGAGATATTGTCCTTGGTCAGGATCAGCGGCGGCTCTGCCGAGGGCATGACCTCGGCCGCCTGCGGCGCATAAGAGCCAATCTCACGGCACCAGCCGACCGCCGCGCGCTCTGAGAACTCGGGCAGCGCGTTGAACACCGCATGGGCCTCTTCGCCCTCCAGACGCTGCACGAATTCCGCCACCGCGCGGCGCGTCTGCACGCCGGTGACGCCATCCGCCTCACCAGGGTCCAGACCCAGCCGCGCCAGTTGCTGCTGCACGCAGGTCACATGCGTGTCAGAGGCCGCGGCGGCTCCCGCCGTTGCCCCCAGACAAAGGGCCAGTGCTGAAATCATCCGTGTGATCGTCATGGGCTTGATCCCCTGATGCTATCTGGCACCAAAGGTAGAAACGGATGGCCCGCCCGGCAAGTCAGGGGAATCGTACCCTGCGCGCGCCGCCTCATTGCCCCAGTTCCGCCTCCGTCAGCGGACGATGGGCAAGGATCTGGTCACCGTTCATGTCGCGATCCGCCAGAAACTCACGCTGCGCCATGCGGTCGTCGCGCAGCGTGGTATACAGCCCCTCGAACTCTTGCACGGTCATGCCGTAGACCTGCTCAAAGGCGGTGAACCAGTTGTCGGTCTCTCCCACCACGTGCCAGAACCGGAACAGCGTTTCCTCGCCATAGCGCTCCACCAGCATCGCCACCGCGTAGGCCGACACGTCATAGGCCTCGGACTCGCGCACCTCTTGCGCCAGCCGGATTTGTCGCAGCGTCAGGTCCGACCCCGCCGCCAGCGTGCGCATCGCATGCAGCCCCGGCACAAACCGCCCGTATTTCTCTTCCATAAAGGCCTGTTCGATCACCTGCGCCGACCCTTCGACCATCCATGCCGGCCCCATGCGGGGCCGCACGCCGTCCGGGTCATTGGTCCAGCGCGGCACCTTGTCATAGCTCAATTCGCGCTGGGCGTTGTGCACCACCTCATGTGTCATCGTGACCGACAGAACCATCCGGTACAACTCACCCAGCGCCGGGGTCCGCAGCGCCAGCGTGGTGCCGCAGAACGACAACCCATCCCGAGAGGCGCTGGCCCCAAGGCCAAACTCCGTCTCGCAGTCACGCCGCGCCCGCGCCCGCACATCGGCCCAGGCCTGCAACTCCATCGTGCCCGCCTCTTTCACCAACCGCTGCCAGGCGTCGGCATTGGTGGCCACGATGATCCTGACCTGACTGGCCACCTGCACACCATAACGGCGATACAGGAACTCTTCGGCCTCCAGAAAGGCGGTCATGACGTGGTCGGCGATCTCTGGATGGACATCCGGCCCGATAAAAACCTGCGGCGGCGTCGATGAGGGCATCACAGCCCGCGCCACTGGCGCGCTCAACCCGATCTCGCGGCACCAGCCCACGGAACTGCGCGCATTGAACGCCGGTAGGGCGTCCAGAACCCCGCGCCGCGCCGCGTCCAGTGTGTCCACATATGCGCGCAAGGCCTCGCGGGTGCGCGGCCCGTTCAACCCGTCCACCGGCCCCGGCTCATGACCCAGCGCCACCAGCTGCCCCTGCACACAGGCCACATGCACGTCGCCCGCCTCGGCCCGCGAGGCGGGCAGCAAAAGGCACAGAACCGCCAAAGCGGCCGCTCCCCATCTTGGCATCCGGGACTCCAATCTGCTGACTGCAATCCACCCAGTGACGCCCAGCGGCGCGCGGTCTGTCAAGACCGCGACCGGCCATCCGACGCGCGCCCAAGCCCAAACCTTTGGGGTATCGGGATTCTTGGCTACGGCAAAACGGCTCAGGACATGGACCGGAACCGCCCCGCCACCCTCCTGCCACATCAGCGGCTAGCGGTGATTCCGCATCCGCACACCGCGGCCACGGTGTCTTCTGTCCAAAAATATCCCGGGGGGGGACGACCGCAAGGAGACGGGGGTCATGCTGCAAGCATCCCTAGGGCATGACGCCCCCTTGCCCCCTCAATACAGTCTCACGCTCTCAAACGCTAGTGAACCGTCACCGGCGCCAGATCGTTCTGCCGCGCCAGCACAAAGGCCAAAGAGCGGTCCTTGACCAGCGCCAGACGCTCGCCATCGGCGCGGTGGACCGCATACAGCGTCTCCTGCCCGGCCACCTGCTCGCGCAAGTCGTCCGGCAAATCCGCCGTTTTCACCGGGCGCACATAGACAGTCTTTCCGGCGACCAGCTTGTCAAAATCATACTTGGCATGCATCGAAATTATCCTTTCCTGATGCTGATCGTCTGAACCACGGTTTCTGGCCGCGTCATCGTCAGATCCACGTGCAGCAGCCCGTTCTCCATGACGGCCTCGCCGACCTCGACACCATCGGCCAGCACGAAAGAGCGCTGGAACTGGCGCGCGGCGATCCCGCGATGCAGAAAGATTCGGTCGCTTCCATCGTCGCCCTGTCGGCCCCGGATGACCAGCTGCCGGTCCTCCACGGTGATCGACAGGTCACGTTCGCAGAATCCGGCCACGGCCAGAGTGATGCGATAGGAATGATCCGATGTCTGTTCGATATTGAACGGCGGATAGCCTTCGCTGGTCTTGGCAGTGCGCTCCAACAAGCGCTCCAACTGCTCAAAGCCAAGCATATGGGGATAAGATCCCAAGGTGAGTTTGCTCATCGACACGTCCTTTGCACAAGCGACCGTCACACCGGGCCCCACGTTTGGCGACCGCGACCCTCGAAATATGGGCACCGTGTCTAAAACGCGCAAGGGGCTTTGCGCAAAGCATTCGAATCGCTATCTTGAGGGTCCGGACGACCGACAGGGGACTTGGCACATGAACGCGCCCACCGATATCTCGATGAAGAACGACGATGTCCTGCGGGTCGAGCTTGAGGTTTTCCGCCGCGAACACCGCGACCTCGACGACGCAATCCGTGCGTTGCAGCAAACCGGCACCGCCGATCAGCTGACCCTGCAACGGCTGAAGAAGAAAAAGCTGAAACTCAAGGACAAGATCGCCCAGATCGAGGACCGGCTGCTGCCCGACATCATCGCCTGAGCGCGCGTCCAAGCGCCCCCATTGCACCCCCCTCCGCATCCCGTATAACGAAACCCTCTTAACGCGGAGGGACAGATGGACAGCCCCAAGGTCGGCATCATCATGGGCAGCCAGTCGGACTGGCC
Source organism: Antarctobacter sp. (assembly GCF_034670325.1). Lineage (GTDB taxonomy): Bacteria > Pseudomonadota > Alphaproteobacteria > Rhodobacterales > Rhodobacteraceae > Antarctobacter. The sequence continues at coordinate 413,791 of NZ_JAXMNR010000001.1, forward strand.
CACAATGGTCGAGGCCGCCGATATTCTCGACGAACTCGGCGTCGCCTATGAGACCCGCATCGTCTCGGCCCACCGCACCCCGGACCGCCTCTGGGACTACGGCAAGACGGCGGTGGCGCGCGGCCTCCAGGTCATCATCGCAGGCGCGGGGGGTGCCGCGCACCTGCCCGGCATGATGGCCTCCAAGACCCGCGTGCCGGTGGTTGGCGTGCCCGTTCAGACGCGCGCCCTAAACGGTGTCGACAGCCTTTATTCCATCCTCCAGATGCCCCGCGGCTTTCCGGTCGCCACCATGGCCATCGGCGCGGCGGGTGCGAAAAACGCGGGCCTCATGGCCGCCGGCATCCTCGCCCTGCAAGACCCCGCGCTGGCCGCCCGTCTCGACCAGTGGCGCACCGATCTCTCGGCCTCCATCGCCGAGGAACCGACCCGCGACTGACCATATCCCAAACGCAGGTACTCCCATGACCGCCCCCCTCCTCCCCGGCAGCACCATCGGCATCCTTGGCGGTGGCCAGCTTGGCCGCATGCTCTCCGTCGCCGCCAGCCGCCTCGGCTTCAAGACCTGCATCTATGAGCCGGGCGCAGACTGCCCCGCCTCCCACGTGGCCAACTATCACCTTCAGGCCGATTACGACGACGCCAAGGCGCTGGAACGCTTCGCAAACTCCGTCGACACCATCACCTATGAGTTCGAGAACATCCCGACGACGGCACTCGACATCCTCGAAACTCTCCGCCCCATCCACCCGGGCCGCGAGGCGCTGCGCATCAGTCAGGACCGCCTGACCGAAAAGACCTTCCTGCAGGACCTCGGCCTGCACATCGCCCCCTTCGCCCCGGTGGACGACGCCGCCAGCCTCGCCTGGGCTATCGACGCCATCGGCACCCCCTCGATCCTGAAAACCCGCCGCTTCGGCTATGACGGCAAGGGACAGGCCCGCCTGACCTCCCCCGCCGACGCCGACACCGCCCTCGCAGCCCTGCAAGGCGCCCCCGCTGTCCTCGAAGGCTTCGTCGACTTCACCGCCGAAATCTCCGTCATCGCCGCGCGCGGCACAGATGGTCGCGTCGCCGCCTTCGATCCCGGCCAGAACGTCCACAAGGACGGCATCCTGCGCACCACCACCGTGCCCGCCCCGCTGCCCAACCGCACCCTCACCGACGCCGTCCTGACCGCAGGCCGCATCCTGAACGCGCTGGATTACGTCGGCGTCCTCGGCGTGGAGTTTTTCGTCACCCCCGGCGGGCTGCTCATCAACGAAATCGCCCCACGCGTGCACAATTCCGGCCATTGGACGCAAAATGGCTGCATGACCGACCAGTTCGAACAGCACATCCGCGCCGTCGCGGGCTGGCCGCTGGGCGACGGCAGCCGCCACAGCGACATTCGCATGGAAAACCTCATCGGCGATGACATGGACCGCGTGCCATCCCTCGCCGCCGACCCCACCTGCGCCCTGCACCTCTATGGCAAATCCGACACCAAACCGGGCCGCAAGATGGGCCACGCCAACTTTTTCATTCCGCGGGCCTGACCCCCGGCTTCTTCTGTCCAGAAATATCCCGGGTGGAGTTTGAGGAGCCCCCCCCCCCCCCCCAGGCCTGCGTGGCCTGAACGCAAACCACCCTGCGCGCGCAGCGCCCCGCTAGGTTATGAAACGCGCCGCCACAGGGCCGCTCATAAACGCCACCTGCCCGCCCGCGATCACCGCCACAATGCGCCGCGTCTCCCGCTCCATCACCACCACATCGGCCCGCAATCCGGGCTCCAGCCGCCCGCGATCCGTCAGGCCCAGCACCCGCGCCGGCCCTTCGGACACCAGCGCCCAGGCCGCCGCCTCCTCCATCAGTCTCAGCTCCACACAGCGCCACGCCGCCCGCGCGGGCGACGGATAGTGATAGTCCGACGCCAGCGCATCGCACAGCCCCGCGCCAATCAACTCCAAGGCCGAGACATTGCCCGCATGGCTCGCCCCCCGCACCACATTGGGCGCGCCCAGAACCACCGGCTCGCCCACATCCCGCGCCGCCTGCGCCGCCTCCAGCGTCTCTGGAAACTCCGACACAAACACCCCGCGCTGCCGCCACTCGGCCCGGCCCTCAGCCGTCTGGTCGTCATGGCTGCCCATCCGCACACCCTTTGCGGCCAGCCGCGCGCAAAACGCCTCCAGCGCGGCAGGCACCTCGGCCCCCGCCGCGTGCAACCGCTGCATCAGCGCCAGATGCGTCTCCGGACTGCGCCCCGATTTCAGCGCCTGCCCGGTCAGGCGCGGCGGGGTGCGCCCCTCGGCCAGCCGCTTGTGCGGCAGGTGATCGTTGAACACCACATAACCGATGCCCCAACGGTCCAGCGCCGCCTCCGCCCCGGCAAAACTCTCGGTAAAATGGGTCTCCAACCGCATCTGCACCCGCAGGTCCACCGGCACACTTGGCGCCACCGCATCCACGGCGGCAAAGACCTCCTGCGCAAACTCCGGCCCGCGCATGCCGCCTTCCCATGACCAGAACTGCGCCAGCACGGCGGTGGTGATGCCGCAGGCCCCCAGTTCGGCGGCCACCGCCACCATGCCCGAATCCCGCTCGCGCAACGCGCCCCGGCGCGGGGCCATGTGCCGCTCGAACCCGTCGCCATGAACATCCACAATCCCCGGCAGCAGATCATAGCCCGACAGGTCCACCACCCGCCCGACGGGGCCGTCCGCAATCATCCCCCCCGCCACCGACAAAGGCGCAGGGTCCCAGCCACCGGGCCGCATCACCCGCGCGCCACGCAGGTCCAGTTCAATCGACATCGCACTCTCCCCCCGTCAGGCAGGACAGCGCCGCCTCTCCCAGCAGAACGCGCCAATCCACGTCCCCGTCAAAATGCCCCTGCTCAAGGAACAGGACCACCTGCACCATGACCTCGGGGGCCTGCATCATAAACGTATGCGTGACCGGCAAAACGATGTGGTCCTGCATTCCCGCCACGCGGGTCGAGGCGACAGAAACCTTGCCATCATCCAGCCCCGGAATAATCGCACTGGTCGCCGCGTTCAGCGTCTGCGACCCGGCAATGACCCCCAGCGGAAAATCAACGGGCGGCAACAGCGCGGGCAGGCTGTCCGGTCCGGTGCCCAGTTGCAGACCCGCAGGCCCGTTGAACCACTCAAAGATTTCCCAGCCGCCCATCACATCGACCAACTCACTGCCACTGTTGGGCGGCCCCAGCATCACCACACGACCCAGCCGTTCTGGCCGATGATCCTTTAGCCAGTACCGCAACAGGATGCCGCCCATGGAATGGGTGACAAAATGCACCTCTTGCGGGCCGCAGTCCGCCACCGCCTCGGGCAGGGTTTCATTGGCAAGCCGCTCGACCCGGTCCGAGGTGGAGTCGTATCCGGGAATGATCACCCGGTGGCCGCGCGCCTCCAGAACCAGCCCCAGAACCGCCATGGAATACTCGGTCCGCGCCAGCCCGTGCAACAGGATCACACAGTCCCCGGCACGCGCGGCAACAGGGAACAAGGTCAGGAGGGACAGCAGCAGCCATTTCATGCCGCTGGCATAGCGCCGGTGCAGCGCCTAGAAAAGGACCAAAGGAATGTCCAATGCCCAGCCCCCGTCTCGCCACCCGCGCCGTGATCCTGCATGAGGACCGGCTGCTGCTGGTCAACGCATGGCGCGACGCGCGGTCCGATCTGTGGTGCGCCCCGGGCGGCGGGGCCGAGCCGCACGCCAGCCTGCCGGACAATCTGATCCGCGAGGTGTTTGAGGAAACCGGCCTGTCCATCGCCGTCGGTGCGCCCTGTCTGGTGAATGAATTTCACGACCCCAAGGGCCGCTTTCATCAGGTCGAGGTGTTTTTTCGCGCCACGATCACCGCCGGGGCGATTTCGGACCACTGGAAAGACCCCGAAGGCATCGTTCACACCCGCCGCTTTTTCACCCGGGCCGAGGTGGCGGCCCTGCGCCTGAAACCTTCCAGCCTGCCCGAGATAGCATGGGGCGCGGGGTTCACCTACGACCCGCTGGAACCGATCCAGCGCTAGGTCCGGGCGGGGCTCGGTCTTAACAAAGGGTAAAACCGTCTCTGTAACCCATTGATCTTTCATACCCGCGCGGCTGTCCACACGTGGACGGCTACCTGCGCAGCACCGACAGCGCCACGCCGCCCAGCACCACAAGGGCCGCCACCACAAAATCCGCCGTCAACGCCTCACCCAGAAAAACCATGCCCCCGGCCATCGCAATCACCGGCACGGTCAACTGCGCCACCGCCGCCACACTGCCCGTCAATTGCGGCAGCACATGATACCAAAGCGCATAGCCCAGCCCCGAGGTCACAGCCCCGGAAATCACCGCCAGACCGATGCCAGACACTTCTGGCGCCATCGCCTCCGGACTGACCGGCAGCGCCAGCCCAATCAGGAACCCGATCGGCGCGGCCAGCACGAAATTCGCCCCCGTCGCCAGCAGCGGATCGCTCGCCCGCCGCCCGGCCAGCGAATAGATCCCCCAGCCCAGCCCGGCCAAAACCATCGCCGCGCCATGCAGCAGGCTCAATTGAATGCCACCACCGGGCCACAGCAGCCAGACCAGCCCGCCAAAGGCCATCGCCGCCCCCAGCCAGCGCAGCACGGGCGGCCGCTCACCGCCGATCAGACTGCCGCCAAACATCGTCACCTGCACGGTCCCGAACAGGATCAGCGCGCCCAGCCCCGCATCCAGCGCCACATAGGCAACCGAAAAGCCGTAGATATACAGAACCAGCCCCAGCACCCCGGCCACCCGGCCCGGCCCCCCCAACGCCACCCGCCTGCGCAGCGCAAGCCCCAACAGAACCAGCACCACCGCCCCGGACCACAGCCGGATGGTGCCAAAGCTCACCGCATCAATGCCGCCACCGGCCAAGGCCGCGCGGTTCAGGACAGAATTGGCCGCAAAGGCGACCATGGTCAGCGCAATCAGCAGGACTAAACGCATTCAGGCTCTCAGGTTGGATCATCCGGGGCGACAGGCGGCACCCTGCGCCATTGTCCTCCAAAGACACAAGTCACCTGCCCGTTACGACGCGCCCATCGCGACAACGGTTGCAGCCCGGCGACGCGGCGCCCCTCAGGCCACCAGACTCTCGGCCCGCTTCAGATCGACCGACACCAACTGGCTGACGCCCTGCTCTTGCATCGTCACGCCAAACAGCCGGTCCATACGCGCCATCGTCACCGCGTGGTGGGTGATGATCAGAAAGCGCGTGTCGGTGCGTCGGCACATCTCGTCCAGCATGTCGCAGAACCGGGTCACGTTGGCATCGTCCAGCGGCGCGTCGACCTCGTCCAGCACGCAGATCGGCGAGGGGTTGGCCATGAACACCGCAAAGATCAGCGCCAGACAGGTCAGCGTCTGTTCTCCGCCCGACATCAGCGACAGCGTTGACAGCTTCTTGCCCGGCGGCTGGCACATGATTTCCAGCCCCGCCTCCAGAGGATCATCGCTTTCGACCATCATCAGGCTGGCCTCGCCGCCACCAAAGAGATGGGTGAACAACATCGAGAAGTTGCTGTTCACCTGCTCGAACGCCGTCAACAGCCGCTCGCGCCCCTCGCGGTTCAGGCTGGCAATGCCAGAGCGCAGCGTCTTGACGGCCTCCTCAAGGTCCGATTTCTCCGACACCAGCGTGTCGTGCTCTTCCTGAACCTCTTTCGCATCCTCTTCGGCGCGCAGGTTCACCGCGCCCAAGGCGTCACGCTGACGTTTCAGGCGGGACACCTCGGCCTCGATCCTGTCAGAGGCGGGCATCTCATCGGGGTCGGTGTCCAGCTGCGTCAGCAGCGCCGCCGGGGCAAGGTCCATCTCGTCCGCGATCCGCTCTGCCGCCGAGGTCACGGTTTCGCGCGCTGCCTCGGCACGGGCCTCGGCGCGGGCGCGGGCCTCGCGGGCCTCACCGGCCTGCCGCTCGGCGTCGCGCTCGGTGGCGATGGCCTCGCGCAGCGCGCCCTCTGCAGTCGACAGCGCATCGCTGGCCTCGGCCTTGCGCGCCTCTGCGGTCTCCATCGCGTCGGTCAACTCACCGCGCTGATCCTCGAGCGCGCCGGGAACGTCCTGCGCCTCGGCCAGCTCCGCCTCGCTGTCCGCCTTGCGTTCGGCCAGTTCGGTCGCGCGTTTCTCGGCGGTTTCCAGACGGTGCCGCCAGCCGGACAGGTCCTTGGTCACCTGCTGCGAGCGCCCCTTGCGCGCGTCGCCATCGCGGCGCAATTCATCATGCGCCGACCGCTTGGCCATCATCGTCATGCGCGCCGCCTCGACCGTCATCTTGACGTCTTCGGCCTGCGCCCGCGCCTCTTCGAGATCATCAAGCGTGTCGACCCCGCGCTGCGCCTCGGCCAGTTGCCCGCGCGCGGCGCCAGCCTCATCCTCATAGCGTTTGACTGACAGCGCCGCGCTTTCCACCTTGCCCTCGGCCATGTCGCGGTCGGCCTCGGCGCGGCTTAGCGCGCGCGCCGCATCCGCTACCGCCTGATCCGCCGCCCGCCGGGCCATGCGCGCGCTCTTGTCCGCCTCCGTCAACTCCCGCAGCCGCACCACCAGCGATTCGTGCGCCGCCAGCGTGCCGTCCAGCCGGGCCGAGGCCTCGGCCATCTCCTGCTTGAGCCCCTCCAGCCGGTTGAGTTGTTCCAGCCGCAGCGCGGCAGTCGAGGGTTGATCCTCGGCCCAGGCCCGGTAACCGTCCCAGCGCCACAGATCGCCCTCCAGCGTGACCAGCCGCTGACCGGGTTTCAGCAAGGCTTGCAGGCGCGGGCCATCCTCGGCCTCGACCAGCCCGATCTGGCTGAGACGGCGCGCCAACACGTCGGGGACGGACACATGCCCCGCCAGCGGGCTTGCGCCCTCGGGCAGGGGCTGGGTGTCGTCATAGGCCGCCAGAACGACCCAGCCGGTCGGCCCATCGCCCTCGACCTCGGGGGCACGCAGGTCATCCGCCAGCGCGGCCCCCAGCGCCTTTTCAAACCCTTGCTCCACTTGCAGACGGTCAAGGATCTGCCCGCCCTCGGCGGTATCGCGATCCAGCAGGCGGGCCAGAGCTGTCACCTCGGCGCGCAGGGCGTTCATCTGGCCCTCCGCCTCGGACCGCTCGCCGCGTGCCTCGGCCTCGCGGGCCTGTGTCTCGGTGCGGGCGGTTTCCGCCTCTGTCAGGGCCTCTTCGGCCTCTTCTGCGGCGGCGTGCGCCTCTTCCAGCCGGTCCTGTGCAAGGTCCGCCGCCTCACGCGACGACAGTTGCGTTTCCTTTGCGGCCTCGACCATGCCGCGCGCCCGGACCGCCTCGTTTTCATTGCGTTCAAGGGTCTTGCGGCAATCCGCAAGAAAGCGTTGCGCCGACTGGTGCCGCGCGGCCAGCCGGGCCACATCCTCTGTCTGCTGCTCCAGATCCGCCTCACGCATCTGCAAGACGCTGGCGGCCTCACGCGCCGCCTCATGCGCCTCTGCCAGTCGCTCGTCATGCCCTTCCGAGGCTTTTTGCAGCTCGCGCGCTTCCCATTCCAGCCGTTCGATCGTCTCTCCGGCGTCGCGGTTCAGACCGGCCTCGCGGTCCATGTCGCGGACCAGTTGCGCGATGCGATTCTGCAAGGTCTCGATCCGGGCGAGCGCCTGTTTCTCCTGCCCGGTCAACGTGTCGCGCTGCACGATCAGCCGTTGCAGGACAGCGGCGGCGATGGCCTCTTCCTCGCGCAGCGGCGGCAGCGCCTCCTCATAGGTGCCGCGGGTCTTTTCCGCCGCCCGCGCCGCCGATTCCGCCTGCGCGGCCTTTGTCACCGTCTCGCGCAGCGCGGCCTCTGCCGCGGCCCGCGCCTCATCGGCCTCGCGCCAGCGGCGGTACAGCAGCATCCCCTCGGCCTGCCGCAGCTCCGACCCGATGGCGCGATAGCGCGCCGCCTGACGGGCCTGCTTGGCCAGTTGCGACAATTGCCCCGCCAGTTGCTCGACCACATCATCGACGCGCAGCAGGTTCGCCTCGGTGCTTTTCAGCTTCAACTCCGCCTCGTGACGGCGCTGGTACAGGCCACCGATCCCGGCGGCATCCTCCAGCACCTTGCGGCGGTTCTTGGGCTTGGCGTTGATCAGTTCCGAAATTTGCCCCTGCCGCACCAGCGCCGGGGAATGCGCCCCGGTCGCCGCATCCGCAAACAGCATCTGGATATCGCGCGCACGGGTGTCCTTGGCGTTGACCTTATAGGCAGAGCCGACGTCACGGGTGATCCGGCGGACGATTTCCAGATGGTCGCTGTCATTGAACCCTGCGGGGGCCAGCCGGTCAGCGTTGTCGATATGCAGGCTGACCTCGGCAAAGTTGCGCGCCGGACGCGAGGCGGCCCCGGCAAAGATCACGTCCTCCATCCCGCCGCCGCGCATCGCCTTGGCGCGGGTTTCGCCCATGACCCAGCGCAGCGCCTCCAACAGGTTGGACTTGCCGCAGCCGTTCGGCCCCACCACCCCGGTCAGCCCGGGATGGATGACCAGATCCGTGGGATCCACAAAGCTTTTAAAGCCGGTCAGTCTGATTTTGGAAAAGCGCAAGGGTTCAGGTCCGATTCCGTGATGGACTCCAGCCTGCCCTGTCCTGTCGGAGTGAGTCAAGAAAACCGTGGCTCATATGGCGGGCAATCGCCACTTCTCCACAAGATATTGGGGCTGCGCGCCTTACTTTCGACAGTTCAGGGCACCGGCATAGGTCGCGCCCCGCCGCGTTATGTCACCGATATCGCAAAAAATGGTTTTGGGTCGGCGCGGCCTTTTCGGGGCGGGTTTGCCGTCGCAGGACAGTCCGATCCACATCATCGCCGGGTCGCCTTCGACCCAGTCGGCGCGGCATCCGCTTTCGATCTGCGCGGCAATCCCGGCTTTTCGGGCGACATCCGGGAATCGGGGTAGCCATTCCGGATTGGTGCGCGTCGCCTCCACCAGATTGCCCTGAAAGCGCAGGGTAAAGCGCGCCCCTTCGACCTCGCGGATGCGTTTTTCGGCCCCGTAGAAACCTGGCCCCGCCGCATCACATGCGGCGAGGCCAAGCAGGAGGAGAACACATGATAACCAACGCATGACCAAGCTTGCCGGAAACTGATTACCAGGAGGTTAACGGCGGCGTCTGGCAAGAGACCCTCGGGCGCAGATTTCTCTTTACATTCTAATTTTGGAATGCATATTACATTCATCATTCAGAATACGTCGCATGGTACAGGAGGCCCCCATGGCCCAAACAGCGCATCGACCCGCAGACAGCTACTCGCCGCTCTATTTCCTCGCCTCGCTGGGCGCTGGCGGCATTGTTGTCACCTTCTTCATGTTCCTCCTCTTCTGGGTGCCGCACCCGACACAGCCGGTTCCGGTGTTCGAGGACATCATGGCCGCATGGGCCAAGGGCGGTCTGCCCAAACAGGTGGCCATCGCGGTCGCCATGTCCGGGATCGCCTTCTTTGCGTTTCTGAACATCAAGTCGCTGGTGTGGAACCTCCAGTCCTACAGCGCCTTCCGCAAGACACCGGCCTACGCCACCCTGCGCGCCTCCAACGCGGAAACCACCCTGCTGGCGATGCCGCTGGCGTTGGCCATGACGGTGAACGTGGGCTTTATCCTCGGGATGGTCTTTGTTCCCCAACTCTGGAGCGTGGTCGAATACCTCTTTCCTCTGGCGATGGTCGCGTTTGGCCTGATCGGTGTGATGGCCTTCCGCCTGATCGGCGATTTCCTTGGCCGCGTGCTGGCCAAGGGCGGGCTGTTCGACGTGACCGCGCATAACTCCTTTGCGCAGCTCACCCCGGCCTTTGCCATCTCGATGGTGGCCGTCGGCTTTGCCGCCCCCGTCGCGATGAGCACCAATCCCACCACCGTGGGCGTTGCGATGGTTCTGTCGACCCTGCTGGGCACCATCGCGATCATCTACACGGTCGTCGCGGCGATCACCGCCTTTGGTTCGATGCTGCAACACGGCACCGCGCGTGAGGCCGGTCCGACGCTGATGATCATCGTGCCGATCGTCACCGTTCTGGGCATCATGTTCCTGCGACAGGAACACGGGCTGCACACCACCTTTGACGCCCATGCCAACGCCGGTGAGACAATGGTGTTCCTCGCCCGCCTGCTGGCCATCCAACTGGCCTTCCTCGGGCTGGGCGTGGTGGTGCTGCGGGCGCAGGGCTATCTGGATGACTTCGTCTTCGGGTCCAAGACCTCACCCGGCTCCTATGCACTGGTCTGCCCCTTTGTGGCGCTTGCGGTGATGCTGCAATTCTTCACCAACAAGGGTCTCGTCGCGGCGGATGTGATCGCCAAGTACGACATCGCCTACTGGGGCATGACCGGGCTTGCCATCGCCTCGCAGATCGTCGCCATCGCGCTGGTGCTGCGCCTGAACCGGCAACACTTTACGCGGGCGACCCCTGCCGCCGTTCCGGCCGAGTAACGCTCCTCCTGTTACCTGGCCGTTTCTGGGCCGGACCTGCGGGTTCGGCCCTTCTTTTTCAGACTCCGCCCCCGAAGCCGGTCAGAAATTGACCTCGACACCGGGCAGCTTGAGCGATTTGACCAGATCGCGCACCTCTTGCCGCGCCGCGATATTCGACAGGCTCAGGCTGCGCACACCAATGTCGCGCAGATCCAGCAGGGTCAGGCCGCGCGGAAACAACTCGCGAAAGACCACGCGTTCGGAAAACCCCGGCCCCACGCGAAACCCGATCCGCTTGGCCAGGGTGGCGACGGCCTTTTCCATCTTGGCCTTGTTGATCATCTGTTGCGCCCCAACCCGGTTGCGCAAAACGATCCAGTCCATCGGCGACAGCCCCGCCTGCGCGCGCAACTGCCGCGCCGACCAGACCATCTCGGCATAAACCGAGGGGCCAAGGATCTTTTCGCCATCTCCCTCGATCCGCGCCAGCAGATCGAAATCGACGAAACTGTCGTTCAGCGGGGTGATCAGCGTGTCGGCCAGCGAATGCGCCACCTGTGCCAGCCGGGTGTAAGAGCCGGGGCAGTCGATGATGATGAAATCGGATTTCTCTTCCAGCTCCGCCACCGCGCGGTTCAGCCGGTTGTCTGCGGCCTGCTCTCCGGCGGCGACGGCGGCGGGATCGGCCTCTGGCAACTGCATGTAGCCGGGCACCGGCAGGTCGCGCTCTTCCTTTTTCAGCCAGGCCCGCCGATTGGCGAGGTAGCGGCCAAGGCTTTGCTGCCGCAAATCCAGATCAAGGGTCCAGACCCGGTGATCCATCCGCGCCAGCGCCGTGGCGACATGCATCGCGATGGTCGACTTGCCCGCGCCGCCCTTTTCGTTCCCGACAACGATAATATGTGCCACGCCTGTGCCTCTTGTCCGTTGCGCCACGGCTGTCCCGTGGTCCGTTGTTCTTTGTATGGGCCCCCGCAAAGGGGCCGGAACGCGCAAGGCCCGGCGCTTTGGCCGGGCCTCGCCGCAATTCATGTGGTCGCGATCAGTGCAGCTTGGCGCCCACTTCGGCGATGGCGTCGTCGATCAGCTTGCCAGCGCTGTCCGCTGTCATCTGCTCGGCCACAACGCTGCGCGCGGCGGCCACGGCCACAGCGGCGGCGCGGTCGCGCACCTCGCGGATGGCCGCTGCTTCGGCAGAGGCGATCTGGCTCTCGGCGGCAGCAAGGCGGCGGGTGATCGACTGGGCGATCTCCGCCTTGGCCTGCTTGGCGGCCAGTTCGGATTCCTGCTTGGCATGTTCAACGATGCGATCCGCCTGAGCCTGCACTTCGCGCTGCTTGCGCTCATAGCTGGCCAGCAGGGTCTGGGCTTCTTCACGCAGCAGGCGTGCTTCGTCCAGTTCGCTCTGGATGTCCTCGGCCCGCTTGTCCAGCAGACCGCTCAACATGCCCGGCACCTTGAAGTAGATCAGGACCGCGATGAACAGCAGGAAACCAAGCAGCACGACAAAGTCGGTGTTGCCCAGTGACCAGAACGGACCCGACGCAGCGGCGGCAGGCGTGGCCGACAGCGCGGCCAGAACGGGAAGGATGATCTTTTTCATGGCCTTACCCTTTCAGCTGCGCATCGACCGCACTTGCGATCTTGGCGTCATCTGCAGCACCGCCCAGCGCGGCCACGATGGCCCCGGCGGTATCCTTTGCCACGGTCTCGACATGGGCCATGGCGCTTTCGCGGATCTCGGAGATTGCCTTCTCCGATTCGACAGCCTTGGCCGCGATCTCTGCATCCGCCTTGGCGAGTGCATCGTTCAGGTCAGCCTTGATTTCGTCCCGCGCTTTTTGCGCGATGGTCTGGGCCTCGGCCCGGGCATCGGCAAGCGCCTTGTCATATGCGGCTTCGGCGTCTTGCGCCTTGCGCTTCAGATCTTCGGCGGCGGCGATGTCGTTTGTGATGGTCCCCTGACGTTCCGCCAGAACCGCAGCGATGCGCGGAAGGGCGATACGGGCCAGCACAAAGTAGATCACGACAAGCGTGATCAACAGCCAGAAGACCTGGTTTCCGATCCAGTCGCCGCAGAGCTGCGGCATCCCGACGGCGCTGCCGCCGGCGTCGACGCATGCGCTGACAGGCTCGGACCCGTGAGTTTCGGTCGCCATGTTGTCCTCCGTCGGAACTTGTCTCTACATCGGGCGGTCAGGACTGCCTGACCGCCCGCGCGTAAGGATCGTTAAGTTCCGTGGTTTAGACGGCGAACATCAGCAGCAGCGAAACGAGGAAGGCAAAGATGCCCAGCGCTTCTGCGAATGCGATGCCGATGAAGAGAGTAGCAGTCTGGCCAGCGGCGGCCGACGGGTTGCGCAGTGCGCCGGACAGGAAGTTGCCTGCCACGTTGCCCACCCCGATTGCGGCTGCGCCGGAACCGATTGCTGCCAGGCCTGCGCCGATGTGTGCGAGATCGCCTTCCATTGAGATTCTCCTTACGATTGGAAGTTGAGTATTCGGGTTGTTCGTTGGGTAGGGTGGGTTTTCAACCCACCGCCCTTAGTGATGCGGGTGCAGCGCGTCCTTGAGGTACACGCAGGTCAGGATCGTGAAGACATAGGCCTGGATAAAGGCCACCAGAATCTCCAGCCCGTACATGGCGGTGATCGCGAGGATCGAGATCGGCGAGATCGCGGCGATGGCTGCGAAACCGGCGAAGACCTTAATCACCGCGTGACCGGCCATGACGTTGCCCGCAAGACGAATAGAGTGGCTGACCGGGCGCACAAAGTACGAGATCAGCTCGATCAGGGCCAGGATCGGACGCAGCGCCAGCGGCGCGCTCGACACCCAGAACAGGCCAAGGAACCCGGCGCCGTTCTTGACAAAGCCCAGAATGGTCACGGTCAGGAAGACCGCCATCGCCAACACCACGGTCACGGCAAAATGCGAGGTGGTGGTAAAGCTCATCGGCAGCAGGCCAAGGAAGTTGGCGAAGACGATGAACATGAACAGGGTCATGATGTAGGGGAAGTACTTCAACCCGTCCTTGCCGGAGACGTCCTCGACCATCTTGTAGACGAAACCATAGGCCAGTTCGGCAACCGACTGCGACCGCGACGGCACGATGGCGCGGCGCGAGGTGCCGATGACCATCAGCAGGACAACGGCGACGATCGAAAGGAACAGCCAGAGGGTCACGTTGGTGATTGTGAACAGGCCCACTTCGCCATGGCCGAACAGCGGCTTGACGATGAACTGGTCCATCGGGTGGAACACCAGGGCACCGCTTTCCGCGGCATGATCTGCACCGTGCGTCTCAGTCGCCATCTCTTTTCCCCTCATCCGCTCCGGTGACCCGGGCGCTGTTCTCTTTGCCCTCGCCGGGGCTTTTGCCTGTGGCCCCGCCGGGGCCTGTCCCGGTCGTGCCGGGGCTCATACTCGCCTGCACCTCTTTTGCCGTGCGCAGCATCACGTTGATGCCCGCGGCGACGCCTAGAAGTGCGAACACCACCATCAGGAACGGCTTGGTGCCCAGCAGGGCGTCGAGACCAAAGCCGATCCCGAAACCGATCCCCAGACCGGCCACCATTTCCGTCACCATGCGCCAGGCGATATTGGCCTGACTGTAGTGCTCTTCCTGATGGGCTTTCTCGACTTTCTGACCCGCCTTATAGGCGGCCAGCTTGGCGTCCAGGTCGTCCAGCTTGCGCTTGGGATCAGGGTCGCTCACGTCGCGTTCGGCTCCGCTCAGGTTCGCCTTTGTGCTATGTCGCGGCGGGGCCTGAGTCAACACGCGTGAAAGCCGGTCAGACCACGCGCCAACCCATTGTCCTGAAACAGTTTTCGCGGCCCCTCGCCCACGCCGGTCATTCCGCCGCAGCCCGCCGTGGTGCCAGATACGCTGCAAATGCACATTCAACTTTCCGGTTGAGTTTTCCTCCGCCCCCGCCCACACCTCCTCAAACCGCGACAGGAGACGCCCATGCGCCCCGCCTTTTGCCTTGGCCTCTGGCTGACCCTGCTGGCCGCCCCTCTGGCGACCCGATTGGCCGCCGAAGAGATCCAGATCCCCCTGCCCGACGCCACGCTTCAGGGGACATATCTGGCCGCTGAGACCCCCGCCGCTCTGGCGATGATCCTGCCCGGATCGGGGCCGACGGACCGCAACGCCAACTCCACTCAGGGGCTGTCGACCGATGCCTACCGCCTGCTCGCCGAAGCGCTGCGAACCCAAGGCATCGCCACCCTGCGCGCCGACAAACGCGGCATCGGGCAAAGCACCGGCAACCCCAACGCGGTTAGCCTTGGGCTCTACGCACAGGACGCGGGCCATTGGATCGACCTTGCCAAGGACCGCAGCGGGCAGTCCTGCGTCTGGCTGATCGGCCATTCCGAGGGCGGGCTGGTCGCCTTTGAACTGGCGCGCAGCCGCGACGACATCTGCGGGCTGGTCCTGCTGGCCGCGCCGGGCCGCCCCATCAGCCAAATTCTGCTGGAACAACTGCGCGGCGTGTCCGCGCTGGCGCAGCACCAACAGGCGCTGGAAAAGGCGATGATCTCCTTGATCGCCGGCAGCCCGGTGCCGCCAGAGGCCCTGCCCGGCCCGTTGTCCGCCATCTTTGCCCCGCCGATTCAGCCCTTTCTGATGGATCTCTTTGCCGTCGATCCGGCGGAACAGGCGCGCACAATCGACCTGCCCGCGCTGGTCGTGCAGGGCACCGCCGACCTCCAGATGGCCGAGGGCGACGCCCGCACCCTTGCCGAGGCCCTGCCGCAAGGCACGCTCTACATCGTCGAGGGCATGACCCATACACTCAAGACCGCCAAGGACGACACCCGCCCGGCCAATCTGGCGACCTATTCCGACCCCGCGCTGCCCCTGTCCCCCGGTCTTGCCGAACGGATCGGCGCGTTTATCCTAGGGCCGCGATGACCGATCGCCTCGACTCTGCCTTTGCCGCGCTCGCGGACCCCACCCGCCGCCGCATCCTTGCGATGCTGCTGGAGGATGACATGGCCGTCACCGACGTGGCCGAACCGTTCGAGATGTCGCTGGCGGCGATCTCCAAACACCTCACCGTGCTCACCAACGCCCGCCTGATCAGTCAGGAGAAACGCGGGCGGGTGAAATGGTGCAAACTGGAACCCGACGCCCTGCGCGAGGCTTCTGTCTGGATGCAGGGCTTTGGCCAGTTCGAGCCGGTGAACCTCGACGCCTTTGAGCGGTTTCTGGAACAGGAACTGCCCGCTCAGGACGACTCAGCAGAACGACCAACAGAAAAGCCGCCAGAGGCGTAATCCCCCCAACCCGCTGGCCGCCAAGGCATCCTCAACCAACCCCTGTTCCACCAGCGCCCGCACCAGTTGCCCCCGCGCCAGCACGGACCGGAAATGCGCCACCGCCGCGACGTGATCCTGACCGCCAGAGCCGCCATGGCCGACCGCATCAACATCGCCAGCGCCCATGACGTCGACCACTCCTCCGCGCTTCAGACCGGCCAGACGATGGCGCTATATCTGCCGCTGCGGGTGCTGTTCTTCGAGGATGCCCAAGGGCAGACATGGGCGCTTTATGATGACCCGGCGGGGATCGCGCCCTCGCACGGGCTGGCCGCAGACGATCCTGACGTCACGCGGATGCAGGCCGCGCTGGAGCGTTTTGTCACCATCGCCACCAGCGACTGACGCCCCGCCGGACCGGGCGGGACCGGGCCGGATCAGACAGGCGCGGACCACCCCGTCCGCGCCCCTTCGCGCAGGCCCCATTTCCTAACAGATGGTAAAACCGTCTCTGTAAGCCCTTGATTTATATAAGCCGCAATCCTGTCCACGCGTGGACACCCCTTCGGGTGACACGCCATTTCATGTCTTTGACAGCACCACCGGCTTGTCCTCATCCTTCAGCAGTAGCAGCAACGAAAACGCCGTCAGCGCCACCCCCGGCAGGATCATCGCCGTCGGCACGCCCCGGCCCAGCGCCAGTTCCCACAGGATCACACAGCTTGGCACGATATAGGTATAGGCCATCACCTTGGCCGCAGGCAGGCGCAGCGTCGCATAGCGCAGGATCAGAAAGGTCACCGCCGTCGCCGCCAGCGCGACGTAAAGGATGGTCCACCAGACGATGACCGGCAGCGCCGCCCAGTCCATCGAGAGCAACTCCGGTCCCGCCCAGAGACACAGCATCACAGACCCCGCCGTCAGGATGACCGCGTTGAATGCCAAACCCGGCTCTCCCCGGCTGAGCCTGCGCAACATCGGCGCATACAGCGCGTGCGTCACGCAGCCCCAGAAATAGATCGCCTCGCCGCGCCCGACCTCGAACCGCAACAGCGCCGACAGGTCGGCGTCAAAGATCACCCAAAGCGCGCCCACGCCACCCACCATGATCGCCAGCGCCATGCGCGGCGTCGTGATCTGCCGCACCACCAAATAGCCAAACACCGCCGTCAACGCCGGGTTCAGGGTAAAGACCGCCGCCATGCTGACCGGCTCTGCCGTCTTCAGACCCTCGAACATGGTGACAAAGTAGATTGCGAACAGCGCCGCCAGAACGACATACCGCCACGGCGCGGCAAAGACCGCGCGGCTCACCTTGCCCGTCGCCAGCGCCACCGCCCAGAGCACCGCCCCGGCAAGGACAAAGCGCACCGCGTTCAGGGCCGCCGGGTCGATGTGGGGCGCGGCCATCGCGCCTAGCGAAAACGATCCCGACACCAGCATGGCAAAACACAGCATCGCAAGGTGTCCGCGACGCGCCTCTGTCATCGGGCCGATGCCTCGCCGCAGAAGTCCTTGAGGTGGTTCAAAAACGCCTGCACCTTGGCGGTGCGGTGCAGATCCACGTGCGTGACCAGCCACAGCGGCGCGGTCCAATCCTCACGCGGGGGCATGACCTGCACCAGATCCGGGTGCAACGACGCCTCGCGCGTGCCCAGAAAGCCGATGCCCGCCCCGCCAATCACCGCCGTCTCTCCGACCCGCATGTCGCTGGTGCGGAACACGATGCGATCATAGGGAACCCGCGCCATCAGCCAGCGCTGAAACGGCGCGCGGCTGTCGGGATCGTCGTGCCCGACAAAATAGTGATCCTTCATCGCCGCTTCGTCTTCGGGGATGCCATGGGCCTGCACATAATCGCGATGCGCGTACATCGCGATATCCTGCCGCGAAAAGGCCTGCACCACGTTGTCAGGTTCCTGCGGCGCGGGCCCGGCCCGCAGCGCCACATGCGCCTCGCCGTATTCCAGCCGAAAGACACGGTCATCAGTCAGGAACCGCACGATCACGTCCGGATACCGCTCGCGGAAGGTTTTCAACGCGGGCACCACCAGCGGCGCAAAGGCAATGAGGGACGTCACCAACAGATCGCCCGCCACCTCATTGCCACGGCCTTTGATCCGGCCTTCGAGTTGCTGCAACTGTTCGTCGGTGGTTTTCGCCACGCGCATCAGGTCCGTGCCCGCCTCGGTGGCGGTGTAGCCACGGGCATGACGCTGGAACAGCTTGACGCCCAGCCGCCCCTCCAGCGCATCGATATGGCGGATCACGGTGGCGTGGTGCACACCCAGCACCTCTGCCGCCCCACTGACCGTCCCCAGTCGCGCCACCTGAAAGGCCGTGCGGATTTCATCCCAGTTGTCCATCTGACGTCCCTCGATTTCGCTGCGCGAATGCGCACACTACCTGCGCTTTGTGTGGAATTGCGTTCGATAATGCAATGATCAAATGAGGGATGTAACAGACATCTTTCTCAATAGGACCCGACCCATGACCAAGACCGTACTTCGCATTGATGCCTCCGCCCGCACCGAAGGTTCCGTCACCCGCCAACTGGCTGATGCCGTGATCGACCGCATCGCCCCGACGCAGGTTGTCTCGCGCGACCTGACACAAACCGTACCGCAGATCGACGGCACGTGGCTGGCGGCAAACATGACCCCCGCCGACAACCGCACCGAAGATCAGCGCGCCACGCTGGCGCTGTCGGACAAGCTGATCGAAGAGGTCCGCGCCGCCGACACCATCGTGATCGCCACACCGATCTATAACTTCGGCGTGCCTTCCAGCCTCAAGGCATGGGTGGACATGATCGCGCGCGCCGGCGTCACGTTCAAATACACAGAGACCGGCCCGGTTGGCCTGCTCGAAGGCAAGCGCGTGATCTTTACCATCGCATCGGGCGGCACCGAGGTTGACGGCCCGATCGACTTTGCCACGCCTTGGCTGCGCCATGTGATGGCGTTTGTCGGCATCACCGACGTGCAGGTTGTGCGGTCGGATCGCCTGATGGTCGATGCCGAAGCGTCCAAGGCCCGCGCCGATGAGGATCTTGCCAAACTGGCCGCCTGAAACGGTCTGGTTTTCGCGGGGTCTTCCGACCTCGCGAAAACATCTGACCGGAGCACCGAGTTTCATCGCAGGCGGTGATCACGCCCAGGGCCATCAGCGCCAGACCGATGGCTCTGATAACCGGTCAGTTGGACGCGAATCCAAGCGCGACTTGCCCCAACAGCCCCTGCACCTCGCGGTCCCTCGGATCAAGCTCTGCATAAAGCAGGGCCGATTCGGGATCGCGGAACACGTCCACCGGATAGGGCATCTTGGCCTGAACCGCATCGCGGTAGAGCTTGCAGATGCCGTAATTCACTTTGCCGGGTGCAAAGATTGAACTGCGCGCGCGCGGATCGCGGGCCTCATAATACGACGTAAGGCGGTTTGCCAAACGCGCCGTTTCGGCAAAGAAGCCCTCAGGAAACTTGCAGTCCATGACATCCAGCAGGATGTGCTGCCCACCGTCGAACATCGGGTCGGACCGATACCGCAGCAGAGTTTCGATATTCTGATCCACGGTGATATCGCCACGGAACAGGACCAGCACAATATTGAGATGAGGCAAGACGCGGTACGTGGCAGGCATAGTGTACGCAGGTCCTTTTCGAACGGCTTCGGATTGCTGGTGTCTCTGACACAGACCGGGCAGAAGGGGCAACTGCGGCATGAGGCCGTCGCCTTGATGTGCGACACTAGCCGCAACTTGGCTAACAGACCCTTACCGCCCGCAGACTTGACTCGGCGCGCGCCTTCCCCTATCCGATCCGGAACCCCGGAAGCCTTTGCAGACTTCCGGTCCTGTGGGCTATGCCCGGGATCGCCCTCCGTCAGCGCGTTGCGCCCACGGGGGCGCACCCGTTTGACGAAAGCCCACGGGGGATTTCGCGCATTGTCCATCCGCGATTGAGTCACCGGGTGAGGCCCCCTACCTTTCAGGGGCACAGATAGAAGAGAAGGAGGGCCTGCCCTCATGTTCGAAAATCTCTCAGAACGCCTTGGTGGCGTCTTTGACCGGCTGACCAAGCAGGGCGCCCTGTCCGAGGATGACGTCCGCACCGCCCTGCGTGAGGTCCGCGTGGCGCTGCTGGAGGCGGACGTTTCGCTGCCCGTGGCGCGCAACTTTATCAAGGCGGTCGAGAAAAAGGCCACCGGCGCTGCCGTGACGAAATCCGTCACCCCCGGCCAGCAGGTCGTCAAGATCGTCCACGATGAACTGATCGCGGTGCTGGCGGGCGAAGATGGCGACCCGGGCAAGCTGCGCATCGATAACCCGCCCGCGCCGATCCTGATGGTCGGCCTGCAGGGTGGCGGCAAGACAACCACCACCGCCAAGCTGGCCAAACGGCTGAAAGAGCGCGACGGCAAGAAGGTCCTGATGGCCTCACTGGACGTCAACCGCCCCGCCGCCATGGAACAGTTGCAGATCCTCGGCACCCAGATCGGCGTCGACACCCTGCCCATCGTCAAGGGTGAGGACCCGGTCGCCATCGCCAAACGCGCCAAGACGCAGGCCGGTCTGGGCGGCTATGACGTCTACATGCTGGACACCGCCGGTCGTCTGTCCATCGACGAAGAGCTGATGGCACAGGTCGAGGCGGTGCGCGATGTCGCCAACCCGCGTGAGACGCTGCTGGTGGTTGACGGCCTGACCGGTCAGGACGCCGTCCACACGGCAGAGAATTTCGACACCCGCATCGGCATCACCGGCGTCGTGCTGACCCGGATGGATGGCGATGGCCGCGGCGGTGCCGCGCTGTCGATGCGCGCCGTCACCGGCAAGCCGATCAGATACGTCGGCCTTGGCGAAAAGATGGACGCGCTTGAAACGTTCGAGCCGGACCGCGTCGCGGGCCGCATCCTTGGCATGGGCGACATCGTCGCGCTGGTGGAAAAGGCGCAACAGACGCTGGAGGCCGAACAGGCCGAGCGGATGATGAAGCGCTTTCAAAAAGGTCAGTTCAATATGAACGACCTCAAGATGCAGCTGGAACAGATGATCAAGATGGGCGGCATGGAGGGCATGATGTCGATGATGCCCGGCATGGGCAAATTGTCGAAACAGGCGGCCGAGGCCGGCATGGACGACAAGGTGCTGAAACAGCAGATCGCCCTGATCCAGTCGATGACCAAGAAAGAGCGCGCCAACCCGCAGATCCTGCAGGCCAGCCGCAAAAAACGAATCGCCAAGGGCGCGGGCATGGACGTGTCTGACCTCAACAAGCTGCTCAAGATGCAGCGCCAGATGTCCGACATGATGAAGAAGATGGGCAAGATGGGCAAAGGCGGGATGCTGAAACAGGCCATGAAAGGCATGTTCGGCGGCAAGGGCGGCATGCCCCCCGGCATGGACCCCTCGCAGATGGATCCCGCCGCGATGGAAGCGGCGGCCAAACAACTGGGCGCCAAGTTGCCCGGCGGCCTGCCCGGCATGGGCGGCATGGGCGGCGGCGCGGCCCTGCCCCCCGGCCTTTCGGGCCTTGGCAAGAAAAAGTAGTCTCGATGCCTGCCCCGACGCTCCAGACACCACGCGCCACGCTGCGCCCGCATGTCCTGTCGGACATGGACGGGTTCGAGGCATTCTATGCCTCGACGCGGGCCACGTTTATGGACGCCCCCAAGAACCGGACCCACCTGTGGTACGGCTTTTCCTCCGAGGTTGGCAGCTGGGACCTGATGGGCTTTGGCGCATGGGCCATCGACGTGGACGGCCAACTGGCCGGTCAGGTCGCCATCACCCACCCCCCGCATTTCCCCGAGCGTGAATTGGGCTGGATCATCTTCGACGGGTTCGAAGGCCGCGGCTACGCCTTTGAGGCCGCCTCCGTCGCGCTGCATTGGGCGTGGGAACAGGGGATGCCGACGCTGGTGTCCTATATCGACCATCGCAACGCCCGCTCTATCGCTCTGGCGCGGCGGCTGGGCGCCGAACTGGACCCGCAGGCCGCAACCTATGACACCGTCGACGTGGTCTACCGGCACAGCCCCGACACAGACGGCGGACCGGAGGCCTACGCATGAGCCTGACCAACGCCCCCCGCATCGAAACCGACCGGCTGATCCTGCGCGGACCTGAAAAGGCCGACGCCGAGGCGGTCATCGCCTTCCTGCGTGATCCCCTGCGCTCCGAAGGGTTTGGTCACATCCCGCTGCGCGGTGACGCGTGGCGCTGGTTCACCATGAACGTCGGCCACTGGCACTGGCACGGTTTCGGCTATTTCGTCATCGAGCTGAAGGACACCGGTCAGGCCGCCGGGATCTGTGGCATCTGGTTTCCCGAAACCTGGCCCGAACCGGAACTGGGCTGGGTCGTCTTCGATGGCTTTGAGGGTAAGGGCATCGCCCGCGAGGCCGCAGAGCGCGCCCGCGCCTGGGCCTATAACGACCTTGGCTTTACCACGCTGACGTCGAATATCGTACCGGGCAACACCCGCTCTGCCGCCTTGGCCCAGCGCCTTGGCGCGCAGTATGAGCGCACTTACCACAATGAGAACATGGGTGAGGACGAACTCTGGCGCCATCCGGGACCGGAGGATCTGGCATGATCCCCCAGATCACCCTGACCACCGACCGCCTGACCCTGCGCACCCCGCTGGAAGAAGATTTCGCGCCGGTCGCCGCCTTTATGGCCTCGCCGCGGGCGCGCTTTGTCGGCGGTCCGGTTCAGGATGATTTCGCACAGTGGCGCGGCTTCTTGTCCGGCTTTGGCCACTGGGCGTTGCGTGGCTACGGGTTCTTCATGGTCTTGCACAACGGTCAAAAGGTCGGGCGCGTCGGCGTGGTCAACCATATCATGTGGGACGAACCGGAACTGGGCTGGCACATCTTCGACGGGTTCGAAGGCAAGGGGTATGCCACAGAGGCGGCGGCCTGCGTGCGCGACTGGGCCGGGGCAGAGCGCGGGCTTGGCCCGCTCATTTCCTATGTTCACCCCGAAAACATCGCGTCGCGCCGCGTTGCCGAACGGCTTGGTGCCACGCATGAGCGGGACCGCGACCTGCTGGGCCATCCGGCGCAGGTCTGGCGCCACACCGGGGGGCCCATATGAACGCGCCCTGCGAAAAACACACGCCCGGCCCCGGTGCCCGCGCCGCCGCCCGTCTGGGTGGCCGGTTGCCTGTGCTGGACACGCGGCGGCTGCAACTGCGCGGGCCGCGCATCTATGATTTTGACGCCTACGCCGGCATTCTGTGCTCAGAGCGCGCCACCCATATGGGCGGTCCTTTCAGCCGTGACGCCGCATGGGCGGATTTTACCAACTACACGGCCTGCTGGCTGCTGCACGGCTTTGGCCTGTGGACCATCGACGCCAGCACCACGCCGTCTGCCGGGTTTGCGCTGCTGGGGTTCGAATACGAAGACCCGGAACCCGAGATGGGTATCTTTCTCACCGCAGAAATCGAGGGCGAAAGCTATGCCTTCGAGGCACTCGAAGCTGTGCGCGCCCACGCCT
The DNA here is from genome assembly GCF_034670325.1 of Antarctobacter sp. GTDB lineage: Bacteria > Pseudomonadota > Alphaproteobacteria > Rhodobacterales > Rhodobacteraceae > Antarctobacter. The sequence goes on from NZ_JAXMNR010000001.1 coordinate 436,986, forward strand.
TCGAGGTTCTGGGCTGGGACAGCGTCGTCTCTTACGTCGCGCCGGAGAACGCCCGCTGCATCGCGCTGATGACCCGGCTAGGGGCCCGCCGCGACGCCTATGCCGAGGCGGAACTGACCGGCCAGACCCATGTTTACCGCCACCTCAAGGAGGCCGTCTGATGGGCCACCGTGACATTCCCGTGCTTGAGACAAAGCGGCTGGTGCTGCGCAGCCCCAAGCCAGAGGATTATCCCGACTTCAAGGCCACCTTTGCCTCTTACCGTTCGCGGTTCATGGGCGGCCCGCTCAATGCCTATGAGACCTGGATGCTTTACGCGGCCGAGATCGGCCATTGGGAAATCCGCGGCTTTGGCATGTGGATGGTTCACCTGCGTGAGACCGGCGATACCGTCGGCATGGCGGGCGGCTGGTTCCCTGCCAAATGGCCAGAGCGGGAAATCGCGTGGATCATCTGGCCGGAACAGGCGGGCAAGGGCTTCGCGCTGGAGGCCACCGACCGGGTGCGCCGCCATCTGTATCTCGATCGCGGCTGGACAACGGCGGTCAGCTACATCGACCCCAAGAACCTCGATTCCATTCGCCTGGCAGAGCGCCTTGGCTGCACCAAGGACCATGACGCACCGACCATTGACGGCAGCGACGCGGTCTATCGCCACCCCGCACCGGAAAATCTGGGCGGACAGGTGGGCCATGGCATCGCCATGGAAATCGCTCACTATCAGGATCCCCTGTTCAAACCGAAAGGCTGGGCCATTGACTGACACCCTTTCCCGCGCCGCCGTTGCCTGCGGTCCGCGCATCTTGTGCGCATCGGTTGTGCATGGGTTGTGCATGGCCTGTGCATCGCCCAATTCGACCAAAAGGACCGCCCGATGAACGACACCGTTTCCCGCGCTGCTGACCTGCTCAAGGAACACCGCGAGTCGATCGACCGTCTCGATGCGATCCTCGTTTTCACGCTCGCAGAGCGGTTCAAGCACACGCAGGCCGTGGGCGTCCTCAAGGCGCAGCACGACCTCCCCCCATCCGACCCCGCGCGCGAAGACAAGCAGATCGCGCGGCTCCAGGATTTGGCACTCCAGGCCGATCTCGACCCGGAATTCGCCAAGAAATTCCTGAACTTCGTCATTCAGGAAGTCATCCAGCACCACAAGCAACACCAATCCTGACGGACCTTCCGTCACACACGCCATCCAAGGAGAAAACCAATGGCAGTCAAAATTCGTCTCGCCCGTGGCGGCTCGAAAAAGCGTCCCTTCTACCGCATCGTGGCAGCGGACAGCCGTATGCCCCGCGACGGTCGCTTTATCGAAAAGCTCGGCACCTATAACCCGCTCCTCGCCAAAGACAGCGAAGACCGCGTCAAGATGGACGTCGAGCGCATCCAGTACTGGCTGGGCCAAGGCGCACAGGTAACCGACCGCGTGTCGCGTTTCCTCGAAGCCGCCGACATCATTGAGAAAAAAGAGCGCAGCAACCCCAAGAAGGGTGCCCCGGGCAAGAAAGCTCAGGACCGCGCAGAAGAGAAGGCCGCCAAGGCCGCAGCGGCTGCCGAAGCGGCCGCAGAGCCCGCCGCCGACTGATCGCGGCGCGGGGACCCTGGCAGATGCCTCCCTCGGTCATGGGATCTTTCCAGCGGAAAGATCCCCAGCCGGTCCGTGGCCCTGCCGGGCCCCGGTGGACGGGTTGGTGGGCGGGCGATGTGCAACAGCACGAGTCCCGTCCCGCCAACCCGGCGGTTCCATGTTCCGCCTGATCCGCCTTGTCATCCTTCTGGCCGTGGCGTTCACCGCAGGCTTTCTGTATTCGGAGATCACGTGGCATGACCGCTGCGAAACCCGGGGAGGCGAGGCACGCGGTGGCGTCTGTTTCGACATATCACAATGACTGATACGATCTGCGTCGGCGCCATTGCGGGCGCTTTCGGTGTCCACGGCGAAGTGCGCCTCAAGAGCTTCACCGCCGATCCCTACGCGGTCGAGGACTATGCCCCCCTGACAACCGAGGACGGCTCTCGCAGCTTCGAGATTCAGATCCTGCGCGAGGTCAAGAACGGTTTCGCTGCCGAAATATCGGGCGTCACCACCAAGGAACAGGCAGACGCCCTGCGCGGCACCCGTCTTTTCGCCCCGCGCGACCGCCTGCCCAACCTGCCGGATGACGAATATTACCATGCCGATTTAATCGGCCTTGCGGTGTTCGATACCGGTGGTGCGCCGTTGGGCACGGTCCATGCGGTCCACAACCACGGAGCAACCGACCTGCTGGAGCTTCAGGTGCCCGGCCTGTCCCGCACCGTGCTGCTGCCCTTTACCATGGCTGTCGTGCCCACAATCGACCTGACCGCAGGTCGCATCGTCGCCGATCCCCCCGAGGGTTTGTTCGACGAGGCGTAGTCGCCTCGCTACCGTCAAAATTGTGGTGCCCACAAGCCCCTGCAATCATAGTGGTTGACGCGAATCTGCCCGGATTTCGCCACCCGGATACACAGATCTCCCACCCCCCCGCGATGACTTGACCGTTTGGGGCGACAGCCATCGCGCAACCCCCACACTGTCCACAGACAGGAAACCGCCCGGGGAGAAATGGCACCTTTCAGACCACTTTGCCGCCATAATTTCTGTCTAATTTTAGCCGCAATCGAATTGGTTTTGAGGGGGATTTCATGGACGCCTTGGTTTATCGCCTTGTCCTTGCGGCAGTGGCTCTTGGTCCCGCGGCTATCCTGATCGCCGTGCCGGTAACGTCGGCCATCCTGCCCGTTGGTATGGTCATCGGCGGTGCTGGCAGCGTCTTTGCGCTGATGACCTCGCTGCGTGGGAACAGCCCGCGCCGTCGTGGTCCTGCCCTTTTGCGCCGGGCCGCTTTGCGTCGTCCCGAACCGGATCTACCCTCTCTTGATGATCAGCGGCTGGCGATTGCCAATGCGCTGGTTGCTGCGGTTGACCTGCGGGCCGAACCCGACTCGCCGCCGACCCGGGCCACTGCTGTCGCCCGCATCCTGTCGCGCCTTCTGGACAGTTGGAACATGACCGACATCGCGTCTTTGCCAAAGGATGTGACGCTTGCCCTCACGCTGCTGGAGCGGTGCCTGAACGCCGACCCCGGTGAGGCGGGACGCATTGCCCAGATGTTCCAACGTCCCGATGTGGTGCTTGGCCTGCGTCAGGAAATCGACGCCATTGCAAAAACCCGCGCGGCATACGACCGCGCCTTCGCCGCCTTTCAGGCAACACAGGTGGTGCAGGCCGCCGACCCAGCCCCCCGTAGCCTTGTCGAAGCCCTGCAAAGCCTGAACACCCCCGACATTGATCTGTGGCATCGCATCGTGACGGACCATGACCCAGAGGAGCCCGCCCAGCGGGACGCCGCGCTGTGGTGCGCTGCACAACCCGATTGCGACAAGGCGAGCGTGGCGGCCTACCTATCGCGCCTTGCCGATGGTGCGCAGCTACAGAACGCGTATATCGAGGGCGATACGGCCTTCCTTGATCAGGTCCGCAGGATCATCGCCAACTGCAACACTGGCGTCTATCGCCATCATGGGCTGGTCTATGTCCCCGCTGCGGACGCGGCCAGGCGGCTGACTGCCGAACTCGACGCGCTGGCCAGCCTCAGCGACACTGCCCGCTGGCCGGACCCGCAATGTGTGTTCACGGTGTTGGAGGGCCACAAACCCCGCCCGCGCCCGGCCTGGGACCTTGCAAAGGGGCGTCCGGTCGCGGCGCCCAATCGTTCCGACTATCTCTGACGCCGCCTGCTTGCCCCGCGCCCTTGCCTCGCGGTAACAGGGGCGGAACAGCAGGACTTCCCATGTCAGACAAGACACCTCCCAGCCGGTCACATGGCCGCAAAACCATCCGCCCGACGCTGCAACCGCGCGACCTGATGGAACAGGACCCGGAATTGGCGCGCGCCTTTCGGGCGCAGATCATCACGCTTTTCCCAGAGGCGTTTCCCGGCACGCTGGGTCTGTCGCTGACCGGCAAGGCGCTGAAGGAAGGCAAGTGGCAACTGAACACCGTTCCGCTGCGCACCTTCGGTGAGGGCAAGCACAGGAACGTCGACGACACTCCCGCCGGTGGCGGGGCAGGCATGGTCCTGCGCCCCGATGTCATGGCCGCCGCCATCGTCACCGCACGCGCCAGCCAGCACGCGGGCGCGCCACTGATCTACCTGTCGCCGCGTGGTCGCCCGTTCACGCAGGGCATGGCGCGTGATCTGGCCACCCGTCCCGGTGTCACGATGATCTGCGGTCGCTTCGAAGGGCTGGACCAGCGCGTGATCGACCAGTTCGACATCGCCGAAGTGTCGATTGGCGACTACGTCCTGACCGGTGGCGAACTGGCCGCGCAAGTCATGTTGGACGCGGTGGTACGGCTACTGCCCGGTGTCCTCGGGAATGCGGAGTCGACCGAAGAGGAAAGCTTTTCCGACGGCTTGCTGGAGCATCCGCAATACACCCGCCCCGCCGAGTGGCAGGGCCGCCCGATCCCGCCGGTTCTGTTGTCAGGCAATCATGGCGCTGTGGCCGACTGGCGACGCGAACAGAGTGAGGCGCTGACACGTGAACGGCGCCCCGATCTTTGGCAGGCGTTCAAGGACCGCAAGGACTGACACTGCATTTCCGACAAGAAGGATTTTCCCGAATGACCATTCTCAGAAAGCTGCTGTGCGCGCTGAGCCTCTTTTTGCCGGTCGCCGCCGCCGCAATGGACGCAGAAAAGCGCCCCGATCTTATGCCGCGTCTGATGCAGTTGCAGTCGATCTATTCCGCCAACTGGGGACCTGACAGGTTCAATGAAGGCATCCGGGACGCGACGGTCTTTCACCTGTCGGGGCGGATCAACCCAGGCGACACCGATCGCATCCGCGAGACGCTGCAATCCACTTGGGGCAAGCTGATCGTGATCGACAGCCCCGGCGGCAGTTTTGTCGAGGGCATCGCCCTTGGGCACTACCTCAAAGGTATTCTGGAAAGTCAGGACCCGGACATTTACGGTATCTTTGTCCTGCGCGACGGTCCGTGCCTGTCCGCCTGCGCGCTGGCCGTGGCGCTGGCCACCTCGACCCGCGACATTGCCTATGGCGACGATTCCCGCTTTGTCGAACACGGCGCGCAACTGGGGTTTCACATGGGCCTCTTGCCAGAGGCGCAGGCCACGCAGGCCGTCGAGGCGCGGCAGATGATGAACGTCACCTATGACATCGTGCAGGCTTATACCTCACTGATCATGGGCGGTGTCGCCCCGCCGATCCTGCTGTCCGAGGCGTTGGAGCATCGCGACGCGAACAGCTTTTTCTACCTGCGGGGCGGCATCCGCACCCATGCCATGCGCCTGACCCCGGTCGGTCCGCCGATCCTGTCGCGCCCGATCCATAAATCGGCGCTGATGATGGATACAGTGGCCGGGCTGTGCCGCACCGCCTTTGTGGCCGCGCCGGATATCCGGCGGTCCTTTGTCGACTATGAATTCGGCTACATCGACGGCAGCAACCCGGACCCGGTCACCACCAGCCTTGAGGAGATGACCAGCCTGCTGGGCAGCCGCCGCATCGCGGGCAGTCTGAACGGGGCCGCGCATTGCGTGGTGGAACTGTTCGACGATGGCACCATCGGGCTCGACATGCGCGCCGGGTCGCCGCCCTGTCAGGCGGGCGGGCGTCAGTTCTGCGCCTTGCCGGTAGACAGGTTCCGGCCCCGCTCTGCGCCGGTAGCGCTGTTGGCCGACACCTATGGCTGTCATTCCGGCAGTCTGACACGGCAGGGGCAGTTCTGGTCCGGCGACCTGAACGGTGCCTCCGATTACGTCAACAACAACGACCCGACGCAAACTGCCGTCCGTGAGGTCAACATGCGGGCGCAACCCTCTCTGGATGCCGCCATCGCCGGGCGGCTACGCGCCGAGCAAAAGGTCGAGGTCAGCGACTGCCGCATCGTCGACGACGTTCAGGGGGTCTGGATGCAGGTGCGCGCGGACGGTCAGACAGGATGGGTCAGCGCGCGCTTTTTGTCCGCATATTTCTGGTCCGACATGCGCCCGTTGGTCGACGGCCCCGTCCTCTGACGCCATGGCAGGACGCAGCCACAGGACGCCTCTGCAGGAGGCGGCCTGTGCCGTTTTGCGGGTCTGGCGCACATTCCGGCCCGCCGGTCGGCGCGCTTTACAGGGGGCCTGCCCCGTGCAACGCTTGCCCACCTCAAACGGAGCAGTAGCGCCATGAAGCCGATCCTATCCCTTTGCCTTGCTGTCCTGATGACCGCCACCCCTGCCCTCGCATGGAAGCACTCCACTCAGGGCAGCTACGTAACATGGACCTTTCAGGGGCATGAAATCGTTTCATATTCCGTTACAGAACCGGCTTACGATGAGGACCCGGAGGTTCTGAACGTCTCGTTGTCGCATCCGCAGTCCGGGTCCGTCGTCGTTATGATCGAGGCTGATCTGGGCACCGGCGACTGCCTCCGGAAACTCGCCTCCGCTGCGGGCAAAGTCGGTACAAACGTGACGCTTGTGGCCAACCTGAACGCCACCACGCTGAACGGCGTCACGCTGGACGAGTGTTCGACCTACTAAAGGCACGTCGTTTTGCGGACGGTCCACCGCCGCGCGGGCGCGCAAGGCCGGGCCAGAGCCCATGAATACAGGCGAAAGACGGCTGATCCACATCTGTCTTTGCCCTTGATTTGCGGCGCCCGCGCCCGTACACACGCGCATCTTTCGGTGCCGGGGCGACTCGGCGCCGATTGAGTTTGTGGGACCGTTCACGGGACCGCCGCAGAACAAACAAAAGCTGGCGCATCTCTTTTCCCGGTTGGGAAGAAAGCAATCGCCAGACATCTCCGCGGGAAAACCGCGACGCATATAGGAGAAGGTCAGATGAACCTGATCGCACAGCTCGAGGCCGAACAGATCGCCTCGCTCGGGAAGACCATTCCCGATTTCAAACCCGGCGACACCGTTCGCGTGGGTTACAAAGTGACCGAAGGCACCCGGTCGCGGGTCCAGATGTACGAAGGCGTCTGCATCAGCCGCAAGAACGGCAAGGGCATCGCCGCCTCGTTCACGGTTCGCAAGATTTCCTTTGGTGAAGGCGTGGAACGTGTGTTCCCGCTGTACTCGACCAACATCGAAAGCATCGAAGTCGTCCGTCGTGGCCGCGTCCGTCGCGCCAAGATGTACTACCTGCGCGCGCGCCGTGGCAAATCGGCCCGGATCGCAGAGGACTCCACCTACAAGCCGCTCAAGACCAAGAGCGCTGGCGCAGACGCGTAAGGAACCCGTGACATGAAAAAGAACCTGCACCCCGAATACCACATCATCAACGTCAAGATGACCGACGGGACCGAATATCAGACACGTTCGACCTGGGGCAAAGAAGGCGACACGCTCGTCCTCGACATCGACCCCACGGTTCACCCGGCATGGACCGGCGGCACCGGCCGCATCCTCGACCAAGGTGGCCGCGTGTCGAAGTTCAAGAAAAAGTACGAAGGCCTGGGTTTCTGATCCAACACCTTTCGGTTTTGAAACGCCGCCCCTCGGGGCGGCGTTTTTCGTTGAGCGCCCGGGAATAGCAGCGGATCAGCGACAGGTCGCGCCCGGTGCGTCCAGCATCCCGAACAGGGCCGCGTCGCTGACCTCGGGGGACGCCACCGCTCCCCGGTTGGCCTTGCTAAAGGCACGCAGGGAACGACGGCTTTTCGGCCCCCACTTCCCGTCCGGTGTATCGTTCAGACAGCCCCGCGCCACCAGTTCCGCCTGAAGGCTGTAGTGCCGGACCATCTCCTGCAAGGCCCCCGCCTCTTTCAGGATATGCGTGCCGGGGCAGGAGGTCGCGGCGTGGTGCTTGTGCGGCTGGATCTGCGCTGTCGGCACCCGGTAGGCGCGCTGCGCCTCTGACATGACCCGCACATAGGCCAGTCGCCCCGCAGGGGTCAGGGTTTCGTGGTTGAAGTCACCCAGCGCCATCACCGCAAAATGCCCGTCGAAGTCGGCCAGCTTGCGCGATCCAATCTCTGTCGACCGGGTCGAGGGTTTCAGCGACACGGGCCGCCCCTTGGCGATATTGCCCGCCTTGTCGACCGCGTAGTGGTAGGCAAACATCCCCAGCCCCGCCTCTCCGGCGTGATAGGCGTGAATGTTGCGGACCCGCTGGTCGATGGTCTGCCGGTCACGCGCTGCACTGGCCCGGCGGAACAGGTCGGCATCCGTCCCGGCAAAGCCTTCGTGGTGAAAGGTGATATGCGTGATCCGGTCCTGCGCAAACCCGCGCAATGAGGACTGATCCACGCCTTTCAATGGCACGATGATCTCTCCGGGGACGCTGAGCGGCGCGGGGTCAGCCAATGCCGCGACCGACCCGATCAGCGCCGAAAGAACAGCAAGAACAAGGCGCATGAAAATCCTCCTGACAATCCGAACAAAGCGACCCTAACACGGCACTGGTTCATTCGCCCAAACCGTTTGCGCTACGGCGCAACGCTCACTCACAGCCGCCCTCTGGACAGCCCCCGCCTGCCCTGCCAGATTTGATCAAAATTCTCAGCGGAGTCGCGCCATGAAGGACGAGAACTTTCTCAAGGAAAACAATGCCCGTCAGCTATGGCACCCGATGGGACATCCCGGCGATGCGCAGGTCAACCCGCCCAAGATCATCAAGGGCGCGGCGGGCAGCACCATCACCGACATCGACGGCCACAGTGCGGTGGATGCGGTGGGCGGGCTCTGGTGCGTCAACCTTGGCTATTCCAACGACAAGGTTAAGCAGGCCATCGCTGATCAGCTGTTTGAGTTGCCGTATTACTCGGCCTTTGCAGGCACTTCGAACCCGCCCGCGATCGAGGCGGCCTACAAGGTGCAGGAGTTCTTTGCCCCCGACGGGATCGAACGGGTCTTTTTCACCTCCGGCGGCTCGGATTCGGTCGAAACCTGCCTGCGGTTGTCGCGGCAGTATCACCGCCTGCGGGGCGAGCCGACGCGCACCAAGTTTCTCAGCCTGAAAAAGGGCTACCACGGCACCCATTTCGGCGGTGCATCGGTCAACGGGAACAACCGCTTTCGTATCGGCTATGAGCCGCTGCTGCCCGGCTGTTTCCACCTGCCTGCGCCCTACACCTATCGCAACCCGTTCAATCAGACGGACCCGGCCAAACTGGCGCAACTCATCGCTCAGGCGATGGAGGACGAGATCCAGTTTCAGGGCGCAAACACCATCGCCGCCTTTATCATGGAGCCGATTCAGGGCGCAGGCGGGGTGATCCTGCCTGACGCGACCTTCATGCCTTTGATGCGCGAAGTCTGTGACCGGCACGGTATCCTGCTGATCTCGGACGAGGTCATCACCGGCTTTGGCCGCACCGGCGACTGGTCGGGCGCGCGGCACTGGGGCGTAAAACCGGACATGATGTGCACCGCCAAGGGCATCACCTCGGGGTATTTCCCGGTTGGGGCCGCGCTGATCTCTGGCAAGGTGGCGGAGGTGTTTGAGACCTCCGGCGCAGAGGGGGCAATCTATCACGGCTACACATATTCCGCGCATCCGGTGGGCGCGGCGGCGGTCATCGCCTGCCTTGAAGAGACTCTTCGGCTGGACACCAAAACAAATGCCGCCGCGCGCGGCACGCAACTGCATGAAGGCGTTCTGCGGCTGGCTGAGAAACACGACATCATCGGCGATGTGCGCGGTGGGCACGGGTTGATGACCGGGATCGAGATTGTCAGCGACCGGACCGCCAAGACGCCGATGGACAACGACACCATGAAGCGTATCCACCAAACCGCCTACGAGGCAGGCGCGATGGTCCGCCTTGGCGCCCATAACATCTTGATGTCCCCGCCACTGACCATCACCGCAGAAGAGATCGACACCATCCTGAGCGCCCTCGACAAGGGGTTTGCGGCGGCCTGAAGCAAGCCGGGCAGACACAAAAAAGGGCCGCCCAACAGGCGGCCCCTTTCCGTTTCATATTACTCCGAACATCACTCGGTGAACTTCTTGATCTCGCCCGTCTTGAGCCGGGACAGGTAGCTGTCCACCTCACGCTTGACGATCGGCATCAGGAAATACAGGCCAAAGACGTTCACGACGGCCATGGCAAAGATCGCCGCGTCCGAGAAGTCGATCACAGGACCAAGGTTGGCCGAAGCGCCGATGATCACGAAGACGCAAAAGATGACCTTGAAGGTGATTTCCTTGGTCTTGCCCTCACCGAACAGGTAGGTCCAGGCCTTCAGCCCGTAGTAGGACCAGCTGATCATGGTCGAGAAGGCAAAGAGGATCACGGCAACGGCAAGGACCGTCGGGAACCAGCTGAAGGCACTGCCAAAGGCCGCCGCTGTCAGACCGACGCCGGATGTGTCGCCAACCGTCTTGATCGCCGTACCGGCCTCGTTCAGCAGGTAGATGCCAGTTGCCTCGTCGATCACCAGCTGTTGGGTGATGATGATGACCAACGCCGTCATGGTGCAGATCACAACCGTGTCGATGAACGGCTCCAGCAGGGACACAAAGCCCTCTGTGATCGGCTCTTTGGTGCGCACGGCAGAGTGTGCAATGGCCGCCGAACCGACGCCCGCCTCATTCGAAAAGGCCGCCCGCTTGAACCCTTGGATCAGCGCGCCGACCATACCGCCCGCGACGCCCAGTCCGGTAAAGGCCCCGGCAAAGATCTGGCCAAAGGCCCAGCCGATCATGTTGGCGTTCATGATCAGGATGATCAGCGCCGAACCGACATAGATCACGGCCATGAAGGGCACGACCTTTTCCGTCACCGAGGCGATGGATTTCAGACCGCCCACGATCACGACAAAGACGATGACCGCAAAGACCAGCCCGGTGACGAAACCGGGGTAGTCACCGACAACGCCGGTGATGGCCTGATGCGCCTGGTTGGCCTGGAACATGTTGCCGCCACCAAAGGCGCCGAGGATACAGAAGATCGAGAACAGCACGGCGAGGATCTTGCCCCCCGGCAGGCCACGCTCGGCAAAGCCCTTGGTCAGGTAATACATCGGACCACCGGACACGGTGCCGTCCGGATATTCATTGCGGTATTTGACGCCCAGCGTACATTCGGTGAACTTCGACGCCATGCCCATCAGGCCCGCGAGGATCATCCAAAAGGTCGCCCCCGGACCGCCAATGCCGACGGCCACAGCCACCCCGGCGATATTGCCCAGACCCACGGTGCCCGACAGCGCGGTTGCCAGCGCCTGAAAGTGGCTGACCTCACCCGCGTCGTTCGGATCGGAATAGTCGCCTTTGACAAGCGCAATGGAATGCCCAAAGCCGCGGAACTGGATAAACCCGAAATACAGGGTAAAGACCGTCGCCGCGACCACCAGCCAGGCCACGATCCAGGGAAAACTGGTGCCCGGAAAGGGACTGAAGATGAAATTCACGAACCAGCCGGTCGCCCCGGCAAAGATGTCGTTGACCTTTTGGTCGATTGAGGCTTCCTGAGCGGCGGCCGCGCCCGCCATCAAGGTTGGAGCCAAAGCGGCAAGCGCCAGGCGAGATGCAAATCGTTTCATGTGATTGTCCTGTTCTGGTCGGCGCTTCAGGGAACGATGGTGCAGGGCACTGGCGCGGTCTGCACCAGCGATCCGGCGACCGATCCGAAAACCCGGCTGCCAAAGGGCGAATGGCCGTTGCGTCCGATGAACAACTGCGCGGCCCCCTGTTTCTTGGCGACATCACACAGCGTATCGGCGATGTGGCCATAGCGCAGAACCGTCTCGACCGGGACACCCCGGCCCTCGACAGCCGCCTTTGCGGGCGCGATCAGCGATTTTTCGGCGCGGTCCAGTTCCTCTGTGCGCCGCTTGTGGCGCTCTTCGAGTTCTGTCGGCGTCAAAAACGAATAGGGCGACCATTCCAGCACATGTGCGATGACCACGATCGCCCCTTGCGCTGCCGCGCGTTCCAAAGCGAAATCCAGCGCGCGTTGCGCGGCTTCGCTGCCGTCGTATCCGACGACAAACCTGTCCGTCATTCTTGATTATCCTTCTTCCCTGTTCCGCCTTTCGGCTGAGAGAAGGCTATCAGCAGCGCCGCGGGCAATTTTACCGAATTGCCCCAGCTGACCTCCCGGTTTTCCCGGATTTCCGTATCGGATGTAATATTTTCGTCAAAATTGCGCGGACACGCTGAATTTCGCGCTTAACGGAAACCTGCTGCGACCCTCTGGCTCATAACGCATTCAGTCCCGCGAATGTATACCTTCGCCGACCCTGATTCCCGCCTGCCGGAGGAGCGCGCCATGGAATTCCGCAAGATCACCGAAGACATCACCGTATCGCCGCAGATCACGCCAGAGGATTTGCAGGCCATCGCGGAGGCCGGATATCGCGCCATCATCTGTAACCGGCCAGACGGCGAAGGCGCCGACCAGCCGACATTCGACGAGATCGCCGAGGCCGCGCGGGCCAAGGGGATCGAGGCGCGTTACCTGCCCATTGTCAGCGGCAAGGTCAGGGACGAAGACGCCAACAGCTTTGGCAAACTGCTGCGCGACCTGCCGGGGCCGGTCTTTGCCTACTGCCGCAGCGGGACACGATCCGCCACGCTCTGGTCGCTGAGTCAGGCCAGCGCACTGGACTCCTCGACCATCCTCGCCGCGACCAAGGGCGCGGGCTATGACATGGCGGGCGTCGTGCGGCGCATCGTCAACGGTGGCAAGACCCCGACCGATGAGGGGGACGCGAAATTCGATGTGGTCATCGTGGGCGGTGGCGCGGCAGGCATCGCCGTGGCCTCCAGCCTGAAGTCCCGCAAAGCGTCGCTGGACATTGCCATCCTCGATCCGGCGGATGTTCACTATTACCAGCCCGGCTGGACGATGGTCGGCGGCGGTATCTTTGAGGCATCGACCACGGCCCGCACAATGGCCAGCCTGATCCCCAAGGACGTCCACTGGATCAAATCCGCCGTCGCGGCGTTTGAACCGCAGAACAACGCTGTCGTCCTCGACGGGTGCCGCGTGGTGAAATACGACCGGCTGATCGTCTGCCCGGGGATCAAGCTAGACTGGCACGGGGTCGAGGGGTTGGTGGACACGCTGGGCAAGAACGGCGTCACCTCGAACTATCGCTACGACCTTGCCCCCTACACCTGGGAGTTGGTCAGCAAGATGCGTGAGGGCCGCGCGCTGTTCACCCAGCCGCCAATGCCGATCAAATGCGCCGGCGCGCCGCAAAAGGCGATGTACCTGTCTGGCGACCACTGGTTCCGCACCGGGCGGCTGAAAGACATCGACATCCAGTTCATGAACGCCGGTGGCGTGTTGTTCGGGGTCAAGGATTACGTCCCCGCGCTGATGGATTACATCCGCAAGTACGATGCCTCGCTGAATTTCTTCCACACCCTGATCGCGGTGGATGGCCCCGCGAAACAGGCGACCTTCAAGGTGGCCAAGCCGGACGAAGCCGTGTCAGAGGTCACCGTCGATTTCGACATGATGCACGTCTGCCCGCCACAGACCGCCCCCGATTTCATTCGCGTGTCGCCGCTGGCCGATGCGGCGGGTTGGGTCGATGTCGATCAGGCCACACTGCGACATAAGACCTATGACAACATCTGGTCACTGGGCGACGTGATGAACGCGCCCAACGCCAAGACCGCCGCCGCCGCCCGGATGCAGGCGCCCGTTGTGGCCGAAAACGTCGTCGCTGACACACGCGGTCTTAGCCCCCATGCGGTCTACAACGGCTACGGCTCTTGCCCGCTGACGGTGGAGAAAGGCAAGATCGTGCTGGCAGAGTTCGGCTATGGCGGCGCGCTGCTGCCCTCTTTCCCGACATGGCTGCTGGACGGCACCAAACCCACCCGCGCGGCCTGGCTGCTCAAGGAGCAGATCTTGCCGCCGGTCTATTGGAAGGCCATGCTGCGCGGCAAGGAATGGATGGCCAAGCCCGAAAGCGTCAGCGCCCGCTGACCTGTGAGCGCATTTTCGGACGGGGGCCGAGGCCATGGCGGCACTGGCCCCCTTTTAAATTCTAATTTTTGAATATATATAGCGCTCAAACGCGACTCGGGGGCCTCCCCGACCCGGACCCAGGATACGCCATGCCCCGCATTTCGGCCCAGACCTTTACGCAGTACCTGCCCATCCTGACATGGGCGAAAGCGTACAACCGTGACACTGCCTCATCGGACATTCTTGCCGCCGTGATCGTCACGATCATGCTGATCCCGCAGTCATTGGCCTATGCCCTGCTGGCCGGCCTGCCCGCCGAGATGGGGCTTTATGCGTCGATCCTTCCGCTGGTGGCCTATGCGATCTTTGGCACCAGCCGGGCGCTGGCAGTCGGTCCAGTGGCGGTCGTCTCGTTGATGACCGCTGCCGCCATCGGCAATCTTGGCCTGTCGGACCCCGCACAAATCGCGCTGGCCGCCGGGACGCTGGCCTTTATCTCTGGCGTCTTGCTGCTGGTGCTGGGTGTGTTGCGGCTGGGCTTTCTGGCAAACTTTCTGTCACATCCGGTGATTGCCGGTTTCATCACCGCCTCTGGCGTGCTGATCGCGGCCTCACAGCTGAAACATATCTTCGGGATCGAGGCGCATGGCCACACGCTGATCATGGTCATCGGCTCGCTGTTCGAGAACCTGTCGCATACCAGCTTTATCACGCTCGTGATCGGCACCGGCGCGACCGCCTTTCTGTTCTGGGTCCGCAAGGGGCTAAAGCCACGCCTGCTGGCTGCGGGGCTGAAACCGCGCCTTGCGGATGTGCTTGCCAAGGCCGGGCCGGTTGGTGCCGTGGCCGTGACCACACTCGTCACATGGCTGTTCGGCCTGCAAAACACTGGCGTCAAGATTGTGGGCGAGGTGCCCACCGGCCTGCCGCCGCTGACCATGCCCTCGCTGTCGCCGGACCTCTGGAACCAGTTGTTCCTGTCCGCCGTGCTGATCTCGATCATCGGCTTTGTTGAATCTGTGTCCGTCGCGCAGACGCTGGCCGCCAAGAAACGCCAGCGCATCCAGCCTGATCAGGAACTTATCGGTCTAGGCGCGTCGAACGTCGCCGCCGCCGTGTCGGGCGGCTATCCTGTCACCGGCGGCTTTGCCCGCTCGGTTGTGAACTTCGACGCGGGAGCCGAGACCCCGGCAGCGGGCGCCTTCACCGCCATCGGCATCGGCATCGCGGCGCTGCTGCTGACCCCGCTGCTGTTCTTCCTCCCCAAGGCCACGCTGGCCGCCACGATCATCGTCGCGGTTCTGGGCCTTGTCGACTTTTCGATCCTGAAAAAGACATGGGGCTATTCCAAGGTCGATTTCGCCGCTGTCTTTGCCACCATCGCCCTGACGCTTGGCTTTGGCGTCGAACTGGGTGTTTCGGCGGGGGTGCTGATCTCTATCGGCCTGCACCTGTACAAGACATCGCGCCCGCATGTGGCAGAGGTCGGCCTTGTCCCGGGCACCCACCATTTCCGCAATATCAAGCGCCACAAGGTTGACACCCAGCCGCACCTGATCACCCTGCGCGTTGATGAAAGCCTGTATTTCGCCAACGCCCGGTTCCTTGAGGATTACGTGCTGGGCCGCGTCACCTGCGATGAACCCATCGAGCATGTGGTGCTGATGTTCCCGGCCGTGAACGAGGTCGACATGAGCGCGCTGGAAACCCTTGAGGAACTGAACCGCCGCCTGTCGGAAATGGGCATCAAGATGCACCTGTCAGAGGTCAAAGGCCCGGTGATGGACCGCCTGCAAAGGTCGCATTTTCTGGACGAACTAACGGGCCGGGTCTTTCAGTCGCAATACGACGCATGGCAAGCGTTGGCGCGACCGCAGACGCCCGCCCCGGACACCTCAGAGACGGACGCGGCCTGACGCCTCAAGGGCGAAAATCTCGTCCGCCTCGAAAACAGCAATGGACATCGGGCGGCCATAGCCCGCTCCGGTGTCCAGATTCAGCCTGTTGGGCTTCAGGTCCGGCGCATCGACTGGCGTGTGGCCATGCACGATCAGCGCGCCGTGGTCGCGTGTGTCCTTGAGGAATTCCTGTCGAATCCACAGCAGGTCTTCTTCATCCTGCTCGATCAGCGGCACGCCCGGGCGCACCCCCGCATGAACAAAGAACTTTCCCATCTCGCGGTGGGACAGTTGGAGGTTTTGCAAGAACCCCAGATGTCCCTCGGGCAGCGCCGCGCGAAACTCGGCGGCCAGTTCTTTCTGGCGGATCCGGTCCGGCACATCGACACCGTAGGACTGCGCCGTTTCCAGCCCGCCGATCCGCTCATGAAACCAGTGATAGCCCACCAGCAAATGCGAATCCTGCCGCGGCTCGGGTGGGGCCACGAACCATTCGAACAGTCGGTCATGGTTGCCCTTCAGGCAGATCCAGTTGTTCCCCTCGGCCAGCCCGGTCCGCAGCAGGTCTATCACCCCGCGCGACTCCGGCCCCCGGTCGACATAGTCACCCAGAAAGACGATGCGCGCGCCGCCGCCGCTGTCGCGTTCGATGCGAGTCAGTGCGTCTTCCAGCATGGCCAACTGGCCGTGAATGTCGCCGATGGCGTAGATCGTATCAGTCATGCCTGCCGCCTAGCATGATCCCCGCCGCGCGACCAGACCGCGCCGCCACCAGCTGCCGACAGTGCCGTCATTCCGGGCATTTGGCGTCGCGCCACTGGAACACCCGCGGCACTAAGCTTAGGCTGCCGGCATTAGATCGCCAAGGAGTCCCCACATGCCTGCGCCTTCCCTGCCCCTCAACGGGTCGTGCCGTTGTGGCCGCGTCCACATTCGCATCACCGCAGCACCGCTGATGACCGCCGCCTGCCATTGCCGTGGCTGTCAGAAAATGTCCTCCAGCGCCTTTTCCCTGACCGCCATGGTGCCCGCCGGTGCGCTGGAAGTCACCCAAGGAGAGCCGGTGGTCTGTGGCACCCACGGGCCCGATCAGGACCATATGGCCTGCCCCTATTGCATGACATGGATGTTCACCCGCATCACCGGCTTCGACGGGTTTGTGAACGTCCGCCCGACGATGTTCGACAACACCGCGTGGTACGTCCCGTTTATCGAGACCATGACCAGCGCCAAGTTTCCTTGGGTCGATATACCCGTGCAGCACAGCTATCCAGAATGGCCGCCGATGGACCAGTTCGAGGGGCTCATGGCCGAATACGCGGCGCAGGGCTGACCGGCGCAAAGAAAAACCCCCCTCCGCGCGAGGCGGAGGAGGGTCGATGCGTCCCCAAAAGGATGCGTCAGGCTCAGGCCACGTCGAATTGCAGCGGCTTGATCTGGTTGAACAGACCCGTTTCGGCCAGTTGCGCCCGCGCTTCGGCCGGGACCGGCTCATCTACATAGAGCAGCGCGATGGCCTCACCGCCCGCGTCTTTACGGCCAAGGGTAAAGTTCGCGATGTTCACACCGTTTGCGCCCATGGTCTGACCCAGCGCACCGATGATGCCCGGCTCATCGTTGTTGGTGGTGTACAGCATGTGTGCACCCACCTCGGCGTCGATGTTGATGCCCTTGATCTGGATGAAGCGCGGCTTGCCATCGCTGAACACCGTGCCCGCAATCGACCGCTCGCGCTTGTCGGTCACAACCGTCACCTTGATATAACCCTCAAACGCGCCGGACTGCGCCTGATTGGTGGTCGAGATCTTGATGCCGCGCTCTTTGGCGATGATCGGCGCAGAGACCATGTTCACCTCGGAGCTGATCGGCTTCATGATACCCGCGATGGCGGCGCAGTTCAGCGCCTGCAGGTTCATGGTCGCGGCCTCACCATCGTACAGGATGTTGATCGCCTTGATCGGCTCATCGGTCATCTGGCCAATGAAGGCCCCAAGATGCTCGGACAGCTTGATCCACGGGCCCATGACCTTGGCCTCTTCGGCGGTCACCGACGGCATGTTCAGCGCGTTCTGAACGGCACCTGTCATTAGGTAATCCGCCATCTGCTCGGCCACTTGCAGCGCCACGTTTTCCTGTGCCTCAGAGGTCGAGGCACCCAGATGCGGGGTGCAAACCACGTTCGGCAGACCGAATAGCGGGTTTTCCTTGGCCGGTTCCTCGGCGAAGACGTCAAAGCCTGCACCGGCGACATGACCGGACTTGATCAACTCGGCCAGCGCAACCTCGTCGACCAGACCGCCACGGGCGCAGTTGATGATCCGCACGCCCTTCTTGGTCTTTGCAAGGTTTTCCTTGGACAGGATGTTCCGGGTCTGGTCGGTCAACGGCACGTGCAGGGTGATGAAATCGGCGCGCTTGAGCAGCTCATCCAGATCATCGACCTTTTCGACCTGCATCTGCTTGGCCTTTTCCTCGCTCAGGAAGGGGTCATAGGCCACAACCTTCATCTTGAGGCCGCGCGCGCGGTCGCAGACGATGCCGCCGATGTTGCCCGCGCCGATCACGCCCAGCGTCTTGCCGGTCAGTTCCACGCCCATGAACTTGGACTTTTCCCACTTGCCCGCATGGGTCGAGGCGCTGGCCTCGGGGATCTGGCGCGCCACGGCGAACATCATCGCGATGGCGTGCTCGGCGGTGGTGATCATGTTGCCGAAAGGCGTGTTCATCACGATCACGCCCTTCTTGGACGCGGCTTCCTTGTCGACGTTATCGGTGCCGATGCCAGCGCGGCCCACGACTTTGAGCTTGGTCGCGTGCTCAAGGATCGTCGGCGTCACCTTGGTTGCCGACCGGATGGCAAGGCCATCATACTGACCGATGATCTCGGCCAGCTTGTCCTTGTCCTTGCCCACATCTGGCAGGAAATCCACGTCGATGCCGCGATCGCGAAAGATCTGGACGGCGGCGTCAGAGAGTTTGTCGGAAATGAGAACCTTGGGTGCGGTCATGTGCTACGCGCCCCGGATTTGATCCGGGGCCTCCTGCTGGAAGGATGGAATGGGAAAGAGGCCCCGGGTCACGCCCGGGGCATGTGGTGTCAGGCCGCCTGCGACAGCGCCTCGATCTCGGCGTGAAAGGCGTATTCCAGCCACGGCAGCATCGCCTCGACGTCCGAGGTTTCAACCGTGCCACCGCACCAGATCCGCAGACCGGCAGGTGCATCACGATAGGCGCCCACGTCCAGCGCCACGCCTTCGGCCTCCAGCCGCTTGGCGACGGCCTTGGCAAAGACCGGACCGTCGGTGATGCGCGCATCGGTGAACTTGAGGCAAACAGAGGTGTTCGACCGCGTCGCCGCGTCCACGGCAAGATTGTCGATCCAGTCGCGCGCTTCGCAGAAATCCCAGATGGCTTTCGCATTGGCATCCGCCCGTGCGATCAACCCCTTGAGGCCGCCGACAGAGCGCGCCCAGTCCAGCGCCACAAGGTAATCCTCGACCGCCAGCATCGACGGCGTGTTGATGGTCTCACCGACAAAGATGCCCTCGATCAGCTTGCCGCCTTTGGTCAGGCGGAAAATCTTGGGCAGCGGCCATGCGGGGGTGTAGCTTTCCAGCCGCTCAACGGCTCGGGGGCTCAGGATCAGCATACCGTGCGCCGCTTCACCGCCCAGCACCTTTTGCCAGGAGAAGGTGGTCACATCCAGCTTGTCCCACGGCAGGTCCATCGCAAAAGCGGCAGAGGTCGCATCGCAGATGGTCAGACCTTCGCGGTTCGCCGGGATTGCGTCGCCAGACGGCATCCGCACGCCAGAGGTGGTGCCGTTCCATGTGAACACAACGTCCGTGTTGTAGTCCAGCGCCGCCATGTCGACGATCTCGCCGTAGTCGGCGGTCTTCACTTCGGCGTCGATCTTCAACTGCTTGATCACATCCGTGACCCAGCCCGCGCCAAAGCTTTCCCAAGCGACCATCGTCGCCTTGCGTGCGCCCAGCAGCGACCACATCGCCATCTCAACGGCGCCGGTGTCCGAGGCGGGCACAATACCGATCCGGTAGTCGGCAGGAATGTTCAGAATGTCACGCGTCTCTTCGATCGCAGCCTTCAGCTTGTCCTTGCCGATCTTCGCACGGTGCGAGCGGCCCAACGCGGCATCTGCCAGCTTTTCAAGCGTGAATGTGGGGATCTTGGCGCAGGGGCCAGAGGAAAAACGCGGATTAGCCGGCCGCGTTGCCGGTGCAGTCATGGTCATATCTGCTAACCTTCCAGATAGATGCCCCTCGTTGGGGAGGGGTGTCCCACGGACGCATCTACGCCACGGCCCACGTGGCGGCAAGTCGGATTCACGTCGGATTCCGGGCCCATTGCGTCGGATTCCAGCACCGGCATCCCACGCGCGACGCGCATCGGAAACAAACCGCCCGTCCGGGCACGCCATCAGCGAATCCCTTATCGAACGCGGCTCTTGTGTTAGGCTGTGGTCCTATGCCCTTCCCGGAGGTCTTCATGACACGCATTTTTCTTGCCCTATTGTTCTCAACCCTTGCCGCCTCGGCGCAGGCCTTTTGCGGCTTTTACGTCGCCAAGGCGGATGGATCGCTGTTCAACGAAAGCTCAAAGGTCGTCTTTGTCCGCGACGGCGACCGGTCCGTGATCACCATGTCTTCGGACTATCGCGGTGAACCTCAGGATTTCGCCCTGATCGTGCCCACGCCCCGCGTCCTGTTGCGCGACCAGATTCGCACCGTCGAGGCGGAAACCGTCAAACATCTGGACGATTACACCGCACCGCGCCTTGTCGAATATCACGACCGCGACCCGTGCTCGCCCGTCCCGCTGCCGATGATCTCCATGACCGCCGTCGTGAATGAGGCCGCGCCGCCGCTGGCCGTGCGCGCCCGCGCACTGGGCGTGACGATCGAGGCGGAATACGCTGTCGGCACCTATGACATCCTGATCCTTGGCGCTGAACAATCAGATGGGCTGGTCACCTTCCTGACCGCAGAGGGTTACAACATGCCCGAGGGCGGCGAAGCCACGCTTCAGCAGTACATCGACGGCGGGATGAAATTCTTTGTCGCCGGAGTGAACCTTGAACGGCATGAGGCCGCCGACACCAAGGAACTGCCGCCGCTCCAGATTGAATTCACCTCCAAGGATTTCATGCTGCCGATCCAACTGGGCAAGCTGAACGCCGACGGTCCGCAGGATGCGCTGTTCTTCATGCTGTCGCGCACGGGCCGTGTGGTGCCGACGAATTATGTCCCCGTCCAACTGCCCAGCAACATGGATGTCCCGCTGTTTGTCGAAGAAGAGTTTGGCGCGTTTTACCGCGCGCTCTTTGCGCAGGCCGCGCCGGATGAAGGAGGGATCGTGGTCGAATACGCATGGGACATGGCATGGTGCGACCCCTGCGCCGCCGATCCGCTGACCAATGCGCAACTGGCGGAACTGGGGGTCGACTGGCTGCCCGAAGAGACCGGGACCGGGCCGCTGTCCGGCCAAAACGTCTATGTCACGCGACTGCACGCCCGCTATGAGGGCGACCAGATGGCCGAAGACGTGTTCTTTCGCGCCACCGAAGACCGGCAGAACTTTCAAGGGCGCTATGTGATGAACCACCCCTACACCGGGGAAACCACCTGCGAGGCGGGCAAGGACTATGTCCTGCGCACCCGCGCCCGCGTGCTGGATGAGGCGCGCACGCTGGCGCGCCTAACCGGCTGGGACGAGGCCGAATTGCTGGAGAAGGCCCGCACATCCGTTCCCGAGGAGTTCCGCTGAACAAGGGTTCCGGCGCCCCGTCTGCGGGGCGCCGATCGCTTATTCCTTGGGGCGGTTGTCCACGATCCGCACGGCCTTGCCCTGACTGCGTTCCACGCCACCCGGCGCGGCCACATCCACCTTGATCGAGACACCGACCACCTGCTTGACCCGCGCCGCCAGATCGCGGCCCGCCTGATCACCCAGTTCGACCGTGTCGGGCAAGGTCTCGACCTTGACGCGCATTTCATCCTTGTGACCGACGCGGTTCAGTTCCAGCTGAAAGTGCGGGGCCAGTTCGCGCACCGTCATCAACTGTTCCTCGATCTGGGTCGGGAAGACGTTGACGCCGCGCAGGATGATCATGTCGTCTGACCGCCCCGTCACCTTTTCCATCCGCCGCATCGTGCGTGCCGTCCCCGGCAACAGCCGCGTCAGATCGCGCGTGCGGTAGCGGATCACCGGAAACGCCTCTTTGGTCAGAGAGGTAAAGACCAATTCGCCCAATTCGCCGTCCGGCAGAACCTCACCCGTTTCAGGGTGAATGATTTCAGGGTAGAAATGATCCTCCCAGATGTGCAGGCCGTCCTTGGTCTCGACGCATTCGCTGGCAACACCCGGCCCCATCACCTCTGACAATCCGTAGATGTCGACCGCGTGCATATCAAAGGCGTCTTCGATCTCCAGCCGCATGGCGTTGGTCCAGGGCTCTGCCCCGAAGATCCCGACCTTGAGCGGCGATTTGCGCGGGTCCAGCCCCTGCGCCACATATTCATCAATGATCGACAGCGAATAGGACGGCGTGACCGTGATGCCCGTCGCCCCGAAATCCTCGATCAGGCGCACCTGACGCTGTGTCATGCCGCCAGAAATCGGCACCGTGGCAAGGCCCAGCTTGTCCGCGCCCAGATGGATGCCCATGCCGCCGGTGAACAGCCCATAGCCATAGGCGTTGTGCAGTACATCGCCGGGTTTCAAACCCGCCGCCCGCAGCGACCGGGCAACAACCGTGCCCCAACTGTCCAGATCATTGGCGGTATAGCCCACAACGGTCGGTTGCCCTGTGGTCCCGGAGGAGGCATGAATGCGCCGCACCTGATCGCGCGGCACGGCAAACATGCCAAAGGGATAGGTCGCGCGCAGGTCGGATTTCACCGTAAAGGGAAACTTCGCCAAATCCGCGAGGCTGGTCAGGTCGTCCGGATGCACCCCCGCCGCGTCAAAGCTGTCGCGGTAATGCGCGACATTGTCATAGGCGTGGCGCAGCGACCATTTCAGGCGGTCCAGTTGCAGGGCGGAAATTTCATCGCGCGAGGCAATCTCGATTGCATCAAGGCTTTCCTTGGACGGGGTGAGGTCTTCCATCGGGTCTCCTCCGGGATGGGAACGGCGGGCGCGTCAAGCGCCGTCTTGCAGGGTCGATTCGTCTTCGGGGAACAGCTGGCCCTTTATGGTGCGCGACAGGCCGCGCATCAGCGCCACCTTGCGCCCGTCGCCGCCGGTCACGGTCACGTCATAGACACCGGACCGCCCGGTCAGCGCCTGTTCCTGCGCCGTCGCAGTCAGCCGCTCGCCCGGCTGGCCGGGGGCCAGAAAGGTGATCTGGTTTTCCTGCGCGACGGTCAAGCGATTGTAGCTGTTGCAGGCAAAGGCAAAGGCGCTGTCGGCAAGGGTAAAGATGAAACCGCCGTGGCAGATCTTGTGCCCGTTCAGGTGATGCGTCTGCACCTCCATCGACAGGACGGCTCGACCGGGCGCGATCTCTTCGATGCGCATGCCCATCTGCTGGCTTGCGGCGTCACCGGCCCACATGGCCTCTGCCGCGCGTGTGGCGCGTTCCTGCGGTGTCATCTTGCTCCTCCCTCGATGGCGCGACACTGCCTAAAACCGACCGCGCGGTCAAGTAAATTGAAACCCCTCCTCTACCCCCTTGATTTATGGGCCGAAGAGCGCAACTCTGAGGTCATGAACAGCTTGACGCCCTTCCCCGGTCAGGGGCCCGCGCCAGAGGTGACAGCCTTTCAGCGGGCCGAGCTCAACGTCATTCTCTCGCTTTACGGACGCATGGTGGCCGCCGGTGAATGGCGCGACTACGGCATCTCCTCGCTGCGCGAGGTTGCGGTGTTTTCGATCTTCCGCCGTACCGCCGAGAACCCGCTGTACCGGATTGAGAAACGCCCCAAACTGCGCAGCAAACAGGGCGAATACGCGATTTTCGGCATGGAAGGGCAGGTGCTGAAACGCGGGCACGACCTGCGCGCAGTGCTGCGTGTGCTGGAACGCAAGCTGATCCGCTCGGTGCAGTGAAAGACGATTTTTCGACGAAAAATCGCCCCACCGGTCAGTCGTGCGCCCCCATCAACCGTTCGCCGGGGAAAGCATCGCGCAGAGAATCTCGAACATGATCGACACCCCCAGAAAGGCGGTGTTGCCGCTTTGGTCGAAGGGCGGCGAGACCTCGACCAGATCCGCGCCGACGATGTTCACCCCGTTCAGTTCGCGGCACACCTGCAACGCCTGATAGCTGTTCGGCCCACCCACCTCCGGCGTGCCGGTGCCGGGCGCAAAGGTCGGATCGACGAAATCAATGTCATAGCTGACATAGGTCGGAGCGCTGCCCACGATGGTGCGCGCCTCTTGCATCACATCCGCAATCCCGCGCTCAAAGAACTCTTCGATCGTCACGATGCGGATGCCGTTGGCGGCGGCGAAATCACGATCCTCGGTGTCGTACATCGTACCGCGAATGCCGATCTGGATCACCCGTTTCGGGTCCAGAAGGCCCTCTTCCACCGCGCGCCGAAAGGGTGTGCCATGCGTGTACATGGTGCCGCCGAAATAGCTGTGGAACAGGTCGGTGTGGCTGTCGAAATGGATCATCCCCAACGGCCCGTCCTTGGCCAGCGCCCGCAGCACCGGAAGCGAGGTCAAGTGATCGCCGCCCGCCGTCAGCGGCCGGATGCCCGCCGCGACGACTTGATCGTAAAACGCCGTGATGCGCGCCATACTGTCCTGAATGTCCGCCGGGTTCGGCCCCACGTCGCCGAGATCGGCGCAATTGACCGCCTCAAACGGGCGCATCCCGCTGGCCGCATGTTGCGCGCGGATCATGGTGGAGGCATCGCGCAACTGGCGAGGGCCATGTCGCGGACCGGGGCGGTTGGTTGTGCCGCTGTCCCAAGGCACGCCGATCAGCCCCACCTGCACCTCCGTAAACCGGGGATGATCCGCCGGGACATAGGGCAGGCGCATGAAGGTCGGCACACCGGCAAAACGCGGCAGATCGAACCCGGAAACCGGATGAAAGAAGGAATCAGACAAGGCTTGCTCCTGCGGTTGCGGGTGCGAGGGGCCAGCCCCTCGCGCTCCCCGGGATATTTTCAGACAGAAGAAGACAGGCGCGCGTGGCGAATGACCGGCCCGTCCCCCTGTTTTTCGATACGGTCGATGGCCTGATTGATCGGCTCAAAGGCAACCGCCATGGCGTGTGCGTTGGCGTGTAGTATGGTGTCGGGGTCCGAGACCCAGGCCACATGGCCTTTCCAGAACAACAGGTCGCCGCGCTGTGGCGGCGTGCCGGTGGGCAGCGCCGTCCCCAGCGCCTCTTGCATGTCGCTGTCGCGCGGGCAGGACTGCCCGCAGGCATGCAGCGCGATCTGAACCAGCCCGGAACAGTCAATGCCAAATGCAGAATCGCCGCCCCAGAGATAGGGGGTGCCGATCAACCGTTCGGCGGCGGCGACCGGGTCCGTTTCGGTCTGGTCCATCGGCACAAGATGCGCGGTGCGTATCCATTTGTTGACGCCCATGTGGGCCATGCGCAGGTGGATGTTGCACCAGTCGCCGTCTTGCCGGGCGAGCCGGACAAGGCTGCCCATGGACAGGATTTCCGGGTGCCCGGGCTGTTTGACGTCCCGGTTGTCCAGCCCGATACTGCGCGCCACCCTGATCCTGTGCGTCGGCGGCGTGCGGTCCTCTCGCAGCAGCGGAGCCGCCACCCAGCCCACATAGCCGTCGCGTTCCGCAAAGCCGAAGGCCATGTCGTCTGTGGTCTCGAGCACGACAAAGGCCTCACCCAGCCGCAACTGGCAGTCGCGTTTTCCCCCCGGTGCGTCCAGCATATCAACCACGCCAAGGTTGGCGCGGTGGCGGATGCCCGGGGTAAAGATATCGGCCTCTACCTGCTCGCGCAGGCTGTCGTGCGCCACCCGCCCGTTGCTGCGCAGCAAACGCCGGTCCATCATAGGCCCAGCACCTTTGGCAGCGCCGCAAGGATCGCGCGCGGCCCCTGCATCAGACCACCTTTGGAGCGGCCCGGGGCGGCGGCGGGTTGCCATGCGTAGATGTCGAAATGCGCATAACGCGCCGCTTGCCCGGTGAAGCGGCGCAGGAACAGCGCCGCGGTAATCGACCCGGCGAACCCGCCGGAGGGCGCGTTGTCCAGATCGGCAATCCCCGGTTCAATCATCGCCTCGTAGGGGTCATGAAACGGCATCCGCCAGACCGGATCGGCAGCGCCGGGTGCCGCCTGCGACAAGGCGGCGGCGAAATCCTCGGCGTCGGTGTAGAAGGGCGCAAGGTCGGGACCAACCGCCACACGCGCCGCCCCCGTCAGCGTCGCCATCGAGATCATCAGATCGGGCGTTTCCTCATCGGCGTAGGCCAGCGCATCGGCCAGCACCAACCGCCCCTCGGCGTCGGTGTTGTTGATTTCAACCGTCAGCCCCTTGCGCGAGGTCAGGATATCGCCGGGGCGGAAACTGTTGCCCGCCACGCTGTTTTCCACCGCCGGGATAAGCAGCCGCAACCGCACCGGCAGGCCCAGCGCCATGATCATCTGCGCAAGACCCAGTGTATTCGCCGCGCCGCCCATGTCCTTTTTCATCAGCCCCATCGACGCGCCAGGTTTGAGGTTCAGCCCGCCGGTGTCGAAACAGACCCCCTTGCCCACCAGCGTCAGCGTCGGCCCCGCATCGCCCCAGCGCAGATCAATCAGGCGCGGCGCGTGTTCTGCCGCGCGCCCGACTGCATGGATCATGGGAAAGTTCCGTTCCAGCAAGGCGTCGCCGGTGATCACCTCGATCGACGCGCCGAACCTCTGGGCGAGGTCCCGTGCAACCGCCTCCAGTTCCTCGGGTCCGAGGTCCGATGTCGGTGTATTCACCAGATCGCGGGTCAGCCCCTCGGCCTCGGCCAGCGTTTCGATTCGCGTCGCATCCACGCCTTCGGGCGCGACCAGCAGCTTGGTCACGTCACTGTCCGCGACGTAGCGGGTGAACCGATAGCCCGCCAGCAACCAGCCCAGCGACTCAGTCTCGGCGCAGTCGTCCGGCAGGCCAGAAGCGATCCGGTAGGTCCCCGGTGCCAGCCCGGGCAGCGCCCCGGCCAGCACAAATCTCTGGCGCGCGCGCTGCGCCGCTGTTCCATACCCCGCCAGCGCCGCCTCGGGCGTGCCATCCGCCCCCGGCACCATCAGGGCCGTGTTCAGCGCTCCGGTGAACCCGCTGGCTTTGACCCAGGCGCGCACCCGCGCATCCTGCCCGTCCAGCCAGATTTCCAGCCCATCGGGTTCGATCAGGTGCAGTGGCAGGGCGGGCGAGTCGGGGGCGGCGAAACTGGCGGACATGAAGGCTCCATTGACAGGGTGCCTTTACCGTATTGCCTGCACGCCCCGCCGCAAGTGGATTTCACCGCCCGCCATCCCGGCGGCTCAGACAGAGAACTCATTGATGTCCCAAAGCGCCGTCAACGAGCGTTCGCCGATGCGCGCCAATCGGGCCAGTGTCGCCGCCTCGGCCACCGCATCGCCCATTTCAATGCAGGCTGTCACGTCATGCGCCACCTTGCTGAGTGAACACAGACCGATCTGGTCCGCGATGGCCGCAAGCGCCCGCAATCCCTTGTGCATTTCTTCGCGCGGACCGGACAGCGCCTGCGCCTGCAACTGGCACATCCGCTGGGCCAATTCTTCCATTGCACGGCAAACCACACCCTCGGCGGCATTCCGTCCCAGATCGGTACACAGCGTCTCTATCTGGGCCGTGTCCATCGCTGGACGTTCGGCCGGTGCCAGATACGTAACCTCTTTCACGTTTCACCCCATTCATGTGCTCCCACGCAGGGGCAACATGAACTGGGCGGGTTCCCAAAAGGTTATCCCAGGGTGGTGTTTTCGCTCGAATTTCCTCTGAATTCGTCGTACTTGGGGCAACCCAACCAGACGACCGGAGACTTAGATGGAATTCGCTCGCCCCTTGCCCGGCTTTCTAACACAACGCTACCACGGCTGGAAAGCAACGACCCACGCTGAAAACAGCGCATGGTATCGCCGCCTTGCCAGCGAGGGCCAGCGTCCCCGCGCAATGGTGATTTCGTGCTGCGATTCCCGCGTGCATGTCACCTCGATCTTTGGTGCCGATCAGGGCGAGTTCTTTATTCACCGCAACATCGCCAACCTTGTCCCGGTCTATGAACCCGACGGCCAGCACCACGGCACCTCGGCGGCTGTGGAATATGCGGTCATGGCGCTGAAAGTGGCGCATCTGATCGTGCTGGGCCACTCTAACTGCGGTGGTGTGCAGGGCTGTCTGGACATGTGCGAAGGTCGCGCGCCGGAACTGGAGGAAACCGCCTCTTTTGTGGGCCGCTGGATGGATATCCTGCGCCCCGGCTATGAGGCGGTGAAGGGCCACGCGGACATGCCGCACGCGCTGGAAAAAGAGGCGGTGTCGGTCTCTTTGCGCAACCTCATGAGCTTTCCCTTTGTGCGCGAGGCGGTCGAATCCGGCCAGCTTAGCCTGCATGGCCTTTGGGTCGACATCGGCGAAGGCGGCCTACACTCGCTGGACGGCAAGACCGGGGCATTTGTTGCAATCTAAAGCGATTTCAGGGGGCGTTCTGGCACAAAACGCTCCCGGAATCGCAGTTTTTGCAAAGCCGCGCCTTGATAACTGAACGATTGTTCATAAAATAGAGATCCAGCGATCCAAACCTTGCTCAGAGGGATGCCATGCTGGACCTTGCCGCCAATAACCTGCTGTCGCCAATCGTGCTGTCGTTTGTACTGGGGCTGTTTGCGGCGCTGGCCCGATCTGACCTTTCGGTCCCAGAGGCGGTGGCCAAGGGCATCTCGCTCTACCTGCTTTTCGCCATCGGTTTCAAAGGCGGCGCCGGGGTCGCGGCGCATGGGTTCGAACCGCGCCTTGCCGCAACAATCCTCGCCGGTCTGGTGCTGTCCTTTGCCTTGCCCTTTGCGGCCTTCGGGCTGCTGCGCGTGTTGTCAGGCATGTCCCGTGTCGATGCCGCCGCCGTGGCCGGGCACTATGGCTCGATCTCGATTGTAACCTTTGTCGCCGCGACAACCTTGTTGGCCAACGCTGGCCTGACCGCCGAAGGCTACATGGTGGCCGTCGCCGCTGCGATGGAGGCCCCCGCGATTCTCTCGGCGCTATGGCTGCTGTCGCGCGGGGACCAGAATACCAATATGGACAGCGACCTGTGGCGTGAGATCCTGCTCAACGGGTCTATCGTGCTGTTGCTGGGCGCGTTCCTGATAGGCATGACAACCGGTCAGGATGGGTTGGACAGCATCGCCCCCTTTATCGTCAGTCCGTTTCAGGGCGTGCTGTGCATCTTTCTGCTGGACATGGGCCTGATCGCCGGTCGGGGGCTGCGCTCTGCTGGGGTGCTGGATCGCGGGGCCGTCGTCTTTGGCGTCGTGATGCCCCTGATCGGGGCCGCCGCCGGTCTTGGTGCCGGGTTGGTTCTTGGGCTGTCCACCGGGGGCGTGATGCTGATGATGACCCTGTCGGCCTCGGCCTCTTATATCGCCGTGCCCGCAGCAATGCGTGTCGCTGTTCCAGAGGCCAATCCGTCGATCTATCTCACCCTGTCGCTGGCGGTGACCTTTCCCTTCAACCTCACTCTGGGCCTGCCGCTGTATCTGGCGACCGCCCGGATCATGACCGGAGGCTGACCATGCAGACCCACAAGGCAAAACGCGTCGAGATCATCATCGAACGGGTAATGGAACACCGCCTGACAGAGGCGATGAAACGCGCCGACGTGACAGGATGGTCCGTTCTGCCGATCCTTGGTGGATCAGGCCGGTCCGGAGAATGGAGCCGCGAAGGCCAGATCAGCCGGGGGACCGGGCTGGTTCAGGTGGTGTGCCTCATTCGCCCGGAAAAGCTGGATCCACTGCTCGAACATGTGTTTGCCGTCGTTGAACGGCAGATCGGCGTGGTGTCGATCAGCGATTGCGAGGTAGTGCGCGCCGAGCGGTTTTAGGACCGCCCGCCTCGACCTGCAGCCGCAAGCTCACCGGCCTGCCCCTCGCGGTGCGCCCGAACGCGGGGCCGACCGATGCGTTCCGCCAACCGGGCCAGCGGGACGCCCAGATCACTGCCGGTACACAGCCCTTCGCCAGTATCGTTCAGGATCACCATATGGCCCAGCCGGAACGTCACCCGAAACCCCTTGCGCGCCAATTGCTCGGACAGGGTTTGCCAGCTTTTGGCCCCTTCAAGGATCGGCGACAGAAACAGCCGCAACAGCGCAAGCGCCTCGCTATCGAGTGGCCTTGGAAGGCCCGATGTTTTGGGAACATTTGGCCAATTGGCCTGGGAAATTGCAGCATGAAGCATCACCGCCTCCTTACCGATTTTTCAAGCGTGGCACGCAAATGCGGCGAAACTGCGGCAGCCTCGCGCCCTTGGTAAGGATTTCCCGTAAAGCGGTAACAGGCCCGCGCCGGGGGGCGCGGGCCTGTTGCAGGTCAGTCTCACGTCGCGCCGCTGTGGCGCGCGGATGCGGGCAATCAGCCCTTTTTAAGCGCCTTCTGGCCCAGCACTTCGGCGATCTGAACGGCGTTCAGTGCCGCGCCCTTGCGCAGGTTGTCGCTGACGCACCACAGGTTCAGGCCGTTGTCGATGGTGCTGTCCTGCCGGATGCGGCTGATGAAGGTGGCAAAATCGCCAACGCATTCCTTGGGGGTGACGTAGCCACCGTCCTCACGCTTGTCGATCACCATGACGCCGGGCGCTTCGCGCAGGATGTCGCGCGCCTCGTCCTCGTCAAGGTAGTCTTCGAACTCGATATTGATCGCCTCGGAGTGACCGACAAAGACCGGCACCCGCACACAGGTCGCCGTGACCTTGATCTTGGGGTCGACGATCTTTTTCGTTTCCGCCACCATCTTCCACTCTTCCTTGGTAGAGCCGTCTTCCATGAAGACATCGATGTGCGGAATCACGTTGAAGGCGATTTCCTTGGTGAACTTGTTCGGCGGCACGTCCTTGGTCGGGTTATAGACGGCCTTGGTCTGTTCCCACAGCTCGTCCATGCCCTCTTTGCCCGAACCCGACACCGACTGGTAGGTCGAGACGACGACGCGCTTGATCCGCGCGCGGTCATGCAGCGGCTTCAGCGCGACAACCATCTGCGCGGTCGAACAGTTGGGGTTCGCGATGATGTTCTTCTTGGTGTAGCCCATGACCGCGTCGGCATTCACCTCTGGCACCACCAGCGGAACGTCCGGGTCGTAGCGATACAGCGAAGAGTTGTCGATCACCACACAGCCCGCAGCAGCGGCCTTGGGCGCAAACTCTTTCGTCGGGCCAGAGCCGACGGCAAACAGCGCCATGTCCCAGCCGGTAAAGTCAAAAGTGGCAAGGTCTTTGGTCTTGAGGGTCTTGTCGCCAAAGCTCACCTCTGTACCCAGCGATTTGCGCGAGGCGAGTACGGCGATCTCGTCGACGGGGAATGCCCGTTCGGCGAGGATGTTGAGCATTTCGCGGCCCACGTTGCCCGTGGCACCAACGACGACAATACGGTAGCCCATATGGCCCTCCTTAGGGGTTGCGCCGCCACCCACACGCGGATCGCGCGGCCAGCGGAATGGCGCGTTTCTTATCGCAGGCGCAGCATAGACGAAAGCCCCCATTCGGTTCGATACCGCCGCTTCAACGGGCAAACCGCCCGGTTCACGCTCAATTCCGCTCTATTTTTCGGCATCTTGCCCCGGTGGTAATCCGCCGGTACTCGCAACCGCAGAAATAAGCGGCTTGCCTGCTTGCGGTTGATTAACCTAAGACATGATGAAGCGGAGCATTCCAAAGGGGCAAAACGATCAGGTTGGCGCAAGACCGGTGACGTTTCGTTTTCCTGCGGACAAGCTCCCGCATAGTATCTGCGAGGGACAAGGCTGAATGTTCTACAAACTCGTGATGGCGTTGTCCCGGACGCAAAAGCAGATGCTTTTCATCCTGATGGATGCCACGGTGGTTCCCCTTACCATGATTGCCGCGCTGGCGCTGTTGGCGCCGGGCACCACGGACAGAACGGCCCTCCTTGCCATCATGCCCATGATGATCCTGCTGACCGGCACGGCTGTCGGCGCTGGCTGGTGGCTGGGGCTGACGCGCATCACGCTGAACGCCTACGAAATGCGCGGCGTGATCCGCACCGCGACCTATGCCGCGCTTCTGGGGGTTCTGGGGCTTGCCCTGAATATGGTCATGGGAATCGGACTGCCAGTCGGGGCCTTCGTGATCTTCGCGCTGCTCTTGCTGGTTGTCTCCGCTGCGTGGCGGCTCATCCTGCGACAGGTCACGCTGAACATCTACCGTCACGGCAAGGACCGGATGCGGGTGCTGATCTACGGTGCCGGGCAGACCGGCCAACAGCTTGTCGCCGCGCTGCGCCATGACGATGCGATCCTGCCGGTGGCCTTCATCGACGACAACCCCACCCTGCAAAGCCTGATCGTCTCTGGCCTGCGTGTCCACGCGCCCTCCAGCCTCAAAAAGCTGGTGCTGGAAAAGGACATCGACCGCGTTGTGCTGGCCATGCCCTCGATCAGCCAGCCCGCGCTGGCGCGCATCGCGCATAAGCTGCGCCATATCGGCTGTGAGGTCCACGCCCTGCCCTCCTTCGCCGCCATGGTCGGTGAGGGCGAAATCCGCAAACAAGTCACCCCCGTCTCGATTCAGGACCTGCTGGGCCGCAGCCGTCTGGAAAGCGAACTGCCCGGCGTCAGCCATGTCTATTCCGGCCGCCGCATCCTTGTGTCCGGCGCGGGCGGCTCTATCGGCTCTGAACTCTGCCGCCAGTTGATCGCGTGCAAGCCCGACTGCGTCGTGCTGGTCGATCACTCGGAACTGGCGCTCTACAACATCGACAAGGAGCTGCGCGACATCGGCGACGGGCTGCACATCGTGCCGGTGCTGGGTTCGGTTCTGGACGAACGCCTGATGCGCGACGTGCTGGTTGCAAACGACATCGACGTCGTGCTGCACGCCGCCGCCTACAAACATCTGCCGCTGGTCGAAACCAACGTGCTTTCCGGGCTGCGCAACAACGTGCTGGGGACCAAGATCCTTGCCGATTCCGCCCGGTCCGCCGGGGTGGATCGCTTTATCCTTGTCTCGACCGACAAGGCGGTGCGCCCGACCAATGTGATGGGCGCATCAAAGCGGCTCGCCGAACTGGTGATTCAGGACCTTGCCGCGCGCACCCCCGGCACCCGGTTTTCGATGGTGCGGTTCGGCAATGTGCTGGGGTCGTCCGGCTCTGTCATTCCGCTGTTTGAGGAACAGATCCTGCGCGGCGGCCCGGTGACGCTGACCGACCCGCAGGTCACGCGCTATTTCATGACCATCTCCGAGGCGGCGCGGCTGGTCCTGCTGGCCGGGTCCTTTGCCCGTGGCGGCGATGTCTTTGTGCTCGACATGGGCGACCCGGTGCCGATCCGCAAACTGGCGCGCCAGATGATCGAAGGCGCCGGTTTCGCCGTGCGCGACGACGACACCCCCAATGGCGAGATCGAGATTCAGATCACAGGTCTGCGCCCCGGTGAGAAACTGCACGAAGAACTGCTGATTTCCCCCGACATGCTGACCACGCCGCACACCAAGATCCTGCGCGCGCAGGAAAGCTTTTTGTCGGAGTTTGAGATGGCCACGGCGCTCAAGGACCTGCGGCAAGCGATCGAGACCCATGATGAGGGCGCGGCCCGCGCGGTGATTTCGCGCTGGGTCGAACAGGCCGAACTGGACGAAGCGGCCCAGTCCAGCTGACCCATCAGGCTGAGACGAATTTTCGCCGAAAATTCGCCTCGCCCTTCAGTCTTCAGCGGTCCGGCAAATCGGTCCGCGCAACCGCAGGCCCCCAGTTCTCGACCAGATCCGCCGCCTCTGCCGCGCTTTCGACATAGCGGAACAGGTCCAGATCTTCCGGGCTGATCGTCCCGGCATCCGCCAGCGCGTCCCAGTTGATGATCTTTTCCCAGAATTCACGCCCGAACAGCAGCAGCGGCACCCGCTGCATCCGTCCCGTCTGGATCAGGGTCAGCGTCTCGAACAACTCATCCAGCGTGCCAAACCCGCCCGGGAACACGCAGATCGCCCGCGCCCGCATCAGAAAGTGCATCTTGCGGATGGCGAAGTAGTGAAAGTTAAAGGCCAGATCCGGCGTCACATAGGGGTTCGGGGCCTGCTCGTGCGGCAGCACGATGTTCAACCCGACCGACTTGCCGCCCTCATCATGGGCACCGCGGTTGCCCGCCTCCATGACACCCGGCCCCCCGCCGGTCACGATGACAAACTCGCGGTTGCCGCTGGCCTTGGACTTGATCGTCATCAGCCGTGCAAATTCCCGCGCCTCATCGTAGAACCGCGACAGATCGGCCAGCGTCTTGGTCCGCGCCTTCTCCTTGTCCGCAGGTGCGGGGATACGCGCCCCGCCAAACAGCACGATGGTCGAATCGATGCCGTGCTCGTCCATCAGCATCTCGAACTTTTGCAGTTCCAGTTGCAGGCGCACCGGCCGCAGTTCATCCCGGTACAGAAATTCATCATCCGCAAAGGCCAGCCGATAGCTGGGTGACAACGTCTGCGGGGTTTCCGGAATCTGTTTTGCGGTATCGCGGTCCGTATGCGCGTTGCGCAGCGGGCTGCGGCGGTCGTCTTTCATGTCGCGGCTCCTTGTTCGCCTTTCCTCAGGACTATAGCGTGCCGCTCCAAAGCGCCAGTTGCCGCATACACGCGCGCGCCATCACCGCAGGACACGCCTATGAATTGGAAAACCGAGATCGACAAAGCCGCCGACCGGATCAGCGGCCATACCGTGACAACCCCTGTCATGACCTCGGACGTGCTGTGGACGCATCCTGTCGCGCTGAAGCTGGAGCAGCTCCAGCACACAGGCAGCTTCAAGGCGCGCGGCGCGTTCAACACCTTGCGCGCGCTTCAGGTGCCGACGGGCGGGGTGGTGGCGGCCTCGGGCGGCAACCACGGCGCGGCGGTGGCTTATGCCGCGCACAGGTTGGGTCATCGGGCGCGCATCTTCGTCCCAGAGATCGCAGGCCCGGCCAAGATCGCTCTGATCGAACGCACCGGGGCCGACCTGACGGTGGTGCCGGGCGAATATGCCGACGCGCTGGACATGGCCAAACGCTATGAGCAAGAGCAGGCCGCCATGCAGGTCCACGCCTACGACGCCCCGCACACCGTCGCAGGTCAGGGCACACTCATGCGCGAATGGGAGGCGCAGGGGCTGGAGGCCGACACCGTGCTGATCGCCGTGGGCGGCGGCGGGCTGATCGGCGGGGCGCTGGCATGGACCATGGGCAGACGCAAGATCGTCGCTGTCGAACCCGCCGCCTGCAACACGCTGGGCGCGGCGCTGACCGCAGGCGCGCCGGTGGATGTCAGTGTCTCTGGCGTGGCCGCCAACGCGCTTGGCGCGCGCCGCATCGGTCAGATTTGCTTTGACCTTGCGCAGGCGCAGACCACGCCGGTCGTCACCGTCACCGACGAGGCCATCACCGACGCCCAGCGCCTGCTGTGGCAAGCGCACCGCCTGCTGGTCGAACCCGCCGGGGCCTGCGCGCTGGCCGCGCTGACCAGCGGCGCTTATGTGCCCGCCCCCGGCGAACGGGTGGCGGTGCTGCTTTGTGGGGGCAACATCGCCCCCGATCCGCTGGGCTAGTGCTCAGGTCCAGAGCTTTTCGGTCATCTGCCGGTGCAACTCCTTGCGCATCCGGGCGATCTGATCCTGCACGTCGGGGTCCGGGTTCTCTTTCCCGTCCTTGTCGTAATACAGGTTGTGATACTCGATCGCCGTCTTGTCGGTGCCGGGCACCGGCACCGGCGTGTCCAGATCATACAGTTCAAATTGCGGCGCATAACTGGAATCGGCGCTGAAATACTCGGCGTATTTCCAGCGCTTGCCACGCACACAGCGGATGCGGTCTGGCGCATGGACCACCACCTCCTGCGTGGCCGATGAGGCGCGAATGTCGTCGAAGGTGAACAGTACGTTTTCCTGCACACGGGCCTTGGGATCGTCCAGCAGCGCGCTGCAATCGGTCCCGGCAAAGCTGCCCTTGGTATAGGCCTCCATCGCCCAGCCCAGCTGTGAGCCGACCAGTGTCGGCAGCACGTCCACCAATGAAAACAGCTCATCGGTGACGGCGGGCGTTTCGAACAACTCGGGGTTCGCCCAGATCATCGGCACGCGCATCGTCTCTTCGTAGACGTTATAGGCTTTCTGCCGCAGGCCGCCGTGGCTCATCCCCATCTCACCATGATCCGAGGTGCGGATGATGATCGTGTCCCGGAACAGGTCGTTGGGGTCGTCGCCGTCAAAGAACAGATCCAGCAACCCGTCGATCTGGCCGTCGATCTTTTCACACAGATGGGCGTAGAACCGCAGATAGTTCTCGCGCTTGGCGTCCGTCTCCAACGGCCCCAGCCCCACCGCCGACACCGCCAGCAATTGCGCCTGTGCTGTGGGTTTGTTGTTGGTGCGCAGATCCTCATGCACCGTCGCGGGCAGCTCGACCCGGCCCTTGTGGAAATCCTTGACCGTATAGCCGTATTCCCAGCGCGACGGGTAGGCCAGCACGTCATGCGGATTGACCAGCGACAGCACCATCAGGAACGGATCGTCCCGCCCGCTGTCGCGATACGCCTCGATCCACGCCCGCGCCTCCGAGATATAGCGCGCGTCCTGATCGGGCCAGCCGCCGCCGAAATGCTCTGGCTCCGCGTCCTCACCCGCATCGGGCGGTATCCACCCCTTGAACCCGAACAAGGCCACCTCCGCCGCGGTCAGCGCATTGGGGTTTTCCGGGTGGTTCTTTGCCTTGGACAGATGCCACTTGCCCCGGTACTGCACATCATATCCCGCCTTGGCAAAGATATTGCCCATGTTCGGCAACGACGGGTCCAGCGAATGCTGCCCCACCGCGTAGATCCCGCCATAGCTCAGCGTCTGTGTTACCCCGTGGGTCGCCGGATAGGTGCCGGTAAACAGGGTCGACCGGCTGGGCGAGCACATGCAGCTGTTGCACACCGTGTTTCGGAAACTCAGCCCGTGCTTGCGCAGCCGCCGCATCGCCGGCAGGTCCAGTATCTCTTCTTCGCGAAACAATTCCGTGGCCCGCTGCTGATCCGTCATGATCAACAGGATGTTCTTGCGCTGGCCCGCCATACGCGCCTCCTCTATGAAAATACCAATACGTGTAAACGATAACGTCGAATCAACCCTACAGGTGTGCAGCCTCCCCGCCGCGCCGCGCCCTGTCAATCTTCGCCTCGGCGCGCCGGACCATTGTCGGCCCGGGGCGGGACCGCTATAGCCCACCCCAACCGACAACCCGAGGGGAGAGGGCACCATGTCCAACGCACAGCTTGAAACCGCCATCGAGGCCGCCTGGGAAAACCGCGCCGAGATCACGCCAGCCACCACAGGTGAGACCCGCGACGCCATCGAGGACACGCTGAACGCGCTCGACAGCGGCAAGCTGCGGGTGGCCGAACGCGGCGACGATGGCACATGGCACGTCAACCAGTGGGCGAAAAAGGCCGTGCTGCTGGGCTTTCGCATCAAGGACATGGAACAGCAGGACGGCGGCCCGCAGGGTGCGGGCTGGTGGGACAAGGTCGACAGCAAGTTCAAGGGCTGGGGCGACAACCAGTGGAAGGCCGCCGGTTTCCGCGCCGTCCCCAACTGTATCGTCCGCAAATCCGCCTACATCGCGCCCGGTGTGGTGTTGATGCCGTCGTTTGTGAACCTCGGCGCCCATGTCGATGAGGGCACCATGGTCGACACCTGGGCCACCGTCGGCTCCTGCGCGCAGATCGGCAAGAACGTCCACCTTTCGGGCGGCGTCGGCATCGGCGGCGTGCTGGAACCGATGCAGGCCGGCCCCACCATCATCGAGGACAACTGCTTTATCGGCGCCCGGTCCGAAGTGGTCGAGGGCTGCATCGTCCGCGAAGGATCGGTGCTTGGCATGGGCGTCTTCATCGGCCAGTCGACCAAGATCGTCGACCGCGAAACCGGCGAAGTCATGTATGGTGAGGTTCCGCCCTATTCCGTCGTGGTTGCAGGCTCCATGCCCTCCAAGAACGGCATCAACCTGTATTGCGCCGTGATCGTGAAACGCGTGGATGAGCGGACCCGCTCAAAAACCGGCATCAACGAACTGCTGCGCGACTGATCCACGACAAATCCAAGCGGCGGGGGCCTTGCGCCCCCGTCCCTTCAGCGATCCTCGAACCACGCATCCACCAGCGCACCGTATTCGCCGGATTCGCGCAGTTGCAGGATGGCCTGATTGATCGATTCGCGCAGCGGGCTGCCGGTGGGCAGGGCAATGCCGTAATCCTCAGACCGGAACACCCGGTCCAGCAGGTAGGCATCGCTGTGCGGCGACCGCAGCAGGTAGTATTTCAGCAACGGCCCGTCAAAGACCAGCGCCTCGACCTCGCCTTCCTCGAAGGCGGTGATCATCTCGGCAAAGCCGGGATAGGTGCTGTGGCGCACTTCGCGCCCCTCCAGGAACAGCGCGGCGGTCGAGCCTTCCACGCTGCCCACCCGTCGCCGGTCCAGATCGCTGATCGAATCGATGGTGCTGGTCAGGGCGGTCACGGTCATGGCGGCGGTGATCCGCGCCACGAATATCGACACGCCAAACAGGCTTGCCACCACCATCACCACCCCCAGCACGCGACCAAAGGCCGACCGCGGCATCCGCTCTTCGAACCCGCCATTCACCACAAGGTTCAGCGCCCACCAGAAATTCGGAAACATCGATTCCCGTGCAGGCCGCTCGAAATAGGGCTGGGCGCGCCGCTCAAAGACCCACATCAGCATCCCGCCGCCAAACAGAACGGCAAAGGCCAACAGCACGTAGGCCGCCACCTCCAGCGTGAAAATCTGCTGCCAGAAAGAGTTTTCGGCGGTGCCGGCGACCATGATCTGCACCCCGCTTTCAAAAATCGGCAGGGTGAAATCCATCGTCGCCTCGCGCACGGCGGTGATCGAGATATTGGCGATGGCCCCGTCAACTTCACCGTCCCGCACTCGCTCCAGCATTTTGCCAAAACTTGTCGCAGTCTCGAACTCGACGTCCTGGCCCAGCCGCTCCGCAATCATACGCATCAGCGCGATGCTGAATCCGTCATGCTCGGTGGAGCCAATCGAAAACGGCGGGCGCTCTACGGTGGAAAACACCAGCGTCTGCGCTCCGGCGGACACCGGCATCAGAAGCAGCGTCAGGAACAGGGCAAAGCTACGGAACATTGCGGTCATCATTTCTCCGGACTGCGCGATCCCTGGCGAACCGCCGGGCGAACGCATTTGCCACAGCATACACAGGACAGGCAACATTCAATCCGTGCGATATCAAAAGAGTTGCCCTTCGGCTATGCCGACCGTCACAATTCCAGAAATTCGTGGCCGCCGGGCGTTACTCGGCGGCCACTGCCGACACTGGCTCTTGTATCAGGCCCGCCGCCGTCGCGGCGGCCTGCGGGTCTTGGGCATTCGCCAGCAACCAGCCTTGCAGCGCGGCGGGGGCCATGCGCCGCGCGCCCAGCGCCTCGGCAAAGCGGTGCGCGTGGGCGTCCTCACCGGGAAAGAAGCGCAGGAACAGCTCTGCCGCCACCCGCGCCGGGACCGGCCCCAGTTCGACATGCAGATCGGCGCGGCCCGGTCGGATCAGCGCCGGGTCCAGCCTGTCGGGGTGATTGGTGGTCATCACCAGCACCCGCCCCTCCTGCGCCGCCACCCCGTCGATGGCGTTCAGCAGGCCGGAAAAGCTGATGCCGGTCTTGGTCTCACCCTCGGACCGCCCGGCAAAAGCGGCGTCGATGTCTTCCAGCACAAGGAATGCGCCTTTGGGGGCAGAGGACAGCCCGCTGCGCAGATCCTCATCGCTCAGGCCCGCACTGGTCAGGCTGATGCTGGCCAGATCCTTGCCAAGGTCAGAGGCCAGCGCCCGGATCAAGCTGGATTTTCCGGTGCCCGGCGGACCGTACAGCAGATAGCCCCGCCGCCACGGCACGCCGCGCGTGCGATACCAATCCTCATTGGCGTAGAACCACGCCATGTCGTCACGCAGCCGGGTGATCCGGTCGTCCTCGGCCACGATCGTGTCCAGCCCGCGCCGGGACAGATCGCAGACGTGATCCCACCAGTCGCCTTTCAGCACATACAGGTCCGGTGCCTCTTCGTCCTCGACGGCACACAGGGCGGCCCCCTCGTCGATCCACGCGCGCAACCGCTCTGTTCGTCCGAACAGCATGGTGAGGGTCAGCACCTCCAACGGGCCACCGCCACCGCCGACGCGGGTCTTTTCTCGCATCGTCCGCTCAAACGCGCACAGCCGCCCGCCGTGAAAGAACCAGTGCCGCCCCTCGACCGGGGCAAATATCTCGGCCCCGCCCGCCGTCACGCCGGTGGTTTGCACCTGCCGGATGCGCCGCAGTGCGCCCTTGTGGTCCAGCCACAGGTAAAGGTGCCGATACGCGTCAGAGCGGTTGTCGACCGTCAGCGACACCGCCCACCGGCGCTGCGCCTGCGCGCGGGCCAGCCCGTAGACCATCCGCAACACACCGATGGCCGCACCGAAGACGCCCAGCGCCAGACCACCGGCAAAGAAATCACTGCCCACCGCGCGGGTGAGCATATCGCTCAGGAAATTGTCCATAAATCCATCGGCGCGCATGGCGCCGCTCTTGGGAAATCGGCCCCGTGTCTGGGGCGGGCGGGGTTATCCGTGGACGCCGCGAAGGGCGTCTGGTTGCGTATGGTTCGTCATCGTCGCCCTCCTTTCCTCTGAGGTTCTCTGGGTGCCGCCTGATACGGCCCAACCCCGATTCGCGCCAAGTCGGGAATTCCCGACGCCACCGCCCGTGGCCGATATGCCACGCAGCCCGCTTGACAGCTGGGGCGCAAAAGCGCATCGCTCTCGCCGCAACCAAAGGGGGTGCCGCCATGGCCGACAAAAAGCCCAAAGCCGACAAGAAGCCGCAACAGGTCTACACCCTGCTGGTCGAGGTCGGGCGCAAGACCGGCGATGGCCTGCCCGCCAAATCCACCGGGGCGGCGCTGATGTGCTATGCCTCCGGCGTGGATGAGGCAGAGGCCGTGCGCGAAACCGTGGCGATCCTGAAACAGGCCGACATGGCCCCGCTGGACGTCACCGGCTACGGCACCCGCGAAGAGCGTGAGGCCCAAGGCCACGAGATCGACGACGAAGAGGCCGCGCTGATGGACCGCGCGCGGGCGGAAAACGCCGTGATCGTCGCTCAGGTGACGCCCTTCAACGACTGACGCGCGGCGCGCTCAGGCGGCGCGGCTCTCGGCCAGCGTCACCGCCTCGAACGGGGCCAGCACCTTCAGCGCGGTGCCGCCGTGTTCCGGCATCAGCCCCGCAGGTACATCCGCCAGCAGCGTATCGCGCAAAAAGTCGCGGCGACGGCGCAACCGCCCGACATACAGGCTCTCGATGCCCGCGCCCGCCGAGACCAGCGCCTCGTGCCCCGGCAACAGCACCTGATGCCATGTGACCAGCGGGCCGCTGTCCTCGAACACCGCCGCGCGTCCGTTCACCAGCCCGGCGGCAGGCACCAGCACTGCCTCGCATCCAAATAGGTAGGACACGTCCGCCCCGGCCACGACAAGGCACTGACCGGGGGCCACGATCAGATCCTCACGCAGCCCAAAGTACGGCACCTGCAAGCGCACCGGCCGGAACGTCCCCTGCGCCGGAACCCGCCGCGACACCTGCGCCAGCACCGGCACCACCGCGCCCGCATGGGTCACAACCGTGTCGCCGCAGCGCAGGTCCGCCACCCGGCGCGGCCCCTGCGGCGTCACCACCTGCGTATCCCCCGCCAGCGTCGGCACCGGCCCCAGCGGCTCGACCTCATCCGACAGCGCGCAACACCCCGCGCCCTGCAAGGCCAGCACATCGCCCCCGGTCAGCGGCGGTGGCGCTGCGGTCTCTTGCAGCGCCAGCACGGTGCCGTCCGCCCGCTCGACCGCGAAACGCCCGCGCCGCGCCGGACTGTCCCAGGCAAAGCTGATGCGCAGCACCTCTTCGCGCCGCTCGGCGGGCAGGGGCAATACGCTCTGGAACACATCCGCCCCTTGGGAGATCACAAGCGCCAGCCCCTGCCCTGACACCATCGTCAAAGACAGGCTGCCGGGCCAGGGCGTCACCCGGTCAATCGACACCAGCCGCTCTGGCCGCGCACCGCCCGCCAAACGGGCCTCGACCATCACGGTGCCGCGCGGCAACAAACGGTCCGCCGCCCCCGCCGCCCAGTCCGGATCGACCCAATGCGCGCCCGCCCCCGATACCGCAATCCAGCCCATCTTGCCCCGCACCCCTTACCGTTCGCACAGGCCTAGCACGCCCTTTGCCCCTGCGCCATTTGCCAAGCGTCCCAAGGCGCGCTAGCCCTACCAAAACGCCCGCCACCTCAGGAGCCGCCAATGACCGATCCGGTCGACCTCACCGCCCGCCTTGTGCAATGCCCCTCTGTCACACCCGAAGAGGGCGGCGCGCTGATCCTGCTGCATGAACTGCTGGATAACGCGGGATTCACCTGCTTCCGCGTCGACCGGGGCGGCATCTGCAACCTGTTTGCCCGCTGGGGCGACAAGGGCCACGCCCGCACCTTTGGCTTTAACGGCCACACCGATGTGGTCCCCATCGGCAACCGCGACGACTGGACCTTTGATCCCTTCGGCGCGGAAATCGACGATGGCTATCTCTACGGGCGCGGATCGACCGACATGAAATCCGGCGTCGCCGCCTTTGCCGCCGCCGCTATCGACTTTGTCCGCGACACACCGCCCGACGGGGCCGTGATCCTTGCCATCACCGGCGACGAAGAGGGCGACGCCGTGGACGGCACCACCGCCCTGCTGGACTGGATGGCCGCGACCGGCGAACAGATGACCGACTGTCTGGTCGGAG
Source organism: Antarctobacter sp. (assembly GCF_034670325.1). Classification (GTDB taxonomy): domain Bacteria; phylum Pseudomonadota; class Alphaproteobacteria; order Rhodobacterales; family Rhodobacteraceae; genus Antarctobacter. The sequence goes on from NZ_JAXMNR010000001.1 coordinate 479,850, forward strand.
AGCCGACCTCCCCCGACCACATGGGCCAGATGATCAAGATCGGGCGGCGCGGGTCGCTGTCGGCGTGGTTCACCGTGACCGGCAAACAGGGTCATTCCGCCTATCCGCACCGCGCGCTGAACCCGATGCCCGCAATGGCCCGCCTGATGGACCGCCTCGCCAGTCACACGCTGGACGAGGGCACCGACCATTTTGATCCCTCGACGCTGGCGGTTGTGACCATCGACACCGGCAACCCCGCCACCAACGTGATCCCGGCGCAAACCCGCGCCACCGTGAACATTCGCTTCAATGACACCCACACCGGCGCGGCCCTGTCGGACTGGCTGCGCGCCGAGGCGGCCAAGGTGGACGCCGAATACGGCACCACAACAGAGGTGCAGATCAAGATTTCGGGCGAAAGCTTTCTCACCCCGCCCGGCCCGCTGTCCGATCTGGTCTCACGCGCCGTCGCACTGGAAACCAACATCACGCCGGAACTGTCCACCACCGGCGGCACATCCGACGCGCGCTTTGTCAAAGACCACTGCCCGGTGGTGGAATTTGGCCTTGTGGGCAAACGGATGCACGCGGTCGACGAACGGGTCGAAATCGCCCATGTGCATCAGCTCAAGGCGATCTATACCCGCATCCTTCAGGATTATTTCGCATGATCCGGATCGAACAGACCACCGACCTTGCCACCTGTCACGCGCTGCGGCGCGCCGTGTTTATCGACGAACAGGGCATTCCAGAGGCAGATGAATGGGATGACTTGGACGCGCAGTCGGTGCATCTGCTGGCCTATGTCGATGACACCCCGCTTGGCACCGCCCGCCTGCGGCAGCTGGGCGAAGAAGGCCGCATTGGACGGGTCTGCGTGCTGTCACAGGCGAGCGGCACCGGCCTTGGCGCGGCGCTGGTGCGGTTCGGGGTAGACTGGTTCAGGGGCCAGCCCGGCGTGACCTCTGTCGTGCTGGGCGCACAAAGCCACGCGCTGCCGTTCTACGAGAAACTCGGCTTTGCCGCCTTTGGCCCGGTCTATGACGACGCGGGCATCCCGCATCAGGACATGCGGGCGCAGGTGTGAAACCCACCCTGATCGTCATGGTCAAGGAACCACGCCCCGGTCGGGTGAAAACCCGGCTGGCGCGCGACATCGGCACCGTCGCCGCCGCGTGGTGGTTCCGCCACCAAACCGCACGCTTGCTGCGCCGCCTGCGCGATCCGCGCTGGCATCTGGTGCTGGCGGTCAGCCCCGACCGCGCGGCGCTTGCCAGCCGCGTGTGGCCTGCTGATCTGCCGCGCGTGGCCCAGGGCGGCGGCAATCTGGGTGACCGCATGGCCCGCGCCATGCGCGCCACCGCCCCCGGCCCGGTCTGCGTCATCGGCGCGGACATTCCCGCCGTCACCCGGCCCGCCATCTGGCGCGCCTTTCGCGCATTAGGTGGGGCCGACGCGGTTTTTGGCCCGGCAGAGGATGGCGGTTACTGGCTGGTCGGATCACGCAACGCGGCCCAAGTCCCCGCCACGCTGTTCGACGGCGTACGCTGGTCCACCAAACACGCGCTGGCGGACACAATCGCCTCGATCCCCGACGCACGCATCGCGCTTGTGGACAGGCTTCGGGATGTGGACACCGCCACCGACCTGCACCGCGCCGGATCGCCGGGGGCGCAAAATCGTGCGGAAATCCACCGCTGACCTTCCGTCCGCGAAACGTCAAAGTGTTGACGAATGGTAAAAACGCCTCTGTAACCCATTGATTTATAACACCCGCAACGCTGTCCACGCGTGGACACCACTTTTGGCCCTTCTGCGGAATCGACATGACGCCGCCACACGCCCGTGCTACCTCATCCCCATGAGCCAGATGCCCACCAAGGCGGATGTCCTCGACTGGATCTCCGCGAACCCGACCCTCACCTCGAAACGTGACATCGCCAAGGCCTTTGGCATCAAGGGGGCTGACCGCATCGATCTCAAGCGCATCCTCCGCGAGCTTGAGGACGAGGGCCACCTTGAAAAGCGCCACAAGACCTACCGCGACCCCGACCGCCTGCCGCCCGTCAGCGTGCTGCAGATCAAGGCCCCCGACGCCAATGGCGACCTCTTCGCCCGCCCGCTGGAATGGCACGGCGAAGGCGTGGAACCCATCGTCCTGATCATCGCCCGCGCCAGCGACCCCGCGCTGGGCGAAGGCGACCGCATCCTCGCCCGCCTGCAGGTGGTCCACCACGCCGATCACAACTACGAGGCCCGCCTGATCCGCCGCATCGGCACCGCACCGCGCCGCGTCGTGGGGATCTTTCGCAAGGGGGCCGAGGGCGGACGCATCCTGCCCCTCGACAAAGGCGCGGACAAGGAATGGATGGTGGCCCCCGATGCCACCGGCGGCGCGCAAGAGGGCGAACTGGTCGAGGCCGAACAGGCAGGCCCCGCGCGCGGCCGCCTGGGCCTGCCCAAGGCGCGGATCGTGCTGCGGCTGGGCGACCCGACCGCACCGCGCGCCGTGTCCCTCATCGCGATCCATCAGCACGGCATCCCCGACGACTTCCCCGAAGACGTGATCGCCGAGGCCGACGGGATGAAGCCCGCAGGCCTCAAGGGCCGCAAGGACCTGCGCGAACTGCCGTTGATCACCATCGATCCATCCGACGCCCGCGACCACGACGACGCCGTCTTTGCCGAACCGGACGAGGACCCGCAGAACGCGGGCGGTCATATCCTTTGGGTCGCTATCGCCGATGTGGCCCATTACGTCACCCCAGGCTCTGCTCTGGACCGCGAGGCAAAGGCCCGCGGCAACTCCTCCTATTTTCCCGACCGGGTTGTGCCGATGCTGCCCGACCGGCTGTCGGGCGACCTGTGTTCGCTGCACGAAGGCGTGCCGCGCGCCTGTATCGCCGCCCGAATCCGCATCGACGCCGAGGGCAACAAGCTGGGTCAAAGGTTCTATCGCGGCCTCATGCGCTCACCCGCCTCGCTGAGTTACGCGGAGGTGCAGGAGGCCATCGACGGCACCCCAAACGACAAATGTGGCCCGCTGCTGGAGCCGGTCTTGCAACCGCTCTACGCCGCCTATGCGGCACTGCGGTCCGCGCGTGAACGGCGCCAGCCGCTCGACCTCGACCTGCCGGAACGCAAGATCAAGCTGGATGACGACGGCAATGTCACATCGGTCGATTTTGCAGACCGTCTGGACGCGCACAAGCTGATCGAGGAATTCATGGTGCTGGCGAATGTCGCCGCCGCCGAAACCCTGATCGCCAAGGACACGCCGCTGCTGTTCCGCGTCCACGAGGAACCGCCCGTCGACAAACTGGAAACGCTGCGTGACACCGCAGAGGCCGCTGGTCTGACGCTGGCCAAGGGGCAGGTGCTGAAAACCCGCCATCTGAACCAGCTGTTGCATCAGGCCGCCAAGACCGGCGAGGCGGAACTGATCAACATCGCCACCCTGCGGTCGATGACGCAGGCCTACTACAGCCCCAAGAACTTTGGCCATTTCGGGCTCGCGCTGCAAAACTATGCGCATTTCACCTCTCCCATCCGGCGCTATTCGGACCTGATCGTGCACCGCGCCCTGATCAGCGCGCACAAATGGGACGACGATGGCCTGAGCGTGCAGGACATTGATCGGCTGGACGCCACCGCGCAGCACATCAGCGATACGGAACGCCGGTCGATGATGGCCGAACGCGACACGACCGACCGCTATCTGGCGGCCTACCTGTCAGATCGGGTGGGGGCGGAATTCACCGGACGGGTGTCGGGCATCGCCAAGTTCGGCCTTTTCGTCAAACTGGACGAAACCGGCGCTGACGGTCTGGTGCCCATCGGTACGCTGGGCAACGAGTATTTCCACTTTGACCGCGACGCAGGCACGCTTATGGGCGGCAGCACCGGGCGGATCATCGGTCTGGGGATGCGCGCGCGAGTGAAACTGGTCGAGGCCGCGCCCGTGACCGGTGGCATTGCCTTTGAACTGCTGGAACTCGACGATGAGGAATACCAGAGCGTGCAGGGCGGGCGTCAGGCGCGCGGACGCGGGCGTGGCAAGCCGGGGACCTCGCCCCGCCGCAAACTGGCCAAGGCCAAGGCCAAGGACGCCAAGACCAAGCGTAAGGTGACGCGGCAGCGACGGGAAAAGAACTGAACCGTTGCAAATGTGACCTGACACGCTGCGGACCGGTTTTCGCGGTCGATTTTTGGGTGAGGCCGCGAACAGTTGGCAAAGGTTCTGGTCCAACCGCTGTGGCGCACGGGTCAGGTGCGGCAGGAAACCGCGAACCGAGCGTGTTCCGACTTCGCAAGCCGCCTTGCCCGCGTTAATCTGCTGTAAAACAAAAGAGCAGCAGGATCGTAACCATGATGTGTCGCGCGTTTTCCGGGCTGATCGCCCTGCTTCTGACGGCCAATGCGGCCGCGGCAGAGGCGGTGGACACCTCGTTGCGCCCGGTGGCCCGGGGTGAGACGCGCCTGACGCCCGCAGATCCCCCGCCCGAGGTAGAGGAAGAGGTGGTCGCCCGCGCGGCCACCCTGACAACCAGCGCGCTGGCCCCGACGCTGTCGCTGCGCCCGACGCTGCGCCCCGCAGGCGTCAAGGTGGAGGCCCTGTTTTCGAAAGAGATCACCGGCACGCAGGCCGGTTTCCGCGCCTGGGTCAAAGACTTTCGCCCCCGCGCGCTGGAACAGGGCATCCGCGCCGAAACCTTTGATCGGGCGTTCAAAGGCGTCGATTTCAACCGCAAGGTGGTGGAACGTGACCGTAACCAGTCTGAGTTCACCAAGACGATCTGGGTGTACCTCGACAGTGCCGCCTCGGACGCGCGGGTGCGCAACGGCAAGGCGGCCCTGCGCAAGAACGCCAAGCTGCTGGACCGGATCGAGGCGGATTACGGCGTCCAGAAAGAGATCGTCGTGGCGATTTGGGGGCTGGAGTCGGCCTATGGCACCTTTCGCGGGTCGACCCCGGTGATTCAGAGCATGGCGAGCCTTGCCTACGACGCGCGACGTGGGGAATTCTTTGAGGAGCAGCTGATCGACGCGCTGAAGATCCTGCAACAGGGCGACACGACACCGGACAAGCTGCAAGGATCATGGGCCGGGGCCATGGGTCACACGCAGTTCATGCCTGGCTCTTTCCAGCGGCTTGCCGTCGATCACAACGGCGACGGGCGGCGCAACATCTGGGACGACGATCCCGCCGACGCGCTGGCCTCGACCGCGAATTACCTGAAATCGAACGGCTGGAAAACCGGCGTGCCCTGGGGTGTCGAGGTGACGCTGCCAAAGGGATTCGACTACCTTGAGGCCAAGCGGGAAGTCACCCGGCTGCCCTCGGCCTGGGCGCGCAAAGGGGTGGTCGGACTGGACGGCCAGCCGGTCAAGGACTTTGGTCCCGCCTCTGTGCTGCTGCCGGCCGGGCATCAGGGGGCTGCGTTCCTGATTTTCGACAATTTCGAGGTGATCGAGACCTATAATACCGCCGACGCCTACGTGATCGGGGTTGGCCATCTGGCCGACCGGATTGCAGGCGGCGCGCCGATCAAGGGAAGCTGGCCACGCGCGGACCGGGCGCTGACTTTTGAAGAGCGGGTTGAGCTGCAAAAACGTCTGACCGCCGCTGGTTTTGACACCGAAGGGATCGACGCAAAGATCGGCCCGCTTACCGTCGAGGCGGTACGCAATTTTCAGCGGTCCAAGGGGCTTGTGCCGGACGGCTATGCCTCACCTGCCATCCTGAAGCGGCTGCGATAAGTCGTTCGCCGTGCCTGCGGCCCGGCGATCCGGCGGGGGGCGCTGCCCCCCGGACCCCCCGGGATATTTTTGGACAGAAGAAACCGGCACGCTCGCGCCACTCAGGGGAGCGGAAAGCCCCGCTCTTTGCAGGGGCCCCCGACAAGGCATTTGTGAACCCGGTCCAGATCCTCACGCCGCGGATTGATATACAGCCAGTTGCCGCAGGGGTCCGCCTGCACCACACGTTTGCCGCCCTCATGTTTGATGAAGGCAAGGTAGCGCGCGCCGCTTTTGGGGCTGGCGCACCACGGGCCAAAGCAGAGCACCCGCAGGGTTACATTTGCCTGAAACACCGTGTTGTACCCGCTGGGGTCCAGCGCGTGGCCTACCATCGTCGCCCGCAGATCGGTCTGCGGCGGCACGGCGTCCTGACGGTTCCAGTCAACCTTGGGCACGCGCCCCTCGTCGAAGTCCAGCCGCCCAACCGCGATGCCCCATCGGGCATCATCCGCCTCCGCCGCCTGGAAGTCCCGCACCGGGTCCGGCGGCAGGCAGGACAGCGCCAGTGCCGGGTTTGCCAGAAAGGTCAGCGCAAAAGCCAGCCAGCGCATCACAGATGTCCCCGGAACGCGTCAATCACCCGTTCGTAGACCGTGCGTTTGAACGGGACGATCTGCGAGACAACCTCATCTGCAGGCAGCCAGCACCATTCGGAAAACTCCTGATGGTCGTCCGCGTCCAGCCGCACCTGATCATCGGTCCCGTGAAAGCGCAGCAGGAACCATTTCTGTTCCTGCCCCTTGTAGCGGCCTTTCCAGATCCTTGGCACGATCTCATGCGGCAGGTCGTAGGCGATCCAGCCGTCGGTCTCGGCCTCGACGGTGACCAGATCGCGGGACACGCCTGTTTCCTCTTCGAGTTCGCGCAGCGCGGCCTCTTGCGGGTCTTCGCCCTTGTCGATCCCGCCTTGCGGCATCTGCCATGCCGGGATCTCACTGTCGATCCGTTGGCCGACAAAGGCATGGCCGTCGGCGTTGACCAGCATGACGCCAACATTGCGGCGGTATGGCAGGGCGGCGATCTCTTGCGGTGTCATGGCGGGCCTTGTCGGGTTGATCTGAGTGAAAGCTAGCGCAGGGGCGCGTTGTTCGAAACCCCACTTCGGGGCGCACGTAACGCGTCCAGCGGCGCGCGTCCGCCCCCCCCCCTGCGGGCAAAGCAAAACCGGCGACCCAAGGGGCCGCCGGTTTCCAGATGTTCTGAGATGTCGCCTCAGTCCTTTGGGCCCAGTGCGGCAAGGCCTTTGAGGATGTCGATGGCGTAGGCCAACTGGTAATCCTCTTCGCGCAGCTTGGCAGCGGCCTCTGCCTTGGCCCGGTCGGCCTCAATCTGTTCGATCTCCTCAGGCGTCAGCGAATCGTTGTCGAGGCTGCCGCGCAGGTCCGCTTCGGAGCGGCGGAAAGGGTTCGCCGGTTCCTCTTCAACCTCTGCGTTGGGGTCGCGGCGGGGCTGTTCGACCACGATATCGGGCGAGACGCCCAGCGCCTGAATCGACCGGCCCGAGGGCGTGTAGTAGCGCGAGGTGGTCAAGCGCATCGCACCATTGCCACGCAGCGGCATCACCGTCTGGACAGAGCCTTTCCCGAAGGATTTCGTACCCACGACGATGGCGCGGCGATGATCCTGCAACGCACCTGCGACAATCTCGGAGGCCGAGGCAGAGCCACCGTTGATCAGCACCACCAGCGGCTTGCCCTGTGCCAGATCGCCCGGCTGGGCATTGTACCTGTCGCCATCGGCCGGATCGCGGCCCCGGGTCGACACGATCTCACCTTTGTCAAGGAACGCATCCGACACCATGATCGCCTGATTCAGCAGACCGCCAGGGTTGTTGCGCAGATCGACGACAAAGCCGTTGACCTTGTCGATCCCGCCCGCTTCTTCGACCTGCTTGGCCAGTCCGTCCGCAAGGTTGGGAAAGGTCTGATCGTTGAAGGTGGTGATCCGCAGCACCACGGTCTCACCCTCTGTCCGCGAGCGGACGGCGGTCAGCTTGATGGTGTCGCGGATGATCGAGACGTCAAAAGGCTCATCGACGCCTTCGCGCACCACGGTGATCACGATCTCAGAGCCGACCGGCCCGCGCATCATGTCCACGGCTTCGTCCAATGTCAGGCCCAGCACGCTTTCGCCATCGACGTGGGTGATGAAATCGCCCGCTTCCATGCCTGCCGCGTCCGCCGGGGTGCCGTCCATCGGCGAGACCACTTTGACGAAACCGTCTTCCTGCGTGACCTCGATGCCCAGACCGCCGAATTCACCCCGTGTCTGCACGCGCATGTCGGCGGCATCATCGGGGGCCAGATAGCCCGAGTGCGGATCAAGCGAGGTCAGCATCCCGTTGATCGCCGCCTCGATCAGGTCCTTTTCATCGACTTCCTCGACGTATTGCGCGCGAATACGCTCAAAGATATCGCCGAACAGGTCGAGCTGCTCATAGACGCTTTGCGGGCGGGCCCCTTCCTGCGCCAGCAGCGGCCCCACCAATTGGGTGGTCGCCACGACGGACGCCAGAGTGCCGCCCACCGCGGCCATCACGAATTTCTTCATACCTCAATCATCCCTTGTCGGTTGTGAACCACCGCAGTGGATCTTCGGGCACGTCGCCCTCTCTGACCTCTATATAGAGCGTTTCGGACCGGCCTGCGCCAGCCCCCTCACCTGAAGGTGACATATTATTGCCTGCCGCCCCTCCCATCAGCCCGACCGGTGACCCGCCGGGCAGGACCTGACCGATTTCGCCAAATGTCGTATCCAGTCCGGCCAGAACAAACATCAGGTCGGCCTGCGGTTCAAGGATCACGACAAGACCGTAGTCCAGCAGCGGGCCGGCATAACGGATCGTCGCGGCGGTGGGCGTTGTGACCAACGCACCGGGGCGCGTGGCCAGAACGATCCCGGGGCGCGACACACCGGCGGCATCGCGGTCCCCCGCCTCATGCAGGACCACCCCCCGTACCGGCAGCGGCAGCGTGCCTTTGCGGTCCTCGATCGGCGGCAACGGTGGCGCGCCATCGTCCTCGGAGATTTCCGCCAGACCAGAGGCAAATCCCTGAAGGGTCTCGGTCGCCGAAATCAGGATCGCGGTGCGGATCGGATCGTCGGTATAGCGGCGCGGCAGGTCGGTTCGGTCTGCAATGGCCTGGCTCAGCGCGGTGCGGGCGGCCTGTACGCCGGTCAGCCCTTCTTGCAGCGTGTCGGCAGCGTTCTGTTGCAAGGCGCGCAAGGCGGTGACCTCTTCAAGGTCGGCGCGCAGGGTGGCGGCCTTGTCGGCCAGCCCCGGCGTGACAGAGGCCACCAACATGCCAGAGCGCGCCGCGCCCAGCGGCCCCCTGGGATGGACAAGCGTGCGCGCGGCGGCCCTGTCCCCCACGGCCATAAGCGCCCCCAGCAAGCGGGCCACCTCGGCCTCTTGCGCGGCCAGCTTGCGGCTGAGTTCGGTTTCTCGGATCGTCGCGGCGCGCAGACCTTCGCGCATCGCCGCCATGCCGTCCTCATAGGCGCGGACCGTGTCGGTCAGCGCCGCCACGCGGTCCTGTGCTTCTTCGGCCGTGCCCAGCAGGACAGAGGCCGCCTCCAACGCCTCTGCCGCGGCACGCGCCTGCGCCCCCGCGTCCTGTGCGGTCAACGGTGCAGCCCATAGCCCAAGGATCAGCGCAAGGCGTTTCACTTGATCAGGCTCACCCCGGTCATTTCTTCGGGCTGCGGCAGCTCCATCAATTGCAGAAGCGTCGGCGCAACATCCGCCAGCCGTCCGTCCCGCAGCGCCGTGCCGTCGGGCGCACCGAACAGGACCACCGGCACAAGGTTGGTGGTATGCGCTGTGTGCGGCCCGCCGGTTTCGGGGTCCACCATGGTTTCGCAGTTGCCGTGATCGGCGATGACCAGCAGCGCGCCGCCGGTCTGTTCCAGCTTGGCCACCACCTGCCCCAGCCCTGCATCCACCGCCTCGCAGGCCTTCATCGCGGCCTGTAGATCACCGGTATGACCGACCATGTCGGGGTTGGCGTAGTTGACAACGATCAGGTCATAGCCGTGGTCGATGGCCTCAAGGAATTTCTCCGTCACCTCACCCGCCGACATCTCTGGCTGCATGTCATAGGTCGCCACCTTTGGCGACTTGGGCATAAAGCGGTCCTCATGCGGCTCCGGCGTTTCCTTGCCTCCGTTCAGGAAGAAGGTGACATGCGGATATTTCTCTGTCTCCGCCAGCCGGAACTGCGTCTTGCCCTGCTTCGCCACCCATTCGCCCAACGTGTTGACGATGGTCTGCTTGGGATAGGCGGTGGTCATGTAGGCGGCGTGTTCCTTGGAGTAGTCGACCATGCCCAGCAGCGCCGAGAGGTCCTTTTTCTTACGCGTGAAGCCGTCAAATTCCGGCGCGCCGATGGCGGTAAGGATCTCACGCGCGCGATCGGCGCGGAAGTTGAGGAAAAAGATGCCATCATCGGGCGCGACGCCTTTATAGCCATCGACAACGAAGGGCAGGATAAATTCGTCCGCCTTGTCGTCGGCATAGCTGGCCTTGATCCCGGTCACGGCGTCGGGCTGGGCGGGGGCGTCGCCCTCGACCATGCTGCGATAGGCTTTCTCAACCCGCTCCCACCTGTTGTCGCGGTCCATCGCATAATAACGCCCCGTGACGCTGGCGATGCTTGCGCCTTCGGGAAGGGCGGCCTCAAAGGCGGCAACCTGCTCTGCGGCAGAGGTGGGGGCCACGTCGCGGCCATCGGTGATGACGTGGACGGCCACCCGCAACCCCTGGTCGGTCAGCGCCTTGGCGGCGGCAAGGGCGTGGCTGCTATGGGAATGAACCCCGCCGTCCGAGGTCAGCCCCATAATGTGCGCCGTCCCGTCCGCCTGTTTCACCGTCTGGGCAAAGCTGAAGATGGCCTTGTTCTGAAAGAACGACCCATCCTCGATGGCGAGGTCGATCTGGCCGAGGTCCATGGCAACCACCCGGCCCGCGCCGATATTGGTGTGGCCCACCTCGGAGTTGCCCATCTGGCCGGTGGGCAGGCCGACGTCGGGGCCGTGGGTGATCAGCGTGGCATGCGGGCAGGTCGCGGTGAGGCGGTCCATCGTGGGGGTATTGGCCAGCTTGGGGGCGTTGTTGGCCGCGTCCTCGCGCAGGCCCCAGCCGTCGAGAATGGTGAGGATGACGGGTTTCATGGGATGGCCCTCCGGAAATGCTGCTGGGATCGGTTTAGCAGCGCGGCGATCAGATGTGGAGAGGGATAACATCCCGGCTGTCCACGCGTGGACAAGGGCGCGCACACGCAAAATCAATGGGTTACAGAGACGAATTTACAAAGCGTTAGGATTTGGGCGGCGATTTGCCACCCGGCATTGGTGGATTTCACCGGTTTCGTTGATAGTCTGGCAGCGGTCACCGGCCGACGCCAGACCATCCGATTTTCCAAAGACCCGCAACAGGACCGTTTGATGGAGACGCGCAAACCGATCCCGCTGATCGTGACCGGGCTGATCGCGCTGCTGTTGCTTGTGCTGGTGGCGCTGATCTACAGCGCCTCGACCCGCGCCGCGCGGTTTGAGCGGGACGGGGTGGACACGACAGCGGTCTTTGTGTCCGGGCGCACGCAGCGGACCAACACGCAACCGGACAAGCCGCCCCGCCTTCGGTATTTCGCCACGGTCCGGTTTGAGGCAGCAGGGCGCAGGATGACGGTGGAGACGCAGGTCACGCGGGATTTCCTGAGGTCGGTGGAGCCGGGCGCGCGCATACCGCTGCGCTATTTGCCAGACGATCCCGAGTCCGTCTTGGTGGACCCGCTGTTCGAAAGCCGGAGCATGGCGCTGGCGTGGATGTTCCTGCTGTTCTTTGCCGGATGCTTGATCGTGCCGATGGTGCCGCGCTGGCGAAAGGCCCGACGGGTGGAGAGTGCAGCGCCGGAACCGCGCGTCCGACCCAAGGCCGGTCCCTTGCCGCGATGGGTGCGGGTGGTGTCGGTGATCCTGATGATCTGTGCAGCGGTGTCGTTCTTTACCCTGTCGATCTGGCTGCGCTACGCGGTCGAGGCATGGGCCTTGCCGCATATTGGATGGGTGAGTTTGCCATTGGCAATGGCGTCGATGTTGGTGCCGCCGGTGGGGTTTGGCGTGGCGAATTTGGCGATGATCTGGGGGGTGCAGAGGTTTCGGCGGGAGGCGGGGTGAACCCCGCCCTACGGAGGGAGCAAGGAGCCGAGTGCGCGCCTGCCCGTCTCGCCTTTGGCATCGCCATTCGCTTGGTGTGGCCGCCATCATTTGAAACCAAGTTTGGGTGTGGGAGCCAAGCATTCAGGGTGTTGGATCCCAAAATCAGATCTACTCTCCGAAACGGATTTCCCAAGCAATTTTCCTGGCCAAGAACACTGCCAGCACAAGCGCCGGAACACACAGCAAAGCAAGCACTAATATCGCGACGAGAGCAATTTCAGGCAAGGCAACAAAGAACCAGCCGTCACCCGTGAATACCAACACAAAGAGGAACAACACGTTTCCGATGAAATTGAGAATAAACGTTCGGCGGAGCATAGCCCGAACAACAGCGCGCTTAAACTGAGGCAGGGCGCGTTGGTTTCGGATCAATGCAGACGCCTCCCTGTAAGTCATGCGCTGTGCAAGAAGAAGTGCGACTATGGAAGTCAGAAGGAAACCGAGTAAGTGCACGCCTTGCCCTCCCTTTTGTTTCCCCCGACTTTAATACGTTACTAGGCAGGATAGTTAGTACCGCTTACCCCTGCAACGACTTCACCACCAACTCACCCTCTTCACGCTCTTTCATTGCCAGCGCGGCCGCATGGGCGCCCGCTGCAGTCGTGTAGTAGGGGATCTTGTCGTAGAGCGCGACAGAGCGGATTTCGCGGCTGTCGGCCACGGCGGCGGCGCCTTCGGTGGTGTTCATCACCAGTTGGATGCCGCCGTCCTTCATCAGGTCGACCACGTTGGGGCGGCCTTCGTAGACCTTTTTGACCAGTTCGCAGGTGATCCCGTGCGCCTCAAGGAAGCTGGCGGTGCCTTGGGTCGCCACGATGGTGAAGCCGAGGTCCACCAGAACCCGCGCGGTTTCGGCGATCTGGGGGGTCTTGTCGTCGTCCTTGATCGAAAAGAACACCGCGCCAGAGGTCGGCAGATCGTTGCCCGCGCCCATCTGCGCCTTGAGGAAGGCGCGCGGGAAGGAGCGGTCCCAGCCCATGACCTCCCCCGTCGAGCGCATTTCCGGGCCAAGGATCGTGTCGACGCCGGGGAAGCGGGCGAAGGGCAGCACCGCCTCTTTGACGCTGAACCACGGCATGTTGGGATCGGCCAGCGTCATCGGGTCGGCCATCGGCACATCGGTGTCGTAGTCGGTGTCTTCGGCATAGCCCGCGCGCAGCGGGAAGTTGGACAGCGGCTCTCCGGCCATGATGCGGGCGGCGATGGAGGCGATGGCGCTGTCGGTCGCCTTGGCGACGAAAGGCACGGTGCGGCTGGCCCTTGGGTTCACCTCGATCAGGTAGATCTCGCCGTCCTTGATCGCGAACTGCACGTTCATCAGGCCGACGACGTTCAATGCCTTGGCCAGCGCGTGGGCCTGCTCTTCGATCTGTTTCAGGATCGCCTTGTCCAGCGAATAGGGCGGCAGGGAACAGGCGGAGTCGCCCGAGTGCACGCCCGCCTCTTCGATGTGCTGCATGATGCCGGCGACGTGGACGTTTTGCCCGTCGCAGAGCGCGTCAACGTCCAGTTCCACGGCACCGGACAGGTAGCTGTCCAGCAGCACCGGGCTGTCGCCCGAGACCACAACCGCCTCTGAGATGTAGCGGCGCAGGTGGTCCATGTCGCGGACGATTTCCATCGCGCGGCCACCCAAGACGTAAGAGGGACGGATCACGAGGGGAAAGCCGATGTCCTCGGCGATGGCCAGCGCCTGCGCGTCGGTCGAGGCGATGCCGTTGCGCGGCTGTTTCAGGCCCAACTGGTTGACCAGCGCCTGAAAACGCTCGCGGTCTTCGGCAAGGTCGATGGCGTCGGGCGTGGTGCCGAGGATCGGGATGCCCTCTGCCTCTAGCGCGTTGGCGAGTTTCAGCGGGGTCTGGCCACCGAACTGGACGATGACGCCGTGCAGGGTGCCGTTTTCCAGCTCGACCCGCAGGATTTCCATGACGTGTTCAAAGGTCAGCGGCTCAAAGTACAACCGGTCCGAGGTGTCGTAGTCGGTCGACACGGTTTCGGGGTTGCAGTTGATCATGATGGTTTCATAGCCCGCGTCGGTCAGCGCAAAGCAGGCGTGGCAGCAGCAATAGTCAAACTCGATCCCCTGCCCGATGCGGTTGGGGCCACCGCCAAGGATGACCACCTTTTTGCGGTCAGAGGGGCGGGCCTCACATTCCACCTCGCCCATCATGGGCTCTTCGTAGGTGGAGTACATGTAGGGGGTTTGCGCCTCGAACTCGGCGGCGCAGGTGTCGATGCGTTTGAACACAGCCGTCACGCCCTGCGCGTGGCGGCGGCTGCGGACGTCCTTTTCGGCAAACCCGGTGAGTTTGGCGAGGCGGGCATCGGTAAAGCCCATCATCTTGAGCGTGCGCATGGCGTCCGCGTCCTGCGGCAGGCCGTTTGTGCGGATCTCGCCCTCGGCCTCGACGATCTCGCGGATGCGGGCAAGGAACCACGGGTCGAACATGGTGACGCCGTGGATTTCGTCGTCGGTCAGGCCGTGGCGCATGGCCTGCGCGATGGTGCGCATCCGGTCGGGGGTCTGCTGGCCGATGGCCTTGATGACGGCGGATTTGTCAGGCGCAAGGGTCCATGCATCGACGCCGACGCCGGGGATTTCGACCTCATCAAAACCGGTCAGGCCCGATTCCATCGAGGCGAGCGCCTTTTGCAGCGATTCGTGGATGGTGCGGCCGATGGCCATCGCCTCACCCACGGATTTCATCGCGGTGGTCAGATAGGGCTTGGAGCCGGGGAATTTCTCGAACGCGAATTTCGGGATCTTGGTGACAACATAGTCGATGGTCGGTTCAAAGCTGGCAGGCGTGACCTTGGTGATGTCATTGTCCAGCTCGTCCAGCGTGTAGCCCACGGCCAGCTTGGCCGCGATCTTGGCGATGGGAAAGCCCGTTGCCTTGGAGGCCAGCGCCGAGGAGCGCGACACACGCGGGTTCATCTCGATCACCACCATGCGGCCGTTTTCCGGGTTCACGGCCCACTGCACGTTGGAGCCACCGGTTTCCACGCCGATCTCACGCAGGACGGCAATCGAGCCGTTGCGCATGATCTGGTATTCTTTGTCGGTCAGCGTCAGGGCCGGGGCCACGGTCATCGAATCGCCGGTGTGGACGCCCATCGGATCGACGTTCTCAATCGCGCAGACGATGATCGCGTTGTCCGCCTTGTCGCGGACGACCTCCATTTCGAACTCTTTCCAGCCCAGCAGCGACTCGTCCACGAGGATCTGACCCACGGGTGAGGCATCCATGCCGGTGCGGCAGTAGTGGATGTAGTCCTCGCGGTTGTAGGCCACACCGCCGCCGGTGCCGCCAAGGGTAAAGGCGGGGCGGATGATGGCAGGCAGGCCGACATATTCCAGCGTTTCCAGCGCGATCGACACGCCGGCATCCAGATCGAACTTGCCTTTGGCGTTCTTGGGGGCGGTGACGATGGTGGCCTTGGGGTTCTCAAGGCCGATGCGGTCCATCGCCTCGCGGAACAGCTTGCGGTCCTCGGCCATCTCGATGGCGGCGCGCTTGGCCCCGATCATCTCGACGCCGAATTTCTCCAGTACGCCCATTTCCTCAAGCGCGAGCGAGGTGTTCAGGCCGGTCTGACCGCCCATCGTGGGCAGCAGCGCGTCGGGGCGCTCTTTCTCGATGATGCGGGCGACGACCTCTGGGGTGATCGGTTCGATATAGGTGGCGTCGGCCAGACCGGGGTCGGTCATGATCGTCGCCGGGTTCGAGTTCACGAGGATGACCCGGTAGCCCTCTTCGCGCAGCGCCTTGCAGGCCTGTGCGCCCGAGTAGTCGAATTCGCAGGCTTGCCCGATGATGATAGGGCCGGCTCCGATGATCATGATGGACTGGATGTCAGTTCTCTTGGGCATCGGGCGCTCCATTTTAGCCCCGGGATGCGGGGGTCGCGGGGGGTGTCACGTGGCAAATTGTCGGCGTTATACGCGGCGCGCCTTCGAGCGCAAGCCTCGAACGGGGTGGTACGCCGCAGCGTCGCACCTATCTGTGGCAGGCGACCAGAGCAAGGAGCGGCCCGCGTGTCCATTGTGTCAGACGAAAGCGACCCCGCCCTGCGGCGGCTGCGGCTGTGGGTCGAGTTCATCGGGCTGTTTGCGGTGATCCCGCTGGTGATCGCCGTGGCCTTTCCGCCGAATGTGATGTTTCCGTTGTTGTTCGGCTTTACCGCGCTGGGTCTGGTTCTGCTGCATCTGACGCCGGGATTTGAATGGCGGTCACTGGCCCTGGGTGCGGGCCGGATCGACTGGCGTCTGGTGGCGGGGTTCGGCGCGGCCACCACCGCAATCGGGCTGGCCGTGGTCCTGCTGACCGCGCCAGAGGCGGCCTTTGCCCTGCTGCGCATCAACCCGCTGCTGATGCTGATGATTGCGCTGCTGTATCCGGTGCTGTCGGCGCTGCCGCAGGAACTGGTGTTCCGGCCGCTGTTCTTTCGCCGCTACGGCGGGCTGCTGCCACGCGGTGACTGGGCCCCGCTGGTGCTGAACGCCGCGCTCTTTTCCTTTGCGCATCTGATGTACTGGAACTGGATCGTCGCGGCGATGACCTTTTCCGGTGGGCTGATCTTTGCATGGGCCTATGAGCGGCGCGGCAGTTTCGCCGAGGCGGTTGTGCTGCACTCGCTGTCCGGTGTGATCCTGTTTGCGCTGGGTCTGGGTGTCTTTTTCTATTCGGGCAACGTGGTGCGCCCGTTCTAGGGGGCCGTTGATCCGGCCGGGTCGGCGCCGGTTTTGCGCCTTTTGCGGCCTGTTCGCCGGTCCGCGCGGGGGGAAGGGCCCTCTGATTCTCGCCAATTAAAGCCTGCTCCCTTGACTTCCTGCGCCCCTCGGGATGTATCGCGCCTGTCTTTTGCGCATATCCAAAGGGGCCCGACATGCACGCCTATCGCAGCCACACCTGCGCCGACCTGACCAAGGACCAAGTGGGCGAGACCGTCCGCCTGGCAGGCTGGGTTCATCGCATCCGCGACCACGGCGGCGTGCTTTTCATCGACTTGCGCGACCATTACGGCATCACGCAGGTGATCGCCGACGCGGACAGCCCGGCCTTTGCCGCACTGGAAAAGGTGCGCTCGGAATGGTGTATCCGTATCGACGGCAACGTGCTGGCGCGTGACGCCAGCCTTGTGAACCCGAACCTGCCCACCGGCGAGATCGAGGTCTTCGTGCGCGAACTGGAGGTTCTGGGCAGCGCCGATGAACTGCCGTTGATCGTGTTCGGCGATCAGGAATACCCCGAGGAAACCCGCCTGAAGTACCGCTATCTGGACCTGCGCCGCGAGGCGATGCAGACCTCGATGACGCTGCGGTCCGATGTTGTGGCGTCCATCCGCAAGCGGATGTGGGCGAAGGATTTCCGCGAGTATCAGACACCGATCATCACCGCGTCATCGCCCGAGGGTGCGCGTGACTTTCTGGTGCCGTCGCGCCAGCAGCCGGGTAAGTTCTACGCCCTGCCGCAGGCCCCGCAGCAGTTCAAGCAGTTGATCATGGTGTCCGGGTTCGACAAGTATTTCCAGATCGCGCCCTGTTTCCGCGACGAGGACCCGCGCGCCGACCGCTCTCCGACCGACTTCTACCAGTTGGACATGGAGATGAGCTTTGTCACCCAGCAGGACGTGTTCGACACGGTCAGCCCGGTGATTGCCGGTGTGTTCGAGGAATTCGGCGGCGGCAAGTCGGTGGATGCGCCTGAAAGCTGGCCGCAGATCCCCTACGCTGAGGCGGCGCTGAAATACGGCACCGACAAGCCCGACCTGCGCAACCCGATCGAGATGCAGGTTGTGTCCGAGCATTTCGCAGGTTCCGGCTTTGCCATCTTTGCCAAGCTGCTGGAGCAGGACGGCACCGAGATCCGCGCCATTCCCGCGCCGGGGGGCGGCAGCCGCAAGTTCTGTGACCGCATGAACGCATGGGCCCAGAAAGAGGGTCTGCCGGGGATGGGGTATATTTTCTGGCGCGATCAGGGCGAGGGCATCGAGGCCGCAGGCCCGCTGGCCAAGAACATCGGCCCGGAACGGACCGAGGCGATCCGTCAACAGCTGGACCTTGGGGTCGGCGATGCGGCGTTTTTCCTTGGCGGCAAACCGGCGGCGTTCCAGCGGGTGGCGGGCAAGGCGCGGGATACGCTGGGCCATGAGCTAAAGCTGATCGACGAGAACCGCTTTGCCTTTGCGTGGATCGTGGACTTCCCGATCTACGAAAAGGACGAGGAAACAGGCGAGATCGATTTCGAGCACAACCCGTTTTCCATGCCGCAGGGCGGGATGGCGGCGCTGGAGGCCGATCCGCTGGCGGTCAAAGGCTTCCAGTACGATCTGGCCTGCAACGGTTATGAACTGGTGTCCGGCGCGATCCGTAACCACAAGCCCGAAGTGATGCTGAAGGCGTTCGAAATTGCCGGTTACGGCTCGGATGAGGTCAAATCGCGGTTTGGTGCACTGTTCAACGCCTTCCACTACGGCGCGCCGCCGCACGGGGGCTGTGCTGCGGGCATCGACCGGATCGTGATGCTGCTGGCGGGCACGTCGAACATCCGTGAGGTCATCATGTTCCCGATGAACCAGCGCGCCGAAGACCTGATGATGAGCGCGCCCTCCGATCCGTCCTCGGAGCAGTTGATGGAACTGGGGCTACGCGTCATTCCTCAGGATTGATGGCGACCCAAGGCACCCTTCCGCCGACACGACGGTCACACTGACTTGCGGGGCAATGCATCTTTGCCCCGCATCCTCAACACGGATGGCAACAGCGTTGAGGCAGACCCATGGTTGATCCCGTACTTGCCGCTATCCGGTTTGGCTGCGGTCGTTTCCCCCGGATCACCGCACAAGGCAAAGCCAGCGTGATGCATGTGGCGACCTCTCCGTAACTCGAATCGGCCATCCGCCCCTTGATGCTGCACTCCCTTGATCAGCAGGCCTCTGCCGGGCCGAATCCTCCACAGGCGCGGCGGTTTCCCGGCAAGACAGGCATGTGCGAAAACCTCGCGCGGGAGTTGCTGGAACTGCACACTTTTGGCGTCGACGCGCCATATACCCAAGGAGACGTGCGCCAACTGGCGGAATTGCTGACCGGGCTGGTGTTTTCCGAACAGGCGGGCACCGTGTTTCGCCCGCCGCTGGCGGAACCGGGACCGGAAACCGTGATGGGCAAGGCCTATGGCGGCGGCATGATGACCGGAACAGACCGACAGAGGCCCGGCGCGGCACTGGCGGGGTGATGGTGCTGGCGGGCGGTGCGATGCGCAGCGGACGGGTGATCGCCGACTGGCCCGGACTGGACGAGGCGGCGCTGTACAAGCGCCGCGATGTCATGCCGACGCGCGACCTGCGGGCGCATCTGGCGTGGCTGGTACGCAGTCTCTACGGGGTCGCGCGCAACGCGCTGGAGACCACGATCTTTCCCAGTCTGGACATCGGCGAAGACACGGGGCTGTTGCCATTACGGCGGATCAGATCGCGATGCGGTCGGCGACGCGGTCCTGCACCAGCGCAGAGATCCGGGCGAGACTGGATTTGACCGGCTGCCCAGCGGCGCGGGCATCAGCCAGATCCTCTGCCGCCTTTTGCAGAACGCCGTCCCCCGCGCTGCGGGCCACCCCGGCGAGGAATTGCGTCAGGTACGCAAGGTTGCGGTCATCGCCCGGCGCAACCGAGAGCACGTCGGCGGCATGCACCATGTCGTCCCGAAACGCCAACGGATCAGGCAGAACAGGTTCATCGCAGACAAGGCGCGGGCCGGTGGGCCGCCGTTCGACCGGCAGCGCGCTGAGGATCGCGTTCTGGAAGGCGACGACGGAGGACACCGGTTTGGCCAGGAACCCGTCCGCCCCGGCGGCCAGCGCCACCTCTTCGGCAAAGATGTCGCCGCTGGTGCCAAGGATCACATCGACACGCGGACAAGCGACGCCCAGTTCGGCGATCAGTTCGGCCCCCGATCCGTCCGGCAGGCCAAGGTCGATGACCACCACGCTGGGGCGGTAGACCTGCAAATGGCGGCGGGCCGATTTCAGGCAATCCGCCCGCCGGATGCGCGCGCCCGAGCGCAAGCAGAGCAGGCGCATCGCATCGCAGGAATATCGACTGTCCTCAACCACGAGGATCGTCAGCCCCAACAGGGGTCGCGTCGCGGTGGGACGCAAGTGTGGTGAAAGCTTTTGTGTGTCGTCCATGGCAGGCGCTCCTATCCGAGTCGTCCACCAGATTGGCGTGACACGGTGAACAAGCGGTTAAGGGTCGCACCGTCTTGTCCGGTGGTGGCCTTAGCGCCATAACCTCTGGCAACACTTGCCATGGAGTAATTGAGATGATCGGACGCCTGAATCACGTGGCCATCGCCGTACCCGACCTTGACGCCGCCGCAGCGCAGTATCGCACCGCTCTGGGGGCCAAGGTGGGCGCGCCGCAGGACGAACCGGATCATGGCGTAACGGTGATCTTCATCGAATTGCCCAACACCAAGATCGAGCTGCTGTATCCGCTGGGAGAGAACTCTCCGATCAACGGCTTTCTGGAAAAGAACCCCTCGGGCGGGATTCACCATGTCTGCTACGAGGTCGATGACATTATCGCCGCACGCGACCACCTGAAGGAAACCGGCGCGCGGGTGCTGGGCACCGGCGAGCCGAAAATCGGCGCGCATGGCAAGCCGGTGCTGTTCCTGCACCCGAAGGATTTCAACGGCTGCCTTGTCGAGCTGGAGCAGGTCTGATGGGCATTACCTCGGGGATCGTTCTGTTTGCGGTGATCTGGTTCATGACCTTTCTGGTCGCGATCCCGATCCGGCTGAAGACCCAAGGCGACATGGGCGAAGTGGTGCCCGGCACCCATGCCGGCAGCCCCGAGGTTCACAACCTCAAGCGCAAGGCATGGATCACCACCGGCATTGCGGCGGTGATCTGGGCGGTTGTGGCCTCGATCATCATTTTCGAGGTGGTGACGGTGCGCGACATCGACAGCTGGATGTTCAACCGGATGGACGGCACCTCTCACGTCAAGTGAGGACAAAGGGCGTCAGCGCGCGGTCACCCGGTGAAAGACATGGGTGAAGGCGGCGGCGCCCAGCACCGGCACCAGCAGGTTGACGACCGGGATGGTCAGCGGCACGGCCATGATCACCCCGGTCGCCCAGATCGCGGCGATGTGGCGGCGGCGCAGCTTGCGGGCCTCGGCGCGGCCCACGCGGCGCATGGCGGCGAGGGTGAAATATTCCCGCCCCAGCAGAAAGCCGTTGAGCGCCCAAAAGATGAACGGCGCAAGCGGGGCAAAGAGCAGGTAGACCACCAGCGCCAGCAGGTTGGCCACGATCAGTGTGCCCAGAAACCCCAGCGAATCGCGTAACCCGTCGGCAAAGCTGACCGGGGAGGCGGGGCCGAGGCCGGGGTAGTGGCGATCCTCGACGGCCTGCGCGACCTCTTCGAGAAACAGCGAGGTGATAGCCGAGGCGACCGGGATCATCAGGAAAGCCGAGAACACCAGCATCACCGGCACAGAGGCCCAACTGGCGGCATCGTCCAGCCAGGACACGCTGCCGATCCATGGCAGGCTTGGGTTGTCGCCGATCAGCCAGCCGACCACCTGAAAAACCACGAAAATCGCCGCGATCAGGGACGCAAGGGTAATGCCGATCCCGCGGATCAGCACACCGCGAAAGCGCGGGTCCGGCAATTGCGCGATGGCCCGCGACACCGCGTCGAAGATCATTCCGAAACCCATGTGGTGATGGCCGCGATATCCGGACGCGGGCGTTCGGGCGGTGCCGACCCCTCTGTGCCGATATGAATCAGGCCTGCGATTTTCTCATGCGGGGCCAGACCCAGCGCGCCCTCGGCAAAGCCACGGTCGTGGCTTGCCCAGCCCGAAAGCCAGTTCGCCCCCCAGCCCGAGGCAAGCGCCGCGTTCAGCAGCGCCAGACAGGCGGCCCCGGCGGAATAGGTCTGTTCCAACGGCGGGATCTTGGGGCTGTCCACCTGCACCTCGACCACCACCACGGCCAGCGGGCTGCGGTCATAGGCATCGCGCGCCTTGGCGATGTCCTCGGCGCTTTTGCCCAGCCGTTCGCCGCAGGCCGCGACCTCCCCCGCCAACCGCCGCAGCGCGCCCTCGCGCAGCACGATAAAGCGCCAAGGCTCCAGCTTGCCATGATCGGGGGTGCGTGCCGCCGCCGTCAGCAGCGGCATCAGCGCCGCGTCGTCCGGGGCGGGGCCGGTCAGCGTCTTGGCAGGGCGTGAGCGGCGGCTGAGCAGAAACTCCATCGCGGCAGGATTTGGGGTGGGCATGGCGTCTCCTTCGGTCACTCGCGTGTTATGTCAGGCCGCGCGGCGCGGGATTCAACCGCTTTTCTTGCGCATCGCCACACAGCCTGTATGCGAAGGGCCATGAAACTGCCCGATCTGAGCGACCTCGCCATTCCCGGCACCACAATTGCCGTGCGCGTCACGCCCAAGGCGGCGCGCAATGGCGTCCTGCGCGACGACACCGGGCTGCGCGTGACCGTGACCACCGTGCCAGAAGGCGGCAAGGCCAACGCGGCGGTGATCAAGCTGCTGGCAAAGGCGCTGGGCGTCCCGAAAAGCCGGTTGGAGCTGGTGCGCGGCGACACCTCACGCGACAAGCTGTTCCGGATCGCGGACTGACGCTGTCACTCGTCCCGGCGGTAGACCCCTTCGGGCATGCTGACGGCAGCGACAAGGTCGTGCATCTGGGAAATCGACAGGGTGATCTTTTCCACCCGATCAGTGCGCGGGTCGTATTGTTCGACCGTCACACATTCCTCAAAGCTGGAGATGACAACGTCCTCTTTCAGAGGCGCTTTGCCCTCATCCACAAGGGTCACCACGGTGGCGTCGAAATCGTGCTCTACACTGAACATATGTGCAGCTTATCGCGACCCGGCGGGGCCGGAAACCGAATTCTGACGGCGCGTGCGGCGCAGGTGCATCCGGTAGAGCACTGGGCCCACCAAGTGATCATACAGGCCCACTGTCAGTTGGCGCAGGCCCGGTCGCCGCACCAGCCATGCCAGCCAGCGCAGGCGCGGCATCTGATCCCAGAGCGCGGCAAAGGCGGGCATCCCGCTGAGCAACGCGCCGTCATGGATCACGTGAAACCGCCGCGCCGCCGCGTCCTCTGTCAGGCCGTGATCCGCCTGACCCGTGCCAGAGAGGCCGCAATAGGTGATCTCTGCCCCCGCACGCGGGGTCATGCGGCGATAGCCGTCCACCTCACGCGAACAGATCGGGCAGGTATCGTTGTAGATGACGGTGAGCTTTTCGGTCATGCCGTAGACGTAGGGCACCGGCGCAACACCGCCAAGTGAACGTGACCGTCTGGCGCAGGGGGCGAATGCAGCCTACGTATTCCTAGCACTCTTCGTTGTCTGGACCGTTCATGTATCGCCTGACCCTGCTTTTCGCTTTTGCGCTGCTTTCTGCCTGCGCGCCGATGTCTCTGCCGACTCCTGCGCCCTCAGTCGCCGGTGGATCAGAGGCGCAGTTGCGCGCCAATCGCGCCGCGCGGCAGTTTGTCGAGGTTGTCCAGACGGTCGAGCCGGTGGCGGAACGCGAGTGCCGCAAGCGCACCACGGGGATGAACTGCGATTTCCAGATCGTCATCGACGACCGGGCCGACCTTGCACCCAACGCCTTTCAGACGGTGGACCGGTTCGGGCGGCCGATTCTGGCGTTCAACATCGGCATGATCAATTCGGTCCGCAACGCCGACGAACTGGCCTTTGTCATGGGGCACGAGGCGGCGCATCACATTCAGGACCATCTGGCCAAGACCCGCGAAAGCGCCACCATCGGCGCTGTGGTCTTTGCCGGGATCGCAGCCATCAGCGGAGCAGAGGCCGAGGCGGTGCGCAATGCCGAACAGCTGGGGGCTGCCGTCGGAGCGCGCACCTATTCCAAGGAGTTTGAGCTGGAAGCCGACCAGTTGGGCACCATCATCGCCTATCGCGCGGGTTTTGACCCGGTGAACGGCGCGGCTTTCTTTGCCCGCATCCCCGATCCGGGCAACAGGTTCCTTGGCAGCCACCCGCCCAACGCCGCCCGCCTGCGGATCGTGGCTGACACCGCAAAGGCGCTGGCCGCGCAATAGGCCTGCTGACGCGACGTTGACCTGTATCAAGGCAACCCACGCCCCGAACCGTCATCCTGACCGCTATCGGATCAGGACCAAGGGGACGGACTCATGCAAAGTCAGACCACACTCAAACGGCACGCGGCGCTGGTCGATAATATGGCACAGGCCCGCGGCGTCGATCTTGAAGAGCAGATGCTGCGCGGCAAGCTGACGATCTCGGAACTGGAGGACGCGGTGTTACGGTGCACGGCCTGCACCTCTGCCGATACCTGTGAACACTGGTTGAAAACGCAGACCGACCCGGCCCCGGATGTGCCAGAGTACTGTCGCAACGCGGCCCTGTTTCGCGCCATGGAGCAAGAGTGATCCATGACCGGTTCGCGTCCACCCGCCCCGAAGCCCCTTGGCGATGAGGTTGAGCATTACTGGCTTGTTCAACGGATGGCCAAGGCCACTGGCGTGGACCTTGTTCGCGCCGTCGAAGACGGTTTGCTGACGCAAGTTGACTGGGCGCGAATCGTGACCCGGTGCCGAGGCTGCACATGGGCCGATGGCTGTGGGCGCTGGCTGGACGCCCCGGTAGAGGACGACCGGCCCCTGCCGGACACCTGTATCAACCGCAAACGGCTTGCCACGTTGAAGGACGCGATGCAAGATCCTGCGCCCTAGGAGAGATATGATGACCCTGACGCTTGGCGATCCCGCCCGGCATTTTTTCATGACGCGCAGCGTCGCGCGCGTCATGGGCCTGAACCTGAACGCGGCAATGAACACCGGCAGTCTTGCGCCCGACACCTATGCGGGCATGGTCACCCGCTGCCGGGGGTGCGCCTTGGTCGCGGCCTGTGAGAACTGGCTGGCCGAACAGACCACCCTGACCCCGTCGCCGCCGCCGGGCTGTTGTAACAGCACGATTCTGACGGACCTGAGGCGGCGCGTCTAAAGCCCGTCCGGCAGGGCGTTTTTGTGAGTAGTGTCTATTGGTCTAATCGCGGGCAGCCAATGTCCGGCTGGCTGCCCGGCGGGGATCAGTGTGGGCGCAAATTCTGGGCCGATTCCTTGATCGCGTCGTACTGACCCGAGGGCCGGAAGCGCCAGAGATAGTCAGGCAGCACCGCCGCCGCCGCGGTGGGCGTCATGCCCAGATCGGCAAAGCCCTTGGCCTCTGACGATACCACATTGTCGTGGCGCAGGCTGCGGACCTGATCGGCGGTGATCTGCGCCGGAACCAGTCCCAGTGATATGCTTTGCACCAGATCCGACACCGACCCGATCACGGAGGCCGCAAAGAAGGGGATGTTCAGGATCAGGCGGCGGCGGCGGATCACTTTCAGCATCAACTGCATCAAGGCGCGGAAGGTCATGACGTCCGGACCACCCAGTTCATAGATGCCGGGCTGTGCCGTTCCCAGCACGCCCTTGACGGCGGCAAGCGCCACGTCATCCACATAGACCGGCTGGAATTTGGTATCCGCCCCGACGACCGGCAGGACCGGTCCCAGACGAGTCATCCCGGCGAACCGGTTGAAAAACTGGTCCTCGGGGCCGAAAATCACCGATGGACGCAGGATGACGGCCTGCGGAAAGTTCTGCAGAACGCCCTCTTCGCCCTTGCCCTTGCTCTGGGCGTACAGGCTGGAGCCTTCGGTATCGGCACCGATGGCCGAAACATGCACCAACCGGGCGACTCCCTCCTCAGTGGCGAGGCGGGCGATTCGTTCCGCGCCCTCGTTCTGGACCGCGTCGAAGTTGTTCTTGCCGGATTTGTCGAAGGTGCCGACGCAGTTCACCACCGCATCCGCGCCATGCATCACGCTGCGCACGCTGTCATCATCGCGGATGTTGCAGAAAACCGGCTCTACCTGGCCGACAACGCCGTAGGGGCGCACAAAGATCGCCTCGTTGGGGCGTCGGACAGCGACGCGGACGCGCCACCCCTCCTTGGCCATGCGGCGGGCGATGTAACGCCCGACGAATCCCGAGCCGCCGTAGATGGTGACGAGTTTGGACATGGGGGGCTCTCCTGTAGCCAAGCTTGCGCTGCAGGAATACCGGGCCAAAGCCGCCCCGGCAAGGCGCCCGTTTGCCGCGCGAAAAATCTTTGAGAAACCGCGTTGACACCCCGCGCAGGCAAGCGTAAATGCCCTCCTCACGCACCTGAGCCCAGGTGGCGGAATGGTAGACGCGCTGGCTTCAGGTGCCAGTGGCCGCAAGGCCGTGGAGGTTCGAGTCCTCTCCTGGGCACCACTAAATTCCCACAAGCATCTGTAAAAATGGGAAAAAAGTGTTTCTTTCGACCTCCAATCCACCTTTCTGCCCACCTTGCGGCGAGCGGTGCCAGGCGCGTTTCGACTTTCCAGACCACAGCGCTTGAGCGAACGGGCAATTCCGAAGATTATCCATCGTGCGATCGCCTGACGTTGCGCGAGGAGCCACCACTGCATGGCCCGAATAGCGGTCTTGAGGCGCGTCTTTGCCGCAGTGCTATCCTTGATCAGGACACAGCGAAACACCAACAGTTCACGTAGGCGGACGACGCCTTCCGAAAGCACCGCCTTCGGCTCGAATTGCAGTGCTACTGCCATCCTGGCAAGCATCTCGGTGTCGATTCTGTCCGTCTTGGCTACACGCCTGATGGCTTGTGCAAACCGCTGGGCCTACCGGGATTTCCAGTGTTCACCTTATCAATGAGCCAAACGCATCAAGCATGGTCTTGGGAACGTCGACGCCAATTGTATCCTGCCTGGAATATCTCCCACCTCATCTTATCATGCCGGTCCGCAGCCCAAGTATCCGTTCAGATCCGAATAAATCGCGGGGACGACCGGGACAAAATCGGGGCAGCTCCAATGTGGTGTCTGCCCGATCTCGGTGTCCAGCGGCAAGACAAACCGGATGGGTCTGAACCGAGATGGCTATCGGCAAGCCAACGTCGCCTTCTACCGGGTATCTTTTAAACGTATGCGAGTTGATGAGAGAACCAAGGTCTATGCCACTCGGCGGACGCCTGAGGGCATAACCCGGCGTGAAATCGTGCACCACTAGGCTCCGGACTCATAACCAATAGATGACCATGGCGGCGAGTGCGATTGCGGAGAGGAAAACCTTGGGGCCTCTGTCGTATCGTGTGGCCACGCGTCTCCGGTCTTTGAGACTGCCGAACATGATCTCGATCCGGTTCCGGCGTTTGTAGCGGCGCTTGTCATATTTGACAGGGATCTTGCGCTGTTTCCGACCGGGGATACATGATCTTATCCCTTTGTCTTTCAACGCGTCTCTGAACCAGTCGGCGTCATGGCCTCGATCCCCAAGCAACCATTCGACCTTGGGCAAGCTGCTCAGCAAGGCCCGTGCCCCGATCTAGTCGCTGACCGTCCAGCGGTGACGAACAAGTTGAGTGGCCGCCCCTGACTGTCGCAGATGGCGTGCAACTTGGTGTTCATGCCGCCTTTGGTCCGGCCAATCAGGCGTCCACGCCCCCCTTTTTTACGCCCATGCTGGTCGCTGTCAGGTGGGCCTTGAGATAGGTTGCGTCGAACATCACGGTCTTCTCTTCGCCGTGGTTGGCAGCCAGACCAACCATTATCTGCGCAAAGATGCCTTTATCGCTCCAGCGCTTCCAACGGTTGTAGCGCGTCTTGTAAGGACCGTACTCCCACGGCGCATCACGCCACCGTAAACCATTGCGGTTGATGACGATAATCCCACTCAGCACGCGTCGGTCGTCGACACGTGGCTTGCCGTGGGACTTCGGGAAAAAGGTTCCAGACGCGCCATCTGCGCATCGCTCAACCAGAAAAGATCAGACATGTCATCGCTCGTTTTTCCAGCGGTGAATCATGCAGCTTCCCGGGAGCGATGGGTCCTGACCATTACTTTGCTCGGGGGATTTTAGGTACTCTGGCCGAGGGTTTGGGCTGTGCTATATGAATTCATCTGTTTGCGCGCGAAATGATCGACAGCGGTCAATTGCATTCGCGCCCGATTATCTCACCCGCGTTGAACCGAACGCTGTTCTTATGCAAACTTGCGGACCGCAATGCGACCAACGCCCTCGAAGCGGCGCGCCAGGTCAGTTTGCGCCTTGTCTTGGGAACGGTGAACGATGGCAAATGGGACGCGCGCATCACGCTCTCCGACAAGCGGAGCAACCGCCGACCGGGCGCGGTCGGAGTGTTGTCAGCCCTTGAGAAACGCGTTCCGGTCGACCAGAAACTTGTCCGACAAAGGCAGGCTGGCCGCGCCAAGCGCGCGCGCGTCCCGGCCAATGCTGCCCTCGCGAAGCTCTGGCACCTCGATCCCCGCCACCCGGATTTCATTCAGGCGTTGCGCGGTCCGTGAGACCAGCGCAGCGCGCACCGGGTCCGGCAGCCATCCGTCAATCACCACGCATTCGAAATCGATCAGGCAGGTCGCGGACAGAATGGCATAGGCGAACCCTTCGGCGGCGCGAGATATCCAAGCGTCAAGAACGCCTTCGGGCAAATCCCATTGGGCCGGATTGTCCCAGATCATACCACTGTCGCCGCCCGCATCGATTACCAGCCGTTCCAGCGTGTAGATCGAGGCCACATCGACCAGTTGGTTGACCTTTGTGCCCTTGATGCCAATCGGGATCGACGCCAAGGCGGCGGCGTTTCCGGTGCGTCCGGTGAACAGCGTATTGTCGATCACCAGACCGCCACCCACGAAGAACCCGATGAAAAAATACAGGAAATCGCGCGGTTTGTTCTGGTCGCCAAAGACCAGTTCAGCCCCGCACGCGGCAGAGCCGTCATTGCGCAGGTAGACCGGAAAGTCCCATGCCTCGGCCAGTTCATCTGCGATTTTTCGGTCGCGCCACGCCTCTAATTCCGAGGCCGGCAGGCCAAGCGGTTTCGCCCAATCCCAGATCCGGAAGGGCGTGGCGATGCCCAATCCGGCGACGCGGGCGCGATGCTCTGGCGACAGCTGGTCAAGCAGTTGCGCAATCGCCCCGTTTGCGAATTTCACCACGCTGTCGGGGGTGGGATAACGATGGGACAGGTGCACGCGCCCTTCGACATGTCCGTTGAAATCGGTCAGCAACAGATCCAACGACCGACGCCCCACCTTGAGACCCAGAAAAAATGCCCCTGACCGCGCCAGACTCATCGGCACGGAAGGCTGGCCGACTTTGCCGCGCACCGGCTCGCCCTTTTTCAGCAGACCCTCTTTTTCAAGGGCGCGCATGATGACCGACACGGTCTGCGCCGACAGGCCGGTCAGCCGGGCGATCTCGGCCTTGGGGAGCGGTCCGTATTGCCGGACCAGCGACAGAACCAGCCGTTCGTTATGTGCCCGAACACCGCTTTGATTAGAGCCGCGCACGCTGTCTGACGGCAGGTTGGCCGGGTCACCGCCTCTGTGAGTGCTGTCCATCATGTTCCTCCCAGACGCTTTGGTGTCGCGCGTCTTCTATAGGCAGATTTCTCTTTCCGACGCCTCATGTCAATAATAAATAAACTGGAATGATTTATGTTGACAAGAATAGGCCGAATCGGGTTTCTAGACGTCGAAGGGTCGGAATTCATCCCGGCTCTTGGGTCTGCTAGAACTGCCGCGTTGGACCCCGCGGATTTTGGGAGGATACCATGAAAAAGTTTCTGACTGGCACGGCCATTGCTCTGACCGCCGCCGCAGTGTCGACCGGCGCCAACGCCGCCGGCCATTCGTTCAGCGCGTGCCTGATCACCAAGACTGACACAAACCCCTTCTTCGTCAAGATGAAAGAAGGCGCGACCGCCAAGGCCGAAGAGCTGGGCATCGAACTGAAATCCTTTGCCGGTAAGGTCGACGGCGACCACGAAACTCAGGTTCAGGCCATTGAAACCTGCATCGCGGACGGCGCCAAAGGCATCCTGCTGACCGCCTCCGACACGTCGTCGATCGTTCCCGCCGTACAGCAGGCGCGCGACGCGGGCATCCTTGTCATCGCGCTGGATACGCCGCTGGAGCCCATCGA
The DNA here is from genome assembly GCF_034670325.1 of Antarctobacter sp. GTDB lineage: Bacteria > Pseudomonadota > Alphaproteobacteria > Rhodobacterales > Rhodobacteraceae > Antarctobacter. Next base: position 509,938 of record NZ_JAXMNR010000001.1, read on the forward strand.
CGCCGCAGACGCCACATTTGCCACCGACAACTTCCTCGCCGGTGAGCTGATCGGCAAATGGGCCGCGGGCAAGCTGGGCGATGCCGCAGCCGACGCCAAGATCGGCATGCTGGATCTGGCCGTGTCGCAACCCTCCGTCGGCGTTCTGCGCGACCAGGGCTTCTTGCAGGGTTTTGGCATTGATCTGGGCGACCCGAACAAGTGGGGCGACGAAACCGACCCGCGCATTGTCGGCAACGACGTGACGCAAGGCAACGAAGAAGGCGGCCGCCGCGCGATGGAGAACCTGCTGGCGCAGGACCCCATGATCAACGTGGTCTACACCATCAACGAACCCGCCGCTGCCGGTGCCTATGAGGCGCTGAAATCGATCGGCCGCGAAAACGACGTTCTGATCGTTTCGGTCGACGGCGGTTGCCCCGGCATCAAGAACGTGGCCGACGGTGTGATCGGTGCGACCTCGCAGCAGTACCCGCTGCTCATGGCGTCGCTGGGCATCGAAGCCATCAAGAAATGGGCCGATGAAGGCGTCAAGCCGGAGCCGACCGAGGGCAAAGCCTTCACCGACACAGGCGTGTCTTTGGTCACCGATCAGCCGGTCGACGGCGTCGACTCGATCAGTGTCCAGGAAGGCACCGACCGCTGCTGGGGCTAACCCCAAAGGTCTAGAAAATCTGAAGGGGCGGGCACCGCCCCTTCACTATGGACGCGCGGACACCTTGTCGCTTAGGCTGGACCAAAACGCGCATCAGAACGCACCCAAATCAATCGGGAGGATCCCACATGACCGAGTCTGCCTCGAAGGGGCAGGACTACGAATCGTCGTTGTCCGCGGCCACCAATCAGGTTGCCGAGTTCGAAAAGCCGCAAGGCTTTGTTCATAAGCTTCAAAACGCTTTGCACACGAACCCCGCGCTTGTCCCGCTCATCGTTCTGGTCCTGTCCATCATTGTTTTTGGTGTACTGCTGGGATCGAAATTCTTCTCACCCTTTGCGCTGACATTGATCCTGCAACAGGTTCAGATCGTCGGCATTGTGGCAGCCGCCCAATCCCTTGTGATCCTGACCGCTGGCATCGACCTGTCGGTCGGCGCGATCATGGTCATGAGCTCGGTCGTGATGGGTCAGTTCACCTTTCGCTATGGCATCCCACCGTTCATCTCTGTGATGTGCGGACTGGCCGTGGGCACCGCCATCGGCGCGATCAACGGCCTTCTGGTCACGCGGATGAAACTGCCGCCCTTCATCGTGACGCTGGGCATGTGGCAGATCGTTCTGGCGGCCAACTTCCTCTATTCGGCGAACGAAACCATCCGCTCGCAGGACATCGAGCAGAACGCGGCGATCCTGCAATTCTTCGGGACCACGCTGCAAATTGGCAGCGCCCGCCTGACCTATGGTATCATCTTCATGCTGCTGCTGTTCGCGGTGCTAACCTATGCGCTGACACAGACGGCATGGGGCCGACATGTCTATGCGGTGGGCGACGACAAGGAAGCGGCAGAGCTTTCGGGTATGGAAGCGAACAAGGTTCTGGTGTCGGTCTACGCCCTGTCCGGTCTCATCTGCGCCTTTGCCGGCTGGGCCCTGATCGGGCGCATCGGATCGGTTTCACCGACCTCTGGCCAGCTTGCAAACATCGAATCCATCACCGCCGTGGTGATCGGGGGCATCTCTCTGTTCGGTGGACGCGGCTCTGTTCTGGGGTCTCTTTTCGGGGCGCTGATTGTCGGCGTGTTCACCTTGGGTCTGCGCCTGATGGGGGCGGACGCGCAATGGACCTACCTGCTGATTGGCGTACTCATCATCGCGGCGGTCTCTGTCGATCAATGGATCAGAAAGGTTTCGGGATAATGTCTGTGCAACCAATCGTTCAAGGCCGCGGTATCGTGAAGCGCTATGGCCACGTGACCGCCATCGACCACTCGGACTTTGACCTGTACCCCGGTGAGGTTCTGGCCGTGATCGGCGACAACGGCGCGGGCAAATCGTCCATCGTCAAGGCGATCTGCGGCGCGGTGCAAGCCGACGAAGGCGAAATCAAGATCGAGGGCAAGCCGGTACACTTCACCTCGCCGTTGCAAGCCCGCGAAATGGGAATCGAGATCGTCTATCAACAGCTTGCGCTGTCTCCGTCCCTGTCCATCGCCGACAACATGTTCGCCGGGCGCGAGTTGCGCAAACCCGGCTTCATGGGCAAGGTCTTTCGCCAACTCGACAAGAAGGCGATGGAGAAATTCGCCCGCGACAAGCTGACCGAACTGGGCCTGATGACCGTCCAGTCGATCAATCAGGCGGTGGAAACCCTGTCGGGCGGTCAACGTCAGGGCGTGGCCGTGGCCCGCGCCGCCGCCTTTGCCAACAAGTTCATCATCATGGATGAGCCGACGGCCGCACTGGGCGTCAAGGAAAGCCGCCGGGTGCTGGAACTGATCCAGGACGTGCGGTCCAAGGGCATCCCGATCATTCTGATCAGCCACAACATGCCGCACGTCTTCGAGGTGGCGGACCGCGTCCATATCCACCGTCTGGGCAAGCGGCATGCGGTGGTCGATCCGGCCAAAATCTCGATGTCCGACGCGGTCGCGATCATGACCGGCGCAATGGAACCGCCGCCGATCGAAGAGCAACAGCTCACGCCCAAGGTCGCGGCATGAAACAGCGGCGGCCGCCCCTTCCCGACGGGAAAGGCAGCCGCCCACTGACACCCGCTTGCAACAGCGAATGCACGGGTTACAGTAAACTGACGTCGGGTCTGGCCTTTGGTTGATCTTTACCGTTAGCGATAACATGCGCGGCCCGGTCAGCGGGAGGACCGGTCGGCGGCGCGCGCCACGCGGCCCGATAGACAGGACAGGACCGACCCTATGAAAGACGAAATTCTCGCGCATCTGCGCTACTCGCTCGGCAAAGATGCCGAACACGCCTCCCTCTACGACTGGCGCATGGCCCTTTCGCTTAGCCTGCGCGACCGAATGGTGGATTCGTGGTACCAAAGTACCCGGACCAGCTATGCCGGTCACAAGAAGAGGGTCTACTACCTCTCGATGGAGTTCCTCATCGGCCGTCTGGTCGAGGACGTCGCCGCCAACATCGGCCTGACGGACGAAGCGCGCGCAGCGGTGACGGAACTGGGTCAGGACTATGACGCCTTGGTTCATGACGAACCCGACGCCGCGCTGGGCAATGGTGGCCTTGGCCGTCTTGCCGCCTGTTTCATGGACAGCCTGGCCACGCTGGGCATCCCGGCGATGGGCTATGGCATCCGCTATGAGCACGGCCTCTTTGAGCAGGATTTCGTGGAAGGCCAGCAGATCGAAAAGCCCGAGACATGGCTGGAACAGCGCCATGCCTGGGAATTTGAGCGCCCCGAAGTCCGCTACAAGGTCGGCTTTGGCGGGCATGTTCACCACCATGAGGGCAAGACCAAATGGCACCCGCATGAGACCGTGATCGCCACCGCCTTTGACACGCCGGTCGTCGGCTGGCAGGGCCGCTGGGGCAACACGCTTCGGCTGTGGTCGGCGCGTCCGCAAAAGGAATTCGACCTCGCCAGCTTTAACCGCGGCGATTATCTTGCCGCCAGCCGGTCCGAGGCTTTGGCGCGCACCATTTGCCGTGTCCTTTACCCGGACGACACCACCGAAAGCGGCAAGGAACTGCGCCTCAAACAAGAGTATTTCTTTACCGCTGCCTCGATCCACGACCTTCTGCGCCGGTTCTTTATCGATCATGACGATATCCGCGCGCTGCCGGATGCCGCTGCGATCCAGTTGAACGACACGCACCCCGCCATCGCGGGGCCGGAGCTGGTCCGTATCCTTGTCGATATCCACGGGCTGGAGATGGCCGAGGCAATCGAACTGGCCCGCCGCTGCCTCGGTTATACCAACCACACCTTGCTGCCAGAGGCGCTGGAACGCTGGCCTGAATGGCTGCTGGGCCGTGTCCTGCCCCGCCATCTGGAAATCATCCGGTCGATCGAGGACAGCCAGCAGACGCAGCACCCTGACAGCCCGCGCATCCTTGACCACGGCAACGTCAACATGGGTGAGCTTGCGTTTATCATGGCGCACAAGGTCAACGGCGTCTCGGCGTTGCACACCGATCTGGTGAAATCTACCGTCTTTGCCGATCTGCACCGCATCCACCCGACGCGCATCGTGAACCAGACCAACGGGATCACCCCGCGCCGCTGGCTGTATGAGTGTAACCCCGCCCTGTCGCAGCTCATCACGCGTGAGATCGGCGATGCCTGGCCCGCGGATCTGGACCAGCTTGGCCGCCTGCGCGACCGCAGCGGCGATCAGGGGTTCTTGCAGGAATTCATGTCCGCCAAGCGGGTTAACAAGGAACGTTTGTCGAACTGGGTGCAGGAACACTGCGGGATCGCGATTGACCCCGATGCCATGTTCGACGTCCAGATCAAGCGAATCCACGAATACAAGCGCCAGCTGATGAACATTCTGGAGACCATCGCGCTCTGGAATGAAATGCACGCCAACCCGAACGGCAACTGGACACCCCGGGTCAAGATCTTTGGTGGCAAGGCGGCCCCGGGGTATCACGTCGCCAAGGAGATCATCCGCCTGATCAACGATGTGGCAACGGTTTTGAACAACGACCCGGTGACCAAGGACCTGCTCAAGATCGTTTATCCGCCCAACTACAACGTGACGATGGCAGAGATGCTGATCCCCGCCGCCGACCTGTCAGAGCAGATTTCGACCGCAGGCAAAGAGGCCTCTGGCACTGGCAACATGAAGTTCGCCCTGAACGGCGCGCTGACCATCGGTACGCTGGACGGCGCCAATGTCGAAATCCGCGAACATGTGGGGGCCGAAAACTTCTTCCTGTTCGGCCTGACCGCCGAAGAGGTGACGGAACGGCGCAGCCACCACGGCTATGCCCGCGCCGCCATCGAAAAAAGCCCGCGCTTGCAAAAGGTTCTGGCCCAGATCGCCGAGGGCCGTTTCTCTCCCGAGGAACCCGGTCGCTATCACGGGATCGTCGGCAACCTCTGGGATCACGACCACTTCCTCGTGTCCTGCGATTTCGACACCTACTTCGACACCCAGCGCCGCGCCGACCAGGCCTTTACGCATCCGTCAACCTGGGCCGCAATGGCGCTGACAAATACCGCCAGCGTCGGCTGGTTCTCGTCGGACCGGACGATTCGTGGCTACGCCCGCGACATCTGGAATGTTGGCAGCGCAATTGACGGCGAACTGGAGCAGAGTGCATGACAGCCCCCCTAGATCATTCGACCGCACGGCAAATCGTCGAAGGACGCCACGGCGACCCTTTTTCGGTTTTGGGGCAGCATACGCTGCCCGATGGCACCCAATCCGTACGGGTCTTTCGCCCAAACGTGGACTTGGTTGAGGTGCTGGCCAGTGGCAGCGACATGGTCTTGGGGACACTCAGCCCGGTCGACGGGGCACCGGACCTGTACGAAGGTGTCCTGCCCGGCGTCGTCGGGCGCTACGACTATCGCCTGCGCCTGTCGAACGCCGACGCGACTTGGGAAGAGGAAGACGCCTACGCCTATGGCCCAATTCTGGGCGAGATGGACGAATACCTGCTGGGCGAAGGCACGCATGGCCAGTTGTGGCGCGCCCTAGGGGCGCATCTGACTGCGTTTGGCGGCGCGCCTGGTGTGCATTTCGCGGTCTGGGCGCCCAATGCCTCCCGCGTGTCCGTGGTCGGCACCTTCAACGACTGGGACGGGCGACGCCATGCCATGCGCCGCCGCGGTGACACCGGCATCTGGGAGATTTTCGTGCCCGGCGTCGCCGAAGGCGCTGTTTACAAATATGAACTTCTGGACTCCAGCGGACAGCTTTTGCCGCTGAAGGCCGACCCGGTTGGCTTTGGCTCTGAGGTGCCGCCGCTCACCGCCTCCGTGGTGCGCGACCTGACCCAATACGGATGGCAGGACCACGCCTGGATGGCGACCCGCTGGCAGAAACACCGGATCGACCAGCCCGTCTCGATCTACGAGGTCCATCTGGAAAGCTGGCGGCGTGTTCCGGAAGACGACAACCGCTCTCTCAGCTACACCGAAATGGCAGAGCAGCTGGTCAGCTACGCCGCTGACATGGGCTTTACCCATATTGAATTGACGCCGGTGTCCGAACATCCCTTTGGCGGATCGTGGGGATACCAACCTGTCGGGCTGTATGCACCAACGTCACGGTTCGGGTCGCCGGACGATTTCCGCGCACTGGTCGAAGCGACGCATGATGCGGGTCTTGGCCTGATCATCGACTGGGTGCCGGGCCATTTCCCGACCGATGCGCATGGGCTGGCCCGCTTTGACGGCACCGCCCTGTATGAACACAGCGACCCCAAGGAAGGCTACCACCCGGACTGGAACACGCTGGTCTACAACTATGGCCGCTCCGAGGTGTCGAATTTCCTGATCGCCAATGCCCGCTATTGGCTGGAAGAGTTCCACATCGACGGTCTGCGCGTCGATGCCGTGGCCTCGATGCTGTACCGCGATTATTCCCGCAAGGACGGCGAATGGGTGCCCAACGAACACGGCGGGCGCGAGAACCTAGAGGCGATTTCCTTCCTGCAACGCATGAATGAGCAGGTCTATGGCATGCATCCCGACGTGATGACGCTGGCCGAGGAAAGCACCGCCTTTCCGGGTGTCAGCGCGCCGACCTCACATGGCGGGCTAGGCTTTGGGTTCAAATGGAACATGGGGTGGATGAACGACACCCTGCGTTACATGTCCGAGGACCCGATCAACCGCAAATACCACCACGACAAGATGACGTTCGGCCTGCACTATGCGTTCTCCGAGAACTTTGTGCTGCCGATCAGCCATGATGAAGTTGTTCATGGCAAAGGCTCTCTTCTGGGACGGATGCCGGGTGACGAATGGCAGCGGTTTGCCAACCTGCGGGCCTATTTCGGTTTCATGTTCGGGCATCCGGGCAAAAAACTGTTGTTCATGGGCTGCGAATTCGCCCAGCCCGAAGAATGGAACCACAACCAGAGCCTTGACTGGCATCTGCTGGAACAAGAGCCTCACAAGGGGATGCAAAACCTTGTGCGCGATCTGAACGGGCTCTACCGCGAGACCCCCGCGCTGTATCAATTGGACAGCAAGGCCGAAGGCTTTCGCTGGATAGATGGCGGCAACGCGGCGGATTCGATCTTTGTCTGGGTCCGTACGGGCGAAGAGGATGCGGCACCCGTCCTTGTGGTGTCGAATTTTACGCCTGTCACGCGCACCGGCTACCGGATCGGGGTGCCTGCCGCCGGTCATTGGCAGGAACGTCTGAACACCGACGCGCCGGTCTACGGCGGCAGCGGCCAAGTCAACGGTGGCGGCGTGACCGCTGAACCTGTGGCGTCACATGGCTGCGCCCATTCGATTGAGATCACCGTACCGCCGCTGGCGACGGTATTTTTCAAACTGTCCGGAGAAAAATAATCGGACAACTGATCACGGGGGAGGATCACATGCAGAACGACAGGTTCACGCTGGCCCAGCAAACGATGGCCTATGTGCTTGCGGGCGGTCGCGGGTCGCGGCTGAAGGAGATGACCGATATCCGCGCCAAACCCGCAGTCTATTTCGGCGGCAAGACACGGATCATCGACTTTGCCCTATCGAACGCGGTCAACTCCGGCATCCGGCGGATCGGCGTGGCGACCCAGTACAAGGCGCACAGCCTGATCCGTCACCTGCAGCGTGGCTGGTCCTTCTTCCGGGCCGAACGGAACGAGGGGCTGGATATCCTGCCCGCCTCACAGCAGCTTGACGAAGAGAACTGGTACAAGGGGACCGCCGATGCGGTCACCCAGAACATCTCGATCATTCGGGGATACGGTCCGAAATACATCCTGATTCTGGCAGGGGACCATATCTACAAACAAGACTACTCGTTCATGATCGAACAGCATGTCAGCTCGGGCGCCAAGGTGACCGTGGGCTGTATCGAGGTGCCGCGCGAAGAGGCCAAGGGCTTTGGCGTCATGGCGGTGGACGACACCGACAAGATCCTCGACTTTGTCGAAAAACCGGCAGAGCCGCCCACCATGCCGGGCGATCCGACCCGGTCGCTGGCGTCGATGGGCATTTATGTCTTCGAGACAGAGTTTCTGTGTGATCTGCTGGAAGCCGATGCCAAGAACCCGGACTCCAGCCATGATTTCGGCAAGGACATCATCCCCGGTCTGGTGGCCACCGGCGACGCGGTGGCGCATCCCTTTGGGCGGTCCTGCGTTATGTCGGGGCTGGAAAAGAAACCCTACTGGCGCGATGTCGGCACGCTGGATGCCTATTGGCAGGCCAACATCGACCTGACCGACTTTGAACCGCAGCTGGACCTCTACGCCAACAACTGGCCGATCTGGACTTATTCAGAGCTGACCGCCCCGGCCAAGTTCATCCACAACGAAGAGGGCCGTCGCGGGCTGGCCGTGTCCTCAATGGTGTCCGGTGGCTGCATCATCTCCGGGTCATCACTGGAACGCTGCCTGATGTTCACCGGGGTCAAAACCCATTCCTATGCCCAAATGGAGGGTGTTGTCGCCCTGCCCTATGCAGAGGTCGGCCGCCACGCGAGCATCAAGAACGCCATCATCGACCGTGGCGTGAAAATCCCCGAGGGGCTGATCGTGGGTGAGGACGCGGAGCTAGACGCCAAGCGGTTCCGACGCACCGAAAACGGCATCTGCCTGATCACCAACGAGATGATCCAGAAGCTGGAGTCGTGACATGAAGGTGCTGATGGTCACCTCGGAGTGCGCGCCTTTCATCAAGACGGGCGGGCTTGCAGATGTTGCGGGCGCTCTGCCGGGCGCACTGGCGGCGCTGGGGGTGGAGGTCAAGACCGTCCTGCCCGCCTACCCGGACCTGTTTCCGCTGCTGGCGCAGGGCAAAGAGGTGGCCAGCTTTGGCGATCTTCCGGGCGGTCCCGGACGGCTGGTCGAGGTCAAGGCAGAGGGCGTGACCATGTTGTTGCTGGACGCACCGCAGTTGTTCGACCGACCCGGCGCGCCCTACACGGGGCCCGACGGCAAGGACTGGCCGGACAATCACGCCCGGTTTGCCGCCTTGTCGCAGGCCGCTGCCCGGATCAGCTTTGACGGGTTGTCAGGCTGGGTGCCGGACGTTGTGCATGCGCACGACTGGCAGGCCGGTCTGACCCCTGTCTATCTCAAACAGGACGGACGCAGGCCGCCCGCGTCGGTCATCACGATCCACAACATTGCCTTTCAGGGCCGGTTCGGCCCGCATGTCATGGGCGATCTGCAACTGAGCAGCGACTGGTTCCATCCCAATGGGTTGGAATATTACGGCGATGTCAGCTTTCTGAAAGCAGCGTTGGTCTATGCCGACCGCATCTCGACGGTCAGCCCGACCTATGCGCAAGAGATCCTGACGCCCAAGTTCGGCATGGGGCTGGAAGGTGTGCTCAACAATCGCGCAGGCGATGTATCGGGTATTCTGAACGGGATCGATGTGGACATCTGGAACCCGATGACGGACCCGGCGTTGGCTGCGCCCTACGGCCCGAAAACGCTGGACGGCAAGGCCAAGAACCGTGCTGAGGTCGCGAAGCGCCTGAGCCTTGACCCAGATCACGACGGCCCGCTGTTCTGCGTTGTCAGCCGGCTGACCCTGCAAAAAGGGCTGGATGCGCTGGCAGGAGTTCTGCCCAAGCTGGTCGAAGGAGGCGGACAACTGGCATTGCTGGGGTCGGGCGATCCGATACTGGAACAAGCATTCCAACAGGCCGCCAAGCGGTTTCCGGGCAAGGTCGGTGTGCACATCGGCTATGACGAAGCGTTTTCGCACCTGATTCAGGCGGGGTCAGACGCCATCCTGATTCCGTCGCGGTTTGAACCTTGCGGGCTCACCCAGCTCTACGGTTTGCGCTACGGCACCTTGCCGGTGGTTGCGCGGACGGGCGGATTGGCCGATACGGTCGTGGATGCCAACCACGCGGCTCTTTCTGCCGGAGTTGCCACAGGGTTCGTTTTCGACGACGTGTCGGTCGCCGGGATCGAAGCGGTTCTTGGACGGGTCTTTGATGCCTACGGGGACCGCGCACTGTGGCGCAAAATGCAGGTGTCCGCGATGCGCCAACAGGTGGGTTGGGAAGATTCCGCCCGCCAATATGTCCAGATGTACGAGACGCTGATTGCATGACCTCGAAGGCCCCCGGTCCTCATGAAATCCTGTCAGGACGGCCAACCCCTCTGGGCGCGGTCTTTGACGGCGAAGGTACAAATTTCGCCCTGTTTTCCGATCATGCGCATCGGGTCGAACTGTGTCTGTTTTCCGATGACGGGACCGAGGAAATCCAGCGCCTGACACTGCCGGAACGCAGCGGCGAGGTCTGGCACGGATACGTGCCCGGCCTGCGTCCCGGCACCCTGTATGGCTACCGGGTTCACGGCCCCTTCGCGCCCGAGCGTGGCCACCGGTTCAACCCCAACAAGCTGTTGCTGGATCCCTATGCGCGAATCCTGCACGGCAAATTCACCACCCATCCCGCGACCTTCGGCTATTCGGTCGGCACCAGTGAGGCCGATCTGTCGCTCAGCACCTCCGACAGCGCGCCGCATGTCCCCAAGGCCGTGGTCTGGGATCCCGCCGACTTTCCCCCGGACGCCAAGGGGTTGCAGCGCGGCTGGGACGGCACGCTGATCTATGAGACCCACGTCAAGGGCAGCACGATCCGACACCCCGATGTGCCCAAAGACATCCGCGGCACTTACGAAGGACTGGCCTCGCAGCCAATGCTCGACCACCTGTCGCGGCTGGGTGTCACCTCGGTGGAATTGCTGCCGGTTCAGGCGATCCGCTCAGAGAATGCGCTGACCGCGCGCGGGCTGGTCAACCACTGGGGATACAACACCGCTGCCTTTTTCGCCCCGGAACCGCGCTACCTTGGCCCCACAGGCGTGGCCGGGTTCCGCGCCATGGTCGAACGGTTTCACGCCGCCGGGATCGAGGTGATCCTTGACGTGGTCTATAACCACTCCGCCGAGGGCGACCACCTTGGCCCGACCTTCTGCTTTCGCGGGCTCGACAATGCGTCCTACTACCGACTGGTCGAAGGGCAGCCCCGGTTCTACGTCAATGACACCGGCACTGGCAACACGCTGAACGTGCAGCATCCTTTTGTGCTGCGGATGGTTCTGGACAGTCTGCGGTTCTGGGTCGAATGCATGGGCGTCGATGGGTTCCGCTTTGACCTTGCCACCACGATTGGGCGCGAAAAGCATGGCTTTGACCGGCATGGCGGGTTCATGGATGCGCTACGGCAGGACCCGGTGCTGAGTCAGGTCAAGCTGATTGCCGAACCTTGGGACCTTGGCCCCGGCGGTTATCGCCTTGGACAGTTTCCGCCGGAATTCGCCGAATGGAACGACCGGTTTCGAGATACGCTGCGCCGGTTCTGGCGCGGGGACGGCCATGCGGCGCAGGACCTTGGGTCGGCCCTGCTGGGCACCGCCGACCTGTTCGACACCCGGGGACGGCGCGCGTGGTCCTCTGTCAACTTTGCCGCCGCGCATGACGGTTTCACGCTGGCCGATGTCACCTCCTACGCATTGCGCCACAATGAGGCCAACGGCGAGGGCAACCGCGACGGCCATCACGCCAATCATTCCGACAACTTCGGCACCGAGGGAGAGACGGACGACCCCGACATCCTCTCTGCGCGCCACCAGCGTCGGCGCAACATGCTGGCAACCGTTCTGCTGTCGCAGGGAACGCCGATGATCCTTGCCGGGGACGAAGGCGGCAACAGTCAGGGCGGCAATAACAATGCCTATTGTCAGGACAATGAGATCAGCTGGCTCGACTGGGACACGATGGACGAGGAGTTGATTGAGTTCACGGCTGCCCTGTCGCGGTTTCGCAAAGCGCATGGCGCGCTGCGCCAGACGCGGTTCCTGCACGGGGTCGAACGCAAGGACGGCAAGCCCGATGTCGAGTGGCGCGCCTTTGACGGCAGCGCGCTGAACTGGCGCGACCCGGGCCTGTCCAGCCTGTGCCTACTGCTGCGCGGCTGCGCCGAAAGCCCCGCGGGCTGCGCCGATGCCGAAGAGGTCTTGCTGGCCTTCAACCGCGAGGGCACGGCCCAGTCGCTTGAACTGCCCACGCCAGAGGCCGGCACGTGGCGACGCGAGATCGACACCTCGACAATAGAGCAGACCCCGACTGAGATCACCGAGGCGACCGTGACGGTCGCCGCGTTCAGTGTCGCGGGCTTTGTCCGCTTTCCGGAGAGCACGACATGACCGCCCCCCATGACGATCTGCGCCAGTTGGCACAGGCCTACGGAGTTCACCTGGGATTTCACGATCTGCAGGGGACGGAACATGGCGCTTCGCCCGAAACGCTGCGGGCGCTGCTGGGGGGGATGGGGGTCGACGCAACGACCCCCGCCGCCGTGACAGAGGCGCTGGCAGAGACCCGCGCGCATCGGGATGAGACGCAACTGCCCGCGGAAATCATCGCGAAGGCTGGCACTCGCGTGACCCTGCCGGTCACCGCGCCCTGCGACTGGCTGGTTTTGGATGAAACCGGCGCCGAGGTGATGGCAGGCCGCGCAGAGCAAACCATCGACATGGAACCGCTGCCAGTCGGGTATTTCACATTGCACGCCGCCACGCCGGACCGCCGGACCGAATCGCTGGTGCTGTCGGCACCGCACCATGCGCCGACCGTTCCGGATGTGACCGGGCGCGCCAAAGGCTGGGGCGTTTGCGGGACACTGTACGGCTTGCGGTCTGGACACAACGGCGGCTTGGGCAGCTATGCCGATCTGCCCGCAGCCCTGCGCGCGCTGGCCAAAAGCGGCGCGCAGTTTTTTGGCCTGAACCCGATCCACGCGCTCGGCTGGGCCGCCGATGAGATGATCAGCCCATATTCGCCTACGCACCGGGGCTTTTTCAGCACCGATCACATCGCGCCCCGCGCCGGGCTGGGTCCGACGCCCAAGGGCGATCTTGTCGATTACCCGACATTTCGACGCCGACAGCGCAGCGCGCTGCGCGCCGAATACGCCGGGTTCGACGCCGCGCCTGCACCGGAACGCAAGGCTTTTCAAGTGTACCGCGCCCAAGGTGGTCCGGTACTGGATACCTTCGCGCAATATGAGGCGCTAAGTGCCCTCCACGGCGAGGATTTCCGAAAGTGGCCCAAGGCATTGCAAAGACCCGGCGCAGAGGCGGCGCGGGCCGCATCCAGCGATGTGGGCTTTCACCAGTGGCTACAATGGCGGGCGGAGACCCAGATTGACGCCGCACAGGCTGCGGCCTTGGGTGCCGGGATGGACTTTGGCCTCTACCTTGATCTTGCCGTGGGCGCGCGCCCCGGCGGGGCCGAGGTCTGGATGCACCGCGATACCATCGCCCAAGGCGTCACCATCGGCGCGCCGCCCGATCACCTGAACCCCGAAGGCCAGTCATGGAACCTGGCCGCGCACGCGCCTGCACGGTTGCGGGCTGCGCAATACCGTCCCTTGCGCGCCATGCTGCGCAAGCTGATGGCCAAGGCGGGTATCCTGCGGGTGGATCACGCCCTTGGCCTGCTGCGCAGCTTTTGGATTCCCGACGATGGCAGCCCCGGCGGCTATGTCTCACAGCCCTTTGACAGCCTGCTGGCCGTCATTGCGATCGAGGCGACGCAGGCGCGCTGTGTGGTTGTGGGTGAGGATCTGGGCCTTGTGCCCGACGGGTTCCGCGAAAGGCTGAACGGCGCAGGGCTGCTCAGCTACGCGGTCTGGCAATATGAGACACCCGGCGACGGACAGCTTTGCCCGCCGCGCGATCTGCGGCCCTTTGCGCTGGCCTGTTTTGGCACCCATGATACGCCGACGCTCAAGGGGTTCTGGTACGGTCAGGACATCGCGTGGTGGCAGCGCATGGGCTGGCTGTCGGGCGGAGAAACCCGCGCGCGGCACGACCTGCGCGCGCGCCAGCGACAGGGATTGCGCACAATGTGCACCCTGCCGCCCTTGGCCACGCCCGAGAAGATCGCCGAATCTGTGCAGGCGCAGCTTTGCACGGCCCCTTCGGCGCTGGTGGCGCTGCAACTGGACGACCTTCTGGGCGGGCTTGAGGCGCAGAACCTGCCCGGGACGATAGACCAGCATCCCAATTGGCGCCGCCGCCTGCCCGTCACCGTCGAACGCCTGTCAGAGGCGTTGCCCCAAGACCGCATCCGCGCTTTCATGCCCGCAGACCGCAGCGCCGATCAGAAAGGACCGACCCAATGACGCCCATCACGCGCCCCCTGACGCCCTTCGAAGGGCAAAAGCCCGGCACTTCTGGCCTGCGCAAAAAGACCCGTGTTTTCATGCAGGAAGGTTATCTTGAGGCCTTTGTGCAGTCGACCTTCAACGCCATTGGCGGAGTCGCCGGAAAGACATTTGTGGTTGGCGGCGACGGGCGATTCTTCAACGCCGAAGCGATCCAGACCATTCTGCGCATGGCGGCGGCGCAGGGGGCTGCGCGCTGTATCGTTGGTCAGAACGGGTTGCTGTCCACACCTGCTGCATCGAACCTGATCCGCCAGCGCAAGGCGGATGGCGGATTGATCCTGTCGGCCAGCCACAATCCGGGCGGGATCGACGCGGATTTCGGGCTGAAATACAACATCTCCAACGGTGGCCCCGCACCTGAGAGCGTGACGGCGGCGATGTTTGAGCAAACGCAGTCGGTGTCGGAATACACCACTTTGGACAGTGCCGATCTGGACCTGTCGGCACTGGGTGAGGTGGCGCTGGGCAGCATGACGGTCGAGATCGTCGACCCGGTGACAGACTATGCCGCGCTCATGCAGGAACTGTTTGATTTCAAGGCGATTTCCGACCTGATCGCAGGCGGCTTTACCCTACGGTTCGACGCGATGCACGCGGTCACTGGCCCTTATGCCAAGGCGATCCTCGAAGGGATGCTGGGCGCGCCCGAAGGGACGGTGATGAACGGCACGCCGTCGGTGGACTTTGGCAAGGGGCATCCGGACCCGAACCCAATCTGGGCGAAACCGCTGGTCGATCTGGTGATGTCCGAGGATGGACCGGACTTTGCGGCCGCCTCTGACGGGGACGGCGACCGCAACATGATTCTGGGCAAAGGCGTTTACGTGACCCCCTCGGACAGTCTTGCGGTGCTGGCGGCGAACGCGCATCTGGCCCCCGGCTACAAACGCGGTCTGGCGGGCGTGGCGCGGTCGATGCCGACCAGCCGCGCAGCGGACCGTGTGGCAGAAAAGCTGGGCATCGCCAGCTTTGAGACTCCGACGGGATGGAAGTTCTTTGGCAACCTGCTGGATGCGGGCAAGGCGACGCTGTGCGGTGAGGAAAGCGCCGGGACAGGCAGCGACCACGTGCGCGAGAAAGACGGGCTTTGGGCCGTGATCCTGTGGCTTAACATATTGGCAGAGCGCAAGGTTTCCGTAAAAGACATCCTGAAGGACCATTGGCGGACCTACGGCCGCGATTACTATTCGCGGCACGACTACGAGGCCGTCGATGCCGCCGCCGCAGAGGCCATGATGGCGGATATGAACGCGCGTCTGGGCGATCTGCCCGGAACACAGGTGGGCAATCCGCCCAAGACCATCGCCGCCGCCGACCAGTTTTCCTACACTGATCCGGTGGATGGATCGGTCAGCAACAATCAGGGTCTGCGCCTGCTGTTTGCCGATGACAGCCGCGCGGTGATGCGCCTGTCCGGCACCGGGACCGAGGGCGCAACGGTCCGGGTTTATCTGGAACGCTATGAGCCCGCGGACGGTGATCTGGAGGGCGAGACTCAGGCCGCCTTGGTCGATTTGGCCAAGGCTGTGAACGCGCTGACAGGTTTGTCCGAACGGACCGGGCGTGCCTCGCCCGATGTCATGACCTGACAGGCCGAAATCGGCATGCACACCGCATGCACAGACCATGCACAAACCATGCATACGGTTTGTGCATGGACGTGGTGTCGCGAATCCGCTTGCGTCCGGTCCCATGCTCGCCTATACGCCCCTTAACAGCGGCGCGTTAGGGTCTGACCCTGGCGCCCATCGTGCTTTCGACAACGGGCCGCTGGCCCGTTTTTTTGTGCCCGAAAGGCAAGAGACCAATGAACGAGCTGATCGCCAAGACCGGCATGGATCGCCGACTGGCCGAGATCGTCCAACCGGTGATCGAGGACATGGGATTCGAGCTGGTGCGCATCCGCCTGATGGGCGGACAGACGCCCACGTTGCAGATCATGGCCGAGCGTCCCGAGGGCGGGATCGAGGTCGATGAATGCGGCGAGATTTCGACCGCCGTCAGCGCGGTGATGGATGTCGAGGATCCGATCCTTGACGCTTACACGCTGGAAGTGTCCAGCCCCGGCATCGACCGTCCGCTGACCCGCCTGAAGGATTTCGACACCTACGAAGGCTACGAGGCCAAGCTGGAAACCACCGAGATGATCGACGGGCGCAAACGCTTTCGCGGCGTGCTGGCCGGGGTCGAGGGCAATGAGGTTCTGGTCAATCTGGACGAAGGCACCGTCGGGCTGGAATTCGACTGGCTCACCGACGCCAAACTGGTCCTGACCGATGAGTTGATCCGTGAGATGCTGAAGGCGCGCAAGAACGCGGCCGCGCTGGACGAACAGAAATTCGATGAAATCGAGACCGAGGCCGATGCGTCTCGCGAGGAGGACTAAGACCAATGGCAATCACCTCTGCAAACCAGCTGGAACTCCTGCAAACCGCCGAGGCGGTGGCGCGCGAGAAGATGATCGACCCCGGTCTGGTCGTCGAAGCGATGGAAGAGAGCCTCGCCCGCGCGGCGAAATCCCGCTACGGCGCGGAGATGGACATTCGTGTCAGCATCGACCGCCGCACCGGCAAGGCGACCTTTACCCGCGTTCGCACCGTCGTCGAGGAAGAAGAGCTTGAGAACTATCAGGCCGAACTGACCGTCGAGCAGGCCAAGCAGTACATGGCCGACCCGCAGATCGGCGATGTCTATTCCGAAGAGGTTCCGCCGGTGGAACTGGGCCGAATCGCAGCGCAGTCGGCCAAGCAGGTGATTCTGCAAAAGGTCCGCGAAGCAGAGCGTGACCGCCAGTTCGAGGAATTTCAGGACCGCGCAGGCACCATCATCAACGGTGTCGTCAAGCGTGAGGAATACGGCAACGTCATCGTCGACGTGGGCCGTGGCGAGGCGATCCTGCGACGCAACGAAAAGATCGGCCGCGAATCGTATCGCCCCGGCGACCGCATCCGCTGCTACATCAAGGACGTGCGCCGCGAGGCCCGTGGCCCGCAGATCTTCTTGTCGCGCACCGACCCCCAGTTCATGGCCGAACTGTTCAAGATGGAAGTGCCGGAAATCTACGACGGCATCATCGAGATCAAAGCCGTCGCCCGCGACCCCGGCTCGCGCGCCAAGATCGGCGTTGTCTCTTACGACAGCGGCATCGACCCGGTTGGTGCCTGCGTGGGTATGCGCGGCAGCCGTGTGCAGGCCGTGGTGAACGAGTTGCAGGGCGAAAAGATCGACATCATCCCGTGGAACGAGGACATGCCGACCTTCCTGGTGAACGCGCTGCAACCGGCCGAAGTGTCCAAGGTTGTTCTGGACGAGGACGCCGAGCGGATCGAGGTTGTCGTTCCCGATGAGCAACTGTCGCTGGCCATCGGCCGTCGCGGTCAGAACGTGCGTCTGGCGTCACAGCTGACCGGGCTGGACATCGACATCATGACCGAAGAAGAAGAATCAAAGCGCCGTCAGGCCGAGTTCGAACTGCGCACCAAGCTGTTCATGGACGCGCTGGATGTCGACGAATTCTTTGCTCAATTGCTGGTATCCGAAGGCTTTACCAACCTCGAAGAGGTGGCCTACGTCGAGTTGGACGAACTGCTGGTGATCGACGGTGTTGACGAAGGCACCGCCGAAGAATTGCAGACCCGGGCCCGCGAGAACCTTGAAGAACTGGCGCGCAAGGCGCTGGAGCACGCGCGCGAACTGGGTGTGGACGACAGCCTTGTGAACTTCGAAGGTCTGACGCCGCAGATGCTGGAGGCGCTGGCCGAGGACGGCATCAAGACGCTTGAGGACTTCGCCACCTGCGCGGACTGGGAACTGGCCGGCGGCTGGACCACCGAAGGCGGCAAGCGCGTCAAGGACGACGGCCTGCTGGAGAAATTCGAGGTCGACCTCGAAGAGGCGCAGACCATGGTGATGACCGCACGCGTTCTGCTGGGCTGGGTCGATCCGACCGAGTTGGAAGCCGAAGAGGCCGACGCAGAGGCGGGCGAAGACCTGACCGACGACGACGAGCAGGAGGCGTGACACCAGCATGACGCGGGGCGGACAGGCCAAGGATCATTCGGACGGACCGGAACGAAAGTGCATCGTTTCGGGCGAAGTTCAGCCCAAGGATGGGCTGATCCGCTTTGTGCTGGGTCCTGACGGTCGCATGGTGCCGGATCTGGCTGGTAAATTGCCAGGACGCGGCCTATATGTAGCCGCCAACCGCGCGGCTATTGAAAAGGCCGTTGCAAAGGGGCTGTTCAGCCGGGCCATGAAACAGCCCGTGAAAGCCCCGGACGGGTTGGCCGATCTGATCGAGCAAATGCTGGTGAAACGGGTTGTGGACCTGATTTCTCTGGCGCGGAAATCGGGCGAGGCCGTCTCGGGCTATGAGAAGGTCAAGTCTTGGCTGCAATCCGAAGAGGCCCGGGTCCTGATCCAGGCTGAAGACGGATCTGGCCGCGGAAAGTCGAAACTGTCGACGCCATACGGTGGCAACTACATCGGATGGCTGACGGCAGATGAACTGGGCATGGCCTTTGGCCGACAAACTGTGATACACGCCGCGCTTGGCTCTGGCGGTCTGGTGCCGCGTATTGTAGAGGAAGCCCAACGCTTGAAGGGTGTACGCGTCGTGTCAGACGCGGATCGCGGTGGCAGGGGCCACCGGAAAGGATGAAGAAACTTCATGAGCGATAACGACGGTAAAAAGACATTGGGTGTGCGTGGCGGGGCCCGTTCGGGCAGCGTGAAGCAGAGCTTCAGCCACGGGCGCACAAAGAACGTCGTGGTGGAGACCAAGCGCAAGCGGGTGGTCGTGCCCAAACCCGGCGCCGGTGGCGCTGCGGGCGGCGGTAAGGGCGGTTCGGTTGGCGGGTCGGGCGGCAAACGTCCGGCGGGCATCTCTGATGCCGAGATGGAGCGTCGCCTGAAGGCGCTGCAAGCGGCAAAGGCACGCGAATCCGAAGAAGCCGCCAAGCGCGAAGCGCAGGAAAAGGAACGTGCCGAAGAGCGCGATCGTATGCGCGCCGAAAAGGAACTCAAAGAGCGCGAACAGCGCGAGGCCGAAGAGCGCGCCAAGGCCAAGGCCGAAGCCGAGGAGCTTGCCAAACGCGAAGCCGAGGATGCCGCCAAGGCGGCCGCCGTGGCAGCCGCGGCACCTGCGCCCAAGGCAGATGATTCCGCACGTGCGAAGCCCTCAAAGGGTGAGGCCCCGCGCCGCGCCCCGGAACGTGACGATCAGAACCGCAACCGTGGTCGCGGTCGTGACGATGGTGCCCGCCGCTCTGGCAAGCTGACCCTGAATCAGGCGCTGACCGGCGGCGAAGGCGGTCGGCAAAAGTCGATGGCAGCGATGAAGCGCAAGCAAGAGCGCGCCCGGCAAAAAGCCATGGGCGGCGTTCAGCAGCGTGAAAAGGTTGTCCGCGAGGTCAAACTGCCCGAGGCGATCACGGTGGCCGAACTGGCCAACCGTATGGCCGAACGCGTGGGTGACGTTGTGAAATCCCTGATGAACGCGGGGATCATGGCGACGCAGAACCAGTCGATTGATGCAGATACGGCGGAACTGGTGATCGAGGAATTCGGTCACCGCGTGACCCGTGTGTCGGATGCGGACGTCGAGGACGTGATCAAAGAGGTCGAGGACAAGCCCGAAGATCTCGTTGGTCGCCCGCCGGTCATCACGATCATGGGCCACGTCGACCACGGCAAAACCTCGCTGCTGGATGCGATCCGCAATGCCAAGGTGACCGCGGGCGAGGCCGGTGGCATCACCCAGCATATCGGTGCCTATCAGGTGACAACCGACAACGGCGCGGTGCTGTCTTTCCTCGATACGCCGGGCCACGCGGCCTTTACCTCGATGCGCTCTCGTGGTGCTCAGGTGACGGACATCGTGGTTCTGGTGGTTGCGGCGGATGACGCTGTGATGCCGCAGACCATCGAAGCGATCAACCACGCCAAGGCGGCCAAGGTGCCGATGATCGTTGCGATCAACAAGGTGGACAAGCCCAGTGCGAACCCCACCAAGGTCCGCACCGATCTGCTGCAACACGAGGTGATCGTAGAGGAACTCTCGGGCGACGTGCAGGATGTCGAAGTCTCTGCCGTCACCGGTCAGGGCCTTGATGAACTGCTGGAGGCCATCGCGCTTCAGGCCGAGATCCTTGAACTGAAGGCAAACCCCGACCGCGCCGCCGAAGGCGCCGTGATCGAGGCGCAGCTGGACGTGGGTCGCGGCCCTGTCGCAACGGTTCTGGTGCAGAACGGCACGCTGAAGCAGGGTGACATCTTTGTCGTCGGTGAGCAGTTCGGCAAGGTCCGCGCGCTGATCAACGACAAGGGCGACCGTGTCAAAGAGGCCGGTCCGTCGGTTCCGGTCGAGGTTCTTGGCCTCAACGGCACCCCCGAGGCGGGCGACGTTCTGAACGTTGTCGCAACAGAGGCGCAGGCGCGTGAAATCGCGGAATACCGTGCGAATCTGGCCAAGGAAAAGCGGGCCGCGGCCGGTGCTGCAACCACGCTGGACCAGTTGATGCAAAAGGCCAAGGAAGACGAAAACGTCTCCGAGCTGCCGATTGTCGTCAAGGCGGACGTGCAGGGTTCTGCCGAGGCCATCGTTCAAGCGATGGAAAAGATCGGCAACGACGAGGTCCGCGTGCGGGTGATCCACTACGGTGTGGGCGCCATCACCGAGACCGACGTTGGCCTGGCCGAAGCCTCGGGTTGCCCTGTCATCGGCTTCAACGTGCGAGCCAACGCGCCGGCACGGAACAGCGCCAACCAGAAAGGCGTGGAGATCCGTTACTATTCGGTGATCTACGATCTTGTGGACGATGTGAAAGCGGCGGCCTCTGGCCTGCTGTCGAACGAAATCCGCGAGAACTTTATCGGTTACGCGAAGATCAAGGAAGTCTTCAAGGTGTCGAACGTCGGCAAGGTTGCTGGCTGTCTTGTCACCGAGGGCATCGCCCGCCGGTCCGCCGGTGTGCGCCTGCTGCGCGACGACGTGGTGATCCACGAAGGCACGCTGAAGACGCTCAAACGCTTCAAGGACGAGGTGGCCGAGGTGCAGTCCGGTCAGGAATGCGGTATGGCCTTTGAGAATTACGACGACATTCGTCCCGACGACGTCATCGAAATCTTTGAGCGGCAAGAGATCGAGCGGTCGCTCTCTTGATCCCTCGCTAAAGACTGAACAAGAGAAAGGCCGGTGCGATGCACCGGCCTTTTTCTGTGGATCTTTACGGGACCACTGAGAGTGCGTGCGAACACTGGAACCCGCAAAAAGGGTTGCCCAGAGTTCAGCGGCGCCTGGTCAGGCCGGTTTGCCGACAAACACGTCGTTGCCGACACGGACCGAAACGCGACCGTCCGGAAAGGTCTTTTCCAGCAGTCCCTGAACGGAAACACAGCTGCCGATTACGATGGTCTTGAGCATTTTTCCCCCTGAATGTCTCAATTTCGTACAGCTTAATTCGGTATTGGAAACAATTCCACGATTCCCCGCCTGTCTTTTGACCAAAATTCAATCACACTTCGTGAAACGCCGCTCTAATTTTTGGCATCCGGCAGTTTGGCCGCGAATTTTCGGGGTATCGTGATGCGAGCCTATTGCCTACAGCCAATCCCTCAGAATCGGGATCAACGGAATATCGGCCGGCGGCATCGGGTGGTCGCGCAGTTCCTGCTTGCGCACCCATTTGAGCGCCTGCCCTTCGTTCGATTGCACGATGCCGCCCCATTTGCGACAGGCAAAGAGCGGCATCAGCAGGTGGAACTCGTCATAGGCGTGAGAGGCAAAGGTCAGCGGCGCAAGACAACTGGACCACGTCTCGATCCCCAGTTCCTCGTGCAACTCCCGGATCAGCGCGGCCTCCGGGGTCTCTCCCGGTTCGACCTTGCCGCCGGGAAACTCCCAGAGGCCCGCCATGCTCTTACCCTCGGGGCGTTGCGCCAAAAGGACCCGGCCATCCGCGTCGATGAGGGCCACGGCAGAAACGAGAATGATCTTCATGGATGTGCTCCCGGGGGGCAAGGGACGATTTTTCGACGAAAAATCGTCCCTGCCTTGGCCCCTGTCAGGACCGGTAGTCGGCGTTGATCTGGATGTAGCCGTGGGTCAGGTCGCAGGTCCAGACGGTGGCCTGCCCCTGCCCCAAACCGATATCGACGAGGATTTCGATCTCGGGGCGTTTGAAATAGGCGGCCCCGTCCTCTTCACGATAGCTTTCCGCGACCCAGCCCTTTTCCGCCACCAATAGCTCGCCAAAGCTGATCGACAGCGTGTCGCGGTCAGCGGCGGCACCGGATTTGCCAACCGCCATGACGATGCGGCCCCAGTTCGGGTCCTCACCGGCCAGCGCGGTCTTGACCAGCGGTGAATTGGCGATCGACAGCGCGTGGGTGCGTGCGTCGTCTTCTGACGCGGCACCGGTGACGTGGACGGTGACGAATTTCGTCGCCCCCTCGCCATCGCGGACCACTTGGTGCGCAAGGTCCAGCATGACGCCGTACAGCGCCTGTGTGAACTCGGCGTTCCAGGCCACGTCAACGCCAGAGGCCCCCGTCGCGGCCATCAGCAGCGTGTCAGAGGTCGAGGTGTCGCTGTCCACGGTGATGTTGTTGAAGGTCTTGGCGTTGAGTTCCGAAACCAGCGCCTGAAGATCGGCGCGTGCGATTTTGGCGTCGGTGAAGATGTAAACCAGCATCGTTGCCATATCCGGGGCGATCATGCCTGACCCCTTGGCGATCCCGGCGATCTGGACTGGCTTGCCGTCCACCTCGATTTGGGCCGTGGCGGCCTTGGGGAAGGTGTCGGTGGTCATAATCGCGCGGGCCGCATCTGGCAGCGTCGCGGCGTCCAGCTTGCCGGTCAGTTCTTCAAGCTTGGCGGTGATGCGGTCGTGCGGCAGGCGCTCGCCGATCACCCCGGTAGAGGAGGTGAACACACGTGTCGCGGGCAGGCCGGTCTGTTCGGCGACAGCCTCGCAGATGGCCGCGACAGAGCCTTCACCGGCGCGACCGGTGAAGGCGTTGGAGTTGCCAGAATTGACGATGATGGCCGCCCCGGCACTGCTGTCAGTCCCGATTTTGGCCTGACAATCCAGCACGTTGGCGGACCGCGTGGCGGAGCGGGTAAAGACCCCCGCCACCACGCTGCCCGGATCGAGCAGGGCCAGCATCACATCCGGACGGCCCTTGTAGCGGACACCGGCCTCAGCAATGGCAAACCGTGCGCCCCCGATAACCGGGAGCGCGGGAAATTCGGCGGGGGCAAGCGGTGACCGGGGGGGCATCTGGTCAGTCCGCCAACAGGCCAAGGTTGTTGAGGATCGAGGTGTCGATCTCTTTGTAGTCGAGGCGCGTCACTTCGCCACCCTCGACCAGCTCCTTGATGTAGGCCTGCACGGCGTCCTGCTTGATCTGCTGTTCAAGCTGCGCGCGGACCTCTTCGAGCGGCGGCGCGTCAACGGCGCGGGTCTCGTTCAGCTTGATAACGTGCCAGCCAAAGCGGGTCTGCACCGGGGCGGACAGATCGCCCGGCTCCATCGTGACGACAGCCTCTTCGAAGGCCGCAACCATGCGTCCCTTGCCGAACCAGCCCAGCAAACCGCCGTTAGGGCCGGTCGGGCCGGTCGAGTTCCCGCGGGCGAGTTCGGCAAAATCGGCGCCGCCTTCCAGCTCTGCGACCAGTTCTTTGGCCTTTTCCTCGGTCTCGACCAGAATGTGCGACGCGTTGTATTCAACGCCCTGCACCGCATCGACATAGCCGGCCTTGTAGGCCTCGGCGATGGCGGCGTCGCTGACGGCACCGTCGGCGATGGTCTGCATCGCCTCTGCGGCCATCAACTCACGCTTTTCGTTGTCCAGCGCCAGGGCGACCCGGTAAGTTTCCTCGGCCTTGTCGGACTGCGACAGCGCCTCGTACTGGATCAGACGTTCCAGCAGGCCTTCCCACAGTTCCGTGGTCGGCGCGCCCTTGAACCGTTCCGGCAATGAGGCGCGGGCCATCAGCATGTGGCCAAAGGTGATATCCGTGCCGTTGACCGTTGCGATCACGGTATCGACGGTGATTTCGGCGGGCGTATCCTGGGCCTGCACCGGAAAAGCGACGCACAGCGCAAGGGCTGCGGCGGAGAGTTTCATGAGGGTTTTCGACATCGGTAGTTCCTCTTGATCGGTGCCGCGTCCCTGGGCGGCGTTGACACTGTTCGGCCGTCCCCTTACATGCCCGAAAGGCTCTGCGAGGCCGGTCTTTTCGTTCCGTCATATGGCTCATGTGCGAGGCGGGCAAGCAGATGCCGCACTTGACGCTGGAAACAGGTACATCAGACCATGCTCGGAAAAATCGCGCGTAAGGTATTCGGCTCCCCGAATGACCGTAAGATCAAAGCGGTCCGCCCGCTGGTGGAAAAGATCAACGCGCTGGAGCCGGAGTTCGCAGCGCTCGACGACGCCGGGCTGATCGCCAAGACACAAGAATTCAGAGAGCGGATCGAAAAAGGCGAGCGGCTGGATGATCTCCTGCCGGAGGCCTTTGCCAACTGCCGTGAGGGCGCCCGCCGCGCCTTGGGCCTGCGCGCCTTTGACGTGCAGTTGATGGGTGGCATCTTTCTGCATCAGGGCAACATCGCCGAGATGAAGACCGGCGAAGGCAAGACACTGGTCGCGACCTTCCCGGCCTACCTGAACGCGCTGACCGGCAAAGGCGTGCATATCGTCACGGTGAACGACTACCTCGCCAAGCGTGACGCCGAGTGGATGAGCAACGTCTACGGCGCGCTCGGTCTGACGACAGGCGTGATCTACCCGCGCCAGCCCGATGATGAAAAGCAGCAGGCCTATGCCTGCGACATCACCTATGCCACCAACAATGAGCTGGGCTTTGACTATCTGCGCGACAACATGAAGTCCGAGCTGAACCAGATTTTCCAGCGCGATCACTTTTTCGCCGTCGTCGACGAGGTCGATTCGATCCTGATCGACGAAGCGCGGACACCACTGATCATCTCTGGCCCGTCGCAGGACCGGTCGGAACTGTATGTCGCCGTCGACAAGCTGATCCCGTCCCTGACCGAAGAGCACTATACCGTCGACGAAAAGACCCGGAACGTGTCCTTTACCGATGAAGGCAACGAATTTCTGGAAGAACAGTTGCAGGGCCGCGGCCTGCTGGAAGAGGGGCAGAGCCTCTACGATCCGGAAAGCACCACCATCGTCCATCACGTCAATCAGGCGATCCGGGCGCACAAGCTGTTCACGCGGGACAAGGACTACATCGTCCGCGACAGCGAGGTTGTGCTGATCGACGAATTCACCGGCCGCATGATGGCGGGCCGCCGCCTGTCGGACGGTCTGCATCAGGCGATCGAAGCCAAAGAGGGCTGTGACATCCAGCCCGAAAACGTGACGCTGGCCAGCGTGACCTTCCAGAACTATTTCCGCCTGTATGACAGGCTGTCGGGCATGACCGGCACCGCCGCCACCGAGGCCGAGGAATTCGGTGAGATCTACGGCCTGGGTGTGGTCGAAGTGCCGACAAACGTACCGATTTCGCGGATCGACGACGACGACGCGGTCTATCGCACCGGCGCCGAGAAATACGCCGCCATCGTTACTGAAATCCACAAGGCACACGAAAAGGGCCAGCCGGTTCTTGTCGGCACCACCTCTATCGAAAAGTCCGAGATGCTGAGCCAGATGCTCACGCAGGCGGGGCTCAAGCACAACGTCCTGAACGCGCGCCAGCACGAACAGGAGGCGCAGATCATCGCTGACGCGGGCAAGTTGGGCGCGGTGACCATCGCCACCAACATGGCCGGTCGCGGCACCGACATCAAACTGGGCGGCAATGTCGAGTTCAAGGTGATGGAGGCCATCACCGCCAATCCCGACCGCCACCCCGATGAGATCCGTTCGGAGATCGAAGAGCAGCACAAGAGCGACGAGCAGGCGGTAAAGGACGCTGGCGGCCTGTTTGTTCTGGCCACCGAGCGCCACGAAAGCCGCCGCATCGACAACCAGTTGCGCGGCCGGTCCGGCCGTCAGGGGGACCCCGGTCGGTCGTCCTTCTTCCTCAGCCTCGAAGACGACCTTATGCGCATCTTCGGCTCTGAGCGGCTGGAAAAGGTGCTGTCCAGCCTTGGGATGAAAGAGGGAGAGGCCATCGTCCACCCTTGGGTGAACAAGTCGCTGGAACGCGCGCAGGCCAAGGTCGAAGGCCGCAACTTTGACATCCGCAAACAGCTGTTGAAATTCGACGACGTGATGAACGACCAGCGCAAGGTGATCTTTAGCCAGCGCCGCGAGATCATGGAATCGAAGGACGTCAGCGAAATCACCACCGATATGCGCCATGAGGTGATCGACGATTTGGTCGATGCCTACGCGCCGCCCAAGGCCTATGCCGACCAGTGGGACATGCCGGGGCTCTATGCCGCAGCGATGGAAAAGCTGGACCTCGACCTGCCGATCATCGGCTGGGCCGATGAGGATGGCGTGGATCAGGACGTGCTGCGCGAACGGCTTGCTGAGGCCAGCGACAAGTTGATGGACGAAAAGACCGAGGCCTTTGGCCCCAACACTATGCGCCAGATCGAAAAGCAGGTGCTGTTGCAGGCCATTGACGGCAAGTGGCGCGACCACCTGCTGACGCTGGAACACCTGCGGTCGGTCGTGGGCTTTCGCGGCTACGCCCAGCGTGATCCGCTGAACGAATACAAGAACGAATCCTTCCAACTGTTCGAGAACATGCTCGACAGCCTGCGGGAGACTGTGACCGAACAGCTCAGCAGGGTCCGCCCGATGTCCGAAGAGGAACAAAAGGCGATGGTCGAGCAAATGCGCCGTCAGCAGGAAGAAATGCAGCGCAACTTGCAACAGGCCGCCGCCGCTCCCGCTCCGGCGGGGGAGACGGTTGCCCCAGAGAGCGTCGCCGCCGAAGGGTTCGACGAAAACGATCCGGAAACTTGGGGCAATCCCGGTCGCAACGACTCTTGCCCCTGCGGGTCCGGCAAGAAATTCAAGCATTGCCACGGTCGGCTCAGCTGACCTCGTCGCGATGAACCGCGTACAGAATAGCGCGACGCAAGCCCAGTGGCCTGCGTCGCTTTTTGCGTATCCCCGCCGCGGATTGGCCCAAATGACTCCCCGGATGCGCCCCACGCGCGCCATGTTTCCTGTGCAGATTACGACCCAAGCTTTTCGCAACAGGAGTCCGTCATGGCCCGGCTAACCAGCTACATTCTCGGAAGCGCGACGCTGGTCTGCGCGCTTGGGACCGGCTACGTCATGCAGTACGGGTTTGGCCTGCCGCAATCGAATGCGCGCCCGGCGGCGGACGTCCAGCTAGAGATTTCGTCGATCACGCCAACCTCCTCGGCCTTGGTGGTCCCGCTGCTTCCGACCGATCAGCCGATGGCAGACCCCCTGCCCGACGCGCCGGTCGAGGTCAAAGCCGCCTTTGAAACCGATGTGCCAGAGACGCAACTGCCCGAATCCCCGGAGGAAACCGGCTTTGCCTGCGACATCACCATGACCGCAGAACCAATTGCAGGGGCCATGGTCGACCTGGCGCTGTCTGCCCCCTGCCACGCCAGCGAGCGGGTGACGCTGCACCATCAAGGCATGATGTTCAGCGACGTGATGCAACCCGACGGCACGCTGTCGATCGACATTCCGGCGCTTGCCGAACAGGCGATCTTTATCGCCTCTTTCGCGGGCGGCGACGGTGCGATGGCGACAACAGAGGTCAGTTCACTGCCGTTCTACGACCGCGTGGCGGTCCAGTGGAAAGGCGAGGCGGGTCTGCAACTGCACGCACGCGAATTTTCGGCCGAGTATTTCACCCAAGGCCACATCTGGGCCGCAAGCGCAGGCAACCTGACCGCCGCCGCAAAGGGCGAAGGCGGGTTCCTGACCCGTCTCGGCCAGATGGACGCCCCCGAGGCACTTGTCGTCGAAGTCTATTCTTTCCCCTCAGGAACCGCACGGCGCAGCGGCGAGGTGCTGCTTTCGGTCGAGGCCGAGGTGACGGCCAAGAACTGCGGCGCGGCTGTTGAGGCGCAGACGCTGCAAATCCTCAGCGGCGGCCCCCTGCGCACCCATGATCTGACACTGGATATGCCAGCCTGCGACGCGGTCGGTGACTTTCTGGTGTTGAAAAACCTCGTCGAAGACCTGACTATCGCTGCAAGATAAAAAGCGGTGACGGGGACTTCATGTGGAATGGGCGTGCGGCGGTTTTCGCCGCACTTTTCTTTGCGGTGCAGGCCGGTTTCGCCTTTGCACAGGACATCACGCTGAAATCGCGTGACGGAACGATCTCGCTCAGCGGGACGCTTCTGGGGTTCGACGGCGAATTCTACCGCATCGAAACGCGGTTCGGCGAATTGACGGTGGACGGCTCTGGCGTGTCCTGCAGCGGCGTCGGCTGCCCCTCGCTGACAGGTTATGTCGCGCGCGTGACCATCTCGGGGTCCGCCACGCTGGGCCGCATCCTGATGCCCGCGCTGATCGAGGGCTTTGCCCTGCGCAAC
Organism: Antarctobacter sp.; assembly: GCF_034670325.1. Lineage (GTDB taxonomy): Bacteria > Pseudomonadota > Alphaproteobacteria > Rhodobacterales > Rhodobacteraceae > Antarctobacter. Next base: position 538,769 of record NZ_JAXMNR010000001.1, read on the forward strand.
GGACTGGAAGCCAAGCGCACCACCGGCCCCAATGGCGACCCGGTCTACGCCCTGCGCGAACTTGGTGGCGGGCCGCTGGTGGGCGAATTCACCTTTCACGTCTCCAACACCGACAAGGGCTTTGCCGATCTGGTCGCCGACGAGGCGGATATTGTCATGGCCCTGCGCGAAATCCGCGCTGACGAAGTGACCGCCGCCAAAAACGCCGGGTTAGGTGACCTGACGCAGCCCAACCGCTCGCGGGTTCTGGCGCTGGACGCCATGGTGCCCATCGTGTCCTCCCACAACCCCGTCGGGACGCTGTCAATCGTCCAGCTGGTCGACATCCTGTCCGGGCGCATCGACAACTGGAAGGCGCTTGGCGGTCCAGATGCGCCAATCACCGTGCATCTGCGCGACGAGGGCTCTGGCGTGGTGCAGGGGTTGCAGGACCGCCTGCTGCGCCCCTCGGGGCGCACGCTGGTTGATGGCGCGCTGCGGCATGACAGCAACCCCGATCTCATTCGCGCGGTGGCTCATGATCCTTTCGGGCTGGGCATGGCGAGCTATTCAGAGATCGGAAACACCAAACCGTTGGTGATGACGGGCCCTTGCGGGTTCCGGCTGCGCGCGGCGCGGCGCAGCATCAAGACCGAAGATTACCCGCTGACCGCGCCGATGTTCCTCTATGTCCCGGCGCGGCGACTGCCCAGGCTGGCGCGCGAGTTTTTGACCTACACCCACAGCCCGCCCGCGCAGATCGTGATCCGCCGAGCCGGTTTCGTCGATCAATCGCCCGAAGAGATCGCCGTGGACCTGCAGGGGGACCGGCTGACCAACGCGGTGGCCGTCGCCGAAGGGCCAGAGGGGTTGGCGGCGTTGCAGGGCATGGTCAAGGCGCTGGCCCCAATGCGACGCCTGACCGTGACCTTCCGGTTCGAGGCGGGCTCTGCCCGGCTGGATGCGCAGTCCCGGTCAAACGTTCTGGCTCTGGCGCGGGCGATGGAGGCGGGGATCTACGACGGGCGGCGGCTGGTGTTTATCGGGTTCTCCGATGGGGTTGGACCTGCGTCAACCAACCTCGATATCGCTGACCGGCGGGCCGAGGCCGTGCGCGCCGCGGTGGAGACCGCCGCCGAAACCGCCGATCTGGACCGGATCGACATCGCTGTCGAGGCCTTTGGCGAGGCACTGCCGATGGCCTGCGATGACAGCGCATGGGGCCGACAGGTGAACCGCCGGGTCGAGGTCTGGGTGCAGTAACCGCCTACAGCAGACCTTCGGAGCGGAAACTGAGTTCCTGAGATTTTCCGATGACAAGGTGGTCATGCAGGGTGATCCCCAAGGCATCCGCCGCCATTTGGATCTGCGCCGTCATGTCGATATCCGCCTGACTGGGCGTCGGATCTCCCGAAGGGTGATTGTGCACGAGGATAATCGCAGAGGCGTTCAGTTCCAGCGCACGTTTGACCACCTCACGCGGGTAGACCGGCACATGATCGACCGTGCCGCGCGCCTGCGCCTCATCGGCGATCAGCACGTTCTTGCGATCCAGAAACAGGATGCGAAACTGTTCGGTGTCGCGGTGCGCCATGGTGGTCTGGCAATAGTCCAGCAATGCGTCCCAACTGCTAAGCACTTGTTTGCCCAGAATGCGACTTTGCGCCAGCCGGTGCGCGGCGGCCTCGATGATCTTGAGTTCGGTCAGAACCGCGTCCCCGACGCCTTTGACCTCACGCAGTCTATGCGGCGGAGCAGAGAGCACGCCGTTGAAGTCCCCGAAGGTTTCCAGCAGGTGGCGCGCCAGCGGTTTGACGTCGCGCCGCGGGATGGCCCGGAACAGCACCAGTTCCAGCATTTCGTAATCCGGCAGGGCATCCGCCCCGCCGATCAGGAACCGTTCACGCAGGCGCGCGCGGTGGTCACGAATGTAGGATGGCAGTTTTTCCGCGCCCGACACAGCAGGGCGCGCCGCCTCATCAAGATCGAAGAGGGCGGCTTGTGAGTCGGAAAAATGCGGGCCACGTGTCATGGTGACATCGTGGCCCGTCATGGTGAACAGCAGGTTAACGTGGGATCGGACGCATGGCCCGCGGCACCGCCCGTGGACTGACCAAAACCTTCGCTGGAGGTTTTGCCCGCGCCGAAGGGGCGCGGGTTCGTCAATTGCCTTCGGCCCGGGGCTCCGCCCGTGAATGAACCAAAACCTCCGCTGGAGGTTTTGCCCGCGCCGAAGAGGCGCGGGTTCGTCAATTCACCCCTTCATCGAGTCCCAGAAGCTTTTGACCGAGCGGAAAAAGCTCGAACTTTCCGGGTTGTTGTCCTCGGCCAGCGATTCGAACTCACGCAGGAGTTCCTTTTGCTTGGAGGTCAGGTTGACCGGCGTTTCGACCGCCAGCTCGATGAACATGTCACCCGTCGCTCCGCCACGCAGCGCGGGCATGCCCTTGTTGCGCAGGCGCATCTGGCGGCCCGACTGGCTGCCCGAGGGGATCTTGACCCGGCTGCGGCCGCCGTCGATTGTCGGCACCTCGATGTCACCCCCCAGCGCCGCAACGGTCATCGAGACCGGCACACGGCAGTGCAACTCCGCGCCGTCGCGCTCAAAGATCTTATGCGGCTCGACCTCGATAAAGATATACAGATCGCCCGGAGGCCCGCCGCGCATCCCTGCCTCACCCTCACCGGCAAGCCGGATGCGAGTGCCCGTCTCGACACCTGCGGGGATGTTAACCGACAGGGCGCGTTCCTTCTGCACACGGCCCGCGCCGCTGCAGACGTTACAGGGGTTCTTGATGATCTGACCAAGGCCCGAACAGGTCGGGCAGGTCCGTTCCACCGTAAAGAAACCCTGTGTCGCGCGCACCTTGCCCAGCCCGGAACAGGTGGGACAGGTTGTGGGCTCTGCCCCGCCTTCCGCGCCAGATCCGTGACACTCATCGCATTGAATCGAGGTCGGCACCTTGATGGTCTTTTGCAGACCGTTAAAGGCATCCTCCAGCGAGACGCGCAGGTTATACCGCAGGTCAGCCCCGCGCGCGGCGCGCTGACGTCCACCCTGCCGTCCGCCCATGAAATCGCCGAACAGATCGTCGAACACATCGGAAAAGGCGCTGGCGAAGTCGCCATTGCCGCCCATGCCCCCGCCGCCGGGACGCGGACCACCGCCCATGCCACCCTCAAAGGCGGCATGGCCAAAGCGGTCATAGGCCGCCTTCTTTTCAGCGTCTTTCAGAACCTCATAGGCTTCGTTCACTTCTTTGAACTGCGCTTCCGCCTCTGGCTTGTCAGCGTTCCGGTCGGGGTGCAGTTCTTTGGCTTTCGCGCGATAGGCTTTCTTGAGCTCATCCGCCGAGGCGCCGCGCGAGAGGCCGAGCACTTCATAAAAGTCACGTTTGGACATGGCTGTCCTCCTCATTGCGGAACGTCAAAGGCCGGCCCGGTGTCCGGACCGGCCCCAGATTGGTTCCGAGGGCGATGGCCTCAGGCCCGCTTGTTGTCGTCGAGATCCTCAAAGTCCGCGTCGACGATGTCATCGTCGCCCGCCGGACCCGAAGATGCATCGGCCCCATGCGGTTCGTCGCTGCCTTCGTCGGCCTGCGCCTTGTAGATCGCCTCGCCCAGCTTCATCGCGGCTTCGGTCACGTTCTGGATGCCACCCTTGAGCTTGTCAGCGGACACATCGTCCTTTTCAAGGTCGTCACGCAGCGCGGCCAAGGCCAGTTCGATCGCCTCGACGGTCGACGGATCGACCTTCTCGCCATGCTCTTCGATCGATTTCTCGGTCGAGTGGATGAGGCTTTCGGCTTGGTTCTTGGCCTCGACAAGTTCCTTGCGGGCCTTGTCGCCTTCGGCGTTCTCTTCCGCCTCTTTGACCATGCGGTCGATGTCGTCGTCCGTCAAACCACCCGAAGCCTGGATCGTGATCTGCTGTTCCTTGCCGGTTGCCTTGTCCTTGGCGCCAACCGACACGATGCCGTTGGCGTCGATGTCAAAGGTCACTTCGATCTGCGGCATGCCGCGCGGCGAGGGCGGGATGTCCTCAAGGTTGAACTGGCCCAACATCTTGTTGTCGGCAGCCATCTCACGCTCACCCTGGAAGACGCGGATCGTCACGGCCGACTGGTTGTCCTCGGCAGTCGAAAAGACCTGGGACTTCTTGGTCGGGATCGTGGTGTTCCGGTCGATCAGGCGGGTGAACACGCCACCCAGCGTTTCGATACCCAGTGACAGCGGGGTCACGTCCAGCAGCACGACGTCTTTGACGTCACCCTGAAGAACACCGGCCTGAATGGCCGCACCCATGGCAACCACTTCGTCCGGGTTCACACCCTTGTGCGGCTCCTTGCCAAAGAACTTGGTCACTTCTTCCATGACCTTCGGCATCCGGGTCTGACCACCGACAAGGACAACCTCGTCGATCTCATCCTTGGAGATACCGGCATCCTTGAGCGCAGCCTGACACGGCTTGATCGAGGCCTTGATCAGGTCGCCGACAAGGCTTTCCAGTTTGGCGCGGGTCAGTTTCATGACCATGTGCAGCGGCTGACCGTTTGCACCCATCGAGATGAACGGCTGGTTGATTTCCGTCTGGGTTGCGCTCGACAGTTCGATCTTGGCCTTTTCCGCAGCTTCCTTGAGGCGCTGCAGGGCCATCTTGTCCTTGGTCAGGTCAACCGAATGCTCTTTTTTGAACTCGGTCGCCAGATAGTTGACGATCCGCATGTCAAAGTCTTCACCACCCAGAAAGGTGTCGCCGTTGGTCGATTTGACCTCAAACAGACCATCGTCGATCTCAAGGATGGTCACGTCGAATGTACCGCCGCCAAGGTCATAGACCGCGATGGTTTTGGCTTCTTTCTTGTCGAGGCCATAGGCTAGCGCAGCGGCTGTCGGCTCGTTGATGATGCGCAGCACCTCAAGACCGGCGATCTTGCCGGCATCTTTGGTGGCCTGACGCTGGGCGTCGTTGAAGTAGGCAGGAACGGTGATGACCGCCTGCGTCACTTCCTCACCAAGATAGCTCTCGGCGGTTTCTTTCATCTTTTGCAGCGTGAAGGCAGAGACCTGCGAGGGCGAGTATTTCTCACCACGGATCTCGACCCATGCGTCACCGTTGCCGCCATCGACGATCTTGTAAGGAACGATGTCCTTATCCTTGGTGACTTCGCCGTCGGTCACGCGGCGACCGATCAGGCGTTTGACCGCAAAGACGGTATTTTCGGGGTTGGTCACAGCCTGACGCTTGGCCGGCTGGCCTACCAGTCGCTCATCTTCGGTGAAGGCGACAATGGATGGGGTGGTGCGAGCACCTTCGGCGTTTTCGATCACGCGTGCCTGGCTGCCGTCCATGATGGCGACGCAGGAGTTCGTCGTGCCGAGGTCAATACCGATCACTTTTCCCATGTTTCGATCCCTTTCATTCTCAAGGCGATATCACGAGGCAACAGACCCGTTACGGCATCCAGCCCCGAAGGATTGTCGCTGGGCACTCCGCAAAGGGCGTGCCCGGCGTTCGGAGGACATATAAGGAGGGGTCCTTGAGGCTGCAAGCGTCGTGATGGCGGCAATTCTCGGGTTTTCTGTCTCTGGCCGCTTGGCATCTACAGGGCAATCCTTGACAACCGCCTTATGACCGCACCGATCACGCAAAAAGGCTTTGTCATCCACCCCGGCTTTCTGGACCGCGCGGCGCAGGAGGCACTGGTGGTGCGGCTGCGCGAGGTGCTGGCCACAGCGCCGCTGTTCATACCGCGCACAAGACGCGGGCCGATGTCGGTGCGGATGAGCGCGGCGGGCAAGTATGGCTGGATCAGCGACGCACGCGGCTATCGCTATGACACGCAGCACCCGGACGGGACGCCATGGCCGCCGATCCCCGACGAGGTGTCAGCGATCTGGCAGGCCGTGTCGGGCTGCGCCCGCGCGCCCGAGTGCTGTCTGATCAACTGGTACGGCGCCGATGCCCGCATGGGCCTGCACCGCGATGAGGACGAGGCTGACCTGTCCTGCCCGGTGGTGTCTGTGTCGCTGGGCGATGACGGGTTGTTCCGCATGGGCAATATCGCGCGCAGCGGGCGGACGGAATCGATCTGGCTGAAATCCGGTGACGTGGTGGTTATGGGGGGTACTGCGCGGCTGGCGCATCACGGCGTCGACCGAATCCGGTTCGGATCATCGACATTGCTGCCAAATGGCGGGCGTATTAACCTGACACTGCGGGTGGTGACTTGAGACAAAGGCCGTTTCAATGCGGCTTGGCCGCCACCGCCCCCGTGCGTTATTCCGACAATTCGCAACACCCGGACAACACATATCCCTCTGGCCCGGTTACGATGACCGTCGCGTCAAACCCGTATTCATTGTCGGACATGCCGTTGTCGCAGTAACTCCGGACCACCACCACTGACAGATCACGGGCACCGTCCGCCCCCTGCAAAACCCATTTCTCCAGCGGATTATATGCCCGCTGCAAGAGTCCAACGGTAAAGATGTCGCCAATCTCATAATTGACAGGCGTCTTGACCGTGGCGCTCTGGCCTTGCCGGATGTCGATGTCCCAGAACGGCTCTGTCCCGCCACAGATCAGTCGCGGCACATTGCCGATGTCGCCATCCACACGCGGCGCAAGATACCGCATCGAGGTCCAGCCCGCAGCTTCGGGGACATTGACCAGACCCCAGTTGCCTTCGACCCGGATCACCTCGACCGCGCGGGCGTCATAGGCCAGTTCCCCGACAATCGGATGACTGGCCCCCGGACCCGCGCGCACATTCAGCACGTCGTTTGAGGCCACGCCTGCAACATCGTGCAGGCGCGGATACTCGCTTTGGGCTGCGGCGGCGGTGCCAAGCAGCAGCAGAACACACAAACAGCGCAACACCCCCACCACTCCGATCACTTCATGTCGAGAGAGCAGCAGCCGGTGTAGACCTGCGTGTCATACCCGCCGATCACCACGGAGCCGGAAAAGCCAAAGACATAATCCGACATTCCGTCCGAGCATTGCGTGTGGTTCAGCACCAGCGTGACGTTTTCACCCAGTTTGCTGCCCAGCAGCGCATGTGGCGCGTCGCGGCTGATCGCGGTCGCCAGTTCGCCCACCTTGAACGCCTTGTCGTCATCGTCGGGGCGGGTGAATGTCAGGTTTTCGCCCACCACGGTCGCGCTCCAGAACGGTTCTGTCCCAAAGCATTTGAACTGATACCCGGTGGGCAGTTCGGTGCCCTCTTGCCGTTCCATCGACTCCAGCGGAACCCAGCCGGACAGGCCCTCAACGTTCACCCGGCCCCAGCCGTCATCCTCTTCGACGACCTCCACATGTTTGGCGTCGAATCCCAGCGCGCCGATCACGGTGCCGTTTTCTGTGGGGCGTGTCCGCATGTTCAGGACATCGCCCTCGTCGACGCCAGTCACATGGTAAAGCGCCGGAAATTCCTGCGCCGAAGCCGCCCCTGCGAGGCAAATAAGCAGTGCTGCAAATTTATTCATTTCACTCTTCTCACTCTTCCCTAAATCCGCCGGAAAACCGCGGGGAGAGCGGGCGCGTCAGCGGCGCGCGCTCCACGAGGCCGAGGCGTGCTTGCGGGTGTAGAACTCACCCATGAGACCAATCATCACCAGAATGATACTCAGATAAAATGCATATTCCCAGTCGGAATTCCGGGGGTTGTAATCCACAAAAGCGTATCCCCGCGACTGGTCGATCGTGTGGAACAGGGGATTCCAGTCAAACATGACCAGCATGGAACTGGGCAGCGTGTTGGCGACGAACATCTTGCCGGAGGCGATCATGTTGGCCCGCTGGTACACGGTCGAGATGATGCTGACAGGCGTCGGAAACCACGGTTTGACCGCCAGAAAGACCAGCCCGATGGCGGCGCCGGAAAACCACGACAGGATGACCATGGCCAGACAGCCGATGGGGTCATGAATGTCCTCCATCACGAAGGGGTTGAAGGCCACATCGTAGACAAACAGAATCGCCACCAGCGACAGGATCTGGATATACAGCGTCGACACCATGGCCGAAATGATGGCGATGGCGGTGTTCATCGGCGCGTGCTGCATCATCGGGCTGGCCGGCCCCTCGGACGAGGACACCGCGCCCAGCGTCTTGGTATGGGTCATGAACAGGAACACGCCGGTCATGATGTAGACCATGAAATCGCCCCGCAGGGCGGCGCTGCGCATCCCGAGGATCTGGAACATGAAATAGAAGGCGAGGACAAAGATGATCGTCTGCAACATGTTCATGAAGATCGCCATGAAGGCGTTGCCATGCGTCTTGCGCACCGAACGGACCGAATTGTGATAAATCAGTTCGAGGATATAGACGAAGGATTCCAGCCGGGACCGGGGTCGAGTAACCTGAAACATGCTGCCTGCTCCGGATGCGTGCCCGCGACAGGCCGCACACTTGCTGTTCTTGTTGTCCGGCACCATAAGGCGCGCGAGCTTTCAAATCAATAAATCCGCGCAGGCCGCGCGTCTTGGAGCGTTGCAATGAATTATTCAGAACTGACCACCGTGATGCGCCGTCTGGCTCTGGAAGCCGGAGAGAAGATCATGGAGATCTACAACTCCGACGATTTCGAGGTCATGGTCAAATCCGACGACAGCCCCGTCACCGTTGCCGATCAGGCCGCCGATGCGCTGATCTCCGAGGGTCTGCGCGCGGCGTTTCCGGATACGGCGCTGGTGACAGAGGAACAGTCCGACAGCCATGACGTGTCTGCCATGACCTTTCTGATCGTCGACCCGCTGGACGGCACCAAGGAATTCATCAAGCGGCGCGGCGATTTCACCGTCAATATCGCGCTGGTCGAGGATGGCGTGCCGACACGCGGCGTCGTCTACGCCCCCGCCAAGGGCCGCATGTTCTACACCGACAGCGTCGGCAAGTCGGTCGAAGAGACCGGCCCATTCGACCTTGAGACGCGCGGAGAAACGACGCCGATCAAAGTCACCGATCCCGACAACGCGGCACTGATGGTCGTGGCGTCGAAATCGCACCGCGATCAGGCCACCGACGATTACATCGCCAAGTATGACGTCAAGGACATGACCAGCGCCGGGTCGTCGCTGAAATTCTGCCTTGTCGCCACCGGCGAGGCCGATCTTTACCCGCGCCTTGGCCGCACGATGGAATGGGACACCGCCGCCGGTCACGCGGTTCTGCATGGCGCGGGCGGTCGCGTGGTGCGCTTTGACGATCACACCGCGCTGGCCTACGGCAAGGAAGGCTTCGCCAACCCCTTCTTCATCGCCTACGCTCCGGGTGTGGATCTGAAAGAGGGTTGAATCCGCCCATGACCACGCCGGTCAGCATCGTCATCGTCAGCCGGGACCGCCCGGCGGCCCTGATGCGATGCCTGACCGGGGTGGCCCAACTGGATTACGCGCCCTTTGAGGTCATCGTTGTCGCCTGCCCCGCAGGTGCCGACGCCACGGCGGCCCGACCCGATGCCGCGCATATCAAGCTGATCCGCTATGATGAGGCCAATATCTCGGCCGCGCGCAACCTTGGCATTGCCGCTGCGGCGGGCGAGGTCGTGGCCCTTATCGACGATGACGCGGTGCCAGAGCCGCTCTGGCTGCGGCACCTGACCGCGCCATTTGCCGACCCGCAGATCGCCTGCGCGGGCGGCTACGTGATTGGACGCAATGGCATTTCCTTCCAGTGGACATCGCGCAGCGTGGACCGGACCGGCGCGGCACATCCGCTGAACCTGACCGGCGATGCGCCAGCGGTTCCGACACCGCCCAAAGGCCACGCCGTCAAAACCGAAGGCACCAACATGGCCGTGCGGCGTGAGGTGCTGGCCGCGCTCGGCGGATTTGACCCAGCGTTCCGCTTTTATCTGGATGAGACCGATCTGAACCTTCGGCTGGCCGCTGCGGGCCATCGCACCGCGCTGGTGCCGCTGGCACAGGTCCATCACGGTTTCGCCGAAAGCATGCGCCGCAACCGCGACCGCAGCCCGCGCGATCTGACGGAAATCGCGGCCTCTCAGATGGTTTTCCTGTGCAAACACTGTCCAGAACCAGACCGCGACACCGCATGGCGCACCTTTGAGGCCGGGCAGCGCGCGCGTTTGTTGCGGTTCCTGCAACGCGGCCCCTTGGACCCGCTGGATGTGGCGCGGCTGATGCGCGGACTGCGACGGGGTGCCAAGGACGGCACCACCCGCGCCTTTGGGGCAACCCCTGCCCTGCCCGCGCCGCAACAGGGCTTTCACCCCTTCCCCGGACGCCCCGACGCCCCGCGCCAGCACATGGCCGGCAGGCCATGGCAGGCCGCCCGCTTGCGCGCCAAGGCCGCGCGGGCCGCGTCGGAAGGTGCCATCGTCAGCCTGTTCCTCTTTGCCCCCACCGCCCGACGCCACCGGGTAGGTTTCACCTCCGAAGGGATATGGCAGCAATCCGGCGGGCTTTTTGGGCAGAGCCTACGGAACGGTCCGGTGATCCGCATGCGGCGCTTTTCTTCTCGCCTCGCATCAGAGATTATGCGAGTGCAGAAAGTGCGCGGTTAGTGCGCCTCTGCGGGTCGCAAACCCGTCACGACGACATATTGGGAACACAACTTTACCTAAGTTTTTTGCCATCCCGTGCGATAAGGCCACCGCAAATGGCGGCCGAACGGGCCAAAAGGCAAGAACAGATGGAGACTTAAATGACAAAGAAGGTCACCAAGGCGATCTTTCCTGTAGCAGGGCTTGGCACCCGTTTTCTTCCGGCCACCAAATCCGTTCCAAAGGAGATCATGACGCTGGTCGATCGCCCATTGGTGCAATACGCAATTGATGAGGCCCGCGCCGCCGGGATTGAGGAATTCATCTTTGTCACCTCGCGCGGCAAAGGCGCGCTTGAGGATTATTTCGACGTCGCCCCACAGCTTGAGGAAGAACTTCGCAGCAAGGGCAAGGATCAACTGCTGGACATTCTGTTGTCGACCAACATGGACAGCGGTGAAATCGCCTATATCCGCCAGCACAAGGCGCTGGGCCTTGGCCACGCCATCTGGTGCGCACGCCGTCTGGTCGGGAATGAACCCTTTGCCGTCATGCTGCCCGACGACGTAATTGCCGCCGAGAAACCCTGCCTTCAGCAGATGGTCGAGGCCTATGAGCAGACCGGCGGCTGCATGGTCGCCGCAATGGAGGTGCCGCAGGATCGTGTCAGCGCCTACGGTGTTCTGGATATCTCAGAGGACATGGGCCAGATGGTCAAGGTCAAGGGCATGGTCGAAAAGCCGCCCGCCGACAAGGCACCGTCCAACCTCGCGGTGATCGGCCGCTACATCCTGACACCCGAGGTATTCAAACACCTAGAAAACCCGCAGACCGGGGCCGGCGGCGAGATCCAGTTGACCGACGCGATCGACAAGGAAATCAACGCCAGCGGCGTCTATGGCTACCGCTTCAACGGCCAGCGGTTCGACTGCGGGTCCAAGGCCGGTTTCCTACAGGCCACCGTGGCCTTCGGTCTGGCCCGCGACGAACTCAAGGACGATCTTGGCGCTTACCTGGATGAACTGGCGATCTCTCGCAAGGCGGTGGAATAAGGGCCGTGTCGCATGTTCTGGTAACGGGCGGGGCTGGCTATATCGGCAGCCACGCCTGCAAGGCGCTGAGGGCGGCGGGCTATACGCCTGTCACCTATGACAACCTTGTCACCGGCTGGCAGGACGCGGTCAAATTCGGCCCCTTCGAACAGGGTGCCCTGTCAGACCGCGCGCGTCTGGATGAGGTCTTTGCCAAATGGCAGCCGGTGGCGGTGATGCATTTCGCCGCCCTCAGTCAGGTCGGCGAGGCGATGGCCAAACCCGGCCTCTACTGGCGCAACAACGTCGAAGGCTCGCTGACCCTGATCGAGTCTGCCTGCGCTGCAGGCTGCCTAAACTTCGTGTTCTCTTCGACCTGCGCCACCTACGGCGAGCATGACAACGTCGTGCTGGACGAAAACACCCCGCAGGAACCGCTGAACGCCTATGGTGCCTCTAAACGCGCGGTGGAAGACATCCTGCGCGACTTCGGCGCATCGCACGGTCTGAAATCGGTGATCTTTCGCTATTTCAACGTCGCGGGCGCCGACCCCGACGGCGAGGTAGGTGAGCATCACCGCCCGGAAACCCACCTGATCCCGGTCATGCTGGAGGCGATTGACGGTAAACGCCCCGGCCTGACCGTACATGGCACCAATTACGACACGCCCGACGGCACCTGCATTCGCGACTATGTGCATGTAATGGATCTGGTGGACGCGCATGTTCTGGGCCTGAAATGGCTTCGGGACTGCAAGGGCAGCCGGGTCTTCAACCTTGGCACCGGGCGCGGCTTTTCCGTGCGCGAGGTGATCGAGGCGGCGGGCCATGTCACCAATATGGCCGTGCCCTGCACCGATGGCCCGCGCCGCGCCGGGGATGCGACCAAACTGGTCTCCGGCTCCAGTCGCGCAAGCGAAGAACTGGGATGGGAGCCGCACCGCTCGACGATGCCGCAGATGATCGCCGATGCATGGCGCTGGCACAATAATGGGCACTACGAGACGTAACCGCCTGTTGGACCTGACCCGGCTGACCAGCCGGGCGGGCCGCCCCCTTACGGGGGTCGACCGTGTCGAATTTGCCTATCTGACTCATATGTTGCGGCACGGGCCGCTGTGGGGGCTGGTGCGAACTTCGCTTGGGTACGTGCTGCTGGACGCCGCAGGCTGCGCCGCGTTTCGGGACAAACTGCTGTCGCAGGACTGGGGTCCGGCGGACCGCCTGTCGCGCATCAAGCGGGGCTTGGACCCGATGCGCGCGCGGGCAGAGGCCGACCTGCGCAGGCTCTGTGTCGCGCGGTGTCTGCCCCTGCGCCTGTCGGCCATGCTGCGCCGCCACCTGCCGCGCGACCTGACCTATGTGAACACCGGCCACACCAACCTGACCGACCGTGTGCTGTCGGCGCTGCGCGGCATCGACGCGCGCATTTCCGTCTTTGTCCACGACACCATCCCGCTGGACATGCCGCAGTTCCAGCGCCCCGGCACGGTCGAACGGTTCCGCCATTTCCTGATGCGAACGGCACAGCACGCCGACCTGATCCTGTGCAACTCGCACCAGACAGAGGCCGATCTTGCGCGCCATCTGGCTGGCGGTCGCCTGCCGTCCACGATCTCGGCCCCCCTTGGCCTTGACCTGATGCAACCGACACAGGCTCCGCAGGGGCCGTGGACCGCCCCCTATTTCGTGACCCTTGGCACCATAGAGCCGCGCAAGAACCATGCCTTGTTGCTGGATCTCTGGGATGACATCCCCGAGACCCACCTGCTGATCTGCGGCAGCCGCGGCTGGGAAAACCACGCCGTCTTTGACCGCCTCGACAGCCGCCCGCCCCGCGTTCATGAACTGCCGGGGCTGGACGACGGGCAGGTCGCCGCGCTCTTGCAGGGGTCCGCCGGATTGCTGTTTCCCAGCCTCGCCGAAGGCTATGGCCTGCCCCCGGTCGAGGCCGCCGCGCTGAATGTGCCGGTTCTGGCAAACGATCTGCCGATTTATCGCGAAGTGTTGGGCGACATTCCCGTTTACGCAAATGTCTCCGACCGCTATCTTTGGCGCAAACAAATCAACCGGATGGCTGCGGATCACCAGACAGGTCAGACCCGCGCGGAACAGGCACCGCGCTTTGCCCCGCCCACATGGGAGGCGCATTTCAAGGTGGTCTTAACCCTGACCTGATAGCCGACACCGGCACAAGGCGTCCATGCGGCGCGGGGCAAGAGGCAAATCTTTGGGCGCATGGCAGGCATACCGTCTCAGGATGCAGCGGAAACGCTGGCGCATCCGCGCGTTCCGCAAGCGGCGTGAATTGCGTCCGGTCGCCAACCGCACCGATTTGATCCGCCCATCGGATATCCTGCTGTTTTCGACCCAACGGAACGAAGGCATCCGCCTGCCCTATTTCCTGCGCTATTACCGCGACATGGGTGTGAGCCACTTTTTCTTTGTCGATAACGACAGCACGGATGGCTCACTCAATTACCTTGCCGACCAGCCCGATGTTTCGGTCTGGACCACGCGGGCCAGCTATAGACGCGCGCGGTTTGGCGTCGACTGGCTGAACTGGCTGCTGATGCAACACGCCCATGGCCATTGGGCACTGACCGTCGACCCGGACGAATTCTTTTTGTACCCGTTCTGCGACACCCGCCCGCTCAGCGCGCTGACCGACTGGCTGGATGCCTCGTCGATCAAATCGTTTTCGGCCATGCTGCTGGACATGTACCCCAAAGGACGGATCGACCTGCATTCCTATCGCGCCGGTCAGGACCCGCTGGAAATCGCCAGCTGGTTCGACGCGGGCAATTATTCGATCCAGCGCAATCCGCAATTCGGCAACCTGTGGATTCAGGGCGGGCCGCGCGCGCGGGTGTTCTTTGCCGACAAGCCCAAGCTTGCCCCGGCCCTGAACAAGGTTCCGCTGGTGAAATGGGACCGCCGCTATGCCTATGTGTCCTCTACCCACAACCTGCTGCCACGCGGGCTGAATCAGGTTTATGACGAATGGGGCGGCGAAAAGGCCAGCGGCATCCTTTTGCACACCAAGTTCCTGTCGACCTTCACCGAAAAAGCCGAAGAAGAACTGAGCCGCAGCCAGCACTATGGGGCCAGCCGCGAATACATCGCCTACGCCGAGGCGGTGAAGGACAACCCGGACCTGTGGTGCAAATGGTCCGAGAAATACATCAACTGGCGCCAGCTTGAGATCCTTGGCCTGATGTCGAAAGGCAACTGGGCATGAGCGTGGGAGTCGTCATGCTGGTCCACACCGCCTTTGACCGCGCCGAACAGGCCGCCCGGCACTGGGCGCAGGGCGGCTGTCCGGTGGTGATCCATGTCGACGCCAAGGTGCCCAAGGACCGTTTCCGGGCCTTCAGACAGGCGCTTGCCGATCTGCCCGATGTGCTGTTTTCCAAACGCCACCGCTGCGAATGGGGGACTTGGGGGCTGGTCGCCGCCAGTCAGGACGCGTCCGAACTGATGCTGGACCGGTTTCCCGATGTGCGCCACGTCTACCTGTCCTCCGGCTCTTGCCTGCCGCTGCGTCCGGTGGCCGAACTGTGCGACTACCTTGCCGACCGCCCACGCACCGACTTCATCGAAAGCGCGACAACTGCCGATGTGCCCTGGACCGTGGGCGGGCTGGATCATGAACGCTTTACCCTGCAATTCCCGTTTTCATGGCGCAAACACCGCTACCTGTTCGATAAATTCGTCGATCTGCAACGCGCCGTTGGCTATGCCCGCCGCATCCCCGCCGGGCTGACGCCGCATATGGGCAGCCAATGGTGGTGCCTGACGCGCCAAACCCTGTCCGCCATTCTCAAAGACCCGGAACGCCCGCGCCACGACCGCTATTTCCGCCATGTCTGGATTCCGGACGAAAGCTATTTCCAGACCCTTGCGCGGCTCTATTCGACCCAGATCGAAAGCCGCTCGCTGACCCTGTCCAAGTTCGACTTTCAGGGCAAACCGCACATCTTCTACGACGATCACCTGCAACTCCTGCGCCGGTCCGATTGTTTTGTCGCGCGCAAGATCTGGCCGCGCGCCAACCGCCTTTATGAGGCGTTCCTGACCGATCCCAACAGCGCCCAGCAGAGACAGGAACCGAACCCGGGCAAGATTGACCGCATCTTTGCCAAGGCGGTGGACCGCCGGACCCGGGGCCGCCCCGGCCTGTACATGCAAAGCCGGTTCCCGCGCCTTGGCTGGGAAAACGGGGTAACGGCAGGAAAATACTCTGTTTTTCAGGGCTTTGCCGATCTGTTTCTTGGGTTTGAGAACTGGCTGGCCAAGTCGACCGGGGCGCAGGTTCACGGCCACCTCTATGCCCCCGACCGGGCCGAATTTGCGGGCCGCGAAGCGGTTGTCGCCGGGGCCTTGTCGGACAATGCGCTGTTGCGCGATGCCAATCCCAAGGCGTTTCTGACAAACCTGCTGTGGAACACGCGCGGTGAGCGCCAGTGCTTTCAATACGGACCATCGGACAACCCCGACGTGCTGCGACACATGACGCTGGACCCCAACGCCCAGATCAGCGTGATCTCGGGCGCTTGGGCGGTGCCGCTCTATCAATCCAAGGCGGACTTCGCGGAAATCCGGGCCGAGGCCGCGCGCCTGCAACGGATAGAGGCCAAGATGCTGGATGAGTTGCGCAGGCCCGACACCAAGGCGCGCATCCGGACATGGACGATGGCCGATTTCATCGAGGCCCCAATGGAGCCGCTGCAAACCCTGATCGACGAGATCGGGCAAAAGAACGCCCGCCGTCTGGCCGAGGCGCCGCGCATGGTGGACCTGACCGGATTTGGCCAGTTCCTTCAGGACCTCAAGAATCAGGGGATGCACCCCTATCTGATGGGCGACTTCCCGGTGGACCCTGTTCCACACAGCCGCCCCGGCACATCCCGAAAACCCTATCTCGTCAGGAAATGATCCCCCATGTCCCAGCGTTTCGATTGTTTCGTGATCTTTGCCGAGATGCGGACCGGGTCGAATTTCCTAGAGGCCAATCTCAACGCCTTTGACGGACTGACCTGCCACGGTGAGGCGTTCAACCCGCATTTCATCGGCTATCCCAACACCGATCATATCCTTGATGTCACGCTGGAAGAGCGTGATCGCAATCCCGCCGCGCTGCTGGAACGCATCCGCACCGGCACGCCAGAGGGGCTGGGCGGGTTTCGCTATTTTCACGACCACGATCCCCGCGTTCTGGAACTGCTGCTGGAAAACCCGCGCACCGCCAAGATCGTGCTGACCCGGAATCCGGTCGACAGCTATGTCAGCAAAAAGATCGCGCAGGCCACCGGCCAGTGGAAACTGACCAACGTCAAGCGGCGCAAGGATGCGCAGGCGCGGTTTGACGCTGCGGAGTTTGAGGCGCATCTGGCTGCCCTTCAGGACTTTCAGGTGACCCTGCTGCGCGCGCTGCAAACCAACGGGCAAACCGCCTTTTACGTCGCTTATGAGGATTTGCAGGACGTCGCCGTCATGAACGGATTGGCGCAATGGCTGGGGATCTCGTCGCGGCTGGACAGCCTGAACACCGCGCTGAAACGGCAGAACCCGCAACCGGCGGCGGAAAAGGTCGAAAACTACGCCGAGATGTCCGCCTCTTTGGCGCGGCTGGATCGGTTCAACCTGTCTCGCACGCCGAATTTTGAACCCCGGCGCGGCCCGGTGGTCCCGACCTATGTCGCCGCACAGGATACCCCGCTGCTGTACATGCCGATCCGGTCGGGACCAGAACGGGCGGTCCGTCAGTGGCTGGCCGCGCTGGACGGCGTCAAGCCGGGCAAGCTGTCTGACAAGTTCACCCAAGGGTCTTTGCGCGGCTGGAAACGTGACCGCCCCGGCCACCGCAGCTTTACCGTGATCCGGCACCCTCTGGCGCGCGCGCATGATGCGTTTTGCTCCAAGATCCTGACCACCGAAAAGGGCAGCTTTCCGGGCATCCGCAAGGTGCTGCGCCGCGCCCACAGCTTTCCCATCCCGGAGGGAGAGCCGGGGGCCGATTATGACGTGAATGCCCACCGCGAGGCTTTCACCGCCTGGCTTTCGTGGGTCCGGGCCAACCTCAACGGCCAGACCGCGCTGCGCGTCGATGGCCACTGGGCCACGCAGGCCCAGTGCCTTGAGGGCATGGCCGAGTTCACCTTGCCCGACATGATCGTCCGCGAGGATGAGATGGAGGCATATCTGCCCGCCCTCGCCCTGCAGGTCGGGCATCAGAACCCGCCCGACCCCGTCGCCGTCCCCAACAGCGCGCCGTTTTCACTGGCGGAGATCTACGACAACCAGATCGAGGCGCTGGGGCGCGAGGCCTATCAGCGCGACTATGTGATGTTCGGCTTCGACGACTGGGCCTGAACTACGCGCTGCCCCGTTCGACAAAATCCGGCCCATCAAAGGTCCGGAGCGGATCGCCGCGCTGCACCTGATGATGCAACCAATGCGCCTGCCCGTCGCGGGTGGCTTGCGCTTCGGCGGCATCTGCATCGGCCAGCGCCTGAAGGCGCGCAAGCGCCAGCCGACGGTTCTGGTGCTGCGAGCGTTCGTCCCGCACCACAACCGCATAATCGCCCCAGCGCGCGCGGATCGCGCTAGAGGTCTTGTTCTGGTGCTGACCTCCCGGCCCCCCGGCGCGGATCGCCACCATCTCGACCTCGCGCGGGTCAATCGCCGCTCCGCCCGCCGCGTCCGGCAGGCGGAACACCTGCACGAACCAGCTTTTGCGCCTGTACCGGGGCCGCAGCGTGCTGGCGCAGCGCCACAGCAGCGCGCCTTGCCAGCGCGTGGCCAGCGCATCTGCGCACCGCCCCGACAGCACCGCCACCGCAGAGACCGGCCCGTTCCGCCCGGCGCGACAAACCAGATCCAGCGTGACGCCCCGCTCTGCGGCCTCTTGCGCCATGCGCGCCAGCACATGCGCAACAGCCTGCTGGCATTCTCCGGGGCCGTTCCCGCTGGAGATCAATAGCGTCGTCATCCCCGGCCTCCTTTGCTGGTCTTGAAGGTGAGCAATGGCGCAAAGGCCGCGATCGCACGGGCAAGACCAAAGGCTTCGAGGTCGCGCAGCACGGCACCTGCATCCTTATAGGCGCTGCCCGCCTCTTCGATCAGCAGATCGCGGTCGGTACAGATCACGCGCCCGCCAAAGCGGGTCTTGCGCATCGCCTCCAGCTCTGACTTCACCCGCCGGATGCGCCCGTGCATCGCGGCGCGGTCATACCGACGCCCCGCCCCGTGCGAGACAGAGCCCAGCGCCTCCGGCGGGCCCTTTGGCACCGCCATCAGATAGCTGTGGCTCTCGCGCGATCCGGCCAGCGGGGCCAGCCCCCGGTCCGGGGCAGCGGCCCCCTTGCGGTGCAGCCAGCCGTCGGGCCGACGTTCCAGATGGTTGTGCGGCGCGTCACAGATCAGCCGCGCCTCACAGCGCAGCGCCTCTGCCGCGCGCCCGGCGATCAGCGCCCGGTTCACCCGCGCCCAGATCTGTGCCGCAGTGTGCAAGGCCACATAGCTTTCAGCCGCGTCGCTTCCCGGCAAAAAGCCGTCGGCCCAGGTGTCACTGATGCCCGTGAACACGCCCGCGCCCTGCCCGCGCGACCCGGTATGAACCAGCAGGCAGAGGTCCCCCGCTTGCACTCCCAAACCGGAGGCCGCCGTGGGATCTGTGATCTTGTCGACAACCTGAACCTCGCAGAAATGGTTGCCGCCACCCAGCGTGCCCAGCCCGTAAGCATCCAGTTGCGCGGCGCAGGTGCCGGCAAGCGCGGCGGCCCCGGTGTCGGCGTCGACGCCTGTCTCAAGCGCCTCCAGCCGCCGCGCGGCCTTGTCCAGCTTCAGCTTGCGGCGTGGCAGGTCCAGCCGGAACAGCGCCATGCCGCAGCCGATGTCCGGCCCGATGAGTTGCGGGTAGAGGCGGTCGGCCAGAAACGCCCCGCCAACCGGGCCAAAACGGCCCGGGTGCAGGTCGGGAAACCCCGCCACGGCGCGCATTCCGGGCCAGCCCGCAACATCGTGCAGTTGATCGACCGCCCGGCCTTCGATCCAGGCGTCATCAGAATAGAATTCAGCGACACCCACGGGTGTCTGAATGGGGAAATTGCCCATAGCTCCGTCTTTCTCATGCAGAGATGAGCGGCCGAAAAGACCGCAAGACGGATCGTCAGATGGGCTGGAAAAACGCCCCGCAGGGCGGAACGGTCAGCGGCCCCGACGATCCAAGGAAATGGCGTCAATGTGAATAGCGGTCATCTGCGGCCCTCCTTCTGATATCGGGTGTGACTGTGTGCCAAGTGGATACCCCGCTGGCACCGTAACGCCAACGGGGGAATTCCAGACCTGTGGGGCGCTGTGGCCCCGATGCCTCAGGCGGCCTTTTCGGCCTCGGCAGCGGTCAGGATAGTGTACAGCGTGGTCGGCACCGGATTGGCCCGCAGCTTGGCGCACAAGCCGGGGTTGCGCAGGCTGCGCGACACCAGCGCCAGTGCCTTGAGATGTTCGACCCCGGCCTCTTCGGGCGCGAACAGCCCAAAGACGATATCCACCGGCTGCCGATCGACCGAGTCAAAGTCGATGGGCCGTTCCAGTAGGATAAAGACCCCGGTCACCTCTTCCACCCCGTTGATCCGCGCATGCGGCAGCGCGACACCGTGGCCGACACCTGTCGGCCCCAGTGCCTCACGCTCCATCAGCGCCTCAAGGATACGCGGGGCGCTGAGACCATAGGCACTTTCAGCAAGGTCCGAGACATCGTGCAACAGGCGTTTCTTGCTGGAGGTCGCAGATACGACTTTCACAGCAGTCGGCTTGATGAGATCGACAAACTTCATGGGTCTTGCCTGTGTCTGAGGCGCATTCGTCGCGCGGATCGGGGTCCGGTGGGGTGATCCTTATGGATCGATCCAGCCGATGTTGCCATCATCCCGCCGGTATACGACGTTCACGCCATCCTTCTTTTCGTTTCGGAACACAAGGACCGGCGCTCCGGCCAGTTCCATCTGCATCACGGCCTCCCCAACCGACAGCGACGGGATCTGTGTTTGCATCTCCGCCACGATCATCGGCTGAAGCGTCTCGGGCTCGTTGTCCCCCGAATCCGCTTCGGTGGCGAGGATATACGAGGCTGCCCCAAAATGTTCAACAGGGTCGGGCCGATCCTTGTGATGGTCCTTCAACCGGCGTTTGTACCTACGGAGCTGTTTGTCCATTTTTTCGGCGCAGGACTCGAACGCCGCATAAATTTCAGTCGCACTTCCCTTGGCGGCCGCGTTCAGCCCGCTCGACAGGTGAACAATCGCTTCGCAATTATATTCATGAGCCGCCTTCGAAAAAACCACCGTCGCATCGGTCGGGCGCTGGCCATACTTGTCCAGCACGCTGCCCAGCTCGGTTGTGACATGCACCTGAAGTGCCTCGCCGATGTCGATGTGTTTTCCCGTGATCTGATAGCGCATCATTTGTCCTTTTCTTATGCACCCGAACGCCGACACGGGGAGCGGGCCCCGCCGCGACGTCACAGGTTCAGGGAAGGCGCATTGCCCCGGAATGCGTGCAGAGAGCCTCGAAACCGAGGAGCCCGCAAAGTCGCCATGCCGCGTTACAAAGCACCATAGTGATATTTGACTTGGAAACCGCCGGTGCTGTCAATGGAAACCGCTACGGGAAACCAAGACATCTGGCGACAAAGTGTTGCTGACCACCTTTGTCTGCACCCACAGACGCTTAGCCAAAGCGAAAGTTTTCGCCCAGATAGACCCGGCGTACGTTTTCATTCTGGACAACTTCCTCTGGCGTGCCGGACATCAGCACCTGACCGTCATGCAGGATATAGGCGCGGTCGACGATCTCCAGCGTTTCGCGGACGTTGTGATCGGTGATCAGCACGCCGATGCCCCGCGTCTTGAGATCGGACACAAGGTGGCGAATGTCGCCCACGCTGATCGGATCGACCCCGGCAAAAGGCTCATCCAGCAGCAGATACTTGGGATTGGCCGCAAGGCAGCGCGCGATCTCGACCCGCCGCCGCTCACCGCCCGACAGGGCCAACGCCGGGGCGCGGCGCAGATGCTCGATCGAAAATTCGCCCAACAGTTCTTCCAGCCGTTCCCGGCGGCGGTGGACGTTTTTTTCGGCGATATCCAGCACGGCGCCGATATTGTCCTCGACGCTCAACCCGCGAAAGATCGACATTTCCTGCGGCAGATAGCCGATACCCAGACGCGCGCGGCGGTACATCGGCAGAAAGGTCGCGTCGTGCCCGTCGATCAGGACTTGCCCGCCTTCCGGGTTCACCAGCCCCGCAATCGCGTAAAACGAGGTGGTCTTGCCTGATCCGTTTGGCCCCAGCAAAGCCGCCACTTCGCCGCGATCCACCCGCAAACTCACGTCGCGGATCACCACGCGTTTGCGATAGCTTTTGCGCAGGTGATTGACCCGAAGGCCGCTGTCGCCCTCGGTCACGCTCAGGTCGGGACGCGCCATTACGGTTGCCCCTGCGGCGCGGTCCCGTCCGGGCTTTGCTGCAACACGGTGCGCACGCGGCCCGTCATCTGCGCGGTGCCGTCTTTCAGGTCGACGACCATGCGTTCCGCCGTCAGGGCGCTGGGGCCCTGCGTCAACAGGACGTTGCCGGACATGATGACCTTGCCGCCCTCGATATCGTAATCGGCGCGCTGTGCCTCTGCCGCCTCAGAGCCGCTGACCAGCGTCACGCCGCCAGTGGCCTCCATGCGTTTGATCCGTCCGGCCTGCTGGGCATAGACCACCAACACCCGCGGCGCGGCAAGCCGCATCTGGCCCTGCGCGATCAACACGTTCCCGGTATATAGCGCCGTGCCGTCCGACTGGTTCACCTGCAGCGCATCGGCGGTCACCTCGACCGGGGCGCTGGTATCCTGCCGCATTCCACCAAACGCGACCTCCGCCCCTTGTGCGGCAACGCCCAGCGGCGCGAGGGACAACAGGACGGCGACAGACAGGCAACGGATCATTCGGCAGCACTTTCTTGTTCTGGCGGTTGATATACCAGCTTTACGCCGCCGGAAAACATCAATTGCACCGCGCCGTCCTCTCCGACCGGGGCTATCCGCAAATGTCCGGCCTCAAACCGGCCTAGCGGTCCGTCTCCCTGCACGGGCCCAAGGCTCTCGGCTTCGATCCGGTCAAGGCTCGACACCAGCCCCTCGGTCAACAGCACATACCCCTGAGAGCTTTCGATCCGCACCCCGCCCTGCATCAGCGCCTGCCCGTCGCCGTCGTTCAGCATCGCCTCGACGGCATCCACCAATATCTCGCTGCCATCCGACAGCCGCATCCGTGCAGCAAGGTCATCGGCCTGGATCTCGCCACCGCCCAAGGGCCGCACGCTTTTGGCGGTCACGCTCAGTACGTCGCCCCGTGGCGTCGTTCCGGCAAAAAATGGCGCGCTGACCCGTTCGTCGGCGGCGCTCTTTTGCAACTCCTCCACAAAGGGAATGTTCTGCAACGGCTCGGTCGACCGCGACAGCAGAAACAGGGTCGACAGCATGGCAAGGGCGGCAAGCGGCAGCAGGATCTTCAGCCAGGCGATCACCCGTGAATACAATCCGTCGCCCCGTCTCATGGCCTACCCCGGCTCAGACGTGCGCAAAGATGTCGGTCTCCGGCCATCCCTCAAGGTCGAGGATCGCCCGGGTCGGCAGAAAGTCGAAACAGGACTGCGCAAGGTCGCTCCGGCCTTCGCGCTCCAGCATCCCGTTCAGCGCGGTGCGCAGGCGGTGCAGGTACAGCACGTCAGAGGCGGCGTAGTCCTGTTGCGCATCGGTCAACTCGGCCGCGCCCCAATCGCTTGACTGCTGCTGCTTGGAGATATCGACGCTCAGCAGTTCCTGCGTCAGCGCCTTCAGCCCGTGCCGGTCGGTATAGGTGCGGACCAGACGGCTGGCGATCTTGGTGCAATAGACCGGGGCCGCCAGCGCGCCAAAGGCATGGTACATGGCCGCGATGTCGAACCGCCCAAAGTGAAACAGCTTCAGCACCTCCGGATCGGTCAGCAGCCGCGCGAGGTTCGGTGCCTTGGTCTGGCCTTTGGCGACCTGCACCAGATGCGCGTTGCCGTCGCCTCCCGAAAGCTGCACGAGGCACAGCCGGTCCCGGTGCGGGTTCAGCCCCATGGTCTCGCAGTCGATGGCAACCACCGGCCCAAGATCCAGATCGTCCGGCAAATCGCCCTGATACAGATAATTTGTCACGATCCGTCCTTTTTCCGCTCCGTCTTACCGGCCCGACATATCCGCGCACCCGGTGGCTTTCAACTCCGCCCTGCGCCACCGTCGGGCCACAATTCGTGGGTTGAAGGCCAAAATGCGGCAAATCAGGGGCTCGATTGGGCGAATCGGTGACAGGATCACGCCCCGATTCGGGCGGGATTATGGCTTCTCGCTCGCGTTTTCCTCACTTTTGAAACATTCCGTGAACTCAGGGACTCCCCCTAGGATTGTCGGAGCGCTCTCAGATTACCTCGCGGCATTCCCTTTGGTCAGCCAACCACCTCAATGCGCGCCATTGTGCGATTCAGCGCCCAAAACCGGGGATCGGCTAAGCGGACACTTGCCCGCTATTGTTTCCGGCGTTCGATCCAGCCCTTTCATGCGCGGGGATCCGCCGATCTAATCGGACAATCTTTTGGCATTGTTTTACGATTCATTAGGGACTGTCGCCCGCTTGGAAACAATTTTCGCAATGTTTTGGGAAAATTGTTTCACGAAATTCAGCGGTGCCAACGCCGCTGCACAGGCTTTGAGTCTGTCCCCCTGCCAGTCACAATCGCGCACTTTCCGCACGGGGAAAATCCAAACCGATGCCGCCCCGACAGGCCGCTGACACGCCATGCAACCTGCGCTTGTCGCGTGATTTTCATCTTTAAGTTGTGCCTCGTCACGCTCATTGACGGAGCCACCCCAACCACGTCATAACCTGTTTGTGGAATGCGTCCGCCTCAATTTGGGCGTATTCTGGTTAACACGGCACTTGGGGGTTGGTGCTTCCACGTTGGGAGTATCTGGTTAAGTTTGCGGCGGTATCTGCGAATAAAGATTCAGTGACATTGTTCCGGGCTTCGGCCCATCCGCCATCTGGGGGGACACGCGATTTGCGTGCCATGGCAAAGCTATGTCCGAATTACAAAACGCATCCGCGCGCTTTTCCATGCTCTCGTCAACGCATGACGTCAGGAGGTCATCGTGACAATGCATCTGCGCCAGCCGCTGCCATCGGCTCGGATCGAAAAGCTGATCACAGAGGCCCTTACCGTCCAATCCGGGCCAACCCTGTATCGTGACCTGTTCAAACGCGCGTTGGATATCGCGATTGTGCTTGTCGCGGCACTGCCCACCCTGCTGATCGTCGGTCTGGTCTCCTTGATTATCGCGCGCGACGGTCATTCACCGTTCTACTTCCAGAAACGGCTCGGCCGGAACGGGCGCAGCTTTGACATCTGGAAATTGCGCAGCATGGTGCCTGACGCCGACAAACGGCTCAGCGAACACCTAGCGGCCAACCCGGCGGCGCGCGCCGAATGGGATCGCGCGCAAAAGCTGCGCAATGACCCACGGATCACCCGCATCGGGCGGCTGATCCGCAAAACCTCGATTGATGAATTGCCGCAGCTGTTCAACGTGCTCAAGGGCGACATGTCGCTGGTCGGCCCGCGCCCGATGATGCCGTGCCAGCGGGATATCTATCCAGGCACCGCCTATTACGCGATGCGTCCGGGGATCACCGGCTACTGGCAGGTGTCTGTGCGCAACGAAAGCTCGTTTGCCCAGCGCGCCGGGTTCGACACCGCTTATCTGGAACAGCTCTCTCTGTTCAATGACCTGCGGGTGCTGTTCAAGACGGTGCGCGTGGTGCTGCGCGGCACCGGCTGCTAGGCTGACCCCGCCCGGGCCTCCGTGCCGGGGCCTCGTGTCCAAACCCGCTCACTGTTCGACGGTCGCGACCATACATTGCCGCCCGTCCGGCCCGCGCACCCACATGTCCTCTCCGGACCGGCACAGAGTCGCCGCCTCATCATGCATCAAGGGCGCGGTTGCGCGGAACGTGAACGCACGCACCGGTGCGGCGTCTTCGGCCATCAGCAGCAGACCCTGCGCCAACAGCGGCCCATGCACCACCAGTCCACCGTAGCCTTCGACCGCGCGCGCATATTCAATGTCATAGTGAATGCGGTGGCCGTTGAAAGTCAGCGCCGAATAGCGAAACAACAGCGTCGAGGAAAACGCCATCGCGCGGCGGGTCTCTTCGTCGTCGCGCGCCTTGGGCGGCGTAGGCCGGGTGCCCCCCGGCGCTGCATCCTCGCGGTAGACCAGGTCCTGCCGTTCGGTCACGCAAAGCTGCCCGCCCTGCCAGATTTCATGCGCCAGCGTGACAAAGCCAAGCGGCCCGCTGCGCCCCTGTTTCAACGTCACATCCGCCACCCGAGAGCGTTTTTCCGCCATAGACCCCGCGCGCAGCGGGGCATGAAAGTGCAACGCCCCTCCGGCCCACATCCGCCGGGGCAGGCCAAGATCCGGGATCAGCCCGGTGCCGACCTTGGGGTGCCCGTCGCGGCCCAGCAGACCGGGCGGCTGCGCCTCCCAGAAATAGATCTGGTGAAAGAACGGCGGCAGGGCGTCGCCCGCGTCGACCCCCCGCCCAAGGCCCAGCGCAACCGCCAGCGCATTTGCCCGATCCGGGTCCATTACATCGGTTTGACGACGCTCCGCCTGCACGCCATTCTGCATGGGCTTCTCCTATAATTTGCGCGAGTTATTCCAGCCATGTCGCCCGCCGTCCAGTCGCTCGATCATCTGGTGCTGACCGTCGCCGACCTGTCCGCGACACGGGCCTTCTACGAGGGGGGTCTTGGCATGCGGGCCACGTCGTTCAAACCGGCGGACGGCAGCACACGCTGGGCGCTGACCTTCGGGATGCAAAAGATCAATCTGCACGTCGCCGGGCAAGAGTTTGACCCCAAGGCCGCAAACCCCGCCCCCGGATCGGCAGACCTGTGTTTTCTCAGCGATACGCCGCTGGCCGTCTGGCAGACGCATCTGGACGCACAGGGTATCCGGATTGAGGAAGGCCCGGTTGCCCGCACCGGGGCCACAGGGCCGATTCTGTCGATCTACCTGCGCGATCCGGACGGCACCCTGATCGAGATTTCCAACCGGGTCTGAGTGCGGCTCAGCCCGCCATCCGCCGGACATCGGCGCGCAATTCATCCATCAGTTCCTGCAAGAATCCCCGCGCCTGATCGTCGTTCAGGCGGCCATCCTCATCGAACCGTTTGCGGCTTTGCGCCAACATGACCTCGGGGCCTGTCAGCAGGCGCGGCCGGAACGGGTTCAGGCACAGCCGCGCCATGTTTTGCGCCCGCTCACCGCCGGCACGACCTGCCGCCGCCGACATCAGCGCCACGGGCTTGTCCCGCCACGGCTTGTTTTCAGTGCGTGAAATCCAGTCGAGCGCGTTTTTCAGAACCCCCGAAAGGCCCTTGTTGTACTCTGGCGTCACCACCAACACCGCATCCGCCGCCGCGATCTGGTCGGCGGCCTGTTGCACGGCGGGCGGAAGGCCCTCGGCGTCCTGCAAATCCTGATCGTAGAGGGGAAACCGCAGGTCGATCTCGGCGAAACTCTTTGGCGCGAACAGGCGGGCGGCCTCGAACATCAGCTTGCGGTTGCTCGACTCGGCACGCAGCGACCCGCACAGGCCCACCAGGTTCATCTCACTCATCGGTTGTCTCCGTTCTGCTATACCCCGACCTACAATAAAAAAGCGCCGCGGCAAGGCGCGGCGCTTTGATTTGCGAAACTGTGCGGGTCTTTGGTCAGGCCCGCCCGGCCCGGTCAGCCGTTGGGCAGGATCACGATCTCAACCCGGCGGTTCTGGGCCTTGCCCTCGGCGGTCAGGTTCGACGCGATCGGCTGGTCCTCACCGCGACCGATGACAGAGACGCGGCTGCGCGGCACGCCTTCGGACAGCAGCACGTTGGCCACCGCCTGCGCGCGACGCTGCGACAGGTCCTGATTGTAGGCCGCCGTGCCGTCGCTGTCGGTGTGACCGATTACCTGCGAAGTGGTGTTCGGATAGGCCAGCAGCGATTGACCCACGTCACGCAAATCCGACACCAGCGTCGAGCGCAACTGCGCGCTGTCGGTGGCGAACAGGATGTCCTGCGGCATGGTGACAATCAGGCGGTCGCCGGTGTTGCGGATCGTCGCGCTGTCGCCCAGCTGCTGGCGCAGTTCGGCCTCTTGCTTGTCCAGCTGGTTGCCGATGGCGGCGCCGGCGGCGGCGCCGACCAGCGCACCGGCCACCGTGGCGCGGTTGCGCTCACCGACATCGCTGCCGCCTGCAAGGCGGCCCGCGACGGCACCACCCAAGGCACCGATCAACGCGCCCTGCTTGGCCTTTTTGTTCGGGTCGTTGTCGCTGACCATCGGGCCCGTGGTGCAGGCGCTAAGCCCGACAACGGCCACGACGGAAAGAAGAATGGGGGATTTCGCCCGGATCATGATGAGCCTCTTTTGATGTTTGCCCCAGTTGATTGGGGTCTTTCACTGCCGATATGCAATAACATCCGCCAAACGCCCAGCCTTGTCATGGGGAAAATCGGCAAAGCTCCGCGCATGACCTCACGGAGGCTCGGCGGCAGGCGTCAAACACCTCCGGTTTACAGCGCCTGACCCCTCAGGCCTCCAGCCGCGCGGCTTCCCATGCAAGGATCGCCCGCTTGACCGGAATCCCCCAGTGATAGCCCCCCAGCCCGCCCGATTTGCGCAGCGCCCGGTGGCAGGGGATCAGGTAGCTGATCGGGTTGCGGCCCACCGCCGTGCCCACGGCACGCACTGCCTTGGGATGGTCGATGGCCTGCGCGATCTCCGAATAGGTGGTGACATGGCCCGACGGGATCTGCATCAACGCCTCCCAAACCTTGATCTGGAACGGCGCGCCGATCATGTACAGCGGCACCGGCCCCTCTGCCTTGACGCCAAAGGCGGCCTGCACCCACGGGCGCAACCGGTCCGGAGCCTCGACGAACTCTGCCTTGGGCCAGCGGCTCACCAGATCCTGCATCGCCGCCTCTTCGGTGGTTTCCGCGCAAAAGCCGATCCCGCACAGGCCCTTGTCGGTGCCCATGACCAGCGCCAGACCAAAGGGGCTGTCGAACCAGCCCCAATAGATTGTCTGGCCCTCCCCCGCGCGGGCATAATCGCCGGGGCTCATCGCCTCCCAGCGCACAAACAGGTCGTGCAGCCGCCCGCCGCCCGACAGCCCGGTGGCAAGCGCGGTCTCCAACGTTGTGAACCGACTGGCCAGCAGCGCCTTGGCGTGGCCCAGCGTCAGATATTGCTGATACCGCTTGGGAGAGACCCCGGCCCACTGCGAAAACAGACGCTGAAAATGCGCAGCACTCATGCCCATTTCTGCGGCGATCTGCTCCAACGTGGCCTGCGGGCCCAGCCGGTCGACAACCTCGATGGCGCGGCCCATGACCTGGTAGTGATAGCTCTGATCGTCGTCTTTGGGCATTGTGCGTCTCCTTGCCCGAAAACTAGCCCTGTCGATTATCGCATGCGATCCGAATGTTGCGCAAATGCGCAAAAGCAACACCAAAGATGGGACGACAACGGACTGTTAACTATGTTTGACACCTGAAACCCTGCTTTTTAGAAAAATAAAAACTGTCATAGAGAAAAGGGTCTCTGCATGTCCTTAAGCATCACTATGGGGAAAGAGTACGACGCTTTTGCCAGCGGCGGCTGAAATTTCAATGCTGTCATCGGCGACGGTAGCAATGACGTCGGTGCGTTGGGGCCATTCACCGGTGCCGACAACGATGACGATTTCGAAGTCGGCGAAGATGTCACAGGCGGTGGCAACCATTACATCGGCCAGATTGATATCGGTGGCGTGCTCTACCCTGTGATCACGGGGGCAGGCTCATACCCGGTTACCGATGCCAGCAATATCCTCGTCGTGGTTCCGACCTATCTGTCCACACCGACCTTCCCGGCGTCTTTCGACTTTAACCCGGATCTTGTCGAGACGACGTATACCTACTGCTTTTCCGCAGGCACCCGCATCGCAACAGAGCACGGCGAGACCGAGGTGCAGGACTTGGCCCCCGGCGACCTGGTGCGCACGGCGGATGGCCGTCTGGAACCGGTCCGCTGGCTGGGCAAACAAACCATCGACCACCGTTTCGCGCGCAGCCTGACCATGGTGCGGATCAGCGCAGGTGCGCTTGGCCACGGCCTGCCGAAACGCGATCTGGTGCTGACCGGCGACCATGCAGTGGTGCTGGACGGGGCCTTGGTCAATGCCAGTGCGCTGGTCAACGGCGGCACGATCAGCTTTGTGCCGCGTTCGGACATGGGCGACCTGATCACCGTTTACCACGTCGAGACAGAGCGCCATGAGGCGCTGCTGGCCGAAGGCGCAGCCTCGGAAAGCTTCTGCGATGTGTTGGGCCGGTCGAAATACGACAACCATAGCGCATACCTGGAGACCTACGGAACAGAGCGGATCATCCCGGAAATGGACCTGCCCCGGATCTCCGCCAAGCGCCAACTGCCTCCGGCGCTGCGCCTGCGGTTGGGGATCACCGAAGAGACGCTGGACGACGCCGTCTGAGCCTGTCGCAAACCCACGCATCAGCCCCCGGCGCCGCCCGCGCCGGGGGTTCTGCTTTCGGAACGCAGCGAGAAGTCCGCTTGCCGTCCGGGCAGGCGCGGTCCCCGTCCGCTCTGACGGACCTCACTCCGGGCCATGCCAATTCATCCTCGACACCGCGCGGCGATAAAATGCCTCGCGGATTGGAAGGCCTCGTGACTTGCAGCAAATGGGCGTTGCGGGCATAGGGGGCGCATGGCCAAGCAGCTTGACTATCATACGATCCGACAGATCTTTACGCGCTTTCAGGAGTCCGAGCCGGAACCGAAGGGCGAGTTGAACCACACCAACGCCTATACGCTGGTGGTGGCCGTCGCCCTGTCTGCGCAAGCGACCGATGCGGGCGTGAACAAGGCCACCGAAAAGCTGTTCCAGATCGCCGATACGCCCGCCAAAATGCTGGCCCTCGGCGAAGAGGGCGTGACCGAACACATCAAGACCATTGGCCTGTTCCGCAACAAGGCCAAGAACGTCATCAAGATGGCGCGCATCCTTGTGGACGACTACGGCGGTGAGGTGCCCAACTCCCGCGCCGCGCTGGAAGGCCTGCCCGGCGTGGGGCGCAAAACCGCAAATGTCGTGCTGAACATGTGGTGGCACTATCCGGCGCAGGCCGTCGACACCCATATCTTTCGCATCGGCAACCGCACCGGCATCTGCCCGGGCAAGGATGTCGTCGCCGTGGAACGCGCGATAGAGGACAACATCCCGGTCGATTTCCAGCAGCACGCCCATCACTGGCTGATCCTGCACGGCCGCTATATCTGCGTGGCGCGCAAACCCAAGTGCAAGGCCTGCATCATTAACGATCTCTGCCCCTTCGAGGAAAAGACAACATGAAAAAATATCAGGTTGTCGGTATCGGCAACGCCATCGTCGACGTTCTGACCCGTTCCGAGGATACCTTCCTCGACCACATGGGCATTCAAAAAGGCATCATGCAACTGGTCGAACGCGACCGGGCGGAAACCCTGTACGGCGCGATGGAAGGCCGGATCGAGGCGCCGGGCGGCTCTGTCGCCAACACCCTTGCCGGGATCGGCAACCTTGGCCTGCGCACCGCCTTTATCGGCCGGGTGCATGACGACGCGCTTGGCCGCTTCTATGCCGACGCAATGGCCGAGGACGGCACCGATTTCGTCAACCCGCCGGTGGCGGGCGGCGAACTGCCCACCTCGCGCAGCATGATCTTTGTCTCGCCCGACGGCGAACGCTCGATGAACACCTACCTCGGGATTTCCGCCGAACTGGGCACCGACGACGTGTCCGAAGACGTGGCAGGTGAGGCGGAAATCCTGTTCCTTGAGGGCTATCTCTTCGACAAGGACAAGGGCAAAGAGGCGTTTCTGAAGGCCGCGCGCGCCTGCAAGGCGGCGGGTGGCAAGCCCGGCATCGCGATCTCTGACCCGTTCTGCGTCGAACGGCACCGCGCCGACTTTCTCACCCTGATCGAGAATGAGATGGACTTTGTCATCGGCAATGAGGCCGAAATTCGCTCGCTCTACCAGAATGACGATCTGGAAACCGATCTGCGCGCCGTGGGCGCGATCTGCCCGCTGGTGGTCTGCACCCGGTCCGGTGACGGCGTGTCCGTCCTGCATGAGGGCACGCGCGCCGACGTCAGCGTCGAAAAGATCGTGCCGGTGGACGCCACCGGCGCGGGCGACCAGTTCGCCGCTGGATTCCTATACGGTCTCATCACCGGCGCGGACATGGAAAAAGCCGCCCGCATGGGCAGCGTTGCGGCGCGTGAGGTCATCAGCCACATGGGCCCGCGCCCAGAGGCAAACCTGCAGGATCTGTTCCGCGCTCAGGGCCTGATCTGAGGCCACGCACCGCCGACCGCCGCGCAGGCGGTCGGTTTTCACCTTGTTTTCATGGCGATTTCACGGCGCATTCACGCTGTCCCCGTTCCGATCCCACCGCCTCGGCGCTAGCCTTGCAAGGTGCGGTGGTCGGTTCGGAGCGGTTCATGACGCGTTACATCCTTCTGCGCGACAAGGCCGGAAACTGGCGCCGCCCCTCTGTGCCGCTGGCCAGCGGCATCGCGCCCGAGGACCCGAATGCCGCCGCCCGGCCGCATATTGAGGTCGCCGACCTGTCCCCCCAAGATCTGCGCGAGGCCGCCGGTGACCGCACGCTGTTGACCATCCAACCGACGATGCCGACCCGATTGATCGCCCCCGAACCGATGGACGAACTGCGCGCCGCCGATGCGGTGCCCGGCTGGGGCTTGCGCGCGACGGGGGCGGACGACACGCCGGTCAGCGGCGCGGGTGTGCGGATCGCCCTTCTCGATACCGGCATCGAGGCCCGCCACCCCGCCTTTGCCGGAGTCTCCGTCAAGGCGCGCGATTTTGCCGGCACCGGCATCGCGGATGCCAATGGCCATGGCACCCATATCTCCGCCACGGTTCTGGGGCGTGATCTGGGTGGCACGCGGATCGGGGTGGCGCGCGGCGTAACCGATCTGCTGGTCGGCAAGGCACTGGCCGACAACGGCCACGGGCGATCCGAGGATTTCCTGCGCGCGGTGCTATGGGCGCTGCGCGGCAAGGCCGACATCATCGGCTTTGCGCTGGCGTTCGACACGCCCGCACAGATCGAGGCACTGATCGGCGAAGGCTACCCCGCCGCGCAGGCGACGATGGCCGCCGTACATGCCTATCGCGGCAACCTGCGGATCTGCGAGATGCTGTTGCAGATGATTGGCAAAGGTCAGGTGCCCCTGTTGCTGGGGGCGGTTGGCAACGACTGTCTGCGCACCATCGCCCCGGAATTTGAAACCGGCCCCTCTGCCCCGGCCTCGGCTGCGGGCGTGTTGGCGATCGGGGCCTGCGGACCCGATGAGGACGGGCTGACCCCCGCCCCGTTCACCAATGCCGGGGCCGCGCTGGTGGCCCCCGGTGTCGGCATCATTTCCGCCGGTCTGGGCGGTGGGCTGCGCACGCTGAACGGCACCTCGATGGCGATGGCCCATGCGGTTGGGATTGCCGCGCTCTGGGTCGAACAGATGCGCAAGGACAACACGGCGGTGACCGCGCAGACGCTGGCGGCCAAGCTGATCCGCACCGCCACCCACGCCCCCCTCAGCCCGCGCGCCTCCTACATCGATTGCGGACGCGGTCTGGTGCAGGCACCGATGGGCAAGCTGGACTAAAGATCGGTTCGGAGCCATCCAGCAGGTCTGCGACCATCCAAACCGCGTAAAGTGTTGCGAAACATAGGTTATTTGTCCGAACGACCCGGAACATTGCCATATCTTGATCAAAATACGGGGCTGGGCATAAACATCCAGAGGTTGCTAACCTATATAAATAATCTCTCAAAAGGTGTATTCTTGAACTTGCGGTGCGTGTTGGCACCGCAATTTTCAGGAGCATTTCAATGTCAAAATTCATAATTCTGCGGGACAGAAACGACGTGTTTCGCACCGGTCCCATGGCCAGCGTGACCACCCGGGGCCTGTCGCCCCTGTCTTTGGACGCACCGCGCTCTGACGTGCCACCAGCACCGCAACTGGACACCGAAGAGTTGGCCCCCCGCGATCTGCGTGATGCCGCCCGTGATCCGTCGATCCGGGTGATCGCGCGCAGTATGCCGACCAAGTTGGTGGAACCAGAGGCCGGGGCCGCCGACGCCACCCCAACATGGGGCATCACCGCAGTGGGCGCAGAGGCCACCAATGCCACCGGCAGCGGCGTGCGTGTCGCCGTGCTGGACACCGGCATAGATGAGGCGCACCCCGCCTTCGCGGGGGTCACGCTAAACACAAACGACTTTTCCGGTGATGGTATCCATGACGGCCACGGCCACGGCACCCATTGCGCGGGCACCATCTTTGGCCGCGACGTGGACGGCACCCGGATCGGCGTGGCGCGCGGCGTCACCGATGCGCTGATCGGCAAGGTGCTGGGCAACGACGGGTCCGGCAGTTCGGAAATGCTGTTTCAGGCGCTGCGCTGGTGCGCGGATGAGAATGCCAAGGTGATTTCGATGTCGCTTGGCTTCGACTTCCCCGGGTTGGGGGAACGCCTGCAACAGGACGGTTTCCCGCCGCTGCTGGCAACCTCCATCGCGCTAGAGGCCTACCGGATGAACCTGCGCATGTTCGACGCGCTGATGGACATGTTCCGCGCGCAGGCGGCCTTTGACGGCGGAACGGTGGTCTGCGCCGCCTCGGGCAACGAAAGCCGTCGCCAGATCGACCCGAACTTTGAGGTCAGCGCCTCCATTCCTGCCGCCGCCTTCGACGTGTTTTCCGTCGGGGCCTTGGGTGAGGGCGCAGGCGGGCTGACGGTGGCGAATTTCTCGAACACCAATCCGGTGCTTGCCGCGCCGGGCGTCAACATCGTGTCTGCCCGGTCCGGCGGCGGGTTGCGGGCGCTCAATGGCACCTCGATGGCCTGCCCGCATGTGGCCGGTGTGACCGCGCTCTGGTGGGAGGCGCTGAACGCCGCGCCCCTGCCTGCCACCTCTGACGGGGTAAAGGCGCGGTTGCGCGCCAGCGCCGTGACGGCCCCGCTGAACCCGGGAACCGATCCGCTGGACCGGGGTCACGGGCTGGTGCAGGCCCCCTCGGCCAGCATGTTCTGAACGGCTGCTGTCGGCCCGGTGAGCCGGGCCGACACGTCAGTGCGCCTCGGCCCAGTTTGCGCCCTGCCCGGCGTCCACCACCAGAGGCACATCCAGTTTCAGCACCGGCTCACAGGCGTTCTCCATGATCCCGCGCGCGACGCCGATCAGGTCATCCACCGCGCCTTCCTCGACCTCGAACAGCAGTTCGTCGTGGACCTGCAACAGCATCTTGGCGGGCAGCCCTTTGATGGCGTCGGGCATCCGGATCATCGCGCGCCGGATGATATCCGCCGCCGTCCCTTGGATCGGCGCGTTGATCGCCGCGCGCTTGGCAAAGCCTGCACGCGGCCCCTTGGCGGCAATCTCGGGCGTGTGGATCTGCCGCCCGAACAGAGTCTCTACCCGCTTGTGTTCTTTGGCGAATTCCACCGTGGCATCCATGTAGGCGCGGATACCGGGGAACCGTTCAAAGTACCGATCAATGAACCCCTGCGCCTCGGCCCGCGGAATCCGCAGGTTCCGCGCCAGACCAAAGCCGGAAATCCCGTAAATCACACCAAAGTTGATCGCCTTGGCCTGCCGCCGGATATCCGGGGTCATCTCATCCAAAGGCACGTTGAACATCTCCGACGCGGTCATCGCGTGAATGTCCTGCCCCTCGCGGAACGCCTGTTTCAATGCGTCGATATCGGCCATCTGCGCCAGAATCCGCAACTCGATCTGGCTATAGTCCAGCGACACCAGCACATGCCCCTCGGGCGCGATAAACGCCGTCCGGATGCGCCGCCCCTCCTCAGACCGCACCGGAATGTTCTGCAAGTTCGGATCGGTCGACGCCAGACGCCCGGTGTTCGCACCGGTCTGAACATAAGACGTATGCACCCGCCCGGTGTCCGGGTTGATATGCTCCTGCAAGGCGTCGGTGTAGGTCGATTTCAGCTTGGACAACTGCCGCCAGTCCAGCACCCGGCGCGGCAGTTCATGCTCCGTCGCCAGATCCTCCAGGATATCCGCGCCGGTGGAATACTTGCCGTTCTTGCCGCGCTTGCCGCCCTCAAGGCTCATCTTGTCGAACAGGATCTCCCCCAGTTGCGCGGGCGAGCCGACGTTGAACTTTTCCCCCGCCAGCTCGTGAACCTCTTCCTCAAGCTGCACCATCTTCTGCGCAAAGGCGTTGGACATGCTGTTCAGCACGTCGCGGTCCACCTTGATGCCGGTCATCTCCATCTGCGCCAGCACCGGCACCAGCGGACGTTCCAGCCCCTCATATACCCGCGTCACGCGGGCCACATGCAGTTGCGGCTTGAACACCCGCGCCAGCCGCAGGGTCACATCCGCATCCTCGGCGGCATAGCGCGTCGCCTTGTCGATCGGCACCTTGTCAAAGGTGATCTGGCTCTTCCCGGTGCCGATGATCTCCTTGATCGGGATCGGCGTATGCGACAGATAGCGTTCCGCCAGCGCGTCCATCCCGTGATTGTGCAGGCCCGAATTCATCGCGTAGGACATCAGCATCGTGTCATCTATCGGCGCAATCTGAACCCCGTACCGCGCCATGACCTTGGCATCGTACTTCATGTTCTGGCCGATCTTCATCACCGCTGGGTCTTCCAGCAGCGGCTTCAGCGCGGCCAAGGCCTGATCCAGCGGAATCTGCCCCTCGGCCAGCGCGTCAGAGCCGAACAGCCCCTCACCGGACTCGGCCCGGTGGATCAGCGGGATGTAACAGGCGTGCCCCGGATCGACGCACAGCGAAAGCCCCACCAGATCGCAGGTCATCTCATTCAGGCCCGTCGTTTCGGTGTCGAACGCCACGGTGCCGCGTTCATTGGCGCGGTCAATCCACTTTTGCAAAGCCGCCAGATCAGCGACCGTCTCATAGCGGTCAGGGTCGATGGCGGGCCAATCCGGGTCCTCAGTGCGGGGATTTGCCCCCTCTGGCGTGGTGTCGGGCATCACCGGCGCATCCACGCCCAGACCATCGGCAATCCGTTTGGTCAGGGTGCGGAACTCCATCTCTGACAGGAACCCCAACAAGTCCTCCGCCACCGGGTCACGCACCTCTAGGTCGTCCAGCGTAAAGGGCAACTCCATGCCCTCATCCAGTTGCACCAGCTTTTTCGACAGCTCAATCTGCGCGCGCTTTTCGATCAGGGTCTGGCGGCGCTTGGGCTGCTTGATCTCTTCGGCGCGGTCCAGCAACTCTTCAAGGGAGCCGAACTCGTTGATCAGCAAGGCCGCCGTCTTGATCCCGATCCCCGGCGCGCCCGGCACGTTGTCGACCGAATCCCCGGCCAGCGCCTGCACGTCGACCACCCGTTCCGGGCCAACGCCGAACTTCTCCATCACCCCTTCGCGGTCGATGCGCTTGTTCTTCATCGGGTCGAGCATTTCCACGCCGTCGCCCACAAGCTGCATCAGATCCTTGTCCGACGACAGGATCGTCACCCGCCCACCGGCCTCACGCGCCTGAACCGCCAGCGTCGCCATGATGTCGTCGGCCTCAAAGCCCTCGATTTCCTTGCAGGCGATGTTGAACGCCTCTGTCGCGCGGCGCGTCAGCGGGATCTGCGGGCGCAGATCCTCGGGCATCGCCTCACGGTTGGCCTTGTACAAATCGTACATGTCGTTGCGAAAGGTATGGCTGCCTTTGTCAAAGATAACAGCCACATGGGTCGGCGCATCCGGGCCGGTGTTGCCCTCGACATAGCGGTGCAGCATGTTGCAAAATCCCGAAACCGCCCCGATGGGCAGCCCGTCGGATTTGCGTGTCAGCGGCGGCAGCGCGTGGAAGGCGCGAAAGATATAGGCCGATCCGTCGATCAGATGCAGGTGGCATCCCTTGCCGAATGTGTCCGCCATAACTGTCCCACCTTCTTCCCGTTTCGCAGCGGTTTGCCATGAACAGGATCATCTTGCCAGTTGTCCTTTTGCGCAAGACCGGGCAGCGGGATCAGCCCGTCGTGATCCGCGCAATCCAGCAATTGTTGCGCGCCGACCGAACATCGACAAAGGCGATTCCCTTCTGCGCCAACAGCGTTTCGGCATAGCCGCCAAGATCGCCCTGCGGCACCACCTTGCCAGAGCCGTAAACGATCCGCTGCGCCGCATCATAGCCTTTGAGCAAATAGTCCGGGGCCTTGCACAGCACCTCTGGCAGGGCATCGTCATCAGGGGCGCACTCCTGCGCACACAGAAAAATCGGGCCGGTTTCGGCATAGGGGTGCAACGCATCAAAAGGGCGATGCGCGACCAGCAACACCTCTTGCCCCGCGGGGACGTAGCGCAGGCAGCAGCGACAGGGAAACCCCACGCCGTCCGACACCAGCCGTTCCGGCGCGTTTCCATAGGCATCCGGCGCGCCGCCGCGATAGGCGAAAGCCTCAGATTTGGTCAGTCCTCTGGCAATGGTCACAGCATCTCTCCGTTCATGGAAACTGCTGTGATCTTGGCGGAAGCGACCCGGCCTGGGCGATCCGGTTCCTGCGCAATGGCGGACGGGGGATTAACCCGACGCCACCACAACGCCCGGCATGGCAGCACACAAAAACACCGCGACGAAAAAGACGATAGAGGCGGCCACCACCATGGAATGCCAGATCGTGTTATGAAACCGTAGACGCGAGGCCAGCAGAAACGGCGTCCCGGCAGAGTACAGCACCCCACCAACCACCATCAGAACGATCACCGACAGCGGCAGCGCCCCCATCAGGTCGCGCCCCCCGATCACCACGGCCCAGCCGGAGGCAAGGCACATGGCCACCGCCACCCCGGTGGGCAGCCGCCGGTTCAGCAGCGTGACCGCCGCCGCGCCTGCCGCCGCCCCCCAGATTGCCGTCAGCAGGCCCCAACTGGTGCCGGTCAGCAGCGCAAAAGGCGTATAGGTGCCGGCGATTTTCAGGTGGATGGCCGACATGTCGATCCGGCGGAACAGGTCCGACAGATGCGGTCGCCCGACGTGATTGTACAGCAAGGAGGCGGTCAGCATCACGATCAGCGTCGCGCCGTAGATCGACACGCCGACAATCCCGGCGGCATCGCCGCGCCAGACCGCCGTCAGGGTGATCAGCACCGGCACCGCGCCCAGCGCCAGCACCAGCGCGGCCAGATGCACGATCATGTCGCTGGTCAGTTCCGCCGCGCTGTAATCGCGCGGCGGGGCGGTGATGGGTACCGGCGGTGTGTGACCTTGATCGCTCATATCATCAGGGTATAGCAGCGGGCTGTCATTTCAACAGCTTGGCACGAAACGGTAAGCAAGTCGTGACCGCGCGCACACAGGGGGGCCGGATGCGGGTTAAAAGGTTACAGAGAGGTAAAACCGTCTCTGTAACCCCTTGATTTTTATATCACGCAAAGCTGTCCACACGTGGACAGCCCTAATGCGCGGGCTTTATAAAGGTGCCGTTGCGCAGGTCCTTCATCGCCTGCATCAGCTCTGCCTGGGTGTTCATCACGATCGGCCCGTGCCATGCGACAGGCTCCTGAATGGGCCGCCCCGCCACCAGCAGGAACCGCACCCCCTCTGGTCCGGCGGTCACCTTGACCTCATCCCCGTTGCCGAATTTCACCAGCGTCCGGTTGCCCGAAAGGTCACGGATGTTCACCTCCTGCCCGCCAAACTCCTTCTCGACGCGCACCCCCATCGGGTCCGATGCCTCGGCAAAGCGCCCGGCCCCGGCAAAGACATAGGCAAAGGCATTGGCCCGCGTGTCCACCGGCAGCACCTTGGTCACCCCCGGCGGCACAGACACGTCCAGATACAACGGATCGGCTGCGATCCCGTCCACCGGGCCACGCTTGCCCCAGAACGCGCCGGTGATGATCTTTACCCGCGTGCCGTCATCGTCCACGATCACCGGAATATCCGCGCCCTGAATGTCCTGATAACGCGGGCCGGTCATCTTCAGCGAGGAGGGCAAATTCGCCCAAAGCTGAAAGCCATGCATCTGCCCGGCGGCATTCCCGCGCGGCATCTCCTGATGCAGGATGCCCGACCCGGCAGTCATCCACTGCACCGACCCGGCCCCCAGCACGCCCTCATTGCCCAGCGAATCTCCGTGGCTAACCTCGCCCTCAAGGACATAGGTGATCGTCTCGATCCCGCGATGCGGATGCCACGGAAACCCCCGCGCATATTGCGCCGGGTCGTCGTTGCGGAAATCATCCATCATCAGGAAAGGATCGGTCTCGCCCGGATCGCCAAAGCCAAAGACGCGGTGCAAATGCACGCCGGCCCCCTCCATCGTGGGCTGCGCGTGCGACTGTGATCTGACTGGTCGAAACGTCATGGCAAACTCCTGTTCACGTTTGCCAAAAGATAGAGCGTCACAGCGCCCCGCCCAAGCGCCATCGCCGCACAGCCATGGTGCGCGCCGTCACATTTTCGCCAAGCGAGGTCGGTCAGACCTTGCCTTCGAAATCCGTGTGAACGTATTTCGCGTCGCAATAGGGGCATTCGACAAAGCCGGCCTCATGCGGGATCTGCAACCAGACCCGCGGATGCCCAAGGGCGCCGTCGCCACCATCACAGGCAATGCGATAGCTCTCGACAATCTTCGTCTCGGGCGCTTGGGTCGTCATCTGGTTCCCTTTCGAGATGCTCTGGCCTATCTGCCTTATGACCAATGCAGCTAAAGGGGGCAAGATGTTGGACAGCAGACAGGGCGACGCAGCAATCCGCATCGAGGGGCTGACCAAAACCTATGCAGGCGGCAAGCAGGCGCTGAAGGGGATCGATCTGACCGTGCCTGCCGGATCGGTCTTTGGCCTGCTCGGCCCCAATGGCGCGGGCAAGTCGACACTTATCAACATCCTCGCAGGGCTGGTAATCAAGACAGGCGGCAAGGTGGACATCTGGGGCTGGGATCAGGACCGCAATCCACGGCAAAGCCGCGCCGCCATCGGCGTCATGCCGCAGGAACTGAACCTCGACCCGTTCTTCAGCCCGCGCAACGCGCTGGAGGTGCAGGCCGGTCTCTACGGTGTGCCCAAGGCACAGCGCCGCTCGGACGAGATCCTTGAGATGGTCGGCCTGACCGACAAGGCAAATGCCTATGCCCGCACGCTGTCGGGCGGGATGCGCCGACGTCTGCTGCTGGCCAAGGCGCTGGTGCACAGTCCCCAAGTGCTGGTGCTGGACGAACCCACCGCCGGGGTCGATATCGAGCTGCGCCAGATGCTGTGGCAGAACGTCCGCAAACTCAACCGCGAACGCGGCATGACCATCATCCTGACCACCCACTACCTCGAAGAGGCCGAAGAGATGTGCGATGAGATCGCTATCATCAACCACGGCGAAAAGGTGGCGCAGGACAGCACGGCGAACCTGCTGGGCCGCCTTGATGCGCGCACCATGGTGATCCAGCCTGACGCCACCCCGGTCACTCTGCCCGACGCCCCGGGGATCGAAACCACGACCCGCCCTGACGGCAGCCTCGCGCTGACCTACCGCTCGACGAGGACAAGCGCCGAAGACGTGCTTGCCGCCGTGCAGGCAGCCGGCATCCGCATCCGCGATCTGCGCACAGAGGAACCGGATCTGGAGGATGTCTTTCTCGCGCTGACCCGCAGCACCGCCGCCTGATGGCGAAACACCGACCAATCGGGTTTCTTCTTGGGTCAAATACTCCAATATCCGGCCAACCGGCGGCGCACCCCACCCAGTGGGGCATCGCCTCTCTACTCCCCCGAACCCGCAGGCCAGAGGCCGCAGGGTAAGTCACCCTGCGCGCCGCAAGGCGCTCTATGGGATTACGCTTTTTCCAGCATCCGGCCCAACGGACGGCCCGACAGGATATGCACATGCATGTGCGGCACTTCCTGAACGCCGTTCACGCCTGCATTGGCGATCAGACGAAACCCGTCCGCCTCCAGCCCCTCCATCTTGCAGACCTCACCGACAGTGCGGGTGAAATCGAGGATTTCGGCGTCCGAGGCCTCTTGCGCAAAATGATCGTAGCAGACGTAAGCCCCCTTGGGGATCACCAGTACATGCACCGGAGCCTGCGGATAGATATCGCGAAACGCCAGCGTATGCTCGGTCTCCAGCACTGTCTTGTTGGGAATGTCCCCGGTCAGGATTTTCGCAAAGATGTTCTTTGGGTCGTAGGTATAGGCCATGCCGCACCGCTCCGAGCTGTTCTGCGCCACGCCCCTCTCGTCGGGGCGGGCTTCGCCCGTGGCATAGCCTTTGCAGCGCGAAACGCCACCCGAATCGTGGGCGGCGACCTGTCTTTCAGTCGGCAAACAGATGATCGAGCGACACGATGTCCTGAGCCACGGCGGCAGGCACGGACAGGAAGTGTTCGACCGCCAGCGCATGGGCCTCGCGCGGGTCGGTCTCGCGCAGGCTGGAGTGGTTGTCGAACTTGGCGTCCCGGATGCGGTCACTTTCATGCAGCAGGTCGTTGCGCACCGTCGGCAACAATCGCGCCAGCGTGTCCGCCGGAGTGCGGTCCCCCGCAAGCCCGGACCGCATCGCGTGCCCGATAAGGTAATCGTCCGAGAAATGGCATTCGATTTCCAGCATCCGGCTTTGTGCCCGATCGCGGGCAAAGTCCTCCAGCAGGTCAAGGCTGCCGGGGTCCAGACAGATCACCAGCCTGTCGCTTTCATAATAGTCGTACAGCATCCGCATCAGCGCGCGCCGGTGGCGATGGCGTTTGCCCATGGTCGACTGAATGCCGCCCAGATCAGGCAAGGGGCAACTGTCCTCATTGAACAGGTATTCGATGCACGGGATATTGGTCATCTGCCGGATGCGATCGGTCAGGCGCTTTGCGACGTGCCATTTCTTGCAGATCACGATCAGCAACTCACGCTCGCGCCCCAGCGAGCTTTCGGTCTCCCAGAAACGCGGCGAGAACCGCCGCCCGGTCCGGCCACGTTCCGTCAGAAAGCTGAACAAGGACCGCCCTTCGTTCGAAATGCGGAACTGCGCTTTTTCAGCGGCATAGAGCACCCCCAGACGGCGGCGCAATTCGGAGGCTTCCGGGCTGATCTTACGTGCAAAAAGATAGTCTTGGCTCAGCAGAAGGTCGTAGTGATCGTTGTAGAAATTCACCGGCATCCCGTAGTCGGTGAACAGCAGAAAGGTCAGTGTTCGGCTTTCGATCTCCGGGCCGGGGACCAGATGGCGCACCAGCGTCTGGAAAAACGTCTCATCGGGAATCCATGTAGAGGCGAAGAACCGCACAACATCGCGGCGCTTTTTCACAAAATCCAGAATCGCCTCGATGGTGCGGCGGCGCAGGCACCACCACTGGCTGCCCACCATGACCTCGATGTCGTCGGGGATCTCGCGCGTCAGGCCCAGCCGTTTCTGCGCCTCGAACATTGCGTAAAACCGGCGCTTCTGTGTGCGCTCGTTGAACCAGTGGCGATACACCAGCCGCTCTTCGCGCCAGCCAGTCTTGATCCAATCCGAGTTGAAGTAATCGAAGCTCTCGACATAG
The DNA here is from genome assembly GCF_034670325.1 of Antarctobacter sp. GTDB lineage: Bacteria > Pseudomonadota > Alphaproteobacteria > Rhodobacterales > Rhodobacteraceae > Antarctobacter. The sequence continues at coordinate 582,035 of NZ_JAXMNR010000001.1, forward strand.
TCGCATTCGCGTCGGTCCAGAAAACTGTGCGCGTATTCCGCCGATTTGATCGCCATGCAATCGCCCGACATCATGTAGAAATGCGTGGCGCGCGGAAAGGCATCCGCCGCCGCCTCGACCGCGCTCAGGGTCGCCTGCACAAGGCTCCATTCGCCCCAGCCGCATTTGATCCGCTTGGCAAAGACCACATTTGGGTTGTCCTTCAGCGCGCTGCGGATGCGGCCAAATCCCTCTGACCCAGAGCGGGCATCGAAATGGATCGAAATATAGTCGCCCACGGCGGTCAGGCTCTGCGCCTGCTTGATGATGGCGTCAGGATCCTTGTGGCATAGCAGGATGAAGGCAATTTTTGCCATTGTTGTGATCAATCGCCCCAATTTAGCCCGATTGTTTATGTTGATAGTGATGAAGACCTGTTGAATAAACCTGCTTTGCCGGGAATTTTTCCCCGTCTCACCGGCAGCGGGGGCCAAAAGGGTAGTATAAATGGGATTTCCCGGCACCTGGATGACCGAGAGTGAAAGCGTTGTGTACCGTGTGGTGCCGAAATGTGCCTGTTCAACGATCGGGCAGATTCTCTATTATTCCGACCACGGATCGTTTTTCGACGGCGACATTCATGACGCCCAACAGGGCCTGCACAAATGGGCGCTGGAGCCCAGCCAGCCGATCATCAGCGCCAACGTCAAGACGCGCTCTGCCTATGCGTTTACCTGCGTGCGCAACCCATACACCCGCGTCCTGTCCAGTTTTTTCGACAAGATCTGCGGCATCCAGCGCAACGGCAAACGCTATCGCGGCAACCTTGTCCCGCTGTTGATCCAGAAATACGGGATCGAGGTGGGCGACGCCCCGGATTTCGAATTTGACCAGATTCGCAGTTTTCGTCGGTTCCTGCTGTTCGCCCGCGACACTGTCCGCTGGCGCCGCCCGATGGAGCCAGACATTCATTGGTCCGGCATGTCCGGCCATGTCGGCACCTTCATCGTCAACGGCGGCCGCTACAACAAGATCGTCTGGACAGAGGCCTTTGACGAGGGGATGCAGCAGGTGCTGGACAATATCCAGACGCGGCATCCTGTCGACCTGTCGGTGATCCCCCGATTCAACGAATCCGAAGGACACGGGCCGAAACGCGCACATCCGGTCGAAGATTACTTCGACGACATGTCGATGCATCTGATCAAGGAAATGTACGGGCGCGATTTCGACCTGTTCAAATACGATTTCGACAATCCCGGCAACAAGATGCCCGTCGGAGAGATCGACTTGGACGAGGTTCACGCCAAGCTGGGCGACTGACCCTTCGGGCCGCGCGCCGCCGTCCCGGACCTGATCCGGGACCTCCTGCCCGACTGTCAGTCCAACTCAGCGGACGGGATGATCGGAAAGAACTGTCCGCCCGACCAGACCCCGAACCATCCGTCATGATGCGCGCCGCGCTCGACCAGCCGGTAAAAGCTCTTGCGGTCGATCAGCGCCTCCAGATTGGCCCGGACCAGCACATAGGGCGACGGCTCCCCTGTCTCAGGATCGCGCACTACCCGGATCGGATGATCCGGACCAGCGGCGGCAAAGTCGCCGACATGGGTCTCGAATGTCAGAATTTGCGACTCACCTGTCCCCTCTGCTTCGAAATCCACGGCGACAAAAGGCGCGTCCTCGACGGTAATTCCGACCTTTTCGACCGGCGTGACCAGAAAATAATCGTCGCCATCCTTGCGCAGGATCGATGAGAAAAGTCGCACCAGCCCGAATCTGCCGATTGGCGTGCCAAGGTAGAACCAGGTGCCATCGCGGGCGATCCGCATGTCCAGATCGCCGCAAAAGGGCGGATTCCACTTGTGAACGGGCGGCAGTCCCTTGCCTTTTCCGGCTGCGCGCGCGGAGGCTGCAAGGCCCTCTGCCGATGGGGTCACGAGATTTTGTCCACTCATAGTTTTTGCCATTCTCCTCGCAGTAGATACATACTTACCCAAAGAGATAGCATGAAGTGGAGAGATGACATGTCCGATCACGCCGGTTCGACCGAGGATCTGGTCGCCGAGATCGAGGCGCTGGAAGACAAGCTGGCCCGCGCCAAGCAGTCGATCACCGCGCGCTTTATCGGTCAGGAACGGGTCGTCGACCTGACCCTCTCCGCCCTGCTGTGTGGCGGCCACGCCCTGCTGATCGGCCTGCCCGGTCTGGGCAAGACGCGGCTTGTGGAAACGCTGTCGACGGTCATGGGCCTGAATGGCAACCGCGTTCAGTTCACACCGGACCTGATGCCCGCCGATATTCTGGGCTCTGAGGTACTGGAGACCGGCAGCGACGGCACCCGCACATTCAAATTCATACAAGGTCCAATTTTCTGCCAGCTTCTGATGGCAGATGAGATCAACCGCGCCTCGCCCCGGACGCAATCGGCGCTATTGCAGGCGATGCAGGAAAAGCAGGTCACTGTGGCCGGTCAGACCCGCACGCTGGAGGCCCCGTTCCACGTTCTGGCCACCCAGAACCCGATCGAACAAGAGGGCACCTATCCGCTGCCCGAGGCGCAGCTGGACCGCTTTCTGGTGCAGATCGACGTCGCCTATCCCGACCGCGAGACAGAGCGAGACATTCTGCTGGCCACCACCGGCACCGAAGAGGCGCAGTCGCATGGCGTCTTTACCGGGCCGGAACTGATCGCCGCGCAACATCTGTTGCGGCGGATGCCGGTGGGCGATGCCGTGGTCGAGATGATCCTTGATCTTGTCCGCGCGTTCCGCCCGGATGATCCCTCTGCGCCCGACCGGGTCAGGGACATCGTCGCATGGGGCCCCGGTCCGCGTGCGGCGCAGGCGCTGATGCTGACAGTACGGGCCCGCGCCCTGTTGCAAGGGCGTCTGGCCCCCTCGCCCGAGGATGTGCTGAACATGGCCAAACCCGTTCTGGTGCACCGGATGGCGCTGTCCTTCTCGGCCCGTGCGCGGGGGGAGGATCTGGGCGCTTTGATTGACGAGGTTGCCGCAGGTCTGCGCCCGGCTGAGGCCGCAGCGTGACAGCCACCGTCGCCCATCTGCGCACCCGCGCCCAAGAAGAGGCCGGACGCTTTCCCGCGCTGCTGGCCCGTGCCGAACATCTGGCCGGCACCGTCCTTTTGGGCGAACACGGGCGGCGGCGCTCTGGTCTGGGTGACGATTTCTGGCAGTATCGCCCGTTGCAGGCGGGCGATAGCTATCGGTCAATCGACTGGAGGCGCTCCGCCCGTGGGGATGAGCAATTTGTGCGGGAACGCGAATGGCAGATCGCGCAAAGCGTGCAGATCTGGGTCGATCCCGGTGCCTCGATGCGTTTTTCCAGCCACAAGAACCTACCGACCAAGGCCGACCGTGCGCGTCTGGTGGCGCTGGCTGCCTCGATCCTGCTGATCCGGGGCGGGGAGCGCGTCGGCCTGACGGGCTGGCGACTACCGCCGCGGCGCGGCGATTTGCAGACCCTGCGGCTGGCCGAGATGTTCGCCGAAGACGGCGAAGACGATTACGCCGCCCCCGAGGCGCGCGGTATGTTGCCCAACGCCAAGGCGCTGTTTGTGTCGGATTTTCTCAGCGATGTAGAACCCGTCGAGGCGGCGCTGACCAAGGCGGCAGACCGCGGTGTGCGCGGCGTGTTGTTGCAGGTCCTCGACCCGACCGAAGAGGGGTTCCCCTTTGACGGGCGCACCATCTTTGAAAGCGTGAACAAGACGATGCGCCATGAAACGCTAAAAGCGGGCGACCTGCGAGAGACCTATTTGCAACGGTTGGCCGAACGCAAGGCGCGGCTGGACGCGATTTGTCGCGTAACCGGCTGGCAGCATTTCACCCATCACACGGACCAGACCGCGCAATCGGCCCTTCTGTGGGTGTATCGCGCACTGGACGGGAGCCAAGGATGACGCTTTTCGGTCTAATCGGTTTCACGACGCCCTGGCTCCTGTTGGGCCTCTTGGCCTTACCCATCCTGTGGATCATCCTGCGGGCGGTGCCGCCCGCGCCGATCCGGCGGATGTTTCCCGGCGTGGTGTTGCTCCTGGGCCTCAAGGATGAGGAACAGGTCACGGATCGCACGCCCTGGTGGCTATTGTTGCTGCGGATGCTGGCGGTTGCGGCGGTGATTATCGGGCTGGCGGGGCCTGTGCTGAACCCGGACAACGATGGAGAGGTCGCGGGCGATGCGCCGCTACTGGTCATGATGGATGCCAGTTGGGCCTCTGCCGCCGATTGGCGCGGGCGGATGATCGCGCTGGACGGGCTGCTGGCTGAGGCCGGGCGCGACACGCGCCCCGTGGCGCTGATGCGTCTGACGGACCCGACGCCGGTGCAATTCCTCAGCGCCGATGTATTGCGCACCCGCCTGTCAGGCATTCAACCAGAGCCGTGGCAGCCCGATGCCGAAAGCACCGAACGCGCCATCGGATTTTTGCCCGAAACACGCTTTGACACCTACTGGATGTCCGATGCGCTGGACCGCGAAGGCCGCGCACCGCTGTTGGACGCGCTGGAGTCCAAGGGTCGCGTTACGGTGTTCGAGGCCCCCCGCACGCTCTACGCGCTGGAACCGGCGCAGGTGTCAGAGGGCAATCTGCTGATCACCGCGCGCCGCCTGCGTGATGGCGGTACGACCGAGGTCACGCTGGCCGGGCACGGCAAGGACCCGGCGGGCAACCCGGCGGTCCTGACCCGCAACACGCTGACTTTTGAGGCGGGGATGTTGGAGACGACGACCGAAATCGCCTTGCCCGCTGAACTGCGCGCCCGCATCGAACGGTTTGAGATCGAAGGCACCCGCAGCGCCGGGGCCGTCACCCTGCCCGACGACAGCCTGCGCCGCCGTGAGGTCGCCCTGATCGCGGGCAGCACCGACCGTGAGGGGCTGGAGCTGCTGTCGCCGCTGCATTACCTTCAAAAGGCGCTGGTCCCCACCGCCGACCTGCTGGACGGTGCTTTGCTGGACATCCTTCCTGCCAACCCGGAGGTGATCATCCTGGCCGATGTGGCGACACTTTCGGCAGCAGAGGAAGACGCCGTTCTGGAATGGCTGGACAAGGGCGGGATGCTGTTGCGGTTTGCCGGGCCGCGCCTTGCGGCGTCGGACATCAGCCGCGACCGCGAAGACCCGTTGATGCCGGTGCGCCTGCGCGCCGGAGGCCGCACCGTGGGCGGCGCGATGAGCTGGGGAGAGCCCAAGTCGCTGGCCCCCTTCCCCGCCGAAAGCCCGTTTTTCGGCCTGCCTGTGCCCACGGACGTCACCGTCAACAGTCAGGTCATGGCGCAGCCCGACCCGACGCTGGCCTCCCGCGTGGCCGCGCAACTGTCGGACGGCACCCCACTGGTGACGCGCAAAGCCGTGGGCCAAGGGCAGATCGTCCTGTTCCACGTCACCGCCAACGCCGAATGGTCGACCCTGCCGCTGTCTGGCCTGTTTGTGCAGATGCTGGAGCGGCTTGCCGTGTCGTCCGCCGCCGCACAGCCAGAGATAGAGGATATGGAAGGCACCGTCTGGCAGCCGATCCGCGTGCTGGACGCCTTTGGCCGCCCGCGTGAGGCCGGCACCCTACCCGGCGTCGATGGTCCCGCCCTGATCGAGGCCCCGCTTGGCCCCGACCTGCGCCCCGGTGTCTATCAGGGCGAGGACCGCAGCCTTGCCCGCAACGTGGTGACCGCAGACACCGAACTGACCCCGATGGTCTGGCCCGAACGCATCCCGGTGCAGGGCATCGCCCGCCCGCAGGAGAAACCCTTGGCCGGTTGGCTGCTGGCCGGGGCGATTGCGCTGCTGCTGGCCGATGTGATCGCCTCTCTGGCGCTGTCGGGCCGGTTGCGCGGCGCGGTGTCGGCGGGGATTGTCCTCGCGGCGCTGATGCTGGTGCCGCAGGACGGACAGGCGCAAACCGCCGAGGAACGCGCTGCCATCGCCGCGACCTCGGAGGTGGTGCTGGCCTATGTGATCACCGGCGACGACACGGTCGACGACTTGTCCCTCGCCGGGCTGCGCGGTCTGTCGGAAACGCTGTATTTCCGCACCTCGGTCGAGCCGAATACGCCCGTGGGCGTGAACCTTGAAACCGATGAACTGGCCTTTTACCCGATGATCTACTGGCCGATCACCGCCAGCCAGCCGACACCCTCGCGTGAGGCATATGCCAAGCTGAACACTTACCTGCGCACCGGCGGCATGATCGTGTTCGACACCCGCGACGCCGATATCGCCGGGTTTGGTGCTGCCACCCCGCAGGGCCGCAAGTTGCAACAACTGGCCGCCCCGCTGGACATCCCGCCGCTGGAGCCGGTGCCCGAGGACCACGTCCTGACCCGCACCTTCTACCTGTTGCAGGACTTCCCGGGCCGCTACGTCGGGCGTGAGGTCTGGGTCGAGGCCGCGCCGCCGGACGCTGAGCTGATCGAGGGCATGCCGTTTCGCGATCTCAACGACAACGTGACGCCGGTGGTGATCGGCGGCAACGACTGGGCCGCCGCCTGGGCGATGGACGAGCGCGGTAACCCGCTGGTGCCGCTGGGCAGCGGCTTTACCGGCGAACGCCAGCGTGAGATCGCCTACCGCTTTGGTGTGAACCTTGTGATGCATGTGCTAACCGGAAACTACAAATCCGACCAGGTTCATGTCCCCGCCCTTCTTGACCGCCTGGGTCAATAAAACTGGGCCAATAAGCGAGAGCAGAGATGAACGGACAGATCGTATTCGACCCGCTGCTGCCCTGGGCGGTGATCGCCGTGCTGGCGGCGCTGGCGTTGATCGGCACCGGGCTGGCGCTGTGGCGCGGGCTGTCGGGCTGGGCGCTGCGCTTTTTGGCCGGGATCGTGCTGGTCGGCGCGCTGGCGCAGCCGTCCTACCAGATCGAAGACCGCGCGCCGCTCGCCGATATCGTGTTGATGCTGGTGGATGAAACCGCCTCTCAGATGCTGGCCGAACGCGCGCAGATCACAGCAGAGGCCGCCGACACGATGGAGGCGCGGCTGCTGGCCCGCCCCAACACAGAGGTGCGTCGCATCCCCGTCCGCGATGGCGAAGGCGATGCCGGGACGCTGTTGATGACGGCCCTGTCCAATGCCCTGGCAGAGGAACCGCGGGGCCGCATCGCGGGCGTTGTTCTGTTGTCCGATGGCCGTCTGCATGACCTTGAACGCGCGCCCGACCTGCCCGCGCCGATGCATCTGCTGATGACAGGGCTGGAAGAGGACTGGGACCGGCGGCTGATCGTGCGCAACGCCCCTGCCTTTGCGATCCTTGGCGAAGAGGTCGAACTGACCTTGCGGATCGAGGATGACGGCGCGTCGCCGGGGGATAGCAGCACGCAAATCCTGATCTCGATCGATGGGGAGGCACCGGACGCCTACACGGTCCCGATTGGCGAGGATCTGACCTTGCCGATCACCCTGCCCCACGGCGGGCTCAACGTGATCGAATTCACCGTGCCAGAGGCGACCGGCGAGTTGACCGACCGCAACAACAAGGCCTTGGTCCAGATCAATGGCGTGCGCGACCGGCTGCGGGTGCTGCTGGTCTCAGGTGAGCCGCACGCTGGCGGGCGGACGTGGCGCAACCTGCTGAAATCCGACAGCAGCGTCGATCTGGTGCATTTCACCATCCTGCGGCCCCCGGAAAAGCAGGACGGCGTGCCGGTGAACGAGCTGTCGCTGATCGCCTTCCCGACGCGGGAGTTGTTTCTGGAAAAGATCAACGATTTCGACCTGATCATCTTTGACCGCTACAAACGGCGCGGAATCCTGCCTGCGATCTACCTCGACAACGTGCGCAACTATGTCGAGCAGGGCGGCGCGGTACTGGTAGCTGCGGGGCCTGATTTTGCCTCGGCGGATTCGATCTATCGCTCACCGCTGGCGGATATCCTGCCGGCAGAGCCGACGGCGCGCGTGGTGGATCAGGGCTATCGCCCTGCCGTCACGGACCTTGGGTTGCGCCATCCGGTGACCTCTGGCCTGCAGGGGGCGGACACATGGGGCCGCTGGCTGCGGCAGATCGAGGTGGAGCCGATCAAGGGCGATGTGGTCATGTCCGGCGTCGATGAGCGCCCCCTGCTGGTGCTCGACCGTGTGGGCGAGGGGCGCGTGGCGCTGCTGGCGTCGGATCAGGCGTGGCTGTGGAACCGTGGCTATGAGGGCGGCGGGCCACAGCTGGACCTGCTGCGGCGGTTGGCGCATTGGATGATGAAAGAGCCGGAGCTTGAGGAAGAGGCGCTCTGGGCCGAGCCTGCGGGGCAATCCATGCGGATCATTCGGCGGACGTTGAATGAGTTTGTCGGCTCTGTGACGGTGATCACGCCCTCGGGCGATGAGGTTGAGGTGCCGTTGGAAGAGGTCAGTCCGGGCCGCTATGAAGCGATCTATGATGGCCCGGAGATCGGGCTGTATCGGCTTGAGGAAAACGCCCTGTCAGCCGTTGTGGGCCTTGGCCCCTCGGCACCGCGTGAGTTCATCCAGACCATCGCCAGCGGAGCGGCTTTGACGCCCTTGATCGAGGGTCTGCGCGGCGGGGTGATGCGGCTGGAAGAGGGTCTGCCCTCGATCCGTGAGGTGCGGGCCGGGCGGCCTGCGGCGGGGCGGGGATGGATCGGTCTGACCCCGCGCGAGGCCTATCAGACGCTGGATGTGAGGCAGACGCCCTTGGCCCCGGAATGGCTGGTTCTGCTGCTGGCGGCGGGGTTGATCGTGGGGGCTTGGCTGCGTGAGGGGCGGAGCTGACGGCCTTTGAAACGGGGGTGTGCCGGGCTGAAGCCCGGCCTACGGTTTGGGAGTGTCCACGTGTGGACAGCCTCCCGGTCACGTAATATCAATGGGTTGCAGAGACGGTTTTACCAATCGTTAGGAAATGACCACCAAAGCACGACGGTGGTGCGGCGGGGTGAACCCCGCCCTACGGCAAGTTCAGAGCCTGCGTTTCCTCTGACCAGCCATCCACCAGACAGCGGGCGCGGATGCGCACCTCTGTCGTCCCTGCGGGGATACGAATGCCAGATTGCGAGCGGGTGAACGGCTGTTCGGTTTCATGCGGATGCGCCAGAACCCGCGTGGCCAGCACCGTGCCATCCGGCAGTTCTACCCGCCAGCCATCGGCGTAGTGATCCCAGCCGGTGTCCGGGTGGCGCAGGGTGACGGACACGCGCCAACTGTCGCCGCTGGGCTGGGCAGTGGCCCCTTCGATCATCGGCGCTTCGGCGTGGAGCGGGGCCGCGAGGAGCAGCAGGGGAATCAGGTATCTCATGGTGACAGATTAGCAGACCGCCCCGCCTGTCGGGAACACGAAGGGCGGAGCAGGGGAGACGGTCAGGCCTCAAACCGCGGTTTGTCGCCGGGTTCCAGCAGGACGGCGCGCGACTGCGAGGCAAACTCGCGCCGGAGGATCACCGCCAGCGTGACCAGCGTTGTCAGCATCAGCACAAACGGTCCCAACAGCCAGCCCGCCGCCGCGATGCCGAAATAGACCGAGCGCAGGCCGCGATTGTAGCTGCGCCCGCCGGTGACGTTGATTTCACCGGCTTTGCGCGCGCGCACCAGGGTTGCCGGATCGTCGGGGTCTTCGGGGACCGCCGCCATCAGCACCGACGTGTAGCCAAACAGCCGATGCGACCAGACGAACTTCAAAAAAGCATTGGCCGCGAAGAGCAGCATCAACATCAGCTTTATCTCGAACACCACCACCGGGTCGACGCTGGGCGACAGATCCTGCGCCACGCCGCGCAACTGGTCGGCATTGCCCAGCAGGGCAAAGCCGCCGCCGATGGCAATCATGCTGGCGGAGGCGAAAAAGGCAGTTCCCTGCCGCAAGCTGGCGACGATCTGCGAATCGAAGATGCGCGGCTGGCGGGTGATAAAGACCTCCATCCATGCGCGCCGGTAGTCAGCCATCAGGACAGAGGTCGAGGGGCGGTTTTTCGGCGGATGTTCGATCAGGCGGGTGGCCCCGGCCCATGACAGCGCCAGCAGTGTCAGGGCGGCGACATCCCAAAGGGTGAAACCGGCGCTGAGGGTCGCCCAGTCCATCAGAAGGGTTTGACCACGACGACCCAGAGGATCGCGATGACGCCGAACACGCTGACCTCATTGAAGATGCGCAGGAACATGTCGCTTTCGCGGAAAGTGCCGTGTTTTGCCCGCGCCACCAGCCGCCCGGTCCAGACATAATGCCCCGCAAGCAGCGCCACGAGCGCGATCTTGACGTGGGTCCAGACCGGAAAGCCCCAGTCCCACGCCAACCACAGCCCGGTTGCAACCGCGATCACACCCAGACCGGCGGAAAAGCGGTACAGCCGATAGGTGAGATCGCCCAGCGGGCCGTTTTCGCCCAGCCGTGCGTGTTCGCGCTTCCAGTAGATCAGCGCGCGCGGTACGGCAAAGATGGAGGTCATCCATCCCATGACGCACAGGAGGTGTATGATCTTGACCCAATTCATGTCCGCACCTGACCCTTTAGGCGATAAAATGGCAAGATGCCGCGCCGACACCAGTGGATTCGTGGTGGCGTAATCGGCATTTTGGTTATATATTCTTACCAATCGACCCGTATCGCTGCGTGCAGAGGAGAAAAACCCATGCAGATGCCAGAGCCGAACAAGGCCGTTCTTGCCCGCAAGGACCGGATTGTCGAGAGGCTGCGGGGTGTGCTGCCGGCCGACCGGGTGATTGCCGATGAGGCCGAAACGCGCGCCTATGAATGCGATGCGCTGACCGCCTATCGCTGTCCGCCGCTGGCCGCCGTGTTGCCGTCAACGACCGCGGAGGTCTCTGCCGTCTTGAAGATCTGCCATGAAGAGGGCGTGCCAGTGGTGCCGCGCGGGTCGGGCACATCGCTGGCGGGGGGCGCGCTGCCGACGGCGGATTCGGTGATTTTGGGCGTGGCGCGGATGAACGAGGTGCTGGAGGTCGACTACGCCGACCGCATTATCCGGGTGCAGACCGGGCGCACCAACCTGAGCGTGACCGGCGCGGTCGAGGAAGACGATTTCTTTTACGCGCCTGATCCGTCCTCGCAGCTTGCCTGCGCGATTGCGGGCAATATCGCGATGAACTCTGGCGGGGCGCATTGCCTGAAATACGGCGTGACGACGAACAACCTGCTGGGCGTGACCCTTGTGCAGATGGACGGCACCGTGGTCGAGGTTGGCGGCGCGCATCTGGACGCGGGCGGGTTGGACCTGCTGGGGCTGATCTGCGGGTCCGAGGGCCAGTTGGGCGTGGTGACAGAGGCGACGCTGCGCATCCTGCGCAAGCCCGAGGGGGCACGGCCGGTGCTGATGGGGTTCGATTCCAATGAGGTGGCGGGGGCCTGTGTGTCCGACATCATCAAGGCGGGTGTCTTGCCGGTGGCCATCGAGTTCATGGACCGGCCCTGTATTCGCGCAACAGAGGAATTTGCGCAGGCGGGATACCCCGATTGCGAGGCCCTGCTGATTGTCGAGGTCGAGGGCAGCCCTGCGGAGATCGACGAGCAACTGGGCCTGATCCTGCAGATCGCGCGGCAGCACAACCCGGTGGAGCTGCGCGAGGCCAAGGATGCGGATGAGGCCGGGCGCATCTGGCTGGGGCGTAAATCCGCCTTTGGCGCGATGGGCAACATCAACGATTACATGTGTCTGGACGGGACGATCCCGGTGACCGAACTGCCCTATGTGCTCAAGCGGATCGGCGAGATGTCCAAGGAATTCGGGCTGGACGTGGCCAATGTGTTCCACGCCGGAGATGGCAATATGCACCCGCTGATCCTGTTCGACGCCAACAAGCCCGGCGATCTGGAATTGTGCGAACAGTTCGGGGCGGAGATCCTGAAGCTGTGTGTCGAGGTGGGCGGCTGTTTGACCGGTGAGCACGGCGTGGGCATCGAAAAACGCGACCTGATGGTGGATCAATACGCGACGGCGGACCTTGAGGCGCAGATGGCGATCAAGGATGTGTTTGATCCCGACTGGCTGCTGAACCCGGCCAAGGTGTTCCCGCTGGCCTCGTCCGAGGGGCGGCGCGTTCTGCGGATGGCGGCGGAATGAGAGACGATTTTTCTGCGAAAAATCGGTGGGGGCGTTGCCCCCGTCGCCTGAGGGCGACTCCCCCGGAGTATTTTACCCAAGAAGAAGCCAGGAGCGTGGCGCATGAAACCTGAGAGCGAAGCGGAACTGGCGGAGATGGTTGCCGGGGCGCATGAGCCGTTCCATATCCGGGGGGGCGGGACGCGGGCGATCGGGGTGACCACCGCGCCGAAGGTGCTGAAGACCGGCAAGTTGTCCGGGATCACCCTGTATGAGCCGGGCGCTTTGACGCTGGTGGCGCGGGCGGGGACGCCGCTGGTCGAGATCGAGGAGGCGCTGGCCGCCGAGGGGCAGCGGCTGGCGTTTGAGCCGATGGACCACCGCGGATTGCTGGGCACCCACGGGGAGCCGACGATCGGGGGCGTTGTGGCTGCCAATGTCAGCGGGCCGCGCCGGGTGCAGGCGGGGGCCTGCCGCGACTTTATGTTGGGGGTGCGGTTTGTCGATGGCACCGGCGAGATCGTCAAGAATGGCGGGCGGGTGATGAAGAACGTCACCGGCTATGATCTGGTCAAGTTGATGACCGGCAGTTGGGGCACTTTGGGGGTGTTGACGGAGGTCAGCCTGAAGGTGCTGCCACAGCCCAGCACCTCTGCCTGCGTGATGATCGACGGGTTGACCGAAGTAGAGGCGCAAAAGGCGATGAGCCGGGCGATCACCTCTCCTTACGAGATCACCGGGGCGGCCCATGCGCCGGAGGGACCGGGAGAACAGCCGCTGACCTTGTTGCGGATCGAGGGGTTTGCCGGGTCGGTCAGCTATCGCATGGGGCGGTTGCAGGAGATGTTCAACGACCACGCGGTGCGGATCAAGACGGACCCCGAGGATGTGGCAACGCTTTGGCGGTGGGTCCGCGACGTGGAGATGATGCAGGGTTCGGATGGTGATGTCTGGCGGCTATCGGTTCGGCCAAGCGAGGCGCCCGGTCTGGTGGCCGATCTGCGGGCGCGGCATGACATTGCGCGGGTGCTGTACGATTGGGCCGGCGGGTTGATCTGGGTGGAATGCGCGCCGGGGACGGACCTGCGTCCCAAGGGGTTCAAGGGGCACGCCACGTTGATCCGTGCATCGGAAGAGACCCGCCTGACCTTGCCGGTGTTTCAGCCCGAACCGCCCGCTGTTGCCGCCCTGACGCAGGGCATCCGCGCGCGATTTGACCCCAAAGGCGTGCTGAACCCCGGAATCATGGCCTGATGGGGCATCCGGCGCTCATCGGTTTTGCGGTGGCTTTTGTGGCCGGTCCGCTGCTGGTGGCGGCGTTGTTACGCCTGCCCGCGACCTTGGCGGTCTTGGTGGCGCTGTCTCTGGCGGTGATCTGCACGGCAGCGCTGGCGGTTGTGTTGCAAAGCCGCAGCCCGCTGGGATCGCTGATCTCCTTTTGGTTCGGCTGGGTTGTGGCCGTGGCGATGGTGGCGCAGGCCCTGCGCCGCCGCCTGCCCGGCCCTTCTGCCCGGCGATTGATCTTTCTGGGGGCGCTGATGGCCGCCCCCCTCCCCTGGTTCGGCCTTGCCACGGCCCAAATGATGGACTGACATGCAGACGACTTTTACCGAAGAGCAACTGAAAGACGCGGGCACCGCGCGCGCCAACCAAATCCTGCGCAGCTGTGTGCATTGCGGGTTCTGCACCGCGACCTGCCCGACCTATCAGGTCCTTGGCGATGAGTTGGACAGCCCGCGCGGGCGTATCTACCTGATCAAGGACATGCTGGAGAATGAGCGGGTGCCGGACGAACGCACGGTCAAGCACATCGACCGCTGCCTGTCCTGTCTGGCCTGTATGACGACCTGTCCGTCGGGGGTGCATTATATGCATCTGGTCGATCACGCGCGGGAATACATCGAAAAGAACTATGACCGTCCGTGGCACGACAAGGCGCTGCGCTGGATGCTGGCCAAGATCCTGCCCTATCCGGGACGGTTCCGGCTGGCGCTGCTGGGGGCAAAGATCGGCAAGCCGTTCCGCAGGTTCATTCCCGATGTGCGGCTGCGGGCCATGCTGGACATGGCCCCGGATACCATTCCGCCGGTCAGCCGCAACGACGACCCGCAAAGCTTTGCGCCCAAGACCGAGAAAAAGATGCGTGTGGCGCTGATGACGGGCTGTGCGCAAAAGGCGCTGAACACCGACATCAACGATGCCACGATCCGCCTGCTGACGCGGCTGGGCTGTGAGGTGGTGGTGGCCAAAGGCGCGGGCTGTTGCGGCGCGCTGACCCATCACATGGGCAAGACCGACGAGAGCCATGCTTCGGCGGCCAAGAACATCCACGCATGGACGGCGGAGATGGCGGGTGAGGGGCTGGACGCCATCGTGATCAACACCAGCGGCTGCGGCACCACGGTCAAGGATTACGGCCACATGTTTGCGCAGGACCCGCTGGCCGGGGATGCCGCCAAGGTGGCGGGCATGGCGATGGACATCAGCGAGCTATTGTCGCGACTGGAGATCCCCGCAGGCGCGCCCAAGGGGCTGCGCGTCGCCTATCACGCCGCCTGTTCGCTGCAACACGGGCAAAAGGTGAAGAGCGCGCCCAAGGACCTGCTGAAGCGCGCCGGTTTCGAGGTGGTGGAACCTGCGGACAGCCATCTGTGCTGTGGCAGCGCAGGCACCTACAACCTGATGCAGCCGGAGATTTCCAAGCAGTTGAAAGCGCGCAAGGTGCAGACTCTGGAGGCGAAAAAGCCCGATGTGATCGCCGCCGGGAATATCGGCTGCATGATGCAGATCGGCGGCGGGACAGAGGTGCCGGTGGTGCATACGGTCGAGTTGCTGGACTGGGCCACGGGTGGGCCAAAGCCGCGATCGTTGACCTGACAAGAACAGACTGTCCTTGCGGCGGGTTTGCCTCAATTTTGCCCAGATGCCGTGAGAATTTTATATTCAAAGGCATAGGGATTTCGCGTGCGGCTCTTTTTGGTTGTTTCTCTCTGGCTGCTGGGCACCTCGGCGGGGGCCCAGAGCCTGTTCAAAATGGACTCGGCCCAGGACGGTCGCGGATGGGAGGCGGTCGGTCGGATCGAGATTGCCGGCACCTCTTTTTGCACCGGCGCGCTGATCGGGCCGCGTCTGGTGGTGACGGCGGCGCATTGCCTGTTTGACCCGGAAACCGGCGCGCGGGTGCCGGTGGACCAGATGCAGTTCCTTGCCGGGTGGCGCAACGGGCGGGCGGCGGCCTATCGGCGCGTGCGCAAGGCGGTGCCGCATCCGGGGTTTGTCTATGACCGCGAGGCTGGCGAAGACCGGGTGCGTTACGATCTGGCATTGATCGAGCTGCAACATCCGATCCGCAACACCACCATCACCCCTTTTGACACCGACATCGGTCCCGAACAGGGCGATACTGTTGGCGTGGTCTCCTACGCGCATGACCGGTCCGAGGCACCGTCGTTGCAGGAAACCTGCGAGGTGCTGGCGCATCAGGACGGGATGCTGGTGCTGTCCTGTTCGGTGGACTTTGGCGCATCGGGATCGCCGGTGTTCCGCATTGGCCCGGATGGGCGGCCCCGGATTATCTCTGTCGTTTCGTCAAAGGCGCAGGCCAATGGCGCGCCGGTGGCGCTGGCCACGCGGTTGCAGGAGCCGCTGGACGACCTGCGCGGCGCGCTGTCTGCGGACCGCGACCCCGGTGCCGGGCTGGACCGGCTGGCCGCAGGAGCGCGGCGCGAGACCGGCGCCAAGTTCGTGCGCCCATGAGACGGCTGGCGGTATGGCTCTTGATAGTGCTGGCCGCCCCGGCGGCGGCGCAGACCGCCTTTGACGTGATGGACCGGCGCGGTGAGTTGCTGGGCTGGGAAGCGGTCGGGCGGATCGACACCGGGCGCAGTTTCTGCACCGGAACGCTGATCGCGCGCGATCTGGTGCTGACCGCCGCGCATTGCGTGTTTGACCGCGACGGGACAGAGGTTCCGACAGAGCGGCTGCGGTTTCGTGCCGGGTATCACCGGGGCACAGAGATCGCCGCGCGGGGTGTCCGGCGCTTTGTGGTGGCCGAGGGGTATCGCGGCGGCGGCGGACGAAAGTTGAGCGGGCTCATGATCGCAAGAGACGTGGCGCTGCTGCAACTGGACCGGGACATTCACGCCGCCGAGGCGGACCCGCTGGTTGTCCATGACACCCCCATCGCAGAGAGCGCGGTCAGCGTGGTGTCCTATGGCGAGGGGCGCGCCGATGTGCTGTCGCGGCAGCGGCGCTGCGATTTGACCAACCGGATGACGGGCGGGGTGCTGGAGTTCGACTGCGACGTGACATTCGGCTCTTCGGGATCGCCGGTCCTGGCCAAGGTCGACGGGCGGTTGCGCATCCTGTCGGTGATCTCGGCCATCGCGCCCGACTCGTCGGGGGAACAGCGCGCCTACGGCATGGTGCTGCCCGATCAGGTGGCGCGGCTGCGCAGCCGTCTGCGGCGCGAAGAGGCCCAGCCGCAGGCCGGGACCGGCGCACGGCGCGTGCGTGTGGGCGACCGCAGCGGCACCGGCGCGCGTTTTGTCCGTCCCTGAGGGTCTTGAATCCGCGCCCACGCTTTCCAAATTCAATGTCATCGGGACGCCTGCAACAGGGTCCCGGTTGATCAGGTGCCTGTCCCGGATGGGAAGGCGCACAGACTCAAGGTATCGCTCAACGGAGGATTCCATGCGACATTTCGATTTTGCCCCACTCTACCGTGCGACTGTCGGTTTCGACCAGATGGCCGACATGATGGACCGCGTTCTTGCCAATGAGACCGCGCAGCCGGGCTATCCCCCCTACAACATCGAGAAGACCGCCGACGACGCATATCGCATCTCTATCGCGGTGGCCGGTTTCGCCGAAGACGAACTGTTCGTCGAGGTGAAGGAACAGGCGCTGGTCGTCTCTGCCCGCAAGGGTGAGAACGCCGAAGAGCCCAAGGCGTTCCTGCATCGCGGCATCGCCACGCGCGCGTTTGAACGCCGCTTCCACCTTGCCGATCACGTCCGGGTGCAAGGCGCGGTGCATGAGAACGGCATGCTGCACATCGACCTCAAGCGGGAGATCCCCGAGGCGCTGAAACCGCGCCGGATCGCGATTGCGCGTCCGCAGGCCGCCGTGGCGGTGCAAAAGGATGTGGTTGACGCCGAAACCGTCAACTGACGCGATTGCGCGTCCTTGGATGCGCGACATGAAACGCAAGGCCCCGGTTTTTCCGGGGCCTTTTTGCATGAGCAATTGACTTTGGCGGCGGGGTGTCCATGCATCGCCGTATGGATTGGCGCTCTGTTACCTTTGACTGGAACCGCGCGCGGGCCTTCCTTGTCACTGCCGAGGAGGGGTCGTTGTCGGCTGCGGCGCGTGCCTTGGGCATGACACAGCCGACGCTGGGCCGTCAGGTGACCGCGCTGGAAGAAGAACTGGGACTGATCCTGTTCGAACGTGTCGGGCGGGGGTTGGTCCTGACGCAGGCAGGCACCCAATTGATGAGCCATGTCCGCGCCATGGGTGAGGCGGCGGTGGGCGTCTCATTGGCAGCCTCCGGTCAGGCGCAGGCCGCATCGGGGCATGTGGCGGTCACCGCCTCGGAAATCTATTCAAGCTGGCTGTTGCCGCAGATCGCGCGTCGCCTGCGCGAGGTCGCGCCGGGCATCACGCTGGAGGTCGTCGCCTCAAACGAGATTCGCGACCTCAAGCGCCGCGAGGCCGATATCGCCATCCGCAATGCCCGCCCCGAGGAACCGGACCTGATCGCCAAGATGGTGGGCGAGGATGAGGGGACGTTTTACGCCTCGTTCGACTACCTGTCCCGGCTTGGCGCGATCACCGGACCTGCGGATCTGGCGCGGGCCGATTTCATCGGCTTCAAGGACAATGAGGACTTTGCCGAGGCGCTGCGGAAACGTGGAATCCCGGTGACCCCTGCGAGCTTTCCGGTGCTGGCCTCCTCCCATGCGGTGCATTGGGAGATGGCTCGAGCCGGGATCGGGCTGGGTACGGTGCCTTGTGGGATGGGCGATGCGGCCTCGGACATGCGGCGCGTTCTGCCCGATGTCCGCTTTCGCTATCCCGTCTGGCTGGTAGCGCACCGCGAATTGCGGACCAGCCCGCGAGTGCGCATCGTTTGGGAACTGTTGGCCGACACGCTGCCGGGTCTTTTGCATCAACCGAAGTAATGGGGACGTCATGCCAAGGGCATGCTTGCAGCATGACCTCTGTCTCCCTGCGGTCGCCCCTCCCGCGATATTTTTGGACAGAAGAAGCATTGGGGCCGAATACAGAAAAACGCCCCGCAGTGTCCCGCGAGGCGCAGTTTTCAGGGCGAAGGCAGCTTATAGCTTGCCGAAGGACCAGAAGAAGGTTTCGCCCGAGCTGTCGTCGACGCCGTCATTGTCGGTGGAGACCCAGACGGTACCGTCCTCGAAGATGGCCAGACCTTCGACCTTGTCCACGACATAGCCGCCGTAGGATTTCAGGTCGGGGATCAGGTCACGCACTTCCTCCTTGGTCACGACGGGCAAATCGGTGCCCAGCGCGGCGGGGGTCATGTCGGCCACGGGGATGCGGTAGATTTTCTTGGTCACCGCATTCGCGCCGATCTGGTTGTCACGCTCGACCACGTAGACAAAATCGCCATGAGCCACGATCTCTGACAATCCAACCCAGCCTTTGGCCGGTTCCGCCTTGGGGTAGAGGACTGCGCCCCATTCTTTGGTCTCGATATTGTAGGAGACCAGTTTGACGTGGTTCTTGGGGTCGTCCTTCCATTCACGCTGAACGGCCATCCAGAGGGTGTCGCCGATCTTGGTGATCCCTTCGAACCCGAAGCGTTTTTCGACGGCGGTCAGTTCTGCCGGGATCATGATCTCGGCGGAGTTGGTCTTGATCAGCCCGTCTTTGGTGACGTGGTAAATGGCGTGCGGGATGCCGCGCTCTGTCCGGCCTTCGGAGGCGACGTAAAAGCCGCCGTTGCCATCCAGCGTGATGCCTTCGAGATCCAGCTTTTGCGCCGGGTCGCCGTTGGCGCGGTGCACAACGATGGCATCGACGATCCGGGCCGGGGTCTGCGTGGTGTCGATCTTGAAGATCGTCGGCTGGAAGCCATAGAAGCTGTCGTTCACCGCCCAGACGATACCGTCCTTGTCGGCCACCATGCCAGAGATGGCCCCCCAGCCGATCAGGCGGTCCGCGCCTGCAGAGGTCAGCGTCGGGTACATCGCGTCGGCGTTCTGATATTCGAAGATCATGACATGGGCACGCACGCCGCCGTCCTCGATCAGGTCGGTCTCATTGGCGGAGACCAGCAGGTTGCGCGACGGAATGGCGACATAGCCTTCGGGTCCGATGCCCGAGGGCAGGATCTGTTTCAGCACCGGGGCCGTCGGGTCGGTCACGTCGTAAACACCTACGGCAGAGGCGCGCTCGGCCCCGACAAAGACCATCGGTGTGCCATCGAAAATGGCGGTTTCGATGGATTCGGGTTCGACGCCTTTGGCGTCAGAGCGTTTGTCCGGGTAGTGGCCGATCTGAATCAGTGCGTGCTCAAACGAGGCGCCGGATTCGTAGGTGACGGTGCCGTCCTTGTTGAAGATGGTCCAGCCGCGCGAGCCGCCGTCCATGTCACCCTCGTTGGCGATGGCGAAATGGGTGTCGTCGATCCATTTGACGGCATCGGGTTCGCGCTTGCGGGCGGGCTGTGACTTGTCAAAGTTCAGCGCGCCGCGTTCGTCCAGCGTGTCGATCCGGTCGAGGTCGACGGCACCGGCGGAGAAGTGGTTGAGGATGGACCCGTCAGCGGCAACCACGACAAGGTGGTTGTTTTCCTGCATCGTGACGATGGTTTCACCCAGCGCGTTGATGTCGACGAATTCGGGTTCGGGGTCTTCGGGGGCGATGTCGGCGAGGCCGGTCATGGCGATGGTCTTGAGGTCGTCACAGGCAAGCGCGCCGTCCTTGATTTCACCAATCACAAGGAAACCGGCGGGCAGTTGGCCGACGCGGCCATCGCCAAGGTCTTCGTCGCGCTCATTCTCGATCGCGATGGAGATGCGGGTGCCGTCCTTGGACACGGCGACCGAATCCGGCTGGCCGCCGAGGTCGCAGGTGGCGGTGATATCGCCGGTCAGCACGTCGACCACGGCAAGGTGGCCCTTGGGGTCGGTGTAGCTGTCCGAGGTGTTCACGCCGACATAGGCTGTGCTGCCGACGATGCCCACGGCGGTCGGCTCACCCTTCAGCGCCACGTTGCCCAGTGGGGCCGGGTTGGCGGGGTCGGTGATGTCGATGCGCCCCAGAACGCCCAGCGGGCTGTCGGTGTAGACCAGCGTCATGCCGTCCGCGGTGGCGGCGATGATCTCGGCCGAGGTTTCGCGGGCGGTGTCTTCGCCATCAGCCATGTTCAGGTAGGTCGCGAACGAGGCGATGCGGTTGAAGTTCATGTCTGCCATCGCGGTGCCGGCGGTCAGAGCCAGCGCCGAAGTCAGGCAAAGGGTGCGGAAAAGCATGGGGTCCCCCAGTTTGTGAATACTCGGGGCAGTGACGCCGGGACGTAACAGGGGCGTGACGGAGATGTGACGGAAAGGTTAAAAGGTGACGGGGGGGTGAGGCCCCGGGTCTAGCCCGGGGCGCGTGGATCACTTTTTCAGGCTTTCGGTCAGGCGCATCAGGGTGATCGCCTCTTGGCGATAGCCAAAGGGGTCATCGCCCTTGGAGGCCTGTGCCAATGCGATGGCGTCGCCCATGCTCCAGTCGCCGATCAGGTCAGAACCGCGCAGGATCTGGCCAAAACCGGCGATGGCCAGCGCCCAGTTGCCTTCGGAGAGCGGGGCGGCATCCGCCTTGATCGGGGTTTCGATCAGCTTGCTGGTGTCCTCACCCGGCGTTTTGTAGCGCAGGCGGAGAAAGCCCAGTTCGCCGGTCTCATCCGGTATCGGCTCTGCGTCGCCAGCGGCATAGCGCAGGGGGTCAGTCATGCGGGCGGGCGAGCCCACCGGCGTGATCGCATAGATCGCCGTCACCTGATGGCCTGCGCCGATCTCACCGGCGTCGACCTTGTCGTTGTTGAAATCCTCACGCTTCAGCGCACGGGTTTCATAGCCGATCAGGCGGTATTCGGCGACCAGCGCCGGGTTCCATTCGACCTGAATCTTGACGTCATTGGCGATGGGCACCAGCGCGCCGGTCAACTGGTCCACCAGCACTTTTTGCGCCTCGGCCAGCGTGTCGATGTAGGACGCGATGCCGTTGCCGGTCTGTGCCAGCGCCTGCATAGTGGCGTCGTCCAGATTGCCCCGGCCAAAGCCCAGCACCGACAGATAGGTGCCCTCATCGCGCTTATCGGCGATGAAATCCTTGAGCGCGTCGGGATCGCTGATGCCGACGTTAAAATCGCCGTCGGTGGCAAGGATCACGCGGCTGACGGCCCCCTCTTCGCCGTCCTTTGCCATCTTGGCGGCGGTGGCATAGGCCTGTTGCAGACCGGCCTGCCCGGCAGTCGACCCACCTGCGTGCATCGACTCCAGCGCGGCAAGGATGGTGTCGCGTTCCGTCGCCTTGGTCGGCTCCAGCGCCAGACCGGCGCTGCCGGCATAGGTGACAATGGCGATGGTGTCGTTTTCCCCCAACTGGCCCAGCATCAGCCGAAAGCTCTGCTTGAGCAGCGGCAGTTTGGTCGGGTTGTTCATCGACCCGGAAGTGTCGATCAGGAATACAAGGTTCATCGGCGGACGGGTGTCCGGCAACATGCCTTGCAGGCCGATGTGGACAATCTGCGTGCCCTCGATCCACGGGCTGTCGGTCACGCCGACATGGGTGGCGAAAGGCGCGTCGCCCTCTGGCGCGGGGTAGTCGTAGGAGAAGTAGTTCACCATCTCCTCGATCCGCACGGCGCCTTCGGGCGGCAGCATGCCCCGGCTGAGCGAGTTGCGGATCATCGACCACGACGCGGTGTCCACGTCGATGGAAAAGGTCGAAACCGGGGCCTCTGCGGTGACCTTGATCGGGTTGTCCTCTGCCTCCGGAAAGGCCTCTGTGTTGGGTTCGGGCGCGATGATCATGGGATCGGCGGGAAACGGCATCGGCATCGGGCTGGGTGCACTGTGCGACAGGTCCAGCCGGGGGCCGCCTTCCATCACGACAGAGCCCGCGCCAAGCGAGGTCGGCCCCAGCGAGCGCAGGCGCATGTCGCCTGCGGGCGGCGCGGGTTGCGGCGAGGGGGCCATCATCGGGCGGCCGATCTTGGCCTCACGACCCTTAGGCAGCGCATAGCCATCGGTCCGACCGGGCAAGGCAACCGGGGCGTCCAAGGCGAGGTCATCGCTCAATTCCTCTACGATCTCGGCGGCGATGACGGTATCGAGGGCAGCATCGGGTTTGGCATCCGGCGTGACGACAGGTTTGACGACCGGTTTGGCTTTCGGCGTGACCTCGGGCTTACTGGCCGGGATCAGGCCAATCTCTGGCGGCTGGCTGTCCTGCAATACCGGGATCAACGCCACCATGGCGACGGCAGCAATGGCCGTGGTTGCGGTCAGAAGTCCGCGGTTTGAAATCTTGGCAAACATCATTTTGGCTCCTCTGAAAATGCCCGCCTTCTCGGTGGGCTCAGAGGTCTGACGCGCCAGATCGGCGGTTTCTTGGGCACGGTCGAAATTTTTCATCGCCAGCGCAATGGCGGCGGCACGCTTGTCCGGGTCGGGGCCGGGCAGGCCCGCGTCGAATGCGCGCTTGAGATCGTCCAGATCGTCGCTCATGCCTCGGCCTCCTGCATCGCCTTCAGTTTCTTCTTGGCCTCCGAGATCCGCCAGCTGACGGTCCCCTCGGACACCTCAAGGATCTGCGCCGCCTCTGCATGGGTCACCCCATCCAGAACCAGCGCCACGGTTTCGCGCAGATCGACCGTGAGGCTTTTCATCGCCTCCATCAACCAATCCACCCGCTCTGCCGTTTCCGAGATTTCGGCCCGGCGCGCCAGTTCCCAGTCGCCCCAGCCATCAGCGGCGCGGGCATGGGTGCTGTGGCGCCGGAACCGGTCCCGGGCGGCATTCACCGTGATGCGATAGAGCCATGTGGTCAGCTTGGCCTCACCCCGATAGCTTTGCAGCTTGGCCGGCAAGGCGGCGCAGATGTCCTGCGCCAGATCCTCTGCCTCTGTCCGGCTGCCGGTGAGCTTTACCGCGTAGCCATAGACACGGTCATAGACGCGGCCCACCAGCAGGGCAAAGGCCTGCCGGTCACCGTCTGCTGCCGCGCGGGCAAGGGATTCGTCGCTGACTTCCATGCGCATCACATGAGTGAGACGCGCCCCGATCCGCAATCCTTGGATACCTTACCAAGTTTTTTCGCGTATTCACCGCGCCGCCGAAATCTGCGCCTGTCTTTGCGCTTCTTCTTGGTCCAAATACTCAATCCTACCGCGCCACAGGCGGCTCAGTCGGACAACAGCCGCGCCACCATCTTACTGTTGGGGTCTGCCAGCGCGTCGATCACATCGAAATGATGTTTGTCTGCCTCCATCACCAGCCCGCTCTCCCAGACCTTGGACAGTTTACGCGCCTGATCCAGCAAGGCGGGGCGTTCGTCGGCCCCGACCCAGACCGTCACCGGACAGGCAGGCGGCGGCGAGAAGATCGGGCTTTCGGCCCGGGCCTCTGCGGCGTCGATGCGCAGGTCCGCGTTCATCGCGGTTTGCATCAGGGGCCGCAGGTCCGACAGCGGCGAGATCGGCAGGATATGGGCCAGACGCGCGGCCACATCCGGCTCCAGCGCCGATGCCATGCGCGCCACCAGATGCCCGCCCGCCGAATGCCCGGTCAGCCGCACCGGCCCCGGTATCTCAGACGCCGCCACGGTCACGGCACTGGCGACCTGCCGGGTGATGTCGGAAATGCGCACCCTCGGGCAGAGGTCATAAGACGGCATCGCCACCGCCCAGCCCTGCGCCCGCGCGCCTTCGGCCAGATGGGACCAGCTGGACCGGTCAAAGCGCAGCCAGTACCCACCATGCACAAAGACCACGACCCCCTTCGGAGTCGCATCCGGAAGGAACAAATCCAGCGCGCAGCGCGTTCCATGACCGTACATCAGCCCAAGACGCGCCCGTCCCGCGACCGACAGCCGCTTGCGATAGGTCTCGGCGGCGGCGGCCCAGCGCGGGGGATAGGCGTCACTACCCGGGATATGGGCCGCATTGGCGTAGGCGTCTGTCAGGTCCATCACTTTCTCCATTTTGGCCCTATACTTCCTCTGCAACGGGTGTTTTGCCTTGGGCAAGACCTGCACGGAGGATTAATCGAATGCGCGACGATGCGACCAATCTCAAGAGCCTTCTGAAGGACCCCAGCCTGCTGGAGCCACGTGCCTACGTCAACGGCACATGGATGAACGGCGATGCCACTTTTGACGTCACCAACCCGGCGCGCGGCGACGTGATCGCCGAGGTCGCGGACCTCAGCCGCGAGGACGTGGCGCGCGCCGTGGACGCTGCCTATGCTGCACAAAAGGACTGGGCCAAGTGGACCGGCAAGGAACGCGCCGCTGTCCTGC
Organism: Antarctobacter sp.; assembly: GCF_034670325.1. Taxonomy (GTDB): domain Bacteria; phylum Pseudomonadota; class Alphaproteobacteria; order Rhodobacterales; family Rhodobacteraceae; genus Antarctobacter. Next base: position 606,588 of record NZ_JAXMNR010000001.1, read on the forward strand.
GCAAATGGTTCGACCTGATGATGGAAAACCAGGACGACCTTGGCACCATCATGACCGCCGAACAGGGCAAACCGCTGGCCGAGGCCAAGGGTGAGATCGCCTATGGCGCCAGCTTTGTCGAATTCTTCGGCGAAGAGGCCAAGCGCATCTACGGTGAGACAATCCCCGGCCACCAGCGCGACAAACGCATCACCGTGTTGAAACAGCCCATCGGCGTGGCCGCCAGCATCACGCCGTGGAATTTTCCGACCGCGATGATCACCCGCAAGGCCGCCCCGGCGCTGGCGGCAGGCTGTGCCTTTGTCGGTCGCCCGGCCGCTGAAACCCCGCTGTCGGCCACCGCGCTGGCCGTACTGGCAGACCGTGCGGGCATCCCGGCAGGGGTGTTCAACATCGTAACCTCGTCTCGCTCGTCTGATGTGGGCAAGGAATTCTGCGAGAACCCCAAGGTCCGCAAACTGACCTTCACCGGCTCGACCGAGGTCGGGCGCATCCTGCTGAAGCAAGCCGCCGATCAGGTGATGAAATGCTCGATGGAACTGGGCGGCAACGCGCCCTTCATCGTGTTTGACGACGCCGATCTGGATGCCGCCGTCGAAGGTGCGATCCTGTGCAAGTTCCGCAACAACGGCCAGACCTGCGTCTGCGCCAACCGGATCTACGTGCAGGACGGCGTCTATGACGCCTTCGCCGAGAAACTGGCGGCGGCGGTGGGCAAGCTTAAGGTTGGCGACGGGCTGGAGGCGGGCACCGATCTGGGGCCGCTGATCAATCAGGGCGCTGTCGACAAGGTGCGCGAGCATATCGCCGATGTGACCACACATGGCGGCACCCTGCTGTGCGGCGGCGAGGTTCAGGAGGGCACCTTCATCACGCCCGCCATTCTGACCGGCGTCACGCAGGACATGAAGGTCGCACAGGAAGAAACCTTTGGCCCGATGGCACCGCTGTTCCGGTTCAAGGATGAGGACGAAGTGATCGGGATGGCCAATGACACCATCTTTGGCCTTGCCTCCTATTTCTACGCCCGCGACCTCAGCCGCGTCTACAAAGTGGCCGAGGCGCTGGAATACGGCATCGTCGGGGTGAACACCGGCATCATCTCGACCGAGGTCGCGCCCTTTGGTGGCGTCAAGCAATCCGGCCTTGGCCGCGAAGGCAGCCACCACGGCATAGAGGACTACCTTGAGATGAAATACATCTGCATGAGCGTGTGATGAACGGCCTCCTCGCGCCCGATACCGGCCCGTCGCAACGCGATCTTGCGGCATGGCGCGAGGACGCCCGCCAAGGCGAAGGATCGCCCTGGCTCAAGGCGGCGCAGGCCGATGCGCTGGCCCGCTACGCGCTGAAATTCGGCGAGGGCGTCCATATGATGGAGGCCATCGCCCCCCGCTTTCGGGAACCGCCCCGTGACGTGTCCTGGGAAATCCTGGGCGACGACCCCGAGGGTCAAAACTGGGACGACCACCGCGATCCGCAACGGGCCTATGCGCTCTTGCAACGGAAATTGGGCTGGGCGCGCCGGGACGGGGCGGTTCTGCACTACAAGATCTGGCTCAGGACAGCGGGCAGCTAGACCCGCCCCCCGGCAACCGACAGATCTTTTCTTTTTCATCAATTTCTTCTGTCTGAAAATATCCCGGGGAGCGCGAGGGGCTGGCCCCTCGCTCCTGAAAACGACGCCCGCGCGCCGCTGACAGACTTGCGCGCCTGCCCGCATCCCGACATTCTGCGCGGGGGCCGGCGATGGCGTCGCCACTTGTGCGCCCCTATTCCGTCCTGAACGCCGGGATCTAACTTTGCCAGCGCGGCGAGGAAAGATTTGCCGCGCCTCAGGAGGATCATCATGCACCGTCCGCAATTCCACCGCTTTCATCAGGGGCAGCGTGTTCTCCCCTTCACGCCGCAAGAGTATGACGCCCGGCTGACGGGCCTGCGCCAGACTTTGGCACAATCGGGGCTGGATGCGGTTGTGCTGACCTCGATGCACAACATCGCCTATTTCTCGGGCTTTCTCTATTGCGCCTTTGGCCGTCCCTACGCCCTTGTCGTGACGCCCACCGACAGCGTGACCATCAGCGCTGGCATCGACGCGGCGCAGCCGTGGCGGCGCGGGCACGGGGATAACATCACCTACACCGACTGGGAGCGGAACAATTACTGGCGGGCGATTGCCTCTGTCACCGGCCCGGACAAGGCGCTGGGATATGAGGCCGATCACATGACGTTGGCGCAAAAGGCGCTGATGGATGACTTCTTGCGCCCCACCCGCGCAATCGACGTGGCCCCCGCCACCATGCGCCAGCGGATGCACAAATCCGCCGCCGAGATCGACCTGATCCGCCACGGCGCGCAGGTGGCCGATGTGGGGGGGTACGCGATCCGCGAGGCGATCAAACCCGGCGTGCGGGAAATCGACGTGGCCATGGCGGGCCGTGACGCGATGGAACTGGAAATCGCCACACGCTTTCCCGAGGCCGAATACCGCGACACATGGGTCTGGTTCCAGTCCGGTATCAACACTGATGGCGCGCACAATCCGGTCACGTCCCGCCAATTGCAGCGCGGAGATATCCTCAGCCTCAACACCTTCCCGATGATCTCTGGCTATTACACCGCGCTGGAACGCACGCTGTTTGTGCAAGAGGTCGATGGTGCCAGCCGTGCGATATGGGAGGCCAATGTGGCCGCTCATGAATACGGCATGAGCCTGCTGAAACCGGGCGTGTCCTGTGCCGAGGTGACAGAGCAGATCAACACATTCTTCGCGGAACGTGACCTGCTGCAATACCGCACCTTTGGCTACGGCCACAGCTTTGGCATCCTGTCGCATTACTATGGGCGCGAGGCGGGTCTGGAGCTGCGCGAGGATATCGACACGGTTCTGGAACCGGGCATGGTGATCAGCATGGAGCCGATGCTGACAATCCCAGAGGGTGCGCCCGGCGCGGGCGGCTACCGCGAACACGACATCCTGATCATCACCGAAGACGGCAACGAAAACATCACCGGCTACCCCTACGGACCGGATTTCAACGTGGTCGGCTAGGTCCGCCACCGTCGGCGCGGGCGGGTGTAGGGTGGGTTTTCAACCCACCGCCACCGGCCGCGCCGACGAAAGCCCAAAGTTACAGACCGAAATTCGCCATGTCGGCGAAGTCCATCGCCTCCAGCAGGGGCCGTGTCTGGTCCGGGTCGCCGTCGGTCTGCACTAGGATACGGTTCGCCACCAAGGCCATCATCTGCTTGTCCTGAATGGCGAATTTCTGACGCTGGATGCGCTCTGTCTTCATACCCATGACGGCGGCATTGGCGATCATGCCCGACATGCTCATCACCATCGGATTGTCCGCCATCAGCGTGATCTTGACTCGCGCGCCGCCCGCGTCGGTATAGGTGGCCTCTGCGCCGACACCGCCACCCATCATCGCCAGCCCGGTGCTCATCTCGGTGTTGACCTCGCGGGTCCAGCCCTCGGGGGCCTCGGGCAGAAAACTGCCAAGGCTGGCGATCTTCATGTCCAGCAGCGCGCGGCGCGCCATGTCCAGCTCATCAAGGGCGTATTGGATGTCGCCATCCTGATAGGCCTTGAGCGCGGATTCCATCAGGTCGGACACATCGTCGGCCTGCGCTGGCAGGGCCAACGTGGACAGCATCAGAACGGCAAAAACACGGGTCATGGAAATCTCCTTACTTGGAATGTCTCCGGCCATCCTGTCAGACACGCCAGCACTCAGGCAAGGTCGGGTATCGCCTTGCCGTTGAATTGGCGGCATTCAGCCCCCATGCTTCAGAATATGATCGCAGATCTCCTTTTGCCCGCCTTGGGCCTGATGCTGCTGGCCGTCCTTGTCGCCCGCGGGGTCGAGGTTTTGGTGCCGGAATCCCTGGTTGGCCTTGCCGCGATGGCGCTGGTCTCGGCGCTGCTGTGCTGGGGGCTGGCCTCGGCCGGGTTTGCCCTGCTGTATGTTCAAGAGGACGCGCGGATTCTGACGCTGCTGGGGGATGCGCCCACCGCCTCTGCGGGGCATTTCCTGCGGCTGGGGGGCCGTGCCGCGTTGATCTGGGCACCGATCCTGTTGCTGGTGGTCACCACCGCGCCGCGCCGCTGGAAGACCGCCGTCTGGTGACCCGTCTGCGCCAGTCTGCCGTGCTGTACGGCTTTCGCCGCATTCCCCGTTGATTTTTGCCGCCACCCGTATCACGTCAATAACAGGAGGTGGGGCATGTTCGCACTGGCGCGGTTCCTGATCATGGCGGCGGTCGTGCTTACGGTGGTCTATGGATCACTGTGGTTCTACCTGAGGTCGCGGCGGCGCGATCTGCTGGAAATCGACTGGGCCGCCGACCCGTCCGAGACCCGAAGTCAGGACGATTACGTGCGCGACGGTCTGGAAGACCACGACAAGCGGCGGCATCGGATGCTTGTGCTGCTGGTCTACATCGTGCCTCTTTGCCTTGTGACCCTCATCGTGTATCTGACCAACTTCAACTAAGAGGCGCCGCACGCATGAAATACGTGAAATGGACCCTGATCGTTCTGTTCTGGACGCTTGTGGCGGGGTTTTTGCACTACACGCTGCCGCAACATGACGTGGTGCGGATCACCGATACCTATGAAACCCGCGTGAATCCGGGTGAGAACCGCTGGTTCTGGACACAGGCCGATACCGGCGACGATCCTCTGGCCCCGCGCGACGTGTTCTTTATCCAGACCCGGCGCGCCAACGATTCGATCATGGTCTATCGGAACGAGGACACCGGATGGGGCTGGCCGCCCTATTTCAAGTTCGACACCTCGAACCTGCAGGCAGAGGCGGCGGACCTGCGGTCGACCTCGGACAATCCGAAATGGGCGGTCATCCGGCACTATGGCTGGCGCAACGAATTTATCTCGATCTACCCCAACGCGGTGTCGATCCGCGCGGTGGACGGGCCGGACGTGACGATCATCCCGTGGCTGAACATCATTCTTCTGGGCGCGCTTGTGGCGCTGTTCTGGGCGCTGCGGGTACGCTGGCGGCGGTTCTGGTCCAACCGGGTGGACCCGGTGCTGGAATCGGCAGGAGACAAGCTGGATGAGGGCGGCGACCGCATCAGGGGGCTGTTCAGCCGGTCGAAATAGCGCGGTCAGCGTTTGCCGTAATACAGCCCGACCACATGTTCCGCCTGTGCAAAGAACAGCCAGCGCGACACCAGAACGCCCGCCACGTGGGACAGCACCGCGACCACGGCCAGCAGATGCCCGAAGGGCAGCAGCAACAGGATTGCAGGCAAGACCGCCATCAGGACCAGCGCAATCAGGCGCAGTTTTTGCCCATGCTTGCGCCCGACGACAAAGACCATCTCGCGCAGCAGGTAGTTAGAGCCGGTGTGCGGCGGTTCAAAGGCGCGGACCTTGCCGATGTGGCCGAGGCCCGTGGCGCTCTCGATCGTTGTGCCGGAGGCCGCCAGCCGTTGATCCCCCGCCAGCCACCAGCCCGCCTGCGCCAGCGCCGCCAGACCGATCAGAACAAGGCCGGTGGTGACACGGCCCGACAGCAGCGCGCCGCCACCCAGCGCGTAAAGCTGGAACAGCACCGGCGTCGACCAATGGTGCCAGCGCGGCACGGTTTTGAGCTGGGTATAGATCATCGAGGTGGTGAACACGGTGGCCAGACAGAGCGCCGCGCCCAGCCAACCCAGAGCAGTGATCTGAAGGCCGAAGAACACCAGCAGCGCGGCGTAGACCCCCATGACGGTCAGCGCCGCGACCGCCATCCATGCCTCACGCGAGAGCCAGCTTGACCGCCACTGGGTAAACGCCTTGAGCGCACGTTCGGGGCGGCCAAGGTGCAGGGCCGAGGCCATCAGCCCGCCCACCGCCAACAGGTAGCCGATCAGAAAAAAGGCAAAGGCGACCCAGCCGGTGGGCGCTGTCAGGTCGATCCCCAGCCAGAACAGCAGGCCAAGGCCGAGGCCGGACAAGGTGGTGAAGGCAATGATGGAGGGTGCCGGATGCATCAGAGTTTCTCCAGCGTCTTGTCGATCCACGCGAGAAAGCCCTTTGGCTCTTCGGCCACTGGCGCAAGGAAGGGGGCCAGCACGTCGACCTCTCCTTGCCAGGTGTCCTTGGGGCGCGGTGGCAGGTATTTGTTGACGGGTTTGGTGCCTTGTTCGGGCATCAGGTCCATGCCGCCCCGTTCGGCAACCAATTGGCTCACGGCGCTGTCGGGATCGCCCAGATCGCCGAAATGCCGCGCGCCTGCCGGGCAGGTGCGCACGCAGGCCGGGGTGCGGTCCTCCTCTGGCAGGTTTTCATTGTAGATGCGGTCGACACAGAGGGTGCATTTTTTCATGACGCCTGCGGCCAGATCCAGTTCCCGCGCGCCGTATGGGCAGGCCCATGCACAGAGCCCGCAGCCGATGCAGTCACTCTCATTCACCAAAACGATGCCGTCCTCGGTGCGTTTGTAGCTGGCACCCGTCGGACAGACGGTGACACAAGGCGCGTCCTCACAATGCAGGCAGGATTTGGGGAAGTGGATCAACTGGGCGGGAGCGTCTTCGGGCTGCACCTCATAGCTGTGGACGCGGTTGAGGAAGGTGCCCGAGGGGTCCGCGCCATAGGGCTGCTGATCCGACAGGGGCGCGCCGTAGTTTTCGGTGTTCCAGCCCTTGCAGGAGATCACGCAGGCATGGCAGCCGACACAGGTATCCAGATCGATCACGAGGCCGAGTTTGCGGTCGGTGGTTTCGGGAAGGTTGGTCATTGCTTGCCCCCGGTGATCCAGCGGAGCCGCTGACGCGGCACAGGTTTTAGTATGAGGGGGCGCTGCCCCCGTCTTCCTGCGGTCGACTCCCCCGGGATATTTTGGGACAGAAGAAACATCAGGACGGTGTCTTCCATGCCAGTTGATCCGCGCCTTGGCCAACGGGCGAAGTGAGTGCGTCGAAGGCGGGTTGTGCCTCTGTCGGAGGGGCGGTTTTTTCGATGCGAACGCGCAGGTCGAACCACGCGGCCTGCCCGGTGACCGGGTCAGAGTTGGACCACCTCAGGCCATCGCCTTTGGGTGGCAGAAGTTCGTGGATGATGTGGTTGAGAAGGAAGCCTTTGGTCGCCTCAGGCGAGTCTGGTTTCAGCGCCCATGCGCCTTTGCGTTTGCCGATAGCATTCCATGTCCAGATCGTATCCGGGTTGAGCGCGGCCATTTCCGCCACAGGCACGGTGATGTCGCCGTGCGGCGAGGAGATGCGTGCCCAATCGCCATCCTTTAGGTCATGGTCACGCATCAGCCGAGTGGGCAGGTACATCGGGTTGCAACCGTGCAGTTGCCGCAGCCACGCGTTCTGGCTGCCCCAGCTGTGGTACATGGCCATCGGGCGTTGGGTGAGCGCGTGGACCGGGTAGCTGTCGGGGTCGTCGGTATCTGGCGCATACCAGATTGGCAGCGGATCGAGTTTATGGGCGATCTGCGCGCGCAGGTGTTCAGGGGGCAGGATGTCGCCCTTGCCCTCTCCGGCGCGTTGGAAGCGGCGCAGGGGTTCGACGTAGATCTGGAAGATGTAGGGGGTTGCTGCATCGAAAAGGCCGGTTTTCACAGCCCAGTCCTGATAGGCGCTGTTCCACGGTTTGTAATACTGCGCCTCTTCGGGGATATGGATCGCGTTGAAACCGCCGTTTGCGATGTAGCTGTCGATCTGCGCCGCGTTGGGCGCGCCGCGCCCGTGGGTCAGGCCGCTGTCCGACATTCGCCAGCCCGCAAGCGGGCCGATGCCCGGTTTGCGTTCGTGGTTTATGATGTAGTCGGCGTAGTCGGCGTATTTCGGCGCGCCGGTGTCGTCGACCATGCCGGGCAGGCCAAGTCGCGCGCCGAGGTCCAAGAGGACCGATTGAAAGCCGCGCACGTTGCGGTCCGGTTCCACCACCGGCCAGCGGATTGCATCGGCGGCGGCGTCGGGTTCCGAGATCGGGCGATCCAGCAGCGAGATACAGTCGTGCCGTTCAAGGTAGGTGGTGTCGGGCAGGATCAGGTCGGCGTAAGCGACCATTTCCGACGAATAGGCATCCGAGTAGATAATGTTCGGGATGACGTAATCGCCGTTCTCATCCGTGTCGGTCAGCATCTCCATCACGCCGCTGGAATTCATCGAGGAATTCCACGCCATATTCGCCATATACAGGAACAGCGTGTCGATCTTGTAGGGGTCGCCCGCGTGGGCGTTGGAGATGACCATATGCATCAGCCCATGCGCGGACATGGGGTTTTCCCAAGTGAACGCCTTGTCGATGCGTAACGGGTTGCCATCGGCGTCCAGCGCCAGATCCTGTGGTCCGAGTGGATAGCCAAGGTGTGGACCGTTCAGGGGCTTTCCGGGCGTTGCCTTGGCGTGCGGGCGGGGGTGCGCCTCGGACGGTTTTGGGTAGGGCGGTTTAAAGCGCATCCCGCCCGGCGTTTCGACCGCGCCCAGCAGGATTTGCAGCACATGCAGCGCGCGCGCCGTCTGGAACCCGTTGGCATGGGCAGAGATGCCGCGCATGGCGTGGATCGCCACCGGGCGTCCGATCATTGTCTCATGCCGTTCACCGCGGAAGTCGGTCCACGGCTGGTCGAGGGTAATCGCCTCGTCAAAGGCGACGCGGGCCAGTTCGGCCGCCAGCGCGCGAATACGGTCGGGCGTCAGGCCGCAGCGGTCTGCCACCGCCTCTGGCGCGTAGTCGTCTGACAGATAGCGGTCGGCGATCAGGTGCATCACAGAGGTATGCGTGACTCCGGCACGGCGGATGTGGCCGGTCAGGTCAGGACGCACGCCGGGGGTGTCCCATGCGGTCAGCTTGCCGGTCGGGCGGTCGATCACCTGCGGCTTGCCGTCCTCATCGCGCAGGAACAGGCCGAAGTCGGGCGATTTGGGATCGCTGTTCAGCAGCACCGGCGCGTTGGTGAACTGCGCGAGGTAGTCGAGGTCGATCTTACCCGCTTTCAGCAAGCAGTGGATCAGCGACAGGATCAACAGCCCGTCTGTGCCGGGCGTGATCCCGATCCAGTCGTCGGCGACCGCATTATAGCCCGAGCGGATCGGATTCACGCCGACGATCTTGGCCCCGCGCGCCTTGAGTCTGCCGATACCCATCTTGATCGGGTTGCTGTCGTGATCCTCGGCCACGCCGAACAGCAGGAACAGCTTGGCGTGTTCCCAATCCGGCGATCCGAATTCCCAGAACGCGCCGCCCATGGTGTAGATGCCCGCCGTGGCCATATTGACCGAGCAGAACCCGCCATGCGCGGCAAAGTTCGGCGTGCCGTAGTTTTGCGCCCACCAGCCGGTGAAGCTTTGCGATTGGTCGCGCCCGGTGAAAAAGGCCAGCTTTTCCGGGGCGGTCTCGCGCAGCGGTTTCAGCCATGAGACGGCGGTTTCCAGCGCCTCATCCCAGCTGATTTCCTCAAACTGGCCGGACCCGCGCGGGCCGGTGCGTTTCAGCGGGGCGCGCAGGCGTGAGGGCGCGTTGTGCTGCATGATGCCCGCGCTGCCCTTGGCGCAGAGAACGCCCTTGTTGATCGGGTGATCGCGGTTGCCCTCGATATAGGCGACCTTGCCGCCTTTCATGTGCACGTTGATGCCGCAGCGGCAGGCGCACATGTAGCAGGTGGTCTTGCGGATCTCGTCCGAAACCTTGGGGGATGTGTCAACCTTAGGCTGCGTCATGTCCGCTCTCATGTCCCCTCCCATCGGGCTCCGGACTGTCGCGCACCGGATCATACATCATTCGTATATCAATTCCGCCGATCTGCAAGTATCGCCCGATCCGTTTCGGTTTCTGCAAAAAACCAAAGTCAATTTCCCAAATAGCGGCGAAAATCCGGGCGGTTGGTATGCCGGCCCCTTCTGCTTGATCATTGCCCCATTGGTCCGGCACTGTCACCGGAACGGGGAGAGGGAGAGGGCCGCACATGGGTGTTTTGGACCGCGTATATGAACAGGCAAAGGCGCGGCGCGCCCGCGTGGTTTTTCCCGAGATGGCTGAGGCGCGCGTGGCAGAGGCCTGCGCACGCCTGAAGGCCGAAGGACTGGCCGACCCGGTCGGGTTGATCGACTCGACAGAGGCGATGGTTGCCGCGCTGGTCGAGGGGCGCGGCCTCAAGGAACCCGTGGCGCGGCGGATGCTGGAGCGGCCGCTGTACCGCGCCGCCGCCATGGTCGCGGCGGGGGAGGCAGAGGCCATGGTGGCGGGGGCCGACGCGCCCACGCGGCGGGTGATCGAAGCAGCCGCCATCGGGATCGGTCTGGCGGAGGGGGTTTCGCTGCCGTCGTCGTTTTTCTTGATGATCCTGCCGGATGGGCGCGAATTGATCTTTGCCGATTGCGCGGTGAACGTCGCCCCGGATGCTGACGGGCTGGCCGCGATTGCGCTGGCCTCAGAGGCCACGGCTAAGGCGCTGTTGGGCAGGGCGCAGGTGGCGCTGCTGTCGTTTTCCACCGGGACCAGCGGCGCGGGGGACAGCGTCGACCGGGTGCGCCGCGCGGCAGAGATCACCGGATTTCCCGGCCCCGTGCAGGCGGACGCGGCGTTGAACCCGGTGATTGCCGCGAAAAAGGGGTTGGGCGCGGGGGATGCCAATGTGCTGGTCTTTCCGGACCTCGATTCCGGCAATATCGCGTACAAGCTGACGCAGGAATTGGCCGGGGCGCAGGCGTTGGGGCCGATCCTGCAGGGATTCCGTCGCCCGGTCTGCGACCTGTCGCGCGGCACCACCGTGGACGACATTGTCACCGCCACGGCGGTGACGCTGGCGCTGGGCTGATCGGTCATGCCATGACCACCAGGTCGCGCGCGGCCTGTGCAATCACGCGTTCCTCTTCGGCGGGCAGAACCCAAGCCGTGACCTGCGCGCCGTCGTCGTGCAGGCGCGGGGCGTGCCGCGCGTTCTTGGCCGGGTCATAGCGCGCACCGGCCCATGTAAGGCCATCAAGGATACCGGCGCGGATCGTGGCCGAATTTTCGCCAATGCCGCCGGTGAAGACAACGGCATCCAGCCCTTCCATCGCGGCGATCAGGCTGCCCGCATGGCGGCGCGCCCAGTAGATGAAATGGGCGATGGCAAACCGGCTGGCGGGATCGTCACGGGCCTCTAGCGTGCGCATGTCGGACACGCCGCCCGAAAGGCCCGTCAGCCCGGACCCGTGGTCCAGCAGGTGGCGCGCGCCGTCTATCCCACGTTCCTCGGCCAGCCGAAGCACGACACTGGGGTCGATACTGCCGGACCGTGTGCCCATGGTCAGCCCGTCAGTGGGCGAATAGCCCATCGTCGTTGCCACGCTTTGCCCGCCGCGAATGGCGCAGGCAGAGGCCCCGTTGCCAAGGTGAAACGCCAGCACGCGGTCGGGTAGCGCACCGTCGAGCCTTTGCAGCCGCTCCACCAGACCGGCATAGCTGAGGCCGTGAAACCCATAGCGCCGCAGTCCATCCTCGGCCAGTTCCGGCGGCAAGGCATAGCGCAGCGCGACCTCTGGATTGGTCGCGTGAAATCCGGTGTCGAAACAGGCCACCTGCGGCAGGTCGGGGGCCAAGGCGGCCAGCGCGTCCATAGCGGCAAGATGGTGGGGGTTGTGCAAGGGGGCCAGCGGCGTGCAAAGGGCAATCTCGTCCCGGACCTGCGGCGTGATCCGCACCGGCTGTGTCAGGCGGGGACCGCCATGCACCACACGGTGCCCCACCACGCGCAGGTTGCCCAGCAGCACGCCCTGCGCATCCAGCGCCTCTAGCAGCACCGCCAGAGCCGCGCGATGGTCGCGTGCCTCGACCTCCTTGCGCAGCACGCCAAGGCGCAGTGTCGCCTGCGGCCCCAGCCCCTCGACCCCGCCGCGCAACACCTCATGCAGGGCGCTGTCAAAGACCGCGCATTTGATCGATGACGACCCGACGTTCAGGACAAGGACGTCACCACACGTCGGGTCACTCATGGATTATTCCGCAGCTTTCGCAGGCTGTTGCGGAACCATATCGGCGGCATTGATGCCTGCGACAGAGACCGGTTTCTTCATCGCGTCGCGGCGGAACGGCTCTCCCAGTTCCTGATTGATCATCGCCTCGATCAGGGTGGTTGTGCCGTGCTCCATCTGCTCCTTGATCGCAGTGTTCAGCGCCTCCGTCAGTTCGTCCATCGTGCGCGTGACGACACCTTTCAGACCGCAAGCCTTGGCGATCCCGGCATAGCTGACCTGTTCATCCAGTTCGGTGCCGACAAAGTTGTCGTCGAACCAGAGGGTCGAGTTCCGCTTTTCCGCGCCCCATTGGTAGTTGCGGAACACCACCTGCGTGATCGCGGGCCAATCCCCGCGCCCGATGGCTGTCAACTCATTGACCGCAATGCCGAATGCACCGTCTCCGGCAAAGCCCACCACCGGCACGTCCGGGCAGCCGATCTTGGCCCCGACAATAGAGGGAAGACCATAGCCGCAGGGGCCAAAGAGGCCGGGTGCAAGGTATTTGCGGCCCTCGTCAAACGACGGGTAGGCGTTGCCGATGGCGCAGTTGTTGCCGATGTCCGAGCTGATGATCGCCTCGCGCGGCAGCGCGCTCTGGATGGCGCGCCATGCCATGCGGGGGCTCATCCAGTCGGGTTTGTCGGCGCGAGCGCGCTGGTTCCATGTGGTGCCGGGATCGTCGTCCTCATGGGTCATCTCTGTCAGTTGCTGCGCCCAGCGCGACTTTGTCTCTGCAATCTTGGCCTTGCGATCGGCGCGGCCCGCATCGCCCGCCGTATCGGACAGTTGCCCAAGGATGCCGCGCGCCACCTTGGCCGCGTCCCCCACGATGCCGACGCTGACCTTTTTGGTCAGGCCGATGCGGTCCGGGTTGATGTCGACCTGAATGACCTTTGCGTCGTTCGGCCAATAGTCCATGCCATATCCCGGCAGGGTCGAAAACGGGTTGAGCCGGGTGCCCAGCGCCAGCACCACATCGGCGTCCTTGATCAGGTCCATCGCCGCCTTGGAACCGTTGTAGCCCAGCGGCCCGGCGAACAGCGGGTGTCCGCCGGGGAAGGCGTCGTTGTGCTGGTAACCGACGCAGACCGGCGCATCCAGTCGTTCGGCCAGCGCCATCGACGCCGCGATTCCGCCCGCTGACAGTACCACGCCCGCGCCGTTCAGGATCACCGGGTTCTTTGCCTCGGACAACAACGCCGCCGCCTGCGCGACAGAGTTCTCACCGCCGGAGGAGCGTTCAAAGTCGATCGGCTCGGGGATCTCGATGTCGATCACTTGGGTCCAGAAATCGCGAGGGATGTTCAGTTGCGCCGGTCCGCTGGCGCGCTTGGCCTGCGCGATCACGCGGGTCAGCACCTCTGCCACGCGGGTAGGGTCACGGACCTCTTCCTGATAGGCGACCATGTCCTCGAACAGTTTCATCTGTTCGACCTCTTGGAAACCGCCCTGCCCGATGGTCTTGTTCGCCGCCTGCGGTGTGACCAGCAGCAGCGGCGTATGGTTCCAGTAGGCGGTTTTGACGGCGGTGACAAAATTGGTGATGCCCGGCCCGTTTTGGGCGATCATCATCGACATCTTGCCGGTGGCGCGGGTGTAACCGTCTGACATCATTCCGGCGCTGCCTTCGTGGGCGCAATCCCAGAACTTGATCCCTGCCTGCGGAAACAGGTCGGAGATTGGCATCATGGCAGAGCCGATGATCCCGAACGCATGTTCGATCCCGTGGCGCTGCAGCACCTTCACAAAGGCTTCTTCGGTGGTCATTTTCATAGGCCGCGTTCCCCAAGCAAAGGCGCCGGCAAAAAGCGCCGGCGGTTTTGGGGCAATCTACCGGCGGCTTACGCCGCCGGATAGGGCCAGTTGAAAAGGCCGCTTAAGGCCAGAGTGGGATTACAGCCGCGACAGCAGTTCCGACTTCTTCGCGGCAAACTCATCTTCGGACAGAATGCCCATGTCACGCAGGTTGCCCAGCTTTTCCAGCGCGGCAAAAATCTGGTCCGAATTGCCGCCCTGTTGGGCGGGGGCCGGGCTCTGCTCCATCGGGGCAGGCTCACGCTGTGGCTCTGGCTGCTGGATAGGCTCGGGTTCGGCAAAGACCGGTTCGGGCTGCGTGCTGAACGACGGCTCTTGCGTCGATGCACCGGAATTTTGCCCCGAAACAATCGGCAACTGGTTCAGGTAGACGGTGCCGTACTGGCTGGTGAAGGTCCAGCTGGCATCGCCCGACTGCTGCTGACCGACGCCGCCGATCAGGTGATCGCCGGTGTCATAGACGGTGACCTGACCGTTCAGGTTCACGGCCAGCCGCCGCGACTGCGGGAAGATGGCGTAGCTGAGATTGTTCTGCGAGCCTTGCGACGATGGCTGGCCCAGATCGGACGGCCACCACGAGCCAAAGCTGCCACCAGAGAAGGTCATCGACGCGCCGCCCTGCTGCTGCCCCTGATAGCTGCCCTGCGGCTGCGGTTTCGGCGCGTAGAACGAGCCCTGAAAATAGGCGTTTGCGATCTCGCCACACAGGTTGTTGACCGTGTTCTTGAGGCCGTTGTTGAACATGTCGCCGACCATGGTCATGCCGCCGGACTGCCATTGGCCCATGCCGCCCAGTTCGGGAATGTTGAACTGCGCCTGCGAGCCGCCGCCGCGCGAAACGGCGTCCATCATGGACTGAACGGCGTCAAGGCTGAGGCCATAATTCTGGCTCAGGCGGGATTGCACGGCTGCGCCGTGGTCGGTGAGGGGGGACATGTTAAGCTCCAGCCGATTCTCGGCATCAAAAGGTTTCGCTGCGCCGTAGCATGAACATGCTCAAAGGGCCACCCGCCCCCGGTTACAGCGCCGTCCAGACCCCAATTCCGCCGACGAGGACCAGACTGACCGCCCAGAGAACGTCCAGATTGAACCAGCCTTTGGTCAGGAACTTCAATCCGACCCAGTGATATATCGCCAGCGCCAGTACGCCCCCCGCCACCGCCATCGCCGCCGTATGCGCCAGAGCAACTCCCAGAGCGGTGCCCGCATGCGCGGTCATCAGCTCGGTCGCGGCGACATGTCCAGTGTCCATCGTGTCCAGATCGCAAAGGCCAAGGTAGATCGGCACCAGCATCAACCCCGCCCCATGCGCCAGCGCCGCCAGAAACGACCACAACGCCAGCCGCCCCGGTGGGACGCGGGCCAGCATCCGGGGATGCCGCCGATTGATCAGCAGGTAGACGCCCATCGCCATGACCAGAAGGCCCGCACCGATGCGAATCTCACGTTCCCACGTCACCAGCGACACCATCGCTGTGAACGGCAGCAGGATCGCGGCCATGGCCACAAAATGTCCCGCCGCCAACAGGCCCAGCGCCCGCCAAAGCGCCACGCGCTTGCGTTCCATCAGCGCGGCGGACACGGCCAATGGCCAGCCCATCCCCGGGTTCACCCCGTGATAGACACCGGCCAGCAGCACAGCGCCCCACAGCGCGAGGTTCGAGGGGATCATACCCTGTATCCCAACGCGACCCCGCCCCGGGCCCGACCCGGGGCCTCGTGTGCGCCAAGAGGCCCCGGGGCAGGCCCGGGGCGCGTGCCTTGTCTACTCAAACGTTGGGATAGCAGAAACTGTCGGTCGAACAGTCGCCGCCTTCCAGCCGGATCTGGTGGCTGCGATAGCCCTCGGGGAAGTCGACGCAGAAATTTTCATCCAGCGTCAGCCCGCCGTTTTCGCCCACGTGCGCCATGACCATCGCCGCCCCGCGTTCGCCGGGATAGAACTGGTCGTCCCATGTGGAATAGAGCGAGTTGGTCCAATACACACGTTTGCCGTCGCGGCTGATCTCGACCATCTGCGGGCCATAGCCAAAGGGCTTGCCGCTGGGGTGCGGCGTCTTGCGAACAATCCCGCCGATCTCGACCTTGCCCGCCAGCTTGGGGTTCATCGGGTCCGAGACATCGTATTGATGCATCTCTCCCTGCCCCCAGCAGGCGACGTAGAGGTATTTGTCGTCCAGCGACAGGTCGATGTCCGTCACCAAGGCAGGCACCGCACCGAAGCCCTTCAGCAGATCGGGCAGATCGTCTGCATCCGCCGGTTGCGGGTCGATGGTGATGGTTTTCTTGGCCTCAAAGGTGCCATCGTCCTTTTGCCACCATGTAAAGATCGCGCCTTGCAGGTTGGTGGTGTCCACCACCACACCGCAAAAGCCGTGCTTTTTCGCCGGATCATGGGCAGGGCGGATTTCCAGCGCCATCTGGTGGTTTTCGCCCAGATCGATGGTCTGGACGTTCTTGCGCTCACGCAGATTCCAGAAGTGGATGGAATGGCCGTATTTGTTGCTTAGCAAGTCTTCGGCCACGATGCCGTTTTCGAACTGCGGCGGCAGGCCCCATTCTGACGACACCATGTAATCGCGCGGCAGGTTCCACCAGAAATCATAGTGCTTGTCCTGCTTGCCGCGATCCATCTCATAGCGGCCCAGGATCTCGAAGGTCTCGCAATCGAGGATGAAGATTCCCGGTGGGCCGTCGGTGCCATCCTTGCCACCGCCCCCCAGCGTCGAGACATAGATGCCTTCGGGGCCACAGTGGATGGTGTGCGGGCGCGAGTAGCCGGTCTTGGCAAAGACCTCTTCGGGTTCGATGATCTTGTGAATCTTCGCCTTCAGCGGCTCTTTCACGTCGATCACGTAAATGCGGCTGGACCGGATGCCAGGAATGATCAGATAGCGCCGCTCCAGAAATGCGTGACCGGTCAGCGGCGACAGGGCCGAAGAACAGGCGTTCCAGCCGAAATGGTGAAACTCATCCCCCTTATAGGGCATCATAACGGTATGGAGGATCTGGCCGTAGCTGTCCGAGGACGGGTCCACATCGACGACCGCCAGCCCGTCGGGTTGCGAGAAGTCGGGACTCAGCATCAGCGTAAAGGCCAGCGTTTCGACCGGTGCCTCCATCGCCATCTTTGCTGTCGGATGGAATGTCGGGTCAGGTTTGAAAGATTGATTCATCTCGTTTCTCCTCCCAGAAAAAAACGAACTGCCGCCAAGGGCCGAATTTGCAGAACAGATTTGTGCGAACACGGCGCCAGTAGGCACGGGCATTTCCGCGCCGTCAACCGGAGACTGCGACGCCGCGTCGCAGCATGCAGGACAGCGCCGATGATGCTGCTGTCAGGCGGCCGAGGCGGACAGCTCCGCGCGCTTTTGCGCAACTGCATCGCGTAGCAAATCGGCGGTTGTTCGCCCCCAGACATCCCAGTTCAGCCGCGTCTCGAATTCCTCACGCGCTGACCGGCTGAGTCGGGCATAGGCCTCGGGGTTGTCGAGATATCCCAGGATTTTCTGCGCGAAATCGACCGCTTCGGCACCGGGCGGCAGGGCGTGGCCGGTGATTCCATCGCGGACCGGCACGCCGCCAACCCGCAGGCAAAGCGCGGGCAACCCGTGCGCCGCCGCCTCGCAAAAGGCGAAACCGTAGGATTCGAACGAGGGCATCACCATGAAATGCGCCTCTGCCAGTGCGGCGTTGAACAGCGCCAGATCAGCCGGAACCGCCTTGTTCAAATGCGGATGCACGGTGACATGCGCATTGCGATAGCATTCGGGCGGCTGACAGCCGATCACCGTCAGCCGGGCATCCACGCTTTGCGCGCGCAGGGCCATCATCGTGTCGAACGCCTCTGGCCCGCCCTTGGCAAACCAATCCCGCCCAATCACCAGCAGGCGGACCGGCGCGTCGCGCCGCAGCGCGGTCGGCGCGGGTGGTGGCGGGGCCGCGATGTTCGCCCCCCAAGGCACCAGATGGCTGCGCGCCGCGTCGATGCCATAGCGCGCGGCCACCGCGTCTTTCAGCCAGAGCGAGGGCCACAGCAACAGGTCCGCCTGCGCCAGCGCCGCGCGCTCGCGCCGCTCGACCCAGTTGTCCAGCAGGTGTCCCAATGCAAAGTGACGTTTGTGCGCCTGCCCCACCTCAGACAGGCGATAGACAGTCTGCGTCGCGTCCGAGGTAAAGGCCGTGACCATATTGGCGGGCGTACGCACCCCGGCCAGCGCGTGTAACGCATAGGCTCCAAACAGGACATCGTACCTGCCGCGCCGCAGCTCTGCCTCGACCTTGCGCGTGATCATCCGGCGCAACGCGTAATGCGCCCGCCACCGCGCGCGCAGGTTCACCGCCTCTGGCATCGCATGGATCAGCCGCCGAACGGGTTCGGCCAGCGCCCAGGTCTGCGGCAGGATCGTCACCTCTCCCGCATGTCGGCGCAACGCGTCAAAGATCCGCGCGTTGCCGCCAGAGTACAGGGTCCGGTCCAGTGGTGACATGTCACACAGATAGGCAATGCGAAGCGGTTCGAGACTCATTCCTTCTCCCGGCTGTTCGGGTTTGCCACTCCATGCTAGCACAAACCGGCAATTTTGCGGCCAAGCGTCGTCCATTCCGGGTTAACGCCTGCTGGCAGCGCGCCGCCGCCGATTTCATGCTTTTGCTGCAATGCAGCCGCGACTTTGCCATTGGCGATTGATAGGACAAACAGACCCGGCGCCCCCGTGCGCCCCAAACGCCCCGGCGCCCTCGCGCCCCAAACGCAAAGCGACCATGCCCAACCAGATCGCCTTCCTTGCACTGGCGGCAAGCCCGATCTTCGTGGCCGTGATGATGTCGCGGCTGTCGGTGGAGCGTGCCTTCATCTGGTCGATGATGCTGTGCTACCTGTTCCTGCCCGAACCACCCGCAGTCTTCGACTTTCCGATGATGCCGCCGCTGGACAAGCACAACATCCCGGCGCTGATGGTCTTTGCCATACTCATGACGCGGCGCGAGGCCAAAGGCTCTTTGCTGCCGGATTCCGTTCTGGGCAAGACGCTGGTCCTGACCTTTATCTTTTCCCCGGTCATGACAGTGATCAACAATGGTGAGCCGGTCTTTTTCGGCCTCGTCGGCCTGCCCGCGCTGGGTCTGAAGGACGCGGCAGCCCTTGTACTGGAACAATTCCTTCAGGTGCTGCCGTTCCTGCTGGCGCGTCAGCACCTTGCCACCGGCGGCGCACAAAAAGAGCTTTTGCGCGCGCTAATGATCGGTGGGCTGGTCTACGCCCCCCTCATGTTGATAGAGACCCGGCTTTCACCGCAGCTGAACAACTGGGTCTACGGCTATTTCCAGCACTACTTTGCCCAGACAATCCGGTTTGGCGGTTATCGCCCGATCGTGTTTTTGTACCACGGCATCTGGGTCGCCTTCTTTTTGATGACCTCTGTCGTTTCCGCCTATGCGCTCTGGCGCTGGCACAAGGGCAGCGGCCGGATCAAGCTGCTGGGCATGGCGATCTTTCTGACCTTGGTCCTTGTGATGGCCAAATCTCTGGGCTCGTTGATCTTTGTTGTGCTTCTGGTGCCGATGGTCGTTTTGCTGACGCCGCGCACGCAGGTGCGCATCGCGGTGTTGATCGGCGCCGTGGCGCTGGCCTATCCGCTGCTCAAGGGGGCCGATCTGGTCCCGCAGGAACGGATGCTGGAACAGGCCGCCAAGATCGATCCGGATCGTGCCGGATCGCTGCGCTTTCGCTTTCAGAACGAGGACAGGCTGCTGGAGCGGGCCTATATCAAGCCGGTCTTTGGTTGGGGCAGCTGGGGTCGCAACCACATCCTTGACCCCTATAGCGGTGCCATCCTGACTGTGACCGACGGGTTCTGGATCATCTCCATCGGCACCTATGGATGGATCGGGTTCCTTGCGCAATTCGGAACCCTTCTGTTGCCACTGGCCCTGATCTGGCGGGCGATGGGGCACCACCGCAATGACGCAATCTCCCCGTTTGTCGGGCCGATGTCCCTGCTTTTGGCCATCAACGTCAGCGACATGATCCCCAATGCCACGCTGACCCCGCTAACATGGCTACTGGCCGGGGCGCTGAC
Organism: Antarctobacter sp.; assembly: GCF_034670325.1. Lineage (GTDB taxonomy): Bacteria > Pseudomonadota > Alphaproteobacteria > Rhodobacterales > Rhodobacteraceae > Antarctobacter. The sequence continues at coordinate 626,450 of NZ_JAXMNR010000001.1, forward strand.
CGGCTATGCCGAAAAACTCCGTCAGGCCGCGCCGACCCGTCGTCATGGCCATGCCACTCACACCGCCGGGGTTCGGCGGCGCACGGTGATGTAGAAAGGCTGTTATGACCCAAAGGCTTCGCGTGCTTCTGGTGGCGGATGAGTGCAATCCCGAATGGCCCTCCCTGCCCATCGTCGGCTACAAATACGCGCTTGAGATCGCCAAGCTGGCAGATGTAACCGTCGCCACCCATGTGCGCAACCGCGAGAACATCGAGAAGGCCGCGCCGGGCATCCCCTTTGTGTATATCGACAACGAATGGATCGCCTCGCCGATGTACCGGCTGGCCCGGTTGATCCGGGGCGGCGATGAAGTCGGCTGGTCGACCTCGATGATCTTCAACTATCTGCCCTATCTCGCCTTCGAACACGGAGTCTGGCGGCAGTTCCGCAATCCGCTGACTTCGGGCGGGTTCGACATCGTGCACCGGATCACGCCGATGTCGCCCACCCTGCCCAGTTGGCTGGCGCACAAGGTGCCGCAGCCGTTTGTGATCGGGCCGCTGAACGGCAACCTTGACTGGCCTCGGGCCTTCGCCGCCGAACAGGCGCGCGAAAAAGAAGGATTGCGCAAGCTGCGCAATGCGTACCGCTATCTGCCCTTTGCCCGCAGCACCTATGATGACGCCGCCGCCGTTCTTTGTGCCTTTTCCCACACCCGCGCCGACCTGCCGAGGGTCGAGGACGCGCGCATCGTCTCCTTCCCCGAGATCGGGTTTGACCCTGCGATCTTTCACGCGGCGGGGGCCGCCCCGGCGGGCAGCCGCGGCGAGGGGCGATTGAATTTTCTCTACGCCGGGCGCCTTGTCCCCTACAAACTGCCGGAATTACCATTGCGCGCCTTCGCGGCCTCCGACACCCTGCGCCGCCACCATTTGCACATCGCCGGGGACGGGCCGGAACGCCCCCGGATGGAGGCGCTGATTGCCGAACACGGGTTGCAAGACTGTGTGACGATGCATGGCCGAAAGTCGCAGGCAGAGGTCGCCGAGATGATGCGCGCCTCTGACGCCTTTGTCTTTCCCTCGATCCGCGAACTGGGCGCGGGCGTGGTGATCGAGGCGATGGCCTGCGGCTGTCAGGTCATCGTCGCCAACTACGGCGCGCCCGGGGATCTGGCCGCCGAAGGACGCGGCGCGCGAGTCGATATGGCGGGGTTCGACGCCATGGTCGATGGCTTCCGCCTAGAGATGGAGGCCTGTGTCGAGACACCGGCCAACGTGACCCAAACCGCAGCACGGGCAAAGACCTATGCCGACGACTTTTTCCTATGGGCGCGCAAAGGCGAAAAGACGCTTGCAGTTTATGACGCGCTGCTGGCTGGTGCGCCGCTCACCGGGCTGGGCTATTGACGGCGTTCACGACATCACGCCTTACGGTTCGTCCGTGGGAAACGGCACTGGACGACGCCGATACACGCGGGCCGCTGGAGGCGCGCCTTAGATTGCTGTTGACGCCCGCCGTTCTGGAACACCTGCCGCCCGGGTTTGGTCCCGACCCCGGGCCACAAGGCATGGACCGCTGGATCGCTCTCCGCCGCGAAAAGGCGCAGGTCAGCCTTATAGAACGTGACGCGGGATTGATCGGCCTGCTCTTTCTCTTTTCGCCCGAAGGCGAAGAGGGGCAGCACCTTGGCTACTTGCTGGGTGAGGCGTATTGGGGTCAAGGCTACGGCTCTGAACTGGTCCAAGGCGTTGTCGCACATATGCGGAACGGCCCGCCCCAATCCCTGCACGCCGGTGTCACCGTAGATAACCCGGCCTCTGCCCGTGTCTTGCTCAAGGCCGGCTTCAAAGAAGACATGGCCGACCCGAGGAATGGCATGCGCAGCTTTATCTATGCAGACGACAAAAGCACCCAGCCCAAGACCTGACGCGCCTTTGCGTTTCTTCTGTCCATTATGTTGAGGCGGGCAGCCGCCCCTTACCCGCCTGAAATCACCCGCGCGGGAACCCCGGCCACGGTGGCCCCGGCGGGCACATCCCGCGTCACCACCGCATTTGCCCCGATCACCGCATGATCGCCCACCGTCAACGGTCCGATCAGCTTGGCCCCCGCACCGATGTCCACATGTCCGCCCAGCACCACCGGTCCCGCCAGCGTGACCTGATGAAAGATCATGCAATTCACGCCAATCTTCGCGTCCGGATGTACGATGATCCCGGTCGGATGGGTCAGCCGCAGCCCGCCGCCTATTTCCGTCGTCAGGTGCAGCTCGCTCTGGCACATCAGCGACCAGAACCAGTGGTTCAGCACCCAATACCGCGCCATGATCCGGCCCGGAAGTCCGCGCGCCCGGCACGCCTGATAGCGACGCACCGCGCGGATCATCTTTTTGCCCGGTTCCCAAAAACGCTCGACCCGTTCCCGCGACCAGTCTGGCACGTCTGCCGATATGCCCGTATCCGCCATGTCCGCGTCAAAACCCGTGCTCTGCCATATTCCTGCCCTGAAATGCGGTATCCTAAGGGATATGGCAACACTCTGAGCGCAGACTGCCCCAAGGCAGGCCGCCGGACATCTCCGGAGAACCCGGAAGGACAGAAATGACGCTCGCGCCCGACGGACGAGGAAACCGCCTGACATGAGCGCGCAGGCGCATAACCCGCCCCCTTACCGGGGCGATATCGACGGGCTGCGCGCTGTCGCCGTGCTGGCCGTGGTGCTGTATCATTTTGGCCTGCCGCTTTTGGGCGGATTCGTCGGCGTCGATATCTTTTTTGTCATCTCCGGCTTTCTGATCGGTGGCATCCTCTGGCGGGAATATGATGCCACGGGCCGCATCAGCCTACGGAATTTCTACATCCGGCGCTTTCGCCGACTCGCTCCGGCCTTTTTCACCATGTTGCTGGTCACAACCGCCTTTGGTTGGGTGATCCTGCTGCCGTTCGAGTTTCGGGAATACGGCAAGGCGGTGATCGCCTCGACGGTCTACCTGTCCAATGTGCTGTTCTTTCGGCAAGCGGGGTATTTCGACACCGCGTCCGAGGATAAGCCGCTGCTGCACACATGGTCGCTGGCGGTGGAGGAGCAGTTTTATATCTTCCTGCCGTTGCTGCTGATCCTGCTGGCCCGCTGGCGCTGGGGGGTCATCGGGACGCTGGTGGCCTGTTGGGCGGCCTCGCTGGTTGCTTGCGTCCTGCTGACCCCGGTGTCGCATACCGCGACCTTTTTCCTGTTCCCCTTCCGCGCGTGGGAGCTGTTGTCCGGCGTCTTGCTGGCGATATGGGGACATGAACGCCGCAGCACGTGGCGCGGCCACCCGGCGCTGTCCGCCGTCGGGATCGTCATGGTCGGCGCGGCCATCTGGTTCACCCCGGCGGGGCCGCTGTTCCCCGGCCTGCTGGCGGTGCCGCCAGTCCTTGGAACGCTCTTGTTGCTCTCATCCGGGACGGGCGAGAACCCGGTCAACCGAATGCTGACCATGCCGGTGATGCGGTTTTTCGGGCTGATTTCCTATTCGCTCTATCTCTGGCACTGGCCGATCTACACGCTGGCCACAACGCTGCGCGCGGAGATGGCACTGCCGGAATCGCTGGTCTGGATGGCGCTGTCGGTCGGTCTTGGCTGGCTCTCATGGCGGTTTGTCGAACAGCCCGTCCGCCACAGCCGTCGCCTGACCGGACGCGCAGTGTTTGGCGGTATGGCGTTGGTCTCTACGGCCGCTCTGGCCGCAGGTTACGGCCTTTATGCCCGCGACGGGCTGCCGGAACGCTTTGGCGCGCAGGCGCGGGTGCATATCGCCGCCTCCGGCGACTTCCTCCAGGATTGGAGCAGGTGCCGCATCGCCGACAGCGGGCCGCTTGACGGGTTGGAGGTTTGCCCAATCGGACCGGACGGGCCCCCGCGCCTGCTGGTCTGGGGCGACAGTCATGTGCGCGCGATGAAAGAGGGGCTGGATGTGGCCGCGCATGAGGCAGCGGTGCCCGGGATCCTCATCTGGCGCGCGGGATGTGCGCCGCTCTTTGGCCTGCGCAAGGTCGAAAGCGCCGCCACCCCGGCGCAGGATACCGCCTGCACCCAAGCCAATATGCAAATCCGGCAGGCCCTGCCCACAATGGACAGCCTGCAGTCCGTGCTGCTGATCGGTCGGTGGAGTTATTACGCCACCGGTGAGGGCGTCGGCCTGAATGCCGATGACCGGATTGCGCTGTTCCCCACGGATCGACCCGCCTCGACCGATACGCTGCAACCGCAACTGCTGGCCGCAGCCGCGCGCGCCACGGTCGAAGAGTTGAACCAGCATATTCCCCGCGTCCTCGTATTGCGCCAACCTCCGGAAATTCCCTTTTACAACAGCCGCTTTGCCGCGCGGGAGGCGGCCCATGCCGGTTTGCCGCTGGCCGCGCCCGGGCATACCCAAGACACCGTTCCAGCGGCGGCCATCGTACTGCGCGCCACCCTGTCTGACGCGCCGTGGCTGCCGTTGGCCGAGGCAGACAGGATCACGTTCCTCGATACCTGGCCTTATTTCTGCACGGATGGGATTTGCTCTGCCGTCCAGCAGGGACAGGGGCAGTATTTTGACAACAACCACCTGACCAACAGCGCCGCGATCCGCATCCGCGAGGTGTTGCGACCAGTCTTTTCGCCGCTGGCGGGTGAGGTCTCCATGAACGGAGCCTCTGACGGATGACCTCGGTCTTTGACACGCATTGGGATGCCATCGTCATTGGCGCGGGCATGGGTGGCGGCACGCTGGGCCGCGCGCTGGCCGAGGCCGGCCAAAAGGTGCTGTTTGTGGAAAAGGGCGCACCGGGTCTGCGCAGCGAACGCAACGGCCTGACAGAGGTGTTTGTGCCAGAGGCGCGCACCGCGCGGGGCCTGTGGCCCGACCCGCTGCATGTCACGCTTGACGGGGTGCAGACCAGTTTCTTCGCGCCGCTGGGCAGCGGTCCGGGTGGCAGTTCGGTGTTTTACGCCGCCACGCTGGAACGCCCGGAACGACACGATCTGGACGAGGTGCCGGGGCAGCCTCATCCAACCGGCGGCTGGCCGGTGGGCTATGACGCCATGACCCCGTGGTACGACAAGGCCGCCACGCAATTCCGCGTCCACGGCACACCCGATCCGCTGTCACCCGAGGCCTCCATGCCGCTGGAGACCCCGCCGCCTCTGCACCGGGCAGAGGCCGCCCTGACCGATAGCCTGCGCGAGGCGGGCCTGCATCCCTATCGCACACATACCGGCATCGCCCATATCGGGGGCTGTGAGAATTGCCTTGGCCGCAAATGCCCCAAGGTCTGCAAGATGGATGGCCGCTCTGCCGGGGTGGAACCGGCGCTGGCCAGCGGCAATGCGCAGCTGTTGACCGGGGCACATGTCACGCGCCTGCACACGTCAGATGACCGCATCACCTATGCCGAGGTGCGCATCGGTGGCGAAATCCGACAGTTGCGGGCACATCGTTTCATTCTGGCTGCCGGGGCGCTGCATTCGCCGCGCCTACTGCTGGCCTCTGCGTCTGAGGGCTGGCCGAAGGGGCTGGCCAATCGGTCCGGAATGGTCGGGGGCAACCTGATGCTGCATGTCGATGAACGCTTTGCTCTCTGGCCAAAGCGCGGCACGCCGGACAGCGGCGCGACCAAGGCGATTTCCTTCCGCGATTTTTACCACCGTGAGGACATGCGGCTGGGATCGGTGCAGGCCATGGGCATCCGCGCATCTTATGGAGAGATGGTGCATTTCCTCAACCGGATGTTCGACCTGCGCGGACAGTCCCGCCTGCGCGCCCTGTCGCGGCCCATGGCGGGCGTTGCACAGGTTCTGCTGGGTCATGCGCATCTGTTCGTCGGGTTGATGGAGGATTTCCCCTACGCCCAAAACCGCGTGCTGTACGATCCTACGCAGCCAGAGAAACTTGCCGTTACCTACACGCTGACGGATGAATTGCGCGCCCGTCGTCGCGCCTTTCGCAAGGCCCTGAGGCGTGGGTTGCGCGGGCACCGGCACATGTTCCTGTCGATGACGCCGGAATTGAACTGGGGTCATCCCTGCGGCACGCTGCGGTTCGGGCATGATCCGACGACATCGGTCACCGGCGCGAACGGGCGGGCACATGATGTGAGCAACCTTTGGCTAGCGGATGCCAGTTTCATGCCGACCTCGATGGGGGTGAACCCCAGCCTGACCATCGCCGCCAACGCCCTGCGGGTGGCGGATCAGATCCTGAGGGACGGCAGATGACACAGATTACCCCAAAAGACGGCTTTGCCGTGGTCACCGGGGCCGGATCCGGCCTTGGCCGCGCGCTGGCGCAGCAACTGTGCGCAGAGGGGTTCACCGTGGTCGGCACAGGACGCCGGGCAGAGGCGCTGGAGGAAACCGCCGCGCTGTGCGGGGGCCGGTTTGACGCCATGCCTCTGGACGTGTCCGATTTCGACGCCGTGACAGAGGGCTTTGCCGGGATGACGCAGCGCCACGGCCCGATGGCCCTTTTGATCAATAACGCCGCCGTCTATCCCAAACGCGATGTGCTGGATGAAACACCGGACCGTTTTTGGCACAGCATGAAAATCAACCTTGGCGGCGTCTACGCCTGCTCATGGGCGGCCTTGCAGGACATGGCCCCGCGCGGCACGGGTCGTATCCTGAATGTTGCCAGCTATGCTGACTTTGCGCCCCTGCCCGCCTCTGCCGCCTATTCGGTGTCTAAAGGCGCGCAACGCATCCTGACGCGCGCGCTGATCGCCGACCTGTTTGACCGTTTCCCCGACATCGTGATCAGCGACTGGCTGCCGGGCGCGCTGGCGACGGGCATGGGCATTCCCGACGGATTGCCGCCCGAAGTGGCGGCACGCTGGGGCGCAAAACTGGCCCTGATGCGCGACGCAGGCCTGAACGGCACCATTTTTGAGCGTGACATGGAATTGCTGCCGCCGCGTGGACTCAAGTCAAAGCTGAAGGATGCGCTGCTGCTGCGCCGCCCACGGCCACGCCGCCTGTAATCAGTCGCGCCGATCCCGCAACCGCAGCAACAGCGACCGCAGTGCCAGACCGGGAAGCACAAGGGCGCATTTGGCATATCGCCCGGCCAGCCGCCTTGGGTCCAGCATCATACGCCACAGCCACTCCATCGCGATACGGCGCACCCAGTTGGGCGCGCGCTGCTGCGTCCCGGCAAAGAAATCCAGTCCCGCCCCGATCGAGGCAAAGCCGATATCCGGCGTGATCCTGCGCCCGGTGGCGGCAAAGCTTTCCTGTTTGGGCGCGCCCAGCGCCACGAAACACAGCCGCGCACCAGAGGCTGCAATCTCGCGCAGCATGTCCTGCGCCTCTGGCCCGGCAGGGTCGAACCCCATCGGCGGGGCAATCTGACAGACCACCTCCAGATCGCGCACCTCGCGCTCCAGATACTCTGCCGCTGCCGCCAGAACGGGCGCTCTGGAGCCAAACAGCGCCACGGTAACCCCTTGGGCCGCCGCAAGCCGCGCCAGCGGCAATATCGCCTCTGACCCGGGGATCAATGAGACAGGCCGCCCCGCCAGCCGCGACATCCAGACGATGGGATAGCCGTCGGCCACCACGAAATCCTGCGCCGCATATATTTCGCGGAACGCCTCTGACGCGTGCAGCTTGACGATATGATCCAGATTGATCGTCGCCAGCGCAAAACCGCTGCGCCGGGCAAACCGCTCGCGCACACGGGCCTCAAGAACGGCCCAAGTCGGCACGTTCACGGTGATCGTGTCGTCGCCTATTCGAAAATCCATGTGAACACCTTGCCCCCCTTTCCGCCATAGCGTGAAACCAACACCCTTTCAGTGCCCTTTACAGCACACATTGCAAGTTTCGAAACAACTGGTGCCGCGCTGCCGCAATTTTGCGATCCACGTCGAATTCCGGCCATGATTTCCTGCTAGGGATCTGGGAACCAAAGGCGGGCCATGGGTGGCACAGTGAAACCGATCAGCGCACAGGCAGCGGCCGGGGCGGGCTCAGGCGCGGCAGGACAGATTGTTCTGCTGGGCTGCGGCTTTGTCGCGGACCTGTACATGCGCGCGTTGCAGGCCATGCCGGGGATCAAGGTTGCGGGCGTCTGGGACAGCGATGCCGCGCGGCTTGCCGCCTTTTGCAGTCATTGGAATCTGACCGCCCGCGACGGTCTGGATACGCTGCTGGCGCAGGCCCCCGATGCGCTGGTCCTGAACCTGACCAATCCGAGTGCCCATTTCGAAACCTCGAAAGCCTGTCTTGAGGCGGGGCGGCACGTCTATTCGGAAAAACCATTGGCGATGACGGTTGAGGATGCCAAGGCCTTGCATAGGCTGGCGGCGAACAAGGGGCTGATGCTGGCCTCCGCCCCCTGTTCGGCGCTGGGCGAGGCGGCGCAGACGATTGGTCACGCGTTGCGCACCGGCATCGCGGGCACGCCGCGCCTGATCTATGCCGAGCTTGACGACGGTTTTATCCCGCAGGCGGCCTATGACAAATGGCTGACAGAGTCCGGTGCGCCCTGGCCCTATGAGGATGAATTCCGCGTCGGCTGTACGCTGGAACACGCGGGCTATTACCTGACCTGGCTGATCTCATGGTTCGGGCCGGTGCGTACGGTGGTTGCCGCCTCTGCCGAGACGATCCCGGACAAGCAGGGCACTGGCCCCTTTGCGCCGGATTTCTCAACCGCCACGCTGTTTTTTGAAAACGGTCCGGTGACCCGTCTGACATGTTCCATCGTGGCCCCACATGACCACGGCATCCGCATCGTCGGGGACAAGGGCGTGCTGAGTTGCAAGGCCGCTTGGGACAACGCCGCCAAGGTCCGCTTTGCCCGGCGGATCACCCTGCGCCGCCGGTTGATGGAACACCCGTTCCCGCGACCGATCCGGCTGAAACAGCCCACTCACCCCAAGGTCAAACGCTGGGGCGCGGCGGCCATGAATTTCATGCTTGGCCCGGCCGAGGTGCTGGAGGCGCTGCGCGACAATCGCCCTTGCCGGATGTCGAACGATTTTGCCCTTCACCTGACGGAAGTGACTTTGGCGATCCAGAACGCGGGCGAGACACGCGGCGCACAGCGTATGACCACCACGTGTGATCCGATGGAGCCGATGCCATGGGCGAAGTGAAACCGGAGCCATATGAGACTAGCGAAGTGAAACCGGAACCTTTGCAATGCGCAATGTAGCTCGCATCCTGATCACCGGGGCCAATGGCTTTGTCGGCAGCGCCTGCGTGGCCGAGGCGCGCAGGCGCGGGATAGAGGTGACGGCACTGTATCGCCGCGCGCCTTTGGCAGTATGGGCCAACGATCCCGGCATCCGGCCTTTGCAGGCTGACCTGTCTGACCCAGCCACATCAGCGGCGTTGTGCAATGCCATGTCCGGAGCGCAGGCCGTGATTCACGCCGCCGCGCACCTTGGCGGCGACGCGACCAGCCACGCGCAGGACACGCTGCGCGGGACGCAAACCCTTCTGGACGCGATGGCCGGCAGCGGCTCGCGGTTGGTCCTTGTCTCCTCCATCGCGGTTTATAACACGATGCAGGTGGCCCCCGGCGCAGCGCTGGACGAAACCGCGCCGCTGGAAAACGCTGACCACGCCCGCGACGCCTATGCCGCCGCCAAGTTGCGGCAGGAACAGATGTGCCGTGCGGCTGGTCTGCCGCTGTGGATCCTGCGGCCGGGCGCGGTCTGGGGGCCGGGCCGAACGTGGAACGCGCTGCTGGGGTTCTGGGCCTCGAAACTGCATGTCCAGATCAATTCAGGGGGCGAACTGCCCCTGACCCATGTGACCCACACCGCTTGGGCGCTGGTCGAGGCGGCAACGCGCGCGCCGCAAGGCACGCCAGTCCTGAACGTGCTGGACGACGACCGCCCCACCCGCGCCCGTTTCCTGCGCGCCCACAAACGGATGACCGGCTGGCCACGGCTGACCCTGCCTGTCCCATACAGCCTCTGGATCGCTCTTGTCCGCCTGCTCAAACCGCTGTCTGCAAACCTCCCCGGTCTGTTCCGTGAACCCATTGTCCGCGCCCGACTGATGCCGCTGACATGGCCCAACACGGCGCTGCGCAGCACGCTGGGCGGTGAGGATACCGACACGTTTGAGGGCATGCTCACCCGCTCATTGGGGGGCAACCCATGACCTTGCCAAAGCTGGCCTACCTGACCGGCGAATACCCCCGCGCCTCTGACACCTTCATTCAACGTGAGGTCGCCGCCCTGCGCGCGCTGGGCCATGAGGTAGAAACCTGTTCGATCCGCACCACTGGCGCGGAACATCTTGTCGGCCCGGAACAGCGCGCCGAACATGCCCGCACCTTCAAGGTGCTGGAGGCCTGCAAACAGCCCACGGCGCTGATCCGCGCGCACCTGAGGTGGATGCGCAAACCCGCCCGCTACATGCGCGCGCTGAAACTGGCATGGACCACGGCCCCGAAAGGGTTCAAGGGACGGCTGTACAACCTGATCTATTTCCTTGAGGCCGGAGTTCTGGCGGCGCATCTGGCAGACAACGGTGTCGACCATCTGCACAACCACATCGCCAAGGCGTCCTGTACCGTTGCCATGCTGGCCAGCACGCTGTCGGGCATCCCCTACAGCTTTACCATTCACGGACCGGACATTTTCTTTGAGCCACACCACTGGCGCATCGACGAAAAGGCTGCGCGGGCGCGTTTTGTCGCCTGCATCAGCGATTTCTGCCGCTCACAACTGATGTGTTTCGCCGATCAGGCGCATTGGGACCGCTTTCATATTGTCCATTGCGGGGTAGAGCCTGACCGCTACAAGCCCACCGACCACGAGACAGAGAAATGGGTGACGGAGCTGGTCTTTGTGGGTCGTCTGGCGGCGGTCAAAGGCGTGCCGCTGCTGCTGGACGCCCTGCGCCGCTTGTTACAGCCACCCACCTCCGACGACCCGCACCATGCCTTTGACGAACCGCCCGCCATACACCTGACCATCGTCGGGGACGGCCCGGACCGCGCCGCCTTGGAACAACAGGCAGAGGGGCTGCCCGTCACCTTCACCGGCTACCGCAGCCAGTCCGAGGTGGCACAGATCCTGTCAAAGGCCGATATCTTTGTCTTGCCCAGCTTTGCCGAAGGCTTGCCCGTCGTGTTGATGGAGGCAATGGCCGCAAGCGTGCCCGTGATCACAACCCGCATCGCAGGGGTGCCGGAACTGGTAACCCACGGTTATAATGGTCTGCTGGTGCCGCCGGGCAACGCAACCGCGCTGCGCGCCGCAATCGATACACTGGTGAGCGACCCCGACCTGCGAAGCAAAATGGGCGCGGCCGGACGGGACACCGTAAAGGCCGATTTCGACATCGCAAGCGAGGCAAGGAAACTGTCGTGGCTGTTTGAGGAATACGCCGCAGGGCGGCAACCCCGGTGGACACGGTTATGACCGGAACACCCGTCGACGTTGTCCTGATCGGGCGCAATGAGGGCGCAAGGCTGATAGCGGCACTGGCCTCTGTCCAAGGGCAGGCGCGGCAGGTGGTCTATGTCGACTCCGGCTCTACCGATGACAGCGTGACCGAGGCCCGCAAAAGCGGGGCCACTGTAGTCGCGCTGGATATGTCGATCCCCTTTACCGCCGCGCGCGCGCGCAACGCCGGGTTTGACGCGTTGGACGACCCGCAGATCGTGCAGTTTCTGGATGGTGATTGCAGCCTTGTGCCCGGCTACCTCGATGCGGCCCGCGCCCATCTGGAGGCGCACCCGGAACTGGGGATGGTGACGGGATGGCGCGCGGAAATCCATCCGGAGGCAAGCGCCTATAACCTGCTGTGCGACTGGGAATGGCATCGCCCCGCCGGTCAAATCCTCGCCTGTGGCGGCGACATGATGGTACGGGCAGAGGCATGGGCCGGGATCGGCGGTATGAACCCGCAGGTTATCGCGGCCGAGGATGATGAGGTCTGCACGCGCCTGCGCAAGGCGGGATGGCAATTGGAACGCCTGCCTCTGAGGATGACACGCCACGATGCCGCCATGCGCAGCTTTGGCCAGTGGTGGCGGCGCGCGGTGCGTACCGGCCACGGATTTGCGCAGGTCGGGCACTTGCATCCAGAGTATTTCCGCACCGAACGCCGCCGCGTGCTGGTCTTTGGTTTGATCTTGCCACTTCTGTTTGTCATTGGCCTTTTTGCAACACTGCTGCTCAGCCTTGCGGTTCTGGCGCTCTATGTCGTCAGTCACCTGCGGTCGATCCGCGGGCTGCGTGGCGACGGGCTGTCGCGTCGCGATGCAGGCAAACTGGCGGTTCTTCTGACCCTGTCCAAATTCCCCAACCTGCTTGGCATGGCGAAATTCCACGCGCGACGCCTCTCTGGCGCCGATATGCGTATTATCGAATATAAATGAGGTCTTAGAGATGCCCACCCCCATTCGCGTCGGTCTGATCGGGGCCGGATACATCGCCGACTGGCACGCCGAGGCGCTGAAGGCCACTCCCGGCGTGCAGATCACCGCCGTCTGCGATCTGAGCGAATCCGCCGCCCGCGCCCTTGCCGATCCGCTTGGCGCGAGGGTGTTCACAACTGTGCAGCAGTTGATCGATTCGAAGGCCTGCGACGCTGTCCATATCTTGACGCCGCCAAATATACATAAGGATATAGCGACTCAGTGCCTTGTGGGCGGATTGCACGTGCTTGTGGAAAAGCCTGTGGCTGAATCCGGCGACGAGGCGGCAGAAATCCTTGCCGCAGCCGACTCCGCAGGCCGCCGATTCCACCCCGGTCACAACTTTCTGGGCCTCCCGTCCTACGAAAGGATGAAGGCCGCGATGCTGTCCGGTGACTATGGCCGCATCTCTGGCGCAGAGATCACTTGGGCGCTGCCATTGTCGCCATTGCGGTCCGGTCCGTTCAATCTGTGGCTGCTACGTCAGCCGAAAAACCTGTTGCTGGAACTGGGTCCGCATCTGGTCGCATTTGCCCATGACTTGTTTGGGGATGTGGAAATCCTGCACGCGCAGGCCGCGCATCCCGTTACCCTGCCGGGGGACGATCCGCGCCCGCAAAGCTTTCGCATCCTCGCCCGCGCGGGCCATGTCGAGATCACTTTTGCCATCGCCATGGTCGAGACGGTCGATGACAGGTCGGTCACGCTGCGCGGGTCCTCTGCGCGGGCGCGGCTGGACTATGCGCAGGACGTGCTGGTGGTGGAACGTGAGAACGCCGCCGATCTGGTGGCCAATCCTCTGAAGAAACAGATGGAACTGTCCCGCCAGCACCGGCGCGTGGGCCTGTCCAACGCCCTGACGCAGTTGAGGTCGCTAAACACCCAGAACCCCTATGGCCGCAGTTTTCGCGGCATGAACGCGGCCATTTACAGCGCGCTGGCAAATGGCGGGGTGCAAGACCCCCGGTTCTCCGGCCAAAGTGCCGTTGCCGTCATGCGCACCATCGACGCGATGATCGCAAAACTGCCCGCCGAGGTACTGCAAACCGCCGCCCCCGCCGTGCAGACGCGTGACCCGAAACCGACCGCGCTGGTCATCGGCGGCACCGGCTTTATCGGGCGGGCGCTGACCCGGCGGCTGGTGGCGGACGGGCGCGACGTCCGCGTGCTGTCTCGGGGCAAATCCGGCCCCTTCCCCGATCTGCCCGACAGCGTGGAAACCGTCAGTGCCTCGCTCCATGATCTCGACGCGCTGACAGCGGCGATGCAGGGCATCGAGGTGGTCTTTAACCTTGCCAAGTCACGGGACGACACATGGGCCGACTGCCTGAAAAACGACGTCGGAGTGGCCCTGCGCATCGCCATGGCATCCGAGCAGGCAGGCGTGAAGCGGCTGATCTATACCGGCACCATTGCCAGCTATGACATGTCCGATCCGAATATGCAGATCACCGAGGACACCGGCTTTGCCGAGGACATGACGGATCGAAACCTGTACGCTAGGTCCAAGGCCGAATGCGAGCGCAAGCTGATGGAACTGCACCGCAGCCGTGGTTTGCCGCTGGTCATCGCGCGTCCGGGCATCGTTGTGGGGCATGGCGGGCCACTACAGCACTGGGGTATCGGGCGCTGGCACGGCGCGGGCGCGGTGCGCATCTGGGGCCACGGGCGCAACATCCTGCCTTTTGTGCTGATCGACGACGTGGTCGACGGTCTGGTGCGCATGATCGACGCGCCAGTGGTCGGGCAAAGCTTTAACCTTGTGGGCGAACCGATGCTGTCGGCGCGCGGGTACTTTAAAGCCATCCACGAGGTGCTGGGCGCGAAAATCCGCGTTGTTCCGGGCAATCTGAACGCGTTTTATGCCTCTGACGCGGTGAAATACCTGCTCAAGAAATACGCCCTGCGCAAACCGGGAGTCATCCGCCCGTCGCGGGCCGACTGGCAAAGTCGGGCACATTTCTCACCCTTCGTGAACAACCACCCCAAGCAGGTTCTAGGCTGGCAACCGGAAACCGAAAAACAGCGCTTTGTTGAAAACGCGATCACAAAGGCCAATCTCTTTGGCTTCTAGGGCACAGCGGCGACGGCCCGTGCAATTGGTGAACAATACCGGCGAATCCACCTTATTCTGGTCAAATTTGGCTGATTTATAGGGTGCAACGTCTGGGTCCATTCGGGACTTTCGACAGTTTTGATAGGGTCGGGTCGGGTCATGAGCCGGGACAAGGGAACAGGTCGGTCAGCGGCGCAGGGCAGTGGCGCGGACTGGTACGTCGCGGAGCAAAGGGCATGAACATGATGGACAGCCCAAAATTCAGGCGCAAACGCACCTCTGCCACGGGCGCACGTCCGGCGGATGACGCGCCGTCGCCTGTCACCCCTCTGGCAGAGGCCGCGCAGGAGGCCGCTCGCATCCGCGAAGCGGCGGCAGAACAGGCCCGTGCCGAGGCAGAGGCGCTGCGCGTCGCGGAGGCTGCCGCACAGGCAAAGGCTGAGGAAAAAGCACGCCGCAAAGCGGACCTTGAAGAACGCGCCCGGGCCGAAGCCCTGCGCCGGGTCAAGGCCGCGCGTGCGCAACGTGAGGCTGACGCCGCCAAAGCCCGCGAAGATGCCGAACGGCAAGAAGCGGAGCGTCAGCGCCGCGAGGCCGAAGAGACCCGCCACCGTCAAGAGGCGGCCGAGGAGGCCCGACATGCCGAGGCACAACGTCGCGAAGCCGAAAAACGCATGGCTGAGGCCGTCGCCAGACGTGACCAAGCCAAGCGCCAAGCCGAAAAACGCGCCGCCGCCGCCCAGCGCGAGGCAGAGCAAAAGCGCCGCGCCGAAGAGGCCGAGGCCGCCAGAATTGTCCTCGAGCAGGAACGTGCTGCCGAGGCAGAGAAAGCGCGCATAGCCGAAGAGGCGCATCAGGCCGAACAGCGCCGGATCGAGGCCGAGGCGCGCGCCGCCGAAGCGCGCCGCCTGGAAGAGGAGCGCCGTGCCGAAGACGCAGCCCGCCGCAAAGCCGAGGCTGCCGTTCCCGTTTTGCCGCTGACCGACATGGTCCCCGTCACGCGCCAACCGGATCCACCGGCTGCCACGACTCTCGCCGAAAAACCTGTCGCGGATGTCGATACCGCCTGGGCCGCGCTGCCCGAATTGACCGTCGAAAAGGTGCACCTTGCGCGCAACCGGATCATCACCGCCTCGCGTGAGGACCCGGCTCACGGCGCATTTGACGTCTTGCGCACCCGGTTGTTGCAGGCCCTGTCGGAAAACGGCTGGCGGCGAGTGGCGATCACCTCGCCCGGCAAGGACTGCGGCAAGACGTTTACCGCCGCCAACCTTGCGATCAGCCTGTCACGGCAGGAAAACTGCCGCACGCTGCTGATGGATCTCGATATGCGCCGACCCAGCCTGCACAAGGCTCTGGGCATCAATGACCCGGGATCGGTGGGCGACATGCTGCGCGGAATGACCCCGCCAGAGGTGCATCTGCGCCGCATGGGTCGCAACCCGGTCAACGCCGGTCGCAACATCGCCTTTGCGCTGAATGACCGCGCCGAGCCCTATGCCTCGGAACTGTTGCAGGACCCGCGCAGCATCGAGACGCTGCGCGCCATCGAGGATCACTATGCCCCGGATGTGGTGCTGTTCGACCTGCCGCCTGCACTGTTCTACGACGATGTGATCGCCGCCCGCCCACTGTTCGACGGCGTGCTACTGGTGATCGGCGGTGGCCTGACAACCGAAAGCGAAGTCTCGGAGGTGGAGCGCCGTCTGGGCGACACGATGCCGATACTGGGCATGGTGCTGAACAAGGCCGAAGGTACTGACATCGGTCGTTATACCTACTAGACCGACGTCGTCAGGCCGCCTTCAGGGTCGGATCACGCGGGGCAGGAACCGTTCGGCGAAACCAGCCAGAACCGGCGAGCGTTCCCAGATCAGCCGCAAACCCAGACCGGCAAGGGCAAAGACCGCCAGCAGCTTGGCCATCAGTTTCAGCCCACCCCGGCTGCGATCCTGCCGGGTCGCCACCAACGGAATAGACACCACCGGCTGAATGCCCAGCACCCGTTCCATCTGTGCCGCCGTGCGGATCACCGGGTTCATCGTCTCGACCAGAAAGGCGGCGGCAAGCCCGGCCAGCAAGCTGGCAACCCCGCCCATCAGGGCCAGTTTCTTGCGGCTGCGCGAAACCGAGAATTCGGGCGGCAGGGCGGTCTCCAGCGCCTCGAACCGGTCGGTCGCCTGACGGTCCTCCAGCATTTGACCCAGTTCCGCCTCGGCCTTGCGCCGGGTGATCACCTCATACTGCTCCTGCAGTTTGGTCATCTCGCGTTCCAGCCGGTTGAACTCTCGCTCGACCTCAGGCGCACCCTGGATCAGCCTCTCGATCTCTGTGATGCGCGAGGCGATGAGCGCCTTTTGCTCCTGCAAAGCCCCAATCTGACGCCGCCGCACGTCATCCCGCGTCCGGTCGCTGGAGGTTTCGATGGTCAGGATCTGTTGGTCCAGATCCAGATCGGTGGCCCGCAATGTGCCAAGCTGGGTGCGCAGGTCCGCCACACCAGAGGGCAGTTGTTCGGCATTGTTGCGCTTGAACTCGGCAATGCGGCCTTCAAGCGCTTCGATCTCTGCCCCGACGCGCAGGTCTTCGGCGGCGAAAAAGTCAAAGGTATCGCGTGCACGGCTGACACTGCGCGAACGCGACTGGTCAATCACAAGCTGCATCAAATCGTTGGCCACATCCGCCGCCTTGTCCGGATCGTCCAGCCGGACCGTGATCATCAGACCCGAGGGCGCGTTGCCGCCCGGCGCAAAGGTCTGCGCCTGACTGACGAGTTGCTGAATGCGGACGGCGTCGCGCATCCACCCCACGCGCTCTGTCATGGTCATCGCCGGATTGTCGGCAAACAAGGTGTGCTTTTCCATCACTCGCACAAGGTTGTCGCGCGCCATCAGGCGTTGCTCAATCAACCGAATTCGGCGGGCAGCGTCCGTATTGGTGGCAAGCGCCCCGGCCAATTGGTCAGGCACCTGCGCATCTTCGATCTGCACAACGGCTGTTGCCTCGTACGCCTTGGATTGGCCCAGCGCGTAATACAACGAGGCAAGGCACCCCAGAAAGGTCACGACAAGGATCAATAGCGCCCGGCGCCGGAGCGCCGCGAAAACTTCGCCAATCGACTGAAACTGCATCATTCCAAAATCTCCCGCAAAACCGCCCCCGGCGCGGAGACGACACGTCCGGCTACTTGGGCAAACCGCGTCATCTTCTGGCCTCAATCTAGCGAAGCTGCCTAAATTTTGCCATGTGCTTGCCGCGTAAATGCTGGAAACAATGCGTGTCCCGCCTGCGAACCAAGGACATATTTTTGCCTTATTCTCAGCGAGATACAGGTATTCAACGGGCAATTGCGGCATATTTGTGGCTTATAGGGGGAGGGGTCGTGCCGGTGAGGCGCTAAGCGACAGGATCAACCCACCGCCAACCGCCTGCCGCATCGGCAAATCAATGCGCGATTCGGGCGGTATTGTGGCAACCTCGGGGTGGTCTGTGAACACCGCGCGGCCCTCTGTCAGGTTGACCGCCAACCCGTGAAACCCAAAGACTTGGCTCGCCAACGGGTAATGCGCCTTGTAGGCGGCTTCCTTGGCGGAAAACAAACGCTTGGCCAAAGCCGGACGGGCAGACTTTGGCAGCGGGGCCAATTCTTCGGGCAGGCAAATTTCGGGGATCAGGTCAGTGGCCAAGGGAGCGTCGCCTTCGACGTCGATGCCAAGGCTGAGAAAGTCCTGCGCGCGCGCCACGACCGCAAGGCACAGTCCCTGCGCGTGGCTGATGCTGCCGACGATTCCATCGGGCCAGACCGGCGCGCGGTCTGCCCCCATCGGGATCGGTGCGCGCGCCAGTCCCAGACGCGCCATGGCGCGGCGGGCGGCCAGACGCCCGCCGGCAAACTCTGCCACGCGGGCGGGGCGCGCGCGGGTCATCGCGGCGGCTTCTTCGGGGAAAAGGTCCTCTTCGCCCATGTCTGCCACGCCCCAAGCCACCCCTCGGGGGGGGCCAATCCGGCGGATCAACAAATCAAGGTGCGCGGCCCGCATTGCGTCAGGCCCTGCGCCGCGCGCGCATTTCACGGCGGCGCGCCATGGCATCGCTGCGGGATTGGGCGCGGGTGGATGCCTCGACAGGTGCCGCTGCGGCAGGTGTCACCGCCGCCGGCCCATCGACAAGACCCGCAACCCGCGCGGCCAGATCGGCCAACACAGGAAAGCGGAAAATATCGGTGATCGACAGCTTTGCTGCCCCCAGTTCTTCGCGGATCGCACGGTGCGCTTGAACGGCCAGCAGCGAATGCCCGCCAAGGTCAAAGAAATTGTCGCGCCCGGTGGCACTGACCCCCAGCGTGCGCTGCCAGATCGCGGCAATCGCGGCCTCGACCTGTTGCGCGTCCCCGGTGCCCGCGGATGCCCCCACCGGAACAGTTACCGGTTTCACCTGCACGACTTGCGGCGCAGGCAGCGCCTTGCGGTCCACCTTTTTGTTGGGGGTCAGCGGGAAGGCATCCAAATGCACAAACCGCCCCGGCACCATGAATCCCGGCAGATCGCGGGCCATCGCGGATTTGAGCACCGCCTCCGGTTGCACCGCGCCGGTGTAGTAGCCCACCAGCCGCACGTCGCCCGACACATCCTCACGCGCCATCACCACGCCCTGCACAACGTCCTCAAGCGACTCAAGGCAGGCTTCGATCTCACCCAGTTCGATCCGGTGGCCGCGCAGTTTGACCTGATGATCCACCCGGCCCACAAAGTCGATCGCCCCGTCCACCCGCCGCCGCACCAGATCGCCGGTGCTGTACATGCGGCCGGAATGGAAAGGGTTGTCGGTGAATTTGTCCGCCGTCAGGTCCGGGCGCTGCCAATAGCCGCGCGTGACACCCTGACCGCCGATCCACAGTTCACCCTCTTGGCCTACGCCAACCGGCTGCCGGTCCGCATCCAGAACGTAAAGTTGCTGGTTCGCCAGCGGCATCCCGATGTTGACCACCGCCTCACCCGGCGCGGCCCGCGTGCAGGACGACCAGATCGTCGTCTCTGTCGGGCCATACATGTTGGTCACGGTGGCGTCGGTGATCGCGGCGAACTCCTCGACCAAGGCACCGGGCAGCGGCTCTCCTCCAAGGTACACATGGTGTACACCCTTCAGTGCAAAGCGCGCCTCATCGTTCATCGCGATCATCCGGGCCATCGAGGGGGTGCATTGCAGATGCGTCACCCCGTGGCGGACAATCTGTGCCGCGATGCTGAAATCGTCCTGCGCCAGTTCCGGTACGCCACTGGTCTGTGCAACCACCTCGGCCAAAGGCCGCAGTCCGGCCATGACCGTCTCACGGTCAATACCATAGTCGATCAGGCAGGCGATTTCCGTCACGCCGATGGCCTGCACGTCTTCGGTCCGTTTCAGCGCGTCCTCAACCGTGCCGAACAGTCCGCTGTCGTTGAAATACCGCTCAAACGCGAAGTCGAGGATGGCCTCCAACTCATCCGGCTCTAGTCCGTCCAGTTGCAGATCAAAGGCGTTCGAGGCACCCTCCGGGCGTTTGAACGCCGGAAAGGCCCAAGCATATTGCTTGATCAGCCCGGCGGCAGAGCGCAGGTAGTCCTTCATCGGTTCGCGGGCGATTTCGCGGGCGTGGTCGCGACTGTCGCTCAGGAAGGTGTGCAACATCAGGGTGACTGTGAAATTGGCCGGATCATGCCCCGCCTCGCGCAGCGCGGCGTGGTACAGCTTGATCTTTTCGCCGACCTCTTCGACCGTCTGGCCCAGCAGGTGGGTCAGCACGTTGCAACCGGCGCTGCCTGCCTCTTGCCAGGTCTTGGGGTTGCCGGCGGTCGTGACCCAAACGGGCAGTTCCTTGGACACCGGACGCGGCTGTGTCACCACCTCATGCAGGGTGCCATCCTGACGGGGGAACGCCACCGCCTCGCCGCGCCACAGCTTTCGCACAATCTCAAGGTCGCGCATCATCGCGGGCTTGTTCTCGGGCGGGGTGTTTTCGGGGCGCAGGACAAAATCATCCGGTTGCCAGCCGCTGGCAATCGCCATGCCCGCGCGCCCATTGGTCAGGTTGTCGATCACCGCCCATTCCTCGGCGATGCGGGCGGGATGGTGCAAGGGGGCCACGACAGAGCCGCCGCGCACACCGATGTTCCTGGTTACACCGGCAACCGCCGCGCCGGTCACAGAGGGGTTTGGATAGGGGCCACCAAAGGCGTGAAAGTGCCTCTCAGGTGTCCAGACCGCGACAAATCCGTTCTCATCGGCGAATTGCGCGCCCTCCAGCAGCAGCGCGTATTTGTCCCGCCCCGCGCCGTCGTCATTGCCCCAGTAATACAGGGAGAATTCCATACCGTTGCCGCGCGGCATCGGCCCGTTGGAAATCAAACCCCGGTCCTCATCGCCCGTCAGCACCACGGTCAGCCCGCGCGCGGTGGTCCAGAACAATTCCAGCACAGAGATGTCGAAAGACAGCGAGGTCACCGCCAGCCACGTCCCGCCATCATGCGGAATATGGGCGTCCATCCCTGTATAAAAGTTGCATACATTGCGATGCTCGACCATCACGCCCTTGGGTTTGCCGGTCGATCCGCTGGTGTAGATCAGGTAGGCAAGGTCCTCGGGGCCGCTGGTGTCGGTCAGGTTGTGATCTGACTGCGCGGTCAGGCGCGGCTCTGCGTCCAGCACCAGCAGTTGCGCATTATGGCGCGGCAAGGCGGGTTCCACCGCCGCCTGTGTCACGATTACGGATGCGCCGCTGTCCTCGACGAAATGCTGCAAGCGGTCCGCCGGATAGCCGGGGTCCATCGGCAGATAGGCCCCACCAGCCTTGAGGATTGCCAGCGCGCCGACCATCAGATCGACCGAGCGGCGACAGCACAGGCCGACCACCTGCCCCTTTGTCACGCCCATGTCCCGCAGCAGGTGCGCGGCACGGTTGGCGCGGGCGTTCAGTTCGCCGTAGCTGAGGCTCTGGTTCTCAAAGATCAGCGCCACAGCCTCGGGGGTTTGCGCCGCTTGGTGTTCAAAGGCGCGGTGCATGGTCTGGGCTTGGGTACGGTCGACCGCCGTGGCGTTCCAACGGTTCAGAACCATGTCCCGTTCATCGTCCGGCAGCGCCTGCTCCGGTGCGACGGCCATCAGTTCCAGCCGCGCGGCCAAAAGTTCCGCCATCGCGGGCGATAGTCGCCCGGAGTCATAGCTGAACTGCACGTCCACGCCAAAAATCACCGTCACCACGGTCCCCGGCACATGACCGGCCCCGTCCACGGCCACGCCGATCTGTGGCATCTCAGGCCAGGTCAACTCTGGTGCGCGAACAAAAAGATCCGCCGCAACGGGCAACGGCGCGGACAGCGGTGCCCAAGGCAGGGTCAGCCCGCGGGTCGCCATCTCTGCCAGCGCGCCATCGGCCCAGGCTAGGTCGCCCCCCTGCCCCGAAAGCCGCTCTGCCCAGCCCGCGACCAATGCGATGCCCTCATCGCCACCCGGCAGATGCAGCGCCCGCGATTGCAGCGCGGCCTCCCCCGCCTGCAAACCGGCAAACTCAATCGGTTGCAACGCCGCCATAGCGGCGCGCATCCGGTCCTCATGTCTGGCAACCTTTGCCATCTCTGCGTCGATCTGCGCGCGGGTGTCGATACCCGGAAGGTCCAACACCTCCCCGGCTGCCGCGATTAGATCCGCAGCCACCGACGCGCCGCAGATACGCGCCAACCCCGACAGCACCAGCGCATGTTCGCCGCAGGCGACCGTCAGATGATCATCGCCGACCTCCAGCACAGTGCCGGGCGCGGCATGCGCCTCTGTCAGGCGCGCATGACCGACCAGCCAAACAGCCCCCCGCGCAGAAATTTTTGCCGCACACAACGGGTTCCAGTAGGATCCGTGATCCAGCGCGCGCACCAGACGCTCCAGTTCCGTCGCCGGACGGGTGAAATCCAGTAACCCAAACCCCGAAGGCCGCTTGGCCAAAGCATGGTAGCTACGTTGGGAAAGGTCCTGTTTCACACGGCGCAGATCGCCGCTTTCAAGCTGGTCCAGAAGCACGGGAAAGGACACCATCGCCGCCTCATAGGCCTTGGTGTTCAGGGTCAACGCAGTGTCCTGCGCCGTCACGTCGAACGCCACCTGCTCCAGAACGTCACCCTCATCGACACCGCCCTCGATCAGGTGCCAGGTGACGCCGTGCCGTACCTCTCCGTCGATCAGCGCCCAGATCGGGGCATTCAACCCGGCGTGGCGCGGCAGGGGTCCGTCGTGGAAATTCACCGCACCCTTGGCGGGCAGCGCCAGCACGTCGTCGGGAATGATAGACAGGTTTGCAATGGACAATAGCCAGTCAAATCCACCCGGCAGCCGCACCGCCAGATCGCGCCCCGGTGCCTCGACCCGCAAGCCCGCACCCTCGGCCCAGCGACGCACATCGGCGCTGTCGGTCACAACCGCAAGGATGGTGTTGCCACGGTCGCGCGCCATCTCTGCGCATTGCACCAGCAGCGATTCATTGCCCCAAACGACGCAGGAAAACCCCATCTTCTTCACTCCGCTTCCAGTTCAGCCGCGACCCGCACCTTTTGGGGGGCCGCCTTGCGCTTTCCCGGCAGGGGCCGGAACAGTGCCTTGATGTCGTGTACCAACAAATCACGCAGAAAATGCGGCGGGTCCGCCGGTGTCTTGCCTTGCAACAGGACCCGCAGCCGCCAAAACGCCCCGCCGATGGTGTGCATCAGGGTCGCCAAAACGGCAAAGGCCCGGCCATGGTTCTTGGAGAAATAGTGCCAGCGACTGTCCAGCCAGAACCCCGGAATGCGTGTCCAGCGCTTCATGCCCGTTGAGACGGACCCGATATGCGCAACCTCACTCCCGCGCACATAATGCGTCTCAAACCCCGCCCGCGCGGCACGCAGGCACAGGTCCGTTTCCTCAAAATAAAGGAAATAGCTTTCATCAAAGAGCCCGATACGGTCCAGCACGTCCTGCCGCATCATGATCGAGGCGCCAGCCAACCAATCCACACGCTGCGTCGTCTTCGGCACGCCGATGGGCACCGATTTGCCTTTCAGCAGGCGCGACACAGGCCCGAACCGCATTGACCCCTCCAGCTCGGACCAGATCGACGGAAATCGGAACGCGGTCACATGCGCGTCGCCCTCTTCGCCGTGGATATAGCTGCCCGCAAAACCCGCATTTGGGTGGGTTTCCAGATGGTCGTACAACCGCCGGATCGCATCGGGCGCGGGGAAGGCATCGGAGTTGAGCAGATAGACGTAATCCGGCGCGCTGCCGTCTGACATCCCCGCCCGAATGCCGACGTTGTTGCCCGCACCGAACCCGCCGTTCACCCCCGATTGCACCACCCGGATCGGTGCGCCCTGCGCCCAATCCTCGGACGCGACAGCCTGCCTGATCCGCTCATACGAGCCATCACCAGAGGCGTTGTCGACGACCACCAGTTCCGCATCCATCCCGTCCATCGCACGGAGCGCGGCGCGAACCGACCGCAGCGTCATCTCTGCCGTCTTGTAGTTCAGCGACACCACCAGAACCCGCGCCATGCCGATCACTCCGCCGCGTGGCTGGGAAAGGCCACCACTTCGCCATTGCCGCTGGATGCAGCCTCTGCGCCCTCGATCGCCTCACGCATAAGCGCCGCCAGCACCCGCACGTTCGGCTCCAGCACCATGCTGTCATGGTCGCCGGGCACCTCGTGTACCTCGACCCCCGGCACCATCCGGCCCCAGTCGTTGTCGTGGGTCACATAGGTCCGTTCCGAATTCACCATCGCGCCGTTAGAGACCGTCCATTTGCCAACCAGCGGCGGACGGCACAGCACCACGCGTCCGTCCCATGGGCGTACGGTGTACCCTGCGATGGCGCGGTAGAACGCCGCCTCGATCTCGGCGTTGTGAAAGCCGAGTTCGGGGCCGGTGGCGTCAATCTGCCGCCGCTTGGCGATCTCCCACTTGATGCGGTTCTTCAGCCAGATGAAGGGATACAGCGGCCCCTTTTCGCGCGCCTGATGCCACTGGATGATCAGCCGGTCACGCCGGGACAAAGCCCTCCGCTGCGGCAGTGGCGTGTCCAGCATGACCACAAGCGAGACCTCTTCGCCCATAACCTCAAGCTGGCGGGCGACCTCATAGGCGGTGATTCCGCCGCCAGAGAACCCGCCCAGCATGTAAGGGCCATGCGGCTGCACCTGCCGCATTTCAACAATGTAGTCGCGCGCCGCCTCTTCGATGCTGTCGTGCGGCGCTTCGCCGCCATACAGCCCCCGCGCCTGAAGACCATAAAACGGCCGGTCCGCGCCCAACATGTGCGCAAGGTGGCGCAGGTTCAGCACGTTGCCGAACATCCCCGCAATCAGGAAGAAGGGCCGCCGCGCGCCACCGTCGCCGTCGTGCATCGGCACAAGATGGGTAAAGCGCCGCTCTGGCACCGGTTTTGCGCCCGGTTCTGCGTTCACCGGGCCAATCTGCGCCTCGATCAGGGATGCGCATGTGCGAATGGTTGGGGCCTCGAACAGGACCGAGATCGGGAAATCCACGCGGAACGCTTTTTTGACCATCGCAAACAGACGCACCGCGATCAGCGAGTGCCCGCCTAGGTCGAAAAAGCTGTCGTCCGCCCCGACATTCTGCACGCCCAAAAGGTCCTCCCAGAACCCGGCCAGCCGTTGTTCTATCTCCCCCTCGGGGGCGACATAGTCGCTGTCCAGTTGCGGCCGGTCGAAGGTCTGCCCGCCTGTCGCCTCGGCGACAGAGGCCGCCGCTTGCCGTGTCAGCGCGTCCAAGTCCATCGACGACACCACCACCTGCCGCGCGCCCAGCGCCAGAGCACGGTGAAAGGCCTCTACCCCCTCGTCGGGCAGGATGCCCTGGCTCAGGTTATGGGCCAGACGCTCTTCGGCGGCAGACAGGGGGTGTGCGGTGTCATTGTCGTCCAGTTCCAGTTCGGCGGCAGTCAGCGGCGGAGCGGCCTTCAGCACATTCGCCGTGGCCAGTTTGCGGATGGTAAAGCCCGTGACCTCGACCAACACCTCTCCTGCCGCGTCACATAGTGTGATGTCAAAGCTCGCCGTTTCACGGTCGGCGCGGTTCTCAGCGGCGTTGCGGACCCATGACACAATGCGATCCGGCAGCGCCCCATGCACACGCACACGGCCGTAGCGCACCGGCACCCAGAGATGCGTCGGCTGATAACCTTCGATCAGGTCCATCGCCCAACCGGTGGCAATATCCATCAGCGCCGGGTGAAGCAGGGTCTCGGGCGCAGCGGCATTTGTGGGCAGCGAAAGGTCAGCAATCCCTTCCCCCTGTCCCAGAGCGCGGGCATCCAGCACCTTCCAGCTGTCGCCGAACGCCAGATGCACCTCCTGGGCCGAGGTCAGCTTGGCCCCACCGCCGTCCACATGCGCGGGACAACGCGCCCGGATCGCATCCAGATCCAGCCGCGCAGGCCGCGCCATCGGCATCAGCGACAGCGCGCCCTGCGCCGTCAGGGCAAAACCGTGCCGCCCATTCAGCGTGGCATCCGCCAGCACGTCAAAACCATAGCCCTCATCAGAACGCGTCAGCCGCAGCTGCACATCCCGCGCGCCACCCTCGGCCACGCGCAGGGGGCGCAGGAACGACAGGTCACGAATCTCGAACGCGCCGCTTTCGCCATGCGCGCGCAGAGCCTGCGCCGCGAGCGACAGATAGCCGGTGCCGGGCAACAGCGCATCGCCCGCCTTGGTGCGGTGCTGGTCGATGAACCAATCGTCGGTGGAATAGCGCGCGGCAAAGATGCGGTTGCCGTGATCGTCAAATGTGGCCTCTGCCAACATCTCCTGCACCACCGGTGTCACCGGCGGCTTCGGCAGGTCACCAGCGCGCGCGGCAACGGCCTCGGCGGCCATGCCGACCTCATTCCAGATCCCCCAATTGATCGCCACAACCCGTGTCTTTCCAGTGCGGGCGCGCGCAAAGGCGTTCAGGAATTCATTGGCAGCAACGTAATCCACCTGCCCAGCAGGCGCGGTGACGGTGGAGGACGAACTGAACAACGCCATCCACTCCAGCGCGCCATCGGGGAACACCTCTCCCAACACCTGCGCGCCGTGGATCTTGGGCGTAAACACATCCTCGACGCTGGCGGGCGTCTTGGACAACAAGGGGGCATCGTCGATGACGCCCGCGCCGTGGATCACGCCGGTGATCGGTCCGAAACGGTCTTCGACCGTGCGCCTTACGTGCTGCATCTGGCCAAGGTTGCAGACGTCTGCCGCCAGCACCATGACCTCGGCCCCGGCCTCTTCCAGGGCCTGAACCGATTTGATCCGCCGCGCCATTCGGTCCTGCGGCGCGTGGCGGCGCAGGTAGTCGGGCCATTCCGAACGGTCGGGCAGCGTCTTGCGCGCCAAAAGGATCAGCTTTGCGCCTTGCATGGCGAAATCCCGCGCCAGTGTCAGCCCGATGCCGCCAAACCCGCCGGTGATCAGGATGACCCCACCTTTTGCTAAGGTCGGCACCTCGGGGAGCGTCACAGGCCGCATCGCGCATTCAAACCGCCGGTCACCGCGAAGGGCCGCGATCCGGTCGCCGGGGTCACTCAACAATTCTTCCAGCACGCGCAAAGACAGTGTGTCCATCGCGCCATCGCGCGCCGCCTGCGCCTTCGTCCGCGCCCAAAAGGACACCTCGACCGGACCGGGCAAGGTGACGTCCAGAGTCGATACACTTACCCCCGGCAATTCGCGCGGGATCACCCGCGCCGGTCCCGCGATGGTCGCCTTTTCGGGATATGAAAGGGGTTCATCCCGCAACTGCGCGGCACCATTCGTGATGACGGTCATGTGCAGCGGGCGCGGCAGGCCCTCAGCCTCCAGCGCCTGTGCAAGGAACATCAGAGAATAGAACCCCTGCTCCTGCACGCGGTGAAAAAAGCTGGAGCCGGGGCGATGCCCCTCACCCTTTGTCAGCAGCCAGAAATGGCCGATCCGGGTGGGGACCATGCCGCGCGCAACAAGGTCCTGCAACAGCAGGTCATAGCCTTCACGCCCGCGTTCAGGTGCCAGCACATAGCCCTCTCCGATGCGCGCAAAAGCATCGCCGGGACGCACCTCGACCACCGTGTGACCGGCGGCGCGCAACCGCGCCGCCGCGCGTGCCGCCACACCAGCCTCATCCATGAACATCAGCCAGACCTGTGGCGCGGCGTCATCCAGTCCCTCCACCACATCGACCTCGACCGGGGCGGACCTAGGCCGCCAGACCGGCTGCCAACCCCATTCAGACAGGTCGTCATTGCGCATCAGGAAACTGGTTGCGCTGTCTGTCGCGGCTTTGCCCGGCGCGATGAAATAGGGGCTGCGCTGAAAGGCATAGGTCGGCAGAACCACGCGGTTGCGCCGCGCGTCGCCCCAGATCTGATCCCAATCGATCTGCACGCCCAGCGCGGACAGTCGCCCCAGCACCTCAAACATATGCCGGTCGTCGGCGATCTCTTCTTCGGGATGGCGCAGCGACGACAGCACCTGATTGCCGGAAACATCGGCGTGTTGCCGCGCCAGAGAGGACAGCGCCTTACCCGGCCCGACCTCAAGGAACACCCGATTTTCTGCCGCCAAGGCCCCTACACAATCGGCGAACAACACCGTGCCGCGCAAATGCGCCACCCAATAGTCGGGGTCCGTCGCCTGCTCGGTCGTCATCAGCTTGCCGGTCCGGTTCGAGGTCAGCGGCAATTGCGGCGCGTGTAGGTCTATCGACCTGAGGTAATCACCAAACTGCGCCAAGATTGGCTCCAGCATCCGGCTATGTGCGGCAATGTCGATCCCGATCCGGGTGCATTGCACCTCGCGCCGCTCCAACTCTGCCTGCAAGACATCCAGCGCCGCCTGCGGGCCAGAGGCCACCGACAGATCCGGCCCGTTTACCGCCCCCAAATCCAGATCATCGCCCAGCAGGGGCCGCAATTCATCCGCTGGCAAGCCCACCGACAGCATTCCCCCCGCAGGCACCGAGTCGAACAGCCGTCCGCGCAAGTGCACCAAGCCTATGCAATCCTCAAAGCCGATCACCCCCGCCACGCAGGCGGCGGTGTTTTCCCCCATGGAATGACCGGTCAGCGCCGCCGGGGTCACGCCCCAACTCATCCACAATTGCGCCAGCGCATATTCGCAAATCATGATCAGCGGCAGCTGCAAGGATGGCGTCAACAGCGCCGCGTCCGCCGCCGCCTTTGCACCGCGCCGGGGCAGCCAAAGCTCCCGGACCCCCGGCTTCTTCTTGGCAGAAATACTCCCTTCGGCATCGCCACCAGCGACCCGCTCAAGATGATCCAGCCCACGGTCCATCCATTCGGCAAAGACCGGCTCTGTCTCATACAGATCGCGCGCCATGCCCGCGTACTGCGCGCCGCCGCCGGGAAACATGAAGACAACTTCGGGCCGGTCCAGCGCCTGATGATCAAACACCCGCCGCGCCTCGGCCCCGTCCAGCAGGCGCGCCGCCTCGGCATGTGACCCGGCAACAACAACACGGCGCTTTTCAAAGGCGCGCCGCCCTTCTTTCAGGGTCCATGCGACATCCGCCAAGTCCTGTTCCGGATGCGCCCGCAGGTGCGCGGCCAACCGGGCGGCATTGCCGTCCAGCGCCGCTTTGCTGCGCGCAGAGACCGTCAGGATCTGAAACGGCCAGTCCGACTCGGCGCTGGACGCGCGCTCTGGCGCTTCTTCGAGAACCACATGCGCGTTGGTCCCGCCCACGCCCAAGGAATTCACCCCGGCGCGGCGCGGATGAGCGGCGCGAGGCCAGTCGCGCAAACGGTCGTTCACCGCAAAAGGAGAGCCGTCAAAGTCGATGGCCGGGTTCGGTGCCTCATACCCCAATGAGGGCGGCATCTGCCGGTTATGCAGGGCAAGCGAGGCCTTGATCAGCGAGGCGACACCCGCCGCCGTATCCAGATGGCCGATATTGGTCTTGACTGACCCAATGCGGCAATGGCCGACGGCGGAGCTTGTCTCGGCAAAGGCCTGTGTCAGGGCGGCCACCTCGATCGGGTCGCCAAGATAGGTGCCGGTGCCATGGCATTCGACATAGTCGACGGTGTCCGCCGTGACGCCCGCAATTGCCTGCGCCTCTGCCACGGCGACGGCTTGTCCCTCGACGCTTGGCGCGAGGTATCCGGCCTTTTGCGCGCCGTCATTGTTGACCGCGCTGCCCTTGATAACGGCCCAGATGTGATCGCCATCGGCCACGGCATCTGCCAGCCGCCGCAGCACCACAACCCCCGCGCCAGACCCGAAAACCGTGCCTTCGGCACGATGGTCAAAGGCGTGGCATTGCCCGTCCGGGGACAGGATCTCATTCTCTTTGTAAAGATACCCGCGCCCCTGTGGCAGTTCGATGGTCACACCGCCGGCAATCGCCATGTCGCATTCGCCATTCAGCAGCGCCTGCGCGGCATAGTGCGTCGCCACCAGAGAGGTGGAACAGGCGGTTTGCAGGTTGATCG
Source organism: Antarctobacter sp. (assembly GCF_034670325.1). GTDB lineage: Bacteria > Pseudomonadota > Alphaproteobacteria > Rhodobacterales > Rhodobacteraceae > Antarctobacter. Next base: position 656,398 of record NZ_JAXMNR010000001.1, read on the forward strand.
ACGGCCCGTGCAGGTCCAGCACATGGCTGAGCCGCGTGGTCATGAAATCCTTGTCGTTGCCGGTATGGCGCAACAGGAACATGCCGGTATTCTCAACCAGATCGGGGTTCGAACAGACGTTGAAATAGAAATACGACCCCATCCCGCACCCGGCAAAAACGCCGACCTGCCCGTCGAAGGTATCGGGCACATGACCGGCGTTTTCCAACGCTTCCCATGCGCATTCCAGAAACTGGCGGTGCTGGGGGTCCATGATCGCTGCCTCTTTGGGAGAAAACCCAAAGAATTCGGCATCGAAGTGGTCAAAATCATCGAGCGGCGCGGCGAAAGGAACATAGTCGCGGTGGCGCATCAGGCCGGGGTCTTCGCCCGCCGCGCGCAGATCGTCCTCGCTCAGACGCCGGATCGACGACACGCCGTCGCGCAGATTCCGCCAGTAGGCTGCGATATCCGCAGCGCCCGGCAAATGCGCCGCCATCCCCACGATGGCGATTTCGTTTTCACCAATGCGGGCTTCGTCATCGGTCATCTCTGACTCCGAATGCCTTTGCGCCGCCACCCACCGTCACATTTGCCCGGAGATTGCGGCAATTTTTAGGTGTTTTCGCCCGTTTCTGCCCCAATTGGGACAAGGTATGAGGATATCCATCTAGGCGTCCGGACAATCTAACTATCCTTTCGGAATTGTTTCCAAACGGGGAATTTTGGGCCTAACCGCCCGGTTGCGACAAGCGGAGAATCGGCTCCCAGTTCAGCCAGATGGCCAGCGCCGTCAGCCCCAGACCAACCCCGGCAAACAGCGCATCGTGCAGCCCGTCCCAAGCCCCCATGCGCCGGGCCAGCCAGACGACCACCGGATAGGCCAGCGTAAAGGCCACGGCCTGACCGATCAACGCGCCGATCAGCCCTGCCGACTGCAATCCGATTAAAATACACCCGACCATCAGAACGGCGCGCGCAAAAGCCAGATAGAAATAGCGCCGCGAATCCCCCGCCGCGAGCGCCGCCTGATCATAGGTCATCACGATCAACATCGGGATCTGCGCACAGGCCAGCACCACGGCCATCGCCCCGGCCTGCGCATAGCGGGCATCATACAGCGTCTCGACCAGCCAGACGCCCAGCAGGGCAAAGACCGCCACAAACCCGATCAACAGGGCAGACACGGCAAACCGCATCTTGCGCAGCTTTAGGAAATTTTCCCGGCTCTCTGTCGGCGGCGTCTCTCGGTAGACGGGGATCAGGATCTTGTGCGTCACCAGATTGCCCAGCATCAGCGGAAAAGACGCCCAGAAGTAGCCGATGTTGTAGACGCCGAAGGCATCCAGCGCGATGAACTTGCCGATCAGCATTTTGTCGGCCTGGGTAAAGAAGAAGCCGCAGACCGTGGCCAGAAACACCCATTTACCAAAGCCGATCAGCTCTTTCGCTGCCGCCTTTTCCCAATGCAGACGGTTGCCGGGTCCGGGCAGAAAGCGCCAATTCAGCGCGACCTCGATCAACGCGCCGATCACGCCAGAAACCACAAGCGCCCAGACCGATCCCCACCACCACGCCAAAAGGACGGCGGCCACGACACCGGCCAGTTGCGTCCCGATGTCGAGGACCGTCACCCGGCCCAGCATCAGATGCCGGTTGGCGGTGATCATCCGGGTCGGGCGAAAGCCGGTGATCAGCAAGGTCAGCGCCGAAACCGGCAGGATCTGCGTCAGCAGGGGCTGGTCGTAGATCAGCGCCATCGGCCATGCCAGACCGCAGGCGACCAGCCACAACCCGACACCGCGAAACGCCTGAATGGTCCAGGCGGTGTCGAGGAACCTTTGTTCGTCGCCGCGTTTGGATTGCATGATCGACGGGGCCACACCGACGTCCGAAAACTGTCCCAGACCCATCAGGAACACCATGACCAGCGCCATCAGGCCAAAGGCCTCTGGGAACAGCAGGCGGGTCAGGATCAGGTTGGACGCCAGCCGCAGCACTTGGCCAAACCCGAAACTGCCCATCGTGAACAAGGATGAACGCATGGCGCGCGCTGTGATCGACCCACCTTTGAGTGCGGCAAGAGAGGTCATCGCCCACGGCTCCAGTCCTGCTGTCGGCGCGGCGTCAGTTTTACGGCCAGTGCAACGCCAGAATAGACGAGAAAGCCCAGCGGGTCGGCCAAGGCAAGCCGCAGTTTGCGGCCCATCGGGAAATCAGGTTTATCGTCGTTGCGGATCAGGTCCGGGTAAAGTGCCGCGATCTCATCGACGCCCGCGTTCTGCCGCCGCCGCACCTTGACCAGATTGCGCGCCCCTTCGGCAATCGGCCAGCGATAGCTGGCGGGCACGCCAATGCGTTCTTCGGGGCGAAAGTGCAGACGGACATAAATGTCGTCCGAAATGATTTTGGGGAAGCGGTCCCAACGCGCGCGGCCCGCCGCGTTCACGGCAAACAGGCCACATCCCGGCACAACGTCGCGCATGAAGGGCACCCGCCGCCAAATCCGCGCATAGGCCCGGCTGACCGGGGTTGCCGCCGCGATCTCGACCTGACCGCTGGCATAACGCGGGGTCGGCACTTCCAGAGCCTTGGCCAATTGCGCCAGCAGGTCGGGCGTCACCGTCACATCGGCGTCCAGATAGACGCGGGTCGCCGCCCGCGCCGCCGCATCCCCGGCATTCAGGGCACCGGGCTTGCCGCCTTCGGCCCGTTCTATCACGTTTAGCTGCCAGCCCCGTTCGGCGGCGCGACTGGCGTAGGACCGCGCCACGGATGCCGTGTCATCCTTGCAGCCATTGGCCACCACGATCACCTCGACAGGGCCGGAGTCGCGCGAGGCCAGCAACGCCTCAAGGCAGCCGCCGATCAGCGCCGCCTCGTTGCTGGCGGGCACGATCACACAGAGCCCCGCGCCACGCGATTGATAGTCTTGATCCATGTCTCTTGCCCACACCCGTACCCATGCGGCCACACCTTGAAAAAATACACCATGCCCCGCACTGGAAACTGCTCAGGAACTGTGGCCAAAGCGTGGAATCACTTAGGTTTGTAAGAGACCAACGCCCCAGCGGCGGTGCGGCTGCCATCTCAAGGACTAACAGGTGACGCAAGGCTTGCGTATCGGGTATATCGTCCCGCAATTCCCGGGACAGACACATATTTTCTTCTGGCGCGAGATTCAGGCGCTGGAAGCGATGGGTCATGAGGTTCACGTTTTTTCGACCCGCAAACCCCCGCGCAAGCTGATTTCCCACGACTGGTCGAATGAGGCGATTGCCCGCACAACCTATCTGGGCAAGGTCGATCCGATCCCCGCCGCCATCGCACTGGGCAAGATGTCAGCCAAGGGCCTGCCGCTGTGGATGCTGCGCGAAAAGCCCGGATTCGCCAAGGACGCACTGGTCACGCTGGCGGCCGCAGAACGGCTGCGGCGTGAGGCAGCGGCGCGCGGGCTGGACCACGTCCACGCCCATTCCTGCGGCCGTGCGGCGCTGATCGCCACCTTTTGTCGCCTGATGGGTGGACCGACCTATTCGCTGACCCTGCACGGACCCTTGTCGGATTACGGTCCCGGCCAACGGGTCAAATGGCGGCACGCCAGCTTTGCCACCATCATCACCCGCAAGATCCTGAACGAGATCGAGCAGAGCCTTGCCGGCTATCTGCCGGACCGCCGCGTCATCCGACCTATGGGGGTCGATACAGAGGCGCTCAAACGGTCAGCGCCCTATGTTCCGCCCGAACATGGCCGCCCGATCCGCCTGTTCAGCTGCGGGCGGCTGAACGTGGTCAAGGGCCATCAGGACCTTATGGCCGCCACCCGGCAATTGCTGGATCAGGGCGTCGACGTGCGGTTGGAAATCGCCGGAGAGGACGATGCAGGCGGCACCGGCTATCGCGCGGAACTGGAGGACACGCTGAAAAGGCTACGCCTTCAGGATCACGTCAAACTGCTGGGCGCGATCGACGCGGGCGCGGTCAAGGCCAAGCTGGAAGAAGCGCATCTGTTTGTGCTGGCCTCATGGCATGAACCGCTGGGCGTCGCCTATATGGAGGCGATGTCGATGGGGGTGCCGACCATCGGCACCGACGCGGGCGGCGTGGCCGAGCTCATCACCGATGGCTCGACCGGCTATCTGGTCGAGCCGAAGAACCCCGGCCAACTTACCCGCACGATCCGTTCGCTGGTGAACGATCCGGACGCCCTGTTGCGCCTGTCCGAGGCCGGTCGCGCGCATGTGGTCGAGAATTTCCGCGCCTCTCTGGGGGCCGAAGTTCTGGTCGAGGAAATCGAACGTCTGAAAGACGGCACCGCCACCACTTAAAACATTCGCCGATTTCAAACCTGTTTTCCTCCGCTGATGGCTTGACGGAAATCAACGCCAAGATGCGTCCACGGCCCTAGGCTTCACATTGGAAATCACCTGTGGCTGTCGCGGCCCAACATCCATGTGGACCTTGAAATGAGACTTCTTGCCCTGCTTCTTGGCACTTTCGCCATCTTCACCCTCACCGCCTGTGAGGGACCGACCGACGGAACCTATCCCGTCACGCACGAAACCTGCTCTGCGGATGATCCGGTCAAAGACATGGAGCCGATTGACTGCGCACCGCACATGTAAGGTTTAACCAATTCGCGCGGTCTTGCATAAGGGCAGCACGTTCTGACCGGTGATTCAGGTCAGAACGTGCAAGGTCTGCTTCGCGTCTGTCAAAGCCCCTCAACAGGCACCTCGACCTCAGGTTCCGCGTCAAAGATCAGCGCCTCGATCCCCGACATGCGGACGGTGCCGTCTGGCCCGGTGGCCAGCAGCCGACCGTTGTCTTGGGTGATCTCGTAGGCGCCCCGCGCACCCGGCAGCACCGCCACATCGCGACCCGGTCCGCCGACCAGCACATCCGCACCGCCACCAGACACCAGCACGTCATTGCCGCCGCCCGTGACCAGATAATCCTCATGCGGCGTTCCCTCGACTCGGCCCGCACCATCCAGCACCCGGATGCCGTTTTCAAAGGCCTGCGCCTCTCGCCGCTCCCAACCGTTCGGGCCGGAGGCGTTGAACGCCATCAGCATGTCCCAGCGTGGGTTTTCATCCTCAAGATACCGCTTCGCGCCCCAACTGCCCCACATCGTCGCCGGGGCCACGTCCACAAAGGCGTTGAACAGCACGCCCCCTGCATCGACCCACCCGGCCAGCAACTGCTCATACAGCTTGGCCATCTCGGGCGTGTAGCTGAACGTGTTGAAAAAGGCCGTCAGCCGTTCGTCATTGACCCGCGCACCGTGGCCGACAAGATGGGTGCCGCCTTCGTACATGATCAGGCGCAGATTGTTCTTTCGCGCCACGCCCGCATGATAGGGAAAGACCTCTTGCACGATCTGCCGCACCGATCCCTCTGCCAAGGCCTGCGCCACCGGTGCAATTGCCCCGTCAAAGCGCCGTTCCCGCACGTATTCCCGCAGCGCGACCCGCTGTAGCCCGTCTGCCTCACCGGCGTCGCGGGCCATCTTTTCGGCGGCGTCCAGCCAGCCGTCCATCCGCTGCGCCATTTCTGCGCCGCCAATTTCATAACCGAAATAGCCGGTCACCGCGTAGGCGTCGAAACTGTCCACCGGCATGTGTCCCAGTTCCAAAAAGGCCAATGGTGCCTGCAAGATCTGCTCTTCCAGTCCCGGCCAGCCGGTATGCGTGGCCACCACCCGCACCAGTCGGTCCGATGCTTTGCCAAAGACCTCTGTCCAGATGTTCATGATCTGCGCCGCGCGCAGGCCATAGAACTGGGTCCAGCCCTCTCCGGTTGCGCCCCAGCGTGCGTCTGCCTGCTGGCGCACCCAAGTGGCTTGCGGAAAGCCAAGGTTCCAGACCTCGTTCGAGAATTCCACGTAGGCTTTTAGCCGGGGGTCAAGGTCGCGTTCCACGACCTCGGCGAACTGCCGGATATAGGTATCATCGACAAGGTGGGGCATGTTGAACCACGGGTCCGCGCCGATCACATTGGCCAGCCGCACCATGACCTCGACCGGGACACCCCATTCTGACCAACTGGCGGTCTGCATGGTCGGGCGCGCGTTCCAGCCTGTCACCGGAGAACCGTTGGTGATCATCCAATCCATGAACCGCAGCACGCGCATATCCTCAATCCGGGATAGGAACGCCGGGTTGAACAAGGCACCCGCCTGATACAGCGCCTGATGTTCTTCGCGCAGGATCACGATGTTGCGGATCGGGTCCTTGGTGTCGATGCCGGTAATGGACAGCGCCACCAGCCCCTCCCCCGGCTCATAAGAAAAGGTGATGCGACCATTCTCCCGCCGCACACGTTTGGCCCGTCCGACAAGGCGGATGCGCGCGTTGCCGTCATAGGTCAACACATAGTCGCCACGCAGCGATTCCGCCTCGACCGGCTGGTTTGTCAGGATCACGGTTTCCAGCGCATCGACCCCTTCGGGCATCCGCAACGGCCAGTCGTTTTCATCCAGATCGCCGCGCGCGCGCAGTTCCTCAGTCCGCACAGCGCCCCATGTGTCACCGACGTTGCCGACCCATCCCCGAGAGGATTTCATCAGGTCAAGGAAAGGATGCTGCGTCGACCAGTCGGAAATGCCGTTCAGCCCCATCGCCAGCGCGGGAATGCCTTCGGGCCTGATCCCGCTGGGCGGCAGGGACACGGGCTGACGCTCTGGCAGTGCTGGGGCGACGGGGGTTTCAGAGTCGGCCACCGGGGCCCGCGCCTCTCGCTGCGGCACCGCCTGCCAGATCGCCTTGGCCAGCGCGTCATAGTTTTCCACCACATCCGGGTGCAGCGTGGCGGGCGGGGTGAACGCCGCGGGCGGCGGGGCCTCATAGACCCACGCATAGGTGACCATGGCCGCCAGCATGTATTGCGTCGGCGTGCCGTGCGGCGCGCTGTCGGTATAAAGCGCCTGTGGCGGCACGTTTTCCAGTAGGCCGCCCTCAGCGAAGAACCCTGCAAGAATCGAGGCCACCGGGATAAGCTCGACCTGCGTGTCGGGCCGCGTGACGGTCAAGACATTCAGCAGGTCACGATACCACTGATGGTACTCCCCGGCGTTGTAGGCGTGAAACTCCTGCGTCTCTTGCGCATTGGGGGGAAAGGTCGCGACGATGCCGTCCATTGTCGACCAGCCTTCATAGATGAACAGACGCGAGGCGGGGCTGTTCGCGCCGACCCAGTCGAACAACCGCTGCAACGCGCCCAGCGGGCTTTCGCCGGTTGGGTTCTCTCCCTCGTAGGGCACGTCGGGCAATTGGTACTGGATGAAGTTGCCGGGGGCCACGATCACCGCGTCAAAGCGCCCGTCGCGGAAACTGCCCTGTCCGGGCGACCACGCGCCGGACACACCGGGAAACCCCCAGTTCGCCGTTGGCGGCAACCCGTCGGCAAAGTTCCGCAAAAATCCCCACTGGCCGTCCAGCGCAAGGCTGCGCCCATCGGCCTTGGCCATCTCATTGATCCAGTGCGGAACATTGGTCAGATCAGAGGTCTCGCTAAGGTGGTTCACCAGCGAATTGCCAAAGACGTAAACGCGCGCTTCGTCCCGCTCTGCCGCCGTTCCGACACCCGCCCAAAGCGCCATCAGCGCCACCAGGATCCGTTTCATGCCCTGCCCCGATTTTTTTATGCCTCGGGGTCAGTATGCCCGATGTTCCCGGCAGAGCAAATGGGGCGCGGCGCGCCCCATTCCGGGAACAGCTGACCTATTAGTCGGCGGCGTCCTCGTAGGTGCAGTAGGTGCACAATTCATCGGCGCAATAGCCCGGAATGCAGGCTGGCCCTTTGTAGCCTGACGGCGCATCGCCGACGCAGAGGTATTCCGCCGTAAAGGTGGCGCCTTCACAGGTGCCAGACTCGAGGCAGCTGGTCCCGGTCCCGGTTGAAAACTGCCACAGGGCGCGGGTGGTGTAGATGCCACTGGGGTCACAGGTGGCGGTATAGTTCTGCGTCACCGATTTTGACAGCGCGCTGGTGTAGGCAAAGGACCCCGCATAGCCCACCGCGACCGAGGCCGATGCCGTGACCCCGGTCCCAAGGATGGTCAGACCCGCCTCCATCGACTCGGTGACTGTGACGCTCCATTGCTGGGTTGTGGTCCAGCTATTGGTGCGCTCTGTCCCGACCGAAATCTGGTGGCTGATCGGACAGTTGAGACCATCGCAAGAGATCACCTTTTGCCAACGGCCCACGGTGTTGACCGAAACCGGCGTTTGCGCCTGATAGAAGCACCGCTTTCTGCTGTGGATCGGGTCGACGCCGAAATAATTGTTATCGCAGGGGTATTTGTTGCCTGTGTGGTGGATGAACCGGATGTCGAACCGTTTGTCCGCGCCGTAAATCGCCATGACGACGTCGCCCACATTCATCTGGCATTCGCGGCCCTCCGTCGCGCATTGGACGATGTCGCCGTCGTTCAGGGTATAGGCCGCGCCCATCTGACAGGTTTTGTCCGTACCCTTGGCCGGGTCAAAACCGAAATAGCTGTTAGTACAGGCCAGCTTTTGCCGGTCGGACCCTTCGATCAGGGTATAGATCCACTTGCCATCGGCACCGTAGCGGACCCACCGGAATTCGCCGTTGGGATTGGTGAAATCCTTGCCTTCATCCGCAACCTTGGAAAAGGTGCCCGCCTCTGGCACACCGAACAGGTTTTCGAGGATAAAGGCGCACTCCTTGTCCGTCCCTTTAGAGGGGTCGCCCCAGAAGTTCTTGCAGGGCACTTTTTCCACGCCTTTGGTCACGAAAAAGGTAAAATCCTCACCGATGCCGTAGCGCACGATCACAAGGTCATCGGTGCCCGGGGCGCAGTCCTTTCCTTCTTTCGCGCAATTCACCCATTGCTCTGTTTCGACGGCGGCATATTGCGTGACCCGGTCACCATAGACCGGCTGCGCCAGCACCGGCGGGGCCATACACAAGCCTGTAATCAAGACAAGAATACGTTTCATGGTCGTAAGGGCCTCCCGCCCAATAGAATCAACTCAAGCGTGTTTAATGGTAATTAAATTCTCTTTTTTGGTAATGCTTGATTTCTAGTTTAAAGAGTCTTTTAGATTTTCGAATCTCCTTTAAGGCGTGCGCTCCGGTCTTAGTCATTTCCTGCAAAAGGTGGGTTTTCATTTGGAAAACGCGGCGTATAGTGACGCGCATGATCGTTGACCTCCATAACACCCGTTTGACCCGCCTTCCGGCGGCGGTCGCGTATGGTGCCGATCTACTGCTAACTCGCCTCTGAGCGTGGCCCCCTCGGCGCGCGTGCTCAGAGGAGATGTGTGACGCGCCGGACCCTGCCCACGCACCCGAGTTGGATACCTTCGATGACAGACACACTGGCCCCTGCACTGGCCGTCATTCGCCCCGCATACAGCGGGTCATCCATCCGTGTCCGCAGGCTGACCCACTCCAATTTTCAGGGCGCCCAGACGTCCCGCCCGCATAGCTGAGGAAAGACCATGAGCACCGACAAGAACGTTTCGCCCGACGCGAACAAAGACAAAGTCGTCATCTTCGACACCACCCTTCGGGACGGCGAACAGTCGCCCGGCGCAACCATGACCCATGCCGAAAAGATCGAGATTGCCGAGCTGCTCGACGATATGGGGGTCGATATCATCGAAGCTGGTTTCCCCATCGCCTCCGAGGGCGATTTCCGCGCTGTTTCCGAGATTGCGGAACGGTCCAAAAACGCGGTGATCTGCGGACTTGCCCGTGCGCAATTGCCCGACATTGACCGCTGTTGGGAGGCGGTGAAAAAGGCCGCGCAGCCGCGCATTCACACCTTTATCGGCACCTCGCCGCTGCACCGCGCCATTCCGAACCTCACCATGGACGAAATGGCCGAGCGTATCGAACAGACCGTCACGCACGCGCGCAACCTGTGTGACAATGTGCAGTGGTCGCCGATGGACGCCACCCGGACCGAATGGGATTACCTCTGCCGGACGGTGGAGATTGCCATCAAGGCCGGGGCCACAACGATCAACATTCCCGATACCGTGGGTTACACCGCGCCGGTCGAATCCGCCGACCTCATTCGCCAGTTGATCGAAACGGTGCCGGGGGCCGATGAGGTGGTCTTTGCCACCCATTGCCACAACGACCTTGGCATGGCGACGGCGAACGCGCTGGCCGCAGTCGCCGGTGGTGCGCGGCAGATCGAATGCACCATCAACGGCCTTGGCGAACGCGCGGGCAACACCGCACTTGAAGAGGTTGTCATGGCGCTGAAGGTACGGGGCGACATCATGCCCTTCTACACCGGCATCGACACCAAGAAGATCATGCACATCTCGCGTCGTGTCTCGACCGTGTCCGGCTTTCCGGTGCAGTTCAACAAGGCCATCGTGGGCAAGAACGCCTTTGCGCACGAAAGCGGCATCCATCAGGACGGGATGCTCAAGAACGCCGAGACATTTGAGATCATGCGCCCCGAGGATGTGGGTATTGCGGGCACCTCATTGCCGCTTGGCAAACATTCGGGCCGTGCTGCCCTGCGCGCCAAGCTCAAGGATCTTGGGGTCGAGGTGGGAGACAACCAGCTCAAGGACATCTTCGTCCGGTTCAAGGATCTGGCCGACCGCAAGAAAGAGGTGTTCGACGACGATATCCTTGCCCTTGTGACCGCCACGACCGACGGCCCCGAGGCATTGCAACTGGTCAACCTGCGCGTCGTTTGCGGCACCGGCGGCCCCGCCGAGGCGCAGATCGAGATGGAGATCGAAGGCAAGGACCTGTCGGCCACCTGTGAAGGCGACGGCCCGGTCGATGCCTCGTTCAAGGCGGTGCGCGAACTGTTCCCGAACAAGGCGCGCCTGCAATTGTACCAGGTTCACGCCGTGACCGAAGGCACCGACGCACAGGCGACCGTATCCGTACGGCTGGAAGAGGACGGCATGATCGCCACCGGGCAATCGGCGGATACCGACACGGTTGTTGCCTCTGTGCTTGCCTATATTCAGGCGCTCAATCGGCTGATCGTGCGCCGCAACCGCGTCGGCCCCGGCGCGGACGCGCGTGAGATCAGCTACAAGGACGTGTGATCTTGTGGCCGTCGGGGAGCCTCCCCGGCGGCCTTCTCAGCTTTTCTTGACGAACTTCGTCAGGATCACGATGCGCTGCCCCTCAACCCGGCCAGAGATATGTTCGGCATTGTCCGCCTCAAGGATGATCTTGCGCACGGCGGTGCCCTGCTTGGCGGTAAAGCCCGCGCCCTTGACCGGCAGCGCCTTGATCAGGGTCACGGTGTCGCCGTTCTGCAAGACGGTTCCGTTGCTGTCCCGGTGGACGATCTCATCGCCCGTGGGCAGGCCCGCGTGCGCCCATTCCAGAACCTCGGGTTCCAGATAGGCGATTTCCAGCAGATCATTGGCCCAAGCCGCGTCCAGTTGATTGAGCAGTCGGTAGGCCAAGACCTGCTCGGCCGGCTCCGTACTCCAGATCGCGTCGTTCAGGCACTGCCAGTGCGGGCTGTCCTGCGGCCCTTGGTCGACACCCGCGGCGCAGGTCGGGCACAGCGCGACCTCAATATCCTTCGGCGCAACGGACAGTGGCGCGGCGTCCTCCGCCTTGCACAAAGCGCATTGGGTCATGGCCGGGTCTCCTTGTTGTCCCGCGCCCTGCAGACAGCGCGAGACCCGCGCTGTCCATGCGTCTAAACGCGCCTTAGTCGCCCAGCGCGATGCCCTCCCGCCGGGGATCGGCCCCGCCTTGCAGTCCATCCAGTGACACGGCAATTGCGTGCAGTCCCGATGTCAGGTCCCGTACACTGACCTCAAATCCCAGCGCCTCCAGCGGTCCCTGCAGGGCCGCCAGATCCGTGCCCTCTTCCAGATCGAAGGTGCCAAAGCGGTTCAACCCATGCGGCATGGCAACGGCCTGCTGCACATCCATACCCCAGTCGATATGCGCCACGATGGCCTGCGCGACGTAGCCAATGATCCGCGATCCACCCGGGGAGCCGATCACCAGCACCGGCGCGCCATCCTTGCGGACAATCGTCGGCGCCATCGACGACCGGGGACGCTTGCCCGGGGCCACCGCGTTGGCAATCGGCACCCCGTCGGAATGCGAGCGGAAAGAGAAATCCGTCAGCTCGTTGTTCAGCAAAAAGCCGTTGGTCATCAGCCGAGAGCCAAAGCCGTTCTCAATGGTCGTCGTCATCGACAACGCGTTGCCATATTGGTCCACGATAGAGATATGCGAGGTCGACGGCAGTTCGAGGCTTTCGTCATCGGCCCAGAGCATCGCATGATCCCACGCGGGCATCCCCGGTGCCACCTCTGGCAGGGAATCGTCACCCGCCAGCAGTTTAGCGCGCTCAGCCAGATAGGCCGGATCGACCAAGCCTGCCGTGGGCATCGGAACAAAATCGCTGTCGGCCATGTAGCGGCCCCGATCCGCAAAGGCGAGCCGCGAGGCATCGCCGATCATCCGCCATGTGTCGACGTCCCCCGGATCGCCCGGTGCGGAGGCATCGAGCATCCCAAGGATCTGCCCCACGGTCAGCGCGCCGGACGACGGCGGCCCCATGCCACAAACCTCATGCCCCCGGAACGGCGCACACACCGCCGGGCGCTCCTTAACCTCATACGCCGCCAGATCGCGCAGGGTCATGACGCCGGGGTTGGGCGCAAAGCCCTGCACCGTGTCGACGATATCCTGCGCGATGGGGCCTTCGTAGATCGCCGCCGCGCCATCCGCCGCCATTGCCCGCATGACCGCCGCATAGGCGGGGTTGGTTTTCATGGTCCCTTCAGCAATCGGCGCGCCACCGGGGTAGAAATACTCTTTGGTCGGACCGTGACGGCCCAGCCGGTCGGCATCACCCGCCACCAATCCGGCAAGGCGCGGCGACACGGCAAAGCCGCCTTCGGCCAATCGCGTGGCTGGATCGAACAGGTCTGCCCAGTCGGCCTTGCCCCATTTATCATGCGCGGCCTGCATTAGCGCAGGTGTACCCGGCACCCCGACAGACCGACCGCCCACCACCGCATCCCAGAACTTCAGCGGATTGCCCTCGGCGTCCTGAAACAGACGCGGCGTCGCGCCCAGCGGCGCGGTTTCGCGCCCGTCCAGCGTGGTGATCTCTCCAGTCGCGCCATCGTGCCAGACAAGGAACGCCCCGCCGCCCATGCCGGAGCTCTGCGGCTCGACCAACCCCAACACTGTCTGCACCGCGATCATCGCATCTGCCGCCGACCCGCCAGAGCGCAGCACCTCGGCCCCGGCCTGTACCGCGTGGGGATTTGCGGCGGCCACCATCCAGTTTTCGCCCATCACCGGCCTGCCCGCGCCTTTGGTCGCCAAAGCATCGCCAACCTGCGCAGAAATCGCGGCAAACGGACTGTCCGAAACGGCCTGTTCCGGATCGACAGCATCGGCGGCCTGTTGCGCAAGACCTGCGGACCCCAACAGGCCCGCGACGGCAAATGACATGAGAAAACGCATGGTACGAAACCCTCCCTTAATGCACGAGTATATGCCCAGTCTTACATCTCAGCCGCGAATCTCAAGGGCATGTTTCCGGCCAGAACGGCCAGACACAAAATAATGGTCGGAATTACTCCACGCAGTGCGCTCTTATGATTATACTGCGTCGCAGCAACCTTCGAAAAATTCCGAAGTTGCCTCATTTGAAAAAGAATTAGAGTATACCATTGCCCCTTGACCTGACGTTCTTTCCTCAGTGGAAATTCGTGCATGTCGACTATTTCGGCCGGGCAACGGTCGGAGATATCGTGCGCGGCTATTCCGATATGCTGGCCCATCCAGAGGCCGGCCATCTGAGCTTTTCTCTCAATGACATGCGCGGGCTGGAGGGGTTGAACGTGTTCTACGACGGCATGATGCACATGGCCAAAACCGTGTCTTCCGATGCTGCGCAGCGGTCCGAACCCTTGGCGATGGCCGTTGTCGCCAATCAACGGAACATGATGCCCATTCTGACAGACTATTGCGCCCAAGTGTCGCGCGCGGGGACCGCGCGCTGCGGACTGCTTTCGGACATCGCGGACGCGGTGGACTGGCTGGGCCTCTCTCGCGACGTGCTGGACCTTCGCCTGTCCGGCGGACGGCGCATCGCCGATCCACTTTCGCAGTCTTCTACGCTCACAGCATCGCGGGAACCACCTGATCCGGCGGGCGATGACCATCGTCAAAGGTCTTGATATTGATGATCACCTTTTCGCCCATCTCGACGCGGCCTTCCTGCGTGGCCGACCCCATATGGGGCAGCATCACCACGTTGGGCATGTTACGCAGCTCGGGGTTTCCCGCCAGACCGTGTTCGTAGACATCCAGACCGGCACCTGCCAGTTGCCCCGCTTTCAGCATCCGCGTCAGGGCGTTTTCGTCGATCACCTCGCCGCGTGAGGTGTTCACAATCACCGCGCTGGGTTTCATCAGTTGCAGACGACGGGCGTTGAGCAGGTGATAGGTGCTGGGTGTCGAGGGACAGTTGACGCTGATCACATCCATCCGCGCGACCATCTGGTCGAGGCTTTCCCAGTAGGTGGCCTGCAATGCCTCTTCGATCTCGGCGCGCAGGCGGTGTCGGTTGTGGTAATGCACCTGCATCCCAAAGGCGGCGGCGCGGCGCGCCACGGCCTGACCAATGCGGCCCATGCCGAGAATGCCCAGACGGCGACCGCCCAGTCGCCCCCCCAGCAATGCGGTGGGGGCCCAGCCTTCCCAGCTGCCCTCCTGCATCACCTTCAGGCCTTCCTGAATGCGGCGGGTCACCCCCAGCATCAGCGCCATGACCATGTCGGCGGTGTCTTCGGTCACCACGCCGGGCGTGTTGGACACCAAAATCCCGCGCGACCGGGCCGTGGCGACATCAATGTGGTCAAATCCCGCGCCGTAGTTGGCGATCAGTTTGAGCTTTTCACCCGCCTGCCCGATCAACCCCGCGTCAATGCGGTCCGTGACCGTCGAGACAAGCACATCCGCCTCCTGCATGGCGTCCACAAGCTCACCCCGGGTCATCGGGCGGTCATCCTCGCGCAGCTTTGCGGCGAACAACTCGGTCAGCCGCGTCTCGACGACTTCGGGCAAGCGTCGCGTCACGACAACACTCAGACGTTTTGATGGCATACAGCCTCTCCCCAAACTTCCCCATCGGGGTCCTCGGGCGGTAGACTGCGTCAGGACAGGACGGGGCGCAAGAACCCCGCCAGAAAAACTGAGCAGGATCAGAGACCATGTTCAAGAAAGCGATCGCCGTGGCGGTGGCGTTTACCCTGTGCGCCGTGCCTTTGGCCGCGGCACAGGACAAGGGATCCGAGACAAAGCTGCCTTTGCCGCGCTTCGTCTCATTGAAGGCGTCCGAGGGCAACGTGCGGCGCGGGCCGTCGCTGACCCATCGGATCGACTGGGTCTACAAGCGGCGATCCATGCCGTTGGAGATCACCGCCGAGCATGGCCACTGGCGGCGCGTGCGGGACCGCGACGGGGCTGGCGGATGGGTGCATTACTCGCTGCTGTCGGGCTCGAGGACGGTCATCGTCGAGCAGGACATGCTGAGCCTGCATCAGCGTCAGGACCCGGACAGCCCGGTGGTGGCGCGGCTGGAACTGGGGGTGATCGCGCGGCTGGGCGATTGCGGGCCGGAGTGGTGCAAGCTGACGGCGTCGGGCTATAAGGGATGGGCTGACAAGACCGCGCTTTGGGGGGTCAAGCCGGACGAGATCCGCGAGTGATTATGGGGCTGTCCACGCGTGGACAGCAACCCGGCATAATAAAATCAATAGCTTGCAGAGGCGTTTTTACCGTTTGTTAGGTATTGGGCAGGCCGTCACGACCCCGGACCCGCCCTAATCAGAGGTCCCGGGTCAGGCCCGGGACGGGGGGCGTTATGCCGCTTCATGCATGAGGATCGCTGCCTCGGACGAGGACAGGTTGCGGCGGGCGTAGGCGCCGTAGGATTGCGGGTTGCCGGCCACGCCGGGCAGGGTTTGCAACAGACGGGTGCGGTCATCGCTGTCCATCGAGGAGAGCGCCGCGTTGGCGGGATGAAAGCTTTCGGTTTCGACGCCATCGGCAAAGAGCACCTCATGCCGGGGCAGCAGGAGGTGAACATAGGTCACTTCCTTTATGTCCATGTCCTGCACGATGCTGTGCCCGTCCACCAGATCGCGGGCCGCCACCAGCACCTCTGGCGTGTTGAACAGCGCCCGCGCCGGGGCACCGCGCACCACCATGCGGTGCTCTGGCGACACGAGGATATCGCAATTCGGCTGACCCAGCCCCAAAGCCCCGGCGCGCAGCCGGATCGGGCGCAGTGAGGGCATGGCAAAGAGCCGCGCGCCCGACATCCGCCTGCTGCCGATCCAGCACACCGGCTGCGCGCCGCTGTCCTTGGTCTGCACCAGATCGCCTTCGCGCAACAATCCCACCGGCACCTGACCGTCCGGGGTGAGGATGCGGGTGCGCGGCGTAAAGCAAATGACAGCGCCGCCGGGATCGGCGGGCGCCTCAAGCGGTTCCACCGACCGGGCGTGATGAACAACCCAAAGATCAATTCCAGAGGGCGGCACCTCATCCAGGAACATCAAGAGAGGCGGCACATGCCGCCCGACGGGGATCAGGGTGACGGTGTACCCCTTGCGCCCATCGGTCACGACAAAACAGGAATCGCCATACAGGGCGTCGCTGTCGTCCAAGGCCGCAGAGGACCGTCCGGGGGGGTCAAAATCCAGCGCCGCGCCCACCAGACGCCGCACCATGCGCGCCGCGCGCGGACGGATGTTTGCATCGCCACTCTCATTGCCCAGTTGCAGGACCGACGCGGGACCATCTACCCGCACCGGCTCTCCGGTCCAGGACCATGCGGCCCCGACCTTCAGTGCCGGAAGAGGCGCATCCTGCGCCCCGTCGATTTCCGTCTGTGCCCACGAGATGACGAACGTGCCACGATAGCCCGTTGCCATTCTTGTTTGCCTGCCTCAGTCGTTTTTTAATTAACAATTAAGGTACAGCGTGAAAATCGTTTCTCAAAGCGGAACCGGGCAAAGGCATGATGCTTCCCCAAGGGAAGACCGCACTAATGTGGCCGGAACGCAACGATTTCTTATCCCAATGGGTAGGTTGCCGGTCGGTTGGCAGGCTGGTGCCCGATTGCGCTGCGCAGTTTCCCTAGTCCCTCGGCACGGCAAGCGCACGCCCCGTCAGACGCAAAACGCCGCCTCGAAAGGCGGCGTTCAATTATCTGCGGTGCGCGGAGCGCCTTAGCCCGCCAAACCCACGCGGCCAATGCTTTCGTAAGCGGTGAACCCGGCGGTCCGGGCATCCTCTGCCGCGTAGATGTTGCGCAGGTCGGCCAGTTTCGCCTGCGCCATGGACCCGGCGAGGCGCGACAGGTCCAGCGCGCGGAATTCATTCCATTCGGTCAGGATCACCAGCAGGTCGGCCCCTTCGGCGGCGACGTAGGGGTCATCCTCCCACGCGACGCCGGGCAGCAGGTGTTCCCCTTCGCGGCGGCCCTGCGGATCGACAACGCGGACCGATGCCCCGCCACCCACCAGCGCCGGCACGATGGTCAGCGAGGGCGCGTCGCGCATGTCATCGGTGTTGGGTTTGAAGGTCACGCCCAGCACGGCGACCGTCTTGCCGTTGAATCCGCCGTCACAGAGATCGGCCAGCTTGTCGATCATCCGGCGCTTGACGTCCTCATTGACCTTGATGACCGTCTCGACAATCGAGATGGGGGCCGCGTGTTCCTGTCCGATGCGGGCCAGCGCCTTGGTGTCCTTGGGAAAACACGAGCCGCCGTAGCCGGGACCGGCGTGCAGGAACTTGTTCCCGATGCGGCCATCCATGCCCATGCCCTTGGAAACGGATTTCACATCCGCGCCGACCTTTTCGCACAGGGCGGCGATCTCATTGATAAAGGTGATCTTGGTCGCGAGAAACGCGTTGGCGGCGTATTTGATCATCTCCGCCGATTCCAGATCGGTGGTGACAATCGGGAAATCGCGCAGGTACAGCGGGCGATAGATGTCAGACATGACCTGCGCGGCGCGGTCGGATTCGACGCCGACAACCACGCGGTCGGGTTTCATGAAATCGTCGATTGCCGCGCCTTCGCGGAGAAATTCCGGGTTTGAGGCGACATCAAACTCAAGGGCGGGATTGGCGGCAGAGATCACGGCCTTGACCTTGCGGTTGGTGCCCACGGGCACCGTCGACTTGGTCACGACGACGACGTAATCCTTGGCCGCCTTGGCGATTTCCTCGGCCGCGGCCATGACATAGGTGAGGTCGGCGTGACCGTCGCCGCGCCGGGTCGGCGTGCCGACGGCGATGAACACCGCCTCTGCGCCGTCGATGGCGTTGGCCAGATCCAGCGTAAAGGACAGGCGGCCTGCCTCGACGTTCTTGTGCATCAAGACATCAAGGCCGGGCTCGTAGATCGGCACCTCGCCGCGCTCCAGCATCTCGATCTTGCGCGGGTCTTTGTCCACGCAGACGACTTCGTGCCCGAAATCCGAAAAGCAAACCCCGGAGACAAGGCCGACATAGCCCGTTCCGATCATGGCAATTTTCATGGTGGCGATCCCTCGACCGGTCTATATGGCGGTGTCATGGGGCGGCGCGGGGGCAAATGTCAACGCGGGCGCGCGCATCGCGGCGGAGTGTTGCGCGATTGGACAAGCCCCGGCAGAGCCGTTAAAGCACGCAGGCCAGTGAAAGCCGAGCAGACACCCATGACAGACAGCCCTTCCGAGGTCGCGCGCGCCGTCCTTGCCACCGAAAGCGCCGCCTTGGCGCGGCTGGGCGACGAACTGCCCGACAGCTTTGACGCCGTGGTGGCCCGGCTGTTGCAGGTGCAGGGACGGGTGATTGTCTCTGGCATGGGCAAATCCGGCCATGTGGCCAACAAGATCGCCGCCACCTTTGCGTCGACCGGCACGCCCGCGCAGGGGGTGCATCCCGGTGAGGCGAGCCACGGCGATCTGGGGATGATCACGCCGTCGGACGCGGTGATCCTGATCTCGAACTCTGGCGAGACGCGGGAATTGGCCGATATGATCGCCCATTGCGCGCGGTTTTCTATCCCACTGGTGGCGATGACCAAGGGGGCTGACAGCACCTTGTCGCGGGCGGCGGATTTTGTCCTGCTGATGCCCGACGCGCCGGAGGCCTGCGCCATTGGCATGGCCCCGACCACCTCGACGACGATGGCGATGGCGCTGGGGGATGCTCTGGCGGTGGCGATGATGCAGCATCGCGGCTTTGACCGCAGCAGTTTCGCGGCCTTCCACCCCGGCGGCACGCTGGGCGCGCAACTGTTGCGGGTGTCCGCCGTCATGCACCGGGGTGAGGAACTGCCGCTGGTGCAGGCGGAGACGCCGATGTCCGAATGCCTGCTGGTCATGAGCCAGAAAGGGTTCGGCGTGGCCGCGCTGGTCGAGGGCGACAGGCTGATCGGGATTATCACCGACGGCGATTTGCGCCGGAACATGGAGGGGCTGATGGACCGCAGCGCGGGGCAGGTTGCCACGCGCGGACCGCTGGTCACCGCCCCCGACACATTGTTGATCGAGGCGCTTGGCATCATGAACACGACGAAACGCACGGTCCTGCTGGTGACCGATGGCGACCGGCTGGTCGGCCTGCTGCACATCCACGACGCGCTGCGGGCGGGTGTGGCATGAGCGCGGTCATCTTTATCCCGGCACGCTATGCCTCGACCCGGTATCCGGGCAAGCCTTTGGTCGAACTCAAAGGCGCGACGGGAGAGGCCAAGTCGCTGATCCAGCGCAGCTGGGAGGCGGCAAAGGCGGTCAGGGGTGCGGAGGCGGTCTATGTGCTGACCGACGACAGCCGCATCGCCGAGGCAGCGCGCAGCTTTGGCGCGGATGTGCTGATGACGTCGGAAAACGCGCGCAACGGGACCGAACGCTGCGCCGAGGGTGTGGCCCAACTGGCCACCGCCCCCGACTGCGTGGTGAACCTGCAAGGCGACGCGCCGCTGACGCCCGCGTGGTTTGTCGAGGCGCTGATTGCGCGGATGGACGACCCGGCGGTGCGGATGGCGACGCCGATCCTGCGGTGCGATGCCGAGACGCTGACCAATTTCGTGACAGACCGCCAGAATGGCCGCGTTGGCGGCACCACCGCCGTGGCCCGCGCCGATGGCACCGCGCTGTATTTCTCCAAGGAAGTGCTGCCCTTTGTCGGATCGCTAGAGACCCCGCCCGAGGTCTGGCACCATGTGGGCGTCTACGCCTACCGGCCCGACGCGCTGGAGGCCTATATGTCATGGCCCGAAGGACCGCTGGAAAAGGCCGAGGGGCTGGAACAACTGCGCTTTCTGGAAAACGGCGTGCCGGTGACCTGTGTCCCGGTCGAGGGCAACGGCCGGGTATTCTGGGAACTCAATAACCCTGTGGACGTGGCGCGCATCGAAGGCGTGCTGGCAAAGGAAGGCATCGCATGACGGACGTTTCAATCGGGGGCTATACGGTCTCTAACGCTGCCCCCTTTACCCTGATCGCCGGTCCCTGCCAGATTGAAACGCTGGACCATGCGCGGATGCTGGCCGAGCGGATCGCAGCGGCGGCAGAGGCCGCAGGCGTGAACTGGATCTTCAAGGCCAGCTATGACAAGGCCAACCGGTCCTCCCTGTCGGGCAAACGCGGCATCGGCATGGAAGAGGGGCTGCGCGTCCTGTCCACCATCCGGTCGGAATTTGGCGTGCCGGTGCTGACCGATGTGCACGCGCCGGACCAATGCGCCACTGTCGCCTCTGCCGTGGATGTGCTGCAAATCCCGGCCTTTCTGTCGCGCCAGACCGATCTTTTGCTGGCGGCGGGCGAAACCGGGGCGGCCATCAACGTCAAGAAGGGGCAGTTTCTGGCCCCTTGGGACATGGTCAACGTGGTGGACAAGATCGCCTCGACCGGCAACCAAAAAATCATGCTGTGTGAGCGTGGGACCTCGTTTGGCTATAACATGCTGGTGTCGGACATGCGGTCGCTGCCGATCATGTCAGAGACCGGCTATCCGGTGGTGTTTGACGCCACCCATTCGGTGCAACTGCCCGGTGGGCAGGGCACATCGACGGGTGGACAGCGCCAGTTTGTCGAGCCGCTGGCCCGTGCGGCGCTGGCTGTGGGCTGTGCCGCTGTGTTTATCGAGACGCATGAAGACCCGGACAACGCGCCCAGCGACGGGCCGAACATGGTGCCGGTCGACGATCTGGCGCGCCTGCTAAAGGGGCTGGCGGCGGTGGATGCGCTGACCAAGGCGGGCTGACCGGGTCTGACCCGTCGGAATTTTGAGTATTTTCCCCAAGAAGAAGCCGCAGGGAGTCGTCCCGGCGGCTTCTTCAGGTTTTGCGGGTCAGGCGCTGAGTGTTGCGCCCAGTTTGCCAAGGTAGGTGTCGACCAGCGCGGTGGCGGTGTCCCGTGACCCGGCCTCTGCGTAGCAGCGAAATTCCGGTGCATTGCCTGAGGGGCGCAGGTGGACCACGTCTCCGTTTTCGAAGGTGACGCGCAAGCCATCGGTTGTGTCCAGCGCGGACTCCGGGCCGGTGGCGGCGAAGAAGGTCGCGCGGGCGGCGGCATCATCGGTGAGGTTGGCGATAAACGCCTTGGAGGTTTCCGTGGCGATGCCCTGAATGCGGTCGGCGGCGGTAAAGCGCGGCGGCAGCGCGTCCAGAAGCGCCGACAGCGGCTGACCGGCGGCGCGAGCGGCGGCCAGCGGCGCGAGGATCGGCAGCAGGCAATCGCGGGTCATCAGCGGGGCGAGTTTTCCGGTGGAGAAGCCGAGCAGGAAGCCGCCGTTGGCCTCATACCCCACGACGCGGGCGGCGGAATCGGCGTGTAGCGCGTTCTCCATCGCAGCGATCACGAAAGGGGAGCCTATTTTGGTGCGGGTGATCTGCGCGAAGTCAAAGGCCCCGGCGGCGTCGATCATCGTGTTGGAGGAGACCGGCGTGCAGATCACCTTGGCCCCCAGCGCGCGGGCAGTGACGGCCCCCAGCACGTCGCCCGGCACCACGCGCTGTGCATCGTCCACCAGCATCGGGCGGTCGGCGTCGCCATCGGTGGAGATCAGCACGTGCAGGTCGTGTTCGGCAAACCAACCGGCAAAGAGTTTCTTGGTGTCCGGGTCCAGCGCCTCTGTATCCACCGGGATGAAGGTGTCAGAGCGGGCGATGGCGATGGCGGTGCCGCCCAGCGCCTGCACCACGTCCATCATGATGTCGCGCGCGACAGAGCTGTGCTGGTAGACGCCAACGCGCAGGCCGCTCAGCGCCTCGGTCCCGTAGGCGTCGGTGTAGCGGGCCACATAGGCGGCGCGGGCGTCGGCCTGTGTCAGGCTGCCTTGTGCGGTGTCGGCGGCGGGCTGGCCCAGCGCGCCGTTGATGCGTGTCTCATCGTCTTTGGAGATCTCACCGGTGGGGACATAGAATTTCAGACCGTTGCGGTCTGCGGGGATGTGGCTGCCGGTGACCATGACCGCCGCCGCGCCGGCGTTCAGCGAGGACAGCGCCAGCGCGGGCGTCGGGACCGCGCCGCAGTCGACCGCGTCCAGGCCCGCCGCGCGGATGGCGTCGATCACCCAGCCTGCGATCTGCGGCGACGAGGGGCGCAGGTCACGGCCCACATGCACCGCGCCGCCATGGGGGCAGGCGCTCAGAAAGGCGGTCACGTAGTCGTGGACCAGCGGTTCAGTCAGATCCACAACCAGACCGCGCAGGCCGCTGGTGCCGAATTTGGGGGCCATGTTTCTAATCCCTGTCTCTGAATGCCGTGGACGCCCCGGCGGGCGCGCGGTTCTTTTCCCGTCTCTGGCCACGGAAGGCAAGAGCGGGTTCCGTCGCGACGGGGGACGGCCTATCCTTTGGCGATGATACGCGCATTTGCCTTGGTTGTTCTGTGTCTGGCCACCTCGGTCGGGGCTGCGCCTTATGCCGAGCATCAGGCGCGGCGGCCCGATCTGTTCGATCCGGCGACGGGGTTTCGCGTTGGGCGGCAGCGCGCGCCGACGCCCGAGGACATTCCCGCACCTGCGGTTCTGGTGTCGCCGGAGGAAGCGCGCGATTTGCTGGCGGCGGGGGCGGTGGCGCTGGATGTGTTTGGCGCTCAGCAGTCGCGGTTCGATGAGTTGGACGGCACGTGGCTGGTGTCGAAACAGCGGCGCAGCCTGCCGGGCGCGGTCTGGTTGCCGGAAGTCGGGCGCGGCCAGTTGAGCGAGGTGATGCGGCGCTATCTGGCGGAGGGGCTGGTGCAGGCGACGGGCGGCGACAGGGCGCGACCCTTGGTTGTCTACTGCGTGGCTGATTGCTGGATGAGTTGGAACGCCGCGCAGAGGATCGGCGCGATGGGCTATACGCGCGTCTACTGGTTCCGGCTGGGGACCGACGGCTGGCTGGACATTGGCGGGGTGTTGGAGCCGGTCGATCCAGTGCCGGTCAACGTCGATTAAAGCGTGTCGCGTTCAATTGAATTCACTCGAAGGGCTGAACGCGCTGTGCTTTGCATAGGCTGCCTTAGCCTGGCGAATGAATGCCTGACTGCCGTCAAACGCGACACGCTCTAGTTGCCGCGCGGCAGTTCCTGACGTTCGATCCCCGGGAACAGGTGCGCGACAGAGCGTTGGTATTCCTGCGGTTGCGCGCCCATGGTGGCGAACCGGTCGGGCAGCGGGGTTTCCATCAGCTCAACCATATCGAGACCGGACTGCGCGCCGTTCCGTAGGGTGGCCTCCAGCCAGCGCAGGTAGTCGCGGGTCTGGATGAGCGCGGCCCCGGTGGGGTCGGCGGGGCCGTGGCCGGGGACGATCAGGGCGGGCTTTTGCGCCGCCAGCGTATCCAGCGACATGTTCCAGCGGGCCAGGTCAGCGCTGGGTGTGGTGGGGGCGCGGTTGTGGAACACCAGATCGCCGGCGATCAGCGTGCCGGTGCGACGGTCCAGCAGGGCTAGGTCCGACACCGTGTGCCCGCCCAGTGGCAGGGCGAGAAACGCGCGCCCGTCCAGCAAGACCTCTCCGCCTGCGATCACGTCTGTTGGCGGCACCACCTCTGTGCCGCGCATCCAGTCGCCCAGCAGGCGGTACATGTTGTCGGCAAAGCCGTCGCCGTCGCGCAATGCCGCCTGCCGCGTCTCGCCCAGCGCAAAGATCGGCGTGTCCGCAAACACTTGATTGCCAAAGAAATGATCCGGGTGGTGATGCGTGTTCACCACCGCCGAGATACCGCGAATGTCCAGATTACGGGCAAGGCTGACAAGCGCCTCCCCATAGCGGCGGGAAGAGCCGGTATCGATCAGGATCAGCCCCGTGTCGCCCTTGATCAGGGTGATGTTCACAATCGCCCCGCCGTTTTGCATCGAGAAATAGTCGGTCGCCCCTTCGACCATCCAGATACCATCAGCGAGCGGCTTGGCGGTAAGGTCATAGGACAGGCGGGCCTGCGCAAAGGCGCGCGGGGCCAATGGCAAGGTGGACAGAGCGCCCAGAACCGCGCGACGGGTCAGCATCAGTTCAAATCGCCTTCGCTCAAGACACCGCGGATGCGGTTGCCGTTGTTGTCACGCCCCACCACCTTGACCGAAGCGGGCAGCGCGCCTTTGGCGAAGTAAAAGGTAAAGGCCGGATCCTCATTCACCGGCTCAGCCAGCTCCAGCCGTGCCAATTGGGTGCCGTCGTCGCGTTGCAAGGACAGATCCTCGATGATGAAAACCGGGATGCCATCGGCCAGCCCGGTGTCCATCGGGTGATCCACGATCAGGCGGGCGCGTCCGGATGCAGCCCAGAGCCGGCCATGAACCTCACCCAGCTTTTCCTCCCAGTCGTCGCTGGCATAGGCATGGGACGGCGCGGTGCAGCCGCCCCCCGCCGCGTCGATATAGATCGAGCCGACATGCCAACTGCCCGAGTGCGTTTCGACGCTGGCGCGGATGGCGGTGGCCTGATCAATCTTGAACCGCAGCGCCAGCTTGGGCTCTGCCTGATCGGGGTAGTAGGTCAGGATATGCGGGATCGGGCCATAATCGGCGCTGATCACGATGCGCTTGACCTCCGGGATCGCCGTGGCGTCGACCAGCAGGGGGACATTCAGGCTATCCTCTGCCGAGGCGGGCGCGCGCAGCACCACGCGGTCATCGAACCGGATGTCGGCGGGATCGCCCAACAGGCCCTTTTGGTGGTAATCCCACATGCCCGACTGCATTGGATCGCTCAGCGGGGTCTGCGGATCGTCAAGCGCCAGCGCCGCACTGGCGGCCAGCACCGAGAGCGCAAAAAGCGTTGTGCGAAGAAACATGGCGGACCCTCCCCGTCTTGCCAGTTTGCCAGTCACGCTACCATGAGGGCCGCGCCGTTTCACCGCGCCTATGGTCGTAGACGCGCAAGACGTCCCCGCCCGGCATCGAACCCGCGCGCCGAGGTTTCGCCAATGGGACCATGGTCGCAATTGGGTGGCTGGCGGGCGGGCCATAGGCTCTGCCACATGCGCATTGTCCTTGTCCTGCTGGCGGCTTGCCTGATCCATATTGCGGGCCTTGTGCGGGCCGAAACGCTGCCGCCCGAGGCGCTGTCCGAACGAGTCATTCCGCCGTTCATTCTGGGTGAGCCGGTGAACGACAAAGGCGTCTGGACACTGGAGAACGCGGGCGGGATCACCGCTGGCTATGTCTTTGAAACCGAACCACTGGCCCCCCTGCCCGGCTTTTCCGGCGCGCCGATCAACGTGCTGGTGATGCTGGACCTCGAAGGGCGGTTCATGGATGTGCAACTGGTCAGCCACAATGAGCCGATCTTTGTTTCCGGCCTTGGGCAGGCGGCGTTTGAGGCGTTCTTTACCCAGTACCGGGGGCATTCCATCGCCGCGCCAATGGTGGTCGGCACACCCTACGGCGACAGCGGCGGCACCGGCGCGCTGGTCTATCTGGACGGGGTGACCAAGGCGACCGCCAGCGTGCGGATCGCGCATGAATCGATTCTGGCGGCAACCTTGCAGGTGGCGCGGGAGAAGATGCGGGGCGTGTCGACACAGCCGCCCGCCTATCCCGATCCGTCGGTAGATGAGGCGCTGACATGGGATGATCTGGTGGCACAGGGGTTGGCGACGCGGCATCTGGTGCGCAATGCGCAGATCGAGGCAGAGTTTGCCGGGACCCTGTGGGAGGACGACGACCCAGTGGCCAAGGATGATCCGCAGGGGGCCTATCTGGATCTGTGGATCGTCGACCTTGGCCCGCCGTCGATTGCGCGGGCGGTGCTGGACGCGGCATCGTTTGCCGAGTTGCAGGAGTTCCTGACGATCTCGACCTTTGATGAGCCGATCCTGCTGATCGAGGCGGGGCGGCACGGGCTGATCACCGAGGACTTCGTGCGCAACACCTCACCCGACCTGCTGACCGCCGAACAGTTTGGTCTGCCGGTGGCGCTGCGGGACAGCGACCTGCTGTTCTCCTTGCGCGGCGACCTGCCAGAGGCGGTGCAGGACGGTGTGGCCATGATCCTGCGCACCGACCGGCGGCTGGGGTTTGACCCGACAGAGCCTTGGACCCTGCATGTAGAGGCGGTGCGCGAACACGGTTCCTTTATGCCGCAGGCGGGCAGCGTTGCCCTGTCGTCGACACAGGCCACCGATGCCCGGTTCTTTGCCCGCGACGAGGTGCCTGTGGCGCTGCCGCCGTGGCGCGCGGCGCTGCGCGAGCGACAGGGGGATTTGGTGGTGCTGGCCCTTGGTCTGGCGGTGCTGATGCCGGTGCTGTTCTGGCGGCAATCGGCGCTGGCCGGGTTGCGGTATTTTACGCCTGTGAGGCTAGTGGTGCTGGCCATCATGACCGGCTTTGTCGGCTGGTGGGGACAGGGGCAACTGTCCATCGTGACGGTGATCGGTGTGATCCGCGCGGCGTGGGAAGGCGGCAGCTATGCCTTTCTCTTGTATGATCCGTTTTCGCTGTTGGTCTGGGCGGCAGCGATTGTCGGCTTTGTCCTCTGGGGGCGGGCGCTGTTCTGCGGCTGGCTGTGTCCGTTCGGCGCGATGCAGGAGTTTGCGCATCATCTGGGGCGGCTGCTGCGCCTGCCGCAGATCGAGGTGTCGGCGCGTTGGGATGGGCGGCTGAAGCTGGTAAAATACGGCGTGTTGGCGGGGCTGGTGGCGCTGATCTTTGTGGCACCCGGCGCGCTGGACAAGGCGGCAGAGGTCGAGCCATTCAAGACCGCAGTCACCACGTTTTTTGTCCGTGAGTGGTATTATGTCGCCTATGCGGTCGGGCTGTTGCTGTTGTCGGCGGTGCTGTTCAAGGGCTTCTGCCGTTACCTTTGCCCGTTGGGCGCGTTGATGGCGTTGGGCGGGATACTGCGCGGGCGCGACTGGATCGCGCGGCGGGCCGACTGCGGCAGCCCCTGCCAGTTGTGCGCGGTGCGGTGCAAGTATCAGGCGATCCCCAAATCGGGCCCGAAAAGCGGCAAGATCGACTATGCAGAGTGCTTTGGCTGCCTCGATTGCGTCACGATCCACGACGACCCGGCGCAGTGCGTGCCACTGGTGCTGAGGGCGCGTGACCGGAGGCGAGCGGCATGAACAGACGGCGTTTCCTGACGGTATGCGCGGCCTTGGCGATGCCTTTCGCGGCCTCGGCCCGGAGTGGAGAGCAGCAGTGGGCGGGCCGCGCGCTGGGCGCTCAGGCGCGGATCACCCTACGTGGACCAGAGGCGGTGGTGGCCCAAACTCTGGCCGATTGCGCGGCGCTGATACGCGGGATCGAACAAGAGATGAGCCTGTTCGATCCGACCTCGGCACTGGCGCGGTTGAACCGGGAGGGGGTGCTGCGCGACCCGCCTGACCGCTTGGTTCGACTGCTTGGCACGGTGGGGCGGATACATCGGCTGACCGGCGGGCGGTTCGATCCGACGGTGCAGCCGCTGTGGCGCGCCGTGGCGATGGGCGGCGATATCGACGCGGCGCGGCGGGCCATTGGCTGGGACCGGGTGCGGGTGAACGCCGGACACATCACGCTGGCGCGGGGGCAGGCACTGACACTGAACGGGATTGCGCAGGGGTTTGCGACGGACCTTGTGGCCGATCTGTTGAAGGCGCGCGGGTTCGAGACAGCACTTGTCGCGGTTGGCGAGATGCGGGCGCTGGGCGGACCGTGGCGCGTGGGTGTGTCGGACCCGGCGCAGGGCGTGATCGACACGGTTGCCCTCAGCGGGTGCGCGGTGGCGACGTCCAGCCCCTCGGCGCTGATCCTGGGAGACGGGGGGCATATCCTGAACCCTTTGGATTCTGGGCGGCCTTTGTGGACGACCGTCAGCGTTCAGGCGGACACCGCGACGCTGGCGGACGGGCTGTCCACGGCGCTGGTGTTTGCCGACGTCGCGGAGGTGCGGCGCATCCGGGCCAAGGTGCCTGCCGTACGGGGCGTCACGCTGGTCGATGCAGAGGGCAACCTGAGATCGGTCTAGCGGGCGTCGTGGCCACAGCATGACCCCAATTTCCGCGAACAAAAAAAGATCCCCGGCGGTGGGCCGGGGGTCTTAATGTTCATGCGAGGGCCGCTTAGCTTGCGGCAGCGACCGCGCGTTTGGTCATCACGCCGACAAGATGGGCCCGGTAAGCGCCGGTGCCGTGCAGATCGGAGATCATGCCATCGGCGGGGACGGACAGACCGGCGACCGCGTCGGGCGAGAAGTTGGACGACAGCGCCTGCTCGGCCTCTGTCCAGCGGAACACACCGTTTTCCGACGCGCCCGTGACCGCGACACGCACACCGTCGGCGTATTTCGCCACGAAGACAGCCGTCAGCGCAAAGCGCGAGGCGGGCTGTTCGAACTTGGCGTAGCCTGCGGCCTCGGGGACCGGGAACCGGACCGATGTGATGATCTCACCCTCTTCCAGAGCGGTGGTGAACATGCCCTGAAAGAAATCGTCCGCCGCAATCTCACGCGTGTTGGTGACGATTGTCGCGCCCGAGCCCAGCGCGGCCGCCGGGTAACAGGCCGAGGGGTCGTTGTTGGCAATGCTGCCGCCGATGGTGCCGCGATTGCGGACCGCCGGATCGCCGATGCCACCAGCAAGCTTTGCCAAGCCGGGGTAAATCGAGGCCGCCTCTGCAGCGACGGTGGCGTGGGTGGTGCCGCCGCCGATGGCAAGATCGCCGCTGTCTTCGCGGCAGACGCCCTGCATTTCCGCGATGCCGGTCAGGCTGACCAGAACCGAGGGGCTGGCCAGACGCTGTTTCAGCGTCGGGATCAGGGTCTGGCCGCCGGAAAGCGCCTGCGCCTCGTCCTGAGCCAGAGCGGAAACCGCATCGGCCACACTGGTTGGCCGTACCATGTCGAATGAATACATCTTTTATCCTCCTGTTGCGTCCCCCGGCCCGTCACGCGGGCCGGGAGTGGGGATTAACCGTTGATCGCGGCCCAGACTCGCGAGGGCGAGACAGGCATATCGATATGGGTCACGTTATGACCGCCCGATTGCAGCGCGTCGATGACCGCGTTCACAACCGTCGGCGGCGAGCCGATGGCACCGGCCTCACCACAGCCCTTCACACCCAGCGGGTTGTGCGTGCAGGGGGTCTGGCAAGAGTGGTCCACCTTATAGTTGGCCATATGCGGCAGGTTGTCGGCGCGCGGCATTGCGTAATCCATGTAGGACGCGCTCAGCAACTGGCCATTCTCATCGTAGATGCAGCTTTCCAGCAGCGCCTGACCGATCCCCTGCGCGATGCCGCCATGCACCTGACCCTCGACGATCATCGGGTTGATGACGTTGCCGAAGTCATCCGCCGAGACGAACTTTTCGATCGTGACCGCGCCGGTTTCGGGGTCCACCTCGACCTCGCAGGCATAGGCACCGGCGGGGTAGGTGAAGTTCGCCGGATCATAGAAGGCGGTTTCTTCAAGGCCCGGTTCGATGTCCTCAAGCGGGTAGTTGTGCGGCACGTAGGCCGCCAGCGTCACATCCCCCCAAGCCACGGATTTATCCGTGCCCGCGACCGAGAACTGACCGTCTTTCAGCTCGATGTCGGCCTCGGAGGCTTCCATCAGGTGAGCGGCGATCTTCTTGGCCTTGTTGATGATCTTCTCGGTGGCCCGAACCATGGCCGAGCCGCAGACCGCGATGGAGCGCGAACCGTAGGTGCCCATGCCGAAGGGGATCTTAGAGGTATCGCCATGCACGATGTCGATCATCGATTCGTCGATGCCCAGCATCTCTGCCACAACCTGCGGAAAGGCCGTTTCATGCCCCTGACCGTGGCTGTGCGCGCCGACCATCACCGAGATAGAGCCGGTGGCGTTCACGCGGACGGTGGCGGCGTCATAGAGACCGGCACGCGCGCCCAACTGTCCGACAAGGTTCGACGGCGCGATGCCACAAGCCTCGATGAAACAGTTGATGCCCAGGCCACGGAGCTTGCCCTTGGCCTCGGATTCGGCGCGGCGGGCGGGGAAGCCTGCGACGTCGATCATCTCTTCCATCTTGTCCATCGTCGCGACGTAGTCGCCGGTGTCGTATTCGACGGCAACCGGGGTCGCATAGGGGAAGGATGTGATGAAGTTCTGGCGGCGCAGCTTGATCGGGTCAGCGCCCAGTTCGCGCGCGGCCTTGTCGATCAGGCGTTCCAGCGAATAGGTCGCCTCGGGGCGGCCCGCGCCACGGTAGGCGTCCACCGGCACGGTGTTGGTAAAGACGGCCTTTACGTTCACCTGCACCGCAGGCGTGCGGTAGTTGCCAGCCATCAGCGTGCCGTGCAGCCATGTCGGCGTGCAGGATGCGAAGGTCGACAGATAGGCACCCATGTTGGCGTAGGTGTCCGTGCGCAGACCGATAAAGTTGTTGTCTGCGTCCAGCGCCAGTTCGATCTTGGTCACGTGGTCACGACCGTGTGCGTCGGACATGAACGCCTCTGACCGGCTCGACGTCCATTTGACGGCGCGGTTGATCTGACGCGCCGCAAAGGTGCAGAATGCCTCTTCGGCATAGTGAAAGATCTTGGTGCCGAAACCGCCGCCCACATCCGGGGCCACGACGCGCAGCTTGTGCTCTGGGATGCCCAGAACAAACGCGCCCATCAGCAGACGGATCACATGCGGGTTCTGCGAGGTGGTGTAGAGCGTGCTTTCATCATTGGCGCGGGCATAGTCGCCCACTGCCACGCGCGGCTCCATCGGGTTGGCGACAAGGCGGTTGTTCACCAGTTCCAACGAGGTGATATGCGCGGCCTCGGCAAACGCCTTGTCGGTGGTTTCGGTGTCGGTGCCAAACTGCCAGTCATAGCAGAGGTTGTCGGCAAGATCGTCATGAACGCGCGGCGCGTCAGCGGCCAGTGCGGCCTTCATGTCGACAGCGGCGGGCAGTTCCTCGATGTCCAGTTCGATGGCCTCGGCGGCATCGCGCGCCTGTTCCAGACTGTCGGCGACAACCGCAACGATGGGGTCGCCCACATGGCGGACCTTGCCTTGGGCCAGAACCGGGTGCGGCGGTTCCTTCATCGGGTCGCCGTTCTTGTCGGTGACCAGCCAGCCGCAGGGCAGACCGCCCACGCCCTCAAAATCCGCGCCGGTGAAGATGCGCACAACGCCGGGCATGTCGGCCGCGGCCGCCGTGTCGATGTTGTTGATACGCCCATGCGCCACGTCGGAACGCAGGAAATAGACGTAGGCCTGACCGTGTACGTTGATGTCGTCGGTATAATTACCGGCGCCCGTCAGAAAGCGGACGTCTTCGCGTCGCTTCGTGCTTGCGCCAATGCCATGATCCTTCGGCATGTGGGTTCCTCCCTTGGGTCGGCGGGTCCGAAACCCGCCTTACGGAAATGTTGTGGGCAGAGGCTGTCCCCGCCCGCCTGTCAAATCACTCTGCGGCGATGGCCGACACGTCCTGCCCGCTGGCTGCCAAAATCGCCTTGACGATGTTGTGGTAGCCGGTGCAGCGGCAGATGTTGCCTTCGAGGTAATCGCGCACCTCTGTCTCTGTCGGTTTGGGGTTCGACTTGAGCAGCGTGGCCGCCGTCATCACCATGCCGGGGGTGCAAAATCCGCACTGCAGGCCATGGTGGTCCTGAAATGCCTGCTGGATCACGTTAAGCGTGCCGTCTGCGCCGGACTGACCTTCGATGGTCGACACCTCGGCACCGTCGGCCTCGGCGGCGAACATGGTGCAGGCTTTGACGAGCGACCCGTTCACATGGATGTTGCACGCGCCGCACTGCGAGGTGTCACAGCCCACGTGGGTGCCGGTCAACCGCAGTTCGTCGCGCAGGAAATCGGTCATCAGGGTATTGCCCTTGACCGACTTGGTGACGGCTTTGCCGTTCACCTTCATCGTTACTTCTGCCATCGCTATCCTCCCTGGATAAATCTTGTCTGGGGTAACTGGATTTTGCCGGTATCAGCCCTTTACGAGCCGCTTGAACCAGCCTTTCTTGTGACTATCGTCGCCATCCGGTGCCGCGCCTTCTTCGCCCTCGACAGGCGGCTCCAGCGCATTCTGGAAATTGGTAAAGAACTGGTCGGCCATCTTCTTGGCGAACCCGTCGATGATGCGGCTGCCCAGCTGCGCCAGCTTGCCGCCGACCTTGGCCTCGACATCATAGGTCAGCAAGGTGCCACCGTTTTCGGTTTCCGCGAGGTCGACCTTGGCCCCGCCCTTGGCGAATCCGGCAGCCCCGCCCTTGCCCTCACCCGACAGGGTGACGGAATTGGGTGCATCCATCGCGGACATGGTCACCTGACCCTTGAAGGTCGCCTTCACCGGGCCGACCTTTTGCACCACCGTGGCCTCAAAGCCCTCTTCGGCAGAGCCGGTCATCTCTGTACAGCCCGGCACGCAGGACTTGAGCACCTCGGGGTCGAGAATCGCCGCCCATACGACGTCGCGGGGGGCCGCGATCTCGCGGCTGTCATTCATTTGCATCTCTCAACCCTCTTCATTCTGAAAGGCGCCAGACGGCAGCCCGTTCCTGATCCCTGCCCGGCATACTCAACGCTCAGGCGGCGTGAAACTCAACCCGTAGCTTTCGAAAATCGCCGCAATACGGCCATCCGAAAGCGCGGCATAGATTGCATCGTCCACGGCATAGGCCAGCGGACGATACCGGAAATTGACCCCCAGACCGATGGTCCAGTTACCCACCGAAAATCCCGGCAGAGACGGCTGGTGAACGGCCAGAGCATCGGTCAGACCATACTCCAATTGCGCCTTCGGTCCCATGGCGGCCTTGACCTCACCCGCCGCCAGCGCCGCCATGGCCTGCGCCATGGTCGGAAACCGCCGGATGTTGGCCTTGAGCTGCCCCCCCGCAAGCGAGGTCAGGTAGAAATCGGCAATCGAATCATTCTCGACCGCAACCGTATCAAACCGAAAGTAGGCTGGCACGGGCTTGTCCTCGGGGTAGGCCGCCTTGCTGTAGGCAATGGCGATGCCCTCTGTCTGGTACTGGCCGGTAAAGACCACCTGCTCGACCCGGCAGGTAAAGGCGCTGTCATAGGGCACGCGCAGCATCACGTTGGACACCGCCCCACCCACAACCGGCCCCTTCCACAGGGTATTGCGCAGGTCGGCATCCAGATTTTCCCCCGCCGCGACCAGCTTGAACCGGGGGGCGACCCCCATGTCCTCGGCAATCAACTTGCCGATTTCGATGTCGATGCCACGCGGCTGCCCACCTTCCTCAAAGGAATAAGGCGGGTAGTCGTCAAAGACCGCGAACTCGATCCAGCCGCGCTCAAGGATGACATCCAGATCCTGCCCAACGATGTCGCGGCTGGCGTTCTGCGGCTTGGGCTGCGGTGTCCAGTCTTCGCAGCGCGCATCCGCCGTGACCGCTGCCCCGGCCACAAAGCCAAGCGCAAGGACAACAGGACGGAAAATGCGCGCCACGTTCATGGTCAGTGCGCCGCCGACAGGCCGATGGTCAGCGCCTCTGCGGCCTTGCGATAGCCGTCGCCGGTGCCGTCGATGGCGACCACGGCGCGCGAGGCGGCGCTGTCGGCCACGGGCGCGCCGCTGAGCGTCTCGATGCTTTCGGCGTATTCGGTCAGCTTGGCGGTCATGCCGTCGGGGTCGGCCCCCTCGGGGTTTTCCGCCCAGACCGCCAATTGATCGCGAAGCTCTTTCAGTTCGGGCGTCAGTTCGGCCATCTGTTCATCGTCGGGGCGCGCCTCGACATAGGTGCGGATCGCCCAAGCGGCTTTCTGGCCCAGCAACTCGCCAAAGGCAGGCATCTTGGTCACGCCGTTCTGGGTATAGCCGGTGCGGAACCGTTCCATGAACCATTCATCGCCGTATTCCTCGGCCTCAAGGAACCGCAGGTCAGGCGCCAGCCCGCCCGAGATCACCTCAAGCCCATGACAGCGCGCGCAGTTCTGGTTGTAGCCAGAGGCACCGATTTCGATTGCGGTCTGATAGACCTCGGCGTCCATGGCGCGATAGGGGTTCTCGGTCAGCCATTCCTCGCCCACGTCGGGCAGGGCATCGGTGTTGACGGGCTGCGGGGCCACGTCTCCGTGCGACAGGGCCACGGTGGCACCCATCAACAGTGACAGGGTCAGGGCGGTTGTCTTGCGGATCATTTGCGGTCTCCTCCACGATGCGGTTGCCCTGTTGATAGAAGCGCGCCCGGCATCGCGGCTATTGGACCTAAGTCCAAATGCCTGCGGAACCGCGACCAAGGTCTTATTCCGCCCAACCCGCCCGTGCCTAATCTGGCCGCAACGGGAGGAGTCCAAGACATGTTTCTACGCGCGGCACTGGCCCTCTGCCTGACCGCCTCGACCGCAATGGCCGAGGTGTCTGTGGTGATTCACTACCTGCGGCAAGAGGTTGACCAGCCCCCCGTCCTGTCGAACCTCGACCCGGTCCCGGAGGATCTGGGCCTGCGCGGCGCGGAACTGGGGATGCAGGGCAACGCGACCACCGGGCGCTTCCTGAACCAGACTTATACCTTGGAAGTGACAAGCGTGCCGCCCGGTGGTGATCTTGCGGCGGCGGCGCGCGCCGCGCTGGCGCAAACCGACCTGATCGTGCTGGACGCCACGGCAGAGGGCGCGCTGGCGGTGGCCGACCTGCCCGAGGCGGCAAACGCGCTGATCTTTAACGCCGCCGCAGCGGACGACCGGCTGCGCGGCCCCGACTGTCGCGGCAACCTGCTGCACAGCCTGCCCAGCAACGCCATGCGCACCGATGCACTGGTGCAGTTCCTCGTCACCCGGCGCTGGGACGACCTTGCGCTGATCGCAGGCACGCACCCCGACGACACCGCCTTTGCCGGGGCGCTACGCGACAGCCTGACCAAGTTCGGCCTGCGGCTGCGGTCGGAAAAGACATGGGCCTTTGACGCCGACATGCGCCGCACCGCGTCGCAAGAGGTGCCGCTGTTCACCCAAGACCTGCGCGACCACGACATCCTGCTGATCGCCGATGAGATCCACGATTTCGGTCGCTATATCGCCTACAACACATGGGATCCGCGCCCGGTCGCCGGGTCAGAGGGTCTGGTGCCCGTGGCATGGGCGCAGGTGGTGGAACAATGGGGCGCGGCGCAGTTGCAATCGCGCTTTGACAGGCTTGCAGGCCGCCCGATGCAATCGCGCGATTACGCCGCGTGGGCGGCGGTGCGCAGCATCGGTGAGGCGGTCACGCGCACCAATTCCGGGGATACCGCCACCCTGCGCACCTTCCTTCTTGGCCCCGATTTCGAATTGGCGGGCTTTAAGGGGCGGCCGATGTCCTACCGCAACTGGAACGGCCAGTTGCGCCAACCCATTCCGCTGGTCACCGACCGCGCGCTGGTGGCACAGGCCCCGCTTGAGGGGTTCCTGCACCAGACAAACGAACTCGACACGCTTGGGCAGGACCGCCCCGATTCCGCCTGCACCGCCTTTGGATACTGAGGACACCCCATGCTTCTTCTTGGCAAAAATACTCAAAAATCCATCCTCTCTGCGGGCCTTGCCGCTTGCCTGCTGGGCGCGCCCGCGCAGGCCGAGGAAATCTGGATCTCCAACGAAAAGGACGACACGATCAGCGTGATCGACGTGGCCACGCTGGAAGTCATTCGGACCCTGCCCACCGGAGAACGCCCGCGCGGCATTATTTTCAGCCACGATCACAGCGTGCTGTATATCTGCGCCTCCGACAGCGACACGGTGCAGGTCATGGACCCGGTCAGCGGCGAGATTCTGCGTGACCTGCCTTCGGGCGAAGACCCGGAACAATTCGTCCTGCACCCGGACAACCGCCACCTCTATATCGCCAATGAGGATGACGCGATCACCACCGTGGTCGACGTGGTGACCGGCACCGTTGTCGCCCAGATCGACGTCGGGATCGAGCCGGAGGGCATGGCCGTTTCACCCGACGGGCGCTACGTGATCACCACCTCCGAAACCACCAATATGGCGCATTGGATCGACACGCAGACACAGGAACTGGTCGCCAACACGCTGGTCGATTCGCGCCCCCGACATGCGGAGTTCACCCGCGACAACGGCGCGCTCTGGGTCTCTTCCGAGATCGGCGGCACGCTGTCGGTCTTCGACGTCGAGAGCAAGGACAAGACCGCGACCATCGAATTTGCGGTCAAAGGCGTCCACCCGGACCGGGTGCAGCCGGTGGGATTCGAGTTCACCAGCGACGAAAAGACCGCCTTTGTCGCCCTTGGCCCGGCCAATCACGTGGCGGTGGTCAATGCCGAAACCTATGAGGTCGAAGAGTATATCCTTGTCGGGCGGCGGGTCTGGCACATGGCCTTCAACACCGACAAATCGCTGCTGTTCACGACCAATGGCGTTTCCGGCGACGTTACGGTGATCGACGTTGCGAAACGGCAGGCGATCAAGACCATCAAGGTCGGGCGCTTTCCTTGGGGCGCGGCACTGCGTCCCTGACGCGGTCGGGCGCTGCGAATACGACCAAAGCACCGGATGGCTTTTGCCCGCCAAACCCACAGGATCGCGGCACAGGACACCGGATTCGCGCGCCCACTGGAGACCTGACATGAAAACCACCATCCTGCTGACCGCCGCCCTGCTGGCCGGTCCGGCCTGTGCCGACACCTATGCGGAGATCAAGATCACAGCCGGCAAGACCCTGTTCGACGCTGAATGCCGCCGCTGCCATGCGGTGGATTCCGACCACGCCTCTTATGGTCCGCCGCTGGACAACGTGATTGGCCGCGCTGCGGGCAGCTATGAGGGCTACGACTATTCCATCGCGCTGGAGGCGTCCGGCATCGTCTGGACCCCGGCCGCCCTGCGGGCATGGATGGA
Organism: Antarctobacter sp.; assembly: GCF_034670325.1. Classification (GTDB taxonomy): domain Bacteria; phylum Pseudomonadota; class Alphaproteobacteria; order Rhodobacterales; family Rhodobacteraceae; genus Antarctobacter. The sequence continues at coordinate 693,637 of NZ_JAXMNR010000001.1, forward strand.
GGACAACGCAGGCTTTATGCCCGGAACAAAGATGCGCCACGTGGGGATCGAAGACCGCACCGTGCAGGATTTCATCCTTGCCTATCTTGGCAGTCTCACCACGCAGGATAACTCCGCAATTTCAGAATGATATGCCCCGGCGGCTTTTGCTCCGGACAGACCGGCCCGATGCGGTTTTGCCGCGTCGGGCCGAGTTGCGTTGACGCACGGCCCATCGCGCAGATTGGCGATTCCCGGCCCCTGTCGCGGCCTTGGCGATTGGGGCGATGTCAACCGCGCTTCAGTCTTACGACCATGGTGTAATACCTCTGGCCGCAGCTTGTCTGAATACTACAGGCGGCGCCCGCGTCAGGCCGCCAAGCATCCACGTCGCCCCGAGCGATGAAGGGAGGGAACCTCATGAATCGATTCATTCTGGCAGCCGCTGCCAGTATCCTGCTGACCGGCACCGCCGCCACGGCTCAAGTGTCCGAAACCGATCTGGCCGATGATCAGGCGATCACCACCCAGGTCACGACCAACGGAATGGGCCGCCACCTGCAGCGCTACAGCCCGCTGGAAACGCTGAACAAGGACAACGTCAAGTTCCTGCAGGCCGCATGGGCCTTCAGCTTTGGCGGGGAAAAGCAGCGCGGGCAGGAAGCCCAGCCGCTGATCTATGACGGCGTGATGTATGTCACCGGGTCCTATTCGCGAATCTATGCGATTGACCTGATGACCGGCAAGGAACTGTGGCAGTACGACGCCCGCCTGCCCGAAGGCATCCTGCCCTGCTGTGACGTGGTCAACCGGGGCGCAGCCATCTACGGCGACATGGTCATCTTTGGCACGCTGGACGCACGGATCGTTGCGCTGAACAAGGACACCGGCAAGGTGGTCTGGCGCGACAAGATCGCTGACTACAAGGCAGGCTATTCCTATACCGCCGCGCCGCTGATCGTTGACGGGCTGGTGATCACCGGCAACTCTGGCGGTGAATTCGGCATCGTCGGCACCGTGCAGGCGCGCGACGTGATGACCGGCGACATGGTCTGGGAACGCCCCGTGATCGAGGGCCACATGGGCATGCTGAATGGCGAGCCGTCGACCATGACCGGTGAGTTGAACGCCACATGGCCGGGTGACATGTGGAAAAACGGTGGCGGGGCCACATGGCTGGGCGGGTCGTATGACGACCGCACCGATACGCTGATCTTTGGCGCGGGCAACCCCGCCCCGTGGAACTCTTGGCTGCGCGACGCGGGTCAGGACAACACTGGCAAGGGCGACAACCTTTATGCCGCCAGCCGCATCGGGATCGACCCCAAGACCGGCGAGATCAAGTGGCACTTTCAGACCACCCCACGCGAAGGCTGGGACTATGACGGCGTGAACGAAGTGGTCGCCTACAACGACCGCGACGGCAACATGCGTCTGGCCACCGCCGACCGGAACGGGTTCTTCTACGTTCTGAACGCCGAGGACGGCGCGTTTGTGTCGGCCACGCCTTTCGTCAAGGACATCACATGGGCCAGCGGCATCGACGAAACCGGGCGCCCGATCTTTAACGAAGACAACCGTCCCGGCGATCCCACCGCGGCTGCCGATGGCAAGAAGGGTGAAGTGATCTTTGCCTCGCCGTCCTTCCTTGGCGGCAAGAACTGGATGCCGATGGCGTTCAGCCAGAAGACCGGCAACTTCTACGTGCCCTCAAACGAGTGGGGCATGGACATCTGGAATGAGCCGATCACCTACAAGAAGGGCGCGGCCTATCTGGGTGCCGGCTTTACCATCAAGCCGAACTACGAGGACCACATCGGGTCTCTCAAGGCAATCGACCCGGACACCGGCGATCTGGTATGGGAATACAAAAACGACGCGCCTTTGTGGGGCGGCGTGATGGCCACCGCGGGCGGCCTTGTGTTCACCGGCACACCCGAGGGTGACTTCATCGCGCTGGACGACGAAACCGGTGAGGTTTTGTGGTCGTTCCAGACCGGCTCCGGCATCGTTGGTCAGCCCGTCACATGGGAGATGGAAGGCGAGCAGTATGTCTCGATCGCCTCCGGCTGGGGCGGCGCGGTTCCGCTCTGGGGCGGCGAAGTGGCCAAGAAGGTGAACTACCTCAACCAGGGTGGCACTGTCTGGACCTTCAAACTGCCCAAGCAACTGGCTAGCATGAAGTGATCCCGACTGGATCGTGAGAAGTGAAAGGGCGTCCTGCGGGGCGCCCTTTTTCGGTGTTCACCTGCCCTGTGGCGGCCCGGCGGGTTTGGCGCTGATTTCGGGGGGTAGCGAGGCGCTACAGCCCGATCGAAACCAAGGTAAGCCACTGATATAAAAGATACATAAAAAGGGCGCGAACGCGACTGTCGTCGCGCCGCGCCCAGTTATCACATCGTTTATTAAGCCTCAGAAATCCAGATTCTCGACCGCCAGCGCGTTCTGCTGGATGAACTCGCGGCGGGGTTCCACCACGTCGCCCATAAGCTTGGTGAACAGATCGTCCGCCCCGGCCATGTCGTCGATGGTGACCTGCAACAGCGTCCGGGCGTCCGGGTCCAGCGTGGTTTCCCACAACTGGCCGGGGTTCATCTCTCCCAGACCTTTGTAGCGTTGCAGGGACAAGCCCTTTTCGCCCTCTTCAAGGATCGCCTTGAGCAGTTCCAGAGGTCCGTGAACCAGTTGCCGCCGGTCCTTGCGTTCCAGCATGGAGGGCGCTGCGTAAACGTGCTGGAGGCTCTCGGTGAAGGTGCCGGTCCGGCGCGCCTCACCCGAGCGCAGCATCGGCCCGTCCAGCGTGCGCACCTCTTCGACTCCACGCAGGATACGGGCAAGGCGGACGCCCTTGTCCTGCGTGATCCGGCCCGTCCAGCCGCGTTCGTATTCCAGCGCGATCAGGTCCAGCCGCGCTGCCACCTTGTCGGCCACGCCCTGCAAATCGGCATCCACCGCGCCGGGCACAAAGGCTCCGGCGATGGCTGCCTGTTCCAGAATGTGACGCGGGTAATGCGTTGGAAAGGCATCCAGCACCCGCTTGAGAGAGCGCGCCTCTTCGACCACGCGCACCAGATCCTGCCCGATGATCACCTCACCGGAGCCGAGTTTCAGCTGTGCGCCCTCGATCCCCTGCTGGACCAGATAGTCGTCCAGCGCGGTCTGATCCTTGAGGTACACCTCGGACTTGCCGCGGGCGACCTTATAGAGCGGCGGCTGGGCGATATACAGATAGCCGTGTTCGATCAGCGCGGGCATCTGCCGGTAGAAGAAGGTCAGCAGCAGCGTCCGGATGTGCGCCCCGTCCACGTCCGCATCGGTCATGATGATGATCTTGTGATAGCGGATCTTCGAGATGTTGAACTCATCCCGCCCGATCCCGGTGCCCAGCGCCATCACAAGGTTGCCGATCTCCTGACTGCCGAGCATCCGGTCGAACCGTGCGCGTTCCACGTTCAGGATCTTGCCGCGCAGGGGCAGGATCGCCTGTGTGCGCCGGTCCCGACCGGTTTGGGCAGAACCGCCGGCAGAGTCACCCTCGACCAGAAAGAGTTCGGTCAGCGCGGGGTCTTTTTCGGAGCAGTCCTTCAGCTTGGCCGCGTTGAAACTAACGTCCATCGCGGTCTTGCGCCGGGTCAGTTCGCGCGCCTTGCGGGCCGCCTCGCGGGCCAGCGCGGCCTCGACGATCTTGCCGACGATACCCTTGGCCTGCCCGGGGTTCTCTTCGAACCACTCGGACAGCTTTTCGTTCATCAGGCCCTCAACCGCCGGGCGCACCTCGGAGCTGACCAGCTTGTCCTTGGTCTGGCTGCTGAACTTGGGGTCCGGCACCTTGACCGACAGGACGGCGGTCAGGCCTTCGCGGGCGTCATCGCCGGTGAAGTTGACCTTTTCACGCTTGGCGATGCCGGATTCCTGCGCGTATTTCTGGATTGTCCGGGTCAGCGCGCCGCGAAAGCCCGCAAGGTGCGTGCCGCCGTCGCGTTGCGGAATGTTGTTGGTAAAGGGCAGGACGTTCTCGTGGTAGCTGTCGTTCCACCACATGGCGACCTCGACCCCGATACCGTCCTTTTCGCCTTCCATGTAGATCGGATCATCCATCACCGCCTGCTTGGAGCGGTCGAGGTATTTCACGAACTCGCGCACGCCGCCGTCATAGTGCAGCTCTGATTTCAGTGGCTCTGCGGGGCGCTCATCCTCTAGGATGATGCGCACGCCACTGTTGAGGAAAGCCAGTTCGCGCAGGCGCTTTTCCAGCGTCTCGAACTGGTAGTCGAGGTTGGAAAAGGTGCCGGTCGAGGCCAGAAAACGGACCTCAGTCCCGGTTTCGCCATGCGAGTCGCCGACAACGCGCAGGTGTTCCGTGGTCTCGCCATGTTCGAATTTGGCAAAATGCTCTTTGCCATTGCGCCAGACGCGCAGTTCCAGCCAGACCGACAGCGCGTTCACGACGGAAACGCCGACGCCGTGCAGACCGCCCGACACCTTGTAAGAGTTCTGGTCGAATTTGCCGCCGGCATGCAGCTGGGTCATGATGACCTCGGCCGCCGAGACACCTTCTTCGGTGTGGATATCGACCGGAATCCCACGCCCGTTGTCGCGTACAGAGACGCTGTTGTCGGCGTGGATTTTCACATGGACATAGTCGGCGTGTTTGGCCAGCGCTTCGTCGATGCCGTTGTCCACCACCTCGTAGACCATATGGTGCAGGCCCGAGCCGTCATCGGTGTCACCGATATACATGCCGGGACGCTTGCGCACCGCTTCCAAGCCTTTGAGAACTTTGATGGAATCGGCGCCGTATTCGTTCGGCGCCGCGGGTTGGTCGGACATCGAGTGATCCTTTGTTATTTTGGCCCAATCTATAGAGGTTTACCGGGGGATTGTCACGCGACGGACACAATATTTGGTAACGCGCGCGAGGCTGATTCCCGCGCGACAGATGTCAGGGCAACGGCCCGAGAAAGTCGACCTCTACCCCTTCGGGCCACGCCGATCCGTGCAGGGAGCGCACCTTGAGAAACTGGCTCGTGCGCACCTCGATGCCTTGGGTTCGGGCCCCCTCCATTTGTACGTGTCGATAGGGGTTGGTCACTGGCCGGAAACCTGCGCGATCATAGAGTCCGCGCGCGCCAAACAACAAAAGGAACTCGGCCTGGCTGTTCCGACCCGTCTGGGCACTGCGATCTATCAGTTGCGTACCGATGCCTTTGCCGCGCGCTTCGGGCAAGGTTGCGACGTCACCCACGCCGATGACATCGACAAGAGCATCACCCAGCCGAACAGCCCTGTAAAACAGGGCCACATGACCGACGATCCGCGCTTCGCGCCAGATCACGCGCAGGTGGGGTCGCTGTTTGAAAAAACTTCGCCCGCCGTAATCCGTGGGAAAACAAACCTCCAAAAGTGCCGAAATTTCGGCCTCGTCTTCGACCGTGAGGCACTGTTCCGATATCTCCTCAATCATGCCGTACCACCTTTGACTGGCCGCCTTCCTCAACCACCTCCAGATGCTGCGCACGGGCACCAAGTTCCGAAAAGAGCTCTGCACCTGTCCCTGTCATCCAGGCTTGAGCGCCGAGTCCGCAGATCTCGTCATACAATGCAGCGCGGCGGGTCGCGTCCAGATGCGCCGCGACCTCATCCAGCAAGAGGATCGGCGACGCGCCGAAATCCTGCGCCAGCGCCCGCGCGTTCGACAGGATCAGCGAGATCAGCAGCGCCTTTTGCTCACCCGTCGAACACTCGGCGGCGGGAACGCCCTTGGCCGCAAAGACACCGTACAGGTCGGTGCGGTGCGGCCCGACAAGCGTGCGGCCTGCGGCCATGTCGCGAAAGCGGCTTTCGGCCAGTGCTTCGCGCAGATCCGCCTCAGCCGCTGGCAGGCTGCCTTCGGATTGCATCATCTCCAGATCGGCGGCGGGGAAAGCGGTCTCTGCTTCGGCCTGCGCGGCCTTAAGACGGTCCAGCGCCTCTTGCCGGTTCGCGGTCAGCAAGGCGCCGGTGCGCGCCATCTGCTTTTCCAGCGCGAGATACCAGTGCGGGTCGCGCACGTCGTCCTTGAGCAGGCGGTTGCGCTCTCGCATCGCCTTTTCGTAGTCCAACGAGGCCTGCGCGTGGTCGGGAAAGAACGACAGCGTCATCCGGTCCAGAAACCGCCGCCGCCCTTCGGCCCCTTCGATCCACAGCCGGTCCATGGCAGGGATCAGCCAGACGGTCCGGGCAATCCGGCCAAGGGCAATCTGGCTGGCGGATTTGTCGTTGATCGTGACGCTGCGCGCCGCCCCCTCCTCAGAGGTAAAAGAAATCTCGTGTTGGCCCTCGGGGCCGGTCAGATGGCCGGTGATCTTCCACCCAAGACTTTGCGGGCGGCGGGCCATGTCCGCCGCCGAGGCGCGCCGCAGCCCGCGACCGGGGGAAAACAGCGACACAGCCTCTATCAGGTTGGTCTTGCCCGCCCCGTTGGGCCCAAAGATCGCAATCGGACGCGCGTCGACAGTAACCTCCGCCCGACGGTGCGACCGGAAATGCGACAGCGTCAGGCGGGTGAGGGCAAGCGACATGGCGAGAGACGATTTTTCGACGAAAAATCGCCCAACCTCAGACCCGCATCGGCATCACGACATAGACCGCGCTGGTATCGCCACCTTCGCGCATCAAGGTCGGATCGCCGGAGGAATTGAACAGGAAAACCGCGTTTTCCCGGTCCACCTGGCTGGCGATTTCCAGCAGGTACTTGGCGTTGAACCCGATTTCCAGCCGTTCGTCGCCATAGGCCACGGCCAGCTCTTCTTCGGCAGCGCCGCTGTCAGGCGCATTGACGGACAGGATCAGCCGGTCTTCGTCCAGTTGCAGCTTGACCGCGCGCGAGCGTTCCGAGGACACCGTGGCCACACGGTCCACCGCCTTGGCAAATTCCGAGGCGTCAACCTCCAGCTTGCGGGTGTTCCCTTGCGGGATGACGCGGGTGTAATCGGGGAAGGTACCGTCAATGACCTTGGAGGTCAGGGTGATGTCCGGGGTCGCAAAGCGCACCTTGGTTTCAGACACCGACACGGCGATGTCCATGTCGTCCTGATCCAGCAGCTTGCGCATCTCACCCACGGTCTTGCGCGGGACAATCACGCCGGGCATCTCATCGGCGCCTTGCGGCAGCGGCGCGTCGATCCGGGCCAGCCGGTGACCATCCGTGGCGACGCAGCGCAGCACCTTGCCGTCTTCGCCGTCGGACACATGCATGTAGACGCCGTTCAGGTAATAGCGGGTCTCTTCGGTCGAGATGGCGAATTTCGACTTGTCGAACAGGCGGCGCAGCACTTCGGCCTTGGCAGAGAAGTTGCAGTCATATTCCGAGGTCGCCATGACCGGGAAATCTTCTTTTGGCAGGGTCGCCAAAGAGAAATGCGACCGGCCAGCCGACACCGAAAGACGGCCTGAGCCAGGATCGGCAGCCAGTGTCACCAGCGCGCCGTCGGGGAGTTTGCGCACGATTTCATGCAGCGTCACCGCTGACACGGTGGTGCCGCCCGCTTTTTCCACCTGCGCCACGGCGCGGTCCAGAACCTCGATGTCCAGATCGGTGGCGCGAAAGCTGACGCTCTCACCCTCTGCCTCGATCAGCACGTTGGCGAGGATCGGAATGGTGTTGCGCCGCTCCACCACCGATTGCGCCTGCGCGACCGCGCGCAACAGCGCCGCCCGTTCCATGCTGAATTTCATCGCCCTACCCTCTCCGCACTGCCGGGACGCGCAGCCTAGCCTGCGCTGGCCAGCACTCCAAGCCGGTTTTACGGATTTGTGTTGCTCTTTTGTCTAGGCGTCAAGGCGTTGCGGCGCACCAGTCCCGGCGCGCCGCATATTTCCCACAACTGATCAGGCTTCCAGCGCCCGGCGCAGCATCTCGACGTCTTCGTCGATCTGCCCGTCCTGCTGGCGCAGTTCCTCGATCCGCCGCACACCGTGCATGACGGTGGTGTGGTCACGTCCGCCAAAGCGTCGCCCGATCTCAGGCAGTGACCGCGAGGTCAACTGCTTGCACAGATACATCGCCACCTGCCGCGGTCGGGCAAAGTTGCGCACCCGCTTCGGGCCGATCATGTCACTGAGGCGAATGTTGTAATGCTCGGCCACCTTGCGCTGAATCTCGTCGATCGAGACTTTGCGTTCCGAAGCGCGCAGCACATCCGCAAGGCTGTCCTGTACGAGATCCATGTTGATCGGCTTGCCGACAAGGCTGGCAAAGGCAAAGAGCCGGGTCAGCGCGCCTTCGAGGACACGGACGTTTGTGCTGATCCGGTGGGCGAGGAATTCCAGCACACCATCGTCGATCACCAGACCGGGGTGCATCGCGCGGTAGCTTTCGACCTTGGACTGAAGGATACCGAGTCGCAGTTCATAGTCGGTCGGGTGCAGATCGACGACCAGACCGGATTGCAAACGGCTGCGGATACGGTTTTCCAGATCCTTGATCTCATCCGGTGCGCGGTCCGCGGAGATGATGATCTGCTTGTTCTGGTCCACAAGCGCGTTGAACGTGTGAAAGAACTCTTCCTGCGTCGAATCCTTGCCCGCGATGAACTGCACGTCATCCACCATCAGCACGTCGACAGAGCGGAACATCTCTTTGAAGTCCATCATCTTGCGTTCGCGCAGGGCCTGCACAAAGCGGTACATGAACTGTTCCGCCGACAGATACAGCACGGCCAGATGCGGATTGCGCTGGGTGAGTTCCCAAGCAATCGCATGCATCAGGTGCGTTTTACCAAGGCCGACGCCACCATAGAGAAACAGTGGATTGAACGAAACAGGACCGCCTTCGGCGACACGTTTTGCCGCCGCATGGGCCAGTTCGTTCGGCTTGCCCACCACGAAGGTGTCAAAGGTAAATCGCCCGTCAAGCGGCGCGCCCGGCAGATGGTCACGGGCAGCAGGCGGCGGGGCCGCGCGCACGGTTTGCGGCTGCGGGTCCGCAGCCTCGGATTCAGTCAGCGCCGAAGCCACCTTGATGTCAAGTTTGCGAACCTCCTGCGAGGTCCGTGTCACATGCTGCAGCAGCATATCGCCGTAGTTCTGCGACACATAGTTGCTGAAGAAGTTCGTAGGCGCCTGCAAGGTGACGATCCCGTCCGCGCTTGTCCCCACAAAGCGCAGCGGTTCGATCCAGGTCTTGTAGTTGTTATGCCCGACAGCCTTGCTGATTTGCTCCTGCAAGGCCCCCCATTGGTCTTTGGTCATCTGCCAGTTTGTCCTCGTTCCTCGATCCCCACGCCGAATGACCTTCGGCGACGAACACTTGGCAGGAGGAACAGCGAAACCACCCCTTGCGCGGACGCAAAGGTGAGGGAGTGAACCCCAAGGTCATAGACCGCAAGACGCCCCGAGTAGTCCCGTTCGGCGCGTCCGAAATGCGGTCCGCTTCGTATATCCTTTGGACACGGCCGGGGTTTCCCCCGAGACTTGTCAAAAGCGCTTTGGCGCTTCAGCAAGCGTGATTGTGTGCACCTCAAAAGAGTGCACACCAACCGGCAGCCTTGTCCCCCCTGCGACTAGTGAATCGCCTGCTGAAACTAGCAATCTTCGGGAAGACCCGGCAACCGAAACTACCGCTTGACTCGGAGATCAGCCAAAAAGAATCTCCACTGTGATCAAATGGTTATAGATGCAAAAAGGACGCCACATACTGTGGCGTCCTCTATCGTAGCTACTAGATGTTGAACCGGGTTACCCGATCGCTTTGACCCGTGCGGCCAGGCGCGACATCTTCCGCGACGCGGTATTCTTGTGGAAAATGCCCTTGGTAACACCGCGCATCAGCTCTGGCTGGGCGGCCCGCAGAGCGGTGGTCGCGGCGTCCTTGTCACCCGATGCGATGGCCTCTTCGACCTTGCGCAGATAGGTGCGGATACGGGAAAGGCGTGCCTTATTGACGGCATAGCGTTTCTCGTTCTGGCGGGCGCGTTTCTTTGCCTGGGGCGAATTTGCCATGATGATCGGTCCTGTTTTTCTGTCTGTCGACGATGTTCGTATTCCAAAGCGCGTACCGCAGACAGACCCGGCATCCCGTGCCGAACCGATTCTTGCCAAGCGGGCATCACGCGCATGTATGACGGGCGTCTATAGTGGAGCACCCAAAGGGGGGCAAGGCATTTTTCCCCGCCGCCCCGCGCACCCCCGGCAGGGGATGCACAACACATGCACACCGCATGCACAATCCATGCATACGATGTGCAAAGTGCCGTTAGCGGTCGCGGAACTGCGCGGTCCGCTTTTCCGAGAAGGCGGCCATGCCTTCTTTTTGATCCTCGGTCGCAAACAGCGCATGGAACAGGCGGCGTTCGTACAACAGCCCCTCTGCCAGCGTTGTCTCATAGGCGCGGTTGACCGCTTCCTTGCAGGCAATGGCAGAGATCATCGACTTTTCAGCCACCTTGTCGGCAGCGTTGCGCGCCTCTTCCATCAACTGCTTGGCCGGGACGACGCGACTCACCAGTCCCGCACGCTCTGCCTCTTCGGCATCCATGAAACGCCCGGTCAGGTTCATGTCCATCGCCTTGGACTTGCCGACAAAGCGCGTCAGGCGCTGCGTTCCGCCCAGTCCCGGCATGACACCAAGGTTGATTTCCGGCTGGCCGAATTTCGCGTTGTCACCAGCAATGATGAAATCGCACATCATGGCCAGTTCACACCCGCCGCCCAGCGCGTATCCCGCCACGGCGGCGATGATCGGCTTGCGTGTCGAGGTGATGGCATTGCCTTCGCGGCCGAAGAAGTCCGAAAGGAACATCTCGACATAGCTTTTCTCCGACATCTCCTTGATGTCAGCGCCTGCGGCAAACGCCTTGGGCGAGCCGGTGATGATGATGCAGCGCACCTTGTCATTCTGATCCGCGTCGGCCAGCGCCTCTGACAACTCACCAAGCAGGTGGCTGTTGAGCGCATTCATCGCGTCGGGGCGGTTCAGTTTGATGGTGGCGACGTGGTCTTCTATTTCGACGATGATCGTCTCATAGGCCATGTTCAGGGGCTCCGTCCGGTTCCGTCAGGGGCCAAGCCTTAGCATTTCAGTCACATGGTTCAAGCTATCTTTGACAGGTCGGGCAATAGAAGGACGACCGTCCGGATTGCACGATGCGCCGCACGGTGTCGGCACACCCCTCGGTCCGGCAGGGCTCTCCCTCCCGTCCGTAGACGTCAAAGCTGTGCTGAAAATATCCAAGTTCTCCATCGGCTTGACGGAAATCCCGCAGCGATGACCCACCTGCCGCGATGGCGTCTTGCAGCACCGTCCGGACCACCGGAACAAGGGCCGCAAGCCGCGCCTTGGAGAGGCGATTGACCTTACGTGCGGGATGAATGCGCGTGCGGTACAGCGCCTCGCAGACATAGATATTGCCCAGCCCGGCGATGATTTTCTGATCGAGCAGCGCCGCTTTGATGGGCGTTTTCCGTCCCTCCAGCGCCGAAACAAGGTAAGATTCGCTAAAGCCGTTGCCCAACGGTTCCGGGCCCAAAACCGCCAGTAGCGGGTGGCTGTCCGCCCCGTCGGTGGCCATCAGGTCCATCGCGCCAAAGCGGCGCGGATCGTTGAAGGTGATCCGCGCACCCTGCCCCATGTCCAGCACCACATGATCATGCTTTTCCGGCGCCGGGTGGTCATGCACAAAACGCCCCAGCGGATCGCCCGACACCAGCATCCGCCCGGACATGCCCAGATGGATCAACAGCGTCTCACCGGTCGACAGGTCCGCAAGGATGTATTTCGAGCGCCGCCGCAGCCGGTCCACCCGCGCGCCCGTCAGCCGTTCCGCCATGTGATCAGGAAAGGGCCAGCGCAGATCAGGGCGGTTGACCAGCGCGCGCGCGATCACTTGTCCCTCCATGACGGGGGCCAGCCCGCGACGGACTGTCTCGACTTCGGGCAATTCGGGCATTGGGCAGCGTCCTTCACATTGTATCACCCCGGCGGCGCTCTATAAGAAAGCGGGACACAACAGGACGGCAAGACCCATGAGCGAAGACAGCGGAAAAACAACGCATTTTGGCTTTACCGAGGTGCCTGAGGGCGAAAAGGCCGGGCGCGTTCAGGGGGTCTTTAGTTCTGTTGCGTCCAAGTACGACGTGATGAACGACGCCATGTCCTTTGGTATTCACCGCGTCTGGAAGGATGCGATGATGGACTGGCTGGCGCCGCGCCCCGGTCAGCGCCTGCTGGATGTGGCGGGCGGCACCGGTGACATCTCTTTCCGCTTTCTCAAGCGCGCGGGTCATGGCCATGCCACCGTGCTGGACCTGACGGAGCCGATGCTGGTCGAGGGCCGCAAACGGGCCGAGGCCGGTGCGATGAGCGACCAGTTGGACTGGGTTGTGGGGGACGCGATGGCCCTGCCCTTTCCTGACAACAGCTTTGACGTTTACACGATCTCTTTTGGCATCCGGAACGTGACCCGCCCGCAAGAGGCCCTGAATGAGGCGTTCCGCGTGCTCAGACCCGGCGGGCGGCTGATGGTACTGGAGTTCAGCCAGATCCCCAACGACCTGATGCAATGGGCCTATGACCTCTATTCCTTCAACATCATCCCGCGCATGGGTCAGGTGATTGCGGGCGACCGGGACAGCTATCAGTACCTTGTCGAATCGATCCGCAAGTTCCCGGATCAAGAGACCTTTCTGGACATGGTGCAAATGGCCGGTTTCGAGAACGCCAAGTATCGCAACCTGACCATGGGCGTCGCCTGCCTGCACTCTGGCTGGAAACTCTGAGATGCGCGGACCGCACAATATCTGGCGGCTGGTCCGGACCGGTGCCACCCTTGAACGCACCGGCGCCATGCGCGCGGTTCTGGACGCGCTCGAAGCGCCCGCGCCCTTGCGGGTCGCAGCGCGGGTTCTGGGCAGGCCGTTCCGCTGGCTGGGGGATGAGGGTAATCCAGAGATGCCGCCGGTTGTCCGGGCGCTGACCGCGCTGGGACCCGCCTACATCAAGTTCGGCCAGATCCTGTCGACGCGGCCCGACGTGGTCGGCGACGAGATGGCCCGCGAGCTGCGCGTCCTTCAGGACAAGCTGCCGCCCTTCCCGGTGGAAGAGGCCAAGCGTCAGGTCGAGGAAGAATTGGGTGTCCCGGTCGACGATGTGTTTTCCTACTTCAGCGAACCCGTGGCTGCGGCCTCCATTGCGCAGGTCCACAAGGCCCGGCTGCGCGACACTGGGGAAACTGTCGCCGTGAAGGTGCTGCGCCCCGGGATCGAGCGTGCCTTTCAGAAGGACATCGATGCCTTCTATTTTGCCGCGTGGATGATCGAACATCTGTCGCCCGCGTCGCGCCGCCTGCACCCGGAAGAGGTGATTGCCCACTTCGAAGGGGTTGTTTCTGGTGAGCTGGACCTTCGGCTGGAATCGGCGGCCGCCAGTGAATTCGCGGCCAATACCGAAAAGGATGAGGGATTCGCCCTGCCTGCGGTCAAATGGCCGTGGTCCGGGCGTCGAGTGATGACGATGGGCTGGGTCGAGGGTGTCCCGCTGGGCGACAACGACGCGTTGGACGCCGCAGGGCACAACCGGGTAAAACTGTCCGAACGTGTGCTGCAACTGTTCCTGAACCACGCACTGCGGGACGGATTTTTCCATGCCGACATGCATCAGGGCAACCTGAAGGTCGCGGAAAACGGCGATATTGTCGCCTATGACTTTGGAATCATGGGATATATCGACGAATACACGCGCCGGGTGTACGCCGAGATCCTCTTTGGTTTTATCCAGCGCGACTACAAACGTGTGGCCGAAGTTCACTTCGAGGCGGGGTATGTCCCGGCGGATCGCGATGTCGATGAATTCGCCCGCGCCTTACGGGCCGTGGGTGAACCGATCTTTGGCATGGACGCGACCCGCATATCCATGGGCAAACTGCTGGCCTACCTTTTTGAGGTGACAGAGCGGTTTGGCATGGAGACGCGGACAGAGTTGATTCTGCTACAACGCACTATGGTGGTGGTCGAAGGCGTTGCACGCTCACTGGACCCGCGCATGAACATCTGGAAGGTCGCGCATCCGGTGGTTGAGGCCTACATCAAGGAATCGATTGGCCCAAAGGCTGCTGCACAAGACCTGTGGAAAACAGCCATTGTGATGGCCCGGTTCGGACCGCGTTTGCCAAAGTTGGTTGAGGCGGCGCTGATCCGACAGTCCCTTCCGGAAACGGCGGTGGCCCCAAATCCATGGCCCGCTCGACTGGCGTGGACGTCCCTTGGGGCTGTGGCCGGTGGGCTTGTGGTCCTGACCTTGACCGTGCTCAGCTGACGAACGCCAAAGCCAGCGCAAACACACCTGTAAAACCTCGCCCTAAAACGCAAAACGGCGGCCAAAAGGCCGCCGTCCTGTTAATTCTGTTCGATTGGGATCAATCGGTGCCCGAAGCGGCCGCAATCGCGATGATCACAGCGATGCCACCGATGATGGCAAGCGCGGGGATTTCCGGACCAGCGGTCGAAACGAACGGATCCTGAGTGTTTTCCTGAGCGGCCACCGGAGCGGCTGCTGCAGCTGCGATCGCTGCGGCGGCAGCAATGATCGAAAGCTTTTTCATGGTATTCTCCAAAACTGTGCAAGCTTGGACGCAGCGCGCCCGACACTTAGGAACCTACACACAAACCGTTTCCCGTTCAAATGACAATTGCGCGCCAATCGCCAAATCCTTGCTGCGCCTGCGCAAATGCGCGTCAAATCGGCAACATTACCACCTGCCTAGGCTTGCCCCCGGGTAAACGTCGGACAAAATAGCCGGGATCAGGACAAACTTAGCGTAACAAAATCAGATGTATAGCTATCCTTGCGGTGATGTGTTCCGAATACTTTGATCCACGCCCACTGTCTCGGCGATGATTCGCCAAAACAATGGGCGAATACCCTTGCGATCATACGAAAGCGGGTCACGCGGACCATCTGCGATGGCAGTGCAGCAAAACACTGGCCTGTCACGCGACCGACCCCACCACAGGGTAGTTGATCAGGATTGGGGTGCCCGCAACCCGTCGACCTGCCCCGGATCAAGCTCTGATCCATCTGACAATCTCAGTTGCAGGACATCCCCGTTCTTTCGGACTTCTTCGATTCGGCTGTAAACTTGGGCGAGCTTGGTTCCGATGACCGCCTCTTCCTTGTAGCTCTCGACCTCGAATCGATAGACGCCTACTGGCAGCGTGGCCCCCGTCTCATCCGTTCCGGCCCAGAACACCTCTTCCTGAGAGGGGTCCAGTGTGAATCTCTGGATCACGTCGCCGTTTGCATCCCGTACAATCAAGGCCGCAGCGTCCGCCTCTTCGGCGTAGTCAGGCCGGATCGCTACTGGCGTCCCGTTAAACAGCGCCGGAGCGCGAACAAGCGCCTCCATCCCGATCCACCCGCTGAGTTCTTGCAGAGCATTGCCCGTCAGGGTCGAACTGACCTCGCGCAGCAGGTCGTTGGTGAGAACCTGCTGCTCCACGGCGGAGAAGGTTGCCAGCTGCGTTGCATAATCCGTTGAATCAACCGGGTTGAGCGGATCCTGATTCTGAACCTGAACGGTCAGCATCTTCAGAAATGTATCGAAATCCGAACTTACGACGGCCTTGGTGCCCGTCGCAGCGCCGGTATCGACAGCACCTGCAGCGGTTTTGCTACTGTAAAGCGGGGGTGTTGAGGTGATGTCCGTCATGATGTCTCCTAAAATCTGAGGTCCAGCCCGTCGGTCGCGGTTGGTGCGGCCCGGTTCCGGTGTGGATGTTGCTCTTCTATGCCCACAATGGCGCCGTCCTCTTCGGTCGGCGGTGACCCATCCCGCTGTCCCCCACCCCCTTCGGAGAATGTGAAGGATGCCCCATCGTACCCGGCATCAGCGAGGTCACGCGCGAGCTGGTCGATGTTTCGACGCAGCAGATCCAGTGTCTCTGGGCGGTCTGCCGAAACATGCACGGTCATCCCCCCGTCCGAGGACACAAGCTGCATTCTGACGTGGCCCAGCTCTTCGGGTGAAAGGCGAATCTCGACGATGCCGTCGGAAAGTCGCGCCATGCCTTCGGCCACTTGACGTACAGTCGCCACTGCATCGGCGCGGTGGGTGATTGACATGTACGTCGTCGGCTGCGCGGCAAAGCTCCGGGCGTCCCCGACGTGGCTGGCCACCGGCACCTCAGCCGAAGGCGCTTCGTCGAGAACGTCGGCAAGCAAAGGGGCGGTAACGCGGGCAATACCCGTTTTGGGTGTATTGCTGGCAACCTGTGAAACTGTTGCCGTGAAAGTGGCCAACCGAGATGGCACCGGCTGTTGAGGCAGCCCGCTAGTCGCGTGTCGTTCGGTCGTGGCCAGCCTTTCAGAGCGAATACTGTCCTTGTCGGACCTTGCCACCACCGATTTGTCGATCCGATTTGCAACTTTGACCAGTTCCATGGGGCCTACGGGGATCGTCCCTTCAGATTTCGTGATTGGATCTGTCATCTTGATTTCAGGACGTGGGTCCTGCAGAGCAGAGATCGCCGAAACACGGCCGGAATTTAACACCATCGGCTCGATAGCTTTATCCCCTGTTGGACCCACGCCTGATCCTGACGGCATCGCAGGACTCGGTTGGGGATCGATCGATGATGGTTTGTTTATGGTATCCGGTCCCGCAATTTCCTTGATGATCCGGACATCTACTGGCGTAGAGAGCGGTGCCCTTTGGGAGGCCGGCACAATTGGAGCGGTCGCTTCAAGACGCTCGGAACCGGCAGCTGTCCGCGAACCCAGCCGCATTGCGACGTCAGTCAAAGGATCAATCCCTGACCTGAGAGCTTGTGCATCAAAAGGGCTGTCTGCCCTCGGACCAACATATGTGGCGTCCTGGGCCATCAGGGCCGACAAAACCTCCTTGCCGGGAATCGCGCTGGTTTTGGCGGTCAAAGCCGTGTCGGTCTGATCCGGGTGCACGCTGACTTTTGGGTCGTCAGATGGTGCAAGCGGAGCGGCTAGGGCGGCCTTGTCGTATTCAGGTGCCATCGCCATTGGGGAAGCCGCGACCTGCGGCTGGGCTCTCACCGCAGCGGAATCTGGCCCTTGCAAGGAACCAACAACGGGCGTGTTCAATTCGGGCGCACTGATCCGTGCGTCCAATACCGTGTTTGGTATAGCGCTTGAAAAGGAACCCTGCGCGGTTTCCATAACCTTCTGCGGCGCGGCTCTCGACATGCTGTCGCGAGTAAACCTTTGCGGGAAATGTTCGGATGCGGACGGATCCATGCGAAACACTGGCAGGTCTCGCTGCGCGACATCGCTTGTCTCTTTTGTTTCAAGAGTTCTGGTTTTTTCAGCAACGTCAGGTGGCTTGGCCACGATGAGCCCGGAATCAGCAGGCGGTACCTCCTTCGGCAAACCGAAGTTCAAACCTCTGCCAGAATCATGGTCTGTCGTCAGCCCGCGCGCTGGATTTGTGATGTTGTTCGCTCTTGCTTCACTGCGATTTGTTGGGTCAACAATGACGGTCTCGAAAGCGGTTGTTGCTGCTTGAGATGGCCTGGAAGGGGGCGTCGGCTGGCCGGCGACAGAGATTGTGTCTTTTCGCGAAACAAGCCCTAGGCCGTCGGGCTCTGTCTGCAAAGTATGCAACTGGCTTTTGCGGTCCGCCAGAGGCTGATCATCCTGAGAACCCGGTACTCTTGTCTTGTCCGCCAACGGCGTCTGCACCCCATCGTCGCGGATGCCTTGTGCCGCGGCGACGATCTTTTCAGGCGACGTCAGCGCATTTAGCGCGCGTATCCGTTTTGCTGAATCGTTTTTGTCTTCCGGTTTCGCGGTCTGCCGTGTCGCATCCGGGAAGGCGGACCCGGCAACTGCTGTCAAAGGCCGTTCGTAGTCGCGATCGTCCAATGTGGAACCGTGCGGCAGGCTACCCAGATCACTATCGTCGATCACGCCCGCATCATCTGCCCAGTCCGAATCTGAGGCCAGCATGATATCATCCGCGTCCCTCATTGATCGGTCGTCTAGCGGATGTTCGAGGTCCACGTCATCCGGCACGGCAGTGTCTTCACTGCTGTCGGACACCAGTATTTCCTCAGGTCCTTCGCCGTCAGCAGATTCGGCAATGGGCCCATGATCGGCGGACCGGGCGGGACGTTCATCCTCTGCCCGGGCAAAAACACTTGAAAAATCGACAGTTGGTTCATCGCCTTTTGGTGCGTCAGGGGTTCGTGACGCGGGGCTCAGGCCCAGCAGGCTCGTCAGTTGGCTCAGCATGATTGCTCCGGGAATTCTTCCACGCCGTCACCCTAGAGCAATCCTCCTTACCACTTCTTTACCGTGATCGGGCCTAATCGGACGGAGCGAGTCGAATTGGAGACAAAGCAGATGGAAATTTCCCCGACGCAACCCGGATCAATTCCGCAGCAAGACCGCGCCCTGCGCGAAGCCGCCCGCGAGTTAGAGGCAAACTTTCTCGCGGAAATGCTAAAGTCCGCCAAAGTTGGTGAAACGCCAGAGGGTTTTGGCGGTGGTGAGGGCGAAAACCAGTTCGCCTCCTTTATGCGGCTGGAACAGGCCCGACAGATGACCGAAGGCGGTGGAATCGGCCTTGCTGAGTCCCTGTTTCATGCCCTGAAGGAGCGCATTAATGACTGAACAACCCGTAACCAAGCGCCTCAAGACTCTGCTTGACGCCGAGCGCACCGCCCTCCTCAACGGCGATTTTGACCGACTTTCCGACTTAATGGAGGAAAAGCAAGCGCTTGCAGATGTCCTTGCCGAACGACCATTGACCGCCAGCGATGTCGCCCCACTGCGCGACGGACTACGTCGCAACCAAGAACTTTTCGATCAGGCCATGGCCGGGATTCGCAATGTTGCTGCCCGAATTGGCGATCTGAACCGGGCGCGCCGCGCGACCGACACCTACGACGCGCATGGCAAACGACAAACCATCGATGCGCCCGCGTCAAAGCGACTCGAACGCAGAGCCTGAGAATTTGTAAAAAATCGACAGGATAGGCAGGGGGGGTGTTAGGGCTCCGTTAGGATTGAAAGGCCAAGTTGGCGACGCACCACAACAGGTGGCGCAGACCAGCAAAGAGCTCGGGCTGCATACGTCAGAAAGACGTCAGAGATGCCGTACGCGGCAAATGCAACCGGCGCAAAAGCGCCTTTTGAAAGCAAGGACAATCTATGTCTAGCATCCTGACGAACAACGGCGCCATGGTGGCGCTGCAGACTCTCAAATCCATCAACTCCAGCCTCGGTGACACGCAAAAGGAAATCTCGACCGGCAAGAGTGTGGCAAATGCCAAAGACAACTCTGCCGTCTGGGCGATCTCCAAGGTCATGGAAGCCGATGTCAAAGGCTTCAAGGGAATCACCGACAGCCTCAATCTGGGCCAGTCGACCGTTTCCGTGGCACGCCAGGCCGCAGAAACCACAACCGAGCTGTTGACCGACATCAAAGGCAAGATCGTCGCCGCTCAAGAAGAAAACGTCGACCGCGCCAAGATCCAGACTGACATTGACGCTCTGCGCGACCAGATTTCCGCCGTGGTGGGCGCGGCCCAGTTCAACGGACTTAACCTGCTGTCCAACACCGATACCGCGGCTGGGTCGGGCAGCATCAACATTCTTGCTTCGCTTGACCGTTCAGGCAGCGGTGTGACCGCCTCTGACATTACGGTTGGGAAACAAGACCTAGGAACGTCGGTCGGTTCGATTGACGTAGCGTCGGCGGCGGCTGTTGCCGTTGGCTCAGACGCGGCGTCCGGTGCGGCCAACACCGCAGCTGTCGCCCTGACAGGCAACGCGACCCAGCCGACCACCTTGGCAGTCATCGGCCAGACCGCAGGTGCGGGCACGGCAACCGTCGCCGCAGGTACCGGTTTTTCGATTGAAATCACGGCGGGTGCGGCTGGCCTTGCCACCTTTAACACCACCGCAACAGCCGGCGCGCAGGAGATCACCTATATCGCGCGCGACGGTGATACCGAAGCGGACGTGACCCAAGGCCTTGCTGATGCCTTCAACAAGTATGTCGCGGACAATTCGGACATCACCGATGGTTTGGGCATCGCGGCATCCGTCAACGGCACCAGCGCCAACCAGCTTGATTTCACTGGCGCAAACAACACCGGTGACAACTTCTCTGTCCAGGTGCGCAGCTATGCTGTGGCCGACACCACAATCGGTGGCCGCCTCGAAGCGCTTTCGAGCGTTGATGTGACCACCCAAGCCGGTGTCGACAGCGCGTTGAACGAAATTGAGGGCCTGATCCAAACGGCCATCGATTCGGCAGCGTCGTTCGGTTCGGCCCAAGGCCGGATCGAAACCCAGACGGAGTTTGTCACCAGCCTGACCGATGCCCTCAAGTCAGGGATCGGCACTTTGGTCGATGCCGACATGGAAGAAGCTTCGGCTCGTCTGCAGGCGCTTCAGGTCCAGCAACAGCTGGGTGTTCAGGCACTGTCGATCGCCAACCAGGCACCGCAGTCGCTGCTGTCGCTGTTCCGGTAAAAACGGACAACCGGGGGCCGGGCGACCGGCCCTCGGATTTCAATTCCTGATCCTCACAACCAGAAGGTTCTGACGTGAACGCACAGACACTTGCGCACCGGGCGTATGCCCAAAATGCCCGCTCGACCCAGACCCCCCGCGGCACTGAATATGAACTGATTGCCCGGGTCACACATCGGATCAAGGCGGCTGCCGAATCCGGACCACGGGCATATCCCAAACTGGTCGAAGCGCTTTCCGATAATCAACGTCTTTGGACAGCACTGGCAGTGGACGTGGCGGACAAAGAGAATGCTTTGCCGGCCGAATTGCGGGCGCAGATTTTCTATCTCGCCGAATTCGTTCAACACCAGACTTCAAAGGTCTTGACGAAAAAGGGGCGTGTCAGACCGCTTCTGGAAATCAACGCCGCGATCCTGAAAGGATTGAGCGGCAGGAGCAAACAGAAATGAGCGGACTAGTCCTTAAACTCGGGCCACGCGAACGCGTGTTGATCAATGGCGCCGTAATCGAAAACGGTGATCGCCGCAGCCGCCTGTCAATCGTGACACCCAACGCAAACGTCCTGCGCCTGCGGGATGCCATCCATCCCGGTGAAGCAAAGACACCGGTCCGGAGATTGTGCTTTCATGCGCAATTGATTCTGACCGGAGACGCCAGCGCCGAGGAAGCGCGCGGCCAACTGCTCCCGCAGATAGAAGAGTTGAGCCAAATCCTGGTCGATGCAGACAGTCGACGTCTACTGACCCAGGCGACAGACGCGCTTCTCACTGAGCAGTTCTATCAATGTCTCAAAGCCTTGCGCGCACTGATCCCGCGTGAGGACAGGCTGTTGGCCGCTGGATCAACACCGCAACAATAGGAACTCGTGATGGCCATCACTCCGATGATTCCAGGGACGGGCCTGGTCGGTTGGCAAGTGCTTCAATCCACGCTGACCACCCAGCGCACAGCCTTCAATTCCAGTTCCGAAATTGCACGGGACACTGACTACTTTGCCGAAAAGATCGGCAGTATCACGTCAGGCGAAGAACTGGTTAAGGATCGCCGATTGCTTGGTGTCGCCCTGTCCGCCTTTGGCCTGTCTGACCAGGTCGACAGCACTTACCTGATAAAGCGCGTGCTTGAAGAGGGGACAGATGACGACACGGCCCTTGCGAACAAGCTGAGTGACGGCCGTTATGTGGCGCTGGCCAATGCTTTCGATTTCTCCGAAAAGGTCGACTACCCTTTTCTAAAAGAGGGATTTTCCGACGACATTACAGCCGCCTACGACACCAAGGTGCGCGCTGATCTCGACTCTCTTCTGGCACAGCCGGAATACGTAAACGACCCGGATGCAGCTGCCGCTCTGGAAGAGCAAACGCTGCTGGTTCTGGAGACGACCAAGGCCTATTTCGAAGAAAACATTACCTCGGTGACGTCGGTCGATGATTTTCTGGCAGATACCGACTTGGTGAAAGTTGCGCTGGGGGCCTTCGGTGCAGAAAAATGGATCAATAGCCCGGCGCTTCTGAAACAAGCGTTGGTAGACGGAGGCGAAGGACCGGGCGCGCTGGCCAATGTTCTGGGCGAAAAAGGCCTTGCCGCTATGTCGCGGGCTTTTGGATTCGATACCGAGCCATCAACCGTCCTTCAGGCTGAGGATTTTGCAAGTGACATCATCGACAGTCACCAATGGCAACTTTTCGAAGAGGCTGTGAGCAATGTCAATCCAGCGATCGGGAACGCGCTCAGCTTTCAGCGCGCGGCACCGGGGCTGGCGGGGCTGTCGTCGTCCAACAACACCAAATGGTACAGTGTTCTGGGCGACACGATGATGCGCGACGTCTTTCAGACCGCGCTGGGGCTTCCCGCCGGATTCAGCCAAATCGATCTCGACAAGCAATTGGAAATGCTGACAGAAAAGGCGGAAAGCCGTTTTGGCATCACCGAATTCGCGGATCTTGAAGACAGTGAAGTCTTGAACAAAGTGATCCACAGCTACCTTCTGCAATCGCAGGTTTCGCAATCCGCCGGTACCGGGTCTAGCCAGATTGCGCTCACACTCCTATCCTCGATCAATATCCAGCGGTTCTGACCCAGCGCCCCCAGGGCGTTTAACGCGCCCGGGAAACGGGTCGACCCGGCGGCGGACGGCGGGCAGGTGCCACAGCGCTACGCCGCAGGATAAGTTCCAGCTTTTGAAACGCGTCTGCCGCACCATTCAGCGAACGTTCAGCCAGAAAACCATCGAGATCGGGCCAGACCTTCATTACCTGATCCAGCAGCGGATCTTCTCCTTCGCGGTATAATCCTGCACGCACCATCGTCTCTGACCGCGCGTATGCACCCAACAGGCTGCGCACCTTTTGGATCAGGTCATTCTCATGGTCGCTTGCAGCCTCTGGCAGGCTCCGCGAGACGGAACGCAGAAGGTCGATTGCCGGAAATCTGCCCCGTTCGGCAATCTGTCGGTCCAACACCACATGTCCGTCCAGTACCCCGCGCAAGATATCAGCCACCGGCTCGTCCATATCGGAGCCTGCGACAAGGACACTAAAGACCGCCGTGATGTCACCCGTCCCTTGCAGTCCCGGTCCCGCCCGCTCGGCAAGTCGCATGATCTGGTGCGCAACCGACGGCGGGTGACCACGCAATGCCGGCAATTCGCCAGAGGCAATGGCCACCTCACGATGTGCCTCGGCAAATCGTGTAATAGAATCAGCGAGGTAGAGCACGTGTTTGCCCTGATCCCGAAAATGTTCGGCAATGGTCATCGCCGCCAGAGGACAACGGCGCCGCTCTAACGGGGAGCGGTCAGAGGTGGCCGCGACGACGACGCTGCGGGCCATGCCCTCTGGACCCAGAACAGAGGTCACGAATTCCAGCACCTCGCGCCCGCGCTCGCCAACCAGCGCCAGAACAACCACATCGGCCGTCATTCCTTGCGCGAGTTGCGCTAGAAGTCGTGATTTACCAACCCCGGACCCGGCAAACAGCCCAACGCGCTGCCCCTGAACAATCGGCAGCAGAGTGTCAAAGACCGCCAAACCCGTGTCCAGACGGGCACCCAGACGTCGCCGGGCAGCGGCTGGCGGAGGGCTGGCCCGGAACGGGCGCCTGTGTTTGCCCGGACCGATCGGCGCGCCATCAAGTGGACGGCCGTAAGCATCGACCACGCGTCCAATCCAACTGTCGCACGGTGCCAGCGTCGGCGGCCCAAGCACCGCAACGCGGTCCCCCTTGGAAACACCATCCGGCACCTCGTCCGGAAGCATCGCAACCAGATCATCACGGATCCTCAGCACCTCACCGCCGAGAACGTTGCTGCCGTGCATCAGGCGCAACCTGTCGCCAATACAGGCGTGTTCCGCCAGTCCCCGCACCCAGATGATGGTGCCATCCACCGATTGCACGCGCCCGACGGCCCGCACCGGCTGCATCTGCGAAATCCGCGCCCTGAGGCCGGTAATGTCGTCATCCATCGTACGCTCCGTTCATTCCTCGCAAACCATATCTAAAGGAATCAGCGTTAAGCCTTGATTTAAGCAATCGAGGGAGAAGCCCCGATGTTCCAAAATTTGGACGTCTTCAGAACGGCGATGGCCATGGCGCGGCATGCAGGCATGCAGCAGGCTTTCAGCAGCCAGAATATCGCAAACGCGGATACACCCGGTTACCGGGCCCGCGAAATGCCGAAGTTTCAGGACACCCTGCGCGACTCGATGATGGGTCAACGGGCATCGCGCGACACGCATCTCAACGGCAGCAACGGCCGTACGGTCGATCTATCGGAACGCCGCGACGCGCTCGATCCGAACGGAAACACCGTTTCACTGGAACAAGAGATGGTCACCGCGGTGGACGCCAAGCGCCAGCACGACCGTGCGCTGGCGATTTACCGCAGCAACCTCAGCATTCTGCGCGCCAGTCTTGGCCGTGGCTAAAGGAACAGCCCAATGAGTGATTTTTCCAACGCGTTGAACGTGACCACCACGGGCCTTCAGGCCCAGGCCGCGCGCCTGCGCCTTTTGTCCGAGAATATCGCCAACGTCGACACACCCGGTTATCGGCGCAAAACCATACCATTCGAGGCATCGCCTACCGCGTCGGACGTGACCGGTGTCAGGGCGGGCGATGTCACGCTAGACCGTTCTGATCTTGAAGTGATCCACGATCCTGCGCACCCGCTTGCCGATGAAACCGGCAACTACCTAGGGTCCAACGTCGATTTGATCATCGAGATTGCCGACGCCCGCGAGGCGCAGCGATCCTATGAAGCCAATCTCAAGATGTTTGACCAAACGCGCCAGATGTCGACCAGCCTGATGGATCTGTTGCGTCGTTAACCCCCTGAAATTCATAGTGATAGGAGACCAGAATGGACGTCCGTTCTCTATTTGCCGCGCAGAAATACGCGGCCTCTCGCCCCGCCATGCAGCCCGAGCCGGAGCAGGCCGTGCCGCTGGAAAAGGATTTCACCCGCATCACGGAGGAATTCGTCGACCAGTTGCGGCAAGCCGAAGAGACGGCCAAAACCGCCATGACCAGCGACGCCGATCCCCACGCTTTGGTTGAGGCGCTTGCCCAGTCTGAACTGGCAGTCGAAACCGTGGTCGCCGTGCGTGACAAGGTTGTCGAGGCCTATCAGGAAATCCTCAGGATGCCGGTCTGACGCCATGCTGACAGAAGTCATCTTCTTCGACACGCTGCGCATGGGGTTGTGGATCGCCACGGTGACCTCTGTGCCGATCCTGTCCGCCGCACTGGTCATGGGGGTCGGCGTCGGCCTGTTTCAGGCGCTCACCTCCATTCAGGAGATGACGCTGACCTTTGTGCCCAAGCTGCTCGCCATTGTCGCCGTCTTCTGGATGTCGATGAGCTTTATGACCCGAACGCTCGTGGAGTTCTTCCAAGGGCAAATCATTCCCCTCATCACCGGAGGCTGACATGGAAACTGCCGGCTATACCGCCCTCTCTCGCCAATCGAGCCTGATGCGTGAAATGCAGGTGATCGCCAACAACATCGCCAACGCCAACACCACCGGCTATCGGCAAGAGGGCGTGATCTTTTCCGAATTCGTGGCCGAGGGCGATGGCATGGCTGCCGTCGCAATGGCCGCCGGACGCATCGGTTCGACCTCTTTCAAGCAGGGAACCTTGGAGCAGACCGGCGGTCTGTATGACCTTGCAATCGAGGGAGACGGCTTTTTTCTGGTGGAAACCGGAAACGGGCAGCGCCTGACCCGCGCCGGGGCGTTTTCGTCCAGCGCTGACGGAACGCTGGTCACGTCAGACGGGCACCCGGTCCTGGACGAAAGCGGCGCGCCGCTCTTTGTGCCGCCGCAGGCCGTTGGTCTTGCGATTGCGCGTGATGGCACGATCAGCACCGAGGGTCGGCCAATCGGACGGGTTGGCGTCGTGCGCCCGCTGGAACCGCTGGGGATGATCCGCGAGGGCGGTCAGATGTTCCGCAGCGACGCCGGTTTCGAACCCGTCGAAGAGCCGCGCGTCATGCAGGGCTTTGTCGAAGCGTCAAACGTCGATCCGATCCTTCAAGTGGCCCGTATGGTCGAGGTGCAGCGCGCCTACGAACTGGGTCAAAGTTTCATGGAGCGAGAGGATGAACGCATCCGCAGCGCTCTGAAAGCCTTCATCAAATAGGAGCCGTCACATGCGCGCCCTCAAAATCGCCGCCACCGGGATGAGTGCCCAGCAAATGCGGGTCGAAGTCATCTCGAACAACCTCTCGAACATGAGCACGACGGGCTACAACGCCCGTCGGGCGGAATTCGCCGATCTGCACTATCAACAACTCGCCCGCGCCGGGTCTGTCAGCGCGGCGGACGGGACGGTTCTGCCAACCGGAGTCCAATTGGGCCTTGGCGTTCGTCCCGCGGCCGTGTCCATGCAGCTGCAACAGGGGGCTTTGTCGGCCACCGGCGGCGATCTGGATCTTGCCATCGAGGGGAACGGGTATCTGGAGGTGACGTTGCCCTCCGGTCAGTTGGGATACACCCGCGACGGGGCGCTCAAACGGACGGGTGAAGGGTTGATTGTCACGTCCGAAGGGTTTCCCGTCTCACCGGAGATCGTCATTCCCGACGATGCTCGCAGCATTTCGATCAATGCAGACGGTGAGGTGTACGCCTATTTCCAGAACGATCCCGAAGGCCAGCTTCTGGGCCAGTTCACTTTGTCCGGGTTCACCAACCCCAAAGGGCTGGAGGCGATCGGCTCCAACCTGTTTGTCGAGACAGAGGCCTCTGGCCCCGCGCTCCAGACGACACCCGGGCAAGACGGTCTTGGCACCGTGCGACAGGGCTATCTTGAGGACAGTTCGGTGGACGCGGTCAAGGAAATCACCGACCTGATCGAGGCGCAGCGCGGCTATGAGCTGAACTCCAAGGTGATTTCCGCCGCCGACCAGATGATGGGCGCCACGGCGCAGGTTCGCTGATGCGTTGGCTGGCCCTCTTTGCCCTTCTCCCCGCAGTGGCGACGGCGGAAACGGTGGTCGCCACGCAGACCATCCGCCCACAGCAGGTCATCACGGCGGATGCCGTACGACTGGACCCGGCGCAGGTGACCGGCGCGTTTGCCAGGCTCGACGCCGTTGTCGGGCAAGAGGCGCGCGTAGCCATTTACCCCGGGCGTGCAGTGATGCGCGGTGCCGTGGGTCAACCCGCTCTGGTTGACCGAAATCAGGCGGTCGAGCTGGTCTATGCCCACGCCGGCCTGCGCATCAAAGCCGAGGGGCGGGCGCTGGGCCGTGGTGCGGTTGGTGAGCGGATTCGCGTGATGAACGTCGATTCGCGCACCGTGCTGTTCGGGACGATTTCTCCCGACGGCAGCATTCTGGTGAACAAGTGAGGACTGACATGTTGCGACGACTTGGCCTGATCGGGCTGACCCTGGCCGCAGGTGCCTGTGCGCGGATCGATCACATCGGCAAAGAACCTGACTTCACGCCCGGCACCAGCAGCCCCGAGCGGGTCGCCATGATCGCATCGGGATTACCACCGGGGGCCGCATCCAAACGCGGGACCGATCGAGCCTCACTCTGGAGCGGCGGAAAGACCTCTCTGCTTGGCGACCGGCGCGCCGTCAGGCGCGGTGACATCATGACGGTCGTGATCGAGATCGACGAAAGTGCTGAAATCAAGAACCAGACATCCCGATCACGCTCTGGGTCGGAAAGCCTCGGCATTCCTGCGCTTTTCGGTATTCCGCAACGGATCAACCAAGGCATCACGGACGGGGCAAGCCTTGATGACGCGGTGTCGATCAAATCGTCCAGCGATGCCAGCGGCGATGGGTCGGTGCGGCGCAGTGAAAGTCTGACCTTGCGGGTCGCGGCCACGGTGATCGACGTGCTGCCGAATGGCGTGCTGGCCATCAAGGGCAGTCAGGAGGTCAGGGTGAACTTTGAACTGCGTGAACTGTTGGTTTCCGGCTACGTCCGGCCAGAGGATATCTCCCGCCAGAATGAGATCACCTACGACAAGATCGCATCGGCCCGTATTTCCTATGGCGGCCGCGGACAGATCAGCGACATGCAGCAACCCAGAGTCGGCCAGCAGGTGCTGGACGCGATTCTGCCCTTCTGAGGTGGGTCCATGCTCAAGAAACTGCTCCCATTAGTGCTGGCTCTGATCGGCACCGGTGCCGGTGTCGGTGCCGGGCTATTCCTGATGCCCGCCAAAGGAGAAGCCCCCGAAGTCGCCGATCACGGCGACGATCATGAGGTGGTCAAGTCAGACGATCCTCATGTGGCAGATGATCCCCACAAGGCAGATGATCCGCACGGCGGTACCGACAATGAATACGTCAAGATCAACAATCAATTCGTTATCCCCATCATGGGTGCGAAACGAGTCGAGGCCTTGGTCGTCGCGGGCATAAGTCTGGAAGTCAGCAGCGGGACAACCCAAGCTGTCTACGCGCGAGAGCCGAAACTACGGGATGTCTTTCTTCAGGTCCTGTTCGACCATGCCAACATCGGTGGTTTCGAAGGCTCTTTTACGTCTGGCGAGCGAATGGAAATCCTGCGCTCCGCCTTGCTGGATGCCGCTCGATCGGTCTTGGGCTCTGATGTGAAGGATGTTCTAATCACCGAAATCGCCCGGCAGGACGCTGCCTGACCACGCCATCTTTGTTAAGCGCTTAAAGGCCACCCATTCGGGTGGCCTTTTCGGTTTTCACGGTTAAATGAGCCCCTGATTGCGCCCTTCACGCAGAATGCCAAGCGCGTCGATGGCATCCGCCTCAGCCTTGAACTGACGTTTGCGGCGGCTCTCCACCTCCTCCCGCGCTAGGTTTCTAGCGGCTTCGACACGAGAAAAGGCTGTTCTGGCGCGCGCTTGACTGTCGGCCTCCTGCGCTCTGGCCATTGCGCTATGTCTCAGGATCTCTGCCCGCCTTGTCGCGAGCCAGCCCTGCCACAACGTATCTGCGCCCAGCAATTGGCGCGCATTTATAGATCCGTGATCCGATTGCGCCGCCTGCCGCAATCCGTCGATCTGGGCCAGTTCGACCGCCAGCCGACTGCTTTCCGCAAGATTTCGGCGATGCGCCTCTAGGTCTCTTTCCAATAAAAGCTCTGTCGCCTCGGTCAGGTCATCATATTTCGTCTTCACCAGCGGCTCTCCTTTGCCTTGGCCCGCATGCGGTCAGCAAAACGGATTGCCGCCGCAACTGGCCGATAGTGATCAGGTGCAATTTCCGCGCCGATTTCTGTCGTGGCATACAGCGCCCGAGCCGTCGGCGGATCGGAATGGATCGGCACTCCGGCTTCTTTCGCCGCCTCGCGAATGCGCGCCGCAACCGCGTCCTGCCCTTTGGCAACGCAGACCGGGGCCGAGCCGCCCATTCGGCTCCACGTCAGAGCAACCGCGAAATGCGTTGGGTTGACGATGATCACGTCGGCTTTTGGGACCTCCGCCATCATCTGGTTGAGCGCCAGTTCCTGCGCCCTCATCCGGCGGTGTTGCTTGAGATGTGGATCGCCTTCGGATTCTTTCATCTCGTCGCGCAATTCCTTTTGCGTCATCCGGTTCTTGCGCGTGTGCTCTGCCCGTTGCCAGAACAGATCGATCCCGCCGATCACAATTGCGATCAGCACCACGATGAACAGGAATTGCTGAATGAGGCTGGTCATGCTCAGGACAACTTCGCCCGGTGTGCCCATGACTGCGCCGATGATCACGTCCCGTTGGCCCCGCAGGAAAACCGCGAGTAAGATCGAATAGACGCTGAGTTTGACGAAGCTCTTGAAGAATTCAAACAGCCCTCGGCGCCCAAACTTGTTCTTGGCGTTCTCGATCGGGTTGATGCGCGACACCTTTGGCGCAAGCTTCGACCCGGTAAACAGCAGTCCACGGGTGGCAAAAAGCGTCAGAAGGACAAACACACCTGGTGCCGCAAGAAAAGGCAGCGCGGGCGTCAACACCGCCCCGATCACCGATCCCGACGCAGCTGTTGCGCCCTCCGCGAAAAACAGGGACTCCAGCCGATCAGGCTGTTCGATGAGCGGCAAAAGCGACTCCGCGAACCGCGCTAGGCTTGGGCCGCCCAGCGCCACCATGCAGGTGAGAAGACCAAGGTAGGCCATTGCCGTCAGGATGTCTGGCGCGCGCGGAATTTCACCCTTCTTGCGCGCCTGATCGAGCTTTCGTTCAGATGGTTCGTGACTCTTTTCGGCGGAGTCGTCCTGTTGCGACATGGCGGCCTACCGGAAGGGCGCGGCAAGAAAGCCGTCGAATGCATGCAGCCACGCTGACAGCAGGATCGGGGCTGAGACCAGCAAGAGGGCAATCGCGCCAAACGTAATTACCGGGGCACCCACAAAGGCCACCATAAGTTGCGGCATAGCCTTGTTGATGACGCCCAACGTAAGGTTGTAGATCACCGACATCAGGACAAAGGGCGCGGCAAGCGTGAACGCCAGCGCAAAACTCTGTCCCACGCGCTGGCGACCGGCATCGGCCACGTCCGCCGGATTGGGAAACTGCATCGCGGGCAGGATGTCATAGGACAAGACCAGAAATGCGGCGGCCTTTACGTGAAACCCCGTTGCCATCAACAGCGCCAGAGCGGCCGTGGTCAGGATGTGGCCGATTGCCGGCAGTGGATCCAGACCCGACGCCCCCAGCAGCTGCGACAGCGACGTCGATTGCGCGGCCATTGCCCCGGCCGTCTGGATCGCGATGATAAAAAGCCGCAGCATGATCCCAAGGAACAGACCGCAAAGCGTTTCCGTGGCCAGCACCATGAGGAACGCGCCAAGGCTCGGTTCCGGCAAATCGAACCCCGGCGCAACGGCCGGTGTAACGATCACCGTCAACATGATTGCAATTACAAGGCGCACACGGACCGATATGACCTGTTCACCCAACCCGGGAAGCGCTGCCAGAGTTGCTGCAACCCGGAGAAAAACCACCAGCGACGCCCAGAGGCTCCCCGAAAGGAGGCCCATCAAGGGCTCCATCGCGATCACGCGG
Organism: Antarctobacter sp.; assembly: GCF_034670325.1. GTDB lineage: Bacteria > Pseudomonadota > Alphaproteobacteria > Rhodobacterales > Rhodobacteraceae > Antarctobacter. The sequence continues at coordinate 724,588 of NZ_JAXMNR010000001.1, forward strand.
CCACCACTCCGACAAGCGCGGGCCGTGCCTCAAGCCCGATTTCCTCGTAGGACATGACCGGGTTGCTGAGGCCTTTGGCCACCATGACGGTTCGCAGGAACCGGCGCCGCCGGGCGGAGGTGACGACCGCAGCAGAGACACCACGGGTCGCTGCCTCACCGATTGTGTCCGCCAAACCGCTGGTGAGCGCCTCAAATTTATCCGGGGGCAAGGCCACGTCCAGCGCGCCTTGGCTGCTTTCGACCTGATACGCAAGGAAGGTCTCCTCCCATTCCGGGGCAAGTTGCACAAGCGGTATGGTTCCATCGTCACGCCGCATCCCTGCAACGAGTTGAAAGCCAAGCCGCTGGCGAACGTGTTCACAGATGGCCTCGGCCTGTGTCTGCTGGCCGCGCATCTCGGCTATCGTCTCAAGGATCAGGGGCAGGTTGCGGACCGAGACCTGCTCATCCAGCAAGAGCCGCAGCACCTGCAACAACGTGTCGATCTGTACCTTGTCGGGGATCAGTTCATCCAAGAGCTTGCGATTTGCCTCGGCACGGGACTGGTTGGTGAGAGAGACCATCTCATCCAGCAGGCGACGCAGCGCTTTCAGCGTCAGAAGACGGCCAAAGTTTCGGCGGATGACCTCAAGCAAATGAGTTGCGAGCACTTCGGTCGGGGAAACGATGGTCGCCCCAGTGATCGCCGCCTTTTCTTGATCTTCGGGTCGCAGCCAGCGTGCGGGTGCGCCGTAGACAGGTTCGGTTACGTCGCGCCCCTGAGGCAGGGCGCCGCTGGATTCGGGCACCAAAGCCAGGACAAAATCGGGGTTCAACTCTCCGCGCGCCATTTCGACACCGTGGATGCGGATCACATAGGTGCCGGTGGGGAGTGAAGGCGCATCGGTCAGCCGGATTTCTGGCAGGACAAGCCCGAAATGCGAGGCGATGTGCCGCCGCATATTGGCAATCCTGACATCCAGTCCAGTGCCCGGATCCAGCACCATATTGACCAGATCGGGCGCAAATTCGACATGGATATCATCAAGGTCCAGCACATCGCCCATGTGCTGATCGGGCAGAGCGGGCTCTTCTTCAGCATCTTCCCTCCTGTCCTCTGTTTCAACAGGGCGTCTGGATATCCACCAAGCTGTTCCGCCAAGAACGCCACCACCAAGAATGAACGGCACAAAGGGCAGGCCCGGGACCAGCGCAAAAAGCACCATGAGCACCGCAACCGCCAAAAGCGCCGAAGGATGCCGCCCAAGTTGGGCCGCAACTGCGACGTCCGTGGCACCGGTGGAGCCGCCCCGCGCCAGCAACAAGCCTGCCGCAATCGAAATGATCACAGCCGGAATTTGGGACACCAACCCATCTCCAACAGTCAGGATGGCATAGGTCTCAAGCGCGCTCCCCAAGGGCATGTCATGCATCACGACGCCCATGATGATTCCCATGACAAGGTTCAGGATCGTGATCAAAAGACCGGCGACCGCGTCGCCCTTGACGAATTTGGATGCGCCGTCGAGGGATCCGAAGAAGGTTGTTTCCTGCTGTTCGGTCTCGCGACGGCGTTTTGCCTCTGCGTGGTCAATGGCCCCTGCCGACATGTCCGCATCGATGGCCAACTGTTTGCCGGGCATCGCGTCCAGCGCAAACCGGGCCGAAACCTCAGCCATGCGCGCCGAACCCTTGGTGATGACGGCAAAGTTGACGATCATCAGCACGCCAAAGACGACAAGCCCGAGGAACACGCTGCCGCCCATGACGAAGTTTGCAAATCCTTCGATCACCTCACCGGCCGCATGGGTCCCGGTATGCCCTTGGCCGATGATCAGTTTCGTGGAGCTGACGTTGAGCGACAGCCGCAGCATCAGTGAGGTCAAGAGGATCGTCGGAAAGGCGGAAAAATCGAGCGGGCGCTCGATAAACAGGGTCACGGTGAAAATCAGGATGGCAAGTCCGAAGGACGCAGCCAATCCGACGTCCAGCACCCAAGAAGGCATCGGCAAAATCATCATGACAATCACAGCCATCAGGGCGAACGCCATGAGGATTGTGGGTTTGAAAAGGCTCGAAGGCGACATGATCTGCTTTCCCGCTGTCAAGCCTGGCGCCGACGGTCTGAGCGCCGGGCAGAACCTGAGAGTGAAGTCCCGTGTTCACGTCGACCGATTGCCGGTGTGACGGGTTGCCCTTGTTTTCGTGACACGAAAACTGGGCTGTCGGTATTTGACGCAAATTGTAAGGGCGACATACAAATGGACCGGACAGGAACCGAGCTACCGAACCGTTTGTCAGACAGTCCGCTTCGCAGTCTGCAATCGATGCTGACCAGCGGATTACAGTGACCCGTTTCGCCTGTTGGCGTCGGCGTTTCTATCGCCCGGTCCATGTCGGCATTCTGCCGATCGCGGGACTGCGCCATTTATTGGCCCCTCCATTTCGTCTTACGCTCCTTCTTGGGTAGGGCAGAAGCGTTTAGAAACCGTAAGTAGAGGTCAGTCCAAAGTCGGAACCGCCGTTGCATCCAACAACGCGCGAAGAGTTTCGCGTGATTGTGCGCTGGCAGCCGAAAGGGCATTTGCTGCGGACAGGCTCACATCCGTTGGATCGTAGGCAACCGGAGTTGATTGCATTAGGTCTGCGGCCGGTGCCAGCGCTGTATCACTTTCGGCCACGTCCTTCCAATCGCCGGACAACCATGCGGCATCGACCGCGGCACGGCTGTCGCCAATGCTTTCATAGATGGTCTTGGTAAAGACGTGGTCACCCATCTGCCGACGCGCCTCGGCACGCAGTCGCACCACGCGGTCGCCGCGTTGCCCTATGAGGATAATTTCCGCCTCTTCCGGACGAGACAGGGCGAGAAGCGCCTCAGCCCTTACTGTCCGGGCATCGGGAAGGTCATTCACGTTGGGCAAAGTGTCCAGTTGATAAAGGGCGGTCTCAGGTAGGCCAAGATCCAGAAAACGCTCCGCGATCGCAATCCCTGTCGCAGCTTGATCTGGAAGCAAACTATCTGCAAGTGACCGCGTAGCAAGCTTTAGAAAGGTCAGGTCATCGGCTCTATCGACAAGGAATTTCAGAGCAACTTGCTGCATGAACCTGACGGTTTCCCGGGGCATGCCATGGGGGGCGTCGAGTTCAGCAAAAGCCGCGTCGAACTCGCCATTTATCAACAGCGACCGGACATGTGACTTCCAGAGTTTCTGCCCATCTTCATTGTTACGCAATTCGGTGGCAAACGCATCGGACAACTCTACGATCCGCGCGGGCACCAGTGTATCGGTTGCGTCGGCAAGATCGATGGATGCCGCAACTGCCCTTGCCGCTTCGGGACCGCCGGCCACGGAAAGATCGTGCAGGCGTTGTTCCGCTTCATCGTGAAGACCGTCTTTCAACGCAAGTTGCGCTTTTCCCAATGCGATGCTGTCGGTTTCCTGCCCTTCCATACGCTGCAAGCGGCGCAGCACATCCCGGGCAATGTCAGTGTAGCCCGATTGGGACAAGTGATCGACCAGAACCGGGCCAAGATACGAGCGAAGATGTTTCGGTAAAGTTTCGAAACTGCGCAGGATCGCCGCTCTGGAGATTTCAGGAGCATTCGGCGCGGGAGGTTTGGAAAGCACGGACCATAGCGCCGCTGACCCATCACACCCGGAAAGCCCGTCGAAAAGATCCGTTGGATCCGGTTCGCCGTCGACGACATAGGACAGGGCAACAAGGACCGGGGCCTTTGTGTCTGGCTGCAAAGAGAGGGTTGCGCGGGCTTCGGCACCAAACCCATAGTACAGCAAGGCGGCAGAGTACTGCCTCAGCAAGTCGGGAGCGATCCGGTCGAATTCCCCGAAAACCTTGCCCCTTCTCTCCGCCAAGATAAGACTCGGATCGTCATCCGCCTTTGACCAAGAACTCAATGCAAGGTCTTGGTCGCTAATGCACACTTCTCCACCAACCGAAATCCGGCCCTTCTGTAGCGATTCATCATCCACTCCGGACATGCCCGCAGCAAGACGCCTTGCAAGGGTTCCGGGATCAACGGACAACTCTGTCGGAATCGCCGGATCGGGTTGATGATCGACAACGGGCGTTGGCGCATACGGTGACCTGACGGCCGGGTCTAATAACCCCTGCATCGCTGCCACGGAAAGGTCGGCAGAAAGCCGGGTACCGAGGTCCCTTGACGTTGACGGACCTTCGTCCCGGAGATCAAGAACGGACGGAACCAAACCCGCATCCTCACGCTCTGCAAGATACGGAAAAAGGCTTGTTCCCATCGACTGCGGACCGATCTGCGGCGCTTTGCCGAAGCGGATTTGCGAGAACTCTCTCAACAACGGCGACAGAGCCGGATCGACCCGCACCGGATCTGGCGGCAGGATTTTCGATGCAGAAAATTGGACTGGGGAATCGGAGGGCGCGACATCAATCACCAGCATCGTATCCCGGAGCACAAAGGCCTCAACCGCACATTCGCAGCCCAGACCAATTTCAAGCCCGCGTCCGTCTTCCGATGGTGTTAGATTGGCGATCCGCTCTGTCCCGATCCGGTTGTAAACCGAACCAGTTGCAAATTGGTACGGACCATCATCCAGCGAAAGCGTAACCCTCCCGGCAACGGGGTCAGGGGTTAAAGCCCAATTTGTGCCATCCGGGACATCCAGCACCAGCCGCGTGAATTCCCCATGTTCGCCACTCCGCACGGTCACAGTCTGTGCCGTTGCAAGGCTTGGCCAAAGGGCGATCAACAGAAATCCTATCCAGCGAGTCATGCGGCCTCCTGCTTGACCGACTTCAGAGCCTCTTCAAGATCCTCGAAACTTGGCCGGAAGTGATCTGGTGTATTCTGGCGACCGACTTCGATGCAGATGTTGGTCGCATGGTTGTGCAGGTTCGCCACAAGGACTTCGCGGATCAGGTGGTAGAACTGAAGGTCCTCTTCAGCGACGGCCTTGACCTTGGTCGCAAAGGGACCGACGAGGCCATAGGCTAGGAAAACACCCAGAAATGTGCCAACCAGCGCGCCGCCGATAAGCTTGCCAAGCACCTCTGGCGGTTGATCGATCGAGGCCATCGTTTTGATCACCCCGAGGACGGCCGCAACAATCCCGAGGGCCGGCAAGGCGTCCGCCATCGACTGAAGGGCATGGCTGGAATGCAGGGCATGATGCTGCATTCCATCCAGCCGCTTGTCCAAGACCTCTTCAACCTGGTGCGGATCGTCATAGTTCATCGAAACGGAGCGCATGGTGTCACAGATCAATTCAATGGCATATTTGTCGGCCAAAATTTTGGGATACTTCCCAAAAATACTCGATTCTTTCGGCGATTCGACGTGCTCTTCGATGGCGACCGGATTCTGCCGGGCCAGCCGTATCAATTCGAACAGCAGACAGAGCAGATCGCGATAGTCATCGGGTTTCCACTTTGCTCCCTTGAAGACCTTGGCCACATCTTTGAGCGTGTGTTTCACCGTCGCGCCGTCGTTGCTGATCAAAAAGGCGCCAGTGGCGGCCCCGCCGATCATCATGAACTCAAACGGGAGCGCCTTGATGATGATCCCTAGCTTGCCGCCAGCCGCAAGGTAGCCGCCGAAAACCATGGCGAAGATCACCACGATACCAATGATTCCGAGCATACGCGCTCTCCCGATCCGTTACCTTCGCCAGCCTGCCAGCCAGCCGTTAAGAAAGCCTCATCGGCGCCGTCACATCACCACGAAATCCGCGTGTAGTGCCCCAGCCGCCTTGATGCTCTTGAGGATGTCGATCATGTCCCGTGGACTGACGCCAAGCGCGTTCAGACCGGCGATGACTTCCGAAAGGTTCGTGCCCGTTGGAACCTCGGCCAGGCCGATCCCTGGCTCTTCTTCGATCAGCGCTCCAGTACGCGGAACAACCACCGTATCCCCGTCGCTGAAAGGGTTGGGCTGAATCGCCAATGGGGCTTCTTCGATCCGAAGAGTCAGGTTTCCTTGTGACACCGCCACCCGGGAAATACGCACGTCCGCGCCCATCACGATGGTGCCCGATCGTTGGTCAACCACCACGCGCGCGCGGCGCTGAGGTTCGACCGAAAGATTTTCAATCGCGACCACGGCCCTTGCCGGTGACCCCGCCCCGGCGCGTTGCAGGTCCACGCTGATGGTTCCCGCATCCAGCATCGTCGCGGCCCGTCGCCCGATTGAGCGGTTGATCACATCCTCGATACGCGCAGCAGTGGTAAAGTCTGGCTCCCGTAGGGCCAGCCGCAGAGTGGACAGCTGGGTGAAATCAAACGCCACTTCACGTTCGATCCGGGCACCGGAGGGAACGACCCCTGCAGTTGGCACGCCTTGCACAACGCGGGCCGCCTCACCCTCAACCTCGACACCGCCAGCAATGATGGTGCCCTGTGCCACGGCATAAATCTGGCCATCCGCGGCGTTCAGCGGGGTCATGATCAGCGTACCGCCCAACAGGCTTTTGGCATCTCCGATGGCGGAAACGGTGATATCGATCTGGTTGCCGATCCGCGAAAAAGGCGGCAATTTGCCGGTCACGAGAACCGCCGCCACATTGCGTGGGCGGAACTGCTCACCCGTCACGTTCACCCCCAGCCGTTCGAGAATGTTCGACATGATCTCTTCGGTAAACGGCGAGTTTCGCAGTCCATCGCCGGTTCCGTTCAGACCGACGACCAGCCCATAGCCCACAAGGTCGTTCGACCGGACACCGTCAACCTCGACGAGGTCCTTGATGCGCACGGATTGCGCCGAGACAGGGACCGCAAGCGACAATGTCAGGATCAACAAGGCGAAAAAACGTGTAAACATCAGAGATACTCCGCAAGCGACAGGCGCTGTGACCTCGCCGTGATGGCGTAAAGGCTTTCCAACTGGGACCGGATGTTTTCATAGCGGGACGCGGTGTAGTACTGGTCCGTCCCCACCAGATCGAGCCGGGCAATATTCGTAGCCGTGAATTCCGCAGAATTGCGGGCGGTTGTCTCTTCGACCCGCGCTTCAAGCGCACCCAGACCAGCGCGCAGTTCGACCACGTCCTGTTGTGCAGCGAGCAAGTCCTGCCCGGCGGTGGTCAGCATCTCGATCTGAAGGTCCTGATCGAAACCCAGTGTGCCGTCAGTGGCGAGGGCCGCCATCACCATGGGTTTCAACACTTGGCGAAAGACCGGATCGGTCGCCCGAATGTCCAGATTCGCACTTTCCGTCTCAGACAACTTCAGAGGGGCGAGCCCAGTGTTGGACCCCTCGTAGGTCGTTGTTTCGTAGGTGCCACCTGCGCCAAAGAAAATGTCCAGCGCCGCCTCGACGCCAGTCATATCCGTCTGCCCGACAAGCGCCGCCCGCACATCTGCCAGCAGATCGTCGCCGGTTTGGACAGCTTCGCGGTCGGTGGCTGTCCCTGAGAACAGAAACCGTCCCGCGACCGAGCGGTTCAGCCCGTTCATCACCTGGCTGAGCGCATTTTCCGCATCGTCCGCCATAGTGCGCAGCAGGGCGGAATTCGGTGTCAACTCCGCCGCAATCAGCGACTGCGAGAGTGTTTCGCTCCGCCCCTGTATTTCGTCGAGCGCGGTCTGCATCGACCCGGAGAGAAAGCTCGCCTCTGTGGTGTTGACCCGATACGTATCCAGTTGCGCCAGCGCCCGGTCGATCGAGAGCAAGCCGGTCAGGTCGCCATGCAAGTGCTTGCCTGCGTCCTTGACGAACCCTGTCGAGACCTCGACCGCAAGCTGATCCATTTCCTCACGCAGGCGAACCTGATTGGTGCGCAGCACCAAGGCGCGCGCCATGTCTCCGATGACTTCCATGTCGGGTTCTCCTTATATGGACATCAGCCGGTCAAGCAGTTCGTCGACTGTCGACATGACCTTTGCATTGGCTGTGTAGTGCTGTTCGATCTGCATCAGGCGTTGCAGTTCCTGGTCCGTATCCACACCCTTGGACAGCTCCAGTTCCTTGAGCGCGGTGTTCTGGATCGACACGAAAGTTTGCGCGTTCTCGGCCCGAACACGCTCTCCCGTTGCGGTCGAAGCAAACTCCGAGATGTGGTTGGCAAAGCTGCGTGCGATTGCGGTCAAACCCGAGGAGCCGGGGACTGTGGCCGCCCCGAGGGCTTCGGTGAACCCCTGCAACAGACGAGCGTCGCCCACGTCACCCTGAGTCGCCGCACCCAGCCCATCGCGCAGTCGCCATGCCCCCCCACTATCCGGAGCCACAAGAGCATTTATTTCAATCCGACTGGCAATCCCAACTTCGTTTGCAGTTGCAAAGGCCAGACCACTGTCAGTGAATAAACCCGGGTCGGTTGCGCCCAGCGTGCTGTCCGGCCCACCGGGTCCCATTCGTTCGATCAGATCACGGGCAATCCCATCGAGTTGCGATTGGTGTTCCACCGCCGCCCCATCCCGAATCTCAAACTGCGCAGCGAGGCTGCCGCCTCCGAAAAACACCAAGCCGTTGGTGTCCACCGGTGTCCCGTTCATCGTCAGTCCGTTCAACTGACCGCCGCCGAAGGTCATTCCTGCGCCGATGCCATAGCTGCGCTCAAACCCGATCTCGATTGGCGAGCCGTCAAGCAAGACGGCCCCCCCACGTGTGAACACCGCGACGTCACCTTTATCGCGTTCGACTACACGCAAAGGAACGATATCGGCGATACTGTCGAGAACACGCTGGCGCTCATCGTAAAAGCTGGCCGACTCAGTTCCGGTCGCCCGGGCCGCAACGATATTGTCGTTCAGCGCATCCAGCCGCGACAGCGCGTTGTTCAAAGTGTCGACCTGCGCGCCGATACTGGAGTCGGCGGTCTGCCGAGCCGCCTGCACCTCATCCGAGAGGACGTTCAACGCCTGCGCCAAGGAGTCCGCGCTGCTGGACACCAGTTCCAGCCGCTGGGTCGAGGCGGGGTTGGACGCGGCAGTCAAAAGTGAATTCTCAAACACGTTGATCCGGTCAGTGAGCGAGCCCGGAACCCCGGAATCGCCCACCAGATCCTCTATCCGGCGCGCGAAATCAAAGCGGGTCGTGGCATCGGCGAGTGCCGCATCCGCCACCATCCGGTCGCCTGTCAGAACCGGGTCAGAGAACCGGATTGTTCCAGAAATCCGCACACCCCCGGTGGTACCGACAGCCCCGGGGACAAGCCCCAGGGTCCGCCGTCCATAACCCTCTGTCGTGGCATTGGAGATATTCGTCGAGACCAGACCCGCTGCCCGGGAATTGGCCTTGAGCCCGCTGAAGGCATTGTAAAGCGCGCCTGAAAGAGACATCTAACGACCCCCTTTATTAAGTGACGGAGGCGCCGTCAGCGCTTGATGTTGGTGGTTTCCTGCAGCATCTCATCGACAGTCTGAATGACCTTCGCGTTCGACGAATAGGCGCGCTGCGTCTGGATCATGTCGGTGAGTTCGCTGGCCACGTCTGTGGTGCTTTCCTCACGGGCAAAGCTGACCACATCCCCGGTAGGACCGTCACCGGCATCCCACAGGAAGAAGCTGCCGCTTTCTGGTGAAGGCATATAAATCTGCTTGTCCAGCGCCACCATCCCGTTAGGATTCGGGACATCGACCAGCGGAACCTGATAGATGATCGAGGTGATGCCCGTATCGAAGAACGCGTAGACAAACCCGTTTTCATCGATCTCGACCGACGTCATGTTACCGGCAGGCGAGCCGTCCTTGGCGATGTTCAAAGGCGCGAACTTGTCGGAACGCTGGGTCAGGCCGTCGTTCGTGCCGGGACGACCGATATTGATTTCGATCGGACCGCCAGCAGTTGTGACGATCACCGTTCCGGTGGCCGGATCGTACGCTCCGCCGGCTGCGCCGACCACAACCGTGTCCAACGTGCCCCCCGATGCCTGCGTGCCATCGAAGGTAACAGTGTATTCACCGACCACAGCACCGGCACTGGCCGAGTCCGTGATAACCACCGTCCATTCATTGGAAGACCCGGATGCCGGAATCGTCGGCGTAAAGGTCATTGTGAGGTTCTCAGAGCGCCCGAAGTTGTCGTAATACTCGACCGGAAGCGTCAGCGGATCACCAGACGCCGTCGAATATGTCTCTGTCGCGGGCAGGTTCAGGCCAAGAGTCATCGAGGTTGTCGGTTCGCTCAGGTACTGGTTGAGCGCAATCTGAACCGGCTCCAGTCCATCAGAGCTGTCGCGCGCATTGGTCGGGATCGTCCCATCGGCGTTTGCTTTCCATCCCAACAGCATGAGGCCGGAGTCAGTCTTGAGATACCCGTCCGCATCCACCCGGAACGATCCGGTGGTGGTCAGGTACATCTGCGGATCGCCACTGCCGGCAAGAACCTGTGATTCCTGCGCCACGGGCAGGAACCCCTGACCGCGCACCGCCAGGTCGGTCGGGTTGTTCGTGGCGACAAGGGCACCACTTTCATCGATGATCCTTTGGGTGGACGACCGCACACCCCCTGCGGTGTAGGTCGCACCGTTGCCCTGCATGACCATAGCGGTAAAGTCGGCCTCAACCCGTTTGTACCCTTTGGTCGCGGAGTTTGCGATATTGTCAGAAATGGTTCCCAGCCGGGTCGCATTGGCCGCAAGGCCCGCTACGCCTGCGTTGAGCGATGAAGAGATTGTCATGGACTAGCCTTTCTGCTGTCGATCTCAAATTCTTGGACAACAGATAGACGTGCGGGTTTAACGCCGACCTAACATTTAAAAAGCCACGAAAACTGCATCAGTTCCTTCGGAGAAAGATAACCTCGATCCGGCTGTTGCGCGGGTCCATGGCATTATCGGCCTTAGGTTCGCGATCCGCATAGGCCGTCACACGCCTGACACGTTGCTGATCCAACCCACGATCGATAACCAGTTCGCGGAAAGATTCGGCCCGGTCACGGGACACTTTCCAAGCGGGATTGTCCGCAAGAACAACCGGATAGCCCGTAGTATGCGCCTCGATCGCAACCGGATTGGTGACAACGTCAGAAGCACGCGCCAATACCAGCGCCAGATCCTCAAGCAATGGGGTCGGATTTGCGAACTCGTCGAACAGCCGGGCCTCCCGCGTTTCGAAGAATTCGACGACCAATCCCTCGTCGGTGACCTCTGTCACGATGTGTTCCAAAAGATCGTCGGCGACCATACTTTCACCGCCACGACCCATCAACAGCTCTTCGACTTGTTTGAATTCCTCGGTTTCCGCCCCGTCTTTTGTCGGGTCCTTGGCGTCAAATGCATCGTCCTTGGTGCGCTCCGCTTGTGGCCGAAGGCTGGTTGCCCCGGTGCCCACTCTTGGCAACGTGTTCTCGGCAAAGACGGAATCGCCGCCCAATGCCCCAGACCCGCCGCCAGAGACCCGCGCCATTGCGATTGTCGGACTGAAATAGTCCGCGATACCCTTGCGCTGTTTTTCTGTCGTTGCGTTCAGCAGCCACATCAACATGAAGAAGGCCATCATTGCGGTCACAAAGTCGGCATAGGCCACCTTCCAGGCGCCCCCATGATGCCCGTCAGCCGCGATGATCTTCTTCCGTTTGATGATGACTGGCGCAACATTGCTGTCGCCACTCATCTTTCCCACCTTTCTCTCACCCGAGACAGGTGTACGTCGCTGCCGATTACCACACGCTTAACGATTAAAAATGTTCGGTTAAAGCAGCTGGAAGGCCTCATCTTGTGGATAACCCGGCAAAGGCGTGCCGATTTTCACACAACAAGCTCTCCAGAGGTCGCATCGAATAGACAGCGCCCACCTAAGGCATTAGCAAGAACGGTGAAACAGAGGTGGCAACGAGGTGGGAACAATGCCGGGTTTTCAAAACAGAAAATCAGGCCTCGTGCGGCGCATTGCGCTGGCGGGTACCTTCTTGTCGACGATGGGCGGGGCCCTCAACGCGGAAGACATCCATGACCCGGTGTCTTTCAACCTTTATGGCTCACCCGGTCTGGTGGACATGCCAACGGCAGAGGTTCCTCCGGACGCGACATTGGCCGGAACCTACTCCAACCTGAACGGCACGTCCCGAACAACGCTCTACTTTCAGATCTTGCCGCGCTTGTCCGGCAGCTTTCGTTATTCGGCGATCGAGAGCATCTCGGCCGGTGGCCCAGCTACGCACTTCGACCGAAGTTTCGACCTTCGATATCAATTGCTGACAGAAACTGACCGGCGGCCTTCTGTTGTGGTGGGCCTAAAGGACTTCATCGGCACCGGGGTCTATAGCGGCGAATACCTGGTTGCGACCAAAACTCTGCGTCCCGGACTCAAGGTCACCGGCGGTTTCGGATGGGGCCGTTACGGCTCTCACAATCCTTTTGGGACAACCGGCACGCGGGCGGGAGGCTTTACCGGCCGGGGCGGCCTGCCAGAATTTGACCGGTTTTTCAGAGGTGACGTTGCCGCGTTTGGCGGCGTGTCCTACGCGCCAAACGACCGTTTGAACTTCAAGGTAGAATACTCCTCTGACGACTATTCCCGCGAAGCAAGGTTTGGTGGCGTCGATGTATCCAGCCCTTGGAACTTCGGTGTCGACTACCGTTTCAAGAGTGGCGGGCACCTGTCTGTCTACCACATTCTGGGGAACGAGATCGGCGCTCAGTTCACCTTTGTGACCAACCCCAAAACAATCGGCGTTGCCGGCGGGATAGAGCCGTCCGGCTTGCCAGTGGCACCGCGCGCTCCCGGAGCCGCAGCCGATCTGGGATGGACACTGGACCCGCAACGATCCACGTCCGCCAAGGCCTCACTCAAGCAACTTGCCGCCAAAGAAGGGCTGGAAGTCGAAGCTGTCGACCTGCAAAGCAACCGCGCCACAATCCGCATGGTCAATCCGCGCTACGGCGCGCCTTCACAGGCGTTGGGCCGCATGGCACGGGCCATGACACGTGCCCTGCCCGCGTCGGTCGAAGTGTTCGAGATTGTTCCGGTGGTCAACGGAATGGCGATGGCATCGGTGACTTTCCGTCGTTCAGATCTTGAGCGTCTGGAACACGATGCCGCCAACGAAATGCTTGCGCGGACCGCGTTCAATGATGGGTTTCAGCAGGCACCGGCACCCGATCAGGGCATTTATCCGAAATTCACCTGGTCGCTCTCACCCTATATGCAGCTCTCGGTCTTCGACCCGGACAACCCGGTCCGCGCTGACGTGGGATTGCGTGCCGCCGCCGATATAGAAATCACGCCGAACCTGATACTCAGTGGGTCTGTCACCAAAAAGCTCAACGGCAGTCTCGATCAGGTGAAACGTCTCGACGAGTCGAGCCTTCCTCGCGTGCGCACCGACCACGCGCAGTTTTCGGCACAGGGCGATCCAGCGATCGAGTTCCTTCAGCTCGCGCATTACGGTCGCCCGGCAAAGAACGTCTATTCCAGGGTAACAGTCGGTTATCTTGAACAAATGTACGGTGGCGTCTCAGCCGAAGTGCTGTGGAAGCCGGTCACCAGCCGGCTGGCTGTCGGAGCCGAAGTCAACTACATCCAGCGCCGCGATTTCGACCAATTGTTCGGTTTCCAATCAATGACAACGACCGATCCGGTGACCGGCACAAAGCGCGAGATTCCGAACGTCAACGGCCACATCTCTGCCTATTACGCCTTCGGAAACGGGTTTCACGGCCAACTTGATGTTGGTCGCTATCTGGCCGGCGACTACGGCGCGACAATCTCGCTGGACCGCGAATTTGCAAACGGCTGGCGCGTCGGTGCCTACGCGACGTTCACGGACGCCTCGTTCGAGGATTTCGGCGAAGGTTCCTTTGACAAGGGCATCCGCTTTACTTTGCCACTGGCCAGCTTCTTCGGCCAACCTTCGCGCCGCCGGAACGATGTGGTCGTCCAATCGCTGTCGCGTGACGGCGGGGCCCGCCTGAACGTCAACGGACGGCTCTACGAACAGGTTCGGGATTACCACAAACCCGACGCAGTCAATTCCTGGGGAAGGTTCTGGCGATGACCCTGCGCAGCATCACACGCATCGGCCTGGCCCTGACTTCCGTTCTGGCGCTGGTGTCCTGTGGCAACGCGAACAAGGATACTGCTGTATTACTACAGCAAATTCCCAAGGCGCTCTTTACCAAAAAAGAACCGCCCAAGCCGCTGACACCGCAGCAAATTGCACAATCTCTGTCAGCGACGACCGCCTCGGTTTTCCTGTTCGACCTCGAAGCCCGCAAATCGCAAACCCTGCTGCAGGACATTCAACGCAACGGGCCTTACCAGACCTATGGCAACTCTTCCCGTCAGGTAATTGTTCTGCGCGATGGCATGATTACCTCGACCCGCGGGCTGGGCGGCGATCTGATGTCATCCGAAGAAGATCGGCTTTTGCACCGTGTTCAATCGCGTTCCGAAGGCCGGGTCAGCTATGACCTGCGGTTCCTGACATCCGAAGACGTGACCATCGTGCGGCGTTATTCCTGCTATACTTCGACCGGCGCTACCGTTCCCGTCGCCGCAGGTCTGGTTCAGACAAGCGGGCAACTCGTTACCGCGAAATGTACCGCTGCGGACGGTGTGTCACCCGATTTCACCAATGCCTATGTCGTTGGTGGGGATGGTTATATCCTGAGCGCGCGGCAATGGATGGGTCCCTATCTGGGCTACATCTCTTCACAGGTGCTGCGCCGCTGACCTTCAGCGACGCCGCCGGTGCATCGTGACACCTTTAAAAACCGTGGCCCACATCAACCGCTGGTCCGTACAAGGGTTGCGACGTTGCGCATACAGCAGGTCCAGCCGCGCCTTGCGCGGGATACAGCGTCGACAATAGACCTCTTCGGTTTCTTCCGCTGTTTTGGTCGCCGACAGCAGCCGCTCTTCGGCCCGATGATAGGCCATTGACGCCATCCCGGTGACACCGGGCCGCTCCTGCAAGACCTCTGCATAGATCTCGGGATATTTTTCGACGTAATGGCGCAGCGGCGCGCGCGGACCGACAAAGCTCATGTCGCCACGCAGGATATTCCAAAGCTGGGGCAATTCATCCAAACGCTTGCGCCGCAGCCAAGCTCCCGTTGGCGTGATCCGGGCGGATTTGGACGGACCCGTGACGCCGGAATCAGATGGATCGCGCTTCATGGTCCGGAACTTCCACAACATAAAGGCGCGGTCAGGGCTGCGCATCCGTTCCGACCTGTAGAGAATCGGCCAGCCATCGTTGCGCCAAACGACAACAGCAACGTAGAGGATCAGCGGTGAAATCAGGATCGTTAGACCAACGGCATACAGAAAATCCAACATATACAGAAGCTTGCGGTTCACGTTCATGGCCAGACCCCGCTAACCTGCGCCCCTTTGACAAGATGCGCTGCCTCATGGGCATTTCTCGGCAGTGACACCACGCTGCCAAGTCGCGCGGTGTCCAGCCACACGAATTGCACCGCAGAGTCCGGAGCATCCCGCCAATTGACCGTGGCCTTACAAACACCCGCGATTTCTGCCATCGCCGTTGGCTTCGGGGCGCTGACGTTAAAGACGCCCTCTGCATCCGGGGATCGCACCAGCGACTCTATCACGTGGACCAGATCACCCGGCGCGATGTAGCTGCGCGATGGACCCAAGCCGTCAGAAAACCTGTCCAGCGTAATTTGACCGGCCATCTGCAAGTTGCCGAACAGACTGTCGGCCCCGGCAACATTCCCGATCCGCATCACGATCTGGCGCGGCCCGCCCGATTTTCGGTGCGCGGCAATCGCCTGCTCCATTTCCAGCTTGGCCTGCCCATAGGCGGATGCGGGCGCGGGCGAAACGGTTTCCTTGAGGGGCTCCGCAGAGGGGCTGTAAACGGCCGCGGTGGAACAATGAACCACCGCGTCAACGCCCAAAGCCGCGCCAAGATCCATCGCGGACACCGCCAGTCGGGTGTTATCCGCCAGATCGCGCCCCGGACCCGGCGTGACGCCCCAAAGCGCCACAACGGCCGCAACGGGGCCAATCTCGGGCGTCTTGTCGCCGGGCGACCAGATCAATTCACCCTGCTCCGTTGGCCCGGTTCGCACAACCGGGACAAGATAAATCCCGCCCCGTCGCCACATGCCACACACCATCCGGCCCAGTTTTCCGCTTGCTCCCAACAACAGAACGCTTCGGAATTGCTGTGTTCCTGCCACGGTCCGCCCCTCATAACGCTTTCTTTCGACCGTCAGATTGTCTATCAGCGGAACAAGGCGCTAGAAAGTGTCAATGACCGGTTGGGGGACTGGAGTGTCTGGTAAATTGAGACTGATCACCCTGTTTGTCGCTGTCCTTGCGCTGGCAGCCTGCAGCTTGCCGCGCGGTGCCGCCGTCCAATCCGAAGTGCTGCGCCAACAAGACGCAGACAATCCCACCTTTCAGGTCGTCGAAGTAACGCGCGCCAATGTACCCGGCCTTGCAACATGGACGCAGTCGGGCTGGCATGGTCACTACCATTGGCCGCAAACCAGTCACGGCAGCAATTCCTCTGTGATCCGGACCGGCGACCGCGTCGACATCACGATCTGGGACAGCCAGGACAACTCGCTGCTGACCAATCCCGGCCAGCGTTTCAATGAGATCAAAGGCGTCGAGGTCGATGCCCAAGGGTCCGTGTTTCTGCCCTACGTCAACAAGGTTGGCATTCGCGGCCTGACGGCCACCGGAGCGCGGGAAAAGATCCAGCAGCGGCTGGAACCGATCCTGCCCTCGGCCCAAGTTCAACTCAGCCTTCAGCAAGGCCGTGATCACGCAGTCGACGTCGTAGGCGGCGTTGGCAAGCCGGGTGCCTATCCGATGCCATCCCGGAACTACAAGATTCTCAGCCTGCTGGCCGACGCGGGCGGTGTCATGCCTGAAATGCGCAATCCGCGTGTGCGCCTGCTGCGTGGGTCCAAAACCTATGAGATTTCCGCAGAACAGCTTTTCGCCGATGGATCGAAAAACGCGCTGCTGCACCCGCGCGATACTGTGATCATCGAGGCCGATGAGCGCAGCTTTACCGCTTTGGGTGCCAGCGGGATCGAGAACCTGATCTATTTCCCAAAGGATTACCTGTCAGCGCTTGAGGCGGTGTCCCTGATGGGCGGGTTGTCCGATGCACGCGCGGACCCCAAGGGTGTGCTGGTGCTGCGGGAATACCCTGCCGACGTCATCCGCCCCGACGGTTACGGGCCCAAGATGCAGCAGGTTGTCTTTACACTGGACCTGACCAGCGCCGACGGGCTCTTTGCCGCGCGCAAGTTCCAGATCCATCCCGGCGATACGCTGCTTGCAACAGAAAGCCCGATTACCTCGGCACAGACCGTATTTGGGCTGATCGGTGCGGTTCTGGGTGTGTCAGCGCAGGCCGGAGCCATTACAAACTAATCCACCAAGGGCGCCGTTCGCGCGCCCACCTTTCCACATACCGCGAGACAGGGGCGAGACATGGGTGTCTTTCGCTTTCTCGCCGAAAATGCGCGCTGGCTTGCCGCTGGTGCGCTGCTCACATTCCTGTCGAGCTTCGGCCAGACCTTTTTCATCTCGATCTTTGCCGGAGAAATTCGTGCAGAGTTTGGCCTCAGCCATGGGCAATGGGGTGGCATCTATACAATCGGCACCAGTGCTTCCGCCGCGCTTATGATCTGGGCCGGGGCATTGACGGATCAGTTTCGAACCCGCGCCATCGGGGCCGTGGTGCTGATGTGCCTTGCCGCCTCTTGCCTGTTCATGGCGCTGAACACTTGGGCGGCGCTGCTGCCCTTTGTGATCTTTGCTCTACGCTTTTGCGGACAAGGCATGGCGAGCCATATTGCCGTGGTGTCCATGTCGCGCTGGTTTGTCGCCACGCGTGGCAAGGCGCTGTCGGTTGCAGGACTTGGCTTTGCTCTGGGTGAGGCGGCGCTACCCTTCAGCTTTGTTTTGCTGATGCTGGTGATGGACTGGCGCCTGCTCTGGATGGCCGTTGCCTGTGCAAGCCTGCTGGCCATCCCGCTATTGTTGCTATTGCTGACCCGTGAACGGACACCGCAGAGCCATGCGGAAACCGATCACTCGGTGGGGATGGAGCAACGGCATTGGCGGCGGCCAGAGGTCCTGCGGCACTTTCTGTTCTGGTTTATGGTGCCCGCCTTGTTGGGTCCGCCAGCCTTCAACACCGCCTTTTTCTTTCAGCAGGTCCATTTTGCCGAGGTGAAGGGCTGGACGCACCTCGAACTGGCGGCGCTCTTTCCTGTCTACACGGCGGCAGCGGTGGGCGCGATGGTGGTGGCAGGGGGTCTGCTGGACCGGGTTGGCACCGGGCGACTGATCCCTTGGTCACAACTGCCCATGTTTGTCGGGTTCTTGTGTTTCGCCTTGGGCGGGTCGCTGGGCTGGACATTGGTCGGGTTGCTGTTTGTGGCGATGACAACCGGCGCGACGCAGACACTGCCCAACGCCTTTTGGGCAGAATTCTATGGCACCCGCAGTCTGGGCGCGATCAAGGCGATGGCGGCGGCCGTGATGGTGTTGGGATCGGCGATCGGACCGGGGATCACCGGCTATCTGATTGATTTCGGTGTGGGGATCGAGACCCAGTATATCGGCGTCGCGGTCTATTTTCTCTTTGCCTCGGCGATGATGTGGATCGGTGTCAGCCGGGCCCGCCAAATGCTGTAACGGGCTTACCGGCGGCGGCGCAAATAGACGTAATACGCCCCGTCGCCGCCGTGCTTACGATGTGCCGGCGAGACTTGTAGGACCGCACTGGAAAGCGGCGGCATTTGCAGCCACATTGGCGCCTGTGTCTTGAGCACCCCACGACGCCGGGGCATCGGGTCATAGGGATCTTCTCGCTGGCCTTTGCCGGTGATGACAAGGACCAGCCGCAGACCCCGCGCCTGAGCGTTCAGGATGAAGTGGATCAGGGCCCCGTGAGCGCGATCCACCGTCATGCCGTGCAGGTCGATCCGCGACTCCGGGTCCAGCTTGCCACGTTTCAGCCGGGTAAAGGCCTTTGCGTCCATGCGCACCGGCGCTTCATGCAGGTGGTCAGAACTGGTCTTGGGGAAGACATGGGTTTGGGTTCGGGGCAAAGACCGCTCGCCCAGTGCAAAAGGCGACAGAGGATCACGGGGGGCTGGCTTTTGTGACAGCAGGGGTTTTGGCCCCGCCTCTGGTTCAGACATTTTTTTGGCGGGCCGCTTGTGCAAAGGGTCCGCCGTGCGCGCGACCTGCCGCCAGAGCTCTTGCTCCTCCGGGCGCAGCTTGCGCCGCCGGGTCATAAGCCCTCTTCGGGCAAGAGGGCATAGGCGCGCTGGATCGGCATCAGGACAACCATGCGGCCGGTGTCCTTGATCCGTCCGGCGATGCGTCCAGCCTCATCCCCGGTGCCAAAAAAAATGTCCGCCCGTTGCGCGCCCTTGATCGCTGACCCGGTGTCCTGCGCAATCATCAAGCGGTTCATCGGTTCGCTACCAGTTTTCTCGATCCAGACCGGCGCGCCGAGCGGCGTGTAGCGTGGATCGACAGCAATCGAGCGCAGCGTCGTGATCGACCTGTTCATCGCGCCAAGCGGCCCCTTGTCCGAGGGCACTTCGCTGACCTCACGGAAAAAGACATAGGCCGCGTTGTGATAGAGCAATTCCTCACCCATGTCTGGGTTCCGGTTCACCCAGTTTCGGATCACCTGCATGGACACCTGATGCGCGCGGTAGATGCCCCGGCGAACCAGTTCACGCCCGATAGACCGGTAGGGATGGCCATTTGCGCCACCGTAACCGACGCGGATCATCCGGCCATCGGGGAATTTGATACGGCCAGACCCTTGGATTTGCAGGAAGAACAGCTCTACCGGATCATCGACCCATGCAATTTCAAGACCTCTGCCCTCCATCACGCCGGATGTCAGGATCTGCCGACGAGTCAACCACGGACGGCTGCGTTTGGCCTCTGGCGGCATTTGATAGATCGGATGGCGATAGGTTTCGGTCCGGTAAGGTGAACCGCTGAGTTCCGGTTCGAAATAACCGGTAAATAGCATCTCTTCGCCGTCGCTGATCAGGATCGGGCGAAAGAGCAGCTCAAAAAAACCGCGCGCATCGTCGGTTTCGCGCGCCAATCCGCAAAGCGCGGTCCAGTCCGGGTCATCCAGGTCACCGCAAGTTTCCAGAAAGGCCGTCAGGGCGGCGGAATGATCATCCTCCGCCCAACCTTGCAGATCGTCAAAGGCCAGGATTTCATAACTCGGCCCCGTCTCTGGGGAGGCGGGGCCGGTCATAACGTATATCGCTGTGAAAACTGCAAGGAATAGCCGGGTCATTCGTCCGTAGCGACAAGCTGCCAGTTGGGATCATCGGCACCCATTCTGCGGGCGTAAGTCCAGATGTCCTTTTGCCGTTTGACGGCCGTGGCCGATCCCTCAATCACTTCACCATTGGCGTTTTTGACGACCGAAGTCAGTTCACCCACGTAGCGCACTGTGATTTCCGCAAGCCCGGAGGCGTCGTCAAAGCTGGCATCTGCAAGCGTCAGTTCGCGCACGCCGACAAATTCGGCCTCGATGGTCAGGCCTTGTTGTTCACGCTGTTCGACAACCTCGGAAAAAGTCTCGTAGACGTCATCCGTGAGGAAGGTTTGCAGTTCCGCGATATCGCCGCGTTCGAAGCCCATGAGGATCATCTCATAGGCGCCACGCGCGCCGGAGAGAAATTCAGAGACCGAAAAGCTGGGCTCTACCCGCTTCATCGCCGCCAACGCCTTTGCGGCATCGCTGTCCTCGGCGACGTGATCGATGATGTCGTGGTCGGGACCGCCATCGATGACCTCAAAGTCGCGGGCGGCGCGACGCCGGTCATCGGCCGGCGCGGGGGCCGGCGGCTTTTCAAATCCCTCCCGGGTGCCCAGCACGCTCCGCAGACGCAGAACGAGAAAAACGGCGATTCCGGCAAGAACCAGAAGCTGGAGGATAGGAGAGTTCATCGGCACCTCATTGCGGCGAGCGTTTGAAGATCACGGTCGCATCCTTATGTAGGTGAGGTGCATGGGTGAGTCCACCTACGCGCTGGATATGGAGGACGTTCCCATGTGGCTATTCTTGGCTTTTCTCATGGTTCCGCTGATCGAAATTGCGCTGTTCATTCAGGTCGGTGGTCTGATCGGGCTGTGGCCGACACTGGCGGTGGTGGTTCTGACCGCAATTATCGGCACTTGGCTGGTGCGGGCGCAGGGGCAGGTCGCGATGAACAACTTGCGGCGGAGTTTCTCTGATTTACAGGACCCCAGTGAGCCTTTGGCGCACGGGGCAATGATCCTTGTCTCTGGCGTTTTGTTGCTGACGCCGGGTTTTTTCACCGATGCGGTCGGATTTGCCCTGCTTGCGCCCCCGGTGCGCAAAGCTGTGTTTCACTGGGCACGGCAGCGCGTTCATGTGACGCGGTTCCAGATGGGGCCGGAGACGCAGGGCCCGGTTCGACGCGATCCGACGGCGGCCCGGGGTCCGGGGGATGTGATCGACGGTGAATTTACCGAAATTCCCAAAGAGAAGACCCCCAATCACCCCGGTTCGGGCTGGACGAGGCATTGAGCGTACCGCCGGGCGCTGCTATGCCTCCGGCGGAGATTTCAACGGGAGACCGATCCATGGCAGAGACCAACGGTGCGGGGCAGGTGCAACAACCGCCCAAAATGAGCATTCTGGCCCAATTCATTCGCGACCTTTCCTTCGAGAACATCCTGTCCCAAAAGGGTGTGACCGGTGAGGTTCAGCCAGACGTGCAGGTTCAAGTGAACCTGGACGCCAAAAAGCGGACAGCCGAGAACCAGTTCGAAGTGGTCATGAAGCTCAAGATCGAGTCGAAGGCCAAAGGCAGCAACGATGTGCTGTTCCTGATGGAACTGGACTATGCTGGTGTCTTCTCGATCGAGAACGTGCCCGAAGATCAGATGCATCCCTTCCTGTTGATCGAATGCCCTCGGATGCTGTTCCCGTTTGTGCGCCGGATCGTGTCTGACGTGTCGCGCGACGGCGGCTTCCCGCCGCTGAACCTTGAGACGATCGATTTTCTTGCGCTCTATCGCAACGAGATCGCCCGCCGTCAGGCCAATCCGGAAGGCACGGCGCAGGCCTGAGCAGACAGGCGCTCAGGATTTGATCCAGAGCGCCTCTTGCCCAAGTTTTTCGACAAAGGCGGCGTGCGCCGCCTTTTCCTTTTCCGACAGGCGCGACGCCAGCGCCTGTGGTCTTGGCCGAGGCCGCCAGAGCGGGTCGGAACTGCTTTGGCCAGACGTCTTGTCGGAATTTGACAGGCCAAAGTCCGGCTGTTTGCCACCGATCAGTTCCAGATAGACCTCTGCCAGAATCTCACTGTCCAAAAGCGCCCCGTGCAGCGTCCGAGCAGTGTTGTCGATGCTGAAACGGCGGCACAGCGCGTCCAGCGAGGCCGGGGAGCCCGGAAAGCGGCGGCGGGCAATTTCCAGCGTGTCGATGGCACAGCCTTTGGGCAGCAGCGGACGATTGGTCCAGCGCAGTTCGGCGTTCAGGAATTTCACGTCAAAGGCCGCGTTGTGGATGACCAGCCGCGAATCCCCAATAAAATCGCGGAACTCATCCACGATCTTGGCGAACACCGGCTTGTCCTTCAGCGTGATTTCCCCCGGATTGGCCGGGCGCGCGGGGCTAAGAAGATCGGGGCCGATCCCATGGACGCCAAACGCCTCATCCGGCATGCCGCGTTCAGGGTTGATGTACTGGTGATAAGTGCGGCCAGTGGGGACATGGTTGAACAGTTCCAACGCGCCGATTTCGACGATACGGTCACCCTGTTCCGGCTCGAACCCGGTGGTTTCAGTGTCGAGGACGATTTCACGCATGTTGAAGTCTCCGCTCAATATCCTTCAGCACGGTTTGCACCTGCGCGCGCGCGTGCTCAACCGTGTCGGTCTCCATAATATACGTAGCGCGGGCGCATTTTTCCTCGTTCGGCATTTGGCGGGCAAGGATGCGGGCAAGATCCTCGGCATTCATGGTGCCGCGGGCGAGAACACGCGCCTCTTGCGTTTCACGTGGAACAGACACGCAGGCTGTCGCGTCCATGGCATCATCGCCGCCGGTTTCAAACAAAAGGGGAATGTCGAAGACACCGATGGCCTCCGGATGGTCCACGATAAAGGTTTCGCGGTCCTGCTGCACCAAAGGATGCACGATGCTTTCAATCTGTGACAAGGCGGTCTTGTCCGTGGCGATGATTTCTCGCAGTGCGTCGCGCGAAACCTCCCCGTGTTTGATCGCCCGCGGGAACACCGCCCCCAACGGTGCGACAGCGGCACCGTCTGTGCCGTAGAGCCGGTGAACGGCCGCATCCGCGTCCCAGACAACACATCCGGCGTCAGCAAACATCGCAGCAGTGGTCGATTTGCCCATCCCGATCGAACCGGTCAAACCAAGCTTGAATTTCATTCCAGAATGGCCTGACGTGTTGCCTCATCGACCTCGGGACGGACACCGAACCACCGCTCAAATCCCGGAACCGCTTGATGCAATAGCATCCCTAGTCCGTCGACCACGGTGCATCCCTGCGCCCTGCCCTCTTGCAAGAGGCGGGTTTCCAGAGGCGTATATACAAGGTCCGTCACAAGCATTCCGGGTTCCAGCGCATCTAGCGGCACCCGCAGCGGAGGTTTGCCTGACATGCCTAGGGCGGTGGTGTTCACCACCGTTGCGCAGTCCTCAATGATATTGCCAGCCTGCACCCAGTCGTAAACCTCTACCCGGTTGCCGAAGGCCTCACGTAGGGTTTCTGCCCTCTGGCGCGTGCGGTTCGTCAGCCTGATTTGCGGTACTCCCACATCCAGCAACGAAGCGATAACCGCACGGGCCGCGCCCCCTGCCCCAAACACCGTGGCCGGTCCTGCCGCCGGATTCCAGTCCGGCGCGGTCTGGTGCAGGTTCTCCATGAAGCCATAACCATCTGTATTGTCGGCGTGAATGCGGCCGTCATCGCGGAAAATCAAGGTGTTCGCGGCCCCGATCAAGGTGGCGCGGTCCGACACCAGATCGGCGATCTCCATCACCTTTTCCTTGTAGGGCACGGTGACGTTCAGACCCACAAAGCCAAGCGAAGGCAGCAGCCGGATGGTTTCGGCCAGCTTAACCTCTGGGATGTCCATCGGGATGTAATACCCGGGCAACCCATGCGCCTTTAGCCAATGGGCAAAAAGACGCGGTGAACGGGAATGGGCCACCGGAGACCCGATGACGGCGGCAAGCGGAATACGGGCAAGGCTCATGCCGGGATGGTTCCCCTGTTGGATAGATAGGTCAACAGCTCTAACAGCGGCAAACCGAGAATGGTGAAGTGATTGCCCTCGATGCGGGCAAAGAGGCGCACGCCTTCAGCTTCAAGCTTGTACCCGCCGACGGAAGTGGCGACATCTGGCCAGTTGCGATCCAGATAGTCCTGAAGGTAGCTATCCGAAAAGTCGCGCATGGTTAGCCGAGCCGTTCCCACGTGGCGCCAGATCGGCTTAGCCTCATGATAGAGAACCGCCGCCGACAAAAGCCGGTGGGTCTGGCCACGAAGACGCAAAAGCTGTTCACTGACCTCTTCACGCGTTTCGGGCTTTGAGAAAATCTCACCAGAGCAGTCGAGAACCTGATCGCAGCCAAGCACCAGTTGATCCGGATAGCGTTGACCCAGTTTGCGCGCCTTTGCCTCTGCCAATGTGTCGGCCAC
This sequence comes from Antarctobacter sp., assembly GCF_034670325.1. Lineage (GTDB taxonomy): Bacteria > Pseudomonadota > Alphaproteobacteria > Rhodobacterales > Rhodobacteraceae > Antarctobacter. The sequence goes on from NZ_JAXMNR010000001.1 coordinate 749,195, forward strand.
GTCGCGTGGCGATGCCTCTTCGGCGATAAGGGCCGCCTTCAGGCTATCCTCATCCACGCGCGGCGATTCGATTTCGATCGTCAGGCCAGCCGCACGCAGCATGTCCGCCCGGATCCGGGAGCTGGAAGCGAGGAGAAGGTCACAAAACATGGGGATAAAACCGGGGACAGGTCAGTGTGCGGGCTTGCGGATGTTTTTGAGGAAAAACCTCGGCACATGCAAGCTTGGGGGTGGATGTGGCATCCATCCTTGTGGAAGCAAAGATTGTCAGCCTGTGTGAAAGGACAAGTTTCGCAGGCGGGTATCAGTCACGGAACAGAGGTTGTTCGAGATGTTATCCCGCTCTGACTGTGACGAAAAATGGTAGGTTAAGATTATGAAGTTAATAGATAATTCATAATTTCACCTGAACTATCTGAGAACAAACCCCAGAGTTTTCCAGACAGTCCTGCGCTGTTTGTGACTCTGTGGGTATCAGGATAATCCCCAGAAAAACCTGTCACTAAGACTTCATAATCCTTTTCTTTTTTCTATTTCTTTAAGAGAAGGGCCGTCCTAGGGCGACGTATGCGAAGTTCATTGACGCGCCCCCGGCGAATGCGTTACGCCAGCCCTGCCTTCGTCCGGAGGCAGTTTCCCCGCTAGATAAAGGATGAGTGAGCCCTTGGGCCTCACCGTATGTGCCATGAGCGAAGAAAAGCTTAACCTGTCCGATCTGAAGGCGCAAAGCCCGAAGGACCTCTTGGCGATGGCCGAGGATCTGGAAATCGAAAACGCCTCGACCATGCGGAAGGGCGAAATGATGTTCCAGATCCTGCGTGAACGCGCGGATGAGGGCTGGGTCATCTTTGGTGATGGCGTGTTGGAGGTTCTTCAAGACGGGTTTGGGTTTCTGCGGTCGCCTGAGGCGAACTATCTGCCGGGCCCTGACGATATCTATGTTTCTCCAGAGATGATCCGAAAGTACTCACTTCGGACCGGGGATTCGATCCAAGGAGAAATGCGGGCTCCGGACGGGGAAGAACGGTATTTTGCGCTGGTTTCCGTGGAAGAGATCAATTTTCAGGAGCCGGAGAAGGCAAAGCACAAGATCGCCTTTGACAACCTGACCCCGCTTTATCCGGATGAGCGTCTGAAGATGGAGATCGAGGATCCGACGATCCGGGATCGGTCTGCCCGAATTATCGATCTTGTCGCGCCGATTGGCAAAGGCCAGCGGTCGTTGATCGTGGCGCCGCCGCGGACGGGTAAAACGGTACTCTTGCAGAACATCGCCAATTCAATCGAGAAGAACCACCCTGAATGCTATCTGATCGTTCTGCTGATCGATGAACGGCCTGAAGAAGTCACTGACATGCAGCGGTCGGTAAAGGGCGAAGTGATCTCTTCGACCTTTGATGAACCTGCGACGCGGCACGTTGCCGTTTCTGAAATGGTGATCGAAAAGGCCAAACGACTGGTTGAACATAAGCGAGATGTTGTGATTCTTTTGGACTCTATCACAAGACTTGGTAGAGCTTTCAATACAGTGGTGCCGTCTTCCGGGAAGGTTCTTACCGGTGGTGTCGATGCCAATGCGCTGCAGAGGCCTAAACGGTTCTTCGGCGCGGCGCGGAACATCGAAGAAGGCGGTTCCTTGACGATCATCGCGACGGCCCTGATCGATACAGGGTCGCGGATGGACGAAGTGATCTTTGAAGAATTCAAAGGCACGGGCAACAGCGAGATCGTTCTGGACCGCAAGGTTGCGGACAAGCGGGTCTTCCCGGCTTTGGATATTCTCAAGTCCGGCACTCGGAAAGAGGAACTGTTGGTGGACAAGATTGATCTGCAGAAAACCTTTGTGCTGCGGCGAATCCTGAACCCGATGGGGACCACGGATGCGGTCGAATTCCTGATCTCGAAGTTGAAACAAACCAAGACCAACTCCGAATTCTTTGATTCGATGAACAGCTGATCACGCCATGGAGACCATCTTTGCCCTGGCCAGCGCCGCCGGGAAGGCGGGGGTGTCTGTGGTCCGCGTGTCAGGGCCCGAAGCCTGGAGTGCGGTAGAAAAGCTGGCCGGAACCGTGCCGGAGCCGCGTGTGGCATCGGTCCGCAAACTCGTCACGCCAGACGGTGACTTTCTGGATGAGGCGCTGGTGCTGGTCTTTGCGGCGGGCGCCAGTTTTACCGGTGAACAGGTGGCCGAGTTTCAAGTGCACGGCAGTGTGGCCGTGGTTCAGGCCCTGTTGCGGGTTCTGGGCGAGATGGATGGGTTGCGGAGCGCGGAACCCGGGGAATTTACACGGCGCGCGTTGGATAACCAGCGACTGGATCTGAGCCAAGTGGAAGCCTTGGCGGACCTTATTGAAGCAGAGACAGAACAGCAGCGGCGTCACGCTTTGCGGCTGTTGACTGGTGCCCTTGGCCGCCGCGTGGCGGGCTGGCGGGATCAGATATTGCGAGCAGCCTCTTTGCTGGAAGCAACTATTGATTTTGCAGATGAAGACGTTCCGGTTGATGTGTCCGACGATGTGCGTGAATTGCTTGATGCGGTTTGTTCAGAAGTGCGGAATGAGCTTCGCGGGATGGCGTCGGCGGAACGGTTGCGGCTTGGGCTAGAGGTTGCAATTGTCGGTCCACCTAATGCCGGGAAATCCACATTGTTGAACTATCTCGCGGGGAGAGAAGCTGCGATTACGTCAGACGTTGCCGGAACAACCCGAGACGTGATCGAAGTTCGGATGGAGATAGGCGGGCTTGCCGTGACGTTGTTGGACACGGCCGGGCTCCGTGACAGTGAAGATCATGTTGAGCGCATCGGGGTGGAGCGAGCCCGGGAACGGGCAGCATCGGCAGATTTGCGCGTACATCTGGTTCCAGAGGGGGATTCTCCTCTCTTGAAAGTCGTCGATAATGATATCGTTGTTACAGCGAAATGCGATTTTGGAGACGATGGTGTTTCCGGTTTGACCGGGCAAGGTGTCCCTGAATTGCTAGATTCGATCGAAACGCGATTATCAGGTGTCGTTCAAGGCGCTGGACTTGCCTCGCGTGAGCGGCACAGGGTTGCTTTATCCGATGGACTGTCCCATCTGGAAAAGGCGCGTGATCTGTTGGACGATGGACTGGATCTGTACGATATCACGAGCGAAGAGGTCCGTATTGCCCTGCGAGCTCTGGAACGCTTGATAGGGCACGTGGATGTCGAACATGTTCTGGATCAGATCTTCTCGAGTTTTTGCATCGGGAAGTAAGGAGTGTTTCACGTGAAACATCGCTGCTTTGATGTTGTAGTTGTCGGCGGAGGTCACGCCGGGACAGAGGCCGCCGCGGCGTCTGCGCGTATGGGTGCCCAGACAGTTCTCGTCACCTTACGGCTCGCAGATCTTGGGGTCATGTCCTGCAACCCAGCAATAGGTGGTTTGGGAAAAGGCCATTTAGTCCGGGAAATCGATGCGATGGATGGCATCATGGGGCGTATCGCTGACGCGGCTGGTATCCAATTTCGGTTGTTGAATCGGCGCAAAGGCCCTGCCGTGCAAGGACCGCGCGCTCAGGCGGACCGAAAGATCTATGCAAGAGCGATGCAGGCCGAAATCTCAAATACACCAAACCTGACAGTGATTGAGGGGGAGGTTGTCGATTTCCTCCTTGAGGGCGACACCGTTGTCGGCGTTGTCCTGGCTGACGATATCCATATCAGAGCGGCGGCGGTTGTGCTGACAAGTGGCACCTTTCTGCGCGGCGTCATTCATATTGGTGACAAGCAGCGCCCCGGTGGTCGAATGGGCGACAGGCCGTCGGTTCGACTGGCGGATCGAATCCGTGAAATGAACTTGCCGACTGGTCGACTTAAAACTGGGACCCCTCCCCGTTTGGATGGACGGACGATTGACTGGAGCGGTTTGGATATGCAACCGGGCGATGATGATCCGGTGATGTTTTCTTTCTTGTCACGTCGACCTTTGGCTCATCAGGTCTCTTGCGGTATTACCCATACGACTGAAAAGACACATGAAATCATTCGTGACAACCTAAAGCGGTCCGCTATGTATGGCGGACATATCGAGGGCGTTGGCCCGCGTTATTGCCCCTCGATTGAGGACAAAGTGGTTCGGTTCGCTGATAAAACATCGCATCAGGTCTTTTTGGAGCCTGAAGGCTTGGATGATCCGACAATTTATCCAAACGGCATATCGACCTCACTGCCCGAAGATATCCAGGAGGCTTATGTCCGGAGCATCCCTGGTCTCGAGTCTGTCGACATCTTGCAGCCTGGGTACGCGATTGAATATGACTATGTGGACCCCAGGGCGCTGGCCGCAACGCTGGCGATTAGAGATGTGAAGGGTCTCTACTTGGCGGGACAGATTAACGGAACCACGGGGTACGAAGAGGCCGCTGCGCAGGGTCTCGTCGCTGGCTTGAACGCTGGGGCTGTTGCGTTGGGTCGCGATCCGGTGCGGTTTTCCCGAACCGATAGCTATATCGGCGTCATGTTGGATGACTTGACGACACGTGGTGTTAGTGAACCGTACCGCATGTTTACAAGTCGAGCAGAGTTTCGTCTGTCCCTTCGGGCCGATAATGCAGATCAGCGCCTGACGCCAAAGGCAATATCCTTGGGGACAGTTTCGCCATTGCGGCAGGATCACTTTGAGACAAAAATCGCTGCGTTGAACGAGGCGCGCGGGCGTCTTGAAGAAGCGCAGTTTTCGCCAAGTGAAGTACGCAAATCGGGCGTGAATGTAAATTTGGATGGTACGCGGAGGTCCGCCTTTCAACTGCTTTCATTCAAGGATGTTACCTTTGAGACTGTTGCTCAGCTGGATCCAGCCCTTTCGGATATCGATGATGTCACGGCTCGGCAGTTAGAGCGGGAAGCATTGTATGCCAACTATATCGACCGCCAAGCTCGTGACGTAGCTGTTCTGAAGAAGGATGAGGCTGTACAAATCCCAACGGGTTTTGATTTTGACGTTCTTCCGGGTTTATCCAATGAACTCAAGTGCAAGCTTGTCAAAATCCGGCCGGAATCTATTGCGCAGGCAAGCCGGATTGACGGCATGACTCCTGCTGCTCTGACGTTGATCTTGGCAAAGATCCGTCAGTTCGTGCGTAAAGATGCTGTATGATTACGTCGGAAAATTTGGGATGTGATGTTTCACGTGAAACATTAGAGCGTTTGACACGTTATCTGACCCTGCTCGAAAAGTGGAACCCCCACATTAACTTGGTAGCGAAGTCTACGTTGAAACAGGCGGTGCAACGCCATTTTCTTGATTCGGCCCAGATAGCTGCGTTTGATACTGATCCGACAGGGATTTGGGTCGATCTTGGCAGCGGCGGAGGGTTTCCGGGCCTCGTCGTTGCCATACTGAAAGCGGAAACCGCCCCTGAAAAACATGTGACCCTAATCGAATCAGACACGCGAAAGGCGACTTTCCTCAGAACTGTCATCAGAGAAACTGGCCTAACAGCCAAAGTGCTTGCGCAGCGGATCGAAGAGGCACCGCCACAGGCAGCGACCACCCTTTCCGCTCGTGCTCTCGCCCCATTGCCGAAATTGCTCGAATTCTCGGCACGCCATATGTGCCCATCGGGAACAGCCTTGATTATGAAGGGCGAAAACTGGGGAAAAGAGGTCGAAGATGCACGGACCCGATGGCAATTCTCCTGCACCCCGCATACAAGTAAATCAAATCCAAACGCTGTAGTCTTGGAAATCGGAGACCTCGTTCATGTCTGATCCGACACGCCCCCCGGGTCCTAGAATCATCGCCATCGCGAACCAGAAAGGCGGTGTCGGAAAGACCACGACCACAATTAACCTCGGGGCTGCGCTTTGCGAACAGGGGCAAAAAGTGCTCGTCGTTGATCTTGATCCACAGGGGAATGCGTCGACTGGTCTTGGAGTCGAAACAGAGGATCGTGAATACACGACCTACGACCTCTTATTGGGCGATGTCGCTGTCACGGATGTTATTCTGCCGACATCGACCGAGAATTTGTCACTGATTCCGGCCACCGTTGACCTCAGCTCCGCGGATATTGAACTCTATTCCAACGAAAAGCGCAGCTTTCTGTTGCATGACGCGCTCCGCCAACCGGCTTTGGATAGCTACGGTTTCGATGTAATCCTTGTGGATTGTCCGCCTTCCCTGAACCTTTTGACGGTAAACGCCATGGTTGCGGCACACTCTGTCCTTGTTCCTCTGCAAAGTGAATTTTTCGCGCTTGAGGGTTTGTCTCAACTCATGCTGACAATCCGTGAAGTCCGCCAAAGCGCCAACCCCGCGCTGAGGATAGAAGGCATTGTTCTCACAATGTATGATGCGCGAAACAACCTATCGCAACATGTAGAGGCGGATGCCCGTGCGAACCTTGGCGATCTGGTGTTCACCACCGTCATTCCGAGAAACGTCCGCGTGTCCGAAGCGCCCTCATACGCGCTCCCTGTTCTGGCTTATGATACGTCGTCCAAAGGGGCGCAGGCCTATCGGGCGTTGGCCGCAGAACTGGTGAAGAAAAACGACCAACGCGCGGCCTGACCCGCAGCACAGCAAGAGGACAGGCATGTCTGAAAAACCCAAGAAAGACACACGACGCGGCTTAGGACGCGGTTTGTCGGCACTGATGGCTGATGTGGCACCGGCGCAAGAGGCCCCGACTCAATCGGACGGCTCGCGCCGCCCGGATCGGATGCTTCCGATCGAATCGCTGATCCCGAACCCTGATCAGCCGCGCCGTACATTCACCCAGCCTCAACTGGACGAACTTGCAGCTTCGATCCGAACAAAGGGCGTTCTGCAACCGTTGATCGTGCGGCCCTCACCGCACGATTCTGACAAGTTCGAAATCGTCGCTGGCGAGCGTCGCTGGCGGGCGGCTCAGATGGCGCAACAGCATGAAGTTCCGGTGCTTGTACGGGATTTTGATGACACCGAAGTCCTCGAAGTCGCCATTATCGAAAACATTCAACGCGCCGATCTGAATGCCATCGAAGAAGCAGCAGGCTACAAGCAGTTGATGTTCAAGTTCGGCCACACGCAGGAAAAACTGGCAGAGGCCCTTGGCAAAAGCCGCAGCCATATCGCAAATCTCATGCGGTTGCTGAACCTGCCTGATGCGATCCAAGAGCACGTCTCCGAGGGACGTCTCAGTGCCGGACACGCCCGCGCTCTCATCACATCTCCAAACCCGGAATCTCTCGCAGAGACCGTTGTGGCCAAAGGTCTTTCCGTTCGGGACACGGAAAAACTTGTCAAACAAGGGTCGACAGAAAGCAAACCGCGTAAAAAAGCCCCCAGCGGCGGTTTTGAGATGGACAAGGACGCGGACACGCGTGCGCTCGAAGGTGATCTTAGCGCCGCTTTGGGGATGAAAGTCCGGATTGATCATCAGCCGGGCCAGGATGCGGGCCGGGTCACGATCTCTTACGACACGCTAGAGCATCTTGACGCGCTTTGCGGAATTCTCAGCGCCGCGCGCTGAACCTTCAAGGCATCAACGCCGCAACCACTGAGTTCAGGACCAACCGCCCTTTGGCGGTGGTCTGTAACGTTGGTCCCGTGAGTGTCACAAGGCCAAGCGTTTGCATCTCGGCAATGGCTTGCGGGGAGGCCATGACTGGATCGAGTCTATGTAGGCGGTCTACATCTAGACCTTCATCCATACGCAACCCCATCATGAGGTACTCTCCAGCCTGATCAGTCAGATCCAACGATATCCGGCTTTCCAGCCCTGTTCCAGCCTCGGCCTGTTCCAACCAACGAACGGGCTGCCGCCAGGCGACGGTGGCCTGTCGCTGTTCCGCCGTTCCTATCCGTCCATGCGCGCCCGGACCAACACCCAGCCAGTCCCCATAGCGCCAATAGATCAGGTTGTGCCGGGATTGCGCGCCGGGCAGTGCGTGGTTGGACACCTCATAGGCTTCATAGCCCGCTGCAGAACACAGTTCTTGTGTGAGCTCGTACATATCAGCGGCAAGGTCTTCACCGGGCAGTCCCCGCAACCCTCCGGCCCGGGCTCGGTCCCAAAAGGCCGTGCCCTCTTCGACTGTCAACTGGTATAGCGACAGATGATCTACGGCCATTTCCAGGGCTTCCCCCAACTCTCTCCGCCAATCCTCCAGCGTTTGATTCTGGCGTGCATAGATCAGGTCAAAACTCACGCGGCCGAACACGGATCGGGCCACATCAAAGGCAGCTTTTGCCTCTTCGACATTGTGCAGACGGCCTAAACGCTTCAGGTCTGGTGCGCGCAACGCCTGAACGCCCAGTGACACCCTGTTCACCCCGGCCCGCGCATATCCTTCAAATCGACCTGCCTCGACCGACCTTGGATTGGCTTCCAGCGTGATCTCAATGTCATTGGCAAAGGTCCAGCATTCTCGCGCGGCCTCGATCACCGCAGAAACGGTCTCAGGTTCCATCAAAGATGGTGTGCCGCCCCCGAAAAAGATCGATCCCAACACACGATCAGACGTCTCCGCCCCGGCCCGCCGAACCTCATCCGCCAGCGCAAGCGCCCAGCGACGTTGATCGATGCGCGATACGACATGGCTGTTAAAGTCGCAATACGGGCATTTGGCCTCGCAAAACGGCCAGTGAACATACAGCCCGAACCCGCCGATCTGCCAGTTTTCCAAGTTAGTCCGGGTCAAAACATCCGGCCACAAACTTGCGGAAGGCATCCGCGCGATGCGAAATCTGGTTCTTTTCCCAGCGATCCATCTCGCCAAAGGTCACGTCATAGCCTTGGGGTTGAAATATCGGATCATAGCCGTGGCCTTGCGATCCGCGCATGGGCCAAACCACCCTGCCCTCCATCACACCGGGGAAAACAGCATCCTCGCCATCCGGCCAAGCCAAGACAAGCGTACAACAAAACCGCGCTGTCCAAGGCTCAGGCGCACCTGTGTCAAGCAACATTTTGTGGGACTTTTCCATTGCCATCACAAAATCTCGCCCAGACCCGGTTTCAGCCCAATCTGCGGTATAAACACCCGGAGCCTTGCCCAAGGCGTCAATCTCTATGCCGGAGTCATCGGAAAGCGCGGGCAACCCCGTGGCTTTTGCCGCAGCATGGGCCTTGATGCGTGCATTCTCGACAAAGGTCGTCCCGGTTTCTTCCGGTTCCGGCAAATTCATCTCGGCGGCACCCACGCAAGTTACGCCGTATGGCGCCAGCAGATGGGACATTTCCTCCAGCTTGCCGCGATTATGCGTCGCGACAAGCAGCCGATCCCCGGTAAATCGTCGCATCAGCCAACCGCCGCCCGCTGTGCCGCAACCAGTTCGCCTACGCCTTTTTCGGCGAGATCCATCAGTTTGCCCATCTCATCGCGGGAAAAGGTGGCCCCTTCGGCGCTCATCTGCACCTCGATCAGACGGCCATCGGCGCGCAGGATAAAGTTCCCGTCGACACCAGCCTCTGAATCCTCGGGGTAATCCAGATCTAGCACCGGCTGACCGGCATAAAGTCCACAGCTGACGGCAGCGATTTCGGAAATCAGCGGATCGCTCACGATGTCCCCGGCTTTCAACAGCTTGTTGACCGCCAGACGCAGCGCAACCCAACCGCCGGTGATAGCGGCACAGCGGGTGCCGCCATCGGCCTGAATCACATCGCAATCCACGGTAATCTGCCGCTCTCCCAAGGCGTTACGGTCCACACCGGCGCGTAGTGCGCGCCCGATCAGACGCTGAATCTCGACCGTGCGACCGCCCTGCTTGCCTGCTTGCGCCTCGCGTCGCATCCGGGTCGAGGTCGACCGTGGCAACATGCCATACTCCGCCGTCACCCAGCCCTGGCCAGAGCCTTTTATGAATGGCGGCACGCGCTCTTCCAGCGACGCGGTGCACAGCACATGCGTGTCGCCCATCCGGATCATGCACGATCCTTCGGCATGCTTTGTCACACCCGTTTCGATTGAAACGGCGCGCATTTCGCTTAGATCACGTCCTGACGGTCGCATGGTATGTCCCCTTTGCTGGTCATGCCCGGGATAGACAGCCGAACCCCGGATATGCAACCCCGATTGACGTTCCGGCCACGCGCTCTTTAATGGCACTTACAAGGGCAAGGTGATGACTGAGGCAAGCGAACTCCTGTCACAGATGAACGACCGCTCGCGCGAGGTGTTTCGCCGCGTGGTCGAGGGCTATCTGTCCAGCGGCGATCCGGTCGGGTCGCGGTCGCTGACCCGCACGCTATCGGAAAAGGTGTCGGCAGCGACAATTCGCAACGTGATGCAGGACCTTGAATATCTTGGCCTCCTTGACAGCCCGCATGTCTCGGCGGGGCGTATCCCGACGCAGCTTGGCCTCAGGATGTTTGTCGACAGCCTGTTGGAAGTGCGCGATCTGGATCACCACGACCGGGAAAAGCTGGACGCCACACTGGGCCGAAACGCTGGCGATGTGTCCGGCCTTCTGGACGCGGTCGGGTCGGCGCTGTCGGGGGTCACACATGGCGCGTCACTGGTTTTGTCACCAAAACATGAGGCCCCGCTCAAACATATCGAATTTGTCAGCCTCGCGCGGGACCGGGCGCTGGTGGTCATCGTCTTTGCCGATGGCCACGTGGAAAACCGCGTCTTTACCCCACCCCCGGGCCTGACCCCCAGTGCGATGCGTGAGGCCGCGAACTTTACCAATGCGCTGGTCGAGGGCCGCACTCTCAGTGAATTGCGCAAGACCATGCAGTCGGAAATCTCGCGCCGCCGGCGTGAGATCGATGGGTTGGCCGCCGACCTGATCGACGCCGGCATCGCCGTCTGGGACGGTCAGGGCGACAGCGCCGAGCGTCTGATCGTGCGTGGGCGTGCAAATCTGCTCGAAGAGGACTCCGCTCAGGAAGAACTGGACCGAATCCGCAGCCTGTTTGACGACCTTGAGCGCAAGCGCGACATCGCCGAATTCCTCGAACTCGCGGACGAAGGCGAAGGCGTGCGCATTTTTATCGGGTCCGAGAACAAACTTTTCTCACTTTCGGGTTCCTCTCTGGTGGTGTCTCCATATATGAACGCGGACCGAAAGATCATTGGTGCGGTGGGCGTGATCGGACCGACACGCCTGAATTATGGTCGGATCGTTCCGATCGTGGATTACACGGCTCAACTGGTTGGCCGAATGATCGCCGACCGGAGTTAAAGGTAGAAGGCATGGCAGACCCGAAAAAGGATGATTTTCTCGACGATATCGATGCGGCCGCCGATGAAGAGCAGGCCGACCTGAACGAGGAAATCGACGACGTGGCCCTCGCAATAGATGAGTTGCGCGCAGAGCGGGACGACTTCAAGGACAAGTTCATGCGCGCCCTCGCGGACGCAGAGAACACCCGTAAGCGCGCCGAAAAGGACCGGCGTGAGGCACAGGCCTATGGCGGTACCCGCATCGCGCGCGACCTGCTGCCGGTTTATGACAACCTCAACCGTGCGCTTGCCGCGGCACAGGAGAATGGCGCTCAGGCCTCTGGCCCGTTGGTCGAAGGGGTCGAGTTGACGCTGAAGGAACTGCTCAAGGTGTTTGAGCGACACGGTGTGACACGCATCGTCCCCAAGGTCGGTGACCGTTTCGACCCGCAAGAGCATGAGGCCATGTTTGAGGCACCTCTGCCCGGCACCAAGGCCGGCGACATCATTCAGGTCTCGGCAGAGGGGTTCATGCTGTACGACCGCCTGCTGCGTCCCGCACAGGTCGGTGTCAGCTCAATGCCCGCAACCTGAACGTCGGGGATTCACCCAACCCTGCACCGGGCGCCATTGGCGCCCGTTTTGCTGTTTGGGAGTAACGCACCGTTCGGCGGCACTAACCCAGCAGACCTTTGAGATCATAAAGCGCCTGCAAGGCCTCGCGCGGTGACAGATCATCAGGCAATATTTCGCGCAGTTTTTCTTCTACCGCAGATGTTTCTCGTGAAACCACAGGCTCTGGCACTCGGGCGGCGGCCGAAAACAGCGGCAGATCGTCAATCAACGCCTTTGGTGAGGTGCGCTCACGCTCCCCCTTTTCCAGCGCTTCCAACACGGCGCGCGCGCGGGTGATAACTGGTGCGGGCAACCCGGCCAGTTGCGCCACCTGCACGCCATAGGACCGGTCTGCGGCACCGGCGTGAACCTCGTGCAGGAAAATGACCTCATTGTCCCATTCCTTGACCGCCACGGTGGCGTTGGTGACGCCCTCCAGCTTGCCGGCCAAGGCGGTAAGCTCATGGTAATGCGTGGCAAACAGACCTCGCACCCGGTTGACGGCCTGCAAATGTTCCAGCGTGGCCCAAGCGATGGACAGGCCATCATAGGTCGCCGTGCCGCGTCCGATCTCATCAAGAATTACCAGAGCACGATCGTCGGCCTGATTCAGGATGGCAGCGGTTTCGACCATTTCAACCATGAAGGTGGATCGCCCGCGGGCAAGATCGTCACTGGCACCCACCCGGCTAAAGATCTGACTGACAAGACCCACATGCGCCGATTGCGCGGGTACAAAGGACCCCATCTGCGCCAACAGCGCGATCAGCGCGTTCTGCCGCAGATAGGTCGACTTACCCGCCATGTTCGGACCGGTCAGCAAGGTGACAGCCGCGCCCTGCCCCTCCGCGCTCAGTTTGCAGTCATTGGCGATGAAGGGCGTACCGCTGGCGGCAAGTGCGGCCTCGACCACAGGATGCCGCCCGCCGCACACGGCAAAGGCACGGCTATCGTCCACGGTTGGGCGGCACCAGTCGCGTTGGCGCGCCAGTTCCGCCAACCCCAACGACAGGTCAATTTCTGCCAGCCCAAGCGCTAGGTCGGACAGCACCGGCGCTGCGCTCAGGATGGCTTGCCGCAGCTCCTCAAAGATGCGGCGCTCGATTTCCAGCGCCTCATTGCCGGCATTCAGGATGCGCCGCTCCAACTCGTTAAGTTCGACCGTGGTGAACCGCACCTGATTTGCCGTTGTCTGGCGATGGATAAACCGGTCCGACAGCGCAAACATCTTTTCCGCGTGGACGGCGGTTGTTTCGATGAAATACCCTAACACGTTGTTATGTTTGATCTTCAACGATGTGACGCCGGTTTCCTGGGCGTAGTCCCCCTGCATCCGGGCAATCACGCCCCTGCCCTCGTCCCGCAAGGTCCGCGCCTCGTCCAGCGCGGTATCATAGCCGGTCGCGACAAAGCCACCATCGCTGACGCGCAGTCCCGGTTCGGCGATCAATGCGGTATCAAGCAGGTCCAACAGGTCGTCTTGCCCGGTCAGCGCCTCAACGGAGCGTCCCAACAGGTCGGGCAGGTCCATGCCAGCCAAACGGGCAGAGATCACACCCGCCTGCCCCAGCGCCGCTCGCACGGCAGACAGGTCACGCGGCCCACCCCGGTCCAGACCCAGCCGCGACAGCGCGCGATCCACATCCGGCACGCTTTTCAATGCATCCCGCAAGGCGTCGGTCATTGAAACTTCGACACCCCAACTGACCGCCTCCAGCCGTTCCTGCACCACCGCCAGATCGCGTGAGGGCGACGAAACGCGCCGTTCCAGCAGGCGTGCACCGGCAGAGGTCACCGTCAGGTCAATCACCGACAACAACGACCCTGCCCGCCCGCCTTGCAGGCTTTCGGTCAGTTCAAGGTTGCGCCGCGTGGCCGCGTCAATCTGCAAGATGCGCGAAACCTGTTCCTGACGCGGCGGACGCAGGATCGGCAACCGTCCTTTCTGCGTAATGTCCAGATAGTCGACCAGCGCGCCCATCGCAGACAGTTCCGCCCGCGCGAATGTCCCGAACCCGGCCAATGACTGAACCTTGAACAGTGCCGACAGCCGGGCCTCTGCCGCACCTGACTCAAACGACGCCGCGCCCAGCACGGTCGCGTCCAACCCCAGATCGGTCAGCACCTCACGCAATGTCTCTTCGACCCCCTCAGAGGCCAGCACTTCGGACGGGGCCAGTCTGGCCAGTTCCGCGCCGATCCGGGCGCGTCCCAAAGGCATCACGTGAAACGCGCCGGTTGAGATATCCGCCCATGCCAGCGCCCAGTCGTCGCGCACATTGCCAAGCGCGGCGAGGTAGTTGTGCCTACGTGCCTCCAGCAAGGATTCCTCGGTCAGGGTGCCGGGTGTGACCAGCCGCACCACGTCACGCTTTACAACCGATTTCGACCCGCGCTTTTTGGCCTCTTCAGGGCTTTCTAACTGTTCACCCACAGCGACGCGGAATCCCTTGCGGATCAGCGTCAGCAGATAGCCCTCTGCGGAATGCACCGGGACCCCGCACATGGGGATGTCATCGCCCGCATGTTTGCCACGTTTCGTCAGCGCAATATCCAGCGCCGCACTGGCCGCCACCGCATCGTCAAAGAACATCTCGTAGAAGTCGCCCATGCGGTAAAACAGCAGCGCATCGGGGTAGCCAGCCTTGATCTCAAGGTACTGGGCCATCATTGGCGTGACGGGCGTGTCCCCAGACGCACCCTTTCCCGACTTGTTAGCGCTCACGTAGCTTTCCCCCGACGATTTCGCGTGACATTAAGGCTGTCAAAGCGCGGGGAAAACCGCAAATTCTGCCGGATGGAGGGGACATGTCCAAAGCCAGATTCACCCGTGAAGAGGCACTTGCCTTCCACCTGGAGCCGACGCCGGGCAAATGGGAGGTGCAGGCCACCGTCCCGATGACCACGCAGCGCGACCTCAGCCTTGCCTATTCGCCGGGCGTTGCCGTGCCCTGTGAGGATATCGCTGCCAATCCCGAACTGGCCTACGACTATACCAACAAGGGCAACCTTGTGGCCGTGATCTCGAACGGGACCGCTGTGCTGGGCCTCGGCAATCTTGGCGCGCTGGGGTCCAAACCAGTGATGGAGGGCAAATCGGTGCTCTTCAAACGCTTTGCCGACGTGAACAGCATCGATATCGAACTGGACACCGAAGACCCGGACGAATTCTGCAAGGCGGTCAGGCTGATGGGCCCAACGTTCGGCGGCATCAACCTTGAGGACATCAAGGCGCCCGAGTGTTTCATCATTGAGCAGCGGCTCAAGGAAGAGATGGATATTCCGGTCTTCCACGATGACCAGCACGGCACGGCGGTGATCTGTGCGGCCGGGTTGCTGAATGCGCTGCACATCTCGGGCAAAAAGATCGAGGATGTGAAAATCGTGCTGAACGGGGCAGGGGCGGCGGGCATTGCCTGTATCGAACTGCTCAAACGCATGGGCGCGCGGCATGAGAACTGCGTGATCTGCGACACCAAGGGTGTGATCTATCAGGGCCGTACCGAGGGCATGAACCAGTGGAAATCCGCCCACGCGATCACCACCGAACTGCGTACGCTCGAAGAGGCGATGGTGCAGGCGGATGTGTTTCTGGGGGTCTCCGCCAAGGGAGCCGTGACGCAGGACATGGTCGCCAGCATGGCCGACAACCCGGTGATCTTTGCCATGGCGAACCCGGACCCCGAGATTACCCCCGAAGAGGCGCATGAGGTCCGCGTGGATGCCATCGTCGCCACCGGGCGAAGCGATTATCCGAACCAGGTCAACAACGTCCTTGGATTTCCCTATCTGTTCCGGGGCGCGCTGGATATCCACGCCCGGGCCATCAACGACGAGATGAAGATCGCCTGCGCGCAGGCGCTTGCCGAACTGGCGCGTGAGGACGTGCCGGACGAGGTAGCGCTGGCCTACGGCAAATCGCTGACCTTTGGCCGCGACTACATCATTCCGACACCCTTTGATCCGCGCCTTATCCACCGCATTCCGCCCGCCGTGGCAAAGGCGGGTATGGCGACAGGAGCCGCCCGGCGGCCCATCGTCGATATCGAGGCTTATGAGCACAATCTGAAAACCCGCATGGATCCGACCGCCTCTATTCTGCGGTCGATCAACAGCCGTGCGCGCGCCGCACAGGCGCGGATGATCTTTGCCGAGGGTGATGACCCGCGCGTGCTGCGCGCGGCGGTCATGTATCAACGGTCAGGTCTGGGCAAGGCGACGGTTGTCGGTCGTGAGGCGGATGTGAAACAAAAGCTCGAAGAGGCGGGCCTGCATGACGCCGTGCGCGAACTGGAGGTGGTGAATGCCGCCAACACGCGACACCTGCAGTCCTATAAGGATTTCCTCTATGAGCGGCTGCAGCGCAAAGGCATGGACCGTCAGGACATTCACCGCCTTGCCGCGCGCGACCGGCACGTTTTTGCCGCGCTGATGCTGGCGCATGGCCATGGCGACGGGCTGGTCACCGGGGCAACGCGGAAATCGGCGCATGTGATGCAACTGGTCAACCACGTCTTTGACGCCGACGCGGCGCATGGCGCAGCGGGGGTGACGGCGCTGTTGCACAAGGGGCGTATCGTTCTGATCTCTGACACGCTGGTGCATGAATGGCCGGACGAAGAGGATTTGGCCACCATCGCCGAACGCGCCGCCGGTGTCGCGCGGCACCTTGGGCTGGAACCGCGCGTGGCCTTTGTCAGCTTTTCCACCTTCGGCTACCCGGTTTCAGAGCGGGCTGAAAAGATGCACGTCGCGCCGCGCGTGCTGGACCGGCGCGGGGTGAACTTTGAATATGAGGGAGAGATGACGGTAGATGTGGCTCTGAACGTCAAGGCGCAGGAAAGCTATCCTTTCCAGCGTTTGACGGGACCGGCCAACATTCTGGTTGTTCCGGCGCGACACTCCGCCTCGATTTCTGTCAAGCTGATGCAGGAGATGGCCGGGGCCACGGTGATTGGTCCGATCCTTGCCGGGGTCGACGAGTCGATCCAGATCTGTTCAACCTCTATGACCGCCAATGACATCCTGAACATGGCGGTGCTGGCCGCCGCCAAGATCAGCTAGGGCAGGGCGGTCAGGCGTGGCAATCGGGTATTTGCACAGAGAAGAAACGACATGACGATCTTCAATCTTGGCTCGATCAACGCGGATCTGTTTTACCGCGTGCCGCATTTGCCCGGACCCGGTGAAACGCTGGCCGCGCGGTCCTTTCAGCGCGGTCTGGGCGGCAAGGGTGCCAACATGTCTGTCGCCGCCGCACGCGCGGCGGCCCGCTGTGTGCATATCGGGGCGGTTGGGCCAGACGGCGGTTGGGCCGTTGAACGCCTGATGGTATACGGAGTGTATACGCAGTTTATACTCTCTGTATCCACGGACACGGGCAATGCACTGATCGCCATAGACGACGCGGGTGAAAACAACATCATCCTCTATCCCGGGGCCAATCAAGCCATTCCGGAAGATCATATTTCCGCTGCCCTGCGGGATGCGAAATCTACCGACATCTTCCTGACGCAGAACGAAACCAACGGCCAACGCGAAGCGGTGGAACTGGCATCGGCCAAGGGATTGCGCGTAGCCTATGCGGCAGCGCCCTTTGATGCACAGGCGGTTCAGGCAGTAATGCCGCTGCTGGATATGTTGTTCCTGAACGAGGTCGAAGCCAGACAACTGCAAGAGGCCACCGGCCTTGCGCCCGAGGCATTGCCGGTGCGGGATGTGATCGTGACACTGGGCGGCGATGGCGCGCGCTGGCACAACACCGACACCGGCCAGACGCAGGACTTTCCAGCGGTTAAGGTGACACCGGTGGACACAACCGGGGCAGGGGACACCTTTACCGGCTATGTCCTCGCCGGTCTGGACCGGGGCCTGCCAATGGCGCAGGCCATCGGGCAAGCGATGATTGCTGGGGCAATCATGGTCACGCGACAGGGGACCGCCGATGTGATCCCCGACCTTCGCGACGTTCAGGACTTTGGCGCCTGAACACGCTTACAGCACAAAAACGTCCGCTGTCAGCCCGTTCACGCCGCCGAAGCGTCGTTCCCAGTGCTGCTGCCACCGCCCATGTTGCCGGACCCGTCCTGACCGACAAGCACATTCGCGCCGGACCCGCGGCTGACGCTGTCGATCCCGACAAGGCTGCGGGCGAGGTTGGAGAATGCGGAAAGTACAAAATTTGCCATAATCAAAATCCTTCTGAAATGTTTTCGCCATGATTTCGGCAGGCGCAACTGCCTGGAAAATATGTATATAAAGCCGATCAACACGAGAAATGAGGTTCGCGTTGTCATCCGAAGGGTAGCCGATATCGGGGGGAATTTTCCGAAAAACATGCATAGGCAGCACTCAGCCAAGTCGGCGGTCGGCCAAAAGCATGATTTCGCCGCTTGAGACTGCTGACCAATGCCGCGTCCGGACCTTGTCTACCGCAGAGGACGGCAGACAGGGTTCGGACAAAATTGATCTGGCGACGAATCCTTAGTTCACAAAAGGCGCGGCGCTGCCCCAAAGCTGTTTGACGCGCGCATCGCGGCCACAGCCCTTACGATACCGTTTGTAGGCATCGCTTTGCTTGACAACGCCAAACCGGGTGACAACTCGTTTTGACCCCTTGTAATAGTCCTGATGATAATCCTCGGCGAGGTAGAAGGCCTTGGCCGACAGGATCGGAGTGACGATCTTTTTCCCCAACGCCTTTTCGGCCTCTGCCTTGGCGGCAATGGCGGCGTTCTTCTGTCCCGCATCCTGATAGAAGATCGCGGTGCGATAGCTTTCACCCCGGTCGCAGAACTGTCCGCCCGCGTCGGTGGGATCGACCGACCGGAAAAAGAGGTCATAAAGCGCGCGGTCAGATACCTTTCCCGCGTCAAAGCTGATCTTGACCGCCTCGTAGTGGCCGGTGCCGCCTCGTGAGACCTGTTTGTAGGTCGGGTTCGCGGTCTTGCCGCCGGTATAGCCCGAAACCGCCTCACGCACGCCGCGCACCTTTTCGAAATCCGCCTCGACGCACCAAAAACAGCCCCCCGCGACGATGATTTCCGCAGCTTGGGCGCGGTGGGATTGGGCGGCAATGCCAAGCACCAGCAGCAAGGACAAAAGGGCAGGGTGAACAAACGTGAAACGGGTCATGGGGTGTCTCCTTTGCCATCAGCCTGCCCGCGGCGGCACGGTCTGGCAATCCGGGGCGGCGTGACATCACCCAATGGTGAGAGCGGCGTGACCCCGGAAAAAAAACTCATCGCCCTGAAACTTCTCCGGGACTGGCCTCGTGACTGTCATCAGCAAGCGACGGCAAGACCGCCTGCGCTGCCAAACCTGACTGGGAGAAAACCTATGACTTTCAAGATTGTTACAGCCGCTTTGATGACGTTCGCCGGTGCCGCTTTTGCTGGCGGGCACGGCATGGCCCCGATGGTCGAAGCAATGGACCAGTCCGTTGCAGAAGGCACTGTTTCCGCCGCCAAGATCGTTGCCCCGGCCAATGGTTGGCTGGTTGTCCACCGCACCGGTGCTGACATGAAGCCAGGCCCCGTCGTCGGCCACGCGCCGCTGCGCAAGGGTGAAAACATGGACGTGACCGCCATCCTGACCGAAGAGGTCGCGGCAGGCGACATGCTGATGCTGATGGTGCACGGCGAAGACGGTGGCATGACCACCGGCATTTTCGAATACAGCCTGGGTGCAAAGGAAGATGGCCCGATCCGTCAGGACGGTGAGCTGGTCATGACCGTGGTCACCGCCAAGTGATCCTTTAGCCGGGCTGGCGCCAGTCAGTCGGCCCGGCAACCGTCGCCGGTTATGCGGCGGTGACGTACCTGCGTTTCGGGTACGGTGAACGGCCGCGCGGGTCCCGGTGCTCCGGTTCTGCGCGGCCGTCATTTGTCTGGGTATGTGGTTTGCCCGTTTGGGGCCGAACAGGTGCCCAGCTTACAGAAGCTGACCTAGCTTCATCGCCACCGACATGTCCCCGGATACCTTGAGTTTGCCCATGGCAAAGGCGGTCATCGGGTTCAGGTTGCCTTGAACCAGTTTTGACAGGTTTTCGTGCGAAATGCGGATGGTGCAGTCGGCGGGGGCATCGGACTGATCGACCGTGGTGCCGTCAAGACGCAACGCGCCGTCGTCGCCACAATCGAAACGCAAGCTGTCGTCCAGCGGCTTATGCGCCAGACCTTTGCGCAACAGGTCCGCGATTTCATCGAGTGTCATGTCATTCTCCCGTTTCACGCGCTGTATGACGCGAAACGGGAGACAAGGCATAGGGTGACGTTACGCGAATCTGCGTCAGGTCAGCCCAACCGACGCTTGCGCGCTGCCAGCAGGCGCAGACGCAGCGCGTTGAGGGTGATGAACCCTTCGGCGTCTTTCTGGTCATAAGCCCCGGCGTCATCCTCAAAGGTCACATGCGCCTCAGAGTACAGCGAGTTGTCCGACCAGCGGCCGATGCAGCGGACAGACCCTTTGTACAACTTCAGCTTGACCGTGCCGGACACCAGCTCCTGCGACTTGTCGATGGCGGCCTGCAGCATCTCACGCTCGGGCGAGTACCAGAAACCGTTGTAGATCAGTTCCGCGTAGCGCGGCATCAGCGAATCCTTGAGGTGGCCCGCGCCGCTGTCCAGCGTGATCTGTTCGATGCCGCGATGGGCCTCCAGCAGAATGGTGCCGCCGGGGGTTTCATAGATGCCGCGCGATTTCATGCCCACGAAACGGTTCTCGACAAAGTCCAGCCGTCCGATGCCGTGCTTGCGGCCATAGTCGTTCAGCGCGGTCAGGATCGTCGCAGGCGACATTGTCTCACCGTTGATCGCCACCGCGTCGCCCTTGTCAAAGGTCACTTCGATAACCTCCGGCGTGTCGGGCGCGTCCTCGGGGTTCACCGTGCGCAGGTGAACGTATTCGGGCGCTTCCTCGGCGGGGTCTTCCAGCACGCGGCCCTCGGAAGAGGTGTGCAGCAGGTTGGCATCCACGCTGAACGGGGCCTCGCCGCGCTTGTCCTTGGCAATCGGGATTTGGTTCTTTTCCGCGAATTCCAACAGCGAAGTGCGCGAGTTCAGGTCCCATTCCCGCCAAGGCGCGATCACCTTGATATCCGGGTTCAGCGCGGCGGCGCTGAGTTCGAACCGCACCTGATCGTTGCCCTTGCCCGTTGCGCCATGCGCGACGGCATCGGCACCGGTTTCCTCGGCGATTTCCACCAGACGTTTAGAGATCAGCGGGCGCGCGATGGAGGTGCCCAGCAGGTACAGCCCCTCGTAGACCGCATTGGCGCGGAACATCGGAAAGACGAAATCGCGGACAAATTCCTCACGCACGTCTTCGATGTAGATGTTTTCCGCCGGGATCCCCAGCATCAACGCTTTCTCGCGGGCGGGCTCCAGTTCCTCGCCCTGTCCAAGGTCGGCAGTGAAGGTCACGACCTCACAGCCGTATTCGGTCTGCAACCATTTCAGGATGATCGAGGTGTCGAGGCCGCCGGAATAGGCGAGCACAACTTTCTTGGGCGCGGTCATGGATCTGTCCTTTTGGGCGGTTTGGCGGGCGGATTAGCCTGTTTTACGAGACCCTGCAAGGAAGGCCCGTTGACGCGGGGCGCGGGAGTGCTACCCCCTCAGACCAATTGGTTGGCGAAAAGGTGGCCCATGCGCGGTTGGCAGGTTTTCAAACATTCCTTCTGGATGGTGATTAACAACCTTGAGGTCGCATTCCGCGTCTCTGCGGTTCTCTACGCGGTGCAGGCGCTGAATCAGGTGCTGATCCTGATGGCGACACCGACCGGAGACGCGACAGAGATGGTGGTCAGCCCGGGTATGGCAATGATGGCTCTGGCGACGGCTGTCCTTGCCGTAGTCGCGAGCCTCTGGATCGCCGTCGCCTGGCACAGATTTGTCCTGACCGGAGAGGTGCCCGAGGGCGCATTGCCGCAGTGGCAGGGTGGGTTGGTGCTGGCCTATCTGGGCCGTTCGGTGATGATCGCGCTGTTGGTCGCACTGGCTGTGGTCGCCGCCATGATCCCGATTGGCATCGTCATGGCTGCTGCCCCCGGTGCGGCACTGCCGCTGCTGTTTGTCCTGGTTGTGATGGCGGTTTATCTGTTCTTCCGTTTCGGGGTGATGCTGCCCGCCGGGGCAATCGACCGCAAGCTGACCCTGCGCGAGGCTTGGGCCGCCACCGGCAAGGAGCACGGAACGGTTGTTGTCCTTGCCCTGATCGTTGTCGGATTCAGCGTGCTGGTGCAATTGCCCGCTTGGCTGAACCCCGATCCAAAGTCGCTGATCAACCTTGTTTACAGCGTGGTGGTGGGTTGGTTCGCCACGATGATCGGCGTGTCGGTCCTGACATCGCTCTACGGTCTCTGTGTCGAAGGGCGCGACATCGACTGACTTGCGCGCAGCCCGGGCTTGGGCCACAGCAGAGGCATGACTGATTTCAAGGATAAGGCCCGGGCCGCCGAGGCCGCAATGCGCGACGTCTTTCCGCCGACGCCGCTGTTGCGCAACGCCCACCTGTCGGACCGGTTTGGTGCCGAGGTGCTGCTGAAACGCGAAGACCTCAGCCCGGTGCGCAGCTACAAGCTGCGCGGCGCGTTCAACGCCATGCGCAAGGCACGCGGAGAGGTGCTGTTTGTCTGCGCCTCCGCCGGCAACCACGCGCAGGGCGTCGCCTACATGTGTCGTCATTTCGGGGTGCAGGGAGTGATCTTCATGCCCGTCACCACGCCGCAGCAAAAGATCCAGAAGACCCGGATGTTTGGCGGCGATGCGGTCGAGATCCGTCTGACCGGCGACTATTTCGACGATTGCCTGAAGGCAGCGCAGGCATTCTGCGCCACCGAAGGCGGGCATTTTCTGTCGCCCTTTGACGATGAGGATGTGATCGAGGGACAGGCCTCTGTTGCCGTCGAGATCGAACAGCAATTGGGCCGCGCGCCCGATCACCTTGTCATTCCGGTGGGCGGCGGCGGGTTGTCTGCCGGGATGCTCAGCTATTTCGGCACAGAGGCGCAGTACACCTTTGTCGAGCCTTTGGGCGGGGCCTGTCTGCGCGCTGCGTTGCAAGCGGGACGCCCGGTTGCCCTGCCGTCGGTCAACACCTTTGCCGATGGCGCGGCGGTGGCCCGGATCGGCGAGCGGACGTTTGAGCGGCTCAAAGGCGTCGGTCTGGCCAATTCGCTGACCATCCATGAGGACCGCCTTTGCCTGACCATCCTCGAGATGCTGAATGTCGAAGGGATCGTGTTGGAACCGGCGGGCGCGCTGTCGGTCGACGCCTTGCAGGATCTGGGACAGGGGATTGCGGGCCGCACGGTGGTCTGCATCACCTCGGGCGGTAATTTTGATTTCGAACGGCTGCCAGAGGTCAAGGAACGCGCCCAGCGCTATTCCGGGATCAAGAAATACTTCATCCTGCGGTTGCCCCAGCGCCCCGGCGCGTTGAAGGATTTCCTCGGGTTGCTTGGCCCGGACGACGACATCGCGCGATTCGAATACCTCAAGAAATCGGCGCGCAACTTCGGCTCTGTCCTCATCGGGATCGAGACAACCGCGCCGGAGAATTTCCAGACACTTTTCGGCAATCTCGACGCCCACGGGTTCACCTATCAGGACATCACCGAGGATGAGATCCTCGCGCAGTTCGTGATCTGATGCTGGCGGGGCGGCGGGTTCTGCTGACCGGGGCGGCGCAGGGCATTGGGCGCGCCCTTGCGGACCGATTGGCGGCAGAGGGCGCGCGGCTGTTCCTGACGGATATGAACGGCGCACAATTGGCAGAGACGGCAAAGGCGCTGGGCGCAGGGTCCACGCCTGCCGATCTGCGCGATCCTGAACAGATTGCCGGACTTGTGGCGCAGGCCGAGGCGGCGCTGGGCGGGATCGATATGCTGATCTCAAACGCCGGGTTTGCGCGGGGCGCGATGGACGGACCTTGCAGTGTGCCCGACGACCTGTGGCAGGATAGTTGGGATGTGCATGTTATGGCGCACCTGCGCGCCGCGCGGTTGGTGTTGCCCGCAATGCGCGCGCGCGGTCATGGATGGCTGGTCAACGTCGCCTCCGCCGCAGGGTTGCTGAGCCAGATCGGTGACGCGCCCTATTCCGCCAGCAAACACGCGGCGGTCAGTCTTGCGCAGTCTCTGGCCATCGAACACGGGGACGAGGGCATTCATGTGTCCGTGGTGTGCCCGCTATACGTGGCGACGCCGTTGCTGGGATATGCAGACGCTGAGGATCAGACTCGCCCGAATGACCGGGTTCTGACTGCAGATGACGTGGCCCGTTCGGTCATTGAAGGCCTTAGTGCCGGAAAGTTCCTGATCGTGCCGCATCCCGAAGCTGCGGTATTTGCCCAACGACGGGCTGCGGATATGGATCGCTGGATCGACGGGATGCGCCGCTTGCGGCGAGAGGCCTTTGCCGATGGCCCACCGCGCGATCTGACGGAGCTGCATCGCAAGATTTGAGGCGTGCCGCTGTCAGGCGGCAAGCCGATCCGGCAAACCTTGTTGGAACTGGCTACGCGAGTCGTCAAAAACCTTTCGCACCTCTGCGGCGCTCACGGCCTCAGGGTTGCCAGCAGCAGCGGATTTTTCACCCTTGCGGCAAAGCTGGGCCAGCGTTTCGAACCCAAGGTTCATCGACGCGCCCTTTAGGAAATGCATCTGCTCTTCGGTGACAACCGGATTGCCCTCGCTGGATTCCAGCAGGACTATGGCGCCCTCAACCTCTTCAAGGAAAAGGTCGGCCACCTCGCCGAAATCCTCTGGCCCGATTTCATCTACCAGTTCGTCCACGCGCGACCAGTCAATCATACCCAGACTCCATCATTTTGACCCTACTTCAAGACGGGCCCCACCCGATGACCCACGCGCCAAAACGGCGGCGCTGCGGGCAACCTTTGTATAAGTGTTGGTAGTAAATAGCATCTTTCCCGAATGCGGAGCGGTCCCCAAGAATGAATGGCATTTTACCATTCAAGGGTCGTTAAGGAACTGTGCCTACTGGTGTCGCGAACCGATGAAAGTTTCGAAAAGGTCCGCTTTGCAGACTCAGAGAAAAGGCATTTCGACAGTGGTGACCGGCGCGATTCAACGCGTTCTGGTCGTCGACGACAGTCGTGCACAACTCAAGATGGTGGAAACGATGGTCCGCCGCTGGGGGTATGAGGTGCTGACCGCAGAGTCCGGTCAGGACGCGCTGGATATTTGTCGGCAGCATCCACCGGACCTTGTGCTTTCGGATTGGATGATGCCGGGGATGTCCGGGCTGGAATTTTGCCGCCTCTTCCGTGAGCTCAAGAATGAGGGCTATGGATATTTCATCCTGCTCACCTCCAAGAGCGAAAAGGGCGACATTGCTGAGGGGTTGGATGCGGGGGCCGACGATTTCCTGACAAAGCCGGTCAACGCCCCCGAACTGCGGGCGCGCATCACCGCCGGCGAACGGATCGTTTCGATGGAACGGCAATTGTCGGAAAAGAACAGACAAGTGTCTGAGGCATTTGACGAATTACGTGAGATCCACACGGCCATAGACAACGACCTGCGGCAGGCCCGCACGATCCAGCAGGCGCTGGTTCCCGAACGGATGACAGAGATCCTGACCTCACGGGTCAGCCTGCTGTTGCACCCCTGCGGTCATGTCGGCGGGGACCTTGTGGGTATGTTCAAGCCGGGATTCGGACGGTTAGGGCTATACAGTATCGATGTGTCAGGCCACGGGATCACGTCGGCCATGGTGACCGCGCGTGTCGCGGGCTATCTGTCCGCCACCTTCCCAGAGCAGAATGTTGCGCTGGAACGGCGGTTCGACCGGTTTTACGCCATGCGCGAACCGGCAGAGACGGCGCGCATGCTGAACCAAAGACTGTCCGCCGATCCGGGGGTCGAGGAATATCTGACCCTTGCCTATGTTGCGGCTGACCTGTCCACCGGACGGATGCGCATGGTGCAGGCGGGCCATTCCCCGGCGCTGTTGTTGCATCCGGACGGCAGCCACGAATTTATCGGTGATGGCGGTCTGCCGATCGGGCTGGTGGATGAGGTGTCATATGATCAGCATGATTTCACCCTGCAAACCGGCGATCTATTGCTGCTCTATTCTGACGGTTTCACCGAAGCGGTGATGAAAAACGGCGACATGTTGGGGGATGACGGGCTGGTCAAGATTTTCCGCGAAAGCGCGCGGTGCGGCGCCGGGCCGGACATCCTCGAAGACATGTTCTGGCGCCTTACCTCGCAGATGGGCAACGCGGGCAAGCTGAGCGACGATGTGTCGGCGACGTTGCTGGAATTCGATGTTCTCAAAGACCGGCACGGCGCTGATTGATCCACGGCGGTGAAATTACCAGAGCGTGCAGTGGCGTTCGACAAAGGCACGGTCGCCCGGGTTTCCCAGTTCGCACATGGCCTCGCGTGGGGTGCGCCACAGCGGTGCGTGCCCTGCCTCTGTCGGGGGACCATGCGGGCGTACCGGCACGGCGATATAGATGATGCACAGCTTTTCGGCCCAGAGGTCATACTCCGGCATAAAGGTGAACCTACGGAACGCGCCCAGCCTGCGTGGCCGCGCAATCCGCCAACCGGTCTCTTCGAACACCTCGCGGTGCAGCGCCTGCAGGGCATTTTCACCCGGATCGATCCCGCCACCGGGCAATTGAACCTCGGGGTTGGGCGCGGCTTGATGGGTCAACAATAGACGGCCATCGCGCGGCAGGATCGCGTAGGCACCGCGCCGCAGGCTATACCGCCGCTCTGCCTGTGGTGGCGCGCCAAACCGTGGTGTCATGTCCGGCCCCCTTTGCGTCCCGGCCCAATGGTCCTATATGGACGCGATATGCCAGCCAAAGGCAGACAAGGAAACCCCATGAGCATCGGCAATAAAATCGCCTGGGACGACACAGTCCTGCCCTTTCAGCTTGACCGTTCGGACATGCGCGGCCGCGTGGCGCGGCTTGACGGCGTGTTGTCCGGCGTCCTGCAACAACATGATTATCCCGCCCCGGTCGAGGCACTGGTGGCCGAGATGGCGCTGCTGACCGCGCTGATCGGCCAGACCGTCAAACTGCGGTGGAAGCTGTCCCTGCAGGTCCAGACCAATGGCCCGGTGCGGATGATCGCCACCGACTATTACGGCCCCGAGGAAGAGGGCCAGCCCGCCCGCATCCGCGCCTACGCCAGTTTCGACCGCGACCGCATCACCGACGCACCGCCCTTTCAACAGCTGGGCGCGGGCTATTTCGCGATCATGATCGACCAGGGAAAGGGGATGCAGCCCTATCAGGGCATCACCCCCATCGCGGGCAACAACCTGTCGGACTGTGCGGCGGCCTATTTCGCCCAGTCCGAACAGCTACCGACCACTTTCGCGCTGTCCTACGGTCGCTCGACCGAACCGGGCACGCCCGAGCACTGGCGCGCGGGCGGCATCATGCTGCAACACATGCCCAAGGCCTCGCCCTTTGCCAAGGATGGCGGATCGGGCGAAGAGGGATTGCTGCAAGCCGGGGATCTGGTCGACGGTGAGACCGAGGAAAACTGGAACCGGGTGAACAGCCACCTTGCCACCCTTGAACAGCTGGAACTGATCGGCCCCAGCGTGCCGCCGACCGACCTGCTGGTGCGCCTGTTCCACGAGGAACAACCGCGCGTGTTTGAGATGCAGCCGGTGCGCTTTGGCTGCACCTGTTCCGAGGACCGCGTGCGCCAGAGCCTGTCGATCTATTCGGCCAAGGACATTGGCCACATGACAACGGATGAGGGTCTTGTGACCGCCGACTGCCAGTTCTGCGGCGCGCATTATGAGCTTGATCCGGCAACCGTGGGACTCAACGCCGATGGCAACGACTGACCAGATCGCGGCCCTGCGGCGCGCGCCGGATTCCACCGGCGCGCCCTCTTCGGATTTCGACCTGAACCCGGCGGTTGTCCTCCCCGAGGGCCGTAAACTGCGCCCTGCCGGGGTGCTGGCGGCGTTCAAACCGGGGCGTGACGGGTTGGACCTGATCCTGACCAAACGCTCCAGCCGGTTGAAACATCACCCCGGCCAGATCGCCTTTCCCGGCGGTAAGGTCGATCCCGGTGACGCGGATGAGACCGCCGCCGCCCTGCGCGAGGCGCATGAAGAGGTGGCGCTGGACCCCGCACAGGTTGAGGTGCTGGGAACGCTGCCGCCTCATGAGACCGTGACCGGTTTTCTGGTGACGCCTGTCATCGGACTGGTGCATGGCGATTTCACGCCGGTGCCAGAGCCGGGTGAGGTCGATGAGGTGTTCATGGTGCCCTATGCCCATGTCACTGACCCGGCGCGCTATTCGGTGCAGGGGCGGCGCTGGCGCGGTCAACGGCGGCTGTATTACACCGCTCCCTTTGGTCCCTATTACATCTGGGGCGCGACGGCGCGGATGCTGCGCGCGCTGGCCGACCGGGTCCAGCCGTGACTCGCGTAACCGGTGACTGGCTGGCCTCTCCGGCGACGCAGACCGTGATGGGGATGTTGGAGGATGCCGGCCATCTGGCCTATGCGGTGGGTGGCTGCGTGCGCAATGCGCTCTTGGG
Organism: Antarctobacter sp.; assembly: GCF_034670325.1. Classification (GTDB taxonomy): domain Bacteria; phylum Pseudomonadota; class Alphaproteobacteria; order Rhodobacterales; family Rhodobacteraceae; genus Antarctobacter. Next base: position 777,493 of record NZ_JAXMNR010000001.1, read on the forward strand.
TGTGCCGGTCAGCGATGTGGACATTTCGACCGATGCCCGCCCCCCTCGGGTGATGGAACTGGCCAAGGCGGCGGGGCTCAAGGCGGTCCCCACCGGCATCGACCACGGCACAATCACCGTGGTGGCCGGGGGTGAGGGGTTTGAAGTCACCACCTTTCGCGCGGATGTGGAAACCGATGGCCGCCGCGCGGTGATCCGCTATGCCGACGATGTGCATGAGGACGCGGTGCGGCGCGATTTCACCATGAACGCGCTCTATGCCGACCGCCGTGGCACGCTGATCGACCCGCTGGACGGCCTGCCCGATCTGCAAGCGCGGCACTTTCGGTTCATCCTCGATGCCGATACCCGCATCCGTGAGGATTACCTGCGCATCCTGCGGTTCTTTCGCTTTTCCGCATGGTACGGCGACCCGCATGAGGGCATGGATCCCGACGCGCTGGCCGCCATCGCCGCCAATATTGACGGGCTGGACGTGTTGTCGCGCGAACGGGTGGGGCATGAGCTGGTCAAGCTGTTGCAAGCGCCCGATCCACTGGTTGCCGTCTCGGTGATGGAGCGGTTGGGCGTTCTGGCCCACGTCCTGCCGGGCGCGGGGATCACCGCATTGGGGCCCTATCTGATGTTTGAGTCAGCGCTGGACAGGGCACCCGATCCGATGGCCCGCATGGCGGTGCTGGGCTATTTCGACGGTGAGGCGCTGCGCCTGTCCAAGGCGCAGCAGCGGACCTTGGTGCTGTATCGCGATTTGATGGGCAGCACAGAAGGACCGGCGGAACTGGCCTATCGCCAAGGGCCAGAGGTCGCGCAGACCGTCATGGCCCTGCGCGCCGCCAGCTTTGGCAGCCCCCTGACCACGGACATGGCCGCACCAATCGCCAAAGGCGCGGAGGCAAAATTCCCGCTTAAAGCCAAGGACTTGATACCCGACTATCAGGGTTCTGCGCTGGGCGAGGCGCTGCGCCGGGCCGAAGATCACTGGATCGCCATGGAGTTTGCCCCGGACAAGGCAGACCTGCGCCGCTGGCTTGACGAGGGGTGACAGACCGATTTTTCTGCCCTAAGAACGTCCCGACTCTATCTCAACCGGGAGACATGATGGTGCGTGACAGGATTTATATCAGCTTCGGCTGAGCCGACCTGCACGCGCGGGCAGGCTTTGGCCAGACCCGTTTTACCTTAATCATTGTCTATTGGCTCCAAGGAGCGCCCCGGTATGTTCCGTTTCTTTGAAAATCTCGTCGATCCCTATGCGCCTTACCCGCAACAGGATGTCCCGCCGCAGCGGTTGTTGCCGTTCCTGATGGACTACGCCCGGCCGTTCCGGGGCATTTTTGTCTGGACGGCTATGACCTCGGTTGTCGTGGCGGCGGTGGAAATCTGGCTGCTCTGGATGATGGGCTGGGTGGTCGACATCCTGTCCGGCGACCCGACGCAGGTCTGGCAAGCCCACGGCACCGCGCTGATCGGGCTGGGTTTGTTCATCCTGTTTCTGCGTCCGTTGTTGCAGGCGCTGGATGTGCTGTTGCTCAACAATGGGGTGATGCCCAATTTTGGTACGCTGATCCGCTGGCGCGCCCACGCCCATGTGCTGCGGCAGTCGGTCGGCTGGTTCGAGAACGACTTTGCCGGGCGGATTGCCAACCGGATCATGCAGACTCCTCCCGCCGCCGGTGAGGCAGTGTTTCAGGTCTTTGACGCAATCACCTTTTCGCTGGCCTACCTGATCGGCGCGCTTGTGCTGCTGGGCGATGCCGACCCGCGGCTGATGATCCCGCTGGTGGTCTGGTTCGCGCTTTACGCGGTGTTGATGCGCTGGGTCGTGACCCGTGTTGGCCCCGCGTCCAAGGCGGCCTCTGACGCGCGCAGCAAGGTCACGGGCCGCGTGGTGGACAGCTATACCAACATCCACTCGGTCAAGATGTTCGCCCACCACTCGCAGGAACTGGACTACGCCAAAGAGGCGATCGAGGACACGCGCCAGACCTTTCAGATCGAGATGCGGCTTTATACCCTGATGGACGTGGTGCTGGTGTTCCTGAACGGTGTGCTGATCGTCGGTGTCGTCGGTTGGGCCATCGCGCTCTGGATGCAGGGCGCGGCCTCGACCGGGGCGGTGGCGGCGGCAACGGCGCTGACCCTGCGGCTGAACGCGATGACCGGCTGGATCATGTGGGCGCTGACGACGTTTTTCCGCCAGCTTGGCGTCGTGGCCGAGGGGATGGAGACGATTGCCCAGCCGATCACCCTGCTGGACGCGCCGAATGCCAAACCACTGGCGATGAAGGCCGGAGAGATCCGTCTGGAGGGTCTGACGCACCACTACGGGCGCGGGTCCGGGGGTCTCGACAACATATCGCTGACCATCGCGCCGGGCGAAAAGCTGGGCCTTGTGGGCCGGTCCGGGGCGGGCAAGTCGACCTTGGTGAAACTGCTGTTGCGGTTTTACGACGTGGAACAGGGGCGCATCCTGATTGACGGGCAGAACATATCGCAGGTCTCGCAGGACAGTCTGCGGCTGAACATCGGCATGGTGCAGCAGGATTCGGCGCTGTTGCACCGCTCGGTGCGCGACAACGTCCTGTATGGCCGTCCCGATGCGACAGAGGCAGAGATGATCGACGCCGCCAAACAGGCGCAGGCGCATGATTTCATCCTGACCCTTGCGGACCCACAGGGGCGCACCGGCTATGACGCCCATGTGGGCGAACGGGGTGTGAAACTGTCCGGTGGTCAACGCCAGCGGGTGACGCTGGCCCGTGTGATCCTCAAGAACGCGCCGATCCTGCTGCTGGATGAGGCAACCAGCGCGCTGGATTCAGAGGTCGAGGCGGCGATTCAGGACACGCTCTACGGGATGATGCAGGGTAAGACGGTGATCGCCATTGCCCACCGCCTGTCCACCATCGCCCAGATGGACCGCATTCTGGTCATGGATGAAGGCCGGATCGTCGAACAGGGCAGCCATGACGCGCTTTTGGCGCAGGGCGGCCTATATGCCAGTTTCTGGGCGCGCCAATCCGGCGGCTTTCTGGATCCTGACACGCAGGCGGCGGAGTGATGCGGACCCTGTACGAAACCTTTATCCACCGCGCCGGGAACCTGATGGACCCGGAACGTCAGGCCGACGGGATGCCGCCCGACCGGCTCTGGCCGTTTGTCCTGTGGGCCCTGCGCGGCGGCTGGTTGATCATCGGGTTGGGGGTGGCGATCTCTGTCGCTGCCGGGGTGACAGAGGTGCTGTCGATGTACCTGCTTGGCCGGGTGGTCGATGCCGTGGGCGGCCCGGTTAATCAGGGGTTTCTAACCGATCACGGTGGTCTCGTGCTGCTGGCCGTAACCCTGCTGCTGGTCGCGCGACCGCTGCTGTTTGGCGGACTGGCGCTGACGCAATCGGTGATGATCGGGCCAAATATCTTCAAGCTGGTGCTGGCGCGGCTGTACCGCTGGACCATCGGCCAGTCGGTGACGTTTTTCGATGACGATTACGCGGGCCGGATTGCGCAGAAAAAGGTGCAGGCGGCGCGCTCACTGACCGAAATTGTGATCGAGACGGTGAACGCCGTCACCTTCGGCCTTGCCACGGTGATCGGCACCGCCGTCCTGCTGGGGGCGATCCATCCGCTGATGCTGGTGCTGCTGGCGGGGTGGTTCGCGCTGTATCTGGGGTTCTTGCGGCTGATGCTGCCGCAGATCCGCGCGCGCTCCGCCGCGCGGGCAGAGGCGCAGGCCATGGTCACCGGGCAGGTTGTCGACACGATTTCCAACATCAAAACAGTCAAACTGTTCGCCGGGGACAGCCATGAGGACCGCCGCGCGCTGGGCGCAATGGAATCCCTGCGCGGCAAGGCGTTGCACTTTGGTGAGGCGACCACCGCCTTTCGCCTTGGGCTGATCTTTATTGCCGGGCTGCTGCCGGTGATCATGGTCGGCACCGCCATCGCCATGCGCAGCGCGGGCGTGTCCCCCGGTGACATCGCCGCCGTCGGCGCGGTCACCATTCGGCTGGCGCAGATGACCGGCTGGATCAGCTTTACCCTGATGGTGATCTACGGCCACATCGGTGAGGTCGAGGACGGCATGTCCACCCTCAGCGTTCCGCACGCCCTGACCGATCAGTCCGGTGCCGTGGACCTGACCGTCCCAGAGGGAGAGATTGTCTTTGACGCGGTTGAATTTGCCTATGGCGGGCGCACCGGCGGCGTGGCCGACCTGTCGCTGACCGTGAAACCGGGGGAAAAGCTGGCCATCGTCGGGGCCTCCGGTGCGGGCAAGTCGACGCTGGTGTCGCTGTTGCTACGGCTCTACGACACCGAAAGCGGGCAGGTGCGCATCGACGGCACCGATGTATCGACCGTCACACAGGCCAGCCTGCGCAAGGCCATCGGCATGGTCACGCAGGAAACCGCGATGTTCAACCGCTCGGCGCTGGACAACATCCGCTACGGCAAACCCGACGCGACAGAGGATGAGGTGATCGAGGCCGCCAAACGGGCCGAGGCACATGAGTTCATCCTGGAGTTGGGCGATTTTCGCGGCCGCACGGGGTATGAGGCCTATCTGGGCGAACGCGGGGTGAAACTGTCGGGCGGCCAGCGCCAGCGCATCGCCCTTGCCCGCGCGATCCTCAAGGACGCGCCGATACTGGTGCTGGATGAGGCAACCAGCGCGCTGGACTCAGAGGTAGAGGCCAACATTCAGGATGCCCTGTCCCGCGTGATGGAGGGCAAGACCGTGCTGGCCATCGCGCACCGCCTGTCGACCATTTCCAGCATGGACCGGATCATCGTGCTGGATCAGGGCCGCATCGCCGAACAAGGCACACATGACGACTTGCTGGCGCTGGGCGGGCTTTATGCGCGGTTCTGGGACCGTCAGTCGGGCGGGTTCCTTGGCGAAGACGCGGCGGAGGCCGCCGAATGATCCGCCGTTTCCTGCCGCAGATCGACCCGTTCCAGCCTGCCGATGGCGCGCCTCCGCAAACCCTATGGGCCTTCACGCGCTGGGCGTTGAAAGGCGCGGAACGCCCGATCCTGCTGGCCGTGCTGATCACCGCCCTGACGGGTGTGTCTGAACTGGTCGCCGCGCGCTTTACCGGCTGGGTGATCGACGGGGCAGAGGTCACGGGGCAGGGGGCTTTTTGGGGGCCATACTGGGGGTTGATCGTCTTTGGACTGGTGTTCTTCCTGCTGATCCGCCCGGTTTTGTTCGTCTTTGATGCGGGCGTGTCCGGCGTCATGTTGGGGCCGAACCTGTTCCCGATGGTGCTGCAACGGCTGAACCGTCACGTCATGGGCCATTCCATGCGGTTCTTTGAGAACGATTTTGCCGGGCGGCTCAGCCAAAAGGCGCTACAGGTCGCGCGGTCGCTGACGGATCTGGTGCTGGAGACAACCGATGTGGTGGTCTACGCGCTGGCGATGTTTGCCGGGGCCTTCGTGCTGTTGGGTGCGATCGACGCGCGCCTGCTGGGCGTCTTTGTGATCTGGGCGGTGCTCTATGCACTGGCGCTGCGCTATTTCATTCCGCGCGTGCAAAAGCTGTCCAAGGCCCGCGCCGGGTCGCGCACGGTCGTCACCGGGCAGATCGTCGACACCTTTTCCAACATCTCGACGGTCAAACTGTTCGCACGGGATGAGGACGAAGACGCCGCCACCCGCGCCGCGCTGGAGAGTTACCGCGCCCGCGCGCTGGATTTCGGCGATCTGTCGGCGATCTTCCGTATGGTGCTGATGACGCTGGGGGGCATCCTGCCCGTGGTGTCGATCCTTGGCGCGCTGTATCTATTCAGTCAGGGCACGGCGAGCGCCGGGGACATCGCCGTCACCGCCATGATCACCACCCGCCTGTCGATGTTGACCAACCGGCTTGGCCGCGTTGCGATGTCGATTTTTACCAACATCGGAGAGATGGAGGACGGCATCGGCACGCTGACCCCGGCGCATGAAATTGTCGACCGCGCGGAGGCCGTGGGGCAGGCGCAGGCCGGGGAGATCCGCTTTGACAAGGTCGGCTTTGCTTATGGCGGTGAATCGCGCGCCTTGTCTGGGTTCGACCTGACCATCGCACCGGGGGAAAAGGTGGCGCTTGTCGGGGCCTCCGGCGCGGGCAAATCCACCGCCGTTTCCCTGCTGTTGCGTCTGTACGATGTCGAATCGGGGCGCATCCTGATGGGCGGCACAGACATCCGGGATCTGACCCAACACGCGCTGCGCCGCCAGATCGCCGTGGTCCGGCAGGAAACCGCGATGTTCAACCGCTCGGCGCTGGAAAACATCCGCTACGGGCGGCCCGAGGCCAGCGACGAAGAGGTGTTCGAGGCCGCGCGCCGCGCCTCTGCGCATGAGTTCATTCTTGGTCTGAAGGATCATAGGGGCAACACCGGCTATGCCGCGCGACTGGGCGAACGCGGCGTGAAATTGTCCGGCGGTCAACGTCAGCGCATAGCGCTGGCCCGTGCGATTGTGCGCGAGGCACCGGTTCTGGTGCTGGACGAGGCGACAAGCGCGCTGGATTCCGAGGTTGAGGCAGAGATCCAAGGGGCGCTGGAACAGGTCATGATGGGCAAGACCGTGCTGGCCATCGCGCACCGCCTGTCCACCATCGCCCAGATGGACCGGATCGTGGTCATGGATCAGGGCAGGATCGTCGAAGAAGGCTCTCACGAGGCTCTGCTGGCGAAAGGCGGGCTTTACGCGCGCTACTGGGAGCGTCAGTCGGGCGGATTCATCGGCTCTGAGGCGGCGGAATAGACCGCAGCGCTGGTGCCTGCCGCAGGCGGCGGTTATTGAGTATTTTTGCCAAGAAGAAGCAGCAGGGGGTGCGCGCATGTCCGACGGCACGCAACAGGTGACGATCGAACGGCTGGGCCACCGGGGCGACGGGATCGCGCCGGGGCCGGTCTATGTGCCGGGGGCCTTGCCGGGTGAGGTGGTCGAGGGCGCGGTTTCGGGCGGCGTGATGCGCACGCCGAAGATAGTGACACCGTCGACCGACCGGGTGTCGCCGCCCTGTCGCCATGCGAAATCCTGCGGCGGATGCCAGTTGCAGCACGCCTCGGACGGGTTTGTGACGGCGTGGAAAGAGGATGTGGTGCGCCGCGCGCTGGAGGCTCAGGATCTGTCGGCGCCGATGCGCGCGGCCTTCACCTCTCCTGCGCACTCGCGCCGCCGGGCCGGCTTTTCTGCCCGGCGGACCAAGAAAGGCGCGCTGGTCGGGTTCCACCAGAAAGCCTCGGACGTGGTGGTGGCGGTGCCGGATTGCCAGCTTGTCACGCCCGCGCTGGCCGCTGCTCTGCCCATGGTCGAGCGGCTGGCCGTCGCCGGGGCCTCGCGCAAGGGTGAACTGTCGGTTCTGGTGACGGAAAGCCTGTCGGGCCTTGATGTCGCGGTGACCGGGGGTAAGCCGATTGACGATGCCCTGCGGTCTGAACTGGCGATCATTGCGCAGGCCGAAGGGTTGGCGCGGTTGGCATGGGACGACGATGTGCTGACCTTTTTGCCGCCGCACCAGCGGTTTGGCGCGGCGCTGGTCGTGCCGCCACCGGGCGCGTTCCTTCAGGCGACGGAAACCGGGCAGGCGGCGCTGTTGGCGGCGGTGCAAGAGGCGTTGGACGGGGCCAGCCATATCGCCGACCTGTTTGCCGGGTGCGGCACCTTTGCCCTGCCACTGGCGGAAAAGGCGCGCGTTCATGCCGTCGAAGGCGACAAACCCATGACCCGCGCACTGGATCAGGGCTGGCGGCAGGCGCAGGGCTTGCGCCATGTGACCCATGCGGTGCGCGACCTGTTCCGCAACCCTCTGCTGCCGGATGAGCTGACCCGCTTTGACGGCATCGTCATTGACCCGCCGCGCGCCGGGGCAGAGGCGCAGGTAGCGGAACTGGCCCGCGCGCGGGTGCCGCGCATTGCCTTTGTGTCCTGCAACCCCGTCACCTTTGCGCGCGATGCCGCGCGCTTGCAGGCGGCGGGCTATCGCCTTGACTGGGTACAGGTGGTTGACCAGTTCCGCTGGTCCACCCATGTGGAAACCGTCGCCGCATTGCATCTGGAGAAGTGACCCCATGGATTTCCGCGCCCGCGTCGGGGCCATCGTCGACGCGCCCCGCGTCCAGAACGCCATCATCGCCGTCATCATCCTGAACGCCGTCGTGCTGGGGATGGAAACATCCGAAAGCCTGATGAGTCGTTTTGGCGGTTTCATCACGGCGCTGGATAAGCTGTGCCTTGGCATCTTCATCGTCGAGATTGCCGCCAAGCTGGTCGCGCGTGGCGCGCGGTTCTTCCGCAGCGGGTGGAGCGTGTTTGACTTTGTCATCGTCGGCATCGCGCTGGTGCCGGGGGCGGGCGGGCTGTCTGTCCTGCGGTCGCTGCGTATCCTGCGGGTGCTGCGCGTGATCTCTGTCGCGCCTCGGCTACGGCGCGTGGTCGAGGGGTTCATCACCGCGCTTCCGGGCATGGGCAGCGTTTTCCTGCTGATGGCGATCATCTTTTACATCGGCAGCGTCATGGCGACCAAACTGTTCGGCGACAGCTTTCCCGACTGGTTTGGCAACCTTGGGATGTCAGCCTATTCGCTGTTCCAGATCATGACGCTGGAATCGTGGTCGATGGGGATTGTCCGCCCGGTGATGGAGGTCTACCCCTACGCTTGGATCTTTTTCGTGCCCTTCATCATGGTCACGACCTTTGCCGTGGTGAACCTACTGGTCGGCCTGATCGTGAATTCGATGCAGGATGCCCACCACGAAGAAGACAACGAACGCACCGATCTGTACCGGGATGAGGTTCTGGCCCGGCTGGAGGCGATAGAACGGCGTCTGGGCGAACAGGCGCGCGATGGCGAAAACGTGAGCTACGCAAAGCGCCCCGATTGAGGTAGAATCCCGGAAAACGAACGGGGCAGTAAAATGACGATTCTCAGGGTTCTCCTGCTGGTGACACTTGGACTATCCGCCGCGGCTTGCGGCAAGTTTCCGACCTACAGGGGGCCGGCGGTGACTCATGTCGTCGTCAACAAAAGCGAACGCCGCATGCACTTGCTCAGCAGTCAGGGCGTATTGAAAAGCTATGATGTGGGTCTGGGCTTTGCGCCCAATGGCGACAAAAAGATCGAGGGCGACGGCAAGACGCCTGAAGGCAGCTACATCATCGACCGCCGCAACCCGAACAGCCAGTTCTACCTGTCGATTGGCGTGTCCTACCCAAACAACACGGACCGGGCAGAGGCGCGGGAACTGGGCAAGAGCCCGGGCGGTGACATCTTTATTCACGGACGCCCGCGCGAGTACCGCAAAGGCGGGCGCGACTGGACGGCGGGCTGTATCGCTGTGACCAACCGGGAAATCCGTGAGGTTTATTCGATGGTAAAGAACGGCACCCCGATCACGATCAATCCGTAGAGGGTGACGGCGGGCGGTGGGGTCCACCCCCGCCCCGCTCCGATCCGGTCATGTGCCGATCCGGTCATGCCAAGTGTCGGCTGTCGGGCCGGCAGTGGGGAATGTCAGCTTGCCGCAGGCGGCGTCTGGCTCAGGACGGGACCTGCCTTGCCGGGTTCGCCCAGCACCATATCCCACCAGATCTTGCCGTTGGGTTCCTGGAACCAGGAAAAGCCCAGATCACGTGCCGACCCATCAAGGATAATGCGGCGCGTGTCCTCGCGCTCCATCCATGCGGCCAGCGTTTCAAGCTCGGTCTCATAGCTTTCCGAGATCGCCTCGCCGATGTAGCGCCCGGTATAGCCGACACGGTTCATCCGGTCGATTGGCGACGATCCGTCGGACCCGAACAGCCAAGGCCGGTTCTGCACCGACATGTCACGCGCGTGGGTGGCGGCGGCGGCGGTCAGCTTGGAGTCCAGTTCCAGTTCGGGGACACCTGCGGATTTGCGCAGAGCGTTGACCGAATCAAGCATCCGGTACTGAATCCGCCCGGTCTGGCCAGAGGAAATCCGGTAAACCTGCGGCAACGGTTTGCCGTCCGGACCCATGCGAGGCTCAGAATCAATGGGTGTCGTGGTACAAGCGGCCATGGCGGCAGCGGAAGACATGGCAAGGAAGGCGCGTCGGTTCATCTGGCTGCTCTTGATTTCTTCGTTTCCCCTGCCTTACCTAGGAACGCGTTGCCAATCAAACCCACATCGGCGTGAGAAGGCCTGTTGACAAGCGTTTGAATTGCGACTGCGGCATTCAGGCCATATTATGTCGCAACAGCAAAATCATCCCCGAGGACATTGCAGCATGACAAATTCGGCAGGAAGACCCTTTGATCGACGCGCGTTCCTGGCGGGCGGCGCGGCGTTGATCGGCACCCCTGTCCTTGCACAGGAAGGCAGCACAGAGATTGAGCGTGACGTGACAAACGTCGTGCGCCGCAACATCTCCAGCTTCCGCACGCTGGCATGGCAGGACTATTTCAGCAACCTCAACAAGGGCGCGATCCTTGTCGACATCTCGTCGCGGGCTTTGCACTACTGGCGCGAGGATGGCAGCTATTTCCTGTACCCCTCGTCGGTGCCGCTGACAGAGGACCTGACCCGGCGTGGCCGCACCCGCGTCGTGCTGAAGGATCCCAAGCCGGACTGGCGTCCGACCCCCTCGATGAAGATCCGCAACCCCGAGTGGCCGGACTATGTCGGCCCCGGTCCGGACAACCCGCTGGGCACACGCGCACTGCACCTTGGCTGGACCTATTACCGCATCCACGGCACTCACGACACACGCAAAATCGGGCGCCGGTCGTCCAACGGCTGCATCGGTCTGTACAACGAACACATCGAACAACTTTACGGAATGGCCTATGTCGGAACACAGGTGTTGCTAATTTGACGACATGGGCCCCGACGGCCAAATCGGGTCCCCAAGAAGCAATTGCAAAGCCTCTGAAATACTGCTTAGACAGAGATACGAGGTAAGTCTTGGGTGCCTGTCGTGTGTTCAATAATGACCACGATAGGCGATTACTTGGAGAAGAAACATGAAGAAAATCGCTCTCGCAGCCGTGTTCGCTGGCGCAGCAACCACCGCATTTGCCGGTTCCTATGCAAAAGACGACGTTGTCATGGAGCCCGTCGTGATCGTGGAAGAAACCAAAGAGGCATCGTCCTCCGCTGGTATCCTGATCCCGCTGCTCCTGATCGCGATCATCGCAGCTGCTGCCGCTGACTAATCGTCAACGGTTTCTAAAAATAGGAAAAAGGCGGTGCGACGGCATCGCCTTTTTTCGTTTCAGGGGCCATGTTCCGGCGCGTTTAAGCTAACGAAACCGTGAGGTTGGCCGGGTCAGGAGACCCAGCCGCCAAGGTTTTCCTCGATCACGCGGCTCAGCGCATCGACATGCGCCGCGTCATCGTTCAGGCAGGGGATATAGGTGAACCGCTCACCGCCTGCCTCTTCAAAGCTTTCCTTGATCTCTTCGTTGATCTCTTCCAGCGTCTCGATGCAGTCCGCCGAAAAGGCCGGCGCGCAGACCGCGATGTGCTTTTTGCCGTCTTCCTTGGCCAGCCGCGCGACCTCTTCCACCGTGTAGGGTTTCAGCCATTCCTCGGGGCCGAATCGACTCTGGAAGGTGGTCGCGATCTGCGATTCGTCCCACCCCAGCCGCTCACGCAGCAGGCGCGTCGTCTTCTGGCACTGGCAGTGGTACGGGTCGCCTTCCAGCAGATACCGCTTGGGCACGCCGTGGTAGGAACAGACCAGAATATCGGGCCGCGCTTCGGCTGTGGCATAGGCGCGTTCGATCGACTGGGCCAGCGCCTCGATATACATCGGGTGACTGAAATACGGATCGACGACCCGCGCGGTCGGCTGCCATTTTTCCTCCATCAGCGCGCGAAAGAACTGATCGTTCGCGGTGGCGGACGTGGCTCCGGCATATTGCGGATACAGCGGGAAAAACAGGATCTTTCGGCATCCCGCCGCGACCATCTCGCGCACTTTGGACTTGGTCGAGGGGTTGCCGTAGCGCATGCAGTAATCGACCTTGACGCTGTCGCCATACCGTTCGGCCATACGCTGGGCGATCTTGGCGGTCTGCGCCTTGGTGATCGTCAACAGCGGGCTTTCGTTCGCCTCTTCGTTCCAGATCGACTTGTAGGCTTTGCCCGATGAAAACGGCCGCTTGGTCAGGATGATCAGCTGCAACAGCGGCTGCCATTTCCAACGCGGGTAGTCGATGACACGCTGGTCCGACAGGAATTCGTTCAGGTACCGGCGCATCGACCAGTAATCGGTGTCGTCTGGCGTCCCGAGATTGGCCAGCAGCACACCCACACGCTCACCCGGCAGTTTGGGGTGGTCGCTGGGCGCGTGATCGGGGCGGGTGGCGGTTCCTGTGGCGTCGAGCATGGCTATGGTCCTGTCGTCAGGCGTTTTGCTGTACATATCTCTGGTCCAAGATACGTCAATCGTTCAGGGGCGTTTCCGAGGTGCCCAAGGCATCGGACAGGCGTTGTGCCGCAGACCCGGGGCGCAATGGCTGCGGCTGCGAGGCATCAGGGGCCCATCCGGTCAGCGTGATGATCTCGAACGTGGCAGGCACGCGGCCATCCTCTGACCCAAAGGCCTGCGCATAAATCTCAGCGGCGCGCAGCAGCACGGCGCGGCGCGTTGGGCGACGCAGACGGGCGGCAAGGGCGTTGCCTTCGCCCATGGCGCGCAGCTCGCGCATCAGGTGCAGCGGCGAGGCATAGCTGGCGGTCAGCGGATCGGAATCGGCCACCGGCAGAGCGAATCCCGCCCGTTGCAGCAGCGCGCCCAGATCGCGGATCTCTCCCATCGGGGCCACGCGCGGCGACAGACCGCCGGTGAGTTCCGTTTCCGCCTGCCCCAGCGCGGCGCGCAACTGGTGCAGGGTCTGCCCGCCAAGCGTCAGCACAAGGCACAGCCCGTCGGGCCGCAGCGCGCGGCGGCACTGGATCATCTGGCCCACCGGATCATCCGCCCAATGCAGGCACAGCCCGTGGATCACCAGATCACAAGATGCCTCTTCAAGATCCAGCACCTCATCGTCGGCGAGAAAGCGGGCCTCCGGAAAGGCAGACCGCCAGACCTGCGGAAACGGCGTTACGATCGCCACGTCCGTAAACGCCCTGTTAACCATTTCCAGCCGATCCTCGGCGTCGTCGCGCGCGGTCTCATGCAGAAACAGCGCGTCGTCGCGCGCGCGGGCGCGGTGCAAATTCAGGGCGTGCCGGTCGGTGAGGCGCGGGGGAGTGGGCATAAGATGGCTCATAGGCTGTGGTCGGCGGGGATGCAAACGCTGGTGCAGATGGTCTACCCGCCGCGCTGTCTGGCCTGTGGCGGGCTGGTCGAATCGGACTTTGGCCTCTGTGGCACCTGCTGGCGGGATACGCCTTTTGTGTCCGGGCTGTCCTGCGATCTTTGCGGCGTGCCGCTGCCGGGTCAATCCGATCATGCGGAACATTGTGACGATTGCCTGCACATTGCCCGCCCGTGGGTGCAGGGGCGGGCAGCGCTGGTATACCGCGACCGCGGGCGACGGTTGGTGCTGGGGCTAAAGCACGGTGACCGGCATGACATCGCGCGCCCGGCGGCGAAATGGATGGCGCGGGTGTCGCGCGGCCTGTTGCGCGACAATAGTCTGGCGGTGCCGGTGCCGCTGCACGTCAACCGCCACCTGCGCCGCCGGTACAATCAGGCGGCCTTGCTGACACAGGCGCTGGCGGCGGAACTGGGCTGTGACTGGTGCCCCGATGCGCTGCACCGGGTGCGGGCCACCCAACCGCTAGAGGGAAAGGGCCGTGAGGAACGCTTTGCCGCGCTTCAGGGCCAGATACAGGTGCCAGACTGGCGTGTGCCTCTGATCAGGGGGCGGCCAGTGCTGATCGTCGATGATGTCATGACCAGCGGCGCGACACTTGCAGCGGCGTCCGAGGCGTGCCTTGCGGCTGGTGCAACAGAGGTTTGTGTCAGCGTGCTGGCGCGGGCGGCCAAAGACGCTTAAGTCCTCTCGGTAACGCACGAACAACCCGGAGGACCGATATGCAACCGGTCGAAATGTATTTCTCGCCGCTCTGCGGCTTTTGCCACGCGGCCAAGCGGCTGCTGGACAGCAAAGGCGTCGACTACACCGCCATCAACGTTCTGGAAGACCCCAAGCGCAAGCCAGAGATGATGCAACGCGCCAATGGCCGCCACACCGTCCCGCAGATCTTCATCGGCCAGACCCATGTCGGCGGCTATGACGATCTGGCGGCGCTGGAGCGGCAGGGCAAGCTGGACGCACTGTTGGCGGCCTGATGCGGGCCGCGCTGATCCAGATGACCTCGTCGGACGATCCGGCAGAGAACCTTGGCACGATGCAGGACATGCTGCACCGGGCCAAGGATGACGGCGCGCAGATCGCGCTGACGCCCGAAGTCTGCAACTGCGTCTCGATGAACCGCGCGCACCAGACGGCGGTGCTGCGGCCTGAGGGCGATGACCCGGTGCTGGCCGGGTTGCGCGCCACGGCGGCAAAGCTGAACCTCTGGCTGCTGGCCGGATCGCTGGCGCTCAAGGCCGACCCGCCAGAGACGCGCTTTGTGAACCGGTCTTTCCTGATCGGACCCGATGGCGGGATCGCCGCGCGCTATGACAAGTTGCACATGTTCGACGTGCAGGTGTCAGAGACGGAAACCTACCGCGAATCCTCTGGCTATGCACCGGGGGAGCGCGCGGTTCTGGCCCGGACGCCGCTGGCCACCTTGGGCCTGACCGTATGCTACGACGTCCGCTTTGCCTATCTCTACCGCGCGCTGGCGCAGGCGGGGGCGCAGGTCTTGACCGTCCCGGCGGCCTTTTCGCCCGGCACCGGTCCCGCGCATTGGCAACCGCTGCTACAGGCCCGCGCGATAGAAACGGGCTGCTACGTGTTGGCCCCGGCACAGACCGGCACCCACGCGGCCCAATCGGGCCGCGCGCGCAAGACATATGGGCACAGCATGGTGATCTCTCCTTGGGGAGAGGTGCTGCTGGACGCAGGGACGGACGTGGGCGTGTTCTGCGTAGATCTTGACCTCGGCGCCGTGGCCGAGGCACGGGCCAAGGTGCCCGCCCTGACCCATGACCGCGCCTTTACCGGACCAGACACATGAGCGAGGCCAGTGCCCTTGCCATCTCGCTGTTCAGCGAGCTTTTGACAGCGGACCAACTGCTGCGCGCCCGGCTGACGAAGGTGCTGCCAAATCGCATGGAAATCTCGCATTTCTCGGTGCTCAACCATCTGGCGCGCGGCGGCGAGCGCACCCCCGCACAACTGGCCCGCGCCTTTCATGTCACCCGCGGCGCGATGACCAACACGCTGTCGAAACTGGAAATCTCCGGATACGTCCACATCCGCCCGGATTGGGACGACGCGCGCAAGAAACTGGTGTCGATCTCTCCCGCCGGCCAATCGGCGCGTGAGGCGGCGTTGAACGCGATCATGCCGCTGATAGATGAGATGATGGGCGATCTGGGAGAAGACCGCGTGCGCGCGGCCCTGCCGGTGTTGCGCGAGTTGCGGCTGCGGCTGGAAGAATAGGGGGCGCTGCCCCCTCGGCCTGCGGCCTCACCCCCGGGATATTTCAGGACAGAAGAAACACCCAAGCGCGACACCCGGTTTCTTCTGTCTGAAAATATCCCCGGGGGTGTCGACCGAAGGGAGACGGGGGCGGGAGCCCCTCCTTTTCCTAGGTGGGTTTCAGCGACGCGGTCACGTAGTTCACACTCAGGTCGCGGTCAGACAGGCTCCACCCCCATGTGATCGGGTTAAAGACAAAGCCCTTGCGGTCCACCGGTTCCAGCCCGGCGCGACGCATCAGGTCATACAGTTCATCCGGGGTGATGAACTTGGACCATTCATGCGTGCCCTTGGGCAGCCAGCGCATGACGTATTCCGCGCCCACAATTGCCATGGCAAAGCTTTTGGGATTGCGGTTGATGGTGGAGCAGATGTGCAGCCCGCCGGGCCTGAGCAACTGCTGGCAGGCGGTCAGATAGGCCAGCGGGTCGGATACGTGTTCGACCACCTCCATGTTCAGAACCGCATCGAACTGCTCACCCGCCGCTGCCATGTCCTCGGCGGTGGTGAACCGATAGTCGATCTCCAGCCCCGACTGCGCCGCGTGGGTCTGCGCCACGGGAATGTTGCGCTCGGCGGCATCGACGCCCACCACCGTGGCCCCCAGACGCGCCATGGGTTCGGACAACAACCCGCCACCGCAGCCGATATCCAGAATGCGCAGCCCGTCAAAGGCGCGGGGCGTATTCAGGTCGCGGTCAAACTCTTCGGCAATCTGGCTGGTGATATAATCCAGCCGGCAAGGGTTGAGCATGTGCAGGGGCTTGAATTTCCCATTCGGATCCCACCACTCTGCGGCCATGGCTTCAAACTTGGCGATCTCGGATGCATCGACGGTGGTTGTCATGAATTTCCTCATGGTCTTTTGGCCTTTGAGGGCAATATAGGTAGGGCATGGACAAAATCCCGGGCCAAAAGCGCGCAGTGCAGTATCTCTATCCTGCGGTCGATCCTTATGATCAACGCATGCTGGATATGGGGGACGGCCACTCGATCTATGTCGAACAGTGCGGCAATCCCGATGGGATTCCGGTGATCGTGCTGCACGGCGGGCCGGGGGGCGGGTGCAGTCCGGCGATGCGGCGCTATTTCGATCCGCGCCATTACCGGGTTGTGCTGTTCGATCAACGTGGCTGCGGCCGGTCGCGCCCTCACGCCAGTGTCATCAACAACACCACATGGGATCTGGTCGCCGATATCGAACGGATTCGCGCGATGCTGGACGTGGACAAGGCGGTGATCTTTGGCGGCAGCTGGGGGGCGACGCTGTCGCTGATCTACGCGATCACCCACCCAGAGGCGGTTCTGCATCTGGTGCTGCGCGGCGTCTTCATGATGACGCAGGCCGAACTGACGTGGTTTTACGGCGGCGGCGCGGGGCAATTCTGGCCCGAGCCCTGGGCGCGGTTCATCGACATGGTGCCCGAAGAGGAACATGACGACCTGATCGGCGCCTATCACAAACGCCTGTTCAGTGGCGATCTGCCGACAGAGACCCGCTTTGCGCAGGCATGGTCGGCGTGGGAAAACGCGCTGGCCTCTGTCTATTCGAACGGGCAGGGCGGCGTGGCGCCGGGGGACTATGCGCGCGCCTTTGCCCGGTTGGAGAACCACTATTTCATCAACGCCGGGTTTCTTGAGGAAGACGGCTGGATTCTGAACAACATCGACCGGCTGCGCGATGTGCCGGGGGTGATCGTTCAGGGGCGCTATGACATGATCTGCCCGCCGCGCCGCGCCTGGGAACTGGCCGAGGCATGGCCCGGGGCGGACCTGCGCATGATCCGCAACGCCGGTCATGCCTTGTCAGAGCCGGGGATCAGCGCAGAACTGGTGCGGGTGATGGACGATCTTGCGCTGGCCAGAGACTGATCGCGGGTCACGCGCGGGGTTTACACGCGCAAATCAGACGCTAACGTGACTGTAATGAAAACAACAAACTGGCAGGGATCTTGAATCCGGTCTTAAAAATCATCCTTCAGCGCCTTGCGCTGGGACTTTTGACGCTGTTCATCGTCTCAATCGTCATTTTCACGGCAGTCAACATGTTGCCCGGCGATTTCGCCGAGGCGATCCTTGGACAAGGCGCGACACCAGAGGCAGTCGAGGCGATCCGCCGCGATCTGGGACTGGATCAGCATCCCATCGTCCGGTATTTCGACTGGTTGTCCGGGGCGATCCGGGGTGATCTGGGCAACTCTTTCGCGCAGGCCAATTTCGCCAGTTTTGTCGGCGACGATTCCGGTGTGCGGACGACGGTGGCGCAACAGATTGCGCCGCGCTTTGCCAACACCATGTTCCTAGCCGGGGTGACGGCGGCGATTGCGGTGCCATTTGCGGTGATGCTGGGCATTCTGGCCGCGCTCTACCGCAACTCGGTCTTTGACAAGGTTGCGAATATCTCGACCCTGACCTCGATCTCCAGCCCGGAATTCTTTCTCGCCTATATCCTGATCCTGTTCCTTGCAGTGCTGAACCCGGTCCTGCCCTCGCTGTCGAACATCTATGAAGGCATGGGCTTTGGTGAGCGTCTGCAAAAGACCATGCTGCCCGCGCTGACCCTGACGCTGGTGGTGACCGCGCATATGATGCGGATGACGCGGGCGGCGATCATCAACCTGCTGGCCAGCCCCTATATCGAGATGGCGCGCCTGAAAGGGATCAAGCCGATGCGCGTGATCGTGCATCACGCGCTGCCCAATGCGCTTGCACCGATCATCAACGTGATCGCGCTGAACCTAGCCTATCTGATCACCGGCGTCGTGGTGGTCGAGGTGGTCTTTGTCTATCCGGGCATCGGACAGCTTTTTGTCGATAGCGTGAAGATCCGGGATATCCCGGTGGTGCAGGCCTGCTGCCTGATCTTTGCCGCCGCCTATATCCTGCTGAACCTGACGGCGGACATCCTGTCGATCCTCTCCAACCCGCGCCTGAGGCATCCGAAATGACGACCTTGCTCTGGATCGCTGCCGGTTTCGCGGTTTTGCTGGCCGCCGGATGGCTCATGCGCTTTGTCGGCCAGATGGCGACGGGCAACAAACCGGCCTTTCGCGATATGCCGCTGGCGGTGGCCTTTGGCTATGTTCTGGGCGTGGCGGTGGTGGTCTTTGGCGTCTGGTACTACTTTCAGCCGGTGGTCAGCGCGCAGGGTATGCCGGTGGCCGGGGTGCTGTTCTTTCGCTGGGCGGTGCAGGGCTTTGCCATCTTTGCTGTCGCGGCATGGATTTTCCGGTTTCTGGGCCGGATGGTCGGCACCGGCGGGACGAAAAAGGTCTTTCGCCAGATGCCGCTGACGGCGGCGTTTGGGCTGCTGGTTATCCTGATCTACGCGATCCTTGCGATCTTTGCCGGGGCCATCGCGCCATATGGTCAGGCCGAGGTCTTTGATCAGGTCAACGCGCTGCCCGGCGGCAACGCCGCCACGGGCGGCAATCCCGCGCACCTGCTGGGCACCGACCAGATCGGGCGCGATTTGCTGAGCCGTTTGATCTACGGCGCGCAGAACACCGTTGGCATCGCCTTTGCGACCACCTGCATCGCCTTCTTTCTTGGCGGCAGCCTCGGGTTTCTGGCGGCGGTGGTACAGGGCTGGTTCGACCAGTTCCTCAGCCGCTCCGTCGACGTGCTGATGGCCATTCCCTCGCTGATCTTTGCGCTGCTGCTGATGACCATTGCCAGCGCATGGGCCGGGTCGGAAAAGTGGCTGCTGACCGTCTACATGGTGCTGATCATCGCGGTGATCGACAGCACCCGCGTCTTCCGTCTGGCGCGCGCGGTGGGCATGAACATCGTCGTCATGGACTATATCGAGGCGGCCAAGCTGCGCGGCGAGGGGCGGACCTATCTCATCTTCCGCGAGATCCTGCCCAACGCCATGGCGCCGCTGCTGGCGGAATTCGGTCTGCGCTTTTGCTTTGTGTTCCTGACCATTGCGGCGCTGTCGTTCCTCGGCGTGGGCATCCAGCCGCCGCTGGCGGACTGGGGCACCATGGTGCGCGACCTTGCGCAATTCATCAACTTCGCCGCCTTCTCGCCGCTGACCGCCGCGCTGCCGCTGATGGCGGCGGGGGCCATCGCGCTGCTGACCGTGGCGGTCAACTTTGTGGTGGACTGGATGCTGCAACGCAGCTCTGGCCTGAAGGAGTGAGCCATGTCTGATCTGCTGGTGGACATGCGCGACGTGCGGATCGAGGGGCGGTCCGATGAGACGTGGATGCCCATCATCAACGGCGTCGACCTGACCCTGAATAAAGGCGAGGTGCTGGGCCTGATCGGCGAATCCGGCGCGGGCAAATCGACCCTCGGCCTTGCCGCCATGGGCTTTTGCCGCGACGGTGTGCGCATCTCTGGCGGCAGCGTGCATTTCGACGGCATCGACCTGCTTTCGGCCAGCGCAGAGGTCAAGCGCCGCTTGCTGGGCAAACGCATCGCCTACGTGGCGCAATCCGCCGCCGCCAGTTTCAACCCCGCGCACAAACTGATCGACCAGCACGCCGAAGCGCCGGTGCAGCACGGCGTGTCCTCCCGTCACGACGCCGAGCAGGACGGCATGGAACTGTACCGCAAGTTGCGCCTGCCCAACCCCGATGAGATCGGCTTTCGCTATCCGCATCAGGTGTCCGGCGGCCAGTTGCAGCGCGCGATGACGGCGATGGCCATGGCCTGCCGCCCCGACCTGATCATCTTTGACGAACCGACCACCGCGCTGGACGTCACCACCCAGATCGAGGTGCTGGCCAGCATCCGCGAGATCGTCAAGGAATTCGACACCGCCGCGATCTACATCACCCATGACCTTGCGGTCGTGGCGCAGATGGCCGACCGCATAAAGGTGCTGCTCAAGGGCGATGAGGTCGAAGAGGCCGATACCCGCACCATGCTGAGCGCGCCGACAGAGGACTATACCAAAAGCCTCTGGGCCGTGCGCGCCTTTGAACGCCCGCTGAAACCGCCGGTTTCCGCCGATGCCACGCCGGTGATCTCTGTCATGGGGGTCACGGCGGCCTATGGCACCGTCGATGTGCTGAGCGATGTCAGTTTCGACATCCACGAGGGGCGCACCGTCGCCGTGGTGGGCGAATCGGGGTCGGGCAAATCCACCACCGCGCGCTGCATCACCGGGCTGTTGCCGCCGCGCATCGGACGGATCGAACTCGACGGGCAGGAATTGCCGCTGGACTATCGAAAACGCTCCAAGGACCAGTTGCGGCAGGTCCAGATGATCTACCAGATGGCCGATACCGCGCTGAACCCGCGCAAACCGATCGGAGAGATCATCGGTCGCCCGGTGGAATTTTACATGGGCCTGAAAGGCCGCGACAAACGCAAGCGGGTAGAGGATCTGCTGGAGCAGATCGAAATGCCCGCCGATCAATATTATGACCGCCTGCCCAGCGAACTGTCGGGCGGGCAGAAACAGCGCATCGGGATCGCCCGCGCGCTGGCGGCAGAGCCGAAATTCATCATCTGCGATGAGGTGACCAGCGCGCTGGACCAACTGGTGGCAGAGGGCATTCTGCGGCTGCTGGCCCGCCTGCAGGATGAACTGAAACTCAGCTACATGTTCATCACCCATGACCTCGCCACCGTGCGCGCCATCGCCGATGAGGTGGTGGTGATGAAAGACGGCGAAGTCGTGGAACAGGGCCCGAAAAAGGAAATGTTCCGGCCGCCGCACCATGCCTACACTGATCTTCTGTTGTCCTCGGTCCCCGAGATGGACCCGGATTGGCTCACCAATCTGCTTCAGGAACGCGGAGTTGATAACATCGGCGATGCCGCCGTCGGCAAAATGTCGTAAGACAGACGCTATAAACAGATGACCTGCCAGGGCATGAACCCCGGCAGGCGATGACCAAGGGAGACGAAAATGACCAGAATCAGCAGACGTGGACTTTTGACCACCGGCGCCGCAGCAGGTGTGCTTGCCGCTTCCGGCCTGCCGCTGCGCGCACAGGCCAAGCCGGGCGGCCGCCTGCGCGCCGCCCTGTCCGGTGCCAACACCAGCGACAGCTGGGATGGTCGGACCCACTCCGACCTCTTCATGATCGCCAGCGCGCAGGGCACCGTGTTTGACAGCCTGACAGAGGTGAAGGCGGACGGCTCGCTGGTCGGCGAACTGGCGACATCCTGGGAGGCCTCGGCAGACGCCAAGACCTGGACTTTTGACCTGCGTCAGGGCGTGACATTCCACAATGGCAAGGCGTTTGGCGCGGATGACGTGATCGCCTCGTTGCAGTTGCACGTGGCTGACGGCGCGAAATCGGCGGCCAAGCCGATTGTCGAAGCCATCACCGAAATGAAGAAGATCACCGACCATCAGGTGCAGTTCACTCTGGCGGCGGGCAACGCCGACTTCCCCTATCTGTTGTCGGACTATCACCTGCTGATGTACCCGGCGGGCCAGATCGAAGAGGCCATCGCCAAGGGCATCGGCACCGGCCTCTATCAGGTCGAAAGCTTTGAACCGGGCGTGCGCATGGTCGCGACCCGTGTCGACAGCCACTACAAAGGCGACAACGCAGGCTATTTCGATTCGGTCGAATACATCGCGGTCAACGACAACACCGCCCGGATGAACGCGCTGCTGACCGGTCAGGTCGATGCCATCAACCGGATCGACTTCAAGACAGAGGCGCTGCTCAAGGCCAACCCGATGGTCCGCATTCAAGAGGTGACGGGCAACCAGCAGTACACCTTCCCGATGCTGACCAACGTGGCGCCCTTTGATGACGTCAACGTGCGCCGCGCGCTGAAATTCGCCATCAACCGCGAAGAGATGGTCAACAAGATCCTGCTGGGCCACGGTCGCGTCGGCAACGACACCCCCATCGGCCCCGCAAACCAGTATTTTGCCGCCGATATGGAGCAGACCTCCTACGATCCGGACAAGGCGAAATTCTACCTCAAAGAGGCCGGAATGACCTCGCTGGACATCGACCTGTCGGCCTCGAATGCCGCCTTTGAAGGCGCGGTTGACGCAGCCCAACTGTATCAGGCTTCGGCCAAGGGTGCGGGCATCAACATCAACCTCGTGCAGGAACCGGCGGATGGCTACTGGTCGAATGTCTGGCTGAAAAAGCCGTTCTGCGCCTGCTACTGGTCGGGTCGCGCGACAGAGGACTGGATGTTCGCCACCGCCTACGAAGAAGGCGTGCCGTGGAACGATACCCAGTGGGACAGCAACGACAGCGCCCGCTTCCAGGAACTGCTGGTCATCGCCCGCGCCGAGCTCGACCCGGACAAGCGCCGCGAGATGTACGGCGAAATGCAACTGATCCTGAAAGACGACGGTGGCGTGGTGCTGCCGATGTTCGCCAACTACGTGCAGGCCGTCAGCAACAAGGTCGCCAACCCGGACACGGTCGGCAACCTCTGGCAGATGGACAACGCCCGCATGGCCGAACGGTGGTGGATGGCCTAAGGCCATCCGTCCCGGGCCTGGCCCGGAACGTCTGAAACAACGAACGCCCCGCAGGTTTTGCGGGGCGTTTTTTTGTTCCGAGTGGTGGGTTGAAAACCCACCCTACGCGTGCTGCTGGCCAAGGGGTGACGGCCTCGAAAACCTCCGTGCCCGGGACGGGTCCAAGGCATCGGGTCAAGCCTCAGTTTGTTACCGAAAGGTAAAACCGTCTCTGTAACCCATTGATTCTACATAGCCCAAACCCTGCCCACGCGTGGACACCCGGTCAGAGCCATCACAAAACGTAGCGGCTCAGGTCGGTGGAGCGGGTCAATTCGCCCAGATGCGCCTCGACAAAATCGGCATCCACCGTGACCTCCTGACCGGGCTGGTCGGGGGCGGTAAAGCTCAGCTCCTCGAACACCCGTTCCATCACCGTATACAGCCGCCGCGCGCCGATATTCTCGATGCTGGTGTTCACCTCGGCGGCGATCTTCGCCAGCGCCGCGATGCCCTCATCGGTGAAGGTCACGGTGACCTCTTCGGTCGCCATCAACGCCGTATACTGCCGGGTCAGAGCGTTGTCCGTCTCGGTCAGGATGCGCACGAAATCCTCTTCGGTCAGCGCCCGCAGCGTCACCCGGATCGGCAGACGCCCCTGCAATTCCGGCAGCAGGTCAGACGGCTTGGCGATGTGGAACGCGCCCGAGGCAATGAACAGGATATGATCCGTCTTGACCGGTCCATGCTTGGTGCTGACGGTCGTGCCCTCGATCAGCGGCAGCAGGTCGCGCTGCACACCTTCGCGGCTGACGTCGCCGCCGCGCGCCTCTTGCCGGGCCGCTACCTTGTCGATCTCGTCCAGAAAGACGATGCCGTTCTGCTCGACCGATTCCAGCGCCGCCGCCTTGACCTGCTCATCATCCAGCAGCTTGTCGGCCTCTTCCTGGATCAGGATTTCATAGCTTTCCGCCACGGTCAGACGCTTGCGCGTGGTCCGCCCGCCAAAGGCTTTGCCAAAGATATCACCAAGGTTCATCATCCCCATGTTGGCCCCGGGCTGGCCGGGGATCTCCATGGTCGGGAAGGGAGAGGCCGTTTCGGCCACGTCCAGATCGATCATCGTGTCGTCCAACTCACCGCTTTTCAGCTTGCGGCGGAACATATCGCGGGTGCCTTCGCGGGCGTCCTTTCCGGCGATGGCCTCGATCACCCGATCCTCGGCGGCCTGATGGGCGCGCGCCTTGACGTCTTCGCGCATCTGCTCGCGCGTCTGGGCGATGGCGGAATCCACCAGATCGCGGATGATCTGTTCCACGTCGCGGCCCACATAGCCGACCTCGGTGAACTTCGTCGCCTCGACTTTGATAAAGGGCGCGCGGGCCAGTTTCGCCAGACGGCGGCTGATCTCTGTCTTGCCGACGCCGGTGGGTCCGATCATCAGGATATTCTTGGGATACACCTCATCGCGCAGGTCATCCGACAGTTGCTTGCGCCGCCAGCGGTTGCGCAACGCGACGGCCACGGCGCGCTTGGCCTCTTGCTGGCCAATGATGAACCGGTCGAGTTCCGAGACGATTTCGCGGGGGGTCAGGTCAGTCATGGGAATCCTGTGCGTTGGTGGGGGCGAATTTTCGACGAAAATTCGTCTCAGCCCAGCGTTTCGACGGTCAGGTTGCCGTTGGTGTAGACGCAGATGTCGGCGGCGATCGCCATAGCAGAGCGCGCCACCTCTTCGGCGGATTTGTCCGTATCCATCATCGCGCGCGCAGCGGCGAGCGCAAAGTTCCCGCCCGATCCGATGGCTGCCACGTCATGTTCGGGTTCCAGAACGTCGCCCGCGCCGGTGATGACATACAGGTCCTGCCCGTCGGTGACGATCAGCATTGCCTCCAGCTTTTGCAGGTACTTGTCGGTGCGCCAGTCCTTGGCCAGCTCAACGCTG
Source organism: Antarctobacter sp. (assembly GCF_034670325.1). Taxonomy (GTDB): domain Bacteria; phylum Pseudomonadota; class Alphaproteobacteria; order Rhodobacterales; family Rhodobacteraceae; genus Antarctobacter. The sequence continues at coordinate 802,403 of NZ_JAXMNR010000001.1, forward strand.
GCGCGCTGCAATTGACCCGGCGCGGCCTCCAGCTTTTTCTCAAGCCGTTCCAGCAGGGTAAAGGCATCGGCAGTCGATCCGGCAAAGCCGCAGAGCACGTCATGCCCGCCCGGCGACAGGCGGCGCACCTTGCGCGCGGTGCCCTTGATCACGGTCTGGCCAAGGCTGACCTGACCATCGCCCGCGATAACCACCTGACCGCCCTTGCGGACGCCGATGATCGTGGTGCCGTGCCATCCGGGAAAGCTGTCGTCGCTCATATGACTGATCCTTCTCTTCTGACCGCCGATATGGGCCACATGGGCCAAAACGACAAGGGCGCCCGAAGGCGCCCCTGAAACATCAACCGGTTATCCGGTTCAGATCGACTCTTCGATCCAGCTTTGCAGTGCGGCCTTGGGGCGGGCACCGGCAAGGTTGGACACGGCCTGACCGTCCTTGAAAACAAACAGCGCCGGAATACCGCGCACACCCATGGCGGCAGCGGTGTTCGGATTCTGGTCAACATCGACCTTGGCGATCTTGATCTTGCCTTCCATTTCCTTGGCAAGCTCTTCCAGCGCGGGGCCGATCTGCTTGCAGGGACCGCACCATTCGGCCCAGAAGTCGACGACAACGGGAATGTCGGAATTCTTCACTTCGGCGTCGAAGGTGGCATCGGTGACGGCGACGGTGGCCATGGGGATTCTCCTAGGGGTTGGGGCAAGCTGACAGGATCGAGAAGGTATGGAGCGTGGTCCGCGCCGTCAAGGTGTGCCTGCCTGCGCGAGAGCTTGTGTCACAGCTTCGTGTGGCAGCGGCATGTAGTGGGCATTTGCCGTCCAGACCAGCGCGGTTTCAATGCGCCGATCCGGGTAGACCTGCGCCAGCGCGGCGGCATAGGCCCCCATTTGGCGCAGCAATCCGTCGGGCACGCGGGCGGGGTCATCGGGAACGGTGCGGTTGGATTTGAAGTCGATGGCGGTGACGGTCTCTGGCGTGACGATCAGCCTGTCGATCACGCCGTGGATACGGCCAAGGCCGGGCAGGTCGGCGGTGACGGGCACCTCTGCCAGCGCACCCGGAGCAAAGACATGGGTCAGATTCGGGGCGGACAGGACGGCCAGAGCCTCATCGAGGATCTGCGCCTTTTGACTGGCGACTATAGCAAGATCCGGATCGTCCTCGATCTGCTGGCCCAGCGCCTCGGCGGCGTCCGTGCGCATGTCGGCTGGCAGAGGTGCGAGGTTTTCCAGCAGCAGGTGCAGGGCGGTGCCGCGCGCCTTGGCGATCTCTTCTGTGTCGCCCGCAGCCCCCGGCAGCGCCTTTGCCCCGCCAAGGTCCGAAGGGGTGCGCGGTTTGATCGGCTCCGTCGGGGTTGGGGCCGGGTCCAGCAGATGCGCGGGCATCTCGGTTTCGGGTGGCGCGGTGCGGGTCACGTCCTCAAACGGCAGGTGAGACCAGTCCGCAAGGCCAAGTCGCTGGCCCTCACCCGCGCCCAGATCACCAAAGTCAAAGACCTGACGCTCCGGGCCGGAACGGTCCATGCCGCGCGACACCTTATCGTACCAAGCCTCACCGGATTTCCCCAGATCGCCCGCCGCCCCGACGATCAGCCATTTCTCGGCCCGCGTCATGGCGACGTACAACAGCCGGTCCTTTTCCTGCGCGGCCTTTTCCTTGGCCGCGTCGATCACCGCCTGCTGGCGCGGTGGCTGGGCGTCGGCAGTGCCTTTCCACAGTGGCCCGTGCTCATCGGTGAACAGGTCGTCGCGCAGTCGGTTGTCCGGCTCTGCGCAGTCCGGCAGGATCACGATGGGTGCCTCCAGCCCTTTGGAGCCATGCACCGTCATGACGCGCAACGTTTCACCGGCGCTGTCAGGCGCGCGTTTGATCCGCAGATTGTCCGACTGCGCCCATTCCAGAAACCCGGTCAAAGAAGGAACGGCGCTTTGCTCATAGGCCAGCGCCTGTTGCAGCAGCGCGTTGATGCCATCCTCGGCCTCTGGACCTAGCCGCCCGATCAGCAGGCGGCGACCGTTGTGGCGGGTCAGGATGCGGTCGATCAGGTCGTAAGGGCGCAGAAAGTCGGTCTGCCCGCGCAGATCATCCAGCACGCGCAGAACATCGGGGAAGGTGTTGCGCCGGGTGCGCAGTTCCTCCCAAAGGTATTTGCGTTCCCGGCGGGCTGCGAGGTCGAACAGCGCCTGCTCGCTCAGCCCAAAAAGGGGAGACCGTAGCACGGTGGCCAGCGACAGGTCGTCCTCGGGCGTCGACAGAAAGCTGAGCAGCGCGATGATGTCGCGCACCGCCAGTTCGGCCATGACCTTGAGCACATCCGCGCCCGCGATGGGCAGGCGTTCCTGTTTGCAGGCGCGGATGATCTCCTTGAACAGGCGGCCCCGCTTTTGCACGAGGATCAGCACATCACCCGCATGGACGGGCCGCGCGCGGTAGGTGCCGGAATGGCCAATCTCTTCGGGCAGGGGTGTCTTGGCGTCGATGGTCTGGCGGATGAACCGCGCGATGCGCTGCGCCAGAATAACCGTGTGGTGGGTGGCACTTGGACGGTCGACGGGTTCATGCCACGCGCCGTCCTCTTCGTCCCCGACCTTGTCGACCAGCGGCCACAGATCGACGCGTCCCGGCATGGCGTCCTTGAAGGCGCGATGCAGTTGGTTGGGCACGAAACCAGAGGCCTGCGCACCGTCAAAGGTGTTGTCGACCAGCCGCAGGATCGGCTCGGCGGACCTGAAACTATACTCTAGCCCCATGGACACCAGCGGCGCGTCAGTCCGTTGCAGACGATCCGCGAAATCATCGCGCATCCGGTCGAATTCGGACGGATCGGCACCCTGAAACGAATAGATCGACTGTTTTTTGTCCCCGACGACAAAGATGGTGCGCCGCACATCGGCGCGGGCGCCCTCACCAGCGGTAAATTCCTGCGCCAACCGTTCAATCACCTGCCATTGCACCGGCGAGGTATCCTGCGCCTCATCCACCAGGATGTGGTCAATGCCACCGTCCAGCCGGTAGAGCACCCATTCCGCGACACCCGGATCGCTCAGCAGATCGCGCGCGCGGGTGATCAGATCGTCGAAATCCAGCCAGCCGCGCCGCATCTTTTCGGCCTCGTAGTCGCGCAGGAAATGCCCGGCAAAGGCGTGCAGGACGGCGTCGCGCCGGGCGGCCGCAAGGGCCATCTGCGTGATGCAGGCGTCCTCGACTCGCCTAGCCAGTTGATCCAGCGCCTCAAACAGATCAGGCTCGTTGGCGCGGGGTTTCTTGGTGCCAAGCGTCTTGCGGATGGTGCCTGCCTGCGTCAGCAGCGCGGATTGCAGGACGTTCAGCCCATCGGCGTCGGGCGCGCCAATGGTGGCCAGCTGATCGGCTAGAGTGCCGTCTGTCTTTCCGCCTTCGCTCAGGTAGGGGATCAGTGCCTTAAACAGCGCCAGTTCGGAGCCAAGAAAGACGGACTCAAGCAGATTTTCCTCGCTGTCATCCGGAGCCAATCCATAGGCCAGCCGAATCTCAGACGCGCTCAACGGTGGTTGAAACGTATCGCGGCGGCGGCACAGCTGCGCCGTCAGCTTTTCAACGTCATCGCCCGAGATAAAGGGCGCGATGTCCCGCAACAAATGCGCCTGCGGTCCTTCGGCGAGGCGGTCTAGCACCTCGGCGCGCAACAACTCTGCCGCACGATCCTCCATCTCTTGGAACTGCGGCGTGACGCGGGCTTCTAGCGGAAAGCGCCGCAGGAGCGAGGCGCAGAACGAATGGATCGTTTGAATGCGCAGCCCGCCCGGTGTCTCGATCGCGCGGGCGAATAGGGTGCGGGCCTCTCGCAGGTAGTCGCCGGACAGATCCGTTTCGACCCCAAGCCGCTCCAAATCTGCACGCAACCCGTCCTCGTCCAGCATGGCCCAAGCGCCCAGCCGCTTGAACAGGCGGTTCTGCATCTCTGTTGCTGCGGCCTTGGTGTAGGTCAAGCACAGGATGTGCGAGGGATCGACCCCGTCCAGCAACAGCCGCGCCACCCGGTCGGTCAGCACGCGGGTCTTGCCCGATCCGGCATTGGCGGCCAACCATGTCGAATGCCAAGGGGCGGCGGCATCCACCTGCCGCTGTGTCGCCTCATCGCGCATCATGTCAGGGTCTCCTTGACCGGGGCGTCGGTGACATCCCATTCGCCAAACCGCGCGAGGTGATCGTAATCGCCTGCATCGTTGTCCTTTTGCAGGGCGCGTCGGGCGGTAAAGCCGGTGGTTGGATCGTAGTAAGTGGTGATCAGCGAGACGAACTCTGCCCAGACCTGTTCCGGGGGGGCGTCCTCTAGTGGGGCCAACACCTCTTTTGGGTTGCTGGGCTGGAGCGAGATGAACACCGCGCGTTCCACATGCGGCGGTTCCAGCGGGGCAAAGCCGCCGTCGTCCAGCATCGCCGCCTCCAGCAGCAACTGTTTGTCGAAACTGCGCTGTTCCTTGGCCGTGGGGGCCGCGCCGGTTTTGTAGTCATAGATATGCGCGCCGCCGCGCCCGTCGATGTCGATCCGGTCGGCGGTTGCGGTAAGAGTGAACCCCAGCGCCGGGATCGTGGCTTGCCCCTTGATCTCATACTGGCTGGGCGTGGCATGGGCCTGCCGGTTGACCTCGGTTTCGACGAACCACGGCGCAATGCGGGCCATTCGCGCCTGCCAAAGCGCGCGCACAGTGGGGAATGGGACCTGTTCGGGGTCGCCAATGATTTGCGCGGCAAGGGTTAGCAACTGATCCGGCGTCAGGTTAAGCGGTTCGTCTTGCGTGGCCTTTACAAACTCCTCCAGCACTTTGTGCGTGAGAATGCCACGCATCAGCGCGTCGGGGGCCTGCATGAGCGGGTCCAACGGTCTCAGGCGCAAAACGCGCTTGGCGTAGATTGCAAAGGGATCGCGCACCAGCCGCTTGATCTCTGTCACCGACAGTTGTTTGGGCCGCGCCTCTGCTGGCGGGGCCGGGGAGGGGCGTGGCGCGGGCTGCTCTGTGATCGGGGTCTCTGACGCGCGGGCCAGCGACAGCCAGTATTTGCCCCGGTCCTGCATCTGTTCGATAGCGCTCTTGCCGTCCCGATCTGGCAGGCCACGCATCAGGTTCATCAACCGGTTAAGCCAGCGCGACGGCACGGTTTCCGCATCATCAGATTTCATGGATCGGGTCATCCAGACCTCGGGCGCGCCAGCGGCCTGTTGAAAGTCGTGTGCGGACAGGCCTATGCGCCGTTCGGGCAAAAGTAGCCCGGCCTTGGCGCGCATCTGACGGTTTAACCACGGGTCGGCACCGGGCAGTTCAGGCCAGCTGCCTTCGTTAAGGCTGGCGAGAATCACAAGGTCGGCGTCCATGACACGCGCCTCTAGTGTGCCCCAGATCAGGATGTTCGGGTGCGGGGCGTCACGGTCGCGCACTTCTTCGCGCGACAACATTGCGCCCAGCAGGTCGGCAAAATCACGGGCGCTCATGTCGGCGCCGTGTTCGGCCTCTCGCGTCAGGGTCGCGATGACGCTCTGCAGCTTGCGGCCTGCCGCCTCTTTCCAGAGCCCGCCAGACCCTTTGCCCCCCGGACCCGCGCAAATGGATTCGGTCAGCGCAACCAGCGTGGCGATCCAGTCCGAAAGAGCGCGCTTGCCGGTATGGTCGTGGCCGCAGAACTGTTGTCCAACCCATGTGGCCCAGTCGCCGCGCGACCGCGTTTCCCCCCAAGTGACCAGTGGCTCGGGCTGCGGATAGGGCATCCCGTTGCGGCGGATATACAGTTCCAGATCGCGGGTGTTCAGCAGGTGCGGGCCACGGTCCGCCCCGCTGTGGGTCAGGGGATGTTTGAGCAGGGTCAGCAGCATCTCGGCGGTCAGCGGCTTGACGAACAATTCCGCCACATGGCGCAGCAACCGCCCCGGCGGGGTCAGTTGTGCGGGCGTGCCACCGCTGTCATCCGGCAAGATGTTCCAACGGTCCAGCGCCGAGGTCACGCGGCGGGTCAGCATCCGGTCGGGGGTGATGACCGCAGCGCGCTGTCCGTCCTCGACCGCCTGCCGCAGGCGCAGGGCGATGGCCAGCGCCTCATCCCGTTGACTTGCGGCCTCGACCAGCGTGACGTCCTGCATGGCGTCAGGCAGCGACGGCAGGGACGGCCCCTCGGACAGCCATTGGTGGGTGACTGGCGCGGGGCGCAGGGCCAGCGACAGCACGCGGTTGCGCGCGACGCTGGGGGGCGGTGTATCGGTCCATGAACGAATATCGCGCGGAGACAGATCCAGCGCCTGCATCAATTTGGCAAAGCGAAACTGCGGATGGTCCTCGCCAGTCAGCGAGTCGTCCAATTGCCCCCAGACGGCGTCCGGTGTGTCGGCATCAAATCCGGGCAGGATCACCGCGCCTTGCGGCAGCCGCGCGACAGCGGCCATGAAACTCGCGGTGGTGCCGCGCGATCCGGTGGACCCGGCGACCAGAACGGGGTGCTGCGGTGGTTTGTCCTGCCATTGCAGCAGCCGCATTTCCATCGCGCGGCGCGCATAGCTTTGCGGGTCCGGGGCGCTGTCGGCCTCGAAATAGCGTTGGACGATCTGAAGGAAGGTCAGCGCGCGCTGCCAATGGCCGGACTGGTCGGACACGTCGAGATTTTCGATAACCTCTGGCGACACGTTTTCGCCCTGCATTTCCTCCATCAAGGTGGCGAGACTGTCGGCCAGATCGAACAGCGCCGCGCGCGGCGCAAGGTCGGGCGCGCGGTCCAGCAGTTCGGATACGAGGCCGGTCAGTTCCAACCGTCGCCGCAGCGGTGGAATGGACGCGGGCAGGGCCGCGCGGGTCAGCGGATCGGCCAGATCAGTGACCAGCCGGATGCGCGGCAGCAGGCAGGCGGGACCGGCGTCGTACACGGTGCGCAGCCGCCGTGCCATGCGGTCCGAGTTGACGTAGATTTCCACCTCCGCGAGCGCCTCTGGCGGGGTGTCTTTCATCCGGGCGCGCAGACCGGCAACCAGTTCGGTTGCGAAATCCGCGCCGCAGGGCAGGCCAAAGAGGCGGGGGCCGGGGGTGTCAAACATTCAGCATATCCTCGGCCAGTCTGATGCCCTCTGGATGGCCAACGTCGCACCAGTGGCCGGGGTAGGTGACGCCGAAAAGGCGTCCCGCCTCTGCCTGAGCATTCCAGAGTTTGTTGAGGGAAAAGGCAGCTTCGTCGATGTCGGCCAGCCCGTCCGTTTTGATGATCTGCGCGCCGGTATAGACGAGGTCCCCCTTGCGGGTCAGCCGCCCGTCCGACTGCAAAGCAAAGTCGCCTCCGGTTTTTCGCCCAACCGCGCGGGACAGGGGCACACACATCAGCAGTGCGTCCATGCGGCCCGGGTCCCACGCCTCGCGCAGCAGGCCCAGTGCGTTTGGGCCGTTCCAGATGGCATCCGTGTTCAATGTGTACACAGGTTGTGTGCCAAGAGTCGGCAATGCAAACCGCAGGCCGCCCCCGGTGTCGAGGATCTCTGGTTGCTCGACAGAGACATGCACGTCGCGGCCTTTGAGATGCGCCGTTATCTGGTCTGCAAGGTAATGCGCGTTGACGACACGGGTGGCGATGCCCTCTGTTAGGGACAGAGCGTGATCCAGCAGCGGCTTTCCCGCCACCTTGATCAGCGGTTTCGGCGTGTCGGCGGTCAGCGCCCCCATCCGGGTGCCGAATCCGGCGGCAAACAGCATTACGGCGTTGGGCATCGGGCTTTCAGTCTTTCCAGATGGGCTGTGTCGGGCGTGGGCAGGGCCGCGTCCAGAATTGGTTTCACGGAGGCCAGAACCGGATGGGCAAGATCGGCCTGAAGGTGGCCCCAGACCCGCGGGATCAGATCGATGTAATGCGGTTTGCCACGCGTGGACGCAAGGCGGGCAAAGACGCCAAGGATACGCAGATTGCGCTGGGCGCCAAGCACGGCAAGCGAGGCGTGAAAGGCCTCCTCGGGCAGTCCGGTGGCGGTCAGGTAATGCGCGATACAGGCGCGGGCGGTCCGGGGTGACACATCGCGGCGGGCATCCTCGATCAGTGAGACAAAGTCATAGGCGCGATGCCCTTGCAGCGCATCCTGAAAATCGAGCAATCCGGCACGGGCGACACCCTCGCGCTGTGGCAGAAACAGGATATTTTCGGCGTGATAGTCGCGCAGCACCATGACGTCGGCGGGCATTGCGTGCGTCTGCAACAGCGGGGCAAACGCCGCCACCGCTTGTGGCAAAGCGTCCGGAGCGTGAGTGTAGTGTTGAAAGGCAAGGTCCACCATCGCGGCCAGCCGGTCGGGCGTCGCCAGCGGCAGGTCGGGCGGTGGCGGGGCGCGGTGCAACGCGATCAGTGCGTCGGTGGCGAGCAGGTAAAGGCGCTGCTCGGTCGGTGCGTCCTGCGCAAGACGGGCCAGCAAACCATCGCCGAGATCCTCGATCAGCAGCAAGCCCTTGGCAACATCTTCGGCGATAATGCGGGGCGCGCTGAGACCCAGCCCGGTCAGATGCCGCGCAAGACGCGCAAAAAGCGCCACGTCGCCTTCGGGGTCCTGCATCAGGATCGCGGTCTCGACGCCGCGAAACAGCCGGGTATAGCGTCGGGCCGAGGCATCCCCGGCCAGCGGTTCCTGCCGCGCATCACCCCAGCCGCTGGTTTCAAGAAAATCGATCAAGCCATCTGCTCCGCGATAACCGCATCCCAGCGCGGAGTTTCCCAGTCGAGCGTCACATGGCGAGTGTCTTCCTCTGTTGCCGCCGCAAAGCTGAGTCGCAAGGCGTCCTTGGGCGCGAGTTCTTGCAGGCGGTCGGGCCATTCGACAAGGCAGATGGCGGTCTCGAACGCCTCTGTCAGGCCCAGTTCCACGCTCTCATCCGGGCCGGTCAGCCGGTAAAGATCGGCGTGCCACAACTCTCCGGCGGTGGTGTCATAAGTCTGAACAAGAGTGAAGGTGGGAGAGGGCACATCCTCTGGCACCTCTAGCAAGGACTGGATCAGGCAGCGCGCGAAATGGGTCTTTCCCGCGCCGATCTGGCCAGAAAGCAAAAGCACATCGCCGGGCCGCAACGCCGCACCGATGCGTTGGGCAAAGGCGCAGGTCGCCTCCGGTGAAGGTAGGGTCAAGGCGGCGTGATGGGGCGTCATGGCGCGGAGGATACAAGTGCCGCGCGGCGCTGCAAGCTGCTTCAGCCGACGGCGCGATGTTCTTTTTGGTGGGGCAGTTGATGCTCTGACAGTGCCGCAACGGTGGAAAAACGGACAAGGGTCGCACCGGCGGCCACCGGCTGTACGACGCAGCGCATCGGTTCGCCGGTCTTGCGGATCAGATCCGCCTCAAAGCCTTGTCGGTCCCGCAGCGTCAGCACGAACTCGCGCAGGTCCGGCCAGATGGGGCTGGCGTCGCAGGCCTGCTGCCAATCCTTGGTGGCATCGACGATGGTGATCTCGGTAAAGGCGCTGTCCGGATCACATTCCCACTGCGCCCGATACGCCGCGTTTGAGAAGGTCAGCACGCCAAGGCGAGAGAACACGGCGACGGCATCTTCGAAACAATCGAGCACGGATTGGGTCAGTTCCAGTTCCGAACGGAAGCGGCGGGTAAGCGAGATTTCGGCGCTGATATCCTCGATCAGGAACGCGACGGCGCCATCGGGATGCGGACGTCCGGTGATTTTGTAGGTCAGGCCAGACGGCAGGTTCCAGGTCTCGCAGTAGCGGTCTTCGCGCGCAGCAGACACCACGTCATACAGCTTGTCACGCCATGACGCGTAGTTCTTGGGCTCTGGCATCATGCGGTTTTCGCGCATGTGATCGAAAAAGCTGAGCAAGTTGGGTTTGGCCGACAGGAAATCCACCGGCAGATGGGTCAGATCGACCAACGCCGGGTTGAACAGCACAAGCTGCCGGTCGCGATCAAAGACGGCAAGCCCGATGGGCAGATGGGCAAAAGTCTTGGTCAGGGTCTGGACAAAATTCCGCTGCGCCATCTCGGCATTCACCAGACTGTCAATACTGGTGGCGTAGTGCATCCATCCGTCGTGCACGGGCCGCGAAACCACCTCGAACCAGCGCTGTGGCTGGCCGTCGGGTTTTACGCTGACGCGGGTTGTCCGTTCGGCGCGTGTCGCCGGCAGTTTCAGATCAATCGGACTGGAATCCTCTGCCGATTTTCCTGCGTCCTGACACAATTCGTCGTAGGCATCGTTGTTCCACAACAGGTTTCCGTCGAGATCCGTTTGCCAGAGCGCGTCCGGCGCGTTGCGCGACAGATCGACCAGCCGACTGTGTTCATCGGTCTGGCACCGGGCGCGGAACAGGTTTGCGGCACCTTCTGGTGTGCACCGTAGCCGCAGGTGCAGGCGGGAGCCCGACGGTTCCGCCAAAAGCTCGGCGTTCGGGACGTTGGGCGAGGACCACGTCAACAAGTGGTCGGGCAGGTTCCCGGGAAGATCCGGAAAGCCGGGTGAAAGCGCCTCACGCACCTCGTCCCAGCCCATGCCTGTCAGGATGGTTCGATTGAACAGTTCGGCCGCATCCGGCGTGTGATCGACAACTTCGCCATTCCGGAAGAGCAACACCGTTTCGGGAATCCCGACGTGCAGTCGCGATGATCGTTTCGGTCGCAGAGCGAGAAAGATCAGGACAACAACGAGGAACGCCGCAGCGGTGCCAGCCCCGATTGCCAGAATGAGATAATCCTCCAACGCCTTTCCTCGTCCCCTGTTTCCTATCACCTGTGAAAACTGTGAGTTTGCTTTGGTTAATTTGAAGTTAACCAATCAACGTTTGCGGAAAATTCACGTTTATATCTCAATCGGTCGGTTATCCCCCAGGGGGGTGCCGGGTTTGGGCGGTTCGGCCACAATCTTGCTTCTTGGCCAAGCCACTTCGACAATTGCGCCGCGGCGCTCTGCCTGATCGACGGAGGTTGTGTAGGGGTCGGTCCCGTTGGCAAAGCTGAGCTCTGCCCCAGTTCGTTCAAGCAGCGTCTTGGCGATAAACAACCCAAGCCCCATGCCCTCATACTCCGGTCGGGCGCGTTTTTCGCTTTCGCTGCGGCGGCGTCGCACGAAGGGGTCTCCGATGCGGCCAATCAGATGCTGCGGAAAGCCGCGACCGTCGTCGATGATGCGGATCGACACCACGTCATCGGTCCACATCGCTTCGACCCAGACACGAGTGCGCGCAAAGTCGACGGCGTTCTGGATCAGGTTGCGCAAACCGTGGATCACCTCGGGGCGACGCAGGATCTGTGGCTGGGTGTATTCCCCACCTGGGCCGGGGCCGTCTTCTATCAGGACTTCCTTGCCACGATCCTGATGCGGTTCAGCGGCCTCGCGGATCACCTCGACCAGAGGGGCTTGCCGCATGTGCAGGTCATCCTTTCCGGCGCGGCCCATGCTGCGCAGGATATCGCGGCAGCGGTCGGCCTGTTCGCGGATCAGCAAGGCGTCGTCGCGCAGTTCGGGGTGGTCGTCCAGTTCCTCGGCCAGTTCCGAAGAGGCCAGTTTGATGGTCGCCAGAGGGGTGCCCAGTTCATGCGCCGCAGCCGCCACCACGCCCCCCAGATCGTTGAGTTTTTGCGCGCGTGCCAGCGCCATTTGGGTCGCGGCCAGCGCGTCGGACATCGAATTCATCTCACGGCTGATGCGACGCGAATAGACAGAGATAAAGATCAGTGCAATTGTGATGGCAACCCATTGTCCATAAACGAAAATGTCGGGAATACGCAGGACAAAACCCTGCTCTGTGCGCAGCGGCAGGTGGTAGTAGACCATACCGGAGACCAGCACAAACGCGGTCAGGCCAAGCAGAAATGTCGACCGCAGGCTAAGCACCGCCGCCGACACCGTGACCGGACCCAAGACCAACAGCGAGAAGGGATTGTGCAGCCCGCCTGTCAGGTACAGCAGGAAACACAGTTGCAGCAGGTCGAACATCACCATCATGAAGTTCTCGGTTTCGCTGAGCCGCTTGTTTTCGGGAAAGACCGAGATCGCGATCAGGTTGCCGACAATCGAGACGCCTACTGCAAGATAGCAAAGACCGAGTTCCAGTTGCAGGTTGTACAGGCGCTGCGCAATTGTGATTGCCGTCAACTGGCCAATCACCGCGAACCAGCGCAAAAGGATCATCGTCCGGAGGCGAATCCAGTTGCTGCGTTGCTCATCGCCGATCAGTCCCAGGTCCCCCTGCGCCATCTGCGCCCTTTCGTCCCTCTTGTGTCCCGCCACCCAATAGATAGCTAAAGCTAAAACATTCCGGAGAGAGAAAGTCATGCAGCGTCTTGCCGCAATCGCCGCCTTCGCAGCACTGGTCGCCGTCAGCGGTGGCGTCTGGTACGCCTCGCAGCGCAATGCCTCGGGTGATCCCTATGCCCAATGCCGCACCAGCCGTATCGCCGGAGGCGCCGAACAGATCGGTGGGCCGTTCACTTTGGTGAATAAATCCGGTGAGACAGTCACCGACAAAGAGGTGATCAAAGAGCCTAGCCTGGTGTATTTTGGTTACACCTTTTGTCCGGACGTCTGCCCCTTCGATACCGCGCGCAACGCCGAGGCAGTCGATGTGCTGACCGAACGCGGCTACAGCGTGACGCCGGTCTTTATCTCGATCGACCCTGACCGCGACACCCCGGAGGTCGTGGGCGAGTTTGCGGAATTGGTGCATGAACGCATGATTGGGCTTACAGGGTCGCCTGAACAGGTCAAAGCGGCCAGCCAAGCCTACCGCACCTACTACCGCAAACAGGAAGACGGTGACCCCGAATATTACCTCGTCGACCACTCCACCTTTACATATCTGGTGCTACCGGAAGTGGGCTTTGTCGACTTCTTCCGACGCGAAGTGACGCCTGAGGAAATGGCTGATCGGGTGGCCTGCTACATCAATGCATCTTGACTGCAATAGATGCGTTTGACCAGCAAGGTTTACGCGGCTAATACTCGACTTCACGCACCGGCGGTGAGGAGGAAAGCTCTTGGCGGAACGCAGCATCGAAGAACTTGGGGATGACAGGTCTCTTCTCCTGGTTGATGACGACGAACCGTTCTTGAGGCGATTGGCCAAGGCCATGGAAAAGCGTGGCTTCGAGGTCGAATTGGCCGGATCGGTTGCCGCAGGCACCGCCATCGCCACGGCCCGCCCGCCCGCCTACGCGGTGTGCGACCTGCGGCTTGAGGACGGCAATGGGCTCGACGTGGTCGAGGTGCTGCGCGACAAGCGTCCGGATTGCCGGGTGGTTGTCCTGACCGGCTATGGCGCAATTGCCACAGCCGTTGCAGCGGTCAAGATCGGCGCGACGGACTATCTGTCCAAACCCGCCGATGCGAATGACATTACCAATGCGCTGTTGGCCAAGGGCGACGACCTGCCGCCGCCGCCGGAAAATCCTATGAGCGCGGATCGCGTGCGCTGGGAACATATCCAGCGGGTGTATGAGTTGTGTGACCGCAACGTGTCGGAAACCGCGCGTCGTCTGAACATGCATCGTCGGACGTTGCAGCGCATATTGGCGAAACGCTCTCCGCGCTAGGTGGCGACAGGGTGCGCCATTGTCGCCCTGAGCCAGTCGAAATATATCCGGACCGCGGGGCGGAACGGGCCGCTGGGCAGGAGCACCTGATAGACGGTGGTGTGCGGGCTTGTGCGCGCGTTCAGAGATCGTAACGTTTCAGCACCTTGTCGACAGTCTGGCCATCTTCCAGCCGCACGCCTGTCTTCTTGCCGTAGTCTTCAAATCCACGGCTCTGGTAATAGGCCAGACCGCCCGCGTTGTCGGCCCGAATGTTGGCGTTGATCCACTGATAGCCCAGCGTACGGGCGGCTTTTTCCGTCGCACGAAAGAGCGCTGAACCGATGCCAAGTCCGGTCTGCCCCAGCCGGGCGAACGTTGCGATCTCGGCGGCGTCGACGGGCAGGTAGTCTGCCGGTTCGATCCATTGAAAGCCCATGACCGCCCCACCCTCGTTCTCGGCCAGATGCCAGGCGGCGCGCTCGGGCCTGCGCGTCATCCAGGTACGCAAGTCATCGGCCGTCACCGGGCGAATGATTGCGGTTGTGCCGCCCGCTTCTATGATCTCGTTCAGCAAGCCGGCCATTGGGCGGGCGTCCAGCGATCCGGCCTTGCGAACGGTGATCGTCACTTTGGCATCTCCCGCAGCAGAGCCGCGTGGCGCGCGGTGAAATCCTCGCGGACGTCCACCGGCGGTCGCAGGTGAATTTGCAGATCGGCGATCATGTCCAGATCCGGCGCGCCAAAGAACTTGTCCGCCTCGCTGCGGGTGAAGCCGGCGATCTGCGTGGCCTCCATCCATGCGCTGATGCGGTCGGCCTTCTTGATCTGTTTCTTCAGTCGTTGGGGTGTCATCGCAGGCAGACCAAAGCGGATGTGGATCGCGGCTGCCAGCCGTTTGTCCAACTCTTCATAGCCGGGACCCACTGCCGCCTTCACCGGAGAAATCATGTCCCCGATCACGTATTCCGGGGCATCATGCAGCAGCGCGGTCAGACGCTCTGCCGGGCGCGCCTGCGGGCAAAGCCTGCCAAAGATCACCTCAACCAGCAGCGAATGTTCGGCGACGGAATAGGCATAGTCTCCCCGCGTTTGTCCGTTCCAGCGCGCCACAAAGGCAAGACCGTGGGCGATGTCCTCAATCTCTATATCGACCGGTGTCGGGTCCAGCAGGTCCAGCCTGCGACCGGACAGCATTCGTTGCCAAGCGCGGGGTGTGCGGGCCATACTCTGTCTCAACCTTGCGCGATGAAAAAGACGTTCCGTTCCATCCCGCCGCACATGACATAGCCCTGTCCGGGGAACTGTTCGGCCAGAAACTCGGCGTACATGCCGCGTTGCCACGGACGGTCAGCCTCCAGCACGATCATCGGGGCGTTTTGTTCGATCATCCGCCGCGCGCCAAGCAGGGCGGGTTTTTCGTGGCCTTCCACATCCAGATGCAAGATCGACACAATGCGGTCTGCCGGGCAGAGATCGTCGAGCGTGACAACCTCGACCGGGACAGTCTCACCCTCATCCGCCGTCTCGACAATCTTGGCGCGGGCCGCCGTGGCGCTGCCGCCTTCACGCGCCAGTTGCAGGTGCAAGGTGCCGGACGTCTCGCCCACCGCGACGGGCGCAAGATCGACGTTGCCCAATCCGTTCAGCGCAATTGTGCGCTGCGCGGCGGCAAAGCTGAGTGGATTGGGTTCAAAACTGACAACCCGGGATCCGGGTGCCACGGCGCGGGCGAGGGCCGGAAAGAAATCGCCGATAAACGCGCCGCCGGTTACGATATCACCGCCCAGCGCGCGCCGCGCCATCAGGGACAGGGTGTTGGGCTCATAAACCCCGCCTTGCGAAAGGATTTTCGGGATTTCACGTTTCGCGTAGGCATCCGGCACGCAATAAAAGCCGTACTCATTCACGCAGATGCGATGCTCAAATTCCATCAGCTTTCACCCCGGCCTTAAACCGCGTTCTCAATATGACATCCCGGCTTGTTGTCAATCATAGCCCGCTTTGGTACGGGGTCGCATCCCGCATATGCGGCACAGGAGCATGGCCACATGACAAAAGACTATATTGTTAAGGACATTTCGCTGGCAGAGTTCGGGCGCAAAGAGCTCGACATTGCTGAGACGGAAATGCCGGGCCTGATGGCCCTGCGTGCCGAATACGGCGCGGAACAACCGCTCAAGGGCGCGCGCATTGTCGGCTCCTTGCACATGACGATCCAGACCGCTGTGCTGATCGAGACGCTGGTGGCGCTGGGTGCCGATGTGCGCTGGGCCTCGTGCAACATCTTTTCGACGCAGGACCACGCCGCCTCGGCAATTGCGGCAAGCGGTGTTCCGGTTTTTGCGATCAAGGGCCAGACGCTGGAAGAGCATTGGGATTACCTCGACAAATCCTTCATGTTCGAAGACGGCCCGAACATGATCCTCGACGATGGCGGCGACGCCACCCTGTACGTCCTGCTGGGCGCGCGCGCCGAAGCCGGTGAGGAAGTGATTGCCGTGCCGACCTCTGAAGAAGAGGAAGTCATCAAAAAGCAGATCGCCAAGCGCATGGCCGCTAGCCCGGGTTGGTTCACCAAGGTCCGCGACCAGATCATGGGCGTGTCCGAGGAAACCACCACCGGCGTGAACCGCCTCTACCAACTGGTGCGCGATGGTCTGCTGCCCTTCCCGGCGATCAACGTGAACGACAGCGTCACCAAGTCTAAGTTCGACAACAAGTACGGCTGCAAGGAATCGCTGGTCGATGGCATCCGCCGCGCCACCGACACCATGATGGCGGGTAAGGTTGCTGTGGTCTGCGGCTACGGTGACGTGGGCAAAGGCTCTGCCGCGTCTCTGTCCGGCGCAGGCGCCCGCGTGATCGTGACCGAAATCGACCCGATCTGCGCGTTGCAGGCGGCGATGGACGGCTATCAGGTTGCCCCGCTCGAAGACGTGGTTGCCACCGCTGATATCTTTGTCACCACCACTGGCAACAAGGACGTGATCCGCATCGAGCACATGCGCGAGATGAAGGATATGGCGATCGTCGGCAACATCGGCCATTTCGACAATGAGATTCAGGTTGCCGCGCTCAAGAACCACAAGTGGACCAACATCAAGGAACAGGTGGACATGATCGAGATGCCCAACGGGCACCGCATCATCCTGCTGTCCGAGGGCCGTTTGCTGAACCTTGGCAACGCCACCGGTCACCCGTCCTTTGTCATGTCCGCGTCCTTTACCAATCAGGTTCTGGCGCAGATTGAGCTGTTCAAGAACGGCGACAACTACAAAAATCAGGTCTACATCCTGCCCAAGCATCTGGATGAAAAGGTTGCGCGCCTGCATCTGGACCGCATCGGCGTCAAGCTGAGCGCGCTGACCGCAGAGCAAGCCAGCTATATCGGCGTCAAACCCGAAGGCCCCTTCAAGCCTGAGCATTACCGCTACTGAGGTGGCAGGGCGCGGACGGTTACACCGCCCGCGCCCTTACGTCCTGCGGCAGCAGCCACCCATCCAAGGTGTCGAGCAGTTCCGCCCGACGCACAGGTTTGGTCAGAAAGTCGGACATGCCTGCCTCACGGCAGGCGTTTTCGTCTTCGGGCAGGGCATTCGCTGTCAAAGCCACGATGGGACAGGCGGCAAGGTTAGCCTGTGCTTCAAGGGCGCGGATGTGCCGTGTGGCTTCGTATCCGTTCATGACCGGCATCGACACGTCCATCAGGACAAGATCGGGCCGCAGCCGCTGATAGCGTTCGAACGCCTCTTCTCCATTTGTGGCCATCTCCAGCGTTGCCCCCGATCCGGCGAGCAGTTTTTGGATGACCAGTCGGTTGGTGGCGTTGTCTTCGGCCACCAGAACGGTTTTGCCTGCAAGTGGTCGTTTGTTTGTGTCGCGCTCGGTGTCTTCCGTTGCCGGAGTGGCATCCAGCGGAGCGCCAAGTGCACCGCAGAGAACCGCCGCAAGCCCGTGCATATCCAGAGGTTTGCGCAGGACCGTTGCGTAGCCAAGCGCTTTCAGCCGGTCGCTTGACACCTCTTGTCTGGCTCCAACCATCAGAACGCAAGGCATGCGTCCCCCGCCTGATATCTGCTCTAGGTCTTTGCGCAGGGCCCCATGTGACGTGCCGCCGATGGCCCCGTCGATGAGACACAGGTCTGGCGGCGTGCGTTGCCGGGTCAATGCGGACAGCAGGCTTTTGGCACCTTGGCTGTCACGCGCGAAGACGGGTTTGACGTCAAGAAATTCCAACATTGTGCGCAGGGCGCGGCGATTGATGTCGAACCCTTCGACCACCATGACGCGGTGCCCGGAAAGCCGTGCGGTGGCCGTTGACCAGTATCGTTTTTCCTGAGCGGGCGCTTGTGCGGTGGGAAAGGGAAAGCGGAATTCGAACACGGAGCCGACACCCTTGCGCGACCGTGCGGTCAGCGTTCCACCCAACAAACGGGTCAGTCGCAAGGTGATTGCAAGGCCAAGGCCGGTGCCCTCGAACCGCCGGGTGCGCCCGTCCTCGATCTGTGAGAATTCCTCAAAGACATGGTCAAGCATGTCCTCGGCAATCCCGACTCCGGTGTCTGTGACCTTGATCGACACCTCACCCATTTCGGTCTGGCCGATCCAGATGTGGACATGGCCCGCCAAAGTGAACTTCACCGCGTTGCCGATGACGTTCAGAAGACATTGCCGCAAGCGAGCCGGATCTGACACCACGAAAAACGGTGGTGCGAGAGTGCATTCGATGGCCACCTCCACGGATTTGGCCGCCGCGACGGGAGAAAACAGCGCTGCTGCGTCGTGCACCACCGCCAGCAGGTCAAAGCTTTCTTCGTGAACCCGCATCTTGCCCGCCTCAACCTTGGAAAAATCAAGGATGTCGTTGATGATCGACAGGAGCGCGACAGAGGACTGGGTGATGGTTCTTGTCAGGCTGCGCTGTTCGTCATCAAGCGAACTTTGTTCCAGCAGTTCCGACATGGCGATCACGCCGTTCATCGGCGTCCTGATCTCATGGCTCATATTGGCGAGAAATTCGGCTTTTGTACGTTCGGCATCTTCGGCGTGCTGCCGCGAGACCTGCAATCGCCGGTTCGATTTTTGCAATTGAAGCCAGAACACTAATAGGAAGCCAAGCGGGAGCAGCATCCCCGACACCATCAAAAGACCGACAGACAGAACCAGATTGCGGAACAGCGGGCGTGTTTGCTGCGCGGCAAAGCTGACGTCGGTGTATACTTCCAAAATGGCCATTAAAGTGGGGCCATTGATAATGGGCAGGTAGGATTCCGCATAATTCGGCGGACGGTCGCGGCCGACACCGGAAAATAGATTGGTCACCGGCTGGCGCGACTGGATCGCGGTCGTCAGGCCCGCGCTTTTGGAGGTGCTGGCATGTGCGACAGGCGCATGGGTACGCATCTGGGTGCCATCCTCGCTGTCATAGAGCAGTCGGCCCTGAGCATCAAAAAGCTTGAAGCGGAAAACATTGTCGTTGTGCACAGCAGCACCGATGCGCGACCAATGATCCTCGGTCACCTGTCCGCCCTGCAAAAGCGCGTCTAAGAGACCGCTTTCGTTGCCAATGTGCTTTACCCACATTTGCGCCCAGGTCTCTGCCCTCAGTGCCAGTTCCTGTTCAGCTGTGTCATGCGCAAGTCGGTTTCCCTGCCAAAGACAGGTCACCAAACCCGTGAGGGTCAGAACGATAACGATCAGTGTACGGGCCATGACATCCAAAGGTCGCGTGACGTGTCGCGACCCTAGCCAAGCCCGGTTAACGGGTGTTCAACGATAGAACGTTTCAGGTGAATCCGGTCAGGGCCGAGACGAATCCCTCGCGCATCACCCCGGGGTCATAGGCTTTTCTGGCAAAGACCTGCCGCACGAGGGGCTCAAAATGCGCCAGTGGCAGGGTGTCATAATCGGGGTCGAAACTTGATTGGTCCCACCGTTCGCAAAAGGTGGCACAGCTTTCGAAACAGGGGTGATCCTTGAACCTGTCACGCGCATTGCGGTCCCAGCCATAGTGATGACCGTAATAATAGCTCTGGAAAATGCCGTGGTGTTCTACCACCCAGGCCACGTCCCATCGCACGAAGGGACGGATAACTTCGGCGGAAAAGCGGTCATGATTCTGAGGGGCCAACCCGTCACCCACATCGTGTAGCAGCGCGCCCACGATCCAGTCGATATCGGCACCGTCACGCTCTGCCCGCGAGGCGGATTGCAGCCCGTGGGTCAGCCGCGTGATGCGATAGCCCTCCAGCGACACATCGCCCTGTCGGCGCAACTCTTCCAGCACCCTGTCGGGCGTCAGGGAGAGATAGGGTTTCTCCAGCTTTTCGAGAAGCTCATAGTCCTCTCTGGTGCCGTCTTTCATCTGGGTAAAGCTGACGGTGCGGGATTCAGTCATGTTTGGCTCCCTTGCCAAAAGGGGGTCGAAGATCCGGCAAGGAACGCCGGTGGGCGAGACTTGAACTCAAAAGGGGCCGATTTCAGCGCGAAACGCAAGATCCCGGTGCATCGGGACAGGTCTGTCCCATACCCTTGCTGACCGTTTACGAGGGCACGCCTTCTGACTGCACGGGCCACTTGAACTGGGCGCGCGGGCCATCGGCTGTTCCGGGCCACGGGGAACTTATCGCCGCCATTTCCCTTGCCATCGACCTGCTTGTGCGGTCACCATGCACACGTACGGCCGGTTTTGGCCGGAAATCAGCAAACAATGCGTCTGGTACAAACCGCGCAGGACAGTGGGAGTGAACATGGGAAAACGCGACGAACTGATCGCCAAGTATGCCGAAGATCTAAAGACCAAGTGCGGGATGGACCCGGACATGGCTCTTTTGACCAAGGTCACAATCGGCTGCGGTCCGGCCATCTATAACGCGGATGCGTCCACCGTCGCCTCCTCGCAGGAGCAGGAACTGGCTACTGTCAAAGACAACTTCCTGGTCAAAAAGCTGGGTCTGGCCGATGGTCCAGAACTGATGGAAGCTATCAACAAGGTCGTCGAAACCTACGGCAAGTCCGAGCGCAACAAATACCGCGCCGTGATCTATTACATGCTGACCAAGCATTTCGGCAAGGAATCGGTCTACGGCTGATCGCTGAAGCCCTATTGCCAAGGCCCCCGTCGGACGGGGGCCTTTTTCGTTTGCCGCCCAAAGCTCGCGCAAATGCCGTAGGAATTTGAGGGAAATTGCCGGGACAATGGATTTGCGTTGCGGCACTCCGGGCCGTATCTTCTAAATGACTGACCAGAAGGTCGGAACCAAAGAATTCGTTACACGTGTGGTGCGTTGGGAGCACGTGGGTGAGCGGAGGGTTCTGGCTATGCTGGAACCCTCCATTTTTTGCCTTCATGGCACCGCTGGTCAGAACAGCGTCAACACGATTCCCATCAATCCGCAGGCCACGGTCGCATAGCCGCCGTCGATCATGGTCAGCATCGGCGGTCGCATGGCATTGGCATTGTTGATCGCGATCCAGGGCGTGATGAAGAACAACCCGATCCCAAGCCCCGAAAGCAGCCCGCCACCGACCGAGTCGATCCCGCTGGAAGCAAAGACATGGCGCATCATGCCGGCGACGACCAGTTGCATGACAAAGGTAAAGGCAAGGATCATCGGGTTCTGGCCACCCTCGGGCTGGCCCGAGGCGTCGCGTTGTACGCCTGCCGCCGTCATCCACGGGTCCGCAAGCTTCATGTACCAGACCGCGCCAGCGGCAAAGGCGACCGCGGCGGCGACAAGTGTGTTTACGATTTCCAACATGGTGAGACGGCTCCAGATCCCGGTTGCACAACAGGTCTGCGGCACGGTTTCAAGAGGCGGATACAGGTCCGGCGCACCGCGCGAACGCCGCAACAGTGCGCGAAATCCCTGCTTGCTTCAACTGGTCTGAAGAGCCGCATGGCCTTGGGATCGGGTGCCAAGGGTCTGGGCAAAGATCAGAGGGGCAGCCCGGCCAGGCCGCAGATCACCCGCCACTCGTCTTCTGAAACCGGCTGAACCGACAGGCGAGAGTTCTTGATCAACACCATCTCGGACAGCCGTGGATCGGCCTTGATGTCATCCAGCGTGACGGGTGTTTGCGCCGTTTCCAGCGCCTTGATGTCCACACATTCCCAGCGGTCATCGTCTGTGCTGCTGTCCGGGTGGGCCTTGGCGATCACCTCGACAGTGCCGACAATCGCCTTTTCCTTTTGCGAGTGGTAGAAAAAGCCCCGGTCGCCCAATTCCATCTCGCGCATGAAGTTGCGCGCCTGATAGTTGCGCACCCCGTCCCATTCCTCACCCGCGTCGCCCTTGGCGCGCTGGTCGTCCCAGGACCAGGTGGACGGCTCGGACTTGAACAGCCAATAGCGCATCAGATCACCTTTTTCCACGCGGTCAGGGTGACGTTCTCAAACAGACCGGCCTTGGCGTAGGGGTCATTTGCGGCCCACTCATTGGCGGCCGCCATGTCCGCCACGTCGAGGACGATCAGCGAGCCGATCATGCCGCCTTCATCGTCCAGCAGCGGACCGGCCTGCGAGACATTGGTGGCCTTGAGGTATTCCAGATGCGCGTCGCGCGTGTCCTTTCGGATCTGCAGGGCGCCGGGTTTGTCGTGGGCAATCAGGGCAATCAGCATGTCATTCATCCTTGAGAGGTCTTGAAAGGAGGGTGTCCATCGCTTGGCGTACGGTCAAGCGGCCTTGTGTCAGGTCCGACACGGCGGCGCAGACGGGCAGAGGAAGGGCGTGGTCCTGCGCCAGCCGCGCGGCGGCCTGTGCGGTGGCGGCCCCCTCGACGGTCACGGCGGGGTCGAACGGTTCGCCACGACCCAGCGCCAACCCGTAGCGAAAGTTGCGCGACAGGTCAGAGGTACAGGTCAGCGTCAGGTCGCCAAGACCGGACAGTCCGGCAAGGGTGTCGGCTTGCGCCCCCAATGCCGTGGCCAGCCGCACCATCTCGGCAAAGCCGCGCGTCATCAAGGCGGCGCGGGCGCTGTCGCCCAGCCCTGCGCCAATGCAGGCCCCGCAGGCTATGGCGATGACGTTTTTCAGCGCGCCGCCCAGTTCTGCGCCAATCATGTCGTCGCTGCGATACAGGCGCAGGACCGGGGTCGAGAGTTGCGCTTGCAGGCCGCGCCCGGTGGCCCCGTCCCCGCAAGCCAGTGTCAGCGCCGTGGGTAGCCCACGCGCGATATCGGCTGCAAAGCTGGGGCCCGTCAGAACGGCGGGTGTCGCGTCAGGCTGGTGGCGCGCGATCAGGGCAGAGGGGCCGACGCCTTCGGTCAGGTCGATCCCCTTGCAACAGGCAACCAAGGCGTGGCCTTGCATTGGCGTGGTGATCCGGTCCAGCAGACCGGAAAGCTGCTGCATCGGTACCGACAGCAGCAGCGTTTTGCAGGCGGTTGCCCGATCCAGATCGTCGGTGATCGCCACGGCGTCGGGCAGAGGCACGTTCGGCAGGCGCGGGCTTTGCCGGGTGTCCATCAAGGACCCTGCGTTTCGCGCCCAAAGAGCCACCGGTCCCTTGCGCGACAGCGCCACGGCCAACGCCGTGCCAAAGGCCCCCGCGCCAAGGACCGCGACGCTCATGCCTTGGCCCCCTTCTTGCCCGACCCCACCAGCGGTGCCGCCAGCCGATCCAAAGGCCAGCGGGGCCGTGCGGACAGCCCCATGTCGTGTGTCACACCCGCCGCCAGCAATTCGCCGCCCGCATAGGCGATCATCGCCGCGTTGTCGGTGCACAGCCGCAAGGGCGGTGCGGTGAACCGCAGCCCGGTCTCGGCGCAAAGCGTCTCTAGCGCGCTGCGCAGCGTCAGGTTTGCGGCGACACCGCCGGCCACGGCCAGCGCGGGCTCTGTCGGGTTCTGGTCCAAATACGCCGCAATTGCCCGCCGTGCCTTTTGCGCCAGCACGTCGCGCACCGCCGCCTGAAACCCGGCGCAGAGGTCGGCCACATCCTGACGATGCAGTCCGCCTTGTTCGGCGACCAACTGATCCCGCTGCCGCAAAAGCGCGGTCTTCAACCCAGAGAACGACAGGTCACATCCGAGCCGGTCCAGCAGCGGACGCGGAAAGCGAAAGCGTTTCTCATCGCCCTCTTGCGCGGTGGCCTCGACCGATGGGCCGCCGGGTTGCGGCAAACCCAGCAGGCGCGCGGTCTTGTCGAATGCCTCACCCGGTGCATCGTCGATGGTGCCGCCAAGACGGGTAAAGTCCTCGACCCCGCGCACGATCAGAAACTGGCAGTGCCCGCCAGAGACCAGCAACATCAGATAGGGATAGGTCAAGTCATCGGTCAAGCGGGGCGTCAGCGCGTGTCCGGCAAGGTGGTTCACGCCCACCAGCGGCACCTTCAGCCCGGTGGCCAGCCCCTTGGCCAGCATCACGCCCGACAGCACGCCGCCGATCAGGCCCGGCCCCGCCGTCACCGCGATGGCTTCGACGTCCGGCAAGATCACGCCGGCCTTGGCCAGTGCCTCTTCGACGCACAGATCCAGACGTTCGGCATGGGCACGCGCGGCGATTTCCGGCACGACGCCGCCGAAACTCGCGTGTAATTCTGACTGCCCCTTCACGACGGATGCCAGCACCGACCGCCCGCGCAGCAGGGCGGCGGCGCTGTCGTCGCAGCTGCTTTCCAGACCAAGGATCAGGGGAGCGGACATCAGGAGTTCCCGTTGCGTCTTATGGCGCTTGCAGGTAGCACCACCCGGCGCGCGCCACAATCCCGGAGGCCCGATGCCCGGACCGCTGCCCGTTCTCCTCCTGACCCGACCAGCGCCTGCCTCGATGCGGTTTGCAGAGGAATTGAGGGCGCTCGGGCTGCAATTCGAGCCGGTGATCTCTCCACTGTTCCGGATCGATGTGACCGGGCCGCTGCCGGATGCCTCCGCAGTCAGGGGCCTGATCTTTACCTCTGCCATTGGTGTCGAGGCTTGGCAGGCGCTGGGCGGTCGGTGCGATTTGCCCGCCTACACGGTGGGGAAGACAACCGCCGGCGCGGCAGAGGCGGCAGGTATGCGGGCGCAAAGCGCCGACGGCACGGCGGATGACCTTGTCGCCATGCTGACCGCCCACGAAACGCCCGCGCCGCTGTTGCACCTGCACGGGCGGCATACGCGGGGCGACGTGGCGCAACGCTTGTCGCTGGCCGGAGTAGGCTGCAATTCGGCGGTGATCTACGACCAACCGGCGCTGCCCATGTCGGAACAGGCACGCGCTGCGCTGATGGGGACGGTGCCCGTTGTCGTGCCGGTCTTTTCCCCCCGGACGGGCAAATTGCTGGCGCAAGAACGCGCACAAGCGCCTCTTCTTGTCGCGGCAATGAGCGAAGCTGTGGTCAACGCGCTCAGGCCGCTGCATAAACGGGACCTGAAAGTGGCTGAGCGGCCCGAGTCGGAGGCAATGAGGGAGGTTGTCTCGGACCTCCTGAAGCGGGCGCTGGCAGGAGATTATTGATTCGGTCGTTCTATGTGGACCGTTGGTATGCGAGGGGAACAGATCACGTGGCGAAGTCGAAGAAGGATAAGCCCGCCGACAACGGTGCGGCCGAAGACAGCCTGCCTGAGGCGGACGCGCTGGCACCTGACGCGCCGGAAACAGATGACACCCTGACGGGTGCCGAGGGCGAAGACAGTCTGACGGCTGAGTCGACAGATGTTGTGGAAGATACCTTTCGGTCACAGGCAGAGGATGACACCGTCGCCGACCCGGTCCTTGAAACCGGCGATCCGTCGGATACCGACCCCGTGATCGTTGAGGACGATGTTCTGGTCGCAGAAGGCTTTGACGACACGCTGACGGTCGAGGCCGCAGCGCCCAAGGTCGATGCCGGTCCGGCCATGGCCGCCGCTGCGCCGCAGGTCATCAAAGAGACGGTGGTTCAGCGCAAAGGTGGGTTCCTGCCCATGCTGCTGGGGGGGGTCGTAGCCGCGGGGCTTGGCTACGCCGCGGGCAGCTATCCGGACCTGCCGTTCATGGGTGGCTCGGAAGAGGCCGAAGACCCGTTCTTTGCGGAAACCCGCGCCGCGCTGGTGTCGCAAGGTGAGCAGATCGAAACGCTGTCCAAACGGACCGCAACGACGGATGAGGCGCTGGGCAAGATCGATCTGGCCCCGCTTGGCACCTCCGTCACAGCGCTGGAGGGGGGGCTTGCCGACCTCCAAACCGCTATAACGGGTATGGAGACCAAGCTGACTGCCATCAGTGACAAGGCCACAGCGCTGGATATCCGGCTGACCTCGATCGAGAAACAGCCGCTGGTGGACGCGGTTTCGCCAGAGACGGTCGCCGCATATGAGCGGGAGCTTGAGGCTCTGAAAGCCGATGTCACGGCCCAAAAAGCCGCAATCGCCGCCGCGCAGGCCGATCAGTTGGCTACGATGGAGGCCGCGCGCAAAGAGATCGAGGCGATGGCCGCCCGTGCCCGCGCGTCCGAGCAAAGCGCCGAGAGCCGTGCGGCCCTTGCCGCGAGCCGTGCGGCATTGGCTGACTTGACCACCCGTGCCCGTGATGGCCAGCCCTATGCAGAGCCGCTGGCGGTGCTGACGGCCAACGGCGTCGAGGTGCCAGCACCGCTGGTCGAGGGCGCGCAAGAGGGTTTGCCCACAGCTTCTGCCCTGATCTCCAGCTTTCCAGACGCCGCGCGTGACGCGTTGGCCGTGGCCCGCGCCAGCGGTGCCAGTGCGGACGATGCAGGCGGCGTTGCGGGGTTCTTCCGCAATCAGCTAGGCGCACGTTCTGTCACCCCGCGCGAAGGCAATGACCCGGATGCGGTCCTGTCGCGCGCCGAAGCGGCGCTGCGCAATGGCGATCTGAACACCGTGCTGACCGAAATCGCGGTCCTGCCGGAAGCCGCACAGAATGAAATGTCGGACTGGGTGGCGATGGCCCGGTTGCGGCGCGATGCCCTCGCCGCCGCTGCCGATCTCGCCCAGACACTGAACCAGGAATAAGGGTCGGAACCATGCTTTGGTCAATAATCAAGATCGTTGTGTTCGTCGCGCTGGTCGCGGCCCTGACCCTTGGCGCGGGCTACCTGCTGGAAAGTCAGGGGGGCATTCAAATCACCGTCGCAGGGATGGAGTTCACCCTTGGCCCCCTGCAATCGGTCATGGCCGCCGTCGTCGTTGTCTTTGGTGTGTGGCTGTTCTTCAAGCTGTTCGGCCTTGTCATCGCGACGCTGAAATTCATCAACGGCGATGACACTGCGCTAAGCCGCTATTTTGACCGCAACCGCGAACGCAAAGGCTATCAGGCGCTGGCCGAGGGGTTGATGGCGCTGTCCTCGGGCGAGGGAAGGCTGGCGATTGCCAAGGCCACCAAGGCCGAGAAATACCTGCACAAGCCAGAACTGACCGACCTGATCACCGCGCAGGCTGCGGAAATGGTCGGTGACAACCGCAAGGCCGAAGAGGTCTACAAACGCCTGCTGAAAACCGACAACACGCGGTTTGTGGGCATTCGCGGGATCATGAAGCAAAAGCTGGCCAGCGGCGACACGGACACGGCGCTGCAACTGGCCGAACGCGCCTTTGCTATCAAGCCAAAACATGCCGAAGTGCAGGACACGCTGCTGCAATTGCAGGCTGAAAAGCACGACTGGGCCGGTGCACGCAAGACCTTGGCGGCCAAGTTGAAACATGGTGCGCTGCCGCGTGACGTCTATCGCCGCCGCGACGCCGTTCTGGCGCTGTCCTCGGCCACAGAAATCGACGATCCAGAGGCCAGCGGCAAGGCCGCCGAGGCCGCGATCGAGGCCAACCGCGCCTCTCCCGATCTGATCCCCGCTGCGGCGCTGGCCGCGCGCGCCTACATTGACCAAGGGCGCAAGCGCAACGCCATGAAGGTGATCAAAAAGGCTTGGGAATCGCATCCTCATCCCGACCTTGCTGCCGCTTTTGCCGCTATCGAGCCTGACGAAACCCCGGAACAGCGGGTTCAGCGCTTTGTGCAACTGACCCGCATCCAGCCCGATCACCGCGAGACCAAGCTGCTCAAGGCTGAACTGAACCTCGCCGCCGAGGATTTCCCCGAGGCGCGCCGGTCGCTTGGCGATCTGGTCGAAAAGAACCCCGACGCCCGGGTGCTGGCGATCATGGCGGCTATCGAAAAAGGCGAAGGTGCAAAGGACGCGGTGATCCGTGGCTGGTTGGCCAAGGCGCTGACCGCGCCGCGCGGTCCGCAGTGGGTTTGCGACAAGTGCAACACGATCCACGCCGAATGGGCGCCGATCTGTTCCAACTGCTCCGCCTTCGACACGCTTAGCTGGACCACCCCGCCGCAATCCGAAGTGGTGCTGCCCGCAGGGGCCAACATGCTGCCGCTCATCATCGGCGGCGCGCTGGAGGACAAGACCGACTCGGTCGCCGAGGAGCCCGAGATCATCGACGTCGGTCCCGAGGCCGCAGCGACTGCCGCCCCAACCGAGGCCAAAGCCCCGGCCCCCGAGCCGGAAGACGCCGAGGTGATCGAGGACGCGGCCCCAGAGAAGGCAGCCGCGAAATAACGCTTTCCCTTGCGCGGGCGGTTTGCTAATAGCCCGCGCACCAAGATCGGCCAGATGCTGTCAGGACATCGCGACGATCATGAGAAGAGTGCCGGTGTAGCTCAGCTGGTAGAGCACGTCATTCGTAATGAGTGCTCAAATCGACCATTTTCGCAGCATCATCAAGATGTTAGGTGTTTTCGAGAATCTCGTTTTCGAGATTGTTACGAGAATTTGCAGGAGCAGTTCAGATCAGCAGACCCTACCCGTTGCGCCGCAAGGCACCTTGCTCGATGGGCGTTAGCTCAAGGCTGGGGACCATGTAGCGCCAGATGCGTTTTGGATGATTTTGATTGCGTTGGTTCGTGCGAAAGACGCGATGAAGGCATGGTGAACACTAAGCACATGCTCTTGGAGTTCCTGATCATCTTCAATGGCAATTACGTCCAATCCCATTTCTCGACATTTGTCGATTAAGAAGTGATGGGCGTGATCAGTGGTGCCACGGTAGTCCATGAATTGATTGATGGTTGCTTCCGCCGCCTTCGTTGGCTCGGCGTGATCTGCAAACATGTTGGCCTCAAGCCATTTTGTGACCATATCTCGTGAGCCGTCTACAGACCGCTCGCAATCAAGCATGAAAGCGGGAGGGTATTTTGCAAAGACCTGTTGGTAGACAAGTTGCTTGAGTGGCTCTTTCTTTATTTCCAAGATTGCTTGATCAACCTCTGCCAGTACCCCCATCGCAGGGTGGCCTTTGACCTGTGGGTCAGTGGGACCAAGGCAGGAGTGCTTACCCATCAGGACTTGCTTACAGGCGCAAGCAATCATTGTGCCCGCAGACATCGCCATATGCGGTACTATTGCACGAATATCCCGTCCGAAGAGTTTGTAGAGGTATTCAACTAATGCGCGAGTAGCTTCGGTACCGCCACCAGGTGTGTGAAGTATTAGGTCAAGTCCACGGTCGCGCGGCACATTGTGAACAACGGCCATGAAGCCGTTCATATCCAAATCGGTAATAGCACTCTCGGGGTGCGGCCTGCCGTCAGGACTTCGTTTTTGAAGGAACCCGGAGTAATACGCTATGACGGTACGCTCTACGTGACCCTCCAAATTTTGGAGGTACTTGGCTCGCACCAAATCGCATGCATTCGGTGCGCCGATTTGCGAAATTTCAGTGTTGATCTCGTTCCATGTGGGCATCGTATTGAACAGTCTCCGACATAACGGTTATCGGAGTGAACTCGCCATAGCCCGAAAAAGCAAGTGAAGTGTCGCTTTGCACAACATCTTGTAGTAGATCACCCGCGCTAGCTGGCTCTCGAAAGGAGAAGCCTAAATCAAGTAGTGTGGATTCCCGCTTGGATCTGCGTTCGTCAGTCATGCTCCAGCTCCAACTGAGGTGATTCGCTGCAAGTTAGCATATGCGAGTCAAGTGGCAAAACGCTTAATGAGGTGGGATCGTCATTCTTGGACCGAAGCCACCAGCTGATCTCACCGCTTGGTCTTGGGTGGGTAGTGGTGCCTCAAGAGGGACTCGAACCCCCGACCTTGTCCTTACGAAGGACCTGCTCTACCAGCTGAGCTATTGAGGCGGACCGACCGTGCCCTTAATCCCAACGGACGGCTCGTTCAAGCGTCTTTTTCTGGATGCTTGTAAGAGCCTCGTCGCCCACGCGCCGGTCACAAGTGGAGAACCCCTATGTTCAAACCGGCGCTCAGACACACCTCCGACCGCAAGCGACTCACCACGGAACTAATCGAGAGATTTTGCGTTGATCAGACGTGAAAACCGAACAGGAAATCACCATCTTAGCAAAAAATGAAGCACAACGATCAATCCTTCTGGCATGAGCTCGCTTGTGAGAGGTGTGATTCGGTGGACACACATTTTGTCCGTGACACTATATATGGTTATGATGCAATATGCAGTCATCACCGTTCGGTGGTAGCGTGTCAAAAAAGTCGAACTGAGGCAGTCAGGGCAAATGCTGAGTCAATACTAGAAGGCAGGTTCAAGAACTGCTTTATTGACTAAGCTTCGCACAGAGAGGCAGGCTACTTTGTATTTTGATCCGGAAGACAACTCTTCAAGACTTAAGAAGAGCATCGCAGCGGCTATCGTTGACGATGTGATTACGTTCAACGAATTTTCTGAGAGTTCCAATCGCCTAGTCGCGGTGTTCGACGATCCTGTAGACGAGTTTACGGCAGGGAGAATTCGGTTATTTCAACAGACAGTATTCGATGCCTGCGGTGCCTACTCGACAGTGGTGAAGACCATCCCCGCATGCTTAAAGGTGTTTTTCGAACTCGACATTGACGTGGACGAAGTAAAAGCAGACTTAAGAAAATTCTTCGAATCCGGGGAGTTTTCGGCTACTAGTGGCGAACTTGGAATTCTCTATGTCCAGTTTGCTGGAAAAATCTATAAAAAATAAGAAGTCGAGTTGGTATGCCGAAGCACTACGACCTAGCGGTTCTCTGCGCCAAGTATGAGGAATTGGAGCAGTTGCAAGCTGTTTTCCGGGAAGAATTCACTAAGGTGAGCGGCGATAGGCTCGTCGATCAAATCTATAAATTCAATACGCCTAACGGAACCAAGAAACTCATCGTAATGAACTGCGGCGATATGGGGCATACCGCAGCGGCGGTGCAAACGGGACGGCTGATCATCCAACACCAGCCCAAAGTCATCTTCTTTGTTGGGACTGCTGCCAGTCTATCCCCGATAGAGGTGCAGTTGGGGGACGTGCTAGTTCCGCGCAAGGCCGTTTACCGGATGTATGACAAAATCTCCGAGAAGGGTCAAAGAGACTTTGATCGGCGGATGAACGGCGAGGGGTCCAAAGAGCAATTCTTTGGCGAGAACGTGTTATGTGCTGACACAACAACTACGCAAATTTCTCCCGACATGCTTGGAGCGCTAGCCGGCGTGAGACTTGATGAAAAGGCCCTGAAGTCAGGTGAAACCAAGGAAATCGAGCTGGAAGGGCAGAAAATCCAGCTTCGAGCCCCCAAGATTCTTAAGGATGAAGATGTATTTTCGTGTGGTATGGTGGTCGATAGCCTCTCCTACCGTAAGTTCATTTCCGAGTTTGCTGACGATGCATATAGGAAACTCAAAATCATCGACATGGAGTCATTCGGTTTTTACACTGCAATTGATCATGCAAAAAAGTCTGGCGTCGGTTCAGATACAGAAGGCGTGATGATACGAGGTGTTTCGGATTACGCCGGTCGTAAACAACAGACAGAAACCAAACCTGACGACTGGAAGTCTGTTTGCGTGGCGAACGCAGCCATTGTTGCAGCTCAGATAATCAAAGATATCTATGCTCCTCATGATGACGATGATTGACGAATAGTCTTGTGGGTTTCAGGGGTACTAAAGATTAGTTCGGCGATAGAGCTGAAGTTGCCTGCCGACCACCATTGATGCCAATGGTCGGCAAAGTTTGGGTTTATCAGAACGGAATGTCGTCGTCCGTACCAAAACTAGCGTCGAGGTGTTCTTCGTGGCTAGGGTCGATACTTTCGGCAACACCGATGTAGAACCAGTCGCCGCGTTTGCGGTTCAGCGACCAAGGAATGGCTCGAAGGTTCCACGGCACATGAAGGCCGCAGATCACCGGCTCACCAGATTTGTTCTTGCCGACAAGCTGAACGATGTGATCCACCTCGTGAGGTATTCCAGTTACATCGTGCAAAGTGTCGGCGGCCTCGTAGACCTCGAAGATTTGCCGCCTGTGCGCATCCGTCAACCAATCCGGTACCGCATTTAGCTTCTTTGCTCGCGCCATCGCCGCTTCGAAGGAACGCTGCACCTTGTTGCGATGGTAGTATCGCTGATGCTTGGTCGGCAAGCTGGCCACCCACGCTTCCCATTCGGCTTTGCGCAGAGCCTCATATGCAAGGGTCTCGAGTTCGGCCTCGGCAGCTTCTGCGGCCACTTGTTCCGGGGTCATACCCCGTTCGTTCATGTCGTCCATATCCGCTCCTTTCATCATGTCGGGCATCGGAATGGACAGGAAACCGATACCCAGCGGTGACAGGGTTTCCTTTGGACAATCGGCAATGTGCGGATTGGGGGACGATCTCGGAAAAGGTATCGGCCAGCAGCCGATAAATGGGACTTCGCCGAGCCGAAGTCAAGGTTGAGGGAATGACAGGCCCGATACGAAGGTCAAAGAGCCGCAGAGATGGGCTCTGGTGACTTGGCAGGCGTCAACCCAGGTCACGCGTGCGGACACCGCATAGACGCCCAGCAGCGCCGCGCCTTTACCAGTATCCGCGCAGGTGGCTCACTTCGATGTTCCGGGGCGCGAAGTGAGTCTCTGAGAGCAAAGCGAGGCACATGGCGACGAAGCGGTCGGCATGGTGGCCGCGCCCGCCGCCTTGCAAGGTGAGGTTGCCAGCGGACGTCATCTTGAACTCGACAGAGGTGGACTCGCGGATCAATTCCTCCTTCTCGGGCAGGTCGTGGGCAATGCGCAGGGAACCATTCTCAAGGCAGGTCGCGGCATTTTCGAACAGGACGTTCTTCGAGCAGGTGATCCGGTTGCCTTTGCGATTGATGGACGAGCCAGCCGTCATGGTTACGGCATTGACGGGCACCTTGGCCTGTTCGAACAATCCCACAAGCGGGGCGCCCATGCCGGTCGCATCCATTGTCAGGGTCCAGTTCTTCAGCTTGCGCAAGATCGACGCCACCCAGTCGATCACGTCAACGGCCTCGTCGAGTTTCGCGGTCTCGGTATAGACGACGGTGTATTCGGGTGCCGTCAGCGCCTGTTCCCAGCCTCGGCCCGTCATGAAGGGCCGTGACTCCGCCTTGATGATCGTCAGTGCCGAAGGGTCTTCTCCCCGGCCCCCCACATCAAGCCCAACGGCATATCGGCGAAAGCCGCGCGCCGAGTGCCCAGCCGCCGCAGGATCAGAGGAAGTCGGCATGATCAACGTGCCGTCGTCGCGTTCGATCAGTTCATAGGACAAGGGCTTGCTCCGTATTGTTGGTCGCCCGCATGAGCGTGGCGTGAGAAACGAGGGGGTCGCCTCCACCCGCGAATTGACAGTCGTATTCACGGGCGAAACGCTGGGACGAGATGACCGAGCGTTCCCGCTCGATGGCCGCGATCAACTCGGGATCACCGCAATCGCGGTAATGACCGAGGATCATTTCGAAGTCGTTCGGCTCCGTCCACCAGCGATAGAAAAAGCCATCCTTCCACATGGGCGTGGACGTGACGAGCAACCGGCCTGTCACCTTGCGGCGCAAAGGCAGGACCGCTGCAATGTCGTCGTCGGCAATCAGGGCCGCTTCATCCAGGCACAGAATGTCCGCCGTGAAACCGCGTGCGCTGTCGGTCGCTGGCATAGCTAGGATGCGCCCCTTGTGGTTTGCCGCAGACACCTCGGTTTTCAGAAACTGAATGTCGCGAGGGGCGAATGGGTCCGCGTCTCGGAATTCCTTCACGCGCAGTAGAAACTCTTTCGCTTGCTTCTCGGTCGGCGTGATCACGACGACTG
Organism: Antarctobacter sp.; assembly: GCF_034670325.1. GTDB lineage: Bacteria > Pseudomonadota > Alphaproteobacteria > Rhodobacterales > Rhodobacteraceae > Antarctobacter. Next base: position 835,913 of record NZ_JAXMNR010000001.1, read on the forward strand.
TCAGCCCCCGGAGAAAGCCATCCCAAGCGACGCACGCCACCGCCGTGCTTTTGCCCAATTGCCTGCTCGCCATAAGGATAATGTGGGAAGCTGTGGATGAGAGCAGGTGTCTTTGAAACGTGCGGGGCTCCACGCCCATCGTGGCTCGAAACCGGGCGATGGGATCGAGCGAGACAGCCAGCCCACCAAGGAACCGATGAAGGGCAGGATCGAGGGCCGTCATGGCTGATGCTCGATCACTTGGAGTTGCTGCATTTCCGTCAGGAAGTCGGCCTTTGCCGAGGGGTGTGCTTCCAACACCCTCAAGACGATCTGCCGCAAAAGCAGGAATTGCGGGGACGTTCCGAGGTCGACCGTCACGTCGATTTTCTGGCTGAACATGCCTCGGACCTTTGCGAGGTCCATCAACGTGTTCCGCATTTCCCGCATCTGAGCGAGTTCCAGCAGCTTGTCGTCGTCTTCGCCGCATGCCTCGACCGCTGTCCGCAGGCGGCGCACGAGCCAGCGCAGATCGCTGTCAATGTCGTCGCCATCAGAGACAACCGCTGCCGCCTCTTTCACTGCCGCAACATGCTCTGACTGCCGGACCCGCGCTGCGATCAACAGGCGTTCATCTTCGGGCACCTTGTTCCACCAGCGTTTGACCGACGTGTCGGACACCCCGAATTGCTTGCCAATGGCGAGCATCGGCCGGGAACCTGTCGCGAGTTCTTCCTTGATGCGCTCCTGCGTGGCCAGCGGAAGTTCATCGAGCTTGTGCCTACGTCCCATGCCGCCCCCAAAGATGCAGCGCGAGACCAGCGACGCCTACCGGCTCGATCCGCTCTAGGACGCGCGCCAGCCACGGTTGTTGGCCCGTCAGTTCCTTGGTCAGACCTTCGTCTGCCCAGCCGATCCATTCGGCCACCATCGCCTTGAGAGCGACAATGGCCGACTCCATCTTTCGCGTCGGCTGGTCATCGACCCAGACAGAGAGGTCCACGGGATCGACCGTCACTCGATCCCAATGGACCCCGAGCAGGACCGATGCAGCCGCCCGCTTGGTCGCCACATGTTCTGCCGAGAACATCACTCGTCTGCCACGATTTCGAGCGGCACGCCGCGCCCCGCGGCCTCGGCCTTCGCCGCGCGATATTTGGTGACTGACCGCGCATCCGTCTTGCGGATTTGCACCGGGGCTTTGGCCGGATCGAAGTTGCCCTTCTCGGCCTCCGCGAGTTGCGCCGCAAGTTCCGAGGAATGGTCCTTCTGCTTGACGAGTTCGCCCAGCAACTCGGAATTCTTTTTGGCGATCCCGTCGAGGCGTTCATCGACCTTCGCGCCGATCCGGCCCATGACGGCCTCGGCCAGCTTCTCGACAAGCGCCGCGTGCTGGGCGTCTTGGTTGCCTTCGCTCACTTTCTCTTCCTTTCCATAACGAAGAAAACGGACACATAGCGCCCGCCTTCCTGTGGTTCTGGATAGGAGGAGAAGGGCGCAACCCGTCGATGTAGTGATGATAAGATTTTGGAATCGCTCGCTCAAACGGCAAAGCAGGTCTTTTCAAGGAGAGTTAGGTGCTACAGTTCAATGTCGATGAAGGCTGCAAGGTCATCGACCAATTCTGCGTGCGTTACGGGGCGACGATCAAGGCCCCGCCATAGGTCAGGTTCCATGGTTCGGCTTTCGGCAAGGCGGCGGTCTTTGTTCTGCCGGTCCTGTGCCCTCAATTTTTCCGCCCAGCGGCGTTCACGACGCACTCGGACCTTTTCACGCGCGTTGTCGAAGTAGGTCTTCTGCCGCTCACGCTCCTTTGCCCAAAGCTCACGCGCGATCTCGATGCCTTTGAGACGGTAGCCGTGATCGTCGCTGAGGCCTGCGCCATTCAGGATGGCGACAACACTGCTCCGCACTCGATCCGGGTCCTGATCGGCCAGCAGACAATGCGCACGCCGTGACTCGGCCCACGGACCGTCTGAGTCCGCCAGAAATGCTAGGGCATCGCGTCGCGCGGTGATTGCCTCGTCGTGGGTGGAACAGGCGATGGAGACCGAAAAGAGGTCAATCACCGCCTGCGCGAGGACAGCACGGGCCAGCAGTTGTTCCGGCGATGTGTGCCGGGTCTGATCGAGAATCCCATGCGCCATCAGGATTCCGCGTTGGCTGCGTTCTCTTGAAGGCGGAAGATCGTTCTGTCGTGGTCCGGCAGGTCGTCGAGGGTGTGGAAAGTCCGAATATTGAAGCCTTCGCGTTCGGCCTGCAAACGGCGCCGCACGAGGCCGGTGCCGGTCTCCAAGTCTGCGCGGACCCAGCGCGTCTTGGTGTGCTTGTTGTCGAACGTGGCGACCTTAGATTCCATCACCACACGCTTGTCCGTGTTGCGGATGGTGGGATCGGTGTCGCCGTCGATCACTGACACGGTTGCACCAGCTTGTTCGGCGGCCAGTTTCGCGGCGCGGTACTTTGCAGGGTCGCGGGCATCCTCGCGCGTCAGGCTGTGGGCTGGGCGCACGCCGATGGGATACCAATTACCGTCTGGGCCACGCTCCATCCCAGCGGCCTGCATTTTGCGCTCCTGAATTTCTTCGGCCACGATGTCCACGATTGATTTGGTCATGCTGCGGACTCCACGCGTCAACGTCGGCACGGCGATAGCGGACCCAGCGCTCGGTCGGCTGGCAGAACGGCGGGTCGATACCTTCCTTGCGCATCTGATAGAGCCGTTCGGCTGACACTTGCAGGTAGACCGCACACTCCTGCGTGGTCATCAACTGCGGCGGGTTCGCGCGAACCGCAACATCGAGGATTTGGTCGAGTTTCGACTCGATGGTCGATAGGTCGGTCATGATGGTCACCATTTGATTGGTGCCAGATGACCGAGGCGCTGCCTGCTTTTGGTCGGTCGGGATCGCTGATCCCAGTCGCCGTTTGCGCCTTCGGCCTCACATCACGGTCAGGTCAGTGCCCGCGAGTGGAGGCGTGATGTAATAGAATTACGATGCAGATCGAGAAATTTCAACAACAGAACAAGGTGCCGTTTTGCACCGCGACATGATGTAGGCGGAGACCTTGTTCGCCGCATCACGTTGGGAGTCGAGGTCGGGCACGCCGTAATGACCGAGCATGGCGATCTCTTTGTCCTTGAGGTTCTGCTGATTGAGCCAGCGTTGAATGTGGTAGGGGATCACAACGGACATGGCGGCCTCGTTCCAGAAGTGGCGCACGTCGCCGGGGGCCGTCAGTGGAAGTCGATCCAGCACGTCGAGATGGCCGAGTTTGCCGTTGATGCGACGGCGGGATGGGAAGACCCAATCGCTATCGTGCATGTCGCGCAGGCGCTGGAACACAGACAGGGAGTAGTCGGACATGGCGACGGTGCGACCGTTCTCGTCGCGCTTGAGCCGGTCGAACGTGACGGTGCCGGCATCCAGATCGACGTGCGCCCAGGTCAGCGACCGAAGGACGTTTTCGCGACCGCCCATGTGCCAGCGCAACTCCCAGCAGGCCCGCTTGATCGGATTGTCCACGGCTTCGATTTCGGCCCAGCGATCTGCCCAGTCGATGGTTCGGTCGATCTCCCGTGTGGGCTGCTTGGTAATGTCGGTGAGTGTCGGGATCGGCAGAACGATGGCGTGGACCTTGCAGGCATGGCGCAGCGTCGCACCGACGACTGTATGCGCCCGGTACGCGGCGTGTGGGAACTTCTGCTGAAGTGAGTTGAGGTGCTGGTTAATGTTTCGGGTTGGCAGTTTGTCGATCTGAACGTCTGCCCACGTTGACAGATGCATTTCGAAGCTCCGGCGGTAGTCCTTTCTGGTTTGTTCCCGCATCCGACTCTTGCCAGAGAAGCGCGGGCCTGTCTGGTGCGTAAGATAGGCATCCAGCGCGCCGGAGAGGGTCGGCAGGGATGCATCCTCCTCGATTGCCTTCGTCGCCTTCTCTGCCCGGCTCAGGTGCTCTCCGGCGTCCATCTTAGCCTTGACCTCGCAGGCCTCCTTCCACGCGGCATCACGCTTCATTTTGGGGAACTGGCCGATCTTGACCTGGCGCGACTTTTGCGCCGCGCCGTCCCACTTCGAGGCATACCACGTCTTCGACCCCGACGTGACGCAGAGGCGGAGCCCGCTATACGTCTTGTCCGAGTACCATTCTGCCTTGTCCGTGTGCTTGATCCGCTGGATCGCGCTGTCCGTGAAAGTCGTCTTCGTCGCCATTACAATGCTCCTGTTTTCGAGAACTTTTCGAGAACATGTTACGGCGAAGTTGGTCAGACACCAACCAGAGACTGAGGTAATGCGCTGTTTTTGTTGACTGTTTTGACGAGGACCGTATGCAGTTGGGCGTAGCTGCTGCCATTCGTAATGATGGGGTCGTAGGTTCGAGTCCTATCACCGGCACCACTTTTCCTGTTTCAAATACACGGGTTTGCATCTGGTGCAGGTGCGCCGCTCGGCGCGTTTTTTGTATGCTTTGGCCGCCAGAGCACAAACGCACGATCTACCCCGTCTTACATTTTGCGCGAGTCCGGCTGGCAGCTTTGAAACGTAGGACCAGTCCGCACCGATCATGTCACAATGGTCGGGTCAGGTTTCAAACCAATATCGGTCCAGTTCTCGGACGGTTTGGGCATTTTTGTAGGGCGAACGAAGTGCTGCTTGCCGGCACCAAAATGGGCAAAATTTGTCCCTGGCTCGTGGAAAAACTCAGCGATTCAAGGGCGAGCGTCTACAGTTGTAGCCAAAATTCGAAAATCCGTGCAGCCGGGTCGCCACGTGCGTGATCTGCGTGTTAGCGATAACGGAAATAAAATATTACCAATTTGGAATGCATGCCTTAAAGTGTCTCTAGGGCAACCCGAGGTTTGAACCCCGGGAATCCCTGAAGTCACGGGAGGACTGACATGACAAACAAGATCACGACGCGGCGCGCCGCGCTGCGTACTTTGGCAGGTGCCGGGGCAGCAACGCTGGCGGCTCCGCATATCGCCGGAGCGGCGAGCCACACCAAGACCTGGAAGATCCAGACCAGCTGGCCCGGCGGCGCCGGATTGCAGATTTTCAAGGACTGGTGCGCGACCATCGAGGAAAAGACCGGCGGGGAACTGGCGTTCCAGCCCTTCGGCGCCAATGATGTCGTCGGCGACTTTCAGTTGTTCGACGCGGTCAAGAACGGCGTTCTGGACGCGGTGAACCCCTTTACCATTTACGCGCAGGGCATCATCCCCGCGGCAACTTTCCTGACCTCGATCCCGCTGGGTCTGCGCAATCCGCATGAATTCGACGTCTTTTACTATGGCCTCGGCGGTATCGACATCGCGCGCGAATTGTACGCGGCCCAAGGTATGCATTTCGTCGGCCCGGTCCACCACGGCCCGAACATCATTCACTCTAAGGTGCCGATCCGGTCGATCGACGATTTCGCGGGCCGCAAGATGCGACTGCCCGGCGGTATGGTCGCGGAAATCTTTACCCAGATCGGTGCCGAGACCACGGTTCTGCCCGGTTCGGAAATCTTCCCGGCGTTGGAAAAAGGCACCATCGACGTGGCCGACTATGTGGGTCCGGCGGTGAACTACGCGCTCGGCTTCAGTCAGGTTACGGATTACATCGTCATGGGCCCACCGGGCTTCATGTCGCTGTACCAGCCGGTCGACATCATGGACATCACCGTGGGCAAGGCCGCGTGGGACGCCCTGTCGCCGCAGATGCAGCAGTTCGTCGAGATGGAAACGCACGTCTACTCCGACATGCACCACGCCGCAATTCAGGCCGCCGACCAAGAGGCCTGGGGCAAGTTCGAGGCCGACGGCACCGAGGTTACACGACTGACGCAGGACGATGTGGAACTGATGACAGAGGTCGCCGTTCCGATCTGGTTCGACTACGCCAACCGCGACCCGCAGGCCGCGCGCGTGTTCAAGATCCAGTTGGATTACATGATGTCCGGCTCGCTGGGCTATGTCGATCCGGCCCTGACGCAAGGTCTTGAGCTTAAGCTCTGACCGGGCTCTCAGGACCGCTTCTTTCGCCCGGCGCCATGTGCGCCGGGCGCTTTCATACGACTCCAATCTGCAAGGACCGCAAATGCCGAGTCTCAGCTTCACGCTGCCTCATTGGCTCTACTGGGTGGGTCTGATCGTCTTTCCCCTCGTCGCGATGGTTCTGTCGCGCCGCCCCCAGAAGGCCGAGAAACGCTATACCCTGCCATTGGCTTACATGATCGCCGTCACCGGCGGGATCATCGGGCTGCACCGTTTCTATCTCAAAAGCATGTTGGGGCTGGTCTACATCCCCATCTTCCTGTTCGTGCTCTACGCCAATGGGCAAACACACGACGCGCGCACCATCTTGTCGGGCTACGAAAACCAGTTGCGTGTGGCGCAACGCGTGGTCGACCGCGAAGAGGGCCGCGTCACCGATGCCCGCGCCGGACTGTCTGACATGCAGGCCGCCATCGACGCCGCCGAAGAGGGCAGTTTTGCCAGGCGCAGCGCCGAAAAGCGCCTGCAACGCGCGCAGGACACCGTCACCAAAGGCGAAGAGCGCCTGACAGAGGCGCGCGCCACATTGATCGAGGCAAAACCGTTGCGCGATCAGGCCGCCGCCACGCGCGCGAATTGGGACAATGCGGCAGGCTATGCGCTTTATGCCATCATCGCGCTGCTGCTGATCGACTTTGTCCTGCTGCCGGGCATGGTGCGTCGTGCCAACGACAACCTACCTGCGCATGAGGAAATGACCGAGGCCGAAAAGGCCCTGCGCGCCGCAGAGGCCGAAGAGGGACCAAAGCATGACCGCGACTATGCGGAAAACTGGATCGACCGGCTGTCGCTGTTTTGCGGAGAGTTCGTCGCCTACTGGGCGGTGATCGCGGTCTTTGTCTACTACTACGAGGTCATCGCGCGCTATGTCTTCGGTTCGCCGACCAACTGGGCGCATGAGGCGATGTACCTGATGTTCGGGATGCAATACCTGATCGCCGGGGCCTACGCGATGATGACCGAAAGCCATGTCCGCGTGGACATCTTCTACGCACCGCTGACCAAGCCGAAAAAGGCATGGGTCGATCTGCTGACTTCGATCTTTTTCTTCATCTTTGCGGGCACTTTGCTGGTCACCTCGTGGATTTTTGCAATGGACGCCGTCGCGGTGCCGTCTGGCAACTCCATCGTGTCCGACTGGGCGCGTGGCGAAATCAGTCTTGGAGAGATGTTTGCAGGCTTTGGCCTGAGCCAATGGACCGACCCGAACGTCCGCTGGGGCGAGATCAGCTTTAACGAATGGGAGGTTCCGTTGTGGCCGATGAAATGGGTCATGGTGATAGGTGGACTTTTGCTGGTGCTGCAAGGCGTCTCGAAGGTCTCAAAAGACATCCGTGAAATCGCGCGGGGGAACTGAGGCATGGGAATAGAAATTGGAATTGAGTGGCTGACACTTATCATGTTCGGCAGCCTTCTGGCGCTGCTCATGGCGGGCCTGCCACTGGCCTTTGTCACCGGGGGGCTGGCCTGTGTGTTCCTCTTCGTACTGGGCGATGCCCGGGCGCTGAACATCGTGCCCAGCCGGATCTTCCCGCTGATGACCAACTATCAGCTCTCGGCGATCCCGCTGTTCATCTTCATGGCGGCGATGCTCGAAAGGGCAGGGATCATCAACGACATGTTCGATGTGATCTACAAGGTCCTCGGCGGGGTGAAGGGCGGTCTGGCCTCGGCCACGATCATCGCCTCGACGATCCTTGCGGCCATGGTGGGCGTGATCGGGGCAGCGGTTGTGACCATGGGGATCATCGCCCTGCCGGCCATGCTGAAACGCCACTACGATCCCAAGATCGCAATGGGCTCGATCATGGCGGGTGGCACGTTGGGCATCCTGATTCCGCCGTCGATCTTGGCGATCATCTACGCGGTTGTGGCTGAACAATCGGTGGGTGAACTGTTCATCGGCGCGGTCATTCCCGGCCTGATGCTGTCGGGCATGTATATCGGCTATGTCTCTATCCGCTGCTACATCAATCCGGTTCTCGGCCCGGCTATCCCGGTCGAGGAACGCATCTCAAACGCCGAAAAGGTAAAGCTTGTAGGCAAGATGGCCGCGCCCATCACGCTGGTTGTCGTGGTTCTTGGCATCATCTTTACCGGCGTCGCCACCCCGGTCGAGGCAGCGGGCATCGGCACCTTCGGGGCCTTCATCGTGGCCGCCATTCACCGCAAGCTGGACTGGCCCACGGTGCGTGAGGCCTGCACCACCACGCTCAAGGCCAGCGCGATGGTCATCTGGATCATGTTCGGCGCGACGATCTTTGTCGGGCTCTACGTGCTGGAGGGCGGTCAGCAGTTTGTGCAGGATGCGCTGGCGGCAACGGGGCTTGGCCCATGGGGTATCCTGATCCTGATGCAGATCCTGCTGGTGGTGCTGGGGATGTTCCTTGACTGGGTCGGCATCCTGCTTTTGTGCGTGCCGATCTTTGTGCCGATCATCAAGGCGCTGGGGGCTGCGGCCTTTGGATTGAACAACCCCGAGGATCTGGTTCTGTGGTTCGGTGTTCTTTATCTGGTGAACATGCAGATGTCGTTCCTGTCGCCGCCCTTTGGCTACGCGCTGTTCTACCTGCGCGGCGTGGCGCCGGATCACATCCCGATGACCGATATCTTCAAGTCGGCGCTGCCTTTCCTTGCGCTGCAGGTGTTGGGGCTGGTCCTGTGTATGCTCTTTCCAGAAATCATCACCTGGTTGCCACAACTGGTTTACGGCTGACGCCAGACCAATCTGAACAGGCCCTGTCATTTTGGCAGGGCCTGTTTCGTTTTACCGGCCTTGGCCCCGGCTTTCCCTTGTTGCAGCGGCGGGGTTTGGCGCAGGCTGCAACAGCGCGCAAAGCATCCGTTATGTCTTCGGCATTGGTCAGGGTCTCATTGTGCCATTCATCACGGAATGTATTCTCAACCTTTTCAATCCGACGCTGGCCAGTCTGAGCGTCCAGACTGGCGATCTGGCCATCATCAAATCGGACAGCAATTTCCTTTCCGGTAAATGCTGTCGCCGGCAGAGGTCGGTGGCAACGTGGGTTTTGACTTTGGCAACGGCGATACGCTGACAGTGCTGGGCGTCACGATCCAGCAACTTGAGAACGATCTGGGCGTCTGACCGCGGTCTTTGGTTCAGCCCGTGCCACGCAGATGCTCCAGCATGGTTTCGGCCGCCGACACCGTGACCGGCACGCCGGGGGGATTGTCGCGCAGCCCCGGTTCCGCAAACAGCGCGTTAATCGCCGAGTCCTCTACCAGCATCGAATAGCGCCAGCTGCGCATGCCCATCCCCTGCGCGGACCGGTCCACCAGCATCCCCATCTTGCGGGTAAACTCGGCGTTGCCATCGGGCAGCATCCGCACTCTTTCGACCCCTTGCGCCCGCGCCCATTGATGTACGACAAAGGCGTCGTTGACCGACAGGCAGAGAACCTCGTCGATGCCAAGAGTGTGGAAGGCGTCAATCGCCCGCTCATATCCCGGCAGGTGGGTTTCAGAGCAGGCAGGCGTGAACGCCCCCGGCAGCGCGAACAGCACCACCCGCCGCCCGCCAAACACCTCATCGCTGGTCACTTGCCGCCATTCGTAGGGGTTGTCACCGCCCAGTGCGGCGTTGCGGACACGGGTGTGAAAGACGGCTTCGGGGACGCGGTGCGGGGTCATCGGTTGGCTCCTGTTGCAGGTCGGGGGGGCGTGGCAGAGAGTATCGCAAAGCCGCGCACCGTAAAGCGCCACAAAACGAAAGACCCCGATGCCCGATCTGCCTGCTGACATCCTCGGCTATGGCCCACTGCGCCCCCATCACGCGACAGGTAAACAGGGTGCGCAGCGGTCCAAACGCCTGCCTGATCTCGACGCGGCCATCGCGGCCTGTGATTTGCGCGACGGGGCGACGGTCTCTTTTCACCACCACCTGCGCAATGGCGACGATGTGCTGAACATGGTGATGGCGGCGCTGGCGCGGCGCGGCCTGCGGGATCTGCACGTCGCGGCCAGCTCGATCTTCCCGGTTCATGCGCCGTTGGTCGATCACATCCGCAATGGCACCGTCAGCCGGATCTCGACCGCTTTCGTTTCCGGGCCGGTGGGCGAGGCGATCTCTCGCGGGCTACTGCCCAACCCGGTGACCCTGCAAACCCACGGGGGCCGGGCGCGGGCGCTTGGTCTGCGAGAATTGCCCATCGACGTGGCGTTTGTCGCCGCCCCGGCGGCAGATGACATGGGCAATCTGTCCGGCAGCGTCGGGCCCACGGCCTGCGGTACGCTGGGTTATCCGATGGTCGATGTGGCCGTGGCCCGCCACACCATCGCCGTGACCGACACGCTGATGCCCTATCCGGTGCCCGCCATCGACATCCCGCAGACGCAGGTGGATCATGTGGTGCAGGTTGCGCAAATCGGTGACCCCGCCGGGATCGCCTCTGGCACAACCCGGCCCGCCAGCGATGCGGTCAGCCTGTCCATCGCCGAGACCGCCGCGCAGGTCATCGCCGCCAGCGGTTTGCTGGGTGAGGGGTTTTCCTTCCAGACCGGGGCGGGGGGCGCATCGCTGGCCACGGCGGCGGCGGTGGGACGCGAAATGGCGGCGCGCGGCGTCACCGGCAGTTTTTGTTCTGGAGGGATCACGGGGTTTCATGTGCAGATGCTGAACGCGGGGCTGTTTCGCGCGCTTCTGGATGTGCAGTGCTTCGATCTGGAGGCTGTCCGCTCATACCGCGACGACCCGAGGCACCAAAGCATGTCCGCTGCGGCTTATGCCGGTCCTCATGTGGGCGGCGCTGTGGTGGACCGCGTGGATGCGGTTGTACTGGGCGCGGCAGAGGTGGATTTGGGGTTCAACGTCAATGTTACCACCCGCGCGGGCGGCATCATCATTGGCGGATCGGGCGGTCATGCGGACACCGCCGCAGGGGCAAAGCTGGCCATCGTTACTACCCGTCTCACCGCCGCCGGTTTCGCAAAACTCGTGCCGCAGGTTGGCACCTTGACCACCCCCGGCGCGACCATCGACGTGGTGGTGACAGAGGCCGGGCTGGCGGTGAACCCGGCGCGGACCGACCTTGCCCGCCGCCTGCAAGACGCGGGCCTGCGTGTGCGCCAAATCGCCGACCTTGTGGCCGAGGCCGAACAGGCCGCAACCCGCTCGACGCCGCCGCGCGCAGAGGGGCGCGTCGTGGCCGTTAGTGAATACCGCGACGGCAGCGTGACGGACGTGGTGCGCGCGATCCCCTCTGAAACGTGACCATGTCTGGTCACTCGGCACTGGAAATCGACGGAGAATCCGCGACAATCACGCCGGATGGGCTAATTTCAGCCCCGCATGGGTCAGGCGCGAGCGGAACCAATACCAAGGCGCGGCCCGCAACAGGGAAAAGAGGATTTAGGATGACCAAAGACATCCAACGCGGCTGGCTGGGCGGGGTTCTTGCCGTGTCACTGATGCTGCCCGTGGCAAGCATCGCGCAGGATTCGCCCGTAGCGGTCGACACACTGCGGCTACAGGCGCAAAAGACCGTGACCACCGACACCTTCTTTGGCACGGTGCAGGCCACCGGCATGGTCGGTTTGTCCTATGAGGCGCGCGGCTGCGTCGTCGAAGTCTCGGATCAGGCCAAGCGGGAGCGGGTCGCCAGCGCGGGTCAGGTGCTGGTGCGGCTGGATGGCAAGCGGTCGCTGCTGGCGCTGCGCACCGCCGAATCCCGGCTTGCCGAACTGGGGGCGCAGGTCGAAGAGCGGGAACTGGACATCCTGTCCGCTGCCGCCGACGACAAACGCCGGCAACAGGAACTGGACCTGACCACCGCCGAGTTTGAACGCAACAGCACCATGCTGGGCCGTGGCCTGATCAACGAGACCACGATGGAGGGGGTCGAGCGGCGGTTCATGGAGGCCCGCTTTGCCGCGGATCGCGCGCAAGAGGCCATCGCCACCGCCCGCGCCGCAAAGCGTCGTGCCGAGATTGCGCTGGAAATCGGTCAGCTCGACCTGCAAACCGCGCAGCTCAACCATGACATGCTGGTGCTCACCGCCCCTATCGACGGGGTCCTGGTAGGGTTCGAAACCAACGTCGGCGACTGCGTCCAAGAAGGCGAACGCGCGGCACAAATCTATGCGCCCAGCCAGAAGTCGGTCGATGTCTTCATCCTTATTCGCCGCCTGTCGACAAGCGGCCCGAACGGCATTGCCGAAGGGTCAGAGGTGCGCATCACCCGCGTCAACGACCAGACCTGCGGCGGCACGATCACCCGGTTCGACACCGAGGCCGATCTGGAAAACCAGTTCGTCAAGGCAACCATCGAGGTCGACGAAAGCTGTGCCCCCGGTCTGTTCCTGAACGAGGCGGTCGAGGTAGAGGCGATGGTTGGCGCGGGCGAGGACACCTTTGAAATTCCCACCGCCGCCCTGACCAGTGGCGACACGGTCTACCTTGTGAACGAAGAGGGCCTGATGCTGGAAGAGGTAGCGGTCGAGATCCTGCAAACCGGGATGCGGCAGACGATAGCGCGCATTCCTGCGGCCTCTGGCCGGTTGTTGGTCAGCGATGCCCGGATTGGTCTGGCGGCGGGTCAGGTGGTTTCGTTGGAATAAGCGGTCACGCGGGCGGCCAGCCTGGCCTGCCCGCGCTGCTCAACGCGTTGTCAGGGTGCCAAGCGCGGCGCCATAGAGAAACGACTCGAGGTCCTCTGTGTTGATCGGCTTGGTCATCAATTCGACCTGCGCGGCATCGCACAACTGGCGCAGGTCGTTGGATCGGTTCGCCGACATGACCCGCGCTGGCAAATGACTGTCCCGCGCGCGCAATTGCCGAACCATCGCCAGACCGTCCTGTTTGCCTTCGCCAAGGTTGTAATCGACCAGCAGGGCGTCAGGCAGGATACCCAGTTCATGCAACATCTCGCGGGCTTCTTCGACGCTGGCGGCGTCCAACACGCTGCCGCCCCAGCGTTCGATCAGCAGACCCAACGCGCGGCGTAACTCATTGTCATTCTCGACCAAGAGGACGATCAACCCGGTGTCGCGCAACCGCTGACGGGCTGCGGGGCTTTTCTTTAACGTTGGCACCTCGTTCGGACCGTTCACCCGTTGGGCGCTGAAAAAGAACCGTGTGCCGCGCCCCAATTCGGATTGCACGCCCAGCGGATGCCGCAACTGGGCACAGGCGCGTTCCACGATGGCAAGGCCCAGCCCCAGCCCCTCGTTCACGCTGCTGTTGCGGTCCAGCCGTTCGAACTCGCGGAAAATCCTCTCTTGGTCGGCCTCGGCGATCCCCGGACCGGTGTCCCAGACCTCGAACCGCAGCGAACTGCCTTGTCGCCGGGTGCCGACCAGCACGCGGCCGGTTGGGGTATAGCGGATGGCATTGGCAATCAGGTTCTGCAGGATACGACGCAGAAAGCCGGGGTCGCTGGCCACGCTGCCGGTGGCCGGGAGAATGCGCAGGTCCAACCCCTTGAGCGCGGCCATTGGCGCAAATTCATCACGCAAGGCGGTCAGCAACTGGCGCACCGACACCGCCGTGATGTCCAGACTGGCCGCGCCTGAATCCAGCTTGGAGATATCCAGCAGCGCGTCGATGATATTCTCGACGCTGCCCAGCGCGCTCAGCGCTTTGTCGGCTGCCTGCACCGTCTCACCGCCCTCGCCGCTTTCGGAGATGGCCGAGACATAAAGCTTGGCAGCTGACAACGGTTGCAACAGGTCATGGCTGGCGGCAGCGACGAAGCGCGATTTGGATGCATTGGCCCGTTCCGCCGTAACCAGCGCGTCCTCGAGTTCCAGCGTGCGTTCCATCACCCGCCGTTCCAGCAGTTCGTTGGCCTCGGCCAGTGCCCGCGCGGCCTGTCGCTCGACCGACACATCGGTGAAGGAAATCACAAAGCCACGGTCGGGCATTTCCTGCGCAAAGACATCCAGCGTGGTGTCCGGCTCGGCGCGGATCTCAAACCGCAGGGGACGGCGACCCTGAGCCTGATGCGCCCAGACCCGCAGGCTTTCGGAGCCCTTGGTATCCGCATCGAATCGCTGTTCCAGCTGATCCACCAACCGGTCGAAATCCACCCCCAGTCGCAGCGAGGAGATCGGCACCGACAGCATCTCGCCGATCCGGTCGTTCCAGCCAACCAACCGGGCATCCGCATCAAAAATGCAAACCCCCTGATCAAGGTGATCCAGCGTCGCCCGCAGCATCCGCGCCTGACTGTCCAGCAGTTTGCCGCGCTCCTGCCGTTCCAGCCGCATGATGTCGGTCACGTCGGTCTGCAACACCACGGTCCCGCCGTCGGGCGTGCGATGCTCGCTCACCTGCAACCAGCGGTCCCATATCAGGCTTACGTTGAATATCGCGTGCAGGTCCTTGTGCCGCTTCAGGCGCTGTTCGGCCCATTGTTCCGGGGTCACGATCTGCGGCAGTTGCAGGAACCGGCTCTCGCTGACGGCCTGCACATAACTGTCAAACGGCAGTCCTTCGGTCAAACGCGGCTGGACGTCATGCAGCGGCAGGCTGAATCGGCTGTTCCACATCACCAGCCGGTCGTCGCGGTCGAACAGGCCAAAGCCTTCTTGCACCGCTTCGATCGCATTGGCGAGGTTCTTGCGCGCGTGTTCCGCCTCGTGTTTGGCGCGGGCCAGTGCCGCGTTGGACTGGTTCAGCAGGTCCAGCGTGTATTCCAGATCGCGGGTGCGCTGGCGCACCTGATCCTCCAGCATGGCGGCGCGTTCGAACTGGGCGTAGGCCGCGCCGTTCTGATCGGTGTCCTGTTCGACCCGGCGCATCAGCGCCTCGCTGATCTGCAACAGCTTTTCGTTCTGCCGCTCGACCGGGTCTGCCGGGTTGATCAGGTAATGGGTCATTTGTCCTTGCACGGGACCTCGGGTGCGTAAAAGGCGACGCCGGTCATGGTCTGGTTGACGTGCATGCCGTTGATCTGCTCACCATAAGTGGAAAATCCGGTGACGCGGTGCCGCGCCAGAACCTCATTCAGCGGGCGTTTGAGCTGTTTTTTCTCTGCCTCGATCCGGCGCAGGATGCAATCGCAGGCGAGGATCGCAACCGGTGGGGCGCCCCTGGCCAACGCGGCAAGTTGCTGGTCAAGGTGGTCGACGATATGCGCCGCTTCTGCCAGCGTCAGCACCAACCCCTCGTCGATGGCCGAAAAGAACTCCAGTGCGCCGCCGTCTGTCACCCTCTTGATGGCGCGGACGTGGTGGCTGCCGCCGAGACGCACCACCATCGGGTTGTCGGCAAAGGTGAAGGTGTCGATCTGGTTCGGGTCCTTGCCCAGCAGACGGCCCAGTTCCCGCGCGGCAGGTTCGGCGTTGATCTCATAGACCAGCCGGCGCGAAGGATCGGCGCGCGTCACCACCATCCGCAACTCAGTTGGCGTGAAATGGTTCACGCTGAACACCCGCAGGCGGCAGCGGCTACGCACCAGTGCCAGAACGGCCGCCTTTTCATGGCACACCCCGTCCAGCGCCACGAAGGTGTGTTCAAACCGGATGCCATCACCCGCCGAGCCACCAAACAACTGCGTCGGTCCCAGACCGGCCGTCAGGGCCGAGGCCAGCCGATCCTCCTGCATCGACAGCCCGTCAACCATGAGAAAGGCAAACTCCTGCTCCATCTCGGCGGCCCGCTGCGACAGCGCCGCGCGGGCGCGGATTGTCTGTTGTGTCAATTCGTGGCCGGGCAGGTCTTCGAGATCGTCGAATAGCAGTACCTCGGCCTCAAAGCAGTCTTCGGGCAAGGCGATGGCCACCACCGAATCCTCGGCATAGCCGCCACCCATGGCGATCTCGCCGGCAGTGGTGCAGGCCATGACCGGGGCCGCGCCAAACCGGCTTTGGGCCTGACGGATCAGCTTCTGAAACCCCGCCGACGGGCTGCAAAAGATCATAACCAAGGCAAAAGGCCCTTGGCCTAACCCTTTTTCCAACTGGTCGATCAGGTCAGGCGCGTCCCATTCGACGCAGGCAGTCCGCAGAACGGCGTCACTTTCGACACCTCCCGCAGACGGAGAGGGCGGTCCGTCCATCGGGTCTCCTCCCCATGTTGTCTGTTATTGTTTTGTAACAGACTACGGAGTGTCCGCGCTCTTTGGCAAGAGGTTCGAAAAGCTGGCCTCGCCCGCGATGAGAACCGCCTGCGTGCGGCTCTGGACCCCCAGCTTGCGCATGATGGCGGTGACATGTGCCTTGACCGTGGTTTCGGCAATGGACAGGTCATAGGCGATCTGTTTGTTCAGTTTGCCTTCGCAGATCAATTGTAGAATGCGCGCCTGCTGGTTTGTCAGGGTGGACAGACGCGCCACCGCGTCCTCACCTGCATTGGCGGGATGTCCGGCATCGGCCACATCGACAAACCCCTCTGGCAGGAACACCTCATCCCGCGCCAGCGCATCAAAGGCCTGCCGAAAGACGCCCCGTTGGCTGTGCTTGGGGACAAACCCATTCGCCCCTGCGCGCATTACCGAACTGACCATGCGGTTATCGGCCATCGAGGACACCACAACCAGCGGCGTCGCACCGGCGGCCGTCCTGAGCCGGATCAACCCGTCAAGGCCATTCACGTCAGGCAAGTTGAGATCCAGCACGATCACATCCGGGGCGGCGCCTTCGGCCAGCGCGTCCAGCGCATCGGACAACAGGCTGGCGGTCTCGATCTCCTCGATCCCGGCCACGGTCTTGAGCGTCATCGCCAGCGCATCGCAGAACAACGGGTGGTCATCGACGATCAGCGCGGACGCGAAATGCCGTTGAGGCTCACTCTGTGGCATTACTCTGCTCCCCATGGACCTGTCCCTTGCTGGTATACCATTCGATCCTAGCAAAGCGCCATGACCCGCGAACCTGTCCTAAGGTCTTAGAAGGGGTCGCCCGAACCGGGTAGGTTTCCGGGCAGGCGCGCAACCGCCCAAGGCCGACGCCAAACCGGAAAACAGCCGGGCCATGCGGCAAGCGGCCCTTGACGGCCCTCAAATCAATTGAGAACAGTTCAGGCTGTATGTTCTGCACCACGGGGACCAAAGCGGGGACTTGGTGGTGCGCAGGATCGGCCTGCAAGAGGCGACCCCCTGTTTCCCTATCGGAGTGTTCCATGAAATTTCGCTTTCCGATCGTCATCATCGACGAGGACTTCCGTTCTGACAACTCCTCTGGCCTTGGCATCCGCGCCGTGGCCGAGGCCATTGAGGCCGAAGGCTTTGAGGTGCTGGGCACAACCAGCTACGGGGATCTGTCGCAGTTCGCACAGCAGCAATCGCGCGCCAGTGCCTTTGTCCTGTCCATCGACGATGAGGAATTTACCCCCGGTCCCGACCTTGACCCAGCGGTCGTCAACCTGCGCGACTTCATCGAGGAAGTGCGATGGAAAAACGCCGACGTGCCGATCTATATTTACGGGGAAACCAAGACCAGCCGCCATTTGCCGAATGACATCCTGCGTGAGCTGCACGGATTTATCCACATGTTCGAGGACACGCCCGAGTTTGTCGCCCGCCACATCATCCGCGACGCCAAGGCCTATCTAGAAGGCATCCAGCCGCCGTTCTTCAAGGCTCTGCTGGACTACGCCGAAGACGGCTCATACTCGTGGCATTGTCCGGGGCATTCCGGTGGCGTGGCCTTTCTGAAGAGCCCCATTGGCCAGATGTATCACCAGTTCTACGGTGAAAACATGCTGCGCGCGGATGTGTGCAACTCTGTCGAGGAGCTGGGCCAACTGCTGGACCACAACGGCGCCATCGGCGCGTCCGAACGCAATGCTGCCCGCATCTTTAACGCCGACCACTGCTTCTTCGTGACCAATGGCACCAGCACCTCTAACAAGATGGTCTGGCATCACACCGTCGCGCCCGGCGATGTAGTGGTGGTGGACCGCAACTGTCACAAATCCATCCTGCACAGCATCATCATGACCGGGGCCATCCCCGTCTTCATGAAGCCGACGCGCAACCACTATGGCATCATCGGCCCGATCCCGAAGTCCGAGTTCCAGATCGAGGCGATCAAGGACAAGATCCGCGCCAACCCGCTGCTGGCGCATGTGGATGCCGATACCGTCAAACCGCGCATCATCACCCTGACGCAATCCACTTATGACGGTGTTCTGTACAACACAGAGACCATCAAGGAACTGCTGGACGGCTACGTCGAGAACCTGCATTTCGATGAGGCATGGCTGCCGCACGCCGCCTTTCACCCGTTCTATGGCAATTTCCACGCGATGGGGCGCAGGCGCGAGCGGCCCAGCCATTCCGTGACCTATGCCACGCAATCCATTCACAAACTGCTCGCCGGGATCAGTCAGGCCAGCCATGTTTTGGTGCAGGACAGTCAGGATACCAAGCTGGATCGCCACCTCTTTAACGAGGCGTATCTGATGCACACCAGCACCAGCCCGCAATACAGCATCATTGCCAGTTGCGATGTGGCGGCGGCGATGATGGAGCCCCCGGGTGGCCGCGCGTTGGTTGAGGAAAGCATCCTCGAGTCGCTCGATTTCCGCCGCGCCATGCGCAAGGTCGATGACGAATACGGCGCGGATGACTGGTGGTTTCAGGTCTGGGGACCGGACGAACTGGACGAAGAGGGCGTTGACGACCCCGGCAACTGGGTGCTGAAGAAAACCGATGCCGACGGGATGCAGTCCTCAGACGGGGAAGAATCCTGGCACGCCTTTGGCGACATGGCACCCGGTTTCAACATGCTGGACCCGATCAAATCCACGGTGATCACGCCGGGGCTGAACCTTGACGGACGGTTTGAAGAGACCGGCATTCCGGCCTCGATTGTCACCAAGTATCTGGCCGAGCACGGTGTCGTGGTTGAAAAAACCGGCCTCTACAGCTTTTTCATCATGTTCACTATCGGGATCACCAAGGGGCGCTGGAACTCGCTGCTGACAGAGTTGCAACAGTTCAAGGATGACTACGACAAGAACCGGCGCATGTGGCGCTGCATGCCAGAGTTCTGCGCCAAACATCCGCATTATGAGGGTATGGGCCTGCGCGATCTGTGCCAGCATGTGCATTCGCTCTATGCGAAATACGGCGTCGCGATCCTGTCGACCGAAATGTACCTCAGCGATCTGACGCCGGCGATGAAACCCACCGATGCGTTTTCGCACATCGCGGCGCGGTCCACCCAGCGGGTGCCGATTGATGATCTTGAGGGGCGCATCACCACCAGCCTTGTCACCCCCTATCCGCCGGGAATTCCGCTGCTGATCCCCGGCGAGGTCTTCAACAAGAAGATCGTCGAATACCTCAAGTTCAACCGAACCTTCGCGCGGGAATGTCCGGGGTTTGAGACGGACATCCACGGCCTCGTCCAAGAGAAGGACGAAAATGGGCACATGCAATTCTTTGCGGATTGTGTGGCCGAGGGATAGGTGATGGTGCGGGCCAAGGGCTTTGGCACTGGACAGGGCAGGAGTGGTGCGGAGCCGTCATACCCGAAGGGCGCAAAGGGCGCATCGCCGTCAAATGGCGGGTCCGCCCGGGTTCTGTGAAAACCGACGCAATGCGACACTGTATACATCTGCATACTGTAGACGCGACGGCCTGCTTGGCCTAAGGAGGGGCCAAACCCGCCCCCATATTCAGAAAGGCCGGACACATGTCTGATTCGACTCCCGACATCATCTACACCAAGGTTGACGAAGCGCCGGAACTGGCGTCTGCCTCGCTGCTGCCGATCATTCAGAAATTCGCCACGGCTGCGGGCGTGTCAGTCGGCACCAAGGACATCAGCCTTGCCGGTCGTATCATCGCGACCTTCCCCGAGGTTCTGACCGAGGCTCAGCGCCAGTCCGACGATCTGGCCGCACTGGGCGAGCTGGTCAAAACGCCCGAGGCGAACGTGATCAAGCTGCCGAACATCTCGGCCTCGGTTCCGCAACTGGTTGCCGCCGTCAAGGAACTGCAATCGCAGGGCTACGCGCTGCCCGACTACCCCGAGGCACCGTCGACGGACGAAGAAAAAGCTGTCCGCGCGAAATACGACACCCTGAAAGGGTCCGCCGTGAACCCGGTGCTGCGCGAAGGCAACTCTGACCGTCGCGCCGCCGGTGCGGTCAAGAAATTCGCCCAAGCCAACCCGCACCGCATGGGGGAATGGACTGCCGACAGCAAGACGCGCGTTGCCTCGATGCCCGGCGATGATTTCTTTGCCAACGAAGTCTCGGCCACGCTGCCCAAGGCAGCGACCGCCAAAATCGTGCTGGAAACGGCCGAGGGTAAGACCGTGCTGAAAGAGGGCGTGTCCTACCCCGAAGGTACTGTCGTTGACGCGACCTTCATGTCGGCATCGGTGTTGGATACCTTCCTCGCCGAGGAAATCGAGAAGGTGAAAGCCGACGGCACGCTATTCTCGCTGCACATGAAGGCCACCATGATGAAGGTCTCTGACCCGATCATCTTTGGTCACGCGGTCAAGGCATGGCTGGCGCCGGTGTTTGAAAAGTACGGCGACGAAATGAAGGCGCTGGGCGTCAACCCGAATTCGGGCCTTGGCGACCTGCTGAACCGTGTCAAGGACAACGCAGAGATCACGGCCGCCATCGAAGAGGTTCGCGCCGCGCGCCCGCCAATGTACATGGTCGACAGCGACAAAGGGATCACCAACCTGCATGTCCCCTCGGACGTGATCATCGACGCCTCGATGCCCGCATTGATCCGCGCAGGCGGCAAGGGCTGGGGGCCGGACGGCAAAGAGGGCGACACCACCTGCGTCATCCCCGACAACTGTTATGCGCCGGTCTACGATGAGGCGATCGAGTTCTTCAAAGCCAACGGCAAGCTGAACCCCGCCACCGCCGGTACGGTCCAGAACCTTGGCCTGATGGCGCAGAAGGCCGAGGAATACGGCAGCCACCCGACCACCTTCGAAATCCCGGCAAACGGCACCGTCAAGATGATCCTCGACGATGGCACCGTTCTGCATTCCCACAAGGTCGAAGCAGGCGATATCTGGCGCTCGGCCTCGGCCCGCAAGGCACCGATCGAGGACTGGGTAAATCTGGCAATCGAACGGCAGAAAGCGACCGGCTATCGCTCGATCTTCTGGCTGGATGCTAACCGCGCGCACGATGCGCAGCTGATCGCCATGGTCAAACCGATCCTTGAGGCCAAAGGCGTGGCCGACAAGTTCGAGATCATGGCCCCGCGTGAGGCAACCCGCGCGTCGCTGGAAACGATCACCAAGGGTGAGAACACCATCGCGATCACCGGCAACGTGCTGCGTGACTACCTGACCGACCTGTTCCCGATCCTCGAACTGGCGACCAGCGCCAAGATGCTGTCCATCGTCAAGCTGATGAACGGCGGCGGTCTGTTCGAGACCGGCGCGGGCGGCTCTGCCCCCAAGCACGTGCAGCAGCTGGTCGAAGAAAACCACCTGCGCTGGGACAGCCTTGGCGAGTTCTGCGCCCTTGGCGAAAGTTTCAAGTTCCTTGCCGATGCGCGCGGCAATGCCAAGGCAAAGGTGCTGGGTGACGCGGTCGAGACCGCGACGCAGGGCATCCTCGACAACGGCCACAGCCCCAGCCGCAAGGTCGGAGAGCCGGACAACCGCGACAGCCACTACTGGTTTGCCCGCTATTGGGCCGACGCGCTGGCCGCACAGTCCGACGACGCGGAACTGGCCGCACATTTCGCACCCATCGCCAAGGCGCTGGCAGAGGGCGAAGCGGCCATCGTGTCCGAACTGGCAGCCGCGCAAGGCAAGCCCGCCGATCTGGGCGGCTACTACCACGGCGATGCTGGCAAAACCGCATCCGTGATGCGCCCCTCGGCCACGTTGAACGCGATCATCGGTTAAGCCGGTGACATCGACATGAAAAAGCCCGCCGGGGAAACTCGGCGGGCTTTTTTGGTCTTCTGGGTTGGCTGTTCAGCTTTCGGCTGGCTTGTCTTCCGGGGAAGGGTCCTGTTCCGGTGGGTCGTCATAGATCGACCAGCTATGCTCTCGTCCGGTGTCGGGCAGGTCACTGCGCTTGAGATTCATCAAAATATGCGTCTGCGCGATGAAAAGGGTCGCGATCGGCGCAGTCAGGAACAGGAACAGCGTGATCATGAACTCGTGAAAGGACAGGTGCTCTTTCACCAGCAGCATAAAGAGCATCGAGGCGATCAGCACGCCGCCCACACCCAGTGTTGTCGCCTTGGTCGGCGCGTGCAGGCGCTGCATCGTGTCAGTGAGTTTCAGCAGACCCAGCGACCCGATCAGGCCAAAGGCACCGCCAACGACCAGAAAGAACGAAACGACGATTTCTACCAGCATCGGAGCCTCTGTCATTCGATGATGTCCCCCCGCAGCAGAAAGCGGCAATAGGCGACGGTCGAGACAAAGCCGACCATGGCCACCAGCATCGACGCCTCGAAATAGACTGCCGTGCCTTGCAGGATGCCGTAGCAGACCAGCAGCGCGATCACGTTGATGACCATCGTGTCCAGAGCCAGAACCCGGTCCGCCTGACCGGGGCCACGGATCACCAGCCAGAGGTTGAACAACAGGCCCAGCCCGAAACACCCCATGGTGAAGTAAAGCGCGTAGGTGATCATCCAAAAATCTCCTTCAGCCGGGCCTCGTAGCGGGTCTTGATCTCATCGCGCACGCCGTCGGGGTCATCCGTGTGCAGGCAGTGCACCAGCAGACTGGCCCCGTCCGCCGCCAGCAGGGCAGAGACGGTGCCGGGGGTCATCGTTATTGTCCCGGCCAGAACGGTAATCGCCTCGGGCGAGGTCAGTTCCAGCGGCACCAGAATCCATTGCGAGTGGATCTGGTCGCGTGGTTTGAACAGCACGATCTGCGCCACCTGGATAGAGGCGACCACAATGTCCCACAGCACGATCAACACATAGGGAACCGTCATGAACGGTCGCTTCAGTTCTGGCCGTCCGGGCCAGTAAGGTGAGGTCAGGATCGGCACCAGAATGCCAAGGAACCCGCCCAGCAGGACGTTGCCGGGTGTCACCTTGTTCACCAGCATCAGCCAGACAAGCAGCAACGTCAGGCTAAGCAGCGGATGGGGAAAGATGCGTTTCAGCATGGCCTAGTGCTCCTCTTCCGCGTGTAGGTCCGGTGCGTCTGCCTTGAGCGGGTCCAGTCCTTCGGGTTTTTCAACCGGGGCAAGAACCGCGTCGATATAACCTTCCGGCTCAAACAACTGGGTTCCGGCGGCGCGCATGTACTCTGTTGCCGGACCGGCCAGCACCGCGAGCGCTGCCAGCAAGGCCAGCAATGTCACGGTCGGGCCGACCTCGGCGGCGGTGGCCGGGGCGGGGCGCGGTTCGGCGTCGATGGGTTCGGCCCCCTCGGGCACCGATGCTGCGGTGGATTTCCAGAACAGCATACTGCCCGCGCGCGCAAAGCCCACGATAGTCACCAGCGAGCCGATCAGGATACCGCTCCACGCCCAGGGCATCAGATCGGGGTCGCGCAGCGCGTCAAGGATCAAGAGTTTGCCTAGAAATCCCGACAATGGCGGCATCCCCGCCATCGCGATGGCCCCGGCAAAGAACAGCGCCGCGAACAGCCCGTTCTGCAAGAGCGGCGGGCGCACTGACAGGGTATCCGTCCCGCGCCGCGTGATCACCAGATCAGCCATCAGGAACAGGGCTGCGGCAGAGAAGGTCGAATGCACAAGGTAGTAGAGCGCGGTTTCGGTCGCGTAGGGATCTTGCGGTGCGACGGCCAGCATCAGTGTTCCCATCGACCCGATCACCGAGAAGGACAGCAAGGGCATCAGCCGTTTCGCCGCCAGCACGCCGATGGCACCCAATGCGACGGTGACCATGGCCGCCGGGAACAGCCATTCCTCGACCAGCCCGGCGGTTGGCGACGATTGCGGGCCATAGGCCAGCGTGTGCAGCCGGATAATCGCATAGGCCCCGACCTTGGTCATGATCGCAAACAGGGCAGCCACCGGGGCAGGTGCATTGGCATAGGTGCCGGGCAGCCAGAACTGCACCGGAAACAGCGCCGCCTTGATCATGAAGACGATCAGCAACAGCACCGCCGCCACCCGCACCATCGCGCCCTCATCGGCGGGGATCAGCGGCACCTTGACCGCCAGATCGGCCATGTTGAGCGTGCCGGTGGTGGCGTACATCGTCCCCAGCGCAAACAGGAACAACGTCGATCCGGCGAGGTTCATCACCAGATATTGCAGCCCCGCCTGTAGGCGAACCTTGCCGCCAGAATGCACCATCAGGCCGTAGGACGCGATCAGCAGCACCTCGAAGAAGACAAAGAGGTTAAAGGCGTCGCCGGTCAGGAACGCGCCGAAGATGCCCATCAGCTGAAACTGGAACAGCGCGTGGAAATGCCGTCCCTTTGCGTCCCATCCCGTGGCAATGGCGTGCCAAAGCACGATCAGCGCCAGCGAGGCGGTCAGCAGCACCATGAGTGCCGACAAACGGTCCAGCACCAGAACGATGCCAAAAGGCGCGGGCCAGTCGCCAAGGCGGTACACATGCGTCCCGCCGTCCGCCGCCCAAAAGGCCAACCCCAGCGCGATGAGGAACAGTGCCACGGTCCCGGCGGCCGAGGCGACGCGCGCCAGCACGATGTCGTGCCGCATGACATAGCCGATCAGCGGTGCCAGAAGAGCTGGCAGGACAACAGGGGCGATAATCCAGTGGCTCATACCGCGTCGTCCTCCGTCCCGGTGTCTTTCATGTCGATGGTGTCATCCCCGGCCTCCAGATAGGCCCCCAGTGAGAACATCACCAGCACCGCCGTCATCCCGAAAGAGATCACGATGGCCGTCAGCACCAGCGCCTGCGGCAGCGGGTCGGTATAGGTGGCGTCGCCGTATTTTTGCAGGATTGGCGGCGCATTGATCGCCAGCCGCCCGGTCGACACCAGGAAGATGTTGACCGCGTAGGACAACAGCGACAGCCCAAGGATCACCGGAAAGGCGCGTAGTCTCAGGATCAGGTAGACCCCGCCGGAGGTCAGAACCCCGATTGCGCTAGCGACAAGGATTTCCATCTCAGGCCCTTCCTTTCTCGACCATCTTCGCGGGGCGCGAGGGGTCGTAGTCCAGCGGTTCTGGGTTCACGGTTTCACCCGCATGACGCGCCATGCGCGACAGGCTGTAGAGCATCAGCATCACCGCCCCCAACACGCAGAGGAAGACGCCAAGGTCAAACAGCGCGGCGGTGGCCAGTTCGAACTCTTCTATTGGCGGGATGTGGACATAGCCAAAGGCCGAGGTCAGGAAGGATGTCCCCGACAGCCACGCCCCCGCCCCGGTCAGCCCGGCGATCACAACGCCCCAGCCGATCATCGCGTGATACTCGAATTGTTGCCGCCGCATGGTCCAGGCAAAGCCAGAGGCCATGTACTGCATCAACAGCGCGATAGAGAACACCAGCCCGGCGACAAAGCCGCCGCCCGGTTGGTTGTGCCCGCGCAGGAAGATGTAGACGCCGACCATCAGGGCAATGGGCATCATCACGCGGGTCGAGACCACCATCATCAGCGGGTGCCGATCGTGCGAGCGGTCAAAGTTGTAGCCCGAATTGCGCAGACGCGCGCCCGCAGGTCCGCTCAGCAGCGCCTCCATCATGGCAAAGATCACCAGTCCGGCGATGCCCAGAACGATGATCTCGCCGTAGGTGTCATAGCCCCGGAAGTCGACAAGGATCACGTTGACCACGTTGGTGCCGCCGCCCTCTTTATACGAATTGGCAAGGTGATAATGCGAGATGCTGTCCATATCGCGGGTCATGAAGGCAAAGGCCAGCGTCGCCACACCGATCCCCGCCGCCAGCGCCACGGTCCCGTCCAGCAGGCGGCGCGGCGTGTCTTTTTCCGCCGGGGTCGTTTTTGGCAGGAAATGCAGCGCCAGCAGCAGCAACATGATCGTCACCGTCTCGACAGAGATCTGCGTCAGCGCAAGGTCGGGGGCCGAGAGATAGACAAACCCGAAGGAGATCATCAGACCGATCACCCCGATCACCACCAGCGCGCGATACCGCATGTGGTGCTGAAACACGACGACTCCGGTCGCGCAGACCAGCAGCACCCAGCCCACGGCAAAGACCGGGGCAATCGGTAACAGCTCTCTGGTGGGCGGTGCGAGGCCACCACCAAGGAAGGCCATGTAGCCCGCCGTGACCGTGGCTGCTGTGAAGATCGCCAGATAGCGGCTGATCGCGCCATTGTGCAACGTCTCAGAGATGACACGGCTGAGCGCAACGCAGCCCGCAATGACGGCATCAAACGCGGATTTGGCGTAGAACGGTCCGGCCTTGATCCACGCGGCGTCCAGCGGACGGTGCAGCAGCAGCAGAACGGCACCCCCGGCAATCGCAAGTCCCGACATGTACAGCGCAGGCGTGACTCCGTGCCAGATTTTCAAGTGCGCGTGGGTGGTATGGCCGGTGACGGCACTGGCGGCCATATTGACCACCGGTTCCGCAAGGAACGGCGCGACGCCGATCAGCACGACAAAGATGCAGAGAAAGGCGGGCGACAGCCACATGCCCATTGGCGGATCATGCGGTTTGTGCGGATAGTCGTCGCGCACCGGTCCGCCGAAGACGTGAAAGATGAAGCGGAATGAATAGGCGACAGAGAACAGAGCGCCGAGCGTGGCCAGTGCGGGCACGATCCACGGGTTTTCCCACCAATAGGTGTGCGAGGCTTCCTCTAGCATCAGTTCCTTGGACAGGAACCCGTTGAACAACGGGATTCCGGCCATAGACAGCGCCGCAATCACGCCGATTACAGCTGTGATCGGCATCAGCGTCGCCAATCCGCCCAGTCGCTTGATGTCGCGGGTGTGCGCCTCATGATCGATGATCCCGGCGGTCATGAACAGCGCCGCCTTGAAGGTGAGGTGGTTGAGGATGTGGAACACGGCCGCGATCGCCGCCGCCTCTGTGCCGAAACCCAGCAGCATGGTCAGCAGGCCAAGGTGTGAGACGGTCGAGAAAGCCAAAAGCCCCTTCAGGTCATCCTTGAACAGCGCGATCACGGCGGCGATCACCATGGTGACCAGCCCGGTTGTGGCAACCGCGTAGAACCACAGTTCCGTCCCCGAAAGAGCGGGCCACATCCGGGCCATCAGGAAGACGCCCGCCTTCACCATAGTGGCCGAATGCAGATAGGCCGACACCGGCGTGGGTGCCGCCATCGCGTGTGGTAGCCAGGAGTGGAACGGAAACTGTGCCGATTTGGTGAAAGCGCCCAGCAGGATCAGGATGACGGCGGGCGTGTACCAATCGGATGCCTTGATCAGATCGCCCGCCGCCAGAATATCGGTCAGATTATAGCTGCCCGCGATGTCGCCAAGGATCAGCATTCCGCCGATCATGGCAAGGCCGCCTGCGCCGGTCACGGTCAGTGCCATGCGGGCGCCCTGGCGGCCCTCTGGCAGGTGCTTCCAATAGCCGATCAGCAGGAAGGACGACAGCGAGGTCAGCTCCCAGAAGATCAGCAAAAGCAGGATGTTGTCGGAGATCACGATGCCCAGCATCGCGCCCTGAAACAGCAGCAGGTAAGTGTAGAACTGCCCAACAGGATCCTCACCCGAAAGGTAGTAGCGGGCATAAAGCGTGATCAGCAGGCCAACGCCAAGGATCATGCAGGCGAACATCAGCCCCAGACCGTCAAGGAAGAACGCCGCCTCCAGCCCCAGTTGCGGCAGCCACGGGATGCTGAAGGTGTAAACGGTGCCGTTCATCACGCCCGGGGCCAGAACCCCCAGCATCACAAGGGCCAGCACGGTGGGAACGGCGGTGAAAGTGGCGGTGGCGGTGCGCCCCGCCCGGATCATGACACCGGGAACCAGCGCGCCAAGGAAAGGCAATAGCGCGATGATGGGCAGAAAACTGCTCTCAGAGGTCATTCACGTCTCCGCAGGGTCAGAAAATTGAGGTTTATTGCGAAAAGCCCGGGCAGAATGCAACGCTGTTTCCGCAAACGGCGGGGCATTGCCGCAGGAGCAAAGGCGGCAGGCCGGGCTCAAAGACCCGGTGCGGCGCACCACGGGTCACGCAATCCGCAGGGGCAAAAGCGGAAAAGCCGCGTCATGCCCCACGACAGGCCGGGGGTCGATATGATCCTCTGGTCCGTCAAGATGCGGTGTCTCTCCCCTTTTCGCGCCTGACCGGCGCGGTCCCACTTGAATATAGTGGGATCAAAGGGGGGCACTGCAAGGTCAAAGCTGATTTTTCTGGTCAGCTTAGGGCCACAAGCCTTCGCCAGACCCGTTTTGCCCGATGGTTTCTAGCGGGCAGGGCATGTCTCGCCCCTGTCTAAGGGACCAGTGGATCGGAACTGTTTCGCAGATAGTACCCGCGATACCAGTCGACAAAGCGCGCGACGCCCTCATGGACCGGTGTCGCGGGTGTGTAGCCGGTCAGCGACTTCAACAGCGCCGCATCCGCCCATGTGGCGGGCACATCGCCGGGCTGCATCGGCATCAGGTTGCGTTGCGCGGTCAACCCGGTGGCGGCTTCGATGGCCTCGATAAAGGTGGTCAGTTGCACCGGCTCAGAGTTTCCGATGTTCACGACGCGGTAGGGCGCGACCGGCGACAGGCTGTCGCCATCTGGCACAACGCCGCCTTCTGGCCGCTCTGGCACCGCATCCATCAATAGGCGGATACCTTCGACCAAATCGTCGATGTAGGTGAAATCGCGGCTCATATCGCCGAAATTGTACACGTCGATAGGGGCACCGCGCAGGATTGCGTCCGTGAACTTGAACAACGCCATGTCCGGGCGGCCCCACGGGCCGTAGACGGTGAAAAAGCGGAACATGGTGGTCGGCAACCCGTAGAGATGCGCATAGCTGTGGGCCATCGCTTCGGTGGATTTCTTGGTCGCTGCGTAAAACGACATCTGGTAGTCGGCCCGGTCCGTCTCATGGTACGGCATCTGTGTGTTTGCGCCGTACGCCGAAGAGGTCGAGGCCATCAGCAGGTGGCGCGGCGGATCGGCACGGGCGGCCTCCAATATCTCGAATGTACCGATGATGTTGGATTCGAGGTAGGAACGCGGGTTTTCGATCGAATAACGCACCCCGGCCTGTGCGGCGAGGTGGATGACCACTTCGGGGGTTTCGCGCTTGAACAAGTCAGCCATGCGTCCGGGGTCCTCGACGCGGCCCGTCTCGGCGACAAAGTCCCCCAAGGGAGCCAAACGGGCATGGCGCGACTCTTTCAGGCCGACGTCGTAATAGTCGGTCATCGCGTCCAGACCGATCACCCGCCAGCCCTCATTCAGCAGGCGCGCCGCAACGTGATAGCCGATGAAGCCCGCAGAGCCGGTGATAAGGGCGGTAGGCATGGGGGCTTCCCTTTGCTTTCGAGGTACAACTAGCCGTTTGCCTGATCGTGTCGGTTGCGTCTAGTGTCCGGCCAAACAGCGGAGGGGCACGAGAATGGAATTGAAGAAGAACACCTTTAAGGCGGCGATTCTTGAGGGGCGACTGCAGCGTGGACTCTGGTGCAGCATCGCGGACCCGCTGGCGGCGGAAATGATGGCCACTTGCGGCTATGACTGGATGCTTTTCGATTGTGAGCATTCGCCGATGGACCCGATCCGCGTACTGCCGATGTTGCAGGCGGTGGCCCCCTATCCAGTCTCTGCGCTGGCTCGGCCTGCCTCGCTGAACGCGCCCGAGATCAAGCGGCTGCTGGATATCGGTGCGCAGACGTTGGTTATTCCTTATGTGCAGAATGCCGATGAGGCGGCAGAGGCGGCAGCGGCCGTGGCCTATCCGCCGGAGGGCATTCGCGGCGTGGCGGGTATGACGCGGGCCAGCGGCTTTGGTCTTGTGGAACGCTACCACGCGACGGCACGCGACGAATTGTGCCTGATCGTTCAGGTCGAAACCGTCGAGGCGCTGGCAGAGATCGAGGCCATTGCCGACGTGCCGGGAATCGACGGGCTGTTCATCGGCCCCGCCGATCTGGCAGCCTCGATGGGGTATCATGGCCAGCCGTCGCACCCCGAGGTGCAGGCTGCGGTGGTCGACGGAATCAAACGCATTTCGGCCGCAGGCAAACCCGCCGGTTTGCTGACCATGGATGCCGGGCTAGGGCAAAAGGCCATCGACGCGGGCGTCGCTTTTATCGCTCAGGATCTTGACCTGATCGCGCTGCGCCGGGGCCTGACACTGACCTGATTTTTCTCGCGCCACAGCGTCTCCCCGGTAAGGTGGCTGAAAAACCGCGTGGGAGGAGAGGATGATGCGTTGTGGTGTGATCGGACTGGGCGACATGGGCTCGGGCCTTGCAAAGAACCTAGTCAAAGCCGGATTCCCGACGTCCGGCTTTGACCTGATCCCGGCGCGCACTGCGGCGCTGGCGGATCTTGGCGGGACGCCAATGCAGAACGGCGCAGAGGTAGGGGCCGCGTCGGACGTCGTCTACGTCATGGTGATGACGGGCGCAGAGGTCAGGGATGTTATCCTTGGCAAGGGCGGCCTGCTGGAGACGATGGCCCCCGGCGGTACAGTGATCCTGACCGCAACGATCAAACCGGCGGACGCGCGTGAGATCGGCGCGGCGCTGAATGGCACGGGGCTGCGTATGATCGACAGTCCGGTGTCAGGCGGCTACCCCGGCGCGCAGGGCGGCACGCTGACCATGATGGCGGCGGGCGCGCCGGACCTGCTGGACGCATGTGCCCCGGTGATGGAGGCCGTCAGCGCCAATATCCACCGCGTCGGCGAGGTGATTGGAGAGGGGCAGACGGTCAAGGCGTGCCTGCAATCGCTGCTGGGCGCGATGTTCTCCGCCACATTCGAGGCAGCGGCTCTGGCGGCCAAGGCGGGGGTGCCGGGGCAAGTGATTTTGGATGTCTTCTCAACCTCTTCCGGCGGGTGTGGGGTGGTGAACAATGCGCTGGAAAAGATCATTGATCGCCAGTTCGAAGGCACTGGCAGCCACATCAACACCATGCACAAAGATCTGACGATCTCGATGGCGCTGGGTGAGGAACTGGGCGTGCCGCTGCACACAGCCGCCGCCGCGATGCAGATATTTACCGCTGGTCGCACAAAATACCCGAACGGCGACAACTGGATCTGTACCCGCGTGATAGAGGAGATCGTCGGCGCGGAACTGCACCGGAAAGCGGCGAAATGAAACTGGGGGTCATCTGTGACGGGATCAGCCGCGATCTGGCGCACACCGTCGAAGTGATGGATGAATTCGGCATCGAATACGCCGAGTTGCAGTTCATCTGGGACGCCGAGGTGGGCGACCACACACCGGCCCAAGTGCGCGAAATTGATACGCTTTTGCGCGCCCATGGTCACCCGGTCTGTTGCCTGTCACGACACATCTTCGCGGGCATGACAAAAGAGAACGTGCCGGGTGACGCCCTGCATCAGTCCCACATGGATGCGCTAAAGCGTGTGGTCGAGATGGCCCATGTTGTGGGCTCACCCCTTGTGCGGATCATGACGCCGAAGAAAGAGCAGATCCTGTGGGGGCTGAACGGGGCCGAGACATGGAATGTCGCGCATGGCGCATGGGATGCGATGTTGCCTTTGATCGCGCCCGCCGTAGAGGTGGCGCGGGATGCCGGGCTGACGTTGGTGGTGGAGACCGGAAATGGCACAATGGTCAACTCCAACTGGACCGCGCGCAAGCTGATCGACGATCTTGGGGCAAAGGATGTGCTGCAGATCCTTTGGGACCCGGCCAACAACCTTTGGTGTCATGAACCCTGCCTTCCGGACGGGTATGAGACGGCGCGCGATGGGTATATCGGGCACATCCACATCAAGGATGTGAAGGTCGACACACCCAAGGCCACGCTGGAGGTGCGGCCCATGGGGCAAGGGCAGCTTTCTGACCAGTATCCAAAACTGGCCAAGGCGCTGAGGGACGACGGCTATGACGGCGTCGTTTCGTTCGAAAGCGTTTATCATCCCGGTAACGGCGATTTTGAGGCAGGGTTTCGACAGAATGTCGGGCTGTTCAAAGGCTTGTTCGGGTAAGGGGCGCTGTCCCCGTCGCCCTTTGGGACGATTCTCCCGAAGGTATTTGAACAGAGAAGAAGGCCGGAGGTCGCGCCGGAGTGGCGGGCTTGGCGATGATTTTTTCGTCTGCGCACTGGTGGACGGGGGCGCGCCGTGCCAGATAATTCCACCCTATGATGCTGACCCTGCGATATATCCTGCGTGGCATGCTTTTACTGGGGCTGTTGGCACGGCCTGCTATGGCAGAGCCGGTGACGGTTTTTGCCGCCGCTAGTCTCAAGACCGCGCTGGATGAGGTGGCCGACGGCTATGGCGGTGAGGTGGTGTTGTCCTATGCCGGGTCGTCCGCACTGGCGCGGCAGGTGCAACTGGGCGCGCCTGCGGATGTGGTCTTTCTGGCGAACACCGACTGGATGGATTTTCTGCAAAGCGGCGGGCTGATCGCCTCGGGAACGCGGGTTGATCTGCTGGGCAACCGGCTGGTTCTGGCAGGGCCAATGGGGGCGACGCATGTCGAAATTGGGCCTGACCTTGATCTGATGGGCCTGCTGGGCGAGGGGCGGCTGGCGATGGCTTTGGTCGAGGCGGTGCCTGCGGGCATCTACGGCAAGGCGGCGCTGGAATCGCTGGGGTTGTGGGCGTCGGTCGAATCCCGTGTTGCGCAGGCTGACAATGTGCGCGCGGCCTTGGCGCTGGTTTCATTGGGGCAGGTGCCGCTGGGCATCGTCTATGCCACCGACGCGCAGGCCGATCCGCAAGTGGATGCGCTGGCTTTTTTCCCTGAGGACAGCCACCCGCCTATCCGCTATCCCGTCGCCGCCGTGGCCGGCCGCGAGGACGTGGCCGCCGCTTTCCTGACCTATCTGCAAGGTCCAGAGGCGCGGACGACTTTTCAGGCGCATGGCTTTGCCGTGCTGGATAACTGACGAATGGAGTGGCTCAGCCCGGCGGAATGGGAGGCGGTGCGGCTGTCGCTCCGGGTCTCTTTCTGGGCGACGCTGGTGGCGCTACCTTTCGGGGTGTTCGTGGCCTATGCGCTGGCGCGGTGGCGTTTTCCGGGCAAGCAGGTGCTCAACGGGTTGGTGCACCTGCCGCTGATCTTGCCGCCGGTGGTGACGGGCTATCTGCTCTTGCTGACGTTCTCACCGCGCGCCCCTGTGGGGGAATTTCTGCAATCAATTGGGATCGGTTTTGCCTTTCACTGGACCGGCGCGGCGCTGGCTGCGGGGATTATGGGCTTTCCCTTGATGGTCCGCGCCATCCGGCTGTCGATCGAGGCGGTTGATCCGAAGCTGGAACAGGCCGCAGCGACGCTGGGCGCGTCGCGTGTCTGGGTTTTTGCGACGGTGACGTTGCCCATGGTGTTGCCGGGCGTGCTGGCTGGCAGCATTCTGGCCTTCGCCAAGGCGATGGGCGAATTTGGCGCGACAATCACCTTTGTTTCCAACATCCCCGGCCAGACGCAGACCCTGCCGTCCGCCATCTACGCGTTCCTTCAGGTGCCGGGGGGCGAGTCCTCGGCCCTGCGGCTGGTTTTGGTGGCTGTCGCCGTGGCGATGCTGGCGCTTTTGCTGTCGGAATGGGTGTCGCGCCGGGTCGCGGCACGGGTCGGAGGCGCGTGATGCTGGAGGTTGCCGTCCGTCACCGGCTGGGGGACTTCACGCTGGACGCGCGCTTTGACGTGCCGCAGGGGCTGACGGTGCTGTTCGGGCGGTCCGGCTCTGGCAAGACCAGCGTGATCAACGCGGTGGCCGGGTTGATGCGGCCCGACATGGGGCGCGTCTGCGTCGGAGACCGGGTGCTTGGCGACACCGCGCAGGGGGTCTGGCTGCCGCCGAACCGGCGCGGGCTTGGCTACATCTTTCAGGAGGGGCGGCTGTTTCCGCATCTGTCGGTGCGGCAAAACTTGCTTTATGGGCGCTGGTTCTCACGGAGTCACCTGCCGCTGGAACCGGTGGTCGAGATGCTGGGTCTGGGCGCGTTGTTGGACCGTCGTCCGGGCGCGCTCTCGGGCGGGGAAAAGCAGCGGGTTGCCATCGGGCGGGCGCTCTTGGCTGATCCCGGTCTGATCCTTGCGGATGAGCCGCTGGCGGCGCTGGATGAAGCGCGCAAGGCGGAAATCCTGCCCTATTTCGAACGGCTCCGGGATGAGGCGCGCTGTCCGATCCTGTATGTCAGTCACTCGGCGGCAGAGGTGGCGCGGTTGGCGACAACGGTGGTTGTGCTGCAAAACGGGCGCGTGGTGCGTCAGGGGACCGCGTCAGAGGTCCTGAGCGATCCCGACGTGACGCCAGCGGGCATTCGAGCCGTCGGCGCGGTGCTTGAGGCGCGGGTTGCGGCGCATCATGAGGATGGCCTGACAGAGCTGGATGCCGGTGGGGTGCAACTGTTTCTGCCGCGTGTCGGTCAGGACATTGGCGCGCCTCTGCGGGTGCGGATCGCGGCGCAGGAGGTGATCCTGTCGCGCGGCAGGCCAGAGGGGCTGTCGGCGCTCAATATCCTGCCCGGCACGGTGGATTCCATCCGCGAGGGTGAGGGACCGGGCGCGCTGGTGTCACTGGACACGCCTGCGGGCCGGGTTCTGGCGCGGGTCACGCGGCGGTCGGCAGAGGCATTGGGCTTGGCCCCCGGTGTGGCCTGTTATGCCGTGGTCAAGACAGTGGCGATTGCACGAGAGGACGTTGGTGGCGCTTGAAGCATGGTCCGGGGCCGCTAACTGACGGTCCATGGAAAACGCATTGATCATAGGCGACAGCGGCGGGATCGGCGCGGCAGTGGCCGCGCGGTTGCGGGCCGATGGGGTAGTCGTGACCGGCCTGTCGCGGTCGCGCGACGGGTTCGACGTGACGGATGAGGACAAGGTGCGCAGCGCATTGAGCGCGCTGGAGGGACCTTTTGACCTGATCTTCGTCGCAACCGGCGCGTTGGAGATCGGCGGAGCAGAGCCGGAGAAGACACTCAAGGCCGTCGATGCCAAGGCCCTGATGGATCAGTACCTTTTGAATGCCGTAGGGCCGGTGATGGTGTTGAAGCACGCGCAGCACCTGCTGCCACGGGACCGGCCTGCGGCCTTTGCGGTGCTGTCCGCGCGGGTCGGGTCCATCGGCGACAACCGGCTGGGTGGCTGGTTCAGCTATCGCGCGGCCAAGGCGGGCGTGAACCAGTTGATCCATACCGCGTCGGTCGAACTGGCGCGAACGCATCGGCACTTGGCCTGCGTCTGCCTGCACCCCGGCACGGTTGAGACGGCGTTCACCGAAAAGTACGCCAGTCGCTATCCAACGGTCACAGCGGATCACGCGGCTGAACGGTTGGTCGCGGTGTGTCGGGGTTTAAGTGCCGAGGACTCCGGGAAGTTTCTGGACTATGCCGGGCGGGAGATACCGTGGTGAGCCGC
The DNA here is from genome assembly GCF_034670325.1 of Antarctobacter sp. Taxonomy (GTDB): domain Bacteria; phylum Pseudomonadota; class Alphaproteobacteria; order Rhodobacterales; family Rhodobacteraceae; genus Antarctobacter. The sequence goes on from NZ_JAXMNR010000001.1 coordinate 871,267, forward strand.
TTGGTTCTGGTGCTGGGCGACCAGTTGACCGAGGGTCTGGCGTCGCTGAAAGCGGCGGACAAGGTGCACGATGTGGTGGTCATGGCCGAGGTCGCGGATGAGGCCGGGTACGTCCCGCACCACCCCAAGAAGATCGCGCTGGTATTTGCCGCAATGCGCAAGTTTGCCGTTCGGTTGCATGAGGATGGCTGGGACGTTCGCTATACGCGGCTGGACGATCCCGAAAACGCCGGGTCGATCTGCGGAGAGTTGTTGCGGCGCGCCGAGGATACCGGCGCGTCCGAGGTGATTGCCACCGAACCCGGTGAATGGCGTCTGATCAATGCCTTACAGCATTGCCCGCTGAAGGTGCGGCTGGTTGAGGATGATCGCTTTATCGCTTCGCACGCGGAATTCGACCAGTGGGCCGAGGGGCGCAAGGCGCTGCGGATGGAGTATTTCTATCGCGACATGCGGCGCAAGACCGGCCTGCTGATGGAGGGCGACGCGCCTGTTGGTGGACAGTGGAACTTTGACCACGACAACCGCAAACCGGCGCGGGATGAGGTGTCGCACGCCCCGATCCAGTTCGCACCGGATGATGCGACTCAAGAGGTTCTGGACCTCGTCGAGACGTGGTTTTCTGATAACTTCGGCGCGTTGCGGCCCTTTGGCTTTGCAACGGATCGGGATCAGGCGTTACAGGCGCTGAGCCATTTTGTGGACCATGCCCTGCCGCGCTTTGGTGATTATCAGGACGCGATGCTGGACGGGGACCGTTTTCTCTATCACTCGCTCTTGTCGGCCTACATCAACATCGGGCTTCTGAACCCGCTTGAAGTCTGTCAAGCGGTTGAAAAGGCATACGGACAAGGTGACGTGCCGATCAACGCGGCAGAGGGGTTCATCCGGCAGGTCATCGGTTGGCGTGAGTATGTGCGCGGCATCTATTTTCGCGAAGGTCCTGACTATCCAACCCGGAACAAGCTGAATCATAAGCGAAAATTGCCCAGCCTGTATTGGGGGGCAGAGACGGGGATGCGCTGTGTGGCCAAGGCGGTGGCCCAGACACGGTATGAGGCCTATGCCCATCACATCCAGCGGCTGATGGTGACCGGAAACTTTGGCCTGCTGGCGGGCATTGATCCGAGCGCGCTGCACGAGTGGTATCTGAGCGTCTACATCGACGCCTTCGAATGGGTCGAGGCACCCAATACCGTGGGGATGAGCCAGTTCGCCGATGGTGGGATCATCGCGTCAAAGCCGTATGTTTCCTCAGGAAATTATATCAACAAGATGTCGGACCACTGCAAGCATTGCGCTTATTCAGTGACGAAAAAGACGGGTGAGCAGGCCTGTCCGTTCAACCTGCTTTATTGGCATTTCATGGACCGGCACCGCGACCGGTTTGAGGGTAATCCGCGGATGGCGCAGATGTACCGGACCTTTGATCGGATGGATGCGGACAAGCGCGAAACCATTCTGAAAGAGGCGCAGGGCTTTCTTGACCGGATGGACGCGGGCGAACAGGTCTGAGGTGTGACCTGAAACCTGAGGATGTGACGCGCCATCGCCCGCGCCGGGACGATGGCGCAAAGCCGAATTATGGCTTGATGTAGGTGTACCCTTCCTGTTGCAACTTTGACAGTTCAGCCACCCCCGAAGGAACAATGTCGTCTTCCCAGACGTCATAGAGGTCGTTTGAATAGTCGATCTTGCGCCCGACAAGGGTGTTGTTGCAGACGTTGAATTTCACATTTTGCGATTTCAGACCGCCGATGACCGTTTGCAGTGTGTCGTCGGACTTGGCGGATTTCAGCATGCTGACGCCATTGCCATGCAGCACTACCTTGATGTCCATGTTCTCGACGCCGACGGCGTTGATGTGGTTCTGGATGTTGCGCATGGCACCGCGATAGGCCTTGTCGTTTTCACCACCAACATAATTGATGTGATAGACGACCTTCTGCTTGCCATAGCCATCGGCAAAGGACGCGTCGGGTGTCACAAAGAGCGCGATGGCAAGCCCGATGACGGCGGCGAGGCGGATGAAGTATGTCATTGTCGTGGTCTCCTCCCATGAGTGCGGGCTGACCGTGCCCGCCTGTCACAAGGATGACGCAGGCAGGCCGTTGCCGCACAGCCCACGAAACCACGTGTTTTCTGCCGGTTTGACCCCGGGGAATACCCTAGGTTTCGGGTTCTAACCCTGAAAACTGCTCTCCTGCGCGGGCGATAAGCTGGGCGGAACTGCGGGCTTCGAACTTGCGCAGCAGGTTGGCGCGGTGAAACTCGACCGTCTTGGGACTGATGCCCAGTGTCGCGGCGATTTCCTTGGTCGACTTGCCTGCGCCGATCTGTGACAGCACCTGCGTTTCGCGGCGGGTGAGCGGAACGCCGGTTTGGTCCTTCGCGGATTTTGCACCCGCAGCCGGACGGTTTTGGCGTCCTCGGAGCAAGATCAGCGCACCCGCCAGTGCCGCCACCGCAACGGCCAATCCGACGGACAGCCACACAGGAAGGGCCGTTCTGGTCGTGCCCATGCCGGCGGCATTGCTCGCACGGTTTGTGAACGCAGAGACCAACGCGCGTGCATCGTGATAGCTGACCGGTGCGCCCCATGGATCGGGCAGGTCGCTGGCGGCGCTTTGCAGCAAGGCCAGCGCCACGGCGTCGCGCATCGCCGGGTCCGTCCCGGCAAGGGCAAGGAACGGCCATTCGGGATATAGACGTGTGCTGACGGCTTCCGGGTGGGTGTAGGTGACATTGGCATTGAGCGCCCGCAGGGTGTCGCGTGGCACCGCGCCCTCGGCCACAAGCCGTTCAAGCAGGCCACTGCGCACAACGCCCGCGTCCAGTTTGCCCTCCAGAACGGCAGAGACGATGGCGTCCTGCGGAAAGCCGTAAAACGCGAGGTCTGCTGGGTCGTCGAACAGGTCGACGCCCTGTGCGCGGGCCTCGAACCATGCCAACTGGAACCCGCCAAAGGCCTGTGGGGCCACCGCCCCGACCCGCGCGCCGCGCAGATCAGCAAGCGTGCTTAGTCCACTGTCCCCCCGCACCAGCACGGCAGACCCGAATTGCAGCGTATGTCCGCCGTCCGGCAGCGTGCGCTTGCGGGTGGCCAGCACGCTCATTGGATAACGGTCGGCGAGGTCGATGTAGTGGCCGGGATTGGTAATGAGAAAGTCCAGCCCGCCCGCATTGATCAGCGGTCCGGCAGAGGTCAGCGTGACAGGGACAAACCGCACCACATGGCTGGTCAGGGCACCTTGTAGATAGGTGGCAAGTAGGGACCATTGCGCCTCACCCTCGTCCCAGCCGCGATGTGCCAGAACCCCGACACGGACGATGGGACGCTCAAAGTCCTGCGCGCGTGTGGGCGTGGTGAACAGGCAGACCAAGAGGAGGGCGGGCAGAATACCGCGCCAAAGCCAGAACCGCGCCCGGCGGAACACGCCGGCGCGGTTCAGCCGCCAAGAAAGTGGTGTATCGTTGCGGGCCGGGCGGCCGTTCAATTGTCCGCCGGGGCGGGATCAGGGGCGGCCTGAGGTTCGGGGGCGGGTGCCGGAACCGCGCGCAGCGCGCCGCCGACCCAATCGCCCGAGGCCTCTTCGCCGGAGGCATATTTCATCGTGCCCTGACCCTGACGTTTGCCGTCCTTGAAGGTGCCCTGATAGATGTCGCCATTGGCGTAGACTGCGATGCCCTCGCCGTTGATCTCACCGCGCACCCATGTACCCTCGTAGCGAAAGCCAGAGGCCATTTCGATGGTGCCTTTGCCGTGGCGCTGGCCTTCGCGGAACTGGCCCTGATAGACGGTGCCGTCGGGATAGGTGGCCTTGCCCTCGCCGTGGCGCTGGCCGTTCTGCCAGTTGCCCTCATAGCGGTAGCCGTCCGGGTATGTCATCACGCCAAAGCCGTCATTGCGGGCGTTTTCAAAGCTGCCTTCGTACACCAGCCCGTTGGGATAGGTCGCGCGGCCCTTGCCCTGAATCACCCCGTTGACCCACTCGCCGGAATACGTCGCCCCGTCGGGATAAGTGATTGTGCCGATGCCATTGGCAAGGTCGCCCTTGAACTGGCCTTCGTAGACGGACCCATCGGGGTAGGTGACCTTGCCCTTGCCCTCGATCTGGCCGGTGATCCAGTTGCCATCGTAGCGATAGCCGTCCTTGCCGACAAACGTGCCTTGTCCGTGACGCTGGTCATTGTTGAACTGGCCTTCGTAGATATCGCCGTTCTCGTAGATGACCTTGCCTTTGCCCTCACGCCGCCCATCGACAAGCTGGCCCTCGTAGACGTCGCCGTTGGGCTGGATCAGCTTGCCTTCGCCATCAATCTGGCCTTCTCGCCAAGTGCCTTCATAGATCAGCCCATCGGGCATCGTCAGCTTGCCAAAACCGTCGCGTTCGCCATCGGCGACGCGGCCATCGTAGATAGACTTGTCAGGGTAGGTGACTTTGGCAACGCCTTCCTTGACGCCGTTCACCCACTGGCCGTCATAGACATACCCATTGGGCGCAGTCATCACGCCGCGCCCGTGGTGCAGAGCGTTGCGGAACGATCCCTCATAGCGAACACCGTTGGCGTAGATGGCAATGCCGGAGCCGGTGATCTTGCCGTCCAGCCACTGGCCCTCATAGGTGCCGCCGTCGGCAAAGACGATCTTGCCCATACCCTCGGGTTTGCCCTTGGCGAACTGGCCGTCATAGACCGATCCGTTGGGAAAGCGCGCGACGCCCTTGCCCTTGATCTCACCGTCTACCCATTCGCCAGTGTATTCATAGCCGTTGGGCAGCCGGTATGTTCCGGTGCCATGCTGCAACCCGTTGAGGAAGGTGCCTTCGTAGACGCCCCCGTCATCGTATTGCTTGGTGACCACCTGATCATCCTGAGCCAGGGCGAAACCCGCCAGCGATATAGCCAGAATGCCGGTGATGCCTGCAAGTTTCATACGCGCTGCCCTGTGGTGTCGGAGTTGGCCTCAAAATTGGGAAAAACCTAATGGACGGACCGGGCAGGGGCAATGGCTTTCGGAATCGAGGCGCAGTGGTGTGCCGACGCGCGGTGCCCGAGCGTGGTGCTGCCGCCTATTCCGCGGGCCCCAGATAGGTGGAGTTTTCCCACATCCCCTCATGGACGGTGCCATCGGGTTTGATCAATCGGCCTTTGCCGGTCAGCGCGCCCTGCACAAATTGGCCGAAATAGCGCGTGCCGTCGGAATAGAGCAGCGCGCCCTCGCCGTGCCGTTTGTCATCCTGGTATTGACCCTCATAGTAGTCACCGTTGAGATGCCAGGCCTTTCCGGTGCCGTGCCGATAGCCGTTCACGAATTGGCCTTCGTAGGTCTTTACGCCCTGCCCATCGACGATGCGACCATGGCCGGTGAGTTCGCCGTTCACGAACCCCCCGACATAGCTGCCGCCACCGGGCAGGTGCATCGTGCCGACCCCGTGCGGTTTCCCCAAAACCATCGGTCCCTCGTAGCGCGCGCCGTTGGGATAGGTTTGCGTGTCTGCCATGGCGGGACCAGCGAAGGACAGTAGGATCGCGGTGACAAGGGCGGCGGGCAGCGTAGGGCGCATCTGAAGGCTCCGTTTGGTGTCAATGTGGGCAGAGAACCCGCGGGCCGGTGGGGGCGCAAGGCGAAAGCGCGGGATTGGCGGCATGGGCTTTCTTCCGCGGTTCCATCTGCTATGTCGGGCCTCAAACCTGACTGAAGAGGCGCAGGCCGATGAGTGACCGTTTCCGCGTGACACTGGCGCAACTGAATCCCACCGTGGGTGATCTGGATGGCAATGCCGCCAAGGCGCTGGACGCATGGCGGCAAGGGATCGAACAGGGCGCCGACATGGTGGCCCTGCCAGAGATGTTCATTGCAGGCTATAACGCACAGGATCTGGTGATGAAGCCCGCCTTCTACACCGCCGCCATGAACAAGATCGACGAATTGGCCGCCGCCTGTGTCGATGGTCCGGCGCTGGGCATCGGCGGCCCGTATGTCGAAGGCACAGAGCTGTTCAACGCCTATTTCATCTGTCGCGGTGGGCAGGTGGTAACGCGCGTGCTGAAACATCACCTGCCAAATGAGACTGTCTTTGATGAGGTGCGCATCTTTGACAGCGGGCCCATCGGAGGCCCCTATGCGGTGGGCAACACGCGCATCGGCTCACCGATCTGCGAGGACGCGTGGCACGAGGATGTGGCCGAGACGCTGGTCGAGACGGGGGCCGAATTTTTGCTCGTGCCCAATGGCTCGCCCTATTATCGCAACAAAATGGAAACGCGCCTGAACCATATGGTCGGGCGGGTGGTCGAGACAGATCTGCCTCTGATCTACCTCAACATGGTGGGCGGACAGGACGATCAGGTCTTTGACGGCGGCTCTTTTGTTTTGAACCCCGGTGGCAAGATCGCCGTGCAACTGCCGGTCTTCGACGAATGCGTGGTGCCGGTGGACATGGTGCGCGGGGCCGATGGCTGGCGTTGCGAAGACGGGATGTTCGACCTGCATCCAGATGAGTGGGAGCAGGACTATCGCGCGATGGTCGAATCCCTGCGCGACTACCTGCGCAAGTCGGGCTTTTCCAAGGTGCTGCTGGGCATGTCGGGCGGCGTGGATTCGGCACTGGTGGCGACCATCGCGGCGGATGCCATCGGGCCGGACAATGTGCGCTGCGTGATGCTGCCGTCGGAATACACCTCGCAGCATTCGCTGGAGGACGCCGAAGCATGTGCAAAGGCGCTGGGCTGTCACTATGACTATGTGCCAATTGCAGGCCCCCGCGCTGCGGTGACCGATGCGTTGGCACCACTCTTTGAGGGGCGCGATACGGATGTGACCGAAGAGAATATCCAGTCTCGCCTACGCGGATTGCTGCTGATGGCGCTGTCCAACAAGTTTGGCGAGATGCTGCTGACCACGGGCAATAAATCCGAAGTCGCGGTGGGTTATGCCACGATCTATGGCGACATGGCGGGCGGCTATAACCCGATCAAGGATCTGTATAAAACGCGGGTGTTCGAGACGTGCCGCTGGCGGAACTTGAACCACCGCGACTGGATGATGGGGCAACCGGGTGAGGTGATCCCCGATCGGATCATCACCAAACCGCCTTCGGCTGAACTGCGGGATGATCAAAAAGACAGCGACTCGCTGCCCGATTACCCGGTGCTGGACGCGATTCTGGAGATCCTCGTTGATCGGGACGGGTCCATCGAGGACTGCGTGGCGGCGGGCTATGACCGCGCGGACGCGAAAAAGGTGGAACGGCTGCTGTATCTCAGCGAATACAAGCGCTTCCAGTCGGCCCCCGGCACGCGCCTGACCAAACATGCCTTCTGGTTGGACCGGCGCTATCCCATTGTGAACCGCTGGCGCGACCCAAGCTAAGGCGGCTTCTCGGTGGCCAAATCAGCGGTTGATTTCGCGCGCAAGGTAGCGGCCAAGCAAGGCCGTCCCTTTGCGGCTGGGGTGCAGGCGGTCGCGGTCGTAATGTGACAGGTTGTCGGGGTCGATCACGGCCTTGCCCGTCAGATAGGTCATGTTCCCGATCAGCGGTGCCAGACGTTTCAAGCGCTGGCTGAGGATGGCAAGTTCATCCACGCAGGGCGCAAAGGGACCACCGGCCGTGGGGATGGCGTAATAGTCCAGCCAGTAGATTCGCGCGCCGGATTGCGCCAGTTTCGCCACAAAGCTGGGGATCTCGCCCCGGCGTCCATCTTGCGAGATCAACTGGTTCAGCACATCGTCACAGGCGCGACATCCACACTCCCCCATCAGATCGTTGCCGCCACCGTCCAGCACGATCACATCCCAGTCGCCACGTCTCAACTGGCGGCGAATGTCAAAACCCGTGGCGGCGGCAAGCCCGCCACTGTGGGAAAACCGCGCACCGGGCACCGATCTGTTTTTCACAGTCACCTGCGCGGCGGCGGCCAGTTGATCCGCCACGGACTGACCGGCCGCGCGGTGCCAGGCGAGGATGGAGTCGCCAAGGACAAGGACATTTTCCGCACGGGCAGGGGCGGCGAACAGCAGTAACAGAATGAGTAAATGACGCATCCAAAGTAACCTAGGGCAAGAAGCTGCTATTCCCACCAGCGGTCTATCGTGGCGATGTCGTCATCCGACCAGCCGAAGTGGTGGGCGAATTCATGCACCGTGACATGGGCGATCAGGTCATCCAGTTCGATATCCCCCCGGTCGCGCCATTCGTTCAAGATGGGTTCGCGGAACAGCCAGACCGTATCGGGAAAGGGTGCAGGATCGGCAAAGCTTTTCTCTGTCATCGGCACACCGTCATAGAGCCCGGTCAGGTCCAGCGGATTGGCGATCTGCATGTCTTTGAGGATAGTGTCAGGCGGCCAGTCCACGATCCGCAGCAGGACGGCGCGGGCAGCGGCGCGGAACGGATCGGGAAAGCCCGCTATGGTGCGCTCGGCGATGTCATAGAAACGGGCGACGTCGGTCATATCAGCAGGGCAAGCGGGTAGCGGGCAAGTTCTTCGTGGATTGCGCCGTCCGGGTGCAGAGTCGAGGCATACAGGCTGACCGCGTCACAGACAAAAGGGCCGACAGAGGCGCTGGCCAGAACGGCCAGAACCGGGCCAGCGTTCTCGCGGCCCCCCATGCGTGCCAGCGTCACATGCGGGCGAAATCGGCGGCGTTCGGGGGCGATCCCGGCCCCGCGCAGGCGCGACAATACGCGGTCATGCAGGGTGGTCAGGTCCGCGCCGCCATTGGCCTCCAGCGCGATGGCCTGACCGTGCCTGCCGCCAAAGACCGTGCCGCCGGCCAGGGTCAGGTGTTGGGCGGGGGACCGCAGGGTTTGCAGACCCTCATGCACTGCTTCGGCGGCCTCTTCAGTCTGCTCGCCAAGAAAGGTCAGCGTCAGGTGCAGATTGTCGAAAGGCACCGCGCGACCAGTGGGAAAGCGGGCCTGCAACGCCTCCAGCGTCGTGCGGGCGGACTCGGGCAGGGGCAGGGCAATGAACAAGCGCATCAGAGGGCGGTCAGCGTCGTCAGGGGCAGAAAGGTGGCGAAATCGTCGGGCAGGCACAACTGGGTGCCGGGGCTGATCACGGCTGCGGCGGCAGCGGCGGCCCCCTGACGCAGTGCCTCCGGTGGTTCGTGACCCTCGGCCAAGGCCTTGACCATCCCCCCGACAAAGCTGTCGCCTGCACCGATGGCGCTGACAACGGTCTGGTTGGCGGCGGATACAAACCATCGGCCCTCGGGCGTGGCCATGACAGACCCGTCCGCGCCACGGGCGATCACGATCACCTCACCGGCCCCACGCGCGCGCAGTTCCTCGGCAAAGGCTGCGCTTTCTGCGCGGGTGTCCAGCGCGCGGCCTGACAGGTCACGTGCTTCGGCGCTGTCCATCCGCAGAATATAGGGGGCGGGTTGTGGGCCGTTGGCCTGATGCGCCAGATGCGCTCCAGAGGTGTCGATCACCATGCGGCGTCCCGGCAAGCGGGCGCAGGCACGCGGGATCCAGCCGGGCGCACAACCGGGCGGCATGCTGCCCGACAGCACGATAAAGGCCCCCGGCTCTGCCTCTTCGGCCAGCGTGTCCAGCACGCTGTCCAGCTGTGCCTCGGTCCATGCCGGGCCGGTCATGACAAAACGGTACTGCGCGCCGGTTGTGTCGTCGGTGACGGCAAAGCTGTACCGCGTCTCACCCGGCGCGGGCAGATGCACAAGATCAAGGCCGCGCTGTTCCAGCAATTCGCCCAAGGTCGCCCCGGTGCGTCCGCCCAGCGCCACCAGCGCGCGGGCCTCTCCCCCCAGTTGAACAACCGCGCGGGCGACGTTGACGCCACCCCCACCCGGTTCGGCGGTTTCCGGCCCGCAGCGCAGCTTTGGCCCCGGCGACACGGCGGGGCAATGGGTGGCCAGATCAAGCGCCGGGTTCAGGGTGACGGTCAGGATATGGGTCATGGGCGCGCTTCCTTGCCGGCCTCGGGGGCCGCTTTGTCCCTTTTGCCTAGCATTCGCACGCGATCCGGACCAGTGGGGCCCTTGCGGAACTGGACAAATGCGCTGCCTTGTGAAAACACCGCGCCTCGTCAGGAGGCACGATCATGACCGTCACCCGTTTCGCCCCGTCGCCCACCGGCTATATCCACGTGGGCAACCTGCGCACTGCGCTGTTCAACTACCTGATCGCCCGCAAGAGCGGCGGCCAATTCGTTCTGCGCATCGACGACACCGACCCGGAGCGGTCGAAAGAGACCTATGTCGACGCGATCAAGCAGGATCTCGAATGGCTGGGCCTGACATGGGACCGGGTGGAACGACAGTCCGCAAGGCTGGACCGTTACACGGCAGCGGCGGACAATCTGCGCGAGATGGGGCGGTTCTATGAGGCGTTCGAGACGCCCACGGAACTGGACCTCAAGCGCAAAAAGCAACTGAACATGGGAAAGCCCCCGGTCTATGACCGCGCGGCGCTGGCCCTGTCCGAAGATGAAAAGACCAAGCTCCGCGCCGAGCGTGGCGACGGGGTCTGGCGCTTCAAGCTGGATCAAGAGCGAATCGTCTGGGAGGATGGAATCCTTGGCGAAGTGTCGATTGATGCGGCCAGCGTCAGCGACCCGGTTCTGATCCGCGCGGATGGTCAGTATCTTTATACGCTGGCATCGGTGGTGGATGACATTGAAATGGGCATCACCCATGTGGTGCGCGGCAATGACCATGTGACCAACACGGCAACGCAGATCCAGATCATTCGCGCGCTGGGTGGAGAGCCGCCCGCCTTTGCGCATCACTCGCTGCTGACCGGGCCGCAGGGGGAATCGCTGTCGAAACGGCTGGGGACGCTGGCCCTGCGCGACCTGCGCGAGGCAGGTGTGGAACCCGAGGCGCTACTGTCGCTGATGGCGCGCCTGGGCTCGTCGCAGCCGGTGGAGCTGCGGCTGTCGCTGGAAGAGATTGCCGATGGGTTCGACCTGTCGCAGTTCGGATCGGCCCCGACCAAGTTCGACGTCGAGGATCTGTATCCGCTGACCGCGAAAAAGCTGCACGGGCTGGAACTGGCGTCGGTGGCGGATGATCTGGCCGCGATGGGTGTGCCGGGGGATCTGGCCGCGCCGTTCTGGAATGTCGTGCGTGAGAACATCACCACCCGCAAAGATATCGCCGGTTGGTGGGACCTGTTCCGCGATGGCGCCACGCCGCTGGTTGCCGAAGAGGATCAGGCGTTTGTCACAGAGGCCTTTGGCCTGCTGGGGGAACCGCCCTATGCCGTCGACACATGGAGCAGCTGGACCGCAGCGGTGAAAGAGGCCACGGGGCGCAAGGGCAAGGGGCTGTTCATGCCGCTGCGCAAGGCCGTAACCGGGCTGGAGCGCGGACCGGAAATGGCCGAGGTGATGCCATTGTTGCAGAAAAAGCCCGGTCGCACAGTCTAAGCCGCGTCTAATTCAGCGTGCCGGGGCAATGACCCCGGCAGCGCAGCTTAGTCTGCCGCAGTGATGATCCGGCTGCCCATCGCCTCTAGTCCGGTGTCGGTCAGAGTGCGGATTTCATCCGTCAACGGGCAGGCGCGGCTGTAGAGCGGAGCGGCGCGATCATCGAGGATCGGGGCCTCCCATCCCAGAGTCGTGTCAAAGAACCGGGCGGGTCCTGCGGGTCCGTATTCGGACAGGTAACCCGCCACAACCACGTCGAGATAGCTGAGCAGGATCGGGTTGTCCGCGGCGGGGGCACGGTGCCGCGCCGGGTCGATGGCGTAGACGACAACCTGCTGCGCGTCTGAGCTGTGGTCGAGCGTGTGGGTTGCGTCGTGGCGGTCATAAGCTGCCTCGCGCTGGTCAAGGTCCGCCCAGCTATCGCCGGGAACCGGGGCGATCAGCCCGTCGATGCTGGCATCCGGGTCGCGGACTGCCGTGAGATAACACAAAGCCCGTTCCGGAACCGCACGCCACGCCCTGTGCCATCCGTGCAGACGTGAGCGGTGTGCCGGGGTGTGCGCGTGTGTTGCGCGATTGACCAAAGAGCCGTAGCCGAAGAAATATATATGCTGCATGTGGGAAATATTTGTCGCGATTGACGCATGTCAAACGCTGAATGCGCGCGGCGTGGCAATAAAGGCCTGTCCTAAAGGCTTGGGAGGCCGATATGCGCGTGACCAAAAGAACCAATATTGCCATGCGCGTACTGATGTACTGTGCGGCAAATCCCGGACGGCTGGTGACCAAGCACGAGATCGCAGAGCGCTGTAACGCTTCGGAAAATCATCTTGCGCAGGTCATCAACCAATTGGCCCAATTGGGGTTTTTGCACACCCAGCGGGGCCGCAATGGCGGGCTGGAACTGGGCCGTCCTGCAGCGGACATCGTCATCGGAGAGGTTTTTCGCGCGCTTGAACAGCCAGTGCCGCTGGCAGAGTGTTTCGGTGACGTCGACAACACCTGCCCGCTGACAGAGGCCTGCCGCCTGCGCAGCGCGCTCAACAACGCTGCCAATGCGTTTTACGAGTCGCTTGACCTGATCTCATTGGATTCGCTGGTCTGCGACAATGACGCCCTGCTAGAGATCATCGCACCCGCCGGATGTACGATGCGACGGCGTCCGGGCACGCTTGTCAACGCCGAGCCAATCGACTAGCGTCACGCCATCTTCGACGGGAGAACCGGTGCGGCGCTTGCCAAACCCGGTGCCGAAGGCGCAACCGCCCCGGAAACGCTCAGGCCCAACGGACCGCGAAGTGACGAGACTCTGGAGAGAGGCGCGATATCTGCGTCCGCCGAAGGGATAGCGATCTCAGGCGAAGGGACAGAGGGGGCAGTGAAGGTACGGAACGGGTCCGTGCCGGTACTGTCCGGACGCCGCGCGTTTCGGGAAAAGGAAACGCATGGCTGACGAACTGACAGAGCTGAAAACCACCGTCCTGAATGACCTGCACCACGCGCGAGGCGCCAAGATGGTGGGGTTTGCCGGGTATGAGATGCCGGTCCAGTATAAGCCCGGGGTCCTCAAGGAACATCTGCACACGCGGGCTGCGGCGGGTCTGTTCGATGTCAGCCATATGGGGCAGGTGATCCTGCGCGGCCCTGACGTGTCACGGGCGCTGGAGGCGCTGGTCCCTGTCGATGTGGTCGGGCTGGCCGAGGGGCGACAGCGCTATGCGCTGTTCACCAATGACGCGGGCGGGATCGAGGATGATCTGATGATCGCCAACCGGGGCGATCACCTGTTCCTTGTTGTCAACGCGGCCTGCAAACACGCCGATGTCGCGCGGATGCGCGCGGCGCTGGAACCGCTGGGCATCACCGTCAAGTTGCTGGAAAACCGGGCATTGGTGGCGCTTCAGGGGCCACAGGCCGAGGATGTTCTGGCCGAGCACTGCCCTGACGTGCGCGATATGAAATTCATGGATGTTGAGACCTTGCCGATTGCCGGGGCGGAATGCTGGGTCTCGCGGTCCGGTTACACCGGCGAAGACGGGTTCGAGATTTCGGTGCCCAATACCGCCGCGATGGATCTGGCAAAATCGCTGTTGGGCGACGCGCGGGTCGAGGCCATCGGTCTGGGCGCGCGTGACAGCCTGCGGCTGGAGGCGGGTCTGTGCCTGTATGGACAGGATCTGGACACCGAAACCTCACCCATCGAGGCGGGGCTTGGCTGGGCGATCTCCAAGGCGCGGCGCGCAGGCGGAGCGCGGGCTGGCGGGTTTCCCGGCGACACGCGTATTCTGGCAGAGATGGCAGACGGTACGGCGCACCGCCGGGTCGGCCTGCGGCCCGAGGGCCGCGCGCCGCTGCGGGCAGGCGTGGTGCTGTTCGACACCGAAGAGGGCGGTTCAGAGGTCGGTAAAGTGACCTCGGGCGGCTTTGGTCCTTCGGTGGAAGGGCCGGTGTCGATGGGCTATGTGCCGACAGCGCAGGCGGGCGAGGGGACAACCCTCTGGGCCGAATTGCGCGGCAAACGGGTTCCGGTGCGGGTGGCCAAGCTGCCCTTCGTTCCGGCAGGATTCAAACGGTGAAACTGAGGAGACGCACATGAAATTCACCGAAGAGCATGAATGGCTGGAGATCGAAGACGATCTGGTGGTCGTTGGGATCACCGCCCATGCGGCGGAACAGTTGGGCGATATCGTTTTCGTCGAACTGCCCGAGGAAGGTCGCGAGTGCACCAAGGACGAAGAGGTCGTGGTGATCGAGTCGGTCAAGGCGGCGTCGGACATCCTTGCGCCGCTGGACGGCGAAATTGTCGAGGTGAACGAATCCATCGTCGCGGACCCGGGCAAGGTGAACGAAGACCCCGAGGGCGATGCCTGGTTCTTCAAGATGAAGATCGAGGATCTTTCCGTGCTTGATGAGCTGATGGACGAAAAAGCCTACAAGGCGTTCATTTCGTGAACGCGGCGGCGGGGTAAACCCCGCCCTACGCCCATGCCCGGCGCGGCGTGGGCGGATGACGGGGAAGGGGGCGCTGCCCCCTCTTGGCCTATGGCCAATTCACCCCCGGAGAATTTGGACCAAGAAGAAGACGCGGGAGCGGCGTATGACTTACGAGCCCATCGATTACCTGCCTTATGATTTCGCCAACCGGCGTCACATCGGACCCTCGCCCGAGGAAATGACGGCGATGTTTGGGGTGCTTGGGGTCTCTGGCCTTGATCAGTTGATCGACGAGACGGTGCCAAAGGCGATCCGTCAGGAAGCGGCGCTGGATTTCGGCAAGCCGCTGTCGGAACGCGAGCTGATCTACCGTCTGCGCGAAGTGGCGGACCGCAACAAGGTGCTGACCTCGTTGATCGGGCAAGGCTATCACGGCACCGTCACGCCGCCCGCGATCCAGCGCAACATCCTTGAGAACCCGGCGTGGTACACGGCCTATACACCTTATCAGCCTGAGATTTCGCAAGGCCGGCTTGAAGCGCTGCTGAACTTTCAGACCATGGTTTGCGATCTGACCGGGCTGGAGATTGCCAATGCTTCGCTTCTGGATGAGGCAACGGCCTGCGCCGAGGCGATGACCATGGCGCAGCGGGTGGCCAAATCGAAGGCCAAGGCATTCTTTGTCGATGAGAACTGTCACCCGCAGAACATCGCCGTGATGAAGACCCGGGCCGAGCCGCTGGGGATCGAGGTGATCGTGGGCGCGCCGGATGCGCTTGATCCAGGCAGCGTCTTTGGCGCTATTTTCCAGTATCCGGGCACCCATGGCCATGTGCGCGATTTCACCGATGATATGGCGGCACTGCATGATGCGCAGGCGGTGGGGATTGTCAGTGCCGATCCGCTTGCGCTGTGCCTGCTGAAAGAGCCGGGCGCGATGGGGGCCGATATCGCTGTTGGCTCGACTCAGCGGTTTGGCGTTCCGGTGGGTTATGGTGGCCCGCACGCCGCCTACATGGCTTGCCGTGATGAGATGAAGCGCGCGATGCCCGGCCGGATTGTGGGCGTGTCGGTGGACAGCCACGGCAACCGCGCCTACCGCCTGTCCTTGCAAACGCGTGAACAGCATATCCGCCGCGAAAAGGCGACCTCCAACGTTTGTACGGCGCAGGCGCTGCTGGCGGTCATGGCCGGGTTTTACGCGGTGTTCCACGGACCGAAAGGGCTGCGCGCCATCGCGCAGCGCATCCACCGCAAGACCGTGCGTATGGTCAAGGGGCTGGAGGCGGCGGGCTTCAAGGTGGAGCCCGCTACCTATTTCGACACGATCACCGTGGACGTGGGCCTGCTGCAACGGGGTGTCTTGCAGGCGGCGGTGCGTGAGGGGCTGAACCTGCGCCGCGTCGGAAAGACCCGCGTGGGGATCACGCTGGACGAGCGCACGCGGCCTGCGACCATCGAGGCGGTCTGGCGCGCCTTTGGTCTGGTGAAAAAGGACGACGCGGCAGAGTCTGAATATCGACTGCCCGAGGCGTTGATCCGTACCTCTGAGTACCTGCAACACGACGTCTTTCACATGAACCGGGCCGAGACGGAGATGATGCGCTACATGCGTCGTCTGGCAGACCGCGATCTGGCGCTTGACCGGGCGATGATCCCGCTCGGCTCTTGCACGATGAAACTGAACTCCGCCGCTGAGATGATGCCGGTCAGCTGGCGCGAGTTTTCGATGATCCACCCCTACGTGCCCAAGGACCAGGCGCGGGGCTATACAGCGATGATCGAGGATCTGAACGCCAAGCTGTGCCAGATCACCGGTTATGACGCGATTTCCATGCAGCCGAACTCTGGCGCGCAGGGGGAATATGCGGGGCTGTTGACGATCCGGCGCTGGCAACGGGCGCGGGGGCAGGGGGACCGCAATGTCTGTCTGATCCCGGTCAACGCGCATGGCACCAACCCGGCCTCTGCCCAGATGGTCGGCTGGAAGGTGGTTGCGGTGAAATGCGACGACAAAGGGTCTATCGATCTGGCGGATTTCCGCGCCAAGGCGGAAAAGCACTCTGCGTCGCTGGCCGCCTGCATGATCACTTATCCATCCACCCATGGCGTGTTCGAGGAAACGGTGAAAGAGGTCTGCGCCATCACGCATGAGCATGGCGGGCAGGTCTATATCGACGGCGCGAACATGAACGCCATGGTCGGCCTTAGCCGCCCCGGTGATCTGGGGGGCGATGTGAGCCACCTGAACCTGCACAAGACGTTCTGCATTCCGCACGGCGGCGGCGGCCCCGGCATGGGTCCAATTGGCGTCAAGGAACACCTTGTGCCGCATCTGCCGGGCAATCCGCTGGACGAAGAGGGCGGAGCGGTGAGCGCGGCCTCGTTCGGGTCGCCCTCACTGTTGCCGATCAGCTGGTCCTATTGCCTGATGATGGGTGGCAGCGGTCTGACGCAGGCGACGCGCGTCGCAATCCTGAACGCCAACTATATCGCCAAGCGGCTGGAGGGGGCCTATGACGTGCTCTACCGTGGCGGCAAGGGGTGGGTTGCGCATGAATGTATCCTCGACACCCGGCCCTTCGAGAAGTCGGCGGGTGTCACGGTTGAGGACATTGCCAAGCGGCTGATGGACGCCGGTTTCCACGCGCCAACCATGAGCTGGCCGGTGGCTGGAACGCTGATGGTGGAGCCGACAGAGTCGGAAACCAAGGCCGAGTTGGATCGCTTTTGCGACGCGATGCTGGCCATCCGCGCCGAGATCCGCGCCATCGAAGAAGGCCAGATGGACCGCGAGGTGAACCCGCTGAAGCTGGCCCCGCACACGATGGAGGATCTGGTCCGCGACTGGGATCGTCCCTACAGCCGCGAGCAGGGGTGTTTCCCGCCGGGGGCGTTCCGGGTGGACAAATACTGGCCGCCGGTGAACCGGGTCGACAACGTCTATGGGGATCGGCACCTGATCTGTACCTGCCCGCCAATGAGCGACTATGCGGAGGCGGCAGAATAGACGCTTGCGCGTGGACCGACTGGAGCAATCGTTGCGACTCTGTGGCAAAGCAACATGTTGCAGTGGATTGTTAACCATCTTGCAATAAAGCTACCGTATCGGACCATATGGGTCCGTTGCGGGCCGGACCGGCGTCCGGATACCGGGTGGTGCCGTGTGTGCGGCATTGATCCAGTGCTCTGGAACGGTGCTGGGAGTCAAAATAGTGGGATATTGCGCTTGTTCAGGCTACGTTAGCCATCACGGTTGATGCTTTTCGGGTTCAAATGGTGGCATTTCATGACACTCAGGCTGATCATCGCGGACGATAATGCGCAGTTTCTTGATTACGTTAAGACGGTTGCCGAGGCCAAGGGCTGGTTGGTGACGCTCTGCGCGGATGGCAACGAACTGCTGGCCATTCTCAAAGAAATGTCCGACCCGGCGCTGGTCCTAGTGGATATTAACATGCCGAACCTTGATGGCGTCGAAGTCGCGTGGAAGCTGTCCGATCTCAACGGGTCCGCCCCTGCGCGGCTTCGGTTTATCACCGGTGGGGATCCGACCAATGCAATCGCTGCGCGTATGATCGCAAAAGCCCGTGAACAGGATCCCGGAACAACCCTGTTCAAGCCGATCGCCATCGAAAAGCTTCGTGAGGTTCTGGCCTTTGAGGCGGAAAAGCTGGAAGCGCAACAGCTGTCCTGACCCGGTTGCGGGATTACTTGGGGTCGTTCTCCGTCTTCAACGCCTGTGCGACAGCGTTCAGCAGGTCGCCTCTGGGGACAGGTTTCATCAACCGGATATCTTCGGGTCGTAAACCGTTGCCATGCACCGTCGCCTCGGCCGCATATCCTGACATGAAAATCATCGGCAGGTTTGGGTGGGTTTCGCGGATAGCACGGGCCAGATTGGTGCCCTGCAACTCACCAGGCATAACGATATCGGTCACCAGAAGATCGAAGTTCGGGTCCTGTTTGAACTGCGCCAGTGCGGCGTCGCCGGACCCCACGGCAACCACATCGTATCCTGCGGATTCGAGTGTGGCGATCAGCATCCTGCGGACCGCATTTTCGTCCTCGGCCAACAGGATGCGCGAAGTCTGCGTTGCCGGTTCAGAGTCGGTGCGGGACAGGTGGAAGTCGGCAGTGGGCGCTTCGTCGCTGGCCGGGAAGTACAGCTTGAACGTCGTTCCCTGCCCAAGTTCTGTATAGACCTGAACGGTGCCCCCAGATTGCTTGACGAAGCCAAGCACCATCGACAGCCCAAGCCCAGAGCCGGAACCGGGGGCTTTGGTGGTGAAGAATGGCTCAAACATGTGTTCAAGCGTATCGCCCCCTATGCCGGAACCGGTGTCGCTGACGGCAAGCATGACGTACCGCCCCGGTTCAAGCGGTTCATTGCGGGAATCGACATAAGCCTGATCAATCCGCACATTCGCCGTCTCGATTGTCACCTTGCCGTGACCGTCAACGGCGTCGCGGGCGTTCAGGATCAGGTTCAACAGTGCGCTTTCCAAAGAGGCCGCATCCGCCTTTGCAGGCCAGAGTCCGGCCAAAAGTGACGTTTCGATCTGCACCGATTCCGGCAGCGCGCGACGCATCCAGTTTTTGGCGTGCAGGGCGACCACGTTCAGGTCCAGAGGTTCCGGTGTAAGACGGGCGCGGCGGGCGAATGCCAGCATACTGCGGGTCAATTCTGCGCCACGGTGGCTGGCCTCCAGCCCGGCGTCGATCATTGAACGCTGGTCGGGGTTGTCGGTCTCATCACGCAAGAGTTCGAGATTGCCCATAATGACGGCAAGGATGTTGTTAAAGTCATGCGCTACACCGCCAGTCAGTTGACCGATGGCCTCCAGCCGTTGCGAGCGGTGCGCCAAGTCTTCTTGATTTTGGGCCTTTTCCAGTGCGGCGACCTCGGCGCTGATGTCGACAATGACGGCATCCACGCGGTCCGTGCCATCGCCAAGATCCGTGGTTTTCGCGTGTAGTTCGACCCAACGCCGAGTGCCGTCGCGCGCATTTATCGGCAGACGCACATGGACTGGTTCACCGGTTTTTATCCCGTGATTGATGGAATCCCGAGTGAGGATGACGGTGGATTCGTCCTGACCTTTTCGCAACAGGCTGTTGTCGGCCATGATCGCGCTATGTGAGACGCCAAATATGTCGACGCATTTCTGGCTGATATAGGTGACTTCGCGCGGTGCGCCATTTTCCCAGATTGCCTGATAGATCACGCCCGGAATGTTTTCGGCGATCACACTGATCCTGTGCTCTGCTTCGTTCCGT
Source organism: Antarctobacter sp. (assembly GCF_034670325.1). Classification (GTDB taxonomy): domain Bacteria; phylum Pseudomonadota; class Alphaproteobacteria; order Rhodobacterales; family Rhodobacteraceae; genus Antarctobacter. The sequence goes on from NZ_JAXMNR010000001.1 coordinate 890,881, forward strand.
TCCCGCTGGGCGTCGCGAAAATCCGTAAGATCGGACTGAAAGCCGACGATGCGGACCTCTCCCGTGGCCTCGTCGACCTCTACCGCGCGGACAACACGGGCGTCGCGCAGGCTGCCATCCGCTCTGTAGAAACGGAAATCGTGGGTATTGCTGTCGGTCTCTCCGTCGATTGCTTTGCCGATTCTTTTGATCACTTCATCCCGATCCTCGGGATGAAGCATGTCCAATACGGTTTGCATTGGCAGGGGACCCGGTGAACCGGCTAATCCGTAGAGGTCCAGAAAGCCCTGATCGACGATCAATTGATTTGGCACATCACCAAAAATGAAAGTGCCCATGTTGTTGTGGTCCATGACATGCTGCATGCGTTTCAGCAGCCTTGCGTTGTCACGAGAGATTTTGGCGAGCTCTACACTTTGAGAAATGGCGAACCACACAAGCACGACAGATAGACAGCCCACCGCCGTGAAGGTGAACACAACGCGCAGCGGTGCGTCGGTCTGTGGGGTGGTGCCAGCAAGGTTCGCAATGGTGACAACGCTTGTCTGGATGAGTAAATACGCCCCGATACCGTAGGAAAGTGCTGCTTTTGGTGGGGCGGGCCATGCCTTGAACGGGACCAGTTTCCGCAAGACAAGGCCGGCCAGCGCATTGCAGGTCAGGGAGAGTACCCCGATCGGGAGCATGTCGCCGCCGACCCAGATCCGGATCGCCAAGGCAACCGACAAGGCAATAAGCGCGCCCGGAATCCGGCCTAAATAACCCGAAAATATCAGGATTCCGGATATGGAGCTAAGCATTGCGCCGCCAGTGAATACATGAGCGTTGACCGAAAGCGCCATGATCACAATGCCAAAGGCAAACCCCAGCGCAATGTCTGTCTGGCGACTCTGATTGGAATATCGGGCGGTCGAGAAGACGAGATAGAGCAGAGTCGCTGCCAGAATCAATGAAATCAGGCTGTGTACAATCGAAGTCAACATCCGGCAGTTTCATCCCGTTTGCTCTCCCACTGAAAAGGTGGAAGGTATTCGGGTAGCCTAGCCGGATTTTTGTCGATCAGACAACTAATTGACGCGAAACAGCAACTCTTTGATATTCTGTGCAACAGCAGACGTCTGATCTTTGTCGGACCGCCGGATGGCCGTCCGACAAGTTACGCCGCATACAAAGTGACAAAATGCGCTTTTGTTGTCAGGTATTGGGTTGTTCTTGCTCGGTGGGCGGAGCGTCCTGGGGTACATCCAGCAGGAAATCGAAGGCGTCGCGTACCAATCCCCAAGTCGCCTCATCGCTTGCGGCAAGCAGGTAGCCGGATGTCAGGTCGCCGCGGTATTCCGACGCGTCCAGCATCGCCACATGGCCCCCGGCCTGACGGGTCACGATCACCCCGGCCGGTTGGTCCCAAGCGGTGAGTTTCGGGAAAAGCGCAAAGTCAATTTCACCCTGCGCCAATGTGCGGAACTCATGACAGGCACAACGCAGCGACCACACGCGGCCAAGTTTGGTCATCGTAATCGCGGCTTTTTCGCGCTTGTCCTTTGGGATCAGAAACAGCGGCACAAAGCCGTTCAACTGGTCCAGAGTCTTGTGCTGGTCGTGGGCTGTCGTGACAAATCGGCGGCCACGGCGGGGCAGCTGCAATTGCGCGGGATGCTCGCTGTCGGCCCAGACAATGTCGTTCAGGACCGGATCGAAAAGCAGGCCGAAGACCGGGCGACCAAAACGCAGGACAGAGACCATGACCCCGAACATCGGCAGGCCCTTGGCATAGTTCCACGTGCCGTCAACCGGGTCGATGGTAAAGCAAAGCTCGGCCTCGGCGATTTTCTCGACCAGTTCCGGCTTGGCCGAAGCGGCCTCTTCGCCGACGATCAGCGCGGACGGGAAAAAGGTCTGAAGGCCGCGGGTGATCATCGCCTCTGCCGCGGTGTCCGCCTCTGTCACCAGATCCATTGGGCCGGTTTTCTCACCGATCTGGTGGCTGCCCAGCTTGCGAAAGCGCGGCATGATCTCTGCCTTGGCGGCGCGGCGGACGAGGTTGAACAACTGTGTGCGCTGCGCCGAGGTGAGAGGCGCCGTGATGGGCATCGGAAGGGAATCAGTCATGGTTCGAACATCCGGTGTTTGCTTTGCGTTGACGTGGTGTTGCCAGCCCGAGGGCCGTGGCGCAAGGTGACAGCCTGTCCGCTTTTCTCATTCGCGGGCCCGTAGAACGCCTGCCGGTCGGGCGGCCAGAGGTCGCCAGGCAAAGGCGAGGCCAGCCAGAAGCGTGGCAAGAATGCCGCCAAAGACGATGGCGATGGCCGAGGGCCAGATTACCGTGAATTGCGTTTCCATCACGTAGGTCATGATCGCCCAGGCCCCGGCGATGCCCGCGCCCAGCGCAACCGCCCCTGCGGCGGCACCCAGCAGGCCAGAGCGCAGAGCAAAGCTCCGCAGGATGCGGGCGCGGCTGGCCCCGAGGGTTTTCAGCACCGCAGCCTCATAGGTGCGCGCCCCTTCGCCGGCTGCCGCCGCGCCGATCAGCACAAGGAAGCCGGTCAGCAACGTCGCCGCCGCGCCCCAGCGCACCGCCTGCCCGATTCCGTCCAGCAAGGTGCTGACCCGGTCAATGGCGTCGCGTACGCGGATCGCGGTGATGTTGGGATAGGCATTGGCGAGGTCGCGCAGGATCGACGCCTCGGCGGATTCTTCGGCGTAGACGGTCGAGATGAACGTATGCGGCGCACCGGACAAAGCGGCGGGGTTCATCGTCATCACGAATCCGATCCCGGCGGTTGAGAAATCGACCTCCCGGAAAGAGGTGATCGTGGCGGTGATGTCGCGGCCAAGGATGTTGACGGTGATCTCATCGCCCAGATTCAGGCCCATCTCTTCGGCCTCTTCGGCGGCAAAGCTGACCTGCGGCGGGCCGCTGTAATCTTTGGGCCACCACTCGCCCTTGGTGACGGTGGTGCGGGCGTCAGGGGTTTCCGAATAGGTCACGCCGCGGTCGCCGCGCAGGACCCAGTGTTCGCCCACCGCCTCTGCCGCCGGTTGGCCGTTGATCCGGGTGAGGATGCCGCGCAGCATCGGCGCGCTGTCAATGCGGCTGACGGCGGGATCGTTTTCCAGCCGGTCCAGGTAGCCGGGCATCTGGTCTTTTTGAATATCGACAAAGAAATAGGATGGCGCGACCTCTGGGAGATCTCGTTGGATTGCACTGCGCAGGTTGCCGTCGATCTGGCCGATCGCGGCCAGCACGGTCAGGCCAAGACCCAGTGACAGGACCACCGATCCGGCGCTTTCACGTGGTCCGCCGATGGCCCCTAGCGCCCAGCGCAGGACGGGGCGGCCTCGCGCGGTGGGTGTGGCGACGCGTGCCAGCCAACGGATCGCCCAAGCGGCGGCCACTAGGATCAGCAGCGATCCGGCGATGCCCCCGGCGGTCCAAAGCGTCAGCGCAGGGTTGCCAGAAAACAGGACAGCCGCCCCCAGCAAAGCCGCGATCAGGACCAACGTGGCGATAACGTAGCGCCCCGCAGGTAACAGCCGCGCGCTGCCCAGCGCATCGCGAAACAGCGTGGCGGCGCGCACTTCTTCGGCCCTTGCCAAAGGCCAGAGGGTGAACAGCAGGGCTGTCAGCAACCCGTAAAGCGCGGCCTCGGCCAAGGGGGCTGGGTGCAGGGTAAAAATGGCTGGCACGGGCAGCGCCCCGGTAATCAGCGGCGCAAATAGCAGCGGAATCGCCGCGCCCAGCACCAGCCCGATCGCGATGCCCAACAGGCTTAGTGCGCCAATCTGCAAGAAATAGGTCTGAAAAATCACTGCGTGGGTGGCCCCCAGAGTGCGCAGGGTGGCAATGACAGAGGTCTTGTCGGCCAAATACGCGCGCACCGCTGCCGAAACGCCGATACCGCCGACGGCCAGTCCGGACAGCCCGACGAGGATCAGGAAACTCCCCAACCGCTCGACAAAACGCGCGATGCCGGGCGCGCCGTTGCGGGCGTCGCGCCAACTTAGACCGGTGTCCTCAAACTGGCGCAGGGCCTCGGCCTTGACCGTGTCTAGGTCCGTGCCCTCGGGCAGGCGCATCCGGTATTCTGTCTCAAACAGGGAACCCTCCGCGAGCAGGCCAGAGCCTTGCAGGTCCCCGGTCCGCACGATGGTACGAGGCCCAAGCCCGAACCCGTCGCCGGCATCGTCAGGCTCCGTCATGATCGTGGCGCGCAGGGTGAAGTCCTGGGTGCCAAGGCGAAAACGATCGCCGGTTTGCAGGCCAAGCCGGTCGGCGAGGATCGGGGCCATGACCGCGCCCTGATCCTTTAACGCGTCGGCCAGCGCAATTGGCGGCTCTAGAACCATCTCACCCAACAGCGGATAGGCGGCATCGACGGATTTAACCTGCGTCAGCCCGCGCTCGGTGCTGCCGTCACGCATGACCGTCGCCATGGACCGGAAATCTGTGACCTCTGACACGGCCTCGGCGGTGTCCTCCATCCATGCCCGCTCATCCTCGGTCGCAAAGCGATAGGTGAACTCGGCCATTGCGTCGCCACCCAACAGGACCGCGCCTTGATCTTCCAGCCCCGCCTGAATCGCGGACCGGACAGAGCCGACGCCCGCGATGGCGGCAACCCCAAGGGCAAGGCAGGCAAGGAAGATGCGAAAACCGCGCAGTCCACCGCGCAGTTCCCGCCGGGCCAGCCGACCCGCGATGCTCAGGCTCATTCTGCGGCCCTCAGGTCCGCATCATCAACGTGACCGTCGCGCAGGCGCACAATTCTGTCACAGCGCGCGGCAAGATCAGGGGCATGGGTCACCAGAACCAGCGTCGCATCATGTTCTTGCGACAGGCCAAACAGCAGATCGACGATGGCCGCGCCGTTTACCCCGTCGAGGTTGCCGGTGGGTTCATCTGCCAGCAGGATGTCGGGTTCCGGCGCAAGCGCGCGGGCAAGGGCCACGCGCTGTTGTTCGCCGCCGGACATCTGCGCGGGGTAGTGGTCGGCGCGGTGCGACAGTCCAACCTTGTCCAGCATCGCGTGGGCACGGTCAAAGGCGCGGCGGTCCCCGGCCAGTTCTAGCGGCGTGGCGACGTTTTCCAGCGCGGTCATGGTGGGGATCAAGTGAAAGGACTGAAACACCACGCCCATGTGATCGCGCCGGAACCGGGCCAGGGCGTCCTCGCTCATGTCGGTCAGGTCGTGGCCCAGTGCGTGCACTTTTCCGCCGGTGGCACGTTCCAAACCGCCCATGATCATCAGCAACGAGGACTTACCAGATCCCGACGGCCCGATCAGGCCCAGAGTTTCGCCCCGGGTCACGTCTAGCGTGACGCCATGCAGGATTTCTACCAGTCCGGCATTGCCCCTGAGGCTGAGAGTGACATCTTGGAGCGACAGGACAGGCTCGGGCAAGGGAGATCTCCGGAGATGTTGCGTTGGATCACATATGGGCTGTCGGGCGGGCTGAGCAAGGCACTGGCGGGGATGCTGTTGTTGTTCGCCACAGGGGCTGCGGCGGATCGGGTCCATATTCTGGCGTTGGGCGACAGCCTGACGCAGGGTTACGGGCTGATCGAACAAGAGGGGTTTGTGCCACAACTGCGCACGTGGTTAACCGAGCGCGGCCATGACGTGCGGATTGTGAATGGCGGCGTGTCTGGCGACACGACGGCGGGCGGCCTCGCGCGGGTGGACTGGTCCCTGACGCCAGAGATACAGGCGATGATCGTTACATTGGGTGGCAATGATCTGTTGCGGGGGATTGATCCGGCGGTGTCACGTGACAATGTGGAGGGCATTCTGAAGGTGGCCGAGGCGCGCGGGTTGGAGGTGCTGTTGATCGGGATGCAGGCACCGGGCAATTATGGCCCCGAATACAAGGCAGCCTTTGACGCGCTCTACCCTGAACTGGCGCAAGACTACGGCACGCTCTATCTTGAGAGTTTCTTTGCCGGTTTGACGCGGGACGGCGAAGCACCCGCAGACCTGCGCACCTTTATGCAGGGGGATGGCATCCATCCGAACGCGCAGGGCATGGCACGCATTGTCGGGGCGGTTGGCCCTATGGTGGAGACTTTGATTGAACGGGTGGCCGACTAGGCACCAAGAACCCGGTCAGGCCTCGACCTCACGTCCCGCGCTGTCATGGGCGTGGACCACTGCGACGACCAGCGCCGTGCCGACCAACAGGCTAACGCTCAGGTGCAGGCCAAAGGCCGCAAACAACGACATATCGTAGGCCAGCCACCCGGTCAGGGCGCAGGCTAGCCCGATCACGCTACTAAGAAGAAAAGAAAAAACCGCCATCACGCCCTCCGTCTGTTGGCAAGGTAGGCGGGCATTTCCTAACAAAGGCTTAAGACCTGACTGGGTGGCCGGGGCTTTTATCTCAGATTGTTCATGTCCCGCTGACCGCGCGCCAAGCAAACCCTGGAAGGCGTGCGATCATTTTCTGCATCAAGGCTCCGTATTCCGTTTCTCCGGCCATGAGTCGCAGATATTCGCGGCGCAAGGTACGCGAGTTTCGGAAACTGCGGATGAAGGCGGGTCGCAGGCTTTCCCGGAACATCAGGTTTCGCAACAACCGGGCGTGACGCAACCCGCGATGTATCGGTCGCAGGCTTTCCTTGTAGGCGTACAAAGCCGATTCGGGCGTGCCTTTGGTCAAGGCCTGCCGCACGGCCTTGGCGGCCAGCGCCCCACTGTCGAGCGCATGTGCGATGCCCTCGCCGGTGATCGGATCGACCAGCCCGGCGGCATCACCCGCCAGCAGAATGCGGCCTTTACCCGGCGTGGGGCGGAAGTCTCCGAAAGGCAGGAACTGACCCTTGACCGGCAGGTCGGCGGGGATGTCGAGCGCGTCCATATAGCGGCGCAGGGCCGCCTTCATGTCGGTGTTTCGCGCAAGCACCCCACCGACACCGATGGTCGTGCCACGGGTCTTGGGAAACTGCCAGCCATAGCCCCAGTCAGCGGCCCCGAAATCGATCCGCAACGGGCGGTCGGGGTCTGCGCCGGGGCGCTCTACCTCCAGCGCAAAGCCGATTTGGGCCTTGTCATAGGCGCTGCCGAACAGCGTTCTGGCGGTGGGGCTGTTTACGCCGTCTGCCGCAATCAACAGGGGGGCTTCGATCCGCAGGTCGGACAAGTCTAGGGCCGGTCCGTCCGGATCGAGTATCCCGGCACGCCCGGTGAAATCGGTGGCCCCCGCGTCGAGCGCCGCGCGGACCAAGGTCGCGTCCAGTTCGAAACGCATGCAAAGGTGTAAGGGAGGGGCATCCGTGCTTTCCCCAAGGTCTTGACCGAAAGCATGGAAGGCAAAATTGTCGCGCCGCTCTAGCGGAACCGGCGGCAGTGGTGCGCCGTAAATCCGGTTATACAGGGAAATCGCGCGTCCGGTGAGGCCGCCGCCACACAGCTTGTCCCGAGGAAACCGCGCCTTGTCTACCAGCGCCACACGCAGACCAGATCTTGCAGCCGTCAGCGCCGCAGAGGCACCGGCGGGACCGGCGCCAAGAACAATCAGGTCAAAATGTTCGATCCGGCGCGCGGTGGCGTCTGTCACAGAACGGTGACTTTGGTGCCAACAGGGACACGCTCGTACAAGTCGATGACATGATCGTTGATCATGCGTACACAGCCGTTCGAGACTGATCGACCGATAGACCGGGGTGCAGTCGTGCCGTGGATCGCATTAAAGGTGTAACGATTGTTCCGGTACAGATAAAGCGCGCGCGCACCCAATGGATTGCCCGGACCGCCCGGCTGGACAAAATCGTTGTCGATGAATTTGCCGTAGGCGCCGGGGTTACGCTCGATCATGGCATTTGTCGGACGCCAAGTCGGCCACTTTTTCTTGCCGCCTACGTCGTAAGAACCCGAGATCGCCTGTCCGGCGGTGCCGAGGCCCACGCCGTAACGACGTGCCTGACCGGGGCCCTCAACGTAATAAAGGAAATGTGCCTTTGACAGGATCAAGATCTGACCGGGAGCCATGTCAGCCTTTATGCCCACATTCTGAGGCTTGTAGATCGGGTCCAGAGAGAAAGCCAATGCTGGCGCAGGAAGCGCGGCGGCGGCCGCTGAGGCGGCGAGAAATGTACGGCGTTTCATCATGGCAGACCCTGGCAAATGTACACGAATGGCGGCAAGATATGTCGCCCAAGACGAACTGAAAAGCAATCCCGACTCTGCAAGATCAGCGTCACGTTGCCGTGCAGTACCAGTTGCGGGCCCATTCTGGCAACGTGGCGATCACTGCTTGGGGACATTCGCGTTGCGTCCGGCAAGGATGACGCTGACAAGATAGGCAGATTGAGGGGTCATGCCCGCCATGATCGCCGCCGCTGCATCGGGCCGCATCCGGGCCAGAAATCCAGAAGCAAATTCGGGGTCCATTTCCTCAAAAAGGGCTGCGGCCTGCTTTGGCTTCATGTTGGCGTAGACATTGGTCAGCTTTTCAATGTCGTCCTCGGCGGCGGTGCTGGCCAGCGTAAGGGTGTCTCTGAGGCTGGCTTCGGCCGCGGCCAGAGCGGTCATCTTGCGCTCAATTTCCTCTTCGGCGACGGCGAGAGCCTGCATGCGCACCTCGATTGCCGATTCGCTTTTGCGGACGCGCGCCTCTCTTGCGTTCAGGGCGTCCAGCAACGGCTGAAGATCGGCCTCGGCGACAAGGCGGGTCTGTCCTGCAGGATCGGAGACGTGCGGGTCCGTACCGACGGGCGGAGCGGACACCAACGCTGTCTCGGGTTTCGGTGTGGTACTTTCTTCCCGGGCCAGAGCCTCCCCGGCGCCGATGGCCACCCGCAACAAACCTGAAGTCACCAAAAGCGCGCAGATGGCGGCAAGCGCGCCCCGGGGTTTGCGTCTGGCCCGCCGTTTGGCCGGTTTTCCCGCCGCAACCTTTGCCTTTGCCATGCCGTACCTCTTTCGTTCATCGTTCCTGGCGGGGTGCCGTCAGTTGCGCGGATGGCGCAAAAAAACCGGATCTTTCGATTCGCTCTGCGGCGGGGCACCGTTCTGGGGCAGGTCGTGCATCGACGCCACCAGCAGTTCGAGCCGCCGCGCCACATCTTCGGCCCGTTCGGTCAGCTCACCCAGCGACTTGTTCGATTCGCCCGCGCTTTGTTGCGCCGCGCCCAGCGTCTTGGTCAGGTCATCCACCTGCGCCGAAAGCACCGCCACCGCACCACCGACACCGTTTTCCAGATCGGTGAAACGCGACAGCCGTCGCGCAAGGATAAAGCAGTAAAAACCGGCACCGAGCGCCCCGGCCACCAGCAAGATATCCGCAATCACTTCCATTCCCGTCTCCCTCAATTCAGGACAAATTCCAGCACCAGAAGGTCGCGCACGCGTCCCTCTCCGGCCACCAGTTTGATCCGACGCAGCATCTGACCGCGCAGTCGCACCAAGGCACCCTGCGCCTGGAGGTCATGTGCCTCCAGTGCGCGGAGATAGCTGTTCAGCACGTCCTGGATGCGCGGCAGGATCTTTTCGACCTCTGCCTGATATTCTGCCGGTACTTCGAGGCTGGCCCGAAACCGCAGGTGACTGGCCTGAGCGCCCGGTCCCAGCGAGATCAGCACCGGCGGCACCTCGACAAAGCTGACATCTGGCAAGGCTTTTGTCTCAACATGCGGGTCGCCGTGATCCGCTGGCGCGTGACTGTCAGCGTCATCGCTTTTTCCGCCGCCTATCAGCCCGGACTGCACCGCATAAAATCCGCCGCCACCGCCAGCCAGCGCCAGCACCATACCGATGATCAGTGGAAGTTTAGAAGATTTCTTCGCAACTGGCTCAATTTCATCAACGGTGGCGTCAGACATTTTAAACCTCTTCGTCGGCAGTGACCTCGGTATAGGGTAAATGGGCTAACTGATTGTTAAGGCGAATGGGTCAACCTCAGCACAACCGAACAGAATGTTTGGAGTGGAGGTCGGTCTTGAACCAGATACTGTCGAGCTGGAATGCCCTTGCCGGGCGCCAACGCATGATCGTCATTGGCGCCACAGTGGTGGTCATGATGGCGGTTCTTGGACTGACGCGGCTGGCGTCGGCCCCGAACATGGCCCTTCTTTATGCCGGGTTGGAAAACGATGCCGCCGGTGAGGTGGTCAAGGCGCTGGAGGCGCGCGGCGTGCAATATGACGTGCGCGCCGGTGCAATTTTTGTCCCCGAATCTGACCGTGACGCCCTGCGACTCACCCTTGCCAGCGAGGGGCTGCCCGCCAATAGCGGGCAGGGGTATGAGCTGCTGGATGGGTTGTCGGGATTCGGCACCACCAGCCAGATGTTCGACGCGGCCTATTGGCGCGCGAAAGAGGGTGAACTGGCGCGGACCATCGTTTCGAATCCTCAGATCGCCACGGCGCGCGTGCATATCGCCAACTCCAGCGCGAATCCCTTTCAGCGGGACGTGACACCCACCGCCTCGATCTCTGTCAGCACGACCGGGGCCGTACTGACTGCGGCTCAGGCACGGGCCTTAAAATTTCTCGTGGCCTCGGCGGTTCCGGGGCTGACGCCTGAAAACGTTGCGGTGATCGATGGCAAAGGCGGACTGATTGGGGCCGAGGACAAGATTGGCGGCGGCGTAACGGCGGACGACCGCGCGGCACTCTTGCGGGACCGCGTACAGCGCCTGATGGAGGCGCGGGTTGGCACCGGCAACGCGGTGGTCGAGGTCAGCGTCGCGACCGTCACCGAAACAGAACTGATCCGTGAACGCAGTTTTGATCCCGAGGGACGCGTGGTGATCTCGACCGACACCGAAGAGCGCACGGACAGAGCCGAGAACACCGGCGGAGGCGGCGATGTCACCGTGGCGTCGAACCTCCCGGACGGGGCTGCAGGCGGTGGGCCGGACAGCTCATTGACCTCCAAGGCCGAGACGCGTGAACGGGTCAACTATGAGATCTCCGAAACCACGCGTGAGATCACCCGCCAACCCGGAGCGATCAAGCGGCTGACCGTCGCGGTTCTAGTCAACGGCACCTACCAGACGGCAGCCGACGGCACACAACAGTTCGTGCCCCTTCCCGAGGTGGAGCTTGAAGCGTTGCGCGAACTGGTGGCCTCGGCGGTGGGTTTCGATGAGACGCGCGGCGATCAGATCACCCTGCGCTCGCTGCCCTTTGAGCGGCCAGAGGGTCTGGGGACCGGGCCGTTGGAGCCGGGCTTCTTCACCGGGTCGATTGACACCATGCGCTTGATCCAAATGGCGGTTCTGGCTGTGGTGGCGCTGATCCTCGGGCTGTTTGTCTTGCGTCCGATTCTGTCGCGCGGCAATACAGAACGGGGCATGTCGCCTGCGGGCGCCTTGCCGTCGCCCGGCGCGTCGGGTGCTGGCGTTCAGTCTGAACCGCTGGTTGGTGAGATTGAACCCGAGGGCGGCTTTGACAATCTTCCTGTGCTGGCGGACGGGCCGGACTTTGGCGGGATGGGCATGGTCGATTTCGACACGCCGGCCGAAGAAGACCCGGTTGATCGTCTGCGGAACCTGATTGAAGCCCGCAAAACCGAAACCGTCGAGATTCTGCGCAGTTGGCTTGAGGAAGACAAGGAGGGCGCCTCATGAGCGGGCTCGCAGCGCTTCTTGAGGATTTTGGCAGCACCATGCCGCATCATTTCGCCGCCCAGATGGCCCCGGCCCAGCCGGGCATCAGCGAAGCGGATCTTGAAGGGCAAAAGCTCGAAGCTTTTGAAAAGGGATACCGGGCGGGCTGGGACGATGCTGTCAAGGCGCAGTCGGACGACCGGCTACGGATTTCGAGCGCCTTCGGACAGCATCTTCAGGATCTCAGTTTTTCCTACCACGAAGCCTATTCTCAGGTGATGAACGCCGTGACGCCGCTGCTCGATGAGATGGTCGCGTCCCTGTTGCCCCGAATCGCCCGCGAAACGCTGGGCCAGCATATTGTCGAACAATTGCAGGTCATGAGCCGTGAGATCGGGGCAATGGAGGTGATCATCGCCGTCAATCCCGCACGGGTCGAGGCAATCACGCCGTTGCTGGGTGGCGACTTTGGCTTTCCAATAAAAATTTCGCCGGACGACACCTTGGCCGAGGAACAGGCCGACATCCGTTTTGGTGAAACCGAACAACAGATCGATCTGAGCGACCTGATCGCCTCCGTGGCCGAGGCCGTGGAAGGCTTTGCCCATGACAACCGGAGGAAGATGAAACATGGATAGCGCGCAAGCCGCACCCCGTAGCGACACAGGGACACCGTTTACCTCGGTCCCTATCGAGATCACCGTTTCCGTCGGTCGGGCCCGCCCGTTGGTGCGGGAACTGCTGCAACTCAACGAAGGCTCTGTGCTGACCCTCGACAAGCAACTGGACGACCCGGTGGAATTGTACGTCGGCGAAAAGCTGATCGCGATTGGCGTTTTGGAGGTGGTCGAAGGCGAGGGATCTGGCCAACTGGCGGTGCGAATCACCGAAGTGGTCGACTTGCAGTCGCGGGCCTGATCCATGCGCAGACTCCTGCCTGTTCTGGCGCTGTGCCTGCTGATGTTGCCCGCCATGGCAGGGGCGCAATCCATCGCCATAGACATGGGCGAGGGCGGCTCTGTCACTGCGACCTCGGTTCAGCTGATCGCGTTGATCACCTTGCTCAGTCTTGCGCCGGGCATCGCCATCATGGTCACCTGTTTTCCTTTCATGGTGACCGTGCTGGCGATCCTGCGGCAGGCTGTTGGCCTGCAGCAGTCGCCGCCCAATATGCTGATCGTCAGTCTTGCGCTGTTCCTCACCTATTTCGTGATGGAACCGGTCTTTACCGAAGCCTGGGAGACGGGCCTGCAACCCCTGATGGAAGAGCAGATCGAGGTGGAAGAAGCGGCTCTTCTGACAATCGCTCCATTCCGCGACTTCATGGCCGGTCGTGTCGATCCAGACACCTTTGGCGCGATGGCCGATCTGCGCCCGGACGCCGCTGGCACTGCCCTATCGCCTGACGCGCCGCTGTCGGTTCTTGTGCCCAGCTTCATGTTGTCCGAAATCGCACGCGCCTTTCAGGTGGGCTTCCTGATCTTTCTACCATTTCTGATCATCGACCTTGTCGTTGCGGCGGTGCTGATGTCGATGGGCATGATGATGGTGCCGCCCGCAATTGTCTCCTTGCCCTTCAAACTGGCGTTCTTTGTGCTGGCGGACGGGTGGGCCTTGTTGGCGGGCAGCCTTGTGAGGGGCTATTTTTAGCGGGAATCATGGTTAATGGTCTTTAGGGTAGTCGCCATCTGGCGTCGCCTTGGTCGGGCGATCAGGGCCGAGACAGCCAGGGTCGGGGGGGTATCTGAGGCTCAGCTCGGCGCGATTTCGATGGTGGTCACCTGCCGATATGGTGCATCGGGCGATACGAGGATCGATCCAAAGCCGGGTGTATTGAGCGCGTTGGGAAAATTCTGCGCCTCAAGGCAAATCCCGCCGAAGGGACCATGATCCACGCCGGGCCAAGGATTTGCATAGGGCGTCAAAGTATTAGACGTATAAACCTGCATCCCCGGTCGATCTGTCCAAAGGCGCAGGCGCATCCCGTCAGGTGCCATAAGCTCGGCTGCAACCTCCGTGCCGCCGTCCAGCGCAAAGTTCAGATCATAGCCGGCGCCTTTAGGGTCGGCATCGTCGATCAGGCGCGCCTCGCGAAAGTCGAAACGGGTGCCCCCAACATGCAGGCGTTCGCCGGTCGGGATAAGGTCCGGCCCGGTCGGCGTATAGTGTGAGGCGTCAAGGCGCAAAGTGTGATCGCGCACGGTGCCCCTGCCTGCCAGATTGAAATAGAGGTGCTGTGCAAGGTTTATCGGCGTCACCCGGTCCGGTACTGCCGTCATGTCCCAAGTCAGCGCAGCCCCGTCCAGCGACAGGCGGACATCAAAATCCACCGCGCCGGGATACCCCTGATCCATATGGAGGGAACGCAGGGAAAGCCGCACGGCCCGATCCCCTTCGGGTGCCATTTGCCAGTTCCGCCAGCCAAGCCCGCGCGGCCCGCCATGCAAGTGGTGCCCATCTGGCCCGACCGGCAGTTGCCAGACCTCGCCATCCAGAGTGAACCGCCCCTGAGCGGTCCGGTTGGCCACGCGACCGACGACAATGCCCATCGACCTCGGGTTTTCGCGATAGGATTCGGCGTCGTCATACCCCAGCACCACCCGCCGTCCGCCAACCTGCCAGTCCTGCACGGCGCAGCCCATGGACAGGACGGTCACGAGGCTGTCACCATCGCGCAGGACGTGGCTGGAAATCTGATCTGTCATCGCGGGTCTCCTTATGCCGCCAAGCATTAGCAGAGTGGCGGCAGCCGACCCAAGCGCTCAATCCTCGTCGATGACATCCGTATGCAGGTGCCGCTCACCGCGCATCTTTGCCAGTGCGATCTGCTTTTGCCGCTCGCGGAACCGCGTCTTGTCCTCCTCCGAGGTTTCACCGATGCAAAGATGGCAGGACACCCCTTGTTCATACTCGGGCCGCGCGCGGTCCTGGGGCAGAATCGGGCGGCGACAGGCGTGGCACAGGTCATGCGGCCCCTCGCGCAACCCGTGTTCCACCGAAACGCGACCGTCAAAGACAAAACACGATCCCTGCCAACTGCTGTCCTCTTCAGGCACCTCTTCGAGGTACTTCAGAATCCCGCCCTTGAGGTGGAACACGTCCTCAACCCCCTGACTGAGCAGGTAGTTGGTGGATTTCTCGCAGCGGATGCCACCGGTGCAAAACATCGCGATACGCTTATTATGAAAGCGGTCCTTGTTCGTCTCCCACCATTTCGGAAAATCGCGGAAGCTGTCGGTCTGCGGGTCCACCGCGCCCTCAAAGGTGCCGATGCCGACCTCGTAATCGTTACGCGTGTCGATCACGGCGACGTCGGGGCTGCGGATCAGATCGTTCCAGTCAGCCGGTTCGACGTAGTGTCCAACGCGCGCGCGCGGGTCCACATCGGGCTGCCCCATGGTCACGATCTCTTTCTTCAACCGCACCTTCATCCGGGCAAAAGGCCGCTCTGACGCGGTCGACAGCTTCCATTCCAGATCGGCGCAACCGGGCAGGGCGCGGATATGCGCCAGAACCGCCTCGATCCCCGACGCGGGGCCGGCGATGGTGCCGTTGATCCCTTCATGTGCCAGCAACAGCGTGCCAGTGATCTTTTGTGCCTGACAAAGATCCTGCAACGGCCCCTGCAAAGCGGGAAGGTGATCAAAGCGGGTGAAATGATATAGGGCGCACACGGTGAACATGGGCCTGTCGATACGGAGCGAGGGCGCAGCCGTCCAGCGGCTATTCTGCCGCAATGGCGAGACCGTGAACGACGGCGGTAAAGACCTCGCTGTCCACGGGCTGCGCCTGTGGCAGGGCGCGGGTCATCGCGCCGCGCACGGCGTTCAGCAGGCTGGAGCCACCGACATAAACCACCTGATCGACGGTTTCGGGCGCGCAGCCCGACGCGCGCAGCGTGTCCATCGCGCAGGTTGCGATCTCTTCGCCATAACCGGACAGGGCAGCGGTCAGCGCCTCTGCCGCAAGCGTGACCGACAGCCCTCGTTCGACGACTTGCAGTGCGATTTCCCCGGCATCCGCGCCATTGGCCGCGATCTTTCCCGCCTCTACTGCATAGGCAATGTCGTGGCCAAGGTGGGATTCCAAAACATCCGCCAGCCGTTCGAACAGGTGCGGCTCTGGCGCCAGACGAATCCAGCGCTGAACCTCGCGCAGGACGGCGGCGTCATAGACAAAGGGGATCTTTTCCCAACTGGCAAGGTCGTGGAACAGGGCGCGGGGGGCGGCATGGGTCTTGGCCCCGATTTCCGCCCCGATCTGCGCGCCATATCCCAGCAGAGGCATGGCGTGGGCAAGGCTCAGCGCCTTGTCGAAATCCGTCCCGCCCAACCGGATGCCGCCGCTGGCGATCACATGTGTCTTTCCGTCCTTGCGGTCACACACCGTGAAATCCGAGGTGCCGCCGCCAATATCGACGATCAGCATCCGGCCTGCACCGTCCACCGCCTGTGCGGCGGCCTCTGGCTCTGGCAGGAACTCGACCGATGTGAAACCGGCAAGCCGGTAGGCCTCTGTCAGATCCTCCAGCGCCTGTGAATCGCGTGTTGCAGAGGCAGAGTGGAAATGCACCGGTCGGCCTGACAGGGCGTTGTCGAATTTGAGCCCGGTGTGCGCCTCAGAGCGTTTGCGAATTTCCGTCAGGAAGCGGGCGATGACCTCGATCAGGGTCAGGCGTTCGTTCAGCAACCGGCGCGGTTCCTGCGCCAATGGCGTGCCCAGAATGCTCTTGAGCGCGCGCATGAACCGGCCTTCGGCACCGTCCATCATCGCGCGTGCAGCCGCGGTGCCATACAGATAGCGCCGCTCGGCGAAATCGATGAAGACCGCCGTTGGCAAGGTCTGCTCACCCGGTTCCAGCGGGATTGCATAAGGGCGTCCGCCCGCCATGACGGCGGCGCCCGTGTTGGACGTGCCGAAATCCACGCCAAGCCGTGCCATGATCGCATCTCCTGTTCGAAAGGTCGGCACGATTATCAGCCGCCGCGTGGCATGGCAATTCCGAAATCGCGCCCCTATGCTGCGCCGGACTGATAGAGGGAGATGGCCCATGCACGCGCTGATCGTGATCGACGTTCAGAACGATTTCTGTCCCGGCGGCGCTCTTGCGGTCGAGCGGGGCGATGAGATTGTCCAGCCGATCAACGCCCTCATGGCCGAGGTCGACGCGGTGGTGCTGACGCAGGACTGGCACCCGGCGGGGCATTCGTCTTTTGCCACCTCGCATGAGGGCAAGACCCCCTTTGAGATGACCCAAATGCCCTATGGGCCGCAGGTTCTGTGGCCTGATCACTGCATTCAGGGGTCTCCCGGTGCCAACTTTCACCCCGATCTGGAGGTGGACCGCGCGGACCTGATCATCCGCAAGGGGTTTCGCGCGGCAATCGACAGCTATTCGGCCTTTTTCGAGAATGACCACAGCACACCCACCGGGTTGGAGGGCTATCTGCGCACGCGGGGGATCGACCGTCTGACGCTGGTCGGTCTGGCGACGGATTTTTGCGTGAACTTCTCAGCCGTGGATGCCGCGAAACTGGGGTTCAAGGTGACAGTCTTGCAGGACTTATGCCGGGCAATCGACCTTGACGGCTCGCTACAGGCGGCGCTGGACGGGATGGCGGAGGCGGGAGTCACGCTTGCGTGATACCGGAGTATCCGGTTTATCCTGACATTTGACGCGACGGAGGGCCGAGATGGTCGATATTGCAACCCGGGTCTGGAACCACAAATGGAAGATCGACCCGATCGTCCGGTCCCTGATCGACACGGATTTTTACAAGCTATTGATGTGCCAGTCGGTTTTTCGCAAAAAGCGCGATACCGAAGTCACTTTCTCGCTGATCAATCGGTCCAAGCATGTGCCGCTGGCCAAGTTGATTGACGAGGGCGAGCTGCGCGAACAACTGGACCACATCCGCTCTTTGTCGCTGTCACGCGGTGAAGGGACTTGGCTGCGCGGCAACACGTTTTACGGCAAGCGTCAGATGTTCCGCCCGGACTTTATGGAGTGGTTCGAAAACCTGCGCCTGCCGCCTTACCATCTGGAACGCGTCGGCGATCAGTACGAACTGACGTTCGAAGGCAAATGGCCAGAGGTCATGCTGTGGGAAATCCCGGCCTTGGCGGTGTTGATGGAACTGCGCGGGCGCGCGGTTTTGCACGATATGGGCCGGTTTGAGCTGCAGGTGCTGTACGCGCGGGCGATGACCAAGCTGTGGCAAAAGGTCGAGCATCTGCGGCAGGTGCCAGAACTGCGGATCGCAGATTTTGGCACGCGGCGGCGGCATAGTTTTCTCTGGCAGGACTGGTGCGTTCAGGCGATGCTGGAGGGATTGGGGGACAGCTTTGTCGGGACGTCCAACTGCCTGATCGCCAAGAACCGCGATCTCGAGGCCATCGGGACAAATGCGCATGAGTTGCCAATGGTTTACGCCGCACTGGCAGAGGACGACTCGGCGCTGGCGCGGGCGCCGTATGACGTGCTGGCGGACTGGCAGGAAGAGCATGACGGCAACCTGCGGATCATCCTGCCCGACACCTATGGCACCGAAGGCTTTCTAAAACGCGCTCCAGACTGGCTGGCGGGCTGGACCGGCATCCGCATCGATTCCGGCGACCCGGCAACAGCGGCCGAAGTGGCGATCAACTGGTGGAAAAGCCGGGGTGAGGACCCTCGAAAGAAGCTGGTCATCTTTTCGGACGGACTGGATGAGAACAAGATCCTTGAGCTTTATCAGAAGTTTACGGGTCGCGTGCGGGTGTCCTTTGGCTGGGGGACATTGCTGACCAATGATTTCCGAGGTCTGACGCCGGACGACCGACTGGCACCCTTCAGCCTTGTCTGCAAGGCGATCAGCGCAAACGGACAGCCCACAGTGAAACTGTCGGACAATCCCAACAAGGCGATGGGACCGGGCGAGGAGATCGCGCGTTACAAGCGCGTTTTCGGCGTGGGTGAGCAGGAGGCGATGGAGGTCGTCGTCTGAGTCCGGGGTTGCCAACAAAAGCTGCGCAAAACAGGCGCGTAAAGTGCGGTTGAGCAAAACGGAGGCGCGGCAGTTGCGAACATAGCCGCACTTCGGGGACTTCACGGAAAACGCCCTTCGGATTGCCGGCCGCGACGGCGTCCGAGGGAGTCCTGCTGGTGGTCGGCCGCGCGATTGTCTTGGCGGAGCTGTTCTTGTCGTCGTCCAGGCAGGTCCCGACGTTATTGGTGTTCGCGTAGAACTGGCTTGTCGACAGGATACTGGCCTCGCTGACAGCGTGCTTCTATCGGCGCGAATATTTCTGAACAATTCCGACATCGCCGGAATTGTCCTGATGTTTCAGTTCCAGTCGGATTTGAACCCGTCGTTGCGCTTGAAGTTGAAACAGGACCAGCCATTTCTGGCGGCCCGGTCGACATCATTGACGCCCGGGTTGTTCAGTCCAAATCGATCGGGTCGAGGCGCCCCTCGCCCTTGGGACATAAAAACGATAGCGTGGCGGTCACTGGACGGCGGCGATAATCGCCTCCATCACCTTGGCCGCAGGCATTGGCACTACCAGCGCCACGGTTTCGGGCAGGGTCGCGACCTTGATGTCAGCGGGGTCATTCTGGACCCCGATCAGCCCGGTGCGAAACCCGTGTTCGGCCCAAGCGAGTTTCTGAATGTCGGGGTCAATCAACGCTTCTTTGAGGCGGTCGCAGGCAGGGGTCAGCGAAATCAGCGGGTGCGAGGCAAAGATCGTGGGTTCTGGATAGATCACGCGGATCTTGGTGCGGATCAGTTCTGCGTATTGCTCATTCACGCTCAGAAATTCGACCAACTGGTTTTCATAGCCGACGATTATGGGCCGCGCGCCCATGCCCTGTTTCAGAAAGTTTTCAAAGATGTCGCCCGAGGACGATTCCATATGACCCATCGCCTCGAAATAGGCCTTTACCCGGGGCAGGACGCTGGGCAGGTCGGCCTCTGTCGGGGGCGTGCCGTCGTTAAAGACGGTCGCCAGAAGGCCTGACCAGATATTGCCGGAGTTCGATTTCGCCGGGTGGGTCGAGAAGACCTTGAACGGGCCGTAGATGTTCAGGCCCAGATCTTCTTGCCAGCGGGCACCGGACGAAATCAGTTGGCCGATGGCATCGACATTGGCGGTCAGCGTGCCGTCCTTGTCACTCACCGCACCTTGCGTTTTCAGCGCCTCGGCGACCTCTTCCCAGGCGTAGAACACGATGGGCGAGTTAAAGATTGTCTCATCGCCCAAGACCGGCTTGCCGCTGTGTTTGGCCAGTTCGACCGCAACCATGGTCGATGGCCAGAGGCAGTCCTTTCCGGCGGTGCTCAAGGTTGTCACCATCTCGACCGAACCGGCCTTCGTGGCGTCTAGGTCGATGCGATAGCGGTCTTGGATGATGTCGGCCACGCGCTCATTCGCCAGTAGGGCGGATTTTTCGCCGCCAAAGTAGATCGCCACGTCAGCGCGTTGGCGCGAGGTCACGTTGCGGGTCAGCGTCGAGAAATCCACCATCGAGACGCCAACCGCAACCGCGGCTACAACTCCAAGGATTCCAAGACCAATCAGCGTGCGGTTCATCTGATCCTCCGATTCAATTGTGCGCCCAACGCGTCCACTTCGGATTCCAGCGCGGCAAGGTCATTTTCGATACAGGCACGGTCGATATCCTCGACCACCTTGTTAAATCCACGGATCTGTTCGCCAAGTGCTGCAAGGCGTTGGGCCTGATCTCCGCGCGTGCGGGTAGCAAGATTGGCGTAGGCTTCCACTGTTTGCACCACATTGGGCAGATAAGTGCTGATAAAGCGGCGGGTCAGGCGGTAGTCGTCGGGGTCACCCAGCACATTGGTGCGGATAGACCGGACGTGCGCGGCCATGCCCTGCACCGCCTCTGCGTCGATTTGGGGCAGCTTTTCGACCGTCGCCTCTAACCGGCTGGCGTGGTCCAGCAGTGCGGCACCGGCGTTTTGCATGTCGGCTGCGGACACGCGGGCACCAAGGATGATCTCATCCGCGCGTTTGCGACGCGGGATGACCAACAGCAGCGCGCCATAAACCACCGCCGCAAGGATAAGCGCCAGCCACCAAACCAGTGAGATACCAAAGAACAGCCCAAGGAAAACTGCCGCCGACATCGCCCCGGCGACTATCTGTCGGGGTCCGTCGTGAAGCCCCATCAATTGTACCCCTTCGCCGACCGCAGCGCGTTTGCGAGGTCCTCACCGGCAGTGAACAACCGCCCGACGGACATTTTGGCCAGTTCGTCGAGTTGTTCCTTGTCGGCATTGCCAAAGGCGATGGTGTGGATTGGGATGTCGCGGGTGTAGCGGGTCTGTTCCATGTGCAACAGCAGCGGTGTGCGGTTTTCCGTGTCCGAGGCGCCGTCGGTCATGGCGACAATCGCGGGCAGGAAGTCGGACAGGGTGCCGTCCTCGGAATACGGGCGCATCGCCTCGAACGCCTCGTAGATGGCGTAGTAGACATCCGTGCCGCCATCGGCCTGCAGGTTGTTGACAAAGCGCAATGCGCGTTCCGCCGCAGTGGCGTCATTGCCTTCGATCACGATGGGGGCGACGATGTTGTGGTTGAACGGTATGATGATCGTCACGTCGCGCGACGAGGGTTGTAGCAGGTTTACTGCGGCGGCGTCCGGGTCCAGCAGCAGTGCCATGGCGTCCTTGAGGTCGCGGATCGGCTCACCTCCCATCGAACCGGAGATATCCAGCACCCAGACCGTCAGGGACGGTTTGCGCAGTTCCGTCTGATAGAGGCGCAACGCTTCTGCGATGACCTCGGACGAGGGAGTGGGGATGGGCGCGATAGCGCGGTCCAAGTCGATGCCCCAGTCCGGGTTCCAGATTGCCTTGTCTGCCTTGGACGTATCCAGCCCGATCAGCCCGGCGCGGCGGCCGAGGCTGCTGAGCAGGTCCTGCGCCTCCGGCGAGTTCAGGAACTCTTGCAGATCAAGAAACTTGGCCTCCTTGTCTGCATCCCCCTTCGAGATATAGCCCAGCGGGCTGTCGGCCACCGACAGCCCGTTGGCCGGGTAGATCGCATAGAGCGGTTCCTTGCCCGCCTCGACCAGCTTTTGATTGGCCTCGATCAGCAGCGCCTCATAATTGAACATCGCGTCGAAAGAGGCAGAATTGTCGACCAGCGCCTCTACCAGCCAACCGGATGACCCCGAGGACCGGTCAACCTGCGCCAGAAGATCGCGCACGCCGTCCAGCACAGCTTCGTCGGCAAGATTGTCCATGGTCAGCACATCCGGATTGTCGGACAGCGCGTAGAGAAAACCAAAGAACGCCGAAGCGCCTGAGTTCGACTGCGTGGCAGAAGTCATCGACAGGCGGAACTTGCCTTCCTGCGCGGCCGCGTGAATATCCTGAATGGTGATGTCGTCGCGTCCGATCCAGCCCAGATCCGTGGCGATGGAGGTCCGCAGGCCCAGCACAACAGGCGACCGCAGGACGGATGCGTCATGTTTGACCACCTTTTGTGTATCGCCCAGTTCGATCCACAAAGAGTTGGCCGGCCAGACCGCGTCAAATTCGGTCTCTGTTCCCTTGGCCAGTTCGCGCGAAATGTCGACGGAGCCAAGATAGGTGATGTCGATGTCGGCCCGATTGTTGTGTGCCCATTCCCGGATCAGAGGCTCTAGCGCGCGGTTCTCAGATCCGGACACGATGTGAAGCGCAACTCGGGGGCCCAAGGCCCCGCTGTTCAGGACAAGAAGCGCGATCAGGATCACAATCAACGCAGCAAATACGGCAAACAATGTCTTCATGACACGACTCCGGAAAATATCCTTGGCGGCATGGTATCTCGCGCGGCAGGGAATGGAACCCGTTTGTGCCTTTTCTAAGCGAAGGCGCGGCGTTATGCACAGGTGGCTTCAGGAGGTCAGAATGACAGCGATCAAACCGCAGCCGGGTATCATGGACATTTCACTTTACGTGGGCGGCACGTCCCATGTGAAAGGCGTGACCAATGTGGTAAAGCTCAGCTCGAACGAGAACCCGTTCGGGCCAAGCCCCGCCGCACAAGAAGCCGTCAAGCGGTCTGTGCATGAGTTGCATCGCTATCCCTCCACCGACCACCGGGCGCTGCGCGATGCCATCGGCGAGGTCCACGGCGTCGACCCCGAGCGGGTGATTTGCGGTGTCGGGTCGGATGAGATCATTACCTTTCTCTGTCAGGCCTACGCCGGGCCGGGGACCGAGGTTCTGTATACGGAACACGGGTTTGCCATGTACCGCATCAGCGCGCAGGCCGCCGGGGCCACACCGGTCGAGGTGCGAGAGCGTGAGCGGGTCACAGACGTCGATGCGATCCTTGCGGGCTGCACCGACGCCACGCGTCTGGTGTTCATCGCGAATCCAAACAACCCCACCGGCACGATGATTGGTCTGGCCGAGATCGAGCGGCTGGCCGAGGGACTGCCGCCCCAGTGCTTGTTGGTGCTGGATGGGGCATATGCGGAATATGTCGACGGCTACGACGGTGGTGCCAAGCTGGTCGAGCATCGCGACAACGTGGTAATGACACGCACCTTTTCCAAGCTTTACGGTCTGGGCGGTTTGCGGGTCGGTTGGGGTTATGGACCGCAAGAGGTGATCGACGTGCTCAACCGGGTGCGCGGTCCGTTCAATCTGTCCGGCACCGCATTGGCGGCGGCAGAGGCGGCGGTGCGCGACACGGCCTTTGTCGAAAAATGCCGGAGTGATAACACCCGGCTGCGGGCTTGGTTGGCAGAGGCGCTGGCCGAACACGGGGTGCCGAGCGATACCTCCACGGCGAATTTCGTGTTGGCGCGTTTTGCCGATCAGGCCGAGGCCGAGGCCTGCGACCTGTATCTGCAAAGCCAGGGTCTGATCGTGCGACGGGTGGCGGGTTACAACCTGCCCAATTGCCTGCGGATCACCGTCGGGGACGAACCCTCTTGCCGTCAGGTTGCGCATTATGTGGGGTTGTTCAAGGCGGGTGCACGATGAGCGTGATTTACCCCCGTGTGGCACTGATCGGTCTGGGCCTGATTGCGTCGTCAATGTTCTGGGCGATGAAGCGCGGCGGTCTGGCCGGGCATGTGACAGGTTACGCACGATCTGAAGACACGCGCGAAACGGCGCGCCGGATCGGTCTGTGTGACGAAGTTGTCGACACGCTTGAGGCGGCTGTGGCGGGTGCCGATCTGGTGGTTCTGGCCACGCCGGTGGGGGTCATGGGCAAGGTGGCCGAAGAGATCGCGCCGCATCTGAAACCGGGGGCCACGGTCATCGACGTCGGATCGGTCAAGCGCACGGTGATTGACGAGGTCGGCCCGCATATCCCGCAAGGTGTGCATTTTGTACCCTGTCACCCGATGGCCGGGACCGAACATTCCGGGCCGGAAGCGGGGTTCGCCTCGCTCTTTGACAATCGGTGGTGCCTTGTGGTGCCGGTCGAGGGGGCCGACCCGCAAGCTGTTGCGCGGGTAGAGGCCTATTGGCAGGCCTTGGGATCGAACACAGAGGTGATGGAGCCGGAACACCATGACCTTGTCTGCGCCGTGGTCAGCCACGTGCCGCACCTGATCGCCTACACGATGGTCGGTGTCGCGGACGATCTGCGGCGGGTGTCCGATCAGGAAGTGATCAAGTTCTCAGCCGCCGGTTTCCGCGACTTCACCCGGATCGCGGCCAGTGATCCGACCATGTGGCGCGACGTATTCCTGACCAACAAGGATGCCACGATCGAGATCCTTGGACGTTTCACCGAAGAGTTGATGGCGCTGCAACGGGCCATTCGCACTGGCGATGGTGAGCAGCTTCACGCCTATTTCACCCATACGCGGGCCATACGCCGTGGCATTTTGCAGGCCGGTCAGGATACCAATGAACCGGATTTCGGTCGCGTAAAGGTAAAACGGTGAAACACCTCGCTCTTGGTCTGTGCTGTCTCCTGTTGCTTGGGTCCTGCGGGGCAAGAGAGCAGGTGTCGAACGGACTGGACAAGCTGGGCAACGCCTTTTCGAGCAGTACGGGCAAGGGCGGCGGACTTTGCGGTGATCCGGCTTTGCAGGGCGAGATTGTAGGCAATGTTCCGGGCAAACTGTCGGCCTGTGGGATCAAGGACGCGGTTCGGTTGCAGTCGATTGGCAACGTGCGCCTGACCCAGGGTGCGCTGATGGACTGCAAGACGGCGCGCGCACTAGAGGTCTGGGTTCGTGAGGGCGCGAAACCGGCGGTGGGTCGGCGCGGCGGCGGGGTGTCCGGGCTGAAGGTGGCGGCCCATTACTCTTGCCGGACGCGCAACAACCAGCCCGGCGCGCCGATTTCCGAACATGGGCGCGGCAAAGCGATCGACATTTCGGCGATCCTGCTCAAAGACGGGTCGAGCATCACGGTCGAAGATGGCTGGAGCAGGCGCAAGGACGGCAAGGCGCTGCGCCGGATGCACAAGGAGGCCTGCGGGGTCTTTGGCACGGTGCTGGGTCCGGAATCGGACCGCTTTCACCGCGATCACTTTCATTTTGACACCAAGCGGCACGGCAACGGCGCGTATTGCCGGTAAAGTGGCTGGCATAGAGACCTAAGCGGCGCGGCCTGCTGGCGGTGGTGGGTTGAAAACCCACCCTACGCGCGTGTCGGCGTTGCAGGGGGCGCTGCCCCCGCTCCTGCGGAGCCCCCCGGGATATTTTTGGACAGAAGAAACGTTAAGTGGTGTGACGGAACTGCGCGTTTGGCGCAGGTCGGCAGCGGCAACGCCCCGCGCGAGGCGTCGCCGCTTTGTTAATGCGCGTCAGGCCGTAGGTGTTTCCGGCGTGTCCGGGTTCGGCGCGTCCTCGGCCGGAGCAGGGTCATCCGTCGCGGCGGCAGGAGTGCTACTCATCAGGCCGTCGATCGTGCCGTCCATGGTCATACCCAGTTCTTCACCCAGCTTTTTCAGCGCAGGCAGTTGCACGGCCATGCCCAAGATCGAATCGAGCGCCTGATTGACCGGAGGTTTGTCGCCGACCCCGCCACTTGCGCCACCCTGCGTCCCATTGAGGCCAGAGAGGTGGTGAATGCGGATCGAGTCGATCTTTTCCGCCGGTTTGACAGCCTCGGCCAAAATCTTGGGCAATGCCTCGATCCGGGCAAGGTCGATCTTCATGGCAATAAGTCCGGCCGACAGGACGTTTTCGGCATCGGCGATGGCGCGGCGGCCTTCGGCCTCGGCGAGCAAGTCCATCTTCTTGGCTTCGGCGCGGATGGTGATGGCGTCGGCATCGGCCTGCGCCTCTTCGCGGCGGGCGCTGGCGCGGTCACTGGCGGCGTCTTTTTCGGCCTGCGCCGAAAGGCGGATACCGGTGGCAAGGCGTTCGGCCTCACGCGCCGCTTCGATCAGGGCGATTTGCTTGAGGCGTTCGGCTTCTGCCACCTCCTTGGCGGTGGTCACCGCCTCCATCGCCTTGGTCGCTTCGGCGCGGGCAAGGTCGGCGCTGGCACGGGCACGGCTTTCTTCCTCGGACTTCTGTGCGATGATGATCTGGCGGTCCTGTTCGGCCACCTCAAGCTGACGTTCCTTGGCAATTTCGGCTTCGCGGATCTTGCGCTCGCGCTCGATCTCGGCGCCGCGCACGGATTCCTCACGGGCGATGCGAGAGCGTTCGGTTTCGCGCTTGCTGTCCTCGGTGCGGGCGGCGATTTCGGCCTCCTGCGCCATGCGCATGGTCTGGATGCGCTGGATCTGTTCGATGCGGGCCTGTTCCTCGTCCTGCTCGATGGCGATCTTCTGGCGCGACGCTTCCATCTCGGCGCGGCGCACGGCGACATCTGCCTCGGCCTCGATGTTGGCGCGTTCCTTGCGGGATTTGGTGATGACCTCTGCCAGACGGCGCATACCGACGGCGTTGAAGGCGTTGTTTTCGTCCAACGCCTCAAACGGGGTCTGGTCCAGCGCGGTGAGTGACACGGATTCCAGCGAGAGACCGTTTTTGGTGAGGTCCTCCGACACTGTGTTCTGCACTTCCTGCACAAAGTCGGCGCGGTTTTCGTGCAGTTGGTCCATGGTCATCTTGGCGGCGACAGAGCGCAGGCTGTCGATCAGCTTACCCTCGATCATTTCGCGCAACTGGTCGACGTAGAATGTACGGTCGCCCAGCGTCTGGGCGGCGCGGGCGATGCCCTCTTCGGTGGGCATGACGGAGACGTAGAATTCGACCCCGACATCGACGCGCATCCGGTCCTGGGTGATCAGCGCGGCCTCACCGTTGCGCTGCACCTCCAGGCGCAGCGTCTTCATGTTGACGGGGCTGACCTCATGCAGCAGCGGGATGACGATGACACCGCCGTCCATGATGACCTTTTTGCCACCGGCACCGGTCTTGACCAGGCTGACCTCCCGCGTGGCGCGGCGGTAGAGGCGAGCCAGCACCAGCATGATCAGAACGGCGAAGGCCAGCGCGGCCACGACGATAATGAGGATGGGTGTAATATTGTCCATGTAAGTCCCCTATGGTTCGAAAATTCAGGTGAGGGCGACCAGCAGGTAGCCGGTCTCATATCGGTGGCGCAGGACCATGACCTCTGTCCCCTGCGGGATGGTCACGTCGTCGCGCAAGGGTTCGGCGCGCAGGTAGTGCATATTGCCGTACCGATCGGTGACGCGCACCTCTGCCGGGCGGCCACGGGCGGCGGTGCCTTGGGTCACGACGCCCGCGCGACGCCCAAGATGGCGCTCTGACAGGGCTTCTGTCTCCATCTTCGGCAAGAGGCGCGCAAAGAGCGTGCCGAATTGGCGGGCGAACCAGATCGCGGCGGCAGCAGCGGGCAGGGCGGGCAGCCAAGCGGGCAGCGGGCCGCCAAGGATGTTGGTGGCGACGGTCTGGATCACGAGACCCGACAGGCCAAAGGACAGCAGGATGGCCGCCAGCCAGATCAGCGCGGGCATTTTGCCAAAGCCCAACCAAGCCGCGATGCTGTCCGCCCCGTCGGGCGCGCCGTCCGGAATGTCGCCGTCAAGGTCGGGTCCGTCCAGATCCGGCTCTGCCAGTTCGAGGTCGCCGATGTCGATGTCGGTGCCGTCCAACCCCAGATCGATGCCCAGATCGCCCAGGTCGGGCATGTCAACGTCCAGATCCGGCCCGTCGATATCGACGCCGTCCGCCCCTGCGCCAAGCAGTGTGCCCCCCAGCAGTCCAAAGACAACTTCGAGTATCAAAAGCCCGAAAAGCAGGGCGAGCGCGAGGGTAAACGGGAACATCCCGTCTGACATAAGCAGTTCGAACATGCCTTCTCCGGAATTAATGTATACAAAGGTATACATACCATTTGGGGACCTCACGGTCCCGTTACAAGACCATGATGGCAAAATCGGCCGATCCTGCAACAGGATCATGACAGGCATGGACAATGGCACGGCATAGGGAAAGTCCGGAATGCCGGACTTCTTAGCGTGATTTCGGGCGGTTGCGCGACGCGTCAGAACCCCGGCGTTCCGCGTTCTTCCGGGTTGGTCGCAAGGTGCCGTGCCTTGATCTGGTCCGAGGTTTCGCGGGTGCCGTCGTGGCTCCACCCCGGCGGGGCGACGCAATACATCAGGCGGTTCCGCAGACTTAGTCCCGGTTGGGTCGCATCGCGCCAGATGCCAACCCATTCGTGAAAGGCCACGCGGATCGGGTTGAACGTGCCAATGTTGTGGACAAGGCCGTAATCAGGTTTTTCCTCGTCCAGTTCGGGCACAAAAGTCCCGAACAGTTTATCCCAGACGATAAAGACGCCAGCGTAGTTCGCGTCCAGATAGCGGGCGTTGCGCCCGTGGTGGACGCGGTGGTGGCTGGGCGTGTTCATCACCGCCTCCACCCACTTTGGCATCCGGCCAATCGTCTCTGTGTGAATCCAGAACTGGTAGATCAGGTTCAGCCCACCACAGAACAGCACCAGCGCCGGGTGAAACCCCATCAGGATCAGTGGCGCGCGCACCACCATCATAAAGGTGAACGTGTAGGTCCAAGTCTGCCGGAGCGCGGTTGTAAGATTGTAGTGCTGGGAGGAGTGGTGGTTGACGTGGCTGGCCCAGACCCAGCGGATGCGGTGACCAAATCGGTGAACCCAATAATAGCGAAGATCGTCCAGCACGAAACACAGCGCGATGACCCACCATGAGATCCCCAGATCAAGCGGCGTAAGCTCCCACAGGAACAGGAAAAAGCCCCAGGCGATGAACCCAAGCGCGATGCCGGCGGCGACGTTGCCTGCCCCCATGATCAAAGAGGTGACAGCATCGCGGGTTTCATACCGGCCACCTTTGCCGGTGATGCGGATCCACAGCAATTCGGCCAGAATGGCGGCGATGAAAAAGGGCACGGCCAGCTGCACAACATCGGGAAAGGTGATCTGGTCGCTCATGGCGCGCCGATCCTTTCTGCCCAGAGGGCGGTTTCGTCGGGGTCCAGATACAGCCGGACGGTTGGTGCGGCATAGTCGGGCAAATGCAGGGCCAGTCCGCCGTCGCGGCGTGTCACCCTTGCACCCGTCAACCTGCGCGCGGTGCTGTCAGCGCCCATTGGCCAGACAACGCCGACACCGGCATCCGTGTCGATCAGCGCCGCGCGCCCGGACCGGCAGAGGGTGACCTCGGTGATATCGGATGATGGGAACTCTCGGGTCCACGCGGTGCGCGCTGCATCTTCCGTCGTGAAACGGCGGGGTTGCGACAAACCAGTGGTGTGGATCAACAGGGCAATGGCGGCAATCCCCACAACCACCAGCCCAATGAGCACGGTTAACGGCATGTCTCCTCCTGAAAGGCCATTTTGCCCAGCAGGGCCCGACTGTCAAAAGCGACGGAGCGTCAGTCTGTCCATCAGGGCTAAGGGGATGCCGGAGCTATGGACCGACATCCGAGACCGAGCCGCGCTGAGGGGCGCATTCCGATTCGAGGGGTTGAGGTCCGTGGGCCGACGAAATGAGGCACAACAGCCGCAAGTTTCGGGGACAGTGTCGCGTCTACCGGCGAATTGTCATCACGGGAGGGGGTTTTTGGCCTGAGTTGGGCGAAAACCATTGAGGTCCGCCCCGGTTTTGCCCAGTTTCAGTCTTGTCGGTGGGGGCCGATGAACCGGAGTTTAGTGAACGTGATCGCAACGTTGTCCATCTTTTGCCTGCTGGCCTTTGCGGCCGCCACGTTGCAATCGCGCCTGTTTCGCGCGCCCGCTGTGCAACGGGTGAAGGTGGAACAAAGACCCCGGTTCGGTCAGCGGCGGTAATCGCCCGGCCAACCAGAATTACTCTCTCTCTCTCTCTCCAAAAAGACCCCGTCCGGATCTCCGGGCGGGGTTTTCTCTTTGTCCTCTTGACCTTGCGATCAGGTGCTGTCGCCGTCGATGCCCATCAGCGCATTCAGAACGGCGCGCGTGTCGTCCGAGGACCAATCCGCATCGCCGGTCAACCGACCGACTTCTTGCCCCTCGGGGTTCAGGATCAGGGTCACCGGCAGGCCCAGAACCCCCATTTGACGCGCCAGCATAGACTTGGGGTCGCGGTGCAGCGGCAGGTTGTCGACACCGATGTCGTCGAAAAAGGCCTTCATCTTTGGCGGCGGGTTGCGTGAGGTGGCGATGGTCAGAACCTCGAAATTCTCACCGCCAAGTTCCTCTTGCAAGGCAGCGAGCATTGGCATCTCCTTGCGGCAGGGCGCGCACCAAGTCGCCCAGAAGTTCAGGACTACCCATTTGCCCTGCCAGTCCGACAGGTTCAGCGGCGCGCCGTCGAAGGTCATGAAATCCGCCGTGCCAACGGCTTTGGGCTCGGCGTGGAAAACCATCTTGCGCATGTCGCCGGTGGCTGCGGCCTTGGCGGCCTCAACATCGGCGGCGACCGGATTTGCAAGCATCAATGCGGCAGTATAGAGAGCCGCAAGCGTGAGACGTTTCATATGACCTCCGAAGGACACCCAATGTCTGACAAGACCTCGAACCAGATGTGGGGCGGCCGCTTTGCCGCCGGGCCCGATGCCATCATGGAGGCAATTAATGCCTCGATTGGCTTCGACAAGCGGATGGCACCCCAAGACATTGCCGGGTCTCGTGCCCATGCCGCCATGTTGGCGGCCACGGGCATCATCACTGATAGCGATGCCGAGGCGATCAGGGAAGGATTGCTCACGGTCTTGTCAGAGATCGAAAGCGGAACCTTCGAGTTTTCGACCGCGCTGGAAGACATCCACATGAACGTGGAGGCGCGGCTGAAAGAAGTGATCGGCGAACCGGCAGGGCGTCTGCATACCGGACGTTCGCGGAATGATCAGGTCGCAACAGATTTCCGTCTTTGGGTGCGGGACCAGCTGGACGCTGCAGAGGGTGGTCTTATCGCGTTGATGCAGGCGCTGCTGGGGCAAGCCGAGGCAGGGGCCGATTGGGTCATGCCCGGCTTTACCCATCTGCAAACTGCGCAGCCGGTGACATGGGGCCATCACATGATGGCCTATGTCGAGATGTTCGGGCGTGATCTGTCCCGCGTCCGCGACGCTCGCAAACGGATGAACGAATCGCCCCTTGGTGCCGCCGCGCTGGCGGGCACCGGTTTTCCGATCGACCGCCACATGACGGCCGCTGCGCTGGGCTTTGACCAACCGATGGGCAACTCGCTGGACGCTGTCAGCGCCCGTGACTTTGCGCTGGAATTCCTGTCGGTCGCCTCGATCAGCGCCATGCACCTCAGCCGTTTTGCCGAGGAACTGGTGATCTGGTCCTCGGCCCAGTTCCGGTTTGTGACTCTGTCAGATCGCTTTTCGACCGGATCGTCGATCATGCCGCAGAAAAAGAACCCCGATGCCGCAGAACTTATCCGCGCCAAGATTGGACGGATTTTCGGAGCGAATGTCGCGCTGATGATGGTGATGAAGGGGCTGCCGCTGGCCTATTCCAAGGACATGCAGGAAGACAAGGAACAGGTGTTCGACGCCGCCGACAATTGGATGCTGGCCCTTGCCGCGATGGAGGGGATGGTGCGGGACATGACCGCCAATGTCGCCAACCTCGAAGGTGCCGCTTCTGCCGGGTTCTCGACCGCAACGGACCTTGCCGACTGGCTGGTGCGCGAAACCGGCCTGCCGTTCCGCGATGCGCACCATGTGACCGGGAGCCTTGTCGCCAAGGCTGAGGGCAAGGGGTGCGACCTGCCGGATCTGACGCTGGATGAGATGCAGGAAGTGCATGGGAATATCGACGCGTCGGTCTATGATGTTCTGGGCGTGCACAACTCTGTCCGCTCGCGGATGAGCTATGGCGGCACCGCGCCGCAGCGTGTGCGCGAACAGATTGCATCCTGGAAAGGGCGTTTGGCATGAGGCGACTTGCAATTCTCGGACTGCTCGCACTGGCGGCCTGCGGGGCGGACGGCGAGCCCGAAACGCCCGGGGGCCCGACCACGTCCGGCCCCGGCATCAGCGTCACGGTGACCGGCACCGCCGAGGTCGGGATCAAGGGCTGATGCTGCGATGGCTCTGGCTGGCGCTGGCGCTTTGGGGGGCCGTGCACCCGATGTATTACTTTGTGTCGTTCCTGGCCGGGAACGGCTGGGACATGGGCGTGATGATCGACGCCTGGTACGTCAATGACAGCACGCGGGGGTTGACCTGGGATCTGACCATCGCGGCGTTGGTGTTGACGATCTGGATCGTCGCCGAAGTCGCGGTGCGGCGGAACTGGGCTGCGCTGCTGGCGATCCCGGCCACGTTCTGCATCGGGGTCAGTTGCGGCCTGCCACTGTACCTTTGGTTTCGCTCTCACCCTGTCTAGGGCAGGCGGCGGGGTAAACCCCGCCCTACACGTGAAGTCAGGTCTTGAGCCATGCCGCAAAGGCCTCGGCGTAGTCCGGATGCCAGCGCGACAGCGGCGCGCGGTTTTCGGTGACGTCTTGCGCGGCCCATAGGATGCGTTTGGCATCGGTGGCCCGATCCACATCATTGTCCGGGCAGAGAATATAGAACTCGTCCCGTCCCAGCGCCTCCAGCAGGAAGTCAACGACCTGTTCCGGCGTCCATGCCCCTTTGGGTTTCTCTGTCCGGCCGCGCGCGGTCAGAGGGGTGTGGACCCAACCGGGGACGAACAGCCGCGCCTCTGTCCGGCTGCCGTCGATGTTGCGCAATTCGTGCTGCAACGCCTCGGTAAAGGTCTTAACCCCGGTCTTTGACACATTGTACGCGGGGTCGCCCGGCGGCGTTGTGATGCCCTGTTTCGACCCGGTGTTGATGATCAATCCGCTGCGGCCCGAGGTCGCCATATCGGGCGCGAAAATCTGGCTGCTGCGGATGATGCCCCAGAGGTTTACCGCGATGATCCGCTCCCACGTGCCATCGTCGTCGAAGATAGAACTGCCGGGCTGGATGCCCGCGTTGTTCATCACGACATCGACCGGCCCAAGCATTTCCTCGACCCGTGCCTTGAGCGCCCGAATTTGCGCAACGTCTGAGACGTCGCAGGCCACTCCAAGCGCGGCCCCGGCGTGATCCACGGCCCTGTGGAGCGTATCGCCGGGCAGGTCTGCGATGCAGACGCGCAGACCAAGTGACGCAAGCCTGCGCGCCATCTCCAGACCGATGCCGGAGGCGGCTCCGGTGATGACAGCCACGTTGCCGTGTTTGATCGCCTCGTGCATGGTGCGCCTTTCGTTTGGTTTGCGGTGCCAGAGTAGAGCGCGTTGCACGGCGTGGACAAGGGGGAGGGGGCGCTGCCCCCGTCGCCCGCTGGGCGACTCCCCCGGGATATTTTTGGACAGAAGAAATGCAAAGGGGGCTTGCTGCGACTTGGGTTTGCGCAAGAGGGGGCTGGCCCAAATTCGCGCGCTCGGCTAAAGCCGCGGTCATGGATCATTTCATCTATCAAGACGGGCAGCTCTTTGCCGAGAACGTCCCGGTGGCGGAGATCGCTGCCAACGTAGGCACGCCGTTTTACGTCTATTCGACCGCGACGCTGGTGCGCCATTTCCGGTTGTTCGATGAGGCGCTGGCCTGGGGGCCGCACCTTGTCTGTTACGCGATGAAGGCAGCGTCCAATCAGGCGATCCTGAAAACGCTTGCCGCCGAGGGCGCGGGCATGGACGTGGTGTCTGGTGGTGAATACGCGCGGGCCAAGGCGGCGGGCGTTCCGGGGGAGCGGATCGTCTTTTCCGGCGTCGGCAAGACGCGGGACGAGATCCGCAAGGTGCTGGAAGGCGGCATTCGCCAGTTCAACGTCGAAAGTGAGCCGGAGATGCGCGTCATCTCTGAGGTGGCCGCGTCGATGGGTGTTGTCGCGCCGATCACCGTGCGGGTGAACCCGGATGTGGACGCCAAGACCCATGCCAAGATCGCCACTGGCAAGTCCGAGAACAAGTTCGGTATTCCGATTGCCCGCGCCCGCGAGGTCTATGCAGAGGCCGCGGCCTTGCCGGGGCTGAAGGTGATTGGCGTCGACGTGCATATCGGATCGCAACTCACCCAGTTGGAGCCGTTTGAGCAGGCCTATCTCAAGGTTGCGGAACTAACAGAGGCGCTGCGCGCCGATGGGCATGAGATCACGCGGCTGGATCTGGGCGGCGGGTTGGGCATTCCCTATGCCCGCTCGAACGAGGCACCGCCGCTGCCGATGGATTACGGTGCGCTGATCCAGCGCACCGTTGGCCATCTGGGCTGTGAGATCGAGATTGAGCCGGGCCGCCTGATTGTCGGCAACGCCGGGTTGCTGGTCAGCGATGTCATCTACGTCAAAGAGGGCGAGGGCCGCGATTTTCTGATTCTCGACGCGGCGATGAATGACCTCATCCGTCCGGCCATGTATGATGCGCATCATGAGATTGTGCCTGTAAAAGAGGCACCCGCCGGGGCGGAGCTACACCCCTATGACATCGTCGGGCCGGTCTGCGAAAGCGGTGACACTTTTGCCAAGGGACGCCTGATGCCGCCGCTTCAGGCCGGGGAATTGGTCGCTTTCCGCTCTGCCGGGGCTTATGGTGCGGTGATGTCGAGCGAGTACAACACCCGCCCGCTGATCCCCGAGGTGCTGGTCAATGGCGATCAATTCGCGGTTATCCGCGCACGGCCGACCTTTGACGAGATCATAAATCGCGATACCATCCCGGAATGGCTGTGAGGCATCCTCCTCGCCGTCACTGATTGCGAGGAGCGATATGCCCCCCACCCGCGACCCTTCATCGGATATCTTCCGCACCCTGCGCTGGCCACTGGCGCTGACACGTCTTGGCATGGCTGCCGAACGGCTTGCGCGCAGCTTTTGGCCGTTGTGGTCCATCGTGATCTTCACGCTGGCCCTGTTGATGCTGGGGGTACAGGACGAGGTTGCGGTCGAATGGGTCTGGGCGACCGGTGCCGTGCTGGCTGCTGGTGCGCTTTGGGCGGTTTGGTACGGGGCGCGGCGGTTCCGCTGGCCCTCCCGCGGGGCGGCGATGGTGCGTCTGGACGCAACACTGAAGGGCAACCCTATTCAGGCCTCTCTGGATACGCAGGCGATTGGCGGCGGTGACGCGGCCTCGACCGCTGTGTGGCGCGCGCACCAGACCCGAATGCGCGCCCGTCTGGCCGAAGCGCGGGCGGTAGAGCCGGACCTGCGCGTCTCGCGGAACGATCCGCTGGCGTTGCGCTATGTTGCGCTTTTGGCGCTGTCGGTTGCAATTCTGTTCGGCTCGCTTGTGCGGGTGCAGTCTGTGACGGGCATGGGGGCCGGTGGCCCCGATCTGGCGCAGGGGCCTGCCTGGGAAGGCTGGATGCAGCCGCCTGCTTATACTCGGTTGCCTTCGGTCTACCTTAACGACATCACCGCCGCGTCGATCGAAGCGCCCG
Source organism: Antarctobacter sp. (assembly GCF_034670325.1). Lineage (GTDB taxonomy): Bacteria > Pseudomonadota > Alphaproteobacteria > Rhodobacterales > Rhodobacteraceae > Antarctobacter. Next base: position 926,224 of record NZ_JAXMNR010000001.1, read on the forward strand.
AGGGGGCAGAGATCACGTTGCGCATGTACGGAGAGGTCGGTGCGCTGAGCATCCGCGAAAGCGTGTCTGGCCGTGCTCTGACACCGGAAGGGGCACAGGACACGGCACAGGATTTTGCGGTTCTGCGGTCCGGTGAACTGGCGGTGGAGGGACCGGGTGGCCGCCTTTGGCAGATCGCTATGATCCCCGACGCGGCCCCGAGCGTGAAACGCGATGGTGAGATCGAGGTTAGCTATGAGGGTGAGGCGCAGATCCCCTACACCGCATCGGACGACCACGGGGTTGTGACGGGGACGGCGCGGTTTGTGCTGGATCTTGATGCTGTCGACCGCCGCTATGGCCGCACCATCGCGCCGGAACAGCGCAAGATGATTGAGGTGCCGCTGTCGATGCCGGTTGCGGGCAACCGCGCGGATTTCACCAATTCTCTGGTAGGAAATTTTTCGCTGCACCCTTGGGCGAACCTGCCGGTCAAGCTGACGCTGGAGGTGGAGGACGGCCGCGGCCAACGTGGCCTTTCGGAACCCGAGGCACTGACCATGCCGGGGCGACGGTTCTTTGACCCCGTGGCGGCAGCGCTGATCGAGCAGCGTCAATCGCTGTTGTGGAACCGTGAGAACGCCGGGATGATCGTGCAGATCTTCAAGGCGATCCTGAATGAACCCAAAGACCTGTTCCGCAAGGACGTGGAACAGTTGCGCCTGCGCACGTTGACCACGCGGATTGAGCTCTTGGCGAAATACGGCGCCATCACCGACGAAAAGCAGGACGAGTTGGCGCAGGCCATGTGGGAACTTGCCCTGTCGATGGAAGAGGGTGACCTTCAGGATGCGCTGGAACGCCTGCAACGGGCGCGTGAGCGTCTGGAAGAGGCGATGAAGAACGGCGCTTCGGATCAGGAAATCGCCGAACTGATGCAGGAACTGCGCGAGGCGACGGACGACTACATGCGGCAATTGAGCCGTCAGCAGGCGCAGGACAATCCCGAGGGTCAGCGGATGGACCCGCAGAACATGATCCAGATGTCACAGGATGATATCCAGCGGATGATGGACAAGATTCAGGAATTGATGGAGCAGGGTCGCATGGCCGAGGCGCAGGAAGCGATGCGCCAGCTTCAGGAAATGCTGGACAATATGCAGATGACCCAAGGGCCGGGTGGCGGCGGTCAGTCTCCGGGCGAACAGGCGATGGAAGGTCTGGCCGACACTCTGCGTGAGCAGCAGGAGCTGTCGGACGAGTCGTTCCGCGATCTCAATGACGGCCAGCGCGGTCAGGGCCAACGTCCGCCGCCGGGACAGGGCCAGCCCGGTCCGCAGGGGCGTCAACCCGGGCAGGGACAAGAGGGGCGTGATCCGGGACAGGGCGACGGCGGTGATCTGGCAGGCGATCTTGCCGAACGCCAGCGGGCCTTGCGCGACGAGTTGAACCGCCAGCGACAGGCGCTGCCCGGACAGGGAACAGAGGCCGGTGAACGCGCCGCCGAGGCGCTGGAGCGGGCTGACGGTGCCATGGACGGGGCCGAGCGCGCGCTGCGGGATGGTGATCTGGCCGAAGCGATCGACCGGCAGTCGAGCGCGATGGAGGCCCTGCGCGAGGGCATGCGTAATCTGGGAGAAGCGCTGGCCGAACAGCAGCAGCAACGCACCGGCGAGCAGGGCTTTGCCCAAGGCGGCGATCCGGCACAGCAACGCGATCCTCTGGGCCGCAACTCTGGCAACACAGGCCGGGTCGGTACGGATGAGGGGCTGTTGCAAGGGCAGGACGTCTATCGTCGGGCCGAAGAACTGCTGGGTGAATTGCGCAAACGCTCTGGCGAGTTGGATCGTCCCGAGGAAGAGCGCAACTATCTGGATCGTCTGTTGGAGCGGTTCTGATCCAGTAGAGCGCTGACGCGCGCAGGGTGTCTCGGGTCCGGCCTTTGGCCGGTCCCTCGGGATGCCTCCGGCAGGAGTATTTTTGCAAAGGAGAAACCGCAGTGAAGGCGTGGGCCGTTTGTGACGTTATTCGGGATCGACTTTGCCACGTGTCGACTTGATCTCGCCCCGTTGCTTTTTGGCATCAAGACGACGGCGTTTCGACCCGAGGGTGGGTTTGGTCGGAATCCGGCGTTTGGGTTTTTCGGTCGCCTTTTGCACAAGCTCGGCAAGACGCTGGCGGGCAATCTCTCTGTTGCGGGCCTGACTGCGTGTATCTTCGACCTGGATTACCAGAGCGCCCTCTTTGGTCCAGCGCCGCCCGGCCAGCTTGCGCAGGCGGGTCTTGACGGCGGGGGGCAGGTTCGGAGACCGCTCTGCCTCGAACCGCAGTTCGACCGCCGTGGACACCTTGTTCACGTTCTGCCCGCCGGGGCCGGAGGCGCGGATGAACTGTTCCGTCAGTTCCCAGTCCTCGATGGTGATATGATCGGTGACGCGCAGCATGATGTTTATGTAGGGCAAAAGAAAAAGGGCCGCCAGATCAGCGGCCCTTCGAGAATACGGAGGCGGGACCGGTTAGGCACTGCCAATTCGGGGGGTTGTCACCCCAGGGGCTGCCCTAGGGCGCAATCTCCCGAACTGTTCCGACACCTCTCTCCAATGCTTCTCTCGACACTGGATCACCTCCTTTCAGCTGTTGAAAACGCAAGATGATGGTGGCACGGGTATCGCCGACCACAAAGTCTTTTTTGCGTATCAAGCCGATTTCTGTTCCGGGCGTGCCCAGGAAACGATCAGACGGAAAGGGATGAGGGCGAGCAGGGCGAGGCTTAGCTTGACCATCCAGTCGGCCGCGGCGAGTGACATCCACAGCGGTGCTTCGGGGCCGGAGCCCAGGAACGGAAGGATTTCGTTGGCCCAGCTGACATCATTTGCGGGCTCTATCCAGTTGAGCCCTGCCGAAAAGGCGATGGTGAAGAACAGCGCCGTGTCCAGTGTCGAACCGACCAGCGTTGAGGCAAGCGGCGCGCGCCACCAGTGCCCTTTCCGAAGCCGGTCAAAGATCGCCACGTCCATCAGTTGCGCTGTCAGGAAGGCCAGACCAGAGCCGATGGCGATCCGCAGCGTCACCGCGGGATAGGTGTACCCGTCGCCCTGCAACATGATCTGCGTGCCAATCAGCGAGCAGACGACGCCGACGACAAAGCCGGCAAAGACCACCTGTCGCGCCGGGCCGGGGCCATAGATGCGGTTCATCAGGTCGGTGACGAGAAAGGCCAGTGGATACGTGAACGCCCCCCATGTCAGCCATTGGCCAAACAGGAACTGGACGAGGATGTTGGACGCCAGAACGATGGCGGCCATGGCAAGAATGCCGGGAATATGTGCGCGTGTCATGTGTGACCCGTTTTTGACAAGGTTGCGGGGACTTGATCCGGTTTTCCGGATTGGGCGCACATAAGGCCGGCCTTATGAGGCGTCAAGCGATTTTCACGGTCATTCCGTCACGCGGTATTCGACAAACTCGCTGCGTTGAAAGCTCTGAAAGTTGTCGTCTGACACCATGGTCAGCCGTATTGCGCCCGCCGTGTCGCGCCAGACAGCGATGCCTTCAAGATTGCCGTGTTTGAGACCGGAGGCTTCCAGCAGGACCTCTTCGGACAGGACGCGATCCTCGCCGAAGTTGAACCGTCTTACGCGTGAGCGAAAGGACATGCCGGTGAATTCCCGTTCCAGCAGGTAAAATAAACCATCGGGTCCAAAGTCCGCCCCCACGGGAAGAAAACCACCCCGGCGCGGCACCGAAAAGATCTCTTGCCATTGCCCGCTGTCATAGCGCCAGACTGGGAAGGGGCGGGTTATTTGGCCCGACCGTTCCGGCAGGGTAAACAGCCTCCCCCGTCCGTCGATGGCGAGTGCCTCCAACCCACTGTTGCCTTCGAACGTATTAAACGCGCGCGGGCTGTCCAGCGGATGTGGGTTGTTTGGTCCGTCGTAGGCCCAGACCCGGTGCCAGCCCTCGAAAGAAATATAGATCCGACCGTCGGAGCCCAGAGCCAACCCCTCGGAATCGGCACGTTCGTCCTTGAGCAGCGCGCCAGAGTCGTCCCGAAGTCGTTGTGACGCGCTTTGTTCTATCCGCACAAGCCGCGTCCCTTCGCGGATAAACTGTCCTTCGATAAGTCCGGCCCGGTCGGACAGGGCGAGGAACTGGCGTCCGTCTTCGCTGATCTCCAGCCCTGAAAAGCCGCCTGAATGGTGCGCTTGCGCAGGCCAGTCCAGACGACCCACAAACTCTACCTTGTTGCCAGATTGCGCTGTGCAGCCTGCCAGATAAAGAAGCAAGGCGCACCCGCCAAGGACCGCCCGCAGGCGGTGGTACAGAGGCAACATCATGCGAAGATCAGTTCGCGGACAAAACGTCGGCGCATTGGCGCGGCAGATCGCCCAGCGTCAACTCTCGCTTTGGCGGCGAGGGTTTGGCGTTGGGGTCGGGCGGCGGCGGGTTGAGGATACGGTCAACCCAGCCTTGGGCCTCTTTGCAGCCGTCGCCCGGAGGCGGGGCGGCCTGATCGACGCAGCCAGTCGCGCCTTTGGGACAGCTGAGGCGCACATGAAAGTGATAGTGGTGCCCCCACCACGGCCGCACCTTGCGCAGCCACGACTTGTCGCCCTTTTCGTCGTTGCACATCTGAACCTTGGCACCGGGAAAGATAAAGATCCGCGCCACGCGTGGGTCGCTGGCGGCGGCCTTGAGGATCTCATGGTGCTGCTTGGTCCATTTGTTGTTCGTGTAGGCCCCGGAGGCACGGCGCATCGAGATGGACGAGATGTTCTCACGTGCCTTGACCGACAGGTTCAGGTCGTCGGCGGGCAGCATCCAGATGTCGGCGTCCAGCCCGATCTGATGGCTGGCATGGCCGGTCAGCATCGGACCGCCGCGTGGTTGGCTGAAATCGCCAAGGTAAAGACCGCTCCAGCCGGGCTGCGCGGCGGCCTTGCGGCTGAGGTCTTGCACATAGTCGATCAGTTCAGGGTGGCCCCAGTTACGGTTGCGCGACAGGCGCATGGCCTGCCATGTCGGGCCGGTTTCCGGCAATTGCACGCCCCCAGCGAGGCAACCCTTGGCATAGCCTCCGAAAGGGGCCGCTGCCTGCGGCGAGGCCTGCGCCTTGGCGCCGAACAGTTGTTTGGCCTGTTTCGAAGACAGCACCGGGTCCAGCGGACGAGCCGGGGTGCGGTCACCGGAAATATCGCGTCCTCCGCCACCACAGGCGGCCAAGGCAAGGACAAGGGAAATGGCGGTCACAAAACGGATCATTCGGGTCTTTCTCCCTCGGGATTTACCCAGACTAGCAGAACGAGGCCCAACAGGAAAAGCCCGATCACGGGGAGAAAGCCCAACTGGTTGGATTGGGTGGTGTAGGTAAAGACAGTGATCATTGCGGGGGCCAGAAAGGCGGTGGCTTTGCCTGCCAGCGCAAACAGGCCGAACCCTTCTGCCGGGCGCAGCGGGTCGCAGTGGCGTACCATCATCGACCTTGAGGCAGAGTACAGCGCGCCGCCCGCGCCGCCGATGGCTGCACCGCAGATGTAAAAAATCACATCCGGAACAGCAGAGCCTTCAGCCAAGGGTATCCCGAACAGGCTTTCGCGTGACATGCCCACGATGACCGATCCCACCAGTATCAAGAGCCAGATGCAGATGCGGATCACTGGCTTGGGTCCAAACCGTTGATCTGCCAACCCGCCCGCCCAAGACAGGATTGCGGCGGAGATGGCCGCGACAATGCCGAACACGCCGATCTGGATGACCTGCCAGTCCAGAACCAGCGTCGCGTAGATACCGCCATAGGCATAAAGCGCCGTCAGCGCATCGCGATAAAACAGCGATGACAGCAGAAAGCTACGACAGGATTTGCGATGCCAGACGTTGCCGATGTAGTCGCGCAGGTCCAACAGAACACGGCGCACGCTTTCCGGGGTCTTGCGTTCCAGCGGGTCGTCCCGGTTCCACATGAAAAAGGGGATCAGGAAAATCGCAAACCACAGGCCGATAAATGGCCCGACAAAGCGCGTTCCTTCGCGCGATTCCGGGTCAAGGCCAAAGGCGGGGGACAGTCCGATCAGCGTCTTGCCCGTCTCGTTTTCGGCAAAAAACAGCAGCATGAGGAACAGCGACAGCACCCCGCCCCAATAGCCAAAGGCGGTGGCGGTGCCAGAGATGCGCCCAACCTCCTCTGGCGTGCCGAGGCTGGGCAGGATTGCGTTGTTCAGGTTGAAGGCGGATTCGCTGGCAACAAACCCCAGCCAGAAAAGCGCCAGCACGAAATAAAGCCCGGTGCCGTCCGGCTTTAGCATCCACAATGAAAAAGCGGCGGCGATGGCGATTCCGGTGAACAGCCAGAACCACGGGCGTTTGCGTCCAGTTGCATCGGCCCAGGCCCCCAGCAGAGGCGCAGAAAAGGCGATCGCGAGCCCGGCAATTGTCTGGGCCGAGGACCAAAGGCTTTGCGCGCCCGCTTTGGCGGCGTCGCTTCCAGCCCCTTGGGCAAGGAAGTACTCGGCGGCGACGGCGGCGAAATAGGGGCTGAAGATAAAGGTCAGGCCAAGGGTGGCATAGGGCTGTTGTGCCCAGTCGAAGAACATCCAACCCCAGATGCGTTGTTTTTTCGTTGGATGTGCCATGGCTGCCCCCTGCCCAATGCCGCGATAGAACCTATCGCGGCATGGCGTTGCAAGGGGCCTTGCGCAAGGGACAGCTGTGAGCCGGTCCGTGTTGCGGGCTTATGCGGCGTCTTTGACCTGCGCGGCGGCGATCAGGTCGGGCGCATTGAGGGTTTGCGGGGGCCACGGGCGGGCGTCTTCGGCCTCGATCCATTTGAGCACCCAGTCCGGCAGCGGCGGGCTGTCGGCGGGCGCGCCAAGCGCCGTGGTCGACCGATCCGTGGTCACGATGCCGTTGGCGTCGGTCAATGCGGTCCGATAGACTGCATGGCTGGCGCAGTCGCCGTTTGCCTTCCACATTGATTGATCAATGTAGATGAATCGCTTGTCCCAACCCAGCAGGCGCGAGTGCATCTTTATTTTGTCGAACAGCCGCACACGCCGCCGGTAACGCACGACCGATCCCGCGACGGTCAAGCCCCAGCGTTCACGCTGGAGCACGTCGAACAGTCCGGTTCGATACCCCAGCGGGATGCGCCCGAGGTCATAGATCGTCAGCGTGCGCCCGTTGTTCAGCTCCATCCACAGGTCAAGATCCCAAGGCATGCAGAGATGGGTCGAGACATGTGTTTCCAAGAGGCCAAGCCGCGGGGCGCGACGGGCAAGATGGCTTTGCCAGAAGAGGCGCAGGAAGGGATACATGGGCAGACTCCTTTGTGTCCTTGTTGCTGCGCTGCGGCGGGCGCGTCAATCAAGACCTCGCGGCACACTTGTTCTTAAGGCTTTGTGCGCTTAGGTCTGAGCCAATCGGACGCACGGAACAAAGGCCTATCGGATGCAGTCGCTCTTTCAAATTCTGAACATGATCCTCAGCATTGCGGTCTTTGTGATTGTCGCCCATGTGATCATGAGCTGGCTGATCAACTTTCAGATTCTGAACCTGCGCCAACCGATTGTCGCCTCGATCTGGGAAGGGCTGAACCGGCTGTTGGAGCCGGTCTATTCCCGCATCCGCAGCATTCTGCCGGCGATGGGTGGGCTGGATCTGGCGCCGCTGATCACGCTGATCGGGATTTACGCGCTGCAGATCATCCTGCGCAACAACGCGGGCTTCTTTTACGGGTTCTGATCTGGCATGGGGGCGCTGCCCCCGCGGCCTGCGGCCTCTCCCCCGGGATATTTCAGGACAGAAGAAACCGGGACGTCACCTGCGTTGATGGCTCATATTGTGGCCTCGAGGGGTTGATTCAGCGAATCGTAGTATGTGATTGTCTGGCAACGAGCCGATCCAGACATATCGACAGGGTTATCCATGCCGCGCGACGCCGGGACCGCCGAGGCGCTTCTCAAGGACATCTTCGGGTTTGACGCCTTTCGCCCCGGTCAGGGTGAGATTGTCGATGCCGTGGCCGGTGGCCAAAACGTGCTGGCCATCATGCCCACGGGTGGCGGCAAATCGCTGTGTTTCCAATTGCCTGCCCTGATCCGTGCTGGTGTGACGGTGGTGATTTCCCCGCTCATCGCGCTGATGCGCGACCAGGTGCGTGGGTTGCGGGAAGCAGGGGTGGCGGCGGGGGCGCTGACCTCTGGAAATACGCCGGAAGAGACGGATGCGGTCTGGGACAAGCTGCATTCGGGCGAGTTGAAGCTGCTGTACCTCGCCCCCGAGCGGTTGGCCAATGTCGGCACCCAGCGGATGCTGGCGCAGGCGGGTGTGTCCCTGATTGCGGTGGATGAGGCGCATTGCGTCAGCCAGTGGGGCCATGATTTCCGCCCCGACTACCTGCGCATCGGCGAATTGCGCCGTGCGCTGGATGTGCCGCTGGCCGCCTTTACCGCCACGGCGGATGTCGAAACCCGCGAAGAGATTGTCACGCGTCTGTTCGACGGTCACGCGCCGACCACTTTTTTGCGCGGTTTTGATCGGCCGAACATCCACCTTGCCTTTCAACCCAAGGATGGCCCGCGCGCTCAAATCCTGAGTTTTGCCGCCGCCCGCAAAGGCCAGTCGGGCATCGTCTATTGCGGCACGCGTGCCAAGACTGAAGGCATCGCCAAGGCGTTGCGGGATGAGGGGCATTCGGCCTGTCACTATCACGGCGGGATGGAGGCGGGCGACCGCCGCCACGTCGAGGAACGCTTTGCCCGCGAGGACGGGCTGATTGTCGTGGCGACGGTCGCCTTTGGCATGGGGGTGGACAAGCCCGACATCCGGTGGGTCGCCCATGCGGACTTGCCCAAGTCGATCGAGGCCTATTATCAGGAAATCGGGCGCGGCGGGCGCGACGGTGCGCCTGCGGAAACGCTGACGCTGTATGGCCCCGAGGATATTCGCCTGCGCCGGTCGCAGATTGACGAGGGGATGGCCCCGCCGGAACGGCGCGTGGCCGATCATGGGCGGCTGAACGCGCTCTTGGGGCTGGCAGAAGCGCAGGGGTGTCGTCGCAAGGTCCTGCTGGGCTATTTCGGCGAAGAGGCCGGGAACTGCGGAAACTGCGATCTCTGCGATAGCCCGCCAGAACTGTTCGACGGCACGCTGGCGGTGCGCAAGGCGCTGTCGGCGGCGCTGCGTACGGACGAAAGCTTTGGTGCCGGGCATCTGATCGACATCTTGTTGGGCAAGGACACGGACAAGATCCGCCAGCGCGGCCATGACAGCCTGCCCACGTACGGCGTGGGAAAGGATCTCAGCCGGGGTCAGTGGCAGGCGGTGTTCCGGCAGATGATGGGGCACGATCTGATGCGCCCGGATGCGGAACGGCATGGGGCGCTGGTCATGACCGATCGCGCTCGCCCGATCCTGCGCGGCGAGGAAGCAATCAGCCTGCGAAAGGATGCGGTGGCGCGCGCGACAGAGCGGCGTCCGGCGGTCAAGGAACTGGTTCCGGAGGAGGACGCGCCGCTGTTCTCCGCGCTGAAGGCCAAGCGCACTGCGCTTGCGCGCGAGGCGCAGGTGCCGCCCTACTTGATCTTTCCCGACCGGACCCTGATCGAAATGGCAGAGAAGCGCCCGGCTTCGCTGGACGATATGGCGCGGGTCAACGGCATCGGTGCGAAAAAGCTGGAACGTTATGGCGCGGCTTTCCTTGAGGTGTTGAATGGCGCGGCCGAAGAGGTTCATCCACGGCGGCGCAAACTGGCCGCCACGGGGGCTGGCGGTGTCTATGACGCGCTGATGGAGGCGCAGGCCGGCCTGTTGCGCGGGCAGGACGGGACGCAGAAACCTCTGTCCTGCTCAGCCTCCTTGCTGGCAAAACTGGCGGACCGCCCCCCGCAGAGCGAGACTGCCTTGTGTGCATTGTTGGGCAACAAGCGCGCCGACAGGTTTGGCGCGGCCTTCTGGGACGTTTTGCAAGGTGGCTCTGGGTAAACCGGGTTCTCGCAGTCGCACCCGTTCTGGACCTTGCGGGGGAGGCGGTCTAGATCACAGTTTCCACGTAACGGAGAAGACGGAGGGACGGGTGTGCTTGTCGTGATTTCACCGGCCAAGCGGCTGGATTGGCAGGAACGGGCGGTCGAGATGACGGTGCCTGCGTTCGAGACCGATGCACAGCGGCTGGCAAAGACCGCGCGCAACCTGACGCTGAAAGATCTCAGGGGGCTGATGGATTTGTCCGACGATCTGGCGCGGCTCAACCGGGATCGTTTTCGTGCCTTCACCGACACGCCCGGACCAGAAGACCTGCGTCCCGCCGCGCTGGCCTTTGCGGGGGATACCTATATCGGGCTTGAGGCCGGGTCACTTGATTCCGAGGAAATGGATTGGGCGCAGGACCACCTGCGGATCCTGTCCGGGCTTTATGGCCTGTTGCGACCGCGTGACGGCTTTCAGGCGTACCGGCTGGAGATGGGCTCGCGCCTTAAGACGCGGCGCGGTGGTAACCTGTATGATTACTGGCGCGATCAGATTGCCAAGGCGCTGAATACGCAGGCTGAGGATTTGGGCGCCGATGTCCTGGTCAACTGCGCCAGTCAGGAATACTTCGGAGCCGTTCCGGAGAAGGCACTGAAACTGCGGGTGATCACGCCGCAGTTCATGGAGGACAAGCCCGGCGGGCCAAAAATAGTCAGCTTTTTCGCCAAGCGGGCGCGCGGGGCCATGGCGCGCTTTGTAATCCAGAACCGTCTGACCGACCCAGAGGGCCTGCGCGACTTTGACCTGGGCGGGTATCGCTATCAGCCCGATATGTCGGACCCGGACCGCCCGGTCTTTTTGCGTCCCGCAGAGGCTGAGGCGCTGTCGGCCTAGCCTGCGGTCTATCCTGTGGCTTGTTCAGCAGGCTGCGGGGAATGGAGTTGAATTTTCTCTCCAAGCGCGGCTTTGCGCAAAGGTTTGGTCAGGTAGTCGTTCAGACCCGCCTCAAGGATGCTTTCGCGGTCGCCCGCCATGGCATGTGCGGTGACGGCAATAATCGGAACCTGCGGGCCGTCGCCCTCTAGTGTGCGGATCTCACGGGTGGCTTGCTTGCCATCCATCTGCGGCATGGAAATATCCATGAAGATCATGTCTGGCCGCCTGTCGCGGAATGCCTCGACCGCCTCAATCCCGTTGTTGGCAAACCGTAGCGTCACGTTGAAATCCTTGGCCATCTTTCGAAACACCAACTGGTTGGTCTTGTTATCCTCAGCCACGATCACGTCTAGCTGAGCCGTTGGTTCAGGGATGGAGGTGGGCTTTTCAGGCGTTACCGGACTAGGCGGCGCCTTGATCGCGCGCGGTTTCGGCGTGTCGGTCAGGCTGGGATACTGGGCGGGGCCGATCTTTTCGAGCGTCGAGAAAAGCACCCTGCGGGGCACGGGTTTTTGCAGGATGGCAGCCACCTCGATCCCGGCGAGCTTGCCGATACGGGCCGGATTGTTGGCAAGCAGGATGACGGGAATGCGTCGCCCACCACGACATAGCTGAGCGGCAAGTTCCTGTCCGTTCATGTCAGGCAGATCCTGTTCTATCAAAAGAAGATCAGGGCGCGTTTCCATGCGGTCGATCGCTTCGGAGCCGGTCTTGCAGAAGTCGGTCTTGAGGCCGATGATTTCCAGCTGTTTTGACAGGATTGCCCGGTTTGCATTGTGATCGTCCACCACCAGCACGCGTTTCAGATGCGTCGGCAGGCTGGCGGTCTCGAACACGGCCGGCTCCTCGGTCGGCAGAAGGATGCGCATTCCAAAACAGCTGCCTTTGCCAAGGTCCGATTCGGCCCAGACCTCCCCGCCCATCAGCTCGACAAGGCGACGGGTGATGGCAAGGCCAAGGCCGGTGCCTTCGAACTTGCGGTTGCGATCATCCTCGACCTGATTGAATTCGCCAAATACGTGATCGACTTTATCGGGCGGGATGCCGATTCCGGTATCCTCGACGGTGATATGGATGGCGGTGTCGCCATCACCGTGCGGCACGCCGACCACGCGCACCAGAACATGCCCTTGAACGGTGAATTTCACCGCATTGCCCAACAGGTTTGTCAGGATTTGGCGAATTCGGCCTGCGTCGCCGATGAAACGCGTTGGCAGGAACATGTCAAAGTCCACGAACAGCGCGATGTCCTTGTCCCGCGCAGTGGGTTGCAGCAGCATCACCACCTCGTGGATCGCGCGTTCAAGGTCGAAGGGTTCTGGATGGAGCTGGAGCTTTTCCGCCTCGATCTTGGAGTAATCCAGAATGTCGTTGATGATCACCAGCAGGGCCTCACCCGAACTGCGGATCGTGTCGGCGTACAGTTGCTGTTCCTCGTTCAGGGTGGTGTCCATCAACAGATCGGCCATGCCGACCACACCGTTCATGGGGGTCCGGATCTCATGGCTCATGTTGGCGAGGAAGGCGGATTTTGCGCGGTTGGCGGCCTCGGCGCGGGTCATCGCCTCTTTCAGGCGCTCCTGATCCTGTTTGATCTGGCTGATATCGACCCGCAGTCCGACGCGCCCGCCGTCGCGCGTCCGGCGTTCATAGACCCGCAACCAGCGTCCGTCCGACAATTGTTGTTCCTGTTCCGTCTCCGGCAAACGATGCGCGGACAACCGCTCTTCGAGCCATTCCTCTTCGCGGCCCGCTGCTTCGGTGTATTGTCCGCATTTCAGGCCGAACCGCAAAATGTCCTCAAAGCTGTTGCCGCGCTGCATGGCTGGCGCGCTGGCGGCATAGATGTCCTTGTATTGCTGATTGCACATCAGCAAGCGATCCTCGGCGTCGTACATGACGAAACCGTCTGGCATTTCCTCAACCGCTGACCACATACGCATCAGCCCGGTGATATCAATTCCCAGACTCACAATGCCGCCGTCTGGCAGCCTGCGGTCGCTCAGTTTGACGAACCTGTTGTTCCACAGGCGCAGTGTCTCATTCGGGATCGTTTCCATGTCCCAACGACCGCGCATTCGCCGAATCCAGTCCGCGCTACGCTCCCCCTGCAGGTCGACGATCCCCTCGTCTACCAACACACCCAGAACGTGCTCATAGGGCGCGCCGGGCGCTATGCTTTCCACGCCTTCGAAGACCTGCAGATAGGCGGGATTGGCCAGTTCAAGGCACAGGTTTTCGTCATACATGGCAAAACCGTCGCGCATGGTTTCCATCGCGCTCCACAGTTGATCGGTGACCACCTCGATCTTTTGTGTCGCTTCGCCCAGCTGGTGCATGACACGCTGGTTCTCGTCCCGGACCACCTTGACCTCTGTCCGGGTCTCCTGAATTTCGTTGCGCAGTTGCAGCGCATGTTTTCCAAGACGGCGGTTGGCCTCAAACAGTTCGGCCTGTTTTTGTTCCAGCAGCCGTTCGGCCGCCAGTCGCGCGCGCCGTTCCTGGGCCAGCCGATCGGCCATGTCCATGCCATGCCCTCCTTGCAGGCCACCCCTGACTCATGCGTCGCCGAAGTGAAAATCCTGTTAACCGCAGCGGCATGACAAGCGTGTCGGGGTCAGGATTCCCTGACCCTGTCGAATCCTTGTCTTGCCGTGGTCCGCGTGGCACCATGAGACGCATTGTTCTGAAAGGAGCTTTTTATGCGTCGCATTGTTCTGGCCGCCTTTGCGGCCGTGGTCGGCCTGTCATCGGTTCACGCACAGGAGGCCATGCCGGACCGGCGATTCGTGGTCACCCGGGATATCGACTATGTCGGGACTGACCTGCAAAACCTGTTCGACACGACGCTGGATGCCTGCCAACGCGCCTGTCTGGACGCGACCGGATGTATCGCTTTCACTTTCAATTCCCGGACCAATGCCTGTTTCCCCAAGTCAGAAGTCACCGACCGCGCCGCCTATGAGGGGGCCACATCGGCCCGCGTGGTTGTAACCCCGACCGATGCACTTGCGCTGGCCGCAACTCGCCGTGACGATCTGGATTTCCTGCGCGACAACGACATCACCCACGCCCGCGAAGAGGCGATGGATCTGGCCGTTCGCCATGGCGGTGGACAGTGGACGATCACGGCGCTGCTGGATGCGGCGCAAGAGGCGCGTGACAACGGCGACCTGAGTGACGCGATCCATTGGACCGGTGCCGCTCTGGCGCAGAACGACGACCCGGCGCTTTGGCTGCAATACGGCCAGTGGTCTGTCGACTATGCGGAGTCCGTGCAGGGGGCCGACAAACGCAAATATTACGGCCGCGCGTTGCTGGCCTCGATCAACGGATACTTGCGGGCCGCTGAGGACAGCCAGCGCATCACCGCCCTCATCGACATGGCCCGCGCGCTGGAAGCCGAAGACCGCGGACGTTTCATGATCCCCGCGCTGCGTCTGGCCGAAACGCTGGACGACCGCCCTGTCGTGACCGAGATGCTGGACGATGCCATTGGCAAATACGGCTTTCGCGTGGACGATCACATCGTCGAGGCAGACACCGCCACGCCGCGTATCTGCGCCAGTTTCAACGAACCGCTGGTCCGCTCAGGTCAGGACTATGCGCCTTATGTCAAGCTGCCCGATCCGCGCCTTGCGGTGGTGCAGGACGATCAGCGTATCTGCGTGACCGGGGTTGAGCACGGCTCACGCTACACGATTACTTTTCGTTCTGGTCTGCCCGCCCAATCGGGTGAGGCGCTGGTGCGCGACGTGCCGATCACCGCCTATGTGTCTGACCGCGCCCCGACGCTCAGCTTTCCGGGCCGTGCCTATGTGCTGCCCCGCACCGCCGACGCTGGCTTGCCGATTGAGACCGTCAATCTGGACGAGGTTGATCTGGTGCTGCGCCGCGTGTCCGACCGCAATCTGGTCCGCGCGATTCAGGACAGCTATTTCGGCCGCCCGCTGGGCCGCTACGATGAGGATTACTTTGCCCGCGATGTGGCTGAGGAAATCTGGCGCGGCACCGGCGCGGTCGAAAACCGCCTGAACGCCGACATGATGACCCGCCTGCCTATGGGCGACGTGCTGGGCGATCTGCCCGCCGGGATTTATGCGCTGACCGCTGCTGTGCCGGATCCGAAGCAGGGCAATGAACGCCGCGCGACGCAGTGGTTTATCCTGTCCGACATTGGCCTGACCACCCTGCAAGGCACCGACGGGCTGACCGTCTTTGCCCGTGATCTGGGCGACGCTACTCCGATGGCGGGGCTGAAAGTGTCGCTGCTGGCAGAGGCAAACCGCGTTCTGGAAACCGTGACCACCGACGCAACCGGCGTGGCGCGTTTCGCGCCCGGTCTGTTGCGGGGAGCGGATGGCAGCGCGCCCGCTTTGGTCATGGCCAAGCGGGGCGATGAGGATCTTGCCTTTCTCTCGCTGACCGATCCGGCTTTTGATCTGTCTGATCGTGGCGTTGCGGGCCGCGCGCCCGCCGGGCCGCTGGATGCCTTTCTGGCCACCGACCGGGGCGTCTATCGCGCCGGCGAAGAGATCAACGTCACCGCCCTGTTGCGCGATGCGCAGGCCGATGCGGTTGTGGACGTGCCTTTGACCGCCGTTCTGACCCGACCTGACGGAGTGGAATATTCGCGCCACATTTCTGAGGGCGGCGATTCCGGCGGGCATGTCTATACCCTGCCGCTGGGACCGACCGTGCCGCGCGGCACATGGCGTCTGGCGGTCTACGCCGATCCCAAGGGAGAGGCGCTGACCTCCGAGACGCTGCTGGTCGAGGATTTTGTGCCGGAGCGGATCGACTATGATCTCAGCCTGCCTGATGGCCCGATCAACCCGCTTTCGCCGCCGCTGCTGGGCGTCGAGGCGCGCTATCTGTTTGGCGCGCCGGGGGCGGATCTGGATATCGAGGGCGAATTGCGGCTGGCCACGCGGACCCGGCTGGACACCTTCCCCGGCTATCGCTTTGGCCGCCACGACGATGACGCCATCACCCGGATCGAAAGCTTTGACGCTGACCTGACCACCGACGCCACCGGGGCCGCGCAACTGGCTTTGCCGATGCCGGATGTCGACCCTCAGGGCCGCCCGATGATCGCCACAGCCGTGCTGCGCCTGTCAGAGGCCTCGGGCCGTCCGGTTGAACGCACCATCTCTCGTCCCGTGGCCCCGCCGACCCCGATGATCGGCATCAAGCCCGCCGCAGAGGAGTTCGCCGAAGGGGCGGAGGCGCGGTTCAGCGTGATCGCCGTCGGCCCGGACCTGCGCGCGCAGGACATGGACGTGACGTGGCAAGTCAACCGCGTGCGCACCCGCTATCAGTGGTATCAGGACTATGGCAGCTGGTACTGGGAGCCGGTGACCACCCGTGAGACCGTCGCGCGCGGCGAAGGGACACTGGGCGCGGACCCGCTGCAAATCGCGGCAGAGGTCGACTGGGGCCAGTTCGAGGTTGTCGTTGAACGTAAGGACGGTGCCTATCTGGCCGCCTCGATGAGCTTTTCGGCAGGCTGGTATGCGCCTGCGGATGCCGCCGACGCGCCCGATATGCTGGAACTCTCGCTGGACAAACCGGCCTATACGCAGGGTGAGGCCGCGACCCTGCGCATGGTCCCGCGCTACGCGGGCAAGGCGCTGGTGACTGTGTTGGCCGACCGCGTGATTTCCATGCAGGCGGTTGAAGTCACCGAGGGTGAGAACACCCTGACCCTGCCAGTGACAGAGGATTGGGGCGCGGGCGTCTATGTCACAGCACAGGTGATCCGCCCGATGGATGTGACGGCGGGCCAGAACCCGGCGCGCGCGCTGGGTCTGACCCATGCCGCTGTCGATCCCGGTGATGCACATCTGAACGTCGCCTTCGACGCGCCAGAGGAAAGCGCGCCGCGCGGACCGCTGACCGCCAAGGTGAAAATCGACAACGTGACGCCGGGCGAAAGTGCTTATGTCACGGTCGCCGCCGTGGACCTTGGTATCCTGAACCTGACCGCGTTTGAGACGCCGGATCCTGCGGGCTACTACTTTGGTCAGCGTCGTCTGGGTGTCGAGATACGTGACATCTATGGCCGTCTGATCGACGGAATGAACGGCGCTATGGGGGCTGTCCGCTCGGGCGGTGACGCCGTGGCCGGAATGCGCCTGCAAAGCCCGCCGCCAACAGAGGCCACCGTCGCCTTCTTCTCTGGCCTTCTTCCCGTGGCAGAGGACGGTAGCGTCGAGGTCTCCTTTGACATTCCCGACTTCAACGGCACCGTGCGGCTGATGGCTGTGGCGTGGTCGCCCTCTGGCGTCGGCGCGGCCGAAGCGGATGTCCTGGTGCGCGACCCGGTGGTGATTTCCGCCTCCCTTCCGAGGTTCCTGTCGCCGGGGGATGAAAGCCGCCTGCTGCTGGAACTGACCCACGCCAAAGGTGCGACCGGTGAAATGCCGCTGGAGATCACCGCTGATGGCGTGACGCTGGACAAGAGCGCGCTGCCCGCTGTCGTGACATTGGGGGACGGCGAAAAGCTGGCGCTGGACTTGCCACTGACGGCTGCCACCATCGGCGACCACAAGATCGAAATCGCCGTGACCACACCGGACGGCCTGCGCCTGACCAAGGAATTGACCCTAGGCGTGCGCTCGAACGATCCGGACGTCGGCACCACCCGCCGGTTCCAACTGGCCGCCGGGCAGACGTTCACACTGGACGCAGAGGTCTTTGCCGACCTGCGGGTCGAAAGCGCCTCTGCCATGATGTCCGCCGGTCCGCTGGCGCGGTTCGATGTGCCGGGGCTGTTGGCCTCACTGGATCGCTATCCCTATGGCTGTACCGAGCAGGTGACCTCCAAGGCGCTGCCGTTGCTGTACATGTCGGCGATTGCCGAGCCGCTGGGCCTTGGCAACAAGGACCGGATCGATCTGCGGATCGAGCAATCCATCGCGCAGGTTCTGACGCGGCAGGCCAACAACGGAGCTTTTGGCCTATGGGGGGCATGGTCGGGGGATTTCTGGCTGGATGCCTATGTCACCGACTTCCTCAGCCGCGCCAAGGCTGCGGGGTATGAGGTGCCTGACATCGCGTGGCAGAACGCGCTGGACAACCTCAGGAACCGCATCGCCTATGCGCCGGACTTCGACAAGGGAGGTGAGGATATCGCCTTTGCCTTGATGGTGCTGGCGCGCGAAGGAGAGGCCGCCATGGGCGACCTGCGCTACTATGCCGACGAAAAGGCGGATAGTTTCGCCACGCCTTTGGCGCAGGCCCAGCTTGCCGCCGCTTTGGCCAGCTACGGTGATCAGCCGCGCGCCGATGCGATGTTCGGGCGGGCGGCTGCGCGCCTGTCGGCGACACCGGTCTCGACCAAACAGGAGTACCGCGCCGACTATGGCAGCACGGTCCGCGACGCGGCGGGCCTGCTGGCGTTGGCGGTAGAGGCCCGGTCGGACAGGTTTGACCGCAACGCGGTTGTGCGCCGCATTTCGGACGTGAATCGCCCACTGTCGACGCAAGAGCAGGCATGGTCGCTGTTGGCCGCGCACGCGATGGTTCAGGATCCGACGGTTTCGGGCCTTGCGCTGAACGGTGAGGCGCTGAAAGGCCCCTTCGTGCGCCGGATCGAGGCCGCGGGATTGGAGCCGGTGACGCTGAAGAACACCTCTGACACGCCCACCGATGTCACGCTGACCACGCTGGGCAAGCCACTGGGCGCGACAGAGGCGGGGGGATATGGCTATGCGCTGACGCGCGAGTACTTTACCCTCGATGGCGATCCGATCACTGAAATCCGCGCGGGTGACCGCATGGTGGCGGTGCTGACGATCAAGCCTGCCGAAAAGACCGCCGCGCGGCTGATCCTTGACGATGCGCTGCCTGCGGGGTTTGAGATCGACAACCCCAGTCTGTTGCGTTCGGGGGACATTCGGGCGCTTGACTGGCTGAAACTGGCGGACGCCGAACATGCCGAGTTCCGCACCGACCGTTTTCTGGCCGCTATAAACCAGCAGAACGACAAGCCACTGAAGCTGGCCTATATCCTGCGTGCCGTGTCACCGGGGACGTTCCATCACCCGGCGGCGCTGGTCGAGGACATGTACCGGCCAGAATACCGCGCCACGACCGCCTCTGACCGGGTAACGATCCTGCCATGAGCGGCGAGACGGTTGCGACGATCCACTGGCGTGCGCTTGACCGGGACGGCGAAGACAAATGCCGCCTTGCCCGTCTCGATCAAGGCTGGATGCTGGTGGGCCATGCGCGGTTCCGCGATGGCAGTGGTTGGGCCGCGCTTGACTACGTGATCCGTGTCGGTGCGGACTGGCGCACCACCAGCGCAGATGTCACCGGCGAACACGGCGGCGATCCGGTCGCGATGCGGCTGGTTCGGGGGCCGGATGGCTGGACGGTCAACGATGAGGCGCGCCCGGACCTGAGTGGGGCCGAGGATGTGGACCTTGCCTTTACTCCGGCCACCAACCTGATGCCGCTCAACCGGGTGCCAGAGGTCGGGCGGCTGGAAACCACATCTGCATGGGTGCGGTTTCCGGGTCCAATGGTGTCGCAGCTCACGCAAAGCTACACGCGTGAGCGTGGTGGCATGGTGCGCTACACCGCCGAGGAAACCGGGTTTGAGACTCACCTATCGGTTGGCGAACATGGCTTTGTCACTACCTATCCCGGCCTTTGGGAGGCCGGGTCGTGAAACGGCTGCTCGTACTGGTGGCTGCCCTTTGGGCCTCCGCCTTTGCGCGCGACCGGTTCGACACCTTTATCGACGACACCACGCTGCCGGTGCTTGTGCACGCCACCTCGCCCGAGGTGCGTGACCGCAACGGTGAGCTGCTGCGCGCCTACACCATCGAGAACGGCCTCTGGCGGATGGAGGTGTCACCCGATCAGGTCGATCCGCTCTTTTTCAAGATGCTGGTCGCCTATGAGGACAAGCGGTTCTATAGCCACAACGGTGTCGATCTGCGAGCCACTGCCCGCGCCGCCGGGCAGGCGCTGCGCAATGGTCACATCGTTTCAGGGGCTTCGACACTGACCATGCAGGTGGCGCGCCTGTTGGAGGACGGCACCACCGGTCAATGGAGCGGCAAGCTGCGCCAGATGCGGTTGGCGCTGGCGCTGGAACGGCAGTTGACCAAGGATGAGATCCTTGGGCTGTATCTGCGGCTGGCCCCTTACGGCGGCAACGTCGAAGGGCTCCGCGCCGCCTCGCTGATCTGGCTGGGCAAGGAACCGACCCGCCTGACGCCTGCCGACGCCGCGCTGCTGGTTGCGCTGCCGCAGGCCCCAGAAAGCCGCCGTCCCGACCGTTACCCCGATGCTGCCCGGATTGCCCGTAACCGCGTGTTGATGCGGATGGCGAATGCCGGGGTCATCCCTATGGCGGCTGCGCAGTCTGACCGGCTGGACCCGGCCCCGCTGGGCCGCAAACAGATGCCGCATTTCGCGTCGCACATGGCGGACCGCGCCATCGCGATGGGCCCCGGTCGGCACGACCTGACGCTGGACCGCGCGCTGCAGGCCAGCCTGGAGGATCTGGCCCGCCGCTACATGTCTGGCCGCGACGAACACCTGTCTGTCGCGCTGATCCTCGCCGATCACCAGACAGGCGATATCCTCGCCTCGGTTGGGTCCAAGGATTACACCGACATGATCGGGCAGGGCTTTGTCGACATGACGCAGGCCCAGCGCTCTCCGGGATCGACGCTCAAGCCGCTGGTTTACGGGTTGGCCTTTGACCGGGGGCTGGCGCATCCCGAAACCCTGATCCTCGATACGCCAGTGCAATTCGGCACCTATGCGCCGCAGAACTTTGACGGGGTGTTTCGTGGTGAGTTGCCGGTGCGGCGGGCGCTGCAACTGTCGCTCAATATCCCGGTGATCCGCCTGACAGAGGCGCTGGGTCCGGCGCATCTGATGGCTGCGTTGCAGTCGGCAGGGATCGAACCGGGACTGCAAGGCGGCGCACCCGGTCTGGCGCTGGCGCTGGGTGGGGTCGGTGTGACCCTTGAGGAAATGGTGCAGCTTTACGCGGCGCTGGCGCGTGGAGGGGAGGCGCTGCCGCTGCGTTGGCGGGCCGATCAGAACCGGGACGACGTCGTCCCGCGTCGCATACTGAACCCGGCCAGCGCGTGGCAGGTGGGCAATATCCTTGCCGATGTCGCGCCTCCCGCCTCTGCCGGACCGCCGGGGCGCGTTGCTTACAAGACGGGCACATCTTACGGGCATCGCGACGCATGGGCGCTGGGTTGGACCGGGCGGCACGTGGCGGGTGTCTGGATCGGGCGGCCCGATGGCACGCCGGTGCCCGGTGCCTTTGGGGGAGCGCTGGCGGCCCCCTTGTTGTTCGAGGTGCTGGGCCGGGCCGAGGCGCGGCTGGAGCCGTTGGCCCCGCCGCCGCCCGAAACCCTGCTGGTCAGCCGCGCACAATTGCCCGAACCGCTGCAACGGTTCGGCCCGCGCGAGGATGTGCCCGCGCTGCAACTGACCTTTCCTCCCGATGGTGCGCTATTGGCCGCGACGGGAGGCGGGGTGCCGGTCAAGCTGCGCGGCGGTCGCCCACCCTATACGTTGCTGGCGGACGGGGCGGTTCTTGCCACCGGGTTGCGGCGGCCCGAATTTCTGGCCCCGGTGCTTGGCCCCGGTTTCACGACGCTGTCGGTGATCGATGCGCAGGGGGCCTCGGGGCGGGTGTCGATCGAACTGCGGTAGGGGCGTTGCTGTCGCTGCCCTGCGGGCGTCTCTCGCGCGGACATCTAAAATCCATACTGGACCAGCGGGGAAGGGCCATTTCGGCAATCCGTCGCCGGTGCAATAATGGGTGCAATTCCCCGGCCACAATGTGCTTTGCCCGTGTTAGAATCACCCCGAGGGTTGAGCAGACGGAGACGAATATGACGCAGGGGCTATGGCGGCTGGCGATGGCCGTCGTCCTTGGCGGAGCGGCTGGCGCGGTTTACGCGGCGGATATCGCACTGTCCGATGGTCAGGACATGGGGTGCCAGTTGCGCATCGACGGACCCATCGTCCCCGGCGATGCGGACCGCCTTGATAGTGCGCTACGCGACCTGCCATTTCCAGATGGCACGACCCCGGTGGGGCAGCGCATTTGCCTGAACAGTTCCGGCGGATCGCTGGTCGAGGCAGTGCGCATGGGTGATCTGATCGCCGAACGCTTTATGGGAACCGCAGTCCCCGAAGCGGCCACCTGCGAAAGCGCCTGCGCGCTGGTCTTTCTGGGAGGGCGGTTCGCGCACCCTGAGGCGGATGGCAATTTCATCCCCGACCGGGTGCTGCATCCGCGCGGGACGTTGGGCTTTCACGCGCCTGCGTTGGTGGTTGAGGACCGCGCCTATGGCCGGGATGAGATCAACCGCGCCTATTCTATTGCGCTGGGCAGTATGGGTGAGATCCTGCGCCTGCGGTCCGACCACGCGGCAGAGATCCCGGATTCCCTGTTCCTGACCATCCTCAACACGCCCGCCAGCGACATGACCTATGTCGAAACGGTGGAACAGGCCGCGCGCTGGCAGATCGAGGTGGCTCCGGTGGCCCTGACGGCTGCGGATATCTCTTCAGCCCTGCGTCATGCTTGTCTGAACGCCGACGGCGGGATGCTGGATCAGCGCCCATCGGACAGCTATTTGTATGGCTCGGCCAATCTGCCCTTTACCTATGCCAACCTTGGGGCCGACCATGCGCAGGTTACGTCGCGTGGGGGGTTCCGGGCCGAAGATGTGGCCAATTGTGACATGACCTTGCGGGCAGATGGCGATCCGCTGGATCGGATTGGCTACGTCACCATCGACGGCGGCGGCGCGAACGAGAATACGCGGCGCGAGGTGTATCCCTATATATTCCACGACCCGCGTCTGCCGCTGTCGGCCCTGCCGGTGGCGCGCAGCGCGGCGGAGACCGGCGAGCAGATCTTTTTCGCGGCCATTCAGGCGGCGGCGCGCGAGGAACTGTCGGAGGTCGAGATCAGGTCCTGCTGGCTGCTGTCGCCCGAGGCGCGGATCGTCAACGTGAACGACTATGTCAATCTGCGGGATGGGCCGGGGTTTGAGGCCGAGGTGCTGCGCAAGGTGCCTTTGGGGGAAAAGGTACGGGTGATTGCGACGCAGGACTTGCGGACCCCCGGAACCGGTGACCGGGTTCGCAGCTGCCTGAAGGCCTGCAATGATCTTGCGGTGGACAGTTCTGACGCTGACCTTCGCGCACGGGTCGACCGTTGCATTGCCGGGAATGTCTTCTGGTACGAAATCCGCGACGGGTCAGGCACCGCGGGCTACGTCAGCCGCAAATTCCTCAGCGATTGATACGCGCACCCGTCCCGGGCCAGACCCGGGACCTCTGCCTGCTCGGCGTGCATTTGTGCCAAAATACAAGACGTTGCAATCCCGCCTTCGCGCCCAGCCCGGTGCGTGCTAGCCTTGTGCGGACATTTCCCAGCACGAGACCAGATATGCATATGATATTCAGATCCCTCTGCGCGGCGTTTGCCTGCGCATTATTCCTCATGCCTCAGCCGTCATCTGCCGCCACAATCACCCTTGGAGGATCGCAGGAGATGGGCTGCCGCCTCTCAATTGATGGTCAGATTGGCAAAGGCGATGCGGATGCCCTGCGGGCCGTCTTTGACGAAATTGGCTATCCGACAGAATACACTCCGGTCGGGCGGCGCATTTGCCTAGACTCGCCGGGTGGTTCGCTGCTCGAAGGGTTGGCAATGGCCGACCTCATAGCAGAACGGAACTATGGCACGGCGGTTCCTGACGGCGCATCCTGTGAAAGCGCCTGTTCGATCGTGTTCCTTGCCGGACGTTTTAACAACCCCGAGGCTGGCGGCGCGTTTAGCGTCGACCGTGTCATGCATCCGCGCGCCCGGGTCGGGTTTCATGCGCCCTCCCTGCTGCTGGGGGAACGGTCCTATTCCCGTGAGGAGGTGGACAAGGCCTATGCCATCGCATTGGACAGCATGGCTGGCATCCTGCGCCACCGCGCCGAGAGTCTGACCTCTATTCCGGACTCTTTGTTCCTAGATTTGCTGGGCACGCCACCGTTTGAGATGACCTATGTCGAAACCGTTGGGCAAGCGGCGCGGTGGCAAATCGGCGTAGTGCCTGTGGCGCTGCCTTCGGGTGGCGTACAAGAGGCGCTCACCTATGCCTGCCGGCACGTCGATTCCGGTCTGCTCGATTATTCGACAATGGAAATTGGCGGTGACTGGGTTTTGGAATTCAGTTTTGAAGAGCTTACCGATGACACGCTACGCGCGTTTAGCTCTCGTGAGTTCCGCTATGAGGGGTCCGCACAGTGCGAATTGGGGATTTTCGCCAGCGGTGGTTTCAATGACTACAGCACGGTCGATTATGTCGGCGTGGCGCAATACACCGGTGGGGCGACGGATCAGGATGTTTCAGGCACCGTCTACGCCTACATGCTGTATCCGCCGAAACAGCGCATCGATACCTTGCCGGTCCCCCGGCCCGGTGACGACCTGCGGTCGAGCGGATTCTTTCGCGCCGCGCGGGGCGCGCCCGGTGGCGGTGCCCCGACTGGCGGGTTGACCTCTTGCCGACTGTCGCAGGCCAATGCGCAGGTGATCAACGTCAACGAGTTTGTGAACCTGCGCGCGGCGCCGGGTTTGCGCGCGCCCATCGTCGGCCAGTTGCGGCTGGCAGAACGGGTGCAGGTGCCGGATGTCGGTTTGTTGCTGCCCGTGCGCGGCGCGCCGCGCGGACCGACCTGTGTCAGCATTTGTGATGGGCTGTCGCGCAGCCCGTCTGACGTGGGTCTGAAGGACAGCGCCGAAGGCTGTATCGCGGAGAATATGCTGTGGTATCAGGTCATCAGTTCCTCCGGTGTCAGGGGCTATGTCAGCCGGTATTTCCTGACCGACTGACGTCAGGAATGCCGCACTTGCGATCTGCGGCGCTCCGGGGTTTTCTACCCCGGAGGCCGCATTGCAGGAGCAAGACCATGTGGAAATACGTGATGGCAGGATGTCTGGGCCTTGTGTCGACCGGGTCAATGGCGCTGGCGCAAGAGCGCGGCAGCGCCCAGCCCATCCCAGACGACACATGGGCGGCGATGCAGGGGGTTAGCTGGCACAGCGGATTGCCCTGTCCGGCGCGCGCGGACTTGCGGTTGCTCACGGTGCCCCACGTCGACTTCAAGGGCCGCACGCAATCAGGCCAGTTGATCGTCGCGGCAGATGTCGCAAAGGACATGCTGGATATCTTTGCCGATATTCACGCGGCGGGCTATCCGATCCAGAGCATGAAACTGGTGCATCACTTTCGCGGCGATGACGGGTTTTCCATGGCGGCGAACAACACCAGCGCCTTTAACTGTCGTGTCGTGGCGGGCACCTCGCGCCTGTCACAACACGCGCTTGGGCGGGCTATCGACATCAACCCGGTGCAAAACCCCTATGTGAACGGCGGGCGCACCTCGCCCTCTGCCGGGGTCGATTTCGATGAGCGGTCTGAACGCCGGGCGGAAACCAGCGGAGTGATCGTGGCAGGCGATGCGGTGGTGACGGCCTTCAAGAAACGTGGCTGGGGCTGGGGCGGCGACTGGAGCTCGATGAAGGATTACCAGCACTTTTCAGCCAACGGGAACTGACCCTTGGCACCTGTCGTGGTGCCTTAGGGGGTATGCGATGCGCCAAAGACAAGGTCCGCGTGTTTGGCGAGGTAGATGTGCAGCCACGGCGTGAATTGCTCTGGCGTGTCTGTGACCTCTTTGGCCAGTTGAAACCGGTCCACCCAGCGGGTGTCCATGATTTCCTCCGGGTTCGGGTCCAGCGTCATCTGCGGCGTCGCTTCGGCGCGGAAAATCTCGACCACCTCATGTTCGACCATGCCGCCGCCCACATCGGCGCGGTACTCGACCTGACCCATGTGGCGCGGGGTGACGCCGGTGATCCCTAACTCATCGTCCAAACGCCTCACGGCACAGGTATCGGCCGTCTCATCCCAATAGGGATGGGTGCAGCAGGTGTTCGCCCACAGACCGGGCGTATGGTATTTGCCCAAGGCCCGCCGCTGGATCAGCACCTCATCCCCACGGGTCACAAAGACGGACACGGCCTTGTGCCGCAGCCCGCGCTCATGCGCGGCCAGCTTATCGACGGGTTGCAGGGTGCCATCCACCCAGGCGGGGATCATGATCGTCATCGTGTCTTCGGGCCTTCGGGGCGTGTCAGGGTCCGGTGTATATAGGGTTTCGTTGCGGGGGTTTGCACGTCGAAAGCGCAGTGGTGGAAAACCCGACTGTGTCGGAGCGCCTGTCGCCAGTAGCCTGAGAGGACTGCATTGACCTTAAATTGATTGCGACACCGGAGATAGAGACATGGATTTTGACGCCCTGTTCACCACGCAACTGGACGCGCTGAAGTCCGAAGGAAACTACCGTGTCTTTGCGGAACTGGAACGCGATTGTGGGGCATTCCCGAGCGCGCGCAGTCTTGATTCCGATGCCCCGGACAGGGTCACGGTCTGGTGTTCGAACGACTACCTTGGCATGGGTCAGCACCCCTTGGTCCGCGCCCGGATGAAAGACGTGATTGATCAGTGTGGGACCGGCGCGGGTGGGACGCGCAACATCTCTGGCACCAACAGCCATCATGTGGCGCTGGAACGCGAACTGGCGGATCTGCACGGCAAAGAGGCGGCGCTGCTGTTCACCTCTGGCTATGTCTCGAACTGGGCGGCGCTGTCGACGCTGGGCGCGCGTCTGCCCGACGCGGTTATCCTGTCCGACGAACTGAACCATGCCAGCATGATCGAAGGCATCCGCCAGTCGTGCGCCAAAAAGGTGATCTGGCGGCACAACGACCCTCAGGATCTGGACCGCAAGCTGGCGGCCCTGCCCGCCAATGCGCCCAAGATCGTGGCGTTTGAATCGGTCTACTCGATGGATGGCGACATCAGCCCGATGGCGGAGATTGTCGAGGTGGCAGAGAAACACGGCGCGATGACCTATCTGGACGAGGTCCACGCCGTTGGGCTGTACGGCCCGCGCGGTGGCGGCATCGCCGAGCGCGAGGGGCTGGCGGACCGGATCACGCTGATCGAGGGCACGCTGGGCAAGGCTTATGGCTGCATGGGCGGCTATGTCACCGGCAGCGCCGCGCTATGCGATTTCATCCGAAGCTTTGCCAGCGGCTTTATCTTTACCACCGCCCTGCCGCCTGCGGTTGCGGCGGCAGCGCAGACCTCTGTTGCCTATCTGAAATCCTCGGACGGCGAGCGCCAGCAGCAACGGCGACAGGTTGCTCGTCTGCGTGTCGCGCTGGACCGGCGCGGCATTCCGCATCTGGACAATCCCAGCCACATCATCCCGGTGATGATCAAGGACCCGGTGAAATGCCGGATGCTCGCGGATATCCTGATGCGCGATTGGGGCATCTACGTGCAACCGATCAACTATCCGACCGTGCCAAAGGGGACAGAGCGGCTGCGTTTCACTCCCGGACCGCTACACACCGATGCGGATATCGACCACCTTGTCGAGGCGCTGACCGTGTTGTGGACGCAATGCGCTTTGGCGCATGAGGTGGCGTAGGGCGGGGTTTGACCCGCCGTCCGGCCCGCCGCACACGCAGCGGGCCAGGGGTATGTGTCAGATACGCTCGATCGCCAGCGCGATGCCCTGACCGCCACCGATACACATGGTGATCAGCGCCTTGGAGCCGCCGATACGCTCCAGTTCATACATCGCTTTGACGGTGATGATCGCCCCCGTCGCGCCCACCGGATGACCCAGTGCGATGGCGCCGCCGTTCGGGTTCACCTTGGCCGCATCCAGCCCCAGACCCTTGTTCACCGCCAGCGCCTGCGCAGCGAAGGCCTCATTCGATTCGATCACGTCGAAATCGTCCACCGACAGGCCGGTGCGGGCCAGCAGGTTCTGCACCGCCGGGATCGGGCCGATGCCCATGACCTCGGGCCGCACACCGGCGTGGGCATAGCCCAGCACCCGCGCGCGGGGCTTCAGCCCGGCGGCCTCTGCGGCACCGGCGCGCGCCAGAACAATTGCCGCCGCGCCATCGTTGATGCCGCTTGCATTGCCCGCCGTGACGGTGCCGTCCTTCTTGAACACGGTGCGCAGACCGGCCAACACCTCGGCGGTGGTCGGCTTGGGATGCTCGTCGACCGCGAAATCGACCATCTCACGCTTGCGGCGTACCTGCACCGGCACGATTTGCTCGGCAAAGCGGCCTTCTTCGATGGCGCGCGCGGCGCGGGTCTGGCTTTCCAGTGCAAAGGCGTCCTGAGCGGCGCGGCTGACGTCATGTTCGGCAGAGACGTTTTCCGCCGTCACGCCCATGTGGCCGGTGCCAAACGGGCAGTTCAGCGCGCCCAGCATCATGTCCAGCGTCTTGATATCCCCCATCTTGGCGCCCCAGCGCTGATCGGTGATCGCAAAGGGAGAGCGCGACATTGCCTCAGCCCCGCCCGCCAACGCGAAATCTGCATCGCCCAGCATCAGCGATTGCACGGCAGAAACAATCGCCTGCGCGCCCGACCCGCACAACCGGTTGACGTTCATCGCGGGCACGCTGTCCGGGACGCCCGCCTGCATGGCTGCGACGCGGCTGAGGTACATGTCGCGCGGTTCAGTGTTGATGACATGGCCGAAGACCACATGGCCGATCTGGCCGCCCTCGACGCCCGCGCGCTCCAGCGCCGCCTTGGCCGCGGCGGTGCCCAGTTCAATCGGGGGCGTGCCTGCAAGGCTGCCGCCAAAGGTGCCGATGGCCGTGCGGGCGCCGCTCAGGATGACGATATCGTCGCTCATGTCTTTTCCTCCTTGGGTTGGCGCGATCATGCGCCCGGCGCATGACTTTGTCAGCCCTCCGAGGGGGTTTGCAAATTGAGACGTAACGGCACGGGCTTTGTGGTAAAACGGTCCGGAACACAGGGAGGAACCACGATGTCCGCAAGTTTGCAGGTGCTCTATCCGGCCACGGATGGCACCCATTTCGACTATGAGTATTACATCAACACACACCTGAAGATGGTCGGCGAGATCTGGGGGCCGCACATGAAGTCGGCCTTGGCGACCAAGGGATTGGCCGGTGGGCCGGACACGCCGCCGGGGTTTCATGCCATCGCCACGCTGGTGTTCAAGGATGGCGACGCGATGCAAGAAGCGATGGGCAAGGCCGCGCCGCTGCTGGACGACATCCCGAAGTTCACCAACACCAAGCCGCAGATGCTGGTTGGAGAGGTCATCGGCTGAACGCCGCTTGACAGCGCGGGGCTGCCGCCGCAGCCTCGCGCCATGATCCTGACCTCAGCCATCGATGCCATCGGCAACACACCCCTTGTCGACCTGACCCGCGCCTGTGCCGCGCTGGGAGTCGAGGGGCGCATTCTTGCCAAGCTGGACTTTCTTTTGCCGGGGTTCTCCAAAAAGGACCGCGCCGCGAAGGCGATCATCGAAGCCGCGCTTGCTGATGGCAGTTTGAAACCCGGGCAGCCGGTGGTCGAGCTGACTTCGGGCAATATGGGCACCGGGCTGGCCATCGTGTGCGGTATCCTCGGGCATCCCTTTATCGCGGTGATGAGCCGGGGCAATTCGGTCGAACGGGCGCGCATGATGGCGGCGCTGGGGGCTGAGGTGGTGCTTGTTGATCAAGCGCCGGGTGGCACACCGGGACAGGTCTCGGGCGCGGACCTCGCGCTGGTTGAGGACGCGGCGCAGCGTATCACCGCTGAGCGCGGGGCGTTTCGCGCCGATCAGTTCGGCCATCCGGGCAACCCTGCGGCGCATGAAACCGGTACGGGGCCGGAGTTTTGGGAGCAATCCGGCGGCGCCGTTCAGGTCTTTGCCGATTTTGTCGGATCTGGCGGTACGCTGGCAGGCACGGCACGGTTCCTGTCTCCGAAAGGCGTGGCCTGTTACGCGGTTGAGCCGCAGGGGGCAGAGGCGCTTTCTGGTGGCGATACTGCGCACCCCGACCATCCGATCCAAGGCGGCGGTTACGGGATGGCGGCCCTTGACCATATGCGGAACGTGCCACTTGCGGGCACGGTGACCGTAACCGGACAAGAGGCGCGCGACCATGCCCGGCTGCTGGCGCGGACAGAGGGGCTGTTCGCAGGATACTCCGCCGGGGCCAATCTGGCGGCGACGGCGCAGCTTTTGCGGGGCGCAGAGCGTGGCCGGACCGTGGGGATTGTCCTGTGTGACAGCGGGCTCAAATATCTGTCGACCGACCTTTGGGCCGAAGCGGCGGGCGACCCCGCTGGGCCGCCCGCGTCGGAGAGTTGAGAGAGTCGCTTCGTACATCTGAGTAGGGCTTGGAAGCTTGACGAAACCTTAATCAACAGACGATGCCCCACGCTTGTCTGCGGCACCTGATGACCCATCCCCGCCCAGCATACGCACCTCGCGCTGTGGGAATGGTACAGACATTCCCTCGTCCTGAAAGGCATCCCAGAGCGCCAGATAGACATTGCCCCGGATGTTGGTCAGTCCCTGAGTCGGGTCGCGAATCCAAAACCGCAGGATGTAGTCCACGGACGAGTCGCCGAAACCGACGATATGGCAAACCGGCGGGCGCAAGGTCAGCACCCGGTCCACGCGCTTGGCGGCCTCGATTGCGACCTTGCGCACATTGTGCGGATCGTCGCCGTAGGAGGTGCCGAAATAGATATCCAGCCGCACGAAATCGTTGGAGTGTGTCCAGTTCACCACCTGACCCGTAATCAGGTCTTCGTTCGGGATCAGAAATTCTTTGCCGTCGCGCGTGGTGATGCTGACGTATCGCGCACCCAGCGCGTTGATCCATCCGAATGTTTCCCCAAGGCTGATGACATCCCCGGGTTTGATCGACTTGTCGAGCAGGATGATGATCCCGCTGACAAGGTTGGACACAACCTTTTGCAGGCCAAAGCCAAGGCCGACGCCAATCGCACCAGACAGCACGGCCAGACCGGTCAGATCGACCCCGACAAGCCGAAGACCCAGAAAGAAGGCCGTGCCGTACAGCATCACCTGCAGCACCTTGACGGCCAGCACCTGCATTGAGGGGCTGATATCCTCGTTCCGGCGAATGCTGGCGGTGCTGGCGGTGGTGAGGAACCGCGCCCCGGCGATCAGCACGGCCAACAGCGCAATCGCCTTGAAGAGAAGCCATAGCGAGAACCGGCTGTCGCCGATGGAAAAGGCGATACTTTCGAGGAGCGTCTGCGTCTGGGCTGTCAGGTTCAGGATCGACAGAGTCACCCAGGTCCACGCGCCATAGCGGACAAGCGTACGAAGCAGAGGGTTGAGGATAAGGCGCGTCGCAAAGGCGATGAACAGCCAGGCGGTGGCGAGGTCGGCGATGATGCCCAACAGGTAAGATCGCGACGGCCACGTTACCTCGCGCATGATGAAATAGGTTGTCCAGATCAGCGCGACGAAGACGATCATGCGCATACGCCGGTGAACGATCAGCCCAATACGCAAGCGCCATTTTGCCCAGCCATCGCGTGAGCGTAGCCACGCATCGAAACGCGGGCGAAGAACGGTGGCGAGCAGTGTCGCCACCAGCAGCAAGGCAATCGCAATGCCCACCTGATAGGCCATCCATGGCCTCAGCAGTGATCCTGCAAAGGACTGCACCTGCACCACAATGGATTGAAAGATCGACACCAGAGCATCGATCGAGAGGATATCGTCAGGTGGCGTGTCCGGGTTCATTCAACGGCCTTGGTCATTTCACCAAGACTTGCACCGCGATTGCCGTCGGGCAAGCCCGCTCAGGGCAGCAGCGTCTCGTTGAATGGCTGCACGTACCGAGGTTCCTCGGCAAAAGCGACCATCGCCGCCGCGATCAGGACGGCGATCATCACGAAATTGACGATGTTCAACGCGCTACGCATCGGGGGCCTCACAGAGTTCATATAGCGGGTACGGGGCGGTCCGGGGGGTGGATCACAATTTGTGGATGGTTGCCGCGGGTTCTCCGCAGACCGACGTGAACTGGGATAATTCGCGAGTTCGGGCAAGGGGGGCGCGTCAGTTTGTCCGGTCGCAGCGGCACCTTCCTGCCCTGCGTACGCTCTCTTGCGGGAATCTGCGGCAGGCTGTATCAGCTTCGGCCATGACACCCCATGTCGACAGGACCGACCGCGCCCGTCTGCGCGAACGTTTCCACGGCGCCACGCACACAGTGCTGGCCCGGCTACAGGCGCGCGCCTGATTGCCTGCGCGTCTCCGCGCACCCTTTCCGAACAGCCACACGCCAACAAACGGGAGAGGACCTATGTCCCCCAAGACGCTC
This sequence comes from Antarctobacter sp., assembly GCF_034670325.1. Lineage (GTDB taxonomy): Bacteria > Pseudomonadota > Alphaproteobacteria > Rhodobacterales > Rhodobacteraceae > Antarctobacter. Next base: position 958,376 of record NZ_JAXMNR010000001.1, read on the forward strand.
TATGACAAGATCTGGGATGCCCACGTCGTCCATGAGGACGAAGACGGCACCTGCCTTCTTTATATCGACCGCCACCTTGTGCACGAAGTCACCAGCCCGCAGGCCTTTGAGGGGCTGCGCATGGCGGGTCGCAGCGTTCGCGCGCCGGACAAGACGATTGCCGTGCCGGACCATAACGTGCCCACCACGCCGGGCCGCGACAACCCCGACCAGATGCCCGAGGACAGCCGCATTCAGGTGGCCGCGCTGGACAAGAACGCCAAGGATTTCGGCATTCACTATTATCCGGTGAGCGACATCCGTCAGGGCATCGTGCACATTGTCGGCCCCGAACAGGGGTGGACCCTGCCGGGCATGACCGTGGTGTGCGGTGACAGCCACACCGCCACGCATGGTGCCTTTGGCGCGCTGGCGCATGGCATCGGCACGTCAGAGGTGGAACATGTACTGGCCACCCAGACGCTGATCCAGAAGAAGTCCAAGAACATGAAGGTGGAGATCACCGGCAAGCTGCTGCCGGGCGTCACCGCCAAGGACATCGTTCTGCGCATCATCGCCGAGACCGGCACCGCAGGCGGCACCGGCTATGTCATCGAGTATTGCGGCGAAGCGATCCGCAACCTGTCGATGGAAGGCCGCATGACGATCTGCAACATGGCCATCGAAGGCGGTGCCCGCGCCGGTCTGATCGCGCCGGATGAGACCACCTATGCCTATGTCATGGGTCGCCCCCACGCGCCCAAAGGTGCGCAATGGGAGGCTGCGCTGAACTGGTGGAAGACGCTCTATTCCGATGATGACGCCGCTTGGGACAAGGTTTTGACCATTGCGGGCGAATCCATCGAGCCGACCGTCACTTGGGGCACCTCGCCCGAGGACGCGCTGCCGATCAGCGCCTCCGTACCTGCCGCCGACAGCTTTGAGGGTGGCAAGGTCGCCGCCGCCCAGCGGTCGCTGGACTACATGGACCTCAAGCCCGGCACGCCGTTGACCGATATCCAGATCGACACGGTCTTTATCGGCTCCTGCACCAATGGACGGATCGAGGATCTGCGCGCCGCCGCAGAAATCCTGAAGGGTCGTAAGATCAAGGAAGGCATGCGCGCGATGATCGTGCCCGGCTCGGGCCTTGTCCGCGCGCAGGCCGAAGAAGAGGGGCTGGCCGACATCTTCAAAGAGGCCGGTTTCGAATGGCGGCTTGCGGGTTGTTCCATGTGCCTTGCCATGAACCCCGACCAGTTGAAGCCGGGAGAGCGGTGCGCGGCAACCTCGAACCGCAACTTTGAGGGCCGTCAGGGGCGCGGCGGTCGCACGCACCTGATGTCACCGGCGATGGCAGCAGCGGCGGCCGTGACCGGGCACATCACCGACGTGCGCGAGCTGGTGTGATGCGGAACGCAGAGGGGCGCCCCGACAGGGACGCCCTACGTTATGCTGGAAATCAATCCTCAGTTGGTCAGCGTGCCATCCGAGTTGTTGATGCCGGGAACGGGGATGGAGGTTTCCATGAACTCGCCGCTGCTCGTGCGGCAGTTCGCGTAAAGCGTGACGCCATCGACTTCGGCCTCCAGCGTGATGCTGCCACAGCTCATCTGGAAGGTCGCGGCGTTCCCGCCCATCTCCAGCATACCGTTGTTGTTGCCGATTGGCGGCATCGCGATGCTGGTCTGGTTCGGCATGCCGTTGGCTTTCAGGCAAACGGCCGCGATCTGAGCGCTTCCGTCCGCGCCGTATTGGAATGCGATGTTCGAGCAGGTGTTCTGAAAGGTGCTTGCGCCCGAATGACTGCCGGCAAAGGCAGAGGTCGAGGCGAGGGCAAGAAAGGCTGTTGCGACAAAGATTTTCATGATGGTCTCCCAATCCACAAGGTGACCGCCGATATCGGAGGTCAATCCAGCTTTGCGCGTGGTCGCGATTCTCGCAAGGGTAGAGGCCGTGATGGAGTGGGGTCGCTTTGCGAGAAAAGCTTCCGTTACGGAAGGCCGTTGTTTCGGTCTTCCGAAAATCTGCGATCAAGATCGTTTTCTTTGGCGTCCCTGCGTTCGTCTCCACCGGCACAAGGACACCAATTTTCCCTAATCCAAAGGCAGGACATGCCGCGAGCACCGGCGCGACCGGGACTCGCGGCGGCGGCCTGCCCTCTCATCTGAAGCCAAGGAGGCTTTGACATGGACAAGTTTGAAAAGCTCACCGGGATCGCGGCGCCGATGCCGCTGGTCAATATCGACACCGACATGATCATCCCCAAGCAGTTCCTGAAGACGATCAAACGCTCAGGCCTGGGTGTTCACCTCTTCGACGAGATGCGGTTTGATGACAATGGCGATGAAATCCCCGATTTCATCCTGAACAAGCCGCAGTACCGCGAAACGCAGGTTCTTGTGGCCGGTGACAACTTTGGCTGCGGATCGTCGCGTGAACACGCGCCTTGGGCGCTGAAAGACTTCGGCATCAAGGCAGTTGTCTCGACCAGCTTTGCCGACATCTTTTACAACAACTGCTTCAAGAACGGCATCCTGCCGATCACCCTGCCCCGAGAGGCGGTCGATGTGCTGATGAAGGACGCCGAAAAAGGCTCCAACGCGCGCATGATTGTCGACCTTGAGGCGCAGACAGTGACCTCTTCGGATGGCGAGAGCTTTGCGTTCGAAATCGACCCGTTCAAAAAGCATTGCCTGTTGAACGGTCTCGACGACATCGGCCTGTCGATGGAGAAAGTGGCCTCCATCGACACGTTCGAGGCGCAAGCGGCGCAGGCACGGCCCTGGGTCTGACGGTTTGACATGACCTCTCCCGCGCGTGCGCGGGAGAGGTGTCCGGCCTTTGCCACAGGCCTTACCTGCCCAACTGTTTAAGAACTCGTAAACTGGCCAACGTGCCCCCAGCCCGTTTCGTTGTGGTGGAATTTCCTTTTACCGCAATATATTGCGATGCGTTCTTGAAGTGCCTCTTTTGTGCCCGGTAATTGATGCAATCCCGCACCACTGCCTTCGCGAAAGGGCCACGATTCTGCGTAAGCCTCCCCTGACCGCTTGAGCAATTGGGGCAAACGAGGCAAAACTTGGGCAAGATTGAGGCAACCCGCCATAAATGTGCGGGCTCGGGATGGAACAAGGGCGCGGCATCGTATCGCGGCCGTCCGGAACGAAAGGGCAGAGCTGTGATATCGCGAATGGTGGCCGCCGCTGCGCGGGCGTTCCTTGTTGCATTGCTGGTGGCGACACCGGCCCTGTTGCTGCCGGGGACGCGCACCGAAACCACACAGATCATTGCGTTGATCGGCTTGCTTGCCGCGATCCTAACCTTTGTCGAATACGTTGCCGAGTCGCCCTCTTTGATAGAGTTTCGCGCCGCTCCGCCTTTTAATCGCATCCGGTTTGTCTCACTGGCGATTACGGTCGTTTTGCTGACCTTGATCTGCCGTGGCGATATGGTGGCCTCCCCCCTGACCGAGGCGTTGACCGGTTTCGGTGCCATGGTCGGCGAGGCGATGGATTTCCCGTTCTCTCCCGTGCGCCTGATGTTGCTGGTTGCGCCGGGGGATGAGGCGGTGGCCCAAATCCGCTCTCTGGCGGGACTGGCTTATGTGATTTCTCTTGTCACCCTTCTGGGGTTTGTTGCCCTCGTCCGGCTGCTCGATTGGCCTTTGCGTTCCGGTGCGTTCAATTTTTGGATCAACCTGCCGCTGTATGACCCCACAGCCGGTGGCGATATCCTGACGCGGCTCAAGCGCGACAGCCATGTTAACGTGGCCTTAGGGTTTCTTCTGCCATTCCTGATCCCGGCGGTCCTGAAGGCCGCCGCGGTCTATGCGACACCACTTGCGCTGACCGATCCGCAAACGTTGATTTGGACGATGAGCGCATGGGCCTTTCTGCCAGCAAGCCTGATCATGCGGGGTGTGGCGCTGATGCGCATCGCCGACCTGATCGAGGAGAAGCGCCGCCGCGCCTACGCGCAGGCGGATTTGCAGGCGGCCTGATCCTTTTCCTCAGTTACCTGTTGGTGGCCTGCGCCGCCTGTGCAGAGCCTGTGCGCGTCGGAACATGGCATGGCGACTTCAGCCGCAAGGGGCCGGGGTTGATGCTGGCTGAATTCGAGAAGGCTATGCCAGACCTGTCTCCGGTCCTGACGGCCAAGCCGGATATCCTCTTGCTGACCGATATCGACTATGACGCCGGTCTGGTGGCCTTGGCGAAACTGCGCGACGTGCTGGGCGAGACCGGTCTGACCTATCCGCATCTGCTGGCCGCGCGACCGAACACCGGAATGCCCACGGGGCTGGACATTGACGGCGACGGGCGGCGCGGCGGGCCAAGGGATGCGCAGGGGTTCGGCTGGTTCGCGGGGCAGGGCGGTATGGCGGTCCTGTCACGGTATCCGGTGGATCTGATGGCGGACCACAGTGCGCTCTTGTGGAAGGACACTCCCGATAGCGCCATCGCTGCGGACGACCCGGCGTTTGACACGCAACGGTTGTCCAGTTCGGCTTTTTGGGCAGTGCGCGTGGCAACCCCGGAAGGCGATCTGACCATGCTGACGCTGGCGGCAACACCGCCGGTCTTTGACGGGCCAGAGGACCGAAACGGGCGGCGCAACCGGGATGAGGTCATGCTGTGGGCGCATGTTCTGAACGGCGACCATGGCCCGATCCCCGAGGGGCCGGTGGCGGTGATCGGCAATCTCAACCTTGACCCGGAGCGCGGCAATGGATTGCACAAGGCCGCGCAGACCTTGCTGGCGCACCCGCGCCTTCAGGACCCGATGCCAGGGGTCCAGACGGTCGCCTGGGACAGCACCGGTCCGATGCGTGTCAGCTATGTCCTGCCGGACCGGACGCTATCCGCTGGCGACAACGGCGTCACGCCGCCGTCGCCTGACCTTGGGCCGCACGGCCTTGTGTGGGTCGACCTGTCTTTTCGCTGAGGACCGGCGCAATCGCCGAGGCCAGCGCCTCTGTCACGTCGGTTTCGACAAAACCGGGCAAGAGCCTGTCGAATCCGTCGCGGGACAGGTGGTGCGGTTTATCCCAGAGATAGCGCATCTCCAGCAGCTTTGCGCCCATCCGCCAGACCGGGCTGACCAGCCGCAGCGGCCACCAGACCATGCGCCTGACCCGGATCGGACGGTCCAAAACCTTGCCAGACAGCGCCGCCATTTCCCGACCCGTCAGGGTAAAACCGGGAAAGGCTATGTCGGCAAATCGGGGCAGATGCGCGCGTCTCTCTGCTAGCGCGACGGCGGCGCGCGCAAGGTCGGGAAGATAAGCCCATGCATGCGGCACGTCCGGGTTGCCCGGATAGGTCAGCACGCCCTTGCGAAGGGTCGGCGCCATCTGAAGGTCGAACCAGTTGCCAGAGGCGGCGGTATCCAGAAAGTCGCCTGCCCGCAGCAGGATCACCGGAACGCCCGAGGCACGATAGGCAGCCTCCATCTCCACGCGGATGCGGCCCAGCGGGTTTGTCGCGCCATGGGCTGTGTCCGGTCCAAAGCGATCCGGCGCGTCCTTGCCAAAGACATAGACATTGCCCGGCACAATCACCGTCGCGCCGGACTGCTGCGCCGCCGCGATCACCTGTTCGGTGAGGGTGGGCACCTGTGCCGCCCAGTCCGGATAGGCCGGGTTCCAGCCGTTCACGATGACGTCCGCGCCCTGTGCTGCCTGCATAAGGTCGTCCTTGGCGCGGTCAAACAGCCTGATGCGCCACCCGGCGTTCCAAAAGGCCTCTGCCGCATTGCGCCCAAAGCGACCGTTCCCACCAAGGATCAAGACTGTTCCCACCATTTTCGCACCCTCCGTCCGACTTGTGGGAAATCTGCGATATTCATGAGATTCGAGGAATTGCCAGATTTCGCAGGGCGTGTATTCATCTGTGCATGGATGGGGCATTCACAAAACTCGACTGGTCTTTGATCCAGACCTTTCTGACCGTCGCCGAAACCGGCTCTTTGTCCGAGGCGGCGCGGAAACTGAGCATCTCACAACCCACCGCCGGACGTCAGATCCGCCAGATCGAAAATGCGCTGGAGCTGGAACTGTTCCAACGTCAGCCGCGCGGCCTGTCGCTGACCGACGCGGGCGCTGCGCTGGTGCCGCATGCCCGCCGGATGGCCGAAGGGATGCAGGGTTTCAGCCTTGCCGCCGCCGGTCGTTCTGAAACCCTATCGGGTCCGGTCCGCATCACCGCCAGTGTCTTTACCGCGCAGCATTATCTGCCGTCGATCCTTGCGCGGTTGCGCAAAGAAGAGCCGGACATCACCATCGACCTTGTCCCCACCGACCGGTCCGAAAACCTGCTGTACCGAGAGGCGGATATCGCCGTGCGCATGTATCGCAGTGAGCAACTGGACATCGTGACCCGCCATCTGGGGGAGCTCAGCCTCGGTCTTTTCGCCGCCAAGGGCTACCTTGACCGCCGGGGCCGACCGGACCGGTTTGAGCAGTTCTTCGATCACGATCTTGTCGGCTATGACCAGTCGGACCTGATTCTGCGCGGACTTCGTTCGATGGGACTGGAGGCGCAGCGCGAATGGTTCGCCACGCGCACCGACCATCACAGCGTCTATTGGGAAATGGTGCGGGCCGGTTGCGGAATCGGCATCGCGCAACTGCGCGTGGGTCGGGCAGACCCGGTTGTCGAGCAGGTGCTGCCGGATGTGCCCCTGCCGACGCTGCCGCTGTGGCTGGCCGCGCATGAGGCGGTGCGGCGCACGCCGCGCATCCGACGCGTTTGGGACGCGCTGGCCGAGGGGTTACTGGCGCAGGTGGACTGATCCGGAAACCGCAGGTGATATTGACCCGACCGCGCGCGCGCGCTACGGCCCTGACGTCACGAAAAGGAGAGCCGACCATGTCCAACCCTTCGCTTCTTATCCTGCCCGGCGACGGCATCGGCCCCGAGGTCATGGCCGAAGTCCGCAAGGTCATCGACTGGTACGGCGCCAAGCGCGACCTTGCCTTTGACGTGTCCGAGGATCTGGTCGGCGGTGCCGCCTATGACGCGCATGGGACCCCCTTGACCGATGAGACCATGGCGCGCGCGCAAGAGGTGGACGCGGTTCTGCTGGGCGCCGTGGGTGGCCCGAAATACGACGTTCTGGATTTCTCCGTCAAACCAGAGCGTGGATTGCTGCGGCTGCGCAAGGAAATGGACCTGTTCGCCAACCTGCGCCCGGCCCAGTGCTTTGACGCGCTGGCCGATTTCAGCAGCCTGAAAAAGGACGTGGTCGCCGGTCTGGACATCATGATCGTGCGCGAACTGACCTCTGGCATCTACTTTGGTGAGCCGCGCGGCATCATCGAAGAGGGCAACGAGCGGGTGGGCATCAACACCCAGCGCTATACGGAATCGGAAATCGACCGGGTTGCGCGGTCGGCGTTTGAACTGGCCATGCGCCGGGGCAAAAAGCTGTGCTCGATGGAAAAGGCCAACGTCATGGAATCCGGCGTGCTCTGGCGCGAGGTCGTGACCGAGGTGGGCAAGGATTACCCTGAGGTCGAGTTGAGCCATATGTACGCCGACGCCGGTGCCATGCAGCTGTGCCGCTGGCCCAAGCAGTTTGACGTCATCGTGACCGACAACCTGTTCGGTGACCTGCTGTCCGATGCGGCCGCCATGCTGACCGGCAGCCTTGGCATGTTGCCTTCTGCGTCGCTGGGCAAACCGATGGCAAACGGTCGCCCCAAGGCGCTGTATGAGCCGGTGCACGGCAGCGCGCCGGACATCGCAGGTCAGGGCAAGGCAAACCCCATCGCCTGTATCCTCAGCTTTGCCATGGCGCTGCGCTACAGCTTTGACCAAGGGGATGAGGCGACCCGCCTTGAGGACGCCGTGGAAAAAGTGCTGGCAGACGGTTTCCGCACCGCTGATCTGCTGGGCGAAGAGGGCGTTGACCCGGTTTCGACCAGCCAGATGGGCGACGCGGTCGTGGCTGCGCTGGACGCCTCGCTGTAACACTGGACAGGGGCGCGCGGGTTGGACAGGCTGGACCTGTCCAACCGAAAAGGCACCTGACATGTTGCGCCCCTTTCTGATTTCCTGCCTCCTTGCCAGTCCTGTCGCTGCGCAGGAGGTTGAAATTCTCCCCGGATACTCTGATTTTCGCCAGCCGGAGACCCGCGTGGTCCGCCGTCCAATCAGCCTGTTCGAAGACTGGATGTCCGGGTTTCCGGAAAGCGGCGAAGGTGCTCCTTCGCTGGACCTGTCTGCCGGGTTCCAAGGCGACCGTCTGGTGATGGTGCTGACCTTGGGCGGTGGAGGCGACGATTCCGTCAGCGCCGTGCAGCGACGAATAGAGTTCATTCAGGTCGAAAATCTGAGTTGGGCCGTAATGGCCTATGGCTTTCGCCAAAAGTGTCATCGCGGCGGTTCCGATGACTGGACAGGCAAGCCCTGCCCCTGATCTCTCAAAAATGATCGGAAATGCAAGTTGGGCAGCCGCCGCGCTTTCGTTGCGCGCCATTGGCGTGCTAGCGGAACACTAAGGCCCCTAGCCGTTCCAGCCAAAATGGTTCTCCGATGACATCAAACGCCCAAGGCGCCCTGTTGGCGCTGCTCGCCTTTGCCACCTATTCCCTGCACGATGTCATCGTGAAGTATCTGGGCAGTCATTACAGCCCCGTGCAGATTGTCTTTTTTTCGGGCCTTTTCGCCTTTCCACTGGTCTCGGTCATCCTGATCCGAGAGTCAGAGCCGGGCACTCTGCGTCCGGTGCATCCGTGGTGGATGCTGGTGCGGACCGTGGCGACCGTGGTCACCGGATTTTCTGCCTTCTACGCGTTTTCCGTTCTGCCGCTGGCGCAGACCTATGCGATTCTCTTTGCCGCCCCTCTGCTGATCACCGTTCTGGCGATTCCTATCCTGGGCGAACAGGTGGGCCTGCGGCGCGGTCTTGCCGTAACCGTAGGGCTGTGCGGTGTGATGGTGGTCTTGCGCCCCGGTGGAACCGAGTTGAGCCTTGGCCATCTGGCCGCCCTTATCGCGGCATTTGGCAGTTCTCTTGCCTCGATCATCGTGCGCAAGATCGGCCAGGAAGAGCGCAGCGTGGTCCTGCTGTTGTACCCCATTCTGGCAAACTTCGTCGTGATGGGGGCGATGCTGCCCTTCGTCTACGTACCCATGCCGACCGTGGACCTGGGCGGTATGGCGCTGATGTCGGCGATGGCTTTCGGGGCCTCGGCCCTGATCATCATGGCCTACAGGGCGGGTGAGGCCGTTGTCGTGGCCCCGATGCAGTATTCGCAGATCATTTGGGCGGCGTTCACAGGGGCGATCTTCTTTGACGAATATCCGGACGCGTGGACCGTGGCGGGGGCCGCGATCATCATCTCCAGCGGCATCTACATCGTGCTGCGCGAGGGCGGCAAACCCGGGACGATGCGCCCTGTCTTGCGCACGCGGTCGCGGTTCGAAACCGGTGCGATCCCGCGTATCCGCTTCTTTGGCAAACTCTCTCGGAACAAGAACAAAGATGCGCCGCCGACAGCAGATTGAGCCTTGCCAAAACCCCGTGGCTCGGCTATCCCGCCCGCCACAGTCGGAGTGTAGCTCAGCTTGGTAGAGCACTGTCTTCGGGAGGCAGGGGCCGGAGGTTCGAATCCTCTCACTCCGACCAATACTTTCAATCACTTAATGGCATCTCAGTAGCGCCCTACTTAGAGCGTTTTTGGGATTCGACCCAAATTCACCCGGCTTCTATTGGGAAGCTGGGCCTTTGGCGTTCCCTTCACAACATCCCTGAAAAGAAAAGCCCCCTGCCGGGACCATCGGCAGGGGGCTCAATCGACTCTTTCCAGCAGGGATAGAGAAATGAACCAAGCTCAACAAAAAGGCTCATCACATGAGAAATACTAATAATCTTTCAGCGGAATTGCAAGCCGTTCCGCTGTCCGATCTGGCAACCGCGCCGATCTGGGCCGCATGGCAAGAAGAGTGGCAAGGGGACAGGTGGACCAAGCCGCCCCGTGTCAGTTCCACACGCATGGCCAGCACGACCAAGCCGAAGACATGGGGCACCAGAGCCGCCGCACAGCGCCGCTCCGACGCCTTCAAGACCGACCGGCTCAAGGGGCTGGGCATCATGCTGGCGGGCGTCCCGGACCTGCCCGGCTGGCGGCTTGGCGGCATTGATCTGGACGGCTGCCGGAATCCGGAGACGGGCAAGCTCACCACTTGGGCCGCGCTGGTCCTCGACCGCTTCCGGAGCTATGCCGACTTGTCGCCCGGGCAAACCGGCGTTCATGTGCTCTTCCTCTGCCGGGACGCGGACGTTGACGCGCTCAGAGAAGAGGGCCTGATTAAGCCCGCCCCCGATGGCAGCCCTGGGGCGGGACGCGCCTTCGCGTTGCCGGGCAATCACAAGGAAATCGCGCTCTTCACCGAACGCAAGTTCCTGACCGTCACCGGCAACATGGTGAGCGACGACGAAGAGCTCCGCGCCGTTGATCTGGACGCGCTCCGGTGGCTCTTGGGCGAGCACGGACCGTCAATGCAGGCGAAGGCCAGCGCCACCGGAAAGGGTGGTAAGGACCTGTCGGGCAGCGGTGAGGCGTGGCGCTTCCTCGAAAATCTAGCCCGGCTGGGCGATAGCGAAGAGGAAGCCCGGGAAGCGATTGCAGAGCATGACGGGGCCGCCGGGGAATGGTGGAGCCGAGTCGATGACCGGCAGAAAGACCGGGCCGTTGAAAGCGCCTTCGCCAAGGTGGCGCGTGAGCGTGGCGAGTTGCTGGACTTGCTGACCGATGACGACGTGCCCCCGGAGCCGCGCAAGTGGACGCTGGACGACGTGGACGCGATCTTGGAGGGCAAGGAGGTGGTGCCCGCCAAGGCAGACTGGGGCACCCCGATCATGCGGAACGGTAACACCGTCATCAACCTGCACAACACCACGCTCTATCTGGGCCGGAACCTCGACTCGGTCCTGCCCGGGCTGGCACGCAACATGATGACGGGCCGCGACGAATGGCGCGACGGGCCGCTGACCGACGCCGCCGTGTCCCTTGCCCGGATAGCTCTTGAGCGGCGGGGCCTGCTAACCGTGGGCAAGGACTTGGTGGCCGACGCGGCTCAGACCGTGGCCCGTAAGCTGGCCTATCACCCGATCCGGGACCAGCTCAGGGCACTCCACTGGGACGGCAAGCCTCGGCTGGACTCGTGGCTGGTGCGCCATGCCGGGGCGGACGACTCCCCCTATGTCGGGGCCGTGGGGCGCAAGTTCCTCATCGCAATGGTGGCCCGGGTGATGGAGCCCGGATGCAAGCATGACCACACGCTTGTCCTGTCCGGGCCGCAGGGGCAGAACAAGAGCACGGCTTGCCGCGTTCTCGCAGGGGCGGAGTATTTCAGCGACACGCTGCCCAGCATCACCGGGGACAGGACCGACGCAATCCGGCACCTTCAAGGGAAGTGGCTGGTTGAGCTGGCGGAGCTGGCCCCGTCCCGGAAGAGCGAAACGGAAGACCTCAAAGCCTTCCTCTCCGGTGCCGTTGACCGGGTGCGGCTTCCCTATGCCCGCTATGACGAAGCCTTCGCCCGCCAGTGCGTCTTCGTGGGCACGACGAACGAGGAACAGTTCCTCCGGGACGCCACGGGCGGGCGGCGCTTCTGGCCAGTCACCGTGGGCAAGGTCATCGACACCGAGGCGCTTGCCGCTGAGCGGGACCAGCTCTTTGCCGAAGCCTTCGCGGCCTATAGCGACGGGGAGCCGTGGTGGCTGGACCGGGACTTTGAGGCGGAACACGCAAAGCCGGTGCAGGAGGCGGCGCGGGAGTCCGATAGCTGGGCCGAAGACGTGTCCGCGTGGCTGGACTGCCTCCACCCGCATGAGCTGGACGAAGTGGGCACCGTCAGAACGGAAGTCACCATCTCCGAGGTGCTGGGGGACGCATTGCAGCTCACCAGCGGGCAGCACACGCGGGCCAATCAGAACAGGGCCGCCGCTGTCATGCGCGATCTGGGATGGGTGAAGAAGCACACCCGGAAGGGGAAGATGTGGTGCAGGGGGGATTTGCTGTGACCCATGTGGCCCATGCCGTGACCCATATGGGTCACACGCAACCTATTGTTTCCCAAGGGAGAATCCATCCTGTGACCCATGTGACCCATGAATCCGAAAAAGAGTCGTCAGAAGCAAAGGGACAGGCGGCATGGGGCACACGGACGGGGCTAGGGAGTTACAAAGGCGTTTTCTGGGTCACATGGGTCACGGATGGGTTATTTCCCTGCATATTCAAATGTTTATGCGTGACCCATGTGACTGTGCCGATGGGTCACACTCCCCCTCTGGGCCAGCGGCCCCGGGGAAAGAGCCCCATTTGGGGGATTGGCGGGTCCCTCTGGGGGCGCTGGAGTGCGGGGGGCGCGGAGCCCCGGGATTCCCCGCTGGGGGGAGATTCTGGAATCGAGAAAACCCCGTGGGGAAATACCCCGTGGTGAAGAACTGAGGTGAAGAGCATGAACCCGCTCGAAGCAATCGAAGCGATCTTGAACGCCCCCGACGAAGAGGAAGCCTCCCCCGTGGTGAGTGCCGCCGAACTGGGGGAGTGGCTGGGGATTGCCTCCAACCGGATTCACGCGCTGGGGCGGGATGGCATCCTCCCCCGGGTGGAGGGCACCCGCTATCCCCTCCGGGCCGCCGTGGTGGCATACTGCGATCACGCCCGGGCGCTGGCACGGGGGAAGCAGGCGGACGCGGAGCTGGCAGCGGAAAAGCTCCGGCTGGCGAAGGCCAACGCGGAAAAGGTGGAGACCGCCAACGCCAAGCTCAGGGGGGAACTGATCCCCGCCGCAGAGGTGGAACGGGAATGGGCAACCGTTCTCCGGGGCGTCCGGGCCGCCATGCTGGCGGTGCCGTCCCGGGTGGCGCAAACCTCCGGGCATCTGACCCCGCACGACATTGCCGCGATTGACCGGGAAGTCCGGGACGCCTTGGAGGAAACCGCCCATGACTGACGCGCTCACCATCACCCGCCGGAACGCGCTCCGGGCTCTGACCCCGCCGCCGCGCCTGTCCCTGTCCGACTGGATCGAAACCCACATGCGGCTGCCCGAGGGCGTCTCCGCTCTTCCGGGCCGCGTGTCGCTCTGGCCCTACCAGCGCGAGATTGCCGACGCCATTTCCGACCCGACCCTTGAGCGGGTGACGTTGGTCAAGCCCGTCCGGGTAGGCTTCACCACGTTGCTGACCGGGGCGCTGGCGTCCTATGTCGCCAACGAGCCCGCCCCGATCTTGGCGCTTCTGCCGACCGAAGCCGATTGCCGGGATTACACCGTCTCCGACCTTGAGCCGATCTTTGAGGCCACCCCGGCGCTGCGCGGGCTCATCTCCGCCGACGCCGACGAGTCGGGCCGCTCCACCTTGCTCAGCCGCCGCTTCCCGGGCGGAAGTCTCAAAATCATCGCCGCCAAGAGTCCCCGGAACCTGCGCCGCCACAATGTCCGCGTCCTGCTGATAGACGAAGCCGACGCGATGGAGGCGGGCGTGGAGGGCAGCCCCATAACGCTGGCAGAGCGGCGCACCCTGAGCTTTGCCAACCGCAAAATCATCTTGGGCAGCACCCCAACGCATGAGGCCACGTCCAACGTGCTTCGGGCCTATGCCCGCTCCGACCAGCGCATCTATGAGGTGCCGTGCCCCGATTGCGGGCACCATCACGAAATCCAGTGGACCGATATTCAGTGGCCCGAAGGCGAGCCGCAGAAGGCCGCCTACGTCTGCCCGGAGTGTGGCAGCGTGGTGGAAGAGCGGCACAAGGCGGAGATGGTCCAGAAGGGCCGCTGGCGGGCCACACAGCCGCTTGTAGAGGGCCACGCGGGCTTCCGGCTCAATGCCCTAGTCTCGACGCTGGCAAACGCCTCATGGGGCAAGCTGGCGGCGGAGTTCGTGGAGGCCAAGAAAAGCCCGGACACGCTCCAAGTCTTCGTTAACACCATCCTTGCCCAAGGCTGGCGCGAGGCGGCGGAAGAGCTCGACGAAGCGGCCTTGGCCGCGCGGGCGGAGCCCTTCGGTCTGCCCGATGCGATCCCGGCGGACGTGCTCTTTGTGACCGCTGGCGTGGACGTGCAGCGCGACCGGCTGGAAATCGTCTTTCTGGGCTGGGGCCGGGACGAAATCTTCGTGCTCAGCCAATATGTGATCTGGGGCAACCCGATGGCGGACGACGTGTGGGCGGAGCTGGACGACGCCTTGCGCACCATCTGGAAGCACCCCAAGGGCGGCATCCTGCGGGTGGACGCGGCGGCGGTGGACGCGGGCGACGGCGAGACGATGGACCGGGTTATCAACTTCTGCCGTCCGCGCTCTGCCCGCCGGGTCTACGCGATCAAGGGGGCCGCCGGGAACCGGCCAGTGATCCGGGCCAGCGACACGCGGGGCAGCCGCCTGTTCATCGTGGGCGTGGACTCGGTCAAGGGCCAGCTCACCAGCCGCCTGAGCCGGGGCAAGTCCGTCCGCTTCTCCGATAGCTTGGAGGGGCGCTTTTACGAAGAGCTGGCTTCCGAGCGTCTGGTCATGCGCTACGTGAAAGGCGCACCCGTGCGGCAATGGGAACGGATACCTGGGCGGCGGGCGGAGAGCTTGGATTGCGTCGTCTACGCGATGGCCGTCCGGGCGCTGGTCAACGCCAAAGTGGACCGCCGCGAAGAGGAAGTGGAGGCGAAGACCCTTCCCAAACCGGCCCCCTCTGTGGTCAAGTCGTCTTGGTTGAGCAGATAGGAAAAAAAATGATCTTCGCTCTAATTGACCTGACTCAGTATGTGCTGAGGCGTGGAAGATATGGCAAGAACCAAAAAGACGGCGGGATGCATCTTGCTTTCGTTGATCACGTTCCCGATGAAATTGTCGAACAAATGAATGTTGGCGATATGATCGTCACTCAACGCTTCAATTCTCTGCTATCTTGGGCAATGATGTATTTCACGTCGTCACCCGTGGATCATGTTGCTATCTATGCTGGCGAAGGAGAAGTCTTTCACATGACTTTAAGTGGCAGTAAAATTCACTCGCTTCGGTCATTTTCGAAGGGCGCGAGAGTTTTTATTGCAAGAATGGGATTGGAAGGTCAAGAGTGGGTGAGAGTAACGAAAGAGCAGGAAAGTCAGCTTGATAAGGGAAGCTACCTCATCCATATGTTTCCGCCGAAAATCCAAATGTTGTTCGGTGCGCTGAAGATCGTTACCGGTCAGTATCCCGACAGAATGAAACCTCGCATCGTTGCCGATGCTTTGCTTACATGTATTCTTTTTTACCTTCTGGTTCTTATGTTTTTTGATACGCACATTGGCGCTATACCATTGTGCGTGTATTTAGCAGCAGCATCGTATTACTTGTTCCGTAACACGTTGCGAAAACTCCGTGGAAAAGCCCCAGTAATCATGAGCCATCCAGACAACGCATATCATGCCTTTTACCAGTCCGGCGGGCTGATGTTCACAACAATGGGGCCAATCGTCGTCTGCGAGTTAGGACTCCTCCCGCTTAAGGTAGTTTTTCGCCTCGCTAGAAAGCGACCCGATGATAGCCCCGACGACAAGTTTGAGGTAGCTCGTGAGTTCTTCAGTAACTTGATCGAAGGCTGGAATCTCCATCCAACGACCAAGAAGGCTGAAGAAGACGATCCCGAAGAGCATAAGAATGAAAAGACTCATGAAAGCTCTGACCACCCAAGGTAAGTCTCCAAAGAGTTTGAAAGAAAAACTCCGTGATGTTTTCGTTTTCTTCTCTTCATACATAACTCGCGCCTCCAACCTCGGTTCGATGCCAACCATGGCAGGACTGAGTGACGGTTTCAAATGGTTCAAACACAAGAAAACGGCGGGCCGATGGACCCGCCGCGTTTCATTCGCGGAAACTTGTTTCAGCCCCGGACTTCCATCGCCTCAGCGACCGCGTGATACCATGCGAGTTCCGGGGGCATGGTCTTCCGATATTTCTTGTTCAAGGTCTTGAACCGGCAACGCTGCGCCCGTGTCATCGGGACGGGCGGTGTGTTGTAGCCGTCAGTGTCGCTCCGGTGTTCGTCGGGCATGACCGGGAAAACTTCCCCAGTGGTCGGGTCAATATCAATAACAAGCAAGTGGGTCATGGTGTGGTCCTGTCTGCTGGCATGGGGGAGGTGAACGGGGCGACGTAGTGACGCCGCCCCGCCCATTTTCGTTGGAGAACAGAGAATGACGCATCTCGCCAAGCGTCGAATCGGGTTTTAGCACAGGTCTGGCCAGTGTCCCAGAATTTTCTGGCCAATGTCCCAGACCCATGCTATCGGTCAGTCAGCATAGGAGTCGCTGACCATGACCGATTACACCGTGACCGAAATCTCTCACCTGCTTTGCGAAGCGGATGGGCTCACCGACCGGGAAGACGTGAAGGTCACGCATGAGCGTGTCAGGCACCTTGCCAAGCGCGGCTTCCTGCGCGGCGGGAAAGAGATTGACGACCGGGGCACCAAGGTTTTCCCCGAGACTGAAGTCTTTCACGCGGCGGTCCTTTGCGACCTCCTTTCTATCGACATGGGCGCTCCGATTCTCCGCAAGGTGACGGAAGCCGCACAAGCCATGCCGCTCTTGGACGTGAACCAGTGGGCACCGTCTCAGCGTGGCGATGGCGTCCGCCGGTCTTCCGGGGGCCTTCAGGACGCAATCCGGGGCGCGTCGGCTGGTGAGCGTTGGGGCCTGACGATCCGGCAGGAACAGCCCGGGCGGAGTGTTCCCGCTCAGGTTCACGCCGCCTTTGGATGGCTGGACGCACCCGGCGGCAATGGCGACGACGTGGCCGCGATTCTGGGCTGGAAGCCCAACCGCCTTCGCGTCGTTCTTGAGATGACTGAACTTTTCACCGCCATTTCCGAGCGTTTGAAGGTGGAGGGGATGAACTAATGAACCCGACTCCCGAACAGCAAGACGACTTCTTGAACAAGGTCGTTCCGTTGGCTGAGCGGCTGGTGGCCGCCGAGAGCTTCACTGTCCGCAGCGGCAACGCGATCACGCGGGCAATCAACCTCGCAATGGGTTTGTCCCCGCGAACGAAGGCCGAAGCCCAGTTCCAAGACAAGCTCTTAGCGATGGTGGCCGTGACCTACCTGGGCGACGAATACCCGGAGATGTGTCCGCTTCAGCAAACGCCCCTGACGGTGCACTGATGGCGTTCCCCTTCCTGCCCAAGCTCTTCCGCCGCGCTGCGAAGCCCACCCGAACCCGTTCTTATGACGGGGCTGTTGGAGGACGGCGGACCTACGGCATGGGCAGCTTCGGGCGCATCAACTCGGAAGTCTCCGCCGCTGGTGCGTCTCTTCGGAGCCGTGCCAGCTATCTCGCCATGAACAACGCATGGCTTGGGCAGGGCGTGGCGAACTGGGGCGGGGCTCTGGTGGGGGCTGGCATCTTCCCGGCCCCCGGTCATCCCGACAATGACACCCGGGCGGAGCTGACCGCCTATTTCCAGAGCTGGGCCGATGAAGCGGACGCCGATGGGCGGACGGACTTCTGGGGCCTGCAAGCCGACATTGCCCGGGGGCTGGTCATTGCGGGCGAAGCCTTCGTCCAGATCATCACCACGGAAGCCGGGCCGAAGCTCCGGTTGATCCCGCCCGAGCTGGTAGACGAGTCCCTGACCCGCGAGCTGGTGGACGGGGCCTGCATCGTGCAGGGCGTGGAGTTCGACTCGGACGGCAACCGGGTGGCCTATCACGTCCTCCCGAGCCGCCCGCATGACCAGTTCGCCAACTATGCGCCGCCCGTCCGGGTCCCGGCAGACGACATTCTCCACGTGATGAAGCCGCTGGCGGCTGGGCAGTGCCGGGGCGTCTCCTGGCTGGCCCCGGTCATCCTGCCCGCCTCCGAATTTGACCAGCTCTGCGATGCGCTCTTGGTGGGCGTGAAGGTCGCGGCGATGCACTCCGCCTTCCTTGTGGACATGAACGGCACGGCGGGCGAGCCCTATGACGGCACGGAGTCGGGCGGCATCATGGAGACCGGCCTTGAGCCCGGCACCATGAAGCGGCTGCCCACCGGCTATGATGTGAAGTTCAACACGCCCGGGCAGACGCAGGAAATCGGGGCCTTTCTCCGCCTCAACCTGCAACAGCTTGCCGCCGGGCTGGGCCTGCCGGAGCACCTTCTTTCCGGCGATCTGACCGGGGCCAACTACAGCAGTCTAAGAGCTGGACTCTTACCTTGGAGGCAACGGGTGGAGCAAATCCAGTATGGCACCCTTGTGCCCCAGCTTCTCCGCCCGATCTGGCGGCGCGTCATCACCTTTGGCGTCCTGTCGGGTGAGCTGGCGGCCCCGGATTTTGAGTCCAACGTCCGGGTCTATCTGGCCTGCGAGTGGCTGCCCCCGAAGCCAATGCAGGTGGACCCTCTCAAGGACGTGCAGGCGACCGTGGCAGAGCTGGAAGCCGGGCTGACCAGCCGCCGCAAGGCTGTGGCCGAACGTGGCTGGGCTCTGGAAGACCTCGACTCAGAAATTGCTGCCGACCCCTTCACCCCCAAGCGCGAGGAGTCCGACAATGCCGCTTGACCTCTTCACCCGCCGGGCGGCCTTCCGTCCGACGACCCTTGACCGGGAAAACCGCACTGTCCGCGTGACCGTCTCGACCGGGGCCGCCGTCCAGCGGCGCGGCTATATCGAGCGGCTGACGCTGCCCGACCCGCAGAGCATCGTGGGGCTGCCCGTGCTCAACTCGCACCGGCAAGACGGACTGGACAACCTTCTGGGCCGCGTCGTGGCGGCGGGCGCGGATGACGCGGGCCTCTGGGCTGACGTGCAAATCTCCGAGCGGGCCGATTGGCTCTTGGGCGAGATCGAAGCCGGAATCGTGACCAGTGCCAGCATTGGCTACCGCCAAGGCAAGGCCACACGCTCCACCGATTCCGCCACCGGGCAGCCGGTGCGCACCATCACCCCCGAAATCTCGGAAATCTCTTTCGTCCCCGTGCCCGCCGACAAGGGGGCCACAATCAGGAGTATTCAAATGGAAAACGACGAAATCACGGTGGATGAAAACGCCACCGAAACCCGCGAACAAGAGCGAGTGCAGAACCGAGCCGCAATTCGTCAGATTGCCCGTGCGGCTGGTATGACCAGCGAACAGGCGGACGACATGATGGACCGCGAGCTGTCCATCACCGAAGCCCGGGCGGAAGCCTTTGAGGCAATGCAGGACCGTGGCCGCACCACGCCGCGCATCCGCACGGCAACCCGCGAGGCAGACAACCCCGCCACGGTCCTGCAACTCCGCTCCGATGCGCTCTATGCGCGGACCTCTGGCGAAGCCCCGTCCGACGCGGCGCGGCCCTACATGACCGAGTCCCTGCTCGACATGGCGCGGGCTTGCGTGGAGGCGGCTGGCACCAGCACCCGGGCGATGGACGCGGACCAGCTCTTCCGGGCTGCCATGCACACCACGTCCGACTTCTCGCAACTGCTGACCCAGACCGGCAATCGGACGCTGGCGGCGGCCTATCAGGCGGCTCAGTGCCCGGTGAAGACGACGCTGGCCCGCCAGTCCACCCTTGCCGACTTCCGGCCCGGGACGCGGCTCAAGCTCAGCGACGTGGGCACTCTGTCCAAGGTGAGCGAGTCGGGTGAGATCACCCACACCAGCCGGGCAGAGGCGTCCGAGTCCTACGCGCTCGACACCTACGCCACCCAGTTCGCTATCAGCCGCAAGGCGCTCATCAACGATGACCTTGGCGCGTTCCGCGACTGGGGCGCGACGGCGGGCCGGATGGCGGCTGAGACAGAAGCCAACCTGCTGCTGTCCATGCTGCTGAGCAACCCGACGATGGGCGAAGATGGCGTGGCGCTCTTCCATGCCGACCACGGCAACTTGGCCGCATCTGGCACGTCTTTGGGCAGCGCGGCGGACATTGTGGCTCTGGACTCGGCCCGCAAGGCCATGCGGAGCATGAAGGCGCTGGACGGCAAGACGCCGATCAACGCCACGCCCCGCTACCTGCTGGTGGGGCCGGAGCTCGAAACTTCGGCGGAACAGATTCTCGCCAGCATCTATGCCGCCACCTATCAGGACGCCAACCCCTTCACCGGGCGGCTGACGTTGCTGGTGGAGCCGCGCATCACCGATGAAAGCTGGTATGTCTTCGCGGACCCCGCCGTCCTGCCCGTGCTCGAATACAGCTATCTCAGCTCCGCTCAGGGGCCGCAGATGGCGTCCCGCGAAGGCTGGGACGTTCTGGGCATGGAGTTCCGCGTGGTGCTCGACTTCGGCTGCGGTGCTGTTGACTGGCGCGGCGCTTACCTCAACCCGGGTGACGCCTGAGATGGCGACCGTGGCTGAGCTCACCAAGATGCGGGCGGACCTTCATGCCGCCCGCATGACCGGGGCACGGGAGTTCCGCGACCAGAACGGCGAAACCGTCGTCTACAAGTCCGACTCCGAGATGGCCCGGGCGCTGGCGGCGCTGGACTCGGAAATCGCCGCTCTGAGGTCCCGGCCCGCCCACACCATCCTCTTCCGAACCTCGAAAGGACTCTGAGATGAAGAACTATGTGCAGAAGGGTGAGAACATCACCGTGACCGCGACCGCCGCCGCCAGCTCCGGTGATGGCGTCCTTGTGGGCAGCCTCTTCGGCATCGCCGCCGGGGACGCCGCCATTGGCGAAGACCTCGACCTTGTGACCGTGGGCGTCTTTCAGATGGTGAAGGTCTCGACAGACGCCTTCACCGTGGGCGCTCCGGTCTACTGGGACGACTCCGCCGGGCTGGTCACGACCGACGACGACACGGGCAGCAACCCGGAAATCGGGTTGGCCGTGACCGCCGCCGCCAACCCCAGCGGCACCGTCAACGTGCGGCTGAACGGATAGAGTCATGACAGGGTAGGGCAATGCAACCGCTCTTGACCATAGAACAGGCGGCGGAAAAGCTGGGGGTTCCGAAAGGATCGCTCAAAGCCGCCGCCAGCAAGCATGGGATGCTTGTTCGTATGGGGAGGGCGGTCCGCATTGACCCTAACCGCCTTCAGGAGCTTATCGACAAATGCCAAGAAAACCCAAAGGACCACGCCTCAGTTGGCGAACCGACAAAGGAGTCTGGCGCATCCGCGACACGGGCAGGCCAGATATTTCAACCGGCACAGCAAACCGCGCAGATGCTGAAAAAGCACTCGCGGCATACATCGCAAGCAAAGACACAGTAACCGGCACCCGCCGACCCGAAGACATGCATGTTGGGGAGGCGCTGGACATCTATGGCCGTGAACATGCCGTCACGACCGCCAGCCCCGAACGCATCGGCTATGCCATTGATGCTCTTCTGGGCTTCTGGGGCGCGTTGACCGTCGCGGACGTCAAGGGCGAGACATGCCGACGCTACGCCAAGAGCCGGGTCCGCCGCTTTAAGGATGGCACCACATCTCCGATAGCCCCCGGCACCGTGCGGCGTGAATTGTCTGCACTACAATCCGCAATCAACTACTGCCACAAGGAAGGCTATCTGACCGCGACCACGACCGTGACGCTGCCTCAGAAGCCTTCGGCACGCGACCGATGGCTGACTCGCGACGAAGCCGCGAAGCTGATCTGGGCCGCGTATCGCAGCCCCAAGGGAAAGCACCTCGCACGGTTCATTCTGGTGGCGCTCTATACTGGCACACGCAAAGAAGCGATTTTGGGTCTGAGCTTCATGCCGAACCTTACGGGCGGTTGGATCGACGTTAATCGTGGCGTGATGTATCGCCGTGGTGCCGAAGAACTAGAGACGAAGAAAAAGCGCAAGCCTGTCCGTCTGACGCGCCGCCTTCTGGCCCATTGCCGCCGTTGGCGTGAAAACGGTGCCAACTTCCTAGTGGAGATCGACGGGCAGCGCGTTGGCAGCGTCAAGCACGCCTTTGAGGGCGCGCGAGATCGGGCAGACTTGCCGGGCGTCTCACCCCACACCTTGAAGCACACGGCAATCACATGGGCTATCCAGCGCGGTCTGACCGTGGAAGATGCCGCCGATTACTTCGACACCACAGCCGAAACCATCCGAAAGACATATTATCACCACAGTCCTCACTATCAGGATAGAGCACTTGCTATCTTGGACAGAAGGTAACCCGGAATGGCAGATGAACTTAGCGATTTTCGGAGAAGCTACGAACAAAGCTCGACGTTTCTAGGCAAAAGGTTGCCGCGATTTATCGTGTTGGTAATCGTCGCATTTCTTTCGTTGGCCTATGGGTTTGACCACTTTTCTGCTCCGGCCACAGACAAAGAGTTGGGCCTCGATCCAACTACCGTCGCTGAACTGGGCGAAGAGGAATACTCGTTCTACCGTCGGATGCCCGAGAGTATGCGGGATAGAGTTGATCGGTTGCCGGTGGACGAACGCAAATGGTTTGTCGGTAGCTGGGGAAGAGCGGAGACGCGTAGGTGCCCTCATGGCTCAGACCGGATCACTGACATGGGTCCGCATCAGGGATTCCGAACTTGCGTTTCCAAGGAGATGAAAGAGCTTCGAGGTTGGGCCTTGGATCAGTTTTTGAACTGATGTGATGTTTTTGGGTCCCGACCCAAATTGAAGTGATTTGAAAGCTCCCGAACCGTGAAGAAAGGAGGGTAAAAACATGAACATGCAGCGAACCTACCCTTCTGTTATGTCTTCGGGAGGCAGGGGCCGGAGGTTCGAATCCTCTCACTCCGACCAATAAAATCAACGGCTTACGCGGAAACTGGAATATGCAAGTTGTGCAACGCTGCACGACTTGCACAGAATCGCGGAGATGTTCTCATGAAAACCACTGCCCCCTACCTCCGTCAGCGCAAGGACGGCATCTGGGAAATCGCGTCCAAGGACCCGAGGACCGGGAAAGCCAAGCGCAAGTCAACCGGGACTCGTGACGAGGTTGAAGCCGAGAAGGCGCTTTCGGCTTTCACCTCGAAAGAGGCCGCTGACGCGGCGCAGCCCGATCCCGACGCACCCCGTCTCCGGCAGAGGACAGACGGCTATTGGGAGACTGTCTATAAGGATGAGGGGGGGACCAAGCGGCGACACGCTCACGGGACGAAAGAACGGGCGGGTGCTGATGCGGCACATGAGGTGTTCGTCAAAGAGCTGATGAAGCCGGAAATCCCGGAGCGCCCAACCGTCGAGTGGGTCGTGGATCGCTACTATGAATACGTCTGTCGCGAGAAAAAGGAGACGACTTGGGAGCCGATGGCGGCGAACGTGGGGCCTCTCAAGGACCGTCTCGGACATCTCTTCTGGGACGAGATCGTGCAGGATGTGGTGGACGATTACATTCACTGGCGGATGGAGAAGCCGCGCTGGACGGCCCATCAGGACTTCGACCGGCAGTATGGGACCACGAGCAGGAACACCGCCTGCAAGGACCTCGGGGTCCTGCGCAGCGCGTTGAACCGAGCGCGGCAGAACCGCTACACGTCCTATGCCCCCGACTTCACCATCAAAAAGGGCAAGCCGAGCCGCGACACTAAGGTCTGGCTGACAATGCCGGAGTTACAGCGCATGATTGCCGCCTGCGCACCAGCTCCGATCTACGTCAACGGCAAGGAGATCGACCGGGTACGGGACCGGGCACATATCGAAGGATTCCTGCGCATTTCACTCGCCACAGCCGCGCGGAAGGAGGCAATTCTCTCGCTGACGTGGGATCAGGTCTACATCCCGGAGCCGCAGGAAAAGCGCCTCGTCGAGGTTAATCCTGTGTCGGCTCAGGGCGCAGATGGGGAAGTCAGGACGGCGGGTAAGTCATTCGAGGCGACGTATGACACGCCGATGTTTGATGTCGAGGCTGGCACGCACATTGAGGGTGCGTACATCGACTTTGGCGAAGGGTAGGAAAGGCGGGTAGCGCGTGAGCGCAGGCTAACCGCAATGATCTCCCCGTCTTCGACCAGATCGCCGAAGACCTCGCGATACGCGACCGTCTTTGACACGCCTGACGATTGAAGAACCGCGAAGGATTCCTGCTGCTCGTCAGGGAGAGGCAAGCTGCCTGTGATGATCTCGTCGTCGATGCTCATGGCGTTAGTACGTCAGCCCCATTTCGCGGGCTTTCTGGAGGCGCTGGGCGGGTGGGAGTTTGGCGATCTCGGCCAGCTTCGCTTCCTGCGTGGTCGGTGCCGCGCCTTCGGCCTCTTTCGTGTCCAGCAGGTCGCGCAGGTCGCGGCCTACTGGCGAAAACCAAAGCTCGTCGAGAAGCTCGGTGGTGGATGGTGCCTTTGCCGTTCCGAAAATATGGGCCTTGCCGCTCGACACTTTGCTAATCTGGCTGACGAGAATGTCGCGTGCGCCGGATGGAATGTCATGCAGCTCACGCTCTGCGGCGATGCGGAGTTCAAGCTCCCGGATTTTCTGATCGTTGTCCATTTACTGCTCTTTCGTTTCTGGTTTGTTCGGTGATTGCCGCTGACGCGGCGGGGTTCTGTCTGATTGGAGGGGTAGATGCCCGTCTGGCCGGGGTCCTGTCTGCCTGCTTTGATGCCGGGTCGGATCAGCTCAGGCGCTCATCTGCCGCATCATCAGCTCATGTTCGTGATTGAACCGCATCGGCGGGAGGCTCTTGTAGAGCCACGTCACCAGCTCCTCGACGCTGTAGCGGGCAGGACCACCACGGCCACCGCGCTTCACAGGAGCAGGCCCCCGCCAGATGTCGAGCAGGGTTCGGAATTGGTCGTTGCGCAAGTCGAGGACCGTCCGCGCGTCATGATAGTCGATGGTTTGCATGATAGAGATGTCTCAAGTGTGTTTCTTGTCTTTCTTTACATAGACTTAAACCACAATGAGGAGGAAATGTCAAGGTTAGGCGCCCAAACCTATCGACAGAAGGTAGCATTTAGTGTAGGGGCGAGAGCTTTCGTGATTCGGAAAGGGCGGTCGACGGGGCGAGCTGAGGTGCCCAGCGCGTCGGAAGCGCCCTTGTGGCGGGCGTGCAAGTCGTGCAAGACTATCTCGTGCAAGCCGTGCAAGCCGTGCAAGCCGTGCAAGCCGTGCAAGCCGTGCAAGCCGTGCAAGCCGTGCATGATTGCATGGAATTGCACATGTTCTACTGATGTTTACCGTGTGTTCCGTGCAATAGGGTGGTCTATCTCCTATAAAACAAGGGCATCCCTTGTTTTCGGGAGGCAGGGGCCGGAGGTTCGAATCCTCTCACTCCGACCAGTAAATCAGGCGAATACCTGCTTTATAACGACGGGCACGAGGGTCAGGCGGCTCTGTCCGCTGGCCAATTCAAACGCCGATTTTCGCGATTGTCCTGATCTGAAGCGCTTGGACCGACGGCACGCGTTTTCCGTCAGCCTTTTTGGTCCGTGGGATTCTGCCCAAGGTCACGGATCCCTTGGGATTCGGGGCTTGAACGGGTTTGCTGTTGTGTGGGCAGATAGCGCGACACTGTCGGTCCTGCTTTCAGAACCTGACGACCGAGCCCCCTTCCGCGCGTGATCGTTGTGGCCGTCGTGAACCACGTTGCAGGCGCGAGGCGCTGCTTATACCCCGTGCGGCCTTTGGTTCCTACTTCGTGCCGGGCACCGTGTGAGCCGCCCTTTTCAATGTGGATTCCAAAGTCGGGTGCGGCCGATTCCTGAGGGACTTGGCGGAAATGAACGCCCGCGCAGGCGGACCGAACGCGAATTTTGCCTGATCGCCATTTTCGGCGGTTGGCAAACGGGGATGAAGCTCATGGATTTGGCGTTTGGCCTCTGGTGTCAGCATCCGAAGCGACATGGGGCCAGGAAAAAAGCTTTCGCAGGCTATGCCTTCGGCGAAGATCAGTTGGTGGGTCTCGAAGAGCAGGTGGAAATAGGTCACCTGCCGCTTGCCTTGGGCAATCCGAATGCCTTTGACCAGGTCAACCAAGTGTACTGCACGCGCAAGATACTCATCGCCGATGAGTATACCGTGTTGGCGTGACACTAGCAGATCGCGTGCCGCGCCAAGTACGCCTTTGCGAATGACTACAGGACGTAGACACGGGTCTTTCGCCAGTTCCGATTGCCCGAGATCGCGCCGCCCGATCCAGATGATCGGCTGGAAACCGTTGTCTTTTGTCAGGACAAGATCGCCAGCGCGCAGGTCGTCAATTTTAACCTGCCCTTGGGGCGTCGCGATGCGCGTACCCGATGTGAAACACACGACACCGGTATTGTCGTAGGTATAGCTCTCGGCGGATGCGCCTGACACAGTCATCGAACCGGTGCCAAACTGGCTGTTGTCGGAATAGTCGACAACCTTTCCTTCCTCATCCAGCGTGTTGGACTGGTTCAGGATACCGTCGTCGCGCTGATCGGCCCGCAATTCGTCAAGGCTGTCGTAATGGCCGGACAGGTCGACAAAGTCGTTGTTGGAGGTGTCGCCATCCCCGTTCGGGCCGCTTTCGCCGGTTCCGAAATCGGTGATGGTGTCGTTGCCGCCGTTCACGGCAAAATAGTCATTGCCCTGACCTCCGGTGAGCAGATCATCGCCTTGCCCGCCATCAAGCGTGTCGTCGCCAAGCGCCCCTGTCACGGTGTCGTTGCCTGCCCCGCCATCCAGGGTATCGTTGCCGCTGCCGCCGACAACGGTGTCGTCGCCCCCCAGCGCGATGATCTCAAGCCCGGTTCCATCCGCGCTGGCATCGACGACATCAGCATGTTCGGTCAGGATCAGGCGCTCGATCCCGGAGAAGGTAATCGTGTTGGTGCCATCGGTGACGGTGCCCTGGCCATTGCCGGTCAGGGTCACGGTCACGGGACCGGTCAGGGCCGACATGTCCAGAGTATCGCTGTCGACGCCCGTGGTGGTGGTTTCGCCGCCGACAATCGTGTCCTGACCAAAACTGTCGCGGATGACAAAGGTGTCGGCGTCTGCACCACCATCGGCGAAATCATCGCCCGTCCCGCCATCCAGCAGGTCCGCGCCGTCGCCGCCGACAAGACTGTCGTTGTCCTCTCCCCCGATCAGCGTGTCGTCACCCTCTTCCCCTTCGAGGGTGTCGTTGCCAAGGCTTGCCACGATGCTGTCGTCGCCGCTGCCGCCGACAAGGCTGTCATCGCCCGCCGAATTGGTCAGCGTGTCGTTGCCCGCGCCGCCGTACAGCGTGTCATTGCCGGTGCCGGTGACAAGGCTGTCATCGCCGTCTCCGCCATAGATCAGGTCGGAACCGGCACCGCCGATCAGGGTGTCGGCCCCCGCATTGCCGTGCAGCGTGTCATCGCCGTCACCCCCGACCAGATAGTCATCGCCCGACGCCGTGACGACCTCCATTCCGGTCATATCGCCGGTCAGGTCGACGATGTCCGTTTGTTCGGTCAGGATCAGCCGCTCGATCTCGGAAAAGACGATGGTGTGCGTGCCGTCGGTGATGGTCCCAGAGCCGTTCCCGGTGAAAGTGACCGTTACGGGAATGCCGACCTCAGACAGATCGACGGTGTCGAAGTCGATGCCGGAAATCGTCGTCTCGCCGCCGACGATGGTGTCATTGCCAAAGGCATCCTCCAGCATGAAGGTATCGGCGTCCGCGCCGCCCTGCATGTGGTCGTCGCCGGTGCCGCCCCAAATCTCATCGTCGCCGTCGCCGCCGACCAGGCTGTCGACGCCACCGCGCCCATACAGGGTATCGGCATCCGCGCCGCCGTCGATCGTGTCCAGCCATTCGCCGCCAACGATGGTGTCGCGCCCGGCGTCGCCCGACAGTAGGTTGGTGCCGCCGACCATGTAGATGATATCATTGCCGTCGCCGCCCGAGACCGTATCCTGCGACAGAGCATCGGTTTCATAGCTGTAGATCGTGTCGTTACCGGCACCACCTTCTGCCAGATCGGCGTCGCCGGAGGCGCCTTCTTCACCCAGATTGATCAGGTCGTCGCCGCCGCCGCCCAGCAACGTGTCCGCACCATCACCACCGTCAAGGCTGTCCCTGCCAAAACCGCCGACAACGGAGTCGTCGCCGCCCAGTGCATCGATCTTGGTCCCGACACTGTCTGCGGTTGCATCAGCAATATCGTCAAATTCAGAAAGGCGTTGATGCTCGATGTGGTCGAACTGAAGGGTCGATACCCCGTCCGATGATGTGCCCATGGCATTGCCGGAGTAGGTGACGGTCACCGCATTGGACAAGACGCTCGAGTCCAACAAATCCCAGCCATCGCCGCCGGACACGGTGTCGCTGCCATAGCTGTCCTGTACCAGAAAGCTGTCGTTGCCGCTGCCGCCGTCGAGCGCGTCCGCGCCGGTGCCGCCTATCAGCGTGTCGTTGCCGCCTTCGCCCAGCAGGGTGGTTCCGCCGGTCGTTGCCGAGGCATCCAGAGTGTCGCCGTGTTCCGTCCCCGAAACCCGTTCGATTTCTGAAAAGGTTGCGGTCCCGGCTGTCGATTGGAAAGACACCGTGCCGGTTTCCGTTCCGGTAAAGACCAGTGACGCGCCTTCGCTGCTCCAATAGGACACCAGCCGCAGAGTGTCGGAATCCAACCCGGTTTCGCCGCCTTGCAGGACGTCGGTGCCGTCACCCCAACCATAGACGATTTCGTCATCGTCGGCGCCGCCCATCACGGTGTCGTCGCCGGTTCCGCCGGTCAGGACGTCCGACCCTGCCCCTGACACGATCGAGTCATTGCCGGACCCACCGTCGACGGTGTCGCCGCCGCTGCCGGTGGTGACCGTATCCGCGCCGCCCTCTGCCGCGATTTCGACTCCCGTGGCATCGGCGGTCGCGTCCACGCTGTCCGCGCCTTGGGTCAGGATCAGGCGTTCAACCTCGGTAAAGGAAAGCGTGCCACTTAGGTTGGTGGCCGCGCCAACGGCGTCACCGGAATAGGTGACCGTAACAGGGTCACTCAGCGCACGCATGTCGATTGCGTCGGAATCGAAACCACCTTCGCCGCCAATGATGGTGTCCTGCCCAAAACCGTCCGTCGCAACAAAGCTGTCCGCGTCGTCGCCACCGTCCAGCAGATCGTCGCCTTCGCCCGCGATCAGTGTGTCATCGCCCGCGCCGCCGCGCGTGGTGTCGTTCCCGGTCTGGCCGTCAAGGTAGTCCTTACCGCCGCCGCCATCGAAACTGTCGTTCCCGGCACCGCCGAACATCACGTCATCAGTGCCGTGACCGATACCGGTATCATCCCCGCCAAAGCCAAGGATCAGCGCCCGTTCCCCATTGTCGGCAAGTTGCAGAGGTCCGTCATTCCCTTCGGTCCCGGAAACCAAGGTATAGGTGACACCGGCAAATTGAACCTGCTCGACCCCGTCAAGGATGTCGGTTCCATTCCCACCTGTGTTGATGTCGGTGACCTGTAGCCGCCCGTCGATGCCTAGGCTGAAGACATGATCCTGAATTGCGTTGGAAAATACCGCGAGGTCGGTCCCGTCGCCCCCGACAAGAATATCGTCACCCGCACCGCCGGCAAGGGTGTCATCGCCGTCACCGCCGCGCAGCAGGTCGTCGTCGTCCTCGCCCGAAAGGCTGTCATTGCCTGCGTTGCCGTCAAGCGTATCTGCGCCCGAGTTGCCCCGAAGCGTATCCGCCCCCAGGCTGCCGATCACGGAGTCGTTGCCACTGCCCGCTTCGATCGCGTCGATTGCGGTCAGCGTATAGCCGCTGAAATCCAGTGTATCGTCGCCGGAGGTGCCGAAGATCCGGTCGTACCCGCCGGACCCACCATCGATTCCTTCGACGTCGTGCAAGTTCGACATGTCACTGGTGACGTAGAAATAGTCGCTGCTGCTTGTGCCTTGCAGGACGTCGTACCCGGCGCCGCCGTGAAACTGGTCCAGCCCCACGTTCCAACCGTAGATGCGAAAGACATCGTCGCCGTCACCTCCGTGCAGCGTGTCATCGCCGGAGTTGCCTTCGATTGTGTCCGCGCCTGAAGTGCCAATGATCGAATCGTTGCCCGCGCCGCCGTCGATCTCGTCGATATTTCTGAGAGTGGTGCCCGAGAAATCCAGAGTGTCGTCGCTGGAGGTGCCCAAGATCCGGTCATACCCGCCAGACCCGCCATCGATTTCCTCGATGCTGTCCAGGTTCGACATATCACTGTTGACGTAGAAATAGTCGCTGTTGCCGCTGCCTTGCACAACGTCGTACCCGGTGCCGCCATGGAACTGGTCCAACCCCACGTTCCAGCCGTCGATGCGAAAGACATCGTCGCCGTCACCGCCGTGCAGCGTGTCATCGCCGGAGTTGCCTTCGATGGTATCTGCCTCTGCAGAGCCAATGATCGAGTCGTTGCCCGCGCCGCCGTCGATCTCGTCGATATTTCTGAGAGTGATGCCCGAGAAATCGAGAGTATCGTCGCCGGAGGTGCCCAAGAT
Source organism: Antarctobacter sp. (assembly GCF_034670325.1). Classification (GTDB taxonomy): domain Bacteria; phylum Pseudomonadota; class Alphaproteobacteria; order Rhodobacterales; family Rhodobacteraceae; genus Antarctobacter. Next base: position 988,626 of record NZ_JAXMNR010000001.1, read on the forward strand.
CCGGTCATACCCGCCAGATCCGCCATCGATTTCCTCAACGTTGGTCAGGTTGGATAGATCGTTGTTGACGTAGAACGTGTCGCTGTTGACCGAGCCCTGCACCAAGTCGTAGCCAGCACCGCCATCAATTTGGTCCAGCCCCGAAGTCCAGCTTTCGATGCGAAAGACATCGTCGCCGTCACCGCCGTGCAGCGTGTCATCGCCGGAGTTCCCCTTGATGGTGTCGGCCCCGGCACTGCCGGTGATGAGATCGTTTCCTCCGCCACCGTCGATCTCGTCAATGTTGCTGAGAGTGATACCTGTGAAATCCAGAGTATCGTCGCCAGAGGTCCCGACGATCCGGTCGGTCCCGCCAGACCCGCCGTCAATTTCCTCGATACTGGTCAGATTGGACTGATCGCTGTTGACGTAGAACGTATCGCTGTCGCTGGACCCCTGAACGACGTCGTAGCCATCTCCACCGTCGATCTGGTCCAGCCCGTCACCAGACCCGGAAATAAGGAAAAAATCGTCCCCCGACCCGCCGTGCAGCGTGTCGTCGCCGCCGTCGCCGTCAATCGTATCGTTACCATCCAGCCCTTCGATCGAGTCAGCTTCGGTACTGCCGACAAGGCTGTCGTCACCGTTGGTTCCGCCGCCGCTAGTCACTCTTTACCCGCCCCACCATAGCTTTCCGACTGTCTTCAAGTCACAGCATCCTTGGCGGGGCTTGGTTGAAATCAGGTAACCTTCTTGGCCATTCTCGTTAAAGTTACTCTAATTTACAGGCTGTTAAGATTTGGGTTGGTTCGATTTGTGCCGTCGGGGTTTCGGCGATTTGGGCTTCGTTTGTGACGGTGACCTGATTGCCTGACCAGTTTACAGGCGGCTTTCAATCACCGATCTTTGCGACCTCGGACTGAATAGCGGCTTGCATACCTGCGGAGAGCATGTGCCCAAGCCGCTCAATGACCGCACTGCGCCACCGTGCCGAAGCTGAAAGTTCTGTCGGGAATAGCCCCGGTAGGTTGACGATCCGATCATAAAGCGTGGCCGCAGTTTCGGGCGCATCAATGGCGGGGGCAAGCTTGGCGCTGAGTGGATCGCGCAGGTCATATGCCTCATTCCCATCCGTGCGCCCAACCGTGTAGCGCACCCAGGCGGCGGTGGCGAAGGCGAAGGCATCTAGCGGCTGGCCGTTGTGTAGCGCATCAAGCGCCGGGGCAAAGATGCGCTGGGGCATCTTTTCAGAGCCATCCATGGCGATTTGATAGGTTTCATGCCCCAGATGCGGATTGGCGAAGCGCGCGGTCAGCTCTTTTGTGTATAGCCCAAAATCAACACCGGGGAGTGGATCGAGAGTAGAGGCGGCGGCGCCAAGATGACGTGTGACAAGTCGGGAAAGTGCCGGATCGCCCATCACGTTGCGCACGTATTTGTATCCGGCAAGAAAGCCGGTGTACGCCAGCATCGAATGCGTCCCGTTGAGCATCCGCAGCTTCATTTCCTCAAATGGGCGGACATCCCGGACAAAGAGTGCGCCGCCGGTCTCCCAGTCTGGGCGGCCAGTTGGGAAGTGATCCTCGATCACCCATTGGCGAAAAGCCTCTGTCTCGACCGTAGCGCGGTCTTCAAAGCCGATCATGGCCAGCGCCAGTGCGAGGGTGTCCGGCGAGCGCGCGGGTGTTATCCGGTCAACCATGGTGCAGGGAAAGGCAACGTTTTGGGTGAGGTGTTCGACCAAATCGGGCGCGCAGTGGCGGGCCATGTCGGTCAGCAATGAGCGGACGAGATGGCCGTTCTCCGGCAGGTTGTCGCAGCACAGCACGGTGAAGGGCGGCACGCCCTTGCGGCGGCGCTCTGCCAGTGCCCAAACCAGCAACCCGGCAAGGCCCTCGGGGGCTTTGGGCCGGGCAAGGTCGGCGGCAATCGCCGGGTGGGTGGGGTCGATCCCGCCGGTGGCGCGGTCCAGACCATAGCCCTTTTCCGTGACGGTGATCGAGACAATCCGTGTTGAAGGCGCACAGAGCGCCTTTAGCACAGCCGCGCGGTCCGTTTTCAGGCAAAGGGCGCGGGACATCGACCCGACCACCCGCGCGCGGCTGCCTTCGACGCTGCGTTCGATGAGGGTATATCGACCGTCTTGGGGTGAGAGTTCTTCAGCCGGGGCGGCGCTGCGCAGGCTTACCCCGACGATCCGCCAGTCACCGCCCGCTGCGGCGAGGGCATCATCGGTGTAGACCGCCTGATGCGCTTTGTGAAAGGCACCAAGGCCGATGTGAACGATCCCCTCACCATGCGCGGCGGGATCGTAGGTCGGTGGCATAACGCCATCTGGCAAAGCTGAGCCGGCCGTCAGACGTTTGGTCATGCGGTGATCCGGGGTGACAGGGCTGCAATGACACCGCGTAGCTCTGCCAGACCTTTCAAGCGTCCGATAGACGGGTAACCCGGTTGCGCCTTGCGGTTCAGGTCGTCGAGGATGTCCTGCCCATGATCGGGGCGGAAGGGGATCGACCAATCGCTGCGCCCTGCGGCCTTGCGGCGTGCCTCTTCCTTCAGCGCCGCCTCGACCAGCGCAACCATATCGGTGTCGCCGCCAAGGTGCTCTGCCTCATAAAACGATCCGCGAATGTTCGAAGTCTCACGCTTGACGTTGCGCAGGTGCAGGAAATGCACCCGGTCGCCAAGACGGGTCATCATGCCGGGCAGGTCGTTGTCGGGCCGGGCGCCAAGCGAGCCGGAACACAGCGTGATGCCGTTGGCGGGCAGGTCCACCGCCTGCATGACGGTCCGATAATGCGCCTCTGTCGACATTATGCGGGGCAGGCCAAGCAGGGGGAAGGGCGGGTCATCGGGGTGACAACACAGCCTGAGACCAAGATCCTGCGCCACCGGCGCAACCTCTGAGAGAAAGTCGATCAGGTGGCTGCGCAGGGTGTCCTCGGAGATTTCGGCGTATTCTGCGAGATGACTGCGCACGTCCTCCAGTGAAAAGTGTTCTGCCGCGCCGGGCAGGCCGAAAACGACGTTTCCGGCCAACGCCTCGCGCGCGTCGGGCGTCATGTTGGCAAATCGGCGCGCAGCCGCGTCCCGCAGGTCCGCGTCATAGTCGTCCTCGGCCCCCTTGCGTTGCAGGATGTGCAGGTCGAAGGCGACAAAATCGGTCAGGTCGAACCGCATGCAGGTCGCGCCGGTCGGCAGCCGAAAGGCAAGGTCGGTGCGCGTCCAGTCCAGCACCGGCATGAAGTTGTAACAGATTACCTCGATCCCGGCACCGGCGAGGTTTCGCAGGCTGGTCTTGTAGTTGGCGATGTGATCGCGCCAGTCGCCCTGCTGTTTCTTTATGTCCTCGGACACCGGCAGGCTTTCGACCACCGACCAGTCCAGCCCCGAGGGCGCGCCGTCGCGCATCACGGCGATCTCGGCCTGTCGGCGGGAAATCTCTTCGGGGGTCCAGACAGCGCCGCTCGACACATGGTGAAGGGCTGAAACGATCCCCTCGGCCCCTGCCTGAGCCACGTCGTCAATTGCCACGAGGTCCTTTGGCCCGAACCAGCGCCAAGTTTGCTTCATGATGTCCTCCCCGAGTCGAAGCGTCCTGTATCTTTTAGCAGTCCGCAAGTTTGCTGGCTAGTATGGAAGTATGGAAGTATGGTAATTGACCGGAGGGAGGACGGCGAATCATGACGGTTGAACGCAAGACGCAGTGGTTATTGAACCCGGCGAAGCCGATCACGCCGCAGATCGCGCGCATCCTGCGCGAGCGCATTATCCGCAACGACCTGAAGCCGGGTGACCGTCTTTCGGAATCCGAGGTGGCGCGCGGCTATGACGTCAGCCGTCAACCGGTGCGCGAGGCGTTTATCCGGCTGGCCGATCAGGGCCTGCTGGCGGTCCTTCCGCAGCGTGGCACCATTGTCAGCCGCATCAGCTATGCCGCCGTCCTTGATGCGCGCTTTCTACGCGAAGCGATCGAGGCCGACATCGCCAAGATCCTTGCGCAAACCCCCGATCCGGCTTTGATCAAAGACCTGCGCGCCCAGTTGGCAAAGCAAGAGGCCGCCACCTGCGGCGCTCCCGAAGCGTTTATCGAACTTGACGAACTGTTTCACCGCACGCTGGCCGACGCCGCGGGCAAGGCCGGAGCATGGAAACAGATCGAAGGGTTGAAGTCACAGATGGACCGCGTCCGGTTTCTGTCTTTAGGGCAGTTCCCGCTGCGCAAGCTGATCGCCCAGCACAGCGAGATCGTCGACCAGATCGAACGGGGCGCTATCCGGGGGGCCAATGAAGCCGTTCGGCTACACCTGCGCGAAGTGCTGTCCGATCTGCCCCAGATCGTGGCGGCCAACACCGCCTATTTCGAATTGCCGGAGGGGGATTTGCCCTTGCCGGTCAATGCACCCATCCAAGGAGGAGAACAGGGATGACTTTTGGATTTAAGATGACGGCACTTGCCGCAGCCGTGGCAACATTGGTCGCGGCACCGCTGACCGCACAGGAAATGACGCTCAAGCTGGGTCACCTCGCGAATGAGGAGAACTCCTGGCACAAGGCCTCGGTCAAATTCGGCGAGGAACTGTCCGCTCTGACCGATGGCCGCATCGTGGTCGAGGTTTTCCCGAACGAGTCGCTTGGCAAGGAAATCGACCTGATCAACGGCATGCAGCTGGGCACCGTCGACATGACGATCACCGGTGAAAGCCTGCAGAACTGGGCGCCGATGGCGGCGCTGCTGGCGGTTCCCTATGCGTTCAAGACCATTGACGACATGGACGCCTTTGCTGCCGGTCCGGTTGGCGAAGACATCAAGGCGCAGATCATCGCCAACGTGCAGATCCGCCCGATTGCCTATTTCGCCCGTGGCGCGCGTGACCTGACATCGAACCGTCCGATCACCTCGCCCGCCGACCTGAACGGTCTGAAAATGCGCGTGCCGAACGTGCCGCTGTTTGTTGACGTCTGGAAAGCACTGGGCGCGAACCCCGGCCCGATGGCCTTTTCCGAGGTCTTCACCTCGCTGCAGAACGGCACCATCGAGGCGCAGGAAAACCCGCTGGCCCTGATCCGTTCAGCCTCTTTCTATGAGGTGCAGAGCCATGTGAACCTGACTGACCATGTTCGGTCGTGGATCTACCTGACCATCGCGGACCAGACATGGGCAAAGCTGTCGGACGAGGACAAGGCCGCCGTGATGGAGGCTGCCGCCCGCGCGCAGGCCTATGAGCGTGAGCTGTTCGAGCAGAGCCTTGCCGACGACCGCGCGTTCCTTGAGGAAAAGGGCATGACCTTTGTCGACGTTGACGCCGCTGCCTTTCAGGCCGCTGCCAAAGACGCCGTGCTGGCGAACGTCAACGACGAGATCAAGCCGATCGTCGAAGGCCTGTTTGGCCAGTAAACGCTGCCAGCAAAGACACCGCGTCCCGGGCTTGCCCCGGGACCTCTGAACCGTTCATCAGAGGCCCCGGGTCAAGCCCGGGACGCGACATCGCGGACCTGAACCAGGAGCAACGGCATGACCCTTGCCAGACGATTGATCGACGCCATTGTTCTGCTTGCCAAGATCGGCGCCGGCCTCGCCTTTGCGGTGCTGATGGGCGCGGTGCTGATACAGGTTGTCGGCCGCCTGACCGGGTCTTCGCCGGTCTGGTCCGAGGAACTGACCCGCTACGCGCTGCTCTACATGATTGCCTTTGGCGCGGGGGTTGCCTTTCGCACTGGCGACCTTGTGAACGTGGATGTGATCTCCGAGTCGCTGCCCGCGCCGTTCCCGTGGATCCTGCGCCTGTTGGGGGCGCTCGCGACGGCAGGACTGGCGCTTTACCTGCTGCCGCATGCCTGGAAATTCGTCGCTATCGGCAAGATGCAAACTGCCCCGGCGCTGGGTATCCGCATGACCTATGTGCACCTGACCGTCTGGCTTGTGCTTGTCGGACTGGCGCTTTTTGCCGTCCTGCGCGTGATCGGAATGCTGACCGGCACCGATGACGGCAAACCCCACCGACCCGAGGAGGAATAAGGCGTGGATGTCACCATCCTGTTCACGGTTTTTGTCATAGGGCTGATGCTGGGCATCCCCGTGGCAATCACGCTGGGGCTCTCATCGCTGGCCTACCTGCTGTTCGCAGGGATGCCGCCGGTGGTGATGCCGCAAAAGATGTATGCTGGCATGGACGTGTTTGTCCTGTTGTCGATCCCGGGCTTTATTCTGGCCGGGAACCTGATGAACCAGGGCGGGATCACACATCGGATCATCCGTTTTGCTAATGCCATCGTAGGCTGGATCAAGGGTGGTCTCGGCCTGACCAATATCGCCGCGTCGATGCTGTTTGGCGGCATCACCGGCACCGCCGTGGCCGACGCGGCCAGTCTTGGCGGCGTGCTGATCCCGGGCATGAAAAAGGCAGGCTACCCGGCGGATTTCTCCGCCGCCGTGACGGCGGCCTCTTCGACCGTTGGCCCAATCATTCCGCCCTCTGTGCCGATGATCATTGTCGGCGCGCTGTCGGGTATCTCGGTCGGCAAAATGTTCCTTGCGGGCGCGATCCCTGGCATCCTGATGGGCGTCGCCATGATGGTGACCTGCTACATCATCTCTGTTCGGCGCGGCTATCCGCACCAGCCGTGGCAGGGCTTTGGCGAGGTCGCCCGCTCTTTCGGCGGGGCATTCTGGGCCATCGCGATGACTTTTCTGATCATCTACGGACTGCTGTCGGGCTATGCCACGCCGACCGAAACCGCGGTCGTGGCCTCTGTCTACGCCTTTATCGTCGGTGCCTTCATCTACCGCGAGTTGCCCATCCGCAAGCTGCCGGGTATCATCGCCGACAGCGCCGTTTCGGCGGCTGGCATCCTTGCGCTGGTCGGGTTCGCCAATGTCTTTGGCTGGATTTTGGTGTCCGAGCGCATCCCTCAGGCCATCGCCGACTCTGTGCTGTCCCTGACCGACAACAAGTTTCTGGTGATCCTGCTGATCAACCTCCTGCTGCTCTTCGTCGGCATGTTCATGGAGACGATTGCCGCGCTGATCATCCTTTTTGTGCCGCTTCTGTCGCTGTCGAACGCGGTGGGCATCGACCCGTTGCATTTCGCCACCTTCGCGGTGTTGAACTTGATGATCGGGCTGACCACGCCCCCGGTGGGCGTCTGCCTGTTTGTCTGCGCCAACATTGCGCGGCTGCCGCTGGCGCCGGTGGTGCGGGCGATTCTGCCGTTCCTGTTCACCAATATCCTCGTGCTGCTGGCCGTGTCGTACTTCGCACCTTTGGCCACGTGGTTGCCATCCGTTCTGACGAAATAGGAGTTCCAAAGTTGCATTTCCGAGTGTGCCGCCTGTCCGGCCGGAACGACCCGCGCACCGTCATGAAGGCGGTCCTCACGGGCAAACACCGGGTGGAGTGAACCTCAGATGACCGATTTGCGCTTTGCCCGTGACGACCTGAAGACACTCGCCCAGACCCTGCTCACGCGGGCCGGGCTTGATCCCGAAATGGCCGAGGTTGTGGCCGAACTTCTGATCCGCACCGACGAATTGGGGGTGACAACGCATGGGATCTCGATGGTGCCTTACTACCTGCCCGAACTGAAATCGGGCAACATGACTGCGTCCGGTGAGCATGAGGTTGTGCGCGACAACAAGGTGACGATGGTCTGGGATGGGAACTACCTGCCCGGCCACTGGCTGATGTCGCAGGCGCTTGACCTCTGCATAGAGCGCGCGGGCACCTTCGGCATGGCGGCGCTGGCACTGCGGCGCAGCCACCATATTGGCTGCCTCTCGACCTTCACCTCAATGGCCGCCGACCGGGGATTTGTCTGCTATATCGCAACCTCTGACCCGTCGGGGAAATGGGTTGCGCCTTTTGGCGGCACAGAGCCTCTGTTCACGCCGAACCCGTGGGCGGTCGGCTATCCGGGCGACGGGCACCCGGTGCTGATCGACACCTGTTCGTCGATCACGACGGTGTCCAAGGTGCGCGAGCACATCAACAAGGGAACGCAGTTTGACCACCCTTGGATGCTCGACGCCAATGGTGAGGCGACAACCGATCCGGCGGTGGTGAACGCCACCCCAAAGGGTTCGATCCTGCCGGTCGGTGGCATGGACCACGGCCACAAGGGCTATGCCACCGGGCTAATGATCGAGATGATGACGCAGGCGCTGGCGGGCCACGGCCGGGCGGAAGCGCCGACGCGCTGGGGCGGCAACGTGTTTGTGCAGGTGTTCGACCCCGAAGCATTTGGCGGGAGCGCCCCGTTCCTGCGCGAGGTCGGCGCGCTCAATGACGCCTGCCGCAAGAACCGGCCGATTCCGGGCTTGCCCTCGGTCCGCGTTCCCGGCGACCGCGCCCACGAAAACGTCACACGCAGCCAGACCGAAGGCGTGCGCCTGCCCGATGAGGTCTGGACTCGCGTCGCCGCCAGCGCCGCAGAGTTTGACGTCAGCCTTCCCGGTCCGGTCGGCGCATGAGGCCCACCTGCACCTTTGTCCAACTCGCTTTGGCCACCTTAGGAGAAAACCCATGAAAACCCGCGTGTGCCGCCTGTACGGCCAGAACGACCTGCGCATCGAAACCGAAGAGGTGGCTGCGCCCGGTGCCGGGCAAGTGCTGGTTGCCGTGGCGGCGGGGGGCATCTGCGGATCGGATATGCATTACCTTGCGGACGGCGGCATCGGCACCATCCGGGTCCGCGAACCGATCATTCTGGGCCACGAGGCTTCGGGCCGCGTACTGGAGGTGGGCGTGAATGTGACCGGGCTGGCACCGGGTGATCCTGTGGCACTGAACCCCAGTCGCCCCTGCGAAAGCTGCGCCTACTGTGCCGAAGGCCTGCCGATGCACTGCCTGAACATGCGGTTCAACGGTTCGGCCATGCGGCTGCCGCATGAACAGGGGCTGTTCCGTGACCGGATCGTTCTGGACTCGGCGCAATGTATCAAACTGCCCGGGGGCGCGGACCTGCACGCCGTCGCCTGCGCCGAGCCGCTGGCCGTCTGCCTGCATGCCGCGCGCATGGCGGGGGACATCCGGGGGAAGCGTGTGCTGGTCACAGGGGCCGGACCTATTGGCAGTCTCTGCGTCGCGGCGGCGGCGGTGGCGGGTGCCGCCGAAATCGTGGTCACCGATTTGCAGGACGCCCCTTTGAAGGTGGCCGAGGCAATGGGCGCAACCCGTACCATCAACGTGCTCACGTCGCCCGAGACGCTGGAGGTCTATGCCGCTGACAAGGGCTATTTCCATCTGGCCTTCGAATGCTCTGCCGCAGCGCCTGCCATCAAATCGGCGGTTGCGACCCTGCGACCGCGCGGCACGCTGGTGCAGGTGGGGGTGGCAGGCGATACCGTCATGCCCGTCAACGCGCTGGTGGCCAAGGAAATTCGCCTGCAAGGCAGCCATCGCTTTCACGAAGAGTTCGCCGAGGCCGTGGCGGCCATCACCAGCGGGCGCATAGACGTGAGCCCAATCATTACCGGGCGTTACCCGCTGGAGGAGGCGGCCAAGGCCTTTGCCGTGGCTGCGGATCGCACGCAGGCAGTCAAGGTGCACCTCTCGTTTGCCATGCCAAGTCAGACCACGTGACCGGCGCCTGACGGTTTGGAAAAGCGTGGCGGCAAGCAGTCCAAAGAAGGGCTATGCCGGACGCATGAGGGGAAAAGCACGCCGGTCCCAAAGGCGGTCGGCCGTCCACCAGCTCGCCGCACTTGTGAAGGCAGAGACTTGCTATCCTAAATATTTCCAATATACATGAAATATGGAAAAGACGGACGCTATCTCGACCCTTTCCGCCTTGGCCCACGATGCGCGGATCGACGTGTTCCGCCTGCTGATCCGGGCCGGGGCTGAAGGTGTTTCCGCCGGACAAATTGCCGACACGCTGGACATCCGGCCAAACACGCTGTCCAACAATCTCAAGATCCTGTCCGGCGCAGGCCTTGTAACATCCCTGCGCGAAGGCCGCTCTGTCCGATATTTCGCAAATATCGACGCGATGCGGGCTTTGCTGTCCTTTCTGATGGAGGACTGCTGCGGCGGGCGTGCGGACCTGTGTCAGCCGGTGCTTGATCAGATCGCCTGTCCCCCATTCCCTTCAAGTCTCACGGAACCTGACCGATGACGAACACAAACCCAGCGGAAAGCGCGCTTGGCACTTTTGAACGCTACCTGACCCTTTGGGTGGCGCTGGCGATGATCGCCGGTCTGGTCATTGGAGTGTTGGCCCCCGGACTGGTGCAGGCCATTGCCGCGGCCGAAGTCGCCAACATCAATCTTGTTGTCGCGGTGCTGATCTGGGCGATGGTTTACCCGATGATGGTGGGCGTGGACTTCGGTGCCGTTGCGGGCGTGGCGCGACAACCGCGCGGTTTGATCGTGACGCTGGTGGTCAACTGGCTGATCAAACCCTTCACCATGGCGCTGCTGGCGGTCTTGTTCTTCGATTTCGTCTTTGCGCCATGGATCGCGCCAGAGGATGCGGCGCAATACACCGCCGGATTGATCCTGTTGGGCGCGGCTCCCTGCACGGCGATGGTTTTTGTCTGGTCGCAACTGACGCGCGGGGACGCCACCTATACGCTGGTGCAGGTGTCGGTGAACGATCTGATCATGGTTGTCGCCTTTGCGCCCATCGTGGCCTTTCTGCTGGGCGTGACAGAGATTTCGGTCCCGTGGGAAACGCTGGTTCTGGCGACGGTGCTTTACGTCGTTCTGCCACTGGTCGCCGGTTTGCTGACCCGGCGTGCGCTGGGCAGTCCGCAGGCGATTGAAGCCTTCGCCGCGCGGGTCAAGCCGTGGTCCGTGGTCGGCCTGATTGCCACCGTTGCCATCCTTTTCGGCCTGCAAGGAGAGGTGATCCTGTCGCGCCCGCTGGTCATCGCGCTGATCGCCGTACCCATCGTGATCCAGAGTTATGGCATCTTTGCGCTGGCTTACGGCGTGGCCTACGCGTTGAAGGTGCCGCACCGGATCGCCGCGCCCTGCGCAATGATCGGGACCTCAAACTTTTTCGAACTGGCCGTCGCCGTCGCGATCAGCCTCTTTGGTCTCAACTCTGGCGCGGCGCTGGCCACCGTTGTCGGCGTTCTGGTCGAAGTGCCGGTGATGTTGTCGCTGGTCGCCTTCGCCAACCGCACGCGCGCACGCTTTACCTGAACCAATCAGACCCCCCGGACCGCAGCTCATGACAGATATCCCCAATTTGCGGGAAGACAGTGTTCTTCCAATCACGACGGAAACGCTTTTTCCCGCCACCCCCAGCACCCATGCGCCCCGGATCCTGATCCTCTATGGGTCTTTGCGGGAACGTAGCTATGCGCGCCTAAGCGCCGAAGAGGCCGCGCGCATCCTGACCCGTTTCGGGGCCGAGGTACGCATCTTTGACCCAAGGGGCTTGCCGCAGGTCGATACCGAAGAGCCAGATCACCCAAAGGTCGCCGAATTGCGCGATCTGGTGACATGGTCCGAGGGCATGGTCTGGTCCTCCCCCGAACGGCATGGCGCAATGACAGGACTGATGAAAACCCAGATCGACTGGATTCCGCTGTCACTGGGCGGCGTGCGTCCGACCCAAGGCAAGACGCTGGCCGTGATGCAGGTTTGCGGCGGTAGTCAAAGCTTTAACACCGTGAACCAGTTGCGCATCCTCGGCCGCTGGATGCGCCTGCTGACGATCCCCAACCAGTCGTCGATTGCACGGGCGTGGGACGAGTTCGACGAGGCGGGCCGGATGAAGCCCTCACCCTTTTATAACCGGATCGTCGATGTGATGGAGGAACTGGTCAAATTCACCCTGCTTACACGCGACATGCGCGACCATCTGGTTGACCGCTATTCGGAACGGGTCGAGAGCCGCGCCGCTCTGTCCAGGCGGGTCAATCAGGCCACGCTGTAGGGCGGGGTTCAGCCCGTCGCGCCGTCACAATGACGCTGTAATCCCGCCGTCCACATACAGCGTATGTCCATTGACGAAACTGGACGCGTCAGACGACAGGAAGACACAGGCCCCTACCAGTTCCTCAACATTGCCCCAGCGCCCTGCGGGAGTGCGCTTTTCCAGCCAGGCGGAAAACTCGGGGTCCTCGACCAGTGCCTTGTTCAGGGGCGTGTCGAAATAGCCGGGCGCAATCGCGTTGCATTGCAATCCGTGGCGCGCCCAGTCTGTCGCCATGCCTTTGGTTAGGTTGCCGACTGCGCCCTTGGTGGTGGTGTAGGGGGCGATGCCGGGGCGGGCCAGCGCGGTCTGGACAGATGCGATATTGATGATCTTGCCGCGCCCGCGTCCGATCATGTGCCGCGCGCAGGCTTGGCCTACGTGAAAGACGCTGGCCACATTGGTTTGCAGCAGCTTTTCGAACATCTCCGCCGGGAAATCCTCCAGCGGGGTCCGGTGCTGCATCCCGGCGTTGTTCACAAGGATGTCGATGGCACCATGCGCCGCCTCAAACCCGTCGACGGCGCTGCGCACGCCCTCATGATCTGTCGCGTCAAAGGTCAGTTCATGCACGGTTGCGCTCTCACCGCGCATCGTATCGGCGGCGGCGGCCAGTTTGGCGGTATCACGTCCGTTCAGCACGACCTCAGCGCCCGCCTGCGCCAGCCCGCGCGCCAGCGCCAGCCCGATGCCCTGCGACGAACCGGTAATCAAAGCGCGCCGACCGTTCAACGAAAACAGATCCGACATGAAATCCCTCCTCCAGATGCTTGGCCGCGATTGCGCGCAGCGAGGGGCAGGGATGTCAAGCCGAAGGCGTTACCGCAAACAGGGCTTGGTCATGTCCTTACGGCACTTCAAACCGGCGGGCGTCTCGAAGACCTGCAAGACGTGTCGGAGAGGTTGCTCATAGATGGGGTGTTCATGAGTGCACCGATGGCCTTGCGCGGGCAGAAGGTTTCCACCGACGTGTCGCCAACGATAGTTGCGCCCGTTGGAACTGACCGGCTAGACCCAGAAATGCGCAACTGCCGAACGCTGTTCACTGCGGATGACGCACCGGGCCTGCCAAACTATTCCGTCGGCGCTATCGGGAAGCGCGTTGATGGGGCAGGGAAGAACACGGCCTTGCCTTGCCGCCCGCCAGATGGGATTTGGGTGCCGGAAGGAGACCGCCTGCCATGACCGACACACCACAATGGGTCGCCGCCGACTGGGGCACCTCACACCTGCGCCTTTGGCCGATGGGCGGAGACGACCGCCCCTTGCAAAGGATCGACTCGGACCAAGGTATGTCGCGGCTGACGCCCGGCGACTATGAGCCGACCCTGCTGAACCTGCTGGGCGACAACCTGCCTGACACGCTGCCGGTGATCATCTGCGGCATGGCCGGGGCGCGACAGGGCTGGGCAGAGGCACCCTATGTCGAAACCCCATGCGCCGTGCCGGTCGGGGGGCCCCGTGTGGCAACCTGCGACCCACGCCTGCGGGTGCATATCCTGCCGGGGATCAGCCAGATGCGCCCGCCGGACGTGATGCGCGGGGAAGAAACCCAAATCGGCGGTTTCCTTGCCAGGGAACCGGACTTCGACGGCGTGCTCTGCCTGCCCGGTACGCACAACAAGTGGGTGCACATCAGCGCCAAAGAGGTCGTTTCCTTTCGTACCTTCATGACCGGCGAGATGTTTGCCCTGCTCAGCGGCCAGTCGGTCCTGCGTCATTCGCTGGGCGGGGACGGCTGGGATGAGGCTGCCTTCGCCGAGGCGGTCAGTGACACGCTCTCGCGGCCCGCTGCGCTGACCTCATCGCTGTTTGGCCTTCGGGCCGACTCTTTGCTGAACGGCACCGGTGCTGCGGTGACACGTGCGCGGCTGTCGGGCCTTCTGATCGGGGCGGAACTGGCGGCGGCGCGTCCCTATTGGCTGGGTCAGGACATCGTCATTCTGGGCGAAGACACGGTGGCAGAGGCGTATCGCGCCGCTCTGTCAGCTCAAGGTGCCGCCGCGCGGCTGATGCCTGCGGGCGACATCACTCTGGCGGGGCTGACCGCCGCCTATCATCATTTGAAAGACATGACATGACCCGAGAGATTATTGCCATCCTGCGTGGGCTGACCGTGGCAGAGGCCGAGCCGGTTGTTGACGCGCTTATCAACGCTGGCATCACAAAGATCGAGGTGCCGCTGAACTCACCCGATCCGTTCGAAACCATTCGCCGCATGGTCATCCATGCGGGCGACCGTGCCCTGATCGGTGCGGGCACGGTGGTGGACCCGGTGCAGGTGGGACAATTGCGCGAGATCGGCGCGGGAATGGTGGTCTCTCCGGACTGCAATCCGCGTGTGATTGCGGCGACCAAGGCGGCAGGTATGCTGTCTTATCCCGGCGTCTTCACCGCGACAGAGGCGTTCACCGCCCTGCGTAACGGCGCGGACGGGCTGAAGTTCTTTCCCGCCTTCAAACTGGGTCTGGACGGTTTGTCCGCGCTCAAGGCGGTGCTGCCACCCGAGGCCGCGACCTACGCGGTGGGCGGTGTGGGGCCTGCGGATTTCGGCGCTTGGCTAAAGGCCGGGATCACCGGGTTTGGTATCGGAACGGCGTTGTTCAAGCCGGGTATGGCTGTGCCTGAGATCGCAGAGCGCGCCGCGGAAATGGTGGCGGGATGGGATGCGGCGGTTCGCTGACCGGGCATTGGGGGTCGGCGGTGGCGCGGTCGGTGGGTGGTTCTGGATACGCTCGACAGCCGCCGCGCTACCCCGAATGCTGAACCACTAGCCGGACATGCAGACCTTCGATGATCTCACTCAGAACATCGCGCCGCCTGAGCGTCTCATCCGGCGAGTGACCACGACAGATATGGCGCTGGCGTTTCACTAAACCGTTACAAAATCGTAAAAAATCCGAGACGAAACCCGCCTATGCGCAACGAGACATATCGCCAACTCGGAGGCACTTTCCATGAAAAAGACTCTCGTATCCGTTGCAGCCATTGCTGCCGCGTTCCCGGCCTTCGCGCAGGATCTGCCGCAGACGTCCAGCGACTGGTTCACCGCCGGTCAGGCGCATGTTGATGCCTTGATCGCCCGCCAGCACAACACCGGTCGCGCCAAGAACGTCATCGTTCTGGTGGCCGATGGCAACGGTGTCGGCACCAACTACGCCACGCGCCTCTTTGTCGGTCAACAGATGGGCAAACTGGGCGAAGAGCACGTGCTGCCCTATGAGACCACCGATTGGTCCGCTGCTCTGGTCAAGACCTACAACATCAACGCCCAGACCCCGGACTCTGCCCCGACCGCAGGTGCCATGAACACCGGCGTCAAGCAGCGTTTCAACCTGATCAACCTCGGCGGTGACGCGATCCACGGTGACTGTGGCACAGTCACCGGAAATGAGCTGACCACATTCGCAGAAATCGTGACTGGCATGGACAAGTCTGTCGGTGTCGTCTCGACCGCGCGCCTGACCCACGCCACCCCGGCGGCTGTTTACGCCAAGACCGCCAACCGCAACTGGGAAGACAGCGTGCCAGAGGGCTGCACCACCCAAAAGGATATCGCGGCCCAGCTGATCGACATGATGGACGCGGGCGTGATCGACCTTGCGATGGGTGGCGGCCGCCGTCACTTTGCGCCCGAAGGTGTTGTCACCGATGAAGGCAAAGAGGGACGCCGCAAGGATGGCGTCAACCTGATCGACGCCGCCAAGGACGCCGGTGCGCAGTACGCGTGGAACACCGAAACCTTTGGCGCGCTGACGATGGACAGCCCGATCCTTGCGCTGTTCAACGACAGCCACATGGAATATGAGGCCGACCGCGCCGACGACGATGAGCCGTCGCTGGCCGACATGACCCGCAAGGCGATTGAATTCCTGTCGCAGAACGACAACGGCTACTACCTTGAAATCGAGGCGGGCCGCGTCGATCACGCCAACCACGACGGCAACGCCTATCGCACGCTGACCGACGGCCGCGCCTTTGCCGAGGCCGTGGCCCTCGCGGATGAGCTGACCGATGACGCCGACACGCTGATCATCGTCACCGCTGACCATGAGCACGCCATCGCGTTCAACGGCTACTGCGGTCGCGGCTCGGACATTTTGGGTCTGTGCTACGGCGTGGCGAAAGAAGGCGACAAGCACGCGGATGAACCGCTGCTTGCCAAGGACGGCAAGCCCTACACCGTCATGGGCTACCTGAACGGTGCCGGGTCGGTGCTGGTCGAAGAGGGCAATGACTTCAAAGGATCGCGCCCCGATCTGACACAGGAAGATGCCACCGACATCGACTATATCCAGCAAGCGCTGATCCCGATGTCGTCGGAAACCCACTCCGGAGAAGATGTCATGGTCTACGCCAAGGGGCCTTGGGCGCATCTCTTCGACTCGACGATTGAGCAGAACGTGATCTTCCACGTCATGCACCACGCCATCACTGCCGAGTAAGCCCTTAGCCGTGATACCGGTCCGGGCCGCCTGTCCCGGGCCTTTTTCTTTTGCGCCCTCTGACGTATGTCTGGGGCGGCGCTCAGCGGACGTTGTTATATTCGGCACATAGAATGTAGCCAGATCACCGAACCCGAAACCACAAGAGGCCCACCATGCTCCGCCGCACGTTTCTTCGCGCAGGTCTTGCCGCTCCTGCCCTTGTCTCGGCCCCTGCCTGGGCAGCCGATGGGGCGCTCAGGATCCGTGAGCTTTACAAGAAGGGTGGCGGTATGTCCGAGATCGCCATGCAGAACAATGGCGCGCGCATGACCTTTGAGGGGTTCATGGCACCGCCGCTCAAGGCGGAATCGCAGTTCTTTGTCCTGACCAAGAGGCCGATGGCGGTCTGCCCCTTCTGTGAGACGGCGGCCGACTGGCCTGATGATATTCTTGCAATCTATGCCAAGCGCGTGGTCAATGTCCTGCCCTTCAACGTCAAGATAGAGGCGCGCGGCGTTCTGGAGCTGGGAAAGTTTCGGGATCCTGACAGTGGCTTTCTCAGTCTAGTGCGTCTGACGGACGCCAGCTATTCCAAAGCCTGAGCAGATGATCCTGCCTCTGGAAGTCTCCGAACTGAGCGTTACAGCAGGATCGCGGACCCTGCTGCGGGTGCCGTCGCTGGCGGTGCCTGCCGGATCGCTGATCGGGGTGCGGGGGCCGTCTGGAGCGGGCAAGTCCACTTTTCTGCAAGCCCTGAGCGGTCTGGTCGCGGCCAAGGGCAGCGTGCGTTGGGGCGATACTGATTTGGCGCGGCTGTCCTCAGAACGGCGCACGGCCTTTCGCGCGGCGCACATGGGGCTGATCTTTCAGGATTTCCTTCTGTTCGATGAACTTTCGCCGCACGCGAATGCCAGCCTTGCGGCGCTTTTCTCTAAACGCGGCGCGCGGGCGCAGATCGACAGCCGGTCGGCGGATCGGCTGGGCCGGCTGGGCGTCCCGCAGGACAGCCGCACCGTGGCCTCTTTTTCCGGAGGAGAGCGGCAGCGGGTGGCGGTTTCGCGCGCGCTGGCCACCGATCCGGCGATCCTGCTGGCCGATGAGCCGACCGCCAGCCTGGACCGCTCCGCAGCGGACCGATTGATCGAGGATCTGGTGGCGCTTTCACGGGACAGTGGCAAGACGCTGATTGCGGTCAGCCACGATCTACATCTGCTTAACCGGCTGGACCGGGTGCTGACCATCGAAGACGGTCAATTGACCGACGACAGCCGTGTTGGTGCGTCGTGACTCGCCGCTTTTGCAGACGTGATCCGAACACATGAGAGAGGTCTGGGAGACATTGCCGCCCCTCGGGCAGGACATCGCAATCGCCGCAACGCTGCTGCTGCCGCTGATTGTGATCGGTGCCGTGCTGCTGCGCGGATTCCGCCCGATGCCCTTGGTGCGGGCGCTGCTCTGGCGGTTTCGATGGGCCAACCTGATGTTCATTCTGCTGATCGCCGTGTCCACCGGCATGGGCATCGGCCTGATCGCACAAGAACGGGGGCTGCGGGTCGGCACCGCACGGGCGGCGGAGAAATTCGATCTGGTGGTCGCGGCTCCGGGATCTGAACTGACCCTGATGCTGGCCTCTGTGTTTCTTCAGCCGTCGGCGGTACCGCTGCTGGACGGGGCGGCCTTCGACCGCATCGCAAGCCATCCCAGAGTCGAGATTGCGGCCCCCATCGCCTTTGGCGACAGCTATGAGGGCGCGCCTGTGGTCGGGACCATTGAGGACTTTGTCACCCATCTGTCGGACGGCCAGATCGAGGGTCGTATTTTTGCCCGCACCGGCGAGGCCGTCATAGGCGCGGCCATTGATCTGGAAATCGGGGATCATTTTACGCCCGCGCATGGAGATGGCGGCGCGGCCGATGGCGATGCGCATGAGGGATTCGAGATCGAGGTGGTTGGGCGTATGGCGCGCAGCGGATCGCCATGGGACCGCGCCATCCTGATCCCGGTCGAGACGGTCTGGGAAGTTCACGGGCTGGCTAATGGTCACCCGTTTGAGGACGGCGACCGCATCGGCCCGCCCTTTGATTCCGCGTTGTTTCCCGGCACGCCAGCAGTGATCGTGCGCGCGTCCGAGCTTTGGGCGAACTACGCCTTGCGGTCCGAGTTCACCGTGGCGGGAGAAACGATGGCGTTTTTCCCGGGCACGGTGCTGGCCAACCTCTACAGGGTGATGGGCGACGTGCGGCAGGCCATGCAGATCATGTCGATCGTAACACAGGTGCTGGTCGCGGCCTCTGTCCTGCTGGGGCTATTTATCCTTTCGCGCTTGTTCCAGCGCCAACTGGCCATGCTGCGCGCGCTGGGCGCGCCGCGTCGTTTCGTGATGGCGGTGGTCTGGGCCTACGGTGTCACGCTGCTGGCGGCGGGCACCGCGCTGGGTGTCGTGTTCGGCTTTGCCTCGGCGGCGGTCCTGTCGGGGATTGTGACGTCGCGGACCGATATCCTCGTTTCCGCGTCGATCACATGGTCCGAAGTCAACCTCGCCTTGGCGTTCCTTTCGGCGACGTCTTTGCTGTCCCTTGTCCCGGCGCTTGCCGTTTTGGTGCGCCCAATCGTGGAGAACCTTCGCCAATGAAACGCCTGCTTGCCGCCGCCCTGCTGTTCGCGACTGCTGCTTTTGCCGAAAACGATCACGGCGATCCCTCCCATGTTTTTGAGATTGGTGGGCTGGAGATCCTGCACCCCTGGACCAATGCCACTGACCACGATCATACGCTGGTGTTCATGGAACTGCACAACGAGGGGGACGCCCCAATAGAGATTATCGGCGCGCGGCTGGTCAGCGGGCTGGAAGGGCAGCTGGTGGGGTTCCGGATGAAAGATGGCGAGATGGGCTTTGACCCGCTGCCGCCGGTCCCGGTCGCCCCGGGCAAACATCTGGATCTGACGCCGGACGGGTTGGCAATCCGGTTTGACGGGCTGTCCGAGGCGCTGGAAGAGGGTCATCACTGGGAGGTGGTTCTGGTGACGTCCGCCGGCACGCTGGAGATCGACGTGAGTGTCGAAGACGCGGACGCCCGCGCACACGGCCATGCGGGCCACGCGCACTGACGGGTTTGCCTGTCCTCACTTGAGTTTCGGACGCGGTCGGGCGCTTGTTCCGGAGTGCCTCCGGAACGTCGCCCCGCCCACCGTCCCTTCGCGGGCGTTCTGGATGGGTGGGGCCTGCTTTAGCAGTGGGAGGGGGCGCTTCCCCCGTCGGCTTTGGCGACTCCCTCGGATGTAATTTGCAATAGTGAAATCTAGGCGGGCCTTGGGGGGCCTGCTTCTTCCTGTCGTGCAAGAGATGTATGCGATGTGTATACAATGATTGACCGAATCGATGCACATCTCATACACATGCAGAAAGAGGAGCCGCCATGACCGTCACCAATAAGACCGCCTGCCGCGATGCCCTGAAGGCCCGCATCCTGAGCCTGGACCTCGCGCCCGGGACCGAACTGGATGAAACCCAGATCGCCCGTGAGTACGGCTTATCCCGCACGCCGCTGCGCGAGATCTTTCAGGTGCTGGCGGGGGAGGGGTATCTACGGCTGGAAACCAACAGGGGTGCGCGTGTCACGTCGATGGATCTGGCGATCATGCGAACGTTCTTTCAGACCGCCCCGTTGGTCTATGCCACCACCGCCCGCTTGGCTGCCGAGAACCGGCGCAGCGACCAGATCGCTGGTTTGAAAGAGACGCAGGCGCGTTTTCTGACCGCGACCGAGGGCGAAGACAGCGCCGCCGCTGCGCTGGAAAACCACGCGTTCCACCGCCAGATCGGCGAGATGGCGGCCAACCCCTACTTGATGCCCGCGCTTTGCAGGATGCTGATTGACCACACTCGATTGAGCCAGACCTTCTATCGCCCCGCGACGAAGAAGGAAAAGAAGCTGGTCAAGAAGGCGGCGCAGCAACATGACGCGATGATCGCTGCCATCGAAGGTCAGGCACCGGATGTGGCCATCGACCTGACCCTGCAACACTGGGATCTGTCGCGCGACCGGATGGAACGCTTTGTCCGTCCCGATCCGCTGCCGCTGGACGTGGTGAGTTTCGATGCTTTGAAAGAGGCGCGAAACAATGCGGTTTGAGGGCATCTACACCCCGCTGGTCACGCCGTATCACGCGGATTTTTCATTGAATGAGACGGCTTTGGCCGAGGCGGTGGAGTTCTTGGTGGCGGCGGGGGTCAACGGGATCATCGTCGCGGGGACGACGGGGGAATATTACGCCCAGACCACAGAGGAACGGCTGGATTTGATGTCCCGCGTCAAGGCATTGATCGCGGGGCGCGTGCCGATGATCGTCGGCACCGGGGCGATCCGGACCGAGGACGCCATCGTCTTTGCCAAAGCGGCAAAGGAAATCGAGGCGGACGCCATCCTGATCGCAACGCCACCTTATGCCTATCCGACCGCGCGGGAAATTGCGCTGCACGCACTGGCCATCGACCGCGCCGCGAACCTGCCGGTGATGTTGTACAACTACCCTGGCCGCATGTCAGTGAATATGGACGAGGAAACGCTGGACCGCCTTGGCCGATCAGCCAATTTCTGCGCGATCAAGGAAAGCTCTGGCGACATCAACCGGCTGCACATGCTGGCGCGCGACTATCCGCATATCGCGCTGAGCTGCGGGATGGACGATCAGGCACTGGAATTCTTTGCATGGGGCGCGCGCAGCTGGGTTTGCGCCGGGTCGAACTTTGCGCCCGAGGCGCATATCGTGCTCTACCGGGCCTGCGCCGTCCAAGGTGATTTCGCCAAGGGGCGGGCGATCATGTCGGCCATGTTGCCGCTGATGCGCGTGCTGGAACAGGGCGGCAAGTTTATCCAGTGCATCAAGCACGGGCTGACCCTGCGCGGCATCGACGCGGGCCCGCCGCGCCGTCCGTTGCAGCCGCTGACCACGGATGACAAGCGCGAGCTGGAAGCGGTCATTCGCACCATGAACACGGCCATTGCCGCCATCGAAGGGGCCCTTGCATGACCGATCTGCTGACCCGCGCGGACTATGCCGCCATCGCCGCCGACCTGACCTTTCCGGCCACGCCCTTTATCGACGGCAAGTTCCGCCGTGGCAGGGGCGCAACGATGGTCACGTCGAACCCGGCCACCGGAGAGGAACTGGCGCAAATCTGTACCGCGGATGCGGCGGATGTGGATCTGGCGGTTGAAAAGGCGCGTGAAGCCTTTGATCAGGGGCGCTGGGCGCGCCTGCATCCCTCCGAGCGTAAGGATGCGCTGATCCGTCTGTGCAAGCTGATGACCCGGAACCGGCGGGAACTGGCGGTGATGGAAAGCCTCGAGTCGGGCAAGCCGATCCGGGACTGTGAGTTGGTCGACGTGCCCGAGGCGATCCATACGATCAAGTGGCACGCCGAGGCGATCGACAAGTTGTACGATCAAACCGGTCCGGCGGGCGACGACGCGATTTCCCTGATTGTGCGCGAACCCATCGGCGTGGTGGCTGCGATCTTGCCTTGGAATTTTCCACTGTTGATGCTGGCGTGGAAAATCGGTCCCGCCTTGGCGGCGGGCTGTTCGGTGATCGTGAAACCGGCTGAGCAGACCTCATTGACCGCGTTGCGTATCGCTGAACTGGCAATGGAGGCAGGGTTGCCGCGCGGGGTCTTGCAGGTATTGCCTGGCGATGGGCCGTCCGTGGGCGAACCACTGGGCCGCCACATGGGGGTCGATATGGTCAGCTTTACCGGCTCGACCGAAACGGGGCGGCGGTTTCTGCACTACGCGGCGGATTCGAACCTGAAAAAGGTTGTACTGGAATGCGGCGGCAAGAACCCTGCGGTGGTGCTGGAGGATGCCGAAAACCTTGATCTGGTGGCCGGGCATGTCGCCAATGCGGCTTTCTGGAACATGGGTGAGAACTGTTCCGCCGGGTCGCGGCTGATCGTACACAAGGCGGTCAAGGCACCGTTGATGGACCGTCTGCTGGCACGTCTGCGCGACTGGAAGACGGGTGATCCGCTGGACCCGCAGAACCATCTGGGCGCGCTGATCGACGCCGATCATTGCGCCAAGGTGGCCAGCTATCTGGGTGGTCCTGCATTGGCCGGCGGCGCGGCGGAGGGGCCATTTCTGCCGCCTACAGTTTACGAGGTGAGCAGGGACGACCCCCGCGCCCGCGAGGAAATCTTTGGCCCGATCCTGAGCGTGATTGAGGTCGCCAGCACGGAAGAGGCCTTGGCCCTTGCCAACGACACCGACTATGGGCTGGCCGCCAGCGTGTTCAGTGCCAATGCGCGCACGGCGCTGCGCGCTGCACGCACTATCCGCGCGGGGACCGTGACCGTGAACTGCTATGGTGAGGGCGACATCAGCACACCCTTCGGCGGGTACAAACAATCCGGCTTCGGCGGGCGTGACAACGGCGTGCACGCCTTTGACCAGTACACCGAACTCAAGACCATCTGGGTCGACCTGAGTGACCCGAACGACGCTGACAATCTGGCGTAAGGCGGGGTTTCCCCCGCCGCCAAATAAGGAGCCGCGCCCATGAACGTCCCCGCCCGTCCGGTCCGTCGTGGCCGTGGTGCCCGCAAGGCCGTCCGCGAGACCCGTGACGTCAACATGTTGCCAGCGCTCAAACGCCGCCTGCCGCTGGTCGAGCCGATGGACATGGAGCAGATCACGCGGATCGACGCCGCGTCCATGCATATTCTTGAAAACGTGGGCGTCGTGTTTCGGGACCCGATCGCGCTGGAGGATTGGCGCCGCGCCGGGGCCAAGGTGGTAGGCGAAACCGTCTACCTTGACCGCCACATGGTGCGCGAGCTGATATCGACGATCCCGGAAAGCTTTACCTACCACGCGCGCAACCCGGCGAATGATCTGCCTTTCGGGCTGGATCATTCGATATTCGTGCCGATGACCGGCGCGCCTTTCCTGCGCGATCTGGATGACGTGCGACGGGTGCCGACCATGGCGGACCTGTCAAACTTTCACAAACTCAGCCACATGCTGCCCGCGATGCATTCCAGCGCGCATCACATCGTTGAACCCTGCGACCTGCCGGTGTCACACAGGCACCTTGCGATTACCTATTCGTCGATGATCCATTCCGACAAGACCTTTATGGGGATGACCACCAGCCCCAAAAACGCCGAGGACGTGATGGACATGTGTGCCGTCCTCTTTGGCGAGGACTACTTGGAGACGCACGCCGTCACGACCGGCAACTGCAACGGCAACTCTCCTCTGGTCTGGGATGAGACGATGCTGGGGGCAATGCGGGCCTTTTGCCGTCGCAACCAGCCGGTGCTTTGCTCTCCTTTCGTGCTGGGCGGGGCGAATACGCCTGCCTCTGTCGCGCCAACGGTGGCGCAATTGAACGCCGAGGCGTTGAGCGCGCTGGCCTATACGCAGGTGATCCGCAAAGGCTGTCCCGCGATCTACGGGCACTACCTGTCGACCGTCAGCATGAAGTCCGGCGCACCGATGGCGGGAACGCCGGAAATCAGCCTAATGAACTTTATGATCGGCCAGATGGCACGATTCTACCGGGTGCCTTGGCGGACATCCAACACGCTGGGCGGGGCCAAGACCTTTGATGCGCAGGCTGGATACGAAAGCGCCACGACCTTGCAGGCGGTTATCATGGCCGGAGCCAACTACATCTGGCACTCGGCAGGTTGGAATGAGGCGGGGATGCATTGCTCGATGGCCAAGTTCATCGTTGATGCTGAACAGTGTGCCATGGCCTACCGCATGGCCGAAGGCATCCGCTGGGACGATTTCGATGAGGCGCTGGCGGCCGTGGCAGAGATCGGGCCCGGCGGTCACTACCTGGGCCACCCGCATACGCTGGAGAACTTTCAGCGCGCGTTTTTCATGCCTGAGATGTTCGACAACAATTCTATCGAGCAATGGGCCGCCGAAGGCAGTGTCGAGATCACCGCGCGTGCGCTGACGCGCACGCGCGACCTGTTGGGCGAATATCAGATGCCACCTATCGCGGCTGGCAAGGATGACGCCTTGAAGGACTATATGGAGCGGCGGATGCGTGAGATCCCGGCGGTGGATGCGCTCAACCACGACCATTGAACGCGGGCGGCGGGCAGTTGAGTATTTTCAGAGCGAAGAAGCGGAGCGTCTCATGAAGATCAAACGCTTGCCTGTCGATCCCGGGGCCGCAGCCTGGAATGCTCTTTTGCCAGCGGCCGCGCCCCCGGAACCTCTGGAGGGGGCTGTTACGGCGGACTGGCTGGTGATCGGCGCGGGTTTGGCCGGGCTGGCAGCGGCGCGGCGTTTGGCACAACTGCATCCCGGCGACCGGATCGTGATGCTAGAGGCGCGACGCGTGGCCGAGGGACCTGCGGGGCGCAATTCAGGTTTCATGATCGATCTGCCGCATGATCTGACCTCGGAGGATTATGGCGGTGCAATCGAACGGGATCTGTTCCAGATCCGCGCCAACCGACACGCTATCGCATTTGCGAAGAAGGCGGTCGAAGACTACGGACTGACGCGCGAAGCTTTTGATCCAGTGGGGAAGGTAAACGCTGCGGCGACCGGGAAAGGGCATGCGCATAACGTGGATTTCGCGCGGCACTTGGCGGTTCTGCGGGAGCCGTGCGAGATGCTGGATGCGGGCCAGATGCGCGAGATGACCGGAACCGGATATTACCGCAGCGGGCTGTTCACGCCGGGGGCGGTGATGCTGCAACCGGCGATGTTTGTGCGGGGTATTGCAGCCGGTTTGATTTCAGGCGGGGTACACATCCACGAAAAGTCGCCGGTGGTCGCGTTAGAGCGTGCCGGGAACTGGGTGGCAAAGACGCCGAAGGGTCAGGTGACGACGCCTCGGGTGATTTTGGCGGTGAACGGGCACGCGGAGAGTTTCGGGCAATTCACCGGGCGGCTGATGCATGTGTTTACCTATGCGTCGATGACACGGGTTCTGACCTCGGACGAGGGTGCGCGGCTGGGCGGGCACGCGCGATGGGGGGTGACGCCATCTGATCCGCTGGGGACAACGGTGCGGCGTATTTCTGGCACCGGCGGCGACCGGATCATTGTGCGGAACAGGTTTACCTTCAACCCGTCACTGGAAAGTTCCGAGGTGCAATTGGCACGGGTTGCGCGTGACCATGACCGGGCGTTTGCTGCGCGGTTTCCGATGCTTGCGGGGGTGGGGATGGACTATCGCTGGGGTGGGCGGCTGTGCCTGTCGCGCAATGGCGTCTCGGCCTTTGGCGAGGTCGAAGAGGGGGTGTTTGCGGCCTGTTGCCAGAACGGTTTGGGCACGGCCAAGGGCACGTTGTCGGGTCTGCTGGCGGCAGAGCAGGCGTCTGGCGTCGGGTCCGAACTGCTGGACGGGATGCTGGCAGAGGCAGCGCCGCAGAAACTGCCGTGGCGGCCCATCGCGCAGATTGGTGCGACGGCTTTCTTGCGCTGGGGAGAGATGCGGGCGGGCCGCGAGCTGTGAGACGCGTAGGTCTCGGGGCAGCCCCGGGACGGGGTCAGGTCCCCTCGGCGAGGTCCTGCAAGATCGGACAGTCGGGCCGGTCGTCGCCGTGGCAGGCGTGGACCAGTGTCGCCAGCGTGGCGCGCATGCTCTGAAGCTTGGCAATCTTTTCGTCGATGCTGGCAAGGTGCTCCTGAGCCAGTCGTTTGACGTCAGCACTGGCGCGGCTCTCATCCTCGTAAAGACCGAGCAGCAAGCGGCACTCCTCGATCGAAAACCCCAAGGCGCGGGCGCGGGCGAGGAAAGCCAGCTTGTGCAGGTCGGACTCTCGGAAGGCGCGATAGCCATTGGTGTCGCGCGGCGGCGTCACCAACCCGATGTCTTCATAATAGCGGATCGTCTTGGCGGGCAGACCCGAGCGGCTGGCAACCTCTCCGATGTTCATGCGTGGGCCTCTTGCGGATGCGGCATCGAGGAGACGGGCGCCTCGGCCAGCGCGCTTTGCAGGCGGCGCAGGCGCAGGGCGTTGGTCAGCACAAAGACTGAGGACAGCGCCATCGCCCCGGCGGCCAGCATGGGCGACAACAGCAGCCCGGTGAACGGGTAAAGCACCCCCGCCGCGACCGGGATCAGGGCGACGTTGTAACCAAAGGCCCAGACAAGGTTCTGTCGGATGTTGGACATCACCGCGCGGCTGACATGCAGCGCATTGACTGCGCCCGCCACCGCGCCCGAGGACAGTACCACATCGGCGCTTTCGATGGCGACATCGGTGCCGGTGCCGATGGCAAGGCCGACCTCGGCCTCTGCCAGCGCGGGGGCGTCGTTGATGCCATCGCCGGCAAAGGCGACAGGGCCGAATTTCTCGCGCAGGGCGCGGACCGCCTCGACCTTGCCCTCTGGCAGGACCTCGGCCTCGACGTGGTCGATGCCCAGATCTCGGGCGATGGCCTGTGCCACCGCGCGTGCATCGCCCGAGATCATGGCGACCTGCACGCCCTCGCGTTTCAGCGCGGCGATCGCGTCCCGCGCGCCGGGTTTGATCCGGTCAGCGACAGCGAAAGCGGCGGCAATGCGCCCGTTCACAGCCACAAGGACCGGGGTCTGGGCCGCGGTTTCCATGTCATACATGGCGTCAGACAGAGGTGTAACATCCACCCCCTCGCGGGCCATCAGGCGGGCGGTGCCAACCAGCAGGTCTTGTCCTTCGACATGGGCGCGCAGCCCGTGGCCGGGGATCGCCGTCACCTCGTCGGGGGCGGGCGCATCCTGAGCCGCCTCCAACAGCGCACGGGCGATGGGATGTTCCGAGCTTTGTTCGGCGCTGGCGGCAAGACGCAGGATGGTATCGGCGTCAAAGCCCTTTGCCGCGACAGCATGGACCAGTGCCGGGCGGCCCTCGGTCAGGGTGCCGGTCTTGTCGAAGGCCATGACACGGGCCGAGTCGAGCCGTTGCAGCGCCTCACCCTTACGGAACAGTACGCCCAGTTCGGCGGCACGCCCGGTGCCGACCATGATGGACACCGGCGTGGCAAGGCCCATGGCGCAGGGGCAGGCGATGATGAGGACGGACACCCCGGCCACCAGCGCGTGTGTCAGGCCAGGGCCGAAGGTGAGCCAGACCAGCACCGTCAGAGCGGCGATCACCAGCACGGCGGGCACAAACCACAGCACAACCTTATCGGCGAGCGCCTGTATCGGCAGCTTTGCGCCCTGCGCTTGTTCGACCATGGCGACGATGCGGGACAGAACGGTGTCAGCGCCGACGGCCTCGGCCTGCACGCGCAAGGCACCCGCGCCATTGACGGTGCCGCCGATGACCTGCGCGCCTTCGGATTTATCCACCGGGGCGGGTTCGCCGGTGACCATGCTTTCCTCGACATAGGATCGGCCTGAAAGGACCACGCCGTCAGTGGCGATGCGTTCGCCGGGGCGGATTTGCAGGACGTCGCCTTTTTGCAACTCGGCGAAAGGGATCTCGACCGTTTTGCCGTCGCGTTCCACGCGGGCAAGGTCCGGTCGCAGGTTCAGCAGGTGCCGGATGGCGGCGCCGGTACGGCCCTTGGCGCGCGCCTCCAGCCAGCGGCCCAGCAGTATCAGGGTGACGATCACGGCGGCGGCCTCAAAATAGACGGCGCGGGCGGTCTCCGGCAGCAGGGAGGGGGCAAAGAGCGCAACGGTGGAATAACCCCATGCGGCCAGCGTGCCGAGCGCGACGAGAGAGTTCATGTCCGGCGTACCCTTGGCCAACAGCGGCAAGCCAATGCGGTAAAAGCGTCGTCCGGGTCCGATCAGCACCAAGGTCGTCAGGACGAACTGCACCATCCACCAGCCGGATTGACCCAGTGTGCCATTGATCCAGTGATGCAGGGCGGGGATCAGGTGGCCCCCCATGACGCCAAGGAAGACGGGCAGGGTGAGGGCACCGGCGATCAGGGTCTGACGTTTGAGCGCGGCGGCCTCTTCGGCCTGCCGTTCGGCGGGATCGGGGGCGGTATCGCCGTCCAGCACTTGTGCGGGATATCCGGCTTTGGTGACGGCCCCAGCAAGGGTGACCGGGTCGATGCTGCCCGACAGTATCAGTACCTCGGCGGTCTGGGTGGTCAGGTTCACGCGGGCGTCGATGACGCCGGGCAGGGCGGCCAGAGCCCTTTCCACGCGGCCCACGCAGGAGGCGCAGCTCATCCCGTCGATATTCAGGCGGATGCGGGTTTCGGCGGCGGGGTAGCCTGCGGTTTTCAGCGCGTCGCGCAGATCCGTGGCGGGTTTGTCGGTCTCGACCGTCGCCATGCGGTTGGCGAGGTTGACGGATGCCTCTGCCACACCCGGCACGCCAGCCAAGGCGCGTTCGGCCCGTCCGGCGCAGCCGCCGCAGGTCATTCCGGTCACTTCAAAACGGTAAACGCTCATGAGTCTCGCCTCCTGCGACTGGATATAGGGCTTCCAGTCACGGGAAGGTAAAGGCCTGCCCGCGATTTATTTTCGCCAGATCAGGAGAGGCCGGTTTCCTGCGCGATCTGGGCGCGGGACTTGCGCGCGCGTTCGGTCGCAGATTTCAGCTGACCGCAGGCGGCCATGATGTCCTCACCGCGCGGGGTGCGGATGGGAGAGGCATATCCAGCCTTGTAGATGATGTCGGCGAATTTCTCGATCCGGGACCAGTCAGAACGCTGATAAGGCGCGCCGGGCCATTCGTTAAACGGGATCAGGTTGATCTTGGCCGGGATGCCCTTGATGAGGCTGACAAGGCGGCGCGCATCGTCGTCGGTGTCGTTCACATCCTTCAGCATCACGTATTCAAAGGTGATACGTTCAGAGTTCGACAGGCGCGGGTATTCGCGCAGCGTGTCCAGCAGTGTCTTGATGTTCCAGCGCTTGTTGATCGGCACCAGCTTGTCACGCACCTCATCGGTGGTGGCGTGAAAGCTGACCGCAAGTTGACAGCCGATTTCCTCGGCGGCGCGGGCGATTTCCGGCACCACACCAGAGGTGGACAGGGTGATGCGGCGGCGCGACAAGGCGATGCCCTCGCCGTCCATGGCGATGTTCATCGCGTCGCGGACGCCTTCAAAGTTATACAGCGGCTCTCCCATGCCCATAAGCACGATGTTCGACAGCAGACGCGGGCCATCGACGCCCGTGCCAGTGCCCGGTGCGGGCCATTCGTCCAGATCGTCGCGCGCCAGCATGATCTGACCAACGATTTCGCCGGGGGTCAGATTGCGGACCAGTTTCTGCGTGCCGGTGTGGCAAAAGGAGCAGGTCAGGGTGCAGCCCACTTGGCTGGAGATACACAGCGTGCCGCGATCCGCCTCGGGGATATAGACCACCTCGACCTCATGCCCGCCCGCGATGCGGACAAGATATTTGCGCGTGCCATCGGCAGAGACCTGTTTCGACACGACCTCTGGCAGAGAGATCACAAAGTTCTCCGCCAGCATGGCGCGATAGGGTTTCGCCAGATTGGTCATCGAGTCGAAATCGCGCACGCCCCAATGGTACAGCCACTGCCAAAGCTGGTTCACCCGCATCTTGACCTGCTTTTCGGGCGTGCCAGCCGTCAGCAGCGCCTCACGCAGGAGCGGGCGGGTCAGTCCGATCAGGTTGACCGGTCCCTCCGGCAGCTTGCGGGGGATGGTCACGAGGTCCTGGGTGATGGGCGTCGTCGCAGTCATGCGAGGGGCTCCTGTCTGGCGCGAAGCCTGCCGTATACAGGATTCGCGGGCGAATGCCAAAGGGCCGGATGACACGAGGTCATGCGGCCCTTGCTGTGTTTGTCGTCATATCGTCATCCGACCCGAACTGGGCCGGACATAGTGTCAGGAACAGCGCTTGTCCGCGTCTTCGATCGCAGCGGTGAAGCCGAGCAACGAGAAGGTGTCCTTGGTCTCTGTCCCACGGCTGGACACGGCGGTGACCACGGCATCTGCACCGCGCTTCATCGCTGTGATCAGCTTGACGTCGTCCTGAGGGGTCGCGGGCCAAGCCCACTCGCCTTCGGTGTACAGTTCGAACTCGGTGTCGCCGATGGCCATGTTCACCGTCGAACCGGTGGCGAAAGGATAGCCGCCGGTAAAGGCCACCTGACCCTTTACGCCCGCTTCGGGGCGATAAAAGACCATCAACAGAATTTCACCGCGCGTCACCGCGACTACGCGACCGTCCTTGGTGTTGACGCTTTCCTTGTAGGTGGTCACTGCCCAGCATTCCCGCGGGCTGGCCTCTTCAAAGACCGACCAGTCCGTCATGGCGTCCACGCGCGCCGTGCTGCTATCCTGAGCGCCTGCTGCGGTTGCGCACAGCAAAACCGCCAGTGCGCCCAATCCCCGACCAAGACCTGACATCATTCCTGCCGCCTCCAGCGTTCTTTACCTCAAATGTCCCGCACGATCCGCACGTTCCTGATGCAGGATGCGTTACTGGGTTTTTATCTCGACGGCGGGACAATAGCCTGAAAGAACCGAGGCGTAAAAGCCCCGGTGGCAGATATTCGCTCAAGTCTTGGAGGTCATTGGATGACAGCGGAACCCATGGTCGAGATTCATCGCGGACCGGTGATTGAAAGTGCGCATTCGGGTCATGCCGTGATCTGCGATGCGACAGGGCAAATTGTCGAGTCTTGGGGCGATCCAGAGGCTGTGGTGCTGCCGAGAAGCTCTTCGAAGATGATTCAGGCGTTGCCGCTGGTGTCTTCGGGGGCGGCGCGCGAGGCCGGGCTAGGGGCGGACCGGCTGGCGCTGGCCTGTGCCAGCCATGAGGGCGCGCCGCTGCACACACGGCTGGTCGAGGCGTGGTTGGCAGAGCGCGGTTTGTCCGAGCATGACCTGATTTGCGGTCCGCAAGCCTCCAGAGACAAGGAATTGCGGCACCAGATGATTCGCGAGGCGCGCGTGCCCGGACGGGTTCACAACAACTGCTCGGGTAAGCACACGGGGTTCCTGACGCTGACACAGCACCTCAAGGCGGGGCCGGATTACGTAGACCCCGCTCACCCTGTTCAGATGGCCTGCCGGGAGGCATTCGAAGAGGTGACGGGGCAGACCAGCCCCGGATTCGGCATCGACGGCTGTTCCGCGCCGAATTTCGCCACCACGATGGTGGGTATGGCGCGGGCGATGGCGTTTTACGCCAGTGCCGGGACGCGCGGCGATGCGCAGTCGCGCGCGGCGGCGCAATTGGTTGAGGCGATGATCGCGCATCCGATGCTGGTGGCGGGGGAGGGCCGGGCCTGCACGCTCTTGATGCAGGCGGCCAAGGAGCCCGTGGCGATCAAGACTGGGGCCGAGGGCTATTTTGTGGCCATCCTGCCGAAACGGGGCATGGGCCTCGCCGTCAAGATCATCGATGGCGCAACACGGGCGTCGGATTGCGTGATAGCCGCGCTACTGGTGCGTTTGGGGGTTTTGGACGCCGCGCACCCGGATGTGGCGCGGTTCCTGAACCCGCCGGTGCGCAACTGGGACGGGCTGATGACTGGAGAGATCCGCCCCGTAGCGGGTCTGGCGGGATAAGGGCGGCGCGGCCGTGCTCCGGATTTCATCCGGGGTTTCTGGCGGGCGCGCATGGGGTCCCGGGGTAAGCCCGGGACGGGATCTCAGGTTTCGGCGAAATCGCTTTTGGCATAGCCTTGCAGGTAGAGCAGTGCAGTCAGGTCGCCGTGGTTCACGCGGAGATCGCACTGGGCCTGAACACTGGGTTTGGCATGCAGGGCGACGCCCATCCCTGCGCGGCCCAGCATCCCGAGGTCATTGGCCCCGTCGCCCACGGCGATGACATCCGCCTCTGTGATACCCAAGCGTGCGGTGATCTCTTCCAGCGCCTGGACCTTGGCCTCACGTCCCAGAATCGGGCGGCCAACCTCGCCTGTCAGCTTTTCATTCTCTATGAGCAGCGTGTTGGCGCGGTTCTCGTCAAAGCCCAGCAGGCCCGAGACGCGGGTGGTGAAGGCGGTGAACCCGCCCGAGACCAGCACGCGGCGCGCGCCCTGTGTGTGCATCGTGTCCAGCAGGGTCTGGCCGCCGGGCATTAGGGTGATGCGCGTCTCGACCACTTTGTCGATGACCGTCTCCGGCAGGCCCTTGAGCAGTCTGACCCGCTCGATCAGCGCCGCTTCGAAGTCCAGCTCACCGTTCATGGCACGAGCGGTGATGTCCTTGACGTGGGCACCCACGCCCGCCTCTTCGGCCAGTTCGTCGATACACTCCTGCTGGATCATGGTGCTGTCCATGTCCGCCAGCAGCATCTTTTTGCGGCGGTTTTCGGTGGGCAGGATGTTGAGATCGGCCATGTCGGCAATCGAGGTGCGGATTTCTTCGAGGTTTGTGGGCAGGGCTTCCAGTGGGAATTCCGCCGCCTCGTCAGGCGAGAGCCAGTCCGCATTGCCGCCGCCAAGCGCGTTACGGAGATTTTCCACCAATGCCGGGTCCAGTTGGCCGGGCTTGGCGATGAGTGTGGCGATGAACATGAGCGGCGCTCCTTCGTGGTCGGGGCGCTTTTGGCATGGGAGGACGTGCTTGGCCAGTGTTGGCGGGGGGGGGGGGCGCTGCCCCCGTCTCCCTGCAGGAGCCTCCCCCGGGGTATTTTGGGACAGAAGAAACCGGGGGGGGGTGTCAGGCAAAGCTGCCGTGGCAGAACCAGCCGGGAGAGGTCGCGCCGCCGTGGGCGTAAAACAGCCAGAGCTGGTCGCCGCGGTCGGTGTCGATGCGCCAATAGTCGCGCGGGCCAGAGCGCCATTCGGGATCGTCGAGCCACCATTCCGGGGCGATGCGTTCGGGGCCGGTTTGCGCCTTGGCCTGCCAGTCGCGTCCGCGCCAACGGAAGGCCTGCGGTGGGTGCGGCTGGTCGGGGGCGGTTACCGGTTCCGGTCGCCAGAGCAGCAGCGGGCGGAGCACTTGTGGCGTAGGCCAGTCGCGCGCGGCTTCGGACCATGCGGCGGCGAGGGTCAGGGCGGATTTTTCGGGGATGTGGCTGGAGGCGGGGGCGCGGCGGGTGATGGCCTCCATCCCCAGTCGCGCGCCGAGGCGGCTGACCAGATCCTCAAGTGCCGCGCCGCCCTGCAGGCGGCGGCTGCCGCGCTGGGCAGCCTCAAGATGACCGCTGCGGGTGCGTCCCTGTCGGGGTTCGTGGTGCACTGCCTCGATCCGCAGCATGTCGATGCCGGGGCCGGCGTCGATCTGGGGGAGCTTGAGACGGATCAGGGGCATCAACCGGTGCGGCTGGGCGCTGGCGCTGGCGCTGGTGATGGTTTGCCAGTGCATCTGGTGGTCGCAACGGTGCGCCTCTATCCGTAGGACGCGGGCACCGCGCGATTTGGCATCGAGCATGGCACAGAGCTGTTCGGTCATGCGTGACAGCGCCTCGGCCACGTCCTCCTCGAACCCGATGGGGTCGGGGAACGACATGCGCACGGCGAAACGGTCTGACGGAATCGCGGGCGAGACGGGTTCAGGCACGGCCCCAGTGGCTTGATCCAGCCGGTCGACAAGGCCACGACCAAAGCGGCGGGCCAGTGGCGCGCGGGGCTGATTCAGCAGGTCACCCACGCGGCGCAGTCCGAGGCGGGCAAGCTGTTCGGTCACCTGCGGGTCCAGCCGCAGCGCCGCGACGGGCAGCGGTGCCAGCGCATCGCGGGTCTGGCCGGGTGGCGCGATGCGGGTTTTTTCGGTGCCGGTGGGGGCGCTGCGTGTTGGGGCGGTGCCGCCGCGTTCCCAGTGGCGACGTTTGCCCGCGCGGGCGCGGGTGGCGGGGGCCTCTTGGTCGATGGCGTCGCCAGAGCGGGCGTGGGCCGCGTCCTGCTTTGAGAACCGCGCCAGCGCCCATGCCGCGCCCAGCGTGTCGGCGATGCCGAAACAGACCGTCAGGCCCAGATCGGCGCAGTCCTGCGTGACCTGCTGTGCCAGTGGTTCCTCTCCGCCAAAGAGATGCGCGCAGCCGGTGAGGTCGATCACCAGCCCGTCGGGCGCATCCGAGGCCACCCAGGGCGAGAACTTGCCCGCCCAGCGGTGCAGCGCGCCCAGAAACGCCTCTTCGCGCCGGGGCTGGGCGGGGCGGGTGATCAACCCGGCGCACATGGCATGGGCGTCGCGCAATGGCTGGCCGCTGCGCAACCCGGCCCGCGAGGCGGCCAGCGACAGCGCGCCCAGCACCTGAGCGGGCCCCTGCTGTGCCGCGGTGGCAAAGGGGACTTCTGCCAGATGCGGATCTGTCCGGATCAGGCGTTCGGCGCCAAGGCGGGGGAACCAGAGCGAGAGGATGCGGCGGTTGGGCATGGGGAATCGTGACCGTGTGTTCTCTTTTTGTTCTAGATGCGGTGAGACGGGGAGTCGAGTCTGGCACCGGGGCTGCCCGAGATCCATGCCGGTGGCGCAGGATGCTTGCGGCGGCGCTCTGATTGCCTCAGAGTCGGGGAAAACATATTCCACTGGAAGGATAGAACATGCGCACACGTGCCGCCGTGGCCCTTGAGGCCGGCAAACCGCTGGAAATCATGGAAGTGAACCTTGAGGGACCGAAGGCTGGTGAGGTTCTGGTCGAGATCAAGGCGACGGGCATCTGTCACACCGATGAATTCACCCGGTCCGGCGCCGACCCCGAGGGTCTGTTCCCGGCGATCCTTGGCCACGAGGGCGCGGGCGTGGTGCTGGAGGTGGGCGAAGGCGTGACCAGCCTGAAGCCGGGCGATCATGTGATCCCGCTTTACACGCCGGAATGCCGTCAGTGCGAATACTGTCTGAACCCCAAGACCAACCTCTGTCAGGCGATCCGCTCGACGCAAGGCAAGGGGCTGATGCCGGACGGCACCTCACGGTTTTCGATGCTCGATGGCACACCGATCCTGCATTACATGGGCTGTTCGACCTTCGCCAATCACACGGTCCTGCCGGAAATCGCGCTGGCCAAGATCAACCCTGACGCGCCATTCGACAAGGTTTGTTATATCGGCTGCGGTGTCACCACTGGCATCGGTGCGGTGATCAACACCGCCAAGGTGGAGATCGGCAGCCGGGGGATTGTCTTTGGTCTGGGCGGGATCGGCCTGAACGTCATTCAGGGCCTGCGGCTGGCGGGGGCGGATCAGATCGTCGGCGTGGATCTGAACAACGACAAAAAGCCGATGGCCGAGCATTTCGGCATGACCGACTTTGTGAACCCCTCGGAGGTTGAGGGCGATCTGGTGGCGCATCTGGTCGAACTGACCAAGGGCGGCGCCGACTACACCTTTGACGCCACCGGCAACGTCAACGTGATGCGCACCGCGTTGGAAGCAGCGCACAAGGGCTGGGGCGAAAGCATCGTCATCGGCGTGGCACCGGCAGGGGCCGAGATTTCGACGCGGCCGTTCCAACTGGTCACCGGGCGGGTTTGGCGCGGTACAGCTTTCGGCGGCGCGCGGGGCCGCACCGATGTGCCCAAGATCGTCGACTGGTACATGGACGGCAAGATCGAGATCGACCCGATGATCACGCATACCCTGACGCTGGACGAGATCAACAAGGGTTTTGACCTGATGCACGCGGGTGAATCGATCCGCGCGGTTGTGGTGTTCTGAAGGCAGTTGACCGGGGCGGCGGGGTAAACCCCGCCCTACGCAAGATAGAACGCCGGTTCCGGGTGGGACCGGCGTTTTATTTTGGAATGGAAGTGCGGGTGTGCGGGTCAAACCGTCGTTGTATCCCGCTCAATTGGTGGCGGGCTGCGGCGCTATCTGTGGAACACTCACATTGAAAGGTCGTCGTCGGACAAAGAGGATCCAAACTCTTCTTTTGGCAGCAATCGGAAATGGGTTCCCGTCGTCCGGGCAGAAAGCATTCGATCACACCGAAAAGTCCTTGGACCCTTTCTGAGATGGTCAAAGGCCACGACGTACCAAATTGGATATTTCAGCAAAAGGTAATGGGGCTCGATGTGCCGCCCGGACGTTTCGCCATCCTCTCTTTTGTATCGAATCTCTAGGATTTCCTGATCGACAAAGGCCTGATGCAACGCCTGCACAACCCGGTTCGGTGGGGCGTTGGCGCTCGCCTGCACAAAAGTTGACGCGGTGACACCAATCATAATGCGGGATTTCAGGCGGTTCACCTTGTTGCGTTTTTCCGGCGAGAACGACGCCACCAATTGCCGCCGAACGGACCCAAGGCTCGCCAGAAACATGGGCGAGTTCATCTGTTCTGCGACCGCAATACTGATCAGCAGATCGACCGCCTCAGAATAAGCCAGGTTCATCCGTCCGACGCCCCAGTTTCGGTCAAGGCGCACGCCACCCCCGCGTCCGCGGTCGGCGTCAATCTGCATGCCTTGTTCCCGCATGAGCGCCAGATCCCGCGCAATGGTCCGCGCGCTGACACCGTGCTGAAGCGCCAGATCCCTGACCGTGCAATGCGCGTCCTGCTTCAGCTGCACGGCCAGCAGCTCCATCCGTCTGAGCCTGTCATGCGCATTTGTCCGTGCCATGAATCAAATGGGACACATAATGTCATATTTATCAATATGAACTTGGCGGCACCAAGCGCGAGTGAAGGCCGCCATCCGGTCTTCATCCCATCAACCCAAAGACAGCTGACCGATGCCAGACGGCACGATTTCGGTCTACAGGAGAGCCAGCGATGAAAATGAATTACGTTGTTCTTGGAACAAACGACATGGATGCCTCTGGGGCGTTTTACGACAGTCTCTTTGCGCAATTGGGCCTTCAATGTCTGACGCCATCAGACAGAATGACTTATTGGCTTGGAGAGGATTTTGCCTTTGCAACCGCGCTCCCCTTTGACACAAAACCAGCGACCAACGGCAATGGCACGATGGTCGGTTTCTGCGTTGGGGGGCCTGACGCCGTCGCGCGGTTGTATGCCCTTGCCATTGATCTTGGCGGCAC
This sequence comes from Antarctobacter sp., assembly GCF_034670325.1. GTDB lineage: Bacteria > Pseudomonadota > Alphaproteobacteria > Rhodobacterales > Rhodobacteraceae > Antarctobacter. The sequence goes on from NZ_JAXMNR010000001.1 coordinate 1,025,802, forward strand.
CTGTGAGGGAAAGCCAAACCAGCGTGGGCCAAAGTTCTCTGCCTATGTTCGGGATCTGGACGGAAACAAGCTGTGCTTTTCTGACTAGCGATATCTGACCATAAACGTCCGCTCATATGTCGAAGGATTTTCCTTGAGCGGACGTCAGTTCGGCGGCTTCAGACATTTTCGGCGTAAAGCCGGCGTTTAGCGTCGTCGGCCACGGTCTATGCGCCACCCGGACCTTCCGCTCCCCGGCAAACCATTCTACCGTCTGGCCTGACCATCGAAGGACCGGCCATGCGCAACAAGATCCGCGAGCTTTACGTCGGCGAAAGCGATCGGGCGCACCGGTTTCGCTATGCGCTGCTGACGTTTGACATCGTCACGATCCTCTTTGTGATCATCACGTCTTTTACCCATCACGGCCCCTTTGTCGAAACGGTGGATGCGGTCTTTGGCGTCGTGATCCTGACCGAGTTCGGCGCGCGGTTTTGGATCTCGACCAACCGGCTGCGGCTGATGACGCGGATCGTGACGCTGGCCGACCTGATCGCCATCGTGTCCTTTCTTGCGCCGCTGGCCGGAGAGGGATTGGGGTTCTTGCGGGTGATGCGGACGCTGCGGCTGTTGCACACCTACCACCTGTCGCAGCAGCTAAAGCGGGACTTTCCTTACTTCCGGCGCAACGATGACGTGGTGCTGGCGGTGCTGAACCTTGGCGTCTTTATTTTTATCATGACCGGGCTGGTCTATGCGACGCAGTACACGGTGAACCCGCAAATCCAGAACTATGCCGACGCGCTTTATTTCACAGTCACCGCGCTGACGACGACGGGGTTTGGCGACATTACCTTGCAGGGGCCTTGGGGGCGGATGATCTCTGTCGTCGTGATGATTTTTGGCGTCACATTGTTCCTGCGGTTGGTGCAGGTGGTTCTGCGCCCCGACAAGGTGCGCTTTGAATGCCCGACATGCGGGTTGGTGCTGCATGATGCGGATGCGGTGCACTGCAAACATTGCGGCGAGGTGGTGCATATCAAGACGGAAGGCCAGACATGATCATTCGAGAGGCCGTGGACGCGGACCGCGCGGACATTTGGGACATGCTTGGGCCGGTGTTCCGTGCCGGTGACACCTATTCCATCGACGCGGATATCACGCGCGAGGACGCGCTGGCCTATTGGTTCGGGCCGGAACGGCAGGTCTTTGTCGCCGAAGACGGCGGCGCGTTGCTGGGCACCTACTATATCGTGCGCAACCAGAAAGGTGGCGGCAGCCACGTGTGCAATTGCGGTTATGTCACGTCAGAGGCCGCGCGCGGCAAAGGGGTGGCGCGGGCGATGCTGGCGCATTCGCTGGACATCGCACCAAAGCTTGGCTTTCGCGCGATGCAGTACAACTTTGTCGTCGCCACCAATACGCGCGCGGTCGAGACGTGGAAACGCGCCGGATTTGACGTGGTGGGACGCCTGCCCGGGGCATTCAAACACCCGAAACAGGGCTTTGTCGACGCGCTGGTGATGTACCGGGCGCTTTAGCCGTGCAGGCGGTCGATAATGCGCCGGACCAGCGCCATGTCGTCAAACACGCCGTGTAGTTCTTCGGTGATCGTGTCCACCGGTTCATTGATCTTGGCCATCTCCAGAAACGGCTTGGTGCGTGACAGCGCCAGCCAGAAATCGGTGCCTTCAAAGGCGGCGACCAGGCCCATTGTGCCTCCTTCGGCTTCTGCCGAACCAATGGCGGTCAGGTTGTCCAGAAAGGCCGGTGGCAGATACTCCAGAACACCGTCCGGGGTTTGTGCGTGTAATTCAAAGTCCTTTTCGAACTCGACATGCCCGGTTTCGATCCGGGGCATGCCACGAGTCTTGTCGGACGAAAAAAAGCTGGCCAGCTTGTTCAGGGTGCGGCCAAAATTGCGTGCGATCAGGATGCGGGTCGGCGCGGGGTGCGGCAGCGAGATCCGGAACAGCAGGCCCTGAAAGACCGTGGATTCATTGGAAGAGCTGTTGCTGTTGCTCTTCGTCCGGGTTGTCAGCTTGGCCTCGACCATCTCAAACCCGGTGCCGCGCCACGTGCCGGTCATGTGATCCTCTAGCTTTGCGTGGTCAAAGCCGCGAACCAACCCCATTTCCTTTGCCTGCGTGGCCGAAAAGCTGTTGGACGCCTTGCGGTCGTATTGCACGTCGCCCAGAAAATCACAGACCGCAGGCATCACGGTTTCCGCCACTTCGCCGGACCACTTTTTGGACTGACTGCTGCGGATCGCAAAGGCAGGGATAAGAAAGAACACCACGACGAAGATGCCAATGACGAGGTCGTTCCAGATCGCCAGCGCGCCGCCGATCAAGACGCCGATGGCCATGGTGATGCCGAAATTTCGCCAGCCAGCCTTGAGCAGTTCGGCGCGCTTTGCCTCCAGCCTGTCCAGTTTTGGGGCGACCCGTTGTGCAAAAACCTCGGCAAAGCCGGTCTCGATGGGGGATTTTTCTATGAATTGCATGGCGTTCCCAATGGCTGTCGTCTGAAATTCCTGTCAGACTGGGGCCTGAGGACACCATGCTGGCAGGTCCGTATGCCCGACACCGGGCGGACCGAAGAACGCGGAGACCCAATGGCAGATAATACACTTTTAGCCGTGCTGATCGATGCGGACAACACTTCTCCCAAATACACCAAGGCCATCTTTGATGAGATTGCGATCCTTGGCGAGGCAAGTGTCAGACGTTGCTACGGCGATTTCTCCAGCCAGCAGATGAGCGGCTGGAACAAGGTGCAGGCCGAATTCGGCATCGTGCCGCACCACTCGCCTGCCAATACGGTGGGCAAGAACGCCAGCGATATCGCGCTGGTGATCGACGCCATGGACCTGATGCACACGGGCCGGTTCGACGGATTTGTGCTGGTCAGTTCGGACAGCGATTTCACCCGGTTGGCCAGCCGTATCCGCGAGCAGGGGCTGGAGGCCTATGGTATGGGTATGCAAAAAACGCCCGATGCCTTTCGCAAGGCCTGCAAGAGGTTCATTTTCCTTGAGAACCTCGACTCTGCCCCCGAAAAGACCACGGGATCGAAGCCAGGTAAGGTGCATGATCTGACAGGGGCGCGGGATCTGATCTTCAAGGCGATGGAGTCGATCGATCAGGATGACGAATGGTATCGGCTGGGCGACATCGGTCAGGTGATCACCGCCGCGAACCCCGATTTCGACACCCGCAGCTTTGGCAAGCGCAAACTGTCGGATCTGGTGGCCGAGCTGAAGGTGTTCGAGACCAAACGCAGTTCAACGGGCAACCAGCTGTTGGTGCGGCGGGTCGACTGAGGTGCGGTGGGTTGAAAACCCACCCTACGCTCGCGTCGCTGCCGGTCAGTCGATCCAGCCTGTCACTGTCGCGATCACCGCACTGACGGTCAGGATGCTGACGGCGGTGGAGATCAGGATCGAGGCGGAGACGCGTTGCGGGGCGATGCCGTAGTGCTGGGCAAGGATAAACACGTTGCCTGCCACCGGCAGGGCGGCGGCCGAAACGGCGACGGCGGCCCGATAAGCATCGACCGGGAAGAAGACATAGACCCCAAGGCCAACGAACAGCGGATGCAGAACCAGCTTTGCAAAGCTCAGCCAAGCGGCGATCTGGATACGCTCGGCGGATTTCGACGCCAGCGATGCGCCAATGGCAAACAGCGCACCGGGGGTCGCGGCATTGCCCAGCGTGGTGAGAAAGCTGTTGGCGGCCTCGGGCACGGGCAGGCCGCTGGCAGAGACCGTGAGACCCAATCCGATAGAGACGATCATCGGGTTCTTGAGTAGTCCGGCCAACAGTTTGCGCAGGATGCCAATATGCATGCGCCCTTCGCGCGCGCCTGTCACCATCAACGTCAGCAGTGAGGAAAACACGATCAGGTCGATGGACAGGATCAGGATGATCGGCCCGACTGCCTCTTGCCCCAGCAGAAGCGCCAGCATCGGCACGCCGAGAAAGCCGGTATTGCCGATGGCGGCGCATTGCGCCTCGATCGACGCGGTGGACAGGTCCAGCCCGCGCAGAAAGGCGACCGCCATGCCCAGACCCCATGTAAAGGCGGTGCCCCAGAGATAGGCAGCGGCGAGGCGCGGCTCAAAAATCTCGTCAAAGCGCAGGTTGGCGGAAAAGCGGAACAGCATTGCCGACAGGGCAAAGTAGAAGACGAACTTCGTTAGGCTGGCGCTGGCCTCTTCGGAGAAGAATCGCGTCTTTGCCGCGCCGTAGCCCAGCGCGATCAGGCAGAAAAAGGGTACGGTCTTCAGGAAGATGTCCAGCATGGCCATGTCGTAGCATGGGCGACGGTGGCGTCAACGCCGAGCCGTCGTTGACAGCGGCCCCCTTAGGCCCGGATCATCATGCCATGACGCCGGGAACTGCCTTTTTAAAGCGCGACGAGTTTCGCAGCCTCTCGACCTGCTCTGACCTTTGGGAGCGGCGCTGGATCTGTATTGCAGGGGGGCGTGGCAGTCGCGTTTGTGTGGCGGCCGAGCGGGGGGACCTTTCTGCTGGCACTTTTAGTGATCGGGTCGCGCCAGCTGAGAACGGCGATCCTGATGCATGAGGCGGCGCACTATCTGCCGCGACTACCTGCGCTGGTGTACCAGACAGGCGTTGCGGCAGGCATGACATTGGTCAGAAGTTGTGCTCAGGTCCTCCGCGAAACCTCGTCTCGTTCGGAACGCCCCACTGCATGAGCTATAAACGCCACCAGATCATGACGGCCCCTGCAGAGCCGCGCGCCGAGTTATGGCGTCTGGCTCTGGGCCTGGTGCTGTGTATCGTGATCTGGTTCGGGCTGGCGCGGGGAATCATTGCGCTGCTGGGCAGCGTGATGGAGGGCGGTGCCTATCTGACTCTGCTGGCGGGGCTACAGACCGGCACCACACCGGGAAGCCTGCTGCTGGTGCTGCTGCTGACCGGGGCGCTGGGTGTGGGGGCGGTGATGGTGGCGCAGATGCTGCACGATCGTCGAGGTTTGAGCCTGCTGGGGCCATGGCGGTTGTTCCGGTGGGATTTCCTGCGTGTGACTGGCGCGCTGGTGGTGCTGAACGCGGCGGTTCTGGCTTTGCCGCCGTGGGATTTCCTGTCATCGACGCAGCCGGGGCTGCCGGTGAATACTTGGTTGTTGTTTTTGCCAGTGACGCTGGTGGTGGTTTTCATCCAGACCGGCGCAGAAGAAGTGTTCTTTCGCGGCTATTTCCAATCGCAACTGGCGGCGCGGGTGCGACACCCGGCGATTTGGTTGGGGTTGCCATCGCTGGCCTTTGGTCTGGGACATTACATGCCCGGCGTTTACGGCGACAATGCCCTGATGGTGGCGGGGTGGAGCGTGCTTTTCGGGTTGGCCGCAGCCGATCTGACGGCGCGGTCAGGCAGCCTGGGTGCGGCGGTGGCGCTGCATTTCGTGAACAATGTCATGGTGTTCGCGCTGGTCTCACTGGGCGGGGATATGTCGGGTCTGGCGTTACGACAACTGCCGTTCGGACCCGGCGATACAGAGGCCATCGCGGCGTTTTTGCCGCTGGATCTGGCGATGATCGGGGTTAGTTGGCTGACGGCACGGCTGGCGCTGCGGCTCTGAGCGCGCATGGGGGCGTCATGCCAGAGGCATGCTTGCGGCATGCCCGCCGCCGCCCATTGGTCGACTCCCCCGCGATATTCTCAGACAGAAGAAGCCGGGGGCGTGCGTCCTTGGTTGATTGCATTTCCAGTGCGGCTTGCCTATCTCTCGGCCATCTTGGAACTTGCGCAGGCCGCTCATGAACTGGATCACCAACTACGTCCGCCCCCGGATCAACTCGATCTTCTCACGCCGGGAGGTCCCCGAGAACCTGTGGTCCAAATGCGACGACTGCGGCACGATGCTGTTTCACCGCGAGATCAGCGATAACCTGAATGTCTGCACCAATTGCGGACATCACATGCACATCACGCCGCGTGACAGGTTTCTGGCGCTCTTTGACGGTGGGGTGTTTACCGAACTGGCCGTGCCCGAGCCGCTGGCCGACCCGCTGCATTTCCGCGATCAAAAGCGATATCCTGACCGGATGAAGACAGCGCAGAAGTCGACGCATGAGAAAGAGGCGATGCTGGTCGCCGCTGGCGAGATCGGCCGAACGCCCATCGTGGCGGCGGCGCAGGACTTCAGCTTTATGGGCGGGTCCATGGGGATGTATGTCGGCAACGCGATCATCGCCGCCGCGCAGGAGGCGGTCAAACTGGGTCGCCCGCTGGTGCTGTTTTCCGCCGCCGGGGGGGCGCGGATGCAGGAGGGCATTCTGTCCCTGATGCAGATGCCGCGCACGACCGTCGCAGTGCAGATGCTCAAAGAGGCGGGGCTGCCGTATATCGTGGTGCTGACCCATCCGACGACCGGCGGTGTGACCGCGTCCTATGCCATGTTGGGCGATGTGCAGATTGCCGAACCCAACGCGCTGATCTGTTTCGCGGGGCCCCGCGTGATCGAGCAGACGATCCGCGAAAAGCTGCCCGAAGGGTTCCAGCGGGCGGAGTATCTGCTGGAACACGGAATGCTGGACCGCGTCACCGACCGCCGCAAGATGCGTGAAGAACTGATCGTCATCACCCGGATGCTGATGCAGATGCCGCCCGCCACATGGGGCGACCTGCCGCCTCCGGGACCTGAAGAGATCAAAGCCGAGCCGAACGCGGCGCTGGACGACACCGCGAAGTGAACTTCGCCATTTCGAAGGGGTGCAGGGCATGAGCGCAGAGGCGCGCGGGTCCGACCTGCTGTTGCAACGTATGATGGCGTTGCATCCCAAGATCATCGATCTCACGCTGGACCGGGTCTGGCGTCTGCTTGAGGCGCTGGATCATCCAGAGCGCAAGCTGCCTCCGGTGATCCATCTGGCGGGAACCAATGGCAAGGGATCGACGCAGGCGATGATCCGCGCGGGGATCGAGGCGGCGGGGCTGACCTGCCACGCCTATACCTCGCCGCATCTGGCCCGGTTCCATGAGCGTATCCGGCTGGCGGGCGCGTTGATCTCCGAAGCGGCGCTGGAGGCGGTGTTGGACGAATGCGTCGTCGCCAATGGCCCCGAGTCCATTACCTATTTTGAGATAACCACCTGTGCGGCGCTGCTGGCGATGAGCCGGGTGCCAGCGGACTACGTGCTGCTGGAAACCGGACTGGGCGGGCGTCTGGACGCGACCAACGTGATGGCGCGCCCTGCGGCGACGGTGATCACACCGATCTCGATGGATCATGAACAGTACCTTGGCGATACTCTGGCGCTGATTGCGGGTGAAAAGGCGGGTATCCTGAAGCGGGGCGTGCCCTGTGTGGTCGCGCCGCAACCGGATGAGGCGATGCAGGTGATCGAGGCGCGCGCGGCGGCGCTGGGCGCGCCGTTGCTGGCGCATGGTCAGCAGTGGCATGTCTGGGAAGAGCGCGGCCGGCTCGTGTTTCAGGATGAGACCGGGCTGCTGGACCTGCCCTTGCCGGTGTTGCCCGGCGCGCACCAGTTGCAGAATGCGGGGGCCGCGCTAGCGGTGCTGCGGCATCTGGGGTTGGGGGAGCGCGCGTTTGAGGGCGCAATGACCGACGCCGACTGGCCCGCGCGGATGCAACGGCTGCGCTCTGGTCCGTTGGCAGAGGCTGCGCCGGGTGTCGAGCTGTGGTTGGATGGCGGTCACAACCCTGCCGCCGGAGAGGCGCTGACCGTGCATCTGGCGGGGCTGCCCAAACGGCCCACGCATCTGATCTGCGGTATGCTGAACACCAAGGATGCGCGCGGATTTCTGCGGCCCTTGGCGCAGGTCGCCGACAGCCTGACCGCCGTGTCCATCCCCGGTGAGGCGAATACGCTGCCCGCGTCAGAGACCGCGCGGCTGGCGCGCGAAGTGGGCCATGACGCCCACGAGGCTGACGATCTGCAGGCGGCCCTGACGGCGATTGTCGCACAGGGTCCAGAGGCGCGCGTGCTGATCTGCGGATCGCTTTACCTTGCAGGGCATGTGCTGCGTGGGCTCGTCTGACAGCCTGCGCGCCTTGGGCGCATGCCTCGGCGGGATGTTTGCGCCGGGGCTTATTGACTGATTCGCCAACTCTGCCCTATATTTCGTGGCAACGATAAGAGGCGATCGCCAGATCGGCGCCCGGAGGACGAGCAGATGTGGAATGGTCTTGTTTTGACCCTAGGCTGCGCCATGGCGTGCCTCGTCGGGGGTCCCGCGTTTGCGCAGTCCAGCCATATCACCGAAGAGCGGCCCAGTTTTTCGCTTTCACTAAACGGTCAAACGCTCAAGATCAGCCGCTCTGGCGTGGCGTGTCCGCCGCGGTGTGTCCAGCCGATGTTGGCGGCGCCGGGTGTGGGGACGGTCGGGGAATTGGAAGTTCTGGAGTTTCTTGAGGTCTTTGTCGGGGGTGGGCAGGGCCTGCTTGTCGATGCCCGTCTGCCTGACGACTATGCCGCGGCGACCCTGCCCGGTGCGGTCAACCTGCCGGCCACGACCCTTCGGTCCGACAATCCGTATCGTGACGATCTGTTGACCGCGCTTGGGGTCCGGCACGGCGATCACGCCGGGGCGTTCGATTTGGTTTTCTTCGGGGCTGGTGCAGATGACGAAGAAGCGCCCGCCGCGCTACGTCGACTGCTGGAGACCGGATATCCCGCCACGAAGTTGAAGTATTACCGGGGCGGGCTGGACAGTTGGCGCGCGCTGGGCCTGACCGTAGCCGGCGGGTTGTGAGCGATAGGGTGGTGTAATGATCAGGATGGTACTTCTGGCGTTTGGCTTTGTCGCGGTGACTGTCGCGCTTTTGGTGGTGCAACCGGGGGCTTTTCGCCGTTCGGCAGAGCGGTCCGCGCCGGACCCGGTCACGCGCGCCGAACCTGCGGCGGTTGTCGTTCCGGTTCCGCCTGGGCTGGCCGCTGAACCGGCGGATCGGGGGCTGGGTTATCCAGCGGGGCTTGCGCCCGTGACCCGCAGTGCACCGCCTGTACCCGGACGGGTCGCCGGTGCGCCTGTCAGCCTCGACGATGCGGAAATGCGCCGGATGACCTGGGACGCGCTGTCCGATCTCAATCAGGCCACCGGGCGCGACAGCGCGCCGGGTCAGCCGGGCAGTTTGTTGCATACCATTGTGCGGCGCTCGTTGAGCGGGTCGGGAACGGCCCCTGAAGCAAGGACTCCGGGGTCTGGCGTCTATGTCGTTCAGCCCGGTGACAGTCTGGTGTCCATTGCCGAGCGGATCTACGGCGACGTCAATATGACCGGGCCGCTCTTTGCTGCAAACCAGTCAGTGCTACGGCGGCCAGACGATCTGCGCCCCGGTCAAAGCCTGATTTTGCCGCAAGATTAAGGCGCTAGATCTGGGCCGGCACTTCCCAAAATTAAATATGGCTTGACGTCACCACCATATGTTGACGCACCAGCGGTGATTCGCCTATATTCAAGCAGAGCACGCGCATCTGCCACAATCACGGTGCGGCTCTTGGGGGACATTCAGCGTGACAACTTTGTGCGGCGCCATTCGACGGGCGTGCACCCTTCTGACGTGCGGGAGGTTTGCATGATCCGGCTCACCGTTCTGACTGTCGGGTTCATCGCGTCTACTGCCGCGCTGTTGTGGTCGGTCGGAGAGACGCCCCAGCCGGACCGCACCGAAGAAGTCAGCCGCGCGCGACCGGATACGCTGAGCCTGCAACCCGCGACCATACTTCTTGCGCCGTCCTCTGATACCCGCCTGTCGAAGCGCCCCGAACCGGCAAAACAAGTCGTGGCGTCGCTGACGGCTGTTTCGCGTTCGTTGCGCCCCAAAGCGCGACCGACGCGGGTCGCGACACCCGCACCAGCAGAGCCGCCGCTAAGTGCCGACGGCGACGATGTGATGAACATTCTGAGGGCGATGAGCTACGGCATTGTCGAGGAGATGAAGAAACCGGCGCAGGCAAGGACAGCGCCGGTGATCGTCTCAAAAGCGCCATCCGACCCAGTTCGCGTGCAAAAAAGCGCCCCTCAGAGCACCTTTGCCGGGCGCAGCTACACGGTACAGCCGGGGGACAGTCTGCCGGGCGTCGCCTTTCGGTTTTACGGCACGACAGTTGCATATCTTGAGATTCTAGAGGCCAATCGCGGCCTCATGGACGATCCATCGGACCTGCGCGCGGGCATGACCCTGCGCATTCCGGACCTGAATTAACACGGGCAGCAAAGCCTTAACGAGCAGCAGCATCTGGGGATCCTTCGGGGTCCCCTTTTTTTGGCTGGCCGTCCGGGGTTAGCCGGCATCGACCGCCCAGTCAGCGGCCTGCATCTCGCGCAGGCGCGAGGCGGTGCGTTCGAATTCAAAACTTCCCTCGCCCTCGACATACAGCATTTCTGGCAGGGCGGCGGCAGAGGCAATCAGTTTGACCCGCGCCTCATACAGAGTGTCGATCAGGGTGACAAAGCGCCGTGCTTCGTTGAAATTGCGGCGCGACAGTTGCGGGATATTCTCCAGGATCAGAACCCGGACGCTTTCGGCCAGTTTGAGATAGTCGGCGGGGCCCAGCATCCGCCCGCAAAGGTCAAAGAAGTCCGCGCGCGCGACGCCGTTGTGATAGCGGGGCAGTTCGACCTCGCGACCTTTGACATGCAGGATCAGGGTCTCTTCCAGCCCGTGTGTCAGTTCTTCCCAAAGGGTGTCAATCTGCGCGCGCGCCTCAGGATTGGCGGGGCTGAAATAGACCTGCGCTCCGGCAAGGCGGTCCTGCCGGTGATCGCGTTCAGAGGCCAGTTCGCGCACCACCATGCGGTCTTTCAGCAGGCCGATGAAGGGCAGGAACAACTGTCGGTTCAATCCGTCCTTGTACAGATCGTCCGGAACTCGGTTCGACGTGGTGACAACGGTGGTGCCGCCCTCGAACAGCGCTTGAAACAGGCGGCCGACAATCATGGCGTCGGCGATATCGGTGATCTGCATTTCGTCAAAAGCCAACAGGCGCACCGCATCGCTGATGTCCTTGGCGACGGGTTTGATCGGGTCTTCGGCCCCTTCGCCTCGCAGGGTGTGAATCCGACCCTGCACCTCTTGCATGAAGGCGTGAAAGTGCACCCGACGGGCGGGCACATCCAGAGTTTCCACAAAGAGATCCATCAACATGGATTTGCCGCGCCCGACGCCGCCCCAAAGGTACAGCCCCTTGGGCGCTTCAACGCTGCGCCGGAAAAAGCCGCGCTTCTGCGGCTGTGCCAGTTCGGCGCGCAGGCGCTCAAACTCGGGCAGGACGGTGGTTTGCGCCTCGTCGGGCTTGATCTTTCCGGCGGCGACACGGGATTCGTAGAGGTCGATGACGTTTGGCATGCGTTCGCATACCCAATGCGCGCGGCCTTGTGTAGTGGCGGCGTGACAGGTGTGCTTGTGCCGTCCCGGTCGGCGTGTCATTTTGCGGATCGGACAACAGGAGCGGGCGCATGGCGCAGGGCGACAACGAGGCGGCGCTGGTGGCAGAGGTCCAAGAGATGATCCTGTCGGTCAAGATGAACCGGCGTGACGGCATGTCCTTCCTCTACCTTGAAAGCAATGAACTCCTGCGCCGCTTGCCCGAACAGATCGGGCGGCTGGACTGGATGACATGGCTGGATCTGGAGGGCACGCATGTATCGGACCTTGGCCCGCTTGCCCCGCTGACGCGGCTGGAAAAGCTGGACCTGCGCGGCACGGCGGTCACGGACCTTTCCGCGCTCAAGGGCATGACCGCACTGCGGCATCTGTTTCTGGAAGGGTCGGGGGTGTCGGACCTGTCGCCGCTGGCGGGCATGGGGCGGTTGCGCGAGTTGTGGCTGAATCACACCGGGGTCACGGACCTGTCGCCGCTCAAGGACTGCATTGGCCTGCGTCAGCTGTCCTTGCGCGGCACAGAGGTCAGCGACCTGTCGCCTCTGGCCGGTCTGCCCGATCTTGCGGTATTGGACATCACCGGGACGCAGGTTGGCGATCTGACACCGCTTCTGCGCCTGCCGGCCTTTTGCGAAGGCGAGGGTGAAGTGGGGATTTCCTTTGAAAACACTCCTGCCGCCGCGCGCAGCAAGGCCCTGTCCCGGATTGCCAGCGACGAAGAAGACCCCGGCCTGCGCGCCGAGGATCTGGTGGATCACCTGACCGGCGGTGCACTGCAGGCCGGATGGCGCGGCGATGCATAAGTAAATGTGAACTGACCCATCAGCCATTCCCGTTTGACGGCTTTGGCTTGGCGCGGCAAACCTGCGCGGCGCAGTTCCGGAGTGTTTCGCCATGTCGACCCGTGCCCCCCTGTTTACGCCTGTCCTGATCGTCGGGTGTTTCATCATCATGGTGAGCTTTGCCGTCCGGGCGAGCTTTGGCGTGTTTCAGATTCCGATTGCCGAGGAATTCGGCTGGGCGCGGGCCGAGTTCAGTCTGGCGATTGCGATCCAGAACCTTGCCTGGGGCATCGGACAGCCGTTGTTCGGGGCGTTCGCCGAGAAACTGGGCGACCGGATGGCCATTGTGCTGGGCGCTTTGCTCTACGCCGTGGGTCTGGTGATGTCGGGCCTTTCGGTGGACCCGTTTTCCATGCAGGCTTGGGAAGTTCTGGTGGGCTTCGGCATCGCGGGCACCGGCTTTGGCGTGATCTTGGCCGTGGTCGGGCGCGCGTCGAGCGCCGAGAACAGGTCCATGTCGCTGGCCATCGCTACGGCGGCGGGCAGCGCGGGTCAGGTCATCGGCGCACCGGTGGCAGAAGCACTGCTGTCAACGATGAGCTGGCAGTATGTCTTTTTCATCTTTGCCGGGGCGATCCTTGCGATGCTGGTCACCTTGCCGTTGATGCGCGCGCCTGTCGCGTCCAAGATCGAGATCGAGGAGAGCATGGGGGTTATCCTTGGCCGTGCGTTCCGCGACCCGTCATTTTCGCTGATCTTCATCGGTTTCTTTTCCTGCGGCTATCAGCTTGCCTTCATCACCGCGCATTTCCCGGCTTTCGTAACCGAGATGTGCGGCCCTATCGCGGCGGGGGGCATCCTGCATTCCATCGGGGTGACGACGACCTCGGCCCTCGGGGCGGTGTCGATAGCTTTGATCGGGCTGTTCAATATCGTCGGGACGTTGACGGCGGGTTGGTTGGGGTCGCGGTTCACCAAGAAATACCTGCTGGCAGGGATCTACACGGCGCGGACTCTGGCGGCGGCTGCCTTTATCCTGATGCCGATCACACCGACCAGCGTGTTGGTCTTTTCGGCGGTGATGGGCTCGCTATGGCTGGCCACGGTGCCGCTGACCTCGGGGTTGGTCGCGCATCTGTACGGGTTGCGTTACATGGGCACGCTCTATGGCGTGGTGTTCCTGAGCCATCAGATCGGCGGCTTTCTGGGCGTCTGGCTGGGCGGCCGGTTGTATGACGTGTCCGGGGATTATTCGTTTGTGTGGTGGATTGGCGTGGGGGTCGGCGCGCTGAGCGCGCTGGTGCATCTGCCGATCCGTGAGAACCGCTCGCCGGTGGTTGCCGTTCCGGCGTAAAGGGGGCGTCATGCCCCAGGCATGCTTTCAGCATGACCTCCGTCTCCCTGCGGTCGACCCCCCCGCGATATTTCTGGACAGAAGAAACCGGGCGCGTCTTCAGGCGGTTAATGCGCGCGCAAGGTCCGCTGTGTGGGTATAGGGAAGGCCGTGGCCCGCCCCGGCTATGACCTCTTGGCGGGCATTGCGGCTCCATTGCGCAAGCGTGCCCATGGCGCGGATCGGAATGACCTTGTCGTCGCGTGCCCAGATGGCGGTAACCGGCAGGCCCGTGGCGGCGATCCGGCGGTGATCTTCCTCTAGCGGGGTGCGCAGTTGGCCCCGCAGGGAGGACAGAACAGAGCGGACAAAACCGCGCCGGTCCAGTTGCGCGGCTTGCCGGTCGCCGATGTTGTCGACCGAAGAGGGCAGGGCACGTTCGGACGCGATCCCGCTGCGGAACTGGTTCGGATACCCCATGTGGAAGGCCCAGTCGCCCAAGATAGGCACGTCTACCGTGAAGCGAGCCAAGGGCCCAAGGTCATGGCCCATACCCGCAGGTGCGATCAGAATCAGGCGATGGGTGCGGTCCGGGTTTGCGGCGGCAAAGCTGGTGGCGATTGCGCCGCCCATGGAATAGCCGATCAGGGTGACGGGCACGTCGATGCCCTCATGATCCAGCAGGTCCGACAGTTGCCGGGTGAAAAAGGCAGGCGATTGCAGGCCGCGCGGGGCGTCGGAATAGCCGCGCCCGTAGAGGTCATAACTCAGGACTTGCACGCCGCTGTTGATCAGATGTGGGGTCAGCCCCTCCCACACGAAGGACGGGGTGGTGAGCCCGTGGATGCAGACGACGACGGGGGCATCCTGTGGTCCATGCCATTGAAAATGGGTGCGACCCTGCGAAAGGTCGGCGAGCTCGCCGGGGGCGGCGGCGCGCAGGTCTTTAATGGATTTGCGGCGGATTTCGCGATAGGCGGGCAATGCGGCTGCGCCGAGGGCGACAAGGGTCAGCGCGCTGCCTAGCAGGCTCATGCCCCTTGCCAGGCGTCGAGGATATAGCGCGCGCACATCAGATCCAGATGCGCGCCGCCGCCGTTCTTGAACAGGGTGATCTCGTCCTCGCTGGTGCGGCGCATGGCATCGGGCGTGTAGTAGTCAGCCAGTACGTCGGATTGCGTGATGACGCCGTCGGCCAGCGGGATTTTCAGCTCTCCGATATGGCCCAAGGTGGTGTCGTAGCTGTCCACGAAAAGGCGGGCGCGGGTCAGGGCAGTATCGTCCGCCTCGCGCATGTCGGGGCGGTACGCGCCGATCAGGTCGATGTGCTGGCCGGGTTGGAACCAGTCGCCCTTGAGGAGCGGATCAGTCGACATGGTAGCGGAGGTGACGATATCGGCGGCGCGCACAGCGGATTCGAGATCCTCCGCCCAGTCGATGCCATGTAGCTCGGCAAAGGCGCGGGCCTTGTCGGGCGTGCGGTTCCAGACGGTGAATTTGGCATCGGGGAAGCCTGCCGCATAGGCCGCGTGCAGCGCGGTGCCGACAGTTCCAGCGCCGACAATCAGGATGTGTTTGCTGTCGGGGCGGGCCAGCTTCAACGCCGCACAAAGGCTATCGCCGGCTGTCTTCCACTTGGTCACAAGGTGGAAATCCACCACCGCTGCAAGGCTGCCGTCCGTATCGTCGAACAGGTTCACCGCGCCACCGATCATCGGCTTGCCCTTGGCCGGATTGCCCGGAAAGACCGTGGCCGCCTTGACCGCCAGCCCCAACCCGTCGATCCATGCAGACCGGTTCAGCAGCGTGTCCTTGCCCCGATAGAGGAACACATCGGCAATTTCGGCCTTGGGCAACTGGTGCCCCACATCAAAGGCGCGGCAGAGCGCCAGCCAGTCGAGGTTCTTTTCGCCCTCCTCAAAGGGAATGAAGGTGGTCATACCGCTTGCTCCTCGGTCAGCAGTCCCTCGTCCACCAGCCGCCGCGCCCAGCCGTCCGCGCCGGTGAAATGATGCGTGTGCCAGCCGCGCGCCTCGGCGGCCTTGATGTTGTCCAGACGGTCATCGGCAAAGATCAGCGCCTCACCGGGGAGGTTCAGTTGCTCTTCGACCATTTCGTAGATGCGGGCCTCTGGCTTGATGACGCCCATGTGGCCGCTGACAAAGGTGTGGTCGAATTCGTTGAGAAAGTCATAGGCCGGGGTGGCGATGGCCCAAGTGCCGATGCCAAAGTTGGTCAGCGCATGGACCGGCGTGCCTTGCGCCCTCAACGCGCGCAGTAGTCGGACAGAGCGGGGGATCGCCGGTTTCGCCATCTCCAGCCAGTCGTCGTGCCAGAGGCGGATTTCCTCTGCCCATTCCGGCGTCTTGTCGGCCCAGTCATAGATCGTTTGCTTGAAATCGCCGCCCCGGTCGATGATGTCGTTCATGCCGTGCAGGTCAAGCTGGGCAAACATGGCGCGGCGGCGGTCCTCGCCGACCTTGGCGTCGTAATAGCGTTCCGGTTGCCATTCGATCAACACGTTACCGATGTCAAAGATCACCGCCTTTATGGTCATACCGTCTTTCCTGCCTGCCTGAGGGTCCGTTCCAGCGCGTCGAGAAAACGGCTGCGGTCGGCCTTTGTAAACCCCTTGCCAGAGCCTTGGCGAAAGGGGTCAGCAGCGCGCAGGTCGGACATCAGATCGCGCATGGCCAGTTGCTGGCCGATGTTTGCCTCTGTCAGCGCGCTGCCGTCATGGCGCAGCACCAGCGCACCCGCCGCCACGCATTTTGCGGCCAGCGGGATGTCGGCGGTGATGACCACGTCCCCCTTGCCCGCGCGGTCTGCGATCCACATGTCGGCCACGTCTGGCCCGTCCGGGACGATCTGCAACGTCACCAGCGGGTTGCGTGGTGGGCGCAAGCCACCATTGGCGACAAGGATCATCGGCACCTTGTGCCGGGTGGCGACGGTTTCGGCCTCGGCTTTGACCGGGCAGGCGTCGGCATCAATGAAGAGGGTCATTGCGGCACGCGCCCCGGGCGTGGCCCGGAGCCTATCGGGTTAAGGTCCCGGCGCAGGGCCAGGACGGGGTCACGCATGAAGCGCCTCGGCGTGAAAGGCCACGTGGTCCTCGATGAAGGTCGAGACGAAGAAGTAGCTGTGATCATAGCCTTTTTGCATCCGGAACACGCCGTCCTGACGGCGGGCGGCCATGGCCTCTGACAGTGCCTCAGGCTTGAGCAGGTCAAGGAACTGGTCGCTGCCGCCTTGGTCGATCAGCACCGGCCCGTCAAAGCCCTTTTCGCGCATCAGCAGAGTTGCGTCATGTGCGGCCCATGCAGACTCGTCCGCACCCAGATAAGCGCCCAGTTGTTTGCGGCCCCAGTCGCTGGTGGTCGGGTGCGCGATGGGCGCAAAGGCCGACACAGAGGCAAAGCGTCCCGGCAAGTTCATCGCCAGAGTCAGCGCGCCGTGGCCCCCCATGGAATGGCCGGTGATCGCTTGTCGGTCCATGTCGAGTGCAAAGTGTTCACCAACCAGCGCGGGCAGTTCATCGGCTATGTAGTCCCACATCCGGAAATGCGGTTTCCACGGGTCCTGTGTGGCGTTGACGTAGAACCCGGCGCCTTTGCCCAGATCATAAGCCTCATCATCGGCCACGTCCTCGCCGCGCGGCGAGGTGTCGGGGAAGATCAGCGCAATGCCCTGTTCGGCGGCCCAGCCCTGTGCGCCCGCTTTGACCATCGCGTTTTCATGGGTGCAGGTCAGGCCCGACAGATACCACAGCACTGGCACCGGCACGTAAGATGCCTCTTCGGGCAGGAAGAGGCCAAAAGTCATGTCGCAGGCGCAGGCTTGCGATGCATGGGTGTACACGCCTTGCGTCCCGCCAAAGCAGCTATTCTCGGATACGGTCTTCATCAATTCTCCCCAGCGCGCCCGCCGGGGCGCTTGTCATGCGCCGTAACGTGCCATGAAGGTGTCGACAGCGCCATCCACAACCCGCGCGATTTCCGCGTCAGTAAAGCTGGTCTGGATACCGAACAGCGCCTTGGGCCAGAGATCGGCCTTGCACAATTCAGCGAACTGATCCGCCGCAAGGTCGATGTCGTTTATCCGCAACTCTTCGCGGTCGCGGGCGGCTGACAGATAGTCGGTCATCACCCGGCGCATGATCATCGGACCGCTTTGGTAGAACTGGCGGCCCAGGTCTGGAAAGCGTTCGGATTCGGACAGGCAGATCTTGAAGATGCGTTGCCCCATCTCGGAGTAGAGAAAGCTCAGAAACTTGCGTCCGGCCTGCGACAGAACCTCGCGCGGGGGGCGTGACATATCTATGGACAGCACGGCCTCATCGGCTTGCCGTCCGCATTGCGCGCTGGCGACCTCGATGAACAGCAGACGCTTGTCCGGGAAGTAGCTGTAGAGCGTCGCCTTGGAGACACCCGCCTCGCGGGCAATCTCATCGACGCTGGCCCCCTCAAACCCGTCACGCAGGAAAATGTTGCGCGCGCCGTCGATGACCTGGTCGAATTTGCGTCCCTTGCGGACGGTCGCCTGTGTGGACATTTCAGCCCTCCCCTTACCGGGCAGTTATAAACCGCCCGGTTCAGTTTGGGCAAGAAATGCGCAGCGTCATGTACAAGGACGCAGGGTTGCGCAGCCTTGGGTGGATGTGTCCGGTTGCGAAGGCGGGGTGGGGAAAGTGAGGTCCGGCAAAAAGACCGGGCCGACATCGGCAAGCGCCGGTCCGGCGATCAGGGCGCAGGCGGTGACGAGAGGCAGAAGAGTGCGGATCATGTTATGCTCCATCAGATTAATGAACTGAACCGTTCAGTTTGAAATTGGGCGATGATAGGCAGGAATGCAAGACCGGTTCGTGCACCTGCGGCAGAATGAACAAGTTCGGGAATACGGGCTTGAGGTTTTGCGGTGGCCACATAGTTTGGAACCATTCTAAAGAGGGATGTGACCATGCTGTATATGGGAAGTCGTCGCCGGTTCCGGGACCTGAGTGAACAAGAGGTTCTGGCGCTGGCGATCTCGTCAGAAGAGGACGATGCTCGCATTTATCGCGGCTATGCCGAGCGCCTGAGGGCGGAGTATCCCGACACCGCAAAAATCTTTGAAGGCATGGCGGGCGAAGAGGACGGCCACCGGCGCGCGTTGATCGACCTGCACCGGACCCGTTTCGGCGAGGTCATACCGCTGATCCGCCGCGAGCATGTGGCGGGCTTCTATGCCCGCCGCCCTGTCTGGCTGGCCGAGACCCTCTCGTTGGACCGTATCCGCGAAGAAGCCGAGAACATGGAGCGCGAGGCCGAACGGTTCTATCACATGGCGGCGCAGAACGCGCAGGATGCAGATACGCGCAAGCTGTTAGGCGATCTTGCGGCGATGGAGGCGCGGCATCAGGATGCCGCGCACAAGCTGGAAGAGAAGCATCTGGGTGAGGAGGCCCGCGCCGGTGAGGATGACCGCGCCAAGCGGCAGTTCCTGCTGACATGGGTGCAGCCGGGGCTGGCGGGATTGATGGACGGTTCGGTGTCGACCCTTGCGCCAATCTTTGCCACCGCCTTTGCCACGCATGACCCCTGGACCACGTTTCTGGTCGGGCTTGCCGCCTCTGTCGGGGCGGGTATTTCCATGGGTTTCACCGAAGCGGCATCGGACGATGGCGAATTGTCGGGGCGCGGCTCTCCCTTCAAGCGCGGGATTGCCGCGGGAGTGATGACGACGGTGGGCGGATTGGGGCACGCACTGCCCTATCTAATCCCGCATTTCTGGACTGCGACGACCATCGCGCTGATCATTGTGTTTATCGAGCTTTGGGCCATTGCATGGATCCAGAACAAGTTCATGGAAACCCCGTTCCTGCGCGCGGCCTTTCAGGTGGTTCTGGGCGGCGCACTCGTCTTTGCCGCGGGCGCGTTGATCGGATCCGGGTGACGGTGGGCGCCGCTCGTTGCGGGGCGGGTGCCTGCGGGGAGGGAAAATGGGTGTTTCGGCAGAGAAGACGTTTCAAGGCGCGCCTTGCCACTTCTTTTGATGATATCGAAAACGGCTGAACCGCCAAGCCTGATACGCTGGTATACCATGTCGCGCTTGGCGCTTGTGCAGGTTATGCCGCTTCGCTATTCCAAGGAAAAGCCATTCTGCGGGAGGAGCTAATCCGATGCTCAAGCGTCCATTCGACAAGTCAAAACTGCCCAGCCGACACGTGACAGAGGGGCCGGCGCGCGCGCCGCACCGGTCCTATTACTACGCGATGGGCATGACAGAGGATGAGATCCACCAGCCGCTGATCGGCGTGGCGACCTGCTGGAACGAGGCCGCGCCTTGCAACATCTCGCTGAACCGGCAGGCGCAGGCGGTCAAACTGGGCGTCAAAGAAGCCTCTGGCACACCTCGCGAATTTACCACCATCACCGTGACCGACGGGATCGCCATGGGACATGAGGGCATGCGCTCTTCGCTGGCATCACGTGAGGCGATTGCCGACACGGTCGAACTGACCATGCGTGGCCATTGCTATGATGCCATCGTCGGACTGGCGGGCTGCGACAAGTCGCTGCCGGGGATGATGATGGCGATGGTGCGCCTGAACACGCCGTCGGTCTTCATCTACGGTGGTTCGATCATGCCGGGCCGGTTCAATGGCAAAGACGTGACCGTTCAGGACGTGTTCGAGGCCGTGGGCCGCCATCAGGCAGGAGCCAATTCGGACGAGGAACTGGCTGCGCTGGAAAAGGTTGCCTGCCCGTCGGCCGGTGCCTGTGGCGGTCAATTCACCGCGAACACCATGGCCTGCGTCTCTGAGGCGATTGGCCTTGCTCTGATGAACTCATCCGGCGCGCCCGCGCCTTATGAAAGCCGTGATCAATACGCGACCGCCTCTGGTATCGCGGTGATGAACCTGCTGGAAAAGAACATCCGCGCGCGGGACGTCGTGACGCTGAAAAGCCTTGAGAACGCGGCGCGCGTTGTGGCCTGTACCGGCGGATCGACCAACGCCGGTCTGCACCTGCCTGCCATCGCCCATGAGGCCGGTCTGGAATTCCTCCTTGAGGATGTCTGCGACATCTTTAAAGACACGCCCTATTTCGTCGACCTCAAGCCCGGCGGCCAATACGTGGCCAAGGACCTGTATGAGGCAGGGGGCGTGCCGGTCGTGATGAAGGAACTGCGCAAGGCAGGACTGATCCACGAGGATTGCATGACCGCCTCGGGCCGTGCCATCGGCGAAGAACTGGACATGATCGAACGCGAGGCGGACGGCAAGGTCATCTATCCCATCGAAACGCCGATCACCAAGACAGGCGGCGTTGTCGGCCTGAAGGGCAACCTTGCCCCGCAGGGGGCCATCGTCAAGGTCGCGGGTATGAGCGCCGAGGAACAGGTCTTTACCGGCCCCGCGCGCGTTTTTGAATGTGAAGAAGACGCCTTTGAGGCGGTCAAAGCACGCTCTTACAAAGAGGGCGAGGTTCTGGTGATCCGCAACGAAGGCCCCGCAGGCGGTCCCGGCATGCGTGAAATGCTGGCGACCACCGCAGCACTGTCCGGTCAGGGCATGGGAAAGAAGGTGGCTTTGATCACCGACGGTCGTTTCTCTGGCGCGACTCGTGGTTTTTGCGTCGGTCACGTCGGCCCTGAGGCTGCGGCCTGTGGTCCGATTGCCCTTCTGCAGGATGGCGATGTGATCACCATCGACGCGGTCAACGGCGATATCTCGGTCGACCTCAGCGATGAGGAAATGGCCAAACGCAAAGAAGCATGGGCTGGTCCAAAAGACACGATCTATGCCTCGGGCGCGCTTTGGAAATATGCGCAGCTGGTTGGCGAGACATACAAAGGTGCCGTGACCCATCCGGGTGGGGCCGAGGAAAAGCACGTCTACGCGGACCTCTGACCTGTGTCGGCGGTGCGCAATCTTCTGTGCGCCGTTGGCGTGCTACTGGTTTCGGGATGTCTGGCCGGAGCGCCTGTATCGAACCCCGACGGGGCCGAAACCGAGGCCCGCGAAGGGCTGACGGCGTTTTTCGCGCGCAGCGGCCCTTCTGGCGGGCCGCGCAAACCGCCGCTGGCCCGAGTCAGTCTGGCGGGGGGCGATGTCGTCGTCGCGGGGCCGGACGGCTACTGTGTTGATCCCTCGACCCGGCGCACGGCGCCGGAACGGGGGTTCGCGCTTATCGCGTCCTGTCATATCCTGAGCGGCGGCAAGGCGGGGCGGCCCGTGGTGCCGATGCTGGTCACGGTCACCGTGGGGCCGCGCGGCGACAGCGCCGACTTGCCGACGCCCAAGGCGCTGGCGCAGGCCGCAAATGCGAAACTGCTGACGGGCAAGACCTCGTCCGACCGTGTGGCGGCGCATTTGGCCAGCGGTGGCGACGCGATGTTTGACGGCAGCGATCCGCGCTATTGGCGGGCCGCCTTTTTGCAGGGCGACCGGCTGGTCGGACTGGCGCTGTATGCGCCGCGCGGCAGCGCCTTGGCCGGTGATCAGGGCGCGGCGATGATCACGCGGGTCAAGGACCGGATTGCCCAGTTGAGCGCCTCCAGCCCGCAGCGCCGCGTGACACCGGCGCAGAAACCGACCGGCGGATTGCTTGGTCGTTTATTCAATCGTCAGGACTTGCCACAATAGTTTCCATACTGGAAATTATCCCTCGGGTTCGGTGAGCCAAAGGCGCTACACCGGAGACGGGCAAAACGGTCATGGGAGCAGGTGTGCAGGACTGGTTGGGCAAAGCGGCCTATGCGGCAGGGTTGCGGCGATGGGCGCGTGCCGCGCGCGACGCGCCGAATACAGAGCTGACCGAATTACGTCATCAGCGTACGCAGGCGCGGCGGCTAAAGACGCGGCTGGATGAGTTGATCCATCACGCTGACGCGCGGCTTGCGCTGCCGATGATTGGCAACCAGTCCTTTCCAAAACCTGAAGACGCGGACTGGGCTTGGCGACCGGAACTCTGGAGCGGCACGCTGCCGGTCAAGGGGATTGTCGGTGTGCAGAGCAAGGCGCAACTGGGGCGTGAGGCGACGTTGTATCACGATTGCCAGAGGACCGAATTGACACTGCGCCAGATCCGCAACACGCGCGCTGCTGATCTTGCAGCCTTTGGGCTCAAGCTGGATGTCTTTGGGTTCACCGGTTCTTACCTGTCGCTGGCGGTGGACCTGCCCGAAAGCTCGGTCGAGGGATTGACGCGTCAGCATCTTATCCGGGTCGAGACCATCGTCGAATCCGAAGAACCGTTGGAGATTTTTGCCCGTCTGAACGTCAAACACGGGCCCAATACGGAACAGGTGGTACGGGAATTGCCACTGCACGAAGAGACAGTGCAGGTGGAATTCGACCTTGCCTATACGCGGCTCAACGAAAAGCGGGTCGAAAAGATGTGGCTGGACCTGATTTTTGAGGGGCCGCGCATGAATCAGGTGATCCTGCGCGACCTGACCTTCAGTCGTCGCAGGCGGGCCGCGTTGTGACGCGCGGGAAAGGATCAGAATGAGCGGTTACACACTGACCAAGACCCACTTTCGCGATGGCGTCTGGGAAGGGCTCCTGGTTGCCGAGCCGGGCAATGACCGCCCGCCCGAAGTGGTGGCCAGCTTCGAGGAGCGACCGGTGCATGGCGTCGTTGTCGCCGACACGGCCGATAAGAACCGCTGGGTGGTAGAGGTGCCAGTGCCGGTTGAGGCCGTCGGAGACGGCGTGCGGACGGTTCTGATCCGCGATGCCCGCGACGAAGAGGTTCTGGACAGCTTTACGGTGATCGCGGGCGAGGCGCTGGACGAAGACATCCGCGCCGATGTGGCGCTGCTGCGGGCCGAACTGGACCTGCTCAAGCGCGCGTTTCGCAAGCATTGCCGCGAGACCACCTAAAGGCGCGGCAAACCCGGCAAAGACCCTAGGGGGCCGATTGACCTTTGCCGCCTGCGGGGCCACAGTCGCGCCATCCCCGAAGGAGCCCTCATGTCCCCGCTGCGTGGTATTGCGCTGAAGCTGACCTCTGTCGTTTTGTTCACCGTCATGGCGTCGCTTATCAAGGCAAGCTCGGCGCATGTGCCGACCGGCGAGGCGGTGTTTTTCCGGTCGTTTTTTGCGATGCCGGTGATCGTTGCATGGCTGGCGATGCGCGGGGACCTCAAGACCGGGTTAAAGGCGCAAAACCCGATGTTGCACATCTGGCGCGGACTGATCGGGGTGACGGCGATGGGCTGCGGGTTTGCGGCTCTTGGCCTGTTGCCTCTGCCAGAGGTGACGGCGATCGGGTTTGCCGCGCCGATGATGACGGTTTTGCTGGCGGCCATGCTGCTAGGGGAACGGCTGCGGCTTTTTCGGTTGTCGGCGGTCGGGCTGGGCCTGATGGGCGTGGTGATCGTGCTTTGGCCGCGCCTGTCGCTGGACGAATTGGGCGGCTCGGCGACGCTGGGCGTGGCCCTTGTGCTGACCTCGGCGGTGATGCGCGCGATGGCGCAGATCCAGATCCGCAAGATGGTGGCGGTCGAGGAAACCTCGGCCATCGTGTTCTACTTTTCGCTGACGGCGACGGTGTTTTCGCTGGCGACGATCCCGTTCGGCTGGGACTGGCCCGCGCCGGAGGTGGTGCTGATGCTGGTGGCGGCGGGGCTGATCGGCGGTATTGCGCAGATCTTCCTGACCTCGGCCTACAGGTTCGCCGGGGCGGCCGTGGTGGCGCCGTTTGACTATGCCTCGATCCTGTTGGCGATCCTGTTTGGCTACTGGTTCTTTGACGAAGTACCGACAGCCATGGTGCTGATCGGGTCGATTATCGTGGTGGCCGCTGGCGGGATCATCATCTGGCGCGAAAGACAGCTTGGCCTGCAACGTGGCAAGGCGCGGCCCAATATGACGCCGCAGGGCTGAGGCCCACCGTTTTCAGAGGTCCAGCGCCTCGGCCCCAAGATAGGCGGGTGCCAGCAGCAGGCGGCGATATCGGCCCAGCGGAAAGCGCGGCGGCGCAGAGCCCAGCCAATCGGGGGCTTGCACGGGCTGGCCCAGTAGTTTGTCCGCCACCAGCCGCCCCGCGTATGACCCCATCGCGACCCCGTTGCCGTGATAGCCCATTGCCGCGAACAGCCCGGTCTGGCCCGGCACCGTGCCAATGAACGGCACGAGGGTGCGCATCAGGCAGACAAGGCCAGACCATTCATGGGTGATGCCGACGTGTGCCCAAGCCGGAAACATCCGCGCAAGATCGCGCCGGATGCGACGGGACAGGCGCGCCTGCGCCGCTGGTGTCGCACGTAGCCCGCCGCGCATGCCGAACAGGAACCGCCCGTCCGGCAACAGACGAAAGTAATGCAGCAGGAACCGCGTGTCATAGGCCATTTGCGCCGACCACCAGCCCGCCGCCTGCCTCTCGTCTTCGGTAAGCGGGCGGGTGACGATGACACTGGATTGCACCGGTAGCGTCCGGGCATTCAGCCACGGCGGCAGGTTCTCATGGCTATAGCCATTGGTGGCGAGGATCACGCTGTCAGCGGTGACGCGCCCCTGCGGGGTTTCAAGGTGCCAGCGCGCCCCGCTCCGTTGCAGGTGGGTTACTGGGCTGTGCGCATACAGTCGCGCGCCCGCGTCTTGCGCTGCTATGGCCAGCCCTGCGTGATATTTGCGCGGGTTCAGGGCAAAACCGATGGGCAGCGTCATGCCGCCATGCCACGGACCGCCCATCCCGGTGTCATGCAAGTCCTGCGCAGAGTGCAGGGTGGGGGCGACGCCATAGGCCGCGGCGGTCTCTTCTGCCCCTGCTTTCAGCGCATCAAAGGCGCGTGGTTTATGGGCGAGCAGGGTCTCGCCATGCGAATGCCGGTCGACGTCCCAGCCATGCCGGTCGATTAACGCCGTCACATGGGCGACGGCCGATATCTCTGTCTCGGCCCAGCGGCGGGGTGCGTCTGGCCCAAACTGTCGCCGCAGCAAGGCGTCGGGTGCTTTGGCCCCGCCCAGGCAGCAGAACCCGCCATTGCGCCCCGATGCACCCCAGCCGGGATGCTCGGCCTCCAGCACTGCAACGGATACGCCCTCTTGCGCAAGGCGCAGCGCGGCGTTGAGGCCGGTGAATCCTCCGCCGATGACCGCCACGTCACAGTTGGTGTCAGTGTCGAGTGTGGGCCAGTTTTCCGGGGTTACCGTGTCGGCCCAGAAACAAGCCCCCTGCGGCCCGTAGGCCGCAGGCTCAAACAGGCGCGTCACGACGTCCGCTGAGCGGCCTGTTCCTCGCGCGCGCGTTGGACAGAGGCCCGTTTGGTGATCAGCGAGGCAGAGATGACGCCCACCGTCACAAAACCGATCAGGATGGTCGAGAGCGCGTTGATCTCGGGACTGACGCCAAGGCGGACAGCGGAAAAGACCTTGATCGGCAGGGTGGTTGCGCCGGGGCCGGTGGTAAAGCTGGCGATCACCAGATCGTCCAGCGACAGGGTAAAGGCCAGCAGCCAGCCAGAGATGACCGCAGGCGCGATGATCGGCAGCGTGATCAGCGTGAAACTCTCAAACGGAGAAGCGCCCAGATCCAGCGCCGCCTCTTCCAGCGCCTGATCAAAGGTGCTGAGGCGCGACGAGACGACGACCGACACATAGCACATCGAAAAGGTGGTATGAGCCAACACTACCGTCAGCACCCCACGGTCCATTCCCAACCCGATGAACAGCAGCAGCAACGACAGGCCGGTGATGACCTCTGGCATGACAAGCGGTGCGTAGATCATGCCGGAAAACAGCGTCCGTCCCGGAAAGCGCCCGGCGCGGACCAGAACGTAGGCCGCGATCGTTCCCAGCACCGTGGCGATAGTGGACGAAAAGAGCGCGACCTTCAGCGTGACCCATGCCGCATCAAGGAACTCCTCGTTCTGTAGCAGTTCGCCATACCATTTGGTCGAGAACCCGGCCCAGACGGTGACAAGACGGCTTTCGTTGAAGGAATAGATCACCAGCAGGACCATCGGCAGATATAGAAAGGCAAAGCCGAGGGTCAGCGAGGTGGCGTTGAACCACGAAAACCGTCTCATGTCCGGACCTCCGGGCAGGGGCGAATTTTCGTCGAAAATTCGTCTCGCGTCATCTTTCGGCCTCCCGTGCCTTTTCCTCGGACCGCTGGAACAGTACGATCGGGATGATCAGGATCAGCAGCAGCACAACCGCCACCGCCGAGGCCACCGGCCAGTCGCGGTTGGAAAAGAACTCTTCCCACAGGACCTTGCCGATCATCAGCGTATCCGACCCGCCCAGCAGCGAGGGGATCACGAATTCCCCGATGGTCGGGATGAACACCAGAAAACAACCGGCGATGATGCCATTGCGCGACAAGGGAATGGTGATCAGCCAGAACGCCTCGAACCGGGAGGAGCCCAGATCTTCAGCCGCCTCCAGCAGGCTTTCGTCCAGCTTTTCCAGCGCCGAGTAGATCGGCAGGATCATAAAAGGCAGGTAGGTGTAGACGATGCCGATATAGACGGCCCAGTTGGTGTTGAGGATGTTCAGCGGTTCCGAAATGACGCCGATCCCCATCAGGAACTGGTTCAGCACACCCTCTGTCGACAGAATACCGATCCACGAATAGACCCGGATCAGAAAGCTGGTCCAGAATGGCAGGATCACCAGCATCAGGAGCGTCGGACGCCATTCCTGCGGCGCGCGTGCCATGGCGTAGGCCACCGGATAGCCCACCAGCAGCGTCACGAGGGTCGCGACCAGCGCGATGCGAAGTGAACTGAGATACGCCTTCCAGTAGAGGTCATCGGTGGTCAGAAAGGTGAAATTCTCGATGTCGAGGCCGGAAAAGAAGGCGCGTAACCCGGCCCAGCCTTCGTTCCAGTCCAGTTGCGGCGCGTAAGGCGGTCGCGCCAGCGCGTAGTCCGACAGCGAGATCTTCAATACGATGAGGAAGGGCACCAGAAACAGCGCCAGCAGCCAGAGGTAGGGGACGGCGATCAGGACGGCGCGGCGCATCACGCGTCCTTCAGCACGACGCCGGCGGTGGCCGAAAAGCTCAGCCAGACCTCGTCTTCCCAAGTGATGTCACGGCGCGAGATGCGGCGGGTGTTGGCGGCTTGTGCCTTGATCATGGTGCCGCCCTCGATTTCGACATGGTAGGTCGAGATATTGCCGAGATAGGCGATGTCGATGACCTTGCCGCGCAGTGTGTTGGGCGCGTCGGGGCGTTGCTTGGCGATGGCAACCTTTTCCGGGCGCAGCGCGATGACCACGGGTTGCCCGGCCATTGCAGGGTCGCCATTGGTGGCGATTACCGGCGGATGGCCTTCTGCCCACTGGATCGCAAGGCCACCGGCGGGAACGTCGGTGGCTGCGGGCTGTGCAGGCACCACAGCCGGGGCGGGCGTTGGTGCCTCCGTCTCCGCCTCCGAAGGCGGCGGCAGGCGGCGCTGTTCGTCGTCGATCCACTTTCCGAAGATCGGGCTCAGGACCCGATCGTGCAGGGCGCGTCCCATGTCGTTGGGTTGCGGGGCGGATTGTTGTGGCGCGGGGCCCGTCGCCGGTTCCGTGACAGGCTCTGGCGTCGTCGCGGGGGCCGGTTCCGCCACCTCTGCCTCAGGCATTTCGGGGGCGTCGGGGCGGGCCTCGGCAATGCCGCGGATCAGGTTCACGTCGCCGATGAAATCGGCCACATAGACAGAGTTCGGTGCCTCATAGATAACATCCGGTGTCGACACCTGTGCGATCTTGCCCTCGTTCATCACTGCCACGCGGGTGGCGACGGTCATCGCCTCTTCCTGATCGTGGGTCACGATTATGAAGGTGGTGCCGGTCTTTTCCTGAATGTCCATCAGTTCGAACTGGGTTTCTTCGCGCAGCTTGCGGTCCAGTGCGCCCAGCGGCTCATCCAGCAGCAGAAGTTTCGGGGCCTTGGCCAGCGACCGGGCCAGAGCCACGCGCTGCCGCTGGCCGCCTGAAATCTGGTGCGGTTTGCGACTGGCGAACCGTTCCAGACGGGTCAGGCGCAGCATTTCCTGCACGCGGGCGTGGACCTCATCCTTGGGCTTTTTCTCGCGCCGCAGGCCAAAGGCGATGTTGTCGTACACGGACAGGTGCGGAAACAGGGCGTAGCTCTGGAACATCATGTTCACCGCGCGCTTGTTCGGCGGGACACGGGCAATGTCGCGCCCGTCCAGAAGGATCTGGCCCTCGGTCGGTTCCTCGAACCCGGCGAGCATGCGCATTAGGGTGGTCTTGCCGCAGCCGGACGGGCCAAGCAGGGCAAAGAACTCACGTTCGAAAATGTCCTGAGTCAGGTCGTCAATGGCGGTGAAGTCGCCAAATCGCTTGGTCACGCCCTTGAACTGGATGAGCGGCTTGGCCGCCGGGTCCGTCCACGGGGCAAATACAGGTTCGGCCATGTTATTTCACCACGCAAGGCAAGGACCGCGCCAGCCTTGGCGCGGCGCGGTCCGGAGTGGGCTCAGGTGCCCGATTTGATCTTGGTCCACAGGCGGGTCACGACGCGCTGCACTTTGGGCGGATAGGGTGTGGTGGTGAAGGTGTTGTCCATCGCCGCCGCATCCGGGTAGATCGCACTGTCGTCGATCACGTCCTCGACAAGGAATTCCTGCGAGGCAAGGTTGCCGTTGGCGTAATAGACGTAGTTCGACGCCGCCGCCATGTTCTGCGCATCCATGATAAAGTTCAGGAACGTGTGGGCCGCGGCGGGGTTGGGCGCGTCCACCGGGATCGCCATCTGGTCAAACCACATCTGCGCACCTTCGTCCGGGGCGTAGTAGCTGATCACAACGCCGTTGTCGGCCTCGGCGGCGCGGTCGCGCGCCTGCAGCACGTCACCGGACCAGCCCACCGCCACGCAGATGTCGCCATTGGCCAGCGCGTTGATGTATTCCGAGCTGTGGAATTTCTGGATGAACGGACGGATCGGGCCAAGCACCTCTTCGGCGCGGGCGATGACCTCGGGGTCGTGACTGTCGGGGTCAAGGCCCAGATAGTTCAGCGCCGCCGGGATCATCTCTGTCGGGGCGTCCAGCATGTGGATACCGCAAGCGGCCAGCTTTTCGGCGTTCTCGGGCTTGTAGATCAGGTCCCAGCTGGTCACCGGGGCGTCATCGCCGAGGATTTCCTTGACCTTCGCCTCATTCACGCCAAGGCCGGTGGTGCCCCACATGTAGTTGATCGAATAGTCGTTGCCGGGATCATAGGCGGCGGTACGCTTTGAGATCACGTCCCACATGTTGCCCAGATTGGGCAGCTTGGACTTGTCCAGCGGTTGAAACGCACCTGCCGAAATCTGGCGCTGCAGGAAGGTGCCCGTGGGGACAACCACGTCATAGCCCGACCCACCAGCCAGCATCTTGGTTTCCAGCACTTCGTTGCTGTCGAACACGTCGTAGATGAGGTCGATGCCGGTTTCCGTCTCGAATTTTTCAAGCAGGGCTTCGTCGATATAGTCAGACCAGTTGTAGACGCGCACTTCCTCGGCGGCGGCCATTCCGGCAGCCAGCGCAAGGGACGCTGTCAGGGTCACAAGGGTTTTGGTCATGTCGTTCTCCCGTTGGTGGCGGGGGTCTTTGTGCGCCCCGTCCCCAATTTTTGATCATAAGTTGCGCCGTCGTGCAACATGCGCGATGGTTCCACGGCCCGGTGTCCTGCGCAAGGGATGGCTGAGACGGGGCGGGCTTGGGGAGCGGCGATGGCGGAAAATGTGGCAGAGGCGAAACCCCAGGCCGGGTTGCCCGCGCATGAACGGGTCTACAGGTCACTGCGGGACGCGGTTTTGTTCGGGGCGTTGACGCCGGGAGAACCCGTTACGATTCAGGGGCTTGTTGAGCGTCTGGATGCGGGCATGACGCCGGTTCGAGAGGCGATCCGTCGGCTGACGGCAGAGGGGGCGTTGCAGGCGCTGGGCAACCGGCGCATTCAGGTGCCAGTCCTGACCGCGGCCTTGGTCGAAGAGTTGACCGAGACGCGGCTGGCGTTGGAACCACGGCTGGCGATGCGCGCAGCGGATCGCGCGGGGGCAGAGGATGTGGCGCGGCTGGCGGGAATCGACGTGCGGCTGGACCGAGCCATCTCGCGTGGGGACATTGAGGGGTATCTGCGTGAAAACCATAGCTTTCACGCCTGTTTGAACGATATGGCCGAGGCCCCGATCATGACCGCCCTTGCGGATTCGCTATGGCTGCGGTTCGGGCCGTCGCTGCGGGTGGTTTGCGGGCAGGTCGGGACACGACACCTGCCGGACTGTCACAAGGATTTGCTGAGGGCATTGGCTGCTGGGGATGGCACGATGGCAGCGCGGGCCATCGAAGAGGATCTGGTGCAGGGGATGGAGGTGGTCCTGAGCAGTCTGTGAGACTGTCGGGGCGTTGATCCGGTTGCCGTTCCTGCGGAACGACACCTTGGCCACTGGCCCTGCAAGACGGGGCTTGCAGGTCGTGTGTTGCGCCCAGAATGGATGGGTATGGCCGGTTGCCGTTCCTGCGGAACGACACCTTGGCCATCGGCCCTGCAAGACGGGGCTTGCAGGGCCTGATTCGATTGACTTCCCATAATTTGATCATATTCTGCGGCTCACCATTTCCGGAGTGCCCGCATGACCATCCTGACCCCCAACTCGCCCACCGCCGAACTACAGGCGCTCGACGCCGCGCACCACATGCATCCTTTCACGCATGGTGCCGAATTGTCCAAGAAGGGCGCGCGGATCATCACCCGCGCGGATGGCTGCTGGCTGACTGACAGCGACGGTAACCGCATTCTGGACGGCATGGCGGGTCTTTGGTGTGTGAATGTCGGATATGGCCGCACCGAACTGGCCGATGCCGCGCATCGCCAGATGCTGGACCTGCCGTTCTACAACACGTTTTTCCAAACCAGCCATGTGCCGGCACTGAACCTTGCCGCGAAACTGGCGGAACTGGCGCCCGGCGATCTGAACCACGTCTTTTATGCGTCCTCGGGGTCCGAGGCGAATGACACCAACCTTCGCCTTGTGCGTACCTATTGGGAAGAGAAAGGCCAGCCTGAGCGGCAGGTTATCATCTCGCGCTGGAACGCTTATCACGGGTCATCTGTTGGCTCTGGGTCGCTTGGCGGGATGAAAGGCATGCACGCGCAGGGCGGAATGCCGATCCCCGGCATCCACCACATCGATCAGCCGCATTGGTGGGCCGAAGGCGGCTACAGCACGCCCGAGGCATTTGGCCTTGAGCGCGCGCAGGCGCTGGAAACCGCGATCCTTGAAATTGGCCCGGAAAAGGTCGCCGCCTTTATCGCGGAACCCGTGCAGGGGGCCGGTGGCGTGATCATCCCGCCCGAAACCTATTGGCCCGAGATACAGCGGATCGTCGACAAATACGGCATCCTGCTGATTGCGGATGAGGTGATCTGTGGCTTTGGCCGCACTGGCAACTGGTTTGGCAGTGAGACCTTTGGCATCACGCCCGACATCATGACCGTCGCCAAGGGGCTGTCGTCCGGCTATCAGCCCATCGGTGCGTCGATCGTGTCGGACGAGGTCGCCAGCGTGATCGGTAACACCGAATTCAACCACGGCTACACTTATTCCGGCCACCCGGTTGCTTGCGCCGTGGCGCTGGAAAACCTGCGCATCCTCGAAGAAGAGGGCATCGTTGACCGTGTGCGGAATGAAACCGCGCCTTACCTGAAAGAACGGTTCGAAAGCCTTGCTGATCATCCGCTGGTGGGCGAGGTCAAGATTGTCGGCATGATGGGCAGCCTTGCGCTGACCCCGGACAAGGCAACGCGCGCGGCCTTTGCCGAGGGTGGGGCCGCCGGGTTCATCTGCCGTGAGCGTTGTTTTGCGAACAACCTGATCATGCGCCACGTTGGCGACCGGATGGTGATCTCTCCGCCACTGGTGATCTCCAAGGATGAGATCGATACGCTGGTGACGCGCGCACGGCTCAGCCTTGATGAGGCGCTGGAGCGGTTGCAGAAGGACGGCCTGATGCAGGCCGCCCCTGCGTGATCGTCAGGTCTTGATCCAGACCTTTGCCTGCTCAAAGGAGT
The DNA here is from genome assembly GCF_034670325.1 of Antarctobacter sp. Classification (GTDB taxonomy): domain Bacteria; phylum Pseudomonadota; class Alphaproteobacteria; order Rhodobacterales; family Rhodobacteraceae; genus Antarctobacter. Next base: position 1,058,281 of record NZ_JAXMNR010000001.1, read on the forward strand.
CGGCATCGAAAAACTTGGTCTTGGCCCCGCTCAGGCGGCCAAGCACCTTTTCCGCCAGCTTTTGCCAGCCAGAGTTGCCGATGATGGCGGCGCGGTCGATCTGGCGATAGTGGTCACGCACCACCTTGAGGTGCTCAAACAGCGCGGCCATACCTTGCCAGCCGTCGAAATCCCGCGCGTCGATCAGTAGGCGAAAGCGGTCATTGGCGCGGATGAACGCGTTCAAATCCTCGGTTTCCTCCGCATAGATCGCACTGTCGAGCTGCCCGCGCAGTTGCAGGTGCAGCACCCCGTCGCCCAGATCGGTCTGGTGGATCGCACCCAGCGATTCCGACAACCAGCGGCGCGCGTCATCGGCCTCTTCCAGCGGGAATACCCGCACGGGGCAGGGCAGGAACAGGCCAAGGCCCCTCACGGATCGACGAATCCAAGGTTTTTCGGTGACCACGGCCAGCCGGTCAAATCCACGCCAATGGCGCAGGCCCATGCGCGCGTCGTCCAGCATGGCCCCCAGCGTGAAATCCTCGAAATCCGCGCCGAAGATGACCAGCACACGGATGCGGTCATGGTCTTCAATGGCTTGCTCAAGCGCGGGCATGAGCATCTGTTCATAGTCGATATCGGTCACGACGCCGGAAAGGCGGACCTCGTAAAGGCCTTCGCGACCGATGGGTTGCACGTCAATCATGGCACGCTCCTGTCTGAACTCCGGATAAAGCCTGCGCACAACACACGAGTCTGCGCATTGACGCAGGTCACGGCGGATATGCGCCGCCCATGGGTGGGCGGCGCGCTGCGGATCAGCTGCCCACGCGTTGCGGTGCGCCGGTGGCCATGTTGGTGCCGACATAGGGCCTTTGCGCGGCTTTCCACGCGCCGAACCCGCCTTCCATGTGGGCGATCTGTTTGGCGCCCGCGTCGATGGCCGCGCGCGACACCTTTTCCGAGCGCACGCCGGATCCGCAGTGAAAGACGATCCGCTTGTCGGTCTGGCCGGGCAGGGCATCCGCCTTGAAGAAGGCGAGCGGCATAAGGAACGCGCCCTCGATGTGTTCGAACATGTATTCTTGCGGCGTGCGCACGTCGATCACGACGATGGATTTGTCGGCGATGCCTTTGGCGACCTCGTCTACGGTCCATGTCTCAAACGTGGCGTCGCCCACTGTTTCGGTTTTCATGTGTCTTTTTCCTCAGAACTTGTTTGCGGGAATCTTGTAATAATGCTGGCCGTCCTGCTCAGCAGGGGCAAGCCGCCCGCCGCGCAGGTTGAACTGGAGCGCATATAGCATCCGGTCCGGTAGTTTCAGTGTGGCGTCCCGGTCATCGCGCAGCTTGCGATAGTCGGCCTCTGTGGTGCCGCCGCCGACATGCGTGTTGTTGGCGCGGTGGTCGGCAACGGTCGCCTCCCAAGCGGGGTCCTTGCGGTCGCCGACGGGGGGATAGTCGTGGCCGACAAACAGGCGCGTGTCGTCGGGCAGCGCAAGGATCGCCATAAGCGAATTGTAGAGGTCGGCGGACGATCCACCGGGGAAATCCGCGCGGGCCGTGCCGGAATCGACGTGCATGAAGGTGTCATGCACAAAAGCCGCGTCTCCGATGACATAGGTGATCGACCCCAGTGTATGACCGGGTGACAGCATCACGCGGACAATGAGGTTGCCCAGTTGAAAGGTGTCGCCATCGGCGAACAGACGGTCAAAATCGCTGTCCACGTCAAAGGCGTCAGGCAGGTTGTAAATCTCACGCCATAGTTCGGCGATGTCGCGGACCTTTTCGCCGATCGCGTTGGGTGCGCCGGTCTCTTCCTTGAGCCATGCGGAGGCCATGAGGTGATCGGCATGGGGGTGGGTGTCGAGCACCCAAGACACCTCGAGTCCGGTGTCACGGACGTAATCCAGCACCTCGCGCGCGCTGTCGGTGCGGGTGCGGGCATGCGGCGGGTCAAAGTCCAGCACAGTATCGATCAGCGCCGCCTTTTTGGTTTGGGGATCAGATACGACATACATGATGGAACCGCTGGCGGGATCGTAGAACCCGGTGACATTCGGAGAGTTCGGGCCGGTCGAGGGGCTGAGTAGGTTGAACATCCTGATGTCTCCTTGAGTGACGGGCTGTGTTATTCAGATAATGGAATATTAACGTCGCACAAGCAGGCGCGGTTCCGAAATTTTTGACATCAACATGCCATATCCGACTGCCATCGGGGTGTGAAAACCGTGGACCACAACGGCAAACGGCCGCCCGGTCCGGGGCGGCTGGTAAATCGTGTCAATTCTGTGAGGGGAAAGGTAGCAGGCCTTGCCCCGGCGATCTGCCGGGGTAGGAGCGTATCAAACAGTCTTCTTGACCGCCGAGACTGGACGGAACCAAGTTTTGGCAAAAGCATCGCCGTATATGGCCGAGATTGTCTCGAAAGTGATCAGGGGCACCAGCATGTTCGCTTCCTTGTATTTGTCGCATCTAATTATTAACGCAACAATCTTTCGTTTTCTAGTGGGGTCACGTTCAATTATTGCGATACTTTCGTCGTAGTTCGTGAACGTCGCGCCACCCGGGTCGCTTCGTTCATGTCTGGTCTTTCCAGAATCGCGCAAAGCCTGCTAAGTCTTGTGGCGTGAATACAGTAGACCGCAATATCCGCCCGATCATCCAACAGCTTGACGAGGCCGCCATCAACCGCATCGCCGCTGGCGAGGTGGTGGAACGGCCTGCGTCGGCGGTAAAGGAGCTGGTTGAGAATGCCATCGACGCCGGCGCGCGCCGGGTAAAGATCGACGTCGCTGACGGTGGCAAGACGTTGATCCGCGTGGCGGATGATGGCTGTGGCATGTCGCCCGAGGACCTGCCGCTGGCATTGGCGCGTCATGCCACGTCAAAGATTGACGGCAGCGACCTGCTCAACATCCATTCCTTCGGTTTTCGGGGCGAGGCGTTGCCCTCACTGGGGGCCGTGGGGCGATTGACGGTGCAAAGCCGCGCGGGGGGCGAGGCGGCGGCAGAGATCACCGTGTCAGGCGGGGCAACCGGGGGCGTGAAACCCTGCGCGCTGAACGCTGGTACGGTCGTCACGCTGCGCGATCTGTTCTTCGCCACGCCCGCGCGGTTGAAATTCCTGCGGTCGGATCGGGCCGAGACAATGGCCATTTCGGACACGATCAAGCGGCTGGCGATGGCGGAACCCTCTGTCGGGTTCACACTGCGCGACGTGACCGGCGGGCAAGAGCGCGTGACATTTCGCGTTGAACCCGAAACCGGCGACCTGTTCGATGCGCTGCGCGGACGTTTGTCGCGGATCATGGGCGCGGAGTTTGTCGAGAACGCGATTGCTGTGGACGCGGAGCGCGAAGAGGTGCGGCTGACCGGCTACGCCGCTTTGCCAACCTATTCGCGCGGCTCTGCCGTGGCACAGTTCCTATTTGTGAACGGGCGTCCTGTTCGCGACAAGATGCTGATCGGCGCGCTGCGCGGGGCCTATCAGGATTTCCTCTCGCGCGACCGCCACCCTGCGGTGGCGCTGTTTGTCGACGTCGATCCGCACCGCGTGGACGTCAACGTGCATCCCGCGAAATCCGAGGTCCGCTTTCGCGAGCCGGGTGTGGTGCGCGGGTTGATCGTGTCGGGCTTGCGCCATGCTTTGGCGGAGGCCGGGCACCGCGCCTCGACCACCGTGGCGGGGGCAACCCTGGGCGCGTTCCGGGCCGAACAACCTGTGGAACCGCGTGTCTATCAGATGGACCGGCCTTCGCAGGGGGCGCGACAGGCGTCATATACGGCGCAGGCGCCGGGATTTGGCGATTTCTCGGGCAGTTATTCGGGCCGGGTGGTCGACCCGGAGCCGGTTTCTGCACCGGGAGAGGCCCCGGATCAAGTCCGGGGCGCGGTTTCCCTGCCCCTTGGGGCGGCGCGCGGGCAGGTACATGAGAACTACATTTTCGCCCAGACAGAGGATGGCATCGTCATCGTCGACCAGCACGCCGCGCATGAGCGGCTGGTTTATGAAAAGCTGAAACACCAGATGGCGGAAAACCGCATACCTGCGCAGGGCCTGCTGATCCCCGAGGTGATCGACCTGTCCCCGGACGACGCGGCGCGCCTGCTGGCGCGGGCCGATGATCTAGACCGGATGGGCCTGCGGATCGAGCCGTTCGGCGCGGGGGCCATTGCGGTGCGCGAAACCCCCGCCATTCTGGGAGAGGTCAACGCCGTGGCGCTGATCCACGACATTCTTGATGAACTGTCGGACCTTGGCGACAGCGGGCTGTTGCAGGAACGGATCGAGGCGATCCTGTCGCGTATGGCCTGCCACGGGTCGATCCGGTCGGGCCGGGTAATGCGCGCCGAAGAGATGAACGCGCTCCTGCGCGAGATGGAGGCGACGCCGCATTCCGGCCAGTGCAACCACGGGCGGCCCACCTATGTGGAACTCAAACTGTCGGATATCGAAAGGCTGTTCGGGCGCACATGATCCAGATCGGAGACGCCTCCTACAGGTTAGATGATCCGGTTGTGCTGGCGGTTCTGGGCTTTTTTGCGCTGGTTCTGCTGCTGCTCTGGCAGGCCGCGCGCGGTGCGCGTCGGGCCGCGCGACTGTCCGAGCCGGTCTTGCAACATGTCAGCCACCTGTCCGCTCGCGTGCAAAACCTGTCCGACGGGCAAGAGCGGCTGGCGGGCGGGTTGCATCACGTATCAGACGCGCAGGTCAGCAGTCAGACCGCCATGCTGGAAATGATGGAGCGGCGGCTGGCCGAGGTGCAGGAGCGTATGGGCGAGTCCTTGCACGGCTCTGCCCGACGCACGGCGCACAGTCTGGGCGAGTTACGGGAACGTCTTCAGTCCATCGACAAGGCGCAGGCCAATATCACCAAACTGTCGGGCGATGTGCTGTCCTTGCAGGACATATTGTCGAACAAACAGACGCGCGGCGCATTTGGCGAGATCCAGCTGCGCGAGATCGTGGCCAAGGCGCTGCCTCCGGATGGCTATACCTTGCAAGCGACGCTGTCGAACGGCCGGCGGGCAGACTGCCTGATACATTTGCCCAACCCGCCGGGGCCGATCGTGGTGGACGCCAAGTTTCCGCTGGAAGGCTATGAGGCTCTGATGCAGGCCGAGGGCAAAGAGTTTCGCGCACGCGCGGCGCAGGCGTTCCGCCTGTCGGTGCGCAAGCACATACGCGATATCGCATCGCGCTACATTCTTGAGGGCGAAACCGCCGACGGTGCGCTGATGTTCCTGCCCTCAGAGGCGGTCTATGCAGAGTTGCACGGCAATTTCCCCGACGTGGTCCGTGAGGGTTTCGACGCGCGGGTCTGGATCGTCTCGCCCACGACTTGCATGGCGACACTGAACACGATGCGCGCTGTGCTCAAGGATGCGCGGATGAAAGAGCAGGCCGGCGCGATCCGCAAAGAACTTGCCGCGCTGTATGGTGATGTCGAGCGGCTGTCCTCCCGGGTGGGCAACCTCGACCGGCATTTTGGTCAGGCGGCGAGAGATATCGAGGAAATCAAGATCAGCGCCGACAAGGCGGGAAAGCGGGCGCGCCGGTTAGACCAGTTCGATTTCGAAGATATGGAAGAATCCGCCGTGGTGCCGGTTCTGCGCTTGACCGATCCTGCGGAGTAGATTTTTCGCAGGGTTAGAGCGCCGTCGCAGTCCTCTGAAATGCAGTCAGCGGGCCTGCGGGATGTTAGCGCTAAAAATTTTCCGGTCACGGGTCAAGGAACCGGTTGAACCAATGCCCGATTAACGCGTTATACTGAAAAGAGAATCGCCGGAAAGCACGGCGCAAGGAATGCGGACACAAGACGCCGCACCTGGTGCCGTGCCCCGACACTGCCCCGATCCGGGGCGGGAGGAAGTGTTAGAATGCGAATGCCTGATTGTTTAAGGCTAAACGTATGCCATGCGCCTTGCGCATGGAGGCTATGCACTGCCGCGCCTGCCGCTGAAGGCGGAGGGCTGTTAAGCACCATGTCAGCTTTGGGAGGAGTCGAAAGAGATGGCGAAACGCCATTCTTTTATTCCCTCCAAGAAAAGTAGTTTAAGGCTAAACCAAGTTGCGCCACGCTGGGCGCAAGAAAGGGAAGAGGGCATATGAAAGACACTCCACAGGACGTCGATCCCGTCGAGAGCCAGGAATGGCAGGACGCGATCGAGGATGTGATCGAGCGTGACGGTGCCGACCGCGCGCATTATCTGCTCGACAAGGCGGTGCAGCGGGCACGGGCAGCGGGGGCCAAGCTGCCGTTCTCGGCGACCACCCCTTATCAGAACACCATTTCGCCGGATGACGAGGTCGATATTCCCGGCGACACCGAGATGGAATGGCGCATCCGCACAATCAACCGGTGGAACGCCATGGCGACCGTGGTCAAGCGCAACAAGGAATCGAGCGAGTACGGCGGCCACATCGCGTCGTTTGCCTCTTCTGCCGCGCTTTATGACATTGGTCTGAACCACTTCTGGCGCGCCAAGTCCGCAATCCACGGCGGCGATCTGGTGTTCTTTCAGGGTCACGTGATCCCCGGTATCTATGCCCGGTCCTTCATGGAGGGCCGGATCAGCGTTGAAGAGCTAAAGAATTTCCGCTCAGAGGTCGCGGGCGGCGGCCTGTCGTCCTACCCGCACCCGTGGTTGATGCCGGATTACTGGCAGTTCCCGACCGTCAGCATGGGCCTTGGCCCGCTGATGGCGATCTACCAAGCGCGGTTCATGAAATACCTCGAAAACCGGGGCCTGATCGAAAAGCAGGACCGCAAGGTTTGGGCTTTCCTTGGCGACGGTGAGATGGACGAACCGGAATCGCTGGGCGCGATCCATCTGGCGGCGCGCGAAGGCCTGGATAACCTGATCTTTGTCGTGAACTGCAACTTGCAGCGTCTTGACGGTCCGGTGCGCGGCAACTCCAAGATCGTGCAGGAGCTTGAGGGCAACTTCCGCGGCTCTGGTTGGGACGTGATCAAGCTGCTCTGGGGCAAAGGCTGGGATGATCTGCTGGAGCAGGACACCAGCGGCAAGCTGCGTCAATTGATGGATGAGACCATCGACGGTGATTATCAGACCTTCAAGTCCAAGGACGGCGCCTACATCCGCAAACACTTCTTCGGCAAATACCCGGAGACTGCGGAACTGGTCAAAGACTGGACCGACGATCAGATATGGGCGCTGCGCCGTGGCGGGCATGACCCGAAAAAGGTCTACAACGCGTTCAAACGCGCGTCCGAGGCCGAGGGCCAGCCGACCCTGCTGTTGGTCAAGACGGTCAAGGGCTACGGCATGGGCACCGCTGGCGAAGGCCAGAACACCACCCACCAGCAAAAGAAGATGCAGCTGGACCAGCTCAAGGCGATGCGCGACCGGTTCAAGATTCCGGTCACCGACGAAGAGCTGGACAAGGAGATCCCCTTTGTCAGCCTGAACAACGCGCAAAAAGCCTATCTGGCGGAACGGCGCAAGGAGTTGGGCGGATCGTTCCCCAAGCGTGAAACTGAATCGCCCAAGCTGGAAATCCCCGGACTGGACAAGTTCAAGGGCCAGTTGGAATCGACGGGCGACCGCGAAATCTCGACCACGATGGCCTTTGTCCGCATTCTGACCACGCTGTTGCGGGACAAGAAGATCGGCAAGCAGGTTGTGCCCATCGTGCCGGATGAAAGCCGCACTTTTGGCATGGAAGGGCTGTTCCGCTCTGTCGGGATCTACAACCCGAAGGGTCAGCAATATACGCCCGAAGACCGCGAACAGATGTCCTACTACAAGGAATCCGAATCCGGGCAGGTGCTTCAGGAAGGTATCAACGAGGCTGGCGCGATGGCCGACTGGATTGCGGCGGCAACCGCCTATTCCAACCACGGCGTCCCGATGATCCCGTTCTACATCTACTACTCGATGTTCGGGTTCCAGCGGATCGGCGATCTGGCGTGGGCAGCGGGCGACAGCCGCGCGCGTGGCTTTATGCTGGGCGGCACCGCCGGGCGGACCACGCTGAACGGCGAAGGCCTGCAACACGAGGATGGCCACAGCCATATCCTGGCTGGCACCATTCCGAACTGCATCAGCTATGACCCGACCTTCAGCTATGAGGTCGCGGTGATCGTGCAGCACGGGTTGCAGCGGATGTTCGTCGATCAGGAAGACGTCTATTTCTACCTGACGCTGATGAACGAGAATTATCAGCATCCCGATATGCCGATGGGCTCTGAGGAGGGCATCATCAAAGGTCTCTACCGTTTCAAGAAGACGGCGAAGCCCGCCAAGAAGCATGTCAACCTGATGGGCTCTGGCACGATCCTCGTGCAGGCGCTCAAGGCCGCGCAAATGCTGGAGGATGACTTTGGCGTCACCTCTGATATCTGGTCGGCGACCTCGTTTAACGAATTGGCGCGCGATTATCAGGACTGTGAACGTCACAACCGCCTGAACCCCTTCGCAGAAGAGCGTGTGCCCTATGCGACGCAAACACTGACCAATGCGCAGGGGCCGATCATTGTCGCCACCGACTATATGAAGAACTACGCCGAACAGATCCGGGGGGCGGTCAAGAACCGGTTCACGGTTTTGGGCACCGACGGCTTTGGTCGTTCGGACAGCCGGGTAAACCTGCGGCGGTTCTTTGAGGTGGACGCCAACCACATCGCGGCAGCGGCCATGGTCGACCTGTTCCGCGAAGGCGCTGTGTCCGAGAAGGATCTAGAGGCGGCTCTGAAGAAATACGACATTGACGGCGGCAAGCCGAACCCGCGTCTGGTTTGACGCGCGGCACGAGGAGAATTGACGAATGACCGTAGAAGTTAAAGTGCCGGATATCGGCGATTTCGACGAAGTGCCGGTGGTGACCATTCTGGTGGCCGTGGGCGATACGATTGCGCTGGAAGACCCGATTGTCGAACTGGAATCCGACAAGGCCACGATGGAAGTGCCATCGTCGGCAGCGGGTGTGGTGAAAGAGATCAAGGTAGCCGAAGGCGACAAGGTTTCTGAAGGCGCTGTGTTGCTGATCGTCGAGGCGTCAGACGCCCCGGCAGCCAAGGAAGAGCCCAAGGCAGAAGCACCCGCAGCCGCCGCCCCGGCGGCGGCCCCTGCCGCTGCTGCCGCGCCTGCACCTGCTCCGGTGACGGATGCCGGGTTCTCAAAGGTCCATGCCTCTCCCTCCGTGCGCGCCTATGCGCGCCGGGTCGAGGTCGATCTGAACAAGGTGAACGGATCGGGCCGCAAGGGCCGCATCCTGCGCGAGGACGTGGAAAAGGCGCTGAAGGCGCTGACCGTTCCGGCGGCGGCTGCCGGTGGTGGCGCTGCGTCTGGCGGCATGGGTATTCCGCCGATCCCGGCGGTGGACTTCTCCAAGTTCGGTCCCATCGAAGAGATCGAGATGCCTCGCATCAAAAAGATCTCTGGCCCCGCGCTGCACCGCTCGTGGTTGAACATCCCGCATGTCACCCACAACGACGAGGCGGACATCACCGATCTGGACAAGTACCGGAAAGAGATGGACACTCACGCCAAGGAAAACGGCTATCGCGTCACGCTGTTGTCCTTTGTGATCAAGGCATCGGTCAGCGCGTTGAAAACCCATTGGGAGTTCAATTCGTCGATCCATCCTGGCGGTGACAAGCTGATCAAGAAGGATTTCTACAACATCGGCTTTGCGGCGGACACGCCCAACGGCCTGATGGTTCCGGTGATCAAGGATGCGGATCGCAAGGGTCTGGTCGACATCTCGAAAGAGCTGATGGACCTTTCCAAGGCCGCGCGTGAGGGTAACCTGAAATCCAAGGATATGCAGGGTGCCACTTTCACAATCTCGTCTCTCGGCGGGATCGGCGGGACCTCGTTCACGCCCATCGTGAACGCGCCCGAAGTGGCCATTCTGGGCCTGACTCGGTCCAAGATGGCGCCGGTCTGGAACGGTGAGGAATTTGTGCCGCGCCTGATGCAGCCACTGTCGCTGTCTTATGACCACCGTGCCGTCGATGGCGCCTTGGCCGCACGGTTTACCGTGACGCTCAAGACGCTCTTGGGCGACATGCGCAAGTTGATGTGGTGAGGTGAACACGATGGATGTCAAAGTACCCGATATCGGTGATTTCGCCGATGTGCCCGTCGTTGCCGTACTGGTCAGCGTAGGCGATATGGTCAGCGAAGAAGACCCGCTGATCGAACTGGAAAGCGACAAGGCCACGATGGAAGTGCCCTCTCCCGCAGCGGGCAAGGTCACGGAAATCAAGGTTAAGGAAGGCGACCGCGTCGGCGAAGGATCAGTGATCCTTGTGCTGGAAGGTGCGGACGCCAAGGATGAGGCCCCCAAGGCCGAAGCCCCTGCCGCCGAGGCCCCCAAGCAGGTCGCCGCCACCGGCACGGCCTCTGGTCCCGGTGACGTGCATGCCGAAGTGGTGGTTCTGGGCTCTGGTCCCGGCGGCTATACGGCCGCGTTCCGTGCCGCCGACCTTGGCAAGAAGACCGTGCTGATCGAGAAATACGACCGGCTGGGCGGTGTCTGCCTGAACGTGGGCTGTATCCCGTCCAAGGCGCTGCTGCACGTCGCCAAGGTTATCACCGAGGCCGAAGAAATGGGCGCGCATGGCATCAGCTTTGCGAAACCCCAGATCGATCTGGATGAGTTGCGCGCGTTTAAGGACAGCGTTGTCGGCAAGCTGACCGGCGGTCTGGACGGGTTGTCCAAGGGCCGCAAGGTGCAGGTCGTGCGCGGCTACGGCAAGTTCTCGGGTCCGAACATGATCGAGGTTCAAGGTGACGATGGCGTGACCACCGTGTCCTTTGACCAGTGCATCATCGCCGCCGGGTCAGAACCTGTGGCGTTGCCCTTCATCCCGCATGACGACCCGCGGGTGATCGACAGCACCGGCGCGCTGGAACTGGCCGACATCCCCGGACGGATGCTGGTGCTTGGCGGCGGTATCATCGGTCTGGAAATGGCCTGTGTCTATGACGCGTTGGGATCGAAGATCACGGTTGTCGAACTGATGGACCAGATCATTCCGGGCGCCGACAAGGACATCGTCAAGCCGCTTATGACCCGCATCAAGGGCCGGTATGAGAACATCTTCCTCAAGACCAAAGTGACGGCGGTCGAGGCTCTGGACGAAGGGCTGAAGGTAACGTTCGAGGACGACAAGGGTGAGAACTTTACCGATACCTTCGACAAGCTGCTGGTTGCTGTCGGTCGCCGTCCCAACGGCAAACTGATCGACGCCGACAAGGCTGGCGTTGCCGTCGACGATCGTGGCTTTATCGCCGTGGACAAGCAGCAAAAGACCGGCGTGCCGCATATCTATGCCATCGGTGACGTTGTCGGCCAGCCGATGCTGGCGCACAAAGCGGTGCACGAGGGCAAGGTGGCCGCAGAGGTTTGCGCCGGACACAAGCGCTTCTTCGATGCGAACCTGATCCCGTCGGTGGCTTATACCGATCCCGAAGTGGCCTGGTGTGGTGTGACCGAGAACGACGCCAAGGCGCAGGGTATCAAGTACGAAAAGGGTGTGTTCCCTTGGGCCGCGTCGGGCAAGTCCCTGTCCAATGGCCGCAGCGAGGGAATCACCAAGCTGCTGTTCAACCCCGAGGATGACCGGATCATCGGCGCCTGCATCGTCGGCACCAATGCCGGCGATCTGATCTCAGAGGCCGCTTTGGCCATCGAGATGGGCGCGGACGCCGTCGATCTTGGCCACACGATCCACCCGCACCCGACGCTGTCGGAGACGGTGAACTTTGCCGCCGAGATGTTCGAAGGCACGATCACAGACCTGATGCCGCCGAAAAAGCGCAAGCACTAAGGGCTGAAATAGCAATGAAAAAGGGCGGGGTTCTCCCGCCCTTTTTTCGTTAGGTCCAGATTCCAGTCGTGCGCGTTAGATATCGCGCGCGATCTGGAAAAGGGCGTCGCCGCGTTTGACCTGACCCAGTGTGCGTTTGGCAAGGACCAGACCCGCGTGGGGGGACGTGATCTCGACCGGCGAAGCCATGGGTTTGAGCGTATCGTGTATCAGACCAATGGTCTCGCCCTCTGCCACTGTGTCTGAGATGGCCTTGAACGGTTCAAAAAGGCCAGTGTCATAGGCGTAGACAGAGCCTTGGACGTGCAATTCGCGTGTGCCGTGCGGTGGATCGGGGGCGTATGCGGGCAATAAACCCTGTTGGTGCAGGATGCGGCGCAAGCCGCGTTCGGTCAGCGCCAAATTGGCCGAATCCACCGATCCCGCGCCACCGAGTTCAGCCATGACGGACGGCACGCCCTTGCGGTTGGCCGCAGCCATGGCGGTGCGCCCGGTAGAATGGCGCCCCGGACTTGACGGAAACACCCAAGAGTAGGGCAAATCAAACGCGTCTTGCAGCGCAAGCAGCAATTCAGCCTCAGAAGGGGCCGCGCCGGGACCACGCAGCAGAGTCGGTGGATAAACAAGCGAACTGCCACCAGAATGCAGATCGACCAGGAGATTGGTCTGCGGGATCAGAACCTCTTCGAGGTAATGCGCAATCATTTGCGTGGGCGTGCCTGCTGGATCGCCGGGAAAGCTGCGGTTCAGGTTGCCATTGTCCACCGGGGATACGCGGCAACCGGCCTCGGCTGCGGGTGCATTCAGAGTGGGCAGGAGGATCAGCCGCCCGGTGATCTGCGCCGGGTCGAGGTCGCGGGCCAAGCGGGCGAGGGCTATCTGACCTTCGTATTCGTCACCGTGGCATCCTGCGGTCATCAGAATGGTCGGCCCGGGACCGTTGTTCAGGCAGATAATCGGGACGCCAATCCAGCCGTAGGCGCTGTCGTGAGTAGAGTGCGGCACGCGCAGATAGCCGGATTGCTGCCCATGGGCGTCAATATCCATCTCTGAACTGATAAGGGACGTCGCCATTCCGCTCTCCACCGGACCCGATCCAACGGTAGGACGGGCCGGGGAGGCGCGCAACGCCGCGCGTCAAATCCGCAAGAACGGTTGCGCCAGCCTCGCCAATCCCTTGAGCCGAAGCGGTGCATCCGTCACCGCAAGGCAGATGCAATCCTCAGAAATGTCGGCAACAGGCGTGTGGTGCAGATCCTGATCCGCGATCTCGATGTCGCCACGGGCGAAATACCCTTCGTCGTCGTGGAAAGCACCTTTCAGGACCAGCGTCAGCTCCAGCCCGCGGTGGCCGTGATCGGGCATCGCGGTGCCTGCGGGGATATAAAGAAGGCGGGCAGTGGCCTCGCGTGAAGTGGGCAGAATCGCCTGTTTTACGCCCATGCCGACGGGGCGCCATTTCACATCCGCCAGCGATCCGCCGATATAGTCGCGCAGCGGGGCAGGGGCGACCGGATCGCGGGCCACCTCGATCGGGCGCATAGCCGGTTCGGGGCGCGCGCTGCGGATCAGCGCAAGCGCGCCGTCCAGAAAGGCATCGGATACGTGCATATCCCCTGTGGCCTCCAAAACGGCACCGCCGACGGCATCATGTGCCTCGACTGCTGCACGGCATTCGTCGCAGAGCGAGACATGCGTGGCGATGATAAGGTTGACCGCCTCAGGCAGCGTGCCTGCGGAATACCCAAAGATGAGGTCGTCGGTCAGGTGATGAGTGATGGTGGCCATCGCGTCGTTACTTTCTGTCCATTGAGTGTCGCAGGCGCTGTAGCGCCAGTCGGATGCGGGATTTGATCGTGCCAAGCGGCAGACCCGTCAAATCTGCGATCTCGCTGTGCGTCAGATCGCCGAAATAGGCCTTTTCGATCAAGTCCCGCTGTTTCGCGGGGAGCGCAGCGATTGCTTCGCTCAGATGTTCACTTTCTTGTTGAAGACCTAATTGGTCCTCTTGGTCCGGGTCCGCCTCTGGCCCCCACGGCAAGTCCTCGGGATCGGGGCGCTTTTGCTTGCGCAGCGCGTCGATCCGCCGATTACGTGCGATGGTGAAAATCCATGTCGCGACGGAGGCGCGCGAGGGGTCGAACTGTGCGGACTTCTGCCAGACAGTCGCCATGACCTCTTGCGCGCATTCCTCTGCCAAGGTCGGATCGCCGCCCGACCGCATCAAGAACGCCTTTAGACGGGGGGCGAAATGGCGGAACAGTTCAACAAAAGCAGTTTCGTCCCGGTCATCGCGGATCCGTATCAGGACCGCTGTCCAATCCTTGGTGTCGGGTTGTGCCTGTACCACCGGTGCGTGTTCCGCCTTTGCAATAGTCCTGATCTTGACATGCCGCCTTGGGGGCGGGGTCGCAACGGACGAAGCGTCGCGGGTATTCAGGGTGTCTATGGCTCCAAACATGCCCTGTTTACGGAAGGACCGTGCGTGCGGATCACTTTTGCCTCAGAAAGTTTTTGACGCCTTTTTACATCCGTCTCCGGCGTTGCGCCGTACACAGGTCAGACGCAATGAATAAAGGACGCGCCAGAACATGCCATTCGAAGCCACGCAAGCCACCCCTCGCAACATCGCCGTGATCGGTGGCGGCATCTCTGGCATGGGGGCGGCGCATATGTTGGGCGACATGCACCGCGTCACTCTGTTCGAAGCGGAACGGCGTCTTGGCGGGCATGCTCGGACAAAGATGGCGGGTCGGAACGGGAACCAGCCGGTGGATACCGGGTTCATCGTTTTCAACTATGCCAACTATCCGCTGCTGACCGATCTGTTTGCCCGACTGGATGTGCCGATTGCAAAATCCGACATGAGCTTCTCGGCCAGTCTGCGGGGCGGGGCAATGGAATACGGGTTGCGCGATCTGCGGGCGGTGTTTGCGCAGAAACGCAATGCGCTGAACCCGCGTTTCTTGGGCATGATCCGGGACATCATGAAGTTCAATGCGCGGGCGCTGGACCAGGCGCGCGATCCGTCCGTCTCTTTGGGAGATTTTCTGGCGCGGATGGGGACGGGCGACTGGTTCCGCGATCATTATCTCTTGCCGTTATCTGGGGCGATCTGGTCGACACCGACGGAGAAAATCCTTGATTTTCCAGCTTATGCGCTGATTCAGTTTTTTGAGAACCACGCCTTGCTCAGTCATACCGGCCAGCATCAATGGTACACGGTGCAGGGCGGGTCAGAGCAGTATGTCTCCCGCTTGGGGGCTGCATTGACCGCGCAAGGTGTGCAGATGCGGCTGGGTGCGCCGATTGCCGGGGTGCGCCGTGTGGCGGCAGGGGTCGAGGTGCGGACCGAGGGCGGAGAATGGGAAGCCTTTGACGAGGTCGTCTTTGCCACCCACTCCGATGACACACTACGGCTGTTGACCGATGCCCGTCCAGAAGAGCGCGCAGCGCTGGGGCAGATCGCCTACCAGCCGAACCGCGTGGTGCTGCACGCCGATGCGTCGGTGATGCCCAAGCGGCGCGCCTGCTGGTCGTCCTGGAACTATACCGAGACGGCGCGCAAAGAGATGAACGCCATCGACCTGACGTATTGGATGAACTGCCTGCAACCGATCCCGCTGGACGATCCGATGTTTGTCACGCTGAATTCCACCCGCTCGATCCGCGAAGAGTTGATCTATGATGAGGTCACCCTGCGCCATCCGGTCTTTGATCTAGGTGCGCTGGAGGCACAGCGGGCGGTTGCGTCGATGAATGGCGCGTCCGGCACGTGGTTTTGCGGTGCGTGGATGAAAAACGGTTTTCACGAGGACGGTCTGGCGAGTGCAGCGGACGTGGCAGGTGCGATCCTCGCGCGTGGCACGGTGCAGGAGGCGGCATGAGCAACGTCGACCTGATCCGGGGCCACACCTATCACGGGCGTAAGGGAGCGGTGGCCAACGGCTTTCGTTACTCGGTGGACTACGTGATGATGGACGCCGAGGCAGAGGCGCGCGGACCGCTGCTGTTTTCGCGCAACCGGGGCAACCTGACCGCGCTGAGGGATCGCGACCACGGTGGCGCGCCCGGGCAGGGGCGTGGTGCGGTGTGGGCACGCGAAGTGCTGGCCGCGCATGACATCGCATTCAACGGGCCGCTGATGCTGTTGGCGCAGCCACGCTTGCTGGGACATATCTTCAATCCGGTGTCATTCTGGCTGGCCTATGACGGGGACAACCTGCGCGCCGTGATCGCCGAGGTGTCCAACACCTTTGGCGACCGGCATTCATATCTATGCGCCCACGCCGACGGATCGCCGATCACCGCTCAGGATCACATTGCAGCGCAAAAGGTGTTTCACGTCTCGCCGTTCCAGCCCGTTGAGGGCGTCTATGTCTTTCGGTTCGACATTCGCGCAGACCGGGTCGGCATCTGGATCGACTTTGCGCACGAAAAGGGCGGCTTGATCGCCACGCTTTGTGGTCCGCGACACCCACTGACCAATACACAGATCCTGCGATCTGCCCTGCGCCGGCCCTTTGGTGCGCGCCGGGTTCTTGCGCTGATCCATTGGCAGGCGCTGAAACTGTGGTGGAAGGGCGCGGCCTATCGCACGCGCCCGCAACCCCCGGCCCACGAGGTCAGCGGACAGGCAACTGGAACCCAAATCAAGGAGGCATCATGATGAACGCAGTTGCTTATGTCGTATTGGGGGCCGCAGTGGTTCTGATTCTGGGTTATCTGCGCCTGCGGTACTTCGATTTTGCGGCGCAGCACCCTGACGACTATGCCGATGACACGGGTGAGGCCTTTGATCTTCGGACGCATTTGAACGGGCCGATGATCTGCGAGGGCGTGATCTATGGCCCAACGGGGCGCGTCACTTCGCGGTTTGTCGCGGATCTGGACGCCCGATGGGAAGGCAACCAAGGTGTGATGGATGAACACTTCCGCTACGAGTCGGGCAGTGAGCAGCATCGGCAATGGAAGCTGACGTTGGGAAATGACGGACACATCCGCGCCACGGCACCGGATCTTGTGGGCGAAGGGCAGGGGCAACAAAGCGGGGCGACCGTGCAATTGCGCTACCGCATTCGGCTGGATGAAGACGCAGGCGGGCATGTGCTGGACACAACCGACTGGATGTATCTGGCTCCCAACGGGACCATCGTGAACCGCTCGCAGTTTCGCAAGTTCGGTATCAAGGTCGCAGAACTGGTCGCCACCATGCGCCGCAAGGATGCCCCTGCGTGAGACAGTGGCAGGGCAAACGCTATTGGCTGGTCGGTGCAAGCGAGGGGTTGGGTCACGCGCTGGCGCATCGGCTGAGCCGTGAGGGTGTCGAACTCATCCTGAGCGCCCGGTCCGAGGACAAGCTGCGCGCTTTGGCGGAGGAACTCCCCGGTCCGGCGCATGTGGCGCCTGTGGATGTGACGGATGCTGAGGCTTTGGAAAAGGTGGTTGAGGGTCATGGCGACCTTGACGGCATGATTCAGGTCGCCGGGGTCTATTGGCCCTTCGGGGCGCAGGACTGGAACGTCGATCAGGCCAACACCATGGCGGATGTGAATTTCACCGGCGCGATGCGACTGGCCGGGGTTGTTGTGCCGCGTTTCGTGGCGCGGGACCGGGGGCATATCGTTCTGACAGGATCGCTGTCAGGTTATCGCGGTCTGCCGGGGGCCGCGGCCTATGTGTCGTCCAAGGCCGGGGTCATGGCGCTGGCGGAATCGCTTTATGCCGATCTGCGCAAGACAGGCGTCGATGTGCAATTGTTGGTGCCTGGCTACATCAAGACACGTTTGACAGAGAAGAACGACTTTACCATGCCTTTCATCATGGACCCGGAAGAGGCGGCTGAGATTTGTTTCCGGCACATGTCCGGGTCGCGGTTCCAACGCGCCTTCCCGCGTGCGTTTTCTCTATTGTTTCGGGGCAGTCAGCTGTTGCCGGACTGGCTTTACTTCCGACTGTTTGCGTAAGATCAAGGATGGGTGCCGGTTTTGGCGTAATGCTCGTCCAGCGAACAGCGAGGAGACGCGAGATGCAGAATATCAGCCCCAGCAAAGTGGCAGCAGTCATCGTGATGGCCCGAGAGTTGGGCCGCGCCGAAGGGGAACTGCGCGGTCTCATCGACCGGATGGACGAAGAGGAGCAGGCCGCTTTGGTCGCAGTCATGTGGGTCGGGCGCGGCGCGTTTGAGCCCGAGGACTGGGACGAAGCCTATCGGACCGCTGCCGCCGAGGCGACGACGCCCACGGCGGATTACCTGATCGGGACGCCGCATCTGGCGGACAACCTTGAATCCGGCCTTGAGGCCTATGGCTATGACGCCACGGGCGAAGAGGACGAGGTGCTGGGCAGCCGCGACTAGGCTCTAGCGCAGCGCGCGCCCTTTGAGGATCGCGTTCTCGCCGAACTTTGCCCGGATCGCATCGGTTGCCCGTTCCGCCTTGGCGCGGGCCTCGGCCTGTGGGTCCAGCAGGTCGCCGGACATGTCGGCCTGAGCCTCTGGGACAAGGTCCGACAGGCCCGCCCCGATCAGGCGATAGGATTGCCCGGCGGGCATCTGGTCAAACAGGCCGCGCGCCACCCGGTAGATGCGGTCCGCGATCTGGGTTGCATCGGGCAGCGCGTGCCTGCGGCTGACGATACGAAAATCCGAACGGCGCAGTTTCAGTGTGACCACCCGGCCCGCCAACCCCTTGGCCTTGGCACGATCAGCGGCTTTTTCGGCCATGCGCCAAAGGTGCCCGTCTAGGATGTCGGGATCGGCCGTGTCCTCATTGAACGTGGTCTCATTGGAGATCGACTTCATCGGTGCATTGCGCGTCACGCGGCGGTGGTCCTGCCCACGCGCAAGATGCCAAAGCCGTTCGCCCATCGACCCGAAGCGCGCCATCAGATCGCGTTTGTCCCAACGCAGCAGGTCCTCGAACGTGCGGATTCCGCTGCGTTCCAGCGACTCCTGCGTGACCTGTCCCACACCCCAGATCAGGCGGATCGGTTTCGGGCGTAAAAACTCCTGCGTTTCGGCCTGACCAATCACCGCAAAGCCACGTGGCTTATCGAGGTCAGAGGCGATCTTGGCGAGAAACTTGTTGTGCGACAGACCGATAGAGCCGGTGACCCCCAGTTCTGCCTTCATCCGTTTCACCAGTTTCGCCAGCATCACGGCAGGCGGTGCGCCGTGCAGGCGGGCGGTGCCGGTGAGATCCAGAAAAGCCTCGTCCAGCGACAGCGGCTCAATCGCTGGGGTCAGTTCCTCCATCATCGTGCGGATCTGGCGGCTGACCTCGACGTAGACGGACATGCGGGGTTTGACGACCACCGCGTCGGGGCACAGTTCCAGCGCCTTGAACATCGGCATGGCCGAGCGCACGCCGCGAATGCGCGCCACGTAACAGGCGGTCGACACCACGCCGCGTCGCCCGCCGCCGATGATGACAGGCTTATCCGCGAGGTCTGGATTGTCGCGCTTTTCTACGCTTGCGTAAAAGGCGTCGCAGTCCATATGGGCAATAGAGAGATCCCAAAGCTCATCATGCCGCAGGACGCGGGGCCGCCCGCAGGCCGGACAGCGCGGGCCTTCGTCGAATTGGGTCAGACAATCGCGGCACAGGGCGGGCATGGGTCCAATATACGCCGGAGCAGAAGGGGACGCTATGAGCGATCTAGGGCAGAGCGACCCACGGCAGCACTTCACCGGTGCCAAGCTGATGCTGTTTGCGGGCGCGCATGTGATCGTGCTGCGGCGCGATCGCAAACCGTCGATCCCTTGGCCGGGTTATCTGGATTTTCCGGGCGGAGAGCGGGACGGGGATGAGACGCCAGAGGCCTGCGCGGTGCGCGAAACCCTCGAAGAACTGGGGCTGACCATAGCCGAGGATCAGTTGCGCCAAGCGCATCTGCGTGACGACGCGGGCAAGATAAGCTGGTTCTTCGCCGCGCATCTGCCTGCGTCGGTGGTGGATGACGTAGTTTTCGGGGATGAGGGCGAAGGCTGGGACGTGATGCCGCCCGAGGCCTATGTCGATGCGCAGGATGCGATACCGCATTTCCGGGACATCCTGCGCGACTATCTGGCAAAAGGGCCGGGACCCGCAGGGTAAGGGGCGGGTCCCGGCAGTCTACCGTGGCACCCGAGGGACAGGGGTGCGGCGGTGCGGCTCATACAGGCGTGTAACTGAGCCGAAACTTCAGGCGGCGCTGGGCATCTCTACCGCAGCTTCGCGCAACTGCATCCGCTCTGGCGTGCCCAGCGACAGGCGGGCGCGCATCCAGAGCCCGCGCGCGGCCTCTTCGAATTCGGTTGTGATGGGGGCCACGTACTGGCTTGCGACCCGCAAAAGACCCTGCGGGGTGACAACGGTAACCAGTGCCTCGAAACATTGTTCGGAGGCGTTGTAACGCACCTGATCGATGCGGGGGGTCCATGTGCTCATGATGGTCTCCTAACCTCATGCCCTTATTGGTTTGGGCTTATGCCGTAGACGTAGGAACACTTTGGCAGTGTTCCATCAGGGGCACAGGTCAGGAATTCCCCGCTTTTGGTGCTTTTTAGGCGAAAATCCGCCCAGTCACACCAGAATCGGCGGCGCTATGCCAAGCGGGTGCAGGCCCGGAACCAACCCGGCGTTCAGGCGTTTCAGACCACGTCAGATTGCGCAGAGTCTTTAACGCGCGCCGTTGGCACGCTGCGCCTGGGGCGAAACCATCTCGGTCAGGATCGCCTGCGCAGCGGCGCGGGGGTCGGGTGCGCGGTGGATCGGGCGACCGACAACAATGTGGTCGACGCCATCTCTGACCGCCTGTGCCGGGGTCGCAATGCGTTTCTGATCGCCGACATCCGCGCCAAAGGGGCGAACGCCGGGCGTCACGATCAGGCGGCCCTCTGCCTGCGGCAGCGCCCGCACCAGCGCCGCTTCGTTGGGGGAACAGATCACCCCGTCCGCCCCGGCCTCAAGCGCGCGACCCGCGCGCTCTGTCACCAGATCGGCGATGCTACCGTCCTTGATCAGAGCGCCGTCCAGATCGGTGCGGTCAAGCGAGGTCAGGATGGTGACGGCAAGGATCTTGGTCTGGGACCCGGCGGCCCCCTCCTTAGCGGCACGCACCACATAGGGGTCGCCGTGCACGGTCAGGAAATCGAGATCGAATTGCGCCACCCCGCGCACAGCCGCCTCAATCGTGGCACCGATGTCAAACAGCTTCAGGTCGATAAAGATGCGCTTGCCGTGCTCATGCTTCAGCTCATTGGCCAGCGCCAGCCCGCCGCCCGTCAGCATCCCCAGCCCGATTTTGTAAAAGGAAACGGCGTCGCCCAGCCGCTCGACAAGGTCGAGACCGGCAATCACGTTCGGCACGTCGAGGGCTACGATCAAACGGTCATCAGACATGCATATTTCCTCCGGGGGCTGGTTGAGGTTTCATGAAAGCCTGCGGCGGCAAGGTCAAGACAGCTTGCGTTGCCATTTTGCAACGGCGCTCTCTTGAACCGGGCGCTTGGCGGGGCCATCTTGATGTCGAGGCCTCGACGGGACCGCGTGCTGCACGGCAGGCGCGGCGCATTCAAAGGGGCGCTTGCTGGAAGGAGATACACTATGAACTTGGAGAAGTTCACCGAACGTGCGCGCGGGTTCATTCAAGCTGCGCAGACGATCGCGATGCGCGAAAGCCACCAAAAGCTCGCCCCCGAGCATCTGCTCAAGGCCCTGATGGATGACGAAGAGGGCATGGCCAGCAACCTGATCAAGGCCTCCGGCGGCGCGCCGGACCGGGTTGTGCAGGTTCTGGACACCAAGCTGGCCAAGATCCCAAAAGTGTCAGGCGATGCAGGTCAGGTTTACCTCGATTCCGCCACCGGCAAGGTGCTGGACGAGGCCGAAAAGCTGGCGAGCAAGGCAGGCGACAGCTATGTCCCGGTTGAGCGGATGCTGACCGCGCTGGCAATGGTGCGCAGCCCCGCCAAAGAGGCGCTTGAGGCGGGCAATGTCACGCCGCAAAAGCTGAACGAGGCGATCAACGACGTGCGCAAGGGGCGCACGGCGGATACCGCCACCGCAGAAGACACATACGAGTCGCTGAAGAAATACACACTCGACCTGACCGAGCGTGCCCGCGAGGGCAAGATCGACCCGATCATCGGTCGGGATGAGGAAATCCGCCGCACCATGCAGGTGCTCAGCCGCCGGACCAAGAACAACCCGGTCCTGATTGGTGAGCCGGGCGTGGGTAAAACCGCGATTGCCGAGGGCCTTGCCTTGCGGATCGTCAACGGCGACGTGCCCGAAAGCCTCAAGAACAAAAAGCTGTTGTCGCTGGACATGGGCGCGTTGATTGCCGGCGCAAAGTACCGCGGTGAGTTCGAAGAGCGGTTGAAGTCGATTCTGTCGGAAGTAACTTCTGCCGCCGGTGAAATCATCCTGTTCATCGACGAAATGCACACGCTTGTTGGCGCGGGCAAGGCGGACGGCGCGATGGATGCGTCAAACCTGCTGAAGCCGGCGCTGGCGCGGGGTGAGTTGCACTGCGTTGGCGCGACCACGCTGGACGAATACCGCAAGCACGTCGAAAAGGACGCGGCTTTGGCGCGGCGTTTCCAGCCGGTGATGGTTGAGGAGCCGACAGTCGAGGACACGATCAGTATCCTGCGCGGCATCAAGGAAAAGTACGAGTTGCACCACGGTGTGCGGATCTCGGACGCGGCTCTTGTGACCTCGGCGACGCTGTCGCACCGCTATATCACCGACCGGTTCCTGCCGGACAAAGCGATTGACCTGATGGACGAGGCCGCCAGCCGTCTGCGGATGGAGGTGGATTCCAAGCCCGAGGAACTGGACGCTTTGGACCGCGACATCCTGCAAAAGCAGATCGAGGTCGAGGCGCTGCGCACGGAGGACGACCAGGCCTCCAAGGACCGTCTGGCCAAGCTGGAAAAGGACCTGTCCGAACTACAACAGCAATCGTCCGAGATGACGGCCCGCTGGCAGGCGGAGCGGGATAAGCTCGCCTCGGCTCGCGACATCAAGGAAGAGCTGGACCACCTGCGCGCCGAACTGGAGTCGGCCAAGCGGGACGGCAACTTTGCCAAGGCGGGTGAGCTGCAATACGGGCGTATTCCGGAGTTGGAGCGTCAATTGGCAGAGGCCGAAGGGGCCGAAAGCGATGTCATGGTCGAAGAGGCGGTGCTGCCGGAACATATCGCCAGCGTTGTAGAGCGCTGGACCGGTATTCCGACCTCGAAGATGCTGGAAGGTGATCGTGAAAAGCTGCTGCGGATGGAGGATGCCCTACACAAGCGGGTGATCGGCCAAAGCCAGGCGGTGACGGCGCTGTCCAGCGCGGTGCGTCGGGCGCGTGCGGGTCTGAACGATGAGAACCGCCCCTTGGGGTCGTTCCTGTTCCTCGGACCCACCGGCGTCGGCAAGACCGAGCTGACCAAGGCGGTGGCGGAGTTCCTGTTCGATGATGACAACGCGATGGTTCGGATTGATATGTCCGAGTTCATGGAGAAACACGCGGTTGCCCGTCTGATCGGGGCGCCTCCGGGGTACGTGGGCTATGATGAGGGCGGCGTGCTGACCGAGGCTGTGCGGCGTCGTCCGTATCAGGTCGTGCTGTTCGATGAGGTCGAGAAGGCGCACCCGGACGTGTTCAACGTGCTGCTTCAGGTGCTGGACGATGGGGTGCTGACCGATGGGCAGGGGCGGACTGTGGACTTCAAGCAGACGCTGATCATCCTGACATCGAACCTTGGGTCTCAGGCGTTGAGCCAACTGCCTGAGGGGGCGGATTCCTCGCAGGCGCGGCGGGACGTGATGGACGCGGTGCGGGCGCATTTCCGGCCAGAGTTCCTGAACCGACTGGATGAGACGATCATCTTTGACCGGCTCAAGCGGGAGGATATGTCGGGCATCGTGGATATTCAGCTGTCTCGGCTGCTCAAACGGCTGGCGGCGCGGAAGATCCGGCTGGAGCTGGACGATGCGGCCAAGGCCTGGCTGGCGGATGAGGGGTATGACCCCGTGTTCGGCGCGCGGCCTTTGAAACGGGTGATCCAGCGGGCGCTGCAAAATCCGCTGGCTGAGATGCTTTTGGCTGGCGACGTGGCGGATGGCGATCTGGTCGTGGTGTCGGCTGGGGCTGATGGATTGATCATCGGCGACCGGGTGGGGGCCTCGAACAGGCCCAAGCCGGACGATGCCGTGGTCCACTGATTTTGGGGACTCGAAAGCTTTACCAGAAAGGCGGGGGAAACCCCGCCTTTTTTCGTGTCCACATGTGGACAGCTTTGGGGGTGTTATAAATCAATGGGTTACAGAGACGTTTTTACGATTTGTTAGGGCGTTCGAGGCCCGAACGGGCGGAGCCCCGGGGGAGCGCTTAAGTGTTGGTTGATTTGCGTGGTTTGAGCGGAAAGCGGTCATACGCAGCGACAACCCACGGTCTCCGCTAGGATCAAAAGAGCGGACATTAACATCGTGACGACGCTGAGGTACGCTTGGGCCAGTGCGCCCTGTGGACTTCGCAGCCCTTGCTACAGACGGCGCACTTTCGGATGAGGAGCCGCGTACCTTTCCCAGAATGCCCGTAAGCCACCGGAAGTGAGCATTGCACTTGATTACCCTTGGCGATAGTAGCTAGATTGCTGCAAAATCAGAAACGATGCGGGGCAGTATGTCGGTTCAAGACGACAGGCGCGAAGAAGAACAAATCGAGTTATTTGATCTAAAGCGACCAACGGGGCGATCTAGGGATGGGACTGACGCAGAGCTGGATATTGACGGGCACCACATAGAATTTGAGCTGAAAAGCACCACAAAGGGTAGCGTCACAACTGTCCGTGATTTTGGCATGAACCACATTAACAAGTGGGCAGATAAGCATTGGATATTCGGGTTTTACACGAAAAGCGGCAAGGCGCTTATGTACACACGTTACGCGTCACCAAAAATGATGTCGGCGTGGATCAACGAAAAAAGGGATTACATCAGCCTTGATTACGCCCTTGCCGACATTGCGTCAAAGATGGTCGATATAGACGACTTGAAGCGTCTTTGCGGTGATAAAAGTGTTTATTCCATTGAGGACGCCAAGAAAGTACACAAGAAGCAATTCTCTCAGGCTCAATACAAAGAATTTCACGACAGCGAAAAAGGCTATTCACCGGGACGGATGCTTGAAATTCTTCAACTCCGATGCAAATACGTGATTGAGCGCGGTAGCACTTTGAACAATCCGCACATCCCAAAGCAAGTCTTGGAAACCTTTCCGAAGATCACTGCGGACCACCCCGCAGAGCTTCGAAAGCTCATTCGTCAATCATTAAAAACCTGATCTCTCAAGGCTTTCGCCAACGCGTAAGCAACGGGTGGGCAAACAGAGTTCCCAATCATTCCCAAGCGCTGGTAAACTGCCCCGTAAAACTCCCAAGACAGAGGGAATCCCTGAATTATCTGGCACTCCTCTACGCACATCCGATACGTCCCATCCTTTGTCGGAAATGATCGCGCGACCGTAGCGTTGGGTGAAATCCCATGAGGCCAAATGCCATACTCTTTCCAACGCACAACAGACGCCGTGCTGTTTGCAATAGAGGTGGTTTGTCTGGGTCCTGTCAGCGTTGACCTTAGAGTCGGCGCCGGACCATCTTTAGAAGTCAGGCTCAATCCCAACGCGCTCTGGACGCCCCGCTTGTCTGAAGCTTTCCGAATAGTCACGTGATCGAATTTCTTCCCCAGGTCACGGCGCACACCGATGCATATTGCCCGTTTCCGCGCCTGCGGAACCCCGAATTCATCCGATGATACTACAAAAGTCGTGATTTCATAGTATTTCGCAAGTTCAGTGAATAGCCCTTTGCGATAAGCAGAAAATTTGGCGCTCAGGAATCCAGGAACATTTTCTGCCATGAACGCTTTTGGCCGAATTTCATCAACGCATCGCACAAATTCTGGGAACATATCGCGGGCGTCGTTTTTCCCCATTCTGCGCCCTGCAATCGAAAATGGCTGGCATGGAGGCCCGCCGTGAACCATGTCAACGGTGCCCAGAAGTGACTTCCAGTCTTGACGAGTAACGTCGCCATTTTCTCCGGAAAACACCTTCCATTTGGGCCTATTGCTCCGAAGCGTTTCGCCAGCAAATTTCAGGATTTCGTATGAAGCGTAGTGCGTGAACCCAGCCCGATCAAAACCGAGGTCCAAACCGCCACCTCCACTAAACAAGGAAAGCGTCTTCACCGAAAGGCGTTTCAGTTGCTTCATATCGGCTTCTGGTGCGTACCTAGGGCTGAGTTCAACAGCTTCCGCTTTGGCTGCAACAGCGTCAGCAGTCTTTCGCGCCAGTTGCGAGGTTTTGGACGAAATCGCATATTCGGTGCGTCGGTCTTCGGAAATGTCCCAACGGATATGCGTGTAGCTCATGACCGTTCAAACCCTAGCTCTGTTTTTGTTATGTTCGCACGTTAGATGTTGAGATTCCGTTGATCAAGCAGGATGTGCGCCCAACTGTTTCGAACGTGCGACCGCGTTCCTAGGCGTGGCCTCTCTCCTGCTAGTAGGCTCCTGGCTCGACAGGTTCCAGCTTTGCGCCCGCAGCGAATGTCCGGTCAGCGGGCTGCTCTTGCAGCATGGCATAGTATCGCTCAATGGCCGCAACGGGCCGTTCGCCCCCCCCCCCGCCACCCTACGGCAGCGGGGAGCACCCCCTTCACACCTCTTTGCCGAAATGCAGTTCCACATAGTCCATCACGTCGTCGATGATGCCCGGCGACTTGGCCTCTCGGCCTGTAAACCGCAGGATCCAGCCGGTGCGGGTGAGTTCTCGGCGGATGATCAGGCCGTTGCGGATGGTGCGGATGCGGCGGGGGTCGCCGCTCGTGCCGGGGGCCGGATCGGCGGGCCGGGGGTTGAGCGCCTCTTGCAGCACCGGGGCCAGCGCCTCCCACTGGGTTTCCGGCGCGGCGGTGCGCGGGAAGGGGGAGAGGGCGTTCAGCAGCAGATCCTCATAGCCTGCATTCATCGCCGCCGTCAGTTGATCCAGCCGCCGGGTGGTCAACCGCTCTGGCGCGTTCAACAGGCGGTCAAAACACTGCACCACCGGTATGAGGCCGCGCAGGCGGGCGGTTTTCTGGCGCGAGGACGTGGGAAAGAGCGCGGCGATGGCCTCGTCAGGGGTGGCAAAGATCTCTTCCCGCAGACATTGCAGAATCAGGCGCACCTTTTCCCACGGGCTGATCTGGCTGCGCATCTCATTCTCTGCCACCATGGCGGTGACGGCCTTGGGGATGCTCTCGGGGGTGCGCAGGAGCGCGGCGATGGTCGGTTTTTCCAGCGTGGTGCAGGCGGCGAGGCGGCGAAAGCCGGAAATCAGCCCGTAGCGTTTGCCGCTTTGCATCGGCTGCGAGAACTCCCAGACCTCAATGGGCTGGCGCAGACCGTCGATGAAGATGGATTGCATCAGCTCATAGTCGGCGTCGGGGTCGGCGCAACTGCGGTCGCGGGGCAGCGCGCCGGGGTCGATGTCGGTCAGGGCAATGTGGTGGATGATGTCTGTCATGGGAGCCTCCTTTGTGCGGGCGCGAGTATGGCGCGGGCCAAGGGGGCGTTGCGGCTGCGGGCGGTGGTGCATGCGGTGGGGTAGGAAAAGGCCCGCGCGGGGGCGGGCCTTTTGGGGGTGCGGTTATTTCGGCAGGATCACCTTGTCGATGACGTGGATGACGCCGTTCGAGGCCTCGATGTCGGCGGTGACGACGGTGGCCTCATTGACCATGACGCCATTGTCGAGGTCGATCATGATGTCGGTGCCTTGCACGGTGGTCGCCATCATGTCGTCGGTGAGGTCGGTCGACATGACCTTACCGGCGACGACGTGGTAGGTGAGGATCGAGACCAGTTGATCCTTGTTCTCGGGCATGAGCAGGGTCTCAACCGTGCCCTCAGGCAAGGCGGCAAAAGCGGCGTCGGTGGGGGCGAAGACGGTGAAGGGGCCGTCTCCTTTCAGCGTGTCGACCAGACCTGCGGCGGTTGCGGCGGCGAGCAGGGTTTCAAAGGAACCGGCCTCTTTGGCGGTATCGACGATGTCCATTGAGTGGCCGCCGGCAAGCGCGGGTGTGGTGACAAGGGCGAGTGCAGCTGTGGCGGCGAGAAAAGTTCTGCGGATCATGAGTGGTCCTCCTTGGAGCCGTGGTTGTAATGTGTCTGTCACATCGAAAAGGTCTACGGGCCGTGTGGAGGGATGGATCAGTGGGGATTTTTGCGGCGGAGGCTTGATCTGGGGGGCGGATTTTCTAAGCCGGGGGCGCGTGCGGTTTCCACTGACATTTATGTGATGCAGAGGCGGCGCATTAAGGGTGATCCGGCGCGATTTTGAAGGGCGGAGGTCCCGGGGCAAGCCCGGGACGCGGTCCGATTTTCGGGGGCTGTGCGCCTATTCCAGACCGATGGCGGCGCGGGCGATGCCGTCGAGCAGGGCCTCGATCTTTTTCATCTCGCCGTCGGGGTAGCTGCGGAAGCCGATGGTGGTGGTGTCGGGGGTTTCCGGGCGGACGATAACGAAGATGTCGTAGGGGCAGAAGACCACGTTCATCGGGTCCGCCTCCATCACCTCGCGGCTGAGTCTGGCCGAGCAGAAGCTGAAGATGTCGGCATGGGTGAAGATGGTCACGTCCGACCCGACATCGCCCTTGGTGCGTTCCAGCATGTCGCCGGTGTGGCTGACGGCGTCGATCACCAGACCCTCATCAAGGATGGCGTTTTCCAATCCGAAGACCACGTCGTCAAAGCTGTCAGTGGTGTCGTAGCTGACGATGCCCTCGGCGAAGGCCGAGCCTGCCAGCAGCGCAAGTGCCGTGGCGCAAAGAAACTGTCTCATTTACTCTCCCTTTCACGAAATACGCAGACGGGCTGCCATTCCTCTGTGATGGTGTCACAGTATCGACAGAGAAACACCTGGGCCTTGAGGCATATCAAAACATTCGGGGGGTAGAATATGGAATACGCGATGGCCGCGCTACAGTATCTGGCGCTGTTCTTCGTCTTCATGATTGGTGTCGCGGTGGCGGTTGTCGTCGTGATGTATGTCGTCGACAAGACACAGACGGGGGACGCGATCCGGCGCAACTATCCGGTGATCGGGCGGTTCAGGAACCTGTTCACGGAACTGGGAGAGTTCTTTCGCCAGTATTTCTTTGCGATGGACCGCGAGGAAATGCCGTTCAACCGCGCGCAGCGGAACTGGATCTACCGGGCGTCCAGCGGCAAGGGGAACACGGTGGCCTTTGGCTCGACCCGGAACCTGAACGTGCCGGGCACGCCGATTTTCATGAACGCGGTCTTTCCGCCGCTGGATGACCAGTACGCCTCGACCGAGCCGCTGCTGATTGGCCCCTTTTGCCGTGAGCCGTATTCCGCGCCGTCGATCTTCAACATTTCTGGCATGTCGTATGGCGCGATCTCGAAACCGGCGGTCAAGGCACTGAGCCGGGGGGCCAAGAAGGCAGGGATCTGGCTGAACACCGGCGAGGGCGGGCTGTCGCCTTATCACCTCGAAGGGGGCTGTGACGTTGTTTACCAGATCGGCACGGCGAAATTCGGCGTGCGCGATGCGGCGGGGAACCTGAGCGACGAAAAACTGCGCGAGATGGCCGCCCACCCTGAGGTCAAGATGTTCGAGATCAAGCTGAGCCAAGGGGCCAAGCCGGGTAAGGGCGGCATCCTGCCCGCCGCCAAGATCGACGAAGAGGTGTCCAAGATCCGCGGCGTGCCTTTGGGGCAGGATGCGATTTCCCCCAACCGGCACCGGGAAGTGGATGATTTCGACGACCTGTTGGACCTGATCGCCCATATCCGTGAGGTGACGGGAAAGCCTGTCGGGTTCAAGACGTGTATGGGCTCTGCCGATCCGTGGTTTGCCTTTTTCAAGAAGGTCAAGGAGCGCGGCGTGGAAAGCGCCCCGGACTTTATAACCGTGGACGGGGGCGAGGGTGGCACGGGTGCTGCCCCGATGCCGTTGATCGACCTTGTGGGCCTGCCGCTGCGCGAGGCGCTGATCCGCATGGTCGACCTGCGCGACCTTGCGGGCCTGCATGACCGCATCCGCATCGTCGCGGCGGGCAAGCTGGTGGCCCCCGGCGATGTGGCATGGGCGATTTGCCTTGGCGCGGATTTTGTGACCTCGGCGCGGGGGTTCATGTTCTCGCTGGGCTGCATTCAGGCGCTCAAGTGTAACAAGAACACCTGCCCGACCGGTATCACGACACACATACCGTCTTTGCAAAAGGGGTTGGTGGTGTCGGAGAAGGACAAGCGCGTGGCGGCCTATGCCAAGTCGGTGATCAGCGAGGTTGAGACCATCGCGCATTCGGTCGGCGTGGCAGAGCCGCGCCAGATGCGGCGGCGGCATGTGCGGGTGGTCAAGGACGATGGGTCGTCGGTGCAGATGAACGAGATATTCCCGTCAGTCCGGCTGGGCGATGGCGGGGCGGCGGGCAACCGCATGTTCGAAGAGGCGCTGCGCCGGATGGCGGCGGATGTGAAGGCCCCATAACCCGCGCCCTTTGGCAGATGTGCCGGGTCTGGCGCATCTGCCGAATTTCCTGACTGGCTTCCCCGCTCTGGCCCCCCGCTCTGGCCCCGTCCCGGTCCCGGTCAGGCGGTCGGGAATTGCCGCCGCCCGGTCAGCAATCTGTGATAGGCTGGACCTATTGCCGAGTGATATTTTTGAAAGAAAATTTTCGAACGGGGGGGCGTTATGGACGTTCAGAAAGAGGACTTTACCGAAGAGACGCTTGATCCGGCCGCGTGGACCGATCTGCAAGATCTGGCCCGCCGGGTCGTTGACGATGGCATCGCCCATGTGCGGGATGTGCGGGACAGGCCGCTGTGGTCGGATATTCCTGCCGGGATCAAAGAGGCCTTTTGCGCGCCGCTGCCCCGTGGGCCAAGCGATTTACCAGAGGTGTATCAGCAGCTTTGCGAGACTTTGATGCCCTATCCGATGGGCAATATCCATCCGCGGTTCTGGATGTGGTACATGGGATCGGGCAGCTTCAGCGGGGCCTTGGCCGAGTTTATTGCTGCCATCGACGGGTCCAACCTTGGCGGTGGCAACAATGCCGCCGCGTTCATGGATACGCAGGTTGTGACCTGGCTGAAGCAGATGATGGGCTTTCCCGAGACGGCAAGCGGCACCTTGGTCAGTGGCGGGTCAATGGCCAATATCATCGGCCTGACAACGGCCCGAAACGTCAAAGCTGGGATAGATGTGCGGGCCGAAGGCGTCGCCGCTATCCCTCGCCCCCTGCGGTTTTACGGGTCGGATCAGGTGCACAGTTGCCATCAGAAGGCGGTGGAACTGTTAGGGTTAGGTGACAAGGCGTTGCGGCGCGTGCCAACCGGGCCAGATTTTCGGATGAACGTGGATGCCCTGCGCGCCATGATCGCCGAGGACCGCAGGAGCGGCTTTTGCCCCGCAGCGGTGATTGCAACGGCGGGCACGGTGAACACCGGGGCCATCGACGATCTGGCCGCGATCGGGGCGCTGTGCCGCGAAGAGGATCTGTGGTTTCATGTGGACGGGTGCATTGGCGCGTTGATCGCCATTGCGCCGAAGAACAGGCATTTGGTGGCGGGGCTTGAGGGTGCGGATTCTGTGGCGCTGGACCCGCACAAGTGGCTGCATGTGCCGTTCGAGGCAGGGTGCGCCCTGATCCGGGACGCCGGACAGCATCGCGACAGCTTTGCCGTGCATCCCGAGTACCTTGAGGAAAAGCCGCGCGGCATTGCGGCGAACGAGTACCTGCACGACTACAACTTGCAAACCTCGCGCGCGTTTCGGGCGCTGAAGGTCTGGATGACGCTCAAGGAACATGGGGTCGACAAGTTCGGCCGGTTGATCGACCAGAACATCGCGCAGGCGGCCTATCTGGAGGGGCTGATCGGGGCGGTGCCAGAGATGGAGATGATGGCGCCGCGAGAGATCAACATCGTCTGCTTTCGTTACCGTCCGTCGGGTGTGCCGGAGGGGGATCTGCGGGCGCTGAACACGGAAGTCATGCTGCGGATGCAGGAGGCGGGGATTGCCGCGCTGTCCGATACTACAGTCGGCGGGCAGCATTGCCTGCGGGTCGCGATCTGCAATCACCGGACGCGGCGGGACGATCTGGACCTGCTGGTGCGGGAGGTCCTGCGGATCGGCGCCGAGGTGGTGCGCGGGTGAGTGGCGGCGGGGCGTCCAGACTGGAGGGGGTGTGGGCGGTGACACCTTGCTGTGCAAGGCGCACCTTGCCCACACGTCGCACGCCGGGACGCGTGCGACGTGTTACACTGGCGTGACGGCAACGTGAGAGATCGTTGGTTTGTCGGAAGGCCGTGGTCGCATATCTTGAGTCCAAAGAAAGCCCCGAGGAGACCCCATGGCCAAGCGCTGGACAAACAAGCTGACCCGTTCCGATGTGACACCGGAACCCATCTTCATGAACCGCCGCAAGGTGCTGGCCGGTCTTGGCCTTGGCGCGGGGGCGGCGGGGCTGGGCGGGCTGGCGCTGTCCGGGATGCCCGGGGCCGCGCTGGCGCAGGACGACATGGCGCTGGAACCGAACGCGTGGGAAGAGATCACCTCTTATTGCAACTACTATGAGTTCGGCACCCGCAAGGACGACCCGGCAAAGAACGCCCACATGCTGACGACCGAACCATGGTCAATCACCATCGACGGGCTGGTGGACAGGCCGGGCGACTATGCGTTGGGCGACATCCTCAGCCAGATGACCGTCGAGGAACGCATCTACCGGTTCCGCTGTGTCGAGGCATGGTCGATGGTTGTGCCCTGGAACGGGTTTGAACTGGCCGACCTGCTGGACCTTGCCGGGGTCAAACCCGAGGCGCAATACGTGGCGTTTGAGACCGTGTACCGCCCTGAGGAAATGCCGGGCACCCGTTATCCGGTGCTGGACTGGCCCTATGTCGAAGGGCTGCGGCTGGATGAGGCGCGCCATCCGCTGACCCTGATGGCGACGGGGCTGTACGGCAAACCCATGCCCAACCAGAACGGTGCGCCGATCCGGCTGGTGGTGCCGTGGAAGTACGGGTTCAAGTCGATCAAGTCGATTGTGCGGATCACCCTGACGGACAAACAGCCGCCGACCTCGTGGAACAAGGCGGGCCCAAGCGAATACGGGTTCTATTCCAACGTGAACCCGGAGGTGGATCACCCGCGCTGGAGTCAGGCCTCGGAACGCAAGATCGGAGGCGGGCTGTTCGCCAAGCGTGTGCCGACCCTGATGTTCAATGGCTACGAAGAAGAGGTCGCCGCTCTCTATGACGGCATGGACCTGAAGGCGAACTATTGACCGACCTCGTGTTGATCTCTGTCCTGACCTGCTCGGCCTGCAACGCGCGCCACGAAGAGCAAATGCCGACGGACGCCTGCCAGTTCTTCTGGGAATGTCCGTCGTGCAAAACGGTGGTGCGTCCGAAACCAGGCGACTGCTGTGTCTACTGTTCTTATGGCACCATTCCCTGTCCCCCGATTCAAGAAGGAAAGGGGTGTTGCGCATGACTCTTGTGGATCGACTGAACCGCCTTTTGCGGAGCGTGCCGCCTTGGGCGCTGTACCTTGTGCTTGCCCTGCCTGCGCCATGGTATCTGTATCAGGGGGCCACCGGCGGTCTGGGGGTCGAGCCGATCAAGGCGCTGGAACACGCCTTGGGCGAATTCGCCTTGCAGCTGGCCATTGTCGGGCTGGCGGTAACACCGCTGCGGCGGCTGGCCGGGGTGAACCTGCTGAAGTTCCGGCGTACGATCGGGATCATGACCTTTACCTATGTGTTCCTGCACCTGCTGGTCTGGCTGGTGCTGGACGTGCAGATCCTGAGCCAGATCTGGGCTGATATCCTCAAACGTCCCTACATCACCGTGGGCATGGCGGGCTTTGTGCTGATGATCCCCTTGGTGGCGACGTCGAACAACGGGTCCGTTCGCCGGTTGGGGCCGCGCTGGCGCAGGCTGCACCGGCTGACCTATCCGGCGGTGGTTCTGGGCGGGATACACTATGTGATGCTGGTGAAGGGCTTTCAGATAGAGCCGCTGATCTATCTGGGCGTCATTCTTGGCCTGCTGGCGTTGCGGGTCCGATCTCTGCCTCGGTTTCGCGTGGCTTGAGTCGGTTCAAACTGCCCACCCGGCTCGGCGCCGACAGGAAATCCGCCCCTTGAGGGCGGATTTTTTGATTCTTGGGTCATGGATTGTCTGAGTTTGGGTGCGATTCATGGGGGAGTCGCTGTTTGGGATGTGAGTAAGGTTGTGGATAAGTTTGGATGTGGGTGTTGAGTCGGGTGATTTGGGGTTTGGTTGTGTGTTTTGGTGAAAAAATGCGCGCTGTAAGGTGTTGATATAATGAGGGTTTCGACCTTTTCTGGAAAAAAGTTGGTGTGAAAGGAAAAAACTGCTTGCGGGTCTGGGGCAC
>NZ_JAXMNR010000002.1:0-583431 GCF_034670325.1 Antarctobacter sp.
GGTCGGGCGTGCCGGTGGCAAAGGCATGCGCCGGTCCGTGCGCCGGGTCAGAGGCAAATGTGGCCGCGCTGGCAACCCACTCACCCGCAATCAGGTGCTGGCCGTGGGGGGTAAACGTGTCGGGCATATCGGATCTCCTTATTTGCCCCATTTCAAGGCAATGAGGTCTAGGTCGCCTGCCAGTTGCAGCAGACGGTCCCGCGTGCGCGGGGACATGGGTTTGAGCGGGTGGCGTACATGGTCCGACCCGATCACACCGCCTTCTTTCATCACCACCTTGGTGGCGCGCAACCCACATTGACGATTTTCGTGGTTAATCAGCGGCAGGCAACGGGTCCATTGCGCCAGAGCGGAGTCGGTGTCCCCGGCCAAATAACTGCGGATGATGCCGCCGATATGTTCGCATTGCAGCCCCGAGGTCATGGTCCCGGTACAGCCTGCGTCCAGATCGGCCAGCAGGGTGGCCGCCTCTTCGCCGTCGAAGGGGCCAACGATATGATCGCCGCCCGCCTCGATCAGCGCCGCCAGCTTGTCGGCTGCAAAGGGCATCTCCATCTTGAAATAGCTGACGTTTTCCAGCTCTTTCGCCATGCGGACCAGCAGGGGCACAGACAGTTGGCACCCTGAAAGCGGCGCGTCCTGCACCATGATCGGGATAGAGACTGCGTCGGATATCGCCTGATAATGCTCGTAAATTCCGGCCTCGCCGGGGACAAGCCCGACACCGTGATAGGGCGGCATCACCATCACCATGGCCGCCCCCAGCGCCTGTGCCGCCTTGGCGCGGTTCACGACGATGCCGGTGTGGAAATGGCTGATGGTGACGATCACCGGGACCCGGCCCGCGACGTGTTCCAGACTGACCCGCATCAGCGTGGCGCGTTCGTCGTCGGACAACAGGAACTGTTCAGAGTAATTGGCGAGGATGCAGATGGCATCGACGCCCTGGTCGATGATGCAGTCCAGAACGCGGCGCATGCCGTCCTCATCAACGCGGCCATCGTCGTGGAACGGCGTGGGGGCCACTGGCAGGATGCCGGTCAGGGGCGATTTCATGTCGGGTCCTTTCGGGGGTGGCAAGGTCAGTCGTGAAACGGGGCGACGGTCATGCGCCGTCCCAACAAGAAGGCATCGGCCACATGGCGCATGGGGGACAGATCCACGTCGCTGTCGCCGGTCGAAACCAGTCGGGCCATGTTGGCGTAAAGACGGGGATATTCGCCGGTCAGCGCCGGTCCTTCGGCGGTTTGTTCCTGCCCACCGATAACCATTCGCGCGCCGCCGTCGTGCAGGGCCAGGGAGCCGCCATCGGTCTCGGCGTGGATGGTCCAGATCTGGTCGCCGTCCTGCCGCCAGTCGAAGATCGCACTGACATCGGCTCCGGCCGGGTGGGCGAACCGCAGGCTGGCCGCTATCGGGCCTTGCTTGTTTTCCGGCACCTCCAGTGTCGCCTCGGTCAGGTGGATCGGATCGGACAGGATCTCCGTCACGATGGACAGGGCGTTGATGCCCGGATCAAACACTCCCAGACCACCCGGCTCCCAGATCCAGTCCTGACCGGGATGCCAGCGGCGCACGTCTTCTTTCCAAGTGACGGTCAGCCGTTTCAGCGTCTTGTCGGCCAGCCATGCTTTCGCCGGGGCGACCATCGCCGCCTCACGCGAA
Source organism: Antarctobacter sp. (assembly GCF_034670325.1). Lineage (GTDB taxonomy): Bacteria > Pseudomonadota > Alphaproteobacteria > Rhodobacterales > Rhodobacteraceae > Antarctobacter. The sequence continues at coordinate 1,666 of NZ_JAXMNR010000002.1, forward strand.
TGCCATGTGGCATACAGGCAAACCCCCTGCGCACGCGCCAAGTCGATCAGCCGGTGGCATTCCGACAGGGAGGCACCGGGCGGCTTTTCCAGCATGACATGGCGACCGGCTGCCAGAGCGGCGGCGGCATAATCAAAGCGCGGCACCGGCGGCAGGCAGAGCGAGACGACCCGAATTTCCGGCCGCTCGGCCAGCATCCGGGCAAAGTCTGTATAGCTGTCGACACCGTCCACGCTGCCTTGGCGCGACACGGTTGCGGCCAGTTCCCAATCCGGCGAGGCGGCAATAGCGGGCACATGTTGATCCACCGCGATCTTGCCAATTCCGACGAGTGCAATGTCCATCAATGCGAGTCCTTTCCGACAGGCGCACCCCGGCACCCTTTGAGAAAATCGAGGTCGGCACCGCTGTCGGCGCCTTCGACGTGTTGCTGGTGCAGCCAGGCATAACCGCTTTCGGCGCGGTCATGACTGGGTTTCCAGTCGGCCAGACGGGCCTGCAATTCATCCTCGGGGATATCCAGATGCAGGCGGCGGGCAGGGACGTCAACCTCAATCATGTCGCCGCTGCGGACCACCGCCAGCGGTCCGCCGGAGGCGGCCTCTGGTGAGGTATGCAGGATCACGGTGCCATAGGCGGTGCCCGACATGCGCGCGTCCGAGATGCGGATCATATCCTTGATCCCGCGTTTCAGAACCTTGGACGGCAGGCCCATGTTGCCCACCTCTGCCATACCCGGATAGCCCTTTGGCCCGCAGTTTTTCAGGACCATGATGCAGGTCTCATCTATGTCCAGCGCGTCATCCTCGATCCGGGCCTTGTAGTCGTCGATATCCTCAAAGACGACGGCGCGGCCGCGATGTTGCATCAAATGGGGCGACGCGGCGGAGGGTTTCAGCACTGCGCCCTTTGGGGCAAGGTTGCCTTTGAGCACGGCAATGCCGCCCTGCGATGTCAGCGCCTTGTCCACCGGCAGGATCACGTCCTCATTCCAGTTTGTCGCGTTCTTGACCTCGTCCCAGATTGGTTCACCCGACACGGTCAGCGCCTCGCGATGCAGTTTGCCCGCCTCGCCAAGCCGTTTCAGCACAACGGGCAGCCCGCCCGCATAAAAGAACTCTTCCATCAGGTATTTGCCCGACGGTTGCAGGTTCAGGATCGTGGCTACGTCGCGCCCGCAGCGGTCCCAGTCGTCCAGCGTGATGTCGACCCCGGTGCGCCCCGCAATGGCCAGCAGGTGGACAACGGTGTTGGTTGATCCGCCCACCGCGCCATTGGTGCGAATGGCGTTCTCAAACGCCTCGCGCGTCAGGATGTCGGACGGTTTGAGATCATCTTTGACCATCTGCACGATGCGCCGCCCGGACAACTGCGCCATGACTCGGCGGCGACTGTCCACCGCCGGGATCGCCGCGTTGCCGGATAGCGCCATACCCAGCGCCTCGGCCATGCTGGCCATGCTGGACGCCGTGCCCATCGTATTGCATGTGCCGGAAGAGCGCGTCACTGCGGCCTCGGCATCCAGAAATTCATCTTGGGTCATCTCTCCGGCCTTCACCGCCTCGGAGAAGCGCCACAGGTGGGTGCCTGCGCCGACGCGTTCACCCTGAAACCAGCCGTTCAGCATCGGCCCGCCGGTGACGACAATCGACGGCAGATCGCAGGAGGCCGCCGCCATCAGCAGAGAGGGTGTGGTCTTGTCACAGCCCACAAGCAGGACGCAGCCGTCCATCGGTTGGCCACGGATTTGTTCCTCGATCGACAGGGCGGCAAGGTTGCGGAACATCATCGCCGTGGGGCGAAAGGTGTTCTCGGATGCAGAGAACACCGGCACCTCGACCGGGAAACCACCGGCCTCCCAGATGCCCGCCTTTACCTTTTCGGCCAGCTCGCGCAAGTGGCCGTTGCAAGGCGTCAGATCGGACCATGTGTTGAGGATGCCGATAACGGGCCGTCCGTCGAACAGGTCATCGGGGTAGCCTTGGTTCTTGAGCCAGCCACGGTGATAGATCACATCGCGCGAGGTGCCGCCGTACCATTCCTGACTGCGCAGCCTGCGGGGCCATTGTGCCGGTTTGAAGGTCATGTCACGCCTGCCTGGATTTGTTGTAAACGTCAAAGATCACGGCGGCGAGCAGCACAAGCCCCTTGATCACTTGCTGGTAGTCGATGCCGATGCCCATGATGGACATGCCGTTGTTCAGCACCCCCATCAGGAAAGCCCCGACAACCGCGCCGACGATCTTGCCCACGCCGCCAGACATCGACGCACCACCGATGAACACGGCAGCGATCACGTCCAGTTCCAGCGCAAAGCCCGCCTTGGGGGTGGCAGAGTTCAGGCGCGCGGCAAAGACCATGCCCGCGATTGCAGCCAGAACCCCCATGTTGGTGAAGGCGAGAAAGGTCAGACGTTCAGTCTTGATGCCTGACAGCTTGGCGGCCTTTTCGTTGCCCCCCAGCGCATAGATCCGCCGCCCCGTCACGGTGCGTTCGGTGAAGAAGGCATAGATGATGGTCAGAACACCCATGGTGATCAGCACGTTGGGCAGACCCCGAAAGGTCGACAACTTGAACAGGATAAAGATCAGCGCGACGGAGACGATGCCGATGCGGGCAAGGAAAAACGCCTGTGGTTCGCCCACTACGCCATAGGCGCGATTCTGCGCGCGGGCTTTCAGTTCCATCCAAAGGATCAGTGCCGCGGCGACGATGCCGGTGCCCAGCGCCAGTACGTTGATCCGCTTTTGTCCCAACAGATCCGCCACGGTCTGGCTGACGCCCGCAGGAAAGATGTCGGGAACAAAGCCGTTGGACAGCATCTGGAATTCACGCGGGAAGGGGCCAAGCGATTGCCCTTCGAGCAGCCAGAGAGAGGCACCGCGAAACACCAGCATGCCCGCCAGCGTCACGATGAACGAGGGGATCTTCCAATAGGCGATCCAGTATCCCTGCGCCGCGCCGATCAGACCGCCCGCGATCATGCAGGTGATCATGGTGACAGCGGTGGATTGCTCCCATTCGACGATCATGACAGCGGCCAGCGCGCCGACAAACCCCATGACAGAGCCAACGGACAGGTCGATGTTGCCGCTGACGATAACGATCAGCATGCCCAGCGCCATGATCACGATATAGCTGTTCTGGAGCAACAGGTTGGTGACGTTCACCGGTTTCAGCAGTGTGCCGCCGGTGACGATCTGAAAGAAGGCCATGATGGCGATCAGTGCAAACAGCAGCCCGTATTCGCGCAGGTGGCGCACAAGGTATTCGCCGATGCCCTGTTTTTGCGGGGTCTCGGCCCCGTGTTCTGCAATGTCCATGTCCGGCTCTCCTACTCGGTCACGATGAGCGACATGATGCGCTCTTGGCTGGCCACTTCGGCGCTGAGTTCGCCGACAAAAGCGCCCTCGTTCATAACGTAGATGCGGTCGCACATGCCCAACAACTCGGGCATCTCGGATGAGATCATCACCACGCCTTTGCCCTCTGCGGACAGGTCGTTGATGATCCCGTAGATCTCGAATTTCGCACCCACGTCGATGCCCCGGGTCGGTTCATCGAGGATCAGAACCTCTGGCTTCGCGAACAGCCATTTCGACAGCACGACCTTTTGCTGGTTGCCGCCAGACAGGTTCACCACCTGCTGAAAGACGCTGGGCGTGCGGATGTTCAGGGCCTTGCGATAGTCCTCGGCTACGCGGGTCTCTGCCGTCTCGTTCAGGACCTGGCCACGAGAGACCGCTTCGAGGTTGGCCAGCGTGATGTTGCGCTGGATCGTCTCATCCAGGATCAGGCCCAGCGATTTGCGGTCCTCGGTCACATAGGCCAGCCCAGCATCGATGGCGCGGCTGACGGTGCTGACATCGACCGGCTTGCCACCAATCTCGACGCTGCCGGTGATGGCGCGTCCGTAGGAGCGGCCAAAGAGGCTCATGGCCAGTTCGGTGCGGCCCGCGCCCATCAGTCCCGCGATGCCCACAACCTCACCGGCGCGGACCGCCATGTTGATGTCGTGAATGACCTGCCGGTCAGTGTGCAACGGGTGCCAGACGTTCCAGCCCTTGACTTCCATCAGCAGGTCACCGGCGCGCCGTTCGCGGGCAGGATACCTGTGCGCCATGTCGCGGCCCACCATGTCGCGCACGATGCGGTCTTCGGTGATTGGCTCGGCGCGGGCGTCCATCGTGGACACGGTTGACCCGTCGCGGATCACGGTCACGGTGTCCGCCACGCGGCGCACCTCGTTCAGCTTGTGGCTGATGATGATCTGGGTGACGCCTTGGGTCTTGAGTTCCAGCATCAGGTCCAGCAGCGCCTGACTGTCGCTTTCCGACAGGGCGGCGGTGGGTTCGTCCAGGATCAGCAGGCGTACCTCTTTGGACAGCGCTTTGGCGATCTCGACCAGTTGCTGCTTGCCGACACCCAGCTTGTCCACCAGCGTACTGGGCGGTTCTTTCAGGCCGACCTTTTTCAGCAACGTGCCGGTGCGCTGGTTGGTCTCACGCCAGTTGATCACACCCGCCTTGGCGCGTTCGTTGCCCAGAAACAGGTTCTCGGCAATCGACAGCAGCGGCACCAGTGCCAGTTCCTGATGGATGATGATGACCCCGCGCGCCTCGGAGTCCGAGATGTTGGCGAATTCCGCCAGCGCGCCGTCATAGTGAATTTCGCCGTCGTAGCTGCCTGCCGGATAGACGCCCGAGAGCACCTTCATCAGGGTGGATTTGCCCGCCCCGTTTTCTCCGACCAGCGCGTGGATCTCTCCGGCCTCGACGGTCAGGTTGACCGCGTCCAACGCCTTGACCCCCGGGAACGCCTTGGTGATCCCGCGCATTTCGAGTAGCGCCGCCATGTCCATGCCCTTTGTGGTTGCCAAGGCCCGCCCGTCCGCAATCGGGCGGACGGACCCCGGGAGGAACCGTCGTTACTTGACCTGGTCCATGGTGTAGTAGCCGGAGCCGATGATCACGTCTTCCCAGTTGGACAGATCCACCGAGACGGGTTCCAGCAGGTAGGACGGGATGACCTTGACACCGTTGTCATAGGTGGTGGTGTCGTTGATCTCAGGCTCACCGCCGGCCAGCAGCGCCTCGGCCATGCCGACGGTCACGCGCGCCAGTTCGCGGGTGTCCTTGAACACCGTCGAATACTGTTCACCCGCCAGCATGGATTTGACAGAGCGGATTTCGGCGTCCTGACCGGAGACAATCGGCATCTTCTGATCGCCAGAGCCATAACCGACGCCCTTGAGCGACGAAATGATGCCGATGGACAGGCCGTCATATGGCGACAGAACGCCATGTACCTGCTGGTCGGTGTAGTGCGCCGACAACAGGTTATCCATCCGCGCCTGCGCCACCGCGCCGTCCCAGCGCAGCGTGCCCACGGTGTCCATGCCCATCTGGCCCGAGACGATGTTGACTGTGCCCGCGTCGATCAGCGGTTGCAGTACCGACATGGCGCCGTTGTAGAAGAAATAGGCGTTGTTGTCGTCGGGCGAGCCGCCGAACAGTTCGACATTGTAGGGGCCGTCGCCGAAACGCTCTTTCAGACCGGCGACAAGGCTGCTGGCCTGCTGAACGCCGACTTTGAAGTTGTCGAAGGTGGCGTAATAGCTGACATATTCGCTGTCGCGGATCAGCCGGTCATAGGCGATGACGTGGATGTCTGCGAAGTGGGCGTTTTCCAGCGCGCTCGACAGGGTGGTGCCGTCGATGGCGGCGATCACCAGAACGTCGACCCCGTTGGTGATCATGTTCTCGATCTGGGCCAGCTGGTTGGGAATGTCGTCCTCGGCGTATTGCAGGATGGTGTCGTAGCCGGCGGCCTTGAACTGTTCCACCATCGACTCGCCGTCGGAAATCCAGCGCGACGAGGATTTGGTCGGCATCGCGATGCCGACGGTTTCAGCCATGGCGCCAAAGCCGGTCAACGCCACTGCCGCCGAAGCGAGCAGAAGTTTCATGGTCATGATGTCCCTCCCAGGATCGGCGCCCGCCTCCCGCGTTGACGCCATTTTGTGCCACGGATCAGGGTGATCCGTGGCGGCACGTTACTGACGAGAAGCATACCTGTAAAATTCTGATATTGACGATCTTCATATCAAAAGTGATATGTCATTGGCATGGATATCGCGCGACGCATGAAACCGGCGCATCTTGAACTGATCCTCAAGATCGCAGAGACGCAGCAATTGCAGCTTGCGGCGCAGGCGCTAGCGATGTCGCAGCCAGCCGCCTCGCGCATCTTGTCTGATTTCGAAAAAACCATCGGCAGCCCCCTGTTCATCCGTCACCCCAAGGGGATGGAACTGTCTTCCGCCGGGGCGGCCTTTGTGCGTCATGCCCGGGTTATTCTGGGTGAGGTCGAGACGTTGGAGCATGAACTGGGGCTTCTGCAGGCCGGTGCGTTGGGGGAGGTTCGGGTTGGCTCTGTCACCGGACCGGCTGCGGGCTGTTTGATGCCAGCGGTGCAGGCGGTTCTTGAAAGCAGTCCGGATCTTGAGATCAACGTCGATGTCGCACCTTCGACCGAGTTGATCCGGCAGCTTGAAGAAGGCCGGTACGATTTCATACTCGGGCGAATTCCGCCGACCCATGACAGCCGCAATTTTCATATCCATCCGGCACGGACAGAGGTGGTGGCGCTGCTGGTACATACCACACATCCGCTGGCGCGCCGCGAGGATGTGGCTTTGTCTGACCTGACCGGATTCCCATGGGTCATGCAGGAACGCGGCATGCCGATCCGACAAGCGGTCGAGGCCGCTTTTCACGCCGAAGGTGTGCCGACGCCGCCGCGGGTGCTGAACAGTTCGTCTCTGCTGGTGGCCTTGGCGCAGGTCGCCCGTGGCCAGGCGATTGCGCCGCAGTCCGAAGAGGTCAAGGAACTGCTGGTTCACGCCGATATTGGCGCCAACATCGATGCTGTGAACCTGCGCCAGCCGATCATCGTGCCAAGCTATTTCGTGATCCGCGACGGCAGCCGGAAACTGTCGAGGGCGGCAGAACGACTGTTGGCTGAGGTGCTGGAACGGATTTGAAGCTGTGCGCGACCGGTGAGTCAGGGAGTATTGTCGGAGCGGCTGATCGTCCCGATTGGGATTTGATGATGTGTTGATCGATATCCGATGCGCTTCAAGGCACCAAACCGCGACAGGTCCAATGGCCTGCTGGCTTTCATCTGGGCCCGACGGATTGCCGTCCGCAGCTTTCCCGCGCCCTAATGCAGTCTTCTCATCGCAGGAACGGGCGCGATCACTGCGGTCATCGTCACCATGGCAATTTTCCTGTCGAGCTATGTCGGCCCGTTTCTCACGTCTCGGCGCCAGGCCAGGAAAGACAGACAGATCGAACCGAGCGGTCAGTGATCCCCATAAGGGGTCAGTTGTGGATAGGGACGGAATTCTGCGCTAAGGCCACTTGTTCTGCTGTAGTGCGGAAAATGGCGGCTGTGAGCCTAAATGGGCAGATGCTGCGACATGTGCATCTTAGTAGAAGGGCGGATTTCGGTCGTTCGCCGCTACCGCAAGGTGACGATAACAACGTTGCAGAAGCAGCCATTCAATCGAAGCAGTTTCCGGAGCTTGCTGTGGCTGCGGAATCTCGGTCGGTCCTTCGGGCCCTATCGCACTGACGAGGAAGAACGCACTTTTTGCTGGTCACGACGAAGGCGGCCGCGCTTGGGGCCGCATCGCTTCGCTCATCGCCACGGCGAAGATCAGCAACGTCGAACGCTTCGCCTACCTCAAGGCCACCCTCGAAGCCATCGCTGCAGGTCACCCCGCCATCCGGCTCGATGAACTCCTCCCGTGGAACTTCCAGTCGTCAAGCTGATCTCGCGTGAGGCGGGGACAACGCCTACCGATGTAAAGGCAACGCGACACCAAGGCACGACGATCACCAATCGCGGTGGGACCCGGCAATGCCGGACCCAATCGTGCGCGACGCGGGAATCCTGAGCCAGACGGCGATCGCACCGTCTTCGGCATGACTATATGCGGCGGCTTCGCCGCTCTTGAGGCCCTGGGTGCCAGGATTGCAGCCAAGCGGGTTGATCCGACGACATCCTGTTCTTTATGGCGACGGCTCAATCTTCCGATGTCGACTTCCGCTTGATCAGCGTACTTTTGTAAATGATGTTCAGCACCTGGTCGCCGTCCTTGCCGATCCGGCTGCTGATACGCTCCCAAGCGGCGTTGGCAATTGCGTCGACCGGTTGTGCCACCGTCGTTATCGGGACGCGCCGCGCGGTCATCCACAAGGAATCGTGGTACCCGGCCAGCATCATGTTCTTTGGCGGCTCGATCGACCGGGAGGAAAAGGCCGACAGGGCGGCCAGCGTCATGACATTGGTCAACCCGATGACCGCCTTGGTCTGTGGGTTGTCGTCCAGCCAGTCCGACAATTTCCCTGCCGCTTTCTTGGCGTCGGGCCCGGCGACCAGCGTGTTGACCACCACGTTGCCCGCGTCCCGCGCGCAGTCCTCGATGCCACGGATACGTTCTTTCTGGGTAAAGATTTCATCGCTGGCCGCCAGCACGAGGATGTTTTGCGCGTCCAGGTCGATCAAGTGCCGGGCCACGTCGCGGCCCGAGGCAAAATCGTCGGTCGTGACGGTGTCATACTTCGACAATGCCGGGTTGACCCGATCAACGGCGACTACCGGCACATCAGGGTATTCTTTCAACAGCATGTCAGGAATCGCTTCGATGCAGGGCACGAGGATCAGGCCGCTGGGACGCCAGCCCATCAGCGCCCGCAGGCGGTCCTGTTCGACTTTCAGATCGTCGCGCGAACAGGACACGATCACCTGGTAGCCGGCATCTTCGGCGCGGGATTCGATCAGCGATATGAACCGGTTGAGAAAGAGATCCTCGAGGTTAGGAACCAGAACCGCAATGATCTTGGTGCGCCGCGTTCGCAATTGTGCCGCGACCCGGTCAATCGTGTAGCCAAGCTTCTTGGCGGCACGGCGTACTTTGCGGGCAGAGGCTTCGTTGACGTGTTTCTTGCCGGAAAATACATGGGAAACCGTCGCCGTCGAAACGCCGGCCTCGCGTGCGACATCCTTTATCGATGGTCTTTTCTTCGCCTCGTCCGGTTCCACTCTGCCATACTCCTCGGGGTGTTAAACAGTTATATCGTTTCTGGCATCCTGTAAATATTCTTGCGACCCGTGAGGCCGAAACTTTTGGCATACTTGGCCAAATGTAATGTTAACACATTGATAAAGAACTTATTATTCTACTTTTTCTTCGCTCTTGCTCGGATTTCTCCAGCCGGCTGGAAACCGCGTTGACAGTTAAACGGTTTACTGACATCTTGCGATCGAGCCTGGGGAGTCGGGCCGGGAGGAAATCGGTAAGGGGAGAGACCGATGCGGCGTTTAGCCAACGGAAACCTGTTTTTTGTCAGCGTGGCGGCCTGTTTTGCCTGGATCGCTCTCTGGGCGTGGATCACGCGCAGCAGCGGGCCGGTGTCGTCCCTGTTCCTGCCTTCGCCCGGCGATGTCGTGGACCGGTTCGCACGCATGTGGGTCAAGCCTTACATCGGCAGCACCTTGCTGGGCCATGTGTTCAGTTCGCTGTCCATCGTGCTGGCGGGCTGGGCGCTTGGCGGGATCGTCGGCGTGCCGCTCGGCGTGGCGATGGCGTGGTGGCCGCGGGTGAAATGGCTTGTCTTCCCGCTTTTCCAATTGATCCGCCCGGTGCCCCCGCTGGCCTGGATTCCGCTCACGCTGGTGTGGATGGGCATCGGTGAGCCGGCGCGGATATTCGTGGTCTTCATTGCCGCGCTCGTGCCTTGGCTGATGAATTCCATGCAGGCCGTCGGCTCGGTCGATCCGTTGCTGATCAACGCAGGCCGGACGCTGGGCGCGAGCGACCGCAAGATCCTGACGCGGATCGTCTGCCGGACCGCGCTGCCCACGTTGATTGCCGGCGCCCGGATCGCGCTTGGCAATGCCTGGACAACGCTCGTCGCGGCAGAGCTTCTCGCGGCCACGGCGGGGCTTGGATACGTGGCGCTCAATGCCTCGCGGATGCTCGACACGGATGTGTTGGTCGTGGCGATGTTGTTGATCGGCCTGCTGGGTGTCCTGCTGTCGGTCCTGATGAAGCTTGCGACGCGTCTTCTCGCGCCCTGGTCGCTTCCCCAGCAGAAAGGATAAGTCGCATGACCGCCAAGATATCCCCTTCGTCCCCCCTTCCGCTTCCCCTGGTCTATGGGACGGTCTCCCTTGGGCTTCTCGGCCTGGCCTGGGTGTTTTCCACCAGCGTGTTCGGATGGGTCGGCTCAGAGGTGCTTCCGTCGCCCTTCGAAGTGGCCGCGCGCTTTGCCAACCTGATTTCGGAGCCTTTCGCCGGGGCCGCGCTGTCGGGTCATGTCCTGGCCTCGCTTGAGCGCTGGTTCTACGGCGTGTTCCTGGCCGTCCTTCTGGGGGTGCCGATCGGTATCTTCTTTGCCTGGGCGCCGTGGTTTCGCGCCGTGGTGAACCCGGTCTTCGAAACCCTGCGCTATATCCCGCCCTTTGCCTGGGTTCCGATCGCGATCCTGTGGTTCGGGGCCTCGACGACGACACAGGCGATGGTGGTGTTCATCGCGGCCTTTCCGGCCTGCGTCATCAATGCACAGCTTGGCGTCCAGCACGTGGACACCATCTTGATCCGGGCCGCCCGCGTCTTTGGGGCCGGTCAGTACCAGACCCTGCGCCGGGTCGTGGTGCCGGTCGCCACGCCCAGCATCTTTACCGGGATCCGCATCGCCATCAGCAACGGCTGGATGGCGCTGGTGGGCGCGGAACTGGTGGTCGGCAAGACCGGCCTGGGATTCCTGATTGCCCAGGGCCAGCAGAACGACTCGGTCTCCACCATCTTTGTCGGGATCATCGCCATCGGTGTCTTGGGGGTGCTGATCGACCTTGCCGTGCAACAGCTCGAACGCCGCCTGATGCCGTGGAAGCGTCTGTGACCGCCTTCCAATCCCTGCCCGAAACCGGCCCAAGCCTTTCAAGGAAAAACCCCATGCCCGATACCACCGTCCCCAAGCTGGAACTGCGCAACATCACCAAGTGGTACGGGCCCGAAGGGTCCGGGGTGCTGGCGGTCGACGATTGTACGGTCTCGGTGCAGAAAGGCGAGTTCGTCTGCGTCGTCGGGCCCTCGGGCTGCGGCAAGTCCACCCTGATGACGGTGGGCGCCGGGCTTGAGGACGCGACACGGGGCGAGATCCTGATCGACGGCAAGCCGGCCGGAAAACCAGGTCCGCGCCGCAGCGTGGTGTTCCAGAAGTTCGCCCTGTTCCCGTCGGAAACCGTGGCCCAGAACATCAAGTTCGGCCTGCAGATGACCAAAGTGCCGCGCGACGAACAAGAGCGACGGTTGCGCGAACAGCTCGAGATCATGGGGCTGACCCAGTTTCGCGACAGCTATCCCAGCCAGCTTTCGGGCGGCATGCAGCAACGCGTCGCCATTGCCCGGGCGCTGGCGATGCAACCCGAGATCTTGCTGATGGACGAACCCTTCGGCGCGCTGGACGCCCAGACGCGGACCATTCTCCAGGAAGAGGTCCAGCGGCTCAGTCACCAGATGCACTACACCGTCCTGTTCATCACCCATTCGGTGGAAGAGGCCGTCTATCTGAGCGACCGGGTGATTGTCATGTCGCGTCGCCCGGGCCGCATCAAGAAGGAAATCCGGCTGCCGCGCGACGTCGTGTGGAAGCGGGGCGATATCGAACAGGCCGCCGAACATCCCGAATTCATCGAAGCCCGGCGCGAGATCTGGGCGCTGGTGCGCGAAGAGATCATGGCGGCCTGACGGCACGACCGCCGTCGACACGATCCAACCAGAGGAGAAAGACCATGACATTCCATTCACTCAAGCAGCTTGCTGCGGGCGCGGCCGTGCTGGCCCTGACCGCGGGCGGAGCACTGGCCCAGACCAGCGTGCACCTGAACAGCCAACCGAACGAGGCCGGATACCCCATGTGGCTGGCCGACCACCTTGGCTATTTCGAAGATAACGGGCTGGACGTGGAAACCACCTATTTCCCCAATGGCGGTGCGGCGCTGGCCTCCGGCGTGTCCGGCGACTGGCAGGCAGGCTGGACCGGCGGGCCGCCGGCGATCTCGGGCTGGGACAAGTTCAAGCTGATTTCCTTTGGCACGATGCAGAAGGAAAGCCGCAACATCAAGCTGATCATGCGCAAGGATGCCATGGAGGGCATGACCGCGGCCGAAGCGCTGGCCAAGGTGCGCATCGGCACGGTGCCCAATTCGACCTGGAGCCAGGTGCTGTTTGCCTGCGCCGATCATTTCGGCGTGGCGCATGGCGACCTGGAGATTGTGCCGCTTGATCCGCCGGTGACGCGCCAGTCGCTGCGCAATGGCGAAGTGGGCGCAGGCACCACGGCCGCCAGCGCGGATTTCGACATCGTGATGGACAAGGACACCTTCGAGGTGATCTGCGACGGCGAGATCGCGGGCACCTCCGTCATCGCCCCATGGATCATCACCAGCCGCTTCTGGAACGACGATCCGGAGGCCGCCGCAAAATTCGTCGACGCCGCCTATCGCGCGAACGAATACATCCGCGCCAACCCGGAAAAGGCCGTCGACCTCGCGCTCCAGTACTACAAGGACACCGGCATCGAAGGCACCAAGGAAACCGCCGCCTATGCCTTCAGCCTGCGCGATTTCCAGACCCTGGACGAAGCAATAGCCGACATGAAATCGGGCGCCACGATCGACACGCTGATCGCCGGGGCCGAGATCCTGGTGGCGGCGGGCGCCTATGACGAGGTGCCCGACCTCAGGTCGATGCAGCCCGTCGCGCTGGACGTGCTGATGGCGGCAAAAGCCCTGCGAAAATAAGACCGTAATTCCCACAGAAGGACATCACAAATGAGCATCACGAGCGATACGGTAAACGAGGTTTTCAAGGGCCAGATCGGCCGGACCTACAAGGACTCGACCCCCTGGTGGCCGGAAACCAAAGGCCCGAAGGAAGACAGCCCGAATATCCTCGTGATCCTTTTTGATGATCTGGGGTTCGGCAGCTTGGGGTGCTACGGCGGCGACGCGGAAACCCCCAATATCGACCGACTGGCCGCGGGGGGTCTTCGCTACAACAACTTCCACACCACGGCCTTGTGCTCTCCCACTCGGGCCTCCCTTCTTACCGGGCGGGACCACCACGCTGTCGGCATGTCGATCATCGCCAATGCCGACAGCGGCTTTCCCAGCAAACGCGGCGCGATCCGGCACAATGCCGGGACGCTGGCCGACATGCTGGCCCCCGAAGGGTACAATTCCTACGCCGTGGGCAAATGGCACCTTGCCCCCGCCGACCAGATGTCGTCCGTCGGCCCTTTTGACCATTGGCCGCTGGGACGCGGGTTCAACAAGTTCTACGGCTTTCTCGAGGCGCTGACCGACCAGTTCCGCCCCTCGCTGGTGCGCGACAACCAGCATATCGAGCCGCCCCGCACGCCGGACGAAGGCTATACGCTGAACGAGGATCTGGCCGACAATGCCTGCAAGTTCCTGACCGATCACGCATCTCTGGCGCCCAACAAGCCGTTCTTCATGTATTACGCGCTGGGGGCGATGCATTCGCCGCATCAGGCGCCGCAGGACTACCTCGACAAGTACAAGGGTCGGTTCGACGAAGGCTGGGACGTGGCGCGCGAACGCCGGCTGGAACGCCAGATCGAGATGGGCATCGTCCCCGAAGGCACCAAGCTTGTGCCGCGCAACGAGGGCGTGGAACCCTGGGACAGCCTCTCCGACGATCAAAAGCGGCTCTATTGCAAGTTCGAAGAAGCCTATGCCGCCTTCCTCGACCACTCCGACAAGGAACTGGGCCGCGTTTTTGCCCACCTTGAAAAACTGGGCAAGCTGGACAACACGGTGATCTTCCTGATGTCCGACAATGGCGCCAGCCAGGAAGGGCAGATCCACGGATCGACCAGCACCACCTTCTACGAGAACATGGATGCGGAATCCTTCGACTACAATCTCGAACGGATCGACCAGATCGGCACCATGCATGCCAAGAACAACTATCCCATCGGCTGGGCGCAGGTCGAGAACACGCCGCTGCGCCGCTACAAGCAGAACACTCATGCCGGCGGCGTTCAGGATCCGCTGATCGTGCACTGGCCCAAGGGGCTCAAGGAAACCGGCATCCGCAGCCAGTTTCATCACGTGATGGACATCGTGCCCACCATCCTCGAGGTGATCGACACGGAGGCCCCTGCCCAGATCAAGGGCATTCCGCAGATGAATATTCATGGCACCAGCATGAAATATTCCTTTGACGACGCGGGCGCCCCCACCCGCAAGAGCGCGCAGATCTTCGAGATGTTCGGCCACCGCGCCATCTGGCACGACGGGTGGAAGGCGGTTGCCTATCACAAGCGCTATTCCGACTACGAAGACGACCAGTGGGAATTGTACCACGTCGCCGAAGACTTCTCGGAAAGCACCGACCTGGCCCGGCAGGAGCCCGAGCGCCTGCGCAAGCTGATCGAATTGTGGTGGGCCGAGGCGGGACGCTACGACGTACTGCCGCTGGACGACCGGGGCTTTGCCGAACGCCGCGCCATGTCGCGCCCGCGGGATGAATCGCCACGGATCCAGCAGGAGTTCGTCTTCTACCCGGGGATGACCAATATTCCCGGTGGCGCCGCGCCCTTTACCCTCGACCGGTCTTACGAGATTGCCGCGCGGGTGCGCGTGCCCGAGGGCGGCGAAGGTGTCATTGCCGCCTGCGGCGGGCTTTGCGGCGGCTATACGCTCTATGTCAAGCAGGGCCGCATCGTCCATGAGTACAACTATTACCAGAAGATGTTCCGCGTCGAAGGTGACGTTCCGGCGGGCGGCGACTGGATCGATATCGTCTACAAGTTCGACAAGACCGGCGTGCGCGAGGGCGAGGGCAGGCTGCTCATCAATGGCCAGGAAACGGCGAGGACCGCGCTGCCCGAGACCTATCGCTATTTCATGGACTGGGAAGGTTTCAGCCTTGGTCGCGACGCGGGTTCGCCCGTCAGCCCGGTCTACGAAGGCCAGCAGGGATTTGCCTTCACGGGCGAGATCGACCGCGTCCGCATCACCCTTGGCAACGATATCGCCGGACCCAACGATTATGAATCCCAGGACTGATGCCATGGTATCGGAGCCGCGCAGTTGCTGCGCCGCTCCGGCCCCCTTGCACCGCCCGTCCCCTCCGACGTCAACGCCGGTGCGGCGGGCGCGGGGTGGGGGCATGATCGACCGGGTGGAACTTCCTGCGGGTGAGGTCATGCTCGGTACGAAGACGCCCCGTATCCCCGGTGACGGTGAGGGGCGGCGCGGTCCGGTTGCGGTTGCGCCATTCGCGATGGCCTGTACGGCGACAACCGTCGCGCAATTCGCGGCTTTCGTGCAGGACACCGGCTATGTCACCGAGGCGGAACGCGCAGGCAGCTCCTTTGTGTTTCACAGCCATGTTGCCGGGGCGGCCCGGGTTCTGGGCGCGCCCTGGGGCACGGAATGGTGGCGGCTGACCGAAGGGGCCAACTGGCGGTTTCCGATGGGCGGGGAGAGCCCCGGGCCCTTGGACCACCCGGTCGTGCATGTCGCGCAGGCCGACGCCATGGCCTTTGCGCAATGGGCCGGCGGGCATCTGCCCAGCGAGGCGGAGTGGGAACATGCCGCGCGCGGTGGCGGGACCGGGGAGAAGACCTTTCCCTGGGGCGATGACGAGCCGCCGGAAGGCGGCGGAGCAGTCTGCCGGATCTTCGAAGGCCGGTTTCCAGACCCGGCGTCAGATAGCGGGACCGTTGCCGCGGATGCGCTGCGGCCCAATCCCATCGGCCTCTACAACATGTGCGGCAACGTCTGGGAATGGACCCGCGACACCTTCTCCAACGAGATGGGCCATGACCCGGGGCGGGCGCTGCTCAAGGGAGGATCGTTCCTCTGCCATGACAGCTACTGCCACCGCTACCGGATTGCCGCCCGCATTGGCGTGCCGCCCGGATCGACCACCGCGCACCAGGGCTTTCGCCTCGCCTTCGATGCTTGACAACCGACACCCCTGACAGGAGGGCCCAATGGGAAAAGAACTTGACGGCAAGACCATCGCCATCACCGGGGCGGCGTCCGGCATCGGGCTGGAATGCGCTCGGGTCTGCCTGGCATCCGGCGCACAGGTGGCGCTGGTCGACCGGGCCGAGGATCTTTTGACGGCCATATGTGTGGACCTGGGCGAGGGCGCGGTGCCGATAGTCACCGACCTTCTGGATCCTGCCAGCGTCGACCGGATGCTGCCGCAGATCCTGGACCGGCTGGGGCACCTCGACGTGTTTCACGCCAATGCCGGCGGCTATGTCGGCGGCGATGTCTCCGAAGGCAACCCGGATGACTGGGACCGGGTGCTGAACCTCAACATCAATGCCGCCTTTCGCACCGTCCGGGCGGTCCTGCCGCACATGAAAGAGCGCCGGACGGGCGACATCATCATGACCAGCTCGATCGCCGGCGTCGTGCCGGTGATGTGGGAGCCGATCTACACCGCGTCGAAACACGCCGTGCAGGCCTTTACCCATACGGTGCGGCGCCAGATGGCCCCGCACGGCATTCGCGTCGGCGCGGTGCTGCCCGGCCCGGTGGTGACAGCGCTGCTGGACGACTGGCCTAAGGCCAAGATGGACGAGGCCCTGGCCAACGGAAGCCTGATGCAGCCCCGGGAGGTTGCCGATTGCGTGCATTTTATGCTGACGCGACCCCGCAACGTCACGGTCCGCGATCTTGTGATCCTGCCCAACAGTGTCGATTTGTGAGGGCGCGATGACAGGTTCTTCTGACCACCCCCCTGTCTTTCTGGGCGTCGACGTCGGCACAGGAAGCGCGCGGGCCGGTGTGTTCGCCGCGGACGGGCGGATGCTGGGCACCGGCAAGCGCGAGATCCGCATCTGGCGCGAGGGAGTCATGGCCGAGCAATCCTCGGACGATATCTGGAATGCGGTCTGCGTGGCGGTCCGCGAAGCGCTGGAGGCGGCCGATGTGCCTGCCGGGGCCGTGGCGGGCATCGGCTTTGACGCGACTTGTTCGCTGGTGGCCGTATCGGATGACGGCACTCCGGTCAGCGTGAGCCCGTCGGGCGATCCTGCCCGCAATATCATCGTCTGGATGGACCAGCGCGCCGCGGCACAGGCGGCGCGGATCAATGCCACCGGGCACCGGGTGCTTGACTACGTGGGCGGCAGCATTTCGCCCGAGATGGAAACGCCCAAGTTGCTGTGGCTGAAAGAGAACCTGCCCGACACCTATGCCGGGGCCGGGCATTTCATGGACCTCGCCGATTACCTGACATGGCGGGCGACCGGCGATCTGAGCCGGTCGAGCTGCACGGTGACGTGCAAATGGACCTATCTCGCGCATGAAGGCGCCTTCGATGCCAGTTACTTCCGGCAGGTTGGCCTGTCCGACCTTTGTGACGGTGATTTCGCCCGGATCGGCCCCAGGGTCGTGGCACCGGGCCAGGCGCTGGGCTCCGGCCTGACGGAAACGGCTGCCGGGGCCTTGGGGCTGGTGGCGGGGATACCCGTGGCCGCCGGGATGATCGACGCCCATGCGGGCGGTGTCGGAACGGTGGGGGCCAAGGGGGCGCCAGCGCAGACACGCATGGCCTATGTCTTTGGCACCTCGGCCTGCACCATGACCTCCTCGTCCCGCGAAACCATCGTGCCCGGCGTCTGGGGGCCGTATTACGGCGCGATGCTGCCTGATCACTGGCTGATCGAAGGCGGTCAATCAGCGGCGGGCGAAGCCATCGCGCACCTGGTGCGGATGCATCCCCATTACCCCGCGACCGAGGCCGCCGCGCGTGACAGGGGGCTTTCGGTCACCGACTACCTGCTGGCGGAAGCGGCCGCGCGGATCGACCGACCGGAAGACGCCGGGCACCTGGCGGGTGACGTGATCGTGGTGCCGGATTTCCTTGGAAACCGGGCGCCGCTGTCCGACCCCTCCGCCCGCGCGATCATTGCCGGGCTTGACCTACGACGCGATCTGGCCTCGCATATCGCGCTCTACATCGCCGGGCTGTGCGGGATCGGCTATGGCCTGCGCCAGATCCTCGATGCCCAGGCCGCCTGTGGCGTGGCCCCCGATACGGTGGTCATCAGTGGCGGGGCCGGGGCCAGTGCCCTCGTCAAGCAGGTGCTGGCCGATGCGGCGGGTATCACCACGGCCGAGCCGACATCGCCCGAGCCGGTGCTGCTGGGCAGCGCGATGCTGGGCGCGGTCGCCGCCGGTCACTTTGACACGCTGGCCACGGCGATGGCCGAGATGTCCAGCCTCGACCGGCGGTTCACGCCCGCAGCAGGCGCGACCCGGGAGATGCAGGCGCGTCGGTATCGACGGTTCACCGCATTGCAGGCGGCCGCGCGAACGCCGGACGGACGGTCCGCATGAAGAAGGATATCCTGATCGGGTTGGATGCGGGCACCTCCGTCATCAAGGCCGTGGCCTTTGATCTGACCGGCCGGCAACTGGGGGTGGCGGGTGTCGGCAACCGGTACCGGACCTCGCCGGACGGGGCCGCCGTGCAGGGCATGGCGCAGACATGGCAACTGGCCGCGCAGATGCTCTATCAGCTGTCAGAGACGATCCCGGACCTGGCCAGCCGGGCGCTGGCGATGGGTGTGACGGCTCAGGGCGACGGCACATGGCTGATCGATGCCGGGGGCGCAGCGGTGGACAACGCGATGCTCTGGCTCGATTCCCGCGCGGTCGAGGAGGCGCGCGCGATCACCGGATCGGATCGGCACGACACGATCTATCGCGCCACGGCAACCGGCGTTAACCTGTGCCAGATGCGGGCGCAGTTACCCTGGCTGCGGCGGACCGCGCCCGGGACGGTGGCCAAGGCGGCCCATGCCCTGCATTGCAAGGAATGGCTGTATTGTTGTCTGACCGGCGAGGCAGTTGCGGACGTCAGCGAAGCGGTTCTGAACTTCGGTGATATCCGCACCCGCGCGTATAGCGACGACGTGATCGCGGCGCTTGGGCTCGATGACCTGCGCCACCTTCTGCCACCGATCGTCGATGGCAGCAGGACCGCGCACAAGCTCACCCAACGCGCCGCCGCCGAAACCGGGTTGCCCGCGGGATTACCTGTCAGCCTTGGCTACATGGATATCGTGACCTCGGGGATTGCCACCGGGCTGTGCGATGCGGCGGTGCGTCCGGGCCTGTCGATCCTCGGCTCAACCGGGGTCCACACCCGCCATGCCGCCACCGTCGATGACATCGTGCTGAACCCGGACAGGACGGGCTATACCGTGGCGCTGGCCGATGGGGCCTTCGGGCAGGTCCAGACCAACATGGCGGCGGCGATCAACATCGACTGGATCGCAGGGATCGCCGGCGACGTGCTGAAATCCGCCGGACACCCGACAGACCAGTCGGACATCCTGGGCGGTTTTGACGCCCTGGTGGCCAGCGCGCGCCCCGGGGCCGCGGCCTATCATCCTTATATTGCGCCCACCGGCGAACGCGGGCCGTTCTCGGACGCGGAGGCCCGGGCGAGCTTTACCGGGCTGGACCGTACGGTCGGCTGGCCCGAGATGGTGCGCGGCGTCTACGAAGGCCTGGCGATGGCGGCGCGCGATTGCTACGCGGCGATGGGCGCCATCCCGGACGAGATACGGGTGGCAGGGGGCGCGGCGCGGTCGGCCCAGCTTGTCCGGATCCTGGCCGCCACCCTCGACCGGCCTGTCCGGGCCGTCGCGCAGGAAGAAACCGGCGCCGCAGGGGCGGCGATGATCGCGGCGGTGCAATCCGGGGTCTTCGGCTCGCTGGAAGAGGCGAGCACCGTCTGGGTCACGCCGCTTCTTTGCGACGCCGTGCCGCCAGACCCGGACCTGACCAGGCTTTACGACGGTCTGTTCCCGGCCTTTCGGGACGGACGACACACCATGCAGCCGCTTTGGCACAGCCAGGCGAGGACAAGGAAAGACATCTCATGACGACGGAAGTTGCGATCATCGGCGACAGGTTCATGCTGTCGGAAACTTTTGAGTCCTACATCCGCGCGGTTTGCGGTGACAAGGTTTCCGTGCGCCGGATGGACTATGACTGGCCCGACGCTCCGCTGGAGCAGGGCTACAAGGGCTCGCGTATCGAAGGCATCCAGGAATTCCAGGGCGACCCGGACGAGGTGGTGGCCCATATCGGCCGCGCACAGGTTGCCGTCATTCACCACGCGCCCCTGTCGGGCGAGATGATGAAGGCCTTGCCCGATCTGAAACTGGTAGCGGTCAGCCGCGGCGGGCCGGTCAACGTCGACATGGCCGCCGCCCAGGCGCAGGGCGTCACCGTGGTCAACACGCCCGGACGGAATGCCAGTGCCGTGGCCGAATTTGCCATCGGCGGCATCATCGCCGAGGTGCGCAACCTTGCCCGCGGCCACGAGGCGCTGCGCAAGGGCGACTACCGCACCGATCTTTATCGGGCGGACGTGACCGGCGACGAGCTGTGCGACATGACCGTCGGCGTCATCGGCTACGGCGAGATCGGCAAGCGGGTGGTCACGTTGTTGCGGGCCTTCGGGTGCCGGATCATTGTCTCCGACCCTTACGTGCAACTGACCGCCGAAGACCTGCGCGCCGGGGTCCAGATGGTGTCCTTCGATCAGATCCTCGCGGGGTCCGACATCGTGACCCTGCATCCACGGGTGACC
This sequence comes from Antarctobacter sp., assembly GCF_034670325.1. Lineage (GTDB taxonomy): Bacteria > Pseudomonadota > Alphaproteobacteria > Rhodobacterales > Rhodobacteraceae > Antarctobacter. The sequence goes on from NZ_JAXMNR010000002.1 coordinate 22,403, forward strand.
GAGGAGACCACGGGCATGATGGACGCCACGGCCTTTGCGGCGATGAAGCCGGGCAGCACGCTGATCAATACCGCCCGCGGGCCGCTTGTCGACTATGACGCCTTGATTGCCGCACTGCAAAGCGGGCACCTGCGCGGCGCGATGCTCGAAACCTTTCCGATCGAACCCGTACCGGCGGACTCTCCGCTGCTGACCATGCCCAATGTCACCTTGACCCCGCACATCGCCGGCGCGTCGCTGCGCACCGTGCGGGTCGCGGCAAGCAAGGCGGCAGAAGAAGTGCGCCGCTGGCTTGAAGACGAACCTCCCCTGAACCCTTGCTGAGAGAGCATCATGAAAGATACTGAAACCACCCTCCGTCAATCGCTTGTCGATGCCTGCCAAAGCCTGGCAAAACTGGGGCTGACACAGGGAACCTCCGGCAACGTGTCGGTGCGGAGCGGCGACAGCATGCTGATTTCGCCCTCGGCCACGCCCTACGAGGACCTGACGCCCGAGTTGATCGCCGAAATGCCGCTGGACCGGAACGACGGCACGTGGTCTGGCCCGCTGAAGCCTTCGACCGAGTGGCGCTTTCACCTTGATATGTTGCAGTCGCGTCCGGATGTGAACGCGGTGGTCCATGGCCACCCGACCTATTGCACAGCACTTGCCATCGCCCGGAAATCCATTCCGCGCTGTCACTACATGATCGCGGCCTTTGGTGGCGACGACGTGCGCTGCGCCGGCTATGCGCGCTTTGGCTCGGAAGAACTGTCCACTCTGGTCAAGGAGGCGATGAAGGACCGGACCGCGTGCCTCATGGCCAATCACGGCGCCCTGGCCCTGGGGGCGGATCTGCCCAAGGCCCTGTGGCGCGCCGTTGAGCTGGAGGCAATCGCCCAGCAATACTACCTGTCGCTGTCCATCGGGGGGCCGGTGCTTCTGAGCGAGCAGGATATTGCCGAGACCCACGAGGCCTTTGGCGGCTACGGGCTTCAGGACCAGAAATGACGCGCTGATGCGGCGCGTCCCGTCGGCAGGGTTTTCCGCCCTGCCGTCCGGGATTCCAAGAACTTTCCAGGCAGGACATTCAAGGCATGGCGGACACGCAAGAGGTCGATCTTTTCGTGATCGGTGGCGGGATAAACGGGGCAGGCATCGCCCGCGATGCGGCGGGCCGCGGGTTGAGCGTCGTGCTATGCGAAAAGGACGACTTGGCCGAAGGCACGTCGTCGCGGTCGGGCAAGCTCGTGCATGGCGGGTTGCGGTATCTGGAGTATTTCGAGTTCTCGCTGGTCCGCAAGGCCCTGACCGAGCGCGAGGTCCTGCTGCGCAATGCGCCCCATATCATCTGGCCGATGCGCTTTGTGCTGCCGCATTCCAGGCAGGATCGCCCGGCGTGGCTCGTGCGGTTGGGCCTGTTCCTATATGACCACCTGGGCGGACGCGCCAGGCTGCCCGGAACGCGGGCGCTGGACCTGCGCCGTGCCCCCGAGGGGCAGGCGATCCGCGACGACTTTCGCCGGGGGTTCGAGTATTCCGATTGCTGGGTCGATGACGCGCGGCTGGTGGTGCTGAACGCGATGGATGCGGCCGAGCGCGGGGCCACCATCCTGACCCGGTCGCCCTGTGTCGCGGCGCGGCGTGACAACGGGGCATGGCACGTGACCACCCGGAACGCCGTCACCGGAGAGGTCCGGGACTTCCGGGCGCGTGTCCTCGTCAACGCCGCCGGTCCCTGGGTCGGCGAGGTCATCACCAACGTGGCCGCCTCTGCCAGCCGCCGCAAGGTGCGGCTGGTCAAGGGAAGCCATATCATCGTGCCCAAGTTCTGGCAGGGCGAACAGGCCTACCTCGTGCAGAACCATGACAAGCGGGTAATCTTCGTCAATCCATACCAGGGCGACAAGGCGCTGATCGGCACCACCGACATTGCCTACGAAGGCCGCGCCGAGGATGTGCAGGCCGACGAAAGCGAGATCACCTACCTGATCGACGCGGTGAACCGGTACTTCAAGGAGCAGCTTTCGCGCGATGACGTGCAGGCGGCCTATTCCGGTGTGCGGGCGCTGTTCGACGACGGAAAGGGCAATCCTTCCGCCGTGACACGGGACTACGTTCTCGATCTGGATGAAACGGGCGGGGTGACCTTGCTCAACATCTTTGGCGGCAAGATAACGACTTACCGGGAACTGTCGCAAAAGGCCCTGCATCGTCTGAAGCCCATCTTTCCCGAACTGGGAGGAGACTGGACGGCAGGGGCGCCCTTGCCGGGCGGCGACATGGAGGGCGCGGATTTCGAGCTCTTCGTGAACCAGATGAAAGGCGCGTTTCCCTGGCTTCCGCGTCCGGTGCTGCTTCATTACGCGCGGCTCTATGGCAACCGGATGCGGCATGTGGTGGGCACAGCGTCCTCGGTCGAGGATCTGGGACGCCATTTCGGCGGCGTGCTCTACGAGGCCGAAGCACTTTACCTGCGTCGGTACGAGTGGTCGCAGACTGCACAGGACGTCTTGTGGCGGCGCACCAAGCATCAACTTCACCTGACGCAAACCGAGCAGCTGGAATTTGCCCGATGGTTTGATGGGCCCTCATGCTGATGGCAAGGACATTCGTCTTGGGATGGATACGGCCCGCCGGGGGGAAGGCGCTGCGTCGCGACTTTCAGTCGTGAGGTTCTTGGGGCATCAATTCCAAGACGGTGGCGAAGTGGCGGAATCGTGCGACCGTCGAGGATTTGAAGACGGGCCCGAAGGAGCCGCGTTCACCCATGCTCACCGAAGCGGAGGAGGCGATAATCGTCGCATTCCGGCGACACACGCTGCTGCCGTTGGATGATTGTCTCTATGCCCTTCAGCCGTCGATTCCGCAATCGACCCGGTCGGGACGGCATCGGTGCCTTCAACGGCATGGCATCCCGCGCTTACCGGATGTCACCGGAGACAAGCCAAAGCGACAACGTTTCAAACGATACTCCATCGGATTCTTTCATTGCAACATCACCGAGGTTCAGACGGAGGAGGGCAAGCTCTATCTCTTTGTCTGCATTGACCGGACCAGCAAGTTCGCAGTCACCCAGCTCGTGGACAAGGCGGATCGCAAGATTGCCTGGGAGTTCTTGGAGCACCTGCTAAGAGCCGTTCCCTATCGCATCCATATGATCCTCACGGGCAATGGCATCCAGTTCGCCGGGCAGTCACTATTCACAAGACACGCTATGATACGAGGGAAAACAGACACTTGAACGACCGCAATGCAATCCATTTCTGTCTTCCGGGCCGACCTCGGAGCCTGTAAAACGCTGCGACCACGACAAATGGCGGCTTCGGTGACGCTGCGATGCCCTAATAACGGTCCCTTCGAACGGCAGGTTTGGGCCGGAACTACTTTGCGCGTTTCGCGAGGCCATCGCGGATGTTTTTGATTTCGTCCTCGAGGTGCCCACCACGATAGACAAACGATGTTTCGTGCCTGGCGTATTGGCCCTTTCGATCTGCGCTGAGCCAATTGAAAGAGCCGGCGCAAAGAAGGTCTTTGTCGACAGTCACAATCTTGCTGTGAAGCTTCGGGACCCGATGTACCGCGGCGCCGGTCTCCGAGAACCTGCGCTCAACAGCCTCGATCTGGCTCAGTCCCCCTGCGGCCGGGCCGGTGTTCAGCAGCGGATCGGCAAAGACGTCGATCTCTGCCCCTCGTTGGCGCGCTTTCGCCATGGCATCCAACAGGCCGGTCCGCTCAATCGTTCCAGCGACGACCCAAGGGCTGATGATCATGTATTCCTGACCCTTCTCCAGGAGATCACGGCGTTCGGTGGCGGTGAGCACCGACAACCGCTCTTCAAAGCTGAGGTTCTCGAACGTGGCCCCGGCCCGGCGCTGTTCGTCCAGCGCCTTGGCCATACCGGTGAAGCCGAGGGCCTCCAGCCGGTCGGATGTGGGATGTGTCAGCAAGGGGTTCTCCTTCTCAGTGGTAATAATTCTGACCCCGGATGTTGGGGTGCTGCAGGGGAAGTTCTTCGGCTTCGGGTTCCAGAAAGGCCCGGTCGAGGCCGGTCTTCAGGATCGACCGGATGGAGGACACCGATCGCGCCTTGATCGTCACGCCCCGGCGACAGGCCGCGTCGAGGCGTTCCGGCTCAAAGCTCTTGGCCAGCGACAACACACCCAGGCAGGTGCGGAATCCCTGTTCAGGGTGGGGGCGGTCCTCCATGACGATCTGGCAAAACGCGGCGACGGATGGCCCCAGCTTTTCGGCGCTGGCCAGGATGCGCGCCGGGGTCCATTCGGCATAGCGGCGGTGAGAGGACGGCATGTGGTCAGGCACCGTCACATGGCTGCGTCGCCCGGGATTGCGGGCGTGGCGCCGATGCACCCCGATCCCCTTCACTGTTCGCGTCCCGGACGAAAAGAAAATCGACGATCTGGACGACAAGATCATCGCGGCCGAACTTCCGGGCGTTCTCGCGTGGGCGGTGCGCGGCGCCGTGGACTGGTTGCGCGGGGGGCTCCGGGTGCCGCTGGCGATCAAGGCGGTTGTCGCGCAATACCGAGAGGATACCGACCTCCTTGGCGAATGGCTTGCAGAGAACACCGAACGCGACCCCGAGGGCATGGTGACAGTGATGCAGGCGTATGCCGACTACGCCGAGCATTGCCGGGAGTCGGGCGTGAAGCCGGGCTCGAAGAACAACTTCTCCCGGATCATGACTGACAGGGGGTTCAAGCGCAGCGCAGACACGAAGACCCGGCGCTTCGTCGGTTTCCGGCTCCGGGGCCACCGGGACGATGGGTTTTCCGCGACTGGCGATCCCGAGGCCGACGCCATGATTTGAAGGCATTCGTTTCGGCGCGCTGCCGTGGGGTTGCTGCCGTGGTGGCGTGTTTCAGGCCTCCCGTGTGGCGAGGAAGCGCAAGAAGCGCATTTTGGCCTGTTTTCCATTAAGCCCTATAGGAGTCAGCATAGAAAACTATTGGAGAATGCCCTGAAATGCGCTTCTTGCGCTTCTTTTGCCCCGAAACAGCGTGAAATGCGGCCCGGGTTTACCACGGAGGGGCATGTGCCGGGAGGGCGGCCCAAAACGCTTGGTTTTGGCTATCCCTTTCCCGTGGTGGCACGCTGTCCGGCAGAGAGCAACGACCTCACCCACGGCGCAGAGCCCCGGCGTCCTCCTATTTATGGCAAGATTGGAATCGAGAACCCGGTTGCTGATTTCATCGCAGTTACCCTCGGTACTGAAATTACCGTGAGCATCGAAAAAGTTTGGACAAGCATGGAAACTCGGCCGATTCCCACCACCGGGAAAATAAAAAAATCTGGAGAGTTCTCATATTTCTAGAAAAAATTTGGGGCACCGGGGCTCTGCGCACCCCCTGACGACCCTCCACACCTAGGAAGGACCCGAGCGACCTTGGGCACCCTGCCGCCTTGGTGTCCCGCTAACCCGGACGTGTGGTAGACCCGGCTCATGATCGTCGCCCCGGGGAGGAAAACCGACCGAATGACCGAACGTACGAAAGCTTTCCCGCTCCCGACGCGCCGGAAGCTCTACCGCGCCGAGGCTGCCGCTTATGTCGGTGTGACGGTGGACACGCTCGACTGCATGATTGCTGATGACCTCATGCCCCGGATGATCCGAATTTACTACCGCACTCTCCGGGACGTGCGCGTGCTCGAATCTGCAACCAACGCTCTGCCCGGCAAAGATTGCGGCGACAAGGTGAACGATTGGGATGAGGTGCTGTAACTCTACGGCGCCGCCCCTTCGGATCGTGTGATCCGGCTGCCGCCTTGCCCAGCGCCCAGCGCAACAAGCCCCGCAGCACCATCAATCAATTGTTTACCGAGTCAGCGCAGTCTTCACATCAAAATTCCGCTTTTGTTCTTGTTTTCACGTGTCGAATGTCGCAAAAATGAGAAAAATCGACCCAGAGGGACCGCGCAGATGCTAGATGAACCCCGTTCCGACTTCGCCCGCCTCCGCGAGCGCGCGGGCTTGTCTGTGGAGGCGCTGGCGCCCCTCATGGGCTATTCGCCCGCAACCCTCTACCGCTGGGAGCGGGGCGAGGCCATGCCCCGGCAAGCGGCGCTCGTGGTGCTGGAAGACCTCGTGAATAAGCGCGGCGCGACCGAGCCCGAGAAGCCCGCCTTCCGGTTCATTGACCTTTTTGCAGGGATTGGCGGAATTCGCCGTGGGTTCGAGCCTCTGGGCGGGAAATGCGTCTTCACATCCGAATGGGATCGGTTCGCCAAGACCACTTATGCGGCGAACTTCCCCCATGACGATCACGAGATTTCGGGGGACATTACCAAGACCGAGGCGAAGGACATTCCCGAGCACGACCTTCTACTTGCGGGCTTTCCGTGCCAGCCGTTCAGCATCGCCGGAGTAAGCAAGAAGAACGCGCTGGGCCGCGCCCACGGTTTCGCGGACGAGACGCAGGGCACCCTGTTCTTCGATGTGGCCCGGATCATTTCCGAGCACCGGCCCAAGGCGTTCCTGCTTGAGAACGTGAAGAACCTTGTGAATCACGACAAGGGGCGCACGTTCGAGGTGATCATGCGCTCCCTGCGTGACCTCGGATATCACGTCCCCACGCCGCGCGTGATCAACGCCAAGGGCTATGTCCCCCAGCATCGGGAACGCATCCTGATTGCCGGTTTCCGGGAGGAGTGCGATTTCTCGTTTGATGATCTGGACGTGCCTTCGCCTCTCAACGGGCCGAAGCTCGGGACGATCCTGCACCCCGAAGACGGCACCGAGAAGGGGCCGGACAAGCACTATACGGATGCCAAAGGCCGGGTGAGCGAAAAATACACCCTGACCGATCACCTCTGGCAGTATCTGCAAGACTACGCGGCTAAGCATCGGGCGGCCGGGAACGGGTTCGGCTTCGGGCTCGTGGGCCGGGGAGACGCGGCGCGCACCCTCTCGGCCCGCTACTACAAAGACGGCTCGGAAATCCTGATTGACCGGGGCGAAGGACATAACCCGCGCCGCCTGACCCCCCGGGAATGCGCCCGCTTGATGGGGTTCGACAAGCCCGGCGAGTCCAAGTTCATTATCCCGGTTTCTGACACGCAGGCTTATAAGCAATTTGGGAATTCGGTGGCTGTGCCGGTAATCGAGGCGGTAGCGCGGCACATGCTGCCCTATATCGCGGCCGAGGCGGCGCAGGATCAAGAGCACCTGCAAAGGCGGTTGCCCCTCGTTGGCTGACGTGGTGGACGCCGCGACCCGCTCCCGGATGATGGCGGGAATCCGGGGCAAGGACACGCGGCCCGAAATGATCCTGCGGCGGGGGCTCCATGCCCGGGGCTTCCGCTACAGGCTGCATGACCGGCGCTTGCCCGGCTCGCCGGATATGGTGTTCCCCGGGCGCCGCGCGGTGATCTTCATTCACGGGTGCTTCTGGCACGGGCACGGCTGCCCCCTGTTCCGGCTGCCCGCCACGCGGCGCGAGTTTTGGAAGGCGAAGATAGAGGGCAACCGCGCCCGGGACGAGGCCGCCGAGGCCGCCCTTTTGGCTGATGGGTGGCGGGTGCTGACAATCTGGGAATGCGCCCTCAAGGGGCGGGAGCGGCTGCCTGTGGACGAGGTGCTAGACCGGGCAGCGGATTGGCTGGCCAATGGCCCGATAGAAGAAACGGTTGCGGGAGGGGCGATTGGCAGTTTCTGATTTCACGGATTGGCTCGGTGTTTTCTGCGCGCCCGGGGTGGCCCTTTTCGTGAAGCGCCTTTCGGGCAACGACACGCTGGCAAACGGGACTCATCAGGCAGGGCCATACATCCCAAAAGACTTTCTGTTTCGCATCTTCCCGATGATAAACCGGACGGATGAGAAGAACCCCGATCACCGCTTTGAACTGGCCGTCGACTCCCACATGGACGCGCGGGAAGTACGGGTGATCTATTACAACTCGAAGCGCCACGAGGGGAAACCGAATGGGCGCGACGAAACCCGGTTGACCAATTTCGGGGGTGGGGCCTTGGCGCTTTTGGACCCGGAAAGCACGGGCGCCCTTGCGGTCTTCGCCTTCCCGCTGGACGAGAACGGCACCGCGATAAGCTGCCATGTCTGGGTGTGCCGCCACGAGACCGAGGAGGATATTGCCGAGGAGCGGTTCGGGCCGATTGAGCCCGGCCGCTTCGTCATGTGGTCCCCCGAACAACCCGGACTGTTCCCACCCTATATCGCCGGGCGCGCGAGTTGCTGGCTTGAACCTGCCGAGATTCCGCCCGCATGGCTGGCGCAGTTCCCGACCGGTGCCGAGATCGTTCGCAAGACGGTGGAGCTTCGCCCCGAGAACGGCACCCCGCCAGACCGGCGGCTCCTGCGCCGCCGGGAATGTGAGTTTGAAATCTTCCGCAGCGTGGAGGAGGCGATAGAGCTTCCCGCGATCAAGGCGGGCTTCGCCACCTTGGACGATTTCATTTCCCGCGCGCAGACCGTCCTTCAACGGCGCAAGGCACGCTCAGGGCGCTCGCTTGAACTACACACCCGGGAAATCCTGCTAGAAGAACGGTTCCGCGAGGGCGCGGATTTCGAGCACGGGCCGCAATCGGAACCGGGTAAGCGACCTGACTTCCTTTTCCCCTCGCAGGCCGCCTATCGTGATCCGAGCTTTCCTACGGCCCGATTGCGGATGCTTGCCACCAAGACCACATGCCGCGACCGCTGGCGGCAGGTTCTGAACGAGGCAGACCGGATTGCGGTGAAGCACCTCCTAACCTTGCAGGAGGGCGTTTCCGAGGCGCAGTTCCGGGAAATGACTCAGGCGAACGTGCAACTCGTGGTGCCGGAACCGCTGATCGGCAAGTTCCCGGCCAGCATCCGTACCGACATTCAAACGCTTGAGAGTTTCATGGGCGATTTGCGGCTAACAATGGTGAGTTAAATGGAAAAATACGGAAAATCATGTCATCAATAACTGTCTCAGATACCAAAGCTTTTCTGACCAAATGCATCTCGAGTCTTAATGACAATAAGTTGCATGGTATGAGGGCTGAAGCCTCATTTCGCGCTCATATCAAATCTCTCGGAGCAACGGATCGCGTCTCTCCGGGTGGCTGGATATTTCGCAAGAAGGGCCAGCTGGATTTTGGTGAAAGCACCGTCGCAGTCTTTCCACACACGATCATCCCGGGGAAGAACTACTCTGCTTTGCCTAGTCGGAGTGACGTCCCATTTCCGCCTCATACAATCTGTGCGACGATGCATCAGATTGGAATTAATAGTTACTACGCCCATCCCGTTCTTGCAAAAGGAGCGAGTCCGGAGGCGCTTGAGTGGCGGTTTATCCAACTGGGTGTTCCTTGGCTAACCAACTTTGTTCTCGTTGATGATGCATTTTCGGGATTCCTCGTTCGGTCGAAAAAATATAACTACCTTCGCTACAAAACGAACGTTTCTTCGCTATCAAGTTCGGATTGCATGGTGCAGTTCTCCCACGAAAGCGTCAGAATTTTTATTGAGAACAAATTCATGGCCGAGACCTCTGATATAGACGCGATTGTCTGGGGCGACCGATATACTTATCCGATGGAAATCAAGGAGAAGGTGGTTGCGCAAGATAATGATATTGGCGAGTGGTTTGGTCTGGATACGGGGCCATTTGTGAAGTTGGCACACTATGCGGCGAGAAAAGGAAATCTGCACTCTCTCTTTGTCGTGAGAGAGATTGAGGATCAGAAAACCCGCTTATTCAAACAGTGGCTTGTAACCGAGTTCGACCAACTCGCTCAGTGGGCTTCATGGGTGCCGCGCAGCGGTGGTCCGGGCATGGGTGGGGCAAGTAGTATGGTTGTGCGGGTGCCTCGTAAAGCCTTCCGGGTGCTCGACGCAAAGGCTCTGTCAGAAATTTAACCTACTGGACCAACTATGCGCGGTGGGCTCAGTTTGTGGTTATTTTTCGTCCTTCCACCTGCCTTCTGACTTCGGAAGCCAATTCGAGCACCCGTAACTACGCGCCTTTTACCTTTTCTGTTTTAAGAAGTTTTCGAAGTGAAAGTCGAGGCTTTTGGGGGATACTTCATCGGTGACGGTTTTGCCGCGAAGGCTCTGGTAATCCGGGGATGCGATCCGGTCTGAAACCTCAATAGCCTTGGTCTCAGGGTTGATCGAAATCAGGTGCGCGTCAAAGAGCTTGTGAACGTCGCTCCGCAACAGAAGGCCGTTCTCAGACTTGTCCCGGTCGGCAAACCGCTCGGCGTAGGGGATGATATGGGCGGCTTCCAGTACCGAAAGCTCGCTCGTTCCGGTGATCGCGCAGCGGTTCGGGCGCTTGCGCAATAGTGCCTGCCGGAACGCGCTCTGATATCGCCGCAATACCACTTGGCGCAGGGCGGTGGCGTCTTCGATCTTCTCAAGGTTCAGGGGCTCGTGCGGGTCCGGGTTCTGGTTTTCATATTGCGCGATCTTGTGGGCCTTTTCCCGAACGGCGGACAGAAGCGAGTCCACATCGCTATCCAAGATCGGCCAAATCCGGCTGTGGCGGCTTGCTCCTATACTGGCAATGAACGTCCCGTCATTCTTGTGCGCTTCCAAGAGTTCCTTCCCAACGGGGCGCTCGAAGAACACCGCGTCCAGCACCCGGGCGCGGCGATCCGGCTGCATGGGGCCGAACTCAACCACGGCCGTCAAACCCCGTCCGCGTTCGCCGTCCTTCTCCTCCTCATGCAGCCACACGAGGCCCCGGAAGCCCTTGGTCAGAATCGCATCGGCATAGCTGTTCTCTCTGTGAAGCTCGGGCAGGGCTGTATCCCTACCGACCCAGCTTTCGGCCGTGGGGCGAACGTCCGGCTCTCCGAATAGCTCGATTGCGCTGGATTTGACGAAGAACTGAATGTCCTGCTGTCGGAACTCCTGCACCTTGCTCGCCCCGAGCTTCAACCGCTCCTGCGCTGCGGCGATCACGTCCGGGGTGAACCGCTCCGGGTATTTGATGACCAAGGCTTCATAGCTATGATCCGGGTCAACCTCCTCGAACCCGGCGGAGGCGTTCAAGACTCGGCTGGAAATCACCGAGACCGCGCCCAATGCGTTGATGTCCCGGGGTTCATACCCGAGGCCCGCCCGCTGGCCTTGGTTGCGCTTGACCTCCTGCCAATGATCGTAAGCCCGGGCTAGATCGTTTTCCAACGGATCGGCGCTTCCTCGCAGGGCTTTCATCACTTCGGACATGCGGTCTCCTGCGCGCGGCGCTTCTGGGCGGGATTCTCAGGATTTCGACAAACGCCCGGAATTTCAAACGGAAATCGGCTGCGCGGCAGTCAAGCCGCCCGAGCGAGGCGCCTTTTCCGTGTGCAATCCCGCGCGAAGTTGAATCGTGCGCATGGTGATGACTCCGTAATGAGTCCTGCCATAAGGCGAGAGGCCGCCTGAAGCGACCTGCTGCCTATATCTCTGATTTTATTTAGAGATTTTGGCTCCGGCGGTAGGGGATGTGAAGTCGTCCAGCACTTTGTTTATATGAGGAAAATTCACACACCGAAGGCGCGAAAGGGTCCGAAAAGGGTCCGCTCCAGAGTGGGCAATGAGGACGCAAAATGGCCTCCTTTGCCACGCCAAGACAGTGAGACAGTAAGACGGTGAGACACGCGAAAACTCTTATAGATGGGGCCAATCATCCGCTCGCCGAAACCGTTGATCGAGAAGGTTCTGCGCCTGTGTTCCTATGGTCAGGTGGGCCGGATGGATGCAGAGGCGATTGTGACACTTGTGGCGTACAACGCTCCGTTTCATGGGTAACTCCCCGCTAATGCCCCAAGCAACGAGCTGATAGACCTTTTGGCGACGACCCCGCCAGAAAATGCGCTGAGGCTGGCTTGCTGTCGTGGTCCCGTTTCTTCCAGTCATAGTGAGGCATTCGGACGAGGTGAGAATAGATTTTTCCAATTGGTGCCGTATGTTTAACGCCAATTCTTCAGAAAAATCCGTATAAGTCTCGGCCCACCATGCTCTGGTTTTTTTGGGCTCGAGATCAGGGAAAGGATCGCCATCGAAATTTCGACAAGCTTCGAGACACGATTGCTGAGTTTGGGCCGCGATCAGTGAAGGTATTCTGCTATTGCAAGTCATCTTCGACCCGGAGGAACGTGCCCGCTGCGTTGGCACCAACGCCCACAGACTGCTGCCAGTTGCGGTAACTTGAATGGGAACAGCTGTCGAGGAAAGGGCCGGGTTCTTCGCTATGGTCCTGCGAATTAAAGGAATCACGATCACGCAAGAGGCTGCGATCGAGCTTATTCTCCAGCAGCGTTTTCCAAGTTGAATTGATGAACGTCAGCAGTGGGAACCATTCGAACCCGTTTTCAACGGCACCGTCTAGGGTTGCTGCCAAGTCGCTGGAGTGTACGCGCCCGTCCTGAATGAGCAGATCTTTTTTGCGCCATATCCGTTGTTGTCTTTTGTCCCAGCGTAGCCGGTCGTCCTCCCAGCCGAGGCGAACCAAAGCATTGCGCAGCGAGTTATCATTTCTAGCGCCAACATACTTCGCGAGTGAGCGGAAGTCGGCACTGGGTATGATGGATACCTTGAACTCTGCCAGCAGAGCTTCGAGCGTTTCGTCATTTTCATTGCCGGACAGCGCCTGCAATTCCTGCATGATAGGTGTAGCGTTTTCTTGGAACTTCATGCTTTTGGAGTTGAACGCAGGCGAAATCTGACGGTGCATGAACGCTGCGTAGAGTGCCGCCAGTTTTTCTGGCTCGCTGATCTGCTCCATCACGTCGCCGACGAGATCGGTGAAATCGTCGCTGCGTGGGCCTTGAGCGTGGCCCTCATGGCTCATTTCGATAATGTAGTATCGGCGTTCGCCACCTTCCAGCCAGAGCGGTTTATGGTTGGTGGTGAAGAGGAAGCACGCCTTGATCGGGATCGTCTTGGTTGGTTGGTACTTGGGCTCGACCGTTGTCCGATCACTGGTGATCAGGTCTTTTAGCTTGTTCCCTGTCGGCGAGTGACTGCTGATGTGGACTTCTTCGGCAATGATCAGCTTCTTGTCGAGAACCCTATCGGCGTGCTTGGCGACCAGTTTATCAACACCGTCGAGTTTTGCGGTGTTTGCCGCCCCGAACAGAGCCTCCAAGACCACACCGATGGTCGATTTTCCCGTTCCTTTTTCTTCAGAAAACAGGAGGATCGCCCAGTTCGGTTTCTCGGCTTCGTGCTGGAGCGACCACGCTATCCAATCGAGCAGCATGGTCTGCTGTTTTTCATCGGCGATAGCGAAGTTCAGGAACGGCTGAAACGCACCGAAGTCGGACGCCTCTTGGTGTTGACGATAATCAGGCTTTGACCAACTGTTTATGTCCCAGAGATTGTTCCGGTACAGTCGATTGGACGGATTGCCCGGTGCGGGATATGTCTTACCGGACCACGGACCGAAACTCATCCGAGGGTCTGCCGGTGCCGCTTCAATACACGCTTGAACCAAGTCGTAGGAATTCTTTTCAATCTGTGGCGCGAACGGCGTGTCGTGATAGAAATCATGGAGCATTGGAACAGCGACTTTGGGGAGGTCCATCAACCCAAGTCGGCTCTCTGGATCATCCACCTTGATGAACTTGTTGTCGGAACTGACGAACCAACTGGCCAACTCCATGCGGATTTCATCGCGGCGGTTCTCCGCAGTCGGTTTCTTTGCCGTTGGTGGTTTTCGGGTCGCAGGATGCCATGCCACACCAGACAGCATATCTTTCTGATGGCGCTCGAGAACAATCTCCTGCCATCGCGTCAACGACGGGAGATCATCCTCGTCACTGAGTTCGCACGCCTCGGTATCACCAAGAACGTCTACAAGGTTGTCATCGTCCGAGATTGCTTCGTCGGTCATGTGAGGGTTTTCCACCAAGCGAGGCATGTCAACAAGCGTCAATGCGCATATGTAGACGAAATCTCTATGCGTAGGCGGAAGGCGGTCGCTGGTGGATCCATCTCCAGAGCCCATGCGCATGTTCGATAATCGAAATTTGTTGCGCAGAGATGCGACCCGCCCGTCATGTCGGGCAAAAAAAAGTGGTGGAGTTCCCCCGCCCGAACACCCAAGAGGATGCCCGGACGGGGGAGGGTTACGAAGGAACCTTTTTGCTGACGACGTAGTCGGCAAGCCACTGCCAGTAATGGTCAGCATTCCTGAAGCCCTGAGCGCGCGCGGCCAAGTCCTCAGCTCGAGAACGAGAAAGGCCGCCATCGTATTCAGCGATAGCGGCCCTCTCTTCGAAGTCATTGATGTCAGGGATTGAGGTCAAGGCGCGCACCCGACCGGCAACCGTATTTGGTCTACGATTTGCCTTTTCTGCTCATCACTGATCCCGGCAGAATAGAGACTGTAGGTCAGCCTGTTTTCTGAACGTGCTGCTTGGTGGCCGACTAGGCTTGCAGTGAAGTGTTCCGGAACTCCCGTGCGTTCACATTGGGTGATGAACCACTTGCGGGTTGAGTGAAACACGACGCCTGGACGATCCAGTTTGAGCTTGGACCGGAGACGCGTAAATCGCTTGGTTACCTTGTCCGGGTTCACTGCCGGAAACAACGCGCCAGTACTGGGTAGTTGGTTGAGGATCGGCAGTAAACTGTCGTGTAACGGGACCTCACGTTCAGCAGCCTTCGATTTCAGTTGCCTGAGGGCGTTGGGTCTCAGGTTGATGAACGTCCCAAGGTTTTCCTTGGCAATAAAGTCCTCTCCAGTCAGTCCACAGGCTTCGCCCGACCTGAGACCGGACAGAAGACAGAGACGCAGCAGCGGTTCAAGGATAGGCTCTTCTCTGCGTAGCAGACTAACAACCTCCTTGTCTGACAGCACAGCATAGCTTTGCACGTCTGTTCCGAGGGAAACGCAGAGCATGCCGAGTTCATTTTTCTCGGCTTCCCCAGTCGCGACGGACCAGTCGAGAAAGTGGCAAACCTGTTTCCAGATTCGCTTTTGCGTCTGCGCTCCTATTCTTTTGGAACTGTCGCCGGACAGCTGGATCAGATCCTTTAAGCCCATGCCTTTTGTGATCGAAGATTTTGCCGAATTCGGGCATAGGAGGCTGATTTCACGAAGGAAAACCACGCCATCTTCTCTGTCTAGATCGGAGAGCTTTTTGTTTCCATACACCGAGGTAAACAGTCCGATGCTGAACTTTACAGCTTTGAACGTTCCCGGTCTGAGTTGCTGGGATCGCATCTTGAGATAGTCTCCCACGATTTCGTTGACTGTTGCTTGCCCCGCCAACCGAACCCGGCGAAACCGCGTCACAGCGGCAACCAGAGATTGAGTTTGGTCATGCCCGCCGGAAATTATGCGGCTCTCAGCCTCAGCAACGATCCGATCGTAGTTTCCATTGGCTTCTTGAACCCGCGCCTTGGCAATTCGGGCATCCCCGGTCCGAAGGGATTGTTTTAGAGCCTGTCCGAGGATGGGCTGAAGGTGTTTAGGATAGTTCCGCCGGTAGAGCCAAGTCTTCCGGTGCATGTATGCGAACTTGATATTTGTCGACACACGTCCTCCTTTTGGGGGCATTCGCCCCCGTTTGGGTGTTCATCTCGATTTTTTTGAATGAAAACAGGCGGTAACTTCGTTAGGGAAGTTCCTTGCCGTCTTTGCTTTTTGGGTCAACAACCCGTAGGATCATCGACAGCTCCGGCTCTCCGTACTCCCCAGCAAGCGGGCCGGTACGTGAGTAACCGCCAACACAATCTCCATACACTTCGAAAACCTCGAAGGTATGTTCTGGGATATCGTCAAAGGCCCGAATAATAACATGCATTCCGGGGATGAGTGGCGGGGCTTTTGCGCTTTTTCCAACCATCGCTCAGCCTCTCCGAAGAAAGAAGTCAGGCAGGACTGCGCCGAGTACGACGCTGAAGGGCAGGGGAATAGGAATGATCTTCAGCCAATCGGGCATGGCCGACAGGACAATAAGTACGGTTGCTAGCCCCTGAGGGACGCTCAGCGTGACACCACAGCGGCTTCTAAGCACCCAGCTTATAGCCAGCCGAACGCTTGCTCCGACTGCCATCAGCAGCAAGAAGGTAAAGGACATCTATACATCTCCTAGAAGGTTTCTTTGTATAGATGCTTGGAGTTCCTCAGTTTTCTTTGGCTAGAGTTTGACGAACCCTACATCAGAGCCTTTTGGAAATGCCGAAGGTGAACATCAGCCCTTGAACGGCCTGAAGGTAGTTCGCCAAGCGTAGACAGGAATGTTTGAAATCGGCAGCGGTGTAGGCAGGGCTACTAGCGAAACCGGCACGTCGCTATCTGCAACGAACGGCCCATACCAGACACCCATGTGGCGTGCCTTCGCCGCTCCGCAGCTTCCGCTAAACGGCCATTCGTGACATCCTGCAGCATTGTCTCAAGGAGGGGGAGCGGCTGAGAGGAAAACTCAGAACGGCCTGATATCGAAGCAGAACAGCGGATTGGATCCTAACCAGATTGCAAGACTTGAGCATAGCACAAGCGTCACAAACTCTCCGACGCCCGTTTCGTTTTCTCAATTGGCGAACGTCGAGCTAACGACGCACTCCATACACTGGCACACAGTATATTTTGTGCGTTGAGTGGGCACAAGAAACCTTTCCGTCAGCTTCTGTCAAAAAGGTCATCGATTCTATCCTGCGGAGATAGTGGCGCCTCCGCTTTCAGGTCTTGCATTGGTCGTTCGAAATTTTCATGATCTTCATATGCTGATTCTTGATTTTTGTACTGAATCTGAGGGAAGTCGATGCCATCCAATATTTTATCCACCTCCTCATCGGTAAAAGATAGGTTTC
Source organism: Antarctobacter sp. (assembly GCF_034670325.1). Taxonomy (GTDB): domain Bacteria; phylum Pseudomonadota; class Alphaproteobacteria; order Rhodobacterales; family Rhodobacteraceae; genus Antarctobacter. The sequence continues at coordinate 39,145 of NZ_JAXMNR010000002.1, forward strand.
CGCAATGTAGGTCGATGTACTCACGCGCCCAATTCACTGCGTCACTGTATTGCTCATCGCTAAGAAAATTTATTAGAACGTTATCTTCAGAAATGTAGTGTTCTACATTCTCCTCCCAATGCTCGAGGGTCGCTTTCCTATAACGCCGCCTAACTTCCGGCAAACCTTCAAGGCTGACGTGCTCCAGCTCTTGAATTAAAACGCCCAACTTCTCAAACTCGGCAAGGTCCTCAGCTTCGTCGGTTGCCCAAGTCAAGAAATTCAAACTGCAGGCTGGTATTATTTCAACCTTCATTTGCAGTAAGCTGGTAAGCACCTCGCAAGCCATCTCCAAGCTGCTCCCCGAGCAGAGCTCCGATACCAACATGTGACGCAACTCAGAAGCGAATTTCTCGGTCGGTAGCGGCACGCGAAATGTCGTATCCGCGAACGCCAAATGGGCGAGACGCCAGAAGTAACTCGGCTTTTGAGATCCAACTTCGAAATTTAGACTTTTGCAGCACAGATCTCGAACGACAGTTGAATACGTATCCTTGGAAACTCTTTTGTCTGCTAACAAGCTGGAAATATTGTCAATAGATCTCGTGGTCTTCAGGGCTTGCAAAAAGGTGGAGAGCGTATGGCGATCAGCTGCGAGCCTCGGCAAGACAAAATCCAAAATAGAAGGGTTGAACAACCCAACAGTAACCGTGCCAAATAGTGGGTTCAAATTCCGCGAAAGCGTGGACCCGACTGCGCCCCGTAATGTCCTCACAAAGTGATCTGCAACATTGCTTGGCGTGGCAGTTCCATCTCGCAGTGCGCTATTCCTAAACGCATCCGCCAAGTCAATCTCAGATATGCTACCACCATTCAAAACGACCAAGTTTATTACTATCCGCGTAAAATCGTCGATTTGCCTGCTATAAACGTCCGACCATACTTCTTGCGGATTCTCCAATTTTGAGCTGATGTAATCCCAATACGCATCCGGCGACACTTCAGAAAGTCTATCCGGGTCGGTGATAAATGATATGAGGCGCGGATTGAAATTCTTGTGACTCGCCATGTCCTGATATCGCTTTTTCCTATATATCTCATCCACAAAACCCTCCCCTAAACCGCTAAACCATATGTGGTTGTAAAGTATATTTGCTTTATCCAAGAGGCTGAGTGACGCAATTTTAACCTCGAACTCTTTTCGGTCGATTTTTCGATTGTCGAACAGGTCGCTCCAGACCTTCCCCTGATTGAGAACGGTCGACCGAGACGTCAGGATGAAGCGTTTGTTTTTGTCCCGTTCAACTCGATCTATAAGGTCAAGAACTCGACTATCTTTACGCCCCTCAATTGCCAAAAGATAGTTTCTCCCAAGAAAATCATCGTAGTACAGCACCTGCTTCTTGCCAGCTTCGTAGACCGCCTCGACTTCCGAGAGGTCGTCCTCGATTACGCATAACTCATATTCCAGCCCCACGTAGTGGTGCGCCATTTGATCTGCGAGAGTTGTCTTCCCTACGCCGGCTTCCCCGGTAATTACGACAGAATGAACTTCGTTTAGCTTCTTGAGTGCCGCACCGTGTGCTTCGGTGATGACATATCGCCTAGTTGCCTCAATTATAGCATCCCTCTTAGCCTCACTCCGCCCCGTCAATGCAGAGTTAAGCATCCGGTGCAGCACGTTTGAGCTTGCAAGCCAAAGCTTGTAATGACGCCTCTCGACTTCAGAAAATTCATCCAGGAGATCATTTACATTCTCTTGCCCAATAACATCTTCGTCTGAAGATATGTAAGGGGCAAAAATATCTCTGATCTCCTTCTTGTTGGCTTTAGAGAGTGGCTGAGATGTTGCAAAAATATACCTTTTCGGATTTAGGGCTGTGACCTTTTTGGCTTCGCTTTTCCTTAATGATCGCGCTAAATTGGCAAAGGAGCTTCTCGCCCAGTGTTTGGTTTGAATGATAACTTCACCGGATGAGGTGGTGAAAAATCTGCCATCAACGCCTTTGTCTTTTCCAGGCTTGTAGCGATCAACGCGTACGCCTTCTCGCTTTGATAAAAGATCGTTAATTAGAGCTTCGAACTCCTTGTCGTTCAAGTTGTCAAAGTTGTAGTTTTGCACTTGGCACCTCTTGAACAGTTCTGGCTGCTACGTGTATCAAATTTCAAACATTGGCAAACAGCTTACTGCCCGTAGTCACTAAGTTAAACACGAGCCTCGCGGTGGCGTGAACCGTCTGGGGCCATTGCTTTTCAACTACCTCCGGGTAACGTGGGCACATGAGGTAGCTTTTCCACCCTCTCAGCAAAAGGCACTCATTTGCATCGTCGATTCCGAGCCCGAACTGAACAGTCTCAGGTAAAGTCGGCTCTTGTGAGTGCGACACTCCAGTTCAGCTATCGAAGCGAGTATACAGCGGCCTTCCTTGGACGTCAGCCGAGGTTCGGCGACACGATCTTGGCGGTGCGTCCGCTTCCACGATTTGGCAAGGCTTGGTTCGCACGTGCAGAGAATGTCAGGAATCCGCCCTTTTCTCGGTCATCAATCCTTTAGTGTGTATACAAAATCGAGGGTGTCCGGCCTTGGCCCCATGACGCGCGTTGGCAGATTTGGCTCAGGTTCGCGGCCTCGCTGGTGCCCTTTGACCAACACAACTTTGCCGCTGCGGTAGCGTCGCTCATGCTCACTTACCCAATGTCGAACGGGCCCACTTCGCTCACTTTGTGCTTGTCGTACAAATTCAAGGCGTGCCTGCCTTTCACGCATATGCGCTGCGGCCTGCGGACCTATACGGATTGTTAGATGTGATTTCTGCGCGCCGAGGATCCAAGGCTTGCCGAACTTTCGAGCCGTCTTTGCATCTTTGGCCGTGAAGGTCTCGGTTTCGGCGGGGATAATGCCACCCAAATCGGGGGAAACCAACATCGCAAAGAGGGCATATGGAATGAATAGATCGGCCCCGGTATCAATGCGATGCAAGTACCGAAGAGCGTCGATCTTTTTCTTAGAATCCCCTATGCGCGCGCGAAAGTTGACCATCGACTGGCTCAGGTCCTCGGTGACATTATTGTAATCCAGTTGTCCTTCGGCTGTCCGGTTGACCAACAAAGCGCAAATCGGATCCATGATCTTGCTTCCTTCAGGGCGGCTGAACATCGTGACGCGCAAATGATCGTCGTTTCGGTCATCAATCAGATAGCCGCGCAGGCCAGAGCCGATTGGCTTGTCGTCATGAGCGGTCGTTGGCGATCCCCGTTCGAAGCGTGCGATCGCAAGCGCCCGATAGTCCAACTCAACCCATGTGACCTTAGCCGGAAGCTTCACCTCGCCGAGAATGTCCATCGCAGGAACACCGATGGCTTCCGCCTTCTCTTGGACGGCATCGTGCAAGGTATCAGCATAAGTTGCGGCCAAATGATCGAGTAAATATACCTTGGCTAGCTGCAGGGCGCCGAGAGCATACTCTCGAAACAACTGTAATTCCTCCGACCATCCCACATGCCAGACCGGATCATCTCGAGGTGCAGACTTGGCAGCTAACGAAGAGCCATAGGTGGAAATCAAATCCTTATAGAGCATCTTTGGGCATCCAATCAATTCAACGGGCAGCTTCCGACAGGCGCGCCAAATATTCAAGTGAGTACCAATTGACACGCGTCGGCCACATGGACGTGTTCCTTTGGCTTTCGCGCTCGTCGCAACCCCTTCATTTTGGCACTAAGACGCAAACCTAGATAGTTCGTAGATGTCTGCATTGGTTGGGCCATCCGATGCCTCTGGTCTCGCAGCGAATGACGGCTCTCCGCCCGATGTCGACCAAGATCTACCCTTTCCATCCCGGATGATCACATAGGGATGTTTTTGAAGGAGATGTAGTAAAACCATGCGATACGGGTCCCATATATGAGGGGAGGGGGTCTTTATCCTATAGTACCCCACCCCATACTACCTCTTATATATAATATCTAATATAAGTTAGATGATGGACAGTACGGCCTCGTATTTTCTATCGTTGCGTTGGTTCCGGGAGCGGCTATGCATAGGAAGCTGTGACCTCTGGTACGAGGCCTGTGTGGCGCTTGAACGTCTCTACCATGACAGCCTTTGCCTCCTGTTCGTAATTTCCGTTGACCAAGACAGCGTCATGCACAGGGAGGGCCACGATCTTTTGGTTTTTGAGTGCCAATAAGACTTCGATCAGGATATCAGATTCCGCGCGCATTAACTTCAGCCCGAGACCCTCATTGAAGCGGTGGGAGATCAGCGGGTGCTTCTTGTGGATCGCATCCATTACTTGGTTCAATGAGAAGGTCTTGGGCAGGGTCGTCCGTGCCCCCATTGGCATTCGCTTCAATGGTTTCTCAGAGTTTATTGAGGCTTGGATGACCTTTTTGATTCCGGGTCGACAGGTAGCGGGGATACCGAATTCACTAAGGTCATATAAGTCGCCGGAAGGAACTTGGGCGTCCTCCAGTCCATAGAGGATCAGCAACGCCGTTTGCCCGTAGTCGAGCTCCACGGGCGTATCACCATCAATATAGAGCCAAGTCAGGCGGTCACTGTGTTTCATGCGCTGCCAGAAGCCGCCGTAAAGTCGCCCTCCCTGCTGGAAGTCACCATTGTTGAAAATGCGTCGCAAGCGCCGGTCAGTGAGCTTTACATCGTCGTGATCGTGGTCGAGATCCGCTTGTGCCAACCAACAGTTGATCTCGGTGAGCTGTTGCCTGAGTAGATCAGTTTCCTCAGTGTCTTTATACTCGATCAGCGGACCGGGCTGATCGCCCTTTGATTTTTTCCCACGCAGGAGGATGGTCTCTTCGTCTTCGGAACGTCCTATGTCGGTAACAGAAACGCCGAATGTGTCGATATTCCTCAGAAGGGAGCCATCAGCGGCGATGATCGTTTGCTTCCCTGCGCCCACGATTGTCGGAGAACCTTCGCTACTCGAAAATTTTGCCTTGCCCGGAATCAACTTTATGAATCCCATCTCCAGGGAAGACATAACCTTCAGGATGAAGGGCAGCGTCTTGCCCATGGCTTTGCCCTTGTAGCGTGACGCTTTTCGCAGAACCTGATTGCTTTGGCTCAGATGAACCCGACCTCTAGGCTGCTCAAGTTCACGGTAGACAAGGTCACAGAGTATTGCTTCGACCGTAAGTTCATAGATCTTCTGAGCACTCTCGCTGCGTTTTCGTTTTCGTTCTTTCATGAAGAGTTCATAACCGTCGAGTTGAACCATCACGTCCTTGATCAGGTTGCGCATGGAATCCGATGTTGCACGCCGGTGCGGGTCGAACGGACGGGCGTTTAGGTATGGTTGCTTAGCTTGCTGCACTGCGGGGGCCTCGCCACGTTTTCTCCAGCCAGCCGCGCAGGATGTCTTGGCCATATCCCGATCCATAGCGAGACGCGACCTCGGCACTGCTGTGCCCCATGATCGCCTTGCTGATTTCCTCGGGACAGCCGACATTCCGAAGATCGTCTTTCTTTTTGTGTCGCAGGCTGTGGAGCGACTTCTTCTCCTCGGGAATAATCTTCCGGAGGCGCTTCATCATTAGAGCTGAAGCAGCCGTATTGCCGCCTTGACGTCCGTACCGTTCGAAGATTGGATCAGTATCGCTTTTGCCTTGTCGGTGAACTTGCAATGCCTGAAGAAGATCATCGGAGATCGGCAGTATTCGGGCACTGCTGGCTGTTTTCAGGCCCCGTATGGCATTGGTCCTGATCTCAAGCTGGCGCTCCTGCAGGTTCATATCCTGTACCTCAAGGCCTGTTATTTCAGCCATTCTTGCACCGGTCTCCCAGAGCGCCCAGTAGATCGTCAGCAGGTCAGCGCGGGGGCGCATAGCCTCATAGCCCAGCTCGGCTTCCTGCGATGACAGGGGGAGGCGGTCTGTGGCTGAGTTTCCGGCACCTTTTACCTTCAGGTTCTGAAACGGATTTTTCAGGATCAGGCCGCGTTCATCAACGACGTGGTTCACGACGGCGCGAACAATGTTGATGTATCTTGTGACACTGTTTGGCGCGATTCGCTGCAACAGGTGGTCCCGGTACTTCAGAGCGTCTTCACGGGTTAGGTCGGAGATGTTGAGCTTGCTGAGCTTGACCTGCCCGATAGACGCCTGCAGGTCTTCTTGAGCCTTGTTTAGCGAATTCAGAAGCTTCTTGTTTTCTTCTGCGTCCTTGAACTCGGCATAGAGTTCGAAGGCCCGCGCCAAGGTCAGCTTTTCCTTGGGCACCGCTGCGGCAGCCAGATTCCCAATAACATGTCCGTCTACCTCGTCTTCCAACTCCTGATGAAGTGCCCAAAGGCCATACTCCAGGTTCTCGTCGACCCTTCCGGCAGCGATCATCTCGGCGGCTTCAGACCCAAAGTGAGCTTCGACAACGGCAAGCGTGCGTTCACGGCTCGTCTCTGCCTCAGCACGCTTGAAGAACGCCTCAACCTCGGCGTGTGCCTTGGGAAGGAGCTTGATCATGTTATCGTAGGAGTGGCCCAAATTACGGTAGATATGGGTGCGCCCAAGACGCTCAATCAGGCGCGTGGGGACGTTTCGCTTGTAGCGGAAAAGGCCGGAAGGCCGCTGCTGAACATAACGGGGCATTCTCATGCCGGAATCATCGGTCGTCATAACTGAGACAGTTAGTCCGTTCGCGACGAGAAAGGTACCGTTGCTGACCTAAAAGGGTCCAAAAAGGGTCCGCTTTGGACTGCCATACCCCCGGATCTATTGGATCATATCAATAAATCGGGGGATTATGGCTCCGGCGGTAGGGGGCGGAGACTGAGCGAGAAAATCCAACAATATCAAAGATGCGGCCTCTGCGAGCGCATCGAATGATTAAATATGTGCACATCCGCAGGCGGCGCGCAAGTGTTACGCGTCCAACAAAGGCGATGACCTGTTGCCATCTTTGAATTGCATTACGGCTCTTCGACGCGTCTCAGTCTCCGCTACCATCCGAACTCGATAGGCGGAAGCATCCCGCTCCTCGCTCGATCGCGTCTCGGATTTCAGGTTGACGTCTTGAGAAACGAACTCGTCGCCCGAAGCATAAGCATAAACTTTTAGGTAATAACCGTTTTGAGATAGGTCAGATTCCAACCACGCGCGCACGTGCGATCCGAAATCATGTGCATGACACATTATGCACACCCCACCCCCGCCTCCACCGCCAAAGCCGACGCTGGCACGGCTCCCACGATCCGCAACGCTCGTGGCCAGTTCGCCGGCACGGACGTTGTGCCTTGGCTGCATCCGTCACCGGTCACGCGTTTCGCCAGCCTTGATGAGGTCGCACGCACAATCGACGAAACGGTGCACACCATTCTCGCCGACGCTGCCGCCCACGACTCAAAAAGCAAAGAACGCGCTGCAGCCCTTGCGCTCGCCCCGAGCCCGGGCAGTGGCAAGACGACGAGAACCCAAGCGATCCTCGCCAGCCAGCCGCGCGAACTTATCGGCGACGACGTGCTCTTCCTGTCCCCCACTGCAGATCTGTCCGCCGAAGCCTGCGACAGGGCGCAGGCGATCAAAGGGAACGCGACCCCTGCAACGCGGATCCGCGGCCGTTCGTCGATTGATCCGGATAAGCCCGGCGTCCGCATGTGCCGGAAGTGGGAGCTGGCAGAGAAGGTCGCCCGCGCCGGACTGAAGGTCGGCGACACGCTGTGTCAGTTGCGCGAGGGGCAGGGTGCCGATGAGACCGTGCGGCGCTGCCCGTATTTCGATACCTGCGCCTATCAGCGCCAGAGCTTGGACTTGCCCGAGGAAACTCCTGTCGATCGCTATGCCGCGCACAATTTCGTTTATCTCCCGACGCCAACCGGACGTGACAAGGCGCTGCGCGTGATCGACGAGAAGTTCTGGCCCAAGATGCTCCGCCAGACTGTCGTTCCGGTGCAGGCTTTCACCCGGCAGGAACGGTTCCCCGGGCCGGAATGCGCGCCAGTTGGGGGCCACCTCGTTCATCTGGCCGCGGAGGCCGTGGTCGACGCACTTCGCGCGGACCGCGACTTGTCGAAGCTGCCGTATCAAGCGGCTCAATACCGCAGCTTCGCCGAGAAAGAGCGGGACAATGTCGAGCAGTTGCCGGCGATCAAGCCGGACATGACCATCGAAGCGCAAATCGAGGCGTTGGCGCGAATCCAGGCCTGCAAATCCGCCGCCGAACGTTGCGCGCGGATCTGGGAGGCCCTGGCGGATGCGCGGAAGCTCGGCCGGGCGAGACCGGATCGTGTCACACTGCGCACTCGCCACTACACGGCCGCAAACGGCGACACGACGAAGGTCGAGGAGGTCGTTCTTCACGGTGCCAGGGAGGTCCAGGGCAATATCCCGACCCTCATACTCGACGCGGATGCCAGCGAGACCATCCTCGGCACCTTCTTTCCAGGGATCGAGATCTGCACTCAGCGGTTGAAGCCCAATGCGGAGATCACCCAGGTGTCGAACCTTCGAATGAGCACTTCGCGCCTGCTCGGATCCGACAACCTGCGCAAAACGTGCAAGACACTGATCGAGACTGAGGTCGCGCGCGACCGAAACGACCGCGCCGGCGGTGTCCTCGTGGGCTGCACGAAAAAGGTGGCCCGAAAGTTCTTTGAGGAAGCCGGCAAGGTTTCCCCGACGACCCCCGACGCCGAGGCCATTTCAATCATGCTCAACGAGAAGCTCTTCGGCGCGAGCTGGCTGTGGTTCGGGGATCGGGCGCTCGGCTCGAACCGCTACGAGGACTACTCCACAGTGATCGTTCTGGGCCGGAACGAGCTGCCGGTGGAAGCCCTCGAGGACCAGGGCCGCAGCCTCTTCGGTGACAAGGACGACCAGCCGCTGAAGTTTGTGGAAGCCGACAAGAACGGGCGCCGCCAGATGCCCGAGATGTATGTCCCCTACGAGATGACCTCAGGGGAGAGTGTAGCGGCGCCGGTGCGCATGCACCCTGACAAGCGGATCCGCGAAATCCAGATGCAGCATCGGGAATGCTGCACCCGCCAGCTTGTCGAGCGCCTGCGGCTCGCCCGGGCGCGCTATCGCAAGCGGGTCATCCTGCTCTGCAATATCCCTATTCCCGGTCTTCCCGTGGACAAACTCGTGCGGCTCGATGAACTCATCCTGCAGACTGATCGGCTGGGCGAGGCCTTGCAGGAGGCCACACGCGGAAACCGGACCCTGATCCTGACAGCCAAGGAACTGCCGAAATGCGCCCCTGACACCTTCTCGAATACGAAGGCAGCGGAATCCTGGCTGGCCCGCACTCGGGAAAACCCTCGCGCCGCTATGAATGATATCAATAGCGGTGTGAGGGGTTTTGACCTGCACGCCGCCCGGATCCGCAGGGATGTGGCGCGCGCAAGGGTCGAGATATGTCTTGTCCTCGTCCGGACCGGGGAAGACCCGCGGAGCGTCATCGAGGCGGCGCATGGGCCGTTGCGCGATTTCGCACCAATCCCGACGCTGGATGCCGCGAGCGTCTTCGGAAGCAAGGGCCTGGACCGGTGAAATCCACACCGGCTCAATCGAACGAGGTGGACGATGTGCCCGGGTCCCTGTCAGGACTGGTTAAGCAGTCTCAACAGGATGCGTGCCTCGTGATCCTGACCGCCGAAGAACACTGCCAGCACGCGCATGACCTGCCGGTCATCGTCGACCTCGAAATAGTAGACCGCGCGGCCCTTCGTGACATTGCGGATCCCATCGCCAAGCTTCGGCCTCATCGTCCCTTGATGGGGGACTTCGCCCAGACCGTCCATGTTGCTTTCGATCTCGTCGAGGCGTTGCTCGGCGCGCCGAAAGGCCGTCTCGGCGTCCTCGCCGAACCCTTCGGCGGCATCGACGAGGAAATCGAAGATCAGTTCGAGGTCAAGAGTGACAGCCGCGGCGCGGATAACCTCATAGGCCACGGTCGCTCCGCTTTCGTGCGATCATGTCGCGTGTCGCCTGCCGCCCCTGGTCCAGGGATACAAAGGGGCCCGAACGGCGTCGGTCGAGGAGTTCCCGAAGTGCATCTGTGGTTTCAGACTGCTCGCGCAGTAGCTCCAGCCCCTGTTGGAGAACCGCGCTCAGGCTGGAATACCTGCCCTGGGCCACGAGATCACGCGCGTAGGCCTCCTGGGCCTCTGTGAGGGAAATTGATGCTTTCACGCTCATGTCGACTCCGTTTGTGCTACTGAGTAGTATCTGCCCTCGAATGTCGCTGTGTCAACACGCGCCGAAGCGCGGTCGATTTCCAGGTGCCAACCCTCTTCGCCCCTATTCACCGTTGGGTTGGAACCCGAGGAGAACCGGAAACAATCTGTATCCCCAAATTGACATCCGATGCGTTTCCGCGGAGCGGCCATCGAAGCGATTTCCTTTTCAGAAAACGTAAAGGAGATCGAGGAATGAAACCCGAGACAAAGCGAAGCGATTACAACGGACACAGGAACTGGAACGCGTGGCGCATCGCCGTGGAGTTCAGCAATGACCAGGGCCTCTATCTTATGACCTGCGACCTCGTCGATCAGGTCGGGATAGGCCGCGCTGCGGAAATCCTTGGCAAGGAACTGTCCGGCCAGAGGACGTCCGACGGTGCGGTGTTCAACAGGACAGCCATCCGCCTCGCCTTGCGCCACTGGCGATGAAGACCGGACCGACCCGGGCTCGCGTCCACCGCAGATCCTGAAAGACGGGGGAGATACCATGAAGAACACCATCGGCGGCTACATCGCGTTCAACGACGACATGAACAGCGTTCTTGCCACAGGACCAACCGCGGAGGATGCGATCACCGCCATCGCTGATGACGACAGGGACCTCGCACCGTTCTCGACCCTGCCGGCCAGCGTGGCGCTGATCGCGGATTTCGAGGAAACCGGTCCCGGCGGGCCGACCTGGCTCACGATTTCGACTGATCTGGGCGAGGTAGCCTGTCTCGAGGAAGAGAGCTGAGGGGATAACGATGGCCATTCGTGCATGTCTGCCAAGGACGTTTAGACGGCGATGGAATGCACCCGCGCTTGGTCGATACACGGGTGCCTCCTCGCTCAGGTTCCTTGCGACTGTTCCAGCCCCGCGCGTTCGGGTCAGGACGCCGCGCGCAGCTCCCGGAGGACCTGCTCGGCCCGCAGCAGGTCATGGACCGACGACAGCGTCGCGTAGAGCTCGATGAGCACGGCGAGCGCGTTCGACAGGCGATCCGCCTCTGGCGTCAGCCGCTCCTTGCCCCAGCACTTGTCACTCGAGACATTTTCCGGGCTGGGGTCGTAACGGGTCTCGACCCAGGTGCCTTCGGCGATCTCGGCGTCGAGCACGCCCACGAGGTCGTGAAGCATCGCCAGGATGCCCTTGTCGAAGATCTTGCCCGCCCGCAGGAGCGCGGCCAGCTTCCTGGCCTCCTGCTTGGGTTTTGGCGCGACGAGGTCGAGCACGTCCTGGTCTATTCCGGTTGCCGCGGCCCGCGCGAGCGGGAAGCACGAGGCGGCCATGGCGGTGATCTCGGCGGGTGATTTGAATCGCATGTTCATGAGGTTGAGTCCTTTGGGTGGGTTGCTTGGTCGAAGTGGGGGAGCAGCGGCGAGAGCGCGGTTCCTTACCGGAAACCGCGGTCCTTGCGCGCCTGCTTCGCCCTGCGTCTCTCTTCGCGGTCGTGCGCGGCAATGTCGGCTTCGGCGTGGATGCGCGCCCGGACGGCGTTCATCCTGTTCAGGAGCGCTTCGTCCAGCCGACCGATGATGGTTGGGCCATCTGTCGGGCCGTTGAATCCGCTGTTGTCGATGTGCACGGTGATCCTGCGGGCCCCGATGAAGCGTGTCGGCTTGTTAAGCCCCGCGACGGCGCGGGAGGCCGGCTGCTTGACCATGACTTCGTAGCCCCGGTTCGCCCTCGTGCTGACGGAGGTCCCATAGGCGAGCTCGACATAGCGCTCACCGCCACTTTCGAAGGTGTCGAGCACCAGGCAGGGTCGCCGTTTGGGCGCGCCGGGCTCGGCGTCTTCTTCGGTGACCGGGAAGCGGAACAGCACGACATCGCCGCGCACGGGGTGACCAGCATTGGTCATGTCAGGGAGAATGGGATGGGATTGGTGATACATGGAAGGATCCTCTTGGCGTGTGAAACGACGCCAGCGAAACACCCTTCGAGACCAGGGATCTCCGTTCCGCCGCGCGTCACAGGCGACCGCGCGGCGGAACGGAGATCTCTTGTCTCCACTTTATTCAGTCTGCACGAACTGCACCATCGGCGTGATCGTCCAGACCGGATCTCGTTACTCGAAACACTCCTCGAGCAGGGCGTCGACCATGTCTTGGCCCCTGCGTCGTCGGGCGGCAGCCACGGCGTTGCCGTGGTAGTGCGCGGCCGTGCGCGGGTCCCGCTGTGCATTGAGCGCCAAAGCGGTTTCCACGCCCCCCGGGCCAAGCTGACCCAGCTCGGTATGCACGCGGCTGCGCGAGATATGCGCGCCGGTTCCGAAATGCGTTCGCCATACGGTCGAGGGATAGCTGGCCGCGAGTTGGCGGCCATTCACGGCACGGAAGAGCGGCAGTTCCTCTGCCACCGCCCTGTCCCGCATCTCATCGAGCCAGACAGGGTCGAGCCCGCGCAGAACCAGCGCGTCGAGGAATGGGGTCAGCACGGCATGCAACGCCCCGCGCAGGGGCTCATCTTCCTTGGCCGTGACGATATCGACCCGGTAACGCGCGCCGTCAAACAGCACATCCCGGCCCCAGAGGAGCTGTCCGTCACGCAGGCGCAGCGGCAGCAGGGTCCAGAGCGCCACAACCGCCGCCTCGTTGAGCAGACGCAGCCGGGTCTGGCGCCGGGGTGCCTCGACGCTCTTGGCCAGCAGGTGCGCGGCCGTCCCCCACGTGGCTTTGAGATCGGGCAGCTTGTCGAGCTTGGCGAACTTCAGCGGCACCACCGCGCCGATGTCCCGCCGGAGCAGGGCCTCATGTTTGCGCAGCGCGGCCAGGAGGAGTGGATCAAGCCCGAGGGCAGCGCCGAACTGGCGCAGGCGCATCACGGCGGTATGCCGCGTCGCGGGCCGGTTGCCCTGGTCGCGATAGGCCGGGTCCTTGCGTGCCGCCGCATGCGCCGCGCGCGATTTCTCCAATCGGCGCACGCCTTCGACGGTAATCTCGACGGGCGCACCAGTCTCCCGCTGCACCTTCGCATATTCACGCAGCACGTCTTCCATGCTGTCTATCACGGACTCCGCCGGGGTGGCTATGTGCATCGGCAGCGCCCCGAGTCGCATCCTGGCGAGCAGCGTCCGCCACGCGTCTGGAAGTTCCGCGGCATCGACGCGTCGCGTCGCCACGGTCTGGGGAGTGCCAGTGCCTTGGCCCGAACGCGCGGGGCTCTTCGTCTCTATCGCCGCTGCCAGCACCACATGGACCGCCGGATTGCCCGGCAGCAGGCGGTCGAGTGCGGACTTCAGGCTGCGCAGGCGCCGGCTCGACCCGGTATCGGCCGTGAAGGCCAGATAGTCCGCCTCGGTCGGCACGGTGATGCCCCGCGCTTCGGCGAAGGCGAGGAAGCGCGCGAGCACGCGCAGATCCTCGAGCGGCACGTCGTCGAAGGCGGGCAGATCCCGGTAGGGCGCCATCACGGGATCATCGCGCAGCAGCACGCGGCTGCGACGATCGCAGGACCGGCTACGGGGACGCTTCGCCCGGATCGCCTCCCGGACGGTCTCCCGCACGGGCGTCCCGTCCGGCAGGAGCCGGTCGAACGCAGTGCGCAGATCGTCGAGCCGCCGGGTCGAGCGGTCGTCCGCGACGAAGGCCAGGAAGTCGGCAACGGCGGGCACGGTAATGCCGCGTTCGGCGGCGAAGGCGAAGAACCGGTCGAGGGTGCGCAGCTCGCGCAGCCCGACCCTGCCCAGTCCTTCGGTCTCCCGGAAGGCGTCGAAATGGGGCGCTGCGAGGATCTCCTCGCGGGGTCTCGTGTCGTAGGTCATTCAGTCCTCCATGAGTCCGGTGAGCAGATCCTGGCCGCGCTCGACGAGCTTCATCGCGTTCAGCCAGCCGTAGAACTGACGCAGCGTGCCGGGCGTGTCGTCGATGCGCTTCGCGATCACCTCGATCTCGTTTGGATGCCGGTCGAGCAGCAGCGAGGTCTGCCCGTGCCGCATCTGGTGCGGGGTCATCGGAAGGTTCACGACCGTCCGCATGAGCCCCGCGAACTCGGCGCCGAAGAAATCCGGGTTGAGATGCGCGCCCGGTGTCTTCACCGCCGGGAAGAGGAACGGGCTCGTCGCGGCGTGCGGGAACATCGGCCGAATGACCCGCAGATACCACTGGATCGTGTCGTGGCATCCATGCCTGTTGGCGCGGATCGGGAACTCGATTTCGGCTCCGTTCTTGGTCAGTTCCGCTGGGATGAGCACCTTGATCGCCTTCTTGCCGGTCTGGGGAGCGCGGATCTGCGCGTCCTCGCCGACACAGGTCAGGCTCATGGCGTTCTCCACACGGATCGGGGCGCCGCCGATCTCGATCGCCGCGAAACAGGCCGCGGTCCCGAGCATGCGCACGCGCGAGATCTCCGCCGGTGTGAGCGTGCGCTTCTCCGCGGCGATCTGCGCCAGGATGGTCTCGGCAGTCTCGCGCAGTTTCTTGAACGAGCCGAGAAACCGCCTGCGCGGCACGGGTTTTTCCACCAGGCTTTCACAGAACTTGCGGTTTGCGGGCGTCATGCATCGGTCGGCCTTCTTGCCCATCCGGGACACCGCGTTGTTGGCAAGAACCTGTTGCATGATGTGCGTGTCGATGCCGAGATGGGCGCGGACCTGGTTCAGCGCCTTGAGATATTTGCGGGATGTCCGGGGCTCGAGATGGCTATCCTTGCGGCTCCGTGTCCGCCGCGCAAACATCTCGCCGGCGATGGCGCAAAGGATCTCATCGTCGGCGAGGACGATCTTGAGATCGGCTGCATCCGGGCTGATCCCGCCGATCTCCACCCCGATCCGTAGGACGGTGCGGAACGCGGACCGCATGACATGCGCGTGTCCCGCGTGCTCGTCCGCGAACCCCTGCTCGACCGGGTCCCAGTTGGTCTTCGTGACCGCGTCGATCCAGGGCAGGAACTGGGCCTCCCAAGCGGGTTCGATCGCTGCCAGCCGTGGCACGCGCCGCTCGGCCGAAAACCCGATCGGACGGGGTGGCAGCAGGGGCAGGAGCTGGGGGAACTCACGCAACTCATCGAGCCGCCGGAGCGCTCGGGCATTGGCGTCCCGCTTGTTGCCCACGAAATCCGCGTCAATCCGCTGCGCCTCGGCCAGCGTCAGGTCCCGCGGTTGCCAGCCATAGGCGCGGGCCACGAGCGCGAAGGTCTTGAGCATCGAGAGCTTCATCGGATGCCACTTCGCGTTCTTGCCGACCCGGCCCCTGGTGAGCGGTTCGATGGCGGCGAAGAGGCGGGTCCAGTCATCCTGTTGCGCCCGCAGCGCGGCCTGCGCCGCATGCACGCCGAGGAACTCGCGCAGCGGCGCCTGGAGCCGGCGCCGGAAAAGACGGTAGGCCTCGTTCGTCGACCAGTGCTCGGGATCAAACCCGTCGAGCGGGAAGCGCTCCTCGACCAGTGCCAGCTCGGCCGGGATTGCATCCAGCGGCCTGTTGATGATCCGCCCCACCTCGTCGATTGTGCCGAGATATCTGGACCTGACCGACGGCGTGAGGTTGGTGCGTGCCGACACGTGGGCGCGGATATCGGCGAGAGTGGGGCGAGCTTCGTTCCTTGCCGTGGGCGCAGCGCCGACGGCCGCGAGGGCGCGTGCGGAGGACTGTGGGCGGCTGGTTAGATCAAGCATGGGGCATTCCGTTCATGTTGTTTGTATGGATCGTTCGATGAGGGCTGTGCGGGTCGCTTACGTGCACGCTCGGTCGCTTGGATGCGCCCGGGACACACACGCCTGCGAGGTTGCCGCCGGTGAAACCGGGCGGGTGTCTGTGTCCCGGTCGCTTGCGTGTGTGCCGGGTCGTCTGGGTGCGTTTCGCTGTGTCCCGGGCGTGTGAAGGCATGGGGCCGGACCTCTTTTGTTGGGGGTGATGGAGCCGAAGGCCGGTGCGGCTTTGGCGTATCGGGGGAGCGGTTGGCGCGCATGCCAGGCCAGCACCTCGGCCCGGCGCCATCGCTTGGCGCGCGCATCCTTGCGTCCGTTTGAAAGGTCGATGGCGGCCGGGAATGGCGGCGTGTCGGCCGGCAGCTTGCCCTTCTCCCAGCGGTAGATGATCGACGGATCCTCGTGACCGAGTAGCGACGCGACGTCCTTGGCGGTAAGCAGGGGCGCTGTCAGGTCGGCCCAATGCGCCGAGTTCTGGGTCACTGAGAGTCCGATGGCGGGCAGCACTACAGACCAGCGCGTGGTGCCGCCCCTCAGCCGGACTCCCAGCGCGCACAGCACCTTGAGCAGTGCCCTCCGGTCAGCAGATCCTGGATTCTTCCGGATGCAGAAGAAGACTTCCAGATCGTCGCGGGTGAGGGCTTGGTCCTTCATGGCCAGAGGCAATTAGGCCCCGGGTTCGTGTTCCCAAAATCGTGCGCAACGCGGGAAACTGATCGTTCATGCGCCAGGCGGGAACCTCCCGAACACGGGATTGATACCGGTGATAGCGAGCCATGAAGACAACAACACGGGCTACTACGAGGAAGGCTAAGAGGCTGCCGTCAACCTTTGCTGCTGCATTTGCGAAGCTCATCTTGACCGACCGTCTCCTGGAAGACTCTTGCGTCGCGAAAATGGCCGCTGGTTGCTCACATCTACTTTTGCACTCATTTTTGCGAGTGAGTCACCGCCGAACTCGGGCAATCGGCAGACCCAAGACTGGGAAAGATTTCAACGGAAATGACTCCGAGTTGCGTGGACCGTAGGCGGTCATGTTAGCTGCGGCGGCCTTCTCGTCGGGGTTTTAGCTACCTCGGCGCTCAACCGCCGAGGCAAAGCTTGGTCGTCCGCCGTCATGCAAGGGTATGGGGCTGGTAGTCGGAACGCATTGCGCTGAAAGGGGCGGTAGGGACTCGGGGCTAATCTCGGAAGCGCGGCACCCGTCATGCCGAGCGGTTGTTTCATCGCCACTCACGGCCTAAAGCTGCCGCATGGGTGCCGCGGTGCAGCTTCCCAAGACCTGCCATTGATTTTGCTGCGTAGCATCGGGGGCGAAATCCGCTTCATGTCGCGCAGATTTCGGAGCCGCCGGCAGTCCCGGCACGGTTCAATCTTCCGCCAGACACGCAAAATGATACAAGGGGCTATTCTATACGGCAGTGCTCCGTCTTGCGGCGACGCAGGCGATGCCGATTTGGGAGATTAAACATGCCAGTGTTCGACATTCCGACTGACCGTTTGGTCGACTTACCAGATGCGGAGCTTCGCGAATTATTGGCACGGCTTTGCGAGGCGGAGCGCGAGCGGCAAGGCGGTCATCGAAACGAAGTCCGTTGGGGAGGCAGTCAGACTGCCGCCGACGGAGGGCTCGATGTTGTCGTGGAACCGGTCGGATCGTTTGTGCCCGCTGGCCCGCTCGCACGGCGAGACGCAGGAATCCAGGTCAAAGCAGCCGACCTTGCTGCTGCCGCCATCAAGGACGAGATGCGCTATGGCGGCTCACTTCGGCCAGCGATATCGGCACTCGCTGCCAAGAGCGGTTCCTATCTCATTGCCAGTGCGGGTGCGAACTGTTCTGAAACGATGCTTCGACGACGTGTCGATTCGATGCGTGCGGCTGTTGCCGACGACCCCAACGGAGCAGATCTGGACCTGATCTTTCTTGACCGAAAAGCGATCAGTCGATGGGTGAGCGCACATGCTTCGGTGGCCGTGTGGCTACGAAAGCGCCTGACACTTCCCATCCTCGCGGGCTGGCAGCCCTTCGGACGTTGGTCGGCAACACCGGAAGGAGAACCTGACGATCTGATTTGCGAGGCGGGGCTCGTATTTCGCATCGGGCGCGACGATCCGATCCGAGAACTCCCGAATGCACTCGATGCAATCAGAGACCTTGTCCGCGATGGAACTGGTTCTGTGCGCATCGCCGGGCTTTCCGGTATTGGCAAAAGCCGCATCGTGCAGGCGCTTTTCGAGCCGATCGGAGATTTGGCTGCCTTACCTACCTCACATGCTATCTACACGGATTTGGGTCATTCGCCCGACCCAGCGCCGATGGGCATGCTCGAAGCGCTTGTCGACCGTGGTTCTCCAGCAATTTTGGTTGTCGACAATTGTCCACCAGAAACCCACCAAGCATTGGCGCGCAAATTGGCCGAACGGCCGGGACCTGTTCGACTGATCACAGTTGAGTATGACGTCCGCGCCGATAGGCCAGAGGAAACCGATGTTGTCCGCATCGAGGCAGAAGGTTCCGACATTGTCGAGGTCCTTCTCCGCCGTCGCCGCCCTGACCTGTCTTCCGGAGATGCTCGGCGACTCGCGGAACTCGCTCAAGGCAACGCCCGGTTGGGATTCGCCCTCGCCCAAGCTGCACCCCAGACAGGAACCCTCTCGGCCTTCGAGGACTCAGCGCTTTTCGATCGCCTGTTCTGGCAACGCGAGGAACGGAATGAAGAACTGGCACGCGCGGCAGAAGTTCTGTCGCTGGTCTACTCTTTCGAAGTAGACGGCGAGGAGGAACCGGACGAACTGACCTTCCTTGGCTCACTTACTGAATTGTCACGGGGAGCAATGCATCGGCACGCCGCTACCCTTCTCGACCGGGGACTCGCCCAGGCCCGAAGCAGGTGGAGAGCCGTTCTGCCCCACGCTCTCGCAAACCGTCTCGCTGCACAGGCTCTAAAGTCGATACCATGGCGGAGTATCGCGGATGGCTTTGCTGCCAATCTGCGCCTCCGTCGATCGTTCGCTCGGCGACTTTCATACCTTCACGATTCAGATGAGGCTCGACGTATCGTCACTCGGTGGATGGAGGCAGGAGGACCCTTGCATGGTCCGACGCCGGACATGCATGTGCTTGAGGCCGTGTGTCACCTGGTCCCCGATGAGGCTCTGCGAGTCATCGATGGTATGATAGCTGCCCTTCAGGCGGCCCCGGGAGATTTCCATCACCTCGACACCTTGACCCGCATGATCTCGCGGATCGCTCATTCCGAGGCCATGTTCCCTCGTGCCTGCGAAAGAATGGTGACGCTAACCATCGCAGTCGCCGAGCAACGGACATCGAATGCCGACGATGCGTTGAGCAGCCTTTTCGGCCTCTACCTATCTGGAACGCTGGCCCAGACCGACACGCGCATCCGTGTCGCGCGCCAGTATCTTTTGGCGAACAACCCGAACCACCACGCGCGCGGTATCATCATGCTTCGCTCGGCATTGCGAACGGGCTACTGGTCCTCTTCCACCCTCTCTTACGATGACGCCCGTCCAGATGCGTTCGGATGGGAACCCCATCGGCAAGATGTCGTCGAGTGGTTTACTAAGTGGCTCGATCTGGCGGCAGAAATCGCTCTGGATGGCCCTCTTGCGATCAGAGACAGCGCCCGAAAAGCGCTGGCAGATGAAATCGGTGACATCTGGAGGTGCATCCCCGCACTAAGGTCACGGATCGACGAAGTCGCGCGACAACTGCAAGCGGCAGCGCCTTGGGCCGGCGGCCGGCATGCTCTGAATCAGATGCTCCACTATATCCAACGCCGCGGCGAACAATTTCCCTGCGCCGATACAAAAAATGTCCGGCGTCTCATCGATCACATGGAGCCATTAGACCTCGAAGCTCGGGTGCGCGCAGAGATGGTCATGGGGTGGGATTTCGACCTCGAAAACGAAGACGAAGACGTGAATGCTGCCGAGGCCCGGCGAGCGCAGCGCTTAGAGCTTCTTGGGCGGGAATTGGCGGCGAGCCACGATAGCCTACGCGCTGTGGGTCGTGATCTTCTCGAAGCGGAAGGCGGGTCTTTCTATCCACTCGGGGCCGGACTCGCACAAGGGGCCGCTGACCCCGTCGAGGTATGGGTAGTCCTTCGAGACCTGCACCTTATCGATCCCTCCAAGACACGGCAGACGAGCGTCCTCTCGGGGTTCATTCAACAGCTTGATATCTCGAACTCGGCCGTAGCAGACGAGATTCGGATTGAATGTCGAGGTAGCCCTGCCTTGCGACGAGAATACGGTATCTTCCTCGCGAGGGGTGTGCTGCCCAAACAAGAGCTGGAACACGTGATCGAAATCGCAGGGGAGCCGGAAACTTCAGCTTGGCAACTCAGCGATGTCTCTTGGCGCGAAGAGCGCGAGCTGAGTGATGAGGAGCGGGTCCGTCTTTTGCGCACCATCCTCGCCAAATCAGGCGGTCCGGAGCAAGTAGTCGATGCGCTGAGGATGCTCCGACATGTCGAAGGGAACACCCGGGATCGCTGGCCCGAAGAACTTCGGGACGTTGGCCTTGAAGCGATCATCGGGATCATCAACGCAGAACATTTTAACTCCACCAAAGATGCGCGTATGGCGCGCGCCATATCGGCTTGTCTGCGCGGAGACGACGGATCGGGTGCGAGCCGCATAATGGAGGCGATCGTGGATCGTGCCGAAAGACGATACGGTAGCACCTATGATGTCGAAAGAACGCTTTCCGCACTGGCGGAGAGAGCCCCTGAAGTCTTTCTCGGCCGCGTCTTTTTAGACGAAGCAGGTGAACCCTCGGTAAGGTTCCGAGATGGCCGACGTCCTGGGCCACTCTCGCACGTGCCGACTGAGGCTCTGATCGAATGGTGCAGACAAAAGCCCGATCGTTGGACACAAGTGTCCACGCATATCTCGCCCTTTTCGCGCGGGATCGATGATGAAGGTGAAACCGGACAGATTTCTCCGCTCGCTTTCGCGTTTCTCGAGGCGGCACCGCGCCCCGAGGAGGTGATCGAGGCATATCTCCAACATCTTGCCCCAATGAGCTGGTCGGGTAGCCGAGCGGCTATCATGGAGCGCCGTCTCGCCGTGATAGAATCCTTACAGGACCATCCTGCGCCTGAGGTTGGGCATACGATCTCTCGCCTGGCTCCTGACATCCGCGCCCGAATTGATCGCATCCGTCGGGCCGAGCAGGAGGAAGACCGAGAGCGGGACCAGCGTTTCGAGTGAGGGCCGTCCTGTCGTAATATTATCAAATGCAGACGTTCGTCTTCATTGCAGCGAAGATCTGCTTTCCTGAAGGTTTTTCGATGTGGGCCGCGGCACGTCTTTGGCCGGCATACGCTGACGGCTCGCGTGGACGAACCTCGGAAGGAGGAAGCCGCGGGGGTCTTGGAGCAGGCTATGGGGAAAGAGCGTTGGTGTTAAGAGCCAGCGGCACCATGGGCCCGTGACCGGACGTGTTCGGCGCGACGGCTTCAGGCTTTCTCAGTTTTGTTTGGCGTCGCACCTTCGCTTTCTTCCATCGAGGTTCGTTTTCCGTGAACTGTTTCGATGACTGCGAGTCCGGCCTTCACGCGCTTCGGCATGCCCCTGCTACGGCGGCCCGGTGCGTATCATCGAAACCTTCCGGCGGGGCGAGATCCCGATGTCACGCGCGCCACCGAGGAAACAGGCCGCATGACACGACCCATGTCCAACGTAACCGCGCCATTGGCACCGCCTGCCTGACGCTTGACCGACGACGGCATCGAGGAACTGAAGGACATGATCCGCGACGCCCGTATCAGCACCAAGACCTGGCATGAGTTCCTTGAAGACTTCGTAGATGACGCTGAACTTGTCGCCCGCATCAAGGCCAAATCACCGCGGTAACAATGGAGCGGTTACTGTCCAACAGCCCCAACGCGCACCGGTTGCCACCGAAAGACCGGCCGACATCCTCTATGGCCATCTCTCCGGATCGCCGCCTGAAACGCGTGGCCCGACTGAAATCGTCCATCAATCTACGCGGCCTATTTCGAAGCAATCAATCTTCCCATGCCGATAACGGAAGTGCATTCAGCTCGCGGCGCGTCTGTCGCCATCGAGGCATCTCGCGATCCAGAACGGCCGTGAAGCGTTCGTCATGCCTGGGCGACACGAGGTGCGCGAGCTCGTGAACGATGACATAGTCGATCATCCGCTCCGGTTTCTTCGCAAGTTCCGAGTTCAGCCAGACGATGCCCTTGTCAGGATTGCAGCTTCCCCACTTAGTCTTCATCGGCCGGATGCCCCACTTATTGGGCTCAACGCCCATGCGCGCTGACCAACATTCGATGCGCGGCGCGGCCAGTTTTCGGAGTTCTGCCTTCAACCACGAGTCCATCCATCGGCGCAGCTGCTCTGGTTCGCTGTCCACGGGGGCATTCAACACGAGCTTGTCGTTGGCCCTCCGAGCGATCCTGTGGATCTTCTTGTCCCAGTGCTGAACTTCGAGCCGCAGCGGTCTGCCAAAAAGGAAATGCGTTTCTCCAGAGACGTAGCGACGCGTGGGCTGGCGCTCCTGCTTGGTGAATTGCGCCTGTTTCCGCCGGATCCAAGACATCCTGGTTAAGACGGCGAGCCGGATGGCTTCGGCGCTCACGTGATCCGGGGCGGCGACCCTGACCCGGCCCTCTGGAGGGTAGCAGCCGATGTGCAGATTCTTGATCTTTTTGCGCACGATCTCGACGTCGATACCGCCGATCTGCGAGACTTCAGTATTCACTTTGGTTTTTCAGGATCTCGAAGATCCGCTCCACTGTGTCCGGGTCATCCAGGATCTGCTGAAGGCAACGCCGGACTTTCCTTTCCTTCATTGCGTTGCCGCGCCATCCGAAAGGTGTTGTCTCGCGCACTGCGCGATCAACCGTCAAAGCCATAGCTTCGTCAGTGTCGAGGTTGTCGAACAGCGCCTTCAGGCCGGCGCTCTTGATCGAGTCTGGATACTCCTTGCCGTGTCCGGCTTTCGCATCCCGCACCAGTGCCGCGATCCGTTCGAGATATTCTGCGTATTCAATAGCTTCTTCCCGCCGTTGGCGAACAAGATCGGTGAGCAGTTCGGACATCTTCTCATAGAAGCGCGGGTTTACCGGGGTCTCCTCGATGATCAGCTTTCGAACGTTGTTTTCGATTGCATCCGCCACGTTTTCCCGTTTGCGTTTCGATGCAGGCGGCAGATCATTCACAGCGTCGGCACCCTTGCTCTCTACCAGATCGATCAGGCTGATATCGTCAAGATGCGAGATGACTTCCGAGTCCTCGGCGCGGATGTAGTTGTCGATCAAGTGACGCATCGCCGGCTCATAGAGCTTCATGTCAACTGCGTCGCCGCTGTGCAGCCGAACAGCATCCCTGATCCCGATGGCTTTCTCAACCTCTCGGCGGATTTCGCCGAGTTCGAGATCGTTGAATCCCGAGCCCTCGGGCTCGGCAGCAATATTAGCGTAGGCGCGGGCGTAACGTCCGGCGATCTTGTAAAGCGCTTGGCGGCGCCGCGCTTTCTCCTCGGAATCAGGGTCGATGTCGATGCCCTGGGGGCTCGAGAAGTAGGCGAAGATCTCGTCGTCCGACTTTGGCTGATCCACGCCGTCCATGAGGCCCAGCCATGCGTCCCGTGCAGTCCGCAGGTCCTGATCTGCCTGTTCAGCACGATCAGTGATCAACCCTTCCACATCCTCCTTGTCGAAGGCATCGAAGGCTTCTGACGTGTAGTCGTCCACCGCGCTCTCGATGTTCCGGAACAGGTCCTTGTAGTCCACGATGTAGCCGAAGTCCTTGTCGTCCCCGTCCAGCCGGTTCACGCGGCAGATTGCCTGGAACAGTCCGTGGTCGCGCATCTGCTTGTCGATGTAGATGTATGTCGCCGTGGGCGCGTCGAAGCCGGTCAGAAGGCGGCTGACGACGATCAGCAGCTTCATGCGCCCCGGCTCCTTCTTGAACAACCGAAGCGCTTCCTCCTCGTAATCTTCCTCCGAGGTCTCGCCCAGCAGGTCCGTGTAGACGCGGTGCACATACTGCTTCTCGGTCTCGCCCATGCCGGTCTCTTCGCCGGTGATCTCGGGCGCGGCGCGTTTGTAGGAGGTCACGATTGCGCATTTGTCGGCCAAAACGGATCCGGACTTGCGAAAGATCTCGAAGAACTTGCAGGCCTCGGGGATCGACCCCGCCACAAGCATCGAATTACCCATGCCCGCGTTCAGGCGCGGCTTCATCTCCATGTCCATGATGATGTCGTTGGCGATCTGCTCCAGGCGGTCACGGCTCGACAACACCCGCTGTAGCGTGCCCCAGCGCGCCTTCAGCGTCGCCTTGGCGATCGGTGTCAGCCCCTTGGTCTTAGCCTCGAACCAGGCGTCGATCTTGCCCGGGGCACTGATCCGCTGGTCGATGTCTCGCGCCTCGTAGCGCAGGTCCAGCACCACGCCATCCTCGACAGCCTCGTCGAACCGGTAGGGCTTGCCGATATAGGGGCCGAAGGTCTCCAGCGACGTTTCTTTGTCGGACTTCAGCAACGGCGTGCCGGTGAAGCCGATGAACATGGCCTCGGGCAACACCTGCCGCATGGCGCGGGCCAGCTTGCCCGATTGGGTCCGATGTGCCTCGTCGATGAAGACGTAGAAATCACCCACCGGCGCACCGATCTTTGCGCTCTGGATGTCCGAGATCAACTCGGCCATCTCAGTCTCTTCGCGCTTGCCGAACTTGTGGACCAGCGAGCAGACTACGCGGTCGGTCGGATCGGCGAGGGCGGCCATCAGGTCTGTGCCGCTCTTCGCACGGCGCACCTTGTCGCCAGTCCCACCGAACACGTCCTCGGAGATCTGCCGGTCCAGTTCCTTGCGATCGGTCACCACCAAGATGCGCGCATCCGGCTGGGCCTCCCTGATCCAGCGCGCCAGCATCACCATGATCAGGCTCTTGCCGGACCCTTGGGTCTGCCAGATGATCCCGCCCTCGTGCGCCGCCACGCGCTCCTGCGCGGCCTTCACGGCGAAATACTGGTTCGGGCGGGCGATCTTCTTGATGCCGGCATCGAACAGGGTGAAATCGTGGATCAGCTCCAGGAACCGCGCCGGCGCCATCATCTGTGTCACGTCCCGGTCGAGGCGGGCGGAGATCTCGCTCTCTTCCTTCCAGGCCAGCCAATAGGGCTGTGGCGTGAGGATCGGGGCGTAACGCAGCCCCTCGCTGTCATTCCCGGCAAAGGTGATCTGCACTGTGGTGAAGAAGTGCCGGATGAACTCAGGCCGCTGATTGTCGAGGGTCTGGCGGATGCCTTCGCCCACGCCCACGGTGGATTTCTTCAGCTCGACCGTCCCGAGGGCGATGCCGTTGACGTAGAGCACCAGGTCGGGGCGCTTGTTCCACGCCTTGACGTCCTTGCCCTCGATGGCGACCTCTTCGGCGACGCCCATGTCATTGGCGGCCGGATCGCCCCAATCGATGAAGCGGACGGTGATCGGGGCCTCGCCCGGGCCGGGGGCGACAGCCACGCCGTAGCGAAGCATCTCGTAGAAGCTCTGGTTGGCCTCGTAGAGCTTCGTGCCCTCCATCCGCGCCTCGCGCTTCAGGAGCGTGATGGCCTGGGTGACGATCTCGGGCGCATATCTGCGCGACAGGAGCCAAGGACGCAGCAGGTCCTCCTCGATATTGGCGTTGCCGTCGCGCTTCAGCCAGTCGCCGAGGTAGCGCCAGCCGAGGCCGCCGGGCGCGTCGGTCTGGTGGCCGCTCAGCAGGTCGATGACCCGGTTCTGCGCCTTGCGTTCCGCCTCGCCGATCTTGCTCATGGGGACCTCTCCGTTCTGGAAATCACTCGTTGGAAAATATCGTCAAACCAGCCTGATCTGTCCGGTCAAAAGGTTCTGCATCATGCCCTCCTTCACCTGCTGCGCCTTTAAGAGGCGGGTTTCGAGGGCCTGGATTTCGGCGTCCATGTCGGCGAATAGCCGGCCAATCGCCGCCTGTTCTTCGACGGGAGGCACGCGGAACCGCAATGCGGCCAAGTTCTTCTTCGAAATACCATAGACTGATGAACCCGTTGCGATGCTTTCAATTCCGGAACGGACATCCCCAAGAAACTGGATGTAAGCCTTGAAGCCGTCCGCAACGATCTCAGGATTGCCCCTTAACAGGAAGGTATGCAGACCGGCGACAGCTTGAGCGGAGCCGACACCGCGAACCTCAACTGACTTGCCAACGTCAATCACGTCCTCCGATGCGTCGGCGATGACCAAGTCACCATCCTGAACGCGAGAGAGCGTGGTAACCTGTAGTGGGTGGATTTCGGGCAGGCGGGTCCTCGACAGATCCAGCACGGAGGACCTCATGCCGTGGATGTCGCCATAGTGGATATAGCCAACGCCGAGGTTGGTCCCGAGTTGGGAACGCGATGCCGATCCGGTGCGCAGGAACTGGAAACATTGGCCGAACGTGGTTTCCACCCACTCCCCCGAGAATCCCGGAAGGCGGCGCTTGGCGGTCAGGAGGTCCTGCATCGCGCCCTGCTTGATGAGCCGCTTCTTGGCGATCAGCCGCTCCAGCCCCTCGATCAGCGCATCCGCATCCGAAAGCGCCTCGGCGATGGCTTCCTGTTCCGATTTTCCAGGGAGCGCAATCTGGATCTTCGAAAGACTTTGCTGACCGATGTTTGCCCGAATGCCGCCTTGCCCCGCCGCCATAATCTGCTGGCGGACAATCTGCGAGCGAAGCCCATATCCGGCGAAAATTGGATCGAGTATATCAGAGGTGGGTTTTCCACGAAGAACGAAGCCGCCGAAGAGGATCGGTTCGTCATCAAGATACACCGACGCCAATCCAACCTCTTCCTGGGTTTCAGAAGTTCGATTAAACAGGACGTCACCCCTCTGCACATGGTAGCGAGTGGTCTCTGCCGCTGAGGTAGCCACGCGACCTGGGATCATGTGGGCTGAAAGATGGGTGTTGGTGATGACTTCCAGCACGTTTGCGAACCGCAGGCCGCGTCCATAGGCAGTCTTATCCGTATTGAAACCATTCTGGAACTTCATCAACTGGCCCAGCGGGACGAGGGACCAGCCTTCCGGAAGGGTCGCAGCGCTGTCCTCTCTCATTTGGCAAAGCCCATGGCACACAGGTGATTGGCAACCTTGCTTTCGAGCTTGCCGAAGCTCTCCGTCATCTCCGGCAGCGTGTGCCCATACCGCTCCGTGAGCACCCGCACTCGGGCGGTCAGCTGCTCCGTCCGCGCCTCGATCTCGGCCTCGATCAGTTCGGCAATGTCGGTCAGCCATTTGTCATCCACGACCAGTGTGCTGATCTCCTCCACGGTCAGTTCGGGGTATTTCTTCAGCGTGGCCTCGGTCAGCGCCGCCTCGGTATCTTTCACAACCTTTTTCGCCGCCGCCTCATCTTTCAGAAGTTTCTTGGCTTTGTTGAGTGCAGATTTTTCTTCATCGTCCAGACCAGAGGCTTTGAGGCGTTCGTTTACGGACTTTTGTGTCATTTTGCCGTCGTCGCCAACGGCATGAAACAGGTCGCCCCCTTCACCGCCTTGTTCCTCAACCATTTCTTCCACCAGCCGCGTGACCTCCTGTGAGTCAGCTTCTGCGTGGTCGAGATCTGCTTTCAACTCAGGCAGGAACTTTGCAATTACCAGAGCGGGCGGAATTACTTCGCACATCAGCCTGGTTGTCTTGCGGCCTTGTTTCACGAAGAGATCGCCGGCTTCCAGCCATTTGATCTTGCCATCCTTGTCAGTCTCGTATCGAGCCTCGCGGATTTCGCGGCAAGCGTCCCAACCATTGTGCGCGATGATGAAGACATCGTCCTGCATCACCTCGGCCCAGTAGGACATGAGCCGCTGATAGGCTTCATACTGGTCGATCAGCGGCGCCTCGGCGAAGCGGACCAGCATGTCCTCGGCGATGGTGTGGATCAGGTCCTTGGGCTTGTCGCCCACCTGAATGCCATCCACCAGATCGGCGCTCGGACCGGCCCAACGGTCGAGGATCGCGTGAACGCGGTCACGGAAGGCGCCGAACTCGGGATGGTTGCGGATGGTGGTGCGGACCTCCTCCGGCGCAACCAGCGGGTCGGAATAGCCCGGGCGCGGGTTCGGCCCGAACAGCGTGGCGCGGATGCCCGGCATGACGTCCCAGAACTCGGCCAGCAGGTCGATGTCGCGGTTCGGCACGCCGCCTTTCAGGTGCGCCTCAATGTCCTGAAGATCCTCGGGATCGGAGCCGTCGATGTAGCGCGGGATGTTCAGGTTGAAGTCGTTGCGCGTGATCTCGGCGTAGGAGACGAGGCGGGAGTAGCCCTTGATCTCGGCCTGCCGGGTGTAGGCGTCGGTAATCTTGTGGATGTCGCGCTCGCGCAGGCGATTCTTGTTGCCGTCCTTGGTGAAGCCGCGCGAGGCGTCGATCATGAAAACCGGACGCTCGGCCTGAGCCTGGGATTTGTCGAGCACGATGATCGAGGCCGGGATGCCCGTGCCGTAGAAGAGATTCGCGGGCAGGCCGATAATCGCCTTGATGTAGCCGCGTTTGAGGATCTTCTCGCGCAGCTCGGCCTCCTTGTTCCCACGGAACAGGACGCCATGGGGCAGGATGACCGCGCCGGAGCCTGTGGCCTTCATCGAGCCCAAGATGTGGAGCAGGAAGGCGAAATCGCCGTTCTTGTCGGGCGGCATGCCGAGGTCGAAGCGGCCGAAGCGTGTGTCGCTGGTCAGGCCCGAACCCCAAGCCTTGGCCGAAAAGGGCGGGTTGGCGACCACGAAATCGAACGTCTGGAGTTCGGTTTCGGATGCTTTGAACTGCGGCTCACCAATCACGTCGCCCTGGACGATCTCGGCATCCTCGCGCCCGTGCATGATCATGTTCATCTTGGCCAGGCCGCGGGTGGTGATGTCCATTTCCTGGCCGTAGACCGTAAGGGTGACCTTGGCCGCGTCGGCGGCCTTCAGCAACAGGGAGCCGGACCCGCAGGTGGGATCGTAGACGGTCTGCTTGGGGCTGGTGGCGCGGTCCACGCCGGCGACAGCGGCTACGACGCGCGAGACCTCGGCGGGCGTGTAGAACTGCCCCTTGCTCTTGCCGGACTCGGTCGCGAAGTTCCGCATCAGGTATTCGTAGGCATCGCCCAGGATGTCATCGCCATCCGCCCGGTTGCGGCTGAAGTTCAACTCCTCACGGCTGAAGATATTGATCAGCGCGGTGAGGGTGGTGACCATCTTGGCACCGCGCCCGAACTTCTCTGTGTCGTTGAAATATGCCCGGTCGATGATGTTCTTGAGGTCGTTCGCCTCGGCGATTCCGGCGATCGCCGTATCGATGCCTTCGCCGATGTCCTTCGTGCCGCGGAGTTGTCGGATATCGCCGAACGAGCAGCCTTCTGGCACCTCGATCAGCGCGTCCGGCTGCCCGGCCCTGTCTGAGACGTATTTCAGGAACAGTAGGGTGAGGATGTAATCTTTGTAGAGCGAGGCATCCATCCCGCCTCGCAGCTGGTCGCAGCTGTCCCACAGGGATCGGTAAATGTCGGATTTCTTGATTGCCATTCTGCGCCTCGCCTCTGCGGGTGCCGCATGTCTTTTGCAGCCCCGCGTAACTTTCAGCGCAATATGAACGGAATAGACGGCGTTCTTCAAGGCAACGTTGCTGGGGCTCGAAGCCAATTCCGATGGGCGCAGGGATCCGCTCAATGCGCGCTTCAAGGATCAGACCTGTCATGTCCTGGCGAAAATCGGAATCCTCACGGTAGGCAACCACGCCGACTCGACGGCCTGTGATTCTGTGGCGACAATCGCTGCAGTCAGTAATCACGCATGAACAGGCGGCGATTTCTCGTCGGAAATGGCGTGATGACCCAGCGTTTCCTTCATTACCTCGATCATCCTGGCTCGAAAATCTTCGTCCCGTTCGAGCTCGGACAATCGCGCTTTCAGGGCTGCAACCTCGGTATTTCTTGCATCCAGTCTCTGCTTGAGATCGTGGTTCTTTCCTTCAAGGTCCGCAATCTCGGCGTCCTTGCCGTCGATCCTGGTGAGAAGCTCTCGGATCTGCTCACGCTGGTTGCCCAGGTCGGTTTTCAGCTCGGCGATCTTTTTGCCCGAAAGCATCTTCAGCGAGCCGAATTGCTCGCCCAGATGGCCGAGGACCGCGGACTCGACAAGTGCGCCGATCTCCTTGACGGCATCCCGCGCATCCGCCGGCAAAGCCCCGATCAGGTTTTCGCGGCGCTGCTGTTCACGCTGTTTGAGGAGCCGTTGGACCTCCTTGTCGAGGCTCTGAGCGTTGATGCCACCGGCCACGTCGAGATGAATGCACATGGCCTTCTTGACGGTGTCGCCGGTCGGGATCGCGCCGCCGCGTTCGACGATCTCGATGCCTTCGAGAACCTGAGCTTCGGTGTATTTCGGCGGGCGGCCGGATCGTTTCTCGGTCATGGTCTTTCCTTAATTTTCCTTGGGTTTCGCAAAAAGTTTGCGAAATCGCGTTTGTCAAAGTCCCGGTCAGTGCCGCTAAGAAGAAAGTGGGTTCGATCGATCCGCACCAAAAACGTGCCGACGGATTTATTCGCAATCAGGCAAAAAGTTCACTTTAGTGAGCGTCTGATCGAAAGTGCGATGCCATCAACGCGCCCTGGGCGCGCGCAGAACCGATCCTGCCACCTGTGCAGGATATAAGCCGGTTGACGCGATGTGGTGTGTCTGGCGACTATCGAATGGCAGGCAGCCGATGAACATTCGCTTCGTCCGATGACCCGAATGGCCGCAGGATTTGTGAGCAATCAACGTCGATCCGGTTGATGAAGTCCAGCATCATTTCGATGGTATCGCCTTCGGGGTAGTAGTGCTTGTGGGTCACGTCAGAAAGCTCATGGCCAATCAGCAACTTTCTTGAGTGATAGGGCACTCCCGCCCGTGTCAGCTTGGTCTGGAAATCCTTCCTGAGCGAGTGGAAGCCTCGCACCGGATCGTATATCCCACATCGCTTCCGGTAGTTTGTGAACCGCTTCGAGAAGATCTCCGTGAAGTTTTTCTTCGTCTGCCCACGCTCGAGATGTGGGAACAGGCGTGTCTGGTTGGACGCTCGACGCAGCTCGACCAACTGCATCATCCCGAGATCAAGCAGCGTCCGGTGGATCGGAACGTTGCGCTTGGCCGCCTTCGATTTTCTGCCCTGGATGCGGCCGAGGATCTGGACCTTGACGACGGGCACACTTTCGATCGTGTCAAAATCATCCGTCCGGAGTTGCAACGCTTCTTCCATCCGGAATCCTGCGAAAAGACCCAGAAGAGGTGCCCAGAAGACGGGGTCCCCGGGTTCCTCGAGCGGCGTGCGAAAGATTGGAGAGCTGAGAAGCTCAGGCAGACGATCACCCCAGGGCAGGCGATCTCTGTCCTCTTCGTGTGCAAGGCGACGCTTTATCTCCTTCGCGGTCCACTTGACCTGCTTGACCGGATTGTCGTTCCGCAATCCTTCAAACTGCGCGAACGCCATTATCTGGTCCATGGCATCCATGTGGCGCTTGCAGGTGTTCGTCCGAAGCCGGTCGACATGCAATGTGTCGAGGATCTCCTCGATCTCTGCCGCGCTCAGGCGATCCCGTTCCATCTCGGCCTTCCGTCGCGCGATCGTGTTCCGCTCCTCCCGGTCCGTTTCCTCGATGACCTGGCGAATGGGACGACGGTCTTTTGACGACTTGCCGTGGTTGGACGGGATTCGGTCGAGCAGGGAGAAGAAGTCGACGAGCAAGATTTCGTCGATGTTCTCGACAAAGATATCACCATGGGCTTCGAGAAACAGGCGCACCGTGCCTTCGAAGTTGCCACGGCTGGTCCTGGTAAAGCGCCCTCCCGATCCGGTGTCGGGCGTCTCGTGGCGGCGCTTGAGGTCATACCCCTCCGAGCGGAGATCGAGGAACCGTCGGGCATGCTCAGAGAAGCGGCGTCCATCCTTGCTTTTCCGGCGACGGGGCACTTTGTTTGCCTCGACTATATCGCCACGCGACCTTTCCGGTCCCTCTGGCTCGGTGGGAGCACTTTCCTGAACGTCTGTGGTGACCGACGAGAGCGTCTTTCCGAGTCCCGCCAGTGTGGGCAGGGCCGCCGCAGGGTCGAGGCCTTTGCGCACGCAGTAGCGCAGGTATTCCTCCTGGAGCGTGAAGAGTCCCGTGAGCATCATGTCGAACTGCTCGACGATCTCGTCCGGATTCTCGTGCCACCAGCCCTCGCGGTCGGCCATCTCGAGGATCGCACGCTCAAACTCGGGGTCGTCGATTCGGCTTTTGGCCGGGGCGGCGGTTTTGGCTGCCGGTGCTCGGGCTGGCGTCGCCTTCTGATCCGGAGCAACGACCTGCTCCTGCGGCGCCGCCAACACGGTCGCCGGTGTCGCGGAGGCCATCTGACGGGCCATCATTTCGGCCTGCGCGCGCAGGGTCGCCGCCATGTCCGCCATCGCGCGGTCAAGGTAGCTCTGGTCACTCATCCCGTCGTCCCTCGACATGGCGGTCTCGATACTGCGGCGCTTCTCCTCGAACAGGAGGTTCATGCGTGCTGCGCGCCGGCCAGCGTCCTTTGGGCAGGTGGTGCGCAGGCTGACGGCGAAATGCCCGGACGCCCTGAAGCTGGAGCCGTCGGTGTCCGTGCAAGACTTCTCTGTGCCATGGAAAGGTTGCGGAAGAATGAAAACCGGCTTGCGCCGGCGCCACCAGAACATGTGCCCGCGCTTCACGAGGTAGGGGGTTTTCGGCATTTTCGGTCGTCTCCGGGCACAGGCCCGGGCGACAGCCGCGGGCACAGGTATGGGCACAGAGGACGTCTAAAATTGTCTGGAATCGCAGGAAATCCGGACAACCTTATGAGATCGCTGGATTTTCTGAAATATTGGCTCCGGCGGTAGGGATCGAACCTACGACCAATTGATTAACAGTCAACTGCTCTACCGCTGAGCTACGCCGGAACACGTGCAGCCGTATAGCAATGTCGAATCCGGGCGTCCAGAGGGTTTTGTCACAAAAATCGGGATTTCTGACGCCACCGGTCACAGCCTGCGAAAGAGCGCGTTCTCGGACAGGGCACTTTCGGGTTCCACGCGGAAGTTTTCTGTCATATCAATTAGATGTGACAGAACGTTGCGGGCGGCAGCGGGCAGCAAGGCGGCAGGGGTGTCGGTGTAGATCCGGTCTGCCAGCGCGCGGGCAGTGGCGGGTCCATCGGCGAGGGCGTCAAGGATTGCGGCCTCTCGGGCGCGACGATGGGCAAGGAGTTCGGCCAGTCGCGCGGCGGGATCCTGAACGGGTGCGCCGTGGCCTGCATGAAACACCGACCAGTTGCGGGATTGCAGGCGTTCCAGAGAGGCCATGAAGGCGGTCAGGTCGCCGTCCGGCGGGGACACCAGTGAGCTTGCCCAGCCCATTACCAAATCCCCGGAAAACAGCACGTCACCCCAGGCAAAACCGAGATGATTGGCCATGTGTCCCGGGGTGTGCAGGGCTTCGATGCGCCAGTCCTCAGTTTCGACGATGTCTCCGTCGGCCAACACGTGATCCGGAACAAACCCGCTATCGACGCCTTCGCCACCGCCGACCAGTCCCCCCTCGGCGAGGGCCTGCATGACCGGGCGGCGACCTGCCTCTGGCGGACCGAACCCCAAAACAGGCGCGCCGGTCTCTTGCGACAGCGCGCGCGAGAGGGGCGCGTGATCCAGATGCGCGTGCGTCACAAGGATATGTGTCACCCGCTGTCCCGGCGTGAGCGCGCTCAGGATCGCCTCAAGATGCCTCCGGTCGTCAGGACCCGGATCAATCACGGCGATGTCACGTGTGCCCAGCAGATAACTGTTGGTGCCCCGGTACGTCATCGGCGAGGGATTCGGCGCCAGAACGCGGCGCAGCCCAGGTGCCAACGCCTCGGCCACCCCGGGAAC
This sequence comes from Antarctobacter sp., assembly GCF_034670325.1. Lineage (GTDB taxonomy): Bacteria > Pseudomonadota > Alphaproteobacteria > Rhodobacterales > Rhodobacteraceae > Antarctobacter. The sequence goes on from NZ_JAXMNR010000002.1 coordinate 72,886, forward strand.
AGGGTGAAAGTCGGGTTGCGGATCAAGCATGACAGGGGGTCCTTTTGGCGATGGCACGCCGGGGCGCCGCGGGCTAGGTTTAACGCATGTCCTTCACCTGGCTCAAACAATATATGCCCCGCAGCCTCTATGGCCGTGCCGCATTGATCCTCGTCCTGCCGGTTGTGACACTACAACTGGTGGTGTCGATCGTCTTCATCCAACGCCATTTTGAGGGCGTGACCGTGCAGATGAGCACCGAGCTCGCCCGTGAGGTGAACCTTGTGATGACGGACCTGCCGGAATTGGGAAATGCTGCGCGACTGAGACTGCAACCGGTGGCGACCGGCGACGACGACCTGCCAAAGACAAACCTGCGGCGATGGTATGATTTTACCGGGCTGGTGGTGAATCGTGAGCTTTTCATGCGCATCCCGACGCTGGAACGCATCGAATTGCCGGACAACCGCGCGGTTGTGTTGTACCTGCGCAAAGCGGATCAATTGTACCGGATTGCGCTGGACCGTACCCGGGTCTCCGCCGCCAATGCGCACCAATTGTTTGTGAACATGGTGTTCTTTGGGGCGTTGATGACGCTGATCGCCTTTTTGTACATGCGCAACCAGTTGCGCCCGATCACCCGGCTGGCCGCTGCGGCAGAGGCCTTTGGCAAAGGGCGCAACGTGCGCTACTCGCCCGCCGGGGCTGTCGAGGTGCGCGCCGCCGGCCATGCCTTTCTGGACATGCGCGCGCGGATCGAACGGCATATCGATCAACGCACCATGATGCTGTCGGGCGTCAGCCATGATCTGAGGACGCCGCTGACACGGCTGCGGCTGGGATTGTCGCTGCTGGACGACGAAGACCGCGAACCGCTGGAACATGATGTCGAAGAAATGCAGCGCCTGATTGATGCCTTTCTTGATTTTGCCCGGGGGGATGCCGAAACCGCCACCTCTGAGCGGATCGATCCGTTTGATCTGGTGCAGCGGATCGTCGAGGACGCGCAACGCGGCGGTCAGAAGGTGGCGTTGGGAGAGATGGTCGGGCAGGGCACCGTGATGCTGCGCCCGCGTGCCCTGCGCCGCGCGGTCGAGAACCTCGTCGCCAATGCGGGCCGCTATGCCACCTCCTGTCAGGTCTCCGTTCAACTGACAGAGCGGTCCCTGCGACTGCGGGTAGAAGACGACGGCCCCGGCATTCCGCCCGACCGCCGCGAAGACGCCTTGCGCCCCTTTGTCAGGCTGGACCCGGCGCGCAATCAGGACAAGGGGTCCGGGGTTGGATTGGGGCTTGCCATTGCCGCCGACATAGCCCGGGCGCATGGCGGCGTTCTGCGCCTTGGCGAAAGCGAGGCGTTGGGCGGGCTGCGGGCCGATATCGTCATCGCGCTCTGACGTCGTCCCGGCGCCTGACGCTGGGTATTTTCGAAAAATTCACCGCAGGTGCCACGATTTCGCCGCGTCACGGCCACCCCGCCGAAAGGTCGATGGGGCAATTTGCCAATATCACGCCGCTCGCCAAAGCGGCCCCGTCAAACGTTGTTCCAAGGGAGACCCCAGATGGCCCTCATGACCCTCGCCGCCGCTACCATCGGCCTTGCCACCTTCACCACGCCGTTGGCGGACACGCCAGAGGCGCTGTTCATGGCGCAGGCGCAACCCTTCATCACCACCCAAGGCATATCAGGCCCGCAGGGTGACTACATGACCACGCCCAAAGGATGTACCTATCGGCGCACGCAGGCACCGGGCCACCCGGCACGTTGGATCATCGTGCAGAACCCGCATCACATTGGCAGGCCCGCCTCACCTAGCCACTGCAAAGCCATGCTTTGAACCCGGCACAGGCCCAAAAGTAAAACGCGCGCGGGGGGCTGCCCCGCGCGCGATCACCTCTGACTTGCCCAGACTGGGGCAGGGTTACTTGTCCTCCCACCACCAGACATCGGGCTGAAAGCCCAGCCAGTCGCCATAGATCGGCAAGCTGTCGGGATAGGTCAGTTCCTTGGCGTGGGCGATCCGGCTGACGGCGTATCTGTCCTGCACCGGGATCACATAGCGTCCGGTGGTCAGAACCCGGTCCAGCGCGCGGGTCGCAGCCAGAAAATCATCGCGGGATTCCGCGCCCAGCAGGGCGGCGATCATCGCCTCGATTGCCGGGCTTTTCACTCCCATCCAGTTCATCGACCCTTCCTGATCGGCCGCGTCAATGCCCCAGTAAGAGGTTTGTTCGTTGCCGGGACTCAGCGACAGACCGCGCCGATAGGTGGTCATCTGGAATTCGAACCGGGTGGTGCGCTCCTTGTACTGCGCCGGGTCGATCATGTTCACTTCGGCGGTGATCCCCATGCGTTCCAGCGCCCGGATAAAGATCTCTGCCATCGAGACATTTTCCCCCTGACCCTGTTGCAGCAGGATCTCGAAGGTAAAGGGCGTCCCGTCGGCATTTTTCATCACGCCGTCTTGCACCGTCCAACCAGCCTCGGCCATCAGGTCGATCGCACGGGCAAGGTTCTTGCGGTTGCGGGCGGTGCCGTCCGAAACGGGCAGGGTATAGCCTTCCAGCGCGCCGGGCAGCAGGTCATCGGCGAAGGGCGTCAACAGGTCCTTCACCAGACCCGTCGCCGGGCCCTCGCGCATCCCCAGCAATGAGTTGCCGAAATACGAGGTGATGCGCGGCTGCGCGCCGCCGGTCAGGGTGTCGTTGATGTACTCAAAGTTGAAGGCATGGATCATCGCCTCGCGCACGCGCCAATCCGCAAATTGCGGCAGGCGGGTGTTCATCACGAACCCGGTGATGCCGGTGGGGCGCTCATGGCCAACTTCGGACAGCACGATGTCACCGCTGCGAACCGCCGGGAAGTCATACTGTGTCTTCCACTTTTCGGCGTTGGTCTCGCGGATGGTATTGATGATTCCGGCCTTGAACGCCTCGAACAGCGCCGTGTCGTCAGCGAAAAACTCCAGCCGGATCGCATCAAGGTTGTTGGTGCCACGGCGGAACGGCAGATCCTTGCCCCAGTAGTCTGGGTTGCGGGTCAGTTCGACGTAGCGGCCGGCCTCATAATCGCCGATCACATAGGGCGCAGAGGTGATCGGCACCAGATCGAGGCTGGAGTTCTCGAAATCCAGTCCCTCCCACTGCGCTTTTTGCAGGATCGGACGGATGCCGACGATCAGCGCCAGTTCCGGGTTCTCTTCGTTAAAGGTGAACTGGACAGAGGCGTCGCCCGTCTGCTCCATGCTCTCGATCTTGTCCCAAAGACCGCGGTAGCGCGGGTGCCCTTTGGTGGCCAAGGTTTGATAAGACCACATCACGTCTTCAACCGTGACCGGGCTTCCGTCGGAGAACCGTGCCTCTGGCCGCAAGGTGAATTCGACCCATTCCCGATTCGGGCCAACCTCTATCGATTCGGCAAGAAGGCCGTACAAAGCGAATGGTTCATCCCAATTCCGGCCCATCAGACTTTCGTAAACCAGAAAGCGCAATTGCCAGGGCGCAGAGCCCTTGAGGATCAGCGGATTGAGGCTGTCATAACTGCCAAGCTCGCCCGTGATGATCTTGCCGCCGGTCGGCGCGTCCGGATTTGCATAAGGGAGTGACACAAAATCAGGTGGAAGCTGCGGCGCCCCATACATAGCTATGCCATGCTGCGGTTCGGCCCACAGGCTGCCTGCGGATAGAATCGCTCCGACAGCGACGATTTTCGCAGTCAGATTTCGGAAAGAATTTATGTACATTTCGGCAACGATCCTTGTCCGCCCTTGTTTTCTTGAAGCCAAGCGTACCGCTGCTTTTACGCCTTTTCAAACTTTTAGCTTGGACTCAAACCACGAAACGCTTATAACAAGGGCACTGCTCGATAGGTTTCTTGCCTGTATGAAACCTGCCTCAATGACTGAACCCCGGCCTTGTGCCGGGGTCTTTTTTTGTTCGGCGTCCTGCCTAAATGGCAGGCAACCGTCCCCCACAAAACGCAGTCTGTGACGCACTGCCGACCGATCCGCGGCAACCCGCCAGTGCGCTGACTATTTTGTGTCAGCGGGCATGGATTGAGCAGGTGCATACCGTCGCCCGCGGGCCTATGCTGCACATGCAAACTCAACTACATCGGGGGCATACATGTCGCTTCAGGGAAAAACCGCCGTCATCACCGGATCGAACTCAGGCATCGGTCTGGGTATCGCGCATGAAATGGCCCGCGCCGGGGCCTCGGTGGTGATCAACTCCTTCACCGACCGGGCCGAGGATCACGATCTGGCCAAGAGCATCGCCGAAGAACATGGCGTCGAGGTCCGCTATATTCAGGCCGACATGTCCAAGGGCGACGAGGCGCGCGCGCTGATCGAAAAGGCGGGCACCTGCGATATCCTGATCAACAACGCGGGCATCCAGCATGTCGCGCCGATTGACGAATTCCCGGTCGCGAAATGGGACGCGATCATCGCCATCAACCTCAATTCCGCCTTTCACACCACCGCCGCAGCACTGCCGATGATGCGCAAGGCGGGCTGGGGCCGGGTGGTCAACATCGCCTCGGCGCATGGCCTGACGGCGTCACCCTACAAGAGCGCCTATATCGCCGCCAAACACGGCATCGTCGGCATGACCAAAGCCGTGGCGTTGGAGACGGCAGAAGAGCCGATTACCGCCAATGCGATCTGTCCGGGCTATGTTCTGACCCCGCTGGTCGAGGCGCAGATCCCCGACACGATGAAGGAATACGGCATGGACCGGGAAACGGTGATCCGTGAGGTCATGCTGAAGCGGCAGCCCTCCAAGGAGTTCGCCACGGTCGCACAGATGGGCGGCACGGCGGTCTTCCTGTGCTCCGACGCAGCGGCGCAGATCACCGGCACCACGATCAGCGTGGACGGCGGCTGGACCGCACTTTGATCTGAAACGGGCAGGGGGATGGGGCGCTTGGTCCATCCCTCCCGGTTTGCAGATCGACATAAAAAACTCAGACATACAGTGGAGCGCGCAATGGCAAAGCCGGTGAGGATCAATCTCGCCCTTCAGGGTGGCGGCGCGCATGGCGCGTTCACTTGGGGCGTGCTGGACCGGCTGCTGGAAGCGCCGGAGATAGAGATCGCGGCTATCTCTGGCACCTCAGCGGGGGCGCTCAACGGGGCTGCGGTCAAGGCGGGGCTGCTGAGTGGCGGTGCAACGGCCGCAAAGGACAACCTCGACTGGGTCTGGGAGCAGATCGGCGCGCTCAAGGATGAGGCGCTGCCGGACTGGATGCAGGCATGGCTGCCGCAGCCCGGCCTGATCAGCAAGAGCCTTGAATATTCGCTGCCCTACAGCGTTGGCGACGCCATGACGCGTATGGTGTCGCCCTATGCCTGGGGGCCGCTTTATCGCAACCCGCTGGAACGGATTGTCGAGCGGCTGGATTTCGGCAAGGTCTGCGCCCACAGCGAGCCAGAGTTCTTTGTCTGCGCCACGCAGGTCCGAGACGGCAAGATCCGCGTCTTCAAAGGCGAGGCGATCACCACGCAGGCGATCCTTGCCTCGGCCTGTCTGCCGACGATGTTTCAGGCGGTCGAGCTTGAGGACCCGCTGACTGGCAATATCGAACCCTTTTGGGACGGCGGCTACACCGGCAATCCCGCGCTGTTTCCGTTTTTTGCGCCGCATCTGCCGGATGATGTGGTGGTGGTGAACATCAACCCTCTGCTGCGGGACAAGCCGCCGGTCAGCCCGCCGGAGATCCAGAACAGGATCAATGAGATCAGCTTTAATTCGGCGTTGCTGCGCGATCTGAGGGCGATCGAATTTGTTCAGCGGCTGTTGCACAGCGGAGCCTTGCAGCCGGGCACGATGAAGGACGTGCGGGTCCATATGATCGCAGATGATGCGCTGATGAATTCGCTGTCGGTGGCCACGAAATCGGTGCCGGTGCCCACGGTGATTGCTCAGCTGAAAGAGGCGGGGCGGCGGGCGGCGGGGTGGTTTCTGGAGGTCCATCTGGGCGATCTGGGGGCACGTCAAACGGCGGACCTGCGGGCCATGTTCAATTGAGCAGCCTTGGTTGCTGTCCACATGTGGACAGCAAGCCACCTGAATAAAATCAATGGCTTCCAGAGACGGATTCACAAACTGTTAGGAAATGGCCGCTCAGGACGCCTGTCGGAACTGCGCCTCCAGCGCCTGTTTGGCGTCCTGCCCGTTGGGGTAGACCAGCCCGGCAGAGATCACCAGCTTGGCCGCATCCTCCAGCGACATCTCCAGTTCGATCACGTCTTCCTTGGGGAGGAACAACAGGAACCCCGAGGTCGGGTTGGGCGTGGTCGGAATGAAGATCGACATAAGCTCACCCTCGGGGAGCACCTTTTTCGCCACCTCGCCCTTGGCCTGGGTCGAAATGAATCCAATCACCCAGATTCCGGTACGCGGGTATTCGATCAGGCAAGCCTTTTCAAAGCTGCGCTCGCTCTGTGCAAAGATGGTTTCGGCCAGTTGCTTGAGCCCGGAATAGATCGAGCGCACCACGGGTGTCCGCTGAACAAGGCTTTCGGCGAAGGTGATCATTGACCGGCCGATCAGCCCCTTGGCGATCCAGCCGACCAGCACGGTGAAGATCAGGAAGACAACAACGCCAAGGCCGCGCACGTTGACCTCTATCCGGCCATCGTTATTGCGGTCCAGCAGGTCAAACAGCCATGGCACACGCGGCCCGTCCGGCCCGGTCATCCAGCGATTGAGCAGGGCGTTGGGCTGATAGGAGTCCGGCACAAACGGCCAGACAAAGCCATCGACCCAGCCGACGACCGTCCAGATCAGCCAGACGGTCAGGCCAACCGGCGCGATCACCACGATACCGGTCAGGAACGAATTGCGCAGCCGCGTCAGCAGCCCCGCGCGTTTCGGAGAGGAAGTCGAGTCAAATGGCGTTGTCATCGCAGGTCCCGGGACGATCCGTTTGAAGGTAGGCGGATCGCGCCCGGTCTACAATGGGCGGAAGCGCAATCCGGGCGATCAGGCGGGCAGGCTGCTCAATTCCAGCGCAATTGCCGCAGCCAGACGCGCATTGTTCAGAACCAGCGCGATATTCGCCTCGAGCGAGCGGCCATCGGACAATTCATAGATGCGCTGCAACAGGTAGGGTGTCAGCGCCTTGCCGGCGATTCCGTGGGTCTGCGCGTCACGGGTCGCCTCGGCGATGATCGGGGCCAGCGTGGCGCGGGGGATCTCTGCCTCGGCGGGGATCGGGTTGGCGATGAGCTGCCCGCCGGGCAGGCCAAGACGCGCGCGCATCCGGTGCGCCTGTGCGATCTGCAAGGCGGTGTCGGCGCGCAGCGGGGCGCGCAGCCCCGCCTCTCGCGACCAGAAGGCGGGCAGTTGGTCCTGCCCGTAGGCCATGACGGGCACGCCCAGCGTTTCCAGCACTTCCAGCGTCTTGGGCAGGTCGAGGATCGCCTTGGCCCCGGCGGCCACGACCGTCACGGCGGTCTGCGCCAGTTCCTGAAGATCGGCGGAGATGTCAAAGGAATTTTCCGCCCCGCGATGCACGCCGCCGATGCCGCCGGTGGCAAACACCTCGACCCCGGCGAGCTTTGCGGCGATCATCGTCGCGGCGACGGTGGTCGATCCGGTGCCGCCCCGCGCCATGCAGACCGCCATGTCGGCGCGCGACAGTTTGGCCACCTGTTTTGCCTGCGCAAGCTGTTCCAGCTGGTCGTCCTCAAGCCCGACATGCAGGGTGCCGTCCAGCACGGCAATCGTCGCCGGGGTGGCCCCGGCGTCGCGGATCGTCGCCTCGACCCGGCGGGCCACCTCGAGGTTTTGCGGCCAAGGCATACCGTGAGTGACGATGGTGCTTTCCAGCGCGACAACGGGGCGACCGGCGTCAAGCGCCTGAGCAACGGCGGCAGAGCGGGTGTACTGGGTCATGTGGAAAGGTCTCCGGATACATAGGTGGCGGCGGCGTCCAGCGCGCGGCGCAGGGCGGTCGGGCGGTCCATGCCAACCCGTTCAGCGGCAATATGCGCCGCCATAAAGGTGTCGCCCGCGCCGGTGATGCGGGTCACGGTGACGGCGGGCGGGGTTTGGGTGACGGTCATGGCGGCGCAGGCATCGCAACAGGTGTTGCCGCCGTGGGTCACAAGGGCGCGCGATGCGCCCCGCGCCACCAAGGCGGCGGCGGCCTGCGCGGCGCTGGTAAACGGCTCTGCACAGAGCAGGCAGGCCTCTTCGAGGTTGACGTACAACGTGCCGCGCCCGGCGCCCAGAAAGGGGTGCAGCCGCGTCGCCTTGCCCGGACTGGCGGGGGCGATGCGCAGGTCGGCCATCGCAAAGGCGGGCAGGGCGGCGATCTCTGTCAGCAGTGCCTCTGTCAGGTTGCCGTCCAGCGCGATCAGCCCGGTATAGGGCCTGTCCGCGTGCCCCAGCGGGCCATGGGTCAGCGGCGACAGGATCCGCGCGCCCGCCGCCTCCAGCGAATGGGCATCGGCGATGGCGGCCACCAGACCGCCCGGCGCCTCGATCGCCATGTAACGGTCGGTGGGCAGATCGTCGGCAAAGGTCAGGTGGGTGGTGTCCAGACCCAAACGGCGGCATTCCTGCGCCAGTTCCGCGCCCTCGGCATCGCGGCCCACCACCGACAGCAGCGCGGGCCGCATCCCCAGCCCCGCCAGCGTCATCGCGATGTTCAGCGCCACGCCACCGGGCACACGGGTGATGCGGCCGGGCTTGTCATTGCCTTGCAGCATCGGGTCTGCGCAACGGCCAATCACGTCCCAGAGGACGGAGCCGATGCAAAGGATATCCGGGTCAGGGGTTGTCATACTGCGTGGTTTTGGCGCGAAGGGCAGGGCGGTGCAAGCCGCATCCGACCTGTCATCGCGGCAACAGGTCGTCTTCGTCGGCGCACAGGCCCAGCCAGTCGCGGAAAACCACCAGCGCCGGGGGCGTCGGGCGGTCGGCGGGCCAGACGAGGTAATAGGCCCCAAGACTGACCGGCGCGGCGTGGTGCGTGGGCCGCAGGGTGCCTGCGGCGCGTTCCTGCGTGCTGAGATAGTCGGGCAGCAGCGCCACGCCGAGGCCGTGCAGCGCCGCCTGAAGGATGGCGGTGAACTGGTCGAAGCTGGCCCCGGGCAGCGGTCCGGGGGGTAGGCCCTGCGCCGCGAACCAGCCCGCCCAGGCCTCTGGCCGGGTCTGGATGTGCAACAGTGGAAGGCGGCGCAGCGCCTCCAGCGGCAGGGGGCCGTCCGGCAGCAGTGAGGGCGCGGCCAGCGGTTGCACGGTCTCTGTCATCAGCCTCAGGTGATGGGTGTCGGGCCAGTCCGGGGTTCCGAAATGGAGCGCCGCATCAAAGGGTTCCGTGGTGAAGCTGAAAGGCCGCAGGCGGGTGGTCATGTTCACCGTCACCTCTGGATGGCGGCGGGTGAAGTCCGGCAGGCGCGGCACCAGCCAGCGCATCCCGAAACTGGGCAGGATCGCAAGGTTCAGCGCGCCTCCGGTCGGGTCCAGCCGCAGCGCCATCGCCGCCTCTGTCAGCCGGTCCAGCGTTTCGCGCACCGTCCCGGCAAAGGCGCGCGCCTGAGGTGTCAGCCGCAAGGCCCTGTTTCCGCGCAAGAAAAGCGATGCACCCAGTTGCTCCTCAAGGGTCTTGAGCTGCCGCGAGACGGCGCTTTGCGTCAGGTTCAACTCTTGCGCGACGGCGGTGGCGCTGCCCAGACGGTCCAGCGCCTCTAGCGCGCGCAAGGCAGGCAGGGAGGGCAGATGCATTCCGATTCCTCATGTATTCCTGCAATAATGTCGTTTTTTCATTCCGCCCGCGCAAGCTATACTGCGGGCAACATGGACATGAGGAGCCCGCGATGAATGAGATGACAGCCACCAAACCGACCCTGAAAGCCAAGGACGCACCGGATCTGGCCGGGTTCGACTGGCAGGACCCATTTCGCCTGACGGATCAACTGACGGACGAAGAGCGGATGCTGGCCGAGGGCGCGCGCAGCTTTGCGCAAGAGAAACTGGCGCCGCGCATCATTGATGCCTTTGCGCAGGAAACCGTCGACCCCGGCATCTTTGCCGAGATGGGGGAAATGGGCCTGCTGGGCATCACCGTGCCCGAGGAATACGGCGGGCTGGGCAGTTCCTACGTGTCCTACGGCCTTGTCGCGCGAGAAATCGAGCGGGTGGATTCCGGCTATCGGTCGATGATGTCGGTGCAGTCCAGCCTCGTGATGTATCCGATCTATGCCTACGGGTCCGAGGAGCAGCGCAAAAAATACCTGCCCAAACTGGCCAGCGGCGAATGGATCGGCTGCTTTGGCCTGACTGAACCGGACGCTGGCAGCGATCCGGGCAGCATGAAGACCCGCGCTGAAAAGATCGACGGCGGCTATCGTCTGACCGGCTCCAAGATGTGGATTTCCAACAGCCCGATCGCGGATGTCTTTGTGATCTGGGCCAAATCCGACGCCCATGACGGCAAGATCCGCGGCTTTGTGCTGGAGAAAGGCACCAAAGGTCTGTCCGCGCCCAAGGTGGGCAACAAACTCAGCCTGCGCGCCTCTGTGACCGGCGAAGTGGTGTTGGAAGGCGTCGAGGTGGGTGAAGAGGCGTTGTTGCCGCATGTTCAAGGGCTTAAAGGGCCTTTTGGATGTCTCAACCGAGCCCGTTACGGCATCAGTTGGGGCGCTCTGGGCGCGGCGGAGTTCTGCTGGCACGCGGCGCGGCAATACGGTCTGGACCGCAAACAGTTCGGCAAACCGCTGGCGCAGACGCAATTGTTCCAGAAGAAACTGGCCGACATGCAGACCGAAATCGCGCTTGGGCTGCAAGGCTGCCTGCGGCTGGGCCGACTGATGGATGAGGCCAAGGCCGCACCCGAGATGATCTCGATCCTGAAGCGCAACAACTGCGGCAAGGCGCTGGACATCGCGCGGATGGCGCGGGACATGCACGGCGGCAACGGCATCTCTGGCGAGTTTCAGGTGATCCGCCACATGATGAACCTAGAGACCGTGAATACCTACGAGGGCACCCATGACGTGCATGCGCTGATCCTTGGCCGGGCACAAACCGGGTTGCAGGCGTTTTTCTGACCTCGGTGCGCGTGGTTCGTTGAAAAAAGGGCAGGGCGCAGGCCTTGCCCTTTTGCGTTTGAGGGCGTGTTATCGGCCTGCCACAGGGAGGACAGGCGATGAATTTGCATGCAATGCTGACCGCGCGGGCGGGTCAGGGAAAACCGGTGCGTGTGGGCCTGATCGGCGCCGGAAAGTTCGGGTCGATGGTGCTGGCGCAGGCGCGCAAGATCGACGGCTATCACGTTGTCGGCGTGGCCGATCTTGATCCGGGCAAGGTGCGCGCATCGCTGGCGCGCACCGGTTGGGAGGCCGAGGAATACGCCGCCACCTCCTTGTCCGACGCGATGGATACCGGACGCACCTTTGTGACGGATGACGCCAAGGCGCTCTGCGATTTCGACGGGATCGACTGCATCATCGAGGCGACCGGCCATCCGCTGGCGGGCACGCGCCATGCGCTGGCGGCCATCGAGGGGATGAAGCATATCGTCATGGTCAACGTCGAGGCAGACGTGATGGTCGGCCCGATCCTTGGACGCATGGCACGGGAGCGGGGGCTGGTCTATTCCATGGCCTACGGCGATCAACCCGCCTTTATCTGTGAGCTGGTGGATTGGGTCCGGTCCTGCGGGTTTGAATTAACATCCGCCGGTAAGGGTATGAATTTTAGACCGGAATACCGTTATAGTACGCCCGATACGGTCTGGGGCTATTTCGGCTGGTCCGAAGAGTTTGTCGCCAAGGGCGACTTTAACCCCAAGATGTACAATTCGTTCACCGACGGCACCAAGGCGGCGATCGAAATGGCCGCGGTGGCCAATGGCACCGGGCTGGATTGCCCTGATGACGGGTTGGCGTTTTACCCGTCCGGGCTGCACGATCTGGCGGGCGTTTTCAAACCGGCCAGCGAGGGCGGGCGACTGCCGAAAGCGGGGCTTGTGGACATTGCCGCCAGCATGGAGCCGGACGGCCGCCGCGTGATGAACAACATCCAGTACGGCATGTTCGTGACGTTCCGCGCACCGGATAACTATGCGCGCGGCTGTTTCGAGCAATACGGGCTGCTGACCGATGACAGCGGGTGGTATGGCTCTATGTGGCGGCCGTTCCACCTGATCGGGCTGGAAACCAGCGTTTCGGTGCTGTCTGCCGTGTTGCGGGGGGAACCGACAGGCAGTTCCATGACCTTCCGGGGCGACGCCGTTGCCACAGCCAAGCGCGATCTGAAAGCTGGCGAATACCTGGACGGCGAAGGCGGCTTTGCCACATGGGCCAAGGCGATCCCGGCGGCGCAATCGGTGGCGGTGGATGCCTTGCCGATGGGGCTGGCGCATCATGTGCAATTGGTCCGGGACGTGCCGCGCGATCAGATCGTGCGCATGTCCGATGTCCGGTTCACCGAGGATCTGGATGTGGTTGCCTTGCGCAAGCGGCAGGTAGAGGAGATGGCGCCAAGGTGATGTCAGGAACTCTTATAATCAGTATTATGTAAATATTGGATGCGTCCGGAGAGCCCCCCGGACGCTCGTTTCCTGACCTTAGTGCATGGTTGTTGATACCTTCGAGAATCGCCAGCGCACCGCCGGGTCGCGCCAAAACCAGCGTGCATTGACGGCCCAAGTTTATCTCTAGGGTTGAATGGTAGCGAAGCGACTGAAAAGAAGCAGGAAATACGAAAAATTTCGCGACACCAGCGCAACGATTGACAGCAGATCGAACCGGACCCAAGCGGGACACTGGACAGCCCCGTCCCGCAGTCTTTACCAGACTGTGAAACACCGGAGACGCGCATGACCTCGATCCTTGTCCTGAATGGCCCCAATCTCAACCTGCTGGGGACGCGCCAGCCGGAGATCTACGGGCATACAACCCTTGCCGATGTCGAAGCGATGTGTGTCGCCCATGGCAAGACGCTGGGTGTCGATGTGACCTGCGCGCAATCCAACCATGAGGGCGCTCTGGTGACTCATATCCACGAGGCGCGCGGTAAACACGCCGGCGTCGTGTTGAATGCCGGTGCCTATACGCACACCTCGATTGCACTGATGGACGCGATCAAAGGAACGGACATGCCGACGGTGGAATTGCACCTGTCGAACGTTCATGCCCGCGAGAGTTTTCGCCACACATCCTATATCGCGCCCGTGGCCATCGGCGTCATAGCGGGATTTGGTGCAAACGGCTATAAGCTGGCCATCGACGCCCTGCTGGGCTTTCTGGAGACGCGGTCATGACCCCCGAGCTGAGAGATTACCTGATCGAAGTGACCAACGCCCATGACGTGCAGGAACTATGGGAAATGCACTGCGCGCGGATGGACAGCTATGGCTTTGATCGGCTGATCTATGGCTTTACGCGTTTCATGACGGCGACCAGCTTTGGCGATCCGAACGATTTTATCGTGCTGACCAACCACACGCCCGCCTACCGCAAGGGCTTTGTCGAGGACGGGCTGTATCGGTACGCGCCAATGGTCCGCTGGGCTCTGGAGAACGAAGGCCACTGTAGCTGGCGCGCGCTGGCCGAGCAGATCAACAAGGGCACGCTGGACGACAAGGCGGCCAAGGTTGTCGCCTTCAACCTGCAGCACAAGGTCCACGCGGGCTATACGATCAGCTTTCAGTCGGTGTCACACCGCGCCAAGGGGGCGATCTCACTGACCACGCGACCGGAACTCAATCAGGATGAGGCCGATGCGATCTGGGAGAAGCATGGGCAGGACATCATCCTGCTGAACAATCTGGTGCATCTCAAGATCATGACTCTGCCGCTGCCGTTGGCGGGACAGAACCTGACGCCGCGCCAGCGCGAGGCGCTGGAATGGGTCGGCGACGGCAAGACGATGCAGGACATCGCGACGATCATGGGGCTGACGCAGGCCACCATCGAAAAGCACCTGCGCCTTGCGCGAGAGACGCTGAACGTCGAGACAACGGCGCAGGCTGTGGCCAAAGCGGCGTTTCACAACCAAATGTATATCCTCGCAGCACAATAAGCGGTCTGTGACCGCGCGTGCGGTGGAACAGGGCGAACTTAGGGGTAATCCCTTGACACAATGGGGCTTTATCCGGCGCCGTTGCGTGATTTTTGCGTGACTCAGGGCAGTTTACTCTTTGGTCAGGAAATCCGTACTTCCTTTACCAAAGGTTAATTGCGATTGTTCACTTGTTCCGTGAGTGGTGGCTTTGGCCATGGAACGAAGGAGCCGCAACCCGCGAATTTCCGGGCCATGTGGCGCCACCGGTGTAAGCCGGACGCTGGTTCGACGGGGCAATTACCGCTTCCGTCGGCCAGCACCTTTTCGGGGTCCCTGGATCTCATCCCCAATGTCTCACCGGGGGCCCCGAATCCAATTCCTGCGCCCTGCCCTGTCCTTTGCGCCTGTTGGCCGGTCCGGGGTCCGGTCAATTTCCAACGCTGTTACAGTCAACATGATGGGCCACAGGCCGTCCCGCAACCCTGCTTTGCCGCAGAGCCACATACCGGCGGGAGATTGCCTAGCGCTTGCGCAGTTCGATCTGACCCGGACTCAAAAACGCCCCGGACCATGTCCGGGGCGCTTTTGGTTTTTCAAAGATCAGGCAGGTTGCAGCCTCAGGCTTAGCCCTGTGCGGCCTTGGCCACTTCGGCGGCAAAGTCCTCTTGGACCTTTTCGATGCCTTCGCCGACCTGCATACGGACAAAGCCGAGAACCTCTGCGCCCGCGTCCTTGGCGGCCTGCTCGACGGTCTTGTCGGTGTCCAGCGCGAACTGCTGGCCCATCAGGGTCACTTCGGCCATGAATTTCTTCATGCGGCCAACGATCATCTTTTCGATCACGGCGTCGGGCTTGCCCGATTCCTTGGCGATGTCGATCTGGATCTGCTTTTCCTTCTCGACCACAGCCGGGTCGAGCGAGGATTCGTTCAGGGCCGCCGGGTTCATGGCTGCGATGTGCATGCCGACCTGCTTGCCGAACTCTTCGGTGCCGCCCTTGAGCGCAACCAGAACACCGATCTGGCCCATGCCGTCGGTGGCCGCGTTGTGGACATAGGCCGCCACAACGTCACCCTCGACCAACGCCATGCGGCGCAGGGACATGTTCTCGCCGATGGTGGCGATCTTGTCGGTGATCACGTCGGCCACGGGCTTGCCACCCATGTCGGCGGTCTTGAGCGCCTCGACGTCCGCAACACCCAGCGCGGCCTTGGCGATTCCGCCAACCATCTTCTGGAAGTCGGCGTTCTTGGCGACAAAGTCGGTTTCCGAGTTGACCTCGACAGCCACACCCTTGCCACCGGCAACCTCGACGGCCACAAGGCCCTCGGCTGCGGTACGACCGGATTTCTTGGCCGCCTTGGCCAGACCCTTGGTGCGCAGCCAGTCAATGGCCGCTTCCATGTCGCCGTCAGTTTCTACCAGCGCCTTCTTGGCATCCATCATGCCTGCGCCAGTCATTTCGCGCAGTTCTTTAACCTGTGCAGCAGTGATCGCCATGGTTGGCTCTCCTCATCGTCTCATTGCAGGAGGTCGGGTGGCCGCCGCCGGTCTGAAACCCGCGGCTTTGGCCACCCCTCATGTCATGGGCGTGTATCGCTTTTGCGACACGGCCCGGGAAAGGCTATCAGCCTTCCGCCTTCTCGCCAGCCTCAACCAGCGTCTCTTCGACAGGTGCGTCTTCGAGCGCGCCAAGGTCGATGCCTGCGGCTTCCATCTGGCCGGTCATGCCGTCCAGCGCAGCGCGGCTGACAAGGTCGCAGTACAGCGCAATGGCGCGGGCCGCGTCGTCGTTGCCGGGGATGATGTAGTCGATGCCAGCGGGCGAGCAGTTGGTGTCGACGATGGCGACAACCGGGATGCCCAGTTTGTTCGCCTCGGCCACGGCCAATGCTTCTTTCTTGACGTCGATGACAAACAGCATGTCCGGCACGCCGCCCATTTCACGGATACCGCCCAGCGACGCCTGCAGCTTTGCCTGATCGCGTTCCATGCCAAGACGCTCTTTCTTGGTCAGGCCCTCGGCGCCGGTTTCCATCTTTTCGTCGATTTCCCGCAGGCGGTTGATCGATTTGGAAACGGTCTGCCAGTTGGTGAGCGTACCGCCCAGCCAACGGTGGTTCATGTAATACTGGGCGCATTTTTCAGCGGCTTCGGCGATCGGAACAGCGGCCTGACGCTTGGTGCCGACAAACAGCACGCGGCCGTTTTTGGCAACGCAGTCACGGATCGCGTTCAGCGCCGCGTCCAGCATCGGAACGGTCTGCGTCAGGTCCATGATGTGGATGCCGTTGCGCGCGCCGTAGATGAACTCACCCATGCGGGGGTTCCAGCGCTGCGTCTGGTGGCCAAAGTGAACGCCAGCTTCGAGCAGCTGACGCATGTTGAACTCGGGAAGAGCCATGCTTCTATCCTTTCCGGTTTATGCCTTGGCGGGGGATCAAGGCGGATGCCTCAACCGGTGGACGTTTGGGGATGTCTCCCCCAAAGCGCCCGCCCCCGCCTGCGGAGTACGTGGAGCGGCCTTTACAGCAGGTCCGGGCAGGGCGCAAGCCCCCTGCCCCGGCTAGTGTCGATCGACGGTCGGATTACAGGAAAACCCGTTCGACGAACCAGTAGGCCCCGACGCAGGCAATGGCCAGAGAGGCCGGAACAGCGACGAAATGACGATAGGCGCGCACGTCGTTGACAAAGGTCGCGGACAGCAGGCACAGCACGCTGAGACCGGCCAGCGGCCACAGGAACACTGGTGCGCCCGCGCCCATGGTTTCGGTGAATCCCGGTCCGTTCAGCACAAAGCCAAAGCCGACAAAGGCCAGCGCAAGGATGCCATAGACCACTTGGCCGGTGCGCAGGTCGGTGCGCCCCTCATCGACACGCTGCGCGAGGAACACCAGCAGAAAGGCGATGGCGATCACCGTCAACTGGCCCAGTTCGACACCGACGTTAAAGCCGATGAGCGCCGGGATGAACTGATCCGCAGGCAGGCCGAACTCCCCCAGAACCGAGGCAAAGCCCAGTCCGTGCAGCAGGCCAAAGACAAAGATCACCAAGGGCCGCCAGCGGTGCAGCTTGTCCGAGACGATGTTTTCGACCGCGACATAGACGATGGAGGCGGCGATGATCGGCTCTACGATGCTGCCGGGGATGGTGACATATCCCAGCGCGCCAAGCGCAAGCGTGACGGTATGGGCCAGCGTAAAGGCCGAGATCTGCCAGAGCAGCGGGCCAAGCCGGGTGGACAGAAAGAACAGCCCCAGCACAAACAGGATATGGTCCAGACCCATCGGCAGGATGTGTTCGAACCCGACGGGGATGTAGTAACCAAAGGTGCCGATACCGGACATCGCGTCGCCGCCGCCAATGGCGATGGGATCGGAGGTGCCGCCGGTCAGATAGCCGGTAAAGCCGTCTTCGACATCGATCTGGCGCAGGATCAGGGTGCCATAGTCCGACGGCCATGTGACGGTCAGGACCTGTGCATCGCCGGGCAGGTCGCCGGTCAGGAACAGCCGGGATTCGCGCGGCAGGTCGATCTGCGGCACGTCGTCGACCTGAATCTCTGTCACCGTCAGGGACAGGTCGGTTCCGTCCGCCGCAACGCCAATCTGGTTCAGCACGCCGTCCATGGCGGTCTCGATCTCGGCCTTCAGCGCCGCCGGGTCCAGTTCGCGCATCCGGTCGACCGCGTCGGCGCGGTCGGTGTCGTTGGTATCCTCGACGCCCTCCAGATCGACGCCCGCAAGCACCGGCTCCATGCTCAGACGCAGGACCAGCGAGACCGCGCCCTCCTTGGTGGACAGATCGCCGATGGCGGGGCGGACCTCATGCGCGGAGGCGGTAGAGATCGAAACAAGCAGTGCGAAAACAGCGAAAAGAAAGCGTACCATGAGAGCCTCGAAAAAGCGGATTTCCCTGCAAGATGACGCAGTGGCCGCTGAGTTCAAGCAAATGCTGACCGTGGACGGGCAAAAATGCAAAAGGCCGGACCGCGCGCGGTCCGGCCCCTAGTCGTTTCCGGGATCAGCCCTCAGCCAAGTGCATACCCCGCGCCACGCACCGTGCGCAGCGGGTCGGTGCCGCCTTGCTGGCACAGCGCCTTGCGCAGCCGCCCGATGTGGACGTCCACGGTGCGCGTATCGACATAGATGTCGCGGCCCCAGACGCGGTCCAGCAGCTGCTCACGCGACCAGACCCGGCCCGGTTTTTCCATAAAGGTGGTCAGCAGGCGAAATTCGGTCGGGCCCAGCTTTAGCGGCTTGTCGTTGCGGGTGACCCGGTGGGTTTCGGAATCGAGCATGATGTCCTCATACTCCAGCCGCAAACCCGCCGCCGCAGGCCGCGCGCGGCGCAGTTGCGCGCGGACGCGGGCCATCAGTTCGATCACCGAGTACGGCTTGACCACATAATCATCCGCCCCGGTTTCCAGCCCGCGCACCCGGTCCACCTCTTCCGAGCGGGCCGAGAGCATGATGATCGGCACGTTGCGCGTATCTGGCCGGGTCTTGATCTGGCGACAGACCTCGATCCCGGACACATTGGGCAGCATCCAATCCAGCACGATGATGTCCGGGTTTTCCTCTTCGATCAGGACAAGCGCCTCTTCCCCGTTTTCGGCACGCGCGACGCGAAAACCCTCTGCTTCGAGGTTGTAGGTCAGCACCTCTCGCTGGGCGGCCTCATCCTCGACCACCAGAACCGTTGGCTGATCTGCGGGCATATGTTCAGTCCTCACTGTCCCCGCCGTCGTCCAGCGCGTCCATGGATAGGCTGACGTCGGTCGAGGTGCGGTCATCTTTGATGCGGATATCCTCGGGCTTGCGCCCGGAGGTCAGGAACACGACCTGTTCGGCAATCGACGTCACATGGTCGCCCATCCGCTCGATGTTCTTGGCGATGAAATGCAGGTGCATGCAGGCGGTGATGTTGCGCGGGTCCTCCAGCATGAAGGTCAGGAACTCGCGGAACAGCGTGTTGTACATCTGGTCGACGTCGCGGTCGCGTTCGATCACGTCCAGCGCCTTGGCCTCGTCACGCTGAATGTAGGAATCCAATGCGTCCTTGAGCATCAGTTCGACCTCGCGCGCCATCCGGCGCAGCGATTGCGAGGTGCCGCCGATCTGTTGCATCTGCACCAGAACGGTCGTGCGCTTGGCCATGTTCTTGGACAGATCGCCGATCCGTTCAAGGTTGGCCGACATGCGCATCACCGACAGGACAATCCGCAGGTCCGAGGCGGTGGGCGCGCGCAGGGCGATCACGCGGGCGGCCTCTTCGTTGAGGCTTTCCTCCAGCGCGTCGATGGCGGCGTCGCCCCGGCGCACCTCATTGGCCAGATCCTCGTCGCGTGTTTCCAGCGATTTGGCGGCGCTCATGATGGCGGCCTCGGCAAGGCCACCCATCTTCATGATCTTGGCCTGAATGCCTTCGAGATCACGGTCAAACGCGCTGGCGATATGTTGCTTGAGCTCTTTCATTATCCGATCCGCCCTGTGATGTAGCTTTCGGTGCGGCTGTCCACCGGGTTGGTAAAGATCTTGCTGGTGTCGCCGTATTCCACCAGATGTCCAAGGTGAAAGAACGCGGTCTTCTGGCTGACTCGTGCGGCCTGTTGCATCGAGTGGGTGACGATGACCACCGAATACTCCTGCCGCAATTCGTCGATCAGTTCCTCGACCTGACTGGTGGCGATGGGGTCCAGCGCCGAGCACGGCTCGTCCATCAGCAGAACCTCGGGTTCGGTGGCAATGGCGCGCGCGATGCACAGACGCTGTTGCTGACCGCCGGACAGGCCGGTGCCCGGCGCGTCCAGCCGGTCCTTGACCTCATCCCAGATGGCACCGCGGCGCAGAGACCGTTCCACGATCTCGTCCAGATCGGCCTTGTTTCTGGCCAGACCGTGGATGCGCGGGCCATAGGCGATGTTGTCGTAGATCGACTTGGGGAACGGGTTCGGCTTTTGAAACACCATCCCGACCTTGGCGCGCAACTGCACCGGATCGACACGCTTGTCGTAGATGTCCTCACCGTCGATCGAGATGTCGCCCTCGACGCGGCAGATGTCGATGGTGTCGTTCATCCGGTTCAGGCAGCGCAGGAAGGTGGATTTGCCACAGCCCGAGGGACCGATAAAGGCGGTCACGGTCTTGTCCTCAATCTCGCAGTTCACGTCTTTGATGGCTTGGCTGGTGCCATAGTAGACCTGCACATTGCGGGCGCTGATCTTGATGTCCTGCTGATCCACGCGGCTCTCCGTATTCGAAACGTCGTACATTGTGTGTTCTCCTAGTCCTGCCACCCGGCGCTTACCAGCGGCGCTCAAAGCGGCGGCGCAGAATGATGGCGATAATGTTCATGGTCAGCAGAAAGATCAGCAGGATGATGATACCGCCCCAGGCCTTTTCATAAAAGCTGGCGTCGGCGCGCGCGGCCCATGTGTAGATCTGGGCAGGCATCGCCGAGTTGGGATCGATGAACCCGCTGATGAACCCGTCGGGATAGCCACGGGCGACAAAGCCCACCATGCCGATCAGCAGCAGCGGCGCGGTTTCCCCCAGCGCCTGCGCCAGACCGATGATGGTGCCGGTCAGGATACCCGGCATCGCCAAGGGCAGCACGTGGTGAAAGACCGACTGCATCTTGGAGGCACCCACCCCCAGCGCCGCGTCGCGGATCGACGGCGGAACCGCCTTGAGCGAGGCGCGGGTCGAGATGATGATGGTTGGCAGGGTCATCAGCGTCAGCACCAGACCACCCACCAGCGGCGCGGACTGCGGCAGGTGCGCGAACTGGATGAACACCGCCAGACCAAGGATACCAAAGACAATCGACGGCACGGCGGCGAGGTTCGAGATATTGACCTCGACCAGATCGGTCCAGCGGTTCTGCGGGGCGAACTCCTCTAGGTAGATAGAGGCGGCGACACCGATGGGCAGCGACAGAAACAGCACCACCAGCATCATGAAGAACGATCCCACGACCGAGGCGCCGATACCGGCCCCGCCGGGGTTGTCCACGCCCGAGTCCGCCCCGGTGATGAAGTTCCAGTCAAAGGTGGTGGTGACGATCCCGGCCTCGGCCAGCGCGTCGACCAGATCAAGGTCGGCCTTCATCAGAAAGCGGCTGTCCTTCATACCCTCGCGGGTCACGCGGCCCTTGAAATAGCCATCCACGCGCGACGATGCGCTGAGGCTGAAGTCGACCGGCTCTCCCAGCTTGTCGGGATTGGCGCGGTAGTATTCGCGCAGCGTGCTGCCGATCTTGCCCATGATGCGCTCGATCGCGGCCTCGTCGAAAGAGACCTTGATGCCCTGCCCTTCAAGGTTGGCCTGCAAGGCAGTGATGAAGTAGTTCGAATAGGCCTTGGTCTTGAACAGCTGTTTTTCGGCGGCGTCGTATTCCTCCTGTTGCAGGGTGAACTCGACACTGACCACCGTGGTGGTGAAGGCCGGGATACCCGACCGCAGGATCGAGACGGCCAGCACCAGCAGGAAGAAAAGGCCGATGGCGATGGCCCCGATGCCGTAGGCCTGAAACCGCTTTTCCGCCGCGTTGCGCTTTTTCGTGCGCGCGTCCTCGGCGACCAGCGAGATCTTCTTCCGGCGCGGGGTCGGTGTGTCCATGCTTGCGTCGGTCATTAGTCGTACTGCTCCCGATATTTGCGCACGATGAAGAGGGCGAAGACGTTCAGCCCCAGCGTCAGGATAAAGAGGGTCATACCAAGGGCGAAGGCCACCAGCGCCTCTGGCGAGGCAAAGTCACTGTCGCCGGTCAACTGGCTGACGATCTTGGCGGTCACGGTGGTCATCGCCTCGAAGGGGTTGAGCGACAGCCGCGCGGCGGCCCCTGCCCCCAGCACCACGATCATGGTTTCACCGATGGCCCGGCTGGCGGCCAGCAGGATCGCCCCCACGATGCCCGGCAAGGCGGCGGGCAGGATCACCTGCTTGATGGTTTCCGATTTCGTCGCGCCCAGCCCGTAAGAGCCGTCGCGCATCGCCTGTGGCACCGCGTTGATGATGTCGTCGGACAGCGAACTGACAAAGGGGATCAGCATGATGCCCATCGCCAGACCGGCGGTGATCACCGCGCGCTGCCCGCCCATCCATCCGGCGGCGTCCGGGCCAAAGACCGTCAGCAGCATCGGGCCGATGGTCAGCAGGGCAAAGAGACCGTAGACGATGGTCGGGATACCGGCCAGCACCTCCAGCATCGGCTTGGCAATGCTGCGCACCGCCGGAGAGGCATATTCCGACAGGTAGACGGCGGCGAACAGGCCCACGGGCACCGCCACCAGCAGCGCCACGATCGAGATATAGAACGTCCCCCAGAGCAGCGGCAGCACCCCCAGGCTGGACGATCCACCCCGGCCCGAAAAGCTGGGCGCCCATTCCAGCAGGGTAAAGAAGTCGCCGGCGGGATAGAGCTTGAAGAACACCCATGTGTTGCCGATCAGCGAGAACACGATGCCGATGGTGGTCAGCACCGCGATAGAGGCGGCGGCCATCAACAGCGCCATGACGCCCTGTTCCACCACGTTGCGGGCCCGGAAGTCGGCATTGGTTTCGCGCAGCCCCCATAGACCGCCCGCGACGGTGACCAGCAGGACAAGCGCGGTCATGATCCAGTTGCCGGTGGCATTCAGCGCGCGATACCGCTGCGCGGCGTGCAGAACCGGCTGCGTGATCTGGTTGGTCACAACCTGCCCCGCCTCTTTCAGACGGGCGGTGATGTCGGTGAGATCCGCGTTGCCGCGATCGGCCATGTCTTTGGACATGGCACCCAGAGCAACCGCATTGTCCAGCCCGTCGGCGGTGCGGCGCACCTCGGCCAGCACCAGCCCGCGGCTGGAGCCTTCGGAAATCTGGCTGTCCGGGATCATGCCGGACACGATATTGTTGACGACAAAGGGCTGAGCGATCAGCCAGACGATCATCAGCAGCATGGCCGGAACCAGCGATTTCAGCGCCACGTTCGAGCCATAGTAGGTCGGCAGCGAGTGCAGCTCTCGTCTGTCGCCCCCGGCGCTTTGCATCGCGCGAGACCGGCCGAGGATAAATCCTACGACCGCCAGCGCGAGCACGATCACGATGAGCCAGAAAACAGGCATATGCCCCCCGAAGTCTGTAGTTGTGAAAAGGTCCTAAAAGGAAAGGGAGGCGGCGAAAATATGCCGCCTCCGATCATCTCTGGCGTTATCGACCCTGTACGGGTCGATTACATGCCGCCGCCCATGACGACTTCGTCCGCGACGATCTGCTGGATCTTGCCCAGCTCGGGGTCGGACACGAGGCCATAGTTGGCAAGCGGGCCGGAGGGGCCTGCCAGTTCGTCGGAGATGAAGAACTGGGCATACTCTTTCAGGCCGGGGATCACGCCGATGTGCGCTTTCTTCACGTAGAAATACAGCGGACGCGACACCGGATAGTCGCCCGATGCGATGGTCTCGGTCGAGGGTGCGACACCGGCCATGGTGGCGACCTTCAGCTTGTCGGTGTTGTTCTCGTAGAACGCCAGACCGAACACGCCGATGCCGTTCACGTTGGCGTCGATGGAGGCCAGCGTTTCGGTGTAGTCGCCGTCGATGTCGACCGAACGGCCGTCGGTGCGGACCTCAAGGCAGGCATCTTCGGCATCGTCTTCGGACATGCCAGCGTCGATCATGGCCGCCATTGCGCCGGTGGCTTCACAGCCGACCGCGATGACTTTTTCCTCAAAGACTTCGCGGGTGCCGTGCTTGGTGCCGGGAATGAAAGCGAGGATTTCGGCGTCGGGCAGATCAGCGTTGAAGTCGGACCATTTGGTGTAGGGGTTGTCGACCAGCGCGCCGTCAACCATGACCTTGGGGGCCAGAGCGTTGAAGATGTCGGACTGGGTGAAGGCGGTGTAGGCGGGGCCGCCTTGCTGCGAGGCGAAGACGATGCCGTCATAGCCGATGCGCACTTCGATGATGTCGGTCACGCCGTTTTCGGCGCAGGCCTTGATCTCTTTTTCGCGGATCTTGCGCGACGCGTTGGCAACGTCGGTGTGCTCTTCGCCAACGCCCTGGCAGAAACGCTTGAGCCCGGCGGAGGAGCCACCCGATTCAACGACGGGTGTCGGGAAGTCGGTATTGTCACCAAAGGCTTCTGCCACGATCGAGGCATAGGGCAGAACGGTCGAAGATCCAGCAACCTGAATGTTGTCACGCGCGACAGCAGAGGTGGCGGACACAGCGGCAATCGCCAGAGTGGAGGCGGTCAGTTTAGCGAATTTCATGGAAAGCTCCGTGAACTTAGGAATCGATCATCCCCACGATGACCTTGTCCCGGACCGCTAAAGGCCCGACGCTATGCTTTTGTGACGTTCATGTAACGGTTTTATGACGTCACCGAAGTTGACGTTATGTCACCCAAGAATTTCATCCACAGCGGGTGTCGGGAGCCTCAATGCAACCTCATGTGACCCTGCACTACCATATCTGACAGGACACGGTCCCGGACCCACCGGCCAGAGACTGTTACATGGTTGGGATCGAGACGCCCGCAAGCGAGGTCATTTCACCGGCAATGTGATGGTGAATCGGGTTCCCTGCCCCAATGCGCTTTCGATCTTCAGCCGCCCGCGATGACGGTTGATGATGTGCTTGACGATGGCCAGCCCCAGTCCGGTGCCACCCATCTCGCGTGAGCGGTGGTTGTCGATGCGGTAGAACCGTTCCGTCAGGCGCGGCAGATGGATCGGGTCGATCCCCGGCCCCGTGTCCTGAATGACCAGCGTCACGGCCTGCTCGCGCAGGCCCGGAGCATAGTCCGGTGCCCCCAGCCGCACCGTTACGCTGGTGCCCGCACCGCAATATTTGATCGCGTTCTCGACCAGATTGGTCAGCACCTGATGCAATTGGTCCTGATCTCCGGGGATCACCACACGGGTGTCGGGCAGATCGTGCTGTAGCGTGACATCCGCCTCTTGCGCCAGCGGTGACAGCCCGCTGATGGTGGCAAGGATC
Source organism: Antarctobacter sp. (assembly GCF_034670325.1). Taxonomy (GTDB): domain Bacteria; phylum Pseudomonadota; class Alphaproteobacteria; order Rhodobacterales; family Rhodobacteraceae; genus Antarctobacter. The sequence continues at coordinate 97,873 of NZ_JAXMNR010000002.1, forward strand.
AAATCGGCTAGGTTCAGACGTTCTGTCGGGCGGACACGTTCATCTGCCTCGACCCGGCTGAGGGACAGCAGGTCGCTGACCAGCCGGTTCATCCGGTGGGCCTCGGCCTCCATGATGTTCAGGAACCGCGCCTGCCCCACCGGATCGTTGCGCGCCGGGCCTTTCAGCGTCTCGATAAAGCCGATCAGCGCGGTCAGCGGCGTTTTCAGTTCGTGGCTGACGTTGGCCACAAAGTCGCGCCGCATCTGGATCAGTTGTTCGGCATGGGTCACATCCTCAAAGCTGACCAGCACCGCCGCCCCGATGGGCAGCTCCACCGGGCGCACCGCCACTCGAAAGGTGGTGTCCTGCCGCCCGTCGTTGCCCATGTAGTCGGCAGCGCGCGGTGCGCGGTCCCGCAAGCTGTTCTCGATCGCGTCCAGCAGCTGCGGCTGACGCAGGGCGGTGATGAAATGCCGCCCGACAATCCCCGATCCCAGCAAGGTCTGGGCCAGAGGATTGGCGGCCTCAATCCGTTCATCAGAACGGATCACCAGCGCGGGCAATGGCACCGCATCCACAAAGCCAGAGATAAACGCCGGCACTTCAGGGCTTCCCCGGACCGGCGGTGACGCACCGTGAACATGAGAAATTCTTTACAGACAAGGTCATACACACCGGTCCCGGCCTGTCCGCAGGACAGTGCTGTGTCACGTTCATCTCATCCCCCGAAGGATCCGTCGTTGCGACGGCTCCTTATCGCATCGACCTGCAACGGTCGATAGGCGTGATCCCGCCAGCCCCGCCCCTCCTGCGACATAATTTATCACGATGATTGTCTATCTTTGAATATGAATAGCAACTACGACCCAGCCGACACAGAATTCGGAGTACTCCTTGCGGATGACAACAGACTTCAAAGGGATCACTCCTATCCACAACGGACTTTCCAGTGAAGAGATTCTGGAAAGCTCGGTCCCTGAGGCCATGGCCCACTATCAGGCGGTGATTGACGAGATCAATGAGCACTTCTGGAACCGGGACTGGACCGCTCTGACGACCCGCATTTCCGTGCCGAACCGCATCACCGCGCTAGACGCTGCGCGGCTGATCGACACCCATGAGGAATGGCTGACAGTGGCCCGTGCGGCGCGGCATGGCTTTAACACCATGGGCATTTCCGAATACCATCGCGTCTGCCGTGGTGCCTATTTTGTGGACCTCGATGAACAGCAGATCGTCGGCTTTCACGAGACCTATATCCTGCGGGGATGCGTGCTTGCCGTGCCCCGTTTCAAAGGCTTTATGCGGATGGTCTTGCGGGATGGCAGGTGGCGGTCCGAGGGGTTGCACACCGAACAGCGCGAGGCCCTGCTGCCGACGATCCATGCGGATCAGATCGTTCAGGCGCGGGACTGACCAAGGGCTGTTGCGGCCCGTTTTTTAGACAGGCTGGTGCTAAACCGCCTTCAGTCCGGCGGCAAAGCGCGCGGCGTTCGCTTGATACCCCAGCGCCGATTTGCGCAGCCCCTCTATGGCGGCCTCGTCCAGTTGCCGCACCACCTTGCCGGGCATCCCCATCACAAGGCTGCCGTCGGGGATTTCCTTGCCCTCGGTGATCAGAGATCCGGCCCCGATCAGGCAGTTCTTGCCGATCTTCGCGCCGTTCAGGATCGTGGCCCCCATGCCGATCAGGCTGTTGTCGCCGATGGTGCAGCCGTGCAGCATGACCTTGTGCCCGATGGTGCAGCCCTGCCCGATCACCAGCGGATAGCCCATGTCGGTGTGGCAAACGACGTTCTCTTGCACGTTGGAGCCAACGCCGACGCGGATTTCCTCATTGTCGCCGCGCAGGGTGCAGCCGAACCAGACCGAGGCACGCGCCTCCAGCACAACCTTGCCGATCAGATTGGCGTCCGGTGCGGCCCATGCATCATCAGCCAGTTGCGGGGCGACCCCGTCCAAAGCGTACAACGTCATGACAGTTCCTCGAATTCGGTTTGCAGGCTGCGGACGTGGTCCACCAGCCCCGGTTGCTGTGAGCGGCGCAGCCGCGTCGCGATCACGATGGTCTTGAGCCGCTCCAGCGTCGCCTCCAGATCATCGTTGACCAGAACGTAATCGTAGCTGCCCCAATGGCTGATCTCATCCCAGCTTTTCTGCATCCGCTTGGCGATCACATCGGCGGCGTCCTGCCCCCGGCCCACCAGACGGCGGCGCAATTCGGCAATCGAGGGCGGCAGGATAAAGACCGACAGCGTGTGCGGCCCCAGACCGGAGTTCACGATCTGCTGCGCGCCTTGCCAGTCAATGTCGAACAGCACGTCCCGCCCTTGTCCGATGGCGGTTTCTACAGGCGCGCGGGGCGAGCCGTAGAAATGGCCAAAGACGTGCGCGTGCTCCAGCATCCCGCCCTCATTGACGGTGCGTTTGAAGGCGTCCTCGAACATGAAGTGATAGTCCTTGCCGTCCATCTCTCCCGGGCGTGGCTTGCGCGTGGTGGCCGAGACCGAAAAGCTGAGCGACGGGTCCCATTCCAGCAGGCGGCGCGACAGGGTGGATTTGCCCGCGCCAGAGGGCGAGGACAGGATGATCAGCAGGCCGCGCCGTGTCTGGGTCATGTTCATGTCCGGGTCACTCCACGTTCTGAACCTGTTCGCGCATCTGGTCGATGACCGTCTTCAGCGCCAGTCCCGCCTGCGTCAGCCGCGTGTCGCCGGACTTGGCGCATAGCGTGTTTGCCTCGCGGTTGAACTCTTGCATGAGAAAGTCGAACTTGCGGCCCACGGCGCCCTCAGCCGCCAGCAGATCGCGCGCGGCGGCGATATGGGCGCGCAGCCGGTCGATTTCCTCGGTGATGTCGGATTTGACGGCGATGACCGCCAGTTCCTGCGCGATGCGCGCCGCGTCGACACTATCGGCATTTTCAGTGACACGGCGCAGTTGTTCGCGCAGGCGGTCCGCCTGTTGCGGCTGGCGGTCGGTCACGGCCAAGGCCGCCTCATCGACCAGCGCCGCGATTTCGGCCAACTGCCCGGTCAGAATGGCACTGAGCGCCGCGCCTTCGGAGCGGCGCATGGCGATAAACTCTGCCAGCGCACCATCGAAATCCGCCAACAGCGCGGTGGCCAGCGCCGCCGGGTCCGCCTCTGGCACCTCTGCCGTCAGCACCCCGCGCAACCCGACGATGTCCGCCGCCGTCGAGGGGGCCAGCGACAGGCCCTCGGTCATGGCGTCCGCCTCGATTCGGTGCATGGCGGCCAAAACGGCCTTCAACTGCGCCTCATCCAGCCGCAGGCCGCCCTCGGCCTCTTCGGCGGCCAGTTTCAACGAAATTTGCAGATTGCCGCGTTTGAGGTCCGCCGCACAGCGCGCCCGCACCCCGGCCTCCAGCCCGTCGATCCCGTCGGGTATCCGCAGCCGCAGGTCCAGCCCCTTGCCGTTGACCCCGCGCAGTTCCCATGTCCAGCTGCGGCCCAGTCCCTGTCCGCTCTGGCTTGCAAAGCCCGTCATAGATTGCCGCATCAAGCACCCTCCGCAGTCTTGCGAACCGGGGTATCGGCAGACGCTGCCGGGTGCAAGTCAGGGTTAGTTTTTGGGCGATCCGTTAACCTTCGCCGAAGAATTGGGACGAATTTGAGAAGAACCTCTGCTAGTAACGTTTCAGTAACTTCAATTAAGCAGGCTGGATGGCCAACGGGCCTTGCCATGCCGCACCGGACGACAGGAGTCAGGCATGTTGGGCAAAGGCGGTAAGGGCAAGGGCATCGTTTCGATGACGGAGCGCGAGAAAATGCGCCGATTGGCGCCGCTGCGACAGGTTGAGGCCTATTGGCACGGGCTGTGCGCCAAGGATGCGGTGCCGATGCGCAGCCAGATCGACCCGCGCGGTATGGAAGACGCGCTGGAGAACGCCTTTTTGATGGAGCGCATTGCGGCCAGCATGGCCAAGATTCGCGTGGCTGGCACGCATCTGAATGACATCATGGGGATGCAGATCGCCGGGATGCCGCTGTCCTGCCTGATCGCCCCGACGGACCGGGAACGTTTTGGCGAAGCGGTGACCAGACTTTTTGCCGACCCGGCCATCGTGCGACTTGATCTGGCAGCCGAGGGTGGATTTGGGAAACCGGACCTTGAGGCGCATATGATCTTGTTGCCGCTGCGCTCTGATTTTGGCGACCAGACCCGCGCGCTTGGCGCATTGGTCAGCCAAGGCCGCATCGGCCGAACGCCGCGCCGGTTCACCCTGCGCCACGTCGAAGTGACCCCGGCGCTGTCGGGCAAGGAAATCTCCGCTGTGCCTGCCCCTGTGAAACAGCCCGAAACGCAGACCCTGCAGGAAGAACCCGCGCGTTTTGTGTCGCGCCCGCCCGCGACGCCGCCCCTGGCCGAACCGGCGAAAGGATCGCAGGGCCATCTGCGCCTCGTGGTTAGCAACGACTGATTTTGCGGCTCTGACAGGGACGCGAGAGAGGGAAAGTCCCGACCGAAAGGTCGGGGCTTTTTTGTTTCCGAAGGCGGCGCAAGCGGCTGTTGCCGGTGAGCGTCGGCCGTCCCCCGCATTGGACAAACGATGCTCCCAGACACCTAGAGGTCTATCGTCAGCCTCAGTTCCCAGAAACGAAAGACGCCCCCGCAGTGTCCTGCGGAGGCGTATTTATTCGTTCAACTGGAACGCTGAAATCAGGCGCTGGCCGCCTCTGCCGCCTTGGCCCGGCGCGCCACCAGTTCCTCGGCCACGAGGAACGCCAGTTCCAGCGACTGCGATGCGTTCAGACGCGGATCGCAGGCGGTGTGGTAACGGTCCGACAGATCCTCGTCGGTGACTTCGCGCACGCCGCCGGTGCATTCGGTCACGTCGAGGCCCGTCATCTCGAAGTGCACGCCGCCGGGGATGGTGCCCTCGGCCTCGTGGATCGAGAAGAACTCGCGCACTTCGCGCAGGATCGAGTCGAAGGGCCGTGTCTTGTAGCCGGTCGCCGACTTGATGACGTTGCCGTGCATCGGGTCGCAGACCCAAGTCACATTGGCACCTTCCTCCTGCACCGCCTTGATCAGGCGCGGCAGGTTTTCACCTACCTTGCCCGCGCCGAAGCGTGCGATCAGGGTTAGCTTGCCCTCTTCGTTCTTCGGGTTCAGCGTTTGCATCAGGACCTTGAGATCCTCAGAGGTGGTCGTCGGGCCGCATTTCAGGCCGACCGGATTCAGCACGCCGCGGGCGTATTCCACATGCGCGCCGTCCGGCTGCCGGGTGCGGTCGCCGATCCAGATCATGTGACCCGACCCCGCCAGCCAGTTGCCGGATGTGGAATCCTGACGGCACAGCGCCTCTTCGTATTCCAGCAGCAGCGACTCGTGGCTGGTGTAGAATTCGACCGTGTGCAGGGTATGCGCCTGATCGCCGGTGACACCCGCTGCCGTCAGGAAATCCAGCGCGTCCTGAATGCGCATCGACATCTCGCGGTAGCGCGCGGCCTTTTCGCTTTCGGTAAAGCCCAGAGTCCACTGGTGGACCTTGTGCACGTCCGCATAACCGCCGGTCGAAAAGGCGCGCAGCAGGTTCAGCGTCGCGGCCGCCTGCGTGTAGGCCTGCAACATGTTGCGCGGATCGGGGATGCGCGCCTCTGGCGTGAAGGCCAGCTTGTTGATGATGTCGCCCCGGTAGCTGGGCAGCTCGACGCCATTCTGCACCTCCGTCGGCGCGCTGCGCGGCTTGGCGAACTGGCCCGCCATGCGGCCAACCTTGACCACCGGCACCTTGGCGCCATAGGTCAGCACCATCGCCATCTGCAACATCACCTTAAAGGTGTCGCGGATCGCATCGGCCGAGAATTGGTCAAAGCTTTCAGCACAATCGCCGCCCTGCAACAGGAACGCCTCACCCCGGCCAGCGGCGGCAAGATGTTGTTTCAGCCTGCGTGCTTCGCCGGCAAAGACGAGCGGCGGATACTTGGCCATTTGCGCCTCGACAGCGGTCAGGGCTTCGGCGTCCGTATACTCGGGCATCTGAACCCGCGGCTTGGCACGCCAGTTCGATTTCTGCCACTCGGTCATCTGTTCTCTCCGGTCATCAATTTGAGCGCTAACGGTCAAGGGGTATACGTCACGTCCCCTCCCCTGACCAGACGTGTTTTTCCTTTGCCTCTTCCTTCGGCAATTGGCCCCGGCGCATCTGGTTTCTGAGACGGTTGCAGGTTTTTCGGCAACCGGCATCGACAAGGCCGGTCCGGTTGGAGAGTCGCGCACATCCGCGTAGGGCGGACATTAGTTTGCGACATGTCTTGACGCTGCGGGGGAGTTCTGCCCATGTGCCACGATAAAATTGCGGACAGGATACCGCAACCCGATCACGAAGGTGGCTTTCCATGTTTCCCCCGCCGCAGCGCCAGGTCATCGAACTCGACAGCGTCCCGCCCAAGCCGCGCCGCTTTGTCTTTGTTCTGCTGGATAACTTCACCATGCTGTCGTTTGCCGCCGCGCTGGACTGCCTGCGGCTGGCCAACCGCATGTCGCAGAAAAAGCTGTATGAATGGCGGGTGGTTGGCGAGGGTGTTGAAACCGCGACCTGTTCCACCGGAACGGTGTTCCATCTGGACGGCGGGCTGGACGAGTTGCACCGCGATGATACCGTTGTGATCTGTGGCGGGGCCGAGGTTCAAAAGGCCACGACCAAGCGGTTGCTCAGCTGGCTGCGGCGCGAGGCCCGCAAGGGCCTGACCATGGGCGGGCTGTGCACGGCCACCTATGCTCTGGCCAAGGCCGGGCTGATGGACGGCAAGCGTGCGACGATCCACTGGGAAAATCAGGACAGTTTCTCGGAAGAGTTCGACGAGGTCGAGCTGACCAAATCGGTCTTCACCATCGACGGCAATCGGGTCACCACCGCGGGCGGTACGTCTTCTATTGACCTGTTCCTGCAGATCATCGCCAACGATCACGGCGAGGAACTGGCCACCGCCGTCGCCGACCAGCAGATTTATTCCTCTATCCGGACCGATCAGGACACCCAGCGGCTGTCGGTGCCCACCCGCATCGGCGTGCGCCACCCCAAGCTGAGTCAGGTCATCCAGATGATGGAGACCAATATCGAGGAACCGATCAGCCCCGCGATCCTTGCCAAAGAGGTGGGTATGTCGACCCGCCAGCTGGAGCGGCTGTTCCGGCGCTACCTGAACCGCTCGCCCAAACGGTATTACATGGAGTTGCGCCTGCAAAAGGCGCGCAACCTGTTAATGCAGACAGAAATGAGCGTGATCAACGTGGCGCTGGCCTGCGGATTTGCCTCACCCTCGCATTTCTCGAAATGCTACCGCGCGCACTACAAGACAACACCATACCGGGAACGCGGCGCACAGGCCTCGCGCCTGTCGGTATGATCCGGACGGAACGGCTGTTGCTGCGGCCCGGTCGGTTGACCGATCTGGAGCCGCTGCACAGGATTCTGTCGGACCCCAGTGTCATGCGCTACTGGTCGCGTCCTGCGCATGACGACATCGCTCAGACAGCGGAGTTTCTGCGCTATTTCATGGACGGCTATGGCACCGACGGGCGGGTCGAGTTCATTCTTGAATACGACGGGCGCTGCATCGGTAAAGCGGGGATGTGGCGCGACCCGGAGGTTGGTTACATCCTGAATCCCGACTATTGGGGCCAAGGGCTGGCTTTTGAGGCGATGTCCGCCATCCTGACCGAAATCGCCCGCCGCCGCCCCGATCTGACTAGGCTGACCGCCGATCTGGACCCACGCAATACCGGATCGATCCGGCTGCTGGAAAAGCTGGGCTTCACCCATGATCGCACGGTGATCGGCGATTACCTCTATGGCGGGTATGAGGTCTGCGACAGCGCCTATTACAGTCTGGCGATGCCCGCGCGGGCCTAACGCCCGCCACAAGGCCGGGGCCTTGGGCGGGTTTGTCCGTTTTTGCTCTGGAATGGTTCCGAAGAACGGCGGCCGCCGGTCGGATCATGCCGCCGGGCTGTCAAACCCGGCCCCTTGGGGCGTCGCCCCCTCGGTCTGCGCAGATCGAAAGACCCCCAAGAGGGGCGTTGATCCGGTTTTCGCTGGTACCAAAGGCGAAGATGCAGCGCAGGGATTGACCAAATTGAAACGCACCGCGCGCAGGTCAGTCCCCGGCAGGCACCAGTCGGTACAGCGCGCCATTGCCGACGCTGAGGAACCACAATGCCCCGTCCGGTCCCTGATCCACATCACGGACGCGCAGGGTCTCTTCCCCCTTGATCTGTTCGACCTCAGCCAGCGGGTCGCCCGAAAGGCGCGAGATATAGTCGAACTTGAGCGACCCGATAAAGGCATTGCCCGACCAATCCACGACAGAGCCATCGTAAAAGGTCATGCCCGAGGGCGCTATGGACGGGTCCCAATAATGGATTGGCTGCGCCATGCCCTCTTTGGCCGTGCCTTCGCCCAGCTTGCGACCATCGTAATTCACCCCGTAGGAGATCACCGGCCAGCCGTAGTTCACGCCCGGATCGATCCGGTTCACCTCATCGCCGCCTTTGGCACCGTGTTCCACGGCCCAAAGCTGACCGCTGGCGTCCAGCGCCGCGCCCTGTGGATTGCGGTGGCCCCAGGACCAAATCTCGGCCAGCGCGCCGTCGGTGTCGATCAGGGGGTTGCCCGGCGCGGGCGCGCCGTCGCGGGTGATCCGCAGAACCGACCCGTTGTGCATCGACAGGTCCTGCGCCTTTGGTCCGTCTCCCCGGTCGCCCACCGTCACAAAGAGGTGCCCGTCGGGGGCCTCGACCAGACGAGAGCCAAAGTGGTAGCCGCCCCCCGTTCCGCGCGCGATTTCAAAGATGGTGGTGCCGCTTTGCAGGCGCGTGCCATCCTCTGACAGCCGCGCGCGGTAGACCGCCGTTCCCGATCCGCGAAAGCCCTGCCGTTTGGCGTAGGTAAAGAACAGCTCTCGGCTGGTGGCGAAATCGCGCGGCACGAGGATGTCCAAAAGGCCGCCCTGCCCGTCCGACACGACCTTGGGCACGCCTCGCACCTCTGTCCGGGTGTCGCCCCGGATCAGCAGCAGTTGGCCGTCCCTTTCGGTGACCAGAATGGCCCCATCCGGAAGGAAGTCGAATGCCCAAGGTGTGTCCAGGTCCGCGACCATCGGTTCCGCGATCATGGGGCCGGCAGAGGTCTGGATCGCCTCTGCGGCAAGTGGGCCCGCGAGACCGACTGCAAGTGCCGTTACGGCAGGTTTGAAAATCATGATTTCACCTCCTGTTCCCTTTGCGATATGGCCGCACAGCCAAGTCTAACAAGGGGGATAAAGTGGAAAACCATTGCACGCATGGCCCCTTCCCTTTTCCCAAAACCCTCCTTAGGCTCGCGCCAGGACACCAGATCCAACACGGGAGACAAACAATGAAAAAACTGCTTATGGCCACAACGGCCTGCACCCTCGTCGCCTCTGCCGCAGTGGCCGAAAGCCACGCGTCCGAAGCCAAGATCGGCATCATCCTCGGGTTCACCGGGCCGATTGAATCGATCACACCCGCAATGGCAGACGCCGCCGAACTGGCGCTCACCGAGATCAACGCGTCCGGTAAGTTCCTTGACGGCGTGTCTCTGGCACCGACCCGCGCGGATTCGACCTGCATCGACGCCGCCGCCGCCACTGCCGCGGCGGAACGTCTTGTCACCACCGAAGGCGTGGTCGGCATCATGGGCGCGGACTGTTCCGGTGTGACCGGCGCGATCCTGTCGAACGTGGCCGTGGCCAACGGTGTGCCGATGGTATCGCCCTCCGCCACCTCGCCGGCGCTGTCGACCGCCGAAGACAACGGTCTGTTCTTCCGCACCGCGCCGTCTGATGCGCGTCAGGGTGCTGTTCTGGCTGAGATACTCGCCGATAAGGGCATCACCGAAGTTGCCGTGACCTACACCAACAACGACTATGGCAAGGGCTTTGCAGATGCCTTCGCCTCGTCATTTGACGGCACCATCACCCTGTCGGCACCGCATGACGACGGCAAGGCCGACTACTCGGCCGAGATCGGCGCACTGGCGTCAGCGGGTGGTCAGGCTCTGGTCGTTCTGGGCTATACCGACCAAGGCGGTAAAGGCATCATTCAGGCCTCTTATGACACCGGTGCCTTTGACACCTATGTCATGGGCGACGGCATGTACGGCGATACGCTGTTCACCGAACTCGCCGATGCGCTTGAAGGGTCGATTGGCACGGTTCCATGGGCCGAGGGCGCTGGCGCAGATGCCTTTGCGACGATCACCGCAGCAGCGGGCATCAACGGTGACAGCTCTTACACGCGTGAGTCCTATGACGCCGCGGCGCTGCTGGCACTGGCGATGATGAAAGGCGGCGCAGCCTCTTCCGAGGCGATTGCCGCCAACCTGCTGGACGTGGCCAACGCTCCGGGTGAAGAAATCCTGCCGGGTGAACTGGGCAAGGCGCTGGAAATCCTCGCCGCAGGCGGCGACATCGACTATGTCGGTGCATCGGGCGTCGAACTTATCGGACCCGGCGAAGCTGCTGGTTCCTATAAGTATTACGCCATAACCGGTGGCGCTGCGGAAACCGTCGAGTTCAAGTAAACCGGAACCGTGACAAGAGCAGCCCGACACCCGTCGGGCTGCTCTTTTCTCTATTTGAGGACGCCGCCCGAGCGGGTGGCGTGCTTGGGGGACAATCCTTGATCAAGGTGGACAACCTGCACCGGCATTTCGGTGCTTTCAGAGCTGTAGACGGCGCGTCGCTTGAGATCGCAACCGGCTCTATCACCGGGCTTGTCGGGCCGAATGGCGCGGGCAAGACGACACTTTTCAACGTGATCGCCGGGGCGCTGGAACCGACCAGTGGCACGGTAACGATGGACGGTGAGGACATCACCGGCCTGCCGCCGCATGAGCTGTTTCACAAGGGCCTGCTGCGCACCTTTCAGATCGCGCATGAGTTCCACTCGATGACCTGCCGCGAGAACCTGATGATGGTGCCGGGCGGGCAATCCGGCGAGGCGCTGTGGAACACATGGTTTGGCCGAAAACGCATCGCCGAGGAAGAACGCGCCTTGCGGGCCAAGGCGGACGAAGTCCTCGATTTCCTGACGATTTCGCATCTGGCGGATCACCCCGCCGGGGCCATTTCCGGCGGCCAGAAAAAGCTGTTGGAACTGGGCCGCACGATGATGGTCGACGCCAAGATCGTGTTTCTGGATGAGGTCGGCGCCGGTGTTAACCGCACGCTGCTGAACACCATCGCGGATACCATTGTCCGGCTTAATCAGGAACGCGACTACACCTTCTGCGTGATCGAACACGACATGGATTTCATCGGCCGCATCTGCGACCCGGTCATCGTCATGGCCGAGGGCAAGAAACTGGCCGAGGGCACGCTGGACGAGATCAAGGCCAACGAGGCGGTGATCGAGGCCTATCTGGGCACCGGACTGAAGAACAAGGACCAGGTGGCGCAGGCATGAGCGACAACCCATACCACAACGACCGCGGCAACAAGGACGCCTCGATCACCAAGGCCAGCAAGCCCAGCGAGATCGACTCGACCCGCAAGTCCGGCCCGATCAAGGACGCGCCCGGCGGGCCATTCCTGATCGGCGACACAATGACCGGCGGCTACGGCAAGGGACCGGACATCCTGCACGATTGCACCATCGCCGTCGACAAGGGCGAAATCGCGGTGATCGTCGGCCCCAACGGCGCAGGCAAATCCACCGCGATGAAGGCGGTGTTCGGGATGCTGGATGTGCGATCCGGCAGTGTGCGCCTGGACGGCCAAGACATCACCGCGCTGACGCCCCAAGACCGGGTGGCGCAGGGCATGGGCTTTGTCCCGCAGACCAGCAATATCTTCACCTCGATGACCGTCGAGGAAAACCTTGAGATGGGCGCGTTCATCCGGCTGGATGATTTCCGCACCACGATGGAGCAGGTCTATGACCTGTTCCCGATCCTGCGCGAAAAGCGCCGGCAGCCGGCGGGCGAACTGTCGGGCGGTCAGCGTCAGCAGGTCGCCGTGGGCCGCGCGCTGATGACCAAACCCAAGGTTCTGATGCTGGATGAGCCCACCGCCGGGGTCTCACCCATCGTGATGGATGAACTGTTCGACCGCATCATCGAAGTGGCGCGCACCGGTATTTCCATCCTGATGGTGGAACAGAACGCACGGCAGGCGCTGGAGATCGCGGACAAGGGCTATGTTCTGGTTCAGGGACGCAACGCCTTTACCGGAACGGGCAAAGAGCTTTTGGCCGATCCGGAAGTGCGCAAGAGCTTTCTGGGGGGCTGAGCGGTGCGGGCCGTGGAACACGCGGTACTGGGTTCGCTCTTGCTGGGCGCGCTGCACAGTCCCGCGCGGGCGGCGGTCGAGGCATATGACTGTGATCTGGCGCGGGGCGGTGACAGGCTGTCGCTGCGGTTCGATCTGGACACCGCCAGCTTTGCCCCGCCACTTGACCCGAATGAGCCACCGCGCAGGCGTGTCAGCCGGGTGACCCTTGGCGACGATGGCTTCACCGCCGAGGCGATCCTGTCCGAGAACGGGCAGCGCGGGTTTTGGTCGCCGGACCGGGGCTGGCTGCTGACGATGGACCGGGACGGCGCGGCGCGGCTGAGCGATGCTGACCAGGCGCCGTGGCTCGGCAGATGCAAGGAGACCGGGTGATGCGAAAAACGGTTCTGGCAATGGCCCTGACGGGATGCGCAACGACGGCCGCCGCCGATATCATCGAAAAACAGGGCGCGGCGCTGATGTCGTGCAACTACACGGTGGAATGTCTGGAAGAAGAGGCCTGCACCTTTGCCCAGTTCGGCCACGACGTCGATCTGCCTAAACAGATGCCCGGCGACGCGGTGCTGGACATGGGCACCGGCCCGGCCAAGGGCACCGCGCGTGTCGTCAATGGTGTGCTGGTGATCGACGCCTCTGATGCCTATGCCAGCTACCTTCTGAGCCAGACACCCGAAGGCATCGCCAAACTGAGCGTCCATTTCGCCGAACCGCTGATGGTCGTGACCTATCACGGCGATTGCGTGGTCACAGAGTGACAGTTCAAATGACTGGGCGCATGACCGACATACACACAACAAGAGCCGCCGGAGCAACCGCGCGGCCGACCAACGAGGGCAACACCTGATGGATTTTATCAACGCCATCGTGGCGCTATCCAACTTCGTTCTCATCCCGGCGATGACCTATGGCAGCCAGCTGGCGCTTGGGGCGCTGGGGGTGACGCTGATCTATGGCATCCTGCGCTTTTCCAACTTTGCGCACGGCGACACCATGGCCTTTGGCACGATGGTTGTGATCCTGTTCACCTGGCTGTTCCAGTCGTGGGGCATCAGTCTGGGACCGCTGCCCACCGCGCTGCTGGCCATTCCCTTCGGGATCGCCGGAACAGCCGCGCTGATGCTGATCACCGACCGGGGGATCTATCGCTTTTACCGTGGCCAAAAGGCCAAGCCGGTGGTCTTTGTGATCGTCTCCATCGGGGTGATGTTCATCTACAACGGGCTGACGCGTTTTATCCTTGGCACCGATGACCAGCGGTTCGACGATGGTGAGCGGTTCATCATCAACGTGCGCGAATTCAAGGAGATGACCGGCCTCGCAGAGGGCCTGGGCATCAAGACGACACAGGGGCTGACGGTGATCACCGCGATCCTTGTAGTGATCGCGCTGTTCTGGTTCCTGAACAAGACCCGCACCGGCAAATCCATGCGCGCCTATTCCGACAATGAGGATCTGGCGCTGCTGTCGGGGATCAACCCGGAGCGGGTGGTCATGGTGACATGGCTGATCGTGGCGGCGCTGATCACAATCGCCGGCACGCTGTATGGGCTGGACAAGTCGTACAAACCCTTCACCTATTTCCAGCTCTTGCTGCCGATCTTTGCCGCCGCCATCGTCGGCGGGTTGGGCTCACCGCTGGGGGCCATCGCCGGCGGCTTTGTCATCGCCTTTTCCGAGGTGACAATCACCTACGCGTGGAAAAAGGTGTTGGTCTACCTGATGCCTGACGCGCTGGAGCCGTCCGGCCTCGTGCAACTCATGGCCACGGAATACAAATTCGCGGTCAGCTTTATGATCCTCGTGGTGGTGCTGCTGTTCAAGCCCACGGGCCTGTTCAAAGGGAAATCGGTATGAGCAACCAGATCCGAACCGCCGCGCTGTTTGGCCTTGTCGCCCTGCTGATCATCGGCACCGGCCTGTTCCAAAGCTGGGATCTTGCGCTGGTCATCCTGAACATGGGCCTGATCAGCGCCATCATGGCGCTTGGCGTGAACCTGCAATGGGGCATCGCCGGTCTGTTCAACGTCGGCGTCATGGGGTTTGTCGCCCTTGGCGGCATGGCGGTGGTGCTGACCTCTGTCGACCCGGTGCAAGAGGCATGGGCCGCAGGGGGCGTGCGGGCGCTGTTTGCGCTGATCCTTGGCGCGGGCACCATCATCGTGACCTTCTTTGCATGGAAAAAGACCAAGAACCGCTATTTGGCGGCTGCGCTGCTGATCGCCGGTTTTGTCCTCTACCGGATGGTGCGTGATCCCGCCGTGGACGCGATCGAGGCGGTGAACCCTGCCGGCACCGGCTTTCTGGGCGGGCTGGGTCTGCCGGTGGTCATCGGCTGGGTTGTCGGCGGTTTCCTTGCCGCCGGGGCGGCGTGGATCATCGGCAAGACGGCGCTGGGGCTGCGGTCTGACTATCTGGCCATCGCCACGCTGGGCATCTCCGAGATCATCATCGCGATCATGAAGAACGAGGAATGGCTGACCCGTGGCGTCAAGAACGTCACCGGCCTCCCGCGCCCGGTCCGCGACGCCATCGACCTGCAAAACGATCCCACATTTGTAGAGCGTGCGGCGGGGTTCGGACTGGAGCCAACGGCGGCGTCGACGCTCTATATCAAGATCAGCTACGGCCTGATGTTCGCCGTGGTGCTGGTGATCCTGCTGGTGTTGGCGCAACTCGCGCTGAATTCGCCTTGGGGCCGGATGATGCGGGCGATCCGTGACAATGAGACCTCATCGCGCGCCATGGGCAAGGACGTCACCTATCGCCACCTTCAGGTCTTTATCCTTGGCTCTGCCATCTGCGGCATTGCAGGTGCGATGATGACCACGCTGGACGGACAGTTGATCCCCACCTCCTACCAACCGCTGCGCTATACCTTTCTGATCTGGGTGATGGTGATCGTGGGTGGGTCGGGCAACAACCTGGGTGCGGTGCTGGGCGGCTTTCTGATCTGGTTCCTCTGGGTGCAGGTGGAAACGCTTGGCCCCGGTTTCATGACCTGGGTCACCAGCTGGATGCCCGACGATTCCAATCTCAAGGCGCATCTTCTGGACAGCGTGCAGCACATGCGCCTGCTGACCATGGGGGTGATCCTGTTGATGGTGCTGCGCTTCTCGCCCCGCGGGCTATTGCCGGAACGCTGAGCCCCTTTGCCACCGGCGCCGACCGTCCACCGCAAACGGACAGGTCGGCGCGAAACGCCAAGGCTCTTGGGGCGCGTGCACCGCGACCTGACCTGCGGCGGCTTGGCCTCTTTTTTGACGTTGTCAAAAAAGATACATTTCAGATTAGGCGGACATGAAGGAGCGCCTGACATGAACTGGCATGAACTATCGGCCAACTGGGACAACATGGTCGTCGGGTTGCAGTCGCGGTTTCCACGGCTGGATCGTAGCCGTCTGGCAGATCCACCCCGTGACAGCCGCGCGTTGACCCGCCACATCGCAGACATGCATGAACTGACCGTCGAAGAGGCCCGCGACGCGCTTCAGGATTTCATGCACCGCGAGGACCTCGCCCGACGGGCGACAGAATTGTCCAGCCAGTAGCGGGGTCAGCCCAGCGATGTCACCCAGAGGATCGTTGCGTCCTCGGGGGAAACCGACACGACGTTGTGCCCCATGGTCGCGTCGTAATAGGCGCTGTCGCCGCGCTTCATCTCGATGGGTTCGTAGAACTCGGTGAACAGCTTGACGACGCCGGTCAGGACATAAAGAAATTCCTCGCCATCGTGGCGCACCCAGCCGTCGAATTCCTCCATGCTGCGGGCCCGGACCCGCGCCCGGTACGGCAGCATCTTTTTGCGCGTCAGGCTTTCGGCCAGCAATTCATGCTCATAGGTCGCGGTGGCATGGCTTTGCCCCTCGTCCGAGCGGGTCACTGCCATCCGGCCATTGACCTTTTCCTGCTGCGGCGGCGTAAATAGCTGCGGAACCGAAATCTCCAACCCCACGGCCAGCTTTTTCAGCGCATCGTAGGTGGGCGACATCTGCCCATTCTCGATCTTGGACAGGGTGGACCGGGCCAGCCCCGCCTGACGGGCAGCCTGTTCCAGCGTCCATTTGCGCTCCTTGCGCAATTCGCGCACGCGGTGGCCAAGGTCCAGCGGTTCTGGCTGGGGCGCATCGCCGGACTCGCGGGCGATGCGGATCAGGGATTTGGGATCTCGCGACATAGTCAGGTGCTATAGGATGCGGTCCGGGCTGTTGCAAGCGCGCCTCTTGCAGGCCGGGGCGCAGCGGGCTAGGCGAAGGTTCATGTCCATGACCCATTCGCTCTTTGATGAGGGGCCCTGTGCCCCCTGCCCGACCAACTTCAACCTGGCCGCCCATGTTCTGGCTGCTGGCGCTGCCGTGCCCGACAAGATCGCGCTGGCGGTGGTGCGTCCGACCGGGGCGCAGCGTTGGTCCTACGGTCGGCTGACAGCGGCGGTGCGCGGCACCGCTACCGGATTGCTGCAGGCGGGGCTTGTCCCCGGAGACATCCTGCTCATGCGGCTGGGCAATACGGTCGATTTCCCGATCGCCTACCTTGGCGCCATCGCCGCAGGCATCGTGCCGGTTCCGACCTCGTCACAGCTAACCGCGCCGGAAGTGACCAAGATCATCGACCATCTAGCCCCAAAGGCCATACTTCGTGCCGAAAACGTCCCCTGCCCGGATACGGATTTGCCTGTGTTCGGACCAGAAACCTATGAGGCCTGGCATGATCTGCCCGCCGCCGACTATGCGCAGGGCGACCCGGAGCGGCTGGCCTATATCATCTACACCTCTGGCACCTCCGGGACGCCGCGCGCGGTGGGCCATGCGCACCGCGCGATCTGGGCGCGGCAGATGATGATGGACGGCTGGTACGGCCTGAACGCCGAGGACAGGCTGCTGCACGCCGGGGCGTTTAACTGGACCTACACGCTGGGCACCGGGTTGATGGACCCCTGGACACGCGGCGCCACCGCACTGATCCCCGCCGCTGGCAGCGATCCCGCGCAACTGGCCCTGTTGATGAAACGGTTCGAAGCGACGATCTTTGCCGCGGCTCCGGGCGTCTACCGGCAGATGCTGAAGTTCCCGATCCCCCCGATGCCCGCCCTGCGACATGGGCTGGCGGCGGGTGAAAAGCTGTCGACCGCGCTGCGCGACAGTTGGCGCTCAGCAACCGGCACAGAGATCTATGAGGCCTACGGCATGTCGGAATGTTCCACCTTCATCTCCGCCGCGCCGAGCGTGCCGGGCGTTCCGGGCACTCTGGGCCGCCCCCAGAGCGGGCGACGGGTGGCGATCCTAGACGCCGACGGAAAGCCCGGCCCGCTGAACACCGAAGGCGTCATCGCCGTTGACCGCAAGGACCCCGGCCTGATGCTACGCTATGTCGGCGCGCCAGAGGCCACGGCGGAAAAGTTCAGCGGTGACTGGTTCCTGACCGGCGATCGCGGGACGATGGATGCCGGTGGACATATCACCTATCTCGGCCGCAACGACGACATGATGAACGCCGGTGGCTACCGCGTTTCGCCGCTAGAGGTCGAGGCGGCGCTGGCCGGCCTGCCGGGGGTGATCGAACTGGCGGTGACGGACATCGCCGTCAAGGAAGACGTGCGCATCGTGGCTGCCTTCTACACGGCTGATCAGGAACTTGATGAGGATGCGCTCAAGGCCGAGGCCGCCGCCCGGCTGGCGCGCTACAAATGCCCGCGTACTTTTGTGCGCGTCGATGCCCTGCCCCGCAATCCCAATGGCAAACTGCTGCGCAACCGGCTCAAGGCGCATGTGATCGGCTAGGAGAGACGAATTTTCGACGAAAATTCGACTCTGCGCCGACAGCGTGCCATCTAGGTAAAAAATACGAGGCCCCCCATGATCCAGCTCGACATCTTTTCCGATCCTATCTGCCCGTGGTGCTACATCGGTAAGGCGCATCTTGACCGCGCGCTGCAGGATTACCCGGATCACCCGTTCCAGATCCGCTGGCTGCCGTTCATGCTGAACCCTGACATGCCCGCCGAGGGCATGGATCGCCGCGCCTATCTGGAAACGAAATTCGGCGGCAAGGAAGGCGCTGTTCAGGCCTATCTGCCGGTGCACGAAAACGCCGAGGCGGCCGGGCTGACCCTGCATCTCGACAAGATCGCCAAGACGCCGAACAACGTGGACGCGCATCGTCTGATCCACTGGGCCGAGATCGAAGGGCGTCAGACGGCTGTCGTCTCTGCCCTGTTCCGGGCCTATTTCGTCGAAGGGCGCGACATTGGGGACGTCGAGGTGCTGGCCGACGTGGCCGACGATCAGGGCATGGACGCCAGCCTGATCCTGCGCCTGCTGCGGTCGGACGAAGACCGGAAAGAGATCGTCGAGCGCGATGCCGCGGCGCGGGGCATGGGGATCAACTCTGTCCCCACCTTCATCGTTGCGGGCCGCCACGCCGTCCCCGGGGCGCAGCCGCCAGACCTGTGGCGACGGGTGATCGAGGAACTGCGCGCGGGGGCCGATCCCGCCGCATGACCAGACTGCGTTTCCTGACCCTGTTCCTGACACTGGCGCTGATTATCGCCCTTGGCACAGTGTTCTTTCGCTATGTCGAAGGGTGGAGCTGGCTCGATTCCTATTTCTTTTCCGTGGTGACCCTCTCGACGGTCGGCTACGGCGAACTGGTGCCGGCGACCCCGGCGGGAAAGATCGGGACGACGGTCTTTATCCTGCTGGGTCTTGGGATTTTCGCGGTGGCGATCCAGCAGTTCGGTGTCTTCGCCATGCGCAAACGCGAAGAACACACCGAATGGTTGGTGGCGCGTCTGGGGCATGACAAGGACGCACAACCGCCAGCGAATGAAGATGATCCACCCGACACCACCGGTTGATCTATTCCTCCCTCGGCGGGCGTGTTAAGGGCGGCGGACCAGTATCCGAGGTCGCAATGCACTCTCCACGGGACACCTCTCAAAACGCCCGACTGAGGAACGCGGCCACCCAGTCCACCATGCCCGGTCGTGTCGAGCTTATTGCGCTGATGGCGATGCTGGCCGCGACCATCGCCTTTTCCATCGACGCCATGCTGCCGGCCCTGCCCGCCATGGCTGCGGAGCTTAGCCCGCAGGTCCCCAATCAAGTGCAACTGGTTGTGACGATCTTTGTTCTGGGCATGGGGCTGGGCACGCTGTTCACCGGGCCGTTGTCTGACACCTTTGGGCGCCGGCCCGTGGTGTTGGCAGGCTGCGCGCTCTACATCGTGTCCGCCGGACTGGCGGCGCAGGCCGACAGCCTTGGCCTGCTGCTGGCCGCGCGGCTGTTTCAGGGTCTGGGTGCGTCCGGGCCTCGGGTGGTGGCCATGGCGATCATCCGCGATCTGTTTGTCGGGCGGCAGATGGCGCAGATCATGTCCTTTGTGATGATTGTCTTCACGTTGGTCCCCGCCATCGCGCCCAGCGTCGGTGCGGGTCTGATGGCGGTGTCCGGGTGGCCGGCCATTTTCTGGGCCTTCGTGATCTTCGCAAGCGTACTGAGCGTCTGGCTGGCGCTGCGCCTGCCCGAAACACTGCCGCACGACGCGCGGCGTCCGTTCAGTACGGCGGCGCTGCTGTCGGCCACGCGTGAAATGCTGGCCAACCCGGTGGTGCGCCTGTCCATCGCGGTGCAAAGCCTAGTGTTCGGGATGCTGTTTGCCACGATTTCCAGCATCCAGCCGATCTATGAGAGCGTGTTCGACCGGGCCGAGAGTTTTCCGATCTGGTTCGGCGCAACCGCGCTACTGTCCGCCTCGGGGAGCGTGGCCAATGCCATGCTGGTGATGCGGATTGGAATGCGGCGTCTGGTGTCATTGATGTTGGGCATTCAGATCATCGTCAGCGGTGTTATGTTGGCGGCTCTGGTCGCGGGATTGGCAGGGAACGCGCTGTTTGCGATGTTCTTTTTCTGGCAGTTCATGGCATTTTTTCAGGCTGGCCTGACCATAGGCAACCTGAACGCCATCGCGATGGAACCCATGGGGCATATCGCGGGCATGGCCGCCTCGATCATCGGGTTCATTGCCACGGTGGCGGCGGTGCTGCTGGCGGTCCCGGTCGGCCTGCTGTTCAACGGCACGGCGGTCCCACTTACGCTGGGCGTACTGATCTTTGCCATCGCAGGGCTGGTGCTGATGGGGGCGATGCGCCGAGCCGAGGCCGCAGCAGACTAAGACCCCGCTCTACGCCTCTGACATGCCGCGGATCAGATCGGCCTCGGTAAAGGTGAACGCCTCTATGTCGCAGGTCAGCTTTTTGGAGGCGATGGTCATCTTGCGCGACCGGGCGGACAACTGTTTCCCCGTTTCAACCGCCTGTACAAACTGCCGATCCGCAGCGCAGATATTG
Organism: Antarctobacter sp.; assembly: GCF_034670325.1. Classification (GTDB taxonomy): domain Bacteria; phylum Pseudomonadota; class Alphaproteobacteria; order Rhodobacterales; family Rhodobacteraceae; genus Antarctobacter. Next base: position 118,483 of record NZ_JAXMNR010000002.1, read on the forward strand.
CTATTCAACGCCTCCACGGCCCCGACAAGTTCGGAATTGCGGGCCGAAATGGTGTCTGTGAGCGCCCTTGCCCGTGTCACTGTCTTGAGGATCTCCGTAACGCTGTGCCCGACCGCATCCACCAGTTCCGCCCCGCTTTTGACCTGTTCGCGACTATGGCTGATCAGCTTGCGTATCCCGGCGGCAGCCTCTGACGTGCTTTGGGCCAAATGCCTGACTTCGCTAGCGACCACCGCAAATCCCTTGCCCGATGGCCCGGCGCGCGCCGCCTCAACCCCGGCATTGAGCGCCAGCAGATTGGTCTGAAAGGAAACGTCGTCAATCAGGTCGACGATGCGCGAAATCTGCCGCGAGCTGTCCTCAATCCCGCGCATGGCCGAAACCGCCTGAGAGGTCACCGTATCGATCTGTTCTGCACTGCTGTGGACCTGTCCGGTTGCCGTGGCGGCCTGACCGGCCTCTTCCACAGTCACCGACAATTTTTGCAAAAGCTGCGCAGCGGCCTCTGTCATGTCGGACAATCGCCGCGTCTGTTGTTCGGAATACCCGGACATCTCCATCATCTTTTGCGCCAGAACCTGAGCATCGTCGGTCAGTGATCCGGCAAGTTCGCTGGAACTCAGAAACGCATCGCGCAGCGTCTCAACCGTGGTGTTGAAATCCTGACGCATGATCTCATGCGAGGCGGGAAAGGGGAGCGCAATGGAACAAGTCATGTCCCGCCCGCTGAGGCGTGACAGCGCGACACGGACCCCGTCGATGACCATTTGCGAGGTGCGCTGCGCCGCTTCCGCCTCTGCCTGGGCGTCGGCGGCAATCCGGCGCTCTACCTCCAGCCGGGATGCGGCCTGTTTGATCTGTGCGCGTGAATTGCGTCGCTGCAGTATCGCAACACCCAAAACCCCACCTTCGAGCGCGACCAGAGCCACCTGTAGCCCACTGCGCAACAGTGCTGCGCCGTTATCGCCCATGGCCAGCCCCTGCGTCGGCCAGAATAACGCCGCCGTCAGCAGAAAGCCGGATGTCATAACACAGGCCCAGATCAACACACGGACACGCCGCTGGGTCGAGACAATTGCCAGCAAAGCAAAAAAGATGACATAGGTTTCGGTTTGCCACGGGTGCCCCGCAAACTGTACGGACAGCAGGATCGCCTGCGTGATCAGCATGGTGGCGATGAGGGCATCGCCCGACATGCCCGGCAAACGCCACGCAAGCACCGCGCAACCGGCCGCCAATGGCAAGCCGAATAGCAGCACAGGGGAAAAGGTCTGCCCGGAGAGCCAGACAACCCCAAGGGCCAGCGGCGCAAAAAGCAGGTTGACGCTGGTCGCAAGCCAGCGCCCGTCAAACCGATCCAGGAACGATATGGGGCCACTCATTAAAAGTCTCTCCGGCCGATACTTGTGACCACGGGGTAGCGCCGGGGCCCTTACCCACGGATTAATGCTCAAAAATTATTGCCTAAAATCGCGCCAAAGGCGGCCTTTGCCCCGGCATATCGATTTATTATGGTATACCTTTGCATACCGCATTCTCGCACCCGCAGAAAAGCGCTATGACAGGGACGAGTCACCCAATGCCGAAGGGGCGCATCATGACAAAGATCAAGGTCGACAACCCGATTGTGGAAATGGACGGGGATGAGATGACCCGCATCATGTGGGATTTCATAAAGCAAAAACTGATCCTGCCCTATCTGGATATTGATCTGCTCTACTACGATCTAGGCATCGAAGAACGCGACCGGACTGAGGACCAGATCACCATCGACGCCGCCGAAAAGACCAAGGAGGTCGGTGTCGCCGTGAAATGCGCCACCATCACACCGGACGAACAGCGGGTCGAGGAATTCGGCCTGAAAAAGATGTGGAAATCACCCAACGGCACGATCCGCAACATCCTTGGCGGCGTGGTGTTCCGCAAACCGATCATCTGCCGCAACGTGCCGCGTCTGGTGCCGGGCTGGACCGATCCCATCGTGGTAGGCCGCCATGCCTTTGGCGATCAGTACAAGGCGACGGATTTCCATTTTCCCAGCGCTGGCAAGCTGACGATGAAATGGGAAGGCACCAATGGCGAGGTCATCGAGCGCGAGGTTTATGACGCGCCGGACGCAGGCGTTTACATGGGCATGTACAATCAGGACGCGTCGATCCGCGACTTTGCCCGCGCCTCGCTGAACTATGGTCTGGATCTGGGCTGGCCGGTCTATCTGTCGACCAAGAACACTATTCTCAAGGCCTATGACGGACGCTTCAAGGACCTGTTTCAAGAGATCTACGAGGCCGAATTTGAGGAAAAATTCAAGGCAGCGGGCATCTGGTATGAGCACCGTCTGATCGACGACATGGTTGCATGTGCTTTGAAATGGAACGGTAAATTCGTCTGGGCCTGCAAGAACTACGATGGCGACGTACAGTCCGACACCGTCGCGCAGGGCTTTGGCAGCCTTGGGATGATGACAAGCCAGCTGATGACCCCCGATGGCAAGATCGTCGAGGCTGAGGCCGCGCATGGCACGGTCACCCGCCACTATCGCCAGCATCAGGACGGGCAATCGACCTCAACCAACTCGATCGCCTCGATCTATGCTTGGACCGGGGGGCTGAAGCACCGGGCCAAGCTGGACAACAACACGCCGCTGCGCGCATTCGCCGAAACGCTGGAGCAGGTGATTATCGAGACAGTGGAATCCGGTCAAATGACCAAGGATCTGGCGCTGCTTGTCGGGCCGGATCAGGGTTGGCTGACCACCATGGGCTTCCTTGAGAAAATCGACGAGAACCTGAACAAGGCGCTGGCGGGCTGATGCCGCTTTGCTGAGCATTGCCGGGGGCGCAAAGCGGAGTTGCGCCCCCAATGCTTGCCTTTCAAGCCGTTTGCAGGGCATCGGAACCGCATGACGCTGCTCACCTTGCCCCCCGCCGACCGCCACAGCCTGTGGGAAGATGTCCTTGGGCTATTGGTGGGGACATGCCTGATGGCGCTGGCGGTGATGTTTCTCAAGGCGAGCGGCCTGATCACCGGGCAGATTGCCGGGCTTTCCCTGATCACAAGCTATGTGTCAGGTTGGACCTTTGGAGCGGTGTTCTTTGTGCTGAACCTGCCGTTTTACCTGCTGGCGATCCGGCAAATCGGCTGGCGGTTCACGCTGAAAACCTTTGTCGCTGTGGGCCTGATGTCCGCTCAAACCGAACTGCTGCCCGGTCTGCTGCGGCTGGAGCCGGTACACCCGGCGGTCAGTGCGGTGCTGGCGGGCGTGCTCTCGGGGCTGGGTCTGATCGTGCTGTTTCGGCACGGGGCGACGCTGGGCGGTGTCGGGATTGTCGCGCTGTGGTTGCAGGATACGCGTGGGATTCCGGCTGGAACGGTGCAGTTGGGCTTTGATCTGGCGGTTTTCACACTGGCGTTGGCGATCTTTGACTGGCAGGTGGTTGCGGTCTCTTTGTTGGGGGCCGTGATCCTGAACCTGATGGTGACAATCAACCATCGCCGGGATCGCTATGTCGCGCGGTCTTGATCCGCGCGTAAAAGCATTGCGAAATGCAGCATTAAATTCAAATCATTACGCGACACTTCTCACCTGAAATTACGAATCTAACCTGCCCGGCATCCACAGGGTGGAGGTCTCGGATCACCTCCGGGACGGGGACGCAAAGACCTGTCTGGCGGGTCGCACCGCCTGCAAGCGCCCCGCAAAAGGGTTGCACCGCTACCGCACCCCGGGCGAACCGACCTCCCCAAGCTTTGATCGCTGGCCGCAACGGGCTATGAGTCGTCGTGTCGTTCTGCTGACAGGTATGGAGAGTGAAGATGACAGCTGCCCTAATCCGCCGATCCATCCTGCCCGCGCTGATGTGCGGCGCGGTCTTTGCGCCGGTCCCGGCACAGGCCGGTGACATCCAGACGACAACCGGCAAACATTTCGACTGCGCCGCGACACTGACCGGAGAGATCGCCACCGGCGACCTCGACAAGATCCGCGCGCTGGACGCCCGCAGTTTTGCCAGCGGCACCCGGCCGCTGTGTCTGGACAGCGCGGGCGGGTCCTTTGCCGAGGCGATCCGGATTGCCGATTACCTGTATGACCGGGGCATCCCGACCGCCGTCGACGATGGCGCGGCCTGCCTCAGCTCCTGCGCCTTTGCCTTTCTGGGCGGCAGCACACCGGGCAAGGGCCGCCAGCCGGAACCGAACAAGAGCCTGCATCTGAACGCCGAATTGGGGTTCGGATCGCTGGCGCGGGTGCTGGACGCCGGTCAATACGCCGATGGTCAGACACAGTCCGCGATGGCTGCGGCGCTGAAATCCGCAAGCGAGATCACCGCCCGCATGGACAAGTTCCAGATGTCGGCGGATTTCGCGTCCAAGGTCATGGCCCTTCAGGACAGCGATATCCTCTATGTCGACCGGGTTGACGAGGCGCGCGCCCTTGGCCTGCGGCTGGAGGGGTTCGAGGCTCCCAGCAGTCTGGGCGACGAAATGGTGACGCGCGCCTGCATCCGCGAGAACGCGGATTTCGATCCCGAAACCTCGCGTCCGGATCAATCGATTTATGATCACCGGGTCCTGCGCGAAAGCGGCGCGTCGGCGCACCGTAAGGCCACCTATCTGGTCGAGGCCATCGTGGACGGCGTGCCATCGTGGATTGGCTGTCAGGTGGAACTGACCTCGGCCCCCGCCACTGCGGACGGACCGGCGGCATCGATCAAACTGCGGATGAGCAAGGAATGGACCACTGGTGGCAACCCGCGCCTGCGGGAGGTCCACGTCAGGCTGGTGCCCGAAGAATGGCGTGAATTTCTGTTCCGCGACTTCTGGAAACTGATCCCCGCGGATCAGACCCTGCAGGAAGCGCGCAAGATGGCATCGGCGGATGCCAGTGCCTCGATCATCGTGGATGCGGTGGGAGATCTGCCCAGAACCACGGCGGGCACCGAGGCGCTGATGGACCTACGCTTTGACGACCGGCAGGAAATCCAGAACCGTCTGACGCTGTTGGGCTTTGACACACTGGGCGCGGACGGGATCTTTGGTCCGGGCACCCGGCAAGCATTGCGGGACTGGCAGGACAGCAACGGCTTTGATGCGACCGGGTTTCTGGACAGTGCGCAACGCGATGTTCTGGCGCGCCAAAGTGAGACGCAATACGCTGAATTCCTTGAAGAAGAGCTCCGCGAAGAGGCAGAGCGCCAGCGCGTGCAAAACGCCCCTGCTCCGGTTTTCAACCGACCTGTCGCTCAGAACCCCGACCCGCAGCCGGAACCGCAGGGCCAACGAGTCCGCGTCTGTCAGCGCACGATCTTTGGCGAGTTGGTGAACTGCCGGATCGAATTCCGCTGATCCTCATCCCGACGGCAAGACCTGCCGTCCTTTAAGGCGCGCCCCGCCGCCCATGCGACGGCGAGGCGCAAGAGGACGGGTCAGCCGCCGTCTTGAGCGGGGATCAGACCGGCGGCCATCGCGGCCTCCATCTCTTCGGTCCCAAGGAAGCCGTCACCATCCGTGTCCGCCTGGGCAAAGTCGTCCTGCGACATGTCCGGATAGGCCGCCTGCGCCTCGACCAGCGAGACAAGGCCGTCACCATCGGTGTCCGGCCCGACCATGTCGTCCTGCGCAAAGGCAGGCACGGCGAGCAATGCAACGGCTGCGGTGGTGAAGAGAGTGGCTTTCATGTTCTTTCCTCCGTGAGTGGTGGTTTGAAAGTACCCGCAAGGTGGAGGTGATTTTTGCCCTCCGCATCCCCCAGTCGGCGCAAAGGCGTTTTCGCGCGGAGGGTTGCCGGATTTGGCCGGGACCATCAGCGGAGCAAGGCCGCTGAATCGGACCGGGCGGGAAGCCGCGCTTTGCCACCTGCCGCCCCGGCGCGGTGCCGCCCATCCGCTGCACAAATACCGATCCGAGGGAACTTTTTGGAGAGTCGTGAAGCATAGAATCAACGCTGGCGGGCAAGACCCCGAGTCGGTCCTGCCCACGAAAAAAAGAGCGCCCCGGGGAGGGACGCTCTGAGTTTCGCTGACAAGGCTCGTATGTTTCACCGCCCGAGGTTTGTTTTTGCCTGCGGCCTTGTCTGCGTCTGGGGTCGGCGCACCGACCCCTGGACCGGATGGCGGGACGGGACTCCCATGTGCCACCCTAACCACGCGGGCCCCTGGCAACGGGCCCCGCATCACCCCCCCTAGGGGTGTCTCAGGGGACAGGGCGCAACCGCCCTGCCCCGTTAACTCAGCTACAGCCCGAGGTGCCGCCGCAGGTGTTGCACTTCATGCAGGTGCCGTTGCGCACCAGCGTGTAGTTGCCGCACTCGTTGCAGGCCTCACCCTCGTAGCCCTGCATCTTGGCGCGGGTCACGGCGGTGCTGATCGCAATGGTCGACGTGGACGACACACTGGTCTTGGGCCCCGCAGCGGTGGCGGGCACCAGCGTGCGCAGCACCTGTTCGGCGTCGGTTCCGGCCTCCAGCGCCACGGTGGCCTGTCCCCCTTGCAGCACCACCAGTTCCTGCGGCATCCGCTTGCGCAGGTAGCCGGTCGAGCTGATCTGCTTCAGCACTTCCAGCGACCGGGTCGCGGCACTCTCGGACAGTTCCTTGAGGTTGGAAACGCCTTCTTCCTCACCCCGGCCGATGTCGTCAAAAGACGCGCCTTCGGGTTTGACATGCGCCAGATCGGTGCGGTCCAGATAGCTGACCGCCAGTTCGCGGAAGATGTAGTCAAGGATCGAGGTCGCGTTCTTGATGCTGTCGTTGCCCTGCACCATGCCCGCCGGTTCGAACTTGGTGAAGGTGAAGGCGTCGACGAACTCTTCCAGCGGCACGCCGTATTGCAGACCGACAGAGACGGCGATGGCAAAGTTGTTCATCATCGCACGGAAGCCAGCGCCTTCCTTGTGCATGTCGATGAAGATCTCGCCAAGGTTGCCGTCTTGGTATTCACCGGTGCGCAGATAGACCTTGTGGCCGCCAACGATGGCCTTTTGGGTATAGCCCTTGCGGCGTTCCGGCATCTTGGATCGCTGCGATTTGACGATCTCCTTGATGACCACCTTTTCGACGATCTTTTCGGCCAGAACCTGGGCCTTTTCGGTCTGATTGCCGGATTCGAGGATCTCGGCGGCGTCATCGTCATCTTCGACAAGGGCGGCGGCCAGCGGCTGCGACAGTTTCGATCCGTCACGGTACAGCGCGTTGGCTTTGACCCCCAGCGACCACGACAGTTCATAGGCCTTCTGGCAATCCTCGATCGTGGCATCGTTGGCCATATTGATCGTCTTCGAGATCGCGCCAGAGATGAACGACTGGGCGGCCGCCATCATGTGGATGTGGCTTTCGACGCTGAGATAACGCTTGCCCTTCTTGCCGCAGGGGTTGGCGCAGTCAAAGACGGTCAGGTGCTCGTCCTTGAGATGCGGTGCCCCTTCGAGGGTCATGCTGCCGCAGACATGGTCGTTGGCGGCCTCGATGTCGGCCTTGGAGAACCCAAGGTGGCGCAGCAGGTCAAAGCTGGGGTCGGTCAGCTTTTCGGCGGGAATGCCCAGCACGTCGCGGCAGAACGCTTCGCCCAGCGTCCACTGGTTGAACACAAACCGGATGTCAAAGGCCGAGGCCAGCGCGCTTTCGATCTTTTCGATCTGCGCAGGGCCAAAGCCGTGACCGATCAGGGCGGTGTGGTTGATGCCCGGCGCGTTGCCCAGCGTCTGATGGCCCACCGCATAGGCGATGATCTCTTCGATCTGGCTGGAAGTGTAGCCAAGATGCTCCAGCGCGCCGGGAACCGAGCGGTTGATGATCTTGAAGTACCCGCCACCGGCCAGCTTTTTGAACTTCACCAGCGCAAAGTCGGGCTCGATGCCGGTGGTGTCGCAATCCATGACCAGACCGATGGTCCCGGTGGGCGCGATGACGGACACCTGAGCGTTGCGATAGCCGTTCTTTTCGCCAAGGCTCAGCGCCTCGTCCCATGCGGACATGGACAGGTGCACCAGCGTCTCATCCGGGCAGTTCACCAGATCCAGCGGAACCGGCTTGACTGCAAGGGTCTCATAGCCTTCGGACGCGCCATAAGAGGCGTTGCGATGGTTGCGGATGACCCGCAGCATGTGCTCGCGGTTGCGAGTGTAGCCCGGGAACGCGCCCAGTTCTCCGGCGATCTCGGCCGAGGTGGCATAGGCGGTGCCGGTCATGATCGCGGTCAGCGCCCCACAAAGCGCGCGGCCCTCGTCGCTGTCATAGCCAAAGCCCATGTTCATCAGCAGGCCACCGATGTTGGCATAGCCAAGGCCCAGCGTGCGGAAGTCATAGCTGCGCTGCGCGATTTCCTTGGACGGGAACTGCGCCATCGTCACAGAGATTTCCAGCGTCAGCGTCCAGAGGCGGGTGGCGTGGATGTAACCCTCGGCGTCGAACTTGCCGTCGTGCAGGAAGGTCAGCAGGTTCATCGACGCCAGGTTACAGGCTGTGTCGTCGAGGAACATGTACTCTGAGCAGGGGTTCGAGCCACGGATCGCGCCGTCTTCGGGGCAGGTGTGCCATGCGTTGACGGTGTCGTGGAACTGGATGCCCGGATCGGCGCAGGCCCATGCGGCGTGGCCGACCTGCTCCCAGAGATCGCGCGCCTTGATGGTCTTGGCCACTGCACCGTCGGTGCGGCGGATCAACTCCCACGGCTTGTCTTCGCGGACTGCCTTGAGGAAGGCATCGGTGACGCGGATCGAGTTGTTCGAGTTCTGGCCCGACACGCTGGCGTAAGCCTCGGAATCCCAGTCGGTGTCATAGGTCGGAAATTCGATCGAGGCGTAGCCCTGCTTTGCGTAATCCAGCACGCGCTTGATGTAGGTTTCGGGGATCATCGCCTGCTTGGCGGCGCGGATCGCCTTTTTCAGGGCATCGTTTTCCTTGGGGTCATAGGCGCCCTCTTCAGTGCCGTCCCATGTGCGGATCGCCTCGAAAATGCCGTTGAGCATCTTTTCGTGCATCTTGGAGCCGGCGACGATGCTGGCGACCTTCTGCTCTTCCTTCACCTTCCAGTTGATGAATTCCTCGATGTCCGGGTGGTCGGCATCGCAGATCACCATTTTGGCGGCGCGGCGGGTGGTGCCGCCGGATTTGATCGCGCCAGCGGCACGGTCACCGATCTTGAGGAAACCCATCAGGCCGGACGACTTGCCGCCGCCGGACAGCGGCTCATTCGCCGCGCGCAGCGAGGAAAAGTTGGTGCCGGTGCCGGAGCCGTATTTGAACAGGCGCGCCTCACGGACCCAGAGATCCATGATGCCGCCATCGCCGACCAGATCATCGGCGACCGACTGGATAAAGCAGGCGTGCGGCTGCGGGTGCTCATAGGCCGACTTGGACTTGGTCAGCTTGCCGGACTTGTAGTCGACATAATAGTGGCCCTGGCCGGGGCCATCGATGCCATAGGCCCAGTGCAGACCGGTGTTGAACCACTGAGGAGAGTTCGGCGCGGCCATCTGCGTGGCCAGCATGACCCGCATCTCGTCAAAATACGCCTGCGCGTCTTCCTCGGTGGTGAAATAGCCACCCTTCCAACCCCAATAGGTCCAGGCCCCGGCCAGACGGTCAAAGACCTGACGCGCGCTGGTCTCACCCGTGCGGGGCGTGTCCTTGGCTGCGGGAACCGAGCGCCACAGGAACTCTGGCACACCCTCTTCGGGAACGCGCTTGAGCTCGACCGGAACGCCCGCCTTGCGGAAATACTTCTGTGCGATCACATCGCTGGCCACTTGGCTCCAACCTGTCGGCACTTCGAGTGCGTCGAGGGCAAAGACCGTGGTTCCGTCCGGATTACGGATCTCCGACTTGGTGGTGACAAAGTCGATCTCCGCGTATGCGTCCTGACCCGATTTGGTGAACCTTCTTTCGATTTTCATCGCTACTGCCCCTGAAGTGCTGTCCCGTTTTTTCGTGCCGGCGGGTTGGCAAAGGAAAACCGCACCTCATCCGCGGTTGCCACGCGGTTCCGGTCCGAAGACCCGTCTGAGTGTCTGCTGTGCTAGTCTGTCCCTTGCCGGTAGCCACTACATCTAGTGGATGTCCCGACCGGCCAGCACAAGATGGCCTTCCTGAGCCAGAGTCGTCAACGGGTTTTTCACAATATCTACATATATTTTGTGTTGACCAAGCGGCAGCCTACTAGGGGAGGTAGGCATGTCTGATTCAGGTCGGATTTGTTAACATTTCCCGCTTTGCAGCAAGTCTCGGAAATTCAAGGATAGACGGGGATTTATGCACAAATGCTTGTGGATAACTTCAGGTGCGGACGGAATGTTTGTTAATTTCTATTAACTTCTGGCGCAGTTTGAAATGTTGCAACCGGATCACGTTCAACCCTGCAAATCGCGTCGCAGTGGACATGCCACACCACATCTAGTGTTCAGCGATTCTCTCGCGTTCGCCGCGCCGCGAATGACAGCGGCGCTTACCGATCAAATCGGCTCTATCAACATCTGCGCTACCGCATCCTGCGGCCACAGACACTAGACTAAAGAGAAATGGTCGGGGCGGCGAGATTCGAACTCACGACCTTCTGTACCCAAAACAGACGCGCTACCAAGCTGCGCCACGCCCCGACGACTCGTGCGGTTTATCCGCACGAAACGATTTTGAAAAGCCCTCTTTGACCTCAGCAGGGCCAAGCCGCGCGGCGCACCGCGGGATGGCGGATTTGCGCGCCCTCTTCGATGCGCAACAGCTTGGCCCAGCCGCCGTTGATCTCCAGCACAAACTGCACCTGATCCCCGCCCGGAATCGACGTCAGATCGCCGGGAATGGCATTGTGGTGAACCTTGACCACAACCCCGTGACGATCGATAAAGATCATGTCGAGCGGGATCAGAGTGTTCTTCATCCAAAAGGCGACGGGCTGCGGCGCCGGATAGACAAAGAGCATTCCCTTGCTGGTGGGCATGAACTCGACGTGCATCAGGCCCTTCGACCGTTCCTCGGCAGACCGCACCACATCCACGGTAAAGCGCGCCTTGCCGAAATCGCCCCGGACATACAGCGTATCATCCCGGCACGCGCCGATCCGGTTGTCGGGGTCGGCTTTGGCGGCGGGATCGACACCGGCATCTGCGATCGGTTCATCGCCAATGGGCAGAATCGGTTCCAGAGCAGGTGGCACCTCGTCCGGCTCCTCGTCCGGGGCTTTTGCCAAAGGCGGATCTGCGGGCACTTCTTCCGCGGGCGGTTCGGGATCCGCCATGGCCTTGGCCACCGGCACACCGTCCTCCGGCGCATCGGCATCCGGTGCCGCCGGATCAGGCGTCACGGCCACCGGGCCCACCGGCGCGGGCGGCTCCGCTGCCGGTGCTCTGGGCATCGGCGGCGGCGCGGCTTCCTGTTCCAATATGACAGAGCCATCGCCCTGACCCAAAACCGGCCACGCAACCAGCGCGGCCATCAAACTCATCGCGACAAGGCGCTTTCCCATGCAGTCACTTCCATCGCCATATGTCCCCGCTTGCCCTCGACGACGCGGATGGCAAGGGCTTCGCCCGGTTGCAAATCCGCGAGTCCCGAGCGGCGCAGGACTTCGATATGAATGAATACATCTTCGGGTTTTCCGAACACATTTGCAAACCCGAAACCCTTCGCCTTGTCGAACCATTTGACCCGGGCCGGTTGCAGGACCGCCTGAGCCATCACAGCCGGGTCGATCTGCTCGAAATCCGCAAGCGGTGCGCTGTCAGGCGTATCGGGCGGTTCGACCTTCAGGACCTGTGTGGCCTGAACCCCCCGGTCCGTTCGCTGAACCGTGATTTCGATAACGGCTCCGTCCGCTACTGAACTCTGGCCGAAATTCCGCAGCACATTCGCATGCAGCAGGATGTCCGGCCCGCCGTCGTCCGATATGACAAACCCGAATCCCTTGACCGGATCGAACCACTTCACCCGGCCCGCAACCGCAGATTGTTCTATTTCCTCGTGTGTCAACGCCGTTTCCAACTGTACCAACTTATCCCCACCCCGAGTCTTGGAGCAAAGCCGACCGTCAACGCAAGACGGGTCAATTGGCATTTTTGTGTCAGAGGGACATTCGTGCCTGATTGTTTTTCGTAGCCAAGCGGCGAATTTTTTACTTTATTTCAGATGGTTCAGGGGTTCAGTCGAACAATTTCCCAAGGAGTCGACATATCCTTTCGAGACCACCTGAAACGGTCATGTAACCGAAACGCGCCGTCCGCCCAGAATTCAATCTCCAGAGGAAGGATGCGATATCCACCCCAGAACGGCGGTCGCCCCGGATTTGTTCCGTGCCGCGCGGTAATCCGCGCAACCTCGGCCATCAGTGACGCGCGGCTGGACAGCGGCTGGCTCTGGTGGCTTGCCCAAGCGCCCAACCGGCTCTTGAGAGAGCGCGATGTGTAATAGGCATCGGCCTGCGGGCCGTTTTCCTTTTGCACCAATCCGCGCACCCGGATCTGACGGCGCAGGGATTTCCAGTGCATCACAAAGGCCGCCTTGCCTGCCTGATCAATTTCCTGCGCCTTCTTACTTTCATAATTGGTGTAAAAGACAAAGGCGGCGTCCTCGATCTCTTTCAGCAGGACCATGCGCGCGTTTGGCAACCCGTCCACATCGACGGTCGACAAGGCGATGGCGTTGGGATCGTTGATCTCGCTCTCGACGGCCTCTGCCAGCCAGTTCTGCGCGATGACAAACGGATCGTCCCCGGCAAATATCCCGCTACGGTCGGTCATCCTGTCTCTCCTTTGGCTCGTTGCCGGGACATGCCGCCTGTGTCGCCCGGGATGCAAGGCCGGTTTTGCGCCAACGGCAGGCTTGATGGTGCGCAAGCGATACCCTAAAGGTCGCTCAATCGACGATCTGGCGGAAAGGGCGACAATGTCAAACCAGTTGATGGCGGGAAAACGCGGCCTGATCATGGGATTGGCCAATGACAAGTCAATCGCTTGGGGCATCGCAAAGGCCTGCGCGGACGCCGGAGCCGAATTGGCCTTTTCGTATCAGGGCGAAGCTCTGAAGAAACGGGTCGACCCGCTGGCCGGTCAACTGGGGTCGGATATCGTCCTGCCCTGTGATGTCGGTGACGAGGCGTCGATCGACGCGCTTTTTGACGGGCTGAAGGAACGGTGGGACACTCTGGACTTTGTTGTCCATGCCATCGGGTTTTCCGACAAGAACGAACTGCGCGGTCGTTACGTGGACACGTCGAAATCCAATTTCACACTGACGATGGATATTTCGGTCTACAGCTTTACCAGCGTGATGCAGCGCGCCGAAAAGATGATGAAGAACGGCGGAAGCGCCGTGACGCTGACCTACTACGGCGCTGAACGCATCATGCCGCATTATAATGTGATGGGCGTGGCCAAGGCGGCACTGGAGGCATCGGTGCGGTATCTGGCCGAGGATCTGGGCAAGGACGGCATTCGCGTCAACGCGATCAGCGCCGGACCGATCAAGACGCTGGCCGCCAGCGGCATCGGCGATTTCCGCTACATCATGAAGTGGAACGAGTACAACTCGCCCCTGCGCCGCAACGTGACCATTCAGGATGTGGGCAAGTCGGCGCTGTACCTGTTGTCCGATCTGGGCAGCGGTGTCACCGGCGAAACGCATCATGTGGACGCGGGCTATCACGTCGTCGGCATGAAGGCGGTGGACGCGCCCGACATGTCCAAGGGCTGACGCCCATGGACTGGACCCACTTCCTCGCCTTCAACCTGACCTTGTTGGCCGCTCTTGCGGCACCGGGCCCTGCCCTGCTGTTCGCACTGCGCCAGTCGATCTCGGGCGGGTTTTCGGTGGGGTTTGCAACTGGTGGCGGGCTGGCCCTGATGGCGGCGCTCTGGACCGGGGCGGCGTTGCTGGGGCTGGAGGTGCTTTTTCGCCTGTTCCCGGCGGCGTTTGTCATCATGAAGGTTGTCGGCGCGCTGTACCTGCTGTGGATTGCCTACTCGCTTTGGCGCGATGCGCATCAGCCGGTGGGCGATAGCCCGCGCCCGCACGGACGCGCCTTTGTCGACGGGATGCTGGTCAATCTGGCCAATCCGAAGTCGGTGCTTTTTGCGGCTTCGGTGCTGGTGGTGATCTTTCCGCCCGACATGACGCTGGCCGCCAAGGCGATGGTGGTGGGCAACCACTTCGCAGTTGAACTGATCGCTTATGGTGCCTTTGCCGCCCTGCTGTCGACGCAGAGGGCGCGCGCCGGGTATCTGCGACTGAAGCCTGTCATCGACCGGATTGCCGCGCTGGTGCTTGGCGCGTTGGGCCTGCGCCTGTTGCTGGGACGCTAGGACGATGCCCGTGTGCTGGATTGCGGATCGGGACGGAAACCAACTTTTCGGCGGACCCTTCGCCACATTCGGACTGTAAATTGCGCTGAGCTGAGGAGACAGGGATGGACAACCGCCTGCCGCACGAAAAAGGCTTTCATGTCAGCTGGGACCAGCTGCACCGCGATGCACGCGCGCTGGCCTGGCGTCTGCAGGGTCAAGGGCCCGACGAAGGCGCATGGCGCGCCGTGGTGGCAATCACCCGTGGCGGCATGGCCCCCGCGATGATCGTCGCGCGCGAGCTGGACATTCGCACCGTCGATACGATCAGCGTCCGAAGCTATCACTCCGGTGGTGGCAAGGCCGATGAACGCCGCGAGGCGGAAGTGCTGAAATCCCCCGACGCCGATCTGGTGGGCGACGGCGAAGGCATCCTGATCATCGACGATCTGGTGGACAGCGGCAAGACGCTGGAACTGGTGCGCAGCCTGTATCCCAAGGCGCATGTAGCGACGGTCTATGCCAAGCCGCAGGGCCGCCCGCAGGTCGAGACCTTTATCACCGAAGTGAGCCAGGACACCTGGATCTTTTTCCCGTGGGACATGGCACTGCAATACGTCAAACCCTATCGCGGCGACGATTGAGGGCGTGATCCAAAGGCGCGCCTGACGGCGCACTCTCACTCTTGGGGGCTTTGCCCCCAAACCCCCGGCGAGGGCCCTGCCCTCGCGCTCCCGGGATACTTTTGGACAGAAGAAATATCCAGACGGAGTATCAGGCCATGGTCACGCGCACTGAAGCCACCTTCTTTCCGCCGATACCCGAGGCGCAGCGCTGGCTGCGAGGGGTCACGTTTCCCGCTGACAGGCCGTTGATCAACCTCAGTCAGGCCGCACCTGCCGACCCGCCGCCGCCCGCCATGCGCGCCGCCATGGCCCAGATGATGGAAGATCCGTCCA
This sequence comes from Antarctobacter sp., assembly GCF_034670325.1. Taxonomy (GTDB): domain Bacteria; phylum Pseudomonadota; class Alphaproteobacteria; order Rhodobacterales; family Rhodobacteraceae; genus Antarctobacter. The sequence continues at coordinate 133,704 of NZ_JAXMNR010000002.1, forward strand.
GCCATTCCTATGGTCCGGTGCTGGGTCGGCCCGGTTTGCGCGCCGCATTGGCCAAGGAGTGGGCCGGGCATTACGGCGGTGCCGTGGACGCCAATCAGGTGGCAATTACCGCGGGCTGCAATCAGGCCTTTGCCGCCGTGATCGCGGCAAATTGCGGTGAGGGGGACGAGGTGATCCTGCCGGTGCCGTGGTATTTCAATCACAAGATGTGGCTGGATATGAGCGGGGTAAAGGCGGTGCCGCTGCCCTGCGGACCCGACCTGTTGCCTGCCCCCGAGGCGGCGCGCGCCCTGATCACGCCGCGTACCCGCGCCATCGCCATGGTGACGCCGAACAACCCTTGTGGTGTCGAGTACCCGGCTGACGTGCTGGAGGGGTTCTTTGATCTTTGCCGGGACACCGGCATCCGGCTGATCGTGGATGAGACTTATCGCGATTTCGACTCGCGCAGCGGGGCACCGCATGGGTTGCTGGCCCGGGACGGATGGGACGACACGCTGGTGCAACTTTACAGTTTCTCCAAAGTGTATCGTCTGACCGGACATCGTGTCGGTGCAATCGTCGGCTCGGAGCGTATGTTGCACCAGATCGAGAAATTTCAGGACACGGTGGCGATCTGCGCGCCCTCGCTGGGACAGAGCGCGGCGCAATGGGGGCTGGAACATCTTGCCCAGTGGAAGGCCGAACAGCGCGATGAAATCCTCGACCGGCGCGCGGCCATCGAAGAGCATTTTGGCCCGCTGGCGGCGAAAGGTTGGAAGCTGTTGGGCTGTGGCGCTTATTTTGCCTATGTCGAGCACCCTTTTGCGGAAGGCTCCGCACAGCTTGCACCACGCCTTGTGCGTGAGGCGGGCGTCCTGATCCTGCCCGCCACAATGTTCACGCCAGAGGGCGACAGCAGCGGCGACCGCCAGTTCCGCGTGGCCTTTGCCAATTCCGACCGGGCCGGCATCGCCGAATTCGCCCGACGGTTGGCGCAGGTCGATCGCCCCCTTGCAGCCCCGGAAGGTGCACAATAGACAGGGGCAGACACTCTCGGGAGGGCGGCATGGCTGCGAAAAAATCCGGTATCGGCAAGTACTTTGTCTGGGGCCTTCTGGGTCTGCTCCTGTTGGGGCTGGGCGGTTTTGGTGCCACCAATTTCTCGGGCACTGTGCGCTCTATCGGGAAAGTCGGCGAGGCGGAGATTTCCACCTCGGATTATTTTCGCGCGTTGCAGGCCGAAATGCGCAACTTTCAGGAGCGCACCGGTCAGGCGTTGAGTTTCCAGCAGGCGCAGTCGCTGGGTCTGACCCAGCAGGTGCTGAGCCAGTTGGTCGTGACCGCCGCACTGGAAAACGAAGCCTCCGTACTTGGGATTTCCGTGGGCGACGAACGGCTTGCCGGAGACCTGCGCAAGATCCGCGCCTTTCAGGGCGTCGATGGCAGCTTTAATCGCGACGCCTATAGGCTGACGCTGGACAGCGCGGGTCTGAACGAGCGCAGCTTTGAGGAAAAGCTGCGCGACGAAAGCGCCAGCACGTTGTTGCAGGGCGCTGTTCTGGCCGGGGTGCGTCTGCCCGATACCTATGTCGACACTCTGATCAGCTATACCGGAGAGCGCCGCGCCTTTACCTGGGCCGAGGTGAGCGAGACCGAGCTAGAGGTTCTGCCAGCCCCCACAGAGGAAGAATTGCGCGCGCATTACGAAGACAACATCGCCCTTTTCACGCGCCCCGAGACCAAGCGCCTGACCTATGTCTGGCTGACGCCCGAGATGATCGTGGACAGCGTCGAGGTCGACGAGGACAGCCTGCGCGCCGCCTATGACGAGCGCAAGGAAGAGTTCGACCTCCCCGAGCGGCGGCTGGTGGAACGGCTGGTGTTTAACGATCAGGCTGCGGCCGAGGCCGCGCTGGCGCGGGTCGATGCAGGCGAGGCGGCGTTCGAGGATCTGGTGATTGAGCGCGGGTTGGAACTGGCAGATACCGATCTGGGCGACGTGACCCAAGGCGACCTTGGCAAGGCCGCCGAGGTGGTCTTTGGTGCGGATGTGGGTCAAGTGGTTGGTCCGGCACCAACGACGCTTGGCCCGGCGCTGTTCCGTGTCAACGCGGTGCTGCCTGCACAACTGACCTCTTTCGAGGACGCGGTCCCGGCGCTGCGGGGTGAGCTGGCGCTGGACCGCGCCCGCCGTGTGATCGACACACAAATACAAAGCTTTGACGATGAGATGGCCGCCGGTGTGACGCTGGACGAATTGGCCGCCTCCACCGATCTGGACCTGGGAACACTGGGCTGGACCGGGGAGAACGACGAGGACATCGCCGGTTACCCGGCCTTCCGTGACGCGGCAGAGGCGGTAGAGATATCGGACTATCCCGCCATCACCCAACTGGGCGACGGCGGCGTGTTCGCCTTGCGGCTGGATGAGGTTCTTGATCCCACGCCCTTCCCCTACGAGGAGGTCGAGTTGCGGGTTCAGGCAGATTGGCGTCGTGCGCAAAAGGTAGATGCACTCTTTGCGCGGGCCGAATCGCTGGCTGCGGAGCTGGGCGAAGGCGTGACCTTTGAGGGCGCGGGCCTTGCCGCCCAGACCGAAGAGGGGCTGACCCGCACGGCCTATGGCGCGGACCTGCCCCGCCCGGTCCTGGATGCGGTGTTCGACATGAAACCCAATGAGGTCCGCGCGCTGCGGGCCGGCGATCTGGCCGTTGTGGTGCGCATGGACGACGTCCTTGACGTCGACAAGGACAGCGAACAGGCCAAGCAACTGGCACAGCTTTTCCGTGATCAGGCAGCGCAGGACGTGGCGCAGGACCTGTTCCGTGCGCTGTCGACCGATATTCAGACCCGCGCGGGCGTCGATCTGGACCAGCCAGCCATCAACGCGGTGCACGCCAACTTTCAGTGAGACCATGGTACAACTGACCCCTTCTTTCGACGGCTTTGCCGAGGCGTATCAGGCGGGCCGCAACCAGGTGGTCTATGCCCGTCTGGCCGCCGACCTCGACACGCCGGTGTCGCTTATGCTGAAACTGACAGGCGCCGCGCGCGATGCCTTTATGTTGGAATCGGTGACCGGCGGCGAGGTCCGCGGACGCTATTCGATCATCGGGATGAAGCCGGACCTGATCTGGCAGTGCCACGGTCAAAGCAGTCGGTTGAACCGCATGGCGCGGTTCGACCCCGATGCCTTTGAGACCCAAAGCGATGCGCCGCTGACCGCCTTGCGCGCGCTGCTGGCGGAATCGCGAATCGACCTGCCCGAGGACCTGCCACAGGCCGCAGCGGGGCTGTTCGGCTATCTTGGCTATGACATGATCCGGCTGGTGGAACATCTGCCGGATGTGAACCCGGACCCGCTGGGCCTGCCCGACGCGCTGCTGATGCGCCCCTCTGTCGTGGCGGTGCTGGACGGGGTCAAGGGTGAGGTGACGGTGGTGTCGCCGGCATGGGTGCAGGACGGCCTGTCGGCCAAGGCAGCCTATGCACAGGCGGCGGAACGGGTCATGGACGCGGTGCGCGATCTGGAACGCGCCCTGCCCCAGGCCAGCCGCGATCTGGGTGATGCCGTGGAACTGGGTGAACCTGTCTCGAACTTTGTCCATGCGGATTATCTGGCCGCCGTCGAGACGGCCAAGGACTATATCCGCGCGGGCGATATCTTTCAGGTGGTGCCTTCGCAGCGCTGGACGCAGGATTTCCCGCTGCCGCCCTTTGCGCTCTACCGTAGCCTGCGGCGCACCAACCCATCGCCCTTCATGTTCTATTTCAACTTTGGCGGTTTTCAGGTGATCGGGGCCAGCCCGGAAATCCTTGTGCGGGTCTTTGGCAATGAGGTCACGATTCGCCCCATTGCAGGCACCCGCCCGCGCGGCGCGACGCCGGTCGAGGACAAGGCGCTGGAAGAAGACCTGCTGGCCGACCAGAAGGAACTCGCTGAACACCTGATGCTGCTGGATCTGGGCCGCAACGACACCGGGAAAGTGTCCAAGATCGGCACCGTGCGCCCGACAGAGCAATTTATCATCGAACGCTACAGTCACGTCATGCACATCGTGTCGAACGTGGTCGGTGAATTGTCGGACGATCAGGATGCGCTGTCCGCGCTGCTGGCCGGTCTGCCCGCAGGCACAGTGTCCGGTGCGCCCAAGGTCCGCGCGATGCAGATCATCGACGAGCTGGAGCCGGAAAAGCGCGGCGTTTACGGCGGCGGCGTGGGCTATTTCAGCGCCGGTGGCGACATGGACATGTGCATCGCCCTGCGCACCGCGCTGGTGAAGGATCGCAAGCTCTATATTCAGGCCGGTGGCGGCGTGGTCTACGACAGCGACCCGGAGGCCGAGTATCAGGAGACGATGCACAAATCCAACGCGATCCGGCGCGCGGCAGCGGATGCGGCACGCTTTACCGGGTCCGGCAACGGCTGATGTTGTTTCGAAGGCGCTCGGGGCCGGATCGAAACCCGGTGCCACTCACCACCCGACCTGCCGTCCTGCAGGCATTTCAGGCCCTTGGATGGCAGAAAACTGGACGCGGGCAAGACGCCCGCCTTCATCTTGATCTGCCGGACCGAACCGTTTCTGTCATTCCGCATCTGTCGCAACTGCCGGACAGCATGGTTCTGCGGCTGCATGAGAACGTCTCCACACAGCGTTTCGATGAAGGTTTTCAGGCTGTCGACGGCAGTCAGAATACGCGCCCTATGGTTCCCCTCATCCTTCGCGGCGGACGCCGGGCGAAACATCCGCACGTGACCGCCACGGTGATTGCCGATGAGGCAGCCCGGTTGATCGAATGGGCAGCGGGGCACGATCTGGACGCGCTTTACGCAGGTTTTCGAAATCTGCCCACGGACGCCGTCGGCTCTCAGCCGCTTTATCACCTTGTGGCCTTGGGTCTGCAGGGGGATGTGACGCGACTGACCGGATACCTTGACGCCTTCCGCGCTGGCGACAGGTTGAGTTTTGTTCCCTACATCACCGAAGACATGGTCGCGCGGGCGTTGACCCTTGCAGAAACCACTGCCGAACGCGCCGACTAAACTGCTGGCGCTCAGGTCCCGGCCTCTTTGCGAATCCGTTCGATCATAGCGCGCAGCCCGTTTGAGCGCTGCGCCGACAGATGCTCGTTCAGGCCCAGCCGGCCCAATTCAGCGCGTGCATCCACCGCCGACACATCCGCCATCGGCAGCCCGTCATACAGCCGGTGCAGCAGAGCAATCAGGCCCTTGACGATCAGTGCATCGCTGTCGCCCTGAAAATGAAACGCGCCAGCCTCCGGCGTCATATGCAGCCAAACCTGACTGGCACAGCCTTCGACCTTTGTGGCGGGCACCTTCAGGGCGTTCTCCATGGGCGGCATGGCCTTGCCCATTTCGATCACCATGCGATAGCGGTCCTCCCAGTCCTCCAGGAACTCGAAATCCTCGACCACCTCTTCGAAATCCGCCTGCGCCATAGTGTCGTCTCCTTTTGCCGAAGACCTAGGCGGCGTCGCGCCGAAGGTCCAGCCCCCGACCGCGTGCGATGTGCTTTTCAACGGCGTCGTTCTGCGCTAACCCTCTGGAACATCTGGCTGGGGGCTTGTCATGTTCAAATCGGTATCGGTTTTCCTTTTCGCGGCGTTGGTTCTGACCAGCTGCGGCACCGTCCGCGACAGCCGCCTGAACCCGATAAATTGGTTCGGGCGCAGCCAGTCGACCCCGGTGGCCGCAGCCTCTGATACAGAGATCAACCCGCTGATCCCGCGCCGCAAGGAATCGATCTTTCGGAAAGAAAAAGACACCAGCTATCGCGGCAGCGATCTGGGCGAGATCACCGAACTGGTGGTCGAGCGCCGTCCCGGCGGGGCGATCATTCGCGCCACGGCGGTGGCCGATCAGCTTGAGGCCTTTGATCTGAAACTGGTCGAGGTCGAAGAGGAAAGCCAAGCAGGGACGCTGACCTATGCGTTTCGCGGACTACAACCGCGCCGTACGCAGGGGCCTATCGCCTCGCGGACGCATACGGCGGCGGTCTGGGTGACAGACAACCAGTTGCGCGATGTCCGGGTAATCCGGGTCAAAGGTGCGCGCAACGTGCGCACGGTCAAACGCTGACACCCCCTGTCAGAGGTCGATGACCACAACCGCCTTGCCCTTGGCCGCGAGTGCTATCTTGCCGTCGCACAAACGCAGGGCGTCCTCTCCGAAAACTTCGCGACGCCAGCCGCCAAGGGCCGCCACATTCCGCTGACCCGCGGCGATGGCGTCCAGATCAGAGGCCGGGGCGATCAGTTTGGAGGCCACGCCCGAGCTTTCGGTCTTGGCCTTCAGCAGCACCCGCAACAGATCCGCCAGCGCCGGGTTCACCTGCAACTTGTCGCGGTCATTGTCGACCTTGGGCAGGTCTTCCTTGGGGCACTCCTGCCCGGCTTTTACGGCGGCCAGTATCCCATCGGCGATGGCGCCTTTGCGCGCCTCGCGCAGCAGCAGGCGTGAGCCGCCAAGGTCATTCATCGTCGCCGGTTTGGTCGAGGCCAGTTCGACCAGCGCATCGTCCTTGTAGACGCGGTTGCGCGGCACGTTGCGCTCTTGCGCATAGGTTTCGCGGAAAGCGGCCAATTCACGCACAATCGCGAGAAACCGTGGCGAGTTGGAGCGGGTCTTGACCCGCTTCCACGCGTCCTGCGGCATTGTCACATAGGTCTGCGGGTCAAGCAGCGTGGCCAGTTCTTCGCCCACCCAACGCGCGCGGCCGGTTTCCTCCAGCTTGGCGGAGAGGAATTCATAGATCTGGCGCAAATGCGTGACATCCGCCAGCGCATAGGTTTTCTGCGCATCGGTCAGCGGGCGGCGCGACCAGTCGGTAAACCGAGAGCTTTTGTCCAGCGGCTGTTTGGCAATGCGTTTGACCAGCGTCTCATAGCCGACCTGTTCCCCAAAACCGCAGACCATGGCGGCAACCTGCGTGTCGAAAAGCGGCACCGGGATCACACCATGATCGACCTGAAAAATCTCAAGGTCCTGGCGGGCCGCGTGAAAGACCTTGACCACGTTTTCATTGCGAAACAGGTCCATCAGCGGGTCCAGAGACAGCCCCTCGACCAATGGATCAACCAGAACGGCGTCCGCATCGTCGCGCCCCGGCATCGCCAACTGGATCAGGCAAAGCTTGGAATAATAGGTGCGTTCGCGCAGGAACTCTGTGTCGACGGTGACATAAGGGTGTTCTGCTGCGCCTTCACAAAAGGCGCGGAGCTCATCGGTCGTGGTGATTGTCTGCATAAAGCGTTATTCGACTTTGCTTTTGGTGTTGGTCCCCGTCGCGTCGCACGATCCTACAGGATTGCCGGGCAAAGGGAAGTGGCCCCCAGGGTAATCAAGGATCAATCAAACAGGACGGGCGTCAGGTCACCGGCAGCAAAACGGCGCAGCACGGCCGGGTACAGCCGGTGTTCCTGCTCCAGCACCCGTGCGGCCAGCGTGTCGGGCGTGTCATCGGACAGGATCGGCACCCGTGCCTGTCCCAGAATCGGACCGTCGTCCAGTTCCGGTGTGACCTCGTGGACGGTACACCCCGCCTCTGTATCGCCTGCCGCAATGGCGCGGGCATGGGTGTGCAGACCGCGATACTTCGGCAAGAGCGAGGGATGGATATTGAGCATCCGCCCCTCCCACGGCGTCACAAAGCCCGCCGTCAGCACCCGCATGAATCCCGCAAGGCACAGGATGTCGGGCGCATGGGGGGCAAGCGCCTCTTGCAGCGCGGCCTCGAACGCGGCGCGGTCCTTGCCAAAGGGTCGATGGTCGACCACCGCCGTGGCCACGCCCATCGCCTCGGCCTTGGCCAGTCCGCCGGCGTCCGCGCGGTTGGACAGGATCAGGACAGGGCGCGCCTGATGGTTGTCGCGGGCCATGTCCTCAACCAGACGGACCATGTTCGACCCGCCGCCGGAAATAAAGATGGCGACCCGTTTCACCCAAGCGATCCGCTGTAGGTCACGCCCTCGCCGGCGGTCACGCGGCCCAGACGGTGAACATACTCCCCCATCTCGGTCAGCAGTTCGTCGATGGCATATTCGCTTTCGGGATCGACGACGAGGATCATGCCAATGCCGCAGTTGAACGTCTTGAGCATCTCCGCCTCGTTGATGCTGCCTACGCCGCGCATCCAGGCAAAAAGGTCCGGCAAGTTCCAGGCATCCAGATCAATCTCAGCGCCCAGCCCGTCAGGCAGAACGCGGGGCAGGTTTTCGGTCAGGCCACCGCCGGTGATATGGGCCAGCGCGTGTACGCCTCCTGCCCCGATCGCGGAAAGCGCCGGTTTGACATAAAGTCGCGTAGGCGTCAGCAGCGCTTCACCCAGCGTGGTGTGGCCCCACGGGCATTGCGCGTCCCATGCCAGCCCCGACAATTCGACCAGTTTGCGTACAAGGCTGTAGCCGTTCGAATGCACCCCGTCCGAGCCAAGCCCCAGCAGCACATCGCCCTCGGCAACGCCTGCCGGCAGCGCCGAGCCGCGTTCCATCGCGCCCACGGCAAAGCCAGCAAGGTCGAAATCCCCCGCTGGGTACATGCCCGGCATCTCGGCCGTCTCGCCGCCGATCAGCGCACAGCCAGAGCGCACACAACCCTCGGCGATGCCCTCGACAACGCGGGCGGCGGTTTCTGCCTCCAGCTTTCCGGTTGCGAAATAGTCGAGAAAGAACAGCGGTTCCGCGCCCTGACAAACAAGGTCGTTCACGCACATGGCCACAAGGTCGACACCCACGCCGTCCACGTGGCCGGTGTCGATGGCGATCCGAAGTTTCGTGCCGACACCGTCGGTTGCCGCGACCAAGACCGGATCGGTGAACCCTGCGGCCTTAAGGTCAAACAGTGCGCCAAAGCCGCCCAGCCCGCTCATCACACCGCTGCGGTTGGTGCGCTTGGCGGCGGGTTTGATCCGCTCGACCAATGCGTTCCCCGCGTCGATATCCACGCCCGCCTGGGCATAGGTCAGCCCGTTCTTGCCATCGGTCATCGGGATCTCCTTGACGCGCCCGGCCTGACGCCGCGCGATTTTCGCCCGCGCTTAGCGCATCGCGCGCCGCCCTGCAACGTGCCTGCTTGACGCGCGGGGGCGCTCTGATACGTAGAGCGCCACGGTGGGCCTGTAGCTCAACTGGTTAGAGCAGGGCGCTCATAACGCCTTGGTTGCGGGTTCAAGTCCTGCCGGGCCTACCAAGTCCCCCTCACCGTCCCCCCTCACCTTCCCCGGAACAACCCGCCCAGCACGCCGCGCACAATGCGGCGGCCGGTGGTGCCGGTCAGTTCCTTCATCACCATGTCGCCCATCGCCTCGCCAAAGCTTTTGCCACGGCGGCGCACGGGTTTTGAGGTCGACCGGCTGACGCGTGTGCCGGAATAGCGCCGTCCGGCGCTGTGGTCGCGGGCCTGCGCCTCTGCCTCGGCCTCTGCGCGTTCCGCCTCTTCGGCCTCGCGGGCCGCTTTTTCGGCGCGCGCGCGCAGCATTTCATGGGCCGAATCGCGGTCCACCGTCGTGTCGTATTTCCCGGCCTGCGGCGAGGCACCAAGGATCGCGCGCCGTTCTGCCAATGTGATCGGTCCCAGTTGCGAGGACGGCGGGCGGATCAGCGTGCGCTGTGCCATGCCCGGCGCGCCCTTGCGTTCGAGAAAAGAGGTCACTGCCTCGCCCACGCCGACCGTGCGAATGGCCTCTTCGATGTCCAGTGCCGGGTTGTCACGATAGGTTTCCGCCGCCAGCCGCAGCGCCCGCCTGTCGCGCGCGGTAAAGGCACGCAGGGCGTGCTGAATCCGGTTGCCCAACTGGCCAAGGATATCTTCGGGGATGTCGTCCGGTGACTGGGTCACGAAATAGACCCCCACGCCCTTGGAACGGATCAGTCTGGCCACCTGTTCGACCTTGTCGACCAAAGCCTTCGGCGCACCGTCGAACAGCAGATGCGCCTCATCGAAGAAGAAAACCAACCGGGGCTTGTCCGGATCGCCGACCTCTGGCAGTTCTTCGAACAGTTCTGACAGCAGCCACAACAGGAACGTCGCATAGAGACGCGGGCTGTGCATCAGCTTGTCCGCGGCGAGGATATTGACCTGCCCGCGCCCGTCCGGCGCGCGTTGCATCAGGTCCGACAGCTCCAGCGCGGGTTCGCCGAACAGCCCGTCGCCGCCTTCGTTTTCCAGCACCAGCAAACGCCGCTGGATCGCCCCGATCGAGGCCACCGACATATTGCCATATCGCAGCGACAGGTCTTTACGATGCTCCCCCATCCAGACCAGCATCGAGCGCAGATCGTCGAGGTCAAGCAGCGGCAGGCCCTCTTCATCGCTGAGCCGGAAAGCGATGTTCAGGATACCCTCCTGCGCCTCGGAAAGGTCCATGAGACGCGACAGCATCAACGGCCCCATCTCTGTCACGGTGGTGCGCACCGGATGGCCCTGTTCACCGAACAGGTCCCAGAAACAGACGGGAAAGGCCCCATAGGCGAAATCGTCATAACCGATGGTTGCGTTGCGCTCTGAAAATGCGCCGTGCAGCTTGTGGGTCTCTGTTCCGGCCACCGCGAGACCGGACAAATCGCCCTTTACATCCGCCAGAAAGACCGGGACTCCTGCGGCAGAAAACCCCTCTGCCAGAATTTGCAAGGTGACGGTCTTGCCCGTGCCCGTGGCCCCTGCGACCAGTCCGTGCCGGTTGGCATATCCCAGATCCAGATACTGCTTTTCGGCATGATCTGCCCCGGCGCCGCCAACGAAAACTCCGTTCCCCATGCACTCTCTCCCTAGGTCGCGTGGCAGGAACATACATCCTTAACCATTTGATGCCAGTATGTTTCCTGTTCGGGGCAACATGTCCTCTCCTGCCCCGGACAGACTTCCTCCCTGTCAGACTGGCCGCGCCCTAGGGCGCGGCTTTTTTATGTGCTGAAAAAATCTGGAAATGCTGGAAAAGAACGTGGGAATCCCTGTTGACCGCGCGCAAGTCTTCTTCTAGCGTCCCCACAATAACAAAGTCGGCCGGTCCGACAGGGAGTGAAATGGAAAAGGGCCTACGGGCCCTTTTCCTTTTTTTTGGTCCGAATCGCGCGTCTTTTCAGCCCTTTCAGGCCAGGATCAGGGACACTGTTGCGGTCGACTCGCGGCTATCCGCGCATCAACCCTGCGTCAGCCGCCATTTCTTCCCTGACACTGCGTCTGACGCATGTTAATCGATCCACAGCCAATGACCGGATTTTAGAGGACATCATGAAAAAACCGCTTATCCTTTTGTCGTTGATCGCCTCGCTGGGCGCTGGAGCGGGATACGCCCAGTCCGCCGATGGCGGCGATCCGCCCGCGGGCTCCGGCCTCGACCTGGGCGAGACCGTTCAGGTGACACCGCCGGCCGGCGCTGCCGCCGACGTGCCCGAGCCTTACGTTAAAGAAGTCCACAAGGACTGGACCGTGCAGTGTCTGAAGGTCGCCGATGACCGCGAAATCTGCCAGATGTACCAGTTGCTGCAGGACGAAGACGGCACCAAGCTGGCAGACGTCTATATCTTCAAGGTCAAGGACGCAGGTCAGGCCGTGGCCGCCGGTGTGTTCACCGTGCCGCTGGAAACTCTGCTTCCTGCCAAGCTGACCGTGCAGGTCGATACCCGCGACGCAAAGCGGTACGATTACTCGTTCTGCAACGCGCAGGGCTGCTTTGCCCGTGTCGGTTTCCTTGCCGACGATGTCGAGCGGTTCAAAGCTGGCAGTTCTGCCCGGGTTATGCTGGTGCCGATGCTGGCACCGGATCAGCCGGTCAGCCTGTCGATGTCGCTGGCCGGCTTTACCGCCGCGTTCGAGCAGACCACCGCGCGCTGATTGCCGACACAAGATGAAATGAGAAACGGCGCGCCCAAAGTGGGCGCGCCGTTTTTCTTTGTGGCGATGACGTACGCTCAGTGCGCCTTTGCGGCGTCTCCCCCAAAGAGCCGCGCCCAGATTGGCGCGACCACCTTGGTGCCGATGGGAATCAGGACCAGTCCGACAAGGAACCCGATGACAAAGTCGATCCCGGCGGTCACGGCCCATTCCAGTGCCGCGCTGCCCTGCCCCAAGGCAACGGCGGCGTGATGCACGGTTTCTTCGGGCCAGTGCCAACCCATTTCATGGCTGGAATGCACGATGATCGACCCACCGACCCAGAGCATGGCCGCCGTGCCGATGATGGCCAGCGCCTTTAGCAGCCAGGGCATGAACTTCACGATAAAGCGGCCAATGCCCCGCGTGATGCCCAGACGTCCGACCCGGCTGAGCCACAGACCGACGTCATCCATTTTTACGATGATCGCCACGGCGCCGTACACAACGAAGGTGATCAGGACAGCGACCACGGCCAGAGTCGCCGCCTGCATCCAGAAGTTGGGCGCATCAATCGCGGACAGCGAGATCACCATGATCTCTGCGGACAGGATGAAATCGGTCTTGATCGCGCCCTTGACCTTGGCCTCCTCCAGATGGGTGGGATCGCCAACATCGTGACTGCCATCCGGACCGCCGGAATGCTCGTCATGCGGCATCAGCACATGCACGATCTTCTCGGCGCCTTCGAAACAAAGGTAACACCCCCCAAGGATCAGCAGCGGCCAGACCAGCCAAGGCGCAAAGGCAGCCATCAGCAGCGCCGCCGGCATCAGGAAGACCAGCTTATTGATCAGAGACCCGCGTGAGATGCGCCAGATGATCGGCAATTCCCGCGCCGGTTCGAATCCTTGGATGTATTTCGGCGTCACCGCAGCGTCGTCGATCAGCACCCCCGCCGTCTTTGACCCTGCCTTCATCGCCGCAGCACCGATGTCATCCACCGAGGCCGCCGCAACCTTGGCGATGGCCGCGACGTCATCCAAAAGTGCCAGAAGTCCACTCATGCCGCTTCTCCCTTTGCGTTTAACGCGAAACTAGTGGCTTGTCCGCAAACCGCAAGCGCCACGCCCCACCGCCCTGCGCCGCCAGCACCAGACAGCCGCCCGCGATGGCCCAATTCTTGACGAAAATGCTCATTTGCCATGGATCGTCGGGAATCAGATGAAAAAAGGCGGTCAGCGCGCAGTAGCCCGCCAGCGACAGCGCCACCGGGCGCACCGCCACACCCAGAACAATGGTCAGCCCCGCCAGTGCATTATAGACCAAGGCCAGCCAGACCAGCGATTCGGGCCAGCCCCATCCCCCCAGCAGCGCCTGCGCAGGACCGGGATCGAACGCTTTTTGCACCGCCCCGGCAAGGAACAGCGCTGCGATCAGGCAGCGTCCGACAAGGCTCGTCACGTTTTCAAACATCTCGCACTCGTTAATTTGGACGACCCGGACCCACGTTATCGCAAACGCTTGGAAAGGGTTAGCGCCACCACGCGCAACCTTGCCACGTTTATCGCTAACATACTGATTCGAAAAGGGTAACGGACTTTGCAGCCGCAGAAACCCCGCCTATAGGAAACACAACAGGTGTTTTCAGGAGGCGAGCATGACCGTCACGATCGGGATTAATGGATTTGGCCGCATTGGCCGTTGCACTTTGGCGCATATCGCGGAATCGGCGCGCAACGACGTACAGGTGGTCAGGATCAACGCCCCCGGCCCGATCGAGACCCACGCCCACCTGCTGCGGTACGACAGCATCCACGGGCGCTTTCCCGGTGATGTGACCGTCAAAGATCAGGCCATCGATCTGGGCCGTGGCCCGATTGACGTGATGTCCTCCTATGAGTTGTCCGATCTCGACTGGAGCGGGTGCGACGTGGTGCTGGAATGCACCGGGCAATTCAATGACGGGACCAAGGCCGACGCCCATCTGGGGCGCGGTGCGAAGTTGGTCTTGATCTCTGCCCCGGCCAAGAACGTGCAGCGCACCGTGGTCTACGGCGTCAATCACCGCGATCTGGTCAAGGGCGACGTCATGGTGTCGAACGGATCCTGCACCACCAATTGTCTCGCGCCGCTGGCGAAGGTGCTGGATGAGGGCATTGGCATCGAATCCGGCATCATGACCACGATCCACAGCTATACGGGCGACCAGCCGACGCTGGACCGTCGGCATAAGGACCTGTACCGCGCCCGCGCTGCGGCGATGGCGATGATCCCGACCTCGACCGGGGCCGCTGCGGCGTTGGGAGAGGTGCTGCCGAACCTGAAGGGCAAGCTGGATGGCTCTGCCGTGCGGGTGCCCACGCCGAATGTGTCGGCTGTTGACCTGACCTTTTATGCCTCGCGGGATGTGACCGTCGAGGATGTGAACGAGGTGGTGGCCGAGGCGGCGGCGGGCCGGATGGGGGCGGTGCTGTCCTACGATCCCGAGCAGAAGGTCTCGATCGATTTCAATCACACCACCCATTCCTCTGTCTTTGCCCCCGACCAGACCAAGGTGGTGGGCAAGCGGATGGTGCGCGTGCTGGCGTGGTACGACAATGAGTGGGGCTTTTCGGCGCGTATGGCCGACGTGGCCGCCGCGATGGGCCGCCTGCTGCATTGAGCCTGTCCACATGTGGACAAGAACGCGCCTCTGTAAGATCAAGGACTTACAGAGGCGTTTTTACGTCTTGTTAGGATTTTGCCCGTCCGCAGCCCCAAATTTCAGCGGTCATGCATGCCTTTGCCTTGCAGGATTCGGGGCGCGTGTTTGTCGATCCGGCTGACCCGCGTCGCGGCCTGTTTCGCCCCGGAAAAGAACAGCACATAGCCGCGCCTGCGCCCGGGGGTCAGCGCCTGCCATGCCGCACAGAACGCCTCGTCGCTGTCGAGCCGGTCGGTCAGTTCCTCTGGCGGCTCCAGATCATCTTTGGCGAACTGCACTTTCGCCCCGGATGTCTCGACCGCGATGGCGCGGGTGACGTAATCGCGGATCTGGTCGGCGCGGGCCGCAACCTCATCCGCCGACTGAAAGCTGAAGTATTTTGAGGCGCGGGAGTTTGGGCCGGTCAGGATCAGCGCGCCCTCTGGGTCGTCAATCAGCGTGCCTTTGAAGAACGCCAACCGGCAGCCATCAGAAAAGCCCCCGACGATCGCCACGTTGGAGCCGTCAAACGTATAGCAGGCCTGCCCCCATTTCAGCGCCTCGACCAGTGGGGTGCCGGAGAGGACGGCCCGCAGCGCGCGTTTTTCCGCACCCCAGGCCGGATCGGCAAAGAACTCTGCAAGATTCCCCGCGCGCGGCATCAGAGGTAGTCGGCGCGCGCCAGCCCGTATTTGGCCATCTTTTCATTCAGGGTCCGGCGCGGCAGGCAAAGTTCATCCATGACGGCCGAGATCGAGCCTTTGTGGCGGCGCATGGTGTTGTCAATCAACATACGCTCAAACGCCTCGACGTATTCCTTGAGCGGCTTGCCCTCGGTCGTCATCACCGGCTGCATGTCGTCATGATCGCTCATCAGCAGCGAGGCGATGGTCCCCTGCCCGCGCCGCGATTGCAGCACCGCGCGTTCCGCCAGATTGATCAGCTGGCGCACGTTGCCGGGCCACGGGGCCTGCAACAGTTGTGCGGCCTCCTGTGCGCTGACCTTGGGCGCGTCACAGCCGTATTCATCGGCGTAGCTTTCGCTGAGGCGGGTGAACAGGGTCAGGATGTCCTCACCGCGCGAGCGCAGCGGCGGCACCACGATCTTGAGCGCGGCAAGGCGGTAGTACAGGTCCGGACGCAGTGCCTGTTCGCAGGTGCGGCCCTCTTCCTGAAGGTTGGAAATGGCGACGATGCGGGTTTCGGGCGGGGTCCCCTGATCGTTGATCGCCGACAAGAGGCGCGCCTGAGCGGCGTCTGACAGCACCTCGATGTCTTCCAGAACCAGCGTGCCGCCGCGTGCCTCTTCGATGGCGGGCAGGCGCGTGTCCTCTGGCTGCATCGGGCCGAAAAGGCGGGTCATCAGCGCGTCTTCGGGCATCGCGCCACAGCTGACCAGCGTGAACTTCTTGCCCGCGCGCGCGCCTACCGCGTGCAGCGCGTGGGCGACCAGCGTCTTGCCGGTGCCGGTCTCACCCTCGATCAACACGTGGCCATCGGCCTGCCCAAGATCGAGGATGTCCTCACGCAGGCGTTCCATCGCCGGCGAAGCGCCGATCAGCTTGGACATGATCTGCCCGCCATCGCCCAGCTCGCGCCGCAGCGCGCGGGTGTCCAGCGTCAGACGCCGCGCATTGGTGGCCTTTTTGGCAAGGTCGGACATGCGGTCGGGGTTGAACGGCTTTTCAAGGAAATCGAACGCGCCGATGCGCATCGCCTCGACCGCCATGGGCACATCGCCGTGGCCGGTGATCATGATGACCGGCAGGGCGCTGTCCGCGCCCATCAGCTTTTTCAGGAACTGGATGCCGTCCATGCCCGGCATCTTGATGTCAGAGATCACAATCCCCGGATAGTCGGCGTTGAGCGCGCCAAGCGCCTCTTCGGCACTGGAAAAGGTTTCGGTGTCATAGCCCGACAGGGCCAGCCACTGGCTGATGGACTGGCGCATGTCCTGTTCGTCATCAACGATGGCGATCTTCATTGCATTGGCCATGGCACGTTACTCCGCTGCTTCTGTGGATTCGTTCAGAATGGGCAATTGCATCTCAAAGACGGCGCCGCCGTCCTCGCCGTTGCGCGCGGTCAGTCGACCACCCAGTTCCGATACGATACCCGATGAGATGGCAAGGCCAAGGCCGACGCCATCACCGGGCAGTTTGGTTGTGTAAAAGGGCTCGAAAAGCGATTCCAGATCTTCGATCCCGGTTCCATTGTCGCGCACGGTCAGCGTGGCGGTTTCTCCAGAGGCGAGAATGATCTCGACCTGCGGGTCGTCCACGGACTTGGTGGCGTCAAGCGCGTTGCGCAAGAGGTTGACCAGAACCTGTTCGATCCGCATCCGGTCGCCCATGACGCGCACCGACCCGTTGGGCAGGATCTTGGTGATCTTGACGCGGCGCGATTTCAGTTGTGGTTCCATCATCGCCAGCGACGAGGCGAGCGCCTCTGACATGTCGACCGGGCTGAGTTGTTCCTGCCCTTTGCGGGCAAAGCTCTTGAGCTGGCGGGTGATTGCGCCCATGCGTTCGATCAGGTCGTCGATGCGGTGAAAGGCCGACAACGCCTCATCGGGGCGGTTGCGGCGCAGCAGCAGGCGCGCGCCCGCCAGATAGGTTTTCATTGCCGCCAGCGGCTGGTTCAGTTCGTGACTGACGGCGGCGGACATTTCCCCCAGCGCGGCCAGTTTCGACGATTGCGCCAGCGACTGTTCTGCGACGGCAAGGTTTTTCTGCACCCGCTCACGTTCCGCGATTTCGCGGCTGAGGCGGGCGTTCAGGGCGCGCAGTTCGGTGGCGTCGCGTTGAAACAGCGCCATCCGGATCGCGGACTGCCGCGACAAGGCGTAAAACACCAGAGCCGCCAACAGGGCAAAGCCCATGATCTCCAGCGCCAGCACCGCGTTCACCCGTTCGCGCACCGAGGTGTAGGTGGTGAAGGTGGTCAAGGTCCAGTTCTGGAACAGGATCTTGCCGTCGATGCGCATCACCGCCTCTCCGCGCAGATAGGCGTCGGCCTGTTGCGCGGTCCAGTCGGCGGTGGCGCGGATGGCGCGTTCGATGGCCCCCTCTGCGGGTTGGCGTTGCAGCGCCTCTTTCAGTTCCAGACCGCGCCAGCGCGGTTCGGTCGACAGGATGACCTTGCCTTCGGAATTGGTGACGATGACCGCGTCGGTGATCCGGGCCCAGTCGCCCTCGAACTTGGACAGATCGACCTCGACCATGATCACGCCGACGGTGTCGCCGCCGCTTTCCATGCGGCGGGCGTAGGAAAAGCTGTAGTTGCCAGCCTCTTGCGCGAGGGCCGTGAAGACGGTGGTGTTGGAGCGCAGCGCATCAAAGAAATAGGCCGCCTCGCGGTGGGATTCGCCCAGCCGGTTGCGGTCGGTGGCGGCGACGGCGCGGCCATCGCGGTCCAGCAGCATCAGGGAGGCGGCGCCGATCTCATCCGCGAAAGAGATCAGGCGTTGCGAGCTCTGCGAGAAGTCCTGAGAATTGAGCGCGGAGATCAGCGCCGGGTCACGCGCCAGAAGTTGCGGCACGATGGCGTTGCGGCGCAGTTCAGACAGCAGGTTGCCGGAATACAGCGCAAGGCGCAGTTCGGCGCGGTTGCGCGTCGTCTCGGTAAAACGTTCGGTCAGCAGCCAGTTGGTGATCCAGACGGTGCCCACCGCCGTCAGCAGCAACAGCACAAGCGAAATGCGCGCACGGCCCGAGAACGGGCCGGCGCGACGCAGACCAGACCTGGAGCCACTCATTGCCATGGAGGTCAGAATAGGCTGCGCGGGGCCGACCCTCAAGTCGGCTGCCGTCAGGCGCTGGTCAGGGCGCTGGTCAGATGGGCGAAAAGGCGCGCACCATCCTCGTTGCCGTGCGCCGCTTCGCTTGCACGTTCGGGGTGCGGCATCATGCCCAGCACGCGGCGGTTGGCCGACAGCACCCCGGCAATGTCGCGGGCCGAGCCGTTGGGGTTGTCGGTGTAGCGAAAGGCGACGCGGTCGTCGCCTTCGAGTCGGTCCAGCGTTGCGTCGTCGGCAAAGTAATTGCCGTCATGGTGCGCGATCGGCAGGGCGATTTCGGTGCCCGCCCCGTAGCCTTCGATATAGACCGACGGGGCCTCGGCGCGCAGGCCCACGGTGCGGCAGATGTATTTCAGACCGGCGTTGCGCAGCAGAGCGCCGGGCAGCAGGCCGGTTTCGGTCAGCACCTGAAAGCCGTTACAGATACCCAGCACATAGCCGCCACGGTCTGCATGGGCCTTGACCGCGCCGACAATCGGCGCGTTGGCCGCGATGGCCCCGCAGCGCAGGTAGTCGCCAAAGGAAAAGCCGCCGGGGATGCCGACGATGTCGATCCCGTCGGGCAAGGACGTGTCCTTGTGCCAGACCATATCGACCTGCAACCCGGCCTTTTCGAAGGCGCGGGCCAGATCACGGTCGCAGTTGGACCCGGGGAAAACGATGACGGCGGCTTTCATGGGTATACTCCCCTCGGTCTGGCGGATGCGCCCTGCCCTAACGGCCTTTGGCCGCTACGGCAAGACATTGGCGGGTCTGGAACTACCGGAACAGGCCCCGCCCAACAGGCCCCGGCCCCGTGCGTCCGGCAGGACGCCGGATCAGAGCGTTTCGATGCGGTAGCTTTCGATCACCGTATTGGCGAGCAGCTTGTCACACATCTCGGTCACGGTTGCCTCCGAGGTGCCGTCAGCCAGTTCCATCTCGATGACCTTGCCCTGACGGACGGACCCGACACCGGCAAAGCCAAGCGCCCCAAGCGCGTGGCGCACGGCCTCGCCCTGCGGATCCAGAACCCCGTCCTTGAGCATCACATGCACGCGCACTTTCATGATCGTCCCCTCGATTGCTTGCCGCGCAGGAACCGCATCACGCGCGGGAATGCAAGCGCAAAGAAAAACGCCGCCCCCGGAGGGGCGGCGCAATCGCAGTCCGTAAGGGCCGCTTATTCCTTGTTGCCGCGGCGGATCACGTTGCCGGCGTCGGCCTCGATCCGGAAGGTGCCAGCGGTGTTGCCTGTGAGATCGTTGTTCTCATAGGTGCCGCCGCCGCCTTCGCGCACGCGGATTGCCTCGTACACGTTCTTGGAGATCGTGTTGGCGCGGACAATTGGCGTGGACGCGCCCTTGACCGAGATCCCGTAAAAGGCGTTGCGGAAGATCTCGTTGTTTTCGATCACACCGTTGCCGCCGTCGTGGACGTAGATGCCCGACTGCTGACCGTCCCGCAGGGTGTTTTCATAGACCGCGGGGTTGGCGTTGGTCTTGATCTCGATCCCGGCGTAGGCATTGCCGTAGATCTCGTTTCCGGTGATGCGCGAGATGGCACCGTCGGACGTCATGATCCCGCCTTGCTGGCCATCGCGGACAGTGTTGCCGATGATCAGCGGATCGTCGGCGGCCTTCACCTCGATGCCCGAGAGGCCGTTGTTGTAGACGGTGTTGCCTTCGTAGTGGCCCTTGCCGCCTTCGTTGATGAAGATGCCCGAGCCGCCGCCATCGCGCATGGTGTTGCCGGTGACATAGGGATCGGCACCTTCCTTGACCTCAAGACCCGCAAGACTGTTGCCGTAGATCTCGTTGCCTTCGATGGTGGCCTTGCCGCCTTCGAACATGAAGATACCGCCCTGAGCACCGTCGCGGATGGTGTTGCGACGGATGGTGGCATCCTTGTTGTCGCGGATGGCCAGCACGGCCAGACCCTTGGAGCTGAGAACGCTGTCTTCGAGGATCAGCGACCCGGCGGCGAGGTGGAAGTTGAAGTACTTGCCGCCGTCCTGAAGGATCGTCATCCGGGCAATCCGGCCCGAGTCTGCCGTCCAGCGCACCGCGTTGTCATCGGCCACTTTCAACACGATGTCAGACACCGGACCGACCCCGACGATTTCCAGCGGCTTCGATACGTCGATGCCACGGGTATAGGTGCCGGGATAGACCTCGATCCGGGTGTTCGGATCGGCGGAGGCCACGGCGTCGGCCAGATCGCGGTAGTCGCCGCCACCCGATGCCTTGACCGTCACCACGTTGACGCTGAGATCAGGCTTGGGCGTGGTGGTGACCTGCCCCGGACCTTCGATATTGCCGATGCGGATCACATTGCCGGCGTCAGCCTCGATACGGAAGGTGCCGGCGGCGTTGCCCGACAGGTCATTGCGCTCATAGGTGCCGCCGCCGCCTTCGCGGACGCGGATCGCCTCGTAGACGTTGTTGGCGATGGTGTTGGAGCGCACGACAGGTTTGGAGTCGCCCTTGACCGAGATGCCGTAAAAGGCGTTGCGGATGATCTGGTTGTTCTCGATCACACCGTTGCCGCCATCGTGGATGTAGATACCGGACTGCTGACCGTCGCGCAGGATGTTCTCGTAGACCTGCGGGTTGGCACCGGTCTTGATCTCGATCGAGGCATAGGCGTTGCCGTAGATCTCGTTCTTGGTGATGCGCGACACCGCCGCGTCAGAGGTCATGATGCCGCCCTGCTGGCCGTCGCGGATGGTGTTGCCAGAGATCAGCGGGTTGTCGGCGGCCTTTACCTCGATGCCGGACAGCGCGTTGTTGAAGACGGTGTTGCCCTCGTACCGGCCCTTGCCGCCTTCGTTGATAAAGATGCCCGAGCCGCCGCCGTCACGCATGGTGTTGCCCTTGACGATGGGGTCGGAGCCTTCCTTGACCTCAAGCGCGGCAAGCGAGTTGCCGAAGAAGGTGTTGTCTTCGATCAGCGCCTTGCCGCTTTCGAACATGAAGATACCGCCCTGCGCGCCGTCGCGGATGGTGTTGCGACGGATGGTGGCCCCGCTGTTGTTGCGGATGGCCAGCACGGCCAGACCCTTGGAGGTCAGGTCACTGTCCTCAAGGATCACCGAGCCTGCGGCGAGATGGAAGTTGAAGAACTTTCCGCCGTCCTGCGCGATGGTCATGTTGGCGATGCGGCCCGACTCGGCGGTCCAGCGGACAGAGTTGTCCTCAGAGACCTTCAGGACGATGTCGCGCTTGTTGCCGATACCGACAATTTCCAGCGGCTTCGACACTTTGATGCCACGGGTGTAGGTGCCCGGATAAACCTCGATCCGGGTGCCGGGATCGGCTGCCGCGATGGCATCAGCCAGTTCGGAATAGTCACCGCCCGAGGCCTTGACCGTCAGCAGGGGCCCATCGATTTCCTTGGGCTTGACGATGTCGGTGTCTTTGCCCGGCTTGACCGGGACGCCGCACTCACGCTCGATGATGCGCTGCGCCATGCCGGCAAAGGTATGGTCGCCGCACTCTGCGGCATAGGCCTCATACCCGGCACAGCCAAGGATCTTGGCCTCGGCCCACATCGCCGAACAGGCGTTGACCTGCGGCGTCGGCTTGGGGGTCGGGGTGGGTGTCGGGGTCGGGCCTTTTGTCGGTCCGGTCGAGGCCTTCAGCACCCGGCTTTGCGGCAGGATCCGGGTCATCGGGATCGCCATGTTAAAGCCGGAGCGGCTGTCGCCCGCATGGTGCAGGCCGACGACGCGCTTGTCGGACAGGCGAATGACCGGCGAGCCGGAGTTACCGCCCAGCGTGTCGCAGCTGTGCATCAGCTTGCCCTCGGCAGAGATGGCCGGGTTGGCGGCGGCACAACCTTCGCGGCTGATGTGCATGGCCTGCCCCTGCGGGTGGCCGATGATCCAGAGGAATTCGCTGTCTTCGGGATCCTCTTCGGCGAGTTCCAGCATCCCGTATTTGGTCGACGGATTGCCGAAAACGCGCAGCACCGTGTAGTCCAGCTCGCGGCTGGTTTCGATGATCTGCGGGCTGACGGTGTAGCGGTCGACCCCTTCCGAGCTGCCGGGCTTGATAAAGCCGGCCACGAATTGTGCCGCCTGCACGCCGCTGTCGCGCCCCGTCGGGTCGCCGTCCATGCCGGGAATGCAGTGGTGGTTGGTCAGGATGTGCTGGTCATCGACGATGAAGGCCGTGCAAAACGCGGTCTTTCCGTTGGTGAACAGCATGTCCAGACGACCGATCGGGCGGCCCAGTTTGATGATCGGGCTGTTTTCGCCGTATTTGATGATCGGTTCGTTCTGGTAATCTCCGAAGGCCTGTTCAAAGACCAGACCATCCCCGCCAGCGGACTGGCGTGGTTGAATGATGATCTTTCCGAAATCCGTTGGATCGAACTCTGCGGGAGCTGTTTGCGCGGCGGCTTGGCCGCCGGCAACCGCCCCTGCACAAAGTGCGAGTGCTGAGATGAGTAGACGCATGACAATGTCCCCGTTGGCAAGAATACAGTTTGAACGTACCGTGACCGTGCCCCTGCCGCCAAGTAAAGAATTCCTTGCCTTTCTGGACGCGGCAGCAGGGAAACCGGGTGTTTCCGGCCACGATTTCGGTTTTTTCCACAATGGAAACAATCGCGGAAACAGCGGCGTAGTGCGCCGCTGTCCGGTTCCGGTCACTGATACGTGATCAGCGCCCCGCAGCGGCGGCCAGTTGTTCCAGTGCGCGCCGCGTGGTTGGCCCAAAGGCCCCGTCGACGTCCCGGCTGGACAGGTATCCGCGATTGACCAGTTCAAGCTGGATCGCCCGCGTAGTCCCCCCCGGCAGTTTGTGCAGCTGGGTGATCGGATGGGCATAGCCGTCAGCGATGGACTCGACAAGCAAGGCCCCGGCCCGCGCGTGATCCACGCGCACCGCCCGCCCGAGGCTGTAATACACCCCCAGCGAGAACTTGCCCTGCGGATAACCCGCATTGGTCGTCTCATGGTACAGCGCGATGGCCTTGTCATAGTCCTTACGGACGCCCAGCCCGCTGTTGTAGACCACGCCCAGCGAATAGCGCGCCGGGATGAACCGGTCCATGCGCGGATTCTCAAGGATGCGAACCGCCTCGTCATACCGCTTGCGGTCGATCAGCGCCCGGGCCAGCCCGTAATACACCGCCGGGTCATCACTGACCTTGCGTGCGGCACTACAGGCCAATTCTGCCGATCCGGCGTCAAAATCCTCACGCGACACACCGGCAATCCCCTCGACCGCGAACATCGGCATGGCGACCTCAAGGCAGCGGGTGACGATGGCCGGGCGCGCGGTGGTGGATTCCGCCGTCGCCCGCAGCGCGGCCACCTTGACCTCTGTCTCGGCGAATTGTTCGCGCGCGCTGGCGGTGCGGGCTGCGACCTGCCCCAGCCAATCCGACGACAGGTCGGCGTTGCCTTCAATCCGCAACAGCGCCGCTGTCACGTCAGCCTCTGTCTTGGCGTCCGGCAGCGTGGCCAGCGTGGTCGAGATGGTATCGGTAAAGCGCTGCATGCCGTCGACACGGCTTTTCATCCGCCGCGCCTCTCCGGACAGTCCGCGCGCCAAGGCCTCCCACAGGGCGGAAATCTCGGCGCTGGCCGGGCCGGCCTCATTTTTCGCCGCCGACGCCTGCGCATAGGCGTCGCGGATCAGGACCTCATGCACCGCATAATGCTCCAGCGCCTCGATCCCGGCCTTGCGGGCAGCGGAGAGATGGGCGCGCGACGCGGTCTGCGCCTGCTGGATCTTGCTGCGCAAGGCGATGGCCGCCGACGTGTCGGTCTGATCCTTGACCGCGTCCTGCAACAACACGACCACGGTTGCCTCACCTTCGGTAAAGAGCTTGTCGACGACGGTCTTGCGCGCCACGACAAAGGCCAGCCGCTCGCGGCTGGACTCGGACAAGGTAGAGGTGCGTTTGGTGACCGAATCCACCTCTGCCTCTGTCGTCGCGCCGCGCAGGGTGTCTATCAGGCGGTCCATGTCCTCCAGCATACGCGGCATGACCTGCGCCCGAGCGCGGGCCTCTGACAGGGTGCTGTCGATCTGGTCGGCGACGCCGCGCCACAGGCCTGCCACCTCGGCACTGCCGGGTTTGAACGAGGATTCCGCGTCCCCAGCCCGCGCCCGCGCGCGGGTCAGCGTGCCTTGCAGGCTGCGCACCGCCCGTTCGGCGGCAGCGCTTTCCTTGGAAATCTCGGCGCGCTGCCGCTCTGCGGTTTCCAGCGCCTTGGCAATTTCGGTCTTTAGCCGTTCGTCGGCAGGGTCCGGTCCGCCGGTGGGCGGTGTTGTCGCGACATCCGTCTTGCACGACCGCTCGGCCAGACCGCGCGCCAGCGGGGCCAGAACGTGATCGCCGCATTGCGACAGAAAGGTCTGATAGCCAAGGCACCCATGCTGTTCCGCCGCGCCCCACAACACCTCGCACGCGCCTTTGGGGGCCTGCGGCGGCTCGACCGGACCGGCGGGCGCGGCCGCCTTGAGGATCTTGCTGTTCGCCAGAATGCGTTTCATCGGAATGGCAAAGTTGAATCCGGTGCGGCTATCACCCGCGTGGTGCAGCGCCACGACCTGCCGGTCGGAAATCCGGAACACCGGAGAGCCGGAATTGCCGCCCAGCGTGTCGCAGCTATGCACCACCTTGCCCTCGGTCGAGACCGGCGGATCGGCAGCGGCACAGCCTTCGCGGCTGATGTGTTGGGCCTGCCCCTGCGGATGGCCAATGATCCAGAGGAATTCCGAGCTTTCGGGATCGGCGTCGGCCAGTTCGACCGTGCCGTAACGGGCAGACGGGTCGCCAAAGACGCGCAGCACCGAGTAGTCCAGCGGCGCGCTGGTTTCCAACGCCTGAAGCTGTACCTGAAATTTTTCGGCGGTGTCAGGATGGGCCGCATCGACATAGCCCGCCACGAATTGCGCCGCCTGAACCCCCGGATCACCGACGCCGGGGATACAGTGATTGTTGGTCACAAGGTGTTCATTATCAACGATAAAGGCGGTGCAATAGCCGGTCTTGCCATTACCATAGAGCACATCCAGCCGCCCGACCGGACGGCCAAGGCGACGTGCAATGCTTTTCTCGCCGTATGAGATGACGGGTTCGTTCTGGTAGTCGCCAAAGGCCTGTTCCAGAACAAAGCCGGTGCCTGCGGATTGCCGTTTGGCGACGACGATCTTGCCGAAATCCGACGGGTCAAATTCGACCGGTTGCGCGTGCAGCGGTGCGGCAAGGAGGGCCAGGGCAAGCGAGGTCACAAGGGA
This sequence comes from Antarctobacter sp., assembly GCF_034670325.1. Lineage (GTDB taxonomy): Bacteria > Pseudomonadota > Alphaproteobacteria > Rhodobacterales > Rhodobacteraceae > Antarctobacter. The sequence goes on from NZ_JAXMNR010000002.1 coordinate 159,239, forward strand.
TCGGCGCATCATGGCAATCGCTCCGGCAAAAGGGCTTTGCCCGAGCATACCCGGTCGGGTGCCGTTGCGCCAAGTCCGGAATACATGTCCCGCCTTGGGGGACTTCTGGAACGGGCCATCCCTGCGGCCCGCCCGAACTGGCGTGGCGACAGGCGCGCCGCGCCTGTCTGTCGTCAGTTGATCAGCTTGGGCTTTGCCATGTGCGTGGCCTGCTTGGGCATCACACCCAGACGGCGCGCGACCTCTGTATAGGCATCCGCAAGGCTGCCAAGGTCATGGCGAAACACGTCTTTGTCCAGCTTCTGGCCAGTCTCGATATCCCACAAGCGGCAGCTGTCGGGCGAAATCTCATCCGCCACGATCAGGCGCTGATAGTCGCCGTCGTAGACGCGCCCGACCTCGATCTTGAAATCGACCAGACGGATGCCGACACCGTACATCAGCCCGGACATATAGTCGTTGACCCGCAGCGCCAGCGCCACGATGTCATCCATGTCCTGCTGGCTGGCCCAGCCAAACGCGCCGATGTGTTCCTCTGTCACCAAAGGATCGCCCAGCTTGTCGTCCTTGTAGCAGTATTCGACAATCGGGCGCGGCAAGGCGGTGCCCTCTTCGATGCCCAGACGCTTGGACAGCGACCCGGCGGCATAGTTGCGCACGATGATTTCCAGCGGGATGATCTCGCAGGCGCGGACCAGTTGTTCACGCATGTTGAGCCGCTTGATGAAATGCGTCGGCACGCCGATGCCGTTCAGGCCGACCATGAAATATTCGCTAAGGCGGTTGTTCAGAACGCCTTTGCCCTCGATCACGTCTTTCTTTTCGGCGTTGAAGGCGGTCGCGTCATCCTTGAAGTACTGCACGATGGTGCCCGGCTCTGGGCCTTCGTAAAGGATCTTCGCCTTGCCTTCGTAGATTTTCTTGCGCCGTGCCATGAGGGCCCTTTCCGGGAAACAACGAAACCGCGCCGAAGCGCGGTGTGCCGATGCCATAAGCCATGGGAGCCGCCGCTGCAAGAGACAGCCCGCCGCGCGCGGGCCGCAAACCAGAGCGGATGGCTTTTCGGTAGCGCAGTGCGCCTTGTCCTCGAAAGATTCATGGCCGCCGTGAGGCGGTTGAAATGGATTCGATGCCGCAGGCGGACTACGCAGCCTTGCGAAGCGGCCCCGGGGGCGGCATACCATGCACAAACCATTCTTCCCGAGGGAGCGAGAGCAATGACCACCTTCGATGACCGCGAAAACGCGTTCGAGAACAAATATGCGCATGACGAGGAAATGAAATTCCGGGCCGAAGCGCGCGCCAACAAGCTGCTGGGCCTTTGGGCGGCGGAACTGCTGGGCAAGACTGGCGAAGACGCCAGCAGCTATGCCATCGAGGTCGTCAAGGCGGACTTCGAGGAAGCGGGCCATGAGGACGTGGTGCGCAAGGTCGCGGGCGATCTGGGCGACAAGGCCACAGCGGATGAGATCCGCGCCAAACGCGGCAGCCTGCTGATCATCGCCAAGGACCAGATCATGAAAGAGGTCTGACCGGCCCGCCACCGCACCAAGGATCAAGGCCGGCCCGCTGTGGCCGGCCTTTTCCATGGCGCCCCCAACAGAAACCCGAACAGCCGCCCCTTGCCCGACCCGACCTTTCTTGCCCTTCAGAGCTTCTTCTTGGTGACAAATACTCCGGGGGGGACGCCCGCAGGGCGGCGGGGGCAGCGCCCCCTTTTCCGTCACTGGACATTTTCGAGGCGCTCTGCACAGATGCGTGGCGGAACGGACAGGACCATTTCCCATGCACGATACCCTGCGCGGCTGCCTCTGGATGACGGGCGCCATCGCCTCCTTTACCGTGATGGCCATTGCCGGGCGGGCGGTCAGCCTTGACCTCGACACGTTTGAAATCATGCTGTTTCGCTCGATCATCGGCATCGCCATCGTCGTGGGCGTCGCGGGGCTGGCGGGCCGTCTGGGCGACATCACCCGCCGCCGCATGGGCACCCATCTGCTGCGCAACATCTTTCATTTCTCGGGGCAGAACCTGTGGTTCTACTCGATCACCGCGATCCCGCTGGCGCAGGTCTTTGCGCTGGAATTCACCTCGCCGTTCTGGGTCATGGTGCTGAGCGCGCTGATCCTGTCAGAGCGGCTGACCCCCAATCGCGTCGCCGCCGCGGTGGTGGGCTTTATCGGTATTCTGATCGTCACCCGGCCGTCGCCGGAAACCGCCCATATCGGCCAATTGACCGCCGCCCTTGCGGCCATCGGCTTTGCCGGGTCGGCGGTCTATACCCGGCTGCTGACGCGCACCGAAAAGATCACCTGCATCCTGTTCTGGCTGACGGTCATGCAGGCGGCCTTTGGCCTGATCTGCGCCGGCATCGACGGCGACATCGCCCTGCCCTCTGCCGTCAGCCTGCCTTGGGTTGTGCTGATCGCCTTTGCCGGGTTGGTTGCGCATTTCTGCCTGACCACGGCGCTGTCGCTGGCCCCGGCCACGGTGGTCATGCCGATTGATTTCGCCCGCTTGCCGGTGATCGCGATTGTCGGCGTGCTGCTGTACACTGAACCGCTGGACCCGCTGGTGCTGGTCGGGGCGTTGGTGATCTTTGGCGCGAACTACGCCAATATCTGGTTTGAAACCCGCAAACGGGCGTGATGCCAAATGGTTAACGCGCGCGCCCCTATTCTTTTGGGCTGTTACAAAAACGTGACGCTACGTTCCCGGCGCAAAGGGTGACGTCCCGTCAAAGATTGACCGAACAGCCATCTCCCCCATACGTTTTGTCGCAGGAGACACCCCACACTCAGGGGATGAGGGATAAAAAAATGAAGAATATGCTTGTGGGGGCCAGCGTGCTGGCCTTGACCACCGGGTCGGCTTTTGCCGCCGGACTCGATCGCTCGGGACAGAGCGCGTCTGCCATCTTTGCCGCTGACGGCAGCACCGCGCTGACCTTTGGGTTGGTGACGCCTTCGGTAACCGGCACCGACGCGGGTGGGGCCAGCTATGATGTCGCCAAACGCTATTCGCAGACCGGACTGACGTTTACCAAATCGGTCAACGAGCAGTTCAACTGGGCGTTCATCGTGGACAAGCCTTATGGCGTCGACGTCGATTACAACGCCGACCCGCTGACTTCCGCCTTGGGCGGGACAAAGGCGGACCTCAACAGCAACGCGATGACCATCGTCGGCCGCTACAAGATCACCGACCGCATCAGCGTCTTTGCAGGCATCGGCGCGCAAAGCATCGACGCAGAGGTTTCGCTGAACGGTCAGGCCTATGCAGGCGCCATCGCGACCGCCGGTGTGGCGGGCACCGTGCCCGGCCTGGATCCGGCGACGTTGGGGGCCGCTCTGGCCGGTGACATTGCTGCCGCCACGCTGATCGACACCACCTATGGCGCGGGCACCACCGCCGCACTGGGCGGAGCGGTTGCAGGCGTGGTCGGCGGTTTCAACGCCACCGGCGGCTATGCCTTCCGGATGAAGGAATCCACCAGCCCGAACTACCTGATCGGCGCGGCCTACGAGATCCCCGATATCGCCCTGCGCATCGCGGGCACCTATCGGTTTGAAACCAAGCATACCGCAACCATCAGCGAAGACCTGCTTGGCACCACTTTCGACGGCACCACACCGGGCTACGATGATGAGATCGACTATGTCTCACCGCAAAGCTTTAACCTTGAGTTCCAGACCGGGATCGCCGCGGGCACCCTGCTGACCGCCTCTTATCGCTGGACAGAGTTTTCGGCGGTGGACATCGTTCCGTCGCGGCTGGGCAGCGATCTGGTGAACCTTGACGATGCGCACCGCTTTACGCTGGGTGTGGCCAAGCGGTTCAATGATCGTTTCGCGGGATCGGTGACGCTCAGCTATGAGCCGCCCACCGGCAACCGGACCGTGTCGCCGCTGGGGCCGACCGACGGGCTTAAGGGGATTTCCTTTGGTGGCCAGTTCACCGAAGGCCCGGTCAAGATCTCTGGCGGGATCAACTATTCCTGGCTGGGCGATGCAGACGCCGGGGTCGCCGGGATCAAGGCCGCCGAGTTCCGCGACAACCACGCTGTCGGCATCGGGTTCAAGGCCGAAGTGACCTTCTGACCCTCCTGCCTTTCAGGCATCACGACAGGGAAACGCCCGGAGCCAGATGGTTCCGGGCGTTTCTTTTTCGGCGGACGATGAAACCGCATTTTCCGGATCGCCTGCGCGAAGGCGCGAGGGTATCCACGTGCCATGACACAGACCTCCCTTTCCCCCCGCGCCTGGGCCGAACTGGTCCTGCTGAGCCTGATCTGGGGCGGCTCCTTTCTGGCGATCCGCACCGCACTGGATGAGATCGGCCCGCTGACCTCGGTGCTGTTCCGCACCGTCATCGCCGCTGCCGTGCTTTGGCCGGTGATCCTGTTGCGCGGCATTCCCTTGCCCAAGGGGCGGCGGGTCTGGGTCGGGCTGTTCGGGATGGGGTTGCTGAACAACGCCATTCCGTTTTCGCTGATGGCATGGGGGCAGTTGCATATCCCCACTGGCCTGACCTCGATCCTGAACGCGACGACGGCGATCTTTGGCGTGGTTGTGGCCGCGATGGTCTTTGCCGATGAGCGTCTGACGCGGCGCAAGGCGCTGGGGGTCGGTCTGGGGTTTGCCGGTGTCGTGACCGCCATCGGGCCGGCTGCGCTGTTGACGCTTGACCTGACCTCGACCGCGCAACTGGCGGTGATTGCAGGGACATTTTCATATGCCTGCGCGGGGGCATGGGCACGGATCCGGCTAAGCGGGCTGGCACCGTTGGCCGCTGCCGCCGGGATGCTGACTTGCTCTGCCGCGATCATGCTGCCGCTGACGTTGATGACAGAGGGCGTGCCCTCTCTGGCCCTTGCCCCGGCCACGTGGGGCGCGATCCTGTACTATGCGCTGATCGCCACGGCGCTGGCCTATCTGCTGTATTACCGAGTGCTGGCGATGGCCGGGTCGGGCAACCTGCTGCTGGTGACGCTGCTGATCCCGCCGACCGCCATCTTGCTGGGTGCGCTGGTGCGTGGCGAAGAGCTGCACACCGGGGCCTATGCCGGGTTGGCACTGCTGGCTTTGGGTCTCAGCGTGCTGGACGGTCGGCTATACGCGCGCATGGTCAGGGTTTGACGCCGCGCCGCGCCGCGCGTAGGTCATCCTGAAACCGGTTTTCAGGGAAAGACTTGCGATGCTCTACCCCAATGCCCGCGCGTGGCGCGATGCGCCGAAGAAACGCGTGGTCCTCTTTGCCATGTCGGGTTTGGGAAAGACCCATGTCTCGAACCTGTTGCGCGGCACCGGCAACTGGTTCCACTACTCGATCGATTACCGCATCGGCACCCGCTACATGGGCGAATACATCGTCGACAACGCCAAGCGGCACGCGATGCAGGTGCCGTTCCTGCGCGACCTTCTGATGACGGACTCGATCTACATCGGGTCGAACATCTCGTTCCATAACCTGACGCCGGTCTCAACCTATCTGGGCAAGCCCGGCAACCCGGACAAGGGCGGCATGCCGATGCCCGAATACCGCCGCCGACAGGCCCAGTTCGAACGCGCGGAACGGCAGGCGCTGCTGGACACCGAATACTTTACCTCGCGCGCCCAAGACCTCTATGGCTATCCGCATTTCATCTGCGACACCGGCGGCAGCATTTGTGAATGGGTCGATCCAGACGATCCCGACGATGAGATCCTGACCGCGCTCAGCCAGCAGGCGCTGATGGTCTGGATTCGCGGCTCTGACGCCCATACCGATGAATTGATCCGCCGCTTTGACAAGGCCCCGAAACCGATGGCCTATCGCCCGGATTTCCTTGCCGCTGGATGGGCCGCCTATCTGGCCGAGACCGGCCTGACAGAGGACAAGGTCGACCCCGACGCCTTTATCCGCTGGACCTACGCGCGCGCGCTGGCGCACCGCCAGCCACTGTATGAAGGCATGGCGCAGAAATGGGGCGTGACCGTCGAGGCCGAAGACATGGCCCGCGTTCAAAGCGAGGAAGACTTCACCAATCTGATCGCCCGCGCCCTGCCCGGCTAGGTCTGTACCCGCACGCGCCTTGTCCCGCCCCCGCCGATCCCCTATCTAACCGCTTCGCCGCAACAGGACCCCTGACATGCCCATCAAGCTGCCCTCCGACCTGCCCGCCTTTGACGTGCTCATGCGCGAGGGCGTCATGGTCATGGCAGAAGAGCACGCCGCGCGTCAGGACATCCGGCCGCTGCGCATCGGGTTGCTGAACCTGATGCCCAAGAAGATTCAGACAGAGAACCAGTTTTGTCGGCTGATCGGCGCGACGCCGCTACAGATCGAACTGTCGCTGATCCGGATGAGCGAGCATCAGGCCAAGAACACCGCCGCCGAGCACATGGAGAACTTTTACCGTCCCTTCTCGGACGTGGCCGAGAGCGGAGAAAAGTTCGACGGTCTGATCATCACCGGCGCACCGATCGAACATCTGCCCTTTGAAGACGTCACCTATTGGGACGAGCTGTGCCAGGTCTTTGACTGGACGCAAACCCATGTCCATTCCACCTTTGGCGTCTGCTGGGGCGGGATGGCGATGATCAACCATTTCCACGGGGTGAAAAAACACCTGCTGGACGCCAAGGCCTTTGGCGCGGTGCGGCACCAGAATCTGGCACCTGCCTCGCCTTATCTGCGCGGCTTTTCCGACGATATGGTGATCCCGGTCTCACGCTGGACCGAGATCCGCCGCGAAGAAGTGGCCGCCGCAGGTCTGCCGATCCTGATCGATTCGACCGACACCGGCCCCTGTCTGGTCGAGGACCCATGCCACCGGGCACTGTATATCTTCAACCATCTGGAATACGACAGCAGCACGCTAAAAGAAGAGTATGACCGCGACATCGAGGCCGGCAAGACGATCAACGTACCCGCCAACTACTATCCCGATGACAACCCCGCCCTGCCGCCGCAGAACCGCTGGCGCAGCCACGCGCACCTGCTTTACGGCAACTGGATCAATGAGATCTACCAGTCGACTCCGTTTGAGCTATCCTCCATCGGGACGGCCCGCTGACGGGCCGACAGGCGACACAGGACGAAAGCGGTGCTGCGCATGATCGGAACGCTCCTTATCGCGTCGCTGCTGGGCGGCGGCGTCTTTGTGCAGTGGCGTGCCGGCGCACGAGAGGCGGCGGCGCTGGACCGTTGGCCCGCCGTGGGGGCCTTTGTCGAGGTGGACGGCGTGCCGGTCCACTACGTCCAACAAGGCAGCGGGCCGGATCTGGTGCTGCTGCACGGGGCCAGCGGCAACTTGCGCGACTTTACCTTCGATCTGTTGGACAAGCTGGCGCAGGATTACCGCGTGACGGTCTTTGACCGGCCCGGACTGGGCCACAGCGGGCGGCGCGAGGTGCATCGCGGCGCGTTCAACACCAAGGCCGAGACACCGCAGGAACAGGCCGCGCTGCTTGCCGCCGCCGCCAGCCAGTTGGGCATCGAAAGACCCATTGTCGTTGGCCATTCCTTTGGCGGGGCCGTGGCAATGGCATGGGGTCTGGACCACGACGCGGCGGCGCTGGTCACGCTGGGCGGGGCGATCATGCCGTGGCCCGGCGAACTGGACTTTCAATACCGGCTGCTTGGCAACGCCTTTGGTGGCGCGCTGGTCGCGCCTTTGGTCACCGCGTTCCTTGATCCGATGGGCACCCGCGATGCGGTCGAGGGGATTTTTGCCCCGCAAACCATGCCCGAAGGCTATCTTGCCCACATCGGCCCCGGTCTCAGCCTGCAACGTCACGTGATCCGTGCCAACGGGCGACAGGTCTATCAGTTGCGCGCCGCACTGACCGACATGTCCGACCGCTATTCCACCCTCGACCTGCCGGTCGAACTGTTGCACGGCACAGCGGACAAGACCGTGTGGTTCGACATTCACGCCGAGGGAGCGGCAAAGCTGTTGCCCGATGCGCAATTGACCGCGTTGCCGGACGTCGGCCACATGCCACAACACGCCCGCCCCGGCGCGGTGATAGAGGCGATCCACCGCGCCGCCGCGCGGGCCGGACTGCGGTGATCGCGCCCGGCCCGAATGGTTTGCGTTAATCCGATTAACATCCCATAGTACCGGTCACTTAGACCGACGGAGGCCCCAAATGACGCTCCCTTTCGACGGCGCGATTTCCAGCTTTTACCAGAACGACGCGCCGAAACCGGTGCGTGAGGCGATCACCCGTGCCGACAAGGACGACATCCTTGATACCAGCTATCCCTATTCCGAGGGCATGAAGACCAAGACCTACGACAAGGAAATGGAACGTCTTCAGATCGAACTGGTCAAGATGCAGGCCTGGGCCAAGAACACCGGCGCGCGCATCGCCATGGTCTTTGAGGGCCGCGATGCCGCTGGCAAGGGCGGCACGATCAAACGGTTCCGGATGAACCTGAACCCGCGCGGCGCGCGCGTTGTGGCGCTTGGCAAACCCTCAGACCGCGAAGCGACGCAGTGGTATTTCCAGCGCTACATCGACCATCTGCCCGCCGCCGGTGAAATCGTCTTTTTTGACCGCTCCTGGTACAATCGGGGTGTGGTCGAGCATGTCTTCGGCTTTTGCGACAACGAACAGCGCGAGCATTTCTTTACGCAGGTGCCCGACTTTGAGAAAATGTTGGTGGATGAAGGCATTCACCTGTTCAAGTTCTGGCTGAACGTCGGGCGCGCCGAACAGCTGCGCCGCTTTCTCAAACGCGAGAGCGATCCGTTGAAACAGTGGAAGCTCAGCAATATCGACGTCGAGGGGCTGGCGAAATGGGATGCCTATTCCACCGCCATCCAAGAAACGCTGGCCCGCAGCCACACATCCGCCGCGCCCTGGACGGTGATCCGGTCGGACGACAAGAAACGCGCGCGTCTGGCCGCCATCCGGCACCTGCTCAGCCATCTGGACTATACCCAAAAGGACCCCAAGGCCCTCGGCGCGGTCGACACGAACATCTTGGGCGGGCCGGAGATCTGGGAGGCCTGAGGGCCGCCCGCGCGCGATGATGATCAAGAAACGCGGATATCACCACGGCAATCTGCGCCAAGCGCTGGTCGATGCCGCGCTGAAGCTGATCGAGGAAAAAGGCCCCACCGGCTTTACCCTCTCGGAGGCGGCAAAACAGGCGGGCGTCACGCCGGCCGCCGTGTACCGGCATTTCTCGGGGCGTGAAGATCTGATCGCAGAGGCCGCGCTGCAGGGCTATGAGATTTTTGCCGACGTGATGGACTACGCCTACAAAAAGGGTCAGCCGTCGGATCTGGCGGCGTTTGAGGCGACGGGCCGCGCCTATCTGGCCTTTGCCCGCAAATACCCCGGCCACTACATCGCGATGTTCGAATCGGGTGTCTCGGTGAACCATTCGCCGGAACTCGCGGCGGTCTCTGCCCGCGCGCGCGGCGTTCTGGAAAAGGCAGCGGAACGGCTGTCGCAGCATATCCCACCGGAAAAACGCCCGCCTCCGGCGATGTTTTCGGCCCATATCTGGGCGCTGTCGCATGGGGTGGTTGAGCTTTTTGCACGCAATTCCCCCGGCAGCCAGGCCCCCTTTCCGCCCGAGGACCTGCTGGAGACCGGCATCGGCGTCTACCTGCGCGGGCTGGGCCTGTTGCCCGCCGACAAATGAGCCGCGACCACACCGCCGCTTTGGGCTAGAACCCCATTGGCAGAGACGATGGAGCGACAATGACGAAAACCTTCTTTCTCGGCCTTGGCGGTCAGAAATGCGGATCGTCCTGGATACAGGCCTATCTGGCGCGGCAGGCGGGGTCCGATTTCGGGCGCTTGGGCGAATATCAGGCTTGGGAACACCGGCTGGGCGGCGTCTTTGCCCGCTACCGCGCACCAGAGCCGTCGTTTCTGGGCAAACTGCGCGCGCGGACCAAGGTCGCGCTTGGCGCGCCGGAACCCGCCGCCCACCTGCGCTGGCGTCTGCAAAGCGATGAGACTGCCTACTTCGACTATTTCGCGGGGCTTCTGAACCAACCCGGCGTGACCCGCACCGGTGATGTCACCCCGTCGTATTCGGCGCTCCCAGCCGAAGTTTTGGCGCATCTGCGCGATGGATTCTCGACACGAGGTATCACCGTCAAGATCTTGTTTTCCGTGCGTGATCCTGTGGATCGCCTGCGCTCACACCTGCGGATGGAGATGGAAAAGGGCCGCCGTGCCGAAAGCGCCGAGAACGATGCACCGCTGGCCGAGTTCTATGCCACGCCAGAGGCCGAGGCACGCGCGCGTTATGACCTGACACTGGAGGCCATCGAGGCGGTTTTTGCCCCCGAGGACCGCTTTGTGACGCCGTTCGAGACGCTCTTTACCGCCAACGGAATTGCGGACCTGTCGCGCTTTGCCGGTGTTCCGGTCGATCCGCAGGCAGGCATGCGCGCGGTCAACAGCCGCGCCAAAGGATCCGGTGTCTCTGAGGGACTTGAGGCCGAAATCGCCCGCCACTATGCCACCGTTTACAAGGCCGTGGCCCAACGCCTGCCACAGATCGCCGAGGTCTGGCCCTCCGCGCGTTTCGCGCTTACCAGCGCGAGTTAGAGGCTGCGCTTACCAGCGCATGAGACCACAGTTGATCAACTGCTGCGGCCCCTCATAAGCCACCGAATTCTCATCCAGAAACCCGTTCTCGGCGCCACGCATCTTTTCCAGCAATTGGGCGTAGTAGCGATATTTCGCAGCGGCATTGGCATGTGCGCCCCATTGCGTCGCGCGTGCGATCTTGTCCGCGAACTGCGCGGTAAAGACAAAATGCGCCACGGTCAGCAAGACATCGGGCGATGGCGGCAGATTGCCATAGTGCGACCCGGTCAGACGGCTATTTGCGTCGCGACGGACCAAGGGCGTCTTGTGCCGGGGAGATTTTTGAAATTCCTGCGCCTTCTTTTCCCGTGAAGGCATCCAGAGCCGATGCCACCCGCGGCGGACCACTTTAGGTTCAACGGAAAACCTCTTGAAAAGGCGCGCTGTTTTCGACTTCCCCTTCAAGTCCGGCTGACTGCCACGGCGCAAGTCCACCAGTTGCTCTGCCTGAAAATACGGATAGGCCGCGATCAAATCCGCAAAGCTTTGCGGCAGCCCGCCCTCCAGCCCCGAGGTTGAGGCCGGAAAAAACTCCACCACCGAGGCCACCGCCGAAGGCGCGCCCTCGGACGCCAAGCGCGCGACCACCTCACCAATCGACGCCACCCCCGGTGGCAGGATCAGAAACTCATCCGCATCCACATAACCGACAAAAGCGCCGTCAAAGAACAGATGCGGCAGCGAGATCTTGAAATAGGTGCCCGCCCGTTCCTCCCGCATCACTCCATCAGGATCGCGATACCGGAGCACAGCGCCGAAACTGAAGTCGGACTGCATGACAATCACATCCGGCTGCGCCGACAGATACTCATATGACCCATCGTCCGAGGCATCGTCCCAGATCAGGAACTGCTGAAACCCGATCCCGCGATGGTGGTCCAACCACGCCGGCAGGAACCCCATCTCATTCTTCATCGTGGAAAACAGGGTCAGACGCGCCGGGTCCACCTGACCCGACACCACCCGCGCCAACCGGCCCGCATCCTCGATCCCGACGGTGTCCATCCACGCCCCCAGCTTCTTCTGTCTTCAAATATCCCGGGGGGCTTGCCGCAGGCAAGCGGGGTCTTTTTTTTTGCAAACTGGGTCAAGTCCAATCGACGTCCCCCACAAACCAAAAAAAGAAGGGGCCCCAAAGGGCCCCTGCAATTGGATTGTCCGAAACGAATTAACGCTTCGAGAACTGGAAGGAACGACGCGCTTTGCGCTTACCGAACTTCTTACGTTCAACGACACGGCTATCGCGGGTCAGGAAGCCTGCCGCCTTCAGCGCGCCGCGCAGGCTGGGGTTGTACAGCTGCAGCGCCTTCGAGATGCCGTGCTTGACCGCACCGGCCTGACCGGTCAGGCCGCCGCCCTTGACGGTTGCCATGACGTCGAATTCACCTTCGACACCGGCAACCTGCATCGGCTGGCGCAGGATCAGTTGCAGAACCGGACGGGCAAAGTACTTGTCCATGTCCTTGCCGTTCACAACGACTTTGCCCGAGCCCGGCTTGATCCAGACGCGGGCAACCGCGTCCTTCCGCTTGCCGGTGGCATAAGAGCGACCCAATTCGTCACGAACCGGCTCACGCAGAGCCTCTTCCATGACCACAACATCTTCGACGCCCGCAGCGGCGCCCAGCTCTTCGAGAGAGTTGATCTGATCAGCCATTATTTCGACACCCGGGTGTTCTTGGAGTTCATCGTTTTCACGTCCAGAACCTCGGGGTTCTGGGCCTCGTGCGGGTGCTCGGCACCGGCGTAGATACGCAGGTTGGTCAGCACCTGACGCGACAGGCGGTTGCCCGGCAGCATGCGCTTGACGGCCTGAAGGACCACGCGCTCGGGGTGGGCCCCCTCGAGGATCTGCGCCTTGGTGCGCGATTTGATCCCGCCGGGGTGGCCGGTGTGCCAGTAAAAGTGCTCTTCGCGCTTCTTGCCGGTCAGCTGGATCTTGTCCGCATTGACGATGATGACGTTGTCACCCATGTCCATGTGAGGCGTGAAGGAAGGCTTGTGCTTGCCGCGCAGGCGCGTGGCGACGATCGAGGCGAGACGGCCCAGAACGATGCCTTCGGCGTCGATCACGATCCATTTCTTGTCGATGTCTGCCGGAGTTGCAGAGTAGGTTTTCATGACGTTACTTGTCCGTTCGATTGAGAAGGGCCAAGGCATGCGCCCCGGCCCGAAATCCGATTGCGCTGTTATACGCAGGCGAAATTTCCAGTCAAGCGCGACGCGTCTAATTTTTGTACGCAAAAACAGATGCTTACAATAATGGTAAAATAATACCCCACAAATTCTGGATCTGGCAACGCCCCATGCAATGGGCAGAAGCCCTACTTGCACCCTTCGCCCGGGCGGGGCATCAAATGGTGATACCAGAACCCAAGGTCCCTGCCATGCCCGCCATCGGCCCACTTCTGTCCGGTCTTCTTCTTTTTGCATTCGCCACCGCCTCTGGCGCGGGTGTCATACGGAAGATGGTCGAGGTCCACGAGGCGCGGCACGAACTGAAACGCGGATCGGCCGGATTCCTGCGCACCATAGCGGGTTGGTCGATGATCGGTTTCTGGGGGATGGCCGTCTGGTTTGCCGCCACCATCATCGGTGACTGGGGCGCGTCCGGCGATCTGGGCGGTGCCGTGGCGCGGTCCTGGCTGCGGCTGGAGATCCTGCTGCACATCGCAAGCGCCCTGTCGGACTCGGATTCGTGACCGCGCCCCGCACAGACCAGTCGGACCTACGGTGCCCGTCCTGCGGCGGCCAATGTGTCTACGATCCCAATGTGCAAATGTTGCAATGCACCAGTTGCGGCACCACGCAGGGGTTGGAAAGCCCATGGGACAGCGCGGCCAGCGCCGAGACCGATTATCGCGCCGACACGCCCGAAACACTGCCGCCCGACCTGCCCGACATGCGCGCCCACCGCTGTGAAACCTGCGGCGGCGAAGTGGTGTTTACCGGTGCCGCCCTGTCGGACCGGTGCCCCTATTGCGACGGTGCCGTGGTGTTGTCGACCACCGATCACGGTTATCGCACCACTGCGCTGATCCCGTTCCGGGTGCCGGACAAGGCCGCGCAGACCCACGCGCTGGATTGGGTCCAGGGCCGGATCGCGGCCCCGCGTGAGCTATCCGAGACCGTTGAAAAGGCCCGTGTCGCAGGGCTTTACGCGCCGTTCTGGACCTTCGACAGCCATGAGGCCGTCGACTATTGGGCCAGCTACACCACAGGCAGCGGCAAGAACCGCCGCAAGCACCGCACCAGCGGCCAGATGAAGATAGCCTTTGACGACTTGCTGATGCCCGCCAGCCCGCATGTCACCCCGCTGATCCGCGACGGCATCCTGCACCACTTCGACCCGCGCCGCCTGCGCCCCTACCGCGCCGGGTATCTGGCGGGGTTCGCAGCAGAGCGTCATCACCAAAGCGTCGCGCAGGGGCTAGAGGCCAATGAGTCGGACAAACGGCTGCTGATCCGTAACCGTATCAAGGCGCGCATCGACAAGCGCGGCGTTTCGGACATCACCTTCAACACCGACACCTCGGGCATCCGCTATCGCCGCATCCTGCTGCCAGTCTGGATTCTGCACTATCGCTGGAACGATCAACCGATGAAGGTGGTGGTCTCCGGTCTGGACGGGCGCACCTTTGGCGAACGGCCCTTTTGTACGCGCAAACTGACGTACTACGCCGCCGCCGTCAGTCTTGCGATCATCGCATTTGGTCTGCTGTGGGGGGCCGGCGCTGCACCGTGAGCCCGTACACCGTCACAAAACTTTCTTCGCAGATGCAGAAAAAAGGGGTTGATCGACTCAAAGGTCGGTCTTAGGTGGGCCTCACTTTCGGAACCGATCCCAACCCGGACGCCCAGCCACATGCTGGGCTTATGTGTCTTCGGGGGGCGCTAAGGGACCGACTGGAACGCACTACTGGATTGAAGGAGGAATGTCATGAAGGACATCAACCTCTTCCAACTGGGGTACGGTCTGGAGACAGGCGCCCAAGAGGAAGACACCACCCGGGGTCTCGCCCCCGCGAACGATTCCACATCCCCGCGCGACGTGTTCGACGAGGACCGCGATGATCATTTCATCCGTCGCGACGGCAGCGTCTTTGCTGGCACCCATCTCATCATCGAGGTGGTCGACGGGCACGGTCTGGACGATGAGGCGCGCATTCAGCAGGCCTTTCGCGACTGCGTGGACACCTGCGGCGCAACCCTTCTGCACATCCACACGCATAAGTTCAGCCCGCAGGGAGTGAGCGGCGTGGCCGTTTTGGCCGAAAGCCACATCTCGGTCCACACATGGCCGGAAATCGGCTACGGTGCCTTTGACGTCTTCATGTGCGGCGACGCGCAGCCTTGGAAAGCCGTCGACGTTCTGGCCCGCGCGTTTGGCACCGCCGATGTGCGTGTCAAGGAACTCAAGCGCGGCGAAGGCGTGGTGTCAGAGGCTGGCGTCGCGGCCTGATCGCCGCACACGACCTTAACCCCGACCAAGGGCGGCCTGTGCCGCCCTTTTTTCTTGACCCATCCCATTTGAGATGCCCGGCCCGCCTTCTCGTTTCGCGCCCGGGACCCGCAGGAGACCAAAGATGACCGACACGCCCGACTGGATGCGCGAACAGCTGCACGGCCACTACGCCCAAAGCCTGACCGTCGACAAGCTGCTGTACGACAATGAGACCGACCACCAGCGCCTGCGCGTTTTCGAGAACGGCACCTTTGGCCGAGTCCTGACTCTGGACGACGTGATCCAGACCACCGAGGGCGACAATTTCATCTACCACGAGATGCTGACCCATGTGCCGATCCTTGCCCATGGCGCGGCCAAACGCGTCTGCATCGTCGGCGGCGGCGACGGTGGCATGGCGCGTGAAGTGCTGAAACACACATCCGTCGATCATGTCACCATGGTCGAGATTGACGCCGGTGTGGTGGACTTCTCAAAACAATACCTGCCGATGTTGTCGCAGGGCGCCTTTGAAGATCCGCGGTTGGATCTGGTGATCGCCGACGGGGCCGAGTTCATGAAGGTGACTCAAGGCGGCTTTGACGTGATCATCGTCGACAGCACCGACCCGATTGGCCCCGGTGAGGTCCTGTTCACAGACACCTTTTACGGCCACGCGAAACGCGCGCTGACACCCGGCGGCGTCCTCGTCACGCAAAACGGCGTGCCCTTCATGCAGGGCGATGAGCTGACCAACACCATGCGCGCCTTTCAAGCGCTGTTCGCGGACGCCAGCTGTTACATGGCAACGATCCCCACCTACGCGGGCGGCCCGATGGCCTTTGGCTGGGGCACGGACGGCGACGCACGGGCGGTGCCAGTAGAAGTCCTGCAACAACGTTTTTCGGACGCGGGTATCACAACAGACTACTACACGCCCGAGGTTCACAAGGCCGCCTTTGCCCTGCCAAGGTATGTACTGAAACTGATGCCGTGACAGTGGGGGCTCTGCCCCCGCCGCTACGCGACTCCCCCGGAGGTATTTAACCCAAGAAGAAGCCGCGACCCTGCGCTTCTTCTTGGTCAAAATACTCAAATACACCCGCGCAATCCACGCGACGTCACGGCTATGCGCAGGGGGGGCATCGCCTCTATGCTCCGGGCAGCACAGGCAAGAAAGCACTCCCATGTCCGACACAGTCCGCATCACCCGCGATGGCCCAATTGCCGAGGTCATCCTCAACCGCCCGGACAAGCACAACGCCGTCGATCTGTCGGTCTTTGAAGGGCTGGCACAGGCGGGTGAGGATTTGAAACATGCCGACGGACTGCGCGCCGTGATCCTGCGCGGTGAGGGGCCGAATTTCTGCTCTGGCATCGACACTTCGCTGTTCACCGCCAACCCCGATCCCAAGGCTTTGATCGGCAAGATCCTTGAGGTGCCAGACGGCGAGAGTGCCAACATGTTCCAGAAACCCTGCACCGTCTGGCAGGAACTCGACGTGCCGGTCATCGCCGCCCTGACCGGTGTCACCTATGGTGCGGGATTCCAGATCGCTCTAGGGGCGGATATCCGGCTGGCAGCCGCCGACACGCGCATGTCTGTGATGGAGATCACTTGGGGCCTGATCCCCGACATGGGGATCACCACCACCCTGCCCCGCCTGATGCGCGCCGATCAGGCCAAGGAGCTGATCTTTACCGGGCGCGTGGTCGAGGCGGCAGAGGCGGCGCACCTGGGTCTGATCACCCGGATTTGTGACGATCCACTGGCAGAGGCGCGCGCCTTGGCGCAGGCGATCGCGGGCCAGAATCCCGACGCCATTCGCCGTGACAAACGGCTGATCAACGACAGTTGGCTGATGGGCCGGGCGCGCGCGCTGCGGCTGGAGGCAGAATTGCAGGCAGAGGTCATCGGTCAGCCCAACCAGTTGGAGGCGGTCTTTGCCCGCATGCAAAAGCGCGCGCCGAATTTCAGGTAATGCGCTTTAGGTCCGGGCGGGCGGGATCGAATAGGTCAGAGAGGCATGGGCCACTGGCTGGGGTGTGCCCTCGCTGAACAGCAGCACATCGGTCACTGACAAAGCGCGGCCCAGTTTCAGCACGCGCGCCTCGGCCAACAGGTCGACACCCGCCACCGGCTTGCGCATGAAGTCGATGGAACAATGGGTCGTCACCGCCAGCGCCTCTTTGCCGACGAACCCCATCGTGGCCACATAGGCCGCCACATCGGCCAGTGAAAACATCGCCGGGCCTGACACCGTGCCGCCGGGCCGCAGGTGCTTGTCGTCGTTAAACAGCCGCATCACCAGCAGGGTCTCATCCATCCGGTCGATCCCGAACATGCCCTCGACCTGAGGGAAGACCTCATCCAGAAACACTGTCATTTCTTCGGCGGTGATCTTGAGTTCCACGCGCTTTCCTCCTCTGTTGGGTGCAGCTAATCTGGCCCAAACGAGGAGGACAAGATGGAAATCCTGGAACGTCGCGACGCGGGCGGCATCGCCCATCTGCACATGAACGCGCCGGAGCGGTTGAACGCGCTCTCGGATGAGATGCTGGCCGCCCTTCAGGCGCAGATCGATGCGCTGGCAGAGGACCGTGAGACTCGGGTTGTCGTGATCTCTGGCGCGGGCAAGGCGTTTTGCGCGGGCCACGATCTGAAACAAATGCAGGCTGGCCGGCAGGCCGAGGATGGGGGCAAAGCGTATTTCGCCGATCTGTTCGGGCGCTGCGCCAGCGTCATGTCCGGTCTGACCCGCCTGCCCCAGCCTGTCATCGCGCAGGTTCACGGTATCGCCACAGCGGCGGGTTGCCAGATGGTCGCCTCTTGCGATCTGGCCGTTGCGGCAGAGGGCACGCGGTTCGGCGTCAACGGTGTGAATATCGGGCTGTTCTGTTCGACGCCCATGGTGGCCCT
The DNA here is from genome assembly GCF_034670325.1 of Antarctobacter sp. Lineage (GTDB taxonomy): Bacteria > Pseudomonadota > Alphaproteobacteria > Rhodobacterales > Rhodobacteraceae > Antarctobacter. Next base: position 177,210 of record NZ_JAXMNR010000002.1, read on the forward strand.
GTCGCGCAACATCCCGCGCAAAAAAGCGTTTGAGATGCTGACCACAGGCCGCTTTTTGTCGACCGAAGAGGCCGAGCGCGCCGGGTTGATCAACAAGGCCGTGCCGCATGACCAGTTGGAGGCCGCAACGCAGGAGTTGGCCGAAACGCTGGCGGGCAAGCTGACGGCGGCCGTCAAGATCGGCAAAAGTGCGTTTTACGACCAGATCACCATGGGGCTGGATGAGGCCTATGCCTTTGCCAGCGACGTGATGGTGGAAAACATGCTGTGGCGCGACACGGATGAGGGCATTTCCGCCTTTCTGGAAAAACGCGCGCCGGATTGGGCTGGCAAGTCCGACGGCTGATCCCGATCAAAACGCGTCGCGGGCTTGGCTTTGCCCGCGCGCTCGCCTAGATGCGGGTCATGACAGAGAGATTGCATATCGTCGGCGGCGGAATGGCCGGGTCCGAGGCTGCCTGGCAGGCTGCTGAAATGGGCGTGCAGGTTGTCCTGCACGAGATGCGCCCTAAGGTGAAGACCTTTGCGCATCAGACTGGAAACCTTGGGGAAATGGTCTGTTCGAACTCGTTCCGGTCAGACGATCATGAACAGAATGCCGTGGGCTTGCTGCATTGGGAAATGTTGCAGGCGGGCGGGCTGATCATGCGCACCGCCTATGCCCGGCGCCTGCCCGCCGGTGGCGCACTGGCGGTGGACCGTGAAGGCTTTGCCGAGAGCGTGACAGAGGCACTGAAAACGCATCCCAACATCATGATTTCGCATGAGGAAATCACCGATCTTCCCAGCGATGGCCAGTGGATCTTTGCCACCGGGCCGCTGACGTCTGCCGGATTAGGGGCCGCGATCCAGCAGGAAACCGGGGCCGACCGGCTGGCCTTTTTCGACGCCATCGCGCCGATCGTTTACGCCGAAAGCATCGACATGTCGGTGGCGTGGCGGCAATCGCGCTATGACAAGGGCGAGACCGAGGAAGAGCAGAAGGCCTATCTCAACTGTCCGATGACCAAGGACCAGTACGAGACGTTTATCGACGCCCTTCTGGCCGCCGACAAAACCGAGTTTCATGAGGGTGAGACAGCGGGATATTTCGACGGCTGCCTGCCGATTGAGGTCATGGCAGAGCGCGGGCGCGAGACGCTGCGCTTTGGTCCGATGAAACCCATCGGCCTGACCAATCCGCACCAGCCGGAAAACAAACCTTATGCCGTGGTGCAGCTGCGGCGCGACAATGCGCTGGGCACGCTGTACAACATCGTCGGCTTTCAGACCAAGATGAAGTATGGCGCGCAAGCCGATGTTTTTCGTATGATTCCTGGCCTTCACCATGCCAGCTTCGCGCGTCTGGGCGGCATCCACCGCAACACGTTCCTGAACAGCCCCACGTTGCTGGACAACCAGATGCGCCTGCGGTCCATGCCGAACATCCGTTTTGCCGGGCAGGTTACAGGCGTCGAAGGCTATGTGGAATCCTCTGCGATGGGTCTGATTGCAGGTCGCATGGCTGCGGCGGACATCCTCGGGATTTCGATGCCGACCGTCCCGCAAGATAGCGCCCATGGCGCGTTGATCCATCACATCACCGGCGGTGCCGAGGCCAAGACGTTCCAGCCCATGAACGTAAACTTTGGCCTGTTCCGACCGCTCGAAGGACTGCGCGGGGGCCGCAAGGGGCGTCGCGAGCGCTATAAGGGCTATACCGACCGCGCCAAAGAGGTCTGGACCGACTGGCTGGCGCAACAGGGGGTTGACGGACAGGCCGCAGAGTAGAACGCTGAGGCCATGAGCAACCCGTATTTCGACAAGGTCTACAAGGCGCGCAGCGAGCAGGAAACCCGCGATCTGTATGACGGCTGGGCCGCGACCTATGATCAGGCCGTACAGGACGAAGGCTATGCCACGCCCCGCCGCTGCGCCGAGGCCTTGCACGCCACCCTGGGCGATGCCCAGGCACCCGTTCTGGATTTTGGTTGCGGGACCGGTCTGTCGGGCCTTGCGCTGCGCCTTGCGGGGTTTTCCACCATCGACGGCATCGACCTGTCACCGGGCATGTTGGAGCACGCTCACGAGAAAGACATCTATCGCACCCTGACACGGATTGGTCCTGACGATCCGGTGCCCACCGGCTATGCGGCAGTCGCCGCCATCGGGGTCATCGGTGCCGGGGCCGCGCCTTTGGCAGCATTGGATCGCATCTTTGAGGCGTTGGACCCCGGCGCACAGTGTGTCTTTTCCTTCAACGATCACACACTCGAAGACCCCACTTTCGAGGCGCTGATTGACCGGCGGATCAACGAAGGACAGCTGCGCCAACTGTTCCGTGAACACGGGCCGCACTTGCCGGGAAAGAACATGAACTCAACCGTTTATGCGATTGAAAAAGTGTGACATTCACTACACGTTTTGCGCCATCCCCGACCGGGCCGCTGCATCTGGGCCACGCTTATTCCGCGCTCCTCGCGCATGATTTGGCGCGCGCTGCCGGCGGGCGGTTTCTGTTGCGGATCGAGGATATCGACCGCACCCGCGCCCGTCCCGAATGGGAGCAACAGATATATGATGACCTTACATGGCTGGGCCTGACCTGGGACGCAGAACCGATGCGCCAGTCGGACCGGCAGGACGTCTATCGCGCTGGTTTGCAAGAGCTTTGGTCGCGTGGGCTGCTTTATGGGTGTAGCTGCACACGGCGCGACATTGCCGCCGCCGTGTCTGCCCCGCAAGAGGGCGCGGAACCGCCGCATGGGCCGGACGGGCTGGTCTATCCGGGAACCTGTCGCCACCGCTCTCCGAGAGGCAGCGCAGCCCCCCCTGAGGGCATGGCCCTGCGTCTGGATATGGTGGCAGCGTTGGAGTCCCTGCCGACCCCTCTGGCAGGCTTCACCGAAACCGGCCCATTGGGGGACCTGCCGGGTCGGCACGTGCCTGTCCGGGCAGAGGAATTGACCTCAGGTGTCGGAGATATCGTATTATCCAGAAAGGATTTTCTTGGGTCCTACCATCTGTCGGTTGTGCTGGACGACGCCGCCCAAAAGATCACCCACGTCATTCGCGGCGCAGATCTTTATGACGCCACCCAGATACACATCCTGTTGCAGGCGCTGCTGGGCATTCCAACGCCCACGTACCTGCATCATCGCCTCATCCGGGACGAAGACGGCCGCCGGCTGGCCAAACGGGACGACGCCCGCGCGATCGCCACCTATCGGGCCGAGGGGCTTACCCCCGCCGATATCCGCAGGAAGGTCGGCCTGTAACCCTCTGGAAAATCACCCCTCCATCGGCTTGGATAGCTCGACCTCGTCGCCGTCCCGCACCGCCGTATAGAAACAGGAGCGCCGGTTTGTATGACAGGCCGGTCCGGTCTGCCGGACAAGCGCCAGCAGGCAATCGCGGTCACAATCCACCCGAAAATCAACCAGTTCCTGCACATGCCCCGAGGTTTCGCCCTTAATCCAAAACGCCTGACGCGACCGCGACCAATAGGTCACGCGCCCGGTGTCCAGCGTCTTGGCCACGGCCTCGGCGTTCATCCACGCCATCATCAACACCTCCCCCCCTTCGGCATCCTGCGCGATACAGGGGATCAGGCCGCGAACATCATACTTTAGTGTCGAGGGGTCGAAAGCCATGGGAAAAACCTTTTGCATCAGCGGCAGCGCTGCCTATGTATGGGGAACCCGCAGCAGGAGAAAGCCATGAGTGGCGAAACAGACCTGATCAAGCTGTATTCCGGTCGCATCCTGGAACTGGCCGCAGATATCCCGCACAACACGCGGCTGGAAACCCCACAGGTCAGCGTCAAGAAACGCTCGCCGCTGTGTGGGTCCACCGTGACGGTCGATATCTCGATGCAGGATGGCAAAGTGTCGGACTATGGCCAGGACGTAAAGGCCTGCGCGCTGGGACAGGCAGCGGCATCGGTCGTCGGTGGTGCCATCATCGGACAGACGCCCGAGGCGATCATGGCCGCCCGCGATGCCCTGCGCGCCATGCTCAAGGAAGACGGTCCAACGCCGCCTGCGCCCTTTGACGGGCTTGAGGTGCTGCGCCCGGCGGCGTCGTTCAAGAACCGCCATGCCTCGATCATGTTGGCTCTGGATGCCGCCTGTGAGGCGGTTCAGGAAGCACGGCAAATCCATTCAGCTTAATCATCTGTTTGTCTTGCTGGTTTAAGCAGGACGAAAACAGAGGCAGGCCATGCAGCATTCCACCGATCTGTCCGCTCCCGATCTGGAACGGGAACTAGCGCAACTTACAGAGGCCGCAACCGGCCTTGGCCGCGAAACCGTCGATATCGGCGGCTTTCTTCAGGACCTTGACGACCGTTGCAGTCAGCAGTTGACTGAACTGACACAGGTCGGCGACCAGACCGCCGACCTGTCAGAGGTCAGCGCGCGTATGCATGACGCTGTCCGGAAAATGTCCGACACGGCAGAGGTGACGCTGGCACAGGTTCAGTCCTCCGTCCGGACAATTGGCGAAACCGGGCAGAACTCGCAGGTACTGGCAGAATGGGTGCGCGCGGTCCATGCGGGCAGCGCTGAGGTTGAGGACATGTTGAACGCGGTCCAGACCTCGAACACGCAGATTTCGGACATTGCGTGGCAGGTGCACATCCTCGCCGTAAACGCCAAAATTGAGGCCGCACGCGCAGGACAGGCGGGCAAGGGATTCGCCATCGTCGCCGAGTCGGTTCAGGATCTCAGCCAAAAGACCGCCGATGCCGCCAAAAAGATCGACACGACGGTCGCGCGGTTGGCCGACTGGATGTCGCGTCTCCACAGTGAGGCGCAAACCACCGCGTTGCAGGCGGACTCGGTTCTTGCAAAGGCAGATGACACCGATCGTGCGCTGTCGGAAATCGAACAGGGGATCGGCGCTATGCGCGGCGGCGCGATGGCCTTGTCGGACGAGGCGGCGCAGGCCAAAACGGCCGTTGACCGCACCCGTAGCGCGGTGGACCGGATTTCGGTCTCTGTGTCCAAGGTGGCCGCCGACGTGGATGAGGCGACGCGCCGCTGTTTTACGCTGATCGACACGTCCGAAGGTATCCTGCAACACGCCGTTGCGCTGGGCGGCGATGGCGCGGACGGGCCGATGATCACGCTGGTGCAGGACCTTGCCGGACAGGTCGCGCAGGCCATGACGCAGGCTCTGGAACACGGACGCCTCAGCGAAGCAGACCTGTTCACGCGCACCTATCGCCCGATTGATGGCACCGACCCGCAGCAGGTGCTGGCCCCCTTCACCGGGGTTCTGGACAAGATCCTGCCCCCGATCCAGGAACCGGTTCTGGACCGGGATCGACGGGTCGTCTTTTGCGCCGCGGTGGATACCAATGGCTATCTGCCGACCCACAACCGCAAGTTCTCACAACCGCAGAGCGCTGACCCGGTCTGGAACGCCGCGCACTGCCGCAACAGGCGCATTTTCAATGATCGTGTGGGGCTGAAGGCCGGGCGCAATACAAAACCCTTCCTGTTGCAGGTCTATCGCCGCGACATGGGCGGTGGGGAGTTCGTGATGATGAAGGACCTGTCGGCCCCGATCACCCTGCGCGGTCGGCATTGGGGCGGGTTGAGGCTCGCCTACAGGTTCTAGTCCGGGGGCTCAAAGGCCAAAAAAAACCGCCGCACTCCGGGACAAGGAGGCGGCGGCAAGGAGCGTGTCGATCTGTGGGGCCCGGATCGTGATCGGTTACAGGCAGGAAAACCGAGTTGGGGACAGGTTGTGGCACATCGGGACAGGTGACATGCGACAGATCCGGGCTACAGACACGCAGGCAGAAACTCAGAGAACGGAAGGCAGGTGCAGCGCCCCGAAAAAGATCACCGCAAGAGAGATGACGCCAAGGGCATCCTGCCAGAGCGTTGCGTGCTGGCGGTGCAGGGCGGTCTTGACGGTGTCGATCATGGCGCGTCTCCAATGTTCCGTTTGTTGACCCTTTGTTCTCATATCGTTAACGCGTTGTAAAGAACTTAATGAGAACATTTGAGAACAAATTGCGCCCAACGCGTTAACTGTCCCCTGCTGCGCCGCGCGTTGGCCCGTCCAGATCGGGGTCAACCAACGCCAATCAACCGGATCGCCTCATCCTGCCGCATCAGCCAGAGCAACAGGCGCGCCGCCTGTCCTCGGGGGGTCTTCAACTCCGGATCATCTGCCAGCAGGCGGCGGGCATCCGACTGCGCCACCGCCATCAACCCGGCCTGCCGTTCAAGGTCGGCGACCCGGAAACGGGGCAGCCCCGATTGCGCCACCCCGATCACATCCCCTGCCCCGCGCATTTCCAGATCGACCTCGGAAATGCGAAACCCGTCCTCGGTCTCGCGCAGGGTGGTCAGGCGGCGCTGGCCACCGTCAGACAGCGGCGGCTGGTACATCAACAAACAGGTCGAGGCCGTCTCTCCCCGCCCGACGCGACCGCGCAACTGGTGCAACTGCGCCAGTCCAAAGGACTCGGCCCGTTCGATCACCATGATCGAGGCGTTGGGCACGTTCACACCCACCTCGATCACCGTGGTTGCCACCAGAACAGAGGTGTCGCCCGCGACGTACCGCGCCATGGCGGCATCTTTTTCGGCCGGTGGCATCTGTCCATGCACCAACCCAACGACGCCTTCACCCAGCGCCGCCCGCAAGTGTTGAAACCGCGCCTCAGCGGCGATCAGGTCAGAGCTTTCGCTTTCCTCCACCAGCGGGCAAACCCAATAGGCCTGCCGCCCCTCGGTCACCGCCTGCCGCAGATGGTCAACAACCTCTTCCATCCGCTCATTCGACAGCAGCGCCGTTTTCACCGGTTTACGGCCCGGCGGCTTTTCGTCCAGCACCGACACTTCCATGTCACCGTATTGCGCCAGCGCCAGACTGCGCGGAATCGGCGTGGCGGTCATGACCAGCACATCCGCCGCCGCCCCCTTGCGGCCCAGTTCCATCCGCTGACGCACGCCGAACCGGTGCTGTTCATCGACCACCGCCAGCCGCAGATCGGCAAACTGGACGTCGGCCTGAAACACCGCATGGGTCCCAACAAGGATCTGGATATCGCCCTGCGCCAAGGCCCGCAGCTTGGCCGCGCGCTCTGTCCCCTTGTCGCGTCCGGTGAGCAGTTCCAACACAACACCGGCGCTTTCGGCCAGCGGGCGCAGCCCCTCAAGATGTTGACGAGCAAGGATTTCTGTCGGCGCCATCATGACGCCCTGCCCGTCTGCCTCAACCGCCGTCAGCAGCGCCATCAGCGCCACCAGCGTCTTGCCAGACCCCACGTCGCCCTGTAGCAGCCGGTTCATGCGCTGCGGCAACCCCATGTCCCCGGCGATCTCGGCAATGGCGCGGGTCTGTGCGCCGGTCGGCGCATAGGGCAGCGCCGCCAGCACGCGGTTGCACAGGCGACCATCGCCCCGGCTGACAATCCCGCTTGCCCGGCGACGGTGCGCACGGGCCAGCGCCAGCGTCAGTTGATGCGCCATCAATTCGTCATAGGCCAGCCGGGTTCGCGCCGGGGCGGTCGCGGCCAGATCGCGCAAGCCTTTGGGCGCATGGGCGCGGCGCAGGGCCTCTGCCCAATCCGGCCAACCCTCAGCCTCTTTCTGCGCGGGGTCGATCCACTCCGGCAGGTCCGGCGCGCGGGTCAGCGCATCCGCCATCGCGCGCGCCATGGTCTTTTGCGTGACATTGCCGGTCAGCGGATAGACCGGCTCAAAGCCCGGCAGATCACCCGCCTCATCGGGGTCCAGCATATGGTCTGGGTGGACCATCTGCGGCACACCATCGAAAAGCTCGACCCGGCCCGACAGGATGCGCCGCTGCCCGGTCGGCAACATGCGCTGGATGTACTCGCCATTGCCCCGGAAAAAGACCACCTGAAAGCGGGTGCGGGCATCATCGGCCTCAACCCGATAGGCCCCGCCCTTGCGCGATGCCGCACGGTGGCGGCCAATCGTGGCCGCGACGGTGGCGACCCCCGGCAGGTCGACGTCCAGCACGCTGTCGCGCAGCGCCCGGTCGATGCCCGAATACGGCAGCGTCATCAGCAGGTCACGCGGCGTCTCAATCCCTGCGCCGTCCAGCGCCTGCGCCGTCTTTGGGCCGATGCCGTCCAGCCCGGTCAGATCGGCAAACAGCGGCCAAAGCGTCTCGGGCCGTCCACTCATGCGCCGATCAGCTCCAGCCAGCCATCCTCGTCGAGGACAGTCAGGCCAAGGTCGCGCGCTTTTTGTTCCTTGCTGCCCGCGCCCGGACCAGCCACCACGATGTCGGTCTTCTTTGAGACGGACCCCGATACCTTGGCCCCCAGCGATTCCGCCCGCGCCTTGGCCTCGGCCCGCGTCATCCGCTCCAGCGAGCCGGTGAACACCACGGTCTTGCCCGCAACCGGGGACCCCTCCGTGGCGGGGCGTTCCGGCGGCTGGATATCCAGATGCGCCACAAGACGGTCGATGGAGGCGCGCTCCTGCGCGTTGGCCAGCGCGTCCGACAAGGACAGCACCAAGACGGACCCGATGCCGTCGATCCCGGTCAGTTCGGCCCAGCTGTCCATTGCGGCCTCCGGTACGTCCCGGTCCGCGATGGCTGCATCGCGGGTTTCCTTGATCCGGGCGCGGCGGGCGTCCTTGGCGGCGCTGGCGCGTTCCGCCCGTTCCGCGTCATCCGCGGCGCGCTGCGCCAGAACCGCAGGACGCGCGGTGTCGACAGCGCGGGTCAGCGCCTCCCAACTGCCGAAATGCAGCGCAAGGTCGCGCGCCGCCGCTTCACCGACATGCCTTATCCCCAAGGCAAAGATCATCCGTTCCAACGCGATATGCCGCCGCGTCTGGATGGCCGCGAACAGGTTTGTGGCCGATTTTTCACCCCATCCGTCGCGATTTTTCAACCGGGCCAGAGTTTCCCCGTCACGCGCCTCAAGGGTGAAAATATCCGCAGGTTCGCGGATCGAAAGGACCTCATCGCCATGGAACATCTCGATCTGCTTGGCCCCCAGCCCCTCGATGTCGAAGGCCCCGCGCGAGACGAAGTGTTTCAGTTTTTCAACGGCCTGTGCCGGGCAGATCAGACCGCCGGTGCAGCGGCGAATGGCGTCCCCCTCTTCGCGGATCGCCTCCGATCCGCACTCCGGGCAGACTGTCGGGAACACGTAGGGTTGCGCGTCTTCGGGGCGTTTCGACAGGTCGACATCCGCCACCTTGGGGATCACATCCCCGGCGCGGTAAACCTGCACCCAGTCACCGACGCGGATATCCTTGCCTTCGCGGATCAAGTTGCCCTGACTGTCGCGCCCAAGGATATAGTCCTCATTGTGCAGCGTCGCGTTGGACACAACGACACCGCCCACCGTGACCGGCGTCAGCCGCGCCACCGGGCTGAGCGCGCCGGTGCGCCCGACCTGAATGTCGATCGCCTCCAGTCGGGTCCAGGCCAGTTCGGCGGGGAATTTATGCGCGATGGCCCAGCGGGGCGTGGTGGACCGGAACCCAAGCCGACCTTGCAGGCCAAGATCGTTGACCTTGTAGACCACCCCGTCGATGTCATAGCCCAGCGTCGCGCGCTGTGCCTCGATCCGGGCGTAATGCGCCAGCATATCATCGGGACCATCGCACAGATGCGTCAGCGGGTTGGTCTGAAACCCGAGACCGGCAAGCCGTTCGATGGCACCAAACTGGGTCTCGGCCAGAGGGTAGGACAGTTCCCCCCAAGAATAGGCGAAGAATCGCAGCGGCCTGCTCCGCGTGATTTCGGCATCAAGCTGGCGCAGCGACCCGGCGGCGGCGTTGCGTGGATTGGCAAAGACCTTGCCGACGCGGTCCACCTGACGCAGGTTCAACGCCTCGAAATCCGCATGGCTCATGTAGACTTCGCCGCGCACCTCCAGAATGTCCGGCGCGCCGGTCAGTGTTTGCGGAATATCGTCGATGGTGCGGGCATTGGCGGTGACATTTTCACCCTCGGCCCCGTCGCCACGCGTGGCCGCCTGCACCAGCGCGCCGTTTTCATAGCGCAGGGCAAGCGATAACCCGTCGATCTTGGGTTCCGAGGTATAGGACAGCGGAGCATCCCCGGCCAGCCCGAGATATCTGCGAACCGACGCGTCGAAATCGGCAATGTCCGAGTCTTCAAAGGCGTTGGACAGCGACAGCATCCTGACACTGTGCCGAACCTTGGAGAACCCCTCGGCGGGCGCCGCGCCAACCTGCTCGGTCGGGCTGTCCTCGCGTTTCAGGGCAGGGAATCGAGTCTCGATCTCGGCATTGCGTCGCTTCAACGCGTCATATTCCGCGTCCGAAATCGCAGGCGCATCTTTGACGTGATAGGCTTGGTTCGCCTCGGCCAGAACATGCGAAAGAGACGCAAGTTCCTCTTGCGCCTCATCCTCGGTCAGGTCTGTGACCGCTTTTTCATTGAACGGTGTTTCACCCATCCCCGCCCCCGCATTTTCACCTGACAGAGTGATAGGCGTGCGCCGGGAGGAGGTCCAGCGCTCAGCCGTTGGCGGCGATCGCCTTGGTTTCATCCTGGCTGGGTTCGGGATCGCGCAGGACATAGCCACGGCCCCAGACGGTCTCGATATAATTGTCGTCGCCGGTCGCCTCGGACAGCTTTTTGCGCAGCTTGCAGATAAAGACGTCGATGATCTTCAGCTCCGGTTCATCCATGCCGCCGTATAAATGGTTGAGGAACATTTCCTTGGTCAGGGTTGTGCCCTTACGCAGGCTAAGCAGTTCCAGCATCTGGTATTCCTTGCCGGTCAGATGCACCGGCTTGCCCGCGACCTCGACCGTCTTCGCGTCAAGGTTGACCGAAATCTTGCCCGTCCGGATGATCGACTGCGAATGCCCCTTCGACCTGCGGATGATCGCGTGGATACGCGCCACCAGCTCGTCACGGTGGAACGGCTTGGTCATATAGTCGTCCGCGCCAAAGCCAAATCCCTTGATCTTCGACTGGGTGTCATCTTCGCCCGTCAGGATCAGGATTGGCGTATCGATACGCGCCACGCGCAACTGGCGCAAAACCTCATGTCCGTTCATGTCCGGCAGGTTCAAATCCAGCAGGATCAGATCGTAGTCGTAGAGCTTGGCCAGATCGATCCCCTCCTCGCCCATATCCGTGGAATAGACGTTCAGGTTGGCGTGACTCAGCATCAGTTCGATGCTCTTCGACGTGGTCGGATCGTCTTCAACCAGCAGGATACGCATGTACTGTCTCCGGGCAATGTCTTCGGTTGAGATACAACCTGAGCGAAAAAGGTTAACGCCCTCTTACCATAGCCGTCCCGAGAAACAATTCAACTCAAGGTTGACGATATTTTTGCACACGCGTGACCTTCAGCGCATCTTCTCCGTGCCGGGTGGCGGCCTTGACCCATTCCAGCAGCTCCTCATCACTGAGGCTGTAGTGATCCTTGGCCTGATCATGGGTCAATAGCCCGAAAGTAACAGCCCTGACTACCGCCGCCTTACGCGACGCGACCCATCGCCGGGTTTCCTTCGGAGGCAGGTCGGCGCGGGTCATGGTGCTGCCATCGGGCAGCCGGACGGCACGCGGACCTTCGATCTTTTTAAGGTACATCTTCCGAACTCCAATGCTTCGGTGGCCGCCATAAAGGCATGCGGCACTTAACGACCTCTGAAACGCCCCCTTGTGAGTAGTTCGGATTTTCCTATATTCCGCGCATTCCAAGGAGACACGTCATGCCCCTCGACACGCGCCCGCTGAATTCGCTGGGCCTGCCCAAACCGCCGTCGCAAACCCGTGTGGTCGTCGCCATGTCCGGCGGCGTCGACAGTTCCGTGGTCGCCGCGATGCTGAAAGAAGAGGGCTATGATGTCGTCGGAGTGACCTTGCAACTCTACGATCATGGGGCTGCGCTGGCCAAAAAGGGCGCTTGCTGCGCCGGGATCGATATCCACGACGCCCGCCGCGTGGCCGAGGAAATGGGTTTCCCGCATTACGTCCTCGACTATGAGAACATCTTCCGCGAGGCGGTGATCGACGAATTTGCCGACAGCTATCTGGGTGGCGCCACGCCGGTGCCCTGCATCCGCTGCAATGAACGTGTAAAATTCAAGGATCTTCTAGAGACCGCAAAGGACCTCGAGGCCGATTGCATGGCCACCGGCCACTACATTCAGCGCATGACGGGCGAAAACGGCCCCGAACTGCACTCGGCCGCCGATTCGTCCCGCGACCAGAGTTATTTCCTGTTCTCGACCACGCCGCAGCAACTGGATTTCCTGCGCTTCCCGCTGGGCCACCTGCCGTCAAAGGATGAGACTCGCGCGCTGGCCGCGAAATACGGGCTGAGCGTGGCAATGAAACCGGACAGTCAGGACATCTGCTTTGTGCCCGACGGCAACTATGCCGCCGTGATCGAAAAACTGCGCCCCGGCTCGGCGGAACCCGGCGAGATCGTGCATGTGGACGGTCGCGTTCTGGGCGAGCACAACGGCGTGATCCACTATACCATCGGCCAACGTCGCGGCCTTGGCATCGGCGGGCTGGCCGACCCGCTCTATGTGGTGAAACTGGACGTGGATACGCGCCGCGTCATCGTCGGCCCTAAGGATCTGCTGGCCACCCGCACGGTGCCGGTGCGCGAAATCAACTGGCTGGGCGACACCCCTTTCACCGCGCAGAAGGAATGGCACCTGAACGTCAAGGTCCGCTCCACCCGCCCCCCGCGTGAGGCCATCGTGCGCCCGATCTCCGAGACCGAGGCCGAGGTCGAACTGGTGGTGGCCGAAGAAGGCGTCAGCCCCGGTCAGGCCTGCGTCTTCTACGCACCCGAAGGCTCGCGCATCTTCGGCGGCGGCTGGATCTGGCGCGGGCACTAAGAACCTGACCCGGGGCCGCCGCCCGCAGATGCCTCCCCGGCTTCTTCTTGGCTCAACTACTCCGGGGGAGCGCAGCGACGGGGCAGCGCCCCGCCCCGAGAGGGTGGCCAAAGGCCATCCTCGAGACATCCAGCGCGCCGCAAGGCGCACATTTGAATCCCCTCTCGATCAGGCGCGTCCCAGTACCAGCACCGCGTTCAACCCGCCAAAGGCAAAGGCGTTGGACAACACCACATCCACCTTCGCCTCACGCGCCACATTCGGCACCACGTCCAGCGCGCATTCCGGGTCGGGTTCTTCATAGCCGATGGTCGGCGCGATCACCCCGTCTTTCAACGCCATCAAGCAGGCCAACAGTTCCACCGCCCCCGTGCCGCCAATCAGATGGCCGTGCATCGACTTGGTCGATGAGATCATCAGATCATCCGCATGGGTGCCAAACACATCGGCCACTGCGGCGCATTCTGTCTTGTCGTTTGCGGCCGTCCCCGTTCCGTGGGCGTTGATATAGCCCACCCGCTCCTTGGCCACGCGTGCGTCCTTCAATGCGCCAGATATGGCCCGCGCCGCGCCGTGTTTCGACGGCATCACGATATCCGACGCGTCCGAGGTCATGGCAAAGCCCAACACCTCGCCCAGAATCTCGGCGCCTCGGGCGCGCGCGTGCTCATATTCCTCAAAGACAAAGACCCCCGCACCCTCGCCCTGCACCATGCCGTTTCGGGTGGCCGAGAACGGGCGGCAGGCGTCCTTGGACATCACGCGCAGCCCTTCCCAGGCCTTCACCCCGCCAAAACACAGCATCGATTCCGACCCGCCGGTGATCATCGCCGTACACATCCCGGAGCGGATCATCTGGAACGCCTGCCCCATTGCGTGATTGGAACTGGCACAGGCCGTCGCCACGGTAAAGCTGGGTCCCTTGACGTTGAACTCCATGCTCACATGGCTGGTCGCCGCGTTGTTCATCAGCTTCGGCACGATAAAGGGGTGAACCCGGTTCTTGCCTTCTTCGTAGACCGCGCGGTAATTGTCATCCAGCGTGGTCATGCCACCGCCCGAGGTGCCCAGCACCACGCCGGAACTGTCCGCTAGGTCACCTTTGAACTCCAGCCCCGACTGCGCCACGGCCTCGCGCGCCGCCAGCAGGGTGAACTGGGTGAACCGGTCATACAGGGCCATCTGCTGGCGGTTGAAAACCGTCTCCGGTTCAAACCCCTTGACCTGACCGCCGATGCGGATCGCCAGACGCTCGACATCGCGAAATTCCAGCTCGCCGATGCCGCAGCGGCCCTCACGCATCGCCTCCAGCGTGGCGGGCACATCCTGACCCAGCGCGTTGATCGTCCCCGCGCCGGTAATGACGACGCGTTTCACGATGCCTGCTCGGCGATCAGTTTTTCGATGCCGTCGACGATCTTTGCCACCGAAGAAATATCAAAGTCCGAATCCGAAGGATCATTGGCGTTGAACGGCACCGAGATGTCGAATGTCTCTTCGATGGAAAAGATCGCCTCGACCAGCCCCAGTGAGTCGATACCCAGATCTTCGGGTGTGCTTTCCATCGTCACATCCGAAACTTCCAGCATCGCCTGATCCGCAATGATCTGAAGAACCTGTTTCTTGACGTCCATGACCTCGACCCCACGCTTGTCCAGATTTGCCGGAGACTTAGTCATTTCCCATTAGTTTTGAAACCGATTTCTTGATTTCTGCGACGTCACGGAACAGTCGCGGAAGCCGGCGCAATCCCTTGTAGGACTCGACATGGGCGTCCATCTTCATCGCCGGATATCCCAGCATCACCCGGCCCGCAGGCACGTTGGACAGAACCACCGACGCCCCGCCCAGAATAGCGCCATCGCCGATCCGCAGGTTGTCCGACACCCCCGCCTTGCCGCCCAGCACCACGTTGTTGCCGATCACCGTCGACCCCGCCACCGCCGCATTGGCACAGAGCAGGCAGTTGCGCCCGATCACGACATTGTGGCCAATCTGCACAAGGTTATCCAGCTTGGTGCCATCCCCGATCCGCGTGTCGCGGATCGTCCCCTTGTCGACCGTTGACCCGGCCCCGATCTCGACATCGTCACCGATGCTCACCGCGCCAAGGCTGGCAATCCGTGCCCAGACCTGTGTGCTGTCGGTGCCCTCTTCGCCCAAGGAGGCGCGCGCCTTTTCCACGCCCGACACCTCTGGCGTGACAAAGGAAAACCCGTCGCCGCCGATGACGACATTGGGCTGCGCCACGAACCGGTCGCCAGTCGTGACCCGCGCCATGATCCGCACGCCACTGTGCAAGAACGCGCCCGCGCCGATCACGGCGTCGCGCCCGATATAAACCTGCGGTCCGATCACCGACCCGGCGCCGATTTTCGCCCCGGCCTCGATCACCGAAAACGGCCCGACCGACACGCCCTCGCCCAGATCCGCCGCGGGGTCGATCACCGTTTGCGGGTGGATGCCGGGGCCATAGCCCGCGCCGGGGTCCATCATCGCCGTCAGGCCCGACATGGCAAAGCGCGGTCGATCGGCCAATATCGCCGCCTCCAGCCCCAGCGCGCGCCAGTCGGTGCCAGCGGCCAGCAGCGCGGCTCGTGCGTGGCCCCGGCACAGCGCCTCGGTGTATTCGGGGCGCGATGCGAGCGCCAAATGCTCTGGCCCCGCGTCGGCCGGTTCGGCCAATCCGCTGACGGTCAGAGAAAGATCGCCCTCGGCAGTCATGCCGAGGGCGCTGGCGATGTCTTGGATGGTGAAAGGCATGTGGTCTCCCGGACGAAGCGCGGCTCTGTCCGGATGACGTTTAGCTGCGACCCGACCGCAGGGCCACCCCTTCGTCGTTCAGCGCGCGCCACAGGATCTCGTCCCGACCGTAGACATCGTTGCGATAGTTCATGTGGCCCTTCGCCTTGGTAAAGGCGGTCCGATAGATCAGGTGAACGGGAACCGGCGTCTCCAGCGGCACCTTGGTATTCTGACCAGACCGAAGCGTGCTTTGGAAATAGGTCTGGGGATCGTCCATCTGCTTGGCCAGCAGCGCATAGGCAAAGTCATGCGGATCGTCGAGCCGGATACAGCCGTGACTGAAGGTACGCACCTCGCGCGAGAACAGATGTTGCGACGGGGTGTCGTGCAGATAGATGGCATAGGCGTTCGGGAACATGAACTTCACGGTCCCCAGCGCATTCCCCGGTCCCGGTCGCTGACGCATGGTATACGGGAACGCCCCGCCCGAGGCCGCATAGGCCGCCGCAGAGGCGCGGCTGACCACACGGCCACGGTAATCGACGAACTCCAGATGCCCGGCCGCGTAGGGGTTGTTGCGCAGGGCCGGCAGATATTCACCCCGGATGATCGACTGCGGCACGTACCAGTAGGGGTTGATGACCATATGTTCCATCACGTCCGAAAATTCGGGCGTGCGGCGGTCACGGGCCTGATGGCCGATGACGGACTTCGTCTCAAAGGTCAGCTTGTCGTCGTCGATGATCTGCGCATGAAAGTCCACGAGGTTGACCAGAACATGCCGCTTGCCGCGTCCCTCGGGCAGGTTCAGCCAGCGTTCCCGCTCCATCGCGACCATGATCGACTTCAGCCGTTCCTCGGGGCCGACGTTGATGGCCCGCATGGTGCCGCCACCGGCAACACCGTCCGCAGGCAAGGCATGGTCTTCCTGAAACTCACGGATCGCCGCCTCCATCTCGCTGTCATATGACATGCTGAGAGACGGTTTCATGTACCCCATCAGGGTCAGCCGGTTGCGCAGGGCCACAACCGCGTTGCCGGTGTTACCCGGACGCAGGCTGCCCGCCGACACGGTCGGCCCCCAGCCCCCTTGGCGGACCTTGTGTTCCAGCCGCAGCTTGGCCCGCATCAGGCGGGTATATTCCGGGCTGTTGGGCACAAGGCTGAGAAAGACCGCCGTCGGGTCTTCGTCAATCAAACGGGTCAGCAACATCTGCGGATCGCGGCGCGGAAGCTCGCGCTTGATATCATCGATGATCTTGCCGGGCTCCAGAACGCCGGACTGCAGGTCATTGGCGAACTGGATAAAGGTGCGGGTCAGCTCGACCTCCAGCAGCCCACGCGAACGGCCGTCGGACGCCTGGGCCATCCGGTTCAAGAGGCTTTGGGCATTGTACCGGCGCACGGGCAGTCCGTGGACGTCGGCCAGAGAGAACGCCTCGATCAGCGCAAGGCGGCGGGCGCGGTCCGCGTCCCCGGCCCCGGTCCAGATCGGTGCAAAATCGCGGGCACGGTAAAAGGCGGCGACGCTGTCGTCTTCGGCAATGCTTTCTGCAACGGCCTGCTTGAACGCAGTGACCTTCAGCGTCAGCCCGTCCTCCGCAGCCAGCGGCAGCGCAGCCCCAAGCCAAACGGCGCCAGCTGCAACAACGGCCTGCAGTACGGCCCGTTTGTTCCTTATAACCATTCCCAAATCCTTCATCGACCAACCATTTCCCGAAAACCACAGTGCATACAGGGCGGTACGTCTGTCTATTCACATTTGTGCCAACATGTCGACCGTGTCGAAACCGTGTCAGCTCTGCGCAAACGTGCCACAGTTGCGTTACGGTGGGCAGAATCCCGCCAATTCCCCCTTGATCATTACAAATAACAACAAATCGCTCTTTTTGAGGGACTCGATTCGTGTCATATACATCTTGGCATCTGGGGATAGATGGCAGACGGCGCACAACGTTGCGCACACAGGTATCACGGCGACTACGGGACAGGCGCTCACATGACAGAGATGACTTCTGGCGGCCTCACACGCCGCGCACTTCTTGGCGCATTTGCAGCCTCCGCTGTTGCGGCAGCACCCACCTACTCGAACGCAGCTGGTTTTCTGCGCGGCGCAGGCGATATTCGCCGCATCCGCATGTTCTCTGGCCGCACCGGAGAACGGGTGGACATGATCTATTGGATCGAAGGCGATTACATCGCCGACGCGATCAAAGAGGTCAATTTTTTCATGCGCGACTGGCGCAACGACGAAATCAAGACGATTGACCTCCGGACGATCGACATCATGGCGGCGGCGCACAACCTTCTGGATGTGTCCGAACCCTATATGCTCATCTCGGGCTACCGCAGCCCGTCGACAAACGCGATGCTGCGCGCCCGGTCATCGGGCGTCGCCAAGAATTCGCGCCACCTCTACGGGCAGGCGGCGGATCTTCGGCTGGCGTCCCGTTCGGTCGGCCAGATGTACAGTGCCGCCAAGGCGTGTGGCGGCGGCGGCGTCGGTCGCTACACCCGGTCCGACTTTGTCCATATGGACTGCGGCCCGGTGCGCAGCTGGGGAAGCTGACTTTACACCGTCTTATCCGTTTTTTGCAGGCGTCCCATTCGGGGCGCCTTTTTCGTGTTGCCCGATTTTCGTCACGTCCGTCTAATGTCCGGCCATCTTACTTTCGCCGATCGGCCGGGGACGGGGCAGTCAGGTATTCCATACACTGGCCATCCCGCACGCCCCGGTGTTCACATGGACAACACGCGGACCCGCATCGGGTTCTATGTCGTCCGTAATTTTTTTGAAGGGGTATCCCCAGGGGAGGAAATGGCGCGGTTGACGGGGCTCGAACCCGCGACCCCCGGCGTGACAGGCCGGTACTCTAACCAACTGAGCTACAACCGCGCATTTCCGCCGGGCGCATCGGGTTTCGGGGCAGTGTTGGCGCGGTTGACGGGGCTCGAACCCGCGACCCCCGGCGTGACAGGCCGGTACTCTAACCAACTGAGCTACAACCGCTTGACTGCCGCCGTGACCTCTTGGCCTTGGCGTGAGAGGGCTTCTAAGCGCAGGTCCCTGCCCCGTCAAGCGGTTTCAGTCCGGTTTCTGGCGCAATTTTTCCGAGGTTTGCGTGCCACACTCCGTTGCCGATTAGACACGCCGATGCATCGGCGATTTCCCGCCTTCGGGAAATACCTTGCCATTTATTAACGTCCCGGCTTGTGTCGGAGGGTCTGCTCGCCCGCCATTGCCAAGGTCGTATCATGTCAAATTTATCGCGCCGGACATTCGTGTCCGCCGGCTCAGCCGCTCTTGCCTTTTTCCGCCCGGATACGCTTTGGGCCGCACCGCAAATCTCCCTGCCTCAGGACATGGTGTCCAAGGACTGGGTGACGGTGACAGCCGTCAATACCGCGTCTCCAGTGGTGGCAATGACATTTGATGACGGGCCGCATCCGACCCTGACTCCACGACTCCTCGATATGCTCAAAGCACGTGATCTGCGCGCCACGTTTTATCTTATAGGTCGCAGGGTCGTCACATGGCCGGATATTGTCAAGCGGATTGCGGACGAAGGTCACGAGATCGGCAACCACAGCTGGTCACACCCCAACCTTGCCGGGTATTCGGACAGCTATGTCCTGAACCAGATCGACCGCACCTCAGATGCGATCTTCAAGGTGACGGGCCGCCCTCCGGTGACATTCCGTCCGCCTTATGGCGCGTTCACCCATCGCCAGCGCCAGATGCTGTACCGCTCGCGCAGCCTGCCGACGATCCTGTGGTCGGTTGACCCGCAGGACTGGCGTCGTCCGGGCGCAAGTGTTGTCGCCCGCCGTATCCTGTCGCATTCGCGCCCCGGCTCGGTGATTCTGACCCACGACATCCAAAGCGGCACCGTCCGGGCCATGCCGCAGACCTTTGACGGTCTGACCGCGCGCGGCATGAAATTCGGCACCATGAGCCAGATGATGGGCTGGCCGCTCTGGCAAAAGCGCAATTTCGTCCGCACTGTCGCCTCTGCCGGGTGATCCGGGCCGCTCTCTGACCCGCGCGCAGTCAAACCCCCACATCCACCCGGCTTTGGTAACCCCCGGTCGGGCGTCGCGCCCTACCTTTCGGGCAGCGGGATAAACTCGCTGTTGTCCCCCGGTGGCAGTTGGAACTGGCCGTTCTCCCAATCGCCACGCCGCCAAGACTCTTTGGCCTCTTCGATTCGTTCACGTGAGGAGGCGACAAAGTTCCACCAGATGAACCTGTCCCCTTCCAGAGTGGCCCCGCCCAGCATCATTAGCCGTGCCCCCTGCGCCCCGGCACGCAGCGATACCCGGTCACCGGGCCGAAACACCATCATCTGACCGGCATCATAGCCTGTCCCGGCCACCTCGACCGATCCTTCGACAACGTAGACGCCGCGATCCTCGTGCTCTTCGGGCAGCGGGATCGCCGCCCCCGGCTGCAACACCGCATCGGCATAGAACATCTCCGAGGCCGTTGGCACAGGCGACCGCGACCCCCAGGCGTTGCCGAGGATCAGCCGCACCTGTTTGCCTTCGCCGTCCATCTCGGGCAGCGCGTCTTTGGGGGCGTGGATAAATTCCGGCGCCGAATCCTCGTGATCCTTGGGCAGCGCAACCCACGTCTGGATGCCAAAGAACGGCATCGGATCGGTCTGCGTGGCGTCGTCGGTCCGCTCTGAGTGGGTGATCCCGTTCCCGGCGACCATCCAGTTGACCGCGCCCGGCTCTATCCACTTGTCGGTGCCCAGACTGTCACGGTGGTGCATCCGCCCGCGATAGAGATAGCTGATCGTCGCCAGACCGATGTGCGGATGCGGGCGCACGTCCAGCCCCCGCGTCGGCAAAAACTCTGCCGGTCCCATCTGGTCGAAAAAGATAAAGGGGCCAACCATTTGCCGCTTGGGTGCGGGCAAGGCGCGGCGCACCTCGAAACCGCCCAGATCACGGGCGCGCGGAATAATCAGCGTGTCGATACTGTCCACCGCGTCTCCGGTGGGGCACTGCGGGTCCAGCGCGGGGTTCCAACTCATCTTACGTCCTCCTGTTCACTGATCGTCAAGATACACCCCCATCATGCGCACAAAACCCCGACAGCCGCGCCCATATCGTTCATTTTCGCACACGTCTGACAGGGGGCCAAGTCGCCACCCATCCCCTGAGCACGCCTCAAGCCCGCCATCACCATGCCCGCCCCGAACACCCTACATGCCTTCGACATGCGCTCCGATCATTTCACAAGTGGCCCGCCTCCCAAAGCCGGGGAAACGCAGAGACGCTGACCTATATCGTCCCGCATGGGGCCGCGCCGGGACTTGTTGCCAAGCGGGCAGCTTGTTAGGGCTGTAGTGGCTCTAAGAGGAGGGCCACATGGACGACCAACAGGAACCGAACCCCGAAATGATCCGCTTTGGATGGGAAGAATGGGTTTCGCTCCCTGATCTCGGCCTGCCCGCGATGCGCGCCAAGGTCGATACCGGCGCACGCACATCCGCGCTGCACGCCTTTGACATCGAGACCTTTGGCCCGGCCTCCGCCCCCAAGGTCCGCTTTACCGTCCATCCGGTGCCGGGACGCGAGGATCTTGTGATCCCCTGTTCCGCCCGGATCGTGGACCGCCGCAACGTGACCTCCTCCAACGGAGAGACGGAATCGCGTTACGTCATCGCCTCGACCATCCGCGTGGGTGAGGAAAGCTGGCGTATTGAAATGACGCTGACCGACCGGTCCACGATGGCCTCGCGCATGTTGCTGGGCCGCGAGGCGCTGAAGGATCACATCACCATCGTGGCCACCGACCGCTTTCAACAACCGCGGCTGTCCTACGATGTTTACACCACCGCCCGCGTTCGTCAGGCCGCCCCGAACCGCAGCCTGCGGGTGGCCGTCCTCAGCCGAGAGGACAATTACTCCACCCGCCGCATGGTCGAAGAAGGCGAGGCGCGCGGCCACACGGTGGAGGTCATCGACACCACCCGCTGTTACATGGCGATCAACGCCCTGTCGCCAGAGGTCCATTACGACGGCAAGCGCCTGCCGCGCTATGACGCGGTGATCCCGCGCATCGGCGCTTCTGTCACCTCTTATGGCACCGCCGTCATTCGCCAGTTCGAGACCATCGGCACCTTCTGCGTGAACGGTTCCGAAGGGATTTCTGCCTCGCGCGACAAACTTTATGCCCATCAACTGATGGCGCGGCACAAGATTGGAATGCCCAACACCGCCTTTGCCGCCTCGCCCAAGGACACCCAGTCGCTGATGCGGCTGGTCGGCACCGCGCCGATGATCGTCAAACTGCTGGAATCGACCCAAGGTAAGGGCGTGGTGCTGGCCGAAACCAAAAAGGCCGCCGAATCCGTCATCGACGCCTTTCGCGGGCTCAAGGCGAATTTCCTCGTGCAGGACTTCGTCAAAGAGGCGGCGGGAGAGGACATCCGCTGTCTGGTTGTCGGCGGCAAGGTCGTCGCGGCCATGAAACGCACCGGGGCAGAGGGCGATTTCCGCTCCAACCTGCATCGCGGCGGGTCGGCAAAAGTGGTGCGCATCACCAAGGAAGAGCGCGACTCGGCGGTGCGCGCGGCGCGGGCGTTCAAGCTCAATCTGGCGGGCGTGGACCTGCTGCGCTCTGAATCCGGCCCCAAGGTGCTGGAGGTCAACTCCAGCCCCGGTTTCGAAGGCATCGAAACCGCGACAAAGAAGAACATCGCCGGGTTGCTCTATGAACACATAGAGGCAAAGGTCCGCCCGACCCCGGTCAAACGGATCGTATCGGACGACGATTCCTGAACCGCGAAAGGCCGCGCAACGCCCTGCGCGGCCCCTTGCACGGGCCAGTCAATTTTCTCGGGACGCCTTTACCTGACTATCTCACTCGCCTATATCCCAAGGAACCGAGACCAACGAAAGACCATCATGACCGAGCCGAACCCGCAGATGGAAGGCGCTCCCCTGATCGCCCCGTCAAGCACCGACCACCCGCTTTACGACACCGTCGTAGAGGCGTGCCGGTCGGTCTATGACCCGGAAATTCCGGTCAATATCTATGACCTCGGATTGGTGTACACCGTCGACATCAACGACCAGAACGAGGTCAACATCATCATGACGCTCACCGCTCCGGGCTGTCCCGTGGCCGGTGAGATGCCGGGCTGGGTCGCCGAAGCGGTTGAACCGCTGCCGGGCGTAAAGCACGTCGATGTCGACCTGACGTGGGAACCGCCCTGGGGCATGGACATGATGTCCGATGAGGCGCGGCTGGAACTCGGCTTCATGTAATTTTCCGCCGGGCCTGTTGCCCGGCGTCGAAAAGATGTATCGCAGGGGCATTCATTAGATTGCCCCCATGCGCCCCATTCCCCTGACCCCTCCCAGCCTGATCACTCTCGTTCTGATGACGGTGCTGGGCATCGTCTCGATCAACATGTTCCTGCCCTCGCTGGCGAACATGGCAACGGGCTTTGACATCTCCTATGCCCGCGCCAGCCTTGCGATTTCACTGTTCATGCTGGTCACGGCGGGGCTGCAACTGGTGATCGGGCCGCTGTCGGACCTCTACGGGCGCAGGCCGATCCTGCTCTGGTCGCTGGTGATTTTCACAGTCGCCTCGCTGGGCACCGCGCTGGCACCGGATTTCACCAGTTTCATGGTGTTCCGCATCCTCCAAACCTCTGTCATCGCGGGCAACGTGTTGTCGCGCGCCATCGTCCGCGACACCTCGCCGCCGAATGAGGCCACCAGCCGTCTGGCCACGATCGGCATGGCCATCGCGCTGGGGCCGATGGTGGCCCCCGTCGTCGGCGGCTTTCTGGATCAGGCCTTTGGCTGGCGCGCGTCGCTCTGGGTCTTTACGGTGCTGGGCGGCGGGCTGTACTGGCTGTGCTGGCGCGACGTGGGAGAGACCAACACCCGTCGCGGTCAGGGCTTTGCCGCGCAGTTCCGCAGCTATCCCACACTGCTGACCGATGTCCGGTTCTGGTCCTACACCCTGTCGATGGGCCTTGGCATCGGCATCTTTTCCGCCTTTCTCGCTGGCACACCGATCCTTGGTCAGGCTTTCTTTGGCCTCTCCGAAAGCAGCATCGGCGCGCTGGTCGGCCTGCCGCCGGTGGGCTTTGTCGCGGGGGCGTTTGTCTCGCGCCGGTTGGCCGGACGGGTGCCCCCGGCCCATATGGTGCTGGCCGGGCGACTGGTTTCGGCGCTGGGCCTTGGGGCCGCGCTGCTGCTCTGGTCGCTGGACCCCGGCGCAACCTGGCGCTTTTTCCTGCTGATGCCGGTCATCGGGATTGCCAACGGGCTCAGCACACCGGCGGGCATGGCGGGCGCCATGTCGGTGCGCCCGGATCTGGCAGGCAGCGCCGCCGGGCTGTCCGGGGCGGCCATGCTGGGGTTCGGCGCGGTCATGACCTCGGTCGCCGGTCACCTGTTGGGCGACACGCCCGACCCGGTCCGCCTGCTCTGGCTGCTCTGGGGCGTGGCGCTGACCTCGGTGCTGGTCGCCCTGCCCGCTTTGCGGCCAGAGCCGCTCGTTTCCGCCTGATTGGGAACCAGCCCGGGCACAAGCGCGTTATGGCCCAATGCGTCGCACGTTGAAATCTGCCCCCCTGCTGCTGGCAACCCTTTGGCTGATGCTGTTGGGGGGCCTCGCACAGGCCCAGTCCGACGCGCCGTGGTTTGAGGTCGAAACCCTCAACCCCGGCCTTGGCCCCACCCCCAACTGGCTGGACCGCAGCACGCCCCGCGCCACGATGGAATCGCTCCTGCGCAGCGCCCCCACCGACCCCGAGGGCCTGTCCCGCGCGCATCTTCTGGACCTGTCGGACCTCGCGCCAGAGGATCAGGCCGCCAACGGGGCCCGCCTCGCGCGCGAACTGCTGACAGTGATCGAACGGCGCGCCGTGCTGGACTGGGGCCAGATCCTTGACCGCCCCGACGCGCTGGACGCCCGCCAAACCTCCAGTTCCGCAACCGCAGGCATGAAGCGCCGCTCCCTGCTGGTCTGGGAGATCGAGCTGGACGGCATCCCCGCCGCCATTCGCCTCGACCGGATCAAACCGGCGGACAGCGATCCCGTCTGGGTCGTCTCGCGCCAGACCGTGCAAAAGATCCCCGCGCTCTACGCTGTCTACGGCCCCTCGCAGTATGAGGAACTGCTGCCCGATGGACTGCGCCGCCACGCCTTTTGGCGACTGATGTGGTGGGAGGTCATCGGCCTGCCGCTGCTGGTGCTTCTGGCCGGTCTGGCCGGTCAGGGAACCGCCGTCGCCCTGCGCAGGATCGGTCGTCACGCCACCCGACGCATCACCCGCGCCGCCTTTCGGGCGGCACGGCTGCCGATGGTGCTGGCCGCCGTTGCTCTGGTCCTCGCCATTGGCACACAAACCGTCTTTGTCTTTTCCGGGCGGCTGAACAGCGTGCTGACACCGCTCATCGCCGCCGGTTTCGTCACCGCCGCCCTGATGCTGATCGTCAACGTGATAGAGGTCATCCTCGACCAGATCACCGGCTTTGACGAACTGGACCTCACCCGCCAGCAATTCGATGAGGCCCGCACCCGCGCCACCCGCATCGCCGCCGTGCGCCGCATCCTTGTCATCATCGTCTTTCTCTTTGGCTTTGGCATTGTGCTGGCCTCGGCCAACCTCTTTCGCACTTACGGGTTTTCGCTGCTGGCCTCGGCGGGTGTGCTGACACTGATCCTCGGCTTTGCCGCCCGCACCATTCTGACCAATATCCTCGCGTCGCTGCAAATTGCCCTGAACCAATCCGCCCGCATTGGTGACCGCGTGGTCTACAAAGGCGCGCTTTGCCATGTGGAACGGATCAACTTCACATATGTGCAACTGGCCGACTGGGACGGTACCCGGCTGGTGGTCCCGGTCAATGAATTTGCCTCCACCACCTTTGAGAACTGGACCCTGAAAGAGCCGGAAATGCTGCGCGTGCTAAAGTTCAAGCTGGCGCCAGAGGTGGACATAGACCGCCTGCGCAGTTGCTTTGAGACAGTGTTGGACGACCTCGACCAAAGCGACCTTGACGACCGCGACAAATCCGCCGTGCGCGTGACCGGGCAGGACGCCTATGGCATTGATGTCTGGTTCATGGTCCCCTGCCGCGATCCCAACAGTTCATGGGACTCCGCCTGCCTCGCGCGCGAGGCGCTGATTGCCCGCCTCTCCAAGATGCAGACGGATGAGGGCGTCCCGATCTTTCCCGACATCGTACCCCCCGTCGAAAGCGACCCGCCCAGCCGCGCTGCCGCCTGAGACGCCGCGCCGCTGCCTGTGCCCCCCTTGTTCTGGCTCACCGCATACCCTAGGTTTGCAGTCAGAAAAGGAGCATCCGATGTTCGGCATTCCCGGCCAATCCCCTGTGACGATCACCCCCGCCGCCGTGCGCCAGATCCGCAAGCTGATGGAGCGTGACAATCGCTTCGGGCTCAAGATCGGCATCAAAAAGGGCGGCTGCGCGGGCATGGAATACACCATGGATTACGTCGACGCGGCGGATACCAACGATGAGGTGGTCGAACAGGACGGCGCGCGGGTGCTGATCGCGCCGATGGCGCAGATGTTCCTGTTTGGCACGGAAATCGACTATGAAACCGCGCTGCTGGAATCCGCCTTCAAGTTCCGCAACCCCAACGTGGCGGACGCCTGCGGCTGCGGCGAGTCGATCAAGTTCAAGGACGTCGAAGAACTCTCCGCCGAGCAGGACGCCCAAGGGTGAGCGTCTCGCCCGAAGAGATCGCCTTTGCGCGCGATCTCTTTTCGGGCCTCGGAGAAATCACCACCCGGCGGATGATGGGCGGCCTCTGCCTCTATCATGAGGGCACGATTTTTGCGATCCTGCACTCCGAAAGCGGGATCATGATCAAGGGCGCTGGCCCTTTCATCGACGTGCTCGAGGGCATGGGCTGCACCCGATGGACCTATACCCGAAAGACCGGGAAAATCGGCTCCATGCCCTATTGGACCCTGCCCGGTACGGCCCTCGACGATCTCGATGAGGCGGTCTCCCTCGCCCGCGAGGCGCTGCGCCACCTCTGATACCCCCAGCCAAAGCCTGTTCCCCGGAGCCCTCCCTCGCTTGATGCCGATCAGAGCCGCCGCCCGTTCGGAGGCAAGGGGGCGCAGCCCCGCGCTTGCGCGGCTTGCCCTTGCCGCCGTGTGGGGGGTGGCTCAGGCAGAAAGAAAGCGAGGGAGGGCTCCGGGGAACAGGCGGGTTTGTTCCTTGGTGACTCCTGAAGCGCCCAACGCGCCGCATGGCGCGCACCACGGGACGGCGGGCGGGGCGATCTGCGCGCCCGCAGGGCCGTCAGGAGCGCCGGACGGCGTCCCTCCCCCTTCGTTCAGATGTCCCTCACCCCTTCTGCAAATGCAGATAGGTCTCAGTAAACCGCCGCGACAGATGATCCCCGGCCCGCACCACCTCGCCCGAGCCCATCGGGGCAACATTGGTCTCGAAATTCGGGTTAAAGAACAGCGGCACCGAAATCCGCGCCTGCGCGGACCCGCGCACCCGGTGCGGCGTCGCCTTCACCCGGCCTTTGGTCCAGATCTCCAGCATCTCGCCAAAGTTGATGATGAACTCGCCGGGTTGCGCCGAAACCGCCACCCAGTCGCCTGCTGGCGTCAGCACCTCCAGCCCCGGCACACCGTCCGTCCCCAACAAGGTCAGACAGCCGTAATCCGTATGTGCCGCAATCCCAAAGTCGTTCTCCCCCGCCCAGTCGGGGCGC
The DNA here is from genome assembly GCF_034670325.1 of Antarctobacter sp. Lineage (GTDB taxonomy): Bacteria > Pseudomonadota > Alphaproteobacteria > Rhodobacterales > Rhodobacteraceae > Antarctobacter. Next base: position 204,534 of record NZ_JAXMNR010000002.1, read on the forward strand.
GGCGGATAGTAGTTCCCCCGCAACAAGGCCATCGGCCGCCCAAACGTGTCGTCAAAGAACCCGCGCTCCTCGCCAATCGCCTCGGCGATCCCGCGCAGCAGGTCCATCGCCACCGCCCGCGCATCGCGGTAATAGGCCTCGATCACCTCACGGAACCCCTCGGGCCGCGCCGGCCACAGGTTCGGCGCATAAACCGACAGATCAGACCCCGCCACCTCATACCCGCAGTCAAAGACCTGCTTGTAATCCGGGTTCGCCCCCGGATCGACCCGCTCGCTCTGCGGCGCGCCCCAGCCCCGGTTCGACCCCGTCGCCGCCATGTCCACACCCCGCTTTTCGCCCTCGCTCAGGTCGAAAAACGCACCGTAAGCCGCCAGCACCAGCCGCATCCGCGCCGGCGTGATCGCGGTATTGACCACCGTCAGAAAGCCGCTCTCTTCCGCACACTGCCGCAACAAATCCAGCGTTCCGGCCTCCCGGGCCACGATCTGTCGCGCATCCAGCCTCGGGATCATCCGCCGTCTCCTCCTGCCCCCGTGTCACCCTCGCCTGTCACGTCGTCGCGCGCCTCGCAAGCGGGCTTGACGCCGCGCCCTGCCCGGTGACACTGAACCCGAATAGCAGGGAGAGGCATATGCGACGCAAACTGGCCGCGGGCAACTGGAAGATGAACGGGACCAAGGCGTCCCTGGCAGAGCTGACGGCACTGGCCGCCACCGAGGGCGCCGCCGAGGTGCTGATCTGCCCCCCCGCCACGCTGATCGCCCTGGGGCTAGACACCGCCCCCACCATCGCCTTTGGCGGGCAGGACTGCCACGCCGCCCCCTCGGGCGCGCACACCGGCGATCTGTCTGCGCCGCAACTGGCCGACGCCGGGGCCTCTTACGTGATCCTCGGCCATTCCGAACGCCGCACCGACCACGCGGAAACCGACGCCCAGATCCGCGACAAGACCCACGCCGCGTGGGACGCCGGGCTGACCGCGATTGTCTGCGTCGGGGAAACCCTCGACCAGCGCGAGCACGCCAACACGCTGGACATCATCGGCGGCCAGCTTGCCGGGTCGATCCCCGATGGCGCCACCGCCCACCGCCTTGTGGTCGCCTATGAGCCGGTCTGGGCCATCGGCACCGGCAAGGTGCCCACCCTCGACCAGATCGCCGAGGTCCACGGCTTTATCCGCGCCCGTCTGGAACGCCGCTTTGGCGCAGGCGTGGGCCGCTCCACCCGCATCCTCTACGGCGGCTCGGTCAAACCCTCCAACGCGGTCGAGATCTTTGCGGTGCCCAACGTCGACGGCGCATTGGTCGGCGGCGCCTCCCTCAAGGCCGCCGACTTCGGCCCCATCATCGAGGCCCTGAACAACGCCCCGATGGAGGCATAACGCCCCCACCAAAACACCCGCCCCGGGCCTGACCCGGGGCCTCCCCTACACACACGCCACCCCGTAGGGTGGGTTTCCAACCCACCGCGCGCCCACCAACCCACCACACGCCAACCATGCCCCCATACCGTAGGGCGGCGGTCACCCCGCCGCCCCACATGCCCCTCAATGCCCGGGCCGCACCGCCAGCGTGAAATACACAAACATCGCCACCTCGCTCACCAGCGATCCTCGTAGGGTGGGTTTCCAACCCACCACACCCCAACCATGCCCCCATAGCGTAGGGCCGGCGGTCACCCCACCGCCCCACATGCCCTTCAATGCCCGGGCCGCACCGCCAGCGTGAAATACACAAACATCGCCACCTCGCTCACAAGTGCCTTGTCGCACAGATGCAATTGCGCCGCCGCATAGACCACCCCCATCACCATATACATCGCATGATGGCACGAGATCATATCCACCAACCGCCGCGCCGTTCCGATCACCATTTCCATATCGCTCTCCATTAAGTCTTTGAGGCTGCGCAGCCGGTTGCTAGGCTCCCATCGGGAACACCCTCAATTTGAGCGAAACGCATTTTCGAATCCGGACGGGTTCAGGCGGAACCACCGGACGGAAACAGGCGGAAATGGCATCATTTGGCGAATTGCTGGGGCAGGAAATCCGCGAGGCGCGCGAAAGCCGGGGCTGGACCCAGCTTGACCTCGCGCTGACAGCCTTGGGCGATGTAAACGCCGAACGCCGCATCCGCGACTACGAAACCGGCAAGGTGAACCGCCCGCAAGCCAAGGTCTATCAACCGATCTGCGACGCGCTGAATATCACCCGCCAAACCATCGGCGCGCTCAAGGCACAGGCGGCGGACGCCAAAACCGTCACCGATGACGAACTGCTGGCCCTGCGCACCGAAAAAGGCTCGCTCGAACAGGCGCTGTCAGACCTGCAAACCCTCACCCGCGCGCAACTCGAAACCCTCGCCAGCCGCTTCGAACTGGACAAGCCCTATGAGGCCAGCGACGGCGCACTGGTCGAATTCCTGACCAACACCGCACTGGACTATCGCGCCCTGCGGGCAGAGGTCGACGCCATCGACGAGGGGGTAAAAGCGCTGTCAAACCTCAAATCCTCGGCCATGGCCGCCTTTGACAGCGGCGATCTGGACGAGGTCGAGGTCCTCCTCTCCCGCGTGCAGGAAATCGCCAAGGACGAGGCCGCCAAAGCCGCCGAAATCCGCGCCGACGCCGCCCTGCTGCGGCAACGCACGGGTTTCGCCCGCGCCCTGCTGATCGACGCGGCTGACAGCTTTGCCATCCTCGACCCACTGGAACCCGCTCGCCGTCGCAATGCCTATGGGCTTAAATTTGTTCACCACGGTCTGCGCTATGGCGGGGACGGGCTGCGCATTGCCGCAGAGTTCTGGGAAACATGCGCCGACATTGCCGAACGGCACGGCGACGACATCCTACGCGGCAATGCGCTTTCAAACCTTGGAGCAGCGCTTCGCAACCAAGGTTCCCACACAGACGGCCCAGACGGCGCGGCGCTGCTGGCGCAGGCGGTCACCGCCACCCGCGCAGCGCTGGAGGTCCGCACCCGCGACGCTTTTCCCGTGGATTGGGCTTCGACGCAGAACAACCTCGCCATTGCGCTGCAAACCCAAGGCACCCGCACCGCAGGCCCCGAGGGCGCGGCGCTGCTGACGCAGGCGGTCACTACCTACCGCGCAGCGCTGGAGGTCACCACCCGCGAGACACATCCCGCAGACTGGGCAACGACGCAGAACAACCTCGCCATTGCGCTCAGAAACCAAGGCACTCGCACCGCAGGCCCCAAGGGCGCGACGCTGCTGGCGCAGGCGGTCGACGCCTACCGCGCCGCCCTAGAGGTCCGCACCCGCGAGGCACATCCCGTGGACTGGGCCATGACGCAGACCAACCTCGCCAATGCGCTCGCAACCCAAGGCACCCGTACCGCAGGCCCCGAGGGCGCAGCCCTGCTGGCGCAGGCGGTCAACGCCTTTCGCGCAGCGCTGGAGGTCCAAACCCGCGAGACACATCCCGTGGACTGGGCCATGACGCAGAACAACCTCGCCAATGCGCTCGCAACCCAAGGCACCCGCACCGCAGGCCCCGAAGGCGCAGTGCTGTTGGCGCAGGCGCTCATCGCTTACCGGGCAGCGTTGGAGGTCCGCACGCGTGACGCGCACACCGTGGACTGGGCCATGACGCAGAACAATCTCGCCTTTGTCGAAGAGGCGCTGGCAGACCACGACACCTGCCCCGATCCCCTCCCCCATCTGCGCGCCGCTCTTGACCATGTCACCGCCGCGCTCGAGGTCTATGACCCCGAACACTTGCCCTACGATTTCGGCACGGCCAGCAATCTCAAAACCCGTCTCAAAGAAAAACTCGCCGCTCTCAATACCCCGTAGGCCGGGCTTAAGCCCGGCACCCACACACCCCGAATTAACCCACCGCACGCGCCCCCCAACGCCCACGCCAAACCTTAACCCAAGGTAAAACCGTCCCCACAACCCCTTGATCTTCCACACCCGCAACCCTGTCCACGCGTGGACACATGAAAAAGGGCCGGTCTCCCGGCCCTTTTTTATCACTTCGATCGCGCCTCACAAAACGACGCTTCAAGCTGGTTCGTCGGCGGCGCGCCCTCACAATTGATCTGCGGCCCCATCACCGCGTCCGGCAGCACCGTCGAGATGATCGGAATATAGGTCACCATGATCAGGAAGACGAACAGCACCGCCAGGAACGGCAGCGCCGCCTTCACGACGCGCATCATCGGCATGCCCGCCACCCCCGAGGTCACGAAGAGGTTCAGACCCACCGGCGGCGTTATCATCCCGATCTCCATGTTGACCACCATGATGATGCCCAGATGGATCGGATCGATGCCCAGTTGAAGCGCGATGGGAAACACCAGCGGCGCTACAATCACCAAAAGGCCCGACGGCTCCATGAACTGGCCGCCGATCAGCAGGATCACGTTGACGATCACCAGGAACATGATCGGACCAAAGCCCGCGTCCAGCATCGCCCCCGCGATCTGCTGCGGGATCTGCTCATCGGTCAGGACGTGCTTGAGGATCAGCGCGTTGGCGATGATGAACATCAGCGTCACCGTCAGCTTGCCCGCCTCGAACAGCGTGTCCTTGGTGTCCTTGTGGAAAAACGCAGTCACCAGCGCGATAGGCTTGCGCATCAGCGGCGTGTTCGGCCCGCCCTCCTTGTTCGCAAGCGGTCCCATGTCGCGATAGACAAAGGTGGCGATAATGAAGGCGTAGACTGCCGCAACCGCCGCCGCCTCTGTGGGCGTAAAGATGCCGCCGTAGATGCCGCCAAGGATGATCACGATCAGCAACAGACCCCAGAGCGCATCACCGCCGGACTCGGCCACCTCTCCCCAGCCTTTCCATTCCCCTTTGGGCAGGCTGCGGACCCGCGCGATGACATAGATCGTGGTCATCAGCATGGTGCCCGCCATCAGGCCCGGAATGACCCCGGCCATGAACATGCGCCCGACCGACACATCGGTGGCCGAGGCATAAACCACCATCACGATGGACGGCGGGATCAGGATGCCCAGCGTGCCCGCGTTGGCGATGACACCGGCGGCGAAGTCCTTGGAATAGCCCACCTGACGCATCCCGGCGATCACGATGGAGCCAATGGCCACCACAGTTGCGGGCGACGACCCGGACAAGGCCGCAAACAACATACAGGCAAAGACGCCCGCGATGGCAAGACCGCCCGGCAGGTGCCCGACGCAGGCGATAGAAAAGCGGATGATCCGCTGCGCCACGCCGCCCGTCGACATGAACGACGAGGCCAGGACAAAGAACGGGATCGCCAGCAGCGTGTAGTGCCCCGCCATCGCCTGAAAGAAGGTCTGCGCAATCGAGGCCAGCGAGGTGTCGCTGAGCACCAGCAGAAAGACGATCGAGGAAAACCCGAGCGAGACGGCAATCGGCACGCCGATCAGCATCAGGCCGATCACCATGACAAAGAGAATGACAACATCCATGGGATCAGTCCTTGTTCAGATGCGCGACGTCTTCGACCGCGTCTTCGGCTTCGTGGCTGACGATCAGGCTTTCGTCGTGGCCGCGCCAGATGCGCAGGGTCGCCTGAACGAAGCGCAACAACAGCAAGGCCGCACCGAAGGGCAGGATGAAATACGGGATAAAGCGCGGGATCTTTTCATAGGCTTCACCCTCGTTGATCCACGGCTCGATGAACCGCAGCCACTCCGGCATCCGAATGTCCACGACCTCGTACCAGCTGCGATAGGAGGTGCGCGTCATTTCCTCAAAGCCCGTGGGAAACCAGCGTCCGGTGGTCTGCGGCAGGTTGGCGAAGTTCGCCCAGTAGTCCCACGCGCCTTTCAGCAGCATGAAGGCATAGGCAATGCAGACGGCCGCCGCGATCAAGGTCAGCACTTTGCGAACCGGGGTCGAAACGAGGTTCAAAACTGCGTCCACGCCCAGATTGGCGGTCTTTTTGACCGCGTAGCTGATCCCGAACAGCACCAGCCATGCAAACAGGAATGACGTCGCCTCAAGCCCCCAGATCAGGCCACCGGGCAGATCTACGCCCAACGCGCCTTCGACCCAACGGCCAAACTGGCTGTTCACGCCATAGCGCAGGACCACGTTGATGAAGGTAATGATCGTCATTGCGCCAAGAATGAGCGCAATCACCGTCTCTTCCAGTTCGTCGATGAAACGCCCGAACATCCCGTTCGGTGGATTATGAGCTGACATGGTCCCCCCTCGTCGTCCCGTTTGCGGATACAAAAAACCCGGCCCCTATCCGTTCACAGGGGCCGGGTCACAGGCATTCCGGCCTGTTACATGCTGTCGTTGATCGCCTGAGCCGCGTCGATGTTATCCTGACCGACGTCTTTGACGAACTGTTCCCAGACCGGCTTCATGACATCGACCCAGGCCTGACGCTGTTCCGCGTTCAGTTCACGCACCACGCCACCAGCGGCGATGATCGCCTCTTTTGCTTCCTGGTTGACCTTGAAGGACTCAGAGTTGCGTGCCTCTGTCACCTCGGCAAGGATGGTCGACAGTTGGTCGCGGATGTCCGCGTCCAGACCTTCCCACCAGTCCACATTGGTCACGACCAGATAGTCGATCACGCCGTGGTTGGTTTCGGTGATGCCGTCCTGAACCTCAAAGAACTTCTGGCCATAGATGTTGGACCAAGTGTTCTCCTGACCGTCCACAACGCCAGTTTGCAGTGCACCGTAGACTTCGGAAAAGGCCATCGGCTGCGGGCTTGCACCCAGCGCTTCCATGTTGGCCTTCAGGACGTCCGAAGGTTGAACGCGGAATTTCAGGCCCATGGCGTCGGCGGGCGACAGCAGCGGCTTGTTGGCGGAAATCTGCGTCACGCCATTGTGCCAAAAGGCCAGACCCAGCAGACCGCGGCGGGTCATCGATTCCTTCATCGCCTGACCAGTGTCAGAGTTCTGGAACGCGTCGACCGCGTCGATGTTCTTGAACATGAAGGGCAGATCGAAGATGCGGAACTGTTTGGTGAACTGCTCGAACTTCGACAGCGACGGCGCGGCCAGCTGGACGTCGCCTTGCAGCATCGCCTCAAGCACCTGATCGTCGTTGTACAACGTCGAGTTCGGGAACACTTCCATGCAGGCCTTGCCGTCCATCTCGGCATTGACGCGCTCCATCAACAGCGTCGCGGCGATGCCTTTGGGGTGACGGTCGGTGTTGGTGACATGGCTGAACTTGATGACAAGCTCACCTTCGTCGCAGGCAGCCTGTGCAGTGTTGGCTGCACCGGACATCAGTGCGGCGGCCGCCACGGCGGTCATCAGAAACTTTTTCATTGGTATCCTCCCAGATACGTTTTTTGGCGTTTCGCGGCGCCCCTCCTCGGGCACCGAATGAGCACAACAAAGCCGCTTGGAACGAATCGGATCAAGGGCCTGTTGCGACCACTGTAACAGCATCCAATATTTTCACCTAATTACAGTGCCTTATTGAGGTTTTCGAACAAACACATCTGCCCTGTCCCAATGGCATCGTGCGGGACTCCGCACAGATGTTTCCGCTCTCAGTGCGGAAATCCGCACAGTTTTTCACCTAATGGCGAATCCCCTTGGCGGCACGCAGAGTGTGGCAATGACTCACCCGACCGACCGATTCGACCAGATCATCGCCTTTTTACAGGGCGCGCAAAGCCTCAAGGAAACGCTGCGCTCCGGGGCCACCTCTGCCGGTCGCCGCGAAAGCGTCGCAGCCCACAGTTGGGGTCTGTGCCTGCTGATCCTTCTGCTGGAAAAGGAGCTGGACGGTATCGACCTGCCGCGCCTGTTGAAACTGTGCATTCTGCACGACCTCGGAGAGGCGATCTCTGGCGATATTCCCGCGATCCATCAAGATCCGGCAGTCAACAAGTCAGCGCTGGAGCGGGTGGATTTCCAGACCCTCTGCGCGCCGCTGCCCGATGACCTGCGCGGGCAATTCCTGACGCTTTGGGATGAATATGAGGCCGCAGAGACACCAGAGGCGCAGATGGCCAAAGGCCTCGACAAGCTGGAAACCATGATCCAGCACGTCACCGGCGCACAGGACAGCGATTTCGACTATCTTTGGAACCTTGGATACGGCAACGACCGAACCAACAAGGCCCCTCTCTTGCGCCGCTTGCGGGCCAAGGTTGATGCGATGACCCAAGCGACCGGAAAGGGTCAGCCGCGATAGGTTTCTGGTTTCAGCCCGTATTTGGCCAGCTTGTCGTAAAAGGTCTTGCGCGGCAGTTTCAGCGCCTCCGCCGCCAGCCGCGCCTGCCCTTCGGCCTTGCGCAGCGCCTCGATCAGCAAAGAGCGTTCCACCTGCGCCAGCCGCTCGGTCAGACCAAGGCTGTTATCAGGCACCGACACATCACCCAGACCCAGAACAAACCGCATCGCAGCGCTCATCAGCGCCCGCGCATTGCCCGGCCAGTCCTGCGCCATCAATCCCGAAATCACCTCTTCGGTCACATCCGGCGGCATCAGACCCGCCTGCTCGGCGGCCTGGGCCACATAGTGGCGAAACAGCACCGGAATATCCTCGGGGCGTTCAGCCAGCGCCGGTATGCGGACCTGACAGACCTCCAGCCGATAAAACAGGTCGCTCGACATCTGGCCACTTTCGGCAACGGCAGCAAGATCCTGGGAACTGCTGCCAATCAGAACCGCGCCGCCTTGTTCCATCAGGTCGATCAGCGCCAATTGCGTGTCCTGAGACAGCGCCCCGATCCCGTCCAGAAACAGCGTGCCCCCGGCGCATCGCTGCCAGAGCGCCTGCAATTCCTCCCGGTCCAGACCGGCGGCGGCGCGTTTTTCGAACGGGCCTTTGGCGCGGGGTGACGACAGGTGGATAACCTCGGCCACCTTGGAAATCCCCGATCCCGGCGGGCCGGTGACAAGTGCCTCTGTCCCGGCCCCAGCCGCCACCCGGACGCGGGCACGCAGCCGTTCGGACAGGGGCGAGACACCAAAGATCAGCCGCGCCGCCGGATCGCCGGTTTCCAGTTCCCTTTTCAAACGACGGTTTTCCAGCACCAGCGTGCGGTTTTTCAGGGCGCGCGCCACCACGGCGGTGAAATCCGCCGGGCTACAGGGCTTTTCAAGGAAGTCGAACGCCCCCAAAGACACCGCGCGCACGGCCATGGGAATATCGCCCTCGCCGGTCAGCAGGATCACCGGCAGGTCCGGGTCCTGCCTGCGCGCATAGTCGAGCAGGTGAAACCCGTCGCGCCCCGGCATCCGGATGTCAGAGACGATGACCCCGTCGAAACCGGGGCCGATATGGTCCTTGGCCTCGACAAAGGACCCGGCGGTCAGCGCGTCGAAATCCGCAAGCTCGAGCGTCTGTCCCAGCGCCTCACGCACCGCCGCGTCATCATCCACCAACAGAACCCGCGTCACCGCCATGAAAGCCTCATGAGAAAAAGAGGCCACGACGCAGGCCCGCGGCGGGTGGCGCTGCCGTTCATGCCGCCATTTCCTCTTGCCAATAGTCCAGTTCCACAGAGAACAGCGCCCCCGTATCCGTGTTGGTCCCGCGAATGCGTCCGCCAAAGCTTTCGATCAGGCCGTAGGAGATTGACAGGCCCAGCCCCATGCCCTCGCCCACCTGCTTGGTGGAGTAAAACGGCTCGAATACCTTTTCGGGGTCAGCGATGCCCGGCCCGCTGTCCTGCACGCGCACCTCCAGCCGCTCGCCCAGCACCAGCGTGATCCAGATCGCCTTGTTCTTTTGGCCGGACATGGCGTCGGCGGCGTTGTTGATCAGGTTGACAAAAACCTGTCCCAGCCGCACCTCGCCGCCGTTGACCCAGACTGGACCGGGCCAATCCGTCGGTCGCCACGCCAATGACACGCCATCGGCTTGCAGGCGCGCCTCTGTCAGTTCCACAGCCGAGGTCAACACCGCCACCACGTCAACCTTGCCCATCGGTTCCGCCTCGTTGCGGGCAAAGGCGCGCAGGTTCTTGATGATCCGCGCCGCCCGCGCCGCCAAAGCGGCGATGCGGTCAAGGTTGGCGCGCGCCTTTTCCGGGCGTCCCTTGTCCAGAAAGGCGGCACCGTTTTCTGCAAACTGTCCGATCGCCATCAGCGGTTGGTTCAACTCGTGACTGATCCCCGCCGACATCTGGCCCAAGGCGCTCAGCTTGCCCGCCTCCACCAGTTCCGCCTGCGCGCGGCGCAGGGCGGCCTCGGCCTCTTCGCGTTCGGCCACTTCGCGTCGCAGCGCCGCGTTGGCCTGCTCCAGATCCTGCGTGCGCGCCCGGACCCGCCCCTCCAGCCGCGCATTGGCGATGCTGAGGGTGCGCCGCCGTTCTGTCGCCAGAAACAGCAGCGAGCCAAAGAACAGGCACAGCACCGTCACAGCCATCGTCTGCAACCACGCAATCCGCCGCGCCGGGGCGACATCCATCAAGGCCTCTCCGGTCAGGCCAATCACCGGCAGTCTCTGCGTCAGATGCAAGGCGCGACGCGGGACATAGGCGCTGAGCGCCACATCCCAGATTTCGAACCCGGCGACGTGGTGGACGGCCAGCGGCGCCAGTTCTCCGTCGGGACCGATCAAAGCATCGGGCGCACGTTCCCAGAACAGCAGTTCCGACCGGTTGGTGACGAACACCCGGTCAAGATCATCTGTGAAGAACACCGCTGGCCGCGACCCTCGCCATTCCCGTTCCAGCGCCTCGATATCGACCGCCAGAACCAGCACGCCTTCGACCTTGTCATCCGCTCCGAAATGCGGTGCGGCATAGAAATAGGCGCGCCCGCCAAGACGCGGACTGATGCCATGATCCGCCCCCAAGGCACCGTTCACCGCACGCTGGAACCACGGCTGGGCGATCAGGTCATCGGGTGTCTCTCCGTGGGCTGCGGCCAGCACGCGCCCTTCGCGGTCCGCATACATCGCGGTCAGCGCGCCGGTCTTGTCGGCGCTGCGCAGCAACAGCGCCTCGGCCTCTGAGCGTGGGCCATCGCGGTGCAGCGCGCTCAGCACCGGATGATCCACCAGCGTCACCGCAAGCGAGCGATACCTCTGCAACCCGGTCATCAGCCTGTCCGCCGCCAACGCCAGATCCGACTGACCGCGCGCCTGTACCTGACGCAGCGCCTCGGCGTGACTGGTGGCCCAGACCACCCAGCCCAGCACCGCCACAGCGGTCAGGAACAACCCGACGATCAGGATCCGTGTTGATGCTCTATCCCTCATGGGTCCAGTCATAGCGCCCCCTTGCCACGGCGGACAAGACACGCCAAGCATCGCGCCATGATGGCTTTCTCGCAAAACCCGACCGCTCCGGACTTTGTCCAGAACCCCTATCCGTTCTATGAAACCCTGCGCACGGGCGGGGATCTTGCCTATTGGCGCGAGTACGCCATGCCCTGCGCGGTCTCTCACCGGGCGGTCAGCGCGCTGCTGCGCGACCGCCGGTTCGGGCGTGAGGTCCCGCCCGAGCTGACCCCCGAAATCCCGCCCCATCTGGCCCCGTTTTACGCGGTCGAGGCGCATTCCATGCTGGAACTGGAACCGCCGCGCCACACGCGGCTGCGCGGGTTGGTGCTGCGCGCCTTCACCTCGCGCCGGATCAAGGAACTGGCCCCTGAGATCGCGCAACTGTCGCACGACCTGATCGACCGCTTTCCTGACGGGACCGTCGACCTGCTGCCCGCCTTTTGCGCGCCGCTGCCGGTGATTGTCATCTGCCGCCTGCTGGGCGTTCCAGAAGCCCACGCCGACCAACTGCTGGCATGGTCCAACGCGATGGTCTCGATCTATCAGGCCCGCCGGGATCGCAGTATCGAAGAGGCCGCCGCACATGCCGCCCAAGAGTTCTCTGCCTTTCTGGCCGACTACATCGCAACCCGCCGCACAGCCCCCGCCGATGACCTGATCACCCACCTGATCGCCGCCGAAGAAGCGGGTGAGAAGCTCACGACAGAGGAACTGATTTCAACCTGCATCCTGCTGCTGAACGCGGGCCATGAAGCGACGGTTCACACAATGGGCAACGGCATAAAGGCTCTGCTGGAAACCGGCACGCAAATCACGGCCCAAACCGCCGAACCGGTGGTCGAAGAGATCCTGCGCTATGACCCGCCGCTGCACATGTTCACCCGCCATGCCTATGAAGAGGTTGAGGTTTTCGGCCACACATTCCGGCGCGGCGATCAGGTGGCACTGCTATTGGGGGCCGCCAACCGCGACCCGGATGTCTGGCCTGACCCGGCGCGTTTTGACCCCACCTGCGCGCCTGCCGCCAACACCAGTTTCGGCGCCGGGCTGCATTTTTGCGTCGGCGCACCGTTGGCACGGCTGGAACTGCAAATCGCCCTGCCGATCCTGTTTGACCGCCTGCCGCGCCTGCGCCTGGCCACGCCGCCGCGCTTCGCCAATCTCTATCATTTCCACGGGCTGGAGCGGCTGGAGATTCATACGCGTTAAGCGGCACCCAAGGCGAACCGGCACCGTCCTGCAAACCCCGCCCCGGATCAGGCCCGGGGCGCGACCGTGTTTCTACCCCCACGTCACAAAGGCAGCGCGGTCGTCGCCTTGATCTCTTCCATCGACAGCAGCGCGGTGACGTTGTGCACCTTTACCTCCGAAATCAGCGCCTGATAAAACGCGTCATAGGCGCGCGCGTTTTTCACCCGCACCTTCAGGATATAGTCGATGTCCCCCGCCAGCCGGTGCGCCTCTTGCACCTCTGGCCGCTCTTTCAGCGCCTTGAGAAACTTGGCCTGCCACTCTGCCTCATGCTCTGACGTGCGGATCAGCACAAAGAAGCAGGCCTCGAACCCCAGCTTTTCGGCGTCCAGAACCACGGTCTGCTGGCCCAGCACGCCGCCCTCGCGCAGCTTGCGAATCCGGTTCCAGACCGGCGTCTTGGAGGACCCCACCTGCTTGGCAATCTCATCCAGAGACTGGCCCGCATCGCGTTGCAATTCCGCAAGGATTTTCCGGTCGGTGGCGTCGATCTTCACGGCTGTTCTCTCCTGTGGCCAGACATGGGACACAACTCCCCGCCTTGGCGCAAACTAGAACACACGTCCTTACTTCACCAGCCCCATAGTCAAATCATGGGACAATTTCCTATATTGCAGGTCAGAAGCAAGGAGCCAACTCGTGCAGCACTTCCCGATCTTCCTGAACCTCGCCGGACGGCGGGTGGTGGTTTCCGGCGGTGGCGCGGCGGCACTGGCCAAGCTGCGCCTGCTGCTCAAGACCAAGGCCGCGATCACCGTTTTCGCCGCCAAACCTGACCGCGAGATCATCACTTGGGCCGCCGAAGGCGCGCTGACGCTTGTCCCCCGCGCGTTTGAGCCGGGCGATGCGCTGTGCGCCGCGCTGTTCTATGCCGCCAATGAGGACGACGTCGAGGATGCGCGCACCGCCGCACTGGCCCGTGCCGAAGGCGCGCTGGTCAATATCGTCGACAATCTGGCCGACAGCCAGTTCATCACCCCCGCCATCGTCGACCGTGACCCTGTCACCGTGGCCATTGGCACCGAAGGGGCCGCGCCGGTTCTGGCCCGCGCGATCAAGGCCGACCTTGAGGAACGGCTGCCCGCCACGCTGGGTACGCTGGCGCGGATCGGCAAGTCGTTCCGCAAGATGGCAGAGGCGCTGCCCTTTGGCCGCGCCCGCCGTGACTTCTGGCAGGATTACTATTTCAACGCCGGTCCCCGCGCCATCACCCAAGGCGAAGACGCCGTGGATCAGGCGCTCGACGATCTGCTGGCCCGTCACCTGACCCGCCCCGAACGTCCCGGTCATATCTCCTTTGTCGGCGCGGGTCCGGGCGATCCGGACCTGCTGACGCTCAAGGCGCGCAAGGCGCTGGATGCGGCCGACGTGGTCATCCACGACCGCCTTGTGCCGCAGCCGGTCCTTGAACTGGCCCGCCGTGAGGCGACCCTGATCGACGTCGGCAAGACCGGCTTTGGCCCCTCTGCCAAGCAGGAAGACATCAACGCGCTTGTCGTTCAACACGGGCTGGAGGGCGCGCAGGTCGTGCGCCTCAAGGGTGGCGATTGCACCGTCTTTGGCCGCCTGGACGAAGAGGTCGAGGCCGTGCTTGAGGCCGGTCTGTCCTATGACGTGGTGCCCGGCATCACCGCCGCCTCTGCTGCCGTCGCCAGCATCGGTCAGTCGCTGACCAAACGTGGCCGCAACGCCAGCGCCCGCATCCTGACCGGCCACGACATGCAGGGCTTTGCCGATCACGACTGGCGCAGCCTTGCCCGCCCCGGTGAGGTCGCCGCCATCTACATGGCCAAGCGCGCGGCGCACTTCCTGCAAGGGCGGCTCTTGATGCATGGTGCCGCCCCAGACACCCCCGTCACCGTGGTCGAAAACGCCTCTCGGCCCGATCAGCGGGTGCTGGGCACCACGCTCGACCGCCTGTCCACCGACCTTGGTGAGGCCGATTTCAACGGCCCTGCCCTCATGCTTTTCGGCCTCGCCCCCCGCGATGGCCTGCCCGTGACAACATTCGATCAGGAGGCATTCCCATGGCCCGCAACTTCACTCCCAAAGTCGTCACAGCAAACGCCCTCCTCGCTGGCGACGTCGTCTATCTGACCGACGATGATCGGTGGAGCCCCGACCTGCGCGAGGCGGAACTGCTCACCGATGAGGCCCACGCCCAGCTACGTCTGGTCGAGGCCAGCGCCCGGCACGCCGAGGTGGTCGGCGTCTACCTCGCCGACATGAAACCCGGAGCCGACGGGCCGGAACCCACGCACTTCCGCGAGGCGTTCCGCCGCAAAGGCCCCTCCAATTACGTGCACGGCAAACAGGCCGAGCTCTGACCCCTTTCCGACCCCACGCGCGTCCGCCGCGCCAAGGAGACGACCATGTATAGCTATTCCGACTTCGACGCCGCCTTTGTGGCAGAGCGCAACCGCCAGTTCCGCTCGCAGGTGGAACGCCGCGTCGACGGCTCCCTGACCGAAGATGAGTTCAAGCCGCTGCGCCTGATGAACGGCCTCTACCTGCAACTGCATGCCTACATGCTGCGCGTGGCCATCCCCTATGGCACGCTCAACAGCGGCCAGATGCGCCAGTTGGCCTATATCGCGGAACGCTGGGACAAGGGGTATGGCCACTTCACCACGCGCCAGAACATCCAGTACAACTGGCCCGACCTGCGCGATGTGCCGGACATGCTGGACGCGCTGGCAGAGGTGCAGATGCACGCCATCCAGACCAGCGGCAACACCATCCGCAACGTGACCGCCGACCACTTTGCCGGGGCCGCGGCGGATGAGATCGCCGATCCGCGCCCGGTGGCCGAACTGCTGCGCCAGTGGTCGACCGACCACCCGGAATTCCAGTTTCTGCCGCGCAAGTTCAAGATCGCCGTGACGGGCTCGCCCAATGACCGCGCCGTGACCGCCGCGCATGACATCGGCATCCGCATCGTCGAAAAGGACGGTGTGATCGGCTATCAGGTGCTGGTTGGTGGTGGCCTTGGCCGCACGCCGATGATCGGCAAGGTGCTGGCGGACTTCGTGCCGCAGGCCGACCTGCTGCCCTTTGTCGAGGCCACAGTGTCGGTTTGGAACCTGCTGGGGCGCCGCGACAACAAGTATAAGGCACGCATCAAGATCACCGTGCATGAGCACGGCATCGACGAGATCCGCCGTCTGGTCGAGGACCGCTTTGCCGAGACGAAGGCGGCGTTCAATGGTGCCGATTTGGCCCTTTACGATGCAATAAAAGCCCAGTTTGCAGCACCATCGTTCACAAAACGCCCTGTTTCGGCCTTTGAGCGCACTTATAACTCCGACCCGGTCTTCCGCTCCTGGGCGGATACCAACCTGGCCGAGCACCACGCCGCAGGCCATGTCATCGTGCAGATCAGCCTCAAGGCGCACGGCGAGACGCCGGGCGACGCCAGCGCCGAACAGATGCGTGTGATGGCCGACATCGCGCAGGACTTTGGCTATGATGAACTGCGCATCAGCCATGAGCAGAACGTCATCCTGCCCCACGTCCACCGCGACGACCTGCCGGAAATCCACGCCCGGCTGAAGGCCCACGGGCTGGCGACCGCCAACATCGGCAAGATCAGTGACATCATCGCCTGCCCCGGCATGGACTATTGCGCGCTGGCCACCGCCCGCTCGATCCCGATCGCGCAGGAAATCGCCACCCGCTTTGACGACCTGAAGACAGAGCATGATATCGGCGATCTCAAGATCAAGATTTCGGGCTGCATCAACGCCTGCGGCCACCACCATGTTGGCCATATCGGCATTCTGGGCCTGGACCGCGCGGGTGTGGAAAACTACCAGATCACGCTGGGCGGCGATCACACCGAAAACGCGGCCCTTGGTCAGCGCACCGGTCCCGGCTTTCCGGCGGAGGAAATCGTGCCCGCCATCGAACGCATCGTGGACGCCTACCTGACCCACCGCGACGCCCCCGAAGAAACCTTTCTACAGGCGTTCCGTCGCATCGGCATGGATCCGTTCAAGGAGGCGCTCTACGGTCCGCAGGAGCGTAAGGCCAATGCCGCGTGATCAGACCCAGACAGACCTGCGCGCCCGCGTCGACAGTCTGAACGCACGCTATCGCCACCACAGCGCCACCTCGGTGCTGGAGGGCGCGCTGCGCGATCCGGACGCGGGCGAACTGGCGATGGTGTCGTCGTTCGGGGCGGAATCGGTGGCGCTGTTGCACCTTGTGGCGATGGTCGACCGCAAGACGCCGGTTTTGTTCATCGACACCCGGCTGCTGTTCGCCGAGACGCTGACCTACCAGCAGGAGGTGGCCGAACGGCTGCGGCTGGGGAACCTGCGCATCATCAAGGCCGACCGCGCCACATTGGACAGACGCGACCCCTATGGCGCCCTGCGCCTGTCGGACACAGATGCCTGCTGCGCGCTGCGTAAGACCGAACCGTTAAACGCGGCGCTGGACGGCTATGACGGCTGGATCACCGGGCGCAAACGCTATCAGTCCGGCACCCGCGCCGCGCTCGATTTCTTTGAGATCGAGGACGGCACCGACCGGATCAAGCTGAACCCGCTGGCCCATTGGACGCCCGAGGACGTGCGCGCCTACATGGAAGAAAACCGCCTGCCCCGGCACCCGCTGGTGGCACAGGGGTATCCGTCCATCGGCTGCCAACCCTGCACCTCCAAGGTGGCCCCGGGCGAAGATCCGCGATCAGGCCGCTGGCGCGGGCAGGACAAGGAAGAATGCGGCATCCATTTCGTAAATGGCCGCCCCGTCAGAAACACCGTCACTGGCGGCACCAAACAAGGAGAACAGGCATGAGTGTCATCGTGCGCGACACCGGCTTTCACGCCGAGGACTGGATCGAAGGTTTTGACGCGCCCATCGCGCTGGACCTGCCGTCCGACACCGACCCGGCCACGTTGGAGTTCAACCAGACCACCCGGATGATCCGCATCGACTTTCCCAGCTTTGCCGACGGGCGCGGCTTTACGCTGGCGCGACTGTTGCGGCTGCGCGGCTACAAGGGCCAGTTGCGTGCGCGCGGCCATGTGATCGCCGATCAATACGCCATGGCGCGCCGCGCAGGCTTTGACGAGGTCGAAATCGACGATGCGCTGGCCGAACGCCAGCCGCAAGATCAGTGGATCTTTCGCGCCGATTGGCAGGCGCATGACTATCAGGCCCGCCTGCGCGGAACCGCCTGACCGCTCCAATCGCCCGACCGTTTCAGGCAGCGTCCCGGCGGGGAGCTGCCTGCGCCCACCCGCGCCCGCCCGCGCCCATGGGCCGCGTTTCACCTGACACAGATCAAAGCTAGATATGAGGTGTCGGTTAAACCAACCGGCAAAGACGCAATGACAGAGATGACCCCCGTGACTGACGCCACCGCTGCCCAGAGCCCCGCACAGACCCCGGCCCCCCGCAAACTCGCCGTGCCTGATACGCAGACCGTCACACAGGTCACGCATTACACAGACCGGCTGTTTTCCTTCCGCTGCACCCGTCCCGCCAGTATGCGGTTCCGGTCAGGAGAGTTTGTGATGATCGGCCTGATGGGCGATGTGAACCCCAAGACCGGCAAGCAAAAACCGCTGCTGCGCGCCTATTCCATCGCCTCGCCGTCGTGGGATGAGGAACTGGAGTTCTACTCGATCAAGGTGCAGGACGGCCCGCTGACCTCAAAGTTGCAGCACATTGCCGTGGGCGACGAAATCATTCTGCGCCCCAAACCCGTCGGCACGCTGGTGCATGACGCGCTGTTGCCGGGCAAGCGGCTGTGGCTCTTCGCCACCGGCACCGGCTTTGCGCCGTTCTCCTCGCTGCTGCGCGAACCGCAGACTTATGAGGATTACGATGAGGTCGTCATCACCCATACCTGCCGCGAGGTTGGGGAACTGACCTACGGCCATGACATTATGGAGTCGCTGAAAACCGATGAGCTGCTGGCCGAAGTGATTGGTGAGGGGTTTTGGAAGAAGATCAAATACTACCCCACCACCACCCGCGAAGAGAGTCCCAAGATGGGCCGCATCACCGACCTGATGCGCTCTGGTGAGGCATTCACCGACCTTGGCGTGCCGCCACTGACGCCGGACACCGACCGCGCGATGATCTGCGGCAACCTCGCCTTCAACCTTGAACTGAAAGAAATGCTGGAAGGTTACGGGCTGGAGGAAGGCGCCAATTCCGACCCCAAGCATTACGTGGTCGAAAAAGCGTTCCTCGACTGACGCATCCACCATCTGGACATGAAAAAGCCCCCGCCGATCCGGCGGGGGCTTTCTTTTTTGTCCGGGTGACGTGGGATCAGAGGCCCAGCGTCTCTTTCAGGCTGTCCAGAATACCCTGCAGCGTGTCCGGGTTGTTCTTGGCCTGCTCCAGCAGCGCCTTGGCGCCGGTCTTGGCAATCGCGTTCAACTCGGAATCGTCGATATACTCGGCGACTTTGTCGTAGTCGAAGCCTTCCACCGTCAGCAGATCTTCGATCTTCGGCTCTGCGGTGTCGGCGGGCACAGCTGCGGGTTCCGCGGTCTCTACAGGCTCAGCGACCGGCTCGGCGGTCTCAACCGGCTCGGCTGCCGGCTCGGCGGCCTCGACAGGCTCAGCAGCGGGCTCAGCAGTCTCAACGACCGGCTCGACAGGCTCAACAACCGGTTCCGCCGTTTCGACAGGCTCCACAACCGGATCAGCGGTCGTGGCGGGTTCCAGAACCGGCTCTACGGTTTCGACCGGCTCAACCACCGGATCGACCGCCTCGGCCACGTCCGCAGCGGGATCGGCGGTCAAGGTGGTGTCCACAGCGTCAGCAACGTCCTTGGCCGCGTCCACGGTGCCGTCAACGGCATCCTTGGCCACGTCAACGGCGGCGTCGCCTGCGTCCTTGGCGGTGTCGACGGTCGCATCGACCGCATCCTTGGCCGTATCCACGGTCGCGTCGACCGCATCGGACAGCGCATCGCCCAGCTTGGCCTTGCCTTCGGCCACGTCCTTGGCGGCATCGGCCAGCGCGGTTTCGGCTGCATCGACCGTTGCGTCCACTGCATCTTTGGCCGCGTCAACGGTCGTATCGACAGCGTCCTTGGCTGCGTCAACCGCCGTCTCACCGGCGTCCTTGGCGGCATCGACCGTCGTGTCGACCGCGTCCTTGGCAACATCGGTGGTGGTCTCGGCTGCGTCCTTGACCTTTTCCGCAGCCTCGCTTGCCACCGGGGCCATCTCTTCGGGCGTCTGGCCTGTATACCACAAATAACCGCCCACTGCGGCCGCTGCCGCCACGATCACGAGGATCAGGTTTCTCATGGGAACCTCCATCGCATATTCGCCCCATGCGAACATGCCCGGGGCCTCCTGCGATCCGTTTGCGCCGCGCGAAGGGGGTTCGCAAGGGGAAACACCGCAATCAAGGCGCACTGGCATAGATTTGCCGCTTGAAAGCGCAGGAAGGCAAGTTTACCTTGCCGACTTGAAAAAAACCGCAAATGGAGCATTCCAATAGCCCGCAGACCGCATAACGCGCCGCCCACGCGCGACACAGGCCCCCGCGTCAATGATCGCATCCGGGCCCCCGAAATCCGTCTCATCGGCGCCGAAGGCGAGAACGTCGGCGTTGTCACACCGGCGCGCGCGATGGAGATGGCTGAACAGGCCGGACTCGATCTGGTCGAGATTTCTCCCAACGCCGCGCCGCCGGTCTGCAAGATCATGGATTTCGGCAAGTTCAAATACGAAACCCAGAAACGCGAGGCCGAAGCGCGCAAAAAGCAGAAGATCATCGAAGTCAAAGAGGTGAAGTTCCGTCCCAACACGGATATTCACGACTACGAGGTCAAGATGCGCAACGTCTTCAAGTTCCTTGAGAACGGCGACAAGGTGAAGATCACCCTCCGCTTCCGCGGTCGTGAGATGGCACACCAGAACCTGGGCCGCGAGTTGCTGGAACGGGTGGCCGAGGACGTCAAGGAGATCGGCAAGGTCGAGAACATGCCGAGAATGGAAGGCCGCCAGATGGTCATGATGATCGGCCCTTCCGCCAAATAACCGCTCCAGAGCCCGCCGTTTCAGGCGGGCTTTTTCTTGCCTATAGGCCCGCCGTACATTGCTATCCGATGCGCGGCGATCTCGCGACAAGGCGCAAATCCTTACGCCTCGCGCAGGCGCCCGCGCGCCGGGATTTCCTTGAGCAAGCCGCCCACGCCCATCCCCGCGATGTCCTGCGACGTGACCGGCACGCCGCACAGCAGCCGTTCCAGCACCCAGTCGGCCCCGTTCAGCGCGGGCGACCGCGCACAGCCCGGCAAACCAATCACCGGGCGGCCCTGAAGCGTGCCGAAAAACAACAGGTTGCCCGGATCGACCGGCATCCCGAAATGGGTCACGCTGCCACCTGCCTGCCGCACAGCCTCGGGCGCCACGTCATACAGATCAGAGGTGGCCGAGCCGGTCAAAATCAGGATCATGTCCGCCTGCGTAGCGCTTATCGCCTTGGCCAGCGGCGCTGCCCGATGCGGCACCACCTGTATCGGGCCAAGGGCGACACCCAGCCGGTCCAGCCGCTCTTGTGTGACCGCCTGCCCCTTGTCGCCACTTTCCTTGCCGTCCACCGTGGTCTGGATCAACTGTGCGCTCTGGCACTCCACAGGCCGCAACCGCAGCGCCGATTGTCCCGCAAGGCAGGCCGCCTCCAGCGCCGCCTCTGGCACCGCGTAAGAGATGATCTTGACCGTTGCCACCATGCCGCCCGCCGCGACCCGCTGCCATTGCGGCACGGTCGCCACCGTGATCATCGGATGCAGCGCGTTCAACGCATGGATGCGGTCGGCCAGCACCTCGATCACGCCGGGCGCTTCGGCGTGCAGGTTGACGCGCCCGGTAGAGGCCTTGCCGATCCGCAGTCCGGCCAGCACCGGATCAGGCACCAGCGCCTGTGCCAGCCGCTCTGCCGCCGCGTCCTCGCCCAGATCGCCCGGCTCCAGCCGCGCAGCGATCACCTCACTCAGGCCAGCCCCGCGCAGGGTGGTCAGGTCTTCGGCGTTCAACACACGGCCCTTCCGCAGCCGCCCCTTGTCCAGAGCGACCGAATGCGCCAGCACCGCGCCTTCGGCCTGATCCAGCGGCACGGATCCGAATTTCATCGCCTGTCGCCCTGCCGCAAGACCTGCGTCATCTGTGCAATCACCGACACCGCGATCTCTGCCGGGCTGGCAGCGCCGATGTCCAACCCGATGGGTGCGTGAATGCGCCCGATCTCTGCCTCGGTGAACCCGGCCTCCGTCAGGCGTGTCACCCGCTTGGCATGGGTCCGCGTCGACCCCAGCGCGCCGATGTAGAAACAGCCCGACCGCAGCGCCTTTACCAGAGCCGGATCGTCCAGCTTGGGGTCATGGGTCAGCAGAACCAGCGCCGTGCGCGTGTCCAGACCCAGCTTTTCAACCGCCTCATCCGGCCAATCGTGCAGCAATTGTGTCTCGGGAAACCGCGCCGGAGAGGCGAACGCCTCTCGCGGGTCGATCACCGCCGGGTCATAGCCCGCGATCCGTGCCATCGGCAGCAGGGCTTGGGCGATATGTACCGCCCCCACGACCACCAGCCGCAAAGGCGGGTTATGGATGCCGACAAAGACGCGGCTGTCCGGCTCGAACCCCGACCGATCCATGCGGAAGCGGTCCTGAAACCCGGTGTGATCCAGCCAGCGGTCGCTGCGGTCCAGATCGACCACATAGGCCACTGGCTCGCGCGCCGCGCGCGCCCTGACCAGATCCGCCAGCAGCATTTCGGGCAGCACCGCGCCCACAGGCTCCACCAGAACCCGGATGGTGCCACCACAGGCCAGACCCACGGCAAAGGCATCATCGTCAGAGACGCCAAATTCCAGTTCGCGCTGCTCTCCGGTTTCCAGCGCGTCCAGCGCCTCGACAATCACCGCGCCTTCGACGCAGCCGCCGGACACCGATCCCTCGATCTGGCCGGTGCCAGAGATCGCCAACTGGCTGCCAACGCGGCGCGGGGCAGAGCCCCATGTCTGCACCACCGTCGCCAGAACAGCGCCTTCGCCGGACTGATGCCACGCCAGCGCCGTTTCGGGAATCGCGTCAACCGTGTCCATGAAAAGCCCCCCCACTCTCTTTGCCTGATGTCTAGCATGTAAGGCCGCCCTGTCTGCCCCTTCAATGGTCGAAGAGGTCAGGCGGTCACGTCATGCCCGTACAGCCAGTCGAAACTGCGCAGCATCGCACCGGGGGCCAGCCGCCCGACCACGCCCAGACCCAGATGCGCCACGCCGCGCACCAGCGGGTTGCGCAGGTGGTATTTCCACGCGTTGCCGCCGGCCGCGTCGATCACCTTGACCACGCGGTCGCGCCGCCGTTGCTGATAGGCGGCCAGCCCTTGTGCCATGTCCGGTGCCCCGGCCAGCGCATCCGCCAGCACCCAGGCATCCTCCAGCGCCATGTTCGCGCCCTGCGCCAGAAATGGCAGCGTCGGATGAGCCGCATCGCCCAGCAACGCCACGCCCTCGCCTTGCCAGTGTTGCGCCACCGGATGCCGGAACAGTCCCCAGAGACCCGGGTTGTCGACTCCTGACAGCAGTCCCGGCACCACGCCGCCAAACCCGGCAAAGGCCGCGCGCAGGTTGGCGGCGTCGTCCCGGTGGCTCCATCCTTCGGCGGCCCAGTCGCTGCGTTCCTGCACCGCGACAAGGTTCACCATGTCGCCGCCGCGCAGCGGATAGCTGACCATGTGCCGACCCGGGCCCATGTGGACCCGTGCCTCTGCCGGATGGCCGACCTTGTTGGGGACCACCGCGCGCCATGCCACCTGCCCGGTGAAAAAAGGCTGCGCCGCGCCGTTCAGGACCGGGCGCAGGACCGAATGCAGCCCATCCGCGCCAATCACCAGATCGGCACAGGTGGCGTCGCCATTGCACAGGGTGATCTGCGGTCGCGGACCGGGGGTGACATCCTGCGCCTTTTGCAACAGCCGCACGCGGACGCCCATCGCCCGCGCCCGCGCCGCCAGCAGGTCCACCAGATCGGCGCGATGGACAAAGCGGTAGCTGTGCGCCTCCGGCAGATCGCCCAGATCCATCCGCAGCACCTCACCCCCGCGCGCATTGCGCAGCGATACCGCCTGCCCCCGGACCGAGATTGACCGAAACCCGTCACCCAGCCCCAGCGCCTGCAAGACTCGCAAGCCGTTCGGGCTGATCTGGATACCGGCGCCGACCTCGCGGATCGCATCGGCCTGTTCAAGGATGCGCACGTCCGCCCCCCTTGCCCGCAGCGCCAGCGCCGCCGTCAGCCCGCCGATCCCGGCACCGATGATAGAGATCCTGAGGTCGTTCAATTCCATGCCGCCCCCATGACAAACGAAAAACGCCGAGGCAAGGCCCCGGCGCTTTTCATTCGCATAGAACGATGCGGTTCAATCGTCGCGGTGTACTTTTTCGCGGCGCTCGTGACGCTCTTGCGCCTCAAGGCTCATGGTGGCGATCGGACGGGCATCCAGCCGTTTCAGGCTGATCGGCTCGCCGGTCACTTCGCAGTAACCGTATTCGCCCTCATCAATGCGGCGCAGCGCCTGATCGATCTTGTTGACCAGTTTGCGCTGCCGGTCCCGCGTCCGCAGTTCCAGCGCGCGATCGGTTTCTTCGCTGGCACGGTCGGTCACGTCGGGAATGTTCCGCGTGCCCTGCTGCAATGCCTCGATCGTGTCGCGGCTGTCCGACATCAGCTCGGCTTTCCAGACCAAAAGCTTGCGTCGAAAGTATTCCGTCTGCCGTTCGTTCATGAAAGGTTCATCTTCGGCCGGACGATAGTCATCGGGCAGAAAGGTTTCAGGCTTCATCTCCGCTCCCTCATCAACGCCAATATCTGTCATTTTGAATTTCCTCAGATATCTGGCACCCCTGCGGGCAGCCATTAAACCAACCAGAGACGCTTGTCACGTCACATTAACGCCTTTCCCGACCCGAAATACGGCAGCGGCGGGGCAGTGTTCAGGCCAATCCGCGGCACCTGCACCCTAGACCGGGACAATCCGTCGATCACCGTCGGATTGATGCGCTTGGCGCACCATGTAACGCCCTCGGGCGGTGCTTGCAAATCGTTGCTGCCGTCTCTACCCCTCGGACCGGAACAATCATCGAGGAGGTCGCGCCATGCGGTTCGAAGGCACCGAGGACTATGTCGCCACTGACGACCTGACCATGGCGGTCAACGCCGCCGTGACGCTGGAACGCCCGCTTTTGGTCAAGGGAGAGCCCGGCACCGGCAAGACCGAACTGGCTCGACAGGTGGCCCGCGCGCTGAACCTGCCGATGATGGAATGGGCGGTGAAATCCACCACCAAGGCGCAACAGGGCCTCTATGAATACGACGCCGTGTCCCGCCTGCGCGACAGCCAGCTGGGCGATGCACGCGTCAACGACGTGGCCAATTACATCCGCAAGGGCAAGCTCTGGCAGGCCTTCGACGCCGACGGCAAGGTGGTCCTGCTGATTGATGAGATCGACAAGGCCGACATCGAGTTCCCAAACGACCTGTTGCAGGAACTCGATAAGATGGAATTCCACGTCTACGAGACCGGCCAGACCGTGCGCGCCAAACATCGCCCCATCGTCATCATCACCTCGAACAATGAAAAGGAACTGCCCGACGCCTTTCTGCGCCGCTGTTTCTTTCACTACATCAAGTTCCCCGACACAGAGACCCTGCGAAAGATCGTCGAGGTGCATCACCCCGGCATCAAACCCGCTTTGCTGACCACCGCGCTTACCCAGTTCTACGAATTACGCGACCAGCCGGGGCTGAAAAAGAAACCCTCCACCTCCGAGGTGCTCGACTGGCTCAAGCTGTTGCTGGCCGAGGATCTGGACGCCGAAGATCTCAAGCGCGACGGTGCCAGCGCCCTGCCGAAACTGCACGGCGCGCTGTTGAAAAACGAACAGGACGTTCACCTGTTCGAACGTCTCGCCTTTATGGCACGCAGACAGCGCTAAGCCATCGCCCGCGCCACTGGGCCGCGTAGTCTCGCGGCCCCGATGGTGACGACGGCCCCTCCAAACACTCCAATAAGTTACAGAACCGTAGCGCGACTCGCCTCTATGGTGTATTCTGCTGCGTATTCAATATTTCACCAGTTCCCTTTTCGCACTCAATTTTCCGGAGGTATCATGCACACCAATCGCCGCGTATTCATTGGCGCTCTGACCGCCGCAGCCGCGCTGTCCGCAGCCACCCGATCCCCTGCACAGACGACCTACAAAGGGGCCGAGCGTACCCGGCAGGACGTCAACACGTTGCCCGCCGACGATCCTGTCCTGACGCAATACGCCGACGCGATCGCCCAGATGCGCCAACTGCCCGCCTCCAACCCGATCTCATGGGAGGCGCAGGCCCGCATCCACCTCAATTTCTGCCCGCACGGCAACTGGTTCTTCCTGCCGTGGCACCGCGCCTACCTCAGCCAGTTCGAGGACATCATCCGCGACCTGTCCGGCAATGCCGACTGGGCCATGCCCTATTGGAACTGGACGCGAAACCCGCAGGTCCCGGCCCCGTTCTGGCAGGCAGGCAGCCCGCTGATGCACCCCAGGAACGTCGGCCCCAACAGCAACATGCCCTCTGAATTTGTCGGCGCGCCCGTCCTCGAAAGGATCATGGGCAAGCCCAATTTCCAAAGCTTCGCAGGCTTCAAATCAACCGCCCCGCGCGGCTCTGGCGGCGGGTCGGAACAGCTTGAAAGCGCGCCGCACAACGCCGTTCACCGCGAAATCGGCCGCGACATGGCCAGCTTTCTGTCGCCGCTCGACCCGATCTTTTGGCTGCATCACTGCAACGTCGACCGGATCTGGGCCAGCTGGAACAATGCCGGAAACGCCAATTCCCCGGACACCGACCTGACAGAGTTCCTGTTCGCCTCGACCCCCGGCAACCTTCAGTTCGTCAAACCCGATGGTGCACCGCGCCCCATCGTCGTGAAAGACGTCTATGCCACGACCCCGATGGGCTATGGCTATGACCGGCTGGAAACCGTGCCGGAAACGCCCTTTGCCGCCGCAGCACTCAGCCTGTCGATGGCGGCGCGCAATACGGTAGAGCGTCGGCAGGATCTTGACCGCACCGTCTCGCCGGGCGGCATCCTTGACACGACCCTTGCGCTGGACACCGCGCTGATCACTGCGCTGGCCAACACCGGCCGGATAAAGACCATGTCCAATGTCGAAATGGCGGATCTTGCGCCACCGACGCAAATCTCGACCGGCACGCTGACAGTGCGGGGACTGCGGGCACCGGCAGGCCCGGACACCGGGTTCCGGGTCTTTCTGAATTGTGATTACCTGTCACTGGAAACGCCGATCAATGATCCCCATTTCGTAGGTTCGGCAGCGTTTTTCATCAATGGCGTGCCGTCAGAGACGATGGAACATGCCCACGGCGCGGACTTTGTCTTTGACATCACCGACACGCTGGACCGCCTGCGGCGGGCCGGAACCCCGGTGAACGGACAACTCCGGCCACAGGTGATTGCGCTGACCAAGAACAACGAACCGGTGGAGCTTGCCATTGATGGCGCATTCGAAATCACGGTGGAAACGGTTGGGTAACACCGCCTTGGCCGGTGTCGCGGCGGCGGCTTTGCTTGCGGCCCCCGTCGCCGCGCAGTGTCAAACGGGGACACCCGACATGGCGGAGCCGGTCTCAAAAGCCGTGATAACGCTGAACCTGACCTCGCCAGAGGGACAGGTTCAGTCCGTTCTGGACGCGCTGCGGGTGCCTGCCCTTTCGGTCCGGCTAAAGGATATAACCGTCACGCAGGGCGCGCCCGAGGGGTTTCGGGTCTTTGTCAACGCCAAGGACGCCGGGCCGCAGACCTCCATCGACGATCCGGCCTATGTGGCCAGCGTGGCGTTTTTTCCGCAGCCCGTTGTCGGCAAATCCGCAGGCTCCTTCGTGGTGGATCTGACGCCCGCGCTGGACCGGATGGCAAAGCAGGACCTGCTGGCCGCTGATGCCCCGCTGTCGCTGACCTTGGTCCCCATCGGTCCAGAGGACGCGCGGATTTCGGTCGGGGAACCGGAACTCCTGAAATAGCCCGAACCTGCCCTTGCGAGGGCAGTTTCTGCGGTTACCGCGATCAGGTCGCTTGCGGTCTCCGGCCTGCTGTGGTGTGAAGACCGGGTTTCCAACCCGGTCCCCCATGCTCCAGATCCTCACCCATGACATTCTGCCGGTGTTTTCCATGCTGGCGCTCGGTTTCCTGCTGGGCCGGTTCGGCAAGGTCAGCCGGGACGAGGCCGGGGCGGTCAACCGCGTTGCCTTTCTGATCCTGCAACCGGCGCTGATCTTTCCGCTGATCTCGGCGCTGGACTGGTCCGCCTTCCGCTTTGAGGCTATCGCCGCCTATGCGGGCGCGCAGGTCATACTGTTCGTGCTGGCCTTCGCGATCTGCCGGTTGCTGTTCCGGCGAGAGTTGCTGGAGGCTTGGCTGCTGGCCATGGCGGTGATCTTCGTCAACACACTGCTCTATATCTGGCCGATCAGCTTTCTCATCTACGGCGAGGCCGCCGCCCTGCCCGTCACCGCCATCGTCGCCTGGGACTCGGCGGTCACCTTTGGCTTCTTCATCGTCTCTACCGACCTGATGGCCAATCGCGGCGCGGGACCCGGTCCGGCGCTGAAACGCATCGTGTCAAACCCGGTGCTGATCGCCATTGCGCTGGGCACGGCGGTCAACCTGCTGGGCCTGACATTGCCAGAGCCGCTGCTCACCGCGATGGGCTTTGCCGGGGCCGGGGCCGCGCCGCTGACGCTGTTTGCGCTGGGGGTGATCCTGTCGAGCCATGCGCTGACGCCCTCCCCGGTGATCGCCACGATCGCCGCGCTCAAACTGCTGGCCTTTCCGGCGCTGGTGGCCGCCGCGGTCTGGATGGTGGCCCCGCCCGCCGACTGGCAGACGCTGTTCACGCTGACCGCCGCCGGGCCGTCGGGAGCGATGGCCTTTGCGCTGGCGATGCTCTACCGGGTGCGCACCGACGCCATCGCCCCGGTCATCATCTGGACCAGCCTTTTGTCGCTGATATCGCTGGCCTGGCTCGCCTGATCCGCCGCAAACCCGTCATGCTTTTCCCGCCGCGCGGGGATCAACGGGCAAAAACCGTGGCAGAACGGTCTCACCGCGCCACAGCAACCCCCTGAAAAAACATGCCTCTTGTAGAAAATTCCCGAAATCGGGAAAAAATTGTCCACAGGCATCCATGGCGCTGTGCAGGAACCCTGATTTTGCCTTATAGTGACCCAACAGAGGACAGAATACCTAAGGATGTCTTAAGGCACCCTAGAGAAACAAAAGCAGGCAGGCTTCAAAAGTGTCCCAACATACGGCTCTCACGGTGCGCCCCCTGCGCGCTGCGGACGAACCGGCGTGGCGTAAACTCTGGACGGCCTATCTGGCCTTTTACGAGTCCTCTGTCGATGAGCCGGTCTACGCGTCCACATTTGCGCGCCTTCTGGGCGATGATCCGCGCGACTACAACGCCCTTGTCGCCGAAAGCGGCGGGCAGCTTGTCGGCCTGACGCACTACCTGTTTCACCGCCACGCGTGGAAAATCGAAGAGGTCTGTTACCTGCAGGATCTCTACGCCACCCCCGAGACCCGCGGCACCGGCGTTGGCCGCGCCCTGATCGAGGGCGTTTACGCCGCCGCCGATGCCTACGGCGCGCCATCGGTCTACTGGAACACGCAACATTTCAACGCCACCGCGCGCCGCCTGTATGACCGGATCGGCACGCTGACCCCCTTCGTCAAGTACCAGAGGGTCTGATGCGCACCGCCCGTCGCTTTTTGCTGCCGCTCTATCTCCTGCTGGGTGCCTGTATGCCGGTCACCCCCTCGGACACCGCCGCCACCCGTGCCGCGGCGGTCGATGGCAGCAGCGCCCTGCCCCCGATGAAAAGCTTTGCAGTCCCGCGCCCGCAGGCCACGGTGGCCTCGAACTCGGACATCGCGCGCGATTTCCTCGATCTTGCCTTTACGCTGGAATCCGGCCGCCCGCTGCCGGTGCTCACCCGTTTCGAGACCGCCATCAGCGTGCGCGTCACCGGCGCGCCGCCCTCGTCTCTGGCCCCCGACCTGCGCCGCCTGTTGCACCGGTTGCGCAGTGAGGCCGGCATCAACATCGCCCTCACCGACGACCCCGCCGCCAATATCACCGTGCAGGCCGTCAGCCGGGCCGAGATCCGCAATGCCCTGCCGCAGGCCGCCTGTTTCGTGGTGCCCAACGTCTCCTCCTTGGCGGAATACCGCAGCAAGCGCCGCTCGCGCGAGGTCAGCTGGACCGCCCTGCGGGAGCGCAAACGGCTGGCGATCTTCCTGCCCAACGATTCCTCCCCGCAAGAGGTCCGCGACTGCCTGCATGAGGAACTCGCACAGGCCATCGGCCCGCTGAACGATCTCTACCGCCTGCCCGACAGCGTCTTTAACGACGACAATGTCCACACGGTTCTGACCGGCTATGACATGCTGATCCTGCGCGCCTACTACGATCCCGCGCTGCGCAACGGCATGTCCCGGAACGAGGTCGCCGACCGCCTGCCCGGCATCCTGTCGCGGATCAACCCGCGCGGTCAGGGCATCGGCCCCCGGCGTCTGGCCAAAACCCCACGGGTCTGGATCGACGCCGTGCAGACCGCCCTTGGCCCCGGTGCCAACCCGGCCCAACGCCGCGCCGCCGCCATCGAGGCGCTCAAGGTCGCCTCGGCGATGGGGTGGAGCGATCACCGCCGCGCCTTTTCGCATTACGCCATGGGACGGCTGTTGCAGGCCACCGACCCGCAGGCCGCCCAAGACCAGTTTGTGCTGGCGCAGCGGTACTTCGGGCGCAGCCCCGACACCGCGCTGCATCGCGCCTATGTCGCCTCGCAGCTTTCGGCCTACGCGATCAGCGCGGGCGACGCGCAGGGCGCGCTGGCCATCCTGACCCCCCATCTGGACACCGCCGCGCGGCATGAAAACGCCGCGCTGCTGGCCACTCTCCTGATGCTGCGGGCAGAGGCGCTGGAACTGTCCGGTCGCGTCACAGAGGGCCGCAACGTCCGGGTGGACTCGCTTGGCTGGGCGCGATACGGCTTCGGCTCGGATTGGGCGGTGCGCGCGAAACTGCGCGAAATCGGTGCGCTCAACCCGGCAAGGCAGGGGCAAGGAACGTTATGATCGTGATCCTCGGGGCGCTTCTTGGCGCCGTCATCGGCGGCACCACCGCAAAGCGGCGCAAAGGCAATTTTGCGGACATCGCGCAATACGCCGTCGTCTATGCCATCGCCTTCGGCCTGCTGGGGTTCTTCGTGACCATCGCGATCGAGAAATCGCTGGGCTGATCCCGTCGTCCGGTTGCCTCCGGGCATCCTCTGGCCTAGCGTCGCGCCATGTTTGTTCCCTTCTTCGAAACCCTGCGGAAATCCGGTGTTCCGGTCACGCTGCGCGAATATCTGACCTTTCTCGAAGGGTTGCGCGCCGGGCTGGCCACCTATGACGTCGAGGCGTTTTATTTCCTCGCCCGCAGCGCGATGGTCAAGGATGAGCGTCATCTGGACCGCTTTGACCGCGCCTTTGCCACCGCCTTCAAAGGGCTGGACCAGATCACCCCGGAACAGGTGCTGGAGGCGGTCAACCTGCCCGACGACTGGCTGCGCAAACAGGCCGAAAAGCACCTGACCGATGAGGAACGCGCCCAGATCGAGGCGCTGGGCGGCTTTGACAAGCTGATGGAGACGCTCAAAGAGCGGCTCAAGGAACAACAGAGCCGCCATCAGGGCGGCAACAAGTGGATCGGCACCGCCGGCACCTCGCCCTTTGGGGCCTATGGCTACAACCCCGAAGGCATCCGCATCGGTCAGGACGAAAGCCGCCATCAACGCGCGGTCAAGGTCTGGGACAAATGCGAGTTCCGCAACCTCGATGACAGTGTCGAGCTGGGCACCCGCAACATCAAGGTGGCACTGAAACGCCTGCGCCGCTGGGTCCGTCAGGGCGCGGAAGAGGAACTGGACCTGAACGGCACCATCCGCGCCACCGCCGAACACGGCTATCTGGACGTCCAGACCCGGCCAGAGCGTCACAACGCGGTCAAGGTGCTGCTGTTCTTTGACGTCGGCGGCTCGATGGACCCGTTCATTCGCGTGGTCGAGGAATTGTTTTCCGCCGCCCGGTCAGAGTTCAAACACCTTGAACACTACTACTTTCACAACTGCCTGTATGAGGGCGTCTGGCGCGACAATGCCCGCCGCTACGATCAGCAGACCCCGACGTGGGAGGTGCTGAACACCTACGGTCCGGACTACAAGTGCATCTTTGTGGGCGACGCCTCCATGTCTCCCTATGAGGTGGCCTATCCCGGCGGCGCAAGCGAACACTGGAACGCCGAGGCCGGTCAGGTCTGGCTGCAACGCGCCCGCGACCAGTGGCACGATCATCTCTGGATCAACCCGGTGCCGGAGAAGCACTGGCAGTACACCCAGTCGATCCAGATGATCCGCGAGGTGTTCGAGGACCGCATGGTGCCGATGACGCTCGCAGGGATCGACCGGGGTATGCGCCTGCTAGGTTGACGGCAACGGGCTGTCTGCATTGGGGTTTTGAAGCGAAGGTTCGACAGGCATGAAGACCGTGAAAATTGCAGCGATGTTGGTCGTGCTGGCTGCGCCAGCGATGGCCGATCAGTAGGCCCGCGCGCGCGAGCTTTTGGAGATGTGGCAACCGCAAAGCGTGGCCATCGACGGCGGTGTTCTGACCCTGGTTCTGCCCCAGAACAGGATCAGCGAAGAGATCTATATGGCGGTGCTGACGTCCGGCCTGTGTCTTGGCTTCGCAATGGACAAGCCGCTGAACGGTCTTTCGGGAATAGAGGTGCTGAACCGACATGGGCGGCAGGGCTACGTTCTGGAACACGGTCTTGAGACCTGCGAGACATGGAACGGGCGGCCGGTGGGGTCCAAGACAACCTACTACGAGATTTTGGGCGCGACCCATCTTTACTGACGGCTGAGCGGTGCAAGACAGGGGTTTGCGGGCCAAAGCGAAGCGCACCAACACGGGTTACGCCCTGCCCAAAAAAGGGCCCGGCATTCCATCGGAACACCGGGCCTTTGTTAACCAGAGGTAAAAACGCCTCTGTAAACCGTTGATTTTATTCAGGCGCCAGGCTGTCCACGTGTGGACACTAGGGCGCCAGCCCCCGCGCCGCCCCCAAGGTGCCGGGGCCAATCTTGGCGTCCAAAGCGCCATCATACAGCCCGCGCTCCTGCAAGATCCGCTGGAAAACCAGCGCCGTCTCGCGGTCCCATTGCACCGCTCGGCCCGACACGGTCCCCCGGATCTCATTGACCGAAACCTTGCCCGTCTCCAGCGCCTGAACATACAAGGACGCGGCCTGCTGGGGATCATACTCGACCCCCTCGCCGCGCTCATACAGGAACCCCAGCGCATTGATCGCCGCCGCGTCGCCGCCCTGCGCCGACCGCCGGATCAAGGCCGCCCGCTGCGCCGGGTCCGTCACCGGCCCGTCCTCTGAATACAGCGTCTGCAACGCCCGCGCCGCATCCTCATTGCCCTGAGCCGAGGCTTTCTCCAGCATCTCGGCGGCCTTCACCACATCCGGCAGGCCCAACTCTTCGGCCAGACTGCGCGGGATATTGTTGGGCTGCATATAGATCGCAGCCAGTCGCAGCTGAGCAAAGTGATAGCCCTCGCTCGCCGACTGTTCCAACAAGCTGACCATCTGGCGGAAATCGCGCGAGGTGCCACGACCCAGCCCGCTCATCATCGCCAGTGTCGCCAATGCCGGCAGATCGCCCGCGTCCGATGCGGCGCGGTATTCCGACATGGCCCGGTCGATGTCCGGCTTCACACCCCCGGTGCCAAAGTTGAAATAGTCGCCGATCTTGGTCCGCGCCGCTGCAACCCCTGCCTCGGCGGCCAGCTCGAATGTCTCCAGCGCCAGCGCGTGTTCACCATCCGCCTGCATCAGCACCGCCACGTTGAACAGGGCCTCCGGATCCGGTGCGGCCCCGATCACCGCCCGCTCACACGCCGCCCGCGCACTGCGCAGCGCCCGAAAATAATCCGACACCGCCTGCTTGCTGACCGGCGCTTCTGCGGTGGCCGGACCAGCCAGTTCACGGCAGGTCGCGGCAGCCTCTTCCGCACCGGCCGTGAACCCCGGCGTGGCCAGCGGCAGCAGCACGCAGGCGAGAATCGCCTTGGTCAGATCTCTTTTCAAACGGGTCATCCGCGCGTTCCTTTCAACTTTTCGGCGTTTTTCCAAAGATCGCCCACGAGTTGTTGCCTCGCTGCACGCTCTCGCGGAAAACCGCCACCGATTGCCGAAGCAAATTGACTTAAATACACAGTTACCCTTTCATTCCAATTGGATGAGATCAAACGCTATCAGTCAATGCATCGGTGCATGACCTCACTTGCGGCCTTGTAGCCACAGGCGGCGTATGGACAGCATTGGCGGCTTCCCGCCCAAGTCGGGGGTCAGCGCGCGCAACGTCATTGTTCGCTTAACGCTTGGCGTCTACGAGGCAGCACATGATGCAGGCAAACACTCCCAAATTAGAAATTCCCGAAAATCTCAAGATCAGGTTTTCCGGACTTGCAGCCCTGACGCGCAAACCGCGTTTCGTGGCCGCCGCACTTGGCTTTGCTGCGGTGAATGCCGCCGCCGCTGTGACCATTCTGCTCTGGACGCCAGAGACGCAGCTGTCCACAGGGGCCGTGCCGCCAGTGACGGTCAGCCGCCTGACACCGTCCCCAGCATCCAACCGGGTCATATTGGATACGGTCGTGCGCCGCCTGCCCCGCGCTCAGACGTGGCACCCGCCGCACCAACTGCCGACACAGCGCGTCCATGCCAGCGCACCCGACCTGTCCCGCGCCGCACCGGCGGGCCTATCGGCGCCGCGCGCCGATGGACTGCCACAAGCGGATACACAGCCCGTGCCACAGGCGCTGGCAGCTTTGCCGCCCAGCAGCATTTCGCCCGAGCCGCAGCCCGAAGTATTGAACGCGTCCTTGATGCCCCGGATCGCGACAATTGCAGGCGTCCGTCCGCGCATGCGGCCCGAGTTTGACCTGACAGATGTCACAGATGGCACGCAGGTCGCGGTTTCATTGCGCCCCATGGCCCGTCCGGAGGGTCTGAAAGTGCCCGAACCCCGTATTGCCGCCGCACCTGAAACCGCCGTGCCCGAGACCACGCTGGCCTCATTGCCACGCAGCATCGAACGCCCTGTTGGCGGCGCTGTGTGCAACACACGGTTGACCCGCGCGATGCCCAACCGCAAAGGCTCTGCCAAGGGCGGCAAGTCGGTCATGTCCGGTCTGATGCGGGTCAGCGGCACCGAACGTGACCGCCGTGTCGCCGGTGAGCTTATGGCCGGAAACATGCCGTCATTCCTGCAGGACCTTGTCCCGGTAGAGGTTTCGGGCCGCGCCCGTGATGGCGCAGGCGTCAAGATCACCTTTTGCGTGACCCCGGATTACCTTGCCGTTGGCAACAACCGTGACTTTGTGCGCGTGCCGATGGGGCTGCCCGCCGCGATGCAGGTCGCGGGTCGGTTCGACATGATGCTGCCGACGCGCCGTATGGTCGACCAGATCTATCGCGCCTCGGACAAACGTGTCGCGCCCAGCCCGATGAAGCCGGGGCCGCAAATGTCCTCGACCGACTACCTTGTGCGCCACAACGCCACCGTTGAAACGCAAGTGCGCGGTGCCTCTGTTGCCGGTCATCTGATCGCAGGCCACAAAAAGGATTTGGTGCTGACCAACCGCCTCAACAAGAACCGTGGCCGGGTTGCGATCTACGGATGGCACCGGACAAACGGCAAGGCGATCCAACCGCTCAGCACCGTGCACGGCGCGACTTATGCCGACTATAGCCACGGTGTCCGCCTTGTCAGCCAGACCGCCTATCTGAATGGGCGTCCGGTGCGGCTGGCCGATCTGATGGCCGACCCGGATTTCGCGAGTCTTATCAGCGACGAAGGCCCGATCCGCGCCGCACAACTGCGGGTGGCCAGCGCCAACTGAGGCGCATCACTGCGATTTATCGCGACAGGTTCGACATAGTCAGAGGGGGCGCTGCCCCCTCTTTTTTTTGCCTCCACCCCACGGAGTTCGGCACAGCCAAAGAAACCTTCCACCCACGCCAAAGAGGCGCGTCGGGCCGTTCCGGTTACGCTCTTGCACCTGTGCCCCAACACAAAAACGCCGCCGGGCTCTCTGCCCGGCGGCGTTCTTTGTTCTGACGTGTCTGGAAGGGTCAGTTCACATCCTTGAAGCAACGAAATCCAAGGTGATAGTTGTGATGGCTGTTGGTCGCCAAAACGCGGCTGCCGTGCCAATAAGGGGCGCGCCACCGGCTCCAGTGGGTGTGGGCGCGGACCTTGTCCCAGATGAACCAGCTGCCCTTCATCTCCGTGACGCCCAGTTTTGTGCTGCCACGGCTGGCCATCTGGTCTGCGGCCAAAGGCAGGTTCATGTGCTCTGCCGCATTGCCGTCTAGGTCGTAGACGCCAAGCGGACTCTTGCAGTCGGGAAAGCTGCCCGCCGGGTAGGTGTTCGAACCGCAGCCGGTAAAGCTGCCGCCGTTGCAGGACGCGGACTTGGTGCTGTTGGTGGCGCAGACGCCGCGTTTCCAGGTTGGGCCGATGCTGTAGCGGGCGCTGGGTTCATACTTGCGGTTGTGCGCCGCGCGGGCGGCCTGCACGCTCATGCCGAAGAAATAGTCCGGCGGCGTAAGCGCCCCGTGAGAGGCACCTTCCCATTCATGCGCGTCCCCGATCCGCTTGCCCTCGGCGGCGCAAAGCAGCGCCGCCTCTCGCGCGCGGACCCATGTCACGGGGTAAGCCAGCGGCACGTTGGGGTATTCGAACATGTCGGCGCAAGCCTTGGCATCGCCGGGCTTTTGCGTGGCCGGATCATAGAGCGGCGCCATGTATTTCTCGCCGCAGATCTTCTCGAACGCCTTGTTCCGATAGAACTCCAGCGCCGGGGCGGGCAGGCGCGCCTGCGCCTGCTCTGGCGTCATCGGGTGCCGGGTGACGGACGGATTGCCCTGTCCAATCCAGCGCGATCCGGCAAAGATCTGGCGGATCCGGCCCAGTTCGGCATCGGTGACACCGCGCGCCGCCTGCATCTGGCGGAACATCGCCTCGTTGTTTTGTTGCAGGCTTTGCGCCGATGCCTCAGTCAGGCCCAACGCCCCCGTCAGCGCGACAGCCAGCCCCGTCCCCAGCAGTTTGCGAAACGTCATCATGGGATGCCTCACTTCCTCAGCAGGTAGACGAAATCGCGGTTGTCAGGAAAGCCCACAAAGCGCGGGATCGGTGTGCCATCACGGCGCTTTGAGTCGATCGAGGCCATGCCGCGCACCAGGTGATGCGGCGCCACATCGCCGTTTTCCTGTGTATATACAGCGGCATAGGTGTGCTCTTGCGAGTTCATGTCCAGCAGCATGGCATAGTCGCAGCCATAGGCCTGAAAGGTCCGCGCCATGGCCGACGGCGTGGCCGTCGAGAAATAGGCGTACATCAGGAACTGACGTCCCCCGGCGGTCTTCATGCAGGCCCCGCCGCGCAGGGTGCGCAGCTTGGCGTCGGCATTTCCGGACCAGTTGCCGCCCATCCAGCTGCGGATCTGGCTGCCGGGCACACCTGCGCCAGTGGCAGGGTCAGGCTCAACCACCGCCACACCGTTCTGGCGGGCATGGTGGATGCGCGGCAACAGCTTGTTGTCCGCCTCGGTCCAGGTGCGCATGTCGATGGTGCCATCATCCAGTACAAGGATCGTAGCCAGATCGGGCTGAAGCTTGGAAAAGATCACCCCCTCGCTAATGAACCCATAATGGTGGCCATAGTTGGTATAGGCCTTTTCCGTCAGCCGCCATGCGCCGTGGCTACGCTTGAATCCAGAGGCAAAGGTGCCGACAACGCGGTCCGTCTTGGCCGGGCTAAGCATGCCCGAGCGCACCAGCGGGGCTGAATCGTCGATGCCGTCTGGGCCGGGAATACGGTAGTTCCGGCCCGCGCCGGAGGGGCGCGGCGACCAGTCGACGCGCGGGTGGTCGGTGCCCAGTTCCAGACCGACCTCAAACTGTTCCAGATCGAAGGCGATCAGATAGACGTCGGCACCGCGTTCCACCCCGTCCAGGGCATTTGTTTCGCCCGACCGGTTCAGCAGATCGCGTGAGATCATCCCCGGTTGCATCGCGCTGGCATAGACGCCCGGAATATCGCTGACCGCGTACCAGCTACCAGCTTCGACGCGGCCGCCTTCGGCCCCGTCTAGGTCAAAGTTGAAACTGGTCCGGAACACCGGCGCATTGTCCAACTGCGCCTTGCCTAGCGCCTTGACGGTCTCGCCTGCATCGGCTCCCTCGATCACCGGGCCGGAGTTCATAAAGGCGTCTTCGTAGAAAGAGCCTTTGATCATATTGACGAGGCTTTCGCCGAAGACGACGTTGTCGCGCAGGAAATCGGCCACCGCCTCGCGGTTGGTCGAGTTGCCCTTGACGCGGTTGCGCAAAAAGACGCGCTCATCGCAAATGGGCGCGAAGGGCAAACCGCGATACTGCGCGTCGTCCAGTTCCGGGCTGCTACCTGCCCATGGCGTGCAGCGGAATTCCGTAGCCTCGCCCGCGATGACCAGTTCCGGCTCTGCCCCTGCAACCAGCGACATCGTGCTGTGCTTGGGGTCTGCCAGTTCCAGATGAAACTTGCGCGTGGATGACCAGAACCCTTCGGAGCTGACCGTCAAGAGGAACCATGAGTTGATCGCCGGGTTCAGGGCGACCAGTTCATAACTGGTGCCATCGGCACCCCGTGCGGTCTGCGTCGTGCGGAACGGCTGTAGTTCGAGGATCGTCTTGGTGCGCACTTCGTCGTATTGCTGCATTTGCAGCGCGCGTGTTTGAGGATCAAGCAAGCTGCCAGCATCGGCCATGGCCGGGGCGCTTTGAAATGTGGCTGCGGACAGGGCCGCAATGGCGGTCATCCGAACAAGGGTCTTGGGTCGCACGATTTTCCTCTCGCGTTGTCCCGGAAAGCGTCAATACGCTCTCAAAGGAATAAAACAGAGTAGCGCGCACCCAACGAAGGCAAGAGAACTCGGCACCCTCCGACAGGCACGGGCAGTCAAAGGAACACATGACAAAGATGTTCGCGGGAAAGCAACCCTCGCGGCAAAGCTCGCGGGGATGTTATGCACAGGAGACACAGCGCTGCGTCTGACAAGTCCCGTTGACCGCCTACCGGGAGCCATCTGGACCGGCACAACCATCCCGAGAGAACTCCGGTAAAACCGATATATACTGCAACTTCCATGCACCGAATAGCGCCGAATTTCGCGACGCTTGGTCCCGAAATTCCGTAAATGAACGAATTGGCCCCAATTTTGCCTAAATTTGGCTTCAGTCTGGTCAAAATTGCAAAGGGGCATTCAGGGACGCATGCCGACCTACGATATCTGGGTATTGGGCGAAGGCGACGTCACCATCAGCGGCGGCGGCCAGCTTGACGGCGTCACGCAGGGCGATGGATCGCATCTGGTCGGGCGTACCCTGACGCTGGACTCGACCAACTGGTCGGCCATTTCGGTCAATGATGGCGATACCGATTTTTCGGACAACGACTCGGGGCAGCAGTTGAACGGTGCACAGGTCGTCGATGGCGTCACTTATGCGAATGGCAGCGTCGTCGAGGCGGAATACTCTTTTACCGTGTCGGACGGCACCAACACCTACACGCTGGTCGCCTTCAACGTGCAGAACAGCTCTCCCTCCTACGCGACCGTCGAAGGGATTGCCTTTATCGGTGATCCGGGTGACTGGCCGCCGGTCGGCGTTCCGCTGACGGTTGTCTCGGCTCAGGAAGGGCCCAGCTACGCCGCGGACGAGTATGTAGAGCCGGTCTGCTTTGCGGCAGGCACGCTGATCGACACGCCGAATGGCCCAAGGCAGGCCGAACTGTTCAAGCCGGGGCATCGCGTGCTGACGATAAACGGACGCAAGGCGACCGTCCGCTGGGTCGGCCAGCGGCGCTACCGCACACATGAGGGCAACCGGCCGATCCGCTTCCGGGCCGGTGCGATTGGAAACACCCGTGACCTGATCGTATCGCCGCAGCACAGGATCCTGGTCCGCGACTGGCGCGTCTCTCTGTTGTTCGGATTGACCGGCGCATTGGTCGCGGCGCAGGATTTCGTGAACGGATCAGACGTGGTTTTTGAGGATGTCGAGGTCATCACCTATGTGCATCTGCTCTTTGACCGGCATGAGATCATCCTGTCCGAGGGCGCCCCGACCGAGAGCCTCTATCCCGGCCCCTGCGCGCTGAACAACCTTGCGCCATCGGCGCGCGCCGAACTGCTGTCGGTCTTCCCCGAACTTGGACACCACAGCCATGTGGTGCCCCCCGTGGCCCCGACCCTCAAGAGCCACGAGGCGCGGCTGCTGCTTGCGGCGTAACAGGCGCGTTAACGTCGAAAGACGTGCCTTGGGTCAGCCCGGCAAATAGGTCTTGCTCCATGAGGTGCTCAGGCTGCCCGCATCCAGCATCCTTTGCACCGCTGCATCACTATAACCAAGGTCGCTGAGGATGGCCCGCGTCGAGGTGCCGAACTTTTCCGAAGGGTTCAGCGCATAAACCTTTCCGCGCGCCGGACGCACGGCATAGGGGTCCAGTTGGACGACCTCGTGCCCCGACGGGTGGTCGGGATAGATCGAGAAAGAATAGCTGCCTCTGTCAGTCCCCGGTGTGCCGTCAAACACCTGTTCGTTGCGGGCGCGCAGGGCGTCGATGTTTTCGCAGATCGCGACACCGATGTCGGCGGCCCGCAGCCGGTTCACCCACTCGGTTGCGGGCTGGTTCTGGAAGGCATGGGCCAGATAGGCGGCGCGATCCTCAACCGCCACGTCGGGCAGTTGTTCCAACCCCTCTACCGCGCGAAAGCGCGGCAGGTCGGCCTCATAGGCACACAGCAGAATGTGGCGCAGCGAGGCGGTGCTGTAGAACCGGCTGAGCGAGTCCCAGCCGTTTGCCTCTGGCCCTGAGGGCTCATCAAACAGGCCGCGTCCCTTGTAGTCATAGGCAAAGGGCACCTGTAGCAGACCGGAATTGGCCGAAAGCGAGGTTCGCCCGCGCCCGACCCGCCCGTGCCGGTATTTCTGGTAAAGAGCCGTCGCCACCGACAGCGCCCCACCAAAGCCGCACATCACGTCGATGGTGCCGACATGGGCGTGCTCCTCTGGCCGGTCCATCGCGCCACCGAACCGGGTCATGATGCCAGTCGCCGCCTGAACAAGGTCGTCATAGCCGATGTAGTCGGTCCGCACCCCGCGCCGCACGCCCGAGAAACAGTCCAACTTGCAAAAGATCGCGTCCGGGTTCAGCTTGCGCAGGCTTTCGGCGTCCAGCCCCATGCGCTTGATCTGGCTATCCGGCGCGTTCCAGACGATCACGTCCACCGTTTTCACCAAATCCTCAAAGACCTGCCGTCCGTGACGCGATTTCAGATCGGCCAGAATGGACCGCTTGCCGCGCATCTGGCTAAGCCCGTAAATCACCGTGTTCCAACTGTCATACAGCGGTTCTGCCGGGTCCAGCTTGATCACTTCCGCGCCGAAACGCGCGAGGTAGCTGGCTGAATGCGGACCGGCGATGACATTGCACAGGTCCAGCACGCGGACCCCGGTCAACCATGCCTCCTGGTCGTTTGCGTCGGTTGCCTCGGGGATGTCGGTGCGGTGTTTCTTGAGGATTGACAGCGCCTCCTCAAAGCCGACCCAACGGCGCGGCTCTGGCGTCAGGGCCTCTTCGCCGCTTTCCTCCATCCAGACCACCGGTCCGGGCATGGTCATGTCGCCATAGACCGGGTCGGTGAGGTCGATCATCAGGCCCGCGGCCTCGGCGTATTCGTCGTTGATCCACTCTTGCAGCCACAGTTGCGCGCCACCGGGAATGCCCGCGCGGCCAAACATCTTGACCCACTCGCGCGCGGTGCGGGTCATGAAAACCTCTTTCATCCGCGCGGCGATCAAATCGGCCCAGTCCTTGGGCATCGGGTAAACACCCAGCGACACATGGCTGGTCCACTCAGCGTAGGGTTTGTAGGTGTCCTCCTCAGAGGTCAGCCCCTCTTCGACCAATTCGTCATAGATGCCCAGCACCTCAAGACAGCGCTTGGCGTGATACTTGTGGCTGGGGCAGACGACGTAGAACATGCGCCCGTCCTTGCACATGTAGCTGCGAAAGAACGGGTCCAGCAGTTCCTGCAATTCTTCGTATGAGAGGTTCATCGGCAGGCCCTCGACGCGCCGCCGCTCGATCTCTTTCTCGCGCTGGGTGAGATAGCGTTCGGGCATGTCCGCCACTTTGATCGAGTTGTAGCACAACCCTTCCATCACGGCGGCGGCCAGCGGCACCTCGACATGGTCACCCCGGCCTGTCACCTGCCGCGATTGCAGCGCCAGAACGGTCGATGACGCAGCGATCTGCGCCGCATAGGCAGAGGACAGTGGCAGAGGCGAAAAGGACGGGTTGATCCCCATCAGCACGCGGTTCAGGCCCATGTCGGTAAAGACGCCAGAACTGGCGGCGATGACGCTTTCAAACGCCCGCTGCTCGCGCCGTTCCAGATCGTTGGAGGCAAAACCGGGGATCGACAGCGTAATCAACTCGGGCCGCGCATCGCGCATCGCGCCAAAATCCAGCCCCAGCGCCGCCAGTTTGCCGGGCCGGAAATTCTCGATCAGGACATCGGCCTCGGCGCAAAGGGCGCGGGCCTTTTCCAGCCCCTCCTCGGTCTTGAGGTCAAGGTTCACGATCACCTTGTTGCGGTTCAGCGCGGCGTTGGCAGGACTGTCCCACATCGGACCGGCCGGCGGGTCGATCTTGACCACGGTAGCACCCAGATCGCCCAGCAGCATCCCTACGGCAGGGCCTGCGATATACTGACCGAAATCGACGATCTTCACGCCGGTAAGCGGAAGTTGAGAGAATGTCGTGCGCATGGATTTCCTCCGTGTTGCCGGGGTTATTCCCCGGCCAACATCCATTGGGCGGCTTTTTCCGCGATCATCAGGGTGGGTGAGTTGGTGTTGCCGCTGGTGATTTCAGGCATGACAGAGGCATCGACCACGCGCAGCCCCTTGATGCCTTTCATCCGCAGATGCGGGTCCAACGGCGCGTCCGCGTCGTCAGAACGGCCCATCCGCACGGTCCCCACCGGGTGAAAGATCGTGTTGGCGATGTCACCGGCCAGCTTGGCCAGTTCCGCATCCGACTGGTACTGTGCGCCCGGTTTGAATTCTTCAGGCTCATAGGCCCCCATCGCAGGTTGCGCCATGATCTGCCGGACCTGCCGCAGACTGTCAGCGGCGACCTTGCGGTCATCCTCTGTGTCCAGATAATTCGGCGCGATCCTGGGCGCGTCGCGGAAATCATTCGAC
Source organism: Antarctobacter sp. (assembly GCF_034670325.1). Lineage (GTDB taxonomy): Bacteria > Pseudomonadota > Alphaproteobacteria > Rhodobacterales > Rhodobacteraceae > Antarctobacter. Next base: position 247,455 of record NZ_JAXMNR010000002.1, read on the forward strand.
CCGATCCGGACGCTCCCGCGTGAGGTTGGGTTCAGGTTGCAGACCGACACGGTGATGGCCGGAAAGTCGTGCAACGGCTCACCAAAAGCATCAAGGCTGAGCGGCTGCACATGGTATTCAAGGTTCGCATGAGGCCGCGAGGCATCCGACCGGGTGAACGCGCCCAATTGGCTGGGCGACATGCTCATCGGGCCGGACCGTTTGACCGCGTATTCCAACCCGATCATGGCTTTGCCGAACAGCGAAGAGGCCAGCACGTTCAGCGTCTTGGTTCCTTTGACCTTGAACACGGCGCGGATCTGCAAATGATCCTGCAGGTTTTCACCGACCTGCGGCGCGTCCATCACCACCTCGACCCCGCGCTGTTGCAAGAGGCCCGCAGGCCCCACCCCCGACAGTTGCAAAATCGCCGGAGAGTTCACCGCCCCCGCCGACAGGACAACCTCTTTGCGGGCGGTGACCGTCACCGACCGCCCTGCCCGGTTCACCATAACACCGTCACAGCACAGCGCGCCGTCGCCATCGCGGGCAAAGGTCAGCCGCTCTGCCTGTGCCTCTGTCCAGACCGTCAGGTTGCGGCGCGTCTTGGCCGGTCGCAGGAACGCCTTGGAGGTGTTCCACCGCCAGCCAGAGCGTTGGTTGACGTCAAAGTACCCCACACCCGCGTTGTCGCCCGCGTTGAAATCATCCGTCTTTTCGACGCCGATCTGTTCCGCCGCATTGGCAAAGCTGTCCAGCACATCCCAGCGCAGGCGCTGCTTTTCCACCCGCCATTCGCCGCCGGTCCCGTGCAGGTCCGAAAACCGGCTGTTGTCGCCGGTTTTCGGGTCGGCACCGCCATCGAGTTTGTAGTGATCCTCATGCCGCTTGAAATCCGGCAGGCTGTTTTCCCACGACCATGCGGCGTCACCGGTGATGCGCGCCCAGTTGTCATAGTCCCGCGCCTGCCCGCGCATGTAGATCATGCCGTTGATCGAGGAACAGCCACCCAGCGTCTTGCCACGCGGATACCGCAGGCTGCGCCCGTTCAGCCCCTTGTCGGGTTCGGTGTTGAACATCCAGTCGGCGCGCGGATTGCCGATGCAATACAGGTAGCCGACTGGGATATGTATCCAGGCATAATTGTCCCGCTTGCCGGCCTCCAGCAGCAGAACGCGGGTGTTCGGGTTCGCGCTCAACCGATTGGCAAGAAGACATCCCGCGGTCCCTGCGCCCACCACGACATAATCGAACGTCATGTCATCTGTCATCTTCTGCTCCCCCTAACCCGTTTCATCGGTGGTACAGAGCTTGAAATTCCTTTTCCAATGACAAATTTCACATACTATTATAAGCATAGATTATATGACTCGCTATACCAACATCAATGCTCTGCTCGCCTTCATCACGGTCGCGCGTGAGGGCAGCGTGTCGCGCGCCGCGGACGTGCTGAACCTGACTCAACCCGCCGTCAGTCAACAGCTAAAGCGGCTGGCGCAGGACACCGGCACGCCGTTGTTCAGCCGCACCGGCACCGGGTTGATATTGACGGACGACGGCGCCGCCCTGCTGGCAAAGGCAGAACACGTCCTGAACGCCATGGACGATTTTCGCAGCAGCGCGCGCAAACGCAGCGGACGGATCGGCGGCACGCTGCGGATTGGCACCATCGTGGACCCGGATTTCATCCGGCTGGGACCGCTGTTGCGCCGCCTGCGCGCGGATTATCCCGACATCACCACGGAACTCAGCCATGCGGTCAGCGGAGACGTGCTGGCCCGGTTGGCCCGTGGCCAGATTGATGCCGGGTTCTTTCTTGCCGCGCCGGACGCACCGGCCCCGCAGGCCGGTGACGATCCGGTTCACATGATCCCGCTGGCGCAGTTTTCCTATCGCGTGATCGCGCCGCCGGGGTGGCAAAGCCGCGTGGACCGGGCCGATTGGCCCTCGCTGGCCACCCTGCCCTGGATTGGCACGCCGCCGACCTCATCCCATCACGGATTGCTGGCAGAGGTCTTTGCCCGCCACAACTGCGTACAAAACGTCGTCGCCAAGGTCGATCAGGAGGCGTCGATGCTGGAAATGGTCCGCGCCGGTGTCGGCCTTAGCCTGTGCCGGGAATCCATCGCGTTGCACGAACGCCAGACCTCGGGGCTGGCGGTCAGCGACGTGGTCACGGTCCCCGCCCGGCTCAGCTTTCTCACGCAGGAGCGTCACCTTGACCGCCCGACGGTGCGGGCGCTGCTGGACACGCTGAGCCAGACATGGACACCGATCTGAACACTGGTCCGAACCGGACCGACGCCGGTCGGTGGTCAGCACGGTAGCGATCCAAATGCCCCGACCCGTACATGGCCGCGCCGGGGCACCGCATCATTCCGCAGGATGGGCCTGCGGCAACGCCCCACCAGTCGCCGCCCGGTCCGGGCCAACGCCGTGGCGCACCACCATGAAGGCAAAGAGCGCCATAGAGACGACCGCAAGGACGGAGCCGATCTGAGCAAGAACCTCAGTCGTGCCGGTCATGGCCAAGACGATGCCCGGCACCAGAACGATCACTGTGAGCGTGACCAACACGTAGTGAATTGCCGCCAGACGCGTCCGTGCGGCGCGTGCTGTCAGGGTGTAATAGGTTCCGAATACCGACATCATGACAAAGCCGATCAGGTTCAAATGGCCATGCGCTGGCGACAATGAGTGATCGTGCGTGGCCGACATCTGGATTCCCCAGATCATCCCGCACAGCGCAAAGAAGGCAGCGGTCGCAAAGAACAAAGTCGGAAGGGATTTCATGGTTCAGGTCTCCTGTAAGTCGGCACCAAGCGGCGGTCCGGTGAAGCTGAGGTTGTGACGGGCGGCGATCTGTTCGATCTGCGCCATGTCGTCGGGAATGCGGAAATCGCCCGCGGCCATCTCGACAAAGAACCGCTCGAACCCGCCTGGGGTCAGGATCACCAGATGCCGCGCGGGCACGTCGCTGGTCACCCGAAACGTGTGCTCTGTGCCGCGCGGCACAAAGACGGTGCCACCCGGACCACAAGACACCGTCTTGCCCGCCAGCCAGAATTCGGCGTCGCCGGTGAGCATCACAAAGCTTTCGTCGGCATCATGGTGGATATGGCGCGGTGGGCCCGACCCCGGCGGCGAGACCGAGTCCGTGATCGACAGGGTTCCGCCACTGTCTTTGGTGGACAGAATGGTGCGGTAGTGGACCCCGAGCCATTCAATGGCATCCGGGCCAAGCAGGGACTCTTTCATCGTCTCCTCCAATTGAAATGCTGGAGACGAAAGCGCTTTCGTCGGGCTTCACTTTACTGCGCACGTGGTCATATGAAAAATCGATTAAAGATATTACACATATACACATGGCGAATTTATCCAGCTTTGACCTCAACCTGCTGCGCGTTCTGAATGCGCTGCTTCTGGACAAGTCGACCGTCAAAGCCGGGGACCGTCTGGGGCTGTCGCAACCGGCCGTCTCGGCGGCGCTGGGGCGGTTGCGCGCGGCACTTGGCGATCAGTTGTTTTTTCGACGCGGCAAAGGGATGGAGGCGACGCAATACGCCCTGTCGCTGGAAGAACCGCTGCGTCATATCCTAGAGCAGACAGAGGCATTGATACGGGATCGAGAGGACTTTGACCCGTCGCGGTCAACGGATAGGTTCCGGATCTCTGGCAGCGATTTCTTTGCCGAACTTTTGATGCCGCAACTTGCAGACCGGCTACAAGGCGTCGCGCCGGATGTGCGGGTTCATCTGGTCAGTCTGGTGTCGGATGACCACATCGGGACGCTGGACCGCTATGAGGTCGATTTTGCGCTGATCCCTGCGCTGGACCTGCCCGATTGGGTCGAAAGCCAGCCGATGTTCCGGTCCAGTTTTTCGGTCGTCGCCCGCAAGGGGCATCCCCGCCTGCAAAGAGCCGGGGTCGGCCCCGGCGACGTTGTTCCGATCGACCTGTTTTGTGATCTGGGCCATGTCCTGTTTTCCCAACAGGGCAATATCAAGGCGATGGGCGACGCAGCGCTGGCGCGCGTCGGACGCACGCGCCGGGTCGTGATGACCATGCCGGTGTTTTCCGGTGTCTACCGGGCGGTTGCCGGATCGGATCTGGTGGCCTTGCTGCCGACCGCACTGGCCCGCCATGTGGCCGAGGACGCGGGCCTGACCATTTACCGCGCGCCCATGCCGCTCGACGTCGTTCAGATCATTTTGGTCTGGCACCGGCGCTATTCGGCCAGTCGCGCGCATGAATGGCTACGGGCAGAGATCGCCAACCTTCTGGCCCCGTTGGACGAAGGCGGCTAACCGCCTTCGTCCCTTTCACCGCGTCGTTATTGCAGCACCGCAGACGCCGACCCGGTCGCCAGCTTCCAGTTTTCGATGGCCGTACCTTTGGTCTTGAGCCGGCTGGCAAGGTAATACAGCCGCTGCGTCGCCGGTCCATTCGGGGCGGTCTCAAACCGTTGCTTGAGATAATAAGGCGGGATCGCCTGCGAATAGAGCGTCGCCGTGACCGTCACCTTGGACGGGTCTACCCCATCGGGAAGCGTGATCCGGTATTCCAACGCGTCAGAGCCGGGTTTGAAATCCGGATCAGAGGCGGCCCGCCCCTCCGGGACGGTCGCCTTCATAAAGGCGGCGGTGACCTCGCTGTCACCAAATCGCGCAATGAACTCTTGCGTGCCGGGGGTCAGCGCGCCGTGCGGGGTCAGGCGGTTGTCCTTGGGGTGAAAGTCCCGGTGCACAAAGCTGGTGGTAAAGACACGTTCGGCGTTCAGGGTCAGTTCCTCGTAAATCTGCACCTGTGTCTGGTCGCTGATGACCCTGTAGTGCGGCTGGTACAGCGCGATGTCGGCCCCTTCGGGCACCACGTCCAGAAACTCTGTCTTCAGCGGCATCCCCAACGGGTCGACAATCACACCTGCCCCGTTTGTGCAGCCCGAGCACCACAGCGTCTCACCGCTTTCGCCCACAACCTGCACCTCGAGAAAGGCCCGACGAAAGCTGACGCCCGATGGCAAACGGTGCCCGGTCTTATTGGTCACCTGCACATTGGCCACCAGTCCACCGTACCCCTTGCTCAGGTCCAGCGTGACATCCGCCGTCTCCTCTCTGGCTTGCAGAACCATGGTGTCGATCGCCAATTGTGCGCCATTGGTCGCATACGTCATCGGATCGGTGCGGCTCATCCCCATTTCGGCGCTGAACTGACGCATCATTTCAACCATGAACACATTGAGACCGACAAAGTTGTGCCGCCGATAGCCCTCGCGGAACGGCACGTCGACATCTTCCTGCGGCAACAGGTTCGCCACATCGGGCAGCTTGGTGTCCTGGATGGTGGCGATCTGCGTGGTTATGGCAGGGACCGACAGACTGCCATCAACGCTGTGGAAGTCGGACTTCATATGGCAGTCCTGACAGGACTGCGCCGTGCCCTTTTCGCTGTAGATGCTGTTGACCCATTCGATATAGGTGGCTTGCTCGACCGAGTGCTGAAACTCTGTCAGCGCCTTTGGGAAGGTCACGCCGTATTCGGTGTTGAGCAAGGCCGCACCATTGCGGGCAGCATCGTTGAACACCTTCTGATCCGCTGCCGTGTAACCCTCTAGCGGCTCGTCCGTGGGCGCATCCACATTGGGCAGGTTGATCGTATGGCACGCCCCGCAAAGCTCACTGTCCTTGATGTAGTCGTCCTTGACCGGCGTGATCCCCATGGCATTCTCCATCGGTTTCTGACGCACATCGTCAAACGGACCGATCAGGCGGTCTGCTTCGGTCATCCGAAAGACCCCGGTGGTGCCATTCATCAAGTAGGTATCCAGTTTGTTGTACTCTGGTTGCCCCTCAGCCCGTTCGGGCGGTGCAATATGGTGGCAGACCGTGCAGGAAATCCCCTCCCGCGCGAGGTTGCCGTAGAGGTGGTAATCATAGGTGCCGTCGGCCTTTTGCGCCTTTTCCTCGGCCTCGGTCAGCGGGCTGTGCAGCAGGGTATAGGCGACCTTGAAATTGTTGGGGTCCAGACCGGCGTCGGGGTTGGCGTGGGCGTCGATCTCTAGCTGCCTCTGGCCCATCGCGCCGTGGCACGACAGGCAGGTCGTACCCAGATTAGAGGTCAGATCGCCCGAACCGGCCTTTTGCAGCAAGGCAAACTCGCTTTCGAGCTGGGCGAAAAAGATCGGGTCACGGCCGGCCAGCCCCATCGGCGACCAGCGCCATTCGCCGTATTCCGAAATGTTATAGCCATCACCATAGTTCGGCCCGGTTTGCAGAAACATCGTCGTGCCCGAGGGCGGACCGCCAAGGCCGCCGTGGCAGCCGATGCAATTGTCCGAGGTCAGGAAATGCTGCACATCGTTGGGCCGCGCCGGCACATGGTCCAGCCACTCACTGGGCAGCGTCTGAACCTTTCCCGGTGGCACCGCAATGCCGCCAGTGGGCGGGAACATCGCAGCGAAGATCGGGTTAATCACCATCGGAGAGGGCGCCACCTTGGCATTGGATTTCGCCAGCGCCGTCTCGTTATGAAAGTAGTCTTCGATCAGGGCCGCCTCGCTGGCGCCCATCGCCGGGCGCTGGACGGCTGGCAGGTTGAACGGCCCCGGCGGGAATCCCTCCATATCGCGCCAGCTTTCGTCGACGCGAAAGATCAGCGGCTCACCGGGATAGCCTTCGACATTGTCGAGACTGGAATAGATCAGTTCTTCGGCGGCAGAGGCGTGGCAGCGCATACACATCCCGTCCCCTGCCTGCCCCGAGGGCGGCGTAAACGGAGGGTCAAAGTTGTCCACCGCAGCCGACTGTCCGACAGAGGCAAAGAACCACCCGCCATGCGACAGCGCGCTGTCCTTGACCATGACGGTCCAGTTAAGCCCGCCGGTGGTGCGCAGAAACTCCAGCATCTCGGCCTCGACCTTGGCGGGGTCGTCAGGGTGCATGTAGTCCAGCATCTCGCGGTATTCGACATAGCGGGCGGCTGGGGGAGAGGCCATTTCCTTGACCACGATCGCGCCGTCGGGAATGACGCCTTTCCGCCCGCCTTCAAGCCATGTCAGGACCTCTGGTGAATAGTAGATCCGCACCGCCGGATGCACGCCGTACGAGGTATCGAGAACAAACGGCCCGGTGTCGCGCCAGCTCTTGTCGCGAATCCATCCCTCCTTGGCAAAGGTGCGGTCGGCGATGAACGGATAAAGTTGTTCTTCGTAGTCCAGCAGCGGCAACGACGATGGCAACGGCAAGGTCGTACTCTCGGCCTGCGCCAGCGCAGCGCCTCCGGACCAAACGGTGAGAAGGGTGGCGGCGACGCTGAAGCGGAGCATGTCTTGAAACCTTTTTGGAGAAGTTCCACCAAAGGATGCAAGCTAGGGCTGTATAAATCAAGTCTTCTGGCCAAACTCGGCCCCGAAGGACGGATCGGCACGAGTCAACGAGCATGCCCAACCGTCGGATATCCATCCGACGGCACAGCGATCATACAACAGTTGTCGTGCGACTTGACCGACCCGCCGTGGCGGATCGGGACGCTTTAGCTGAATGCCCGCGCCAATGCCTGTTCAAGGTCATAGATCAGGTCATCGGGGTCTTCGATCCCAACCGACAGGCGCAGCAGCCGTGCATCCACCGGGAACCCCTCACCCGAGACTGTCTTGCGATGTTCGATCAGGCTTTCCACCCCGCCCAGCGAGGTTGCAGGATAAAACAGCTCGCAGAACCGCGCCACGTCGATGGCGTTCTGCTCGGTGCCATTGACGAGGATCGACAACATGCCGCCGAACTGACCGTCGGTCTGACGCTTGGCAATCTGATGTCCCGGATCGGTCGGCAGTCCGGGATACAGCACCGCCGCCACGTGCTGGTGGCCGTCAAAGTGCCGGGCCAGCGCCATGGCATTCGTGCAGGATTTCTCGACCCGCAGGAACAGTGTCCGCATGCCACGGATCAGCAACCATGCATCGTGCGATTGCAATACCGTGCCTTGCAGCTTGCGCACCAGATAGATGTCTTCCCAGTCCTGATCGGTCTCCTTGACCGACAGCACCCCGGCGGTGATATCCGAATGTCCGTTGAGGTATTTGGTCGCCGAGTGGAAGGAGTAGTCCGCACCAAAATCAAGCGCCCGGGTCATGTTGGGCGGCGTCGCTGTGCAATCCGTCAAAAGCTTTGCCCCGGCGGCATGGGCAATCTCTGCGGCGGCGGCGATGTCGGTCACTTCCCAGCTGGGGTTGTTGGGCGTTTCGACCCAGACAAGCCGGGTTTCGCCCGGTTTGACGGCAGTCGCCAGTTCATCGAGGTTTCCGGCGGTGTAATAGTCGAGAGTGATCCGCTGCTTCGCCGCATAGGTCTGAAACTGATGCAGGACCCCGTGATACATGACACGCGGCACCACCACATGCGCGCCGGTCGGCAATTGCTCAATCACCGCAGTGCAGGCCGACATGCCCGAGGCGAACAGAAACGACTCCTTGGCATTTTCCAACTCAGCGATGATGGCCTCGGCGTGGCTGGTGGTCTGGTTTCCGTCACGGCGATACCAATAGGGTTTGCGCACTGCGTAGTTTTCGTCCCGCGCATAGGTCGCCGCAGGCTGGATCGCCGGGACGACCGCCCCGGTCTCGGCTTCGACGGCGTGCAGGGCCTGCGCGACACGGGTGGCAAGAGAGGGTTTGCGATTGCTGTGATCGGTCATGAGTCTGGTCCGTATTCTGGTGGTCGCCGTTGCGGGAACGGCATCGCGCGAGATCACGCCTCTTGCAAGGGCCGACGTTCAGAAAACCCAGGATCGGTCACAGGCTTGATGACGCTTGCAGGAAGGCCGGGTCATTTTTGACCCGAGCGCCCACCTAACGTGAGGGGCAACCACACATACAGCGATCCAGACAGCGCGCCCCACCCGGACAAACCGTCCGGTTGGGGCCGCACCGTGGGAGTGCCTGACCTCAGCGCTTGCCACGCCGGGGTGCGTCAAAGCCGCCCTCACGGGGGCCACCCGGTCCGCGTGCCTTGGACGGGGCCTTGCCCGGTTTTTTGGGCGTGAACCGTTTGGAGGTGTTGCTGGCATCGCCCGCGCTGGCACCTTGCGGTTTGCCTTTGCCCGGCCCTTTTGGCTTGGCACCAAAAGGTTTCGGACCGGCGGATTTATGTCCGGGTTTGCCTGCCGGGCTGGGCCGGGCCTTGTACTTTGCCGGTCCGGCTGCGTCCTTGTCCTGTGACCGGGCCTGTGCCGGAGCAGACGTGGATGCCTCTGCCCGTGGCTTTCCCTCGTACTTGGGCTTGCCCTCGTGCTTAGGCTTTCCTTCGTATTTCGGTTTGCCCTCGTACTTGGGCTTACCTTCGTACTTTGGCTTATCGCCAAATTTCGGCTTGTCGCCATACTTGGCCTTGGCGGCGGGCTTTGGCCGGTCGTCGCCCTCCGAGCGTTCCTTGCGCGGCGCGGGTGCGGCGGCGTCGTCGCGTGGCGGGCGCGGCTTGCGCGGCTTGTCGTCGGATGCACGATCCCGGTAAGGACGCGGCCCTGCGCCGTCCGGCTTTGGCCCCCGGCGCTGCGGTTTCAGGTCCGGGGCCTTGTCCATGGCACGCACCTTGATGCCGTCTTCAAGAACGGCCTCCGCCCCCAGTCCCGACAGAAAGCCGTCGACCTTGGTGGCCAGCAATTCCACGTAGGTCTCACTGTCCTGCACCCGGATCGCGCCGATATCGTTCTTGTCGAGCCCACCGGACCGGCACAGCAGCGGCAACAGCCAGCGTGCCTCTGCCCGGTCACCGCGACCAACCGACAACGAGACCCAACGGCTGGGACCAAAGCTGCGCTCGGCAGAGCGCGCCGGTTTCGCATCCGGCGGCAGCAGTTCCTCAGGCGCGGCGTGGCGTGACTGGTAGAGACGCAGATAGGCGGCGGCGATGACCTCGGGGCCGTGCCGCTCCAGCAGTTTGGCGGCAAAGGTGGCCTGTTCCTCTGTCACCGGCTCGTCCCAGGCCGGATCGGACAACAGACGTTCCTCATCCTGCCGCAGAATATCCTCCGGCGACGGGGCCTCTGTCCATTCGGCGTTGATCTTGGCCCATTTCAGCAGCCTGTCGGCCTTGTTGGTCATCCGCGGCGGAACGATCAGCGCCGATATCCCCTTGCGGCCGGCCCGACCCGTCCGGCCAGAGCGATGTAGCAAGCTTTCGGTATTGGTGGGCAGATCCGCGTGGATCACCAGATTGAGGTTCGGCAGGTCGATGCCGCGCGCGGCCACATCTGTCGCCACGCAGACCCGCGCCCGCCCATCGCGCATCGCCTGCAACGCATGGGTTCGCTCGGTCTGGCTGAGTTCCCCCGACAGGCTGACCGTGGCCAGCCCTCTGTTGCCCAGCCGCGCCGACAAATGGTTCACCGCCGCGCGGGTATTGGCAAAGACGATGGCGCTTTGATCATGGTGAAAGCGCAGCATGTTGAAAATCGCATGCTCGCTGTCCGACGCCGCGACGCGGATCGCCTGATAAGAGATATCGGCGTGCTGGGTGGTGCCGCTGAGTGTGCTGATCCGCTTGGCGTCGCGCTGATACTGTTCGGCCAGTTTGACAATGGTCGGCGGCACGGTGGCAGAGAAAAGCAGCGTGCGCCGCTCTGTTGGGGATTCCCCAAGAATGTATTCCAGATCCTCGTGAAACCCGAGATCCAGCATCTCATCCGCTTCGTCCAGAACCGCGGCCTTCAACCCGCTGAGATCCAGCGATCCGCGCAGGATGTGGTCCTTGAGACGTCCGGGCGTGCCGACAACGATATGCGCCCCGCGTGACAGGGCGCGGCGTTCGTCGCGCATATCCATGCCGCCAACGCAGGACGTCACCACCGCGCCGGTGCGGGCGTACAACCACGCCAGTTCCTGTTTGACCTGAAAGGCCAGTTCGCGGGTCGGTGCGATGACCAGCGCCAGAGGCTCTGCCGCACGGTCAAACGCCGTGGCCTCGCCCAGCAACGTGGGCGCGATGGCAAGGCCAAAGCCAACGGTTTTGCCCGACCCGGTCTGCGCCGAGACCAGCAGGTCCGACGCCGCCAGTTCCGGCGCGATGACGGCCTCTTGAACAGGGGTCAGCTTGTCGAATCCACGCTCTGCGAGCGCCTCGGACAGGGAAGAGATCATAGTGGGGAATTTCCATGGAATAGCGGCAGCACGTGCCGGAAACAGCGCCGCATCGGCACAAGACCCGGACGTATAGGCCAAGCCTGCGGGAAAGTACATGGCCGAAAGGCGCAAACACGGCATTTTATTGCCGGGGCCACAAACATATGCGCCGACAATCTGCCCAACTGGGCCGAACCGGACCTGTGCGGCGATCCGTCAGGCCCCACTATGCACCGAATTCGAATGCCGTCCAGAGCGGTTCGCTGCTGTCCGGGGCTCATGACGGAAAGCCCCCGCAGAGTCCCATCTCCTCAACCTCGGCCGCCTGTAGCCTCACCCCCGCCGTCATCCAGCGGGCCTGCGCCCTTGCACGGCTGTGCCGAACACGGTTTAGTCAACCGCAGGTGATTTCAAACAAACAGGTTTCAAGTGCAAAAGCGCGTGGCGATTTGCAGAAAGACCGGTGTGGTCTACCGCTCGGCGCAAGGCAGCGAGCAACCCGGTTTTAGTGGCATCTACATCGACACTTTGGACATCACAGGCCCCGGCGTTGTGGCCGTCATGGGGCCATCAGGCTCTGGCAAATCGACCTTGCTGAGCGTTTTGAGCGGCCTCAAGGCACCAAACCTTGTATCCGCCGTGCCGGGTGGGTCGCACCTTTGCCTGCTGCCCGGCGGCGACGACAGTGCGGACCTTTTGGCAGGCGCTCTGCCGAAACCGGGAACGGTCAGTTTTGTCTTTCAGGAATCCTACCTGATGAAAAGCCTGTCCGTGGGGTTGAATGTCGACATGGCGCGCGCCCTGACACGCCCACCGCTGCAACCCGCACGGTTCAACCATTTGATGACAGAATTCGGCCTCCTTCGCTCGGACGGCAACGCCGAGGCTTTGCAGGGTATGCGGGTGGCCGACCTGTCCGGGGGACAACAGCAGAGGATTGCCGTGGCCCGCGCGCTTGCCGCCGACCCGCGCGTGATCTTTTGCGATGAGCCTACCAGCAGCCTCGATTCCGCAAACGCCCGGCGGATCATGGGCCACCTGCGCGACTGGGCGCTGGACACTGGCGCGACGGTTGTCTGGGTCACGCATGACGAGGCGCTGGCGCTGGAGATCGCCGATGCGGTGCTTTATGTCGACCGGGGCCGGGTCTTGTCACAGGACGGCGCGCCGCTGGCCTTGCCCGACAGGTCTGACACCGCGACTCGGCGCGCGGCGCTGGACCGGCTGAAGGCGCAAGGGGCCGACCTGCCCCTACTGGACGAGGCCTTTGTCGGCGATGAGGGGCTGCTCCTGAACCCCACAAGAGCGGAGCAGCGCCGCGCCAATGGCGCGCCTGAGGAAAGCCCCGCCCCCGCGCGGTTCAACCTTTTCGGGATCATTCATTTCATCTGGCGCTTTGTTCTGGCGGAATTGTTCCCGCGCCAGCCCGAACCCCAAAACCCGCCGGGCTGGCTGCGGCGCATGTCACACCGGATCTGGGGCGGGCCGTTCCAGTTTACCCGCCCGACCTTTGCGCTAATCATCCTGCTGGGCATCCTCGCGGCCTATGCGACCCTATTCGGGACCTCTGTTCTGGACGCGAAATTTGCCCGCGACCTGTCACGGCCAGAGGTCTCCCACTACACACTGGAACGGTTCGGTGACGTGGACAGCACCGCCGCCGACCTGCTGTCCTTGGGCGCGGTGCGACAGATCCAAAGCGATCTTGCGGACCGTTTTGCCCCCGATATAGCAGCAGGCGCGCGCCCCCCGCAGGTCTTTGGCAGACGGCTGGAACTCAGCGTGCGCACGGCAGATCTGCGCGGCGACTGCGACGACGCGCGCAACCGGGCGGGCAACGCCGTGCTGGTGGTTTTTGACCATGCCGAGCCGCTCTATCGCCAACTGCCGGTCACGCCTCCGGGTGCGCGGCTTTTGACAATCGGCCAATTCGACAAACCCGATCTGCGCGATGCGGCCTTTGTCACGCCGGATTTTCTCAAGCGCCGGTTCGGCATCGACCCGGGCGATCCCCTGCCCGACCAGTTCTGTTTTGGCACCGAGAAACTGCTCAAGCCGGTGCACATCGCCGGTTTGATCGCGGACATCCCCGGATCGTCCGTGCTGAGCGCCGAAATCGCCATGACCAACGACGCCTACCTGCGGCTGATGAAAACACCTGACATCCGCCCCAACCACTGGGGCAACGGCTGGCCGCCCTTTGACAGCGCGGCGCTGTATTTCGACGCCGACTATGCCGAGAAACTGTTCTGTACAATCGACGAATGCGCCGACCGGCCAGAACTTTACGACCAGATTTATGGACCCAGCTACAAGCTGAACGATGACGCGCTGGCACAGGTGCGGCGGCTCTTGGGGATTGCACTGGGCAGCCGCAACCTGCTGTTCGCGGTGATGACGGCCATGTCCGTCTCCATCGCCATTGCGGTCGGCCTGTCGGTGCAGGCCTTCATCGTCTCAAATGAACGCTTCCTCAGCATCATGCGGGCGGTGGGCTACCGGCTGGGCCACATCGCGTTTCTGGTGCTGCTGGAACTTTTGGTGATCACGCTGGTCGCGACCGTCGCGGCGGTCTTTGTACTGGGCCTCGCCCATCGGCTGCTGGCGGCGCGCGTTGCGCGAATCTGGGACCTGTCGCCCGACTGGCTGGACTGGTCCGCGGTTCAGACCGCGCAGGCGGTCGGACTGGCCTATGGGCTGGTGCTGACCGTTGGATTGGTTGTTGTGGTGCACTGGTGGCTCAGCCACCGCGACATTGGACAGAAATTGCAGGGCGTGTGACGCTGGGGCGGGCACGCTGGACAAAACTGCGAAGGGAGAGAGGCCATGAAACACACAAGGTTTGCGGTGACCCTTGGGCTGGCTCTGTCCGCGGGCGCGCTGCACGCGCAGGAACCACCGGTCTGTGACGCCGTGCTGGTGGCTTTAGCGGAAAGCAGGCTGTCGGGCGATCTGTCGGCGATGAACCTGATACGGGACGAAACCCCACTGTTTGACGCCGTCGCGCTGCGCACACCAGAGGCGCAGCCGGTTTTTTCCGGCTATTTCGGGCGATTGGCAGAGCGCCAGCGCGACCCGGTGGATTTCAATACGACGGGCGCGTTCCGACACGAAGGCTGCGTCGAGGTCACCGGACTCCTGCGCACTGACAGAACCCTCGAGGAACTGCCCCGTCGCGACGGCACCCCGATGCCGGTGTCGGTCTTTGTCTTCAATGAAGGCGTGTTTGACATGGCCTTTCTCGAAGGCCCCTCGATCACCGAAACCAACGCCCGGATGAGTGTTGGCCCGCTTCTGTTCCATCCCGACCTGCGTGAAGGCGGGGCGTTGACCGCGCAAGGCGATGCATTCGCCAGCTTCAGCGTCGCCCCGTACATCGCCAACGAAAAGGATACGACGCTTGGCAAAGCGGACTATGCGTGGATGGGTCTGGACCTGCGGCAGGGCAAGGGTCGGCAATTGGTCGCCGTAACCTGCGACCGGCCATGCTCCAGTTATCTGAACGGATTCAAAACCCGGCTGCTGGCGGCCAGCGGCCCGGTGATCCCCGTCGCGCCACCTGTGACCAAAGCCCCGGACGCCGGTGGCGAAGACCCGAAATTAACCAATGGTGTCAATGCCTTTACCGATGAAACCCTGTCGATCACACTGATCGGCCCCGAAGAAGAGGTGATCCTTCTGGAGAGCCTGCCTTTGCAGGAGGCAATGGCCCAATTCAGCCACGATCCGCAGGCGCAAAGCGCCATTCGCGCCGCGCTTGAGGCACTTGGCGGCAGCGAGGCCGACCGCGCGCTGGCGCTGGCGCAAATGATCGAGTTCGGCCTGCTGGACGCAGGCCTGCAGTCCTATGCAATCGTCGCCGCTGACCGTGGCTATCGGCTGGTCCTGCGCGCCCCGCCACCGCCGCCCCCTCGCCTGCTGACCGGGGTGGACCTGCTGCTGGCGGACCCGCCGGGAAGCGCCGTGTTCGAGTATTGCAACCCGTTGGTCGAAATCACCCACCCCGATCATGACCCGGTGCGCCTGCCCATGCAGATTGATCTTGGAAGCGCCGTCACCAACGCCGAGGGCGAAGAGGTCTATGGCAGGCTCACCGTGGCGATTGACCCAGATCTGGCGATCTCTGCCGTGCCTCTCGAAACCCTCAACCTGCGCCTGTTTGCGGCAACAGAGGTTCAGTCCCTGACCAGCCCGGAACCGCATCCGTCCAGTTGCAGCCTTGCGTGGGGCGGACGCTTCCCCGAAACGGCGCTGCCATTGGCAGGGGTGTCACAAATGCCGGTTCTGCCCGTATCCGTGACCGATGACGGCCATGTGATCTTTGCCGAGGCGACGCTGCGCAGCACTGCGCGGCCGGTCTTTGTCCTGCTCTACAACACCACCGGGCTGGAGGACACCAACGGTGCGCCACTCAGACCGGACCTGTATCCGGGCTGGACCCACGCGCGCGGCGGGCGCGATATGCAATCCGCGCTGAGCATCCTCGTCAGTTCGGCGCAGGCGGTCTTTGGCCAACGGGTCGAGGATCTGTTCCTTTTGCAGGCGGCGGGGGGTGTGGCAAAGGGATTTCTACCGCCTGAACCGCTGACCGCCGAAAGCGCGCTGCGCGCCGCCGACGCCCTGCGCCCCGGTGAGGTTGGCCCGCTGAACCTTGAGAACGAGTTGAAAGACCTCGCCAATTCCACTGCAACCACACCGCGCTTTGTCATCATTGGACGCAGCGGTCTGGATGCGGGTGCTGACTATTGCGCCTCCCCCCCGGCCTTGCCAGAGGCCAGCCGACGCGGATCTCTGGTGATCGATTTCCTCAGTCGCGAGGCCGCGTTTGACCTGTCCCGACCGGTTCAGGCAACGCTGATCAACCCGACTGGCCCTGAGGCATTTACCGAGGCCGCCGAACGGCTTGCCACCCGCTGTCCCGAAGATGGCAGCGGCCTGGTCCACTGGGTCCTGACACCCGATGTCGCGGATCAGTTCAAACTGATCCTCGCCCTCGAAACCCTTGCCCCCTATCTCTTCGGAGGCCTGCAATGATCCGCCTGACCGCCGCCCTTCTCCCCGCCGTGCTGGCGCTGGCCTTGCCCGCGAGCGCCCAGCAAGCCGACAGTTTCGTCAGCCCCTCTGGGACCTGCCAGACCGACCTTTACGAAAAGATCTCCGCCTATCCGCGCAGTGGCAACAGCGTCACGGTCCGCGCCCAGCAGATCAAATCGGGCCGACTTGCCCCGCAACCGATGACCGACGCGGTGATCCCGCCGTTCACCCCGGTCAAATGTTATGCCCGCACAGAGGACCTTGTGCTGATCCTTGCCGAAGAGGGGCAGAATTTCTGCGGCTGGGTGCCGCGCACCGCGCTTTTGGGCGGGGCGCAGGGCGATGCCGGGCCGATCACGCCGTTCAACCGGGGCCGCGCCTGTCCCTCCCTCGACCCGATGAGCGTCTCTGACTATTGCGCCCGCAAGGAAGAACTGGGCAGCTTTGAGGCGCTCTGCGAAGAAATGCGCCAACCTGACGGCAGTTTTGCCGACAACCCGATTGAAACCAAGTTCCTGACATGGAACGCCAATGCCGAAGACCCCGCCGACCGCACCGCCGTTGCGCGGTATTCCGCACCGGACACCGATGCGCGGCTGGCCAGCGACCTGTCGATCTTTTCGGTCTTCAAGGTCTGGGATGTGGCGGCCTCACCCGACGGCGAGGACCTGTTTGTGCTGATCGGCCCGGATCAAAAGACGGTCGAGGGCTGGGTGCTGGAAACCGCCGGAACGGTCTGGTTCTCGCGCCTGACCACGTTTTTCCAAGCGGGCGCAACGGCCCCAATCCTGACCGAGGCCCCTGGCACCGCCGCCGCCGAACCGCTGGCCGAGGTGCCGCCCAATCTGGACGCGATGCTGACGGCCACTGAGGATTTCGACAAATTCCCGGTATTGGTCGACAACCGCGCACCCGAGGCAACGCTGGGCACCCGGCAGCAACCGCATCTTGAGATCGCCTTTATCGGCGCACGCTGCGGCAAGGACCAACTGTGCTCCGAGGCCAGCGGAGACCGGGTGGTGGACAAAATCAGCCTGCTGGATTCCGTCGACGTGCTCTTTGTCATGGATGCGACGGCCTCTATGGCCGACTACTTTCCGATGGTCGCCGAAGAGGTCGCCGACATCGCACTGGCGCGCGCCTCAACCACCAACCGCTTTGGCGCTATGATGTACGGTGACTTTATGTCAACGCGCGGCATGGAATTGGCGTCTCCGATGCAGATCAAGACCGCCGTGCCGCTGACCGAAATCTATGGCGGCGATGAGTTCGACCCGCTGCAAACATCCGATCTGTTCATCGCCGACCCGGTAGGTGGCAAACCAGAGGCCGCCTTTGCCGCGTTGTTTCAGGCGATCACCTCTGCTGACTGGCGCCCCGACGGCGTGCGCATCGTTGTACATATCGCCGATCACGGCGACCGAGCCCCCGCCCCCGATGCATTGGTCGAATTGATGATCGAGCAAAACGTGCTTTACGTGCCGATTGCGGTGCTGGGTGAATTCATCGCCGGGGTGAACGATGGTTTTGTCACCCAGACCCGCGACCTGCTGAACCGCACCCGGATCGGCGGTGTGCCGATGGGGATCGACACGCAACTGACCTATGATCCCGCGCGCGGTGGCCAGTCCGACGATGAGGCCCGCCTGCGCATTCGCCAGTCGCTGCGCGGCGCGACGGAACTACAAGACGTGATCAGCACGCAGATCGCCAGCGTCCTTCTTAGCGGTGAGGAAAGCACTGTGGCGGAATCGAACCGCTATCCGCCCGGATACGCGCAACTGGTTGCCGCGGCCCGCAAGATCTACGGTATTGATCTGGACGACGTGCAAAGCTCTGCCGAGGCGCGGACACTGGCGGCCAAGGGCTATGTCGCGGTCCCCGCCGACGGCACCTCAACCGATTGGGACTATTTCGCCGCGATCGGCCCGAACGACGTCAAATTGCTGTCCGAGCAATTCGACATCCTGTGCAAGTCGATGCATGACACCGGCGCTGAGGGCCTGCTGTCCAACGCGCTGCGTCAGGTGATCGAGATTCTGACAGGAGATGTGCTGTCGCGCGACAACGCGCTTTACTTTGCTTATTTCGACAACCGCGACGACATCCCGCTGGTCAATCGGACCATCCTTGGCGACGGGGTCTTTGAACTGGGTCAGGACCTTGGCAGCCTGTCCAAAACCACCCGCACGCGGGTCGAGGCCTACCGCCGCGAGGCGTGCCGCACCCGCAAACTGCTCAAGCTGATCGATTCCAACCTGCGGGTGGAGCGCCCGTTCGAGATTGGTCCTGACGGGCGGCCCGGCGATCTGGTCTGGGATGAGGTGGAACAGGACTATGACGATCTGACCAGCCGCAAATACATCTGGCCACGGATTGGTATTGGCAACGTGCAGACGATCTATCTGCCGCTCAGCTACATGCCGCGCCCCTACGATGAGGTCCGGATCAAATGACCGACCCGACCGGCGCGCACCCTTATTACCGGTTCCGCAGTCAGGCGCGCTATGGCCGCGCACGGGCCGATTTGCTGGCGTGGTATCTGTCAGGGACCCAGCCGGATGAGGACGCGCTATTCGATCCGGCCGAGTTCATCGCTGCATTGCCCCCGGATAGCCCGCTGCTGACCGCGCTGGCGGCCCGTCCCGAAGGCGCGCACCCGGACACCTTTGGCGCGGCCTTGGTCTATCTGCGGATCTGCCTGCAATTGTCCGAACTGGACTGGTCGCCACACGAAAGCTTTGAAGCGGCTTTGGCGGCCACGCGGACAGCTGCGGCGATGCGGTCGGACGTGCCTATTGACGTGTCATCGCCCGCGCCGTCCCCCGATCCGGTCAAGGTGCCCCCGCCCTCAAGACCCCGCCGCCGTCGCCCGATGATGCGGGCTTTGCGCGGGCTATTCTTGCTGGGGATGCTGGCGCTGCTTGGATGGTCAGGCGGGCGGCTGGTCCAGACCACTGTCGAACGTCGCGCCATCGCCGCCGATCTGCAAACCCCGCTTTCCGGGTTCATCACCGCTGTGTCCGGCCTGTCGCTGTCGCTACCGGGTTTTGCCTCTGCCTGTCTGGCCACCGCGCCGCAAAGCTGCCGTAGGACCGATCCGGCACAACCCTACGCCACCGCCCTGCGCACCGATCTGTCCCTCGCCCGCCGCACATCCGGCCAGATGCTTGCCGCGCTCGCGCCCTTGGCCCCCGAGGGCGGCACCGACTGGATCGTGGCGACCCCGGCGCAGAATTGCCGCGTCGGCGGCGAGGACGCGCTGGACGACGACTGGCGGCTGGTCACTTCCCTGTGCCGGGTGCGCGAGCGGTTGACGGAATATGAGCTTTGCCTTGTCGGCCACCCGATGCTTTCAGACCGCCAATGCACCGATCTGATGCGCCTTGCCATGGCCGATACCGCTTTTGACTGCACCGACTGCCCGCCGCGCCCGGCCAATGTCTTTGATCCCCGGCTGGAATGGACCCGCGAAAGCCGGGTAGCGGCAGGGCTGGTGCTGGAGGCGCGCCGCTTTGGCACGCCAGAGCCGATCCTGCGCCTTACTTGGAGCCGGTTGACTCGGGATTATCTTTGGCTGCGCGCCGAGGTGTTGCGCCACTACGCGGCGCTGTCAGGCTGATCGCTGTCCCGACGGCCATCCACACGCTCAGCAGCCCCGGCGCGGACCACGGCCAGACCACAAAGGGTGAGGCCATCGGGGCCACAGTCAGCACCTGCATCAACCCGATATGCACCCCGCCCGCCAGCAGCGCCATGCCGACCGCAGCCCGTCCGCCAAAGCACAACAGCGCAGACAGGCCCGCCGCCCCACCCGCGCCCAGCATCAGGGCCATCGCCGCCCCCTGCCCTTGAAGATCCGGCAGCAGGGAGAACACCAGCCCCCCCAGCAGGGTCGCCAGAGACGCCGCAGGCAGCGCCCGGAGCATCCAAGCCGGACACAGCACTGCCGCCAGTCCCAGCGCCGCCGCCAGCGACCAGAACCAACCGCCCGGTGCCAGTGCCGCCCCTCCGGCCCCCTGCCACAGCCCGAGACCCGCAAGCACGATCAACGCCAGCCAGCCCGCCTTGCATCCAACGAACCGCAGCCGCCTCATGGCCGGGCCTCTTCCAGCAGTTGCAGCAGTCCTTGCAGTTCCAGCGCCACACTGTCCGCGCATATCGGCGCAGGCGGGTCCTTAAAGGCGGCAAGCGCGCCTTCAGCCAGCGTCTTGCGCCGCGACAGAACCGCCAGATAGACTTGGACCGCCTGCATACCGGGCGCGCGGTCCGGGGCGCGCAAACTGCGCGACAGGTACAATTCCAGATGCGCCGCAACCCGTGGGCAGGGTTCCAGATCGGCAATCTGCGAAAGGGCTGTCAGCAAATCGGTGAACTGCGATTCGCAGGCCTCGGCGCTGGAATGTCGCCCTGCGGCCCCCCGCAGGTGATCGCCTTGCGCCAGCGTCAACCGAAGGTTCAGCGCCAGCGCGTTGAAAAAGCGCGGCTCCGCTAGCGCGGCGGTACGTGCGAGGGACAAGGCGTCATGCTCGCGCCCCTCGGCCTCGGCCAACATGGCTTGCAGAAACAATAGATCGCTGCGCGGAACACCCGGATCCTCGACTGCCGCCATGTGGTCCAACGCCTCGGTAAACCGGGGATCGGCCATTTGACCCGCCCGCAGCGCCGTCAGCGCGATTTGCAGACCCGCCGCATAGCGCAAGCCCGGGTCGGGGCTGTCCAACAATGGCGCGGCCAGCGGCGCGGCCCCGTCCAGCGTTTCCGCCAGTGCCGCCAGTGCGAGGGCCTGCCTGTCCGTCTCGGTGCCGACCAGCAGACCGGGGCGACGCAGAAAGATGGTATCGGCGTAGGGTTGATCCGGGCCGCTGGAACAGCCGCGCTGCATTTGATCGCTCAGCCCCTGACACAGGCCCGAACAGGACGGTTCCGCAGGTTGAACCGGTGGCAGAGGAATGCAGGGCGCGACCCGAAAGACAGGGCATTGCTGCGCCGCCAGCGGCGCGGCGGCCAGCAGGACCCCCGCCAGCGCCGCCCCCCGGATCACGGACACAGGTCCTGACCGCTTTGGGCAAGACAGGTTGCCGGGAACTGCTTGCAAATCAGGTCGATCGCCACAAACGGCAACGCCGCATCAATATCGTCGATCGGGTCTGGCCAGATCGCATTGATGGTGTCCTGCGCTTGTTTGCCCTCGGCCAGTTCCCGGATCATCCGGTTGAACCGTACAGGCGGCAAGCCGCCAAAGACATCGGGTTGGGATGTCACAAAGGCCACCAGATCCTCTGCGCTAGGGACTACGGCGCAGGACAAGGCGCTGTCCGGGTCGGGAGCAGGATCTGGTGTCGCGGCGGCGTCCGGCGCGGGCGCGGCAGGATCGCCACCCTCTGACAGCGCGGTCAGAAAGCGCGTGATCTCTGCAATCGGACTGGCGCTGCAGGCGGTCAGGTCCAGCGTCGGCGCGGCGGCGGCCAGCAGTTCTTGCGCACGGGCGTTCAGGCGCGCCGCCGCGGCCCGGCACACATCCGCAACCGAAAGCTGTTTGCCCTCAAGTGCAGCCTGCGCGACGGCCAATTCAGCGGTCGTTGCCTGCGCGTCCTGCGTCAACCGGGCAACTTGGGCATCCAGATCGGCCTTGGCGGCGGTCAGGACGTCAACCTGCTCCCTCAGGTCGGCATTCTCCGCCGTCACCTGCGCCAATTGCGCCTCCAGTTCCGCGATCTGATCCTGCAAATCGACCTTGACCGGCGCGCAGACCTCATCCGTTTCAAAGGAACATTGCGCGATCAGCCCTTTGACCTGCTCGCGGAAATAGCGTGTCCGGCGGGACAGGAAATCAACGCAGCCCAGAACGGTCAGATTGGCGGCGCGGCAGTCCGGTGGCATCCTGTAGGCGGCGATGAACGCGGGACACTCTGCATCCTCAACCGCGTTGATGTCACAATAGAGATCCAGCGAAAACTGTCCCAGCAACCCCAGACAGTCCTCAGCCGTTACCCCGGCCTCGGCGCAAAGGGCGGGCAGCGCGGCGGGCTCTGGCACGGGGGTCGGGTCGTCCCCTTCGTCTTGCGCGAAAACAGGCTGGAATGTCAGAAAAACCAACGCGATAGCCGTCAAAACCAACGCAAGACCGAAACGGCGCAACCCCGCCAGACGCGGTTCAATATCGAAATCAAAAAACATTTGCTATCCTAGGGACCAAGGGTATCTTCGGATGGTGACACGCGTTTGACAAGTTCCCAAGGTATCTTGGAAAAAGCAATTTTTGGATAGTCTGATATGTCGTTTACCGTCTTTCAATACTTGGTTCCCCGACCTTTTCTTGCCCCGATACTGGTTGCAAGCGGGCTAATGGTGGCCACCGGAGCCGCCCTTGCTCAGGATGCGCCCGACCCGGTGAGTTTCGCGGTCGAACAGTGTTCGGCGGACGACATGCTGACCAGTTGCCCGAATTACTGTCAGGTGGCTTGCACCTCGACCAAATTCCTGCTGGAAAATACCGAAGCCTGCGATGCCGCGATGACCGCACTTCCCGACGCGGATGGCGAAAGCTGCCCGCTGCCTTCGGAAACCGGCCTTGTCACGCTACAGGCCTGTATCGACGACAAACGCCTGTTGCCGCGTGAACCCAGCCGCGTCATCGCGCGCAACAAGGACCGGCTGGCGATTTTCAACGCCTTCTTCTCAGACCGCCCGGCCTGCGCGACCTCCAGCCTTGCGCTGGAAGCGATGTTTGGCTGTCTCAGCGGTGAGACCGGCGTGGTACAGCGGGAATATGACGCGATGCCCTCTCTGGGTCTCAGCGACCGGCCCCTGAACGGCGATGAACTGGTCAAGCTGGCCTGCAGCATCGGTGAGGACATGCTGATCCAGATCGACATCGGGGCCTCGTCCCTGAGTGGCCGCGCCGATGAGTTGAGCGACAAATTGGGGCAAGTCACCTCTTGCCGCCTTGAGTATTCGAAATGGTTTGCCTCGCGCGGTGAGGAATTTTGCACCAACCGGACTTTTGACAACTGCGAGGCGGTGGTTGAGGTGTTCCAGACACAGCTGCAACAATCGCTGGTCGGGGCCGAAGAACAAAACCGCCAGATCAGTGTTGTCGTCGAAAATCTGGAACGCGACCTGTCCTCGCTGACCAGCCTGGGCTTTGTCGACCCTTCTATTTGCAACTGAACCGTGCGGGCTTCGCGCGGTTTTCCTAATATTCAAGCAGGAGTACCCAGATGTTTCAGTCTCTGAAGAATTTTGCCTCCGCCCTTGTCCTTGGGCTGGCGCTGTCAATTTCCGGCACCGCGCAGGCACAGGACGGCGAAGAAGTTTCCCTTGCCAAGGTGATCGAGGACATCGCCGCGTCGCGGCAGGCGACCATCGACCGGATCGACGCGCTGTCGGCGGAGATCGACCTTGCGACGGTCGAACTGAATGAGGCGGACGCCGCCTTTGACGAGATGATCGCCACCCTGCGTGCCCATGCCGCCGTGGGCGACCCCGACGGCAGCTATGTCACCCGCCTGCAAGCACTGGAAGAATCCGCCAAGCTGGACGCACAGGCCGCCAAGGTCGAAGGTTTCCTTGATTTCGAAGAGGCCTTTCTGGAAGACGCGCAGGTGTTTTCCGACCAGCGCGGCACCCTTGTGTCCGAGTTCGAGGCGCTGGAACGCCGCATCCGCGCCGTCGAAGCAGAGCGCAAGCGCATCGTTTTCCTGATCAAGCTGCGCCGTTACGACCAGATCCAGCAGTTGTTTGCCGATGCCACCGGCATCATCCAACAGGGTGCGGACCGTGTGGCGCAGGTCGAAGACGCGCTGCGCAAGCGTGATCCCAACCTCGTCGAGAACTGAGATGACCGTCAAAGCCCGGTTCCTGCAAGCGCCCCTGGTGGGCGCTTGCGTACTGGCACTTGGGCTGACCGCCTTGCCCCTGCGCGCCGAGACACATGCCACGGTGGATGATCCCGTCGCGGAACGGGCGGACCTGATCGAGGTCGCAACCACGCTGGACGCACAGCTTTCGGTAATTCTGGACGATTTGGACGCCGAGATCGCCCTGCAGGAGGAAAACGCGGGCTTCGGGGCCTCCGCCGAAACGCTGGCCCAGATCGACGGGTTGATTGCCCGCCGCGCCGAGATGGCCGCGAAACGGGCCGAGGTGCGCGCCCTGTTGGCTGTTCTGCGCGGGGACCCGTGATATGACCCCGCTGCGCCGGGCAGAGGATCACGACTTTGGCGCTTTGCCGATCCGCCCATGGCGCAGCCTGCTGATCTCTGCCGCTCTGGTCGCGCTGACGGTGGCGGTGTTCCGCGACCTTGGCCTGACCGATCCGCGCAGCATTGCCGACGCGGCCCGCGACATGTCCCGGACGGCGACCACTTGGGTGACGGGCCTTGCAGAGACACCACCAGAGGGCGCGCCAGACGCAACACCCTCCCCGGCAGACCCGGCAATTGCCCCGGACGCACCCACCTCCCCGCCCCCTGTCCCTGAGATCGTTCCGCAGTCCTCGCCCGAAGGCGGCGGCCATCCCTTGCTGACCCGTATCCTCTCTGATCCGATTCGGTTGGTCTTTGCCGCCGGATGCCTTGCCACGCTGATCTTTATCGCGGTGCAACTGACCAGCCTTGCCATCGACACCCGGCTTGTATCCCGGCACGAGGCGCGCGCGGGGCTGTTGACGCCTTTGGCGCAACTGACCCGGCTGTTCGCGGCCCGACGCCTGCGGGTTGGCCATCCAGACCGGCGGCGGCTCGACGCCTTTGAGCTGGCCTCCGAAGGCGACATCATCGCTGACCCACTGCGGTTGGGGCTGACCGCCTTTCCGATGTTGGGCTTTTTGGGCACGGTTGTGGGCCTTTCCGGCGCGATCGAGTCGCTGCCCGGGGCAATTGGCAACCCGGACGCACTGCAACCGGTCCTGTCGGAACTGCATGTTGCCTTTGACACGACCCTATTGGGGCTGATCGGCGCGCTGATCTGCCTGATCGGCGCAAAGGCGATAGATCAGGCATGGGACCGCCTGTCGCGCCGCGCCGGTCTGGAATGACCGGGCCGCTGCGTCGCGGGCTGATCCGACCGCCAGTACTGGCCATGGTGGATGCCTTTGTCGGCGGCACAGCGATCCTGTTGATCCTGATTATCCTGTCCAGCAACCTTCAGGATCACCCCGGCAGCCAGCCGCAGGCGGATGTGGTCCTGCGCTGCGATAACGGGACCGTTGCCACCACCTTGCAGCCAGAATGGCTGCCTGCCACAGCCCCCTTGCCGCCGAATGAGGCCGCGGACTGGCTTGCCACGCACCCGCGCCCCGACCGTCTGTTGACGCGCCTCCGGCTAGAGGCGGATCAGCGGGCCTTTCGCTGTGTAGCGCGCTTTCAGCAAGCGGTCCGCCAGATGAACGACGCGACAGACGATGTCACCACTCGCGATGCCACACAGGAACGTGCCATCCTTCTACTCACCGTGGTCATGATCGACCCGCCAGGGGAGCCGGAGGAATGAGCCCGCGCCCGTTCCGCCGCAAAAGATCCGATGAGCCTGACGACAGCTATCAGCTTGATGCGGTGGTATCGCTGTTTGCGATGATCCTTGTGATCCTCGTGACCACCGCTGCGGCGACGGTGTCGGGCACCACCCGGTTTCAGTACCGGACCCAAGACGCTGAGACCGCCCCGATCCAGCTCGCCTCCCTGGCGGCCCCCTTTCCGCGACTGGAAAACTGGATCCTGCGGCGGGGGGAACTGTTGCGGATCGACTATGATGCCGCCGCGCGCCAACTGGCCGCTGCCCCGCCGCGCCTGCCGCTGGGCGCGACCGATCCGCAATCGGGGATCATCATGGCCTTTAACCCCGATCCCACTGCCACCGGCGCCTTTGAGCTGTTCGAGATGGTACTGCCCGCCGATCCGATTGTCGGCACGGGCGGGGTGATCGCAGAACGCATCGACCCGGAAGACCCCGAAGCGTTGCAGGATTGGGCAGTTCGAGACGCCCCGGCCCGCGTGCTGGCCTTTGCCTCTGGCGTGGTCCATCTGCCGGGGCTGACCGTGGCGGCAGAGGCTGCCGGTCGCCCGCTCACGGTGCGCTTTCTGGATGGCAATGCCAAGTTTTCCGAGCGTAAGACCCGCGACAGCTTTGCCTTTCGCGGGGTGTTACGGTCGTACTAGGGGGCGCGCGGCCCGACCTTAATCCTCGGCTTGGGCGTCTGCGCGGCTTTTGCCCGCGACGTTCATCGCCAGTGTCGCGGCCATGAACGGGTCAAGGTCGCCGTCCAGCACGCCCGAGGTATCGGCGGTCTCATAGTTTGTGCGCAGGTCCTTCACCATCTGGTAGGGTTGCAGCACATACGACCGGATCTGGTTGCCCCAGCCCGCATCGCCCTTGGCCTCGTGCAGGGCGTTCACCTCAGCGTTTCGCTTGTCCAGTTCCATCTGGTAGAGGCGCGATTTCAGCGCCTTCATGGCGATATCCCGGTTCTGGTGCTGTGACTTTTCCGAACTGGTCACAACGATCCCGGTCGGCGCGTGCGTGATCCGCACGGCAGAGTCGGTTGTGTTGACGTGCTGGCCACCCGCGCCCGAGGACCGGAAGGTGTCGATGCGGATGTCGGCCGGGTTCACCTCGATCTCGATATTGTCGTCGATCACCGGATAGGCCCCCACGGCGGCAAAACTTGTCTCGCGCGTGCCTTTTCCAAAGGGCGAAATCCGCACCAGCCGGTGCGTGCCTGACTCTGACTTCAGCCAGCCATAGGCGTTTGGCCCCTTGATCTGGTAAGTGGCCGATTTGATACCCGCCTCGGCACCGGACTGCTCTTCTTGCAGATCGACCTCAAAGCCGCGCTTTTCCGCCCAGCGGACGTACATCCGCGCCAGCATGTTGGCCCAGTCGCAGGCCTCGGTGCCGCCGGCACCTGCCTTGATCTCCAGAAAGGCGTCGTTGCCATCGGTCTCACCGTTCAGCAGCGCCTCAAGTTCCTTCTTCGCGGCCTTGTCCACCAGCGCGGCGATGGCTGCCTCTGCCTCGGCCACGACTTCCTCATCTTCTTCCATCTCGCCCAGTTCGATCAACTCGATCTGGTCGGCGAGATCCTGTTTCATCGAGGTATAGGTTTCCATCGCATCGACCAGTTGCTGACGCTCGCGCATCAGCTTTTGCGCCGCCGCCGGATCGTCCCATAAATTGGGGTCCTCAACCCGTGCATTGAATTCCTCCAGCCGGTGCTGGGCGGTGTCCCAATCGAGGCGCTGCGCCAGCAGGTCGAGCGATTTCTCGATCTTGTCGGCATGGTTCTGGGTCTCTGCGCGCATCTGTTATGGTCCTGTTTCGGTCCTTGGGAGTGATGCGTGATACCAAGGGGGCAAGGTGCGGGCAAGCCGGGGAAGCTGTGGCGGAAAGATTCAAACGCCGCGCACGCAGGTGAATATTCGAATGAGGCTTAGCCCGCTGTCACAGGGGCAGACGAGCCGCCCCTGCCCCCACGGGATTGGTCCGGTCCGGCCGTTGTCCCGACGTGGAACAACGGCCGATGTCCGTGTCAGTACAAGCCGCCCGAGGACAACGTGCCAAAACCCGCCTTGGGGCCCACGATGGCCTTGTCCCCGGTCGAGGTTGTGACTTCTTGCGCCACAGTCGACCCATCCGGCTGGATCAGGTCAAAGTTGCCGGAGATCGCAAAGCCGCCGTCGAACATGATGCCAAAGATCGGCTCTTCACCAATCCGAAAGCATTCGGACACGACGTTTGGCCCGCTTGCCTCATCCGGCAGACGTGCACCGGAAAAGCGGTCGATCTTGATGAACTGGCATTCGTCGGGCACCTTGAACGACCCGCCGCCGTATTTCTTGACCGCTTCGCGCATGAACTCGGTAAAGACCGGTCCGCACATGCCCCCGCCCGAGGCCCCCCGGCCCATCGACCGCGGCGTGTCGTAGCCGATGTAGCACCCGGCCACGATGTTGGAGGTGAAGCCGACAAACCAGACATCCTTGGCGTCGTTTGTCGTGCCCGTCTTGCCCGCCGTCGGCACGCTGAGGTTCACCGTCCGGCTGGCGGTGCCGCGTTCGACCACGCCACGCATCATCGAAGTCAACTGATAGGCGGTGACCGCGTTCATCACGCGCTCCCGCTCATCGGCGACTTCAGGAGCGCGACCGGGCGCCAGTTCAGGGTTGCTGCAATCCACGCAGACCCGTTTGTTGCCCACCGCCTGTTCGTGCGAATAAACGGTCGAGCCATAGCGGTCCTGCACCCGGTCGACCAGCGTAGGCTCAACCCGTTGTCCACCGTTGGCGAACATCGCATAGGCCGCGACCATCTTGAACAGGGTCGTCTCATCCGCCCCCAGCGCGTTGGCCAGCACCTGCCCCATGCGGTCATATACGCCGAATTTCTCCGCGTAGCTGGCTACGATGTCCATGCCCACTTCTTGTGCAAGGCGGATGGTCATCAGGTTCCGCGACTGTTCGATCCCCGTCCGCAGCGGCGTTGGTCCGTAAAACTTGTGAGAGGCGTTCTTGGGCCGCCAGACACCGCCACCGGTGTCAATCTCGATCGGCGCGTCCACCACGATGGTTGCCGGAGTGTACCCCGAGTCCAGCGCCGAGGCGTACACAAACGGCTTGAAACTGGAACCGGGCTGACGCTGTGCCTGCGTGGCGCGGTTGAACACCGAATGCTGGTAGGAGAACCCGCCCTGCATCGCGATCACCCGCCCGGTATGGGCGTCCATCGCCATGAAACCGCCCTGCACCTCTGGCACCTGCCGCAGCGACCAGCGCATGAACGCCCCGTCGCTGTCCTGGGTGATTGCCCGCACATGGACGACATCGCCGACCTCGAAATTCTCTTTCAGGCTGCCCGAGAACCAGTCCGTATCCGACCGCGGCAATTCTGCCCCGCGCGGATCATCCAGCGCCACGTCTTCGATCCCAAGAAGCAGCGAGTTGTCGCGCACCTCGCGCACCA
This sequence comes from Antarctobacter sp., assembly GCF_034670325.1. GTDB lineage: Bacteria > Pseudomonadota > Alphaproteobacteria > Rhodobacterales > Rhodobacteraceae > Antarctobacter. The sequence continues at coordinate 276,541 of NZ_JAXMNR010000002.1, forward strand.
CCGCGACATGCCACGGGTTGCCCAGCGTGACGTCGCGCGCCACGCGCACCCGCGCCAGAGCCTCACGCCAAGCGGGTTCGTCTGTCAAAAGGGCCGCGTCCAGTGTCTTGCCGGTGCCGCGCCATTTGCCCAGGTTGCGGTCGAATTTCTCCAACGCGCGCCGCAACGCCGCAGCCGCCCTTTCCTGCATCTCTGCGTCCAGCGTCGCGCGCACCGCATAGCCGCCGGTAAAGAACTGATCCTCGCCGATGTCGCGGCTCAGCTGTCGGCGAATCTCATCCGTGAAATAGTCACGCGGCGGCAGTGAGCTTGTATAGGGTTCAAAATCGCCGGTCTGCACCGTCCGGATCGGGCTTTGCAGTGCCTCCTGATAGGTGGCTTCATCCAGATAGCCGTTTTCGTGCATCTCTCTGAGGACGAAATTGCGGCGCTCCATCGCGCCGTCATAGTTTTTCGCCGGGTTGTAGGAATACGGGGCCTTGGGATGGATCGCGAGAAAGGCCGCCTCGGCGGGCGACAGCTCTGTCAGCGCCTTGTTGAAATAGCTCTGCGCCGCTGCGGCAACACCGAAAGAGCGCACGCCCAGATCGATCTCATTCAGATAAAGCCCCAGAATCTCATCCTTGCTCAGCGCGCCCTCGACACGGCTGGCCAGAATGATCTCCTTGATCTTGCGTTCCGCCTTGCGGTCACCGGACAGCAAGAAGTTCTTCATCACCTGCTGAGTAATGGTCGAGGCCCCGCGCACATCGCGCCCGCGGGTCTGCACCGCCTGCACCCCGGCGGCGGCGATGCCGCGAATGTCATAGCCCTGATGGGTATAGAAATTCTTGTCCTCGGCCGAAATAAAGGCGTGTTTCACCAGATCCGGGATCTCTGCCGCCGAGGTGTACAGACGCCGTTCCTCGGCGAATTCGTCGATCACTGCGCCTTCGGTGGAATAGATCCGGCTGATCGTCGGCGGCGTGTATTGCGCAAGGTGGTCATGGCTGGGCAGATCGCGCCCATACATCCAGAACACCGCCCCGATGGTCAGCGCCACCATCATGGTGCCCATTGTCACAACGGCGAAGATCGCCCCGAAGAAGGAAAAGATGAAACGCAGCACCAGCCGCTCCCGTTACTCGTTCATCCTATTCCCTACAGTCCCGGGCGCGCGGCGTCAAAACACAACCGCGCGGGGTTTTGCCATAGGGGCAAGGGTTTGCCTATTGCCGCCGCAGCCGCGACAATGCCGCGTCCTCGACCAGCCATGCGGCAAGCCCGTCGCGAATGCCCTCCGCCATGCCGGCCCGCCACGCCGGGTCTTGCAGATTACGCAGGTCGGCTTGGGTCGACAGAAACCCCAGTTCCAGCAGAACCGAGGGGATGTCGGCAGATTTCAGCACTGAAAAGGCCGCCTGACGCAGAGGGTCCTTGTGGACATGACCCAGCGAGGATTCGATCCCGTCGACGATGTGGCGCGCCAGCGCCTGACTACGCGGTGTGTTGTCCAGCCGCGCGAGGTCCATCAGGATTTGCGCGACCCTGTCATCGGTGCCCGACAGGTCCAGCCCTGCCAGCAGGTCGTCGCGGTCGTGCCGTTCCGCCAGTGCCGCCGAGGCCGCGTCCGATGCCTCTTCGGCCAGCGTATAGATCGCCGCCCCGTGCGCCACGCCTTCGGACAGAGCGTCAGCGTGCAAAGAGATGAACAAGTCGGCACCCGCGTCATGGGCAAATTTCACCCGCCCCTCAAGTGAGACAAACCGATCCTCCTGCCGGGTCAGCAGCACCCGGTAGTCCCCGGCCCGCAGCAGCACCTCGCGCAGTTCCTGCGCGAAGAGAAGCATCAGGTCCGCCTCGCTGATGCCATCACGCCGTGCGCCGGGGTCTATCCCGCCGTGGCCCGGGTCCAGCACGATGGTCAGCGGGCGGTCAGGATCGGGGGTCACGCGCCGCGCCTTGGGCCGGGTTCGCACCCAAGTGGGATCAGCGGGTTGACCGGCAGCGGCGGCAAACCCTTTGGCGTCGGTCGACGAGAGTGTCAGGACAAGTTTCGCGCCTGCCCCGTCCGAGGCCACGCGCATCTCTGCCCGGTCCACTGCCATCGGCTCTGCCAGTTCGGCCACCAGCCGCGACCAGCCGGGCCGGAACACCCCCATACGCAGCGCAGCGACCCGGTCGCTCTGGTTGATGTCCTCGGGGGCCGTCCCTTGCCAGTCCACTTCGGCGAAATCCAGTACCAGCCGGTTTGGATCGGTCAGGGTAAACAGCCGCCAAGGCACGCCCTGCGACAGGTCAAGTTGCAGCTCAGTGACGCCAAAGCGGCGATCCTCGATCATGCCCCCCATCAACCGCGCAAGACCCGCATCCTGCGCCGACAAGGCACCGGCCCAAAAGCTCAGCGCCATCACAAAGGAAAGAAATCTGCTCATCTGCCCCGGTTCCGGTGGTTTGGGCGCAATCTAGCAGGCACTGAGGGACGACGCACGCGCCAGTTAACCGCGCGCCTCCATAAAGGCCTTTAGCCGCGCCAGCCCCTCTTCGATATCGGCGGTCGCCCGCGCGTAAGAAAACCGCAGCGTGCCGCCGCCCCGCACCGGGTCAAAATCCAGCCCCGGCGTCACCGCCACCCCGGCCTGATCAAGGATTTCACCGGCAAACGTCCGGCTGTCGTCTGTCAGGTGGCTGACATCGGCGTAGACGTAAAACGCGCCGTCCGGCGGTGCGATGCGGTCAAATCCCGCCTTTGGCAGCCCTTCCATCATCAGCGCGCGGTTGCGGGCGTAGACGGCCAGATTGCCCTCCAGTTCCTCCTGCGCGTCCAACGCCGCCAAAGCCGCCACCTGCGCCGCGTGGGGCGGACAGATAAACAGGTTCTGCGCCAGTCGTTCGACCTGACGGACCATGCCGTCCGGCACCACCAGCCAGCCGACACGCCAGCCGGTCATGGAAAAGAACTTGGAGAATGAGTTGATCACGATGACATCGTCGCTGACCTCCAGCGCGGTCACCGCCCGTTTGTCGTATTCGATGCCATGGTAAATCTCGTCCGACAGGAACGCCGCCCCTCGCGCCTGCGCCGCCCCGATCAGCGCCGACAAGGCGGGCTTGTCCAGCATCGTCCCGGTGGGATTCGCCGGGCTGGCCACCAACAGGCCCTCATAGTCGATCCCGGCAAGGTCTGCGGGCGTTGGTTGCAGGCGATTTTCCGCCGAGGTCTGCACCTCGACCGGCACAAGGTCCAATGCCTTGAGGATCTGCCGATAAGACGGATAACCCGGCGCCCCCAGCGCCACCCGCTCTCCCGCGTCAAAGAGCGCTGTGAAGGCAAGGATAAAGCCGCCCGAAGAACCGGGAGTGACCACCACGCGGGCCGGGTCCAGATCGACGCCGTACCACTGGGCATAGAGTTTCGCGATCCGCTCCCGCAGCGCGGGCAGGCCAAGCGCCACGGTATAGCCAAGCGCGTCCTGCTCCATCGCTTGCGCCAGTGCGGCCCGCGCGGCTGCTGGCGCGGGAGTTCCCGGCTGCCCGACCTCCATGTGAATGATACGACGACCGGCCGCTTCGGCCTGCCTTGCGGCCTCCATCACGTCCATCACGATGAAGGGATCAACCGCGCCGCGCCTTGAACTTCGCATGTCTGCCTCTCTACTGTGTCGCCAACACGGCTTACGAGCGCAAGGAGCAGCCCGTCAATGATCCGCAAACAGATCCTGCCCCGGCTGATCGCGCTGGCGACGGCGATAAGCATGATGGCCGCCGCCCCGGTGCAGGCCGCGACCACGCTGCTGCGCGATGCCGATATCGAATATGCCCTGCGCCAGTTGGGTGCGCCGATCCTCAGCGCCGCCGGTCTCAGCCCGCAACAGGTCGATATCATCGTGATCGACGACGGGTCGCTGAATGCCTTTGTGGTCGACACGCAGCATATCTTTCTGCATTCGGGCCTGATCATGAAACTGGACAGCGCCGAGGCGTTGCAGGCGGTCATTGCGCATGAGGCTGCGCATATCTCAAACGGCCATATCTCTCGCCGCCTAGGCAATCTGCGCGCGGCGCGGACCGCCGCAGGGATTGGCATGGCGCTGGCTGCCGCCGCCGCCGCCGCGGGGGCCAACAAACAGGCCGCCGCGGGAGTGGCACTGGGAAGCCAAGGCTCCGCGATGCGGCTGTTCTTTTCACACACCCGCGCCGAGGAATCCGCCGCCGACATCTCATCAGTGCGGTTCATGTCGCGCGCCGGGGTCGATCCGCGTGGCGCGCTGGAGGTGCAAAAGCTGTTTCGCGGACAAGAGGCGCTGTCTGTCGGGCGGCAAGACCCCTACATGCGCACGCACCCGCTGACCCGCGACCGACTGCGCGCCCTTGAGGGTCTGGTGGCAGGCACCAAGACACCGGGCCGCGATGCCACATCGCAATACTGGTTCAAACGCGCGCAAGGCAAGTTGACCGCATTCAAGCGCGCGCCGTCGTGGACGCTGCGGCGGCTCAAGGACAGTGGCAGTCAGGACATCGCCTATATGCGTGAGGCCGTGGCCTATCACCGGCAAGCCAACCTCAAGAAATCCCTCAGCGCCATCGACCGCGCCATCGCCCTGCGCCCCAACGATCCCTACCTGCTGGAACTCAAGGGTCAGATCCTGCTGGAATCGCGCCAGTTCGGGGCTGCGGTGCAGGTCTATAAGGCCGCTGCCAACCGTGCACCGCGAGAGCCGCTGATTCTTGGCGGGCTGGGGCGCGCGCTTCTGGCTGCCGGTCAGCCGAAACAGGCACTCAGCGCGCTGGAGGCCGCGCGCGGGCGCGATTTCACCGATGCGCGGCTGTTGCGTGACCTTGCGGTCGCCTATGCCAAGACCGGCCAGAATGGCATGGCTTCGATCTCGACCGCCGAACGCTATGCCCTACAGGGCCGAATGAAAGACGCCAAGCTGCACGCCGAACGCGCACTTGCCACGTTGCCGCGTGGCTCTGCCCCGTGGCAACGGGCACAAGATGTGCTAAGTGCCGCCCAACAGGCCAAATAAACCGATAACACACCTTTTTGCGGGAGTTCCCATGTTCCTTTCCAAGTCTTTCCTGAGCAGTTCCGCTGCCGCCTTCTGTCTTTTTACCGCCCCTATGGCGCTGGCGCAGGACGCAGGCTCGTTCGATTTCGCCAATATGACGCCTGAACAGAAAACGGCATTTGGCGCAGAGGTGCGCGCCTATCTGCTGGAAAACCCGCAGGTCATCATGGAGGCGGTCGCCGTTCTGGAAGAACGCGAAAAGGCCGCGCAGACCGCTCAGGACGACACGCTGGTCGCGGACAATCTGGCCCGCCTGCTGGATGATGGTTTTTCATGGGTTGGCGGCAACCCCGACGGCGACGTGACGGTCATCGAGTTTTCCGACTACCGCTGCGGGTTCTGCCGCCGCGCCCACCCAGAGGTCACGGAACTGATCGAATCAGACGGCAATATCCGCTATATCGTCAAGGAATTCCCGATTCTGGGTGAGGCCTCTGTCGTGTCGTCGCGCTTTGCCATTGCCACCCAGATTGTTGCGGGGAATGAGGCCTATAAATCTGTCCATGACGCGCTGATCACCCTCGAAGGCAACCCCGGCAACGGACCGCTCCGTCGCATCGCCGAGACGTTGGGTCTGGATGCCGAGGCCATCATGGCAGAGATGGACAGCGAAGAAGTCACCCGCCGCATCAGCGAGACACGGGAATTGGCGCTGGCGATGAACATCAATGGCACGCCCAGCTTTGTCTTTGGCGACCAGATGGTGCGCGGCTACGCGCCGCTGCCGACCATGCGCCAGATCGTTGATGAGGTCCGCGAGGCTCAATGATATCCGGTGTGGTGCGATGGCTGTTTGCAGCCGTCGCGCTGATTGCAAGTGCCGGAGGTCTGGCGGCCGACGCCGGTCCATTGGCCGAATCTGACGGCGGTTTGAAGGCCGACTTCCTCGGGCGCCTCCGGGCGCTCGAAGCGCCCTCTGCGCCGCTGGACATGTACGCGGACGAGAAAAACGCCGACCTTGCGCGGATCGCGCAGCAGGCGGATTTGTTCGATACGGCCCGCCCGGGATACGGCACAGATGGGCCACCGATTATCGCGCTGTTCCACGGGCCAGATTGCACCGACTGCGCCACCGCCATGTCGGAGCTGGAGCGTCTTTCACTGGACCTGTCGATCCGTGCGGTGCTGCTGGATGTCGCTGTCCATGAAAACGCCGCCATGATGGCGGCGCTGGGGTTGGACATGCTGCCGTCCTACGTCATGCGGGACCGGATGATCCGGGGTCACATGCCCGCTTTTGTCCTCGAACGCTATATAACCGAGTCAGCGGACTGACCGCTATTCCGCGGCCTCTGACGCTGCGGCCTCTTCGGCATTTATCACGGCAGCGCGTTTTTCGACTTCTTCCACGATGTGTTCGACCATCTGGTCGTTCGACATCTTGTGGCTGGCCTTGCCCGCCAGATAAACCATGCCGCTGCCCGCGCCGCCGCCGGTAAAGCCGACATCGGTCATCAGCGCCTCACCGGGGCCGTTCACGACACAGCCTATGATCGACAGGCTCATCGGAGTCTTGATGTGCTCCAGCCGCTTTTCCAGCGTCTCGACCGTCTTGATCACGTCAAAACCCTGCCGCGCGCAGGATGGGCACGAGATGATGTTGACGCCGCGATGGCGCAGTCCCAGAGATTTCAGGATCTCGTAGCCGACCTTGACCTCTTCGACCGGGTCCGCGGACAGCGAAACGCGGATCGTGTCACCAATGCCCATCCACAGCAGGTTGCCAAGACCAATGGCAGATTTGATCGTGCCGGATGTCAGGCCGCCTGCCTCTGTAATGCCAAGGTGGATCGGCGCGTCGGTCTGATCCGCAAGTTGCTGATAGGCGGCGGCGGCCATGAAGACATCCGAGGCTTTGCAGCTGATCTTGAATTCGTGAAAATCGTTGTCCTGCAGGATCTTGATGTGATCTAGACCACTCTCGACCATCGCGTCGGGGCACGGCTCACCATATTTTTCCAGCAGGTGCTTTTCCAATGACCCTGCGTTCACGCCGATACGGATGGAACAGTTGTGGTCGCGCGCCGCCTTGATGACCTCGCGCACGCGGTCCTGATTACCGATGTTTCCGGGGTTGATCCGCAGACAGGCGGCCCCCGCCTCGGCGGCCTCGATACCGCGTTTGTAGTGGAAATGGATGTCGGCGACGATCGGTACCGGGCTTTCGCGCACGATTTCCTTGAGCGCGCGCGAGGAATCCTCATCGGGCACGGATATCCGCACGATGTCGGCCCCCGCATCCGCAGCGGCCTGCACTTGCGCGATGGTGCCGGGAATATCGGTGGTGACGGTGTTGGTCATCGTCTGGACGGTGATCGGAGAATCGCCACCGACCGGCACGTTGCCGACCATGATCTGGCGCGATTTGCGACGATAGATATTCCGCCACGGTCGGACGTGGTTGAGGCTCATGCGCTCTGTCCTGTGTTAGCTTGCATTTGCGGAGAACATAGTCATTCGCGCGCGCCCAGACCACCCGTGATCAGACCGCATTTTGCGAGATCACTGGCCCTGAAGCTGAAGTTCGGCCACCACCTTGGCAAGGGTCCGGTTTTGGGTCAGGTCCGCCACTTCCAGCTTTTGCTGGATCGCTTCGGCCGACAGCGCAAGGTCGCGGCCAAATTTACCGCTCTGCCCGTAGGGACCGTAGGTTTGGCCATTGACCGCAAAGAACACGCCACCGGCATTGCCGGAGAAAATTGTTGCGGCCTGTTCGGTCTGCGGCACCTGATAGCTGTCGCCCGGTTTCAGCAGGCGTGCCAAGAGTTTCTTGCCCGAGGGTGAGGTCACTTCGACCCAAGTCTCGGCCACCGCCACCACGGTGATGCCCGGTGCGGGTTCTGCGGTAACGCGCGGAATGGTCAGTTGCGGTGCCGGAACCGGATCGGCGGTCAGGATTGGGGCCGCAGGTTCGGCCACAGCCACCGGGGCGACCGGGGTCGGCGCGGGAGCAACCGGTGCGGGCAGCGGGGTCGGTGCGGGCGCTTCGGCAAGCACTGCCGCCAGCGCGATGCGGTCCGGACGGGCCACTGGCGGCACCGACGGGATATTACGAGCAAGTTCGGTCAGGATCGGCGTCTGTGCAGCGCGTTTCACCGGCTCGATTTCAACTGGCGTGACACTGGCCAGTTGTGGCGCCGGGGCCACCTGCGGTGCGGCCATGTTCAAGTCCGTCAGCACCGCCATCAGGTCGCGGTCCTTTGCGGTGTTCGCCACGTCGTAGCGGTCCACCACGTCTGCTGCGGCCAGTGAGATTTTGCTGGTCACGCGACCGGGGGTGCCTGCGGGGCCAAAGGTCTGCCCGTTGACAGAGAAATAGACCGCGCCAGATTCACCGACACGGATACGCGGATTCACCGCGCTGCGCGGCACGGCAAAGGTATCGCCGGCATTCAGCACGCGCGAGATCAGCACACCACCCGTTTCATCCCGCACTTCGACCCACGCGGGGCGCACGGCAACGACGGTAACGCCCTTGGGCGCGGACAGCGGCGCGGCAGGAGCCGCGGATTCGGGTATGACCCCCTCGGCCACAAGACGTTGGGCCAGTGCGGCTGCCGCCAATGAACTGTCCTGCACCGACGGAAGGGCCGGACGGCCGTTCCCGGCAAAGACGCCGACACGCTCTGGGTCCAGCGTCGAGATCGGCGCATCGCGCGCAACAAGCACAGGCACATCCAGCGCCTGCGGACGGTAGAGCCGGTCAAAGGCTTCGGTGGTGGGCGGAGTAAATACGCCCGCAAGCTGCGGGTTGTCGTCCTCAACCCGTGCGCTGGGGGCGATGGCCGCCTGCAGCGGGTCAAGTTCGCTCAGGACGATCGGGGTTTGATCCACCGGCGTCACCTGAACGCGCTGCACCTCTTGCAGGACGCGGTAACCGCCATACCCGATGCCGCCAATCAGCGCCAACAACACCAGAGAGGACCCAAGCGCGCCGGGTTCGACCCGCGACAGCAAGCTATCGCCCGCAGGCGCGAAAGGCATCCTGGGCTCGGCAATGGAGTCGCGGGCACGCGGGCGCGGCTCATCCTTGCGCGGCTTGCGCACAACAGAGGCCTCTTGCGACATGCCATGAGCGACGGAAAACCCGCTTTCGGCGCAGAAATGTGCAAACGCCTCATCCGGGTCCATACCCAGATAGCGTGCATACGAACGGACATATCCAGCAATGAAGCCGGGCGTATCAAAGGCAGAGGGATCACAGTTTTCAATGGCCGCAATATAGCTGGCCTTGATCCTCAGCTCTCGCTGGACGTCAAGCAGCGACTTACCCATAGTCGCCCGTTCGCCCCGCATGACGTCACCCAGCTTCAACTTGAAGTCGTCAAAGCTTTGTGGCGATGTCCCATCGCCACTGTCGTCACGGTGCTGGGATTTTCGCCCAATCATAGCGAGACTGCCCCATCTTACCCATCTTTATGTGCCTGCCCGGTCCAGGCAGCACGATTCGCGCAACCCGGTTATTGCTGTAAGGGTAACACATCTCAAGCCGTTTGACAGGAATACGCGGGGTTTAGCCGGCCATTTCAGCGCGATTCAGCGCACAGTGGCTCCACAGCTCGTCCATTGCGTGAACAAGACGGTCCATTTCCTTCGGACCGTGCACCGGAGAGGGTGTAAACCGCAGCCGCTCTGTGCCGCGAGGCACGGTGGGGAAGTTGATCGGCTGAACGTAGATGCCATAACCCTCAAGCAACATGTCCGACAGTTGCTTGGTATGGACGGGATCGCCGACGATTACCGGCACGATATGTGTGCCGTGATCGATGATCGGCATGCCCAGCCCCTTGAGACGGGTCTTGAGGATCTTCGCCTGTGTCTGGTGTTGGTCGCGCAGCGACTGGTCACGCTTGAGATGCGCGACAGAGGCGGTTGCGCCCGCAGCCAGTGCCGGGGCCAGCGAGGTTGAAAAGATGAAACCGGGCGCGTAGGAGCGCACCGCGTCACACATCTTTTCCGAGGCGGCGATATAGCCGCCCATCACGCCATACGCCTTGGCCAGCGTTCCGTTGATGATGTCGATACGGTGCATCAGGCGGTCGCGTTCCGCCACCCCTGCCCCGCGTGGCCCGTACATACCGACCGCGTGCACCTCATCGATGTAGGTCAGCGCGCCGAATTCATCGGCCAGATCGCACAGTTCCTTGATCGGGCCAAAGTCGCCGTCCATCGAATAGATCGATTCGAAGGCGATCAGCTTGGGCGCGGCGGGATCGTCGGCCTCCAGCTTGGCGCGCAGGTCGTCCAGATCGTTGTGTTTGAAGATGCGCTTTGCACCGCCATTGCGGCGGATACCCTCGATCATCGACGCGTGGTTCAGCTCATCCGAATAGATGATCAGACCCGGGAAAAGCTTGGGCAGAGTGCTGAGCGTTGCGTCATTGGCTATATAGGCAGAGGTGAACAGCAGCGCCGCCTCTTTGCCATGCAAGTCGGCCAGTTCAGCCTCCAGCCGCTTGTGATAAACCGTTGTGCCCGAGATATTGCGCGTCCCGCCGGATCCTGCACCGGTGGCGTCGATCGCCTCATGCATGGCGTCCAGGACAACCGGATGCTGCCCCATGCCCAGGTAGTCATTGCCACACCAGACGGTGATCGGTGCTTCGCTGCCGTCAGGCTTGCGCCAAGAGGCGTGCGGGAATTGGCCATTCTTGCGTTCGATGTCGATGAAGGTGCGGTAACGGCCTTCCTCATGCAGACGATTAAGGGCGTCATCCAGTTTCGCGGTGTAATCCACCGGGCTCCTCCTTCTACTTACGACCCTTATTTGGGGCCGGTGCTGCGGGCACAGCTTATTCAAGTTCATGAATAACTAAAGCCCTCGGACCTATCTGTCTACCGTTTAGGGCCGGACCAACGGTCGCATCCTTGATCTGAATCAATGGATACCCCGGAACAAGGCCGCCGTCGAAACCAAATGACGCATATCGGAAACATGATTGCATTGCCTCAGCGTCAGGTGGCACTAGTGTCTTTGTCCTTGCAGACCGGAGCGCGCATGACAACCCGTAGCGACATCGAGACACTGATCGCGCGCACCGCCCTGCGCGACCGGGCCGCGTTTGGCGCGCTCTATGATGCGACCAGCGGCAAGCTGTTGGCAGTTTGTCATTCGGTACTGAAGGACCGTCACGAGGCAGAGGATACACTACAAGAGGTGTTTTTGCGAGTGTGGAACAAGGCCGATCGCTATGCGGTGACTGGCCACAGCCCGATGACATGGCTGATCACCGTTGCGCGCAACATCGCGATCGACCGTCTGCGGGCGCGACAAAAAGCGCAAACTGGCAAGGACGGGTCCGAAACCGATGTTCTGCCTGACACCCGGCCCGGGCCGGAGGCGTCGATCATCGCCGCCTCGGAAAGCCGTCGGATCGTCGCCTGTCTGGGCGAGCTGCCCGGTGAGCGCGCCAATGCGGTGCGCGGTGCCTATCTGGAAGGGGCGAGTTACACAGACCTCGCCATGCGGTTTGACGTTCCGCTGAACACCATGCGAACTTGGCTGCGCCGCAGTCTGCAAAGCCTCAGGGAGTGCATGTCCCGATGAGCGCCGACCTGCCAGAAATGCCCGACGACGGCGATGACCTGATGGCCGCCGAATACGTGCTGCGCCTGCTGTCGCCGGATATCGAGCGCGCCATGGACCGCCGCGTCCTCGACGACCCTGTCTTTGCCGCCCGGGTCCGGGACTGGGAAGCGCGGCTTGCGTCCATGACCGATGAACTGGGCGACATAACGCCGTCGCGGCAGACCAAACGCGCTTTGATGGAAGCGATTGGAGGCAGGCCTGAGTCGCCCGCGCGGCGCTGGTGGCTGGGCACCGGGCTTGGGCTGGCCACGGTTGCGGCCCTGCTGGTCATCTCGCCACTGCCATCGCTTTTGCGGGGACCGGAGTTTGAGGCGCAAATTGCCTCTGCCGATGGCACATTGCGGCTGAATGCGACGGTCACCGGCGCGGAACTGGTGCTTGCGCGCCTCGAAGGCGGTCCGCGTCCCGGTCGCGCGCTGGAGCTTTGGCTGATCGCCGAGGGCGCGCCCGCCCCCGTGTCGCTGGGGGTTCTGCCAGAGGCGGACAGCACCCGGATCGCGCTGACACCAGCCCTGACGGTGCAACTGACCGGCGCGGCGCTGGCGGTCTCGGATGAGCCGCCAGGCGGCTCCCCCACCGGCACGCCCACGGGCGAGGTTCTGGCGGCGGCCCCACTGGTCGCGCTATGAGCCGACCGGCTGGACAGCGCCCTGCCCTCTGTTAGGGTCCGCGTGAAATCCAGCAGGAGAGTCTCATGTCCCTCGACGCCACCCTTTCCCAGATCGATTCCGACCTGCCCGCAGCCCTCGACCGGTTGATGGCGCTGCTGCGCATCCCGTCGATCTCGACCGATCCGGCTTATGCGGACAAGTGCCAGCAGGCCGCCGATTGGCTGGTTGCTGACCTTCAAAGCCTTGGCATCAAGGCCGAGGCGCGCCAGACCCCCGGTCATCCGATGGTTGTCGGCCATGTCGATGGCGACGGTCCGCACGTGCTGTTTTACGGTCACTATGATGTGCAACCGGTCGATCCGCTGACCCTCTGGGGCCGCGATCCGTTCGATCCGCAAATCGAGGAGACGCCCAAAGGCAAGGTGATCCGCGGGCGCGGTGCCTCCGACGACAAAGGCCAGTTGATGAGCTTTGTCGAGGCGTGCCGGGCGTGGAAAACCGTCCATGGCACCATGCCCTGCCGCATCACCTTTTTCTTCGAAGGCGAAGAGGAATCAGGCTCGCCGTCGTTGATCCCTTTCCTTGAGGCCAACAAGGAAGAGTTGCAGGCCGATCTTGCGCTGATCTGCGACACCGGCCTGTTCGAAAGCCGGGTGCCGTCGATCATCACCCAGTTGCGTGGTCTTCTGGGTGAGGAAATCACCCTGACCGGCCCGGACAAGGACCTGCATTCGGGCATGTACGGCGGCGCGGCGCGGAACCCGATCACTGTGCTCTGCAAGATCCTTGGCAATCTGCACGACGTCACCGGGCGCATTCAGGTGCCGCATTTCTACGATGGCGTGCCAGAGCTGTCGGACGACATCAAGGCACAGTGGGACGCACTGGATTTCGATCACGGCACCTTTCTGGGTGACGTGGGTCTGGCCAAACCCGCCGGGGAACAAGACCGCTCAGCGCTGGAGATGATCTGGTCGCGCCCCACCGCCGAGGTCAACGGCATCATTGGCGGCTACACCGGCGACGGGTTCAAGACCGTGCTGCCGTCCAAAGCCTCGGCCAAGGTCAGCTTTCGCCTTGTCGGCCAGCAGGACCCGCACAAGCTGAGGGAGCATTTCCGTGACTGGGTCCGCGCGCAACTGCCCGAGGATGTGACGGCGGATTTCCACGGCCACGGCGCCTCTCCCGCCAGCCAGATGCAGACGACCCATCCGGCGTTTGAATCCGCCCGCAGCGTGCTGGGCGCGGAATGGGGGTATGACGCCGCCTTTACCGGCTGCGGCGGGTCGATCCCCGTGGCGGGGTATTTCAAATCCATTCTGGGGATGGATTCGATGCTGGTCGGCTGGGGCAAGGACGACGATCAGATTCATTCTCCGAACGAAAAATATGATGTCGAGAGCTTTCACAAAGGCATCCGCAGCTGGGCGCGCATCCTGCAAGCGATCCGATAGGCCCGGCGGGCGGGGCCTTGCGGCCCTGCCCCCAGCGTGTCGCGTTTCGGGGAGGGCGATGGCAGATAGCGGGCCGCTTTCCACCCCATGCATATTGCATTGTGGATAAAAACCCGGTTCTGGCCACATTTCGCCGCGAATCCCGCCCCATTCCCGCGTTAACGATTTGGGTATGACAATGCCCTATCGCCCCTCCGCCTTTCGCAAGCAAGATCACGGCGACTTTAGCCGCCGGGTTCAGCTTATCGACCCGACAGCACAGTTCGGCGGGCTACCCAACCGATACCGGGCCCAGCCCAAAGTGGTGACAGCAGCCCTGCTGGGATTTGGGGCCGCCTACACGGCTGCGGCGATCGGGACCAACCGGGACCGGATCGAAGCTGTTTTGCGCCAGCAAGGGCTAACCCCGGACACGCACCACCTGATCCTTTCGGTGTTGACCGCCGCCCTCGCCGCGACGCTGGTCATGCTGACGGTTCAGGTCGTTCGGACAGCCCTGACCGCCGGCGTTGGACGCAAGAACGGGCGGGCCTATGTCCTCGGCGCGGCTCTGGCATTTGCCATGTTCTACACGCCGGAAACGATCTGGTTGCTGGGATATGACCTGCTTGACGGCCATTCACAGGGCTTTCTGTCCAAAGCCGGTGAGATCGTCGGAGAGGTCATCCCGGGACTTGCCATCGACCAGATCCGCTTTACCTCGTCGCGCGGATAGCCCTGTTAAATCAAGCCTGTGAACCGGTCAGGAAGCACATATTGCCCGTCATAGTCCGGTCGTTTGAAGGCATAAAATCCTGTTTCGCCGCGCGGTGCCCAGCTGCGTTTCATGCGCCATCGGACCCATGACAGGTCAAACCCCTCTTGCATCGGCAACCGCGCAAACGCATCGAACACCTCGCGGTCTGCGCCGCGCGCCTCGGCAAACCAGTGCCGTCCGATCGCGGTGTCCTGAATGCCGGTCCCAATCTCTGCCGTGACCTGATTGCGCGCATTCATTGTGGCCGCGTAGGTGTTGAAATCGCAGAATTTCAGGTGGAACAGATATAGCTCGTCGGGGGCAATCAGGTGCTCGAACTGGGTGAAATGCCCTCCGCGCGCGATCTTGACCCCGTGACTGATCACGCAGGGTTTGGAGTAATGCGGCGCCAAACGGACGTGCCGCCGGGGCCCAAGGATCGGGCCAATGATCTCTGCCGGTTCGATATCGGTGCGGTGGATCACTTCCAGACCCAGCGGCGTCAGAACGCGTTTGGGCCGCGCGTCCCGAAGGTAATCCAGCAAAGACCCGCCATGCGCCGGGTCAACCACCACCAATTCATCTACGTCGCCGACGACCACATGCGTGTAATAGCAGCGCAATCCCTGCACGAGGTTGTTCAGCATACGCCAGCGTTTCATATCGAAATTCGGATGAGGATCTCCGGGTATCCCAATGATATTACACCCTTCTGCGAGTTTCTCCACATCGTCGCCACGGCCATGGTTGACGATATAGCAGTTCTCCCGCCCCAAGGTTTCGCCGTAGTGGCGCAGCCATGCCTTCAAAAAGAAGGCATCCCCGCGCACCATGGTCAGCGCCGCCGCAACCGATTGCATCTGCTCTGGCCTCTTCGCCTGTTGTTTTGCCGCCAGACTACCCCAGCCCGTGCATTCGGGGAATCGCATTTTGACACCCTTGCCGCTAACCTGTGGAAAAACAGGCAGGCATCTCCATGATCGATCCAGAGTTTCGCGACATCGGTTGGCAGATAAACCGGCCGCATGGCCCGCCGAGCCGCTTTCAGGTCTTTGGCGAGCGGTCTTCGGGGACCAACTTCATCAAACGCCTGCTGGGACGCAATTCTCCGCTCCAGCCGGTTGAGGATTTCGGCTGGAAACACGGGTTTCCGTCGATGACGGCCATCCCCGAGGATCTGGCGGTGATCTGCACCTTGCGGGACGCCCGCAGTTGGGCGCGGTCGATGCATGCCAAACCCTGGCACTGTCCGCCTGAAATGCAAAGCCTGCCCTTTGCCGAGTTCATCCGCACGCCGTGGCGCACTGTGGCCGACCGAAAACGCTACTTCCCGCAGGTCGCGGCACAAGGCGGACAGGGGCAGCCCCTGCAACACGATCGCCACCCGATCACCGGGCAGGCCTTTCCCAACCTTTTCGCCCTTCGACGCGCCAAACTGGAAGGCCTGCTGTCTTATTATCGACGCGGTTGCACCGTCGTCCTGTGTCGAATGGAGGCGGTGCAGGCCGCGCCTGAGGCTTTTCTGGACGCATTGCAGGCGGAATTGGACCTGCCTGCCCGGACGGGCGACTTGCGCCCCGTATACAAGCGGCTCGGGTCCAAATTTCTGCCTGCGGTCGAGGCGCGCCCAGCCACGCCAGAGGCGTTATCGGACCTTGACCTTGCGCTGCTTCGGGAAAAACTGGATCTGCCGACAGAGACGTCCCTGGGCTACGATTACGCTTGAGGTTTGATAAGTATAGCTCTGAAATCATTTACGTTTGTTCCGGTTGGCCCGGGCGCGTAAATATCCCCCAAAACCTCAAACGCGCTGTACGGGTCTTGCCTTTGGACAAACCCCATAGGGTCGTGACCCAGTCCGCGCATCCGATCAAAACTGCCGCCATCGACAAAGGCACCCGCGTTGTCCTCGGTGCCGTCGATGCCATCGGTGTCCGCAGCCAACGCGGTGATGCCGTTAACGCCCTCCAGCCCCTCGGCCAAACCCATCAGGAAAGCGGTGTTGCGACCTCCGCGCCCCGGTTTCGCGCCAAGGGTCACGGTCGTCTCTCCGCCTGACAGGATCACAACAGGGGCCGTGAAAGGCCGCCCGCGCAGAGCCACCTCGCGTGCCAGCGCCGCATGGACCCGGCCCACGTCATGCGCCTCACCCTCGATCGCGTCCGACAGGATCGCGGCGGCGATCCCCTGCGATTCCGCCCGCGCTGCCGCCGCCTCCAAAGACAGGCGGGCCGAGGCCACGACCCGCACCTCATTGCGGGCAAACACCAGGTCAGAGGGCAACGGCGCGGCGCAGTCCTCGCTTGATATATGCGTCATAATCCGTTCTGGTAATTCGATATTTCGCGCCTCGATCATCGCCAGTGCATCAAGGCGCGTCACCTTGTCAGGCACCGTCGGCCCAGAGGCCACCTGCGCCGGATCATCTCCGGGCACGTCCGACACCACCAGTGACACAACGCGCGCCGGAAAGGCCGCCGCCGCCAACCGCCCGCCCTTGATCGTGCTCACATGTTTGCGGATCGCATTCATCACGCCTATCGGCGCACCCGAGGCCAAAAGCGCGCGGTTCAGCGCCTGCTCATCCTCCAACGTCAAACCCTTTGGCGGAGCAGGCAACAGCGCAGAGCCGCCGCCACAGACCAGCGCGACCACCAGATCATCCGCTGTCAGACCGGACACCGCCTGCATGACCGCCGCACTTGCACCCATCCCGGCGGCATCCGGTACCGGATGCGACGCCTCTATCACCGGCAAATGCCGACAGGGCGCGGCATAGCCATAGCGCGTGACCACTACGCCTTCGACCGGCGCATCCCAAAGGGTCTCAAACGCCGCTGCCAATTGCGCAGCCCCTTTGCCAAGGGCCACGACCACGGTCCGGCCTTTGGGCCGGTCCGGCAGCACGCCCTCCAGCGCCTTTAGCGGATCGGCCGCCGCGACGGCCTCTTCGAACAGTTCGGTCAGAAAGCGCCGCGGTTCCATAGGGTTTCCTGTCTTAAACGTGGTCAAACGATTTCCGGGGCCTGTGAGGGGCTCGCCGTCACGCCTCCGCGTGCATCCGGGCAAGCCGTTCGACCTGCACGCGGACGTGATCCAAAGGCGGGCAACTTCGCCGGGTGTCCAGAGAAACATGTAGCAGGAATTGATCGCAGGTGGCCAGCACCTCGCCATCCTTCGCCCGCTTCATCTCATGCCAGAGGCGCAGTTTCTTGCCTTCCCCCAACAGCACCTTGGTTTCGACAATAAAAGCTTCTCCCGCAAGGGTTTCCGCCAGATATTTCACGTTAGTTTCCGCCGTGAAATAGCTGTTTCCCGCGTCGATATAGGCCCGGTCGGCACCGACATGGGTCATCAATTCCTCAGAGGCGTCGGAAAAGACCTGCCCGTAACGCCCCTCATTCATGTGGCCGTTCACGTCGGTCCAGTCCACCGGAACGATGCGGCGCACGGTGACCAGTGGCACGGTTTCCTGCAAAGGCGCGCGCATCATGGTGTCATGGTCACGGATCAGCTTGCCCGCGCCGGCCTCCTGCCCCTTGAGTGCGCGCAGGATCGCCACAAGATTGTCGTCGCGCAGACGCTCAAGCTGTCGGATCGACAGATGCCCGGATTGCGCATCCGATTGTCCCGCGATCAGGTCCACCAGCTCGTCGGTGAACTCTGGCACATCCATCAGCTTGGTCCATGGCCATTGCAACGCCGGGCCGAATTGCGCCATGAAATGCCGCATCCCGGCCTCGCCACCGGCGACGCGATAGGTCTCGAACAGGCCCATCTGCGCCCACCGAAGGCCAAAGCCATAGCGGATCGCGTTGTCGATTTCCTCGGTTGTGGCGATGCCGTCCTTGACCAGCCACAGCGCCTCTCGCCAGACCGCCTCAAGGAACCGGTCGGCAATATGCGCGTCGATCTCGGCGCGGACATGCAGCGGGTACATGCCGATTTCGGTGAGGATCTTGCGCGCGGCATCGACGGTTTCGGGCGCACCACCCGGCCCCGGCACCAGTTCGACCAGCGGCAGCAGGTAGACCGGGTTGAACGGATGCGCGACCATGATCTGCCCCGGGCGTAGCGCGCCCTCTTGCAGTTCTGAGGGTTTGAACCCGCTGGTCGATGACGCCAAGACCGCGCTTTCAGAGGCCGATGACTGGATCTCCGCGTAGACCCTTTGTTTCAGGTCAAGACGTTCCGGCACGCTTTCCTGAATGTAGTCGGCACCCTCAACGGCCTCAGCCACCGTTGCGTGAAAGCTGATCGCGCCCTGCTCTGGCATCGGCACTTCGTAGAGCATCGGCAGCGCGCGGGTCGCGCCGGCCATGACCTCACCGATCTTGCGCTTTGCCTCCGGGTCCGGGTCAAAGACCCGCACGTCCCACCCCATCAGCGCGAAACGCGCGGCCCAACCGCCGCCGATGACACCGCCCCCGATGATCGCTGCCCGTCTTGCCATCTGCCCGTCTCCTTTGTCGCGTCAGTTCCGCGCCCAGATTGCAGTCAATGCGCCCGCACACCCGGCAGAAAGCACATTCGACCATGCAAAACCCGTCACGGCACCAGCGTTTCGGTATGCCCGTCGATTGCAATGATTTGCCCGGAAATTTTGCGTGCGCCGGATGAGGCGAGCCAGAGGACCGTGTCGGCCACCTCTTCCGCCGTCACCCAACTGCGCAGCGAGACGCCTTTGACATATTGCGCGCGCACCGCGTCTTCGGACACGCCCGAGGCCGCGCTTTCCATTGCAACAACCCGGTCCATCCGATCCCCGTCGACTGCGCCCGGGCAGATCGCATTGACGCGCACGCCCTCTGGCCCCAGCTCCATGGCGAGCGTCTTTGTCAGTCCCACAATGGCCCATTTCGCGGCCGCATAAGGCGCGCGCAAAGGATAGCCGAACAGTCCGGCGGTCGAACTGGTCAGCACGATCAACCCGCTCTTTTGCGCGCGCATGACGCGCGCCGCCCAGCGACAGGTCAGAAAAGCTCCGGTCAGGTTCACGTCGATGCAGGCCCGCCACGCGTCGACCTCCAGCGTTTCAATCCAGCCTGCGGGACCGCCCGTGCCAGCATTGGCGCAGACCACGTCGATGCCGTCAAAAGCCGCTTCGACGCGGCCCAGAAAGCGCGCCATAGAGGCCTCATCGGTGACGTCCAAAACCTCGGCGATGGCCTGAGGATGCGCCGCGCGAAACTCTGCCACGGCTTTTGCGTCGATGTCGCAGACCGCCACACGGTCGCCGCGCGCAAGAAACACCTCGGCCATGGCGCGACCCAGACCGGCGGCACCGGCGGTGATCAGAACGCGGCTCATGCCGGTGTCAGCCGGGACAGGTCGTAGCCGTACCATTCCAGGATCTCACGGGCGATCTTCAGGCGTTCTCCGGGGCGACCTGTCCGGTCCATGATCCAGACGCGCCGCCCGTCCGGGTCGCCCACAGCGGCGGTCCGGTTGTCCGCGTCGATCCAGTAGACCCAGACAGGGCTGTCCCCCAACAACAACCGCCCGCGCCCCTGATCGGACATCGGCACCGCCTGCCCCGCCAAAACCGCCTGATCCGCGCCAAAGCGCAGTTGCGACCCCGGCGCGATCCCCGCCGCCTGCACGATCCGCCAGTCACCGGCAAGCCGCCCCAGAGTGGCGTCGGTCTGCGAGGCGACGGGTGCAGTAGGATTGCGCAAGGGCAGTTTGGTCACTGCAGGGGCCGCCGCGCAGCCCGCCAGAAACAGCGCGGCCATCAGGTGCCTCACGCCAGCCGCTCCGCCACGTCTTTTGCCAGTGCCGCCCCAAACCGGTGATGGTCCTCCGGGTCCCAATGCACGCCGTCCTGTGAGGAGACCGCAACATGCGCCCCCGCGCGGACAAAGCCAAAGCCCTGTCTTTCAGCGGCGGCGGCGATAAAGCCGTCAAGCCCGCGCTGCCGCGCCTCGGCCCCGGCAAAGACCTCTGCAAGACTGCCGATCTCACGCACCGGCGCAGGCGCGACCAACAGAATGTCACGCACCACGCCCTCGGCCTGTGCCATAAGCGCCAGCCGTTCGACTGACCGAGCGATCTCCCACGCGCTGACGGAAAACCGGGTCTTAAGGTCATTGGTGCCCAGCATGAGGATCATCAGGTCGATGGGTTTGTGGCTATGCAGCACCGCAGGCAGAACGGTCGCACCGTTGCGCATTCCACCCTCGACCATGTCGTCATGCACGGTGGTGCGTCCCGGCAGACCCTCGTCGATGACCCGATAACCGGACCCAAGGGCCGCCGCCATCACATCGGGCCAGCGGTCGCCCGGCGGGTGCCGCAGATCGACGCCGGGCGCGGGCAAGGGACAAGTCCCATGGGTATTGCTGTCGCCGTAACACAGGATCACCGTCATGTCGCACTCCCCGTTTTGCGTCCATCCAGACGGGAACGGCAGCGCGGGTCAATCCCTCAAATGCGCCGCTTCCCCTTGTTTTGGCGTGCCAAACACAGCAAAATCGTCGTCACGATCGGACCCTCTGCCCGATCTCGGCCGCTGCCAGTCGAAAGGCCACCATGAGAGACTCTAATCCGGACCCTGCGCCGCTGCGCAAGTCGCGGCACGCGCGGCTGTTCGATCTTTATCGGCAAGAGGCCCTGCCCTCTGAGGACCCGCGCCCATCGGGCCTGACGAATGCGCCGCTCAGCGCGGGCGACATCGCCCGCCTGCAAACCACGGCCATCGCCTCTCTCAGCCGCGAAACCCCGTGGCGACAACGAATTTTTCGCTTGAATCGGCGCGGCTCGCACCCGGTTTAAAGTTTGATACCTTTTCAAAGCGCCGTTTCAGTTCGGCCTGAAGCGTGCCTTCGGCCCCGCCTTGCAGCACCTTGGCAACAAAGGTCCCGCCCTCTTCGAGCACATCAAATGCCAGATGGGCCGCCGCCTCGCACAGCGCGATGATGCGCAGGTGATCCGTCTGTTTGTGGCCCGATGACGCCGCCGCCATGTCCGACATGACCACATCGGCCTTGCCGCCCAGCCATTCCTTGACCTTATCGTCGGCGCCATCCTCCATGAAATCCAGCACATGCAGTTCGGCACCGGGGATCTGATCCACCACCTGTAGATCGATCCCAAGGACAAAGCCCTTTGCCTTGCCGGGCTTTTCGCCAAGCGCGTTCACGCGTGGCACCGCCACCTGACACCATCCCCCCGGCGCACAGCCCAGATCGACAACCCGCGCGCCGGGCACGAGAAAGCGGTACTTGTCATCGGTCTCAAGTATCTTGAAGGCCGCGCGCCCGCGATAGCCCTCTTCCTTCGCCCGCTTGACGTAGGGATCGTTCAACTGCCGTTGTAACCAGAGCGTCGAGGACAGCTTGCGCCCGCGCGCGGTCTTGACCTTGACCTTGAGATCGCGCTGCCCGCGCCCGGAGGTGTTCTTGCCGGTGGGTGTCTTTGTGGGTTTCTTCGCCATGCCACAGGTGCCTTTTCTTGATCTTACCGCCATACGCCAAAGTCGATCCGACCGTAACCCGGATTAGGCCGCGCGACATTCCCGTTGCATATTTCAGCCGCGCCCCGCACCCTTTGACATAGGATGATCCTGGAGGGACCGATGCCATATTATGACCTGTTTCTTGCACCCGTCGCCGATGCCAAACGCGCCGACTATGAGGCCTTTCTTGACCCGATGCACAAGATGTTCCTCGGCCTTGGCGCCAGCGAGGTTGTCGATCTCTGGGCGGATGATGTGCCGGACGGCAAGCTGACATCGCTTCCGCTGGCGGTCAAACTGGAAGAGGGTGAAAGCGTCGCGTCCGGCTACATCGTCTGGCCATCGAAAGAAGCGCGCGATGCGGGCTGGGCCAAGATGATGTCGGATGACAGCCCGATGGAGATGCCGTTTGACGGCAAGCGCATGGTCTTTGGCGGCTTTGCCGAGTTGAAACGCTCAACGGCCTGAACCGGAGGGGCGGGTCGTCAGAGCGGCCCGTCCTCCAGAACACCATCCGCCGACATCTGCGCATAAAGCAACCCTTCGCGCAGACCCCGGTCCGCGACCGACAGCCGATCCGTCGGCCAAAGCCGCAAGAGCGCCTGCAAGATCGCCGATCCCGACATGATCAGCGCGTGGCGGTCCGGTCCGATACGCGGATCGCGGCGACGCCCCGCGGGACCCAGCTCCAGATAGCGGTTGATCACTGTATTGATCTGGTCCGACGACATGCGCAGCCCGTCCACCTTGGTCCGGTCATACCGGCGCAGGCCAAGGTGCGAGGCGGCGACGGTTGTCACCGTGCCCGACGTTCCGACGATCTGGAAACCTTCGCGCGCCTGCTCGTCCTGATAAGGGGCAAATTCGGCGAGGTTTTCTTCAAAATACCAGCTCATGAGGGCGTAGCGCGCGGCGTCATCGTGGACATCGGAGAACTGATCACGCAGGGTCGCGACGCCCAACGGAACGCTGATCCAGTCCACCACCTTGGCCGACGGGAACGGGCTGTCGGGAGGGTGAAACCCGGCGTGCAACCGCATGATCGCCCGCGGTCTTTCGCGCGGAGCCACCTTGCTAAGGTCGATCCAGACCAGTTCTGTCGACCCACCGCCGATATCCACCACCAACAGCTGTTCGGTCTTGGTCGAGACCAGCGGCGCACAGGAGATCACCGCCAGACGCGCCTCTTCCTCAGGCTGGATGATCTCAAGCTTCAGGCCGGTTTCGCGGCTGACATGATGAATGAAATCCCGGGCGTTGCGCGCGCGGCGACAGGCCTCAGTCGCGACAAGACGCATACGCGTCACCTTGTGGCGTTCGATTTTTTGACGGCAGACGTGCAGCGCCGACACGGTTCGCCCCATGGACGACCGGCTGAGACGGCCAGACTTTTCAAGGCCATGCCCAAGCTGGACTGACTTCGAGAAGCTGTCGACCACATGAAACTGGCTACCCTTTGGCTGGGCAATCAGCATGCGGCAACTGTTTGTCCCCAAATCCAGCGCAGCATACAGCGCGTTGGGATCGGGTCGTGACGGCGCGGGGCTCTCGACCGGTTTCGGGAAAGCGCCCGCAGCCTTGGGACGCTTAGGCGCCATGGTATCGCGCCTTTCCGAGATGAAGTTGGGATCACGATACGCGCCGTTCCGGCAACGCGCAAGCATCATGTATTCGGGGTCCCAGCGGGTTCACAAAGTGGTCGCTCAGATACCGATACTCAGGTTCCAAAATCGGACGCAATCGGTCGATGGTGCGCCCGTTGAGGTCCCAAAGCGACAGTTCCCCGCCCGATGGATTGGCATGGGGCATCACGACCAAATCGCCAGTGCGGCGGGTCAGTTCATCGGCCAATTCGTCCAACTGGCAGGTGCGATACACCCGGTCGTAGTCCTCTGACAAATTTGGCCCCAGAAAGATCGACGCCCCCAGAACGTGATGTTTGACGATCGAGGACTTGCGACGGTAACGCGCCAGCCGCATGAAAAACGTATCCGGGTCAGGCATCAGCGGCAGCCCCTTGGCCGCGCGCACCCGAGGACTGTCCCTGAGGGCCCGGCGTTTGATGACGATATCCGAATAGCAGGACATCAACCGGCGGGCCGGATCACGCACAACGCAGAACCGAAAATAGTTATGGTACTGCGACCACAACGCCCGACTGTACCGACTGGTTGGATAGGTGCGGTGCCAAACCCCGACATCTGGTTGTTTCGGGACGTGAACCAAAGGATCAAGGGTTGCCAGCGCTTGTTTCACCGATGAGCACGCGGCCTTTGGCAGGGCGACATAGGCCAGTTTCCATGCGTCCACCGCAATGACCAAGGCACCCTCCCACGCAAGCGGTGCCAGACTGCAAGATCGGCACGCCTTCGCAGGTTTGGGCCAGAAATGTTAATATTCCTCATCTCTATGCTGAGAACTTCTGGTCCCGGCAGCGGTTGGAACCCGCGCGCCGAACGCATAAGCTGTCGCGCATGACGCGGGACAAGTCGAAAACCGACCCGTCATTGCGTCACACCGCGCGTAAAGAGTCTCGAAGAAACACAGGGAATCGGACCCATGGCAGAGCTGACCATCGTCTACTGGCGCGACATTCCCGCCCAGGTCATTGTGGGCAAGGGCCGTCGCGGCGCAAAGGTCCAACTGCCTGAACGGTTTGAACAGGCGATCGACCGCGCCGCCATGAAAACTGGCGCTGCCGAAACCGACGCCTATCTTGCGGAATGGCACAAGGTCGCCTCGGGCACGGTCGAGGGCGACCTGCAAGAGGCCGCGAACGCCGCCGCCGCCCGGCTGGACGCCGAATTCGACAACGAGCGCATCAAGGCGCTGATCGCCAACGACGGCTGGGCCTGAGGCCCACCCGCGAAATGACCCTGAAGGAGACGTTGATGGCCCTGTTGAATTTCCGCAAACGCGACGCGGCTCCGCGCACCGGGAACCCCGATCTTGAGGCTTTTATGGCCGGGTATTCGATTGAGGTGATGCCGCGCACCGCCGCCAAGGTCGAGGATTTCCGGGCTCTGCTGCCCGAAGGCACCCGCGTCTACATCGCCCATATCGAGGGCACCCCGATCGAGGAAATGGTCAGCACGGCCAAGCGCCTGTCGGCGGACGGCTACAAGGTCATGCCGCATTTCCCCGCGCGCATCATCAAGGACGCCGCGACTCTGGAAAACTGGATCGCGATGTATCAGGGCGAGGCTGGTGTCGATCAGGCGCTGCTTTTGGCCGGAGGTGTGACAACGCCGCACGGTGATTTCGACAGTTCCATGCAGCTGATGGAAACGGGTCTGTTCGACAAGGCCGGGTTCACCCGCCTGCACGTCGCCGGCCATCCCGAGGGCAACCGTGATATCGACGTGAACGGCGGCGATGCAATAGTCATGGAGGCCTTGCGCTGGAAGCAGGCGTTTTCCGAGCGCACTGACGCGCAGATGGCGCTCGCCACGCAGTTCGCTTTTGACGCCGGTCCAATTATCCAATGGGCCAACCGCCTGACCGCCGAGGGCATTCACCTGCCTGTGCATATCGGCATCGCCGGTCCCGCCAAACTGCAAACGTTGATCAAGTTCGCTATTGCCTGCGGGGTCGGCCCGTCGCTCAAGGTCTTGCAGAAACGCGCGATGGACGTGTCGAAACTGCTGCTGCCCTATGAACCGACCGAGGTGCTGGAACAGCTTGCCGCGCACAAGGCAGCAAACCCGGACTTCAACATCGAGCAGGTGCATTTCTTCCCACTGGGCGGCATCAAATCCAACGCCGAATGGGCCATCGCCAATGGCGGCGAGGCTGCCCGTCCCGCAGCGGCGCACGGCTGACAGGATGACCAGACCCGCTTTGCTGTTCGATCTGGACGGCACCATGCTGATGACCGATGACATCCATCGGGAGGTGTTTGCCGACCTGATGAAGCCCTACGGCATCGACATCTCGGAACCCTTCTACATGGCGCATGTGCACGGACGGCTGAACGTGGACTTCTTTGCCGAGTTCCTGCCCGATCTGGAGGACCCGCAAGGCTTGTCCGACCACAAGGAGGCGCTTTTTCGAGAGCGTCTGCCGCGCCCCTATCCGGCCATGCCCGGAGCGGAAAGCCTTGTTGCACGCGCCAAGAACGCGGGCTGGGCGGTTGCCGTTGTCACCAACGCCAACCGCAACAACGCCGAGGCCATGCTAGGTGCCATCGGCCTGTCCGACGCGTTCGAGGCCATCATCATCGGTGAGGAATGCGCCCGCGGCAAACCCGATCCAGAGCCTTATCTGGCGGCCCTGCGTGCGCTGAACGTGCCCGCGCAGCACGCCATCGCCTTTGAAGACAGTGCCTCGGGGATGCGCGCCGCTGCGGCCTCTGGCGTTCATACGGTCGGCCTGCGGTCTGGCCTGTCCGACGCCGACCTGCGCCGCCACGGCGCGCAGATCACTATTCAGGATTTCAACGACCCCGCGCTTGAGCTCGCGCTTGACCGCCTGACAGGAGAAGACGTGTTATGACCCGCACCATCGTCGAGTCGAAAACCAAAACCGCCGTGATCGGCTTTGACGAGCCTTTCTGCGTGATCGGTGAGCGGATCAACCCCACGGGGCGCAAGATCCTGAACGAAGAACTGGAACGCGGTGATTTCAGCCGGGTCGAGGCAGATGCCATCGCCCAGGCCGCCGCCGGGGCCAGCATTCTGGACATCAACTCGGGCGCTGTCTTTTCCAACAAGATGGCCGAGGACCCGCGCTACGCCGACAACAACTTTGTCGAGCCGACGCTAATGAAACAGCTGGTCGAGGTTGTGCAAAAGGTCGTCGATACCCCGCTGTGCATCGACAGTTCGGTGCCCGGCGCGTTGGAAAACGGCCTTGCCGCCGCCGAGGGCCGCCCGCTCTTGAACTCTGTCACAGGTGAGGAAGAGCGGCTGGAACTGGTGCTGCCGCTGGTCAAGAAATACAACGTGCCCGTGGTGGCGATCTCGAACGACGACACCGGCATTTCCGAAGACCCCGAGGTCCGCTTTGCCGTGGCGAAAAAGATCGTCGAGCGCGCGGCGGATTTCGGCATCCCGGCGCATGACATCGTGGTTGATCCGCTGGTCATGCCGATTGGCGCGATGGCCACGGCCGGGCATCAGGTCTTTACTCTTGTCCGCCGGTTGCGGGATGAACTGGGCGTGAACACAACCTGCGGTGCGTCGAACATCAGCTTTGGCCTGCCCAACCGGCACGGCATCAACAACGCCTTTCTGCCGATGGCGATGGGCGCAGGCATGACATCGGCGATCATGAACCCGGTCGCCCTGCCCGTGAATGCTGCCAAGATCGCCGAGAAAAAGGCCGAGATTGCCGCCGCTGGCATCATCCTGCCCGAAGACATCGACGATGAGACCTTTGTCACGCTCTTTGGCATGGGGTCCACCAAAGCCCGTCCGGGCAAAGAGATGGAGGCGATCCGCGCCGCCAATTTCCTGATGAATCAGGACGACGGCGGGGCTGCATGGATCGAGTTCAACCGTCAGGCCCCAAAGGCCGGGCATGAGGGCCGCGGACGTGCAGGCCGTACGGGCGGGCGTCGTCGGCGGGCCTGACCCCTAAAGCACTTTTTGACCAGAGGCGCGCCGCACAAAGGCGCGCCTCTTTTCTGTCCCGGCCATTGACATGACTTGCGCTCCTCCCTCACCTTGGTGCTTGCCCCCGCCTGGTTTTTCGAAAGTTCTTTCATGCGCTACAAGCACCTGTTTCTATCTTCTTTTTTCGTCGGTGTTTCCTTTGCATCCTTGGCCGTCGCCGCAGATTGCCCCGTTTGGCTCACACCCGGATTTTGGGAAACAGCACAAGTGCAGGATGTGCAAACTTGCCTGGCATCGGACCGCGGCCTGACAGAACGGACAGAGACTGGGGAAACTCCGCTTCATCTTGCCGCCAGTACCGCACGCCCAGAGACCGTTCTCGCTTTGCTGCAACTTGGTGCGGATGTTTCTCTGACCACGGTCGAGGGCCTGACCCCATTACACCATGCTGCACGGGACTCTTCGTACAGCGCCGTGGTTTCCTACCTTCTGGTATGGGGCAGCGAGGTAGACAAACGGATCCCGCCTGACACCTGTTACACTGGAACCTGCGCCGATACCGCCCTGCATTTGGCTTCCGACCGTCCGAATTCGGCACCGATCCTCGCGGCCTTGCTTGCTGGGGGGGCTGATCCGGATGCTGATGACAGCAAGGGGCGCGAACCGCTGCATCGCGCGACAGAGCGCGCGGACCTTCCGGAAATCGAGGTTCTCCTGAAGGCAGGCGCCGCAATTGGTGAAACCGACTTTGATGGAAACACCGCGCTGCACGTGGTCCCCCAAAACAAGACCAACGAACTGGCCATCGCACAGCGATTGATCGCCGCTGGCGCGGATGTCGACGCCAAAAGGGATGACAACGTGACCCCCCTGATTACGGTGGCCTACTACACGACCAATCCAGATGTCTTTGCGCTCTTGCTGGCACATTCCGATGCCCCCTGTCATTCCTCCAAAACCGGAACAAGCGCCCTGACGGGCCATGCCTTCAACGGTGCACTGACCAAGGACGAGACTTACTGGAGCCTGCACGAAAAATGCTCACAGGACTGAAGGGTCTTTTCAGGCTTACCAAAACTGCGGCCATATTGTGGGTCGTGGTCTGCGCTCTTGGTTTCAACCTTCTCACCCTTGCCTTTGCACCACTCGCCAACCTGATGCTCGCCGCAGCGCAACGACTTGCGATCCAACCTGCCGTTTCGGCAGTTTCGGAATTGGCGGAGGCACGTGAAAGCGAAAGGAACGCCACGCGACGTGCAGAAAAACTGGAAGCGGAAAGACAGGCAACCAAATCGCGCTCTGATGACTTGCGGAGCCAATTGCAGGCCGAACGAACGCGCTCCGAACAACTGGAACTGGACGGCAAAAAGAGCAAAGCGCGCATAGCCCAGTTGCAGACCAGTCTGGATGCGCAAGAACGCAAGGCGGGCAAACTCGGGCTTGAACTAGCCAAGTCGAAAGCGAGCCTCGACACCGCCAGGACGAAGTTACAGAAAACCTCCAACGCGCTTTTGGAAACGTCAACAGACCTCACCACACTGCGCAAGGAGCCCCGACTTCCCACAACAGCGCTCGACAAGATCGACACGGTATCAGCTAGGATCGTTCAACGCTCTGGTGTGAATGCCACCCGAAATATTGCGTCAATGCCCCTCGAAAGCGTGCCTGTTGTCGGCGCATTGACTATCGTCAGCGTAACCGCACTGGAGATTCACGATGCCTGCCAGACAGCCCTTGAAATGGAAGAACTGCGGCGTCTCGCTAACCTTCCGGAGGTGGAGAGCTCGATGATCCGTAACGCCTGCGCCAAGATTCCGACTCTTGGCGGACTGGCGGATCTTACACTGGCCCAGTGCCGAGCACACGAGGCCAGGGTTTTGACGGAACTCGGGCTCCAAGCTGCCGCGCCGATTGCGCATAAATGCGACTGCCTCGAACTCCCGAACGGATGCCCCGGCGAAGAGGTCCAGACTCTGCGCGTGCCACCCCCCAAACCGGAACTTCCTTAGGGCCTATCCGTTACCGGAATGTGAAAACGTCCCCGTAACCCTTTGATCTTGCATACCCCCTAACCTGTCCACGCGTGGACACCACTTCATAACCCCTCCAAATCCATCACCACCGCGGCATGATCGCTTGCATGTGGACGATGGACGCCGACGCCGGACAGGCGCGAGGCGGACAACAGGTCACTCTCTAGACCCAGCCCGACACGCACTACCTCGGGGCGACGATCCGTCAGCCTTTCCGCCAGCGCATGTGAGGCGATCAAGCCGTCAGGTGTATCGCATCGTTGGGTGGTGGGGTGGAAATAGGTCCAACGATCCGCCTCTGGCAGGCGCTGCATCAGGTTTTCTCCCAATGCCTCCAACGGGGCCACCGCGCGCTTGTCCCCAAGGGGTTCATTCAAGTCCCCCGCCACCAGCCACAATGGCCCCGCCCCTGCCGCCAGATGAGCGACGGCCTGCGCCTCCAGCCGCCGCACGGCCCATGCCTTTGCCGCGTCCGGTGTCGGTGCCTTGAAATGCACGACAAACAGCGTCAACGCGTCAAAGTGCAGTTCAAGGCAGTCACGGCGAAAGACAGGCTGCGCCGGGTCCATCCCCTCGGGCGGGATCAAGCCTAGATCGGCACAGGTCAGGTCAGCGTGGCTTATCGCCTTATCCCAAGGCCGCCGCGACATCACCGCCACGTCCAGCCCGCGGCCATCGTTGCCCGGCAGGCAAAGTCGCCACGGATAGGGAGCGGTCACCCTTGTCAGCACCCGGTCGTGAAAGACATCCAGACTGTTCTCATCAAAGACCTCTTGCAGGGCCACGATATCCGCATTCGCCCGGCCCAGCACCTGCGCCGTCAACCGACGGTCAGCAGCGTCCAGTGCCGGGTCCTCTTCGTCATCCCTGTTGCGCGCGCCAAAAAGCGTATCCCCGGGCATCAAGCGCAGGTTCTGGACGTTCAGGCTGGCGATCCGCATGGCATACCCTCTGTTGGCGCAGGTGCCGCCGTCAACCATGGCATCCGCCCGAATATCAAACTGTCCCCCTGCCGGATCATCGTTTGACGGGCCTCTGTCCTACTGATCAAACTGGTCTGAAGTTTGACAGGAGTCCCCTGATGTTGCGATTGATTTTCGTTCTTTTCAGTATTTTCACCCTCCCTGCGAACGCAGCCGAACTGCGCATTACCGGGCTGACCAACAATGCCTATGCGATCCAGACGGCCGACCCTGCGATCGGTTGCTCACACCACATTTCCGGTAGGTTTGAACGCGGTGACGGCGCAGCGATGGCGCGGGAGCTGACCGACTCGATTGGCAGGTGGCGCGCACAAGGAAACTACGGCAAGGCCGTCATCTGCCTGAACAGCCCCGGAGGGTTGATTTCCGAGGCGCTGATCCTTGCCGATACGCTGCGCCGCGAGGCCATTGGCACCAAGCTGGAGGCCGGTTCTGTCTGCGAAAGCGCCTGCGCACTGGTGTTTATGGCGGGCAGCTTCCAAGCGTTTGAGAGCGGGCCGATGAAATGGCGGGTCATGCATCCAACCGCCCGACTGGGGTTTCACGCCCCTTCCCTGAACCTGCAAGACGGACAGTATAGCGGCGAAGAGATTTCACGCTCTTACGCCCTTGCCATGGAAACCATCGCCGTCACCCTGCGCAACCTTGTGCAGAACCGAGACTTTCTGGACGGTGAGCATATGTCGCCGTCGCTGCTGGCAGAGATGCTGGTCACACCGCCCGAAGGGATGTTCTACATCGAAACTGTCGATCAAGCGGGCCGCTGGAACATCCGGATCGGACCACTGGCACAGGACGCCAAGCTGGATATGACGGCCTTTGAACAGGGATGTATCAATCGCGTCAAATGGCGGGCCGATGCCAGTGCCATCGGCGCGACCTACCCAGACGCGGCGGTTCTGCAACACGAAAACTCTGGCAAGAATGTGATGGTCGTGCTCGACGAATACAGCGGCATCACCTGCGATTTTCCGATCCCGGCCCTAGGATCTAACACTTATCTTTTGTCCGACGTCGGGTACGGCCAGTTTGCCCAGACGGACTTCCTGCCGCCTCAAACCCCGTTGGTACAGCTTCCCTACTGATAACGGCCCACGATGCACGCAGGATTTGACGCAACGGCCCCGGCGCGGCACACTCCAGATGCACCCCAATTTTTCGGAGGTCATTTCATGTTTCGTTTTACCCTTTGCCTTTTTACGTTTCTCGCCTTGCCCGTGCAGGCCGCCGATCTTCAGGTCATCGGCCTGACCAATAACGCTTTCGACATCCAGGCCGCAGATCCTGCCATCCCCTGCACACATCGGATCACCGGCCAGTTTGCATCGGGTGACAGCGATCGCATGGCGCGAACCTTGCGCAACTCGATCCAAGGCTGGCGCAGTCAAGGTCAGTACGGCGTTTCGGTGATCTGTCTCAACAGCCCGGGGGGCGCGATTTCAGAGGCGCTGAAGCTTGCCGCTGTCCTGCGCGAAGACGGTATCGGGACCAGGCTGGAGGCCCGCGCCACCTGTGAAAGCGCCTGTGCGTTGCTCTTCATGGCTGGCAGTTTCTTTGCCCACGAAAGCGGTCTGTATAAATGGCGCGTCATGCACCCGACCGCGCGGCTGGGATTTCATGCCCCGTCATTGCAGGTCAACCGGGGGCAATACAGCGATGAAACCGTCACCCGCGCTTATGGACTGGCGATGGAGACCTTGGCCCGCACCATAGAGGACCTGATGCAGAACCGAGGGTTTGAGGATGGCGAACACCTGAAGCCCTCGCTGATGGCGGCCATGCTGCGCACCCCGCCCGACCGGATGATGTATGTCGAGACCGTCGATCAGGCGGGTCGCTGGGGCATTGGAGTCGGCCCGCTGCGCAGCAGCGGCATCCGGGTGTCCGAACGTGATTTTCGCCGGGCCTGCGCTAATGAAAAGTCATGGGCAGCGGATGCAAGCGCCGTGCAGCAAACCACCTACTGGGCCGAGAACTTTATCAACTGGAAGACTGAAAACTGGGGTGACAGTGTCGAGGTAATCACCAACGACATGACCGGCGAAAGCTGTGTCTACGATGTCCCCAGCGGCAGTTCCCGCAGCCGGTCGGCGATGATGGATCAGGTCAACGGTGGCTATGTCGGTCTTCTCGCGATGTCGGACCCGGAACAGCGGCTCGACCAACTACCCTACTGACGTGCCCCGCCGGTCTTGGGCGACCTTTCGGCTTGGTCCGGCGCGAACCCCTCGCCTATGATGACACCAATCGATCCGATGTGACGAAAGGAATTCAGATGCGTTTCATTTTGGCACTGACAGCCACTGTGACCCTTTTTCCCCTGATCGCAGCGGCCCGACCCATTGGCGAAAACAACCGCGAGCCGATCTCTGACTACGCGCCGGAATCGGCCATCGCGCTCTTGGGCCGAGCTGTCGGGCGGATCGACATGCTGTTTGACAACGGCACGACCGGCTTTTGCACCGCTGTTCTAATCGAAGGTGACCGGGTTCTGACCGCGGACTATTGCGTTCCCGGACGAGGCGACAACAAAACCATAAATGCCCAGTTTGTTGCCGGGTTCACCGATCAGAACGTTACCGATTCCGTCGACCGGTACACGGTCGATCCGATCCCGCTGGAGGTCAACAACGACCTGAACTATTCCGTTCTCAATGTCAATGGCAACCCGACGGCCAAGTACGGTGCTGTCGGACTGGGCGACTATGAGGTGCCTGTGGGAACACCGCTTTGGTTGATCGGGCACCCGCTTGGAGAAGCCAAGCAAGTCTCTCGGGAAGGGTGCATTGTCGTTGAGGGGACTCGCACAAAAAACGACTTTTTGGCGCATGGCTGCGACACCTTGGGTGGCGACTCGGCGGCCCCATTGTTCGACCCGACGACAGGTCTGATTGTTGGTTTTCACACATCAGCCGATGCCAAAGCGGGCGTCAACTATGCGATCCGCATGTCCCGGGTTCTGGCCGCCAGCAGCCTGTTGACCGCCTCGCCCGCGCCGGCCAAGGGGGCGGGCCCAACACCTCATCTCCTCCTGGACGCGTTGCTTGCTTCCGATCCCGCCGATCTGGTGGATGCACTTGATGAATTGGCCTCTACTGACCCGGACACCGACATCCGGGCAAAGGCACAGCGCCTGCTGGATACGCTCCGACTGGAAATGACGCCGCAAGAGTGATCCTTCGGGTCTATCGCGTCAGTTGTCGTTGTCTGCGGTCTTCTGCAGACGGGCTGTTGCCGCGTCCAGCAACCTTTCTATCGCCACCTCGTCACCACGCGCGGCGACCACGGTGCGCGCCATGTAAAGCTTTGAGATATTAGATTTTTGCGATGCCCAAACCTTCGTCAGCAGGGTGTTGCGGTCCTGACCGGATTGGGCAGACAGCTCCAAAAGAGGATGGCGTAAACCGGATGCGTCGGATTTGGCTTTTGCCAGCGCTCGCGCCTCTTCCAAAGCCTTGAGCAGTTCGGTCTTTTCCTGAGCGAGACGCTTACGCTCATCCTCGGCCGCCTTCGCCCCGGCAATTGCCGCGACCTGCTCTGCGCGTTGGTCAAGCGTGCGGCGCGCATCGCCAATAGACCCAACCGCCAGATCCGCAGCCACGGTCCCGGAAAATTCATCGCTCACCGCCTGCAAAAGCGTGATCCGGGCATCAAGGTCCTGTTCGGCCAAGGCCTGACGATAAGCATCCATCGCCCTGCGCGCCTGTTCGGCAGATTCGGTGGCTTCGGCCTGCCGCGCTACCAACGCGGCGAGTTGTGCTGCCGCCGTTTCACGCGCCTCACGGGCATCCTCTGCCTGTTTTGCCAGCGCCGCCATCTGCTCGGCCAGATCGGCGTTGACGGTATCCGGTTTCGGCGCAGGCCGGTCCAGCAGCTTGGCCACGATGGCAGAGCGTTCGGCGATCAAGGCAATCGGCACCGCGAAGTTCACGCCGTTCTTGGCGTCACCGGCATGGTGCAGCGCAATCACCTTGCGGTCATCCGCGCCAATGACAGGCGAGCCTGAATTGCCGCCCAAGGTGTCGCAAGTGTGCCGCAGCCGGTTCTCTGCCAGCGGATTGCGCTGTGCCACGCGGCAATCCTTGCGGCTGATGTGCTGCGCCATCCGGGCCGGGTGGCCAATGATGATCAGGGGCAGGCCAACATGCGCCTCGGCGTCAAAGGCAAAGGCAGACAGTGGCAATTCCCCCCACTCTCGCGAGGGTTTGCCGAACACTTCGAGAATGGCATAGTCCAGATCGTCGGACTCGCTGAGTTCCAACGGGACCGGATTGACCGCATAGGTCATCGTCCCTTCTTTGATGCCGGTCTCGACATATCCGGCGATGAAGGACACTGCCTGGATCGTCTCTCCCTTGTGGTCAAAGCAATGGCCATTGGTCATCAGATGCGTGTCGGAAATGATGAACGCCGTGCAAACGCCGGTGCCAAGGCTGCTCAGCACGTTCAGACGACCCACTGCGCGACCCAGCTTTCGATAGCCGGACACCTCCGGGTACAGATAGGCCGGTTCGGAATCGAACGCGCCGCCGATCATCTGTTCCAGCGTGATCGGCCCATCGCCCCCGGCCGCCTGCGTGTCGGTCAGAACGACCTTGCCAAAATCCGATCTTGGACCAAGCGGCAAATCCTGAGCAAAAGCGGTCGGTGCAGCAAGGCAAAGACAGGTCGTCAAACGGGCCAGAAACGTCATGAAAATTCACCGGGATCAATACTCATCTACAGCAGGATAACGCAGAATCGGCAAATGGCCGAAGCGCTTTTGCAGATCGGCAAGAATGCCGAACCGCGCCATTGCTGACGAACAGGCTTTCGATCCGTGGTAAACGTCGATCACGCCGTGGCGCGCAACCGCTCTCTGTGCAGGCCGATACATGTCCCCGGAAGCATGAACGCCAGACGTGCGCCGCCGCCGCCGGGTTTGTTCCCGACGGTCAACTCCCCGCCGCGCCGTCCCAACAAGCGCCGAACCGCCATGAGCCCAAAGCCCCCGCTGGATGATGGTTTGACCTCTCGGTTCAGGTCGTTGAACCCGATGCCATTGTCGTCGATCAACACGCTGTATGTCCCTTCCTGCGTCGAAATCACGTCAAACCGCAGTTCAAGGGCGGAGTCTTCATCCTGCCAGTTTTCGGCGGGGTGGGCGTATTTCAAGGCGTTGTCGATCAGGTTTCGCAACACGATCTGCGTCGTTGCGCGGTCCCCATCAATGGTGATCGGCGGGGCGCTCCAATTGACCCGACCCATAGGGTCAAGCATTTGCATGATGCGCCAGACCAGATCCTCAAAGTCGAAATGCACCCATTCGGCGGTCGCCGCAGTGGCCTGCGCATGGGCCAGCACATCGCCGATCAGAACCTTTGTCTTATCGGCCATCTCCCCCAGCATTTCGATCAATTCTAGCTTGCCATCGCCATGATCGACAAAATCTTCGCGCAGGATTTCTGCAATCGTGCCGACATTTCGGATGGGAGCCCGCAGGTCATGCGCCGCGAGATAGACAAAATCCTCAAGCTCGGCGGCCAGCCTTTCCGCATCGGCACTGACGCTGACCATCGTGTTCTGGCTTGAAATGTCGAGCGACGTCCCGATCAGCCGCGTTACACGGCCCAAGGCATCCTTTTCCGGGGTCAGAGTCGTGCGAAAACACCGCTCCCCCTGTGGCATGGGCAGCACGACCTCATAGCGGCGCTGATTGCCGTCGCGCAGCGCCTCTCTGTGATGTTCTTGGGCAATTTCGCCAAGCGGGCCGGGATAAAGTTCCGCCGCCGAGCGGCCAAGGATCTGGTGTTCTTCCCGACCAAGAGCCGTTCTGGCGACCAAATTGATTGCGCCATAACGCGGAACACCCGCCAGATCCGGTTCGATGCAAAACACCGGGTGATCGATCAGGTCCAGCAACGCGCGCTCAGATGGGGTCATGACGGGCCTCCAGAGGTCGTGGAGCACGGCATACCCGCAGATAATTAACACCGAGTGAAGAATTAAGCCGGTGTTTTGAACCTCAGGCCTTGGCCCGCTTTTTCGCCGCCACGACTTTCTCCGCCAGATCCCGAGCGATGGCAAAGGCCCCCTGAATCTTGTCCTTGTCACGCGTCCAATCCCGACGCACGACGATTTTGTTATCCCTGACTTTGGCCAACCCGTCCTGCGCGGTGATGAATTCCACCAGTCCCTGAGGTGAGGCGAATTTATCGTTGTGGAACTGGATCGTGGCCCCCTTTGGCCCCCCGTCCAACTTGGCAATCCCGGCCCGTTTGCACATGGCCTTGATCCGCACCACCAACAACAAGGTGTTCACCTCACGCGGCAGCTTGCCGAAGCGGTCGATCAGTTCGACGGCAAACCCTTCGAGTTCGACCTTGGTCGTCAGGCTCGACAGCCTGCGATACAGGCCCAGCCGCACGTCCAGATCGGGCACGAAAGTCTCGGGGATCAGGACCGGCACACCAAGGTTGATCTGCGGTGCCCATCGGTCATCGCCCTCTGACAAGCCTTCCATTTCACCGGCGCGGATCTTGGCAATCGCCTCTTCCAGCATGGACTGGTACAGTTCATAGCCCACGTCGCGCATCTGGCCGGATTGCTCCTCACCCAGCAGGTTGCCCGCCCCGCGAATGTCGAGGTCCTGTGAGGCCAACGTGAACCCGGCCCCCAGCGTATCCAGACTGCCCAGAACGCGCAGGCGCTTTTCGGCGGTCGTGGTCAGCTTGGCGCGCGGTTTCGTCGTGAGATACGCATAGGCGCGGGTCTTGGAGCGGCCAACGCGGCCCCGGATCTGGTAAAGCTGCGACAGACCGAACATGTCGGCCCTATGCACCACCATCGTGTTGGCCGTCGGGATATCAAGCCCCGACTCCACGATGGTTGTCGCCACCAGCACGTCGTATTTGCCGTCGTAAAATGCGTTCATGCGGTCGTCCAACTCTCCCGCCGCCATCTGGCCGTGGGCGACCACGTAAGTTACCTCTGGCACCTGCTCTTTCAGGAATTCCTCGACCTCTGGCAAGTCGGTCAGGCGCGGCACCACAAAGAAGGACTGGCCGCCGCGATAATGCTCGCGCAGCAGCGCCTCGCGGATGGTGACCGGATCAAATTCGCTGACATAAGTGCGGATCGACAAACGGTCGACGGGCGGCGTGCCGATGATCGACAGATCGCGCACCCCGGTCAGGGACAGTTGCAGCGTGCGCGGGATCGGGGTCGCTGTCAGGGTCAGCACGTGGATGTCAGAGCGCAACTGTTTCAGCCGCTCCTTGTGCTGCACGCCAAAGCGCTGCTCCTCATCGATGATCAACAGGCCGAGGTTGTTGAAGCGGATGCCTTTGGCCAGCAAGGCGTGGGTGCCAACGGCAATATCGACCGAGCCTTTGGAGATGCCGTCGCGGGTCAGGGCCGCCTGTTTCTGCGAGACAAAACGCGAGAGCGGCGATACCTGCAGTGGAAAGCCCCGGAACCGTTCTGCAAAGCTGTTGTAGTGCTGACGGGCCAACAGGGTCGTCGGCGCGATCACCGCCACCTGAACACCCGACATGGCCGCGACAAAGGCCGCGCGCATCGCAACCTCTGTTTTGCCGAAACCAACGTCACCACAGATCAGCCGGTCCATCGGCTGGCCAGAGTGAATGTCTTCCATGACATCCTCGATGGCCTTTAGCTGGTCGTCCGTCTCTTGATAGGGGAACCGCGCGGCAAAGCTTTCGTAGGCCCCCGGCGGCGGGTCCATGATCGGTGCCTTGCGCAGGGCGCGCTCTGCCGCGATGCGGATCAGCCGGTCGGCCATCTCGCGGATGCGTTCCTTCAGCTTGGCCTTCTTGGCCTGCCACGCGCCGCCGCCCAGCCTGTCCAAAAGGCCCTCTTCGTGGCCGTATTTGGACAACAGTTCGATGTTCTCGACCGGTAGGTAGAGTTTTGAATTTTCGGCGTATTCCAGCAGCAGGCATTCATGCGCCGCCCCGGCTGCGGTCACCACCTCCAGCCCCATGTAACGGCCGATCCCGTGATCGACGTGGACAACCAGATCACCGGGGGCGAGCGATTGGTGCTCTGTCAGAAAGTTCTCTGCCTTGCGGCGTTTCTTGGGTTGGCGGATCAGCCGGTCGCCCAGAACGTCCTGTTCCGAAATGACCGTGACGCGCGCCTCTTCCCAAGGCGCAACAAACCCGGCCTCCAGCGACCAGACCGCCAGATGCAAACCACGCTTGCCGATCCGCGTACCGTTGGTGACGGGGATCGCCTCGGCCAGTCCCTCATCCTCGATCAACCCGGTCAGACGCTCACGCGCGCCTTCGGAATAAGAGGCGATGACGACTGGGCCATCCTGCATACAAAGCTTGATATGGTCAGCCAACGATTTGAAAAGACTGATGCTTTCTTGTTGCCGTTCTGGCGCGAAATTGCGCCCGATGCGCCCGCCTGCGTCCACAACACCCGGACCGGACGCCTGCGGCAGAGGGTGGAACTGCACTTCGCGCCGCGCGCCCAGGGCATGGATCCACGTCTTGTCGTCCAGATACAGGGTCTCTGGCGGGATCGGCTTGTACACCGTGCTGCCCAGTGACTTTTTCTGGCTCATTGCGTGTCGACGCGCATCGTACTGGTCGGCGATGCTATCCCACCGCGAAAGGCGTGACGGCGTCAGTTGATCGTCCATCAGCACCGGCGCATCAGGCAAGTAATCGAACAGGGTTTCCAACCGCTCATGGAAGAAGGGCAGCCAGTGCTCCACTCCCTGATGCTTACGCCCCGCACTGACCGCCTCGTAGAGCGGATCGTCGGTGCCAGCCGCGCCAAACTCGATCCGATAGTTCTGACGAAACCGCGTGATCGCCGCGTCATCAAGGATAACCTCTGAGACGGGCGCCAGTTCCACCATCTCCAGCTTTTCCGTTGTCCGCTGTGTGACAGGGTCGAACCGCCG
Source organism: Antarctobacter sp. (assembly GCF_034670325.1). Lineage (GTDB taxonomy): Bacteria > Pseudomonadota > Alphaproteobacteria > Rhodobacterales > Rhodobacteraceae > Antarctobacter. The sequence goes on from NZ_JAXMNR010000002.1 coordinate 315,929, forward strand.
CGCGCCGTCCAGAACGTCGCCGAAGAAATCCAGCCGCACCGGCCCGCCATCCCCCGGCGGGAAGATATCGATGATGCCGCCACGTACGGCGTAGTCACCGGGTTCCGTCACCGTTGGGGCCTGACTGAACCCCATGCGCACAAGGAAGGCGCGCAACCCTGCCTCATCCACGCGATCACCAACGCGCGCGGTAAAGGCAGCCTCGCGCAGCACATTGCGGGCAGGCAGAAACTGCATCGCGGCGGACAGCGTCGTCAGAAGGACAAAATGCGATGGCCCGCCGTGCACCAACGTCGCAAGTGTCGCCATGCGCGCGGCAGAGATGTCGGCATTGGGGGACACGCGGTCATAGGGCAGGCAATCCCACGCAGGAAAGACCATCACCGGCATGTCCGGGGCAAAAAAGGCCAGCGCATCACGCATGGCCGCCAACCGCTTGTCGTCACGCGCGATGTGGATCACGGGGCCTTTGGCCCGCTCCACCTCACGCAGCACCAGACGGGCATCATAGCCCTCGGGCGCGCCGCCCATGATGATACGCTGTTCTGTCATGAAGGCTCACATGGCGCGCCGGGCGCGTCACGTCAACCGCGCACAGGGTGTACACTCAACGGCGGGCAAAGGGGCGTTCAGAACGCCAGCACCGTCAGGTTCATGTACATGCCCCAGAGCGCGGTGAAAAAGATCGACACCACGCCGATGAATTGCGTGATCATCCGGTGCAGCCGCAACCGGCGCCACAGCGCCTCACCCGAGTTCTGGCCAGCCTGAATACGCCGGGCTGAATTGATGCTCAGAAGCCCCACGAACATCATCGGAAAGGCCAGCATAAAGACGGCCTGAGCGAACTCTACCCAGTAAATGAACCCGAGGATCGCCGCTGCGGTCAAAAAGGCAGAGCCAATCGCCACGATCCACAGCCCGGATTCCTCGACAATGAAAAGCAGGCGGTTGGTGTTGATCCGCACAAGGTCTTCGAGATCCTCTGCCGCCTGACCGCCGGCGCGCCGCGCGCGCGCCACCATGTCGAATGGGACGCCAAGCACCCAGTGGCTGGTCGAGGACCACAGCACCGCCAGCATGACCCAGAACCAGAGGTTCGAAAAGGACCGCATGTCGATGACTTCGAAAACGGTGCTGTACCAGTCCAATGCCTGCTCTCTTCCCGGTTGTTTTAGCCCCAGCGATCCGCTTATGGCCTGCACCTGCCCCGGCTGCAATGGGCTTGTCGCCTGCGAAATTCCGTGTCACCCAAAGGTAACGCCGAGAAGGACCAGTCAGATGCAGCCGACCCTCGCCCCCTACCCCGCCACCCGCCTGCGCCGGTTGCGCCGCACCCCCGCGATCCGCGCGCTGGTGCAGGAAACCACGCTGAGCCCGGCCGATTTCATCTGGCCGGTCTTCGTGCGCGACGGTGAGGGCATGGTGGAACCCATCACCTCGATGCCCGGTGTCAACCGGCTGTCAGTCGATAAGGTGGTCGAGGCAGCAACCGATGCGCATGCCTTGGGCATCCCGGCGATCTGCCTGTTTCCCTACACCGATCCGGGGCTAAAGACCGAAGATTGCGCCGAGGCCTGGAACCCCGACAACCTGTCCAACCGCGCCACGCGGGCGATCAAGGAGGCGGTGCCGGACATCGCGGTGATGACCGATGTCGCGCTGGACCCCTATAATACCAACGGGCACGATGGCTTTGTCGAAGATGGCGAAATCGTCAATGACCGCACCGTCGAGGCGCTAGTGAAACAGGCGCTATCCCAGGCGAATGCAGGGGCGGATATCATCGGCCCGTCGGACATGATGGATGGCCGCATCGGTGCGCTTCGCACGGCACTAGAGGGCGCGGGCCATCAGAACGTTCTGCTGCTCAGCTATGCCGCGAAATATGCCTCTGCCTTTTACGGGCCGTTCCGCGATGCTGTGGGGGCCAGCGGAGCCCTGAAGGGCGATAAGAAAACCTATCAGCAAGACCCCGGCAATTCGGATGAGGCGATGCGGCTGATCGCTCGCGATCTCGCCGAGGGCGCGGATATGATCATGGTCAAACCGGGTATGCCCTATCTGGACATCTGCCGCCGCGCGCATGAGATGTTCGGCGCGCCAACCTTTGCCTATCAGGTGTCCGGTGAATACGCGATGATTGCGGGCGCGGGTGAGCGCGGCTGGATCGATGGCGAGAAAGCCATGATGGAAAGCCTGACAAGCTTTAAACGCGCGGGCTGCGACGGGGTGCTGACCTATTTCGCACCCGCTGCGGCGCGATTGCTGAACGGCTGATTGGAACACGGCAAAGCGTCGCCGAGAGACTACAAGATATCGTGACAATTCTTGCGCCTGCACCTATATTGCGGCGCAACCGGCGAAACAGCCGGATCATGAGGCATATCAACAAACAGGCGGACCCATGACACTCACCAGACGAAACGTGACCTTTGGCTTGGGCGCGACCGCCCTGCTGGGCGCCTGCAACGGCGTGGGCAGCAACGGCGACGCGCGTATCGACGCCCGTGTCGACCAGACACTCTCAAAGCTTTATGGCGACTACCCTGCCACCCGCGACCTGTCCGCAAAAGCCGTGGGCCTGCTGGTCATGCCCGTGGTGACAGAGGCCGGTCTGGGTTTTGGCGGCGGCTATGGCCGTGGCGCGCTGCGCGTTGGTGGTGCAACGGTGGACTATTACTCGGTGGCCAAGGCCAGCGGCGGTCTTCAAATTGGCGCGCAGCAGTATTCGCACGTTCTGTTCTTCATGACCGATGAGGCCCTGCAGACATTCCGCCGCTCTCCGGGCTTTGCGGCGGGCGCGAACCTGAAATACGCGGTCCTCGAACGCGGTGAGACGTTGGCCGCTGAAACCACCACGTCCTTGGCCCCCGTCATCGCGGTGATCTTTGGTCAGGCCGGCCTGCGCGTCGGCGCAACCCTGGAAGGCGTGAAATACACCCGGATCATTCCCTGATCCCGTTCGCGGTAGAGGGGCGTTGCCCCTCTGTCGCTTTCGGGCGTGTGCCGCCCTTCTTTGCCAGCCGGTTCAGTGATAGCGGAACTCACCCACCATATTGCGCCATTCCCCGGCTGAGATCATCTTGCGGTGAGTGAACCGGACCGAATGTAGCGGTCCTTCGATCTCATCCTGCCAGAATTCGATGAACTCAAAGAGTTTCGGATGGTCGGGCGCAAGATCGTACTCCTGCCAGATAAAGGTGTTCAGGACGTTCTTGAAGTCCGGCATTCGGTAGTAAAGTTCCGCCGTCGTCAGGCCGTACCCCTTGAGCATCAGTTCGGTTTCGGACTCCTGCATCGGTTTTTACCTCGTTGTGTCAGCTCGTCTGGAAATGCTGCCAAGAGATTCTTTACTTTTCAATAAAAACAGTATGTTAGCACTGTCATGCGGTGGCTGCCAAAGCACGCCTATCGCGCCACCATTGCACCCTACAGATAGTCTCTGATATAACCGCCTCAACAATATATGGCAGAACAAGCAGCAGGCCCCATACGTGAGCGATACGCCAGAACCCCCTGAGAACGAAGAAGAAACGCGGCCAGAGCCGCGCGGTCCCTCGATCTCGATCGAAGACGAAATGAAGGTCAGCTATCTCGATTACGCAATGAGCGTGATCGTGAGCCGTGCGATTCCCGATCTGCGCGATGGCCTAAAACCTGTGCACCGGCGCATCCTGTATGCCATGTTCGATGGCGGTTACACGCCCGACAAGAGCTATCGGAAGTCCGCGAAATCGGTTGGCGAGGTGATGGGCAACTACCACCCGCACGGCGACAGCGCGATCTATGACGCGCTTGTTCGAATGGCGCAGGATTTTTCGATGAGCCTGCCGCTGATCGACGGTCAGGGCAACTTTGGCTCGATGGACGGCGATAGCCCCGCGGCCATGCGTTATACGGAATCCCGTCTGGCGAAATCCGCGCTGGCCCTGTTGACGGACATCGACAAGGACACGGTCGATTTTCAGGACAACTATGACGGCAAGGAGCGTGAACCCACGGTTCTGCCCGCCCGCTATCCCAACGTCCTTGTAAACGGGGCTGAAGGGATCGCCGTCGGCATGGCCACGCGGATTCCGCCGCATAATCTTGGCGAAGTGATCGACGCCACGCTGGCCCTGATCGAAAACCCGGACCTGTCGATCGAGGAACTGATCGAGTTTATCCCCGCTCCGGATTTTCCCACCGGCGGCGTGATCCTTGGCCGGTCCGGTGCGCGAAAAGCCTACCTTGAAGGGCGTGGCAGCGTCATTATCCGCGCCAAGACGCGGATCGAAGAGATCCGCAAGGACCGCTTCGCCATCATTATCGACGAAATTCCCTATCAGGTGAACAAGGCGACGATGATTGAACGCATCGCCGAGGCCGCCCGCGACAAAAAGATCGAGGGTATCGCCCACGTTCAGGACGAATCTGACCGTGACGGCGTGCGCGTCGTGGTCGAGCTCAAGCGGGACGCCACCGCCGAAGTGGTGATGAACCAGCTTTTCCGCTTCACCCCGATGCAGGTCAGCTTTGCCTGCAACATGCTGGCGCTGAACGGCGGCAAGCCTGAACAACTGACGCTTTACGGTTTTCTGAGCGCTTTCATTGACTTCCGTGAGGAAGTTGTAGCGCGGCGCACGGCCTACTTGCTGCGCAAGGCGCGCGAACGCTCGCATATCCTGTGCGGTCTGGCCGTGGCGGTCTCGAACGTCGATGAGGTGGTTGCGACCATCCGTTCATCCGCCGATGCGCCCGAAGCGCGTGTGAAACTGATGGAACGACGTTGGCCGGCAGAGGAAATCCTGCCCTATATCGCGCTGATCGACGATCCGACCCACAAGGCCAATGAGGACGGCACCTATAACCTGTCCGAAACACAGGCCCGCGCCATCCTTGAACTGCGATTGCAGCGCCTGACCCAACTGGGTGTAAAGGAAGTCACCGACGAACTCGAAGACCTTGCCGCCAAGATCAAGGATTACCTCGACATTCTGTCATCGCGCGACCGGATCATGACGATCATCGGCGATGAGATGCGCGCCATCCGCGAAGAATTCGCCGTGCCGCGCCGGACCGAGATCACCGATTGGGCAGGCGATCTGGAAGATGAGGACCTGATCGAGCGTGAGGACATGGTCGTCACCGTCACCCAGTCCGGCTATATCAAGCGCACGGCGCTTGCCGATTTCCGCGCGCAGAAACGCGGCGGAAAGGGCCTGTCCGGCATGGCGACCAAGGACGACGACGTGGTCACCACGCTGTTTGTCGCCAATACCCATACCCAATTGTTGTTCTTCACCACGGACGGCATGGCCTACAAGCTCAAGACATGGCGCCTGCCGCTGGGCGGGCGGACATCCAAGGGCAAGGCCATCGTCAACATCCTGCCGATCCCACCCGGCGTGTCCATCGCGGCGATCATGCCGGTGGACCGTCCGGAAGAGGACTGGGACGATCTGCAGATCGTCTTTGCGACCTCCAAAGGCTCTGTCCGGCGCAACCTTTTGTCGGATTTCACCAACGTCAAACGCAACGGCAAGATCGCCATGAAATTCGAGGGCGAGGATGAGAACACCCGCCTGATCAATGCGCGCATCTGCTCTGAAGATGACGACGTGATGCTGGTGACCAATTCCGGCCGGGCGATCCGCTTTCCTGTGCCAGAGGTGCGGGTCTTCAACTCGCGCAACTCCACCGGGGTGCGCGGTGTGCGTCTGTCCAATGGCGATGAGGTTGTGTCGATGTCGGTGATCCGACATTTCGAGGCCGAATCCGATGAGCGCGCCTCTTATCTCAAGATGCGCCGCGCCATGGCTGGACTGGCCGACGATGCGGACACACCCGACGAGGAAGAGGGCAACGCCAACAGCCAGTTGCCGCCAGAGCGGTACGCCCAGATGTCGGCGGCGGAAAACCTGTTGCTGACGATCACGGCCAAAGGTCTGGGCAAACTGTCGTCCAGCCACGATTACCCGGTCCGGGGCCGTGGCGGCATGGGTGTCACCGCATGGGAGAAATCCATGCGCGGCGGTGAGATCGTGGCCTCCTTCCCCGTTGAAATGGACGATCAGATCATGCTGGCGACCTCAACCGGCCAGTCGATCCGCGTGCCGGTCGAGGGAATTTCCTTCCGGTCGCGCAGCGCGGGCGGCGTGAAGGTGTTCAACACCGGCGCGGGTGAAACCGTGGTCTCCGTCGCATGGATCGCGGATCAGGGCGATGAGGACGACGCCGAAGAGGGCGACGCAGCCGATTGATATAAAAAAGCGGGCGCGCGTGTCACACGCCGCCCGCCGCTTTCTGCTACATCGGGACGGGTCATGCCCGTCCCGTTTTTTGGTGTCACAACCCGTATAGCGCCGTGAACTTTTCCTCGAGGTAGTCCAGCAATGGCCCCTCGGACGGTGCGCCCCCACTGGCTTTCTCGATGACCTCACGCGGTGTATAGAGCCCGCCATATTGCTGCAGGTTGTCCCTCAGCCAGTCAGTCGCGGACGAGGTGTCCCCTTCCGCCAGTTGCGCATCGAGATCGGGAACCGCGACACGCAGGGCCTTATACAGACACCCGGCGTAGACATTGCCCATCGAATAGGTCGGGAAATATCCAAACAGACCGGCGGACCAATGCACATCCTGCAAGACACCGTCGGATGGCTTGTCGACGGCAAAGCCGAAGTCGGCCTTGAACCGGTCGTTCCACGCCGCCTCCAGATCGTCGACCAGCAGGTCGCCAGTGATCAGGGCGCGCTCCAGATCAAACCGCAAAAGAACGTGCAGGTTATATTGCAATTCATCCGCCTCGGTCCGGATATAGCCGTTCCGTACCTGATTCACGGCGGCATAGAACCCATCCTCATCGGTGATACCGAAGTTACCGAAAGTGTCGCGCATCTGGCGGTAGAGCCAGCCGGTAAAGGCGCGTGACCGGCCCAGTTGGTTCTCGTAAATCCGGCTCTGGCTTTCGTGAACGCCCATCGACACGCCCGCTCCCAGTGGCGTCAGCCGATAGCGGGTATCGATGTTCTGCTCATAACAGCCGTGACCGACCTCATGGATGGTGGAGTAAAAGCAGTTGAAAGGCTCCAGTGGCATGGTGCGCGTGGTGATCCGCACATCATCACCGGAACCGGAACTGAACGGGTGTACCGCCTTGTCCACGCGGCCCCGTTTCATGTCATAACCAAAGGTCTTGGCCAAGAGGCGCGCCAGCTTCATCTGTCCCCCCTCGTCAAAGGGCCCGCTCAGGCCCTTTGGCTGCGGCTTGGACAGGACCGCCTCGCGCAGGGCCACAAGGCGCGGTCGCAGTGCGCCAAACATCGCCTCGAGGTCCGCCGCCTTGGCGCCGGGTTCATAGTCTTCCAACAGCGCGTCATAGACATCGCCGCCCGCAGCCAAAGCTGCGCCTTCTTCCTGACGGAGCGCGATCACCTCTTTCAACGCCGGAGCGAAGGCAGCGAAATCGTCATCCGCGCGGGCCTCGGCCCAGATCACGTGGCTGCGGCTGACCAGCCTCGCGATCTCGGACGCCAGACGTTCGGGGACGCGCACCGCACGTTGATGGCTACGGCGGATGTGGCGCAGTTGCGCCCGTGCCACCGGGTCCAACCCGTCCTCGACAATCGCCGCCAACCAGTCGCCGACACGCGGGTCGGTGCGACGCTGGTGCAGCACCGCCTCCATCGCCGCGCGTTCATCGCTGCGCTGGTCGGCGGCACCGCGCGGCATCATGGTTTCCTGATCCCAGCTCAGACGCCCTGCAACCTGTGCCAGCGCCTCTGTATCGCGCTGGAACGCCATCAACTCTTCATACGCACCCATTCAGGCCGTCCCTCTTATACTTTGTGGTGCGGGGTATCGCGCCGCAAAGCGCGCCCGCAGAATCAATGCCCAAAGGACCACCGCCCCCAACTGATGCAGGATGGCGATTTGCCAAGGAGCAGTATACACAACCGTGACGATACCCAGCGCAACCTGTAGGAGCAAGGCGGCAAGTACAGCATTGAAACGAAAGCGAGTATCCCTGTTCGGCGACCGGCGCGCCCGCCGCCAGACCACGATTCCGAAGGCCAGCAACAGGTAGCCTGCGATGCGATGGATGAACTGCACCATCCCGGCATTCTCAAAGAAATTCCGCCACAGCGGTTCAAAGTCCAGCGCGTTCGACGGAAAGAATTCTCCGCCCATAAGCGGCCAGTCGTTGTAGCTGCGCCCGGCGTCGATCCCGGCCACCAGAGCCCCCAGCAGTATCTGCAGAAAGCTGAAGTGCAGCAGGCCGGTGGACATAGAAAACAGCTTGGGCTCGGCGCTGCGCCGCGCCTGCATCAGCGCGCGTTCTTCATAGGTCAGCCGGTAAACATACCATGCGATAAAGCCGAGGATCACAAAGGCAAGGCCAAGATGCGTGGCCAACCGGTAAGACGCCACATCCAGCCTGTCACCACCCAGACCCGACGATACCATCCACCAGCCGATGGCCCCCTGCAGGCCGCCCAGCACGCCAAGGCCCAACAGCCGACCGTTCCAGCCCGGCGGAATTGATTTCGTCGCGAGAAAGCCAAAGAAACCGATGGCCCAGACCAGTCCGATCACCCGCCCAAGCTGTCTGTGCCCCCATTCCCACCAATATATGAACTGGAACTCTGACAGGGTCATACCGGCGTTCTGCAGTTGGTATTCCGGGATCTGCTTGTACTTCTCGAACTCCACGCCCCAAGCTTCTGCGCTCATCGGAGGCAGCGCGCCGGTCAGCGGACGCCATTCGGTGATCGACAGTCCTGAGTCCGTCAATCTGGTCAATCCGCCCACAGCGATCATCGCCACTACCAACACAAACAACAGCATCAGCCAAAGCCGTACAGGCCCGCGCGCCCCGCGCTTGCCCGCGTCGATCATGCCCCCCGTGGGTGCGGCCGGGGTCTGTGCCTTGTCGCCCACTTCTTCGAACAGCTTGCGTTTCTCTGCCATGCCAGCCTCCGCATTGTTGCCCGGGACACTAGAGCGCCGACCGGGGGCCTTCAAGCGTCGCAGACGGGGATTTGAGGACCTGCAACCGGACGTCCCGGGGTCAGGAAAACCTCCGTCAGGTATGCCTGACTTATGGCGGATGCCCCGAACCGCTAGATTGATGTCACAGAATACGAAGACCCCAAAGACCCGCCGCCAAGCCTCAGAGCTTACAGATCAAAGACTTTATCAAAGGATCAACACCATGAAAAAGTTCATTCTTTCCGCTGTCCTCGCCGCCGCCGCAATGACCGCTTCGGCCGCATCTGCCACCCAAGCCTGGATTGGTGACTATCACCTGAACGCACGGTCCGGCCCCGGCACCAACTACCACAAGCTGGGCACCTTCAACCCCTGCACCGCCGTGCATATCGTCGCCTACAAGCACGGCTGGGCGAAGGTCTACTTCAACCACAACTACTACTGGGTGTCGGCCAAGTACCTGCAGGGTCATTCCTGCCACTGGGCGCCCAAGAAGAAGCATCACAACAAGCACTACAACAAGCACTACAACTACTGATCTCTTCCTCCCTCCCGGTGCCGGTTTCTCCTCCCTGGCCGGCCCGGCCTCCCTTGCGGATCGATCCCCCCGGATCGGTCCGCTTTTTTTGTCTCGGCGATGCCCGAGCGGAGAGTATCGGCGGAGGCCGCAGAGGGTCGGGAAAACCTCCGTCAGGTATGCCTGACTTATGGCGGATGCCCCGAACCGCTAGATTGATGTCACAGAATACGAAGACCCCAAAGACCCGCAGCCAAGCCTCAGAGCTTACAGATCAAAGACTTTATCAAAGGATCAACACCATGAAAAAGTTCATTCTTTCCGCTGTCCTCGCCGCCGCCGCAATGACCGCTTCGGCCGCATCTGCCACCCAGGCCTGGATCGGTGACTATCACCTGAACGCACGGTCCGGCCCCGGCACCAACTACTACAAGCTGGGCACCTTCAACCCCTGCACCGCCGTGCATATCGTCGCCTACAAGCACGGCTGGGCAAAGGTCTACTTCAACCACAACTACTACTGGGTGTCGGCCAAACACCTGCAGGGTCATTCCTGCCACTGGGCACCGAAGAAGAACAAGCATTGGGGTCACAAGAACTGGGGTTACTGATCGCTCCCACCCCAGGCCGGAGTTTCCTCCCGTACCGGCCATGACCTGCAGCGGACCGATCCCACCGGATCGGTCCGTTTCCGTTTGCACTTCGAAAAACCGATGCGTCGGCTTCATTTTCTTGGTCGGTCAGGAATGCCTGACTTATGGTAAGGTACTGAAGACCGTAAATTGTGCGTACAGGTTCACACGCGCCCACCATCATTCATAGACCAGCCAAGTACATAGACCCAAAGGAACAAACCCATGAAGACCTTCCTGATCTCTGCGGCTATTGCAGCCACCGCCCTGACCGCCTCTGTCGCATCCGCCGACCAAGCTTGGGTTGGTCAGAACCACCTGAACTATCGCACCGGTCCCGGCCTGAACTACGCCGTTGCCGGCACCTTCCAGCCCTGCCATGCCTTGGACACCTATGACCGCCAGTACGGTTGGGTTCAGGTCTTGCATCAGGGTCAGTACTACTGGGTTCATCAGGATTACGTGGTGAACTACCAGTGTTCCTACACCCCGCCGCAGAACACGTACACGCCGCCCAAGAAGACCTACACCCCGCCCAAAAAGACCTACACGCCTCCGAAGCAGACCGGCGGCTACGGCGGCAACTACTGATCCCCTCCTGAGAACCGGCGCCGGTTCTCCTCCCTGTCCGGCCCGGCCGACTTGCGGACTGATCCCTAGGGTTCAGTCCGCTTTTTTGTCTTTCCAGCGGACCACCTGCCGCATCATGCCGTGCAGCATCTGCACATCCGCACGGGTCAGCGGCAGGCGCGACCACATATTGCGCAGGTTGGTCTTCATCCCTTCGGCCTTTGTTTCGGGGAAAAAGAACCCCGCCTCGTCCAAGCGATCTTCGTAATGGCGAGCCAGATGTTCGACCTCGTGGGCCTCCGCCACCTCGGTCCCGGCCAGCGTTTCTGTCACAGGTGCGATGTCAGCGGTGGCGCGTTGCCATTCATAGGCGGTCAACAGCACACATTGCGCGAGGTTCAGCGAGTAGAACTCGGGGTTCACCGGGACCGTGATGATCGCGTTCGCCTGCGCCACGTCCTCATTTTCCAACCCGGCCCTTTCCGGCCCGAACATCACCGACACCCTTTGGCCTTGTGCGATTCGACGTGCGGCCTCTGCCATTGCCTCGCGCGGTTCATAGACCGTCTTGGTCAGATCCCGAGAGCGCGCTGTGGTGGCGAAAACGAAATGACTGTCGGACAACGCTTCAGCCAGCGTGTCGGTATGGATCGCTTCATCCAGCAAACGCCCCGCACCAGAGGCCATCGCAACCGCCTTGGGGTTGGGCCAGCCGTCGCGCGGCCCCACCACCCGCATCCGGTCCAGCCCAAAGTTCCACATCGCCCGCGCCGCCGCGCCGATATTCTCGCCCATCTGGGGCCGGACCAGCACAAAGGCCGGTTGCGGTCTGTCAGTCGCCATGGAACCCTCCTGAAGATCGGCGGAGGGGTACTGCCCCGAAGCGCCGGGGGCAAGCCCGCGCTACATGCGAAAAACGCAGGTGCAAAGGGCGCAGACCCGCGTTATGAGAGCGTTCGGACCAGGAGAGCGCCATGACGACCGAAGACCGGGATGCCCCGCAGATCTACCTTGTGACCCCGCCGGAGTTCGACCTCGGCAGCTTTCCCGGCCAATTGGCGCGGGTTGTGGGGGAGGTTGACGTCGCCTGCCTGCGGCTCAGCCTAGCCACCCGCGATGAGGATCGCCTGTTGCGCGCCGCAGATGCGGTCCGCGAGGTGGCGCACAAGGTCGACGTGGCGCTGGTGATCGACACCCATGTGGTCATGGCCGAACGACTGGGATTGGACGGGGTGCACCTGCTGGATGGCGCCCGCTCAGTCCGATTCGCGCGCAAGACGTTGGGCCCGGACGCCATCGTCGGGGCCTATTGTCGCCAGTCCCGGCACGACGGGATGGCCGCGGCCGAGGGCGGTGCTGACTATGTATCCTTTGGACCTGTTTCGGGCGCATTGGATGATGGTGAACTCGCCGACCCCGAGCTTTTCAGCTGGTGGACCGAGATGATCGAACTGCCCGTGGTGGCTGAGGGCGGATTGACTGCCGACCTGATCACCCAATTGGCACCCATCACCGACTTCTTTTCGATTGGCGAAGAGATCTGGTCGACCGACGATCCGGCCGCAACGTTAAAGCAGTTCGAAAAGGCCATGCGCGGCTGAGGGTCACTCGGGGCCAAGCGGCCCCAGTTCGGCCTCATGGCCCGCCCTGACCTGTGTTTCCAACGCCCGCGCAACGCTTTTGCGATTGGGATAGTCATCCACGCGCAGAGGCGGGTGATAGGTCAACACAACGCGCCCTTGCCGCCCCTGCGCCAAAATCCGCAACAGGGACGCGCCGAATTCCATGTCGCCCCACCAGCCATAAAAGCACGCAGGCGCACCCGGCGGTGCGTGGTAGACCACGCTCACCGGCTGGATCTGCATCGCATGGTGCAGCCGTTCGGAATAAAACGCGGCGAACAGCGTTGTCTTGAACGGCAGCACCCGCAGACCGTCGGTCGAGGTCCCCTCAGGGAAAAACAGCAGACGGTGACCGTGCAGCAGGCGTTCCTCGAACAGCTGTGTCTGCGATTGCGCCTCTCGCCGGTCGCGGTTGATGAACACCGTTCCGGTCGCCCGCGCCAGCCAGCCGATCCCCGGCCAGTCAGAGACTTCTGCCTTGGAGACGAAATAGATCGTCTTGCGGCTGTTGAGCACAAAAATATCCAGCCATGACGTGTGGTTGGCCACCACCGCCCCCGCGCCTTTCATGCGTTGGCCCCGCACCTCTACCGGCAACCCCATGATCAACAGAACCGTGCGACATACGAACTGGGTGATCAATGGCGTCACCGGGCGGCGCGTGCCAAACACTGGCCGCTCGATCAGCCGTGCCAGCAACAAAAGGCCCAGACATCCGAAAATCACCGCCACCATGAGCGGCGCCCGCAGGGCGACCCGCAGCCAGCCCATGACGCCGATTGGCGGCCAATCGGGCGGCTCAGCGCCATCCCAGGTCTGGCTCATGGCTGCCTCACAGGGCGCGCTCTTGGGTATAGCGCGCGCGCTGGCGGTCGTTCATTAGCTCTGTGTCCATCACAAGACAGACGTCTACCGTGTTGAAATCGCGATCAATAAAGGCCCCATCGCCCACACACCCCCCCAACCGCAGATAGGCCTTGATCAACGCCGGAACCTGCAACATGGCGCGGCGGCGGTCGATCTGGTCCTCGGGCATCAGATCCATCGACTGATATGCGCGGGCGCGTGGGCGCAACTCTGCCGGGGCCAGATGACGGTGATGCAGCAGAGAAAGTGGCTCAGCCAGTTTGTCCACGTCGATGCCGTGAAAGCTGGCCACGCCGAACAGCACCTCTATGCCGTGGTCCCGAACGTAGCTGCCCAGTCCTTGCCAGAGATGGAACATCGCTGGCCCGCCCCGGTAATCGCGGTGCAGACAGGAGCGGCCCAGTTCCAGCAGGCGACGCCCACTGCTCTTGAGCGCGGTCAGATCGTATTCATCCTCGGAATAGAATTGCCCTGCGGCCTTGGCTTGATCCTCGCGCAGGACGCGGTAGACCCCGACAACAGCATCGCCGCGCAGATTATCGCAAATCAGCAGATGGTCGAAAAACGGATCGAACCGGTCCCGTTCCAGCCGCGCCTCGTGATCGACCAATGCGCCGTCGCCGCCCAATTCGGCCACGAACACCTCATAGCGCAGGCGCTGCGCGGCCTTGATGTCGTCGTCGTTTTCCGCGAGCCGGACCGTGAAGGCCTCTGTCACACTTTTGTCCCCCGCGCGTGGCCGCATGATGTCTGGTGGTCATAGGCAAGCCGCCGTTGGAGTGCAATGTTTCCCGTGTTAGTGCGACACTGGTTAACCATTCCTAAACCTGTGCAGGAATACGTTAACCATCAAATACCGGGAGGAGAGTCACCCGGGCACCGTCGATCACGACCTTGCCTTCTTCGCGGAAATTCACGGTGATCCGGCCGCCTATGTTCGACTGTACCTGGCCGGTACCCCAATCGGGCTGATCCGGATGACGGACCAGCATCCCCGGTTCGAGTAAAGAGTTGAGATCTGCCATTCCTATTCCCTCCAGAACGGAGCCAGACATGTCCGAGCCCCGCGCCAATCTTGCCGCTCTTGTCGGGTCGCGCCTGTGCCACGACCTTATCAGCCCCATCGGCGCCATCCAGAACGGACTGGAACTGATCGCCCTTTCGGGGCCAGCAGACACCAGCCCTGAAATGGCGCTGATCCAGGAAAGTTGCGAAAGCGCCGCGGCGCGCATCCGCTTTTTCCGGGTCGCCTTTGGCCAGGCCAGCCAGCAACACATGATGGGCCGCCGTGAGGTCATGTCCACCCTGACAGCGCTTGGCAAGGGCGGCAAGCTGCGCGCTGACTGGATGCCGCAAGACGACCTGCCCCGGATCGAAGTGCAGTTGGCGTTCCTTGCGTATCTGTGCTGTGAAAGCGCGCTGCCCGGCGGCGGCACGATCCGGTTTGAGCGTGACGCCGCAGGCTGGGCGCTCAGCGCCTCTGGCCCGAGACTGGCGATAGATCAACCGCTTTGGGATCATCTGAACGGCAGCGGTGCGTTGGAAGAGCCCGCCGCCAACCGCGTGCATTTCGCCCTATTGCCGATTCTGGCCGAGGAAGCGGGGCACAAGGTCTACACGACGCTGCGGGATGAGACGATCATCCTCAAGATCGCCTGACCCAACTGCGCGCGTCCGATCCGCCACACTGCGTTTTCGTCCGGACCTAGGCCCGGACGGTGCCATCCCCTGTCACCAGATACTTGAAGCTGGTCAGTTGTTCCGCGCCCACCGGGCCACGCGCGTGCATCTTGCCCGTGGCGATACCAATTTCTGCGCCCATGCCAAACTCACCGCCATCGGCGAACTGAGTCGAGGCGTTGCGCATCAGGATTGCTGAATCCAGCCGTTCGAAAAAACGCGCTGCGGCGGCGTCATCCTCGGTCAGGATACAGTCGGTGTGGTTCGATCCGTACTGGCGAATATGTGCGATGGCGGCATCGATATCGTCCACGACACGCGCGGCGATGATGCTGTCGAGGTATTCCTGCCCCCAATCCTCGGACGTCGCCGGAGTTGTGCCCGGGATCACCTGCAAATCTGCATCTGCTCGCACCTCGACTCCTGCATCAATCAGCGCACGGATCACGCCCTGCCCGATGGTCTCGACCACGTCTCGGTGGATCAGCAGGCATTCGGCGGCCCCACAGATGCCCGTACGTCGGGTCTTGGCGTTCTTGACCACCCCCAAGGCCTTGACCGGGTCGGCGTCCTTGTCGATGTAGATGTGTACAATGCCTTCGAGATGGGCAAAAACCGGCACCCGCGCCTCACGTTGCACCAGCCCCACCAATCCTTTGCCGCCGCGCGGGACAATCACGTCGATGGTGTCGGTCATCTTCAGCATCTCGCTGACAGCCGCGCGGTCGCGCGTCGGCACCAGCTGGATCGCGGCCTCCGGCAGACCCGCCGCGCGCAGCCCCTCGACAAGGCAGGCGTGGATCGCGCCAGAGGAATGAAAGCTCTCAGAGCCGCCACGCAGGATCACCGCATTTCCCGCCTTCAGGCAGAGCGCGCCAGCATCCGCCGTGACGTTGGGCCGCGACTCGTAGATTACCCCGATCACGCCAAGGGGCGTGCGGACGCGCTGGATGTGCAACCCCGTGGGCCGGTCCCACTCGGCAATCACCTCCCCCACAGGATCGTCTTGCGCCGCCACAGAGCGCAGGCTGTCACAGATGCCCTGAATGCGCGTCTCATCCAGCATCAGCCGGTCCATCATCGCCTTGGACAGGCCCTTTTGGCGGCCAAAATCCAGATCACGGGCGTTCGCCTCGATGATCTGCGCGCGCGCCTCCCAGACGGTGTCGGCAGCAATTTCCAGCGCCTTGCGCTTTTGCTCGGCTGGGGCAAAGGCCAGTTCCGCAGCGGCCGCGCGGGCCTTTTCGCCAATGTCGTGCATCAGGGCGGGAATGTTTTCGAGATCTTTCATCGGAAGAACCCTCTGGCCTAGGTTGAATGAGCGTATGTCTAGAGAGAAGAACCGCAGGCGTCAAAGCGTGCGATCACACCGCCATGTCATCGCGGTGGATCAATACGGCGCGTCCTGGATAGCCAAGAATGGCCTCGATCTCACGGCTATGGTGTCCGGCGATGGCGCGCGCCTCTTCGGCGGTGTAGCGGGTCAGACCCTGGCCCAGCGTCTTGCCGGTGAGGCTGCGGATGGTCACAGGATCGCCGCGGCCAAAATCGCCCTCAACCGCGCGCAGCCCCGCAGGCAGCAGCGACTTGCCCGAGGCCAGCGCCCGCGCCGCGCCCTCATCCACGCGCAAGGTGCCTTGGGGTTTCATCGCCGCGATCCAGCGTTTGCGCGCGGCGTGCGGGTCCAGTTGCGGCGTAAACAGGGTTGAGGGCGCACCGTCGGTCAGGCGCTTCAACGGGTGCAGATCCGCCCCGTGGCTGATGATCATCGCACAGCCAGAGGCGGTGGCGGTCTTGGCCGCCATGACTTTGGTTTTCATCCCACCCTTGGACAGGCCCGACCCGGCGTCACCGGCCATGCCCTCTATCTCGGGCGTGATTTCGTCAATCACCTCAATCCGTTGCGCGGCAGGATCGGTGGTCGGGTTGCCCGTATAAAGCCCGTCAACATCCGACAGCAGGACCAATAGGTCTGCACCCACGGTCACCGCCACCTGCGCCGCCAATCGGTCATTGTCGCCATAGCGGATCTCATCGGTGGCGACGGTGTCGTTCTCATTCACGATCGGCACCGCGCCAAAGCCTAGAAGCGTCTCAAGCGTCGCGCGTGAATTCAGGTAGCGGCGGCGGTCGGCGCTGTCCTCCAGCGTCACCAGCACCTGCGCTGTGATCAGACCGTGCGGGGCCAGCGCCTCTTGCCACGCGCGGGCCAGACGGATTTGGCCCACGGCAGCCGCGGCCTGCGATTGTTCCAATGGCAGTACGCTGGACGGCAGACCCAGAATGCCCCGCCCCAGCGCAATGGAGCCGGACGACACCAGCACCACATCCGCGCCACGGCGTTTCAAAACGGCAATATCTTCGGCAATGGAGGTCAGCCAATCGGTGCGCAAATCGCCGCTGGCGCGATCCACCAACAGCGCGGACCCGATCTTGACGACGACGCGACGCGCCGTTGTCAGGGCTGCCATTGACCGCCCTCCTCCTCGGCCTCCGGGGCCGGGCGGTCGGCGGCGCGGCGCGCCTCGACATGCGGGCGCAAGGCGCGCAGAACCTCTGTCACGCCCTCCTTGGTGGCACCGGACATCAGCATGACGTTCTTTGCTCCTGCGGCCTCAAGTTCGTCTTTGAGGAACACGCGCTCTTCGTCATCCAGCGCATCGATCTTGTTCAGAACCGTCACGCGCGGCTTGTCCGCCAAACCGGCGCCATAAGCATCAAGTTCATTACAGATCGTCTGATAATCCTCGATCAGGCTGCCCGAGGTGCCGTCGATCAGGTGCAACAGCACGGCGCTGCGTTCGACGTGGCCAAGGAAAATATCTCCCAGCCCCCTGCCCTCATGCGCGCCTTCAATCAGGCCGGGAATATCGGCCACGACAAATTCGGTGTTGTCGACGGCAACCACGCCAAGGTTGGGATGCAGCGTGGTAAAGGGATAATCCGCGATCTTGGGCCGCGCATTGGATGTAACCGACAAAAAGGTGCTCTTGCCCGCGTTGGGCAGACCTAGCAGGCCCACATCGGCAATCAGCTTCAGCCGCAGCCACAGCGTCCGTTCAACACCCTCCTGCCCGGGATTGGCATTGCGCGGGCCCTGGTTGGTCGAGCTCTTGAATTGCAGATTGCCCCAGCCGCCATTACCGCCTTTGGCAATCCGCACACGCTGGCCCAATTCGGTGATGTCGGCGATCACCGTTTCCTCGTCTTCCTCAAGGATCTCGGTGCCCACCGGCACCCGCAAGACGATGTCATTGCCATCGGCGCCGGTGCGGTTCTGCCCCCGGCCCGACTGGCCGTTCTGAGCGAACCAATGCTGCTGGTAGCGAAAGTCGATCAGCGTGTTCAGGCCATCGACCGCCTCGACCCAGACCGACCCGCCGCGCCCGCCGTCGCCGCCATCCGGTCCGCCGTATTCGATGAACTTTTCACGGCGAAAGCTGACGCAGCCGTTCCCGCCTGCGCCGGAGCGGATGTGAACCTTGCAGAGATCGAGGAATTTCATGGGATGAGCTTTCGGCGAAGGATTGGCGGCGGTTTTACCGGTGTTTTCGAGGGCGCTCAAGCACGCCCTCGACGCGCGGGCCGCCATGCCGGAATCCCCGGCGCGGTCAGCCCAGTTTTCGAATGTAGGTCCAAGTCGGCACCTTGGCCTGGCGCGCGACGGAATAGGCTTCGGCATCGCCGATGTATTCAAACCCGCAGTTCACCAGAACCCGGGCCGAGGCCGCGTTGTCCTGAAAGACAGAGGCGAACATGGTGGCGTTACCCATCGGGTTTGCCTCGACCAGTGCGCGCACCGCATCAGAGGCCAGCCCGGTGTTCCAGAACGCCGGTGCCACCCAATAGCCCACCTCGGACTGGTTGCGGTCCATCCGCTCCAACGAGATCAACCCCATCAGTTCGGCCCCATCGACCTTTGTGGCGTCCATCGCCCACACATCCTCTGTCCGGTCGGGCGCGGTGGCGCGTGTGACATACGCCTCGGTCGCGCCGGGCGGCAAGGGATGTGGAATCGACGTGGTCATCCGCGCCACCCGTTCATCGCGGGTATAAAGATCCATCAACCCGATGTCGGACTGGCGCACGGGACGCAAATCGAACCGTTCGGTGGCCACGATCGGCTGGTTGTCGGTGGTATCAAGGACCATCTGCACTCTCCTCCTGTGCAACGGCCGGGATCGGCAGCACCTGCGCCTTGCAGGTCATCTTGTTTTCGACGCGATCGATCCGGGACCCGGAAAATGGCAAGGGGACCGGCGCGGTCGCCGATCCCCTGTCCGCTTCCGTGACATTGTTCTCGGCGTTATTCCGCGGCTTCCGCCACCGGCAGCACCGAAATGAACGTGCGGCCCTTGAGGCCCTTGCGGAAGGTCACGCCGCCTTCGACGGTTGCAAAGATCGTGTGATCCTTGCCCATGCCCACGCCTTCGCCCGGCCAGAACTTGGTGCCGCGCTGACGCACGATGATGTTGCCGGGGATCGCAGCCTGACCGCCATAGAGTTTGACGCCAAGGCGGCGTCCGGCAGAGTCGCGTCCGTTGCGGGAGGAGCCGCCAGCTTTTTTATGTGCCATCTGTGTCTCTCCTTAGACTGTCTTAGGCCAGTGTCTTGGCCTGTTCGACCCACTCAGGCTTTACCTTGGTGGCGTCGAAGGTTTCCGGATCGACCGCGGCAAGCGCGGCGAAGGTGGTGATGCCTGCCTCGACCAGTTTCTTGGCGGCGGCGGGGCCGACACCTGTGATCTGGGTCAGGTCGTCGCCGTTTTCAACCTTTGCGGTTGCCTTTGCAGCGGCGGCCGGAGCCGGGGCAGCGGCGGCTTTCGGGGCGGAACCCGCACCGATCGCGGCCTTGACGCCGGTCTTGTCGCCACCCTCGGCGAGGATGTCGGTCACGCGGACCAGCGTCAGCTGCTGGCGGTGGCCTTTGGTACGCTGCGAGCCATGCTTACGGCGACGCTTGACGAAGTGAATGAGCTTTTCGCCCTTCACCTGGTCGATCACCTCGGCCTGCACCGCGGCACCGGCCACAGTCGGCGCGCCGACGACGGTGGTATCGCCGCCCAGCATGAGAATGTCATTGAATTGTACGGTTTCACCCGCGTCTGCGGCCAGCTTTTCAACCCGGAGCGTATCGCCCGACTGAACCTTGTACTGTTTGCCGCCGGTCTTCATCACCGCGAACATGGTGTGTCTTTCCTTTTTCTGCCGCGTTCTTTGGCCCCATTGCAGGAGTTCATGGGGTCCAATGCCCCGCCCCGAACAGCGCGCTCCCTCCGGAGCGTTCGTTGACAAAAACAAAAAGGCGGAGCCGAGGCCCCGTCCTTCACGTGGGCGGCTTATGGTCTGCGCGCCCTATCCTTGTCAAGGGATTGTTGAAGAGCCGGGCCAACATAGCGGGCAGACCCATAAGGTGCGGTCGGCGGTGCTGAATCACCTCTGCCCGCTCACAGTTCTTGCTGGCGCATCTGCTGTGCCGCAGCCAGCCCCAAAGCATATGAAATCTCATCGTACATCGCGTTGAACCCGGCAAACAGCGCGCGGTTCAAAGCACGTCCCTGCGTTGTCTCGGACAGCGCAATATACGCCTCCAGTTCCCCGTCCTCCAACGGCTCATAGGCCAGCAACAGAAAGGCATAGAGCCATTCGCGCGTGTCTTCGCGGGTTTCCTTTTCCTGTGACCAGACGTCAGACAGGATGTCCCCCTCGGACAGTTGCAGCCCGCCGCCGTCCACCAACCCGGAATAGAACTTGAACGAAGCATTCAACGCCCCTGTCACGTTGGCCTCCAGCAGGTCGTTGACTTCGACAAAGCGGCGAATCTGGTCCAGCCGGGGGCCTTCGCTGTCCTTGATCTCGCGGTAGGCTTCTCGCGCCGCCTCTTCGACGGCGTCCTCGATCATGGCTTCGCGGGCGGCCAGTTCAAGCGCGACAATGCGGCGACCAAGATCAGACGAGAAGAAGGCGATCAACGGTTCCGGATCGGTGTCCGCGATGGCCCCGGAAAACCCGGTCCGGACAACCGCGTGCATTTTTTCCGGATCGTAAATTTGAGCCAACAAATTTTGCCAGGGCGCAGAACTGCCCCCCGGCAACATGTCACCTGCAAGCTCGCCGCCATAGGACATGCCCTCGGTTCGCATGATGCCAAGCATGGAGTCGACTTGCAGCGCGTCCAAGAGGTCATCCACTTGGTCCGCACGCGCCGGGACTGCAACCACAAGCCAAGTCAGCAGGGCCAGACCCGCCATCACAAGGCGTCGGGCCGCCAAAGCCGTAGAGAGCGGAGAAATTTGGTCCATGGGTTCCTCGCAGATGACAGGGTAGTTCTTCAATTAGGGCAGACAGGGCTCCGCAACAACCGCCCAGCGTGTATACCGGCGGTCTCGCGCCCGTTGTCGCTGCGGCACAACCGGGAAAGCGGACGGGTTGCAATGTACCTGTCTTTTCTCTGTTGCGCATGGCGAACGAATTGGCTAAACGCCCCGCTACCAAGACCCCCGCGGAGAGGTGCCGGAGTGGTCGAACGGGGCGGTCTCGAAAACCGTTGTGGGTGCAAGCCTACCCAGGGTTCGAATCCCTGTCTCTCCGCCATAACTACCCGATAAGACTCTGAAAAGATTGCATTTACGCAGCCGCTCATGCTTTCGTCCCCCCACCCATTCCCCCACCCTGTCCAAATCTCTAATTTGTGAATGCGGTAATTTGGCA
Organism: Antarctobacter sp.; assembly: GCF_034670325.1. Lineage (GTDB taxonomy): Bacteria > Pseudomonadota > Alphaproteobacteria > Rhodobacterales > Rhodobacteraceae > Antarctobacter. The sequence continues at coordinate 337,500 of NZ_JAXMNR010000002.1, forward strand.
TCCACCGCCGGTCCCTGAGTTGATCCGTCCCGACTTTGGCACCCCCCCTCCCGCTTTCACATGAACGTTGTCCAGTAGCTTGACGGGTCTTGGCGCATATGTCGTTCTGGTGGTTGTACAGTTTGGAGTGATTGCCCGTGAAGCCCGCCACCTTGTGCGCCCTCGCCTTGCTGCCCGTGCCAGCCTTAGCCGATATTCCCGTTCAATCGCTTGAGCGGCATGAAGCCTCCGGGATGTATGCCATCATGATTGCGCATACTGAAAAGGGCCACATCCTCCGGTGCGCGCTGTATGACGCTGAAGGTCGCCCGGTTGCAGTCCGGTCGTCCGTTTCTGACCAACTCGCCACGCAAGTTCTCATTCCCTATCGGGGCGACGACGTTGTTTCCGTCCGTTGCGTGTGGGACTGACACCGCGCTGCACACTGCCTCTCGCGACGCCGCCTAATCGCTGCCCGCTTTCTACACCTCTCACAGCAATAGCGGGCGTCCTGCCGCTTGTAGATCGGCAGATCGGCACCGCACCAATTGCAGTGCCATGACTTTCGCACAAGGCGGCGCAGGAGGCCCATGACACGGGCCTTTCGGTTGCTGTCGCTGCGGGACCATAGATAGCCCTCATAGGTCACTGACCAGCCGTTAGGCGTCTTCTCGAAGGTGATAGCGAAGGGATCGGGCGCGGGCATGGCAACTTGATTTCCTGTAGCTCAGAGACGGGTCAAACCGTTGACGGCAAACAATGGCAGATTGCGGGGCGCGCGATTTAGAAACCCCGCACAAAAACCGTGCTTGCCCGTCACATTGGTTGTGACACTTGCGGCGTCCAGACCCCTAACCGTCCTAAAATTTGTGACGTGCAGAGCAACTTCGGACACCTTGCGCGTCACAGAAACCCGGACATTTATACATCTAGCCATAGGCTACATCGGGAACACCTGAGCCACCGGCGCAAGGCAACCTTACCCAACTAGAAAAAACCTGACTTTTGTTGACATTCGCACTGGCCATCACGCCCCCACCACCTTCAACTTAGGACCGCCACCTGACGCACGCCATCACGGTCCCGCGACCTTCGACGCAGAACCGCCTCCCTCTGCTGCAAGAATGACAAGGCAAGGGCATTCCAATGGTCTGCCCCCAAGAAGCCCATTTTTCTGGCTGGAAGAAGGCGGATTGATTGCAATGGACGGTGAAAGTCATGCCTGCAAGACAGATCCATAAGCATAGCGGTCGTGTCCGACGGGATGAACGCAGAGACCTTTTGCGCAACCAACTATCCCTGCTCGCCCAGTTCTATCCGCTTTCGGTAATTTTCGAGTTCCCCACCAGAACGTAAGAAGTCCGAACAAGTAATCATTAACCAAAACCAAGCGGGGACTGTCCAATGACGAAACAAGATGAAAGCGTGGCTCAAGAACACATGTGGATTTTGGACGTCTTGATTGATATTGGAAAGTACGCGGAACAAAATGAGTTCCACGAATTGTCGGAGGCTATCGCTCACGCAGAGACCGTAGCTTCTTCTGAGATTTTCGCGCCCTCTAATGTTTGTCCGATTCGGTAGTTCAAGCTCATCGATCTACAAGGTGTGAGGGAATTTCAATCGTCTCCTGCTGCTTCTGTTTTCAGCTCAACAAGACCTCTGAGACTTCCAGCGCACAAACGATTTCGTCGCTTGCTTGCCATCTGGCATAGGCAATTCCTCCAAAGCCCATTTTGACGCCAACCCGACACCGGACGGGCCTAGATGGTGCCTGACCGTGCAACGGATGAATCCGCGCACCTCCAATTCATCGAAGTAAGGGCCAACCGTATTGCGGTGGACGTTCAACGCCTTCGCGGCTTCTCTATGGCTCAGGAATATCTCGCCATTGTTGCCGCCCAAAAACCGACGCTTCAACTCGACGTAGAGCGCGCGGGGACCGGGTTTCAGCGTGGCCCATGCCTCGCAGGCTTGCAGGTATTCGGGAAGCTGGACGTGACGCCCAGCCCCCTTCTTATGCCGCTTGTATGGCTTGTCGCGGCTCATTCCCGGTTCTCTCCCCCGATCAGAGCCAGCCAGAGACTTAGGGCGATATGAGGGTTTCCGCTTCCCCCAACCGAAAACCAGACCGCGCCTCCAAGCCGTCTTGTAAGGACATGCACACGGTCCCCGCGTCTTTCGATCTTGCAGCGGTCACTCATCCCATGGCCTTCCGTAGACCAATGTTGCGAGAAGGCGCGCCCGGTCCTCGGTCAGACCGTAGCGACGACGCAAGCGGGCAATGCGGAGACGCAACATCAAGTCTGCGCCCCCTCATTGCATAACCCCTGTGCGGAACGCGGGAACCTAAGTTTGGAGCGGTCGCAGTTCGGTGCGAGGTGATAGTACGCGACATTCTCAGGACCACGATATTCGACCAGAATCGGCCAGCCAAATTCGTGCTTGAGGCGATGGACGATTGCGCCCAACCGCCACCCGCGCACCTCGCGAATTTCAGTCTTGTGTGAGATGGTGCGACCTTCGAGAAGGGCCTTGCAGCACCAATACACCTGGGTCGGGCTGGAAAAGAAGCTGTCATGCGTTGACATAGTTTCGTTCCTTCGTGTTGCCACGGAGGACGGGCGGGGTTATTGATCAATCTGCTAAGACTACCCCTGACCCCGTCCTGTGTGGCGGGGTTTCTTTTTAGGTTTTGCGAGATTTCAACCATGCCGCAATGGCGCTTTCCGGCCATGCAACGGCTTTAGCGGTCAGCTTGACCGGGCGGGGAAATTCGTCTCGCGCCATTAGGTCGTAGATCGCGCTGCGGCTCAGTCCGGTTATTTCTTCGACGGCGGGTCTACGGAGATGCTTCTCCGCAATCCAACCGTTGATCGTTTCGGCCATGTCGGTTCCTTTCGGTACGTTAGGTGACATGGCGGAAATATCGCAGGAACAGATCCCAATATCATGGCCGAGATTTAACGTTCAAAATACCAACCATGGGAACCGCGCCTCATCCAAATGTCTTTGACCTGCGTGTAGCTACGGGGCGAGACGCGCCGCTCCACATTGGTTTTTGCAATAACGTCACAAGCAGAGTCCTCCACGGCCTTAGCGTCAGCGCGAGTCGCCGTGAAACCTTGAATTACCAAGCCTTCGACTAACTGGACGATAAGCATGTCACGCATCAAGTATGCCGCTGGATGCTTGCCCCTAGGACTGGGCCGAACCAGATCTCCACGCAAAACCTCGGAAATAAAGTCTCGAACATTTTGCGGCGGGTCGGCTACGCTTTTGACAATCGCAGCCGCTTCGCGACAGGCAACATCAAATTTTATTGGATCGTTTTCGACCCCTCTTAGGCGTTCATCGAAAGGAACATCCTGACACATCAGAGCGCCCGAAAGCTCGTCGAGTGCGCTGGGGTTGTCCAGCAACCTTTGATCAATTCCCAGTATTGGCCTTTCATAGTCAAGGCGCAGCTTAATCTTAGCAATGCCGATTTCCACTTTGTTGGCAAACCTAAAAAGTTGGTCGTCAATTTTCTGAAAGTCAGACAGAACCTCCCGAAGTCCTCTTAGGTCCTTGCGCCAGATAGAGTCTATGGCCCCCTCAATTCTCCTATCTATTTCTTCTACCCATTTACCCCTCACATCGGGCGCGATACGGATCGGGTCGATTGCAGCAAGGTTCCGTGAATTAATTTCACGCAGTGTCGGGGCCTCAGTCATTCAAATTTCCCACCTGACACTTTGGCCCCATCTTTCCATCAACTCCCGTCTCCGCTCAAACAGGTCCGATCTAGCATAGGCCGCTTCCGCCTGATTCCGTATGGTATGCGCCAACGCCGCCTCCGCAACCTCGCGCGGCGCGTCGGTCTGTTCCTGCGCCCATGTCCTGAAAGACGTGCGGAACCCGTGAATATCCACATCAAAGCCAAGCTCCTTGGTCAGCTTGGAAAGCGTCATGTCTGACAGCGGACGCCCTCTCTTGGTCCCCGGAAAAATCAGTTCTGACCCGTCAGAGAACCCGCGCGCCGCCGTCAGGATTTCGACTGCGCGCGGTGACAACGGAACCCGGTGTTCTCGCTTGGACTTCATCCGGTCTGCGGGAACCGTCCAGATCCCCGCGCCCAGATCGACCTCAGACCAGACAGCATTGCGAGCCTCGCCTGACCGTGCGGCGGTCAGTATCAAAAATTCGATTGCCAGTTTCGTGACCGCTCCGGCCTTCGACGCCTGTACCGATTGCAAGAAGCGCGACACATCCTGATAGGGCAACGCTTTGCGGTGCGCCTTGCGCCGCTCATGCTTGGGAAGGGCCTGCGATATGGCCTCTGCGGGATTGTCCTGACGCCAGCCCTTTGCCACCGCCCATTTCATCACCATTCCGATACGCTGGCGCACACGGCGCGCGGTTTCGGGTTTCTCCGTCCAGATCGGCGACAGGACGCGCAAAACGTCGTTTGTGTTCACGTCCCCCACCTTTACCTTTCCTATATGCAGGAAAGCATAGGTTTCGAGCGTGGAGATAAATTGCGCCGCGTGCTTGGCATTGCGCCATGTCGGGCGGTGCATCTCATGCACCTTGCGCGCCGCTTCCTCAAACGTCAGGACTGCCAGCGCCTCTAGCTTGGCTTGGATAGGGTCACCCCCTGCCCTTGCCACCTTACGGTTCTGTAGCGCCGCCTCCCGCGCCTCTGCGAGCGCCACCAGAGAAGCAGAGCCAAGCCCCATCTCACGCCGCTTTCCCCGGATAACAATACGCTGCACCCAAGACCGGGAACCGTTCGGTTTCACCAGCAGGTAAAGCCCGTTCCCATCGAAGTACTTGCCCGGTTCCGTAGCGTTCTTGACGCGCTGAGCGGTTAGAGCCTTTTCGGGTCTGCGAGGCGCGGCGTCCTGTGGCATCTGTTCCCCCATTCATCCCCCCACCTATTGGGGGAACAGGATGGACGCTAGCGGAACAATCTGGACAAAGGAAGTCTATATATGATTGATTCAAGTAGGTTATTTCGACCACTGCGGAACAGGTTGGATTACCCACGGGCAGACTGTCTCTCCGCCATTTCTTCCAAGTCTTTGATGACAAAGAGGAAAATAGCACGATGTCCAAGAAGCCGTTGTCCAAAATGGACCACACGAAGAAGGCATTGGACATGGACTACCTCAAACAACCACGTGGTCCCGGCACAGGTTGGGTTTTTTATATGGTGACGCCTCCAGAATTGATCGGGAAGCCAAACCCATTGACTGGTAAGCTGTGTCGGAAAACGCTCATCATGGGCTTGGGCACTCGTCACCCTGTCGAGGCCCGTAAACGACGTGATATCGCCCTAGGTGAGATACGCAAAGCCGTTGCTGAATTGTCCGACGAAGGCCGTTTCAGCCTTAGCTCTGCAGAAGAATGGCGAGAAATGATCGCCAACGACGACAGCGAAGAACAAGGGATCGAACTGGTCCTCTCCGACCAACTTGAGAAAGCGGCAGAGCGGGGCGTGCCTGAAGCCCAACTCAAGAGCTTCAACCGTGTCGCGCTTGGCAAAGGCTATCCGATAACGAAGGCCTTGGAGCAGTACATCGACGAGCGCAGCCCCGGCAATCGCCGCAACTTCAAGCCCCTCGCGTTGACCACTGTTGGGAATCTCAGGACCGCAGTAGGTCACCTCCGGTCTTTCCTTGAGGACCATCAAAACATTGCCTGTATGGAGGACGTGACCCCAAATTCGGCCCGTGGGCATGGTGCGACATACCTCGGGAAACTGGCTCTGCTGGCGGAAAGTGCCGATGCCGCCCGCCCCGGCGAACTCACTAGCCACGCCACGTATCTTGCCGAGCTCAATAGGCGCACCACCGGAAATCTGGTTTCTGGGCGCGTGTCGGTGAAGGATGAGCAGAGTCGCAGAGCGCAAGTGGATGCCTTGGCCCTGTTTGGGTAAAAGGAGGTGACTGACGGCCCGTCTCGGACCCGACTAACGGAAACCCAACACACATAGGGCGGGCTTCAGCCAGCCGTCCCAAGGCAAGCCATGTCGGACGCGGAGAAGTTGCCAATAGGGTTGGTCCGGTATGCTTTTCTGGTTTGATAAAGCATTGCCGCATGGCAACTGCGGTCGTCCAACCCTGCGCGCGGATCGCCTTGCCGAAGATTGGCGGAGATAGCACCGGTTTTCGGTTCAGGTACGTTCAGCGATAGACCAATGCCTGGGCAATGATCGCGGACGCCACAACGCCATCAATCAGCACCGTGTCTGTGCGATCAGACAGGCTGTGTCGGAGCCGAGACATTCCGGCGCACCCAAGAACGATGGCGCCGGCACCGGCGGCTTTTGCACCGGCTATGGTCATCGCCAGCCGGTCTTCCACACGCGGCCCGCCCCCCTCGACCTCCAGCACCGGAAGGCCGGAGGCGAACACCCCGACGCAGGCTTGTCGATGGCCATAGAGGTCCACGTTCGCCGCGATCACCGGCACCGACACATCGAGTGTCGTCACGATTCCGAAGCGGTTGCCGTGCAGCGCCGCCAGCGACATGGCTGCTTGGCCAATGCCTATCACGGGGCAATGCGCGGCGGACCGGATGCGACCGAGCCCGGTATCATCGAAACAGCCGATGACGATCGCATCCACGGCAGCGGCCCTTGCTTCGGGAAGCAAGGAAAGCAGCCCTTCGACCGCAGCCTCGCCATCCTCCGGTCCCTGGATTGCAGGCGGCCCGAGATAGTTGGTCCAGCCCAGCACCTCTGCCCCGGGCGCGGCGTCGCGTGCGACCGACACCATGCTGTCGGTCATTGCCTCGGTGGCATTCGGGTTCAGGTAGAGCAGGCGCATGGTCAGACCTGAGACCTAGCAAAGCTGGCCCAATCGCGCAGGATCTTTGTGGCCTCGGCGTCCAGATGTTGTTCGGATGGCATGATCCTCTCCGCGACCGGGTGCCCGCATTCATGGGTCAAACGGTCGACATCCACCGGAAAGCGCGCGGCCTCGGGCAAATCGGCGATGGCGTCACCGGCCTGCGCCATGTCGGCGGCGTAGTAAAGCGCGGCGATCCCGGCGATATTCATTGCCGCCACGCAGAGCGCGCAGGGCTCGCAGCTGGAGTAGAGCTCGCAGCCGCGCAGATCGACGGTTTCGAGATTGCGACAGGCGTCCCGGATCGCCTCAGTCTCGCCATGTGAGGTCGGATCGTGGTTCATCACGGAGCGGTTGATGCCCTCACCGACGATCTTGCCGTCCTTGACGATGACCGCGCCAAAGGGCTCGGTGCCGGGGGTATTCAGCGCCTGTGCCGAAATTTCGATGGCGCGGCGCAGGAAGGTTTCATTGTACATCGGGTCGGCCTTCTTCTGCCGCAAAACAGGCGACGCGGCGATTGTGGACAGTGGCGCTGCGCTGCGGGCGCTCGGTCTTGCAGCGGTCAAAGACCAGCGGGCAACGCGGATGAAAGCTGCAGCCTGAAGGCGGCGAGACCGGCGAAGGCACCTCTCCCCCCATCGGGCTGCGGTCGCGCTTGGGCGCTTCGAGGTCAGGGATCGTTTCCAGCAGCAGCCGGGTATAGGGGTGCAGCGGATTGGCAAAGAGATCGGCGGTCGGCTGGATCTCGACGATACGGCCTAGGTACATCACCGCGATCACATCGGCCATGTGCCGCACCACGCTCAGATCGTGACTGATGAAGAGATAGGTCAGGTCCATCTCTTTTTGCAGCCGTTTCATCAGGTTCAGCACCTGCGCCTGCACCGAGACGTCCAGCGCCGAGGTCGGCTCGTCGCAGACCAGGAACTCCGGCTCACCGGCCAGCGCGCGGGCGATGGAGATGCGCTGCCGCTGGCCGCCCGAGAACTCGTGCGGGAACTTCAGCCCGTCCGCCGGGGCCAGCCCCACGGTGCGCAACAGTTCGTCGACACGGGCCGAAACCTCTGCCTCGGGCGTGTCGGGTTTCAGCGTACGCAGCGGTTCGGCAATGATCCGGGCGACGCGCCAACGCGGGTTGAGGCTCGCAAAGGGATCCTGAAAGATCATCTGTAGCCGATCGCGGTCGCCGTGGAACCGGATGCTGCCGCCCGAGGGCGCGTGCAGCCCGGTGACCAGCTTGGCGATGGTGCTCTTGCCGCAGCCGCTTTCGCCAACCAGCGCCAGCGTCTGACCGCGCTGGATGATGAAATCGACGCCATCCACAGCGCGCAGGGTCTTGCGCGGCTTGCGCTCGATCACGCGATTGAGCCAGGGAGCAGAGACGTCGAAGCGGCGTTCCAGCGCGTCCACTTCGAGTATGGCATTGGGGCGAAGGGTCATGCGGCTTCTCCGGGGGTGAGGGCAGTTCCGGTCTGCGCCAGCCAGCAGGCGGCGCCGGTGGTTTCGCCACTGGCGATGCGCGGCACCTCGGCCCGGCAGCGCGGCCCGGCGTGGGCACAGCGCGGGTTGAAGGCGCAACCCGGCGGGATGGCATTGAGCCGCGGCATCGAGCCGGGGATCATCTGCAGCTCTTCGACGTCCTTGCGCAGCGAGGGGATCGAGCCCATGAGCCCTTTGGTGTAGGGATGCTGTGGACGCCGTACCACGTCTTCGACCTCGCCGATTTCGGCCAGCCGCCCGGCATACATCACCGCCACCCGGTCGGCGGTTTCGGCGATCACGCCCATGTCGTGGGTCACCAACATCACCGCCGTGCCCCTTTCGCGGCAAAGCCGTTTCAACAGCGCCGTGATCTGCGCCTGGATGGACACATCGAGCGCGGTTGTCGGCTCGTCCGCCACGATCAATTCGGGCTCGGCGCAAAGCGCGAGAGCGATCACGATCCGCTGCCGCATCCCGCCCGAGAATTGGTGCGGGTAGCTGTCGATGCGCTCTTCGACCGCCGGGATGCCGACCTCGCGCATCAGTTCCTTGGCGCGCTCGCGGGCGCGTGGTTTGTCGAGATCGGTGTGCAGGCGGATGGTTTCGACCAGTTGGTCGCCGACCCGGAACAGCGGGTTGAGCGAGGTGAGCGGGTCCTGAAAGATCGCGCCGATGCGGCGGCCACGCACGGCCTGCATGGCCCGGTCATCGAGATTGTCGATCCGGTCACCCGAGAGGTGGATCGTGCCGGCAGCGATCCTGCCCGGCGGTTCCAGCAGACCAAGGATCGACATGCCGGTCATGGATTTCCCGGCACCGGATTCACCGACCATGCCGAGGATCTCGCCGCGCCGAATCTGCAGCGAGATATCGTCGACGGCGGTCAGCACGCCCTTTCGGGTGGGAAATTCGACACGCAGGTTCTGCACGTCTAAAACGACATCGCTCATGGCGCGGCCCTCTCGTAGCTGGGGGTGAATATCTCAGACACAGGCGGGTGCCCGGCGGTGCGGTCTGGATACTTGGCGATCAGCCCGTCGAATTGCGCCTGTGCGCGGGCGGCGTCGGCGGTGGCATCGACACCAGGGATCACGCCATCGGCCATCACCCGCCGCCCGTCGATCCAGACATCGCGCACATCGCGGCCCGAGGCGGAGGTCATCAGCGTCTGCACCGGGTCGGGCGTCTGCAAGCTGTGCCGCAGGTCGATCACGGCAATATCGGCCTTGGTTCCGGGGGCAAGGCGCCCCAGATCGGGCCGGTTCAGCGCCTGCGCGCCGCCCAGAGTGGCGGCGTCGAACATGTCTTCCGAACGGATCGCTTCCATCCCCTCGGCCAGCCGCGCGGTCATCATGCCGATCTGCATGTTCAGGATCATGTCGGCGGGGTGCGTATCGGTGCCAAGGCCGATATTGATACCCTTGGCGCGGGCCCTGGGAAAACTCTTCAGCATCCCGCCATGCCGTGCGCTGACCAGCGGGCAGTGCACCAGCGTGGCCCCTGCCCCGGCGATCAGATCGAACTCTGCCTCCGTCGCCTGCGTGCCGTGCGGCAGCAGCCAGTTGCCGCGCAGCGCTCCGATGCGGTTCAGCCATTCGATCGACGCGCAGCCGTGCTGTTCGCGCACCAGCCGCAATTCCACCGGCGACTGGCTGCAATGCTGGCGCACCGGCGCGCCCATTTCCCCGGCCATGTCGGCGGTGCGGCGGAGCAGCCCTTCGGTGCAGGTCTCGATCCGGTCAGGGGCGAACATCGCCCGGATGCGGCCCCCAGCGACACCGTCGATGCGCCGCGCAAAATCAGCGGCCTCATCAAGGCCCGCCAGCCCGCGCGACTCGTCAAAGACCGCGCGGATGGTGCCGGCCTCATCCGTCACCTGCCCGCCGGTGCGATAGGCCGGCCCAAGGTAGGCCCGCAGCCCGAGGTCTTCGGCGGCTTCGGCGGCGGCGTCGAACTCTGCCACCGTCTCGCCCCATGCGCGGTAGAACAGCGAGGCGATGGGCAGCGCCGTGGTGATGCCGTTGCGGATCAGTTGCGCAAAGGCATGGCGCTTCTGAAAGGCCAGTTCTTCCGGCCCGTACATCTCATACGGACCGCGCGCGATGTAGCTTTCCGGCCAGACCCGGCCCTTTTTCCACGCAGGACCATTGTCGAAGCCAAGGATGGTGGTATCGAGATCCGACAGCGCATCAAGGTCGATAAAACCGGGCGAAATCACCGCCGCGCCATAGTCGATCCGCCGTGCGACCTGACCGTCGAAAGACGCGCCGACATACAGCACTTCGGTTCCTTCGATCACCACGACGCCATTCTCATGAACGAGGTGGCGCCCATCGCGATGGCCGATTACCCATTGCGCTGAAAGAAGCGTCCGGCCCTGCATCACGCCCTCCATCACGGCGCCTCGATCACGCAGGCACCGTCACGGGCGATCACCTCGCCGCCCTTGAGCACCAGCTTGCGCGGCGCGTGGATCACGACCGCCTCGGCCAAGGTCTCGCCCTCGACAAGCAGGCAATCGGCGCGACAGCCGACGTCCAGTCCGTAGCCCTCGACCCCCATGATCCCGGCCCCGCCAAAGGTGCAGATCTCCAGCGCCAATTCCACTTCGTCATCACGGCGCAGGTTGTTGCGCATGCCGATCTGCATCGCCTTTTCCAGCATGTCCGAGTTGCCATACGGCCCCCAGGTGTCGCGGATACCGTCGCACCCCGCACCGGTCAGAATGCCATGTGCCTTCAACTCCTTGACCGCTGGCACCGGGGCCGACGCGGGGGCGGTGGTCAGGATGTGAATGCGATTCTCGGCCAGCTTTTCCTGCAAGCCCGCCACATAGGCGCGGTCCACCGCGCCTAGGCAGAAGGCGTGGGAAATTGACACCTTGCCCTGCATCCCCAGTGCCACGGTACGGTCGATGATCTCTTCCATCGAGAACCAGCCAAGCGCGTCGCGTTCATGCAGGTGAATGTCCACCGGCTTGCCGTGTTTCTCGGCCAGCGCAAAGACCGTATCGAGATGGCCCTTGGGATCATGCTCCATCCCGCAGGGATCGATGCCGCCTACCAGGTCAGCCCCCATCGCCAGCGCCTCGTCCATCAGCTCGGCGGTGCCGGGGCGGGTCATCATGCCGGACTGGGGAAAGGCCACGATCTCGATATTGACCATGCCCGCCAATTTATCGCGGGTGGCCATGACGCCTTCGATCCCGGCCAGCCCGTGGTGCGTGTCGACGTCCACATGGCTGCGGATGTGCGTGCAGCCGTGCGACATGGCAAGGATGGCGTGGCGCTCGCTCTGCACCTGCGGATCAAGGCCCAGCGAGACCTTCACCTCGCGCTCGTTGTTGATCTTGTCGATCAGCCGGGGGCCGACCTCATTGCGATACCACGGCAGGCCAAGCAGTGACTTGTCGAGATGGGTATGCGCCTCGACCAGCCCGGGGATCACGATGCGCCCGCCGCCGTCGATCACCTCGGCCCCTGCGGGTGCTTCGGCGACAAATACGCCATCGGTGATATGCAGGTCGGTGGTCGGGCCGCCCATCGGGCGGATATTTTTGAGGATCTTGGAAGTCACTGTATTCACCGCAGTTTGGGGTTGAGGGCATCGCGCAGCCAGTCGCCGATCATGTTGACCGACAAAACGATCAGGCACAGTTGGATCGACGGAAAGACCACGATCCACCACAGGCCCGAGAAGAGATACTGATTGCCGATCCGGATCAGCGTACCGAGCGACGGCTGATCGGGGGGCATACCGACTCCAAGGAAGGAAAGCGTCGCCTCGGACAGGATCGCAAGGCCAAAGTTCAACGTCGCCGCCACCATGATCGGCGTCAGGCAGTTGGGCAGGATATGGTGCAGCATCACCCGCCAGGATTTCACCCGGATCAGCTTGGCCGCCTGCACGTATTCTTTTTTCGCCTCCACCATGGCCGAGGCCCGAACGGTGCGGGCGTATTGCACCCAAGACGGCACGGCGATGGCAAAGATCAGAATCGGCGCCGCCAGTACGTCCTTCAACGCCGTGGGCAGCGAGGCGTTGGCGATGGCGGTGATCAGGATGGCGATCAGGATGAAAGGCATCGACAACAGAACGTCACCCACCCGCATGATCACGTTGTCGATCCAGCCGCCGAAATAGCCCGCGATCAGGCCCAGCGACAGGCCCACCACCAGCGCCAACATCACCGAGGCAAAGCCGATGATCAGCGAAATGCGCGACCCGTACAGCACCGCCGACAGGATATCGCGGCCTTGCGTATCGGTGCCCAGCAGGTAGGGCCATTGGCCGCCCGCCTCCCAGATCGGCGGGATCTCGGAGTTCCAAAGCTCCAGCGCCGCCAGGTCATAAGGGTTCTGCGGCGTGATCCAGGGCGCGAGGAAGGCGGTCAGCGCCACCAGCGCCAGCAGCGCCGCGGCAAAGATCGCCGAAGGGTGCGTGCGAAAGGAATGCCAAAGGTCGCTCTCGCGCAGGCGCGCCAGCCGTGAGGGGCGTTCCGGGGCGGTCGTTGGGGTCATGGTAACGGTCTTGTCCATTGGGGTCTCCGGTTCAGCCATTGCCACGGGCGCTGTCGTCGCGCAGGCGCGGATCGACCCAGGCGTAGGTGATGTCGACAAGGGTATTGAGCACGACGAAGATGAAAGAGACGATCATCAGATAGGCGGCCATCACCGGCAGGTCGACAAAGGTCACCGCCTGGATAAAGAGCATCCCCATGCCGGGCCATTGAAACACAGTCTCGGTCACCAGCGCAAAGGCGATCAGATTGCCGATCTGCATGCCGGTCAGGGTGATCACCGGCATCAGGCAGTTGCGCAGCGCGTGGCGCCATTGCACGCGGGCCGTCGGCACACCACGGGCACGGGCGAACTTGATATAATCGGCGCGCAGGGTTTCCAGCATCTCGGCCCGCACCAGCCGCATCACCAGCGTGACCTGGAAGGTCGACAGCGAGATCGCCGGCAGCACCAGCGCCGCCCGTCCAGAGGACGTCAGCAGCCCAGTCGACCACCAGCCGATGTCCACCGTCTCGCCGCGCCCAAAGGCCGGCAGCCAGCCAAGCGAGACCGAGAATGCCAGGATCAGCAGGATGCCCACCACGAAACTTGGCAGGGACACCCCGACGATCGAGCCCAGTTGCAATATGTTGGCCAATCGGCTGTCGCGATGGACCGCCGTGATCACCCCGGCAGGGATACCCACCACCAGCGAGATCACGGTGGCCACCAGCACCAGCTCAAAGGTCGCCGGGAAACGCTCCTTGATCAGCACCATCACGTCCTGCTGGTTGCGATAGGAAATCCCGAAATCGCCCTGCACCGCATTGGTGACAAAGCGGGTGTACTGGGTCACGAACCCATCGTTCAGCCCCAACCGCTCGCGCAGTTCGATGCGGTCCTGCTGGGTGGCTTGCTCGTTCACCATCATTTCGACCGGATCACCGAAGAAGCGAAAGATCACGAAGGCCAGCAGCGCCACCGCCAGCATGACAAAGGCCGCATTGGCGGTGCGTTTGAGAAGGAAGGCAATCATTCAGGTCTCCGATTTGATACGGCGGAAAGCTGTACCGGACCGCCCCGAAGGACGGTCCGGCCTCGACATCAGGAGCCGGAGCCCATTTGCGCAAACCAGAGCCGCGGCTTGGCATCGGGGAACAGCGGCATCTCGGAGACTTCCTCGGTCACGGCCCAGGCCATCGGCTGCTGGTGCAACGGGATCATGATCATCTCGTCCTTGACGATCTGCAGGGCCTCGGTCTGCAGCGCCAGCCGCGTATCGAGGTCAAGCTCCTTGCCTGCCGCGTCGATCAGTGCATCCAGCTCGGGGTAGGACCAGCCACCCCAGTTGAAGACACCGGCATTGCCGTCCTTGGAGTGGAAGATCTGCAGCAGCGGCGAATAGCTGTCGAGCAGCGGCAGCGTCGCCCAGCCAAGGGTGTAGACATCGGTCGTGCCATTGGTCCGCTTCGGCGATTGCACCGCGCGCGGCGCCACGTCTAGCTTGGGCGACAGACCGATGCGCGACCACATCGACGCGATGGCCTGGCAGAACTGCTCTTCGTTCACCAGCCCGTCACTGAGGCAGTTGAACTCGAATTCCAGCCCCTCGGGCACGCCCGCCTCGGCCAGCAGCGCCTTGGAGGCTTCGGGATCATAGCCCGGCAGGGTGTCCAGCGCCTCGGTATAGCCCGGGATCGGCGGCGCGATGGTGGCACCGGCATTGCGGGATTTCCCGCGCATGATCCTCTGGTGGATCAGGTCGAGGTCGATCGCCTTGTACAGCGCCTCGCGCACGGACTTTTCCTTGAACGGGTTGGGTTCGCCCGTGGTCAGCGTGTCGCGGAAGGGAAAACCGATCATCACGGTGCGCAGGTCGACGCCTTCCAGCACCTCGACATTTGGCGCGGCAACCAGACGCGGCAGGTCCTGAACCGGGGCGTCATTGGTAAAGCTGATCTCGCCTGACAGCAACGCGGCAACGCGGGTCGCGGCCGAGTTCACGGGCAGCAACTCGAACTTGTCGAGATTGTGCAGCGGCTCATCCCACCAGTCGGGATTGACGACAAAGACGGTCTTGGCGTCGGGCTGGCGGCTTTCGACGATGAACGGCCCGGTCCCGTTCGCATTATAGGTCGCATAGCCCTCGGTGCCGGCGCCCACGTCAGTCGGCATCAACGAGTCGTTCTCGGTCATCCATTCCTCGTCGAAAATATGGATGTTGGTCAGGTCATTCAGCAGCAACGGATAGGTGCCGTTCAGGGTGATATCGACGGTCAGATCATCCACCACCTTGGAGCTGACATAGGCCGGCAGGTTGCCCTTCAGCGGCGAGGTCTCGTGGCTCACCCGCGTCAACGACGCGACCACGTCCGCAGCGGTGAAGGGGTTGCCGTTGTGAAAGGTGACGCCCTCGCGCAGCTTGAAGCGCCAAGTGATCTTGTCGTCGAGGATCTCCCAGCTTTCCGCCAGCGCCGGCTCGATCTTGAGGTCCTTGTTGTAGCGTACCAGCCCCTCGTAGACGTGGTTCAGCACGTTGATCGTAAAGCTGTCGCCAAACGAATAGGGATCGAGCGAGCCGATATCGCGGTTGGCGCCCCATTTCAGCACGTTTTCGGCCTGCGCAGTGCCTGCCAAAGCAGCAACTGCCGCCGTTGCAAGCATGAGATGACGTAGTTTCATGATCAGGTCCTCTTTCCCATGGATTGTATTTTGGATTCGACGAAATTGGATACGATGCATTTTAGGTGGCACAGCAAATCCATTGCCGCAAGCAAATTGTATCCAATTGACCACCAAAACCGTATACGGTAGAAGTTGTGCAAATTTGATAGGCAGACCCGAACATGAGTGAGACCAAGACGACGCTGACCGACGCGGTGCATGACCTGCTGCGCAAGGCAATCATCGAACAGGCCCTGAAACCGGGCATGCGACTGCCCGAGGATACCGTGGGTGAGCAATTCGGCGTGTCGCGCACTATTGTGCGCCATGCGCTGGTGCGGCTGGAGCACGAGGGGCTGGTGGTCACCCGCCGCAACCGCGGGGCCTTTGTGGCCGAGCCCTCTCGCGATGAGGCGCAGCATGTCTTCGAGGTGCGACGCTGTCTAGAAAACGACGTGATTCGCCTGCTTTGTGAGCGGATGCCGGGCAGCGGTTATGACCGGCTGGAGGCCCATGTGCGCCAGGAAGAGGCCGTGAAAGGCAAGGATGGCCCGGTCTCGATTCGCCTCGCGGGCGAGTTTCACGTGTTGCTGGCCGAACTCACCGGCAATCCGGTGCTCACCCGCTACGTCTCGGAGGTCGTACTGCGCTGCTCTCTGATCATGTCGCTTTATGCCCGCAGCCACTCCTCTGATTGCGCGGTCGACGAGCATTCGCAGGTCATAGCCGCGATCCGCGCTGGCGATGCACAACGCGCAATCGAAATCATGGAACACCATCTGGGCGCCGTCGCCGGTCGGGCCGCGCTCTCCGCCCAACCAGATAGTATCCAATCCATCCTCTCACATTACGGCAAGGAACTGGCCCAATGACACTGCAAGACGGCTACCATGCCTTCGATTTCGCCGATCTCTCTGCGCGTGAGGCGTACAAGGTTATGATCGGCACCATCGTGCCGCGGCCGATCGCCTGGGTCACCACGATCTCACCCGACGGGGTGGTCAATGCGGCGCCCTACTCGTTCTTCAACTGCTTGTCCGCTGATCCACCGATCCTGGCGCTCGGAGTCGAAAACAAGCCGGACCGCAGCTTCAAGGATACGGCCTACAACATCCGGATGACCGAGTGCTTCACCGTCAATATCGTCGACCGCGCCAATGTCGAAGCGATGTCGGTGACGGCTGCGGCGTTCCCGCCAGAGGTGGACGAGCTGGAGATCGCCGGGTTGACCGCAGTACCCGGCGACCGAGTGGCCTGCCCCCGCATTGCCGAAGCGCCGGTGGCTTTCGAGTGTGAACGCTACCTCGGCATCGCAGTCAGTTCTGCACGCGAAATCATTCTCGGACGGATCGTTCGTGCGCATATCCGCGACGACATCATTGATCCGGACACCTTCTATTCCGACCACGAGAAGCTCGACGCACTGGGGCGGATGGGTGGGAACGGCTATGCTGGAACGTTGGACTACTTTGATCTGCCGACGCCTTCGGTCGAGGACGTGCGCCGCTCGGGCAAGAAACAGGTTCAGGTCAGCAACACCTGAAAACCGCATCGGGTATCTCCTGAGCCCTTTAAAGTGCGGTCACCGATATACCTTCACGGCGGGGAAACCTTTCGGCTCACGAAACGCCAAACGCGAACAAGGACCATGTTGCCCGCCTGAAACGCTCGACCTGCTGTACAGTGCAGGAATGGCCGAAATGATGACCCCCGCCGCCGCCTCTTGGAGCGATCGTTAATATCCGCAAGAGGCCGTTCGCTTCTATCGGCACAACGGGCGGAAAGCGGTCGTTCTCCGCAAGTGGAAAGGCCCGGCCCCTGGAAAGCGAAAGCAGTCGTCCATGCACAAAGTGCAACTGTGCCGAAGGCTGCAAATGGTGCAGGCCGACGGTAAGCAGTCCATCTCCGCTCAAGAGTTCAAGGCCCGGTATTAGAAAAGAACGTCTTTGAAGAAACGGGACGTAAAATCATAATCGGGTGTGCGTTCCGCGTCCGACAGAAATGACGGACAGTCGAAGGCCAAAGGAAACTATAATGGCGTCGTTCCAGCGAACGAAAATTTCGGTTCCGAAACGAAGAAGAATGTTAATCTGATCTGCTTTTCTGCTATGCCTTGACTTAATTGGGCTGACGCAAGGGGTTCTAATCCCTCAGGTATTTCGTCTGCTTCAGCAGCCAGTTCTTGAAAAAAGAAGACGCGGACGAGCCGGAGGTGTTCTTGTCCAATCCGATTTCGTACCAGATGCATCTGATGGCACGCTTGTCCATGCGGACAAGCTGACCCGACAACAGTTCTCGCTCGCAGAGGATGTCGTCGGCAAGGATGACACCTTCGCCGTCTATCGCGGCATCGATTGCGAGGGACAGGTCAGAGTAGACCTTGCCCGACCGCCAGCCAGGACTTTGCGGTTCGTGGGCCGAGTACCACTTGTGCCAGGTCTCCTTGCCGTTGTCGTGGATCAGGATCGCGCGGTTCCAGTCGATCGTATCGTCCTGCGACGTGAGCTTTGCGCTCAGATGCGGCGTGGCGGCCGGAAAGCCGTCGATGGGGAAAAGCCTTTCCTTCAAAACCCCGCTGCCCGGCATGCGGGTTTCGAAGTGGATGCCGATGTCCGCATGCCCCTCTCCGATTTGCGCTGGGGTCCAGGCGGGTCGCAGGTCCACCTCTATGCGTGGGAAAAGGCTGCAGAACTCTGTGATGCGCTTGCGCAGCCAGAGCGAGGCAATCGCTGGTTCGGCGCTGACGACGACAGCCCCGGAACGTGTCTTGCGCAACAGGCTTTCGCTTGCATCGGTCAGGGTTTGCAGCCCGCTTGCGATCTGCGGCAGAAGGTCCCGCCCGTTTTCGCTCAGCTCGACCCGATTGCGATGGCGGATGAACAGCTCGGTCCCGAACCACAGTTCCAGATTCTTGATGTGCTGGCTGACGACGCTGTGGCTGACGTTCAGTTCGCTTGCCGCCTTGGCAAAGTTGGAATGCCGTGCCGCAGCCTCGAATACCCGGAGCGCGTTCAGATGGCGGAGCGTGTTTCTCATCGCTTCAGCGTAGGTAAAAGCTTCGCTTAGAGCAAGTTAAACGCGCTTTTTCGGCAGCGGCTTGGCCGGGTAGCGTGGGTCAACACGTCGCTCACAATCGCCGAACGGGGACCCAAATGGACGCACGCATGACGCCCACAGACACTAACGTCTCGCTCAGTGTCACGGATTTGCACAAGTCTTTTGGCTCGCTCGAAGTGCTCAAGGGCGTTTCACTGAAGGCCCGAGAAGGCGACGTGATTTCGTTGCTGGGGTCCTCCGGGTCCGGCAAGAGCACGCTGCTGCGCTGCATCAACCTGCTGGAAACGCCGTCCTCAGGGCTGATCACTGTTCACGGCGAAGACATCAAGATGACCCAGGGCCTGCATGGCGAAGCGACACCCTCTGACGCCCGGCAGGTCGAGCGCATCCGCACCCGGCTGGCCATGGTGTTTCAGTCCTTCAATCTGTGGTCCCACATGACCGTGTTGGAAAACGTCATCGCAGGGCCGATCCACGTTCTGAAACAGCCCCGCGCCGTGGCCATCGAACACGCCAAGGACGTGCTGCAGCGCGTCGGCATGTACGAGCGTCGGGACTATTACCCGGCCCATATTTCCGGTGGTCAGCAACAGCGCGCCGCCATCGCCCGCGCGCTGGCCATGCAACCCGAAGTCATGCTGTTCGACGAACCGACCTCGGCGCTCGACCCCGAGCTTGTCGGCGAGGTTCTGAAAGTCATCCGCTCTTTGGCCGACGAAGGCCGCACGATGATTGTCGTGACGCATGAGATGGGATTTGCGCGCGATGTCTCGTCCGAGGTGATCTTTCTGCACCAAGGCCTGATCGAAGAACAGGGCGCACCCCAGCAGATCTTTGGCAGCCCGAAATCCGCCCGCCTCAAGGAGTTTCTGTCGAACACCCGACATTAGGTGCGACCCGCTTTCGCCTTTCAAATTCAACAATCAAGTCCAGACAAGGGAACCATGAAATGACGATCAAAAAGACACTTCTCGCATCCGCCGTGGGAGCCACCCTGCTGATGGCCGGAATGGCTACGGCAGAGCCGCTGCGGATCGGTGTCGAAGGCGCCTACCCTCCGTTCTCGAAAAAGGAAGCGGATGGCACGCTTTCCGGTTTCGACATCGATATCGCGCTTGCCCTGTGCGAAGGGCTGAACCGCGAATGCGAGCTGGTCGAACAGGAGTGGGACGGCATGATCCCCGCCCTGATCGCCAAGAAGTACGACGCCATCGTTGCCTCGATGTCGATCACCGAAGACCGCAAGAAGCGGGTCGATTTCTCCGCGAAGTATTACCAGACGCCGTCGCGCTTCGTCGCGAAGGAAGGCGCGACCTATGAATTGACCCCCGAAGGCACCAAGGGGCTGAAAATCGGCGTTCTGCGCGGCACGACCCTGCAATGCCACGTCGAAAAAGCCTTCCCCGAGGCTGATTTGCGGCTCTACAACACGCAGGAAGACGTGTTCGCCGATCTGGTCGCCGGGCGTCTGGACATGCAGCTGAACAACACTCTGCAAGCCATCGATGGTTTCCTGAACACCGATCAGGGTCAGGGCTTTGCCTTCCTCGGTGAAAACGTGGACGACCCCGACTGCCTTGGCGAAGGCACCGGAATTGCCGTGCGCAAGGGCGATCCGCTTGCCGCTGAACTGACCGCAGCGATCGCGGCGATCCGCGCCGATGGCACCTATGCGGAGATCAACGACAAGTATTTCGACGTCGACATCTACGGCAAGTGATCCTGCCCTGACCGCGCTACAGGGGAGCCACCGGCTTTCCTGTCGCCCCCTCGCTGCAACAACCGGGCCAAGCACATGGATGTGATCCTTGAATACAGACAGATCCTGATCGAAGGCACCTTGGTCACGATCTCGCTGGCGGTTCTGTCTTTGGCTTTGTCCATCGTTCTGGGGCTGGTCGGTGCCTTCGCCAAACTATCGCCCAAGCGCGCGATCCGGCGGGCGGGCAACGTCTATACCCTGTTTGTCCGCAGCGTGCCCGATCTGGTGCTGATGATGCTGATCTTCTTTGGCGGCCAGACGCTGCTGACCCAGATTGGCGGCCTGACGGGCCTTTGGGACTATGTCGAGATCAACCAGTTCGTCGCCGGGGTTCTGACGCTGGGCTTTATCTTTGGCGCGTACATGTCAGAGACGTTTCGCGGTGCGGTCCTTGCCATTCCCCCCGGCCAGATCGAGGCGGCCAAGGCGGTGGGCATGACCCCCGGACAGGTGTTTCGCATCGTGACATGGCCGCAGATGGTGCGGTTTGCGCTGCCCAGTTTCACCAACAACTGGCTGGTTCTGATCAAGTCCACGGCGCTGGTATCCGTGATCGGCCTGCATGATCTGGTGTGGAATGCCTTTTCGGCGGGCCGGTCCACGCATCAGCTCTTTTCCTTCATGCTCGCCGTCATGGTCGTCTACCTGATCATCACGGGCCTGTCCGATCTCATCCTGCGGAAGGTCGACCGGAAATACGCCGCCGGCGTGACAAAGGCGTAACCCGATGGAACCCGAACGCAGCTTTTACGACTACCTGCAAAGCTTCAGCGAAACCCGGTCGCCGATCGATTTCATTCTGATTTACGACAACTTGGGCCGCTTTTTCGAGGGCGCGCTTGTCACCCTGCAACTGACCTTCCTCGCGCTGCTGATCGGCGGGTTGATTGCCGTGCCGCTGGCCATTGCGCGGGCCAATCGCAAACCGTTCCTCAACCCCGCAATCCGCGTCTACACATATGTCTTTTGCGGCACCCCGCTGCTGGTTCAGGTCTATCTGTTCTACTTCGGCCTCGGTCAGTTCGAGGCCGTGCGGGAAAGCCTTATGTGGGATCCGGTCCTCAGCAGCCCGTGGTGGTGCGTCATCATTGCCTTCACGCTGAACACCGCAGCCTACACGACCGAGTTCCTGCGCGGCGCCATCGAATCCACGCCGCGCGGCGAGGTCGAGGCGGCCAAGGCCTGCGGCATGTCGCCATTCACACGGATGCGGCTGGTCGTTCTCCCGAACGCCTTCCGCCGGGCGCTGCCCGCCTATTCGAACGAGGTCATCTTTACGCTACATGGGTCCGTGATCGCCAGCACGGTCACCTTGCAGGATCTGCTGGGCGTCGGGCGCTGGCTGAATGGCCGCTACTACCTCGCCTACGAAGGCTTTCTGACGGCGATGGTTTTCTACATGGCCATCGTCTTTCTGATCACCTTCGCCTTCCGACTGGCCGAAAGACGGTTCCTGCGCCACCTGCGCCCCCGCGAAACGACGAAACTGCCCGGCGCGGCGCGGGTCGCCGCCTGATCCAGACGGTCGACGATTCCGACTCCCTCGTCACTCATCATACTCCGTTGAAAGGGTTCTCCATGACCAGCACCAAGAAACGTGATCTCATCGAAGGGCGTGCGGCCCTGATCGTGATCGACATTCAAAAATCGGCCTTTGCGCCCATTCCGAACGACAAGCGCGCGATTGCCCATATGCCGGATTATGCGGACCGCATGGCGCTGTCCAAGGTTGCAATCGACACCGCGCGCGAGGTCGGGATCCCGGTAATCTTCATCCAGGAAATCCATCGCGCGAACCTGATCGACATGGGGCGCGAAACCGATGGCAGCGAAGATGTGCATTGCCTTGACAGCAACCCGCTGACGGCCTTCGCCGAGGAAGAGCTGGGCATGCGCCCGGACGATTACCGTATTTCCAAACGCCGCTACTCGGCATTCTACGGCACCGACCTGGAAATCCTGCTGAAAGGTCTGAAGGCGGAGACCCTGATCCTTGTCGGAGGCCTGACCGATGTCTGCGTGCACTACACTTTCGTCGATGGTCATCAGGGAGACTATTTCTGCCGCGTGATCGAGGATTGCGTGGCCGGGTCCAGCATCGAGGCACATCAGGCCTCGCTGAACGCCATGGAATACCTGCAGCACGGCGCGATCCGCAGCCTGGAAGAGGTGCTGGCCGCCATGGAAAGCCGGGCAGAAACACAGGTCGCCTGACCCATTCTTTTGATGGATTGCGGGAAGACCGCGCCAAAAACGTGGAAGCGAGATCCCCGCTTCCGCCCCCCTTTTCTATCGCCAAAGACCCTAGGAGGCCCCGCCATGACCCCGCGCAGCACACCGACCCAAGGCGAAACGCCTCAGGAACGATACGAAAGGCTCAAGGCCGAAGGCAACGGCCACCGCAGTGACTTTGCCGCAAGGCAGGCGTCGGCCCGCAACCAGCACGCGCCCTCAATCGACGCGTCATCGGTGATCTTCGACGATGTCGTACCGGCCAAGGGATATTGGCACGGTCGGCTGAAGCGCGGCGACGGTTTGCGGCTGGTGGCGGCCACGTCGACCGGTGTCGCGGCCTCTTTCTGGCGCAGCGATGAAACGTCGGAACGGTTCAACCCCGGCGACACGATCAAGGTTCAATGGACCAGCGAGATCACCACCGGACGCGTTCTCCTATCCGACATGGGGCGGGCGATGGTCTCAATCACGCACGACGACTTCGGCCGTTCCGACTGTCTGGCCGGTGTGTCCCAGCCCGGTCCCGCCGATGGCCCCGACTGGCAGAGCGGACGGGCACATTTCCTGCGCGCCGCGCTGAAAAATGGCCTGACCAAGCGTGATGTCGGCCCCTGCATCAGCTTTTTTGCGCCGGTAGCCGTGGCTGCCGGGGGCAAGTTGACCTGGCAGGATCAACCCTGCAGCGGCCCGTTCACCGTGGATCTTCGTGCCGAAATGGACCTGATCGTGGCGCTGTCGAATTCGGCACATCCGATGTCGCCGGATCGTGACCCCCTGCCCCTGACCGTGACCCAGTTTCGCGCGCCACCGGCGGCCGAGGATGACCTGGCCCGCACCGGCACTGTCGAGGCCCGCCGCGCCTTTGAAAACACCGACGCCCTGTTCGGTGATCGCAAACGTTTGTCTTAAGGAGCCCGTCCGATGCTCGACGCCCCCAATCACGCCGACAATCATCATATCCCCGCCAATGTCGGCTGGTCCGCGATCATCCGCAAAGGCCAGATGATGCGCGTCATCGACCTTGAAGGCCAACAAGCCGTGGATACCCTGTTCTACAGCGCCGCCGACACCTCGGAACGCTACTCGGCTCAGGACACGGTGCTGGCACAGCGGTCCCCCTATATCACCGAAGGCTCGGTGCTGCTCTCGAACGAGGGCCGCCCGATGATGACGGTCGTGCGCGACACGGTCGGGGCGCATGACACCTCTGCCGGGGCCTGTTCCTGCGAGGCCAACACCGTGCGGTTCGGCCATGAGGTCCGCCACCTGCATGCCTGCCGCGACAACTTTGTCACCGAGGCCGCGAAATGGGGCATGGACAAGCGCGACATCGTCGCCAACGTCAACTTCTTCATGAACGTCCCGATCGAGACCAATGGCGCGCTGGCGATTTCCGACGGGTTGTCGGCCCCCGGCAATTCGCTGGACCTGCGGGCCGAAATGGACGTGATCTGCCTGATTTCGAACTGTCCGCAGATCAACAACCCCTGCAACGGGTTCAACCCAACCCCCGTCAACGTCCTGATCTGGACCCCGAAGGAGGCTTGACAATGGATCTGCGCCTTTCCGAACTCGCCCGCCGTTATGCTGATGGGGAAACCGTCGCTGAGGTCATGTCACAGGTGCTTGCAGCCTGTGACAGCTACGGCGACCCTGCGGTTTTCATCAAACGTGTTGACCGCGAAACCGTTCTGGCCCGCGCGGCACAGCTCGACGCCATCGCACCCGCCGACCGTGGCGCCTTGCACGGCGTTCCCTTTGCGGTGAAGGACAACATCGATGTTGCAGGTTTGCCGACGACCATGGGCATGGCCACCGAGCGCCCGGCGGCAGAGCGCACGGCCACTGCGGTGCAACGTGTGCTGGATCAGGGGGCGGTCCTGATCGGCAAGACCAACCTGGACCAGTTCGCAACCGGGCTTGTCGGAGTGCGATCCCCCTATGGCGCGCCGCATTCTGTGTTTGATGAGACGATGATCTCGGGCGGCTCCAGTTCGGGATCCGGCGTTGCGGTCGCGGCGCATCTGGTCAGCTTTTCCTATGGCACGGATACCGCCGGATCGGGCCGGGTGCCCGCGGCGTTCAACAACATCGTGGGGATTAAACCGACCAAGGGGTTGATCCCCACGACAGGCGTTTTCCCCGCCAACAAGAGCCAGGATTGCCTGTCTGTCTTCGCGCTCAGCGTCTGTGACGGCGACACAGTCCGCCGCATTGTCGAAGGGGTGGACGGACTCGACCCCTATGCCCGCCCTGCTACGCCCGTGGGCTGGGGACGGAAAGACCTGCGGATCGGTGTGCCTAGTGCCGCCTCCCTAGAATTTTTTGGCGACACAGATGCAGCCGACAACTACGCCGCGGCCTGCACCGCCCTGACCAAGGCAGGCTACCAGCTGGTGCCGTTCGATTTCGATCCCTTCGCCGCCACCGCGCGGCTACTCTACGAATCCGCTTGGGTGGCCGAGCGGACCCATGCCATGACGCCTTGGCTAAACGCCTCTCCCGATCCGCTGCATCCGATCACCCGCAAGATCGTCGAGGACGGCCTGCAATACAGCGCGGTCGACACCTTTGACGCGATCTACAAGGCCGCCGAGGCAAAGGTTGCGCTTGATGTGATCTGGAGCGACATCGACGTGATGATGGTTCCGACCACCCCGTCCTTCTACTCGCTGGCAGAGCTGGAGGCGGAACCGATCCTGCTCAACAAGCAATTGGGCTACTATACCAATTGCGTCAACCTGCTGGACTATGCCGCGATTGCCGTCCCCGCCGGGTTCCGCGCTGGCGGGTTGCCCGCCGGTTTGACGCTTGTCGCGCCAGCCTTCACCGACGGTGCCCTTGCCCGGCTTGGCGGACAGATGCACAGGCTTCTGTCCCCGACAACGGGGCGCGACTGTCTTGCGGTGACGGCGCTGGACGTCCCGAATATGGAGGATGAGCGATACATCGACCTTGCGGTCGTCGGCGCGCATCTGACTGGGATGCCGCTGAACCACCAGTTGACGGACCAAGGGGGCGTTCTACTGGAAACTGTGAAGACATCCTCGGAATACCGGCTCTATGCCCTTTCTGGCACGACACCGCCCAAACCGGGCCTTGTCCGCGATCCGGAAAACAAGGGGGCGGAAATCGCGCTGGAGATCTGGCGGCTTCCCGAAGACACCCTTGGCAGCTTTCTGAAGCTCATCCCGGCACCGCTTGGCCTTGGGACGATCCAACTGTCGGACGGTCGTCAGGTGAAGGGGTTCATCTGCGAAAGCCGCGCGATGGGGCAGGCCGATGATATTACTGAATACGGTGGATGGAAGGCTTATCTGTCTGCAAAGCAAGAACCTCCAGAGCGCGGAGACGTGATGGCCTGACGGGAGACGAGTCCTCGCGGGCTCTTTTAAACAAATTTCGCGCTGGATTCATCTCGTGAATCCAGCGTGGTAGCTTGTGTGGATGAGCAGACCGCCCCTGGGGCCGTGGCATTGGTCCGTCCCGGGACAGCGGACCCTCGGCGTTCGGCCGATTTGTGCATCAGAGCCTCGGGATGCCCACAAAGCCTCAAGGACAGAAAACGGGCTACAAAATATGTGGTGACCTGATTCTTCCGCGATTACAATTGGTTCGGGTGACCTAAGAACGTTCCGCGCGGGCTCCAAGTAGACTTCAGCCTGCTTTGGCCACTGCCGCTTTGTGAAACGGCTGGTGGAAAGGGTGCTGATCGCGTGTTTTCCGGGCAATTCGTGAGCATGGGTAGCGGCTGGCGTAGGTGCCGCGACAAACGCGGTCGATGCCCAGTCCGCAGGACGCTAATACGGGCCCGCCAGAAGCCCCCCTATGTCTATGAGGGTCGCTACAGGCGCTGGACGATGTCACATTCGCGCCGGGCTCTCTCGCCACTCATGATTATCAAGACCTCATCGGCTCCCAGCGCAGCGATGCCTCAGGGGAGCAGTCATATCATCCGATCCTTCACCCAAACTTTGCCCTGAAACGACGGATCAAGCGCAGGCGATTCATAACCGACGCACATACCGGCTACAGGCCAAAATCCATGTTTCCCCACTGGACCTTCGTTCGAATCAGGCGCACGTGTTGCTTATTCCGGCGTATTCGCCAAGGGTTGGCGAATGACCCACAGCCGACTCTCTATCCGACTCGCCCGACAGGGTGACCTGTCCGCGCTTATCGCGCTCTATGCCGACGACGACATTGGCAAGACACGAGACGTTGCCAGACCCGATCCCGCCTATCAGAGCGCGTTCGACGCCATTGAAGCAGACCCTAACCACTTGCTCGTTGTTGGCGAGGTGGATGGCGAAATCGCGGCAACATTGCTGCTGTCGTTCATCCCCGGCCTGTCCCGGCACGGCGCGTGGCGCGCGCAGATCGAGGCGATGCGCGTGGCCCGGACACTGCGCGGTCATGGGATGGGCAACGAACTGCTCGACTGGGCTATAGAGGAAGCGCGGAACAGAGGATGCTCATTGGTGCAACTGACCTCTGACCGCCGCCGCACAGAGGCCCATCGTTTCTACGAACGCGCCGGATTCGAGGCCACGCATTTCGGTTTTAAACTGTCATTGGAGACAACATGACCAAATTCCCGGTCTTTGACGGACATAACGATCTGGTTCTGCGCCTGCTGCGGGGCGATGTAACCGCAGAGCAAGTGGCGGAGGGCCTGTCCGACGGTCATATCGACAAGCCGCGCGCGCAAAGTGGCGGCTTTGGCGGCGGGATGTTTGCGATTTTCGTACCCAGCCCCGGCAACAAGGCCGTGCGGCACGAAGAGATGACAAAGGCCACCTATGACATCCCCCTGCCAGAGATCGTGTCTGAGGAAGAGGCGCTAGACTGGACCGAACGCGGGTTCACGGCATTGGAGGATCTAGAGGCAACAGGTGCCGTGCGCCTCTGCCGGACAGCCGCCGAGGTCGAGACCGCCCTGCCCGCCCCGGAAATGGCCGCCGTGATGCATATCGAGGGCGCCGAGGCGGTGGATCGCGAATTCGAGCGCCTGCACACCTGGCACGCACGCGGATTGCGCTCGCTTGGCCCGGTCTGGAGCCGGGACACGGTCTGGGGCCATGGCGTACCGTTCCGCTATCCGTCTGATCCGGACATCGGACCCGGACTGACCGAGGCGGGCAAGGCGCTGATCCGGGAATGTAACCAACTGAAGATACTGGTGGATCTCTCCCACCTGAACGCCAAGGGCGTCGAGGATGTCGCCCGGATCAGTGATGCGCCGCTTGTGGCGACCCATTCCAACGCCTGGGCGGTTTGTCCGCATTCGCGCAACCTGACCGACCGACAGCTGGACATGATCCGCGACAGTGATGGAATGGTGGGCATCAATTTTGCCAGCGCCTTTCTGCGGCCCGACGGGCGCATGGATGCTGAGTTTGAGCTTGACATCATGCTGCAACATTTTGACCATCTGGTCCAAAGGCTGGGTGAGGATCGCGTTGGCTTGGGATCGGATTTTGACGGGGCTCTGGTTCCCGCCCCGATCAAAGACTGCGCGGGCCTGCCCAACCTTATCGAGGCACTGCGATCTCATGGTGTGGATGACGGCCTGATGGCCAAGGTTACGCATGGGAACTGGCTGCGCGTCCTGCGAAAAACGTGGGGCGTTTGATAACAAACAGGGAGTTAAACAATGAAAAAGTCATTTGTAGCAGCGGTGGTGACCGCGATGCTGTCAGCGGGCGTTGCCGCGCCGGTCATGGCAGAAACGCCGCCGAACATGCTGGTGATCGCCAACCGGATCGACGACATCAAAACCTTTGACCCGGCTGAAAGCTTTGAGTTCGCGGGCGCGGACGTCAGCCGGAACGTCTACAACAAGCTGGTGAATTTCGATCCGCTGGACCTTGATGCCGGGTATCAGCCCGATCTGGCCGAAAGCTGGACAATTTCCGACGACGGCAAGACCATCACCTTTACCATGGCCGACGGGAATGTGTTTGCCTCGGGCAATCCGGTAACCGCCAAGGATGCAGAGTTCTCGCTGCGTCGTGCGGTGCTGCTGAACAAGACACCGGCGTTTATCCTGACGCAGTTCGGCTTTACCGCCGAGAACGTGGAACAGACCATCGTCGCGCCGGATGACAAGACGTTGGTGCTGACGCTGGACAAGCCCTACGCCGTGTCCTTTGTCCTGAACTGCCTGACCGCCACCATCGGCGGGATCGTCGACATGAAGACCGCGATGGCCAATGAGGTCG
The DNA here is from genome assembly GCF_034670325.1 of Antarctobacter sp. Classification (GTDB taxonomy): domain Bacteria; phylum Pseudomonadota; class Alphaproteobacteria; order Rhodobacterales; family Rhodobacteraceae; genus Antarctobacter. Next base: position 366,241 of record NZ_JAXMNR010000002.1, read on the forward strand.
ACGGCGACATGGGCAACGGCTGGCTGCGCACCAACACCGCCGGTTCCGGCCCCTACAAGGTTGTCTCCTGGAAGCCGAATGAAAGCGTCCTGATGGACCTGAACCCGAACTACAACGGCGCAAAGCCCGCGATGGAACGGGTGATCGTCCAGCACATTCAGGAAAGCGCGACCCAACGCCTGCAGCTGGAACGCGGCGACATCGACGTGGCGCGCAACCTGTCACCCGAGGATGTGGCCGGTCTGGAAAAGATCGACAGTGTCAAGATCGTAGACGAACTGCGCGGGCGCCTGATGTATTTCTCGGCCAACCAGAAAAACGCGATGCTGTCCGACCCCAAGGTGATCGAGGCACTGAAGCTGGCCACCGACTACGAGGGCATGTCGGGTTCTTTCCTCAAGGGGCAGTACACCGTTCATCAGGCGTTCCTGCCGCTGACGTTCCTCGGCGCGCTGGAGACCAAGCCGTTCTCCTATGACATCGAGGCCGCCAAGGCAGCGCTGGCGGAATCCGGCTACCCCGACTGCGGACCGATCAAGATTTCTGTCCGCGACGCACAGGAACGTCTGGATATCGCGCAGTCGTTGCAAAACACATGGGGGATGCTGGGCTGCGATATCGAACTGATCGTCGGCACCGGCGCGCAGACGCTGGATCGCTACCGTGCGCGCGAGCATGACATCTACCTTGGCGCATGGGGCCCGGATTATCCGGACCCGAACACCAACGCAGGTACCTTTGCGTTCAATCCCGACAACTCAGACGCTGCGGGTGCCACCGGTCTTCTGGCATGGCGCAACGCGTGGGGTATCCCGGAAATGAGCGAACAGACCCTTGCCGCGGTGGTCGAGAACGATACCGACAAACGGCGTGACATGTATCTGTCCCTGCAGGCGGAACATCAAAAGGTCAGCCCCTTTGGCGTGATGTTCCAGCAGATCGAACAGAACGGCATGGGCGCCAGCGTCGAGAACTTTGTCGCCGGTGGCGCGACGACGGCGGTCTCTTACTGGGTCATCACAAAGTAAATGACCGATACCCAAGCTCGTGGCGAAGGACGGCAGATGCCGTCCTTCCCTCCGTGGCTGAGAAAGACGCTTGCCACTGTTGCGACCGTGGCAGCGACAATCCTCGGCCTTCTCTTCGTGACGTTCATGATCGGCCGGGTGATGCCGATCGACCCGGTGCTCGCCGTGATCGGCGAACGGGCGACACAGGAACAATACGACCAGACCTTTATCGATCTCGGGCTTGATCAGCCGTTGCTGGTGCAATTCGGGATCTACGTGAACGACATCCTGCATGGCGACTTTGGCAAGTCAATCCGCACGGGCCAAGAGGTCACGACCGACATCGCACGGGTGTTTCCCGCGACGCTGGAACTGGCAACGCTGGGCACCATCTTTGGCGTGGTTCTGGGCGTGCCTCTGGGGGTGTTGGCCGCTGTCCGGCGTGGCAGCTGGATCGACCAACTGGCGCGCTTTGTCGGGCTGATCGGCTACTCCATGCCCATCTTCTGGCTGGGCCTTGTCGGACTGCTCGTGTTCTACGGCATCCTCGGTTGGGTCGCGGGTCCCGGACGGTTAGGCATTTTCTATCAGGGGATCGTCGAGCCGATCACCGGCATGTTGCTGGTGGACAGCGCACTGCGCGGCGAATGGACAGTCTTCAAGGATGCCTTTTCGCACATCATCCTGCCCGCCTCATTGCTGGGCTACTACAGCCTTGCCTACATCAGCCGGATGACGCGGTCCTTCATGCTGGAACAGCTGGGGACGGAATACGTCACCACTGCACGGGTCAAGGGCCTGAGCGAATGGCAAGTGGTCTGGGGCCACGCGTTCCGGAATATCCGAATCCAGCTGATAACCGTGATTGCACTGGCCTATGCCAACCTGCTGGAAGGATCCGTGCTGACAGAGATCATCTTTGCCTGGCCCGGTCTGGGGCAATACATCACGACCTCGCTGCTGGCCAACGACATGAACTCTGTCCTTGGCGGCACCATCGTGATCGGCACCATTTTCGTGGGGATCAACATCTTTTCCGACCTGCTCTACCGCTTCTTCGATCCGAGGTCCAAATGACCAACACACAAGGACTGCGCAGCTGGCTGCTGTCAGAAGAGCCAAGCTCGCGCCGACAGGCCCGGTTTGCCTCATGGTACAAGGGCTGGCTGACGTTTCGATCGAACACTCTGGCGATGTTTGGATTGGCCGTTCTGGCGTTCCTGATCTTGGCGGCGGTCTTTGCACCGCTGCTGGCCAGCCATGATCCGTTTGCACAGGATCTGGGGCAACGCCTGCTTGCGCCGGGTGATAACGGGCATCTCCTTGGCACTGACAGTTTGGGGCGGGATCTGTACTCGCGGCTGTTATACGGCGCGCGTATCTCGATCTATATCGTGCTGCTGGTGGTTATGGTCGCCCCGCTTGTCGGGCTGATCGTCGGCACCGTCTCCGGCTATGCCGGGGGCTGGGTGGACGTGTTGCTGATGCGGGTCACCGATATCTTTCTCGCGTTTCCGCGGCTCATTCTGGCGCTGGCCTTTGTGGCGGCGCTGGGGGCGGGCATTGAAAACGCCGTGCTGGCGATCTCGCTGACCGCGTGGCCACCCTATGCGCGGATCGCGCGGGCAGAAACGCTGACTATCCGCAACTCGGACTACATTCACGCAATCCGCCTGCAAGGAGCCGGACCGCTGCGCATCGTCACGCGCCACATCTGGCCGCTGTGCATCTCGTCGCTGGTGATCCGGGTGACGCTGGACATGGCGGGCATCATCCTTACGGCGGCGGGTCTGGGCTTTCTGGGCCTTGGCGCGCAACCGCCCAGCCCGGAATGGGGCGCGATGATCTCTGAAGGGCGCAAGTACATCCTCGACTACTGGTGGGTTGCCACTATCCCCGGCATCGCGATCTTTGCGATCAGCCTTGCCTTCAACCTACTGGGCGATGGGCTGCGCGACGTGTTGGACCCCAAGGAAGGCGACGCATGACCGATCAAACCCCTCTTCTGGATGTCGAGAACCTTTGGGTCCGGTTCCGCACCCGGTCAGGTATCTTTGACGCGGTGCGCGGAATTTCCTTTACCCTGGGCCGTGAGCGTCTGGGCATTGTCGGTGAAAGCGGATCGGGCAAGTCGATGACGGGCCGGGCCGTGCTGCGCCTGATCCGCCCCCCCGGAATGATCGAAGCCGACAAGCTGGAGATACACGGCGAGGACATTTTGTCGGTCTCCGAAAAGCGGATGCGGAAACTGCGTGGCGGGCGCGTGTCGATGGTCATGCAGGACCCCAAGTTCTCGCTGAACCCGGTGATGAGTGTGGGCCAGCAACTGGTCGAGGCATTGCGCGCCCATGACCCCATGTCGCGCAGCGAAGCCCGCAAACGCGCCATCGAGGTGCTGGATGAGGTCGCCATCCGCGAACCCGAACGGGTCTTTGACCTCTATCCCCATGAGGTATCCGGCGGCATGGGCCAGCGCATCATGATCGCCATGATGCTGCTGCCGAACCCCGAAATCCTCATCGCGGATGAACCAACCTCGGCGCTGGATGTCTCGGTGCAATTGCAGGTTCTGGATATCATGGACAAGCTGGTGCGCGACCGGGGTATGGGGTTGATGTTCATCAGCCATGACCTGAACCTTGTCGCCAAGTTCTGTGACCGCATTGCCATCATGTACGCCGGTCGCATCGTCGAGACCTGCAGGGCCAGCGAGTTGCGAAACGCGAAACACCCCTACACGCTGGGCCTGCTGAATTCTGTTCCCGATCTGGAACATCCCCGCGACCGGCTGGAGGTGCTGCAACGCGACCCGGCATGGCGTGAGGCCCCATCCGTGAGTGCCCGCCAATGAGCGCCATCGACATCCGCAATCTCGACGTCTGGTTCGGCTCTGGCGCAGAGCGATCCATGGCCGTCAAGGAGGTCAGTTTTCAGGTGGCCGACGGCGAAAGCTTTGGCCTTGTGGGCGAAAGCGGCTCTGGCAAATCGACGATCCTGCGGGCCATCGCCGGACTGGTGCCAACATGGTCCGGGGACATGACCGTCGACGGAGAGGCCCTTGGCGTGCGCCGCAGCAAGGCGTTTTACCGCAAGGTTCAGATGGTTTTTCAGGACCCCTACGCCTCGCTGCATCCGCGTCAGACGGTTGACCGCGTCCTGTCAGAGGCGATGGGCCTGCACGGCGTTCAGGACATCGACAAACGTATCGGGCGACTGCTGGACGACGTGGGACTTGGGGCGGGGTTTCGCTTTCGCTATCCGCACCAATTGTCAGGGGGGCAACGGCAGCGTGTCGCCATTGCCCGCGCCTTGGCCTGTGATCCGTCGATCCTGCTGCTGGATGAGCCCACCTCCGCGCTGGATGTCTCGGTGCAGGCCGAAATCCTGAACCTGCTGACGGACCTGCGCCACGAACATAAGTTGACCTATGTGATGGTGTCGCATGATTTGGGTGTGGTGGGGCATCTTTGCGAACGCATCGGGGTGATGAAAGAAGGCCGCTTTGTCGAGGTGCTGGCCGTCGATGAGATGCGGAGGCTTGAGGCCAAGGACCCCTACACCCGGCACCTGCTGGAAAGTTCGATCAATTCGGTCCGCTAAGCTCCCCCGAGTGTTGTCCTCAATACTCGGGGGAACGTCCCTAACAGGATATCGGTCTAAAGTGGCGGGGCCGCGCCGACATGGGCTCCGCCAGAAGGCAGCTCTAGGATTGGGGACCGCCCGGGTCTTGTTGCGCAGAGGTCGGAACGGATTAATCCCGCGCATTTTGCTGGGCCGATAAGCTTCCCCAACAAACCGCTGAAGCCGCGTTACACCCCTAAATCTGCCCGATTTGGGACCAATAGGCGTCGTGTTTTGGTGAGCCTCCGCCTGCCCGCAAGGATGCAACAAGCAACGACCACCGGCGCAACACGTGGCTGATTTTCGGTCATGTAACGTGGTGTTGAAGATCCTTCGGCTTGCGCGCGCTGAATCAATAAACACCGACCTTCGCGACTCAAACAGGCGGCAGTATTGACCTTCGCGGTAAACGGCGCTCGCCTTTCTCCGAGAGAAAGCTGAGGCGTCCCAAATAGATAGCCTGAAATATGGTGCCCAAGGTGGGAATCGAACCCACACGCCTTGCGGCGGGGGATTTTGAATCCCCTGCGTCTACCGTTCCGCCACTTGGGCCCAGAACCGGTATGTATCGCCGTCGCCGCGCCTCGTAAAGGGGGGATATCACGCGCTTGACGCCCCGTCCGGCCCATGCTCTGAGGTCCGCGACCGCCAAACGGAGTGCCACATGCTGCGCCGCCTATATGACTGGACCATGGCCCAGGCCGAAAGCCCCTATGCTCTTTGGGTTCTGGCCGGGGTCGCCTTTATCGAAAGCTCGGTTTTTCCGATTCCACCGGACGTGCTGATGATCCCGATGGTGCTGGCCGCGCCGCGCCGGGCATGGCTGATCGCGCTGGTGGCGACGGTCTCTTCGGTCGTGGGCGGGATGTTCGGCTATGGCATCGGCTATTTCTTCTACGAAAGCCTGGGACAGCCGATCCTCGAAAGCCTTGGAAAGGCCGACAAGATGGCCGACTTCAACGCCAAGTTCAACGATGTCGGGTTCTGGGCGGTGCTGATCGCCGGGGTGACCCCCTTCCCCTACAAGGTCATCACCATCATGTCGGGCTGGACGGCGATGCCGCTGGGCACCTTCATCATCACCTCCATCGTGGCGCGCAGCCTGCGGTTTTTCGTGGTTGCGGGCCTGTTGCGATTCTTCGGCACGCCGGTTCGCGCGTTTATCGAGAAATACCTTGGCCTAGTCTTTACTGCCTTCGTGATCCTGCTTGTTGGCGGGTTTGTCCTGCTCAAGTACATCTGACACCGGAGACCACCATGACCCGCCGCACCTATACCTTGCTTGCGCTTGCCGGTTCCGCCGGGTTGCTGCTGGGCGCGCTCTACTTCCAGTATTTCCGCGGTTTGCCACCCTGCCAGTTGTGCTACTGGCAACGCTACGGCCATTTCGGCGCGCTGGGGTTCGGGGCCATTGCCCTGCTGATCCCCTCGCGCATCCTGCTGGGTCTGGGCGCGCTGGCGGCGCTATCCAGTTCACTGGTCGGTGTCTTCCACAGCGGGGTGGAACGCAAATGGTGGGACGGGTTGAAAAGCTGCACCGCGCCCTCGATCGAGGGGCTGACACCGGCCGAGGCGCTGGAGGCCATCATGAACGCTCCGATGGTGCCCTGCGACCAGATCCCGTGGGAGTTGTTCGGTCTGTCGATGGCCAATTACAATGTCTTTGCCTCGGCCGCGATTGCGGGCCTGTTCGTTCTGGCCGCTAAAGCGCGCTAAGGCGAGGGCCCTTGGCGTATCGGCTTGCCAAACCGGCCTAAACCAAAGTCATAAACGACCCGCCCCCCTGCTTTCGGCCAATACCGCATTGGTCCGACCGGGCGCATCTCCTGACCACGGCCCGCAATTCCGCGGGACGCCGCAACAGGAGAGTCTTCATGACCCGTACCCTTATCGCCGCCGCCCTTGTCGGACTGATCGCCCTGCCCGCCGCCGCCTCGGACGGCGCATACGGAAAGATCGACAAAGCGCGCAAGGCCGAGATCACCAAACTGCTGACAGAGCAGGGCTATGACGTGCGCCGGATCGACACCGAAGACGGATTGATCGAGGTCTACGCCCTCAAGGACGGACAGAGGTTGGAACTCTACCTTGACGCCGAGCTGAACATCACCCGCACCAAGACCGACAAGTGACCCGCGCTGCACCGGACCTCGGCGGCCCGGGGTCCGGTGCGCCTTCAGGAGACCCGACATGACCGATCACCGAATCTGGGACCCGCTGTTGCGCCTGTTTCACTGGAGCCTCGCAGTCCTTTTCTTTGCCAATGCCGCCCTCACCGACCCCGAAGGCACCCCCCATGAATGGGTCGGCTACGCCATCGGCGGGCTGATCACCCTGCGCCTGATCTGGGGGATGGTTGGCCCGCGCGCCGCCCGCTTTGCTAGCTTTGCGCCCACCGCTGACAGTCTCACCGGGCAGTTGACCGACATGGCATCGGGCCGAAAATCCGCCCACCTTGGCCATTCGCCGCTGGGCGCGTTGATGATTTTCAACCTGCTGGCCACCCTCTCCGGGATTGTCGCGACGGGCTACATGATGACCACAACCGCCTACTGGGGCGTCGAATGGGTGGAGGAGACACATGAGGTACTGGTCACATGGGCCGAAATCTCGGTCGTGGCCCATATCATCGCGGTGTTCTGGGAAAGCCGACGCAGCGGGATCAACCTGCCCCGCGCCATGGTGACAGGTGTCAAACGCGTGCCCGACACGGTACGACTGGAGCCATGACCGGCAAGACGCCCCTGCCCCTTGTGTTCCTGATCGCCGCGCAGAGCGCCTGCGCGGCCTTTTTCCTGCTGGATGTGCTGAGCGACGGGATAGACCTTGGCTGGCCGCCGTTCACCCATTGGCATTTCATGGTCGAGAGCATCGCCGCCCTCGGGCTGATCGCGGCGGTCGTGTTCGAAAGCCGCGTTTTGATGACCTTACTGCGCCGCGAGGCTCATCTGAAGCAGCAGTTGGGCCTCGCCGCCGGGGCCTTTCATGAAATCGTCGCCCAACATTTCGAGACGTGGCATCTGACGCCCTCGGAACAGGACGTGGCCATGCTGACGCTCAAGGGTCTCGCCATCCCCGAGATCGCCCAGCTGCGCGGCAATGCTGACGGCACGGTCAAGGCCCATCTCAGCGCCATCTACCGCAAGGCCGAGGTCAGCGGGCGCGGCGCCTTTCTTGCACTCTTCATAGAGGAACTCATGGCGGCGCCCTCACAGGACATCAAAGTAACATAGCCCGGCGTGACATGGCCCGCGCGCTCTGGCATGACTGGACGCGAAGACCCGCAGCAAAGGCCCACGCGTCATGACCAACCGGCTTGCCATTATCATCGGGCTTCTTCTTGTGGGCGCGATTGTCGCGGACGCATCCCTGAATGATGGCGGCAACCTGCTGTTTCTCGGGCGAAAGTTCTTTGTCCTGATCGACTGGCTGGCCTTCTGGCGCTAAGCTTGCAGGGGTCACCCGGGTTGACTTTGCAACGCTCAGGTGATTGTTAGCGTTAACAAAGCTTATTTCATCCGTATCTGCCCCACGACACAAAAGGGACCCTCCCCATGACCGTCAAAGTCGCCATCAATGGCTTCGGCCGCATCGGACGCAATGTCCTGCGCGCCATCATCGAATCCGGCCGCACCGACATCGAGGTGATTGCCATCAACGATCTCGGCCCGGTCGAAACCAACGCGCATCTCCTGCAATACGACAGCGTGCATGGCCGGTTCCCGGTCGAGGTGACGCATGGCGACGACAGCATCGACGTGGGCCGGGGGCCGATCCGCGTAACCGCGATCCGCAATCCTGCCGACCTGCCGTGGTCGGACGTGGACGTGGTGCTGGAATGTACCGGCATCTTTACCTCCAAAGAAGCCTGTCAGGCGCATCTGGACAACGGCGCCAGCCGTGTTCTGATCTCTGCCCCCGGCAAGGATGCGGACAAGACCATCGTCTACGGTGTAAACGACAGTGTTCTGACGTCCGAGGATCTTATCGTCTCCAACGCCTCCTGCACCACCAACTGCCTCGCGCCGGTGGTCAAGGTGCTCAACGATGAGATCGGCATCGTCAAAGGGTTCATGACCACGATCCACAGCTATACCGGCGACCAGCCGACGCTGGACACCATGCACAAGGATCTGTATCGCGCCCGCGCTGCGGCCCTGTCGATGATCCCCACCTCTACTGGCGCGGCCAAGGCCGTGGGTCTGGTGCTGCCGGAACTCAATGGCAAGCTGGACGGCGTCGCGATCCGCGTGCCCACGCCGAACGTCTCGGTCGTTGACCTTACGTTCGAGGCCGCCCGCGACACATCGGTCGAAGAAATCAACGCCGTGATCCGCGCCGCCGCCGATGGCCCGCTCAAGGGCGTGCTGGGCTATACCGACAAAAAGCTGGTCTCCGTCGACTTCAACCATGACCCGCATTCGTCGATCTTTCACACCGATCAGACCAAGGTCATGGAGGGCACCATGTGCCGTATCCTGACCTGGTATGACAACGAATGGGGCTTTTCCAACCGCATGGGCGACACCGCCGTTGCCATGGGCAAACTCATCTGACACCGGTCCTTGGGGACTGGAAAAGGCCGCCTTCGGGCGGCCTTTTGCGTTGCTGGGAAACCAAAAGGTCAAAGAAACCATTAACTTTCCGCAAGGTAAGACCTGCAAAAAACGCAAGGCGACTATCCAGTTCTGTCAATTGTGCTGCGCTGCAGCATGACTATGTTGGCGTTAACAGAAACACGAACTGGAGCAGAAACATGACCCTCTTCACCGACATCCGCGACCGTATGAACAAGCACGCCCAATTCCGGGCCACCGTCCGCGAACTCGAATCGCTCGACTCCGCCGTGGCGCGCGACCTTGATATCGCCCCCTCGGAAATCCGTCGCATCGCGCATCAAGCCGTCTACGGCTAAGATCGCCGCGCTCCTTGCGACAAGGCGCCGTACCCGGAACACCGGGGCGGCGCCTCGGCTTTTCCGGCCTTGCCGGTCTGCCGCTGATTGGATACTGCACGCGGGACTATTGGCCAATATGAGCGTGTAATGCACCGTTATCTTTTGACTTTTCCTGCCCTTGTCCTTTTGTCTGGCTGCCTTTCGGCCCTCTATGGCGATGGTGAGCCTATCGGCTCTCAGAATGGCAAAACGCTGTATCAGACCCGCTGTACCGTCGACCTCAGCACTGCGGGCCAAAAGGGGCTGTTCGGCACCGGAACCGTTCCGGTCCACGGCACGTGCGATCTGGCCGCTGCGAACCGCTGCGGCGAAGGGGCCTATCAGATCATCAAGGCGGATCGGTCAAACCGCAGAATGATCAGCGAAACGATTCAGAACGGCCCCTACAGCACCCGCCGCACATTCCCCGCGCAAGACATCACGATGCAGTTCACCTGCACAGCAGGTTAATCCCGCGCCGCCTCGATAAACGTATCCAAAGGCTGCATGTAGTCGGGCCTCCCGAACAAATCGACGTGGCCCGCCCCCACCACAGTGACAAAATCCACCGTCTTCCCCGCCGCCTGCAACGCTTCGGCCAGTTTAAGACCCTGCGCATAGGGCACTAGATCGTCCCGATCCCCGTGCAGGATCAGCACCGGGGACCGCACCTGCGGCACGTCTTTCAGCGTTTGCCACTTTTGAACGCCCGGCAGATAGCAGGCGGGCACGCGTCCGGCGACGGTCATCAGGTCGCACATTTGCGCATACGGGGCCGCTAGGATCACGCCGTCCACCCGGTCAGAGTGCGCCGCCGCGTGCATCGCCAGCCCGGTGCCCAGTGAATACCCCTGAACAATCACCGGTCCGAAACTGTTCGGCAACAGATCCCCCAATCCGGCGATCACGCGGCGCGCGTCTGCCTTGAGACTGAACTCCGAACTTTGCCCCGGCAGGCCACCGCCGCCGCGATAGCCCATGGCAACCACGCTGCGCCCTTTTTCGGCATGGTGATCCAGCATCGCGGTGAAACCGCCCAACGCCCCCAGATTTCCCATGAAATAGACGATCACCGGGGCGTCCGCATCGCCATCAAAGACATAGACCGGCACATCGCCAACCGCACGCTGCGCATAGCGCGGGTTGTCAAAGCGGTCTTGCCCGAACGGATAGATATAGCGCGGGTGCAGCACCACCATCGCCGCCGCATACAGCGCATACGCCGCGAACCCCAACACCCCCACCAGCGCAAGGGCGCGGGCCGCCCTCACCGGAACTGGTCGTCCAGCGCCCTTTTCACGGCTGGGGTGACGAAACTGGACACATCCCCGTCCAGCCGGGCGATTTCCTTGACCAGCTTGGAGGCAATCGCCTGATGACGGGCATCTGCCATCAGAAACACGGTTTCGACGCTGTCATCCAGCACACGGTTCATGCCGACCATCTGGAATTCATATTCGAAATCCGCCACCGCGCGCAGGCCACGAATGATGATCTGGGCACCGACGTCATGGGCACATTTGATCAGCAGGTTCTCGAACGGATGGGCCACGATTTCCGTGCCTGTCTCTTCGGACAACTCCCGGCATTCCGCCTCGATCATCGCCACGCGCTCTTCCAGCGAGAAAAGTGGCCCCTTGTCCCGGTTGATGGCCACGCCGATCACCAGTCGGTCCACCAGCGACGCACCGCGCCGGATGATATCAATATGCCCCAGTGTAATCGGGTCGAAGGTTCCCGGGTAGAGACCGACGCGCATTGCAGCTTCCCTTCTGGTTTTCCCAATCGCACGCAACAATATTGCGTCACGGATTGCAACCATGATCCGCCGCGTCGCGGCAATTCATCTTACCAGGGGTTGGAAATCATGTCCTCAAGAGCGTCCTTTTCCGCTGAAAGCTCTGTCAGTCGCGCCTTGACCACGTCGCCAAGCGTGACCAGACCGACCATCTTGCCGTCTTCGACCACCGGCATGTGGCGGAACCGGCCATCTGTCATCTTGGCAAGGATCACGTCGGCGGAATCCTCGCGGGCGCAGGTAAAGGGATCGGCGGTCATATAGGTGTCGACCGTCGCGTCCAGACAGGTCGCCCCCTTGGACGCCAGCTCCCGCACGATATCGCGTTCCGACAGGATCCCCATGGCGGTTTCGCCATCCTCGGACACAACCACCGTCCCGATGCGTTTCTCGGACAGGATTTTCGCGGCCTCCGAGACCTTGGTTTTCGGCGAGACGGTATAAACCCCGTCGGTGCCCTTGCTCTTAAGGATCTGGTGTACCTGCATCGCGTGACCTCCCTGTAACATGGCCGTGACAGCAGCGTGGCTTGGCGGGATACAACCTGTCAAGTGGTTGAAAGTCTTAAGCCCCCCTCAACCTGCGCCGACAGGCCGCTCTTGCCTGATCCGGGGGCGGTCAGACTGTCGCGTCGCCTTGCCCTGCCAGCGTCTCCAACCGGGTCAATTCCTCGCGCATTCCCGCCACCAGCGCCTCGGCAAACCGGGTCTGGCGTTCCAGACGCCGGTCATCGGCGTGGCGCACAAGATAAAAACTGCGGGTGAGTGAGATCTCATCGCGCAGCACAAACTGCAGGCCCGGCGCTGTTGGCATGGCAAAGTCATGCACAATCCCCAGCCCCGCCCCCAGCCGCAACCAGTGGAACTGTACCGCCACCGAACTGGACGCCAACGGCACCCGCTCCAGCCCCAGATCACTCAGGTAATCCAGTTCCTTGTCGAAAATCATGTCCGGGATATAGCCGATGACGCGATGCCCCTTCAGGTCTTCGGGGGACGTCACAGGGGCGTTTTGTGCAAGGTATTCGTCACTTGCGGCAAGATGCAGCCGATAATCAGTCACTTTCTGCACGACCAGCCGCCCACCGGACGGCGGTGAGACCGAAATCGCCATATCCGCCTCCCGCCGGCTCAGGTTGACCACCCGCGGTTGCGCCAGAATCTGCACGTCCAGATCGGGGTTGCGGTCGACGATGCGGGCGCAGACTTGCGGCAGCAGGAAATTCGCACAGCCATCCGGCGCGCCGATGCGGAACTGCCCCGACAGTCCCTCGGCCCGGCCCACCAGCGCCTCAGACGCCTGACTGGTCGCCTGTTCTGCCTCTTCGGCAAAGCGCACGAGACGGGAGCCCGCCTCTGTCAGCGCATACCCCTGCGGAGATTTGGCAAACAGCGGCGCGCCCAAGCTTTCCTCCAGCCGCGCAACCCTTCGACCCACCGTGGCCGCGTCCATCCGCAGCCGCCGACCCGCCGCCGACAGGCTTTCGTCCCGCGCAACGGCAAGGAAAATTCGCAGGTCGTCCCAGTTGTCCAAGGTGTACCCTTTGCAAAAACGCAAAATACCTTTGCCGCATTCTGCCTGTTCACAGCATTTTTGCAAGAGTAGGATCGCCAGCAAGAAAAGCAGGAGGATTCCATGACCGAACTCACAAACTGGATCAACGGCCAGCACGTCAAAAGCGGCTCGGGCCGTTTTTCGGACGTCTTCAACCCCGCCACTGGCGAAGTGCAGGCCAAGACGCCGCTGTCGTCCGTTGAGGAACTCAACGACGCCGTGGCCAAGGCCGCCGAGGCGCAGGTCGCATGGGGGGCCACCAACCCGCAGCGCCGCGCCCGCGTGATGATGAAGTTCGGCGCCCTGATCAATGAGCACATGGACGAACTGGCCGAACTGGTCAGCCGCGAGCACGGCAAGACCCTGCCCGACGCCAAGGGCGACGTGCAGCGTGGCCTTGAGGTGGTCGAGGTCTGCATGGGCGCGCCCAGCATGCTGAAAGGCGAGTACACCGACAACGGCGGTCCCGGCATCGACCTGTATTCCATGCGTCAGCCGCTGGGTGTCGTTGCGGGCATCACGCCCTTCAACTTCCCCGCCATGATCCCGCTGTGGAAGATGGCCCCGGCGCTGGCCTCGGGCAACGCCATGATCCTCAAACCGTCCGAGCGTGTGCCCTCGACCGCGCTCCGCCTTGCGGAACTGCTGCAAGAGGCCGGTCTGCCCGACGGCGTTCTGCAGGTCGTCAACGGTGACAAGGCCGTCGTCGATGCGATCCTCGACAACGAGGACGTCGCCGCCGTGGGCTTTGTCGGCTCGACCCCGATTGCGCAGTACATCTATGGCCGTGCCGCCAGCAACGGCAAGCGCGCCCAGTGCTTTGGCGGTGCCAAGAACCACATGATCATCATGCCCGACGCCGATCTGGACAAGGCCGCCGACGCGCTGGTCGGGGCCGGTTACGGGGCCGCTGGCGAACGCTGCATGGCGATCTCTGTCGCTGTTCCGGTGGGCAAGGAAACCGCCGACGGTCTGATCGAGCGCCTGATCCCGCGCGTCGAAAAGCTCAAGGTCGGCCCCTATACCTCGGGCGCGGACGTGGACTACGGCCCGGTCATCACCGCCGCCGCCAAGTCGCGCATCGATGGTCTGGTCGACAGCGGCGTGAACCAAGGGGCCAATCTGGTCATCGACGGGCGCGGCTTTGAACTGCAAGGCTACGAGAACGGCTTTTTCTGTGGCCCCTCGCTGTTCGACAACGTCACCCCGGACATGGACATCTACAAGGAAGAGATCTTTGGCCCGGTGCTGACGCAGGTCCGCGCCGACACCTATGAGGACGCGCTGAACCTTGTGATCGACAACCCCTATGGCAACGGCACCGCGATCTACACCGCCGATGGCGACACCGCGCGCGACTTTGCCCACCGGGTCAATGTCGGCATGGTCGGCATCAACTTCCCGATCCCGGTTCCGCTCAGCTACCACACCTTCGGCGGCTGGAAGAAATCGGCCTTTGGCGATCTCAACCAGTACGGCCCCGACGCCTTCCGTTTTTACACCAAGACCAAGACCGTCACGGCGCGCTGGTTCTCGGGTATCAAGGACGGTGGCGAGTTCAACTTCAAGGCGATGGACTGATCCTGATCTTCGGGGGCGCCGGTATCCGGCGCCCCCCTCTCGACATGCGTCTTTCAGACCAAAACCGTGCTTTTGCCATGGACCCGGCAGACGAAACGGGGCAAATTCGGTGTGATCGTCGGAGACGCCGTGCAGGTGCGCCCCGACCCAGCGACAGACGCACCGCGGCTTTGTCCGTTTTCAGGGAACGACCGACCCACTGCCGCCACACGGTCCACGCCGGTCGGTCACGGGATACAGGCTCATTAATCCACCATGCCGGTAAGAGTCTCCGTTCACCCGGATCGAAAGCTCGCATTATTCCGCATGTCCGGCATCATTGACGTGCCGGATGCAATCGCGGCGTTTCGCGAATATGTCGGCCATCCGCATTTTGACCCGGCATTCGTGATGCTTACCGACACTTGCCAAGTCAGCGATGTGGACGCGCGTTTCCGAGCCATCGTCGGCGGCGTTCATCGCTCGTTGACCCTCATCCGCCATTTCCGCCAAGAGGCCCGCAGCGTCATCTACGCCCCTCAGGACGTGGCCTTCGGGATGGCGCGGGTCCTGCAACAGGTGGTTGAACCGCTCTCGCACCTCCGGTTCGAGATTTTGCGCGACGAGGCCGAGGCTCTGTCGAGTGCGCGACAGTCAGAACGCAGCTTTGACGCGCTGCACACGGCGCTCGCACACGCGCCTCAGACCGGTTAGCCGCACCGACGGGCGGATTGCCGCCTTCCCTTTCGGCAAAGCCTCTGCTTTTCTTGGCCAAAAGCGGGGGACACCATGGCCGAACCACCCTTCAGCATCGGCATCGAAGAAGAATACCTGCTGGTTGACCGCGACACCTGCGCGCTGGTCGAAGCGCCAGAGGGCCTGATGGAGGCCTGCGCCGCGGAACTCGAAGGCCAGTTCAGTCCCGAATTCCTGCAATGTCAGGTCGAGATCGGCACCCGGCCCTGCGCCGGCGTGGCCGAGGCGCGCGACGACCTGCGCCGCCTGCGCGGGGCCGTGTCGCGCCATGCGGCGGAACGCGGGCTGTCGCCCATTGCCGCCTCCTGCCATCCGCTTGCGGATTGGAAGAACCAGCACCACACCGACAAGCAACGCTATAACCAGCTCAGCCGCGATCTGGGCGGTGTGGTGCGCCGCCTGCTGATCTGCGGGATGCACGTCCATGTCGGGCTGGAGGATGACCCGCTGCGCGCCGACCTTTTGGCGCAGGCCAGCTATTTCCTGCCGCACCTGCTGGCGCTGTCGACCTCCTCGCCGTTCTGGCAGGGACGCGACACCGGGCTGGCCAGCTATCGCATCTCGGTCTTTGACAACCTGCCCCGCACCGGCCTGCCACCGCAGTTCGACAGTTGGCAGGACTTTGAACGCTCCACCCAGATCCTTGTCGACACCGGCGCGATCGAGGACACCACCCGCATCTGGTGGGACCTGCGCCCATCGGCCCGCTATCCGACGCTGGAGGCGCGGATCATGGACGTGCAGCCGCGGCTGGAACACGCGCTGACGCTGGCCGCCCTGATCCAGTGCCTGATGCGGATGCTCTGGCGTCTGCGCGTCCGCAACCAACGCTGGCGGCTGTATGACCGGTTCCTGATCGGCGAAAACCGCTGGCGCGCGCAACGTTACGGCGTCAGCGAGGGGCTGATTGACTTCGGCGCAGCACAAGTCGTGCCCTTTGACCAACTGGCCGAAGACCTGATGGACCTCATCGAAGAAGACGCCGTGGCGCTGAAATGCCTGACAGAGGTCGCCCGCGTGCGCGAGATTGTCGAAAATGGCACCTCTGCCGACCGCCAGCGCGCGGTGTGCGCCGAAGCAAAGGAAGCGGGCCAAGATCACGAGGGCCAGATGCGCGCAATCGTCCATCACCTGATTGACGAATATCACGCCGATCTATGATCCGTTGGTCGGATTCAGTGCACGCAAAGCGCGATCTATCGCCGGTCGCCGCGTTTCCCTTGGCAGCGCCAACGCCCCGCGTTACGACCGCCGGGACCACCCCGGAGAGCCGACACCATGAAAACCGCCATCGCCACCTCCGACTATTTCGTGATGGGTGAGACTTTTATAAATCGTCACATTCAACACCTGTTTGGCGGCGACACCTGCGTCGTCTGCGGCCGCTTCAACGGTAAGGACCCCTTTGGCAAACCGCTTTTCACCCGCCGCGCACCGCTTAGCCCGATGGACAAGCTCCGCGCGCCCTTTGCCGCCGCCATCGGCGCGGCCCGCCACGGCACCTCTCGCCTGCCCTTTGGCGACAACCAACACCAACTGGCGCTTTTCCTGCGCGAACAGGGTGTGCAGGTCATCCTCGCGGAATTTGGCACTCAGGCGCTGGTTCTGGCGAAGCTGGGCAATGACATGGGTATCCCGGTCTTTACCTATTGGCGCGGCACCGATGCCTCTGCCGCGCTAGGCTCGAAACAGCGGATTCGCTCGTACCGCCTGATGATGCCGCGCCTTGCCGGCATGTTTTCGGTCAGTCAGTTTCTGCTCGACAACCTTGGCCGCCACGGCATCCGTCACCCAAATGCGCATGTCGTCCCCTCTGGCGTCGATATCCGCCGCTTCACCCCCGGCGAAAAGCGCCCCGGCAGCTTCCTTGCCGTCGGCCGCATGGTGGAAAAGAAGGCCCCGCACATCACACTGCGCGCCTTTGCCAAAGCCGCCAAGGGCCGCGACGCGCATCTGACCTTTATCGGCGATGGCCCCCTGCTGGACGACTGCCGCGCGCTGGCCGCCACCTTGGGCGTGGCCGATCAGGTCACCTTCACCGGCGCCCTGCCCCACGATCAGGTCCGCGACCACCTGCGGACGACAGAGGTCTTCTTGCAGCATTCGGTGACCGCCAAGAACGGCAACACAGAGGGCCTGCCCACCGCCATCCAAGAGGCGCTGGCCTGCGGCTGCATCACCCTCTCGACCCACCACGCCGGCATCCCCGAGGCGGTCGAGGACGGCGTCAACGGGCTGCTGGTGCAGGAATGGGACGAAGACGGCTTTGCCGCGCGCATCGCCCGGATTCTCGACACGCCCGACCGCAGCGCCATGGCGCGCGCCGCCCGCGCCACCGCCGAGGCAAAGTTCGACAATGACATCGGCCTCGCCCGGGTCGAGGACATCATCCGCCAGACCTGAGCCAACACCTGAGTTACCGCAAACATTCAGACCAATACGCCCCGTTCGCTTTGCAGAATTGCAAAGCAGACATGCATCCGCCCCTGTTGCAATACACGCGCCTTCGCGCGACAATCTGAACAAGTGTTCATTTCAGCCGAGGGAGGAGGCCGCGATGGATTTTGCGCTTTCAGAGGAACAGACAGCCATCTTCGACATGGCCCATGCCTTCGGGCAAGAGCGCATCGCGCCCTTCGCCCGCGAGTGGGAGGCCGCAGGCACCATCCCCAAGGATCTTTGGCCAGAGATCGCGCAGCTTGGCTTTGGCGGGCTCTACGTCTCAGAGGAAAGCGGCGGCTCCGGCCTGTCGCGCCTGGACGCCGCGCTGGTGTTCGAGGCGCTCAGCATGGCCTGCCCCTCGGTCGCGGCCTTCCTGTCGATCCACAATATGTGCGCGCGTATGATCGACAGTTTCGCCAGTGACGATTTCAAGGCACGCGTCCTGCCCAGTGTCCTGACGATGGAAACGGTGCTCAGCTACTGCCTGACCGAACCCGGCAGCGGCTCTGACGCCGCCGCCCTGCGCACCCGCGCCACCCGCACCAATGAGGGTTACACCCTCTCCGGCACCAAGGCGTTCATTTCCGGCGGCGGCTATTCGGACGCCTATGTCGTCATGTGCCGCACGGGTGAGGACGGCCCCAAAGGCATCTCCACCTTCTATGTCGAGGACGGCGCACAGGGTCTCAGCTTTGGCGCGCTGGAACAAAAGATGGGCTGGAAATCCTCGCCCACCGCCCAAGTCCAGTTCGACGATTGCCCGGTTCCGGCAGAGAACATCATCGGCGAAGAGGGCCGCGGCTTTTCCTATGCCATGGCGGGCCTCGACGGCGGCCGCCTCAACATCTCGGCCAGCGCGCTGGGGGCCGCCCAGAACGCGCTCGACCTGACGTTGCAGTACATGTCCGAACGCAAGGCGTTCGGCAAAACCATCGACCAGTTTCAGGCGCTGCAATTCCGCCTTGCGGAGTATGAGACCAAACTCCAGGCCTCGCGCACCTTCCTGCGCCAAGCCGCGTGGAAGCTGGATACCGGCGCGCCCGACGCCACCAAGTTCTGCGCCATGGCCAAGCTCATGGTCACCGACAATGCCTTCGACGTGGCCAACGGCTGTTTGCAGATGTTTGGCGGCTATGGCTACCTTGCAGACTACGGCGTCGAAAAGATCGTCCGCGACCTGCGCGTGCACCAGATCCTCGAAGGCACCAATGAGATCATGCGCCTGATCATCTCACGCCAGATGCTGGCAAGCTGACCTCGCAACGCGCCGCGCCCCCGGTTTCTTCTGTCCTAAAATATCCTCGGGGGTGAATGGACCAAAGGTCCAGAGGGGGCAGACAGCCCCCTTGCAACGTCAAGACAGGCCACACCATGTCCAATATCCATATCCGCACCGAAGGCCGCGCTGGCCGTATCACCCTGACCCGCCCCAAGGCGCTCAACGCGCTCACCTGGGATATGTGCCTGGCGGCGGAAAAGGCACTGGACGCATGGGCCAAAGATGACGCCATCGCGCTGGTGATCCTTGACGCCGACGGCGATCGCGCCTTCTGCGCAGGTGGCGACATCGCCGAGATGTACCGCACCGGCACGGCGGGCGACCTCGACTATGGCCGCCGCTTTTGGCGCGACGAATACCGCATGAATGCCAAGCTGGCCGAGTATCCCAAACCCATCGTCAGCTTCCTGCACGGCTTTGTCATGGGCGGCGGCGTCGGCCTTGGCGGGCATTGCTCGCACCGGATCGTCTGCGAAAACACCCAGATCTCCATGCCAGAGGTCGGCATCGGCTTTGTGCCCGACGTGGGCGGCACCTATGTGCTGGCCCGCGCGCCGGGGCGCTTGGGCGAATACCTCGGGATCACCGCCGCGCGCATGGGACCGGGCGACGCGATCCACGCAGGCTTTGCCGACCGCTATCACCCTGCCGAAGACTGGCCCGCGTTGAAACAGGCGCTGATCGACACCGGCGACATCACCGCACTGGGCGACGCGCCCACGCCCCCCGACAGCCAGCTGGCGGCGCAACAGGCCGAGATCGACGCCCTCTTCGGCGGTGAGGCGCTGCGCGACGTTCTCAACACCCTGCGCAACAGCGACAGCGAGATCGCGCAAAAGGCGCTCAAATCCATCTCCCGCAACGCGCCGCTGTCGATGGCCGTCACGCTGGAGATGATTCACCGCCTGCGCACCCCCTCGCTCACCATCCGCAAGGCGCTGGAACTGGAATACCGCGTCAGCCACCGGATCATGGAACAGGGGGACTTCCTCGAAGGCATTCGCGCGGCCATTATCGACAAGGACAAATCGCCCAAATGGCGTCACGCGCTGGACAGCGTTCCGCTGATCGACGTTTCGAAAATGCTGATGCCGCTGGGCAAGGACAGCCTCGATTTCAAGGAGAGCACGATGCAGATCGGTTTTATCGGACTGGGCAACATGGGTGCCCCCATGGCCGCCAACCTCGCCAAGGCGGGTCACACCGTCAAAGGCTTTGACGTGGCCGGCACACAGGCAGAGGGCGTGACACAGGTCGGCACCGCCGCAGAGGCCGCGCAAGGGTCCGAGATCGTCATCACCATGCTGCCCAACGGCGAGATCCTCCAGAAAGTCGCGGCAGAGATCCTGCCGGTCATGGATAAGGGCGCGATCCATCTGGACTGCTCGACCGTCGACGTGGCCTCGGCCCGCGTTGTGGCCGAAGAGGCCGCCGCCAAGGGCGTCGAGGCGCTGGATGCGCCGGTCTCCGGCGGCGTCGGCGGCGCATCGGGCGGCACGCTGACCTTTATGGTGGGCGGCACCGACGCAGCCTTTGCCCGCGCCCTGCCCCTGTTCGAGATCATGGGACAAAAGGCCGTGCACTGCGGTGCCTCGGGCAACGGTCAGGCTGCCAAGATCTGCAACAACATGATTCTCGGCGTGACCATGATCGCCACCTGCGAGGCCTTTGCCCTCGCCGACAAGTTGGGCCTCTCGCGCGAGGCCATGTTCGACGTGGTCTCCACCTCTTCGGGCTATAGCTGGTCGATGAACGCCTATTGCCCCGCGCCGGGCGTTGGCCCCAAAAGCCCCGCCGACAACGATTATCAGCCCGGTTTCGCCGCCGATCTGATGCTCAAGGACCTGCGCCTGAGCCAACAGGCCGCAAGTGACGCCGACGCCGACACGCCATTGGGTCAGGCGGCAATGGACCTCTACCGACGCTTCGTCGAGGAAGAAGACGGCAAGGGCCGCGACTTTTCGGCCATGCTGCCCCGGTTCGAAAAACGCGGACGCGGCTGACGGCGGAGTCCCGCCGGCTCCACAGCCCACTTGCGACGGATCTCTGGTCTGGTGCGTTCTATCTGGAACCGCACTCAAACCGGAGATCCGACATGACCCGTCCGCCCCTCTATACCCTGATGGCCGCCGCTCTGCTGTCAACCACCATGGCCGCGCCCGCCCTTGCCGACACCTGCCCGCCGGGCCTTGCGAAAAAGGCAGTGCCCTGCGTGCCGCCGGGTCAGGCCAAGAAGCACACCAACCATGACCGCAAACAGCAGACCCGCGACCACGCGGTCATTTACACCCGTGGCGACCGCATCGACGACAGTCACGCACGCCTGACGGACCCCACCCGCTACGGCCTGAACCCGGACCGCTCTTATGTGGTTGTCGAAAATCAGGTCTACCGGATCGACCCGGACACCCGCGCCGTCCTGAACATCATCGGCGCGTTGTCACAACTCAGCCGCTGACCCGGTCCGGTTGATCCAGATCATATGCAAGGACCCTTATGCGAGGTAAAGCCTCATTCAGGATCAACCTTTTCCGGGGGTAAAAATGCTTGCTAAAAATGTCGGCCAAACTGACCGCCTCATCCGTGCCATCGTCGGCATCGTCGCGATCATCGCCTATTTCGTGGTGTCGGGCGGATGGTCGTGGCTCTTGCTGGTGGTGGGCATCGTGATGCTTGGCACAGCGGCCATGGGCACCTGCCCGCCCTATAGCCTGTTGGGCATCAACACCTGCAAGATCAAAAAGACCTGACTATTGTTCTGGCGAGGCTCCACCAAGAGCCTCGCCATGACGCCACCAACCGGGCGTCCTTTTCGCGCATCTGGACAGACCCCGCCCTTACTCCGCCGCCACCTTGCGCGGCTGCAACATCGGCTTGAGATACCGCCCGGTGTGCGAGCGCTCTTCCTCGGCCACCTGTTCCGGCGTGCCCACGGCGACAATCTCACCCCCGCCATCGCCGCCTTCGGGGCCGATGTCGATGACCCAATCTGCGGTCTTCACCACGTCCAGATTGTGCTCGATCACCACAACCGTGTTTCCGCCGTCCACCAGTTCATGCAACACTTCCAACAGCTTGCGCACGTCTTCAAAGTGCAGGCCAGTGGTCGGCTCATCCAGAATGTACAGCGTGCGGCCGGTGGACCGTTTCGCCAGTTCCTTGGACAGTTTGACCCGCTGCGCCTCACCGCCCGACAGGGTGGTCGCCTGTTGACCGACCTTGATATAGCCAAGCCCGACGCGGGCCAGCGCATCCATCTTGTCCCGGATCGACGGCACCGCCTTGAAAAACTCCTGCGCGTCTTCAACCGTCATATCAAGAACGTCGGCTATGCTCTTGCCTTTGAAACGAATTTCCAATGTCTCACGGTTGTAGCGCGCGCCTTTGCAGGTCTCACAGGTGACGTAGACATCCGGTAGAAAGTGCATCTCGATCTTAATGACACCATCGCCCTGACAGGCCTCACAGCGCCCCCCCTTGACGTTGAACGAAAACCGCCCCGGCTTGTACCCGCGCGCCTTGGCCTCTGGCAGGCCGGCAAACCAGTCGCGGATCGGGGTGAAGGCCCCGGTGTAAGTCGCTGGATTCGAACGCGGAGTCCGCCCGATAGGCCGCTGGTCGATGTCGATAACCTTGTCCAGATGCTCCAGCCCCTTGATCGTTTCGCAGGGCGCGGGCGTCTGGCGGGCGCCGTTCAGCGCCATGCTGGCGGTCTTGAACAGGGTCTCAATCGTCAGCGTCGACTTGCCGCCGCCGGACACGCCGGTCACGCAGACAAACTTGCCCAGCGGGAACTCGGCCGTCACCTCCTTGAGGTTGTTGCCCGTGGCCTTCACCACCTTGATTTTCTTGCGGTTTCCCTTGCGCCGCTCAGACGGCACTGCAATTTCACGCGCGCCCGACAGATACTGCCCGGTCAGGCTGGCCGGGTCGTTCTGGATCTCTTCGGGCGTGCCTTTGGCCACCACCCGACCACCATGCACCCCGGCACCCGGGCCGATATCAAACACGTAGTCCGCCTCGCGGATCGCCTCTTCGTCGTGTTCGACCACAATCACCGTATTGCCCTGATCACGCAGGTTCTTGAGCGTCTCCAGCAACCGCGAGTTGTCCCGCTGGTGCAAACCAATTGACGGCTCGTCCAGCACATAGAGCACCCCGGTCAGGCCCGAGCCGATCTGCGAAGCCAGCCGGATACGCTGACTCTCACCGCCGGAAAGCGTTCCAGAAGAACGGCTTAGCGTCAGGTATTCAAGTCCGACATTGTTCAGGAAGCCCAGCCGTTCACGAATTTCCTTGAGGATGGCACGGGCAATCTCGTTCTTTTGCTTGGTCAGGTTGGCGGGCACGGTCTCACACCAGTCGAACGCCTGTTTGATCGACATCTCGACCACTTGCCCGACATGTTGCTGGGCGATCTTGACCGCCAGCGCCTCTTCCCGCAGCCGGTAGCCGCCGCAGGTGCCGCAGGGCCGGTTGTTCTGATAGCGCTCAAACTCTTCGCGGATCCAGTTGCTGTCGGTCTCGCGATAGCGGCGCTCCATATTGGGGATCACCCCCTCAAACACGCGGCTGACCTGATAGATGCGCCCGCCCTCGTCATAGCGGAACGGGATTTCCTCCTCGCCAGAGCCATACAGGAACACCTGCTGCACATGGGCGGGCAGATCTTTCCAGCGGGCCTTCTTGTCGAACTCATAGTGTTTGGCGATGGCCTCGATGGTCTGCAAAAAATACGGCGACTTGCCCTTGCGCCACGGCGCCAGCGCGCCATCGCTGATCTTTAGCGTCTGGTCCGGCACCACAAGGCGTTCATCAAAGAACAGCTCTTTGCCCAGACCGTCACAGACCGGGCAGGCCCCAAAGGGGGCGTTGAATGAAAACAGCCGCGGTTCAATCTCCGGGATGGTGAAGCCGCTGACCGGACAAGAGAAATTCTCGGAAAAGGTGATCCGCTCCGGCTCGCCCTCATCCTCGCGCGGCGCGGTTTCCAGCACAGCGATGCCGTCGGCCAGATCCAATGCGGTGCGAAACGAATCCGCCAGCCGTGTTTCCATACCCTCGCGCACCACGATCCGGTCGACGACCACGTCGATGTCATGGCGATATTTCTTGTCCAGCGTCGGCGGATCGTCGAGTTCGTGGAATTCTCCGTTCACCTTGACCCGCTGAAAGCCCTGCTTGCGCAGTTCAAGGAATTCCTTGCGGTATTCGCCTTTGCGGTCGCGCACGATGGGGGCCAGCAGATAACCGCGAGTGCCCTCCTCCATGGTCATGACCCGGTCGACCATGTCCTGCACCTGCTGCGCCTCGATCGGCAAGCCGGTGGCGGGGCTGTAGGGCGTCCCGACCCGCGCAAACAGCAGGCGCATGTAGTCATAGATTTCTGTCACCGTGCCAACGGTCGAACGGGGGTTCTTGGACGTCGTTTTCTGCTCGATGGAAATGGCGGGGGACAGGCCGCTGATATGGTCCACATCCGGCTTTTCCATCATGTCGAGGAACTGCCGCGCATAGGCGCTCAGCGACTCGACATAGCGGCGCTGGCCCTCGGCGTAGATCGTGTCGAACGCTAACGAGGACTTGCCCGACCCCGAAAGCCCGGTGATCACAACCAGTTCGTCGCGCGGAATATCCACGTCGATGGATTTGAGGTTATGTTCGCGCGCGCCGCGCACCTCGATCTGCTTGAGTTCCGGCATCTCTGACCCCCGGTATTGCAACCCGAGTGTACATAGGGGGATTCCCCGGTTTCGCCAATGGAAAAGCGTGAACAAAGTGTGAACTTGCAAAAGGCTTTGGCGGAACCCGGCGGCATTGTGCCGGGAAAATAGCCGAAAACGTTCGGCAACAGTCAGGGAAACCTTTCCTTGCCCCCACGGCGTGCAGGGTGCAGGCTTTGGCCATTACCGCCAAAGGGGGATTTCCATGACACGGTTTCGCCGCGCCGCATGGGCGCTTTGTGTACTGCCTAGCCTCGCGCTCGCGCAGGAGGACGTGAACTCCATCCTCGTGCTGGATGCGTCGGGCTCCATGTGGGGACAGATCGACGGGGTCACCAAGATCGAGATCGCCCAAGGCGTCGTCGGCGACCTGCTTCGCACCTTGCCCCAGACGCAATCCATCGGCCTGACCGCCTATGGCCACCGCACCAAGGGCGACTGCACCGACATCGAAACCCTTGTCCTGCCCGGTGCCGCCAGCCGCGACGCAATCAGCGCGGCCGTGAACAAGCTGCGCCCGCGCGGCAAGACACCGATGACCGACGCGGTGGTCGCCGCCGCCCAGGCGCTGAAATACACTGAGGACCCAGCCACCGTGATCCTTGTGTCCGACGGGATCGAGACCTGTAACCCCGACCCCTGCGCCGCCGCCCGCGCGCTGGAAGAGGCGGGCGTGAACCTGACCGTGCACGTGGTCGGCTTTGACGTCAGCGACCCCGAGGCGCGCCGCCAGATGCAGTGCCTTGCGGATGAAACCGGCGGGCAATTCCTGCTGGCCGCCAACGCGACCGAACTGGGCTCCGCGCTCAGCGAAGTCACGCAGGCGCAGCCGGTCTATCCCACGCTGTTCGTCGCCACCGATGGCGCAAACGGCGGGCGGATCGAAACCCCGCTGATATGGGACGTGAAACAGGGTGAGGAACTGGTGGTCGATCTGGAACGCAACGCCAGCTTTTCCCGCGACCTGATGGCTGGCACCTACACCGTCTCCGTGCTGCGCCCCGATGATGAGGCCAGCGTCGAGAAAACCTTTACCGTGGTGGACGCGGGCCAGACCGTGACGCTGGAACTGCCCAGCTCGCTGCCCGACGCCTCTGTCAGCGGCCCTGCCTCTGCGGTGGCCGGGTCGACGATCCGGGTCGACTGGGACGGTCCGGACGCCAAGGGCGACTACCTCTCTGTCGCCAGTCCCGACGACGACGGCTATGTCAACTACGTCTACACCCGCGACGGCACGCCCGGCGCGCTGGTGATGCCGCCACAGCCCGGCCCCTATGAACTGCGCTACATTATGGCTGACGGCAAGGTCACGCTGGCCACGCAACCGATCACCGTGACTCAGGCGCAGGCCACACTGGACGCCGCCGATACCGTGCCGGTCGGGGCAACCCTGCCGGTGACATGGACAGGCCCCGACTACAAAGGCGACTACCTCGCCGTGTCCCGGCTGGATGACAAAGGCTATGTCAACTACCGCTACACCCGCGACGGCGACCCGGCGGACCTGGTGATGCCACCCGAAGCGGGCAGCTATGAACTGCGCTACGTCATGGCGCAGGACAAGACCGTGCTGGCCACCCGCGCGATCACCGTCAGCGATGTGGCCGCCACGCTGGATGCGCCTGACACCGCCCCCGCCGGGGCCGCCATCCCTGTCGGCTGGACCGGACCGGACTACAAAGGCGACTATATCTCTGTCTCCAAACCCGATGACAAAGGCTATGAGACCTATACCTACACCCGCGAAGGCGCGCCGCTAAAGCTGACCATGCCCGCCGATCCGGGCACCTATGAGGTCCGCTACGTGATGGCGCAGGGCAAGACGGTTCTGGCCTCCACGACCATCGAGATCAGCAGCGTCAGCGCCACGCTGGACGTGGTGGCAGAGGCGCGCGCCGGGGCCCCGGTTCTGGTGGCATGGGACGGACCGGGCTATCAGCCCGACTACATCACCGTGGCCGATGCCGACATGCCCGCCAACAAGTACCACGCCTACACCTATGTCCGCGAAGGCACGCCCCTGATGCTCCAGATGCCGTCAGAGCCCGGCACCTATGACATCCGTTATGTCGCCGCCAGCGAAGGCACCTCTGTGGTCGGCAAGACGCAGATCACCCTGACAGAGGTCACCGCCAGCATTGACGCCCCGGACAAGATCCCCGCAGGCACCGTGCTGGGCGTCAACTGGGACGGGCCGGACTACAAGGGCGATTTCATCAGCCTCGCCCGTGAGGGCGACCCGGACAAGGACTACAGCGTCTATAAATACACCAACGAGGACAGCCCCATGGTGCTGAAACTGCCAGAGGGTCCGGGCAAGTATGAACTGCGCTACGTCATGGGACAGGACAAAAAGGTGCTGGTGCGCAGGCCGATTGAGCTGACCTACGAGCCACAATAAGGCACAGGACGTGACAAAGGGCCGGCTCCTGCCAAGGGGGCCGGCCCTTTGCCTATGTGTCGATGATCGCGGCCCATCCGCCCATGCGATCCTCACCAATACGTTGGACAGTTTCGCATCCAAGGCAGCCAAGTACATTGGGTTGTGACGCCTTTGGGGTCACTTTACGTTCCGAAAAACGCCGCAGCTAAGTAAAGGTCGCACTCACTATGAGGCCCACTCTGAGAACCAAGGCCATCGCGATCTGCAATGAGAAGATTGCCAAAAAAGGCGACGCAGTTGGTCTGTCGTTTTATGCATTTTTTGCCAACAGGAATGACGATCCAGAATTACTGATGGAAGCGGCAGAATGGTGGATCAAGACACACAAGCTTGACCATTTTGAGAAGGCAAAGAAAATCCGGGATATGATGATCTCGGGCGTTTGAGCCAAAGCAACGTCGACCGGAGCGCCGCCATGTCGGGCAAAATCGCCCTCGCAGATTCCTGCAACAGCGATCGAGTCTTGAGAGCCGTAACAGACTGAAGGCCCGCCTGTTGGATCAGACGGTTTCTGTTTCAGTCCCCGACCGGGGCCAATGCGGTCGCCGCGCATTGGGACAGCGCCTGTTCCAGCACCGCACCGGCACCGCCCAGATTGACCGTCACAATCGTGTCCACGGTTTCATAGACCGGGATCAGGGAATCAAAATTCACGGTCCGCCCCTTTGCCATCGCCGCCAACAGCCCCGGCGGCACCGGGAACACATAGGCCCCGTCACGCCGTCCCGTGACAATTTCGAATACCTCATGGCCGACAAAAGCCGCGCCAAAATTGGTATCGGACGGTGGCGGCACCTCATCCACATGCAGCGCCATCTCACCCTGCCCGTCGGCCCCGCAGCGCACATGCAACTGCGCCTGATCATTGTCGGACGGCGAAAAGGCCGTGGGCCCCTCCCAGAACGGCGACCGGGGCTCTACCGACCATCTGGACAACAGATCGGGCAGGTCAGCCGGAACAATCTCCACGCCCGCGCGCGCCGTCAGATCGCCAGAGCCACAGGCGCGCGACAGTCCTTGAAAGATCGGATGTTCCGGTGATGGTCCGGTTGCTGCCCGTTGTGTTGCCTCCGGGTCGTCGATGCCGTCGCCTTCGACGACGATCAGGGGCTGGCCATCTATCAGGTGCTGGATAAGCGCCTCTTGCCCCGGCCAGCGGTCCCCTCCCTCTTCGGCCGGGTAATATCCCATGACAGACCCCATCTCTTCATCCTGACGGATCCACGGGATGGCAAAGTGCTGTCCGCCAATCCGCAGATGGACCGGTTTGCGGTCAGGTGAGGGGTCCGCGTTTATGAAACTGTAACTCAGGGCCAACGCCTGATTGCTGGGGGAACAGGTCAGCATGAAGGAAAAGTCATAGCCCTCATCCCAATACCCGCCCGCCTCATCGGCGGGATAGGCCAGCCGCGCCAGATCGCCGTTCCACTGGCCTTTGGCCTCTGCCGGGCCACAGGTGGCCATTACGGCGCAGGCAAGGGTGGCCGTCCGAATAGTATTGATCATGAAAACACTGGCTCCAATAGATTTGGCGAATTGCTTCGCCTGTCAGGATCACCATTGTCGACACCGGCCACGCGTTCAACCCATTTGCGGGCGCACCGCTTTTCCGGGTTTGATTGCCGCCTTGTCCGTGATGCAAATACGGTCTCAGGATCGCACGCCCCCCTGCGCGCCCCCTTTGACCCGCACCGCCGGATCGCGGGCTTTTCAGGTCTCCCGCCCCCGCTCCAATCCTAACGAAAGGTAAATTCGTCTCTGTAACCCTTTGATTTTTCATACCGGCCACGCTGTCCACATGTGGACAGCCCTTACCGATACAGCAGCGACACCCCGTCCGCGAACAGATGCACCTTGGCCGGGGCCGCCCCCAAAGTCACCGTCTTGCCCCGCATCTCATGGTGGATGCCAGGCAGCTTGGCGATGACCGGATCGCCCCCATGCTGCGCCTCGAAATAGAGCAGCGTGACCTCCCCCAAAGCCTCGATGATGTTGACCTTGCCGGCAAAGGCCGCCTCGCCTTCGGCGGCGACAAAATCCTCAGGACGGATGCCGACGTTGACCTTCAGCCCCATGTCCGCCCCGGTGGTCGGATAGTCCGAAACGGCCGTCCCCCCGGCGTCCAGTTTGACGGTCGTTTGGGCCCCCGTGGCGATCACCTCCCCCGGCAGCAGGTTCATCGAGGGAGAGCCGATGAACTGCGCCACAAACTCGCTGTTGGGCCGCTCATACAATTCCAGAGGGCTGCCCACCTGCGCGATCCCCTTGTTCGCCAGCACCACGATCCGCGTCGCCAGCGTCATCGCCTCGACCTGATCATGGGTGACGTAAATCATCGTCCGGTCGGGCATCTGCTCCTTGAGCTGTGAAATCTCGATCCGCGTCGCCACACGCAGCGCCGCGTCGAGGTTCGACAGCGGCTCATCGAACAGATAGACCTTGGGGTCGCGCACGAGCGACCGCCCGATGGCCACCCGCTGCCGCTGACCACCCGACAGCGCCTTGGGCAGACGATCGAGGTAGGGGTCCAGTTGCAGCATCTTCGCCGCCCGGTTCACCGCCTCTTCGATCTCTGACGGGGATTTCTTCGCCAGCTTGAGCGCAAAGCTCATGTTCTCGCGCACAGTCATGTGCGGGTACAAAGCGTAGCTCTGGAACACCATCGCAATGCCGCGCTGCGCGGGCGGCACGTCGTTGACGACCTGCCCGTCGATCTCCAGCGTGCCGCCGGTGATCTTTTCCAGCCCGGCAATCATCCGCAGGAGCGTGGACTTGCCACAGCCCGACGGCCCGACAAAGACGATCAGTTCACCCTGTTTGATATCAAGGTTGATGTCGCGCAGCACCTGCACGGTCCCGCCATAGGTCTTTTCGACATCGGTCAGTTTCAGATTGGCCATGTCCGCTCCCCCATTTATGTGTTTGATCGCCGCGCCAGCGCGGGCTGCCAAGGTCCAAGATGCAGCTTGCCGTCCGGCGCGGCGTGGGCGCTGCCCAGTTCCTGCCCGATCTGCTGCCAGTCACCCGCAGGCATCTCCATCACCGCCGGCTCACTGCTGAGGTTGACTGCGACAAAGACATCCTCGCCGTCATGGCTGCGGATGAAATGCACGATACTGCCAGTGGATTTCACCCGGTCATGTGCGCCCTTGACCAGCGCGGGATGCGCGGCGCGGAAATGGATCGCCTTGCGATAGTGGTGCAACAGTGCACCCGGGTCTTGTTCCTGCGTGGCCACGGCGTGCGACAGATGCGCGTGGCTGACCGGCAACCACGGGGTCGCCTCCGAAAAGCCGCCATTCTGGTTCGACGGTTCCCAGACCATCGGCGTGCGACAGCCGTCGCGGCCCTTGAACTCGGGCCAGAACTCGATCCCGTAGGGGTCCTGCAGGTCCTCAAAGGGCACATCGGCCTCCGGCAGGCCCAGCTCTTCGCCCTGATACAGGCAGACAGAGCCGCGCAGGCACATGATCAGCGTGGTAAAGGCCTTTTGCGCCTGCGGTGTGAGGTTCCAGCGCGAAGCATGGCGGACCACATCATGGTTGGAGAAGGCCCAGCAGGCCCAGCCGTCTGTGACCACATCATCCACCCGGCCCATGACATGGGCTATGCGCGCGGCGTCCGGTTGATCGCCCGACAGAAACTCGAACGAGTAACACATATGAACGCGGCTATCGCCGGAGGTGTATTGCCCCATAATCTCCAGCCCACTTTGCGCATCGCCGACCTCACCCACGGCCGTCGTCGCCGCGTATTCGTCCAGCACCGCGCGAAAACGTTCGAGAAAGGCAAGGTTTTCCGGCTGGTTCTTGTCGTAGAGGTGCAGCTGGTGATTGTACGGGTTCACGCGCGGCGCGATGGTCGCGTCGCGCTGATCCACCGGCAGCGGCGGGTTGTCGCGCAATTGCTTGTCGTGGATGTAGAAGTTGATGGTATCCAGACGAAACCCGTCGACGCCCCGGTCCAGCCAGAACCGCACGCTGTCCAGCAGCGCATCCTGCACGTCGGGAGTGTGGAAGTTCAGATCCGGCTGTTCGGTCAGGAAGTTGTGCAGGTAATACTGCTCGCGTCGCGCATCCCACTGCCATGCAGGACCGCCAAAGATCGACAACCAGTTGTTGGGCGGCGTGCCATCCGGCTTGGGGTCCGCCCAGACGTACCAGTCGGCCTTGGGGTTGTCGCGGTTGGCCCGGCTTTCGACGAACCAAGGATGCTGGTCCGAGGTATGCGACAGCACCAGATCGATCATCACCCGCACGCCCAGCTTGTGCGCCGTGTCCACCAGCACGTCGAAATCGCTTAGCGTGCCGAACATCGGGTCGACGTCGCAATAGTCGCTGACGTCATAGCCAAAGTCCTTCATCGGCGAGGTGAAGAAGGGTGAGATCCAGATCGCATCGACGCCAAGGCTGGCCACGTAGGGCAGCCGCGCGGTGATGCCGTTCAGATCACCGATCCCGTCGCCGTTGCTGTCCTGATAGCTGCGCGGATAGATCTGGTAGATCACCGCGCCGCGCCACCAGTCCTTGTCGGCGGAAAGCTCTGTCGCGGAGTTAATTTGCACGTTCATAAGGTCCGTTTCCCGTCCCGGGCCTGACCCGGAACCTGTCGGCCCCGGTGCCCGTTGTCAGAGGCCCCGGGTCAGGCCCGGGGCGCGTTGTCATTTCACAGAGCCGGCCAGCAGACCGCGCACGAGATAGCGTTGCATGGCAAAGAAGACGACCAGCGGCACCGCGATCGACACAAAGGCCGCCGTGGCAAGGATTTCCCAGTTGCCGCCGCGCGTGCCCAGCAGCTCGACGATCTGGTTGGTCATGACGGTGGTCTGCCCCGAGGCATCGATCAGGAACACCTTGGCGACCAGCAGGTCATTCCATGTCCACAGGAACTGGAAGATCGCAAAGCTGGCCAATGCAGGAAACGACAGCGGCAGGATGATCTTGGTAAAGATCTGGAACTCTGTCGCGCCGTCCACACGGGCGTTTTCGATGATATCGCGCGGCAGTCCGACCATGTAGTTGCGCAGCAGGTACACCGCCAGCGGCAGGCCAAACCCGGTATGCGCCAGCCAGACGCCAAGGTAGCCCTTGCCGATGCCAAAGCTGAGGTGCAGCTTCAGCAGCGGGATCAGCGCCAGTTGCAGCGGCACCACCAGCAGCCCGACGACAAAGGCGATCAGCAGGGCACGGCCCGGAAAATCCATCCACGCCAGCGCATAGGCGGCAAAGGCCGCCACCACGATCGGGATGATGGTGGCGGGGATTGTCACTGTCAGCGTACTGAGAAACGCACGGCCCATGTCATCGGTGGTTTGCGCGCCTTCGGCGGCGCCACTGGACAGGCCAAACGCTGCGGCCAGAGCCAGGAACAACGCCAGTCCCGCCACGACGGGCAGACCTTGCGCGACGATCGACGGCTGCGCCGAGAGCACAAAACGCGCAATCCCCCACAACACCACGCCCGCGCCGACAAACAGCAGCAGCCGCTTTACAACGTCCTGCCCCAGAACCGTGTCATAGTTGCGCAGGGTGAACTCTGGCGGAATCTCGGCACTGACAAAGACGCGGGTGCCCCGGCTGCCGGTGAACTCTTCGGCGCTTTCCAGACGGTAATCGCCATTCTCCTGAATGGTGATCGCGCCACCGCCGCGCATTTCCGCCGTATCGCCGGGCTGGAACGCCGACACGTCGCGCGACGAGATACCGAAGGTCGAGATCGGCGCAGGCTCGCGCCCTTCGACGGCAAAGAGATTTCCCTCAATCACATAGACGCCGTCCTGCTGGATTTGTGCGTCAGGGTCAGCCGTGCGCAGCGTCAGGCTTTGTTCCGTGGGAAACAGGGCGTTCCACCAGCCGGAACTGGCGATCTGGTCCGCTGTCCGAAAGGAGGACACGAACAGCCCCACGGTCGGGAACAGCCAGAGCGCCACCAGCAGAACAACCGAGATATGAACCGCCCAGGTGAGCGAGGATTTATGGCCTGCGATATTTTCCATGTCTTCGCCTCCCTCAGCGCATTTCCTTGCGGGCCTGCCGCACGTTCCAGACAAGGATCGGCGTCACAAGCAGCATGATCACCATGGCCGAGGCCGATCCGACCCCCCAATCCCGCGTCACGAAAAGCTGGTTGAACATGTAGTTGGCCAGAACCTGCGTGCCCCATTGGCCGTTGGTCATGGCAAAGACGATGTCAAAGATCTTGAGCACCACCAGCGTGATCGTCGTCCAGACCACCATGATGGTGGGCATGATCTGCGGCACCTTGATCTTGAAGAAGATCTGGAACGGGTTGGCGCCATCGACGATGGCCGCCTCGATGGTTTCCTCGGGGATGCCCCGCAGTGCCGCTGACAGGATCACCATGGCGAACCCGGTTTGAATCCAGACCAGCACCACCATCAACAGGAAGTTGTTCCAGAACGGCACCGTCAGCCATTGTTGTGGATCGTTACCGGTCAATGACACGTAGATCGCATTCAGCACCCCGATCTGCGCGGCATCGGGTGGGCGTGCGTCGTAGATCAGTTTCCAGATCACCGCCGCGCCGACAAAGGAGATCGCCATCGGCATGAAGATCAGTGATTTCGCCAGATTGCCCCATGAAATCCGGTCGGTCAGTTGCGCCGCCAGCAAGCCAAAGGCTGTGGACATGGCCGGCACCACGATCAGCCAGAGCATATTGTTCCACAGCGCCTCCCAGAACTTGGGGTCGCCGGACATCTGGATGTAATTGCCCAGACCCACGAACTGATAGACCGTCGTCCCGTCCGACTGCGTCACCCGTTCCGTCAGGGACAGGCGGATCGTCTCGAACACCGGATATGCCAGATAAAGCGACAGCGCGAACAGCGCGGGAAACAGAAACAGCCAAGGCCGGACCATATTGGCACGGTTGATGTTGCGCCCCGCGTGTTTTCCCTTGGCCGGAAAGATGACGCGATCCAAAATCTCGTTCGACGCCCAGAAATAGCTCAGGCAAGCGCCCACGCCGATCACGATTGTCAAAAGCCCCTGCAATGCCGGATGCATGGCGCTCTCCCCCCAATTTGTGCTGCTGTGTCGGCCTAGTGGCCCGTTGACTGCCCCGCAGAGGCGGGACAGCCGGTCGTCCCGGTGACGTCGCGGTTACTTCAGCGCGTCCCAGCTGTTCTGGATGGCCTTGGCCACGTCCGCAGCCGGTTTGCCGCCCGCGTAGTCGACCATGCCGGTCCAGAAGCTGCCAGCCCCCACACCGCCGGGCATCAGGTCCGAGCCGTCAAACCGGAAGGTGGTGGCATCCAGCAGAATGCCGTTCATCTTGGCCGTGGCCTCATCCGAGAACTTGGAAGCATCCACCGATTTAAGCGGCGTCAGAAAACCGCCACGCGCCATCCAGATCTCATGCGCCTCATTGGTTTGCAGGAAGGCAATCAGATCATGAGCGGCGTCGTTTTCATTGGTGATCGCCCAAAGCGTGCCCGCCCCCAGCACAGGCTGGCCCAGATCCTTGCCCTCATACGCCGGGAAGTAGAAGAAATCCGCGTCCAGACCGACCTCGGTTCCTTCGGGGAAGAAGGCCGGGATGAACGACGCCTGATGGTGCATCATGCACTGCGCCGGCGCATCGAACAGGCCCTTTGGGCTGTCACGGAAATCGGTCGAGGCAACCGCACCACGGCCACCCGCAACTTTGCCGTCCTCGATGAAAGCGCCAAACGCCTCGATTGCGCCGACAACCGCCGGATCGTCAAAGGGAATTTCGTTGGCCACCCATTGGTCATAAACCTCGGGCGGCTGGGTGCGCAGCATCATGTCCTCGACCCAGTCGGTCGCGGGCCAGCCGGTCGCCCCGCCCGATCCCAGACCGATACACCACGGCGTCTCGCCGTCCTCAATCATCTGCGCCTCAAGCGCCTTGAGCTCTTCCATGGTGGTCGGGACGTCGTAGCCGAAGTCCGCAAAGTTTTCCGGGTTGTACCAGACCAGAGATTTCACATCGACCTTGTAGAAAAACCCGAACAGCTTGTCCGCTCCGGATGCGTCTGCATAAGAGCCCAGGCTGACCCAGCTGTCGCCCGCAGCATAGTTTTCGCGAATCCAGTCACCGGTTCCGTCCTTGAGCGGGGTCAGAAACCCGCGTGACGCCATGTCCGACGCAAGGCCCGGCTGCGGAAAGACCGCGACGTTGGGGGCCGATCCGGCCTCGGCGTCGACGACGATCTGCTGCTCAAAGCTGTCAGAGCCGACGTAAGACACGTCATGACCTGATTGGGCCGCGAAAGCATTCAGAACTGACAGGACAGACTCCTGGTCGGGGCCAAGCCATGGGCCGAAGACGGTCAGCTTTTCAGAGTGGGCCATGCCCGCGCTCAGGGCCAGGGCCGCGGCGCTCAGGTAAAACGGTGACTTCATTCTTGATCCTCCCAATCCCACGCCATCCCACGTGGTCTATTTCAGTCTTCCAGCGCCTCTCTTTTTACTCTTTCAAAGCGCTTTGGGTTTTGCCACTATCTCTGAGTCGCCCCTACCTGTCAACATTTCAACCCAAGCGGACAAAGAAATCAAATGCTGCGGTGCAGCTAGGCCGGCTCTGGGCACAGAGCGCGCGACACGTCTCCCCCCTTGACAAATCCGAAGCGCTTTGGGCGATATAGACATCATGAACCTCAAGCAGCTTTCCGAGCACCTCAAACTGTCACAGACCACCGTCAGCCGCGCGCTGAACGGCTTTCCCGAGGTCAATGAAAAGACCCGGGAGCGGGTGCTGCGGGCTGCCAAAGACCTTAATTACAGTCCGAATGCGCGGGCCAAGGGGCTGGCCACGGGGCGCGCGCAGGCCATCGGCCATGTGCTACCGATCAGCGATCAGCATGAGATGGTGAACCCGATCTTTGGCGATTTCATCGCCGGGGCGGGACAGACCTACGCCAAGGAAGGCTACGAGATCGTCATCAGTCTTGTCCGCGACAAGGAGCAGGAACAGGCCTATCGGTCGATCCTCAGCCGGGGCAATGTCGACGGCATCATCGTGCACGGGCCGCGTATGGCCGACAGCCGTATCCCATTGCTCAGCGAACTAGGCCTGCCCTTTGTCGTGCATGGCCGCGCGTCAGAAGTGAACCTGCCTTATTCCTGGCTCGACACCAACAACAGCCGCGCCTTCCGGAGGGCCACGGAGTTCCTGTTGGATCTCGGGCATCGTCGCATCGCGCTGATCAACGGGTTGGAGTTTCTGGATTTTGCCTACCGCCGCCGCGAGGCTTATGTCACCGCGCTGTCCGACCGAGGCATCACCATCGACCCGGCGCTGATGCGCTCTGACGAGATGACAGAGATCTTTGGCTATCGCTCCGCCCGCGACATGCTGCGCGGCATCGCGCCGCCCACCGCTTTTCTGGTGTCCTCGATGATCACCGCCATCGGTGTGCGCCGCGCCATCCATGAGGCCGGTCTGGAAATGGGGCGCGACGTGTCCGTCATCACCCATGACGACGATCTTGGCTATCTCAAGAACGGCCATGACGTTCCGATCTTTACCGCCACGCGGTCCTCTGTCCGCAGCGCCGGGGCCAAGGCCGCCGAGATGCTGCTGCACCTGATCCGCAATCCCGGCTCCCCACCCCTGACACAGCTGATGGAGGCCGAACTGATTATCGGCACCTCGACCGGCCCCGCGCAATAAAGGTATTCCATGCGACACAAGCGTTCAGACTTTCCCCGGGATTTCCTCTTTGGGGCCGCAACATCCAGTTACCAGATCGAGGGCCACGGCTTTGGCGGCGCGGGCCGCACCCAATGGGATGATTTCGCCGCAACCCCCGGCAATGTCGTCCGGTTCGAAAACGGCGTACGGGCCTGCGACCACTATCACCGCTACGAAGACGATCTGGACCTCGTCGCCGCCGCCGGGTTTGACTGCTACCGCTTTTCGCTGAGCTGGGCGCGGGTGCTGCCCGAGGGGCGCGGCGCGGTCAACCAAGAGGGTCTGGATTTCTACGACCGGCTGACCGATGCCATGCTGGAACGCGGGATCAAGCCCTGCGCCACGCTGTATCACTGGGAACTGCCCTCCCCCCTTATGGACATGGGCGGCTGGCGCAATCGGGATATCGCAGGTTGGTTCGCCGACTACACAGAGGTCATCATGTCCCGCATCGGCGACCGGATGTTTTCGGTCGCTCCGATCAATGAGCCGTGGTGCGTGGCTTGGCTCAGCCATTTCGAGGGCCACCATGCCCCCGGCGTGCGCGACATTCGCGCCGCCGCGCGGGCGATGCACCATGTCTTGCTGGCGCATGGCCGCGCGACCCAGACCATGCGGGGGCTGGGCATGGGCAACCTTGGCGGAGTGTTCAACTTTGAATGGGCGGACCCGGCGGATGACAGCGCCGAGGCGCGCAAGGCCGCCGACCGTTATGACGCGATCTATAACCGCTGGTTCCTTGGCGGCGTCTTCAAGGGGGCTTACCCGACCGAGGCGCTGGAGGGGTTGGAGCCGCACCTGCCCGCAGGCTGGCAGGACGACTTTCCCACGATTCAGGCCCCGCTCGACTGGTGTGGGCTGAACTACTACACCCGCAAGCTGATCGCGCCCGCAGGCTCTCCTTGGCCCGATTACCGCGAGGTAAAAGGCCCGCTGCCCAAGACCTTTATGGATTGGGAAATCTACCCCGAGGGGCTGTACAACTTTCTGACGCGCACGGCGCGCGACTATACCGGCGACCTGCCGCTGTACGTCACCGAAAACGGCATGGCGTCTCAGGATGTAATCAGCGGCGACACTGTCGATGACCCCGCCCGCACCTCCTATTTGGATGTCCATCTGGACAGCGTACAACGTGCCATCGCCGAGGGCGTACCGCTGAACGGGTATTTCATCTGGTCTCTGCTGGACAATTACGAGTGGGCGCTGGGATACGAAAAGCGGTTCGGGCTGGTCCATGTGGACTTTGACACGCTGGCGCGCACTCCAAAGGCATCGTATCAGGCGCTCGCCCACGCCCTGAAGTCCTGATCCCCGAAAGGCCACCGCCATGACCCAAGAGCTTTCCCCGGAGATTTCCGTTGTCGCCGACATCGGCGGCACCAACACACGGGTCGCCCTTTGCCGTGACGGACATATCCTAGAGGACACGATCCGTCGCTATCGCAATGCCGAGAACACCGGGATCGCGCCCGTTCTGGATGACTATCTGCGTGCACAAAAGGTGACGCCGGTGGCGGTTTGTGTCGACATGGCGGGGCCGGTACACAACGGGGTCGGCACGCTGACCAACCTCGACTGGAAGGTCGACGCCGCCGCCCTGAAAGCGGAAACCGGCGCAGCGCGGGTTGCTGTCCTGAATGACTTGCAGGCGCAGGGTTTTGCCGTGGCGCATCTTGGCCATGACAGCCTGTCGCCGGTGCTGACCGGGCGCGAAGCCCCCAATGACGCCGTGCGTCTGGTGGTCAACGTCGGCACCGGGCTGAACGCGGTGCCGGTCTATTCGCAGGATGGCCGCACCATGGTGCCCCCGGCAGAGGCGGGCCACATCTCACTGTTGGCGCGCACTGCCGAGGAGCTGCGGTTGGTCGAGTGGATCGCGGACCGGCACGGCCAGCCGGGGGTCGAAGACGTGCTGTCGGGGCGCGGTCTGGAACGGCTCTATGCGTGGGTTTGTCATGATGAGGGCGACGGCGACCCCCTGCCCGCCGCAGAGGTCATGGCCGAATTCGAGGCCGGTCAGCCGCGCGCGCAACGCGCCGCGCGTCTGTTTGTGCATTTTCTTGGCCGCTATACCGGCGATCTGGCGCTGACCACCCTGCCCTTTGGCGGCATCTACCTTGTGGGCGGGGTCACGCGGCACCTTGGCCCGCACCTGCGCAGTCTTGGCTTTGCAGAGGCCTTTGCCGACAAGGGCCGGTTCAACGCCTATATGACGCAGTTTCCGGTGGACCTTGTGACCGACGACTACGCCGCGCTGCGGGGCTGTGCCGCCCATCTGGCCGAACTGACAGCGGGGTAAAACACAGGCGGTGCCTTTCCGCTTGCCCCCCTCCGCCGTGCGGGCGATACCCTCGGGGTCAACTCACTCACCGAAGGCTTTGCTGATGTACCGCCCTGTGCAGGCGCTCGCATGATTTTGCGCGCCATTTCCCTGATGATCCTCTCGATGGCGCTGCTGTCCGGGGCCGATGCGTTTTTCAAGCTCGCCACCCATGTCGCCCCTATCGGGCAGGTCATGACATTGGTCAGCATTGGCGGCACGGCGCTGTTTATCGCCATGGCGCGGGTCGTGGGCGTATCGCTGTGGACGCGGGCGGCCCTGCACCCAATGGTTCTGCTGCGCAACCTGTTCGAGATCATCGGCGCGTTTGGCATGGTGGTCGGGTTGAAACACATCCCGCTGCCGGTCTTTGCCGCGATCATTCAGGCCGGACCGCTGGTGCTCACGCTGGGCGCGGCGCTGTTTCTGAAGGAACAGGTCGGCTGGCGGCGCTGGGTGGCGGTCGGGGTCGGGATTGTCGGGATGCTCATGGTGATCCGGCCCTTTGGAACGGCGTTCTCGGGGTGGGAGCTGTTTGCCGTCATGGGCATCACCGCCCTGTCGGCGCGCGATCTCGTCACCCGTATGTCGCCGCCCGAGATTCCGGCGCTGGCAATTTCCACATGGGGATTCGGAGCAACGGTCCTGCCCGGTCTGGCGCTTTGGGCGCTGGCGACAACCCCGTCCAGCTATACGCCCGCCGCGCTCTGGCCCATTCTTGGCGCGGTGCTGGTGACCACCACCGGCTATCTTGCGATCACTTCGGCGATGCGGATGGCCCCCGCGTCCATCGTGGCGCCTTTTCGTTATTCGCGGCTGGTGTTTACCACCGGACTGGGGATGCTGGTGTTCGGCGATCGTCCGGATTTCTGGACCCTCGCCGGGTCGGCGCTGATCCTTGTGGCCGGACTGTATACCTTTCTGCGCGAACGCCGCCTTGCGCGAGCCGCCGCATTGGCCTGAACCGCAGGCGCGGCCATCCGCCACCGCATCGTCTTGGGTTTTCAGAGCAACGTGACAGGACGACTGAAGGCTGACCGGCGCAGGTCCCGCCCCTGACCTGGTCCGCGCAGAGAACGTCACCTTATCCCCACAATGAGCCGTTAGCGCTATCGGCCACGTTTACTTTCCGTCACCTGCTGCTAAGAGAAGTGCAAGACCCACAGCCCCGAGGGACCAAACCCATGAGCACCATCATCGACATCCACGCCCGCGAGATCCTAGACAGCCGCGGCAACCCGACCGTCGAGGTCGACGTCACTCTTGAGGACGGCTCGGTCGGCCGCGCCGCCGTGCCCTCGGGCGCTTCGACCGGCGTCCATGAGGCCGTCGAAAAGCGCGACGGAGACAAGTCCCGCTACATGGGCAAAGGCGTGCTAGAGGCGGTCGCCGCGGTCAACGGTGAAATCGCCGAGGCGATCCTTGGCTTTGACGCCACCGAACAGGTCGCCATCGACCTTGCCATGATCGAACTGGACGGAACCGAGAACAAGGGCCGCCTTGGCGCCAATGCCATCCTTGGCGTCAGCCTTGCGGTGGCCCATGCCGCCGCCGATTTCACCCAGCAACCGCTGTTCCGCTACATCGGCGGCACCTCGGCGCGCACCCTGCCCGTCCCGATGATGAATATCATCAATGGCGGTGAGCACGCCGACAACCCGATCGACATTCAGGAATTCATGATCATGCCGGTCGCCGCGGACAACATCCGCGACGCGGTACGCATGGGCTCCGAGGTGTTCCACACGCTGAAAAAAGAGCTGAGCGCCGCAGGCATGTCCACCGGTCTTGGCGACGAGGGCGGCTTTGCCCCGGAACTGAAATCGACACGAGACGCGTTGGATTTCATCCTCAAGTCCATCGAGAAGGCCGGCTACAAACCCGGCGAGGATATCTATCTGGCGATGGATTGCGCCGCGACCGAATACTTCCGGGATGGCAAGTATGAGATGAAGGGCGAAGGCAAATCGCTCAGCATTGCAGAAAACGTCGACTACCTTGCCGCGCTCTGCGCCGACTATCCGATCATCTCGATCGAGGATGGCTGCTCTGAGGACGACTGGGAAGGCTGGAAGATGCTGACCGACAAGATCGGGAACAAGATCCAGCTGGTTGGCGACGATCTGTTTGTGACCAACCCCGCCCGCCTCGCCATGGGGATCGAGAAAGGCTGTGCC
The DNA here is from genome assembly GCF_034670325.1 of Antarctobacter sp. Taxonomy (GTDB): domain Bacteria; phylum Pseudomonadota; class Alphaproteobacteria; order Rhodobacterales; family Rhodobacteraceae; genus Antarctobacter. Next base: position 407,544 of record NZ_JAXMNR010000002.1, read on the forward strand.
AACTCGATGCTGGTCAAGGTCAACCAGATCGGCACCCTGACCGAAACTCTGCAAGCGGTCGAGATGGCGCACCGCGCGCGCATGACCAACGTCATGTCGCACCGCTCGGGCGAAACAGAGGATGCAACCATTGCTGACCTCGCCGTCGCCACCAACTGCGGACAGATCAAGACCGGCTCTCTGGCCCGTTCCGACCGGTTGGCAAAATACAATCAATTGATCCGAATCGAAGAGATGCTGGAAGACACCGCAACTTACGCGGGCAAATCCATTCTGAGATAAGCTCTTAGTTTCAACATCTTGCAAGAACCGCCCTTTTGTCGGGGCGGTTCTATTCTTTTGGATAGGTATAAGCCAATCCAAGTGACGGGGCCGATTTGAACACGTATCTTGCGACGTGTTTAACGGTATTCCCGGCTGCCGTTGCGGTCGATCCTAAAGGCGACGCGCAGAACAACATGGCCGGGTCACAGACTCAAAATGGTTTCGCAACCAGACTTGCCGATATGCGCCGTGCAGAATACGGGGCCTGCGGCGAGACAATTGTGCGCTATGTTTTCATGGTTGCCTTCGTGGTCGTGCTGTCTCTGGGCATGAACAGTCGTCTCGCGCTGGGTTGGGGTGCTCTCAACGCGCTGCTCGAAGTCGGTATGGCGGTGTTGCTCATCCGCAAAGAGTTTGGCGCGCCACTGCTGCGCTATGCGGCTGCGCTCACGGTCTACGGCCTGTCCGAAATCTGCTTCATGTCCTTGCCGCTCTACCTTGTAGTAGCTGACTTTTCTCCTGACCTGACCTTTGCCGGTGCGGTGGGTCTGGTCGGACTGGCGCTATATACGCTTCAGCGGCCACACCGGGAATTGGGGTTGGTGATCGTCGATTGCTGCACCGTCACCGCCTTGACGTTTGCCGTGATCCTGACCCTGCGTCCCCGGCTGGACAACGCGCTGGAGATCGCCACCGTGGGCGTCGTGGCCCTTGCCGTTCTGGGCTACTACGTCAGCGCGCAGGTATCGGGCTGGAAACTCCAGACTGAACTGCGTACGGCGCGCAGGCGCGCAGCCTCGGCGCAACAGGCGCGCACGTTGGGCCAGTTTGTCGGTGGCGTGGCGCATGAGTTCAACAACGATCTGACCGTGATCCTTGGCAATCTCGATCTGTTTGAGACGCTTGAAGACCCCGCAGACCGCGCCGCCGCCATTCACGAAAGCCGGACAGCCGCAGCGCGCGCGGCGCTGACCGTGCAACATCTCATGGCCGCGAGCGGGCGTATTCGGCTCTCGCCTGCAAACGTGCCGATGGAAGGCCTGCTCTTCGATCTTGGCGAGGCTCTGACCGATACATTGAAGCCCGACATGACGGTCGAGGTGATGCCCCCTGACGAGTCGCTTGTGGCGCGGATCGACAGCGCCGCGCTGCGCTCTTGTGTGATCCAACTGGGCCTGAACGCGCAAGAGGCCACAGGCGGCACCGGCCATATCCGTATCCGGACGGAACGGCGCGCCACAATCGGAGAGCTTGACCCGACGCCGGATGCGCCGCCGCCCTACGTCGTTCTGATTATCGAGGATGACGGCCCCGGTGTCAGCGATGATGCCCTGCCTCTGCTGGCAGAGCCGTTCTATTCGACAAAGCCACCGAACGAAGGTCGCGGGCTGGGCCTGTCGGCGGTGGCCGGATTCATCCGCCAGTCCGGCGGTGGACTCAAGCTTGAGAACGCCCCGGGCGGCGGGTTGCGTGTGATCCTCTATTTCCCCGAAACAGGTGGGGAAGACGCTGCTACAACAGGCGCTTAGCTGTCGGGTTCCTGATAGACGCCCTGCGCTTTCAGCGCATCGACAACCTCTTTGGGCATATAGGTCTCATCGTGCTTGGCGAGGATTTCCGAGGCCTCAAAGACCCCGTCGATATAGCGTCCGGTGCCGACCATGCCCTGATTTTCCTCGAACAGATCGGGCAACACGCCGGTGTAGACCACCGGTACGGTCGCGCCGCCATCGGTCACGCTAAAGCGGATCTGTTCGCCGTCTCCCCGGATCAACGATCCCTCTTCCACCAGACCGCCGATGCGGAACACCTCTGCCGGTGACGGCGGTTCATCCATCACCTGACTGGGGGAGCGGAAAAAGTTGATCCCGTCCCGCATCGCGTAGCCGATCAAGACCGTCGACACGACCAAGGCGACGGTGGCCAGGGCAACAATCTGGACACGGCGTTTTTTCTTGAGGGATTTCAGGGCCATGAGGACTCTCTTTCAGCGCGCCGGCAGGTGTTTTTGGAAATATAGTGAACTCCGCACAAGTTGGGGAGGGGCAAGCGCAATTTGCCGCGCCCCAACCGGCGGAACCCCGTCACTTTAATGGGGCTTTCAGGGGGCGTCGCCCCCTGATGGCCTGCGCGGCCTGAACGCAAACTGACCTGTGCGCGCAAGGCGCGCTCTGCTGGATCAGGGGAAACAAGGGGCCAGCATCAGACCTGCGGTCTCGTCCTCGCCCAGCATCAGGTTTGCGTTCTGCAATGCCTGTCCAGAACTGCCTTTGGTCAGGTTGTCCAGCGCCGCCACCACAAGGGCCCGCCCGGGACGCCGGTCCCCGGCCACGCCGATGTGGCAGAAGTTCGAACCGCGCACATGATGGGTCGACGGCGTCTCGCCAAACGGCAGGACGTGGATGAAAGGCTCATCCGCATAGGCCGCGCTCAGCGCCGCGAAAACCGCCTGTGGGTCGCCCCGCAGATAGGCGGTGGCAAGGATGCCCCGGTTGAACGGCCCCAGATGCGGAGTGAACTGGATCTGCACATCCCGCCCCGCAAGGGCCGAAAACTCCTGATCGAACTCCCCCAGATGCCGGTGCGTGCTGCCGACCGCATAGGCGTTGGTGCCCTCGCTCAGCTCTGCGTGCAGCAGGTTTTCCTTCAGCGACCGCCCCGCCCCGCTGACCCCGCATTGCAAATCAAGGATGATCTCATCAAGGTCGATCACCCCGCCGGTGATCAGCGGCCGCAGGATATACTGTCCCGTCGCCGCGTTGCATCCGGTTCCGGCCACCAGCCGCGCGGCGCGGATATCGTCGCGGTAGAACTCGGTCAGGCCGTAAACAGCCTCTTTCTGGGTCTCCACAGCCGCGTGCGCATTCCCGTACCATTTTTCATAGGCCGCCGGATCGCGCAACCGGAAATCCGCCGACAGATCGACGACCTTCACTGTTTTGGGCAGTTGAGAGATCACCTCCTGGCTTGTCTTGTGCGGCAGGGCGCAGAAACAAAGATCAATCTCGTCAAAGTCGATTTGCTCCCATGTCACCAGATCGGGCAGGTCAAGGTGGCGCAGATGCGGAAAGACCTGCGCCATGCTTTGCCCTGCCTTGGAGTTGGCGGCCAAGGCTTTGATCTGAAACGAAGGGTGCGTGGCCAGTAGCCGGATCAGCTCGGCACCAGTGTAACCGGATGCGCCGATGATGGCGATAGAATGAGTCATGGGATCACCTGAATGCGGGGGGCGCGCGGGGCAACACGCGCAGGTTTGGGCATGGAAAGAGAGGACAGCCGCCGGTCATCGGGCGGCAGGCGGATCATCGTCGCAGGCGTCGGGCGCAATTGGCGAACATGAAAAGGCTCCTCTGGATATTGGCTATAAACGCCCCTCTTGCCGCGATCAATCACGAAAACCGGAACAGGCATCTTGATCGCGCGCGCCGCCCTCGCCAATATGCCGACATGGCAAAGGTGGCAGGCGATACTCCGGTTCCCCTCTGGCGGCTCTTCTGGCGGATGGGCGGCTGGATAACGCTTATCTTCCTCGTTTTTCTGGGGTTCATGACGCTGTTCAGCGTGCTCTCCCTGAACCTTGCCAATCGCTTTGACAGCGAGGGTCGTGAAACCGCCGCCGAGGTGCTGGACAAATATAAGACCGTCACCACCGACAGCGACGGGGATCGCGAAACCACATATTATTTTGTTCTGCAGTACGACACGCAGCGCGGCGATACGGTCGAAATCACCCGGTCGGTCGGGACGGACATCTACTGGCGTACCGATCCGGGAGAGCGGATACCCGTCTGGTATCTGGAAAGCGAACCCGACAGGATCGAGGTCAGCCGGGGTGAAAACCGCAGTGCATCCGTGATCACGCAATGGATTGCGTTGGTGTTTGGCATCGCGGCGCTGGTGGCCATGTGGTTCCCGGCACGTTGGGCGGTCGCGGCGGTGCGCGCACGGCGCTACGGTGCCCGTGAGACCGCACAGATCACCGGCACCAAGGCGACCAACTACCGCGTCAACAACCGCCATCGCTATCGCCTGACGTGGAAAGAACAAAGCGGGCGCATCGGCGAAAGCCTTGCCTACAAGGAAGAACAGCTGGACGGCTATCGGCCCGGTGACAAGATCACCGTCTATCAGGGCATCAAGCGCGCATGGTGGTCAGGCGACGTGGGCGAACGGCCCGGTTCCACCGATGGCTAAGACCGCGTGACCTGGCTGCAATCGCTGTTTGAGGGCGATTCCAAAAGCGTGACCGGCGCGCTGCTCTTGCTTGCGATCACCTCTCTGGTTGGTGTTCTGGGCTGGCTGAGCAAGGTCATCTTTCAGACCGTCGCCGACTGGCGACAACGGCGACGCGACACTGACGACCGGCAGGAACATCTTGAAGAAGTATTGGTCGATATCCTGATCCACGCCGATTTCGATGACCGCAGCGTGGCGGGCATCATCGACCCTCGCCGCATCACCGCATTGAAGGACCAGATCGATTCCGGCCCTTCGGACTATCGCCCGTTTGTGCCGCCAGAGGCCCCCGACCCGACCTTTGCCGACTATCGCGGCGTGCGGCGACGGCTGGAGATCGAACTGATGGTGGCCTGCGACCGATTCTTTGACAATTCGCAGCTGTTCCACGGCTATTACGCGCATCTGGCGACGGATGAATTCGCCGCGCTCAGCTCAGAGCGCAAGAAACAGGCGCTGGATACGCTGGTTGCCTTGGGGGAAAAGGTGCAGGCGGATTATCAGCGGCTGTCGACGGCGATGGAAACCGCGCCAGAGGCGCAGTCGGTTTATTGCAAGGTGATGGGGGCTTTACCGCCCCGTCAGGACATTTGGCCAAACGCGTAGGCCGGTGCCCAAGACGGCACCGGGTCAGACGATCGGGGGAAGTGGTCCGTTCATAGACATGATCTGATCTCCTTCGCCTCTTGATATAGGCAAACCGCATCGAAAAATCAATCGGGGCATCCCGGCTCAGGCTGCCTCGAAACTGATCTTGCGGCGCAGGAACTGGGTGGCATTCTGCGAAACCTTGACCGGATTTCCGGTGGTCAGAAAGCCGCTTTCGGTGCCAGACCCATACATACCGGGGTGCCGTCCCAGATAGTCGGCCAAAGCATCGGCTACCAGATTGGCCTGCGAGTAAACCTTGACCCCGCTTCCCAGAGCATCCTGAAAGATCTCCTGCATCAGCGGGTAATGCGTGCAGCCAAGAATGGCGGCCTCCGGGTCGGGCATCTTGCGCTTTAGCGCGTCCACATGGCTGCGCACCAGCGCCTCGGCCAGGATCATGTCACCTTCTTCGATGGCATCGACAAGCCCGCCGCAGGCCTGCGCCTCGACATCGACGCCGATGGCGCGAAAGGCCAGTTCGCGCTGAAACGCGCGGCTGCGCACCGTGGCAGGCGTGGCAAACAGCGCCACATGTTTGACCGCCACCTCACGTGGGGGGCTGTTGTCGCCCCATTGCCGTTCGGTCAGTGCCTCGATCAGCGGCACAAACACCCCCAGCACCCGCTTGTCCGAGGGAATCCAGCTTTCCTGCATCCGCCGCAGTGCAGCCGCACTTGCCGTATTGCAGGCGAGGATCACAAGGTCACAGCCCGCGTCCCACAGGCGCTCAACCGCAGCGGTGGTCAGGTTGTACACGTCATCGGCGTCCCGCACCCCGTAAGGCGCGTGTTTGTTGTCGCCGAAATAGACAAACGGCACCTCCGGCAGACGCCGCGACACCGCGTCAAGAACCGTCAGCCCGCCAAGCCCACTGTCGAAAATACCAACCGCCATTTGCGCCCCGCTCTGACCCTGTGGCGCGCGTCTGTCAGTGGCGCGCCTTCAGCTTGTCCTTGTGCCTCTCTTCGAACTCGAACCCGTAGTCATAAGACTTCAGGGGAGTCGGAGACAGGTCATACGTCGCTTTGCGCAGGAAATCCATCATCGCCCGCGCGTCTTTTGAGCGCGCGTCGATCTCTGTCGGCGGGATCGGGTTTCCGATGCAGACCCGCACGGGTGTATCCACCCGCTTGCGGAATTCTTTGATCAGCAGGCCCAGACGTAGCGTGGTATGCAGATGGCTGGCCAGTTGGAACAACCGCGAGGTGTGCCCGTCAAAGTAGATCGGCACCACCGTCGCGTTGGATTTGGCGATCAACCGCGCCGTAAAGGTGCGCCAGCCCGGGTCCATCGGCCGCCCAAACGGCTTTTCCGCCGTGGCCACCGTGCCACCGGGAAAGATACCGATACATCCGCCCTGCCCCAGATAGGTCATCGCCTCTTTTCGGGTGGCGATGTTCTGCTGCATCGCCTCTTTTGTCTCGTCAAAATTCACCGGCAGGATGATCTTGTTCAGCTCTTCGGCCTTGCGAAAGACGCTGTTGGCCAGAATGCGGAAATCGCCGCGTACGACCGACAGAATATGCCCCATAATCACACCATCAAGGATGCCATAAGGGTGGTTGGCGATGACGATCAACGGCCCGTCCTTGGGGATATTGTCAAGCGACCCGCCGATCACATCCAGACCCAGCCCGTAGCGTTCGACAATCACTTCCCAGAAATCGCGCCCCTGCGCGACCTCATCTTCATAGCCTTTGGCGCGTTTGATCAGGCTGATGCGCCCGGTGGCGTTTTCCATCAACCGGATCATGGCGCGGCCGCCGCGCGTGGTCGCCGAATAGCTGTACGAGATGTCACGGGCAATATGACGCCGACTGGGCATCTGCACTCAATCCTTTCCGGAACTTTGTGGCATTTTACTGCGGTTCACTCGTTCTGACCAGATTATGTGACATCCTGATGAAGCATTCGTGACCCCGCGCAGGGCGCGGTCTGGCTTATTCGGCGGCCTCCTTCAAGGGCGCACCGCCCTGACGAAGAACGGACAGCAGCTCCTCGCGCCGTTTGGCGGCCTTGGCCTCATTCGCGGCCTTGACCGGGCCGAACCCGCGAATTTGCAGCGGCAATTCGGCGAGTGCCAGCAATGCCTCCATCGTCTCGGGGCGCGCCTTGGGCAGCCATTCACCCATGTCGGCCTCATACTGCGCGATCAGCGCGCGTTCCATGCGGCGTTCCTCGGTTCGGCCAAATGGGTCGAACGGCGTACCGCGCAGACGCTTCATCCGGGCCAGCAGGCGGAACCAGCGCAGCATCCCCTCGCCAAGGCGTTTCTTGACCGGGCGGCCATCGCTGCCGGTCTTCGACAGGATTGGCGGTGCAAGGTGAAAGGACATCTCGAAATCGCCCTCAAAGGTGTTTGCCGCCTTGTCGCGGGTGTCCAGAAGCAGGCGCGCCACCTCATATTCGTCCTTGTAGGCCAGCAGCTTATGATAGCTCTTGGCCACGGCCTCTTGCAGCCGGGTGTCCGAAATCCCGTCCACCATCTTGCGATAGCGTTTGGCCAACCCCTTGCCCTGATAGGCCACCAGATGATCGGCGCGGAAGGCAATCCGTTCTTCCAGTGTCTGCGGCAGGGTGACGACCTTGGGTGCCAGCACTGCCTTGGCGTCCTCGGGGTGGGTCACCGCCCAACGACCAATCTCGAAGGCGCGCAAGTTCCGGTCCACCGCCGCGCCATTTAGACCGACGGCCTGGCTGATCGCCTCATGCGACAGCGGAATCAGCCCCTGTTGCCACGCCGCGCCAAGGATCATCATGTTGGAAAAGATAGAGTCGCCCAGCGTCACCCGCGCCAAATCCGAAGCATCGAAAAACGCCACCCTGTCCTGAAGTCGCGCTTCAAGAGCCAGCCGTAACTGATAGGTTGGCAAGGTAAATTCGGTATTTCGGGTGAAGTCGCCGGTGATGATCTCATGGCTATTCACAACCCCGCCGGTGCGACCCGTGCTGGTCAGACCCAGTGTCTTGGCCCCGGCAGAAACCACCAGATCGCCGCCGATCAGCGCATGTGCCTCTCCGGTCGCGACGCGCACGGCAGAGATATCTTCAGGTTTGTCCGCAACTCGCAAGTGGATGTGCACCGCGCCACCCTTTTGCGCGAGGCCCGCCATTTCCATCATGGCAGCCCCCTTGCCGTCGATCTGCGCCGCCTGCGCCAGCACCGCGCCGATGGTGACAACGCCAGTACCGCCGACGCCGGTGATGACGATGTTATGGGTGCCGTCGATGGCAGGCAGAACCGGCGCGGGCAGGTCCGGCAGCTCCAGAGACGCCGTCGGAGCCTTTTTGACCTGCGCACCTTTCAAGGTTACGAACGACGGGCAAAACCCCTTGAGGCAAGAGAAATCCTTGTTGCAGGCGCTTTGATCGATGGCGCGTTTGCGGCCCAGTTCGGTTTCCTCGGGGACGATGGCGACGCAGTTGGACTGCACCCCGCAATCGCCGCAGCCTTCGCAGACATCGGTGTTGATGAACACGCGCTGATCCGGATCGGGGAAGCTGCCGCGCTTGCGGCGGCGGCGTTTCTCAGCCGCGCAGGTCTGCACATAGATGATGGCCGACACGCCTTCGACCTTGGACATGCGCTTTTGCACCGCGTCCAGTTCGGCGCGCTCAAAGGTCTCGACCCCGGACGGCAAGGCAGCAAGATTCACGTCTTCCTTTTCGTCATAAACCACGGCCAGCGCCTCGACCCCCATAGCCTTGACCTCGGCGGCGATGCGTTGCGGGGTCAGGCCGCCCTCGTTGGGCTGACCGCCGGTCATGGCGACGGCGTCGTTGAACAGGATCTTGTAGGTGATGTTGGTGCCAGCGGCAAGCGCGGCGCGGATCGCCTGAACACCTGAATGGTTATAAGTGCCGTCGCCAAGGTTCTGGAACACATGAGCCCGCTTGGAAAACGGCGCCTCGCCGATCCAGTTCGCACCCTCGGCCCCCATATGGGTAAAGCCGGTGGTTTCGCGATCCATCCATTGCACCATGTAGTGACAGCCGATGCCCGCATAGGCGCGGCTGCCCTCTGGCACTTTGGTGGACGAGTTGTGCGGACAGCCAGCGCAGAAATACGGCAGGCGCGCCGCGATCTCCGGCAGGTTGTCGGCGCGCGCCGCCTCGGCGATCTGCGCCAGCCCAGCCTTGATCCGGTCGGTGCCACGCCCTTCCTCGACCAGAATCTCGCCCAGCTTGCGGGCGATCCAAGTGGGGTCCAGCGCGCCGCGTGTCGGGAACAGTTCCTCGCGGTGCAACCCGCCTGCCCCGCCTTTGTACCAGCCATAGACCCGATACCGGTTGTCGTCGAACAGCGCCTCTTTGACCTGAATCTCGATCAGCTTGCGCTTTTCCTCGACGATAACGATCAGGTCCAGCCCGTCGGCCCAGTCGTGAAAGCCCCGCATGTCCAACGGGAAGGTCTGGCCGATCTTGTAGGTTGTAATGCCAAGGCGCTCTGCCTCGGCCTCATCGACACCCAGCAGCGCCAGCGCATGTTGCAGATCCAGCCAGTTCTTGCCCGCCGCGACAAAGCCGATCTTGGCGCCGGGTTTGCCCCACATGCGCTTGTCCATCTTGTTGGCATGGCTGAACGCCTCTGCCGCAAAGCGTTTGTAGTCGATCATGCGCGTCTCTTGCGCGTGGGGCGTATCGCCCAGACGGATGTTCAACCCGCCCTCAGGCATGTCGAACTCTGGCAGGACCAGTTGCACGCGGTCGGGGCGTCCATCGACAACCGCTGTCGCCTCGATCGTGTCCTTCATCGTCTTGAGCCCGACCCAAAGGCCGGAAAAGCGCGACAGCGCATACCCATAAAGCCCATAGTCGAGGATTTCCTGCACCCCCGCCGGAGAGACGACCGGCATATAGGCATCCACCAGCGCCCATTCGGACTGGTGCAGCACGGTCGAGGATTCGCCGGTGTGGTCGTCGCCCATGGCCATCAGCACGCCACCATTGGCTGAGGTGCCCGCCATGTTGGCGTGACGCATCGCGTCGCCAGAGCGGTCGATCCCCGGACCCTTGCCGTACCACAGGCCAAAAACGCCGTCGAACTTGCCCTCGCCACGCAGTTCCGCCTGCTGGCTGCCCCAGATCGCGGTGGCGGCCAGATCCTCGTTCAACCCTTCCTGAAAGGTGACGTCAGAGCCGCGCAACAGCTTTTCCGCGCGACGCATCTGTTGATCGACCGCCCCCAGCGGCGACCCGCGATAACCGGTGACATACCCGGCCGTATTCAGTCCCGCTGCCCGGTCGCGCGCCTTTTGCGTCAACATCAGACGGACCAAAGCCTGTGTCCCGTTCAGAAGAACCGTTGGCTTTTCCAGATCGAAACGATCGTTCAGGGAAATCTGATGCTGGCTCATGGCGCGCCTCCCAACGCAAAGATAGGTCGATTTGCGTGCAAATATAGGTCACAAATGCTGACCTGAACAGACAAATCTTTGTAGTTTTGCCCCGTCTGCCCCATAAGACGCTTAACAATATGATCTTGTCGTATAATGAGTTCCCGAGGAAACGAACTAGGCACCATGGACTGGGATAAGCTCAGAATATTTCACGCTGTTGCCGATGCAGGCAGCCTGACACATGCCGGCGACGCACTTCACCTGTCGCAGTCGGCGGTGTCACGTCAGATCCGTGCGCTCGAAGAATCACTGAACACCACGCTCTTTCACCGCCATGCGCGGGGGCTGATCCTGACTGAACAGGGCGAACTGCTGTTCGACGCCACCACCTCGATGATCAAACGGATCGACGCGGCGACCGCACGCATTCGCGACAGCGAGGAAGAGGTGTTCGGTGAACTGCGGGTGACCACCACCCACGGCTTCGGCGCGCTCTGGCTGGCCCCGCGCCTGTCGAAACTCTATGCCAAGTTCCCCGAGCTGAACATCGACCTGATGCTCGAAGAGCGCGTGCTTGACCTGCCCATGCGCGAGGCCGATGTGGCCATCCGCATGAAGGAACCCAGTCAGGCCGACCTGATCCGCAAGCGCCTGATGAGCATTCGGATGCGTCTTTACGCGTCACCGGATTATCTCGACGCGCATGGGGAACCGCATCAGCTTGAGGACATTCAGGGGCACCGGCTGATCTGTCAGAATCCAAATTCGGCACAGGTCTCGGCGGGCAAGGCGCTGGTTCAGCATCTGCTGAGCTTTGAGCCGCCCGCCACGCTGACCGTGAACAATTATTTCGGTGTGTTGCAGGCCGTGCTCTCCAACCTCGGGATTGGCGTGCTGCCTGACTACATCATCGAGGACTTCCCGCACGTGAAACGTGTGCTGCCGGAAGTGGAGTCGGTTGAGGTTCCAGTGTTCCTTGCCTATCCCGAAGAACTGAGACAATCCAAGCGTGTAGCCACCTTCAGAGATTTCGTACAAGAGGAAATCATGGCCCACCGGCGCCAGATCCGCGCCATGGCTGACGACTGAACACCCCTCCGATCGACCAATCCGGACTGTGGTATGCGCATCACGCATATCGGGAATGCTGCACATGCGGCGTGAAATGGCTTGATCGAGTCAGTTCTGATGACATATTTGGCACATGGACGATGAAACGCCCAATTGCGGATCATCTTTCATACCTCCCTGTTGGACTTCGGCCGAGCTTTGAGCTCGGCCTTTTTTTTGGCCATCCAACAAGCCGCCTATCAGCCACCACATCCTGTAGCGCCGTTTGCGGCAATGCCACCATGTATCCGGTGAACCCATCGACGTTCGCAGGGTTTGGATCGCCCGTGAACCTCTGACATATGGCTTCGCTTTGCGCTGAGGGTCTTTCCCGCTTGCTCAAGCCCCGTGCGACACGGGCAGAAAGTTGACTTCCCCACACCTTTGCCGAGAGTCTTACACAAGCAGTACGACAATACGATGTATTTACCACCAGCCGCGCAACGCGAATCCGGTGATCCACGATGGATTATTGTGCACTCGCGGCATGACACCCGTGCGACGCGCAGGATCATCCGGACCACAGCTGACGCTCGGAACCTCTGCGCTGACGGAATCCGCCCCCTTTTCCTGTACCGGCCCTTGGCGTAAAGACCCCTCGACAACGCAGACGGGGGATTGAGGATGCAGGAACCGGCCATCACCGAGGAATTGATCGAGGCACACGGGATCAAGCCCGATGAATACGCCCAGATCCTCCGCATCCTGAACCGGGAGCCCAGCTTTACCGAGCTGGGCATCTTCTCGGCCATGTGGAACGAACATTGTTCCTACAAGTCGTCCAAGCTGCACCTGCGCAAGCTGCCCACCACCGGCCCGCAGGTCATCTGCGGCCCCGGTGAGAACGCGGGCGTCGTGGACATTGGCGACGGTCAGGCGGTGGTCTTCAAGATGGAAAGCCACAACCACCCCTCCTACATCGAACCCTATCAGGGCGCGGCGACAGGCGTCGGCGGCATTCTGCGCGATGTCTTTACCATGGGCGCACGGCCCATCGCGGCGATGAACTCGCTGTCTTTCGGTGAAAAGGAACACCCCAAGACCCGCCAACTGGTGCATGGCGTGGTTGAGGGCGTCGGCGGCTACGGAAACGCCTTTGGCGTGCCGACCGTGGGCGGCGAAGTCCGCTTTCACCCCGCTTACAACGGCAACTGCCTTGTGAACGCCTTTGCGGCGGGCCTCGCGGATACGGACAAGATTTTCTACTCCGCAGCCAGCGGCGTCGGCCGCCCGGTGGTCTATCTGGGGGCCAAGACGGGCCGCGACGGCGTCGGCGGCGCAACCATGGCCAGCGCCGAATTTGACGAGAGCATCGAGGAAAAGCGCCCCACCGTTCAGGTCGGGGACCCCTTTACCGAAAAACGCCTGATGGAAGCGACGCTGGAACTGATGATGACCGGCGCGGTGATTTCCATTCAGGACATGGGGGCCGCAGGCCTGACCTGTTCGGCGGTGGAAATGGGCGACAAGGGCGGCCTTGGCATTCGCCTCGACCTTGAGAACGTGCCGCAGCGCGAAACCAACATGACCGCCTATGAGATGATGCTGTCGGAATCGCAGGAACGCATGTTGATGGTGCTGGACCCGTCGAAAGAGACGGAGGCCAAGGCCGTCTTTGACAAATGGGACCTCGATTTCGCCATCGTCGGGGAAACCATCGCCGAAGACCGCTTTCTCATCATGCACAACGGCACCTGCATGGCGGACCTGCCGCTGTCCAAGCTGTCCTCCTCTGCCCCCGAGTACGACCGCCCGTGGCAACCGACCGAAGAAGCCATGCCGCTGGAGGACGTGCCGCAGATTGATCCCATCGACGCGCTGCGCGCACTGGTGCAAAGCGCCAACTACTGTTCGCGCGCATGGGTCTATGAGCAATACGACAGTCAGGTCATGGCCGACACCATGCGCGTGCCCGGTTTCGGCGCGGGCGTGATCCGTGTCCATGGCACCGACAAGAAACTGGCCTTTACCAGCGACGTGACCCCCCGTTACGTGCGCGCCAACCCGGTCGAGGGCGGCAAACAGGCGGTGGCCGAGGCCTATCGCAACCTCTGCGCAGTGGGCGCGCTGCCTCTGGCCACCACCGACAACCTGAACTTTGGCAACCCCGAAAAACCCGAGATCATGGGCCAGTTCGTTGGCGCGCTAGACGGCATCGGTCAAGCCTGCATCGCGCTGGACATGCCGATCGTGTCGGGAAACGTGTCACTGTACAATGAAACCGACGGTCAGGGCATCCTGCCCACGCCGACCATCGGTGCCGTGGGTCTGATCGCGGCGGATGAAGAGCCGATCCTCGACTACGCCCGTGACGGCCACGTGGCGCTGCTGGTGGGCGAAACAAAGGGCCACTTGGGCCAGTCCGCCCTGCTGTATGAGGTATTCAACCGCGAAGACGGTGACGCGCCATCGGTCGATCTGGCCGCAGAAAAGGCAGCCGGAGAGTTTATCCGCAACAACCGAGCCTGGATCCGCTGCTGCACCGACCTGTCTGATGGCGGGCTGGCGCTGGCGGCCTTCGAGATGGCCGCCGCCTCTGGCGTGGGCGTCCAGATCGACAGCGACGACACCGCAACCCTTTTCGGTGAGGATCAGGGCCGCTATCTGATTTCCTGCAACTTCGACTCTGCCGAGGCGCTGATGATCGCCGCCGGTCAGGCCGGCGTGCATGTCACGTCCGTAGGCCGTTTCTCCGGCGATACGGTGCGCTTTGGCCGCTCTGAGGCCCCGCTTGCCGAATTGAAGGCGCAGTCCGAGGGCGCATTGGAATCGCTTTTCGGCTGACGCCGCGATAATCGGACAAACTCGGCACCGCGCGCCTTTCCTTGCGGGCGGTGCCGCCCCATATTCCTGTCATGTTCAAACTCACCCCGATCCTGCTCGCCATCGCTTATGGCCTTGTTTACTACCGTTTCTCCTCATGGCGGACGGCAAAGGAACTGGATCACAAGTCGACCGAACTGGCCGATCCCCGTCTCAAACGGCTGACCGACCGCATGGCAGAGGCGTTGGGACTTTCGCGCATCCGCGTGAACATCTATGAGATTGACCCGATCAACGGGCTGGCGGCCCCTGACGGGCGCATCTTCATCACCCGTGGATTTTATCGCAAATACCAACAGGGTGAAGTTTCCGCCGAGGAAATGGCCAGCGTGATCGCACATGAGCTGGGCCACGTCGCGTTGGGACATTCGCGGCGGCGGATGATTGATTTCTCCGGCCAGAACGCGCTGCGGACGGCCCTAGCCATGGTGCTCAGCCGCTTTCTGCCCGGCGTCGGGGTCATGATTGCTAACGGGCTGGCCTCACTGCTGGCGGCGCGTCTGTCGCGGTCGGACGAATATGAGGCGGACGCCTATGCAGCCGCCCTGCTGGTCAAGGCCGGGATTGGCGTGGGTCCGCAAAAGACCCTGTTCGGCAAGCTGGAAGACCTGACCAACAGCCGCTCTGGTGCTGTGCCTGCCTGGCTGATGTCGCACCCGAAGACGGTTGAGCGGATCAAGGCGCTGGAGGCGCTAGAGGCGCGCTGGGATCAGGCGTGACGCCTCAGCCCTGCGCGGGCAACAGGTCGAACGCGGCCTCTGCCACGTCCTGTCCGTTGACCTGCACGATCACCCCGTGCCGCCCCGGATGCAGCGTATAGGTGGTGGCATTGCCCTTTAATACATGGCGTTTGGTCAGCCGCAGGGGGTTGCCCGGAACCACCTTACCGGTCTTCAGCTTGAACACCTTTTCCGCCGTCCCCTTGGGCCGTACAAAGCGCAGCCGGTAATCCACCAGCACTGGCAACGCCTCATCGCCCTCCAGCACCACGGCGAACTCCAGCGCCTCGCCAATCCGCAGCGCCTTTGGCAGCGCCTCTATCCGCGCGGTGACATGGCCGGGGCGGTAGCCCAACAGGTCCAGCGCCCCCGGCTCCCCGCGTTTGACTGCGGTGCGCAGAGCGTGGCGCGTGATCCAATCCAGTTCTCGCGGGTCTTGCCGCTCCTGCCTTTGCCAATCGCGCAGCCGGTCCACCACCCTGTCCGGCATCACCTTTGACAGATCGTTCATATGGTTGGCCACCGACCGTGTAACATAGCGCGTCGGGTCACTGTGCAGCACATCCAGAAAGCGCAGCGGCACCGCCGGGTCCAGCGTGATGTTCGCCGCCCAAGGCAGGCGCGGGCGCGTCCCTTCACTCACCAACCGCCGCACATGATAGTTGTCGTCGCGCACCCAGTCGTCCAGCCGCGCCAGCGTTTGATCCGGCCAGCGATTCAGGAAGGGCCGGATGTAGAACTCCATCGAGAACCGTTTCGTGGCCTCATAGATCAGGTCCAGCGCGCGGTCCCGGTGCTCCTCCAACCCGTGCCGCACCGCCAGAATGCCCGGCACCGCGTGGATAAACCGCCCGAAGTCATCGTCCTTCAGCGAAGGGTCCAGCGGATCGGGCAATGCCGCCTCCAATGCCTCTGCCATTGCCGGAAAATCCACGGGCAATTGCGCCGCCACACAGTCCGCGATCCAGTCGAGCCGCTGGAGCAGCCCGCGCCCCTCCAGCCTCGCAAAGGCGTCTGCATGAAAGCGCGCGGTATCGAAGCCGGGCACCGCCGCGTAGTCCTGCGCGAGATCGCGCAAGGTACTTGCGTTAAACAGCTGGTCGGCAAGGGAAAACCCCGCGCCGCCGCCCTGCCCGTCGGGACCGCGCGCCATCCGCTTACATCGTCATGTTGCTGGCGCCGCCATCCAGCAGGATGTTCTGACCGACGATGAAGCCCGAATGCTGCGAACACAGGAACGCGCACATCTTGCCGAACTCCTCCGGCGTGCCGTAGCGTCCGGCGGGAATGGTGCTGAAACGCTCAATTCGCGCCTCATCCAATGTGATCCCCTTGGCCTTGACCACCGCCCCGTCCAGCGCATCAGCGCGGTCGGTGGCATGAATGCCGGGCAGCAGATTGTTGACGATCACGCCCTTGGGGGCCACCTGCCGCGAGGTGCCCGCGACATAGCCGGTCAGGCCGGTGCGGGCCGAGTTCGACAAGCCCAGCACACCCACAGGAGCCTTGACCGACACAGATGTGATATTGACCACGCGGCCCCAGCCCTTGTCGATCATCAGCGGCATCAGCGCCGTCATCAACGCGATCGGCGTCAGCATATTGGCGTCCAGCGCCTTGATGAAATCCTCACGTCCCCAGTCGGACCAAATGCCCGGAGGCGGACCGCCCGCATTGGTCACAAGGATATCGACGTCGCCCGCCGCGTCCAGCACCCGCGCGCGGCCCTCTTCGGACACGATGTCCGCCGCCACCGTCGTGATCGCGACCTGATACTTGTCCCGCAACTCCTGCGCCGCCGCCTCCAGCGCGTCGCTGCCGCGCGCGTTCATCACCAGATCGACGCCCGCCTCTGCCAGCGCCTCGGCGCAGCCGCGCCCCAAACCCTTGCTTGACGCGCAGACCAGCGCCCGCTTGCCACGAATACCCAGATCCATGTTCCGCTCCCTTTGGTATTGTTTTCCCTTTGCCGACAAAACGTCGGAGATACGACTATTTGAAGTCACATTGTGCTGGCATACAATGGTCAACCGCGGCTATCCAGACACCCATCCCAGTTGCGAAAGATCCATGCCCCAGACTGATCCCGCCCGCGCTACGCAAAGCCTGCAGGTTTACCGCGCAGATATGCTGCGGGTGGTGAACGGTGCCAACATGGGCGATGCCATTGGTTTTGCAGACGAACTTGTCCATGACGATGTCTATCGCCTGTCGCCTCTGGCCGCGTTGAAACCGTTGGGCGTGGTGACCGGGGCGAAACCGCCGTTCCGCGTCGCATCTGGCAGCGCGATGGGCAGCCCGGAAAACGATCTGCATCTGGATTGCTGCGTGACCTTCATGTCCGGCGACGGCCAGACGACAGAGGCGCTGGTGCTGGTCGAGGTGGACGCGGACGGCAATGCCGCCGAGGTCTACCTGCTGCCGCTGGCCCCGATGAACCCGCGCGCCGATTATGTGTTGGTCGGCGTCGATATCGAGGCCGCGCTGCCGCGCTATGCGCAGGTCGCCTGCGTGTCCTTCACCGCCGGGACCATGATCACCCTTGCCGATGGCGCACAGCGCGCGGTTGAGGCGCTGCGCGTCGGCGACCGCATCCTGACCCGCGACGACGGCCCACAGCCGATCCGCTGGCTTGGCCACCAGACGGCGCGCGCGGTGGGGGCTTTTGCGCCGATCTGCATCCGCGAAGGCGTGCTGAACAATACCCGCGATCTGCTGGTCTCTCCCGATCATAGGCTGTTCATCTATCAACGCCGCGACCATCTGGGCGCGGGTCGGTCTGAACTGCTGGTGCGCGCGCGGCACCTTGTGAACGGCGATACCGTGGCGCGGCGCAAGGGGGGCTTTGTCGACTACTACCAGATGCTGTTTGACACGCATCAGATCATCTATGCCGAGGGGATTGCAGCGGAATCCATGCTGGTCGACACCCGCACCCGCGCTGCCCTGCCCAAGGATCTGGAACTGTCGGACCTGCTGCCGGGCCACCGCCGCAGCGACCCCCGCGCGCTGGAGGTCGAGGAGCACCTGCTGGCACGCCCCGATGCGGCGGATGTGCTGCGCAAGTCGTCGGGCGGCTGAACGGGACAACCCGCGAGGCCTGCTGATCCGACATGCCAGATCACATCGTGTAATAAAACGCCTCTCGAACGATCTTGCCGCCGCCGACGGTATAGATGCCAACCTCATGCATATCGCTGATCTCGCCGCTTTCGCGATGCTTGGCTTTCATCTCAAAAATCACGGCAAAGCTGCTGTCGCCGTGCAGGAACGGGCCGCTGACCTTGCCATCCAAAACGTCGAAGGTGGACGTCCACCAGGCATGTTTGCCCTTGATCCCGTCAATCCCGTGGGTTTCGGCGCTGTCCATGCCCTGCATCGGCATCGCCTCTACCGAAACCGCGTCGGCGGCATAGATCTTGTCGAGGTTCTCGACCTCGCGCCCCTCACGGCAACCGGCGACCAGTTCGTCAGCAATCTCTTTCAAAGTCATGACACCCTCCCAAATGTTCTCTATATGTTCACAATGCCACAGGCCTGTATCGGTTTCAAGACACCGCAACAGCCTCTCGGCATTGTGATACGGACACGCGCAGCAGCAGCGCGATTGCCCTTGCCCCGCGCCTCGCCTATATCGCGCCCATGTTGGACACCAATCGCCCCCCCTTGCCTCCTGAAATCGCCCGCCGTCGGACCTTTGCGATCATCTCGCACCCGGACGCAGGCAAGACGACGCTTACGGAAAAGTTCCTGCTTTATGGTGGGGCGATCCAGATGGCCGGACAGGTCCGCGCCAAGGGTGAGGCACGGCGCACGCGGTCGGATTTCATGCAGATGGAAAAGGACCGGGGCATCTCTGTCTCGGCCTCGGCCATGTCGTTTGATTTTGGCAAGTTTCGCTTCAATCTGGTGGACACGCCCGGCCATTCGGACTTCTCCGAGGACACCTACCGCACGCTAACTGCCGTGGATGCGGCCGTGATGGTGATCGACGGCGCGAAAGGCGTGGAAAGCCAGACCCGCAAGCTGTTCGAGGTGTGCCGCCTGCGCGATCTGCCGATCCTGACCTTCTGCAACAAGATGGACAGAGAGGCGCGCGACACCTTTGAGATCATTGACGAGATTCAGGAAAACCTTGCCATCGACGTGACACCGGCAAGCTGGCCCATCGGCATGGGCCGCGACTTCCTTGGCTGCTACGATCTGCTGAACGACCGGCTGGAACTGATGGACCGCGCCGACCGCAACAAGGTGGCCGAGACGATCCGACTGGAGGGGCTGGACGATCCCCGGATGGAGGATCACATTCCCCCCGCCTTGCTGGAACAGCTGCGCGAAGAGGTCGAGATGGCGCGCGAACTGCTGCCCAAGCTGGACCCTCAGTCGGTGCTGGAGGGGCACATGACGCCAATCTGGTTCGGCTCTGCGATCAACTCTTTTGGCGTCAAGGAACTGATGGACGGCATCGGCACCTATGGCCCCGAACCGCAGATCCAAAAGGCCAGCCCGCGCGCGATTGCGCCGGAGGAAACCAAGGTCGCAGGATTCGTATTCAAGGTGCAGGCCAACATGGACCCCAAGCACCGCGACCGCGTGGCCTTTGTCCGCATGGCCTCGGGGCATTTCACCCGCGGGATGAAACTGACCCATGTGCGCACGAAAAAGCCGATGGCGATCACCAACCCGGTGCTGTTCCTTGCCTCCGACCGCGAACTGGCGGACGAGGCCTGGGCCGGGGACATCATCGGCATCCCCAACCACGGACAACTGCGCATCGGCGACACGCTGACAGAGGGCGAAATGCTCAAGGTTGCGGGCATTCCGTCCTTT
This sequence comes from Antarctobacter sp., assembly GCF_034670325.1. GTDB lineage: Bacteria > Pseudomonadota > Alphaproteobacteria > Rhodobacterales > Rhodobacteraceae > Antarctobacter. The sequence continues at coordinate 427,516 of NZ_JAXMNR010000002.1, forward strand.
GCGCCGGAACTGTTGCAAACCGTGCGCGCGGGCGACCCGATGAAGGCCAAGCACCTTGAGAAGGCCCTGATGCAATTCGCCGAAGAAGGCGCCGCCAAGGTGTTCAAACCCATGATCGGCTCTGGCTTTATCGTCGGGGTTGTGGGCGCCCTGCAATTCGAGGTGCTGGGGAGCCGGATCGAGCTGGAATACGGCCTGCCGGTGCGCTTTGATGCGTCGCAGTTCACCTCGGCCCGCTGGGTGCACGGGGCCAAGGACGCGGTTGAGAAGTTCATCAACGCCAACAAGCAGCACATCAGCTACGACAACGACGGCGACGTCGTCTATCTGACGCGCCTGCAATGGGACATTGACCGGATTGCACGGGACTACCCGGACGTCACCCTGTCAGCGACCAAGGAAATGATGGTGTAACTTTCGCGTCCCATCGCGAAAGTTACGGTGGGCAAGGCGTTCTTGCGCAGCAAGGACAGCCGCCCACACCCATCCATTCCGGACGCCCACCCCTCCCGCGTCCCATTGCGAAAGTTACGGTGGGCAAGGCGTTCTTGCGTAGCAAGGACAGCCGCCCACCTTCACGACCCCACCCCGGCAACCCCATTCCGTGCTACAATGGCCCATCGCCCCAGCGCGGAGTCCCTGCCATGTCCGATCCATCCCCCCTTGACGCCGTCACCGCGTTTTATCAGACGCATCCGATCTCCGAAAAACAAATCCTCGACAAGCTGGCCGCACAGGGCGTTTCGCCGGACAGCGTGACCCAGGACATCCTTCAGGCCCACGATCAGGATCACTATGGCGGCACCGACGCCAACGACAAACTGGCTCAACGCGCGGGCCTGTCGGCCGAGACCGAAGTGCTGGATGTCTGCTGCGGCCTTGGCGGGCCGTCGCGCTATTATGCGCATCACGTCGGGTGTCATGTCACCGGCATCGACCTCACCGTCAGCCGGATCGAGGGTGCCAGGCGGCTGTCGGAAATGTGCGGGCTGGGCGACAAGGTCACCTTTCTGGCGGGCAACGCGCTGGACATGCCGTTTCCCGATGCCGGTTTCGATGTCGCCCTCAGCCAAGAGGCCTTTTGCCACATCCCCGACAAACCGCGCCTTTTGGTCGAAATCGCCCGCGTGCTGAAACCCGGCGGGCGGCTGGCCTTTACCGATATTTTGTCGACGCCGCTGACGACGCCTGACGCGCTGGTCCGTCTGGCCGCAGAGATGACCTTTCGCGACCTCGCCAGCGCCGACAACTATCGCGCGATGCTGGCCGATGCCGGGTTCGATGTGCTCAGCGTCGACGATCTGGGCGCAGAGTGGCGCGACATCCTGATTGACCGGCTGGCCATGTACCGCAGCCTCAAGGACCAGACCATCGACCGCTTTGGCCCCGCCCATTTCCAGAAATGGGACAGCGCCTATGATTTTTTCGTCAGCCGCTACGCCACCGGCGCATTGGGTGGCGGGCGTTTTCTGGCCCGGCGCATCTGACCCCCGCGACAAAGGCGGTGACCTGCCGACCCGCCGCAATCGGCTGGCGCGCGGACGCCGGCGGCCCTATTGTACAGCCATCCGCACCGGAGGTCCCATGCGCGCCCTGCCCCTGATTGCCCTGCTGACTCTGGCCGCTCCGGCCCTCGCCAATCCCTGGGATTTGATCCAGTCGATCGAATACCAGGAGACAGAGACCGAAACCAGTTGGTCGGTGGCCAAGACCATCCCGGACGACCTGCGCGCCATGGCCGACAGCTTTGAGATCACCGGTTATTACGTCCCGGTCGAAGCACAGGCCTATGTCTCCAGCTTTCTCTTGGTCCCGGACCCGGCAGACTGCCCGTTTTGCGGCGAAAACGGCTATGGCCCCTCTTTGGAGGTCAAGATGAAGCGCGCCATGCCGGACATCCCCGAGGCCACAAGGATCACCCTGCGCGGCAAGCTGCACATCGACGACAGCCCCGAGACCTATCGTGCGGTCTATGTGACCGAGGGCGTGCTGATCGACTGACCCGGACGGGGCCAAACGAAAACCCCCGACACCGAAGGCACCGGGGGGATCTTATCTTGCCTGACACTGTCTAGAGATCGGTCAGCAGCGGCGTGATGCGGCGCACGGCGGCGCGGCGGTTGGCCTGTTCGGCGGCGTCGGTCACGATCAGCAGGTCGCTTTCACCATAGCCTTGCAGCACGATATTCTCTGGCGGGACGCCGAAATACTCGATCAGCGCCAGCGCCACCGATTCCGCGCGCCGGTCGGACAGCGACAGGTTGTGCGCCTCAGGCCCGCGCGCGTCTGTATGCCCTTCGATCAGGAACACCTCGCGCGGGTCGACGGCAATCGCCTCCAGCATGGCATAGCCCAGCGCGGCCAGTTCCTCGGCCTCTTCGGGACGGATCGCGGCAGAGTTCGAGGCAAAGTGGATCGTATCGATATTGATCCCCGGGGCCATCTTGCGCACCGCGTCGATGTCGCGAACCTGCGCCAGCGAGAAATGACGCCCCGCCTCGACACTGGTTTCGCCGCCAAGCGCGCCGCTCATGTCGCTGTTGCTCTGATAGGCGACGACGCTGGTCGCCGGGGCATCCGGCAACTGGTTGACCAGCACCTGATCGGTCTGCTTGGTGTCGTCGAACAGCACCACCTCGGTGCCATCAGCGGCGATGGTCGACCGGCGCAACACGCGGCCATCCGGCGCGCGCAGAGTCTCGACCTGACTGCCGTCCTCATAGGCCATGACATTGCGTGTCGACCCGTCCTTGAACTGATAGACCTGCACATTGGTGCCGGGGCGGTTGAGCAAAACGTCATCGTTGCGCAAGACGCGCATGACACCGTTGTTTTCAACCACCATGCGGTCGCCGCTGTTGGTCACAACGCGGTCGCCGGTGGTCAGCACCTTGCCCATGTCGACGCGGCGATAGTCCAGCGTGCCGGTTTTGATCCCGACCTGCCCCAGAACCCTGCCGAAATCCTCCGAGGATTTGCGGATGTCCCGGTCCGTCAGTTTGCGGTCCAGCACCTTGACCGCACCGGTGGCAAGTCCCACGGCGGCGGCCACCTTGGCCACGTCGCGCAGGGCCACTATGTCCGACTGGCGCTGACTGGACCCAAGGTCGATGTGACCCGTCGGGATGCGGACAACCTGACCGGGACGTGGCGCGATCTTGATGGTTTTGCCTTTGCGACCAGCAAGCTCTCCGGCCAGTTGCTTACGCAGATCGTCGATGTTCACGGCCCCGGGTTTGACCACCACCCGGCCATTGGGGTTCACTTTGATGGCGGGCTGACGCACCTTCGGCGGCACGGCAATCTGGACATCAGGCACCCGCACAGTCGGAGCAACCTTGACGTTCGGCACGCGGAACGTGGGCGTCTTGCCCTTGGGCGTGACGATCTGGACGTTCGGCACCTTGACCTTGGGCACCCGGGTCTGCGGGGCGACCTGCTTGGGCACAACCACCTGCACCGGGCGCTTTGTCTTTTTCTGTGGCTGGGTCACTATGACCTGCGGAACAAAGACTTTTTTCTTTGGCTGTTGAACGATGACCTTGGGCGGAGTCCGCTTGGCGGGCACCCGTTTTACCGTTCCTTTGAAGGCATCGGGGCATTTGATGCCCAGCGCCGGCTTGCACAATTGCTTGAGGTCGAAATTCTGGGCGCTTGCAGGCGCGGAGAAGGACGCCGCCAGCACGCTGAACGCGGCCGTGGCGAAGAGGAGGCGTTTCATCGGCAATTCCTTTCCCAAAGGGTTTGGACGGACGTCTTGAATTCCTTGAACGCCAGACGCGGACACATGTCCGGCAGAACGGACAGGGCCGTGGGTAATCCCGGCACACGCCTTGACGCTGCGTCATGAAACGCCATTCGCCGCTTTCGGGCAACGGAGGTATTCCCGACCACAAACGCAAAACGCCCTCGGCGGGGGTCCACCGGGGGCGTTTGCAGTGCGTTTTAGCATCGTTTCGCCGGGCGGGTCGCCAGCGTTTACCGGGCCGTCAGCAGCGGCGTGATGCGGCGCACGGCGGCGCGACGGTTGGCGCGTTCGGCCTCGTCCGTGGCCACCAGCAGATCGCCTTCCCCATAGCCTTGCAGCACCATGTTCTCGGGCGGCACGTCGAAATATTCGGTCAGGGCAAGCGCCACCGATTCCGCGCGGCGGTCCGACAAGGCAAGGTTGTAGGCATAGCTGCCCACCGCGTCCGTGTGCCCCTCGATCAGGAACACTTCTGCCGGGTTACGATCAATGGCATTGCGCATCGCATTACCCAAGGCGGCAAGTTCTTCGGCCTCCTCGACGCGGATCGCGGCAGAGTTCGTCTCAAACCGGATCGTGTCGACGGTGATCTCTGGCACTAGGTGGCGCACGGCGTCGATGTTGCGCACCTGTGCCAACGAAAAGCTGCGGTTCACGCCAGACGCGCCATTCGCCGCCAGCGCACGGGCCAAGGCATCCGTCTCGATGTCGCGATAATCGACCCGGTTGCGGTCCTGCGCGCTAGGCAATTCGCTGATCTCCACGTCCGGGCTGGCCTGCGTGTCATCGAACAACACAACGTTTGTACCGTCCGGCAAGCGGCGTACCCGGCGCAGCACCCGGCCATCGGCGGCGCGGATGGTTTCAACCACCGATCCGTCCTCATAGGTCAGGCGCGTCCGGGTCGAGCCATCGTCAAAGCGGCGCGTCTCGACCTCGGCCCCCGGACGGCGCAGCAGCACATCGTCGTTGCGAATGACCCGGAACTGGCCATCCTGCTCGACCACCACCCGGTCGCCCGAGTTGGACACCACGCGGTCGTCCTTATCGAGGATCTCGGACAGCGCCACAGCGCCCAGCCCGATGATTGCGATCTTGGCCAGCGGATCAAGTCCGCCATCGTCCTTCTTGGCCTTGTCCTTATTCTTGGCCTTGCCAGAGACGTCGGTCTGAAAATCCTCGCTGGACCGGCGCACGTCGTCACGCTCCACCGTTTCCTCGACCACCTCACCCGCGTCGGGCGGGTTCACTGCGGCGGCAGCGGGTGGCGTGCCAAGCTGACGGCGCAACGCTTCGATCTGGGCCAGCGGGTCAGGTTTTTTGGCTTCCGGCTCCGGGTCGGGTGCGGCATCGGCCCGTGCTTTGGGCGGGGTTCGCGGGACGGGAGCCACTGGCGTTTCTGCCTGCGCCTTGGGCGGGGTTTCCGCCGCGGGCGGCACTGGCGTTTCGGCTTGATCCTTCGGCGTCTCGGGGGCCGGTATCAACGGCGTCTCCGCAGCCGGAGGCACCGGCGTTTCAGCCTGTTCCTTGGGCTTGTTATCCTTCGCGGTGTCCTTTTTTGGCTTATCGGCCTTCTGCGCCTTTTCCGGTTTTTTCAGCAAGTCGCCCAGAGCATCCTTGGGCTTGGCCTGCGTCTCTGGCTTGTCATCCGTCGCGGTCGGACCGGCTGCATCGAGGGCTTTCAAAGCCTCCTCGACGCGGTCACAGTCGACACCTTTCGGGGCCGCGCCCGGAATGGCACAGAGCTGCTTCATCATCTTCAGTTTTTCCGGGTCGTCGAGTTGCGCACCGGATTGGGCCCCGGCGGCGGTGCCGATCACAAGCGTCAGCACGCTCGCCAGAGCGGTGGCATTGCGGATAGGGGTCATTCTGGTCTCCTTACCATGCGCCCACGAGGGGCCTGGTAAAGATAACGCTTGGACACGGAATGCGTTGCACGACTTCGAAAACTCCGGCGGAGACCCGCCGAGAGACGCCCCCTCAGAGCATCTGCATCAGTCGCGCCTTTTCGCCCAGATCGTCGGGGCGGGAAATCGCCACGGCCAGATCCTCCAGCGAGGCAATGGAATGACCGGCACGAAAGCTGTCCACATGCGGCAGCATCGCGCGGATGCCGGTCGCCTTGGGCGCAAACCCGTTCCAGCGCAACAGCGGGTTCAGCCAGATCAGGCGGCGCGCCGACAGATGCAGCCGCTCCATCTCTTTCTCCAGCGCCCCCGCGCCGTCCCGGTCCAGCCCGTCGGTGATCAGCAGCACCACCGCGCCCTGCCCCATGACCCGGCGCGACCAGTCGCGATTAAAGGCGTGCAGGCAAGTGCCGATCTGGGTGCCGCCCTCCCAATCCTGCGCCTCTGCCCCCGCCGCCTTCAGCGCCGCGTCCACGTCGCGCGTCGCCAGATGGCGCGAGATATTGGTCAGCCGGGTGCCAAAGGTAAAGGCATGCACCTTGGCCCAGCCCTGCCCCTTTTCATTCGCCACCGCATGCAGGAAATGCAGCACCATGCGGCTGTACTGGCTCATGGAACCGGAGATGTCGCACAGCACCACCAGATTGGGCCAGCGCAGCCGAGGCTTGGCCTTGGCCAGCGAATGGATTTCTCCCCCCTTGCGCAGGGCATCCCGGATCGTGCGGCGGGCATCGAAATGCCGCCCCAGGTGCGAGGCCATGCGACGGCGCGACTCGATCGGTTTCACCGGCAAGGTCAGCCGCGACAACATCCGCTTGGCCTGCGCGATCTCCTCTGTCGACATCTGCTCAAAGTCGAGCGACCGCAGCTTTTCCTCGGCGGACATGGTCAGCGACGCGTCCATCTCGATCTGCGTGCCCTCTTCTTCCTCTTCCTGCTCCGGCACCTCGGGCATCTGGTCCCCCAACAGGGCCTGCGCCGCGCGCTTTTCGGCGGCCACGGCAGAGCGATCCTCCTGCACCCCCCGGATGGCGGGCAGCATCATCGACATCATGTGCTCAAGGAACCGAGGGTCACGCCAGTACAGGCGAAAGATCTGCGCAAAGACAAGGCGATGCTCTGGCCGGTTGACGAAACAGGCGTGCAGCGTCCAGTAGAAATCCATCCGCTGGGTAAAGCCCGCCGCCTCGACCGCGCGAATGGCGTCGATCACGCGGCCCGGCCCCACCGGCAGCCCGGCCCGGCGCAGCGCGCGTGCGAAATGGATGATGTTCTGCGCAAGGCGCGGATTGTCGGGAATCGTGATGGGGACGTATTCAGGCATGCCGGACCCTGTGGGGGGGTCGCACCGACAGCACCGGTGCCGTCTTGCACCGACCTGCAGCTTCTTCTTGGTCCAAATACCTCCGGGGAGTCACAGCTATGCTGTGACGGGGCAGCGCCCCTTTCCCCGGTTCAAACGAAACGCTGCGCCCGATCATTGCTCAAGCCGCCTCGATGGCGGCCTTGGCCTCATCCAGAATGCGCTTGGCCTCCGACCCCTGAATTTTCTGGATGTCGTCCTGATACTTCAGGATTGCGCCCAGCGTGTCGCTGATCACCTCCGGGCTCAGGTCCACCACGTCCAGCGCCAGCAGGCATTTCGCCCAGTCGATGGTTTCCGCCACACCGGGCTTCTTGAAGATATCCTCGGTCCGCAACTCCTGCACAAAGGCGACGATCTGACGGCTCAGGATCTCGGACACATGTGGTTCACGGGCGTTCAGGATCTCCACCTCTCGGTCAAAGCCGGGGTAATCGACCCAGTGATACAGGCAGCGCCGCTTGAGCGCGTCATGCACCTCGCGCGTGCGGTTCGAGGTCAGGATCACGATGGGTGGTTCTGGCGCCTTGATGGTGCCTATCTCGGGGATCGTGACCTGAAAATCGCTCAACGCCTCCAAAAGGAACGCCTCGAACGGTTCATCGGTGCGGTCCAACTCGTCGATCAGCAGGATCGGCGCGCCGTTCTCATCCGGGCGCATGGCCTGCAACAGCGGGCGCTCGATCAGGAAATCCGGGCCAAAGAGTTCGCGGTTCAGAATATCCCGATCCGCGCTACCCTGCGCCTCGGCGGTGCGGATGGCGATCATCTGGGCCGGAAAGTTCCATTCATAAACGGCTGACGACGCGTCCAGCCCCTCGTAACATTGCAGCCGGATCAGCCGCCGGTTCAGCGAGGCGGCCAGCGCCTTGGCGATCTCTGTCTTGCCGACGCCTGCCTCTCCTTCAAGAAACAGCGGTCGGCCAAGGCGCAGTGCAAGGAACACCACCGTGGCCAGCGCGCGGCCACAGACATAGCCGGTCCGGCCAAGGGTTTCTTGTACCTCATCAATGGATGCGGGAATGGTCATGGCAGTCCTCCTGCACCTCCTTTCCCAAGCGCAGGCACACCCGTCAATAGGACGGAAGTCACGCCTGCCACCCCTTGACGCCAGCACGGATTGACGGGGTGTCCACACAATGTCATGATTCGGGGTATAAAAGTCGGGACGAAACCCGGCCATCAGGCAGACGAGCAGACATGGAAATCACTGAGGCGGGCGCCAAACGGCGCATCACCGCTGTAACCTGCGTCAAGAACGAGGGCCCGTTCCTGCTGGAATGGATGGCCTTTCATCGCCTGCTCGGCGTGACCGATTTCCTGTTCTATTCCAACGACTGCACCGATGGCACCGATACCCTACTGGACGCGTTGGCCGCCGATCCGCGCCCCGAAATCGGGCGCGTGGTGCATCTGCCCAACCCCGCCGAGGGCCGCAATTACCAGATGGAGGCGTTGAAAGCCGCCGCCAAACAGCCCGTCGTACAAGAGGCCGACTGGGTCTGGATTGCCGATGTCGATGAGTTCCTAAACATCCACGTGGGCGACCATACCATCCCGGCGCTGATCGCGGCCTGCGGCGACCCGCAGGTGATTTCTGTCACTTTCCAGTTCTTTGCCAATGATGGTGTGGCCGATTTTGTCGACCGCCCGGTGATCGCCCAGTTCACCCGCTCGCACAACCCGGACCTGTGGTGCGCCCAGACCGCGATTGAGGTCAAAACCCTCGTCCGGGGTGACTTTCCCTTGCAGTATTTCGGTGCGCACCGCCCGTTTTTCCGCAAATCCCTGCCCGAGGACAAACACCCGCACTGGACCGATGGCTCGGGCCGCAAGGTGCCGGGCAAGTTCCTGACCGCCGCCAACCCGCGCCGCATCCGCAAGTTTCCGGCGGCGGGTGCGCGCGCCTATGCCACGCTCAACCACTACGCTCTGCGGTCTCTCGACAGCTATCTGGTCAAGAACGACCGGGGCGACGTCAACCGCGAGGGGCGCGCCTTTGACGACACCTATTGGCGCGAACGCAACGATGCCGCGTTCGAGGATCGTTCGATCCACCGCTATTTGCCGCAACTGACCGCTGCGCTGGAGACGTTAAAGGCCGATCCGGACATCGCACGCCTGCACGGCGACTGCGTCCGCCTGCACCGCGAAAAGCGCGACGCCCTGATGCAGCAGCCGGCCTATGCCCAGATGTATGCCCATCTGGCCGCCCTCCCCGCCTTGCCCCCCGGTGAGGCGGACCTGATCGAGGCGTTGGGGCTATGAGCGATCTGAATGTGAAACTGGTCAACCTCGGCCTGCCCAAGACCGGCACCACCACCCTGCATCACGCCTTGTCGCAGGCGGGATGGCGGGCGGCGGATCACAAGGTGCGGCGCATCCATGACCCCACCCCCGGCAAGGGCGGCACCTATATCGCGCGGCAACTGTACAACGGCTATTTTGAGACCGGCGATCCGTTCCGGCATCTCGACGGGCTGTACGACGCGCTGACTGAAATCAGCGCGCTCAACCCGTCGGCGACGCTCTGGCCACAGTGTGACTATGCGATGATCAAGGCGATGCGCCTTGCGCGTCCCGACATGCTGTTTGTCGCCACATGGCGACCGGCGGCAGAGACCTCGGACAGTATGCGGCGCTGGAACAATCTGGGAGAGGACCGCCTGCCCGCAGGCCACATTCCCGGCCTGCCAGAGGGCTACGGCGCGACGGACCCGCAGCGGATTCGCTGGATCGAGGGGCATTACGCCATGCTGCGCGACCTCTTCGGGGATGATCCGCGCTATCTGGAATTGCCGGTGGGGGCGGACGACGCGCGTAACCGGCTGGCGGCACATATCAAGATGGACCTGCCCTGGTGGGGCAGACGGAACGAGAACCCCGAAACGGGGCCGTCCGGTACGAACGACAAGGCCGAAACGGCCAGAGGGGCAGCGTGATGCGGATCTATGTACATATCGGGCCGGACGGTCCGTCGACCGACCGGATACAACGGGTTCTGGACGCCAAACGCGGACGGCTGAAGGATGAAAACGTGCTCTATGCCCGTTCACCGGGGGCCAAAAACCACACCCGCCTGTTCATGACGGTCAGCGACCCGGACCGCGCCGACGTGCTGCGCTTCAATCGCGGTGTGATGCTGCCAGAGAAACAGCAGTTGCTGCGGGATGAACTGGCCCACCAACTGGCGCAAGAGGTCGCGCGCGACACGCCGGAGGTGCTGATCCTCTCTGCACACCAATTGGGGACCTCGCTGTGCGACCGCTCTGAACTGGAACGCCTGCGCGCCCTGCTGACGCCGCTGTCCGACGACATCCGCATCGTCGCATGGCTGGACGAACCCGCCCGCGCGCTGGTTGCCCGCTACGGCGCACAGGTGCTGGACGGACGCGCGCGGGGACTGGACCTTGAACTGGCCCTTGCAGAGGTGGATGACTTCTGGGAGGCGGCGATGGACACCCGCCCCGACACCGCACCGCTGGACGGCATGTTCCCAGAGGTGCAGGGCGCAAATTTCTGGCTCGATTACAAACGCCTGCAATCGGAATGGGAGGCGGTCTTCGGCGCTGGCTCCGTCCAGTTCCGCTCTCTGAACCGCGATACGCTCTGGTCCGAGGATGCGACGGACGAGATTTGCGCCGCCTTCGGCATCGACGCCCAGATCGGCCGCGCCGAGACAGAGGAGCTACCGCGCCTGCCCTCTGCCCCGTGGCTGACCCGCGCGCGTCAATTCAACGACGCCGTGTTGCGCCTGCTGGACCGGCAGGACGTGCTGTTGCCGCGCCCGCTGTGGCGCAAGCTGTTGGGAGAGATCAAGGTGCCCGGCGGCCCGATCCTTGCCGGGTCGCTGTCGGCCCTGTCCATGCGGTTTGAGAATGACATCGCTGCACTCTGCGCCGAACATCCCGCGATGCACCCCGACGATATGGAGGCGGACCCGATCTGCGGCGACTGGGTCGAGGCGGACCCGACACGCGGCTTTCGCGCAACGCAGTACCTCATGGCGTTCCGCTGGCGCATTGCGCAGGGCGACAAAGATGAACGCGCAGCCCGCGCCGCCGAACTGGCGCACCTGAAGGGTGAACCCCTGGAGACGCCAGAGGCCCCGGCCCTGACGGACGCCGCAGAGGAAGCCCTGCCCGCGCAGGCCAAGCAGAACTTTGTCCGCCTTCAGGGCTCGCCGTACGCGCCGCACAATAAGCTGGGGCGCGTCAACGAAGAGGAACTCGCCGCCGCCTTTGCCCCCGCCCCCCGTCGCGTGCTGCCGCAGGGGTCCACCGGCAACGTCATCGTCGGCTGCATGAAGAACGAAGGCCCCTATATCCTTGAATGGATCGCCTATCACCGGGCCGTGGGCTTCGACAATTTCCTGATCTACACCAACGGCTGTTCCGACGGCACAACAGACATCCTCGACCGCTTGCAAGAGCTGGGTGTGCTCCAGCACCGCGACAACAACGGCTGGTCCGGCAAATCTCCCCAGCAACACGCGCTGGATGCCGCGCTGGAAGAACCTGTGATCCAGCAGGCCCAATGGATCGCCCACATCGACGTCGATGAGTTTGTGAACATCCGCTGCGGCAACGGCACGCTGGCAGAGGTCTTTGACCGCGTCCCCGACGCCACCAATATCGCGATGACATGGCGGCTGTTCGGCCACAACGGTGTGCGCCGCTTTGAGGACCGTCTGGTGATCGAACAATTTGACACCTGCGCGCCGAAATACTGCCCCAAGCCGCACACGGTCTGGGGCTTCAAGACCCTGTTTCGCAATATCGGTGCCTATGAAAAGATCTCCTGCCACCGGCCAAACAAGCTGGCCGAGGGGTTTGAGGACAAGGTGAAATGGGTCAACGGCTCTGGCCGCGACATGACAGAGGCCGCCATCCGCAACGGCTGGCGCAGTTCCAAGCGCACCATCGGCTATGACCTGATCCAGTTGAACCACTACGCCCTGCGCTCTGCCGAGAGTTTCCTGATCAAACGCCAAAGGGGCCGCGCCCTGCACGTCGACCGCAACATCGGGCTGAACTACTGGATTCGCATGGACTGGTCCGTCCACCGTGACATCACCATCAAACGCAACATCCCCCGCGTGCGCGCCGAATACGACCGGCTGCTGCGCGACGACACCTTGCGCGCCGCCCACCACCGGGCGCTGGAATGGCACCGCGCCAAGGCGGCGGAACTGCACGGGATGCCCGAATTTGCCGACCTCTACCGGCAGGCGCTGGCGTTGGACCTGACAGAAACCGAACGGGTGGCCTATGCGCTGGCCCTGGACATGGAGACGTGACGATGGACGGCTCAGACCCCGCACCGCGCGACCCGTTCCTTTATTCGCGCGGGCTCAAGATCCCCAAGAATCCGCAAATCACGCGGGGGCGCATCCGCAGCGCGCTGAAACAGGACATCTATGAGCGCAAGGAATGCGACGCCGTCATGCGCGTGGTGCGCCCCGGTGACCGCGTTCTGGAACTGGGCGGCGGCATCGGCTACATGTCGACGCTGCTGTCGGTGAAGAAAAAGGTCGCGCGCGTCGTCAGCTATGAGGCAAACCCGGCGCTGATCCCCTACATCCGCTCTGTGCACGCCGCCAACGGCGTCACCAACGTCGACCTGCGCAACGCGTTGCTGGCCGCCGAACTGGGCGATCCGGTGCCGTTCTACGTACGGCAGAACTTTCTCGGCTCCTCGATGGACCGGGACGCCGACCCCGATACGGTGATCGAAGAGGTCAAGGTCATGCAGCACGCCATCAACCCGGTGTTGCAGGCCGAAACGCCGGATGTGCTGGTCTGCGACATCGAAGGCGCAGAGGCGCATCTGCTGCCCGCCGCCGACTGGTCTGGCCTGCGCGCGGCGGTGATCGAATTGCACCCGCAGTGGATCGGTCAAAGCGGCGTTCAGGCGGTGTTTGACTGCATGCGGCGTGCCGGGCTGACCTATTTCCCCAAGGCGTCCGAGGCCAAGGTCGTGACCTTCCGCAAGGGCTGGTAATGACGCGAAACGATTTTTCGACGAAAAATCGGCTCACCCTCGGGGGCGATCCATGAGCATCACCGCCGTCTTGTGCGTGCGCAATGAGGGCGCGTTCCTGCTCGACTGGCTGGCGCATCACCTTGCCTGCGGCGTCACCCATGTGGTCGCCCTGTCGAACGACTGTCAGGACGGCACCGACACGATGCTGGACCGTCTGGCGCAGGTTCTCCCGCTGACCCACATCCGCAACGACGGCCCTTATGAGGATCGCGGTATCCAGTTCACCGGCCTGAAACGCGCCGACAAGACGCCCGCCGTGCAAAACGCCGACTGGCTCTTGCCCCTCGACATCGACGAATACGTCAACGTCCATGTGGGCGACCGCACCCTGCCCGCTCTGATCGCCGCCCTGCCAGAGGCCACCGCCATCACCCTGACATGGCGGCTGTTCGGCAACGCGGGCGTGGCGCGCTACGCCGACCGCCCCATCACCGAACAATTCACCAAGGCCGCGCCGGTTGTCATGCACTGGCCGTGGCGCGCCGCGATGTTCAAGACGCTCTACCGCAATGATGGCACTTACGCGAAACTGGGCGTCCACCGCCCCCGCGCGCCCGATCCGGCGCAGGTGGACAAGGCCCGCTGGTTCGACGGCGAGGGCCGCGAGCTTGACGCCCAATTCCGTACCCGTCGGATATTCTCGCAATATGGCCGCTCCAACTACGCCCTTGCGCAGCTTAACCACTACGCCCTTGGCGCGATGGAAAGCTACGTGCTCAAGTCCGACCGGGGCCGCGCGGTGCATGCCGACCACGCGCTTGGCATGGACTACTGGGTCGAACGCAACTGGTGCATCGACCAGGACACCAGCATCCAGAGCCTTGCAGGCGTGGTTGAGCGCCGCGCCGAGTTTGCCGCCGACCCTGACCTGTCGCGCCTGCACGAGGCCGCCGTCGCATGGCGCAAGGCCCGCTTTGACGCGCTTTTGGCGCAGGAAACCTACCGCGCGCTCTTTGCCCGCCTGCTGATGACCCCGCCCGCGCAGCCCGTGACGCTCAAGGCGGCGCGCTTTCTGGCCAGTCACGCCACCCGCGCACGCGCCAACACGCCCACGCTCTAGCCACGCCACACCGTGTTGTCACCGAGTGACCACATTTTCGCCGAAAACTGCGGCCATTGTTTCCCCCAATTACGCGTCAATTTTGGCGCAAAGTGAGGATACCCGGTCAATGGAATCGCAAACCAAAGGCTTTTCTCCCGATCTCAGCAATCAGTCCCGGGGGGAGTGGCTGGCCACGCTGCGGCGGATCGGCGAGGAATACGGATTTGCCGAACCCATGGGCAAAAGCCACGCGGCGATCTTTGTCGAAGAGGGCGACACGCTGGTTGTCGCGTTCGAGACGATGTCCGGCATCGAGGCCTTGTCAGAGACGCGCACCCCCATTGGTTTCGACATGGTCAACGCCAACGGCTGGTCCTCGCTGTCGCTGCTCAGCCACGGCGACACATGGTTCCGCGATGAGCGTGTCTATGCCTTCTTCGACCAGCTTCAGGACGACGGCTTTTTCGACGACTTCGAATCCGTGCTGTTCTACGGGGCCGGTCCCTGCGGCTATGCCGCCGGGGCTTATTCCGTCACCTCCCCCGGCGCGCGGGTGCTGATGTTGCAGCCGCAGGCCACGCTGGACCCGCGCATTGCCGAATGGGACGACCGTTTCGCCGAGGAACGCCGCCGCGATTTCACCTCTCGCTATGGCTTTGCGCCAGAGATGATCGACGCCGCAGCACAGGCCTATGTGATCTACGACCCGCGCGAACGGCTGGACGCGATGCATTCGGCACTGTTTGCGCGGCCCAATGTCTCGCGCCTGCGTGCGCCGTTCATGGGCAGCGCCTTACAGGCCGATTTTCGCGCGCTCGATCTGCTGCCGGGCCTCTTGACCTCGGCTGCAGAGGGGCGACTGGACACGGCGCTGTTTGCCGCCATGCTGCGCGCCCGGCGCAATCATCCGCCCTACCTGCGCCGTCTGCTGGCACGAATCGACGCCGACGGGCGCGACGGGCTGGCCCGGCTCTTGTGCCAGAATGTCGTAAGCCGGATGCCGGCGCCGCGCTTTCGCCGCCGGCTGGCCGAGCTCGAAGCCGGAGACGACGCCGTCAAGGACGCAGGTTGATCCCACTGGCGCGCCTGCGGCCCGCGTGCTAACCGCAAATCCATGGATAGCATCACTCTTCGCCGCCCCGACGACTGGCATCTGCACCTGCGCGATGGTGCCATGCTGGCCGGTATCGCCCCCGAAAGCGCCCGGCACTTTGCCCGCGCCATCATCATGCCCAACCTTGTCCCGCCCGTGGTGACAGGCACACAGGCGCAGGCCTACCGCGACCGCATCACCGCCGCCCTGCCAGCGGGCAGCGGCTTTACCCCGCTGATGACGCTGTACCTGACAGAGGAAAGCGACCCGGCGGACATCGTCGCCGCGCATCAAAGCGGGTTGATCACGGCGGTCAAACTCTACCCCGCCGGGGCCACCACCAACTCCACCTCCGGGGTGCGCGACTTTGACAAGGTGCGCGGCGTGCTGGAGGCGATGGCCGAACACGGTATCCCCCTGTGCGTGCATGGCGAAGTCGTGGACAGCGACATCGACATCTTTGACCGCGAAGCGGTGTTCATCGACCGCGTGCTGGACCCGATCCGCCAGCGCACCCCCGGCCTGCGCGTCATCATGGAACACATCACCACCAGCCAAGGCGTCGACTATGCCCGCGCGGGCGGTGACGATTTGGGCGCGACCATCACCACCCATCACCTTGTGATCAACCGCAACGCCATTCTGGTGGGCGGGATCAAGCCGCATTACTACTGCCTGCCCGTCGCCAAGCGCGAGGAACATCGCCTTGCCCTGCGCGCCGCAGCAACATCGGGCGATGCCAGCTTTTTCCTTGGCACCGACAGCGCCCCGCACATCGACCCGCTCAAGGAAAACGCCTGTGGCTGCGCCGGCTGTTTTACCGCGACCAACACCATGTCGATCCTTGCCGAGGTATTTGAACAGGAAAACGCGCTGGACCAACTAGAGTCCTTCGCCTCGCTCAACGGTCCGGCCTTCTACCGCCTGCCGCCGAATGACGAGACGATCACCCTGACCAAGGGCGCGCCGGTCGACTACCCGGCCAAGATCGACACTGGCGACGGCCCGGTCACGGTCTTTGATCCGATGATGCCGCTGCACTGGCGCGTCGCGGACTGACCCGCGCGACCCCGACCGTGACGCCACCTTTCACCGCTCAAAAAGGCGGCGTTCGAGCAATTGCTTCCGGCCCGGTCATCGCCCTTGAAAACGGTGCCCGAAACCCGTTATTGCGGCGCGACCCCCCCCAGCCCGGAGCGCCTGTCATGATCCCCTCGACCTACCCCACCGCCGAAGAAATGGCCCGCCTGACCGCGCGCATGTTGTGGGAAATCGAGGCGGTGAACTTCATGACCGATGAACCGTTCAAACTGGCCTCGGGGCAATTGTCCCCTGTCTACATCGACTGCCGCAAGCTGATCTCCTACCCGCGCATCCGCTCGACCCTGATGGACTTTCTCACCATCACGGTGATGCGCAACGCCGGGTTCGAGGCGTTCGACAATATCGCGGGCGGTGAGACGGCGGGCATCCCCTTTGCCGCGCTCGTGGCCGAACGCATGGCCCTGCCGATGACCTATGTGCGCAAGAAACCAAAGGGTTACGGCAAGAACGCCCGCATCGAAGGCGCCATGACAGAGGGAGAGCGCGTGTTGCTGGTCGAGGATCTGACCACCGACGGCGGCTCGAAACTCAGCTTTGTCGATGCCATCCGCGACACCGGCGCCACCTGCGCCCACACGGCCGTGATCTTCTACTACGGCATCTTCCCCGAGACGATCAAAACGCTGGGCGATCACGGCGTCGCCCTGCACCACCTTTGCACATGGTGGGAGGTGCTGGCAGAGGCCCCCGAACGCCACGCGGGCGTGCTGAGCGAGGTTGAGTCGTTCCTCAAGGATCCGCACGGCTGGCGCGCGGCCCGCGGCACAAGCTGACCTGACGGCAGCCTCAATATCTTGCGTGTTGAATGTGACAGGAAGATCACAGAGCCGAGTCACCCGCACCAGATATTGACGGAATACCCGGCGCGATGCCAATATACGGTGGCCGCAAGAAGCCACAGGTTATCAACAGAGATATACATTTTGCACCCTGCAGACCGCGCCTGTTAGGCGGTCTGCCTGAGCAGCAGGGGATGGAAATGAACGAGATCGCCACGATCAACCCAACCGGAATCGAAGTACAGTCGGCAGACACCATGCCCCATTCGATCGAGGCAGAGCAGCAATTGCTGGGCGCGATTCTGGTCGAGAACGACACCTATGACCGCATCGCCTCGATCATCGGCGCGCGGCATTTCTATGACCCGGTGCACGAACGTATCTTTGAAATCGCCTCGGCGCGCATCGCCAAGAACAACCTCGCCTCGCCGGTCACGCTCAAGGCCTTCATGGAGGACGATGAGGGCCTGAAGGAACTGGGCGGCCCGGCCTATCTGGCGCGTCTGGCGGCCTCTGCCGTCTCGACCTTTGCGGTGCGCGACTATGCGCAGATGATCTATGACCTTGCCGTGCGGCGTGACCTGATCCGGCTGGGCAAGAACATCTCCGACAAGGCGGCCAAGGTCGATGTCGCGTCAGAGCCGCGCGAACAGATCGTCGAGGCCGAACAGGCGCTCTACAAGCTGGCGGAACAGGGCCAGACCGAAAGCGGATTTCAAAGCTTTCTCAAGGCTGTAACAGAGGCCGTTAACGTCGCCAACGCCGCCTACCAGCGCGAGGGCGGTCTGGCCGGTATCTCGACCGGGCTGATCGACATGGACAAGAAGCTGGGCGGCCTGCACCCCTCTGACCTGTTGATCCTCGCGGGGCGTCCGTCGATGGGCAAGACCTCGCTGGCGACCAACGTCGCCTTCAACATCGCCAAGGCGTACAAAAAGGGCCTGCGCCCGGACGGCACCACCGGGGCCACGGACGGCGGCGTCGTGGGCTTTTTCAGTCTGGAAATGAGCGCCGAACAGCTGGCGGGGCGTATCCTTGCCGAGGCGTCAGAGATCAGCTCTCACAAGATCCGCCAAGGCGATATGGACGAGACAGAGTTCCGCCGCTTTGTGCAGGCCGCCAAGGACCTTGAAGCTTGCCCGCTGTATATCGACGACACGCCCGCCCTGCCGATCAGTCAGGTGGCAGCGCGCGCACGCCGCCTGAAACGGACTCACGGGCTGGATCTGGTCATCGTCGACTACCTGCAACTGCTGCGCGGCACCGCCGAAAACCGGGTTCAGGAAATCGGGGAAATCTCGATGGGTCTCAAGGCCATCGCCAAGGAATTGAACATCCCGGTTCTGGCCCTGTCCCAGCTGTCGCGTCAGGTCGAAAGCCGCGAAGACAAACGCCCGCAACTGTCGGACCTGCGGGAATCGGGGTCCATCGAACAGGATGCCGACGTGGTCATGTTCGTCTTCCGCGAGGAATATTACGCGGAACGCGAAAAACCCTCGGACGACCGTCTGGACGAAATGGCCGCCTGGCAGGAACGCATGAGCCGCCTGCACGCAAAGGCCGAGGTGATCATCGGCAAACAGCGTCACGGCCCGATCGGCACCGTTGAACTCGCCTTCGAGGCGCAATTCACCCGCTTCGGCAACCTCGTCAAACCCTGGCAACAGGGCGACGGCAGGGACATGTGACGGCACCGCTCAGAATCAGGCCGACCGTCGAGCAGACCGGCACTCCAACCCGGGCCAAGAGGCGTCAGACCCGCCGGGATGGAGTGTCGAGACTTGCCAGCCCCGAACAGGGGTCAGAGCCAGAGCGCCAGTCCAAGGTAGAACCCCAATTCCGCCATCTGCTCTGCGCCGCCCAGACATTCCCCTGTGTAGCCGCCGATCCGGGACACCGACCATGCCCGGAACGCCTGCCCCAACAGCACCGCTCCGATGAAACCGCACAGAACCGCGCCAATGCCCGCCACCGCCGTCAGCAGAGCCAACGCAACCAGCGTCAGGGTCAGCGCCACGCGGTAGCCATCCGCCGTCACCTTGGGCACAAATTTCTGCATTCCCTCGCTGAGGGCATGTGACGTCGTCGCGGTGACGTGAACCGCAGCCATCCGTCCCGTCGCATGCCCCGCCACCAGTCCCGCCGCCGCCACCGCAAGCGGGAAACTGGCGATCAGCGCCAGCTTCAGCGCCAGGCACAGCCCAACGGCCAGCGCCCCGTAAAGGCCAAACTGCCTGCGATCCATCATGGCGATGATCTCACCCCGGGCGCGCCCGGCGGTCAGCCCCTCGGCGGCCCCGGCCAGTCCCGCCTCGTGAAACGCCCCCGTCACCAGCAGCGTCGCCGCCAGCGACAGCAGCACCGCCACCGGCCATGGCAGCACCGGCGCTCCGGCCCACAGCACCAGCGCCGCCAGCGCCCCCACCAGCGCGCCGACTCCGGGGTGATATTTCACCGCCCGCACCATCAGGTCGTCGGACTCTGGCAGGCCACGCGGCACAGGCAGGCGCGTCAGATAGCGGACCGCCAGCCAGAAAAGCACTGCCTCCAACCGCACCGCGCTGCGCATGACCCTTCCTCCGTGCCGGTCCATCCAGACGCAGCATAAGCGGCGGCCTCACGCCCGCAAGGCCGCCCGCGCGGCGATTTCGCGCTTGACGCTGACCGGGAACCTGAGAAACACGTTCAGTCATGGCACAGGCACAGCTTACCATCGATCTCGCGGCGCTACGCGCCAACTGGCGCTCCCTCGCAGAGATGTCGCAAACCGAAACCGGCGCCGTGGTCAAGGCGGACGCCTACGGGCTGGGCATCGACCGCGTCGCCCCGGCGCTGGCCGACGAAGGCGCGCGGCGGTTTTTCGTCGCCATCGCAGAGGAAGGCGCAGAATTGCGCCGCATCCTTGGCCCCCGGCCCGAAATCTGCGTCTTTTCCGGCCACATGGCGGGCGACGCCGCCCTGATCCGCGACGCGCAGCTGACGCCGATGATCAACTCCATCGACCAGATGCTGCGCCACGTCGAGGGGCTGCCGGGCCACGCCTTTGGCATCCAGCTGGACAGCGGTATGAACCGTCTGGGGATGGAACCCGCCGAATGGCGCGCCCTGCGCGACATCGCGCTGGCGCAAAAGCCCAGCCTGATCATGAGCCATCTGGCCTGCGCCGATGACCCCGCGCACCCGATGAACGCCCAACAGTTGCAAACCTTTGTCCAGATGACCGACGGGATCGACGCGCCGCGCTCGCTGGCGGCGACGGGCGGCGTACTGCTTGGCCCCGACTATCACTTCGACGTCACACGCCCGGGGATCGGCGTTTATGGCGGTCTGCCCTTCCTCGACGCGCGCCCCGTGACCCATCTGCACGTGCCGGTGATCCAGATCCGAGAGGTCCTGCCGGGCGAAACCGTGGGCTATGGCAACACATGGACGGCAGAGCGCCCCACCCGTGTCGCCACCATCGCGGCGGGCTATGCCGACGGCATCCTGCGCAGCATGAGCCACCGGGCGCATATGTGGGCAGAGGAAACCCGCTGCCCGGTGCTGGGCCGTATCTCGATGGACCTGATCGGCGTCGATGTGACCGACGTCGCGGGCACGCCCGAGACACTGGAACTGCTGGGCCGCCACCAAAGCGTCGACACGCTGGCCGATTGGGCCGGCAGCATCGGCTATGAAATCCTGACCTCGCTGGGTACGCGCTACGCCCGCACCTATACCGGCGCCTGACATGAGCCTTCTGTCCCCACTCGGCGCGCTGGGACGCGCCACGCTGTCGATGATGGCGATGGTCGGGCGCGTGGCGCTGTTTGCGCTGAACGCGCTCAGCCACATGGTTCGCCCGCCCTTCTACGGACGCGAGTTCGGCGCGGCATTGCTCAACGTCGGCTGGCTGTCGCTGCCGGTTGTGGGGCTCACCGCCATCTTCACCGGCGGCGCGCTGGCGCTGCAGATCTACTCCGGCGGCGCGCGCTTCAACGCCGAGGCGGTGGTGCCGCAGATCGTCGCTATCGGCATGGTCCGCGAACTGGGCCCCGTCCTTGTCGGCCTGATGATCGCCGCCCGCGTGACCTCCTCTATCGCCGCCGAAATCGCCACCATGAAAGTGACCGAGCAGATCGACGCGCTGGTGACCCTCTCCACCGACCCGATGAAATACCTCGTCGCCCCGCGCGTGCTGGCGGCGCTGATCGTGGTGCCGCTCCTGGTGGCGGTGGGCGACGTGATCGGCGTCTTCGGCGGCTACGCGGTGGCCACCGGCACGCTGGGCTTCAACGCCGCCGCCTACCTCAAGAACACCGTCGACTTCCTTGAACCGCTGGATATTATCTCCTCGCTGGTCAAGGGCTGCGCCTTTGGCGGGCTGGCGGCGCTGATGGGCTGCTATTTCGGCATGGCCTCGGGACGCGGCGCGCAGGGCGTGGGCCGCGCCACCAAAGGCTCGGTCGAGGCCGCCGCCATCCTGATCCTCGCCGCCAACTTCCTGCTCACGGGGGCGTTCTTCTCGCTATGACCCGAACAACGCGCTCTTGCAGCTTCTTCTTGGTAAAAATACTCACAGCCGCCCTCGCCACCGGGCGCAACGACAGGGTGGCACGATGATCGACCTGCACGGCGTCACCAAGGCGTTTGGCTCCAACCGCGTCCTGCGCGGCGTCGACCTGACCATCGAACGCGGCACCTCGATGGTGATCATCGGCGGCTCCGGCACCGGCAAATCCGTGCTGTTGAAATGCATCCTCGGGCTTGTGGCCCCCGACGCGGGCACCATCACGCTAGAGGGCACCGACGTCACCAAGACCGACCGCGACGCTTTTCTCGCCCGCTTCGGGATGCTGTTTCAGGGCGCGGCCCTGTTCGACAGCCTGACGGTCTGGCAAAACGTCGCCTTCCGCCTGCTGCGCGGCTCGCTGAAGAAACCCCGCGAAGAGGCCCGCGCCATCGCCATCGAGAAACTGCGCCGCGTTGGCCTGAAACCCGATGTGGCCGACCGCTTTCCGGCGGAACTGTCCGGCGGGATGCAGAAACGCGTCGGCCTCGCCCGCGCCATCGCCGCCGAGCCTGAGATCATCTTTTTCGACGAACCCACCACCGGCCTCGACCCGATCATGGCGGGTGTCATCAACGAACTCATCCGCGAGATCGTCACTGAAATGGGCGCCACCGCCATGACCATCACCCATGACATGACCAGCGTCCGCGCCATCGCCGACAACGTCGCCATGCTGCACGACGGGGTGATCCAGTGGACTGGCCCGGTCTCGCACCTCGACACCAGCGGCGACCCCTATGTGGCCCAGTTCATCAGCGGCAGCGCGACAGGCCCGATCGAGGCCGTCCGGTGAGCCTGCCTTTCCAACCCGACCCGGTGATCCTGTTCTTTCTCTTCGCCAAAAAGTTTCTCTATCTGGAGGTGCTGGCCGTACTGGCCGCGCTCCGCCTGATCAAGGGCCGCGGCCTGTCGCGCTGGCCCGCGCTGGCGACCTTCGTTCTGGCCATCGCCGGGGTCGTCACGGTCTTTGCCCCCGCCGCCGGGTTAAACGACGGCGCGATCTATGCTTCCGCCGTCCGTACCATGGCCAAACAGGGCGGCATCACCGCGCTGCTGGTGCCCTCGGCGCTGTTTCTGGTCAGCGGCCTGTCACCCGATGCGCGCTGGCGCTGGATCGACGTGGTCCACGGGGGAATGCTGGTAGGTCTGCTGGGCCTGTGGTGGTGGGTGTCATGAGCAACTGGCCACACCACCTGCGCTGGCTCAACCTCGCGCTTTTTATCGTCTACCCGCTGTCGTGGTTTGCGCCGTTGCTCAGGGCGGGCCTGCTGCCGCTGTTCGGCATGAGCGAGATCAGCCTGATCTCCGGCCTGCAATCGCTGTGGGAATCCGACGTCTTTCTGGCCCTCGTCGTCACCCTGTTTGCGCTGTTCGCGCCGCTGATCAAGACGCTGGGGCTGGCGCTGGTGCAATTCAACCTTCTCGACCGTCGCAGCCTGCCGGTGCTTGAGGTTATCGGCAAACTCGCCATGGCCGATATCTTTCTGATCGCGCTCTATATCACCTTGTCCAAGGGCATGGGCGTGGGCCGTGTCGAACCCGCGTGGGGGCTGTACCTGTTCACCGCCTGTATCCTTACGTCCATAACGCTGGGATTCATCGAAAAGCGCCGCGCCCCGGCGTCGTCTTTGTAAAAACACCCCGGCGGACAGGGGGTCATTGGCCTCCCGCCCCGGATGGGGCATAAGCCGACCTGCCCCGATCCCGCCGGAGACCTCATGGCCAAAGCCACCGCCCGATTTGTCTGCCAGTCCTGCGCCGCCACCACCACCAAATGGTCCGGTCGCTGTGAGACCTGCGGCGAATGGAACACCATCGCCGAGGAAAAGCCCCTCAGCCAGGGACCGTCTGGCAAAACTCTGGGCATCTCGCGCGGGCGTGCCGTGGCGCTGACAGACCTGTCCGCCAAAGAGGCCCCGCCGCCGCGCACCGCCTGCGGCATGGATGAATTCGACCGGGTTCTGGGAGGCGGGCTGGTGCCGTCCAGCGCAGTTCTGATGGCAGGCGATCCGGGCATCGGCAAATCCACCCTGCTGTTGCAGGCCGCCGCCGCCTTTGCCAATGCCGGGCTCAAGGTGGTCTATATCTCGGGCGAAGAGGCCAGCGCACAGGTCCGCCTGCGCGCGCAACGCCTGCATCTGGCCGAGGCGCCGGTGAAGCTGGCGACCGAAACCAATCTTCGCGACATCCTGACCACGCTGGATGAGACTCGCCCCGACCTTGCCATCATCGATTCGATCCAGACCATGTGGGCCGACAATGTCGACAGCACCCCCGGCTCTGTCAGTCAGGTGCGCGCCGCCGCGCATGAACTGACGACCTTTGCCAAACGCACCGGCAGTTCCATCATGATGGTCGGTCACGTCACCAAGGAGGGCCAGTTGGCCGGTCCCCGCGTGGTCGAACACATGGTCGACACGGTGCTGTACTTTGAGGGAGAGCGCGGCCACCAGTTCCGTATCCTGCGCTCGGTCAAGAACCGCTTTGGTCCCACCGATGAGATCGGCGTGTTCGAGATGACCGGCGGCGGGTTGTCAGAGGTCGCCAACCCCTCGGCGCTGTTTTTGTCCGAACGCGGCCAGCCCGCGCCCGGATCGGTGGTTTTTGCCGGGATCGAAGGCACCCGCCCCCTGCTTGTCGAGCTACAGGCCCTGGTCTCTCCCAGCCCGCATTCGCAGCCGCGCCGGTCGGTTGTGGGTTGGGATGGCAGCCGTCTGGCGATGATTTTGGCGGTGCTCGAATCGCGCTGCGGCATCCCCTTTGCGGGCCTCGACGTGTACCTGAACGTCGCGGGCGGTATGCGTGTTTCGGAACCCGCCGCCGATCTGGCTGTGGCCGCTGCGCTACTTTCCGCGCGTGAGGACGCCGCCCTGCCCCCCGATACTGTGATTTTCGGGGAAATCAGCTTATCAGGGGGCCTGCGCCCGGTAGGCCAGTCGGAAAACCGATTGAAAGAGGCGCGTAAACTTGGTTTCTCCAAGGCGATCCTGCCGCAAGGGGGCAAGGCCACGGCATCGGATGGCATGGCGCTGTCCCGGATGCCGGACCTGACCACTTTCGTCGGTGAGGTCTTCGGGGCCGGTTGACTTGGGCGAGACCACAATGACAAACGGAACTGAGGCCGCAGGCGGCCGCGCGACAAGAGGCGAGTGAGGCAGATGGACGGGTTTACAATCGTTGATGGCGTGGTTGGCGTCGTCATTCTGCTGTCGGCGCTGCTGGCCTACTCGCGCGGGCTGGTCCGTGAGACGATGGCCATTCTGGGCTGGGTCGTGGCCGCCGTGGTGGCTTTTCTCTTTGCCGATCAGGTGCAACCGCTGGTCAAGGAAATCCCCGTGATCGGCGAATTCCTTGCCGATAGCTGCGAACTGGCCGTCATCGCCAGCTTTGCTGCGATCTTCACCGTCGCGCTGGTGGTCGTCTCGCTGTTTACCCCGCTGTTCTCCACGATCATCAAACGCTCGGCCCTTGGCGGGCTGGATCAGGCGCTTGGCTTCTTCTTTGGCGTGGCGCGCGGTATCCTGCTCGTCGCGATCGCCTTTTTCGTCTACGAGACGGTGATCACCTCGCAGGACATCGCCATGATCGACGACTCGCGCTCGGCGGCGGTCTTTGCCCAGTTCACTGGCCGGATCGAGGAACAGAACCCCGAACAGGCGCTTGGCTGGATCACCGCGCAATACGAACAACTGGTCAGCGTCTGCGACGCGCCGCAATAACCCGCCCCCCCATCACACACTCCTTGCCGAGGGGCCGGTTCTGACGGCCCCAAACCTCACCCGCCTTTCCCGGGCCACCTGATGTAATCGTTTCGTGACATTCCGGGACCGGCCCATTAAACCATGCTGCATATGCAAAGCGGATTCGGAGCTGCCCCCTTGCCCGACCCCATTTTTCCACCCGCACATCCTTTTGACTTCGACTCGGTCCGCGACCCGGACAATGACGACAAGCTCAAGGAGGAATGCGGCATCTTCGGCGTCGTCGGTCTGACGGACGCTGCCAACTTCGTGGCCCTCGGACTGCACGCGCTGCAGCACCGCGGTCAGGAGGCTGGCGGGATCGTCGCCTACCACCCCGATCTGGGCGGGTTCAATTCCGCCCGCCGGTTCGGCTATGTCCGCGACAACTTCACCAAGCAATCGCTGATGGAAACGCTGCCGGGCCAACTGGCCATCGGCCACGTGCGCTATTCCACCGCCGGCTCCAAGGGCCAGACCCAGATCCGCGACGTGCAGCCCTTCTTTGGTGAGTTCTCCATGGGCGGCGCTGCCATTGCCCACAATGGCAACATCACCAACGCCGAGGCGCTGCGGCGCGAACTGATCGACCGTGGCTCGATCTTTCAGTCCTCCTCGGACAGCGAATGTATCATCCACCTGATGGCACGGTCCCTGCAACGCGACATCCCCGCCCGGATGGAAGACGCGCTGCGCCGGGTTGAAGGCGCGTTCAGCGTCGTCGCCATGACCCGGACCAAACTCATCGGCGTGCGCGACCCGCTGGGCGTCCGCCCGCTGGTGCTGGGCAAACTGGGCGACGGCTGGGCGCTGAGCTCTGAGACCTGCGCGCTGGATATCATCGGTGCCGAATTTGTCCGCGAGATCGAGCCGGGCGAAATGGTGGTGATCACCGCCGACAAAGGCGTGGAATCGCACTACCCCTTCCGCAAGGCGGCCCCGCGCTTCTGCATCTTCGAACATGTCTATTTCTCGCGCCCCGATTCGATCATCGGCGGGCGCTCGGTCTATGAGACCCGCCGCCAGATCGGCGTCGAACTGGCGCGTGAGGCCCCGGTGGACGCGGACCTTGTCTGTCCCGTCCCCGATTCAGGCACCCCCGCCGCCATCGGCTTTGCCCACGAGTCCGGCATTCCCTACGGCATGGGCATCGTGCGCAATCAATACATGGGCCGCACCTTCATCGAGCCGACAGAGCAAATCCGCAACATGGGTGTGCGCCTGAAACTCAACGTCAACCGCGCCCTGATCAAGGGCAAGCGGGTGATCCTCGTGGACGACAGCGTCGTGCGCGGCACCACCAGCCGCAAGATCAAGGAGATGATCCTTGATGCCGGCGCGGCCGAGGTGCACTTCCGCATCGCCAGCCCCCCCACAGCCTGGCCCTGTTTCTACGGTGTCGACACCCCCCAGCGCGAAAAGCTGCTGGCCGCCACCATGTCCGAGGATGAGATGCGTGATCATCTGGGCGTCGACAGCCTGCGCTTTGTCACCCTCGACGGGCTGTACCGCGCCGTGGGTGAGGCAACGGGCCGCAACGCCAGCTGCCCGCAGTATTGTGACGCCTGTTTCTCGGGGGAATACCCGGTGGAACCGGCGGACATGATCCAAAAAGGCTTTCAGATGAAGGCGGCGGAGTAATCAAGGACGACGGCGCGCTGCTGGACCGGCTGCGCGCCCGCCTTCGACCGTTGACTACGCGCTTTCCCGCCTGTCCCCCCTGCCTGACTGACCCCGCCAAGCAAAACCGGCAAGGCTGTGCCGGTGTCGCACCCCGCGTGGGCGGGCTTTGGCGGATGCCGTTTGCCCCCTCTTTCGCCCGATGCTGCACCGCAGTATCTGCCGCGCTCTGATCAACCCGAGTGTAAAGAGACATGGCACAGGAAACCCCGACACCAGAGGCCGTCATTTCGGCCGCCACCCGTCCCGCCAAGGGCAGCCTTGACGGGCTGATCCTGCTGGGCACCTTCGGCTCCGGCGATGCGCCCAAGGCCCTTGTGCGCACCTCGCGCGGTGAGGTGCAAACGCTGACGATTGGCGACCAGATCGGTCGCGATCCCGTCATCGCGATAGAGGACGGGCGTCTGGCCCTGACCCAAAAGGGCGAAACCCGCTGGCTGATGCAGCCGGTGACGCAGTAGCCCGCCTAGCTGGTCACCGCCCGGCAGCGCGTCCAACTGACCGGCGTGCTGCCGTCGATGCTGTACAGTACCTCCTCGTCGGACAGCTGCTGCAACACCACCGCCGCACCCGCGTCGGCCCCGCCTGCGGGCATCGCAAATTCATAGCGGTGGCGGCTATAACGCCCGTCCGTTTCGATCCCCGAGGGGGCCACCACCCGGCTGCCCCGGATCGTCAGGCTTTGCCCCTCCGGTGAACACCACTCGCCGCTGATCTCATCCGCCTGCGCCACTCCCGGCACCATCAGCGCGCACAGAACCAATACCCGTCTGAACATCGTCCCACTCCTGAAAGCTGCCCGCCCAGCATGACGCAGCCACATCGACCTGCCCAGCCCCTTGACCCCATCAGCGATGCGCCTCACATCACCGTCATGAATATTCTTGATCTCGATGCCCGCTGGCGGCGCTTTAATGACGACACCCGGTCCTGCCCCTGCTGCGGACGGGCGTTTTCCGGCATCTTCGACATCGGATTCGATGCGCCGGATGACTGGGCCTATGGCCCCCGCATCGGCGATGAGGATCTGGAGGTTGCAGAGGACCGACTAGGGGCCGAATTCTGCCGCATCGCAGGCCGCTATTTTCTGCGCAGCGTGTTGACCCTGCCCCTGCGTGGCAGCGATGACGTGTTCGCTTTTGGCCCGTGGGTCGAGGTGCCAGAGCCGGTGTTTCGCGCCTATCTCGCCACCATCGACGATGCCACAGCGCCCTTTCCACCCGCCGAGGGTCTGCTGGCCAATACGCTGCCACAGTTCGAGGAGGCGCTTGGCACCGCCGTCACCCTCACCCTGCCCGATCCGGCGCAGCGCCCGCAGGTGACAGTGACCGAGGGGCCGCTGGCCGAGGCGCAGGCGCAGGGCCTCTCCTTTGACGATCTGCTCGATCTCTACGCCGCCTTCGGCGACGACATCCGCCCCCATCTGACCGCCGATTGATCCACCCGCGCCCACGCCCCGGCACGGGACAAGGTCAGGCGACGACCTGACTGAGATCCCCCTATGGCCACGTTCCCCCTCGCCATGACCTTGCGTGGCAAACCCGCTGAAACACGCCGAAATCTGGCCCGACACCCACAGGCCCCTTGGATGTCTTCTGTCCAAAAATAACCCGGGGAAGTCGACCGCAGGGAGACGGCGGTCATGCTGCAAGCATGCCGCTGGCATGACGCCCCCATACGCCGGTCGCGGCTCAGAGCCTCCGGTCCGGAAAACCCGTTTCGAAACATTTCCCGATCACGCGCAGTCTGCAGTATGCCTCCGGACGTGGACTGCTTGGGCGCGATCCCGGTCCCGATCCGTGCCGGATTCCCCCTGCCTCAGCGCGGGCAAAGGTTAAGCGCAGGTAAATTCGTCTCTGTAACTCCTTGATTTTGCACAGTCGGGAATCTGTCCACGCGTGGACACCCCTTGACTGACCGGGCCGCGACATGCCCGCGACATGGCCGCGCTTGACCCCGCCGCAAATCCCCGGCAAAGCAGCCGCCATGACCAAGCTTGCCCTCATCACCGGCGCCTCCCGCGGCCTTGGCTTTGCCCTCGCCGAGGCCCTCGCGCCCAGCCATCACATCATCGCCGTGGCCCGCACCGTCGGCGGCCTCGAAGAGCTGGACGACCGCATCCAATCCAAGGGCGGCAGCGCCACGCTGGCCCCGATGGACGTGACCGACCGCAACGCTATGGCCCACCTGTGCCGCTCGATCCATGACCGCTGGGGCGGCCTCGCCCTCTGGGCGCACACGGCCATCCACGCCAGCGCGCTGACCCCCGCGCCCCATATCGACCCCAAGGAATGGCGCAAGGCCCTGACCACCAATGCCGACGCCATGGGCCACCTGATCCCCTTCGTCGCGCCCCTTCTGGGAGAGGCCGGCACGGCGCTGTTCTTTGACGACCCGGTGCAGGGCCAGAAATTCTACGGCTACTACGGCACTACCAAGGCCGCGCAAATCGCGCTCGCCCGCAGCTGGGCCGCTGAAACCGAACGCACCGGCCCGCGCGTCCATGTCCTGACGCCCAATCCCATGGCCACCGCCACCCGCGCCCGCTTTCACCCCGGTGAGGACCGCGCCACGCTGGCCACACCGGAGTCCGAGGCCAAGCGCCTGCTGGCAGTGCTGGCCTGAACCACCAGACAATCTGAGTCTTTCAGGGCGCACCTCGCGCCCATCGGCGGAGCGTTGCTTGCCCCAAGCCCCCCCTTTGACTAGAGAGGGGCAAACCAAAGCAGGCACACCCTCATGCGCATCCTCATCACCAACGACGACGGCATCAACGCGCCGGGTCTCAAGGTTCTTGCCGCCATCGCCGAAGACCTGGCCGGTCCCGAGGGCGAGGTCTGGACCGTCGCCCCCGCCTTTGAGCAATCCGGCGTGGCGCACTGCATCTCCTACACCCATCCGACCATGATCGCCCAGCTTGGCCTGCGCCAATACGCCGCCGAAGGCAGCCCGGCGGATTGTGTGCTGGCGGGCCTGCACGACGTGCTGAAGGATAGCCCGCCGGATCTGGTCCTGTCGGGCGTGAACCGGGGCAACAACTCGGCCGAGAATGCACTGTATTCCGGGACGCTGGGCGGCGCGCTTGAGGCGGCGCTGCAAGGACTGCCCGCCATCGCTCTGTCGCAATATTACGGCCCGGACAATGCGCTGGCCGATGACCCGTTCGAGGCCGCCGCCGTCCACGGGGCCGACACCGTGCGCCGCATCCTGCGCGCCGATCCGGGCCGGACCGAGGGCTATCGCCGGTTCTACAACGTCAACTTTCCACCCGTCTCCGCCGCACGGGTCGAGGGCACCGTGGCCGCTCCGCAAGGGCTGCGCCGCGACACCCGCTTTACCGTCGAGGCGACGCATTCGCCCTCTGGTCGGCGGTTCCTCTGGGTGCGCGGCGGCGATCAGCGCGCCGACACCGCGCCCGGCAGCGACGCGGACATGAACCTAAAGGGCTGGATCACCGTCACGCCGATGCGCGCCGACCTGACCGATTACGCAGCGCTCGACGATCTGAAAGACGCCTTTTCATGAGCTTCGACGCCGAAGCCAAGATGCAGTTCCTCTTTGCGCTTCGGTCCAAGGGCGTCACTGACAAGGCCGTGCTCAACGCGATGGAGCGGGTTGACCGGGGTCGATTCATTCAGGGCTATTTCTCTGAACGCGCCTATGACGACATGCCTCTGCCCATCGCCTGCGGCCAGACCATCTCACAACCTTCGGTCGTGGGGCTGATGACGCAGGCGCTCAAGATCGGGCCGCGCGACAAGGTGCTGGAGGTCGGCACCGGCTCTGGCTATCAGGCGGCGATCCTTGCGCAGCTGGCGCGGCGGGTCTACACCGTCGACCGGCATCGCCGGTTGGTACACGCGGCGCGGGCGGTGTTCGACGAGCTTGAGTTGACCAATATCACCGCCTTCACCGCCGACGGGTCCTTTGGTTTGCCGGATCAGGCCCCCTTTGACCGCATAATTGTGACCGCAGCCGCCGAAGACCCGCCCGGCCCGCTCTTGGCGCAATTGAAGATTGGCGGTATCATGGTCGTGCCGGTGGGCCAGTCCGATGCCGTCCAGAGCCTGATCCGCGTGACGCGGACCGACAATGGCTACGACTACGACGAAATGCGGCCCGTGCGCTTTGTGCCGCTGGTCGAAGGGCTCGGCAAGGACTGACGCGTCGGCGCGGCGCTCATATCGCGCCACCAACCTGTGACGCCCTGGAGACAAGGGGTGCATGTGAGGATATCGAGATGACACTTGGCTTCCGCCCCATGACGGCCCTTGCCCTTATTGCGCTATTGTCGGCCTGTTCCGACGGTATGGATTTCGACCTTCGGGGCGGGATCGGCGGCGGGGTCGATACAACCGACGCCGCGCTCAAGGCCGCCGCGACCCGGCCCGAACCCGATGACCGGGGCGTCCTGTCCTATCCCAGCTATCAGGTCGCCGTCGCCAAACGCGGCGACACGCTGGCCGATGTGGCCGCTCGGGTCGGCCTGCCCGCCGATGAACTGGGCAAGTACAACGGGATCAAACCGGGCGATGCGCTGCGCCGGGGTGAAATCGTTGCCCTGCCCCGTCGCGTGGCCGAACCCTCTCCTGCCACGGGTGCGGACACGACCGGCCCGATCCGTCCGCCCTCTGGCGTCGATGTCACCACGCTGGCCTCAAACGCGATCAACAAGGCACCCGATACCGCACGGCGCAGCGGTGCCGCGCCGACCGGCGTCGAACCGGTCCGGCACAAGGTCGCCCGCGGGGAAACCGCCTTTACGATCGCGCGGTTGTACAATGTCTCACCCCGCGCGCTGTCGGAATGGAACGCACTGGATAAGGATTTCGCAATCCGCGAAGGCCAGTACCTGTTGATCCCCGTCACCGCGCCAACCGCCCCACGGACATCCGACCGCGACACCACCGCCCCTGGGGCCGGATCGCTGACCCCGGTGCCGCCTTCTGCCGCGACCCCGCTGCCCGCCGAGACGCCAGAGGCGCGCACGGCGGCCAAACCCGATCCCAAACCGGAAAAGCCGGTGGCCGACATTGGCCAATCCAAGGCCAAGGCCGGTGGCAGCATGTCGATGCCGGTCTCCGGCTCGATCATTCGCGAATACAATCCCGGCACCAACCCAGGCATCGACATCAGCGCGTCGCCCGGCACGCCGGTCTCAGCGGCGGCAAGCGGATCGGTTATCAGCGTGTCGAAAAAGACCGATGGCGCCAGTTTTATCATCGTCCGTCACCCGGACAACGTGAACACGGTTTACCTGAACGTGGCCGATATCGGCGTGAATGTCGGCGATTCCGTCAGCCGCGGTCAGCAGATCGCCCGCGTGGCGCCCGGCGATGTCGGGTTCCTGCACTTTGAAGTTCGGAAAGGGTTGGATAGCACCGACCCGATGAGCTACCTGCGTTGATCCTGTTGCGTGGCGCCTAGACCAGCGCCACGCCCTTGCGTCCCGCCAGATCGGTGAAGAACTGCCATGCCACGCGGCCCGACCGCGCGCCGCGCGTGGCCTGCCATTCGACAGCCTCTGCGCGCAGGTCCTCATCGCTGACAATGACGCCATAGGCGTCGCAATAGCCGCGCACCATGGCCAGATAGTCGTCCTGCGAACAGGGATGGAACCCCAGCCAGAGCCCGAAACGGTCTGACAGGGAAACCTTTTCCTCAACCGCCTCAGAGGGGCTGATCGCGGTCGAACGCTCATTCTCGATCATGTCGCGGGGCATCAGGTGGCGACGGTTCGACGTGGCATAGAACAGCACGTTCTCTGGCCGTCCTTCGATACCGCCATCCAACACCGCCTTGAGACTTTTGTAATGTTCATCGTCGTGACTGAACGACAGGTCATCGCAGAACAGCACAAAGCGATAGGGCGCGTCCCTCAGCACCGCCAGCAAACGCCCCACCGAGCCCAGATCCTCACGTTGCAGTTCCACCAGTTTCAGGTCGTGCCCCTGCGCCCGCACGGAGGCATGGACCGCCTTGACGACGCTGGATTTCCCCATGCCCCGCGCCCCCCAGAGGAGCGCGTTGTTGGCGGCGTGTCCGCGCGCGAATTGCAGGGTGTTCTCCACCAGCGTGTCGCGCGCGCGATCGATGCCGATCAGCAGATCCAGCGCCACGCGGCTAACCTGCGGGACTGGCACCAGACGGTCAGGATCGACATGCCAGACAAAGGCCTCTGCCGTGTCGAAGGCCGGTGCCGCCTGTGGCGCAGGCGACATCCGTTCCAGTGCTGCGGCGATACGTTTCAGCGCCGCAGTTTTCTGCCCGACCGATTTTCCGCTCATCGCTGCGGTTCCTCGTCCTCGTCTTCGTCGAACTCATCCATCAGCGGATCGTTCTCAGTGTCCGGCTCTTCCTCGAACCACAGCCCCTGCTCACGCAGTTCCGTCTCACGCTTTTTTTCGACGCGACCGACAAGGAAGATGGAAATCTCATAAAGACCGTAGACCACAGTAAAGAGAATGGCCTGCGTGATCACATCGGGCGGCGTGACCACGGCGGCCAGCACAAGAATGCCAACGACAGCGTATTTGCGCACGTTGCCCAGACCTTCGGCAGAGACCAGCCCCGCCTTGCCCATAAGCGTCAGAAGCACAGGCAACTGGAAACACAGGCCAAAGGCCATGATGAAGACCAGCGTGATATGCAGCGATTCGTTCACCTTGCCAAAGAAGGTGATCTGTAGACCTTCGGCGGTTTCCGGCACCACCGCCGACTGCGCGCCAACATCGACGTTCAGATCGGCCGGAACCGGCAATGCGTCATTCATGCCCTGAAGCAGATTGGCGAAGATCGAACTGACATCCGCGAAGCCCAGAAAAAACGCCATCGCCAAAGGCGTGACGACGAAATGAGCAAAGCTTGCGCCCAGCATGAACATTGCCGGTGAGGCGATCATAAAGGGCAGAAACGCATTTTTTTCAGAGCGGTACAGCCCCGGAGCCACAAAGCGCCACAGTTGGAATGAGATCACTGGAAAGGCCAGCGCAAAGCCGAACACCATCGAGATCCGGAACAACACAAACAGGTATTCCTGCGGGCTGGTGTATTGCAGCGTCGGGCTGGGGTCGCCGAGATCACGCAGCGTGGTCTCAATCGGGTGCAGCAGGAACTGAAGGATCGGTTCCGCCACCAAAAAGATCAGGATCACACCCACCAGAAAGGCGATCACAGAGCGGATCAACCGGGTGCGCAGTTCGGCCAGATGCTCGATCAGTGGGGCCGAGCTGTCCTCTATCTCGTCGTGCGCGTCGCTCATGCCTTGTCATTTCCTTCTGCGGCTGGCCTTTCCGCGACGGGTTTTGGTGCGGCGTCCTCGGGAGCGGCCTGCATCGAAGCCTCCAGTTCGTCGGCTTTGCGCAGGGCATCGGCGGCCTCACGCGCCTTGCGCTCTGCCGCCTTGCGGGCGGCACTGGCCTCGATCTTTTTCTTGGCCTCGGCGCGCTCTTTGGCCAGCTTGCCGGTTTCGCTGTCTGGGTCGAAATCGGTCATCGACTTGGCGGCATCCTTGACGCCGTCCATGGCGCTGCTGACCGGGTTGGTGGCGGACTTGAACGTCTTGGCCATATCCTTGACCCCGGCGTCATCGGCCGCCTCATTCATCGCACGGCTGAATTCGCGCGCCATTCCGCGCGCCTTGCCCATGAAACGGCCAGCGTTGCGAAAGAGCACCGGCAGGTCCTTGGGACCGACGACGATCAGCGCAACGATGCCGATCACCAGCAGTTCGGCAAAGCCAAGATCGAACATGAGAGCTTACGCCTTGTCTTTCTCGTCTTCCGGGGTGACGTCCTTGGCCTCTTCGGCCTTCTGGTCTTCCAGCTCTTGTGTGCCGTCGCTCACGCCTTTTTTGAAGGCGGTGATGCCTTTGCCGACTTCACCCATCAGCGACGAGATCTTGCCGCGGCCAAACAGGACCAGCACGACGACCGCGATCAGCAGAAGGCCGGGAAGGCCGATGTTTCCGATACCCATGATGTCTCTCCTAACGTCGGCGGCGCCTTTCCGGGGCCGCGCATCAATGCCACTGCGGTTATCTATAGGCTCTCCCGCTCCCGGAAAAGCGCCAAAGCGCCGCGAATCCGCACTCGTTTTGTCATGAGCTTGTCAGTTGTCAGGTTTTTGTCAGTATGGTCGGCGTACAGACGCCCAAAAAGGACCCGGCGATGAATCGCAAAGACCGGCTTTACGCTCTGACACAACGCCTGCGCGACAGGAAATTGCACACGGCAGAGGCGATGGCGCAGGATCTTGGGGTCTCCGTGCGCACGATCTACCGCGATATGGAAACGCTGGCCGCCTCTGGCGTTCCTGTCGAAGGAGCGCGCGGCTATGGCTATTCGGTGCAGGCCGCCATCACGCTGCCGCCACTGAACCTGACCGAGGCAGAGCTTGAGGCGCTGCACCTTGCATTGGCCGCGCTTGGCGCGTCCGACCTGCCGGATCACGCCGTCAGCGCGCGCAGTCTTTCGGCCAAGATCGAGGCGGTCCTGCCCGAGGATGCAGGCCCGGCACCCGCCCCCTTTGGTTTTGCCACCGACAGGTTCGCCGAGGCGGCGCGCGGCTTTGTCCACATGCCGGCAATCCGCGCGGCGATCAGGGCGCGTCAGCGCCTGCGGATCGAAACCGGCGGCACCATGCATGTGCTCCGCCCGCTGCATCTGGACTACTTTGGCCGTGTCTGGACCTGCGTCGGCTGGGACGAGACAGAGGCGCGATTTCTCAGCCTGCGGGTCGACCGCATCGACAGCCTGATGCCCCTGCCCGGCCTGTTTGTCGATGAACCCGGCAAAACACTGGCCGACTGGCGCAAGCAGGGCGGCTAAATAGCCCCGTGACGCAAGTGGCCCCGGTGCAGGGAGCAAGCACCGGGGCCGTTCGGGACTGACGCGGCAAAGGGTGGGACATGGGGATGAGCCGCGTTTGGGACAGCCCGAAATCAGTATTTGTAGGTGGTGCCGCCGGAATAGCCGCCCGTGTAGCCACCAGTGTGACCACCGGTGTAGCCGCCTGTATGGCCTCCGGTGTAGCCGCCCGTGTAGCCACCGGTGTAACCACCCGTGTGGCCGCCCGTGTAGCCGCCGGTATATCCGCCTGCGTGGCCGGTATCCTTTTTGTAGCCGCCGTCATAGCCACCATTGTAGCTGGTCTTGACGTCCTGATAGCCGCTTACGATGCAGGACCAGGGCGCGCTCTGGTCGCCACCGATCTTGATGACCTCACGCGACAGGGTCGAATACTTCTGGGTCGCGGTGGCGTAGGTCTGCACACATTCCATGTGACCAATATAGGCGGTGTTCCAGTCGGCGTAGCCGTAGGAGTCATGGGCCGCCGTCGACCATGTCTGAATGGTCACGATCTTGGCGTGCTGCTGGGTCGGGCCATAGCCCATGGCGGTGATCTTGTCGCCCTGATCTGCAGCAGCGGCGGTTGCGGTCAGCGCGAGGGCGGCGAAAGCGATCTTGGCAAAGGTTTTCATGGATCTGTTCCTTGGAAAAATATGGGCGATCTGGTTGAAGCGGGTCTTGGTCCATCCGGTGAGCGGCTTGATTGCGCCCCTTGCTCCGGACTTCGTAACTGAGACGCAAGATAGGCCCGGTTTCTTGGCCGCATCAGTGAGGAAAACCCCACTCGCCCGGAAGGGCCTGAAACAGCGTCACAAATTCCCTGAAAACGGATCTCTGGACAAACGAAAACCCCGCTTCCGGTCAGGAAACGGGGTCTGTCAGGACGCGCTGAAAGGTCAGATCAAACCGAGGCGCGATAGATCTTGTCGATGTTCGCACCCAAGGCCGCGTTGAAATCTGCATTCGACAATTGCTTGGTCAGACCTTCGGTCAGCGCGCGGCTGAAAGAGGCGATCATCTTGGGCTGGCGGGACAGACGTGCGCAGGCCTCGTCGGTGGAATAGCCGCCCGACAGCGCCACCACACGGATCACCCGCGGATGGTCCGCCAGATCGTTATATAGCCCGTCCTCAGTCGGGATCGTCAGCTTCAGCATGACATCCTGCCCCTCGGCCAGCTGGTCCAGCTGCGCCGCGATTTCGGTCTTCAGCATCGCCTCTGCCTCGGCCTTGGTGGCCGAATGAATGTCGACCTCGGGTTCGAGGATCGGCACCAGACCCGCTGCAAGGACGGTCATGCCCAGGTCGAACTGCTGCGCGACAACCGCCTTGATGCCCGCCGCGTTGGCCTCATGAACGACAGAGCGTTCCTTGGTGCCAAAGATGCCGAACGCAGCGGCCTCTTTCAGGGTTTCCTCGACGCCCGGGATCGGTTTCATCAGTTGGACGCCGTCGGCCTTGTCTTCCAGACCCTTGTCGATCTTGAGGAAGGGCACGATGCCCCGGTCGTCCCACAGCGCCTGTGCGGTGGGCTTGCCCTCGACCTCGCCGCGCATGGTGCGCTCAAACAGAATCGCGCCCAGCACCTTGGCATTGGTGAATTCCGGCGCCGTGATGATCCGCGCGCGCATTTCGTGGATCTCAGCGTACATGGCGTCTTCGCCGTCATACATGTCTTCGGTCACGCCATAGAGGCGCAGCGCCTTGGGCGTCGAGCCGCCCGACTGGTCCAGCGCGGCGATGAATCCCCCGCCGGTGCGCATTTGCTCGGTTTGTTTGGAAAAAGTGGCTGCGTCCTGTCCCATGTGACCCTCTTGTGATGAAATGAAAGGCTTTTGCGCATTCGATAGCGCAGGGGACCGTGCCGGTATAGTGGGCGTCTGTTCTGATAACGCTAACTGTGACGCGGAGGCGATTTTTCGACGAAAAATCGTTTCACCGTCGGTCAACTTGCAGCCAGATACCCTCGCGCGAGCGTACCGTCAGATGTGCCTCGGGGACCGGAGCCTTGCCCGCGACCGGGGCCACACGCAGGTCCCGCAGGATCAGCGACAGCAGCAAAACCCCCTCGACCATGGCGAACCCCGCGCCGGTGCAGACACGCGGCCCGGCGGAAAAGGGTATATAGGCCTCGCGCCCGCAGGTCTTGCCGTTCTCGGTCTGCCAGCGACCGGGGTCAAAGCCATCCGGGTTCTCCCACAGGCCCTCATGCCGGTGCAAGTGCCATGGGCTGAGAACCATCTGCGATCCCTTTGGGATATCGCGGTCGCGAAACCGCTCTGGGCAGGTTGTCTCACGCACCATCATCGGCACCGGAGGATACAGCCGCAGCGCTTCGCGGAACACATCCCGGCTGACCCGCAGCTTGGAGACATCCGAGAAATCGCAACCCCGCAAAGCCTGCGCCTCTTGCGCCACCCGGTCCTGCCAGTCCGGGTGCGTCGCCATCAGATACAGCGCCCAGCCCAAGGCCGAGGCGCTGGTTTCATGTCCGGCAAGGAAAAAGATCGCCACCTGATCGACCATCTCTTGGGTCGTGAACCGCTGTCCCGTTTCGGGATCGGGCGTGGTCATGATCTTGGTGGCCAGATCGTCCGGTGCCGTCCCGGTTTCGATGGCGGCAAGACGGTCCTCGGTCAGCCGGGTGATCAGCGCGCGAATCCGCCGCGCCGCCGCCTTTGTGTCGCGCCGAAAGAAACGCGGCACCCAGCGCGGCACCGGAATGAAGGCGGCAAGGTTCAGGATCGGCTGCGTGCGCTGGTAGGCGCGGAATTCGTGAAACACCTGCTGCGCGGTCGCATCCTCTATCGGGATGGAAAACAACGTGCGAAAGATCACGTCTGCGGCGGCATGACTGGCGATCTCCTCGATCTCGACCATCTGCCCGGCCTTGGCGGTCAGACGGTCCAGCGCCGCCTGCGCCGCGTCCCACATTGCCGGATAGGTCTCTCGCAGGCGACCGCCCTCAAAGGCCGGGTCGATGATCCGCCGTTGCCGCTGCCATGTCGCGCCATTGGTCAGAAAGACCGAATTGCCCAGCAAAGGGCGCAAACCTTCGCCGATGCGCCCCGATTTGGGGAAATCCATCGGGCGTTCTTTCAGCACCGTCTTTACCAGATCGGGCTGGTTGAGCAGGTAGGAGCGGAAAAACGGCGTGCGGAACTCGGCCATCTTGGCGCGGTACAGCCGCGCGGGCTGGGCCGAGAGGATGTCCTGCCGGAACAGTTTGACATAACGCCAGAGCGAGACTCGATCCGGGCGTGCCGCCGGTTTCGGAGGGATCATGCGGCAATGCTCGTGAATTTCGACACAGGCACATCTATGCGGCTGTTCGACGGGGGCCGGTCACAGTACCGCGCGGACAGGGACACCGGCCCCGCAGTGATCTGGAAATAATCATAGTCCAACGGTCTGTCGAAGGCGCAGAGATACTGGAAATGCAGGCGAAAGAACTTCCACCGCAGTTCCTTCCAGCGTTCGGGGCTTAGCGAGCGGGTGAATTGCGCCGAAAACACCAAGGGCCAGCGTTTGCCCTCGGGCGCGACACCCGAAACGCTGACCGGATCACACAGCGCAAAGGCACATCCGTCACCCGGTGCCGTTACATCGACCCACGTCAGTTCCTCTCGCGCGCTGAGATAGCGCAGGTCAGCGCGCAGGCGGTGCGCGCCCCGCAGGAAAGACACCATCGGCACCACCTGCCCCAGACTGAGAAAGGCCAGTTTCGGGCCATTGGCCGGCACGCGGCCCGCCCGGATCAGATCGGCAAGGATCGAGACGGCCAGATGCGCGCCGGAGGAATGGCCAACCACCAGCACCTCTTGCACATCGTCGGTCAGCGCCTCGGCGATGATCTCGCCAAACGCGGCCATGCGTGCCTCCAGTTCGGGCGGATTGGCGCCGCGGTAGCGGGCCGAATAGGCATAGTCGTGCATCAGGTAGTAAGCAAAGAACTTGCCGTCCTTCTTCTTGAACCAGCGCAGCACAGCCCAGACGATACCGCCCCAGGCCACAAGGCCCGCAATCGTCGCCACGGCCCCAAGGCCACGGGCCAGCCAGCCAATGACGGCAAACGCCGCCCAACCCAGCAACATCGCAATGGCCAGTTGCAACAGCAGCATCCCGATCGGGTAGAGCGCCGCAATCACCGGCCCTTTGCGCAGCCACATCAGCCGCCTCAGCGCGCCCGTGGCTATGTATTCCCATGCGGTGCGGACCAGTTGCGCATAGGTCGCGGGGATCGAGGTCGACATGCTGTCGCGCACGATGTCGGACCAGACCAGAACCTCGACATCTGCCGTGACCGCCTGCCCGTCCACTTCGCTGTTGACGTGCCAGCCATAAAGCCCGCCGGTGCGCTTGGGGCTGAGTGCGATCCGGTAGCCAGAGACCTGCGCCTGCGCGGCCCCTTCCTTGCGGTACAGCTCGCGGTAGCGCCGGGGATGAATCGGATCATAGCCGGGAATGTAAAACACCCTGCGCCGTGAGACGTCCTGCGGATTGTCGGCCTGCCCAGTGCCCATGTCTCGCACCTCTTTGTTGCGAGAAGGGTACGCCGGATTTTCGGCAAGAGTAAGGCGAACCGTTGCCGTGCGACCTGCGGTTCCCGCCCAAGGGGATCAGGCCCCCGGCATCGCCACACGGGGGGCCGACGCGCTTCCGACCGGCGGCAATTTGTGAGAGGCATACGCCTCGATCAGATACCAGAACACCACACAGTTCGTGATGTGCCACATGAAATGCGTGCCGGTCGGAATTGTCTCACACAGCCGCATGTCCACGCTGCGAAACACCAGAGCCAGCCCGAACAGACCGACCCCCAGTCCAAGCTTCAGCAGCGACGGATGGCGCGCCTTCCAGATGAACCAGAACACGCTGACACTCATCAGGCTGGCCGGGAAATACTGCGCCGATCCGCTGAACCCCGCAGTGATGGCAAGCGGTGTCGCCCGCAAAAGATCACCAGAGGCCAGCGCGATCCCGGTGCCCATGACACAAAGGCTGAACAGCGAGGCAAATGGCAGGTTAAAGCTGTCCGGCGCAAAGCGCCGCAGCGCCAACAGCCCATAGACAACGACAAAGGACCAGATCGGCACCACATCCACGATCTCCGCCCAGACGGTCGCGTAGGTGTGCAACAGAAACGACCCGACCCCAATAGAGGCCGCAAGAACCATCAGGACAATCACCGACGGGCTGAGCAATCCGCGCCTCCAGAGCAGAATGAACTCCACGACGGCCACCAGAACAACCAAAAGGCTGGACGTGGCGTTCAGCGGCTCCGCCCAGAAATCGGGGGAGGTCCGCTCACAGTAGTAACTTGTGCTTGGGGCGTTCAGATCAGGAAACAAAGTCAACTCTTTGAGGAGATGAGTGAGCAAATGAAGCGTCCGAACAGGTTTGGCCCACCTCGTCCCGACACGCAATATGGATTTAGAAATTGCAGCCTCGCACGATTTGGATTATCCAAAATGGCATGTGACCAATACGGGGCGGAAGCCTCTGATATATATACGGGAATTTTCGTTCTTGTTTAGGTTCAACCAGATGTTTCGCGACCCGGTCCACCGTCAGTCGAGTAACAAACCCATGCCCGCCCAAACGCTTGCCATTGACGTGTCGCGCAGACTTACAGGTGCGCGGGTGCGGTCCTTTGCGATTGTCGCAACCATCAGCATCGCAAGCACATTTTGCGCAGCACCCGCATCCGCCGAGGATGCCGTGACCTCTGTCGTCAATATCTACAAGACCACGATTCAGGCCGGGCAGTCGCCAAAACGGCTGGCTGACCGCCTTGGGCCGTCAATTGACCTTCAGACCCTGTCCGCGAAAATTCTGGGCAAGGCCTATGCGAATGCCTCGCCACAGGACCGCGCAGACTTCAACGCCGTCCTGCTAGAGGTGATCGCCTTTGAGCTGAGCAAAAGACTGGGCAACGAACAAACGTTCACGGTTCTCCGGTCGCGGGATCTGAGCGGCGGGGAAGTTGTCGTCTTTTCGAAAGTCACCAAGACCGACGGATCCGAAAAAAGCATCGACTGGAAAATGCGGCCCTGCGGGTCGGCCTACTGCATCTACGATCTGCGCAGCGACAACGTCTCGTTCAGCGTCGCGCGGCGCGACGAATTCAGTGCTCGGCTGCAATCGGCGGGCGGATCGCTGGCCGGATTGACGGCGTCTCTTCGCGCCGAAGTCGCCGCTCGACAGTGACCGACCGGATTGCCCCGCCCCCCCTTGCGGAACTGCGCCACTGTCACCGCAGCTATGATCGCGGCCGCATTGTTGCCCTGAACGACGTGACACTGAAAATCGGCAATGGTGAGCTGGTCTCGATCACTGGGCCAAGCGGCTGCGGTAAGTCCACCCTTCTGGACATCATGTGCGGTCTTGAGGAACCCAGCCTTGGCGAGGTCTTTTTTGACGGTCATCGCATTCGGGGGCGCAGCGCGTGGGCGCGGTTGCGCGCGGCGCGCATCGGTTTTGTCTTTCAGACCTTTCACCTGATTCCGTCGCTGAGCGTCACCGAGAATATCGAACTGGCGATGTTGTGGCAGACCCGGTCGCACCAAGAGCGCCAGACCCGCGTCTCTGAACTGCTGGACATTCTTGGCCTCTCGCAGCGCGCGACGCAATTCCCGCTTGAGCTTTCGGGCGGTGAACGGCAGCGCGTCGCCATTGCCCGTGCCTTGGCCAACAGGCCCGCACTGGTGATCGCGGATGAACCAACCGGCAGCCTCGACTCCGCCAGCAGCGCGCAGATCATCGACCTTCTGGAAGGATTGCAACGCGGTGAGGGCATCACGGTTGTAATTGTGACCCATGACAAGGAAATCGCCGCGCGCTGCGACCGCCGGATCGAAATGCGCGATGGTCAGATCGTCAGCGACTTAACAGCTGCGCCGTCGCGATCACAAAGGGTGTTTTCTTGAACTTGGCAACACTCCCCTGGCGCAACCTGACCGCGCAGCGCGTGCGGTCCGCCCTGACGGTGCTGGGGATCGCGGTGGCGGTGGGGGCTTTCATCGCCTTGACCGGACTGACGCGCGGCATCCAGCATTCGTTTGAAACCGGGATCGGTGACACCGGCGCGGATTTTGTGGTCAGCCAACGCAACACCTACAGTCTTGTCAGCAGTTCTGTCGGGCAAGATTTCGGTGAGGCCCTATCCGCTGTGCCCGGCGTCGAGCAGGTGTCCGGCGTGGTCTTGACCGTCGCAGAACTGGACGAAAGTGCGAATATCTTTGTGACCGGCTGGCCAAAGGGCAGCTTTCTGTGGTCTTCCCTTGATCTTTACGCAGGCAAACCGCCAGACGGACCGCGCCAACTGGTCCTTGGCCGCTCTATTGCACGAGCCCTTGGCAAGACCGTGGGGGACGAGGTCAGCCTGCAATATGAAAGCTTTGTGATTTCCGGGCTGTCGCGATCGGACTCCGTGTTCAACCAGAACATCGCGATCACCCAATTGCCGGTGCTGCAGGACCTGCTGGGTCGCCCCGGAACCGTCTCCCTCTTTCAGGTGCGCCTGACCCGCCCGGTGACGCCTGCCGAAGCGTCAAAGATCAAGGCGAAACTCGCCGCCGTGTCCCCCTTGTTGGACGTGAACGACAGCGAAGAATTCGCAGGAAACATGCGGTTTGAGCAGACCCTTGGCACCATCGCCTCTGCGGTGTCGCTGGTGATGATCCTTGCCTCGTCGATCCTTGTCGCCAATACGCTGTTGATGTCCGTCTCAGAGCGCAGTCAGGAATTCGGTATTCTGGCCGCGATAGGCTGGACGCCGGGCATGATCCGCGCGCTGGTGGTGTCAGAGGGGTTGATGATGTGCGTCATCGGCAGTGTTGCAGGGATCGGTCTGGGCATCGGCGCGATGTATGTGGTGTCGTGGATGCAGGTCTTTGCGGGGCTGCTGGAGCCCTACATCACACTTGGCATTGTGGGTCAAGCGACCGGTTGGGTCTGTCTGGTTGGCACAGCGGCGGCGTTCTACCCCGCGTGGCGCGTGACGCGCATTGCCCCCTCGGCGGCGCTGCGCGGGCTGCGCTGACCAGGGTTCAACCCAGAGTGGCGAGCGCCGGAAAGGTTTCCAGCAGCCAGAAGGACAGCGACGAGAAACCGCCCGTCAGCATCAGCAGCCCGATGGTCCAGAGCAGCAAACCCATGGCGCGCTCGATCTGTTCCATGTGCCGTTTCATCCAGCCCATGACGCCGGTCAGGCGAGGCAGGAAGGCGGCGACAAGCAGGAACGGCACCCCCAGCCCCACGGCGTAGACCGCCAGCAGCAGCGTGCCGCGCGCAACCGACGCCTCGGACGCGGCAAGGCTGAGGATTGCGCCCAGTTGCGGGCCGATGCAGGGCGTCCAGCCAAAGGCGAAGGCCAGACCAAGGATATAGGCGCCAAAGGCCGATCCGCCCCGATCGCCCGCATCCAGCCGCGCCTCTCGGTCCAGAAAGCCGATGCGATAGACGCCGACGAAATGCGCGCCGAAGATCATCACCACGATCCCGGCGGCGGTGTTCAGCCAGTCCTGATACTGGAGAAAGGCAATGCCCACGGCGGAGGCCGCAAAGCCCATCAAGAGAAAGACCGTCGAGAGACCCAGCACAAAGAATGTCGCTGGCAGCAGCGCCTTGTTCCGGCTGCCCTCACGTGAGCCCAAATCGGTCACCGAGACGCCGCTCATGTAGGCCAGATAGGGGGGGACCACCGGCAGCACGCAGGGGCTGAGGAAAGAGATGACCCCGGCAAGCAGCGCCACGATCATGGCGGGCAAGAGCGATGCGTCTATGATTTCGATTCCGAACATATCCGGGTCTTAGGCCAAAGCGCGGGCGCCGTCACCTCGCTGCTGTGTCACATCCCCGTGGGCTGGCCCGTGCTTTTCTTCGGGCGGA
Source organism: Antarctobacter sp. (assembly GCF_034670325.1). Lineage (GTDB taxonomy): Bacteria > Pseudomonadota > Alphaproteobacteria > Rhodobacterales > Rhodobacteraceae > Antarctobacter. The sequence goes on from NZ_JAXMNR010000002.1 coordinate 472,309, forward strand.
CAAGGGGCTACATCCTCACCATGACACATGAACTCGACGCGCTTGGGCTGCTGTGCCCGCTTCCGGTCCTGAAGGCCCGCAAAAGGCTGCAATCGCTGGCCACTGGAGAGGTGTTGATCCTGCACACGGACGATCCCGCTGCGGTGGTGGATGTGCCGCATTTTTGCGCCGAGGCGGGGCATGGTCTGGAGGGGCATGAAGAGGCGGGCAAGGCGATCATCTGGACGATCCGCAAGGGGTGAGCCAAGCGGGTGTCCACGTGTGGACAGTTAGGTGACGTCGCGTTTTCAATGGCTTACAGAGACGATTTTACCATTCGTTAGGAAATACGCCGCTGGCGGGGATGGCAAATGCGCCGTCAGCGCCCTGCCCTTTGTAGCGAGGTGCCAAAACTGCCGATTGTGCGGACAGGGCCGCCAGTCGATGCTACGCTGATCCGACACCAGAGGGACGGGCAATGACGATCACCAAGCAGGAAGAGTTGGACGGGCTCAAGGAAATTGGCCGGATTGTCGCCAACACGATGCAGGTCATGGCAAAAAAGATGGAGCCAGACATGACAACCGGCGATCTGGACGCAATCGGGCGCGACGTCATGGAGCGGGAAGGGGCGGTTTCAGCACCGCAATCGACCTATGGGTTTCCCGGTGCCACCTGCATCAGCGTGAACGAAGAGATCGCGCACGGCATTCCGGGACAGCGGGTGATCAAACGCGGTGATCTGGTCAACATTGATGTCTCCGCCTCCAAAAACGGGTACTTTGCGGATACCGGCGCGACGTTTTGTGTCCCCCCGGTTGCCCCGCCACTTGGCAAGCTTTGCCGCGATGGACGGCGCGCAATGCAAATCGGGATTGCACAGGTTCGGCGGGATCGCCCGGTGGCCGGTATTGGCAAAGCCATCGGGCGCTTTGCGTCGCAACGGGGATACACGCTGATCAGGAACCTTGCGAGCCACGGTGTTGGGCGCGCCCTGCACGAATACCCCGAGGAGATTGCGACGTGGCCGACCCGTGGCGACAGACGTCGCATCGGGAACGGATTGGTCATGACGGTGGAACCCTTCCTTTCGACAGGAGGAGAGTGGGCAACCGAGGGACGCGATGGCTGGACCCTGTTCAGTGAGCCGAGTGCCCCTGTCGTGCAGTATGAGCACACAGTTGTGGCAACGGATCGCGGGGCCATTATCGTGACATTGCCCGGTTGATCGGTTTTTGTCCGGTCGTTCGGGCACCTGCACGCACATCCCCCCCCCGGACCTTGTGCCGGTCTGGTCCCCCGCCCGTGCCACAAAAAAAGCCCCGCGTCGCCGCGGGGCTTTTTCATGTTCATTTGGTTCGGGTCAGCTGCCCAGTGACCACCAGCCACGGCGCTTGGGCTTGTCGTCGGCCTCAGCGGGTTCCGGGGCCTCAGCGGCGGGTTCCGGTGTGGGTTCCGGCGCAGTTTCCGGTGCAGATTCGGGCGTGGGTTCCGGGGTTGGCGCGGGTTCGGCGCTGACCACCTCGACGGGGGCCGGGTCCGCCTGTGCGTCCGGTGCCGGGGCCGTTTCGGGCGCAGGTTCCGGTGCCGGTGCCGCTTCGGGCGCAGGTTCCGATGCCGGTGCCGCTTCGGCAACCGGCGTTTCGGCGACCTCGGCGGCGGGTGCCGCCGGTTGCACCGGCGTCTCGGCGATCGGCGTGCCTACCGCTGCGGCGATCACGTCCGACGCCTTGCGCCGCGTGCGGGCGCGCTTGGGCTTTTCGTCGGTGTCGGGCGCAGTGGCCTCAACAGGGGCCGGGGTCGGCTCTGCTGTCGGCTCCGCCACCACTTCTGCTGCGGGCGCTTCGGCGGGCTGCGCGTCGGCAACAGGAGCCTCCGCAACCGGGGCCGCCTCTGCCACCACCGGCTCTGCCGCCGGGGCCGCATCAGCGGTTTCGGTCACGGTGTCCGCGGGTTTGCTGCGCGACCGGCGCGACCGTGAGCGGGTCCGCTTGGGCTTGGGCGTGTCCTCTGCTGTCTCCGGGGCATCGGCCCCTTCGGCCGCCTCCGCCGTGTCACCGGCCGGTGCGGCCTCTGCGGTTTCCGGCTGGCGCGTGTCGTCATCCGACCCGTCAGCCCCATTGGCGTCACCGTTGTCGCCGTTGTCGCCATTATCCCCATTCTCGCCGTTGTCTCTGGACTTCGACTTGCGCCGACGCCGACGACGGCGCTTTTTCGGCTTGTCGTCTTCGCCGGCCTCTTCCTGACGCTCTGGCGCGGCGGCAGGTGCAGACTCGGGGGCCGTGGTCTCGATGATCTCTGCGTCTTCGATCTCGTCCTCGGCGTCCTCGTCCACCTGATCCATCAGCGAGGTATCCACGGAGACCACCGGCGCCGTCGCCTCTGGCACCACGCGGGTCGCGGTCTTGAACTTCTCAAGGGTGAAGTCGGGCGACACCAGATGCGGGTCACCCTCGATCCGGACGGACATGCCATAGCGTGTCTCAATCTGGAGGATGTGTTCGCGTTTCTGGTTCATCAGGTAGTTGGCGATGCTGACCGGACATTTCACCAGCACCTCACGCGAACGGCGGCGCACGCCTTCTTCTTCGATCTGGCGGAGAACCTGCAACGACAGGTTGTCGTCCGAGCGGATCAACCCTGTGCCGTGGCAGGCCGGGCATGGCTGTGTCGTCGCCTCGATCATGCCGGGGCGCAGACGCTGGCGCGACATTTCCATAAGGCCAAAGCCCGAGATGCGGCCCACCTGAATGCGCGCGCGGTCGGTTTTCAGCTTGTCCTTGATGCGCTTTTCGACGGCGGCGTTGTTCTTGCGCTCATCCATGTCGATGAAGTCGATGACGATCAAGCCCGCAAGGTCGCGCAGGCGCAACTGGCGGGCCACCTCTTCGGCGGCCTCAAGGTTGGTCTTGGTGGCGGTTTCCTCGATCGAACCCTCTTTGGTGGCGCGGCCAGAGTTGACGTCGATGGCCACCAGCGCCTCTGTCACGCCGATCACGATGTAACCGCCGGATTTCAGCTGTACGGTCGGGTTGAACATGCCGCCAAGGTAGGATTCGACCTGAAAGCGCGCGAAGAGCGGCATCTGGTCGTGGTAGTGCTGCACGTTCTTGGCGTGGGACGGCATGATCATCTTCATGAAGTCCTTGGCCACGCGGTAGCCGCGCTCACCCTCGACCAGCACCTCGTCAATCTCGCGGCTGTAGAGGTCGCGGATCGAGCGTTTGATCAGGTCGCCCTCTTCGTAGATCTTGGCCGGGGCGATGGATTTCAGCGTCAGTTCGCGGATCTGCTCCCACAGGCGCTGGAGGTATTCGTAGTCGCGCTTGATCTCTGTCTTGGTGCGCTTGGCACCCGCCGTGCGGATGATCAGACCGGCGCCCTTGGGGACGTCGATGCTGGTGGCGATTTCCTTGAGCTTGGAGCGGTCGGCGGCATTGGTGATCTTGCGGCTGATGCCACCGCCGCGCGCGGTGTTGGGCATCAGGACGCAGTAGCGACCGGCAAGGCTGAGGTAGGTGGTCAGGGCCGCGCCCTTGTTGCCGCGCTCTTCCTTGACGACCTGCACCAGCATGATCTGGCGGACCTTGATGACTTCCTGGATCTTGTAGCGACGCGCGCGGGGTTTGCGGACCGGGCGGATGTCTTCCTCGGTGTCGTCGTCGGCGACGGATTCGATCGAGGCATCGCGGGCGGCGGCGTCGTCCTGCGCGTCGTCCTCGTCTTCGTCGCTGTCGTCGCGGTCGGTGTCGTCCACCTCGGCTTCGGCGTCGTCGGGCGTGGCGACGGGGGTCGCGGCCTCTGCCTGAACCGGCGCGGGGGCTTCGGCGGCGGGGGCCGGGGTCGCCGGGGCATCGGCGCCTTGCGGCTCTTGCGAGACCACGGCGGCCTCATCCTTGGTGCCTTCGGCGATGGGACGCGGCGGGGTGTCGGAGGTGTCCGGGGTGTCGTCGTCGGCGGTCGGGGCCTCCGCGGTATCGACCGGGCCAGTGTCGACCGGTGCAGTATCGACCGGGGCGGCGTCCTCTGTCGCAGGCATCGGCGTCAGCTCTGCCTCGGGGGTTGCTTCGGCCACGGGAGCGGGCGCTGCCTCGGGGGCGGCGTCTTTGGGGGACTCGGCGGGAGCCTCAGCGGTTTCGACCGGAGCCTCGGGTGCGGCGGCGGGTTTCGCCTCTGCGGTGTCCTGCGGTTCTTCGACGGGGGTTTCGTGCACGGTTTCCATCGGCGACAGGCCCTCGCCCGGCGCGCCGGTCTCTAGGTCCTCGTCGAGGTCGATGGTTTCCATACCGCTGATTTCACGCGGCTTTTGCTCTGCCGCGGCCTCGGCCACGACAGGACTGTCGGTGTTTTCAGACGGCTTGGTCTCGGACGGCTTGGACGTCCGCTTGCGCGAGCGCGAGCGGGACTTCTTGGGCTTTTCCTCTTCCTCGGCAGCGGCCTTGGCGGCCTCTTCTTCCTCTGCCATCAGCGCCTGACGGTCGGCGATGGGGATCTGGTAGTAGTCGGGGTGGATTTCCGAGAACGCCAGAAAGCCGTGACGGTTGCCGCCGTAATCGACAAAAGCCGCCTGCAACGAGGGTTCGACCCGCGTGACCTTGGCTAGATAGATGTTACCGGCGAGCTGCCGCTTGTTTTCAGATTCAAAATCGAATTCCTCGACCTTGTTGCCGTCCACCACCACAACGCGGGTCTCTTCCGCGTGGGTGGCGTCGATGAGCATTTTCTTAGCCATATTATCCGTTTGCACGGCGCACGCCTCTGAGGCCCAGGTGGGGCCCCGGAGGTTGCGGCGTGTCTTGTCTGGGCGAGATGGTGCGCGACGGCATGGCGGGAGCCTCTGGTCCCTGCCTCATGCCTGATGTCATTCGCGCGCTTCATCGCGGTTCTTCTCCGACGCGCGTCTTCGGCAAGTGATCCGAAGCGGCGCCCATTCATTGCGCCCGTCGCATGTCGCGGTCCGGGCAGGTCTTTGGCCTTGCGGCCCGATCGGTCTGTCCGGGTCCGGATTATCAGGGTCCACGGTCAGCGAAACTTTTCGGCGCGGGTCAATATACACACGCTGCCTGACCGCTAACATAAGGCGAGGAAATGGGCAAAGACAATAGGCCTTCTCAGGCCGGAGCGAAACGCAAAGGTATAAGACGCGAAAAAGGGCGATCCCTAGGGCCTGACGTGGCGTCGCGCCAGACAAGGCCAATAACGCCGCGCCGCCGGTCACGGCGACGCGGCAAGAGCCTGTCAGCCCATGGCGCGCAGGCGCTTGATCAGCGCGGAGGTGTCCCAGCGCCCGCCGCCCAGTTTCTGAACGTCCTTGTAAAACTGGTCCACAAGGGCCGTTACCGGCAGCGAGGCCCCGACCTCATCCGCCGTACGCAGGCAGATGTTCAGGTCCTTGCGCATCCAGTCGACGGCAAAGCCGTGTTCGAACTCATCGGCGATCATGGTCTTGTAGCGGTTGACCATCTGCCACGACCCGGCCGCACCGCCGCCGATCACATCGACCACCGCCGCGCCGTCCAGTCCCGCCTTTTCGGCAAAGTGCAGACCCTCTGACAGGCCCTGCACCAGACCGGCGATGCAGATCTGGTTGACCATCTTGGTCAACTGGCCTGCACCCGACTCACCCAGACGGCGGCACATTTTGGCATAGGACATGATCACCGGCTCTGCGGCGTCATAGACCGGCGCATCGCCGCCGCACATGATCACAAGCTGGCCGTTTTCCGCCCCCGCCTGCCCGCCGGACACCGGAGCATCGACAAAGGAGAGGCCGCGCGCCTTGGCGTCGGCATAGAGCTCCGCCGTCACCTGCGCCGATACGGTGGTGTGATCCACAAAGGTGGTCCCCTGCCCCATGCCCGCAAAAGCGCCGTCTTCGCCGGTGCAGACACCGCGCAGGTCGTCATCATTGCCCACGCAGGCCATGACAAACGCGGCCCCCTCGGCCGCTTCGCGCGGGGTCGCGGCATGGGAGCCGCCGTGTTCGGCGACCCATTTTTCGGCCTTGGCGGCGGTGCGGTTGTAGACGGTGACGTCATGTCCGGCCTTGGCCAGATAGCCCGCCATGGGGTAGCCCATCACGCCCAGACCCAGAAATGCGACTTTTGCCATTGTTCTCTCCCTCGTCGGTCCAGCCCGCCCGCCCTTGGCAAGCCCGGGCTGGCAAGTTAATCCCGGTGCGATCTGACCTACCCCATGTGGACGGAGAGGGAAATGGCGCTGATGTTTCGATGGCTCTTGCGACTGGCCAGTTTGGCTGTGGCGCTGATCGTCATCGGCGTTTTGCTGACGTATTACCTCGCCTCGCGGTCGTTGCCCGACTACGACAAGACGCTGTCGGTGTCGGGCATCACCGCCGATATCGAGATCGTGCGCGACAATTCGGCGGTCCCGCATATCATGGCGCTGTCGGACCGCGATGCGTTTTTCGGGCTGGGCTATGCCCATGCGCAGGACCGGCTGTGGCAGATGATGGTGTTGCGGCGCACCGCGCAGGGGCGATTGTCCGAGATCTTTGGCCGCCGGACGTTGCGCACCGACACGCTGCTGCGGCGGATGGATATCTACAGCGCGGCCAAAGCCTCTGTCGCGCATCAGGATGCCCGCACGCTGGACGCGCTGGAGGCCTATGCCGCCGGGATCAACGCCCGCATCGGTGAGATCAATATGGAAAGCCTGGGGCGCGGCGCGCCGGAGTTCTTCCTGTTCGAGGCCGAAATCGCGCCGTGGCAACCGGCGGATTCGCTGGCGATCATCAAGCTGATGGCGCTGCAACTGTCGGGCCATATCGGCGATGAGGTGCTGCGGGCGCGGACCTCGCTGTTGCTGGGGGACGAAAAGCGCCTGTCCGACATCCTGCCCGACATGCCCGGCACCGGTGTCGCCGCCCTGCCCCGTGTGGCGCAGTTGATGCCGGGCGCTGGCACGCAACACGCGCAGGCCAGTCCCGTTGGCGGGGATTTCCTGTGGCCGGTGCCGCGGCGCGGTCTGGCGGGAGCGTCCAACGTCTGGGCCGCGGCGGCGGACCGCTCTGCCTCACGCGGGACACTGCTGGCCAATGACCCGCATCTGGGGTTCACCGCGCCGTCGATCTGGTATCTGGCGCGCCTGGAGTTGCAGTCCGGAGGGGTGATCGGCGCGTCGATCCCCGGCATTCCGGCGCTGATGGTGGGCCGGTCACGCAAGCTGGCTTGGGGGATCACCTCGTCCTATCTGGACGATCAGGATCTGTATTTCGAAGAGATCAACCCCGACAACCGCGACGAATACCGCACGCCGGACGGGTTCAAACGGTTTGAGCGGCGGCAGTCGATCATCCGCATCAAGGATGAGCCGCCGGTCACGCTGACCCTGCTGTGGACGGACAATGGCCCGGTGCTGCCGTCGTCGCAGTTCGATCTGGACAAGATCACGCCGCCGGGCCACCTGGTGACGCTGTCGTGGACGGCGCTGTCGCATGAGGACACCTCGGCCTCTGCCGCCGTGGGGCTGATGATGGCCGGATCGGTGGAAGAGGGGTTGCAGATCTCGCGGCTGTACGTGGCGCCCTCGCAGAACCTGACGCTGATCGACGGCGATACCGTCGCGATGAAGCTGGTCGGCGCGATGCCGCGCCGCGATGCCGCGCATGAAAGCCTTGGCCGCCTGCCGTCGCGCGGCTGGATCGCCAGCAACCGCTGGGACGGCTATCTGCCCTATTCGTCTAACCCCGAGTTCCTTGCCCCCGAGGGCGGGATTGTCGGCAATACCAACAACAAGATGATCGACCGCCCGTTCCCCAACCATGTCAGTTTCGAATGGGGCGACAGCCAGCGGGTGCAGCGCTGGACCACGGTGATGCAGGGCCGCAAGGTGCATACCCGCGACAGTTTCATCGAGGCGCAGTTGGACACCGTATCGCCCGCGGCGCGCACGCTGTTGCCGCTGATCGGGCGCGATCTGTGGTTCACCGGAGAGGCGGCGGCACAGGGCACGCCCGCGCGTCAGCGCCAGCGCGCGCTGGCGCTGCTGGCCGACTGGAACGGTGAGATGAACGAACATCTGCCAGAGCCGCTGATCTATGCCGCATGGCTGCGCGCGCTTCAGGACCGGCTGATCCGCGACGACCTTGGCCCGCTGGCCGAGGATTTCGACCATGTGGAACCGCTGTTCATCGAGCGGGTGTTCCGCGACGTGGACGGGGCCAGCGTCTGGTGCGACGTGATCCGCTCTGCGGTGGTGGAAACCTGTAGCGACATCGCGCGGCTGGCGCTGGACGACGCGCTGGTCTGGATCGACGAGGAATTCGGCAGTTCGCTGGAATCGCTGCGGTGGGGCGACGCCCATGCCGCCACGCACCGGCACCCGGTGCTGGGCGAGGTGCCGATCCTGCGTTACTTCGTGAACGTCCGTCAGGAAACCTCGGGCGGGGATCACACGCTGATGCGGGGGCGCACCTCGGGGCGCGATCCTGATCCGTTTTCGAACGTGCATGGTGCGGGGTATCGCGGGGTCTATGACTTTGCCGATCCCGACAGTTCGGTCTTTGTCTCGGCCACCGGGCAATCGGGGCATCCGCTGTCGCGGCATTACGACGATCTGGGCCAGTTGTGGCGGCGGGGGGAATACCTGCCGATGTCGCTGGATATCGATCTGGCGCGGGCCGCGTCGGTCGGGATCACTCGCCTCGTCAAACCGTGAGTCTGTCGGTCGATGCCGCGCGGGCCTTGGCTGTCAAAGCCTTGGCGCGGCATGGTGTCGGGTCAGAGCCGCGCGCCGCGCGCCCCGGAGGGGGTGCGGCGCATCTGTTTGCGGCCGATGGCGCGGACGGGCCGATCCTAATCAAGGTCTGGGCCGATGCGGACCGCGCCGCGCGACAGGTGCGGCGTCAGAGACAGGTGGCGCGGGCGCTGAGCGCCGGGGCCTGTCGCGCACCGGGGGTGTTGTTTTACGATGAAGCCTGTCGGGCGATGGGCATGCCAAGGATCGACGGCATGGACCTTGCAGCACTTTGGCGGGAGGGCCATGCGGATGTGCCCGATCTCGCCGGGCGGTGGCTGCGCGCCTATCACGGGGTGACGCTGCGCCCCTGCCCGTTTGACCCCACGGGCCAAGTGAACTGGCTGTCGCGGCTGATCGAGGCGGTCTTGACCCGGCAACGCAACATCCCCGGCCCGGACGGATTCGCCAAGGCCGCGCGGGGCGTGCAAGCGATGGCGGGCGGTGTCACCGGGCGGGCGTCTGCCCGTGCGGTCACGCATCGTGACATGACCCTGTCGAACCTGATGTTGGACCGGGACGGCACGATCTGGGGGCTGGATTTCGAGAATAAGCGCGAGGATGAGCCGCTGCGCGATGTCTTTACGTTGACGCTCGATCTGATGACGCACAACGGGCAAGACGGCGACGGCGCTGTTGCAAGGCTGGTGCAGAGCTATGGCGCGGCGGATGGGACGGACCCCGCCGTCCGCCTGTTCCTGCAAGGCTGTTTCTGCCTCTGGGTCTGGGCGAACACGCCCATGACCCCGTCAGCCCGTCAGTTGCGGCGGCTGGGTGTGGCGGACAACCTGTTGCAGCGCACCACACCGGTGATCTGAGGCAGGCCCAATCCTTGTCCTCAGTCCTTGTCCATCGCCTCGAACCGGGCGCGGTCGCGGGGGGACCATTTGACGGCGATGTGAAAGCCGTCTTCTTCCTGACGCTCATCCTCGACCAAAGACTTTTCGAACAACCACGCGCGTTTGCGCCCCTCGTCAAAGCCCAGCACCAGATCGTCGTGCAGCCGTTCGCCGTCCAGCGCGGCGGTCACCGACTCCAGAAAGCTGTCCAGTCCCTCGCCCGTCAGCGCCGAGACCGCAAAAACCGCAGGATCACGCGCGGCGCGCTGGCGCACCGCCTGTACCTCTTCCGGCTCCAGCCGGTCGAGTTTGTTCCAAAGCTCGAGCTGTGTGGTTTCCTCTTCTACCCCAAGGCTTTCGAGGATGGTGCGCACGTCCTTGGCCTGCTCTTCCGACTCGGGGTGCGAGATGTCGCGCACATGCACCACCACATCTGCGGCCAGCACCTCTTCGAGGGTGGCACGGAAGGCGGCGACCAGTTCGGTCGGCAGATCAGAGATGAAACCAACCGTATCGGACAGGATCACATCCGCCCCGGTGGGCAGACGCACCGCCCGCATGGTCGGGTCCAGCGTGGCAAAGAGCATGTCCTTGGCCATCACATCCGCGCCGGTCAACCGGTTGAACAGCGTGGATTTTCCGGCGTTGGTATAGCCCACCAGCGCGACAATCGGATAAGGCACCTTGGCGCGCGCCTTGCGGTGCAATTCGCGGGTGCGCACCACTTTGTCCAACTGGCGGCGCAGGCGCACCAGTTGTTCGTCGATGGCGCGTCTGTCCGCCTCGATCTGGGTCTCGCCGGGGCCGCCGACGAATCCCAATCCGCCACGTTGCCGTTCAAGGTGGGTCCAGGCCCGCACAAGGCGGGTGCGCTGATAGCTGAGATGCGCCATCTCGACCTGCAACACCCCTTCGCGGGTGGCGGCCCGGTCCGAGAAAATTTCCAGAATAAGCCCGGTCCGGTCGAGCAGTTTGACCTTCCACGTCTTTTCAAGATTGCGCTGCTGCACCGGGGTCACCGGGCCGTCGACCAGCACAAGTTCGATGTCCTGCGCCTCGAACAGGGCGCGCAACTCTTCGATCTTGCCAGTGCCGAACAGCGCGCCCGCATGGGGGCGCGGCAGGGGCACGATTGTATCACCCACGACTTCCAGCCCCGGCAAGGCATGTGCCAGCGACACGACCTCATCCAAGGCCATCCGGGCGTTACGCCGGTCCTTGTCGTTCTTGATATCGGGATGCAGGACCCAAGCGCGGGTCACAGGTGCTGCGTGTTCCTTCACGCGTCCCCTTCGCCGTCATACAGATTGATCGGCTGGCTGGGCATGATGGTCGAAATTGCGTGCTTGTAGACAAGCTGCGACTGCCCGTCGCGACGCAACAGGACGCAGAAATTGTCGAACCAGGTGATAACACCTTGCAGTTTGACCCCGTTGATCAGGAATACCGTCACGGGAACCTTTGTCTTGCGAACGTGATTAAGAAATGCGTCCTGCAGGTTCTGTCTGTCAGAAGCCATTGAATTGCCTTTATTCTTGCCGGGCCCGCGCGCCGGGCCGCCCTCGTTTTGACAAGTATGGTATGCCCGCGCGGGAGTTTCCAGCCGAAAATCCCTGAATCCTGCAGGCGCTGGTCCGACTCATGTGTTCGCGCAACTAGTCGCGCCACAAGTCCGGACTGATCATGACGATAATCGCGAGCAGTTCCAGCCGCCCCAGCACCATCGCCCCGCAAAGAATCAGCTGCGCGTCCCACCGCATCGCGGCAAGGTCTATGGGCGTCGCCGAGGCAGCCCCGATCAGCGGGCCGGTGTTGGACAGCGTGGCAATGGTCAGCACGATGGCGCGTTCGAAATCGACACCATACAGGCCAAGCACCATGGTCAGACCCGCCAGCGTGATGGCGAAGAACATGAAAAAGACCCATGCGATAAACGCCCCTTCGCGGCGAATCCTGCGGCCCATCGGTCCGGCGCGTCCGACCGAATGCGGGTGGACCAGCCTTTCGATCTCACGCTTGCCGTTGAGGTACAGCGCATAGACGCGCATCAGCTTGACCCCGCCTGCCGTGGTCGCCACGCCGCCGCCGACCAGCGCCAGACCCATCAGGATGATCCCCGGCGTCGGCAGGCCGGACCAGTCCTGCGCCGTGTCCCAGTCGCCGCTGACAAAGCCGGTGGTGGTCAGGAAGGAGGCGGCGGTGAACAGCCCGCCCCAGAGCGCGCGGAGCCCCGCGATCCAGTTCTGTTCCTCGCCCACCTCGAAGGAGGCAACCCAGTGGCGCACAAACAGCAGCAAGGGCACCGCAACCACGATGATCACGCCCAGCCGGAATTCGGGGTCGAAATACAGCCCCCGCTCCTGCCGGGTGTCGGTCGAAAAGGTCATCCGCGACAGGGCGAAGAAGAAGAAACAGAACAGCACCATCTCGCCGCCCAGCCCGCTGGGGGCGACACCCAGCGACGACAGCGGCGTGATCCCCGAGGTCGACAGGATCGACATCGCGTGGCTCAGCGCCACCAGCGGCGGATCGCCCGCCACCAGCAACATCACCGTCAGCGCCAGCGTCAGACCGGCATAGATCGGGAACAGCGTCTCGGCGCTGCGCATCAGGCGCTGGCTTGGCGAGGTGGGGCCGGAATTCATCGCGCCCTCGGCCATGGACTGGCCGGGCTCGCCGCTGGCGGTCACCTCAAAGCCCCCCAGCGCCAAGGGGGCAAGGATGGCAGAGGCGGCGATCCACATCACCAGCCCGCCCATCCAGCCCACCTGCACCCGCCACAGATGTTCCGGCCCGGACAGGCGCGCGGCATCGAACAGCGTCGCCCCGGTGGTGGTAAAACAGGACACCATCTCGAAATAGGCGCTGCCAAAGCCGGTGGTGCGCACCGCCTCGTGGAAGGGCACCGCAAACATCAGCGGCAGAAAGACAAACCCCGCCGCCAGCGCCACCAACTGCCGCAGCGCGCTGTCGTTGTGGCGCTGGTTCCCCAGCGCCAGCGCCACCAGCCCGGTCAGGATCAATCCCAGCAGTGCGCCATAGAAAAAGGTCCGCGCGTCGTGGAAATCCTCGATGGCATAGGCAAAGGCGGCCGGCAAAAACATCGAGGCCGCGCCCAGCCCGGTCATCAGCAGAAACAACGGCATGCGGGCGATGGTGATCATCCGGCCCTCCCTGCTCTGGCGGACGGTCGCGGGAAGGCGATCACGGAGGTCATCTGCCCGGCCATGTGCCTAGAAGAAGTCAATCGAGACCTGCAACAGGCGCTCGACCTCCGGCACGTCCCCGGTCAGGGCAAAGATCACGATCTGGTCGCCTTCCTCGATCCGCAAGGTGCCGGTCGGCTTGACCACCTTGTCGCCCTTGCGGACCGCGCCCACCAGCACGCCCTCGGGGAAATCGATCTCACGGATCAGGCTACCCGCGATGGGCGAGGTCGACATGACCTCGGCCTCGATCACCTCGGCCTCGGCGTCACCGATGGAATAGACCTGACTGACGCGGCCATGCCGGATGTGCCGCAGGATCGAACTGACGGTGGTCGAGCGCGGGTTGATATAGGCATCAATCCCCAACGGCTCCATCAGCGGCACCAGCGTGGGGTCGTTGATCAGCGCGATCACCATCGGACAGCCAGCGGCCTTGGCCCGCACGGCGGCCAGCAGGTTGACCTTGTCGTCATCGGTCACACAGAGCGCCGCATCGGCCCGCGCCACCCCGGCCTCCACCAGCAGAGCGGCATCCAGCCCGTCGCCATGCAGCACGATGGTGCGTTCCAGTTCCTCGGCGGCGCGTTCGGCGTTTTTACGGTTGCGTTCGATCATCTTGGCGCGGATGCGGGTCTTGCCCGTCTCCAGCGCGCGCGCCACCGACAGGCCGACATTGCCGCCGCCGACAATCACCACCCGCTCTTGCTTGCGGTGCGCCTTGCCGAAAATCTCCATCGTGCGCTGCACGTCTTCGGAATGCACCATGACATAACAACTGTCGCCCTCGAACAGCTGGTCGCCGGATTCCGGGGCAAACAGCTGGCCCTCGCGGCGCACGCCCACCACCACCGACCGCAGGGTCGAGAAGAGATCGGTCAATTGCCGCAGCGGCGTGTTCACAATCGGACACCCCTCATCGATCGACAGGCCCATAAGCTGGGTCTTGCCATCCAGAAAGGTCTCGGTGTCAAAGGCCGCAGGCGCGGCCAACCGCTGCAACGCCGCCTCGGCCACTTCGCGTTCGGGGCTGATCACCACGTCGATCGGCAGATGATCACGCCGGTACAGGTCGGAGTAAATCGCCGTCAGATAACTTTCGGCGCGCAGGCGCGCGATCTTGCGCGGCACCTCGAACACAGAGTGCGCCACCTGACAGGTCACCATGTTGACCTCATCCGAATGGGTGGCGGCGATCACCATGTCCGCGTCGCGCGCCCCGGCCTTTTCCAGCACATCGGGGTATGAGGCGAACCCGGCGATTCCCTGCACATCCAGCGTATCGGTGGCGCGACGCACGAGGTCGGGGTTGTTGTCCACAACCGTGACGTCGTTGCGCTCTCCGGCAAGATGGCGGGCGATCTGCCAGCCGACCTGCCCTGCCCCGCAAATGATGACCTTCATGCGTTCCTGAGCCCGCTCATGCGCCGTGTCCCGGCGGTTGAGCCTATCGCTTCGCATGGGCAAAGAGCGCCGTCAACGGGCAGCCGGGTCTTGCACCACCACCCGGGGCCGCACACACTTGCACCATGATCCGGTTTTGTCCCGTCACCCGCGCCTGCCTGCGCCCGCTTTGCGCGCTAAAGGTCCACCCCGCGCAGCGCGACTTTGTGGCGCCAAGCGCCGTGACCATCGCGCAACAGGCCTATGAGCCGGGCAGCACGATACTGGGCATCTGGGAGGGCGACACTGCGGTCGGGCTGATGTCGATGATCCATTTCGGCCTGCCAGAGGCCGCACCCGACCCCGACAGCGGCATCTGTCCGGACATGTTCTACCTCTGGCGGCTGATCATCGATAAAAACCATCAGGGCAAAGGCCACGGACAGGCCGCCCTGCGCCATTTTCTCGACCTCGCCCGTGTCTCCGGACAACGCCGCGCAGCCCTCAGCGTGGTCGACGCCCCCGCCTCGGCCCTGCCGCTCTACCAAAGACACGGCTTTGACCGCACCGGACATGTCTCCAACGATGAGGTCCTCTTGGCGCGCGCCCTCTGAGCCCGCCATCGGTCGCGCCTGTTCCCCGGAGCCATCTCTCGCTTGATGCCGAAAAGAGCCATCCGGGGGCGGGAGACAAGGGGGCGCAGCCCCGCGCTTGCGCGGCTTGCCCTTGTCGCCCGTGCCCGGGTGGTTCAGGCAGCAAGAAAGCGAGCGATGGCTCCGGGGAACAGGCGTGTTGTTCACGGGGGAATCGCACAGCGGAAAACGCGCCGCCAGGCGCGACTCAGTGGGGCTGGCGGGCGGGCGATGTTGCGGCCCCCAGGGGCCGTGACGAGTCCCGTCCGACGCCCCCGGTCACAGCCCGTCCTGCCGTTCGCGGCGTTTGCGTTTCATGGCAAAGACATCGGCGCGCCGCATCCATCGGTATTTCGGATCGTCGGCAACCCGCCCGAACCACAGCCGCCCCTGCCCCTGCCGCCAGGGGTCCAGCACCAGCCCCGAAGCCATCGGCGCCCCGCGGGCCGAGACGATCACCGTCGAATGCTCGATCCGCAGGGTGTCGGCATTGGCGATGGCCCGGTGCAGGCTCAGGCTTTGCAGCCGTTCCTGCCGCAGCCGCACCTCAAGATCTTCGGCCCAGTGTTTGCACAGCCCGCGCGGTTTCACCCCGGTGTTGACCTTGATGTTGTGTACCAGCGGCGGGTCCACCACGTCCCACTCACGCGCCCAGACCAGCGGTTCATTCACCGCGATCCGCGCCACGGCGGCAGCCTCGTCGGGGGCCACATCCGGTCCCAGCGCCAGAACCGCCCGTTCCACCGCCGCTATCTTGTCTGACCGGCTGGACTGGCTGGCGGCGAATGACCGAGCCGGTTCCCGGGCCGGGGCGGCGCAGCCCGCCAGCGCAAGACCGCCCATCACCAATGCCCCGCGTCGCGTCACATACATCCCGCGCCCTCCGCGTCAGGTGGCTTCGGTAAAGCTGCCGTCCACCCGCGCTATCCGCGCGCCGGACTTGGCCGAGGTCACAACCCCCAGCGACTTCAGCTTGCGGTGCAGGGCCGAGCGTTCCATCCCCACAAACGACGCGGTGCGAGAGATATTGCCGCCGAACCGGTTGATCTGGGTCAGCAGGTATTCGCGCTCGAACGCCTCGCGCGCCTCGCGCAGAGGCAGGGTGGCCAGCGTGCCGGACAGCACCACCCGGTCTTCCGCACCCTCACCCGGCGTGCTTTCCTGTGGCAGTTCGCGGGCCTCGATCGGGCCGGTGCCATCGCCAAGGATCAGCACCCGTTCCACAAGGTTCTTGAGCTGGCGCACGTTGCCGGGCCAGGTCATGGTCTGCATCAGGGCCACCGCCTCTTCGGTCATCTGGCGCAGCGGCAGGCCCTGGGCGCGGTTGCACTGTTCGATGAAATGATCGGCCAGCACCGGGATATCCTCACGCCGTTCGGCCAAGGAGGGCACCGCGATCGGCACTACGTTCAGGCGGTGATACAGTTCCTCGCGGAAGCGACCGGCGGCAATCTCTGTCTGCAAATCGCGGTTGGTCGATGAGATCACCCGCAGGTCGACGCGCACCTTGTCGTTGCCACCCACGCGGGTGAACTGCTGGTCGACCAGCACGCGCAGGATCTTGGACTGGGTGCCGTTGGGCATGTCGGCCACTTCGTCGAAATAGACTACCCCGCCGTGCGCCTGTTCCAGCAGCCCCGGTTCGACCCCGCGCTTGGCAGTTTCGCGGCCAAAGAGCATGGCCTCCATCATGTCGGGTTCCACCCCGGCGCAGTTGACGGTGACAAAGGGGGCCTTGGCGCGGTTCGATTGGGCGTGGACATAGCGTGCCGCCACTTCCTTGCCCGCGCCCGCCGGGCCGGTCAACATCACCCGACCGTTGGATTTGGTCACCTTGTCCAACTGGCTGATCAGCGCGCGGAAGGCGGCGCTGTCGCCGATCATCTCGGCGGATTTCACCTCACCGCGCTTGAGCTGCTGGTTCTCGCGCCGCAAGAGCGAGGTTTCCATCGCGCGTCGGATCACCACCAGAAGCTGGTCGATGTTGAACGGCTTTTCGATAAAGTCGTAGGCCCCCTGCTTGATCGCCGCCACCGCGATCTCGATGTTGCCATGACCGGAAATGATCACCACCGGGATGTCGGGGTTGTCGCGTTTGACGGTCTTGAGAATGTCGATCCCGTCCATCTTGCTGTCTTTCAGCCAGATATCGAGGATCAGCAGCGCGGGCGGTTCGGCGTTGATCTCGGTCATCGCCTCCTGGCTGTTGGCGGCCAGCCGGGTCGCAAACCCTTCGTCCTCAAGGATATCCCCGATCAACTCACGGATATCGCGCTCGTCGTCGACAATCAGGATGTCACTCATGTCTGCCCTCTCATTCGCTGGTACTCACACACCTTCCAAAGCATCGGCGCGTGGCGCGTCAGCTGCAGGGTTCAGCGGCAGCCGGATGACTGCCATGGCGCCCGCATGGGCGCCCTCGGCAAAGGCCGGTGCGTCTTCCAGCACCAGCGTTCCGCCATGTTCCTCGATGATCTTCTTGACGATCGGCAGGCCAAGGCCGGTGCCCTTGTCGCGCGTCGTCACATAGGGTTCGAACAGCCGCGCCCGGTCTTCGGGCAGACCGATGCCGTTGTCCATGATGCGGATTTCCGCGCGCCCGTCCGCGGCCACCTTGGCGGTGACGCGGATCTCTGGCCGGTGGCCGTCCGGAGCGCCGTTTTCGTGCAAGCTCTCGATCGCCTCGCCCGCGTTCTTGATCAGGTTCAGCAGGGCCTGCCCGCCAATCATGTCGGCATCCAGATCGGCCCACATCGGCTGCTCGGGGATGTCCATGACGAAATGCACGGTCGGCTGCCCGGCCTCCTGCAACAGAACCGCATGTCGCAGCAGCGCGCCCAGATCCTCTGGCTTGCGGTTGGGTTCCGGCATACGGGCGAACTCGGAAAACTCATCGACGATGCGTTTGAGCGTTTCGGTCTGGCGCACGATGCGGTCTGTCAGGTCGCTGACCTTTTCGGTGTCGCGCTCTTCGAGCTTGCCCGCGAAGCTGCGCTTGATGCGTTCGGCGGAGAGTTTGATCGGCGTCAGCGGGTTCTTGATCTCATGCGCGATGCGGCGCGCCACGTCGCCCCATGCGGCCATGCGCTGCGCGCTGACCAGATCGGTCACGTCGTCAAAGGCCAGCACATACCCCTCTAGCGAGCGGTCCTTGCGCCGACGGGTCGACAGCCGCACCAGCAGATGTTCCAGCTGGCCCTCGCGGCTGACCTTGATCTCTTGCTGGGCCGTTTCCAGCCCGTCCTGCCGCAGCCGGTCAAACAGCGCACCAAATTCGGGCACCGCCACCGTCATCGGCACCGAGCGGTGGGTTTCATGCCAGCCCAGCAGCCGTTCCGCCGAGCGGTTCACAAAGGTCACCTTGCCTTCGGCATCCAGGCCCACAACCCCCGAAGTGACAGAGGACAGCACGGAATCGAACAGCCGCTGACGGCGTTCGATCTGGCGGGTGTTTTCCAGCAGCGTCTCGCGCTGCGCCTTCAACTGGCGGGTCATTTGGTTGAAGTAGCGGCCGAGCATCGAAATCTCGTCGTCGCCCTCTTCTTCCTGCACCTGCACGTCGAGATCGCCAGAGCCAACCTGTTGCGCCGCCCCCGTCAGACGCCCGACCGGGCGGCTGAGTCGTTCGGCGAACCACAAGCCCGCCCATGTCGCCGCAAGGATCAGCAGCACCGCAAACCCCAGATAGAGCAGCGCGAAATCGAACAGCCGCCTGCCCCGCTCACTTTCCTGTTGCTGGTAAAAGCGCGCGGTTTCCTGCGTCTCATCCAGCAGGTTAAGGATCTGCCCGTCCACCTGACGACTGACATAGAGATACCGGTCGGCAAAGGCGGCCAGCGGCAGCAGCGCGCGCAGCTCATTGTTGTCCCAGTCGGGAATGACCGAGATCCCTTCGGCGTCGGCACGCAGGAAATCCGCCGCCAGGGGTTTCTCGAAATCGAAAAGGTAAGACCGTTCGCCCCGTGCGCGGATATCGCCCGCGCTGTTGATCACATAGGCCTCGCGCAGCCCGCGCTGAATCTGGCTTTGCCCCTGACTGAGGATCTGCCGCAATTCGCCGTCGTCCATGACAAAGTTGCGGCGGCGGTTCTCATCGAGAAAGGCGCCAAGCGCGCGCGCGTCCTGGATCAGTCCCGCGCGGCTTTCCTCTTCGTAGGCTTCGGCAGCGGAAAGCGAGGCCCCGACCACGTTCTGCACCCGGCTGGAAAACCACGTCTCCAGCCCGATGTTGATGGTCAGCACCGCAAAAACCGCCACCGTGACCGTCGGCAACAAGGCCATCATGGCAAAGGCCGCGGTCAACCGCAGGTGCAGGCGGGAACCCGCCGATTGCGCCCGCCGGTCGGCCACCATGCGTGCGACGCGGGCCAGAACAAGCGCCGCCAGCAGCAGCACATAGACAAGATCAGCCAGCAAAACGAGTCGCAGGCTGAACGCCGCCGCCTTTTGGTCAAGTGGTCCCAGCACCATGAAGGTCGCCAAGGCCAGCATCGGACCCAGCGCCACCAGCAACAGGGTGACGACATTCTGAAAAAGCCGCGTCCGACGCAGGCGCGTAAACAGCGCCCAGGTCGGAGACCGGAACATGGTGCGTGCCCGCGTGGCCACAGCCAACCCTCATTAATGTGCCGCACCTGGGGGACCAGATGACGGCAACCGCCATTTATTGCGACCTTCTCACCACGGCGAGGCGGCGGGGTCACACATATGTGGCTGTTTTACATCAATTTGCGGCGGCGTGTCACGCGAATATCCAGGTCAGTGATCTTCTTGCGCAAAGTATTGCGGTTGATGCCCAGCAGGTCGGCGCATTTTGCCTGATTGCCACCCGTGGCCTCCAGCGCGATCTCGATCAGCGGGGCCTCGACCTCGCGTACGATCCGGCCATACAGGCCCGGCGGCGGCAGCATCGCGCCATGCAGGTCGAAATAGCGCCGCAGGTGGCGGCCCACGCTTTCGCCCAGTTTATCGCTGTCGCCCCCGCGCAGGACCGGGCCGGTTTCCGGCTGGTTGCCCAGAACCGCCTCGACCTCGGCGCGGGTGATTTCCTCGGCGCGGCTGGTCAGGCTGAGACGGCGCACCGCGTTTTCAAGCTGGCGCACGTTGCCGGGCCAGGAATAGACCCGGAACAGCTCTGCCGCGCCTTCGGACAGCCAGCGTTTCGGCGCGCCTTCGCGTTCCGCCCGTCCCAGAAAATGCTCGGCCAAAAGCGGAATATCCTCGACCCGTTCACGCAGGCCCGGCACGGCGATGGCCGCCCCGTCCAGCCGGTAAAACAGGTCCTGCCGCACCTTGCCGTCCTCGATCAGCGACTGGGGATCGTGCTGCGACGAGGCCAGAAAGCGCGGCACGTGATCGCCCGGCACATCCATCATGCGCACGATACGGGCCTGAATCTCATCGGAAATATCAGCGATTTCATCAATCAGAAGCGTGCCGCCCTTGACCCGAGCCAAGACCCGCGCCGGACCGTCCAGATCCGCCAGATCAGAACCGTTCACCGTCACGAAAGGCAGCGTCCGACGGTCGCTGAAGTCATGCAGCGCGCGGGCGATCAGCGATTTTCCGGTGCCGCTTTCGCCAGTGATCAAGACCGGCAGGTCGGTGTTCATCACCCGCGCCACAAGCCGGTAAAGCCCCTGCATGGCGGGTGTCTTGCCCACCAGCGGCAGCTCATCGGGTTCATCCGCGCCGACCACCGGTTCCTCGCGCCGGGGTGCGCGGTTGCGGTTCTCCAGCGCCCGCGCGGTGCGTTTCATCAGGTCGGGCAGGTCAAAGGGCTTGGGCAGGTAGTCATAGGCCTCTGCCTCTGCCGCCTGAATCGCCGTCATGATGGTGTTTTGCGCAGAGATCACGATCACCGGCAGACCGGGGCGGTCCTCGGCGATTTTTGGCAGCATTTCCAGCCCGTTGCCATCCGGCATGACCACATCAGAGATCACCACGTCGCCCTTGCCCTCACTCACCCAGCGCATCAGCGTCGTCAGGCTGGAGGTGGCGTGGACCTTGCAGCCAGCGCGGGTCAGGGCTTGTGTCAGAACCGTGCGGATCGTGCGGTCATCATCCGCTACCAGAACAGTACCATCCATTTACGTGCTCTCCTTTGGTGCC
This sequence comes from Antarctobacter sp., assembly GCF_034670325.1. Classification (GTDB taxonomy): domain Bacteria; phylum Pseudomonadota; class Alphaproteobacteria; order Rhodobacterales; family Rhodobacteraceae; genus Antarctobacter. The sequence goes on from NZ_JAXMNR010000002.1 coordinate 493,216, forward strand.
GCAGGTGCGCGCGGCAACGATATGCGAAACACCGTCCGCCCCGGGACGCTGTCGACAGAAATCCACCCGTCGTGGTCGGAAATGATCTTGCTCACCAGCGCAAGGCCAAGCCCGGTGCCGTTCTCCCGGCCCGACACGAAGGGGTCAAAGATGTCGCCCTTGATGTCGGGCGGCAGGCCCGGCCCGTCGTCGATGATCTCGACCTGCAGCGGCAGGGTCTGCCCCGACCCGTCCGCGCGGCGCAGGCGAAAACTGTGCTCATAGAAAGTGTGCAGGCGGATCGTGCCCCCCTCCCGTGGGTCCGCCGCCTCCGAGGCGTTCTTGATGAGGTTCAGCACCACCTGCAAAAGCTGGTCAGGATCGCCAAGGGCCATGGGCAACGAGGGATCGTAATCCTCGATGATCTTCATGTGCGCGCCGTATCCCAACAGCGAAGAGCGCCGCGCGCGGTCCAGAACGTCGTGGATATTGACCTCGCGCCGCTCTGGCGCCGACAGATTGCCGAATTGTTCGACCTGCTCCAGCAGTTTGACGATGCGGCGGGTCTCAGCCACGATAAGATCCGTAAATTCAAGATCTTCCGGCCCAAGGCTCATGCTGAGCAACTGGGCCGCCCCGGCAATGCCCGCCAGCGGGTTCTTGATCTCATGGGCCAGCATCTCGGCCATGCCAATCGCCGATTTGGCCGCCGATTTGACCGAATGGCTTTGCGTCATGCGGCCCGCCAGTTCGCGCGGGCTGATCAGCATGATCATCCAACCCGGCTTGCCTGCCAGCGGCGAGATTTGCAGGTTGCACACCAGCGGCGGGCGGCTTCCGGTGCCCACGTCCACGTCATTGACGAACAGCGGCGTGCCCTGCCCTCGGGCGCGGGCAAAGCTTTCCTCCAGCGGCGCATCCACCGCCAGACGGTCCCAGATTGGCTGGCCGGTCAGCCATTTGGCCGAGTTGTTCATGAACCCTTCGGCAGCCGGGTTCAGATCGCCGATCCGGTCGTCCTCGTCGATCAGGATCGCCGGAACCGGAAGCGACGACCAGATGTTAAGGTCCTGCTCTTCCATCACGCGGCCTCCGCCTCGGCGGACAACGCCTCTGGCAGCAGGTGCAGAACGGCCCGCGGATCGCGCTCCGTCAGCAAGCGCTTGCGCAGGGCGGGTGGCGTGTTCGCGGCATCCATGTACCAGCCAAGGTGTTTGCGCGCGACGCGGTAGCCCAGCGTCGCACCGTAAAAGCCCAGCATCGCCTCGTAATGACCGCTGACCATGTCGATCAGCGCTCGACCCTGTGGCACCTCCGGTTTGCGCGCGCCGTATAAGGCATGCGCCACCTCTGCCAGCCGCCACGGGGCGCCTTGCGCCCCGCGTCCGATCATGACGCCATCCGCCCCGGACAGCCGCAACGCCTCACGCGCGGTTGGGGCACTGATCACATCTCCATTTGCGATAACAGGCACTTGCACCGCGTTCTTCACCTCTTGAATGGCGGCCCAGTCGGCCGCGCCTTTGTAAAACTGACAGCGTGTGCGGCCATGAATGACGATCATCTTCACCCCCGCAGATTCGGCCCTTCGGGCGAGATCCGGCGCGTTCAGGCTGTCCAAATCCCACCCCAGCCGCGTCTTCAGCGTCACTGGCAGGTCCACCGCGTTCACCACAGCCTCGACCAGCCGCAGCGCATGGTCCGGTGCCCGCATCAGCGCCGACCCGGACCAGCCGCCGGTGACTTTCTTGGCCGGGCAGCCCATGTTGATGTCGATCACCCGCGCGCCCATGTCGGCCACCCGGCGTGCGGCCTCGGCCATGGGTTCCGGCTCTCGCCCGGCGATCTGGACGGAGGTGTTCTCGATCTGCGCGCCAAGCTCTGCCTTTTCACGCGTTCCCGGACGTGCGGTCAGGAATTCGCCACTGGCGATCATCTCGGACACGACGAGACCAGCGCCAAAGCGCGAAACGAGCGTACGAAACGGCAGATCGGTGATTCCCGCCAGCGGGGCCAGCAAAACGGGGTCGGTGATCCGCCGATCTCCAAGATCAAAGCCCAAATGCCCAGTCCTTGTGCGATGGCGAGTGAGTGTCCTCTGGTGGTCAGATTTATGGGAAACCAGCGTTTTCTACAATCTGTCAGGCCCTTTTTCCGGGCGCACCCGCACCGAGCGCCTAATAATTAGGCAAATCACCCGACAGATTGCACGGCACGGCGACAGCGCCTATGACAGAAGCCGGAATCGTCGGGCAGGCCATGCAAATTGGGATCATCATTGTTGCCGCGGGTCGTGGAACGCGGGCCGGCGGCGAACTTCCGAAGCAATGGCAGGATGTTGCGGGCCAATCTGTGGCACGCTGGACTCTGAAAGCCTTTGCCGGACGCGGCCCGGTTATCATGGTGATCCACCCCGACGACCAAGCTGAGGCCACGGCGGCGGCGCGGGACTTGGACGTGCGGCTGGTCCATGGCGGCGCAGATCGGTCGGCCTCTGTTCGTGCCGGGTTGGAGGCGCTGGCCAGCGACAAACCGGACAAGGTGCTGATTCACGATGTGGCTCGCCCCTGCGTCACGCCTGCGGTGATCGACGCGGTTCTGTCAGCGCTGGAGACCCATTCCGGCGCGGCCCCGGCCCTGCCTGTGACGGACGCGCTTTGGACCGGTGACGCGGGGTTGGTGTCAGGAACACGCGACCGCGCGGGGCTGCACCGGGCGCAGACGCCGCAAGGGTTTGATTTCGCGAAAATTCTGGCAGCCCACCGCGCCCATCCCGGCGGCGCGGCCGATGATGTCGCCGTCGCCCGGGCGGCGGGCATGGACGTGGCCATTGTGCCGGGGGATGAGGCCAACCTGAAAATCACCGCGCCCGAAGATTTTTCGCGCGCGACCAGACAGTTACGAGGACAAATGGATATTCGCCTGGGCAACGGCTTCGACGTGCACGCCTTCGAGGACGGCAGCCACGTCATCCTCTGCGGCGTCGAGGTGCCGCATACGCACAAACTCAAGGGCCATTCGGACGCCGACGTCGGCATGCACGCGATCACGGACGCCATCTATGGTGCATTGGCCGAGGGCGACATCGGTCGGCATTTTCCACCCTCGGACCCGCAGTGGAAAGGGGCCGCAAGCGCGATTTTCCTGCGCCACGCGGTTGATCTGGCCCGCTCGCGCGGTTTTGCGATCGGCAACATCGACCTGACGCTGATCTGCGAACGTCCGAAGATAGGCCCGCATGCCGCTGAAATGACATTGAAAATGTCGGAGATCATGGATTTGGACAGCACGCGTATCTCGATCAAGGCGACAACCTCAGAGCAGTTGGGCTTTACCGGCCGCGAAGAAGGCATCGCCGCGCTGGCCACTGCAACACTGGTGGCGTCATGAGATGGCTGGCATCGCTGGGCGGCGTCGGGTATCTGCGCCCCGCGCCGGGCACCTGGGGGTCACTGGCGGCGCTGCCGCTGGCCTACGGCGTGCATATGATCGGCGGCTTTTGGCTGCTGTTGGCTCTGACCGTGATTGCCTTTGGGTTGGGTTGGATCGCGGTGCGCAAGCTGACCGCCGAGGGCCATGGTGAAGACCCGTCATGGGTTGTGATCGACGAACTTGTTGGCCAGTGGATCGCCCTTTTTCCAGTAAGTTACGGCGCGATGTTGATGTCAGTCGATCTCTGGCGGCTGTGGCCCGGCTGGATCGCCGGTTTTGTGCTGTTCCGCCTGTTCGATATCTGGAAGCCTTGGATCATCCGCCACGTTGACCGTATGGGCACGCCTCTGGGTGTGATGCTGGACGACGTGTTGGCGGGCATCTTAGCCGGTTTGATCACGGTGGTTCTGGCCGGAATTTCGCATGGGATGTTGATGTGACCACCGCACGCCAGATCGTCGAGGTGGCGAGCCGAACGGGCCAGACCGTCACCACCGCCGAAAGCTGTACCGGCGGCAAGGTCGCCGCTGCGATCACCGATATCGCCGGTTCATCGGCGGTGTTCGAGCGCGGATTTGTGACCTACTCCAACCGCGCCAAGACCGAGATGCTGGGCGTGTCCCCCGCTACGCTGGAGGCACATGGCGCGGTCTCCGAAGAAGTTGTGCGCGAGATGGCTGTGGGCGCCCGCGCTTCGGCCGGGGCCGATGTGGCGGTCGCCATCAGCGGAATTGCAGGACCGGGTGGGTCCGAATTCAAGCCCGAGGGGCGGGTCTGCTACGGCTTGGCGACGGCAAAGGGCGTCACGGCCCAGACCATCGATCACGGGGCCTTGGGTCGCGCAGAGGTGCGTGCGGCGGCAACGGACCACGCGTTGCACCTGCTGTTGTCAGGGCTGGACTGAGCACGGCATCTGTCCGTCTTGGGTTGGGTTTCTGGGCGCCACCTCGTCGCCCTCCCAGACCCTCCGCCACTCGAAAGCATTGCGTCCGAAGCGGCCCGGCCTCAGCCCGATGCACATTTTTCAGGCTCTCAATTCTGTCACAAAGGCTCACTTTCCCATGGCAAGTGAGCCAACGCAGCCATCCTCTTTGCGCTAAAATTTAAGTCACGAATGGATATTTAAGCCCAATATTAGGGCAGTTTCTAAATTGATGGGATTTTGACCCACGAAAATGCCTCATGCTGCTTTTTTCCGCAGTGGAAATCCGCACTTTGCCCGCCAATCAAACGGAGGGATGAGGGATATGAACGGAGCGGATACCGCCTGGATCATCGTGGCAACGGCGCTGGTGCTGTTCATGACATTGCCGGGGCTGGCGCTGTTTTACGGCGGGCTTGTGCGGTCACGAAACGTGTTGAGCGTCTTCATGCATTGCTACGCCATCGCCTGCCTGATGAGCGTGCTGTGGTTTGTGGTCGGGTATTCCATCGCCTTCGGCGAGGGGAACGCGATCTGGGGCGGGCTGGACAAGGCCTTTTTGAACGGGATCACCGCCGACACGCTGGCGGGCACCCTGCCCGAGGTGCTGTTTTTTGCCTTCCAGATGACCTTTGCGATCATCACACCTGCGCTGATTGTCGGTGCCTATGTCGAGCGGGTTGGCTTTGGTTTTGTGCTGCTGTTCTCGGGCCTCTGGATGCTGCTGTGTTACGCGCCAGTTGTCCATTGGGTGTGGGGCGGCGGGATGCTGGCCGATGGCGGTATCTTTGGTGACAACGGCGTCAAGGATTTCGCGGGCGGCATCGTGGTGCACGAGACGGCGGGCCTAGCGGCGCTGTTGATCGCGTTCTTTTTGGGGCCGCGCAAGAACCATACCACACCGCCGCACAACCCCGGCTACGTGATGATCGGGGCGGCGATGCTCTGGGTTGGGTGGTTCGGCTTTAACGGTGGCTCGCAACTGGCGGCGGACGGAGGCGCGGCCATGGCGCTGACTGTCACACATCTGTCGGCGGCGGCGGCCTCGCTGTCTTGGGCGCTGTGGGAGCGGATCAAGTTCGGCAAGTCGTCGATGGTGGGCATGGTGACGGGGACGATTGCGGGGCTTGCCTCGATCACCCCGGCATCGGGCTTTGTCGGGCCGGTGCAGGCGCTGATCATCGGCGCTGTCGCGGGCATCCTGTGTCAGGAGGCGGTCAATCTGATCCGCAACAAGATGAAGATCGACGATACGCTGGATGTTTTTGCGGTCCACGGCGTCGGCGGGATCTTTGGGACGATCATGATTGCCGTTTTTGGGCTAGGGTCATGGGTGGCGCAGCTGGGGTCGCTGGCGGTGGTCGGGGTCTTTACCGTGGTGGTGACCGTGGTACTGATCTTTGTGGTCAAGGCGATCACGCCGCTGCGGGTCGATGATGAGACCGAGGTCAATGGCCTCGACATCGCCGTGCATGGTGAGCGGGCCTATGATCACGCGAGTTGATCCCTGACGGGTGCGATTTGAAAGCGGGCCCTGCGGGGCCCGTTTTTTTGTCCACGCGTGGACAGGAAACGGCTCTCGTAAAATCAAGGGGTTACAGAGGCGTTTTAACGGCTCGTTAACATCTCGCCCCAAAATACGCCGACAAATCACCCGGCGATTTCGGCGCTGAATGCTGCGCGATCACCGGACTCTATTGCCTGCCAGAGGGCGGCGGCGGAGTCGGTTCCTACCAATGCCGCCGCCTTGGCGCGCAGGCGATCGGCGCGGGCCTCCAACGGGATCGGGGCCTCAAGATCAAAATGCGCCTCATAGCTGCCGTCGGTGTCGAGCGTCACCAGGGCCTCGGTTTCCTTCAGGGTGTCGTCGGTTTGCACGGTCACGCGGTCGCGCAGGGCGGTGATCTGCGGATCGGCGCAGAGCGCGTCCGAATAGGTGTCCAGCGCGGCGGTGTCATGGCCCAGCAGCGCGAGGGCGGCAACCATGCGATAACTGAATTTCGCCTCAAGCCCGGTGCGCGGCGCGGCGATGTTGCAGACGGTCAGCCAGCGCGGATGGGTGGTGATGGTGATCGCTTTGACCTGTGTTGCGTCGGGGCGCGGCAACAGGGCCAGCGCCTCTAGCGTGGCGTGCAGACCGTGGCAGCAGGCGTGGTATTTGTGACTGAGGGTTTCCAGCAGCGCGCCGGGCGGCTGTGTCGTCTCACCGTCGCAGATGTGGGTCTGAACAAAGCCGTTGGTGGTGTCCAGCGCGTCGGGGTTGGAGATGAAGCCCTGCCCCGCCAGCCACGCCGCCTCGACCCCGTTTGACGCGGCGATCCCGGCGTTGAAGGGTTTGCCCATGGTGCCGAATTGCGATTTCAGGCCAGAGGCGCGGGTCGCGGTGAGACCGAGGGCATGGAGGGTCTGGTCTTCGGTCAGATCCATCAGTTGCGCAGCGGCGAGGCACGCGCCAAAGGCCCCGGCGGTGGCGGTCTGGTGATAGCCCGCCTGATAATGGCTGCGGCCAAAGCGCAGGCCAAACCGGATCGAGGCCTCTGCCCCAAGGCGGGCGGCGTCAAGGATCTGCGGCAGGGTCTTGGCGTAACGCTCACCGACTGCCAGCGCGGCGGGCAGGACGGCCACGGACGGGTGGCCGATATGGGCGAAATGGGTGTCGTCATAGTCCAGCGCATGTGAGGTCGCGCCATTGACCAGCGCAGCACCGCGCATCGGCGCGCGACCGCCGCCAATCAGGCTGGCTTGTGGCGCGCCGCCCTCATCCTCAATCAGGGCGCGGGTCAGGCGCGCGACCGGCTCTGCCTGTCCGGCGATGCCGCAGGCCGCCCAGTCCAGCGCCGACAGCGCCATGATGGCGCGGGCCGTATCGGTGTCGGCGGCGCGGGCGGCGTCGATGATCGGGGTAAAGGGAGATGTCATGGCGCGCTCCGGTCTGTGGTCCGGGCGCGACACTACCGGGATGTACGGCGAGGTAAAGTCAGCCGTGCAGGGCCATGCGCGCGGCGCCGTAGCCGGGCGCGGCCTGTCGGGTGGTGCCGCCGGTGGCAGCGGGGGCCGGACCGCCGGGCAACCCCTTTGGCACAACCTCTTGCGCGGCGGATGTGGCGCGCGGTTTTGCGCGATTGTCAGGCAGGGCGGGCCTGTGGTCGCGGCCGTTCTGATGCGGGTCTCGCTGTCGGTCGTCGGGCGCGCGGTCCAGCCCGTTGATGGCGGCGGCGGCGATCAACCCGGTTTGATTGGTCGAGACGACGGGCGGCGGCGCGGGCACGGGCAGTTGAGCGGAGGGCGGCAGGACGGCCCCGGTGGCCATCGGCGTGCCCGCGCCAAAGGGGGCGGCGGCGCTCGGCGTGGCCTGAGCGGCGAATTGCGCCTGACTTTGCGGCACCAGACGGGCGGCGGATTTCGCCGCCTGTGGCATCCCGAGGGTCTGCGTCTGGGGCAAAAGCAGGGCTGCAATGTTGAAGACGGCGGGCATAGCTCCGGTTCCCGTTGGTAACGACTGGGTAAGACATGGGCCGGGAATCGGGCAATTCGGGGGCAGCGGGGCCGAAACGTTTGTTTCTGGTTAACGGGCGGGGGGCGGCGCGGGCCTCCGCGAGGTCCCGGATCAGGCCCGGGACGGGATGCGTTTTGTGGCCGGTATGGCAGCGGTCTTGAGGGGTTGTGCCGCGGGGCGCGGCTATCCGTACAGCTCTGCCGCGCGGCGTTCAAACGCGCGCACGATGCGCTGCATGGCGTCGTAAAAGAACATGCCTGCGGCCCCTTGCAGGATACGGTTGCGAAATTCGAAATCGACGAAGAAATCGACCTCTGTCCCGCCCTCGACGTCGCGGAATTTCCATTTGGAAATCATGTGCTTGAACGGACCGTCAAGGTATTCCGTGTCGATCCGTTTTTCGCCCGGCCACAGCGTCACGCGGCTGCCGAATTTTTCCCGGAAGACCTTGAACGAGATCACGAGGTCCGCAAGCATCACCTCATGATCGCCCTTGTCCTCACGCGAGCGGATGCGCGCCGCCGCCGTCCACGGCAGGAATTCGTGATAGGATCCCACATCGGCCACCAGATCGTACATCTGCTGGGCGGTATAGGGCAGCTTTCGGGTCTCTGAGTGGGTCGGCATGTCGCTCTTTTCGGGACTGACAATGGCGGTGGATTTCGTATTGTGCGCCCGGGATTTCAAGGGAAAGCCATGACACAGCGTCCTTATGTCGTAGATGAGATGATCTCTGCCAAGTCGATTGCCGCACGAATCGAGGCGCTGTCGCGGCAGATCGACCGCGAATTCGCGGACACCGACAAGCTGGTGGTGGTGGGCCTGCTGCGCGGCAGCTTTGTCTTTATCGCCGATCTGGTGCGCGAGTTGAAGCTGCCGGTGGAGGTGGATTTCCTTGAGGCGTCCTCTTACGGGGATGCGATGGAGAGCAGCCGCGAGGTGCGCATCCTCAAGGACCTGCGCGGCGGGATCGAGGGGCGCGACGTGTTGGTGGTCGAGGATATCGTCGATACCGGGTTCACCATGCATCACGTCATTCACCTGCTGCGGGCGCGCGCGCCGCGCAAGCTGAAGGTGATCGCGCTGCTGGACAAGCCGACGCGGCGTGAGGTCGAGGTGCGGGCGGACTGGACCGGGTTCGAGATCCCCGATGAGTTTGTGGTGGGCTACGGCATCGACTTTGCCCAGCGGAACCGCAACCTGCCCTATATCGGCAAGGTGCGGTTTACCGACTGATCGCCTAGCGGGTCTTGATGTCGTCGGCAAAGCTGCGGGCGGCGGCGCGCTGGTCCGCGTCAAGATCCTGGGCCAGAATTTCGCATTCCTCGGCGATGTCGCTGTCGCTGAGGGTATGGCCCCAGTCGATGGCCAAGAGGCAGTAGCCATAGCCCTGCACCGGATCGTGCCAGACGCCTTTGTACTCCTCCCATGCGATGAACAGGCCAAGTTCATAGGCCGCCTTGGGCACCCCGCGCTCGACGCCCAACCGGTAGAGCAGCCATGATTTCACCAGATCCTGAGCGATGCCGTCGTTGCCCTCGTACAGCCAGGCGAGATCGGGGATGGATTTCTTGTCGCCCGCCGCCACGGCGCGTTCGAGGTAGAGGCGTGACAGGTCGACGTCCTGCGCCACGCCATTGCCGTGGTAGTAGGCATAGCCGACCTCGCGCAGCCCGTTGAAGGTGCCCGCGTCCGCGCCCTTGCGATACCACCCCAGCGCCTGCGCCTTGTCCGCCGGGATGCCGCGCCCGTGGTGGGCCATGTCACCTAGGATGTTGTAGGCTTGCGGGTAATCCAGCGCGATGGCCGCTTCGGCCTCTGCGCGGGCCTTGGCATAGTCGATGCCAAAACCGGTGTGATCGTTCTGCCAGAACAGCGCCATGTTGAAATGCGCGCGGGCAAAGCCCTGTGCGGCGGCGCGTTTGTACCACTCCAGCCCCGCAGCCGGGTCATAGGCCAGCCCCTGCCCGCTATCCTTTTCCGTCAGTCCCGCGCCAAGGATGTTCTGCGCCACCGGGTGCCCGTCCTCGGCCGCACTGCGCACCGTGTCCCAGATGCCGTCATAGCGCCCGTTCAACCATTGGGCGCGGGCCTCGGCCAGCGCGGGGGGAACGGGCGTGTCCAGCGCGCCCTGCGCCGGGGCGGCCAGCGGCCAGAGCGCGATCAGCGCGGCAAGGGGACGGAACATAATGGACCTCATGAAAAATATCGCTGGAGCAAGGATAGACAGGTCGCCCTGTCCCGGTCAAACGCCGCAAGAAGGCACGGCGTCACGCGTTATTGTCTTGCGAAGGAAGGGATAGATCGTGGAAACAAGAATGTGATTGTCACAATCGCCTGCGATATTATGCTGCAGGTATTCAACACAGGGAGATACCCATGAAATCCTCGTTTACCGCATTGGCCGCACTGGCCGTTTTTGCAGCCCCCGCCTTCGCTCAGGATCTTCCGCAGCCGGTCAAGGCGCGTCAGGGCCAGTTTAACATCATGGCACTGAACCTCGGCGTTCTTGGCGGCATGGCCCGCGGGTCCGTGGACTATGACGCAGAGGCCGCACAGGCCGCCGCCGATTCGCTGGTTGCGGTGTCAAAGATCTCTCAGATGGCCATGTGGCCCGAAGGGTCGGACGCCGATTCGATCGACGGCACCCGCGCCCTGCCCGCCATTTGGGGAAACATCGACGACGTGATGGCCAAATGGGCTGACTTTGGCACCGCAGCCGAAGCCATGGCCGCTGTCGCCGGCACCGGCAAAGACGCCATCGGCCCCAACATGGGCGCACTCGGCGGCGCCTGCAAAGCCTGCCACGACACGTACCGCGCGCCCGAGTAAGCCCCGGTGCGCACGTTCCTGAAACTTGTGGTCCTGGCGGCGATTGTCGGCGCCGGGATCGGCCTGTGGGTCACGGCCCCGGACCGCGTCGATGCGGCCAAATTCAACGGTCTGACCGGCGATGCGGCGCGCGGGGAAACGGTGTTCACCGCTGCGGGCTGTGCCTCGTGCCACCACACCAAGGGGGCTGAGGACAAGCTGGTGCTGACCGGCGGGATGGAGTTCGTGTCGGACTTTGGCACGTTCTACGCGCCCAACATCTCGCCCCACCCCGAGGAAGGTATCGGTGGATGGACCCTAGAGGCATTCGCCAACGCGGTGACGCGCGGCGTGAATCCCAAGGGGCAGCATTACTACCCGGCCTTTCCCTACACCGCCTACACCAAGATGGCGGATCAGGATCTGGTCGACCTCTGGTCTTATGTGCAGACGCTGCCTGCCAGCGATGTCCCCAGCAAACCGCATGACGTGGGCTTTCCGTTCAACATCCGGCGCTCTGTCGGTGGCTGGAAGTTCCTGTTCATGTCGGATGACTACGTGATGGAGGCGAACGGCAACGAGCGCGGCCGTTATCTGGTCGAGACGCTGGCCCACTGCGCGGAATGCCATACCCCGCGTAACCCGGTGGGCGCGCTGGACAAAGGCCGGTGGATGGGCGGCGCTCCCAATCCGTCGGGCAAGGGTACGATCCCACCGCTGACGCCGGACAAACTGGACTGGTCGGCAGAAGACGTGGCCTATTACCTCGAATCGGGTTTCACCCCCACGTTTGATGCCGTGGGTGGCCATATGGCCGAGGTGGTGGAGAACTTTTCACACCTGTCCGCAGAGGATCGCAACGCGGTTGCGGCCTATATCAAGGCATTGCCGCCGCTTGGTGAGTGACCTTTCCGCTTCGGGCCGGCGACGGCCCGAAGCGCTTTGCGACTTTTCACATCACGACGGAACCAAAAACGCCCGGACAATGCCCGGGCGATTCGCTGTGTCTTGGCCGGTGATCTAAGTGATCAGTTGCGCGCCAGCTTGGCCTGTCGCGCGTCGCGCAGGCGGGCAAAATCGTCGCCCGCATGGTAAGACGACCGGGTCAAAGGTGTGGCAGAGACCATCAGGAACCCTTTGCCGTAGGCTGATTTTTCATAGGCCGCAAATTCTTCGGGTGTCACGAATCGGTCGACTCGGTGGTGTTTCGAGGTCGGTTGCAGATACTGGCCGATGGTCAGGAAATCGACATCTGCCGCGCGCATGTCGTCCATGACCTGCGTCACCGACTGGCGATCCTCACCCAGACCAACCATGATCCCGGACTTGGTAAAGATCGACGGGTCCAGTTCCTTGACCCGCTGCAACAGCCGCAGCGAGTGGAAATAGCGCGCGCCGGGCCGCACCTCTGGATAAAGACCGGGCACGGTTTCAAGGTTGTGGTTGAAGACATCCGGCTTGGCAGCGACGACAATTTCCAGCGCCTCGGGGCCGCATTTCAGGAAATCGGGGGTCAGGATTTCGATCGTCGTGCCCGGCGCACGGTGGCGCACGGCGCGGATGGTCTGGGCGAAATGTTCGGCCCCGCCATCGTCCAGATCGTCACGGTCGACCGAGGTGATGACAACGTGGTTCAGCCCCAGCTTTTGCACCGCATCGGCCACCCTGCCCGGCTCAAACGTGTCCAGTGTATCGGGGCGACCCGTGGCGACGTTGCAGAAAGTGCAGCCGCGGGTACAGATTTCCCCCATGATCATCATGGTGGCGTGGCCCTGGCTCCAGCATTCGCCGACGTTGGGACAGCCAGCTTCCTGGCAGACGGTCACCAGGTTATTTTCGGTCATGATGCGTTTGGTGGCGGCGTATCCCTCACCGCCCGGGGCCTTTACACGAATCCATGCAGGCTTTTTCGGTTGGGCGTTGTCGGGGCGATGGGCCTTTTCCGGGTGGCGTTCGGCGGGCATTTTGAGATCGCGCACGGAATTTTCCCCTCATGTGCAGACGGATTAGGTCTTAATACCGGAATGCAGGGGGCGTTTCTAGTGTACCTGGTCGCAGGGTATGTGGCCTATCCCCAAACGTAGCGAGTGTCCCCCTGCACCAACCTCAGGTGTTTCAAAGACTTAGGCCCCGGAGTGGCGTGTTGCCGCTCCGGGGCCATGCGTTGGATGCCCTATCGGTTTGTCCGCTGTGCAGAGCGCCGCCTCAGCGGATGAGATCGCCGCCGCCCTTGGCGCGTTCTTCGTAGTGACGGCGCAGGCGTTGCAGCGCAATCCGCAGCACGATCTTGCCCGAGCGCGCCGACCAGCCCAGACGCTGTTCGGTGGTCTCCAGACCCTCAAGGTAACAGCAGCACCGCAGCGCCACGTCGCCAAGACCGGGGCCAAGGTCGCGCAGCGCGGCCTGCAGGCGCTCTTGCGCCGCTGCCCCGCTGTCGTCGCCGTTCCCCGGTGTCGTAGACACACCCGCCATCAGGAACTGGTCCCAGTTCTGCGCCGTGCGCGGCCCCATCTGCGCCAGTTCGAAATCCTCGCGCAGACGCTCGCCGGCGGCGATCAGAACATCCGACAAGAAGGGTTCACCGTCTTTGCCACGCCGCCGCGACAGGGCAGTCAGCGGGCTTTCGGCCAACATATAGCGCCCTTTGCGAGCGCGCGGGTCGCGTTCAACCTCATCCAGCGCGGCCTCTGCGGCGCGCCCGGTGTCGAATCCGGCCTGCGCCTCGGCAAAGCCGCGCACGCGATTTTCCTGTTCGGCCACCAGCCGGTTGAGCGCGGCGCGCCCCGCCGCCGTGATGCGATAGCGCGAGATTCGGCCCGGTGCCTCGCAGGCGATCCAGTCTTTCAGCGCCATTGCCTGCGCAACGGCCACATCGATAACCGCGGTGCGGGTGTTTCCCCCGTCTCCGGTGTCGCGCACCACGACGGCCTTGTCCATTTCGGCCGCCACGGCCAGAACAGCGCCGCTTTCGCACATTCGGCGCAACACGCGCCTCGCCTCTCGGGCGAGTGTCGTCTCGTCCGGCGGCATAGGGGTGGTGGCAGCGTTCATCGGATCCGTGTCCTTTCTGGTCTCTTGCGCCGGACTTTCTGGTCCGGCCGCCCCCAGGTTGCACAAAGCCGCATCTATCAGAGGATCGTCCCTGCGGGTCTCGATCCTGCGCACCTGGCGCAGGACGGTCGACGCGTGGCACCCAGCTTGCCGCGCGAGTTCCCTGATCGAGCACCCCTGTTCGGTATGCGCAAGATAGACGCGCGCCGCCTCTGGCACCCAGTTCGGCAGGGGTTCTGCCGGGGTGAGGGCGTGCGTGTCACACATGTGCGCAGATCGTAACAAGGGCGTTTTCCACAGATTTATCCCCAATGGCTATAGTCGCAACCTAGGCGTGTGCCTGTTACTGTTGAGTTAACAAACATCGCAAAATTGATTGCTTATGAGAATCTTAAACCAGGTCTGAAGCCGGCGTTCGGCGCGGACGCCCTGAACGCAACACCCGCCAAAGCTGTGCATAGTCGCCTCATATCCGCATCAAGCGAGGAGCGACGACATGAAAGACATTCTGGGATTGCTGAACGATCTGCGCCGCCCGCGAATCCTTATCCGGGCCTCCCGGATCGGAGCGCAGGACTACCGGCGCAACCCGCACCTGCATCGTTTGATCGGCTATGGCGCCCTGCCCCGCCCCGGTGCCGCGCTGATGCGGCTGATGGAGATGGAGGCGGATCTGGACGACAAGCGGCTCAAGGACGATGCCGCCTATTCAGTCAGCCGCCATGTCGAAGTGCTGACCGCGATGATGGGTGAGGCCCGCATCCTGCGCGAGGCGGCCTATTAAGGCCACCCCTGCCTTGGAAACCGCGCGACGCCTCAGGCAAAGGCGTCGGGCATCGAGGCCTTCTTTTCCGCGACATAGGCATGTAGCGCCGCGTGGATTTCCGGGTCAAGCGGCGGCTGCTGATAGGTGTCGATGAGCTTTTGCACCCGCGCGCTGGCCAGCGCAACGGTGTCGCGCGCGCCTTCCTCTGACCAAGTCTCATAGGGCTTGTAGTCCAGCAGTTCAGACCGCCAGAAGGCGGTCTTGAAATTGGCCTGCGTATGGGCGCAGCCAAGGTAGTGCCCCCCCGGTCCAACCTCGCGGATCGCGTCCATCGCCAGATTGTCCTCATCGACGGTGACGCCCTGCGCCATCTTGTGCAGCGTGCCAAGCTGATCGGCATCCATCACAAACTTCTCGAAAGACGACACCAACCCGCCTTCGAGCCAGCCACAGGCGTGCAGCATGAAGTTCACACCTGACAGCAGCCCCATGTTCAGCGAGTTCGCGGTCTCATAGGCCGCCTGCGCGTCGGGCAGTTTCGACCCGCAGAACGACCCCGCCGACCGGAACGGCAGGTTCAGGCGGCGCGCCAACTGGCCTGCGCCATAGGTGATCTGCGACGCCTCGGGCGTGCCGAATGTGGGCGCACCAGAATTCATGTCGATCGAAGTCACAAAGGCACCAAAGATCACCGGAGCGCCCGGGCGGACCAGTTGCGAATAGGCGACACCGGCCAGCACCTCGGCCAGCACCTGCACCAGCGTACCGGCGACCGACACCGGCGCCATCGCACCGCCGACGATAAAGGGTGAGACGATGCAGGCCTGCATGTTCGCCGAGTAGACCTCTAGCGCGCCCATCATCACGTCGTCAAAGGTCAACGGCGAGTTGATGTTGATGAGCGAGGTCATCACCGCGTTGTTGGTGGCAAACTCTTCACCGAACAGGATCTTGCACATGTCCACGCTGTCCTGCGCGCGGCTGGGTTCGGTCACTGATCCCATGAAGGGTTTGTCCGACAGGGTCATGTGCGCCAGCAGCATATCAAGATGGCGTTTGTTCACTGGCACGTCGGTCGGCTCACATACCGTTCCGCCAGAGTGGTGCAGCCATTTCGACATCTGCCCCAGCTTCACGAACTTGCGGAAATCCTCGATCGTGGCATAGCGTCGACCGCCGTCCAGATCGCGCACGAAGGGCGGACCGTAGACTGGCGCCAGCACAAGGTTCTTGCCGCCGATCTCGACAGAGCGTTCGGGGTTGCGCGCGTGTTGCGTGAACTGCGCGGGCGCGGTCTTGATCAACTCGCGGGCAAGCCCACGCGGCAGGCGCACCCGTTCACCGTCCACATGGGCACCGGCGGCGCGCCAGCGGTCCAACGCGGCGGGGTTGTTGACAAAGTTGACGCCGATTTCCTCAAGAACCTGTTCGGCGTGGTCCTCGATCAGCTGAAGAGCCGCCTCGTCGAGGATTTCAAGGTTCGGGATCTTGCGCTCGATGTACTTCGCCGTTTCCACCTGAACCGAGGTCCGTTCCGCCCGACGCGCGGCACCGCCGCCGCCCCGTGTCCGTTTGCGCGCTGCCACGTCTGCCATCTGTCGTCCTCGACCGAAATGGGCGCACAAAAACGCCCGGAATGGATGTGGTCTGTATCTACTCGCTTCGCGCCGACCGCTTTGGCGCGATTGCGGCGCTTGGCAGGAAAAAGCGACATATTGCTGTCATGTAGGCGCAAGCGCGTGCCAGAGTCTCCTCTTCCGCCCTGCTGCTTCGGGAACGGCCAAGGCGATGGTCCGGGCCCGGCAACGACTGCGGCAGCCGCGACACCTGAAACCACCTGATCACAAAAACAGGTGACAAATAATATTCCATTCTCATAATATCATGTTATCGGAATGTCTCTTTCGAGACCTCCGAGAGAAACAATACAAAAACGGCCACTCCGCGTGCCGGGCAACGGCAGCGGGTTTGGGAGGGACTCTACTTATGTTGCATCGGAAACTGCGCGGCCCCTCGGCCTGCGCACTTGCTTTTTGCGGCCTTGCCGCCAGCCCGGCACTGGCGACAAACGGCTATTTCGCGAACGGATATGGCGGCGCGTCCAAGGGGATGGCCGGGGCCGGTGTGGCTGTACCCACCGGCGTTCTGGGCCTCGCGCAGAACCCGGCCATGGGCCATAAAGTCGGCAATCAGGCGGGGATCTGCTTGACTCATTTCCTGCCGGATCGGTCGGTCGAGATTGACGCCGGCGGTCCACTGACCCCCGGCACCTACAAGAGCAAGAACGACTATTTCCTGATCCCCTGCGGCGGGGCCAACTGGGTGTTGAACGACCGACTGACGGTCGGGGCCTTTCTGTTCGGCAATGGCGGCATGAACACCGAATATGACACCAACTATTTTGCCGGGTTCGGGGCCGGGTCCAGCCCGCTGGGCGTCAACCTTGAACAGGCTTTTATCAGCGTCAACTTCTCCTACAAGCTGTCGGATCAGGTGACGGTCGGTGTCTCGCCCATCCTTGCGGTGCAGCGGTTCAGCGCCACCGGGCTCGAAGCATTTGCAGGCCTGTCGATTGATCCGGCCAACGTGACGAACAGGGGCGATGACTGGTCCCACGGATGGGGGGCGAATTTTGGCCTGCTGTGGGAACCAACCTCCGAGTTTGCCTTTGGTGCCTCCTACCGGACACGCATCAAGATGCAGAAGTTCGACAAATACGCGGGCCTTTTTGCGGAACAGGGCGGGTTTGAAATTCCGGGGTCGGCCACGATCGGCTTGGCCTATTCGCCGAAAGAGCTGCAAAAATGGACCTTTACGGCGGAATATCAACGTATTTTCTATGGCGATATCGCCGCCATTTCCAACCCAAATGCGCCGCCCAACGGCCCGCTGGGGGCCGACAACGGCATCGGCTTTGGCTGGAAAGACATGGACATCTTTCGGGTCGGGGCGATCTACCGGCACAACAGCCAGTGGACCCTGCGCGGCGGGGTCAGCCACGCCAGCGCATTCGCCGAGGGCAAGAACGCCGTGCTCAACAGCCTGACCCCGGCGACGCCGCAATGGCATGCCTCGCTCGGCGCATCCTACAAGATCAACGACCGCTGGGGGGTCACCGGGTCTTGGACCCATGCTTTTGACAATGCAATCGAAGGCGTCAACCCCGCGCTGACCGGTGTGCCGCAGAACGTCAAGGCACGCATGTCGCAGGACGAAATCGCTATCGGCCTGACCTACAACTGGTAGGGGACCGGCCCGTCGGGCGGGGCCACTGGCCCGCCCGACAGGCGGCAGGGGTCACTCCTGCGCGGGCAGGGTCTGCGGGAACACCTCAATCGCGGCGCTGACGACAAACAGCGCGCCTCCGCCGGGTTGCGGCAGGTGCATTCCACCCGCAACCACGTGCAGTTCCACGTCAGAGGTGCCAAAGGCCCGCGCCAGATCGCTGGGGTCGACCTTTGCCTCTTGCGGCAGGCCCAGCGTCAGGCGGGTGGCAAAGGGCGCCTCTATATGTATCCGCGCACGGCCCTGAGCATCCGCAATCGCCCGCGTGGCGGCATCGCTGATCGTGTCACCGACCCCCATGCCCATCTGCACAATCAGTCGCTGTGTCATGCCGCATCCTTTGCAAAGGTGACGGTGATCGCCGCGTGGGCAAGGATCGTCGGATTGCCGACGCCTTCGGGGCGCGGCACATCCAGCCCGCCAAAGCCGACCGAAATATCCGCCGCGCCATAGGGGAACACCCCAGCCAGTTCCGCCGCATCCACGGCCTCGGGCTTTTGCACGGCGATCTGCACCTGCAAGCGCATCTCTGCCTTTTCGCGGCCCAGCCACTCTGCCGCGTTGATCGAGGACTTCCACAGCGCATCGCGCAGCGCCCGCGCCGCCGCCTCTGTGTAGTCGCCCCGGCGCAGCGACGTGCCCATCCCGAATTCCGTCAGTACCCGCATCTGGTCTGCCCCTTGTCATGGTCCCTGTACATCCGATCCCGTGGCACCGGGAATCGCAAGCCGCTTTCACCGCGTCTTTGACCTGCGCGCCACTTCGCGCCAGAGTGGGAAAAAAGAAAGGAGGCCAGCACCATGGGAGGAGAGGCCGCCCTGACCGAACAAGAGACATCGCCAAACGCCGGGCCAAACGCCGGGCCAGACGCGGGACTCAAACCAGAGCGCAAGACGCTCAGCGCGTCCGAGATCACCGCCGTTGCCCATCTCTATCGTGGCGAGGTTTATCGCAGCACGATCTGGCGGACGCGTCTGGACACAACGACAAACTGGGCTGTGGTGACGCTGGGTGTGGCACTGTCGATCAGCTTTGCCTCGCCGGATTCCTCACCTTTGCCGCTGGTTCTGGTGGGGGTTCTGATCCTGCTGTTTCTGATGCTGGAGGCGCGGCGCTATCGTTATTTCAACGTCTGGCGCGCGCGCTGCCGCTGGATGGAACAACATTTCTATGCGCCGATGCTGGACGACGGCGATCTGCACCTTGAGGATCGCTGGCAAAAGACGCTGTCGCAGGACTATGTCACCCCGCGCTATCACGTCACGCTGATGACGGCGGTGGGGCGGCGAATCCGGTCCAACTATCTGTGGATTCTGTTGATCCAGTCGCTGGCCTTTGCTGGCAAACTGGCGGTGCATCCGACCGCCGTTGAAAGCTGGGACGACGCCATGACCCGCGCCGATGTCGGTCCGGTCCCGGGCGAAGTTCTGGTCGTCGCGGGGGTGATCTACATCGGGGCCGCCGCTGGCATGGCGCTCTGGTCTTGGCGGACGGACGTGGCGCGCGGGCGGCAGCGCGGGCGCGATAAATCGCATTCGATGGGCTAGGCTCCCCGCGCACCGCAGAAAGGCGCCTTTTTCGGCACGCGGGGAGGTCTGATGGCCGGTCCCGGGTCGGGGCCGGACGCGTCAGACAGGGCTGCCGCCAAACAGCCGGGCAAGGCCTCGGCGCGGGCGGGGTGTTTCGGGATCGGGACGGACCATCGCATGCGCCGCCTCGGACCGCATCACGCGGCCACGGGCCATGTAATAGGCGGTGTCGATGGACCCGTCGGGGCGGGTGCGAATGGTGTCTGGGTGGCGGGTCATGTCGGTCACTCCGGCTGGTGTTTCGATGGGATCATCTGACCACCGACGCCGCGACGCCGCTTGAAGACGCTCTTGTCATTGTCTTGCGAAACTCTTGTCATTGGTCTTTTGCCCGCAAAACCCCTTTGAGAAACCGCGCGGACGCGGGACACTGGGGACATGATCCTGCGCTTTGCCTCTTGCACGCTCGACCTTGACCGGCGGACGCTAATGCGCACCGGGCAAGAGGTGCATGTGGAACCGCAGGTCTTTGACCTGATCGCCTACATGGCGCAGTCGGGCGGCTGCGTCGTTTCCAAGGACAAACTGGTCGAGGTGGTGTGGAAGGGACTTGCCGTCTCGGACGCGACGATCAGCGCGCGGATCAGCGCAGCACGCGCCGCCGTGGGCGATTCCGGCAAGGAACAGGGTATTCTGCGCACGGTCCCCCGGCGGGGGTTCGCCTTTGTCGCACAATTGGATCAGGACGCGCGCCCTGCCCCCGCTGTTATGCAGCCGCCCGATGTGTCGTATGCGCTGTCCTCCGACGGCACCGCCATCGCATGGAGCGCGCTTGGCGAGGGACCACCGCTGGTGCGAATCGGCCATTGGCTGTCGCATCTCGAAATGGACACGCAAAGCGCCCTGTGGGGGCCGCTGATAACCCGCCTTGCCGCCGGTCGCCGGTTGATCCGCTACGATCTGCGCGGCACCGGCCTGTCAGAGCGCGACGCCGCCCTGACCGGGATCGACGCCTTTGCCGAGGATCTGGCGGCGGTGGCCGATGCGGCCGGGCTGGACCGTTTTGATCTGTTTGCCGCCTCGCAGGCCGCCCCCGTCGCCATCCGCTTTGCCGCGCGCTGGCCGGATCGGGTGCGGCGGCTGGTGGTTGTGGGCGGCTATGTCGAAGGCCGCGTACACCGCGCCACGGCCGGAGAGGATCTGGACGAGGACACCATGCTGGCGATGATCCGCGCCGGGTGGGGCAAGGCGGACAGCCCCTTCATGCAGGCCTTTGCCACGCTGTTTGCCCCCGACGCCACACGCGCGCAGCGCGCTGAACTGGTGGCAATGCAACTGTCGACCGCCAGCCCGGAGCGCGCCGTCTCCCTGCGCAAGGTGATCGACCGGTTCGATGTCCGCGCCGACCTGCCCAAGGTGCGCATCCCCGCGCTGATCTTTCACGCGGCGGGCGACGCCATCCACCCACTGAGCCAAGGTCAGAAACTGGCCGCGCATCTGCCGGGAGCGCAATTTGTCCAGCTCGACAGCCGCAGCCACATGTTATTGCCGCAAGATCCGGCATGGTCCGCCATGCTGGACCGCACCGATGCCTTTCTGTCCGGCTGAGCACAGGCCACATTGAACTTTGCGGCGGTCCTGCCTACAGGAGGGCATGACCGAGATCCAGCATGACCGCCTCCTTATCATCGACTTTGGCAGCCAGGTAACGCAGCTGATTGCGCGCCGCCTGCGTGAGCTGAATGTCTATTGTGAAATCCACCCTTACCAGAATGTCACCGACGCCTTTCTGAGCGACTTCGCCCCCAAGGCGGTGATCTTTTCCGGTGGTCCCGATTCGGTGACCCGAGAGGGCAGCCCGCGCCCGCCGCGCGCCGTCTACGATCTGGGCGTGCCGATCCTTGGCATCTGCTATGGCCAGCAGGTCATGATGCAGGACCTTGGCGGCAAGGTTGTTGCCGGCGAAGGCACCTCCGAATTTGGCCGCGCCTATGTGCAGCCGTCCGATCAGCGGCTGGACATGCTGACCGGCTGGTTCATGGACGGCACCGGCCGCGAACAGGTCTGGATGAGCCACGGTGACCATGTGTCCGAAATCGCACCCGGTTTCGAGGTCTTCGGCACCTCGCCCGGCGCGCCCTTTGCCATCACCGGCGATCCCGCGCGGCGGTTCTACGCGGTGCAGTTCCACCCCGAGGTGCATCACACACCCAACGGCGCCACGCTGTACGAAAACTTTGTCCGCGCCGCCGGGTTCAAGGGCGACTGGACCATGGGTGCCTACCGCGAAGAGGCGATTGCCAAGATCCGCGAACAGGTCGGCGACGCCAAGGTGATCTGCGCGCTGTCCGGCGGGGTCGACAGCTCTGTCGCGGCGGCGCTGATCCATGAGGCGATCGGCGATCAGCTGACCTGCGTCTTTGTCGATCACGGGTTGTTGCGCCTGAACGAGGCCGAAGAGGTCGTCGGCATGTTCCGCGATCACATGAACCTGCATGTGATCCACGCCGAGGAACAGGAACTGTTCCTTGGCGAGTTGGATGGCGTGTCCGACCCGGAAACCAAGCGCAAGATCATCGGTCGGCTGTTCATCGACGTGTTCCAGAAATACGCCGACGGGATCGAAGGCGCGCGCTTCCTTGCCCAAGGCACGCTATACCCGGATGTGATCGAGTCGGTGTCGTTCAGCGGCGGGCCGTCGGTGACGATCAAATCGCACCACAACGTCGGCGGCCTGCCCGAGAAGATGGGCCTGACGCTGGTCGAACCGCTGCGCGAGCTGTTCAAGGACGAGGTGCGTGCACTGGGTCATGAACTGGGCCTGCCTGCCAGCTTTATCGGTCGCCACCCCTTCCCCGGTCCCGGTCTGGCAATTCGCTGCCCCGGTGAGATCACCCGCGAAAAGCTGGAGATCCTGCGGAAGGCGGACGCGGTCTATATCGACCAGATCCGCAAGCATGGGCTGTATGACAAGATCTGGCAGGCTTTCGTGGCGATCCTGCCGGTGCGCACCGTTGGGGTCATGGGCGATGGCCGCACATATGACTACGCCTGCGCGCTGCGGGCGGTCACCAGCGTGGACGGCATGACGGCGGATTACTACCCGTTCAGCCATGACTTCCTTGGCGAGACCGCGACCCGCATCATAAACGAGGTCAAGGGCATCAACCGCGTGACATATGACGTGACCTCGAAGCCTCCGGGAACCATCGAGTGGGAATAAATCGACGATTGGTCTGGTTTCTGAAAGGCACGGCGCTGTACACGGCGCTGTGCCTTTTGCTTACCACCGGATCGACGCTGCTGACCCGCGACTGTTCCGAAGTGGACACAATCTACGATATCGCCGTGGTGCTTGGCGGCGGCACGGAGCATCTGAAACGGGTGCAAGCCGAAGAATCCGGCCGCATCCACGCGGGAATCACTCTTTACGATCGCGCCAAGGTTTCGCGGTTGCACCTGACCGGCGGCCCACCGGACAAGGCCACCAGCAACGCACTGCTGCTGGCGAAAATTGCCCGTGCCGAGGGCATCCCCGACACGGACCTAAAGCTTGAGACAGGGTCGCTGTCGACCCTGCAAAACGCGCTGTTCTCGCGCCCCGATCTGCCGGTCGACGCGCGCCTGATCCTTGTGACAGAGGCGTATCACGGCTGGCGCGCCCGTGCGTCATTTGCGTGGAGCGGACGGCCCGCAGATGTCTGCGCCAGCCGCGACCCCGGCCGGACGCCGTTTCAGCAAGCCAAGGTTCTGGCGCGCGAAACCGCTGCCTGGGGTGTCAATATTCCGCGCGCGGCCCTGTGGTCACTCGCACAGCTTGTCGGCCTAGGTGACCGGATGCCCACCGCTTTGCTGACATGACCCAACCTACCTGCCAGTGCATTTCAGGCGGCCCGCCCGCTGCCCCGGATTGGCACGGCAACAAACTGACCTCATGTAAATGATGATAATTATGAATTTGCCTGCGCTGTTTGGATGTGAAACACGCGGGCGACGACCTCCGGAAAGGCGACACAAATGACCGACGCACTCACCCGGGCCCTTGCACAGCGCGACTGGCTGTTGGCGGACGGGGCCACGGGCACCAATCTTTTCAACATGGGCCTGCAATCCGGTGACGCGCCGGAGTTCTGGAACGAGAATGAACCGGACAAGATCCGCACGCTGTATCGCGGCGCGGTCAATGCCGGGTCGGACCTGTTCCTGACCAACTCCTTCGGCGCCAATGCCTCGCGCCTGAAATTGCACGATGCGGGCCACCGGGCCTATGAGCTGTCCAAGCTGGCCGCCGAACTGGGCCGCGAAGTCGCGGATGCCTCCGGGCGTGAGGTCATCGTCGCAGGCTCCGTCGGCCCGACGGGTGAAATCATG
The DNA here is from genome assembly GCF_034670325.1 of Antarctobacter sp. Lineage (GTDB taxonomy): Bacteria > Pseudomonadota > Alphaproteobacteria > Rhodobacterales > Rhodobacteraceae > Antarctobacter. Next base: position 516,858 of record NZ_JAXMNR010000002.1, read on the forward strand.
GGGGCGGCGGGATCGCTCAGCCATGAACGCGCGGTCGAGATGTTCGAGGAAACCGCGCACGGCCTGAAAGATGGCGGCGCGGATGTGCTGTGGGTCGAGACGATCTCGGCCCCCGAGGAGTTCAAAGCAGCGGCAGAGGCCTTTACCAATGCCGGGATGCCTTGGTGCGGCACCATGAGTTTCGACACCGCCGGACGCACCATGATGGGCATGACCTCTGCCGATATGGTCAAGATGGTCGAGGCGCTGCCGAACCCGCCGATCGGATTTGGCGCAAACTGCGGTGTCGGGGCCTCTGACCTGTTGCGCACGGTGCTGGGATTTGTCGCGCAAGGCACGGAACGCCCCATCATTGCCAAGGGCAACGCCGGTATCCCGAAATACCACGAAGGCCACATCCACTATGACGGCACCCCCGCGCTGATGGCCGAATATGCCCTTATGGCCCGCAATTGCGGCGCGCGGATCATCGGCGGCTGCTGTGGCACCATGCCCGAGCACCTCAGCGCGATGCGCGCGGCGCTGGAAACCCATGAGCCCGGCCCGCGGCCCACGCTGGAACAGATCACACAGACGCTTGGCGGGTTCTCGTCCGAAAGCGACGGCACCGACGGCGAAGGCCCCACAAGAGAGCGGCGCAACAAGCGCCGGCGGACCTCCTGAGCAGCAGCCCCGCCGAACAGGTGGGGCGCGCAGTTTTTGTCTTTTGCACCCGTCACCCGGCGCAGCTCTTGCGCCGGTCCGGTTGCGCTATCCTGAAACCTTTAGACCCGGCCTGTACATGTCCCCTACCCCGATCATCGCACGGCAGCAGCCCAGCCTAGAACAGGCTGAGTTGATCGCCGCTTTGTGGTGGCGGGGCAAAGAGATCACAGCGCAGGGGCGGCTGGCTGCGGTCCAGTCCCAGTTGCCGCGCCGCCCGTGCAAACCGCGCAGCGACAATATCCGCATAAGGACCCTCGCCGCGCATCCGGGCAAACCACTTGGAGGAATAGACCTCTCCGCCGTGCATGTCGCGCAGGTGGTTCATCACGCGGTTCGCACGGTCGGGATAGTGTTCGTGCAACCAGTCCTGCCACAACTGCGCCACCTCCAGCGGCAGGCGCAGCATGATCCAGCTGGCGGACGTCGCCCCCGCCTCTGCGCCCGCTTTCAGGATCGACTCCAGTTCCGGATCGGTCAGCGCGGGCACCATGGGCGAGGCCATGATCCGCACCGGCACCCCGGCCTCGACCAGCCTGCGGATCACCTGCAAGCGGCGCTTTGGCCCCGGCGCGTGCGGTTCCATCCGGCGCGACAGGCCCTCGTCCAGCGTGGTGACGGAAATCCCCACCCGCGCCAGCCCCTGCGCCGCCATGTCCGACAGGATGTCGATGTCGCGTTCGATCAACGCGCCCTTGGTCACAATCGCAACCGGATGGCGAAAGTCGCGCAGCACCTCAAGGCAGGCGCGCATGATGCCCCGGTCCCGCTCAACCGGCTGGTAGGGATCGGTGTTGGTGCCGATGGCCAGCGGCGCGACACTGTATTTCTTCGCCCTCAATTCCCGCGCCAAGACCTGCGGCGCTGCGGGCCGCGCCACCAGCCGCGTCTCGAAATCCAGACCCGGAGACAGGCCCAGCCAAGCATGGGTCGGACGGGCGAAACAATAGATGCACCCGTGTTCACACCCCCGGTAAGGGTTCAGCGAGCGGTCAAACGGCAGATCGGGCGAGCGCACATAGCTGACGACAGAGCGCGGCACCTCTTCGCTGACCTCGGTCCGAAAGACGGTTCCGTCCTCCGGCAGATCCCAGCCGTCATGCACATCCTCACGCCGCAACCGTTCAAAACGACCGCACTCGCGGCTGAGCGCGGCCCGGCCACGGGCCAGAGCAGGATCGACAGGGCGAGCGGACGAAGACATGCCCAAAAACTAGAACACAACGGGAACATGTGCAAGTTTTACGCGCGCCGGGTGTCCAAGGTCGGTCCCGCAGCGTTCCATGTCGCAATCCACCAATTGAAATTCTGCAAAAACGACGAATAGTCGTTGTAACGACGGCATGTCACGGCATGTCAAAGCAAGGGAATCACGTCATGTCCGACGAAGAAGACGACATCATCCTTTCTGAACTGGACGATGAGGAACTCGTCCAACAGATGTTCGACGATCTCTATGATGGTCTCAAGGAAGAGATCATGGAGGCCGTGAATATCCTGCTGGAGCGCGGTTGGGCCCCCTACCGTGTCCTGACAGAGGCGCTGGTGGGCGGCATGACCATCGTCGGCAACGACTTTCGCGACGGTATCCTGTTTGTCCCCGAGGTTCTGCTGGCCGCCAACGCAATGAAGGGCGGCATGTCCATCCTCAAGCCGCTCTTGGCAGAAACCGGCGCGCCGCGCATGGGGTCGATGGTGATCGGCACCGTCAAGGGTGACATCCACGACATCGGCAAGAACCTTGTGGCGATGATGATGGAGGGCGCCGGGTTCGAGGTCGTCGATCTGGGCATCAACAACGCCGTCGACGCCTATCTTGGTGCGATGGAAGAGCACAAGCCCGACATCCTTGGCATGTCGGCGCTGCTGACCACCACCATGCCCTACATGAAGGTCGTCATCGACACGATGAAGGAACAGGGTATCCGCGACGACTATATCGTTCTGGTGGGCGGTGCACCGCTGAACGAGGAATTCGGCAAGGCCATCGGGGCCGACGCCTATTGCCGTGATGCGGCTGTCGCGGTGGAAACCGCCAAGAAATTCATCGCCCGCAAGCACAACCAGATGGCGGCGGGCTAAGGTCCGTCTCTGCCGCCTGCCGCTTTCCTTTGTCACTCCCCGGGGCTACTCTGGCCACCGGGGAGGAACGGCCCATGAAACTCGACACATTCGTATTGATTCTGGTCTGCGTGATCGCAGGCATGGTCGCGACCTTCTGGCTGGCGGCGATGCTGCTGGCGGCGTTCCAGGTGCCCTTTGGCGCGCTGGCCCTGCTGCCAGCCGCGCTGGTGGGCTATATCCTTTACCGCGTCATCGCCGAACGGGTCGGCAACGCCGAAGAAGACCATTATGACGGGATGAACCACTGATGCTGATCGTGACCACCGAAACCGTCGCCGGGCGGCCCGTGACCGAAACGCTGGGCCTTGTGCGCGGCGCAACCGTGCGCGCCAAACATGTCGGAACCGATATCGTCGCGGCGCTGAAATCCCTCGTTGGCGGTGAGCTGTCCGGTTATTCCTCGCTGATGGCTGGCGCGCGGGAACAGGCACTGGACCGAATGGTCGCCGAGGCGCAGGCGCTGGGGGCCGATGCCGTCATCTGCATGCGGGTCCAGACCTCGGCCATTGCCAAGGGCGCGTCGGAAATCGTGGCCTATGGCACCGCTGTCCGACTGGCCCCCGCGCAGGCGCGGGATATCGCCTGACATTGCGTCAACACACGGTACGGGCGATCACGATGATGCAAAGGGGCTTTTTCTTTTTTCACCTTTGGCCCATATTAAGAGGTACGGAAGGAGACCTTGATGCCCGTGACATCCTTTGCCCTGCTCGTTTGCGCCGTGGTTTTAGCGGCGGGTCTGACGGTCTGGGCCATGTCGTCCTTCGGGGTTTTGACGGTCATTCCCGTTCTTCTCGCGCTTGCGCTGCTTGCGCGTTGGGCCATGGCGCATGTGCCCCATGACGACACCCGCACATGACCATCTCTCTGATGCGCATCTGACTGCCGAGGGCCTGCGCCCTGCCGGGGAGGGCCGCGTGCTGCTATTGGCCTGCGGCGCTCTTGCGCGAGAGATTCTGGCGCTTGTGCGGCTGAACGGCTGGGATCACATGGATCTCGCCTGTCTGCCCGCCATCCTGCACAATCACCCCGAAAAGATCACCGAAGCGGTGCGGGCGGCGGTCGAGACCCATCGCGCGAAATATGCGCGGATCTGCGTTGTCTATGCCGACTGCGGCACCGGCGGTCTGTTACAGGCCGCCTGCGACCAGATGGGGGTCGAGATGGTGGCTGGCCCACATTGTTACGCCTTTTTCGACGGGCTGGCCCAATTCGAATCGCGTGATGAGATCACCTCCTTCTACCTGACCGATTTCCTGAGCCGACAGTTCGATGCCTTTGTCTGGCGGCCGTTGGGCCTCGACCGGCATCCACAACTGCTTGAGATGTACTTTGGCAACTATGAAAAGCTGGTCTACCTCGCACAGACCGACGACCCGGACCTGACCGCGCGGGCCAAGGCACAGGCCGAACGGCTGGGGCTGGCGTTTGAGCGGCGGTTCACCGGCTACGGCGATCTGGCGCGCGTGCTGGAAGGCTGGGCACAGCAGGACACGTCAGCCGCGCCGGTGACAAAGGCGCTGCAAACCCCTTAACGCGATTTCGCAACCGCTTTGGCGCTAGTCGTTCAGCGCTTCGGCCAGAACAACCGACACCGGCACCAGCGCGATGGTGTCGCTGCGGTCCTGCAACCCCCAGAGCACCAGCGCCGAGATCGTGTCGGCGCGCAGCCGTCCCATCATGACCACTCCGCCCTCTTGCCGCGCCCGAAACGCTGCCTGATCCAGTGTCCGCCGGATCATCGAGGCATCCTGCCCCTCGCCGTCGAAATCCCGGAACAGGGTGACCGCAGGCACGCCGTCCTTGAGCGCCAGCTTTTGCGCGGTGTTCAGGCCCTTGGGCTGCGTGATCAACCCGTGACCACTGTCCCCGAGGAAGGCCGCCACCTGCGATGACACCTCGCGGCTGTCCTGAAGACTGCCATCGGGGTCTTCCAGCACGGCCACCGCCTGAGGGATCGCACGGATCAGCCCATCCATCGTCACCTCGACATCGGCGGCCTGCGCGCCCTCGGGCATATCGCCCAGCACCAACACCTCGAATCCCAGGTCGCGATAGCCTTGCGCCGCCGCTGCCGCATCGGGATGCGCGGGCGAAATGGCAAAGCTGACCGGAAAAGGAAACGCCTTGAGACCTGACGGTCCCAGCGGGCCGCTGCCGTCGTCCACCAGCACCACCGCCATGCGTGGCACGCCGTCCGGCACCGTCACCGGGGCCGAGAACCGCACCAGCGGGCTGTCCTCGGACAGCGCCGCCAAGGGACCGGAGCGCTCTACCTCCAGCGTCACGTCCGCGTCCGGAACAGGCGTCGCGTCGGGCGCGGTATCCGGCGCGCGGTTGAACAGGGACGTTGCGGGTTTGCCGATGGCGGGGCCGGTGGGCAACGGGGTCGGTGCCGGGGCGGCGATCTCTGGCGACGGGGGGGTGTCTGCGGGGTCAGGGGCCGGTGCCACCGGTTCAGGCTTTCGTGCGAACGGGGTTTCCGGGGCCTGCGGAATCGGGGCCGGTGCGGGATCAGCTCTTTCGGGGATCAAGGCGCTGTCCACATCAGGCACCACCGGGGCCGGAGGCTGCGCCGGTCCGGTGACAATGACCGGCTGCGCCTCTGGACGCGGCGCGCCGGGGGCCGTTGCCTGCGCCGGGGGCAGAACCGGCGAGTCCTGACCCGCCAGCCGGGGCGCATCGGACACATCGGGCCCCGCGCCTTCGGGCGCATCGGGCGCAAGCCCCACCTGCGGCGGCACCGGCGGAGCGGTATCGGCCCCGGCGATCACCGGATCAGCGGGCGCGGGCAGCGTACCTGTCGGGGCCAACGGGCGGTCCACCCCGGTTTCCGGCTGCGGCCTGACGCCCGGTTTCGACACGTCGGGTTTGGCTGTGGGGTCGGCGTCGGGCGTTTCCACCACGCGCGGCTTTGACGGATCGGGCGCATCCGGCACGACTGGCGTGGCGGCCTGCGGGGCGGGTTTCGGATCGGGTTTCGGACCGGGCACCGGAGCGACAGCCGTCTGGTCGGGCTTCACATCGGGCTTCGGATCAGGCGTCTCCACCAGCAGACTGCCGTCGACGTTCCCGGCAGGTGGCGGCACCATCGCGCCCTGTTCCGGCAGCGGCGTGTTCAGCGAGATCGCCGCCAGCCCCGCGCCAGAAAACACCGCGCCCCAGATCGCCCCAGACAGAATTCCCCGTGCCATGCTGCTCTCTCCGACCTGTCGTGCGCCTGTTCCGGCGCCTTTGTCCTGTAGTCTTGCACCCTTGCCGGTCTTGACGCCACCAGTAGGGCCTGTGCATGTATACCGCGACGTGGCCCCGGGCCGCCAGCCCCCGATCGCGTCCCCGCTCAGTATCCCTGCAACCGCAACCTGCAGATGAAGGCCCGGCCATGCTGCTCCTGATCGATAACTACGACAGTTTCACCTATAATCTCGTCCATTACCTGGGCGAACAGGGGGCTGACGTGCAGGTTTGGCGCAACGACGCGTTGAACGTGCAAGAGGCGATGGCGCTGAACCCGGCGGGCATTGTGTTGTCTCCCGGCCCCGGCACCCCGGACCAATCGGGCATTTGCCTTGCGCTGACCGAAGCCGCCGCAGAGACGCGCACGCCGCTGCTGGGCGTCTGCCTTGGCCATCAGACCATCGGTCAGGCCTTTGGCGGCACCGTTGTGCGGCACGATGAGATCGTACACGGAAAGATGGGCCTGATGCATCACCACGGGACAAGCGTGTTCAAGGGACTGCCCTCACCCATCAAGGCGACCCGGTATCATAGCCTCGTGGTGCGACGGTCGGACCTGCCCGAGACACTGAAAGTCACGGCAGAGCTGGAGGATGGCACCATCATGGGCCTCATGCACCGTGAGTTGCCGATCCACGGCGTGCAGTTCCACCCGGAATCCATCGCCTCGGAACATGGGCATGCCATGTTGCAGAATTTCCTAGACGTATTGAAGGTGCCGGTATGAGCGACGATCTCCGCCCCCTTATCGGCACCAGCGCCGACCGCCCCCTGACCCGCGCCGAGGCAGAACGCGCCTTTGGCATCCTGTTCGCAGGTCAGGCCACGCCGGCCCAGATCGGCGGGTTACTGATGGCCCTGCGCACGCGGGGCGAAACGGTGGACGAATACGCCGCCGCCGCCGCCGTCATGCGCGCGAAATGCAACAAGGTCGCCGCCCCTGCGGGGGCGATGGACATCGTCGGCACCGGCGGTGACGGCAAGGGCACGCTGAACATCTCGACTGCCACGGCCTTTGTGGTGGCGGGCGCGGGTGTGACCGTGGCCAAGCACGGCAACCGCAACCTGTCGTCAAAATCCGGCGCGGCTGATGCGCTGGGACAGATGGGGATTGAGGTCATGCTGTCTGCCGACAAGGTGGAAAAGGCGCTGGCCGAGGTCGGCATCTGTTTCATGATGGCCCCCATGCACCACCCGGCGATGGCCCATGTCGGCCCGGTCCGGGCCGAACTGGGCACGCGCACGATCTTTAACATCCTTGGCCCATTGACCAACCCGGCGGGCGTCAAACGCCAGCTGACTGGCGCCTTTACCCGCGATCTGATCCGCCCAATGTCCGAAACGTTGGGCCAGTTGGGGTCCGAACGGGCTTGGCTGGTGCATGGCTCGGACGGCACCGATGAGCTGACCATCACCGGCGTCAGCTGGATCGCCGCGCTGGAAGAGGATGGCAGCATCCATGAGGCGGAACTGCATCCCGAAGACGCGGGGCTGCCGGTGCATCCGTTTGACGACATCGTCGGCGGCACGCCAGAGGAAAACGGCAAGGCCATGCGCGCCCTGCTGGACGGCGCGCAGTCGGCCTATCGCGATGCGGTTCTGCTGAACTCTGCCGCCGCGCTGGTGATCGCGGGCAAGGCCACGGACCTGCGCGACGGGGTCGAACGGGCGCGGCAGAGCATCGACAGCGGCGCGGCGCTGGCCAAGGTGCAGGCGCTGGCCAAGGCGACACAGGCGGCGTGAGTTTCACGCCCCCGACCCCGCCCAAAAGTTGGCAGCATCTGCCGTTCTTCGTGCAGGACCTGCCCCGTATCGCGGCGCATCTTGCCCAAAGCGACGCGCAGGTGCTGCCACCTGCCCCGCAGGTGTTTGCCGCGCTGGACGCCTGCGCACCGCAGGATACCCACGTTGTGATCCTTGGGCAGGACCCGTACCCAACGCCCGGCCACGCCCACGGGCTTGCCTTTTCGGTAGAACCGGAGGTGCGCCCCCTCCCGCGCTCGCTAACCAACATCTTCAAGGAGATGCAGGAGGATCTGGGGGCCAAACCGCCCAACGGCGACCTGCGCTTTTGGGCCAAACAGGGCGTGCTGCTGCTGAACACCGCGCTGACGGTTGAGGCGGGCAAGGCCGGTGCCCACGCCAAACTCGGCTGGTCCAACCTGACTGAGCAGGTGCTTGCCGCGCTGTCGGACCAACCCCGTGCCTTTCTGCTTTGGGGCAACCACGCGCAGGGCTTTGCCAAACACATATCCGGCGCTAACCACCTGATCCTGACCAGCGCACACCCCTCGCCCCTCTCGGCGCGGCGGGGCTTTTTCGGCTCGCGGCCCTTTTCGCGCATCAACGACTGGCTTAAAGACAACGGCGAGACGCCGATCAACTGGACGACGCCGGAAAGACCTGCCCCATGACCACGACCATCCTCGACAAGATCAAGGCCTACAAGCTGGACGAAGTGGCCGCCGACAAGGCCGCCAAACCGCTGTCCGAGGTAGAGGCCGACGCCCGCAACGCGCCCCCTGTGCGCCGCTTTGCCGGGGCGTTGATGGAGGCGTCAGAGACCGGATATGGTCTGATCGCCGAGATCAAGAAGGCCTCTCCGTCCAAGGGATTAATCCGTGCCGATTTCGATCCCGCGACACTCGCCCGCGCCTATGAGGCCGGAGGTGCCACCTGCCTGTCGGTGCTGACCGACACGCCCAGCTTTCAGGGCGCGAAACCCTTTCTGACGGCGGCGCGCGCGGCCTGCGCCCTGCCCGCCCTGCGCAAGGATTTCATGTACGACACCTATCAGGTGGCCGAGGCACGCGCGCTAGGGGCGGACTGTATCCTGATCATCATGGCATCGGTTTCAGACGCGCAGGCGGCGGAACTTGAGGATTGCGCACAGGGCTGGGACATGGACGTGCTGATAGAGGTGCATGACGGCCCGGAACTCGACCGTGCGCTGGCGCTGAAAAGCCCGCTGATCGGCGTGAACAACCGCAACCTCAAGACCTTTGAGACGACGCTGGACACGACACGGGACCTGTCGAAACGCGTCCCCGACGACCGTTTCCTGATCTCCGAATCCGGGCTGACCGGCCCCGCCGATCTGGCCGACATGGCGGCCCACGGGGCGCGTGCCTTTCTGATTGGCGAAAGCCTGATGCGACAGGACAACGTGACCGAGGCGACCCGCACCCTGCTGGCCAACCCGGTGCTGGCATGAGCGGGCTGACCCATTTCGACGCGCAGGGCAATGCGCATATGGTCGACGTCTCCGACAAGCCAGTGACCGACCGCATCGCCACCGCCGAGGGCCATGTGAAAATGGCGCCCGAGACCTTTGCCCTGATCACCGAAGGCCGTGCCAAGAAGGGTGACGTGATCGGCGTGGCGCGCCTTGCCGGGATCATGGGGGCGAAGAAAACGCCCGAACTGATCCCGCTGTGCCACCCGCTGCCCATCACCAAGGTCACCGTCGACCTTGTACCTGACTCTGACCTGCCCGGCCTGCGCATCGTGGCCACGGTCAAGACCTCCGGCCAAACCGGGGTCGAGATGGAGGCACTGACTGCCGTCTCAACCGCCGCGCTGACCGTCTATGACATGGTCAAGGCCGTGGATAAGGCGATGGAGATCGGCGGCATCCGCGTTTTGCTGAAAGACGGCGGCAAATCCGGGCGCTTTGAGGCGTCATGATCACCGTCACCCAAGCCCTCGACCACCTCTTTGCCTTGGCCGCTCCGCTGCCAGTGGAAACCGTCCCCCTGACAAAGGCGGCAGGCCGGGTCCTTGCGCGCCCGGTCACCGCACGGCGGGACCAGCCGCCTTTTTCCGCGTCGGCGATGGACGGCTATGCCGTCCCCGAGGCGGCAGCGGGGCAAAGCTTTACCGTCATCGGAGAGAGTGCGGCTGGCCAACGCTTTGACGCTCCCGTCGGGCCGGGACAGGCGGTGCGCATTTTCACTGGCGCGCCGGTGCCCGAGGGTGCCAACCGCATCGTCATTCAAGAGGACGTCACCCGCGATGGTGACCGGATCACCCTGCACGACGACCTTGACGAAAACCCCTACATCCGCCCCGCAGGCACCGATTTTCGCGTTGGCCAGACGGTGAACGCGCCCAAACGCCTGACCGCACAAGACGTGGCGCTGCTGGCGGCGATGAACATTGCCGAAGTGCCTGTCACCCGCAGGCCACGCGTGGCGCTGATTTCCACCGGCAATGAACTGGTCATGCCGGGCGACACCCCCGGCCCCGACCAGATCATCGCGTCGAACACCTTTGGCCTGCACGCACTGCTGCGCGCGCTGGGGGCCGAAGCGCGCATATTGCCCATCGCGCGCGACACCTCTGCTTCGCTCATCCATGGATTTTCTCTGGTCGAAGACGCCGACCTCGTGATCACCATTGGCGGGGCTTCCGTGGGCGACCACGACCTTGTGGCGCAAGTGGCCGAAGACCTGGGCATGGACCGCGCTTTTCACACCGTCGCCATGCGCCCCGGCAAGCCGCTGATGTCCGGTCGCCTGAACGACGCGATGATGATCGGCCTGCCCGGAAATCCTGTGTCCGCAATGGTCTGCGGGCATGTCTTTGTGGCCCCGGTGATCCGCGCCATGCTGGGTCTGGGCGCGGCCCCTGCCCCGCGCCTCACGGCGCGGCTTGCCGCACCGCTGACGGCAAACGGTCCGCGTGAGCATTACATGCGCGCAGAACTGTCAGAGGATGGCATCACCGCACTCGCGCGTCAGGACTCCAGCCTGCTCAGCGTGCTGGGCCGCGCAAATGCGCTGCTGGTGCGCCCGGTCGGTGATGCCGCGCGCGCAGTCGGAGAGACCGTCGCCTATCTGCCATTGTAAAAACTGCGGGTGCCCTGCCCGTAGGTTTTTCCCAAACCAGAGAGCTGTGCGCGCGGGAGCCTTAGGGCGTCCTGACGCCAACCCGCAACAAATTCCAGGCACAATCGACAGGATTATTGACACAAAACAGGAACACCCGTAGAACAAAAGTTAACAAACACGGGGTTGCGCGATGCTGACAAAAAAACAACTCGACCTTCTGGAGTTCATCAACAAACGGATGACCCGTGATGGCGTCCCGCCCAGTTTCGATGAAATGAAAGACGCGCTTGATCTGCGGTCGAAGTCGGGCATTCACCGGCTGATCACCGCGCTGGAAGAACGTGGCTTCATACGCCGTTTGGCCCACCGGGCACGCGCCATCGAAATCGTGAAACTGCCCGAAAGCCTGGGTGGCCATCCGGTCGGGTTTACCCCCACTGTGATCGACGGGGACCGCGCCGATACCCGTCCTTCCGGCGCGTTCAATCTGGGGGCCGCGAACCTCACGGAACTGCCGCTGGTGGGCAGCATCGCCGCCGGTCGCCCGATCGAAGCGATCAACGATCCCGCTCCGGGGGTGTCGGTTCCCGGGCAGATGTTGCGCGGACAGGGCCGGCACTACGCGCTTGAGGTCAAGGGCGACTCGATGATCGATGCGGGCATCAACGATGGTGACGTGGTGGTGATCCGCGAATCCCCTGATGCGTCGGACGGCGATATCGTCGTCGCCCAGATCGAGGGCTATGAGGCCACGCTGAAACGGTTCCGCCGCAAGGGCGACATGATCATCCTTGAGGCGGCAAACCCCGCCTATGAGCCCCGCGTCCTGCCAGAGGGCTCTGTCACCGTGCAGGGGCGTCTTGTCGGGTTGATCCGCACCTACTGATCACGCCACGCCAGCCGAAAAATCTCTGGCACGCCGCCGTGCCAGAGCCTTGTGCCCGACAGGTCGCGGTTTGTGACGATGCGCGGTGTGCCGTCGTCCAACCACACCGCCACAGAGCCGCTTTCCCGCAGGCGCGCCGGGTCAAAGACCTCACACCCGCCGGGCAGATCGATATCGACACTGGAGACGACGATTTGATCGCGTTGACAGGACTCGACGCGGGCGGCGGCGCGTTTGCCCTGAAGGTGCAGGATGTGCAGCCCCTCCAGATCCGCCCGCGCCGTGCGATCCGTGACAGGGTCCGGCCAGAGGGCCGCCGCCTGCGGCTGGTTGTATCCCTGTCCGTCATTCTCCAGCCAGACCTCGGCCACGAAACCCGATCCGCGATCCCGTGACAGCGCCCGCCCCGTCGGTGTCATCAGCCCGACCAGCGTGCCACTGTCGGCGATCAGCACCGGGGGCCGCTCTGTCCCCGCCCAGAGCACCACGGCCAGCGCCAGCGGCGCAAGCCCCGCCAGCCGCCCCCGCCCGCGCCAAAGGCACAGGAACAGCCCGCCCGCCACGATCAGCGGCAGCACAACCGGCGCGGGGGCCACGATATGCCCCACCGCCCCGTCCCAGCCCGCGACGGTATGCGCCACACCCAAAATCCAGCCCAGCCCCAGCGCCATCACCTCTAGCGCGATCCAGTCCAGACCAAAGGGCATCAGCAAGGCTGCCAGCACCGCCAGTGGCACCACCCAGATGCCCATGACCGGCACGGCGACAAGGTTGGCCAGCAGGCCGTATTGGGCGATCTGGTTGAAATGCGCCATGCCCACGGGCGCAGTCGCCGCGCCCGCCACCGCCGAGGACACGACAACTGACAGCACCGGCGCAATCCAGCGCGGCAGGTCATGGTCGCGCTGCCAGATGCTCAACCGCTCAAACACCGCCACCAGCGCCGTGGTGGCCGCAAAGGACATCTGGAAACCGGGGCCAAGCAGCGCCTCGGGCCGCATCACCAGCACCACCAGCGCCGCAATCGCGACGCTGCGCAGGCTCAGCGCGCGGCGGTCCAGCATCATCGCGCAGAGCGCGGCGGCCACCATCATGAAGGCCCGTTCCGTCGCCACGTTACCACCCGACAAGGCGAGGTAGCCCGCCGCCGCCAGCAGCGCGCCGCCCGCTGCCAGCTTCTTGACCGGCCAGTGGTGGCGGACGTGCGGGTGCAGCAGCAATGCCAGCCGCAAGGCCGCAAAGACAAACCCCGCCAGCAGCCCCATATGCAGCCCCGAGATCGCCAGCAAATGCGCAAGGTTGCTGTCGCGCAGCGCCTGTAACGTGTCCTGCCCCATGCCAGAGCGGTCCCCGGTCATGATGGCGGCGGCAAAGGCACCGCGCTCTCCGGGCAGTGCAGCCTGCACCCGTGCCGACAGCCACAGCCGCAACCGCGCCACACGCAGCCCCTCACTCGCCGGTTCCAGCAACAGCACCGGGGTGCGCGTATAGCCCACCGCCCCCAGCCGCAGAAACCAGGCGTGGCGGCGAAAGTCAAAACCGCCGGGTTCCACCGCGCCGCCGGGCGACGACAGATGCCCGGTCAGGATCACCACTTGCCCGGGTTTCGGATCAAGATAGCCTTGGGTGCCATGCAAGGAGACGCGTACGCGGTTTGGCACGTCGTCCGGGTCCATCCGCTCCAGCACCACGCGGTCCAGCGTCAGCCGCAGCGCGTCCGAGGCAGAGCGGTCAATCTGGATCACCCGCCCCTCAATGGCCCCGTAATAGCGGAAATCCAGCACCGGGCCGGACACCTGATGCGCCCGCGCGCCCGCCAGCGCAAAACCCAACGACGCCAGCGCCAATGCCGCCAACAGCGGGCCCCATATGGGTCCGGCACGGTGTTGCAACACGGCCAGCAGGCCAAACGACCCGCACAGCCACAGCAAAGGCACCGGCGGTTCAATCCGCAGGGCAAAAAAGATCCCGATGCCGGTCGCAAGGCAGACCGGCGCCCATGGAAACAGGTGGCCGCGCTGTCCCAGAAGGACCGATGACAGCCAAGAGAGGGGTTGACCCATGCTTGCCCCCCGATGGGTGGCTCGTTAAGGAACGCCCTAACTTACCCTCCCCGCCGTTAGGAAAAGGTTAACCACGATGTCCGACGCTCAGGTCGTCACCCGTTTCGCTCCCTCACCCACTGGTTTCCTGCACATCGGCGGGGCGCGCACCGCGCTGTTCAACTGGCTGTATGCCCGAGGACGCGGCGGAAAGTTCCTGCTGCGGATCGAGGACACCGACCGCGCGCGGTCCACCCCCGAGGCGACAGAGGCGATCCTGCGCGGCCTGGACTGGCTGGGCCTTGACCATGACGGCGAGGTGATCAGCCAGTTCGCCCGCGCCGACCGTCACGCCGAGGTCGCGCACGCGTTGCTCGCCAAGGGCGCGGCCTACAAGTGTTTCTCGACCCAGGAAGAAATCGAAACCTTCCGTGAGGCCGCCCGCGCCGAGGGGCGCTCTACCCTGTTCGTCAGCCCGTGGCGCGATGCAGACGCCACCACGCACCCGGACGCGCCATATGTGGTGCGCCTGAAGACCCCGACAGAGGGTCAGACGGTCATCGAGGATGAGGTGCAAGGCACCGTGACCATCCGCAACGACCAATTGGATGATATGGTGCTGCTGCGGTCGGACGGCACGCCGGTCTATATGCTGGCGGTGGTGGTTGATGACTTTGACATGGGCGTGACCCATGTGATCCGGGGCGACGACCACCTCAACAATGCCGCGCGGCAGATGGGCATTTACGCTGCGATGGGTTGGCCTCTGCCGGTCTACGCGCATATCCCGCTGATCCACGGACCCGACGGCAAAAAGCTGTCCAAGCGCCACGGGGCGCTGGGGGCCGACGAGTATCAAAAGATGGGCTACCCCGCCGCAGGCATGCGCAACTACCTTGCGCGGCTGGGCTGGAGCCACGGCGATGACGAATTCTTTACCGATGCGCAGGCAAAAGACTGGTTCGACTTGGGTGGAATCGGCAAGTCTCCTGCGCGTTTCGACTTGAAGAAACTGGAAAATCTCTGCGGTCAGCACATCGCTGTCGCGGACGATGCTGCACTGCTGCATGAAATCGAGGCTTACCTAGAGGCAACTGGTGCGATTAAACTGCCTGAGGAAAAACGCGATGGTCTGGGACGTGCGATGTATTGCCTCAAGGAGCGGGCCAAAACCTTCCCGGAACTTATTGAAAAGGCTCAGTTTGTCCTGACCGACACGCCAATCGTTCCGGATGAGAAGGCGGCGAAAAACCTCGACGCGGTATCCCGTGGTATACTGGCTGCGTTGACGCCGCAGTTGCAAGATGCTAGCTGGACCAAAGAGGAATTGGAGACGGTACTCAACCGTTTCGCCGAAGACCAGGGAACCAAGTTCGGCAAGCTTGCCGGCCCGCTTCGGGCCGCGCTTGCAGGGCGCGCGGTGACCCCGTCGGTCTTTGACATGATGCTCGTTCTGGGTCGCGACGAAAGCCTCGCGCGCTTGGCCCGGGCTGCGGCCGAAAAAGAGGGCTGAGGCCCCGGGAACGGCCATGTGACTTCAACCGGCAGGGCCGCAAACCGGCCCCGCCTCACGATATCAGAGGGATGACAAGCATGGCTGAGACCAACAAGACCGCGACGCTGACGATCGACGGGAACAGCTTTGAGCTGCCTATTCACGCGCCCACCGCCGGTCCGGACGTGATCGACATTCGCAAGCTGTACGGACAGGCGGGCGTCTTCACCTACGACCCCGGCTTTACCTCGACCGCGTCCTGCGACTCGACCATCACCTTTATCGACGGCGACAAGGGTGAGCTGCTGCACCGCGGTTATCCGATCGACCAACTGGCCGAGAAATCGCATTACCTCGAAGTCTGCTTTTTGCTGCTCTACGGTTATCTGCCGAAGGCGGGTGAGCTGGAAGAGTTCGAGAACACGATCACCCGTCACACGATGATCCACGAGCAGATGTACAACTTCTTCCGTGGGTTCCGCCGCGACGCGCATCCGATGGCCGTCATGGTCGGCGTGGTTGGCGCAATGGCCGCCTTCTACCACGACAGCACTGACATTGCCGACCCGCGCCAGCGCGAGATCGCCAGCCACCGCCTGATCGCCAAGATGCCGACCATCGCGGCGATGGCCTACAAATACTCGATCGGTCAGCCCTTCGTGTATCCGCGCAACGATCTGGATTACGCGGCCAACTTCCTGCACATGTGTTTCTCTGTCCCGGCCGAGGAATATGTCGTCGACCCGATCCTTGCCCGCGCGATGGACCGTATCTTTACCCTGCACGCGGACCACGAACAGAACGCATCGACCTCGACCGTGCGTCTGGCCTCGTCCTCGGGCGCGAACCCCTTTGCCTGCATCGCCGCTGGTGTTGCCTGCCTCTGGGGTCCTGCACATGGTGGCGCCAACCAAGCCTGCCTTGAGATGCTCAAGGAAATCGGCTCGCCGGAAAACATCCCGGAATACATCGCCCGCGCCAAGGACAAGAACGATCCGTTCCGCCTGATGGGCTTTGGCCACCGCGTCTACAAGAACTTCGACCCGCGCGCCAAGGTTATGAAGCAGTCTGCCGATGAGGTGCTGGATCTGCTGGGTGTTGAGAATAACCCGGTACTCGCCACCGCGAAGGAACTGGAAAAACAGGCGCTGGCCGATCCCTACTTCGCCGAGAAAAAGCTGTTCCCGAACGTCGATTTCTATTCCGGCATCATCCTTGAGGCGATGGGTTTCCCGACCTCCATGTTCACGCCGATCTTTGCGCTGTCGCGCACCGTCGGCTGGGTCAGCCAGTGGAAAGAGATGCTGAACGATCCGCAAAACAAGATCGGTCGCCCGCGCCAGTTGTACCTCGGCGAGACAGAGCGCGACTACGTGGATATCGAGAACCGCTGACCGCGGTTTACCGCTTTATCTCCTTGAAAGGCCCGGCCCCGCGCCGGGCCTTTTTGCGTTCGGGGAAATGGCACGCGGAATGGGACTCGATTCGCCGGGACCAAAATTGCCCCCTCGGTACGATCCACGCTACGCGGACGAAACTTCTGAGAACCGACGAGTGTTTCGCAATCGAAGACACCCGCCAGTGAATTAGGGCCGAATTGCGGCGGAAACGCGTTGTTTCCGCTAAAAAGCGCCGAATTCGGGCCGAACTTTGGCAAGAAGGCGCGGAAATTGCCTTTTCCGCGCCTTTTTTTTCGGAGTCTCCAGATGTCCACGTCGCCCAATACCGAGATCCTGCTTGGCTGTGACCCACAAGTTCGCGTCGTCATTATCGAAGATGAGGGCAACCTCGTGGTGCAGGTCTTTGCAGAGGACCCGGCGAATACCGATATCGACGCGCTGTTCTTCAATCTCAGCAACGACTCGGTGGCCGGTGAATTGACCATTTGGCCCGGCTATGACGAGAGCATCGGATCAAACGGCGAGAACGTCACTGGCTACGACGTGTCCATCGGCACGTTGAGCGCGCTCAGCACCGGCGCGCAGATTCAGGAAGGTTATGATGTCCGGCTGGAATTCGGCCAGATCCCATATACGGCGGGTGGCGATGTCGACTCGGCGCAATTGACCTTTTACGTCGATGGTGGCGACTACCAGTTGACCGCCGATGACATCGACCTGACCAACATGACCGCCGTCATCAACTCCGAAGGCGGCGGCGGCATCGCCCTGACAGGCGGGTTGAACGTGACCGCCAGTCAGACCGAGGTTGTGGCCCTCAGCGAAAGCTTTGACGGTGGTTTCGGCGACGGTGTTGCCGGCAGCGACAACTGGTACGTCAACAGCACCGGCCACGCCATGACCGACGGCAACAATGACGGCGCGCTGACCTTTGACACCGTTGCAACCGATGGGCCAGTCAGCATTTCGCTGGATGCGCGCGGGGTGAACATCGACCGCTTTGAGAACGGTGGATACTATGGCGACAGCCTGACCTTGCAGGTGCAGATCGACGGCGGCGACTGGGTGACGCTGGATACCTTTGAGGTCAACGATAGCGGCACGGCGCTGGTGGGCGACACCACCGGCCAGCAGATCGGCGACAGCTTTGGCACCCTCACCTATTCCGGCGGACTTCTGGACACGGCGACGCAGGATGTCCAGTTCCGCATCGTCTCTGACATCAGTGCTGACGATGAAAAGGTCAGCTTTGACAATGTCGAGATCACCGTGACCGAAAGCGACGCCCCCGTCGAGGTCATCCAAACAGAGACCGTCGCCCTGACCGAGGGTTTCGACCACGGCTTTGGCGACGGGGTCGAGTCCAGCGGCCGCTGGTATGTCAACTACCACGATCAGGCCACGACCAACGGCTACCACGACGGCGCGCTGACCTTTGACACGGTGGAAACCGAAGGCCCCGTAGGCATCACGCTGGACGCGCGCGGGATCAACATCGACCGCTTTGAGAACAGCGGCTATTCCGCCGACAGCCTGACCCTGCAAGTGCAGATCGACGGCGGCGACTGGGTGACGCTGGATACCTTTGCAGTCAACGATCAGGGCACAGCGCTTGTCGGCGACACCACCGGGCAGACCATCGGCAGTGGCTGGGGCGACCTCAGCTACTCGGGCGGGGTGCTGGACACCGCCTCCGAGGACGTGCAGTTCCGCATCGTGTCCGACATCAGCGCCTGTGACGAGATCATTAAGATCGACAACGTCGAAATCACGGTGACCGAAACCGTTGTCGCCGATCACTCCGATGAGGCCTGCGAAGATTTCGAGGCGGCAGAGGCCGGGGACACCGCCGCGCTGCAATTCGACGGCTTTAGCGTCACCGCACAGCGCGAGGGCGACGATCCTGACAGCGGCAATGACGCCATGATCTTTGACACCGCCAATCCCACCGGCGGCGACTGGGACCTGCATTTTGCCGATCAGGGCAACGCCATCATCATTTCCGAGGACGGCGACGCGGGCGACCCCGATGACAACGCACAGGGCGGCACGATCATGTTCGAATTCGACGAAGTGTCGGACGTGACCAGCCTCACGTTGCTCGACGTCGAAGAAGAAGGCGGCGCGATCGACCTCTATGACACGGATGGTGAGTTGATCAATTCCATTGCCATTCCGGCGGGGGGAAACAACTCTGCGCAGGACATCGCGATCAACACATCGGGGGTGGCGACAATGACCGTCACACTGGCCGGGTCCGGTGCGGTTGACGACCTGTGCTACAGCGTTCCCGGCGAGGATCCCGACGATTGCGGCCAGTATGACGTCACCTATGACGACTGGATGGTCGCCGATCCGCTGCCCGAAGACCCCTTGGTCGAGGACGTCCAGCCGGACGATGCGGCGGACGTCATGATCATCTGATCCCGGCACCAAAGGAAAAGGCCTGGCATCGCGCCGGGCCTGTTTCACGTCACAGGGTCAGTCAACGCCGCTCAGCGCCCTTCGTAGACGGCGGGGCGCTTTTCCATGAAGGCGACGACGCCCTCTTTGAAATCGCGGGTCTTGCCGCATTCGCCCTGTAGTTTCGACTCCACACCCAGTTGCGATTCCAGATCGTTGTCATAGCTCGCCCGCAGCGCCTGTTTCACGCGCAGGTAGGCAGCGGTCGGCCCCTTGGCCAAATGCGCCGCGCGCCCCGCCACATGGGCGGCAAAGCCCTCATCCGGCACCGCCTCCCAGATCATGCCCCAGTCGTCCGCCTGCCGCGCGGTGATCTTTTCGGCAAACAGCGAGGCGCCCATGGCTTTGGCCAGCCCCATCTGGCGCGGCAGCAGCCACGTGCCGCCCGCATCCGGGATCAACCCGATCCGGGTAAAGGCCTGTAGGAAAAACGCCGATTCTGTCGCGATCACCACATCCGCCGACAGCGCAAGGTTCGCCCCTGCCCCGGCAGCTGCTCCGTTCACCGCGCTGATCGTCGGCACCGGGCAGTCATAGATCGCCTTGAGCATCGGCACGTATTCGTCACGCAGCGTCCGTTCCAGATCAAGGTTGGCGGCATTGGCCCGGTCGCCCAGATCCTGACCCGAGCAGAACGATTTGCCCGACCCGGTGAGCACCACCACGCGCGCCTCACGCCCGCCGCGCGCCACCGCATCGGTGATCTCGGCCCGCATCTGGGTGTTGAGCGCGTTCATCACGTCGGGCCGGTTCAGCGTCACGGTGGCGACGTCCTCGGCCACCCCGTAGGTGATCATGTCGTATTGCATCGGCGAACTCCCTTTTCCTTGCCGCGCATGAAACATCGCTCCCCCCGGAAAGGCAAAGCCAAACGCCGCGTCACGGGCGCCGCACCCGAGAGATCAGCGCACGCGCCTCCGGCGTCGGCTTGCGCTCGACCCGCGCATAGGCGCTGCCGTCCTTTTCGCGCCGCAGCAATCCGTGCTCGATCATCGCCCGCCGGATCTGCGCCGCGTCCCGAAAGGTACAGAGCCCGTCAATCACGCCGCTGACCTGCCGTTCGGTCCAGATCGTATCGGGCGGCAGTTGCGCCCAGATCACCCAGAGGCACAGGCCCTGCACGCTGGTCTTCGCTGGCCAATCGGTGAAACGCGATTTTTCGTCGAAAAATCGTCCCGCCCGAGCGACGGCCCTGTCGTCTACAGGCTCTGCCGGGGTCTCAGACAATCGCGCGCGCAGGTGTTGGTAGTTTCGAAAACCCGCCGCGCGGGCGATCAGCCCCAGCATCTCCAGATGTGAAGGCGGGTTTTCCAGCCCGGAACGAAGGGTTTTGGCGAAACCGGACAGGTCCGGAATGGTCAGGGATATGGGATCTCGTGACATGGGTTTGCTCCGTCACCGATACCGCGTCCCCGGATCGGGGATTGGAGGGTCGCCCTTGTCCATGGGCATCGCGAAAGCAATCCATGGGAACCGTCGAATAAGCAGATTTAGCAAAAGGCGACGCCTGGGTGAACTGCAGACCCTTGGACGCGTCTTAGCAGAGGACGCCCCGTCGGTCCATTGCAAGCGTTGACCACATGCCCTGCCCTCTGCAATGCTTTTGGAATGACCTACAAACCCGACGGCTACACCGATCTGTCCCCCTACCTGATCCTGTCCGATCCAGAAGCGACCTTGCGATTCTGTGAGGCGGTCTTTGGCGCCAACCGTCTGCGTGTCATCCACGACGGGGACCGCATCATGCACGCGGAATGCCGCATCGGCGATACCGTTCTGATGATGGGCGGGGCCGAGGGCGGATCGGATGCGATGATCCATCTCTACCTGCCCGATCCCGACGCCGCCCTTGCGCGCGCGTTGGCGCAGGGCGCGACAGAGATTCAGCCAATGTTGGAAAAAGGCGATGGCGACCGGCGCGGCGGCTTTCGCTCACCCTGCGGGACGCAATGGTTTGTGGCGAAGCAGATGGGTGCGCCCGCCTGAGACCGCCGGGCCTAGTCTTTCAGCAACTCGTCCAGACGCTTTTGCTCATCCGCGCTCAGGCCCGCCTCTCCGCCAGCAGGCACCTGCCCCCGGCGGCGAACGTAGACAATACCCAGCCCCAGCGCGATCACGAACAGCCCCGGACCCGTGGCCCAGAGCAGCCAGTTCCATCCACCGGTCGTGGGCTTTAGCAGGACAAACTCGCCGTAGCGATTGACGATAAAGGCCACCACCTCTGCGTCCGTGTCCCCGGCCAGCAGACGCTCTCGCACCAGCAGCCGCAGGTCTTTTGCCAATGAGGCGTTGCTCTCGTCGATGCTCTCGTTCTGGCAGACCAGACAGCGCAGCCCCGCCGAGATGTCGCGCGCCCGCGCCTCCAGCGCCGGATCGTCCAGCACTTCGTCGGGCTGCACGGCCATCGCCACGGTCGAAACCAAGGCAAGGGCACACCCAAGGATGTAGGGCCGCAACCGCATTGCAAACCGCATCATTCCGCAGGCACCCCCTGCACCGGGGCCGCCTTGCGCGCGCCCGCCGCGATCCGGTAACGACGGTCGCTGAGGCTCAGGCCCCCGCCAAGCGCCATCAGGATGGCCCCGCCCCAGATCCAGTTAGCCAGCGGCTTGATATAGACCCGCATGACCCAGCCGCCGCCGTCCTGTGCATCGCCGATCACCACATAGACGTCACGCATGAACCGATAGTCGATGGCGGCCTCTGTCGTGGGCATCTGCGCCACCGGGTAGATGCGTTTTTCCGGGCTCAGCACAGCAACTTCGCGCCCCGCCTTGGTGACCAGCACCTGCCCCATGGTCGAGATATAGTTGGGCCCCTGCACGCGCTGCACGTCTTGCAGGGTGAACTCATAGGCACCAACCTCGTATGGGGCGTTCAGACCGGCAACGCGGATGTCCTCTTGTTGCCAGGCCAGCATCCCGGCGATGCCCAGCATGGTCACCCCAAGGCCCGAGTGCGCCACCGCCTTGCCCCATTCAGAGCGCGGCAGCCGGAACAGGCGTGACAGGTCGCGATTCTGGCCGGTGCGGCTGATCAGGTCGGTTGCGGCACCCGCGACCAGCCATGTGCCAAGGAATACACCAATCGGCCCCATCAGACTGCGCCCGGACTGCATCGCCCAGACCAGCCCCATCAGCGCCACGGCCAGCCCGAAGGCGGGCAGCAAAGCCCGGAACACCCGGCCCAGCTTGCCCCGTTTCCAGCTGATCATCGCGCCAATCGGCATGATCAGCCCCAGCACCACCATGAAAGGCGTAAAGGCCATGTTGAAGAACGGCGCACCAACCGACAATTTCCGGTCAAACAGCATCTCCGCCACAAAGGGCCACATGGTGCCGACAAAGACCACAAAGCTGGAGACCGCCAGCAGGATATTGTTCGCCACCAGCGCGCTCTCGCGGCTGACAACGCCAAAGACGCCTTTCGCCTCCATCGCCTGCGCCCGCGCCGCAAACAGCGTCAGCGCGCCGCCGGTGAAGAACAGTAGGATATAGAGGATGAACTGCCCGCGCACCGGGTCGTTGGCAAAGGCATGGACGGAGGTCAGCAAGCCAGAGCGCACGATAAACGTCCCGATCAGCGAGAACCCAAAGGCAAGGATCGCCAGCAGGATCGTCCAGCTTTTGAGCGACTCACGCTTTTCCACCACGATGGCGGAATGCAGCAGAGCAGCCGCAAAGAGCCAAGGCATGAAAGAGGCATTTTCCACCGGGTCCCAGAACCAGAAACCGCCCCAGCCAAGCTCATAATAGGCCCACCACGATCCCAGCGCGATGCCGATGGTCAGGAAAATCCACGCGGCCAACGTCCAGGGCCGCACCCAGCGCCCCCAAGCCGCATCAACGCGCCCCTCGATCAGGGCGGCAACCGCAAAGCTGAAGCAGATCGAAAGCCCGACATAGCCCAGATACAGGAACGGCGGGTGAAAGGCCAAACCTGGGTCCTGCAACAGCGGGTTGAGGTCGGTGCCGTTGATCGGCGCGACGGACAACCGCTGAAACGGGTTCGAGGTGAACAGGATAAAGGCGTAGAACGCCGCCGAGATAGAGCTTTGCACCGCCAGCACCCGCGCCCGCAGCGTCGGTGGCACGTTGGACCCGAACCATGCGGCACAGGCCCCGAACAGCGCCAGAATCAGCACCCAGAGCAGCATGGACCCTTCGTGGTTCCCCCATACGCCCGAGATCTTGTAGAGCATCGGCTTGTCGGAATGGCTGTTCTCATAGACGATCCGCAGCGTGAAATCGGACACCACAAAGGCGTGGGTCAGCGCCGCGAAACTGGCCGCAACCAGCAGGAATTGCAGCGTTGCCGCCGGTTCCCCAACCGCCATCCACCCCGGCCAACGCTTATGCGCGCCGATCATTGGCATGACCATTTGAACAATCGAGACCAGGAAGGCCAGGATGAGGGCGAAATGTCCGAGCTCTGTAATCATGAACCGGACTATAGGGCCACGAAAAATGCGGGCCAATCGAAATCGGCCCGCAGAACAGATCACAATGTCGCAATGTATGGCCCGGCTCAGCCGCGCCCGTCCCGCCAATCCGCCAGCGCCGGGTTGTCAGCGGGCACGTCGTAACTGGCCGGTTCCAGCGGGGCCTCGCCCACAGGTGTCACATCGCGCAACGCCTCGACGTCGCGCACGGTCTGCACCACCTGCGGCACCGCCGCCATGGTCGCGGCCAGATCGCGCTGGAAATCCTGCCCTTTAGCATGATGTCGCGCACCAAAGTAAAAGCTGACAATGGCCGCCAGCAGCCACCACAACGGCTCTGGCACCAGCGAGATGCCCGCCATGCGCGCCGCGAACCACACCGGGTCAACCATCGCCGCCACAAACAACCCCAGCGTGCCCAGCGCCATAGCGGGGCGCGGCACCCGGTTCAGCGCATCCATGAAGCGGTCGAACCAACCCCGGCGCACGACCCGGAATTCTCCGGCCATCTGCGCCAGCGCCGCGCCCTGCGCGTCATGGCCGCGCTGCGCCTGCGCTTCGGCGTTGACGCGAAACACTTCTGCGGTTTCGGCCACCACGTTGCGACCAGAGCCGAACAGCGCGCCAAAGATCTGACCAATCAACCCCATGCCGCCACCCGGGCCTGAAACTCGGCCTCCGACAGGTGGTATCGGGGCGAGATGAACGCCTCGGCCCGCTTGATCCAGCCGCCCTTGCCGCCGGCGCGAGTGCGCGCGTATTTACGTGACGCAGGCCGGTTGTCAGCGATGCGGAAATAGTAGTTCCGCCGCGCGATCCCATAGGCGTCGACCATATGGCCGGGGGCCTTGGCATAGGCGCGCACCGTCGCCGCGATGGTCTGCGGGCCAATCGCGCCGTCCACGCTCACCTCTTCGCCCATCTGTTTCAGCAGGCGTTGCAGGATCTTCACCGCATTGCCGCCCGCGTTCACATACATGTCGAACACCGTCTCATGCAGTGGCTCCGGCAGTTCGGCGATGCGCGGTTTCACGAAGTAATGCGTCAGAAAGATCGTCACCGCCTGCTCGCGGGTGATCTGGCGCACGTCTTCGGCATCCACCCGCCCGTCCCCGGTCAGATCAAGGCCCAGACGCCGCATCGTGTGGATCGTTACGCCGTATTTCGTCGCCCCGCCGGGATCGTCGGGGTCGTTGACATAGCCGCCCTCTCGGGCAACGATTTCTTCAGCCATCCTGCGGACTTCGGTCGTCAGAGTCGACATTTTGTCTCTCCTGCTCGGTTTTCTGTCGATGGCCAAAAGGTGCGCTTGCGGCGTTAACCAAACCTCAGAGGACCGTACGTTGCATGACCGCAGATGAGATCATTGCCCTGCTGAACCTCACCCCTCATCCCGAGGGCGGGCATTATCGCCAGACATGGGAGGCGGCGGGCGAAGGGCGTTCTGCCGGAACCTGCATCTATTTTCTGTTGAAAGCGGCAGAGCGCAGCCATTGGCACCGTGTCGATGCCGGCGAAATCTGGCATTTCTATTCCGGCGCGCCGCTGCGCCTGATGCGCGCGCCCACCAAGGATGGCCCGCGTCAGGACATGATCCTTGGCCCCGATCTGGGGGCCGGGCAACGCCCGCAGGGCATTGTGGAACCGGGCCATTGGCAGGCTGCCGAAACCCTTGGCGACTGGACGCTGGTCGGCTGCACCGTCTCACCGGGGTTTCGGTTCGAAGGGTTCGAACTGGCCGCACCGGGCTTTGACATCCCGACCCAAGGCCGCAACGGCAAACGCCCGGGGACTTGCCCCGGGCGTCGCTGGTTAACTGAAAGCGTCAGTCAGGTCACTCGACCTTTTCCATCTCGGTCAGTTGCTCACTGGTGTACGGCGTCACGACAGCATAGCTTGCCTCGTCCACCGTCACCATGCGGGTGTCGTCCAGCGGCAACAGAACAAGCGTGTCGCCCATCCCGAGAAAGCCGCCAACCTCGGCCACAAGACCGGTGATCTTGCCGTCTTCCGACAGGACGATGTCATCCACGGACCCGATCCGGGTCCATTCATCGGCCACGTCCTCGTAGTTCACCATCGGGTCCCAATCGACCTGTTCCTCAGCCGACAGCGTGTAGATCGGCGAACCGATAATCACAGAAGCCTTGGCAGAGGCCATCAGGCCAATCGAGGGCCCGGTGTCCATCTTGTCCGTGCCCATTTTGGGCGCAACCGGATCCGCGTCTTCGGCCATATCAGTGGCCATCGGATCAACCGTATCGGCCTGTTCCATCGGCACCGGGTCAGTGGCCGGGTCCATTGTGTCTCCGGTCGCGTGGCTTTCGGCCAGCGCGAGGGCGGGAACGAGGGCAGTCGTTGCGACGGTCAGCATAAAGCGTGTCATGGCGATCTCCTTTGTTTCGTTCGATCTGCCTTGAAAACGCGTGCTTTTTCACCTTCGTTCCCGGAAAAGTTTTTTCCTTTTGATGGAACTTCAACCGCGCCCGTGCGTATGCACGAACTTCAGCAATTGGGCGGTTGAGCCGTCTTTACCGTCGGTCTTCTGGTCCCCCGTCACCATCGGTCCCAATGCGGTGGCCAGTTCCTTGCCAAGCTCGACCCCCCACTGGTCGAAAGAGTTGATGCCAAGGATCACCCCCTCGACAAACACCCGGTGTTCATACAGCGCCACGATCTTGCCCAGCGTCTCGGGGTCCAGCAGCGGATAGATCAGCGTGGTGGACGGGCGGTTGCCCGGGAACACCCGGTGCCGCGCCTGCCGTTCCAATTCATCGCCCTCGAATTTGTCCGCCACCTTGCCTCGCGCTTCGTCCAGCGACCGGCCGCGCATCAGCGCCTCGGACTGCGCAAGGCAGTTGGCCACCAGTAGGTCGTGATGATGCTTCAGGTCCGGCTCATGGCCTTGGGCCGCCAGCATGAACTCTGCCGGGATCACGCGCGTGCCCTGATGGATCAACTGGTAAAAGGCGTGCTGGCCGTTGGTGCCCGGCTCGCCCCAGACCACAGGGCCTGAATTGTAGGGCAGATCGGTGCCGTCCATGCTGACGCCCTTGCCATTACTCTCCATCTCCAGCTGTTGCAGGTAGGCGGGCAGCCGCATCAAACGGTTGTCATAGGGCAGCACCACGCGCGAGGCATGGCCCAGCACCTGATTGTGCCAAATGCCCACCAGTGCCAGCAGCACCGGCAGGTTTTCTGCCAAAGGCGCGGACTGGAAATGCCGGTCCATCTTCATGCCGCCGGTCAGGAAAGCGCGGAAATTCTCCGGCCCCACCGCCAGCATCAGCGACAGGCCAATCGGCCCCCAGACAGAATAGCGCCCGCCAACCCAGTCCTCAAAGCCAAAGACACGCTCCGCCGGAATGCCGAACTCACCCGCCTTTTCAAGGTTCGACGACAGTGCCACAAACTTGCCTGCGTCCGAAACACCATTTGCCGCCAGCCACGCCTTGGCGCTGCGGGCATTGGTCAGGGTCTCGATGGTGGTGAAGGTCTTGGAGGCGACAATGAACAGCGTTGTTGCCGGATTACACGCCTTCAGCGTATCGGTGATATCCGCGCCATCGACGTTGGACACAAAATGCGTGCGCGGCCCGTCGTGATAGGGGGCCAGCGCCAGAACCGCCATGACCGGACCAAGGTCCGACCCGCCGATACCGATATTCACAACGTCGGTGATGTCAGAGCCACGGATTTCATCCGCCAGCGTCTCCATCCGGCCCAGCGTCTCCAGCACCGGCGGCATCACATCCACGCCGTCCACCTTGACCGTCGCGCCATCAAGATTGCGCAACGCGGTGTGCAGCACCGCCCGCCCCTCGGTCTCGTTGATCTTTTCGCCGCCGAACATGGCGTCGCGTCGGGCCGCCACGCCGCGCGCTTCGGCCAGCGCCAGCAGCGCCGCGCGCGCCTTGTCGTCGATCTGCGTCTTGGAATAGTCGAACAGCAGACCCTCCGCCGCGAGGCTAAACGCCTCCGCGCGGCCCGTGTCCTCGAACAGCGCCTCGATCCGGCGATCGCCCTGTGCGGCTGCCAGTGCCTTGAGATCTTCGAACATCGTGCCCCCTTGCCCGCCCTTATGGCGGTGCTCTTCATTCCGTCTGACCGCCCTTCTGCGGGCGGCATGTCACAGCATTACGGTGATCCGCCGCCGTCAGGCAGCCCAATGCACCACGGCATCGGCAAGGACCGCGTTGATCGGGGCCTCCAGTGGCGGTTTCCCGCGCGCCGCCTCCAGCACCGCGCGTTTTTCGGCACCATAGATCAGAACGTGTTTCTTCATCGCGCCGTTCAGCACCGGCGCGGTCAGGGTGATGCGCGGCTCCGGCGCGCCGGGCGCACGCATCGGCAACAGAATCGGCGCCTTTGACGACAACGCCTCTTCCAGCAGATCCGCCCCCGGAAAGATCGAGGCCGTGTGCATGTCCGCGCCCATACCCAGCAGAACCACCGCCAGCGGCAGTTCCTCAGCAATCGGCGCGGCCAATGCGTCCAGCGCACCCTCGGGCTGCGGCGCATCGGCGTAGAGCGGCAGGTAACGCGCCTTGGCGGCGCGATTTACCAGCAGCCGCTCCCGCAGCAACCCCGTGTTCGACCGCGGGCTGTCCTCCGGCACCCAGCGTTCGTCCGTCAGCAAAACGTCCACCCGCGACCAGTCCAGATCCGCCGCGCAAAGGTGATCAAACACCGGTCCGGGCGAGGTGCCGCCCGGCACGGCAAACGCCACGCGGTCCTCATGTCCCAAGGCCGCCCGCAGGTCCCCCGCCAATTGGTTGGCAAGGTCGATGACCAGCATTTCGCGGTCCTGATACTCGACGAATTCATAGCTCATGACAGGCCTTCCCTGTTACGCCCGGATCTCCCGCCACCGGCGTCCGTCCCGGTGCATCAGCATCAGCGCGTCTTCCGGCCCCGCCGTGCCCGCATCATAGGGCTTGGGCACTTCGCCCCGGCTCTGCCAGCCGGCGATGATCGGATCGGTCCAGGCCCAGGCCGCCTCGACCTCGTCGCCGCGCATGAACAGGGTCTGATTGCCCCGGATCACGTCCATAATCAACCGCTCATAGGCATCCGTCACCTCTTCGGCCTCTGGTCCCAGCGCCTCGGCAAAGGTCATGTCCAGCGGCACATCCACCAGACGCATCCCGCCCAGCCCCGGTTCCTTGATGGTCACATCCAGCGTCATGCCCTCATTCGGTTGCAGCCGGATCGACAGCACATTGCGATGGCGGCCCGATTCCGGGTCAAAGATCGAATGCGGCGCGTCCTTGAACACCACCGCGATCTCACTTGTCCGCGCACGCAGCTTTTTGCCGGTGCGCAGGTAAAACGGCGTGCCTGCCCAACGCCAGTTCGAGATATGGCATTTCATCGCGACAAAGCTTTCGGTGGTCGATCGCGGGTTGTCCACATGCACCCGATACCCCGGCTGGTTGTCGTCGGCATCGTACTGACCACGCACGATGTGGTGGTAATCCACCGGGTCCAGTGCGCGGATCACCTTCAGCTTTTCGTCGCGCACCGAATCCGGCTCAAACCGCGCGGGCGGCTCCATCGCGATCAGGCACAAAAGCTGCATCAGGTGGTTCTGCACCATGTCCCGCATCGCACCGGATTTGTCGTAATAGCCGCCGCGCCCGCCCACATCGACGGTTTCGGCCACGGTAATCTGGATGTGATCGACGTATTGCGCGTTCCACAGCGGCTCAAACAGCATATTGCCAAAGCGGACCGCCATCAGGTTCTGAACCGTTTCCTTGCCCAGATAGTGGTCGATCCGGTAAATCTGATCCTCGGCAAAATGCTGACGCAGCGTGGCGTTCAGTGCCTTGGCGCTGGCCAGATCGTGGCCAAAGGGCTTTTCAACCACCACGCGGCTGTCATCATCGGCCAGACCGAAATGCCGCAGCCGTTCCGCCAGCGCGCCAAACAGCGACGGCGCGACAGAGAAATAGAACGCGCGCACAAACCCGTCCCGCAGGTGGCCTTTCAGCGCCTCCCAGCCACCATCGCCCATGGCATCGACGGCCTCATAGTCGACTCGTTCAAGGAATTGCTCCAGCGTGCCGTCCTCGCAGTGACGCCCGCCACCGAATTCGGCCACCGCCTCGGACACCATCTGGCGAAAGCCCGCTGTGTCCATCTCGCTGCGTGCCGCGCCCAGAATACGGGCATCCTCGGGCATCTGTCCGCTGCAAAAGCGCCGGAACAGGCCCGGCAAAATCTTGCGGCGGGCCAGATCGCCCGTCGCCCCGAAGATTACCAGGTCGAAAGGCTCGACCGGAATAACGCGTGAAACCATGAGTCCCGTGCCTTTCCTGTTTGGTCGCCTGTGCCACTCCGGCACCCGCTGTTAGCGCTAACGACCCTTGTCACGCTCCGAATACCGCATGTGCAACCAAAAGTCTAACACCCATGTGAAGCTTCACAATGGCGTCAGGCAAAATCTTCGGACTGGCCCCCGCCATGCCGACCGAATAGGCCAAAGTAGCAGACACGAAGGACGATCCATGAAAGACACGGTTGCCGCCAACGAAGGCAAGTTCAAAGACCCGGACGTCACCGCAAAGGGTGAAACGCGCGCCAAAGTGGC
Source organism: Antarctobacter sp. (assembly GCF_034670325.1). Classification (GTDB taxonomy): domain Bacteria; phylum Pseudomonadota; class Alphaproteobacteria; order Rhodobacterales; family Rhodobacteraceae; genus Antarctobacter. Next base: position 547,075 of record NZ_JAXMNR010000002.1, read on the forward strand.
CCTCAGCGATCCCCAGACGCTCTGGTTCAATACCGGGACGTTGTGCAACATCGCCTGTCTGAATTGCTACATCGAAAGCTCGCCGGAAAACGACAGCCTCGTCTATATCACCGCCGATGAGGTCACGTCTTACCTTGACCAGCTCGACGCCCGGAACTGGGGTGTGACCGAGATCGGGTTTACCGGCGGCGAGCCGTTCATGAATCCCCAGATGATCGACATGGCGGCCCGCTGTCTGGAACGCGGCTATCGGGTGCTGATCCTGACCAACGCCATGCGCCCGATGATGCGCCCGGCAATGCGGGCGGGGCTGGAGTCGTTGCAGGCCGACCACGCGGATCGCCTGACCCTGCGAATCTCGCTCGACCATTGGTCGCCCACGAATCATGACGCCGAACGCGGCACCGGCACCTTCAACAAGACGCTGGACGGTATGCGCTGGCTGCGCGACGCGGGCATCGCCATGACTGTGGCGGGCCGCAGCATGTGGGACGAGGCCGAATCCGACGCGCGCGCAGGCTTTGCCCGCCTGTTCGCAACCGAAGGCTTTGCCATCGACGCCGCCGACCCCGGCCAATGCGTGCTGTTCCCGGAAATGGACATGACCGTCGAAGTCCCCGAGATCACAACCGACTGCTGGGGCATCCTTGGCAAATCGCCCAAGGACGTGATGTGTTCCTCCTCGCGCATGGTGGTCAAACGCAAGGGCGCGGCCAGCCCCTCGGTCGTGGCCTGCACCCTGCTGCCCTACGACCCACAATTCGACATGGGTGAAACGCTGGAACAGGCAGAGGCCGCCGTGCCGCTCAACCACCCCCATTGCGCCAAGTTCTGCGTATTGGGCGGGGCAAGCTGCTCTGCATGACCGCGCGCGACACCTTCCAGCCACTGCTGGACGCCTATGTCGCGGCCTATATATCCGGCGACGCCGACGGCTGCGCCGCCTGCTTTACAGCTGACGCCCGGATGCTGTCCCCCTATGCGCCGCCCGCGCTTGGTCGGGCCGCAATTGCCACGCTGCATGCTGACTGGGTGACGGACGGCCACGGCAAGGCACTGATCCTGACGGACGGCGGGCGCGACGGTGATCTGGGTTGGGGTCTTGCAGAGTTCTCCGAGGGCGCGGCAACAGGCAGCGGCATAACCCTGTGCGTGTTCCAGCGTCAGCCGGATAGCGGCTGGCTGATCCACATGTGCAGCCTGACCGCCACGGACCCGGCGGACTGACACCGCCCCCGGCGAACCCTTGCCGACGCAGCGATCCATCTTGCACAGCCCCGGTTCGCGTGCGACTGCTCCGGCACCAAGCAGGAGATCCCGGATGGCCCCGAAAAAGATCATCATCGACACCGATCCCGGCCAGGACGACGCCGTCGCCATCCTGTTGGCCCTCGCCTCTCCCGAAGAGATCGAGGTTCTGGGAATCACTTCCGTCGCGGGCAACGTGCCGCTGGCGCTGACCACCCTCAACGCCCGCAAGGTCTGCGAACTGGCGGGCAAGCCCGATACACTTGTCTTTGCAGGCTGCGATCGTCCGCTGGCGCATACACTCGTCACCGCCGAACATGTCCACGGCAAAACCGGCCTCGACGGTCCCGACCTGCCAGAGCCGACCATGCCCGTTCAGGACCAACACGCCGTCGATTTCATCATCGACACCCTGCGCACGCAGCCCTCTGGCGCCGTCACCCTCTGCCCGCTGGGGCCGCTGACCAATATCGCCACCGCGCTGCAAAAAGCCCCCGAGATCGCCGCCCGCATCCGTGAGATCGTGCTGATGGGCGGCGCTTATTTTGAGGTCGGCAACATCACACCGGCAGCTGAGTTCAACATCTACGTCGATCCCGAAGCCGCTGAAATCGTGTTCAAATGCGGCGCGCCGATCACCGTGATGCCGCTGGATGTCACCCATAAGGCGCTGGTCACAACCGCCCGGAATGAGGCGTTCCGCGCGCTTGGCACCGATGTCGGCTATGCGGTCGCCCAGATGACCGATTTCTTCGAACGCTTCGACAAGGAGAAATACGGCTCGGACGGCGCGCCGCTGCATGATCCCTGCGTGACCGCCTACCTGATACAGCCCGGCCTTTTCACCGGACGCTTCGTCAACGTCGAGATCGAGACCCAATCAGACCTGACACGCGGCATGACCGTCGCCGACTGGTGGCACGTCACCGACCGCCCCCGCAACGCCACCTTCATGGGCGACATCGACGCGGACGGCTTTTTCGCCCTGCTGACGGAAAGACTGGCGCGGCTATGAAATCGCTTCATCTGGCCGGTGAGGAAGACGCCGATAAGCTGCTGTCCCTTGTCGCCGCCTTTCACGCCGAAATGGGCTTTGACACCACCGAGGAACACCGCACCGGGGCCATCGCCCCGCTGCTGAGCGGATCGCCTCATGGGGCGGTCTGGCTGGTCGGCCCGCGCCGCGCGCCGGTGGGCTATATCGTGCTGACCTTTGGCTGGTCGGTGGAGTTTGGCGGGCTGGATGCCATCGTGGACGAATTGTACATCCGCCCCGCTGTGCGCGGGCGCGGCATGGGGCTAGAGGCGCTGGACGGCATCGCCAAGGCGATGAAACCGGCAGGCGTGCGCGCCCTGCACCTTGAAGTCGACCGGCAGGACGAACGCGCCCACCGCTTTTACGGCCGCGCCCGGTTCAAACAGCGTGACCAATACCTGTTCATGTCGCGCGTTCTGTAACCCTGCGAGGGCAGATTTCCACCCTCCCCGCTGGCGCGACGCACCCGCTCCGCCTATATCGGGGGCATGACCCTGCACATCCCCTTTGACAACTCCTACGCCCGACTGCCCGATGGTTTCTTTGCCCGTCAGGGGCCGACCCCCGTCAAGGCCCCCAGCACCGTCGCCTTCAACGACGATCTGGCCGCCCTTCTGGGCATCACCGGCGCGGACGACCCGGCGCTGGCGGCGCATTTCGGCGGCAACGCGGTCCCCGAGGGGGCAGAGCCTTTGGCCCAGCTTTATGCAGGCCACCAGTTCGGCCAGTTCAACCCGCAGCTTGGCGATGGCCGCGCCCTGCTGCTGGGAGAGGTCGTGGGCACCGACGGCATCCGCCGCGACATTCAGCTCAAAGGCTCCGGCCCGACACCATTTTCCCGCCGGGGCGATGGCCGCGCGTGGCTGGGTCCGGTGCTGCGCGAATACGTGGTGTCAGAGGCGATGCACGCCCTTGGCATTCCGACCACTCGCGCGCTTGCCGCGATCCGCACTGGCCAAGAGGTCATCCGCGAACGCCCGCTGCCCGGTGCTGTCCTGACCCGCGTGGCGCAAAGCCATATCCGCGTCGGCACCTTTCAGGTGTTCGCCGCGCGACAGGACAACGACCGCCTGCAAAAGCTGTTCGACTACACGGTCGACCGCCACGACCCGCACGCCAAAGACCCGCTGGACCTGCTGACCGCCGTCATGGAACGGCAGGCCGATCTGGTCACCCGCTGGATGGCCGTGGGCTTTATCCATGGCGTCATGAACACCGACAATTGCGCCCTGTCGGGTGAGACCATCGACTATGGCCCCTGCGCCTTTATGGACAGCTATGACCCCGATACGGTGTTCAGTTCCATCGACCGTTTCGGGCGCTACGGCTATGCGGCACAGGCCGACATCATCGTCTGGAACATGGCGCAACTGGCCACCGCGCTGGTGCCGCTGATGCCCGATACCGACAAGGCCGTTGAGGATTTCACCAAGGCCATCCACACCATGCCCGACATGCTGCGCCAGCATTGGCGGCACCGCTTTGGGCAAAAGATCGGACTGGCCGAGGCGACACAGGACGATCTGCCCCTGATCGGTGACCTGCTGATGCTGATGTTTGAGAACAGCGCCGATTTCACCAACACCTTCCGCGCCTTGGCCGAAGGCGACGCCCGCGACCAGTTCACCGACCGCGCGGCTTTTGAAGCATGGCAGACCCGCTGGAAAACACGCCTTGAAACTGAGGACGACCCGCAGACCCTCATGCGCGCGGTGAACCCGGTGCTGATCCCGCGCAACCACCGCATCGAACAGATGATCGAGGCCGCAGTTGCAGGCGATGACGCGCCGTTCCACCGTCTGAACGCAGCCCTGGCAAAGCCTTTCGCCGCCGATGACGCCTATTCCGATTTGCGCCGTCCCCCGGCACAGGACGAACGTGTCCGCGCCACCTTCTGCGGCACCTGACAGCGCCGCAGACGTCAGGGCACCTGACAGGGCCGCAAACGTCAGGACACCTGACAGGGCCGCAGACCTCAGGACACCTGACAGGGCCGCAGACCTCAGGGCGCCGGAACCACCGGGTCCTTCCGGCTCTTGCGCCGCCGGTTGATCAGCACGATCCCGACGCCCACCAGCACCAGCGCGCCGAGGAACCCCAGACCCACAGGCTCGTCAAAGATCATCCAGCCAAACGCCACCGCCATCACCGGCGACAGAAAGCTGAAAGAGGCGATGTCAGAGGCCGGATAGATCCCCATCAGCCGCAGCCAGAACAAGAACCCCAAAGAGGCGACCAACACGCCAAAGCCCATCCCGAACAGGCTTAGCGCGTCCGGCTCCCGCAACAACGGCCCAAACAGCGGCGACACCGCGCACAGCACCACCGCGGACACCGCCAGTTGCCAGAACAACTGCCCTTCGGCGGGCAGTTCCGACACCCGCGTCAACCGCACCGTCAGCGCGATCCCCGCCCAGGACCAGGACGCCAGCAGCGCCAGAACATCGCCCCGGAAATCGCCCGCCCCCCGGCTCTCGGGGTTCGCCAGCGCCCAGGCCACGCCCGTCATCGCCAGCACCAGCCCCAAGGCGCGGCGCGGCGACAGCGCCTCGCCCGGCAGGGTGAAATGCGCCACCAGCGCCAGCCAGACCGGCATCGCGTAAAAAGTGATCGAGGCGCGTGAGACGCTGGTCAGATCCAGCGCCAGAAACAGGAAAATGAACTCTACGCTGAACAGCAGGCCCAGCATCAGCCCCGGCCACAGCGTCTGCCGCAGCCCGCCAACCCGCCGCCCGCTGAACCGCATCCACAGTGCCAGCACTCCCAGCGCCAGCAATGACCGCACCCCGGCGGCAAAGATCGGCCCAAAGCCGTCATTGGTGAATTTGATCGCCACTTGGTTAAAGGCCAGCAGCGTGGCGAAAACCACCATCCCCACCGCCCCGGCAAGGTCCATCTGTTGCTTGCGTTCCATGGCTCCTTGGACACCCGAGCAACCACAAGGTCAATCCGCCACCGACATGCGGCCACCGATACTTTGTGCGGATACTTCCCCTGTGCGAAAGCCCGTTCTTCTGCCACAGTCGGTCTCAACGCAGGACCGGCGCAGGACCGGCAAGGAGGAGAAGTCAAATGGGTCTCATGGGAACACTGGCCAAGGTGGCCATCGGATACGCCGCCGCACGCGGCGTCGACCGGCTTTCGGGCGGACAGGGGATGGGCTCGCTGCTGGGCGGTGGCGCGCAAGTGCCGGCCAAGACACAGGCCGCCTCGCTGCAGGCACAGATGGGCAAGCTCATGGGCGGCCAGATGCCAGAGGGCGGCGGCATGCAGGACATGATGGAGGCCATGCAAAAGGGCGGCATGGGGGGTATGGGCGCCATGTCCGGCGGGGCCTCGGGCGCCGCCAACCCGATGGCGGACATGATGAAATCGCTCCAGTCCGGCGGCCTCGACCTGTCGGCGATCATGGGCCGCGCGGGCACCGGCAAGGGTGAGGGCCTGTTGTCGCAACTGGGCGCGGGCGGCACCGGCATGGCGGGCATGTTCGCCGCCATGGCCGGGACCACCGCCGACGCACAGGGTCAGGGCGCCTCGGGGCTTCTGAACGCCATGACCGCGCAGGCCGCCCCGCCAGAGGCCGAAGAGGCCGCAGGCCTGATGCTGCGCGCGATGATTCAGGCCGCCAAAAGCGACGGCGACATCGACCGCGCCGAACAGGCCAAGATCCTCGAAACCCTCGGCGACGATGCCGACGCGTCGGATCGCGCGTTCATCCAGACCCAGCTTGCCGCCCCCGTCGACCCCGAGGCGCTGGCCTCTGACGTCCCCGAGTCGCAGCGCATGCAGGTCTATTCCGCCTCGCTCATGACCATCCGCGTCGACACCCAGGAAGAGGCGCAGTACCTCGACCGCCTCGCCAAGGCGATGCATCTGGATGAGGCGATGGTGAACATGCTGCACATGCAGATGGGCCTGCAACCGCTCTACGCCTGAGGCCCGCACCGTGACGCGCTCTCCTGCCTTCGGCCTCGGCCTTGCCTTGGCCGGGGCGCTCATCCTGACACCGGACGCGCTGTTGCTGCGTCTCTCCGGCATGGACGGGTTCCAGATGCTTGGCTGGCGCGGGCTGTGCATGGGCGTGATCTTTTTGACCGCATGGGGCCTGACAACCCGCGCGCCCCGCGCCGAGTTGCGCCGCCTCGCAGGCCCGACCGCCGCGATGGTGATCCTGTGCCATGCGCTCAACGCCACGCTGTTTCCGGTAGGCATCGCGGTCTCGCCGGTGGCCCCCGTGCTGCTGGGGGTGGCGACGGTGCCGGTCTGGTCGGCCCTGCTGTCCCGCGTGCTGCACGCCGAATCCACCTCGACCGCCACATGGGTCGCCATCGCGCTGGTGCTGGCCGGGCTGGGCTATGCCGTCACCGACACCGGCGCGGCGGCGCTGGACACCGCCTCGCTGGCCGGGGCCGCCTGCGGGCTTGGGGTGGCCCTCGCACTGGCGCTTAACTTCGTCACGCTGCGCCACAACCCGGACCTGCCACTGCTGCCGGCCATTGGCATCGGCGCGCTGATCGCAGGCACCGCAGGCTGGACCGTCACCGGCCCGGCGCAGATGACCGACGGCACCCTCTGGGCGATCCTCACAACCAGCATCGTGGTCCTCCCGCTGTCCTTCTTCGCCCTCAGTCAGGCCTCGCGCTACACCGCCGCCGCCAATGTCAGCCTGCTCCTGCTGCTGGAAACCGTGCTCGCCCCGCTCTGGGTCTGGATCGGCACCGGAGAGGCCCCCTCGCACCGCATGCTCATCGGCGGCGCGATTGTCGTGATCACCCTTGCCCTCTACGTCCTGCGCGCCCGGCGCGTTCGAGGCTTGGCCTCGCGCGCCGCTTTGCCTAAAACGACCCCAAGACAACTCACGCCGGGCCCATGACAGACACCATCGCCGAACGCTGCGCCGCCAAAGGCCTGCGCATGACAGAGCAGCGCCGCACCATCGCGGATGTGCTCGACAGCGCCACCGATCACCCGGACGTAGAGGACCTCTACGCCCGCGCCTCGGCGCGCGACCCGAATATCTCGATCGCCACGGTCTACCGTACCGTGAAACTCTTCGAAGAGGCAGGCATTCTCGAACGGGTCGATTTCGGCGACGGCCGCGCCCGCTACGAGGACGCGGAACGCGAACACCACGATCACCTGATCGACCTCAACAGCGGCGAAGTGATCGAATTCGTCGACCCCGAGATCGAGGCCCTGCAAGAAAAGATCGCCGAAAAACTCGGCTACACACTCAAGGGCCACCGCATGGAACTCTACGGCGTCCCGCTCAAGAAACGCTAACCCCCAACCACACCCACCGCCGATCTTCGTTCCGGAGCCATCCCTCGCCGCGCGGGCCGGTGGACGGTTTGGGACGCACGGGACAAGCCAAATCGCCGAGGGGCCCCGCCTGCGGGGAGACGGCTATTTGGCTTGGCGCGGGTGGCCCGAACCGTCAGGCCAAAAGCGGGTAGAGGGATGGGTCAGGGACGAAGATCTTCGTTCTGGTGAGTCCAGAAGCTGTGCCCGCTCTCACCCGCACCACAGCTTCAAGACACGTCACCCCACCACAGCGCCGCGCCGCAGGCGCTGAACCTGTGCGCGCAAGCGCGCCTTTGGATCACGCCAGCGCTCCCAATACTCCAATCAACACGACCCGCCATAGGTCTCCTGAAACGCAAGGTTCATACACATCGAGAAATGCGCCAGTTGCGCGCACTCCGGGTCGCGGTCAACATAGCGCACGATGGCCGTGGCGGCCTCGACGGCGGTCATGTCGGGCATCAGGCAATAGCCCATTTCCGCCGACAGCGGCATGTAATCCGCTCCGATCAGGCTAAACGCGCCCAAGGCCCCCTCCATCATGGCCTCGCAGGTCTCGCCGCCCGCGCGGCCCTGATGCAGGTCGCGGCAACTCTGGATAAAGGTCACGGTATCGACTTCGGCGGCAACAGGGGCGGCCGCCGCAAGGCCGCAAAAAATCAGGACAAGGCGCATTTCGAAATCCTCCGGTCTGAAACAGATCAATCCCGGCAGGATACCGCGCCGCGCCTGTTCTGCCCAGCCTGCGCCTGTTGCCCCCTCAGGCCAGCGCGATATGGACCCGGCGGTTCTGCTTGCCCTTGTTCTCGATCTTGCCCAGCTTCAGCGCGCCGATCTCTCCGGTGCGCGCCACATGGGTGCCGCCGCAGGGTTGCAGGTCCACCTGTTCGGTCCCGGTGCCGATCCGCACCAGACGGATCTGGCCCGCGCCGCGCGGCGGCTGCACCGACATGGTCTTGACCAGATCGGGCCGCGCGTCCAGTTCCGCCTCGGTGATCCAGCCGTCGCTGACCTCCAGATCGCGGTCCACCAGCCGGTTCAGCGCCGCCTCGATCCCGTCGCGGTCGTCCGGCGGGGTCGGCATCAGGAAATCCAGCCGCCCGGTGCCCGCCCCCACCTGCCCGCCGGTCACCGGCAGCGGCACCACCACGCTCAGCAGATGCAGCGCGGTGTGGATGCGCATGTGCCGGTGGCGGCGCTCCCAGTCCAGCACCTGCATCACCGGCGTGCCGACGGGGGGCAGCGACGCGGGCTCTGCAGGCACCAGAACCGATGCGCCCGCCTCACCCTTCAGGGTTGTGGCGATGGGCAGGCGCTGCCCGCCCCACTCCAGCCAGCCGCTGTCACCGGGCTGGCCGCCGCCGGTGGGGTAAAAGATCGCCTGCGACAGGACGATGCCGCCCTCGTCGGTCAGCGCCACCACCTCGGCGGGGGCATCCCGCAGATAAGGGTCTTCGCGGTACAGTTCCATGATGCTCAGCCCTCGTCCTCGTCGCCCACGCGCTCATCGCCCATGACAGCGGTCGACTTGCGCGGCGTGCTGCCGCTCTGCGCATTCTCACGCTCGCCATTTGTGGCGGTCCATCGGGATTCGACCGCCTCTGCCAGCAATTCGGGGTTACGCAGCCAAAGGTCGCGCTGCGCAAAGGGAATCTCGATACCTTCCTCGGTGAACCGCTCGACGATCTGGTGACGCATCTCGGTCTTGACGGCCATGCCCTGCCCAATGTCACGCAGGACCGCGCGCACGCGAAAATCCAGAGAGTCCGCGCCAAAGTTCATGAAATCCACAGCCGGTGCGGGGTTCATCAACACCATTTCATGTTCGCGCGCGATGTTCAGCAGGATGCGCTCCACCTTGCGGGTGTCCGAGCCATAGGCCACCCCCACCTCGACGATGATCCGGCCCAGCGAATTGCCACGGGTGTAGTTCGACACCGTGCCCGACACGAGGTCGGCGTTGGGGATGATCACGTCGAACCGGTCAAAGGTCTCGATCCGGGTCGAGCGCACAGAGATGTCCTTGACAATCCCGTGGGTGCCGCCCACCTCGATCCAGTCGCCCTCGCCGATGGGACGTTCGATCAGCAGGATAATCCCGGAGACAAAGTTGGACACGATGTTCTGCAGGCCAAAACCGATACCGACCGACAGCGCACCGGCGACAATGGCCAGCGACGACAGGTCCAGACCGCCCGCCGTCACCGATATGATGACCGCAAGGAAAATGCCGACGTAACCGATGCCCGACACCACCGCGTTTTGCGCGCCCTGATCCAGCTTGGTCTTGGGCAGCACAGAGGTACGCAGCGCCCCCTGCATCAGCCGCGTCAGCATGTACCCCGTGGCAAAGACCGCGATCACCACGATGATCGAAGTCGGCGAGATGCGCGTATCCCCCAGCGAGATACCTTCCTGCGCGCGCGCCCAGATCTCTGTCAGGTCCGCCACACGTGCGCCCCAGATCAACGCCAGCGCCGGCAGCGCGACCAGCGCAAGGATGAACCCCGCCAGCACCGGCAGCAGGCTTTCGGACTGGTCCGGATGCCGCCCGGTGATCAACTCGTAGAGATTGGTCATGAAGCGCTGCAGCACCATCACAAGGCCAACCAGCGCCAGCGTCGCGATGGCAGGATAGACCAGCGCCTCGCCCACCTTGAAATAGCCCACCGCGGCCATGATCGGCCCCAAGATGCCCACGACCTGAATGATCCGTCCCAGCAGCTTGGCAAAGCGCAGGCGGAAATCGCCCGGCCCCTGTTCGCGCGCCTCGTTCGACCCCACGATCGGCGCCTCGTTGCGCAAGCGGCCCATGCGGAACAACAAGAAGCCCGACAGCAACAGCACCGGGAACTGGACAACGGTCGCGGTGGCCGTCGGATAGCCGTCAAACTCGATCAGTGTCGAGACAAAGGCCTCGAGCACGTAGAGAAAGGCCAGCCCGTTCGCCAGCCGACGCGCCTTGGGCCGCTCGTCCATCGGCAGCGGCAGGGCGGCGACCTCGTTGTCGCGGTTGAACGCCTGATCCGCCAGCCAGCGGATGCCGAACATCAGCGCCGCCCAGAACGGCAGCTTGCCCAGCAACACGTTCCATTCATCCACCGCAAATCCGGTCGTCTTCAGCGCCTGCAACAGCGCCACGATCCCCAGATAGGGCAGCAGGATCTGCATCAGCGACACCAGAAAACGGAACACCCCTGTCCCGCGCCGCGTGCCGCTGCGCAGCTTTTCGACGGCGGTGCGGGCCCAGATCTGACCGCGCGCGATCAGCATGATGCCGACAATCAGGTACAGCAGCACCGCAGGCGCATTCTGCAACGCAGCCGACCGGGCAGAGCGTGAGCCCACGTTGGCGGTGATTTCATTCCACAGCGACACGAAGGTGCTGCGCAGGTTCTGCACCGCCCCCGGCCAGTGCACCGGGTTCAGCGGCGATGGCCCGAACTCCAGCAGCGCATCGGCCTGACGTTCCCGGATGATCCGGTCGATCTCACCGATGATGGCATTCGCCCGCGAATAGGCCGCCTCTGCCCTCAGGACCGGCGCGCGCTGATCGGCAAGCTGGGTGTTCAGCTCACTGCGCTGGTTCTTGATCTCGACCGACTCGGTGCCGTCTTCGGGTTCCGGTCCCAGCGCCTTGATCTGCGCCTCCAGCGTCTGGATACGCGCGGTGTTGACGCTCTGCGCGGCAAGGAATTGCTCCCGCCACGTGGCGATCTGCCCGCGCAGCGTTTCCAGCCGCTCATCCGAGGCCCGCTCGGAATCGACCATCGACTCGGCGCGCGCGGCGATGGTCTGCCACGAGGTATAATCAGGTGATGTCGCTTGTTGGGCCAGAACACTTGTGGCCCAGAGGAACAGAACGACAAGAAGGGCGGCGGCGGGCCGTAGGGCCGTGCGGAAACTCAGGGTCATGCGTCCTCGAATACGCCGGGAATGCTGGACGGCCCGCGCGACATCCACGGCGGGGTCGGCAGACCCTTGTCACGCAGGAAGTCGGGGTTGAACAGCTTGGACTGGTAACGGGTGCCATAGTCGCACAGCACCGTGACGATGGTATGGCCCGGCCCCATCTCGCGCGCCATGTGGATCGCGCCTGCGACGTTGATGCCTGTCGATCCGCCCATGCACAGGCCCTCATCGGCCAGCAGGTCAAACACGATGGGCAGCGCCTCTTCGTCGCTGGCCTGCGTCAGGTAATCGGGCTTGAAGCCTTCAAGGTTGGCGGTGATCCGCCCCTGCCCGATCCCCTCAGAGATCGAACTGCCCTCGGCTTTGGCCTCACCTTGGGTATAGAGCGTGTAAATCCCCGATCCCATCGGATCGACGATGCCGCATTTCACGCCTTTGGGCTGCAAGGCCATGCCAACACCCGCCGCCGTGCCACCCGACCCCACCGCGCAGATGAACCCGTCCACCTTGCCGCCGGTCTGCTCCCAGATTTCCGGGCCGGTCGTTTCAATATGGGCCTGACGGTTGGCCACGTTGTCAAACTGGTTCGCCCAGATCGCGCCATGCGGCTCAGACTTGGCCAGTTCGGCGGCCAGACGCCCGGAATAGCGCACGTAGTTGTTGGGGTTCTTGTAAGGCGCCGCAGGCACCAGCACCAATTCGGCACCGGCCAGCCGCAGCATGTCCTTCTTTTCCTGACTCTGGGTCTCTGGCATGACGATCACGGTCTTGAACCCCATCGACGCGCCCACCAGCGCAAGGCCGATCCCGGTGTTGCCAGCGGTGCCCTCGACGATGGTGCCGCCCGGTTCCAGCTGGCCCTTGGCGATGGCATCCTTGATGATGTACAGCGCCGCGCGATCCTTGACCGACTGGCCGGGGTTCATGAACTCTGCCTTGCCCCAAATCTCACAGCCGGTCAGTTCCGACGCCTTGCGAAGCTTGATCAGCGGCGTCTGCCCGACGGCCTGTGCGAGGTCCTGCGAATTGCGCATGACATGTCCTTTCGATCCCGGTTCCCCTTGGTTTAGGGCCGAGGTGGGGGGAACTCAAGCCGATGACGCGCGCCGCAGGGCCAGCTCCGCCTGTGCGGGTCGGCCCGGGATACGCGCCATCGCGGTCCCATTGACCGCGTCAACGCGCAAACCCGCTGCCGGGTTGCGCCGCCCGGCACATTTTTATGAAAAAAGACGTGGGGGGCCGCGACAGTTGGCAACGGCGCAGCGTCAGGCTTGGCCGAAATCAGCCCAGATCGGGCACCATCTCCGCACCGCAGGGCGACGGCAGCCCATAGCTCAGCCCGCGTCCAATCCTATGGGCCAGCGCCGACCACGACGCGGCCAGCATCGGCGGCAGTTCCTCTTGCAGAACGCTATCAAACAACGACAGCCAGATCGCGAAATGCGTGCTTTTGACGTTGCCCGCCGCGGCATGCACCTGCATCGGATTGCCGTTGTAACACCGTTCCATCAACAGGGCGTTGCGCCAGAACCGCACGATCTTGGCCTCATGCGGCGGCCAGTCGTCCACATGGGCGGCAAATACCGGCCCCAGCACCGGGTCGACGCGCACGCGGGCATAGAACCGGGCCACAACCGTTTCAATCTGCGCCACGGTGACGGGGATGCGCGGCGGCATGGTCACACCACCAGCACCCAGACCACGGCCAGACTCAGCACCAGATAGACCAGAGTGTTGACCATCCAGCGCAGCAATCCCGCCTCACCTTCCGGATCGACGCCCATTTTTTCGCAGGCCTTTGTTCCCGGCCACAGGAAGGCTTCGGAGAGAGTCATGAGATTCGCCTTATTTGGTATTTTCGATGCGCATTATCTAGCACTGTCAAATGCGCATTTCAAATGCTAAATAAAGACCATGCAACTGGACAAATTCACCGACTACGCCTTGCGGATCTTGATGACATTGGCCGTGCGGTCGCCTGACCGCGTGCCGACATCGCAGATTGCCGCACTTTTTGACCTGTCGGACCATCACCTGTCCAAGGTCGCGACACAGCTTGTGGCAGAGGGCTTTGCGCGGTCCGAACGCGGGCGCAACGGCGGGCTGACCCTTGGACGCAGCGCAGAGCTGATCCGCATCGGCGACGTGGTGCGGGCGATGAAACGCGATGATCCGGTGGCAGAGTGTTTCGGGGCCAACACCTCCTGCCTGATCCTGCCCGCCTGCGGGTTGCGAGGGCCACTGGCGCAGGCACAAGAGGCGTTTTTTGCCACGCTGGACGGATACACACTGGCCGATGTGGTCCGCCCCCACAGCGCGCTGGCGGCGCTGCTAGATGGCTGACCACGCCAGCGGCCGGGGACGCCGGGCGCGGCCATGTTCCGGTGATTCAGACCGGGACGCGCGCCTTTCCACGGACCGTCCAGACGTTACCGAAACGTAAAACCGTCTCTGTAAGCCCTTGATTTATATTGGCGGCATGGCTGTCCACACGTGGACAGCCATTCTCAGCCCGCCCGCAGCTTGTCCCGTCTCGCAGCCACCCAGTTGATCAGCAGGACCAGCGGCAGGGCATTGATCTCCCCCGTGTCCACCAGCTCCATCGCATGATCGAAAGACACCACATGGCTGCGGATATCCTCATGCTCTTCATCAAGACCGGCCAGCCCCTTGTCCCGCCCGGACAGGTCACACAGACCCACATAGGAATGATAAAACTCGGTCGTATATCCGGGCGAGGCATAGCCTCGGCAGGCCAGACGCAGCTCTTTCACGTCCACATGCGCCTCTTCCATCGCCTCGCGCAGCGCCGCCTCTTCGGGGGTCTCCCCCGCGTCGACCACACCCGCCACCGCCTCCAATATCCAAGGGGCCGGGTCGCCGCGATGGATCGGACCAAAACGCATCTGCTCGATCAGCAGCACCTTGTCCAGAACCGGATCATAGGGCAGCACCAGCGCCACATCGAAGGCGATGAAACACTCCCGCTCCAGCGGCGCGCTCCACTCGCCATCAAAGCGCCGATACCGCAGGCGGAACGGATCGATGCGGAAAAAGCCCTTGTAGGGTGTCCCGTGCACCCCCTGATAATCGACGTCTTCCATGCCGCTGGCCCGTCGCACCGTCTGCGGCGCGCCCTTGGCAGCGATCTGTCCCGCCCAGGCGCGGGCCCGAAAGAACGGCAGCATCCCCGCCACGTCCCTCGCATCATACGACCCGCGCCGGTCCATCACCTCACGCGCAGCCCCCATCGTCACGACGCCCCATCGCTCGGCCCAGTCGTCCAGCGACCACTCCTCCCCCGGACGCCAACGATCTGTCTGGGGAAAATAGACCTCTGCCGCCTGCGGCCCTTCGGCGGTCTGAACCGTCACCGAACGCAGGGCATAGACAAAGCCACCCTCGTAGAAATCCAGCGCCGCGCGATCCGCGTCGCTGAGGTCGCGCACCAGCACGCCCTCCGCCTCTGCCCCGGCACGCTCAAGGATCAGAGGAAAGGCCTGCCCGTCTGCCCAGACCACCGCATGATCGGCCAAGCGGGCGGGCAGCATGTCCGGCACCCGGCCCAACACCAACTCCAGCAGCGGCAGATGCCGCAGCGTTCCGTAGAAAAACAGGTCTGACAGGGTTACCTCCAGCGTCTGCCCGCCATCTCGACCACCAGAGCAACCGCGACGGCCCCGCCAAGCAGCGTCAGGATCAACTGCAAGTTCCACAGGATCAGCCCGTAATCGATGCTTTTCTCAAAGATCGCGGCGATCGCTTCGATGGGAGAGTCGTAGCGGCGGGCAAACGATAGGCGCACCATCTCGTTCGTACCCTGAACCAAGACCCCCACAACAACCATGGCAACCGCACTGGTGACCCCGTTGTTGATCGCCGATGTAACACCCTCACCCGCGCGCGGACCAAGGAACAGCCACCCGATCAGCACGCCGATGACTGCGTTGACGTAGTTGAAATATCCAAAGTCAACGCTGAACGGCACCAGCGGTTTGATCATGTCCGAAATGATCCAGCCCAACGCCGCAAGTCCGAGGGCGGCAAAGAGTTTGGCGGCATTGGGCATGTGTCAGGCTGGCTTTGCAATCGTGATCTGGGTCACGTCACAGTTACCGCTGTGAAAGGTCGCCGCGCAAGAGGCGAGGTAAAAATTCCACATCCGCCGGAATCGTTCGTCAAACCCCAGCGCGGAAATATCCTCCCATCGCGTGTTGAAGGTGTCATGCCAGCGGCGCAGGGTCTGCGAATAGCTCTCGCCAAATTCCAGACTGCGCACGACCTGCAGGCCCGCCTGTTCGACCTCTTGCCGCAGCACCACCGGTGAGGGCAGCATCCCGCCGGGAAAGATGTATTTCTGAATGAAATCCACCCCGCGCCGATAGACCTCCCACCGTTTGTGCTGAACGGTGATGATCTGAAGCGTTGCGGATTTGCCGGGCTTCAGCCGCTCGCGCACCGTTTCGAAGTAGACGGGCCAGTATTTCTGTCCCACCGCCTCAAACATCTCGATCGAGGCGATGCCGTCATAGCTGCCCCGCTCATCCCGGTAGTCCTGCAACTTGAAATCCACGCGGTCCGACAGCCCCGCCCGCGCAATCCGATCCTGCGCGTAGACAAATTGCTCGCGGCTGATGGTCAGCCCGGTGACGCGCAACCCCCGTTCCCGCGCCGCGTATTCCGCGAAACCGCCCCAGCCGCAGCCGATCTCCAGCACGTGATCGCCGGGCATGGCCCCCATCTGGTCAATCATCGACGCGTACTTCAGCTCTTGCGCCTTTTCGAGGCTCTCCTGCCCGGTTCCGAACAGTGCCGAAGAATAGGTCATCGAGTCGTCCAGCCACAGGCCATAGAACGCATTGCCCAGATCATAGTGGTGCGCGATGTTCTTTTTCGCCTGCCGCTTGCTGTTGGATTGCAGCCAGAACCGCAGCCGTTCCCATGCGCGCACGAGGCCGCCGCCGGGGTAGCCGTCGAACATCTCTTCATTGGCATGAACAAGGTCCAGAAACCCTATCAGGTCCGGCGTCGACCACCATTCATCCAGATAAGCCTCGCAAAACCCAAGGTCGCCTTCGCGGATCAGCCGGGCGAATATGTCATTGTTCAGCAAGTGCAATTCGGCGACGGGCCCGGCCACACGGCCCTCTGCGCGAAACACACGCCCGTCGCGCAGGACGAAATCCAGCCGCCCCCGCTGCATCCTGCGAGCAAGGTCGAAAACCCGCGTGAAATAGCGGGGCAGGTCCGCTTGGCCAATCGTGTCCGTCAGATGCATGAGTTTCTTTCAAGATGCCTGTTGTTTCCCAAAGTTTATGGCCGAAGCCCTTCGAGACAAGGATTTGTGCTTTGGATTCTGGCCAAAGTGGTGTTTTCTGGAGTCATTCCGGAGCGAAATGTTCCCTCGATGCGGGAGACGACCGATGAAAAAGCAATTAGTAGCCGTTTTTCTTTGCGCCCTTGCAACCACTGGCTGCAGCAAGGTCATGAATTTCGTGGGTGTCGAAAAAAGTAAAACCACCGCGCCAGCCGCGGCTCCTGCCATGACCCTATCCGAGCCCGTGCGTGAGGTTCAGCCCAAGGCAGTGGCTGGCGGGTCGTGGGAAAGCAATGTGGCCCGAGACATCCCCTACTTCAACATGTCGGCCTTGCCCGTCGCGGTCTACAGCGACGTGGAGTTCACCCAAAAGACCGGCACCCTCGCCCCCGGCGAAGGCGGCTACGTCGAGACCTGTTCGGACGCCAAGCCGGTATGCAAGATCGCCTATGCCGGCAACACCACCGGCTGGGTCAAGATGGACCGTATGGGCGGCGTCAGCAATTGATCGCGGTTCAGAACCCGCGGTCCTGATAAGCAGACAGGGCGCGTTTGCGTCCCTCGTCCGCGCCGACAATCGGCTCGGGGTATGGGTCCTGCGCGGATAGGTTCCAGCTGCGCGGAATGGCGTCAAAATAGCTTTGCGCGGTGTCCGTTGGTGATTTTCGCCCTTCGGCAATCCAGCGATCCACATAGTCCCGTTTGGGGTCAAACTTGTCTCGCTGGGTAATCGGGTTGAAGACTCGAAAATAGGGCGTCGCATCCGGTCCGGACCCCGCCGACCATTGCCAGCCCATCGCGTTGGACGCCGGGTCCCAATCGATCAGGCAATCCTCGAACCATCGCATGCCGATTTTCCAGTCAGTCATGAGATGCTTGGTCAGGTACGAGGCCACGATCATCCGCGCGCGATTGTGCATCCGCCCGGTGACATACATCTCACGCATCCCCGCATCGACAAACCGAATGCCCGTGCGCCCCTGTTTCCAGGCAATGACCTCTGGTCGGTCTTCATCCGTGTTCCATGGGAAAGCCTCCCATTCCTCGCGCCAGTTGCTGTCCAACAGGCGGGGCGTGTGCCACATGAGATGATAGGCGAACTCGCGCCAAACCAGTTCCTTGAGAAAGGTCTCGGCCCCTTTGCTGCCCTCTTCCATCGCGCGGCGCCCGGCGTGCCAACACTGGGCCGGGGAAATCTCGCCCAAGGCGAGGTTTTCGCTCAGGCAAGAGGTGCCGTCGGTCCAGGGCAAGTTGCGCGTGGTGTCATAGTCCTTGACCTTGTGCGCGATGAAGGCCCCCAGCCTTCCCTGTGCGGCCTCTTCGCCCAACCGGACCCAAGGGCGCACCACCTCGGCCCCGCGCCGCATTGCGGCACCCAGTTTCCAGTCCTCTAACGCCTCGCTGGCGGGCCAACAATCCGGTGCCGGGATACGCCCCGGCGCGGGCAGGGGGTCCGCGACGCCCCGGTCGCGCACGGATTTCCAGAATGGGGTGTAGACCTTGTAGAACGCGCCCTGTTTGGTCTCGACGGTCCATGGCTCGAACATCAGGTGGCCGGCAAAGCTTTGCGCCTCTATCTCTGCCTCTTTCAGGGCTGACTTCACCGCCGTGTCGCGCGCAACGCTGGCCGGGTCATAGGCGCGCATCCAGTACACGGCCCCTGCCCCGGTCTCTTCGATCAGCGTTTTTAGCACGTCCACGGCATCACCCGATCGCAGGATCAGACGAGAGCCCGCAGACTCATAACGTTCCGCCAGATGCCCGATCCCCAGACCCATCCGCCATTTCGGCGCGGCCCCCAGATCATCGACCGCCGTGTCGCGGATCATCACCGGGATCACTGGCCGACCCGATTTGCTGGCCGCACTCAGGGCGGGATGGTCGGTCAGGCGCAGGTCACGGCGGACCCAGACTAGGATTGGGGAGCGGTCGGACAAGGCGGGTTCCTTCGTGGTCTTGCCCGTCAGTCAGATAGCGCGCGCTGGCACAGGACAAGGCCCGGATCAGAGAACCCTGTCCAGCGCCTCGATCAGCTTCGTCACTTCTGCTTCAGACGTGTAGTGGACAAAGGACAGACGCAGAACGCCGCGCTGGGTGTCGATGCCCATCGCCTGCAAGGGGCGCACCGCGTAGAAATCGCTGCCTGCTGCCATGATCCCGTGTTGCGCCAGTTCCGCCGCCGCACCCGCCGCCGACCCCGGCAAAGATAGCGCCACGGTTGGCGCGCGGGTCTCTGCATCGCGTGGCCCCAGCAAACGCACGCCGTTGCGTCCTGCCACCGCGTCCAAAAGCGGCTTCAACAGACGGACCTCGTGCGCGCGCATCAGGTCATGCACCTCTCCCGCTGCGCAGCCGTGATGTGCCGCCAGTGCGTCGATGTAATCGGCCATACCCGCGCAGGCTGCCACCTGCGCATGATCCGGCCCGGCGGGCGTGAACTTTTTGGTCAGACTCGCCCCGTTGAAGAAATGCGCCTGGTTCGGCAGAACCTCGGCCAAGGCCCGGCGTACCACCATGATCCCCTGATGGGGGCCATAGGTCTTGTAGCTGGAAAACAGGTAGATATCCGGCCCCAGCCCGCCCACATCGGGAAAGCCGTGCGGCGCATAGCTGACCCCGTCGACACAGACAAAGGCCCCCGCCGCATGGGCCAGCGCCGTGATCTCAACCACCGGGTTGATCTCTCCAACCACGTTGGAGCAATGCGGAAAGCAGACCAGACGCACCTTTTCATCCAGCAGCGCCTCAAGGTCCTCGGGGTTTAGCTGACCGGTGCCGGGGTCGATCTTCCATTCGCGGATCTCGATCCCTTCTGCCTCCAGCCGCCGCCACGGGCCAGAGTTGGCCTCATGGTCCTGATTGGTGACGATGATCGCCTCACCGGGCTGCATGAATTGTTGGAACGCCCGGGCCAAGACATAGGTGTTCTGCGTGGTCGAAGGACCAAAGCTGAGTTCATCGGTGTCCACGCCCAACAGCGCCGACAGGCGACGACGGGCCTCATCCATTTCGGCCCCGGCGGCCTCACTGGCTGCAAACGGCCCGTAGGGTTGCACCTTGCGTTCGCGGTAGAACCGCGTCAGCCGGTCGATCACCGGTCCGCAGGCATAAGACCCGCCCGCGTTTTCAAAAAATGCCTGCCCCTCAAGGAACGGCTCGGAAAAGGCAGGGAACTGCGCCCGCACGAAATCGACATCCAGCATGATACCCCTCCTCCATGATCCCGGAGCCTGAGACAAAGCCCGAGGATCGGGCGGCGTCAACCCACCAGAGCACCGAAAACGGCAAAGGCCCCGACGTTTCCGCCGGGGCCTCTTTTCTGTTGCATGACCGGTGCGGCCCTCAGCGCAGCTTGCGCTCCGCCAAAAGGCCTTTCCAGATGGCATAGCACATCAACAACAGGACCAACGTGAACGGCAGACCCGTCGAGATCACCATCGCCTGAAGCGACGTCAGGCCGCCGCCGATCAGCAGCGCGATGGCCACAAGCCCCTCGAAGGTACACCAGAACACCCGCTGCGGCACCGGCGCGTCGACCTTGCCGCCCGCCGTGATCGTGTCGATCACCAATGACCCGGAATCCGACGAGGTCACAAAGAACACGATGACCAGCACGATGCCGATGGTCGAGGTGATTGCGGTGAACGGCAAGCTGTCCAGCATCGCGAACAGTGAGAGTTCGGGCACATAGCTATCGATCACGTTCGCCTTTACTGCCGAATCCGCGCCATTGGCGATCATGTCGTTGATCGCGGCACCGCCGAACACGGCCATCCAGAACACGCAGACAAGGCTGGGGATGATCAGCACGCAAATGATGAACTCGCGCACCGTGCGGCCCCGGCTGACCCGTGCAATGAACATGCCGACAAAGGGCGACCAGCTGATCCACCACGCCCAATAGAAGGCGGTCCAGCCTTCACGATAGCCGTCATCCTCACGCCCGAAGGGGTTCGACAGCGGGATGACCTCTTGGAAATAGGCCCCGATCCCCGAAAAGAACTCTCCCAGAATGGCGGTTGCACCTGCGGCGAACAGCACGAAGACCAGCAGCACCATGGCGATCACCATGTTGATTTCGGACAGCACCTTAACCCCGCCATCAAGCCCACGCAGCACCGATACAAGCGCAATCGCGGTGATGCCGATGATCAGGATGACCTGAACGGTGATGTTGTTCGGAACGCCATAGATGAACTCCAGACCGGCATTGGCCTGTTGCGCACCAAGGCCCAGTGAGGTTGCCAGACCGAACAGCGTGGCAAAGACCGCCAGCGTGTCGATTGCATGGCCCCACCAGCCCCAGACCCGGTCTCCAAGGATCGGATAAAAAGCCGAGCGTATCGAAAGCGGCAGACCCTTGTTGTAGGAAAACAGCGCCAGCGACAGCGCAACCACCGCGTAAATCGCCCAAGGGTGCAGCGCCCAGTGATAGGACGTGGCGGCCAGCGCCATCCGGCGCGCCTCTTGCACGTTTGCCTCGATCAGGGTGCCGTCTTCGGCAAAGGGCCGCACCACGCCCAGCGGTTCATCCCCCCACGGGGTGCCAAAGTAATAAGCCGGTTCCAGCACGCCAAAGAACATCAGGCCGATGCCCATGCCTGCGGCAAACAGCATCGCAAACCATCCGACATACCCGTAGTCCGGCGTGGCATCCGCGCCGCCCAGCCGAACGGAGCCCATCGGAGTCACGACCAGCAGCAGGCAGAACAGAACGAATACGTTCGCCGCCATCAGAAAGAACCAGTCGAAGGTCGATGTCAGAAAGGCTCTGAGACCGATGTCGCAGAACGCACCCGGCTCACATCCTTCAACGGCGCTGGCGTCCACGCCTGAAAAGAAGTTTCCAGCCTGCGTCGGCGCAACCAATGCGTAGATCACGAAGAGAATAACGCTCAGCGCCGAGATCACAAACACCGGATTGTGGATATCGACCGGAAATGGCCCGACCTGCGTCTCGATATTGTCCTGACCGATATCATAGTCGGTCTCGATGATGTCAGAGGCCCCCTCCGGTTCGGGGATGCCCTGATTATTTGTTTCATCGGTCATGCCTGACCCCCTGTTCGTTTGTTTTTTGCCGGTTTTCCGGCTCCCCCGCGATCACGTGCGCACGACCATGACTGAAACCTTGGCGTGGCCTGCCACCGTGCCGCCGTTCGACGGCCAGATGTAATCGGTGATGTTGGGTATATGACTTGCCATGATCACCAGATCCGCCCCGGTCTCTCCAACCGCCTTCAGCAGCGTCGGGTCCAGATCGGTCGAGGGGTCGTGGCTGGTCATGGCATGCGCCTCGGTGGCGATGCCGCTTTCGGCCCCCTTGGCCTCGGCAAAGGTTTTTAGCTTGGCGGCGAATTCCGCTGGCGAATGCGCCAACGCGCCGGGCGTCGCCGCCGCGACGCCGACATAAATGACGGTTGCGCCGTAGTGTCGTGCCAGATCGGCCGCAACGCTCAGCGCCTTTTCGAGGCGATCAGCATGTGCAAGGTCGACCGGCACCATGATCCGTTTGAACACGTCCCTCTCCTTTTCGGTTTTTTGCAGACCGAAGCGCCGGATGCACTCCGGTCCTGTGAGACAACGAACCGGAGAGGTTTTGGTTCCCCGGTTCCTTCAAGGCTAGAGCCGCTCGGCGGAAAGGCGCAAACCGATGGGTCCCTTTTTGGCCCGAAAACGACAATTTGCGCCGCAATCCTTTGCCGAGTCAATAAAACCCGGCGCTTCTCAGCGCCGGGTTCAACTCAGCCACAGGTTGAGATCAGATCAAAGCCGCGCGCAACTTGTCAGCAACCTCACCGATCCGCGCCATGTCACCGGGCTGCCCGGGCGGGCGCAGGGAAACGCCTGTCCAACGCGGCAGGATGTGGAAGTGCAGGTGAAAGACCTCCTGCCCACCCGGCCCCTCATTGAACTGCTGCACCGTGATCCCGTCCGCCTCAAGCGCCGCCATCGCTGCATTGGCCACCTTCTGCGTTGTCGCCATGACACCCGCCAGTTGCACAGGCGAGGCATCCAGAAGATTGCGGCAGGGCGTCTTGGGGATAACAAGGCAATGACCATCCGCACGCGGGAAGATATCCATGAAACACAGCGTGTCGTTGTCCTCATACACACGGGTTGCGGGGATCTCGGCGCGCAGGATCTTGGCGAAAATGTTCTTGTCGTCATACGTCATGCGTTCACGTCCACCACCACGCGGCCTTTGACCTGACCGTTGAGAATATCACGCCCCAGTTGCGGCAAGTCGGACAGGGTGGCGGGTTGGACCATGGCCTCCAGCTTGTCCATCGGCAGATCGCGCGCAATGCGCTCCCACGCGCGGACGCGGTTGGCGTAGGGCTGCATGACGCTGTCGATGCCCAGCAGATTGACGCCCCGCAGGATAAACGGCGTGATCAGCGCGCCTTCGATCACCGCACCCCCGGCCAGACCGATGGCCGCGACGGAGGTGCCGTATTTCATCTGTTTCAGCACCCGGCCCAACATCGCGCCAGCCACCGCGTCAATGCACCCCGACCAACGCTCACCCTCCAGCGGTTTGCGGGTGATTTCCGTCAACTCTTCCCGTGGGACAATCTCGGACGCGCCCAGATCGCGCAGATAGCCTTCCTGCTCGGGCCGCCCTGTCACAGCGGCGACCTCATGGCCCAACGCAGCGAGGATGGCGGTGGCGACAGAGCCCACGCCCCCCGCGGCCCCGGTCACCAGCACGGGTCCGTGTCCCGGTTCCAACCCGTGATCCTCCAGCGCCATGATCGCCAGCATGGCGGTCAGACCGGCGGTGCCCACGGCCATGGCGGCCCGCGTGTCCAGCCCCTTGGGCAAAGGCACCAGCCAGTCGGCCTTCACACGCGCCCTTTGCGCGTAGCCGCCCCAATGCGCCTCCCCCACACGCCAGCCGGTCAGAACCACCTTGTCGCCCGGTTTGTAACGGTCGTCCGAGGACGCCTCGACCGTGCCGGCAAAGTCGATGCCCGGAATATGCGGATACTTGCGGACCAGACCGCCACCCGGTCCGATGCACAGCCCGTCCTTGTAGTTCACGGTCGAATACTCGACCGCCACAGTGACCTCGGCCCCGGGCAGATCATCAAGAGCGATCTCGCGCACACTGGCAGAGGTCTTGCCGCTGTCCTCGTCCTTTTCGACTAGCAGAGCCTTGAACATGGGTGTCTCCTTTATTCCGAAACGCACTAACGCGCGTCGCCAATGGGACGGTGGGCGGGGCGCCTTTCGCCGTCAGGCGAAACAGCGTCCGTCCCCGTCCCCGTATCCTACAGCCACGGCCCTTCTTCGGGCATAAAGGCAAGATCGCTGACCGGCGCCTTGACCCCGGCGCCTGTCAACATGGCATGGATCTGGCCGCGATGGTGAGTCTGGTGGTTGAACATATGGACCACGCAAAGCGCCATGGGTTTGGACACCTCGCGCCCCACCGCACCGGAATACCAAGTCAGATCGCCGGTCAGGTCGACCGTCTTGACCCGTTCGGACCAGATCAGGATATCAGCATCCGCGCGAAACCGCGCGATCTCCCAATCCTCGCGGGTTGCGGTCAGGGTCGGGGTGTCCTCGATCCCGCCCGCAGGCCGCTGTGACCCGGTGAACCGGGACATCCAAATCAAGTCGCCCCACAGCAGGTGATTTGCGGTGCCCAGAAGCGATCCGAAAAACGCCTTGCGGTCCTGTTTCAGCGCCGCCGGGTCCAGAGACTCGAAACAGGCTTTCACTTGCCGGTTTTGCCAGGCGTTGTAGCGCGCCATGGTCAGGCAATACCCCGGCGTGATCATCATTTGCCCGGGCCTTTCCAGTCGATTGCACAGATTTCACCGGATTTGCCCGAGAAATCCCAGACACGGCCGTAGTCACGCACCTTGCTTTTCAGCCCCTTGGCCACGATCACGTCCGGCCCCATCCAGTATTTTGTGTTCTTGATCACGATGGGCTCATCCGGTGACGCCCCCTGAACCATCTCTATCTCACCCTGAATCTTGCGCCCGATATACAGCCCGCGCTTTGTGCCCTCGCGAACAATCTCGACCTTTTCGCGTTCGTGCCCGATGATCTGCGACACCAGCAAGGTGAACAACCCGGTGGTGCCACCCGCCTCTCCGGACAGGATCTTGAGCAGGCCGTTGTAGGCGCGCGGCGTGGCGCGGTCGTCGATATAGGCAGCTACCTTCCAGTCGCCTTCGGCCATCTTGCCGGGGATTTCCACCATCAGGCCCACATTGATGCCGGTCAGATCCTCGCCCTCGAAATGGCCGTCGTCGATGGCAATCGCCATCCAGGCCTTGCAGTCGCCTTCGGTCGGTTCGTGCTGCCCAAGGCTGACGACACAGGGGCAGAACACGGTGCACGAGCAGTTCAGGAACAACTCTCCCCGGATCGCCCAATCTGTCGGGCGCATCTGGCGACGTTTGGGGTTCGGCATCCGTTGGTCAATGCGTTGACTGACCGGCAGGCGGTCCGCGTCGGGGCGTCGGTTCAGGCTCATGTCATCTCCTTCACAACAGGCAGGTCGGCGTAGAGCCATCCCGGACAATATTAGATGACCTCAAGCGGATCGGCGCAAGCCGTGACTGGCCCGGCGGAGGCCCTTGGGTCCCAAGGCCAGAGTAAATGTATCGAACATGACTGATTGACCGCCCTGACCCAATGCGGCGGGGCGAATGCCTTGGTTCTGTTGAGACCACCGAAACAACCCTCGGAACCGGCCAATTTCGAGGGCGCCGAACAGTCCGCCTGCTCGTTTAACGTCTGAGATGTCGCGGACCTCTGAAAACACCCCGCACACATTTGGCCGGTTTCGTGATGACCAGATCGAGCGACTCACTTCCGCTCAGCTTTGCACCGTTGAGAATACCGGCAGAAATTTCAACCAGTGCGCGCAATTTGAAAACCAGTTTCCCGGAAAAACCCTCTTGAAATCCACTTAACAAAACACGGGTGTCGGACACGTTCCGTTCTCCAACGCCTTTGTTATCCAATAACATTCTAAATTTCCGATGTTTTTTGATCTTCGTCAATGTGTCCCCCTCGGGAATGGCAAAAGCTGAACTCATACACATCGGGTGTTCGCGGTTTGAACGTCTCACACCGTTTCAGAATGCCGGGTGTCGAACGCATTGCCGTGGGGGAGACGACATGCAGAAAATTCGAAAAAGCCTATCCATCCTGTTCGCCATAACGCTGGGCGCCATGACTTCGGCGCAGGCGCAGACCACCACCGAAACCCTGCAATTGAACACTGCAAAGGCCGACAGCGTTACCGCGATTATCAAGTCGCTGGCACCGATGGCTGGACAGACCGGGACGCCACCAGTGCAGTCCCCGCCGGTGATCGTTCATCCGCTTCCGGATGTGTTTTTGCCGCCGGTCATCGTGGGGCGTCCGACAACCATCATTATCGACCGCAGGCCGATTGTGCTGAACTACGCCTACAGCCTTGACGTGACGATCTACTTTGCCCACGACAGCGCTTTCCTTACGCCGCCTGCGCGGGCGCATCTGGATTTGATCGGGCGCGCACTGCAATCGCCGCAACTGGTGAACAACCGCTATCTGATAGCCGGTCATACCGATGCGCGCGGGCCGGAGGATTATAACACCAACCTGTCCTATCAGCGGGCTTGGGCTGTCAAACGCTACCTGATGCGTTACCACTCGATTCCGTCTTGGCGGCTTGAAGTGGTGGGTTGGGGAGAGCGCTATCCGCGCAACCCGGTCGATCCCTACGCGGCTGAAAACCGTCGTGTGGAGCTGACGCTGATTGACACCGTGCAACCGGTGATGCCGCTTCCGCAGCCGATCCCGCTGCCGCAGACCAGCGACCTGCAGCCTGTTCCGCAACCGATGCCGCAGCCCGTGCCGGTCCTGCCGCCGCAGGCGGGCAGCACCTACATCCCCGCTTTGCCGCCCTGCCCCGCAGGTGTCGTCCATCCGGACGGAACGGCGTTGGATCTGGACGACTTTTCACCCG
Source organism: Antarctobacter sp. (assembly GCF_034670325.1). GTDB lineage: Bacteria > Pseudomonadota > Alphaproteobacteria > Rhodobacterales > Rhodobacteraceae > Antarctobacter. The sequence goes on from NZ_JAXMNR010000002.1 coordinate 573,877, forward strand.
ATCCGGGAATTGACTGCGATCCCGCCCTGCCAGCTGCCGGTCGCGTCATCGTGCAGCCGGACGGTCGCATCATCGTCCTGCACTGACCTGACGGTCGCCGGATCACAGCCAATCCGGCGGCCCCCATTCAAACCCATTTAGGAGGAGTCCCAGATGAAAACCCTGTTGAAGGCCATGATGGCCGGTATCACGACCCTTGCGCTGGTGATGGCATTGTCCTTCGCCGCCGCTCCGGCCACGGCCGGTGACCAACCCAACATCCTGCCGGTGCCAGAGGACGCCGATCTGGACACGGTGCCCGGCAATTCACGCGTCTTCGAACGCGTGTTGCGCGCCATCATCACCGAAACCCAGACCATGGGCTTTCGCGTCTATGACCAGACCGGCGTGATCATGGGCTTTACCGATCCCGACCGGGTGCGCCGTTCGGACGCCGAGTTGATCGCTTTGGCCCAGCGCGTGCCAAACGTGCCAATCGACGTGATCATGCCGATCCAGATCTATGCCTCGGCTGATCCGAACCCCTACATCCCCGACGTTGTCGATCTGCGCATCCGCGTCACGGGTCGGATGCTGCACGCCCAGACCATGCAGAGCCTTGGCAATTTCGAGGTCGCGTTCGGGCCCGGCGCGGGTGAGATCCCCGTCGCCTCTCTGCCGCGCAATTGTGGCCGGGACTGCGTGCTGGAGCATGTCGGCAACGAGGCCAAGACAATCGGTGCCGAAGTGGGCCGGGTTCTGGCGATCAAGCTGGACGTGTTATCACCTGCCAGCCCGCAGCCGGTGCCGATGCCGCAACAGCCCGTTGTCGTGACACCTGTTGTTCCCCAGCCGCCGGTTGTCATGGCCCCCACGGGCTGCACCGGGCTGACCACCGCCTACACGCTGGCCTTTACCGGGTTCCAGCCGCAGGAAATGACCCTGATCGAAGGCTACCTTGCAGGGTTCAAAGGCTATGACCACCACCGCCCTGTGCGTGTGACCATGACCACCGCCGATTACTGGTATGAGACCTGCTCGGACGTGGCCCGACTGAACCGCAACCTTAGGCTGATGACAGAGGCGATGGGCATTCAGGCCCGGATCGCGATGGCGGGCAACCGCTTTGAGATCCAGAAAATCGGCCTGATGGGCAACCGCTGAGCTGACAAACGGGCCGCGCCAGTACCCGGCGCGGCCCACCCCGCCGCCACTACACCACGCCACTCAAGACACCGCTGTTGGAAGTGATCACAGGATGACACGTCAGAACCGCCTTGCACTGATCGTATCGCTGACCCTGTCGGGTGCCCTGTCGCTTAGCGGCGCAGGGGCGCAGGCCCAAGTCGCCACGTTCGACGCCGACGACTATGGCAAGACCGATCTGGTTTTTCTCGAAAGCAGCGGCAACGCCAGCGCCTATATCGCCGCGCAGGACGGCGCGTTTGAACCAATCCGCGAACTGCCGGCCGATGACCCGATCCGCCGTCTTGCACGCGCCATCGGTCGTGTCGACCTGCTGGAGAAGACCGACCGCGGCGGGCGGGAATTGGTGACCTGCACCGGCGCGATCCTGCCCGGCGGCTGGGTCCTGACCAACCACCACTGCATTCCCGAGGATGGCCCGCATAAGTTGCTCGCTGCCTCGATCCTCACCGGCTACCTGGTGCAGGGCGCCAAGGACACCCAACGCTACACCCTGTCGGTCGATCCCGCAGACTGGCATTCCGCGCTCGACTTCAGCCTTGTGCGCATGACCAATGCGCCAGCCGACATCCTGCCGCTCTTGATCGAGGACGTTGCAGTCGATCCGGGCGATCCGCTGATGGTGATCCACCACCCGTTGGGACGACCGCAGGTCATGACGCGCTTTCGCTGCTTTGCCACCGCACAACAAGAGGACGGCGCGATCCTGCGCCACCGCTGCGACACCCAGCCCGGCAGTTCCGGGTCCATCCTGTTTGACCGCGAATTGCGCGCCGTCGCCCTGCATCACTCGGGCGGTATGACCCCCAACGACACCCTCAGCTTTAACAAGAGCACGCGGATCAGCGCGATCCTGAAACAGTCCGACCTGCTGCGCGACATCACCGGCGGTCCGGCGGGCAAGGCCCCCACCAGCGCACCGCCGAAAACACCCGACGACCCCGCCGCGGCCCTGCCGCTGGAACGAAACCCCGTCGCACCGGGTGACGGCCTGTCGTCCGGCGGCATCACCGACATTCTGCGCGGCAACTGACACCCCGCGCCACACACCAAACAAGGGAGGAACCACCCATGACAATGACAGCGCCCAAATGGCTTGCCGGTCTGGGCCTAGCGCTCGTAACCGCGCTGCCGGTGCAGGCAGACCAAGCCGAGGAAATCCAGTCGATCATCAACTCGCTTGCTCCGATGCAACAGGAAAGCACCGCCCCGGCCCCAGAAGCCTCAAGGGGGGTCCAGATCGGCAACCGCACCGTCTGGGTTGTCCCGGCAAGCAGTATCGACCTGCAGGTCTTTTTTGCCCTCGACAGCTATGAGCTGACCTACCGCGCCCGCGAAGACCTTGCCGCGCTTGGACACGCGCTGGCCTCTTCGGCACTGCGCCCGCACCGCTACCTGATCGCCGGGCACACCGATGCGACCGGCGACGCCTCTTACAATCAGTGGCTGTCGGAGCGCCGCGCCGAAAGCGTCGTGCTTTATCTGGTGCGGAATTTTCCGATCGACCCGAACCGGCTGATTGCGGTGGGTTGGGGTGAAAGCCGCCTCAAGACACCCGCCACGCCCGGTGCCGCGATCAATCGCCGGGTCGAGGTTACGCTGCTTTTGCCCGCCAGCGGGGCCGAAGGTCATGCCCCCGCCCGTGCGCCCGAGGCAACCTCGGCCGCCCCGGTTGCCACACCTGACCCAGCGCCCCAGCCCGATGCGCCGCTGCCCGGCACGATGCAGACCGACAAAGACGGCAACATCACCATCACATGGTAACGCCGCATGGTTGAAACCCGCGCGGCAAGGGAGGCCCCAAGATGACACGCAGTTCGCTTCTGATCCGGTTCGCCCTTGGCCTTGCTCTGGCGGGAGGACTCCCCGCCTTCGCGGTCAACGCCGAAGACGCAGCGCCCATTGTGCTGGAGGGGCATCAGGGTGCCATTGACGCGGCGGTTTTCAGCCCGGACGGAGTGCATGTCCTGACCGGCAGCGCCGATTATTCCGCGCAACTCTGGGAGGTCTCCGGCGGTCGTGGCCTTGGCATACTGGAAGGTCATGAACACCGCGTCAGCGCCGTTGCTTTCAGTCCGGACGGCACCCGCGCCCTGACCGCCAGCGCCGATGGCTCCGCGCGGGTCTGGGATCTGGCCAACGGGCAGGAAATCCTCAAACTGGTCCACGAAGGGGGCCGGTTCACCTCCGCCGCCTATAGTCCGAACGGACGGCAGGCCGTGACCGGTGGCAACGACGGCGTGGCACGTCTGTGGGATCTGCGCAGTGGTGCTCAGCTACGCCAGTTCACCGGCCATGCCGAGGCGATCACCTCACTTGTGCTCAGCCCCGATGGCAGCCGCCTGCTGACTGGCAGTACCGACCGCACGGCCCGTCTGTGGGATGTGGCCAGCGGCGAACAGATCCGCACCTTCGAAGGCCATTCTGCGCTGATCCTGTCGGTCGCGTTTTCACCCGATGGCAGCCGGATCGTCACGGCAAGCTGGGATAAGACTGCCCGCATCTGGGAAGTGGCGACCGGCAAGGTCCTGCGCGAACTGCCCGGTCACGATGCCGCCGTGCGCGCCGCCGATTTCAGCCCCGACGGCGCACTGATCGTCACCGGCGAATGGAACCGCGCCGCCTATCTGTGGAATGCCGACACCGGCGAGGAACTGCGCGCCTTCAAGGGGCACGCAGCCTCTATCGACGCGGTGGATTTTGCCCCCGACGGGCGCAGCCTGCTGACCGCCAGTTGGGACGGCACCGTGCGGCTGTGGTCGCTGCCAGAAACGCTCTGGCCCGACCTGCCCGAACGACAGCCGGTCATCGCCGCCCCCCCGCCGCCGCCGGAAACCAAAGCACCCCGCGTTGTGGTGGCGCATCCAAAGATGCTGGTCCTGATCATCGGCAACCGCACCTATGCCGAGGCCCCGCCCGTGGCCTATGCCCATAACGATGCCGAGGCGTTTGCCGACTATTTCCGCGACATTCTGGGCGTTCTGGATGAGAACATCATCGTCGAAAAGGACCTGAACTCTATCGGTATGGCCCGCTATTTCGGCACCGATGAGGTCCCCGATGGCCGCCTTGCCCGGCGCGCGCGCTTTGTCGATGAGATCGTGGTGATATACTCTGGTCACGGCGTTCCGGTCTTTCACGAAGAAGGCCTGCCCAGCGGCTACCTGCTGCCTGTCGACGTGCCCGCGGCAGAGCCGGGATATGGTGCCTATCCGCTCGACATGCTGATCCGTCAGCTCGAAGCGCTGCCGGTCAAATCTGTCACCGTGCTGCTGGACGCCTGTTTCTCGGGGCTCTCTACCCAAGGCAGCCTTGTGCCCGGCGTCTCGGGCGCGTTTGGCGTGGCTATTGCCCCTCCGCAGGAAAAGGCCAAGGTCTCGGTCCTGACGGCCACCGATTTCCGCACACCGCAGTTTGCCCATTGGCTGGATGACAAGCGTCATGGTGCCTTTACCTACTATACGCTTGAGGGCCTGCGCGGCGCGGCGGATGGCGATGGCGACGGGCGCATCCATCTTAGCGAGCTGCGCGATCATGTGGATGAAAAGCTGGCCCAGCAAGACCTGCGCCAGTCACCCAGCCTGCTGCCGGGAAGCGAAGACACGGTGCTGTTCGAATACGCGCCGGAAGACTGAGCCATGAGAGTTTGCGCATCCCGGGCCGCAACGGCCGTGTTTTTCACCGTCCTGGTGCTTTTGTCGCTGCCCAACGTCGCGATGGCGCAGGCCGAGGCGGCGCTTGGCGCGCAGCTTTGCGCCGCCGCCGAGGGGGAGATCCCGGCGGGCAGCCGCATCGCACTGGCCCCGCCCCCTGCCGCTCGGACTCCGCTGCCCGTGACCGAGATCGAGGCAATCATGAGCCGGGCCGCGCAGGCCATGTGCGCCGACTGGCAAGACAAACCCCGCATCCTCGCTGGCAGCGCCGAGTTGCGCGCCGCGCTGGCCTTGGTGCTGAACCGGCAGGGCAACGAAGCATGGCAACAAGCGATCCAATCCACCGTCCGGCAAGAGGCCGACTATGTGCTGGTCGGTGAAACCGGGATCGCGGATCGCGAGGTGACGTTGCGCCTGACCTTGGTGGACCTTGCCGACGGTCGGGTGATCGTCAAGACATCGGATATCGCGCTTAGCGGGGTGACCCGGCAGGCGGGTGGCGACCCGCGCGCAGCCATAGGCGAGGCCATCGCCCGGTTTCTGGACATGCTGCCACGCGCCCGGGATGAGGTCACGGTTGGACCCTTTGTCAACGAAACCTCGGGGCTGGAAACGCCCGTGGGCCGCGCGCTTGCCGACATGGCGGTCGAGGCATGGCTCGATTCCGCAAACTCGATCACCGCGCTGTTGCGTGACGCCCCGCCCGCCCGCCTGCACCGTGGACCCGCGCCCGCCACCGGCTATGCCCTGTCCGGTACGGTCCGCTTGATCGACCGCGCACGGTTTCAGCTTGTACTGCGACTGTCACAGGACGGCGCGCTGCGGGCCACACGCACACTGGACCTGTCGTCTTTGCAGATGCCTGCGCATCTGCGCGCCCTTCTGGACCCTGCAAACCTGCACGTCGACACTGGGCTGGACGGGATTGCACGGGCCCTGTCCGAATTGGGGCGCAGTCAGCTGTCGCTTGTCGCGGGCGGGGGTCGCGGAGGGGTCTATCCGATCTGCCGCGCGACCGATGCCGCCCGCGTCCCGACCGAATGCGCCGACAGCCTGATCCAGATAACGCTCTATGCCGACCATTCCGGCGCGCTCACATGTTTCTCTCTCGACGAGAGCGGGCAATTCTACATCATGCTTCCGGCCCAATATGCCCCGGATACGCGGCTGGTTGCCGGTCAACCCCTGACCCTTCCCGACGACCTGCCGGTACTGCCGGGCGGTAACCGGGTCTATTGGCCCGCGGTGGGCGCGCCCTCGGAGACCCTGCTTGCCTGCCTGATCTACGCCGAGCTTTCGTCGGAAATGATGGAGGCTCTGGAGCAGATTGACGGGACACGCCTTGCCCCTGCCGACAGATTGGCCCTGCTGGCGATCCTGCGTGACGCAGTTCCGTTGGCGGCTTCTGCGTTGCGCGTTCAGATCACAGGGCAAATGCGTCTCAAGTGATATAAGTAGCTGAGATTGTTCACCCGTCTTGCCCGACGGGACGGTGTGGAAAGCCCGCTTTTTCGCAATCGTAACAGGGCTGGCGCGCTCAAGTTGACTAAATGTGCCGACAAATCGCCGGGCTAATTTACGAATTCACAACGGACGCGCCCTACCCACGGACATGGAAGGAATCCGAATGTCCGAACTGTCTTTCTCTTTGGCCGCCGCAGGTCTGGTCCTTTGTGCCCCGATGCTTCCGCTCGCCGCGAAAGAACCGCCTGCTGTCGGGTCGGTGGCGCTGGTGATTGCCTCGCCGCTGGGCATGGATGCCGCCCAGATCGCCGCACACGCCGATGTTCCGAAGGTCGGTCCAGTCCGCGCCGGACTGGGCGTTTTCGTCGAAATCACAAACGCGACAAGCATTGATCGCCTGCGCGCCTCCGGGGCGCTGTTTGTGGTTCCAGGCGATGCTTTGCTCGCGCTCTGCGCAAGCTGATGTCACAATAAATCAAAGGTTTGCCATGATGTCTGCCCTCAAACCAAAGTCATTGATGACCATGGGCGTAGAGATGATCTTTTGCGTCTGCCTCTTGCCGGTGCCGACCCTTGTGGCGCTCTTTCTGGTGCAGGATGCCCGCTGGGAGGTATACACGCTTGTCAGTCTGGCGCTGTTCGCCCTGCCGATTGCTCTCAAACGCGCTGGTCAAGGGGTCTATGATCTTGGCCTCGCGTTCAGCGTCGTGGCCCTTCCAATCGTAATTACCGCTGCACTGGCAGGGCACAAATGGCAGATCGATGCGCATATGCTGTTTTTCGTGGCCCTGGCGGTGGTCGCGACCTCCGGCAAACGCAGCGTGCTGATATTTGCAACCGCACTGGTGGCGCTACACCACCTGTCGCTCAGCGTTCTGGCCCCCATGATGGTCTACCCAAGCGCGGATCTGGTGACCAACCTGACCCGCACCGCAGTGCACGCGGCCATCGTGATCCTTGAATTCGCCGTCCTCATCGTCAATCTGGAATTCCGTCGCGCCTCCGACGCGGAGGCGCAACGCCAAAAAGAAGCGGCCGACCTACAGAACCAAGCAGCGCGGCAAGCCGAGATCAGCGCAACACAAAGCCGGGACTATGCCGAACAGGTTGTCTCGATCTTCGACGAAAAGTTTGCCGCCTTGTCCGAAGGTCGGCTGGATTGCGAAATCGACACTGAATTGCCCGAACAGTACGAACGGTTGCGCCGGAATTTCAACGCCACGGTCGAAACCCTGCGCCGCATCATCCACGAGGTCACCGCCGAAGCCTCCAGCATTCGGGACGGGGCGGATGAGATCACCCGCTCTTCGGATGACCTGTCGCGCCGTACCGAAAGTCAGGCAGCCACGCTGGAACAGACGGCCGCCGCAGTCGAGGAACTGACACAGTCAGTCAACTCTGCCGCCGACGGCGCGCGTAACGTAGAAAAGGCAATGCAACAGGCGCGCAGCCATGCCGAGGAAAGCAGCGGCAAGGTTGCCGCATCGGTCGACGCAATGCGCCAGATTGAGGAGTTCTCTTCAAGGATCGACCACATGATCGGTGCAATCGACGAAATCGCTCATCAAACCAGCCTTCTGGCGCTGAACGCAGGGGTTGAGGCCGCGCGTGCAGGCGAGGCCGGTCAGGGCTTTGCCGTAGTCGCCTCCGAAGTCCGCACACTTGCGCAACGCTCTGCCGGGTCCGCTGCCGAAATCAAAGAACTGATCTCCGAGAGCCGGATGCAGATCCAGGAAGGCGTCGAACTTGTTCGGCGCTCAGGAGAAGCGATGGGCATAATCGTCGATCAATTTGCCGAGGTTACAAAGATGATTTCCGGCATCGCGCAAGGGGCATCCGATCAGGCCGCCGCGCTGACCGAGGTCAACACCGCCGTCAGCCAACTGGACCGCGTCACCCAGCAAAACGCGGCCATGGTCGATGCCGCGACAGCCTCCGGTCAGGTGCTGAACACCAATGCGCAGACGCTTGCGCGGCTGGTGGGCCATTTCAAGACCGGTGACGGGCCACGCAACAAGGCTATTGCGGCCTGACTGCTTCGCCATTCACAACGCCCCGACCGAACCAAAGCAGAGATGAAAGAAGACCGAAGCGAAGAACGCGCAGCCTGATTCATCGTACATTTCGACCCGGTCCTTGCCTGTTTGGAACCGCAGACATCATGGCAGAATGCAAAGGCGCAGCCGTTCCAGATGATCAAAACGGCGCGTCGGATACAAGGCGCATGCCCAAATGCGCCGGCGGGGTGCCAACCGCGCATCCGCCGCGCGCCGGATCGCGTATCAGGTAGGACATCGCAGCCACATGCTCTCCTCCAACGAAATAGGCAGGGCAGCGGGCGGGGTCCACGCCGTCTTCGACACCGGCATAACACTCCTGTGTCCATTCCCAGACGCTGCCATCCAGATCTGCGATCCCTTCAGGGGAGGTCGCAAAGCTCCCCTGAGGCTTCAAGGCGCGCGGTGCCAGCCCTTCTGTGAGATATGCGGACGCCCATGTCAGCGTCGGGTCGGTAAAGATCGGGTCGGGCGCTTCAGGCAGGACCTCGCGCGCCATAAAAGCCCATTCCGACGCGGTTGGCAGGCGAAAGTCATGCCCGGTAAGGTCATTGATCCATAGCATATACTCGGTCACGTCAACATGGCTTAACCCTGTGGCCGGTGTCACAACAGGATCCATACCGGGGCGCGTCCGGAGCTGCAAAGAACACCCTCCCCCGTCATGGCAGGCATTCCATTCCGCCACGGTGACCTCGTGGCGCTGGACATACAACGCCGCCCCGCCGGGCAAGACCACCGGGGTTTGCACCATGTCGGGCCCCGGATGCGCAGCCTCCCCCTTTCCGTGCATCCAGGGCGCGACCCAGTGTGCGGCGCTGATAGCGGCGCTGAGGGCGACCACCGCCACGAGGACGCCCGTCAGGCGAAGGGATGTCCGTCCGGGTGTTCTGTGTGTGGCGGCTGTCATGGCGGGTCCTCTGGTTGGTGTCAGCTGGAGAAGGGTCTGGGGGCGACCACCTGTTCCATCAGGTCATTGTCCCACGTGCCTTCGACGATAAAGTGCGCGGTGGCCCCCAGCAGCGCGGCCTCGATCAGGTTGTGGTTCACGTAGGCATACACGCCCGGTTGCTCGAAGGTATACATCGCCGCCATCGCGGTGCCGCCGCGCACGAACCAGGTTTCCAGACCGGTCAGGGGCGCGTCGCTGAACGAGGTTTCCCAGACAAAGTTGCCGTGCCCGCCGATCAGGTGCG
>NZ_JAXMNR010000003.1:0-536354 GCF_034670325.1 Antarctobacter sp.
TTTCCTCGTCGCCGCGCACTGGGTGGGGGCTGAAAACGCGCGGCGCCGAGTGAAGCCATATGCAGCTACAAGACCAAATCTGACGGCAGATGCAGGCGTGAATAAGGCAGGCACAAGGCCATTCGGCGACGTTTGGTTTGGGCTTATTTAACGCCTTGCGGCGCGAGCGGACTTGCGGCGCGACTAGCGCGGCTTACCGGGGAACAGCGGTATCGCGAGTGTCAGATGGTTGCGCGTACCATCGTGGCAATAGCTGAGGTTCTCGCTGAGTGAGCGGATCAGGAACCATCCAAATCCGCCCTCCGGCAAGTTCTCGGTCGAGACGTCCAGATTGGCCGGCGCACCCGAAGGAGGTGTGCCGCTGGGCATCGGCAGGCCGAAATCGGTGAACTCAACCGTCAGGCGGTCGGGTCCGAACCTCAGTTTGAGGAGGATTTCGCCACCCGCGCGGTCCTGATAGGCATGCTCAACAATATTGTTCAGCACCTCCGCGACCACCAGTTCCCAGTTGCAGTCGGGTGGTGGCGCGATTTCTTCGCCCTGAAGCAGGCTGTTGATGTCAAGCAGGGTGGTCTGGACATCATCCGGGGTACTGTCCATCTGGCAGGAAATCAGAAAGGCGCCGTCTTCCAGCCGCTCCGCTTGCATGAACTGTCGCTCCGGTCCGGGGTCAGATACTTGCGGCGTCTTCGACGGATTGGTGGATAGCAAAGATCGAATCCATCCGGGTCATGCGAAACACCTTGTCGACGGCGGGGCGCAGGCCGGCCAACTCCAGTTTCCCACCCTTTGACAACAGCTTCATCCCGGCGACGATTGCGCCAAGACCGCTGGAATCGATGAATTCCACCTGCTGCAGGTCCAGCACGTATCGCGGTTTGTCTGTACCCAGAACCTCGCGCATGCGATCCTTGAACTGGATAGCGACGGCGGCGTCGATCCGGTTGGCGTCGACGGTGATGATGTCGACACCGTCCTGAAGATACGTGGTCAGTTGCATGCCGTCCTCTTTGTCTCTTGTCCGCTCAAGACTAGACGGCAATCCTTACCATTCTGTATGCAGATCAAGACAAAGGGAGACTTGCATATGCAGACTGTCGTGATCACCGGGGCAGCCCGGACACCGATGGGCGGATTTCAGGGCGTGTTTGCCGAACAGCCGGCCAGCGCGCTGGGCGGGGCGGCCATCCGGGCGGCGCTGGCGCAGGCGGGCCAACCCGCGGTGGATGAACTCCTGATGGGCTGCGTTCTGGCCGCGGGACAGGGGCAGGCCCCCGCGCGACAGGCCGGATTCGCCGCCGGTCTGGGCGAAGAGGTGCCCGCCACCACCCTCAACAAAATGTGCGGATCAGGCATGAAGGCGGCGATGCTGGCCTGGGACCGGCTGGCGCTGGGGCAGGCTGCAGCCATCGTGGCGGGCGGCATGGAATCGATGACCCAGGCCCCCTACCTGCTGCCCAAGATGCGCGGCGGCGCGCGAATCGGCCACGGGCAGGTGATCGACCACATGTTCCTCGACGGGCTGGAAGATGCCTATGACAAGGGTCGCCTGATGGGCACCTTTGCCGAAGATTGCGCCGAGGCGTTCCAGTTCACCCGTGAGGCGCAGGACCAATACGCGCTGGCCTCGCTGTCGAATGCGCTGGATGCTGAACGATCGGGGGCTTTCGACGACGAAATCACGCCCGTCACCCTGCACATGCGCCACGGCGAAGAGGTCATCACCCGGGACGAGCAGCCGGGCAAGGCGCGCCCCGAAAAAATCCCGATGCTGAAACCGGCCTTCCGCAAGGATGGCACGGTGACCCCGGCCAATTCCTCGTCGATCTCGGACGGCGCGGCGGCGCTTGTGCTGTCGACTCTGGATGCGGCAATTGCCGTCGGGGCCACGCCGCGCGCCAAGGTGCTCGGCCATGCCAGCCATGCGCAGGCCCCCTCGCTGTTCCCGACAGCCCCGGTGCCCGCCGCCCGCAAACTGCTGCAGCGGATCGGCTGGAAGACCGGCGATGTCGACCTCTGGGAGGTGAATGAGGCCTTCGCCGTGGTCCCCATGGCCTTCATGAAGGAAATGGGGCTGCCGCGCGACATCGTGAACGTGAACGGCGGCGCCTGCGCGCTGGGCCACCCCATCGGGGCGTCGGGCGCGCGGATCATCGTCACGCTGCTGAACGCCTTGGAAAAGCGCGGGCTCAAGCGTGGCGTGGCGGCGATCTGCATCGGCGGCGGCGAAGGAACGGCCATCGCCATTGAGCGGATCTGATCTTCGCCATTCTTCTGTCCTGAAATATCCCGGGGGTCCGGGGGCAGCGCCCCCGGTCCCGTCCTCGCAAAAAGGCGCACCATGTCTGTTGACTACTCCACACTCACAAAGACCATTGCCGCCCTGACCGCAGGCGAAACCGACGCTGTGGCGCTTATGGCGACAGTGACCTGTGAGGTGCATCACGCCGATGACCGCTTTGACTGGACCGGGTTCTACCGGGTCGTCGCGCCCGAACTGCTCAAGATCGGCCCGTATCAGGGCGGCCACGGCTGCCTTGTGATCCCGTTCTCGCGCGGCGTCTGCGGCGCGTGCGCCCGGACAGGTGAGGCGCAACTGGTCGCGGATGTGGATGCTTTTCCGGGCCATATCGCCTGCGCCACCTCGACCCGGTCCGAAATCGTGCTGCCGGTGCGCGATGGGGCGGGCAAGTTGATCGCGGTCTTCGACATCGACAGTAATCAGCCCAATGCCTTTACCCAAGAGGACGCCACCGCCCTACAAGGTATTCTGGACGAGGCATTTCGCGACGCCACCTGACCGCGTGAAAAAATGCTTTGAAATTTCACACCCCCGTGTCACCGTGAAATTCGAACGCAATTTTTCACGACTCGGTCCATGTCGCACCCGCAACCCTTGCCAAAGACTCTCGGCGCTGATCTGCGCGCGCTTCGGCGGACGCGCGGCCTGACGCTGCAGCACCTGGCGGATCGGCTGGGCCGCTCCGTCGGTTGGCTCAGCCAGGTTGAACGCGACCTGTCCGAACCCTCCATCACTGACTTGCGCCACATGGCAGAGGCTCTGGAGGTTTCCGTCTCCATGCTCGCCCGGCACGAAACCACCGCCGGGCCAGAGGCGGGGCGGATCGTCCGCAAAGGCACCCGCCGTCCCATCGGCTCGCATATCACCGGGCTGGTCGAGGAACTGCTCTCGCCCGATCTGACCGACGACTTCGAAATGGTGCATTCCACCTTTGAGCCGCAGTCCGAGATCGGCGAAACCGTCACCCGCCCGACGCAGGAGGTGGGCTATGTCGTCTCTGGCCGCCTAGACCTGACCATCGGCGAGGACCGCTTTACCATCCATCCCGGCGACAGTTTCCGCATCCGCGGAGAGCCGTTCCGCTGGGCCAACCCCTATGACGAACCGGCTGTCGCGATCTGGGTGATCGCGCCGCCGGTCTATTGAGGGAGTTTGCCATGACCAAGGGTCACTGCCTCTGCGGTGCGATCACCTTTCGGACCGAAGCGCTCCCGCAAGGGGCCAGCGTCTGCCACTGCGGCCAGTGCCGCCGCCAGGCGGGGCATCTCTGGGCCTCTGCCTATGTGCCCAAGGACGCGCTGACCATCACCGGCCCGGTGCGCTGGTACGACAGCAGCCCAGAGGCTCAGCGCGGTTTCTGCCCGACCTGCGGCAGTTTCCTGTTCTGGCAGGCCCATGCCGAGGACACGATCAGCTTTGCCCTTGGCGCGCTCGACACGCCCACCGGGATCACGCTCGAAAAGCACATCTTCACCGCCGACAAGGGCGACTATTACGACATCGCGGACACCATTCCGCAGAAACGCTGAGATAGGGGAGGCGACCATGTCCGATTTTCCAACACAGGCCCGCGTGGTCATCATCGGCGGCGGCGCGGTTGGCACGTCTTCGCTGTACCATCTGGCCAAGAAGGGCTGGACCGATTGCGTCCTGCTGGAAAAGAACGAACTCACCGCCGGGTCCACCTGGCACGCGGCGGGCAACGTCCCGACCTTTTCGACCTCTTGGTCGATCATGAACATGCAACGCTACTCGACCGAGCTTTATGCTCGTCTGGGTGAAGAGGTCGACTATCCGATGAACTACCACCAGTCCGGCTCGATCCGGCTGGCCCATACCAAGGAGCGGATGCAGGAATTTCAGCGCGCCTGTTCCATGGGCAAATATCAGGGCATCGAGATGGAGATCTGGACCCCGGAACAGGCCAAGGAACGCTATCCCTTCCTTGAAATCCACGACCTCGAAGGTGTTCTGTATGACCCCACCGACGGCGACATCGACCCGGCGCAGCTGACGCAGGCTCTGGCCAAGGGCGCGCGGGACATGGGAGCCAAGATCATCCGCTTTTGTCCCGCCACTGGTGTCACGCAAAACGACGATGGCACATGGATCGTGCACACCGAAAAGGGCGACATTGCCTGTGACTACGTGGTCAACGCTGCCGGCTACTACGCGCAACGCGTCGGCGAATGGTTCAAACCCTACGGCGGGCGCACCGTGCCGATGATGGTCATGTCTCACCAGTACTTGCTGACAGAGGAAATCCCAGAGATCGAGGCGTGGTCAAAGGAAAACGGAACCAAGCTGCCGCTGCTGCGTGACGTGGACGTGTCCTATTACCTGCGTCAGGAAAAACACGGCTATAACCTTGGCCCGTATGAGCCGAACTGCCGCGGCCATTGGATGACGCAGGATGACCCGATGCCTGACGACTTCTCGTTCCAGCTCTGGAACGACGATCTTGATCGGATCGAGGATATCGTCGCCGACGCGATGGAACGTGTTCCGCTGATGGCAACCTCTGGCGTGGGGCGCGTCATCAACGGCCCCATTCCCTACGCCCCCGACGGCCTGCCTCTGCTGGGTCCCATGCCGGGCGTCAGGAATGCGTTCGAGGCCTGCGTCTTTACCTTCGGCATCGCGCAGGGTGGTGGCGCGGGCAAGGTGCTGGCCGAATGGATCGTCGACGGGCAGACCGAATGGGACATGTGGGCCGTCGATCCCCGCCGCTACACCGATTACACAGATCAGGATTACTGCAATCAGAAGGGGATGGAGGTTTACGGCAACGAATACGCCATGCATTTCCCCCACCACGAATGGCCCGCCGCGCGGGACAAGAAACTGTCGCCGGTGCATGACCGCATCCGCAACGTCGGCGGCGTCATGGGCGTTTACAACGGCTGGGAGCGGGCAAACTGGTACGCGAAACCGGGCGACGATACATCGCTGGAGGCGACCCACACCTGGGGCCGCTCCGGCCCGTGGAAGGCGCGGGTGCGCGAGGAATGTGAGGCCGTGCGCGACGCCGCCGGTATCCTCGACCTGCCGGGCTTTTCCCGCTATCGCCTGCGGGGCGCGGGTGCTGCGGAATTCCTGCGCGGCCTCTGCACCGGCGGCATCCCCAAGGTGGGGCGCATCGGCCTGCTGTACTTTGCCGATACCCGCGGCCGCATCGTCACCGAAATGTCCGCCATGCGGCTGGATGAAGAGGATTTCTTCCTGATCACGGCGGCCACCGCCCAGTGGCATGATTTCGAATGGCTGCAACACCATGTCCCGGCGGACGCGCAGTTCACCCTTGTCGACATGACGCTGGATTTCTCCTGCCAGATTCTCACCGGGCCAAAATCCCGCAACATCCTTGCCGCCGTCACCGACGCCGACCTCAGCCTGCCCTGGCTGACTCATCAGTCCGCGCAGATCGCGGGCCATTGGGTGCAACTGGTCCGCGTCTCCTTTGCCGGGGAACTGGGCTGGGAGGTGCACTCCAAGATCGGCGAAACCGCCGACGTCTATGACGCCCTGATGGCCGCCGGTCAGCCGCATGGCCTGAAACCCTTTGGCATGTACGCGCTGAACAGCCTGCGCATCGAAAAAGGATACCGCGCGTGGAAGGGCGACCTCTCGACCGACTACACCCTGTTCGAGGGCGGTCTTGACCGTTTCGTCAAGCTCGACAAGCCGCAGGATTTCCCCGGCAAGGCGGCGCTGCTGTCCGAAAAACAGCAGGGCGCGAAGAAACGTTTTGTCACGCTGGTGGTCGACGCCGGTGAGGCCGACGCCCCCTACATGTCGACCCTGTCGCATGGCGGCGAAGTCGTGGGTGAAACCACATCCGGGGACTGGGGTTATCGCGTGAACGCCTCCATCGCGCTGGGCATGGTGCGCGCCGATCTGGCGGTGCCGGGCACGGAACTCGAAATCGACATTTACGGCCAGAAATGCCGTGCCGTGGTTCAAGAGGATCAGCCCCTCTGGGATCCGCAAAACGAAAGACTGCGGGCATGACCGTCGAGGCCTACCTGATCTATCTCGCGGCGCTGGCGGCCTTTTTTGCCACGCCGCCCGACACCAGCCAGTTGCTGATCATGTCCAACAGCCTGCAACACGGCCTGCGGCGCAGCCTGTGGACCGTGGCCGGAGACCTGAGCGCGAACGTCATGCAGATGACCGCCGCCGGGTTTGGTCTGGTCGCGGTGATCGCAGCCTCGGCCGGCTTTCTGGGCTGGGTAAAATGGGCCGGGGTGGCCTATTTGCTGTGGATCGGCATCAGCATGATCCTGCGTGCGCCTATGGCAGACCGACCCGCATCGGACCGGCCCACTGCGGCCCCGCTTGCACGCCGCCGGGTGCTGTTTCGGCAGGGGTTTCTCACCTCTACGGCCAATCCCTATGCGGTGGTGTTCTTCGGTGCGCTCTTTCCGCAATTCATCGACCCTGCAGAGGCCGTTCTGCCGCAGCTGATATTGCTGGGGGGAACCTATCTGCTGGTCGATGGGATAATCCTGATCCTCTGGGGCTTTGCCGCGGCCCGCGTCTTGTCAGGGTCGCTGCGTCTGTCGGGGCGGATGTTATCCCGCGTGTCCGGCGGGCTGATGATCGGCGCCGCTATCCTTTTGGGAAGTCGTGATTTGGCAAGGGAGGCCAACCTATGACGAAGATCACTCTACTCGACGGCGGCATGGGGCAGGAACTGATCCGCCGCCACGGTCAGCCCGCCTCGCCACTCTGGTCGACGCAGGTCATGATAGACCGTCCCGGCCTCGTAGCCGAGGTGCATCGCGACTACGCGGACGCGGGCGCCACGGTGGCAACCACCAACACCTACGCCATCCACCGCGACCGGCTGAAAGGCGGCGCCAGCAACCACTACGCCTCGGACGGGGTGGAACTGGCGAACATGGAAGATCAGCTGGAGGCGCTGCATATTGCTGCGCTGGACGAGGCAGAGGCCGTGCGCGGCCGCTGCCGCATCGCGGGCTCAATCGGACCGCTGGGGGCCAGCTACCGCGCGGACCTGCACCCCGAAGAGACCATCGCCGTCCCGCTCTACGCTGAAATCGCGGATATCCTCGCCCCCCGCGTGGATCTGCTGATCTTCGAAACCATCGCCTCGCTTGACGCTGCCCGGTCCTGCCTCATCGCGGGCCGCACCACCGACAAACCGGTCTGGCTGGCCTTCACCGTCGACGACGAAGACGGCAGCCTGCTGCGTTCTGGGGAGCCGCTGGCAGAGGCCGCGCGGATCGCGGCAGAGGCCGATGCCGTCCTCGCCAACTGTTCGGCACCCGAGGCCATGCCCGCCGCAATGGAGGCTCTCGCAAAGGCCGGCGTGCCATATGGCGCCTACGCCAATGCTTTTGCTCTCCTGACAAAGGCCTTCCTCCAGGGTGGCACCACGGCGGACGACCTCAAGGCGCGTGAGGATATGACCCCCGCCACCTATGCCGACCACGCGATGAAGTGGGTCGACATGGGGGCCACCATCATTGGCGGCTGCTGCGAGACAAATCCTGCCCACATCGCCGAAATCGCCCGCCGCCTGCGCGCTGCGGGGCATGAGATCACCTGACGCTTCTTCTCTGTGAAAATACCCAATCGCGCGCCCGCAAGGCGCTCTGACGCTGCTACCGGAGATACCGCCATGTCCCTTCCCACCAAAGCCCGCGCTGTCATCATCGGCGGCGGCGTCATCGGCTGTTCGCTTGCCTATCACCTGACGAAACTCGGCTGGACCGATGTTGTCCTGCTGGAGCGTAAACAGCTCACGTCCGGCACCACGTGGCACGCTGCGGGCCTGATCGCCCAGTTGCGCGCCACCGCGAACATGACGCGTCTGGCCAAGTACAGTCAGGAACTCTACGGCAACCTGGAGGCGGAAACCGGCGTCGCCACGGGGTTCAAGCGGGTCGGCTCGATCACCGTGGCGCTGACCGCCGAACGGCATGAGGAAATCCGCAGGCAGGCCGCCATGGCGCGCGCCTTTGGCGTCGAGATCGATGAAATCGACGTGGCCGAGATCAAATCCAAATACGCCCATCTCAACACCGATGGCGTCTTGGGTGGCGTCTACCTGCCCAAGGACGGGCAGGGCGACCCGGCCAATATCGCGCTGGCTATGGCCAAGGGCGCGCGTCAGGGCGGCGCTACCGTGGCCGAACGCACCAAGGCCACCGGCGTCACCACCGTCGGCGAGCGGATCACCCAGGTACACTGGCAGGTGGAGAACGGCACCTCTGGCACCATCGACGCTGATCACGTGGTCAACTGCGCGGGCATGTGGGGCCGAGAGGTGGGCCGGATGCTGGGCACCGATGTCCCCCTGCAGGCCTGCGAACACTTCTACATCGTCTCTGAGCCCATCGCCGGTCTGACCCAACTGCCGGTCCTGCGCGTGCCGGACGAATGCGCCTACTACAAGGAAGACGCCGGCAAGATGATGCTGGGCGCGTTTGAGCCGGGCGCAAAACCCTGGGCGCTGGACGGCATCCCCAAGGACTTCGAATTCGACCAACTGCCCGAGGATTTCGATCACTTCGAGCCGATCCTCGAAAACGCGGTCAACCGGATGCCGATGCTGGGCGAGGCGGGCATTCACACCTTCTTCAACGGGCCGGAATCCTTTACCCCCGACAACGCCTATTACATGGGCCTGTGTCCGGGGCGCGAAAACGTCTGGGTGGCGGCGGGCTTCAACTCCATCGGCATTCAGTCGGCGGGCGGCGCGGGCATGGCGTTGGCGCAATGGATGAACGACGGCGAGAAACCCTTTGATCTGGGCGATGTGGATATCGCCCGCGCGCAGGGCTTCCAGACCAACACCAGCTACCTCGCCGCGCGCGTCTCGGAAACGTTGGGCCTGCTGTATGCCGACCACTTCCCCTACCGGCAAAAGGACACCGCCCGCGGCCTGCGCCGCTCCCCATTCCATGACCGCTTGGCGGATCGTGGCGCGGTCTTTGGCGAATTGGCAGGCTGGGAACGTGCCAACTGGTTCGCGCGCGACGGTCAGGAACGCGAATACCGCTTTAGCTGGGGCCGCCAGAACTGGTTCGACAACTCGGCCGAGGAACACCGCGCCATCCGCGAAAACGTCGGCATGTACGACATGTCCTCCTTCGGCAAACTGCGGGTCGAAGGCCGCGATGCCGAGGCCTTTCTGAACCACGTCTGCGGCGCCGACATGAGCGTACCCGTGGGTAAGATCGTTTATTCACAGTTCCTTAACGGTCGCGGCGGCATCGAGGCGGACGTCACCGTCACCCGCCTGTCGGACACCGCCTATCTGGTTGTCACCCCCGCCGCCACGCGCCGCGCCGATGAGACATGGCTGCGCCGCCATCTGGGGGACCGCAACGTGGTCATCACCGATATCACGGCAGGCGAGGGCGTGCTGGCCGTGATGGGGCCGCGCGCGCGCGAGGTGCTGCAAGCCGTCTCGCCCAATGATTTCACCAACGACACCAACCCCTTCGGCACCGCGCAGGAGATCGAGATCGGCATGGGGCGTGCCCGCGTGCACCGCGTCACATATGTCGGTGAACTGGGCTGGGAGGTCTATGTCAGCGCCGACATGGGCCAACATGTCTTTGACAGGCTTCACGAGGCGGGACAGGACTTCGGCCTGAAGCTCTGCGGCATGCACGTCATGGACAGCTGCCGCGCCGAAAAAGCCTTTCGCCACTTTGGCCATGATATCACCTGCGAAGATCATGTGTTGGAGGCGGGGCTGGGTTTTGCCGTCAAGACTGCCAAGCCCGACTTCATAGGCCGCGACGCGGTGCTGGCGAAAAAGGAAACAGGACTGGAAAAACGCCTGCTACAGTTCCAGCTGCAAGACCCAGAACCGCTGGTCTATCACAATGAACCGATCCTGCGGGATGGTCAGATCGTGGGCTACCTGTCCTCGGGTGCCTACGGCCACACGCTGGGCGGGGCCATCGGCCTTGGCTACGTCCCCTGCAAAGGCGAAAGCGCGCAGGACGTCCTTGCCTCCAGCTATGAAATCGACGTCGCCGGCAGCCGCGTCCCAGCTACGGCCTCGCTGAAACCGCTTTATGACCCGAAATCGGAGCGCGTGAAGGTGTGAACAATGCGACGCGGCCAATTCCCTGCGGTATCGTCTGAGTCGACGACCCGTCACAGACCCAAAGGGAAAGGCCATCGCCATGATCACCACCAAGACCCTCATCGCCGGGGCGCTCGGGGCGGCCCTGCTTGCTGCCCCTGTCCGCGCGGATATCTGGTGGGAAACCGACATGGGCACCCTCTACTGGGAATCCACCGTCGACACCTACAGCGTGTTTCAGTTCTTTATCGCCTCCTCTTCGGATATCGACCCCACGTTCAAGATATTCGTCGACGGAACCAGCCAGTTGCACACGCTTGACGAATTGTCGGGCAAGACCTTTGGCGGCATCTGGTACGATTACGAAGACGGTGATTGCGGCCTCGCCGCGCGTGACCCCAACGGCCAGACCGCGCGCAACTGGGGGCTGGTCACGATCACCTTTGGTGCGGGCGGAGACAATTTTTCTGCTGTGTTGAAGGATTGCGCCACCCATGACGTGGCCCACAGGCTGACCGGCACACCGGGATTGTAGCGCTCCGGTTCGCGGCGGGTTGCGGTGGGGCGTGGCCTCTGGCACCAGAGGAAAATGTCCGAATACAATCCCCCCACCGGCGAAATCCCCGTCCTGTATGAGGATAGCGATCTGTTGCTTGTCGACAAACCCGCCGGGCTGCTGTCCGTGCCGGGCAAGACCGAAGACTTGCAGGATTGCCTGCTGCACCGTCTGGAAAAGGCCTTTCCCACGGCGCGACTGGTGCACCGGCTGGATCGTGACACATCGGGCGTGATGGTCTTTGCGCTGACGCCGCACGCGCAGCGGCACCTCAACCTTCAATTCGAAACCCGCAAGACGAAAAAGACCTATCTGGCCCGTCTGCAAGGCCGGTTACAGCCCTCGACCGGAGAGGTGGACCTGCCGCTGATCGTCGACTGGCCCAACCGGCCCCGACAGATGGTCTGCCATGAAACCGGGAAACCCTCCCTGACCCTTTGGAAGGTCCTGAAAGCCTCGGATGAGGAAACCCGGGTGCGGCTTTTCCCGCACACTGGGCGCAGCCACCAGTTGCGGGTGCATACGCTGGCGCTGGGTCATCCGATCCTTGGCGACACGCTTTATGCGCCGGAAACGGCGGATAAATACCCGCGCATGATGCTGCACGCCGAGGAACTGCGGGTGAACCATCCTGAAAGCGGTAAAGGCATGAAATTCCGCGCCCCGCCGCCGTTCTGAACGTGGTGAGAGGTCGACTGCGGCCCAAGTATTCCACGCGCAAGACATCAATAAGCCAACGTCTTTCTGTGCGTGGTGAAACCTAGGGACGTTGAACGGGCACGAGACCAGTTATGGCAGCAGCATCCCCCGGATCATGAAGAAGAACATCGCGGCAAGGATCGCGGCAATGGGAACCGTGATGATCCATGCGGCAGCGATGCGCAGCAGCAGGTTGCGTTTCACCAGTTCGATGCGATGCACGCGACCCAAACCGCGTCTTTCCCGTTTGCCCAGCACGCGATCCGCCGAAGCCTGGGCCTTCATGTCGCGCAGCATCTCCCCCTTGGTCGCCACGTCCGCAGCTTCGAACTCTACCAGAAACTGCTCGACAGATGCCGGGTCGGTGTCAGCGTGGTGATCGCGAATATCGTCGAGGATGCGCGCATAGCTTGATTTGATGTATTCGCGTAGAAATCCGACACCGAAGACCCCTCCGACAGCAATGTGGGTCGAACTGACGGGCAGACCGAGTTGCGACGCAATAATCACGGTAATCGCTGCCGCCATGGCGATGCAAAATGCCCGCATCTTGTCGAGTTCAGTGATCTCGGTGCCTACGGTTCTGATGAGTTTTGGCCCGTATAGCGCCAGCCCCAAGGATATTCCGATGGCACCCACGGCCATAACCCAAATGGGAATCCCGGCCTTGGTGGAAATCTCACCGCCGGTTATGGCCTCGTTTATCCCGGCAAGCGGGCCAACAGCATTCGCGACATCATTTGCCCCGTGGGCAAAACTGAGGAGCGACGCTGCAAAGATCAGCGGGACGGTGAAAAGCTCATTGACGCTCGCCTTTTGGTTTTCCAATTGGCCCGTTAGACGTTTGATGTAAGGCCGCATGATCACGTAGACGACAAGGGCCATTGCGACCCCGATCAAAAGCGCCGCGGGAAAAGAGACCGAGACGATTTTTTTGACGCCCTTCAGCATCAGATATGTTGCAAAGGCCCAAGCCATGATGGCGACCAAGATCGGCACGACTTGGTTGGCGGCCCCCAGCACATCACGCTTGTAGGTGATCGTGCGCTTGATGATGTAGAGGAACCCGGCAGCGATCAGCCCGCCCATCATCGGAGAGATCACCCAGCTTGCCGCGATCCGGCCCACCACGGACCAATCCGCGATGCCCCAGCCCGCTGCCGCGATACCCGCCCCGAGAACGCCGCCGACGATCGAATGGGTGGTAGACACTGGTGCCCCGATGACAGTCGCGAAATTCAGCCAGACCGCCGCCGCCAGCAAGGCCGCGATCATGAGCCAGATGAAAGTATCCCGGTCGGCCACAAGATCAGGATCGATAATCCCGCTCTTGATCGTGCCCACAACGTCCCCGCCTGCGACAAGCGCGCCACCGGCTTCGAAAAAGACCGCGATAACGATGGCTCCGGTCAGGGTAATGGCCTGCGATCCAACTGCTGGCCCGACATTGTTCGCCACGTCGTTCGCGCCGATGTTCATCGCCATGTACCCACCGATCATCGCGGCAGCGACCATGAGGATGCCGTCGATTCCGCCTTCGGTCCGGACGATGGTAAAAAGCATGATCCCGACAATGAAGATCAGCGCCGTCCCAAAGCGGAATAACTCATCACGATTTCGCTGAACTGCGTGTTCGATGTTTTCGGTTCGCACCACGGCAAGGCCCCCTAAATTGCTGCGTGAACGGAATTGCAATCATCACAGGTCGCGCAAATGCCGATATGACCCACATCAAGGACGGTTTTTCGCGTTTCGATATGTTCCCAGATTGCAACAGGCAGAAAAGAGGGCGGCCCGTGAGAGGTGAAATGCTTCAGACCAAACCAGCCAAATACGGCCTGCCCTTGCCGGCGCTTGCGCAATTTGCGGGTTTGACGGCGTGAAGCGCTATCTGCTTCCGGTCGCAATCGGTGCGCTTCTGCTGGCCTTCTGGTTCAGCCCGGACGCACAGGAAATTGCGGCAGGTGTCGCGATATTCCTGTTCGGCATGCTGATGCTTGAGGACGGGTTCAAGCTGCTCGGCGGGGGCACTTTGGAAAGGCTGCTGGAGCGGGCAACCCAATCGACGCCCCGAGCGCTCTCGTTCGGGATCGTCTCGACCACTCTGTTACAATCCAGTTCACTGGTCTCGATCGTCACCATATCGTTTCTAAGCGCCGGTCTGATCTCTTTGATCGGCGGTGTCGGGATCATTTTCGGAGCGAATATCGGGACGACAACAGGTGCCTGGCTGGTTGCAGGGCTTGGGCTCAAGGTCAATATTGCGGCCTACGCCATGCCGATGATCGCCATCAGTATTGTCCTCGTGTTCCAGAAATCCAAGCCGGTACGGGGCTTTGGCTATGCTCTGGCCGGATTGGGCTTTCTGTTTCTCGGCATCCACCACATGAAAGAAGGGTTCGACGCTTTCAAGGACCAGATCGACCTGACGCGATTTGCGTTGTCCGGTCTTCTGGGCCTGTTCGTCTATTCCCTGATCGGCACCGCAGCGACTGTCGTCATGCAGTCCAGCCACGCCACCATGGTTCTGATCCTCACGGCGCTTGCAGCCGGTCAGATCAGCTATGAGAACGCGCTTGCGCTGGCGATCGGGGCGAATATCGGCACGACGATCACCGCGATCATCGGTTCGCTTGGGGCAAACTTTCAGGGCAAGCGTCTGGCGCTGGCACATCTCATCTTCAACATGGCCACGGCAGTTGTTGCGCTGGTCCTCATTGTGCCGCTGCGCGAAGTGGTAGACTGGATCAGCGATCTGGTGGGAATCGCGCCGTCTGATTTTGCGATGAAACTGGCTGTGTTCCATACCATCTTCAACGTGTTGGGCGTTGCGCTAATGCTGCCGTTCCTGACCCGGCTTATCACCTTCCTCGAACACCGCATCGTCGAACCCGTCCCGGATGTCAGCCGCCCCCGCTACCTGAACGAAGCCGTCGATGAATTCCCGCAGACTCTGGAAGTCGCCCTTCGAAAAGAGGTGTTGCATCTCTATGAAAATGCGGCGGAACTGATCCTGCACGGGTTGAACCTGCATCGTGACCAGGTTTTTGGCACTGACGATATTGCAGAGTTGGTCCGGCAAAGCCGAACACCGCTCGAACTGGACCTTAAAGAGGGCTATGAGCGTCGTGTGAAAACGCTGTACTCGGGCATCGTGGAATTCAGTGCGCGTGCCGGTGACAAGCGGATCGCCCCCGACATTGCAGACCGCATTTATGATCTGCGCGACGTCGCAAGCAATATCGTGCAGGCGGTGAAATCGATCAAACACATCCGCAAGAATGTCCTGCGCTACACGGTTCGCCCCTATGGCGTGACAACCGATCTTTACGACGAATTGCGCACAGAGATTGCGCGGATCGCGGCGGAGATCCGCAAGCTCGGTCTTGCCGAACCGGAAGATCGCAGCGCGCTCTGGCTTGACCAAGAACGCGCCCGGATCGAAGAGGATGCCCGCTCCACCTCACAACGCGTCGACGCCCTCATTCGCAAACGAGAGCTGACGCCCGAGGCTGCCACGTCGTTCATGAACGACTCTGGTTACGCCTATGACGGCATGCGCGATCTGATCGAGGCCGCCCGCAGCTATTACATCGAGCGTGACAGCGCCATGGCTGAAGTAGAGCGCATTTTGACGCTCGACGACGAAGAGCTGGACGAGGCAATGGCCGGCCGTGACGGCGGACCGCACCGGCACGCGTCCGAGACGACAGTCACGGATCTGTCATGAAGTACGGTCATGATTTGTCCAATGGACAGGATTTGGAGTGCCGAAGATGGGACTGAAAAAGCTTGCCGCAAAGGTGGTGGACTACAATGAGCGCCTCGACAGCGGCATGGCGAGTGAGATCAAACCACTACATGTGAAGAAGGTTTTGCAAAAGCTGCGCTCAAAGTCGACCGAACTGGAAGGCGAGATCGCTTCGGCCAAAACCGCCGAAAAGAAGGCCCGCCTGGAGGGGAAGCTCCAAATCGCTCGCGCCCATATCACTCGCGCGGAATGGCTCTTGCAGGAACTGGGCTGAGGTGCCGCTGGTTTCCTGAATACCTGTCTTGTTCGGCTTCTGCTGACGTGTTTCGAAGTCGACTGGCGACAACAGGGGCTATGGTGTGCTCGTATTTGAGCTTCGCAGATCACCCGGTTTTTTGCCCAGTCGCGCCATCTGCGCCACTGGCAGCCAGTAAAGACCAGTCATGTCACCGTTCAGTTTTCGGACGGTGTGTCGCGCTGTAGGGACGGTCCGGTTTGCCTTTGTTCTCGGCGCACCTGCTTGCGCAGGTCAGAAGTCTCCCCATATTTTCTGGACTTCCCCAAGGTGATGTCCGGGAGACGATGATGGGTTATGTGAAAACAGCGATGCTTATGGCGGCGATGACCGCGCTCTTCATGGGCGTGGGCTATCTGATCGGCGGATCGGGTGGCGCGGTGATTGCGCTTGTCGTCGCGGCGGGCATGAACGTTTTCACATGGTGGAACTCGGACCGCATGGTCCTGCGGATGCACAACGCCCAGCCGGTGATCCCCGGTGACCGGATGGGGCTGCACGCGCTGACCGCCGATCTTGCGCGGAACGCGGGCCTGCCCGCGCCAGCGGTCTACCTGATCGACACGCCACAGCCCAATGCCTTTGCAACCGGGCGTAACCCCGCGAACGCTGCCGTTGCCGTGACCTCGGGCCTGATACGCAGTCTAAGCCGTGAGGAACTGGCCGGGGTGATCGCCCACGAACTGGCGCATATCCGCAACCATGACACCGCGATCATGACGGTGACGGCAACCTTTGCCGGTGCCATCTCGATGCTGGCGAACTTTGCGCTGTTCTTCGGCGGCTCGCGAGAGCGGATGGGGATGGTTGGCACACTGGCGATGATGTTCCTTGCCCCTATGGCGGCGGCATTGGTGCAGATGGCGATCAGCCGGACGCGGGAGTATGCCGCCGACAAGGCCGGGGCCGAGATTTGCGGTCAGCCGCTGTGGCTGGCCTCGGCCTTGGAAAAGATCGCTATGGGCGCGGCCCGGATCGACAACGACGCCGCCGAGCGCAACCCGGCGACGGCGCATATGTTCATCATCAACCCGCTGCACGCGCATAAGCGCGATCAGCTTTTTGCGACCCACCCCGCGACAGAGAACCGTGTGGCCGCGCTGCGCGCGATGGCTGGGCGCGGCGGACAGACCGCGCGTCCTGTCGCTCAGCCGATCTCGTCCAGCCGCATTCCCAAGACCCGGAAAAGCAGACGGGCAGGGCCCTGGACCTGACCGGTCTTGCCGAACTCAGGAGGCGGCGCAGAGGGCATCCGACATGCTCAGGTGCGGCGCTGGAACAGGATCACCAACAAGGCCAGCAGCGATGACCCCAGCATCAAGAGCAGCGAGACGGCGTTCAGCAGCGGCGTTGAACCTTCTTTCAGCCTGTCGAACATGGCGATGGTCAGCGGCGCGTCCGAGCCCACCAGCATCAGCGTAGTGTTGAAATTCTCGAAGCTCATGAGGAAGGCCACCACCACCGCGCCGATCATCGCAGGCGCGAGGAAGGGCAGGGTGATCGTGCGCACCGCCGTCAACCGGCCCGCGCCGAGGTTCAGCGCCGCCTCTTCCAGCGTGCGGTCAAACTTTTGCAGCCGGGCCGAGATCACCAATGTCGCGATCGTCGTAATGAAACTGAACTGCCCGAGGATCACTAGCAGCAGACCGGGGCGCAGGGCCTGAATGTCCATCTGCGCGACATCCCAGATGCCGTTCGCCAGCGTTGACGAGAACACCAGGATCGAGATGCCCAGCACGATGCCGGGGATCACCAGCGGCAAGAGCATCAGAACGTAGAGCAGCCCCTTGCCGCGAAACTCATACCGGTTGAACAGAAAGGCGTTTGTGGTGCCGACGCCGACCGACAGCACCGCGACACAGGCGGCGACAAAGGCAGAGGTGCCGACCGCGCGAAGGATGCCGCGTTCGTGGAACACGCCGATCTGCGGGCGTTCATCGCCAAAGAACCAGTTCCATGTGAACCCCTCCCACGGCAGCGAGGGGAATTGGCTGTCGTTGAAGGCAAAGATCGCGACCACGGTCAGCGGCAGGGCGAGGTACAGGAAGAACAACGCCACGTAGCCGCCATAGACAAGGCGAAAGGCGCGCGATGAGGGAATGGTCGGGATCATCCCATTGTCTCCTTCAGCGTCCGGCCGGTCAGCCGCAGCATCCCCCAGACGATCACCGAGGACAGCACCAGCAGCATAAAGCCAAAGGCGGCCCCCAGCTCCCAGTTGGAGCGCACGATGAACTGGTTGTAGATCATCTCGGTGAACCACAGGCTGTCTTTACCCCCCAGCATGGTCGGCGTCAGGTAGTTCCCGAGCGACAGCATAAAGACCACGATGCAGCCCGAAACGATGCCGGGCATGGCGTGGGGGATGATGATCTCTCGCAGGACGGACAGACCGCTGCCGCCAAGGTCATAACCCGCTTCGATTACGCTGTCGTCCAGGCTTTCCAGCGTGGTCACCAGCGGCACCACCATGAACAGCATCGAGGTATAGACAAGGCCGACCATCATGGTGGCGTCGGTATAGAGCAGCTCTACCGGCTGATCCGCCAGACCCACCCATTGCAGCAGGTTCGACATGATGCCGGTCTCGCGCAGCAGGATCATCCAGCCAAAGGTGCGCACCAGTTCCGAGACGTAGAAGGGGATGAGACACAGCATGAACAGCACTTGCTGCAACCGCCCCTTCGCCATCTTGGCGATGTAATAGGCCACCGGAAAGGCGATCAGCAGCGTGATCGCCGTGGCCAGCACCGACATGACCGCCGTGCGCCAGAAGGTGCGCAGATACAACGGCTCGGTCAGTGCCTTTTCGTAATGCGTGAGGCTGGTCTCATAGACGCCAAAGCTGATGCGTTCGCGCAGCGAAATTAGCAGCATATCGATATGCGGTATGATAATCAGCAAGCCAAGCCACAGCACCAGCGGCGTCAGCAGCAGAATGAACGTGATACGGGACTGGTGACGCATCACGCGCCCCCGAAACAGGTGGCCTGACCGGCGGCCCAGCCGATATGCACCGTGTCGCCGCGTTTCAGGGTATCGAATTCACCCGATTGTGGCAGCGTGACCTCCAGCGTCTCGCCCACGTCGTCCTGCACCAACACGCGGCTGGCTGCGCCGTTGAACAGGATACTGGTGACGGTGCCTTTCAACTGGTTGTCGAAACGCGACAGCGCCTCGGCGCTGGCGGCAAGACGGATCGATTCCGGGCGGACAAAGATCTCGGCCTTGTCGCCCTCGGACAGGCCCGCGCCACTGGCGCGCATGGCCAGACCGCTATCGGTGCGCAGTTGCAGCGTGCCGCCCTCGGCCCGTTCGATACGGCCCTTCCAACGGTTCGATTCACCGATGAATCCGGCCACGAAAGGCGTGTCGGGCCGATAATACAGGTCTTGTCCGCTGCCCACTTGTTCGAACCGTCCGGCGTTCATGACGGCGATCTGGTCGGACATGACCAGCGCCTCGGACTGGTCATGGGTGATGTAGACGAATGTGGTGTCGAAGGCCGCCTGCAGCGCCTTCAGCTCGACCTTCATGTGCTCGCGCAGCTTCAGGTCCAGCGCGCCCAGCGGTTCGTCCAACAACAGAACGTCCGGTTCCAGCACCATGCAGCGGGCGATAGCCACGCGCTGCTTTTGCCCGCCGGACAGTTCGTCCACCTTGCGGGTGCCGATCCCCGGCAGGCCGATGCGGTCCAACGCCTCATCCACCTTGCGGGCAATGTCGCCTTTGGCCATGCCGCGACGGCGCAGCCCGTAACCGATGTTGTCGGCGATGGTCATCATCGGGAACAGCGCCAGATGCTGGAAAACCATGTTCACAGGACGCTTGTTCGGTGGCGTGTCCAGCACGGACCCACCTTTGATCCGGATGTCCCCTGACGTGGGATCAAGAAAGCCCGCGATCATGCGCATGATCGTGGTCTTGCCACAGCCCGAGGGTCCGAGGATGGAAAAAAAGCTGCCCGGCGGCACTGCAAAGGACACGTTGTCGACAGCCGTTGTATCGCCGAACCGCTTCACGAGGTCGACGCATTCCAGATCAGGGGTCATGTGAATTCCGTAAAAAGGGGCGGCACCCCGCAAAGGGTGCCGCCCGGATGGTCAGTTGGCGGCCTGAACGCGGTCCAGTACTTCGCCTTCGATGGCTTCCAGTCCGGCGGGGACCGGCGGATACCATTTGATGTTGTCGATGGCCTCCTGCGAGAAGCTGGCCTGGTACTTGGCCTTCAGCGCATCTTCGGCAAACTCGTCCGCCCCGGCGGAGGCGGTAAAGTTGCCGGCCGCTGCGGTGATCATCGCCGCGATTTCCGGCTGCATGACAAAGTTGATCCACTCATAGGCGACATCATCGGCCTGACCCTTGGCAGGCAGGACAAAGGTGTCGATCCACCCCAGCGCACCGGATGCGGGCGCGACAAAGGTGATGTCGGCGTTGTCGTCGTTCAGCTTCCAGCCGCCGGTGTCCCATGCCATCGACGCGGTGACTTCACCGGAACGCACGAGGTTCATCAGCTCGTCGCCGCCACCCCAATAGGTTTTGACGTTGGCCTTGCACTCGACCAGCTTGGCCTCGACCTTGCCCATGATTTCTTTGTATTTCTCTTCGTCGCCGTAGGCGGCAAAGGGATCTTCGCCCATGGCAAAGGCAAAGCCGATCAGGGTCGGACGCTTGAGGCGGTAGGACACTTTTCCGGCAACCGCGGGGTCACACAGGTCGGTGTAGTCCTTGACCACGTCACCCGCCTCTGCGGTGTTCAGCACGAGGCCGGAGGTGCCCCAGACATGCGGTACACCGTAAACTTCGTCGCCCACGGTGGTGTTGGCCATTGTCGCCAGCAGCATCGAGGGGATAAACAGGTCTTGGTTCAGCTTCGAGATGTCCATCGGTTTGTAGATACCGAATTCCATCTGCGGGCCCATGATGCGGTCCTGCGACGGCTGAGCAAGGTCAAAGCCACCGCCGCCGGTGGCGCGCAGCTTGGCGATCATTTCCTCGTTATTGGATTTCGTCACTTCGACGGTGTGGCCGGTCTGTTTCTCAAACATCTCCACCACGTCATCGGGGGCGTAACCGCCCCAGGTCAAAAGACGCAGCGTGTCGGCCTGCGAGGCGGAAGCGAGCCCCGCCAGCAGGGTGCTGGCCAGCAGGATGGTTCTGGTCATGGGATGTCCTCTCTGTTGTGTTTTCTTATTCCGGTCAGAATGCGTGCGTCGGACCAAATGGTCAAATTATAGTTCAACGCGAAACGCGTCATTGTCACCCGATTTTGTGAAACCGCCGTGACAGCCCAGTGAATAGACATACAAATTTGGCTCTGACGCAGATTTGGTGCAGTTGCAGCATGCCCAACGCTATCGCAGCATTGGCTCCGCCAATGTAGTCCTGTCGCGCCAGATAACCGTCGCCCTGCTTGAACAGCGTCTCGACCATCCCCGCTTGCGCCAACCCCGCGCGATAGAGCCAGACGGTCTTGGCGTCGGGCTCCCGGTCCTTTAGGCCGAGGAACTGCCCTACCGCAGACGGCTGCACAGTCAGCTGTCCGGTCCGACATAAAGGACAGCAGGTCGCGGACCTGATACTCGATCTGGTCGTCGGACAGGTTGTAGAGCGCGGCCAGTACCAGCGTCTTGAACATCACCACCGCGTCCATCGGCTTGCGCCCGGCCCGGGACTTGCGCTCCGTCTCGGGCTTGCGCCAGACGCGCTCCAGCGCAGGGCGGAACGCCTCCCGGGGCACGTTGGCGTCGATCTCGATCAAGGGGGCTCGCTTGGCATTCAGGCGCACTTAGCGGTCTGAAAGATCAAAGAAACCCATCTGCGCCATCGTCACGCTCCAACAGCCGAATACCCCCCAGCTTATTATCCTAGCGGCCCGGTCAGGGCAAATTTTCGAGGTGCCCTTCTGTCAACTCCACCCACATCACTGCGAGGTGTTTCGCGGGGGCAGGTCAGGTTGACCGAGGTACCTTGGCAATTCCTGCTTTTCATATGTTTGAATGCCAATTACTGTGTCTTCTGATGATATTAGCACGGACATCATTCTCGACCTTCGGGGCTTTTGTACTCGCTTTCAGCGCGCTTTTCCCGACCGTTTCGCTTGGCCAAGAACGCAGCCTCGGAGCAGTGCTTGACCCGCAGGTTTACGCCTCGGTCGCTGCCGCCCCACCACTGACCCGCGGGTCCTACGAGGATATGCCATCAGTTCTTTCGATGCGGGCCTACGTTCCGATTCCGGGCAATCAAGGTGTGCAGGGCAGTTGTGTTGGTTGGGCCACCGCCTATGCGGCCCGGACCTTGATCGCGGCCCGCGCCGCCGAGGTCACGAACCCGCAGGCGAAACGGCAAATGACGCTGTCGCCGGCGTTCATCTTCAACCAGATCCAACGGACGGGCTGTGAAAACGGCATCCTGATATCGGATGCGCTGGCACTCATGACCGAGCAGGGCGTCGCGTCCTTGGCCAGTTTTCCATACCGTGAAAACAGCTGTGTTGCCCTGCCAGATGCGCGAGTGCTGAATGAGGCGTCGGAGTTCCGCATCAAATCCTTTACCCGGCTGTGGGGCAGCAAGTCCCGCAACCGCCATGTGTCGGCCCGACGGGCGCTGGCGGCGGGGCATCCGGTGGTGATCGGCATGTTCCTTCCCGAGAGTTTCGTCGATTTCGACGGCAGCGACTATTTTGCCACGGACGAAGAACGCGCCGGTATGCAGGCGCTCTACGAAGGGCGGCAGTCCACTCTGATCCTTGGCGGTCATGCCATGACGGTGGTCGGCTATGACGACGCGCGCGAAGGCGGCTCGTTCGAGATCGTCAATTCATGGGGCCCGGACTGGGGAGATGCCGGCTTCTTCTGGATCAACTACCGGGATTTCAATCATTTCGTGACGCAAGGCTACGAGATGATCCCGCAAGCGCCCCCCGAGGCTCGGGCTGCGCCCCTGTCGGCCAGCATCACCCTGCGTCATATCACTGGCGACATTCTGCAAGCCCGTCCCGAAAGCGAGGGGTATCGGATCACGCGCGCGCTGCCCTCCGGCACCCGGTTCCGGGTCGAGGCGCAAAGCGATACAGCCGCGAATGTCTATGTGATCGGTGGCGACGCAACAGGCGACTACGTGGCGCTTTTCCCGCGCGGTGGGCGGGTGTCACCGCATCTGGCGGCTGGCGAGACCCTGTTGTTGCCCGGGCCGACCGAGCAGCACTATACCCGACTGAACGACTCCACAGGCACCGATTTCTACATCCTGCTGATCGCCCGCGACCCGCTGAGCGTCGCCGGCGTGGCCGGACGCATGGCGGGGGCCGGAGGCGATGTGCAAGCGCGGCTTGCGGCAGCCCTGGGCGATCGGCTGATCCCGGCAAACTATGTCACCCACATGGCCGACGCCATTGGCGCGCAGTCGGACAGCGCGCAGGGAGACGTGATCGCGCTGGTGCTGAGCATCGACCATGTCGCGCCCGATCCGGCCCTGGTCGACCGGACGGCGCCTTTGATCACCCTGACCGCCCCCGCGCCCGAAGCGTTTGACGACGCGGATGGGCCGATCCTCGTGCCTTCGTCCCTGGTCCAGCTGGACGGCATTGCGCAGGACGAAAGCGCCATCGCCGCGCTGACCGTCACCGGCGCGGTCTCAACCCGGTTCAGCTCGCGCGGGCCGTTTCGCGCTGAACTGGCCTTGCCCGACGGGCCAGGCCCGCACGGCGTGACCATCACCGCGACAGACGCGCTGGGGCAGACTGCCACGCGCCACCTGACCTTCACGATCCAAAACTAGGAGCCTGCCATGTTCCACCGCCTCAAGCCCTTGATGACTGCTGCCCTTCTGGCATTGCCCGGAAGCGCCATGGCGCTGGACTGTGCATTTTGCGCGCGCAAGTCCCCGGATGACCTGATCAAGCTGTCCGTCACGCTGGAAAGCGGCGCCATGCGCGCGCAGATCCGGGCGTGGTTGGCGCAGAACTATCCCGACACCGCGCCGGGCCTGATCGGGCGCGCCTGGGTTGCCGGTCGCAATGGCGCATCGACTGACGAGGTCGTCGCCCTCTACCGGCAGGCCATCGCCAAGGACCCGACGAACCTGACACCTTATATCAATGGCGGCTTCGAGTTTTATAATGCCAAGCGCTATGACGAAGCGTCCGCGCTCTACCGTGCCGGACTGTCCCATTCGAACGGCGATACGCTGCTGACGCGCAACATCTATTTCAACATGCGCAGCGCAGGACGCGCGGCAGAGGCGGACCGCTTTCTGAACGACGCGGTGAAAAAGGGCTACATCCGGCAATGGGGCAAGGCCTTCATCCTTGGGATTGCCGCCGAAACCAACGGCAAGCGCCGCGAGGCGGACCGCTATTTCAAACAGGCGGTCGACGGCGGCGGCGATTTCGACGTGCTCGACCGCTATGCGGGAAACCGCCTGAAATTGCTGGCCGCCCAACGGGCTGATCGCGACACACGGTTGAAGGTCTTTCACGAGGTGGTGCGATGGGCCGAGGACAACGACTCGGCCCCGGCGATGGAGCGGGCGGCGGAAATCCTCAACAAGGATTTCCGCTATTACACCGACGCCGCGAAATACTATGAACGCGCCTTCGAAATGAACCCGACGCCGGAACCGGCGCTGGACGGATACATTGCCGTGGTCAATTATGACTACGGTCTGGCCGAGCGCCTTCTGACCAAGGCCGCCCGCGCCTTTCCCGACAATTTCGAAGTGCAGCGCAACCTGACGTATCACAACTCGAACATCGTGATGGATGCGGCCGCCATCCGCCGCCATGGCCAGGCGGCGGTTGAGAATGCGCCGACCATGGCAGACCTGCGCACCGCGTTGAACACCTATGCCGACGGGCTGGAGGAAATCGGCGATGCCGACACCCCGGTGCGCCTGTTCGAGCAATACCTGCCGCAGATCAGCGGGTCTGCCCGACAGAATATGATGGGTGACTACATCAACAACCGGATCCGCGTGGGGGACTACGCCCGCGCGAGCGCCCTGCTCGAACGGATGGAGCGCGAACATGACCGGATTTCCTCGGCCTGGCTGGGCGTGCGCAAGGCGCGGGTCCGCAACGGGCTGCGCCTGACCGGCGCGCGAGATCGGTTCTATGCCGACAACCCCTTTCTGCTGGACTGGGAGCGCCGCTTTGGCGAAAGCCTGAACGTCTCGGTTGAATTCGCCACTGGCAAGGCGGACCTGCGGTCCTCGGGATTTTCGCTGCTGGATGAGGCGGCAGAAGCGTTGACCGCGCCGGGCGCGGAGAAATACGTGTTCATGATCGAGGGGCATACCGACATCACGGGCACGGATGCGGTGAACTTGCCGCTGTCGCGCGACCGCGCAGCCTCGGTCGAGCGCTATTTCATTGAACAAGCGGGAATCGACCCGTCGCGGCTGCAGACCCAGGGCTTTGGCCCGCGCAACCCGCGCGCCAGCAACGAAAGCGATTCCGGGCGTCAGACCAACCGCCGGGTGGAAATCCGCCCCTACGGTAATCTCAACGCACCGCAGGTTGCCTCGGTCGGGTGGATGAACCTGACGCAGGTGAGCCTGTCCGGCGACGGACGTCTGATGATCACCGGCCAGTCGCCCATCCAGGTCTGGGACCTGGAACGCAATGTGCGCCTGCATGAATTGCCGCTGGGGGTCAGCCACACGTCGGATCTTTCACCCAACGGGCGTTACCTTGCGACGCGGTCGTCCTTCGAGGACGTGACCGGCGCGACCACCTACCAAATGCTGGTCTACGACCTGCGCACCGGCCTGCTGAAATCGCAATTCCGTACCAATCACGCCGTCAACAATGTGCAGTTCAGCCCATTCAGCGACAAGGTCGCCTTTACCGATGCCACCGGCTATCTGCGCGTTTTGACCCTGCGAGACAACAAGGTCAGAACCACCAAGATCGACACCCGGCGCGGCTCTGCCCGGATGCTGTTCCTCAATGACGGCAAGCGCATCCTCGCCACCGCCTCGGGTCAGCATCCCGTGGCCGTTTTCGATGCCGACACGCTGGAAAAGATCGGTCAGTTCCGGCAGGAGGACTGGATTCACAGCTGGGTGCAGTCGGCGGATGGCAACTATATCGCCGCCGTCACCAATGGCCGCGAGCTGCATACATATGACGCGCGCACATACCGCCTGCTGAACCGCCAGCGTCTGCCGGTCAGCAGTTTCAAGATGCGTGCTCACCCGACCAAGCCGCTGGTCATGATCTCGGACCAGTTCGACAGCGACATCAAGCTGGCGCTGGTCGACATGGCCTCGGGTCGGGTGTTGTCCAGCCGCAAACATGACGAGCAGATCATCGGCGACTGGACCCCGGATGGTGCGTTCTACGTGGCGCCCTTCGAGGGCAAACTGACCTGGTTCGATCCGGACACGCTGGAACCCGTCCGTGCGCAGGACAACCTGGCCCGTCAAGGCAAGGGGTTGACCCTGATCGAGGGCACCGACATGGCGATTTCGCGCGACGAGGCGGGCAGTTCCGTCTGGAACCTGCGTACCGGTCGCCGGGTACATCGCTTCGACGTGCCGGTGGCGCAAGGCTGGGCCAAGTTGAACGACAGCGGCTCCGTGCTGGTGTCGGTCACCGAGGACGGGCAGGTCGTGACATTCGACAGCGCCACCTTCCAACACGACATCGCGCTCAGGACCGGGTTGCAGATCGCCGACATGTCGAGCAACGGCGATGACTACCTCGTTCTCGCCAGCAAGCCCGACGACAAGCAGCGCAAGAGCAGCGCCCGCTCGACGATCCTCGTGCTCGAACGGTCGACCCTGCGCGAGGTGCGCCGCTTTGACTATGACATCGTCACCGATGCCACTGGCGGCGATGCGATCTTCCGCACCCGCGTTGATGTCAGCTTGTCCGAGGACGGACTGCTCGCCGTGACCTCGGACTTCGAGATCGGCTACAAGAAGGGTCTCGACGGGTCGACCGTCGTCACGACCTATGACCTTACCAGCGGGCGCGAATTGCAGCGCTTGACGCTCAAGAGTCGCCAGCAGGCGCTGGACTGGACCGACGCAGGCGAACTGCGCGTCAAACGCGACAACACTTGGGAAGTCTTCGATCCGCGGACGGCAAAATCCCTGCGCACAGAGGTGCCGGAGTTTGAATTTACGCGCGACCTGGAGGACGGGCGCAGCCTGCGCTGGTTCTGGGACTACATCGAACTC
Source organism: Antarctobacter sp. (assembly GCF_034670325.1). Lineage (GTDB taxonomy): Bacteria > Pseudomonadota > Alphaproteobacteria > Rhodobacterales > Rhodobacteraceae > Antarctobacter. Next base: position 26,862 of record NZ_JAXMNR010000003.1, read on the forward strand.
GACGGCCAATCCATCGCCTTTCCCTACAGCCTGCGGGATGTCGAAATCCGCGATGACCTGAACCTCGCCATCGGTGTGACCAATGGCAACGAGGTGGTCTTTGTCGATCTGCGCACGATGGAAAAGGCGTTGACCATTTCCACCCGAGCCGATGGCGAATGGATCGCCTACGCGCCGGATGGGGGCTTTACCGCGTCGCTCGGCGGGACCAAGGGGGTCTATTGGTCGCTCGGCGACAATTTCCTGCCCTTCGAGGCGCTCAAGAACCGCTATGAACGCCCCGGCCTGATCCGCAACAAGCTGCAGGCCATCGCCAGTGACGCCGCGCCCAAAGCCGAGGACAAGGCACCCGACGTGGCTGCCGACATCTTCGAGGCCCCCTATACCGTCAGCCTGAATTCGTCGGCGGTGGTGCGCACCGAGGAGGACAGCTTTACCCTTGAACTGTCGGTGGAAAAGGCGAGCGCCGACCTGCCCGAGCCCGAGATCGAATATGTGCTCAACGGGCGCCGCGTGCTGAAATCGCGCGGCTTCGAGGAGGACTCCTTTTTTGACGGCAACGAGACCATCGGCCTGTCGCGCAAGTTCGACCTGAACCCGGGCCGAAACGTGATCGAGGCCAGCCTCGTCTGGAAGGATGCCCGCCTGATGACGCAACGCGTCGAGGTCGAGCGCACCTCGAAAAGCGATATCGAACTGCAGGCGGGGGGCCGGACGCTGTGGTTCTTCGGTGTCGGCGTCTCGGATTACGAGATCAGCAGCCAGAACCTGAATTTTGCTCATCGGGACGCCGAGGAACTGGCCAAGCTGGCCGCCGCGCAACAGGGCAAGCTGTTCGATCAGGTCCGCACCAAAATCCTGACCAATGCAGACGCCACCGAACGCAATGTGCGCATCGAGATGAACGAATTCCTCAAGGATTCGGCAGCCGATGACGTGGTGGTGCTGTTCCTCGCGGGCCACGGCGTCACGGACGAGGAACAACAGCTGTATTTCATGACACATGATGCGGACATGTCCCGCCCCTATACGGGTATGAGTGTGGATCGTTTCCGGCAGTTCCTCGAAAACCGGCCGATCAACCAGAGCGCCCTGATGTTGCTGGACATCTGTCATTCTGGCGCCGCTCAGAACAAAGGCCGGGTCGTCGCCGACGACGCGGTACAAAGCCTGACAGATGGGACCGGGGCCGTAGTCTTTGCGTCTTCTTCCGGTTCGCAGAAATCGCTGGAGGATGAAAGTTTTGGTGGCGGGCACGGAGCCTTCACCGCGGCTTTGCTGGCCGGTTTGCGGGGGATGGCCGACCAGACGGTGGGCAACCGCGACGGCTTCAACACGTTGCAGGAGTTGATCGTCTTCGCAACCTCGGAGGTGCCTAAACTGACCGAAGGCCGCCAGCGCCCATCCTATCCACGTTTCGAGGAATCAGTGGACTACGCATTGACCGAAGTGGAGTAATAAAAGTACCCTTTGGACTGCTCTCTGAGTGGTCCAAAGCTGAAATCAGCAAAGCGAACTGACACATCGATGCCGTCGGGGCGCGGTTACATCATCGGAGCCCTTGGGCACACTCGAAAATCTGCGGTGCCGTACCGCAGTTCATATCCGTAGCATTCAAATGAATGGTCCGTTCCTACGGGCAGCCACACGGGTCCGTCGCCGGAACATAGGGTTTCTGCCGGTTTCATGGCTCTCAATAGAATTTGACCGCAGCCGAGGTGATTGCGCGGAACAGGGCCTGATCCGATGCCCGTCATTCGAATACCGGAAGGGGCGTCCCACCGCCTCGATGACACTAGCGATACATCCGTGACAGGTGGGGTGACGAACAGGCCGAAGAATACATCACCGGCCTGTTCGTCGCCTTCGAAAATATTGTTCGGCGTCGAAGGGTTCATCTTTCGATACGAGCGCCATTTCGTCTACTGGCGACATCTCTCGAACGGCGACATCGGGATTGTGACAATCCTGTACGAGCGCATGCATCAGATCGACCGGATTGGGGAAGATTTCGGGCTCGCATGATCGGATGCCTTTTCAAGGCGCATCAGATTTGTGCAGGGTGGTATCGTGGATGTTCGCACGGTCTAGCGGTGGCCGTAGATATCAACGTGCTTGAAATGAGGAGGATGCCGCTCTCGCCAGACGGCATCGCCATGTGAGACGATTGCAGTATTGAAAGCGCACGTAGCGTACATCCAGAGAAAGCTATCAATTTAAAATCAATGACTTCCGACCCAGAGAAGGATTGACGCCAGTCCCATCCGTTCCGCCACTTGCCCTTGAGAAACTTTCCCCTCCGTCCGGCTACGGCCGGAATTTCTTGCGTTTTCAGAGGGGTTTGAGGATCGGGCTAAACACCGCCGTGCCGGCCGTTAGCCCAATATCCGTTCTCTCAGCGGGTTTTTCCCTGGACGTCATGACTACGTAGTTTTGGTGAATCGCCTGAGCCACGTTGAAATTACGTGGCTTTCTGGAAGCCCTACCTGAATACTCCGACCGGAGTCGCGTGCGGTCAGATGGATCAGGAATCGAACCTTCGCCAGCCTATGTTTCAGCAAGCACTTTGACTTCTGCGGTGCAGCATTCCGTGACGCTGTTCACGAAGGGCGGGTTCCCGACCTCCGTTGCGTCGGTCGCGAACGGCATCAGTGCTTACAAAGCGTAAGGCCGCCCCGTGTTTTAGCTAGACCTTGTTTCTTGGCAACCCAGACACGTTTCGGACCAACGAGCTGTTTCGCCGGGGTTCGGGCGATCGCGGCGACCCGTAGAAGCGGCCCGACGGGCTCACCCCGTTCGGTGCGACACAAGCAGCATTTCGAACGTGACCAGAACCGGCCCCTTGGTTGGCACAAGGTTGCCCTGATAGATTTGACCGGACGGGTCCACGCATACCAGCGGCAAGTCAAGGCAGCGACCGTCACGAACCAGACAACCCGCAAGCAGAAGCACTTCGGACAACGTCGATGACATTGGCGGCGCGCCTGTAAAGCGTGCACCGATCAGACTACCCAGACCATGGACTTGCACATCGGGGAGGCCCGCCTCGGCGCAGGCGGACTCAAGCGCGGTATGCAGGTCTTCGTGCGGGCGGACTGTCAGCAGGGCGGCGTTCGGCAGCGCCTGCACCGTGCAAGGGTGCGGTTGAAACAGCGGAAATTTGGTTTCCGGATCCAGTGTCACCTCTAATCTGGCTCCGGTCAGCAGCCAGACTTCGACGGTACAATCCCGGGCGAGAACGCATAGATCGTTCAGAAGATGCCCCATTGCCGGGGTGTCGCCGCCCCAGATGGCATGGGTGTGCAGGAACCAGGCGCCGTCACGTAATCCGACCGAGGCGGTTGCCCGATCCAGAGTGATGTCTTTCGCGATGTGTGTTTCGCTGTACCACGCGGCGTGGGCGTCGTCGGCGGGACCATCGGGCATGACATAGTGCATGTCCGAGAAGCCCACCCCGTCGAGAATTGCGCAGGCGCCATCGGCGCCCGCGGCCCCAACTTCGGCGCCGATGGCATTAAGCAGGGTCATCCCGGCTTTCAGGTGCAGCAACGCACGGCGGGCGTGGCACGGGATCAGCGCATAGCGCTCGGGCTGTTCGGGGCCTGGATGGGTCACCCAATCGCGGCTGTTGCCGTCAGGCATCGGCGTCGCGTCGGGTCTGCGCGGGGCGGGAATGGGGCGCATGGCTCAGGCCCCCTCGGGGCTGGGCTGCGGGATCAGGCCGCGCGCGGTCAGTTCTTCGCGCACCAGTTTCTTGGTGATTTTGCCATAGGCAGTCTTGGGCATCTCATCGAGGAAGACGTAGAAACGCGGCATCTTGTATTTTGCGACACGCCCGTCGAGCCACGTTCGCAGCGTGCCTTCCTCTACTTGCGCCCCGCTTTCCGGCACGCAGACGCATAGCCCGACTTCGCCCCAGCGGGGATCAGGCACACCGAGGATCGCCACCTCGCTGACACCGTTGACGGCCAGCAGGATTTCCTCGATCTCGCGCGGATAGACGTTGGACCCGCCCGAGATATACATGTCCGAGGAGCGTCCGGTGATGAACAGGTAGCCCTGTTCGTCAAGGTGGCCCAGATCGCCGGTGCGGAACCAGCCATTGCGGAACGCCTTGGCATTCGCCCCCTCGTCGTCGAAATAACCGGGGAAGACGGCGGGGCCGATGACGCAGATCTCGCCGGTCTGGCCGGGGGTGCACAGCGTGCCACTCTCATCCTGGATGGTGACCTGAAGGCCGGTGCGTTCCACGCCGCAGGTGCCGGGGCGGGCCTCTGGCGTATCCTCGAGGTGGTGATCCTCGGGACGCATGACCGTAATGGCACCGGTGACTTCGCCAAGGCCGTAATACTGAACCAGCACCGGCCCAAGTGCTTGAAGCGCGCGCTTTTGATCCGCGCGATACATCGGCGCACCGGCATAGATCACATGGCGCAGCGAAGAATGGTCGAACTGGTCTACAGAAGGGTCCTCGACCAGAATCTTCACGATGGTCGGCACGGTGAACATGTTGCTCACCTTCCACTCCTGTACCATCCGCCAGGCCTGTGCAGGGTCGAACCGCCCCTGCGGCAGGATCACGCTTTTGGCTCCGGCGGCGATCTGCGCCATCGCATGCGCCGCAGCCCCGTGGCTCAGCGGCGCCACCACCAGCGACGCATCGCGCGAGGACAGGCCCGGCATCAGGTCGTTCATGTGGTTGAGGATGGTAAAGGTCATTTGGCCGTGGGTCAGCACAACCGCCTTGGGCCGCCCGGTCGAGCCTGAAGTGAAGAACAGCCAGCAGGGATCGTCACGGGTGACGTCCTCGTTGTTGAAATCTGTTCCAAGGTGGCGGTCCACCAGCGCCTCATAGCTGTGGGCGTCGGGCAGCTGGCCAAGGGCGATGATGTGATCGACCAGACCGGCGCAGGCATTGGCATGATCGGGAAAGGTCTCTTCGACGAAGATCGCCCGTGCGCGGGATTTCTGGCACTGGAAGGCGACCTCGTCAGTGCCTTGCCGGAAATTCGCCGGCGCCCAGATGAGTCCCGCCCGGAACACTGCCATCATGATTTCAAGCATCTGGTTGTTGTTGGCCGATTGCACCAGAACGGTGTCGCCCTTTGCCAACCCCAGATCGCGCCGCAAGGCATGGGCCAAGGCGCTGACACGGGCGTCGAACTGCCCCCAAGTCCACGTCTGGTCGTTGTAAACCGTCGCCACCGCGTCGGGCTGCCGCTTTGCCTGTTTTGTCAGGAAATAAGCGATGTTCGGGACGCGGGTGCTGCTTGGCCAGATTGCCTCGCTCATTTGACGCGCTCCAAGATCGAGGTGTAGTTGGCCACCGCGGCGCCGCCCATGTTGAAAACACCGGCCAAAGCCGCGCCGTCCTTTTGCATCTCGCCCGCCTCACCGGTCAGCTGCATCGCCGCCATGACGTGCATCGACACGCCGGTCGCGCCCAAGGGGTGCCCGCGTGCCTTCAGCCCGCCGGACAGGTTGACGGGCAGCCTGCCATCGGCCTGCGTAACGCCCTCGCGGATGACGCGGTGACCCTGACCCGGTTCGGCCAGCCCCATCGCCTCGTATTCCAGCATCTCGGCGATGGTGAAACAGTCATGGGTTTCGACCAAATCCAGATCATCGAGCGTGATCGACGCCTCGTCCAATGCGCCTTTCCAGGCGCGCGCCGCCCCGCCAAACGAGTAGGGCGCAGGCCGTCGGGACAGCGCCATGAAGTCATTGGCGTGATGATGCGCGCGGAATTGCACGGCCTTTCCCATGCCTTCTGCGGTCTCGGCGTCACAGACCACCATCACCGCCGCCCCGTCGGAAATCAGTGAACAGTCGGACCGGCGCAGAGGCCCGGCCACCACAGGGTTCTTGTCGCTGACGGTGTTGCAAAAGGCGTACCCGAGGTCCTTGTGCATATGGGCGACAGGGTTCTTCATCGCGTTGTGATGGTTCTTGGCCGAGATCATCGCAAGCGCGTCAGATTGGTCGCCAAAAGCCTGGAAATAGCTCTGCGCGATATGGCCGAAGACCCCGGCAAATCCGGGGCTGAAATGCCCTTCTTCGGCGTAGTAACTGCCTCGCAACATCAGGGCGGCGGCTTCGGCGGGCGGAATGGTCGTCATCTTCTCGACGCCGACGACCAGGGCGATCTTGCCGCGTCCGGACTGGACGAAATCCAGCGCCGAATACAGTGCCGCGGATCCGGTGGCGCAGGCGTTTTCCAGTCGGGACGCCGGTACATGCGCCAGTTCGGGCACCGCCATGCCGACCAGCCCGGCCTCGAAGCTTTGGGTGACGAAGCCGCTGTTGAAGGTGCCAAGGAAGATGCCATCGACATCCGCCGCCGTGATCCCGGCATCGTCCAGCGCAGCAGGGACGGTGGCCTTGATCAGGCTTTCAGTATCGGGCGAGTCGGCGAGGTTGCCGAATTTGGAATGCGCCCAGCCGATCACACAGGGTTGGTTGCTCATGGTCGTCTCCTTCAGATGGGCCGATTGGGTGGCTGCCGCGCCTCTATACGGGCGGCTTCGGATTTCAGCATCTCGGCCAGTTGCGGCTGGCGGTCCGGGGTCATGCGGCTGTCGATTGCGGCGATGGACAGCGCGCCAAGCGCTGTGCCAGACGGCCCGCGCACCGGTACGCCGATGGCCCAGGAATTGGCGACATACATGCCAGGGTTTAGGCTCCAGCCGCGGTCGCGGGCAATGGCCAACTCGTTCAGCAAAAAGGCATCGTCAAAGCCGGGGAATTGTGCTGCGCGCTCGTCGCGTGTGGCGTCGATCACTTCTTGCGCCTCCTCCTCTGACAGGGCGGACAGAATCGCCATCGCCCCCGCGCCGACCCCCAAGGGGTGGCGCGCGCCCGGTTGCAAGACATGGGTCCGGATTGGAAAGCCGCCCTCTTCGCGGTGCAGGCAGACGGAATGCGCGCCCCGTCGGATCGAGACGAAACTGCTGTCGCCGCTGGCATCCGCCAGCCGCAACAGACTTTCCATCGACACGTCGAGCAGAGTGTGTCGCCGCGCCGCGCTGGTGCCCGCGATCAGGCATTCGGGGCCGGGGTAATAGGCTCCCTCGGGGCTTTGTTCGACATAGCCGGACCGGATCAGCGCCAGCAGGATGCGGCGCACGGTGGGGCGACTGAGGCCAGTTTCACGGGTCAGGACAGGCATCGGCACCTCTTTCCCGCCATGAGTCGAGATCAGCGACAGCAGCATCAAGGCGCGGTCGATGCTTTGGCTTCCGGCGACTGACTTACCATTAGTATCCATAATGTGGATGTCCTCCCAAGTACATTTATGCCAGTAGGAATGTCCAGACTCAAGAAAGAATGCTTATTCTATTGTGGTGAAAATAGAGGGTTTACAGCCGGGACTTTCGAAATCTATTCTGATGCCGAAATCATGTCCACAATATGGATAATGAATCGTCCTCAAGCGGGGGAGGCTGTCTGGACATGGCACGTGGCACAGCCATTGTGACTGGCGGGTCGGGGACTTTGGGCCTGGCCATCGGGCGGGCGCTGCGGGCAGACGGCTGGCCGGTGCTGTTGGTCGACCTGTCCGAGGGCGTGACAAAGGCCGCCGCCGGCATTGGCGCACAAGGAGTTCAGGCCGACCTGACCGACCCTGCCGCCCGCGCTGACCTGGTCGACAAGGCGGGTTGCATCGGCGCGCTGGTCAACTGCGCAGGGATCGGACGGGTCGTGCCCTTCTTCGACACGGACGAGGCGCTGTGGGATGCGATGCTGCATGTCAATCTGACCGTGCCGATGCGCCTGTCGCAGGCCGTCGCGCGTGTCATGGCCGACCAAAGTGGCGGTGTAATCGTCAACATTGCCTCGGTGTCGGGCCAGCAGGCCAGCCGCGGGCGCGTGGCCTATGGTACGTCCAAGGCCGGGCTGATCCATCTGACCAAACAAATGGCGGTCGAACTGGCAGAGCACGGCATCCGCTGCAATGCCGTCGCGCCGGGCCCGGTCGAAGGGCCGCTTGCCAAACACCACCCGCCGGAACAGCGTCAACGTTATCTCGAAACGATCCCTCAGGGACGTTATGCCGAGGCGCCCGAGATCGCCGAGGCCGTGCGCTTTCTGGTGTCGGATGGCGCATCGAACATAACGGGCCATTGCCTGAACGTGGATGGAGGATGGCAGGTCGCGGGAGTCTGACCCCGTCTGCCGAAGAACTGCCGGACCCCCGGCGCACCGTGGAGGAGAAACCATGAAACGTACCCTGATGGCAGCCACCGCTGCCGCAACGCTCGCGCTGCCAGCTTTTGCGCGCGACATCGAGATGCAGTCGATCTATCCCGGCTCGCTGCCTCTGCTCGGCTCGTCCGGCGCGGAACTGGGCGGGCGCGTGTCCGCAATTACCGGGGGCGAGCTGAACTTCGTCTTCCGCAATCCGGGCGAAATCGTCGCGGGTAATGAAATCTGGGACGCCTTGTCCACCGGCGCCATCGAAGCGGCATGGTATAGCCCCGGTTTCGCCGAAGGCGTGGTGCCGTCAGCCTCGCTGTTCACGGCCTTTCCCTTTGGCCCGGACGTGCGCGAATACACCGCTTGGTGGTACAATGGCGGTGGCTACGAACTGTGGAACGAGATTTCCGCGCCCTACAACATCCATTCCGAATTGTGCTCGATCCTCGCCCCCGAGGCGTCTGGCTGGTTCAAAGAGCCGATCAACTCGCCCGAGGATCTGAAGGGCAAGAAGATGCGGATCTTCGGCCTTGGTGCCGCAGTAATGGAAAAGCTGGGCGTTGCCGCGCAATCCATGCCCCCTGCGGATACCATGAGCGCGCTGAACCTTGGCACGATCGATGCGGCGGAAATGTCGTTCCCGGCGATCGACTATGCGCTGGGCATGTATGAACACGCCAAACACCTGTATTTTCCCGGTTGGCACCAGCAGACATCGCTGATCGTGTTCATGATGAACACCGACAGCTGGAACGCGCTGTCCGACCGTGACCGCGCCGCAATCCAGGAAGTCTGCGCCGCCAACGTCGCCCGCACCACCGCGCAGGGCGAGGCCATCGAACTGGAGCCGTTGGCCAAGATGCAGAACGATCATGGTGTGACCGTGCATCGCTGGTCGGACGAGATGCTGCAGACCTTCAGCGACACCTGGGATGAAGTTGTGGCGGAAAAGACCGCCGAAAACGCAGAGTTCAAGCGCGTCTGGGACCACATTCAGGCTTTCCGCGCCGACTATGCCCAGTGGAAAGAACTCGGCTACGTCGACTGACCTGACCCGCGCGGGTCCTCGTGGCCCGCGCAAACCCGGAGGCCCAGATGCAAACCTGCCTGACCCTGTCCCGCTGGCTGGCGATGCCATGCCGGTGGTTCGCCGCCCTGTGTGGCGCGCTGCTGCTCATCCTCGCAGCGGTGATCCTGTATGACGTGATCGGACGGCGCTTTTTTGCGACGGGCTCGTTCAAACTGCAGGAACTGGAATGGCATCTGCATGGCGCGATTGCGGTGCTGGGCTTTGGCTATGCCTACCTGAAGGACGCGCATGTGCGCATCGACATCTTTGTGGACAAGATCGGCGAGCGCCGCCGTGTCTGGTGGGAGCTGGCCGCGATTGTCCTGTTTCTGCTGCCCTTTATGGCGCTGCTCTTATGGTACGGTTATGACTTTGCAGAGCGATCGTTCCAGCGCGGAGAAACCTCCAACGGCGGCGTCGGCCTGTCCAATCGCTGGATCATCAAGTCGACAATCCCGATGGCGGCCCTATTGACGATCCTTGGCGGGATGTCGGTGGCCCTGCGCTGCATCGTGACTCTGGCGAGGCCCGACCTGCTCCCAACCCCGTTCGAGGCCGACTGATGGAAACCCTGATCGATTTCCTGCCGGGCTTCATGTTCCTGGCGCTGATCCTTGGCCTGTTCTCCAGCTTGCCAGTGGGCATCATGCTGATGGGGGTGACGCTGATCTTTGGCGTAATCGCTCTGAACCTTGGCGAAATGCGCGCCGCTCAGGTTACCCTTCTGCCCAACCGCATCTTTGGCGGGATCATCGAAAACCCGGTGCTGGTTGCGGCCCCCATGTTCGTCTTCATGGGGCTGGTGCTGGAGAAGACCCGCGTCGCCGACGATCTGCTGATCGCCCTGCAAAAGCTGCTGCGCGTGGTGCCGGGTGGGCTGGCGCTGGCCGTGACTTTGGTCGGCACGATCCTGGCCGCCGCGACGGGCATCATCGGCGCGTCGGTCGTGATGCTGACCGCGCTGGCGCTGCCGACGATGATCGCACGGGGGTATTCACCCTCGCTGGCCGCCGGCACAATTGCCAGCGCCGGGACGCTGGGCATCCTGATCCCGCCCTCGGTCATGCTGGTCTTCATGGGGGATCTGCTGACGCTGAACCTTGCCAAGCTTTTTGTCGCCGCCCTGCTGCCTGGACTGGTGCTGGCGGGTCTGTACCTTGTTTACATTGTTACGATCGCCGTGCTGCGCCCCGAACTGGCCCCCAAGGCGCCTCGTGATGGCACCGAGAAGTTCGACGGCTGGTCGGAAATGATCCTGTCCCTTGGCCTGCCCTTCTTGTTGATCGTGGCTGTGCTGGGGTCCATCCTTGGCGGTATTGCCACGCCGACCGAGGCGTCGGGCGTCGGGGCTGTTGCGGCGCTGGTCCTTGGCCTCGTGCGGGGGCGGCTGAACTGGACCGCGCTGTCCACCGCGCTGGACGGGTCGGTGCGCACCATCTCGATGCTGTTCTTCATCTTCGTCGGGGCGACAGCATTTTCCTATGTCTTCCGCCTGATCGGGGGCGAGCATTTCATCGTCGAGACCGCGCGCAGCCTGTCGTTCGGTGACTGGGGGCTGCTCTTTATGATGATGGTCATGATCTTTGTCATGGGGTTCTTCTTTGACTGGATCGAGATCACGCTGATCATGCTGCCGATCTTTGCACCGATCGTGAAGACCATGCACTTTGGCGACCACGTCGCCGGGCCGGACATGATCTATTGGTTCGCGATCCTCGTGGCGGTGAACCTGCAGACCTCGTTCCTGACGCCACCGTTTGGGTTTGCGCTGTTCTATCTCAAGGGGGCAGGTGGCGCACATGTCAACATGGCGCAGATCTATCGCGGCATCATCCCCTTTGTCCTAGTGCAACTGGGCGCGCTGATGTTGTTCATATGGCAACCCCAGATCGTGATGTGGCTGCCAGGCGTCTTGCTGGGTAACTGAGAGGGTGACGATGTTCAATCTGACCGATCAAGTGGCTCTGGTCTTTGGCGCGGGATCCTCCGGCCCGGGCTGGGGCAATGGCAAGGCCGCCGCCGTGGCCTATGCCCGTGCCGGGGCTTGTGTCGCCTGTTTCGACCTGAACGCGGCAGCGGCGGACGAGACCGCGCATATCATCGAGAGCGAGGGCAACCGGGCCATCGCCCTGACCGGCAACGCCACCGTCGAGGACGACGTGGCCAGGGCCGTCACCCAAACGCTGGCAGAGTTCGGCAAGATCGAAATCCTGCACAACAACATCGGCATCACCCCCTTTGGCGGGCCGGTCACCATGGTGCTGGAGGACTGGGACCGCGCCATGGACGTCAACGTCAAGAGCGTGTTGCTGTCCGCGCGGCATGTCCTGCCGCACATGGAAGAGCGCGGGTATGGCGTGGTGACCAATATCTCGTCGGTCGCAGGCATCCGCATCTCGGGTTATGACATGGCGGCTTATGCCACCAGCAAGGCGGCGATGAACCAGCTGACCCGCGCCATCGCCCTGCAATACGCGCCAAAGGGCATTCGCGCGAACGCCATCCTGCCGGGGCTGATCGACACGCCGTTGGTACGCCATGCCGAAGGGTTCAAGGGCCACCATGGCGATGCCGATAAACAGATGGCCGAACGCGACGCGATGAGCCCCACCGGCAAGATGGGCGATGCATGGGACGTGGCCCACGCCGCCGTCTTTCTGGCCTCGCGCGAGGCGAAATACATCAACGGGGTTCTGCTACCCGTGGATGGCGGATTGTCCTGCCGCGCCCGATAGGGACTGATCAGGTCCGGAAAACGCGCATACGTAACGACGCGACTTTGTTTGCGGCCCATTGGACGGCTCTTCAGCATGGAACCAAAGAGCCAAGAACGGGCATTTGGTGTGTGCGACACTAATGACGGCTAAGGGTGAGCCGCCCCGGGTCTGTCGGAGACCATCAACTTGAGTAAGGATGATGGTTCTGACGAAAAGCGAAATGGCAAATCGCTACTCGCCTGATATCCGCGCACGTGCGGCCCGGTTGGTCTTTGAGCATCAAGGCTCATACGAAACACAGGCGGGCGCGATCGCGGCCATTGCCCCAAAAATTGGCTGTATTCCTCAGACTCTGCGCGAATGGTTTAAGAGGGCGGAGAAAGACAGCGGCATGCGCGACGGTGTGACCACTGAAGAGCGCGACCGGATCAAGACTCTCGAACGCGAGAACCGTGAGCTGCGCCAGGCGCGCCTCGCGGATCCGTCCAAAGCTTCGGCACGCCATCAGCGGGATACCGAGCTACGCCCTGAAATTAAACGGGTCTGGGATGAGAATTACTAGGTCTACGGAGTCCGCAAGGCATGGCATCAGCTGAAGCGGGAGGGCTTTGAGCTGGCGCGCTGCACCGTGGAGCGCCTAGCGAAACAGCACGGCATCCGTGGGGCCGTGCGCGGAAAGGTGGTCAAAACAACGTTCCTTGATACGGCAGTCCCCCTGTCCGCGCGACAAGGTGAACCGCGTGTTCCTGGCCGCTGTACCAAACCTGCTCTGGGTCAGCGATTTTACCTTTGTGCCCACGTGGCAGGGCTTTGTTTATGTTGCCTCCGTCATAGGCACATTCGCTGACCGCATTGTCAGATGGCGGGTCTCGCGGTCTGCCAAAACGGACTTTGTGTCCCCTCTCGGCGGATTTATTTCACAAATCACCCGTCGGGCAATGGATGCGCCGGAACAGGTCCTGCATGATCTACGCCCTGTTCAGGAAGGCGGATTGGTCCATCATTCGCTTCGCGGTGGGCAATATTCGTCCATTCGCTACACCGAGCGTCTGCCCGAAACCGGGATCGAACCACCTGTCGGCAGCGTCGGGGACTAATACGACAATGCTCTCGCTGAATCCATAAACGGTCTCTGCAAAAACGAACTTGTCCGTCGCCAAGGCCCGTGGCGTAACATGCAGGATCTGGAAATAGCCACCCTCGGATGGGTCGATTGGTTCAACCACGGGCGCCTGCTCGGGCCTATCGGAAACATCCCAATTTTTTGATGGGGGATTACCACACCACCAAATGTCATCTAAATTTTCTTAGACAGAAAACGTTCGAGTGTCTGGAGTGTTTTCGTTACTCACGGCTTATGAACCAAATGGGATTCGGAATTGTTTGATACTCTGATATTGGGCGCTGAAGTGCTTCTTCCCGAAGGGCTTTTTCGTGTGAACGTGGGCTTGCGCGATGGCGTAGTTGCGGTGGTTCTTCCGGCGGGAGAGGACGCCGATGCACGGGAGCGGATCGAGGCTGTCGGGCTAACGCTGTTACCCGGCGCGATCGACACGCATGTCCACGTTCGTGCGCCCGGGTTTGCGGAGCGAGGCACGGTCGAAACCGAAACGCGCGCTGCGGCAGCGGGGGGCGTGACAACCATACTCGAAATGCCGGTCACAATTCCGACGACCATCTCGGTCGAGCAATTGAGGTTGCGTCGTGAACACTTTGCGGCGCGGTCGCTTGTGAATTTTGGACTCTACGCTGGTTTGGGTGGTTTGGACGGCGCTGCGGCTTGCGCGCTAAAAGAGGCAGGTGCCCTTGCGTTCAAAATCTTCACGACAGGTGTGCCGCCGGGGCGTGAGGCGGAATTTGAAGGGCTGGCTTGTCCTTCGGAGGGCGGACAATACCGGGCCTTGGAGGCGGCGAAGGCTGCGGGGCTCCCGCTCGTAGTGCATTGCGAGAACGCTGGGTTATTAAGCCTTTTTGGTGAGCGCTCTGTCGAAGCGGACAAATCAAGCGCGGCGTTTATGGAACTCTCCCGACCGGCGATATGTGAAGCGGTCGCGGTGGCGAAATTGGCGGTCATGAACGCTGAAATCGGCGCCAAACTGCACATTGCCCATGTCACGAGTGCGCGAACAGTTGACGTTTTGCGGCGCTTTGCGGGGCTGTGTGACTTGACGGCGGAGGTGTGCCCGCAGTCACTTTATGCGAACGATGCAGACGTGGACCGCGTGGGCGTTTATGGAAAGACCATCCCGCCGATCCGGGGTGCGGCTGATCAAGTAGCTCTCTGGAATGCTTTGGCAGAGGGGATCATCACGCAAGTCGCGACAGACCATGCGCCGTTTGATGCCATCGAAAAGGCGGCCAGCGCAGAAAATTTTGCGGCCGCTCCTGCCGGTGTTCCCGGACTTGAGGTTCTTGTGCCGGCGATGCTTGATGCCGTTGCTCAGGGTCGCCTGACTTTGGCTGAGGCGTGGCGCTTGGTTTCAGCCAGCCCGGCGCAGCGCTTTGGTTTGACTGACCGTAAGGGCAAGATCGCAGTCGGGTGTGACGCCGATCTGATTTTGGTGGATAGAGCGGCGGTAACGGAGATCCGGGGCGACAAGTTAGAAACACAAGCACGGGGTGCAGCGCGGCTCTATGAAGGGATGCGTTTTCAGGGACAGGTCAAGCGCACGATTGTAGGTGGCAAAACGGTTTACCTGAACGGCGCCATCACTGGGGAGGCTGGTGACGGCGCCTTCGTGGGGCCTGAGTAAACCGCGTAAGACTAGGCGCCGACCACCAGAGGTGCGGTCAGGCGCTTCAGAGTGGATATCACACTGAGCGGAGTGATCCTGCCAGTCTTCGGGTTATCATCCGAAGGGATGTTTTCGATTTTCAGGGTCAGGTTCGCGCTGTCGGACACAACAGTGATCGTGTGTGTGTTTCGTTTGACCGTTGGATCTGCCCAGACTTCGAGCTGGGTCAGTTTGGTTCCAATACCCGCGAGACCAAGCGCCACGGCAACGTTCAGGTTAGCCGGAAACCCCTCGATCGCGTCATGTGCGGTTCCCTGGTAGCACTTCACCGGTTCTGTAACCGTATCGAGGTCCAATCCCATCTTTTCGATGGCGGGTGCTCCCTTAAGGCCTAAGGGGGGCTTGCGGGTGACCATTTTGACGCTTTCGATAGTGCCTTGCGCCGCTGCCTGAACGGCGTCGAGGCCAAGTATGGCGCCAGA
This sequence comes from Antarctobacter sp., assembly GCF_034670325.1. Taxonomy (GTDB): domain Bacteria; phylum Pseudomonadota; class Alphaproteobacteria; order Rhodobacterales; family Rhodobacteraceae; genus Antarctobacter. Next base: position 42,061 of record NZ_JAXMNR010000003.1, read on the forward strand.
GGGCACGAGAATGCGCCCATCATTCTCCGTAGCTATGCCTACGAGGTGTTCATTGGAGAGCAGAGCGCCGACGCTGATAACGATCAACGTCTTGCCTGCTTCAAGCGTTGGCCGGGCGATTATGTCGAGGAGGTGAGCCGGGCAGCATTCCACCACGACATCGGCGCGCTCGGCAAGATTTTCGAGCGGCAAGATCTCATACGCGCGGCTGAAACTCTGTGCCATGTAGGCTTGTGCTTTGGTGGTGTCCCTTGCTGAGACGGCAACAAGCTCCATCCCGGGGATGCCGGCGTCGAGGGCTGCGGCTACCGCTTTGCCAATGGCGCCGAAGCCGCCGACCGCTATCTTTAATGTAGGAGTTGTCATGTCATCGCACCGCCTTGGAAACGTCTTGGGCCAACCAGGATCGCGCGCGGCGTTGCCGCGGGCCCCATTACCCTAGAGACCATTCCAACGGGTCGAGGACAAAATACTTCTGCTCTTTGATGGCGATAGAAATTGTTATGTGCTCGTGGTGGGCCAAAGAGGCATTCCAGAGCCCGCCATCAACCACGATAAAATTGATGCTCTCATTTTGAGCGAATGCGACAGTTTATTGTTCTTTTTAAAGCGTAGGGCTCAGGTGTCGTGCGGTTGTGATTTCATTCTCTTGACAGCCTGCAAGGGCCGGACTTGGGCGGCGTGGTTGGTGGGCGTGGCATGATTTATTATTATGGGTTCGACATTTTTTATTGTTGGCCTGTGCGACCATCGCGCCCTTACAGTCCCTACATCGCAAATGTATCAAACAGACTTGCCTCATCGGAGATCAACGTCATGAAACTTTCTTCCAGATCCTTCCTAAAGGGCGCCTGTGCGACGATTTTGGCGTCGTTCATCGGAACGGCGGTTACGGCGCAGGAGTTCCAAGCGCTGTTTTCGCACGGTTTCAAGCCGGATTCGCCGCATCATGCAGCAGCCCTGCAAATGGTAGACGAAGTGGCCGAAGCGTCGGGCGGGCGCATTGAGATCAAGGTCTTCCATTCGGGGCAGGCGGGAACAGCTCGGGAGAATTTCGAGGCACTGCAACTTGGAAGCCTTCAGATCACAACCTCGCCCACGGCGCGGATTGCTGGTTTCGTTCCTGAACTTCAGGTCTTCGACTTGCCGTTCCTTTTCCCTTCCTATGACAAGATGGTCGAAGTGCTTGACGGTCCTGTTGGTCAGGAAATGCTCGGCCTTCTAGCGCCTCAAAACGTTCTCGGCGTTGCCTTTTACATTGATGGCCTCAAGAATATGACGGCAAACAAACCGTTGCGCACGCTTGCTGACTTTGAGGGCTTCAAGATGCGGACAATGGAAAGCCCGATCATCATGGAGCAATATCGCGCCCTTGGTGCGAACCCGGTTCCGCTCGACTTTCTCGAAGTCTACAATGCCCTGCAAATGGGCACCGTGGATGGACAGGAAAATCCAACCAACCTGATCCACGACATGAAATTCTACGAAGTGCAGGACTACCTTACCCTGACCGAACACGCGATGCTGGGCGGGATCCTGATGTTTAGCCAGGACTGGTATAACTCGCTGCCCGACGATCTTCAGGCGATCATGATGGATGCCGGCGTAACCTATGTCCAACGGCAGCGAGTGGGTGTGCAACAGATCGTTGCGCGGGATCTTGAAGCGATCGAGGCCTCCGGGACGAAAATCATCGAGCTTACCGCCGAAGAGCGCGACGTATTCCGGGAGGCGACGTTGCCGGTTCATAAGATCTACACCGAGCAATATGGTGACGCGATGCTCTCCCTCATCTACGACGCCGCCAAATAATATTGGATGCAGTGAACAAACTTGGGGCTACACCCCCGTGCTTGTTCGTTTAACAAAGTGAAAATGATAGGCTCGATGATGCGAACGTTCAGTGCGATCTCAAAGATGGAAGGTTGGCTCATCGGCTTATTACTGATCGCTGTGACGGGTGTCTTGTTTCTCAATGTCGTCATGCGGTTTGTGTTCAATAATTCGCTTGGTTGGGCCGAGGAGTTTTCGCGCTACAGTATCGTTTGGGTTACGATGATTGGTGCGAGCCTTTGCGTCAGTCGCGGTTCCCATATCGCAATTGATCCGCTGTCGCGTTTCCTCCCCGAGCGGGGGAAACGCTTATTGAACCTCGCGGTAATGCTTTTCTGCCTCGGCGCGTGCCTTGTCTTTTGCTACTACGCATGGGGAATTACTGAAAAAATTGGCCGCCTCGGACAGCGAAGTGCCACGCTCAATATTCCGATGGCATATGTTTATGCCGCAATGCCTGTGGGCTTTGCGCTGATGTCCCTTCATTTCTTATTCGCCGCAGTCGCGGTGTTGCGGAAGGGTGACGCGTGAGCTGGGTACTGCTGCTCATCCTCATGGCACTGTTGCTGACCGGAACGCCGATCTTCATTGCCATGCTCAGCGCGACGCTCGCAGTCACATGGTACTTTGTTGGCCTGCCACTTGAGGGCATCATGCAACGGGTGCTGTCGGGGATCGACAAGTTCTCTTTGCTGGCTATTCCGCTCTTCATCTTTTCGGCGAATATCATGCGCATTGGTGGGCTGTCGGCACGTATCATTTCATTGTCTCAGGCTCTGGTTGGGCATCTTCCCGGAGGCATGGCTCTGACGACTATCGTAGCCTGCATGATGTTCGGCGCGGTTTCCGGCTCTAGCCCCGCGACTGTCGTCGCTATCGGTGGCATCGTGCTGCCTGCGCTGAAAGAGGCACGCTACAGCGAGCAATTCTCCGTAGGATTGATCACCTCAAGCGCCTCAGTTGCGCTGATCATCCCCCCAAGCATTGGCATGATCGTTTATGGCGTGGTTACGGGTACATCTGTCGGAGATCTGTTTCTGGCTGGGATCATTCCGGGCCTGCTACTTGGCGCGACCTTTATGGCTTATTCATTCGCATATGCGGTCCGTCACCGGCTGCCGCTCGCGCCTGCGCCAAGTCTGAGTGATGTCTGGTCTGCCTTTTGCAAAGCCGGTTGGGCGCTGGGAGTTCCGGTCGTCATCATTGGGGGTATATACGGCGGTATCTTCACGCCCACCGAGGCCGCAGCAGTTGCTTGTATCTATGCCATCGCCGTCACGGCGCTGGTTTACCGCGAAATGAGCCCGCGTCGGCTCATTGATTGCGCCATTGAGTCCGCTGTCGGGACCGCGCAGATTATGATCCTTGTTGGAGCTGCCTCTGGGCTCGCTTGGCTGCTCACTATTGAGCAGGTCCCGCAGCAATTGTCCGGTGCTCTGCTGGGGATCAGTGAGTCTACGGTAATCATCCTGTTGATGATGAACCTTATTCTGATCGTAGCGGGGATGTTCATTGACCCGACCTCAATCACGATGATCTTTGCTCCGATTTTCCTGCCGATCAGTCTGTCCATGGGTATCAGCCCGATCCATCTCGGGTTGATCCTTGTCGTCAACAGCGCGATCGGGATGTACACCCCTCCATTTGGCTTCAATCTGTTCGTGGCATCCGGAATATCGAAGCTCTCGATTGATCGCATGGTGCCCGGGGTGATGCCCTTTATCCTGTGCGGGATCTTGGCGGTTATTGTCATAACCTTCGTCCCGCAGTTGTCGCTTTGGCTTCCGGAGTTGTTCCGGTGACGGTTGGGGCGCCCCTTTGGACGGCGGCGCAGCAACTAGGGCAGGGGCGGGCGGCCTTACTGGTTGTTGATCTTCAGAACGATTTTACCCATCCGGATGGGTTCCTTGCACGGCGGCGCGGTGTCGAGGTTGAACCTGTGCGCCGCAGCTTTCCGGCGGTGGAAAAGCTGATCTATGGTGCACGTCGCGCGGGAGTTCCGGTGATTTGGCTTTCGGTTGTGCATGAGGTTGGCGTTGAGCCGGGCAACTATCTCGCGGCCCAACTGCGAGAGCCTCCCACCTCTGGGGAGATTTCAGCGAGCGATCTCCTGACCCACCGTGGCAGTTGGGGCGCTCGATGGGACTCTGCGTTGCCGCGCCGGCTGGACGGCGAAGTATGTTTGGAGAAACCCGGTTACAACGGCTTTTACTGCACCGATCTGCCAGATACCTTAGAACGGCTCGGCGTGCAGACCCTCGTTCTGTGCGGGTGCAACACGAACGTCTGCATACAGGCCACGGCCGCTGAAGCGTTCTTTCGCGGGCATTATGTTGTTCTTGCCGCCGATGCCTGTACCTCACTCGACGGGATTGCCGCACATGACGCGGCGCTCGCGACGCATCGAAAATACTACGGGCAAGTTCTCACGGCTGATGAAATTCTGACCCACTGGTAACGGGGTCTATGGTGGGCAAATAGCCTTGCAGCCATTCTCTGAAAATGCGTACTCGTTTCTGTTCCCAACCGCTTTTGCGGCCGAATAAGTAATACTGTCCGGCGCTTGGGACGCTTGTCGAAATGGCCTGGACGAGAAGACCGGATCGTATGTCATCTTTGACGAGGATGTCTGGCACAAGGGCAATGCCGCGCCCCTCCATCGCCGCCTGAATCGCCATGAAGAAATGTCCATAGGCCGGACCTTCGTTTTGCAGTTCAACGTCCCAACCGATAACCTTTAGAAAGTCGGCCCAAGCGTGCTGTCTCGTGGCCATGTTGATTAGGGTTGCCGAGCGGAGGTCTTGTTCAGAACTGACTCCACCACGCTCCGCAATGTAGCGCGGTGACGCGACGGCTACCATGCGATCTGGCATGAGTCGGAGAAAGGTCAACTGCTCGTCAATTTTCGCCATCTCAAGATCAATTCGCACATGGCCTTTTGACTGTGTTTCCAATGTGGGTGATCCAACCCTGATCGCGAGGTCGACATCTTCGCGGTCAAAGTCCACCGGCTTGATTGAGTTCACCAGATGGATCTCGATGTCAGGGTGCTTTTCTGAGAAGTCTACAATGCGCGGCATGAGCCACTTTACCGAAAAGGTAGGTAGCACGGAGATTGTTAGGATGCCGCTTCCGCGATTGTCCCATACCCGATGCGCGGCGAATTCGATCTGGTCGAGCGCGTCCTTCAAGGGTGGGAAGAGGCGCTGGCCAGCCTCGGTCAGTTCGACGGATCGGGTCAGGCGATGAAAAAGCGCTGTACCAAAGTCTTCTTCGAGAAGTTTTATCTGGCGTGAAACCGCGGCTTGGGTGACGTTCAACTCTTCCGAAGCATTTGAAAAACTTAAGTGCCTTGCTGCGGCTTCAAATGTTTTAAGCGCATTTAGCGAGGGAAAACGGCGCTGCATGGGCTGGCGTACTCCTTACGGATGAGTATTTCTAACAAGACCTACCGTCTTCTGCGGGCGCGGCAAGGGATTACGTGTCCGTTTTGCTGGCATGGGTTTGGCAAATCTCGGTGATCAACTCGATTACTTTCGGCAGTTTGGCTGGAAGGTTGTGGATTACACAGATTTCCCGGCTACCCGCTTCTTGAGCCATCTGTACTTTATTCAGACGAAACTTGTGCAGATCGATGCCGCTCCATTCAGGCACGACCGATACGCCCATGCCATTTCCAACCATCACCGCGATGGTTTCGAGACTGTCGATGTCGCAAAGAATGTTGCGATCTATCCTGAGGGTCCGAAGGTAACTCTCGAGCTTCTCCCCACCCCAAGAGCGGGCGTCATAGCGAATAAAAGGGTGCTTTTCCAGAATCTCTTCAAGGCTGCCCTTCATTCCCCTAGGTGTGAGGAGCATATGTTTTTGTTTTTTTAAAACAGTTACGTTGCGCGACTTTGGTAGGGCAAAGTCTGGCCGGACTGTAACGGCCAGATCCAAGGTGCCTAGATTTAACCCCTCATAAAGCTGCTGAGACGTTCCTGGGACAACCTGCAGATGTAGTTTGGGGCAGGCGCTCCGGAGTGTAGCTAGGACGTAAGGGATGGTCTCGCCGAGTTCGGTCGAAATTGCGCCCATGCGCAGGTGGCCAGACATGCCGGTGGCGTCCAGACGCTCTTTGAGCGAGTCCGCATCTTCAATCAATGTACGAATGTGGGGCAGCAAGACCTCACAATCCCGCGTGGGCTTGGCAGTGACGCCTACCAGCAGGCTGGGTCCTCGGCGGCGATAGACAAAGCGTAAGCGCAGACCGCGCCGCCGTTCCCATTCGCCCGGAGTAATCCGGCGACCACGCAAACCTAGACCTGCGGCGGGCAGCGGGATCGCCAGCCAGAACCCATCCTTCGAGCGGATCAGCGGTCCCGTGTCATGTGCGCCGACGATCACCGGTGCTTTGGACCAAACCAACGCCGCCGCATCCAGGCTTTCACCCGATCTCGGGAAGTTCTGGTTGCGGATCGAGTTGGCAAGCCGTCGCCCAAGCCCCGCGCCCGTGATCTGCGTGCGCCATGCAGACTTCAGCCCGGTCCCGGCCTCACGCATGGCGGCCGTCACCGCGCGCTCGCCCGCCGCCATCTCCGCCGCCATCATGGCGACGATGTCGGGATCGATGTCGAGCTTCAGTCTCACGCAGGCCTCAGATCCACGGTCCAGACCAGCCGCTCACGGTCGCGGACGGGCTCGCCCTGAATGAGAAAGGCATCTCCGTCGATTTCCAATCGGTCACCGGGACGCGGGGTCGGAACTTCCGCGACGCGAAGATCGATCCGGGTCGTTTCCGACCAAAGCCGCGCGTCGCCAAAGTCGGTGAGCGCATCGGCCTGCCGGGAGACGACGCGCACCAGCACCGGCGCGCCGCCGTCGGAGGTGTAGACCGCCTCGCGCCCGATATTGGGATCCGCGAACAGCGCATCCAGAATGGCGGCAAACGCCGTCATCAGAAGCTCGCGTTCAGGCGCACCCGGCCGATCACGTCACCCGCGCCGCCTGCGACGGCTTCGATTGCCACGCCGATCAGCGTGTTCGCCGTGGCGGTCTTGGTAGCTTCCTTGTTGGTGTCGTCCCAATAGACCTTGTCACCTGCGGACCGGGCCTGGGACGCCACCTTCTTCAGATCGAAGATGCCGATGAGGGCGGCTTCGACCGTCTCGGCATTGGCAGCATCCCCAGCGGCCACGCCGAAGATGGATCCGACGAGCAGGCCATCGCCGGAGGCGACGGCATAAGGCGCGGTCAGGGTGATGGTGTTGCCGGGCTGGACGTAGTTTTTCATGTGCACGTTCCTTTGCAAAAGGGAACGGGCGGCCCGATTGGACCGCCCGTCAGAGGTGGGATGTCAGAGATGGCCCGGTTTATGCGCCCGGATTCTTGTAAAGACCGCGCCAGTCGATGGCCTTGGCACCGAAGTCGAGGCGGCACTTGATCTCGACGCCGTCGACGTCAAAGCCGTTGCGGGTCTCAATGTAGGCGCCCTGCTGACCCTCGAGATAGGCGTACTCGATGGTGTCGATCTGGTTTGGGCTGGCCGCAAGATACCAGGCGGTTTCACTGGCGGCATCGAGCCGGGGCTCGCTGATCGGCGCGAGGGTCCGGATCGATTGCGGCACGACGTTGGAGGTTGCGGCGGGCACGAGGTTCTGGGCGACCATCTGCTCGGCCTTCAGTTCCAGCGATGCGGGCACGATCAGGAAGGCAGGACGGACATTCAGCACCGTCTTCTTGTCGAGCCCCGTCTGCTTGGCCATCGCGGCGCGGGCCGCGCCGACACTGCCGACATCGAGCGCCGCGCCGGTGCCCGCGAGGTTCTTGTGGGTGGTGTGGAACAGCGCATTGCCGTCGGCCATGGCCGGGTTGGCGGTGATGATCCCCCAGACCACGTCCGATTCCAGCTGCGCGATGGAGTTGCCGTACATCGCCGGGATCCGGGTGAAGGCGTCGAGGTCGTCATTGATCAGGGTCTGGCGGGTAATGGCGACCACCCGGCCATAGGTCTTGACCTTGTAGCTCTCCTTGCTCTCGCCCAGTGTCCCGCGCTTGAACTCGCCACTCTCGCCGACCTCGAGCAGCTGCGGGGCCTCGCCGAGCTGGACCCGGTGCATGGCCTTGAAGTCGGTCGCGAGCACCTGACGGCAGAACAGCATGAATGTGCGGGGATAGGCCTCGTAGGCCTGCCGCAGGGTCTTGTTGGTGACCGCCGACAGGATCTCGGGGAAGTCCGAGGTCGAATGCAGCGCGCGCGTCGCCACCTCGTCGCGCGACAGGCCGCGCGTGTTGACCCCGGCATTGCCGAGGCTTTCGCGGGCCAGTTCCATCAGCGTCATGCCACGATACTGGCGGGCGGCATCTTCCACAGTGAACAGCGTCGGGCTGTAACGGTGCAGAAGCGCGTTCGCGACGGCGTCGCGGCGGGTGATGGCCTCATCGCGGCCACCCAGCGGGACCGACACCTGGCTGAAGGTGCGGGTTTCCTCGGATTTCGCTGCAACCTGATCGAGGATCAGGCGGCGCGCTTCGCCGATGTCCGTGCCGCGTTTGACCAGATCCTCGGCAAAGCTGCGCTCGAGGTTCAGGCGACCGGCCAGATCATAGATCGTGGACACGCGGTCACGCTCGGTTTCTCGCGCGCGGGTCGCGACAGCTTCGGTATCGGGTGCTGCGGCAGTGTCGGGCTTCTGCGGCTTCGACTGCGCGCGGGTCTCAACGGCAGCGTCCTTCGGCTCGGTCAAAGCCGCAGTCGGTATGGTCATCGTAGTATCCTCGGTTTTGACCGGCTCGGTCAGCTGGGTGGCTTGGATTTCGGCGTCGCTCGCCGGGGCGTTGGGTTTGTCCGTCATCGGGATGGCTCCTGTGGTTGTGGGTGGGACGTCCCGGCGATGAAGGACGCAATCGTGAAGGGGGGATTGAGCACGGAAGCCCGCGGCGGGGTCCGCGCCAACGGGCACGGCAGACACCTCGAAGGGCGTCCAGTCGACCGCGCGCCAAAGCTCCCGGGCGGCTTCGGGTTTTGAGACCTCAAAGCGGTGGACCTGGTAGCCAATGGACACCGCGCGGATGTGCCCGGCCTGAATGTCGCGCCAGATCGGCTCAACGTCGGCGCGCTCAGAGATCCGGACCTGCGCAACGCCACGGCCGTTTTCGATCCGGGCGGACCCCGGCACGACCGAGCCGATCACGGCATCCAACGTGTCGACCTCGTGCACCTTCAGAAACGGCGCGCCCGCATTCAGCCGATCCAGCCGCACATGGGTCGGGTCGAGGCTCAGTTCCTCGTCATAGGTCTCGCCGAACAGGGTCGACCGACGAACCCGAGCGCCTGCCGACCAGATCACCTCGACGGTTCGGGCGTCGGTATCGGCCGAGTTTGGCGCAAGCTCCGCCGACCGGCGCAGGGCCGGTAATTCGATCATCGTGTCCATGGGGTCAGTCCTGTTGGTCGGGGTCGGCCTGTGCAGCGTCGGCTTCCGGGTCAGCGGCCGGATCGCTCGCCGGATCGCTGGTCTGCGCGCTCCCAATCTTGGTGACGCGGCGCGGGTCGCTGTCGAGTACGAGGCCGAGGGCGTCGAGCTTGGCGTTGGTCGCGGCGATCTCGGCAAGCACCGCATCGGGATTGCGGCCCTGCCGCGCGATCACCTCTGCCAGCGTCATGGTGCCAGATCGGATCGACAGCAGGTTGGCCATCGCGTCCTTTTGAGGATCGACCGCCTCGAACTTCGGCGGCGACCATTCGACCGGCACGTCAGGTGTCGGGATCTGGCCCGCCGCCCATGCGGCCTCGGTGAACCAGCGCCAGACTGGGGCGCAGAACATCGGGATGAACAGCTGCCACTGCACGGCATCGATCTGGCGGCGAAACTCCACCAGCCCCGCCCGGATCGAGGAATAGTTGACCTAGCTGAGGTCGCCGGTCAGCAACTCATAGGGCACCCGGAACCCGGCCGAGATCGTGTGCAGGCTGGCCCGCTTGTATTCGCCGTAGCCGCCGGTGGCCGAGGGCTGGTTGAACCGGATGTCCTTGCCGCCCCGTGCATAGGCGATAAGCCCCGGCTCGAACTGCTCGACACGGTTGCCGTCCGCATCGACCACAGACGGTGCGATGCCCTGCTGTGCCTCGTCGTCACCAAAGACGATGGCGGTGACGCAGGCCTCGGTCTTCTTGCGGACCAGTTCGGCGACCTCGTAATCATCGAGATCGCGCAGGCTGCGGATCACCGGAGCGCCCCAGGGAACGCCGCGCGCCTGTGTGCGCTGCTTCTCGTAGACATGGGCGATCTCGGTCGCGGGGACCGGACGGCTCTGCAAGCCATTCTGCAATGCGCCATAGGCGTCGCCGGGATGTTCGGCGTGCAGCCAGTATGCGCGGCGCTTGCCGACCGGGTTAAACTCGATCCCTTGGACCAGCCGCCCCGCGCCGATGGCGCCGGATTTCGTGGCGTCGAGGAAGTCGGCCTCCAGCACCTGCAACTGCAGCGGCACCGGCAGGCCATCTGACGCCCGCCGCAGACGTCGGCGCACCAGAACCTCGCCCGCTTCGACCATTTCCCGGCAGATCAGCGTCTGCAGCCCATAGAAGTCGAGCTGGCCGTCGGCGTCAGCGGCGTCCGACCACCTTGCGAAGAGCGCATCGACCTTCCGGTCCAGCTTGTCATTGCCGCTCGCCGCCCGAGGCATGATGCCCGCACCGACAATGTTGTTGACCAGCACCGCCACGGCCTTCGCCGCATGCGGGTTGTTGCGCACCAGATCGCGCATCCGGTCGCGCAGCAGCGCCCCGGCCACGCCAACCTCGGTATCGGCCGAAGTGCCCGGCGCGCGCCAACCCTCGGTCCGCCGCCCCTTGGCAGCGCCATCATAGCCACGCGTCAGGGTTTCAAACGCTTGGCGCGCGAGAACACGGCGCGCCGCCGTGCGCGGTGCCACTGAGGCAATCGCATGATCAAACCAATTGGCTGACATCACCGGTCCCCGCGCGAGAAGCCCGCGAGCCCTGCGATCGGCAGTGGCCGTGTCGTGCCCGCGATGGCGCGCTCGATGGTGCGGATGCGCGCCAGCAAATCCTCGGCTGAACCATAATCGACGGATTTGCCGTCATAGCTGACCCGGGTCGTGCCGCTGGCATAGGCCCGGCGCAACGCCGAGAGCTCGGTTTCGGTCCAGTCCGCCATGTTTAAAACCACCCTCCACGCCGTCCGAGCCAGTCAGATTGACGTTTCCTCTGCGCGGTCTGCGCTTGCCTGTTGATCTGCCCTGCGGAGTTCGCACAGGTGTCGGCGACCCCAAGCTGATCCTCGAGGTCGCGCCATTTCTCGTCGGTCCAGCGATCCGCGCCCGCAATCCAGGCGGCAGCACGGGCATAGACCCGGCAATCCAGCGCCTCGTTGCGTTCGCGCAGCTTCTGCCATTCCAGCCGCGCAAAGCCGCGCTTTGTGCGCACGGTGACCAACTGCTCCGCCACGAACTGCTTCAGCCATTCGTTCTCGACCCAATGCGGCAGATGAACGGTGCCGGGTGAGAATACCGCGCCGTCAGCGCGTTCCTCATCCGTGGGCCGTTCCAGTCGCAGGAAGCGATAAGTCTCTGCCTTGAAGGTCGAGACCGCCACGGTCCAGAGCCTTGCGCCACGACGAAGCCGCTTGCCGCCTTCGGTCGCGTCCACGTAAGTGGGCCCCGACACTGGGCTCGCGCGGTTGAAGCCTTCGACGCCTTTTACCGGCGCGACCTGCGCGAACCCTTGCGCCCGCGACCAGCCGTAGACGGCCGGGGCCTCGTAGCCGGTGTCGATGGCAAGACGCGCGATTTTGAGATGCGCGCCTCGTTCATGCGGCCAGGTCCGACCAAGCAACTCCGTCAGATCGCCCCAAGCCTCATGACGGTCCGGTCCGCCCTCGATCACGATGTGGTCGACGAGCCAGCTTTCCAACCCACGGCCCCAGCCCCAGACATCGACCTCGATCCGGTCTTTCTGAACGTCGGCCCCAGCGGTCAGGAACAGCCCGCCCGCAGGTACGATGCCCGGTTTCCAGCTTTCCCGCTGGTCGTAAAGCCGCTGCCAGTCAGGCGCTTCGCCGGTCTCGACCCAAGTCTCTCCGAGGATCGTGTTGCGGAACGCCTTGATCGCCTCGTCTGACCCTTGCGCTGCGTCCCACGCCCGCACGATCCGCTCCCAGCTCAGCCACCCGATGGGTGAATAGAGCGCGGAGAGGTGGTAGCCGACCGCGTTGGGATCGGCCGTCGTGGCCGTCGCCCGCCATTCGCCAGCCTCCAGCATCGCTGTCTTGTGGTGTTCCGCGATGGGCTGGTCGCAGCGCTCGCAATGATATTCCGCGGTCTCCGGGCGGCCTTTCTCCCAACGCAGACGCTCGAACTTGAGCCATTGCTCTTGGCCGCAATGCGGACATGGCACGAAAAACCGACGCTGATCGCTCGCCTCGAACTCCCGCTCAATCCGGCTCAGCCCCCGGATGGTGGGCGTCGAGACCAGAAATACCTTTCGCCTATGGGCAAAGGTCAGCGAGCGGGCCTCGGCCAACGTGACCGGGTCGCCTTCCTCGTCGGCCGAGGCTGGATAGGCATCGACCTCGTCGAGAAAGATGTAGCGCGCGGGTGTCGAGCGCAGCCCGACCGCCGAGTTCGCTCCCGTCATGATCAGAATGCCACCCGCGAACTCCTTCGACAGCATGGTGTTGCCCGCGTCGCGCGAGCGCGCCGGTTTGACCCGCTCCCGCAGTTCCGGGCTCTCGTCGATCAGCGGGTCGATCCGCTGGCGCGAGTTGCGTTTCGCCAGTTCCACCGTCGGCTGGACCGCCAGCATCGGCCCCGGCGCCTGGTGGATCGCGAACCCGATCCAGTTATTCCTCGCTTCGGTCGCGCCGACCTGTGCGGCCTTCATGAACACGATCCGCTGTGTCGGATCGCCGGGTGAGAGCCGATCCATGATTTCACCCATGTAGGGCGTGCGCGCCGTGCGATACCGCCCTGGCTCGGCCGAGGCGCGGTCGGCGCTGATGATGGGCAGGCTCATTGATCGCCCCCCTGCGGGACGATCTCGATCTTCAGCGTGCCGGGCCGGACGGTGCGTGCGGGCGCGAAGCCCTGCCGGATGGCTTCGGGCCAGGCCGCGTATTTGCGCTCGGGCACCTTGTAGGCCAGATCGACATATTCGGCGGGATCGTCGCCTGCATCGCGGATCCGCGCGACCATGTCGGCCAGCCGGTCCTGATCCCAATCCACCCGCTTCGGCAGATCGGCGACCACGGTGAAATCGCCATCGTCGAACCGGACGGTGCCGGTGTCCTTGGCTTGAATCTGGCGTTCCTCAGCTGCCCGGTTGGCATAGCGAACGGCCAGTCCAGCATCGAAGCGGGCCTTGGCCGCCTTGTCGCGCTTCAGGCGCTCGTCGATCTCGCGCTGCAGGATTGCCAGCAGCTCGACCGGCAAGGCTGCGATTTCGGCTGCGCTGAGGGACGGCAGATCGTCGGGCGTGGGGGTGTTCTCAGGAAATGGCATGAAAGGGTCTCCGTGATCGGTCAAAAGGGAATGGAAGGCGGGCATCACGCGGCCTCGAGCAGGCGGACTGACAGGGCGGCGCCGCTGGATCGAGGTCTTGTCCGGGCGACAGCGATGTAGGCGAAGTGATCGGGACCGATCCGCGCCTGGACGAGATGGACGAGGTTCTGCTCGGCCGCGCGAAGGGCGGCGGCCGCAACCTGGCGCAATGCGCGCTGACGGTCGGCGGGGAGTTTCGACAGGACGGCGGTGGCATCCACCGCCAGAAACCCGCGGTGATAGACAAGCGTTTCGCCGGGTTCGGCCTGCGCGATCCATGCGCAGAACCCGACCTCGTCCAGACCGGCAGCGGCGCAGAACGGCACCACCCGCTCGGCCGCAAAATCATCGAGACGTACCATCATGCGGCACCCGCATGGGCATCAGCGCCGGTGCTGTGGCGCAACTGGTCCTGCTCGAAGGCGGTGATGTCCTCCATGCGGTAAACCACACGGCCGCCCAGCTTCATGAATTGCGGGCCTTCACCGGCCCACCGCCACCGCTCCAGCGTGCGGTGCGAGATGTTCCAGCGCCGGGCCAGTTCTTTCTGATTGAGGTGTTTGAGCTGCATCTTCGTCTCCTGTCGCTCGCTGCGTTGGGAGGAAGATGCGAAATCCCGCTGTGGGATGTCGTCAGGATCGAAGTGGGATGCGGAGGGGGATCAGTTTGAGCCATGCAACTCAACGGCGAACGCTCTGGCGGGGGATTGCCATCCCACTCTCATCCCCCAGCGCATCCCACTGTGGAGCCGGAGGGACACGCGCGCCGGAACAGGATGAGTCGAAATCAGTCGCAGTTCAGACGGTAGTTGCCGCGACCATTCGATTCGATCAGCGACCGCCACTGCTTCTGGGATTTGAACACGTCGGACATCTTCAGGCTCTTCGAGCCCGCGGCCGACAGAATCGCCTTGCCGCTCTGCCAGGCCTCGCCACGTCGCGCCGCCTCATGCAGCGCACGGACAACCTGCGCCTGGATCGGGCCCAGACGAAACTGGTGCCCGCCGCAACGCACTTCATGAAAGCCAGCGGTCGCACTGAAGACAGGCAGCTGCGGTCCGGTCTCTGCGCCGGAGAACCCTGTCTCCGCTTCGAAACGATCACGTTCCTCGCGCCTTAGCAGTAAATCCTCAACGCTCAGAGGCACGCCATCGCGATCACCCCAGATCGACGCATAGTCCGACGCGGGCGTACGGAAGTCGCTCACTGTCAACTCGGCGGCACGAAACAGCTGAAAGACGTCCCGCGCATGCAACTCAAGCAGTCCACTGTAGTAGCTCTGCTCGGTGGGCACCCGAAAGTGCTCACCCTCATGGGTCTCCTCGTAATCCCCCAGCTCCAACGGAACACCGAAGACGCGCAGCGACAGTCGCAGCTTGTCGTTCTCCGCCAGATAGATCAGGTCGGCCTCTGAGATGGACCAGCGATCGAGGATCTCCGGCAGAGTAAAATACGCCTTCTCGATCTCCATCTGACCCCCGATTCCTGCCATTGAGTGTTTAGGGTTTGTTCTAAATCCTTGACGCCCTCCGATCAATCCTGTTTTATCCTATTTGATCCACAGCCCTCTGGGGAAAACATGACCGAGCATCACACGCTCTCTGACCGCCTTCGCGCCCGAGCTCAACAACTCGGGCTGAGCCCCGCCCATGTCGCAGAGATGGCCGGGGTCAATCGCTCCTTCGTCTACGACATCCTGCGCGGCCGCTCAGCCCGGCCCGGGATCGACAAGCTGGCAGAGGTCGCCCGTGTGCTGAAGGTCGAGCGGGAATGGCTGATCCACGGCATTGGCGACGTCGAGGGCGAGCTGCCCTTCATCGAGAACCCCGACGAGACCTTCGTGGCGATCGCACATGCCAGCCCGCGCCCGTCGATGGGCGGCGGCGCGGTGGTGACCGAGGATCACGACACACCGGGCCGCGCCTATCACTTCCGCCGGTCCTGGATAAAGAGCAGCCTGAAGGCCAGCCCGTCGCAGCTGCGCATCATGCATGTAGAGGGAGACAGCATGGCGCCGACCCTGCTGGACGGCGACACCGTGCTGGTCGACATGACCCGTCGCGCGCCGAACCCGCCTGGGATCTTCGTTCTGGACGATGGCATGGGTCTGGTCGCCAAGCGGCTTGAGCACGTCCCCAACAGCGAACCGCCCGCCGTGCGGGTCATCTCGGACAACAGCTTCTACAGTCCCTACGAGCGCAGTGCCGAGGAAATCCACATCATCGGCCGCATTCGCTGGTTCGCGCGGGAGATCTGAGGTGATCGAGTTCCGCCAGATCGACGATGCAAACCCGGCGCTGGCGCATTCGCCGATGGTGCGGGCACTGGAAAGGACTTTTGCCTACATCGCCGAACATGGCGAAATCGGACTGACGCCATCGAAAGCCTTCAAGCGGGTATTTGTGCATTGGGCCGCGCGCGAGTTCGACTGGCCCGACTACACCGAGGAAGACCTGTTCGCCATCAACAAGGTGCTGAACGAGATCGACTTTGGCCCGCTGATGGATCTGCACGACGTGATGATCGCGTTGAAGATCGGGCGGCACTACAAGGGACAGTTCAAGCTGACCAAGGCGGGCCAGGAGCTGGTCGGGCATCCCGGCCGCATCTTCAGCATCGTTACGCCGTTTTACCTGTTCGAGGTCAATCACGCCCGCGTTTCCCGTTTCGACGACGAGCCGATCTTGGGCAATTGGGACGTGTTCCTGAACGTGTTGAACGTCGAGACCGAAGACGGCGCGACGGGCGCTGACCTCCGTAAGGTGCTGTTCGGCGAACCCAATCCCAGCGATCGTTTCGACCAAGTGCTGAGCAACCTGTATATTCAGGTGCTTCGGCCTCTCTGCTGGACAGGGTTACTGCAAGAAAACCGTGCCAAGGGGTTGCTTCGGACGCGGGAGAGCACGTTCACCAAGACGCCGTTGTGGCGAGCGGCGCTGAGGCTGGAGACCGACAGGATGATGCGACCCCAGACACGACATTGATATTCAGGATCAACGTTGCTGCATGACGAGAGCGCAACCACCGTTACTGACTACGTCAGAAATAATGGACATAATAGCCATAATGTACCCTATGGACATATGAGCCGAAACGAGACAAGAAGAAGGAATGAAAAACTTCTCTGCGCGTGATGCGAAGAACCAGTTCGGCCTGCTCATAGATACCGCGAGGGTGGACCCCGTGGTAATCGAGAAACATGGTAGACCAGTGGTCGTCGTCTGCTCTGTCGAAGAGTTTGATCGCCTGAGACGAATTGCATCAAAGCATTCCGATCCAACCAAAAAGGGGTCTGAATGACAAAAACGCCTGAAAAAGTCTGGATCTACCACATCGTTCACAAGGACCGATTGCAATCAATTATGGATGATGGGTTTCTTTGGTCGGACGCCGAAGCCCGCGCGCGCTCAAGTGCTGGAACGACTGTCGGAATGATGGGGATCAAGGACAGACGCCTCGCGACAAGTTTGAGTTCGCATCCGGACCTTACCGTGGGCGCGTGTGTCCCTTTCTACTTCTGCCCTCGCTCAATAATGTTATTCCTCCTACACAGAGGAAATCACCCCGAAGTAACCTATCGCGGCGGTCAGGAACCAATAGTCCACCTAGTCTCGGAATTGCCTACTACTGTTGCATGGGCAGAAGAAAATGAACTGCGGTGGGCTTTCACCCTATCTAACGCCGGCTCAAGTTACTTCGAAGACCGCTCGGATCTTGGCGCTCTGGATGAAATCGACTGGAACTCAGTAGCTGCCACCAAGTGGAGTGGGAATGGCGTCAGTCGGCAGGTGAAGGAGGGTAAGCAGGCAGAGTTCTTAGTTGAGCGCTGCTTTCCTTGGACGCTCGTGCAGGGCATCGGTGTCCGCTCAGAAGCCGTTGGCAGAGATGTCACCAGAATGATGTCTGGCAGGGCCCACAGGCCAACGGTGAAAGCCTTGCCAACGTGGTATTACTAGAAAAGGGAGGACAATAATGATTCGATATATGACTGGAGATATCCTCCGCAGCGAAGCCGATGCTTTGGTTAACACAGTCAACTGTGTAGGCGTTATGGGGCGTGGTATTGCCCTTCAATTCAAGAAAGCATTTCCCAGAAATTTTGAAGACTACAAGAATGCCTGTGATCGCGGTGAAGTTGTGCCTGGGAAAATGTTTATCACGGAACGGAACGCACTGACAGCGCCAAGGTTCATTATCAATTTTCCGACGAAACGACACTGGAGAGGGAAGAGTCGAATAGAAGATATTGAGTCTGGGCTAGTCGATCTTCGCCAACAGATTGAAGCGCGTGGGATCCGGTCCATTGCAATTCCCCCACTGGGCAGTGGGTTGGGTGGATTAAACTGGTCTGATGTCCGGAAGCGTATCGAGGCATCTCTGACGGGCACGGATGCCGAGATTATTGTGTTCGAACCCGGTGAAGCTCCTGACGCTCAAGTTATGGCGCGAAGCACAGAACCTCCAAAGATGACGACTGGCCGAGCTACTCTAGTCACTTTGATGCACCGGTATCTTTCCGGACTGCTGGACCCGTTCGTGACGTTGATCGAGCTTCATAAGCTAATGTATTTCATGCAAGAAGCCGGGGAGCCACTTCGTTTGAAATACAAGAAACACCATTACGGCCCCTATGCTGAGAACCTACGGCATGTCTTGAACCAGATTGAGGGGCACCTCGTGTCCGGTTACGCAGACGGCGGGGACATTCCTGGCAAACAAATAGAATTGGTACCCGGAGCGGTTGCTGAAGCTGAAGCACTTCTGCAGGTGCATGAAGACACACATGAGCGGTTCGAGCGAGTAAGTCGCTTAGTGGAAGGATTCGAATCTCCGGTTGGACTAGAACTTTTGGCAACGGTTCATTGGATAGTACGCCAGGAAGCTGTCACGAATGTTGAAGAAGCTATCGAGCGGACATACGCATGGAATGACAGAAAGCGACGCTTCACACCCCGACAAATCAAACTTGCATTCAATCGCCTCGTTGAATGCGGGTGGGGTCCGGAGCGAACACAAACTCAGTAAGAGCCCAACAAACTTGAAGTGGCGACAATACTGGAGCAAAAAAGTAAAACTGCCTGAGACCGCTACATTTGTGGTTTTGTTCCGCCAGCGAGAGAGTTGAGTGTTGGAATTCACCGGCACCTCCTCATTTTGACGATTGAAGCGGCGCGTCCGATCCTCTCCTCATGATTTCGCCCCTCTACGACAACCCATTGTTTTAACTTGAAATCCCATCCGCATCGCGGCCACCACAGGGCAAAACAGCTCCTGAGGTTCGCCCGCCATGCCCGATAACGACGTCAATTTCGCCCCACCGCCTGAAACGCTCACCACCAATGAGCGGCTGGCAGAACTCGCCCAGATCCTCGCTTCGGCCGTGGATCGCGCCAACCCACCAAAAATAAACGAAAAATCTCCGGACGAAGGAGACAGTTCGCTGGACATCCTCGCCCTTGTTCGCCGTCGTCGTCACCAATTGCGAACCCGAGTTGGAGAGGACGAATGACGAAAACCAAAACGAAATCAGTGGGAAAGAGAACAGGCACTGGCGCTTCGCAGGACCACGTTGTCCTGGCGGACCTGGTCGCGCTGAAGGCGATGACCGTGCCCGAATTGCGCGAGAAATGGGCGGCGATCTTTGGCGCGCCCGCGCCGAACACCAGCCGCCAGAATCTCGAGCTGCGGCTTGGCTACCGCATCCAGGAACTGGCCCTTGGCGGCATCGGCCGCGACACCCGGCGGACGCTGGATGCACTTGCGGCGGAGGTGGCTTCTGGCGAACCCGGTCAGGTGATGACCGACCCGCGCCGCCCGATGCCGGGCACCAAACTGGTCCGTGAATGGAACGGCGTCGAGCACACTGTCACTGTGCTGACGAAGGGCTTCGAGTGGCAAGGTCGCCGGTACAAATCGCTTTCTGGCGCGGCGCGGGCCATCACCGGCGCGAATTGGAATGGCTGGAAATTCTTCGGCTTCACTCCACGCCCGAGGATCAGCAAATGACGCGCCAGACACAGCCGCAACCGCCCCGCCGCCTGCGCTGCGCGATCTACACACGCAAGTCGAGCGAGGAAGGGCTCGACATGGAATTCAACAGCCTCGACGCGCAGAGGGAGGCCTGCGAGGCCTATATCGCCAGCCAGAAGGCAGAGGGTTGGGTATGCCTGCGCGACAAATACAATGACGGCGGCTTCTCCGGTGGCACGCTGGAACGCCCCGCGCTGAAGGACCTGATAGCCGACATCGAAGACGGGCTGATCGACATCGTCGTGGTCTACAAGATCGACCGTTTGCCGCGCGCGCTGATGGATTTCTCAAAGCTGGTCGAGATCTTCGACAAGCACGGCGTAACCTTTGTTTCTGTCACCCAGTCCTTCAACACCACCACGTCCATGGGGCGGCTGACGCTGAACATCCTGCTCAGCTTCGCTCAGTTCGAGCGCGAAGTCATAGGTGAGCGGATCCGCGACAAGGTTGCCGCGTCGCGCAAGAAGGGCATCTGGATGGGTGGGCCGGTGCCGCTGGGTTACAACGTGAAAGACCGCAAGCTGATCGTGGATCCGGTCGAGGCCGAGACGGTGCGGACGATCTTCACGCTCTACGCACGGTCAAGTTCCACGGCGCAGGTGATCCTAGAGCTGGACGCACGCGCGATCCTGACCAAGACCGGCAGGCCCTATGACAAGACTTCGCTGCTCAAGACCCTGCACAACAAGGTCTATCGCGGCCTCGCCGTCCACAAGGGCAACGCCTATCCCGGCGAGCACGACGCGATCATCGACGAGACGCTCTGGGACGAGGTGCACGAGGTGATCGCTAACAACCGGTATCTTAGGAAGGCCGCAGCTCAGGAGCCGTCACCGGCGCTGCTGCGCGGGTTGATCTTCATCGAGACCGGCGTGGCGATGACCCCGCACCACACCAAGAAAGGCACGCGCCGCTATCGCTACTACGTCTCGATGGACGTGATCAAAAAACGGCCCAAGGCCGAGTTGCGCGGCCCGCAGCGGTTGCCGGGTGGCATGGTCGAGGATGCCGTGATTGGCGAAATCCGCCGCCTGCTGCGCACCCCCGAGGTTGCCGCGCGGGTGTCGCGGACTCTGCGCAAGGATCGGCCGGACCTTGGTGAGGACGCGATCAGCGCGTCGCTCACCCAGTTCGACGACATGTGGAACGCGCTGATTCCGGCGGAACAGGCACGCGTGGTCCGGCTTCTGGTGGCGCGGGTCACGGCCAGCGAGGCCGGATTGGCTGTCGATCTCCGACATGAGGGCTTGGGCGCGATTGCAGCACTCATGGCCCCGGCAAAGCCAGAGGTGGCGTGATGGCAGAGCCAGAAACCCTGCGCGTCCACATCCCGCTCACCCTGCGCAATCGCGGCGGCCGCCCCCGCATCCTGCCGTCCAAGGAGATCGAGGTCGCCATGGATCTCGGACAGGACGCTCGGCTGTTACGCGCCATCGGCCGCGCGTGGGACTGGCGGCGCAGGCTGGAGCGTGGCGATGTCACCACCATCGCCGACCTCGCCAGAGAGGAAGGCATCTCCGACCGCTATGTCAGCCGTGTGATCCGGCTGGCATGGCTTGAACCGTCGGTGCTGGAGAGGCTGGTCCTGCGGCGCGAACCCACAGTGCTGTCGATCTTCGACCTCTGCGGCGTGGCGGAGCTGCCGTGGGTCAAGCAACCGGGGCTGGTGTTCGATTGATAGACACCCGTTTTAGCTGACCGCCGGATGCACCCGGATCTTGTCCATCGAAAGCGGTCCGACCGGGTCGGACATATCATATGACACCAGTGGGCCGTCCTTGCCTGCAGAATAGTCGAGACAAAGCGCGTTATGTGCCTGTAGGACCGGGTCGCCACTCAACCAGTAATGCCCGAAGAACACCGGTCGCGCAGTGGCTGGATAGGTCTGCGCCGAAAGCGTCTCCGGCAAGTATTCGTCAGGCAGGTCCTCAATTGATGGCACAGAGATCGCGATGTCGCGCCAGGTGCGAGCGGCGGCGTTCCACCATTGCAGCCGCACATGATCCTGCTCCGTCCCGTCCTTGTCCGTGAACGACCAGCCATCAGGTAGCTGCTGCTCCGGCCCCTTGGTGATCTGCTCGGCCAGTATAAACATCTCGTCGGTCTCGTCTCGATCCGCAGCACGGATCAGTTGTTCCTCGGTCAGCACGCCATCCCCGGTCAGTGTCTTGAGCCGATCCAATGAGGCGTCGATCCAGCAGGCGTGCACGGCACGAAACCCGTCCTCCTCCAGAAACAGTGGCAGGCTGCGCATCCAGTCCAGAACGTCGCGAGTCTGCGGATCGCCGGGCGGGAACTGGTCGAGGAACGTCCGGTACTGCCGGATGTTCTTAGGGGAATGCGCACGAAGCGGCTGACCATCATCGGGGTGCATCGTGTGGAAATGCAGAGCGTTGAGCTCATGATTGCCCATGATCGCCTTGGCCTTGCCTGCATCGACAAGTTCGCGAACGGTCTTGAGAACAGCCCGATTATCCGGCCCACGGTCGATGAAGTCTCCCAGAAAGACGATCTGTCGATCCGGATCCGGATGGGTCCATCCGAGAGCACTCCGCCTCCACCCCAGCCCAGCGAGGGAAGCGTCGAGTTTGGCGGATTGGCCGTGGGTGTCTGGAATGATGTCAAATGGGTTCATGCGGTCATCCTGGGATTGTTCTCGGTACTTGGTTTGGCTCAGCCTCCGCATCGATCTGAACCAACCCGAGGTTCTTGAAACGCTAGCGGTGCCAAAATGGTTTGTCATCAGGGGTTTCGGTGAGTGAATGGGATGCGAACCAGCCCCAGCAATCCGCTGCTTTACGCTGGGCTCCCGAGCAACGCGCCTACCGTGTGTTCCGTCTACGTTGCCATCGTTACCTTTCGGATCGCCGATTTGGGTTTTGGCGGGGTTTGGAAGCAGGTCATTGAAAGGTAATGAGAAAACGGGACCGAACCGGAACGAACGAGGTTCGCCCAAACTGAGACTGAGGGCCATTCTGAACCCAGCTTCAGCTAGGCGGCGCGTCTATGAGGATCGGCCGGCCCCTGTAAACCGCTTTGATAACACGAAAAAAACCGTGCCCGTCAGGGCGGTGTCACTGGTTCGAAATGGGAATAATGGCGGAGAGGAAGCCCGCCATTGGTTGTTCCGGCGCGATCCGATATGGACCTATATGTTCCTGTATACATGAAACCTTTCACCTTCCCTTGTGCGATGCGTTCCGGCATAATCCGAGGCAATCCACGCTGCAGTGGGGGATGTAACGGGGGATGTCATGCCGCGCGAAAATATCCGCAGACCGGAAAAGGCCCTGTCGCCGCGCTTTGTGGAGACCGTGACGGAACCGGGCAAGTACTTCGATGGACAGGGCCTCTTTCTAAGGGTGTCGAACAACGGCGCGAAACAATGGGTGCAACGGATAACCATTCGCGGAAAGCGAACCGAACTCGGGCTGGGCAGTCCGCCCGCCGTACCGCTGGCAACCGCACGCAAGCTAGCGCTCGAAAACCGGGGCACGGCGATGCTGGGCGGCGACCCGCTAGCCGACAAGCGCAAAGCCCGCGAAGGCATGACCTTTGCCGAAGCGGTGGATAAATACCTTGCCGCGAAGCTGTCGGAGTTCAGAAACGAAAAGCACCGCAAGCAATGGCGCTCAACCTTGGACACCTATGCAGCGCCCGTGCTAGGGCCGAAACTGGTTTCGGAAATCACAGTGCAGGATGTCCTGCGTGTCTTGCAACCGATATGGGCCGCAAAAACGGAGACCGCATCCCGCCTTCGCGGCAGGATCGAAAACGTGCTGTCATGGGCAACCGTGTCAGGGCATCGGACAGGCGACAATCCCGCCCGCTGGAAGGGCAACTTGTCCGAGACACTGCCCAAACCCTCCAAGGTGGCAAAGGGGGGTAATCAACCCGCACTGGCACTGTCCGACGTATCACGATGGTGGGCAGATCTGGGACAACGCGACGGCATGGCGGCGCGGGCGCTTCAATTCCTGACCCTGACCGCTGCGCGCTCTGGCGAGGTGCGTGGATTGACATGGGATGAAATCGACCTTGGGGGCGTTGCTAGAAGCAATACGCAGGGGGCGGTCTGGACCGTTCCGGCTTTACGGATGAAGAACGGGCGGGAACACCGCGTGCCGCTGACACCCGAGGCCGTGGCCTTGTTGGAGGCTCTGCCGCGTATGGATGGATCACCCTTTGTGTTCTTTGCACCGCGCGGTGGGATGCTGTCGGATATGTCCATTTCTGCCGTCATGCGGCGCATACAAGAATTAAAGACAAAGAATGGTGAGATTGGCTATCTTGACCCGCGCAACAAGCGCCCTGCGGTGCCGCATGGGATGCGTTCAACCTTCCGGCAGTGGGCGGCGGAACGAGGTTATCAGCGCGACATGGCTGAAATCGCTTTGGCGCACTTCATTGGTTCAGAGGTGGAACGCGCCTACCAGCGGTCCGACATGCTGGACCGTCGGAGGGCCATGATGGAGGACTGGGTAGGTTTTCTCCTTGGGGCAGAGGCGGCTGGTAACAACTTGATACAAATGGGTGAGCGACAGTGAACGCGTCTCGGAGATCGCTCGAAAGGCGGGTCAGCAAAGTCTTGGACAGACATCTTTATTTGAGTGACGCTCCTGAAATCGCTCAGACTTTGCTTGTCGAATCTTTCGTGTCGGCGCTGGCGGCAGCAAATGAGAACCGGATAGGTCGACAATTTGAGGATGAAAAAAATGTGGCGTACGAACAGCTTGAGGAAATAGGAAAACTGCTTCGAACCGCCTCACAAGCGGTATCAAACCTAAACCCTATCGCAAAAGAACTCCTTGCGCGGGACAAGTTGAGTCTACTGGAATTGTCCAATGGCGAGCTGGATCAGTTCTTTTGGGCTGGCACTGAAATTGGCGATACAGAAGCAATTCAGCATCATGTTGAACAACTCAATTCAATACACCAAAGCGTCGAACATGCTCGCTCTCAGCTAGAAGGCCGGTTCAAGAAGTTTGGTCGAGGAAGACCGGCCTTGGATGGCGCGTTAGCCGTTGCGAAACACTGCGCGCTTGCTTTCCGTGAGTATGTTGAAGACCCTCATTACCCACCCAGGGGTAACTATGGCCAAGAATACGAAGGGCGATTCTTTAAGTTTGTAGAAGACGTCTTTCTCGCCGGTGAACTCGATGCGCAACCTGAAGCCTACACAAGGCAAGCGGTTGATTTTATAAAATTATTAAAACCAAGAAAATCTGAATAAGCTCCGTTATCTATATCGATCGTGTTCCTCCAAGTTCCCAGAGCACATGGGAAGTAAGGAAAGGAACCGACAATGTCCAAGGCAACCACACATCGCCCCGCAACTCCTCACGACCAGCATGAGGTCTCAAAAAAAATCCACGACTTGAAGACGTTGGCCGAGGCATCCAAGGGCCGGATCTCCGGGTTTGACTTTGAGCGCGAAGCCAATTCTGCGCACTCTTTGCGCATACGCCTTCTCCGCCGCCGCGAGGTGGAAGCCCTGACCGGCCTCTCCCGCTCCACGCTCTACGACTGGATGAAACGCGGCGAATTCCCCCAGCCAGTCAAGCTGGGAGCTCGTCTTGTTGCTTGGCGCGAAAGCGATGTGATCGCTTGGCTGGAAAGCCGTGAAACGCGGATGGTTTAAATGATGATCGCAAACGAAAACCCCGGCGCGACGGCAATCGCAACCGGGGTTAAAGACATTGTGGAAAGCGTCTATCTTCCCGAACGTGATAGCCCAGAATGGGCCGGAGCGCCAGCGATTATCCCGCGCCACTTCTGCGGGGTGGCAGCATGACCCGTATCCCGTTCAGGATCTTCCCCGTTGGCCCCGACAAGGCCCCGCTTGTGGCGGGCTGGCAGGATAAGGCCACCCGCGACGGCTACACCATATCGCAATGGGAGGCCCACGGGGCTGTCGCATGGGGCATCCCATGCGGCGAGACCAACGGCCTGTTCGTGATCGACTTGGACGTGGACAAGGTCACGAGCGAGCCGATGGGCGAGGTCAGCTTGCAGGCTTTGCCCCGCTATGCGGGCCTGATGGATCATGCCAACGTCTACACGCCCTCAGGCGGGCGACACATCTACTGCCAGCACTTCAACGGGGCGCGGAACACGGCGAACAAGATCGGCCCCAAGATCGACACGCGGGGGCAAGGCGGCTACGTGGTCGCGCCCGGATCGTTTGTCGAGGGTGGTTCCTATCTCGGCCACTTCCCTGAGACGTTGCCCCCGGTCCCTTTGGGTCTGCGGGCGATGCTGCTGCATACGCCCCCGGCACCGGCGCACACCTTCGACCGCCTGGCGCCCACTGGCGAAGTGGAGGAACTGCTGACCCACATCCCGGCGGATGTGCCCTACGGCGATTGGGTGGCCGTGCTGATGGCCTTGCATGACCGTTTCAATGGGTCTGACGAAGGTTTCGTGCTGGCGGATCGCTGGAGCGCGACCGGATCGAAATACCGCAAGGGCGAGGTTGCCGCCAAGTGGCGCAGCTTCAAGCGCAGCGGCGTGTCGTGGGCGACAATCCCGGCACTGGCCCGTCAAAACGGGGCTAACCTGTCCGACATCGCGCGGAGGTGGACAGCTTGGCCGTGATTACCTCAACATGAACGCTTCTCGCGCGTCCCAAATCGAAACCCGCCTTGTGAGCCTGTCGGCAATCGACCCGGTGTTGACCAGCAACTATTTGGTCAAAGGTTGGATGGATCGGAATTGCCTTTCGATGCTCTATGGCCCGTCCAACGCGGGCAAGACGTTCGTGGCGCTAGACATTGCTATGCACATAGCTGCGGGCCAGCCATGGCACGGCCAGCGGGTGAACGGTGGGCCCGTCCTATACATCGCCGCTGAGGGCGGCGCGGGTATCCGCAACCGCCTTGCGGCGATCAAGCGTGACCGCCCCGAAGTGGCGGGGGCACCCTTCACCCTGTTGCCTGTCGGGCTGGACCTGCACGGCGAAGGCGATGCAACGGCCGTTTGCACGATCATGCCGGACGCTGACCCGGCCCTTGTGGTGATCGACACCTTGGCCCGGTCCATGGGCGGGGGCGATGAGAACGCGGCCAAGGATGCGGCCATGTTCGTCCGCAACTGCGATCTTATCCGCGAGGCGACCGGCGCGCACGTCATGGTGGTCCACCACACCGGCAAGGATGAGGACCGGGGCGCGCGTGGATCGTCTGCCCTGCGGGCGGCGATGGATACCGAGATACAGGTAACAGCCGGTTGGGAAATCATATCCCGCAAGCAACGCGATCAAGAACCGCCTGAGCCGCTGCATTTCAAGCTGCGCCCAGTCACACTTGGCATGGATGAGGATGGCGAGCCGGTGACAAGCGCGGTGGTGGACATGGCCGAACCGCCCAAGAAAGAACGTAAGCCCCTGACCGGCAAGAACGAGGTGGCGATGCAGGCGCTCTATGACGCCCTGCGCGACCACGGCGAGACGCGCACCGGCAACCTGTATCCGTCCAACCGCAAGGTGGTGCATGTGAAACGATGGCGGGACGCCTGTGACGCCCACAGGCTGGCCTCAGGCGCCAGCGATAGCGCAGGACGCCAAGCCTTTAAGCGAGCCAGGGACAAGCTGATGGAAATGGACGAAGTGCGTCAGCATGGCGACCATGTGTGGAGGGTGCAGGATGATGACTGACCTCTTCCGTGACAAACGTGACAGGCCGTCACTGTTCGTGACATGTGCGGGCCAGAATGACCGTGACAAACGTGACACCCCTCTAGGAGGTGTCACGTTTGTCACGCTGGCGCGTCCGTGCGGGGCCTAAACTGAAATCAAGTTTAAAACAGGAGCTGAAATATGAATGACGAACCCACAAACGCCGAATTGATCGCCGCTGCGTCCGGTCTCATCCTCAACAAGCGTCGGATAATCAAGGCGACCAATATCGACGACCGGGCGGACATCACATCTACCCTTGACGGGTTGTCGACCTGACCTGCACCCAGCTCGACCTGCCCATAGTGCAGGTAGTGCGACGTGGCCACCTCAACACTAGTCGGATGGTGTAACGACATGCGACACGCCCCCCAAGAAGAAATCAACGCAAATCAAAGCACCCTCGGCCCTTCCTGGTGGCCTCAAAAGCAACTAGAACTGCGGATTTTTCGCCTTGGAGCGACAGTTGAGTACCGCGCCCTTTCGGAAAAAATGCACGCAAATGACAACATCAGAACGGAGGATGCCAACTCCAAGGTGATCCTACATGCCCCGTAGTTGTCCCTGTCGACTTGTCCCTATAGCCTGCGTCCCAGACTTCGTTGCATAAGGTCGATTACCCCCCATGTCTCAGTCCGAGCTTTCCAACCTCATCTGGTCCGTGGCCGACCTGCTGCGCGGTGATTACCGCCAGTCCGAATATGGCCGCGTTATCCTTGCCTTCACCGTCCTGCGCCGTCTGGACTGTGTCCTTGCACCCACCAAAGAGGCCGTCCTTGACATCCAAAAAAAGATGCGTGCCCAAGACCTCCCACCCGACAGGTTCATGCGCCGCGCCTCGGGGGCAAGCTTCTACAACGGCTCCACCCTCGATCTGGCCAAAATCATCGGTGACCAGGACAACATCGGCCCCAATCTGCTGTCCTACGTCGACGCCTTCTCGCCAGAGGTGCGCGACATCTTTGAACGCTTCAACTTCACCGAACAGGTCGACCGCCTAGTCAAGAACAAGCTGCTCTACATGGTGACCGAGAAGTTCGCCGGCTTCGACCTGCTTCCGCACCGCGTCACCAACGCCCAGATGGGCCTTGTCTTCGAGGAACTGATCCGCAAGTTCGCCGAGGCCTCCAACGACACTGCCGGGGAACACTTCACCCCGCGCGAGGTCATCCGCCTCATGGTCAACCTGCTGTTCATCGAGGATGACGATGTCCTCTCCGGTTCCAACGTCGTGCGCACGATCTACGACCCGACGGCAGGCACCGGCGGCATGTTGTCCGTCGCTGACGAATATCTGATGGAGCACAACCCCAACGCCGCGCTCACCATGTACGGGCAGGAGTTGAACGACATGTCCTACGCCATCTGCAAGGCGGACATGCTGATCAAGGGCCAGAACGTCCAGAACATCATCGCGGGCAACACGCTGTCGGACGATGGCCACCCGGACGCGAAATTCGACTACATGCTGTCCAACCCGCCCTTCGGCGTCGAATGGAAGAAGGTGCAGAAGGAGGTCCAGCAGGAACACAAGCTGCAGGGCCACTCTGGTCGTTTCGGCCCCGGCCTGCCGCGCGTCTCGGATGGCTCGCTGCTCTTCCTCATGCACCTGCTGTCCAAGATGCGCCCGTTCAAGGACGGCGGCTGTCGCTTTGGCATCGTCCTGAACGGCTCACCGCTCTTCACCGGCGGCGCAGGTTCGGGCGAGAGCGAGATCCGCCGCCACGTGCTTGAAAGCGATCTGGTCGAGGCCATCATCGGCCTGCCCACGGACCTCTTCTACAACACCGGCATCGCCACCTACGTCTGGATCCTGTCGAACAAGAAACCGGAGCATCGAAAGGGCAAGGTCCAACTGATCGACGCCTCTGGCATGTGGCAGAAGATGCGCAAGTCGCTGGGCTCCAAGCGGCGCGAGATCAGCAATGAGGGCATCGGCATCGTCACACGGCTGTTCGGCCAGTGCATCGAGGCGCAAATGGCCATCCTGATCGACGCCGACGGCAAGGAGACCGGGCAAGTGGCTGTCGAGGCAGGGCAGGACGCCCCGCGCGCGCCGGAGGGCGGCAAGGTCAAGCTGCGGCCGCTGTCGATGCTGCTGCCCAACAAGGCCTTCGGCTACCGCCAGATCACGGTGGAACGGCCCCTGCGCGACGAGGACGGCAAGGTCGTCGTCGGCACACGCGGCAAGCAGAAGGGGCATCCGCAGCCGGACAGCAGCCTGAGGGACACCGAGATCGTGCCGCTGACCGAGGACGTGCAGGCGTACTTTGACCGCGAGGTGAAACCGCACGCGGCCGATGCCTGGATCGACGTGAGCAAGACGAAGACGGGCTACGAGATCCCCTTCAACCGGCATTTCTACGTCTTCGAGCCGCCGCGCGAGCTGGCCGAGATCGACGCTGACCTGTCCGAGGTCACGAAGAACATCCAGCAGATGCTGGTGGAGTTGGCGGGATGAGGCGGTATCCGCAATACAGGGACAGCGGAGATTCCTGGATCGGAGACGTACCCGTTCAATGGACGGTGGCTCCGATCAAGTCTGTTGCCAAGGTAATAAACGGCTTTCCGTTTGCTAGCGACAAGTTCGGCCCCGAAGGCGGGATGCCGCTTGTCCGCATCCGCGACCTGAACAAGTCAGTTTCGGACGTTAACTTCACGGGCGACCCGATCGAAGTGGCAATCATAACGAAGGATGATGTCCTCATCGGTATGGACGGCGACTTCAATGTTGGCCGATGGCTCGGCAGTTTGCCAGCGCTCCTGAACCAGAGAATGTGCTGCGTCAGAGGCCGAAATGAAGCCATGACACGGTTGATTGAATATTGCTTGCCTACGCCGCTCAAGCGGATCAATGACGTAACGTATTCGACGACAGTCAAGCATCTTGCTGCATGGCAGGTTGAGAAGACCAAGGTTCCGGTGCCCGATACCGACGAGCAGCTTCTCGCCATTCTCTCCTTCCTCGATCGGGAGACGGCGAAGATCGATGCGCTGGTCGAGGAGCAGCGACGGCTGATTGCGCTGCTCAAGGAAAAGCGGCAGGCCGTCATCTCTCATGCCGTCACCAAGGGCCTCGACCCCGCCGCCCCGATGAAACCCAGCGGCATCGACTGGCTCGGCGATATTCCGGCGCATTGGGAGGCACGTCCGATACGCCATCTTGCGAAGCTGGAGAGCGGTCACACACCAAGCCGGTCTCGACCCGATTGGTGGGAGAACTGCTATATCCCGTGGTTCGGTCTCGCAGACGTTTGGCAAATCCGAAGCGGTGATGTCGAATATGTCAGCGAGACCAAGGAACAAGTGAGTAATTTAGGGCTTGAGAACTCGTCAGCGCGGCTTTTGCCTGCGGGCACCGTAATTCTGTCGCGAACAGCCTCGGTCGGCTACTCCGCCATCATGGCTGTGCCAATGGCGACCACTCAGGACTTTGCGAACTGGATATGTGGCGACAAAGTGCAGCCGGAGTACCTGCTCTATTCGCTCCGGGCGATGAATGGCGAGTTTGAACGCCTGAAGATGGGGTCAACGCACAACACGATCTACATGCCGGACATCGCAGGTTTCAAAATTGCCGTTCCCTCAAAAGAGGAGCAGGCGGAGATTGTCGAGCACATCCGGAACAAGGTCGGCAATCTATTCGCCCTCATCACAGAGGCCGATCGTGCAATCACCCTCCTGCTGGAGCGCCGCTCCGCCCTGATCTCCGCCGCCGTTACCGGCAAGATCGACGTCCGCGACACGACCACCAACAGCACCGAGGCCGCATGAGCATCGACAAGATCATTGAGACCCTGCCCGAGAAATCCGCCGAGGAGCGCGCCCGGATGCGGCGCAACGCCGAGGACAAGAAAAAGCCTGGCCCGCCCAAGCTGCGTGCGGAGGCGGAAAAGCTGCTCGACGCCCTCGACACACTTGAGGTTCAGGAGCGGGAAGTCGTCCGCAACATGCCGGTCTCCGAACGCGTGGTGCAGGCCTTCACCAAGCGCCCGCCCAGCGAAACGGAGGAAAAGCTCCTACGCGTGTTACTGGATAACCCTGGCTCGACCTCCTCCGCGCTGACACAGGCGCTCGGCTGGCGCGCGCAGTCCTGGCACCTGCACTTCGGCACCATGTGTCAGAACCGCGAAGCCGATCTTTGGCCGGCCGAAAAGTTCGACAAGCGAGACAAGGGCTTCTTCTCAGGCATCCTCGCCGATTTCGACGGCGAAGGCGCGACTTTCACGATGAAGCCCGAGGTGGTCGGCGCGTTGGCGAAGCTGGGGATCCATAGAAAGGCAACGGCATGAGTTCCGAAGCCGCCGGTCAACGCCTGTGGATGGTGCGGTTGGGTCGTCATGGGGAGTTCGAACCCCGGGCCTTGGACGACAAGAAGCTACGCATCAGTTTCGGCATCGGGCACGACATTTCTCATCTCAACAGCCGAGAGGCGCTGACGGAAGAGATGGCCAAGATGTTTCCGGAGGACAAGCCGGGGCGGCACAAGAACTTTGCGACGCAGATCAACCAGTTCAAGAACGTGGCGAAGACTGGTGATCTGGTGGTGACGCCGCTCAAGACCACGTCCACCATCGCCATTGGACGGTTTGCGGGACCCTATGAAGTCGGGCCGGATGGCGCCTGCGAGCGACCTGTAGAGTGGTTTCAAACTGAAATCCCGCGAGACGCCTTCAAGCAGGACATGCTGCACAGCCTTGGTGCCATCGGGACCGTCTGCGAGATCAGCAGGAACAACGCCGTTGCCCGTTTCAAAGCCGTAGTCGCAACAGGGAAGGACCCCGGCGATGGCCAGACGCCGAAGACATCGGCGACGCCCGTGACGGAAGATGCCGAGGAGGCCTCGGATCTGCCGCTTGACCTCGTACAGGTCGCCCGTGACCAGATCGAACGCCGCATGGCCTCAGTGTTCGCCGGGCACGACTTTACCGAACTCGTGGCGGCGCTCCTGAGGGCGCAGGGGTATCAAACACGCGTGTCTCCACCTGGCGCAGATCAAGGCGTGGACATCGTGGCAGGCAGCGGGCCGCTTGGCTTGGATGCGCCGCGGATCGTGGTGCAAGTAAAGTCCGGCAGCCAGACGGTTGATCAGCCGACGTTGCAGGCGCTTATCGGCAGCATTCACGATGTGCAGGCGGATCACGGGCTGATCGTCAGCTGGGGTGGTTACACGTCCAACGTCAGAAGGCGACTGAACGAGCTTTTCTTTCGTGTTCGGCTTTGGGGAAGGGATGATGTCATTGACGCCTTCCTAACCCACTACGACAAACTGCCGGAAGATATGCGGGCAGAACTCCCGATGAAGCGGATTTGGACCTTGGTGCTCGACGATGACGAGGAATTGTCGTGAACCTGCACAAGGAGATTAGCTTCGAGGACGAGATCTGCGCGCATATGGCAGCGCATGGCTGGGAGTACGATCCGAACGCGGCCAAGCTCTACGACCGTGAGCGCGCGCTGTTCCCGGACGATCTGCTGGAATGGGTCAAGGCCTCGCAACCGAAGGCCTGGGAGGGGATCGAGAAACTTGGCTCGGACGCGCTGCTGGACCGGGTGCGCAAGCAGATCGTTGCGCGTGGGACGCTGGACGTGCTGCGCCACGGGATCGAGATGATGGGCGTGCGCGGCACACTGAAGCTGGCCGAGTTCAAGCCGGCCCTTGCCGAGAACACCGAGATCATGGCGCGTTACGCAGCGAACCGTCTGCGCGTGGTGCGCCAAGTGCGCTATTCGACGGCGAAGGGCGACAGTATCGACCTTGTGCTATTCCATAACGGTATCGCCGTGGCCACGGCAGAGTTGAAGACAGACTTCACCCAGAACATTGGCGACGCCATCGACCAGTATCGGTTCGATCGCCCGCCAAGGACGCCGGGGCACGGCGCCGAGCCGCTGCTGGGTTTCCACACCGGCGCGCTGGTGCATTTCGCGGTCAGCACCTCCGAGGTGTTCATGTGCACGCGGCTGGAAGGCAAGGACAGCTTCTTCCTGCCCTTCAACCGTG
Organism: Antarctobacter sp.; assembly: GCF_034670325.1. Taxonomy (GTDB): domain Bacteria; phylum Pseudomonadota; class Alphaproteobacteria; order Rhodobacterales; family Rhodobacteraceae; genus Antarctobacter. The sequence goes on from NZ_JAXMNR010000003.1 coordinate 75,146, forward strand.
GCCGCGACGGCGGCGCTGGCAATCCGTTGAACGATGCCGGCCACCCGACCGCCTATCTCTGGCAGGAGGTCTGGCAGCGCGACAGCTGGCTTCAGTTGATCGGCCGTTACATCATCCCGGAGAAGGACAAGAAGGGCGCGGTCACCAAGCTGATCTTCCCGCGCTACCATCAGCTGGATGCAACGCGCCAACTGGTAGCCAAGGTGCTAGAGGAAGGCCCGGGCAAGAAGTACCTGATCCAGCACTCGGCCGGGTCCGGCAAAACGAACTCCATCGCTTGGTCCGCACACTTCCTCGCCGATCTGCACGACGCCACGAACACGAAGATGTTCGACACCGTCATCGTGGTGTCGGACCGAAAGGTGATCGACGGCCAGTTGCAGGATGCCATCTTTGCCTTTGAACGCACCAAAGGCGTTGTGCAAACGATCAAGGGCAAGGGTGGCAGCAAAAGTGGCGAACTCGCCCAGGCCTTGGCTGATGGCAAGAAAATCGTGGTGTGTACGATCCAGACATTTCCCCATGCCTTGAAGGAAGTGCGGGAGCTGGCGGCCACCGAGGGCAAGACCTTTGCCGTGATCGCCGATGAGGCTCACAGTTCGCAGACCGGGGAGGCGGCGAACAAGCTGAAAGAGACGCTTTCGGCAGAGGAGTTGGAGGAACTTAAAGACGGCGGAGAGGTCAGTACAGAAGACATTCTCGCGGCGCAGATGAAGGCCCGTGCCAGCGAGACCGATGTGACATATGTGGCTTTCACGGCGACCCCCAAAGCCAAGACGCTGGAGCTGTTCGGGCGCCGACCTGACCCAGAGAAGCCCGCAGGCGACGGCAACCTGCCGGAACCGTTTCACGTCTACTCGATGCAGCAAGCGGTCGAGGAGGGTTTCATCCTCGACGTGCTGCAGAATTACACGCCGTACAGCCTCGCCTTCAAACTGGCGAACGAGGGGCAAGAGTTTGATGACGACGAGGTGGAGCGCAGCCAGGCCATGCGCGGCCTCATGCAATGGGTCCGCCTGCACCCTTACAACATCAGCCAGAAGGTGCAGATCGTCGTCGAGCACTTCCGCGCGAACGTGCAAGATCTGCTGGGCGGCAAGGCCAAGGCGATGGTCGTCCTGCAATCCCGCAAGGAGGCCGTGCGCTGGAAACTGGCCATCGACAAATACATAAAGGAGAAGGGCTATCCACTGGGCACGCTGGTCGCCTTCTCCGGCGAGGTGGTGGACAAGGAAAGCGGGCCGGAACCCTTCACCGAAACCAACCAGACCGTGAACCCGGACCTCAAGGGGCAGGATCTGAAAGAGGTCTTCGCGGGTGAGGAGTACCAGCTCTTGCTGGTCGCCAACAAGTTCCAGACCGGTTTCGATCAGCCATTGCTGTCAGCCATGTACATCGACCGGCGCCTTGCCGGGGTCCAGGCCGTACAGACGCTGTCCCGCCTGAATCGGGCCTACAAGAGCGGCGACATTCGGAAGGACACGACATACGTCCTCGACTTCTCGGACAGTTCCGATGAGGTGCTGAAGGCCTTCAGCCAGTATTACGGAAAGGCTGAACTTGAAGCGGCGACGGATCCCAACCTGCTGTTCGACCTCAAGGCCAAGCTCGACGAGGCGGGTCACTACGACGACTACGAGATCGACCGGGTGGCCGAGGTTGAGCTGGATCCGACATCGGTGCAGGGCGATCTCAGCAAGGCCATCGGCCCGGTTGCTCAACGCCTGCTTGACCTGTTCTCGGCAGCCAAGAAAGCATGGAAACAGGCGGTCGAGGCCAAGAATGTGGCCGCAGCGAAAGAAGCGAAACTGGCGATGGAACGTTTACATTTGTTCCGGGGCGACATGCAGGCCTTTCAGCGGATGTACGCTTTCCTGTCCCAGATCTTCGACTACGCCAGCACCGGCATCGAAAAGCGCGCGCTCTTTTACCGCCGATTGGTGCCATTGCTGGAGTTTGGTCGTGACCGTGAGCAGGTCGACCTGTCTCAGATCAAGATGACCCACCATAAGCTGACCTCAAAGGGAAAGCGGTCACTTTTACCGGACACCGACGGGCAGAAACTTGTCCCCGTGACAGCAACTGGCACCGGTGCTGTGCGCAACGAAGACAAGATCCGCCTTCTGGAGGTCATCGAGAAGCTCAACGAGTTGTTCGACGCCGACCTGACGGACGACGACCAACTGCAATGGGTGTTCGGCACACTGCGGACCAAGATGGAGGAATCAGACGTTTTACGGGGCCAAGCCGCGAACAACAGCAAAGAACAGTTCGCCAGTTCCCCGAACCTCAAGGACGAGTTCCTCAACGCCGTAATGGACAGCCACGCGGCCAACTCCGCGATGAGTAAACGGGCGCTGGATAGCGAGACGGTGTTGGATGGGCTTCTAGCGATTCTGATGGACCATGGGCAGCTTTGGGAGAGGCTTCGGGAACAAGCGCGGTAGCCGCGGCGGTTTGTTGTATGTGATGAACCACATTTGACAAAAGGTCGATTTAGTCGCCTCTGGCCGATGGGCACTGCTTGGTTGGAGCCGAAGCCGCCAGTCCAAAGGCAAGCGCGGTGTCTGATCTTTGAACATGCGGCCCAATGCTGCCATTCAAACCCGACGCAGCGAATGTCTGGAGATGGCCATTTAACTATGGGGGGCAGCGCAGCATAGCCGAGAGAAGTGACCTGCAACCGATACGATTAATTATGTAGCTAAACGATGCGCCGGGAAAGCTCTCTGGACGCACACCATGTTTTCACTAGTTATCTGGGAAGACCCGAAGCGGGACTTCCCAGTCGTGTCGAGTTGTGCAGACTCAAAAGATTTCAAAATCCAAATTGTCGACGCGTGATAGATTGCCATCCGATTCGAAAATTAGAATTTCCACATCAGTGATGTTGACGGCCACATCGGTTCCTGTGCCATTCGCATCGAACAGGACATTTCCGTCGCCATCCTTGATCTGAAAACCGGAGTCAGCAAGGATATCGAGGGTGTCCAGGTTGAACGAACCGCCGTCCGAGCGGGTCACGATGAGGTCGTTGTCGCCAGGGTTTCCGCCGTCATCATGCCAGGTGAGTTCGCCGATCTGATCGACATGATCTCCGTCTGATGAATGCCGGAAAACGAAGCCGTCTTCCGAATAAATCTCGCCACCAGACCCCGCCGAGGTGTTCATTGAGCCACTGAAGTCTACGGTCACCGGAACTGCCGATACGCCCGAGACCGTCATGGTCACCGTCGCCGTATCTGTGCCGCCGTTGCCGTCAGAAATCGTGTATGTGAAGGTATCTTGAAGGATTTCTCCGTCATCAAGAGCTTCGAGTGTCGCGGAAGTTGTCGGGTCGTAGGTGACCGAGCCGTCCGGATTCAGGGTCACGGTTGCCCCCAGATCGCTGGTTGCCGAAACGGCAGAAATGGTCAACGGGTCGCCATCGGGATCGGTGTCATTTCCGAGGAGATCAGCGGAATCGATTGTATAAGCTGTGTTCTCGTCGGTGACCGAGCCATCCGCAGGCGTGCCGTCTGCCTTGAAGATCCGGGCTTTGACGCCGGTAGACGACGGGTCGTCAACACCGTCCTCTGTTTGCCAGCTCACCACGAAACCACCATTCGGCAGGGCCGTGACGACAGGGTATTCTTGGAACCCAAAGCCCTCTTCATTGACGAGGAATTCTTGGGAGACCGCGGTCCCATCAGCATTGTAGACCCGTGCCTTGATCGCGAAACCGTACCCGTCACCGCCACTTCTGGCCCCGGAGGCCCAAGTCACCACGAACCCGCCATCTGCGAGCGCTACAACGTCAGGATACCATTGGTTTACAATAATGTTCTCGTTGACGAGAAACTCACTCACGGCCTCCGTGCCGTCGGCATTCAGGATCTTGGCCTTGATTCCATTGAATGATGTGTCGTCTACCCCATCGTTAGAATACCAGGTGACAACGAGGCGCCCATCTTCAAGGGCCGTGACTCGGGGAGAGGCTTGTCTATCAAATGTTTCGTCGTTCACGAGGAATTCGCTGACGACTTCCACTCCATCTGCATCGAAGATACGAGCCTTGATTCCGGTTCTCGATGTGTCGTCCACCCCATCTCCAGAATACCAGGTCACAATGAAACCACCCCCCGGAAGCGCGACCAGGCTTGGGTCATGTTGGGCGCCTGTGGTGATATTGTTTATGGGGAATTCGCTCACAACTTCGTTTCCGTCCGCATCAAATATTCGCGCTTTGATGCCGCTGGCAGCACTATCTTCAACGCCATCATTGGAAACCCAGCTCACGATGAAATTTCCGTCCTCAAGCGCGACGACGTCTGCATCAAACTGGAAGCTATTTATTCTTTCGTTGACGAGAAACTCACTTCCGGCAGGCGTACCGTCCGCGTTGAAGATCCTTGCCTTGATGCCACCAGAGGGGTCCAATGGATCTATTCTGGATTCCCAAGTCACGATGAACCTACCGTCTTTTAGGGCGGTAACGGTTGGGTTGAATTGATTGTTGTCGGTCAGCTCATTGACGAGGAATTCGCCAACAATTTCCACTCCATTGGAGTCAAAGATCCGAGCTTTTACACCGGTACCAGACGTGTCATCCGCCCCGTCGAAACTGGTCCAGGTGACCACGAAACAACCATCTGTGAGCGTAGTGATACTGGCAGCATTTTGAGAACTATAGGTTTGTTCGTTTACAAGGAATTCGCCGACCACGCTCCCCATCACCACGTCATCATTTGCTACCGGCGGCAGGTTGTCCGTCACGCCAGTGACCGAAAGCGTTGCGGTGTTGGCCACTCCGACGAAGCCATCCGAAACGTCGTAGCTCACGGTCACGATCCGGCTTTCGCCCGTGTCCAGGTCATCGTACTGGTACGGATCCACGCTAATCGTGCCATCACCATTGTCAGTATAGGTAACCGCTGCGCCGGTATCGTCGGTCACCACGATGGCGTCTGCGGTCAGTACTGCGCCATTGTCGACATCTGTCTGCCCGGCGAGCAAATCGATGACCACTAGGGCATCATCTTCAGTCACCGAGCCCGCGTCGATTGCAGACACTTCGGGCGCATCGTTGGTGCCGGTGATCTTCACCGTCACCGTCTCGGTCGCTGTGCCGCCGTTGCCGTCATCAATGTTGACGGCATAGCTCTGGATCAACACTTGGCCTGCTGCGAGGTCGTCGATGGCTGCATCGGCGATATCGAAGGTCCAGTCCACCGCACCCGTGGTTGTCGCGTCTGTCGAGGTCGGCGCCAGGATGGAGAAGGTGCCCCGGTAGTCCGCGCCGTTCGGCACAAAGCTCGCCGTATGGGTGTCTGTCACATCGACATCGGAGAAGTTCACCGCGCCGGTGGTTGTCAGCGTGTCAGCATTCTCACCTGCCGCGCCGTCGGCAATCTCGGTCACCGCCCCGGTCAGGGTCGATGTCTCGATCACCGGCGCATCGTTGGTGCCGGTGATGGTAATGTCGAAGGTGGTGGTGGTCTGGTTTCCGTTGCTGTCTTCGACGATCAGCGTGACGGTCTCGACCGTGGATTCACCAAACGCAAGATAATCGAAATCCGTCAAAGGATCGAAGGCGATTTCAAGACCTTCGCTTGACCCCATGACGGCGAACTGGCCAGCCGCGAGACCCTCGGCCGCGCTGACAGAGCCACGCGACGAGGATACGCCGACAACGGAAACCTCGTCACCGTCAAAATCATACATGTCTCCCGACAGTGTCAGTGCGGTATTTTCTTCTGTTGTTGCGGAGCTGCGCAACACCGCTATTGGCGCGTTGTCGCCTTTGGTCGAATAGTTAAAATCGTCAAACTGAAAATGCTCGAAATGTTTGAGTTGGTCGTTTCCGTCGGCGCCGGAGACATTCAGCGTGTTGCCTTTGGCCCATTCCCAAGTGTAGTCGAGGATCGATCCTGAGAAGACCGCTGTGTCGTCGCCATCATTGCCAAACAGGATGTCATCGCCAATGCCTCCATTGACGGTATCGTTACCGTCACCGGCATTTACACGGTCTTCCGCATCAGTTCCAACGATATCGTCGTTGCCATCACCGCCGTTGATCTTGGTGCTGTCCGTATCGGTCGACGTGTCGATCTCGTTATCGTCATCATTACCTGTAACAGGCCTACCTACGGTTTTTGTCTTGCCAAAAGCTTTGCCTGCCATCTCAAAGTCACCTTAATGTTCCTAAATGTTAGCCTCAACATTCGATACCAAAAGGCGACGGGTCAAGCGGTAATGACTGAGGTCCTCTTTTCACTGGTCGGTGTTCCTGAGCCCCGCCCCTCCCAACATAGTCCCAAACCTTTTTTGTGGGATCACTTGAACGATACTCTAACTGACCGAGTCTTGTCCTCCAAGGACGTTGCAGGTTCGGTTGATCGAGGGCCCACCTCGCAAACTCGGGCTTACTTCCTTCACACTTTTGCCATTCGTGAAACATGCAGCGAACTTCCCCTCTCCGCCCTCTTTTCTTGGACGACACAACCAGCCCAGAGCCGACATCCAGCAGCCAACCAAGATGCTGCGGTCGCATCCGCTGCAGATGCATTCTATCACTGAGGCGAAACACGCGACTGGGCGGAAAAGTTGACCAACCCAGAATTTTCGAGTTTCCGTTTTCCCAATTGGGCCAGTTCACGGGACAAGACCAGAGCGGCATCAAACTGCGACAGGTCCAATAATCTGCGGAGGCTTTTTGTGTCGACGCGTCCTGTCTTGGTGGCGGGGTCGATCTGTCCGATACGCAGTTTTCTTTGGTATCCCGGTAAACTGCTGATTGCTGCATCTGCTCATCAGCCGACCGCAAGGATGTCTTCCGCGTTTGGCAAGCTGGCAAAGATGCAGTCGGAGAGCCATAGCGTAATATCACGGGTCAGGGCAGTTGGGCCGATGATTTCCATTTCGCCGGAAGCCTTCGCCGCACGATAACTGGTGCGTCCCAGCCAGGCATCCGCCATTGCGCGGACCTTGGTGGTAATAAAAACATCCACGTCCAGTCCCGGATCGGTGGTGCAGACGTCGACATTGCCACCCTCCGCCGTGATCCACCATTTCGGCTGTTCGGGAAAGTCAGTGAACTGGAATAACACGACCGTTTTGCCATCCGGCAGGTTGTCGGTGACCACGCTGCGTTGCAGGTAAAGCATGAGCAACTCGACGTCATAGTCGGCGTCGCTCATGAAGGCCTTGGACCACTCCATTCCCCAGGCGCCCAATGCCAACAGGATCGGTTGCAGTTTCTTGCAGCTTGGCGTCGGCACGTATTCGTGGCCGCGTCCCCCTTGTATTTGGCGTTTGTATACGAGGTCGTATTCCTCAAGCGTGGCCAGCCTGCGCGTCAGCAATGTGGGAGATATTGCACCCAGCCCGCGTTGCAGTTCGGAGAACCGTGTGCTGCCCATCAAGAGCTCGCGCACGATCAGCATCGTCCATTTCTCACCGAGGATTTCGGTGGATTTCGCGATCGGGCACCACTGACCGTACTTGTGCGACATGACGGCTACTCCAGAAAATGTAGCGACTTGCTCCAATCGGTATAGCGCGTTGCTCCATTGTGTAAAGCGGCCAAGGGCCGTGGCGCAGGGTACATCTGCCCCCACGAAACGCCTGCTTTGGCGTCTTGCTGGAGACAACCCCTCCATTCGTTCCTACCCGGCTTTGCCGCCGTTGGACGCAATCCGGGCCGGACGCGGCATCGCGCTGGGTGCCCTTGGCAAGAACGTCTGGAGGTGACGGACATCAAGGAGACTGCGCCGTGAAACACGAGATATTCACAATTAAACCCGCGCCTAAACCCGCGCCCCCGTACGGAAACGGCTTTGCCCGACTGCGGGGGCTGATCGGCCCCGGGGGCTTCCGCGACTGGTTCGCGGCCCGGACCCGCATCGCGCCACATGACGTCCGCCAGCCAAAAACTGTGGCGGACAAACGCACCCAGACCCAACCGCACACCAACCCCAACCCGAAGGAAAAAGACATGACCATGCACACCCAAGTTATCGACAACGGCGTCAATACCGAAGCGCTGATCGGCGCGCGCGACGCCTTCGCCGAGATGCCGCGAGCCGCGGCCTTCACCTTTCGCAGCGCATGCGAATGGAAGGGAGGCACGTACAACGTCAACACGATCAACGGCTATTTCGGCCTGGGCGAAGAGCATACACGCAAGCAGAGCTATACAATTGAAGCCGATCACCCTGAGGTCTTCGCGGCCCATGACCGCGCGGCCACGCCGACCGAGATCGTGCTGGCGGCCCTTGCCAGCTGCCTCACAGGCGGTGTCGCGGCCGTTGCACAGCATCGCGGGATCCAGCTTCGCTCGGTCCGCTCGACGGTCGAAGGCGATATCGACGTGCGCGGGATCCTCGGCATGGACCCCGAGATCCGCAACGGCTTTTCGGCGATCCGCGTGACCTTCGAGATCGACGCCGACGCGAGCCACGAAGACATCCGCGCGCTGGTCGCCCAGTCGCAGAAACGTTCGGCCATGTTCGACATCCTGACCAACCCGACGAATGTCGCCGTCCACGTCGCGTGAGACACGACAAAACCTCCGCCTGTGACTGGTCGGGCGGAGGCACTCTCATTGGAAAGGCAAAGAACATGAAACGGATACCAACGCTGGTCATCGGCGCCGGACAGGCGGGCCTCGCCATGAGCCATTGCCTGACCGAGAGGTCGGAGCCGCATGTGGTGCTCGAACGCGGAGAGGTCGGCAACTCCTGGGTTCATGAGCGGTGGGACAGTCTCACCATGCAATCGCCGAACTGGCAAAGCCGCCTGCCGGGGTTCGCTTATTCCGGGCCGGAGCCGCATGGTTACATGACTATGCCCGAGGTCGCCACTTTCCTGAAATCCTACGCTGCGCACTCCTGCGCACCGGTCGAAACCGGCACCACCGTGACGTCGGTCGCCCGGGACGGTTCGGCCTACGTCGTTGCCACTGATAAGGGCAATTGGCGCGCGTCGAACGTGGTGGTGGCAAGCGGTGCTTGCAATCGCTCCGCCATGCCGGATTTTGCCTGCGAAATACCTCGACGGATTACGCAAGTAACGCCTCTGTCGTACCGAAACCCCTCGGTTTTGCCCTCGGGCGGTGTTCTCGTGGTCGGTGCGTCCGCCACGGGCGTACAACTGGCTGCCGAAATCCATGCCACGGGCAGACCTGTTACCCTTGCGACCGGCAACCACATCCGGATGCCGCGCCACTATCGCGGCCATGACATCACCTGGCTGATGGACCAGGCCGGCCTGTTTTCGGCGACGCTGGACGACGTCGACGACATTGCCCGCGTCCGGTCCCTTCCGTCGCTGCAGTTGATCGGCGACCGATCCCGCCGGTTCCTCGACCTGAACGCGCTTCAGGAGATGGGTGTCGAAGTCACCGGTCGGTTGGTTGGCTACCGCGACGGGACGCTAATGTTTTCCGGTGCGCTGGCCAATGCCGCAGAACTGTCAGACCTCAAGATGAACCGCGCCCTTGCGGCGATCGACGGCTGGGCGGCGCAGAGCCTCCTGGACTTCACCGAGTCCCCACGTCGCTTTGCACCGACATCGGTGCCGCAAAATCCGCGCCTTGCCCTGTCACTGGCCAGTGGCGCCATCTCGTCAATCGTCTGGGCCTCGGGGTTCCAGCCCGACATGTCGTGGCTTCACCTCCCCGTCTTCGATCAAAGGGGCCGACTGAGACACGACGGCGGCATCGTCGCGCCGGGGCTCTACGCCCTTGGGCTGCCGTTCTTGCGGACCCGGAGATCCACCTTTCTCGACGGTGTGGGCGACGATGCCCGCGTGCTCGCACGGCACATTGCCGAAACCCGCGGTCGACAGGCCGCATGACCTGAAGGAATCAGCCATGTACCAGAACCCGAACCATTTGACCGAAGAAAACACCTTGGAAGAGGCGGCGTACTGTCAGGGCGGGTGCGGATGCGGCGCGGTGCGCTATCGCGTGACTTCTGTGCCGCTGATCGTCCACGCTTGCCACTGTCGGCTTTGCCAAAGGCAGACCGGCAGCACGAACGCCGTCAACGCGTTGATCGAAGCAGATCGGGTCATCGTTTTGTCCGGCACGGTCGAGGAATCCCTTCTCGACACGCCCAGCGGTCGCGGACAGCGTATTGCGCGATGCACCTCTTGCAAGGTTGCGCTCTGGAGCAACTACCTGATTACCAACCAAGGGGATCACATGCGGTTCCTGCGTGTGGGCACGCTGGACGACCCCGCGCTCATGTCCCCCGACATTCACATCTACACGAGCACCAAGTTGCCCTGGTACGCCCTCGCGCGCGACGTGCCAGCGATCGACACCATCTATGAACGCAAGGGGACGTGGTCAGAGCAAAGCATGAAACGGCTGAAAGCCCTTTGTAAAAAAAGCGGCGCGCCGTTCAAATGACCTGCCAGTAAACCCGGCAAGCCGCCCCTAAGGGCAAAAAACAGAAAGGACCCTGAAATGTGGCCTGACGACCGAATTCGCGATCTGTTCAAGATAGATAATCCCATCATCCAGGCCCCCATGGCCGGCGCCAGTGGTCTTGATATGGCTCTTGCAACAAGTGCTGCGGGCGGGCTTGGGTCGTTGGCCTGTGCCACGCTCAATCCGGACCACTTGCGCAGCCTCTTGTCCGCCGCTCGGGACGCGACGGACCGTCCGCTCAACGTGAACTTCTTTGCCCATGACCAGCCCGTGGAAGACACAGAACGCGACGCCGCGTGGATTGGCAGGATGTCGGGTTACTACGCCGAGTTGGGGCTGGACGTCCCTGAATCCCTGTCTACCGGGCCCATCCGTCCCTTCGACGCAGCGCGTTGCGCAATCGTCGAGGAATTTGCACCGTCCGTCGTCAGCTTTCACTTCGGACTGCCGGACCTGGTACTGGTGTCACGGATCAAGGCCGTCGGCTGTAAGATCATCAGTTCCGCCACGACCGTGACTGAGGCGCGCTGGCTGGCCGCCAATGGCTGTGACGCCATTATCGCCCAGGGCCTTGAGGCCGGCGGACATCGTGGCATGTTTCTGACCAACAGCCTTGGCAGCCAGATGGGAACGCTCTCCCTGGTGCCCCAGATCGCCGATGCTGTCGATGTCCCAATCATCGCAGCCGGCGGTATCGGGGATGCGCGCGGCATCGTTGCCGCCTTTGCACTTGGGGCAAGCGCCGTGCAAATCGGTACGGCGTATCTGTATACCGACGAGGCCACGATAAGCCCTGTCTACAAGCGATCCCTGGAGGACGCTGCCAACAGCGAAACCAGAGTCTGCAACGTGATTTCCGGCAGACCGACCAGGGTGCTCGTTAACCGAATGGTTCATGATCTTGGACCGATTTCGCAGAGCGCCCCGAATTTTCCCAACGGGTTTGTCGCCACAGGCCCGATACGCGACGCAGCCGAAGCGATTGGAAAACAAGATTTCAGCGCCCACTACTGTGGTCAATCGGCCGCACTTGGGCGCAGGGCCACTGCATTCTCGCTGACGCGGGAACTGGCTGCAGAGGCGCTGCGGTATTTCCATCCGCAGTGCGCTGCGTCGCCTTGAGTCTTACTGCTAAATGGGTTTGTGGCAGCTAAGTTCGTTCATAGCGCCGAGGTTTCCACGTCGGTTTGCGGCCAGCATTTCTTCTGCGTTTGATGCAAACATCGGTATTTTTGACAACATCCAAGCTCGCGGCACTGAGCGACCGCAGAGGAACAACTTCTACCAGGAACCAACCAAGAAAGGATCTGTCGGATAGTGCTCCAACCGGACCATCGCGACGCAGGACGGCAACGTGGGTTCTCCAGTTGCCGCTGGTCAGCTTCCGCGACCTACGCCATTCTTTCTCGCACTTGCAGCGAATGATCAGGCTCCGCCGTCAATGCCAGAGGAGCGCATCCGACGCTCTCGGCCGATTGTGTTGAAAAACTCCCATCCAGCGCGTTGACTCCAAATTTGGCAGAACAAAATTCTGATTTACTTAAATTTCGACAGCGGTATTGGCTGCAATCAACTCGTCAGGGAACGATATCCCACTTTTCCGAAATTTGCAGATGCAGCAAAGAGTTTTTCAACAGAATCGGCCCATTGCTGACATTCGCCTCAATCGCGCACGCTGCATTGCAGCTTCACTAAAGCGGACATTGATCGCCTCTGCCGTATTTCAAGGCTTTGTTTGCTACGATCGAGGTATGTGCAAAGCATTTTCAGGTCAATTTGAAGCTGGAGGAACCCTCTGTCGGCTCCATCTCGCCCCGTGGTTAAAATGCCGAAATGCGCAGCCTTTAGCTGTTACCTTAATTGACTGATTGCGGACCAATGTGGTGGAGAATGACCTTACTCTTCGACCCCATCCATGCAACCGTTACACCGTGTCGGTCAGCATTGATCGCAGACTTGAGTGTTCCCAAGCGATACATGTCCACGCTGTAAATACCGGTTTCCCCATCGGCTTCATCTCGCAGCGACAGTAAGGTGTCTTGATCCGGCACATCTCCAACCCAATCGACACCGTGGGTGCTCGTCTGGGATCTCCATCTGCGGAACCGTCCTTTCCGAATGCTGTCCCTAAAAGACTGCCAGACTGCCCGTGTCTCTGGCGTTGGCCAGTCCGCTTGCTTCTGAAGTGCTCGAACTTGTGGGGACAGCTGCCATGCTCGCAGGCCTGCTCGGGTCTCGAAGTCTGCAGCAGTCTTGTCGACTGCCGCCCGAGCAGCTTCTCGAGAGCCGAGCCCTGCGCGGAGGAGGAGAGCGTCAGAACGCCGTGATGTACCGGTTTCCACGGCTAGGGCTGCGCGACTTATATCAACGTCATCACCCGAGTAGCCGACAATGTCCTCGGCATCAGGGAGATCGCTTCGAAGCCTGATCACTTCCAGCGCCCAGACTAGGCGATACACAAAGGCATCTTCGACGAAACGCGGAAGGCCATCCCCCTCCTCATGAGGTAATGCATCTCCTGCGAGCCAGGTGCCCAGGAGGGCTTGCCAGTCGTCTCGAAGATCATTCGGAACGAAAGGCGGGATGGCGAACACAGTTTTCGCGATGCGGACCAAGGCCTTTGTAGCCTCTTCCGTGTCCGCCTCCATTAGGGCGACTTCGGCGGTGAGGAGATCAATCCCGAGACCAGGCATCGCCTTTTCAATGGTATGCCCGTTTGATAAGCCGACCCCGGCGAGGAAGAAGAAGCGCCTTTGGTTCGGTGTGGTCGTGTTGACAACAATGCGCGTGCGGGCCTCAAGGGTCGCGTTCAAACGTTGCACCTGATTGGGGTTTAAACCCCGCAACGTATAGTCCCAGAGGGATGTTGCCAGGACATCGTCGAGCAACGTGGCAACGTCTATGGCGTCTTCTGTTTCACTTTCCCCGAGCAGCGCTAGGATAGCTGTATCAAGGCTATCGAGGTACTCCGTCCACTTCTTCTGTGTTGTTTCCCAATCCCTGTCGTTGCGATCCGCCTTCATACGCTTCAAGGCCCAGTTATCAGCATTGCCAATGTACTCGATAACTTCATCGATTTTTTTTAGGCCGGCTTGCTGCTTTAGACGGCGAAAAAGCACCCAGACAATGCGTGCAAGCCCACTTCTCATTTCACGACCATGGCTGTCTGCTATCAAGCCCTTCCAAGCAGTTCTCTTTTTGCTCCTGTCGCTTCCACCTTTGAAAGTTGGCAGCAGCACAAGACCTTCCGTGTCTACATAGGCCCTGCCTGCTCGTCCAACGACGTTCCGAAACTCTGCCGCGGTAAGGAAGTCTTTGGATTTCTTCAGGTCATGAAACACTAAAACCGAGGCAGCGAGATTCAATCCTTGTGCTAAGGTCGGTGACGAGATGACCAGCGGCAAAATGCCCGTTGCGATTAGTCGATCCAGTTCACGCCTGAATGGCGAGGGTAAGCTGCCGTGATGGATAGCCACTCCAAGCTTTAGACAAGCGATGATATCGCTATCTGGGCCGAACCATTCCAGTCCTATGGCGCAGGCTGCATCAATATCGCCTTCCTTGCCTCGAAAGACAGAATTGAAAGCACCCCGCTTGTGCAGATCGATGATGCGGGTGGCATATGGCCCAACGGACCTTCTTTGTGGGCAGAAAATGAGGACTGTTTTCTCTTCGTCCAAAAACTTCTTCGCAGTCGCGAGGCACAGTTCACGCTGATCTCTAGGAAAGATCGTTGTACGCTTACCAACCGGAGGTATAATTCCTTCAATGAGCTTCGGAACGAACGTCTTTTGACCAGATATCTCGATGTCCAGACGAGCATGGCCGGGTAGCTTCGCGTCGTACCAACTGACCTGCCCAAATCGAAGCTCAGTTGGCCTCCAGTCGCTTTCAATTCGCCCTTCCTTGGGGTCTCCGGTCAGCCATTCAGTGAAGTCGTCCAGCGCATCGCCGGGTGGCAGAACGGCTGACAAACAAACGATACGACGTTGATCTGCATCCTTGCGACGCAATAGGCGTTGCACCTGCACCTCATACCGAACCTCACGCTGACCTGTTCCGATCATGTGACCTTCGTCGAGCACGATAAGACCGACATCATCGAGGAGGTGTGGATCACTCCTCAAAGCAAAGTCGAGTTTCTCTGGCGTTGCGACAACGATCTTCTCATCTGTCAGAAGGTCATGATCCGGGCCAACATCCCCGATCGAGCCATAGAGCGCAGACACGCGCGCCCCAAGCGGCCCGAAAGTCTTGCGAAGACTGGTCTCTGTTTGTGCGGATAGAGAGCGCAGCGGCGTAACGAAGACGATGCGCTTGCCGGTTGCAAGCGTGGCTAGAATGCAAAGCTCGGCAACCCTGGTTTTTCCCGCACTGGTTGGGAGTGCCACAACCATATCGTCTTCCAGATCGAACGCTCGATCCGCGGCTTCGATCTGAGAAGGCCAAAGTCCGATCTCCGACTGATCCCGGGAAAACAGCGAAGCGATGTAGGTCTCACGTGCTTCTTCAGCCCCGTCGGAGGGACCGATGGGAGAGGGCAATCGTGCGTGAAAGCTATCCTTCCACAGGTCTCGAAGGAGACGGATCGCTAGGCGGTGCAGCCACCACTGTTCTACGAGCGCCTCATTCGCGGAAATTTTGAGGCCCTCAGTGAGCCGGCTGACCGCGATGCCTATGAACTCCGCGTTTCCCAGTTCGAACGCATGCAGTGCAACTGCAACTGCGCGAAAGAAATGATCGGTCAACGCGGCTCCGACAATCGTTGTTCGCTCGCGATCAATGACTCCATCGGGCTTGTCTGATGTAGCTATACGATCAATCGACGACAGGATCTGCCCATCGATTTCGCCATCCAGCAAGGTGTCGAAAAGGAATTCACGAAGACCTGAGATATCTCGCACCAAGAGGCGGATGATAATCTCACCGCCCGGTAGAAGCAGTTCGCTGCCTCGCGTTTCGTTGACCAGAGAATAGGATCGGGCGGCGAGACGCGCAAAGTGATATGCACATCCCGCGACCAGGCGGTGGAAATCCCTGTCAGGGTCTTGTGTGCCGCCATTCGTGACCACGCTCGCGAGGGCGTCAGCTGCTGCGGTGTAGCCCTGTTCGATCAACGCTACATGCTCATCACCGAAATCGGTCGGAGCCTCGCCCATAACCTCCTCTTCAAGACGCAAAGAATGGTCGAGGAGGCCGAAGCCATAGGTAAGAAGGTCATATCGGAGATGGTCGTCGAAATTCGGCGCATCGTCTGGCACCTCGCCATCCCGCATGATGAGGGAACGGGCGCGGCCGCGAGCGATCAGATCACCGCGGAAGCCCGGCGCTGTTGCGGCTTCGATTGCTGATGCAAGTGCGTCGAGCGTTCTAGCCATCGATATCGTACTCGAAGACGTCTGTTATGAACGCACCGTGATCCGGAATTCGAACACCGATGCTCATCTGCTCATTGGCCCCTTCGTAAGTGTCAAGATCTGCCTCAAGGAAAGATGTCGGGTCGTTCCCGGATAGGGTGAAGAGCATATGACAAACATCATCGGGACGTATGCCACTTGTGAGGTTTACATCATCGATCTTGTCAGCAAGATCAGAGTTGCCTGTTTCGTAGAGCCTATCGGCTACGAAAGTCAGGGCGTGAGGTGAGGGTAGCCCGTCGTTCTTATTCAATCCATCACGGGCCTCTGTCACGGTCTTGGTATTCAGTTTTGCTCTGCTCTTTGATTCCCCCTTGAGGAAAAATAGGTGGCCACCGGCCTCGTGGAAGGCCAGCATGTCTTCGCCACGCATTGCCATCTCAGGGTGATCGCTCCAACGCAAACGGGCAATCCCCATGTCGTAAACCGTTTCCTGATTGATATAGTGTGATGCTACTATCTCACCGAAGTCACCAGACCGAGCCGTTAGCTTTTGCGGGAGCTTCTGTTTGACAGCTTCGGCTGCCGCAGGCTTGCCTAGACGTTCAAGGATCCCTTCCAGCCTCTCTATGGCGATGTAGTGTGACCGCAGCGCGTTCGCCGCCGCATGCAGCGCGTCCTCACGGAAATCATCATCCGCACAGAGAACCGTGAACTGGGGTTCAGCCTTTGTGTCTCGTATAGGATTGAGCCAGACGTCGAAGGGTAGATCTGGTAGATCGTTCATACATTTTTCCACGAACAAAAAGTACCGAATTCTTCAACACTGCAACGGATAACATCAAAAGGAAAACCACTGCCGCGGCTTGGTGCAAAATTGATCAATTAATCATTGATTGCCAATTATGTGGCATACTTCATTTTCATATTTTGGCGCAAGAAGGCATTTCAAGCCTGTCGCTCACTACCGCCGCTATCAATGTCTGCTGATGAGGCAAGAGTGCCTTACTAACACCATTGCAGAGAGTGACCGCTTCCCGCCCAATGTCCAAATCGTCCTGAACTTCTAAAGCACGGAAAGCAGTAGTGTTGCCAACACTTGGCAACACCTGGTGCCTGTGGGTCCGGACCCAAGGGTCTGCCTTTGGGCTGGGGCGCGGTTTGCACCCTTGGTCCAGACAAGGGGAAACTCCTGGTCACTGCGGACCGTTTCCACCCAAGGAAAGGCCAGTATCGGCGTTTTGTAGTCACAGCGAACAAGCCAAGCGATCAGTCCTGTGCCGTGATCCGCGCCCGACATCCGCATCTCTCGAAAGATCGCGCATGTTAACACAGCGGCCCCGAGATGGATAAAAAGCCCTTGGTCCGAGCAAGTCCGACGCAATCCCTGTTCAAGTGGGGGATGCCTTGAGGGATTGGATTTTCAGAAACTAGATTTTAGTGAGTTAAAACAGTCTGTTGATCGCGACTTGTGGCGGAGAGGAAGGGATTCGAACCCTCGAGACGGTCTCCCGCCTACACACTTTCCAGGCGTGCGCCTTCGACCACTCGGCCACCTCTCCGTCGACCCCTTTAGCAAGGACGGGGCCAGGGCTGCAAGGGGCTTTCTGAATGCGCCGGTTCTCGGCCAGATGTGTGACCCCGATGACGCCTCGGATGGGAGCCGCCCAGGGCGCGCGGCGGAGGGGGGCTGGGGCGCAACAACATCTGCCGCTGACGCGGGCCAAAGTGCGCCGCAGTGCGGCTTTTGGGCCTTTCCAGACCGAATACGCGAAAGACGATGACCGGGCAGAAGGCCATTTTCACGGGTCTGACGGGGCCATTCTCTGTTTCCGGCTCAAACTCCTTTTTCGGTGTGACCGTCGGCGATCCGCGTGGCAGGAGGCAGGGGCGCACTGGCCGTTACAGTCGGCTCCGCCCAGCCATTCAGCTTCCCCAAAGGGCGCACAGGCCCGGCAACCTGCCTTGCGATCAAAGGGCTCAAAGGGACGCAACTGCGACTCCCGCAGACGCCCGCCTCAGGTAGAGACCTGTTCCCGGAGGATCGACGCCGTGAGCGAGATCATCAGGTAGACGCCGCCAAAGATAAGGAACGCAAGGATCGTGTTCTCGAACTTGCGTGGATAGCTCGGGTCTTCGGAGGCGACCGGTTCAACCGAGGTGGTCAGGTAACGCGCCTGACTGTCGGCATCACGCCGCGCCTGTTCCAAACGCTCCAGCGCAGTTTGCAGCATCAGGTCGCGCGTGGCGAGGTCGGCCTCTGCCAGTTTGATCTGCACCGCAATTTCCGCCAGCGATTCCTCACCCGTGGTTGCGGTCGTCATCTCGCGGTTCAGCCGTGTCAGCAGCGTCTCCAGCCGCCGAATGTCACCTTCGGTGCCATCGACCTTGGCGCGGTTCGGACGGTTGTTGTCCAGAAGCGCCTGTAGTTGCAGCTGTTTCTCCTGGAGTTGCAGCTCATATGTATTGATTTGCGACCGCAGCGCGGCGATCCGTCCCTCGGGGTCAATCACATTGCCGTCCTGCTGCATGCGCACCAGTTTCTCCTGCGCCTCGCGGCGGCCAGCCTCTGCGTCAAGAAGGCCCTGTTCAGCGTCGGTGACGGCATTGGACCGCTTGCGGAACGACAGGTTGTCCACGCGTTCCTCTGCATAGCCGATCAGCGCCCGCGAGAAATCGCGCGCGGTCTGCGGGTTGGCGGCCATGACTTCCATCTTCACCACGCCTTCGGTGGGATCATAGCCGATCTCGATGTGGCGCTTGTAAAGCGCATAGGCTTCTTCGTTGGTGGGGTCAGGGTCCAGTCGCTGGATCGGGTCGATGAACTCTTGCGAAAAATGCGCCTTGAACCCTTCGTCCCGGTCCAGCCGCAGCATGGCGTCCTTGGAGGTCAGGTAGGATTGCACGGCGATGGCGTCCTGATTGGTCGCGAACTGCGTACCAGAAAACAAAGAGCCCATCGCGCCGCCGGTGTTTTCCGCCTTAAGGATCAGGAATTCCGATTTCGTCGAATACATCGGCGTGGCCATGGCGTAGAAATAATACCCCGCCAGCACCGTTGGCAGCAGGACAAAGGCCGCCAGCCGAACCATCAACAACATCATCTTTTTGCGGCGTCGGGCGGCCAGTTCGCGCTGGATTTGCAGGATTTCAGCGGCGCGGCGCTCTGCCGGGCTGATGGTTTCCGTCGACGGCAACTGCTGCTTTTCAGGCTTTATTGTCTGTGGCAGTTGCACCTTGGTGTCGGGTTTGACCGGTTGCGCGGGCTCCGGTCTGGGACCGGCCTCTGCCTGCACGAGTTCCAGCATATTGGTGCGCTGGAACGGATCGATCCCGCGTTGCCGCAACAGGCGCACAGCGTCGAAATCAGAGGTCGGGTTCAGCCCGTGTTTGTTGGCCACCCGCCGCGCCATTCGCAACTGTCGCCCGGTCAGCCCCTCGTCCCGGATGCTGTCGATGTCGATCTCACCGGCCACCTGACGGGGCGAGGCGACCTCACCGCTGCGGACCTCCGGTGGAGAGGCGGGTTTAGAAAATTGCGGGCGCGACGCGGCGGGCGGCGTCGCTCTGGCCTGCGTTGGCGGGGTCACGGGGGGCAGCTCCGCCGGGGGCGGTGCCGCCGGGTCGAGGGCGGGGGCACGCGCGGCGCTGCCGGTGTCCGGCGCTGGTCTCTCTCCGGGCAAGGCGGGTGCGGCCGGGGAACGCCGAATGCGGAATTTCTTAGCTTTCGGTTTCGTAGTCATACAGCCGTTTCGCTTCTTCCAATGTGTCGAACATATGCATTTTGCCATCCATCAGGACAGCCGCCTTGCGGGCGAATTTTTCCAGTATCTTGGGCTGGTGTGAGACGATGATGATCGTCGTGGTCCGCAGCCGGTCGGCAAGGATATCGCCGGCACGTTTGTTAAACCCCGCATCGGTGGAGTTCGGCATACCCTCGTCGATCAGGTACATATCAAAATCCAGCGCCAGCATCAGCGCAAAGGTGAACCGCGCGCGCATCCCGGACGAATAGGTGCCCAAAGGTTGATCAAAGTATTCCTTGAGGTCGCAAAGCCAGCGGCAGAAAGATTCGACATAGTCGGGGTCCAATCCGTAGAGCCGGGCGATGAAACGGGCGTTTTCCTTGGCCGAGATCTTGGAGACGACGCCGCCCATGAAACCCAGCGGAAAAGACACCCGGCAGGTGCGCCGGATTTCACCCTCATCGGGTTTTTCCAGACCGGCCATCATCTTGATGACAGTGGATTTTCCGGTCCCGTTGGGCGCAAGGATGCCAAGGGATTCCCCCATCTCGACACGAAAGGACACCCGGTCAAGGATCACCTTGCGCTGGGTTCCTGTCCAGAAGGACTTGCTGACCATGTCGAACTCTAACATCTGGGCGTCCCGGTTGTGCCTCGGTTCCCTCGTACTTTGGTGTATGGGTGATTTAGGTAGATAATTTGTTCACATTATGACCTTGCGGCGAAACAAAAACAATTCGGGCCCCGCGTGGGGGCCCGACTGGTCAACAGTTAACCAAGGTTTTCAGGCAATCGCGCCCCATATCAGCCCGGCGATCATCGCCCCCATCAACGCCCAGCCCAGATAGGCAAAGAAGATCCTTGGCTTGACCAGCGCCCAGACCGCGATGGCGGCGGGGATGCAACTGACGCCCCCCGCGATGACAAAGCTCATGGCAGCCCCCGGTGCCATGCCCTGCGCCAGCAGCGCATCGACCAGCGGCACGGCGGCATAACCATTCAGGTAGGCGGGGGCCCCGACCAATGCGCCCATCAGGATCGGCATGATGCCAGTGCCGCCCAGCAGGCCCGCGATCATCTCTGCCGGGACATAGTGGATCATCAGCGCCTCCAGCACATAGGCCAGCGTCAGCCACTTCAGCAGGAACAGCGCGTTCTCCAGCCCGGTGTCCCGGAACGTCTCAACCCGGTCGCCGTGCTGCCAGAACTGCCAGACCGGCTTGCCCTGAAACGGTTTCTTGACGCCACAGCAGCCGCCCACCTGCGGTTTCTCCCGCAGCGGATCACGAAACACCGCGCTGTTGGCCAGCGCGCGGGTGCCGAACCCGCCCAGCAGACCCAATCCGACCGCCGCCAGCGCCTTGGCCACGGCAAAGGACCAGCCCAGCGTGCCCGCGGTGATCAGGAACATCGCCGGGTCCATCAGCGGCGAGGCCAGCCAAAAGGCCATGACCGCCGCCAACGGCGCGCCCACCGCCAGCAGGGCGGCGATAAACGGGATCACCTCGCAGGAGCAGAACGGCGAAAGCCCGCCAAGCGCGGCGGCCAGAAAGATCATCCGCACCTCGCGCCCCTCGAACGCCTTGGCCAGCAGCGTCTCGGCCCCGGTCGCCTTCATGTAGGCGACGGCCAGCACGGCAAACAGGATAAACGGCGCGGTGCCCAGCAGCGCCTCCCACGTGAACCGCACCGTCTCGGGGAACTGCGGCCAGTCCAGCAGCGCGACCAGCGCCAGAATGCCGACGATGACCAGCCAGACCTTGGAAACCGGGGGCAGGCGGCGGGTTGCGGTTGTCGTTGTATCAGCCATGATCGGCATCCTTGTGGCAGGTGGTGGCATCGGCGCAGCACTGGCGCAGCAGGTAATCGGACAGCGCCTCGACCTCGGAATAGTCAGCCGCCGCGCAGATGGTGGACCGCCCCTGCCGCGCCTGTGTCACAAGACCGGCGGCAGAGAGGATTTTCAGGTGGTGGGTGAGGGTCGACCCGGTGATCCCGGTGCGCTCACCCAGCGCGCCGATGCTCAGCCCGTCACGACCTGCGCGCACCAGAGTGTGCAGCACCTGCAAACGTTGTTCAGAGCCAAGCGCCGCGAACTTGGAGGCGGCGGTTTCGACGGTGAGGGCGGGGGACTCAATCATTTTCATATTTCTAACGTTGTCGAAATAAACGCGCTGTGCAAGCTTTATTTCGACAAGTGTCGAAATGAATGCCCGCGCCCCGCGCCAACGTGACCTCATCCCGCGCGGCCTGTAGGGTCCGCCACATGGACAACCTGCTGACAGAGATCCGCGCCTGCCGCCTTTGCGCTGACCGCTTTGCCGCGACAGAAACCGCCCACGCGCCGCGCCCGGTCCTGCGCGCGGCCGCCTCGGCGCGGCTGCTGATCGCCGGGCAAGCGCCGGGGATGAAGGTACACCTGTCCGGTCTGCCGTTCACCGACCCCTCGGGCGACCGCTTGCGCGACTGGCTGGGGATCGACAGCGCCACCTTTTACGATGACACCCGCGTCGCCATTGTGCCGATGGGCTTTTGCTTTCCAGGCTACCGCAAGGGATCAGACCTGCCGCCGCCGCCGATCTGCGCCCGCACATGGCGCGCACAGGTCATGGCGGCGCTGCCCGAGGTGCGCCTGACCCTGCTCATCGGCGGCTACGCGCAGAAATGGCACCTTGGCGTCAAAACCGGCGTGACCGACACCGTCACCCGCTGGCGCGACTTTTCGCCCGACGCCATGCCCTTGCCGCATCCGTCTTGGCGCAATACCGCATGGCTGAAACGCAATCCCTGGTTCGAGGCAGATCTCTTGCCGGTCCTCAGAACCCGCATCAAAGAGGTGCTGGCATGAATGATGAGACCCTGACAGAACTGGACCGCGCCCACGCAGCGATGGAGGCCACCCCAGAGGATGACGCCACCCGCCTGCGCTATTACGACCGCCTCGCCAGCACCGAACTCTTCCTGATGCTGACAGAGGAACCGGAGGGTGACGCCATCTCTCCTGAACTCTTCGATCTCGGCGATGCGCGGTTCCTGCTGGCCTTTGATCGTGAGGACCGCCTGTCCGCCTTCGCCGGGCGCGCCGTGCCTTACGCGGCGCTGTCAGGCCGCGCGCTGGCCAGCATGGTGGCGGGGCAGGGCATCGGCCTTGCGCTGAACCTTGAAACCGCGCCCTCGCAGATCCTGTTGCCGCCAGAGGCGCTGTCGTGGCTGGTTGAAACCCTCGGCACCGGCCCGCAAGAGGCACAGGCCCGTCCGTCCGAATTTCGCGCCCCTCGCGTGCCTGAACAACTTGTCACCGCATTGGACTCCCGCCTTGCCACCGCCGCCGGTCTGGCCCGCAAGGCCTATCTGGCAGAGGTGATCTATGATGACGGCACGCGCGGGCACCTGCTGGGCCTGACCGGCACAACCCCCGGGGCCGAACGCGCCCTCGCCGGGGCCATCAATGAGGCGTTGGTGTTCTCGGGGCTGGAGGCGGGTGCGCTGGACGTGACCTTTCTGGCGGACAGTGACGCCACCACGGCGCTCCTTGCCGGTGTCGCGCTGCGCTTTGACCTGCCGGAACCGCCCAAACCTGCGAAACTCGAACAGATCGCGCCGGGGTCCGACCCTGACAAGCCGCCAAAGCTGCGCTGATCACCCGCCATCCACCGCCTGACACACGCCGCACGCCGTAGGGCGGGGTTTACCCCGCCGCCAACCCCAACTCCTGACGCAATGTTGGCAAGGTATCGCCCGCTTCGGCCCGCGCCTCCCATACCGCGCGGGCAATGGCGCGGCTCAGGCAAACGCTCGCCGCGTGGCCGATCATCGCCACCTGTGCCATCGGGTCGGACAGCGCCTTGGCCCCGGTCGCTGCGGCAAAGACCAGATCGCCGTCCATCGGGCTATGCGCTGGCAGGATCGCCCGCGCCATGCCGTCATGCGCCGCCACCGCCACCCGGTGACACTGCGCCTTGTCCAGCGCCGCATCGGTCGCCACAACGGCAATCGTCGTATTGCCCTGCTCCGCCATTGCCGCCACCTTGCGGCTGGGGGGCAGGACCAATCCCGGCGCCGGGTCCACGCCCAAGCCGCCGAATTCATCCCCCACCTCAAACGGGGCCGCCCAGAACTGTCGCCCCGAGGGCGTTGTCACACTGCCCATCGGGTTCACCGCCACCAGAGCGCCCACGGTGATCCCGCTGTCCAGAACCAGACTGGCGGACCCAAGCCCGCCCTTGTGCTGCGCCGTCTGCGCCCCCGCACCGGCCCCGAACGTGCCAAGATCAAACTCGGGTGACGCCGCCGCCAAGGCCCGCCGCCCCAAGGCCGGGTAGGGGTTGTCACCCCATTCCTTGTCGCCGCCGTTCAGCAGATCGAACAGGATCGCCGCCGGGACAATCGGCACCCGCGCCGAGAATATCTCAAACCCCTTGCCCTGCGCGTGCAAGGCATCCATCACCCCCTGCGCCGCGGCCAGCCCAAAGGCGCTGCCCCCCGACAGCACCAGCGCATGGACCGCCTGCACCGATTTGTCCGGGGCCAGCAGATCGGTTTCCCGCGTACCCGGTGCGCCCCCCATGACAGAGACAGAGGCGGCAAAGGGTGCCTCCGCCGTCACCACCGTGCAGCCACTCTTGATCCGCGCATCCTGCGCATTGCCCACGCGCAGACCGGCAACATCGGTGATCAGGTTCTTGGATCCGGGACGCATCGGGGATCTCCTGTGCTGCACATCCCGCACCATCCCCGCGCATCCGCCCGCGCGCAACCCCTCAGACCCTGCGGCCTTCTCAACGGTTCGGTTTGGCATCCCGCAGGGCATTGGACACGGCGTGCAGCAGGTCCGCACGGCCAATCGGTTTCATCAAGCGGACATCCGATGGCTTTAACCCATTGCCGTGGACCGTCGCTTCGGCGGCGTACCCGGACAGGAAAATGCACGGCAAATCCGGGTCCATCACCCGGACAGCCTTGGCCAATGCCGGCCCCAGAGTCGCGCCGGGCATCACCACATCGGTAATCAGCAGGTCAAACGGGCCAAGGCTTTGGTATATCTCCAATGCCTCATCGCCCGTCATTGCGGTGGTGACGTCATAGCCCGCGTCTTCCAGCGTGCGCTTCAGAATACGCATCACGTCCATCTCGTCCTCGGCGACAAGGACCGATGTCTTTCCGCTTGGCGGCTGCAAGGTCTTTTGCGGCTCGGCCCTCGCCTCGTGCTCGTGCTTCTCAGCGGCCTTGAAGTACAGCTTGAACGTCGTCCCGACGCCGACCTCGGAGTAGACCCGGATCGCGCCACCTGACTGCTTGATAAAGCCCTGCACCATCGACAGCCCCAGCCCGGACCCCTCGCCAACTGGCTTATCGGTGTAGAACGGCTCAAAGATACTGTCCAACTTGTCGGCGGCGATGCCGTGGCCCGTGTCGCTGATCGCCAGCATCACGTACCGGCCCGGTTCGATGTCCTCTTCCCGCTCGGTCACATACTCTTCGCCGATCCGCATATTGGCGGTCTCGATCGTGACCCTGCCGCCGTCCGGCATCGCATCCCGCGCGTTCAGCAGGATGTTGATGATCGCATTCTCCGCCGAGGTCGCATCCAGTTCCACATCCCAAAGCCCCGCCATCAGCGAGTTCTCAAGGGCAATCGTCTTGGGCAACACCCGTGATCCCCATGTCATCGTATCCTGAATGGTCTGGTTCAGGTTGATCCGCTTGGGTTCCAGATGCGCCCGCCGGGCAAAGCTGAGCAGGTTGTGGGTCAGGCCCGCGCCCCGCACCGTCGCCTTGATGGCAGCCTGGATAAGCTCCCTGCGATCCTCTTCCCGGTCCAGTTCCAGACACAGTTCAAGATTGCCAAGGATCACCGCCAGCAGGTTATTGAAGTCATGCGCCACACCCCCGGTCAGCGTGCCGATGACCTCGATCCGCTGCGACTGGCGCACCCGCGCCTCGGCTTGGCGCAGATCGGTCATGTCCATGCTGGTGCCGATGTGCTCGACCACCTTTCCGGTCTCATCGGACCGTGGCACCTCGATCTGGCGGATGTACCGAACCTCACCCTTTGCGTCCAACAGGCGGTATTCAAAGGTCTGGCTCTCGCCAGAGTTGAGCTTCTCAATCGCCGCCATCACAATCGCCCGGTCGTCGGGGTGGACATGCGGCAACTGCGGCCCGTTGCCTTTGGCAATCTCTATGAATTGCTGGGGTGTCATGCCCAGATTGGCGGCGTGTTGTTCAGAGCAGTAGTTGCAATTGCCGGTGAAGGCTTCGAACGAGAAATGCCCAAGGCCCGCGATCCGGGTCGCGGTCACCAACTGCGCTTCGCGCTCTGCCACAATGGCTTCTTGCCTGGACCGTTCCGCAAATTCCTTTTGCAATAAGATTTCAAGATTTTGCTCATGATTGCGAAGGGCAAGCATGCTGGCGTCCCGCTGATCTCTCAATCGCCCAAGCAGTGTTCCTATCAGAAAGAACAAGACCGACCCAATGACCACTTGCAGCACGCCACCTGTCAACGTGGCGGGGCCAAACTGATCGAAATACGACTTGACGACAAACAGCGCGGCGATAAGCCCGGCAACAAACCCGGTGCGCTGCCCGCCAAAGGATCCGGCAAGGACAACGCTCACGAATATGATCAGAAATGGCGCGGGCATGGTAAAGTCCGCCTGCGCGCTTGCGCCCACCAGACCAACGGAAATCAGGGTGGGCAGGGCCCAGGCCAGCTTGATCATGGGCGTGTCGTACAAAGAACGCCGCCAAGAAAACCCCATCCACTGCATCCCTTCAAACGCCGTCACCTGTCCGGTGCCTTGGGTGATCAGGGGCGATTGTCAAAGCGCCCTGTCTCACTGTGTAATGTGTCACAAAAATATGCAATTCCTGCGGCGCAACCGCCGCGATCAGGCAATGCACCCCTTTGTTTTGACAGTGTTAACCCGAAGGCGGGCAAAATCCGGTCAGATTTTCAAACAAATCCCGCGTTGTGTTTTCGCGGCCATCTGTGAACAGCCCTCTCATCACGTCCATGCCCCTCAATCCTTGCGCCCCACCAATCCGGTCAGCGCCGCAGCCCCCACCGCCGTGATCAGCCAACCGGCAATCTGCAACGCAGGCTTGGCGTAAAAACCGAACGTGCCCCAACCGCCCCGGACGGGGGAGGGGGCCCAAGCGGACTCCTGCCCCAAGGCATCCAGCGGGATAAACACATCCAGCGCATAGAGCGCGGCGTTGAAGGTTTCATAATCCTGAGAGGCGGCATGGCCCTTCCACAGGGCCAGCGGCAGCGGCCCCGCCGTGTCGGCCTCATACGCATGAACCGCGTCGATCCAGCCGGATGAGGTCAGCACAATGGCCGATTCCGGGGCCATCTGGTCCACTGCCCAGACCTGCGCATACAATGCCGTGGTCAGCAGCCACAGCCCCGCAACCCAGTACAGCGCCCGCCCCGGTTTGTGGCCATAACCAAAGACATATTCGAACAACCAGTCCACCGGGCGCATCACGGCGGCCATCTGCCCCGCCCAGCCTGCGCGCCAAGTGCCGTCCTGCTGTGCCATCGCCCGGTGATAGCTGGCCCGGCGCACACGTTTGTCCCGCATTTCCAGAACCCGCGCGGCCCCCTGCGTGACCCCCTGAGCGCGCAACACCTTGGCAAGCTGGGTATAGGGCTGTGGATCACATTGTTTCTTGTAAGCGCCGCGAATGAAGGGCGGCGGGACGTGCCGTTTGCCTCCCTGTTCCTCGACCAAATCGCCAAACGCCGGGTCTATCCGCCGCTCCGCCTTTCGGCTCAGCCATCTCAGCCGCTCACCAATACTCATCCCGCTGTCCAGCCGCTCATAGCGCAAGCCGGAGATGTGCAGCGGCTTGACCCCCTGCCAGCTTTCCGCGTCATCACACAGCCGCCCCAGATGCGCATCGTCAAGGTCAAGCGGCCCGGAAAATCCTTTTAACCCGCGCCAGTACAGCGCCGCGCCCACATGCAGCCCTTCGGCATGAAACCCGCCTTCGAACCGTCCTGCTTCGGCTGTCAAACTACCGGCAACTCGTGAATGCATGAGGTTCACTTTCCCCGTGGCGTGAAACCCGTCCCGCAGAAAGACATCTGCGCCCACCTGCATGGCATCGCCATTCAGCGCCATGCCGTCGGGTGTCTCGAACCGCCCACCGGTACAGTCCAACTGTCCGGTGATCTGTGCACCCGTCAGGTTCACTGTCCCCAACGCGTGAAACCCGTCCCGCAGTAAGGCACCTGCCCCCACCTGCAAAGCATTACCATTCAACGCGATGCCGTCTGGTGTCTCAAACCGCCCGCCGACGCAGGCCAACTGTCCGGAGATCCGCGCCCCTTTCAGATCAACCGTGCCCTTGCTGTGAAAGCGTTTGTCAAGAAACAAGTTTTTGTCACAGCGCAACCGCTGCGCATTTAATCCCGGCAGGGCGCAGCCGGGCAGGTAAACCCCACCCAGCTTGGCATCGCTCAGGTTCGGCCTCTGATCAAAACGGCAGCAAAAAAGGCGCAGGGCACGCGGGGTGTCGATCCCGTCTAGGTCCAGCAGGCCGGTGATCCGCGCGCCCATCACAGCGATGGACCGTTCCGGCAGGCGCAGCTCTTTGCAGCCGCCCAGCACGATATGGCGGATCAATTCGGCGCGCACCTCCGGGGCCGCGCCCTCTTCTTCCGGGCGGTCCATTCCCAGAACGACGTGGCCGTCCGGGGCCTCGGCGATCACCCGTTCCTCGGCGTCCGTCCACGGGGTGTCGCCCTTGATGTCCTTCAGCGTTTTGCGATTGTTGGCCATCCTGCCCTCCCCCCGTCAAAGCTAGCGGCAAAGCGCACCTGATGCCAAGGGGCGTCAGGCAGACTCCGGGCCTTTCCGGCGGGCGGATCAACGGGCCAAGTATGAAGGCTTTGTAAATTCGTCTCTGTAACCCATTGATTTTACATAGGCGTCCCGCTGTCCACGCGTGGACACCCTAAATACACCGCCCCCCATCCACCTCCAGACAGGTCCCGGTGATCATATCCGCCTCATCCGAGCACAAGAACAGCGCCGCATTGGCCAGATCCCGCGGGGTCGAGAACCTCCCCAGCGGAATGGTCGCCAGAAATTTCGCCCGCATCTCCGGCGTGTCCTCCCCCATGAAGCTCGCCAAAAGCGGCGTCTCGCCAGCCACCGGATTGAGCGCGTTCACCCGGATGCCCGAGGGCGCCAGCTCCACCGCCATCGCCTTGGTCGCCGTGTTCATCCACCCTTTCGAGGCGTTGTACCAGTTCAGCCTGGGACGGGGCGACACCCCCGCCGTCGAGGCCACGTTCAGGATCGCCCCCGCCCCCTGCGCTTTCATCTGAGGCACCAAGGCGCGGGCGGTCAGGTAGACCGATTTGCAATTGACCGCAAAGACCCGGTCAAAGTCCTCCTCGCTCACATCCTCCATCAACGCGGGCAGATGGGTGATGCCCGCGTTGTTCACAAGGATGTCGATGCCGCCCATTAGATCGTTAGCTTCGGCCATCAGATTGGTGACGCTGGCCGGATCAGAAACATCGGCGTGCAGCGCATGCCCCCCGGTCTCGCCCGCAACCCTACGGGCGTTCTCCATGTTGATGTCGGCGATGACCACCTGCGCGCCCTCGGCGGCAAAACGGGCGGCGATCCCCTCGCCAAAGCCAGATCCACCCCCGGTGACGATGGCGCGTTTGCCCTGTAGTCTCATGGTGCCCTCCCTAGTAGACCGCCCGCCCGCCGGACTGGTCAAAGACCGCCCCGGTGGAAAAGCTCGCCTCATCCGATGCCAGCCAGCAGGCCATGGCGGTGATTTCCTCGATGGTGCCAAAGCGGCCCATCGGGATCTTGGATTTCATGTAGGCGATGAACTCATCGCTCATCTGGTCAAAGATCGCAGTGTGCACGGCAGCGGGCGCGATGGCGTTGACGGTGATGCGCGTGTCGGCCAGTTCCTTGCCCAACGATTTGGTCAGGCCGATCACAGCCGCCTTGGAGGCGGAATAGGCCGAGGCGTTGGGGTTGCCCTCTTTGCCTGCGATAGAGGCCATGTTGACGATCCGGCCAAACCCAGCGGGCCGCATCAGCGCCGCCGCCGCGCGGTTGCAATAGAACAGCCCGTGGACGTTGAGGTCAAAGACCTGCCGCCACGCGTCGGTGGGGTATTCGATGACTGTGGTGTTGGGGCCGGTGATGCCCGCCGAACAGACCAGCGTATCCAGCCCGCCCATCGCCGTCTGATCCTCCGCCATGGCGGCGGTAACAGCAGCGGGATCGGTCACGTCGATCTGGCGGGTGCGGATGTTGGCCTGATCCTCCATGGCGGCAAGGTTCGCCTCGCTGATGTCCCAGACCGTGACCCGTGCGCCCTCGGCGGCAAGGCGGTGGGCAATGCCCGCGCCAATACCGGACGCGCCGCCGGTGACAACCGCGTGGCGGTTTTCAAAACGCATGGTGTCCTCCCCTTTTGGCGGCATCCTGCTGTGCCGGCGCGGGAAGGTCCAGCAATTTGCAAGCGCGGTGCGTCAGCCTGCAAGCGCGGGCAGTTGCGGCGCGGCGGCCAGCAGGGTTTGCGTGTACGCGTGGGCAGGCGCGGTAAAGACGCGCTCTGTCGGGCCTTCCTCGACAATGCGGCCGGCGCGCATGACCATGACCCGGTCCGTCACCCCGCGCACCACCGACAGATCGTGGCTGATGAACAGGTAGGCCAGCCCGTAAGAGGCGCTGAGGGCGGCCATCAGGTCAAGGATCTGGGCCCGCACCCGCACATCCAGCGCCGACACGGCCTCGTCAAAGACGATCAACTCAGGGCGGATGATCAGCGCGCGCGCGATGGCAAGACGCTGGCGCTGGCCGCCGGAAAAGGCATGGATGTGTTTGTGCGCGTCGTCGGGCGACAGACCCACGGCGGTCAGCGCCTCGGCCACGGCGTCAGCGCGGGCAGTGCCCTGTGGCGGGTCGGGCAGCAGGTGGAAAGGTTCCGTGATCAGGCGCGCGACGCGGTGGCGGGGGTTGAAACTGCCGTAGGGGTCCTGAAAAACCACCTGAATGCGGCGGCGCACCGACAGGTTGGGCCTGTGGTCGGTAAAGACCTTGTCGCCGTCCAGCGTGATGGTGCCCGCCGCGATGGGGGTCAGCCCCAGCAGGGCGCGCGTCAGCGTGGATTTGCCGCAACCGGACTCACCCACCAGACCAACTCGTTCGCCGCGCCCGATGTGAAAGCTGACGTCCTGCACGGCGGTAAAGCTGGGTCTGGCCGCAAAGGGGTGCGGGCGCGGCAGCGGATAGGTGCAGGTGACGCCTGATGCCTGTAGCAACGGGCCGCTGTCGGGGCGTGGCGGCAGGTGAGGCTGGTGGTTGGAAGCCTGAAACAACGCCTGCGTGTAGGGATGTTTGTGCTGTGCCAGCAGGGGCGCTGTGGGGCCGGTTTCAACAATCCGCCCGTTCTGCATCACGGCGATACGGTCGGCCATGTTGGCCACCACGGCAAGGTCATGGGTGATCATCATCAGGGCCATGCCCTCGGTCCGGGTCAGGTCCTGCAACAGGTCGAGGATCTGTGCCTGCGTGGTCACGTCCAGCGCCGTGGTCGGTTCGTCCGCGATCAGCAGGCGGGGGCGCAGGGCAATGGCCATGGCGATCACCACGCGCTGACGCTGGCCGCCCGACAGTTCGTGCGGAAAACGTGACAGCGGCAGGTCCAGACCGCAGCGGTGCAGCGCCTCGCGCGCCTTGTCCCGTGCCTTTGCGCGCGGGATACGGGGGCTGTGTTGCAGGATGGTTTCGGCCACTTGCGCGCCGATGGTCTGCACCGGGTTGAGCGCGGTCATCGGTTCCTGAAAGACCATGCCGATGTCGCCGCCGCGCACCTCGCATAGCTGGCGTTCGGGCAGCGACAACAGATTTGTGCCGTCCAGAGATAGCCGCCCCGTGGCCTTTGCGCCTTGCGGCAACAGGCCGATGGTTGCCAGCGCGGTCATGGATTTGCCAGAGCCGGATTCGCCGGTCAGGGCAACGATTTCCCCCGGCGCAATGGTCAGGTCGATGCCATCGAGAATGGCCCTGCCATGGATCGTCACCGACAGGCTGTCGATCTGTAGAAGCGGTGCGGTCATGTGCGCAGCACCTTCAGGCGCGGATCAAAATGATCGCGCAACCCGTCGCCCAGCAGGTTCAACCCCAACACCATAAAGACAATCGTCAGGCCGGGGATCAGCGCCACATGCGGGGCAAGGGATACCAGCGTCTGTGCGTCGGCCAGCATCCGGCCCCAAGACGGCACCGGGGGTTGCGCGCCAAGGCCGACATAGCTGAGCCCCGCCTCGGCGAGGATGCCCAGTGAGAACTGTATGGTGCTTTGCACGATCAGCAGATTGGCGATGTTGGGCAGGATGTGTTCGGCGCTGATGCGGGCGCGGTTCTTGCCAGCGACACGGGCGGCAAGGATGAACTCGCGGGTCCAGAGGCTTAGCGCTGCGCCACGGGAGAGGCGGGCAAAAACGGGTATGTTGAAAATCCCGATGGCGAGGATCGCGTTCACCGCGCCGGGGCCAAAGACGGCGGTGATCAGGATGGCGATGACAAGGCTGGGAAAGGCAAAGATCAGGTCGGCGGAGCGTGAGATCAGCTCATCCAGCCAGCCGCCCGCGCGGCTGGCGGCGGCAAGACCCAGCGGCACGCCAATCGTGATGCCGATGCCCACCGCCACCAGTGCCACGGCAATCGAGGTGCGCGCGCCAACCATCAGCATCGACAGGATGTCGCGCCCAAAATGATCGGTGCCCAGCAGGTGATCGCCGCCCGGTGGTTGCAGGCGGCCCGGGATGTTCAGAGCCACCACATCGTGCGGTGTCCAGAGAAACGACAGCGCGGCAGCGCCAAGAAACAGCGCGGTCAGCGCGCCGCCAAGGATCAGGTTGCGGCTCATCCCTTGCGCAGCCTTGGGTCGGCCAGCGCATAGGCGAGGTCGGTGAGAAAGTTCACGAGGATCACGGCAAAGACCAGCAGCATGACGGTGGATTCCACGACGATCAGGTCCCGTTGGCTGATGGATTGGAAGATCAACCGCCCAAGACCGGGCAGATAGAATACCTGTTCGATGATGATGCCGCCCGCGATGAGAAAGGAAAATTGCAGTCCGATGATGGTCAGCACCGGGATAAGCGCATTGCGCACCCCGTGACGCCAGAGGGTCTGGCGTCGGGTCAGACCCTTGGCGCGGGCGGTGCGGATGTAGTCCTCTCCCAACACGTCGATCAGGGAGGACCGGAGCACACGGGCAAGAATGGCGGCCTGCGGCAGGGCAAGGGCCACGGCAGGCAGGGTCAGCGCGCGCATCGCCATGAGCGGGTTGTCCCAGCCGGGAAAGCCGCCGGAGGGAAAGATCCGCCATGTGATCGCAAAACCCAGCACCAGCAGCATAGCAAACCAGAAGTTTGGGATCGCAACGCCTAGTTGCGAAAACGCCATGATCCCGAAATCAGGTGCGCGCCCGCGCGTAGCGGCGGCGATCAACCCCGCCGGAAAGGCCAGCAGGATCGCCAGCGTCAGCGCATAGAGCGCCAGCGGCAGTGAGATCCACAGCCGGGTCGTGATCATCTCGGCCACCGGGGTGCGATAGGTGTAGGACAGGCCGAAATCGCCGGTCAGCATGCCGCCGACCCAAGATAGATAGCGTTGAATTTTCGGCTGATCGAGACCCAGTTCGTCGCGCAGGGCGGCGACGGTTTCCGGCTGTGCATTGATGCCCAGCATATAGCTGGCCGGATCGCCGGGGGCGACCTCGACCACAAGGAAGATCACTACCGAGGCGGCAATGAGGCTGAGGATCAGCGAGGTCAGACGTCGGGTCAGGTAGGCCAGCATGGTCGGCACCGTAGGAGCGGGCAGGGCGGGCGTCCAGAGGTCACTCGATCAGGAAGGCACGCAGGGCGTCGGCGGTCTGTTGCGGCGACTGGTCGACAAAGAAATGCCCGCCGGGGATGGCGCGGGCGGTCATGTCAGACAGCCGGTCGGCCCATGTGGCAGGCACGTCATAGGCGCGCGCCATCGCGCCGTCGGCCCCGAAAAGGACAAAGGCGGGGCAGGGAACGCGACGGTTCAGGTCCGCAGCATCAAGGTCGAAATCAACCTCTATGGCCGCGCGGTAGTCGTCGCACATGGCGCGGCGACACGCGGGGTCCGCCCATGCTGCGCGGTAGGCGGCTAGTTGTGCTGGTCTGAAATCGGCCAGGGTCGCCTTGCCAAAGCCCAGCAGGCAGCTTTCGTAGTAGGCGTTCGGGTTGGCTGCGATCATGTTTTCCGGAAAGGGTTCCGGCTGGGCGAGGAAGAACCAGTGGTAATAGGCCTTGGCGACCTTGTAGGTCAGGTCGTTCAGTAAGCGGTGCGTGGGGACGATGTCCATGACGGTCAGGGTACGCACGGTCTGCGGCGCATCCAGCGCCATGCGATGCGCGGTGCGCCCGCCCCGGTCGTGTCCAGCCACATGAAATGACTCATGTCCAAGGTGTCGCATCAGCGACACCTGATCACGGGCCATTTCCCGAAAGCTGTAGTTGCCCACGCCCGTTGGTTTACCGCTTTCGCCGTAGCCGCGCAGATCAGGGCAGATGACGGTGAAATCCTTCGCCAACAGCGGCGCGACCTCGGCCCACATCGCACGGGTCTGCGGAAAGCCGTGCAAGAGCAGCAGCGGTGGGCCATGTCCGCCGGTCTCATAGGCGATGCTCTGGCCGTCTAGGGTGGCCAGAGCGGGTGTAAAGCCAGGGATGTCGTTGCGCATGAGGTAGGTCTTTGTGTGATGGCTGGGCGGCAGGGCTGAAACGCGAAAGGGTGGGATGGTACCTGTCAGAGACCGCCGACGCAGACGACCTGCCCATCCGACATCCGGCGCAGGCATCGGTTACCGTTGCCCTCCGGGAGGGCGGCCACATTGTCGACGAAGTATAGATCGGTTGCGGATGTCTCAGAGGGCATGTGGATCGTGATCTCAATCACGGTCACGGCGCCAGAGGACCAGCGCAAGGTATGGCGAAGGTGCGGGCGCACCGGGTCATCGACCAAATCGACGGATTGTGTGCAGGTCTCATCGCGCAGAACGGCCCCCGAGGGCGCAAGCAATGTGCAGCGCGCCTTGCGGATGACGTCTGCGGCGACCGGTGCGTCCCGTAGGGCCGCGAATTCGGTCAACGGATGAAAGCGGGTTTCAGGCGGGAAAGCCTCAAACTCACCTGCGGCACAATCGCCAATCGGAGTGCTGAGGTACGGATCATCACCGCAGATTTCAACACGATCGGGGTATAGCTTGATCTGACATTCCACGGGCAGCTCCAAATACCGAAAGCTGAAAATCTCGGTGGCCCCGTTTTCAAATGGCGGGCCAATTTCGAACAAGCGGTCCGCGCCGAGAATCCGCTCAAAGCCAAACACAGCTTTGGTCATCATCGAGGGGGTGTAATATCCGTAGCTGCGCTCGGACGGCAAAAGATAGCCGTGCACCAGACTGTTTTCGCACCCCATCTGCAACTGCAAATTTCGTTGCGGATAAAGTGGCCTCAACCCGTCCAGGTTGATCTCCCAGTTCAGGACCTGTTCCAACGTTCGAATGTGGAAAAGCTCATCGCCGGGGGTGGCGAGCATCTTTTCCACTAGCTCGGGGTGGATCATCGGCCGTGTCTTGAACGGACGCAGCATGGCGGAGGTCCGGACGACCTCCAGCATGCTTTCAATACCAAGGGCATAGGCCTTTTCAATGGCTTCAGAGGAATACTGCTGGTTGGGCTGGATCTTGAGCGAGGGGCTGTGAAAGGCCAGATCGCCGCCTATGTGCAATGTCCTGTGGTATTTGAACCTGTCTTCGGGAAGCTTTGCGCCTGGATATTCCTGATTGCCCATCATGAAGATGATGGCGCATATCGAATAACACTGGCTGCCGTCGCCGATGTAGGTGGGATATTGGCGAGCACGGATTTCGTTCGCAATTTTGGTGCCTTCTATCAGATGGCCGCCGTCGCTATCTAGACAAACGAGCCGCGCTCCTGTGCGAACCTTTTCGACAGCTGCATCGCTGACTTGGCCAGACCTGACTTTGTCCGAAAAGGCGTCATTGGCGATCTCGAGTTTTTCGAAATCGCCAACTTCGATCGTGCCCCTGAATTGAATCATGCAGGGCTCCCCATCTCCTGCCTCGATCGTCGCGGCGCGGACTAATGTCGTCTGCATAAGAGACAGGCCCAGAGCACAGGCAAGAAGCACGGCAAGAGGACGGACAAAATCTGTGACTGTCGCTTGGGGCATCTGACCATCTCCGTCTGGTTCGCTCGGGATACTGTTCTGCGTGGGGCTTGCCAACGCGAGGTGCCACATGGGGGGATGCCGGACCCCATTCCCGTATGGGCTGCGGTCCGGGTGTCGTTTTGCAGGTGTCGTCCTTATTGGGTCCAGCGCACTTTGGTCAGGTCGTTCGCCTGTGTCGGCTGGTTCGGCCACAGCCCTTCCAGCCGGGCATCGGCAACCGTGGGAAAGGCCAGTTGGAACAGGTAGCCGTTGACATAGTCCTTCGCGATGATCGTCTGCGCCTCGGCCAGCATGTCAGAGCGCGCGCTGGGGGCCGTCGTGGCGTTGAGCAGCTTCATCAGGGCCTGAAACTCGGGGTTGTCATACTGAAAGTAGTAATCGGGCCGGGCATAGATGCCGATATCGAAAGGTTCGGTATGGCTGACGATGGTCAGGCCGAAATCCTTGCCGCGAAATACCTCTTCCAGCCACTGCGCCCATTCAAGGTTGGTGATCTCCGTCTCGATGCCGACGTTGCGCAGTTGCGAGGCGATGATTTCACCGCCACGACGGGCGTAGGAGGGCGGCGGCAGTTTCAGGGTGGTTGTGAACCCCTCGGCATAGCCCGCATCCACCAGCAACATCCGCGCGCGGTCGGGGTCATAAACGGACAGGCCGGTCAGATCGACGTAATCGGGGTTGTGCGGGGCAAAATGGGTGCCAATGGGCGTGCCAAGGCCGAACATTGCGCCGTCGATAATCGCTTGCCGGTCGATGGCGTGGGACAGGGCCTCTCTGACCATCGGGTTGTCGAAGGGCGGCTGCTTGTTGTTCATCGCAAGGATGGTCTCGCCCTCGGACGATCCCTTGATGACGGTGAAACGCGGATCGACCTCGAACTGGGGCAGGTTTTCGGGTGCGGGAAAGCCGGAAAAGGCGTCGACGTCCTGCGCCATCATCGCGGCAAAGGCTGCCGTGGGGTCCGAGATGAACTTGAACGTCGCCTTGGTCAGATAGGGGGCCTCTCCCCAGTAGTCGGCATTCTGCACCAGCGTGATACTGTCGCCTTGCTTCCATTCTTCGAACTTGAACGGGCCGGTGCCGATGGGGGTCTGCTTGATCTCGTCGATGCTTTCGGGGGCCACGATCACCGCGTCGCCCCAGGCCAGATTGAACAACAAGTTGCCGTTGGGCGCGTCCAGCGTCAGTTGCACGGTCATCGGGTCGATAACCGTGACGTCACTGATGCCGGTGTACAGCGCTTTTTGCGCGTTTGTGCTGTCCTCGGCGCGGGCGCGGTCGAGGCTGAACTTCACGTCCTCGGCGTCAAAGCGGGTGCCGTCGTGAAATGTCACGCCCTCGGCGAGGTGAAAGGTATAGGTCAGCCCGTCCTCGGAAATTTCCCACTCGCGCGCAAGGCCGGGGACGATGGCGCCGGTCTCTGTAAAGCGGGTCAACCCCTCGAAGACATTGGAATACAGCACGCTGTCGATGGCCCCGGCGGCGGCAGAGGTCGGGTCAAGGTGCGGCGGTTCCAACTGGATCGCAAGGGTCAGGTCGGTCTGCTGCGCAAGGGCTGCGGTGCCGCTGAGCAGAGCGGCGGCAAGGGTCAGGCGGAGGATCATGGTGGGGCTCCCGGTTACTTTGGCCCGAGTGTTGCGCTTTGGGGCCGCGTGATCAAGCGCGGCCTGCATTTGCCCTCTGGTTCTGCGGCGCGGCAAATGATAGGGCGGTGCGCAATTTTGTTGCGCGATCTGGTGCCTGAGCCTCCGGACCTTGCGCAGCGTTGAACGGGAGGATGAGACCATGAGCGCGACCGCAAAGAAAAGAGCGCCGATGCCGGACGATATTCGCGCCCGCAAAGGGGGCACGCCGCTGGTCAGCCTGACCGCCTACACGACGCCGATGGCGCAGATGATGGATGCGCATTGCGACTTTGTGCTGGTGGGCGATAGCGTCGGGATGGTGCTGCACGGCCTGCCGTCGACGCTGGGTGTCACGATGGAAATGATGATCCTGCACGGGCAGGCGGTGGCGCGCGGGTTGCAGGCGGCCATGATGGTGATCGACATGCCGTTCGGGTCCTACGAAGAAAGCCCGCAACAGGCGTTTCGCAACGCGGCCCGGTTGATGGCAGAGACGGGCGCGGGCGCGGTCAAACTGGAAGGCGGGGTCGAGATGGCAGCGACGATTGCCTTTCTTGTGAAACGCGGCGTGCCGGTCATGGCGCACATCGGCCTGACGCCGCAGGCGATCAACACGCTGGGCGGCTACAAGGTGCAGGGCCGTGGCGCGGCGGGTGACGCGCTGATGGCGGATGCCATGGCGGTGGCCAAGGCCGGGGCCTTCGCCGTGGTGCTGGAAAAGGTGCCGGCGACCTTGGCGGATGCGGTGACGGCAGAGGTGTCGATCCCGACCATCGGAATCGGAGCCAGCGCAGGCTGCGACGGACAGATTTTGGTCGTCGACGACATGCTGGGACTGTTCACAGCTTTCAAGGCCAAGTTCGTGAAACGCTATGCCACCCTGGGCGCGGACGGCGAGGCGGCGATCGCCGCCTATGCCGAAGACGTCCGCGCGCGCCGCTTTCCGGGGCCGGCGCATATCTTTGGCGACGCCGTGCCGGAGCCAAAAGCGTGATTGCCCCTATCGTTCGTTCGGTTGCCGAGTTGCGCGCGATGACTACCGCTTGGCACCGGGCCGGTGAAACGGTTGGCGCGGTGCCCACGATGGGCGCGCTGCATGACGGACACCTCAGTCTTGTGGCGGCGGCAAAAGAGCGTTGCGACCGGGTGATCGTGACGATCTTTGTGAACCCCAAGCAGTTCAACAGCCCCGAGGACTATGAGAACTATCCGCGCACCGAACATGACGACGCGGCCAAGCTGGCGCGTTTTGCGGTCGACGCGATTTTTGTGCCGGATGGCGATGAGATGTACCCGCAGGGGTTCGCGACCGGCGTGTCGGTCAGTGGCCTGACGGACGTGCTGTGCGGCGCGTACCGGCCCGGACATTTCGACGGGGTCGCAACCGTGGTGACCAAGCTGCTGTTGCAGACCTCCGCCGATCAGGCGTTCTTTGGCGAGAAGGACTGGCAGCAGGTGCAGGTGGTGCGGCGGCTGGTGGCGGATCTGAACATCCCCTGTCAGATCGTCGGTTGTCCGACCATCCGAGAGATTGACGGGCTGGCAATGTCGTCACGGAACCTGTTGTTGTCTGACATGGCGCGCGGTCGCGCGGCGGCGCTGAACGAGGCGCTGGAAGAGATGGCAGAGGGGTTGCGCGCCGGGCTGGCGGCGTCGGACCTGCGCCCCAAGGCTGAGGCACGTCTGGCGTCGGCGGGATTCACAAAGGTCGAATATCTGGACCTGCGGGCCAATGAGGACCTGTCGCAACTGGAGCGACCGGACAAGCCCGCGCGCCTGCTGGTGGCGGCGTGGCTGGCGGGCGTGCGTTTGATCGACAATATCGGTGTCTGACGCGCGTCAGACGTTGGGCGGACGCTGTTTCGGCTTTGCCGAAAGGCGCCCCGCCCACCGTCCCATTGGCGTCACGCCTCTGGCAAGAGCAGCGTTTCCAAACTGCGCGCCATGACCTTGGCACTGTCCAGCATGTCCGTCACGCCTACCCATTCGTCCGGTTTATGCGCCAGTTCCAGCACGCCCGGCCCGTAGGCGATGCAGTTTTTCAGCCGCCCGATTCGGTCGATGTGTTTCTGATCATAGGAGCCGGGTGATGCGACATAGGCGGGCGCTGCGCCCATCACATCCTGAATCGCAGAGGCCACGGTTGTCACAATCGGCGCCTCCTGCGGGGTCATCGACGGGTCGATGCGGTTGATGTCGCGGATGGTGTAGTCAAACCGGGGGCGGTTGGCCTTGAGGTCGTCCAGCATGGCGATGACCTCTCCGCGCACCTCGTCATAGGCCTCTTCGACAAGGAACCGCCGGTCGATCACCATGCGGCAGCTGTCCGGCACATTGGGCGCAGGCAGGCCGGTGAAATCCTCCAGTTCCGCCTCGCCGCCGTGGATCGAATTGATGTTGAGCGTGGACTGCCGGGCTGCCTCTGGCGTGACGGGCATTGCGGTTTCGCGGGTTGTCAGCGCCGGAAACAGCCGGTCCTCAAAGGCTCGCATCACCGCCCCCATATGGCGCACGGCGCAATCACCAAGAAAGGGCATCGAACCATGGGCAATCTCCCCTTTTGTCTCGATCTCGGCCCACCATGCACCGCGATGGCCAAGGCAGATACGGTCCTTGTTGAGAGGTTCGGGGATGATGACGTGCTGCACCCGGTCCGGCGAAAAGAACCCTAGATGTGCCAGATGCGCGACGCCGCCATAGCCGCCGGTTTCCTCATCCGCCGTGCCGGAAATCTCGATTGCGCCCGCATAGTCGGGGTGTTCGGCGATGAAACACTCGGCAGCGATGATCGACGCGGCCAGCCCGCCTTTCATGTCGCAGGTGCCGCGGCCATAGATCCGGTCGCCGTCCAGCACGGCCCCGAACGGCTCATAGGTCCAGCCACGGCCGACCTCGACCACGTCGATATGAGAGTTGAAATGCATGCATTCGCCGGGGCGGGTGCCCTCGCGGCGGGCGATGACGTTCCAGCGGGGATAGCGGTCGCTGTCACCGGGCGCACCCGTTGCGCGGATCATCTGACAGTCAAACCCCGAGGCGGCCAGCCTGCGCTCCAGATAGGCGCAGATGTCATGATACAGCGCGCCCGGCGGGTTCAGCGTGGGCAGGCGGACAAGGTCTTGGGTGAGCGCGATCAAATCGTCGCGGGCGGCGTCGATGCGTGCAAAAAGCGTGTCAGTCATGGGACAACTGTCGACCCCTCTGCGCCCCTGCGCAAGGGGGAAGCGCTATTACGGCAGATGCAGGCGCGGGGCGTCCCCCAGAGGGATCAAACCAAAGGCGACCCGCCCCTCGTTGAAATCCAGCGACAGGTCCAGCGTATCAGGCTTGCCCTTGAGCCCGGCGGCCATCGTCAGGGCGGTTTCCAAGGCGTCGGCCAGCCCCTCGGGCAATTGTCCGGCGTCACGCGCACGGCCCAGCCTGTCGCGCCAGTTGACCGCACGCACTGTCATCTCGCCACCGGCGCGCCCGCGCGCGTCGGCGTTCAGGCGCCCGGCAAAGTTCAGTTCCAGTCCCTCGAACCGGTATTCAGCTTTGCGCAGATCGATCTTTTGCGGCTGCGGTCGGGGGCCGCTCAGGGCATCAAGGGTCCAGCCCCGGTCAAAGCTGACCTCAGCCTGTAGTTGCAGCCCATCCGCGCGGGCAGGGCCGGGCACCAGCGGGCTGTCGGGTCCGGCCAAAGCCTCGGACGTGAGGCCGATCCGGTAAAGGTCGGGGGTGCCTGCGACGCCGGTGACGGCGGCCCGCAGACCGGCAAAGGCCAGCGCCCCCTGCGGTCCGTCGAGGTTGAGAACCTCTGCCTCAAGGTTGGCGCGCAGAATCTGGCCGTCTGCACCGTGAACCAGCGAGGCGCGCAGCCCGGTGCTGTCCACGGCGACCGGACCAGAGGGGAGCGTCAGCCTTTGCGAATCCGGCCAGACAAGGATCAAATGACCAGGCCGATAGGTCAGCCCGAGGATCTGGAAAAACGCTGCCTCCCAACCCACGCCGCGCGCCGGATCGCGCAGCCGCACGCCGGTCAGCGTTGCGTCAAGGCGGCTGGGAAAGCCGCGCACTGTCAGATCGTCATACTCTGCCTGCCACCCTTCGGCGCGGCGCGCGTCGAACCATCCCGTGATGTCGCGTTTCAGCGACCAGGACGAGAGGAACCAGAACCCCGCCCAGCCGATGAGCAGCGCCGCCGCCACCGCAAAGATCAAGCGATTCATGGGTACTGCCCCTTTTCCTGCCGCACCTGATCGTGTTTACAGGCCGCCAGCGAGAAGGACCAGATTGATGACGCTATGGGTGTTCGGATACGCCTCACTTTTGTGGAACCCCGGGTTTCCGGTGGCGGAACGGGTGCAGGGACGGCTGCACGGCTATGCGCGCAGTTTTTGCATGTATTCGATCCACCATCGCGGGACCGAAGACTCGCCGGGGCTGGTTCTGGCGCTGGATGAACAGGACGGCGCCAGTTGTGACGGGCTGGCCTTGCGCGCGGTGCCGGGGACCGAGGATGAAACTCTGGCCTACCTGCGCGAACGTGAGCTGATTTCGTCGGCTTATCTGGAAAAGCGGCTGGACCTGAGCCTGACCGACGGACGGCGGGTCGAAGCGGTGTCTTACGTGATCGACCCGCATCATGTGCAATATTGCCACCTTCCGCTGGAGGAACAGGCGCGGATCATCGCGCAGGCTCAGGGCGGGCGTGGGCCGAATACCGAATACCTCTACAACACCGCCGCGCATCTGGATGAGATCGGTGTGCCGGATGCGGACCTGCACTGGCTGGTGCGTGAGGTGAAGGCGCTGACCGGCGAGGGTTGAGGCCCGTGGTCAGGCGCGGAAAAGGGGCGCTGCCCCTCTTGGCCTGACGGCCAATTCACCCCGGAGGTATTTCAACCAAGAAGAAGCCGGAGCGGAGTTTATGCCTGTCGGCGGCGCGCCGCCATGACCGCCGGGCCGATCCGGGCAAGGTGTTTGTCCCAGCTGCCGCAGCATCCGCCCCAGATGTCGGCCTGCGGAAAGCGTCGGGCAAGAGCCCCCATCTGCTGACCGAGTTCTTCGGGATCGCCCTCTTCAATGTGGTTCAGCTTGCACAGGGCGATCTTGTCCATGGCGGCGGCGTTGGGGCGAAAGCTGCGCAGGCGCGCCTGCCATGTGCCGGTCTCTAGCGCAGGTTCGAATTCCAGCGGGTGAGAGCAGTTGACGCCATAGCTGTCCGGGCGCGCACCGGGGCCACAGGCGGCGTCGGTGGCGATGACGGCCTCGGCCAGGGTGGGGCCTGCGCGCAAGCGGTGGTCCGCGGTCAGGGTGAACGAAATGTTCACCGGGATTTCCGCACGGGTGGCGGCGCGGGCGATCCCCACTGCCTCTGGCACGTTGTTGATGGTGGCGGCCCAGATCAGATCGACCCCCTCGCGCGCATAGGTGTCGATCTGCTGGCTGTGGTAGTCTTCGGCCTCAGTGTCGGTGATGGTTCGGTTGAGCGCATAGGCGTCGCCGCGCGGGCCAAGGATACCGGCGATGCGGATCTCTCGGATTTGGTCCGTGTAATGGGCGCTGACCTCGCGCAGGAAGGCAATGTTGCGCAGTTGGATGTCTTGCAGGGCGGCACCTTCGTAACCCACCAAAGCGCCCCAAT
Organism: Antarctobacter sp.; assembly: GCF_034670325.1. Classification (GTDB taxonomy): domain Bacteria; phylum Pseudomonadota; class Alphaproteobacteria; order Rhodobacterales; family Rhodobacteraceae; genus Antarctobacter. The sequence goes on from NZ_JAXMNR010000003.1 coordinate 118,212, forward strand.
CGGCGCTGGCGCGATAGTCCAGCCCGCCGAGCAGCGCACATCCGCCAACGGCCGCGATCTGGTCCAGCAAGCGGCGGTACATGTCGCGCGTCACCTGCATGGCCTTGGGATTGTCCAGCAGGGTGAAGGCGCAGAAGTGATCGAAGTCAAATCCGTGGCGAAACATCAGCTCTGTTTCTGTGCCGCCTTCAGTGAACCACGGCAGGCCATCGGGGTGTGGGGCAAAGGCAGGGGGCATGTGGCGGCTCCTTTTGTGCCAGTCTGACGGTTGGTCAGGGCGGCCGCCAGTGGACTCGTGGTACACTGCACCATCGGTACAGTGATCCGCCTGCCGCCTTGCGGTAAGCTGACCGAGAAGGGAGAGGCCATGTCCTTTATCAAGCCACGCAGTACAGCGACGACCCGAGACCGGCTATTGACCGCAGCGGAAGTGGCCATTCTGGACAAGGGTTTTGCCGCCACCTCGATCGAGGAGCTGATCGCCGAGGTAGGCATCACCAAGGGCGGTTTCTTTTACCATTTCAGAGACAAGAGCGCACTGGTCGAGGCCATTCTGGAACGCCATCTGACCGCCGAAGAGGACTGGCTGGACGGGCTTTTCGCCCGCGCCGCGGAAGCGACGACAGAGCCGCTGGCGCAGTTTCTGGTGTTTCTACGGTTGTTGCGGGAGCAGATGGCGGCATTGCCGGATGTTCACCCCGGCTGCCTGATCGCTGCCACCTGTTTTCAGGAGCGGCTGTTCACCCGGACCGTGCACGATCTGGCCCGGCAGAACCTGCTCAACTGGCGGGCGCGTTTTCACGCGCGATTGACCGCGATAGCCCAGACCCACCCGCCCAATAGCAAAATCGACCTGGAGGCGCTGGCCGATATGCTGGTCGTGCTGGTGGACGGGGCGATCATCCTGTCCAAGACCGTGCGTGAGAAAGACGCGCTGCCACGGCAAATCGCCCTCTACGAGCGCTTTGTCGCCGAGGTGTTCCGGGACGTAGGGTAACTGTTGCGCAAAGCGCCGCTTTTTCCCCGATCCTGCGGGAATTGTTCATAACTTCTTGGCTCTGCAGCGCTAAACGCTTAGATGTAGCGCAAGAGAACAAGCGTCAGGTGTCCAATGGACCAGCCCGACCTCGAGGCCGAGCCACAATTCACGCAACCCGTCCGTCAGGTGATCCTCATGCTGGCGGTGCTTGGCTTGTCGGGGTTTGGCGGCTTTCTCGCGTTGCCGCGCGTTCTGCCAGTGTTCCAGTCGAACCCGTACCTGAACGGCTTTATCCTCTTTGTCTTTGTCGTTGGGGTTCTGGCCTGTTTCTGGCAGGTGGCGCAGCTGATGGTTTCGGTCCGCTGGATCGAACGGTTCACCGCCCGTGGCGATCAGGGGGTGCGCGCCGTTCCACCGCGCTTGCTAGCCCCATTGGCAGCGCTGTTGCGGCGCCGCCGTGACAAGCGGATGCAGATCACCACCACCTCGACCCGGTCGATCCTCGACTCCGTCGCCCAGCGGATTGACGAGGCGCGGGAAATCACCCGCTACATCGTGTCTTTGCTGATCTTTCTCGGTCTTCTGGGCACCTTTTACGGGCTGGCAACCGTGGTGCCCGCGCTGGTCGAAACGATCCAGAGCCTTGCGCCGCAAGACGGCGAAACCGGCACCGATGCCTTTGCGCGATTGATGTCGGGACTTGAGGGGCAGTTGGGGGGCATGGGCGTGGCCTTTGCCAGTTCGCTGCTCGGGCTTGCCTGCTCACTGATCGTCGGCCTGCTGGAACTGTTCGCGGGACATGGCCAGAACCGCTTTTACCGCGAGCTTGAGGAATGGCTGTCCTCGATCACGCGTCTGGGCTTTTCCTCTGACAGCGAAGGGCCGGATTTGGGCGCCGCGGGGCTGGTTCTGGATCAGATGGCAGAGCAGATGGAACGCCTGCAACGCCTCTTTGTCGAATCCGAACAAGGCCGGTCCGAGGTTGACGCCCGGCTGGCGCAACTGGCCGACAGCGTCGAACGCATGACCGAACGGATCGAGGCGACAGCGCCTTCGGCGAATTCCCTGGCGCGCATTGCCGAAGGGCAGGAACTGCTGGCGCAGGCGATCCGCGAAAAGGAATCGGATGAGGGACTGGATGCCGAAAGCCGGATGCGGCTGCGGTCGATCGACGTGCAGATGCTGCGCATCCTCGAAGAAATCAGCGCTGGTCGGCAGGAAAGCATGGCCGAACTGCGAACCGATCTTGCGGCGCTGTCGCGGTCGTTGGGTGTGACGCGCAACATCCGGCCGCGCGGGGACGGGTGATCCATGGCGCTGTCGCGACGCACCGGCGCGCGCTTTCAAGCGTCCATCTGGCCGGGTTTTGTCGATGCGATGACCGGCCTCTTGCTGGTGCTGACCTTTGTGCTGTCGATCTTCATGGTCATGCAGTTTGTCCTGAACGAAACGATCACCGGGCAGGAATCTGAACTGGACACGCTGAACGCCGAAATCTCGGCTCTGGCGCGGGCGCTGGGCGTCGAAAAGTCCAAATCCACCCGGCTGGAAAACGAGGTTGGCCAGCTCAGCTCGACCCTGTCGGACCGCGATTTGCGGCTGGCCGAACAGCAGAATATCATCAACAGCCTGACCGCCACCCGCGACCGGCAGGCGGCGCAGCTGGACACTGCCGCCGCTCAGATCGCCTCTTTCGAGGATCGGGTGGCGGCGCTTTTGCTGGAACGGGATGAGGCGCGGGCCGAGGTGCGTGATGTGACCGCCGCCCGCGATGCGCTGGCAGATGAACGCGTGTCCCTGCTGGCCACCCGTGACTCCTTGGCAGAGGAACGCGATGCGCTGACCGCTGCCCTGACCAGCGCGCGCAGTGAAATCGACGATCAGGCCGAGGCCGCCAAGCTGGCCGCCGCCCGCCGGGAGGCGCTGGAGGCGTTGATCACTGACCTGCGCGCCCGCAACGCCGACCGGGACGCGCGGATCGGTGCATTGACCGCCGAACTCACTGATCTAGAGGCCGACCTGACCGAGGAAGAAACCGCCCGTCTGGCCGAGGCAGAGGCCGCAGCGGCCCTTCGCAAGCGGCTGGAAGAGGCGGGGGCCGAACTAACCGCGATGACCATGGCGCTGGAACAGGAACGCGCCCGGGCCGAGGAAACACTGACCCTGCTTGCGGCATCGCGTGAGGCGGAAAAGGACCTGAACGCCCGTCTGGCCGCCGCCCTGCTGGCCGGTCGGCAGCAAGGCGACGACCTTCAGGCACGCATCGACACGCTGGAGGCGCAACTGGCGGATTTGCAGGACGAAACCGCGCTCACGGCGCAAACCCTCAAGGCGCGTCTAGACGATGCAGCGGTGCGGATTGCGCAACTGGAGGCCGCGTTAAGCGACGCCGAGGCGACCGAGAAGCAGTTGACCGCCGATCTTGCGCAGGCGCGCAACTCTGGTGCGGAGACGGCGGTTTCCCTGCAGACTCAGGTGGATGCGGCCTTGGCCCGGATCACCGAGCTTGAGGCCTCTCTTGCGCAGGCGCGACAGGCCGAGGCGCGGATCAATCAGGAATTGGCCAGCGTTCTGGCCGACGGTGAAAGTGAGGCCCGCACCCTCCAGAACCGTATCGACGCGGCGCTGGCGCGGATTTCAGAACTGGAAGAAACCCTTGCCGATGCGCGGGCTCAGGGGGCGCAGACCGACAGTCGGCTTGCCAATCTGCGGGATGATTTGACGACCGCCCGCGCCGCGCAACGCGACGCGGAACAGGCGCTGGCCCGCGAAGAGGCCGCGCGCGCGCTGGCGGAACGCGGCCTGAAGGACGCGCAGGCACAGGCGACGCTGCGAGCGTCGCGACTCACCGATCTTTCGGCGCAACTGGCGCAGGCGCTCGCCCGTCTGGCAGAGGCCGACGCGCTAAAAACGGAGCTGGAGGCGCTGCGCACCCGCAATCTGGCGCTGGTGTCTGACCTGTCCGCGGCCGAGGGCACGGCCGTGGATCGCGCCGCCGCATTGACAGAACTCCGGGCAGAGCGCGACAGGCTGGACGCGGCGCTGACCGATGCCCGCGCCGAGATCGGTGAGGCGCAGGGCAACGTGGCCGGGCTACGCGATCAGGTCGATGCGCTGACCGGGCAGCTTGCTCAGGCCCGCACCCGAGAGACTGAGCGCACAGATGTGATCGAGTCCATGCGCGGTCAGGTCGCCCAGATCGAAGCGCAGCTGGATGCCGCCCTGAAACGCGTCGCGGATCGCGGTGACCGGATCGAGCGGCTGCAAAATGAAAACGCCGATCTATCTGCCCGATTGGCGCGGTTGGGCGGAGAGGCGGCGCAACGGGATTCTGCGGTCACCGCGTTGGGCGCAACCAACGCGCGCCTTTCGGCCGAACTGGATGCCGCCCGCGCCCGCGCGGTCGAACGCGACGCCCAGATGGCCCGCCTGCAACAGGAACTGGCGCAGGCAGAGGCGCGCGCCGAGGACCGCACCGCCGAAGCGGCAGAGCTGGAGACGCTGCGCGGCGATCTCGCGCAATTGCGCACCCGGCTTGAGGCGGCACAGGGCCGGGCCACGCAGGGTCTTGGGCGGGTTATCGTGCTGGAAGCCGAGAATGCCGACCTGACCCGCAAGCTCGCCGCAGCAGACGGGCGCGGTGCTGAACGCGACGCCGAAATCGGTCTTCTGAAAGGCCGGATCGACCGGATCGCTGCCGAACTCCAATCCTTGCGGGCGCGGGATGCACAGCGCGACGGGTTGATCGCCGACCTGCGCCAAAAGCTGGCCGAGGCAGAGGCGCGCGCGCTGGAACAGACTGATGACAAACGCTCGCTGGAAGAAAAGCTGGCGGCCGCGCTGGCCGCCCGGTTGGCGGCGGAGGCATCGGTTGAAGAGACGCGTGATCGGCTGGCCTCGGCCCTTGCGGCGCAAGAGGCGGCGGATCTGAAGCTGGATGATCAACTGGACGCGGTGGAAGAGCGGCAAATCCTGCTCAATCAGGCGCGGGAAAAGCTGGGCCAGACAGAGGAACGCGCGACGCGGGCGGAATTGCAGGTCGAGGCGCTGAATCAGAACGTCGCGGAACTGCGCCGCCAGTTGCGCGAATTGCAGGCGTTGTTGGACGATTCCTCCGCCAAGGATGCAGCGTCAGAAGTGCGCTTGCAGAACCTTGGTTCGGAACTGAACGCGGCGATTGCCCGCGTCGCGCAGGAAGAGCGCCGCCGACGTCTTGCCGAAGAGGCCAAGCGCAAGGCCGAAGAAGAGAAACGTAAGCTTGAGGAAGAGCGCGCGGAACGGCTGGAAGAGGAAAAGAAAGACCTCGAAGCCTACCGTTCCGAATTCTTTGGCAAGCTGCGCGCTGTGGTTGGCGACCGCGACGGTATCCGCATCGAAGGCGACCGTTTCGTGTTTTCCTCCGAGGTGTTGTTTGAGGTCGGGTCGGCCGACCTGTCCGCGGCCGGGCGCGGAGAGATCAAGGAAGTCGCGGACATCCTTCTGGATATCGCGGATGAAATCCCCAAAGGCATTGACTGGGTGATCCGCGTCGATGGCCATACCGACAACCGCCAGATCCGGCCGGGCGGGGAATTTGCTGACAACTGGGAGCTCAGTCAGGCGCGCGCGCTGTCGGTGGTGCGTGATATGATCGACAACTACGGCATCCCGCCGCAACGCTTGGCCGCCAATGGCTTTGGTGAGTTCCAGCCCGTCGATCCGGCAGACAACCCGGAGGCATGGGCGCGCAACCGGCGGATTGAGCTGAAGCTGACAGAACGGTGACCGGGCCGGGGGCCGACTGTGCTAGTCCGCGATGGTCACATGAGCAAAACGGTGCGCGATGACCTTGCCATCGCGCGTCAGCTTTGCCCGCCCGATGTAGTCCCCCGTCGGCCAGCCCGCCGCCGGGGCCTTGCGGCCAAAGGCGCGCATCTGGCTGGCCTGATCCGACTCCAGCGTGATCTCTTTCCGGAACACCTCTGTCCCCGCGGGGCTGTGTGCTGAGAGGGTCAGCACGTCCCCCGGTTGGGGATAGCCGACATGCGCGTAAAGCACGATGGGCTGGCCCGGCGCCAGCGCCGTCCGACGGGCAGAGCCGTCAGCCACGGATTTGAGTTGCGGCACACTGTCCGAGAACCCGGCCGTGACCAGCCCGGTGCGGGTGTAGGAGGGGGTATCTGTCCACAGCGTCGGGACCGGATCGCCGCAGGTGCCCGTGGACTGCGGGCGGAAAGGATCGACCACCTCTCCGTTGCGCATCACGGTCAGATGCACATGGGGATGATTGGTCTGGCCCGACAGCCCAACAAGGCCCAGCGGATCACCCGTCTGCACGATATCGCCGGGCGCGACCGAGACGGAGCCAAGCCGCAAGTGGCAGTACAGGGTTTGCCAGCCATCGCCGTGGTCGATCAACACCGCGTTGCCGCAGGCGTTCTGCGCGGTCACGCCGCGCATCAACCGGTCATCCGGCATCTGGTCGCGGATGCGTTTGACCATCCCCGGCGCGGCGGCCTGCACCGAAACGCCGGTCTTGATGGCGTCGAAGTCCAGCAGCGCGAAATCCGTCCCCTTGTGTGCATCGCGCGAGTTGATGCCGCAGGAAAAATCGCGCTGGCGGCCTTGGGCCGGGTCGTTGTCGACGTAATCCTCGATGAAACAGGTTTCACCTAAGGTGCAGTCCAGAGGCACCGCCAGACGAAAATCCTCCGCCCCGGTGGCCGGGACGGAGGTGATCAGGGCCAGCGCGGCCGCGAGGGCGGCGCGCGACAGGGTCATTCCGCGGTCAGCAAAGGCGGCTTTTTCGACCCGAGTCGCGGCTTGTCCGGACCGCTGAGATCAAGGAACAGGTCGCCATCACGAACCGACACCTTCACGACCCCACCCTTGGCCAGTTGGCCAAAGAGCAGCTCCTCGGCCAGCGGCTTTTTGATGTGCTCCTGAATCACGCGGCCCAGCGGGCGTGCGCCCATCTTGTCGTCATACCCCTTGTCGGCCAGCCATTCGGCGGCGGGTTTGGTCAGTTCGATGGTCACATTGCGATCCATCAGCTGTGCCTCAAGCTGTAGCACGAACTTTTCGACAACCTGCAGGATCGTGTCCTTCGGCAGCGGCTGGAAGCTGATGACCGCGTCCAGACGATTGCGGAATTCCGGCGTAAAGGTCCGTTCGATGGCGGCGGTATCCTCGCCCTCGCGGCGGTCGCGGCCAAAGCCGATGGCCGATTTCGCCTGTTCCACGGCCCCTGCGTTCGAGGTCATGATCAGGATCACGTTGCGGAAATCAACTGACCGGCCGTTGTGGTCGGTCAGCGTGCCGTGGTCCATCACCTGCAACAGAATGTTGAACACATCCGGGTGCGCCTTTTCGATCTCATCCAGCAACAGCACACAGTGCGGATGCTGATCCACTCCATCGGTCAGCTGTCCGCCCTGATCAAAGCCCACATAGCCCGGAGGCGCACCGATCAAACGGCTGACCGCATGTTTCTCCATGTATTCGGACATGTCGAAACGCAGCAGTTCCACACCCAGTTGGTCGGCCAGTTGCTTGGCGACCTCGGTCTTGCCGACGCCTGTGGGACCCGCGAACAGGTAGTTGCCGATGGGCTTTTCCGGTTCGCGCAGGCCAGCGCGGGCCAGTTTGATCGCCGAGGACAGCGCCGTGATGGCGGCGTCCTGCCCGAACACCACCCGTTTGAGCGACTTTTCGAGATCTTTCAGAACCTCGGCATCGTCTTTGGACACGTTCTTGGGCGGGATGCGGGCGATCTTTGCCACCACTTCCTCGATTTCCTTGGTGCCGATGGACTTGCGCCGCTTGGAGGCGGCCACAAGATGCTGCGCCGCGCCTGCCTCATCGATGACGTCGATGGCCTTGTCGGGCAGCTTGCGGTCATTGATGTAACGCGCCGACAGTTCCACCGCTGTTTTGATCGCATCGGCGGTGTATTTGACGCTGTGGTGATCCTCGAAATAGGGCTTCAACCCCTTTAGAATCTTCACGGTATCCTCGACCGATGGCTCATTCACGTCGATCTTCTGGAACCGGCGGCTGAGCGCGCGATCCTTTTCGAAATGCTGGCGGAATTCCTTGTAGGTGGTCGAACCCATGGTGCGCAGCTTGCCGCCCTGAAGCGCGGGTTTGAGCAGGTTCGACGCATCCATAGCGCCGCCAGAGGTGGCTCCGGCCCCGATCACGGTGTGGATTTCGTCGATGAAGAGCACCGCATCGGGATGTTCTTCAAGCTCCGTCACCACGGATTTCAGCCGCTCTTCAAAGTCGCCGCGATAGCGCGTACCGGCCAGCAGCGCGCCCATGTCGAGCGAATAGATGGTGGCGTTGGCCAGAACCTCGGGCACTTCGCCCGAGATGATCTTGCGCGCCAGCCCCTCGGCGATGGCAGTCTTGCCCACGCCGGGATCGCCCACCAGCAGCGGATTGTTCTTGCGGCGGCGGCACAGCACCTGAATGCAACGCTCCACCTCAGAGTCGCGGCCAATCAGCGGGTCCACATCGCCAGCCTGCGCCTTGGCGTTGAGGTCCACGCAATACTTGCCCAGTGCCGATTCTTTGTCCGCCCCGGCGGTCGAGGCGTCGGCCTGCACCGCTTCCTCTTCGGCATCGGTGGCGCCCTGTACCGGGCGTGCCTCGCCGTAGGCGGGGTTTTTGGCGACGCCGTGGGCGATGAAGTTCACCGCGTCATAGCGCGTCATGTCCTGCTCTTGCAGGAAGTAGGCGGCATTGGATTCGCGTTCGGCAAAGATGGCTACCAGCACATTCGCGCCTGTCACCTCTGTGCGACCGGACGATTGCACATGAATGGCCGCGCGCTGGATCACGCGTTGGAACGCAGCGGTTGGCACCGCCTCTGATCCTTCGATGTCGGTGACCAGATTGGACAGGTCATCGTCGATGAATTCGACCAGCGTGGTGCGCAGCTCTTCGGTATCGACAGAGCAGGCTTTCATAACGCGGGAGGCATCGGGTTCGTCGATCAAAGCAAGCAGGAGATGTTCCAGCGTGGCGAATTCGTGGCTGCGCGAGTTCGCGAGCGCCAGAGCCGAGTGAATTGCCTGCTCAAGGGTGTTCGAGAATGAAGGCACGGGCGTGCTCCTCTTGTCTGCGCGGATCCATTTGTTTGGACCAGCATTGCCTCATAGTATTAAAGTTTGGTCGATTGCGGCCAACCTTCAAGTTTTTTCTCAGGATTCCTGCATCACTTTTGAACCTGCGGTCGAAATCTGCCGCGAGTGTGATCAGAAGCTATCCTTGCGTTTGCGCACCTCGGCAAAGACTTCGGCGTCGGTGCCGTCGGGTAATCCAACGGCTGTTTTGACACTCTGCCGGGTGGCGCGAAGAAAGGGGTTGGTGTCCAGTTCAACCGAAAGCGCGACCTGCGCGGTCGGAAGACCCTCGGCGCGGGCGGCCTCGATGGCGCGTGCACGAGAGATAAGCGCTTCGTTCCCGGGTTCAATGGTCAGGGCAAAGGCGGCGTTGGACGCGGTGTATTCATGACCCGAATAGACCATCGTTTCCGGCGGCAGGGTCATCAGCTTGGAAAGGCTGTCCCACATCATGTCCGGTGTGCCCTCAAAGATGCGTCCGCATCCCAGCGCCATCAGGCTGTCGGCGGTAAAGACGGCCTTGGCCTCGGGGTAGTGAAAGGCGATGTGGCCAAGCGTATGACCCGGCACGGCGATCACCTCACAGCGGCCTTCGCCGGTGCCGCCGGAAAATCCCGGATCCAGCGCCATGTCCAGTTTTGGCAGTTTGGCCTCTTCGGCTTTGGGGCCCATCACCGGGCAGCCGTATCTTTCGCGCAACTCGGCCACGCCGCCCACATGGTCGTGGTGGTGGTGTGTCAGCATGATCACCCCCAGCGACCAGCCGCGCGCCTCCAGCGCGTCGATGATCGGCCCGGCCTCAGGCGCGTCGATCAGCGCGGTGCCGTCCGGGCCGTGGACGAGATAGGCATAATTGTCCGACAGGCAGGGCACGGTCACGATTTCGAGGGGCATGGTCTTTCCTTCGCGGCTTTGTCAGGATGGTCCGGGACCAGAGTGGCGCATCGTTCGAGGGGGTTCAATGCATCTGGACGTTCAGGTGTTGCGGGATTTCTACTATCGCAGTGCGCTGGGGCGCGCGGCGCAAAAGATTCTGCGCACTCAGGTCTGCAAGTTCTGGCCCGAGGCCAAGGGCCAGACCGTGGTTGGCTACGGCTTTGCGGTGCCGCTCTTGCGTCCCTACCTCAAGGAATCGCGCCGCGTTCTGGCGTTGATGCCCGCGCCGCAGGGGGTGATGTCGTGGCCTGCGGGCATGGCCAATGTGTCGGTGCTCAGCGAAGAGACGCTCTGGCCGCTGGAAACTGGCCATGTCGACCGTTTGATCCTGATGCACGGACTGGAAACCTCCGAGCGGCCATCGGACCTGCTGGACGAGGCGTACCGTGTGCTTGGTCCGGGCGGCAAGGCGCTGTTCATCCTGCCCAACCGCTCGGGCATCTGGGCGCGCGCCGATCACACGCCGTTCGGGTATGGGCGGCCTTATTCGTTGGGGCAGCTTGAAACACAGCTCAAGCGGCACGATTTCGTGCCCGAGGCGCATGTCTCGGTGCTGTACCAGCCGCCCTCGACCCGGCGATTCTGGATGAAGACCGGGCCGTTCTGGGAACAGGTCGGGCGCGCGGTTCCGGTGACGGCGGGCGGTGTGATGCTGGTCGAGGCGTCGAAACGGCACCCACCCTCGCGGCGCAGGGTGGGGCAGGCGGCAAAAGTGCTGAACCCGCTGGAGGTGCTGGCCCCCGCCGGCAAAGCCAAGCCGGTCTGACCGGGACGCCGGACCGGCGCCCGTCGCCTGCGGCAACATCGCCCCGCCACCGTCCCCGGCCACGCCTGTTGCCTGCCGGTCGCGGGGGCGGATTCTGCCCGGGAATCGTGCATTTGCAGCAAAAACCGTGTCTTCTGTGCATCTTGGCAGGGCACGAATGGTCGCACCATGGGGGCGGATTCTGCCAACCCTTTGAAATTAGGGCGTTCGCCCCATGCGTTTATCTTTTCTAAGGTTGTTGCGAGGTGGGGGAGGCTCTGCTACATCCGCGTCGATTTGATTGCTTTGACGTCGGTCAAGGTATGGAAACGCCGCCAGACGCCGCCCCGGGACGGGGCGCGCGTTGTATCGGCATACTACGGAAGGGTGGACGTGTCTGACTCAGCATCGATTTCCTCCGGCATCGCAGAGCGCTATGCCACCGCCGTCTTCGGGATTGTGAAGGAGGCCGCTGAGCTTCCCGTTCTCGAAGCCAATCTGGACGACCTTGCTGCCGCTCTCGACGAAAGCGCCGATCTGCGGGACCTTCTGGTGAACCCCGTATATTCGCGTGACGCGCAGGGTGCAGCAGTTGGCGCGATTGCCGACAAGATGGGCCTGATGCCCGCCATGAACAACGCGCTGCGCCTGATGGCCTCCAAGCGTCGTCTGTTCGTGGTGCCGCAGATGGTGACCCGCCTGCGCGAGATGATCGCTGCGGAAAAGGGTGAAGTGACCGCCGAGGTAACCTCGGCCACCGCGCTGACCGACGCTCAGGCCGCCCAACTGGCGGAAACCCTGAAGGCAAATGTCGGCAAAGATGTTAAGATCAATGCGACCGTTGATGAAAGCCTCATCGGCGGTCTTGTCGTCAAGATGGGCTCGAAGATGATCGACACGTCGATCCGCTCGAAGCTCAACTCCCTCCAGAATGCAATGAAAGAGGTCGGATAAATGGGTATCCAAGCAGCAGAGATTTCTGCGATCCTGAAGGACCAGATCAAGAACTTCGGCCAAGATGCCGAAGTTGCCGAGATCGGTCGCGTGCTCTCGGTCGGTGACGGTATCGCCCGTGTCCACGGCCTCGACAACATCCAGGCCGGCGAAATGGTCGAGTTCCCGGGTGGCATCATGGGCATGGCGCTGAACCTCGAAACCGACAACGTCGGTATCGTGATCTTCGGCTCTGACCGTGACATCAAGGAAGGTGACACCGTCAAGCGCACCAACTCGATCGTGGACGTGCCCGCAGGCAACGGTCTGCTGGGCCGCGTTGTGGACGGTCTGGGTAACCCGCTGGACGGCAAGGGCCCGATCGATGCCGCAGAGCGCCGCATCGCCGACCAGAAAGCGCCGGGCATCATCCCGCGTAAGTCGGTGCATGAGCCGATGGCAACCGGCCTCAAGGCCGTTGACGCGATGATCCCGATTGGCCGTGGCCAGCGCGAACTGATCATTGGCGACCGTCAGACCGGCAAGACCGCTGTCGCCCTCGACGCGATCCTGAACCAGAAGACCTACAACGACGCCGCAGGCGATGACGACAGCAAAAAGCTGTACTGTATCTACGTCGCCATCGGCCAGAAACGGTCGACCGTTGCGCAGCTTGTGAAAAAGCTCGAAGAGACCGGTGCCATCGACTACTCGATCGTCGTGGCCGCCACCGCGTCCGACCCGGCGCCGATGCAGTTCCTGGCGCCCTACGCCGCGACCGCAATGGCCGAATTCTTCCGCGACAACGGCAAGCACGCTCTGATCGTCTACGATGACCTCAGCAAACAGGCCGTGTCCTACCGCCAGATGTCTTTGCTGCTGCGCCGCCCGCCCGGCCGCGAAGCGTACCCTGGCGACGTTTTCTACCTCCACTCGCGCCTGCTGGAACGTTCGGCCAAGCTGAACGAGGACAATGGCGGCGGTTCGCTGACGGCTCTGCCGATCATCGAAACCCAAGGTGGTGACGTTTCGGCGTTTATTCCGACCAACGTGATCTCGATCACCGACGGCCAGATCTTCCTTGAAACCGAACTTTTCTATCAGGGTATCCGCCCCGCCGTGAACACCGGTCTGTCGGTGTCGCGCGTTGGGTCGTCCGCCCAAACAGACGCCATGTCGTCGGTCGCCGGTCCGGTGAAACTGTCGCTGGCTCAGTACCGCGAAATGGCGGCCTTTGCGCAGTTCGGTTCCGACCTCGACGCCGCCACCCAGCAGCTGCTGGCCCGTGGTGCCCGTCTGACCGAACTGATGAAGCAGCCGCAGTATTCGCCGCTGACCAACGCGGAAATCGTCTGCATCATCTTCGCCGGCACAAACGGCTACCTCGACAAGGTGCCGGTGGCCAAGGTGGGGCGCTTTGAAAGCGGTCTGCTGGCCTTCCTGCGCGGCAAGAAGGCCGACTTCCTGAACTGGATCGAAACCGAAGATCCCAAGTTCAAGAAGGGCGAGCCGGTTGAAAAGATGAAAGCGGTTCTTGACGAATTTGCCGCAGACTTCTCGTAAGGGGATCGACAGATGCCCAACCTGAAGGATCTCAAAAACAGGATCGCGTCGGTCAAATCGACCCGCAAGATCACCAAGGCCATGCAGATGGTGGCTGCCGCAAAACTGCGGCGGGCACAGGAAGCGGCTGAGGCGGCCCGCCCCTACGCGGAACGCTTCAACGGTGTGATGGCGTCGTTGGCCGCGTCGGTCGGTGACAGTGATGCAGCTCCCCGCCTTCTGGCGGGGACCGGCAAGGATGATGTGCAGCTTCTGGTGGTCATGACCTCGGAACGCGGACTCTGCGGCGGCTTCAACACGAATATCGTGAAGCTGGCAAAGACCCGCGCGGACAAGCTTTTGTCCGAGGGCAAGACCGTCAAGATCCTGACCGTCGGCAAAAAGGGCCGTGAGCAGCTCAAGCGCGAGTACGCAAAGCACTTTGTGGGTCACGTTGACCTCGGCGAGGTCAAGCGGCTTGGCTACAGCAACGCACAGGACATCGCGCGCGATGTGCTGGCGCGCTTTGACGGTGGCGAATTCGACGTGGCAACGATCTTCTACGCGACGTTCCAGTCCGTTATCGCGCAGGTGCCGACAGCCCAGCAGATCATTCCCGCCGCCTACGAAAGCGAAGGGTCGGACGAGACCGGCGAAAGCACGCTCTACGACTACGAACCCGACGAAGAGGCCATCCTCACCGACCTGTTGCCGCGCGGTGTCGCGACACAGATATTCTCGGCTCTGCTCGAGAATGCCGCCTCTGAACAGGGCGCGCGGATGTCGGCGATGGACAACGCCACGCGGAACGCGGGTGATATGATCGACCAACTGACCATCGAATATAACCGCTCGCGTCAGGCCGTCATCACCAACGAACTGATCGAAATCATTTCGGGCGCCGAGGCGCTCTAAAGAAGACCGGAGACGAAACATGGCAAACGCACAAGGCAAGATCACGCAGGTGATTGGCGCCGTGGTCGACGTTCAGTTCGACGACGACCTGCCGGCAATTCTGAACGCGCTGAACACCGACAACAACGGCAAGAAGCTGGTGTTGGAAGTGGCTCAGCACCTCGGCGAAAACACCGTCCGCACAATCGCGATGGACGCGACCGAAGGTCTGGTGCGCGGTCAGCGCGTCGAGGACACCGGCGGCCCGATCACGGTTCCCGTGGGCAACGCGACGCTGGGCCGCATCCTGAACGTCATCGGTGAGCCGGTGGACGAAGGTGAGCCGCTCAACGCGACCGAATTCCGCGCCATCCACCAGCCCGCCCCGGAATTCATCGAGCAATCGACCGAATCCGAGGTTCTGGAAACCGGCATCAAGGTCATCGACCTGCTGGCCCCCTACGCCAAAGGCGGCAAGATCGGCCTGTTCGGCGGTGCCGGCGTGGGCAAGACCGTGCTGATCATGGAACTGATCAACAACATCGCCAAGGTGCACTCGGGCTTCTCCGTGTTCGCCGGTGTGGGTGAGCGGACCCGTGAGGGCAACGACCTCTACCACGAGATGATCGAATCCAACGTCATCAAGCCCGACAACCTTGCAGAATCGCAGGTTGCCTTGGTGTACGGCCAGATGAACGAGCCTCCGGGTGCGCGTGCGCGCGTTGCTCTGACCGGCCTGACGCTGGCCGAACAGTTCCGCGACCAGTCCGGGACCGACGTTCTGTTCTTCGTCGACAACATCTTCCGCTTCACGCAGGCGGGTTCCGAGGTCTCGGCTCTGCTCGGCCGTATTCCTTCGGCGGTGGGCTACCAGCCGACGCTGGCCACCGACATGGGCGCGATGCAGGAACGCATCACCTCGACAAAGTCGGGCTCGATCACCTCGATCCAGGCCGTCTACGTTCCCGCGGACGACCTTACCGACCCGGCACCTGCGACCACCTTTGCGCACCTCGACGCGACCACGGTTCTCAACCGTGCGATCTCGGAACTCGGCATCTACCCCGCCGTGGACCCGCTCGACTCGTCGTCGCGCCTGATGGACCCGCAGATCGTTGGCGAAGAGCACTATCAGGTGGCGCGTGACGTGCAGGGGATCCTGCAGCGTTACAAGTCGCTTCAGGACATCATCGCCATCCTCGGGATGGACGAACTGTCCGAAGAGGACAAGCTGACCGTGGCCCGTGCCCGCAAGATCCAGCGCTTCCTGTCGCAGCCCTTCGACGTGGCCAAGGTCTTCACCGGTTCTGACGGTGTGCAGGTTCCGCTTGCGGACACCGTGTCGTCGTTCAAGGCGGTTGTGGCCGGTGAGTACGACCACCTGCCCGAAGCGGCCTTCTACATGGTTGGCGGCATCGAAGAGGTGATCGCCAAGGCCGAGAAGCTGGCCGCCGAGGCTGCCTAAGCGTGTGGCGGGGTCAACCCCGCCCTACGCGAACGATCAAACGCCGGGTGCAGGGCGGGGGTGACCCCGCCGCCCGGTACAGGAGATGAACATGGCAGAAACGATGCAATTCGACCTGGTCTCGCCCGAGCGCCGTCTGATGTCGGCCGAGGTGACCTCGGTTCGCATTCCCGGTGCCGATGGTGACCTTACAGCCATGCCCAACCACGCGCCGCTGATCACCACGCTGCGTCCGGGCGTCCTGACGGTCGAGACCGAAAAAGGCGCCGAGGAATTTGTCGTGACCGGCGGTTTCGCCGAGATCGGCGAAAGCCTGTCGGTGCTGGCGGAAAAGGCGATCCCGCGTGCGGACGTCGATCAGGCCGCCTACGAGGCGCTGGTCGATGAGGCGCACCGCGTCTACCAACTGACCAAGGAAACCGCCGAACATCCCGGTTTGGTGGATGACGCGGTCAAGCTGCTGCAGGACATGGTTGCCGTGGGCACGCATATCGGGCTGGATCCGAAATCGCCCTCGTTCTGAGGCGCGGATTGGCGTAATACTGAAAAGGCTCCGCTCCGGCGGGGCCTTTTCCTTTTGGGACCGCGTGTTTCGCGTGGAAAATTCAACGGACGTCATTCATGTCGGCACCGCGCGGCGCGCTTTGGTTCATCCTTGCGACCATCTTTATCGACGCAATCGGAATCGGTCTGATCTTTCCGATCATGCCCGATTTGATGGTGCGCGTGGGGGCAGGGGACAACGCCACCGGTGCCTTCTGGGGCGGTGTGCTGATGTCGGCCTATGCGGGCGCACAGTTCCTGTTCTCGCCCGCTGTGGGCGGAATATCGGATGCGCTGGGGCGCAAGCCGGTATTGCTGTTTACGCTGGCAGCGCTGGCGGTGGACTATGTGATCATGGCTCTGGCCACGGGGTTCTGGATCCTGCTGATCGGGCGACTGGTGGCGGGCATCGCCGGGGCCACCTACATCACCGCCACGGCCTATCTGGCCGACATTTCGGACCCCAAGGATCGCGCCGCGAACTTTGGCCTGATCGGTGCGACCTTCGGGGTGGGATTCATCTTTGGCCCGGCCCTTGGCGGCCTGCTGGCGGGGGTCCATGTCACCGCGCCGTTCTGGGCCGCCGCCGCGCTGGCGGCGCTGAACTTTGGCTTCGGGCTGCTGATCCTGCCCGAAAGCCTGCCACCTGCGAAACGCCGTCCCTTTGATCGCCGCGACCTCAACCCCTTTGCGTCGATCCTCAAGGCTGCGCGCTTGCCGGGGCTGATGCTGCCGCTGATCGGGCTGTTCCTGTTCGAGTTTGCCAACATGGTCTACCCGGTGCTCTGGGCGTTTTGGACGCGCGAGGCGTTTGGCTGGTCCTCCGCCGTCATCGGCCTGTCGCTGGCGGCCTACGGGGTTGGCGTTGCGGTCACCCAAGGCGGGCTGATGCGGGTGCTGATCCCGCGCATCGGTGAATGGCGCACGCTGATGTTTGCCGTGGCCGCAGGCGTTGTCGCCTCGACCGCCTATGGCGTCATTTCGGCGGCATGGATGGTCTGGGCCTTCTTGCCCTTTGCCTGCCTCTCGGACATGGCCCCGCCCAATGCCACCGGCATGGCGTCGAATCTGGTGGATGAGGACCGGCAGGGTTTGTTGCAGGGGGTCATCGCCAGCCTTGCCGCCATTGCCGCCATCGCGGCCCCGCTGATCATCACCCCGCTGTTCCGCACCTTCGCGGCCCCGGACGCGGCGCTCTACCTGCCCGGCGCGCCATTCCTTGTAACAACCGCCCTGTTGCTGGTCAGCGCGGCGGTTTTCTGGCCAATGCGGGCGCGATCCTCTGCCGCGGTCTGAGCAGAGCCTTGTGGCGGTCGTCGCAACCTGACAAAACGCTTTCGGTTCCCTCGCATTGAAAGCTTGCCCGCATGGAGTTTGACGTCAGTTCCCTGTTGCGTGAATTCATCACGCTGCTGGTCGTGATCGACCCGATCGGCACGCTGCCGGTGTTCTATTTCGCGACCGCTGCGGTTCCGGCGGCGTTGCACTGGCGGTTTGCCCTGCGCGCGGTCGTTGTTGCGTGGATCGTGCTGATGGGTTTCCTGATCGCGGGTCAGGTGCTGCTAGAGGGGCTGGGCCTGCGGTTTGGCTCTTTCCAGATCGCGGGCGGCATCGTGCTGTTTCTGTTTGCGATGACCATGATCTTTGGCGAGTCTAAACCGGAACGTGAGATCGAAGAGGCGGGCCGCGGCGACCTGTCCGGCGCGGTTTTTCCGCTGGCCATGCCCTCTATCGCCTCGCCGGGCGCAATGCTGGCCATCGTGGTGCTGACCGACAATCACAAGAACTCGATCCCCGACCAACTGGTGACGGCGGGTCTGTTGACGGTCATCCTTGCGCTGACGCTGGTGTTGTTGCTTCTGGGGGCGATGCTGAAAAGGGTTCTGGGAAACTCCGGGGCCTCGGTGATTTCACGCGTGATGGGGATCATCCTTGCCACCGTGGCCGTGGACGCGATCCTTGTCGGGCTGGACGCGGTCGGTGTCCTGTCCGTCGACGCGCCAACAAGCCTGCACTGAGTGCAGCCGTAACCGCCTTTCACCCTTCACAATTTTGCCCGATTGCCCAATTATCCACCAAGGGCGGACAAAGGGCATACTATGAAGAAACTGAGCGGCAGCCGGATCGGCGTGGATCAGGGCGACGAAGAGGTATTTTCGGAATTCGCCACGGGTGGCGACATGTGGACCGGTGAGGGCAGTCGCGAACGCCGAAAACGGGTGCGCTTTTCCGAGGCTTTTCGGACGCCGCCCATGGTGCATGTGGGGCTGTCGCTCTGGGACGTGGATCAGCGGGCCAATGTCCGTGCCGAACTGGTCGCCGAAAAGGTCTGCAAAGAGGCGTTTGAGCTGGTCTTTCGCACATGGGCCGACACGCGCATCGCCCGTGTCCGGCTTAGCTGGATGGCCATTGGCGAAGTCTCCAGCGAGGACGACTGGGACCTTTACTGAACGGCTTCCGGCGGCAGGTTTGTTGTCAGGCGCTCGACGATGACCGGCACTTCTTCCGGGGTCAGCCTGCCGTGGTCGATCAGGAAATCGGCAATGTCGCGCCCGCTGTAGCGCCCGGTCAACTGGCCGTCCCGTTCAATCAGCTTGAGTTGGGACAGCAGCACGGCCCGCTGGTGGCAGACATAGCATTTCTGCTGAAAAAGCTGACCGCCCTCATGGATCGACGTGAAATGCCGGGCCAGTACCTCGGCCTCCGCCGCTGAAATCCGTCCGTGCCCCGACGCCAGAAACGACGCCACCGGCAGACCGGTGGTTTGTCCCACCAGCCCGTCGCCGGTCATCATCAGGCTTTCAAAGACAAAATCGCCCGCATGGGCTGCGTGGCACTTGGCGCAGGCGCTTTCATACAGAGTATGCGGATCGGCCTGTTGCGCGGACGCCCCAAAGGCCCCCGACACCACCATCAGTCCTGCCAGCCAAATCTTTGCAATCATCGGAACCCTCACCATACGTCCACTGCCAGATTGCACGAGGAGACAAGACCCTCCTTGATCCCCGTCAAGCCGGGCGGCGCGTCCGGCTTGCGGTGTTAAAGAATGCCTTCGTAGATCGGCCCAAGCGTCCCGGTTTCAAACAGCGACGACACGCTGGTGCCGTTCCAGATGTTCAGGATCGCCTGCGCGAACATCGGGGCCGTCGGCAGGATGCGGATGTTCGGCGCGGCGGCCACGGCGGCGGACGGCTGGATGGAATCGGTCAGAACCAGCGATTTCATTACCGAATTGGTCACCCGCTCGACCGCCGGGCCGGACATGACCCCGTGCGAGATGTAGGCGTGCACCTCGGTCGCGCCGTGCTCCATCAGCACTTCGGCGGCTTTGCACAGCGTGCCGGCCGTGTCGCACATATCGTCCACGATGATACAGCGCTTGCCCTCGACGCTGCCGATCACCGTCATCTCGGCCACTTCGCCCGCCTTTTCGCGGCGTTTGTCGACGATCGACAGCGGTGCCTCGATCCGCTTGGCCAGTTCACGCGCCCGCGCCACGCCGCCCACGTCCGGAGAGATCACCATCACGTCGCTGAGGTCCTCGAACTGGTTCTTGATATCCAGCGCAAAGATCGGCGAGGCATAGAGGTTGTCCACCGGAATATCGAAAAAGCCCTGAATCTGCGCCGCGTGCAGGTCCATCGTCAGCACCCGCTCGATCCCCGCCTCGGCGATCATGTTGGCCACCAGCTTGGCGGTGATCGGCGTGCGCGCCTTGGTGCGGCGGTCCTGCCGGGCATAGCCGAAATAGGGGATCACGGCGGTGATGCGGCTGGCCGACGACCGGCGCAGCGCGTCCGACATGATCAGCAGTTCCATCAGGTTGTCGTTCGCCGGGTTCGACGTCGACTGCATGATGAACATGTCCTCGCCGCGGACGTTCTCGAACACCTCGACAAAGATTTCCTGATCGTTGAACCGTTCGACGCGGGCGTCGACCAGTTTGACGCTCATGCCGCGATACAGCGACATGCGGCGGGCGACGGCCTCGGCCAGCGGGCGGTTGGCGTTGCCAGAGATGATCTTGGGTTCGATGACGGTGGGCATGAGCAGGGCCTTCGGCAGGTGACGGATTCGTGACGTTGCGGTCCCGTTAGCATGCGCCTAGGGTCTGCGCCAGCGCAGGACCCAGGAGGCGACGACATGGCCCATATCGACTATTTCTTCTCGACGATTTCCCCCTTCACCTATTTCGCTGGTTTGCGGCTAGAGGAGATCGCCGCCAAACACGGCGCGACCATCGCCTACAAACCCATCGACATCATCGCCCTGTTCGGGCGCACCGGCGGCACACCTCCGGGGCAACGCCACCAGAACCGGCAGGATTACCGCCTGCAGGAACTGGCGCGCGCGTCAAAGAAAACCGGCCTGCCGTATCATGAGAAACCCGCGCATTTTCCCACCAACGCCGCGCCGTCCTCTTATGCGGTGATTGCCGCGCAACAGGCCGGGGGCGGCGATCTGGGCAAGCTTTGCCACAGCCTGCTGACCGCCGTCTGGGCAGAGCAAAAGGATATCGCCGAGGACGCGGTCATCAAGGCGTGCCTCACAGGCGCTGGCTTTGATCCGGCGCTGGCTGACACTGGCCTGCTGGCCGGGGCCGAAGCCTATCCCGCCAACCTCGAAGAGGCGGTGGAAAAAGGGGTGTTCGGCGCGCCGTTCTACGTTGTGGACAGCGGTCAGGTGTTTTGGGGCAATGATCGGCTGGACGATCTCGACGCCCATCTGGGCGGTCAGCTCTGATGCGCGTCCCCAGCGCCGGTTCGGATCTGAACTGGCGCACATGGGGGCAGGGGCCGGCGCAGGTGCTGGCCCTGCACTGCGGTCTGGGGCAGGGCGGCATGTGGCGGGCGGTGGCGGAGGCGCTGGCCGACAACGCCACCCTGCGGGCGCCCGACCTGCCGGGGCATGGCAAAAGCCCGCCGTTCCCTGACGGCGAGGATGTGCATGACGCCGCCTGCGACGCCCTGCGCCCGCATCTGACCGATGGCATCCACCTTGCCGGGCACAGCTTTGGCGCGACCATTGCCCTGCGCCTCGCGTTGGAGGCACCGGACCGGATCGCCTCGCTGACACTGATAGAGCCGGTGTTTTTTGCCGCCGCTGCGGACAGCGCTTTGAAACGCACCCACAAAGCCGCCGAGCAAGACATTTACACGGAATGCATGGCCGGTAACCTGCTGCACGGCGCGCGCCTGTTCAACCGCCTCTGGGGCGGCGGCGTGCCTTGGGACAGCTTTCCGGACAAGGTGCAACAGGGCATGGCGCGGCAGATGCCCTTTGTCTGCGCCACTGAACCGGCGCTCTGGCAGGACCGCGCCGGGATGCTGGCGCAAGGCAAGCTAGAGCGGATCACCTGCCCGGTCACCCTGCTGCGCGGCGCGGACACCGTGCCGATCATCGCCGAGGTCCACCGGGGCCTGAGCGACCGTCTGCCGCAAGCGCGCGAAAAGGTCGTCGCGGGCGCGGGCCACATGGTCCTGCTCAGCCATCCGGATGCGGTGACAGAGGCCCTGCGCGGTGCGTGCGCCGCCTCTTGCGCTTCTTCTTGGTAAAAATACTCCTGTTCTTTCCTAAAGGCCTTGCGACCGTCCAAAGGACGGCGGTTCCACCCGGTCAGAACAGAACAACCTACTTCTGACCGATCTTCGGCTCTGTCCCGGCACGCAGCCGCGCGATATTGGCCGAATGCCGCCACCAGACCAGCGCCCCCAGCAGCAGCGCGCTGACGATCAACTCAACCCGCCCGGTCAACAGCAGCCAGACCGGGGCCGAGGCAGAGGCGACCAGCGCGCCGACAGAGGACACCCGCGACAGATAGGCCCCCGCCAGCCAGCTTGCGCAGCACAGCAGACCCACGGGCCATGCCAGCGCCAGCATCAGGCCAAGGAAGGTCGCAACCCCCTTGCCGCCCTTGAAGCCCAGCCAGACCGGAAAGCAGTGGCCGAAAAAGGCCGCGACGCCTGCCGCCTGCACCGCCAGATCATCGGCCCCAAAGGCGCGCGCCAGCAGCACCGCCGCCGCCCCCTTGCCCCCGTCCAGCAGCAGCGTCGCCAGTGCAGCGGGCTTGTTTCCGGTGCGCAACACGTTGGTCGCGCCGATGTTGCCCGACCCGATCTTGCGCAGATCGCCCAGCCCCATAGCGCGTGAGATCAGCACGCCAAAAGGCACCGACCCCAGAAGATAGCCCAGAACCGCCCAGAGGATCATCATGCCGCTCATCCTTCGAATACCCGGCGTCCGCCGACCCATGTGCCCAGAACGCGCCCCTGCAACCGCGCGCCGTCAAAGGGCGTGTTCTTGGACTTTGAGCGCAGCTTGAACCGGTCCAGCACAATCGGCTTGTCCGCGTCGAACAGCACCAGATCCGCAGGCGCGCCCTTGGCGATCCGTCCGCAATCCAGACCCAGCCGCCGCGCCGGATTATACGACAGCGCGCGGAACAGCGTCGGCAGCTCCAGCTCACCGCCATGATACAACCGCAGCAGCACCGGCAACATGGTTTCAAGGCCGACAGCACCGCTAGCGGCCTCTTCAAACGGCAGGCGCTTGCTTTCTTCGTCCTGTGGTGAGTGATAGCTGCCGATAATGTCGATCAGCCCCGTGCGCACCGCCTCGACCACCGCTTGGCGGTCTTCCTCTGAGCGCAGCGGCGGCGTCACCTTGAAGAAGGTGCGATAGTCGGCCACGTCCATCTCATTCAGCGTCAGGTGATGCATCGAGGTGCCGGCAGTCACGTCAAAGCCGTTGGCCTTGGCGCGCTCCAGCGCGGGCAGGGCGCGGGCGGTGGTGATCTTGTCTGCGTGATAGCGCACGCCGGTCATCTCGATCAGCGCAATATCACGGTCCAGTCCCATGCGCTCCGCCATCGGCGACACTGCGGGCAGGCCGCGCAATGTCGCGAATTTGCCGCTGGTCACCGAGGCCCCCTTGGACAGGCCGGGGTCCTGCGGGTGGCCGATGATCAGCGCGCCAAGGCTGCGGGCATAGGTCATGGCGCGGCTCAGCACCTTGGAGTCGCGGACCACATGGGTGCAATCGGTAAAGGCCACCGCCCCCGCATCCATGAGAAAGCCGATCTCTGTCATTTCGCGCCCTTCCCGGCCCTTGGTCAGGGCGGCCATGGGCAAGACGTTGACGGGGGCCTCTTCTGTGGCGCGGCGGCGGATGAATTCCAGCGCCTCTGGCGTGTCGATGCAGGGTAGGGTGTCGGGCCGGGTGACCATGGTGGTCACGCCGCCCGCCGCCGCTGCCTGACCGGCGCTGCCATAGCTTTCCTTGTGCCGCTCTCCCGGCTCACCGACCTTGACGCCGATATCGACGATGCCGGGGGCCAGAAAGGCATTGTCCGCATCGACGCGATCCGCAGAGATGTTTCGCGCGCGAAACATCTCTTCAATATCAGTGTCTTGCGTTAAGACTTCGGTAATCTTTCCGGCCTCGACCAGCAGGGCGCCGGGGGTGATGGTGCCAGCCTCCGGGTCGATCAGTCGGGCGTTGTGGATCAGTGTTATGGTCATTCGTGGCCTCGTGGGCGGGCAGAGTCGATGCGGGCCTTGGTGGCCTGCGGGTCCGCCTGAAACTTGATCAGGTGTTTGTCGCCGGTCCGGGTGATCATCTGGACGGCAGCGCCGATGGTGCGCAGTTTGTCGATCTCCGACAGCGCCACGCGGCGGCCCTGCGGCCCTTCAAGCGTGTCGCCGGTCAGGTGCCAGACATGGCTCATTTCCTCGTCCATCAGATACCAGCCGCGCAGGGCGACGGCGGCCAGCCCGCCGATGGCCCCGGTCCAGACATGCGGATTTCCCAGCGCCCAGAGGAGCGCCATGCCCGCCGCCATCGCCACGGCGGCCATGATCCAATGGGTGCGGATATAGGTCAGACGGTCGGGTGCGAATGTCATGCCGCGCCCCGCTGAATGTCCCGCAAAAGGCCATAAACCTCGCGTGCGTCCGTGATGTATTCAAAGCCGACATGGGTTTCACGGTAGCCGTTTTTGGTGCGGTGCTTTTCATAGGCAAAAAGGACCGACCCGGGGTCACCGTCCTTTAAGGTCAGCGGGCTGTCGGCTGAGATCGGGTAGCTCTTGAGCGTTTTGCCCCGCACCGGCACATCCGTCGCGATAAAGGCCCGTTTGCCGGTCAGCGTGTACCATGTGTGCCGCCGGATATAGGGCCGCCCCAGCAACGGCCATAGCATGACCCCGGCGCCAACACTGAAATGCAGCAGGCCGAACATCCAGAGAAAGCCACCCGCAAGCGAGGCCAGCGCCATCCAGACCAGAGCAAAGCCGCCAAAGACAATACCGAAACCGATCATGATATAATCGCCAACGCGCAAGCGGATGGCATCGTCCGGGCGCCCCTGCCAGAGGATTTCTTCACCGGGGTCCAACAACCCGTCCCAGCCGGATTGCGCTGGGGTTTCATTGACGGGCCGGGTCATCTCAGGTTGCCCCTCTCATACCAGCGCCAGCCAAAGAACAAGGGCCAGTACCAGCGCGATGGCGGCAAGGATCAGCTTGAGCAGGCCCGAATTTCCGCGCGACATGGGGCCCGGGCCACCGCCTGATCCCTGTCCGCGTGCCGATTTCGACGTCACCTTGGGCCCTCTTGAGGCGGGGCGCGCCTCGGCATAGCTGCCGATCAGTTTGAGAGGTGACGAGATGGTCAGGGTCTGGGTGGTTGTGTCAAAGGCCTGCGGCGGCAGGACGATGACATGCCCCTTCAAGGCGTCGATGCGTGTCCGGTCGTCGCCCAACGTGCGGGCCTGCACGTCATAGGCCTCGGACAGATAGCGCGACAGCGGCATTTCCCCGAGATCGCGGATCGACACGACATCGACAAAGGCCTCGCGCAGGCGGACCGCGCCAAGGGCGTATTTCAGCGGCCACTCGCCGGTGCCAGCCATCTGGGTGAACCGTTCGATTGCCTCTGGTGGCAAGTCCAGATGCAGGACACGCAGCGTGACGGTGTCCGATCCGTTGACCTCAACCTGTGTCATACCATTACCTCTGACGGGCGGGCGCGCAGGTTGCGCGCCAGCAGGTCCATCGCTGCCATACGCACGGCGACGCCCATTTCGACCTGATCCTGAATGACAGAACGGTTGATGTCATCCGCCAGCGTGCCGTCGATCTCGACCCCGCGGTTCATCGGGCCGGGGTGCATGACGATGGCGTCTTCCTTGGCGTGTGAGAGTTTCTCGGCGTCCAGCCCGTAGCGGTGGTAATACTCGCGTTCGGAGGGGATGAAGCCGCCGTCCATGCGCTCTTTCTGAAGGCGCAGCATCATCACCACGTCCACGTCTTTCAGCCCTTCGCGCATGTCGTCAAAGACCTCGACCCCGAAGGCGTCGATGCCGGAGGGCATCAGGGTGGACGGACCGATCAGACGGATGCGGTTTTCCATCTTGTGCAGCAGCAGCAGGTTCGACCGCGCCACCCGGCTGTGCGCGATGTCACCGCAGATGGCGATGGACAGCCGGTGCAGCCGTCCCTTGGCACGGCGGATCGTCAGCGCGTCAAGCAGCGCCTGAGTGGGGTGTTCGTGCCGTCCGTCGCCCGCGTTCAGCACCGCGCAGTTCACCTTTTGCGCCAAGAGATCGACCGCGCCGGAATGCGGGTGGCGCACCACCAGCAGGTCGGGGTGCATGGCGTTCAGGGTCATCGCCGTGTCGATCAGCGTCTCGCCCTTTTTGATGCTGGAGGCCTGCATCGACATGTTCATGACGTCCGCGCCCAGCCGCTTGCCCGCCAGTTCGAAACTGGCCTGCGTGCGGGTGGAGTTTTCGAAGAACATGTTGATCTGGGTCAGGCCCGCCAGCGCATTGGCGTGCTTGTCCCGGCGGCGGTTGAAATCGACGTATTGGTCGGAGAGGTCGAGAATCGTGGTGATCTCATCCGGGCGCAGGGGTTCGATCCCCAGCAGGTGACGGTGGTCGAAGCGCATCAGGTCCCCTCGGCGGCGTTTGCCCTTCTTAGGTTTGAGGGACGGTCGGGGCAAGCCTCTGGCGGCGGGGGCCAGAGGGGACCGGCAAAAAGAGGAGTATTTGGACCAAGAAGAAGCCGGGGGCGATTTTCTTTGCCTTGGGTGAAGGATAGGGTGGCGGGCATGGATCAGATGGACTGGCACGCCGCAAAGGCGCTTTTGGACTGGCAGATGGAAATGGGGGTGGACGAGGCAATCCTCGACGCGCCCGTGGACCGGTTTGCCGCCGAGGCGGAGCTGCGCGCCCAGCATGCAGAGCGGGCGCAGTCCAAGGGGCTGGCGCAGGCCCAGCCCGTGCCAAAGGTCGAAGAGGTCGATCCGGTCGCAGAGGCACAGGCCTTGGCGGCGGGCGCAAAGGATCTGGAGGGGCTGCGCGCGGCGCTGGCCGGGTTCGAGCATTGCCAGTTGAAAAGGGGCGCGCGCAATCTGGTGTTCGCCGACGGGACGCGCGATGCGCGGGTCATGTTGGTGGGCGAGGCTCCGGGCCGGGAAGAGGACATGCAGGGCAAACCGTTTGTCGGACAGGCGGGGCAGTTGCTGGACCGGATGCTGGCGGCGGTGGGGCTCAGCCGCTCTGAGTCGGTCTACATCACCAACGTGCTGCCATGGCGGCCGCCGCAGAACCGCGACCCCAAGCCCGAAGAAATCGCCATGCTGATCCCCTTTCTCCAGCGTCATATCGCGCTGGTCGATCCCGATGTGCTGGTGATCATGGGCAACACCTCGGCGCAGGCGCTGCTGGGGCGGCGCGGAATCACCCGGCTGCGCGGTCAGTGGCAGCAGGCGGCGGGCCGCCCGGCGCTGCCGATGCTGCATCCCGCCTATCTGTTGCGGACCCCTCTTGCCAAACGTGAGGCATGGGCAGATTGGTTGGAGCTGAAGGCGAAACTGAGGACACTGGCATGATTGTCGATCCCATTTTGTTGTTGGCGTTTATTCCCGCCGGTTTGGCGCTGAACGTGACCCCCGGCCCGGACATGATGTTCTGCCTCGCGCAGGGTCTGCGGGGTGGGCCGCGCTGCGGCTGGGCGGCCTCTGCGGGGGTTGCAATGGGCGGAATGGTGCATGTCCTGTTGGCGGGGCTGGGGCTGGGCGCGCTGGTGTCGGCGCTGCCGGGGGCCTTCGACGTGATCCGCTGGGGCGGTGCGGCCTATCTGGCGTGGATCGCATGGCGGACGCTGCGCACACCGATCGCGGGCAGTGACGCGCCGGTGATGGTGCCGTCCAAGGCCGCGCGTCAGGGGTTTGTGGTCAATATCACCAACCCCAAGTTCATCTTCTTTGTTCTGGCCTTTGTGCCGCAGTTCATCGACGCCTCGCTGCCGGTGTTGCCGCAGTTTCTGGCCTATGGCGCGCTGATGGCCACGGGCGGGTTGCTGGTGAACGGTCTGGTCGGTCAGTTTTCCGGGCGTTTGCGGCGCAAGCTGGAGGGTGGCAGCAAGACAGAGCGCGCGCTGCGCTATGGCTGCGCCACGCTGTTTGGCGGTCTGGCCGTGCGGCTGGCGATCTGAGCGAGCACCCGTCCGCCTATGAGGGGCCGCTTGACACGGGCCGCGTGCTGCCGACAGTGCGCGGGTGTCCCCGTATCCGAGAGGTCCCATGCCGCGCATCGACGAAACAAAGGAATTCATCCCGGTTCGCATCGCCGTCCTGACGGTGTCGGACACGCGAGGCCTGTCCGAGGACCGCTCGGGCGATACGCTGGTGCAACGGCTCACCGATGCGGGTCATATTCTGGCGGATCGCGCAATCGTGAAGGATGAACGGGCCGAGATCGCCGACCGGCTGCGCGCATGGATTGCCAACCCGGAGGTGGACGTGGTGATCTCGACCGGCGGCACCGGGCTGACGGGCCGCGACGTGACAGTCGAGGCGCACAGGGATGTCTACGAAAAAGAGATCGACGCCTTTGGCACGGTGTTCACGATGGTATCCTACCAGAAGATCGGCACATCGGCGGTACAAAGCCGCGCCACGGGCGGTGTTGCGGGCGGCACCTATTTGTTTGCGCTGCCCGGATCGACCGGTGCCTGCAAGGATGCTTGGGATGAAATTTTACGCTGGCAACTGGATTATCGTCACCTGCCTTGTAACTTTGTCGAGATTTTTCCCAGACTCGACGAACATCAGCGACGGAAGTGATCGGCACTTGCGTATAAGCCGATAGGGTTGGAAAGACCCCCTGCGCCGCTATTTCTGTGGTGTGGTCCGCGGAGTTATAAAGATGCGTTTTCTGCGAAAGAGCCTGACCGGGCTGTTCCTGATGTCACTTACCCTTGGTCTGATGGCCTATGCCGGGATCATGGTGCGCGATGCCGTGCTGGCGCAGATGGCCAAGGAGGCCGTTGTGCCACAGGCGCGCGAACGCGTCTTTGCGGTCAACGTGGTGCCGGTACAGTTGGAAACGGTGGTGCCGGTGCTGACCTCTTTCGGCGAGGTCCAGAGCCGCCGCACACTGGAAATCCGCGCCGCCGCCGCCGGGACCATGGTGGAACTGGACCCGGCCTTTGTCGAAGGCGGACAGGTGACAGAGGGGCAGTTTCTGGGCCGCATCGACCCGGCGGATGCACAGGCCGCACTGGACCGCGCCGAAAGCGACCTGCTGGACGCGCAGGCCGAGGTCCGCGAGGCCGAGCGTGCGCTGGTCATCGCGCAGGACGAACTGGTCGCCGCCGAGGATCAGGTGGTGCTGAGGGAAACCGCGCTGCGCCGACAGCGCGACTTGCTGGACCGCAATGTCGGTACGGCGGCCGCAGTGGAAACAGCGGAACTGTCCCTGTCCAGCGAACGGCAGTCGGTGCTGACCCGTCGGCAGGCGGTGGCCACCGCCGAGGCGCGTATCGATCAGGCTGCAACACGCCTGCGCCGGGGTGAGATCGCCCGCGACGAAGCGCAGCGGCGGCTGGAGGACACGGAGATCCGCGCCGAATTTGCCGGCACTCTGTCGGGCGTGACGGTGGTCTCCGGGCGTTTGGTGTCGACCAATGAGCAACTGGCGCAGCTGGTTGATCCGCAGGCGCTGGAGGTCGCGTTCCGCGTCTCGACCCAGCAATACGCGCGGCTGCTGGACGAGGCGGGGCAATTGCGCGGCGCGCAGGTGACGGTGACGCTGGACTTCTTCGGCACCAACATCTCGGCGCTGGGGCGGATTTCGCGGGAAGGGGCCGCCGTGGGCGAGGGCCAGACCGGTCGGCAGCTGTTTGCCACGCTGGAGGCTCCTCGCGGCTTCAAACCCGGTGATTTTGTCACCGTCAGCATCGAAGAGGCCCCGCTGGACAACGTCGCGCGCCTGCCCGCGACGGCGGTGAACGCCGCTCAAGAGGTGCTGGTGGTGGGCGCGGATGACCGGCTGGAAACGGTGCAGGTCCAGGTGTTGCGGCGGCAGGGCGATGACGTGCTGGTGCGCGCGCGGGATTTTGCGGGCGCAGAGGTCGTGGCACAACGCACGCCGCTTCTGGGCGCAGGCATCAAGGTCAAGCCGCTGCGGCAGGGCGCGGCCCCCGAAGAGGCGGCCATGCTTGAACTGACCGATGAGCGGCGCGCGAAACTCGTGGCCTTTATCGAGGCGAATACCCGGATGCCCGAGGCGGCCAAGACCCGCCTTCTGGCGCAGTTATCGCAAAAACAGGTGCCCGCAGAGATGGTCGAGCGCCTCGAATCCCGTATGGGGGGCTGATTTATGGCGCGCGCACTTCCCAACGCCGCTGGTGGCATCTTTGGTTACTTCGTGCGCCATCCCACGGTGGCCAACCTGTTGCTGGTCATGATGCTGGCCGCCGGGGCCTTTGCCGTTCCCAACATGCGGGCGCAGTTCTTTCCCGATGTGATCGTCGATGAGATCGACGTCAGCGTGTCATGGGACGGGGCCGGGGCAGAGGATGTGGACGCCGCTATCGTGCAGGTGCTGGAACCTGCGCTGCTGTCGGTCGATGGGGTGATCTCATCCACCGCGCTGTCGCGCGAGGGGCGCGCCTCGATCGAGTTGGAGTTTGAACCGGGCTGGGACATCGCCCGCGCCGCCGATGACGTGCAACAGGCGGTCGATGCGATCAACACCCTGCCCGAGGATGCCGACGACCCCAGCGTGCGCCGGGGGGGCTGGCGCGACCGGGTGACGGACCTTGTGATCACCGGCCCGGTGGGCGTCGACCAACTGGCGCGCTTTGCCGATGAGATGATCGTGCGGCTGTTCGCCGAAGGCGTGACCCAGACCACGATCCGCGGCCTTGCCGCGCCGCAGACGGTGATCGAGGTGCCGGTCCAGAACCTGATCGCCCATGACATCACCATGCGAGAGATTTCCGACGCCATCGCCGCCGAGGTACAGGCCGATCCGGCGGGCGACGTAGCAGGTGCAGGCGCGCGTGTGCGGACGGGGATCGAGAAACGCTCTGCCGATGCCATTGCCTCCATCGTGCTGCGGTCCAATCCCGGCGGAACCAACCTGACGGTCGGGGACGTGGCGATTGTCCGGGTCGAAGGCATCGACCGCCAGCGCAGCTATTTTGTTGGCCAGAACCCGGCCATTTCGATCCGGGTCGATCGCTCTGCCGGGGGGGACGCCATCGGCATTCAGAACACGGTTGAAAAGGTCGCCGCCGAACTGACCGCTGCCCTGCCCGAAGGCGTCAAGATCGACCTGATCCGCACCCGGTCAGAGGCGATCACCGGCCGTCTGAACATCCTGATCGACAACGCGGTGACCGGCTTGGCGCTGGTCGTTGCGCTGTTGTTCCTGTTCCTGAACACCCGCACGGCGTTCTGGGTGGCGGCGGGTATCCCCACGGCGCTGCTGTCGGCCATCGCGCTGATGTATGTGGCCGGGCTGACCATCAACATGATCTCGCTTTTTGCGCTGATCATCACGCTGGGCATCGTGGTGGATGACGCCATCGTGGTGGGCGAACACGCCGACCACCTGTCGCGCCACGGAAACAGCCCGTTCGAGGCCGCAGAGGGGGCGGCCCGGCGCATGGCGCTGCCGGTGTTCTCGGCGACGATCACCACCGTGATCGCTTTCTTTGGCCTTGTCGCCATTGGCGGGCGGTTCGGCGAGTTGATTTCGGACATTCCGTTTACCGTGATCGTGGTACTGATGGCCTCGCTGGTGGAATGTTTCCTGATCCTGCCCAACCACATGGCCCATGCGCTGAAACCGCGCGAGCAGAAGGGCACCAGGCTTTGGCGCGCGGCGCTGGGCGTGCTGGGCGTGGCGCTGGTCTGTGTGCTGGTGTTGGCGCTGTTGACGTTGGCGGTGCTGGCGCTGCCGGGTGTTCTGGCCGCCCTGTGGGGCGTCTTTGTCGACGCGCCCGAGGCGCTGACCGCCCTCAGCCAGAGCGCGCTGGACCTGCGCGCCGCTCTTTGGGCCGATCTGCCCCTGGTGCTTGGCGGACTTGCGACGCTGGTTGTCACCGGAATTGTGGTGCGGCTGTTGCTGATGTCGACCACGCGCCGCGCCGCCACACTGCGGACCCTGTCGGACGGTGGCATCGACATGGCCTCGACGCTGGTCAATCGCGGCTTTCGCTGGATGCGAGAGACGCTGTTCCGCCCCTTCATGCGTGGCGTGATCGCTGCGCGCTACGCGGTCTTTGCGCTGCTGACGCTGGCGCTGGCCAGTCAGATCACCGCCTTTATCAGCGGCGATGTGACATGGCGGTTTTTCAACTCGCCAGAGCAGGGGTCCGTCACCGGCAACTTTGCCATGTCCCCCAGCGCCACACGCGCCGACACGCTGGCACAGATGCGCCTGTTTCAGGAGGCGACAGAGGCCCTGGGCCGCGAATACGAAGAGCGTTACGGCACCAACCCGCTGGACTATGTGCTGGCCGAAATCGGCGGCAACGCCGGGCGGTCGCTGCCGGGGGCCGACACCAAGGACCCGGAACAACTG
Organism: Antarctobacter sp.; assembly: GCF_034670325.1. Taxonomy (GTDB): domain Bacteria; phylum Pseudomonadota; class Alphaproteobacteria; order Rhodobacterales; family Rhodobacteraceae; genus Antarctobacter. Next base: position 150,239 of record NZ_JAXMNR010000003.1, read on the forward strand.
GGTGCCATCTCTATCGAGCTGATCGACGCCGACCTGCGGCCCTATTCGTCGTTTGCCTTCGTGGGCGAGTTGCAGGACCGCGTGACCCGTCATCCGCTGGCGGAGACCATCTCGTTCCGGGGCTGGCGCGGCGGGCCGGGCGGCGATTCGCTGGACGTCCAGTTCTACGGGGCCGGGTCCGAGACGCTGAAAGCCGCCGCCGAGGACCTCAAAGAGGCGGTTCTGCGCTTCCCCGAGGTTTCGGCGGTCGAGGACAACCTGTCCTATGACAAGGACGAGTTGATCCTTGAACTGACGCCGCAGGGGCTGGCGCTGGGCTTTGACATCGACGGGCTGGGGCGCACCCTGCGCAACCGTCTGGGCGGGATCGAGGCAGCCACCTATCCCGACGGTCCGCGCTCTGCCGAGATCCGTGTCGAGCTGCCCGAGGATGAGCTGACCGCCGATTTCATGGAACGGATGCAGTTGCGCACCCCCGGTGGGGCCTATGTGCCGCTGGCGGACATCGTGCGCGTCGACCGCCGCACCGGGTTTTCCACCGTGCGGCGTGAGAACGGACTGCGCGTGGTGTCCGTCACCGGCGATATCTCCGAGGATGACGCCGCCCGCGCCGAGGCGGTCGTCAAGGCACTGCAGGAAGAAATCCTGCCGCAGATCGCCGAAACCCGTCAGGTGGACTACCGCCTTGCCGGGCTGGCCGAGCAGGAGAATGAGTTCCTGACCGATGCGCGCAACGGGCTGATCATGGTGCTGCTGGGGATCTACCTTGTCCTTGCCTGGGTCTTTGCCAGCTGGACACGGCCCTTTGTGGTCATGGCGATTGTGCCCTTTGGTCTGGTCGGCACCATCTACGGCCACGCGCTCTGGGACATTCCGCTGAGCATGTTCACCGTGGTTGGGCTGTTGGGCATGACCGGGATCATCATCAACGATTCCATCGTGCTGGTGACGCAGATCGACGAATACGCCAAGGACCGGGGGCTGATCCCCTCGATCATCGACGGGGCGGCAGACCGCCTGCGGGCGGTGTTCCTGACCACTGCGACAACCGTGCTGGGCCTTGCACCGCTGTTGTACGAATCGTCCTCGCAGGCGCAGTTCCTGAAGCCGACGGTGATCACGCTGGTCTACGGGCTTGGCTTTGGCGTGGTGCTGGTGCTGTTGATCGTGCCCGCGCTGGTGGCGATCCAGCATGATGTGGCGCGGCAGGTGGCGGCGTTGAAGCGCGGGCTGCGGTTCCGGGGCACGGCGGTGCGCGGGGTGCTGGTGACCGGGTCGGTGCTGATGCTGGGCTGGCTGGCGGCGACGCTGGGCTATACCGCGTGGACTGGCGCGCTGTTGCCGGCGCTGGCGGGCTGGATGCCGCAAGGGATGTCGCCGACGCTGGCGGCCTTGGGGCTGTTCCTGCTGGGGGCAATCGTCGTGCCGTTGGTGCTGTACGTACTGGGCGGACTGGTGATTGCCATCCGTCACCTGTCGGGAAAGTCCGAAGAACCCGCCGCCTGACCGACCGACCGACTGCCTGTTCTGCTCCACTGACGATACAGGTGTGGGGTGGCCACGAGGCCCCGGATCAGGTCCGGGGCGTGTTGCGCGAAAAGGCTATCGGATCACCCGGTACAGCCGCGAATGTCCACCGGCATCTTGCCGCCAAGGATGGTGATCCGCAGGCCAGAGCGGTCCAGCGCGAAGGCCCCGCCAGACATATGGGTGACGCGGGTTTCTGCCACCAGTTGTCCGCTTTTCCAGCCGGTTTCCGGGTCGGCGACCCACAGGTTCGGGTCGTCGGCCTCGATCACCGTTTCCTCGCGGCCCGTGCCGCGCGGCATGTCGATGGCCACGCGCAGCCCCATCCCGTCCGCGCGCGGCGTGATCTGGCAGGCCACGTGGGTGACGCCCGCATCCTTGGCCCCAAAGGGCACGTCGGCCATGGCCGCGGCGATCACCGCGTCGGGCTTCTTTTGCTGGGCCGAAAGATCCGCCGAGACACGGATGCGGTGCGGCAGGCAGACCTCCTTGCAGATGCCGATGTCGATCACACCGCCAAGGCGCGCGTCGCGGCCAGAGTTCTTCAGCCGCACCTTCAGCGGCAGGATCACGTCCCCTTTGTAACCGACCGACCGCATACCCGATTGCCAGAACACCTGCGGCGCGGGCCAGTAGACGCCGATCGCCTGCATGTTCTTCGCCCCGCGCCAGTCGAATTGCGGCGGGATGCCGGCGTCGCCGGGGGTGCGCCAATAGGTCTTCCACCCCGGTGCAAGCTTGATGTGCAGGGCGGTCATGTGGTCGCCATTCGGCAGCCGCCAGCCGGGCAGCAACCGCGCCTCGACCACGTTGTCATAGGACTGGGCGGCGCCAAGCGCGGGCAACAGGGCCAGCAGGATCGTCAGGGCAATACGTTTCATGACAATGGGATGTGCCGGGTTTGCGCTGAAATGAAAAGTCACGTTCCGGCGAACACCCCGTCAGGCTGACGAAGATGTGACGCACTTGCCAGTCTGGGCGCGCGCCGTCATGGTGATCGTGTTCACAATCGAGGGGAGGCCAATGGTCGTCGCACAGGGAACCGAATCCACCAATCTGACCGGGCATCTGCTGATCGCCATGCCCGGCATGGGGGATCCGCGGTTCGAACACAGCGTGGTGTTCATCTGCGACCATTCCGACGAGGGCGCCATGGGGCTGATCGTCAACAAGGCCAGCAGCGACGTCGATTTGCCGACGCTTCTGTCGCAGCTCGACATTGAATCGGCCCATGACCTGTCCCGTCGCACCGTACATTTCGGCGGCCCGGTCGAGATGGGGCGCGGCTTTGTCCTGCATACGCCGGACTATCACTCCATCGTGACCACGCTGGAGGTCCGCGAGGACATTCACATGACCGCGACGCTGGATATCCTTGAGGATCTCGCCAAAGGCGAGGGGCCGGAAAAGTGGATGATGATGCTGGGCTATGCGGGCTGGGCAGCGGGCCAACTGGAAAGCGAGATCGCTGACAATGGCTGGCTGGTTTGCGATGCCAGCCCCGAGTTGATCTTTGACCTGCCGGACCCGGAAAAATGGGAGGCCGCGCTGGCCACGCTGGGTGTGGCGGCGCTGGCGCTGAGTTCGGCTGGGGGCCGCGCCTGAGACCTGCGTTCGGCGTTGGGGTCAGCGCTCGGCGGCGGCGCGGCTGAGACGGTCGTTGATCGCCACGCCAAGACCGATATGCGGCACTGGCGTGATGGCGATGGTTCCGGCCCCGGTCGCATCCAGCCGATGCAGGTATTCAAACAGATTGGCCGCCGCCTCGGTCAGGTCCTCGCTTGGTGACAGGTTCAGATCGCAGGCCACCGGGCCAAAGCCCAGCCGGGCCTCACCCGGTTCAAACTCGACCGCGTTCAGACGGACCTTGGCCCGTGGCGCATAGTGTGAGCGGGTCTGGCCGGGCGCGGTGATCCCGTCGGTCTCGCGCCGCCGCGCGATATGGGTGTGCAGGACCGCGCCCAGGGCGTCTTCGGTGATGCCGCCGGGGCGCAACAGCGTGGGCGGAGTGCCGGTCAGGCCGAGGATCGTCGATTCGAGGCCAACAGCACAGGGGCCGCCATCGACCACCGCCTCTATCCTGTCGCCAAGGTCCGCCATCACATGCGCGGCGCGGGTCGGGCTGATCTGACCCGAGCGATTGGCCGAGGGCGCGGCCACCGGCCCGCCAAAGGCGCTGAGCAGGCTGTGCGCCACCGGCGCGGCGGGCATCCGCACCGCCAGACTGTCCAGTCCCGCCGTCACCAGCCGCGACACGCCCGCATCCGCGCGCAGGGGCAGCACCAGCGTCAGCGGGCCGGGCCAAAAGGCATCGGCCAGCGCCTGTGCCGCCTCGGACCAGTGGACCAGCGCCTTGACCTGATCCAGTTCGGCGCAATGCACGATCAGCGGGTTGAACGCGGGCCGCCCCTTGGCCTCGAAGATGCGGGCCACGGCGCGGTCCTGACGGGCATCCGCGCCCAGCCCGTAAACCGTCTCTGTCGGAAAGGCGACCAGCCCGCCGTCGGCCAGAAGGCGGGCGGCGTGGATCAAGTCCTGCGTGCTGGCGCTCAGGCGAAGGGCAGGCATCGCGGCGGTCCTCTCGTGACGCGGCGTTCTGGTTGCGGCGGGGCCGGGGGCGTCTACCCTCACCCTTGTGCTGCGGGCGTGCTACAAGAGCCGCGCCAACTTGCCAAGACGGAGGAGAACCCCATGCCCTATCGTGCGCCAATCGATGCCTATATGCGGCTTTTGCGCGACGTTGTCGGTTACGACCGCGTCGCCGGGACAGAGCGTTTTTCCGAGGCGACGCCCGACATGGTCGCCGCCATCCTCGGCGAGGCCGGAAAGCTGTGCGAAGAGGTGCTGGCCCCCTTGCAGCGGTCTGGCGATCTTGACCCGGCGCGGCTGGAAAACGGCGTGGTGCGCACCTCCAAGGGGTTTGCCGAAGGCTACAGGGCAATGGCCGAGGGCGGCTGGATCGCCACCTCCGCGCCAGAGGAATTCGGCGGCATGGGCCTGCCGCTGACGGTCACGACCTGCGTCAACGACATGGTCGGCGCGGCCTGCCTGTCGCTGCAGTTGAACCCGCTGATGAGCCAAGGCCAGATCGACGCGCTGGAACACCATGCCAGCGATGAGTTGCGCAACCTTTACCTGCCCAAGCTGATCTCTGGCGAATGGGCGGGTACGATGAACCTGACCGAACCGCAGGCCGGATCGGACGTGGGCGCGCTGTCGTCCAAGGCGGTACCCAATGGCGATGGCACATACGCGATCAGCGGGCAAAAGATTTACATCTCGTGGGGCGACAACGACTTTACCGACAATGTCTGCCATCTGGTGCTGGCGCGGCTGCCGGACGGTGTGCCAGGGACCAAGGGCATCAGCCTGTTCCTTGTGCCGAAACTCATCCCCGACGCCGATGGCAATCCCGGCGTGGCCAATGACCTCAAGGTGGTCAGCCTTGAGCACAAGATGGGCCTGCACGGCTCACCGACCTGCGTCATGCAGTATGACGGTGCCAAAGGCTGGCTGGTGGGCGAACCGCATGACGGGATGCGCGCCATGTTCACCATGATGAACAACGCGCGTCTGGGGGTCGGCGTGCAGGGGGTCAGCGTCGCCGAGGGCGCACTGCAACACGCGCTGGCCTATGCGCAAGAGCGCAAGCAGGGCCGCACCCCCGAGGGCACCATCATCGGCCACGCCGACGTGCGCCGGATGCTGGCCACAATGCGGGCCGATACCTTTGCCGCCCGCGCCATTGCCTTGTCGCTGGCGGTGGCCATCGACACGGGCAACGCAACCGGCGATGCGGAATGGAAAGCGCGCGCCGCGCTGCTGACCCCTATCGCCAAGGCATTCGGCACAGAGACGGGCATAAAGGTCGCCGATATGGGCGTTCAGGTCCATGGCGGCATGGGCTTTATCGAGGAAACCGGCGCGGCGCAGTATCTGCGCGACGTCCGGGTGACCGCGATCTACGAGGGCACCAACGGCATTCAGGCAATGGACCTTGTCGGGCGCAAGATGATGGACGGCGGTGAGGCCGCCTTTGCCTTGCTGGACGAAATCGAGGCCGGGGCAGAGGCCGCCCGCGCCAGCCTGCCGGATCTGGCCGAACCCGTCTGGCAAGCGGCCGAATCGCTGCGCGAGACGACAGAGGCGCTGCTGGCCCGCGAAATGCCCGACCGTTTCGGTGGCGCGTTGCCCTACCTGCGCGGCTTTGCCCGCGTGCTGGGAGGACATTTCCACCTGCGCGCCGCGATGGCGGCCCCGGACAGCGCGGATGCGCGGCTGGCTGCCTTCTACATCCTGCGGATGTTGCCGGAACATGCTGGCCTGCTGGCCGAGGCCCGGTCAGACGTCAGCGCGCTTGCCGACATCCTGACAGAGGATCTGGTGGCGTGATGGACGGCGCGCCGCACGCGATCCGCTATCCGTGGGAGACCCCGCCAGAGCCCGGAGAGGCCATTGAAATGGCCGAGGGCGTGCTGTGGATGCGCCTGCCGCTGCCGATGAAACTGGACCATGTAAACGTCTACGCGCTGGACGATGGCGACGGCTGGACCATTGTCGACACCGGCTTTGCCTCCAACACATCACGCCGGATCTGGGGCGACCTGATGGCCGGGCCGCTGGGCGGCAAACCGGTGCGACGGGTTATCGCCACCCACCACCACCCCGATCACATGGGGCTGGCGGGCTGGTTCCAGACCGCGCATGGCGCGGAACTGGTGACAACGCGCACCGCTTGGCTGTTTGCGCGGATGTTGCAACTGGACGCACAGGACCGGCCCACGCCTGAAACGCTGGACTATTGGCGCGGCGCGGGCATGGACCCGGCAATTCTGGCCGAACGCATGGCCGAACGCCCCTTCAACTTTGCCGATTGCGTGGCGCCGATGCCGCTGGGCTTTACCCGCATCAAACAGGGCGATTCCCTGCGCGCGGGGGGGCGGACTTGGGACGTGCATATCGGCAACGGCCACGCGCCCGAACACGCAACCCTGTGGTCACGCGACGATGATCTGGTGCTTGCGGGCGACCAGATCCTGCCCTCGATCAGCTCCAACCTTGGCGTTTACGCGACAGAGCCAGAGGCCGACCCGGTCGGCGACTGGCTGGAAAGCTGTGAGCGGCTGACCGCGCTTGCGCGGCCCGGTCATCTGGTCATGGGCGGCCACAAACTGCCGTTTACCGGGCTCAGCCTGCGCATGGCCCAACTGATCGAAAATCACCACGGCGCGCTGAACCGGCTGCACACACATCTGGCCATGCCGCAGACCGCCGGAGACTGTTTTCCGCCGCTGTTCAAACGTCGGATCGGCTCTGGCGAATACGGGCTGGCACTGGTCGAGTCGATGGCGCATTGCCTGCACCTCTGGCACGAGGGCCGCGCCACGCGGACCCGCCGCGATGACGGGGCGTGGCTGTTTCAGGCCGTCTGACGGCGCGGGGTGCGCAAACTTCGGGCGGCGAAGGTCACAACCGCGTGGGGCGCGACATCCTTGCCACCCCCCGGCGCGTGACAGCCGCGCGGAATTGCGCTAACCCGTTGCGGAACGCAAACAACGGACAGGCCGCGGGGACACATCATGGCTGAGCACAAGCACGGTAGCATGGACATCGAAACGCAGGAAAAGACCTTTGAGGGCTTTATCAATTTCACGATCCGCAGTGTGATCGTGATTCTGGTCCTCGTGATTTTCATGGCGATCTTCAACTCCTGATCTCACGAAACGCCTGATTTGGGCGGGGTGGTATGACATGATGAACAGACGTACAGCGATGATGGCGCTGGGGGCGACGGCTGTTGTCGCGGGCTGCGGCAATGCCTCGGGGCGCAACTCTACCCCCGAAGAGGCGGCGCGCGCTGCCTATCGCCATCCGGGCGCGCCCGAAATCGTGCTTTATACCATGATCAACAACCGCACCGGGTCAGGCGCGCATTCGGCCATGCTGATCAATGCGCCGTCGCAGCGGGTGATCTTTGACCCCGCCGGGACAGCCCGGTTTACCGGCGTGCCTGAAATCGGTGACGTTTTGTACGGCATCACCCCTCAGGCGCGGCGCTTTTTCGAAAGCGCACATGCCCGGTCGACCTATCGGATGCGCATTCTCAGCCGTCCGGTCGACGGCGCAGTGGCCGAACGCGCGCTCAAGATCGCCGAGAGCAAAGGGCCGGTTGGTCCGGCGCTGTGTTCCAACGCGGTCTCGGACGTCATCGGCAAGCTGCCGGGATTTGAATCGGTGCGCGGCATCTGGATGCCGAACAAGCTGGCCGACAGGTTCGCCCGCTTGCCCGGCGTCACCGAAAGCGAACTGCGTGAGGACGATGGCGACGACAAGCAGGCCGCCATCGCCGAGCTTGAGGCGCAAAAGAAGCGCAAGCAGCAGCAGAACTGATCTGTTTCAGAACGGCAGCCAGGCGCCCGCTATCATCACCGCGGCGCCTGCACCCACCGCGCCGTACAGGCTTTTCCAGACATAACCCACAACCAGCGCCGCCGCCGCCGCTGTCAGGCGCAGCGGATCGGTTTCGCCGCCCGTTGCGGTGGGCCAGACCACCAGCGGCGCGACCAGCGCGGGCAGGACCGCGACGGCGGTATAGCGCAGGTGGCGCAACAGCCAGTCCGGCATGGCGCGGTCGCCCACCAGTCCCAGAAACAAAAAGCGCAGCCCGAAAGAGCCGACGCCCATACCGATAATAATGACCCAGAGATCTGTCATGCGCCCGGCCTCCGGTCCGCCTGCATGCCTGCGCGCCGCTCTACCTCTGCCCCGGACATCATGCCCGCCAGCGCGCCCACCATCAGCCCAAGGTTATATGGCAAAAAGGCAAACAACAGCGCCGTCACGGCGGCCACCACGGCGGCGGCCCGATGCGCCCCGGTCCGCAGTCCGGGCGCAAACAACGCGATAAAGGCGATGGGCAGCACAAAATCCAGCCCCATCTCTGACGGCACCGCCTCTCCGACCCAGCCCCCGACAAGGGTGAACAGATACCACGGCGGGCAGATCGGCGTCGCCACCCCCATGAAAAACGCGAACTTCTGCGCCACTGTCTGGTTGGGCCGCTCCTCGAAGTCGATCACAGAGGCGGCATATGTCTGGTCGACAAGGAAATAGGCCACGATCCCCCGTTTCCACAGCGGCAAAGGTCCAAGGTGCGGCGTGATCGACGCGGAATACATCGCCATCCGCAGGTTGACCGCCAGCGCAGAGATCAGCACCACCACCGTCGGCGCGTTCTCGTTCATAAGTTGCACGGCGGTGAACTGCGCCGCGCCCGCAATCACCACAATCGAAAACATCAGTGTCTCGAACAGGCTCAGCCCGGCCTCGGTGGCGATCACGCCGAACAGCATGGCAAAGGGGCCGACGACAAACAGGAAAGGCAGCGCGTTCCGCACGCCCCGCCAATAGCTTGACATCACTTGCTGACCGTCCATGACTACACCCTCAAATTCCCGACCGCCCTACCCAAGGGAGACGCCAGATGCAATCGCCAGCCGACCGGCCAGAGCGCACCGAAACCGACTACCTGATTGCCCCCGATCCGGCCGCGCCGCGCCTGACCCGCGCGGTCACCGGCACCGACCACACCGGGGCCACGGTCACGGTGCGCGTGGTTGAGGAACGCCCCCTGACGATCTTTCTCAACCGGCAGGAAATCGTCACCGCCATGACCATCGGCGACTACCCCGAATATCTGGCGATCGGTTTCCTGCGCAATCAGGGGATGCTGGCGGACAGCGAACAGATCACCGGCGTCGACTATGACGAGGAACTGGAAACCGTGGTCGTGCGCACCGCCTCGCAGACCACCTACGAAGAAAAGATGCAAAAGAAAACCCGCACCTCGGGTTGCGCCGTCGGCACCGTCTTTGGCGACATGATGGAAGGGCTGGAACAGGTCACTCTGCCCGCGACAGAGGTGCGGACCTCATGGCTGTATGCGCTGGCGCAGCGGATCAACACCACCCCGTCGCTGTACCTGGAGGCGGGGGCCATCCACGGCACCGTGCTATGTCAGGGCGACCGCCCGCTGGTCTACATGGAGGATGTCGGGCGGCATAACGCGGTCGACAAGATCGCCGGCTGGATGTTCCGCGAAGGCGTGCCCGCGCATGACAAGATCCTCTACACCACCGGACGGTTGACCTCGGAGATGGTGATCAAGACCGCGCTGATGGGCATTCCGGTGCTGGCGTCGCGCTCTGGCTTTACCGCCTGGGGCGTCGAGATTGCCCAACAGGTCGGCCTGACCTGCATCGGGCGGATGCGCGGCAAGCGGTTCACCTGCCTGTCCGGCGCGGACCGCCTTGTGCGCGACATCGACCCCGACAGCGTCGTCGAGGAAGACCGCAAACACCGCCGCAAAAGCGCGGCCACCGAATGAGACAGCCTGTCGGAGTGATCCTCGCGGGCGGTCTGGCCTCGCGCATGGGCGGCGGCGACAAGGCGCTGCTGCCCTTGGGCGGGCAAAGCCTGCTGGCCCGCGTGATCGACCGGCTGTCGCCGCAGGTGGCGGCGCTGGCCCTGAACGCCAATGGCGACGCGGCGCGCTTCGCGGACTATGGCCTGCCGGTGGTGGCCGATTCCATCGCCGATTACCCCGGCCCGCTGGCTGGGGTTCTGGCCGGGCTGGACTGGGCGGCAGAGCAGGGGGCCGATACCGTGGTCAGCGTCGCGGCCGATACGCCCTTTTTCCCCTGTGATCTGGTGCCGCGCCTGCTGCTCGCGTCTGAGGGGCAGGCCCATCCGCTGGTTCTGGCCGCCACCAAGGGCGACGCCCAGACCCGCAGCAAGTCGCGCTCTGGCCTGATCCGCCATCCCACTTTTGGCCTCTGGCCGGTGGCCCTGCGCGACGATCTGCGCGCTGCTCTGGCGGGTGGGCTGAAAAAGGTCGTGCTCTGGACCGAACAGCATGGCGGACGTGAGGCGCTCTTTCCCGCGACCCCGTTTGATCCATTTTTCAACGTGAACACGCCAGAGGACCTGGCACAGGCGGAGGCGCTGCTATGAGGCTGTATGGCGTGACGGGCTGGAAAAACGCGGGCAAAACCGGCCTGATGGAACGCTTGGTGACCGAAATCACCGGGCGCGGCCTGACCGTCAGCACCGTCAAGCACGCGCATCACAGCTTTGACGTCGATCACCCCGGCAAGGACAGCTATCGCCACCGGCAGGCAGGCGCGTCCGAGGTCGTTCTGGCCTCGCGCAACCGCGTGGCGCATATGGTCGAACTGCGCGGCGCAGAGGAACCGACGCTGGACTCGCTGCTGGCGCGGCTGGCCCCCGTCGATCTGGTGCTGGTTGAGGGCTACAAACGCGACCGCCACCCCAAGGTAGAGGCGCACAGGGCCGAGACCGGCAATACGCTGATCGCGCCGGATGATCCGACGATCCGCGCGGTGGCTTCGGACGTGCCGCTGGATCTGGACCGCCCGGTGTTCGATCTGAACGACACCGTTGCCATTGCCGATTTCATACTGTCGGAGGTCGGTCTGGCAAAGGCGGCGGAATGAGAGGCTTTGACCGCTTTCTCATGGTCGACTGGTCGGGCGGCAATGACGCCGGGGCCCGCCCGCGCAAAGACGCCATCTGGATCGGGGAAAGCGGGCCTCAGGGCGATGCCACGCCGCTCTACCAGCGCAACCGCACCGTCGCAGAAGAGACCTTGGCAACACGTATTGAGGCGGCGCTGACAGCAGGAGAGCGGCTGTGCATCGGGTTCGACTTTCCCTTTGGCTATCCGGCGGGTTTCGCCGCCGCACTGACCGGCCACGCTGATCCCTTTGCTGTCTGGGGCTGGCTGGCCGCGCGGATCGCGGACGCGCCTCGGGAGAATAACCGCTTTGATGTGGCCGCCGGTATCAACCTGCACCTGACACAGGGGCAGGGGCCATTCTGGGGCAACGGCCTGAGGCGCGACATCGCGGGCCTGCCACGCACCAAAGCAGGCTATCGCAATCCGTTTCCCGACCGCCGGGTGATCGAAACCCGTGCCAAGGGGGCCTTTACCTGCTGGCAACTGTCGGGCGCGGGCGCGGTCGGATCACAGGTGCTGATGGGCCTGCCGGTGCTGGAGCGTTTGCGGCAACGCTTCGCAGACCAAGTGGCTGTCTGGCCGTTTGAACCGCTGGACCGCCCCATCGCCTTTGTCGAGATTTGGCCGTCGCTGATCAATGATACCGTAAGGGCGGCGACCGGCGAGGGTGATATTCGCGACGCCGTGCAGGTGCGGTTGGTCGCGCGTGCGCTGGGCGGACTTGCGCCCGACCGTCTGGAGGCCATGCTACAGGTCGACGCCCCCGAAGAGGGCTGGATACTCGGCCACGGCTTTGAACAGGAATTGCTGCAACGTGAGGGCGCGCCATGTCCCTGAAACCACCGCCCCTGAACAACGATTGTTTCGCCCTGCCGCCGGGGGTCAACTGGACCCCGGTGGATGAGGCGCTGGCGCTGTTGCGGACCCGCCTGCACCCGGTTGTGGCGCGCGAATCCGTGCCACTGATGCAGGCCTCGGGCCGCGTGCTGGCCGAAGACCTGAGCGCGCGGCGCGCCAACCCGCCGCTGCCCAATACGGCTGTGGACGGCTACGGCTTTGCCGCCGACTCCATTGCGGGTCAGGCTGAAATCACCCTGCCGCTGGTGGCGGGCCGCGCCGCCGCTGGCCTTGCCTACCCCGGCGAGGTTCCTCCCGGCTATGCCATCCGAATGCTCACCGGCGCCACCCTGCCGCAGGGCGTCGATACGGTTGTGCTGGACGAGGACTGCGCCACCGATGAGGGCCAGGTGGCCTTTCGCGGTCCGGTCAAACCCGGCGCCAACACCCGCCGCGCGGGTGAGGATGTGACCGCAGGTGCGCCGATCCTGCCCCGGGGTCGCGTCCTGACACCCGCCGACCTCGCGCTGGCCGCCGCCACCGGCCTGTCCGACCTGCCGGTGCACGCCCCCTTGCGTGTTGGCGTGCTGTCCACCGGCGATGAGGTCGTGCCCGCCGGCAGTCCCGCCGCCCCGGGCCAGATCTTTGACGCCAACCGGCCCATGTTGCTCAGCCTGATCGCGCGGTTCGGCCATGTCCCGGTCGATCTCGGCCACGTCCCCGACAACCGCACCACCCTGCGCGCGCGGTTGGACAGCGCCGATGCGGACGCGATCCTGACCTCCGGCGGGGCCTCGGCGGGGGATGAGGATCACGTCTCGGCGCTTCTGCGCGAAAGCGGCGCGCTGAACGCGTGGCGCATCGCGCTGAAACCGGGCCGCCCGCTGGCGCTGGGCATGTGGCACGGCAAGCCGGTGTTCGGCCTGCCCGGCAACCCGGTCGCGGCCTTTGTCTGCGCGCTGGTCTTTGCCCGCCCCGCCCTGAGCCTGCTGGCCGGGGCCGACTGGTCCAAGCCCGATGGCTTTGACGTGCCCGCCGGTTTTGCCAAAAACAAGAAACCGGGCCGCCGCGAGTACCTGCGCGCGCGCATCCGCGAAGGCCGCGCCGAGGTGTTCAAATCCGAAGGCTCAGGGCGCATCTCGGGCCTCAGCTGGGCCGAAGGACTGGTCGAACTGCCCGACGGTGCGGCAAACATCACCCCAGGCACACCTGTACGGTATATTCCATTCGGCAGCTTTGGCATCTGATGACCCGCGATCGGGGGCGTCATGCCGGAGGCATGCTTGTAGCATGCCCCTCCGGGATATTTCAGGACAGAAGAAGCCTCGGGCGCGCTTGTGTTTCTTCTGTCCTGAAATATCCCGGGGGTGAGGCCGCAGGCCGAGGGGGCAGCGCCCCCATCCTTCGGTTAGGTTCGGCCCAAGGCTCAGTCGAACGTGCCTGCCACGCGGCCCAGCAGCATGAACGCGCGCGAGGTGCGCGTCATCGCAAAGGCCGAGATTTCCTCGTCCGAGGCCCCGGGCTCGAACCCAGCAAAGCTGGTGTCGAATCGGCGCAGGAAATGGTGCGCCGCATCGCGGAAAATCGGGTCTTCGCGCATCCGCCCCGCCGCCAGCGCCAGCGAGGATCGGTCGCGGATGCCGCCCAGTGAGGCGATGGCCCGTCCGCGCTCACCCTTGGCAAAGGCGCGCCATGTCTCGGGGCGGGCCATGTCGGGGCGCAGATCGTCCATATAGATGCCGTCCTGGCTCATCAGGGTCAGAACGTCCTGCGCCGCCTGAATCAGCTTGGCGGTGCCACGGTCCTTCAGCGCCCGGCGCAGCGCGGCAAAGCCGTCCTCGTCCTCGGCGGTTTCCGGGAAATGCAGCGCGCGGATGTAATCCTCGTTGGGCAGCGGCGGTTGCAACGCCTCGGCGGGGGTGCCCAGCGACAGTGTCGGCTGGTGGTCGCCATCCGCAGAGCCGGGGGCAGGCAGGGCACCCTGAGCGCCACCCGCCTGCCGGATGCCGCCCAGCATCGCCAGCGTGCCCTCAAGGTTCTTTTGCGCGCCAGCAATGTCGTCCAGCCGTTTCAGCAGGGCGGGGTGCGGCGGCTGGCCCTTGCCGCTTTGGGCCTGCGCCACATAGGCCTGCCGGATCGCGTCGATGGCCGCCTGCAAACGCGCGCTTTCCGCACGCATGACCCGTGCCGCGCGGATCGCCAGCGCCGCCACCCAGATCATCGCCACCGGCATGACAATCACCATGACCGCCAGCAGGAACCGCAACGCGCCGCTTTCGGCCGTCGGGACGTTGAGAAAATACCAGCCGGACAGGCAGACCCAGACCACGCTCACCGCCATGGCGGCGATTTCGGTGCCTGTGACCCCTTCGGCCTCGCCGCGCGCGTAGAGACCGGGCAGCGTCGGGCGGGCGTCCTTGGGGTCGCTCATGGGGTCAGCCTTACTTGTAGGCGATGCTCAGGATTTCATAGGACTTGGAGCCGCCGGGGGTGTTCACCTCGACGCTGTCGCCTTCGTCCTTGCCGATCAGCGCGCGCGCAATGGGGGACTTGATGTTCAGCAGCCCTTTTTCGACGCTGGCCTCATGTTGGCCGACGATCTGCCAAGTTTTTTCCTCATCCGTGTCCTCGTCCACCAGTGTCACGGTGGCACCGAACTTGATCGTGCCCGACAGGGTCTTGGGGTCGATCACCTCGGCCAGACCGATGGCGCCTTCAAGCTCCTTGATGCGGCCCTCGATGAATCCCTGCTTTTCGCGCGCCGAGTGGTATTCGGCGTTTTCTTTCAGGTCACCCAGTTCGCGCGCCTCTGCGATCGCCTGAATGATGGCGGGACGCTCAACGGACTTGAGCTGTTTCAATTCGGTTTCAAGCGCGGTGTATCCCGCGCGGGTCATCGGGAACTTGTCCATATTCGGATCGTCTTTGCCTTGTCAGCGGGTGTTTCGGAAGTGTCGTCGCGTGGCTCGTCGATGTAAAGCCAAGCCGCGCGTCAGACCAGCGGGAATTTACCGACAGCCCATGACTTTGACTTTCTGTTGGGTGCGGGTACTCTGTTGCGCACTTGTATAACAACAGGATTTTGTCATGCGTTCCATTTTTTCATTTGCCGCCGCGCTGGCACTGGCCGGGTTTTCCGCCGGCGCCGCCCATGCCCAGACCATCGAAACCATCAGCGTGTCGCCTGACGGCAAGACGGTTCTTGTCGGCGGGTCCAACCGCACCGTCTACACCATCTCTGCCGAAACGATGGAGGTGACCGGGCGTCGGTACGTGCCCCAATTGGTGCGCCAGATCGTCCACGGGGCGATCGGCGAGATGGTTTTTTTCCGGGACGATGCGGATGTTCTGACCGCCTACAAGGTCGACGGGATGACCGAGGCGTGGCAGGTCTCTGATGTCGATGACATGGTCTATGACGCGCCGTCGCGGGTGATCGCCGCGCTGGACAAGCATTTCAAGGACGATTCGGTGCGCCTGTTGCAGGCCTCGACGGGCGAGCAACTGGCGCGGGTGGCCATGGGCAAGATCAAGGCAGACCTGATCGCGCTGGAACCGGGCGCGGGCAAGGCGCTGATCCTGACCGGCTACACCAAGACCGACGCAGAGCAGAAACAGGACGAACCCACCGACCTGACCAAGTTGCAAAAGGCCGATTTCAAGCAAAAGACCGATGGCTACGTCAGCAATGTCGTGACGGTGGATTTTGTGGCGGGCAGCTTTGAGATGGCAGAGACCGGCTATCGCGTCTCCTACCCCAAGGCGGTGCGTCTGGACGGCGACAAGATGATGGTGTTGCGGACCAACATGGATTCGATGCTGCTGGGTCCGGATGGTACGGGCGAACTGATTGATCTGGGCGAGGATTACTTCAACCACGCCGGGATCGACGCAAAAGGCGAAAGCTATATCCTCTCCAAGGGGGTCGAACTGCGGTTTGTGCCGGTCAATGGCGAAGGGGCAGAGGGGCTTTTGAAAGGCGACCGGCTGCGCGGCGGTCCTGCGGAATGGATCACCGCCATGACCGAAGCCTCTGACGGCACGCTCTATTTCGGCACCAACGCCTACCGCCTGCTCAAGGTGGGGCCGACGCGCGGCAAGATCGAGATCATGCCGATTTACTAACCGCGCAGTGCGCGCGGGCAGGGCGACTGGCGTCCGGGGGAATGCTGTTCCGGGCGCCTTTTGTTGCGCCCGACAGGTCGGAATCCGTCCCCGCGACGCCGTGTCGTGATTGACCCGTGCTGCACTGCCGCGCTACTCAGTCGCGAAACATTATTTCTTTGCCCCTGTGGGAGGAGCCGGAATGTCCGACGCGCAGCGCGAATCCATGGAGTATGATGTCGTCATCGTGGGGGGCGGCCCGGCAGGGCTGTCCGCCGCGATCCGGCTGAAGCAACTTGATGCGGACCTCAATGTTGTCCTGCTGGAAAAAGGCTCTGAGGTGGGCGCGCATATCCTGTCCGGCGCGGTGCTGGACCCCTGCGGTCTGGACGCGCTGATCCCGAACTGGAAAGAGTTGGGCGCGCCACTCGACACACCGGTGACCGAGGATAACTTCTACATGCTGGGCGAGGCGGGCCAGATCCGCATCCCCAACTGGCCGATGCCGCCGCTGATGAGCAACCACGGCAACTATATCGTGTCGATGGGCAACGTCTGCCGCTGGATGGCCGAACACGCCGAGGCGCTGGGGGTCGAGATCTTCCCCGGCATGGCCTGCTCGGAACTGGTCTACGGCGACAACGGCGAGGTGCGCGGCGTCGTCGCCGGTGAGTTCGGCAAGAACCCCGACGGCAGCCACGGCCCCAGCTATGAGCCGGGCATGGAACTGCTGGGCAAATACGTCTTCCTCGCCGAGGGCGTGCGCGGGTCGCTGTCCAAGGAGGTCATCGCCAAATACGATCTCTCGAAGGACAAGGAGCCGCAGAAATTCGGCCTTGGCATGAAAGAGATCTGGGAGATCGACCCGGCCAAGCACAAAGAAGGCTCCGTCACCCACACCATGGGCTGGCCCCTTGGCGGCAACGCGGGTGGTGGCTCATTCATTTATCACATCGAGAACAATCAGGTTTACGTCGGCTTTGTTGTCCACCTGAACTATGAAAACCCGCATCTGTACCCCTACATGGAGTTCCAGCGCTTCAAGCATCACCCGATGGTGGCAGAGCTGCTCAAGGGCGGCAAACGTGTCGCTTACGGTGCCCGCGCGATCAGCGAGGGCGGCTATCAGTCGATGCCCAAGATGGTGGCCCCCGGCGTCGCCCTGCTGGGCTGCTCGGTCGGCATGGTCAACGTGCCGCGCATCAAGGGCAACCACAACGCCATGCTGTCGGGCAAGGCCGCGGCAGAGGCCGCCTTTGCCGCGATCAAGGATGGCCGCGCCTCGGACGAACTGCCCGATTATGAGGCAGAGGTCCGCGACGGCCCAATCGGCAAGGACCTGCACAAGGTCCGCAACGTCAAACCGCTGTGGTCGAAATACGGTCTCACCGCCAGCCTGACCCTTGGCGGGTTGGACATGTGGACGAACAACCTGCTGGGCCTGTCGCTGTTCGGCACCATCAAACACGGCAAGACCGACGCCGAGGCCACTGGCATCGCGCAGAAATTCGACCCCATCGACTATCCCAAACCCGATGGCAAGCTCAGCTTTGACCGGCTGACCAACGTCGCCTTCAGCTTTACCAACCATGAGGAAAGCCAGCCCGCGCACCTGCACCTGAAGGACCCGCATGTGCCGACCTCGATCAACCTGCCGAAATACGACGAACCGGCGCAGCGCTACTGCCCGGCAGGCGTCTATGAGGTGGTCGAGGACGACAACGGGCCAAAGTTCGTGATCAACTTTCAAAACTGCGTCCACTGCAAGACCTGCGACATCAAGGACCCCAGCCAGAACATCAACTGGACGGTTCCGCAGGGCGGCGACGGGCCGAATTATCCGAACATGTGACCGCCCGCCCGGCGCCCCCGCGCCGGGCACCCTCACAAGGAGGTGATGCCGCGTCGGCATCTGCGCGCTTGTCGTGATTGCCATGCCTGTTCATGCGTTCTACGTTCTTCCCAAACCGCGATTGAGGAGATCGGCACTTTGACAGTTTGGACACAAACGGTGCGCGCAGGCCTTATGGCAGCGGCGCTGACCCTGCCGACCCTTGTATCGGCCAACGGCTTTGCGGGCGACTACCTCGCCGCGCGGCAGGCCAGCTTTCTGGGCGACTACAAATCCGCCGCGCTTTTCTACAGCAAGGCGCTGGCCCGCGATCCGGGCCGCCCGGAACTGCTGGAACGCGCTGTTCTGTCCAATATCTCGCTGGGCGAGGTTGACCGCGCCTCCACCTACGCTGACCGTCTGGCGCAAGAAGGCGTTGCCAGCCAGATCGCCCAGATGGCGACCGTGGCCCGCGACGCCCATGGCGAGGCGTATGACGCGATCCTCACCGCGATTGAGGAAAAGCGCGGGCTGGGTCCGCTGGCCGACGGTCTGATAAAGGCATGGGCGCAATTGGGGCAGGGCGACATGACCAATGCGCTTGTCACCTTTGATCAGGTTGCGCGCATTCAGGGCCTCGGCCCGTTTGCCGCCTATCACAAGGCGTTTGCACTGGCCTCGGTCGGCGATTTCGAAAGCGCCAATGACCTGCTCGGCAGCAAGCTGGGCGCTGGCATGGGATCGACCCGCCGTGGGGTCATGGCCCGGGCGGAAATCCTCAGCCAGCTTGACCGAAACGGCGACGCAATCGACCTGCTGACCAAATCCTTTGGCAGCGATCTTGACCCCGGTCTCGAAGACCTGCGCAACCGCCTGCAGGGCAACGAAACCGTGCCGTTCACCCATGTCACCTCGCCCCGCGATGGCATCGCAGAGGTGTTCTATACCCTCGCCGGGGCGCTGGCGGCCGAGGACAATCAGGACCTCACGCTGCTTTACGCGCGGCTGGCCGAATACCTGCGCCCGGACCATATCGACGCGATCCTGCTGTCGGCAGAGGTGCTGACCCAGATCGGCCAATACGATCTGGCGGTCGAAACCTATAGCCGTGTGCCCGCCGACCATCCCGCCTTTCACGCCGCTGAACTGGGTCGGGCAGAGGCGCTGCGCTCGGACGAGCGTATGGAAGAGGCGATTTCCGTCCTCGAAGCGTTGACCGAAACCCATGGCAACATGTCGGTCGTCTATACCACGCTGGGGGACTTCCTGCGTCAGGAAGAACGCTACGCCGAAGCGATTGACGCCTATACCACAGGTCTGGACAAGGTCGCCGAAGTGACCCAGCGCCAGTGGTTCCTGTTCTACGCCCGCGCCATTTCCAACGAACGTGAGGGACTGTGGGAGGCGGCAGAGGCCGATTTCCGCAAGGCGTTGGAACTGAACCCGGACCAGCCGCAGGTGCTGAACTATCTTGGCTATTCGCTTGTCGAAAAGCAGATCAAACTGGATGAGGCGCTTTCGATGATCGAACGCGCCGTCGCGGCGCGGCCCAACGCGGGCTATATCGTCGACAGTCTTGGTTGGGTGCTCTACCGGCTTGGCCGCTACGAAGAGGCGGTGCCGCATATGGAACACGCCGCCGAACTGATGCCCATTGACCCGATCGTCAATGATCACCTTGGCGATGTCTACTGGGCCGTCGGGCGCGCACGTGAGGCAGAATTCATGTGGAAACGCGCGCTGTCCTTCGTCGATTGGGAAGACGCCGCCGAAGAGGCAGACCCGGTGCGGATCAAGCGCAAGATAGAGATCGGTCTGGACGCGGTTCTGGCCGAAGAAGGCGCACCGCCATTGCAGGTTGCGGATGACAACGGCGGCGATTGAGGGTTTCGCCCCCGCCAAGGTCAATCTCACTCTGCATGTCACCGGACAGCGCGCGGATGGCTATCACCTGCTCGACAGTCTGGTGATGTTCGCCGACGTGGGCGACCGCGTGACCGTGGCCCGCGCCGAGCAGATGTCGCTGACTGTTACCGGCCCGAGGGCCGCAGGGGTGCCAGAGGATGCGCGCAATCTGTGCTGGAAGGCGGCAGAGGCGTTTGGCGCGCCGGTAGCGATCACCTTGGACAAACATCTGCCTGCGGCGGCGGGGATTGGCGGCGGCTCCTCCGATGCGGCGGCGGTGCTGCGCGCGATGGAGGAGTTGTTTGGGCGTCCGTCCGGGGTCGATCCGCTGACACTGGGGGCCGATGTGCCGGTCTGCCTGTTGGGGCGGGCGGCCCGGATGCAAGGCATCGGAGGGGCGGTCACGCCGCTGGATATGCCGTCGCTGCGCGCCATTCTGGTCAACCCAGGGGTCGAGGTTTCGACCCCGGCGGTGTTCAAGGCGCTGGCCCGGCGCGACAACGCGCCGATGCCAGCCGTGCCAGACGCAGCCGCGCAGGCGCGCGACGTGTTGGACTGGCTGGCGCAGCAGCGCAACGATCTGGAACCCCCGGCGGCAGCCCTGCGCCCCGAGATCGGGCAGGTGCTGCGGGCGCTATCCTCTCTGGACGGGGCACGGCTGGTGCGCATGTCCGGCTCCGGCGCGACCTGCTTTGCGCTGTTTGATCCCGACTCCCCGACAGACGGGATGGCCCGCGACCTGCAAGCGGCCTTCCCGCAGTGGTGGGTGGCAGAGACAATGCTGTCGTAAACGAATGCCGTAGGCCGGGCTTAAGCCCGGCTTACCCCTGCCCGGACAGGTCGGCTCTTTCCTAACGAAAGGTAAAACCGTCTCTGTAAGCCCTTGATTTTGCGTGACCGCAGGGCTGTCCACGCGTGGACAGCCCATTTTTTCGGTCAGCTTACCCGGCTCACCACATAGTCATTGAGGTCGATCAAAAGGTCGCGCAATTCGCTCTGCGGCAGGCTCTCCATCGCCGCCTTCGCCTTGCCCGTCCAGGCCAGCGCCTCTTGCCGCGTCGCCTCTAGCGCGCCGTGCCGATTCAGCAGGGCGATGGCGTGCTCAAGGTCACCCTCGCGCTGGTCGCCCTTCTCGATGACACGCTTCCAGAACGCCTTTTCCTCTTCATCGGCAGCAGCAAAGGCCTTGATCAATGGCAGCGTCAGCTTCCGCTCGCGGAAATCATCGCCCACGTTCTTGCCCGTCGCGTCCGATCCCCAATAGTCCAGCAGGTCATCCACGATCTGAAAGGCGATCCCCAGCGCGTCGCCGTACTCAAACAGCGCCTGCACCTCTTCCTCTGGCCGGCCCGCGATCACGCCGCCCACCTCGGTCGCCGCCGAGAACAACGCCGCCGTCTTGCCCCGCACCACCTGAAGATAGATCGCCTCAGAGGTCGTCAGATCCTGCGCCGCCGTCAGTTGCAGCACCTCGCCCTCGGCAATGGTCGCCGCCGCGTCGCTGAGGATGCGTAGAACCCGCAGGTTGCCCGTCTCCGTCATCAACTGGAACGACCGCGCAAACAGGTAGTCGCCGACCAGCACGCTGGATTTATTGTCCCACAGCAGGTTCGCCGTGGGCCGCCCGCGCCGCTTCTTGCTCTCGTCCACCACATCGTCATGCAGCAGGGTCGCGGTATGGATGAACTCCACCGTCGCCGCCAGATGGATGTGGTAGGGGCCGTCGTAGCCGCACATCCGCGCCGTCGCCAGCGTCAGCAGCGGGCGCAGCCGCTTGCCCCCGGCCTCGACCAGATGCGCCGTCACCTCGGGGATACGCGGCGCGTGCTCTGAGGCCATCCGCTCACGGATCAGAACTTTCACAAGATCGAGATCGCCGGTCAGCAGTGCTGCGAGGCGCTCATGCGGTTTCTGCATGCCTTCGTCCAAGCTCATCATTCTCCCGTGCAAGGCTCGACAAATGTGGTGCCTTGTCCTTACATCGCCCTCATGGAAGAGCTCTTGCGCACGAACGACATCACTTTGATCCCGCTGGTCACAACCCTTCTGAACGGGGAGGGTATAGACACCTTTGAATTGGACGTAAACATGAGCGTTCTCGAAGGGTCCATAGGCATTCTGCCGCGCCGCCTGATGGTGCGCGCCGATCAGATTGACGATGCACGTCGAATCCTGCGTGAGGCCGGGGTGCGGTTTGAGGGATGAGGCCTTTCCCCCGGACGCGTTGACCGAAGACGCGATGCTGGGCGGGCGCGTGCGCCTGTTGCAACCAGCCTACGGATACAGGGCGGGAACCGATCCGGTCCTGCTGGCGGCGGCTGTGTCCGCGCTGCCGGGGCAAAGCGTGCTGGAACTGGGCTGTGGTGCCGCGCCGGGGCTGTGTTGTCTGGGCGTGCGGGTGCCCGGTCTGCGCCTGTCGGGGTTAGAGCTGCAACCGGGCTATGCGGATCTGGCCCGGCGCAACCTTGCGCACAACAGTCTGGTCGGCACCATCTGGACCGGCGACCTTGGCAGTCCCCCGCCGGAGATGAAAATACAAAGCTTTGATCACGTTTTTGCCAATCCTCCATATTTCGAGGCGGGCAAGCGCATTGTCGCCGAAGGCGGCGACCGCGAGATCGCGCTGGCAGGGGCGACTCCGCTGGCGGATTGGGTGAATTGCGCGGCGAAACGGCTGAAGCCGCGTGGCTACGCCACGTTCATTCAGCGTGCCGAGCGCCTGCCAGAGCTTTTGTCCGCCATGGCGACGTGCCTTGGCGCGCTGGAATTGCTGCCCCTGCTGCCCAGAGAGGGGAGGCCGCCGCGGCTGATCCTTGTCCGGGGCCGCAAGGAAGGGCGCGCGGCGTTTCGGTTTCACGCAGGCCAGGTGATTCACAAAGGTCAGCGCCATGAAGAGCCCGGCAGCCGATACACGGACCGTTTTGAACAGGTCATGATGCACGGCGCGGCGCTGGAATTTCCGGCAAGCCGTGCCTGAGAACAATCTGTAATATATTTTTGTGAAATCATGCTGCGCTCGCAGCGTGACTTGGACGAAAAACTGTGCTGCACTGAAGGTCCAACTGTTCAAAAGGAGGATCCCATGAGCTTGAGTTCGCACTTGCAGGAACTGAAGAGGAAGCATGTTGCCCTTTCGGAGGCCGTCGAAAAAGCCCAACGGGCCCCGGGGACTGATGACCTGCACATCGCGGACCTGAAAAAACAGAAGCTGAGGATCAAGGAAGAAATCACTCGGCTCGCACCCGAAGCGGTGATGTAACCACGTCTTACGAGGCTTGTCCTGACGCTGCGGTTTGCAAGACGATCCGTGGGAAAAGGGTCAGGGCAAGTCCTCGATCGAAACCAGAGTTTTGCCCTCGATACCCGTGGGCAATCCTCTGATCTCAGAGAATAGCCACTCACGGAATGCGGCGATCTGGGGCCGCGCCTCAGTGCCTTTGGCACAGATAAAGCGGAAATGCGCCGCCGTGGTCAACGCCACGTCGTACGGGGCCACCAATTGCCCTGACGCCAGGTACTGCTGTGCCAGAGAAGTGCGCGACAGGACAACTCCGCTGCCTGCCAGACTTGCATCAAGCGCATGATCGGCCTGCGAAAACCGCGCCGCCGGGGTTGGCATGTGGTCTATTCCGCAGGCCCGGAACCATTCCGCCCAGCCTGCTGGCGGATCCAGAAAATCATGAGAGGCATCCTGCAATAGCGGCGCGTCCAGCAAGCTTTGCGGTGTCGGATACCGTGCCGCAAGATCAGGCCGCATCATCGGTGCGATGCCTTCATCCACTAGGTGGGTGCTGACCAAACCCTCATCGGTGCCATAGCCATACCGGATCGCAACGTCGACTTCGTCGCGGTCGAAATCCATCATGCGCAGCCCGGCGACAAATCGCAGTTCAATCTCGGGGTGGGCACGGGCAAAGCCGTACAGACGTGGCGCAAGGCATTTGGCGGTAAAGGCGGGGCCTGCGGTCACGGTCAGCAGGCGCGTGTCCTGCAGTCGCCGGGTGGCCCGCCACGCGGCGGTCAACTGCTCAAACCCTTGTGTGGCACCGGGGGAAAGGATGCGTCCGGCCTCTGTCAGGTCAACGGCGCGGTTCAGGCGGTGGAACAGCGGTGTGCCTAGGTGATCCTCAAGGTTCTTGATCTGGAAGGACAGGGCGGCCGGGGTCACGTTCAGCTCTGCCGCAGCCTTGGCAAAGGACACGTGGCGCGCGGCGGCCTCAAAGGCGCGCAGGGCCGTCAGTGGGGGCAGGCGGTCGGGCATATCCAGATAAGTATAACTTAACTGAAGGCTTGGAAAGTCTCGTTTGTTCACTGCTCGCGCAAGGTCTACTTTATGAGGGCGTCAAGTAACCTTTACCTCAAGGGGGCCACCATGTTCGAATCCGCCACTGACAATCGTCATCACGCCGCCATTCGTGCGGCCCATGCCGCGCGCGGGGCTCTGGTGGCTGACCTTTGGCACGCTGTTTTCGCGCGGCGTCGCTGACCGCAGGCCGTCACTCCCTGACCCGCCGGTCTGACCGCGCGAAGAAACGCCTCCGTACCGTTTGGTTCCGGGGGTGTTTTTCTTGCAACTGCGGGGCTCAGAAAGGGACGAGGCGGTTGCGCAGCATGACCCCGCCGACGCTGGTCAGCGCCAGCAGCAGGATACCAAAGACAAAGGCCACATTCGCACTGCCCGCTGTCTCTGCGATCACGCCTGACATCGCAGGCAGCGCGGCCATCCAGAAATAGTAGAGCGTAAAGAACAGCCCCATGCCGATTGCCCGTGTTTCAGGCCGCAGAACGCGGGCTGGCAGGGCCATTATGGGGCCAGCGGGAAGGCCACAGAACAGGCCCATGAGGACAAAGACCGGAAGACTGGGCGACAGCAGCGCCAGCACAAAAGTGGCGGCAAACCCGGCAAGGCCGGCCATCATCACGGCATCGGGGCGGCCGATGCGGTCCCCGATCAGGCCGCCCGCTGGAACCGACAGCACGGCCAGCCAAAGCACCAGAGAACTGGTGCCACTGGCCTGCGCCAACGATGCGCCGCGTTCCACCAACACTGCTGGCCCAAAGGCGAACACCATCGCCAGTGCACCATTGTAGAACCCCCAAACAGTGCCCGCGGTCAGAATACCTTTCAAGGCGGCACCGCGTGGCCATGCGCCGCGCGGAGCACCCGCGCCCGTGTCGGGCGCATCGCGGTAGACAAACAGCATCAGTAAAAGCCCGCCGAGGGTGAGTGCCAGTGAAAAGGCCAGCGCAACCCCCAACCCGGCAGACCCGGCGATCAACGGCAGGACCAGCAAGGCCAGGGCGATCCCGGCAGGCCATGAATTGACAAAGATCCCCATGGCGGTCGCGATATTGCGCCCGGTGAACCAGTCGGCCACCATCTTGGTCATCACGACGTTGAGCAGAACGCCCCCGGTCCCGGCCAGCAATCGTCCGACGATCTGAAGTGTCCAGCCCTGTCCCAGCCACATAATCAGACCGCCACCCACCATGACGACCAGCCCGCCAACAACCACGCGACGGTCGCCAAATCGCCGGGCGATGCCGCCACCGGGTAGGGCAAAGATCATGCCGGGCAGAAGGTAGAGGGAAATCAGGACCCCAAGATCCGCCAGATCCGCGCCGTGCCGATCCATCAAGAGCGGCCCGAGTGCGGCGGCGACCTGATACTGAAACGCCATCGACAGGCGCGCGGCAAAGAGAATCGCAAGGGCGGTCCAAGGGGAGGCCATGGGCGGGCCTTTCAAATGGCCCTGCATTTCGGCAGGCGCGGTTGCGGGGCGGTCAGAAAAAAGAAAGGAACGCAGTCCGACATGACACTGCGTTCCTTTCCCTGTATTTCAAAGCGTCAATGCCGCCTTAGACGAAGAATTGCGCCCCGTTGGCCGAAATGGTCGAGCCATTGATAAAGCCCGCGTCGTCAGAGGCAAGGAAGGTCACGCAGCGCGCGATTTCCGAAGGCTCGCCCAGACGACCTGCGGGGATGCCCGCCACGATGGAATCGCGCACTTTCTCGGGGATCGCCATGACCATTTCGGTGGCGATGTAGCCGGGGCAGATCGCGTTTGCGGTGATCCCGGCGCGCGCGCCTTCTTGGGCCAGCGACTTGACGATGCCCAGATCACCCGCCTTGGTCGCGGCATAGTTCACCTGCGCGAACTGGCCTTTCTGACCGTTGATCGACGAGATCACGATGATACGGCCGAACTTGCGCTCACGCATACCGGGCCAGACCGGGTGAACGGTGTTGAAGACACCGGTGAGGTTGGTGTCGATCACCTCTTTCCACTGCTCCGGGGTCATCTTGTGGAACGGGGCGTCGCGGGTGATGCCCGCGTTGGCGACAACCACGTCGATCGGGCCAAGGTCGGCCTCGACCTGTGCAATACCGGCCTTGGACGCGTCATAGTCGGCGACGTTCCACTTGTAGGTCTTGATGCCGGTGGCTTCGGTGAAGGCTGCGGCCTTCTCGTCGTTGCCGGCATAGGTCGCGGCGACCTCATAGCCTTCGGCCTTGAGAGCCTTGGAAATGGCTTCGCCGATGCCTCGGCTGCCGCCGGTGACGAGTGCTACACGTGCCATGGGGAATCCTCCAGTTTACTGTCCGTTATTGGTAACTTTGTTACCCTTTGAATTTGGGATGAGCAACAATATTGCGCTAATTCCGGGCCGGTTGTTTCGACCTCTTTTGGTGCCCGGTATTCTCCCGGACCCTCCCCACAAAAAAGGGGCGCCGGTTGGCGCCCCTGATATTCGTTTGCAGAGGCGTTACGGGCGCTCCACGCAGAGCGCGACACCCATGCCGCCACCGATGCACAGCGTGGCGAGACCCTTCTTGGCGCCGCGGCGCTTCATCTCGAACAGCAGGGTGTTCAGGACGCGCGCGCCCGAGGCACCGATCGGGTGGCCGATGGCGATTGCGCCGCCGTTCACGTTCACGATGGCCGGATCCCAGCCCATGTCCTTGTTCACGGCGCAGGCCTGTGCGGCAAAGGCTTCGTTGGCTTCGACGAGGTCCAGATCGGACACCGACCAACCGGCTTTTTCCAGCGCCTTGCGCGAGGCGTAGATCGGGCCGACGCCCATGATTTTCGGGTCAAGACCGGCAGTGGCGTAAGAGGCGATGCGTGCCAGCGGCTCGATCCCGCGCTTTTCGGCCTCATCGGCGGACATCAGCAGGGCACCTGCGGCACCGTCGTTCAGGCCCGAGGCGTTGGCGGCGGTGACCGATCCGTCCTTGGTGAAGGCCGGGCGCAGTTTCTGCATGGCTTCCATGGTGGCACCGTGACGGATGTACTCATCCTTGTTCACAACGATGTCGCCTTTGCGGGTCTTGACGGTATAGGCGACGATCTCATCGTCGAACTTGCCCGCCTTTTGCGCCGCTTCGGCCTTGTTCTGCGAGCCGACGGCAAATTCGTCCTGCATGTCGCGGCTGATCTGCCACTGCTGGGCGACGTTTTCGGCGGTCTGGCCCATGTGGTAGCCGTTGAAGGCATCCCAGAGACCGTCGCGGATCATCGTGTCGATGTACTGCATGTCGCCCATCTTTTGACCCTGACGCAGGTTGGCGCAATGGGTCGACATCGACATGTTTTCCTGACCACCGGCGGCCACAATCGAGGCATCGCCAAGCTGGATGTGCTGCGCGGCCAGCGCGACAGCGCGCAGGCCCGAGCCGCACACCTGATTGATTCCCCATGCGGCGGAGGCCTCAGGCAGGCCGGCGTTGATATGCGCCTGACGGGCGGGGTTCTGGCCCTGACCGGCGGTCAGCACCTGGCCGAGGATGGTTTCCGAAACCTCTGCCTTGTCGATCCCGGCGCGTTCAACCAGTGCTTGCAGCATGGTGGCACCGAGGTCATGGGCGGGAATATTCGCAAACGACCCCAGGAACGAGCCCACCGGCGTCCGGGCGGCGCTTGCGATAACGACATTGGTCATGTGTTGTCCTCCATGCAAGCGGGTGCATCAGGGCAAGACGCGGGTCCGCCGGGTGCGGCCCCTTCTCTTCCTCGCTTGTCGGCATGTGGAATAGCGGAAACGTTGCGTCATAAGAACTGGACAGGGTGTCTCAGGCGCAGGTGCAAACCCGTCATGCAAGAATCGCCGTGCCACCGGGCAAGGCCAATTCCAGCCTAGCCAAAACGGCGGTCATTGCCCTGCTGACGCCAGGGCGGGCGGACGCTGGGGGCTGCAAACAGGAAACCCTGCAGGCAATCTGCGCCAAGCGCCGCAAGGCAATCCGCATCGGTCGGTGTTTCAACCTTTTCGGCAACGGTGAACATATCGAATTGTTCAGCGATCTTGATCATCGCGCCAACCAGCACCTGATTGTCCGGATCGGTTGCGATGCCGCTACAGAACTGGCCGTCGATCTTGAGGATATCAAAGCGGAAGTCCTTGAAATGGCGCAGGGCGGTGTAGCCGGCGCCAAAGTCGTCAATGGCAAAGGAGATGCCGCGGCTTTGCAGGTCATCCATGAAGCTGACCACCAGTTCCGGCACCAGCATTGCCGAACTTTCGGTGATTTCAAGAATCAACCGTTCAGCCACTGTGGGGTCTTTTTCCAGCCCACGGGACAGGGTGCGCGTCCATTTGCGATAGCCGATGGACCGGGCGGACATGTTGATCGACAGCCGCAGGCCCGGCGTCTGCGCCAGTTCTGCCAACCCTTTTTCAAGGGCGATACAATCCAGCATGCGCCCGTATTCCGTCTCTTCGACGGTGTCGATGAATTCGGCAGCGGGAATGATCCGTCCGGTTTCGTCAAGGACGCGAATCAACCCCTCATGAAAGGCGACCCTGTCGCGTGCCCGCGCCTGTATCACAGGCTGAAAGGCCAGCAGGACCTGCCGGTGCTGGATTGAACGCCGCACGATATCTATCGTAGAGGCATCGCGCGCCATGACCGCATGTTCCAGCGCATTGCGCGCCGCGCCATCGAATGCTGCAGATTTCGCCACTTCCGCCTCCGTGCCGTGGTCCTGCCCCATTTGCATCCCAAGGCGTGAAGCAACTGTTAATGCTCCCCTTAGGCTCAAATTGTTCCGGTCCATCTCCGCGTGCTTGACACGCCATCGCGCGACTGTATAAGCGCGCCTTCATTGGTGTTGGTGGCCCCCGCAAGGGAATGCCTGTCACTCCGGCCCGTTCCGGGGAGAGGACAACGCCCTTCGACAACATAAACGAAGGAGATCAGCCGTGACCAAACGCACGACTGCCAAGTACAAGATCGACCGCCGCATGGGCGAAAACATCTGGGGCCGCCCGAAGTCCCCGGTGAACCGCCGCGAATACGGCCCCGGCCAGCATGGCCAGCGCCGCAAACAAAAGATTTCCGACTTCGGCCTGCAGCTGCGCGCCAAGCAAAAGCTCAAGGGTCACTACGGCGACCTGACCGAAAAGCAGTTCCGCCGCATCTTCGCCGAAGCCGAGCGTATGAAGGGCGACACCGGTGAGAACCTGATTGGTCTGCTCGAGCGCCGCCTCGACGCTGTTGTGTACCGTGCCAAGTTCGTGGCCACCGTCTTTGCGGCGCGTCAGTTCGTGAACCACGGTCACGTTCTGGTAAACGGCAAGCGCGTGAACATCCCGTCGTACCGCGTCAAAGAAGGCGACGTGATCGAGGTGCGTGAGAAGTCCCGCCAGATCGCCGCGTTGATCGAGGCCACCCAGCTGCCCGAGCGTGACGTCCCCGATTACATCGAGGCGGACCACTCCAAGATGACCGCGACGTTCGTTCGCACCCCGCAGTTGGGCGACGTGCCTTACGCGGTGCTGATGGAACCGAACCTCGTCATCGAATTCTACGCCCAGAACTGATCCTTGCCGGGCTTTCGCCCACAGGTATCGCGAGATTTCGAAAGGCCGCCCAAGAGGGCGGCCTTTTTCATGGGCCCGGGAAACCGCACTTTCACACGAAATTGTTGCTATTTTTTCTACGGCTCTTGCGCGAATTTGGACTGTGGCCGCGCTAGCGGCCGCCGGGCATTTGGAGGAACCGGACATGAGATGGACAACACGAGCAGGCGCATACTGTCTTGCAGCAGCGGTTTGCCTTACTGTGACAAGCCCGGCCACGTCCCAGATGGCGGGGCATGGGCCCGGTATGGGACTGCACCACGGTGCGGACGGGACCGGCCATGACGAAATGACCATGCCCGGCCTGCGCGGTCTGGATGCCTCACCCGAAGAGAGCGCTGAGTTGGCGGTGATGTTCCGAAATTTCCAAAAGATCGAGCGCAGTGTAACCAATCTGCCAAACGGTATCCGCACGGTGACCACATCCAGCGATCCGGAAGTGATGGACATCCTTGTCAGCCATGTGGCGGGGATGATCGGGCGGGTTGATGAGGGGCGCGACCCTCAGGTCTTTATCCAGAGTCCGACGCTGGATATCTTCTTTGCCCGCGGTGACGAGATCGAGACGGAAATAGAGATCACCGAAGAGGGCATTGTGGTGATCCAGACGTCAGAAGCGCCGGAAATGGTTGACGCCCTTCAGGTTCATGCGGCGGAAGTGTCCGACATGGCAGCCCGTGGCATGGCGGCGGTCCATGAGATGATGATGCGCCGCGCGGGAAATTGATTAAAGGCCCCGGTCACAGGCCGCCAAGACGACGACGCCGCGCTCGGGGTCGAGCGCGGCTGTCTTGATCGGATTGGTTCCGGATAATTGCGGGCCGCCTGACTGGGCGGCGGGCAAGGTCAGACGTAAAGGTAGTCGCGGAAGACGTGGCGCACGATATCTTCGCGCTTGAGGTTGCGGCGGGCCAGTTCGTCATCGGACATCGCGTTCAGGCGCTCGACCTCTTTCAGGCGCGGGTTTGCTTCTGCGATGGCCGTCAGTGCGTTGAACAGCGACGAAAAGAAACCGGCGAAGATGTTGCCGCTCGGTGCGACGGTGGTGTGGATATTAGCCATTTCGGGACTCCTACTTGAGTGGGTGGAGGTCCTCCCCTTGCCAGTGAAACTAGGCTTTGCCGCACTGCAGCGCCAGTTGTTGTGCTGCATACCCGCCTTCGCGTCCCTGCATGGCTGATATCCGGCACACTGGAATGCCTGTGCACAGAGCCTCGGGCGGTGTCCAAGTTACAAAAGTTTTGCGCAACCGTCACGGAACGGACAAGCCTCACGCTTAGCACGCACCTTCAGAGACATGGGGGATCCGCGTGTTACGCATCGACAAGCTGACCAAGCGCTTTGGCGTAAACGCTGCCGTGGACAACGTCAGCTTTGCCATTGAAAAACCTGCGATGATCGGGGTTATCGGGGCCTCCGGTGCCGGAAAGTCCACGCTGTTGCGAATGATCAACCGTCTGGCCGACGCCTCTGAGGGGGCGATCTGGTTCAAGGATCGCGATGTCACGCAATTGACGGGCAAGGCCAAGCGTCAGTGGCAATCCGAATGCGCGATGATCTTTCAGCAGTTCAACCTCGTCCCGCGCATGGATGTCGTGTCGAACGTGCTGCACGGAACGTTGAACCGGCGCTCCACCTTCGCGACGCTGTTCAACCTGTACCCGACCGAGGATATCCACCGCGCGATAGAGATCCTTGACCGGCTGGGCATCGCCGAAAACGCACCCAAACGGGCTGAGGCGCTGTCAGGGGGCCAGCAACAGCGGGTCGCTATCGCGCGCGCCCTGATGCAGGACCCGCAGATTATCCTCGCGGATGAGCCGATCGCCTCGCTGGATCCGATGAACGCACAGGTCGTCATGGACGCATTGCGCCGCATCCATGACGAGGACGGCCGCATGGTCATCGCCAACCTGCACACGCTGGATACCGCGCGCCGCTACTGCGACCGGGTGATCGGGATGCGCAAAGGGCGCATGGTCTTTGACGGCACACCGGAGCAACTGACCACCGGCGTGGCCCGCGACATCTATGGGGCCGGGGCCGGGTTCTCCGAGGCCGCGACCTCTACCGACATTGCAGCGCTTGAGATCGGGCATGAAATTCTGCCCGCCTGAGACTGCCGCTGACAGGTTTTCATCCCCCTGCCCAAAGGTTGGCAGGGGCCACCAACCAGAGAGGAAGACGATGAAAAAGCTCCTTGCCGCTCTTGCAGCAACCACCGCACTGGCCGCCCCGGCCTTTGCAGACAGCCACGCCATCACCGAGTTCCGCATCGGCATTCTGGGCGGCGACAACGTCCAGAGCCGTCTGAACAACTACCAGTGCTTTGCCGACTACATCGGCGAAGAGCTGGGTGTTGAGGTCAAGATGTTCACCCCCGCCGACTACAACGGTGTGATCCAGGGCTTTCTGGGCGGCACCCTTGATCTGGCATGGTTCGGCGCGTCGTCCTACGCCGCCCTGTATCTGCAGGACCCCGAAGCCGGTGAGCCCTTTGCCGTCAAGACCAACCTCGACGGGTCGTATTCGTACCACTCGATCGGTTTTGCCCGCAAAGACAGCGGCGTGACCAAGATCGAAGACCTCAAAGGCAAGGTTTTCGGCTTTGGCGATCCGAACTCGACCTCGGGCTACCTGATCCCCTCCGTCGAAATTCCCGCCCAGTACGATGTAACCATGGAGTCGGGCGACTTCTTTGGTGAGGTCAAGTTCACCGGCGGACATGAGCAGACCATCGTTGCCGTCTACAATGGTGACATCGACGCGGGCGTGACCTGGGCCGACGGTCTGGGCAACTGGGAAGACGGGTATAACTCGGGCGCGCTGCGCCGCGCCGTGGACAACGGTCTGGTCGACATGAACGAACTGGTCGAAATCTGGACGTCCAAGCCGATCCCCGAAGGCCCCGTGACCATCCGCAAGGCCCTGCCGGCGGACGTCAAGGAAAAGGTCCAGGCCCTGGTGCTGGGTCTCTACGCCAAGGACAAGGACTGTGCTTACAACGTGGCCTTCGGCGACACCGCCGGTTTTGAGCCGATTTCGCACGAGGCCTATGAGAGCATCATCGCCGTGCGCAAGGCAAAGGTCGACGGCTGATCCTCTGATCAGACGATGATACCGAACCCCGCCCCGACCGGGCGGGGTTCTCACGTAAAGGCAGGGCAGATGACAGACATGACGCAGGGCGGCACACCGCTTGCCGCGACGCAGGACAGCTATACGGCGATGGTGCGCCAAAAGCGGCTATATAGCGGCATAGCCCTCCTGATCTTTGTGATCCTGCTGGTTTCCGGCTTTCGCGTGGCGAATGCGCGGAATGCAGGCGGCTTTTTCGACGGTCTGCACCGCATTTTGGACTTCCCTGCCGACGTCGTGTCCGAGGCGTGGGAAAAGCGCGCCGACCTGCTCGGCCTGTTGTGGACATACCTGCCCGACCTGATCGAGACACTGAACATCGCCGCCGTCGCCACCCTGCTGGGGGCGGGACTTGGCCTGTTGCTGTCGCTCTTGTCGACGCGGGGCATGGCGCTTTGGCCGCCGCTGATCCCGGTCTTTCGGCGTGTCATGGACGTATCCCGCGCCTTGCCGGAAATCGTGGTGGCGCTGGTGTTGATCTACATGCTGGGCAGCGGGCCAATCCCGGCGATGATCGCCATTGCCCTGCACACCGCAGGCGCGCTGGGCAAGCTGTATTCAGAGGTGAATGAAAACGCCGACCTGAAACCGGTCGATGGTCTGTCCTCGGTCGGATCGAACTGGAGCCAGAGAATGCTGTTGGGCGTGATGCCACAGGTCGCGCCGAACTACCTCAGTTACGGGTTGCTGCGGTTCGAGATCAATATCCGCGCCTCGGCCATCCTTGGCTTTGTCGGTGCGGGCGGCATCGGCTATGAACTGCGCAACTCCATGTCGTGGGGGCCGGGGCGTTTTGATGAGGCGGCGGCGATCTTCATCCTGCTCTTTGTGACCATCGTTGTGGTCGACAATATCTCATCTGCCGTGCGCAACCGTCTGAGCGAAGGGGCCAAGTCATGAGCGACGCCACAGTTTCGCTGATCGACCGGCAAGACGCCGCGCAACAGTTGTTCCGGCGTAAACGTTTGGTTTCTGTCGGGGTGCCGGCGGTGATCCTGCTGTACCTGACTTATATCTTCTTTGCCTTCGACGTGATGGGGCTGGCGGATCGGGCGCGTCTGGACAACGCGATGACGCTGATCCGCGATACCTATAGTTACAAGACCCATGTCACCCGCAACAACCGGACCGGCGACCTGACCGTCGCCAAAGAGGGTGAGCGGCCCGCCACTTGGCCAGAGGGGCAGACACCCGATTGGGTGGTGGCGGACGGTGAGACGGTCACCATCGACCTGCCCAAGGGGCACAGCGTCGTCTTTCTGCCGAACAAGACCGCGATCTATCATCACCCTGAGTTCGGAGCCATTACGGCCAAGCTGAATCCGGGTGTTGTGATGGACCTGCCAGAATCCGACATCCCCGACTGGATCAGCTATTCCGGCACACGCCTCGATATCCGGACAGAGGCGGGGCGGCTGACCATGACCCGCTCCAAGACCGAGGTGTTCCGCTATTTCTTTGGCTGGGAACTGTTCTGGTTCACCCTCGACAGTCCGTACCACGATCACTCTGTCTTTCAGGTCGCCTTCGGCCCGCAGCTTGATCCCGACCGGTCCAACATCGCGGGCGCGTGGCAGGATTTCTGGGGCAATCCTCTGTGGCATCACGGCAAGGTCGCATGGGCCATTGGTGAGACGATCCTGATGGCCTTTCTTGGCACGATGGGGGCGGCGCTGGTGGCCCTGCCGCTGGCCTTTCTGGCGGCAAGGAACTTCACCCCGTTTGTGGTGGTGCGGCAACTGGTGCGGCGGGTCTTTGACTTTGTGCGCGGCGTGGATGCGCTGGTCTTTACCATCCTGCTCAGCCGCGCCTTTGGCCCCGGCCCCCTGACCGGTGCGCTGGCGATCCTGCTGACCGACAGCGGGTCACTGGGCAAGCTGTTCTCCGAGGCGATTGAAAACGTCGACCAGCGCCAGATCGAAGGCGTCTCTTCGACCGGGGCCAAACCGCTGCAGCGCTACCGCTTTGGCGTCCTCCCGCAGATCACGCCGGTGCTGCTGAGTCAGGTGCTGTACTACCTCGAATCCAACACCCGTTCCGCGACCATCATCGGCGCGATCACCGGGGGCGGCATCGGTTTGATGCTGACACAGGCGATCATCACCCAGAAAGACTGGGAAGAGGTCAGCTATTACATCGTGTTGATCGTGCTGATGGTGATTTTCATGGACTGGGCTTCGGGCATCCTGCGCCGCCGCCTGATCAAAGGCAAAGATGGCAGGCATTAGGCGGAAATATCGATGACAAGGCTCTCTGCCGACGGGCCGGTCATCGGCGACGGCTGCGCCATATCAGACAGCCAGTTCGGCCCCTTCACAGAGGTGGGGCAGGGCAGCCGCGTCGCGAGCAGCCGTTTCGGAGCCTACAGCTACTGCGATCGGATGTGCGATATCGCCAACGCAGAGATCGGCAAGTTCGCCAATATCGCCAGCTTTGTGCGGATCGGTGCCACCGACCATCCTTTGGACAGGGCCAGCCTGCATCATTTCCTGTACCGTTCCGCCTCTTACTGGGAAGATGCCAAGGAGGACGCTGACTGGTTTGCGCATCGTGCGTCGCGCCGGGCGTTCATCGGGCATGACACATGGATCGGCCACAATGCGCAGATCAAACCAGAGGTCACTGTCGGCAATGGGGCGGTGATCGCCTCCGGTGCCATCGTCACGCGCGACGTGGCCGCCTATAGCATCGTCGCAGGTGTGCCTGCCAAACCCGTTCGGGACCGTCTGCCGCGCGCTCTAGCCGCGCGGGTCGAGGCGCTGGGATGGTGGGATTGGAACCACGCGGCCCTGCGCGCTGCGCTTGACGATTTTCGCGCGCTTCCTGTGCCGGAGTTTCTGGAGAAATACGGCGGATAGGCGAAGGTGACCGCCCCGCCAGTCCGGTGCGAAAAACAAATTGGGCGACCAGGAAACTGGCCGCCCGGATTGGTCATGAAAATTTTCTGAAACCTGCGCTTTATGTATCCCGTCGCAACGATTGTCTTTGTTCCGGGCCGCAGTCACACTCACGCGCCATCCAATAGCGGCGGGCTGTGACACTTGTGTGAAGCGGTCATGAATACTTTTGAACGAAGTTCACATTTGGTGTGGCGTCATCCACATTCACTCGGCGGCCAGCCTCAGGTTGCGTCCCGCCCCCAGAAACCGGTGCGCCGCTTCGCCCGCCAGATGGGTGATCCGTCCGCCACAAATGGTCGCCTCCACTGCGCGGGTCCGCACATTGACCACCGCCAAATCCGCCCGGCGTCCATAGTCGATCCTGCCCCGGTCGGGCATCCGCAGGATGTCGGCCGGATGGGTTGAGATCATCGCCCAGGCGCGGGGCAGGTCCGCCACACCGTCATCAACCAGCCGAAAGGCGGCCTGCATCAGCGCGGGATAGTAGTAATCCGAAACCAGCGCATCACACAGCCGTTCCTCGATCAAGTCCCGCGCCGCGATATTCCCCGATTGCGATCCGCCGCGCACCACGTTGGGGGCCCCCATCAGGATCGGATCCCCCACAGCGCGCGCCAGTGCGGCGGCAGAGCGTCGGGTCGGGAATTCACATATCTTTGCGCCGATTTGAGAGTAATACTCGCGCGTTTCGCCATCGCGGTCGTCGTGGCTGCCATAGGTGACGCCCAACGTGTCAAACGCCTCGGCCAGACGGCAGAGATAGCGTGGCACGTCGCGTTTCTGTTCGCGCGCTGCGTGGACCTGCGCCATGTGTTCATCGACAGAGCGGCCCGCCTGTTGCGCCCAAAGTGCCAGCCGCGACCTGTCCACCTCGACCAGTTGCGCCGCCTCGTCGAGGTGATTGTTGAACACCACGTAGTCGACCCGGTGGCGACGCACAGCGGCCAGCAGCCGGTCGGCGGTGTCTACTGTGTGGGTTTCGCAGCGGATTTGCACGCGCAGGTCTGTCAGGGCCTCGTCGCCATAGCTGTCGACCGCCTCCAGAAACGCCTCGGCGTGGTCGGGGCCCCGGGCGCCGCCCTCCCAGCTCCAGCTGTGGGCCATCCATGCTGTGGTCACGCCATTTGCCGCCGCGTCTCGGTCTGTGGCCCGCAGGGCGGTGCGCAAGGGAAACGGGGCAGAGGGCCGGGGGGCAAGGTGCCGCTCGAACGCGTCGCCATGCAGGTCGACGATCCCCGGAAGGATATAGTAACCACTCAGGTCGACCTCGGGCAGAGGGCCTTTGGAAATACGTCCGTCCTGAATCGCGACGGACCGCGACTGAAGCGCGCCGTTGCGCAGAACCGTGGCACCCGTCAGGCGCAAGGAAGAGGGAGCGATGGGCATGAAATTGCTCCGGACAGTTTTTGTCCGAACTACCTACGCTTGTATTGTATCAACGCAGTGACAGGACGTGTCATATTTCCCATGAAAATAAGGGGTCCGGCGTCACGACTCCAGCGTCAGGGTTACGCGGTCACCGGCAAACCACGTCTTGCCGTATTCGATCGGCACCCCGTCGGGGTCGATGTTCACGCTGGTGGTGCGCAGAAGCGGCGCGCCTTCGGCCAGTCTCAACCGGGTAGCCTGAGTCGGGGTGGCCAGATGGGCGGTCACGCGTGTCGAGGCGCGGGTATAGTCAGGCACGCCGCAGGCGGCGAGCGCCTCTGTGATGGTGGCAAAGGCGAGCAGAGCC
Organism: Antarctobacter sp.; assembly: GCF_034670325.1. Taxonomy (GTDB): domain Bacteria; phylum Pseudomonadota; class Alphaproteobacteria; order Rhodobacterales; family Rhodobacteraceae; genus Antarctobacter. The sequence goes on from NZ_JAXMNR010000003.1 coordinate 187,618, forward strand.
TTGGGCAGGTCAGGCAGGCGGGCAGCGGGAAAAACCCCGACCCCCAGCGCGATGGGTGCACCATCAGCGGTCGCCAGCGTTTCATGGACATGCACCGGATCGCCGGGGGACAGACCCAGCGCGCGCGCCTCTCCCGGATCGGCCAGCCGGGTTTCCGTTATCAGGATCTCACGCCCGGGCACCTGTCCTGCGGCGCGCAGGTTCTGGTTGAACCGGACGCGCCGCCCAATTGGGTAGTCTGTCGGTTTTGCGGCCACAAAGACGCCCGCACCACGCCGCGCGTGGACCAGACCCCGGTCGGCCATGGCCTGTAGCGCCCGGCGCACGGTGTGTCGGTTCACCCCGAACCGCGCCGACAGGTCCGCCTCTGTTGGCAGCTTGTCCCCGGGCCGATAGCGCCCCATGGCGATGTCGCCGGTCAGGCTGTTCAGGATGGCGGTCCAGAGTGCGGGGCGGGGCATGTCACGAAACTTTCACCAGAGACGGACTTGTCAGGTTTGCGGATGGGCGATAACAATTTGTCTAGTTGTATGTTTATTTCGACAACTCTGCAAGGTGTCTAGATGGGCGACGAACCCGCGCGCAAAGAATGGATGAGCCTGCTGGCCAAGTCGGAGCCAGATGCGCTGAAGGCGCTCTGGCAGGGGAGGCCGGTGCCGGACTTCACATGGCTACGCGCGCCAGAGATCGGCGCGGCGATGGTGCGCGGACGGATGGGCGGCACCGGCGCGCCCTTCAATCTGGGTGAGATGACGGTGACACGTTGTTCGCTTCAGCTTGATGATGGGACGGTCGGGCACGGATACGTGCAAGGGCGCGACAAACCCCATGCAGAACGCGCCGCCGTGATCGACGCGCTGATGCAAACCGGTGCGGCCGCGCGGGTCGAGGCCGAGGTGCTGGCCCCGCTGCGGACGCAATCCTCTGCCCGGGCACAAGACCGCGCCGCCAAGGCTGCGGCGACAAAGGTTGAATTCTTCACACTTGTCCGGGGGGAGGATTGATGGACGCAGCTTTGCTCAAGGGCGGGTTCGCGGATGCGCCGGTCGAGTCGTCTCGCGCCTTTCGGGCCATCATGACGGCTATGGCCCGCCCCGGCACGATCCATCCAGTTGCAGGCGCAATGCCGCCTGCCCCGATGTCGGTCGCCGCAGGGGTTCTGATCCTGACGCTGTGCGATCCGGAAACCGGCGTCTATCTGGCCGGCACACATGATTGTGCCCCCCTGCGCGACTGGATCATCTTCCACACCGGCGCGCCTTTGGTGGCCGCAGAGGACTGCGATTTCGCGTTGGGCACATGGGATGCGCTTCAGCCTGTCAGCCGGTTCCGTGTGGGGGAGGCGCAATACCCCGACCGCTCCGCCACGCTGATCGTCGAAGTGCCGGACGTTTTGCCAGCGGGCGCGCGCCTGACCGGGCCGGGCATCCGCGACAGTGCGGCACTGTCGCTGCCGGAGACCAAGGCCTTTCAGGCCAATGCCGCCTGTTTTCCGCTGGGGTGGGATGCGTATTTCTGCGCCGGGGATCGGCTTGCCGCCCTGCCGCGCAGCACCACGGTAGGGGGCTGAGCGATGTATGTTGCGGTCAAGGGCGGCGAACGCGCCATCGACAATGCCCACGCCTGGCTGGCCGAAGAGCGGCGCGGCGATACCGCCGTGGCCGAACTGTCGGTGGCCCAGATCCGTGAGCAGCTAAAGCTGGCGGTCAACCGTGTCATGACAGAGGGGTCGCTCTATGATCCCGACCTTGCGGCGCTGGCGATCAAACAGGCGCGCGGCGACCTGATCGAGGCGGTCTTTCTGATCCGCGCTTACCGCACGACGCTACCGCGCTTTTGCGCTAGCCGACCCATCGACACTGCCAATATGGCCTGTATCCGGCGCATCTCGGCCACGTTCAAGGACGCGCCGGGGGGGCAGGTTCTGGGGCCGACCTTTGACTACACGCACCGCCTGCTGGACTTCAAACTGGCGGCGGATGGTGAGGTGCCGCCCGCGCCACAAGCCACGCCGCGCCAAGAGCCGACGCCGCATATCACCGGATTTCTGAACCGCGAAGGGTTGATCCAGCGGGAAAAACCGTCGGACGAAACCCCCTCCGACCTGACCCGCGAACCGATGGAACTGCCTGGGTCGCGTGCGCTGCGCCTTCAGGCGCTGGCCCGTGGCGATGAGGGCTTTGTCCTTGGCATGGCCTATTCCACGCAGCGCGGCTACGCCCGCAACCACGCCTTTGTCGGTGAGTTGCGCATTGGCACGGTGGCGGTGGAAATGGACATTCCCGAATTGGGTTTTGCCATCGACATCGGAGAAATCGAAGTCACCGAATGTGAGACGGTCAACCAGTTCACCGGCTCCAAGACCGAACCGCCGCAGTTTACCCGTGGCTACGGCCTGACCTTTGGTCAGACAGAGCGCAAGGCCATCTCAATGGCCTTGGTGGATCGCACCCTGCGCTGGCGCGAGTTGGGTGAGGACAACGTCGGTGCACCCGCGCAGGATGAGGAATTTGTCCTCTATCATTCGGACAACATTCAGGCGACCGGCTTTTTGGAACATATCAAACTGCCGCACTACGTCGACTTCCAGTCGGAACTGGAACTGGTGCGCAAATTGCGCCGCGCGGCGTCGGACGACCAAGCCGAGGCTGCGGAATGAGCCCGTCAGCCCTTTGTATTGCGCGCGTGGATCACCTTGGCGACCAGGGCAAGGCAGAAGACGACAAGCAGGGCAGTGACAACTGGAAACATGGATACAGTCCTTTCGCGGGTTTCACGCCAATGGGGTATCGGGCAAAGAGGGCGAGAATGTGAAACAGAATGACGATCAGACGCCCGAAAAAGCGCGCGAATTGAACAACTACAATTTTGCCTACCTCGACGAACAGACCAAGCGGATGATCCGCCGGGCCATTCTCAAGGGGCTTGCCGTGCCCGGCTATCAAGTGCCCTTTGCCAGCCGCGAGATGCCCATGCCCTACGGCTGGGGTACTGGCGGCGTGCAGGTCTCGGCGGCAACCCTGACACCGGAGGATACGCTCAAGGTGATTGATCAGGGGGCGGACGACACCACCAACGCGGTGTCGATCCGCAAGTTCTTTGAGCGCACGGCAGGGGTGGCCACGACCGAGGAAACCGCCAAGGCCAGCGTGATCCAGACCCGTCACCGCATCCCTGAGGAACCGCTGAGCGAGGATCAGATCCTTGTCTATCAGGTGCCCATCCCGGAACCGCTGCGCTTTCTGGAACCGTCTGAGATCGAGACGCGCAAGATGCACGCGCTGGAGGACTACGGGTTGATGCATGTGAAGCTATATGAGGACATCGCGCGGCACGGGCAGATCGCCACCTCCTACGCCTATCCGGTCAAGGTTGAGGGGCGCTATGTCATGGACCCGTCGCCGATCCCCAAGTTCGACAACCCCAAGATGTCAGGCAATGCGGCGATCCAGCTTTTTGGCGCGGGGCGTGAACAACGCATCTATGCGCTGCCCCCCTACACCGAGGTTGTCAGCCTCGATTTCCGCGACTTCCCGTTTGAAGCGACCAAGGCCGATGCCGCCTGTGATTTGTGCGCGGCAGAGCACAGCTATCTGGACGAGGTGATTGTGGATGACGAAGGTGGACGCATGTTCGTCTGCTCCGACACGGATTTCTGCCGCACGCGCCGGGCGGCAGGGCATGTAGGGGCCAAGGCCGCCTCGGAGGACGCTGCATGACACCGCTGCTCAAGGTCGAGACCCTGACAAAACGTTATGGTGCGCGCATCGGCTGTGCGGAGGTGAGTTTCGATCTCTGGCCCGGTGAGGTCATGGGGATTGTCGGCGAAAGCGGGTCTGGCAAATCAACGCTGCTCAACTGCATGGCCGGGCATCTGGTGCCTGACGCGGGACGCGTCTTGTTCGACACCCGCGCCGAGGGGCTGCGCGACACCGTCACCATGTCCGAACCCGAACGCCGTATGCTGGGCCGCACCGACTGGGCCTTTGTCCATCAGCACGCGCGCGACGGGCTGCGCATGAACGTCAGCGCGGGTGGCAATGTGGGGGAGCGTTTGATGGCTGTCGGCGCGCGCCACTACGGTGAAATACGCGAACAGGCCCGAGACTGGCTGGGCCGGGTCGAGATTGACACCACCCGCATCGACGACCGCCCCACCGCCTTTTCCGGCGGGATGCAGCAACGCCTGCAAATCGCGCGAAACCTTGTGACCGGGCCGCGCCTTGTCTTCATGGACGAACCAACCGGGGGCCTTGATGTCTCCGTTCAGGCGCGTCTGCTGGACCTGTTGCGCGGCTTGGTGCGGGAAATGGGGCTGAGTGCGATCATCGTTACCCACGACCTTGCCGTCGTGCGCCTGCTGGCGGATCGATTGATGGTGATGAAAGACGGGCATGTGGTCGAGGCGGGTCTGACCGATCAGGTTCTGGACGATCCGCAACACGCCTATACCCAGCTCCTTGTTTCATCGGTACTACAAGTCTGATGATGTACGCCTATCACATTGCCGAAAATCGCCTGCACGCGCTTGCACCCGACGCGTCCCCCGAGCCCGCGCATTGGATCGACCTCTATCGCCCCTTGCCAGAGCAGGTCGCTGCGGTCGAGGCGCTGGGCATTCAGGTCCCATCGCTGGAAGACATGGAAGAAATTGAGGTCTCGAACCGCTTTTACCGCGAGGGCGAGACCGAGGTCCTGACCGTCATGCTGCCCGGACTGGACGCGGAAAAGCGCCGCAGCTTTGGCCCCGTCGCCTTTTTGCTGACGCCGACCCGCATGATCACCGTCCGCTATCATGCCCCCCGCAGCTTTGAGACCTTTCCGGAACACGCGGGACTCACCGCAACCGGATGTGGCGGGCCCTTGCACCTGTTCCTTGGCCTGATCGAGGAAATCGTGTCCCGCCTCGCCGATCTGCTGGAGGGCACCGGTCGGGCGCTGGACGCCGCCGCGCGCGACCTGTTTGAGCGGGACGAGCCCGAAGATGAGCTGAAGACGACGCTGCGCGCCGTCGGGAAACGGGGTGAGGAACTGGCCAGCTACCGGCTGTCGCTGCTGACGCTGGAACGGGCGCTCACGACCTTTTCGCTGAACATTCCCAAAAAATCCGGTCAGAACCTGCAACCGGTGCTCAAGGCACATACGCGGGACATCCGCTCTTTGGTGGTTCATGCTGACTTTCTGACCGGGCGGGTGGCCCATGTGACGGATGTGGTCCTTGGCATGGTCAATCTCGATCAGAGCAACGCCAACCGCACCCTGTCGGTGGTCGCGGTGCTGTTCTTGCCGCCGACACTGGTCGCCTCTGTCTATGGCATGAACTTTGAGGTTCTGCCGGGGCTGGGCCAGAAATACGGCTACTTGATCGCCACCGGCCTGATGGCCGGATCGGCGCTTGGATCGTTCCTCTTCTTCAAATGGAAGGATTGGCTATGAGCGCCATGATCGACATTCGCGACCTGTCCAAGACCTTCACCCTGCACAATCAGGGCGGCGCCGTGATCGAGGTGATGCGCGGTGCATCGCTGTCGGTGCTGCCGGGGGAATGTGTGGCACTGACGGGCGCATCTGGCGCAGGGAAATCGACCCTGATGCGGATGATCTACGGCAATTACCTTGCCGCCTCTGGCACCATCATTGTGGGCGGCGTGGACGTGGCGCGGGCCGAACCGCGTGAAATCATCCGCCTGCGCCGCGAGGTGTTGGGCTATGTCAGCCAATTTCTGCGCGTGGTGCCTCGGGTGCCGACACTGGACGTGGTGGCCGAACCGTTGCTTGCCATCGGCGTGGATCGCGACACGGCCAGGGACCGGGCGCGCGCGCTGTTGACCCGGCTGCGCATTCCAGAGCGGCTCTGGTCGTTGTCACCCACCACATTTTCGGGCGGCGAACAGCAGCGCGTGAACATCGCGCGCGGGTTTGCCCATGCCTATCCGGCGTTGCTGCTGGATGAGCCGACCGCCTCTCTGGACGCCGCCAACCGCGAAACCGTGCTGACCCTGATCGAAGAGGCCAAGGCGCGCGGTGCGGCCATCGTCGGCATCTTTCACGATCAGGCGGCGCGTGATCGGGTCTGCGACCGCGAAATCGACGTGACGCAATTTACACCCGGACTGGCCGCATGATGGCGGGGCGCTTCATCGCTGTTGTCGGTCCTTCAGGTGTCGGCAAGGACAGCGTGATGGCGGCGCTGGCCGCGCGCGACCCGCGCTTTGTGGTCGCCCGCCGGATGATTACCCGCCCCGAAGAGGCGGGCGGAGAGGATCATACCGGCGTCTCGGGGGCAGAGTTTGACCGGATTGAAACCGACGGTGGGTTTGCCCTGTCGTGGCGGGCGCATCGGCTGTCCTACGGCATTCCGACCGAAGTCGACGCTGACATCGCAAAGGGCCGCGATGTGCTGGCCAACCTGTCGCGGGGGGTGCTTGCACGGGCTCAGGCGCGGTTTGACCGCTTTGCCGTCTTGTCGCTGACCGCGCCGGTTGAGGTGCTGGCACAGCGACTAGCCGGGCGTGGCCGCGAAACCGCCGATCAGATCGCGGACCGGCTGGGCCGCACGGCGTCGCCATTGCCCAACGGCCTGCCGGTGATCAGCGTCGAGAATACCGGCCCGCTGGAGCAAACGGTGGACACGATCCTGACCCGGCTTCAGCCGCAAAGGGTGTAGCGGTGAAGCTCATGGAAATATCCGGTTTGATCCTCACCGCACAGCGTCAGCGCATCCACCGTAAAGGGTCGCGGCAGGCGCTGGTCAATATGGGGCAACAGCGCGGCGCGGACCTGTTCGGCATCCGCCTTGCCCAGCCGACCGCTCAGCGTGATGTGAAAGCGGAACTGGTCCATGACATAGGGATAACCCCATTGCGCCAGCAGGGCGTCCTGCCGGTCGCTGAGGCCGGACTTGCGGCGCTTGGCCACCTCGACCTCTGTCAGCGGCGCGCGGAACGGGTCCAGAGTCTCGACCGCCTGCGCGGCGAGCCTTGCCAGCGCGTCCGCGTCTCCCACCGGCGTCAGCGCCAGAAAGCTGCCCAGCCGGGTCAGCGCCAGCCCGTCCAGCGTCACCGGACCGTGCGCGGCGCAGAACGCGGCGAACCCATCGTGCAGTGCGTTGAAACTGTGCCCGTCCGCAAGGCGGAACGGCGGTTTCATGGTGCCGTGCAACCCGTATTTGCGCGGGGTGGCGGTAATATCATGGGCGGGCATCGGAAGGCCGTGGATCATCGGGGCGTCGGGGCGTTCGCCGGTTGCGGCGTTCCAGCCCAGCCATTGAGCACCGAAGTCAGACAGCGGACCCTTTGGAAGGGTCACGTAGACAGCGTAACGGGAGAAATGCATGACGACCTCCACTCTCTCCGGGCCTATGCCCAATGCGCGTGACGCGGACGTGACAGACGGGCGCACGCTTGCCAATGCGACACTGGTGCTGCCTGATCGGGTGGCGCGCGGCTGGGTGCGTGTTGAAAACGGCGTCATCGCGGCGATGGGTGAGGGGGTGTCGGTCCCCGCGGGCGCGGTGGATTGCATCGGCGATTACCTCGCGCCGGGGATGATAGAGCTGCACACCGACAATCTGGAACGTCACATCCAGCCGCGTCCGGGGGTCGACTGGCCCCACGCGGCGGCCATCGTGGCGCATGATGCGGAACTGGCCTCGACCGGGATCACCACGGTTTTCGATGCCATGCGGATCGGCTCTATTCCATCCGGGCGGGGGCGTTACCTGAAATATGCCCGCGCCCTGTCGCGGGAGATGCTGGATCTGCGCACGGCGGAGATGCTCAAGATCAGCCACTTTCTGCACCTGCGGGCCGAGGTCTGCTCGGAGACGTTGGTTGAGGAACTGGCGGAGTTCGGGCGTGAAGACCGCGTCGGACTGGTCAGCCTTATGGACCACACGCCGGGGCAGCGGCAGTTCCGGGATATCGACAAGCTCATGGCCTACAAGAAGGGCAGGTTGGGGCTGTCGGACGCGGAGGTCATCGAACATATCGCCGAGCTGAAGGCCCTGCGCGACCGCTATGGGGCGGCGCATGAGGCGGCGACGGTGTCCGAGGCGGCGCGGTTCGGGGCGGTGCTGGCCAGCCATGACGACACCACGCGCGCGCAGGTCGAGACCTCGGCGGGCTATGGCATCCGGCTGGCGGAATTTCCGACCAGCGCCGAGGCGGCGCAGGCCTGCCGGGCGCATGGCATCGCGGTGATGATGGGGGCGCCCAATCTGATCCGGGGCGGCTCTCATTCCGGCAACGTGGCGGCAGAGGAACTGGCGCGGCTGGACCTGCTGGACATCGTCTCCTCCGATTATGTTCCGGCGGCGCTGCTGTTGGCGGCGGTCAGGCTGGGTGAGATATGGAGCGATCTGCCGAGGGGCATCGCGACCGTGACCAAGGCCCCTGCCGAGGCGGTGGGGCTGGATGATCGGGGGGTTCTGGCGGTGGGCAGGCGGGCCGATCTGATGCGCTTTGGGGTGTCGGGGCAGGTGCCGCTGCTGAGGGGCGTCTGGAGCCGGGGCAATCAGGTGGCCTGAGGGGCTGTCCACGCGTGGACAGCTTTGGCGCTTATAAATATCAAGGGGTTACAGAGGTGGTTTTACCTTTGGTTAACGTCTTGGCCCTCTGGCGGATGGATGCGCAAGGGCCTGAAACGGCGCTCGACGCTCAACGCCCGCTGCGTTCGATTCGGCGCGTGCGCTGCTCTTCGCCCGACTGGTAGATCAGAATCCACGCCAGCGCGATGAACATCGGGTGCGTCAGCCCGCCTGAAAAGATGATCGCCGGAATCCAGATCAGGAAGACGATGATCGACAGGATCGGCCGCCCGGTCAAAAGGATCGAGATCGGCGGCAGGAAGAGGGCGAGGACGTAGTTCATTCCGGACTCCGATGCGGCGGCGGGTCAATGTTGATGGGATTAACATAAGGGCGCGGGCGCAAAAGTTAAGAGGCGGCGCCCACGATGGCCCGCTCTCGCATGATGATGCCCGTAGTGGCAGCGCGGGTGAGACCCTATCGCCGCCTCGATCCGACAACCGATAGACCAGACCAGAGCGCGCTGCGCCGCCGATAGGCATTTGGGTCAGTCGGCACGCGGGGCCACTCGCGATCAGGATTACCTGACGGAACATACGTCTTCGGCGGGTAAATCCTGAATAGTTTGTTAACGAGCATGTTCAATAGGCTAGGTTATTGGCGTAAATTACAGCGAAACGTCTTTCGCGGGGGGCCGCTCTGACACATGGCGTGCGCAGGAGGCGTGCCTTAAATATCAAGCAATATCATAAGGTTGTGGAAATAGATGGACTCTGAGGACCCGATGGAGCCGCTCTTTGTTTCGGCGCCGGTGCTTATGCACTCGATCGACCAAGACGGTAATCTTTTGCGTGTCAGCCGTTTTGGGCCAATATGCTGGGCTACGAAATCGAAGAGATGGTCGGCAGAAAGTCCGTCGATTTTCTGAGCGACGCATCGCGGGAATACGCGCGCAAGGTTACCCTCCCGCAATTCTTCCGCACCGGAATCATGCATATTGTCGCCTATGACTTTGTTAGCGCGGACGGCGAACTGGTGCCGGTTCTTTTGTCTGGGATGGCCGAATATGATGATCAGGGCCGGTTCGTGCGGTCGCTGGCGGTGATGTTCGACAACAGCGAAGCACAGCGGGCCGCGGCGCAGTTGCGTCAACAGCATCGTCTGGACGCCATTGGCAGCCTTGTCGGCGGCGTCTCACGACAATGGTTTGCAGGCGGACGATTGGCACCTGATCAAACCGGTGGCCCAGCGTGATATGCTGGAGGCGGTGAACACGGTGATTGGCGCGGCCTGAGAGGGGCCGGGGCGCCCTGCCATTTATCCAACCCCAACTCGCAACTCCATAGGGCCGATGGGCCGCTGTTTGACCGGCAGGACAGCGGCTGCAGCGTAATGAGCCGGGGCGCAAATTTCCTGATTCGCGAAAAAAGGCGCAGACTGGCGGGGCCGCGCCATGTCCGGGGCGGCTTTTTCCGGGGGAGATAAAATGGCACATTTTACGATTTCGCATTGGGAAACAGAGGACTGGACCGACGAGATGGAGACCTTGGCGCGCGAGAAATACGTGCCGCTGGTCAAGTCGGTCGGGGCGCAGCGGGTCACTATGGTGCGGGTGGCGGACCGCAGTTTCATGGTTGTGACCGAATACGCGGATGCCGCGACGGCAGAAGCGGCGCAGGCGCGCATCGCCGAAATCCGGTCGCAGGCGGCAGAGGAATTGCCGATGAAGATGACCGCCGCCATGGGCGGTGAGGTCTTTGCGGCGGGGTGACGGGGGGGGCGGGCTGAAGCCCGGCCTACGCCCGGCCCATGTCCGGTCTGGACTTGGCTCGCAAGGGACTGCCGGGGTGGATGTCTTGACCGGCGGCTTCGCGTGGTCTATACGCGCGAACGTCGACAAGGCATCAAACGCCGCGGCAAAGAGATCGAGCAGGGTCGGACACTATCCGGCCCTCTTTGTTTTGCGGCATGCCCACTGACCAACCCGTTTCGCCGAAGGCGGACATCATCCCAGACCGGCGGAGACAACCGCATGGCCAGAAAACTGTTGTAAAGGACCGTACACACATATGCCTAGCGCATCGATGGAGGAATTCGAGGCCCTCCTTAATGAAAGCCTCGAAATGGACACCCCGGACGAAGGTTCGGTTGTCAAAGGCAAAGTCATCGCGATTGAAGCGGGACAAGCCATCATCGACGTCGGTTACAAGATGGAAGGCCGCGTCGATCTGAAAGAATTCGCAGAACCAGGCGAAAATCCCGAAGTCAAGGTTGGCGACGAAGTCGAGGTTTACCTCCGCTCCGCCGAAAACGCCCGTGGCGAAGCTGTCATCTCCCGCGAGATGGCGCGCCGCGAAGAAGCCTGGGACCGTCTGGAAAAAGCATACGCCGACGACGCGCGCGTCGAAGGTGCGATCTTTGGTCGGGTCAAAGGCGGCTTTACTGTCGACCTTGGCGGCGCTGTTGCGTTCCTGCCCGGCTCTCAGGTTGACGTGCGCCCCGTGCGTGACGCCGGCCCGCTGATGGGTCTCAAGCAGCCGTTCCAGATCCTCAAGATGGACCGTCGCCGTGGCAACATCGTTGTCTCGCGCCGCGCGATCCTTGAAGAGTCCCGCGCCGAGCAGCGCGCTGAGGTTATCAGCAAGCTGCAAGAAGGCGACGCGGTTGACGGCGTGGTCAAGAACATCACCGAGTACGGCGCATTCGTCGATCTGGGTGGCGTTGACGGCCTGCTGCACGTCACCGACATGGCATGGCGCCGTGTGAACCATCCGTCCGAGATCCTGTCGATCGGCGAGACCGTCAAGGTTCAGGTCATCAAGATCAACAAGGACACCCACCGTATCAGCCTCGGCATGAAGCAGCTGCAGGAAGATCCGTGGGATCTGGTTGGCATCAAGTATCCGCTGGCCTCGGTCCACAAGGGCCGCGTGACCAACATCACCGATTACGGCGCATTTGTTGAGCTGGAGCCCGGTGTCGAAGGTCTGGTCCACGTCTCCGAGATGTCCTGGACCAAGAAGAACGTGCACCCCGGCAAGATCGTCTCCACCTCGCAGGAAGTGGACGTCATGGTGCTGGAAATCGACGGCGCCAAGCGTCGCGTTAGCCTGGGTCTCAAGCAGACCATGCGCAACCCGTGGGAAGTGTTTGCAGAAACACACCCCGAGAACACGCAGGTCGAGGGCGAAGTCAAGAACATCACCGAATTCGGTCTGTTCATTGGCCTCGAAGGCGAGATCGACGGCATGGTCCACCTGTCCGACCTGTCGTGGGACCAGCGCGGCGAAGAAGCCATTCAGGAATACCGCAAGGGCGACATCGTTCAGGCGATCGTCTCCGAAGTGGACGTCGAGAAAGAGCGTATCTCGCTCTCGATCAAGGCGCTGGGCGGCGACAAGTTCGCCGAAGCGGCTGATGGCGTGCGCCGCGGTTCGATCGTGACCGTCGAGGTCACCGCGATCGAGGATGGTGGCATCGAGGTGGAATACGAAGGCATGAAATCCTTCATCCGCCGCTCTGACCTGTCGCGTGATCGTGCCGAGCAGCGCCCCGAGCGTTTCTCGGTCGGTGACAAGGTCGACGTGCGCGTCACCAATATCGACACCAAGACCCGCCGTCTGGGTCTGTCGATCAAGGCACGCGAGATCGCCGAAGAGAAAGAAGCCGTGGAACAGTTCGGGTCCTCCGACTCGGGTGCGTCGCTGGGCGACATCCTTGGCGCGGCTCTGAAGCGCGACGAGTAATCTCGTTTCCTGAAAACACCGAAAAGGCCTCGCATTTGCGGGGCCTTTTTGCTTTTGTGCCAAGGACGCCAAGGGGCGCTTGAGACAGGGGATCGGAATGAAGCATGTCGTGCTGTTGGTCTTTGGGCTGATCTTGGCGGGGCCGGGTGCCGCGCAAGACCAGATTGTGCTCCCTGACGATGGGGCAGAGGTCACGCAGGACGGGCCTCCGCCCGGAGGCACCGGGATGACCATGCGCCGGGTCGAGGTACAGGGTCAAAAGCAGCTTCGCGGGCGCTATGGCTCTGCCTGGACGGCGCAGGACGTCAAGGAAGAGGCCGCCAAGACCTGTGCTGAGGGGGGGATGCGGCTCGTTTATTTCAAGCCGGCGGAAAAAGCGTCCGGTGACTGGACCGAGTTTGCGGCGGTCTGCCAGTAGCGAGGCCCGACCGGCGGCAGACGTTTTTCAGGGGCGATGGTGCCAGCGCATTGGGCCGTCAGGCGTCCGGGTTTCGCGGCGTTGCGGTCCGTGCAGGACGCGCGGCGCGCTGCAACCGGCGGAACAGTGTCAGCAGGGAAAACAAGACCCCGCCGTGACACGGGGTCTTGAAGTGCGACGATCGCGGTGCGCTTATTTGGCGACCGGGGTCACCTCATGGCTGGTCATGCCACCGATGGCATCGCAATCAGCGGACTTTTCGGCCAGCACGGTCACATCGTTGAGGACGCAGAGAACGGCGTTTGCACCTTCTTCCGCAAAGCCGATGCTAATGTGAAATGCATGAGCGGACAGGGTCGATGCTGCGAGGATTGCGGCTGCCATTGCATATTTCATAGTCATTCTCCACTTGGGGGGATGAGCGACGGACGCTCGGAGGAGGCCGGAATGGCCGGGCATGAGGTCGCGCGTGTGCGCAACCACATCTGGTGCGGGATCAAAGGCCGGGTAAAACGGCCTGCGGATCCCGGATAACGGGTGTTTGTCGACAGTCGGGCGTAAAGCCACCCGGGGTCGCTGATTTGACCTTATGCGCAGCGCAGATCGGCCCCGAGGTGTCGGTGACCTGACCCGAGACGGTGGTCAGCAGCTCTGACAGCGGCAGCTTTGGGCCGTTCATTGCGGCGACCAGCAGGTTGCTGAACAGAGGCTGTTTGTAATCCAGTGTCAGGTTTGCGTACTGGCCCGCCTGCGCGGATGCGATGGTGGCGACATGTTTGGTCTTTGGGGTCGTTTCATGCAGGATCTCAAGCCCCAGAGCGCCGGATTGGCAATTTTCCAGAAACGCGACCAGCGTGCCCATCCCGAGTTGGCCGATCGCGTCGCCAAAGTCGCTGGCGCGGAGCCATTTGCCTTCGGCAATGGCAAATTCGATCACGCCCGGGTCGGTATCGGACCAGAACACAAGGATATCGTCCGTGGCCGAGGCGGCGCGGTCCTGATGACCGCCGCCGTTGTGCATGACGACATAGAGAAAGACCCGGTCATCGGCGGCGATGGGGGGCAGGGCATTCAGAAAGTCCACAAAGCCCGTGACCGTGGCCTGCGCATTCAGGAGGGTGTGGACCTGCGTATCGGGAACGGCGTAGCGCGCCGACAAAGCGGCCGTCACCTCTGTCACGGCGGTTTCGCAGACGGCGGGCGGGACACCGGCCCAAGCCGGACAGGCACCGATGGCAAGAATGTGGTCGTCGGCCTGTGCGCTGCCAGCGCCGATAACCCAGCAGGTCAGGGGCAAGGCGGTCCGGACAAGGGAGGTGACAGGTCTGCGCAAGGCGCGCATCAGGGTCCGGCGAAACGCGCCCGAAAAAGGGAAGGGTGTCAAAATCTCTCCAGTCCATGCAACGCATAACAAGCCTTGGCAACGGCCCGTTCAGTCAATCGTTGGGGCGACTATGAGAGCGATGTCTTGACCAACCCCTAACGGATACAATGCGACGGAAAATGGCCCCGCCGGGCAGGTCGCGCAGGGCGAATCGCAGGCCGCGATGCCGTGGTTTTGTGTCGTGCCTCGGCTGGCAGGACAGCGGGGATTCCCGCCGGTGTCCGGGATTCGGCACGCAAACTGCTGCGAATCCTGATTTTTTCACGTTCTTAGGCGGTTCCCGTTTCAATCATCGGCGCGTATAGTTGCGCAAAAGACCAAGGCAAATGCCGAGTCCACGGGGGATGTGGGGTATGATCAGATCTGAATTGATCCAGAAGATTGCGGATGAGAATCCACATCTGTATCAGCGTGACGTGGAGAGGATCGTGAACACGATCTTCGAAGAGATCACCAACGCCATGGCCCGGGGCGACCGGGTCGAGCTGCGGGGCTTCGGGGCCTTTTCGGTCAAGAAGCGGGACGCGCGCGTCGGGCGGAACCCCCGCACCGGGGAGTCGGTCGAGGTCGAGGAAAAGCACGTGCCCTTCTTCAAGACCGGCAAGCTCTTGCGAGACCGCCTGAACGGAAAGTAATCCATGCGCTACGTTCTTTACGCATTCTACGCGATTCTACTCATTGTCCTGACGGTTGTCTGCGTCGCGAACTTGCAGTGGGTGACGCTGAACACGCTGCCTGAGGGGCTGACACGTCTTCCGCAGATGGACAGGCTGGCGTTTTCCGTCGAGGTGCCGCTGTTTGCCGTGGCGCTGGGGTTCCTCGTGCTGGGCTGGGTTCTGGGCGAGGTCTATGAGTGGCTGCGCGAATACAAGTACCGCGCCGAGGCCTCTGCCAAGAAGACCGAGGTGCGCAAGCTGGAGCGTCAGTTGAAGAAGACGCAGGCCGAGCGCGACAAGGACAAGGACGAGGTGCTGGCGATTCTGGATCAGGCCAGCTGATCCGGTCACCGGGAGGGGAGGGGCGCTGCCCCTCTGCGCCTTCGGGCGCATTCACCCCGGAGTATTTTTACCAAAAAGAAGCAGGGGCCTGCATGGCGGACGTGCGCGTGAAGATCTGTGGCCTGACGCGGCCTGAAGATGTCGATGCCGTGGCCGGGGCAGGGGCCTCTTATGCCGGGTTGGTCTTTTTCCCCAAGAGCCCGCGGCATGTCTCTGTCGCGGTGGCGCGGGAGCTGGCGCTGCGGGCGCCGGTGGGGCTGGCCAAGGTCGGGTTGGTAGTGAACCCCTCGGACGCCTTGTTGGACGAGATCACCGCGCAGGTGCCGTTGGACATGATCCAGTTGCACGGGTCAGAGCCGCCGGAACGGGTGGCCGAGGTGCGCTCGCGGTATGGATTGCCGGTGATGAAGGCGGTCGGTGTGGCCGACGCGGCGGATCTGGACAAGCTGGATGTGTATCAGCGGGTTGCGGATCAGATCCTTGTGGATGCCAAGCCGCCCAAGGGGGCGGACTTGCCGGGTGGCAACGGGTTGGCCTTTGACTGGCGGTTGATTGCCGGGCGGCGCTGGTCACGGCCGTGGATGTTGGCGGGGGGGCTGACACCGCAGAACGTGGCGCGCGCCGTCGCAATGACCGGTGTGGCGCAGGTGGATGTGTCCTCGGGCGTGGAGAGCGCGCCGGGGGTCAAGGATGCGGAGCTGGTCCGGGGTTTTGTCACCGCAGCCAAAGTGGCGGAGGCTGTGCCGCGTCTGTGAGCGTCAGCGGTACGAAGTCACGCGGGCATTAGAGCCACGCGCTGCGTCCGCTGCCCACGGCCTGTGCGACCGAGTCAAAACCGTCGCGCGCCAGTAGGGTATCCAGCCCCTTGGTGATCTCCTCGACGAGGCTAAGGCCGCCGTAGACCAGCGCGGTGTAGAGTTGCACGAGGCTCGCCCCGGCGCGGATCTTTTCGTAGGCCTGTTCGGCAGAGCCGACGCCGCCGACGCCGATAAGCGGCAGCGCGCCATCGGTCAGTTGCGACAGGCGGGCGAGGACGCGGGTGGAACGGTCGAACAGCGGCTCGCCGGACAGCCCGCCCGCCTCATCGGCGTGGCGGGAGCGCAGGCCCGCCCGTGACAGGGTGGTGTTGGTGGCGATGATGCCCGCCACGCCGGAGGACAGCGCGACCTCTGCCACGTCGGCGAGTTCGGCATCGTCCAGATCGGGCGCGATTTTCAGGAATACCGGGATGGGGTGAGCCAGCGCGTCGCGGGCCTGCATGACGCCCGCGAGCAGGGCGGCGAGCGCCGCCTTGCCTTGCAGGTCGCGCAGTTTTTCGGTGTTGGGGGAACTGACGTTGACGGTGGCGAAATCGACGTTGGCGCCGCAGTGGGTCAGCACGCGGGCGAAATCCCCGGCGCGGTCGGCGCTGTCCTTGTTGGCTCCAAGGTTCAGGCCCAGCACCAGATCGCGGGGGCGGGTTTTGAGCCGCGCGCCGATGGCCTCCATTCCGTCGTTGTTAAAGCCGAAGCGGTTGATCGCGGCGCGGTCCTCGGTCAGGCGAAACAGGCGCGGGCGCGGGTTGCCGGGCTGGGGGCGCGGGGTGGCGGCACCGACCTCGATAAAGCCGAACCCGGCGCGGGACAGGCCCTGAAGGGCTGTGGCATTCTTGTCGAACCCGGCGGCAAGGCCGACCGGGTTGGGCAGGTTGAGACCCGCGACGGAGGTGCGCAGCCGGTTTGACGTCACAAGGCCGGGGCTGTGCGACACACCGGCCTGAAGCGCCTTCAGCGCGAGGCCATGCGCGGTTTCCGGGTCCATCCGGTGCATCAGGGTAAGGCCAAGACGTTCGAGCGGGGTCATCCGAACACCTCTCCGGCGGGGGCGGGCGCGCAGCGGATCAGGCGCGAGTCGCGGACGGCGGCCTGACGGTGGACAACGGCGCGCTGATACGCGGGGTCCGTCACCATGGCGAGAAAGGCGTGCGCAGAGGGGTAGCGGGCGACAAAGACGTGGTCCCAGTGCTCGGCCTCTGGCCCGGTCAGCATGGTGCGGAAATCGCCGCGCCAGAGGATCTGACCGCCGACGCGGGCAAAGACCGGGCCGCTGTGTTTGCCATAGAGGCGATAGGCCTCGGCCCCGCTGAGGCCGGAATCCGCCAGTTCATGCCCTTCGGGATATTGCGCGGTGTCGCGCAGGCGGACAAGGTTCAGCATCTCACAGGGTTCATCGCGGTCGAGCGCCTTGAAGGCGTCGAACTGCGGGCGCGTGGGGTCGATGTGGTCACTCATGCAATGCCGGGCGGAAAGGCGTGGCTGCCGTCCGCGCCCAAGGGCAGGGGCTGACACCAGAGGATATCGGCCAGCCGCAGCGGGCCGTAGAGATGCGGGAACAGGGCATCGCCGCGCGACACCTCCCATTTCAGCGCGTCACCCAGAGCATCGCTGTCCAGCGCGGCCAGAAACAGCCCGTCAGCCCCGGCGAAATGTTTCGCTGCCGTCTCTTGCGCCTGCTGGGCGGTCGAGAAATGGATAAAACCGTCAGCGACGTCGATGGGCGCGCCAGCGGTTTCCTTTTGGTCACGCAGGGCCGACCACTCGTCGGCGCGGAGGATCTTGTAGATTTCCATGGCCCGAGTGATGCCGCGCCGCGTGACCGGGGTCAAGCGTGGCGCTGAATGTTGCGGCTCAGGATCGGGACAGGTTTCATCACGCTGTTACAGCCGTGAGCGAGACGCAAAGTCAGGCTTTGACTCTTGGCACGCGCCGGGGTCTGCTATTGGCATAAACAAAACCGACAGAGAGGAAACCTCATGTTTCGCATGATGACAGGTGCGGCCACGCTGGCACTGATTGCCGGGGCCGCACAGGCGGATTATTCGCTGACGATCCTGCACACCAACGATTTTCACGCCCGGTTCGAGCCGATCAGCAAGTATGATTCGGGCTGCGGCGCGGAGGACAACGCCGAGGGCAAATGCTTTGGCGGCTCGGCGCGTATGATCACGGCAATCAACGCGGCCAAGGCACGGACCAACAACTACATCCTTGTGGATGGCGGCGACCAGTTTCAGGGCACGCTGTTCTACACCTATTACAAGGGTATGCTGGCGGCCGAGATGATGAACCTCATGGGCTATGACGGCATGACCGTCGGCAACCATGAGTTCGACGATGGCCCCGAAGTGCTGCGCGGCTTTATGGATGCGGTGGAATTCCCGATCCTGATGTCGAACGCCGACGTCTCGGGTGAGCCGCTGCTGGCCGATGCGCTGATGAAATCCACGGTGATCGAGCGTGGCGGTGAAAAGCTGGGCCTGATCGGTCTGACACCGCAGGACACCGATGAACTGGCCAGCCCCGGCGACAATATCATCTTCACCGATCCGTCGGATGCGGTGCAGGGTGAGGTCGACAAACTGACAGAGATGGGCGTGAACAAGATCATCGTTCTGTCGCACTCTGGGTATGTTGTCGATCAGCGCGTGGCGGAGAACACCACCGGCGTCGACGTGATCGTGGGTGGCCACTCCAACACCCTGCTGGGTGACATGGAGGGCGCTGCGGGTGCGTATCCGACAGTCGTGAACGGCGTTCAGATCGTGCAGGCCTATGCCTATGGCAAGTTCCTGGGTGAGCTGAATGTGACCTTTGACGACGCCGGTGAGGTGATCTCTGCCGAGGGTGCGCCGATCCTGATCGACGCATCGGTGACCGAGGATGACGCCGTCAAGGCGCGCATCGCAGAGGCCGCCGTGCCACTGGAAGAGATCCGCAACAAGGTGGTGGCAGAGGCCGCCGAAGCCATCGAAGGCGGCCGCGATGTGTGCCGTGCGATGGAATGCGCGATGGGCAACCTTGTGGCCGATGCGATGCTGGACCGGGTCGCGGCGCAGGGCATCGACGTGGCCATCGCCAACAGCGGCGGCTTGCGGTCGTCGATTGACGCGGGCGAAGTGACCATGGGCGAGGTGCTGACCGTGCTGCCGTTCCAGAACACCCTGTCGACCTTCCAGATCACCGGCGCGACGCTGGTCGAGGCGCTGGAAAACGGCGTCAGCCAGATCGAGGAAGGCGCGGGCCGTTTCCCGCAGGTGGCGGGCATGACCTTTACCGTTGATCCCTCCGCAGAGCCGGGCAGCCGGGTTTCCGAGGTCATGGTGGGCGGCGCGCCGGTTGAGTTGGACAAGGTCTATGGCGCGGTGTCGAACAACTATGTGCGCAACGGCGGCGACGGCTACAAGATGTTCAAGGATGCTGAGAACGCCTATGACTTTGGCCCCGATCTGGCGGACGTGACGGCAGAGTATCTGGCCAAGGATGGCGCGTATCAGCCTTACACCGATGGCCGGATCACCATGAAGTAAGCGGCGCTTCACGCCCCGTCTGCAGGGTTGCCCCCTCCCGGGGGGCGGCCCTTTTTCGTTCCCGGGACCGCGTGGGGGTGACGGTGAACTGGGCGGGCTGATCCGGGGCGTGGCAGATCGTGACAATCAGGCCGTCCCTGTGCCAGCTGTTGGCCGGTCCCTCGGGGGCAAAACCCACGTCGGCTAGCAGGTGCGGGGCGGTTTCCGCGATGCGGGTGATGTCGCGGTCCATTTGGCGGTCTTGGCGCCATTGGGCAAGGTACAGTGCAGTTTTCCTAATCCAGTTGGCGCTATTTGCGATCAGCGAGCGTGAGCGAAGGCTGGTTGTGGTCTGCATGTCTGGCCCTTCTATGTGCGCGACTACTTTCCCGGAGTCTGGCGCCTGACCCGCTTGCGCGCAAACCAGGCTTTCTCCTATCATGGATCAGGTAATCTGATCCAAGGTGGCACCGATGCCGAAACTGCCCCCACTCAACGCGCTCCGCGCCTTTGAGGCCGCCGCCCGACACGAAGGCTTTATCGGCGCGGCAGAGGAGCTGCATGTGACGCGGGGCGCCGTCAGCCGGCACGTCAAGCTTTTGGAGCACCATCTGGGGGTGCCGCTGTTCCGGCGCCATGCGCAGGGCGTCAGCCTGTCTGAGGCGGGGCGTCGCCTGATGCCGGTCCTGACAGAGAGCTTTGCCCGCATCGCCGCCGAGGCAGAGCGGATCGCTTCGGACGCCTTGGATCTGCATATCATTTGCCCGCCCGCCACCTCTATTCGTTGGCTGCTGCCGCGTCTGGACCGGTTTCGCGCACGTCATCCGGATATCCAGGTCCGGCTGACCACGGATTTCCATTGCGATACGATGTTTAACGGGGTGGAGTACGACCTTGGTTTCTCGATCGAGAACCAGCCAACCCGGGCGCCGAACATCGCGGTTCAGGGGTTGTTCGGTGTGCGTATGTCCCCGGCCTGCTCACCAGCCTACCGGGCTAGTCACCCGCTGGAACGGCCCGAGGACCTGGCGCAGGCGGACCTGCTGCACGAGACACCACGGCACGGGGACTGGACTGATTGGCTGGCAACCTTTCCCGTGACCGGGGTCGATCCGGCGCAGGGGCATGATTTTGCGAACCTCGATCTGGCCACGCGGGCGGCGGTGATGGGGACGGGCGTGGTTATGGCTGACCTGATGCTGTGCCGCGACGAACTGGAGGCCGGGACGCTGGTGCTGCCCTTTCCCGAGATGGTCAGCGATTCGCCCCTAGGGGGAATCTGCCTGCTGGGGATGGCTGACAAGTGGGACTTGCCCAAGGTGCGGCTGTTCCGTGACTGGGTGGCGGAGGAAGTGGCGGGGTGAACCCCGCCCTACGTATTACTCCGCCGCCACGCCTTCGGTGAACTGCAACCGCGCCAGTCGTGCATAAAGCCCGCCTTCGGCGACCAGCGCGTCATGGGTGCCGGTGGCGACGATCTGGCCGTTTTCCATGACCACGATCCGGTCGGCCTTTTTCACCGTTGCCAGACGGTGCGCGACGATGATGGTGGTGCGGCCTTCGGCCAGTGTATCGACGGCCTGTTGCACCGCGCGTTCGCTTTCGGCGTCCAGCGCGCTGGTGGCCTCATCCAGCAGCAGGACGGGCGCGTCGCGCAGGATGGCGCGGGCGATGGCGACGCGCTGTTTCTGCCCACCTGACAGCATCACGCCGCGTTCGCCCAGATAGCTGTCGTAGCCGTCCGGCAGTGCCGTGAGAAACTCATGCGCGGCGGCGGCGCGGGCGGCGGCCTCGACCTGCGCATCAGTGGCGTCGGGGCGGCCAAAGCGGATGTTGTCGCGCGCCGAGGCGGCGAAGATCACCGGGTCCTGCGGCACCAGCGCCATGTGGCGGCGGAAATCATGCCGTGCCATAGCGTCCAGCGCCACGCCGTCCAGCAGGATACGGCCCTCAGCGGGATCGTAGAAACGCTGGATCAACTGTATGATGGTGGTCTTGCCCGCGCCCGACGGGCCGACAAGCGCCACGGTTTCACCCGGCGCGATGGTCAGGTCGACCTCTGCGAGGGCCGACACACCGGGGCGCGAGGGGTAGGAAAAGCTGACGTGATCAAAGGTGATCTCACCGCGGACCGGCGTGGGGGCGGGCAGAGGTTTGGCCGGGTCACTGACGGTGTCCTCGGCCTGTAGCAGTTCGACAAGGCGTTCGGTGGCGCCTGCGGCGCGTTGCAGTTCTCCGAACACTTCGGACAGGGCCCCGACCGCGCCGGCGACCATGACGGAATAGATCACGAACTGGATCAGAGTGCCCGCGCTCATGCCACCCGCGCGCACGTCCCATGCACCGATCCAGAGCACGCCGACAATGCCGGTGAACACAAGGAAGATGACGATCATCGTCATGATCGCACGGGTCCAGATGCGTTTGCGCGCGGCGTCAAAGCTTTTCTCTGTCACGTCGGCAAAGGCACCGCGCGACTGGGTCTCATGGGTGTAGGCCTGCACGGTCTGCACGCTGGTCAGCGCCTCTGACGCATTGCCCGAGGAGGCCGCGATCCAGTCCTGATTTTCGCGGCTGAGTTTGCGCACACGGCGGCCCAGCACAAGGATCGGAATAACAACGGCAGGCACGATCAGCAGCACAAGGCCGGTCAGCTTGGCCGAGGTGAACAGCATCAGGACAATGCCGCCCACAAACAACAGCACGTTGCGCAGCGCGATCGAGATCGACGAGCCGATGACCGACAGGATCAGCGTGGTGTCGGTGGTGATCCGGCTGAGCACCTCGCCGGTCATGATTTTTTCATAGAACGATGGCGACAGCCCGATGACCTTGTCAAAGACCGCCTTGCGGATGTCGGCCACCACCCGTTCACCCAGCCGCGTCACCAGCGCGTAGCGCAGCGCCGTGCCGGTCGCCAGCAGCGCGGCGATCAGCAGCGCGGCCCCGAAATACTGATCCAGCAGCGCGCCGTCCTCGGTGTTGAAATTGTCCACGACGCGGCGGACCGCCAGCGGCAGGATCAGCGACACCGTGGCGGTGGCGGTCAGCGCGGCCAGCGCGGCCAGCATCAACAGCCGGTAGGGGAGCAGAAAGGGCCAGAGCGCGCGCAGGGATTTGAGGCGGCGCGATTTCTCACGCTCCTGCTCACCGGTGCCGGGGGTGGTCTTGGCGGCCATGGGGGCTCCTTCCTTGTCACGCACAGGGCGTTTTGCCACGCGGGGCGCGGGGGTCAAGCGCCGTCTTGACGCGGGACATGTCCGATACGGGAAGGATTATGGAGCGGGCGACGGGAATCGAACCCGTATCATCAGCTTGGAAGGCTGAGGTCTTACCATTACACAACGCCCGCTCAGCGGGTTATGTCCTATGATAGACTCAAATCGGGGTCAAGGTCGTGTAAACCGGTCAGGGGGGAAAGCTGGATGGATAAACCGCAGGCGGTCATCATCGGGGCCGGGGACGGGCTGTCCGCCGCGCTGGCGCGCGAACTTGGCCGCGATCACCAGCTGACACTGGCCGCGCGGACCGGCGACAGGATGCAGGCCGTGGTGCAGGAGACCGGGGCGCGGGCGGTGCTGCTGGACGCGACGGACGAGACGGCGGTCAGGCGGCTGTTCGATGACCTGTCCGACGCGCCGCGTGTGGTGATCTACAACCCCTCCGCGCGGGTGCGCGGCCCGGTGGCAGAGCTGGACGGCGAGGAGGTGCGCAGGGCCATCGAGGTCACCGCCTTGGGGGCCTTTTTTGCCGGAAAACATGCGGCGCGCAGGATGTTGGCGGCAGAGCCGGTGGGCGGCACACGCGGCACCATCCTGTTCACCGGGGCGTCGGCGGGGGTCAAGGGCTTTGCCCAGTCGGCCCCGTTTGCGATGGGCAAGTTTGCCCAGCGCGGATTGGCGGAAAGCATGGCGCGGGAATTGCACCCCAAGGGCATCCATGTCGCCTGGGTCAATATCGACGGGGCGATCCTGAACCCGGGCCGGGTGGAGCCTGCGGATGCGCCGGGGTCGATGTTGCGCCCCGAGGCGATTGCGCGCACCTATCGCCACCTGATCGAACAGGACCGCAGCGCATGGTCGCAAGAGATCGCTGTCCGGCCTTGGGTCGAACGGTTCTGACCGTGGCGCGGCAGGTTATGGCACAAAGGCGCGGCGCATGGCCCGCATCCTGATCCTGTCCAGTTGGGTGGCGCATGGCCATGTCGGCGCGTCGGCGGGCGCCCCTGCGTTGCAGGCGCTGGGCCATACGGTCACGCAACTGCCGACGGTGATGCTGTCCAATCATCCCGGCTGGCCGCATGTGGCCGGGGTGCCGGTCCCGCCGGAACGGGTCTCCGCGATGATCGACGCGGTGGCGGCGAACGGCTGGCTTGCGGAGCAGGACGCGCTGCTGGTGGGGTATCTGCCGACGCCCGAGCACGTGGCACTGGCCGCCGATCTGGTGGCCCGGATGCGCCGCCTTGGGGCGCGCATCGTGATTGATCCGGTGTTGGGGGATGCGCCGAAGGGGCTGTATATCGCCGAAGAGACGGCAGAGGTGCTGCGGGGCCGACTGCTGCCGTTGGCGGACGTCTTGACACCAAACCTGTTTGAACTGGGCTGGCTGACGCGCGCGCCCGTTGACGATATGCAGGCCGCCCGCGCTGCCGCCGAAACGCTGTTGGGGCCTGCGCAAGAGGTGCTTGTCACCTCTGCTCCCTTTGGACCGGGGACAACCGGGGTGCTGCGGGTGACTGCGCAGGGCGCGCAGGTCTGTCCGGTGCCGCTGCGCAACGGTGTGCCGCATGGGGTGGGCGATGTCTTTTCGGCATTGATTGCCGGGGGGCTGGCGCCGGGGGCGGCGCTGGGGCATCTGTCGGACCTGATAGACGCCAGCCTGCACACGCCGCACCTGCGGATCAGTGAGGCCGCCGCCACATGGACCCGCGCCACCCCCCTGACCGCAACGGAGATCTGAGCCATGGCCTTTGACTTCATTCTCATGCTGACCGCCAATGACCGCACCATCCCCGATGCCCGCGCGCGTCTGGAAGAGGCGCTGGAAGGCGGGGTGCGCCATATCGGGTTCAAGGACGTGGGCCTACCCTTGTCCGAGCTGAAGGTGCTGGCGGCGGCGATCCGCAGCGCCGGGGGGCGCAGCTATCTGGAGGTGGTCAGTCTGGACGCGGAAAGTGAGCTGGCCTCGGCCCGCGCGGCGGTCGAGATCGACGTGGATTGTCTGCTGGGCGGAACGCGGGCGCGCGAGGTGACAGAGGTCACGCGCCACCATCCGGTGCGGTATTATCCGTTTCCGGGGCGCATCACCGGCCATCCCAGCGTGCTGAAAGGCCCGATTGAGGACATCGCTGCCTCGGCCCGCGAGTTGGCGGATTTCGAACATGTGCACGGGTTGGACCTGCTGGCTTACCGGTTCGACGGCGCGGTTCCGGCCTTGATGAAAGCGGTCTGCGGCGCGGTGGGCAAACCCGTGATCATGGCGGGCAGTATCGACAGCGAAGACCGGGTTGCAGCCTGCGCGCAGGCGGGCGCGGCGGGGTTTACTGTGGGCACGGCGGCGCTGTCGGGGGTCTTTCCGGCAGAGGGCAGCGGGTTCGCGGCGCAGGTGCGCGCGATATTGGCCATCACGGCGCGGGCGCGGGCGGTATCCACGGCACCCCGGCGGCTGGCGCTGGTGGCGCATGACACGCGCAAGGCGCAGTTGCGGGCATGGGTTCTGCGGCACCGCGCGGCGCTGGCGGGGCACCGGCTGATCTGTACCGGAAGCACCGGGCGCATGCTGTCCGAGCTTGCCCCGGAACTGGCCATTCGACGGTTGCAACGCGGCGACCGGGGAGGCGATCAGCAGTTGGGCGCGCTGGTTGCGACCGGCGAACTGGACGCGGTGATCTTTTTCGCCGACCCGACGGTGCCGCATGGCGGGGACGTGGACTTGCAGGCGCTGACACGGCTGTCGATGCTGCACGACACGCCTCTGGCGCTGAGCACCTCGGCGGCGGATATGCTGGCGGCGGCGCTGCTGGCGGGCGGGCGCGAGGCGTGACTGTTCCAGTTTTAGGCATTGTCCGGCCCGTGTAGACACTTCGTTTCCATTTCATCGCCAATCTGCCTCTGAGTTTCCCTCAGGCAGAGGCGATCATGCCCATTCTATCCGTACCCCTTGCCAGTGCTGGCGAGGCCGCCACCGCCTGGCTGTTTGGCGGCAACCTTCTTGCGCCGCGCGCACCGATGACCGGCCCCGGCAGCCATGCCGAGGCGGTCGAGGCGCTGGGCGTCACCAGTCTGCGCTATCCCGGCGGGTCGCTGACAGAGAGCTTTTTTGACCTGTCGGACCCGGATTCCCCGACCGCCAGCGACAATGAGACCGGCGAGGTGGTAGATTTCATGCCGCTGTCGGACGCGATGGATTACGCGGGCGACACCGGCCGCGCGGTGACGATTGTGCTGCCGACGCGCGAACAGATCTCTGACACGCGGTTTGACGACAATGGGGACCGGTTCGCGGCGGTGGATGAGGCGGAACTGCGCGCTTTCGTGCGCGAGGTGATCACCGGCGAATACGGCGACGCGCCGGTCGCGGGCTTTGAGATCGGCAATGAATACTGGGGGTCGGGGCGGATGAACGCGGTCGAATATGGCCGCGTCGCGTCCGAGATGACGCGCATCATCGACAGCGAATTGCAGGCGCTGGCCCCGCTGTATCCCGAAGCGGCGGAGGTCGATATTCTGGTGCAGATGGGCACCAACTTTGGCGAATCCTCGCTGGATGAGGTTTATGACGGCTTTACCGACGCCGAGATAGCCGCCGACCTGAACGCCACCTACGGGCTGGACCTGTCGCTGACCGCACGGATCGACTGGACCGAGGTCAACAACCTGCTGGTGATCGAACAGTTCGACGCGGCGGAACTGGACGCCGTCGATGGCATCATCGCGCATGTCTATTCGCGCGGTCCCGATGCGCCGCACACCCGGTATTTCCACCTCGATCAGATACAGGACACATGGTTTGAGGAAAATCCGGACCTTGAGATCCATGTGACCGAATGGAACCTGCGGTCAAACTCCTCTTCGCTGGATGAGGCGCAGGATTACGGGCTGTTTCAGGCGCAGGAGATGCTGGAACAGGTCGAGGCGTTTATGGCCGAGGGGGTGGATGCGGCGCAGGTCTGGCCGCTGATCCAGAACACGCCGTCGGCGTTGAGCGAAGGAATGAGCTATTCCGGCAACACGCCCCCCGGTGAGATGTTTGCCCTGATGTCGGAGAACCTGCCGGGCATGACGATGCTGGATTTCGCGCCGAACGATGCGCGCGAGACAGAGTATGAGGGCGCAGGGATCGAGGTGCATGGCTTTGCCGATGGCGATGACATGCTGCTGTATATCATGGCACCGCAGGGCGGTGGCATGGTGCAAACCGGGGTGGACCTGCGCCCGCTGGTGGCGGATGTCGGCGGGGTCGAGGCGGTGGTGCTGGGCGTGGCCCCGGGGCAGGCGCCGGGGGACACCTCGTCGGACGCGGTGCTGGAACGACTGGACCCGGAGGACGTCTATGACGGCGGGCAGGTCGATGTGGTGCTGGCCGAGGGGGAGATCCTGCAACTGCGGCTGGTGGATGTGACCCCGACAGCCTCATTTGCGCCAGTGTTCGACAGCACCGCGCCGGGGGCGGGCCCGGCCGAACCGGTCGTGGTCCTTGACGACATCACCGAGATGGAGCCCTTGGTCGATCCGGTGCCGGATGCGCAGGCCGATGCACCGGACCCTGCGACCGATGCGCCAAGGCCGGGTCAGGCGCAGGCCAAGGATTTTTCCGCCAGCGACCCGGCCCCGGTCGCAACTCCGACCCCGGCCGCAGACCGTGGAATCGCGGACACTGATGTCTTGACCAACATCTTGGATCAAGAAGACGGGCAAAGGGACGCCCCGGAGACGGCACAGGTCGACGGGCCGGGTGCGGCGCTGCAAGACTGGGCGCAGGTGATGTCCTTCGATTCGGCAGAGCCGACCTCCGCACGCCCCTCCCAAACCCCGTCGGGACCGGGGCGGGAAGAGGATGAGGCCCATGACCTCTGGTCCGAGATCAACGATCTGCTGCCCCAGACCGAGCCTGCGCCGCCGCCCCCCACCGCTGCCGACCCCGCCGAGGCCGCGCACGAGCTGTTGACGTTGTTGGGGTTTGCGCCGGATCAGCAGGATCACGCGGCGGAGTCCTTCGATCTGTTCAGCGGTCCACCGGACGCATCAGAAGAGCCGGACGAGGAGGCAGAGCCCGGAGAGGGGTTTGACGATCTGGGGCTTAGCTGGGCGCTGGCTGCTTTGCCGCTGCTCGCAATGGCGGGGTTGGGATAGGGGGCGCTGCCCCCATCGCCTGTCAGGCGACCCCCCCCCGGGATATTTCCGGACAGAAGAAGCCGGGGGCGGCGGCCCTGCATCAGCGCGATGGACCTCTGCGCGGACGCTTGTTATCAGGCGGCGACGATTTTGCGAGGAGAGCGCTTATGTCCGCCCACGGCACCCCGATTCCGATGACTGCCCGCGCCTCCGGCCCGCTGAAGGGCGAGGCGCATGTGCCCGGCGACAAGTCGATTTCGCACCGGTCGCTGATCCTAGGCGCGATGGCGGTGGGTGAGACCAGAGTGACCGGTCTGCTGGAAGGGCAGGACGTGCTGGACACCGCCAAGGCGATGCAGGCCTTTGGGGCCGAGATCGAAAAGATCGGCGACACATGGCATGTGCATGGTGTCGGCGTCGGCGGTTTTGGCGAGCCGGGTAATGTCATCGACTGCGGCAATTCCGGCACCGGCGTGCGGTTGATCATGGGGGCGATGGCGACCTCTCCGATCACGGCGACGTTCACTGGCGATGCTAGCCTGAACAAACGGCCGATGGCGCGGGTGACCGATCCGCTGGCGTTGTTCGGGACGCGGTCCTATGGCCGGTCGGGCGGGCGACTGCCCATGACCATCGTCGGCGCGGCGGACCCTTTGCCGGTGCGCTATGTCGTGCCGGTGCCCTCGGCGCAGGTGAAATCCGCCGTCTTGCTGGCGGGGCTGAACGCCCCCGGTGAGACCGTGGTGATCGAGCGTGAGGCGACGCGCGACCATTCCGAGCGGATGCTGGCGGGATTTGGGGCGGTCATTTCGACCGAGGTCACTGATCAGGGCCGCGTGATCACGCTACAAGGGCGCCCCGAGTTGAAACCGCAGACCATCATCGTGCCGCGCGATCCGTCCTCGGCGGCGTTTCCGGTCTGTGCGGCGCTGATTGTCGAAGGCTCTGACGTTGTGGTGCCGAACATCGGGTTGAATCCGACGCGGGCGGGGCTGTTCTTTACCTTGCAAGAGATGGGTGCGGACCTGACGTTCGAGAACATGCGCGAAGAGGGCGGTGAGCCGGTGGCGGACCTGCGCGCGCGGTTTTCGCCGGATCTCAAGGGCATCGAAGTGCCCGCAGAGCGCGCCGCCAGCATGATCGATGAATACCCGGTGCTGTCGGTTGTCGCCGCCTTTGCCGAGGGGCGCACCCATATGCCGGGTGTCAAGGAATTGCGGGTCAAGGAGAGCGACCGTATCGACGCCATGGCCACCGGGTTGCGCGCTGCCGGTGTGCATGTCGAGGAAGGTGAGGATTGGTGGACGGTCGAGGGGCGCGGCCATGGCCACGTGCCGGGCGGCGTGACGGCGGAAAGCCATCTGGATCACCGCATCGCCATGTCGTTCCTGGTGATGGGCATGGCCTCGACCAAGCCGATGTCGGTGGATGACGGCGGCCCGATTGCGACCAGCTTTCCGATTTTCGAGGCGCTGATGGGCGGGCTTGGGGCCGAGGTCACGCGCGGATGAGCCGCGCGGCCTATCTGCTTTTGACGCTCATCACGCTGGCGGTCTATTTCACCATGGTGCTGTGGACCTTTTCGACAATTGCGGCGGCAGCGGGCGGATTGGTGCCTTTCGACCTGCGCCCCTGGGGCTATTCGCCCGAAGAGGTCGAGGCGTTCGTGAGCGCGCTGACAGAGGCGGGGCGCAGTCTGTATGCCGACGTGCAGTTGCGTCTGGATACGGTCTATCCGCACTTACTGGCGGCCTGGACCTGCGCCTCTGCGGCGCGGTTGTTTCGCGGGCCGGTGTTTTGGGCCATCTGCCTTGTGGCAGTGGTCGGCATGGCGGCGGATCTGGCAGAGAACGCCGCCGTGGCGCGGTTGCTGGAGGGGTTTGACGCGGACACGGCGCGCCGTGCCGCCCGCTGGACCGTGCTGAAATCGGCGGCCACGACGGTTGCGCTGACGGCGCTGTTGGTGGGGTTTGCCACATGGCTTTGGCAGAAGTGGCGCGGCCGGACGGCGGGCTGAACAGGTGGTGTTCGGCGATTGTTGACGCGCGCCGTCTGCAGTAGATCGGGACCAAGGAGAGGGATATGAGTTTTACCATCGCCATCGACGGGCCTGCGGCCAGCGGCAAAGGCACCATTGCGCGGCAATTGGCGGCGCGTTTCGGCTTTGCCCATCTGGACACCGGCCTGCTGTACCGGGCGGTCGGGCGCAAGATGCTGGAGGGGATCGACCCCGTTGAGGCGGCGCAGGCGCTGGATGTAACAAGCCTTGACGCGCTTGAACTGCGCGGGCCCGACGTGGCGCAGGCGGCGTCCAAGGTGGCGGCGCTGCCAGCGGTGCGCGCGGCGCTGGTGGACGTGCAGCGCGCCTTTTCTCGGCGCTCTGGCGGCGCGGTGCTGGACGGGCGTGACATCGGCACGGTGATCTGCCCCGAGGCTGAGGCCAAGCTGTTTGTTATCGCCAGCGCAGAGGTGCGGGCCGAACGGCGTTGGCGCGAGCTGGTGGCGGCGGGGCATGAGGTGACGCTGGAGGATGTAATGGCCGATGTGCTGGTGCGCGATGCGCGCGATATGAACCGGGCCGATGCGCCGCTGAGACCGGCAGACGACGCGACCACTCTGGACACCTCAAAGATGGCCATCGAAGACGCGGTGGCAGAGGCGGTTGCAATTGTAAACGCGGCGCGCGTTTCGGGCTAAGGCCGTTTCAGGCGGTGCACGGCCGGCAGCCGGGAGGTCCCGGGGCAGGTCCGGTTGGGCGCCTCAGCGGCGTTTCAGCGTATCGCCGTAGTCGATCGTGGGCGTCAGTTCGATAACCGATTCTGTCTGCGTTTCAGGATTCTCGACCCGCGCGGCGATGATCTGCGCCGCCTTGCGGCCAACCTCTTCGCGGCAGGCATCCATGGTGGCCAGATTGCGCGGCAAACCGTCCAGCAATTCGACCCCGTTGAACCCGGCAAGGCCAATCTGGCCGGGAATATCGATCCCGGCGTCCAGCAGATGCATCAGGCCACCGGCGGCGATCATGTCGTTGGAGTAGTAGAGAAAATCCAGCTCTGGTTCGCGTTCCAGCATGGCGCGGGTCATCTCTCGGCCTTTCCGGAGCGCCGATCCGCCAGAGTAGAACTCCTGATCGACGACTTCGATGCCTTCCTTGGCCAGCGCCTCTGTGAAGCCTTCGAACCGTTTGCGGGCGCGGTGGTCCAGCGGCATCTTGGTGCCCATGAAACCGATGCGCTGATACCCCTGTTTGAGGATCGCGCGGGCCATCTCGCGGCCAGCGCGGCGGTGGCTGATGCCCACGGCGCAATCGATGGGTGTGCCGTCCGTATCCATGATCTCGACCACCGGGATGCCGGCGGCCTTGAGCATCGCGCGCGCGGCGTCCGTATGTTCCAGCCCGGCGACGATCACCCCGGAGGGCCGCCACGACAGCATTTCATACAGAACGCGCTCTTCCTTCTCTGGCATGTAGTCGGTGACGCCCACAACCGGCTGCAAATCGGTCTCCTCCAGCACGGCGCTGATCCCCGAGAGGACCTCAGGGAAGACCATGTTGCGCAAGCTGGGGATGATCACGGCGACCAGATTGACCCGCTGGCTGGCCAGCGCGCCAGCGATCTTGTTGGGCACGTAGCCCAGCGTTTTGGCCGCCTCCAGCACCTTTTCCCGGGTCGCCTGGCTGACGTCGCCGCGGTTGCGCAGGACGCGGGACACGGTCATTTCCGAAACACCGGAAGCCTCTGAAACATCGCGAAGGGTGAGCGGGCGGGTATCGTCTGCGGCCAAGGGAATTTCCTTTTAGAGAGATATCGATACGTTATCGCAATCGGGGCGGTGCGCAAGGGGGCGGGGGACCGCAGGCGTTGGTCTGTGGCCCCTTGTCCCGGGTTCACAAGGACGCACATGGACCGCGGGTGCCAGAGCCGCCATTGCAGCCAATCCAAGGGTGACAGCAGCACGCGGAGCGGTTATCCACCAAGCGCACGGCCCCGTGGCTCAACTGGATAGAGCAGCCCCCTCCTAAGGGGCAGGTTGCAGGTTCGAATCCTGCCGGGGTCGCCATGATGCCGTCTTTTCCCTGATTTTAGCGTGTAGCAGGGCCGAATAGCCACTTTGGCCAGAGGTTTGGCCCAGAAGGTTGGTTGGGCTGTGTGTCGCGGGCATGGGTAAGGGCCTTTGGCGGCCTGATGCGGCGCATCGGGTTTTGGCAATCGGCGCGCGCGGCAAAAGCCCAGACATAGGACTAAAAGGCGCTTGGGGTTCCCATGGGGGTACTGGTTCGCCTAATCCGGGTACGGGGGTCAGTGGCCTTTGATCTGGATGGCGAAACCGCGCCTTGCGCCGCTTGGCGGTGGCGGGAATGGGGCCGCATTGCGCACCACTTGCAGGGCCGCCCGGTCAAGCGTGGAGGACCCCGAACTGCGCGACAATGAGACTGAGGCAAGGCCGCCGCTGGACGTAACCGTGAAAGAGACAACCGCCGTTCCACGGGCATTCACCTTGGGCCGACCAGCACGAGACAGTTTGCGCATGACAAGGCCGGGGTAATTGCTGGCCGAAGCGTTGCCGGTGGCGGCCTTGCGACCGGCGGCACCGCTGGTCGGGCTCTTTGCGGCGCGATTGCCTGTCAGTTCGCCCGCGCGGGTGTTGTGTTTTGCGCCGCCGCCGCCTTTGGGAGGGACGGCTTTGGGTTTCGGTGTCGGTTTTGGCTTCGCGACCGGTTTGTGCGCGGCTTCGAATCCTGGGGAGCGCACGCGTGGGCGGAGTGAGCGGGAAACAGCGGCGCTTTTCGGGGCTTCGCCGGTCAGGCGGTGCACAGGTGCGGCAGCGGGGCTGATCGGGTCCGCCGATTCCGATGTCGCCAAGGGACGCGGAGCGGAGGCCGTGACCGGCGCGGCCTTGTCCGGAGACAGGGGCGACACGCGGGTCGGCGCAGCGGTCGGCGTCAGTGCTGCGCGTTGGTCCGGTGCGCCTTTGTCAGGCTGACGTACGGCCAACGCCACACCTGCCTCCGCCTTGACCGGCAGGGCACGCGAAGAGGGGGCCACGGGGTTCAAGGGGCGCGCGATGGCTGTGTCATTGGCATGGCGCAACGCCGGGCCGGTCGCGGCCGGTTTGGCGGCAACGGTGGTCCGGTCGGGTTTTTCGATTGTGTCCCGGGGGCGGGCCGGGCGCGTCTCTTCCGGCGTCACTTTTTCAGCGGTGTCCTTGGGGGGCTCGGGGTCCGTTTTCTCTGGCGTGGCCTTTTCGGCGGTCTCTTTGGCCCGGTCCGGGTCTGTCTTGTCAGGATCGGCTCTTTCGGCGGTGTCCTCGGCAGGTTCAGGGGCGACGCGCCCTGCGGACATATCGGCAAACGACGTGCCCAACCGCACCTCGGGCCCGCCGGGTGCACCGTCGATTTGGGCCTCTTGCGGGGAGGACAGGGTCAAGGCAATGGCCCCATGCGCGACCAGCGCCAGTGACAGCGCGGCAGTTTTGGCAAGGCGGGAGGAAGCGATCATTTCAGGGCCTTTTCGGTGACGATAATCACCTTTTCTGCCCCCGCCACACGCAGATCCCGGGCGATGCGGATTAGCTGGGCCGCCTTGAGATTGCGGTCAGGGACCACGCGCACCCGCGCCTGCGCGACAGGCGGCAACTGCGCGAAATAGGCGGAAACCGTGGTCAGCGGTGCGCCTTTCCATGTGATGCGCCCGTCTGCGTGCACGACAAGCGTATCTGCGGGGGCGGTCCCGTCAAGCGTGGCGGTTCGGACCAGTGTCAGGGTCTTGTCCAGCGGGCGTGCCAGCGTTCCGGCGACGAGGAAGAAGATCAGCATCAGGAAAACGATGTTGATGAGGGTGATGGTGGGTTCCCGTTCGGAAGTCTTGCGACCGGCGCGTTTCATGTCGCCTCCAGTACCGTGATGTTCAGGCCGGGGATGGTGCGGATGGTGACCAGCAGATCGGTCAGGCGCTGCGCCGTCACGTCCGCTTGCAGCGCCACGACCACCGGCAGCTCGCCAGCCGTCCGGGACAGATGCGGTTTCAGAGCGTCGGCAAGGGCGGTCATGTCCCGTTGGGTGCCGTTCAGGCTAAGCCTGTCCATTTCAAGGCGCAGGAACACGGGCGCGGTGGCGGAGGTCGCCCCTGTGCCACCGCCGCCCGCCGCCAGTTCCACCTCGGCGAACTTGGTAAAGGTCGAGGTGAGCATGAAGAAAAGCAGCAGGAGAAAGATCACGTCGATGAGCGAGGTCATCGACAACCGCCGCCGTCGGTGGTGCTTACGCATGGACGGCAGAGCGGACCGGCGGGGTCGCCACCTCGACCTGACCGGCGGGGGCCAGAATGGTGCGCAGCGCCTTTTGCGCCAGCACGCGTTCCGCATCCATCCGGCCTTCGAACCAGCTCAGCACAAGGGCCGTCGGCATGGCCACGGCAAGACCGACCGCCGTGGTCAGCAGGGCAACCCAGATCCCGCCCGCAAGGAGTGAGGGATCGACCTGCGCCCCGGCGTCCTGCAGCGCCTGAAAGGCAGAGATCATGCCCAGAACGGTGCCGAACAGCCCCAGAAGCGGTGCCAGCTGCGCAATGGAATCGAGCAGCCGCAGACCGGATTCCAGCCGCGCGAAACGGGCCTCTGCCTCGGCGCCCAGCCGTTCGGCATCTAACTGACCGTCGAGCGCCATGGCCACCACGGGGCGCAGATAACTGCGCGAAGCGTCCAGATGTCTGCGTGCGGCCATGCGGTTGCCCATGTCCCATGCCTCGACAGCCTCGCGCAGGGCCTTGTGCCGTCCGACACCCGCAGCGGCGAATTGCCAAAGCTTGTACAGGATGACGGCGGCCACCAGAATGGACAGCGCGCCAAGCAGAATGACCACCGGGCCACCCAGATCGAATATCCTCAGAAGAGCCGCGCGCACCGTGTCGATCATCCGATGATCTCCACATCAGTGCGGCTGCGCAGTTCCAGCCCCTTGGTGCAGGCGCCGGGAACGATGCCTTCACCGCTGCAGGTTTCTGCACCATTGATCAGCAATCGACCCAGCCCGGCGCAGGCCAGGCCGGAGATGATGAACTGCCGCACGCGCGGCCGCGCGGCGGGCAGTTCCCCAAAATCGAACAACGTCATGCGGTTCACCTGGCCATCCGTGTCGAACAGGACGGCCTCATACACCGCCTGTTCGATGTCAGTCGTATGGCCGTTCTGGATGAGGAAGCTCATCCGGCACGCATCCTCGACGGGTTCCAGCGCATTGAGTTCGATGGACAGATGTGCGCCCTGCACCTCTTGGGCCGCGACAGACCCTGCGGCCAGAGCGGCGGCAAGGCATATGGCGGCAAAGCTTTTCTGGAATGCGCGCATGGCTCCAGCCTCCGATTTCCCGAATTCTACTTGGCTGGGGTCACGGCCCTTGCTGGATGGCAAAGAGATACCAGCCAGAGTGGGTGGACTCAATACCCAATAAAAACCATAAGGTATATTTTGCCGCGACGCATGCGCCGGTTCCTCAGTTTGCCTTGAGAGAGGCGCAGGGGTCGTCACGGGTGGTCGGTGGCACGATGCGGATGTCGTCAAAGGGCACGTCTGTCGGACCTTCGACAAAGGCGATGGCATGGGTTGTGACACCGGGGGCGGCCCGCGCGATCTGTGCGGGCACGCCCCAGTCGGTGCGGGCATGGCCGTTCCCCGCGATCACAGCGACGGGCGCGCCGTAGGTCTCCAGCGCGGCCAGCGCCGCACGGGCAAAGACCGCGTCGCGATAGCGCTGGACGGCGACCATGCCCGCCATCATCTCAATCGGCATCGCCTGACAATGGGCATCGAATTGCAGCGCGGCGCGTGTCGCCTGTTGGTCGGCGGGCAGGGGCAGGTCCAGACCAAAACGCGGCGCGTCAGCCCCGAACAGCCCGGCGGGACCATCGTTGTAGACAGAGCGGACCGTATCGCGCGGGGCGGCGGCCCCGACAATCCGTGCCGCGCCCAGAGCGTCGAAAATCGGCGCGTAGATCGGGAAATCCCGCCAGCCGCTTGCCTCCCATGCTTGCGCGATCAGCGTGCGGTCGGCATCGGCTTTGGCCGCCTCGTCCGGCGTCAGCATTTCAAAGACGACAGCGGTTGGCCGCAGGTCCGCAAGCGCGGCGGCCTGTCCCAGATGCGCGTCGGGGTTGTCGTGAACCTCACCCAGAATGACGATGTCGGGGCCGGGATCGGCAACGGCGGATCCAGCAAGGCAGAGAATGACGGCAACAAGGCGCATATGCGATCCTTTCAGGCAGAGGCAGCGTGCGGCAGGACATAAGGAATGCCCACCGGCGGCGGGGCAGAGACGCGCAGAGTACACCGATAAGCGCGCGACAGCGTGTCATCGGTCAGCACCTCAGCCGGGGTTCCAAAGGCCAGACGCTGCCCCTCTGCCAACACCGCCACCCGGTCAGCATAGAGCGCGGTCAGGTTCAGGTCATGCATCACCGCGATGACACCTCCGCCAGCGCGGGCGAAATCGCGCGCGATCTCCATGACCTGCAATTGGTGCGCGATGTCGAGGCTTGATACCGGTTCATCCAGCAACAGCCAGCGCGGCTCTCCGTTTTCGACCGGGGCCCAGACCTGTGCCAGAACCCGTGCCAGCATGACCCGCTGCGCTTCGCCGCCCGACAGATCCTGAAAAAGCCGGTCAGCATAATGGGCCAGCCCGACGCGGGCCAGCGCCTGCATGGGCACCTCTGGCCGGTCGCCGGCGGACCCGGATTGCAACCCGATGCGGACCACTTCGAGGACGGTAAAGGCGAATGCAAGGCGGGAAGATTGCGGCAAGACCGCCCGCAGTGCCGCCAGCGCCCAGGCTGGTTGGTCCGCTACCGGACGGCCATTCAGGCGGACCCGGCCGTCATGCGGAATGGTGCCGTCGATGGCCCCCAGCAGGGTGGATTTCCCCGACCCGTTTGGGCCGACAATGGCCGTGACTTCACCGGGTTGGGCCTGCAGGGTGACGCCGCGCAGGGCGTCAAAGCGGCCATAGCGGACGCGGATTTCTTCGGCTTCGAGTGTCATAGTCCGACAAGCCCCCGACGTTTCAACAAGATCCAGAGAAAGACCGGCGCGCCCAGCACGGCGGTCACGATGCCGATAGGAAGCTCGGCAGGGGCGATCACCACGCGGGCAATCACATCGGCAAGGACCAGCAGGCTAGCCCCCAGCAGCGCCGAATTCAGCAGAAGCGTGCGGTGATCTGGCCCCGACCACAACCGCAACAGATGCGGCACCACGATCCCGATGAATCCGATCCCCCCCGAGACCGCAACCGCCGCCCCGGCGGCCCCTGCAACGGCAAGGATGGCGATGTTTTTCATCCGCTGGACGTTGATCCCGATATGGGCGGCAGTGGCCTCTCCCAGCGCCAGACCGTTCAGGCCACGCCCCAATGCAAGCGCCACGCCGATCGACACCACGATCAGCGGCCCGACGGACAGGACCTTGGCGAAACTTGCGCCCGCCAGCGACCCCATTCCCCAGAAGGTGAGGTCACGCAATTGCCGGTCATCGGCAATGTAGACCAGAATACCTGATAATGCCCCTGCCAGTGCCCCCAGCGCGATCCCGGCCAACAGCATGGTGGCGACAGAGGTACGCCCGTGCCGGGTGGACACGCGGTACAGCACCAGCGTCGTTCCCCACCCCCCAAGAAAGGCGGCGAAGGGCGTCAGCTGATTTCCGGTCAGGTCCTGCACCCAGACCGGCAGAAAGGCCCCCAAAACGATGGCTAGGACTGCACCCAACCCGGCCCCCGCGCCGACCCCGACGATACCCGGATCGGCAAGGGGATTGCGGAACAACCCCTGCATGGTGGCCCCCGATACGGCGAGGGCCGCCCCCACGAGAATGCCCATGGTCAGGCGCGGCAGGCGGATGTCGAACAGAATGACGCGCTCGATCTGGCCTAGCTCCGTGCCGCTCAGGAGTTTGCCGATGAGGGCGGTCAGGGTCACATCCGCCGCCCCCACCTGAAGGCTGAGCAGCGCGCAGAGCACGAGCACGCCCGCAAGTTGCCAGTGCAAGTTGCGGGCGCGGGACTGCCGGTCGCGCGGCAGGTCAAGGTCGTCGGTCGTCACGGACATCCGATCAACCCGACTGACCGTAAAGCGCCTGTTGCAGCGCAATGACGGCGTCCGCAGTGCGCGGCCCGAACCCCAGCATCAATAGCCCGTCCATCCGCACAACAGAGCGGGTTTCAGCCGCCGGGGTCAGGCGGATGGCCGGCATGGCGAACAGGTCGCCATTCTCGGCGGCATGATCGCCGCTGCGTTTCATCATCAGGATGACATCCGGCGCGGCCAGCCCGACAGCCTCGTCGGTCAACTGCCTGTAGCCGTCGAATTCGGTGACGGCATTGACGCCCCCGGCCATACGGATGATCGCGTCTGCCGCCGTCCCGCGCCCTGATGCGTTGATCTTGCCGCCTTCGGTGGACAGCACAAAGAGCACGCGCTTGCGGTCTTCGGGCGCAACATCGGCCTGCGCCTGCGCCGCCTCCAGCTTGGCACCAACCTCTGACGCCAGCCCGTCCGCCCGTTCGGGCACGCCCAAGGCGTCGCCGACAACAGCGATCTTGTGCAGGATGCCTTCGGCGCTATAGGCCTCGGGGATCTCGACAAATGTGACGTCGGCGGCGCGGATCACATCCAGCGCCTCGGGCGGGCCTGCGCCCTCCGTCGACAGGATCAGCGCGGGACCGACAGAGAGCACACCCTCGGGCGACAGCGCGCGCATGTAGCCGACGTCCGGCAGGCTTTGCACATCCGGCGGAAAGGTCGAGGTAGTGTCGCGGGCGATCAGTCGATGCTGCTGGCCCAGCGCCACGATGATTTCTGTCACCGATCCGCCGATCGACAACACATCGGCCTGCGGGTGCGCCGGGGCCGGCTGCTGGGCAGAGACCGTCCAGGCGACCAGCGCGCCGAACATGGCGGTCGAGAGGCCGGTGAACATGCCGATGCCACCGGCAGAGGGGCGGCGTGTCATGCGGTCACCTCTTCAAGCGCGGGTAAAGCCGCGACAATCCGGCCCCACTCCGGTCTCGAATCGCGGCCTTCCTTGCCGACACCAAAGACTTGGAAGATGATGCCGCCATCGGCGTCGAACGCCTCGACGGAAATGGCCGATCCGCGCTGGGTGGGCTTTTCGACGGCCCAGACCTCGGCCACCTTGTCCAGACGCAGGTGCAGGTTGAATCCGGGGTCCATGACGTTCTGCCAGGGTCCCATCGCGTGCAGTTTGTGGATCGGACCAGAGTGGATCTGGATGCACCCGCGGTTCCCGACAAAGATCATGACCTCTGTCCCGGCCCGCTGCACGGCCTCCAGCATGGTATTGACGGCCTCGGGTGCCAGCGGGCGAACGAAAGGCGCGCCTGCGATACGGTATGCGCCTAGCCGGTTCATCTTCAGCTTGGAACACAGCCTCAGGAACTGGTGCGTATCGTTCAGCCGGGCCCATTCGTCGCGCAGGATGTCCAGCTTGTCGGGGCGCGACCTTGGCGGCTCGGTGGGTTTGCGCGGCGCGACCGCCTGACCCTCGGCCTGATCTTCCAGCGCAAGGCCCGCGACGACCTCCTGCCATGCGTCGTGGTGCGATGCGTCACGCAGATGGATCTTGTGGATCGCGTCGCCCGCGGCGTCAAATATCTGCAGGGACCGGCGCGGCAAAGCGCCGTCGACGCCGGGAACCTCGACCGCGTAGGCATGGACCCACTGCGACGGGAAGATGCGCAGGTCGATCTCTTCGTTCAGGACCATCGCAGCATGTTCGCCGGGGTGGTAGTTGGCGTAATGCCCAACCTTTTCATGCACGCAACCGGCGACCCGGGTCAGGGCCATGACCTCGCCAAGGCGTTCGGCAGCGGCCATGATCCGGTCGGGATGGGCCGCGATGCGGGTCGCACCTGCGCCCACCTGCGCCGCGACAAGCTGCGCCTCGCCTAGACCCAACTGGTCTGCAAGGTCGCGGGCGCGCATCTTTGGG
Organism: Antarctobacter sp.; assembly: GCF_034670325.1. Taxonomy (GTDB): domain Bacteria; phylum Pseudomonadota; class Alphaproteobacteria; order Rhodobacterales; family Rhodobacteraceae; genus Antarctobacter. The sequence continues at coordinate 227,351 of NZ_JAXMNR010000003.1, forward strand.
TGGTCTGCCTGGGCGGCGCGAATGTGGTCAGGGGTCAGCACGGTCTGCTGGGTCATGGGCATCCTCAGATCATGAAAATCATCCGATGGCTGCGCCTGACCGTGGCCTGCGTGGCTCTCGCAAATTACTTGACTACTTTAGTCTGGTTAATGTAGCGCTGCAAGCCGTCGCGATAAGATTTATCGCCCAGGCAACAATTCGCCTCCGCCAGCCCTTCGCAAGCCGCGGCCAAAACACTCGGACACGAAGGAAAGTGGAAATGCTCTCTCCCCTCTATCGCGGGACCACCGCGCTTGTTTGCATGTCGCTGGCATTGCCTGCGGCAGCGCAGGACTATCCCGGATTTCTCGGCACGCTGATTCTGACCGGCGGCAAACGGGACCTCAGCTTTGGCACGGCGCTGTCGCGCACTGTGATCGACGAAGAGGAAATCGAGGATCGTCAGGCCAGCACCGTTGCGCAACTGATCGATTCCGCCCCCGGTGTGACGCTTGTCAACGGCACCACGCCACAGGGGTCGGGCATCAACATTCGCGGTTTCGGGGCAAACACGACCTATGGCTCGGACCAGAAGATTGCCGTTCTGGTGGACGGCGCCGCGGTGGGATCGGAGGAACTGTATCGCATCGGCACGCAACTGTTCACCGATCCGATGCTTTACAAACAGGCCGAGGTCCTGCGGGGCACCATCGGCAGCTTTGCCTATGGGGCGGGGATTGTCGGCGGCGTGGTCAAGCTGCAGACCAAGGATGCCGGGGATTTCACCGGCGGCGAACCGGGGTTCGGCGGCGCGCAGACGTTCGAGTTCAGCTCAAACGGCGGCGGCAAGGTCAGTTCCACCACGCTGGCGTGGCAGCCGACACAAGGCGCGGAGTTCCTGCTCAACTACACCCTGCGCGATCAGGGGGACCTGACCGCCGGTGACGGCAAAACTATCGGCAACAGCGCGTTTCGTACACCGTCGGGTCTGGCCAAGGCCAAGTTCACCTTTGGTCAGGACGACGCCCATGAACTGACGTTCAGCTATTCGCAGACCATCGCCGACGACAAGGATGTGCCCTATGACCAGTTCGCCACGACCGGCGGAAGCTTCGGCAATGTCGACCGGCTGACCGACACGCGACAAGCGGTGCTGGACTACCGCTACAATCCGGCCAGCGACCTTGTCGATCTGCGGATGAACCTGTCCCACGCCGATCAAAAGATCGAATACGCCTATGTCCCCGGCTCCTCGCCGCTGGAGGGAACGCCGACCTTTCCTTTCCTCGTCGGCACCGTGAACGCGGACCAGCGGTATCAAACCTCCAAGCTGACCCTGTCCAACCGCGCGCTGTTCGGGTCGGATATGATCGGGCATGACCTGCTGGCCGGGGTGGAGTTCATCCGCAAAGAGCGCAAGGACAACGGGGCCGCCGGTGCTCCGGGCGGTACGGATCGGCGGCTTGCGCTGTTCCTGATTGATGAGATCACCATGGGCGCGGTCACAGTCACACCGGCGCTGCGCTACGAAACATCCAAGGTCGAAAGCGCCACCACCTTTGGCACCTTCAAGAACGACGCGTTGATGGGCGGTCTGGCCTTGGCCTATGATTTCGGCAATGGCCTGTCCGTCTTTGGAAGCGCGGCCTATACCGAGGGCCTGCCGATCATCGACGATCTGGGGGCCGGCGCCGTCGCGATCGACAAGATGCGCAAGACGGAAAAGTCGCATACCTTCGAACTGGGGGCCGAATACACCGGGGCGGATGTCTTTGCCTCCGGCGACAGCCTGACCCTTCGTGGCAACGCCTATGCGACGCAGATGTGGGACATCACCAGTTACACGGTCGCCGGATCGACTTCGACAAACCTTGAGCGGGTCGAGACGCGCGGTTTTGAACTGGAAGCCTCATACGGACATGCGACCGGCCTTTACGTCGATGTGGCGGGCCACATCGGATCGGGGGAAGAGTTTGCACCGGGCGCTAGCGGGATCGACTGGCGCAACGCCGCCGCAGATCGCCTGCAACTGACCCTTGGCCAGAAATGGAGCGACCGGCTGGATCTCAGCTGGGAGATGGTCCATTCAGCGGATCGGCGCGATGCCTTTGGCGCGGATCTGCCCACGGCCACCGTCCACAATCTGCGCGCAACTTGGCGGCCTGAGCTGACTAGCTGGCTGGACAGGACCGAAGTCCGCTTCGGGATCGAAAACGCGCTTGATCTGGACTATGTCGGCCACCTTTCATCGCCGACGCGCAAGGCTCCGGGCCGCACGTTCAAGGTGAGCCTGACAAAGGCGTTCTGATCCTGAACCAGAGCAACGAAAGGGCGAGGGGGGAGGGCATTGCCCGGTTCCCCCTCGTCCGGCGCGTCCTGCCCATCGGGCAGACTGCCCTTGGCATAGGCGTCACAGAAGACGTAGGATGAAATCGGCCGGGGAACGGGGCGGTTCCGCCTCACACGATCCGTGCCCTGCAGCCGCACAACGCCATCAAACCCCGGTCTCACCTGAAAGAAAGCGCGCCTCCCTTGGATGACAAACCTCTCACTCTCCGCGAATTTCTGCTGAATGCCTGCCGTGTCGACGGGTTGGACCGCGACCTGATCCCGCTGCTCGAAGATATCGCCACCTCCTGCCGGGTCGTGTCGCATCTTGTGCAGAGCGGCGCGTTCACCGGCACCCTTGGCGCGGCTGGATCGACAAACGTGCAGGGCGAAGCGCAGCAGCAACTGGATGTTCTGGCCAATGACGTCTTTGTCCGCCACTGCTCCAGCAGCGACCGCGTCGCGGCGCTGGTGTCCGAAGAGGTCGAAGAGGTCTACTGGCTCAAGAACAATCCGGGGCCGGGGGATTACATCGTCTATTTCGATCCGCTGGACGGGTCTTCGAACCTTGCGGTCAACATGTGCGTCGGCTCGATCTTTTCAGTGGTGCGTCTGGATCGTGAGATCGACGCCAGCGATGACAGGTCGGTGCTGTTGCCCGGGTCCAGTCAGATTTGCGCGGGCTATTCGGTCTACGGCCCCTCGACATCCTTTGTCCTGACCACCGGCAACGGCGTCACCGGGTTTACCCACCAACCGGGCACAGGGGAATTCCGGATCACACATCCGGACATGAAAATCAGCGAAACCGGCAGCGAATTTGCGGTCAATGCATCGCGCTATGCGCTATGGGACGCGCCTCTGCGCCGCTATTTCGACGAATGCCTAGAAGGTGACAACGGACCACGGGGCAAGCGGTACAACATGCGCTGGGTCGCCTCGATGGTCTCCGAGGTGCACCGCATCCTGACGCGCGGCGGTGCCTTTATATATCCCTGCGATGACGGCAACCGGGAACAGGGCGGCAAACTGCGCCTGATGTATGAGGCCAACCCGATGAGTTTCATCATCGAACAGGCGGGTGGCCGCGCCTCTACGGGGCTGGAGCGTATTCTGGACGTTGTGCCCACCTCACACCATCAACGGGTGCCGGTCTTTTTGGGGTCGAAATCCGAGGTGGATGTGCTGGACCAGTATCACCGTGAGGCGCAGCAGGGCTGATGCCTTGCCTGTGGCGGCGGGGACCGCCGCCACAGCGGAAAGATCAATCGTCAGGCCGCCATGCGGTCCGCGATCAGCGCGATCAGCGTGTTGTGGTCCTTGTCGAAATTGCGGATGCCCTCGGCCAGCTTTTCGGTGGCCATGGCGTCGGCGTTCATGTCCCAGCGGAACTGCGCCTCATCCATCTTGATCGGGGCCATGCCGGTTGCCGCGTCGGGTGACAGGACGCGGGGCAGGTCCGAGGTGTCGGCAGCAAGGGCGTCCAGCAGCTTGGGCGCGATGGTCAGGTTATCGCAGCCCGCCAGCGCCTTGATCTGGTCGGTGTTGCGGAAGGACGCGCCCATCACCACGGTCTTGATGCCGTTGGATTTGTAGTAGTCATAGATGCCGCGCACGGATTTGACGCCGGGATCTTCGTCGGGGGCATAGCTGTCGCGGCCTTCGGCCTTTTTGTACCAATCGGTGATCCGGCCTACAAAAGGCGAGATCAGAAAGGCACCGGCATCGGCACAGGCGACGGCCTGCGCCATCGAGAACAGCAGCGTCAGGTTGCAGTCGACCCCTTCGTCCTGAAGGATCTCGGCAGCGCGGATGCCTTCCCAAGTGGAGGCGAGCTTGATCAGGATGCGGTCCTTGCCGACCCCGCGCGCCGCGTAGTCGGCCACTATGTCCCGCGCACGCGCCACGGACCCCTGCGTGTCAAAGGACAGCCGCGCGTCGACTTCGGTCGAGACGCGCCCCGGCACCAGTTCGGTCAGCTTGGCACCAATGGCGACGGTCAGGGTGTCGGCCACGGCCTTGGCATCCAGCCCCTTGTCGCGCCCGATCCCGATCTCGGCCGAGACCAGCGCCTCGGACGCCGGGTCCTTCATCGCTGCCAGCACCAGCGACGGGTTCGTCGTGCAATCGACGGGTTGATAGGTCTTGACCGCCGCAACTTCGCCGGTGTCGGCGACCACGGTGGTCATCTCGCGCAGTTGATCCAATACGGTTGTCATGGTGTCTTGCCCCTTGCTGACATCGACGCAGTTTTGGCGCCGGCGATGTTAGCGCCCTAATTGATACCGGATAAAGGGTAAAGCCCGCAGCCGGGACCGGCAAGGGCCAGAGGCCGGATACAATCGGTCAGTCGATTGGTCTTGGCGGAGCACAGCCGGGGCGCTGGCCCTGAATGCGCTCTCCACCAAGAGGCGAATTGCCGGGTGGCTGGCGGGGGCAGTTCAAACCACTGTTCGGCCGGTAAAACGTCGGGCCGCGGTCCGGTTCGGGTGCCAGACGGACCGGGTGACACATCAAAGAGTGACGTTAGGGCAGTCCGCCAGTCCGTTAATGCTTTACAGAATGATATTCCGGCCTTTAGGCTTTTACAGGAAGATTAGAGCAACAGGGATTATTCACATGCCGGCAAACCCTTTCATCGCCCAAGTCATACCGTTCGCAGGCAATTTTGCGCCCCGGGGCTGGGCCTTTTGCGATGGGCAGCTCTTGCCGGTCAGCCAGAACACGGCGCTCTTTTCGCTGGTTGGCACGATCTACGGCGGCGACGGGCGGACCACATTCGCCCTGCCGGACCTGCGGGGGCGCGCGGCGGTAAATCCGGGGCGCGGACCCGGCCTGACACCCTATACGCTCGGGGAAAAGGGCGGGGTTGAGACGGTCACGCTGACCGAACTTCAAATCCCCAATCACAATCATAGCGTGAAGTCGCGCGCGGAATCCCGCGGTGGCAACCTGACGGACCCGGCGGGCAATATGCTGGCGTCGGGTACGACAGTGTATCGTGCCAACACACCTGCGGACGACGTGGACATGGATCCTGCGATGATCCAGGAGACCACCGTCGGCGGCAGCCAGTCGCACAACAACATGCCACCCTATCTCGCGTTGAATTTCATTATTGCACTGCAAGGGGTCTACCCGTCGCGAAGCTAGGGTGGCGCTGACCAGCCGCATCCCGTGACGGACCGCCGGACCGTCGTTCCAAGAGAGCCATTACAGACACAGAAAGTTCCACCATGTCAGAACCATTTCTTGCCGAAATCTCGCTGTTCGGGGGTAATTTCGCGCCGCGCGGATGGGCCCTCTGCGATGGTCAGATATTGCCGATCAACCAGAACCAATCGCTCTATTCCCTCTTGGGGACAACCTATGGCGGCGATGGGCGCACCTCTTTTGCCTTGCCCGATCTGCGCGGTCGAATCCCGGTGCATTCGGGCAATGGCTCGCAGGGGCCCGGGCTGTCGCCATACAGTCTTGGTCAAAAGGGCGGCGCAGAGTACGTGACCCTGACCGTGAATGAGCTGCCCGCGCACAACCACGGCGTCAAGATGCGGGCCGAATCCCGTGGCGGCAACCTGACCGATCCGGCCGGCAACATGCTGGCATCGGGATCCGCGATCTTTCGCGCCAATACACCGGCGGACGATGTGGATCTGGATGCCGCGATGATCCAGCAGTTCAACGCTGGCGGCGGCCAGTCGCACTACAACATGCCGCCCTTTCAGGCAGTGAATTACATCATCGCTCTTCAGGGTTTGTTTCCGTCGCGCAGCTGACGGGCATCGGGGACGGAGGCAGCGCCGCGCCAAAGGCCGACCTGCCCGTCTCCCGTGGGATCGAACATAGATACAAAAGGGAATTGCAAGATGTCTGAACCGTATGTCGCCCAAATCACGATGTTTGCGGGCAACTTTGCGCCACGCGGATGGGCCTTCTGCGATGGTCAGTTGCTGGCGGTTTCGCAGAACGACGCGTTGTTCTCGCTGCTGGGGACGATCTATGGCGGGGACGGGCGCACGACGTTCGGTCTGCCGGATCTGCGCGGACGCGCAGCGATACACGCAGGCCACGGGCCGGGTCTGTCGGATTACCGCCTTGGGGCAAAAGGCGGCATAGAACGTGTGACGCTGACCCAAAATGAAATGCCCTCGCACAATCACAGCGTCAAGATGCGGGCTGAATCCCGTGGTGGCAACCTGACCGATCCGGCCGGCAACATGCTGGCATCCGGGTCCACGATCTTTCGCGCCAACACTCCGGCGGACGATGTGGATCTGGATGCCGCGACGATTCAGCAAAACAACGTCGGCGGCAGCCAGTCGCACACCAACCTGTCACCCTTTCTGGGGGTGCACTACATCATCGCTCTGTTCGGCGTTTATCCGTCGCGCAACTGATGCGACCCATTGAAACAAAGGAGAGCGCCATGGGTGTTCTGAACAGTCTTACACGGCGCGCGGTTCTGGCAGGGCAGGCGGCCCTTGCGGGCCTGACCGCATTGCCGGGAATGGCATTCGCCCGCACTGAAACCACCGCACCGGTGGTCAAGGCGGCGGGACCGGTCGCGGTCAAGGCCCCGCGCTGGCATGATGCCACAGCCGAGGAACTGGCCAGTCTGGTCGGCGACAGGTTCCGCGTCTCCACCAAGGCGCATGGCAACGTGGTGCTGAAACTTGTCGCGCTGGAGCCGGGGGCCTCTGGTCCTGCGCGCCCCGGCGAGCTTGTGCGCCGCGAAAGCGTCACCGCGCTGTTCGACAGCCCGGATGTCGCGCCCTTGGTTGCGGACGGTCACGGTGTGCACCGGGTCTGGCATCCGCGCATGGGGGCGGCCGATCTCTATATGACGGCGGTGCCGCGCAAACATGGCGGTGCCGACATCGCGATCGTCCTGAACTGAGCCGATCGGTGGACCTGATCCTGCGCCCGGTCCGTGCTGCGGATCGGGCGTTTCTATTGCATCTGTTCACCGAGGCGCGGCCCGACCTTGCCGCCCTGCCACTGCCAGAGGGGGCGCGGCAGCAGATGATCGACCTGCAGTTCGACGCCCAGAGCCGGGGCTATGCGCAGGCCTTTCCGCGCGCCAGTCATGACATCGTCCATCTGGACGGGCGGGACGTGGGGCAACTGCGTCTGGACCGGGGGGCAGAGGCGCTGCATCTGGTCGATCTGTCGGTGCTGTCGGATGTGAGGGGCCAAGGGCTTGGCGCCCGCCTGTTGCGCGGCATACAGCAAGAGGCCACAACCGCAAACCAGCCCGTCAGGCTCAGCGTTCAGCACGGCAACCCTGCCGCCGGGCTCTATCGGCGGATGGGGTTCGTGGCGACCGGCGACACGGGCGTCCATCTGACGATGGAATGGTGCCCCTGATCCGCGATCAGTTAAAGATGATCTCGTAGCGGGTTGCGTCTTCGGTCTGGTTGTAGGGCGACAGGAACAGCGCGGCAACGCCAAGGCCGGGCAGGGTGATCTCCCACGCGCCCTGTTGCAGCATCGGCGAAAGCGGCCCGCTGAGGGTCAGGGTAAAGCCCGTGCGCGCCGCATCCTCGGGCTGGGTGTGGTCGGGATGCGGCGCGACCGCATCCAGTGTCAGGGGCAACGCGCCTTCAGGCGTGGCGACCGAAACGGGCTGGCCCACCAGCGGTTCCAGTTTGTCGGCGGTCAAAGTCGAAATATCCATGGGCGATCTCCGGGCAGCGGGCGACTATTTTGCCCTTTATGCAACCATACGGGGGGTTTTCAAGTTCCAGATCCCGGCTTATGACTCAATAAACGGGGATTCCGTTAAGCTTATTATCAAATATGCGCGTCGCAAGGGGTGAGCACATGGCAACGTTCGATTTCAATGACGGGGGCGTGGTGGTCAATGCCTCTTCGGTGGCATTCAATGACACCGGTGTCAATTTCACGATCAGCACGGTGGGCAACCCCGGCGCTAACCAGATTTCTTACAGCCCGTCCATTGCACCGGACGGCTCTTTTACGCTGTCGGACTTCGGCACGCTTGGTGCGTTTACCTTTGACGTCGCTGGCACAGAGGTGAACCAGTTCTTTGCGGGCAACGGACTGCAACTGGAGATCGGCACGGTTTATTCCGGCAATTGGAACGTGACTTTCGTGTCCGTCAACGGCGACAACGTCACCAACAACATCACGGTCACCAACGTCACCAGCAACCAGATCATCAATCTGGGCGCAGAGACCAAGGTGTTTTCGGAAATCCGCTTTACCGCGACCAACCCGGGTGGTCTGGCCATCGACAGTCTGAACGCCACCTTGCTGTGCTTCCTCGAAGGCACGTTGATCGCCACCCCGAACGGCACCAAACCGGTTCAGGACCTGCGTGCGGGCGACACCGTGCTGACGGCGACCGGCGGCACCACCACCGTAGCATGGCTGGGCGAACAGCCGGTTCAGACGGCGACGACAAATCCCGCCAAGGTCAACCCGATCCGCATATCCGCCGGTGCGCTGGGTGACACTGTTCCCGCGCGCGATCTGCTGGTCTCGCCCGACCACGCCATCGGCATCGACGGCTATCTGGTCAACGCCAGCGCCCTGATCAACGGCAGCACCGTGACCCGTGAGGCCCGGATGCCCGGCGCGGGCTTTACCTATTTCCACGTCGAGACCGGCACACATGAGCTGTTGCTGGCCGAGGGCTGCCCGGCGGAAACCTATGTCGATTTCATCGGTCGCGACGGTTTTGTGAACGGGGCAGAGCGCACGGACGCACCGGCGATCCCGGAAATGGCCACGCCGCGCATCAGCGCCGCACGCCACCTGCCGCCGCAGATCCGCGCCCGTCTGGAGACCCGTGCAGAGGCATTGGGCCGGACCATCCGCGCCGCTTGATCGCCGCTATTTTATTGTGACTCGCGCCGCGCCCGGGGGATTGACTTCCCCGGGCGCGCTTGCCCTTCTCCGGGTGCCGAATGGGAGACCCTGACATGACCAGCCCCGCCGCGCCGACCGACGCAGCCGCTCTTGACTCCGTCAATGCTGAACTGGCCCGCATTGCCCGCCACCAGAATGCCGGCCGTTTTGCGGAGGCCGGTACAGCCTTGGACCGCTTGCTGGAGCAATACCCCGGCCATCCCCGTCTGGTGCACCTCAAGGGGTTGAACCTTGTTCATCTGGGGCAAGCCGAAGAGGGTATGGCGCTGCTGGACGAGGTCATCACCCATCAGCCCGAAGACGTGGCCGTTCTGGTCGATATCGGAACCCTGCTGGCGCAGCAGGGCAAGATGGACGCCGCCCGCGAAAAGTTCCAGACAGCGGTCGAGGTTGCGCCAAATTATGCGCTGGCCCATGCCAATCTTGGCGCGGCGCTGGTGGTGGCCAAGGATTACGCCCGCGCCATTCCGCATCTGGACCGCGCCATTGCTCTGGATCCCGATGTCCTGGACGTGCACCTGAACCTCGCGCAGGCCTGCCTGCGCACCGGCCATTTCCAGCGCGCCGTCGATGTACTGTTCCGGGCGCTGGCAATCGACCCGCAGTCGGTGGCGGTGCATGTGAACCTCGCTCACGCGCTGTTTCGCCGGGAACGCCACGAGGCTGCGGAACACCACGCCCGCCGCGCCATCGAACTGGCCCCTCAGGCCGGGGAGGCCTGGCTGCATCTGGGCAATACGCTGGCCGCCTCCGGCCGGATGGAAGAGGCGGCGCAGACCTTTCTCCGGGCTGCGGCGCTGCCGGGAATGGCGCTGTCGGCCTTCACGCGGTTGGCGAACCTGCGCAAGATCAAATCCGACAGCCCCGAATGGCAGGGCTTGCAGGCGGTGGCGCAAAAGGCCGACCAACTGCCCGATGAGGCCCGCGCCACGCTGGAATTTGCGCTTGGCAAGGCGCAGGACGATCTGGGTGATCCCGACGCCGCCTTTGCCCATTATGCCGAAGGCAACCGCCTGACGCGCGCCCTGTTTCCCTACGACCGCGCCGCCAATACCGCCCGCGCCGAGCGGCTGCGCGCGCTGGTGATTCCCGCGCTTCTGGACCGCCACGCAGGTGCCGGGCTGCGCGGCGTGGCGCCGGTTTTTGTCTGCGGGCTGCCGCGCTCTGGCACCACCTTGATGGAGCAGATGTTGTCGCGTCATCCCGCCGTGCAGGCGGGCGGAGAGATGCTGGCGGTGCAGCGCGCCTTTCAGGCCAACCCGCGCCTGCGCGCGGTCTTGGAAGAACGCGCCGCCGACACCGACCTAACCGATGATGATTTCACCCGGCTGGGCGAGGAATATCAGGCCTTCCTGCACGGCGAGGGGCTGCGCAGCCCCCGCGTCACCGACAAGATGCCGGGCAACCAGCTTTACATCGGGTTGCTGGCGCTGGCCTTGCCAGAGGCCAAATTCCTGATCATGCGGCGGCACCCGCTGGACGGGCTGATGTCGAACTACCTGCAAAACTTTGGCCAGAACCAGCCGGTCTCGACCGACCTTGAGGATCTGGCCGAATCCTGGCGTCAGTTCGACCTCAATGCCAAACACTGGACATCTCTGCTGCCGGACCGCGTGCAAGAGGTCCCCTATGAGGCACTGGTCGCCGACCCCGAGGGGCAGGCCCGCGCGGTGCTGGAATTTCTAGGGCTGGACTGGCACGGGGATGTGCTGGATCACACGGCGTCCACGCGGCAGGTCAATACCGCCTCGGTGGCGCAGGTGCGTGCGCCGATTTATGGCACCTCGGTTGCCCGCTGGCGGCGCTATGGTGCGCATCTGGGACCGCTGGCCAAGGCGCTTGGCGAGGCATTGACCGCCGAGGAGCGTTTGGCCTGTGGGCTGGATGCCTGAGTCTTGACCCCACAGACCATCTCCGACCTGCTGGCGCTGGTCGATTTCACGCTGACCCGGGGGACGATGCCGATCAGGCGTTGGCGTTGGCGCTGGCGGTCGAGGCGCTGGATATACGTCCAGATGATCCCGCGCTGAGGCGCGGCGGGCCGGGCTGATGATGCATATGGGACAGCCCGAGGCCGCCGTCAGCGCCCCGCGGGATCTTCTGGACGATCTGGCCAGCGCCGCCCCCGGCATGACAGACCCGAACTACTGCGGTTTTTCAAACTGGGCGAGCAGGGCGGCCATGTCGATTGCGCGCTGGCGGTGATGGACAGCGTGACTGCGCGCGCGCTTATTTCACAATTGACCGCGCAGTTTCTGGCCAGCCGGGTGCGGCTGATTGTGCTCCCGGACGCGGCAGAACGCGTGACCGGTGGGCTGGAACAGCGCCTTGCGCCGTCGCGACGGGCAGAGTTCCACGTCTTCACCGCCGGGCTGTTTGCCGGCCCCGAAGAGTCGCTGGCCCGCGCCAGGGCCGATCTGGCCAGCCCGCGCGAGCATTTTCGCCCGCGCCTTTCAACTGGCCAACAATGTGATCTGTGCGCCTTTCGGACACCCGGCGCCGCTCTGGGCGGTGCGGTCCCTGCTGGCGCGCGAGAACGACGGCACATGGCTCAAGACCGGGCCGGGGCTGATGACGCGCGCCGTGGCCGTCTGGCCGGATCAGGAGCCGTCCGCAGAGGCGGCGCAGGGCCTGACGATCCTGACACAGGCGCAATTGGCGGCCCACGTCCAGCCGAATGTGCGCTTCAGCTACAAGACCTCGGGCCGGTACTGGAGCGCCCGCGACCGCTACGCGCCGCAGCCACTGGTGGCGGCGCTTGGCGGATTGGCCAGATCTACCATGCTGTAATGCCGCTCCGGCGTGCGTGCGGATGCAACAGTTTACCGCCCTTGATCCGCCGCAAGGGGAACGCCGGAACGCCACCGGCACCGCAAGAACGCCAAAACACTGGGATCGGCCCGGTTCGCGCCGACAGGTGGCCGCAACGCCCGTCGTGGGGGGGGCAAAGGGGCCCCTACAAAACTTCGATTACACCTTTGTCGATGGCCAGCATATAGCCGCGCCGGGCGATGTTCTTGACCAGCAACTCGCTGACCATCTGGTTGCCCAGTCCGTCGCGCAGCCGCTTGATCCGTGTGGCCCCGGCGGCCTCATCGCAGTCGGCCTCTGCCTTGCCCGAGATCATCGACTCGATCTGGCTGCCGGACAGCATCTCATCGTCCAGCCGCGCCTCTGCCAGCACCGCCAGCGTTTCCATCATCGCTTCTGTCAGTTTGAATCCCATGGTGTTCAGGTAAACGGTGTTTTCCTCGCGTGAGATGATCAGGCTGGACACCTCGATCCCCGACCGTTCGATCTGTGCCATGCGGCGGTTCAGCGACACCAGCATCACCAGAAAGACCAGCGCCGCCACCAGCATCGCGGCGGCAAAGACCAGCAGCACAAAGATCACCACCCGGTAACTGGCCAGCGTGTCGGAAAACGAGGTGCCGGACTGGGCGAGGATCTCTAGCAGCTTGACCTCTGCCTGACTGTTCAGGTTGTCGTTTTCGATGAATATCCGTTCGACCCGCATGTTGAACGCATTGGCGTCAGGCAGAGTCAGCATCAGCACCGCCCCCACAATGGCCAGAATCGCCACGATGGCAATGATGCCCCCCGTGACGATCCGCGAGCCTGAACGGCGACTTTCGCTAGCGGTAATAGTGTGAGCCTGCACTGGCAATTTCCGATGAGTTGGGACGCGCGGTCGTGACCTTGACGATGTTCAGGATACTCCAGCCGCCAGAGGAAATCCGCGACTGAACGGTGCGCTGCGGCGACGACGGGCAACTGCCGGACACATGCACGATGCCATAGTGCAGCCCGTAAGGTTTATTGCGCTTGGCCTTGTAATGCACGTAGCAATCCGCAGCGGCGGCGCTGGGCAGGGCCAGCGTGACAAGCAGCAGGGCTGCGGCAAACCCGCGAGAGAGGGCTGAGAACATGATATGGCGACCGGTTTGGGACATGATGCCAACCTGCGCCTCCAGCCGAAGAAATTCAATAACGTGAAGGGGCTGGTACCGCGGTTATCCGATAGCAGTGGGCTGATATTGCGACACAGGGCCGACTGACGCGACGCTGGGGTCCGGAGTTCCCGACTTGACGGTGCTCCGGACCATTCATCCGAAAGGAATTGACCCATGTCTGCACGTTTCATCACTTCGCTGCTTGCCGCAGGCGCGCTTGTCGTCTCGTTGGCTGCAGCCTCGCCGGTTCAGGCCGGGCATGACAAGAACGTAAAACGTTTTGTCGGGGCTGCAATCGGTCTCTACATTCTGGGACAGGCGCTTGAGAACAACAACCGGGGCCGCGTCGTGAGGCATCACAACTCGCACCGCAAGGTCTATCGCAACCACCACCGCCACGGCGGAAAATGGAAACAGCGCAACGGACGGCGGGACAACTGCCGCTACAACGGTCGCCACAACCGCTGCTGGTAACCGGACCGCAACACTTTCGAGCAGCCCCGCACATGCGGGGATACGGCCCCGGGCGGCACAGCCCGGGGCCTTTGCCTGTCGGGCGGTCTTGTCTTGACCCCGACCCGCCGATGCGCCTGACTGACCGCAGGGCATGTTAAAGGGCAGAACCATGGGCGACGGCTATCTGACGACACATGTGCTGGACACCGCGCGGGGCTGCCCGGCAGAGGGCATGACCATCCTGCTGTACCGCGTGTCGGGCAATTCCCACCGCAAGATCGCCGAGGCGGTCACCAACGCGGATGGCCGCACCGATGCGCCGATCCTGCCAAAGGGCAAGTTCAAACCCGGCAGCTATGAACTGATCTTCGGTGCGGGCGACTATCTGCGCGCGACAGGGCAGGCGGGCGATGAGCCGCTGTTTCTGGATCAGGTGCCGATCCGCTTTGGCATGGCCGAAGAGACGCATTACCATGTGCCGCTGCTGCTCTCGCCTTTTGGCTATTCGACTTACAGGGGCAGTTGAGCGTCGGCGGCCAGTTTACACGCCCGGTATCCGTGACTATCTAGACGGACCATGGCCAAGAAACCCAAGTCTGACCCGAACTACAAGGTGATCGCCGAGAACCGGCGCGCGCGCTATGATTACGCGATCGAGGACGATATCGAATGCGGTATCATCCTGACCGGGTCAGAGGTCAAATCCCTGCGCGAGAACACCACCAACATCGCCGAAAGCTATGCGGCGGTCGAGGAAAGTGAACTCTGGCTGGTGAACTCTTACATCGCCCCCTACGAGCGCGCGATGTTCAGCCATGAGGAACGCCGACGGCGCAAGCTGCTGGTCTCCAAGAAAGAGCTGTCCAGGCTGTGGAACGCCACCCAGCGCGAGGGCATGACGCTGGTGCCGCTGGTGATGTACTTCAACCACAAGGGTATCGCCAAGCTCAAGATCGGCATCGCCAAGGGCAAGAAGAACCACGACAAGCGTGAGACAGAGGCCAAGCGCGATTGGGCCCGACAGAAACAGCGCCTTTTGAAAGAGCGTCACTGAGCCAGGTACTGATCCACTTGACGTTGAGTGGCGTCAGGTGATTTTCTGTCGGTGACCCGTTCGCACAAGCGCGGACGATTTGGGGCGCTGTGACATTGCGACATTTCCTGTTTGTGCTTTTGGCAGTCTTGGCCGCGCCGGTTTTGGCGCTGGATGAGGCTACGGTTTTCGAAAAGACAGTGGCCTATCTGGCGCGCGATGCCGATTGCGGTGAGGCCACGACAGACCCGGGCTGGGAGCGGCGCGTGCTGACCATGCCCCACGATGGCTATCGCCTGCGCTACAGCCGGTTTGGCTGTGCGCCGGGGGCCAAGGGCGCGCTTGTGATCGCGCCGGGCCGCAGTGAGCCATCTTATGAATTTGCCGAAACCGCGATTGATTTCATCGCCCGTGGCTTTGCGCCCGTCTATGTGATCGACCATCGCGGGCAGGGCCTGTCGCCACGCCTGCTGGACGATCCCGACAAAAGCCACGTAGAGAATTTTGATGACTACATTGAGGATTTCGCGCAGTTCGTCGAAGCGGTCGAGGCGGACTTATCTGCGCTGGGCGCGCGGTCCGATCTGCCGCTGTTCCTGACCTCGAACTCCATGGGCGGTGCCATTGCCATCGGCTATCTGCAAAAGGTCGGCGGTGACACACCTTTTGACGCGGCGGCCCTCGTCAGCGCGATGATCCATGTGAACTACATCAGCTACACCGGCAAACGGGCCCGCTGGCTCAACCTGCGGATCTATTCCGAAACCGGGGTCGCGGTGCAGGGCTGGTGGCGCTGCGCCGTGGCGTGGGTCTGGAATGCCCGCCTATGCCACGACTATGCCTCGGCCAGAACCTTTGGCCCTTATCAGCCCGGCACCCGCAGTTTCGAACAGGACGCGGAGGCGATGATGACCCGCAGTCGCGCCCGTTTTGCGCTGCGCACCCATATGTGGGATCAGTTTGACTGGAGCGACATTCGCAAGGCGGAATACGCCGGGGAAAACTGGCAAGGGCCGCAGATCGGCGGCACCACCAACAACTGGACGCGTGGCTCTGTCCGCTTTCTGCGTGAGATGCGTGCGCCCGAAAGCCTTGCGCGCATGGTCGATACACCGGTCCTGCTGCTGAGTGGCACGCGCGACTTGCGGGCCTACCGGCAATACCCCGGCGTCTTCGACGCCCCGCCGGACCTGTCCCGCCACACCGGGTTCTGCGACGACCTGAACGCCGCCAGCCTTGCGGCGGACAAGGGCTATGCTTGCCAGTTCTCGGCCATCAACGGGGCCTTCCACGAGATATACAAAGAACGCGATGCCACGCGGAACACCGCGCTGGACATGGTCGAAAGCTTTTTCCTGCGTCACGCGCATTGACGTGCGGCCAAGGCGGGGAAACCGGTCCCGCCATTCCCGTGCCGCGCCGCCCCCTGACCGGCTAGGGATGTCGCGTCCCAAGGTGGGGACGAGTTAAGGGGACGGACATGGAACTTATCATTGCACTGATCTCGGGCGCGCTGGGCGGTAACGCGGCGGGCGGTCTGGTCAAGAAGATCGATCAAGGCACGCTGATCAACTCGATCTCGGGCATCGTGGGTGGCGGCCTCGGTGGCACGATCCTGGGTATGCTGGGCGCGCCTGAAATGGCAGGGGCCGCGGGTGAGGCCGGTGGTCTGGATATCGGCGCGATCATCGGTCAGGTCGCAGCGGGTGGTGCCGGGGGCGGTGTGGTTCTGGCGATTGTCAGCGCCCTGCGTGGCATGCTGGCCAAGTAATCACTTGCCTCCGGGGTGGCATTTCCGCCCCGGGGGCCGGTTCGCGACGCGACCCGCTTGCAAGCCGCTGCCCTCTTGCCTAATCACATGGGTATCACGGATGAGGGGGGCCCATGTTCGTTGACGATCCCAAGACGCTTGTCTCTACCGAATGGCTGGCGCAGCACCTGAATGACCCTGACCTGCGGGTCCTCGATGCAAGCTGGTACTTGCCCGATATGGGCCGGGACCCACGCGCCGAATATGCCGCCGGGCATATCCCCGGCGCGCGCTTTTTCGACATTGACGATGTGTCCGACGCCCGGTCGGACCTGCCGCACATGGCACCGCCGCCAGAGAAATTCATGTCGCGCCTGCGCGCCATGGGGGTCGGCGACGGCCATCAGGTGGTGGTGTATGACGGCATGGGTCTGTTTTCCGCCCCCCGCGTCTGGTGGCTGTTCAAGCTGATGGGCAAGGATGACATCGCCGTGCTGGACGGCGGGTTCGCCAAGTGGCAGGCCGAGGGCCGCGCGGTCGAGGATATGGCCCCGATGGTGCGCGACCGTCACATGACCGTGCGCCGTCAGGCCCATCTGGTACGCGACGTCACGCAGGTCTCAGCCGCCGCCAAGCTCAAGAATACAGAGGTGATCGACGCCCGCTCACCGGCGCGTTTCGCCGGGGAGGCCCCGGAACCGCGCGAGGGGCTGCGCGCGGGCCATATCCCGGGATCGAAAAACGTCTACTACCGGGATCTGCTGACCGAGGGCGGCACGCTCAAGGACAATGACGGTCTGCGCACGGTCTTTGAGGCCGCAGGCGTCGACCTGTCGAAACCGGCGATCACCACCTGCGGGTCGGGCGTGACAGCGGCGATCCTCAGCCTTGCGATGGAACGCATCGGCAAGACAGACCATTCACTTTATGACGGCTCGTGGTCGGAGTGGGGCGCCTTTGCCACGCTGCCCGTCGCCACGGGACCTGCCGACTGACCGGAGAAAAAGATGTTCGAGACGATCAAGGAACAACCCGCCGACAAGATCCTGATGCTGATGCAGTCCTTCCGCGAGGACCCACGCGACGGCAAGATCGACCTTGGCGTCGGCGTCTACAAGGACGCCTCTGGCAATACGCCGATCATGCGCGCGATCAAATCCGCCGAACAGCAGCTGTGGCAGGCCGAGCAGACCAAGGCCTATACCGGCCTCGCGGGTGACCCCGGCTTTGCCGACGCGATGGTCGCGCTGGTGCTGGGCGACTCGGTGGCGCGCGACAACGTGGCCGCGGCGGCAACGCCCGGCGGCACCGGGGCGGTGCGGCAGGCCTTCGACATGGCCAAGATGGCCAATCCCGACGTGCGGGTTTTTGTCAGTGACCCGACATGGCCCAACCACCTGTCGATCCTCAAGCACATGGGGATCGAAACGGTGATGTACCGCTATTTCGACAATGACACCGGCGGCGTGAATTTCGACGGCATGATGGCCGACCTCGCACAGGCGGGCAAAGGCGATATCGTGCTGATACACGGCTGCTGCCACAACCCGACCGGGGCCAACCTGAACGCGACCCAGGTTCAGGCGGTGATCGACCTTCTGAACCAGACCGGGGCCACGCCGATGGTGGACCTTGCCTATCAGGGCTTTGGCGACGGGCTGGAGGAAGACGCACAGGCGGTGCGGATGATCGCCGGTTCGGTGCCCGAATGCCTGATCGCGGCGTCTTGTTCCAAGAACTTTGGCATCTACCGCGAACGCACCGGCCTGCTGATGGCCGTGGCGCAGGACGGCGGCGCGAAAAAGCTGAACCAAGGCACGCTGAACTATCTCAACCGGCAGAACTTTTCCTTCCCGCCGGACCATGGCGCGCGTCTGGTGACCATGGTGCTGACCGATGAGACGCTGCGCGCCGACTGGCAGGCGGAACTGGAAGAGATGCGCACGGGGATGCTGTCCCTGCGCGAAAAGCTGGCCAGCGAGTTGCAGCGCCTGTCCGGGTCGGACCGGTTTGGGTTCCTTGCCCAGCATCGCGGCATGTTCTCGCGCCTTGGGGCCAGCCCCGAGCAGGTCGAAAAGCTGCGCGCTGACTCCGGGGTCTACATGGTTGGCGATTCGCGTATGAACATCGCCGGGCTGAACGCGCAGACCGTGCCCTTGCTGGCCGAAGCGATCATCAAGGCGGGCGTCTGATCCAAAGGAGCGGGCCCTGCGGGGCCCGCGCTTTATATCTCGTGGGCGGCCTTTGGCCGCCTGCCTCGGGGTTTGCCTCCGGCGGGGATACTTTCAGACAGAAGAAGCTGGGGTCGGGCGCGTAAACGCGGACTCGCAGCGAGAACAAAACGGGAATATATATCCTGTCATGTTCGCCGAGCTTTGCATCACCTCGAATTTTACCTTTCTCACCGGGGCCTCGCACCCGGAGGAGTATATGGAGCGTGCGGCCCTGATGGGGTTGTCCGCCATTGCCGTGGCGGATGTGAATTCTGTCGCGGGGATTGTGCGCGCCTATAGTGCGGCCCGCGAGATTGCGCGGCAGGTGGCAGAGTTGGAGCGGTTGGAGGCGGAAGGGGGGCTGATTGGCCCACCTGCGCCGCCGGGTGTGCCTGCGCCGCCGCGTGCGCCGGTGCGCAATGTGCCACGGCTGATCCCGGCGGCGCGGCTGGTGTTTGAAGAGGGGGTCGAGATGACGGCGCTGGCGGCCTCGCGCGCGGGCTGGGCGCTGTTGTGCCGGATGTTGTCGGCGGGGCGTTTGCGGTCGAAGAAGGGTGATTGCCGGTTGCTGTTGTCGGATCTGCCAGAGGTCGTGGAGGGGTTGACCTTTATTCTGCATGTGCCGGCTGCCCCGGAGGCGGGCTGGCGCGACCGGGTGGCGGCCTTGGTGCAGGTGCATCGCGCGCGGATGCATCTGGCGTTGGCGCCGCGCTATGATGGTGAGGATCGTCAGCAGTTCGATCTGCTGGCCCGGTTGGCCGAGGGGTTCGGCCTGCCCACGGTGGCGACGGCGGTCCCCCTGATGCATCACGGTCGGCGGCGTCGGATGGCCGATGTGTTGAGTGCCATCCGTATTGGCGCACGGGTGGACCGGTTGGGGCGGGCGGCGCTGGCCAATGGCGAACAGCGGTTGCGCTCAGAGGTCGAGATGCGCCGCCTGTTGGGGCCGCATGAGGGGGCGGTTGACCGCGCGGTTGCCTTGGCCGAGCGTTGCGGTTTTGACATCGGATCGTTGCGGTATGAGTACCCGTCCGAGATCACCGGGGGCGAGACGGCGGGGGGGCGGCTGGCGCGTCTGGCCCTTGAGGGGCTGAAGTGGCGCTATCCGCAGGGGGCGCCGGAGAAGGTGCAGGCGCTGTTGCAGCACGAGTTGGCCCTGATCGGCAAGCTGAACTATGAGCCGTATTTCCTGACCGTCCGCGATATCGTCGCCTTTGCCCGGTCGCGCGGGATTCTGTGTCAGGGGCGCGGGTCGGCGGCCAATTCCGTGGTCTGTTATTGTCTGGGGGTCACCTCGGTCAGTCCCGAGATTGGCACCATGGTCTTTGAGCGGTTCGTCAGCGAGGCGCGGGATGAACCGCCCGACATCGACGTCGATTTCGAACATGAGCGGCGTGAGGAGGTGATCCAGCACATCTATGAGACCTACGGCCGCCACCGCGCCGGTCTGTGCGCCACCGTCATCCATTATCGTGGCAAGCGCGCCATTCGGGAGGTCGGTGCCGCCATGGGGCTGTCTCAGGACACCATCGGCGCGCTTAGCTCACAGCTTTGGGGGTTCTTCTCCACCAAGGGGTTGGAGGCACAGCGCATGCGCGAAATCGGCCTCGACCCGGACGACCGCCGCCTGCAACTGACGATGGAACTGATCTATGAGATCATCGGCTTTCCCCGCCACCTCAGCCAGCACGTCGGCGGGTTCATCATCACCGAGGGGCGGTTGGACGAACTGGTGCCGGTGGAAAACGCTGCGATGGAGGGGCGCACCGTCATCTGCTGGGACAAGGATGACATCGATGCGCTGGGCATCCTCAAGGTCGACGTGCTGTCGCTTGGCATGCTCACCTGCATCCGCAAGGCTTTTGACCTGATCGCCACCCATCACGGGCCAAAGCACACGCTGGCGACTCTGCCGCCCGAGGACCCCGCCGTCTACGACATGCTTTGCCGCGCCGACAGCGTCGGTGTCTTTCAGGTCGAATCCCGCGCGCAGATGAACTTTCTGCCCCGCATGCGGCCGCGCAACTTTTACGATCTGGTGATCGAGGTCGCCATCATTCGCCCCGGCCCGATCCAAGGCGACATGGTCCACCCCTACATCCGCCGCCGCAACGGCGAGGAGCGCGTCGAATTCCCCTCGGATGAACTGGGCGAAGTGCTGGGCAAGACCCTCGGCGTGCCGCTGTTTCAGGAACAGGCCATGCAGATCGCCATCGTCGGCGCGGGCTTTACCCCCGAACAGGCCGACCGCCTGCGCCGCTCCCTTGCCACCTTCAAGAAGCACGGCAATGTCAGCGAATTCCGCAGCCTCTTTCTGCGCGGCATGGCGCAAAAGGGCTATGACAGCGCCTTTGCCGAACGCTGTTTCAGCCAGATCGAGGGCTTTGGATCGTATGGGTTTCCCGAAAGCCACGCCGCCAGCTTTGCCCTGCTGGTCTATGCCTCCGCCTGGCTCAAATGCCATCATCCGGGGATCTTTGCCTGCGCGCTGCTGAACTCCCAGCCGATGGGGTTTTACGCGCCGTCGCAGATCGTCCGCGACGCCCGTGAACATGGCGTCCCCGTGCGGCGGGTCTGCGTCAACCACAGCTATTGGAACAACGTGATGGAGCCGGACGGCAGGGGCGGCCTTGCCCTGCGTCTTGGGTTTCGCCAGATCAAGGGCCTCAGCGAGGACGACGCCGCATGGCTGACGGCGGCGCGCGGCAACGGCTACCGCTCGGTGCGCGATGTCTGGCGACGCGCGGGCCTGCAACCCTCGGTTCTGGCGCGGCTGGCAGAGGCAGATGTCTTCGCCGACCTTGACCTGACGCGCCGCGCCGCCCTGTGGGAGGCAAAGGCCCTGATGAAAGGCGGGGAACTGCCGCTGTTTTCCCGCGACATGGATGGTGAGGCGATCTCCGAGGTGGCCGCCAACCTGCCCCAGATGACCGAGGGCGAACAGGTGGTCGAGGATTACGTCGCCATGCGTCTGACCCTGCGCGCCCACCCCGTCGCCCTGCTGCGGCACATCCTGACGCCCGAAATGGGCAAGCCCAAGGTCGCCACGACCCAACCCACCCCCGCCGAGGTTCGATCCGACCTCGCCCGCAGCAGACCCAGACACCCAAGGGACCTTCCCAGCCCGCTGGACCGGAGGTGAGGAGGGCCAAAGGTGGAAGCGGTCATAGGTGACGCGTTGCGTGGCAAAGGCCGATCAAGCGAGGGAATGGAGGAGGGGGATCAGGTGATCCGGGACAGCAGGCGAAGCAAGGTGTCCTGTTCGCTGCCCGTCAAGGGCGACAGCGTTTCCGCCGTAA
The DNA here is from genome assembly GCF_034670325.1 of Antarctobacter sp. Classification (GTDB taxonomy): domain Bacteria; phylum Pseudomonadota; class Alphaproteobacteria; order Rhodobacterales; family Rhodobacteraceae; genus Antarctobacter. The sequence goes on from NZ_JAXMNR010000003.1 coordinate 249,256, forward strand.
CGCGGGCTGCGGCCTCTACAGCTTCGGTTATCAACGCTTCGCCCTGTGGAGTCAGAGACAACAAATGTCGCCGACGGTCTTCGGGATCGCGCCGGGCGGTCAGCAAGTCCCGCGCAATAAGCCGGTCAACGACCCCTTTGGTCGTTGCCCCGTCCATGGCGACAGAGCGTCCAAGCTTGTTCTGCGATATCGGTCCGCCCACCGCGATCTGCCGCATGATCGAGAACTGCATGGTCGTCAAATTCCCCGGCACAAGGGTCAGAAAGATATTGGAATTGCGCTGATACGCCTTGCGCAGAAGAAACCCGATCTGCTCTTCAAGGACATAGCTCTGAACCTCGGCATCAGGTGTGTTCGTCACGGGCAGGTTCCTTCGTCAGACCGACAGGTAGGCGTCGCGGATTTCGGGATGGACCTCTAGCTCTTCGAAACTTCCGTCGAACTTTTTCTCTCCGCCCTCGATGATGATGGCGCGGTCCGCCACGGCGCGGGCAAAGTGAAGGTTCTGTTCCGAGATCATCACGGTCAGCCCTTCGGACTTCAGCTTGAGGATCGTCTCGGCCATCTCTTCGACAATCACCGGGGCGATCCCTTCGGACGGCTCGTCCAGCAGCAAGAGCATCGGGTTGCCCATCAGGGTCCGCGCGATCGTCAGCATCTGCTGTTCGCCGCCAGACATGTGTTTGCCCCGGTTGGTGCGCCGCTCTGCAAGGTTGGGGAAAATGTCAAAAAGCTGCTCGACGGTCCATTCCGGTGCGCCCTCGCGCCTTGGCTGGCGGCCGACTTCGAGGTTTTCCATCACAGTCAGGTCGGTGAAGATGCGCCGGTCCTCGGGGACATAGCCGATGCCGGACTTGGCGACACGAAAGGCGGGTGCCCCGGTCAGGTCGCGGTCCTGAAAGACGACGCGCCCGCTGCGGGGACGCACCAGTTGCATGACCGACTTCATGGTGGTGGACTTGCCCGCACCGTTGCGCCCCAACAGCGCGACGACCTCACCCCGGTTGATCCCGAAAGACAGGCCACGCAGGATTTCGGCCTTACCATAGTAGCTGTGAATGCCTTCGACACTAAGCATCGGCAGCCTCCTTGAACAGAGTTCCGCCACCCAGATAGACTTCCTGCACCTGCGGATTGTTGCGCACCTCGTTGGCAGATCCGTCAGCGATCAGCTCACCCCGGTTCAGCACCATGATGTGATGGGCATGGGCAAAAACCACGTCCATGTCATGTTCGGTGAACAGCACTGAAACACCCTGCGCCGCCACGATGTCGGCCACCAACTGCATCAGGGCGACCCGCGCGGTTGGGGACATGCCTGCGGTCGGTTCGTCCATCAGCAACAGGCGCGGTCGGTGCGTCAGGGCAATCGCCAGTTCCAGCCGCTTGAGGTCACCGTACGCGAGGATAGAACAGGGGCGGTCGGCCTGATCTTCCATCGAGACTGTCTTTAGAAATTCGAACGCCTCGTCGCGGTACAGCTTCCAGGCGCGCGGGGCGATGGAAAACAGCCGCCGATGATGGCTGATCAGCGCCATCTGGACGTTCTCGATCACCGTCATGGACTGATAGGTCCCGGTGATCTGAAAGGTCCGGCCGACGCCTTTGCGCCAAATCTCGCGCGGCTTCTTGCCGGTGATGCGTTCCCCGTCAAGGTAGACGTCCCCGGCGGTCGGTTTCAACTGGCCCATAAGCATGTTGAAACAGGTGGATTTCCCGGCGCCGTTCGGTCCGATCAGCGCCTTCAGCTCTCCCTGTTGGACAGAAAAGGAGACGCCGTTGACCGCGAGAAAGCCGTCATAGGACTTTTTCAGGTTTTCGACCCGCAGGATCTCGGTCATTGCACCGCCTCCTCATCCTTGCCGCGTATCTTCTGCCACAGCGTGCGCAGCGATCCGACGATGCCCTCTGGTGCGATGATGACGACGGCGATGATGACAAGGCCCAGCACCAGCCGCCAGTATTCCAGCCGGGTCAACCAGTCTTCGGCAAGGGTCATGAAGCCCGCGCCGACAACGCCCCCGGCCAGCGTCTTTACGCCGCCAAGGAAGACCACGATCAGCGCGTCAAAGCTGGCGGCGATCTCAAGCTCGGTCGGAAAGACAGAGCCTTTGGAGAAGACGAAAATGCCGCCCGCCAGCCCGGCCATGACACCGGCCAGAGCAAAGGCAAGGTACTGGATGCGCTTGACGTCGATCCCCATCGCCTCGGCCTGACGGGGACTGTCGCGACCGGCGCGCAGGGCGTAGCCAAAGGGCGAATGGATCACATGGCGCAGGAAGAGGATGCCGCCGACAGCAAAGATCAGGGTAAAGTAGTAGTAGGGCACGGTGCCGGACAGCCAGGGTGAGGGCCAGATGTTCACAAGGCCATCGTCGCCGCGCGTCACGCCGCGCCACTGAAAGGCCAGCGACCAGACGAGTTGCGAAAACGCGAGGGTGAGCATGGCGAAATAGACGCCGGTCAGCCGAATGCAGAACCACCCGATGCCAAGCGCCAGCAGACCGGCGGCAAGCGGGGCAAACAAGAAGGCCAGTTCCATCGGTGTATCGGTGTGAAAGACCAGCAGGGCCGCCGCATAAGCACCACCGCCGAAAAAGGCGGCATGGCCGAAACTCACCAGCCCGCCAGAGCCAAGGATGAAATGCAACGAGGCGGCAAAGAGCGCAAAGACCAACATGTCGATCATCAGGATCAGCAAAAAGCGGTCGGCAAAGAGCGGCATGGCGGCCAGCAGGGCCAGCAGGGCGACGATCAGCAGTTGCCCGGTGGTCCCATAGGGTCGGATCGGCGTTTCGGGTGCTCCGACCTGACCGTGTTCTCCGGCGACTTCCTCGCGGCCCAGCAGGCCATAGGGGCGGATGATGAGCACCACTGCCATGACGACGAACATCAGGACAAGGGTCGACTGCGGCAGGTAGGTTACGCCAAGCACGTTGAGCACAGAGATGAGAACCGCCGCGATAAAGGCACCGGGCAAAGAGCCCATGCCGCCAATCACCACCACGACAAAGACCGCGCCGATGATATTGAAATCCATCAGCAGATCCGCCCCGCCTTTGGGCAGTTGCAGCGCCCCGCCCCAACCCGCCAGCGCCGAGCCAAGCGCGAAGACCCCGGTAAAGAGCCACGCCTGATTGACGCCAAGCGCGCCGACCATCTCACGGTCCTGCGTCGCGGCGCGGACAAGGATGCCGACACGGGTTCGGGTGATCAGATACCACAGGGCAAAGAGGATAAAGGGCGTGATCGCAATGATGACGATATCGTATTTTGGCACCGGCTCTCCGAACACGCGCCAGACACCGCGCAGTCCGGGCGCACGCGGTCCCAGCCGGTCCTCGGCGCCCCAGATCATCAGCGCAAGGTCTTGGATCACGAGGATCACGCCGAAGGTCGCGACCAGTTGAAAGAGTTCCGGTGCGCGGTAAATCGGCCGCAGGACGACCACTTCGACAAAGGCCCCCACGGCCCCGACGGCAAGCCCGGTCAGCAGGATCGCGCCCCAGAAGCCAATGGAACCGGGCAGCACCTCCATCAGCGTGACGCCGATAAAGGCCCCCAGCATGTAAAAGGACCCGTGGGCGAAGTTCACGATTCGGGTGACGCCAAAGATCAGCGACAGGCCAGAGGCCACAAGGAATAGCGACGACGCATTGGCGAGGCCAGTCAGGAACTGGGCGAAAAGAAAGGCCATTCAGTCAAGTCCTCAGAAACATCCGGCGACCCTGCGGCCCCGGTCTTCTACGTGCCGGTAATAGTCTTGGGGGGAAGGCACCGGAGGTGTCGGGAGGCAGACAGCCTCCCGACATCGATTGGTCAGGTGCGCCGGTCACTCGGCCGGGCGCATCGCCTTGATTTCTTCGTCCGACGGCATGTAGCCATCCGGACCCTTGTAGGACCAGTCGACCATGACGCCTTTGCCGTCTTGCAGTGCGATGGTTCCGACATAGGCACCCATCGTCGACTGGTTGTCGACGGCGCGGTACATCAGCGGCCCGATTGGCGTTTCCGGGATTTCCAGACCTTCGAATGCGGCGATCAGGCTGGCGGTATCCGTGGCCCCGGCCTTTTCGATGGCGGCGGCGATGGAGAGAACGTCAAGGTAGCCGACAAGCGAGCCGATCTTCGGCGTCTCACCGGTTTCTGCGGTATAGGCGTCCGCAAATGCCTTTTCCGGGGTGCCATCCTCGAATGCGTACCAGGGATACCCGGTGACGACCCAGCCCTCGGGGGCCTCATCGGCCAAAGGCTCAAGGTATTCCGGCTCTCCTGTCAGCAGGCCGTAAACCTGACGGCCCTCGAACAGACCGCGGTCGCCGCCTTCGCGGACGAACTTGGCAAGGTCGGTGCCGAAGGTCACGTTATAGATCGCGTCGGGTTTGGCGCGTTCGATGGCCTGCACCTCGGCACCGGCGTCGATCTTGAACAGCGCGGGCCACTGTTCGGCGACGAACTCAACCTCGGGCTTCAGGCGCAAGAGGTTTTCCTTGAACGCCGCGACCGCGTCCTGCCCGTAGGCATAGTTCGGCGCGATTGTGGCGTATTTCACCGCGTCGGTCTTGGCGGCCTCTTCGGCCAGCATGGCGGCCTGAATCCAGGTCGAGGCGCGCAGGCGGAAGGTGTTGGGGTTGCCCGACGTCCAGACAAGGCTGTCGGCAAGCGGTTCCGCCGCGAGGTAGAGATAGCCCTTTTCGGCGGCGAAGGACGACAGCGCAAGACCCACGTGCGACAGGATCGAACCGGTCAGCATTACCGCGCCATCGCGGGTCATCAGTTCCTCGGCGATCTTCACCGCTTCGGCCGGGTCGCCCTGATCATCGCGGTAGATGAACTCCAGCGGCTTGCCCAGCACGCCGCCCTTGGCGTTGATCTCTTTCAGCCCCAACTCGATCCCCTTCTTGTAGGGATCGGCGAAGGCGGCCATGCGCTTATAGTGGTTGATTTCGCCGATTTTGATGGTGTCCTGCGCCATCGCGGCAGCAGGGGCCAGCGCCAGGGCGGTGGCGGCGGCGAGCATCATACGTCTCGTCAGGGTCATGCGTTGTGTCCTCTGTTGGCTGGCCGTTTTGGCCGGGTTATCCGGTCTGACGCCGGTCAATCGTGGTAGACATACGCCGGGGAAGGATGAGAAGCGAGGTCCTCTGTCTGTTCCAGTTCCAGCAACTCGTTGATCCGTTTGCGGTATACCAGCGGCCCCTTGTCGATGGCGATGCGGATGGGGCGGCGCTTGTTGGGCCGGTTTTCTTCTTCGTGAATGGCCTCCAGCACCTCCTTGTCCTCGGCAAAGGCGACCCGGAACATCTTGTCCATTGTCGCCTCTGCCGTGGGATCGTCGAGGGCCGAGTTGCGGATGTGCATCCAGCGGTCGATTGTATAGTCCTCGGTCACCGGGGTGACGAAATGCAGCGCGAAAATGCGAACGCCCTTGTCGCGCTCGTCCTCTCCGATCTTGTCCTCGACGGGGGCAGAGCCAAAGTCGATGACGGCGGTGCTTGGGGTGTAAAGATAGTAGTAGTGCCAGCGGTCAACGTTGCCGGTGAACCCGCCAAACCCCTTGAAGAACCCCACGGGTTCCGCGTCACGAATCCAGCGCCACGCCAGAATGGCATCGCCGTCGGTCTGGACATGCACGGGCACGTTTTCCGACGCGGATGAGCCAAGGGTGGTGGGGTGCACAAAACTGATATGGGCCGGGTCGACAAGATTTTCGGCCACGTTGAGGTAGTTGGCCTTCAGGTGCAGCGCGTCGCCGTGATGGACCTTCCAGCCGGGCGCGTCGAATTGCGGCAAGTCGAAGATCTTGGAGCGGTCTGCCTTGTCCGGGTCTCCCATCCAGATCCAGACGATGCCGTGGCGTTCCTCTACCGGGAAGGTCTCGACATAGGCGGATTTCGGCAGGTTTGTCTGTCCGGGGACGCGGGTACACATGCCTGTCGTGCCGTCGAAGGTCAGGCCATGATAGCCGCATTGCACTGTATCGCCGATCCGCTTGCCTTTGGACAGCGGCAGCTGGCGGTGCGGGCACCTGTCTTCGAGCGCGGCAATAGACCCGTCTGATTTGCGAAACATGACCACGTGTTCATTCAGCAGCGTATAGCGTCGAAGCTGATCGTCGATCTCTGTGGACCAGGCGACGACATACCAGGCGTTGCGGACGAATTGGGTCATCGTGTCGGCTCCTTGTGGTCTGTGCGAAATGGCGCGCCGGATAACGGGGGCGCGCGACGGCCCGCATGTGGTCTGCGTTTGGTCTCAGGAACGAGTTGGTCCACCTGTGCGGCCAGTGCCCTGCGCATTGGGTCCTTGCGGTCAGAGGGGCGAGGGCGGTCCCCGTGACCTCCACCTGTGAGGAGAGGCGGCTTATGGCGCAAGCCGTGCATCATCTCAGCCCGTCCTCACCAACCAAGTCGTCATGGGTCAGCCCGCCGACGCGCGGCAGGGGCCGCCCGGTCAGTTGCAACGCCACGGCGACGACAATCTCTGCCGGGCGCGGGGCATCCGGGATAGAGACCCGCATCCCGTCGAAATGGCTGCGGACATAGGCGGCGTCCTTGTGGCCCAGCGGCACGTCCAGCACGACACCGGGGCCGCCCATGGATTTCGACGAGGGCACCAGCGCCTTGCCACCACCCAGCACGGCGCGCAGCGGCGCGCCCAATTGCGGGTGCAAGAGGGCGGCGGCATGTTCCAGCTCGCCAGCCTCTCCGACAAGTGCGGCCTTGCCGTAGCCTTGGACATCGGCGGCGGCGCACCCCAAGGCGGCCAGTGCCTCTCTGCCCAGCAGGTCGCCCAGCTTGGCGCCGGTTTCCATCAGGTCGCTCAGGTCGTCGGCATATACCCCGGCAAAGGGGTTTTCGATCACCGCCGCCGCCAGCGCCCGGCGCGACGGCGGCGCCAGGGTCTGTCCCATCTCGGTCCGGACCTCTTCGGCCAAAGTGATGATCTTGCGTATCTTCACCGAAGCCCGTCCTCGCCCTTGACGTCCTCAGCCTTGAGGCCCCCGGCTCGGTTGTGGACGCGCGCGCCGGTGGTCATCACCAGCACCAGCAGCATCTCGTCGGCCTTTGGCGCATCCGCAAGCCCGACCTCGATCGAGTCGAAATGCGACCGCACGTATGAGGCGTTGGCATGGGTGATCGGCACGTCCAGCTTTGTCCCCGGCCCGCCGACCTTTTTGGTCGAGGGCACGATGGCCATGGATTTCTCGATCTTGGCGCGCATCGCGTAGCCGCCGGGTGCGTGCCAGAGCGCGCCGTGTTCCAGCTCTCCGTTTGTGCCGATGATCGCGCCCTTGCCGTAGCCCTCGATCACCGAGGCGTCACCGCCAAGCGCGTCTATCAGGTCCTGCGCCATCTGCTCGCCAAGCGGCTCCAGATCTTTCATGAAGGGCTGAATGTCCTCCACATAACGTCCGGCAAACGGGTTGGCGATGACCGCCATGATGGCGGCCCGGCGCAGGGGCTTTTCGGCGACGGGGCCGCCTTCGTGCCAGATGGTTTCGGTCAGGATCGCGGTCTTGCGGATCTTGGGTTCAGGCATGGGCAAGGGTCTTTCCATGTTCGGCGACGTTGGACCCAACGGTGCGCCGCATGCCTTGGCAAGCCAGACATGCGGCGACGATCAGGCCGCGGTCGCGGTACTCTTCGGCAACGATCATACCGGCCTTTAGGGCGCGGCTCAGGGCGCGGTCCGACAGCGGGGCGACATCGGTGGTCACCAGACGGTCGCCAAGATCGCTGTCAGGGGCAAGGCTGCGCGCGGGCGCGCGGCGGACGCCGGGGTGGTCCTGCAGGTCGACCGCATTGGCGATCAGCGTGGCGGCGGCATCGGCTGTCGCAGCATCACGGGCAAGCACCGTCACCGCGTCGGCGATGCCTAGCGAATGTGAGCGGCCGCGCCAGCCCGAGGTGGCGACGCCGCCGATCCCGTCACTGGCCGCGACAGAGGCACGCGCCCCTGCGGCACCAGTCACCGGGTCTTCGCAGATGGCAAGGCTCAGGGGCGTCGTGCCGGTCCAGAGGGCGATATCACCGCCGTTGTTCACATGCGCCCGGTCAAGGCCGTGCTCCGGGATCAGCATCGTGGCAAGGATGTGGTCCGCGACCGAACCGGCGACGGCGGCCATCGGGGTGACAAAGGCCGGTTCAAAACGATCGGTGGCCAATTGCATCCGGCGGGCCACGGGGCCGGTCAGGTCCGGACCCCGCGGCGCGCGCAGGCGGGGCAGTTCAGAGGCAAGGGCGCTCAGCACCGGCGCAAAGGCATCGCGGGCGCGGGTATACGCGGCGCGGATGGCGTAGGCGGGGCCTTCGGCGGTGACGATCAGGTCAATCGGCCCGTGGATCAGGCGCAGCCGTCCGTCAGGGGACAGGCCCGCCGTCGGAGAGTCTTGCCAGCTCATGACGCATCTTCCTTGGGGCCGTGCGACACCGGCCACGGGGCCCCCGGCTTGCGCCCCTCGGACCGCCGGCCAGACAGGCGGTGATCGTTCTGGCGTCCTTTCATTCCGCGCAGGGCGTCCTCGATTGGCATGACATAGTCCATATGCCCGCCAAGCGCGGCATAGTCGGCAGCGGACATGGTAAACTCTATCGGGGCGACAAGGGCCGGTGTCGGGACATAGCCAAAGGCATTCTTCGGCATCTGGGTCACATCGGCCATATAGGTGATGCCACCGCCCGGCCACATAAAGACCGGCGCGCCACCACAGGTCACGCGGGTCAGGCGCGACTGCACAGACCGGGTGAGCGAAACCGGGTTCTCTGTCACCCCGGACCGCAGCGACCCACCGGCACCCGCCATGAAGAGCACAGAGGTCAGCGACGGCTCACAGTTTTCCTCGATCCGCGCGACCGACGGGAACAGCCGCTCGGGCATCTCCTTTTGGACCGGTTCCAGATCGTCGTTCAGTTCGTAATAGGCTGAATGCTCCCCGGTGGTAGAGACCATCAGCAGCGACAGGCCGGGACGCGCGCCTTTGGCCTCTTGCCACTTGTCGAGGATCGTCAGCGGGTCGGTCAGGTCGGTCCCGCCCCAGCCCGTGCCCGGCTCGGCCACCTGAAAATAACGACCGGGGGTCGAGCGGCGGCCCTTGATGCGGATGCCCGAGGGTTCCCAGCCGATGACCTTGCCCGCCTGATGTTCGGACATGATGCCGGTGATGTGGTCATCGACCACCACAACCTCGTCCACCAGCCCTTTCCATTGGGCGGCGAACATCCCAACCGTGGCAGAGCCACAGCCGACGCGCATCCGCTGTTCCTGCTGGCCGTTCACGACGGGGGCCTTGCCGGCCGTGATCTCAAGATCGGCACCGTCGTCGATGGTCAGCGCCACCGTCTCGCCATTGCAGAGCGCAAGCAGAGAGGCGCAGGTGACGCGGCCCTCTTTCTTTGAGCCGCCGGTCAGGTGATGCACGCCGCCCAGCGACAGCATTTGAGAGCCGTATTCAGAGGTCGTGACATGGCCGATGACCTCTCCGTCCGCCCGGACGGCGGCGCATTCATTGCCAAGGTGGCGGTCAGTGTCGATCTTCACCTTGGCCCCGCAGTAGGAAAAGATCCCTTCGGTCACCACAGTGATCATATCCGCGCCCGCCGTCTTTGACGCGACGATGAACGGCGCGGGCTTGTAATCGGGATAGGTCGTGCCGGACCCGACGGCGGTGATAAACGTGTCCTCGCCACTGACAAGCTCGCCGTCCCACTCCCGGTCCAGAAAGGGGACCAGTTCTACGTCGGCGCGATTTTCGAGGATGGTCAGCGGATCGAGGCGGACAAGTTCCCCGCCCTCGTTGGCGTATCGGTCACAGGCCCCGGCGCGACCGTCGGCGATGTAGCACATGACCGGACAGGCATCGCAGCGGATCTTTTCCGGTCTTTCGGGGCGTTGTGTCGCTGCGTCGGTCACGAGGCTTGCTCCGGGATATTCGTTTGTACACGAACGCACGGGCGTCCGGGCTGAGTCAACAGGTTTGAAGAGATCAGGATCATGGCTCAGGTCACGAAAGCCTTTTCGATTACGAATTCAGCAGGCCTGTTGTTCGCCCCTTCCTCTAGCCCGTGGTTCAGGCAAATCGCCTTGCAGTCCCCCAGCATGTCCATAGAGCCGCAAATCATCACGCGGTCGTCCTGCGCTGAGATCGGCGGCACATCCAGCATACTATAAATGTCGCCGGATGTGATCAGATCGGTGACCCTTTTGCGCACCGGATAGTCCTCTCGCGTGGCGGAACTGACAAGACGCAGGCGGTCGTGGGCCAACTCTCCGACCAGCGGATCGTGGCGGGTGGCGTGGGTGATCTCTGCGCCATAGGCCAGTTCAGCGACCTCCCGGCAGCCGTGCATCAGGATGACCTGCTCGAACCGGTCATAGGTGTCTGGGTCGCGGATCAGCGAGGCAAAGGGCGCGATGCCAGTGCCGGTCGACAGCATCCAAAGCCGCTTGCCCGGCTTCAGCGCGTCAAGCACCAGCGTGCCGGTCGCTTTCTGGCGCATTAGGACGGTGTCGCCTGCACGGATCTGCTGAAGGTGCTGGGTCAGCGGTCCGTCCGGCACCTTGATCGAATAGAATTCCAGCGTGTCATCCCATGCAGGAGAGGCGATGGAATAGGCGCGCATCACCGGGCGGTCGGCATTGGGCAGGCCGATCATCACGAACTCTCCGGACCGAAAGCGAAAGCTGGCCGGGCGGGTCACGCGAAAGCGGAACAGGCGGTCCGTATAGTGGTGAACTTCGGTCACCGTCAGGGTGTGGCATCCGGCGGGGGCGGCGAATCCAACAGGCGCTCCGCGCAGGATCAGGTCTGGGTGATGGTCGTCCATGGGGCGCTCCTGCTGCATCATTTCAGAGCAAATGCTGCGGCAAAATTCATTCGTGCACAAACAAAATCTGATTTATTTGGCGAAACGCATCACGGCGATTGACAACTTTTCGGGCAAGTTCCTACCGTGCGTGTATTGTTTGCACACAAATGATGTTCCGGACCGCTCCGGAACGGGAAAGAGGCCCGGATGACGCTGCATCGCCCCGAATCGCTTGATGCTGCCCTTGCGCTACTTGCTCAGGGGGGTGTGCTTTTGGCCGGGGGGACGGATGTCTACCCGGCGTTGCGCGACGGTGCGCCGCCTGCCCAGATGATAGACGTCACCCGGGTGGACGGCCTGCGGGGGATCACCCGCAACGATGGGCTGTGGCGCATTGGGGGCGCGACAACATGGACGGATATCCTGCGGGCGGATCTGCCCGCCTGTTTCGACGGGCTAAAGCTGGCCGCGCGAGAGGTCGGGTCGGTCCAGATTCAGAATGCGGGCACCGTGGCGGGCAACATCTGCAATGCCTCTCCCGCCGCAGACGGCGTGCCGCCGCTGCTGACGCTGAACGCCGAGGTTGAGATTGCCGGGGCAAGCGGAGTCCGGCGCGTGCCTTTGTCCGATTTCATTACAGGGCCGCGTCAGACGGACCTGCGCGCGGGCGAGATCGTGACCGCCCTGCTGATCCCGGATGCAGCGGGGCGGGGGGCATTCCAAAAGCTGGGCGCGCGCAAGTATCTGGTCATCTCGATTGCAATGGTTGCCGTTGTGGTCGACGCCACAGGCGGCAGGATCGACCGGGCCGCCGTCGCGGTTGGTGCCTGTTCTCCGGTGGCACGCAGGCTGCCTGCGCTGGAGGCGGCACTGGTCGGGGCCTCGGCCAATGACCTGCCGTCGATCTGCGTCTCTGCCCCCATTGACCTGTCGCCGATAGATGATGTCCGCGCCTCCGCTGCCTATCGGCGGGAGGCGGTCCGGACCTTGATCTCTCGTACTCTCCTTCAGGCTATGGAGGCCTCTCATGTCGCTTGACGAACCGCAGGGCCACATCGGCTTTACCCTCAACGGCGATGAGGTGTCCGTCCCCGCGCCATCAACCGCCCGCCTGTCAGAGGTCCTGCGCGAAACCGCCGGGGCAATAGACGTCAAGGTCGGCTGCAACGCGGGCGACTGCGGGGCCTGCACCGTTCTGGTTGATGGCGCGCCGGTCTGCGCCTGCGTGACCGCAGCGGGGCAGGTGCAGGGACGCGTTGTGGAAACGCAGTCGGGGCTGGTCGCCGGGGACGAGATCGCCAAACGGCTCGCCCGGTCGTTCCAGCGCCATCAGGCCGCGCAATGCGGGATCTGTACGCCGGGGATGATGGTTGCGGCGGTGGCGCTGCTGCGCTCTGGCGAGGCTCTGGATGAGGCGCGGGTTGCGGATGCTCTGGGCGGCGTGCTGTGCCGCTGCACCGGGTATCGCAAGATCATCGCGGCCGTGCTGGACGCCTCAGAGGCAGAACCGGTGACCGAAGGCGGCGTTGGGGCGCGGATCGAACGTCTGGACGGCTGGCCCAAGGTTTCTGGCGCAGAGCGGTTCGGCGATGATGTCGCGCCGTCGGATACGCTGACCGTTGCGGTGATCCGGTCGCCCTTCCACCGCGCCGGGTTCACTTTCGGAGACTTGGAGACGTACCGCAAGGACACCGGGCTGGACCTGATCCTGACGGCGCAGGACGTGCCGGGCGACAACCTCTTTGGCGTCATCCCCGGCTTTATCGACCAGCCGGTCTTTGCTGTGGACGAGGCGAGGCACAAGGGAGAGGCGGTCGCTGCCGTGGTCGGCCCTGCCGCGCTGCTGGCGGAACTGCCGCCGTTCCCCGTGACATGGGAAGAACGCCCCGCCGTCCTGACCCCGGAGGGGGCGGGACAGGCCGACCTGCTTCATGCCACGCGGGCGGGGAACGTCATGTGCCGAGGCTATGTCGCGCGCGGCGATGCCGCCGGGGCAATGGAAAAGGCGACGCACCGGGTGTCGGGCGACTTTTCGACCGGGTTCATCGAACACGGCTATATCGAACCCGAAGCCGCCAGCGCCCGCCGCGTCGGCGACCGGATCGAGGTCAGTTGCTGCACGCAGGCCCCCTTCATGAACCGCGACGGGCTCGCGGGTATCCTCGGGCTGAAACCCGAGGACGTGCGGATCATCCCGACCGCGACCGGCGGCGGCTTTGGGTCCAAGCTGGACTTGTCGGCCCAGCCTTTTGTCGCGCTGGCGGCATGGACCCTCAAACGCCCGGTCCGCATGGCCTATACCCGCACCGAAAGCATCGCGACCACCACCAAACGGCACCCCTCGGCGGTCCACATGGAGATCGGCGCGGACGCGACCGGCCGTATCATCGCGGCGCAGTTCGACGGGGTGTTCAACACCGGCGCTTATTCCAGTTGGGGGCCGACGGTTGCGAACCGGGTGCCGATCCATGCGTCGGGGCCGTATCTCACGCCGAACTATGAGGCAAAGAGCGTCGGGATTCACACCAACACCGTCTCCTGCGGCGCGTTCCGTGGCTTTGGCGTGCCGCAATCGGCGGTGGCGCAGGAACAACTTTACGACATGCTCGCCGACACCCTGGGCATCGACAGGCTGGAATTGCGCCGGATCAACGCGCTGAAGAACGGCGAGCCGACCGTGACCGGGCAGGTCTTTGAGACCGGCATGGGGATCGACGCCTGTTTCGACGCGCTGAAACCGGCGTGGGACCGGGCGTTGGCAGAGGCGGCGGCGCACAATGCCACGGCTCCGACGACGCGGCGCGGGGTCGGCGTGGCGGGCGGCTGGTACGGCTGCGGCAATACCTCGATGTCGAACCCCTCGACCATCCGGGCAGGGGTGACCTCGGCGGGTGAGGTCGTGTTGCATCAGGGCGCGGTGGATATCGGTCAGGGGTCGAATACGGTGATTTCGCAAATCTTCGCGACGGCCCTTGGCGTGCCGGTCGGGCAGATCACCCTCGTCGGCGCCGATACGGATGTGACGCCGGATGCGGGCAAGACCTCGGCCTCTCGCCAGACCTTCATCACCGGCAATGCGGCGCGGCTGGCGGGTGAGGCGCTGAGGGCGCAGATCCTGCGGCTGGGCAACGTTGGAGACGATGCCAGTATCATCCTTGGCGCGGGCGGGATCGACCTTGTCGAAGACGGCATGACCCGGCGCATTGCCTTGCCCGAAAGCGACGGTTACGCGCTTGAGGTGCTAGAAACCTATGACCCGCCGACCCTGCCGCTGGATGCAAACGGACAGGGCGCGCCCTATGCCGTCTTTGGCACGACAGCGCAGATGGTTGAACTGGAGGTCGATATGGAACTGGGGACGGTGCGGTTGTTGCAATTCACCGCCGCCCATGATGTCGGTCGCGCGATCAACCCGCTGCTGGTCGAGGGCCAGATCGAAGGCGGGATTGCGCAGGGCATCGGGCTGGCGCTGATGGAAGAGTTCATCCCCGGTCGGACCGAGAACCTGCACGACTACCTGATCCCGACCATTGGCGACGTGCCCGAGATCGCCTCGATCATCCTCGAAAGCGGAGACCAGCATGGCCCCTATGGTGCCAAGGGACTGGGCGAGCACTGCCTGATCCCGACCGCGCCTGCGGTGTTGAACGCCATCGCCCATGCCTCGGGTGTCCGTATCCACCATTTGCCCGCGACGCCTGACAAGCTGCGCGCGGCGATCCTTGCGAAAGGCCTTGAATGACGCGCTCTGACCTGACCGGCAGTTTTGCCGGGATCGACGTTGGCGGGACGTTTACCGACCTCGTCCATTACGACAGCCGCGCGGGGCGGGTCCGTCTGGCCAAGGTGCCGACAACGCTGGACAATCAGGCGCATGGTGTGCTCGCGGCGTTGGACGCGGCACAGGTCGACGCGGCCACGCTTGACCTGATCGTGCACGGGACGACGACAACGACCAACGCGGTTTTGGAACGGCGGCTCTGCAAGACCGGGCTGATCACGACGCAAGGCTTTCGGGATGTGCTGGAACTGGGGCGGCGGACCCGCCCGCAGGCTTATGGCATGTCCGGCCAGTTCCGTCCGCTGATCCCGCGCGACCTGCGGCTGGAGGTGCCGGAACGCATGTTGGCGGACGGGACCGAATACCGGCCGCTGGATGAGAACGCCCTGCGCGCGGCCCTGCGCCATTTGGTGGCCGAGGAGTGTGAGGCGCTTGTGATCCATTTCCTGCACGCCTACGCCAACCCTGCGCATGAGCGCCGCGCCGGGGAGATCGCGCAGGAGGAATGGCCGAACGGCAACATAACCCTCGGCCATGCGCTGCTGTCGGAAAGCCGCGAATACGAACGCGGCGTCACGGCGGCGGTCAATGCGTCGGTCCAGCCGCTGCTGCGACGGTACGTCGAACGGTTGGCCGACCGTCTGTCCGAGCGCGGATATCAGCGCGACCTGCTGGTGATGAACGGCAATGGCGGCATGGTCTCGGCCCGGATCGTGGCCGAAGAGGCGGCAAAGACGGTGATGTCTGGCCCCGCGTCGGGCGTGATGGCCGCCGCCTATACCGGGCGGCGCGCGGGCATACCCGATCTGTTGACCTATGACATGGGCGGCACCTCGACCGACGTGGCGATGATCCGGGGCGCGGACCCGGCGGTGTCGCATGAGATCGAGATCGAATACGCCATGCCGATCCACGTGCCGATGGTCGACGTGCGGACCGTGGGCGCGGGTGGCGGGTCGATTGCGCGGGTGAATGCCGCTGGACTGTTGCAGGTCGGGCCCGAGAGCGCAGGCTCTGCCCCCGGGCCGATCTGCTATGGCAAAGGCGGGACAGAGCCGACGATCTCGGATGCCAACATGCTGCTGGGCCGGATGAACCCGGACCGGCTGAACACCGGGGCAGGGGGCGTTTCGCTCGACACGATCCGCGCGGCCTTTGCGGCCAAGATCGGCACGCCCCTTGGGCTGGACCCGACCGAGGCCGCCGCCGCCGTCTTGCGGATTGCCACGGCTAAGATGGCCGATGCGGTCCGTATGGTGTCAATCTCCCTTGGCGAGGACCCGCGCGATTTCGCGCTCTTCGCCTTTGGCGGCGCGGGGCCACTGCATGCCTGCGCCATCGCGCGGGAACTGGGCGTGCCACGTGTTCTGGTGCCCGCACGACCGGGGATCACCAATGCGCTTGGCTGTATCGTCGCGGACCTGCGGCACGACTTTGTGCAGACCATCAACCGGCCGCTTGACCTGTGCGACATGGACGAGGTCCACGCCGCCTTTGCGGCACAGATCGAGGCCGGGACAGCAGCGGTCAACCGCGAACGGGTCGAGATCGCCGAGCAATTGGTCGTGCACTCCGTGGACATGCAGTTCATCGGCCAGACCCATCTGTTGCGGGTGCCACTGTCGGACGCGGTGCCGTCCCGCGAGGCGCTTCAGGCGCTGTTCGAAGAGGCCTATTTCCGGCGCTTTCAGGTCAAGCTGCCAGAGATCCGGCCCGCCCTTGTCAATGTGAACACCTCGGTGATCGGACGGCGGCCAGAGGTTGACCTGTCGCTGCTGATCAATGCCTCTGACCGGCGGGCGACACTGGCCAAGGCGCAGACCGGCGCGCGTGAGGTCTATTTCGACGGGTGGGTCAAGACTCCGGTATTCTGGCGGGATTTCCTGCCCGCCGACGCGACGGTGTCCGGGCCTGCGATCATTGAACAGATGGACTGTACGCTGGTGATGGAACCCGGCGACAGCGCCACGCAAGATGGCGACGGCAACCTCATCGTCACCGTGGGGCGGCGGTCATGACCGCCGCGTGCCGCCGGGCGTGCGCCCCGCAGGCGTTAGGGGACTATAACGGACCCCGGCCCTGTCCTTTCGCAAAACACCGCCGCCAGAGGCACCCCGATCTTCCACACGGCCCCAAGGCCGGGACAGGAGCGCGCCCATGACCATCGACCCGATCACTCTTACCGTCATTCAGTCCGGGCTTCAGCAGGTCTGCGACGAGATGGACCTGAGCTTTTCGCGCGCGGCCTTTTCGCCGGTGATCGCCGAGGCCAATGACCGCTCTGACGGGATTTACTCTGCCGAGGACGGCAGCCTGATCGCGCAGGGCTCTATGGGGCTGCCGGTCTTTGTGGGCACGATGCAGTTTTCCACCCGGACGCTGATCGCGATGATTGCCTCGGGCAAGGCCGCCGCGCCAAAGCCCGGCGATATCTACATCGTCAACGATCCGTATTTGGGCGGGACCCATCTGATGGACGTGCGCTTTGCCATGCCGGTCTATCGCAACGGCCAGATTTTCTGCTGGCTGTCCAACACCGGGCACTGGCCCGATACCGGCGGCGCGGTGCCGGGCGGATTTTCGGCCTCCGCGACGGAGGTCGAACAAGAAGGGCTGCGGCTGCCACCGGTGCGGCTGTTCAAAGAGGGTGAGCTTGATCCAGAGATCTACGGCATCATCTGCTCCAACATCCGCGTCGCGGACCAGCGGATCGGCGACGTCAAGGCACAGGCGGCGGCGCTCTACGTGGGAGAGACGCGTCTGAAGCGTCTGCTTGACCGCTATGGCGACGACACCGTGCGCGAAGCAATCGGAGAGTTGCGGACCCGGGCCGCGCACCAGATGCGCGCCAACATCGCGCGCATCCCGCCGGGAACCTATAGCTCGGTCGCCTATGTGGACAGCGACGGCGTTGTGAACGACCCGTTGGAGATCCGGCTGGCGATCACCGCCGATGGTGAGACGCTGACCTTTGATTTCACCGGCTCATCGGCCCCCTGCACCGGCCCGATGAACTCTGTTCTGGCGACCACGCAATCCTCTGTCTACCTCGCCATGCGCCACATCTTTCCGGATGTGCCGATCAGCGCCGGGGCCTTTGAACCGCTCAGGATTCGGCGGCCAGAGGGCACCTTTCTGGACGCGCAATATCCGCGCCCTGTGTCAGGCTGTGCGGCCGAGGTCAGCCAGCGGATTGCCGAGGCGGTCTTTGCCGCGTTGGTCGGCCCCTTGCCCGATATCGTCACCGCGGCACCCGCCGGGACATCGGGGAACTTCGCCCTTGGCGGCGATGTGCCCGAAGAGGGCCGAAGCTATGTGATGTACCAGATTTCAGGCGGCGGCTACGGCGGCTACGCGGAGGGGGACGGGATTTCGAACGGCTGTTCGACCATCGGGATTTCCAAGTCTCCGCCGGTCGAGATCATGGAGCAGCAGTTTCCTGTCCTGTACCACCGCTATGCGCTGCACGAGGGATCGGGCGGGGCCGGCAAGCACCGCGGCGGACTTGGCCTCGACTACGAGGTTGAGATCCTGCGCGGCACGGCGCGGGCCAGCTTCGTGATGGATCACGGCAGGTTCGGCCCGCAAGGCGTGCTTGGCGGCGATGACGGCGGGGTGAATCGCGTTGTCGTCACCCAGTCCGGGCGCAGTTTCGTGCCAGAGCATCTGTCCAAAGCGCAGGGCATCGCCTTGGCTGTGGGCGACCGGGTGCGGGTCCGGACGCCGGGCGGTGGCGGCTATGGCGACCCGTCCCAGCGCGACCCGGACCTTGTTTCCGAAGACGTGCGGCTGGGCCGATACACAAAGGAAGAGGCGGCAAGGCTCTTTGGCCCCACAGACGGCAGCTAGCCCCGCGACAAAGGGGCGAGGGCGGGGCGGCTCTAGGGGGGCGCTTGGGACAAAGGTCACAATCGGCCCACGGTTGTGCCTTGTACCGGCTGCGGCATATCCTGACGCCAAAGCCGGCCAAGCGCGCCCCGTAGGGTAGGTCTCCAACCCAGCACAACGCCAGATCAGGGGCTAACGACGGAGGCGATACCCAAGTAGACGCGTTTGCTGAAGAACGGCTGCCCGAGCGGCGGCTCTGGGCGTAATTCGTTGAAAAACGCGCGCTTGATCGAACGGCCTTCGGCTGATTCAATTCCTGCATCAGATGGGAGGATCGGCATTGATGGGACCGAGGCAGGAGGCGCAACCCGCGCTGTTCTTCGAGTTCTCACTTGAGGAGCACGTTTCGCAGGATCACTTGCGCCGGGGCCATCGACCGGTTCGTCGATCTGACCGGGACTCGCAGATTTCTATAGCCTGACTGGCCGTCCGTCCGTAGATCCGGAGCTGCTGATACGCATGATACTCGTCGGGTATTGCTTTGGCATTCGGTCGGAACGACGGCTCTGCGCGGCGGTGCATCTGAATCTGGCATATCGCTGGTTTTGCCGGCTTGATCTGAGCCACCGTGTCGCTGACCACTCGACCTTCTCCAAGAACCGACATGGCCGGTTCCGTGACAGCGAATTGCTGCGCCATGTGTTTGAGACGCCCGGGGCGCGGTGCATCAAAGAGGGCTTGGTTAACGGCCAGCGCATGGCAGTGGACGCCAGTCTGATAGAGGCAGACGCCAACAACCAGAACTCGACGCCAAAGGAGGATTGGGACGCCGGACGGATCGACCCGTGGCCCGACCGGCAAAGGGACAGCCCGCTATCGTGCCTTGAAAGAGGTCTGTCATGCCTGCCCGTCCAAGGCGATGTGCTGCCCGAACGCGGACGCGCGCAGGTTAACACGCGAGGAACATGAGGACGCCCGCCAAGTCGCACGCGACAGCGCAAAGACCGGGCAATACGTGATCTCGATGAAACTGGGGAAGAAGGTGAGGTGCTCTTCGCCCACCTGAAACGGGTCCTTGGCCTGAACAGGCTCCGATTACGTGGTCCATGCGGTGCGAATGACGAATTCCTCCTTGTCGCCACCGCCCAGAACCTCCGCAAACTGGCCAATATCGTTCCTGCACCGCAGCAACTGCGGAAGGCCTGACAGGAAAGGCGCTCACGGCTGTTCAGCCAAACAGATTCCGCAATCTCGAACCGATGTTTTCAACAAAATCAGCCGTGAGCGATGGTCGGCATGAAGCCGTTTTCATGATCGGGGGGGATTACCTAGCCAGCCCAACCCCATTTGTAGTGGTGATGCTCGTAGGCGACGTGTGCTGGGGCACCGACGACGCCTGCGCGCGAATGGCGATAAACCGAGCGCCAGTAAGGCTGGATCGTCACAGCTTCGGCACGGATGACCTCGGCTGCCTTCTTGGCCACTGCACTGCGTTTTTCGGCATCGGCGATCGATAGCGCCTCTTCCAGCAATGCGTCGAATTCAGCATTGGACCACCCGAACTCATTCCACGCCTCGCCCGACCGATAGGCGAGCGCCCAGATCTGCACACCAAGCGGGCGGTGGTTCCAGTTGGTCGAACTGAACGGGTACTTCGCCCAATCGTTCCAGAAGGTCGATCCAGGAAGAACCGTCCTTTTTACATTCAGTCCCGCATCGCGCATTTGGGCGGCAACCGAGTCTGCGGTATTCTTGCGCCAGTCGTCGTCGATCGACATCAGCTCGAATTCGAAATCCGCCATGCCGGCTTCTTCCATCAAGGCTTTTGCCCGGGCCGGATCGAATTCGGGTTTGGGAAGCTCGGCGTATTCGGGATGGATCGGCCCAAGGTGATGGTTTTCGGCTACCGTACCTGCGCCGCTATAGCCAAGCTCGAGGCAAATCGCATTGTCCACGGCCATCTGGATTGCCTGACGTACGCGCACATCCGCAAATGGCTTTTTCCCGTCGACTTCGGCAAGTTGATTCCCTCTGACCACGATCGACTGCATTGAGACCGATTCAGATTTCTCGTAGCCGAGATCGTCGAGCACGGCCACGAATTCCCCAACGGTTTCGTGCAGCATGTCGACCTCGTCGGAATCCAGTGCCGCCAGCCAAGCGGACGAGTCCGTTCCGAAATCGATGTATTCGATCCGATCCAGCGCTGGACGTCCGAAAAGCTCTTCGCCCCACCACGTGTGGTTGTCCAAACGCACCAAATTGCATTTGATCCCGACCTCAAGCGCTTCGATTGCATATGGACCAGTGCCAATGAACTGGGTGGGATCATCCGATGAATGGTTCGCGTGAATGATCGCCGCCGGATAATCAGACATGGACGCAATCAGCGAAATATCCGGTCGTGGAAGATTGAGTTTGACAGTGTGCGTGTCTACAACTTCGACCGATCCGTCGATCGCCTTGCTGGTTTCGGGATCGACAAGGACGGCAAAACGCCCGGCCATCGAGTTGCCTTCGACCGTCTTGTCGCACCATCCAATGATATTGCGTGCGACGTCCTCGGCAGTGAGATCATCGCCATTATTCCATTTGACGCCCTGCCGCAAGTTCAGGGTGTATTCGGTTGCATCTTCGTTGATTTCCCAGCTGTCCAACAACATGCCCCGGAAACTGCCGTCGGAATTGTACTCGACCAGATATTCCAGCGTCCCACGGGTCTGGTTGCCAAGTTCAGACCAATCGTAAAGCCGCGGGTCTTTGAGCGCGCGGACGCTCATCTGGACACGCAGCTTTCCACCTTCTTTGACCTGGGCACGGGCCGGTGTCGGCATGGCCACGCCAATCAACCCGTAGGCGGCGGTAGCCGTCAAGCCAAGGCCCGTCGCCCGGGTCAGAAATTCGCGGCGATCAAGCTGGCCGTTACGATGCTCTTGCGCATACATCAGCGCCGCCGGATGCAGAGTTTTTCCAGTTTTTGTTTTTGTCATTTCAGTTCTCCTTGTTGGTGCGGTTTGAATATTCTCGTCCGAGCCGCACTTTCGGTCTTATTCGATTTTACGTCTCGTTTTCGGCCAGGACCTTTTTCGCCACCCGGAAACATTCCAGCGCTTGAGGCACACCACAGTAGATGCCGATGATATGAATGATCGCGCGGATTTCGTCTTGGGTCACGCCGTTGTTGATCGCGCCACGGCAATGGATCTCCCATTCGTGCATTTTGCCCAACGCCCCGATCATTGACAGGTTCATCATGGACCGGGTCTTGGCGTCGATCACTTCATCGCCCCAGCCAAAGCCCCAGCACCAAGCGGTCATCGCTTCTTGGAATGGGCGGGTAAAATCATCTGCCGCAGCAAGGTTCTTTTCAACGTATTCCGCGCCAAGAGTGGATTTGCGTTGCTCTAGCCCCTTCAGGAACAGGTCTTCATCAAATGCACTCATGTCTTAGCCTCTCAGTTTAATCGCGACGTTTTTCGTCTGCACGTAATTCCACAAGGCTTCGCGGCCCTTTTCGCGGCCATACCCCGATTTTCCGTAGCCGCCAAAGGGCGTCTCAACTCCGCCTGCATACCATTCGTTGACGAATACCTGTCCTGCCCGCAACTGCCGTGCGGCCCGCGTTGCCCGATCAAGCTTGCTGGTAAAGACACCGCCAACCAACCCATAGGGCGTGCCATTTGCAATCTCGATTGCCTCTTCGTCCGACGAGAATTTCAAGACAGAAAGAACTGGTCCGAACACTTCGTTCTGGGCGATGGTCATATCAGGTGTCACGTCGGTCAGGATGGTTGGTTCAAGGAATGCCCCGGGGATGTTCATTTTGCGGCCGCCCGTTGCGACATTGGCCCCTTGCGCCTGTGCATCGCTGACCATTTGTGCTGCACGGTCGCGCTGGCCCTCGGATACCATCGCCCCCATCGTCGGGCCGAATACAGGTTGTTCGACGCCCGGTTTCACACTCAATGATTGCGCCACGCCGACCATGCGATCGACCAGTTCATCATGAACGCTATCGTGGACAATCACGCGGCTCATCGCGGAGCAAACTTGACCCGCGTTGAAGTAAATGCCCCACCTCACATCATTCTCAAACGATTCTAGGTCAGCGTCGTCATGGACAATTGCAGCCGACTTGCCGCCAAGTTCCAGCACGCAGGGAACGACGTTCTGGGCAGCAGCCGTCGCAATGGCGATGCCTGTTGGCACTGATCCTGTAAAAACGATCTGGTTTACATGTGGGTGTGCGGACAGCGCCGCACCTGCCTCGGATCCCAACCCACACAGGATATTCACAGCGCCGTTGGGTAAGCCAACCGCTTCGGCTGCACGAGCAAACCATGCATTGCTGAGCGGAGTCAGTTCGGGGGTCTTGATGACGCAGGTGTTGCCCGTAGCCAGCGCCGCAGACAGCGAACGGGCCGTCATTTCAACGGGATAGTTCCAAGGAATGATCTGGGCCGAGACGCCAAAGGGCTCGTAGGTGGTGAAATCGAAGTAGTCTTTGCCAAGCGGGATAGAGCGGCCTTCGACGGTCTCAGCTTGATTGCCATAATACTCGAAATAGCGCGCGGCCCCTTCGACCTCGATCCGCGCCTCCCAGAGGGGTTTGCCCTGTTCGAGCGTCAGAACGGGCGCAATCTCGTCGATGTGGTCCAGCAAGAAGCGGCCCATCGCCTGCACCATCCGACCCCGTTCAACGGGGCGCAAATCCGACAGGGCGCCGGACATGTGGACCCGACGGGCCGCCATGACCGCGCGGTCCACATCGGCGGCATCCGCCAGCGCCTGTTCGGCCAGCTTTTCACCCGTCCCGGGATTGATCACGTCGATGCGCCCCGCGCCACCATCACACCACGCACCGTCGATATAGTTTTGCCAATAGGTCTTCATTTTGGTTTGATCCGGTGCCGATAAAGGTGATCGTAGTGCGGCTTCACCCGCCTGTGCACGCGGCGCACCCGTTCGGGGGCATCCGCGACTTCGACATAGCGGCGCGGCTGCGGCGTCAGGCCGGTTGATTGCGCCAGATTGGCGTGAAAGCTGCCCCCGTCCCACCACGAATGGGCCGATGGATCCCCGCCCGGCTCCCATGACATCGCCTCTGGCAGAAACGGGATGCCCACCGCCTCACAGAACGCAGCGACCATGGCATTGGGGTCTTCAAGCAGATCGTCGCTGTCGATCACGGGTGGCGGTGTGCCTTGCAAGGCGGTCAGCAGATCGAACAGGGCGCGTTGTTCGGGAAAGCCCACCTCCAGCTCATCAAAGTCGGGCCATTTGTTATACATGCTCGAGATCGTCTTGGCCGGATCGCGGATCAGGAAGGCATGGGTGAACTGCCCCAGAAAGTCGGGCGTCCACATGTGATTGATGTAGTGGGGGAAATCCTTGAGGAAGACCGGGCCTTTCCCAGCGCGGGCCTGAATGTCGTCCCAGACGCTTTCAATGGTCAGACCCTTGGTGGTTTTCTCGCCCTCTTTGAAGCGCGGCCAAAGCGGGTCTTCGCCCTGATACCACGCCTCGCCAAAAGGTTCGTGCAGACAATCCAGATCGCCGCGCTGGCGCATCATCCATTCAAACGCGGTGGAGGTGGAGCGCGGGATGGCCCAAAGCGCGACGATCTTATGCATGTAAGCTCTCCAGCAGGCGGCTTTGCGGGGTGGTCGGCGCGATGCCGAGGTCCTTCATGATCCGCCAATAAAGCGCTGTGTCATGGCCGATTACCGGCTTGCCCAGCTTGGCCTCCAGCGCGCGGGCAAGATGCAGTGGGCGTTGCGGCAGGCCGTCCGGGCCGGTGCGGAAATTGCACATGCCGTTGATCAGGTAGGCATCAGCATTGGGGGCCTTGTCGGCCACGTAGGAAAAACTGCGTTCAAACAGATCGCCATCGAATATCCAGCGTTTGGCGTTGACGGTGGCCTGATCGGGGAACCAGCCCTGATCGACGAAATTGCCCGCCCAAAGCACGTCAAACCCGGCCTCGCGCAGGAACCCGGCGGTGCCCTGCCACCATTCGGGCCAATGGTAGGCGCCGTTCAGCGCGACCTTTTCGATGCCTTGATCGCGCAAGGCCTCGACCATGGCGTAGCCGGACATGTGAAACCGGGTCTGGTATTTATCCGACAGGTCCGCGCAATGCTGGCGGATGCCTTCGACACCCAACCCGCTGGCGTGGACCCAGTTGGACCCCACTTGCCCGCAGACATCGACGCCATTACGGGCCATGCAATGCACGAAATCATCCATCATGCCGAAGTTCGCTTTGCGCTGCTCCAGCCCGTGGGCGTAATCGGGCACATGCAGCATCCAGCCATGCACGCCGACCGTCTCGGGCGACATCCGCAGGAAATCCGACGGGGCGGCGTCAAAGTCGAACGGCGGGCAGGTAAAGCCGACCTGTTGGGGGAACAGCTTTTGGTCTGCCGTCCATTGGGTTGGCATTAAGGTATCAGCCATCAATCGCCTCCTTCATCCAGCGTTGCAAATGCATGACGGGATGTTCGGAATTGACCCCGCCTTTTGGGTCCACAACCAGCGGGCCGGGCTTGTAGCCGCGTGACTGCAACCCGCGCTGCACGCTTTCGACCAGATAAATGTCTTCTTCCACGGTCGTCGCGCGGTCCTGCTTGGCCAGCAGACGCACCTTTTCATCGTCAATCCCATCGACAGAATACCAGCCGCGCCAGACGACCACGCGGTCTTTGTCCACGGCACGCCAGTGATAGGTGTTCAGCACATTGCCGGGGTAGACCTGAAACGACACCATCGGCCAGAGGAACCAACTGGAATACTCGTCGGCATGCTCAAACCCCGAGTTGATATCATAGGTCATCTGGTCCCGCGCCTGACACTCTGTCGTATGGCGCAAACACATGCCTTGAGGCTGGATGTCATAGGTCTCGGGCTTCACCACGCCATTGGCAAATGTCGGGTGGTTCAGCGAGCAATGATAGCACTCAGAGTAATTCTCGACCGAGACTTTCCAGTTGCAGTTTTCGGGAATTTCCACCCATTCCAGCGGCTTCAGATCGGCCCAATTGGGCACCCATTCTTCCAGCTCGCTCCGTGCGCCCGGAAACCACGTTTCCATCGGGGCGGCATCGGGATCGAGGTTCACAAAGACAAAGCCAAGGAATTCCTCAACCCGGACCTCGGTCAGGCACACTGATGATTTATCAAATCCATCGACGGCCTTCAGGTTCGGGCCGGCGCGCAATTGTCCGGTCAACTCGTAGGTCCAGGCATGATAGGGGCAGACCACGACCCGCGTGATCCCGGACCCGCTGACCAGCTGATGCGCACGGTGCTGACAGACATTGTAGAAAACGCGGATCTTTTCGTCTCGCCCGCGGATCGCAAACAGGCTTTCGCCCGCGATTTCAAAGGTGGCGTAGGCGCCAACCCCCTCTAGCTCGGACGCGTGGCAGCCAAACTGCCACGTGCGCGCCAGCAGTCCTGCGCATTCCACCTCGAACACGGCGGCGTCGGTATAATATCGCGCATCAAGCGACCGGATCGGTTCTGTCATCTATCCTCCGCGTAATAAAGGCCAAGCTGGTGGCGGCGTTTGTGAAAGGTCTCAACCCGCTCGACGATCTCGTCGCTGGCCACGGCCACCACGAAGGACAGGAGCGTTTCAAGCAGGGCAATCGTGCCGATGGACGACGGGAAAAACTGCGGCGTGTCTACGGACACGACGAAACCGTGATCCGCTCCACGCAGGATCGGGCTCGCCGGACTGTCGGACAGTGCAATAATCGTCATGCCCTGTTCGCGGGCTATCTCAACCGCTTTGACCACTTCTGTGCGGTAAGGCTTGTAGGTCATTGCAATTAGCGCATCCTGACCATCGGCCCATGCCAGATCATCGACCGGGGTTGAACCCGGCCCTGGGATGGCGTGGAATTCTGTCATGCCGGTCGAGGCGAGGTAGGTGAAATTCCGCGCCACGGAATTGTTCACACCAACCCCCAGCGTAAAGACACGCCGCGCAGCCCAGATCGCCTCGGCGGCGGCCTTCAGATCGTCAGTGGAAATCGCGGCGAATGTGTCTTCGATATTGCGCAGCGCGTCATGGAGCATATCCGCATAAAGCCCGCCCAGATCGCCTGACTTGCGGATGTCCTGCAACCAGCGCGCACGGTCTGGAAAATCCGCGGCACCGCGGCGGATGGCGTCACGGAAAGGCGTGCGGAAATCCTCGTAGCCTTCAAACCCGACCTGACGCGCCATGCGCACCACAGTGTTGGGTTTGACGTTTGCCGCCTGCGCAATCTCGCGCACGGTCGAAACGCCGACATCTCGCGGGTTCTCCAGCACATACTTAGCCGCTTTACGGGCTTCGGGCGTCAGGTCCGGCAGCTCTTGGGCCAACCGCTCCAGAATCGCGTTTGATACATTTGTCCCATTCATGATTGACGATGGTACTTATGTCCGCTTAGCCTGTCGAGAGAAAAACCGACTCGATGAAAGGGATTGTTGTGGCATCAGAGTTTCCATCGACTGCACGTGTGGTCATCGTCGGCGGCGGCGTCATGGGTGTGGGGCTGGCCTATCATCTGGGCCACGAAGGCTGGGGTGCCGACACCGTTTTGCTTGAGAAGGCAGAGCTGACATCTGGCAGCACATGGCATGCAGCGGGCCAGATCACCCATTCGACATCCAGCTTCGGGTTGGGCAAATGCGTCGACTACAACATCGGGCTTTATTCCGGCGGCCTTGAGGCCGAAACAGGCCAGCCCGTTACATGGCACGGCTGCGGGTCATTTCGGCTGGCCTATACGACTGATGAAATGGACTGGCTGCGCCACACCTTGTCCGTTGGCCGGTCGCTGGGCTTCAACATCGAGTTGGTAGGGCCGGAAAAGGTCGCCGAGTTGCATCCTTTCTACAATCTCGACGGCGTGTTTGGCGCATTGCACACGCCCGATGACGGCCACGTGGACCCCACGAACGTCACGATGGCCATGGCCACCGGCGCGCGCCAGAAGGGTGTTAGGATCATCCGCCAGTGCCGCGCGACGAACATCACGCAATTGCCGTCTGGTGAATGGCAGGTCGAGACGGACAAGGGCACGATCACCTGCGAACACGTGGTCAACGCGGGCGGCACCTATGCGCGCCAAATGGGCGAATGGTCTGGCTTGCAACTGCCGATGACCTCCATGACCCACCACTATTTTGTCACCGAGCCCGTGCCCGAGTTTGAAACGCTGGAACGCGAACTGCCTGTCATCCGCGACGACAAGAAGGTGTCGGGCTACATCCGGATGGAGCAAAAACGCGGCCTCATCGGGATCTATGAAAAGGAAAATCCTAACTCGGTCTGGCATGATCATTGCCCGTGGGACTATGAAAACTGGTTGTTCGATGCCGACTACGACCGTGTCATGCCTTATCTTGAGGAAAGCCTGAACCGCATGCCGATTTTTGCGGAACTGGGCATTCAACGCGAAGTGCACGGCGCGATCAGCCACCCGCCCGATGGCAATCCATTGATCGGCCCTGCACCCGGCGTGCGCAACTACTGGTGCTGCTGCGGCACCCAGATCGGCATCGGCTGGGGGCCGGGACTGACCCGGGAATTGGCCCGTTGGATGGTGCACGGGGCCGCAGATATTTCCATGCGCGACTACGATCCGCGCCGCTTTGGCAGTTATGCGACGAAAGACTGGCAGGTGATGAAAGCGGAAGAAGATTACTGCCTGCGCCACGAAATCCCGTTCCCGCATTTCAACCGTCTGGCTGGCCGTCCGATCAAACCCTCCCCCCTGCACGATCTGTTGAAATCCAAGGGCGCGGTCCATGAAGAGGTCTACGGGTTCGAACGCCCGCGCTTCTTCGCCAAGGGGATCGCCCAGAAAGATCACTATTCCTTCAACCGCACGCCTGTGGATGACGTCGTCGCAGCCGAAGTCAAAGCCGTGCGCGAGGCGGTAGGGATCATGGATGTGACGGCCTTTACCAAGGTGCGGGTCGAAGGGCCTGACGCCTATGCCCTGCTTGACCGTCTGACAGCAAACCGGATGCCGCAGAAGGTGGGGTCCATCACATTGACCCATATGCTGAACCGCGCGGGCCGGATCGAGTTGGAAACAACCATCGTGCGGATGGCCGAAGATGCGTTCTACCTTGTGTGCGCGGCCTTCTTTGAACAGCGCCTGCTGGATCATCTGGACCAGAACCGCGCGGGCGAAAAGGCGACCATCACGGCGCTGTCTTCCGATTGGTCGGCCCTGTCCCTGAATGGCCCGATGGCAAGGGATGTTCTGGCCGCCTGCACCGATGCTGACTTGTCAAATGCGGGCTTCCGCTGGCTTTCCGCACAGCAGATCACCGTCGCGGGCCACGATATCTGGGCCTTCCGCATGTCCTATGCGGGCGAATTGGGCTGGGAATTCCACATGCCCGCCGCCGACTGCCTTGATGTTTACAACGCCCTTTGGGCCGCTGGAAAGGCACACGGAATTGCCGATTACGGCAGCTTCGCGATGAACGTCATGCGGATGGAAAAAGGGTTCAAAGGCGCGGGCGAGCTGACCAACGAGGTGACGCTGGCCGAGGCGGATGTGCTGCGATTTGCGCGCACCGACAAGGATTATCTGGGCCGCGACAAGACGCTGAACACCGATCTACCTTGGGTATGTGCCTATTTGGAAATCGAACCGGACGGCGTGGCCGACGGACATGGCGGAGAAGCGGTTATGTTGGGGGGAAAAGTTGTCGGCTCTACCGCATCAGTGGCATACGGCCCGACTGTCGGAAAAATTCTGGCCTTTGCCTATATCAAGCCGGAAGCGGCCAAACCAGATACCGCGCTAGACGTCGTGATCCATGGTAGCCCCCGCCGTGCACGCGTGTTGGGCGAACCTGCCTATGATCCACAAAGTATGAAACCAAGGATGGACGCATGACACTTCCCGATACAATGCGCGCTATGGTCACGATGGGGCATGGCGGCCTAGAGCAGATGGTGCTGCATGCGGACTGGCCACGCCCTGACCCCGCCGAGGGTGAGGTTCTGATCCGCGTCGGAGCTTGCGGGCTGAACAATACGGACGTGAACACGCGCTCGGGCTGGTATTCCAAAACCGTGACGGACGCGACAACCGGCGGTGCCTTCGCGGAGGTGGGCAAGGATGATCCCACATGGGGCGGTGCCCCCATCACCTTTCCGCGCATTCAGGGTGCGGATGTTTGCGGGCGCATCGTCGCCGTTGGCACAGGCGTTGATCCTGCGCGCGTTGGTGAACGCGTGATCACTGATGGATGGTTGCGCGACGAAAGTGACCCCGGCAACATGGATAAGACCGGCTATTTCGGGTCAGAGCGTGATGGCGGTTTCGCCGAATACACGACGACGCTGTCGCGCAGTGCTTTGGCGGTTCGGTCTGACCTGACCGATGCCGAACTTGCGACGTTTTCATGTTCCTATTCCACAGCCGAAGGCATGCTGAGCCGCGCCAATGTCGGCGCAAGTGACACTGTGCTGGTGCCCGGTGCGTCAGGCGGCGTTGGTGGGGCCTTGGTGCAATTGGCCAAGCGACGCGGCGCGCGCGTGATCGCGATGGCGTCAGAGGCCAAGCACAAAGAGGTTGCAGGTCTTGGACCTGACAAAATCCTGCCCCGTGCTCCGGAAAACCTGCGTGCCGCCTTGGGCGATGAAAAGATCACCGTGGTGGCAGACGTTGTCGGCGGCCCCTATTGGCCGCACTTGATTGAAGTCCTCGAGCGTGGTGGCCGTTATACCTGTTCCGGCGCGATTGCGGGGCCGATGGTCTCGCTTGATCTGCGTACGTTCTATCTGCGCGACCTGACCTTTACAGGTTCGACCGTGATCACCCCAGAGGTCATGCCCAACCTGATCCGCTACATCGAACAGGGCGAGATCAAGCCAGCCCTTGCCGCGACCTATCCTCTGGATCAACTCCGCGAAGCGCAAGCCGCCTTTATCGCCAAAACGCACACCGGCAACATCGTGGTGACACCGTGAAAATCACACGCATCTCTGTCTATCAAGTCGATCTGCCGCTCAAGTATCCCTATTGGCTGTCCGGCGGGCGGCTGAAATTCGAAATGCTGGACGCAACGCTGGTCAAGATCGAAACCGATGCCGGGTTGATCGGCTGGGGCGAAGGGACCCCTTGGGGGCATACTTACTTGCCCGCCCATGGAGGCGGCATCCGCGCGGGGCTGGCGCTGTTGGCCCCACATCTAATTGGCCTTGATCCGCGCAGCCCAGAGGCGGTGTCGCGGATCATGGACGTGCAACTGCCGGGGCATCCCTATGTCAAATCGGCTGTTGATGTTGCCTGCTGGGATATTTTGGGCCAATCCGCTGGCATGCCGATCTGGCAGTTGCTGGGCGGGGAAGCGGATCAACAGGTGTTGATAAATTCCTCGATCTCGACAGGGTCACCGCAGGATATGCTGGCCCTGATCCAGGCTGCCGCGGACAAGGGATACACAGTGCATTCCGCCAAAGTTGGCGGCACTGACGTCGCCCTTGATATCGAACGGATCGACACGATTTCGGCGGCTGTTCCAGCAGGTCACAAGATCACGTTTGACGTCAACCGGGCATGGCAGCCAGCAGTGGCCATCGAAGTGCTGAATTCCGTGTCTGCCCGTGATTGGGTCGAACAACCCTGCGAGACTTTGGCGCAATGTGCTCATGTGGCGGGGCGCGTGTCCAATCCGATCATGTTGGACGAATGCATGTCAGGATTTGAGGACCATCTGCACGCTTGGAAGCTGGGGGCCTGTGAAGGGGTCAAAGTCAAACCCAATCGTTTGGGCGGGCTGACCCGCGCCCGGCAGGTGCGCGATTTTGGAGTTTCCGTTGGCTGGCAACTGCATGTCGAAGACGTGGGCGGCTCGGTTTTGGCGGATACCGCTGCGCTGCATCTTGCCGCCTCTACTGCCGCACCGAACCGGCTGGCGAGTTGGTTGTGCCACGACCACCTAAGCGTCGATCTGGCACCGGGCCAAGGGGTGCGCAATCAGGGCGGTCATGTGGAGCTACCAAACCAGCCGGGTCTGGGCGTCGTGCCAGAGGCGGACCTTCTAGAAGAGCCAGTGGCTGTCTATTCATGAAGGTGACCGGCATCACCCTCTGGTCGGTGGATCTGACCAGCCACGAAACCTACTACATGGCCGACGGGAAAACCTGCGCCACCGTCAAAACCCATGTGCTTTGTCTGGAAACGGATACCGGCCTGAAAGGCTGGGGCGAGGTGTGCCCGATCCCGCATTACCTGCCGGCGTTCGCGGACGGCGTGCCAAGTGCGATAACAGAGATGGCCCCCGAAATCCTTGGCATCACACCGACGGGTGTCGATGCGCCGATGCGCAAGCTGGACGCTTTCCTACCGGGACATAACCACGCGAAATCCATTGTCGATATGGCGCTGTGGGACCTTTTTGGCAAAGCCACGGACCTTCCCCTCTATCACCTTCTGGGCGGCAGAACCCGCCGCGACATGCCGCTGTATCATTCGATCACCTGCGTAGCGCCTGACGAAATGGCACGGATCGCGAAGGAGGCTTATGCAACGGGTATTCGGCAGTTTCAGGTGAAACTGGGGGCGGATGCAGATTGGCAGGCAGATACCGAACGATTGATACGCGTGCGTGAGGCCGTGGGTCGCGGGCCTTTGGTGTATGGTGACTGGAACTGTGGCGCCACGAAACTGCATGCCACACGCACAGGCCGCGCGGTGGCCCATCTCGACATTATGCTAGAACAGCCCTGCAAGACACTCGAGGACTGCGCCGCCGTGCGCCAAGCCACCGGCCTGCCCATGAAAATCGACGAGGGCGTATATGATCTAGCGTCGTTGATGCGGGCGGCAGACCTTGGCGTACTGGACGCGGTCGCCCTGAAGCTGTCGAAATTCGGTGGGCTTTCGGCCATGCGCCGCGCGCGCGACCTGACGGTGCATCTGGGCGCTCAGATTTGCGCAGAATGCACATGGGGCTCGGACATCGTCACCGCAGCCTCACTGCATTTCGCCGCATCAACGCCGCAAGGCGCACTGCTAAATACGTGCGACTTGTCGTCCTATGTCACACCACGGATCGCACCGGATTGCCCGACCCGCGAAAACGGAAGCATCGCCCCGCCGACCGGAGCGGGGCTTGGCGTCACGCCTGACCCTGACATCCTTGGAACCCCCATTCTTGAACTGGCCTGAGACATGCAAAAACTGACATCGCAATCCGACTGGATCACCCGCGCACAAGCGGTCTTGCCCGCTGGCGGTTTCGGCAATTTCGACCCTGGCATCATGATCGCGCGGGGGGAAGGCAGCCGCGTTTGGGATGAGGATGGCAACGAATACATCGACTATCTGATCGGGTCTGGCCCGATGCTGCTGGGTCATGGCCACCCCGAGGTCATGGAAGCGGTTCTAGAACAGCTGCCCAAGGGCATGACGTTCTTCGCCAACAACGCCAAAGGCGTCGAGCTGGCCGAGGCGATCGTGGAGGCCGTCCCTTGCTGCGAGCAGGTCCGGTTCGTGGCCTCTGGTGGCGAGGCGGATATGTACGCCATCCGCCTTGCCCGCGCCTACACAGGTCGCAACAAAATCCTGAAATTCGAAGGCGGCTATCACGGCATGAGTGCCGAGGCACAAATGAGCCTTGCGCCTGCTGCCCGCGTGAACTTTCCCCAAGCGGTGCCAGACAGCGCTGGCATCCCGCAGGGTGTTGCGGATCAAATGTTGATCGCACCATACAATGATCTGGCAGCAGTCGACGCTCTTTTGAACGAACACAAAGACGTCGCGGCGATTATCGCGGAACCTTTGCAAAGGATCATTCCTGCCGAGCCGGGGTATCTTCAGGGGCTGCGTGATCTCTGCGACAAGCACAATGTCCTGCTGATCTTCGATGAAATCGTCACAGGATTTCGCGTGGCCTACGGCGGCGCGCAGGAGCGATATGGCGTGACGCCTGACATCTGCACGTTGGGCAAGATTATTGGCGGCGGCTTTCCTCTTGCGGCTCTTGGGGCCAGCGCGCAGATCATGCAGCATTTTGACAAGGATATTGTCGGCGCTGACAAATGGCTCATGCAACTTGGGACACTCTCGGGTAACCCCGTCGCAGCGGCGGCGGGTCTCAAGACAATGGAGGTTCTGCGCCGTCCGGGAAGTTATGAACGTCTGCGCTCCATCGGCAAAAAACTTCAAGAGATGCAAAGTGATGCCCTGACCAAGGCCGGTGTCCCGCACCAAATCTGCGGCGATGAAACCCTGTTTGATATCTTTTTCACTGAGGCTGCCTGCAGGGATTATCGCTCTGCAAAACACGATGATCCGGCCAAAAACGCCGCTTATAACGCCGCGCTGCGCAAACATGGCATCTTCAAATCACCTGGAAAGCTCTACCCATCCCTTGCGATTACCGAAGCCGATCTGGAACACACACAAGCTGCGGTTTTGGAAGCTGTACGTTCAACCTTTTTGGATTAGGAGTGTTTGGCGCACAGCCAAACAGGAGAGTTTACGTGACCTACCAGATAGGCATCGGCCCAAATGTCCGGAAGTCAGTGTACTTCGATGCAACTGTCGCGGATGGAGTTGAAAGCTTTTCGGTTTATAATCATATGCTTATACCGTCCCATTTTGGTGATCAGCAGGCTGAATATGACAGTCTGATGACCGGTGTGGCGATGTGGGATGTGGCGGCTCAGCGTCAGATTGAAATTGCGGGTCCGGATGCGGCGCAGCTTATTCAATATCTGACCACGCGCGATATGGGTAAAACCAGAGTTGGCCAAGGGCGGTATGTTCCGATCTGCAATCATGACGGCATTCTGATCAACGATCCCGTCTTGCTGATGCTTGCCCCGAACAGGTATTGGCTCTCTATCGCGGACAGCGATATCGAACTTTGGGCAAGCGCCATCGCTGCGGAACGTGGCTTGGATGTACGGGTATTTGAACCCGATGTGTCGCCGCTCGCAATTCAGGGTCCGTTAGCCGAGCAGGTGGCCGTTGATCTGTTTGGCGACTGGGTGAAATCCCTGAAATACTTTGGGTTCAAGCAAACCGAGCTGGATGGAATCCCGCTTGTGCTGGCGCGCTCTGGCTGGTCCAAACAAGGCGGGTTCGAACTATACTTGCAGGATGGATCACGCGGTCATGAGCTTTGGCAACGCGTCAAAGCCGCAGGCGCGGCTTATGGTATTCGTCCGGGCGCACCCAATGACATCGAGCGTCTCGAAAGCGGTCTGGTCTCTTACGGTGCCGATGGGAGATTGCAGGTAAATCCCTGTAATCCTTTTGAAATATCTTTGGGAAAGCTGGTTGATTTTGATAGCCCAGATGATTTTGTCGGTAAGGCGGCGCTTCTGAAAATCAAGGCTGAAGGCGCGAAGCGTAGGCGTGTTGGCTTTGTCATCGCCGGCGCGCCACTCCTTGGTTGCCAACATTCGTTACACGTCCAAACGACCGATGGTAAGGTCGTTGGCGTCTTGAGCGAATTTGCCTATTCCCGCCGGTTTTCAAAGAACATCGGCGTTGGGATGATGTCGACGGAGATCGAGAGCGCTTCGCAGGATCTTATAATTGATTTGGACGGGGTGGGTCGTGAAATCAATGTTGAGGAATTGCCCTTTGCATAATGGGTTGGCCATGCTGGCAGCGGCCATTTGAACCAGTGCGGTGAAGGTTTGGTTCGAGTGTTCTTTAGGGGCTCAACCCGGTAAGGACGGCAGACAGGTTTGCGATCGCCGATCCTCGCCCCGTTCAATGACCACTTCGGTGAAATGTGTTTCATTGCGACAAAAGCCTTGCTGCACTCGCAGAATAATGCTGCGCCAACACTAGCTGCGCCTGCACAAGTCCGTTTTGAACGCACAGCCGACCTTCACCCGCCGAGAATGGTGTAAGATGGACAAATGGACGGTCTGGTAAAGCTGCACCGCAGCGCTCGGCCACGAGGCGCACGGCAGGTCAGGGCCGGTGGTCCCCAAAACGTCGTCCTCACCAAATCCCAAACCCACCGTCCGCAGCCCAGTCCACCCCCTCAAAACCTAACAGGGTGTAAAAACGCCTCTGTAACTCCTTGATCTTGCACAACCGCTAAGCTGTCCACATGTGGACACCCTCCCAAAACCCGCGCTGCCATTGGCAACCAAATCCCCAGCAGGCACACTCCTCCCATAGGCCAGCCAAGGAGGGATTCGCATGAAAGTCGGTATCGTCGGGGCGGGCATGGTGGGCAGTGCCGCCGGATTTGCTCTGGTCATGCAGAACACCGTCTCGGACCTCGTTCTGATCGACCTCAACGCCGCCCGCGCACAGGCCGAGGCCGAGGACATCGCCCACGCCGTCCCCTTCGCAGGCTCCACCATCGTCCGCTCCGGCACCTACAAGGACATCGCCGACGCCTCCGTCGTCATCCTCGCCTGCGGCGTCTCTCAGAAACCGGGTGAGACCCGCCCCGAATTGCTTGGCCGCAACGCCGCCGTCTTTCGTGCGGTCATCGGCGAGGTCATGGCCGTCGCCCCAAACGCCATCCTACTGGTCGCCAGCAACCCCGTCGACGTCATCACCGATATCGCCACCCAACTGTCCGGACTGCCGCCCGCCCGCGTGATCGGGTCGGGCACCATCCTCGACACCGCCCGCTTTCGTTGGCTGATCGGGCGGCACCTCGGCATCGCGCCTGGATCGGTCCACGGCTACGTCTTGGGCGAACACGGCGACTCAGAGGTGCTGGCCTGGTCCAACACCTGTGCCGGATCGGTGCCACTCGCCGCCTTTGCCGCCCAAATCGGCGCGCCCTTGACGGCTGAGGTTCGCGCCCGCATCGACAAGGGCGTGCGCCGCGCCGCCTATACGATCATCGCCGGAAAAGGCGCGACATGGTACGGTATCGGCGCGGGACTGGCGCGGATCGTCAAGGCCATCGGTCGGGACGAACAGGCGGTGCTGTCGGTCTCAATCGTTGAAAAGGACGTGCTGGGCGTGCCGGACGTGGCATTGTCCTTGCCCCGTCTGGTAGGGGCCAAAGGGGTCACGGCGACGCTTTGGCCGGACCTCAACCCCGAGGAAACAGAGGCGCTGCGCCGCTCCGCTACCCTGCTCAAGGAAATGTCGGACAGCGTGGCGCTGCCCGACTGATCAAACCGCCCGCGCCACCACCAGCCAGTTGGGCAGCTTCTTGGGATAGCCTCCGGTCTCGACCACTTCGAACCCCGCGGCAATCAGCGCGGACTCGATCTGTGCGGGCCGCAGGCTATGCACCGGCCCCGGAGCCTTGCCGATCTTCTGCAATGCCCAGATCAAGGGGCGGAACCACGGCTTGCCACCAAGGCAGGGTGTCTTGGAGATGAACAATCCGCCCTCGGGTAGCAGTCCCCGCACATGGGCCATGACCGCCGCCGGATCGTCCACAAGATGCAGAAGGTTAAAGGCCAGCACAGCATCATACTGTTGCCCCGCGCCCGCCGTCCCGGCTGCGTCCACGGCAAAGGAAACATGATCGACCGCTGAGGCCTTGTCGTTGGCAATGCGCACCATTTCCTTGGATAGGTCAGTGCCCAGATAACGCGCCACCCCGTCCGCCAGCTTTAGCGCCGTGGTCCCGGTGCCGCAGCCCAGTTCCATCACTGACATGTCAGGCCGCAGCCAGTGCCGCACGCGATCCAGCGTCGCCTCATAGGCGTCCATGTTGCCAATCGGCTGTGTCGAATATTTCTGTGCAATTCCGTCCCAAAAGGCTGCCGGTGTCATGAACCTGTCTCCATCAAATGTGTCTGGAGCGCATATACGCCAAAGCATGTCTTCCGGGGATTGCCGAATACCGCAGCGGTCCCATGCGGGATCGCATGGGACCGCTGCGGGGCGGCGGGCTACTCTGCCGCGTCGCGCTTGGGCAGAACCCAATCACGGCGCACAAAATGGCAGGTGTAGCCGCTCGGGAGACGTTGCAGATAGTCCTGATGCTCTGGCTCCGCCTCCCAGAAATCACCTACGGGTTCGACCTCTGTCACCACTTTGCCGGGCCAGAGGTCGCTGGCGTCAACATCCGCAATGGTGTCCAGCGCGCAGGCGCGCTGGTCCTCATCCACGTAATAGATGGCCGACCGATAGCTCATCCCAAGATCGTTTCCCTGACGGTTCACGGTTGTCGGGTCGTGGATCTGAAAGAAGAATTCCAGCAGCTTGCGGTAGGAAATCCGCTCTGGATCAAACAGGATCTCGATCCCTTCGGCGTGGGTGCCGTGGTTGCGATAGGTGGCATTCTTCACGTCGCCCCCGGTATAGCCGACGCGGGTTTCGATCACGCCGGGCATCTTGCGGATCAGCTCCTGCATGCCCCAAAAGCAGCCGCCAGCCAGAACAGCACGCTCACTCATTGGATATCCTCCACCTGATCGATGTAATCGCCATAGCCTTCGTCCTGCATCTCATCCTTGGGGATGAACCGCAGCGAGGCCGAGTTGATGCAGTACCGCAAACCACCCTGTGCCATTGGCCCGTCGGGAAAGACGTGACCCAGATGACTGTCGCCGTGACGCGAGCGCACCTCGGTGCGAATCATGCCAAGGCTGGTATCGCGTATCTCGACAACATTGTCCGGTTCGATCGGCTTGACGAAGCTGGGCCAGCCGCATCCTGATTCGTATTTTGCCGCCGAAGCGAACAGCGGTTCGCCCGAAACCACGTCGACGTAGATGCCCGGCTCTTTCGTGTGCAAGAATTCGCCGGTGCCCGGACGCTCTGTCCCGGCCTCTTGGGTGACGTGGTACTGCTCGGGAGTCAAGCTGTTGATAACCTCCGGTCTTCGCTCATATTTCGCCACGTTGTCCTCCTGTGCTACCGCGCCTTGCATTAGATGGGTTGGAACCGCGATTTTCAAAGCGATTTGTCATGGAACTCACGTTGCCTTGCGCGGCTCTTGCGCGATGGCGGGACGGCTGCCATGTAACGAGCGAGTGACACGTGCTTTCTCCCAAGAAAACCGACTGTCGCTCCGGGCGCTGGGATGGCAGCTCAGCGCCCGTCTTATTGCCCCAACATACCGTCTGACGCGCCGATTCTAAGGCGTGCCACAGCCCAGCGGGCGGCGTCCCGCACGGCGGGGTCTAGGTCGTTGCACAGGGCCTGCACGGTGGGGATTAGCGATACAGACCCAGAGTTGCCGATGGCGTAGCAGACGTTGCGCACAAACCGGTCGCGCCCGATCCGCTTGATAGGAGAGCCGGAAAACCGCACCCGAAATCCCGGGTCATCCAGTGCCGCCAGATCCGCCAAGGGGGGGGCCACAAGGTCGCCCCGCGCGTGGTACTTCACCTCTTCGGCCTGCTGCGCGAACTTGTTCCACGGGCAGACAGCAAGACAATCGTCACAACCGTAGATGCGGTTGCCCAGACCGGCGCGCAGGTCCTCGTCCACCGGACCTTTGTGTTCGATCGTCAGGTAGGAAATGCACCGCCGCGCGTCGAGGTGATAGGGCGCGGGGAAGGCATCGGTCGGGCAGATATCCAGACAGGCCCGGCAAGAGCCGCAGTGATCCCGCTCGGCCCCGTCGACTTCCAGATCCAGCGTCGTAAAGATACAGCCCAGAAACAGCCAGGACCCCAGCCGCCGACTGACAAGATTGGTGTGCTTGCCCTGCCATCCAAGTCCCGCCGCTTGCGCCAAGGGTTTTTCCGGCACCGGGGCGGTGTCGACAAATACCTTGATCTCACCGCCCGCCGCGTCGATCAGCCAACGGCCCAACCGTTTCAGCCGCTTCTTGACCACGTCGTGATAGTCACGATTGCGGGCGTAGACACTGATTGCGGCACTCTCACGCGCCTTCAGAACGGCCAAAGGGTCCTCGTCAGGCCCATAATTCTCGGCCAGCATGATGATAGACCGCGCCTCCGGCCAGAGCACATCCGGGGCGCCGCGCCAATGCACACGCTCTGCCAGCCATCCCATCTGGCCGTGATAGCCCTGCGCCAGAAAACCCTGCAAACGCTCCATGACGTCCGGAACGTCACCGGGGCGGCAAATTCGGCAGTCGGCGAAACCCACATCGGCGGCCTCACGTTTCACGCGCTCGGTCAGACCGGTCACAAGGTCCCCCGCTTCTTCTGTCTGAAAATATCCCGGGGGAGGCCCGCAGGGACGGGGGCAGCGCCCCCCACGATTTTTCGACGAAAAATCGCCTCCCGCTCAGAAATCAAGGTCGGCATAATGCGCCGGTGGCGGAAAGCCCGGCACCTGGTCGGCAAGGATCGACCGGAATGCGGGGCGCGACTTGATCTTGGCGTACCAGTCCTTGACCACCTCGGACCGGTTCCAATCCACGTCCGAGATGTAATCGAGACTCGACAGATGCGCGGCAGCCGCGAAATCGGCCAACGTCATGTTGTCCCCTGCCAGCCAGCGGCGGTGATCCAGCAGCCACGCCATGTAGTCGAGGTGATACTTGACCGCCTTGGCACCTGATTTGACGTTGCCGCTGTCGGGAAAGCCGGCCTTCATCACCTTCTTGTTCACCCGCTCATACAGCAGCTTCGAGGTGACCTCATTGTGGAACTTGTCGTCGAACCAGCCCACGATGCGGCGCACTTCGTATCGGGCGTCGGCAGAGCGCGGCATCAGCGACGGCTCGGGGTACTTTTCTTCGATCCACTCGCAGATCGCGGCGCTTTCGGCCATGATCTTGCCGTCGATCTTCAGCACTGGAACCTTGGCCGCCGGGTTGCGGCGCATGAAATCCGGGTCCTTCTCCCAATAGCGTTCCTCGACCAGCTCACACTCGATCTTCTTTTCAGCGAGGCTGAGTCGGACCTTGCGGCAGAACGGGGAGAGGGGAACGTGGTAGAGCTTGGCCATTTGGGATCCGGATTGCGGGGAACCCCCTCTACTTGCCGTGAAAGCGGGCCAGTTTCAACGAGATTGATGGGATGCGGCGATCCGGTGCCGGCTGCAGTCTTGCCAGCAAGGGGATTTTCAGCGCCCGAAGGGTGTTCTAGGGTGCCGCCATGACACAGCTGTCCCTGCATCACATTTCACTGCCCGTGCGTGATCTCGCGCGGTCAGCAGAGTTCTATGACAACGCCTTGGGCCTGCCCCGGCTGGACCGGCCCGGGTTTGGGTTTGACGGGGTTTGGTACGGCTGTGGCGACGGTCAGTTGCACCTGATCGTCAACCCCGACGGCACCTATCGCAGCGGGCCGGTGACGGGCGGGGATGTGCATTTCGCCCTGTCGACCGATGATTTCGACGGCGTCTTGGCCCGGTTGGCAGAAGCGGGCTACAGCGAAGATGCGGCTGCTGACGCCCCGACTCACCTTCGGGTCAGGCGCGACAGCGATGCCGGTTTCGCACAGGCCTTTCTCATGGACCCGGACGGGCATCTGGTTGAGATCAACCGCGCCCGCGGTTGATCCGCCTTATTCCGCCGAGCGGCGAATGCGATAATGCGTCTCGGGCGCGAATTTGCCCTCGATCATCGTTTCATCGCCATTGGCCCAGCGGATCGCGACCCGGGTCACCTCAACAGCGTCGCCAAGTCCAAAATGCGCCACAGGTGCGTCGAAAGACATGAAACCGCCGCCCAGCTGCAATTCCTGCATCCGGGTCACGCCGTTTGTGTCCGTCACCCGGATCGTCGCGCCGATGCCATCGCGGTTGCCGGCCAGATCCTCAAAAGAGACTGCCAGCGCGTGGCCTGCTTGCGCATTGTTGCGAAACACCGCCAGCGGGCCGTTTACCGTGTAGGTGACGATATCCAGATCGCCATCGCCATCCATGTCGAATTGGGTCGATGTCGCGGTCATCAGGTAATCCTCCAGCCCGAAGGGGCCAGAGGCCTCGGCAAAGCCGCTGCCGGTGTTGTGGTAGAACAGGTTCGACGGGCTGACCTCATTCGGAACCCATGTGCCATTGACGATATAGACGTCGCTGAGCCCGTCTTCGTCGAAATCGGCAATCTTGGTGTCCCAGCTCCAGCCTCCGATTTCCAACCCCATGTCCTTGGCCACATCGACAAAGCCGCCCTTACCGTCGGGCGTCAGCAACACGTTAAAGCTTTTGATCTGCGGCAGGGCGGCGTTGGCCTCTGCCGCCGGGATCGGGCGGGAGGGTTTGAAATGCACCTCGCAATAGGCGCGCGCCTTGTACTGACCCGCCGGGATCATGCCGCAGATGTCCGCATCCTTGCGCTGGATGGCAAGGTCCTTGATCAGCATGGCCTTGCATTCGGCCTGATATCGTCCGGTCAGGTCCTGACAGCGGCTGGCGTATGTCGGGTCAAAGCTGTTGCCAGAGCGATACCACTCCTTGATCGCCATGTTGCTTTCGCAGATTGCCCGTTGGTCATCGCGGGTGATCGTGGTGCAGTAGCGGTCCAGCGGCTGCATCTTTAGCTTGGCAGAGACGCCCGAAGACCGCCCCGCGATCTGCGCAAGATACAGCTCTGCCGCGCCGTCATTGTTCAAGTCGGCAGTCTTGATCGCCATCGTCGTCGTGGTGGTGTGCGGAATGATCCCGTCCTGAAAGGTGATCGCGCGGAACCCGCCCGCGCCGTCACCCAGGTAATAGTAATCCGGCACCTCGAAATCATTGCCGACCAGCAGGTCGGCCTTGCCATCGCCATCGAGGTCGGTGAACAGCATCGACAGTGTCTCACCGGGGATGCCGGGCAGGACGGTGTGTGCCGCGCCCGTCAATGCGCCCCCTTCGTTCCAGATCACGCGGTCGCGCGATTCCTCACCCGGAATGCGGCGATACCAGCCCGCCGCCCAGTTGCCGACACCCAGATCGAGGTCGCCGTCGCGGTCCGGGTCGCCAAAGGTCAGCGCCATGCTCAGCGACGCGCCGGGCGTATTGGTGACCTCTTGCGGCGCACCGAACCCGTCCGGCCCGTTCATCAGGGTGAAATTGCCGCGCTGGTAGGTGGCCAGAAACAGGTCGCGCCAGCCGTCGTTATTGATATCGACCAAAACGGCGTTGAACACGGGCGCATCGGCCAGCGGGCCAAGGTCAATCTCCATCGGGGTGAACTGTCCCGTGCCGTCATTGGCAAACAGGCGCAGGCCAACCTCGGTCGAGGCGACGGCAAGGTCGATATCGCCGTCGCCGTCGATGTCGCCAGAGGCAAGGCTGCGGCCCTCCCAGAACGGCGGCCACATGTCGGCCATGGTGAACTCGATCGGTTGGTCCAACCCGATCTCCCAGCCTTCGAGACGTGTGAACCCGGTCTCGGCGGCGGGGGAGGGGGGCGCAAAGGGGCGCGGCTCGACAATGATGCGGGCGGCATCGGGGCTGGTGACAACCCAAGGATCGCCCTCGGCGGCCTGAGCGGCCCACAGCCAGTGGGGTGTCTCTGCCTCACCCGTCAACATCCGCAACGCGCGGTCGCTTTGCCATTCGTGGTAGTAATGCGCGCCCGCGCCGGACAGGATGCCCAGCCCTGCGATGCTGGCACCCAGCCAGATCCCGGCGCGCAGGCCCACCGATTGCGCCACGATAAAAAAGGAATAGACGCTGAAGCTGCCCAGCGTGAACAGCAGCGCCATGACATATCCGTGGCTCAATCCCAGACCCAGCAGCGCGCCTGTCACCACCACGTCAAAGGCGATGGGCACCGGCAGGAAAACCCCGACCAGTGCGATCAGCACCAGAACGATCAGACTGAACCTTAGCCCGGTGATCAGGTCCTGCGGCAGCAGCGTGGCGACCACCGCCCCCAGCATCCCCGCCAGCAGCATCAGCGGCACGGTCATCTTGATGATGTACCAGAGGTTTTTCAGGTAGCTCACCAGCACGTCCCAAAGGGCGCGGTGCACATCTGTCAACGGCGCGGGCGGCACCGCGGCCACGC
Source organism: Antarctobacter sp. (assembly GCF_034670325.1). Taxonomy (GTDB): domain Bacteria; phylum Pseudomonadota; class Alphaproteobacteria; order Rhodobacterales; family Rhodobacteraceae; genus Antarctobacter. The sequence continues at coordinate 292,513 of NZ_JAXMNR010000003.1, forward strand.
GTTGTGCGGGGGGAATTTCCTTTTGCGGCAGGTGGCGGCAGATCAGTGGCACGACCACAAGGATCACCAGCAGGCTGAGCGCGATCTTGGTCAGCGCCATGTAGAACGGCAACAGGCTGAACAGCATCGTCAGCACCACAACGTTCAGGGTCGGTGAGGCGATCATCGCCGATAGGGTGGTCTCTGCCCTGAGGCCGCCTGTATACATGCCCCTCGCGATGGGCGCGGCGCAGTTGACGCAAACGCCCAGCGGCGTGCCGATGGCCAGACCCAGCGCGCTGTTGGCAAACCCACCCTTGAAACTCTTGCGCCGCACATAGGGCGCTGCGGTCAGAAAGGCGGCGGCAAAGAGCACGCCAAAAGTCATGCCCTTCTTGTTGGTGTTGATCCAGTTGAGCGTGGACCAGAACATCCGTTGCAGCACGGTCATGTCCTCGGTCAACGGATACTTGGCCTCGAACCCCAGCGGATCCTCCAGCAGGATGCCGCCCGACATCATCGCCTTTTCATCCAGCGCCGGATAGCGCGAGCCGGTCCAGAACAGATAGGCCAGCACAATCACGATGGTGGATGCAATGGCAAGGCGAAGCCAGTCGGTGCGGGCGGCGGTACTTTCCACGGTCTGTCTCTCTTGTTTGGGTCTGGTGGGCCGGTTGCGCGTCCTCAGTATGGATGGTCCAGACCAATAGGGGCAAGCGGATCGCAAATGGCGACCAATACGAAAACGCCCCGACTGCGCTGGGCAGGCGGGGCGGATATCAGGTTTGTCGTGGCATGGTCATGGCCAACCGGGGCCGGATCACTTGGCCTGTGTGGTCAGCGCGGTTTCCAGCATCTCAATGCGCTCATTCAGCTGCGAGATGTAGATATGCGCGTGTTCCAGCTCGTTCAGCATGCCCAGCAGCTTTTTGGTGAGGTCGTACTGACCGGCTTCGGCGGTCGGCCCGACGTTGGGCAGATAGCCGAGGTCATACATCATTTCCGCCCGCGCCGAGATTGGCAGAATATCGTACTCGGGCGCGAACACCGCATCACAGCCCACCGAGCAGCTGCCGCTGGTCGTGATGGTGCCTCTCAGCACCAGGTTGCCATCCTCGTCCAGCTCGAATTCGCGGCCAAGGCCGTCCGGGGTGTTGACGTCGATGACGAACTCGCTGTTCGCGGCCGCGCTGGTGACGATGACCCACTTGTCCGAGGTGTTGGTGTTCGTCATCGCGATGGCGCTGCCGCCATTGTTGATCAGCTTGATCAGCTCTCGCGGCGCGGTCGTGGCATTCACCTCTTCAATCAGCAGAGCCGCAGTCGCGTCAGAGCGGCGAACGTGCAGCGCAGCTGTCGGGTTGTCCGTTCCGATACCGACCTCGCCGGTTGAATCGATATAGATACTGTCCTCGGGCGCGCCGGGCTTAGCGCGGAAGAACAGCCTGCTGCCGTTGGTCACGTCGCGGATGAAAAAGTTCGCCTCGTTCGCGGCGATGTCGTAGGTCTGCGCGGTGAACCCGTCGCTGCCGTCCTGCTCCAGACGCAGGGTGGGTGTGTTGCCCTCGACGACGTGGATATCCACAACCGGGTTGGCGGTCTTGATACCAACGTCACCGTCAGCCTCGACATATAGGGTGTTGACCGGTGCGCCCGCCTCAACCCGGAAGGGGATGCGCCCGGCGGTCGAATCCTCGAATGCCAGATAGCTTGCGCCGCCGTTGGATGTGTCGTTGGCGACGATGCGCCAGTCATTCGTTGGGAAGCTGGCGCTGACCGACGTATCCTGAAAGTGGATGCGCAGGTTGTTTTCCTTCAGCCGCAGCGTGTCAAAGCCAAAATTCTCACCATTGACGCAGTCGTTGCCGACGCACAGGCTGAACTCGATGATGACATCATCAAGGTGTTGAATGTCGGCAGAGGCGCTGCCGGACAGCGCAACCCAGGCACCAAGGCCTGCCGCGGCGATCTTCCGCGTCGATTTCATTTTGTTGGCCATGGTCTTTTTCCTCGCGCGCGTTGGTTCGTTTATTGGGTCAGTTTTCTTCTTCGGTCATCTCGTCAGGCGTGGTTATGACGCCTCGGGATACGACGAACTGCCCTGTCAGGTAAAAGGATTTCGCCGCAGTGTCAGAGGCCTTGTCACCGCGTCCGTTATTCTGGGGATTGATGATCTTGACCTTCTCTTCGGTCGCGGCCGTCAGTTCGAAGCTATAGACACCGTCCGTTGCCTTGCCGCGGTCCAGTTCGAAAACCGGCGTACCCGAAGCTGCGAAGACTGTGGTCATTTCGCCGCTGGGCGCGACCACGTCTAGCTTGGCGTTGGTCAGCCCGAACCAGTTCACGAACCAGAACGCGGTTGAATTGTGCTGCGCCACCGGGTCGGCGGCATGGGCCATGCCCCCTGCAAACGTGAACGTGGCAATCGCAAAAACGCGAAGAGTATGGCCGACCCGCATTTGGTGTCCCTTAGACTTTGGGTAAATTAGTTTGAGCAGAAATGTTAACGGCTGCCCCTATTCTAAGCAATGATGCCCTGAAAGGTGCCGCAGGGTCAAGTTTGATGCGCAGTCCGGGTGTAACTACTGCGCCACATTTTGCCATGAGGCCCATTTTGCTTCGGCCCGTGCCTGTGCGTCGTTGATCTGGTCGGCGGTCATTTTCGCGCTCCAGTGTGCGGTTAGCCCGGCGGTGCCGTCAAAACCGCTGGTGCCCGCCAACACGAGCCACATTTGCCCAAGGACATAGTCCTGCGGAACGCCCAGTCCGCGAAAGTACAGCAAAGCGACATTGGCCATGGCGGGGGCATACCCTGCCTCGGCGGCGCGGCGCATCATCAGCGCCGCCCGAACGTCCCGGCGGGGGTCGCGCAGATCGTCCTCCAAGACCAGATAGGCCACCAGAAACTCGGCCACCGGGTCGCCCGCGAGGGCGGCTTTCTCCAAAGCCTTCAACGCATCTGTATCGCGGGGTGGCGGCGCGAGGCGAATGTCGTAAACCAGATGCTGTGACTGTTTGGCCCCCGCGTCACCCTGTCCGCCACGTCGGTAATAGCTGGCGGCCAGTTCGTCACTCTGCGGGACACCAAATCCGTTTTCGTAAAGAACGCCAAGATTGGTCAGCGCCTCGCGCAGCCCCTTGTCCGCCGCCGCCTTGAACAGGTCGGCGGCGCGGTCATAGTTTTGCGGCACGCCGTTGCCGCGCGCATAAAGCAGCCCAAGGTTGTTGAGCGCCCGCGCATGGCCAGAGTCGGCAGCGCCTTGATACAGCGCGGCGGCCTCGGCAAAATCCTGCGCCACGCCTTTGCCGTTTTGCAACAGCACGCCAAGGCTGACCGCTGCGTGAAGGTTTCCGGCCTCGGCCGCGCGCCGGTACAGTCCGGCGGCGCGGGTCAATTCGGCCTCATCGGTTTGCGTGGTCTCGATCACCAGCGCCAGATCATACAAGTGTTCGGCTGTGCCGCTTTCTGCCGCCCGTTCCAGCAGGGTGATAGCGCGCGGGATGTCGCGCGGCACGCCCAGACCCGCGTGATACAGTCGTCCCAGACGGTTGGCGGCCTCGCGGCTGCCTGCCTGGGCGGCGCGGTCATACCATTGCGCGGCGCGGGCAAAGTTCTGCACCACGCCATTGCCGTTTTCGAACCGTTCGGCGAGCGTCAGTTGCGCGGTCAGGTCCCCGGCCTCGGCGGCTGCCCGCAGGTCGCCCTGCGCAAGGGCGGGCGCGGCCATAAAGGCCAGCGCAAGGGCAATCGGGCACAGCAGTCGGCGCATGATCAGTTGGCCTCTGGCGCGGACACGCGGAGCGCGTCGGTCTCAAACCATGTGCGGGCGGCGTCCTGCGCGGCGGCGATCTGCTCAGGCGTCATGAGAGCGCCCAGTACCTCGCGTTTTTCCGGTGCGTCCGGATGGCCGAAGGTGGCGGCGATATTGTACCACTTGTGCGCCTCGACATAATCCGGCGTGCCGTCATGGTCGCCACGGGCAAGGATACCGGCAAGGGCGAATTGCGCCGGGCCATCGCCAAGGTCCGCCGCCGACCGCATCAGGGTCAACGCCTCTTCGCGGCGCGCCTCATCGGTGTCGAACAAGTGCCGCGCCAAGGCGGATTTCGCCTGCACGTTTCCTGCGTTCGCCTGGGTATCAAGCCAGTCGAGCGCACCATCGCGCCCCGCCTTTGCGGCGGCCATGACCCAAGGAACCGCGCGTTGCGGTGCCGCGCGCCCGTCAAGCCGTCCCTCGATCGTCAGTCGCCCCAATTCGATCCGGGCAAGGCGCGCGTCTGTGGTGTCCAGCGCGCGGGTGTACCATGTCAGCGCAGTGTCGAAATCCTCTGCAACGCCAGAGCCAAGTTCGAACTGCCGTGCCAGCGCGACCATTGCGCGTCCCAGCCCGTTTTCGGCCCCCATGCGATACCAGCGCACCGCCTGCTCCATGTCCTGTGGCACACCTTCGCCGCGCGCAAAGGCGTAACCAAGGTTGCTCATCGCCCCGGCGTCGCCTGCCTTCGCCGCCAGCGTCAGCCAGCGCAGGGCCTCTTGCGGGTCGGCGGCCACACCGTCGCCTTGTAGATAGCGGGTGCCCAGCATCCGCTGGGCCATGACATGGCCGGTCTCTGCCGCGCGGCGGAACCAGTCGAGCGCTTCTGTCCGGTTGGTCACACCGCTTTCTGGGTCGTCGAGCAGCATGGCAAGCTGTATCTGCGCCTCTGTCAGCCCTTCACCGGCGGCCGCGCGCAGCCAGCGCATCCCCTCTTGATTTTCCCTGTTCTCGAATTGAACGGCAGCGAGCGAGAATTGCGCCATGGCGTGCCGTTGTTCTGCGGCGGCCAGCAGCCAGTTGAAGGCGGCGCTCTGGTCCTGCGCGACGCCTTGGCCGTTCTGGTAAAGCAGGCCCAGCATATATTGCGCGCTGGCGTCGCCACGGGTGGCGGCGCGGGTCAACAGATCCGCCGCCTTGGCCGCGTCTCGACCGGGACCGTCGGGTACATCGCTGAGATAGATTCGCGCCAGCAGGGTGGCGGCCTCGACGTGGTTTTGCTCCACCGCCTTGTCCAGCCACAGCACTGCGCCCGCCGGATCGCGCGGCCCGCCGCGTCCCTCGATCAGCACGCGGCCATAGCGATATTGTGCCAGAGCAGTGCCGCTATCCTCGGCCAGCGCCTTTAGTCCCTGACGCACGGTGACAAAGTCACCTTGTGCCCAGGCACGTTCGATCGCGGCCATTTCCGGCGGGTCCAGCGTTTCGGCTGCAGGTGGATCGGCCACGTCCTGCGCGGTCAGTGGCAAGGGCGCAAAGGCTGTGGTCGAGGCGAAAAGGATTGAGGCAAAGGGGCGTATGAAAGACGTCATGGCGGCTCCGGTTCTCGGGCGGGTTGCAGGGCAACGCGGGGCGATCCTAGCGATCCTGACACAATGCGCGAGGGGGGTTATGCCCTCAGAGCAGGGTTTTTTCCAACAGCCAGAGCACCGCCCCTGCGCCGCAGAGCGCCGATCCGAAGGGCAGGGCAAGGTCACCTTTTAGATCGCGACGCATCAACAGGGTGACGGCCAACGCGCCCAGTGCGGCGATCAGAACCAGCAGGGGCAACTGGAACGGGCCGGTCAGCGCGCCCAGTCCAGCCATGAGTTTCACATCGCCAAGGCCCAGACCCTCACGCCCCCGCAGCGCGCTGTAGGAAAGGCGCAGGGCCAGAAAACTGCCCATGCCCACCAGGCCGCCCGCCAGCGCATGAACAATTACGCCCTGCGCCAAAGCCGCGCCAAGGCAAAGCGCCGTCAGGGCCGCGGTCAGCGCGTCGGGCAGACGGAACCAAAGCAGGTCGCACACCGCCAGCGCAAGCAACAGCCACAGCAGACCGGCCGAACACCAGACCTCCCACCCGGTGCCGCCACGCAACAGCGCCAGCCCTGCCAATCCCAGCGCCGCTAGCTCCATCAACCAGAGCCAGCCGGGCAGGGCAGTGCCGCAGTGGCGGCAGCGTCCGCGCTGGAGGGGATAGGACAGCAACGGCACCAGATCGCGCAATCCCAGCCGCGTGTCGCAGCTTCGGCAGCGCGAAGGCCGCGTCACCACGTCCTCGCCGCGCGGCAGCCGGTCGACAAGCACCGCCAGAAACGATCCGACAGCAGGGGCGAGCAGTAACAGCAAGAGCATCGACAAGACGGTCATGGTGGCCCTCCGATCCGCCAACGCATTGTCTGGCGGCGATTGTCTGCCCTCAGGTTCTTGTCTAGGATCGCCGGAAAACGTCAAGAGCCTCCGGGGAGCATATGTCACAAACACAACAGGCCGCGCCGCGTCGCGCCGCCGACGCGGGCTTTTCGTTGCTCGAACTGATGGTGGTCGTGGTGATCCTGTCGATCCTTGCACTGGTCATCGTGCCGCGCGTCATCGACCGGCCCGATCAGGCCCGCGCGGCCCGGGCGCAATCGGACATCGGGGCGATTCAGGCGGCGGTCAATCTCTACCGGCTGGACAACTTTCGCTACCCCACCACCGATCAGGGACTTGAGGCACTGGTGACGCGGCCCGGCAGCGAACCCGTGCCGCAGAACTGGTCGTCAGGCGGCTATATGGACCGGGTGCCACAAGACCCTTGGGGGCGGCCCTACCAATACCTGCAGCCGGGGGTTCACGGCGATTTCGACGTCTTTACCTATGGCGCCGACGGGGTGCCCGGAGGCACCGGGGCGGATGCGGACATCGGGTCGTGGACGCAGGGGTAAGGTCTTGCGATGCGGGCTTTAGCCTGCTCGAACTGATGGTTTCGGTTGCCGTGCTGGCGGTGCTGGCGGTGGGGGCCGGACTGGCCACCGGGTCCGCCGTGTCCCCTGCCGCGCGCGATGCCGAAAGGTTCCGCCGGGCGTATGATCAGAACTGGTCGCTGGCCATTTTGGGCCGCGAGTTGCGTGGCCTGACTGTCACCCCTGACGGGTTGATGCTGGCGCGCAAAGACGAGGATGGCTGGGACGGCGGCGCCCTTTTGTATGATTGGCGCGGGCAGGCGCATTTCACGGCGACGGGTCCACTGCCGGATTTTGGCACGCCTGAGATTACCTTTGCCCCCGACGGCAGCAGCACGGCCTTTTCGCTGGTCTTCAGCAGCAGTCGCGGGCCGGTCTGGCGGTGTGCCTCCGATGGGTGGAGCAAGCTGACATGCGCCGCCCAGTGACCAGACGAGTGACCCGCGCGCCAAGGTCGCCCAATCCGCCCAATAATTGCCGGGGCCTGACCCTTCTGGAACTGGTGATCGCCATCGCCATCCTGTCGCTGGGCACGCTGGCCACTCTGAACGTGATCGGGCAGGCGCGGACCACGCTGGGCGGAGCGACGCCGCGCCTGTTGGCGCAACTGGCGGCCGAAAATCGCGCCGAGGAAATGCGCCTGCCCGCAAGCGGCCCGCTGCCCGCGACGGTGACGCTTGGCCCCTACAGCTTTGACATCGAGATCCGCAAACGGACCACAGCCGCAGGTCTGACCCGCGCAGATATCACCGTGTCCTCCAGGGGCGGCCCGGGGGCGACACTTGTCACCGTTCTGCCGCCCGCGCGGGTGCCGTGATGCGGCGGGACAAGGGGCTGTCATTGATCGAATTGGTCGTCGCCATGGCGCTGTTTGCATTGGTCGCCGTGATGGGTATGCAGACCCTCAGCGGCACAATCCGCAGCCGGGATGTGCTGACCGCGCGCGATGACCGGGACGAGAGCCTTGGGGTGACGCTTGCGCTGCTCCGGTCCGATCTGGACCGCGCGGCGCCGCTGCTGTTCTATCCGCCCGACAATCCGCCGCAATCGGCGCTGCATCAGGTCGCCTCAGAAGGGCAGTTTGGCCTGTCAATCGCTGCGCCAGTCGGGGCGGGTGCGCCTTTCCAGCGCGCCGAATGGCGGCTGGACCGGGATGATGGGCTGCTGTCGCGCCGGTTCTGGCCGGTGACTACGCCGGACCGTGCTGGCCAGCGTAGCCCCGAAAGGGTCCTTCTGACCGGCGTTCAGGCCCTGCGTCTGCGCAGTTTCTGGACGGGCTATGGCTGGGTCGAAGGCGCAGGGGCCGATCTGTTCGCCGAATCGCCGCCGCCCGGCGCTGCGGACGGCGATGCGGCCTTTGCTCTGGTCGCCAACACCTATTCCGACATGCTACCCGCCGCCATCGAGATCACTCTGGTCATTGAGGGTCTGGGAGAGATCCGCCTTATGGAGGCATTACAGTGACGGGGTCGCGCGGATTTATTCTTGTCAATGCGCTGGTGCTGGTGGGCGCGCTGGCGGCGGCGGCGGCGGTGTTGCTGGTCCGCGCGGAAATGAGTGTACAGCGGCAGGCGGCTTGGCAGGGCGCGGCGCAACGCGACGCGTATCTGGATGCATTCGAAGCGTTGGCAATTGCCGCACTCGAAGCGGACCCTGCAGGCGGACCGGACACAATAACCGAAAGCTGGGCCCGGCCGATTGTTGCCGCTGAACTGGACAGGGGGGCTGTTAGCGGAACGGTGGAGGATCTGCAGGGGCGCTTTAACGTGAACTGGCTGGCTGTCCCGGAAGACCTCAATGCGCAAAATGCGTTTGCCCGGTTGCTGTCAGGCTTGGGTCTGTCATCTGAACTCGGCGGTCAGATCAGCGATTTTCTTGCCCCCGGCGGGCCGTTGAATGCGGCGGCCTATGCCGCAATTGATCCCGCCACACTCCCGCGCGGCGGCCCGGTTCTGGACATCCGGCAACTGTTGGCTGTGCCGGGCCTGTCACAAAAGGCGTTTGACCGGCTGGAGCCGCTGATTGCTGCGCTGCCCAGCGACACCCGGCTGAACGTCAATACTGCCGCGCCGCAGGTGCTTGCCGCATGGGTGCCCGGTTTGACGGCAGAGGGGGCGCAGGGTGTTGTTCTGCGGCGCACCCGCGCGCCGTTCGGATCGGTCCAGGAATTCCTTCTGGAATTACCCCCCGCCGTGGCCGCAGAGATCGACGACACCCGGTTTGCCATAGGGTCGGAGTGGTTTCTGGCCCGAGCTACCGCCCGTCTGGACGGGCGCACTGCCGCGCGCCGTGTGCTGTTGTCGCGGCAGCCGCTTCCAGTCGGGGTGTTGGTCGACTATCGTCTGCCGGATGGTTGATATGCACGACACCAAAGCGCTGCCAACGGACCCCGGGTTGGCAACCGTCCCGATTGCGGAGCCTGCTCCGCGCGGCCGCTATGTGGCGTTGGTGCCGGGTGAAGCGGTGCCTTTGGTGACGCTGGATTTGCCAAACGGGCTGCGGGGTCGTGCGCGTGAACAGGTGGCCCAGCGGCAACTTGCGGACATGCTGGGGGCCGATGCCGCATCACTGCAACTGCGGCCATTCGCGCCCGAGGGCATGGCCGAAACCTGGTCAAAGGTGATGCTCGCGGAGCGCGCGCAGGTTGCCAAATGGCGCGGCCAGACCGGAGGGCGCTGTGCGGCGGTGCTGCCGGACTACCTTGCCCTTCCGGTCTCTGAGGGGGTGTGGACGGTTGTCGGTACGCCAGACCGCCTGCGGGTACGGTTCGGCCCCGGCGACGGTGCGACGACGACAGAGGGGGCTCTCTGCCTGCAGGCCGCGCGGCTGGTTGCCGCGGGACATGCGCCCGATCGCGTTCTGCGGTTCGGGGCGCCCTTGCCCGCTTTCGAGGGGTGGCTGGCGCAGGCCGGCATTCCGCTGGAAACCGACCCGACCAAGGCCGGGTCAGCCCCTTTGCGCGCCTTTTCGCGGGGGGAACTGACGTTGGACCTGCGCGCCGACCCGCAGGCCGCCCGCACCCGGTTGCAGCGGCAGGTGCGCGCCTGGCAATGGCCGGTGCTGACCGGCGCGGTGGCAGCGGCGCTTTGGGCCGCGACGCAACTGACGGTGATCCGCGCTGTCGAAGAGGAAACCGCGACCGTGACAACCCGCGCCTTGCAGGCAACGCGCCAGAATTTTGTTCCCGCTGGCCCCATTCTCGACATGCGGGTGCAGGTGGCGCGGGTACTGGCGGATGAGCGGGCGGCGCTGCGCGCCAGCAATGACGATGTCTCGCCGCTAGACCTGTTCGCGGATGCCGCCCCTGTTGTGTCGGGGGCTGGCGCGGACCTGCAATCGGTGGCGTGGGAGCCGTCGGGCGGCTTGCGCCTTGTCCTGCAAGCGGGCGATTTTGCCGCCGTCGATGCGCTGGTCGATGCGCTGGGCGCAGAAGGGCTGCGGGTGACGGTGCGCGATGCACGGCTGGCAGAGGACAGCGGCCGCGTGACCGCTGATCTGGAAATCGGGCTGCCGGAGAACGGCGGATGACCCGCCGGTTCGTGGAACAATTGCTGCGCCTGACCGGGCGGGAGCGGGCGCTGTTGCTGGTGATGGCCCTTGTCCTTGCCTGCGGTGCTGCGGCAGGTCTGCTGTGGCCGTTGGTAGAGCGGCGCGCGGCGGCGCAGGCGGCGCTGGACGAGGCGCGCGCCGTCGATGCCTGGGTCGCGGCGCGGGTCGCTGATGTTCAGGTGTTGCGCTCTGCGACCGGCCCCGGTCCCACGGCCCCCATCGGGCTGGCGGCCGTGCAGCGCAGCCTTGAGGGGGCGGGGCTGATCAAGAATGTGGCGACGCTCTCGGCCCGGCGCGGGGACGGCATAGAGATGCGCTTTGAGGCGGTCAGCTTTGACCAGCTGATCGCATGGCTGACGCAGGTCGAGCCGCTCTGGGGCTATCGCTTTGCGGCCTTCCGCATAGAGAGGGGGGCCGAAGACGGGCTTGTCGCCGCAGTGATCGAGGTCGTGCCGCAGTCCGAAACACAGCGCTGACCGGTTTTCCGGACGCCTACCTCGAATGCCAGTGTGTGGCCAGTGTGATTTGAAAAGGCGTGTTTTGTACGGCGTTTTTTTGGAAACGACGGTTGCCGCGGCAGGGTTGAACACGATCTATTACTTGTCCATCGGCGATATCTTTGTCGGGTTCGTTGCGGGCAGCGATGAGGTTGACCGGACGCTGGTCACGCTGGCGGCGGGAGAGACCTATACCGTTACGCTGACCGGGCTTTACGGAGGGGCGTCCGCCGGGGCGTTCAGCGCCGCGAAAAACGAATCCGGGACAGCCTATTGGAGCGTGGTCTACGCCACCGGGGCCGTGAACGGGACCATCGCGGGCCGTCAGGTGGTCGATACCGGCGGGGCGTGGCGCGTGACCTCTGTTGCGCCGGTCGATGGCGAATATTCTCTGGCGGTCGATGACAACGACGACGCGCAGGCGGGGCATATACGATTGCGCTCCTGTCCGGCAACGGGACGACATATACCTCGGTGACCGTCACCGATGCGAACGGTGATTTCAAATGCCACATCCGCCGTTTTTTTGGATACGGGCGGCGCGCGCGTCCTGCGGTCAATGCTGCTGGACAGCGGTTTGCGTCTGGAAACCAATACAGCGGCGGGGTCCGGACGCTGCTGCGTGTGGCCGACCTGGCCGATACCGTGAACTGGACCCGTTAACCGACAGTTTCGATGCGACAGGCGACCGGACCCAACGGGTCATGGTGATGGATGACGGGACCGAGATTATCACTACCTTTGCCGAGGAACCGGGCGTGATCCAGGCACCAACTGCCCCGCCCGGCGATGGATGGGCCGGGCGGGGCAGATTGCTTAACTCCGGATGCGCCAGCCGGTCTTGAAGATCCACCAGATCGCGATCATGCAGATCGCCGTGAACCCGCCGATGGCCCCAAGGCTGACCGCGATCGGCACATCTGCGATCCCGAAGAACGACCAGCGAAAACCGGACACAAGGTAGACCACCGGGTTGAAGTAGGCGACCGTCTGCCATGCCGGTGGAAGCATCGAGATCGAGTAAAAACTGCCACCAAGGAACACCAGCGGCGTCACCACCAGCATTGGCACAAGCTGCAGTTGCTCAAAGCTCTTGGCCCAGATGCCGATGATGAACCCCAGCAAGGCAAAGCTGACGCAGGTCAACACAAGAAAGGCCAGCATCGCAACGGGATGCTGGATCTCCAGATCGACAAACAGCGCCGAGGTGCCAAGGATCACGACCCCGATGAATAGCGCCTTTGTCGCCGCAGCCCCGACATAGCCCAGCACGATTTCAAGGAAATTCACCGGTGCCGACAGCAGTTCATAGATCGTGCCGATAAACTTGGGGAAGTAGATCGCAAAACTGGCGTTCGAAATCGCCTGCGTCATGACCGACAACATGATCAGACCGGGAACGATGAAAGAGCCATAGCTGACGCCCTCCACCTGATCGATGCGCGATCCGATGGCCGCGCCGAAGACCACGAAGTAAAGCGATGTGGATACTACCGGCGAGATGAAACTTTGCATGATGGTGCGGAAGAACCGCAGCATCTCGAATTTGTAGATCGACAGGATCGCCGGAAGGTTCATGCCGCGGCCTCCTTTTTCTGGTCGGCCACAAGACTGACAAAGATGTCCTCAAGTGAGTTCTGAGCCGTATGCACGTCGCGCACGTTGCAGCCGGACGTGGCCAGCAGCCCCATCAGCCGCCCGATCCCGGTGCGTTCGGCCTGCGTGTCATAGCTGTAGACGATTTGTGTGCCATCTTCGGACAGGTGCAGGTCATAGTCCGACAGCGCCTCGGGAAGGGTGTCGATTGCCTCGATCAGGTCGATGGTCAGTTCCTTGCGGCCCATACGGGCCATCAGGCTGGCCTTGTCCTCGACCAGCAGGATCTCACCCTTGTTGATCACGCCAACCCGGTCGGCCATCGCCTCGGCCTCTTCGATATAGTGGGTGGTCAGGATGATGGTCACACCATCGTTTTTCAGTTCCCGAACGGTCTCCCACATGTCGCGCCGCAGTTCCACGTCGACCCCGGCCGTGGGTTCGTCCAGAAACAGCACGCGCGGTTCATGCGCCAGCGCCTTGGCGATGAGTACACGGCGTTTCATCCCACCTGACAGTTCCACGACCTTGGAGTCGCGCTTGTCCCAGAGCGACAGCCGTCGCAGGATGCGCTCCACCAGTGCCTCATCGCCGCGCTTGCCGAACAGACCGCGCGAAAACCGCACCGCATCGGCGACCTTCTGAAAGGGTTCAAGGTTAATTTCCTGCGGCACCAGTCCAACCAGCTTGCGCGCCGCGCGATAGTCGTCAATCACGTCATGCCCGCCAACAGAAATCGTGCCTCCGGTGATCCGGGTGATGCCGCAAATCGCGGAAATAAGAGTTGTCTTGCCAGCGCCGTTCGGCCCCAGCAGCGCAATAATTTCGCCTTCGTCGATGGCAAGCGACACACCTTTGAGCGCCTCGAAACCGTCATCGTACTGTTTCCGCACGTCGCGGATGTCTACCATGGGCATATCCAGCCCTCCTTGTTCGCATGCGCGCAACCTAACCTTCCGCACGTGATGTTCAATTGAGCAGGAATGCATAGAGACCATGCATGTCGCAAACAGACAGGCATCCGCTGAAGGCCCGTCCTAAGGCCAAGGCATGACCCCTACAAAATTAAATCGTCCCGCCCTTGGCATCTTGTTCATCTGCATGGGCATCGTCGCCATTTCGATAAATGACTTGTTGATCAAAGTGTTGTCGGGCGGTTACCCGCTGCACCAGATGGTCTTTGCCCGCTCTGCCGTCGGTCTGGTGTTTTCCTTTTGCTTTGTCTTTGCCGAAGGCGGCCTTGGTGTGCTCAGGACCAGCACGCCGGGGTTGCATCTATTGCGCGGGCTGCTCGTCGTGCTGTCGAACATGACCTATTTCTGCGCGCTGGCGGTTCTGCCGCTGGGGCAGGCGACGGCGTTGTTCTTTGTCGCCCCGCTGCTGATCACCCTGCTGTCCATCCCGATCCTTGGCGAAAAGGTCGGTCCGTTGCGGATCGGCGCGGTGATTGTCGGCTTTGCGGGGGTGGTCGTGATGCAGGAACCGTGGAAGGCGGATGTGTCGGCCTCGCGGCTGGTGATGCTGTTGCCGGTGGTCGCGGCGGCGTTTTATGCTTTGATGCAGGTGCTGACACGGCGGCTGGGTATGACCACGCGCGCCTCGGCGCTGGCGGTCTACGTGCAGGGGACGTTCCTGATTGTCTCGGCGATGTTTTATCTGGTCGCCGGGGACGGGCGCTTTGTCGAAGGGGTCGAGAACGAAAGCCTGGTCTTTCTCTTGCGGGCCTGGATCTGGCCCGCGCCGGGGGACTGGGTGGTGTTTCTGGGGCTTGGGCTGTGTTCCGGGGTGGTTGGCTATTGCCTTGCCGCCGCGTACCGGATGGCCGATGCCGCCACCATCGCGCCGTTTGAATACATCGGTCTGCCGCTGGCGATCTTCTGGGGCTGGATGGTGTTCGGCGAATGGCCGATCCCGGCAACATGGGCCGGATGCCTGCTGATCATCGGGGCGGGCGTCTTTGTGTTTCTGCGCGAACAGGCCAAGGCACGTCCCGCGCCGGGGCGGCGGTCGCGCTGGGGGCGGCGCTAAAGCGCCTTCAGCCGTACCGCGATGCTGGCCTGACGACCGGCCAGCGATCCCAGAGGGTCCAGTTCAGGGTGCGTTGCCAGCACCTGCGCCATAGAGGATTGCGCGTGTTCGAGATGCATCTTGCCGGCCTGCGTCTTGCCCTCGGCCAAGGACTCTAGCCCCAGTTCGTGCCGGGCTGTGGCCGCCACCGCCAGCGCCGCAGCACTGGCCGCGCCGTCGCTGCCCATCGCCATCGCCTCTGCCATCTGGGCGGCCTGCGCATAGTCGCCGGCGCGCAGCAGGCTGTGGGCGTATTCCAGCTGGATACGGGGCAGGAACGGGCCCGCGCTGCTCATCAGCCGCGCATACTGCCGGTTCGCCTGACCGTATTCGCCCTGTTCCAGCGCCGACCGCGCCACCACATAGTTCTTGCGAAAGCCCGATGAATTGCTCTCTGCGGTGCCGCATGCCGCAAGGGGCAACAGCACGCCAAGCGCCATGGACGCCAGCATCACGCGTTTGGGGGTCATCTGCTCTGTCCTCATTATCGTCGCCAAGGTTTGCCTTGATCGACGGCCATGATACCACCGGACAGGGGGCGGCGTCCACGAAAACCCAAGACCGCCCATAGGATAGGATGGAGAGCGTGATGCGCTGGCTTGCCTGGCTCTTGACGCCACTGACCCTTGCCGCCGCCATCTGGGCCGGTCAGGGACTGTATCGCGCGCTTGAAAATCCGCTGCCAGAGGCGGCGGCGCTGGCCCCGGCGCCTGCGGATGAGACGCTGGCCCTGGACATCCCGCAGCCACAGCCGCCGGTCCGCTGGCCGTCGCTTTTCGGCACCTATCAGCCGCCCGAACCGCAACCGCCGCGCCCGCCCGCCCCAGTTCTGGCAGAGCCACCGCGCCCGCCCGCGCCACCGCTCGACAGCCTTGGTTTCGCGCTCAAGGGGGTGGTCAGCGACGGGGACACCCGGTGGGCCATCATCTCGCATCCGACGGGCGAACGCCTGATCCGGGTTGGCGACAGCCTTGCCGACAACGTCATAGTGACGGGGATCGAAAGCGGCGGGCTGCGGGTGGACAACCACGGCGAGGATGCCTTTCTCGCCTTCCGCGACTGACCCTTTTTCCTCCTGATTCGCCGAGGGGGAGACAAGCCCCTTGTTTCGCTGTATGTTGTGGCGAAACGACCGCGAACACGCGGCGAAAAACAATATCGAGAGGGCACGAAAGTGCGGGCAGGAACTTTGGTCGACATGAGCGGCCCCGCGCGGGTTCGCGCGTGGTGTCTGGCAGGCTTCATTGCAATTCTTGTGCTTTTGCCGGGGCTTGTCCGGGCGCAAGGCGCGCTTGATCTACGCGACGCGGACCTGCGCAGCTTTGTCGAAATCGTGTCAGAGGCGACGGGTCGCAACTATGTCATCGATCCCGGCGTGCGCGGCACCGTCACCGTGCTGGCTCCGGAAAACGTGACCTCTGCGGCGCTGTATGAGATCTTTCTCAACGTGCTGGAGGTCAACCGCCTGACCATCGTCAAGGGTATAGACGCCGACAGGATCGTGCCGCTGAACACCGCGAGAGAGCTGTCTCCCGGCGCGGCCGGGGCGGGTGTCTATGAGACCCGTGTCATCTATGTGCAACACATTCCCGTCTCTGAGGTGGTCGATGTGGTGCGCCCGCTGTTGCCGTCCGAGGCAGTGATTTCCACCGTTCCCAATGCGCGGCTGATCATCCTGTCGGATCGTTCGGGCAACCATCGCCGCATCCGGAACCTGATTTCCGAACTCGACCAGCCGCGCTCTGAGCCGATCGAGATGATCCGCCTGCGCAATGCCGACGCGCGTGAGGTGTTGCAGGTGATCCAGTCCATGGGCATTGTCCCTGATGGCGCCAGCGTCAGCGTTGATGCGCGCTCCAACGCATTGTTGGTGCTGGGGCCGCTGGACCTGCGCGAACAGATCCGCATCCTGTCGGGCCGTCTGGACGCGCAACAGAACAACCAGCAAAGCCGCGTGGTTCAGATCAACTATGCGCAGGCGGCGACGCTGGCGGATGTGGTGTTGCGCAGCTTTCAGGGGGCGGACACAGGCGGGACCGGCGGGCAAATCCGCATCGTGCCGGAGCCGGGCACCAATTCGCTGCTGATCTCCGCCCCTGCTGACCAGATGCAGGACATCGTCGCCATGGTGCACCATCTGGACCGCCGCCCGACGCAGGTGTTGGTCGAGGCGGTGATCTTTGAGATGTCGGTGGACGGATTTTCAGACCTGTCGGTGCAGTTCGGCGCGATCCTGAATGATGCGATCATCGGTGGGGTGCAGTTTGCCTTGGAAGGACGGCCCAGTCTGACCAGCCTCGTGTCCACCGTTCTGAACGGCGACGTGGCCAACCCCGGCAACGGCGGCGTGATCGGCGGGCGGGCAGGGGACAACTCCACCGGGATCGCGGGCCTGCTGACGGCCATCGCCGAGACCCGCAGCACGCGGCTGTTGTCGACGCCTTCGATCCTGACGCTGAACGGGCAGGAGGCAGAGATTGTGGTGGCCCAGAACGTGCCCTTTGTGACCGGGCAGTTCACGCAGGTGGGGCAGGGCGCGGTGAATGAACCGTTCCAGACGATTGAACGGCAAGACGTGGGCCTGACGCTGAACGTGACGCCGCAGATCAATGCGGACGGGACCGTCCGGATGGTGATCAAGCAAGAGGTATCGAACCTCACCAATGCGGTCTCATCGGCGGGCGGAGAGATCACCGCCAAGCGGGCGCTGTCGACCACCGTTCTGGTGCGTGACGGCAACGTGATCATGCTGGGCGGTTTGCTGGAGAACGGCTTTGGCTCCAGTTCTCAGCGGGTGCCGGGGATTTCGAAGTTGCCCGTCGTGGGCGGGCTGTTCCGGGGCAAATCAGGGACCAAGAACCAGCGGGTCTTGCTGGTGCTGTTGCGGCCCCGGATCGTGTCCTCGGACAAGGAGGCGACGCGGCTGACGCGTGAGCTGGCACGGGAGGCGAAGAAGGCGAGCCTTGCGATCCAGCCCGAGGACAGCACGCGTTTTCCGCAGACCCCTCTGGGGGCGCTGCCCTTTGATGGGGCCGATCTGAACCAGCCGTTTGACGCGACCTTTATTGATCGCGCGGCGGAGACGAAAAACTATCCGCCGCTGCCCAGCCGGTTGAAATTTTCGGAGTGACCTTTTGGGCTGTCCACGTGTGGACAGACTCGGGGGTGTGAAAAATCAATGGCTTACAGAGGCGTTTTTACGAAGTCTTAGGGTTTGCGCCCGCGCCGGGCTGACAGCCGGGCGCGGAACAGGCCCCCCTCAGGCGGCGTCCGTCACCTGTTCGGACAGGCGTGCGCGCAGATGCGCCGGGACCATCCGGGCGGAACTGATCCGGGGCAGGGGCATCTCTGGAATCGAGGTATCAACGCCATAAAGCGCGAGATATTCGGCGTGATTGTCGAAACTGCTGCGCGCCACGTAGTCGATGTAGGTTTCCGCCGCCGCGCCATTGGCGAGGATCACGTCATGTGCCGCGGTCTCGATATGAAAGACGGTAAAGCGGTCGGGCAGGTCTGCCAGCGGCACCCAGTCAATGCCGTGTCCGTTGACCAGCGCAGAGGCATTTGCCACAAATCCGTCCAGCACCATCCCATGATCCGCCGTGACCATCAGGTCGGACGTGGGCAGCCCACCGCCCAACGCGCCTTGGCGGATGCGGACCAGCCGCGCCCGGTCGCCGCGAAACTGCTTGAGGATCGTCTGACGCCCGATCCATTTGACGGACACCTTCCGACCATCCGCTGTCAGGATCAGGTCGCCGATATGCAGATCCTCGACCGCACGGTGGCGGTTTGGGGTCGCGATTTGCGTGCCCGCCGCAAAGCAAGTGGTGAAATCGCTGGTGTTCAAAGTGTTGAGGTCGATGCTGGAAGGCAAAGTCACGTTTGCCGGATCGACGTTCTCTGACAGGATCAGGATTCGTTGACTTGTGGGGACGCTGCTCATTTCGGCAACCATCGCCACGGTGGTCCCGCCACCGGCCAAGGGCAGCTCCAGCGTCCCCAGAAAGATCGCGGTCACTGAGTTTGAATTGATGTCGTCCCCGACCTCAAAGGTCGTGTCGGCCTCTTGATCGTCGTAGGTGAAAGTCGATGGAAGTTCCTGACTCAGGTAGGTGTAGGTTGTACCGGAATCGAATTCATATCTGAAGTAATTGAGTGCGGTATAGGTGGCCATGTAGTTTCCCGAAACAATGGGTTTTGAGTACGATTTGGTCTGTTAGGAACCGGGTTTGCGCCGCGATAGACGCCCCGGTAAAATGCGCGGGACACATAGGCCCGGCGGCACAGCAGATTAAGGTTTGATTAATCTCTTGGTAACCTTTTCCCCGACGCCAAAAGAGTCAAGCCCTCGCGTGGCCAAGGGCCTGAGACCGACGTTACAGAATGCGCGCAAATGGTGGGTGGGAGCCGCCCCTAGGCGGCGGTTGTCGCCCCTTCGGACAGGCGGTCCCGCAGAGATGCCGGGACCATCCGGGCGGAACTGATCCGGGGCAGGGGCATCTCTGGAATCGTGGTATCAACGCCATAAAGCGCGAGATATTCGGCGTGATTGTCGAAACTGCTGCGCGCCACGTAATCGACATAGGTTTCCGCCGCCGCGCCATTGGCGAGGATCACATCGTGCGCGTCCGTCTCGACATGGTAATAGGCGATGGTCTGGCCAAAGCGCCGCCAGTCGACCCACTGCACCGAGGTGCCGTTGACCAAAGCGCCCGCCGTGATGACCATGCCGTCCAGCACCATGCCGTGATCGGCGGTGACAGTCAGGTCGCGGTTGGGTACGCCCGGCGCAAAGGCACCCGCGCGGATGCGCACTGGTTCCAGCCGGTCGGCGGGTTTGAACATCGGGCTGATGCTGGTGCGGCCAATCCATTTGACCGGCACGCTGCGGCCCTCGGCGGTGGTCACGAGATCGCCAATCGCCAGATCTTCGACCGGGCGTTCGCCGGTGGGCGTGGCGATGCCGCTGCCAGCGGCAAAACAGAGGGTGAAGTTGAAATTCAGCGTGTCAATATCGATGCCGCCGAAGCTGCTGTTGCCCTGCACCGTGCCAGAGTGGCTGTTGAGGCCGCTGGATTGCACCTGTGCTGCCGTGACGGTGTAGGTGAATGTCCCGTCGGCGGCGTTGAGGTTGAACGTCCCGGGAAACGATCCTGACGGTGAAAAGCTGTAGCCGCTGTCACTTCCCCCGTCGACAAACTCGAAGTCGCCGGTGAAGACAAATGTCGGACCTACGACGCTGAAATCGACATCGTAGGTATAGGTGTCGTCGGTCGTGCCTTCTGAAGTCGTGCTTGACGCCGCGACTGAGGGGCTGGTGAGTTGCATGGAGCCAACTGAACCCATAGGTTTTTTCCTTATGAAATGGTGTCAAATTCGCGGGCCGGGATGCGGTGGCTTGTCCACTTGTCCGGGCCATCGCGGCGAAATTCGGTGACGTGTTTAAGAACGCCGGGGGAGGCAAAGCGCGGAAACCGGGCGGTCAGGTGGTCCGGCCCCAGCGTTTTGAGAAAGGACTTTGTCAGTCTCGCGCCAAGGTTTGACCCCGGGTAGGGGGCGATCAGTTCCATGATCCACGCCTGTGTGCCCGAGGCCCAGTCGCGCGGGGCGATCATCTGTCCGTTGATCAGCTTTGCCTCGGCCTCTGGTGACAGAAAGGCCCATGTGATGGCGGCGCGCGGCACGCCCTCGATGTTGCGAATGTGGTAGAACCGCAGGTCAACGGGCGGCTGAATCAGCAGGCGGATGTCGGAAAAGGAAATCCGGTCATATTTGGGCGCACGCATGTAAAGAAAGGAGATCGCGCCATAGGCGGCGATCTGGTCCTGATCCGGATATTCCGGTTTCGGCCCGTCCATTCCGGTCTTGGTTGATGTCATGCCTGATCTGTGCCCCGCTCTGGCCCATAAGGTTAATGGCGGCCCGGTTTGTCAAGCATTGCAAGCGGTTGGGAAAGACCGTTGCGGTGGCGGTGGTGTTGAGGGCACAAAGGGGACGCACCTTTTGCGCGGGACACACGACCGGATGACCAAGACCCCTGAGGAACCGCTGTTGCTGATCGCGCCGGAGCCGCTGCCGGTGCTGCCCTATGCCTTTGCGCGCGACCACGGGGTCGCCTTGGACGGTCTGCGGGTGGTGGCGGGGCCGGCGGCCACGCTGACCGGCCTGCGCGAGGCGCAGCGGCGCGCGGGGCTGGCGGCCCCGCTGGACACGCCGGATGCGGCGGGGTTCGAGTCGGTGCTGGCGCGGCTGTACCACAGCGCCAAGCGCGATGGTGAGGCGCAGGGGGTGAGCTTTGACCTTGTGGATGATGCCGGGCAGCGGCGCGGGCGCGATCTGTTGGAGGACGCCGAGGAGGCGCCGGTGATCCAGTTGGTCAACCAGTTGCTGCGCAAGGCGGTGCTGGACGGCGCGTCGGACCTGCATATCGAGCCGCATGAGGGGGGGCTGCGCGCGCGGATGCGCATCGACGGCTTTTTGCAGACGGTGATGGACCGGGCGGATGTGCCGGTGAAACGGGTGGTCTCGCGGCTAAAGGTCATGGCGGGGCTGGACATCGCCGAGACGCGCCTGCCGCAGGACGGGCGGATTCCCTTGCGGCTGGGCGGGCGGATGATTGACACGCGGGTGAGTTCCTTGCCGGGCAATTACGGTGAGCGGATCGTGCTGCGGATTCTGGACCGGGCGGCGGGGTTGATGCCGCTGGAGCAGTTGGGGCTGGATCAGGTGCAGATTGCGCTGTTGGAAAAGCTGGCCGCCACGCCGAACGGGATCATCCTTGCCACCGGCCCGACGGGCGCGGGCAAGACGACGACGCTGTATTCGCTGCTCAAGCTGGCGGATCGCGAAGAGCGCAATATCGTCACGGTCGAGGACCCGATCGAATATGACCTGACGGGGATCTCCCAGACCCAGATCAACGCCGAGATCGGCATGACCTTTGCCGCCGGGCTGCGGGCGACGCTGCGGCAGGACCCGGATGTGATCCTTGTGGGGGAAATCCGCGATGGAGAGACCGCCAGCACCGCCGCGCAGGCGGCGCTGACCGGGCATCTGGTGTTCTCGTCGCTGCACGCGAATAGCTCGGTTGCCGCCGTGGTGCGGCTGCGCGATCTGGGGCTGGAGAATTTCCTGATCTCGGCCACGCTGCGCGGGGTCATCGCGCAACGGCTGTTGCGGCGCTTGTGCCAGACCTGCCGCCAGCCACATGCGCCGACGGAATCGGAGGCGCGGCAGTTCGATATGACCAACATGCCGCTGCCCACGGCGGTCTATGTGGCCAAGGGCTGTCCGGCCTGTAACGGGGCGGGCTATGTCGGGCGGATCGGGATTTTCGAGATATTGCCGGTGGATGAGGACCTGCGCGAGGCGATCAACTATGGCGCGGGCGAGGGGGCGTTGTGGAAAAGCACGCTGGAGCCGCGTGACCGCCTCATCGGGCAGGCGCTGCGGGCAGTGGCCACCGGGCAGACCAGCCTTGCCGAGGCCCTGCGCGTGGTCGGGGATGGCGGATGAGGGCCTTTGCCTATGTCGCCTACACCGCCGAGGGGAAACGCAAGGCGGGCACGGTTGTTGCCGAGACCGAGGTCGATGCCTCGGAGCAGCTCAAGGCGCAGGGGCTGTATGTCTCTGACCTGACGGCGCGGTCGCGCGGGCGCGCGGCGCGGGGACGGGGCTTTGGCCTTGGCTTTGGTCCGGCGCGGTTGTCGCGCGATTTGCAGGCGGTCTTTACCCGCCAGATGGCGGTGCTGCTGAGCGCCGAGATGGCGGTGGACGACGCGCTGGGCACGCTGAAAAGCGCGGGCAGCACGGCGGCGCTGGATCAGGTGGTGGCCCGCGCGCAGGCCGCCCTGCTGGAAGGAGAACCGCTGTCGGTGGCGTTGGAAACCAGCGGCGCGGGGTTCCCGCGTTACTATCTGGCCGCCGTGCAGGCAGGTGAGCGCGCGGGGGAGTTGTCAAACGTTTTCAACAGTCTGGCAGAGCATCTTGAGACCGCGCGCAGCGACCGGGCGCAGTTGGGCTCGGCGCTGGTCTATCCGGCGTTTGTGGCGGTGGTCTCTGTGCTGGTGGCGGGGGTGCTGTTTGTCACCGTCGCACCCGAGATCGTGGCGCTGTTTGAAACCTCTGGCCGCCCCTTGCCGGATTTGACGCGGCGCATGATGGCGCTGTCGCGCTGGATCGAGGGGCATATGGCGCTGCTGGGCGGGGTCGCGCTGGCGCTGATCGCCTTTGGCGTGATCAGCGGGCGGGTGCAGTCGCTGCGCGATGCGCGCGACAGGGCGTTCCTGCGGCTGCCGGTGGTGGGCACGCTGATGCGGCAGGGCGCGGCTGTGCAATACCTGCGCACGCTGGCGCTGGTGCTGGATGCGCGCCACACGGTGCCGATTGCAGTGGAAAGCGCGGGGTCGGTCCTGACCATCAGCCGTTTTCGAGCGGAATCCGACAAGGTGGCAGAGGCCATTCACGCCGGGGAATCGCTGTCTACCGCGCTGACGGCGCTGAGCGTGGTGCCGCCCGTGGCGCGCCAGTTGATCGGCGCAGGCGAAGTGTCGGCCCGGTTGGCGCGGATGACGGGGCGCGCGGCGGCCTTGGTGGAAAACGGCCTGTCGACTCAGCGCAAGCGCATTGCCGCGCTGATGGAGCCGGCGCTGATGATGCTGGTTGGCGCAATGGTGCTGGTGATCGTGCTGTCGGTGCTGCTGCCGATTTTCGACCTGCAAACGCTGGTCGCCCCTTGAGGGGAAAAAGACAGAGCATTCCCCTTGATCCAAAACGAGCTTTTAAACGCTTGGGGTTAGAGTGCGAAGTTAAGGGGTGTCGCCGGAAAGTCGCACTTCATTTCGCGCATCGGTAGAATTTGACAGGTTTTGGTCTGTAGCCTTCCCAGAGGTCAACGGCTCGGCTACGAAATTGTGAAATATGCAGCATACCAGTTGGTCCCGCGCCTCATTTCAGCGCGCGCGGGCAGGCGTCTGGCGTGGCGCCCAAGGAGGAATTTGAATGTCGGTTGGTCAGAATCTGGGTCGAATTTTTGCACTCTGGGTCTTTTCGCTGCTGGCAGCATCCGCCGCACAGGCGCAGGCCACGTTCAGTTCAAACCTGTCTCCGGACACGATCAGCGAAGGGTCGGTTTCGACACTGACCTACGATATCGTCAACGGGGTCGGATCCCCGCTGGTCAGTGGCGCGTTCACCACCACCTTGCCGGCGGGTGTCACCTTTGCGACGCCCTCGGGTCTGGACGTCTCGACGGGATGTGCGGGTGCAACCGCCACAGCCCCCGATGGCGGAACCGTGCTGACCGTCAGCACGGTGTCTATCGGGTCCTTTGGAAGCTGCTCGGTGTCGGTTCTGGTCACGTCGACCACTGTTGGCAGCCAAATCATCACCAGCGGCGATTTCACCTCTGATCAAGGCAACTCTGGTACGGCCACCTCAACCCTGACGGTGAATGCGGCCGCTGACGGGCCGACCTTCAGCAAATCGCTGTCCGCGTCGTCTGTCGCCATCAATGACACCACGCGGGTGACCTACCTGATCGACAACACCGCCAACGGCAACTTTGTGAACGGCGCCAGCTTTGTCGAGAATCTGCCGTCGGGCGTTACGGTGGCCCCGGCCCCCAATGTCGACGTGTCGACCTGTGCATTTCCGCCCAACGTGACCGCCAGCGGCGGCTCTATCTCTGTCTCTGGCATCACTTTGCTCAGCGGGACAACCTGTAGCATCTCGCTGAACCTCAAGGCGACCTCGGCGGGCACATATACCCTGCTGTCCGGGGATCTGGCGACCTTTTCCGACAGCTACGGCAAAAGCCTTGCCTCGTTGAGTGTCACCGGACTGCCCACAGGCACGCCGCAGTTGCAAAAGTTCTTTCCGGACGGTGTGGCCAACCCCGGCGGGACCGCGACGCTGGAATTCCATATCTCCAACGGCGACAGGGATTTTTCCGCCACCGGGATAACCTTTACCGATGATCTGGATGCCATGCTTTCTGGTGCGACCGTGGCGGCCGCCTCGCTGCCCAGCGATCCTTGCGGCACCGGGTCGACGATCAGCGGCTCTTCGGTTCTGACCTTCTCCGGCGGCACGCTTGCGCCGGGATCGAATTGCAGCTTTTCGGTTCAGGTGACTGTGCCCGGCGGCACCGCTGGCGGGTCTTATGCCAATACGACCTCCTCGCTGACCGGGTCGCTGGGCGGCACCGGGTTCACCGGCAACCCGGCCACCGACACGCTGGAGGTCGCAAGTGCGACGATCGACCAGCCGACCTTTACGCTGGAGTTCACCGACGATCCGGTCCTGCCGGGCAATACCTTCAACGCGCGCTACACGATCACCAATGCCTCTGCCACGACAACGGTGACCGACCTTGCCTTTGCGCATGACATCTCTTTCACCTCGGCCACGGTCGCCGGCGGCACCGGCTCCAACCTGTGTGGCTCGGGCTCTTTTGTCTTTGTCAACACGGTCTCCGGCACGCCCTTCCTGAACCTCACCGGCGGGCAGTTGGCGGCCAGCGCAAGCTGCGTCATCGACGTCACCTTTCAGACCGACATAAGCGAGACGATCGGCGACTACCCGACAACCACCGGGCCGCTGTCCTACAACAATGGTGCGTCGGTCGTGTCCGGACCGACCGCAAGCGATACGCTGACCGTCGAGGGCGGCGCGGATCTGACCCTGTCCAAGCTGTTTGGACAGGACAACGCCCAGCCGGGCGAGACCGTGTCGTTGACCTTTACCATCTCCAGCGCGGCGGAATCGGTCAGTGTGGCAACGGCCATCGCCTTTACCGACGACCTGCACGTCTTCCACGCCGGATCGACCTTTGCCGGGCTTACCTCTAACACCTGCGGCGGCACCGGGGCCGGGGCGACAAGCGATCCCTCGGGCGCCGCAGTGGTCGACGGGACATTCAGTTATTCCGGCGGCACGCTGGCCCCGGACAGTAGCTGTACCATCGTCATCGATGTGACACTGGGCGCGGGCGATCCCGGCGCCGAGGTGACCAACACGTCCTCGACCCTGACCGCCACCGCAGGCAGCGCGGCGACAACCGCGCCGGCGGCGACGGATACACTGTTTATCGGTACGGTCGAGCCTTATCAGTTGTCGTTCGCCTTCGACACAACCTCGGCGTTGCCGGATGATCTGATCGGTCTGGATGTCACGATCACCAACCCCAATGCGCCCGGCACCGGGGACGCGACAGGCATTTTCCTGATAAGTTCGCTGAGTTCCGCGCTGTCCGGTCTGGCGGCCGAAGCGCCGCTTCCGACCGATCCCTGCGGCACGGGCAGTTCGCTGTCGGGCACCACCACTGTCATCATGACCGGCGGCAATGTGGCGGGCGGCGCGTCCTGTTCCTTTACCATTCTGGTCCGGGTGCCGGCGGCGGCGGCGGACGGGTCCTACGCCGTCACGGCGCAGACCTCCGGCTCTGTCGGTGGGGTCGGGGTGTCCGTCGACGGAGTCGCGAAGCTGGTGATCGACAGCAACCTGTTGTCGATGACCAAGAGCTTTGCGGCATCGACGGTGACCGCTGGCGATACCGTGGACATCAGCATCGTGGTCACCAACGACTCGACGACCCGTACGGTCACCGATGTCGCCTTTACGGATGATATCGACGCCATGCTGTCGGGGGCCACGATCCTGTCGCAGTCCGCGACCTGCGGCAGCACCGCAGCCAGCACGGCCACGGTGCTGGACCTGTCAACGGGCACCCTGACGCCCGGCGCGACCTGCACCGTCACCGCGACATTGCAGATCCCGGTGAGTGCCCCCGCCAGCAACGCGACCAATACAACCAGCGCGGTGACCGGCATGGTCGGTAGCGCGGCGGTGTCCGGCGCGGCGGCGACGGACACGATCACCGTCACCCCCGACATCGACCTGGTCTTTGCCAAGGATCTGACTCCGTTGGCCGCCCCGGCGTCCGGCACCACGTCCCTGACGTTCACCATCCAGAATGCCAGCCCGACGGCGACTGCCTCGAACGTCGGCTTTACCGACGATCTGGACGCCATGCTGAGCGGCACGCTGGCGGGTGGGCTATCGGCCAGCGCCGGCTGTGGCGGCGGCACCTTTACCGGCACCTCTTTCCTGACCTTCAGCGGTGGCAACATCGCGGCGGGCAACACCTGTACACTGACGGCCACGATCAGCCTGCCCGGATCGGCAACGCCCGGGGTCTATACCAACACCACCAGCCCGCTTTTCATTGCTGGCGTGGCCTCTGAGGAGGCGGTGAGCGACACGCTGACCATCGTGCCCGCACCGGGGTTCGCCAAGGTCTTTGCCGATGCAACCATCGCGCAGGGCCAGACCAGCACGCTGACCTTTACCGTGGACAATTCTGCGTCGATCATTGAGGCGACCTCTCTCAGCTTTACCGACAACCTGCCCGCCGGGGTGCAGGTGGCGGCGACGCCCAATGCCTCGACCACCTGTACCGGCGGTAGCCTGACGGCGAGTGGCGGCACCGGCGTGATCAGCTATACCGGCGGCACCGTGACGGCCTCGGCCTCCTGTACGGTGGCGGTGGATGTCACCGGCACCGCGCTGGGCAGCCATGTGAACACCACCGGCAACCTGACCTCGACGCTGGGCAATTCCGGCACCGCGTCGGACACCCTTGTGGTTGAGCCGCTGCCGACATTTGCCAAGGCCTTTGCCGCCAGCACGATCGGTGTCAACCAGACCACAAGCCTGACCTTTACCTTGGACAACACCGGCGCCACTCTGGCCGCATCGGCACTGGATTTCACCGACAACCTGCCCGCTGGCCTGCAAGTGGCCGCAACGCCCAATGCCACGACCACCTGTACCGGCGGCACGTTGACCGCCACCGGCGGCACCGGCGTGATCAGCTATACCGGCGGCAGCCTTGCGGGGGCGGCCTCTTGTACCGTGGCGGTTGACGTGACCCCCACCTCGACCGGCGCAAAGGTCAACACCACCGGCGACCTGACCTCATCGCTGGGCAATTCCGGTACGGCGACCGACACGCTGACCGTTGTGCCGCAGCCGGTCTTTTCCAAGTCGTTCGGAACCGATCCCATCGGCGTCGGGCTGGTGACATCGCTCAGCTTTCGCATCGACAACGCTGGGTCGTCGCTGGCCGCGACAAGTCTGGATTTCACCGACAATCTGCCTGCGGGCATGATTGTCGCGACCCCGGCCAATACCTCGAACAACTGTACCGGCGGCACCCTGACCGCCACGGCGGGCAGCGGGGCGATCAGCTATACCGGCGGATCGCTGGGCGGGGGATCGTCCTGTGCGATCTCGGTCGATGTGACCACCACCGCCACCGGCGTCCTGACCAACACCACCGGCGATCTGACCTCATCGCTCGGCAATTCCGGCACCGCGTCCAAGACGCTGACCGTTGTGCCGCAGCCGAATTTCACCAAGAGCTTTGCCGACAGCGCGATCCCGCTCGGGTTCTCATCGACGCTGACCCTGACCATCGACAACAGTGCCTCCAGCGGGGCGGCGAGTGCGGTGGCCTTCACCGATACCCTGCCTGCCGGGTTGCAAATCGCCACCCCTGCGAACGCGACGACCAACTGCGCCAGTGCCACGCTGACCGCCCCGGGGGGCGGCAGCGCCATCAGCCTGAGCGGCGGGTTCTTGAACGGCGGAACAAGCTGTCTGGTCGAGGTGGATGTGACTGGCACCGCGCTGGGCAGCCATGTGAACACCACCGGCGATCTGACCTCGTCTCTGGGCAATTCCGGCACCGCGTCGGACACCCTTGTGGTTGAGCCGCAGCCGGGCTTTGCCAAGGCCTTTACCGATGCGGCCATCGCGCAGGGCTTTTCCACCACGCTGACCTTTACCATCGACAATTCGGGCGCGACGCTGACCGCCTCGGCGCTGGATTTCACTGATACACTGCCTGCGGGCTTGCAAGTGGCGGCGACGCCCAATGCGGCGACCACCTGTACCGGCGGCACCCTGACCGCGACGGGCGGGGCAGGGGTCATCAGCTACACCGGCGGCAGCCTGACAGGCGGCGGCACCTGTACCTTGGCGGTCGATGTGACCGGCACCGCAACCGGCGCGCTGACCAACACCTCGGGTGATCTGACCTCTTCGATGGGCAACTCTGGCACCGCCAGCGACAGCGTGACCGTTGTCCCGCAACCGGGTTTCGCCAAGGCGTTTTCACCGGCGGGTATCAACCTTGGCCAGTCCTCGACGCTGACGTTCACCGTCGACA
The DNA here is from genome assembly GCF_034670325.1 of Antarctobacter sp. GTDB lineage: Bacteria > Pseudomonadota > Alphaproteobacteria > Rhodobacterales > Rhodobacteraceae > Antarctobacter. The sequence goes on from NZ_JAXMNR010000003.1 coordinate 321,179, forward strand.
ACAGCGGGTCGATCCTTGCGGCCACGGCGCTTGATTTCAGCGACACGCTGCCCGCCAATCTGGCGGTTGCGGCGACACCCAACGCATCGACCACCTGTACCGGCGGCACATTGACCGCCACCGGCGGCGCAGGCAGCGTCAGCTACACCGGCGGCAGCCTTGCCGCCTCGGCGAGCTGTACTGTCAGTGTCGATGTCACGCCAAGCGCGGCGGGGACCTTCAACAACCTGTCCGGGGATCTGACCTCTTCGCTGGGCAACTCCGGCACGGCGGCGGCGACGCTGACCGTGATCACACCGGAAATCGGTATTTCCGGCTCTGTCGGCGGGGCGGTTGCCGACGGCGGCACGCTGGATCAGGGGACACCCGATGCGGGCGCGCAGCAGACGTTGACGTTAACCGTTTCCAACACCGGCACGGATGCCTTGACCCTTGCCGCAGCGCCGGTGATTTCCGGGGCCAGCAACGTGGTGGTGGACAGTGTCACCGGCCCGCTGGCGACCACGGTTCCAATCGGCGGCAGCACAACGATCACCATTCTGTACACGCCCGCAGCGGCGATCCAGACCGATCCCACCATCAGCCTGCCGTTCAGCTTTGACCTCTCGCTGGGCAATAATGACGTCGATGAGGCGCCCTATGACTTTACCGTCAGCGGCACGGCGCAGGATGTCACGGTGCCGTCCGGCTATACAGTTGCCTTTGATCAGAACCCGGTGAACAGCGGCAATGAGGGCAGCATCAGCTTTACCTTTGCAGCGGCTGAGGTGGGCGCGGGTTTCGCTTATAGCATCACCTCATCGGGGGGCGGCGCGCCGGTCGCAGGGATCGGCACCATCGCCACGGCGACGGACCAGATCACCGGCGTCGATGTGTCCGGGCTGGCGGACGGGACGCTGACGCTGACCGTGGCGCTGACCGATCCGGCGGGCAACACCGGGGCGGACGCCACGGCCACCACCGCCAAGGATGCCACGGCCCCTGCGGGCTATGCGGCCACCTTTGATCAGGACCCGGTGAACGGGGCCAACCAGACGGCGGTCAGCTTTACCTTTGCCGGGGCCGAGGTCGGGAGTACCTATGTCTATGCGATCTCCTCGTCGGGGGGCGGCGCGCCGGTGACCACCATGGGCACCATCGCGACGGCCACGGACCAGATTTCGGGGATCGACGTTTCGGGCCTTGGCGACGGGACGCTGACGCTGTCGGTGACGCTGACCGATACGTCGGGCAACACCGGCGCGGCGGTCACGGACACCGCCACCAAGGATGCCACGGCCCCTGCGGGCTATACCGCCACCTTCGATCAGGACCCGTTGAACGGGGCCAACCAGACGGCGGTCAGTTATACCTTTGCGGCGGCCGAGGTCGGCGCGGGCTTTGCCTATAGCATCACCTCGGACGGCGGTGGCGCGGCGGTCACCGGCACCGGCACCATCGCGACAGCCACGGACCAGATCGCCGGCATCGACGTCTCCGGTCTTGGCGACGGGACGCTGACCCTGTCGGTGACGCTGACCGATGTGGCGGGCAACACGGGCGTGGCGGCCACGGATACCACCACCAAGGACGCCACCGCCCCTGCCGGCTATACGGTCGCCTTTGATCAGGACCCGGTGAACGCCGCGAACCAGACGGCGATGAGCTTTACCTTCGCGGGTGCCGAGGTTGGCGCGGGCTATGCCTATAGCATCGCCTCGGATGGCGGCGGCGCGGCTGTCACCGGCACCGGCACCATTGCCACGATCACCGATGTGGTCAGCGGGCTGGACCTGTCGGGCCTTGGCGACGGCACACTGACCCTGACGGTCGCGTTGACGGATGTGGCGGGCAACACCGGCACGGATGCCACCGACACGGTTGCCAAGGACACGCTGGCCCCGGCGGTTGCCATCGACACACCCCTGTCCGGCGATGGTTTTGTGAATGCGGCTGAGGCCGCCGGCTTTGTCCTGTCGGGGACGTCGATGGGTATGCCGGACGGCAGCCTTGTCGATATCTCGCTGACCGGGAATGGCGTCACCGTTGCCGGGCTGAGCACAACCGTCACGGGCGGTGTCTGGACCTTGCCGTTTGACTTGACGTTCTTCACCGACGGTCCGATCAGCGTCGTGGCCATCGGCTACGACCAGGCGAACAATCCATCGCCGCAGGCGACGGCCACGGGGACGCTGGATACCACCGCCCCCACCGGCTACACCATCGCCTTTGATCAGGACCCGGTGAACCTGTCGAACCATACGGCGATCGATATCACCATCAGCGGGGCCGAAGTGGGGGCAACCGTCGCGTTGCGGATCAGTTCCGACAACGGGGCGACGATTGTCACTCCCGCTACGGTCACCGCAGCGAGCGCAACGGTCAATGTGACGGGGCTTGACCTCAGCTCATTGGGCGACGGCACGCTGACTGTCACGGCGATCCTGACCGATCCTGCCGGCAACCCGGGAAGCGCCGTCACCGGCACCGCGACAAAGGATACCGTCGCGCCCGGTCTGACCATCGACACTCCGCTGGCCGGGGACGGGGTGGTCAATGCCGCAGAGGCTGCGGTTGTGACCGTCTCGGGCACCGCCACCGACCTTGCCGATGGCACCGTCGTAACTGTCAACGTGACCGACACCGGCGCGGGCCTTGCCACAGGCACGGCCAATGTCGCGGGCGGCGTCTGGACCCTCACGCTGGACCTGTCGGGGCTGGCGGACGGCGCGTTGAGCTTGACCGCTGACGCCTCGGACGCGGCGAGCAACCCCGCCCCGCAGGCCACCGCGACTGCCAGCAAGGACGCCGACGTCCCTCTGGTCACCATCGACGGACCCATCGCAGGCGATGACGTGATCAACGCGGCTGAGGCGGGTTCCTTTACTGTCTCGGGCACCGCCACCGGCGTTGCCGATGGCACAATTGTCCGTCTGATCCTGCGCGACAGCGCATTGGCGGCTGTCTACAACCGCGACGCCACGGTCACGGCGGGCGCGTGGAGCCTGAGCTTTGACATCGCGGCGCTGGTGGATGGCAGCTATGACCTGTCCGCCGACGTCACCGATCCGGCAGGCAACCCGGCGGCGCAGGCGACCACCGCGCTGACCAAGGACACCGAGGCCCCGTCGATCCAGATCGCCGATCCTGCGGCGGGCGCGACCAGCTTTTTCGACAACGCCGTAAACGCGGCAGAGGCGGCGGCATTCACCGCATCGGGCACGGCGCTGAACGCGGCGGACGCGGTGCAGGTTGTCCTGACCGCCACCGATGGTGCATCGGGCAGCGTGTCGGTCACCACCGGCCTGACCGCCGGTCCCGCGCCTGCGCACAGCTGGACCGATGCGTTGGACCTGACCACGCTTGCCGACGGGGCGATCACCCTGACGGCGGTGATCATCGACGCCGCTGGCAACACCTCATCGGCCTCGACCAGTTTCCTCAAGGACACCACGGCACCTGCGGGCTATACCGCCACGCTGGATCAGGACCCGGTGAACATCGCCAATGAAACAGCGGCGAGCTTTACCTTTGCGGATGCCGAGGTCGGACCGGGCGCGCCCGGAACCGATGTCACCTTTGCCTATAGCATCACCTCTGACGGCGGCGGTGCAGCGGTCACCGGCACTGGCACCATTGCTACGGCCACGGATCAGGTGACGGGCATCGACCTGTCGGGCCTGTCCGATGGCACCCTGACGCTGAGCGTTACGCTGACCGATTTCAAGGGCAACACCGGCGCGGCGGCGACCGACACCGCCACCAAGGATGCTACCGCCCCCGGTCTGACACTCGATGCACCGCTGGCGGGTGATGACGTGGTCAACGGGGCAGAGGCGGCGGCGGTCGTGATCTCCGGCACCTCGACGGATCTGCTGGACGGCACCACGGTTACCGTGGCCGTCAGCGATGGCGCTGCGGGCCTTGTCACCGGGGCGGCCACCGTCACCGGCGGAATCTGGACTGTCACGCTGGACCTGAGCCCGCTTGCCGATGGGACACTTGGCCTGACAGCGGACGCAACGGACGCGGCGGGCAACCCAGCGCCGCAGGCGAGCGCCGCGATGACCAAGGACTCTGTCGCGCCGACCGGCTACAGCGCCAGCTTTGACGACGATCCGGTGAATGCGGGCAATCACACCTCGACCGGCTTTACCTTTGCCGGGGCCGAGGTGGGGACGAGCTTTGCCTATACCATCACCTCCGACGGCGGCGGCACGCCGGTCAGTGGCGCGGGCACCATCGCCACGGCGACCGACCAGATCGCCGGGCTGGACCTGAGCGGCCTTGCCGACGGCACACTGACGCTGACCGTGGCGCTGACCGATCCGGCGGGCAACACCGGCACGGATGCGACCGATACGGCGGTCAAGGACGCAACCCTGCCCACCGTCGCCATCGACACCCCGATTGCGGGCGATGACGTGGTCAATGCGGCAGAGGCGCTTGCCACACCCGTGTCCGGCACCTCGACCGATCTGGCCGATGGGGCGGTGGTCTCGATTGTCGTCAGCGATGGCGCGGCGGGGTCTGTCACCGGCACCGCGACCGTCACGGGCGGTCTGTGGACGGCGACGCTGGACCTGTCGGGCCTTGCGGATGGGGCGCTTGCCCTGACGGCCGATGTCTCTGACGCGGCGGGCAACGCGGCCCCGCAGGCCAGTGCCAGCGCGACCAAGGACGCCACAGCGCCCAGCGGGTACAGCGCGGCCTTCGATCAGGACCCGGTCAATGCGGGCAACCAGACGGCGGTCAGCTTTACCTTTGCCGGGGCCGAGGTGGGGACGGGCTATGCCTATACGATCACCTCTGACGGCGGCGGAACGCCGGTCAGCGGCACGGGCACCATCGCCAGCGCCAGTGACCAGATCAGCGGGCTGGACCTGACGGCGTTGTCCGACGGCACCCTGACGCTGACGGTGGCGCTGACCGATGCGGCGGGCAACACCGGCGCGGATGCGACGGATACGGCGGTCAAGGATGTGGCGGTGCCCACCGCGACGCTGACCGGTCCGGTTACGCCGCAGGCCGATCCCTTTACAGTGACGCTGACCTTCTCTGAGGCGGTTACCGGGCTGGACCTGACCTCGGTCGCGCTGGTCAACGGCACCGCCTCGGCGCTGACGGGCAGTGGCGCGGACTACAGCTTTACCGTGACTCCGGATCATGACGGCACGGTCGAGATTGCGCTGGATGCGGGCGCGGCCGCGGATGTTGTGGGCAACCTGTCCACGGCGGCCACCGCGATCACCGTCACCGCCGAACTGACCGGCACACCCAACCCGACGCCGCTGCCCGACGCGGATGGCGACGGAGTGGCCGACATCTATGAAACCGGCGACCGGGACGGCGACGGCATCCCCGACGATGAGGATTTCGACCCGCAGGGCTATTTCTACTGCGAGGACGATGGCCGCATCATCCCCGGCGGCGGGTTCACCGTCTCGGGACCTGCGGGGAGCAATTCGTCGCTGGGGACGCTCAATGACATCAACATCACCCGCGACGGTTCAACCGGTGAAATCCAGTGGTTCGCCCTGCGCCCGGGCACCTATTCGATGTCGCTGAGCTATCCGACGGCTGTGGGTGTTCCCAGCACGGCGCGCCTGTCCTCTGGCACGCTGGACCTGACCTCTTTGCTGCCGGCCAACCCGGCGGTGATCGGTTCGTCCGAGTTCGGTGCGACAGGGTTCCTTGCGGATGCCTCGCTGGCGGCCAACCCGGCCTTCTACACCGGCTTTGTGATCGAACCGGGTGATCCGTTTGTGCTGTCGAACAACATCCCGATGACGCAATGCGCCGAAAACCTCGTGACGCTCACCGCCACGACCGACGGGGCAGAGGCCAATACCGGCGTGCCGACCGACGCGACCTTTACCGTGTCGCAGGGGCGTGTATCGACCGTGGATACGGTGATTGCCTATACGGTTGCGGGCTCGGCCACCTCGGGCACCGACTTCACCGCGGTTTCGGGCACGGTGACGATCCCGGCGGGCGCGACATCGGCCACCATCACCGTGCCGGTGCTGGAGGATGGCGACATCGAGGGGCCGGAGACGGTCGAGATCACGCTGACCGGCGTGACCTCGGGCGATTTGACCACGCTGCTGGGGACCGCGGTGACGGCCAGCGCCACTATCGCAGATGACGACTTTGCCGATATCGCGGTGGTCAACGTGGACCTTGTCACCAACGAGGGCGGCGGCGACGATGCCACCATGACCTTTGCGCTGCTGGGGATGCCGACATCGCCGGTCACGCTGCGGTTTGCGGGCGACAGCCAGTGTACCGTGGCCCCGGCCAGCATCACCTTTACGGCGGCGGATTATGCGGTGCCGCAGGCGCTGACGATCCGGGCCATCGACGATGATAAGGTCGAAGGCACGCACAGCTGTCAGCCGACCGTTGTAGTCAGTTCCGCAGATACCCGCTATGACGGCGCACCGCTGGCGCTGGCGACGGTCACCGTGACCGACGACCTGGTGGACCAGATCCGCGAGCCGCTGACCGAGATCCTTGAAGACGACCTTGAGGAGACGATCACGGCGCAGACCAAGGCGTTCAGCCGGATGTCCAAAGGCGCGTTGCAACGCCTGCAGGCCGGCCGTGATCTGCCGTGCGGGACGATCCAGGGCTTTGACGTCGATGGCAGTGTCCAGATACAGGACGCGACAGGGGCGGCGCAGGGCTCATTCGGGCGCGATGCCTACAACTGCGTCACCGACACGCGAGAGATCCTTGACGGCACCTTCTCTCTGAACAAGACCGAGGACACCGGCGTTCAGGCGCTGTTCCAGTTCGCCTGGCAGCGTGAGCGGTTCATCAGCGACGCCGAAATCGCCGGGTACTTCCTTGGCGGCTACTACAGCCGGACGGATGTCAGCGGTCTGGGCGATGGCAAGATCGACGGGTTTGGCGTCAATGGCGGGCTTTATGGGGCGCGCAGCTTTGCGCAGGGTCTCTTCCTTGACTACTACCTCGCCGGGGCCGCCGGACGGCACAGGTTCGACATCGACTTTGACGCCGCAACCGCGCCGATCAACGCCACGGGCCAATACAGCTATCTGGCCGGTTTCGCCGGGGTTGGCATCTCTGGCCAGCGCGAATTCGACAGCTTTGTGATGAAGCCGCGGGTTGGTCTGGACCTTGCCTATGCCAAGGCGGGCGATGCGGATGTGACCGCCACGCAACTGGGGCTGAGCCACAATGGCGTGATCGATCTGGACGATTTCAGCGGCGTGCGCGCGACGGCGGAAATCCGGTTCGAGAGCCTGTCCGCTCCGGGTGGGGCAGAGGCGCTGTCGGGCATGATGCGCACCGCCTTTACCCCGCGCTTTACCTGCGAGTTGTCGTCTTACGAAGATGGGGCGAACTGCGGGTTGGGTCTGGCCTTTGCCTGGGAGCGGACGGATGCGGCCAGCGGTCTGACATGGGGTTTCGAGGTGGATGTAGAGCAGATCGACGACAGCCGCCGGTTTACCTTTAACATCACGCGGGAGCGTCCGGTTGCCAATGGGCGCGGCGCGGTTGTGACACGTCTTTCGATGCCCGAGGCGCAGACCCTGCAGTTGGAACACGGGCTGAAGCTGGACTTCTGATCAGGGGGGCGGGCCCACCCGCCCCCGCTCCGGCGCGGCCCCACCCACCCACCCCCGCGCGCCCGATCGAGCGCGGGCGGGCCCTGAGGTCCGGGGGGACGCGAGGTTGGGGACAGTCAGTCCTGAAAACAGGCGGCGCGGCCGTCCTGCGCGATCAGCGCGGCACCGTCCATGATGGTCGCCGCGCGGCGGTTCATGGTGGATGTGGGCCGGTTCGCCTCACGCTTTTTCGGGCTGGGCAGGACAGAGGCCAGAAGGGCGGCCTGACGGTCGCTCAACGCCTCAGGTCCGACGCCAAAGTAGTGGCGGGCGGCGGCGTCGATGCCAAACACGCCTTCGTCGAATTCGGCCACGTTCAGGTAGACCTCAAGGATACGGCGTTTCGGCCAGAGCGCCTCTACCAGGGGGGTCAGCAGCGCCTCCATCGCCTTGCGGATATAGCTGCGGGCCTGCCACAGATAGACGTTCTTGACGACCTGCTGGCTGATGGTGCTGCCGCCCCGGTTTGCGCCTTCTTCAATCGCGGCGCGGATGGCGTCCATGTCAAAGCCCCAGTGGGCGCAGAAATTGGCATCCTCCGCCGCCACAACCGACCGCACCATGACCGGGGCGACGTTTTCGATGTTGACCCATGTCCGGTCCACGCCGCCGAGGCGGCGGGCCTCGGTCCAGATCGTATGGGTGGTGGGGGGATTGAACACGCGGAAGGCCAGCACCGCCAGCACCGCCAGCAGCCCCAGTCCAAGCGCCGTGCGCCAGAGCCAACGCCGGACAAAGGCCAGCGGGCGAAACGACCGTTGTCCTTTCGTGCCATTGGGGCGCTTCTTGCCGCGCGCCGGTTTCCTTGCCTTCACTGCCATGAAATCTCTGTAGCTCAGCCTTGGCCCGTCGCCAACGCCTGAGCGGTGGTTCCGCATGCAATGTCGCGCGGGCGAGGGGCCAGCCCCTCGCGCTCCCCGGGATATTTTCGGACAGAAGAAACATGGGGGCGGCGCGCCCGGTCCGGTGGAGACGCAAAAGGCCCGGTCGCGTGACCGGGCCTTTTGGTGGATCTGTGCAGAGCGGTCTATTCGGCGGGAACGGCCAGATCGCCTTCAATGCCCAGCGGGTGCGGGATCTTGTCCAGCATTTCTTTCGGGCAGACCTGCATGAAATGTGCCTTTTCCAGATCCCAGTTCTGCAGGATATCGGTTGCCTTGCGGCTACCGGTTTCCTCGACGTGGCGGGTGATCAGGCCTTTCAGCTGGTCTTCCCAAGCGGTGACGGTGACGGGGCAGGTAACCAGCCCCTCCATGTTCATCATCGACGAGGCGGTGCCATCCGGATCATAGATATAGGCCATGCCGCCGGTCATCCCGGCGCCAAAGTTGGCCCCGATGCTGCCGAGGATCACCGCCACACCTCCGGTCATGTACTCACATCCGTTGGAGCCGCAGCCCTCGACCACCACCGTTGCGCCCGAGTTGCGCACTGCGAAGCGTTCACCCGCGCGACCGCAGGCAAAGAGATGCCCGTCGGTGGCACCGTAAAGGACGGTGTTGCCGATGATGGTGTTCTCAGACGCGACAAGCGGCGAGACCAGCGGCGGGCGCACGACGATCAGACCGCCGGACAGGCCCTTGCCGACGTAGTCGTTGGCGTCACCGGATACCTCCAGCTTGAGCCCCGGAGCGGCGAAGGCGCCCAGCGACTGCCCGGCAGAGCCGGTCAGCTTGACGTGCAGGTGGTCGGGCTGCAACGCGTTGCGCATCCCGAATTTCTGCACGATGTGGCTGGAAATCCGCGTGCCCACGGTGCGGTGGGTGTTCATCACCGCGTAGGACAATTGCATCTTTTCGCCGTCTTGCAGGAAGCGGGCGGCGTCGCGCACGATTTCTGCGTCCAGCGTGTCAGGCACCTCATTGCGCGGCTTGGCGCGGTCGTAGACGATGTCATCGGAGCCATCGACGCGGATCAGCAGCGGGTTGAGATCAAGATCGTCAAGGTGATCGGACCCGCGCGAGACCTGGCTGAGCAGGTCGGCGCGACCGACGACCTCTTTCAGGCTGCGCGCGCCGATTTCGGCGAGGATTTCACGAACTTCCTGCGCGTAGAAGGTGATCAGGTTCACCACCTTGTCCGCCGAGCCGGTGAACTTGTCACGCAGCGCCTGATCTTGGGTGCACACGCCCACCGGGCAGGTGTTGGACTGGCACTGGCGCACCATGATGCAGCCCATGGCGATCAGCGCGGCGGTGCCGATGCCGTATTCCTCGGCCCCCAGCATCGCTGCCATGACGATGTCACGCCCGGTGCGGAGCCCCCCATCGGTGCGCAGGGTGATCCGGTCGCGCAGGTTGTTCATCGACAGGACCTGATGCGCCTCTGTCAGGCCCATTTCCCACGGCAGACCGGCGTATTTGATGCTGGTAGCCGGCGATGCGCCGGTGCCACCGTTGTGACCGGACACAAGGATCACGTCGGCCTTGGCCTTGGCCACGCCCGCCGCGATAGTGCCGACGCCGGACGAGGCGACCAGCTTGACCGTCACCTTGCAGCGCGGGTTGATCTGCTTGAGGTCATAGATCAGCTGCGCGAGGTCTTCGATCGAGTAGATGTCGTGGTGCGGCGGGGGAGAGATCAGCGTCACGCCCTTGGTCGAGTGGCGCAGCCGGGCGATCAGGTCGGTGACCTTCATGCCGGGCAACTGGCCGCCCTCGCCGGGCTTGGCGCCCTGCGCGACCTTGATTTCCAGCTCTTCGCAGTGGTTGAGGTATTCGGCGGTGACACCGAACCGGCCCGAGGCGACCTGCTTGATCTTGGCCGACGGGTTGTCGCCGTTGGGTTCGGGCACAAAATGCGCCGGATCTTCGCCACCCTCGCCACTGTCGGATTTCGCACCGATGCGGTTCATGGCGACGTTCAGCGTTTTGTGCGCCTCAGGCGACAGCGCGCCCAGCGACATGCCCGGGGTCACGAACCGCTTGCGGATCGAGGTGATGCTTTCCACTTCTTCGATCGGGATCGACTTGCCCAGCGGCTTGATCGCCAGCAGGTCACGCAGGTGGATCGGCGGGTTGGATTGCATCGCCTTGGAATACTGCTTCCACATCTCGTAGGAGGCGCGGTCACAGGCGGCCTGCAACAGGTGCATGGTTTGCGCGCCCCAAGCGTGCGTCTCACCGGATTTGCGGGCCTTGTAGAAGCCACCAATCGGCAGCACGTCACGGCCGGATTTAAAGCCAAGCGCATGCACGTCTTCGGCTTTTTTCTGGATGCCGCTGACGCCGATGCCGCTGATGCGGGAGATCATGCCGGGGAAGTATTCCGCGCACATCGCACGGCTGAGGCCCACGGCCTCAAAGTTCAGGCCGCCGCGATAGGACGAGATGACCGAGATGCCCATCTTGGACATGATCTTGAGCAGGCCCTGATCAATCGCCTCGCGGTAGCGGGCGACCGCCTCTGTCAGCGTCATGTCCAGCAGGCCGCGCTTAATGCGGTCGGCAAGGCTGTCCTCTGCCAGATAGGCGTTCACGATGGTCGCACCGGCGCCGATCAGCACGGCAAAGTAATGCGGGTCGATGCATTCGGCGCTGCGGACGTTGATGCTGCAGAAGGTGCGCAAGCCCTTGCGGGTCAGGTGGCTGTGCACCGCGCTGGTCGCAAGGATCATCGGCATGGCGACCCGGTCGGGACCGCAATGTTCATCCGTCAGGATAAGGTGACCCGTGCCAGAGCGCACCGCGTCCTCTGCCTCGGCCCGGATACGGGCCAATCCGTCACGCAGGGCACCGGGGCCGCCGCTGAAGGTACAGTCGATTTCGACGCAGGGCGCGTTGAAATGGACCTGAAGTTCCGAGAACTGGGCGTTGCCCACGAAAGGCGTGTCCAGCACAAGGATTTCGGTCTGCGAGCTGTCCTCGTCCAGCACATTCTTGAGGTTGCCGAACCGGGTCTTGAGCGACATCACGCGGTATTCGCGCAGGCTGTCGATGGGCGGGTTGGTCACCTGGCTGAAGTTCTGGCGGAAGTAGTGCGACAGCGGGCGATACTTCTTGGATAGAACGGCACTTGGCGTGTCATCCCCCATCGAGGCCAGCGTTTCCTTGGCGTCCTCGGCCATCGGCGCAAGGATTTGCTCCAGCTCTTCCATCGTGTAGCCCGCCGCGATCTGGCGGCGGCGCAGTTCTGCGCCCTCGAACAGGGGCTGTTCTGTGACAGCGGCCAGCGGCGTGTCCAGTTCCGAGATCTTTTCGACCCAGTCGCCGAACGGCTGGTTGGACGACAGCCGGTTCTTGATTTCGGTGTCGTGGTAGAGCTTGCCCTCTTTCATGTCGACGGCGATGATCTGGCCCGGCCCAAGCGCGCCTTTTTCGCGCGCTGTCGCCTCATCCGTCGGCACCATACCAATCTCGGACCCGGCAATCAGCAGCCCGTCGCCGGTCACGACATAGCGCATCGGGCGCAGGCCGTTGCGGTCGAGGCCGCCACAGACCCAGCGGCCATCGGTCATGGCCAGAGCTGCGGGGCCGTCCCACGGCTCCATCACGGAGTTGCAGTAGGAATACATGTCGCGCCAAGCCTGCGGCAGTTCCACAGCCTGCTTGGACCACGATTCCGGCACCAGCATGGTCTTGGCCATCGGCGCGCTGCGCCCGGCGCGGACCAGCACCTCGAACACGGAATCCAGCGCCGCCGAGTCGGACGACCCGTTGGGCACGATCGGCTTGATGTCTTCTGCCATGTCGCCAAAGGCCGAAGAGGCCATGCGGATCTCATGGCTTTTCATCCAGTTGACGTTGCCCTTCAGCGTGTTGATCTCACCGTTGTGGGCCAGCATCCGGAACGGCTGGGCCAGCCACCACTGCGGGAAGGTGTTGGTCGAATAGCGCTGGTGGTAGATGGCAAAGGCGCTTTCAAAGCGTTCGTCCTGCAGATCGGGATAGAATTCCGCCACCTGCTCGGCCAGCATCATGCCCTTGTAGATGATCGACCGGCACGACAGCGACGCGATATACAGATGTCCGATACCAACCGCTGCCGCCGCCTTTTCGATCCGCCGACGGATCACGTAAAGCTCACGTTCAAAGGTCTCTTCGTCCACGCCTTTGGCGTTCGAGATGATGATCTGTTCAATCTCGGGGCGCGTGGCGTTGGCCTTTTCGCCCAGAACCTCGACGTTCACCGGAACGTGGCGCCAGCCATAGATGTAGTGGCCCATGCGCAGGACCTCTGTCTCGACGATGGTCCGGCAGGTTTCCTGCGCGCCAAAGTCGGTGCGCGGCAGGAACACCTGACCCACGGCCATCAGCTCATTCTTGCGAGGCGTGTGGCCGGTGCGACCGATCTGGTCATAAAAGAAGGGGGCAGGGATCTGCACATGGATACCCGCGCCGTCGCCGGTCTTGCCATCGGCGTCGACCGCGCCCCGGTGCCAGACCGCCTTGAGCGCGGAAATCCCGGCCTCGACCACGCGGCGCGATGCTTTGCCGTCGATGCTGACGACAAGACCCACCCCACAAGAGCTGTGTTCCTCGCTCTCGTGGTACATGCCGTTTTCGGCCATCCACTTACGCTTGGTTTCCTCGGCCCGTACCCAGTCGGCGTCGAATTTGGTCATGGCTCAAGCCCTCCGTTCATGGACCGCCTCGGCGGCCCGGCTTCTTCTGTCATGGCGGCGATCCCAACTGCGAGAGCGTCCTGCCGAAATTAACTCAGTCGGCGGTCTCTGCCAGAACGCCGAATTTCGCGTGACACTCGGCCCGCGTCATCAGTTTGTGGCCCGACTGGCCCTCATAGGCGAAACTGTCGGGTTTGATGTCGATATAGATCTCATTGGTCATCTCGAACCCGTCGGCGTCATCAAAGACCCCGATTGGCAGTTCGATGTCGCCGGAATAGTCCGAGTCCATCGTGACGCGGAAAAACATGCCCGATCCGCAGCGGGTGCAAAATCCGCGCTCTGCCCAGTCGCTTGACTGGATGCGGCCAAGATGAGCCTCATCTTCCCAAGTCACGTTTTCCAGCGCCACGGTCACGCCGATCAGCGCCGATCCGGTCCAGCGGCGGCACATCTCGCAGTGGCAGGCACCGACATTAGTCGGCACCTCGCGCGCGGTGAACCGCACCGCGCCGCACAAGCAGCCGCCCGTGCGCATGCTCATGCCGCGTCCTCCGGCAAGGGCAGGCCGCTCATCAGGTCGCAGTCATAGCGCGGGTAGGTGCCGCGAAAGCCGGGTTCATCGGGATAGATGAAATCCACCGGGCTGCGGTCGCGGGCGTTGGTTTCGCGTTCGTCCTCTGTGACATCCGTTGCAAAGCCCGCAAAGAACCGTTTGTGCCGGGCAGAGACGTATTCCTTGCCGCGCACATGTTCGATCACGCGCCCGTCTTCGTCGCGGCGGGTCATTTCGAATTCGGTGCGGTACAGCGGTTCTCCGTCGATCTCGACCTCTCCGATGATGCGGTCATACCCTGAGACCCGTGTGCGGCCGTCTTCGTCGTCCTGTTGGTAGAAATCAAAGCTGTCCACGCCGTTTTCTATCAGTTCGGACACGCTGCCGGGGTCGGTCAGCGGGGGGATGGTGCGGGTGCGCGCCGGGGCCTCTGGCGGGCCGCTTTCGATCCACTGCGCATCGCTGTCGATGCGGCTGTAGAAATAGGGGCCTGCCTCGCCGAAATCGGCGCGGAACCTGTGGTCGGGGTCAATCTGGGGACAGATGAAGTGATTGGTCACGCTGCAGCTGCGCGACTGCACGGTCATATAGGTCTCGCAGCCCTCGGGCGGGGTGAACAGCCCGCCCTGTACCTGTGCCGCTGCCGAAGTGGCAAGCGCCAGCAGGATCGGCAGACCCGCGATTGCGGCGATGATCGTTTTCCCGTCTCTCAACTTTCCGCCCTCCCGGGTCAGGCCTATCGACCTTGTTGACAGTTTCCAGACACCGTCGGCAACAGACCAGAATTCGGTGCCCGGTTTTGCAGGCTTTGCGTCTTTGATGCGCGCAAAACCTACCTTTTGTGCAAACCCGGGGCTTATTCCGCGGCGACGGCTGCTTTTGCAGCCATATCCTGAAGAACCGCTTCGACGCAGTCGCGCCCGTCACGGATCGCCCAGACCACGAGGCTGGCACCGCGCACGATGTCGCCGATGGCATAGACGCCGGGCAGGGCAGTGCGGCCACTGGTGAACTCGGCCTTCACCGTGCCCCAGCGCGTCACTTCCAGTTCCGGGCAGCCCCAGAGCGTCGGCAGTTCTTCAGGCTCAAACCCCAGCGCCTTGATGACAATATCGGCGGGTTCGTCATAGTCCGACCCTTCGATGACCTCGGGGCGCTGGCGACCGGTGGCGTCCGGCTGGCCAAGGCGCATCTTTTCGACGATCACGGCGCTGACCGGCTCCCCTTTGAAGCCTTTGGGCGCGGTCAGCCATTCGAACTGCACACCTTCTTCTTCGGCGTTCTGCACTTCGCGCTGCGATCCCGGCATGTTGGCGCGGTCGCGGCGGTACAGGCATTTGACGCTTGTCGCGCCCTGACGGATGGCGGTGCGCACACAGTCCATCGCGGTGTCGCCACCGCCGATCACAACGATTTTCTTGTCTTTGGCGTTCAGTTCACCGCTGTCGAATTCCGGCACGCTGTCGCCAAAGTTCGACGCCCGGTTCGAGGCGGTCAGATAGTCGATGGCGCGCACGATGCCCTTGGCCCCCGCACCCGGTCCGCCCAAATCACGCGATTTATATACGCCGGTGGCGATGATGACCGCGTCATGCTGCGCGCGGATTTCCTCGAACGACAGATCCTCACCCACGTTGCAGTTCAGGACAAAGCGCACGCCGCCTTGTTCCAACTGATCGTTGCGGCGTGTGACGATGTCCTTTTCCAGCTTGAAGCCGGGGATGCCATAGGTCAGCAGACCGCCCGCGCGGTCATACCGGTCATAGACCGTGACCTGCACACCGGCGCGGCGCAGCATGTCGGCGGCAGCAAGCCCGCCGGGGCCGGCCCCGATGATGCCGACGCTTTCGGTCCGCTCTTGTGCCGGAGTGATCGGCTTGACCCAGCCCTTTTCCCAAGCGGTGTCGGTGATGTATTTCTCGACCGAGCCGATGGTCACGGTGCCGTGGCCCGACTGTTCGATCACGCAGTTGCCTTCGCACAGGCGGTCCTGCGGGCAGATGCGGCCACAAATCTCGGGGAAGGTGTTGGTGGCCTGACTGACCTCGTAGGCTTCTTCCAGACGACCCGTCGCGGTCAGGCGCAGCCAGTCGGGAATGTTGTTGTGCAGCGGGCAATGGCTTTGGCAATAGGGCACGCCACATTGGCTGCACCGGGCGGATTGCTCTTTGGCCTTGGCGTCGGCGTATTCTGCATAGATCTCGTCAAAGTCGGTGCGACGGACCGAGGCGTCCCGCTTGGCGGGCATTTCGCGCGCGACATCGACAAATTTCAGCATCGGCTGCTTGGCCATTCCATATCCCTTTTCAGGTGATCTCACGTCAGTCCGGGCCTTTTACAAAAGCTGCCACGAGAATAAAAGTCAGAAAGACTGACCTATATTATCTTTCTTTTCGGTTTTACGGCAAAAACCGTCGGCCGCACAGGTGAATTTATGACCATTTCGGAACTAAATCGGCTCTTTCTCCTCTGAAACAAGGGGTTATACCGATGCCTATGACACGGATTGGACCCTGATAATGCCATTCACGCAACTCCTGATTCTCGCCCTGATCCAAGGGGTTACCGAGTTCCTGCCCATTTCTTCCTCAGGTCACCTGATTCTCTTGCCGAATCTTACCGGGATGCAAGATCAGGGGCAGGTGATCGACGTCGCCGTACACCTTGGCACGCTCTTCGCCGTGATCCTGTATTTCCGGTCTGACGTGAAAGACGCGGCGGTGGGCACCTTGCGCCTTGCCACTGGGCGGATCGACACACCGGGCGCTCGGTTGGCCTTTCTGCTGCTTGTCGCGACGATCCCGGTGATCGTTGTCGGTCTTGCGCTGAAACTGACGGGCCTCGATGACATGCTCCGCTCGATCGCGGTGATCGGGTGGACCATGCTGATCTTCGGTCTTGTGCTGTATTGGGCCGACATGCGGGGCGCACAAACCAAGGACGAAACGGACTGGAACCTGCGGGATGCGGTCATCATGGGAATGTGGCAGGCCGTGGCGCTGATCCCGGGCACGTCCCGGTCCGGCATCACGATCACGGCGGCGCGACAGTTGGGCTACAACCGTCACGATGGCGCGAAACTGGCGATGCTCATGTCGATTCCGACCATCATCGCCTCCGCCGTCTTGCTTGGGGCCGAAGTGATCACCACGGCGGACGCGCAGGCCGCGCGCGACGGAGCGATTGCGGCGGTGCTGGCTTCTGCCTCGGCGCTGGGGGCGCTCTGGCTAATGATGCGCTTGTTGCGGTCGGTCAGTTTCACGCCTTACGTGATCTACCGGGTTATCCTTGGGGTCGTCCTGCTGTGGATCGCCTATCGCTGAGGCCGTGCGTCAGACCCGGTGATAGGGCGCGCCCGCAAGGATCGAGGCCGCGCGGTACAGTTGTTCGGCCAGCATGACCCGCACCAGCATATGCGGCCAGACCATCGGCCCGAAGGACATCAGATCCTGCGCCTCTGCCCGCAGGGCAGGGTCGATCCCGTCCGCCCCGCCGATGATCAATGCCAGATCCTGTGTGCCGGTGTCGCGCCAGCCCGCCAGTTTTTGCGAAAATTCAGGCGAAGACCAAGTTTGCCCGCGTTCATCCAGCGCGCAAATCCGCGCCCCGGAGGGGATCGCGCGCCGAAGCAGGGCGGCCTCGGCGCTCATACCGCCGCCCTTGCGGTCCTCGACCTCTGTCACCTGCGCAGGGCCAAGGCCAAACGCCCGGCCCGTTCGGTCGAATCGGGTAATGTAGTCGTCAATAAGCGCCTTTTCCGGCCCCTTGCGGAGCCGGCCAACCACGCACAGATGCAGGCGCACCAGTCAGGCCTGAGCGGCCGTCATCGGTGCCCACATCTTTTCAAGCTGATAGAACTCACGCACCTCGGGACGGAACACGTGAATCACCACGTCACCCGCATCAATCAGCACCCAGTCCCCTGTGCCTTTGCCCTCAAGTGTCGAGAGCACGCCATGGTCCTGTTTGAGTTTATCGGCCAAATTCTCTGACAGTGCCGCCACCTGACGCGACGACCGGCCCGACGCGATCACCATGTAATCGCAAACGGCGGTTTTACCGCGCAGGTCAATCTGCACGATATCCTCGGCCTTGAAATCAGAGAGGGTTTCGAGCACCGCCGCGAGAAGTGTCTCTGCGGTCGGGAGGCTCTGCGCCATGGCCGAGATTCCCCGGCCGTGATCAGCGGCATGTGCCGCAAGTGTCGTCGAAGACAGGACAATGTCCTCCTTTGTCTTTGCACGCGCCCAATGCCCGGACGCCAAGCCGTGTCATAAAGATAGCATCCCGAATGTAAATTCTCAATGTCAAGGCGTCGGCGGGGCGTCGCCATGTGCGCAATCTGCCGCGCGCTTCAGCATTCCGGGGGCTGGATGACTTTGTCGAGGCATCGACATGGGCGCGGGGGGCGCGGATTTCAAGCGTCGGTGCACCCCGGTTTTTTGCATAAATCCTTAGGCCCCGTAGGGTACCCAGACCGTCTTGACCTCTGTTGCGGCCTCTAGAAAGCCGCGCCCTTCGCCCGCCGGTCCGTGCCAGTCGCGTGCCTGACCGTTGTTGACCCATGTGCGTTTCAGATTGCCCGCAGCGCCGTTTTCGATGACCTGCGCAAGGTCGGTGGACGAAAAGCTCCACACCGCTTCGACATCCATATGTGTGGCCAGCGTCGGGGCCAGCTCCGCGTGAGAGCCGGTGAGGATGTTCACCACGCCGCCCGGCACGTCGGAGGTTTCCAGCACCTGATAGAACTCCAGCGCCGCCAGAGGGAAGGGGTCAGACGCGACAAGCACCACGCGGTTGCCCATCGCGATGGCCGGAGCCATGACAGAGATCAGGCCCATCAGCGGGGCCTCATCCGGGCACAGCGCGCCGATCACGCCGCAGGGTTCGTTCATCGCCAGCGCCACGCCGCGCAGCGGCACGCTGCGCACGTCGCCATCGAATTTGTCCGCCCAGGCGGCATAGGTGAACAAGCGGTTCACCGCCGTCTCGACCTCTGCCTTGCCGGTCTTGCCGCCGGTCAGCCGGTCGATCAGCGTGGCAAATTCGCTTGCGCGGGCGGACAGGTTCTCACCGATATAGTACAGCACCTGCGCGCGGTTGTGGGCCGTGGCCTTGGCCCAGCCGCCAGCGGCGCGCGCCGCCTCGACCGCGTTGCGGATGTCCTTTCGGTTGGCGATGGGGGCCTGACCGATCAGCGTGCCCTTGGTGTCAAAGACATGGCGCGCATAGCCGCCGTCGGGGCGCGCCTGCTTGCCGCCGATATACAGCTTGGCGGTGCGGTCCACGGGCTGCGGTTCGGCGCTGTCGCCGGTAAACGGGGTGATCTGCTTTTGCGGTTTGGGTTTGTCGCCTGTGCGGATGTAGGCGCGCAGGCCCTCCCATCCGCCTTCGCGGCCAAAGCCGCTTTCGCGGACCCCGCCAAACCCGGCAGCGGCGTCGAACATGTTGGTGCCGTTGACCCAGACCAAGCCCGCCACCAGTTGCGGGGCTATGTCCAGCGCGGTGTTGATGTTCTCGGACCACAGGCTGGCCGCAAGGCCGTAGCGCGTGTTGTTGGCAACTTCGACCGCCTCGGACGGGGTGCGGAAGGTGGTGGACACCAGCACAGGGCCAAAGATTTCTTCCTGCATCAGAGGCGAGGCCGCAGAGAGGCCAGAGATCAGCGTCGGCGGATAGTAACAGCCCTCTGGCAGGTCACAGTTGGCCCGGTAGATCGTGCCGTCAGAACCAGACACCAGCGCCTCGACCCGGCGCAGTTGTTCGGGGTCGACCAGCGCGCCAACGTCGATGCATTTATCCAGCGGGTTGCCAATGCGCAGCTTGTCCATGCGGGTGCGCAGGCGTTCATGAAAGGTGTCGGCAATGCCTTCCTGCACCAGCAGGCGCGACCCGGCGCAGCAGACCTGCCCCTGATTGAACCAGATGGCGTCCACCAGCCCCTCAATCGCGCTGTCGATATCCGCGTCTTCGAACACGATGTAGGGAGATTTGCCACCCAGCTCCAGCGTCAGGGACATGGCTCGCCCGGCGGTGGCCTGCCGGATCTTGCGACCCACCTCTGTCGAGCCGGTAAAGGCGATCTTGTCCATTTGGGCACCAACGATCATCTCACCCACCGCGCCGTCGCCGGTGACGATGTTGACCACGCCTTTGGGCAGC
Source organism: Antarctobacter sp. (assembly GCF_034670325.1). Lineage (GTDB taxonomy): Bacteria > Pseudomonadota > Alphaproteobacteria > Rhodobacterales > Rhodobacteraceae > Antarctobacter. The sequence continues at coordinate 341,076 of NZ_JAXMNR010000003.1, forward strand.
CCGGCCTGCTGGCAAATGTCGGCAAACAGCAGCGCCGTCAGCGAAGTCCACTCGGCCGGTTTCAGGACAACAGTGTTGCCCATGGCCAGCGCCGGTGCGATCTTCCACGCCAGCATCAGCAGGGGGAAGTTCCACGGCACGATCTGCCCGCAGACACCCAGCGCGCGGGCGTCGGGCAATTCGCTGTCCATCAGTTGCGCCATGCCCGCGTGATAGTAGAAATGCCGCTGCGCCAGCGGAATGTCGATGTCGCGGCTTTCACGGATCGGTTTGCCGTTGTCTAGGGTTTCCAGAACGGCAAACAGGCGCGCGTGTTTCTGCAACAGCCGCGCCAGTGCATACAAATAGCGGGCCCGCCCCGGTCCCCCCAGCTTTTCCCATTTGGGCTGCGCCTTGCGGGCGGCGGCAACGGCTGCGTCCACATCGGCCTGCGTGGCCTGCGTCAGGGTGGCCAGCACCTCACCCGTCGCCGGGTTGCGGCTGTCGAATCCGGTTCCGGGTTGCGTGAATGTGCCATCAATGAAATGCCCAAAGCGCGAACCCTGATCGACGATCCATGCCAGCGCATCCCCGGCGCTTTCGGGGGCGGGGCCATAATCCATGGTCTCAAAGATCTCTTTTACGGTCATCACAGTAGTCCCATTCCGAGGAGGACCACCCAGCCCATCCAGATTAGCGCCAGCAGCCAGACCCCATGTTGGACCCGCAGGCTGCGCTTGTGCAGCGCGGCGTATCCCTGCAACTCGTCGGGAATATCCTCGGGCGGCAGAAACTCCGGTTCTGGCCCAAGCTGCCGAAACAGCCGCGTCGGCAGATCGCGCGTCGCCCGTCGTAGGCGGCGACGTCGCCAATTGGCGGACCCCATCACAAGGAAGATCGCCACCATCATCAAGGACCATTCCGGCGTCATCTGCATCGGTCTAGCCTATCGCGTGCCGCCAGGACGCCGAATAGGCCCCGGTCACATGGTGTTCCAGCTGCCGTTCGATATCGCCCAGCAGGGAGGACGCGCCAAAGCGGAACAGGTCCGGGCGCAGCCAGCGGTCCCCCAGTTCCTCTTTGATCATCGCAAGGTAGACCAGAGAGTCCTTGGCTTTGGAGATACCGCCAGCGGGTTTGTAGCCGACGCGATAGCCGGTGCGGTCATGGTATTCGCGGATCGCACGCATCATCACCAGACTGACGGGCAGGGTGGCGTTGACTGACTCCTTGCCGGTTGAGGTCTTGATGAAATCCGCCCCCGCCATCATGCAAACCAACGACGCACGCGCCACGTTCTGCAAGGTGCCCAGCTCTCCGGTGGCGAGGATCGCCTTGACGTGCGCCTCGCCGCAGGCGGCGCGAAAGGCGCACATCTCTTGATATAACCCCTGCCAGTCGTCGCGCAGGACGAGGCGGCGAGAGATCACGATATCGATCTCTTGTGCGCCCGCCTTTACGCTTTCCTCGATCTCTGCCACCCGCAGGTGGAACGGCGACAGCCCCGCCGGAAACCCGGTCGAGACGGCGGCCACGGGGATACCCGATCCTTCCAGCGCGGTGACGGCGGGGGCGATCATGTCGTGGTAGACGCAGACGGCGCCGACGGTCAGCCCCTCCAGTCCCAACGCCTCTAGCAGGTCGGCGCGGACGGGCTGGCGCGCCTTGGCGCACAGGCGGGCGACGCGGCCGGGGGTGTCGTCGCCCGCCAGCGTGGTCAGATCGATGCAGGAAATGGCGCGGGCCAGCCATGCGGCCTGATAGTCCTTTTTGACAGAACGCCTGCCGGGCAGGGTGGCGGCGCGGCGCTCAATCGCCGACCGGTTGGCGCGGGCCGCCCGGACCCAGTCCATATCCAGCGCCATGCCTGGGTTGCGCGCCTCGTGGACCTGCGGCAGATGCGCGGTCTTGTCTGTCTGGGCGGTGCCGGTGGTCATGTCGCCTCCAATGTCATGTCGTATATACCTGCCCCCGCTGGCGGACCATTTCAAGCGGAACGCTGAGGCAGGGCCGCCTCTGCCAAGGCCTCCTGCAGTTCTCTGTCTGGGACGGTGCCGCCTCGAACCTGCGTGCGCTTCAGCGATTTCCAGCCGTTGGTGATGTTGCGACAGTGGTAGAACCACGCGTTGTGCGCCTGAAACCGACCGGCAAAGGGCAGCCGTTCCAACCCGTGCGCGCGCCACTGATAGCCCTTGAGCGACCCGCTGGGGACGACGCACCATTTGGACGGGCAGGACTTGAGCGGGTCATCGCGATGCGTGTGCCGGGCGTGCGCGGGCCAGCCATCGTCGTCGGGCGCGGGATGGACCCAGCGGCCGGGAAAGCTGACAAAACCTTGTCGGCTGGCGACCGCCGCATCAAAGACAGAGCGCCCCGGCGTCATGACCAGTTCGTCCACGTCGCAGTTCAGCACCGCACGCGCGCCTTGCAGGAACCGAAATTGCAAGGCGTTCAGCACGCCGGTTTGCAGGAACAATTCGGTGTTGAGAAAGGGGGGCAGCCCGCGTGGGCCGTAGCGCAGCGGGGTCGAGAGCAAAACGATGGTCCGAAACCCGGCCCGTTCCAGCGCGGGGCGGATCTGGTCCGGTCCCCATGTCTGCGACCCGTTGTCGACAAACAGCACCGCATCGGCACCGTGCTGTGCGATGTGAAAGCGGCCCCAGTCCTCTACCCAGTCGGGGTGATTGTCCTTGGACAGGGTCATCAGGACGTTGCCCCCGTCAAGGCGTGTGTCGGGGCCATTGACGACCGTCTCTGCGTGCCAGTCACCGATTTTTACGGCGACGGATGCCGGACGTGTTTCTGCGGGCAGGCGGATCAAGGTGTGGCGATAATAGCGAGTGAACCTTGGGCGGACCTCTGTGCCGTCCACGCTGAACCGCGCTGCCGCGATGGCGCGTTTGAGGTTGTTCAGGCGCGGGCAGATCAGCACCACCGCGCCGTCATGCCAGATGGCATCCAGCCAGAGGGTTGTTGCGTCAAAGCGGTCAAGATACCCCTCGGCGCGTTTGGCGGGTCGCACACGCGGGGCGCGGGTCAGGCCGCTACCATTCAGGCCAAGGGTGGCAAAATCGCTCATTTTGTGGTCCCCGCTTTGCGGCAAGATCGCTAGACCACCAATGGCATCGGGTAAAGCACGGATCGTCCCGATGCGATGACGTGACGTAGATCGTGACAGCGTAACCGCCATGCTGTGAGGTGGCGACCAAGGAACCGGGAGGACACCATGACCGAATATCCGCATCTTTTGCGCCCGCTCGACCTCGGCTTTACCACGTTGAAGAACCGCGTGCTGATGGGGTCGATGCACACCAACCTCGAAGAGCGGGGGGATTGGAACCGGGTGGCAGAATTTTACGCCACGCGGGCGCGCGGCGATGTCGGTCTGATGGTGACGGGCGGCATGGCTCCCAACCGCGAAGGCGGGGTGTTTCCGGGGGCGGCGGGGCTGTTTACGCCGCAGGACATCGCCAATCACCAGATGGTGACGGATCGCGTCCACGAGGCAGGCGGCAAAATCGCGATGCAGATTCTACACGCGGGGCGCTATGCCTATGGGCCGGAATGTGTCGCGCCCTCTCCGGTCAAATCGCCGATCTCTCCCTTTCCGCCCAAGGAACTGGACGAAGAGGGGATCGAAAAGCAGATCGCGGATATCGTCACCTCCGCCGTGCGGGCGCGTGAGGCCGGTTATGACGGGGTCGAGGTGATGGGGTCTGAGGGGTATTTCCTCAACCAGTTCCTTGTTACGCACACCAACAAACGGACGGACCGGTGGGGCGGGTCCTATGAAAACCGGATGCGTTTGCCGGTCGAGGTGGTGCGCCGGGTGCGGGCGGCCGTGGGTGACGATTTTATCGTGATCTACCGGCTGTCGATGATCGACCTGATCCCCGATGGCTCGACCTTTGAAGAAGTTGTGACCTTGGCACAGGCCGTTGAAGCGGCAGGGGCCACGATCATCAACACCGGCATTGGCTGGCACGAGGCGCGTATTCCCACCATCGCCACCAGCGTTCCGCGCCGCGCCTTTGCATGGGTGACGCAGAAACTGATGGGCAAGGTGGGCATTCCGCTGATCACCTCGAACCGGATCAACACGCCTCAGGTGGCGGAACAGGTGCTGGCCGAGGGGTGCGCCGATATGGTCAGCCTTGCGCGGCCTTTCCTTGCCGATCCGGATTTCGTGGCCAAGGCGGCGGGCGGCAAGTCGCATCTGATCGCGCCCTGTATTGCCTGCAATCAGGCCTGCCTTGACCACACCTTTGCGGGCAAAGTCTCCAGCTGTCTGGTCAACCCCAAGGCGGGGTTCGAGACGGAATTGGTGGTGGAGAGGACCGATGCGCCGCGTCGCGTGGCGGTGGTGGGTGCCGGGCCTGCGGGCTTGTCGGCGGCGATCACGGCGGCAGAGCGGGGGCATGACGTGACGCTGTTCGACAAGGCTGACCAGATCGGCGGTCAACTGAACATGGCCAAGCAGGTGCCGGGCAAGGAAGAGTTTTTCGGTCTCGTCGACTGGTTCGCTGCCATGGTTCAAGAGGCCGGCGTTACCCTGCGCCTTGGGACAGAGGCGACGCCGGAGGCACTGGCAGGCTTTGATTCCGTTGTCGTCGCAACCGGCGTGCTGCCGCGTGATCCGCAGATCCCCGGTCAGGATCACCCATCGGTCAAAGGCTACATCGACGTGCTGCGCCACGGGGCCGAGGTGGGCAAACGCGTGGCCGTGATTGGTGCGGGCGGCATCGGGTTCGACGTGGCCGAGTTCCTTGTGACCGGCGACAGCCCGACCGAAAGCCTGCCCGACTGGCTGCGCGAATGGGGCGTCACCGACCCGGCCGAGGCACGGTCTGGCCTTGCCCCCGAAGGACCGCAACCGGACGCGGCAGAGCGCGATGTGGTGCTGCTACAGCGCAAGGCAGAGCGTCCGGGCAAACGTCTGGGCAAGACAACGGGCTGGATTCACCGGGCCGCGCTCAAGATGAAAGGCGTCGATATGCGCAGCGGTGTCAACTATGAGCGGATCGACGACGCGGGCCTGCACGTCAGCTATGGCGAGACGCGCGAGCGCCCCGAGGTGATTGCCTGCGACACCGTGGTGCTGTGCGCCGGACAGGTCAGTGAACGGTCGCTGGCCGATGCGTTGATCGAAAAGGGCGTTGAGACCCATGTGATCGGCGGGGCGGATGTGGCCTCTGAACTGGATGCCAAGCGGGCGATTGATCAGGGTACGCGCCTTGCCGCCGCGCTGTAACCCTGTCCGGGCGGGATAACCCTGCCCGGAAAGTCGCGCAGGAATGGAACAGGCCGCCGGTTTGGACGTTGCAGTATCAGACACAGCAACGAAAGGAGGCATTCCATGCCGAATATCGCTGACTCGAAGGTACTGATTATCTCGACCGACGGTTTTGAACAGTCGGAACTGGAATTTCCGCGCGACCAACTGCGCAGCAAGGGCGCTGAGGTCCATGTGGCCACGCTGGACGGCAAGTCCATCAAAGGTTGGGAAGGCTCTGACTGGGGCCGCGAGGCTGAGGCGCAACTGAAGATCGCCGATGCCGACCCTACCCAATACGATGCGTTGGTGATCCCGGGCGGCCAGATCAACCCGGACCTGTTGCGAGTCGAAGAACCCGTGATCGCGCTGGTGCGGGCCTTTGCCAAGCAGGGCAAGGTGATCGCCGCCGTCTGTCACGCCCCTTGGGTTCTGATCGAGGCCGACATCGTGGCGGGCCGCGAAATGACCGCCTATCCGTCGATCCGCACTGACCTGAAGAACGCGGGCGCGCGTGTGGTGGATCAGTCGGTTGTGGCCGACAGCGGTATCGTTACCAGCCGCAATCCTGACGACCTGAAGGATTTCGTCTCGAAGATCGTGGAAGAGATCGAAGAGGGCCGCCACAACCAGAAAGCGGCCTGATCGTCGCTTGACCCCTGTGGTTCAACAGAAGGGGCGCGTTGCATCTGCGGCGCGCCCCTTTGCATGTTCGGCCCGTCGCGCCGGGGTTATTCCGACACGGTGATCGTGATGTAGTCCGAGACAACAGACGGGTTGTGCGGGATGTGGTTCATGTCCCCCAGCACAAGTTGCAGGGTATGCGTGCCTGGATCGAGGCCCAGCATGACCTCTGTCTGGCCACCGCCGAAATGCCGGTGGTTGTCGTCGCCGGGAATGCCGTATTCGGCGAACTCGGCGTCCTCGGCCCCCTCGCCATAAGGCGCTCGGTCGATGAAAACGTGGTGGTGGCCGGTAAATTCCTTATCTGTGCCCGCAGGCGCGACCCCCATCCCCGACAGGCCAAACTGGATCGCGACCGGGCTTGTCACCGTATCCCCGTCAGCGATGTTGATGAAATAGACGGATGCGTCATCCGGGGCCGGCGTGGATTCGGCCCAGACAGCAAGCGGGGCAATGACAAGCGCGGCCGCGCAGGCGATGTTTCGGAACATGGTTTTGGTCCTCCCTGAAAATGACTTCTGACGTTACGGCAATCGTGCGGGCAGATTACACATTCGCGATCCTCCGGTCAGGTGTTTTCCGTTTCGGTACGGCAAACAGAGAACGTGATTACCCCTCAATTGTCGCCTCAATGCCCAAGTTGCGCCCCAGTTCAAAAGCATAGCTGCAGGAGGAATGTTTAGTTGAACGGAGACCGGTATGGATCGTCTGACCGAAATGGAGGCCTTTGCCACGGTTGTGGATCAGGGCGGTTTCACTGACGCCGCCAAGAAGATGGGGATTTCCAAATCCGCGGTCTCGAAGCATGTTTCGAGCTTGGAGGCGCGGCTGGGCGCACGCCTGTTGAACCGCACCACGCGCCGTGTCTCACCGACCGAGATCGGCCTGGCCTATTACGACCGCGCGCGCCGCGTCCTGAACGACGCTGGTGAGGCGGACGCGCTGGTGACCTCGATGCAATCCGCGCCCTCGGGTCTGTTGCGGATTTCCGTGGCCACGGATTTCGGCGTGAACCACCTCAGCCCGGTTCTGGGTGAGTTTCTGGCAGAATTTCCCGACATCACTGTGAACATGGTGTTGAACAACCGCTACGTGGAACTGATCTCTGAAGGGTTCGACATGGCGATCCGCATCGGAGAATTGGAGGACAGCACCCTGCGCGCGCGCAAGCTGACCGAGACGACCAAGCGGATGATTGCCTCGCCTTCGTATTTCCAGAAATTCGGCCGCCCACAGCGGATCGACGATCTGAACGAACACAAGCTGCTGCACTATTCCAACCAATCCTCTGGCAACGTGTGGAAGCTGACCGCCCCGTCGGGCGAAAAGCGTCAGGTGCGCACGGCGGGCTGGCTGACGGTGAACGATGGTCAGTCGCTGCTGAACGCTTGCATTGCGGGGCTCGGCATCGCCTATCTGCCCTCTTACCTGTACAATGAAGCGATGGAGGCCGGTCTGGTCGAGGATGCGATCCCCGACCTGCCGATCGAAATGCAGGGTATCTATGCGGTCTACCCGCCGGGCCGGTTCACCCAGCCCAAGGTCCGCGCCTTTATCGACTTTCTGGTGCATGCCTTTGCCGAAAAAGGCCCGCAAAGCTGGTGATCTGACGCCGCCTATTGCTGTGTTTGCGCGCCGGGCCCATGTGCCCGGCGCGCTTATTCCGTCGAAATCAACACTGCCTCGACGCGGCGGTTCGCCTCGCGCCCTTCGGGCGTGAGGTTTGACGCAACCGGGGCAAGGTATCCGGCCCCCTGAGCATCGATCTGGTTGGCCGAGGTGTCGTGGCGATCGCGCAGGTAGCTCACCGCCGCCTGTGCGCGGCGCAGGGATACGTTGCGATTGGCGTCCAGCGAACCTGTGGCGTCGGTGTGCCCGACAAACAGGATGCGCCGCGACGGGTTCTGCGCAAGATACGCGGCGATGGCATCCAGCGAGGCAAAGCGTCCCGCGCCCAGTGCGGTTGACCCTGTCTCGAACACCAGATCGCCAAGAACCACGTGGCCGTTGGTGTCCAGCTGTTCGGCGATCCCCTGCGCTTTGACCGTGGGAGCGACCGATGCGGGTTTGGCGCTGGGGCGGATACCCCCGGCGGTGTCCCCGGCACGGATGATCTGGATATAGCCGGACCGCGCATCACGGCTGGTCAGGATCGAAACCGCCCCCTGATCGTCCGATAGGGCCGAGACAAAATGGAAATCGGTCAGATCGACGAACATTTCCGGCGCGGGCAGCACCAGCGTGGCAAAACGGAAATCGAATCCGCCGCAGGCCCGCGCCCGACAGTCGAGCAAGATCTTGAACCCGTCGGCAATCAGCGCATCCCGCAAGGGTTTGATCAGCTGGAACGGCGTGTCGCCATTGCCCTGAATATGCCATGCGGCCACCTCGACCCGCCCTTCGACCCGCTCGACCGGCAGGGTGCCGTTCTTCCACGGTCCGGTCGGCAGGGCGTAGGCGCCGGGCGACTGCACGGTGCCAAAGCTTTGCTGCGCACCGGGCGGCAACGACAAGTCAAGCGCCAAGGCGCTGCTGCCCGCAGCCAGTGCCAGCCACAGGGGCAGACCAAGCGCCTCAGCGCGCTTGCGCGTGGTACTCGTCATTCGGACGCATGTCTGTGGCGCTTGCGACGCGGTTCGTCATGTTGAAGAACCCGGCGACATTGGCGATATCCCAGATGTCACGCTCTGAGAAACCGGCATCGCGCAGTGCCTCACGGTCGAACTCGGCCACCTCGGACGAGGCAACGGTCATTTTCTCGGCGAATTTCAACATCGCGCGCTGTCTGTGGTTCAGGTCCGCAACGCGCCAGTTCATCACCAGCATCTCCCCCAGTTTGGGGTCGCCAGACAATTCGCGCACTGCCGCGCCATGCGCGGTCAGGCAGTAAAAGCAGCGGTTCACGGCGGACACGACCACGGCGATCATCTCGCGCTCCAGCTTGGACAGGCCGCTGTCCGCCAGCATCAGCTCATTGTACATCGCGGTAAAGCTGTCCAGCTTGGCGATGTCAAAGGCATAGGCCCGCAGCACGTTGGGCACCATGCCCAACTTTTCCTGACAGATGTCGAAATATTTCTGCGTGGCGTCCGGCAATGGGTCTGCCATCGGCAGGTTCAGCGCGGTGGGAAGGGCGTCGGTCACAAGTCCTCGCTTTCAGCGTTGAGAATCCGGTAATGGTAATGCCCGGCCACCTCCATCTTCAAGGTGGCATAAAGCGCGTTCGCCCCGGCATTCGCTTCGGTGGCGGCGACGGCGATGCGGGTAGCCCCCTGATCCGCCGCCCAGAGCGCGGCGCAGCGCATCATCCAGCCGCCCAGCCCCTTTTGCCGATGCTCCGAGGCAATCTCCAGCGCGTGGACCATGGCGGTCTCACCATGTATCGCGCAAAAGGCCGCGCCTGCGGGTTTGTCCGACACGCGGCCAAGGATGCCGGTCTTGGGCGGGGCGGCGCGGTCCATGATCCTTTGGCGTGCGGCACCGATACCGCCCGTCTCCCAGATTTCGCGCATGATGGCCAGCGGCTCCCATATGGCAAAGGCAGTGACGCGGGGTAGTCTTAGATCGGTCAGCACGTCGATTGGCGCGACCCATAGCTGGACCGGGTCGATCAGGGTATAACCGCGTGTCTTCAGCGCGGTATCCAGGGCTTCTTCGCCGGGGCGGATCATGAACAGCGGGTTTTGACCCAGCAGCGTCATGGATTTTTCCGCAGCCGACAGATCGTCTTCGCGCCAGTCGCCCCGCGCGGTGGCCGCCGAGACGCGTTTGCCGCCGCCGCGCCCCTCGCGCAGTACCCACGGCCCGGCGTCAATCTTGGCCGCCGCGGGCCAAGTGGCGTCGAGCGCGTCGAAGAGGGAAGAAAAGTCATCGGACATGACGGCGGCCAAAAATTAACACTGGGTTGCCGATGTTATGGCTGTTGCCGCCGGGGCTGTCCATGCGGCCTGCGCGCCCGACCGCCGCTCAGTGTGCGACCGCCTCGGGAAACAGCGCCAACAGTTCGGCCATGGCGGCGTCGATTCGGCTGCCATCGCCGCCCCGGATCACCACGTTGGCCCCATAGACGCCGTTGCGCTGATAGGGGTAAGAGCCGATCGACAGGTCCACGAAGCGCCCGGCCAGATCGCTGAGCGGCCCGGCGATATCGCCCTCACCGCGCTCTATCCGCAGCGTCTGGGATAAAAGCGGCTGGCCGCCGGTCAGGCCGGGCAGAACGCTGGACACCATCGCCTGAAACACCGATGGCACGCCCGCCATGACGTGCACATTGCCCAGCGTGAAACCGGGCGCGGCAGAAACCGGGTTTTCGATCAGCGTCGCCCCGTCCGGGATGCGCGCCATGCGCAGCCGCGCCTCGTTCAATTCGGTGCCTTGCCGGTCGTAGTGCGCCTGCAGGATGGCGCGTGCGTCGTCGCGCACGGTGATCGCCACGCCAAAGGCCTCGGCCACGCAGGGCGCGGTGATGTCGTCATGGGTCGGGCCGATCCCGCCAGAGGTCACCACATGATCGAACCCGTCACTCAGTGCCTTCACGGCGGCAATGATCGCCGCGCGGTCGTCCGACACTACGCGGACTTCTTTCAGGTCGATGCCGTGTTTGGTGAACTCCTGCGCCAGGTGGTGCATGTTCGAATCCCGGGTACGGCCCGACAGGATCTCGTCCCCGATGACCAGCATGGCGGCGGTGGGATTGGGCATGGGCTGGCTCCTTGGCGCGTGCGTCGCGCTACGGTATAGGGCCGGGTCATGCGCTTTCAAACCCCTCTCGTCCCGGCGACGCTGCTGCGCCGCTACAAACGCTTTCTTGCCGACTGTCTGCTGGAGGACGGGCGCGAGGTGACGGCCCATGTGGCCAACCCCGGCAGCATGTTGGGGATGAAGGACGAAGGCCTGCGTATCTGGCTGGAACCGAACGACGATCCCAAGCGAAAGCTCAAATGGGCGTGGCGTTTGGTGGATCACGGCGGTGGACACTTTACCGGCGTCGATACCGGTGTGCCGAACAAGGTGCTCAAGGCCGCGCTGATGGCGGGCGAGGTTGCCGGGCTCGACGGCTATGACCTTGTGCGACCAGAGGTGAAATACGGTGAAAACAGCCGCATCGACTTTCTGCTGACCGGGGCAGGGCGGCCCGACACCTATGTCGAGGTGAAATCGGTGACACTGTCGCGCACCCCCGGCCTTGCCGAGTTTCCCGACAGCGTGACCGCGCGCGGGACAAAGCATCTGGGCGAACTGGCCGCAATGGCCCGGCAAGGACAACGCGCCGTCATGCTCTACCTTGTGCAGCGGACCGATTGTACGCGGGTCTCTCTGGCTTCGGACATCGACCCGGCCTATGCGGCCGGGTTTGACGTGGCGCGAGCCGCCGGCGTCGAAGCGATGGCGCTGGGCTGTCGGATTTCACCGGACGGGATCGGTCTGGGCCTGCCGCTGCCCGTTTCTTCTGTCTGAAAATATTCCTGGGGGAGGCGCCGCAGGCGACGGGGGCAAAGCCCCCACCCGCACAAAACAGAACGGGGGCCGACAGGCCCCCGTGCAATTGGACTATTACCGCAGCCCGCAAGGGGCCGCCGCCTCACACCTTGAGGTTCGGGATGATCTGCTTTTTGCGGCTCATGATGCCGGGCAGCACCACGGTGTCGCCGGTCACCGTCGCGCCAAAGCTTTTCTCGGCCACGCCTTTGACAAGGTCGTTGGGGACCAGCAGGGTGGCTTCTTCTTTCAGAATGTCCACGACAAACAGCAGCACTTCGTCCACGCCGTCTTCGGCCTGCACGGTCTTGTAGGTTTCCATCAGGCTGTCCTTGCGGCCAAGCGGGATTTCCGGTGCGGTGGTTTCAAGCACCGAGACGCGGAACTTGGTGCCGTCGACTTCGTATTCCTTGCTGTCCATGCGGATCAGGTCGGCGTCGGAAAAAGCCGAGACATCGGATTTGGCGGCAAACATCTGCGCGGCGAACTCGGTGATGTTCACACCCAGATCGGCGGCCAGCTTTTGGGCGACGGCCTTGTCGTGGTCGGTGGTGGTGGGCGAGCGGAATTCCAGCGTGTCGGACAGGATGCAGGTCAGGGCCGCGCCCTTGATCGCGGTCGGCATCTTGGCGGCGTCGTCGCCCATCAGGTCGACCATGATGGTGGCGGTGCAGGCCAGAGGACGCACGGTGATGTCGATCGGGCCCTTGGTTTCCAGCCCTCCGACCAGCTTGTGGTGGTCGATGATGGCGCGGATGTCGGCGGAATTGATCGACGCGGGCAGCTCGGCAGGGTTGTTGGTGTCGACGATCACGACCGGCGCGCCCTCGGCCACGTCCGAGATGATCTCGGGTTTGTCGAGGCCCCAGTGGGTCAGCATGAAGGCGGCTTCGGTGTTGGGCTCGCCCAGCAGGGCGGGGGTGGCGGGCTCACCTTTGATTTCGGAGAGATACCAGGCCCAGATGATCGGGCTGCCGGTGCTGTCGGTGTCGGGGGATTTGTGGCCGAAAACCTGCGTGGTCATGGGGAATCCTCATTGGCTGGATAGGTCGAATTTGCGGGCCTCATAGCCGCGCGGCATCTTCTTGTCACCCCGCACCAAGGGGGTGCGACCTTGGGGCCGATCCGGGCGGTGGTGCGGGTGTCCACGCGTGGACAAAGGGTCGGGTGTGAAAAATCAAAGGGTTACAGAGACGAATTTACGTTTGGTTAGGAATTGGGCGATCAGTGGGAGCGGCGGCGAGAGGCCCCGGGTCAGGCCCGGGGCGGGGTTTATTCGGCCCGGGACCGGAGTTTGATCGGGCCGGGGCGGGAGTCTGACGTCGCGGAGCGATTTACCTTGGGCGCGGCGTCGCACCCCGGTTGTACGCCGACCAATCCGTGATCTCGGGGTAATACTGTGCCCGCCACGCCCGCACACGCGGGTTCATCACCCGTTTCCACAGCGGCGGCACCATCGCGGCCATGGTCATGATCGGATAGCCATAGGGCAGTTGCGGCGCATCCGTTTCGGCGTGGTTTTGCAGCAAGGGAAAGCGCCGGTCGGGTTTGTAGTGGTGGTCCGAATGCCGTTGCAGGTTGATCAGCAGCCAGTTCGACGCCTTGTGCGCGGCGTTCCACGAATGGCGGGGCAGGACGTGTTCGTATTTGCCCTCTCCCAGATATTTGCGGGTCAGACCGTAATGTTCGATGTAGTTGACCAGTTCCAACTGCCAGATGGCAACCCCGGCCTGCACAAGAAACAGCGCAACGCCGCCCAGACCACCAAGGCCATAGGCCAGCGCCAGCATGGCCAGTTGCAGGCCCCAGTAGCGCCAGAACGGGTTCGACAAGGCGTGCCACGGCAGGCGTTTACGCGCCATCATCGCCTTTTCGGCAGCAAAGCTGGAGCGCAGGCTTTGCCGCAATACGCGGGGGTAAAAGCGGTGAAACCCCTCATTATAGCGCGCGGTCACCGGGTCGCGGGGGGTGCCGACATAGCGGTGATGCACCAGCAGATGTTCAGAGCGGAAATGCGAATAGAGCACCATCGCCAGCAGCAGATCGCCCAAAAAGCGTTCGACGCGGTTTTTCTGGTGCATCAGCTCATGGCTGTAGGTGATGCCCACGGTGCCGGTCATCACGCCGACGCCGAAGAAGACCATGAACTTTTCCAACCCGTTCAGATGCGCGGCGCGGCTGACGTACCAGATCAGCGCAAACAGGCTGATAAATTGCAGCGGCACCCAAGCGGCGGTCAGAAGCTTGTACCAGCGCAGGTCCGCCTCTGTCGTTTCAAGGTCGGCATTTTCCGTGTTCAGGCCCAGCACCGCATCCAGCGCCGAAAACAGATACCATGTCATCACGATGGGCAGCAGCACCCACAGCCCGCCTTGCGTCGCCGCAATCCAGACCAGCAGGATCAGCAGGTAGGACATGTAAAACGGCAGGGCGGCACCGGGTTTGGCGACTTGGGCTGCGGGGATCATCGGGGCTCTCCGATTTCTGGGCGGGGCTATGATACTGTGCGACCCAGCCTGTCCCAAGGGGTGATCAGCCGCCTTGCGCAAGGTCAAAGGCCTTGCGCATGACCGTTGGCAGATCGGAGGGGCGGAATTCAGGCAATTCGATGAAATCTCCGCGATGGGGCAGGCGGTCCATCGGCACCAGAGCGGTTTTCACCGTCAGGCGCAGGTGGAAATGGGTAAAGGTGTGGCGCGCCTCTCCGGCTATGGTTTTCCATTCGGCGCGGATGGGCGGGGCCTCGGCTGGCTGGTCTTCGGTCCAGTCAGAACCGGGCCAGCCCAGCATGCCACCCAGCAAGCCCTTGTCCGGGCGGGTTTCCAGCAGCATGGCCCCATCGACGCGGCGGGCCAGATAGGCGATGCCAAGGCGCGTGGGTTTGCGTTTCTTCGGGGTCTTCTTGGGCAGGTCAGCGGCGGTGCCGCGCAGCCATGCGGTGCAGGCGCTGCGCCACGGGCACAGTCCGCAGGCGGGGCGTTTGGGGGTGCAGATCGTCGCGCCAAGGTCCATCACCCCTTGGGCATAACAGCCGGGGCGCTGTTGCGGGGTCAGGCGGGCGGCGTGGTCCGTCAGGATCGGCTTGGCGGCGGGCAAAGGCGTGTGTTCGTCAAACAGCCGCGCCATGACCCGTTCGACATTGCCGTCGACCACGGTTTCGGGCGCGTCAAAGGCGATCGAGGCGATGGCGGCGGCGGTATAAGGCCCGATGCCGGGCAGGGTCAGCAGGGTGGCGTGATCGCGCGGAAACTGGCCGTTGTGGTCGCGGGTCACGGTGCGGGCGCATTTCAGCAGGTTGCGGGCGCGGGCGTAATAGCCCAGCCCCGCCCACGCGGCCATAACATCGGCATCCTCGGCCCCGGCCAGCGCCTGAACATCGGGCCAGCGGGTTGTAAAGGTCAGGAAATAGTCCTTGACCGCTGCGACGGTGGTCTGTTGCAGCATGATTTCGGACAGCCAGATGCGGTAGGGATCGGGCAGGTCGCCACGCGCCCGCGCGGCTGGGCCAATCCGCCACGGCAAGGCGCGGGCGTGCCGGTCGTACCAGTCAAGCAGCGCCTGAGGGTCAGGGCTGTGTTGTGGCTCATCACGCAAGGGTGAAACTCCGTGTCGGAAGGGGGGTGGTGCCGCCCCGTATGGTCACTAGAATAGCCTCGCCGACAAGGAGTCAAACGTGGCGCATCGCAAACCGACGACATACGGGTTTTCCAGCGCGTCCAAGCTGTTGCAGGACCGCATCCGCAAGGCAGCGGAGGGGCGGGGATTCGCCCAGAGCCGGGTGTTGACGCATTGGGAGGAAATCGCCGGGGCCGATGTGGCGGCGATTTCGCGGCCCGTCGAGGTGAGCTATTCCAAGGGTGGCTTTGGCGGCACGCTGACATTGCTGACCACCGGCGCGATGGCGCCCATGGTCGAGATGCGTCGCGAGGAAATCCGCGCGCGGATCAACGCGGTTTATGGCTATAACGCCATTTCGCGGGTGCGGGTGACGCAGACCGCCCCAACCGGATTTGCCGAGGGGCAGGTGGATTTCCAGCACCGCCGCAAGGAGGCCGGGACCGCCGAGGCGTCGGCCAAGATACAGGCCGAGGCGCGCGATGTGGCCGAAGGCGTGGGAGATGCGGATTTGCGCGCGGCGCTTGAACGTCTGGCGGCAAACGTCATATCGAAGGCGGGCCGGGAGTGACCCTGGCCCGAGGACTGACAGGAAAGAGGCGAACGACATGAAATGGATCCTTCGCGCAGGCGCAGTGGCGCTGGCGCTTTTTGGTGGCGGCGCATGGTATCTGACGCAGGGTGCGGGTCAGACGGGGGCGGCGGACATTCGTTTGCCCGGCGCGGCACAGGCGCAGACGGCTGATATCGACATCACGACCGTGACCGAAATGGTCAAAGGGGCCGAGGATGCTCCGATCGAGGTGATCGAATACGCGTCCTTTACCTGCCCGCATTGCGCCTCGGCCCATGCCAACCTGATCCCCAAGCTGGAGCAGAATTATATTGACACCGGCAAGGTCAAGTTCACCTACCGTGAGGTCTATTTCGACAAGGTCGGCGTCTGGGCGTCGCTGATCGCGCGCTGCGGCGGCGAGGCCAAGTTCTTTGGCATCACCGACCTGATCTACAAGGGTCAGCAGGACTGGGCCCGCGCCGGGTCCGAGGCGGCGGTGATCGGAGAGCTGCGCAAGATCGGCCGTCTGGCCGGGATGGACGGCGACCAGGTTGAGGCCTGCCTGAACGACGGCGACCAGATCGCGACCCTGGTGGCGTGGTTTCAGGCCAACGCGACAGAGCACGGCATCACCTCTACCCCCAGCTTTGTCATCGACGGCAAGACCTACTCCAACATGAGCTACGAGGAATTCTCGGCCATTCTGGACGCCAAGCTGGATTGATGACATCGGCACCGCGCGGACCCCTCGAAGGGGTGAAGGTCATTGAATTGGCGCGCATTCTGGCTGGCCCCTGGGCCGGTCAGACGCTGGCCGATCTGGGCGCCGAAGTCATCAAGATCGAGGCACCGCAGGGCGACGACACCCGCCGCTGGGGGCCGCCCTTTATCGAACGGGAGGGCGATACCTCGGCCTCCTATTTCCACTCGTGCAACCGGGGCAAAGCCTCCGAGGTGGTGGACCTGACTTGTGCCGAAGGGCAGGCGCGGATGCGCGACCTGGTCGCCGGAGCCGACATCCTGATCGAGAACTTCAAGGTCGGCGGGCTGGCGAAATACGGCATGGACTACGCGTCGCTCAGCGCGGTGAACCCCGGTCTGATCTACTGCTCGATCACCGGCTTCGGGCAGGACGGCCCCTATGCGCACCGCGCCGGGTACGATTACATCATTCAGGGCATGTCCGGCTTCATGTCGATCACCGGCGATCCCGACGGCCAGCCGCAGCGCGCAGGTGTGGCCATCACCGACCTGTTCACAGGGCTCTATTCGGTGAGCGGTATCCTTGCGGCGCTGCATCAGCGACACCGCACCGGCAAGGGGCAGCACATCGACATGGCGCTGATGGATTGCGCGGTCTCGGCCATGGCCAATCAGGCGTTGAACTACCTCAGCACCGGCACGCCGCCGGGGCGCACCGGCAATTACCACCCGAATCTGACGCCGTATCAGGTGTTTGACTGCTCGGACGGGCACATCATCATCGCCACCGGCAATGACGCCCAGTACCAGCGCCTGTGCCGCCTGCTGGGGCTGGACGAGATGGCCGAGGCACCGGAATTCAACAGCAACGCCGACCGTGTCGCCAACCGTGAGGCGATGATCGCGCGGCTGACCGGCGCAACGCAGGCGCGGACCAAGGCCGACCTGCTGCAAGCCTGCGAAGCGGCGGGCGTGCCTGCCGGACCGATCAACGACATGGCCGAGGTCTTTGCCGATCCGCAGGTCATTGCACGGGGGTTGCAGATTGCGCCTGACGGCGTGCCGGGCGTGCGCGCGCCTTTCCGGTTTTCGGACGCCGATCTGGTGCTGGAACGACCCGCACCAAAACTGGGCAAGGCTGGCGATTAACGATCCGCGCGTGACACCCGGGCGGGGCGACCCTGCGGCAGATGTTGGCCGTAACAGTTATCCCAAGGCGCTCTTTGTGCTTCTTCTTGGTCCAAATACCTCTGGGGGTCCGGGGGCAAAGCCCCCGCCGGATCGGCGGGCCGCAGGCGCGCCGATCCTTTTGCCCTCAGTCCTGATACCGAAAACAGGCCGTCATGGTGCCGGACTTGTCCTCCAGATCCGCAACATCTTCGTTGATGCAAAAGGCGATCTGACCCAGGTTCCTATTGAAAACACCCGACTGGCGGATCGCGCCGTGACAGCGCGCCCAATCCAGTACCAGCGCCCTCATGCCAGATGATCCACCACGTTCAGGTGCTGGGCGAGGCTCTGCACCTCGTCCAGCCAGCGCGCCACCAGTTTCGGGTCCGAGGGCGCGGCGCTGACACCGGCGGGGACGGCGCGGTCCAGCACCGCCTCGACCGCCAGCGACACCGGGATCGACACCAGCCGGGCCATGGCGCTGCTGCGCGCATCGCCCCAGGCATCCATCACATAGGTCTTGTGATAGACCGGCGTGCCGTCCTTTTCCGCCTCCAGCGCGACACACAGGACAACGCGGTCCGGCTCATCCTCATCGTAGGCGTTTTCGGCCAGCAGCGTGTCGGCGATCTCTTGCAGGCGGGCGTCTGTGGCGGTGCCGGCCTCGGCAAAGATGTCTTTCCACGCCTCCGCCCAGCCGTTCAGGCGCAGGGTGCCGCGTACGAAATTCTTGACCTTCCACGCGTCCTCAAACCCATAGTCCGCCATGAAGGGCAGGCTGTCGCGGTTCGGGTAGACCTCAAAGCTCTCGGCGCTGGGCAGCGGCGCGTCGTAGCGCGACAGCGCGTCCCACGGGCGGTTGACGTTCAATTCGCTGAAGTGGCGGATGGACCGCGAGGGGGATTTCAGCGCCTTCAGCACGCCCACGGGCGCCCAGCTGAATTTATAGCGAAAGGCGTTGGGGATCTTCGGCACGCCACCACAGTATGAGATGAACGACAGCGCGTTGTCGGCGTCAAAGGCGTCCGAGGCGCGGTAGTCGGCCACCAGCCAATGGGCCATCAGGTGGTCGATGCCCGGATCAAGGCCAACCTCATTGATCAGCCGCGCATCGGCCTGTTTGGCGCGGGAGTCCAGCGCGCGCATCTCTGGCGAGATGTAGCTGGACGAGACAAATTGCGCGCCTTTGTCCAGCGCCAGTTCGGCCAGCGGCACGTGCCAGTCACCCGGCAGCATCGAGACAATCACATCGCCCGGTTTCAGGGCGGCAGCCAGCGCGTCCTTGTCAAAGGCGTGGATGTCGTCGGTCAGGTCGCCGACAGCCTCAGTCGCCTTGGCCTCTGTCCGGTTCCAGACGGTCACAGGGTGGCCGTTTTCGATCAGCCGTCGCAGGCCGGGCACGGCCGACAGGCCGGTGCCGCACCAATGGATGGTCATGTCGCGTCCTTTGGTTTGTGTTTCAGATAGGTGTCATGCGCGCGGCCCCAGACGCCGGTGTCAATCGCGTCCAGCGTCAGCAGGTGGGGCAGCAGTTGCTGCGCAAAGTCGTGCGACGACTCGCGTGGCAGCAGCGAGGGCAGGTTGTCGATGGCCATGACATCCAGCGGCGGCGCGTCGTTTACGCGGGTCACGGGCGCGGACCATGTGGTCGCCGCATGGTACAGCGGGATCGGGTTGAACGGGCTGTCCGGGTCGCAGGCGATGTCGCCGATCACCCGCAGGGCGCGCTCTGCCAAACAGGCCTCTGGCGGGACAAAGACCGGCACGCCTTGGGTGGCGAGGATACAGTTGAGAAAGATCCCGTGGTCGAGGATTTCCGGAAAAGGCGCGCCGCGCGCGGTTTCCGCCATGTCCCATGCGGTGACCGGCAGGTCCAGTTCGGTGCACAGGTCGCGGGCGCCGGTGCCGACGCGGCCCTTGGCCCCGATCACGATGACAGAGGCGCGCGGCACCGGGTCAAGGGCGGCGCGCAGCGCGTCCTTCAACTCATCCGCATCGTCCCATGTGGTGACCGGCGGGCAGATCTTGCCGTCGCCTTGCGCGGCCCATGCCAGCAACGACACCGCCGCCCCGGCGTAGCCCGCCCAATAGCCAAAGGCGGCGACGCGGCGGCCCTGATCGTCGGTGAGGTATTCGAGATCGTACAGCGCGCCGCCCCCTGCGGCAAAGCGTTTCAGCAGCCGCGCCCCCGCCGACTGGCCCTTGTAGGCGTGGCCGAACATGATGTGGCGGTGGATCAGCGGCGTGTCCGCCTCTGGCAGTTCCTTGAGGCCCAGGATGATCGCGTCGCGCGGGGCCTCGGGCCATGAGCCTTTGGGCGCAATGTCGGCGCCCGCGTCGGCAAAGGGCTGCGGGCGCAGGATGCGTTTCGGGCAATCCTCGACCGTGACGCGAAAGCCGTGTTTCACCAGCGCGGCGACGCCGTCTGGGGTGACGCCGGTGCGTTCCTCGTTGCGGCGGCTTTCCGCCCGGATCCAGAGATGGGTCATGTCGCTTCCTGATCTTTGCGGGTCAAAGAACCTGCGGGCGGGCGGTCGTGCAAGCAGTTTTCGGCGCGGCTGCCGGTTACAGGTGGCTGCGGGCGTGCTGGCGTTCGGGGGTATCCAGATGGGGCAGGGCGTTGAACTGGGTCATCGCCAGCCCGGTGGACAGCGGTTGAATCCGGTGGAGCGAGCTGTTCTCGATGGCAAGGCAGAGATGCGCCATCGCCTTCAGCTCCAGGTCCATGATCACCCGCATCGCCATGCCGATCAGCCCGCCGGAGGTGACCACCAGCGCGCGCCCGTCGCCCGCCGCGATCTCTGTCATGGCTTCGGTGACGCGGGTCTCGAAGGCGGTCCAGCTTTCCGGCACGCCGTCCAGCGCGCCGTCGCGCCAGAGGGTCAGCAGTTGTGGCATGTGCTGGATAAATTCCTCACGGTCGCCGGGGATGGCGATGCCGTGCTGGGTTTCCATCCGCTGGGCCATGTCGAAATAGGCCAGTTCGTTCAGGCGTTCGTCGCGCACCGGGGCGGCAAGGCTGTCCGGCGCGATGCCTTCCAGCGTTTCGACATGCCTGCGCAAGGTGCCGCAGTAGGTGCGGGCGAATTTCTCATTCGTCTGCTGGAAATAGCCGCCCAACCAGCGCGCCTGCTGCCAGCCCAGATCGCTGAGCCGGTCATAGCTGTCTTCGTCGCGGGCGCTGGAATTGGCCTGTCCGTGGCGGACGAGGGTGATGAATGACATGCCGGTCTCCGCTGCTGTGCCCGGCGCTGATACGCCGGGCGGGGGCAGAGGGAAAGGGTCAGTCCGGTCGCGTCAGGGAAATCGCCGGGTCGTAGGTGAAAACCTGAAGGTGCCGGTCCTTGCTGACCTCGGGGGCGAAGGAACTGACGAAATCGGTCATCTCCCAGCGCATGACCTGATCGGTCTCCGGGTCGATGTAGACGGTGTTGAGCGCCCCGAACCATGCGCCGCCCATGCTGTCGTCCGGGTCGGTCTTGGTGAAGTAGGTCACGACATCATAGGTCATGCCCTCCACCTCGACCGGGCCGGGGCAGGCGGTGTCGGTCAGGTTGGCGACCATCTGCGCCACCTGCTTGCGCTGGAAGGCCTCGCGGTCGGGGGGCAACTGGTTGGGGGACTTGGTCCACGGGCCTGTCAGGCTGGGTCCGATCCAGCTGTCGCTGTCGATCACCAGAGTAAAGGTGCCGCTGTCCTTGATGCCGGAGACGCTGCGCGCCGGGGTGTCCCAGAGGGTGTCAAAGACGTAGCGCACCGTGCCCTCGGGGTCGGTCACGGTATTGGTGAAACGGTGCGGTGGGCGCTGGAACGCATCCAGCGCGCCGCCCTGCATCATCGCGGCGATGCGGTCTTGGCAGGCGGTGTCCTGCGCCGTTGCGGGCAGAGCAAGGGGCATCAGCAGCAGGCAGGTGGCGGCGGCGCGGGCAAGGGGCAAAGGCATCGCAAACGGTCTCCTGTTCTATAATCAAGTTGACCAATCCTAGCCGCAGGAGGGCGCCAAGGGAAACACCGGTCCTACCCCGCACGGGGGGACAACTCGGCGTCCCAGACAGCAAGACGAGGCCACAGGGTGACGGAGTTCGGTCAAGGCGAGCGATCCGGTTGAGTTTTCCCATTTAGATGAATAATTGCGCACATCCGTATGGGAGAGGCGCATGGTGCATATTTTGCGATCACTTGGGCCTGCGGTCTCGCATGTTTCGCCGCTTGAGGCGCTGCGCGCAGGTGTCGGAGCGCTGTTGGGGCTGGGGTTGGCCGGGCTGTTTCTGCTGTCGCCGGAGGTCGATCTGGCGCTTGGGCTATACCTTGTCGCGCCGTTCGGGGCGACCTCGGTGCTGCTGTTTGCCGTGCCGAACAGCCCGCTGGCGCAGCCGTGGTCCGCGGTGGTCGGAAACATCGTCGCGGCGCTGGTGGGAGTTGCCGTCTGCCTGACCATCGCCGACCCGACGCTGCGCGTAGCGCTTGCGGTCGGTCTGGCGATCACCGCGACGATCCTGTGCCGCGCGGTGCATCCGCCCGCAGGCGCGGTGGCGATGACCGCCGCAATGAGCCCCGACGCCATCGCAAAGCTGGGGTTCTGGTTTGCGCTGACACCGATTGCGGCAGGGACGGTTGCCCTTGTCCTGCTGGCCACTGTCTATGCGCGCCTGACCGGACGGCACTACCCGTTTCGGCAATTCGATGAGCCCAGTCGGCATGGCACCGAAGACCGCAACCCCTCGGAACGTCTGGGCCTGACCGAAGCGGAATTGACCGCGCTATTGGAGCGGACCCGGCACTCTCTCAACCTTGGTGTCGAGGATCTGGCGCGTCTGATCGGCGCGGCGGAATTGCAGGCCGCCAGCCATGCCACCGGCCCGCTGACGGCCGAGGACATCATGTCCAGCGATCTGATCACCGTGCGCCCCGAGACCAGATTGCGCGAGGTCGCCGACCTGTTCCGTCGGCATCGGTTTGCGTCGCTGCCGGTGGTTGGCCCGAACAAGGAGTTCCTTGGCGTGATCTTTCAGATCAACCTGATCAATCAGGCCCGTGACGATGCGCTGCGGCTGGATCGCGGCTATGTGGCGGCGCTTGGTCGGCTGCTGGACCGCAGGCGGGAGCGTCCGGTCCGGGCGGGCGCGATCATGAACGTGGCCGGTCCGCGCGCCACCACGAAAACCCCCATCGGCGTGCTGCTGCATCTGATGGCCGATGGCGATGTGGATGCCGTGCCGGTGCTGGAATACGGGCGCATCGTCGGGATCGTGTCCCGGACAGACCTGATCGCCGCGTTGGCGCGGTCGGTTGTGCGCGCCGCGTAATCGCCGGTGATTCACACTGCTTGTATCGCGCGGCGTCCGGCGTTACCTCCGCCGCGCGCCACTGGCAAATTCCGGCGTGGGCCGCTAAATAGGGCGAAAGACCAGAGGAAAAGACGTGAAAGACAAGGCTGGACATCGAGTGACCCGCGACGGCATCCGCATCCATACACCCGCAGATTTCGCGGGTATGCACAAGGCGGGCCGCCTTGCCGCGCAACTGTTGGACGAAGTGGCCGAGCTTGTCTTTCCGGGCCAGACCACCGGCGCGATCGACGCCTATATCGAACGCCGTGTGACCGAAGAGGGGGCCACATCGGCCACCATCGGCTACAAGGGCTATCAGCATGCCACCTGTATCAGCGTCAATCACGTGGTCTGCCACGGCATCCCCGGTGACAAAAAACTGAAGGATGGCGATATCCTGAACATCGACGTCACGGTGATTGTCGAGGGTTGGTTCGGCGATACCAGCCGCATGTATGTGGCGGGCAAGCTGAGCCGAAAGACAGAGCGCCTGATCCAGGTCACCCACGATTCGCTGATGAAGGGGATCGAGGCGGTGAAGCCGGGCAATACCTTTGGCGATATCGGGTTTGCGATCCAGAGCTTTGTCGAGGCGAACCGCATGTCGGTGGTGCGCGATTTCTGTGGTCACGGGCTGGGGCAGGTGTTTCACGCGCCGCCCAACGTGCTGCATTATGGCCGCGAAGGCACCGGGCCGGTGCTGGAAGAAGGCATGTTCTTTACCATCGAGCCGATGGTGAACCTTGGCCGCCCGGAAACCAAGGTGCTGGCCGATGACTGGACGGCGGTGACGCGGGACAAATCCCTGTCGGCGCAGTTCGAGCATTCGGTGGGCGTGACGGCGGACGGGGCCGAGATCTTTACGCTGTCGCCTGCGGGCAAATTCCACCCCACCTATTGACCGGAGCGGCGATGACCGGGGCGCGGGCCGAATCCGGGTCTGAACACCCGGACCCGCGCAGCGATCCCCGCAGCCTTTTCCTGATCCTGTCGGTCTGTAACTTTGTGATCGGCATGGGGGCCTTTGCCCCCATCGGCATGTTGGAGCCGATGGCGGGCGCGCTGGGGTCTCCGGTAACGGCTGTCGCCGGATTGCTGACGGTCTATTCCATCGCCTATGCGGCCAGTTCGCCGATCCTTGTGGCGCTGACCGGGCGGATCGGGCGGCGGCGGGTGCTGACGGCGGGCTTGGCGATCTTTACGCTGGCCATGGCGCTGTCGGCGCTGGCTCCGGGGATTGCGCTGCTTTACCCGGCGCGGGTTTTTGCGGCGGCGGGGGCGGGCATGGTCACGCCTGTATCGCTGGCCATCGCGGCGGCGCTGGCCCCGCCGGACCGGCGCGGGCAGGCGTTGTCGCTGGTGTTTCTCGGGCTGACGCTGAGCCAGGTGGCGGGGGTGCCGGTGGGCAGTTGGCTGGCCTATACCTATGGCTGGCGCAGCGTGTTCGGTCTGGTGGCGCTGATGGCGCTGCCGTGCCTCTGGATGGTCTGGACGCGGGTGCCTGCGGGCTTGCGGTTTTCGCCCGTCACTCTGGGTGATCTTGGCGGCGTGCTGCGCAATCCGGTGGCGCTGATCACCGTGGGCTTTACGGTGGTGTTCCTTGCCGGCATTTTCATGGTGTACACTTATCTTCCGCCGCTGTTGTCGCAAACCATGGGCTATGGCCGCGATGGCGTCAGCCTGACGCTGCTGATCTTCGGGCTTGGCGCGCCGCTGGGCAACATCCTGGGCGGGCGCATGGCGGACCGTCTGGGACCGGGGCGCAGCCTGATCCTGATCTGTATCGCCGAAATCCTGTGCCTGCCGCTGTTTGCACTGTTGCCGCTGCCGGGGACGCTGCTGCTGGGCTTTGTCTTTTTCTGGTCGCTGGTGGGGTGGTGTTTTTCGCCGTCACAGCAATTGCGACTGGTCTCGCTTGCGCCGCCGCTGGCCCCGGTGCTGATGTCGCTGCACGCGGCCTCGATCTATGTCGGCATTGCCGCTGGCTCCGGGCTGGGGGCGATGGTGCTGGAGAGTGCGGGGCTGATGACACTGGGACCGGCGGCGGCCGGTGTGGCATTGGCCGCGCTGGGCGTGCTGATCCTGTCCGACCGCGCGGCGCGGCGGCAAGCGCAAGGTTAAGGGCGGCGCGGGTGCGCCGCCCTTAGGGGCGCGCTGTCACCACTGCCAAAGGGCGGGGACAAAGCGAAAGGCGTCACCGTCGCGCGCGATATGGCCGACTCCGGGGAAGGGGAAGTGGTAGCCCAGCACCGCCATCCGGTCGGTCGCCGCCATGTCCAGCAGGCGCTTGCGGGTGGCTACGGTCAGATCCGCGTCCATGTCAAAGCCGCTGACCCACTCGGGGCGGACCGTGCTCATCCACGCGTGGTTCATGCTGTCGCCGAGGGCGATGAGTTGCTTGCCGCCGGATTCGATCACCACCGACATGTGGCCCATCGTGTGCCCCGGCGTGTCGATCACCCGCACGCCCGGCACGATCTCTGTGCCGTCGGCCATCAGCGACCAGTCCGCGCCCTCGACGTTCAGCGAGTTCACCGCGCCGACGACAAATTGCTGCATCTCGGTCGGGACAGTGTTCACCAGCCCGTCTTGCAGCCAGAAATCGCGCTCTGTTCCGCCGATGTAATAGGCGGCGTCGGGAAAGATCGCTTCGTCAAAGTCATCGCGGATGCCCCAGATATGATCGGGGTGGGCGTGGGTGATGACCACATGGGTGATCGCGCCCGCGTCGATGCCCGCGCTGTCGAGGTTGTCCAGCAGGCGGCCAGAGGTCGGCTGAAAGCGGTTGCCAGAGCCGACATCGACCAGAACGGTGGCCTCGCCGGTTTCGATCACAAGGTGGTTGGTGTGGGAATAGTTGACCTCGGTCGAGAGGAAGTAACTTTCGAGGAAGGCGGTCACCTCTGCCGGGTCGGCGTTGATGCCCAGCCCGTTGGCGGGCACCTCCAGATGGCCGTCGGAGACCACGGTCAGGGTCACATCGCCCAGTTGAAACCGGAAGTGCGCAGGGTTGGCAGCGGCGGGCGCGCCCAGTGTCTGCGCCCGTGCCTGTGACGCGGACAGTGCGGGCAAGGCCAGAGCCGGGGCGGTGGCCGCAAGGCTCAGGATTTCGCGGCGCGAAGGGCGAAAGATGGACATGGAGACCTCCCAATTATTCATGGATTTGAATAGGAAGATATCACCGAGAGGCGAAAATTCCAGTGCAATCGGTTGAGAGGGCAATCCGGTGTGGAGCATTGAAAGTTCAGATATATATAACGTTATATCAATGAGTTAGGTTGTTATTTGTGGGGCCTTTCCGGTCCGGCCCGTTGTGGGCGGCGGATCACACAAGCCAATCCGGCGGGCCGGGTGCCCAAGGCAAAGGTTCCGGTGCCGCGCTTTGAGGGCACGTCATCCACCACAGGGGCGTCATTCGCCGCGCGGCATTTCACACCGGACAACCGCGTTGATTATGGCACGGTCCTGTCCCTGATGCCGCGCAGATGCTCGGGCACGCGCCCCGCCCCGCGCCGGGGCCTGCCGCTGTTACCCGGCGGCCCGCAGCAGGGTAACATGCGTGTCGCCGTAGCGGCGGGTTTCCAATAGATCGAACCCCGCGGGTGCCTCTTGCGGGCTTTGTTCCTCCCAGACCACCAGTGCCTCTGGCGCGATCCACCCGCCTGCCAGTGCAGAGGCCAGCGCCTGACTGCCCAGACCCTTGCCATAGGGCGGATCGAGAAAGATCAGGTCGCAAGGTGTGTCCGCAGCGGGCAGGCGGGTGGCGGAATGGGCGATCAGTTTTGTCCGACCGCCGCAACCCAGCGTGCGGATGTTGTCGCGGATCAGTCTACCCGCTACGCGCCCGTCATCGACAAAGGTCATATGCGCCGCGCCGCGCGACAGCGCCTCTAGCCCCAGCGCGCCGGTGCCTGCGAACAGGTCCAGACCCTGCGCGCCGTCAAACGGATCGCCAAAGCGCCCGCCCGCCAGCATGTTGAACAGCGCTTCGCGCACGCGGTCGGTGGTCGGGCGCAGATGCGCGCCCGCGTCGCCCTTGCCAACGGCGGCCAATCGCCGTCCGCGCCAGTCTCCGGCGATGATCCTCACGCCTTCAGCAAGCCCTTGAGGTTGGTGTCCGGATTGGCCACCATCTCTGGCGCGGGGCTTTTGCCCGCCTCGATCAGGCGTTTGCCCACCATGTAGGACCGGCTGTCGTTCATTGCGTCCACCGCCAGCAGGCGGTCGCCCGCATAGTACCAGTGTGAAATGGCCGCGCCATCCTCACGCACGACGATCCGGTCATAGCCCGCGTTCAGCCCGGCGATTTGCAGTTTCACGTCGTATTGATCCGACCAGAACCAAGGGGTGGCGGTGTAATCGCGCTCTGCGCCGAGGAGGTTGTCGGCCACCAGTTCGCCCATGTCGATGGCGTTGCCCACCGATTCCAGCCGCATCCGGGCGGCGTTTTGCGGAAAGCTGGCGCAGTCGCCCGCCGCCCAGATCGCCGGGTCGCTGGTCAAACCGCGCGCGTTGACGGCGATGCCATTGTCGATCTCCAGCCCGCAGGCTTCGGCCAGAGCGGTGGCGGGGGTGATGCCGACCCCGACGATCACCATGTCGACGTCCAGCGTGGTGCCGTCCGCCAGTTCCGCGCCGGTCACATGGCTGTCCCCGATCAAGCGTTTCAACCCGGTGCCTTCGCGCAGGTCGACGCCGTGTGATTTGTGCAGGTCGCGGAACCAAGCCGAGGTTTCAGGGGCAGCAACCCGTTGCAGGATGCGGTCCGCCGCCTCGACCAGTGTCACAGACAGGCCCAACTTGGCGCAGACCGCCGCTGCCTCCAGCCCGATGTAGCCGCCGCCGACGATCAGCACGCGCTTGCCCTCGGTGCAGGCGGGGGCCATCGCGTCGACGTCTTTCAGGGTCCGCACCACATGCACACCCGCCAAGTCGCCGCCGATGGCTGCGGGCAGGCGGCGCGGCACCGATCCGGTGCACAGCACGCAGTGGTCGTAGGGAATCACCTCGCCCCCGGCCACGACCTGTTTGTTGTCCCGGTCGATGGCGGTGACGGTGTCCGCGAGTTTCAGGTCAATGCCGTTTTCGCCGTAATAGGCTTCGGGGCGCAGGTAGAGGCGCTCCAGCTCCATCTCGCCCAGCAGATAAGCCTTGGACAGCGGCGGGCGCTGGTAGGGCGGCACTGGTTCTTCGCCGATCAGGGTGATCTTTCCCTCGTGTCCCTTGGACCGCAGCCGCGCCACCAGAGAGGCCGCCGCCTGTCCCGCGCCGATCACAACAACATCGCTCATTTCGCCCTCACCGGTTTTCATTCTTCGCGGACAAACTACAGTCCGGATTCGGGAAAACGCAATTCCAAGGAGCGACAGGACGATGACGATTTCAGTAGGCGACAGCCTGCCAGAGGCAACTCTGGCGCGTATGGGAGACAAAGGCCCCGAACAGGTGGCATTGAGCGCGCTCACCAAGGGCCGCAAGGTTGTGATCTTTGGCCTGCCCGGCGCCTATACCGGCACCTGCACCACCGCGCATGTGCCCAGCTTTATGCGCACAAGGGACGGATTTGCCGACAAGGGCGTCGACGAGGTGATCTGCCTGTCGGTGAACGACCCCTTCGTGATGGGGGCGTGGGGCGAATCGACCGGGGCTTCGGCGGCGGGGATTGCCATGATCGGCGACCCGGCGGCAGAGCTGACCAAGGCGATTGGCATGGACTTCACCGCGCCGCCCGCCGGGTTGATCGACCGGTCCAAACGCTATGCCATGCTGGTCGAGGACGGCACCGTGAAGGTTCTGCATTTGGAGGAAAACCCGGGCGTCTGCGAGACCTCGGGCGGTGAGGCGCTGCTGGCCGCGATCTGAGGTACGGCAGTAGAGGCAGGAGAGGGGGCGTCATGCCAGAGGCATGCTTGCAGCATGACGCCCTCGGCCTGCGGCCTCACGACCGGGATGTTTCAGGACAAAAGACGCCGGGGAGGGTCAGAGGCTGTCCAGCTTGCGCGCCAGTTTGGCGTCCAGCGCCGACAGGCCGCCGACGTCGTGGGTGCTGAGCGTCACCTGCACCGTCTTGTAGACGTTGAACCATTCGGGGTGATGGTCCCATTTTTCCGCCCAGAGCGCGGCGCGGGTCATCCAGGCGAAGGCCTGTGTGAAATCCTTGAACTCGAAGGTCTTGGCTATCGCATCGCGCCCCTCGACCATGGCCCAGCCGTTGTCGAGGAGTGGGGCGAGCACCGTCTTGCGGGCGGTATCCGACAGTTTCTCGGTCATTCTTGTTCCTCCTGTCTGTCCTTGCGGAAAGGGCCGTAGGCGGTGAGGATTTCGATGTCCTCATCAATTGCCCGACGTTCCGCTTGCAGATATTTGGCGACGGCGTCGGAAAAGCCCGGATTTCCGATCCAGTGCAGCGAATGGGTCGGGCGCGGCAGGTAACCGCGCGCCAGTTTGTGTTCGCCCTGTGCGCCCGCCTCGACCGACTGCAACCCGTGGGCGATGGCAAAGTCGATGGCCTGATAATAGCACACCTCAAAATGCAGGCAGGGATGATCCTCTGTGCAGCCCCAGTAGCGGCCGAAAAGCGCCTCTTGTCCGATGAAATTCAGCGCGCCTGCCACGTAGCGTCCGTCGCGTGAACACATCACCAGCGCGATGTCGTCGCGCAGGTGCTCTTGTGCAAGGTCAAAGAACGCGCGTGTCAGGTAGGGGGAGCCCCATTTGCGGCTGCCGGTGTCCTGATAGAAGACCCAGAAGGCGTTCCAGTGGTCGGGGCGGATCTGGTCGCCGGTCAGAATCTCGATCTCTCCACCGAAGGCCTGCGCCTTAGCGCGCTCCTTGCGGATATTCTTGCGCTTGCGGGAACTCAGGCTGGCTAGGAAGGCGTCGAAATCCGCATAGCCTTTGTTCTGCCAGTGGAACTGTTGGGTGGTACGCCGCAGGAGGCCTATCTGCTCACCGGCGATGGCCTCGCCCTCGGTGCAGAAGGTGACGTGGACCGAGGACAATTCATTGTCCGACGCGATCTGCACGGCGCCTTGAACCAGCGCCGATGTGCCTGTCACCTCGAACCCCGGTTTGGTCAGAAAGCGCCGCCCGGTGGCCGGGGTGAAGGGCACGGCGATCTGGAGTTTGGGGTAGTAGTCGCCGCCCGCGCTTTCGAGGGCATGGGCCCAGTTGTGGTCAAAGATGTATTCGCCCTGACTGTGCGATTTCACATAGAGCGGCGCTACGGCGATGGTGTCTCCCTCCGCCTCGACTCGCAGGTATCGCGGGTCCCAGCCAGTGCCGGGACCGACGGAGCCGCTGTCCTCCAGCGCCTTGAGGAAGCGGTGGGTGGTGAACGGGTCGAGGGGACGCGCCCCGCCGGTTGCTTCCGGGCAGGCGCAGGCATCCCACACCTCTGGCGCGATTTGCGACAGCGAGGAGAGGACGTCGATGGTGACTGTTGGGGTCGGGCGCTGATCCGTCATGACATTGTTTTATCTGGCATCGCGGGCGCGGCGATCAAGCGTTGTACCCTTCGAAGGTCACATTCTCGGCGATGCGCCGCGCCTCTGCCTCTTCACCGGGCGAGCGGATCGTCCAGCAGAGCACATGCAGTCCGCGCGCCTTTTGATCCGCCACGATGGGACTGTTCAGATCGGTGTGGTGGTGCGAGATGAAACTTGCGCCCATGTCCGCCAGTCCGGGCATGCCGCGCAGATGGTCGCGAATGTCGGCGGAGAGGGTCGGGTAATCGTCGGCGGTATAGGCGCAGGTGGTCAGGCCACGCGGGCGATCCGGGCAGAGCCGCGCCATAGCCGCCGCCGAGTGCGGGTTGAAGGACATGAAGGCAAGCTGCCCGTCATAACCGGCCACGGCATCGGCGGCGGCCTGTTCCAGCGCGCCGATGTTCGGGCCCATGCGCCCGTCCTGATCCTTCAGCTCGATCAGCAAAGGCACGGCGCCGCCGACAATCTGCAACACCTCGGTCAGCGTCGGCACGCCCTCGGTGCCGCCGATCAGGGTCAGTTGCGCAAGGTCGCTGGCGCTGCGCTGTTGCACGGGGCCATTGGCCCCGGTCAGGCGCGTCAGGGCGTAGTCGTGAAAGACCATGGCCTGACCATCTTTGGACAGTTGCAGGTCGATCTCGATGCCGTAGCCAGCCGCCACCGCCGCCCGGATGGCGGCGCGCGAGTTTTCAGGACGTCCGGCCCCGTGCAGGGCGCGGTGCGCGATCGGGCGGTCAAGGAAGACCGGCGGCAGCGGTGTCATCAGGCGATCTCGAAGATGCCTTCGATCTCGACCGCGACGCCCAGAGGCAGCGCGCCCGCCGAGACGGCAGAGCGCGAATGCCGCCCTGCGTCGCCCAGAATTTCGACCAGCGTGTCGCTGGCACCGTTCACCACCTTGGGCTGGTCGGTGAAATCGGGGGTGGAGTTGACGAAGCCGGTCAGCTTGACCACCCGTTTGAGGCGGCTGAGGTCGCCCCCGCAGGCGGCCCTTGCCTGCGCCAGCAGGCTGAGCGCGCAGGTCTTGGCGGCGGCGGCGCCCTCTTCGACGGTCAGGTCGGCGCCGACCTTGCCGGTGATGAGGCCGTCGGCGTTCATGCTGATCTGCCCGGAGACAAATACAAGGCTGCCCACGATCACGTAGGGCACATAGTTCGCTGCGGGCGCGGGGGCGTCGGGCAGGGTCAGGCCGAGTTCGGCGAGGCGGGCATCGATGGCATTGGACATGATAGGCTCCCTTGAATTTGGCGCCACGCTAGCGGCGGGTCCGGGCACGCGCAAGGACCCTGCGCGCCCCTTTGGACGTGTTCATTTGCCCCGGCGTGTTGCTGTGGGAAAGATCTGTGTGGAAGGCGATCGGGGGAGGGGACATGACGCCCCCTGTTCCCCGGTTAACTCTCGCGGAAGGCCTTGGCGAAGTAATCCATGAAGGGTTTCACCAGATAGCCCAGCGGCGTGCGGTCCTCTGTGCGGATAAACGTCTCGACCGGCATACCGGGGATCAGCGCCGCGCCTTCGGGCAGTCGGTCAATCTCTCCTTCGTTCAGCACAATCTCGGCGCGGTAGTAGCGCACGCGCGAGTTCTGATCCTCAAAGGCATCGGCGGAGATCTGCACCACCGAGCCGAACAGTTCCGGCGTCTGCCGCTGGTCCAATGAGGAAAACCGCAGGCTGACCTCTTGATCGACAAACAACTTGTCGATGTGGATCGGTTCCACCTGCGCCGCAATCACCAGCGGGCGGTCCTGCGGCACGATATAAAGCACCGGATCGGCGGGCCGGATGACAGAGCGCGGGGTAAAGATCGTGAGGCCATAGATGATGCCGCTGACCGGCGCGGTGATGACCATCCGGCTGAGCCGTTCCTTGATGGCGCGGCGTTGTTCGGCCAGTTCGCGTTCCTGAAACTGCAGGTCGCGCAGCGTGGTGATGGCCTCTTCGCGGCGGCGGGTTTCAAGGCCAAGGATCTGGATGTCGATTTCCGTGATCTTGCCCTCTGCCTGCGCCTTTTGCGCCTTGAGTTCGCCCACCGAACCGGCCAGCCGCGCCTCTTCGCGTTGCAGGGCAAGGATTTCCGGCGCGCGTACAAGGCCCTGCCGTTGCAGTTCCTCCTTGCCTACCAGTTCCTGTTTGATCAGGTCCGACTGGCGGGTCAGGGCGGTTTGCTGGGCGTCGATGCCGATGACCTGATCGGTGATCTGGTCCGACCGTTTGCGCAATTGCCCGATCTCGCTTTCGATTGAATCGCGGCGCGCGAAAAAGAGGTTGCGCTGACCTTCGACCAGTTCGGCCACTTCGGCGTCGGTCACGGTGCGTTGCAGGACTTCCTCGGCAAAGACGATCTCGTCCTTGCCGTCGCGTTCCGCCTGTAGGCGCGCGCGGCGGGACATGATCTCGAACAACTGGCCCTCGATGATGGTCAGTTCGGACAGCAGCAAGGTCGGGTCGAGCCGGATCAGCGGTTGACCAATGGCCACCGTGTCGCCCTCATCCACAAGGATTTCCGCCACCACGCCGCCGTCGGGGTGCTGCACGATCTGCCGGTTCTGATCCACTTCGATGGACCCGGAGGCGACGATGGCCCCCGAGATATTGGTTGTCGCGGCCCATGTGCCAAAGCCGCCTACGAGGATCGCCAGCCCGAGGATGCCAGCAACCATGGGGCCGCGCAGGGAAAACTGCTTGTCCGCGCTCATCGCACACCTCCCGGTCCGGCCTTTTGCAATTGCTGATGGTTCTTGACCATGTTCTGCAACACCTCGTCCTTGGGACCAAAGGCGGCGCGGCCGCCGTTTTCCAGCATCAGCAACAGGTCGCATTCCTTGATGGCCGCAGGCCGGTGCGCCATGATCAGCACCGCCTTGCCCGCCTCCTTGAAGCTTTTGATCGCCTTGTTGACCGCCTCGGACCCCTCATTGTCGAGGTTCGAGTTCGGCTCATCCAGCACCAGCAGCACCGGGTCGCCGTACATCGCACGGGCCAGACCGATGCGCTGCATCTGGCCGCCGGACAGCCGCCCGCCAGAGGCGGAGACACGCGTGTCATAGCCCTGTGGCAGTTTCAGGATCATCTCATGGGCGTCGGCCTTCATCGCTGCCGCGACCACCTGTTCGGGATCGGGGTCGGGCGACAGGCGGGCGATGTTCTCGGCGATGGTGCCATCGAACAGGGTCACGCGCTGCGGCAGGTAGCCGATATGCTGGCCCAGCGTTTCGGCCCCGTATTGATCCAGAGAGGCCCCGTCGAGCCGGATCTTGCCGCCCGCAGGCCGCCAGACGCCGGTCAGCGCACGGGCCAGCGTGGATTTGCCCGCGCCCGAGGGACCGATCACGCCGCAGGCCTGACCGGGTCCGACATTGAACGACACCAGCCGCAGCGCCGCCTGCTGTTCGCCCGGCGCGACCACGGTCAGTTGCTGCACCTCCAGCTTGGCGGCGGGTTTGGGCAGTTGCGTAGGCTGGCTGGCTTCCGGCACTTCGCTCAGCAGTTGGGACAGGTTGTCCCAGCCCTTGCGCGCGCGCTGCACCAGCGCCCATTGGCCGATCAGCAGTTCGATGGGGGCCAAGGCGCGGCCCATCAGGATCGACCCGGCGATCATCGCGCCCGGTGTCAGTTCGCCTTGCAGGACAAGATAGGCACCAAGACCCAGCATCGCGGATTGCAACAGCATCCGAATGGTCTTGGTCATGGTGGAGAAGGTGCCGGTCAGGTCGGCAGAGGCGATCTGGCCCGACAGGGCCTGTGAGCGCGCCTTCATCCAGCGCTTGAAGGCATCGCCGCGCATCCCCAGCGCCTGCACCATTTCCGCCTCTTGGCGGATCTGGTCGGCGGTGCGTTCGGCCTGCATCACCGCCATGTTGGATTTCAGTGTCGGTGTCTTGCTGACCAGCTGGTTGACCAGCGTCACCGCAATCAGCACAAGGCCGCCGCCAATCGCCAGATAGCCCATCCACGGATGGAAGATCATGATTCCGATGATAAACAGCGGGGTCCACGGAATGTCGAAAAACGCCATCAGCACCGGCGAGGACATCAGCCGCTGCACCGATTCGAGGTCGCGCAGCCCGGTCTGGGCCAGTTCATCGTTCTGGACCGCCGCCCGCCGCAGCACAGCATCGAAGACCCGCAGATCCAGCGCCGACTGGAACCGCGCCGCGACGCGCCCCATGATCCGGCCCCGGACATAGTCCAGCAGGCCCATCATCGAATACAGGAAGATCACAAGGACCGAGAGCGCGATCAGCGTCGCCTCAGACCGCGAGCCAAGCACCCGGTCGTAGACCTGCAACATATACATCGGCCCCGTGAGCATGAGGATGTTCACGAAAAGGCTGAAGATGCCGACAAACCAATAGTAGGGCCGACTTTGTCTTCGGGCGGCGAGGAGTTCATCGCGCCCGGTGTCTTTTCTTGCGGTGCTCATGCGCCTGTATCAGCCCCTCGTTGTGTACCGGGCCGGAATCTGTGACAGTGGGTTCCTGTCATGCCTCATGTCGCCATTGTGCCACATGAGTGGGGATTCCGGCATCCTTCGTTGGGAACATTCGGATATGAAATTATCTACCCTTTTACGGAAAGCGGGCAGCTTTCCCAAGTGGTTTGAAAAGGACTTTGGGTCATGTTGGATGTAAGACCGGTCGTTCTGGTGACGCTCGCGCTGGCTTTGGCCGGTTGTTCGGTGCCCGGACCGGGCGGGGCGCCCGATGGAATCCATGATCCTTATGAGGTGAAGAACCGCAAGGTCCATGATTTCAACAGGAATCTCGACGAGAAATTGTTCAGCGGCGGTGGTCCCGGGTATGCGGGAACCGTTCCGCCATTTGTGCAGGAGCGCGTTTCGAGCTTTGCCGATACGGTCTCTTTGCCGCAGACGGTTGTGAACCAGTTGCTTCAGGGGCGTCTCTTGCGGGCGACCAGCAACTCCATGCGGTTCACGCTGAACGCGACGATCGGCTTGGGCGGAATGTTCGACGTGGCCAAGGAATGGGGGCTGGACCCGGACGATTCCGACTTTGGCGAAACGCTGGCCGTCTGGGGTGTGCCCGAAGGGGCCTATCTGGAGGTGCCGGTTCTTGGCCCTTCGACGGAACGGGATACGGCCGGGGACGTTGTCGACCTGTTCACCGACCCGCTGAAGTACGTGGTGCCGACGCCTGAGCGCTATGTCGGCACAGCGGCCAAGGCATTGGACAAGGTGGGCGAGCGCAGCAAATTCGGCGGCACCGTCGATTCGATCCTGCACGGCAGCGCCGACAGTTATTTGCAGTTCCGGTTGATGTACCTGCAGAACCGGAGATACGAACTGGGCGAGGATGCGCCGGGGTCGGATTTCGATCCGCTGGCGGTGGACGCCGAGGGATTCTAGGAAGGAGCCTAGTCATGACGCTATTTTCACGCCGCCACTTCCTTGCGGTCGGCACCGCGGCAGCGGCCTTGCCCGCGATGCCTGCATTCGCCTTGACGAGCGGTCAGGCGTCCAGCCTGATCAGCAAGATGGTGGATGAGATCAACAAGGTGATCTCATCGGGCAAATCCGAATCCGCGATGTACCGCGAGTTCGAGCGGATTTTCCGGAAATACGGCGATACGCCGCTGATCGCGGCCAACGCGCTGGGCGTGGACGGGCGTCGCGCAACGGGGGCGCAGAAGAAAGCCTTTACCGACGCGTTCACCGGCTACATCTCGCGCAAGTACGGCAAGCGGTTCCGCGAATTCATCGGCGGACGGCTAGAGGTGAAATCCGTCGGGTCGATCCGGCGCGGGTATGAGGTGCGCTGTACCGCTTATCTACGAGGCACCGATCCGTTCGAGATTTCTTTTCACGTCTCCGACTCCAACCGCTTTTACAACCTGTTCATCGAAGGGGTGGACATGCTGCTGACAGAGCGGAGCGAGATCGGCTCTATGCTGGATGCCCGCCGGGGCGATATCGACAAGCTGATCACCGACCTGCGCACGGCAAGCTGAGACCGATCCACCGCGATTGAAAAGGGCCGGGATCCTGACAGGATCCCGGCCCTTTGGCCTTTGTAGGGGGCTGTGTCTCAGTTCCCGCCGCCCAGAATGTCGCGCAGGACCTGCTCGAGGATCGACTGTTTCTGGCGGCGGCGCTCTTCCGGTTCGGGTTGCGGCTGTGGTTCGGGCACTTTGGGTGGCACCGGTTCTGACATAGGCAAAGGCTGCACCGGCAGCCCCTCTTCGACGCCCACCATGACCTCATGCCAGATTTCCGCCGGCAGGCCGCTGCCTGTCACGCCGGTCAGAGGCGTGTTGTCGTCGTAGCCCATCCAGACGCCGGTGACGTAATCGGCGGTAAAACCGACAAACCAGGCGTCGCGCGCCTCTTGGCTGGTGCCAGTCTTGCCCGCGACCTGCCGGTCGGGCAGGGCGGCGCGCCCGCCGGTGCCTTCGGTCACCACCTTGTGCATCATCCAGACCAGTTGCCGCGCGGCTTCCTCGCGGACCACGCGCTCTCCGATGCCGCCGCCGGAGCCCATCAGCGGATCGTTTTGACCTTTCAGACGCAGCACGCGCAGACCGTAGGGCGTCACCGAAGAGCCGCCGTTCAGGATGCCCGCATAGGCGCCGGTCATCTCCAGCAATGTCGCCTCGGACGCACCAAGCGCCAGCGCGGGCGTGTCCGTGAGTTCGCGGTGGATGCCGAAGTCGCGGGCCACCCGCAGCACCAGATCGCGGCCCACGGTTTCGGAGACCTTGACCGCAGGTATGTTCAGCGATCTTTTCAGCGCCTCGGTCAGCGTGACCACACCGTAGTGGCGGCGCGAATAGTTCTCGGGGCACCACTGGCCTGACCCGGGGATGTTCAGGCAGTAGGGGGCGTCCTCGACCGTATCCAGCGGCGAATAGCCCAGTTCCAGCGCGGTGGCGTAAACAAAGGGTTTGAAGGCCGATCCGGTCTGGCGCACCGCCTGCGTCGCGCGGTTGAACAGGCCGGTGGCATCGGTGTCGCGCCCGCCGACCATGCCGCGCACCGCGCCGTCAGCAGACATGACCACCACAGCCACCTGCGCCTTGGAGCCGGATTTGACCTTTTCGGCAAAGATCTTTTCCACCGCCGAGGCCGTCACCCGCTGGATGCGCTGGTCCAGAGTGGTCTCGATCACCACGTCCTCGGTGGTGTCGCGGGTAAAGAAGTCCGGTCCCGACTGCATCACCCAGTCGGCGAAATAGCCGCCACCCAACTGCTGCGCGCCGCTCGACAGCACCGCCGGGTTGGACTGGTATTGGCGCATTTCCTCTTCGGTGAGATAGCCCTGATCGTACATCAGCCGCAGCACTGTCGCGGCGCGGTCCTGACTGCGCTTGAGGTTGGATGTCGGCGCGAGGGTCGAGGGCGCGGTCAAAAGTCCGGCCAGCATCGCCGCCTCTGCCGGGTTCAGCGCCGCGGCGGGTTTCGCGAAATAGCGCTGTGCCGCAGCCTCGGCCCCATAGGCGCCGCCGCCCATGTAGGCGCGGTTGAGATAGATCGAGAGGATCTCGTTCTTGGAGTATTTCGCCTCCATCGCCATCGCATAGATCGCCTCGCGCCCTTTGCGCATCAACGAGCCCTGTCGGCAGTCGGAGACGTATTCTGCCTCCGTCTTCCAGATGTCGGGGTCGTATTCTTCACCAAGGCAGACCAGCTTGGCGGTTTGCTGGGTGATCGTGGATCCGCCGTGGCCCGACAGCGGACCGCGTCCTTCGCGCAGGTTGATGCGGATGGCGCTGGCGACACCGCGCGGGCTGACCCCGAAGTGCCAGTAGAACCGCCGGTCTTCGGTCGCCACGACGGCGTTCTTGAGGTGGGGACTGACGCTTTCGGCTGTGACCACGCCGCCGAACTGATCGCCGCGCAGGGCAAAGACATCGCCGTTGCGGTCCAGCAATGTCACCGACCCGCGCGCGCGCCCGTCCAGCAGGGCGTTCAGCTCTGGCAGGGTGCTGTAGACATAGAGGACCGCCGCCCCGAGGAGCAGCGCCACGACCACCGTGGCCGACAGCGTCACCCGCCAGACCAGCCGAAAGATCCAGCGCACCAGCCCGCCGAAGAAGCCGAGAATGCCGCCGCCGCCACGCTTGCGCCGGGACGGCGTGCGCCGCGCCGCGGGTTTGCGGGTTCGGGTGGGTTTCGCGGCGGGCTTTGCACCACCGCGCGGATAGCGCCTGTCGGCCACGAGCCGCTTGGACTTACCTTTGGAGGTACTCATGAACTCTGCCCGTCACGTTATTCTTTGACCGCGACTCTACCGTCTCTGGAAGGGAATGTTGACCATCCCCGGCGCGGCGCTGCGTTTATTTTAAGCTGAAATATTGTGCAAAACGCCAGCGAAGCACAAAAATTAAACACATTTACCCCTGTGTCCGCCTGAAATCCGGGCTGATCCCTTCAAATTTGCGCTCTGTCGCCGTTCTGCTGCTGGTGCAAATGCAGGCGCTGCCCTGCCAGACCGAAGGGGACCAAGGTGAAACTGATCATTGCAACGATCAAGCCGTTCAAGCTGGAGGAAGTGCGCGAAGCACTGACCGGCATCGGCGTGCGCGGCATGATGGTAACGGAAATCAAGGGCTTCGGCTCTCAGTCCGGCCATACCGAAATCTACCGCGGCGCAGAATATGCCGTAAATTTCGTGCCGAAAATCAAGCTGGAGATCGTCGTCTCCTCGTCGATGGCCGATCAGGTGATCGAGACCATCAAGACCACCGCGCAGACCGGCAAGATCGGCGACGGCAAGATCTTTGTGCTCGACGTGCTTCAGGCCGTGCGCGTGCGTACCGGCGAAACCGACGCAGACGCGCTCTGACGCGCAGTTCATCATGAGGGAAACGGACATGAAACTACTAAAGACGCTTGCGCCGGCCGCCCTGTTGCTGGCCTTGCCGAGCATCGGGTTTGCGCAGGATGCGGCACCCGTAGCGGGGGTCGACGCCTCGACGGATTCGATCTTTATCTTCAACTCGCTGCTGTTCCTGATCGGTGGCTTTCTGGTGTTCTGGATGGCCGCGGGCTTTGCCATGCTCGAAGCCGGTCTTGTGCGGTCCAAGAACGTGACCATGCAGTTGACCAAGAACATCGCGCTCTTCGCGATTGCGGCGATCATGTACTACCTGATCGGCTACAACGTGATGTATCCGCTGGGCAACTGGTCGATCGGAACGGATGAGACCGGTGGCTACCTTGGTGCCTTTGGCGTTGCCGTTCTCGAAGCTGTGGGCGTTGGCCGCGATGCGGCGGACGACTATGGCTATGCCTCGACTGGCTCTGACTTCTTCTTCCAGCTGATGTTCTGCGCCACCACCGCGTCGATCGTTTCGGGCACGCTGGCCGAGCGCATCAAGCTGTGGCCCTTCCTGATCTTTACCGTGATCCTGACCGGCCTGATCTACCCGATCCAGGCATCGTGGAAGTGGGGCGGCGGTTTCCTTGACAGCCAGTACGGTTTCCTCGACTTCGCCGGTTCGACTGTTGTGCACTCGGTCGGCGGCTGGGCGGCTCTTGCAGGCGCTCTGATCCTTGGTCCGCGTATCGGCAAGTACACCAAAGACGGTCGTACCGTGCCGTTCATGGGCTCCAACCTGCCGCTGGCAACACTGGGTACGTTCATCCTGTGGCTGGGTTGGTTCGGCTTCAACGGCGGCTCGCAGCTTGCCATGGGCACCGTGGGTGACGTCGCTGACGTGTCGCGCATCTTTGCCAACACCAACACGGCGGCTGCCGGTGGTGCCATCGCTGCGCTGATCCTGACGCAGGTGATCTACAAGAAGGTCGACCTGACGATGGTTCTGAACGGCGCGCTGGCGGGTCTTGTGTCCATCACGGCGGAACCGCTGACCCCGACACTGGGTGAAGCCACCCTGATCGGCGCCGTAGGCGGTGTGATCGTGGTCTTTGCCGTGCCCTTCCTTGACAAGCTCAAGATCGACGACGTGGTCGGCGCCATCCCGGTGCACCTCTTCGCCGGTATCTGGGGTACGCTGGCCGTGCTGCTGACCAACTCGGACGCGACCTTTGGCGGTCAGATCATCTCGATCATCATCGTCGGTGTGTTCGTCTTCGTGGTGTCGGGTGTGATCTGGTTCATCCTCAAAGCCATCATGGGCATCCGTGTATCGGAAGAGGAAGAGATCACCGGTCTCGACATGGCCGAGCTGGGCATGGAGGCATACCCAGAATTCTCCAAGGGCTGAGCTTCTCCTTCCACTCAGTCTTTGATCACTGGCCCGGGCGTTCGCGCCCGGGTTTTTTATTGGCAGGTTGCGGATTGTCGCGCCCCGGGGCCTGTTATTCGGGACACGCCGGGATAGGGTCGCAGTGAAAGGGGCCGCAAAAGATGCCGCGTTTGTTCGTATTGCTCATTTCGACGGCTTTCCTTCTATGGGGAGCATCCTCGGCCATGGCAGGC
Organism: Antarctobacter sp.; assembly: GCF_034670325.1. GTDB lineage: Bacteria > Pseudomonadota > Alphaproteobacteria > Rhodobacterales > Rhodobacteraceae > Antarctobacter. Next base: position 381,749 of record NZ_JAXMNR010000003.1, read on the forward strand.
CATGGCGGCGGCATGATGGAGTGCGCGACAGATTGCATGGACTGTGCAACGAATGACGCGGTGCAGGGCCATGACCTTGCCTGTGCGGCGTGTCCGGCCATCGGCTCTGTCATGCCCGACGTCCTCGTTCTGTTCGCTCCCGCAGAGCATCGCGGCATGTTTGACCTGCCCGGGCGGTTGCTGGTTGCCGAACCGGCTTTGGCGTCCGATCCACCGCCTCCGCGCGTCTGACAGCGCAACCGGCACCCAAGAGGGTGCCATGCCTGTCAGATACACTCGGAGACCTAAATGAAAACCAGATACATATTGGCCGGTACGCTTGCCCTTGGGGCCGCCATCGCCGCTTATCAATTCACCTCATTCGGCAGCGCCGATGCCCAGACCGCTCCTGCTGTGGGGGCACCACTGGTACAGGTCATCGTGCCAGAGACGCTGTCGCCCGATGCGCAAATCGGCAAGACGGGCTTTGACGCCATTTGCGCGGCCTGCCACGGCCAGAACGCGGCGGGGCGCAATGGCAAGGGGCCACCGCTGGTCCACAAGATCTATGAGCCGTCGCATCACGGCGACGAATCGTTCCAGCTGGCAGTGCAGCGCGGTGTGCGCGCGCATCATTGGCCCTTTGGCAACATGCCGCCGGTGGCGGGGCTGACCCGTGCGGATGTGGTCGCCATTGTCGCCTATGTGCGGGAATTGCAGCGCGCCAACGGCATCAACTGACCGGGCACCCGGCCTGTGTCCGTCGCCATAACGGCGGCGGGTGTGGGCCGGGTCAGCCGCGCTCTGTCTCGCGGCGCAGCCGTTGACGGGCGATGGCCTCGTTCTTTTCGGCCTCGCGATTGTCGCTCAGCGCCGCCTCGACGAAGTTCAGATGCGCCTCGACGGCGGCGCGCGCCGCCTGCGGGTCACGGGCCTGCAAGGCGTCGTTGACGGCGCGGTGCTGCTCTAGCAGGGTGTCGCGCCTTGTGCGCTGCTTGAACATGATCTGGCGATTGTAAAACACGCCTTCGCGCAACAACTGGTACATCGACCGCATCATGTGCAGCATGATGACGTTATGGCTGGCCTCGATGATCGCAAGGTGAAACTCGGCGTCCAGGCCGGCCTCTTCGGTCGGATTGCGCTTGGTATGGGCGGTTTCCATCTTGGCAAAGACCGCCGCGATGACCGCAAGATCGCAGTCGGTGCCATAAATCGCAGCCCGTTCGGCGGCCAGTCCTTCCATGTCGCGCCGGAAGGACAGGTAGTCGAACACCGCTTCGTCGTGGTTGGCGAAAAGCTGGATCAGAGGCTGGGAGAAGGCGCTGCCCAGCACTTCTGTCACAAAGATGCCCGCACTGGCGCGCGAGATCAGCAGGCCGCGCGCCTGCAATTCCGCCACCGCCTCGCGCAGCGAGGGGCGCGAGACACCCATCTGTTCCGACAGGTCGCGCTCTGAAGGCAGGCGTTCGCCGGGGCGCAGAACGCCGCGCAGGATCAGCTGTTCGATCTGCCGGACGACAGCGTGCGAGAGTTTCTCGGACTGGACTTTTTCGAATGGCATAGTTGTTCCTTCGCGCGGTAAGGGATTCTTACCAAAGCTGCGGGAGTCTTACCACCGCGTCAGTGCTGCCTCGTCTTCCTCCTTGGCGGCGACCCATGTCCCGGTTTCCGCGCAATATTCCTTTTTCCAGAAGGGCGCGCGGGATTTCAGGTAGTCCATCAGGTACTCTGCCGCCTCAAAAGCGTCTTTGCGGTGCGGGGCGGCGGTGGCGACCATCATGATCTGCGCGCCCGGCTCCAGCCGCCCGTAGCGGTGGATCACCAACGCGTCCCCCAGCGACCAGCGCTCAACCGCCTCTGCCGCGATCTTTTCCAGCGCTTTCTGGGTCATGCCGGGATAATGTTCGATCTCCATGGCCTGCAAACTGCCGCCCGGACGGTCGCGCACGATCCCGGTGAAGGTGACAACCGCGCCCATGTCGTGACGCCCGGCAGCAAATCCCGCCGCCTCTGCACCGAAGTCAAAGGGGGCCTCCTGCACGACGATCCGCATGGTCAGCCCCCCGTCATCGGTGGGAAAAACGCCACCTCACGGACACCGGCCAGCGGCGCGTCGAAATCGGTCAGTTCCTGATCGACGGCCACGCGCAGCGCGCTCAGATCCTCAAAGGCCATGGCGTAGCGGTCTTCTCTAGCGCGGAGTTCGGCCACCAGATCGGCGACGGTTGCGGCCTCGGTCTGAACCGTTTCACGCGGCAGCCCGATGCGTTCGCGGACCCATGCGAAATACAGCACGTCCATCACTTGTCCTCCTTCAGATGCGGCAGCGCCTTGCGGAAATAGTCCCACCCGGTGATCAGCGTCAGAGCCGCCGCCAGCCACAGCAGCACCAGCCCGCCCTTGCCGGACCAGATCATGCCTTGCAGCTTCCAGCGCAGGCCGAATTCATCCGCGATCTCGCCGCCAAGGACCTGCCCGATGATTTCATCGCCCATGCCCATGCTCGACATCACAAGATAGTGCTCGAATATGCCCTGCGCAAACAGCACCGCGATGGCGACCATCTGCGTGGTGGTCTTCCACTTGGCCAGCTTGGTCACCTTCAGCGTGCCCGCCGTGTCGCCAAGGAATTCGCGCAGGCCAGAGACAAAGACCTCACGGAAGAGGATCATGGTTGCGGGCAGGACAAGCCACGGGGACCACGAGGAAAAACCGATGATGACCATCAGCGCGATGACCACCATGGCTTTGTCCGCAATGGGGTCCAGCATGGCGCCCAGCTTGGTCTCTTGTTGCCAGCTGCGGGCCAAATGGCCGTCCAGCCAATCGGTCATGGCGGCCCCCGCAAACAGGATCAGCGCCGCCCAATCGGCCACGGGGCGCGAGAAATACAGGAACATCACCGCAACGCCGGGGGCGGCGAGCAGGCGCAGGATTGTCAGAAGGTTGGGCAACGTGAGTTTCATCGTCGCCTTCCTAGCCGGTTCTCAGGGAAGGGGGAAGGCTTGCCGGACGGGCTGAGGTGGGCCAGATTGGGCAGATGACAGCGAGGTGATCATGCGTGCGACACTCTTTGCCCTGTTGGGCCTGGCAAGCAGCGCCGTGGCGCAGGACGGCATGACGGATGTGTCTGCAAAGGGGCGTTGGGTGCTGCAAAGCATCGGGGACGCGCCGTTTACCGCGTCGGCGGAACTGGACCTGTCAGAGCCGGGGCGCTTGAGCGGGCGGGGTCCGTGTAACGGGTTTTCCGGTCGGCTGGACGGCGTGTGGCCAGAGATCTCAGTCGGGCCACTGCGCGCCACCCGTCGGGCCTGTCCGGAGCTTGCGCAGGAGCATGTGTATTTCATGGCTTTGCAGGCGGTGCGGTTGGCCGAACTGCGCGAAGGGACGCTGGTGCTGACCGACGCGGCGGGGCGCGAGATGGTGTTTACCGCGCTGCCCGCGCCTTGAGGCGCGTGATCAAAGCCGACCGCGCGGCGGGCAGGGGTTTGTCCCGCAAATCCGGCGCGAGGCGATTTTCCATGAAAAACCCGGTGGTTGTGAGACCGTCGAGAATGTCGGAGTCCTCTGCCTCTCCATGGCCCAACAGGATTGGCGGCAGCGGCAACAGCCGGTCTGCCCAGTCCCCGGCGGCCTGCGCCGTCACCGCGCGCCCGGTTCTGGGGGAGACATAGGTCAGGTTGTCCGTGGCCCCGGTTACCGCGCAGGTGGTCAGGTCAAGGCCAAAACCCATCTCGTCCAGCAGTGCCAATTCCCAGTTCAGATAGGCCAGCGGCCAGAGGTCGGGCCGGTCGAGCAGATCCAGCAGCGTCTCGGAGCGGGAGTAGAGCGCGGGGTGCGGCTCTCTTTCGGGCAGGCAGAAGGCCAGCAGCGCGGTCACCGTGTTGAGCCCTGCCAGCGCAACCCGGTCACCAAGCGCGGCAGCGGCGCGGGAGCGTTGGGGTTCTGCGGTGTAGCTGCCGATGTGATCCTCGAGCCGCGCGCGCCATGCCAGATCCAGTTGCGCGCCGGGTTGCAGGTGCGGGGCCAGTTTGCGCGAAGTGCCGCCGCGCAGAACGCCCGCGTGACGGCCATGTCCGGGGGTGAATACGTCAAGGATCAGCGAGGTTTCGCCGTGTTTTTTCGTGCTGAGCAAGATGCCGGTGTCGCGCCAGTCCATGGCCTGCAAGATCGGGAGGTTGGCGGGCTTTGGCAAGCGGTGATCCAGCGGAGCAGCCTGCGGCTGCGCTGTTTTTCTCGGCCCCCTGTGGGGCCTCGGATTGTGAGTATTTGGACCAAGAAGAAGCCCGCAGGTCAGGCGAGGGAGGGATCGTCGAGCAGGTGGCGGCCCTGTCTGTCCTCGACCTCGATCACCCAGAGGTCGGGGTCGAAGCGGCGTTGGCGGGTGATGGCCTCATCGACGTCGCGTTCGGCCCCAGAGGTGAGGTCGGTCCATTTGCGGTCGCCGGTCATCAGGTCAAAGCCGCGGGTAAAGGCCCGGGCCTGTCCGTCGAGGGTGTTCAGCTTGACGAGGACGGCGCCAGCGGTGTCGTCGCCATGGGCGAGGACAAAAGCGGGGATGTCCGTCAGGCGCAGGCGCGCGAGATAGGCATCGACCCAGAAGCGCGCGGTAAGGCGCGCCATCTCAGGCGTTGCCGTCTTTGAAATCCAGCCCCATTTCGGAGTAGCGTTCCTTTTCCTCGAGCCAGTTTTCACGCACTTTTATTTGCAGGAACAGGTGGATGGGGCGGCCGAGAAACTCTGTGAGTTCCTCGCGAGAGGCCTTGGAGATCGCCTTGATTGTCTCACCCTTGTGGCCAAGGATGATGCCTTTGTGGCCGTCGCGGGCGACATACACGATCTGGTCGATGCGGGCGGAGCCGTCCTTGCGTTCTTCCCAGTTTTCGGTCTCGACCGTCAATTGGTAGGGCAGTTCCTGGTGCAGGCGCAGGGTCAGTTTCTCCCGCGTGATCTCTGCCGCGATCATGCGCATGGGCAGATCGGCGATCTGGTCCTCCGGGTAGAGCCAGGGGCCTTCGGGGACCTCAGACGCCAGCCAGGTGCGCAATTCGTCGATGCCATAGCCTTTTTCGGCGGAGATCATGAAGGTTTTGGCAAAGGGGAAGCGGTCGTTCATGTCCTTGGTCAGGGCGAGCAGTGTCTTGGCCTCGACCCGGTCTATCTTGTTGATGGCAAGGGCGATTTTGCGGCCGCGTGGCAGGTCTGCAAGCCCTTCGAGGATGCGTTCCACGCCTTCGGTGACGCCGCGATGCGCCTCGATCAGCAGCACGATCACATCGGCATCCGCCGCCCCGCCCCAAGCGGCGGCGACCATGGCGCGGTCCAGCCTGCGGCGCGGTTTGAACAAGCCCGGCGTATCGACGAAGATCAGCTGGCTGTCGCCCTCCATCGCCACGCCGCGGATGCGGGCGCGGGTGGTCTGTACCTTGTGGGTGACGATCGAAACCTTGGCCCCTACCATAAAGTTGGTAAGCGTGGATTTGCCCGCGTTGGGCTCTCCGATCAGGGCGATGAAACCGGCGCGTGTGGTCATTGGGGGATCCGGGGGGTTAACTGAAGAAGCTGGTGATTTAGGGGAAAACCGGGATCAACGCCAGTGGAATCCCCGGATCGGCCGCGAATCGGGGTTAACGTCTTGCCGGGGCGCGGAAAATGCCGAGGCACAGTCCATGCACAAACGATGCACAATCCATGCGCATGCACTGCGCCGCGCGGGCGGGTTAACGCATCGTGCGCCGCTCTCGCAGGAGTGAGTAGATCCCGGCCCCCACGATCAGCGCCGCTCCGGCCAGCGTCATGTTATCGGGGCGTTCGCCGAAGAATGTGTAGGCGAGGACAAGCGCCACGATCAGGCGGCTATAGCGGAAGGGGGCGATCACGCCGACCTCTCCGGTGCGCATGGCAAAGGTCATCGCGGTATAACCCGCGAGGCCGCACAGGGCGGTGCCGCAGATCAGGGCGGCGGCCTGTGGAGAGGGTAGGGTCGGTGTCCCGGGCTCAAACATCAGGATCACCAGACCGGCGAAGCTGACGACGGCAAAGCCCAGAACCCCCAGTTGCGCGGTGTGCACATGCATCGGCGCGGTGCGCGTCGCCAGGTCGCGCCCGGCAAAGCCGATCATGCCAAGCAGGGCGAAGACCGCGTTCGCCTCGATCCCCGAAGGCGAGGGGCGCACGATCAGCAGCACGCCCAGAAAGCCCACCGCCATGGCGGTCCATCGGCGCGGGCCGATGCGTTCCTTGAGAACGACCGCCGCGCCCAGCATGACAAACAGGGGGGCCGCCTGAAGGATCGCCGAGGTGGTCGACAGCGGCGTGTAGGCAAGGCTGAGGGCAAAGAAGAGGCGACCGGTAATCTCGAACGCGGTGCGGATCAGCAGGCCGGGGCGCAGGTATTCCCGCGTCCAGACCGGCACGCCGCTGAACCGGGCGTAGAGGGCGTAAAGCGCCATCGCCAGCAGCCCGAACTGCAGGGTGCCAAGTCCGGGGCTGATCCCGCCAGAGCCGGTCGCGGTCTTGAAAAAGGCATCCTCGATCCCGAAGCCAAGCATGGCGAGGATCATGTAGAGGCTGCCCTTGAGATTGTCGGTCATGCGTGGGTCCACGGTTTGCTGAGGCAGGCGGTAGCGTAGATTTCCCGGCTGTGCCAGAGCGCGTCCGCGCAGCGGAAGTCGGGCGGTAGACGGAATATGAAACCCTTGACCCGCCAGAGACTGGACGCGCTCGACGCCCGGGTAGAGCCGCTGGGCCTGCGGCGGCAGCGCCGTGGCCTGATGGTCGTCGACGGGTCAGCGCAGATGACACAGGCGGTGGCCTTGCAGCCACGGGACTGGCGAGATGGATTGGTTTGGGGGCAGTGATTTGCGCAGGTTTATTGGCACCCGGTGGACAAGATCCTGAGCCGGGGGTTCGGGCTGCGCTGGAAGCGCTTTGGCGTACCGGCCGTGTCCCTGTTGCGGATGGGCGACGACCCCGAGCAGATCCCGGCGGGAGCGGGCGGCGGCTTGGGTGGCGTCGGATGTCTTGCCCTGCGCCGAGGCATTGGTCGCTCCGCAAGCGCTGATGTCGCGGGCGGACGAGACGGTGTCCCGGCAAGACCCGCAAGCGGTGCCGCGCAACCTTGCGATGCGGGTCTGGGCAGAACAGGTCCTTGATCCGCCCGGTGTCATGAAGGCGCTGCGCGCGTGCCTGTCGGGCCGTGATTTCGACCTTGAAGCGTTGGAGGCGTTCCACGGACGCCTTAGGGAGGCATCCCCGGAGGCCAAGTTGGCGGATCGCCTTTAGCGGGGGATCATCCCAATTGGTCCAGCAACGCCTTGGCCGCCATCTGCTCGGCCTGCCGTTTGGACCCGGCGGTGGCCTCTGCGGTCTCGCCAGAGGGCAGCCGCGCCTCGATGACAAAGACCGGCGCGTGGTCCGGCCCGGTCCGAGAGGTTTCGACATAGGCGGGGGGCGGCAGCCCGCGCGCCTGTGCCCATTCCTGCAAGCTGGTCTTGGCGTCCTTGGCGTCCTCTTCGACGCCGTCGATGCGTGCGCCCCAGAGCCGCAGGATCAATGCGCGGGCCACGTCAAAACCCGCATCGACGTAGACGGCAGCGATCACCGCCTCCATCGCGTCGCCCAACAGCGCCAGCTTGCGCCGTCCACCGGACAGCTGTTCCGAGCGGCCCAGTTTCAGCGCGTCACCCAGCCCGATCTCACGCGCGACATCGGCGCAGGTCTCTTTGCGCACCAGCGCGTTAAAGCGCGGCGCAAGCTGGCCTTCAGAGGCGGCGCGGTCGTTCTTGAGCAGCGCCTCCGCCATGACCAGACCCAGCACCCGGTCGCCAAGGAACTCTAGCCGCTGGTTGTCCTCGCGCCCCGGTCCAGAGCGTGAGGCATGGGTCACGGCCCTGCGCAGCAGCGCCGGATCGGTGAAACGATAGCCAAGCGAGTCCTGCAAGGCGGTCAGTTCTGCGGAAACCTTCATTCGACAATCCTCAGGACGCGGCCCTCGCGCCCTTCTTGTGAATAGAGCACCAGACGGACCCGTCCCGCAACCGCCGCCAAGGCGACAAGGCCGACGCCACCCGCTGCTTGCGCGATCCGGCTGTCGAGTGAGTTGTCGCGGTTGTCGCCAAGGACAAAGACAAAGCCATCGGGGATGGTCACGGCGGCGGTGAAATCGGTGGCCATTGGGCCGACCTCGAGCACGGTATAGGACGGACCGCCGGGGAGCGTTTCGGTCGCGGCCTGTTTCACGCAGGTGTCGCCCTCGACCACGGGGGTGATACGGCGCGGACGGGTGCCGATGGCGGTGGCGCGGTAGGGTTCGGTCCAGTCGGGGGCGCGCAACCGTCGCCGGGCGTAGCCCCAGAACAGAAGGAACGCCAGCGCCAACAACAAGGCGATGACGGCCCCAGCATTGCTGAGGGTCGGCACCTGTGTCTGTGCCGCCAACAGAACCGCAACCGGGATCACCGACAGCGCAAACCGACCGCGCCCGGTCAGGCCATGCCAGTTCAGCGCCGCGCGGAAAAATCCCATGGCATCCGGCTCAGTCGATCTTTTCAAAGTAGCGGTCGCTGCGCCATGTCCAGAAATACAGCATCGACCGGCCTGCGGACGAGAACAACACCCGGTCGGCGCGGCCAATCAGGTTCTCGTAAGGGACAAAGCCCACGCCATTGGCGATGTTGGGAACACGGCTGTCGGAAGAGTTGTCCCGGTTGTCTCCCATAAAGAAGTAATGACCTTCGGGCACCGTGTAGACCGGCGTATTGTCCGAGCCTTGCATGGAAATGTTCAGGATCGAGTGGCTGACCCCGCCGGGCAGCGTCTCGATGAGCTTTTCCTTGATGCAGGCAGCGCCGTCCCCAACGGTGCCATTGGCACAACGCGGGCGCAGGCGATGCGGTCCCTGCGGGGCGGCCAGTTCCTCAAACGTGCCGTCCGGTGTGACCTCGACCGGCTCACCGTTGATGTGCAGCACGCCGTTGCGCATCTGAATGCGTTCGCCCGGCAGGCCGATCAGCCGCTTGATGAAATCTTGGCCCGACACCGGATGGCGAAACACCACCACATCGCCGCGTTGCGGGTCGCCGCCAAACAGGCGTTTGTTATCGCCGTCGGCCCAGCCGCACAGATCCTGCGCGTCGATGTTGATGCCAAAGCGCGGGATTTTGACAGAGGGGCAAGAGGCGTAGGAATAGCCATAGGCCATCTTGTTGACGAAGAGGAAATCGCCGATCAGCAGCGTGTCCTTCATAGACCCTGACGGGATCCAGAACGGCTGAAACAGGACGGTCCGAAAGACGCCCGCGATCAGCAGCGCGTAGACAATCGTCTTGATGGTCTCCCAGAGACCGCCTTTTTTCTCTTCGGTTGCCATATGGCGAGCCCCTTGCCTGTCGTTCCGGCGTTTCATGAGCGGCAGGGCAGGGCGTGTCAAGGCGGCAGGCCCGGTGATTGACCGGGGCGCGCCGGAGCCACTACCGTAACGACCATTCAAAAGACCCCGGGGAGGGGGCAAGATGATTCGCAAAATTATGTTGTTCTCCGGGCTGCTTGCCCTGTTCGGCGCACCGCTGAAGGCCTTTACCCAGTGCGACTTTGGTTTTGAGGTGAACAACGAAAGCAGCGCCCTGCAATCGCTGATCGACGGGGCGCAGGATCTGGGGGGCTTCTGGCGTCCGATCCGTCAGGCCCCGGATGACGTGCAAGAGATCGGGCGGTTCATCGCGCGGCTGGATATCTGCCTTGTGACCCCGGACGGCAAGCCCCGCACAATCCGCATCGGCGGCGGCAGTCAGGAAATCCCCAGCCCCTATGTCACCACCTGCACCGCCGCGCTGTTGCCGGGAAACCGGCTGTTGGCAAACCGCCACTGTTTCTACGAACCGGCGCTGGTGAAGGCGGGGTTCACCTTTGTGCAGGAGGCGCGGGCGAACTTTGGCTACGTCTCGGAGGATTTCACCGACAATGTGCAGACCTTTCTGGTCGCCAACCGCGAACTGGCGCAGGACGAGGGTACCGATGCGCTGGTGTTGCAGATCGTCGGGGCGGATGCCAACGAACGTTTGGGCGGCCATATCCCCATGCTGATGGAAACCCGCGCCACGCCGCGCCGCGCGCTGACCATGATCCACCATCCTTTGCGCCAGCCGCAGCGGTTTTCAGCCGGGACCTGTCAGATTCACCCGACGCAGGATGAATTGCCGCCAGAGGCGGCAGAACTGCGCCACAGTTGTGAAACCGGCGGTGGGTCCTCTGGTGCGCTGTTGCTGGACGCGCGGACGCTGGCGGTTGTGGGCCTGCACAACCGGGGCGGGCTGACGGCGCGCGGCGGTCACAACGGCGGGCACAAGATTGCGGCGGTCGAGGCGGCGCTGGGTTTGGGCTTTGAGGAGGTGCGTAGCCCGGAACCCAAGGTCGATCCCGAGGCAGAGGCCCGGTTGGCGCTGACCGCCGCGCTGCTGATCCGTGCGCTGGACGGGCGGGCCGCCGCTCTGGCGCAGGTGGAACGGGACCACGCGGGCACACGGGGGGCGACGCTTGCGGCGCGAGAGCGGGCAGACCTGCACGAGGACCGGGCCAATGCCGCGCTCGACGCGGCTGAACGGCTGTCCGACCCGAGGCAGCAAAAAACGGCGCTGGAACAGGTTGCGCGCGACTTTGTGCAGACAAGGGCGGCGGACCGGGCGCAGCGTATGCTGGTGTTCCTGCAACCCAAGGGCCCATCGCGTGACGATCAGGCGATGGCATCACTGTTGGCGGCATTGCGCGCGCCGGACGATGCCGCGCAGCGGCCCCTGCTTGAAGCCATCCTGAAGGATTTCTCCGGGACGTCGGCGGCCAAGAGCGCCGAAGCGATGCTGGCTAAAATGGCGGTGGCGACCAAACCTGTGGCAAAAACGGTTGCCAGACCGGTCGCCGTACCCAAGCAACCGACGGCGCGCGCCAGTGATACGGAGAAAAGTGCTACTGCCGCGCTGGGGCGTGCCCTTGCCATGTCTGATCCGGACATGCAGCGGCGGGCGCTGTCGATGGTGCAGGAGCGTTACCCGGGAACGAATGCTGCGAAAAGGGCGCGGGCGGCGGTCGCAAAACTGACGACCTCGGGAACGGCAGTGGTGAATGGCGCGACCAAGGCCAATGCGCGCGCCGCGCTGGCGCGTGCCCTTGCCATGTTTGATCCGGACATGCAGCGGCGGGCACTGTCGATGGTGCAGGAGCGTTACCCGGGAACGGATGCGGCGAAAAAGGCGCGCGCGGCGGTTGCCGCTGTTCCGACCTTGAGTGTCAAGCAGGACGGCAGCGGTGATTTTCGCACCATCGCCGAGGCGGTGAAGGCGGCAAAGCCGGGCACAAGGATCGAAATCTTCCCCGGAACCTACAATGGCGGAGTTCGGGTTGGCAAAGAGCTTGAAATCGTCGGGGTCGGCGACCGGGACAAGATCATCTGGCAAGCGAAGAGTGCCGACGTCATCGAATGGGTTGCGCCGAAGGGCCGGATCGCCAACCTGAGCCTGCGCCAATTGGGCGAGAGTTCATATGCCGTCAGATTCGGGGCCGGTTCGGCACTTTTGGAGCACTGTGACCTTACCTCTTCGGGAGGTCCCTCGAAGGGAGCTCCCATTGTTGGCATCTTTAATCGCGCCAATCCTGTGCTGCGCGACAACGTCATCCACGATGGCAAGTCGATCGGTGTCTTCGTTGCTTTCAAGGGAAGGGGCACGCTGGAGCGCAACAAAATCTACGGCAACAAAAATGCCCAGGTCAGCGTCACCCTTGAGGGTGACCCTGTGCTGCGCAACAACGTGATCGGCCCCAGTCCCACGATTGCCGTATTCGTCAACAAGGGCGGCAAAGGCACGATCATCGCCAATGATCTGCGCGGCAACAAGGCAGGCGCCTTTAGCATCGGGCGCGACGCGGGCAAGGTCATCCGCCGCGACAACAAGGAATAGTCACGCCTTCAACCGCGCCTCGATCACCACAAAGGCCTGCGCCCAGGGGTGATCGTCGGTCAGGGTGACGTGGATGATCGCCTCGTGCCCCTCGGGCGTCATGGCGTCCAGCCGTTCCTTTGCCCAGCCCGTCACCTCCATCACCGGCTGGCCGGTGCGCAGGTTGCTGACGGCCATGTCCTTCCACGCGATGCCCATGCGCAGACCGGTTCCCAGCGCCTTGGAACAGGCTTCTTTCGCGGCCCAGCGTTTGGCATAGGTGCCCGCCACATCGCGGCGGCGTTCGGCCTTGCGCTGTTCCACCTCGGTGAAAACGCGGTTGCGGAACCGGTCGCCGAACCGCTCCAGCGTGCCGGCGATGCGGTCGATGTTGGCCAGATCGGTGCCAATGCCAAGGATCATAGGGAGGGGTCTCTATCCGGGGATCACTGCGTCAGGGCGGTGGTGATATCGCCCGTCGCCTGATTGAGCGTGAACCGCAGCGAATACCAGTCGAAATCGGCAGTCGCCGCATTGTAGGCCTGCACCGGCACGGAGAAACGCAGCCCGGTGGCGGGATCATAGCTGGAGGTCAGCTCATTGAAGCGAATGCCGCCGAACCCCATGCCACCATAGCCGATGGTCTTGCACTGACGGTCGCCAATCTCGGAATAGGGCGGCGACAGAACAAGGATATGCGCCCATGCGGCGGCCGGTTCGATGGTGTCCAGCACTGCCAGCCGTGTCTTTCCATTGGAAAAGGTGCGGCTGTTTTCTTCCCACGGTTCGGCAAGGTTCCACGCGCTGGCCTGCCAGTCGCAGTCGCTGACGGTGACAACGGGGTCTTCCTGCGCGGCGGCCAGAGCGGGTAGCAGGGCAAGGGGCAGGGCGGTCAGGAAACGGGGCATGGCGGATCACCGGGGTTGTCTGGGGGTCCGTGAAACCCTAGGCCGATCCGTGTGGCAAAGCGAGGACGGGTTTTCCCGACCCGGCCTAGAACCCCAACCGTTGCAGCCGCCCGATCACCTTGCGGAAGATCACCGGCGGCAGGATTTCCTGCAACCTGTCGGCGCGTTTGACCTGCCGGTCAATCTGGTCCTGCGTGCCGGGGCGTGGCTTGAACAGGGTGGTGTGCGACTTGCGCGTATAGTCCCATGTGGCGGTGTAGTAATACAGCGCCAGCGACATGCGCGGCTCTCCATCCGGGTGGTTCACCGTCTCCGGGTTGCCGTGCCATGTGTCAGACCCGGTGTTGAAACAGCACATCCGGTTGAAGACAGGCACAAAGCTGTCGACCTGCTTGGTCATGTCGGTGTTCCAGATCTCGAACGAACCGCCGTATTCCTTTTTCCAATCCTTGTTCAGGTAGATCAGGATGTTAAGGCGACGTTCAAGGTTCAGCTTGGCGTTGTGGTTGAAGTCCGCGTGGATATCCAGATGTCCGCCATTGGCCACCACATGCACGCCGCCACCGGCGAAATAGGGATCGGGGATCAGCCCGTTGATGCCGGTCATCTCTTCGAGGAACCGCACAAAGGGGCGCGAGTTCAGAACGTAGAACAGATTGCGGGTGTAGGGCGGCAGGCGCTCGGGCAGGTAGCTGGACTTCAGCTTTTCCTGCGGGCGGTCGAACATGGTCTCCGCTTCTGGCAAGGTGCGGATCTCTTGCAAAACGTGCTCCAGCACCTCTTCGGGCAGGAAGTCGTCGAAACAGCCATAGGGATAAGGCCGGCGGCTTTGATACTCCGCGCCTACCTGCGCGCCAGCGGCCTTGGCAGCCCCGGCGTCGATGGCAAGCGTTACGGGATCCATCGGGATAACTGGCATGAGAAGACCCTCTGCTGACAGGCGCGTTTGCGCCTTCATACTGCCCGTTTGCGGCAAGAAAATGGTAACAAACGTATGGAATTTGGCGCGCCCTGCGCGGTAACCGCTCCCTTCAGCCGCGCGCCTCATCCATCAGCCGCCGCATCTCGGCTATTGCCGGGCCAAGGCCCAGAAAGATCGCCTCGCCGATCAGGAAGTGCCCGATGTTCAGCTCCATCACCTCGGGAAAGGCGGCGACCGGTTTGACAGTCTCATAGGTCAGTCCGTGACCGGCATGAACCTCCAGTCCCAGTGAATGGGCAAACGCAGCCATGTCGCGCATCCGCTCCAGCTCGGCGTCGCGTTCGTCAAATCGGCCCTCGGCGTGGAAATCGCAATAGGCCCCGGTATGCAATTCGATCACCTGCGCGCCGATCCGGTGCGCCGCCTCGATCTGGCGGCGGTCGGCGGCGATAAAGATCGACACCCGGCATCCCGCTTCGCGCAGGGGCGCGATGAAATGCGCCAGCTTGTTTTCCTCGCGCGCGACCTCCAGCCCGCCTTCGGTGGTCCGCTCCTCACGCTTTTCCGGCACGATGCAGACCGCGTGCGGCTTGTGCCGCAGCGCGATGGCCTGCATCTCCGCCGTCGCCGCCATCTCAAAGTTCAGCGGCACCGTCAGATGATCCATCAACGCATCGATATCCGCGTCCGAGATATGGCGGCGATCCTCGCGCAGGTGTGCTGTGATGCCATCGGCACCGGCCTCCTCGGCCAATTTCGCCGCGCGCACCGGATCGGGATAGGCGCTGCCGCGCGCGTTGCGCACCGTGGCGACATGGTCGATGTTGACGCCAAGGCGCAGGTTTCCGGCATTGGGGTTCATGGCGTTCTCCCGCTCAAAAATTTGATCAAAAGCTAGATCGCAGGCCCCGGAAAGGAAAGTGCGAATTCCGCGCGCCGCCCCGGCTTCTTCTGTCCAAAAATATCCCGGGGGGCGACCGAAGGGAGACGGGGGCAGCGCCCCCTAATCCGCCTGCTTGCCCAGCTTCTTTTTCTTTTTCAATTCGGCCAGCTTGGCCTTGATCGCGCCTTTGCGCCGGTTCTGGAAGGCGGTGATCAGCGGCAGGGACACGTAATAGGCGATTGTGCCCGCCACGATGCCGGGAATGATTCCGCCGATCATGTAAGGAAAAAACACCTCATCGTAGAAGATGCTCAAGTGGCTCCAATCGGCCTTGTCCGGGGTAAAGAGGGCAAGCAGATTGTCCCACAGGTCTTCACCGGCCTTGACGAATTTCTTGCCGATACTGCCATGATCGGCGCCTGCCTTCAGCCCAAGCAAGGAATAGCCGGTCTTCATCGCAACAACGCCGATGGGCACGTAGGTCAGCGGGTTGCCAAAGAAGGTCGACAGGATCGCGGCCAGAATATTGCCCCGCATGATCCAGGCCAACATCGCCGCAAACACAAAGTGAAAGCCGTAGAATGGGGTGAAGGTGGTGAACACCCCGGCGAAGATCCCGCGCGCGATTCGTTCGGGCGGATCGGGAAGACGGTTCAGGCGCAGTTGCACATAACGCGCAGCCCGGCCCCAGCCGCCACGCGGCCAGAGCGCTTCGAGCACGATCCGGCCCACTGGCCGTCTGTCGCGTCGCTTGAAGACCAAACTGTGCCTTTCTGCCTACTCTGCCGCTTCGGAGGCTGCCCCCGGAACCGTCTCCAGTGCCGGATCACGCCGCCTTTCGACCGAGGCGACATTGCTCTCCGCCTCAAGGTTGGAAATCAGGGAGTGCAGGTGTTCCGCATCTCTGAGGTCTACATCCATCATCAAACGGTAATAATCCGGTTTACGGTCTATGAAGTTCAAATCAGAGATATTGGCCCGTGTCTCGCCAATCAATGTGCAAATGCGTCCCAGGACCCCGGCATCGTTGCCAATCGTCAGATCCAGCGACACGGTATAGACCGCCGGGTGCTTGCCCTCGGCCCAATGCAGGTCCAGCCAGCGGTCAGGCTTGTCCTCGTGGTTGGCCAGAGCGGCGCAGTCGATGGCATGGACCGCCACCCCCCGGCCACGATGGGCAAGGCCGACAATCCGTTCGCCGGGCAGTGGCTGGCAGCAGCGGGCGCGTTCAAACCCTTGCCCGTGTTCCAGCCCGACAACCGCTTTCTTGAGTTCGATCTCACCGCCGTCGCGGATGGCAAGGTTGGGATAGACCGCCTCCACCACCTCAGAGGACGTCAGTTCGGCGCTGCCCAGCCGGGCCAGCAGCGTTTCGGTGTCTTCCAGCCGCAGGGTCGCCGCGGCCTTTTCCAGCACCTTGTCGGTGGCTTTCTTGCCGCGCGCCTCAAACGCCGCGCGGGCCAATTCATGGCCCAGCTTGGCATAGCGTTCCTTGTTGGCTTCGCGCAGGGCGCGCCGGATCGAGGCCTTGGCCTTTCCGGTCGTCGCCATGTCCAGCCATGTCGCCTGCGGGGCCTGCCCTTCGGCGATGATGATCTCGACCGACTGGCCGTTCTTCAGCCGCGTCCACAGCGGCACCCGGATGCCATCGACCTTGGCCCCCACGCATTTCGACCCGATCCGCGTGTGGATCGCATAGGCGTAGTCGATCGGCGTCGCCCCGCGCGGCAATTTGACCACGTCGCCCTGCGGGGTAAAGCAGAACACCTTGTCGGAATACATCTCCAGCTTGACCGCCTCCATGAAGGCGTCGTGATCCTCTTCGGAATCCAGCTGTTCGGTGACCGAGGTGATCCACTTGGCCGGGTCCACGGCAAAGCGGTTTTCGGCCCGCACCCCGTCGCGATAGGACCAGTGCGCGGCCACGCCGGTTTCGGCGACCTCGTGCATTTCGCGGGTGCGGATCTGCACCTCGACCCGTTTGCCATCGCGGCCTGACACGGTGGTGTGGATCGAGCGATAGCCGTTGGTCTTGGGTTGGCTGATGTAATCCTTGAACCGCCCCGGCACCGCGCGCCAGCGCTGGTGGATCGCCCCCAACGCGCCATAGCAGTCCTTTTCGGACCGTGTGATCACGCGGAACCCGTAGATGTCCGACAGCCGGGAAAAGCCGATCTTCTTTTCCTGCATCTTGCGCCAGATCGAATAGGGCTTTTTCGCGCGGCCAAAGACCTCGGCCTCGACCCCGGCCTTTTCCAGTTCGTGACGCATGTCAGAGGTGATCCGCTGCACCACGTCGCCGGTTTCCCTTTGCAGGGTGATGAAGCGGCGGATGATGCTGTCGCGGCCCTTGGGGTTGAGCACGCGAAAGGCGTGATCCTCCAGTTCCTCGCGCATCCACTGCATGCCCATGCGGCCCGCCAGCGGGGCGAAGATATCCATCGTCTCGCGCGCCTTCTGCACCTGCTTTTCAGGCTTCATGGCGCGGATCGTGCGCATGTTGTGCAGCCGGTCGGCCAGCTTGACGAGGATCACCCGCAGGTCCTTGGACATCGCCATGAACAGCTTGCGAAAATTTTCGGCCTGCTTGGTTTCAGAGCTGGAAAGCTGGAGGTTGGTCAGCTTGGTGACGCCATCGACAAGGTCGGCCACCTCGCGCCCGAATCTCTGTTTGACCTCGGCGTAGGTCGATCGGGTGTCTTCGATGGTGTCATGCAGCAGTGCGGTCACGATGGTGGCGTCGTCAAGCTGTTGCTCGGTCAGGATCGCCGCCACCGCAACCGGATGGCTGAAATAGGGCTCTCCCGACTTGCGGGTCTGGCCCTCATGCATCTCGAGGCCATACTCATAGGCCGCGAGGATCAACTTTGCGTTGGTCTTCGGGTTGTAGTTGCGAACGAGGTCAACGAGGTCTTCAGCAGAGATCATGTCACCTCACCGCCGAACCGGTATCAGCCCTGGCCCTGCGCCTCCATGAGCGCGCGCAGCAGTTTTTCTTCGGACATGTCGTCCTCTTGCGGCTTGTCCGCCTCGGTGCCCATGAGCAGCGCCATGGCGTCCTCTTCAGGCTCGTCCACCTCGATCTGGGTCTGGTTCGACTCGATCAGGCGTTCGCGGAGTTCGTCGGCAGACTGGGTCTCTTCTGCGATTTCGCGCAGGGCGACAACCGGGTTCTTGTCGTTGTCGCGGTCCACCGTGATCGCCGCACCGGATGCAACCTCGCGCGCACGATGTGCGGCCAGCATCACCAGCTCGAACCGGTTCGGGACTTTGTCAACGCAATCTTCTACCGTCACGCGGGCCATAGAGTGCTCCGTTTTCTGTCTTGAGGGCCTCAGAAAGACTTGACATACCGCGCGACCCGAGGATTGACAAGGGCAATAGCCCGGTCGTCACAGGTCAAATTGGTCGTGCCTCGGCGCGATCCTGCCGGGGCAGGGCGGCCAGCATTTGTGCGACGGTTTCGCCGGTCAGCGGGTGACGCCAATCCGCCGCGATATCGGCCAGCGGCACCAGCACGAAAACCCGGTCCTGCATCCGGGGATGTGGCAGGATCAGGCACTCCGGTGCCTCGCGGCCCTGTGCCTCCGTAGGCAGCGTCCGCCACCGGGTTTGCATGTCGACGTCCGGGCGCACGGCCCTATCCGCCGCCAACAGATCAAGGTCGAGCGACCGGCTGGCCCAGCGCTGTGCCCGTTCTCGGCCGAAATCCGCCTCTATCGCGTGCAGGATTTTCAGCAGCGCCTCGGGGCTGTCCGGCCCAGTGACCGCGGCGCAGGCATTGACATAGTCCGGTCCCGCGCCCGCCGGAAAGCAAGGGGTTGCGTAAAAACGGCTCAGGCGGCGCAGATGCAGCCCGGCAGCGGCCATGGCGGCCACAGCGGCGCCAAGCGTTTCTCCGCGCCCACCCGCCTCTGATCCAAGGTTGGAGCCCAGAGCGATAAGGAATTCTTGTACCATTTGACCCAACGTACTATTCTTTTGAGACTTCCCTGCGCCTTGCAGAGCGCAGAAAAAAACATAATCTACTTCGACGCGCTCGCCGCCACACTCACACTCACGGATCAGGCGAGCCGATTGGACGAAAGGAAATTTTATGTTCTACAAGGACGAACGGCTTGCGCTGTTCATAGACGGTTCCAATCTCTATGCCGCTGCAAAAGCTCTCGGTTTCGATATCGACTACAAGCTGCTTCGGCAGGAGTTTGCGCGTCGTGGCAAGATGGTTCGGGCCTTCTATTACACAGCGCTTCTGGAAAATGACGAGTATTCGCCGATCCGCCCGCTGGTGGACTGGCTGCACTACAACGGCTTCACCATGGTGACAAAGCCCGCGAAGGAATACACCGACAGCCAGGGCCGCCGCAAGGTCAAGGGTAACATGGATATCGAACTGACTGTCGATGCCATGGAACTGGCGCCCCGTGTGGACCATATCGTGCTGTTCTCCGGTGACGGTGACTTCCGCCCGCTGGTGGAAAGCCTGCAACGTCAGGGCGTGCGTGTCTCGGTGGTTTCGACCATCAGGTCGCAACCGCCGATGATCGCGGACGAACTGCGCCGTCAGGCCGACAACTTCATCGAACTCGACGAGCTGCGTGAAGTCATCGGTCGCCCGCCGCGCGACACACATGTCGAGCGCAACTTCGAAGTTGCCGCTTCTGGCAAGTGAACCGGACCGCGCCCGTCTCCGTGACGGGCGCGGCCTGCGGTTGGTGGCCCGGCCTTCACTCGGGTCGGGCACCAACCGTCACCTTCGCCTCTGGCAGAGGCGCTGCACCCTTTACCTCGCGCCGCACGGCCACTAGGTCTGCGCAGAACAGTTGAGGAAAGGTGCCTTGATGTCCCAGACCCTTCCACCGCTCACCCTGCTGCTGGCTGCGCCGCGCGGATTCTGTGCGGGCGTGGATCGCGCGATCAAGATCGTCGAGATGGCGCTCGATAAATGGGGGGCGCCGGTCTACGTCCGGCATGAGATCGTGCATAACAAATACGTCGTCGACGATCTGCGCGCCAAGGGTGCGGTGTTTGTCGAAGAGCTGGAGGATTGCCCGGACGACCGCCCGGTGATCTTTTCCGCACACGGCGTGCCCAAGGCCATTCCGGCAGAGGCGGCCCGGCGCGAAATGATCTATGTGGACGCGACCTGCCCGCTGGTGTCCAAGGTCCATATCGAGGCAGCCCGCCATTCGGAAAACGGGTTGCAGATGATCATGATCGGCCACGCGGGCCACCCCGAGACCGTTGGCACCATGGGCCAATTGCCCGAGGGCGAGGTGCTGTTGGTCGAGACGGTGGCGGATGTCGCGACGGTCGAGGTGCGCGACCCGGAGCGGTTGGCCTTTGTCACCCAGACCACGCTGTCTGTGGATGACACCGCCGGAATCGTCGCGGCGCTTCAGGCGCGCTTTCCCGCCATTGTCGGCCCCCACAAAGAAGACATCTGCTACGCCACCACCAACCGTCAGGAGGCGGTCAAGGCCATCGCGCCCCGCGTCGATGCGATCTTGGTGGTGGGCGCGCCCAACTCGTCAAACTCCAAACGTCTGGTCGAGGTCGGTCGCCGCGCGGGTTGCGCCTATGCGCAACTTGTCCAGCGCGCCACTGACATCGACTGGCGCGCCCTTGACGGGATCACATCGGTCGGCATCACGGCGGGGGCCTCGGCCCCAGAGGTGCTGATCGACGAGGTGATCGACGCGTTCCGCGCCCATTACGATGTGACGGTTGAAATGGTGGAAACCGCGCAGGAAAACGTGGAATTCAAGGTGCCGCGCGTGCTGCGCGTTCCCGCATGACCCGCCTTACGCAGAAAGGCCGCCGATGATTTCGCTGCAATTCCTGCTCACCGCCCTCGTTGTCGTGATCGCCCCTGGAACCGGGGTGATCTATACTCTGGCCATCGGGTTGGGGCAGGGGCGGTGGCCTTCGGTCGCCGCCGCGTTCGGCTGCACCATCGGGATCGTGCCGCACCTTGCCGCTGCGACATTGGGTCTGGCGGCGCTCTTGCACACCTCGGCGCTGCTGTTCAACGTGGTGAAATTCGCGGGCGTGGCCTATTTGCTCTACCTCGCGTGGCAGACGCTGAAATCCGGCGGCGCGCTTGCGGTCGGGGCCAACCGCAAGGCAGACCGGCCTTGGCGGATCGCTCGGCGCGGCGCGCTGATCAACATCCTCAACCCCAAGCTCTCGGTCTTCTTTCTGGCGTTGCTGCCGCCTTTTCTGACCGGCAACCCTGTCACCGCCACGGGAGAGATGATCACCTTGGGTGCGGTATTCATGGCGCTGACCTTTGCGGTCTTTGTGCTGTACGGCCTCTTTGCCGCGCGGGCCCGTGACTGGCTGTTGTCCAGCGAGGCCAAGATGCGCTGGCTCAACCGCTCTTTTGCCGGGATCTTTGCAGCCCTCGCCGGACGGCTGGCGCTGGAGCGCGCATGACCGCCATCCCCCGTTCCGCCCTGATCCTCGGGCTTGCCGGGGTTGTGCCCTTTTTATGGGGCGCATTGACGATCCTTGTGCCGGACGTGTTCGACTGGGGGCTGGCCAGTTTCGGTCCGCGCTTTGTCGGGCCCTATGTGCAGTTGTTTTACGGCGCGGTGATCCTGTCCTTCATGTCCGGCGTGCTCTGGGGCTTTGCCACCAAGGCCGAGGGCAGCCGGGCCGCTACCGGCTATGCGTTGTCGACGCTGCCCGCCCTCTGGGCCTTTTTCACCACTGGCGGCGGTGAGATGCGCGCCGCGCAGAACCTCATAATCGGCTTTCTGGCCCTGTTGTTGCTGGATGCCGCCTTTGTGCGCTGGGGCCTTGCCCCGCGCTGGTGGCTGCCACTGCGCCTGCTTTTGACCGGGCTGGTCGTGACCTGCCTTGCCGTCATTCCGCTGGCGTGATCCATTGGGCGATTGTGCCCTTCAAACCGCCCGATCCCTGCGACAAGCCCTTGCGATATGCCCGCAAAAAGGCGACATCACTGGCCATGACAGACCGCGAAACCATACGGATCTACGATACCCGCGCCGAGGATTACGCGCAGGTCACCGCGTCTGAGCGGCCTGATGCCACGCTTCAGGCCTTTATCGCCGCCTTGCCAAAAGACGCGACTGTGCTCGACCTTGGCTGTGGCCCCGGGCTCTCGGCGGCGCATATGGCGGCCGCCGGGTTGCAGGTCGAGGCATGGGATGCCTCGGCCGCCATGGTCGCTCTTGCCGCCACCCGGCCGGGTGTGGCCGCGAAACAGGCAGGGTTTGACGATCTGGACGCAACGGCGGCCTATGACGGCATCTGGGCCAATTTCAGCCTGCTGCACGCTCCGCGCGCCGACATGCCCCGCCATCTGGCCGCGATCGCGCGTGCGCTGACCCCCGGCGGGTTGCTGCACATCGGCGTAAAGGAGGGCGAGGGCGAAAGGCGCGACAGCCTTGGCCGCCACTATACCTATTACACCGAAACCAGCCTGACACAGCTCTTGCATGAGGCAGGCCTGGTGCCGGGGCCCTTTACACGGGGGGCGGACAAAGGGCTGGACGGTGTCGTGGCACCCTGGATCACGGTGACCTCCCATCGCTGACCTTTATGCCTATACCGACGGTGCCTGTTCCGGCAATCCCGGCCCCGGCGGCTGGGGGGCGCTGCTGCGTGCCAAGGACGGTGAGACCATCGTCAAGGAACGTGAACTCAGCGGCGGCGAGGCACAGACCACCAACAACCGGATGGAACTGCTGGCTGCAATCAACGCGCTGGAATCCCTCAGCCGGGCGTCCAACATTACCGTTGTGACTGACAGCGCCTACGTCAAGAATGGCGTCACCAGCTGGATTCATGGGTGGAAGCGCAACGGCTGGAAAACCGCCTCCAAGAAACCGGTCAAGAATGTCGATCTCTGGCAACGTCTGGAAGAGGCGCAAAAGCGCCATGACGTCACCTGGGAATGGGTCAAGGGCCACGCGGGTCACCCGGAAAACGAACGCGCCGATGAACTCGCCCGCGCAGGCATGGCGCCGTTCAAGAAATAGCGCCGAAGGAGCCGCCATGACCCCGCTTGTCCTGCTCGACTACGCCGCCGTGCTGGTCTTTGCGCTGACCGGTGCGCTGGTGGCCAGCCGCGCGCAGCTGGATATCGTGGGCTTTGCCTTTCTTGCCGGGGTGACGGGACTGGGCGGAGGTACGCTGCGCGACGTTCTGCTGGACCGCACGCCGATCTGGGTGGCGGACCAGACCTACCTTGGAGTCGTCACCGGGGCGGCAGTTCTGGTCTTCTTCACTGCCCACTTGCTGGAAAGCCGGATGAAAGCGATCCTCTGGCTGGACGCCTTTGCGTTGGGCGTGGCGGTGGCGGCGGGAGCCGGGCTGGCGCAACGGCTGGGGCAACCGCCCACGGTGGTCATGGTCATGGGCATCGCAACGGGGTGCGCCGGGGGGCTGGCGCGCGATGTGGTCGCCAACGAGGTGCCACTGGTGCTCAAGCAGGGAGAGCTTTACGTGACCTGCGCACTGGCCGGCTCACTGGCCACGGTGCTGGCCATTTGGCTGGGCGCGCCACCGGCGATGGCCGCCGCGCTGACGGCGTTGGTCACCATCGGCCTGCGCGCCGGGTCTATGGTGCTGGGCTGGCGCCTGCCGGTCTACAAACCGCGCCCGCCTCGCTCCTAACCGGGTCCGCCCCTCCCGCGTCATACGCGACCCGCAGGTTTCTTCTGTCCGGAAATATCCCGGGGAGCGCGAGGGGCTGGCCCCTCGCATCTATCACCGCAATCGGTCGCTTATTGCAGATCGGAAAACGCCTCCTGCAACCGCTCCACCGCCTGCGCCACCCGCGCGCGCGGCGTGGCAAAGTTGAACCGCAGGAAACTTTCGCCGCCGCTGCCAAAGGTGTCGCCGTGGTTTGCTGCGATCCGGGCCTCTTTCTCGACCCGGCGGGTGAACTCCTCTACCGCCATTCCAGTGCCGCCAAAATCCACCCAGGCCAGATAGGTGGCCTCCATCGGCATCGACCGCAGCCCCGGGATCGCGTTGATACCCGCGTCGAACAGACGCCGGTTGCCGTCCAGATAGGCGCATAGTTCATCGACCCATGTGGCCCCCTCGGGCGAATAGGCCGCCGTCGCCGTGACCATGCCAAAGGAATTCGGCGAGATTGCCAGCCCGGCCATGACCTCACCAAACCGCTTGCGCAGGACCTCGTCGGGAATGATCACATTGCCGATATGGCTGCCCGCCATGTTAAAGGTCTTGGTGGTTGCGGACATCATCACCAGCCGGTCCTCGATGCCCGCATCCAGCGTCGCCATCGGGATATGTTTCTGCCCCGGCATCACAAGGTCATGGTGGATCTCGTCTGACACCAGCACCAGATCGTGCCGCTTGGCGAATTCCGCCACCCCGCGCAGCTCATCCGCGCTCCAGATGCGCCCGCCGGGATTATGTGGCGAACACAGGATCACCATCTTTTCGCGCCCGGTCATCATCGCGTCAAAGGCGTCGAAATTCATCTCGTAGCGCCCGTCGACGAGTCCCAGCGGGCATTCCACCACCTCGCGCCCAGAGCCGCGGATCACCCGTGCAAAGGCATGGTAAACCGGCGTGAACAACACCACGCCATCGCCGGGCTGGGTGTAGGCCTGAAGGCACAAGGCGGTCCCGTTCACCAACCCATGTGTGGAAAAGATCCAGTCACGCGACACCTCCCAGCCGTGCCGCGTGTCCATCCACCAGCGGATCGCGTCACGATAGGCCGTGTCCGGACCGAAATAGCCAAAGACCCCGTGGTCCACCATCCGCTGCAACGCCGCCGGGACGCAGGCGGGCGGGCGAAAGTCCATGTCGGCGACCCACATCGCCAACCCATCCTCGGGCGAGACGCCATAGTAGGACTCCATCACGTCCCATTTTGTCGAATGCGTGCCCACGCGGTCGATCTCTTCGTCAAATCGGCTCATTCACTGATCCCTCAAGTCTCTTTGTCGCGCACGCTAGCGGGCTGATCGGCAGGGGCAAGGGGCCACGCTTGCCTAAACCGCTCGCGGCGCTTAAATCAGCGCCATGAAACGGCCCATTCTCATCCACCCCGATCCTCGCCTGAAGAAGCACTGCGATCCCGTCGACGACCTGTCCGACGATCTGCGCGTGCTTGCGGACGACATGCTGGAAACCATGTATGCCGCGCCCGGCATCGGCCTTGCGGCCCCGCAGGTCGGGGTCTTGTCGCGGCTGATCGTGCTCGACTGCGTGAAGTCGGACAGCGAAGACGCGCATCGCCCGCTAATCATGTTCAACCCCAAGGTCATTGCCAGCTCGGATGAGCGCAATGTCTACGAAGAGGGTTGCCTGTCGATTCCCGATCAATACGCCGATGTCGAACGCCCCAAGGTCGTCGACGTGGAATGGATCGACCGCAACGGCAAGCTGCAGTCTGAAACCTTTGACGGTCTTTGGGCCACTTGCGTCCAGCATGAGATCGACCATCTGAAAGGCAAGCTGTTCATCGACTACCTCAAGCCGCTGCGCCGCCAGTTGATCACCCGCAAGATGGTCAAGCTGAAAAAAGAACGCGCGCGGGAACGGGCATGAGCCTGCTGCCGATCCTGAAATGGCCGGACCCGCGTCTGGCCCAACCCTGCGCCCCGGTGACGGACCCCAAGGCGGTCGAAACGCTGGTCACGGACATGTTCGAGACGATGTATGACGCACCCGGTCGCGGCCTTGCCGCGCCGCAGGTTGGCGTGATGCAGCGGCTCTTTGTCATGGATGCCGGGTGGAAAGAGGGTGACATGACCCCGCTTGCTTGCCTCAATCCGACGATCATGTCGGCCACCGACGCCAAGACGACAGTGACCGAAGGCTGCCTGTCGGTTCCGGGCGTGACCGCCGACGTGACCCGTCCGGCAGAGATCAGACTGGCCTTCACCGATCTGACCGGGGTCGCGCAGGAAATCGCCCTCAGCGGGGCGGCGGCAACGATTGCCCAGCACGAACTCGACCATCTGGACGGCGTCATGCACTTTGACCGATTGGACCCTGCCGCCCGCGACGCCCTGCTGGCGGCATATACCACAGGGCAGGAAACATGACGGTCCGTCCCTTTGTCCCTTGGCCGGACAAACGCCTGCGCAGCGTCGCCGCCCCGGTCGCGGGCATCACGGACGAGATCCGCGCCACATGGCAGGACATGGTCGACACGATGGAGGCGATGCCGGGCGTCGGCCTTGCCGCGCCCCAGATCGGCGTGATGCTTCGGCTGGCGGTTGTGGATGCCTCTGACGCGCGCGGCAAGCCGATCCTCATGGCCAACCCCGAAATCCTGCACGCCTCGGTCGAATTTCGCGATCACGAAGAGGCCAGCCCCAACCTGCCGGGCTTTTCCGCCAAAATCTCGCGCCCCCGCGCGGTGACCATTACGTACATAGATCATCATGGGATGAAGGTGCGCAAGGATCTGGTCGGCCTTTGGGCGACCTCTGTCCAGCACCAGATCGATCACCTGAATGGACGGATGTATTTCGACCGGCTCAGCAAGATGAAGCGCGACATGCTGTTGCGCAAGGCCCGCAAGAAGGGCTGACAGCGGCACAGGCAAGCCGCCTGCCACTGGCGCGCTCCCGTCCCGGGCCTGCCCGGGACGTCCCCCAATCGGCCAGTTTCCGGCTTAGGCTCTTCTGCCCGGTCGCGACCTGCGCTAAGACCCCGGCAAGGCAGGAAAAGGGATCACTCATATGCGCGTTATCTTCATGGGTACCCCCGATTTCTCCGTTCCCGTGCTCGACGCGCTGGTCACGGCGGGGCATGAGATTGTCTGCGTCTATTGCCAGCCGCCGCGCCCGGCGGGACGCGGCAAAAAGGACCGCGCCACGCCCGTCCATGCGCGGGCAGAGGTGCTGGGCCTGCCGGTCCGCCATCCGGTCAGCCTGAAATCTGCCGAAGAAAAACAAGCCTTCGCCGATCTCAACGCCGACATTGCAGTGGTCGTGGCCTACGGGTTGATCCTGCCGCAGGCCATTCTCGACGCCCCAACGCGGGGCTGCCTCAACATCCATGCCTCTCTGCTGCCACGCTGGCGCGGGGCAGCCCCGATCCACCGCGCGATCATGGCAGGTGATGCGGAAACCGGCATCTGCATCATGCAGATGGAGGCTGGACTGGATACCGGCCCGGTGCTCTTGCGCAAGGCAACGCCGATCGGCGCAACCGAAACCACTGGCGCACTGCACGACCGCCTGAGTGCCATGGGCGCAGACTTGATCGTTACGGCGCTGAACAGGCTCGATACCCTCACACCCGAAATCCAACCCGAACAGGGCGTGACCTACGCCGCCAAGATCGACAAGGCCGAGGCTGCCGTCGACTGGACCCGACCCGCGGATGAGGTCTCGCGCCTGATCCGCGGCCTGTCGCCTGTTCCGGGGGCCTGGACGACGCACAAGGGCGAGCGCATCAAACTGCTTGGCGCAGAACCGGCAGCGGGGCAGGGCGCACCCGGCACCGTGCTGGACGACGCGTTCACCGTTGCCTGCGGCAGCGGCGCGCTGCGCGTCACCCGCGCACAGCGGGCGGGCAAAGGCGCGCAGGACGCCGCCACCTTTCTCAACGGCTGCCCGCTGCCGTCCGGCACCAATCTGGGCAACTGATCCTCTGGGCATTGCGCCACAAAGCCCCTAAATTGCCCCCAGACGCAGGAGAGACCCATGTTCCCAACCCTGATCGGCACCGTGGTGATCGCCGGAATCGTCGGATACGCCTCCGAGAAGTCCCGGTTCACCCACAACGGCATCCTGCCCAGCATCATCATCTGCATCGGCGGGGCCTTCCTGTTTTACTTCGTGACCATCATGTTCGGCATCGGCTTTCGCGCTCCGGGCCTCAATGCCATCGCCGCCTCTATCGGCGCGCTGGTCATCGT
This sequence comes from Antarctobacter sp., assembly GCF_034670325.1. GTDB lineage: Bacteria > Pseudomonadota > Alphaproteobacteria > Rhodobacterales > Rhodobacteraceae > Antarctobacter. The sequence continues at coordinate 409,260 of NZ_JAXMNR010000003.1, forward strand.
CCCCACCCACTGGCGCAAACGCTAAGACACGAGACGCAGCCCCGGGCTTCTTCGTTGGCCAAATACACCCGGGAGAGCCGACCAAACGGAGACGACGGCAGCGCCCCCATCCGCCGCCCCATCCGTCACCACAGGACAGGCCCGCGACATGGCCCGACACCTGTGGATGCCCCGCACAGACCCGGCCCCTGCGGGCCAACCTTCCCCCTAGGCCCCGCCGTCGCGCTCGACTATCCTGCGACCGAAACCCGTCCTGTCAGGAGCCCCCCCAATGCCCATCGTCTGGCTGATCATCGTCGGCGCCGCCGCCGGATTCCTTGCAACCCGCATGATGAAGATGGACACAGGCATCGTGCCCACCATCGCCATCGGTATTGGCGGCGCGCTCATCGGCGGGCTGGTCATTCGCTTTCTGCTCGCCGTAACCGGCCTGTTGGCCGGTCTTGTCGGCGCGGTGCTGGGCGCGATCCTGTTGATCTGGGTGTATAAAACCTACATGCGCTGACCTCTGTGCAGCAGCGCAAAGCCCCTGCGCGGCGCGTCGCCTTGGCGATCTCCGCCACCGCCGCTACCTGTTACTCAGCATACAGGAGGCGCACATGGGACAACTCGTAGACGGTAACTGGCACGCAGGCTGGTACGATACAAAGAAATCCGGCGGCAAGTTTGTCCGCTCAGAGTCGTCCTGGCGCAACTGGATCACTGCGGACGGCAGCGCCGGTCCCTCGGGTGAGGGCGGCTTCAAGGCCGAGGCCGATCGCTATCACCTCTATGTCAGCTACGCTTGCCCCTGGGCGCACCGCGCACTGGTCTTCCGCAAGCTCAAGGGGCTTGAGGACCTGATCACCGTCAGTGCCGTTCACCCGGACATGCTGGACGATGGTTGGACCTTTCAGACGGACGACAAGGGTGCCACCGGCGATACGTTGTACGGTCTGCCCTACCTGCGCGACATCTACACCAAGGCCGATCCCAAGGCGACGACCCGCGTGACGGTGCCGATCCTCTGGGACAAGCAGCGTAAGACCATCGTCTCCAACGAATCGGCCGAGATCATCCGCATGTTCAATTCGGCTTTTGACAGGGTGACCGGCAATACCGACGACTATTGGCCCAAAGGGCTGCGCGACGCCATCGAACCGGTCAACGCACGAATCTACGACACCCTTAACAACGGCGTCTACAAGTCCGGGTTCGCCACCTCGCAAGAGGCCTATGATGCCGCCGTCTATCCGCTGTTCGACACGCTGGACTGGATCGAAGAGCGGCTGTCACGTACCCGCTATCTGATGGGTGACCAAGTCACAGAGGCCGACTGGCGGCTGTTCACCACGCTGATCCGCTTTGACAAGGTCTACCACGGTCATTTCAAATGTAACCGCGCGCGGATCGTGGATTACCCCAACCTCTGGAATTACACGCGTGAGCTGTACCAATGGCCCGGTGTCGCCGAAACGGTGAATTTTGACCATATTACCCGCCACTACCACTACAGCCATGAAACGGTGAACCCGCACCGGATTGTGCCTGTCGGTCCCGACCTAGACCTGAACGCGCCGCACGGGCGCGAGCGGATGCGCGCCGCCTGACACCGGCCCGCGCGTCAGAGCGCGCGGGCGTAGTGGTGCACCATGTTGGTCAAGTCGTCCGGGGGCGTCGTGCAGGGAAGATAGGCGCAGGCATTGGCGCAGAGGTTAAAGATCGACCCGTCCGAGAAAAAGTTGGTGTTGGTCACAAAGATGACCCGCGCCTCGGGCTGACGGAACTGGGCGATATCCGAAATCGCCAGAGCACTGTTATCCTCGACCACTACATCAAGAATGATCACCTGAAACGACTGGGTCTCCAGCATTTCAAAGGCGGAATCCTGCGTGTAGGCCGTCCACACGTCGGCCCCGCTGCGCTGGAGATGGCGCTGCCACAGTTGAGCAAGCGGCTTGCTGCTCTCCACAATCAGCACGTTCACGCGAACCTCCAGACCCCAAACCCTGAACTGGGATTTAGGCTAAACTTTCGTATAGGTTTATCAATCCTTCAGAGGAATGAAGAATTCGTTAATTGAGCCCGAGATTCTGAACGGAAGGTGAATCTCCGCTGACGTGCCCGCAATCCGGTGTCGGAGGGTCTCCGCCGATGGCCGCTTGCCCCGCCCGATGGTGTTGATACTGTGCGCCATCAGACAGCAAACGAGGGATTTCATGCGGTTTTCGGCTATATTCGGCGCGCTGATGCTGGCGGGAGCGGCGCAGGCACAGAACGTACCTTGCGGCGGCAGCTTTGGCGCTTTCGTGGACGGTCTCCGGCAGGAGGCGGTCACGCTGGGCCATGATGCCGACGCAGTTCGGCGGTTTTTTGCCAATGCGCAGCAAAGCTCGGCTGTTTTGCGGGCGGACGGGCGGCAAGGCATCTTTCAGGATCCCTTTATCACCTTCTCACGCAAACTCATCAGCCAAAGCCGCCTCGACAAGGGCCGCCAGATGGCGGACCGCTACGACAGCGTCTTTGACCGTATCGAAAGCGAGTTCGGCCTGTCGCGCGGCGTGCTGCTGGCCTTCTGGGCGTTCGAGACGGATTTCGGCGCGTTTCAGGGGGATTTCAACACGGTAAACGCGCTGGTGACGCTGGCGCATGATTGCCGCCGCCCCGAGATTTTCCGCCCGCAGATTTTTGCCGCGCTGTCGCTCTATGAACAGGGGGATCTGGACCCGCGCACCACGACAGGCGCGTGGGCCGGTGAGATCGGCATGGTGCAGATGCTGCCCAAGGACATTCTGATCAACGGTGTCGATGGCGACGGCGACGGCCATGTGACCCCCAAGACCTCGGCCCCAGATGCGTTGATGTCCGGGGCCAAGATGCTGTCGCACCTTGGCTGGCGCCCGAATGAGCCGTGGCTGCAAGAGGTTGTCCTGCCCGCCGATCTGGACTGGTACGACACCGGGATGCACGCAACCAAGACCGTGGCGGAATGGGAGCAACTGGGCGTGCGTGGCCGCCATGGCGCGCTGGATGACGGGCGGCTACCCGCCTCGATCATCATTCCGCAGGGGCGCAAAGGGCCGGCCTTTATCGCCTACCCGAACTTCAGCGTCTATTTCGAGTGGAACCAGAGCTTTACCTACGTTTTGACCGCCGCCTATTTTGGCACTCGGTTGACGGGCGCGCCGGTCTATGACGCCGGGAACCCCGAACCGGGCCTGTCCGGCGAACAGATGAAGCGTTTGCAAGCCAAACTGGCCGCGCGCGGCTATGATGTGGGCAAAGTCGACGGCATTCTGGGGGCAGGCACACGGGACGCAGTGCGCAGCGTGCAACGCGAACTGGGGATGCCAGCGGATGCTTGGCCAACACCGGCACTGCTCAACCGGCTCTAGGGGATCAGGTAGGGGGAGGCATGCCTAAGGAATGCCCCCTTCGGACATTTTGGGACAAAAGAGACATGGGGCGGGTGCGGCGGCATCTGCCCCTTCGTGTGTCTCAGCCGATGATCTCGAACTTGTTCACATCGACCATGCCCCGGTCGGTGATCTTGAGCGCCGGGATCACCGGCAGCGCCAGAAATGCCAGTTGCAGGAACGGCTCTTCCAACCCTACACCTAGCGACTTCGCCGCTGCGCGCAGGTCCACCAGCCGCGCACGCACCGCCTCGAACGGGTCCAGCGACATCAGCCCTGCCACCGGCAGCGCCAGTTCGGCCAGCACCTGACCATCGCGCACCACGACAAAGCCGCCCTCGATTTCTCCCAGCCGGTTGGCCGCCACGGCCATGTCGGCATAGTTGACGCCGACGCAGGCGATGTTGTGGTGATCGTGGCAGACGGTCGAGGCAATTGCCCCCGCCTGCAACCCGAACCCCCGGACAAAGCCGGTGGCGATATTGCCGTTCTTTCCATGTCGTTCGACCACGGCGATCCGCACCAGATCGCGTGACAGATCCGGTAGCTTGTCGCCGTCGGTAATCGGGATGTCCTCATGCAGGTGGTCTGTCAGGATTTGCCCTTCACGAATGCCGATTACGTCGGTTTCCACCCGGTTACCGCGTGCACGAAAGTCCTGCGCGCTGACGGTCGGCGCCTTGACCGATCCGCGCCCCACAGGATCCACCGTCTGTCGCTTGGCAAAAGCCGCATCATTGATCACCACGCCGCCCGCCAGCACCAGCTGCGCGTCGCAGTGTTCCAGCGATCTGACCGCCACGATATCCGCTCGCTTGCCCGGCGCGATCATACCGCGATCCTTGAGGCCAAAAGCCTCGGCCGCCGACAGTGTGGCCGCGCGGTAAACCGCCAGCGGCGGGCAGCCCAGCCGGATAAGCTCTCGGATCATGTAATCCAGATGCCCGTATTCGCCGATATCCAGCGGGTTCCGGTCATCTGTACACAGGCACATATAGGGCGCCGTCCGCTCATCCAGCAGCGGCTGCAATGCGTGCAAGTCCTTGGAGACAGACCCCTCGCGGATCAGCACCCGCATCCCCTTGCGCAGCTTTTCCATCGCCTCTTCGGGGTTTGTCGCCTCATGTTCGGTGCGGATACCGGCGGCGATATAGGCGTTCAGGTCTTTGCCTGACAGCAGCGGGCAATGTCCGTCCACATGCCCGCCCTCAAACAGGCGCAACTTGTCCATGCAGCCCGGATCGCGGTGGATCACGCCGGGAAAGTTCATGAACTCCGCCAGCCCAAGGCCGGATGTGTGCCCCATCAGCCCGGCAATCGCATCGGCGTCCAAATCAGCGCCCGCCGTTTCCATATGGGTCGAGGGCACGCAGGACGACAGTTGCACCTTGATGTCCATCAGCGTGTGCTGGCTCGCCTCCTGGAAATAGCGCACACCCGCTGCGCCGATCACATTGGCAATCTCATGCGGGTCGCAAATCGCCGTGGTTATCCCGCGGGGGCCAACACAGCGATCAAATTCAAACGGCGTGACCAAAGAGGACTCGATGTGCAGATGCGTGTCGATGAAACCGGGGACAAGGATCAGGCCGGAGACGTCGATCACCTCACGCGCCTCGTAGTGGTCGAACACGCCGACAATCGTGTCGCCGCAGATGGCCACGTCGCCCGCCAGCAGCGCGCCAGTGATCAGGTCAAACACCTGTCCACCGCGCAGCACCAGATCCGCCACCTCATCGCCGCGCCCCTGCGCGATACGCTGTTCCAATTCCGCCATGTGACTGCCTCCGAATGCCCTTGCGCGCAATGATGGCACAGCCGCGCGCCGGGGGCGAGATGTCCCGCCCTGCATCCCTACAGAGAAAAAGGGCAGATTGCAGGCCGGTTGCAAAGACGCGCGCGGCGCGGTCTACTCGCGCCAAAATCAACCAGGGAGACGACAATGAAAAAGACCCTCACCTCTGCCCTCGCACTCAGCCTTGTGTCTGGCGCGGCGCTGGCCAATTGCGACAGCGTGACGTTTTCGGACGTGGGCTGGACCGACATCACCGCCACCACAGCCGCTACCACAGTCCTGCTGGACGCTCTGGGCTATGAAACCGATATCAAGGTGCTGTCGGTGCCGGTCACCTATACCTCGATGGCGGCGGGCGACATCGACGTTTTCCTTGGCAACTGGATGCCCACGATGGAGGCGGATATCGCCCCCTACCGTGAGGCAGGCACCGTTGACACCGTGCGCGATAACCTGCAAGGCGCGAAATACACGCTGGCCACCAATGCCGTGGGCGCGGCGTTGGGGATCAAGGATTTCGCTGACATCGCCGCCCATGCCGATGCCCTGGACGAAACGATCTATGGCATCGAGCCGGGCAATGACGGCAACCGCCTGATCATCGACATGATCGACGCCGATGCCTTTGGCCTCAAGGAATTCGAGGTCAAGGAAAGCAGCGAGCAGGGCATGCTGGCGCAGGTGGGCCGCGCCGTGAACCGGGACGAGCCGGTGATCTTTCTCGCGTGGGAACCGCACCCGATGAACGCCAACTATGACCTCACGTACCTGACCGGCGGCGATGACTATTTCGGCCCCGACCTGGGTGGCGCGACGGTCTATACCAACACCCGCGCCGGCTATGTCGATGAGTGCCCGAACGTCGGCGCGCTGCTCAAGAACCTCGAATTCACCCTTGCGATGGAGAACGAGATCATGGGCGCAATCCTCGACGATGGCGAAGACCCGGAGGATGCCGCCAAGACTTGGCTCTCGGCGAACATGGGTGTGCTGGACGGCTGGCTGGCGGGCGTGACCACTCAGGACGGTGGCGACGCCATGGCCGCGGTCAAGGCCGCGCTGGAATAACAGGACCCCTCACCGGACACGTTCCAGAAGGCTCCGCCAATGGCGGGGCCTTTTCTATTCCGGCATCAACGCATCATCCAGCGCCCGCGCCCGCACCGCTGCATCGCGGGTCATGATCCGGCCGATGTAGCCGTCAAAACCGTCGCGTTCGGGCAGGGTTCCAAACTGACGCCCCCAAGCGATCTGTGACCCCAGATAGACATCCAGCGCGCTGAACGTCTCACCCAGCAGCCACGCGCGCCCGTCCGACAGCAGCGCGGCCAGAATGTCGGCCTCTTCTTCCAGAGAACACCACCCGGCGCGGCCACGGGCCTGCGGATCGTCCGGAAGTTCAAACCCGAAGGACCGGTTCACAACCGCTGCCTCCAGCGGACCTGACGCAAAGAACATCCAGCGATAAAATGCCCCGCGCGCGCCCGGCGCGGGGATCAGTCCGGCTTCGGGGAACCGCTCTGCCAGATGGCAGCAAATCGCCGCGACTTCGGTGACCACCGTGCCGCCATCGTCCAGCGCGGGCACCTTGCCCATCGGGTTGACCGCCCGGTATTCGGGCCCTTTCATCTCTGGGCCGTACTGCAGCACGCGAGTCTCATAGGACGCGCCGCATTCCTCCAGCATCCAGCGGGCGATGCGGCCACGCGACATCGGGTTGGTGTAAAAAATGAGTCCGGTCATGGCGGGTCTCCCTGTTTCGCGGCGAGGGTGCCACCCCGATGCGAGTCTGACAAACCCCAATCACAACCCTTCGGCTTCACAAATGGTGCCAAACCCCTCATGAATGGGAAAACAAGGGGGATGGGTCGGTGAACTGGCTGACAGAGCACAAGATACCCGTCGGAGACGCCGCAGAGGCGGTTTTCGACTGGCTTCAAAAAAACGGAGGCTGGTTCTTTGACGGTCTCGCCGTCGCGATGGAGGCGCTGATTGACGCGATCCTCTGGGTCCTGCAAGAGCCGCACCCAATGATCGTTGTGCTGGTGCTGACGGTGGCCACCTTTGCCGTGCATCGCCGCTGGCAGGTGGCCGCGTTGGTCTTTGCGGGCTTTCTGTTCATTCTCAATCAGGGATATTGGGAGGAAACCACCGAAAGCCTGACCCTTGTCCTGTCCGCCTGCGTGGTCTGCATGGGCGTCGGCGTTCCCATCGGCATCATGGTCGCGCACAGACCGGGCCTTTACCGCTTCATGCGGCCGGTGCTGGACCTGATGCAGACGCTGCCGACCTTTGTCTACCTGATCCCGGCCATCGTCTTTTTCGGTATCGGCATGGTGCCCGGCCTGATTGCCACGGTGATCTTTGTGGTGCCGGCCCCCATCCGCCTGACCCATCTGGGCGTTTCATCGACCCCCAAGGCGCTGCTGGAGGCGGCAGATGCCTTTGGCGCCACGCCGCGCCAGAAACTGTGGAAGGTCGAGCTGCCCTCGGCGCTGCCTCAGATCATGGCCGGGCTGAACCAGACAATCATGCTGTCGCTGTCGATGGTGGTGATTGCCGCGCTGGTCGGCGCGGACGGGCTGGGTGTGCCGGTGGTGCGTGCGCTGAACCGCGTCGATACCGGGCTGGGGTTCGAGGCGGGGCTGATCATTGTCGTCGTCGCCATCATGTTGGATCGTGCCTTGAGGGTGGGTGGCAAATGACAGCCGTGTCTTTCGAAAACGTGTCGATCATCTTTGGCGATCATCCTGATCGTGCCTTGCCGCTGGCGGACGAAGGCAAGGATCGGACTGCGATCCAGGCCGAAACCGGCCAGGTGCTCGGGGCGCATGACTGTTCGCTCGACGTGGCAGAGGGTGAGATTGTCGTGCTCATGGGCCTTTCGGGGTCTGGCAAGTCCACGCTGCTGCGGGCCGTCAACGGGTTGAACGCGGTCAGCCGGGGTGCCGTGCGCGTGACCTGCGGTGACGAGGTCACAGAGGTCACCAATTGTTCCGCAAGCGCCCTGCGGCGGGTTCGGCAGGGCCATGTCGCGATGGTGTTCCAGCAATTCGGCCTTTTGCCTTGGCGCACGGTGGCCGAAAACGTCGGTTTCGGGCTGGAACTGGCGGGGCAGGGGGGCGCGCAGCGTGCCGAGACGGTCAAGCGCCAGCTTGCTCTTGTCGGTCTTGCCGACTGGGGTGACCGCAAGGTTGGCGAGCTATCGGGCGGCATGCAGCAGCGCGTCGGCCTTGCCCGTGCCTTTGCGACTGAGGCCCCGATCCTGTTGATGGATGAGCCGTTCTCCGCGCTTGACCCGCTGATCCGCACGCGGCTGCAGGACGAATTGCTCGACCTGCAACGCGAATTGAAACGCACCATCCTCTTTGTCAGCCACGACCTCGATGAGGCGTTCAAGATTGGCAACCGCATCGCCATCATGGAAGGCGGGCGCATTGTCCAGACCGGCACCCCGCGTGAGATTTTCTCGGCCCCCGTCTCTGACTACGTGGCGGATTTCGTTGCCAACATGAATCCGCTGGGCGTGCTGACCGCACGTGACGTGATGGAACCGGGTTCGGGCACCGAAGACGTCGCCGCCGAAACCCCGATCCGCGATCTCTTGCCCCGTCTCAAGAACGGACCGCTGACAGTCACGGAAAACGGCGGGCCTCTGGGCCGCGTCAGTGCCGACAGTATTGTTGCGCGGCTGGCGGGGTAAAACACGCCCCCCCCGGCTTCTTCTGTCCAAGAATATCCCGGGGGAGGCGACCGCAGGAAAAGGGGGGTCATGCTGAAAGGATGCCGGGGCATGACGCCCCCTTTACCCGATCAATTTCTTGATCGCCCGGGCATGGTCAGCTTCGGCCCCCAGCGTATCAGAGGCCAGCGCGCGGGCCTCATCCAGAAGGTCGCCACTTACGATCCGGTCGACCAGCCCCCAGATCAGTGCCTCGTCCACCGGGATCTTTTGTCCAGCCATCAGGATCATCTTGGCCCGCGCCGGTCCCACCAGCGCAGCCAATCGCGCCGGGTCCGATGGTTGCGGTAGAAAGCCGAGTTTCATCACCGGATAAAACACCTTAGCCCCGGCGACCGAGATGCGCAGGTCGCAGGCCAGCGCCATCCCCATCGCGCCACCTGCGACCGTGCCGTTCATCGCGCAGATGGTCAGGCCGGGGTGGCGGGCAATGGCACCGGACAACCGCTCCCACAGCGGCGACACCGCCAGCCCGGCTTTTGCCGCCTCCAGATCGGCCCCGGCAGAGAACACCTTGCCTGCGCCGGTCAGCACCAGACCGCGCGCACCCGTCAGCGCGTCCTCGGCGATCTGGCACAGATCCTCCAACATCGCCGCGGTCAGCGAGTTTGCCTTGTCCGGTCGGTCAATCGTGGCGATCCATAGCCCGTCTTCCTGGTCCAGACGGATCATGCCAGCCCGACCGCCGCGCGCACGCCCTCATCGCGCAACGAGATTTCGCCGCCAAGGTAAGCCTCCGCCGCGTCGGAACACATCCAGACCAAGGCCCGCGCCACCCATTCAGGCGGGATATGGTCGGACCAGTCCAACTGGCTCACCGGGTTGATTCCGCTCGCCTTGATCTCACGCTGCATCTGGGTGGCCACCGTGCCGGGCGACAGCGACAGCGCGCGAATGCCCTGCTGGCTGTATTCCTTGTCCAGCATCCGGGTCAGCATAAGCGCCCCCGCCTTGGACGAACAATAGTGCGACCAGCCTTCAACCGGGCCATGCGCGGCCCCCGATCCGATGGTCAGCACCGTGCCGCCACCGGCCCCCAGCATCACCGGCAGCGCCGCGCGCATGCCGTGAAACACGCCCTTGAGGTTGATGTCGATCACCTCCCCCCAGGCTTTGGGGTCGACCTCGGCCAAGCGGGCCACGGGTTCGATCACGCCCGCGTTGTTCACCAGAATGTCCAGACTGCCATGGGCGGCGACGCAGTTGTTTACCGCTTTCTCGACCTCCCAGTAGCGCGCGATATCGCAGGGAATCGCCACCGCCTGCGGCCCGATCTCTCCTGCCAGATCGGCAATCGCCTCGGCAGAGCGCGCCACCAGCGCGACCTTGGCACCCTTGGCGGCAAAGGCCCGCGCCGCTTCTGCGCCGATGCCCCGGCTTGCGCCGGTGATCATAACTGTTTTGTTTTGTAGTTCTCCGCTCATGCCGAGGCCTTTCGGATAAATCTTGGATTGCGCCACAAATGGCGTCTCGCCACTTTCGTAATCGCTCAATAGTATGGAATCCAGTCCCTTGACCGCGCTTGGGAAGCCCTTGAGACTGCTAACATTCGTTTGCACCGACAGAGAGGAAAAATTATGAATCGCTACGTTACAGCCTCGGCGCTGGCTATCGTTGCTATGGCCGGACAGGCTTGGGCCGATGTTACGCCGCAGCAGGTCTGGGACGACTTCGACGCCTACATGACCAACTTTGGTTACGAAATCACCGCGACCGAGGTGATGGAAGGCTCTGATCTGGTGGTGTCCGACATGACCATGGTCGTGACCATCCCCGAAGAAGACGGCGTTGTCCGTGTTGTGATGCCGCCGATGACCTTTGCCGATGCAGGCGACGGGTCGGTGAATGTCACCTATCCCGATGTCAGCCAGATCGAACTGTTCTTTGTCGAGCGCGAAGAAACCGTCGGCGAAGTTTTCATCGAGATGACGCAAACCGCGTTTGCCATGAACGTCTCGGGCAATCCCGGCGACATGACGTACACCTACAGCGGTGACAGCATCGCGCTGGAATTGATCCGTGCCTTTGGCGACGGTGAGGAAATCACCCGCGACATGCTGAGCGCGACCATGACCATGGGGCCGCTTTCGGGCACCTCACATGTCGTTCAGGCAGACGGCATGCGCTCGTTCGAGCAAGAGCAGTCATTGGGCGATCTTGCAATCGACATGGTCTTCAAGGATCCGGACAGCGACGAGGGCGGCATGTTCAACATGCAACTCACCGGCGTCACGGGGACGGGGGCCACCGTCCTGCCAGAGGAACTGGACTACGAAGACCCGACCTCGATGTTCAAAAACGGTGGTTCGGTCGATGCGGTGCTCAAGCACAGCGGCGGCAGCACGCAGTTCACCTTTGACGAAGGTGACGGCCCAACCGCAGGTCAGTTCACATCGACCGGTGGTGAATTTGCCGTTGCCGTTTCGGAAACCAATCTGACCTACGCCCTCTCGGGCACGGGCCAGACGGTTGCGCTTTCGGGTCCGGAACTGCCGTTGCCGATCAATGCGGAACTGGGTGAGTTCGGCTTTGCTCTGGAAATGCCGCTGTCTCCCTCGGACGCGCCGCAGGATGCGTCTCTGTCGGTTGTGATCGGCAATTTCGCCATGGCGGACATGCTGTGGAACATCTTCGATCCCGCAGAGGTTCTGCCGCGCGATCCGGCCACCGTCGCCTTCAACCTCGACGCGCAGGTTACACCCTTCGTCAGCCTGTTCGACACCGAGGCGCTGGAGGATCTTGGCCGCACCGGGGGCATGCCGGGTGAGTTGAACTCTGTCACCCTCAGCGATTTCGTCATCGACATGGTTGGCGGCATGGTCCTTGGATCGGGTGCCTTCACCTTTGACAACAGCGATCTGGAAACCTTTGACGGGCTGCCGCGCCCCAAGGGTCAGCTTGACCTGCAGGTGTCGGGTGCAAACACACTGATCGACAGCCTGATTTCGATGGGTCTGCTGCCGGAACAGGATGCGATGGGCTTTCGCATGATGCTGTCGATGTTCACCGTGCCGGGCGAAGAGCCTGACACCATGACCTCGACCATCGAGATCAACGATGAGGGTCACATCCTCGCCAACGGTCAGCGCATCCAGTAACGCGCCTGATCCGGAATTCGAAAGGGCGGGGGAAACCCCGCCCTTTTTTTGTGCCGCATGGTTTAGCTGCGCAGCGCGGGCAGACCCACTCCCGTCGATTCAAACCCGCCATCCACGGCGACGATCTGGCCGCTGACATACGACGCCTTCTCCGAGGCCAGAAAGACAATCACCTCGGCCAGTTCGCGCTCTGACCCGTAGCGGTTCAGCGGGATGGAGTCGTGATAGGACTGAATGATTTCAGGGCTGTGCACTGCCATCGACAGTTTGGTCTTGACCGGGCCGGGGGCGACACAGTTCACCCGGATACCGTATTCCCCCAGTTCTGCGGCGTGCTGCTTGGTCAACTGGATCACCGCCGCCTTGGACGTGCCATAGGCCACCCGCAGGGTTGAGGCGCGCAGCCCGCTGATCGAGGCGATATTGACGATCGCCCCCTGCGTTTCCTTCAGATGTGGTGTCACAGCCTGCGAGCAGAGGAAAACGCCATCAAGGTTGGTTTCCATCACCCGCCGCCACATCTCGAAATCGCAGCCTTCGATGGGGCCAAACTCTGCCACGCCTGCGTTGTTGATCAGGGCATCAATCCGCCCGGCCCAGCCGTGCGTCTCACGCACCATGGCGTTCACGTCCTGCGGGTTCGACACGTCGCGCACCAGCGCCAACACGTTCTCGCGCTTGGCTGTCTGCTTCAGCAGTTCCTCACCGTCGCGGTCCAGCATCGCCACGCACCAGCCGTTTTCCAGAAACAGGTCCGCGGTGGCCAGCCCGATCCCGCGCGCGGCCCCGGTGACGATTGCGCATTTCTTGTCCATAGATGTCCTCCCGATTTTCGGCGCAGCTTAGGCAGCGCCCGCGGCGGGGGAAAGCCCCCTCAGGCGCGCATCAAGTCGGGCAGGTCGCCGGTCAGCCCCGCCGCCTCACGGATAAAGCTGCGGCGCAATCCCGGCGCGGCATTGATCGCCGCCATGCCAAGGTCGCGGCCCAGCCGGAGCAGGGGGTTGTCGTTCGAAAACAACCGGTTGAACAGGTCGGTCGAGGTCGCCAGCGATGCGGTGTCAAACCGCCGCCACTGTGCATAGCGGTCCAGCACGCCCGGTGAGGCAAAATCCTCGCCCCGCCGCGCCGCATGTGTGATCACATGCGCCAGCGCCGCCACATCGCGCAGCCCCGCGTTCAATCCCTGACCGGCAATCGGGTGCATCCTATGCGCCGCATCGCCCACCAGCGCCACCCGTTCAGCGGTAAAGGCCCGCGCCAGCGACAGATTCAGGGGATAGGTATAGCGTGCGCCCGCCAAGGAAATCTCACCAAGGAAATCGCCAAACCGTGGCCGCAGAACCTGTAGATACTCCGCGTCCGGCAGCGCGTTGATTGCCTGCGCGCGTCCGTTCCGCTCACTCCAGACAATGGATGAGCGGTTGCCCGTCAGCGGCAGGATCGCCAGCGGACCGGCGGGCAGGAACAACTGGTGCGCCACACCGCCATGAGGTTCCTCATGCGCAATGGCACAAACCAGCGCCACCTGCCCGTAACCCCAGCCCATCCGCCGGATGCCTGCACGACTGGCGACACCGCTTTTCTGCCCGTCCGCGCCCACCAGCAAACGACCCTTGAGAACCTCACCATCGGCCAGCGTGACCGACGCGCCCTCAGACCGGGTCTCTTGCGCGACCACCATCGCCTCTGCCCGTTGCGTGATCAGGTCGGAGCCCGCCAGCGCCTCTAGCAGCACGCGCCGCAGATAGCGGTCCTCGACCATAAATCCCATCGGGCCGTCTTCGATCTCGGCACTGTCGAAATGCAGGCCAAGGAAAACCCCGGCATCGCCCACACGCCCGTCCGACACCTTGATTTCATTCATCGGCTGTGCGTGGTCCCTTAGCGCCGCCCACAGCCCCAGCCGGTCCAGCATCCGTTGCGACGACCGCGCCAGCGCGTAAGAGCGCCCGTCAAACTCTGCGTCCTGCCGCGTCGCCAGCGGCAGCGCATCCACCACACAAGAGGTCAGCCCCGCCTGAGCGGCGGCCAGCGCAAGGGCGGGTCCGTTCAGGCCACCGCCGACAATGATCAGGTCATGTTCCATGAGGCGCAATATGGCCGCCCGCGCGGGATTGTCCATGCGCCCGCCTGCCGCTACCGTCACGCCAGACACGAGGGGACCGCACCATGACCAAAGTGACCGACCAAACCGCCGCCGACCTTGGGCGCGGCATCGCCAAGGGTGAGATCGACCCGGTCACACTGGCCGAGGATTTCCTCAATGAGATCAACGCGCACCCCATGCGCGACCGCATATACGCGCGGATCACCCCCGACCGCGCGCTGGCAGAGGCGACCGCCGCAAAGACCCGCGCCGACCTTGGCCTGCGCCGTCACCCGCTGGACGGGGTGCCGATCAGCTGGAAGGACCTCTACGACACCGCCGGGATCGTGACAGAGGCGGGCTCTGGCCTGCTGGCGGGCCGCATCCCCGACCGCGACGCAGAGGTGCTGCGCAATGCAACCCAGAACGGTCTGGTCTGTCTGGGCAAGACTCATATGTCCGAACTGGCCTTTTCCGGTCTGGGCCTGAACCCGGTCACCGCCACCGCCCCCTGCGTGAACGATCCTGAGGCCGTCGCGGGCGGATCGTCCTCCGGCGCAGCCGCCTCTGTCGCCTTTCGACTGGCCCCTGCCGGTGTGGGGTCCGATACGGGTGGCTCTGTGCGTCTGCCCGCCTGCTGGAATGACCTTGTGGGATTGAAAACCACCTCTGGTCTGCTCAGCCTGTCGGGTGTGGTGCCGCTGATCGCCAGCTTTGACACCGTCGGCCCGCTGTGTCGCACGGTCGAGGACGCGGCGCTGATGCTCTCCGCGCTCCAAGGTGCGCCCGCGCCCGACCTGAGCGGGGCCACCCTGCAAGGCCGCCGCTTTGCCGCGCTTCAGACCATCGTCATGGACGATCTGGATGAGGCCCCAGCACGCGCCTACGCCCAGTCCCTCGACCGGCTGCGCGCTGCGGGTGCCACCATCGAACCGATTGATTTCCCACAGATTGCACAGCCCCACGCGGACTCCGGCATGCTCTATACGTCAGAGGCCTGGGCCACGTGGCGCGACGCGATCAGCGCACAACCCAACGTCATGTTCGCCCCCATCCGCGAGCGGTTTGAGGCCGGGGCCACCCACAGTGCCGCCGATTTCATCGCCGCCTGGCAGCGCATCCACGCCATGCGCGCCGACTGGGCCAAAGCGACCGCCGGTTTCGATGCCGTCCTGTGTCCGACAGCACCCAACCTGCCCGAAAAGGTCGAGACCCTGATGGAACAGGGAGAGACCTATGTGCAGGCCAACCTGCGCACCCTGCGCAATACCCGGATCGGTAACCTGCTGGGCGGGGCCATCATTACCCTGCCCACGGGCACGCCGTCCTGCGGCATCTCCTTGATGGGCACGCCCTTGGGCGAGCATCGCCTGCTGCGACTTGCCGCCGCCGCAGAGGCTGCTCTGGCCTGACAAAACCCGGCGGACTGCGGCTTTCACGTCACATCGCCCTTTGGCAGGTCCTTGATTCTGGACAGAACCCCCTGTTTTTCCGTATCCTGCGGACAAACGCGGGGCACGCAATGATCCCGCATACCTTGAGGCAGTACTGGCAGATGTTCCCCGAACGGTTTTCGAACCTACCGGCCTATGCGTTCCCGCGTCTGCGGGCCCTTCTGGATTCGCAAGAACCCGGCGGTCCGGTGCTGCACATGTCCATCGGAGAGCCGAAACACGCCTTTCCGCCGTGGATCACGCAGATCATCACCGATCATGCCGCGGAATTCGGGCGCTACCCGCCGAACGAGGGTACGCCGGAACTGCGCGCCGCCATCGCGGGCTGGCTGAACCGCCGGTACGGCGTGACGATGGACCCCGACACGCAGATCATGTCGCTGAACGGCACGCGGGAGGGGCTGTACAACACCGGTATGGCGCTCTGTCCTGAACAGAAGAACGGTCAGCGACCGACCGTGCTGATGCCGAACCCGTTTTATCAGGTCTACATGATCTCGGCGATTTCGGTGGGGGCAGAGCCGGTCTTTACCCCGGCCACCGCAGACACCGGCCACCTGCCGGACTACGCCGGGTTGCCTGCGGATGTGCTGGACCGCGCGGCGCTGTGTTACATCTGTTCGCCCGCAAACCCGCAGGGCGTCATGGCCTCCGAGGCGTATTGGCGTGACCTGATCACGCTGGCCGAAAAACACGACTTCCAGATCGTCGCCGACGAATGCTATTCAGAACTGTACCGCCATACACCGCCCACGGGCGCGTTGGAGGTTGCCGCCGCGATGGGCGCAAACCCTGAGCGGGTCATCTCCTTGCATTCGCTGTCGAAACGCTCCAATCTGCCCGGCCTGCGCTCGGGCTTTGTGGCTGGTGGACCGGACAGCATCGCCTGTCTGCGGCAGTTGCGCGCCTATTCGGGCGCGCCGGTGCCGCTGCCTTTGCAACGGGTGTCAGAGGCGCTTTGGACCGATGAGGACCACGTGCGCGAGAACCGCGCGCTCTGGGTGCAGAAATACGCGCTGGCGGATGACATTCTCGGCCATGTGCCGGGGTACATGTCGCCACAGGCCGGCATGTTCCTCTGGCTGCCGGTTCAGGACGGTGAGGCCGCAGCGCTGAAGCTGTGGACACAGACCGGCGTCCGGGTGCTGCCCGGCGCCTATCTGTCGCGCGATACAGAGGGCGGAAACCCCGGGCAGGGGTATATCCGCGTGGCGCTGGTGGCGCCCTACGAAGAAACCAAAGACGGGCTGACCCGGATCCGGGACTGTCTGTTTGTATAAAAACAAGACCGACGAGGCGAAGATGGCAACTTTTCAGGCACGGGGACGCGATCCCCTGTTCGACACCAATACGGCCGCCACGCTGGAAAAGCGGGGCCGCGAACTGATCGGGCTGGCGCTTATCGCGCTGGGGTTGATGGTGGGTGCCATGATTGCCTCTTACACGCCGGATGACCCGTCGTGGCTGTCGGCAACGGATGCGCCGGTGCAGAACTGGATGGGCCGTCTGGGGGCCTACGTGGCCGCGCCGCTGTTCATGATCATCGGCCTTGGTGCGTGGTCGCTGGCGACGGTGCTGATCGTCTGGGGCGCGCGTATGGCGCTGCATCAGGGCAATGGCCGCGCCTTCACCTGCCTGATCTTCTCGCCGATTTTTGTGGCGCTGTCGGCGGTCTATGCCTCGGGCTTGCCGGAAACCACAGGCTGGACGCATCATTTCGGTCTCGGCGGGTTGTTTGGCGACATGATGATGGGCTCTGTCCTGAACGTGCTGCCGGTTGCGCCCGCCATCGGGCTCAAGGTCGTGCAACTGGGCCTTGGCGCGGGGATCATCGTGCTGGGCGCCTTTGTGCTGGGCTTTACGCGGGTCGAGCTTAAACGCATCGCGCGGTTCCTGATTGTCAGTCTGGTCATGGTCTATGCCACGGTCGTGCGGCTGCTGGGGCTTGGGGCAAATGGCGCTGTGGGCGCGGCACAGCGCGTGCAGGCCGCAACCGCCGCCCGCCGCGCCGCCAAGGCAGAGCGCCGCGCGGCAGAGGCCGTCGCTGTGACCGCCGCCGCCGAAACCTTTGCCGAACCGGCCCCCGCCACCATGCCCTCTGCGGCGCGCGTGTTGCGGGCCGACTTGGGCGTGCCGCCCTCTCCCGAGGCCGAGCTTTATGACGCGGATGAGGACCTGATAGAACTCGCCCCCGCGCCGCAGCCCGAGAAACCCGGCTTTCTGTCGCGCATGATCCGCCGGTCCGAACCGGGTCCAATGCCAGAGCCGGAACTGGTCGACCGCCAGATCGACCACGATGTCGAAGTGCCCGGAGAGGACCGCATCCGCGCCAAGATCGCCAAGGCGGTGAAATCCCGCCACACCGTTCTGCCCGGCCGTCCGACTCCCAATATCGCCGAGACCAAGCCGCTGACGCGGGGCAGGGGGCATGGCCCGCAGCCCATCGTGTTCCGCGATACGCCGCGCGTGGCGGCCTTGCCGCCCGAACCACCGTTGACCGCCTCGGCCCGCGCAATGCCCGCAGTGCCGCCGCTGACCGCCGCCACCCTGTCGCCGCAGCCGGTGACAGAGGCGCCGACCGACCCGGATTGGGATGTCTATGAACCGGAGGCAGAGATGCTGGCCGAGCCCGCGCCGCAGGCAGAGCCCCGCGTCCTGCCCCGCGTGCCGGAGGTCGACCCGGAGGTGGACGCCAATCTCTATTCCGACCTCAGCGATTTCGATGATTACGGCGACGATGACGACGCTGAGATCCTGACCCATGACTACCGCCCCGAACCGACCCCAGAGCCGGTGCAGGCACGCGCCGCCGTGCCGCTGCCCGAACCCAAAAAGGTTGTGCAACAGCCCATCCGCAAGCCGATCCTGCCGTCCAAGCGCGCACAGGCAGAGGCGCAGCCCTCGCTGATCTTTTACGACACTACGCCGGACTACGAACTGCCGCCGCTGTCGTTGCTGATGTCGCCTGACAAGATCGAGCGTCACGTCCTCAGCGACGAGGCGCTGGAGGAAAACGCCCGGATGCTGGAAACCGTGCTGGACGACTACGGCGTCAAGGGTGAGATCGTCAGCGTCCGCCCCGGCCCGGTTGTCACCATGTATGAACTGGAACCCGCGCCGGGTCTCAAGGCCAGCCGCGTCATCGGCCTCGCCGATGATATCGCGCGCTCCATGTCGGCGCTGTCGGCCCGCGTGTCCACCGTTCCGGGCCGCAGCGTGATCGGCATCGAACTGCCCAACGACAACCGCGAAATGGTGTCGTTCCGCGAAATCCTTGCCGGGCGCGATTATGGCGACGGCAAGCACAAGCTGCCGCTGGCGCTGGGCAAGGACATCGGCGGCGCGCCCGTCGTGGCCAACCTTGCCAAGATGCCTCACCTGCTGATTGCCGGGACCACCGGCTCAGGTAAATCTGTGGCGATCAACACGATGATCCTGTCGCTGCTCTACAAGCTGTCGCCCGAAGACCTGCGCATGGTCATGATCGACCCCAAGATGCTGGAACTCAGCGTCTACGACGGCATCCCGCACCTGCTGTCGCCCGTTGTTACCGATCCGAAAAAGGCGGTTGTCGCCCTGAAATGGGTCGTTGGCGAGATGGAAGACCGCTATCGCAAGATGTCGAAGATGGGTGTGCGCAATATCGATGGCTACAACGGCCGGGTCGAGGACGCGCAGTCCAAGGGTGAGATGTTCAGCCGCACGGTCCAGACCGGCTTTGACGACGACACCGGCGAACCGGTGTTCGAGACAGAAGAATTCGAACCCAAGAAAATGCCCTACATCGTCGTCATCGTCGATGAGATGGCCGATCTGATGATGGTGGCCGGCAAGGAGATCGAGGCCTGTATTCAGCGTCTGGCGCAGATGGCGCGGGCGAGCGGAATCCACCTGATCATGGCGACACAGCGCCCCTCGGTCGACGTCATCACCGGCACGATCAAGGCGAACTTCCCGACCCGGATTTCCTTTCAGGTCACCTCCAAGATCGACAGCCGCACCATCCTTGGCGAAATGGGTGCTGAACAACTGCTGGGCATGGGCGACATGCTGTACATGGCGGGCGGGGCCAAGATCACCCGCTGCCACGGTCCTTTCGTCAGCGACGAAGAGGTCGAGGAGATCGTCAACCACCTCAAGGCCTTTGGCCCGCCGGACTACATCGGCGGCGTGGTGCAGGGGCCTGACGACGAAAAGGCCGAAGACATCGACGCGGTTCTGGGCCTCAACACCGGCGGCAATACCGGCGGCGAGGATGCGCTGTACGATCAGGCGGTGGCGATTGTCATCAAGGACCGCAAATGCTCGACCTCCTACATTCAGCGCAAGCTGGGCATTGGCTATAACAAGGCCGCGCGGCTGGTCGAACAGATGGAGGACGAAATGGTCGTCTCGTCTGCAAACCACGTCGGCAAGCGTGAGATTCTGGTGCCCGAGCAGCAGTAAGCCCCCACGCGAGATGCGTCTGCAAAAAGGCCGCCCTTTCTATCGGGGCGGCCTTTTCCTATATCAAACCCCTGAGCAGGCGGCACCGATGACAGCGCCGCAGAACAGAAAGGCGCAGGGTGGCAGAGAACGAAACCGTCGAACAGATCGTCGATGCCCTGCGCGAAGAGGCGTCTGGCGATGGTGACGTATCCGTTGGCGACGTGCTGGACCGCATTGGCAAACGCGGGTTCGGTCCGCTCATGCTGATCCCGGCGCTGGTTGTCGTCACCCCGATTGGCGGTATTCCAACCGTGCCGACGCTCTTTGCCATGACCGTGGCCCTTTTGGCTCTGCAAGTGATCTTTGGGCGCAGATCTCTCTGGCTGCCCCGCGTGATTCGTGACCGCGCGCTGGCCCGCAAGCGCCTTATGCAGGCCACGGACAAGGCCCGTCCGGTGGCGCGCAGGCTGGACGGACTGTTCGGCAAACGATTCGAGGCGCTGACCCGCCCTCCGGCCCCCCGCGTGGCGGCAGGCCTTGCGCTGATGCTGTGCCTCACCATTCCACCGCTGGAGTTTATCCCCTTTGCCGCCCTTCTTCCGGTGTCCGGAATCGCCCTCTTGGGGTTGGCGATCACGCTCAGGGACGGGTTGGTGATGGCCCTTGCATGGATCATTTCGATCCTGGGCTTGATCGGCGGCGCTTGGCTGATGATATCGGGCTAGAGTCGGCTGCTATCGCATGACCGCAGGCTTCATGCGACAAACGCGCCAAACGAGCAGGAAGGAAAACCATGATCCGCACGCTACTCGCCCTTGTCACACTGGTGACGTTCGCGCTGCCCGTCAGCGCCCAGCAACTGTCGCTGAACGAGGTGTCAAAGTACCTCAACGGAATCACCTCGGCGACCGGGACATTTACCCAGATCAACTCGGACGGCACGATCTCGACCGGGGACATTGCTATCAAACGACCCGGCAAGGTGCGCTTTGACTACAACCCGCCGGAACGGTCGCTGGTCATGGCGACCGCAGGCGCGGTCTATATCCTTGACCGCAAGCTGAACGCCCGCCCCGACACCTACCCGCTGCGCCAGACGCCGCTGTCGATCATCCTCGACCGCAAGGTCGATCTTGGCCGCGCGGGCATGGTGGTGGGACATGGCTTCGACGGCACCGCCACCACGGTGACGGCGCAGGACCCGGACCACCCCGAGTACGGCACCATCCAGCTCAAGTTCACCGGCGCACCGGTGGAATTGCGGCAATGGGTGATCACCGACGGCAACGGTGCGCAGACCACGGTAATCCTTGGCGGTCTGGAAAAAGGCAACGTGCCCAACAGCCAATTCTCGATCGACGCCGAACTGGCCAAGCTGAAACCGTAACGCCTGTTGGGCCGCCTTAGCGGGCGGCCCGGCATCCCTTGAGCTGTTGCTGGTACAGAACCGACCGTTCGCCAACCTGCGATGAAACCCGCAGCAGCCACGACTTTGCGTTGTAGCTGCCCCGGCGATACCCCGAACGGCCCTCATGATAGGCTAGGTAGTGCCGCCGCGCGTCCCACATCGGGATGCCCAACTCTTCATGCGACTTTTTCATGTACCAGCCCATGAAATCGGTCGCGTCGCGGATATTGTCCCGCCGCGCACCCCGGCGGGCGCCTTCGGCAATGTACTCTTTCCACGTCCCGTCCAGCGCCTGACTATAGCCAAAGGCAGAGCTTTGACGCCCCACCGGGATCACGCCCAGACGGTACTGGAACGGGGTCCGCGCATCGCTGTCGAACTTGCTTTCCTGATAGATGGTCGCCATCTGCACATGCACCGGCACGCCCCAACGGCGCTCGGTCTTGCGGAAGGCCTGATAATATCCCGGTCGCTGTTCCAGGATGGAACAGGCGTTGTCCAGGTTGCGCGGTGATGACCCCGAGCCACCGCCACCGCCCCCACAGGAGGCCGCCAGCAGCACGATCACCAAGGCGCGAAGGACTCTGCTCATTTGCCACTCGCCTCGTTTTGTCTTTTTGTTAAAGCTATTTTAGCCGATTGCGCCTGAGGAGGGAATCACATTTCCATCAAGTTGCAGATCGCCGCCGTGCGGGCCTCGCACCTTTGGGCCGAGTGGGGTAAAGGTCCGCAGTCCGCACTGTTGGCGAGTGAGTCACAGAGTGTTTCTTGGCAATTTGAGGCGAAAGTTGGACAACGCCCCGGCGTTGACGGTATCAAGGGGTATGAAGAGGTCTGTCATGTTGCACAATCGCGCGAAGTATCACCTTGGTCAGGTTGTCCGCCACCGCAAGCATCCCTTTCGGGGGGTGGTCTTTGACGTGGACCCGGAATTCTCAAACACCGACGAATGGTATGAGTCGATTCCCGAGGACAGCCGCCCCTCCAAGAAGCAGCCGTTTTATCATCTGCTGGCCGAAAACGACCAGAGTTTCTACGTGGCTTATGTGTCCGAACAAAACCTCGTCGCCGACTATTCCGGAGAGCCGGTGGATCACCCCGACATCCCCGATCTCTTTGGCGCGTTCGAGGACGGCGCTTATGAGCTGCACTTCCAGATGAACTGAGGCCGGGCAGGGGGGCTGCCCGCTTCAGGCACCGCCACCCGTCCCGGGCCTGCCCCGGGACCTCATCGTCAGCCGTTGCTCCGCGCCCAGTCTGCGGCATCGTCCAGCCTGTCATCGCCCCAGAACACCTCGTCCCCGACAACAAAACTGGGCGATCCAAAGACCCCTCTTGCCTGCGCCGTGGCCGTCTCGCGCGCCAGTGCGTCGCCAATCTCTTTGCCTTGTGCGCGCGCCAGCACCGTCGCAGGGTCTTGCCCCACGGCCCGAAGGCTGTCGCTCAGGTTCGGTTCGCTGCCTGCTTCCTGTCCGTCCTGAAACCAGCGCCGATAGGTGTCCACCGTATAGGCCATGCCCCACCCCTCGGTCATGCCCAGCAGCGCGACCCGGTTGGCCAGCGGCAGATTCGGTAGGGGATAGGGTGCAGGCACCCGGATTGGCAGGCCGTACATCTCTGCCCGCCGCGCCATATCGCGCCACATGTAGGCGGTCTTGACCGGCTTGTCGCGGAACGGAATGTTGTTTTGCGCGACCATGATGTGACGCACGTCAAAGGGCCGCCATGTGACGTCCAGCCCATTGTCGCGGGCATAATCGCCCATGCGCATCACCGTCAGATAGCTGTAAGTGCTGCCGATCGAATACCAAAAATCCAGTTTGGCCATGTGGTCCCCCCCCGCCCGGTCAGGGCAAGGGTACAGTGTCAGGGCCGAGTCGGCAAAACAGGCGCGTCAGAGCGCGGCTTTCACCGCACTCAGGAAATCCGCCACATCCGCCTCACTGGTGGACCAACTGCACACCAGACGCCCGGTGGTCATAGCCTCGGGTGCCGTCGGCGCGTTGCCCATGAAGTGATAGACAGCGCCCGCCGCCTTGACCGCATCATGCACCCGGCGCGGGGCGCGGAAAAACAGCATGTTGGCGCGGGTCTTGTTCAGGATCTCGACCCCCAGCGTCGCCAGCCCCTCGGCCAGCGCCGCGCCGCGTGCATTGGCGCGGGTCGCCAGATCGCGCCACAGGTCGTCCTCCAGATAGGCCAGAAACTGCGCCGCCACATAGCGGTGCTTGGAATACAGATGCCCGGCCCGCTTGACCCGCAGTTCAAACTCCTGCGCGCGGGTATAGCCGCTGCTTGCGGGCGCGTCGGGGTCAAAGATCACCACCGCCTCGGCGTCCATCAAGCCGTTCTTGGTGCCGCCAAAAACGGCAATATCGACGCCAATCTTCCACGTCATCTCGGCCGGTGTGCAGCCCAGCTTGGCGCAGGCATTGGCCAGCCGCGCGCCGTCCAGATGCACCGGCAGACCGAACCCCTTGGCCACATCGCACAGCGCCGAGACCTCATCGACTGAATAGACGTTGCCGCCCTCGGTCACATTGGTGATCGACACCGGTCCGCGCTGCGGCCCGTGGACGCCCCGGTTTCCTTCGCCTTCGATCGCCGCGCGCAGGGTATCGGGCGTCATCACGTCGCCCTCGGGCACCAGCGTCAGCTTGGCCCCGCCGGTGTAGAACTCGGGCGCGTTGCACTCATCCTCGTGGATATGCGCGTGCTGCGTGCAAAAGATCGTCCCGAACGGCGGGCACAGCGTCGCCAGCGCCAGCGCATTCGCCGCTGTCCCGGTCGCCACCAGATAAACCGCCGCATTCGGAGCCTCGAACAGGTCGCGGACCCGGTCGGCCACCTCCGCCGTCACCGCGTCGCCGCCATAGCTGGCCGCGTAGCCGGTGTTCACACGGGCCAAAGCCTCCAGCACCTGCGCCGGGACCGGCCCGGCATTGTCGGATGCAAAGTTCATCTCGGCTCCTCGATGATGTGATCTTCCCAGTCGTCCTCGTCGATCTCGAACTCGGGCACTGTCATGCCCTGCACCGACACACCCGCCTCATGGACCGAGTCCGCCGTGCCGGAAATCAACGGGTGCCAGTCATACAGCGGCTCACCGTTCCACAGCAGCTTGTAGGCGCAGGTTTCCGGCATCCAGTAGACGTGTTTGTGGATGTTGGACGGCGACATCACGATACATTCTGGCACAAACTGGTGCCGGATCTCGTATTGCGCACAGCGGCAGGTGGCATCGTCGAACAGACGGCAGGCCACACGGGTCAGCGCAACCTCGCCGGTCTCTTCGTCTTCCAGCTTGTTCAGGCAGCACTTGCCACAGCCGTCGCACAGCGCCTCCCATTCGCGCGGGTTCATGTCGCGCAGGCGCTTCTTTTCCCAGAAACGCGGGGTCAGCCCGCTGCGGTCGATGGGATCGCTCATAGCGCGGCCAGAATCTCGCGGGCGCGTTGGCAATCTGCATCCATCTGGGTGATCAGCGCCTCCAGCCCGTCGAATTTCAACTCTGGCCGCAGGTAGTCGACCAGACCCACTGACAGCGTCGCGCCATAGAGATCGCCGGTGAAATCGAACAGGAAGGTCTCGATATTCGGCACCTCGCCGTTGAACATGGGCCGGACGCCGATGCTGGCCGCGCCGTGATAGCTGCCCCTGTGTGGCCCGTCTCGCACATCGACCAGCACGGCATAAACGCCGAAATGCGGCGGGTGCAGCCCGTCGATGGACATGTTCGCCGTCGGATAGCCCAGCACGCGCCCGCGCTGTTCGCCGCCGATCACCTCACCCTCGATCCGGTGCCAATGGCCCAAAAGGGCGGCGGCATCGCGCGGCCGCCCCGCGCTCAGCGCCTCGCGGATCGCGGTGGATGACACCTGTACGCCGCCCGTTTCCAGCAACTCCGCCACTGTCACCCCGAATCCCATCTCTTGGCCGTATCGCTGCAACGACTCCACATTGCCCGCGCGCGATTTGCCGAAACAGAAATCCGCGCCGACGACAACATTGACCAGCCCGAATCCCTTACAGATCACCCGTTCGGCAAACTCGCGCGGCGTCAGCGAGGCCAAAGCGGTGTTAAAGTTCAACTGATACAGCCGCTCGACCCCCAGTTTCTCCAGTCGTGCGGCGCGCGCCTCAGAGTTCATCAGCCGAAAGGGCGGCGCGTCGGGGGCGAAAAACTCGCGCGGATGCGGCTCAAACGTCATCACGCCCAAAGGCGCGCCCGGCGCAGCCTGTCGCGCCAGATCGATCACCGCCTGATGGCCCAGATGGACGCCGTCGAAATTGCCGATGGCGGCGCTGGCGCCCCGGTCTTCGGCCCGTGTGTACTGATAGTCTCGAATGATCCGCATGGGGTTTCCGTTACCGGGCTGCGGCACCGCGCGCAAGCGCAAGCCGGGTCAGGGCAGACGCGCCAGCGCCGCCGCAATCCGCGCAATGCCCTCTCCGATCCGCCCGGAAGGGATAGAGCTATAGCCCAGCCGGTAGAACTGACGCGGTGGGGCCTCGCCTGAGAAAAACGCCTTGCCCGGCTCGATCATCACGCTGTCCGCGCGCAACCGCTCTGCCAGAACCCCCGTTTCCACCCCGTCCGGTGCCTGCATCCACAGGCTCGATCCGCCATGCGCCCCGCGCCCCGCCACCCGCAACCCGTGCTCGGCCACCGCCGCCTCCATCACCTGCCGCCGCGATGCCAGCGCCTTCCCGATGCGCCGGATCAGCGCGTCGTAATGGCCAAGGCTCAGGAATTGCGCCGCCGTGCGCTGGATATGCCCGGGCGGATGCCGCAGCACGCTGGCCCGCAGCGCGCGGGCCTCACGGATAAACGGCGCGGCCCCCACCAGATAGCCCAGCCGCAGCCCCGGAAACAGCGACTTGGAAAAGCTGCCGACGTAGACCACCCGCCCATCCTCATCGAGGCTTTTCAGCGCCGGGCTGGGCGGCGTCAGATACGACATCTCGAACTCGTAATCATCCTCGACGATCAGCGCGCCCAGCTCTGCCGCCCGCGCCAGCAACGCCCGCCGCCGCACCAGCGGCAGCGTGGCCGAGGTCGGGCACTGGTGGCTGGGTGTGGTGAAAATGACCCGCGTGCCCTCGGGCACCTGCTCGGGCGGCAAGCCGTGCTCATCCACCGGCACGCTGCGAAGCGGGCTGCCCGCCTGCCGCAGGATCTGGCGCAGCGCCGGGTAACACGGGTCTTCGACCGCCACCGGCCGCCCCACCGCCAGCACCTGCGCCGCGATCCACAGCGCGTTCTGCGCCCCCATGGTGATCAATATCTCATCCGGGCGGGCAAGGATGCCGCGCCGGGGCAGGGTATGGCGCGCGATAAAGCTCACCAGTTCCGGGTCGTCCGCGTCGAACTGGTCCTGCGTCAGCGCATCGAAATTCCGCGCCCCCAGCGCCTGCATCGCGCAAAGCCGCCAGTTGGCATGGTCAAACAGCGTCGGGTCCGCCTGCCCGTAAATGAAAGGATAACGATAGCGCGTCCAGTCGGCGGGCTTGCCCATGCCCAGCGGCTGACCATCGTCGAACCGTTGCGCCAGAGCGGTGCCCCAATCGACACGGTCGGCCCGCTCAGGTGGCGCATCGAACACCGGCGGCTCGGGCGCGTTGTCGCTGACAAAATAACCCGACCGCCCGCGGGAGGCCAAAAAGTCATTGGCCAACAACTCGGTATAGGCCAGCGTCACGGTGATCCGGCTGACCCCCAGATGCCGTGCCAGCTTGCGCGTCGAGGGCAGCTTTTCACCCCGCCGGAACCGCCCGGCAAGGATGCCCTCGGCCACCATCTGCTGGATGCGCGCCTGTAGCGTACCCTGCACATTGGGCGACAGATGAAAGGTCTCGACAGGGATGGCCATGGACCGAGGATAGTCTGGACTGAAAGCCCACGCAATCTGGACCGATAGCGCGCGCCGGGGCTTCTTCTTGGTCCAAATACCTCCGGGGGTTTGGGGGCAGAGCCCCCTTCTTGACTACCCGGTGGGCGGAACCCGTTCGCCAAAGATGGCCGAACCGACGCGGATATGGGTCGCGCCAAAGGCGATGGCCTGCTCGAAATCGCTGCTCATCCCCATCGACAGCCCGGTTAACCCGTTGCGCGCCGCGATCTTCCTGAGCAGGGCGAAATGCAGGCTGGGCGTCTCTTCGACCGGCGGAATGCACATCAACCCGCTCAACGACAGATCCATCTCGCGACACTCTTGGATAAAGGCGTCCGCATCGCTCGGCAGAATGCCCGCCTTCTGCGGTTCCTCGCCGGTGTTCACCTGAATGAACAGCTCCGGACAGCGCCCCTCTTCCTGCGCAAGCCGGGCGATGGTCTTGGCCAGCTTGGGCCGGTCGACCGAATGGATCGCCTCGAACAGATCAAAGGCCTGCCGTGCCTTGTTGGTCTGCAAAGGGCCAATCAGATGCACCGACACGCCGTCAAACCGCGCCCGGAAGTCGGGCCATTTGCCCGCCGCCTCCTGCACGCGGTTTTCACCGAACAGGCGGTGCCCTTGCTCCAGAACCGCCTCGACCCGGTCCAGCGGCTGCACCTTGCTGACCGCGATCAGATGCACGTCATCTGTGGATCGGTCCGCCTCGGCGCAGGCTTTTGCGATGCGTGCCTGAATATCGCTCAACCCCATGGTTCGTCTCCCCATGCCTCGATAAAGGGGGCCAGTTCGGCCTCGTATTTTTTCCACGCGTCCCGCCGTCCGGCATGGATCGGCTGGCGCACCTGTATCAGGCTCAGCGTTTTCACATCTTTCTTGGAGGTGTGGAAGTTGAGACAGGCCTCTTCCCACTCCAGCCCCGCCGCCGCCACCAGCGCGCGCGCCTGCGGTTCGGGGTCGCCGACCAGTTCGTCATACCGCACCTCGTGGATGCGGTCGGGCAGGCGGGCCTTCCAGTGCTCGACCGACCGGCGGAACATCTTGATCGCATGGGCAATGTCGGCCAGATCGTTGGCATAGCGGTGGGTGCCCAGCTTGAAGTGGTTCTTGTAGATCGACAGCGCCGTATCGCGCGGGTCGCGATGCACCACGATGATCCGCGCGCCGGGCAGCCCGCGCGCCACAAGGCCAAAGATCATATGCGTCTGGATCGACTTGTCGGTGACAACCCCGGATGTGCGCCCGGTATCGCGGCGCACCAACCGGGTATAGGCCTCGGCCCAGCGGCCCAGTTTCATCGGCGACAGTTTCGCCAGCGGGGCCATCTTGTGCGCGGGGCCAAATTGCAGCACCGCCTGTTTCAGCGCATGGCCCAGCTCGCCGCCCGGATGGGCCTGACTGTGGCTGGCGATGATCTGCTCGACAAGGGTTGTGCCCGACCGCGGCATCCCGGTGACAAATACCGCGCGCGGTGCCTGTTCCTGCCCGACAGGGGTGTAATCCTCGGCCTCCTGCGCATCGAGAAAGGCCCGCCACTCGGCATCGCGTTCGTCCGCGTCAAAAGGGGCAATCTTGCGCTGCAATTGATTGGCCGGTTCAAGATAGCCAAACACCTTGTCCGGCGCGCCGGTCTCTTCCATCGCCTTCGCCAGACCGTATCCCAGATGCATCCGCGACATTTCGGTGATCGACTCGTCTTTCCACAGCGCCTGCATCTGACCGATCAGCGGCTCGTCCTTTTTCATCTTCCGACCGGCGGTCAGGACGCGGTAGGTCTCACCCTCCTTGGGCGCGCGTTTGATCAGAAAACGCAGGATTTCTTCGGCCTTGGCGAATTCGCCGATATGTTGAAGATAGACAGCCTTTTCCGCGCGCGGCTGGAACTGGTTCGGGTCCAGCATAATCAGACGGTCATGGCATGCCAGCGCACGGGCCGAATTGCCCAGCCGGGCATTGGCCTCGATCGCGGTCTTGAGAACAAGCTTTTCGTTCGGCTTCTTTTCCAGCGCGCGGTCCAGTTCCCGGATCTGCGCGGGCGTGTCGCCTTTGGCCTCGGCAATACGCGCAAGGTGGAAATGAATCTCCGCTGCGCCCTTGGTGGGCAACAGCAGCCCTTTCAGGGTGCTTTCGGCGGGGCCAAGCTGGCCTTTTTCGATTTGGGTCAGCGCGCGGGCGAATTGCGCCTTGATCTGCTGGGGCGTCATTGGGGCTCTCTTATGTCCGCTGTGCGCCCGTTGTTCCAAAAGAAAAGAGCGGACGCAAGCGCCCGCTCTTCCCTAAACCAGTTGGTTTGGTGTCCTTAGAAGGACATTGCCAGACCAAACGAGTAGCTGTCGTTGGAACCAGCAACCGCGCCGAAGCGACCGTCGCCGAGACCGAAGACTGCGAGCGGGATGTCCGCGTCGCTGGAGCCGTAGCCGAACTGAACTTCCAGACCGCCGCCCAGATCGTAGTTCACTGCAACACCGTAACCGCTGTTGCTGAAGCCGGGGCCGGAGTACTCACCGTAGTTGGCCGAAACGGTCAGGGCGTTCATGGTGTAACCCAGGCCCAGACCCCAATGGTCAACGGTGGTGCCGGCAACGTCGGTTTCCGAGTAGTTCACAATGGCCTGGAGGCCGTTGTCGAACGTGGTGTCAACCGAGATACCCATGACTTCGATGTCTGCGCCACCGAGGTCGACCGACTGGTAACCAAGGCCAACGCCGAGGTCGAGGCCAGCAAGCTCACCCGAGTATTTGAAGCCGATGCCCCAAACCGGGTCAAAGGTGCCGGAGTCGTCGATTTCAGCGGAGATCGCGAACGAGAACGCGTCGAACGAGTAATCGAAGCGAGCGATCTGACCGTCGAAGGTGCCGTCGAGGCCGCTGTTGAAGTTGAAGCCGGTGTGAGTGGTGTGGTCGTCAGCGATGGAACCGCCGATGCCAACTTCTTTCATGGCCCAGTCGAACGCACCGTCGGTGTCGCCCATGGTCAGGGTGGCGCCGCCGTATGCAACGAAGACTGCAAAGTCGTCTTCGACGGAGGTTGCGATGCCGCCAGCTGCTTCTTCCAGCTTGATCTTGGAACCGAAGGTCAGGCCGTTGTCAGCTTCGCCCGAGAGGGTGAAGGTGATGTCGGTATCGGTGTGGAACTGAGCGGTGGCCAGGTCATCACCATCGATGATACCCATTTCGGCGCTGCCGGTGATCTTGACTTCTGCCGCAGCGAAGCCCGCGGTTGCAACCAGCGCGGTGGTCGCGAACAGGATCTTTTTCATTGTTTCCCTCATGTGTTCAAAGGCACGTACCAGACCGATGCTCCGGCCTTGATGAGCTTTCTATGCGCTTTGGCAGGTGGCCAATGCAAGCCATCGGGAATTGTCATTCGCAACAAGGGCACCAGTGATGCGATATTGCCACAAGGGTTTTTACCGCCCCCTATCTTTATACGCTATAGCAGCGTCTTGCGGCGATTTTTGGGCGAAAACCCGCCGATGATCCGCGCTTGCCGCAGGTGTCGCGCGCTTGTATGGAGGGCGTCGATGTTTTCGACAAAGAGGGCCTGTCATGACCATGTCGCGAATCCTAGTTGGCACCTCTCTGGTGGCGATCATGCTTGTGACCTCGGGTTGTGGAACCTTCGGGGGCAACCGCAAGCCGCGCCAGCCGGTCGAGACCCGCTCTGCCGATGAGATCTTTAAGGAACTGGACGCCGAGAAGGGCGATACGGGGCCGGAAAGCACGGTCTGGGACATCTTCAAGAAACGTGAGGACCCCGGTCGAGTCGGCGCGGTAAACCGCTATCTGTGGAATTCGGCCCTTGATGTGCTGGATTTTCTGCCGGTGGAGACGATTGATCCGTTCTCGGGGGTGATCACCACTGGATACGGCACACCTCCGGGCGGCGGTCGCGCCAACCGCGCGACGATCCTGATCAGCGACCCGGCGCTGGACGCGCGGTCGCTCAACCTTGCGCTGCACACCCGCTCCGGTCCGGTGGACCCGGCAACCGTGCGCGCCATCGAGGATGCGATCCTGACTCGCGCCCGCCAGTTGCGCAAGGAAGACAGCCGATTCTGATTCTGTTTCTCGGGCAGACCTGCGACGCACAAGTTGACCGCTTCCGACGCCGGAAGCGGTCTTTTTTATGACACCACAACGATAGCAGGCAACAGGCGGGACTCGGGGTCAGAACACATGGCTCTGGCCGCTAATCGCGCGGAGGCCGCGCCGCCATTGCGCCCAGCCGTTCGACCCAGTTCAGATGTTGCGGCAGGCAAACGCTGCGCAGGTCGTATTTCTCGCGCACCAGCGCCCGCGCATTGGCCCCCAGACGCGCCCGTGTGTCCGCATCGTCCAGCAGGGCGCTGATCCGTTCCACCAGCGCGGTCCGGTCAAAGAAATCCACCATCCAGCCGGTCTCGCCCTCGGTCATGACTTCGCGCACCGGCGCGGTGTCGCTGGCCACGATCGCGGCCTCTGCGCTCATCGCCTCCAGCAGTGACCATGACAGCACAAACGGATAGGTCAGATAGACGTGCACCCGGCTGACCTGCAACATGGCAAGGAACCGGTCATATGGCACCCGGCCCAGAAAATGCACCCGCTTCCAGTGCGGCGTGGGAATCGTGCCGCGCACCTCGTCGATAAAGATCTGTTTCCATGACTGCCCCTTGGGCGGCTTCGATCCATAAGAGGTGCTGTCCCCACCCAACAGGACCACATGGGCGTTCGGGCGTTGCTTTAGCAGGTCGGGCAGGGCGCGGATAAAGACGTGGTAGCCGCGATAGGGCTCCAGATTGCGGTTGATAAAGGTGATGACCTCATCGTCACGGGTCAGGGTCAGATGATCGTCGATCTGCAATTGCGCATTGGGATTCGGGCGCACCAGATCGGTGTCGATGCCGTCATGCGCCACGGTCAGCCGCTCTTGCCAGCGGTCGGGAAAGGTCGACGCCTGAAAGCGCGTGGGTGAGATACCCGCGTCCATGACCTCTTCGTGCATCCGGTTGTTAAGGTTCTTCATCCGGATTCGCAGCTTGTCCCCGGCGGGGTTCCGGGTGGGAAACTCGGGGTCGAAGTTGATGAAGGTCTCGGTGGTCAGGTGGTACAGCTCACAATACAGGCCCAGCCGGGCGGTGGGCCAGACATCCTTGAGAAACATACTTTCGCCCCAACCGTGGTGGGCGCAGATCACATCCGGCTCAAACCCCTGTTCCTTCAGCGACACCGCGCCGCGATAACAAGAGGTGGCACGCAGGATCTTGGTCTCGAAATCCGCCAGCCAGGGGTGGATCCCCTTGGTCGAGGCGCCTTTGACCTCATAGGGGATGATCCGCACGCCCTGCCATGTCTGCGGTTCCTTTACCTTACAGGTCAACGCCACCACCTGATGCCCCATCGCGGCCAGCGCCGGGGCCAGATGTTTGTATTGCCCCGGAAAGTTCTGGTGGATCAGAAGGATCTTCATCTGCGCGTTCCCCGGGGCCGTGCCGCCCCTTGTTCTGGTGTGCCTCGCCGCCAGTATAAACGCTGCGGGGCAAAAGGGAATCGGTTGCGGGCTTTGGTAGGGGGTAGGGGGGGCGCTGCCCCCGGCTCCCTCCGGTCGCCTCCCCCGGAGCATTTGGACCAAGAAGAAGCCCGGGGCGATGCGCGGGGCGCTGGCTGTGGGGGTGGGGGGGCGAATCCGCCGAGCCTCTGGACGATTGCGCCCGCGCGCCCTATCACCCGCCCGAAGAATTGCCCGCCGGAGGACATCCTATGTCGCGTTACGACCCCGCTGAGATTGAGCCGAAATGGCAAACCGCCTGGGATGAGGCCGAGACGTTCAAGGC
The DNA here is from genome assembly GCF_034670325.1 of Antarctobacter sp. Taxonomy (GTDB): domain Bacteria; phylum Pseudomonadota; class Alphaproteobacteria; order Rhodobacterales; family Rhodobacteraceae; genus Antarctobacter. The sequence goes on from NZ_JAXMNR010000003.1 coordinate 442,375, forward strand.
CAGCCGCACCGGCGACAAGCCGAAATACTACGTGCTGGAAATGTTCCCCTATCCGTCCGGGCGCATCCATATCGGCCATGTGCGCAACTACACGATGGGCGACGTGATCGCGCGGTACAAGCTGTCGACCGGGCACAACGTGCTGCACCCGATGGGCTTTGACGCCTTCGGGATGCCTGCGGAAAACGCCGCGATGAAATCGGGTGGCCACCCCAAGACCTGGACCTACGACAACATCGACACGATGGTTGGCCAGATGAAACCGCTGGGCTTTGGTCTGGATTGGTCGCGCATGTTCGCCACCTGCGACCCGGAATACTACGGCCAGCAGCAGGCGCTGTTCCTCGACTTTCTCAAGGAAGGTTTTGTCTACCGCAAGAACGCGGTGGTGAACTGGGACCCGGTCGACATGACCGTGCTGGCCAACGAGCAGGTGATCGACGGCAAGGGCTGGCGGTCCGGGGCCGAGGTGGAACGGCGCGAGCTGACGCAGTGGTTCTTCAAGATTTCCGACATGGCGGGCGAACTTTTGGACGCCATCGACGGGCTTGATGATTGGCCTGCAAAGGTCAAGCTGATGCAGGCCAACTGGATTGGTCGATCGCGCGGACTGGAGTTCGCGTGGGATCTGAGCGCTCCGGTGCATGGCATTGAAAAGATTGAGGTCTACACCACCCGTCCCGACACGCTGAAAGGCGCGTCCTTCCTTGGGGTGTCGCCGGACCATCCGCTGGTCAAAATGTTGGAAAAAGACAATCCTGAGCTGGCGGCGGCAGTGGCCGAAATGCGCAAAGGTGGCACTACAGAAGAGGCGTTGGAGAAGGCCGAGAAGCTTGGCTTTGACACCGGGTTGACGGTCAGGCACCCGTTGGACCCCTCGTGGGAAATCCCGGTCTGGGTCGCAAACTTTATCCTGATGGACTACGGCACCGGCGCGATCTTTGCCTGCCCGGCGCATGACCAGCGCGACCTCGATTTCTGCCGCAAGTACAACCTTCCGGTGATCGACACCTTTGTGGCGGTCGACGATCCCAAGCCGGTCGGGACCACCGCCTTTGTCCCGCCCAAGACCGAGAAGGTGACATGGATCGACCATTTCGCCGGACTTGATCAGGCGACCGGCCAAGAGGCCGTCGACGCCACCATCGACTGGATGGAGGCCAAGGGGCTGGGCCGCGGCGTCGAGAAGTTCCGCCTGCGCGACTGGGGCCTCAGCCGTCAGCGCTATTGGGGGTGCCCGATCCCGGTGGTCCATTGCGACACCTGCGGCGTGGTGCCGGAGAAAAAGGAAAACCTGCCCATCGCCTTGCCCGACGATGTCACATTCGACATTCCCGGCAACCCGCTGGACCGTCACCCCACGTGGCGCGACTGTGCCTGCCCGACCTGCGGCGCGCCCGCCAAGCGCGAAACCGACACGATGGACACCTTTGTGGATTCGTCGTGGTACTTTGCCCGCTTCACCGCGCCCCATGCCGAGACACCGACCAATCTGGACGACGCCGCCTATTGGATGAACGTCGACCAGTACATCGGCGGCATCGAACACGCGATCCTGCACTTGCTCTACTCGCGCTTCTTCGCCCGCGCGATGATCAAGACCGGCCACCTGCCGGAAACCGCGAAGGAACCGTTCAACGCGCTGTTCACGCAGGGCATGGTCACCCATGCGATTTATCAGACCAAGGGCGCGGATGGCCGCCCGGTCTATCACTACCCCGAGGACGTGACGCTGGACGGCACCCGCGCCACGCTCAAGGACGGGAAAGAGGTGCAGGTCATCCCCTCCGCCAAGATGTCCAAGTCCAAGAACAACGTCGTTGACCCGCAGGCCATCATCGCCACCTTCGGGGCCGATACCGCGCGCTGGTTTGTGCTGTCGGACTCGCCCCCCGAACGGGACGTGGAATGGACCGCGTCCGGGGCCGAGGCCGCGCACAAACACCTGTCGCGCGTCTACCGGATCGCGGCGGAAATCGCCGCCTCTGACGCCCCCGAAACCAAAGAGGATGCCGCCCTCCTGAAGGAGACGCACAAAGCCGTCCACGACGTCACCATGGGCGTCGAATCCTTTGGCTTCAACGCGGCCATCGCGCGGCTCTACGCCTTTACCAACGCGCTGTCGAAATCCCGCGCGGGCAAGGACACCAAAACCTTTGCCGCGAAAACCCTTGCGCAGCTCATGGCCCCGATGACCCCGCACCTGTCCGAGGAAATCTGGCACCTGCTGGGCGGCGAGGGGCTGATCGCCAACGCGCCCTGGCCCAAGGCGGATGAGTCGATGCTGGTCGAGGACATCGTCACCCTGCCCATTCAGGTCAACGGCAAGCGGCGCGGTGAAATCGACGTGCCCCGCGACATGCCCAAGGAAGAGGTTGAAAAGCTGGCGCTGGCGCACGAAGCTGTGGTGCGGGTCCTCGACGGGGCCCAGCCGAAAAAGCTGATCGTGGTGCCGGGGCGGATCGTGAATGTCGTGGTGTAACCGAAGAACACTTCTGCTCAGCCCGCTGGCGCTTGCCGCCTGCGGGTTTACGCCGGTTTACGGACCGCAGGGCGGCGGCACCGCCCTGCAAAACGCCGTTCTCTTGCCCAAACCGAACAACGAGGCGGCCTATTACTTCAATCGCCGCTATGAAGAGCGGATGGGGCGTGCGGGGCCGGGTGCGCCCTACAGCCTCAACCTGACCTTGCAGACCGACGATCAGGGCATCGGCTCGACCTCGGGGGGCAATACCACGCGCTACCGCCTGATCGGGCGCGCGTTTTTCGGTCTTGTCGATACCGGCACCGGGCAAACCCGGTTCGAAGGGCGGACAAACGCCTTTACCGGCTATTCCACCACCGGCTCTACCGTGGCCACCCGCGCGGCGGAAACCGATGCGATGGAACGGCTGATGACCCTGCTGGCCGATCAGGTCATCGACGATCTTCTGCTGTCGGGCGTCACCCCCTCATGAAGCTATCGCCGCGCGACGCAAACGGGTTTTTCCGCAAACCGGACCCGGCGATTGCCGGGCTGCTGATCTACGGCGAAGACGTGATGCGTGTCGCGATGAAGCGGCAAGAGACCATCAGCGCCATAACCGGACCTTCGGGCGAAGAAGAAATGCGCCTGACCCGGATGAACGGCGGCGATCTGCGCCGCGACCCGGCGCAATTGCTGGACGCGGTCAAGGCACAGGGCTTTTTCCCCGGCGCCCGCGCGGTGCTGGTCGAAGAGGCCGCCGACGGCGTGACCGAGGCGATGAAGGCGGCGCTGTCGGAATGGCGCGCAGGCGATGCGCAGATCATCGCAACTGCCGGGGCGCTGGCGGCGCGCTCCTCCCTGCGCAAGCTGTTCGAGGGCGCGAAAAACGCCTATGCGGCGGCGCTGTACAATGACCCGATGGGCCGGGCCGAGATCGAATCGGAACTGTCCCGCGCTGGTCTGAAAGCGGTCGACCAACAGGCGATGGGCGCGCTGGAACACCTCGCGCGCGATCTGACGCCGGGGGATTTCCGCCAGACGCTGGAAAAGATCGCGCTCTATAAATATCAGGACCCCACGCCGCTGACGCCCGATGAGGTGGTGTTGAACGCCCCCGCCTCGGTCGAGGCGCAGATGGATGAGATTTTTCATGTGTTGGCAGAGGGTCGCACCGGTGACATCGCCCCCGTCATGCGGCGGCTGAGCGCGCAGGGCGTCGCGCCGGTGACGCTGCTGATCATGGGCACACGGCATTTCCGGACGCTGTTTGCCATCGCTTCCGCCCACGGCGGACCGGCGCAGGGCATCGGCAAGCTGCGCCCGCCGATCTTTGGCCCGCGCCGCGACCGGATGCTGCGACAGGCGCAGAACTGGTCGGCGGCGCGGCTTGAAGGCGCGCTGACACTGCTGATGGATACGGATCTGACGTTGCGCTCTGCTGGTCAGAAAGCGCCGCAAATGGCGCTGGTGGAACGCGCCTTTGTGCGGCTGGCCTTTCTGGCGCGCCGCTGAGTTTTGGAAGGATAGGCAATGAGTTATACGGTTTACGGCGCGGTCCGCAGCCGCGCGTTTCGCGTCTTGTGGCTGCTAGAGGAACTGGGCGTGCCCTACACCCATGTTCCCGCCGGTCCGCAATCAGACGAGGTGCGCAAGATCAGCCCGCTGGGCAAGATCCCGGTGCTGGTCGAGGGTGACACTGTTCTGCGCGATTCCACCGCGATCCTGACCTATCTTGCGGACAAGCACGGGGCCTTCACCTTACCGGCGGGCACGCAGGACCGCGCGCGGCAGGACGCATGGACCTTTCGGATTCTGGATGAGGTCGAAAGCCTGCTCTGGACCGCCTCCAAACACAGCTTTGTTCTGCCAGAGGAAGAGCGCGTGCCAGCGATCAAGGACCCGTGCCGCGCCGAATACGCCCGCAACCTGACGCGCATCATGGAAGAGGCTCAGGGGCCATTCCTGATGGGCGACACGCCTTTGGTGCCCGACATCCTCCTGTGCCACTGCGGCGGCTGGGCGCAATCAGCAAAGTTCCCGGCAGGGCCGGACAGTTTCGGCGCGTATCTCGCGACCCTGCGCGCCCGCCCCGCATTCCAAAGAGCGGCGGCGCTGTAGGCGGCTTTCGCTGCGGTTGCGCCAAATTCGACGATCGGCGCAACCAGCAAACTACAGCGAAGTGCCCGATCGAACGCTTCCCTGTTCAAGCCACTCTCGTTCATCTTCGCCAAGCAAGTCAGCCATACGGGCATCGTAGGCGGCCAAGTCGGCATCAGAGAGCAGGCCAACCCACTTCTTCGACGTCGCACTGTCAAAGAAGTCTGAATCATTGCGCCAAAACCCTTCGCGCGCTGACACGGCAAACCGTTCCGCGTTGCGCTTCATGTTTTGGAACCGTGCCGCGTAAACAAGTGCATCCATGACAGGGGCGGGATGCGAAATGCCGATATGGTCCGCAATCCTCGCGACGGCCGCCCCTAAATCGCAGGTCATATCTGCATAGTGAAGGCACAGGATATTCTCCCGATCTGCCAAGACCCGCGCACTGCGGTAGTGGTCGACAATGGACAAAAGGCTTGCACCATCCCGGTGGTCGCCCTCCAGAAATATTCGAAACCCCTCATGAATATCAGGGGGATAGATGTCCTGTAGAACGTCCTGTGTCATGTTTTCGACGTGTCGCCTGAACGACAGATGCACATCTATGGGATGCCGAAAGACGGTGATGTAACGCAGGTCAGGCCATATCGGGATGCCATCGAGCGGTGTGTGGGTTTTTGTCTGCCGACGACCGGCCTGAGCATTGAGCGATGCGATGATTTCGTCCTGTTCGGGCGAGGTCACATCTATCCAAGGCGCCTCTCGGGAAATCGCGGCATCCACTTTAGGGTTGCCAGATATCAGCAGCGCAAGAATGCCCTGTGTCCAAGTGGTTCCTGACTTCGGAGGCGTTGAAACGACAATATCGCCCACGCGGGGTTCAAAATCGTTCCATCGGTCAGGGTCTGCAATCTTGCCACCATAATGGCGACTGGCGGTTCCGGGGGACGCAACATGTCGGTTACTATTTGGTCTGATCTCGATTGACCAAAGACCTTTTCGCCTCTCTGGCAATGGCTCTTGGGACGCCGCGCAGCCCCAGTCAAACGGGGCTGAAAGCGGTCAAATGCTGCTCGCGATTGGAACGGTGGTGCCCCGCTCTTTTGTCGCGATGCACGACTGGTCCGGGCCCCCGAGTCACACTACACACCAAAGCCCAATGATGAACAAAACCTAAAAACGCCTCTGTAAGCCATTGATCTTACACAGGGCACAGGCTGTCCACACGTGGACAGCCCTATTCTTTGTCGGTCACATTCTCTTTGAATGCCGTCTCAAATGCCGCTTGCTTGTCCGCCCCGGCCTCGGTCTGATACTTGGCCTTCCACTCGGAAAAAGGCATCCCATAATAGATCTCGCGGGCCTCATCCTTGCCCATCTCGATGCCCTTTTCGTTCGCCGCCTCCATATACCAGCGGCTGAGACAATTGCGGCAGAATCCGCCCAGATTCATCAGGTCGATATTCTGAACGTCGGGGCGTTCTTCCATCAAATGCTTGCGCAGCCGACGAAAGGCCGCGGCCTCGATTTCGATGCGTGTCTGCTCATCCATTCCGTCTCTCCTTATCAGTCTTTCGCGGCGGCCAGAGCCTGTTCCAGCAGCGGGGCCAGCCGCGCCGCCCAATGCCTCTGGCCGACCTCTTCCTCGATCAGATCGTTGCGGACCTCGATCAACGTATTCTGCCGCCCATCCCGCAGGGCGTGCCGGTCAATCGCGTCGCCGGGCAGGTGGCCGGGGTAGGGCTCATTGCGCCCCACCACCAGATCGGCCTGCGCCTCCAGCAAGTCAATCAGCGGGTCCGACAGCCGCGCGTCCCAAGCGGCGTGCAGCACCCCCACATGCCAAGGCCGCGCCGGTCGGCCATGCAGCTGCGGCGTGAACGAATGGATCGCGACAATCGCCACATCCTCGCGCCGCGCGACCATCTTGGCCAGCGCCGCGTCGTATGGACGATAATACGCGTCCAGACGGCGCGCCTTTTCGGCGGCATCCGCGTGCCGATTGCCCGGAATGACAGAGCCGTCATACAGTTTCATCAACAGCGTCGGATCGTCTTCACCCCGGTTCGGGTCGATCACAAGGCGCGAAAAGTTGGACAGCACCACCGGCGCGTCCAGCAGCTCTCCCAGTTCGATGGACACCCCGGCGGCCCCCACATCATAAGCTATGTGGCGCGCCATGTCCGACACCGGCAAACCCAGAGAGCCGCCCAGATCGGGCGGAACGGTGTTCGCGGCGTGGTCACAGGTGATCAGGATACGGCTGGGACGGCTTTCGCCTATGATCTTACAGGGAGAATATGTCATGGTCTCGTCATTGCTGGCCCGCTACACATATGTCAGTTGCGCGGCGAAGGGAAATACGAGATAACAACAGCGGTGTTAGCGTTAACGCCGCAACTGCACGCGCGATCGGCCCAGCGGGGCCGCGCGTCGCCGCCACAGCCCACAGGGCAGGGGAGACTGAGATGAAACGTGAACGCAACGTCAAGATCGTGGCCACGCTAGGGCCCGCCTCCAACACCTATGAGATGATCCGGGCGTTGCATGAGGCCGGGGCGGATGTCTTTCGCCTCAATATGAGCCACGGCACCCACGAAGAGATCGAAGAACGCCACAAGATGATCCGGCAGGTCGAAAAGGATCTCGACAGCCCGATCGGCATTCTGGCCGACCTTCAGGGGCCGAAACTGCGCGTCGGGGAATTTGCGAATGGGTCCGAGGAACTGGAGTGGGGGCAGCAATTCCGCCTCGATCTGGACCCGACCCCGGGCGATCAAAACCGTGTGCAACTGCCTCACCCCGAGATTTTTGCCGCTCTGAATGGCGGCGCGCGCCTGCTGGTCAACGACGGCAAGATTCGCTTGCGGGTCACGGACTGCGGCAAGGATCATGCCAATTGCACGGTCGAGGCGGGCGGCACGATTTCCAACCGCAAGGGCGTGAACGTGCCCGACGTTGTGCTGCCGCTGGCCGCGCTGTCCGAAAAGGACCGCCGCGATCTGGAATTCGCCTGCGCGCTTGGCATCGACTGGCTGGCGCTGTCCTTTGTGCAGCGCGTCGAGGACGTCGAAGAGGCACGCCGGTTGGTCTGGGGCCGTGCGGCGATCATCTCGAAGATCGAAAAGCCCTCGGCGGTTGAGTGTTTCGATGAGATTCTGGCCGTGTCCGACGGCATCATGGTCGCGCGGGGCGATCTGGGTGTGGAGCTGCCGGTGCAGGCCGTGCCGCCAATCCAGAAACGTCTTGTGCGCAAATGCCGCGCGGCGGCCAAGCCGGTGATCGTGGCCACGCAGATGCTGGAATCGATGATCGAATCGCCGATGCCGACGCGGGCAGAGGTGTCGGACGTCTCCGGCGCGATCTACGAGGGCACGGATGCGATCATGCTGTCGGCAGAGTCGGCAGCGGGTCAGTACCCGATCGAAGCGGTCCAGACGATGAACAACGTGGCCGTCTCGGTCGAGAGCGATCCGACCTACCGCGACGTGATCGAGGCGTCACGCTCTGCCGAGCGCAAGTCGGTGGCGGACGGGATCGTGGCTGCGGCACGCGAAATCGCCGAGACGACAGACGTCAAGGTGATCTGCTGTTTCACCTCGTCGGGCACCACGGCGGCGCTGGTGGCGCGGGAACGTCCCCGCGTGCCGATCATCGCCATGACCCCGATGCGGGGTGCTGCGCGTCGGCTGTCGCTGACCTGGGGCACGCAATGCGTGATGACTGGAGAACTGGAGCGGTTCAAGCAGGCGGTGGTCAACGCCGCCCGCGCCGCCCGCGCCGAAGGGTATGCGGATGAGAACGATCAGATCGTGCTCACTGCGGGCGTGCCCTTCAACCAGCCTGGCAGCACGAACATCCTGCGCGTCGCCCCCTGCAACGAGCGTTTGATTTACTCGACCGATCCCGAATAAGTTCGGCGTCGGAAGGGGCGCTGGATGCAACCGGATGTGATGCTTGTGGCAGGGATGGGGCTGGTGGTTCTGTCCCTGCCGGCGATCCTGTCGGCCTGGGCCGACAGGCGCGCGCCACGGATAGGCACGCTCTTGCTGCTGGGCGGGGGTGGTCTGATCCTCTGGTCCGTGCGGGGAAAGGAAGGCGGCTATGCCTGGTCCGACCTTCCGGATGTCTTTTACGGTGTGATCGGGCAAATCCTGAACTGATCCGGTTTCGACCCATTAAGGAGGCGGAGCCACATATCCCGCCTCACAGTGTGCTAAACTCTTGCAATCGGGAGGGTGCCCTTTTATACGGCGCGCTCCAACCGCGCGTCCGGCCACAAGAGGCATGCCGAGTCGCGCTAAAGAACGGAGATCGAAATGCCCAAGATGAAGACGAAATCGAGCGCCAAAAAGCGCTTTAAGGTGACAGCCACCGGCAAGGTGCTGACGGCGCAGGCCGGTAAGCGCCACGGCATGATCAAGCGCACCAAGAAATTCATCCGCGACGCCCGCGGCACCACAACCATGAGCAAGCCTGACGCCAAGATCGTCAAGCAGTTCATGCCCTACGACCGCTGATAGGAGACTGAGAGATGCCCCGTACAAAAGGCGGAACCGTCACCCACGCGCGTCACAAGAAGGTCATTGACCAGGCGAAAGGCTATTACGGCCGCCGCAAGAACACCTTCAAGGTGGCAGCGCAGGCCGTTGACAAGGCCAACCAGTACAAGACCCGCGACCGCAAGAACCGCAAGCGCAACTTCCGCGCCCTGTGGATTCAGCGGATCAACGCCGCCGTGCGCGCCCATGACGAATCGCTGACATACTCGCGCTTCATCAACGGCCTGACGCTGGCCGGGATCGAAGTGGACCGCAAGGTTCTGGCCGATCTGGCCGTGCACGAGCCCGCAGCCTTTGCCGCGATCGTGGATCAGGCGAAAGGTGCGCTGCCGGCATAAGCCGCAGACACCTGACAGACAGTTCGAAAGGCCCGGGCGACAGCGCCCGGGCCTTTTGTTTGGTACACAGGTCTTCCGTAGCGACGCCGGGACACACCTGTTCGACCGGTCGACTGGGCAATTTCGTAACAGCGCTGAAGGCAGTCATTTGGTGCAGCCACCTTTTCCGCCGGGCCGGGGCTTTCCAACAAGGCTGCCGCGCGGCAAGGTGACTGTGGTCCAGTCGAAAAGGCGTGACGCGTGTCCCAGATCGATCCTTTCCATCACCACCCGAACCTGCGCCCGCTGATCACTCCGCGCGCAGAGTCGTTCTTTGCGGATTTCCACGCCGAAAAAGTACGTGCCATGCTGCGGGAGCGGGGGCTGGATGAGGACTGGATCAGCCCCGATGCCGAGCGTGAGGCAGACCGCGCCCGCGTCATGGCGGGGCGTATGGACCGCGATCTGTGGGTCTTTGGCTACGGCTCTTTGATGTGGGATCCGGCGGTGCGGTTTGCCGAGGTGCGCCGCGCCTGGGTACCCGGTGTCGCCCGGCGGTTCATCCTGTGCGACACCAAGGGCGCACGCGGGACAGAGGACATGCCGGGCCTTATGGCGGCACTGGACAAGGGGGACGGCTGTCACGGGCTGGTCTTTCGGCTGGCAACCGAGGATCTGGAGGCAGAGACCTACAGCCTTTGGGCGCGCGAACGTATCGGTCAGGCCTATCATGCCGAATTTCTGCGCGCCGAGACCGCCTTTGGTGAGGTCGAGGCGCTGGCGTTCATGGCCAATCATGAGGCCGACAATATCCGGCCGGATCTGACCCACGAACAGCAGGTGACGATGTTGGCCAAGGGCACCGGCTTTCTGGGCAGCAGTCTGGCCTATGTCGAAAACCTTGCCGAACATCTGGACACGCTGCGGATCGAGGATGCCGAGGTGATGCGCCTGCTGACAGAGGCGCGGGCACGCGCCGGCGCCTGACACCGCCCGCGCGGCATTCAAACGGTTGCAAAGCGGGCGGGGCAGGGCTAACCCCACGCGGGCAAGCCTGAGGGACGTGACATGGACGATCTGCGCGAAAAATACATCACCCTGATTGCCGAAGCGGGCGACGAGAGCGCGCTGGAGGACCTGCGCGTCACCGCCGTGGGCAAGAAGGGCGAGATCAGCCTGAAGATGCGCGAACTGGGCAAGATGAGCCCGGAAGAGCGGCAAGTGGCCGGCCCCGCGCTGAACAAGCTCAAGGATGAGATCAACTCGGCGCTGGCGGCGAAGAAGGCCGCGCTGGCCGATGTGGCGCTGGAAGAGCGGCTGCGCACCGAATGGCTGGATGTGACCCTGCCGGTGCGGGCGCAGCGCCGTGGCACGATCCACCCGGTCAGTCAGGTCATGGATGAAGTCTCTGCCATCTTTGCCGACATGGGTTTTGCCGTGGCCGAGGGGCCGCAGATCGACAGCGACTGGTATAACTTTGACGCGCTGAACATCCCGTCGCACCACCCCGCGCGGGCCGAGATGGACACGTTCTACATGCACCGCGCCGAGGGCGACAATCGCCCGCCGCATGTGCTGCGCACCCATACCTCGCCGGTGCAGATCCGGCATATGGAAAAACACGGCGCGCCCTGCCGGATCATCGCGCCGGGCCGCGTGTACCGCGCCGACTATGACCAGACCCACACCCCGATGTTCCATCAGGTCGAGGGGCTGGCCATCGACAAACATATCTCGATGGCGAACCTGAAATGGGTGCTGGAAGAGTTCTTTTCCGCTTTCTTTGAGATCGACGGCATCAAGACCCGCTTCCGCGCGTCGCACTTTCCCTTCACCGAGCCGTCGGCTGAGGTGGATATTCAGTGCTCGTGGGACAACGGCCAGTTGAAGATCGGCGAAGGCGACGGTTGGCTAGAGGTTCTGGGGTCCGGCATGGTCCACCCCAAGGTGCTGTCGGCGGCGGGGGTGGACCCGAATGAATGGCAGGGCTTTGCATTCGGGATGGGGATCGACCGGATCGCGATGTTGAAATACGGCATCCCGGACCTGCGGGCGTTCTTTGATTCCGACCTGCGCTGGCTGCGGCATTACGGGTTTGCGAGCCTTGATGTGCCGACGCTGCATGGTGGTTTGAGTAGGTAGGCAACCGTAGACACGGCGAGGGTCGCATTTCGGGTGGTCGTCCGCCTTTGTCGAATTGAGGCATTCCCGGTCGCGCTGGGCCTGCAAAGGTCTTGAAATCCTTGCTGTCCAGTGCGCGCCGTTCATGCCACTCTCCGCCCAACATTAACCCACGGAGACCTGCCATGTTCCGCGCCCTGACCCTTGCCGCCCTGCTTGCCACCCCCGCCCTTGCCGATGAGGTCTGGGACAGCGACATTGGGGCCTTTGTCTATGAGGCGGAAACCGATGGCGCGGCGGTGTTCTCCTTTCGCAACTTCGACGGCTATCAGGCCACGCTGGTGATCCCCGGCCTTGCGGGGAACTTTGACAATCGCGGCGTGCATGAGGCGTTCTGGATCGGCAAGGGGCCGGGCTATTGCCTTGGCTCCATGTCCTACAACGCGCAGTCCGGCAACCAGTGGGGGCGCGCGCTGTTGCAGTTCGACAAACCCAACTACCCGACCTCCTTCACGCTGCTGATGGGCGATTGTTTTGACCCGCTCAGCTATTCGGTTCGCGCCATCATTCGTTGATCCGAAAGACAATCCCCAGCCATGCCGCTGTTTTCCCACGAGAACCGCGAGCGCAGCGCAGAATCGCGCCGCGTCTTCGCGGCCTTCGAGATCGCCCATACCATCGTCGATTTCATTGCCGCCTTCTGCTTTCTGATCGGGTCGGTGATGTTCTTCTGGGCCGCTTGGGAAACGGTGGCGATCTGGTTCTTTGTGGTCGGGTCCGCCTGTTTTGCGCTTAAGCCGACCCTGCGATTGGTGCGTGAGTTAAAGCTGGCAGCCATGGGCGACACCGACGACCTTGCCGAGCGGTTTCGCGACTGAGCGCGCGCGCCTCTTTTCACCCCCGGGCCGATCCGCTAAGCACGCGCCAACAGACGCATAGGCGGGGCACGATCCGATGAAATTCACCTTCTCCTGGCTCAAAGAGCACCTCGACACCACGGCCACGGTTGATGAGATCGCCGAGGCCCTGACCGATCTGGGGCTGGAGGTCGAAGAGGTCGTCGACCCGGCCAAGGCGCTGTCCTCCTTTACGCTGGCAAAGGTACAGGAGGCTGAACAGCATCCCGACGCCGATCGCTTGCGCGTCTGCAAGGTCATGACCGACGAGGGCGAAAAGCAGATCGTCTGCGGTGCGCCCAACGCGCGGGCCGGGATCACCGTGGTTCTGGCCAAGCCGGGCGATTATGTGCCCGGTCTGGATGTGACCCTGTCGGTCGGCAACATCCGGGGTGTTGAGAGCCACGGCATGATGGCCTCCATGCGCGAGTTGGAACTGGGTGAGGATCACGACGGCATCATCGAACTGGCCTCGGGCGAAGTTGGGCAAAAGTTCACCGACTGGCTGGCGCAGAACGATCCCTCCAAGGTCGACCCGGTGATCGAAATTGCGATCACGCCCAACCGTCAGGACGCGCTGGGCATCCACGGCATTGCGCGCGATCTGGCGGCGCGGGGGCTGGGCACGCTGAGACCGCTGAAGGTCGAGCAGGTCAAGGGAAGCTTTCCCTGTCCGATCTCCGTCACCATCGACGCCGACACGGCGGGTGAGGGCGGCTGTCACATCTTCGCCGGGCGGCTGATCAAGGGCGTCAAGAACGGGCCAAGCCCGCAGTGGTTGCAGGACCGTCTGCGCGCCATTGGGCTGCGCCCGATCTCGGCGCTGGTGGATGTGACGAACTTCTTCACCTTTGACCGCAACCGCCCGCTTCACGTCTTTGACGCGGATAAAGTCAAGGGCGGCGTCCTGCGCATCCATCGCGCCACGGGCGGCCAGACGCTGGTTGGTCTGGATGAGAAGGATTACGCCTTCTCCGACGGGCAGGTTGTGATCTCTGACGCCGAGGGCATCGAGTCGATTGGTGGCATCATGGGCGGGCTGCAAACTGGCTGCACCGAGGAGACGGTCAATGTCTTCCTTGAGGCCGCCGTCTGGGATCGCATTCAGATCGCCCACACGGGCCGCGCGCTCAAGATCAACTCCGACGCGCGCTATCGCAACGAGCGCGGCATTGACCCGGCCTACAACATGCAGGCGATGGAGGACGCGGCGCAGATGATCCTTGATCTCTGTGGCGGTGAGGCGTCCGAGGTTGTCGTGGCGGGCGAAGTGCCGGACACGGACCGTGCCTACAAGCTGGACACGGACCGCGTTGTATCGCTGGTCGGCATGGAAATCCCCGCCGACACCCAGCGCGCCACGCTGGAGGCGCTTGGCTTTCGCATGGACGGCGACATGGCGCATGTGCCGTCGTGGCGTCCCGACGTGATGGGAGAGGCCGATCTGGTCGAAGAGGTGGCGCGCATCGCCTCGCTGACCAAGCTGAAAGGCACGCCGCTGCCGCGTCTGTCCGAAGGGGTGGTGCGGCCCGTCCTGTCGCCCTCGCAGGTCCGAGAGCGTAGCGCGCGCCGCACCGTGGCGGCGCTGGGCTATAACGAATGTGTCACCTACAGCTTTGTCGATCAGGCCGCAGCGGCGCTGTTTGGGGGCGGCGACGATGCGCATATGCTCGCCAACCCGATCAGCTCGGAAATGAGCCATATGCGGCCCTCGCTGTTGCCGGGGTTGTTGCAGGCGGCGGCGCGCAATCAGGCGCGCGGCTTTGCCGATGTGGCGCTGTTCGAGGTTGGTCATGTGTTCGACGGCGGTGAGCCGGGTGAGCAGCACGTGCAGGTTGCCGGTGTGCTGGTGGGCCGAACCGGGCCAAAGGACGTACACGGTGCCGCGCGCGCCGTGGATCTGTTCGATGCCAAGGCGGATGCCGAGGCGGTTCTGGCGGCCATCGGCGCGCCCGCCAAGATGCAGATCCTGCGCGGCGGCGAAGGCTGGTGGCATCCCGGGCGGCATGGCCGCTTCTGTCTTGGCCCCAAGAAAACGCTGGGCGTCTTTGGCGAATTGCACCCCAAGGTTCTGGACGCGCTGGACATCAAAGGCCCAGCCGTGGGTTTTGTGATCTGGCCGGAACAGGTGCCGATGCCGCGCAAGTCCGGCGCAACGCGGGCGGCGCTGGTGCTGAACGACCTGCAGGCAGTCGAGCGTGACTTTGCCTTTGTGGTGGACGCAGAGGTCGAGGCGCTGACGCTGGTCAACGCGGCCGCAGGGGCCGACAAGGGGCTGATCGACGATGTGCGCGTGTTCGATGAGTTCATCGGCGGCAGTCTGGGTGAGGGCAAGAAGTCCCTTGCCATCACCGTGCGCCTGCAGCCGACCGACAAGACCCTGAAGGAAAAGGATATCGAGGCGATCTCTGCCAAGATTGTCGAGAAGGTGAGCAAGGCCACAGGCGGCACGCTGCGCGGGTGATACTTGCAGGGCGGTAGCCGCCCTGCGCTTTGGTTTCGGGGCGGCGGGGTAAACCCCGCCCTACGCCCTAATCAGCCGTTCAGTTGTTGCCCATGCCCATGCCCTTGCCGCGACCGAAGTCGGCGGTGGTGACGGCACCGTCTTCGTTTGTGTCCATCGCAGTGATCCACGCAGCGGCGTTGTCGGTAAATTCTGCGCGGCTGACCTTGCCGTCCTTGTCGGTGTCATTGCGCTCCAGCAGCATGCCATCTGCGGCGCGCATCATCGCGCCACGCCCGTGACCGCCCTGACCTGCCATGTCGGCCGCGCGTGCCTCGTCGAACAGTACGTATTCCTCGGCGTCCAGAAACCCGTCCTCATTGCTGTCGAAAGCATCAAAAACGCTGTTTCGGCGCTCTGTGGCCTCTTCGACGGTCACCTTGCCGTCGCCGTCCAAGTCCCAGTTTTCAACGAAATGCGCGCCGGGCTGGCCCTGCTGGGCAAGGGTCGGTGTGGCGGTGATCGCAAGGGCAAGTGTGAGATATCTGATCATCGGGTCCATCCGTTTTATGAGGTAACAGTCATATAACGATACCGGAATGTGATCCCGTCGCGGCAGGCTGTCGCAGGTCATGAAAATGAGAATGGCCCCCGAAGGGGCCACTCATCGCAGGATTGAAACAATCACGCTCAGGCAGAAAATTCGTCAAAAGCGGCCAGCGCCTTGGTGCCATACATGATGCCCGGCCCGCCGCCCATCTCGACACAGACCGCCAGTGTTTCGGCGATCTCTTCGCGTGTGGCCCCAAGGCGGACCAGCGCCTCGGTATGGAAAAGGATGCAGGGTTCGCAGCGGATTGCCACGGCGATGCCCAAGGCCACCAGTTCCTTGGCCTTGTGGGTCAGCGCGCCGTCGTCCTTGAGGCTTTTGGCAATAGCGCCAAACCCTTGGGCGGTGTCACCAATGGCGATGTTGAAATTTTTCACCTGCGGTTTCATCGCGGTGAGTGTGTCTTTGTAGCTCATGAAGGAGGCTCCGCTCGTTATCCTGCGGGCCTAAGATCACGACATGAGGCGCGCGTCCTTGATCGGGATCAGATCAGGGGCTTTGCCTCTCAAAGCCTGTGGACCGTTTATGCCAGAGCCAAAAAGAACGGGGCCCCGCCGGTTGGCGCGGCCCC
Organism: Antarctobacter sp.; assembly: GCF_034670325.1. Taxonomy (GTDB): domain Bacteria; phylum Pseudomonadota; class Alphaproteobacteria; order Rhodobacterales; family Rhodobacteraceae; genus Antarctobacter. The sequence continues at coordinate 458,462 of NZ_JAXMNR010000003.1, forward strand.
GTCATTTGCTGGTGCCGGACGTCTCAGGCCAGCAGGCGGCGCGCGATGACCTGCGCCTGAATCTCGGCAGCTCCTTCGAAGATGTTCAGGATGCGAGCGTCGCACAGAATGCGGCTGATCCGATATTCCAGCGCAAAGCCGTTGCCACCGTGGATCTGCAAGGCGTTGTCCGCATTGGCCCAGGCCACACGGGCGCCCAGCAACTTGGCCATACCGGCCTCAAGGTCACAACGGCGGCCCTCATCCTTTTCGCGGGCCGAGAAATAGGTCAGTTGACGCGCGATCATGATTTCCACCGCCATCATCGCCAGTTTGCCGGAAACGCGGGGGAAGGCGATCAGCGATTTGCCAAACTGCTTGCGGTCGATGGCGTATTGCATACCCACGTCCAGCGCCGATTGCGCCACGCCGATGGCACGGGCAGCGGTCTGGATGCGGGCGCTCTCAAACGTTTCCATCAACTGCTTGAAGCCGTTGCCTTCCTCGCCGCCTAGCAGGTTCTCTCCCTTGACCTTGAAGTCGTCAAAGCCAAGCTCGTATTCCTTCATGCCGCGATAGCCCAACACCTCGATCTCACCGCCGGTCATGCCTTCGGTAGGGAAGGGGTCTGCGTCGGTTCCGGGGGTCTTTTCAGCGATGAACATCGACAGACCCTTGTAGTTGTCCGTCTCGCTATCGGTGCGGGCCAGCAGCGTCATGACATGCGCGCGGGCCGCATGGGTGATCCAGGTTTTGTTGCCGGTGACTCGGTAATCGCCGTTCTCATCCTTGACCGCGCGGGTCCGCAAAGAGCCGAGGTCAGAGCCGGTGTTCGGTTCGGTAAAGACGGCTGTCGGCAGGGTCTCACCGCTGGCAAAGCGGGGCAGCCATTTTTCCTTTTGCTCTTGTGTGCCGCCAGCGATCACCAGTTCGGCGGCAATCTCGGACCGGGTGCCAAGGCTGCCGACGCCGATATAGCCGCGTGACAGTTCCTCAGACACAACGCACATCGACGCCTTGGACAGACCCAGACCGCCGAATTCCTCCGGGATGGTCAAACCGAAGACGCCCATTTCGGACAGTTCCTCGATGATTTCCATCGGGATCAACTCGTCCTTGAGGTGCCAGTCATGCGCATAGGGTTCTACCTTTTCGACCGCGTAGCGGCGGAATTGGTCGCGGATCATCTCTAGTTCGTCGTCAAGGCCGGTGCGTCCTACCGTCACCTCGGCGCGACGTTCCTCCATCAACTCGACAAGGCGGGCGCGGGCACCCGGATTGTTGCCCGCCTGCATGAGATGTTCGACCTCGGCGGTCAGCATTACACGGCGTTCGTCCTGATTGAGACCCATGTCGGCAAGGCGCACGATCTCGCCCTGGTTCATCTGGATGCCGCCGTGGATCTGCGACAGGTATTCGCCAAAGGCGATCTGGTGCAGCAGTTGCTCGACCTCGCCAAAGGTGCCCTCGCTGTCCAGCGTCGTGGCCCAATGCTGCATCTGCCGCAGCGATTCGACATAGGTCGCCAGCCACGCCAGCCCGTGAGCGGCGAACTGGTTCTGTTCCACCAACGCGCCGGATACGCGACCGTCGGCCACCACCATCTCACGCACATGGCCGCGCGCGGTTTCAAGAATCGCCTCGACCGGGGCCACAGCCGCGCCGGTAAGTGTCAGAAGATCGGGCAGAATTACGCCGTCCAGAGTCAGGTCTTGTCCATCATGCGCCATGAATTCAGGTCCTCTCGTGTTGCGCCGACCCTTTCGGGGTGGCCCGGGCATGGCCAGCGCGCGTCTCTTTTTTCAGTGCGGAACATCAGAGGATCGCCCCAAGCCCGCTGTCCCGTTGGTCCTAGCTACTTTGCAGGTGCAGCGCAACAAAAATACGTTGAGCGCGTCAGTGGTGATCATTTATTGCGCAACTCAGATTCAGCGTGCAGCCGTTGGGTCACGTGCTATGACGTAAAACATGCCCGGAATCCTTGCTGATCTTACCCCGTTTGTCTTGCTCTGTGCCGTTGGAATTGCGGCACTGTCCGGTGTTATCAAGGGGCTTGTCGGATTTGCCATGCCGATGGTCCTTGTTTCGGGGCTGGGCAGTCTGATCGCGCCAGAACTGGCGCTGGCGGGATTGATCCTGCCGACCCTTGTCTCCAACGGGGTGCAGGCCCTTGCGCAGGGACCGCAGGCAGCGATGCAGTCGGTGCGGCGGTTCCGCCTGTTTCTGGGCGTCGCCTTTGTCATGTTATTGTTGTCCGCACAGATGGTGGCGATTGTGCCGACGCAAGTTCTGCTGCTGATGATCGGCGGGCCAATCACCTTTTTCGCGTTGCTGCAACTGGCGGGCTGGCAGCCACGGGTGACCGAAGGCGGGCATCGGGGGCTAGAGATCGGGATCGGGGCATTTGCCGGGTTCATCGGCGGCTTTTCGGGTGTCTGGGGGCCGCCAACGGTGGCCTACCTGACTGCACTGGGCACCGAAAAGCGCGAGCAGATGCGGGTGCAGGGGGTGATCTACGGGCTGGGCGCTGTGGCGCTGACGCTGGCGCATATCGGCTCGGGCGTGCTGAATGCGAAGACGGTCTGGCTGTCGGTGATGTTGTTGCCCCCGGCGTTGCTGGGCATGTGGATCGGGCGGCAGGCGCAGGACCGGATTGACCAAAAGGCCTTTCGACGGGCCACGTTGGTGGTGCTGTTGGTTGCAGGCTTGAACCTTGTGCGCCGGGCCTTACTCTGAGCCGCATGGTAAGTGACGATCTTTCGGCCCATGTAACGCAACTGGTGGACGGGGAACTGGCGGGCTTTGCGGTGCAGGGCCGTGGTGACCGCCTGTTGCTGGAGGATTTCGCGCGCCTTCGGGTCCGGCGGCCCCGGCCAATCACGGTGACATTCAGCGGCGGCCTGACCCAGACGTGTTACAGCGTGACCCGCTCGGACGGGGATTATTCTGTCCTGTTCATGCCGAAAGCCGGGTATTTCAGCCTCTGCGTAGACAGCGTGTTCGGGCCGCTGGACATCGGGGTGCATGGCCCCGCGCTGGGCTGTTTCGCCTCGGTCTGACGGCGGGATTCTGTGTCTCGGGTCTAGCCGTCGGGCCGCGTCATGTCGGTGTGCAGCCAGACCATCCGGTCCAGAAACCAAAGCTTGCCGCCCATCGTCAGCGCAAGACCGGCCAGCACAAGGCCGGGGTCATAGCGCCAGAGGCCAAGGGCCAGCGGAACGAAACCGATCCCGGCCAAGATATTCAGGATCATGGCCGCGCGGGCGTGATGGGCTGGAATGGGCGTCTTTTTACGTGCCAACCAGACACGCTCTCCCAGCACCCCCCGGGACATCCAGCTGGTCAGCGCGGCGGGCTCCGGGAAAAGGCGCGGGTTGAGCCATGTCCAGACCACCAGCAGGGTAAGTGCAGCCCAGATCCAAGGGCCAAGCCTGAGACGGAGCCACAGCGTCAGCGCAAGCAGCGGCAGGATGGCAACCCGGGACCAGCCGCTGAGCGGGTTGGCATGGCGCGCCCACGTCCGATCATCCATGCCCATCAGACGTTCCGTCAGGTGACCGATGTCCATGTCTAACGGTCCGTCAACGAAAGCTCGATGCGGCGGTTGCGGGCGCGGGCGGTGGCAGAGTTGGCAGGGTCAAGGGGCTGGAACTCTCCGAACCCGTTGGCGGAAAGGCGGTGCGCGGGAAATCCGCCCTCGACCAAAGCGCGCAGGACGGACAAGGCGCGGGCCTGACTGAGGTCCCAGTTGTCCGCGAAATCCCCGCCGGACCGGATTGGTATATTGTCGGTATGGCCGTCCACGCGCAGGATCCAGTCCACTTCCGCCGGGATGCGGTTTGCGACCTCGGCCAGCACGTCCGCAAGCTGTGCCAATTCCTGTTGCCCAGCCGCAGAGAGATCGGCAGAGCCGGGACGGAACAGCAATTGGTTCGGCAAGACAAAGCGTTCTCCGGCGAATTGCACTCCTTTCTGTCCGACCAACGCGTCCCGCAGTCGGCCCTTTAACTCAGAACGGTGCAGGCTCAGGCTCTTGGCCTCGGATGCCAGACGTGCGGCCAGTGCTTCGGCCTGTTTGCGCTGGGCTTCTTCTGCAAGACGCCGACGACGCTCTTCCTGCGCGACGCGGGCGAGGGCGGCGTTGAGTTCCGAGCCTAGGTTCTGCAGGCGTACGTCCGCCGCGGCGTCCCGGGCCTTGGCATCGTCCAGCACTGCCTGCAAGTCGCGCAGTTGGAGGCGCAATGTGGCGACGTTCTGGCTCAGAGCCTTGACCTGCACGTCGGCCTGCAATGCGCGATCTTCGGTCAGGACCAGCCGTTCGCGCGTGTCGCGCGCCAACGCCTCGGCCGCCAGCCGTGCGGCCAGCGCCGCAGCCAGTTGCTCTTCAAGAGCGCGCACCCTGTCGGGGTTGCCGGCACGGCCGGCCTCGCTTTCTGCCAATGCAGCCCGCAGGTTCTCGACTTCTTTCTGAACGCGGGCAGCGCGGTCCTGCGCTTTTTGCAAATCACCGGTCAGTTGGGCGACCTGTTCGTCTGCGCCCTTCAAGCCCCTCTTTGCGGCCTCCAGTTCGGCAAGCAGCCGCGCAAGGTCTTGCTGCGCTTTCTCGCGCGACTCGCGCTCTTTGCCGAGGCGAAAGCCCATGGCGGCCACTTCGTCTAGCAGTTTGCTCATGTCACGAGAGGGCGGAGCCACCGGGACCGCGTCCGGGGGCAGGGGTTCATCGACAAGAGGCGCAGCTTTCAAAATGTCGGAACTGGCAAGGATCAATCCCATGGGCACGGCAAAATTCACCGAGTCGCGGTCGGACCCTGCGTGATGCAGCGCCACCACGGCCTGCAGCGCGGCGTCGATTACCGGAGAACCGGAATTGCCCGGCAGCGTGTCGCAGGTGTGTAGCAGCCGGTCGTTCGTCAGGGCCGGGGCGTTGGCGCGGCATTTCTCACGGCTGATGCGCTGCGCCTCGCCCATCGGATGGCCGATGATCCAGAACGGATCGCCGTCGTCCGGCGCATGGGTCGACAGCTTCAGCGTGCCATAGTCCTCTGACGGATCGCCGATCACCCGCAGCACCGCATAATCCAGTTCGCGGTTCCTTTCGACCGGTTCGACGCTGACAAAATAGCGCCGGGTACCGGCCTCAACCCCTTGCCGGGTGTATCCGGCGACAAACTGGATTGCCTCGATCCGGGTGGCGCCGGTCTTGGGATTGTCGAGGATACCGGGCACGCAGTGAAAGTTGGTCAACAGGGTGGCCTTGGCCACGATAAACGCAGTGCAGGGAAAGACGCCGCTGTCGGTGAGGATGTCCAGCCGACCGACCGCGCGACCCATGCGCGCAAAGACCGATTTCGGCGAATAGGTGGCGATGGGTTCGTTGTTATAGGCCCCAAGAGCAACCTCTGGTACCGGGTTGCCGAAACTCTGCTTGCGCGACAGGACGGTGCGCCCGAATTGTGTGGCGTCAAAGCCCAAGAGGTCCTGCGCCCCAAGCGGGGCCGCCGGGATCAGGGCAAGACAGGCAATAAGCAGCGGGCGGATCATGTGGCCCCCGGATGCGGTTGACGCAAGGCAAGGATAGCGCCAATTCGCCCGCCTGTGAACGGCGCTCTACAAGGTGAAGCCGGCCGGCGACCTGCCGGAGCTTGCGAAAATGTGGGTTTCTGTCCCGGCGGCGGGACCGGCGTCCGTGTCGGTTTACGCGGTTGCGACATAGTTCATTGACTGACGTGAGCGGCATCCGGTCGTAGGCTGATCGGCGTAAGGAGGGTGAGAGGGCCGCCACCTCAAGTTTTACCGTATCGAGCAGTTCGCTTTCCTGGCCCTGTCTGTATTCAGAATACATGATGAGCGCGCCACAAAGATGAACACCAGACCGCCGGCGACCAAGAGGAGGCGGTTGTTATTCCAGGGGTCCGGCGTTGCACGTCGATCTCGCCGTCTCTAGGACAAAGGATGCGTCTATCTTCAGGCGCCGCCCGATCAATCGACGTAACCGCCCGCTGTGGCACCCATTGCCCAATGCCCCGATATTCAGAGATTTTCAAAAATATCAAGGGGGTGGGAGGGAATGGTGGAGCCTAGGGGGATCGAACCCCTGACCTCTACAATGCCATTGTAGCGCTCTCCCAGCTGAGCTAAGGCCCCGTTCCCTGGGCGACGCCACCGGCGTCGTGCCGGGGTGATTACGCAATGCCGCCGATGGGATCAAGCGGAAAATCGCGGCGGGTCAAGAATTTCGCAGCAACATTTGGCCGACAGGGCCAAAGCCGCCCTCAGAACGAAAAACGCCGGTCGGAAAACCGACCGGCGTTTTTGTAGATGCCCCGATAAGGCCTGCGTCAGGAGTCGTCGTCGTCGCTTGCGACGTCGGCGATTTCGTCCAGCGACACATCATCGTCGTCGTCTTCGTCCTCAAGAACATCGTCGTCCTCAAGCTCGACTCCGACATCATCGTCATCGACCAGTTCGACCTCTTCCTCGTCCTTCTTCGTCTTCGGATTGGCCGCATCGGCCGAGTCCGCCGCGATCATGCTGCGCTTGCCGGTTTCGAGGTTGACCACCTCACCGGTATAGGGGCTGACGATCGGGTTGCGATTCAGGTCGTAGAACCGTTTTCCAGTGGTGGGGCAGACACGCTTGGTGCCCCATTCTTCCTTGGGCATGGGTGATCCCCTTCAACTCTTGTGTCTGTCGACAATCTATGCCCCCTGCCATATCAGTTGGCGGATGTCAAAACCTTTGACCAAAGGGAGCGAGGCTAGGGGCATATGGGGCAGATTACCTTGGCTGGCAACCCATTGATCGCGGTTCAGCTGCGTCGGTCGGCGCGCGCGCGCCGTCTTAGCCTGCGGGTCTCGCGGCTGGACGGGCGTGTGACCCTGACTCTGCCCAACGCGGTGCCAGAGGCCGAGGGCGTCGCCTTTCTGCGCGCCAAGGAGGACTGGCTGCGCGGACAACTGGCGGATGTGTCCGGTCCGGTGATGGTGGGGCCGGGCGCGCGACTGCCGATCGAAGGCGTGCCGCATGAAATCCGCAGCGGTACGGGACGCACGGTGCGGCAAGAGGCGGGGCTGCTGTTGGTGCCCGGCCCGGAACAACAGGCCGCCGCGCGGTTGAAAGGCTGGTTGCGGACGCGTGCAAGGGACCGGCTGTCGGAGGCGTCAGATCGCTATGCGGCGCGGCTGGGGCGCGGCTATAGCCGCCTCACACTGCGGGACACGCGGTCTCGCTGGGGATCGTGTACCCATGACGGTGGTTTGATGTATTCTTGGCGGCTGATACTGGGCCACCCAGAGGTGCTGGACTACGTCGCCGCGCATGAGGTGGCCCATCTGGCCCATATGAATCATTCGGCGGCCTTTTGGCGGCAGGTCGAGGCGCTGTATGGCGATTGGCGCGCGCCCCGAAAATGGCTGAAAGATCATGGCACGGAGCTGCACCGATACCGGTTTGACTAGGCGTCGCGTATCATGACTGCCTCAGCGACATGGTTACAGATCTTCTGCACTTCCCTGTAGTTGCGCCGCGCGTGGTCGGCCAGAAGGTTGCCAACCTCCCGCAAGGCGGGAACGGTGGGCGCTTGGCGGCCCGGATCTTCTGAAGGGGCCGTGTCGCGGCGCGCGGTTTTTGCCCGGTTGACGGGACTGGTTCGACGCGTGCGCAGGGCGTCCTCTCGCCGGGTGCGCTCGTCTCGGGCTTCCTGACGGCGCTGGTCTTCACGCGCCTTGTGGATGCGCAGCTTTTCCGGACTGTGCCACCGCAACGAGTCGTATGCGTCGTTGATCCGCGACAGCCGCCGGGTTGCGGTCTCGATGTCGCCGCCAAGGGCGTCGGGGTGGTTTTCCTTGACCAAACGCACCCAAGCCTTTCGGATCGTGGCGAAATCATCCTGCGATGTCACGCCAAGAACGGCGTAGGCCTGTTGGGGGGCGATGCGGGTCATGGCGATACCTTTGGCGCGGTGCTGTGAGGTGGACCTCGCCGATACCGTCTGGCAAATCGGACGATGCGTCTCAAAGTGTATATAAATTCGCGGCGAATGATTTTCAGCTTGTTTCTGAACAGAAGGTTAAGAGGGGGCCGGGCGAAATTGCCCTGCGCGCCTGAGTGCAATTGACCCCCGCATGAAACGTGATCACAAATGAGACCATGCAAGGAACCCTGAGAACAGACATCGCCGCATCGGCCCATGATCGCGTCTATCGCGGCTTGCGCACGCGGATCATGCACGGCCAGATCGCACCGGGTCAGGCGTTGACCCTGCGTGGTTTAGGGCGCGAATTTGGTGTCTCGATGACTCCTGCGCGTGAGGCGATAAACAGGTTGGTCGCCGAAGGCGCGCTGCAAATGTCGACTTCGGGCCGGGTCTCGACTCCCGAACTGTCCAACGAGAGGATCGAGGAGTTGGCGGCATTGCGGGCATTGATCGAGGTGGAACTGGCCTCACGCGCGCTGCCAAGGGCGCATATCGCGTTGATCGACCGTCTGCAGACGATCAACGCCAGCATCGCCGATGTCGTGTCGAACCGCGATTCCGTGGGCTATATTCGCACCAATCTGGAATTTCACCGCACGCTGTACCTGCGCGCACAGGCCCCGGCGATGCTGGCTATGGCGGAAACCGTGTGGTTACAACTTGGGCCGACGATGCGCGCGCTTTACGGACGGCTGCGCCGCTCCGAGCCGCCGCAATATCACCGGCTTATCATCGCCGCGCTGAAAGCGGGCGATGAACCGGGCCTGCGGCTGGCGGTGCGCTCGGACGTCACGCAGGGGCTGCGGATGCTGGCGGGTTAGCCCGCTTTGGGGGCGGATAAGTCAGCGTTCTAACCGCTGATCCTGGTGGCGACGCGCGCCCTCAGGCCATTGCCGCACCAAGGGCGGTATCCATCAGCCCCTTGATCGTGCTGCGAGAGGTCTGGGCAACGATGCGACCCAATTCTTGCTCACCCTTCAGCACCACCAGCGTGGACCGGCGCGGAATGCGCAGCGACTTGGACAGTTCGGATTTGCCGTAGGCGTCCCAGTCGACGTCGATAAAGGTGATGTGCTGCTCATAAGCGGCGTTCTCGTCCTTGAGCGCCTTGATCACCCGATCCTGCGCGGCACAGGTCGAACACCAGCTTGCCTTGAAGTCGAGAAAGACGGTCTCGCCTTTGCCAAGTCGGGTCGTGACCAGTCCGGGTGTGTAGCCCAGAGGGGCGGCCGCGGCGGCAAAGGGCAGGGCAAGGGCGCTGCCAGCGGCGATGGTCATAAAAGTGCGACGGTCCATGAGTTTGTCTCCTTGAAAATGTCAGAGGGCAACCGAGAGGTCGATCAGCCAAGCGGGCAGAGCACCGACCAGCCATCCCTCGATCACGTGGTGCAGATTGAAAAACAGCGCGAGCCCGACGGCCACGAAGGTTGCGCCGAGGATCGGGCGGGCGCGGATCGCCAGCGCGCGCATTTGTGCGTTGTATCGGCCAATGGCTCCGCGCGTGCCATAGGCCAACCCAAGGATCAGGGTGGACACCCCCAGCGCGAAGAACATCATGATCAGTGCCGCCCAACCAAGATTTTGTCCCTGACTGGCAAGTGAGATAGCCCCACCCAGCGTCGGGCCGATACAGGGGCTCCAGACTGCGCCCAGCAGCATCCCGCCAAGGAACTGGCCGCGCAGCCCGCTGCGGTCCACGTGATCCATCTGCGCATCGGCGCGCGCCGACAGACCGGCGGTGGCGGTCTCCATCAGCACGGCCCCCTGTGGCAGCAAAAGCGCCAGTCCAAACAGCACCATCAGCACCGCCCCGGCCTTGGCCACGGTGTCGACGTCCAGACCAATCGCATGGCCAAAGGCGGTGATCCCCAGCCCCAGCACCACAAACGACAGGCTCAACCCGGCGGCCATCGCCAGCGGTCCCAGGCGGCTGGCCTGCAAAGCTGTGGCGATGACAATCGGCAGCACCGGCACCACGCAGGGGTTGATCAGCGTCAGCAGGCCCGCGCCATATGCGAATATCAATTCCATGGTGGGAATATCGCCAGAGTCCCGCGCGCTGTCACCCTACGATGCCCTGACGGTGCATCACTCTAGCGTGGGGAAATATTACGGCTCAGCGCCGCAGCAGGCGGGCGAGCACGCCGGGCCGGGTGGCGAATTTGTCCAGATCGGGGCCGGTGTCCGGCAGCCCACAGCGCTGCATCATACTGGCAAAAGCGGCATTGCGGGTGTCGTTGGCGATCCAGTCGCCATGCGCGACGATGGCCTGCAATGCGTGCCGGTCAAGGTCTGTCAGCATGGACCGGCGACGGCCCCGGAACATCCCCTCGATCGGGGCACCTGCCGCAAGGGCTGTCAGCAATGCGCGCACCAACCCGGCCGTGACTGCATCTGCGGCCCGCGCCTGTGGCAGGGCAGCAATGATCGTTGTGACGGTTTCGGCGCGCTGGGCCTCTGTCCCGCGCCAACGGGCAAGTTGTGCCGCGACGCGATCCGCCGTCCAAGCCTGTGAACGTCGCAACTGTCCGTCTGCCTTGTCGGTGCCGTACAAGCTGTCCGCGCCTTGCAAAGCCTGCAGCAGCACGTCACGCCGCGCGGATTCTGATGAGGTCATCCCCAACGCGGCCTCTGCCCGAACGGGCAAAGGATGCCGGGGGGACAGCCAAGCCCGCAAGACGGCGTCGGCATCGCCGGTTTCCACCGATCGGGATAGCCTGCCCAATGCATAGACGCCCGCGCGCTGAACGGCCGGGTCAGATGACGTGTCTAATGTGCTGATGATGCGCGGCGCGCTGTCGGACCATCGCTCTGGAACCTCCGCGAGCAGCATCAATAGCGGCGCGACCAGCGCCGGGGGTGCGTTGTTCAACAACCCGATTAGCTGTGGCACAGCCGCCGACACCGCCGCCATACAAGCGCCCCGAACACGCGCAGTCCCCCCGTGCTCTTCGGCATGTTCGCGGTCAGGCGGGCTGTGCCCGGCCTCGGCGCGGGCCATTTCTGCATAGAACGCTTTTGTGCTCAGCCTGTTGTCCAGCATGTACTGGCTGATTGGCGCGGCGATGGCCCGCAACAGGTGGAACAGACCGGGGGCATGGGGGCCGGGGCGAAGCGCCAGTTCCACCAGGAACGGTATCGTGGCAGGCGTTGCTGAGTACCCGCGCCGTCCCCCGTCGCAGATCGCATCGGTAAGTCGGGATAGGGCGCGTCCTGCCTGAGGCCTGCCCCCAACCGCCACTGCCCGTAACAAGGCGGGTACGTCCGTCGCCGGTCCGTATGCGTGTCTCAGCCGGGCCCAGTCCACCCGGTCCAGGCCTTCCAGCATCGGATCAGGCCGCCAATCCTTTGGAACCCATGTTCAGAAACTTGTTTCGACGCGCGCGGATCAGTTCCTCTCTGCTCATACCATCGAGGTCGGTCAAAAGGCCGTTGATCGCAGTGTGGACCGCTTTGATCGCGGTCGCAGGCGCGCGGTGCGCGCCGCCCAGCGGTTCGGGGATCACCCGGTCGCAGACGCCCAGTTGATGCAAGTCCTGCGCGGTCAGGCGCAGCGCTTCGGCGGCTTCGCGCATCTTGTCCGCGTCTTTCCACAGGATCGAGGCGCAGCCCTCGGGCGAGATCACCGAGTAGACCGCGTGTTCCAGCATCGCCACGCGGTTGCCGGTGGCAAAGGCCACCGCCCCGCCAGAGCCGCCTTCGCCGATGATCACGGAGACCAGCGGCACGCCGATTTGCAGGCATTTCTCGGTTGCGCGGGCGATCGCCTCGGACTGGCCGCGTTCCTCGGCACCCTTGCCGGGATAGGCGCCGGGCGTGTCGATCAATGTGACCACCGGCAGACCGAAACGGTCGGCCATATCCATCAGCCGGAGCGCCTTGCGGTATCCCTCAGGTCGGGCCATGCCAAAGTTGCGGGTGATGCGCGACGTGGTGTCGTGGCCCTTTTCGTGGCCGATCACCATGACCGGGCGGTCATCCAGCCGCGCCAGACCGCCCATGACGGCGTCGTCCTCGGCAAAGTTGCGGTCCCCGGCCAAGGGCGTGAACTCGGTGAACAGCGCCTCGATGTAATCCTTGCAATGGGGACGCTCGGGGTGGCGCGCGACCTGACATTTGCGCCACGGCGTAAGCTTGCCGTACAAGTCCTTGAGCAGCGTCTTGGCCTTGCCGTCCAGCGCCTTGGCCTCTGCCTCGACATCCATGTCCTCACTCTGCCGGGCCATGGCGCGCAGTTCTTCGGCCTTGCCTTCGATGTCTGCCAGCGGTTTTTCGAAGTCGAGGTAATGGGTCATCGGCGTCTCCTTGCACGGCGCTATATGACCTCGCCGCCGTCCGGATGCAATAAAGCAAGATATGTCGGTCAGTCGCGCCCTAAGGCGACGGCAGGCCGGGATTTGCTGTAGGGAAGGGGTATTTGGACAGAGAAGAAGCCGAAGAGGCGCATTTCTTTCAGGACTGTCCGCCTCATCTGGCCACGTCGCCGCGAAGATCAGGAGTGCCAAGGACGTATTGTTTGAAACTCCGCGACTGTCTCTCAATGTGGTTGGCTACCCGTTCAGCACGTGGCGGGCGCAAACCTTTGGCACCAAACGCGCGATCTTTTGGCTCGGAGGACATTTTCTTGCTCCTTTCAGGGGGTGCAGCCTCGGCTCGGCATTGGTGCGTCGCCCATTCCCAGACGACGCGGCGGCGCCGCTTGAAACCGTCCGGCCGTAACTGATGCCAGAGTTCTTCGCCGTTGCGACAGCTTTCCTGTCAGTACCACTTCAACCGCTGGAGCGAAGGTGCGAGGCTGCTGATGCCGTTGAACGCTTTGATATTGAGGGCCTCCGCCGCAGTCAGGATACTTGGACCCGGCTCGACACCGCAGGCTATTATTCTTATGGGGGCGACCGCCATGGCTCGGCCTAGATAGGCAACGAAGTCCTGAAAACGCATTGACCTACGGCCATGCCGACGTGCGAGGTGTTCTGGGACGCCCTCGCTGAAGGTCTGCGCGTTGGCCAGCCGCCGTAGATCACAGGACAGCCCAAAGACGAAGGCACGATAGTGTTCAACTTGTTGAAATCACTTATCGAGGCCACGACCTACAGGTCGAACTCTGTGCGGCCGAACAAGAACGAGGCTCGTGTGTTGTGTTCTTGAACCCGTGCCCGGATGACCAAGGTCGTCCGTCTCGGATCACAACTCCAATGTCGATGTCTCGTCCGCGATAAGAGCGGTCAGGAGGCCGCGGCGGGTGTTCTCCGTATGCAGGCCTATGGCCTCGCGTGCCGCCGCGCCGTCGCGCGTGCGCAGTGCGGCGACGATACGTATGTGGTCCTCTTGGGTCTCCGGGGTCACGTCGCGGATGGTCGCGCCCATGTGGAAGAGGCGGGTACATTCCTCAAGATAGCCGGTGATCAACGCGTGCAGCCTTGGCACTCGGGCGCCTTTTGCGATGGCTGCGTGGAAACGGTTGTTGGCCGCAACGAACTCTAGGACGGGCAGAGTCTTGTCCTGCCCGTAGGTCTCATGCGACAGCGCTTCCAGATCGTCGAGTTCCGCGTCGGACATGCGTACCGCGGCCAGTTCCGCGGCGACGCCTTCGAGCGCCTTGCGCACGGTAAAGATGTCCGTGATGTCCTTCACGGTCACCGGCGTGACCCGGTATCCACGGCGGGGGAAGGCCTCTAGCAAACCCTCCAGCGTGAGCCGCGCAAGGGCTTCACGGACCGGGGTCTTGCTCATCGACAACCGCGCGGCCAACTCCTGCTCGCCGATGTCGGTGCCCGGCCGCAAGGCGCAGGTGATGATTTCTTCGCGAAGCATTGCATATGCCTTGTCGGTGAGCGACGGTGCCTTGCTTCGGTCGCCGACGGCTTTTTGCGCCTTGGTCATGCCTGCTGTTCCCTGTATTCCTGCACTGCCTCGGCCATGCGCTGCAGCGCCTGCTCCAGCAGTTCCGGGGCACAACCGTAGTTGAGCCGCGCCCAGCCTTCCAGACCTTCGCCGAACTCCGTGCCGCAGCTTAACGCCACGCGGGCGCGATCAAGGAAAAAGCTGGCTGCTGGCGCGGGCAGGGCCAGCGCGCGAAAGTCGATCCAGGCCAGAAAGCCGGCCTCGGCGGGTTGTATCTGCGCATCGGGGATCGCTGCGGGGAGTTGCGCCGCCAGCATGTCTCGGTTAGCGGCCAGCCGGTCACGAACAGCGTCACGCCAGTCGATGCACTGCCCGTAGGCCGCACTCATGCCGGCGAGGCCAAGGATGTTGACGCTGTCGACCATGCCGCGCTTCGACGCCTCGAACCGAGCGCGCATTCCGGCCTCGGGGAGGATCGCGAAGGCGGTCTTCAGCCCCGGCACGTTCCATGTCTTCGAGGCCGCCATCAGCGTCACAGAGCGCGCGGCGATCTCAGGCGACAACGAGGCGATAGGGATGTGGCGCCGCCCGTCAAGCACCAGACCGCAATGAATCTCGTCCGAGATCAACACCATGTCGTGGCGCAGGCATAACTCGGCCCGGAATTCGAGCTCTGCGCGTGTATAGACCCGACCCGTCGGGTTCTGCGGGTTGCATAGGAGCAGCGCGTCCGAGGCCCGGGCAGCGTCTTCCAGAGCAGCGTCATCGCTGATCCAGCGGCCATGCGTGGGGCGCTGCCAGACCTCCCGAAGCGTCAGCCCCCAATGGCCCGGCGCGGCCCGCAGCGGCGCATAAACCGGCAGTTCCTGCATCGCGCTGCCGCCGGTCGAGGTGAACGCCGACAACGCCATGTTGAAACCGGGTTCGACGCCGGGCAGGAAAACCAGCCACTCCGGCTCGATCCTCCAGCCGTGGTCGCGCAGCAGGGCGTGCACCAGAACCTCGCGTTGCGCGTCCATGGCCCGTCCGTAGCCGAGCACACCTTCGTCCAATCGAGCGCGTATTGCATCGGCAATGCGCGGATCGGCGGCGAAATCCATGTCGGCCACCCAGAGCGGCAATACGTCGGCGTTATAGCGCCGCCACTTGTTGCTGTCGGTGCCGCGCCGATCCGGCGCTGTCAGCAGGCTCATCACAGGCCCCGGATCATCCCACCATCGACGCGCAGCATCGAGCCTGTGACATAGGCGGCCTGAACCGAGCAAAGGAAAGTCACCATGGCACCGAACTCCTCGGGCGTGCCGTAACGACCGGCAGGGATGGTCTTGCGGCTCGCCTCCTGAACCGCGTCGAGCGAGGTGCCGGTCTTCTCGGCCTTGATCCCGTCGAGTTGCGCCACGCGATCGGTCGCGATCCGACCGGGAAGCACCATGTTGACAGTGATGCCGTGCGGCGCGACCTCTTCGGCCAGTGTCTTGGACCAGCCCGCGATTGCGCCACGCACGCCGTTCGACAGCGCGAGGTTGGGGATCGGCTGCACGACGCCGGAAGAGCCGATCGTGACCACGCGGCCCCAGCCTTTAGCAATCATTCCGGGCAGGGAAGCGTCGGTAATGTCGAAAAGCGGACTGGCCATGGACTCAAAGGCGGCTTGCCAGGCACCTGCCCCCTGGCCCTTGGCCGGGCCGGCAGCCGGGCCACCACAATTGTTGACGAGGATGTCGACAGGTTGCTTGCCAAGGCGCTCGACCAGCGCAGAGACGGCGGCTGCATCGGACAGGTCGAGGCTCAGCCCCTCCATGTCCTCTTCAGGGGCGGTGCCGCTGCGTGAGGCCGCGATCACGTGCACGCCTTCGGCGGCCAAAAGCTTTGCGCTTGCGGCACCGAGGCCGCGGCTTGCGCCGAGCACCAGTGCGGTCTTGCCATTCAATCCAAGGTCCATCAGGTCAGTTCCTTCAGTCGTTTTTCTTGTCGGGCGAGCAGCCGCTCGACCTCGGTGATTGCTTCGGGGGCCAGCCCACCCCCCGGCGCACGCAGCGCCGCCGAGCCGATGGCTCCGCGCTTGGCCAGCACGTATTTGCGGACGGCCAGTCCCGCGCCGGGCTGCTGTTCGTACCGGACAAGCGGAAGGTAGGCGTCAAAGATGTCCTGCGCGCGGTCCATTTGGCGCTCTGTGACGAGGCGCACCACATCCGCCAGCATCTCGGGATAGCCGAACCCGGTCATCGCGCCGTCTGCGCCGCGGGCGATTTCCTCGGGCAGGAACACGCCGCCATTGCCGCAGAGGATCGAAATCCGACGCCGGCCCTCGGCCTCTGCCCGGCGCAGACGGGTGATCTTGGCGAGACCCGGCCAGTCCTCGTGCTTGAGCATGACCACCTGCGGCACATCGTCGATGATCCGGCCTAGCACCTCGTCCGAGATTTGCACGCCCGTGGCCAGCGGGAAGTCCTGCAGCACAATGGGCACGTCCGCACCAAGAGTGCGGGCGACCTGTCCGAAGTAGGCGTGGATCTGGGGGTCGGTCTTTAGCGATCCCGGCGTCGTCACCATGCATCCCGCCGCGCCCATGTCCATCACGGCCTTGCCCAGTTCACCGATCGCTGCGAGGCCGGGGGCCGAGACGCCGACGACCACGGGTTTGCCTGCGGCGCGTCGGATCACCCGTTCGGCTACCGCCTTACTTTCCGCCTGCGTCAGCTTTGGCGCTTCGCCCATCATGCCAAGGATGGTGAGTCCGTCAGCGCCCTTTTCGAAATAGAAATCGGTGACCCTGTCGAGGCTGTCGCAATCGACCTCACCGCTGTCGGTGAACGGCGTGACGGCGATGACGAAAACGCCCCGCGCGTCGGAGGTGAGCAGGCTCATTGTCCTTGTCCTTCTTCGGTGAACCATCCGCCCGCGCCGCGTTTCACATAGCGCCCGCTTCCGGGAGTGTTGAGAATGCGGCTGCCATCCCAGACGGGCTCGCCGCGCAGGTAGGTGGCGGCGACGCGGGCGGAGAAGGTCTCGCCGTCGAACGGCGACCATTTCAGCCCGTCCTCGGCGCTGGCTTCGTCATAGGTAAAAGCGCCAAGTTCGAGCACTGCGAAATCCGCATCCTTGCCCGGCGCGATTGCGCCCTTGGCGTCAAGCCCGAAGAACCGGGCAGGGCGTGTGCAGAGCTGCTCGGCCGCCAGCCGCGCGGCGTCTAGACCGCGTGACTCGGCGAGTGTGTAAAACAATGGCAGTAGCGTCTGAAGCCCGGGCACCCCGGCCCCCGCGTCGAAAATCGAGTCGGTCAGCTTGTTGTCAATCGGCCAACTCGAATGGTCCGAAGACGTGAAGGCGATCTGGCCGTCGACCATCGCCTGCCAGAGGCCGTCCACTCGTCCGGCGCGGATCGGCGGGTTCACCTTCATACGCGCACCCAGCCGCGCGCCATCGCGTGCGGCGTCGAGGCAGAGGTAGTGTACGCAGGTCTCACCGGTCGCGCGCACGCCAAGCCCCGCAAAGGCGGCAACCTGCGCGAAACCTTCGGCGCCGGTCAGGTGGACCGGATGGGCATGTGCCCCGGTGGCCTGCGCAATGGCCAGGAATTGCGCGGTGGCGGCGAGTTCGGCAGCCATCGGCCGGGCCTCGGCATGGGCCTCGATGCCGTCGCGCCGCGCGGCGCGGACTTCGGCCATGCGTGCAAGGACAATCTCCTGATCCTCGTTGTGCAGCCCCAAAGGCAAATCCGTGTCCGCAAGAAGCGCCATCATGTCGAGCATGAGATCGGGGCCAATGCGCGGGAAGCGGGTCGGGCTGCTCTCAAACGATGAGATTTTGAAGGCGCAGACCCCGCCTTCGATCAGGGCGCGCATCTCTGCGGTGCCGGTTTCGCGTGTGGCGGTCCCGTACAGCGCCATGTCGGCATGCGCATGCGCCGCGATGGCCGCCGTCTTTTCGGCAAGTCGGTCTGGCCGGTCCAGCGGCAGTGGGTTGTCGTACGGCATGTCGACCAGCGTGGTTACCCCGCCGGCAAGCGCGCCTCGGGTGGTCTCGGCGATGCCCTCCATCCCCTTGCAACTGGTGGCATGGGTTTGTCCATCGACCACACCGGGCAGGATCAGCGCTGCGCCGTGATCGACGGTTTTCTCCGCGTCTGGCGCATCCGTGCCTTGTCCTATGGCGGCGATGCGGCCCGCTTCCACGGCGACCCAGCCCCCAATCAGCGTGGCCTCGGGCGTGATGATCGTGCCGCGAAGGAGAAGGTCCATGTCAGGCTCCGGTTTTCTGAAATGCGTAATAGCCGAGGTCCAGCGTCGTGATCGCCGCCGCGACGGCGGCCTGCACCGGGTCGATCACCGGCAGACCGATGGCCCGCTGTAGTGCCGTGCGGTGCAGCCCCATGCCAGCACATCCCAGGATGATCACTTCGGCCCCGTCGCGATCGCGCAGCGCCTCGGCCGTGGCGCGGATATTTGGCAGGCTTTCCATGCGATTGCCCTCGGCGACGTTCATCGAGATTTCGCGGTCACCGGCCAGCCGCGGCAGCAGCTCCAACTCTTCGAGCCGCGCTGCGTGACGGGCGATGGAAGAAGGGCCAAGCGAGATTACCCCGAACCGCTGACCCAGCTGCAACGCGGCGTAATAGGCAGCTTCGGCGATGCCAATCACCGGGCGACCCGGCAGGGCCTTGCGCGTGGCCGCGACCCCCGGATCAGAAAAGCACGCCACGACCGTGGCGTCGATCGCGCCAGCCGCGATGCGGGCCTGCACCATCGGCCCGACACGGGCGACATCGTCATCTGTCTCGATGCCGACTGGTGCGTCCGCGAGTTCGGCGCAGTGAATTTCGTGACGGGTCAAGGCGCGCTGGGGCGCGAGGCAGTCCGCAATGGAGGCGGTGATCGCCTCGGAACTGTTGGGGTTGAGAACGAGTATTCGGGACATCGTGGGTCTTTCGAGAGTTCTGTCACTTTGGGTGCTCGGGCGGGATCAGGCGGTCTGCATCACGAGATGTCCGGGGGCGACTTCGGCATAGCTGCGCTCGGGGGGCTGGTGATCGGGCGCGTAGACGGGGCTTTTCAGTTCGGTCACCTCGATCCGGCGACGGGTTAGCCGACGGGCAGGGTCCGGTGCGGGCACGGCGGACAGCAGCCGGCGGGTGTAGGGGTGCTGCGGATCGGCGAATATGCGCTCGCGGGGGCCGATTTCGACGATCTCGCCCGAGAGCATCACCGCCACCCGGTGGCTGATCCGTTCGACGACTGCCATGTCGTGGCTGATAAAGAGGTAGGACAGGCCAAGATCGGCCTGCAATTCCATCAAAAGGTTCACCACCTGCGCCTTGATCGTGACGTCCAGCGCCGACACGCTCTCATCGGCCACGATAAGCCGCGGCTTCAGGCCCAATGCCCGGGCGATTGAAATCCGCTGGCGCTGGCCGCCAGAGAACTCGTGCGGCCAGCGTCGGGCCATGTCAGGGTCGAGTCCGACGCGGTTCAGCAGCCGTGCCACCTCGGCCGCCGCCTCCTCGCGGCGCAGCAGTCCGTGCACGACCATCGGCTCGGCGATGGCCTCGCCGATCCGCATACGCGGGTTAAGCGAGGAAAACGGGTCCTGGAAGATCATCTGCATGGCGCGTCGCTCACGGACCAGCGCGGCTGGGGGCATGGCGCGCAAGTCTTGCCCGGCGAAGCGCACGCTGCCGGATGTCGGTTCGGTCAGGCGCAGCACGGAACGGCCAGTCGTGGACTTGCCACAGCCGGATTCCCCGACCAGCGCCAGCGTCTCGCCGGGAAAGAGGTCGAAAGAGATATTCTGCACGGCATGCACGCGCGCGTGCACCCGTCCCAGAATGCCGCGGCGCAGATCAAAGCGGGTGACGAGGTTGCGCACTTCGAGAAGCGGTTCCGCCGCGCGCTGTACCGTGTCGACCACGGTCGGCGTCGGGACGCCAGCCTCCGGATAGGGCCGGGGCAGGGGGCTGCCGCCCAGATCGCCGAGGCGCGGCGCGGCGGCGAGCAGGCGGCGGGTGTAGTCGGTGCGCGGGTTGGCAAAGACTTGTTCGGTCGGCCCCTCCTCAAGCATCCGGGAACGGTACATGACCACCGTGCGCTCGGCGATCTCGGCCACAACGCCCATGTCGTGGGTGATGAAGAGCACGCCCATCCCGTCCTCGTCCTGCAACTCCTTGATCAGTTCGAGGATCTGCGCCTGGATCGTCACGTCGAGCGCAGTGGTCGGCTCATCCGCGATCAACAGGCGCGGCGCGCAGGCGAGAGCGGTGGCGATCATCACCCGTTGCAGCATTCCGCCCGACATCTCGTGCGGGTACTCCGAAGCGCGGCGTGCCGCGGCGGGGATGCGTACCCGGTCCATCAGGCGCACAGCTTCGGCCATGGCGGCGCGGCGCGACAAGCCACGGTGGCGCACCAGCGGTTCGGCGATCTGGCGTCCGACGCTGAGGACCGGGTTGAGCGAGGTCATCGGCTCCTGAAAGATCATGGCGATGTCGTTGCCGCGGATGCGCGCCATTTCGCGCTCGGGCAGGGTCAGCAATTCGCGGTCGTCGAACCGCACCGACCCGCTGGCACGCGCCAGACCCTCGGGTAAAAGCCCCATGACCGACAGTGCAGTGACGCTCTTGCCGGACCCCGACTCTCCGACCACCGCAAGCGTTTGCCCGGCGGCGACCTCAAAGCTGACGCCATCGACCACCGTCTGCCAGCCTTGAGGCGTGCGGAACTGAGTCGAAAGGCTGGAAACGGAGAGAAGGGACATGCGGATTCCGTCGGAGAGTTGATGAAGGGATTTACAGCCGATCTGTTCTGTGGTGTCAAATGTAAAAGTGCCGTGTGATATATCACGGGAAGTGACAGCAGCGGAATCCGATCATGCCGACACCTGATGCCGAAACCCGCCGAAAGGTTCTTTTGACGCCCCGAGAACTGCACGACATGCTGCTTGGTCCAGAGCCGCCCGTGGTCATCGCGGTGCAATCGGTCAATCCTTATACCGGCGTCTCCTCTCGCAGTGGAAAGTGGATACCGGGCGCCGTAGAGGTGGATGCCTATCGCGATTTTGCCGCACCGGCCTCGACCGAACTTGGCCAGCGTCCGCTGCCGCATGTGGCCGCGTTGCAGGCTGCGGCGCGGCGTTGGGGTGTGCGTCATGACCGGCCCGTGGTGCTCTATGACGCCGAGCGCACGATGACTTCCGCTCGGTCATGGTGGGTGCTGAGGTGGGCCGGAATCTCGGATGTACGGGTGCTTGATGGCGGGCTGGATGCGTGGGAAAAGGCCGGACTTCCAGTATCGGAAGTTGCTGGCAGTAATGAAGAAACTTGCATTTCACTTTCCCCGGGGCACATGCCGGAACTGGATGCGACCGCAGCGTTGAACTTGGCGGGCGACGTTCCGGGCGTGCTGCTCGATGCCCGTATCCGGCCCAACTATATCGGCGGTTCGCCGGACGAGGGGGACCCGAAGCGCGGCCATATCCCCGGCGCGCTCAGCGCCCCGGCCCCCGACAATTTCACTGATGAGGGTCCGATCACCGATGGGGCGACGCTTGCCGAGATGTATCGCGGGCTGGGCGCGACCGAAGGGGCGCCGGTCGGCGTCTATTGTGGGGCCGGCATGTCCGCGGCGGTGACTGTGCTGGCGTTGGCCTCGATTGGAGTCGAGGCGGCGATGTACGTGGGGTCGTGGTCGCAATATGTTCAGGATCCCGCGCGCCCGGTGAGGCGCGGCCCGTTCCCGTGATCCGTCGAATTTGTCGTGTAAGGTGCCCGGTTGCCCAATGCTTGGGCACAAAGGCTGTCTCACCACTGGGCTCGATGCGAAAATGCCAGCATGTCCAAAATAAGATATTGCGTCAGATATATCACACGGCGCAAGATCAGTGGAATTCCCGCGACTCGGTCGCGCAATCAGGGCCCCGGCCCGATCCAACACAGGAGTGAAACATGAGACTGACGCGCAGATTGTTCGGGGCCCTCTCCGGCGTGGCGCTGGTGCTGGCAACGGTGCCGCTCTCCGCCCAGAAGGTTCAGGCGCAAGAGGCATCGACACTGGTGATCGCGGTGCCATCCGACCCGGCTGGGCTGGAGCCCGGGGTCAACAAGGCCGAGCCGATCGGCTCGGAAATCATCCTCAATGTTTTCGACACGCTGGTTGCATGGAAGGCGCCGGACTTTTCCGAGCTTGAAGGCCGGCTTGCCACCGACTGGAGCATTTCCGAGGACGGCAAGACCTTCAGTTTCACCCTGCGCGAGGGTGTGACATTCCATGATGGTACGCCGTTCAACGCCGAGGCGGTGAAATTCTCGATCGAGCGCACGGCGCAGATGAACCCCTATGTCGAGGCGACGCTGGGATCTGTCGAAAGCATCGACACCCCTTCCGACATGGAGGTGGTCTTCAATCTCGCGCGGCCGTACCCGGCTTTCCTGTCAATCCTCGCGCAGCCGCAATCGGCGATCGTGAGTCCGGCAGCGGTCGAAGAGCTTGGTGAGGATTTCGCCAACAATCCGGTCGGCACCGGCCCGTTCAAGTTCCGCGCCTATCAGGCCGACACGCGCGTGGTGCTGGACGCCAATCCCGACTATTTCCGCGGCGCCCCCAAGCTTGAGCGGCTGATCTACACGATCATTCCAGAGGCTTCGACCCGGCGGCTGGAATTGGAAAACGGCGGCGTCGACATCATCCAGCAGGCCGGACAGCTTTCGGCGGTCCCGTCCGAGGAAATGACCGCTTTCGCGGATAACCCCGATATCCAGATCCTCGAAAGCCCCTCGCAGATTATTCGTCAGCTCGAGTTCAACAACTCCCTGACCGATGGTCCGTTCACCGACGTGCGGGTCCGCCGTGCCATCGCGATGGCAATCGACTATGAGGGGCTTCTTGACGGCGTCTTCGACGGCACCGCCGAGCGCGTTTACGGCCCGCTCACGTCGAACAGCTGGGCCTTTGACCCGGCCGTTAAGGATATGGCGCCGACATACGACCCAGAGGGCGCGAAGGCGTTGCTGCAAGAGGCGGGAGTCGATCCGGCTGATCTGAGCGTGAAGCTCTACAGCTTTCAGGGAGCGCTCTGGGGCGCCGTGGCGACCTTCGTGCAGGCCAATCTTGCCGATATCGGTGTCGAGGTGGAAATCGCACAGACCGAGTTCCCGTCCTACCGCGCGTTGCACGTAGCGGGGGAGTGGCAGATGGCGTTGGACGGCCGCCAGCCGTGGTACAATGACCCTGATGCACATACCACAATTGGTTACCTGTCGTCGCTCAAGAACAGCGCGATGACCTTCCGGATGCCGGAGAACGCCGAACTCGACGCCAAGATCCTTCAAGCGCAAGGCGAGGCGGACATGGAGAAGCGCAAGGCGCTCTATTCCGAAATCCAGAAGACGATCGTGGAGTCCGTGCCGGGCGCCTATCTCTTCAGCCCCAAGCTGATCGTTTTCGCCCGCTCGAATGTCGACGGCCTTGTCGTCAACAGCGCGCCGCCACTTAATGAATATTGGAGCGTGTCCAAGAATTAATCTGCGACACGGCATGACAACCGGCACCGGCCTGGACCCTAGTGTCTGGGCCGGTGTCCTCCACTCTGACGGGACCACCCGATGTTTGCCTTCCTCGTGCGGCGCCTGCTGTCGCTCCTCCCCGTTCTTGCGCTGGTTCTGGTGATCGTTTTCTCGCTGGTTCGGATGATTCCCGGTGATCCGGCGGTCACCCTTCTGGGACCCGGCGCCACCGCCAGCCAGATCGACGCCCTGCGCCAACAGCTCAACCTGGACGAGCCCGCGCTGTTGCAGTTCTGGCACTACGTGGTCGGGCTGGCCCAGGGCGATCTGGGCGTGTCGTTGAAATCGGGACGACCGGTGCTGGACGAGATCCTGTTGCGCCTGCCCGCGACGCTGGAAATCTCTATCGCCGCCGTGTTGGTCGCCATCCTTGTTGGCACGCCAATCGGTGTCCTGTCCGCCACGCGGCCAAATTCCGGTTTCGATCACGCGGTGCGTATCCTGTCGCTGACCGGCGTGTCGATGCCAGCGTTCCTGCTGGCGCTGATCTTGCAGCTGGTCTTCGCGACCTGGCTGGGATGGCTGCCGGTCTCGGGGAGGATGTCGAGCTATCTTTTCGTCGATCATGTCACCGGCTTTGCCGTAATCGACGGCTGGCTATCGGGCGAAAAGGGCGCGGTCCGGAGTGCGCTACTGCACATGATCCTGCCGGTCACCGTTCTGGCAGCCTTCCTCGCCGCTACCCTAGGCCGCTTTGTGCGCGCCACCATGCTGGAAACGCTCAGCGAGGACTTCGTGCGGACCGCGCGCGCCAAGGGGTTGAGCCGGCGCGAGGTGATCTACGGCCATGCGCTGCGCACGTCGCTCCTGCCGGCGATTACCGTAGTTGGACTGAAATTCGCCGAAATGCTGGGTGGCGCGATCCTGACCGAAACGATCTTCAGCTGGCCGGGCATCGGGCGCTTCATGTTCGAGGCGATCCGCAATCGCGACTACCCGGTGATCCAGGGCGCGACGCTGGTCTTTGCATTGCTCTTTATGCTGACATCGCTCTTGGTCGACATCCTTTACGCCGTGCTGGACCCGCGCGTCCGCCGCAAGATGACTTGAGGGGAACGATCCGATGAAGGAACTGGTTCATTTCCTCAGCCGCAACACGCTGGCCTTGGTCGGCACCTGTATCTTGAGCGCGCTGCTGTTGGTGGTGCTGGTCGGACCTTTGCTGGTGCAGTCGCCGATCACCATCGACATGGGGGCCAAGCTGCTGCCGCCGGGGCCGGGCCACTGGCTGGGCACCGACAGTTTCGGCCGCGACATGCTCTCGCGCTTGGTGCACGGAGGGCGCTACACGCTTGCCATCGGCATTCTCGTCGTGGGCATTGCCTTCGTGATTGGCGTGTTTTTCGGGATGATCGCGGGCTTTGCCGGCGGCCTGCTCGACACACTGATCATGCGCCTCGTCGACGCCATGCTGTCCTTCCCGGCTCTGGTTCTGGCCATTGCGCTTGCCGCCGCCTTCGGACCGAGCCTTGAGAACGCGATGATCGCCGTTGCCATCACACTGGCACCGCAATTCGCCCGGGTGGCGCGCAGTCAGGCGCTGACCGTTTCGGCACGGCTCTACGTGGATGCGGCCCATGCGCTTGGCCTGCCACGACGTCGGATCCTGCTGCGGTACGTGCTGATCAACGCCATCGGGCCCCTGCTGGTACAAGCCTCGCTGAACGTAGGCAGCGCCATCCTGCAAACCGCAAGCCTGGGCTTCCTCGGGCTTGGCGCGCAGCCGCCCATGCCGGAATGGGGCGCGGATGTCTCGGCCAATCTGGCCTTTGCGCGGTCCAGCCCATGGACGGCGCTTGGGCCCGGGTTCGCCATCCTCCTTGCCGTGCTCTCCTTCAACCTGATCGGTGACGCACTGGCAGACTGGTTCAACCCTCGCCGCCGGAGCCAGATCGCATGAGCCTCCCCGAGATCCCGACCATTGCATTGGAAAAGGTCGATTTCCTGCCACCGGACCGGGTGACCGACGATGGCAGCATCCTGACTCTGAAATCGCTGGTGCTCGATCCGATGTTGCGCTGGAAGGACGGGGCGATCCAACCCGGCCTCTTCGATCACTGGGCGCTGGACAGCAGCGGCTGTCTTTGGACGTTACAGATCCGACCCGGCAAGACCTTCCACGACGGCAGCCCGGTTCTGGCCGAACAGGCCGCAGCGTTTATCAGCCGCATCATGGATTCGCGTGACATGTTCGGGATGCCTTGGTCCTACGCGCGCTACCTGGCAGGCGCGCGCATGGCGGCCGACGGCCTTGTGTTGACCATCGAGACGCCCAAGCCGTTCCCGGATCTGCCCGAAATCCTCTCAGAGTTCTACCTGCCGCGCATGGACGGTGCGGGCCGCCCTGTGATCGGCACCGGTCCCTGGGAGGTCGAGACATTCACCGCCGGGCAAGAGGTGCTGTTGCGCCGCCGCGCCGATGGGTGCCGACGCCGCTTCGTTGCCTTGCCGCGGGCCGAGGACCGGCTGGCGGCGCTGCACTCGGGACAGGTGCAGGCTGCGACCCACATGGAGCGACTGGACTCCGTGCGACGCGGCCTCGACGGTTTCGGCTGGCAAGAGCAGGCAAGCACCATGTCGGTGATGGCCTATATGAACGGGTTCGAGGGCAGTTTCTCCGATCCTCGCGCGCGGCTGGCTGCCAATCTGGCAATCGATCGAACCCGCCTGATCGCCGAGGTGATGGGCGGGCTTGCCCTCCCGTCTGACACGATTGTCAGCCCATGGCATTTCGGACATCCGGAGGCCGGTTTGACGCCTATGGGCCATGCGCCGGACGAGGCGCGCCGCTTGTTGGCGGCGTCGCAGGCCCCGCGCGAAGTGGTGTTGCGCAGTCCGACCTACATGCCCGAACGTGCCCCTGAGATCGCCCGCTTTTTGGCCGAGGCTTGGAATGCGGTCGGCTTTGAAACCCGTGTGGAAATTGCCGAGGATCGCCCGCAATACGCCCGCGACATCGGCGAGAAAAAGATGGGCGATGTCGCGATTTTCGACAGTTCGCCGCACAGCACTTTCCGGGTGCTCGATGACAAGATTTCCGCCTCAAGCCGGGCAGTCTGGTGGCAGGGCGTGGAGGATCAGCAGGTCGACGCGGGCTTTGATGCCGCCCGGCACATCACGGACAACGATGCCCGCGCGCGCGCCTACGGCACGATCCTGCGACGCCTGCAGACGGCCCCGCCTTGGGTCTATCTCTTTCACCCCGTGCTCTGCCTTGCCCACGCGCCCGCGTTGCAGGGGCTGAGCCTCGATCACAAGGGCATCCTTCGGATCGCCTGAGGGCCGCGCCGAACGGCCCATTCGGAAATAACACAAAGGACACCGATCATGCTCAGGGAATGTGCGATCACCTTCTACTATTATCAGGACATCCACGCGGTTGCCCCATTCTACGAGGATGTGCTGGGTTTCGAGCTGGTGCTCGACCAGGGACTGGCGCGGATCTACCGCATCGCCGGAAACGCTTATTTCGGTATCGTCGATGGCACCAAGGGGCACCTCAAGTTTCAGGAAAAAAGCGCGACCTTGCTGACAGTCGTCTCGGAGGACGTGCCCGGATGGCATGAAAAGATGAAGGCAGCAGGCGTCACAGGCTTGTCGGACATCCTGCGCGGCACCTATTGCGAGCATTTCTTCTTCGAGGATCCGGCGGGGTACGCCATAGAAATCCAGCGGTTCCACAACCCGGACGTGGCAAAGCTTTTCAAATGACCGGGCATCCGATCCTGCCGCGACTGGTGGACTTTACGCACGAGGACCGCGCCGCCAAGGGGCTGCGGGTCTTCGCCGAGGGCGCCGCACCAGATGCGATCGTTCAGTTCACCGCCGCCGAGATGGTCTCGATGAACCGCGCACAACTGCTGCACGCGCCGCGTGGCGGGGGGATGACCACGCTGGCGCAAGAGATCACTGGCGCGCTGGAACATCAGCGCGCCAGTGACCCTGCGCGGACCCCACCGGCGCTCTGCCGTCTGGCGATCCGCAACCCGGAGGGCCTGTCACTCCCGCAGGTCTGGGAGGCGGGGGTGCCACGTCCCCTCGTCTCCGCCCCGGGGCAGGGCAGGGTGTTGCTGGCCAAGGCGAAAGCGACCACTGGACCGGTGCTGCTGATCCTCGACGGGCTGGAGCGTGAGACTGATCCCTCGGCTCTGGTGCAGGCGGCGATGGCCTGGCTGGCCGATACCCACGAGACGCGGCTGCTGATCCTGTGCGAGAGTGGCGCGCTTGAAACTATCCGCCTGCATCCGGACCTTCGCGCCCACGCACTTCTGCCGCTGCTAAAGCCCGCGCGGGAGGCCGCGCTGACAGGTATGCAAAGGCACGACCCCTGCGATGAAATGTGGGTGCACGCGGGCCTCTGGGCGCTTTCTCTGGACGAAAGCAGGGCCTTGCGGATCGCCGAAGCCGCGGCGCTTCCGGTCGAGGCGGAATGGCTGCAAGAGACCCGCGACGCCGCCGCCCTAGCTGCGCTGGATGCCGAAGGCGTCGTTGCGCGTGTCCTGAGCAACAAAGCCCGCTGGACCGGACCGCTGCGGGCGTTGGTGGTAAGCCGGGGCGAGGACGCAGAGCTTGCCACCGCATTGGCCGGGGCAGGCGAGCTGGGGATGTTGATGGCTGCGGCCGATCTCACGCCTGCGGCCAGCCCCGCTGCGCCGGAATTGGCACGGATGCTGGCAGATGCCATCGAGGCAGGGGGCGCCGCCCCGGCGCTCCGCCGCCGTGCAGGTCAGGCCTTGGCAAGGCTGGGTGATCCACGCCCGCTCGATCAACTGGTCGAGATCCCCGCCGGACGCTACGAAATGGGGGGCGACCTGCACCCCAACTCGGCGCCGTCCCACGAGGTCACGTTGCAGGCGTTCCGTATCGGGGCGTTCCCCGTGACATGTGGCGCTTATCTGCGCTTTGTCGAAGCCACGGCACGCGACTGGAGTTCGGCCAGCGGACGCGCCCCCGAGCGGGCCAGCCACCCGGCCACGGATCTGACTTGGCACGACGCACGCGCGTTTTGCCGCTGGCTCACCGAGCTGTGGCGCCGCGAGGGACGTGTCGACGCCACGCAAACCGTCCGCCTGCCAACCGAGCGCGAGTGGGAAGCCGCGGCCCGCGGTCCGCAAGCGCGCATTTATCCTTGGGGCGCCGAATGGCGGGCCGAACACGCCAATGACGAAGAGACGGGCTTCAACGACATATGCACGGTCGGGCTTTTCCCCGAGGGCGCGTCTCCCTACGGGTGTTTCGACATGGCCGGTCAGGCTTGGGAATGGTGCACCACGCTCTGGGGCGAGGACATGACCGCGCCGCGCTTTGCCTTCCCCTGGGCCGATGACGGACGAGAGTCTCTCGACGCGCCGCCGCAAGTGCGGCGGGTGTTGCGCGGTGGGTGCTTTTCGTCGGGGCGGGCAAAGGCCAATGGCATCTATCGTGGGAGCCTGGAACCGAATGGTTTCTGGCGCGGCAACGGATTTCGGATCGTGGTGGTTTGATGACGCGCGTCAAGGCTTGATCGGGCATTCGGATAGTTCACGCACCCCCACGATACGGCAGGCTTACGTTCGGCAACTTATCGCGACGGCACGAGGTCGTGAAGTTGGGCACCTGCCAATCCTGCCCAACCAATTTCAGTACGTGTTCTACAAAGCCTGTGGTGGGCAGCAAAGGCGGGCCAAACAGGACTTGGGGGTCAGACAGCGCTGGATCGCGGCTTCGCCGACACTTGGCTTGGGGCCGCACCCGCCGCTAAGCGGCCATCGCCACGTTATCTTGGGATCGCTTGACGTCGTCGGTGCCAGTAGCGCCCGCTAGGCAGCGGACAGGCAATGACCAATTCGTGGTCTTGTCCTTTGCTGGGCCGCAACGGCTCATATCGCCCGGCTACTGTCCCAGGTCCACGCAGTAAGTCCAACAGTCGGATTTGCGCGGCAGAGCCAATTCAGTCGGCCCGGTTCATCTTGACGACTTTGGCCAGTCTGGTTGATGCGTCAGCAAGGTGTTCCTTCATGCATTCTCGCGCGGCCTCCGCTTGCTTGTCCTTGATGGCGTCCGCAATCGCCCGGTGAAGCGGGATGGATTTGCGGTTCAGGCGTTCGTCCGGATTGGTCAGGCGTATGGACAGCATCAAACCAGCGAAAATCGCATTCTCCAGCGCGTCGAGGTAGCGGTTGTCGGCGGCGCGCAACACCGCGATGTGAAACCGGGCGTCCGCCAGAACGTATGCACTGTTCTCGCCCGCATGGGTTTCCATCTGGTCGCAGGCGCCGAGTATGGCATCCAGTTGCGCCTCGGTCCTGCGCGTCGCCGCGTGAAAGGCCGCGTCCGGCTCGATGGATTGCCGGAGCTCCATCAGATTGATCAGACGCTCGTCCTCGATCGTGAGCGATTGGTGCCACATCAGCACGTCGCGATCCAGCATCTGCCAATGACGGAAGTCCTGAACACGCGTACCGATCCGCTGGCGGACTTCCAGCAGGCCCTTGGCGACCAGCATCTTGACCGCCTCACGGACGACCGTGCGGCTGACAGCGAATTCCTGACAGAGCGCGTTTTCGTCGGGCAGCATCTGGCCGGGTTCAAGTTGGCCGTCAAGGATGCGCTCTCCGATCTTGCGCGATATCTGCCCGGACAAGGAGCGCGACAGTGTGTTCGAAGACGGGATCAGAAGGTCTGCTTCCGGGGTGGTCACGTTGCGATACCTCCAGCGTTTCGATAATCATAATACCTTTGAGACTGGTCGCAAAGCGGAAGTTCGCGCCGTGGTCACGGCGTGCATTTTATCATTGATATTATGATTTTTAAAAATTGTGTGTTGTTGACAGAAATGGAGAATACCGATGATCCGGTCGACAAGGCGCTATTGTATGTGTTAAACATATTATGAATAAATTTTATACGTAAGGGCGGACCAAGTGTTGCACAAGAGGATTGATGTCGGCGGCGCGCTGCTGGACGGACAAGCCACGCTGGACGTCGTGAATTCCGCCACCGAAAAATGCGTCGAAAAACGTGCCGCAGCCGGGCTGTTAGACGTGCAAAAGGCGCTGGAAGCGGCACGCGATGCCGCGCCGCGCCGGGATGGGCTGCGACACCTATCGTTGAACGACAACGTTGGATGCTGAGATTGCGCGACGCGGTGATCGCAAGCGAAAAGGCGTTGCGCGACTGCGTCCACAAAAAAATGGGCAAGCTCTGGGGCGGCACGCAAGTGGAGCGCGCGCTGACCTTCTACACCGAAGAGATTGCGCGCGTTCACGAAAAGACCCTGCGCGATCTCGACGGGACCCACGAACACCGTGTCGTCTATGAGCCCTCGGGTGTGGCGGTGGCCTATCTGGCGTGGAATTTCCCGCTGCTCAACCTTGCCTATAAGATCGCCCCGGCCATGGCGGCGGGTTGTCCGATCATCATCCGCCTTTCGGCGGCACCCCGGGTGACCGCCTACGCGGTGGGTGAGTTGTGCCAACAGACCGGCCTGCCTGCCGGTGTTGTGAACATTCTCACAACTGATGACTACGCGCCCTCGGACACGCTGGCGGCGTCGACCATTCCCAGCGAGATCACGTTGATCGGGTCAACCAACACCGGCAAGCACCTGATGACAGTGGGGGCCACCTCGATCAAGAAATTCTCGATGGGATTGGGCGGCAATGGACCGGTACTGGTCTACAAGGATGCGGATCTTGATCTTGCCGCCGATATCGGGACGACGGTCAAGTTCAGCAACGCGGGTCATATTTGCGTCACCCCGAACCGGGTCTTTGTCGAACAAGGGGTCTGCGACACTTTCCGCGAGAAGGTCGTCGCCCGGGCAAAGGCCGCCAAAGTCGGCTTTGATCACCATGCCGGTATCTTGACCGGCCCGATGATCGACGACCGCGTCTGGACAAGGGCGAAAGCACTGATTGACGACGCGGTGAACAAGGGCGCGACACTGCTGGCCGGGGGCGACCGTCCCGAAGGGTTGGACAAGGGGCACTTTATGGCGCCGACCGTTCTGGATGGCGTCACCCCCGAGATACAGATCTATCAAAACGAGATCTTTGGCCCGGTGGTCAGCCTGATCCCCTTCAATGATCGCGAGGACGTTCTGGACCGCGCGGGTGATGGCGAAGAGGGCGGTCTTGCCTCATACATTTTCACTGCCGATCTCGCGCTTGCGGACAAGGTGGCGAAGCGGCTGCGCTGCGGCGAAGTGCAGATCAACGGTGTCAAAGATGACATCTACATTCCGCACGGGGGCATCGGCCAATCTGGCACCGGTCAGGACTGCTCGCGTCTTGCCCTGAACGACTGCCTTGTCGTGAAGCGTATCGGCCGCGCACTGACATAAGGAAGGAGGCCATAAGAATGGAAAACAACACCAACGGACTCAAGATCACCAAGATCACCAGCCATGTGCTGCAATGCGACATGCCTGAGGAACTTGGCTATTCGCAACAATATTATTCCAAGCGCACCGCGCATCTGGTTGAGGTTGAAACCGATCAAGGCATCACCGGCTGGGGAGAGTGTTTCGGCCCCGGCAATGTCGCCTTGGCGAACAAGGCGATCGTCGAACGGGTCATCCAGCCTTTGGTGCTGGGCATGGATCCGATGGATCGCGATGTGATTTGGCACAAGGTTTACAACATGCTGCGGGATCATGGGCAAAAGGGGATGCCGCTGCAGTCCCTGTCCGGTGTCGATATCGCGCTGTGGGATATTGCCGGAAAAGTGACAGGGCAGCCCATCCACAAGCTGATTGGCGGGGCACATCGGACGCATGTGCGGTCTTACGGCTACGGCATGATGCTAAAACGCGAGAGCGTCGAAGATCACGTCGCGCGGTTCACGGATGAGGCCGCGGCGATCCGGGACATGGGATTTGCTGCAACCAAGATGAAGATCGGCCTTGGCGCAAAAGATGACGTCAAACTGGCCGAAGCGGTGCGGCGCGGGGTCGGCGATGAGTTCGATTTCATGGCCGATGCCAACCATGCCTATAACACGGTGGATGCCTTCTATGTCGGGCGCGCGCTGGAGGAGTTGGGGGCCTTCTGGTTCGAGGAACCCGTGGCGCCCGAAGATCTGGACGGCTACCGCGAATTGCGGGCCGGTCTGAAGGTCAATATTTCCGGAGGCGAGGCGGAATTCAACCGCTGGGGCTGGCGCACCCTGTTGGAGTCGCGGGGGCTGGATATCGCCCAGCCCGAGGTCTGCGCCTTGGGCGGTATCACCGAGTATCTGCGTGTCTTGGCGCTGTGCCACGCGCATTTCACACCTGTCTTTAACCATGTCTGGGGGTCGGCCATTGCCGTGGCGACCAATCTGCAACTGCTCGCGGCCATGCCACCGATGCCCGGGGGGCTTTTCCCGCGTGAACCGTGGCTAGAGTTCGATACGACGGAGAACCGTTTCCGCGATCATCTTCTTGCCGAACCGCTGGACATTCAGGGTCAGGTTGCGCGCAACGATGGTCTGATCGCCATACCAACGGGGCCGGGATTGGGTGTCGAACCGGACCGGAGCTTTATCAAGGCCTATGAGATTGAATAGCAACGCATCGCAGGTTGCCCGGTTTGTCGAAGTCGACTGGGGAAGGTCCAGCTTCCGCCTTTGGGGTCTGCAGGTGACGGGCATACACTGGCAGAGCGCAAGGGCGCAGATGGCATGCCTGCCCTCACGCCTGACCAGTTTGGCCTTCTGCTGCAGTCACATCTGATGGCGCTGAAGGTCCCGCGTGATGTCCCGGTTTTGTTCTGCGGGATGGCCGGAGCGCGGACAGGCTGGCGCGAGGCTGGTTACATGGAACTGCCGCTCCGGCCTTCCGATCTTACAACTGCAACCATCTAAGTGCCGGGATTTCCATGGAACGTTCGCATCCTGCCCGGCGCCGCGCAGCGGCAAGTGATGTCGCCCGACGTGATGCGCGGTGAAGAGACCATATTGCTGGGCGCCGCTCGGCTTGGCGTGCAGGGCTGGGACGGCATTCCCGGGACACATTGCAAGTGGGCACAAGTTCAGGATGGAGCACTGATCCGCTTCGATACCTCTATGACGGGCAAAATTTTTGCGCTTTTCGCGGGGCGATCTACGCTTTCGGGGTTCATCGATTCAATTCAGTTCAATGCCGCCATCTTTGATCGCGCGGTCGAGGTCGCTGTGCGGCGGCCCGAAGACAGCCTGCGCAGCCTGTTCCACCTGAGAGCAGGCCCATTGCTGAATTCGCCTGATCCCTTTGCCTCGATCGCGCGGGCGGTGGATGTGGCCCAGGACCACGATGCCTGTCTTGTCGAGGCTGGCACCTTGTTGGAGGCGGGGCAGGTCGATTAGGTCCGAAAGGCGGGCGAGAACCTGATCGTTTCGCCGGAGGTAAAACCCGAGGGCGTCGAGGCGTCGGTTCAGGCAGGCATGGCAAGCGTCCCCGATGTTTTTACCGCCACCGAGGCGCATCGCGCTATCAGGTTCGGGGCGGCGGGCCTGAAGTTCTTCCCGCCTTCGCGGGTCGGAGCCTCGGGCATTTACGCGATCCGCGCGGCCCTGCCTGAAACAACGCGGATCTGTGCGGTCGGCGGTGTCGGCCCATCGGATTTCGAAGACTACAAGGCCGCTGGCGTTTGCGGATTTGGACTGGGGACCAACCTGTATCGGCCCGGGAATACGGCCGCGCAGGTCAGTGCCTGTGCCATAAAGGCTGTTGCGCCGCGCGTCGGCTGGCACTGACATCAGGCGCATGTCCACGGTGGACCGCAGGCTCTCCACCTCGAATTCCGATCAGGCGTAATCCCGGAGTCGAATGCGGCAGTCAGGCTGTCGGGGTCTCGATGCGTCAACAACTCCCCGAAAAGCTTCGGGCAGAAGCAGAATACTCCGCGCGCGTGATCCAGAAGGAAAGAATTGTCTTGAGTGAACTCCGTTGCGCCGGGGACGCAAGCAAACCTTATTCGAGCCGGTAAACCCGCGTTGCGGTCTTGCTGAACACCGCGTCGAGGGCTTGGGGATCGGTTTCGTCCACCAAAGAGGCAAGTGTCCGTATCTGATCCAAGACCGAACAATGCAGGGTTTCAATCGGCGCATTGGACCCGTACATCAGCCTGTCGGGGCCGATCTGGTCAAGGACGTGTTGCACGTAGGGGCGCAGTCGGCCCGAGTTCCACGTTTTGTCGACGGTCCAAAGGCCCGACAATTTCAACGCAACGTTGGGGCAGGGGGCCAGCGTCCTGATCCCGCTGGTCCATTGTTCCTGAGTCTTGGGTTCCGGAGTTCCAAGGTGATCGACAATGATTGTGAGGTCAGGCAGGGACGCGGCAAGTTGCGCCACCTCGCAGAGTTGTTCGGGTACAACGACGAGATCCAGACTGAACCCCAATTCGACCATCAGCGATGCGTTCTTCATGAATGCAGGCCCGCCCATGATCCCGGGGCGGTCGGAAAACCGCCACCGTCCGGTGGCGTCGTGCGCAACCATGGCGCGGACACCCCGCGCCAAAGGGTAATTGGCATGAGCGGCCAGGACCTCCGGCGCCGTTTCGGATGTCAGGTCGATGCCTCCGACGGCGGCGTTGGGGGTGCCGGTCTGTTCGGACAGATCGGCAAGCCACCCCGTTTCGTGGCTGGGAACCGCCGCGCCGCAATTGGCCTGAACATGAACCGACGCAATCAGCGGCAAATCTTCGAAGTGGGTCCGGTATTCCGGTACCAGAAAGTTGCGCTTGATGGCGTCGTGATTGCCGAACGGGCGTGGCGGTGCCGCAGGCGCAAGCCAAGGATAGGGAAAGCGCCCGAGATCCCACAGGTGGTGGTGAGCGTCGACGATGGCCTGAGGCATCGGGCCATCCGGGCCGGACTTGCGGGCGCTTTCCATCATGGTCAGTCCGCAGCGACGGTGCGTTGACGCTGCTCACCAAGGCCCTGAATGCCAAGGTGCATGACGTCGCCCGGTTTTAGGTACAGGGGCGGTTTCTGTCCCATACCCACACCCGGAGGGGTGCCGGTCGAGATGATATCGCCGGGCTGAAGGCTCATGAACTGCGAGATGTAGGAGACCAGATGCGCAACCCCGTAGACCATCGTCCGGGTATTGCCGTCCTGATAGCGGTGGCCGTTGACCTCTAGGAACATGTCCAGATTTTGCGGATCTGGCACCTCATCGCGGGTGACCAGCCAGGGACCTGTCGGCCCGAAAGTATCGGCGGATTTGCCTTTGACCCATTGGCCTTGGCGCTTGATCTGGAAATCACGCTCTGACACGTCGTTGACGACGCAATAGCCCGCGACATGATCCAGTGCGTCTTCTTCGCTGACGTATTTCGCGGTTTTCCCGATAACCACGGCCAGCTCGACCTCCCAGTCGGTCGCCGTGGAGTTTCTGGGTATCTCGACGTCGTCATTAGGGCCGCAAATGGCCGAGGTCGCCTTGAAAAAGATGATCGGTTCGGGCGGCACGTCCATACCGGATTCCGCCGCGTGGTCCGAATAGTTCAGGCCAACGCAGATGAATTTTCCGACCTCGCCGACACAGGGGCCGAAGCGGGGCGTGCCATCAACCAACGGCAGGCTTTCGGGATCGACGGCAGCCGCTGCCGAGATGGCGGATTGCAGATCCGGTCCGGCAAAATCGCGGACATGCGCAGAAAGATCCCGCACTTGTCCGTTGGCGTCCAGAATGCCCGGACGTTCCTGGCCCGGCGGGCCATAACGCAAGAGTTTCATGAATTTTCCTTGTCGTTCGAGAGTGATCAGAAGGTGGCGCGTCCGCCCGAAAGGTCGAAGGTCGCACCTGTGGTAAAGCTGTTCTCGGGGGACACCAGCCAAGCGATCATCGCGGCGGCCTCATCCAGTTCCAGAAACCGCCCGCGCGGAATCTTGGACAGCATGTAGTCGATGTGTTCCTGTTTCATCTGGTCAAAGATCCGGGTCCGTGCCGCGGCGGGGGTGACGCAATTGACAGAGATATTCTGCCCGGCCAGTTCCTTGCCCAGCGATTTGGTCAACCCGATCACCCCGGCCTTGCTGGCGGAATAGGCGCTGGCGTTGGGATTGCCCTCTTTGCCGGCGACCGAGGCGATATTGACGATGCGCCCGTATCCCTTTTCGGTCATCACCGGCGTCACGGCCTTGTTCACAAGGAAAGCGCCGTAGAGGTTGATGTCGAGGATCTTTCGAAACTCATCGACCGGGTAGTCCGCCAGCGGCGCGTTCATCCCTGCGATGCCTGCGGAATTGACCAGAATTTCGACGCCCCCGCAGGCGTCAAGCGTTTTGGCCATCGCCGCCTGAACGCTGTCCCAATCGGAAATATCAACCTGCACAGCCAAGGCGTCGCCGCCGACCCGTGCGGCAGTTTCCTGTGACAAGGTCGCATCCATATCCCAGATCGCGACGCGGGCACCCTGAGCGGCCAGCAGTTCGGTCACTGCGCCGCCGATCCCCTGTGCACCGCCGGTGACAATGGCGGTCTGGTTCGAGAAATCATATTTGGTCAACGAGGTGCCCTTCCTTAGATGTGATTGCCGTCATGCGCCCCCCGGCGCGTGACGAGGTTACAAGTGCGTGCAGCGTTTCGACTGCCCGTGCGCCGACTGAACCGGGGCTTTCACTGCCGCCTTTTCCAAGCGCGACATCCACCAGTGCATTGGCCGGACCTTCGCAGCTGTAGGTCCAGGTGCCGGGGTCGACGGAATGATCTTCGACCACGCCATCGGGCAGTTTGAGGATCATCCGTTCTGTTTCGATGTCGATCAGAACGGACCCGTGCGCGCCATAGATGCGGATATCCAGTTCAAAACCGTGTCCATGCGGGACACCGCAGGTGCCGGAAAACACCCCGGTTGCGCCGTTCGTGAACGTCGCCGTGGCGGCGTCATGCAGATCGACCTGACTGGGCGCATTCCATGTGACAGCGCCGACCGATGCGGCCTGCAAATCTGTCAGCCAATACAATAGCCCTAGGGCGTGGCTGAGTTGGCCGTATGCAAAGCCGCCCCCGGTATCGGCGTTCTGCCATGTTTCCGCTTCGGGCTGGATACGGATGTGCTGCCAACGTGACGCCCCGCCAGAGCCGGCAAAGACGCCACGGGTAAACGACCCCATATGACAAAGAACGTGCTCGATCTTGCCGATCCGCGCGATCAGATCCCGAGCCGTCTTTAGCCCGGGTTTGTAATGCCAGCCGTAGGACACCAACAATTCCCGCCCGACCTCTTTGGCCTTTGCGACAAGCGCCCAAGCCTCTTCGGGATCAAGGCACATCGGCTTTTCAACCAGAACGTGGCACCCCTTGTCCAGAGAGGCCATTGCCTGTTCAAAATGCAGGTGGTGCGGTGTTGCGATAACGGCGACATCAATGTCGCGGGCGAGAACATCGCGCCAGTCCTCGGACGCAAAGGCAAAGCCGAATTCATCCTGAATCACGCCAAGTTCCTCAGCCCCGATCCGGCAAACGGAATCCAGCACCACCTCCGGGCGCGATTTCAGGACGGGGATATGGACGCGGTAGGCGAAATGCCCGGCACCGATGACGGCGGCACGGATTGGCCGTGACGCAGTGTCGTTTTGAGATGTCATGCGCTTTTCCTGATCATGAGTTCGAAGCCGACGTCTTCGACGGAAGTGGGGACTTCGTCCTTGTTGAGCCGTTGCACCACCAGTTCCGCCGCACGCTGTCCCATTTCCTCGGCGCGGATCTTGATGGTGGTCATCGGAACCGGCATCAGCCGAGAAATGCTGAGATCACCAAAGCCGGCGATTGCCACGTCTTCTGGAACCCGAATGCCCCGCGACAGGCAGGCCATCATCGCCCCTTGGGCGGGCAGTTCGGCCTGAAAGAACACGGCATCCGGCGGGTCCTTTCGATCCATCAGGGACAGAATCAGCGGACCGCCGCTTTCGATTGTTGTCGGGTTGGGAACGGCCAGAATGTTCTCGGCCGGGACAGACCGGCCTGCTTGGCGCATCGCGTTCAGAAATCCGTTCTGGCGATCCGTCGCCTGATCATTGTTCTCAAACGCGCCGCCGACTGTGGCGATATTCCGATAGCCCTTGTCGATCAGGTAGCGGGTCATGTCCGCCGAGGCGTCAAAGTTGCTGTAACCCACGGAAATATCCAGTGCCTCGGGTCGCAGGTTCCATGTTTCAACGACCGGACCGTCAAAGGCTTTAAGCAAC
Source organism: Antarctobacter sp. (assembly GCF_034670325.1). Classification (GTDB taxonomy): domain Bacteria; phylum Pseudomonadota; class Alphaproteobacteria; order Rhodobacterales; family Rhodobacteraceae; genus Antarctobacter. Next base: position 496,951 of record NZ_JAXMNR010000003.1, read on the forward strand.
TTATGGCAAGCATCGGAATGGGTGAAGCCTGTCACGATGATCGCATCGGCCTGACGTGCGATAAAGGTACGAACCGCCTCTGCCTCTTGCTCTCTGGAGCGTTGGCTGACACCCAGCAGCATTTGCAGGTTCGCCCCTTTCAGGACGGTCTCTGCCCCTTGGGCAAAGTCGGCAAACAGCGAACTGGTCAGGATCGGAACGACAACGCCGATCATGTTGGATCGATTCGACACCAGTGACCGCGCCATCAAATTTGGCACATAGCCGATCTCGTCTATCGTCTTCAGGACCTTCTTTCGGGTTTCTTCCTGCACGGTTTCGGGGCGTCGAAGCGCCCGTGACACAGTGATCAGCGACAGGCCCGACGCCGCCGACACATCCTTTAGCGTTACTTTTTTTCCAGACGGCATGAGCGCCTCCCCTCGCATTCCCGACGCATGATCGGCGAATACTGATACGCTTTACAAGATTGTTGACATACGAATGTCATGGGCATAAAGCTGCGTCAAGGTCAAATGACATACGAGTGTCATTTCGATTTGTTCGGAAAGCAATTCATTCACTCGGGAGGAGAAACGATGAAACTTGATCTCAGCAGACGGGGTTTTCTGGCGGGCACCACCGCGTTGGCCGCAAGTGCGGTCTTGCCGGCAGGAAGGGCGCACGCGGCGTCCGGCAAGCTGTCGGTCTGGAAATTTGGCGGCACACCCGCCGAGGTGGAGGCATGGCCCGCCGCCAACGACCGCTTCCTTGCGGAAAACCCTGACATCCAATTGGATTATTCGTTCTTCAACGGCCAGATTCGCCGCCAGAAAATCCTCGCGGGGTTCCAGACGAATCGCTTGGCGGACGTTGTCATCGCATTCGGGCAGGACATCCCCGAATTTGCCGGTTTCGGACTGGTCCAGCCGCTTGATGACATTGCCGAAGACGGCCAGATCGAGGACTGGAAGTCGCGTCTTGTGCCCGAGGTCATGGCCTCTGGCATGCACGAAGGAAAGCTTTACGGCGTGCCGACCTACGTCGACATGGCGACTTTCCTTGCCGTCGATATGGATGCCCTGGCAGAGGCGGGCTACGACAGGCCGCCGCAGACATGGGCCGAGTTGCGTGAATACGCCAAGGCAATGACCAAACCCGACCGTCCCGGCATTGCCTTTCCGGCGACCACGGCACCCGTCGACATCAATATCTTTGAGGGCATCGCCTATGCAAACGGCGGGCGCGTGTTTGATGAGGAAACGGACAAGGTCCTGCTGAATGATCCCGGCATGGTCGATGCGCTACAGCTATACGCGGATCTGATCGCAGATGGATCGACCCCGCCGGGAACCGCGATGACAGAAACAAACTTCCGCGACACGGCGCAGTTGTTCGGGCAGGGGCGCGCTGCAATGTGGATCGGCCTGTCGTGGCTGAACACTCCGTGGCCCGTGCCTGAAGAGTTGAACTGGGAAGGCACGCCGTTCCCGCGGCCCGATGCGGCAAGCGGAAGCTATCCGCCTGTTGCGGCGATCATGGACGGCACCGCTGTCCTGATGGTCTCGGCCCGCACCAAGAACCCCGAGGCGGCCCTGGCCTATATCGATTTCTGGACCCAGAACGAACAGCTCAACACATGGGGCGGCAACCCCGAGATCGCCCGCGTGCCCGCAGGCAAAGACGCGTGGTCCAGCCCCGCGCTGGCGGAAGTCTGGCCGAACTGGGTCTCTGCCTACAACGAGGGCAGCTTCTTTGCGGGTGCAGAGCCGATGCCACGGTTCATTGGTGTCTCAGCGGTTGAAAGCGCGCTCGCCACGGCGATCCAGCAAGTGGTTCTGGGCCTCAAGACACCGCAAGAGGCCTTGGACGCCGCAAACGAAGCAGCCCAGGCGCAGATCGACCTTCTGCGCGGCTGACACCGGCGGGGCCGGCGGGTTTCTCCCTGCCCGCCGGACCTTGCCCTGTCGACGCGGGCCGCCTGACGGCACCTGCGCACCCCAATCCCATTCGAAAGGCCAAACGATGAATCGTCGCAGTGACGTATGGCTTGCCTATTTCATGATCCTTCCGGTCGTCGCCGCGGTCCTTGCCTTTGTGCTTGGGCCGACGTGGGACGTCGCCACGCTTAGCCTCACCCAGTTTGTAATGGGGCAAGAGCGCGGGTTCGGCACCTTGACGAACTTCCGCGCCCTCTGGGCCGATCCCGTCTTCCTGACCGTGGTCAAGAACACGGCGATCTGGATTCTGGGCGGGACGTTTTTCTGTGTCCTCACCGGTCTTGCCGTGGGCACCTATCTGGCCATCGATTCCAAGATGACCGCAGGCCTGCGGGCGCTGATCCTTCTGCCTTGGGTCTTGCCGGACGTGGTGACGGCCATGGCGTGGAAATGGATGCTGCACGGACAGGTGGGCGTGATTGGTGATGCGTTCACCCGCACCGGACTGACCGAAAAGCCCATCTCGTTTCTGGGCGATCCGACCCTTGTGATGTGGATGCTGGTGATCGTGCTGGTCTGGCGAAAGATGCCCTTGGTCGCTTTGATCCTCTGCGCGGCGATCCGGTCGGTTCCGGCTGAACAGATCGAAGCGGCCCGCATGGACGGCGCAAACGGCCTGCAACGGTTCCGCAACGTGATCCTGCCGAACATTGCCTTTTCGCTGACGGCCGTAACGGTGATCTCGATGATCTGGATCACTGCCGAATTCACCCTGCCTTGGGTCATGACCGGCGGCGGTCCCGCAAACGCCAGCCAGATCATGTCGACGTACATCTATCAGCAGAGCTTTACGTTCTTCAACTGGGGCGTCGGGTCGGCCATGTCGGTCGTCAATCTTGCCTTCCTGATGTGTGTCGTCGGCCTTTACCTTTACATCAACCGCCGGTCCTGGGCCGCGGGAGGAAGCAAATGAACGAGTCATCGCGCCCCCTATACTGGTTGGGTCTCAGCCTGGTCGGGGCCATCATTGCCGCCTATGTTCTATTCCCGATCTTCTGGCTGGTGCTGGCCTCCTTCAAGACGACCGGAGAACTGGCCAGCCTGCCACTGACCTTCTGGCCGCAAGCCCCGACGATCGAGGCATACACTGCCCTGTTCGACGCCAATTCGCAGTCCAGCCAACTGCTGCGCTGGCCCACGCTGATCTCGAACAGCTTTATCGTCGCGGTCAGTTCGACGGTTCTGGTGCTGATCTTTGGGACGCTCGCGGGCTATGCCTTTAGCCGGCTGCATTTCCCGGGGCGGGACCTGATCCTGGGCGGACTGTTGATCAGCCGTATGTTTCAGGGCGCAGCGCTTTTGTTGCCGACCTATCGACTTATGAACTCGCTGAACCTGCAGGACTCCCTGTTGGGCCTGATCCTGCTCTATTCCGCCTTCGGCCTGCCGTTCGCGACCTGGATCATCGCGTCTTCGCTGCGTGAAATCCCGTTCGAGTTGGAAGAATCTGCGATGATGGACGGCGCCAGCCGGTTGCAAAGCATGGTCAGGATCGTGCTTCCACTTGCCACGCCCGCGCTGATCACGGCCGCCATGTGGCACTTTGTCGGCGCATGGAGCGAATTTGCCTTCGCGTCGATCTTGATGGAAAGCTCTGACAACAAGACCGTCACCATCGGTTTGGCCAGCTTTGTCGAACTGTTCACCATCGAGTTCAACCGCGTTGGCGCAGCTGCCTCCTTGGTGGCGATGCCGATCATGGTCGTGTTCTTCTTTGGTCAACGCTATTTCACACGCGGCCTGTTGGCCGGGGCGGTGAAAGGATGAGGATCACATCCATTCAGGCCCGCGCTGTTGACTGCGGGTTTCAGACGCAAAAGTTGCAGACCAGCCGCGTCGCCTCTCCCATGTCCCGCTGGCCCCAGTTTGGTGAGAACCGGTCCAGTTGGATGTGGCCAAGCAAGAAGGTCTTTGTGCGGGTTGAATCCGATGATGGTGTCGTCGGTTGGTCCTGCACAAACGGCGGTGAGATCGTTGCGCTGATCATCGATAAACACCTTTCGCGCCTGGTCGAGGGGACAATGGTCCATGACATCGCAGATGTCTGGGACCAGATGTTCAACTCTTTGCTGCCGTGTGATCGATCAGGGTTTTCGATGATGGCCGTGGCCGGGGTTGATATCGCGCTGTGGGATCTGCACGCCAAGACCCTTGGCGTTCCCCTGATCACGGCGCTTGGCGGCACGGCAACCGACCTGCCGGTTTATTGCACGACGCCACAGCCAGAGGCGAATGGGGGCGATGCTTGGTGGGGCTTGAAGGCTGCGATGCCTTTTGGCCCGGATGCGGGCGAACATGGATTTCAGGCCAATGTCGACTACATGCGCACGTTCCGCGAAGCGGCGGGGCCGCAAGGCCGTATTATGCTGGATTCGTTCATGGCTTGGGACGCCGACTATACCCTGCGGTTCGCCGAGGCGGCTGCCCAGCACGATCTCTACTGGATTGAAGATCCACTGCCGCCCTACGACATGGAGGGCCTGCGCCGGCTAAAGGCAGAGATTGGAAGCCAGACACGCCTTGCCCTTGGCAACTTCTGCTTTACGCGCTGGGACTGTGCCGAACTGATCCGCGAAGGCCTTGTCGACATCCTGCAGCCGGATGTCGCCTGGGCCGGGGGCATCACCGAATGCTTGCGCATCCTCGATATGGCGCGGCAGGCCGATGTGCCGGTGATCCTGCACAACACCTGCGAACAACCTTGGGCGCTGGCCATGGCAGCGGCGCGACAGTCCGATCCCGTGGTCGAATTCGTGGATCGCGGCGAAGGGTCGTCTCTTTACGGGTTGATGGGGGCATCGCCGGTCTTCCGCGCGGGCCGCGTTTGCGTTCCCGCCAGCGTCGCCGGGAACCAGCCACCCGCCAACATCGCACAACACTTCGATGGCCATAGCGCCACAAACCTTTTGAAGGAGGTCTGACATGGGTTCAGTCGCACTTCGTGAAATTCGCAAATCCTATGGTGCCGTTGAGGTTCTTCACGGCATAGATCTTGATGTCTCTGACGGCGAATTCGTCGTTCTGGTCGGCCCCTCGGGCTGCGGCAAGTCCACGCTGCTGCGCTCACTCGCCGGGTTGGAGACCATCAGCAGCGGCGAAATCGCCATTGACGGATCCAGCATCGTACACCTGCACCCCAAGAGCCGGGATATCGCGATGGTATTCCAGAATTATGCGCTCTACCCGCATATGAATATCGCCCAGAACATGGGGTTTGCCCTGAAGATGGCGAAGGTCGGCAAGGCCGAGATCGACGCAAAGGTCCGCAAGGCCGCCGAGATCCTCAGCCTGACGCCGATGCTTGACCGCTTCCCCAAGCAATTGTCGGGCGGACAGCGCCAGCGCGTCGCCATGGGCCGCGCCATTGTGCGCGACCCCAAGGTGTTCCTGTTTGACGAACCGCTGTCCAATCTGGACGCCGCCCTGCGCGTGCAGATGCGTGCCGAGATCAAGGAATTGCACCAGCGTCTTGGCACCACCATCGTCTACGTCACGCATGACCAGATCGAAGCGATGACCATGGCCGACAAGATCGTGGTGATGAAGGACGGGCATGTCGAACAGGTTGGCGCACCGTTGGAATTGTACGACCGTCCGGCAAACCGCTTTGTCGCAGGGTTTATCGGCTCTCCGGCGATGAACTTCCTGCCGTGCAAAGTGCAGAACGGGCAGGCGGTGATGGAGAATGGCGCTGTGTTGGCCCCGGCGCCCGCAGAGCTGACTGAGGGTCAGGTCTTTACCGCCGGGGTGCGGCCAGAACACTTTATCCTGTCCGACCACGGCACGCCTGCACGGGTCACCGTGGTAGAGCCGACCGGGGCCGAAATCCAGTTCGTCGTCGATCTTGCCGGACATTCGGCGCTGGTCTCGACACGCGACAGGGTCAACCTGAAACACGGCGACACCCAGCATCTGACCGTCGAAGCGGGGCGGCTGCACGCCTTTGATGCGGCAACCGGTGCGCGGCTGGGCTGACCCTGATGCGTATCACGGATGTACGGGTCGTCCCCTTTCGCACCTATGCCGACCGATGGGATATTGGCCACGGTCGGCTGATCCCACGGGCGGAGGTGCTTCAGACCGTGACCTGCATCGACACCGACGAAGGGTTGACCGGCTATTTTTTTGGCGGTGGCAAACACGGTGATCAGGACGGGCTGAACATGGTCGAGCAACAGATGCTGACCGGTCGGATCAAGAGCCTGCTCGTAGGGCAGGATCCTTTCGACCGGGAAATGATTTGGAAATGGCTTTGGGTGGCCAACATTCCCGAAGTCGTCGCCAGCGTTGTCGATCTGGCCTTGTGGGATCTGGCTGGCCGGGCTTTCGGCCAGCCGGTGTACAAGGTGATGGGCGGGGCGCGCGATAAGGTCAAGGCCTATGCCTCGACCTATCCCAACATCGGATCACCGCAGGTCTATGCCGATCACGCGCTGGCCTGTCAGGCCGAGGGGTACACCGCCTACAAGATCCATCCACACTACTTCTGGAACCCGGAAACGGGCCAGCCAACACCCGGTCGGCCCTCTAATATCAAGGCCGACATCGAGACCTGCCATTTGGTGCGAGAGGCCGTCGGGCCGGACATGGTGCTGATGTACGATGTTTGGGGCACCTATCACACACTCGAGGAGACCATCAAAGTCGGGCGCGAACTGGAAAAGCTGGACTTCTACTGGTTCGAGCATCCGATGCCCGAATACCGCGTCGAAAGCTATGTTCGGCTCTGCCGTGAACTGTCCATCCCGATTTTGGCACCGGAAATCGCCGCTGGCGGCGTGTTCACCCGCGCTGAATGGATCCTGCGCGGTGCGTCCGACATGAGCCGTATGGACGTGCGGCGTGGCGGGTTGACCGGCTGTCGCAAAACCGCCGTGGTCTGTGAGGCCTACGGCATCAAATGCGAAATCCACATGGCGGGATGGGGCAACCTGCACGCGATGGGGGCCACGTCTGAGGACACCAGCGAATACTACGAAAAGGGCTTGTTGGCCCCCGGCGTCGATTACGATGCACCGCACCCCTATCTGCGTGCCAACTGTGACCCGATGGATGCCGATGGGATGATCCCTCTGCCGCAAGGAGCGGGGCTGGGGTACGACATCCTCTGGGACTACATCCATGACAACCGGCTGGCGGCGGCATGATCCGGCGTGTCTGGTTGATGACCCTGAAACCGGGATGCGAGGCCGAATACAAGGCCCGGCACGACGCGATCTGGCCCGAATTGCTGGATCTGATGCGTGCCAGTGGCATCCGCAATTTCACCATTCACCGCCACGGCCTGACGCTGATCGCGATTCAGGACCGGGACGAGCCTGCTGCCGTTTCTGAACCGGACCCAATCCAGTGGCGTTGGTGGGCGGCGATGGAACCGCTGATGGAATGTCACCCCGACAGTCGCCCGATTCAAACCGAGGTCGAAGATGTCTTCGCCTTCCATGCTGCCACACTGCCAAAGGATCATTGAATGCCGATGACCGATTTTCAGGGGATCATCCCGATCCTCGTCACTCCGTTCGACGCCCAGGGCCGGATTGACACCGACAGCCTGCAAAGCCTTGTCGAGTTCAATATTGCCGCCGGTGTTCACGGGCTAGGCATCGCTCTGGGCAGCGAAATCTTCAAGCTGACCGGTGACGAACGCGATCTGGTGCTGAAGCTTGTGGTCGACACGGTGAAGGGACGCGTTCCGGTGGTCATGAACTCTTCGGCTCCGGGGACCGATATCGCGGTTGCGCAGGCGCGCCGGGCAGAAGAGTTGGGCGCGGATGGGTTGATGATTTACCCGGTGTCGTTCATGCCCACCGGACCTGAGGCGGTTTTGGATCTATTTGAAAGGATCGATGCGGCCACGACTCTGCCCATTATCTTGCAGGACGTCCCGCAGGCCCCCATAGGTGCAGAAATGGCCCGCCGGATCGTTCTGCACGCACACCGCACCGCGGCCATCAAGGTGGAGACCCTGCCGACAGTCCCGCAGGTTCTCCGCATGGCAGACAAGGTGGCCGGGCAGTTGACCGTGATTGGCGGTGCCGGTGGCAGCTACATGATTGAAGAGTTCTGCCGTGGCGCACGGGGCACCATGCCCTTCTGCAGCCAGCCAGAGGATTTCGTGGCGGTCTGGGATGACCTGACCTCCGACAGGGCAGGAGCCGCCCGTGAACGGTTCGATTCCCGCATCATGGCGATCAACCGGCTGGCCGCGCAGGACGGGGACCTGTTTTACCATGTCCACAAGCAGATATTGCAACGTCGCGGAGTGATCGCCACAGCCTTTGTCCGGTCTCCGACCTGCGGTATCGATGGGATCACCCAGCTAGAAATCGACGCCTTGCTGGAACAGCTTTTCTAGGCAAACCGGGTCTGACGCAGTTACAGATGTGGGTATCTGCGTGAAACCGCATCTGACAAAGACACTTTCGGCTCCGCTGTCAGCGGCCACGAAGAATAGTAGCTTTTGGTCTGCTTCCTGAAAACATCATGACTGCACAATTCGACACCGGCTGGAGGGGCCATTGCCATGGCGGGTCCCGAACGCAGAGATCGTCAAGGGAACAATTGGCCCTGAGCCCAGGACACCGTAGATATTGCGTCAGCAAGATTGTGCGGGTCCCTGGAAAACCGGGCGCATTATGATCGGAGTGAGATACATAGGGAATTGGTAACACCCCAGAAACATTAGGAACTCTTCAGATTGGGTCGCGCTTGACGCGACAAGAAACAGCGCAACATTTCGGTTCCCCGCAACCAAGGCGTTGGGAGCAGCGTTTTCGCCTATTCCCAAGAAACGCTGTGCCGCGTAGGCCAGAAGTTGCATCCCAAAGTTCGCGCCCGTGGCCACAAGCATCCAGCCTGCAAGACGCCACGGCTCTGCGGAGATCGCGGGCGCAACGGCGCTCATCAACCCAACAACAATCACGACAAGGGCGAGCGATGTCACACCGTCAACGGCTTGAAGCTCGGTCGTGCTCATGTCGGGTCTGACAAACGCGCGACCTGCAAAGGCCAATGCGACCACAGCAGAAATCGACAGGCCCAGTCTCGCGGCGGCCTCGATTGCGGCTTGCAGGCTTCCCAACTCTGGAGAAAGCCAGAAGATGGGAATGATGGTGAGGGGCAGTATCAATGTGCCAAGTATCAACAACCGAAACGCGGGTTCCGGTCTATGGCCAAGCATGACCGACATATTCGGGCTTCCTGTGACAGAGGGGGCCGCAAACATAAGCGTCAGTGCGATGGCCACCGGGCTTTGCGCCAGTCCGAACAGGGCGAAAGTCCCGACACAGAGCAAAGGCAGGGCCAATTGATAGGCCAGCACGACGGCGAGCGTTTCCCGTGCATGGCCGAACCCTTGCTTTGCGGCGGGCAGGCCGACACGGAACGCCGTGAGAAACAGCAGGACCAAGACCAGTTCGCTAAGCCATGGGCGCAGCGCCAGCGCCACTTGCGGCAGGACTAGTCCGGCAACAAGCCCGGCCACCAAAACAAAGCGTCCGTGGCGGGCAAAGAACCCCAGTGATGTGAGCAGCGGTTTAGCCTCCGGGTCCCTTGCGGATGTTGTCCGGCAGCCATGTCGCCAGTTCTGGCCAGACCACAAGGATCACCACCATCAAAAGCATAAGGCCAACCATAGGGATCGCTGTTTTGGCGATATAGCCGATCTCATGTCGGGTCATCCCTTGCAGTACAAAGAGATTGAACCCGATGGGCGGTGTGACTTGTGCGGTTTCGATGACCACAACTAGAAAAATACCGAACCAGATCACATCGATACCGGCGCTTCGGATCATCGGTTCGACGATCGCCATTGTCAGGACGACAGAGGACAGCCCGTCCATGAACATGCCGAGGATCAGGTAGAACACCGTCAACACGGCGATCAGCGCCACCGGTGACAGGTTATAGCTGTCGATCAGTTCAGCGAGGGCACGCGGCAGCCCGGTAAAGCCCATAGAGAGCGACAGGAAGGCGGCGCCCATCAGAATGAAGGCGATCATGGCAGAGGTTTTCGTGGCCCCCATCAGGGCCTCTTTGAACGTCGTCCAATCCAGCGAGCCTTGCATCGCTGACAGGGCGAGCGCCCCGACCACACCGACGGCGGCGGCCTCTGTCGCGGTGGCATAGCCCAGATACATTGATCCGATGACGACAAACACCAGCCCGAAAAGTGGCAGCAGAAAGCGGCTTTCGGCCAGACGTTTGCTCAGCGGGATGGCGGGCTCAGGCTCGGGGCGCTGGTCTTTGTAGATGAAGTGCCAGAACACGATGTAGAGCATGAACAGCCCCGCTAGTACGAGGCCCGGAAAGACACCTGCCATAAACAGCTTGGTGATGCTTTCATTAATCGTGACGCCATAAACGATCAGTGTGAGCGATGGAGGGATCATCAGGCCCAGTGTCGCGGCCCCCGCCAGCGTTCCGATGATCATGAATTCCGGGTAGCCGCGCTTGCGCAGCTCGGGGATCGACATTTTGCCGACCATGTTCAGCGTCGCCGCAGACGATCCCGAGACGGCGGCAAAGATCGTGCACCCCGCGATGTTGGTGTGCAGCAATCCGCCCGGCAAAAACCGCATCCAAGGGGCCAATCCCCGGAACATGTCCTGCGATAATCGGGTGCGATACAGGATCTCTCCCATCCAGATAAACAGGGGCAACGCCGTCAGGGTCCAACTGGCGGACCCTGTCCATATGGTCGTGATCATCGCATCGCCCGCGGGGCGCGATGTGAAAAGCTCCATGCCGATCCACGCGACGCCCATCAATGCTAGGCCGATCCAGACCGATCCCCCCAACAGCGCGAACAGAACAAACAAAAAGAGGACTGTTGCGTATATCTCGCTCATTCCAGAACCTCCCCGTGAATTTGACTTTCCCGCAAGGCAAGGAGGCGGGTGAGGTAATCCCATATCGCGATGGCCAGCAGCACGGTGCCGATCGACATGGGCAACTGTGGTAACCACACAGGTGTATAGACCCATTCGGGGCCGGTTTTGTCCCACAACTCTGCCCATTTGGCGGGGGAGGTCGCAAACATAGCAAAAACAGTCAGCACCCATTCAGGGACCAGATCCTGTCCCTGTGTGCGATCATTGAGCATCTCGGACATGATGTTGGTCTTGATCGCATAGCGGGCAAAATAGGTCGCCGTGACAGCCGCAATCAACATGGCCACCGCGTCGAGCCAGAACTTGGTATGTTCATTGAGATTGAGCAAAACCGAGACGCGGATATGCCCGCCTTGGGTGAGTGTATAGGCCAGAGCGAAAAAAGAGGTCGCGGCCATCGCATAGCCTGCATATTCAGTCGATCCGGGAAAGGTAAGGTTGGACCACCGCGCAACCATCTGTCCGATGATAAGCAGCAGGATCAACACCATAAAGCACGCGGCAAGGATGCCAGCGGCCTTGTAGACCTTGTCGAGCAATTTCCAGACTGGCGTCAACAGCGCTGCGGCTTTGGGACCCTGCCAAAGACAATAAAGGGCCAGCAGCGTTGGAAAAACGAACAGCCAAACCCATAAGGGCAGCCCCAGAAACGGTTGCCAATCTCTCATCAAAGCTTCCCCGGAATTATTTGTGGCGACCCTTCATCAAGAAGGGTCGCCGCCATGGCCTTTAGTTGGCCTCGTATGCGTCGAGGATGGCCTTGGCGTCGTCGCCTGCGGCCGCGACCCAGTCGTCCTTCATCTTGGCGCCGATGCGCTCAAGCTCTGCGAGGAACTCGGGGCTGGCGTCTTCGACCGTCATACCGTTGGCTTCAAGCTGTTCGAAGTACCAGTTGGCGAGCTCGGCGGATTTGGCCGCGCAGGCCGCACCGGTTTCGTCAGCCGCTTTCTGGACGGCGGCCTGGGTTTCGGCGGACAAGCCATCCCAGATGCCCTTGTTGACCATCACATAGTTGCGCGGGTGCCATGCGTTGACCTTGTAGTAATGGCTCAGGTGTTCCCACACCTTGCGGTCATAGCCGGTGGACCCGGACGAAATAAAGGCTTCGGCCACGCCGGTTGCCAAAGCCTGACTCAATTCTGCGGCTTCGACTTGCACGGGGATCATGCCCAGTTCTTCGGCAAAGGTCGCGGTTGCCGTGTTGTACGACCGGAACTTTACGCCTTGCGTATCGTCGACCGACTTCACTTCTTTGTCGAAGTAGAAACCTTGGCCCGGCCACGGGCAGGTGTAGAGCGTGACAAGGTTCTGATCTGCCAGTTGGGCGTTCACCTTGTCTTTGGCCGCTTGCCAGAGCTTTTCGTTGGTGTCGTAGCTGGCAGCGACAAACGGGACATTGTCCCAACCCAAAAGCGGCGCTTCGTTGGCGTGCGCGGACATGAACCGTTCGCCAATCGGGGCCTGACCGGTTTGTACAGCGCGCTTGATCTCGCCGCCTTTGAAAAGCGAGCCGCCGGGATGAACGGTGATGTCGATTTCGCCGCCTGTGTAGTCCCGAACCTTATCCGCGAAGACAACACCCATCTCTGAATGAAAGTTGGTTGCTGCGTAGGCCATGGGCATGTCCCATTTTTCGGCTGTGGCAGCCGAGCCTGCGATCGCTAGTGCTACCGCCGTTGCAGTTGTGCTGAGTGTCTTGGTGAATGCATCCATTTTATCTCTCCCTGAGTAAGTGCACGTTTCTTGGTTAGCGGCCCGCTGTAAAGCGCATTGGCGCAAACGGGCGCATATCGTGGTTGGTATGGGCCTGCGTGATCATGTTGGCGACAAGGCGGCCGGTCTTCGGCCCGCCCGTCATTCCGATGTGGTGGTGCCCAAAGGCCGTAAAGACACCAGTTTCGCCAAGCTGTCCGATCAGCGGCAGGCTGTCTGCGGGCGCCGGACGAAAGCCAAGCCACTCTTCGTCGCTGTCATATGTGAGATTTGGAAACGTCTGCTGCACCTTGCGACGCAACAGTTTCAGTGGCGCTTTTGACGGTTTTTCGCTAAGTCCCCCAAACTCCACCACACCGGCACAGCGCAGTCCTTGTTCCATCGGCGTGGCCACAAACTTGCCCGCGGTCAGCATCATCGGATTGTTGGGCTTTGCACTCGGCCCTTTGAAGAGGATGTGATAGCCACGCTCTGCCTCAAGTGGCACGTTGAGGCCCAGTTTCTGCATCAACGGCTTTGACCAGACGCCCGACGAGATGACTGCCTTGTCACAGTGTATGCGTCCAACGTTGGTATCCACGGCGCTCACCTGCCCGCCTGAAAGCTCGAAATCCTTGACCTCGGCCCGCACAAACTTGCCCCCCGAGCCTTCGAACAGCGTCACGAGGTCTTTTACATATGCGCCGGGGTTCAGGATGAATCCGTGGTTCTTGAGTACAGCCAAGAACCGGGTTGCGCGGCCCAGGATCGGCTCGGCCTCTTGCACGGCATCGCCTTCGATGAACGACGGCACAAAGCCTGCTTCGCGGCGCAGGGCCCAAGCGAACCCATCAGCCTCAAAAGCCTTTCGATCCGGGTAGGCAAAGCTGTACGCGCTTTCCTGCACCCACTTTGCGGCATTGGTTCCGGCAGTCAAAGCCTGATGTTGCTCCAGACTGTCTGCAACGATCGTTGTGAGCCCTTGGCTGATACGTCGCGTGTCGGCCTCATTGGCGTGCGACATGTATTTTATCAGCCACGGAACGAGTTTGGGGAAGTAGCCCCAGCGCATGAACAGCGGAAAATTCGGGTCGGCAAGGTATCGCGGGCTTTTCCGTAGCAGGCCCGGTCCGGTCACGGGCACGATGGAGCAACTCGCAAGTATGCCACCGTTCCCATAGGACGCGCCCATGCCGGGTTCGCCCTTGTCCAGAAGCGTGACCTCGTATCCTGCGCGGCGAAGCCAAATCGCTGTCGAAGCGCCAACAATGCCGGCACCAATGATCACTATATGCTCAGACGTCATCAGGCAGCGTTCCCTCAAGGCTGGGGTCACGCTAACAATCAGTTGGTATCATTTCCAATATTAATTTATAGCATCGGCATCACTTGAAATGATGCAGGGCGCATGCGACTCCGTTTTAGACAACTTCAGGCTTTTCATGCCGTCGTTGAGGCCGGCACCGTGACCGGTGCCGCCGAAGCGTTGGGAATTTCGCAGCCGGGCATTTCCAATTTGCTGTCCCAGCTTGAACGCGAGACGGGGCTGACCTTGTTCGAGCGTTTGCACAGTCGCCTTGTCCCGACGCCAGAGGCAGAACTTTTGCACCGCGAGGTCGACACGATGGTCCGAGGACTGGACCGCGTCACGCAAACCGTCGTTGACTTACAAAACAAGCAGGCGGGGCAGCTACAGATTGCGTCTCAGCATTCGATCTCTTTCGGGTTCGTTCCCAAGATCATCGCCGAGTTTTCAAAGAACAAACCGGACATGAACATTTCGTTCCAGTCGCAGTACAGTTCAAAAATCCAGGAATGGGTTTTGTCGGGGCTTTTTGAAATCGGCATTACCGAAATGCCTATTTTGTATGACACGCTGCATTACTTTCCCTTTCAGGTCGAAACGCAGATCGCGCTGCACAGGGACAACCCTCTCAGGCACCATGATGTGGTAACACCAGTGCGTTTGAGGGATGAGCCGTTTCTTGTGATGGGGGCGGATCACATAACTCAGCGGCGATTGCGCGAGACATTTGAGCGCGCAGACGTATCCTTGAAGGCAAGAGTGCATTCGCATCTGTTCAAGAACCTTCTGGCCTTTGTGAAAGAGGGCATGGGGGTCGCTTTGATTGATCCGTTTGGGCTGGAGTTTGACCATGACAACCGCTTTGTCGCGCGCCGGTTTGAACCACCGATCATGATGGACATGGCTGTGATCACGTCTGGCACCCGCCCTCTCTCACAACTGGGCAAGGAATTCCTTGCTTTGCTGCTGGCAGAACTCCAACCCTACACGGCCGAAAAAAAGCCGATCGTGCGCGCAAGATAAGGACGCAACATGACACGAGCCGCCGTTGGCATCCTTATGCTTGAAACAAACTTCCCTCGCCCGCCGGGGGATATCGGCCATGAGGGCACGTGGGATTTCCCGGTTCTTATGCGCAAAGTTGGTCGGGCCAGCGCCCGGAAAGTCGTCTTGGACGATCCGCGGGACCTGTTCGACGACTTTGTCAAAGTCGGGCGCGCGCTTGTGGCCGAAGGCTGTATTGGGCTGACAACCTCCTGCGGATTTCTGTCGCTTATGCAAGCAGAGCTCAAAGAGGCCATCGGTGTGCCCTTTGCCAGTTCACCCCTCATGCAACTTCCGATGATCGAGGCGCTGCTGCCGAATGGTCAATACGCCGGGGTCCTGACAATTTCGAAGGAAAGCCTCAGCGCGGCACATCTTTGCGCCGTGGGTGCACGCCCGGATACTGACGTGACAGGGCTGCCCCGCGACGGTGCATTTGCAAGCGCAATTTTCCAAGATCTCCCATCAATGGACTTTGAGGCTTGTCGCAGAGAGATGATTGAGGCCGGCAAGACACTTGTCGAAACCACCGAGAACATAGGCGCGATTGTTCTGGAGTGCACCAATATGGCTCCCTATGCCGAAGACGTTTCCAAAGCCACGGGGCGTCCCGTCTACTCTGTGGTTAGTTTTCTCAATTGGTTTCACGCGGGTTTGGCCCCGCCTCGTTTTTGAAAGGGGAGGACCGCACCGGCTTTGCCGGTCCACCATTCACAGTCGCCGAATGACAGGGGGCCAACTGTTTCGACAGTCGCAAGGGAACGGCGGCTTGGCGGCGACCCAATAACCGAAGATACGGTCTTTGCCATCTTCTCGACCACCAAGAGCATCGCCGACGCCACCACGTTACAGTGTGTCGAAGAGAGGCTGCTGGACCTCGACGCACCGGCCAAGGGCTACGCTCTGGCCATCGGCAGGCTGCAGGTCATCAAAGGGTTTGACGCGGACGGCTCACCCCGTATGAGGGACCCAAAGACCGATGTCACCACGCGGCAGTTGATGCTGCTACACCGGAGGCTTTGGCCATGACGGTTTCAACCTAGCCTTCAGGCGAAAGGCCGAAGAGCACGGCCAGCCCTCTGCGGCCACGACATCGCAGGCGTCCACCGAGACACCGATGCTGTTCGATCCCGGCACGGATTTGGAGTACGACAGCAATACCGACTGGGAGGGGCAGGTGGTCGACGGTAATCGTGGCAAACGGCTTGGCGAGGGCATGGGCGAGCGTGTTTTCAAACCTCCGCAAATGGACGATATCGCCGCTACCCGCACCGACGCGATGAAGGCGCGGACGGCGATGATCCACGCCCGTAGCGAAGACGGGAGCGTCACCCTGAAGGATGAGTTTGCTATGCCGGATATTCAAAGAACGATATGGGCGGGCATGGCCGTTATGGCTTGGTGCTTGAGTACATGAAGTCCATCCGCATGTGGCTGAACGATGGCAATGGTCCACGTGGCCGCGTGTTGAAATCCGAGACGGTGGAACGGGTCGTCAAAGCGGCGCTGGTGCCACCGCAGAAGGTCGCCATGCTGCCGGCCATGATCCAGTCGCTATCCAACGACGTGGAATTCTGGTCCGGTCTGAAAAGGGACGGGTCCTACACCTTTATGATCAATTCCGAATAGGCCACGACAGGCCGCCCCGCGGGTCCATCGGCTGGGTCGGGCTGGCCAACAGTAATTATTGGATTGACCGGACCAATGGCATCGGCGGTTACTGGGCGACGCAAATTCTGCCATTTGCCGATGGCGTCTCTTTCGGAGGTTTCCTCGCCTTCGAGCGCGCGGTTTATCAGGCGGTGGCCGGCGCCTGAGGGGGGGGCGGGCACAGGAACGGGCAGGGGCGGCGTGCCGTCCCGCCATGAATGGCGGGGTGGAGCAATAACGCGAAAACGCCTTTCAGGTCCAATGCTCGTAGATCAGACCAAACAAGGGCAGGTGATGCGCGCCTACTGATGCAGTATGACTGGCACCGGACCGGTCATCCAAACGCATCTTTGCGGACGGCGGGCGCAGTGGTCCCCAAAGGTCCGGATCGTTCACGCCAAAAGTGCGTATCGCAGGGACGGGCGGCGTATTGCAGGTGGGTCATAGTGTGGGTTCGCTCAGCAGTGCGGGCGGCCAGCGCCTCATAGACCAGTGCAGCGTCCGGATCGCCGGACAGGACATCTGCGGTGGCGTGACCGGCGAAAAACCCACCCGACAGCGCGTTGAACAGCCCCTGAGAGGCAATCGGATCAAAGGCTGCCGCCGCGTCTCCAGTGGCGAGCCAGCCCGTGCCGGACATCTTGTCGAGCAGCGCGCTGCGGCAGTCCATCAAGGCGGTGGGCCGGGAGAGGTGGTTTGTCGAAACCAGATCCAACGTATCTTCCGACTCTGCCAGAAATGCAGGGGCGGAGGAGTTGATCGATTTAGCGGTTGCGGCACTGGTGACAAAGCCGACGGTCCGGCCTGCGGCATAAGGCACGGCGTACCACCATCCTTGGCCCGTTGCCTCGGCCTGCATGTGCGCCGAACCGCGCTGGGCGCTGTGCCACAGGACCGCGACAAGGTCGGTGTCTTGTAACAACGTCGCACCCTGCCGCCGTGCAATCGCTGCGGGCCGTCCGGTTGCGTCGATCTGATAGCGGGCGTGCAGCACCTGTGGGCCAGATGCGCCCGCGGCCTCGACCCGCCATCCGTCGGCTGTTTGGTCATGGGCGGTGATCCGGGCTTTGAGAACCGAAAGGCCCAACCCCTTCACCCGGTCCAGCATCGCAAGCGACAGCGCCTGTCGGTCG
Source organism: Antarctobacter sp. (assembly GCF_034670325.1). GTDB lineage: Bacteria > Pseudomonadota > Alphaproteobacteria > Rhodobacterales > Rhodobacteraceae > Antarctobacter. The sequence continues at coordinate 514,646 of NZ_JAXMNR010000003.1, forward strand.
ATGCCCCAGCCGTGAAACCCCAGACCGGGCACGCCGTCATGGGCCTGTGTCCGTGCGCCCCCCCACCGGCTGACGACATCCTCGATCCGTAAGGACGACGTCAGGACATGCGCCAGCCCAAGGCGGCCCATGATGTCAAATGCGCCGTGGGCCAACAATTCGCCGCGCTGCGCTGAGACGCCGCCGGTGCTGTCCACGACAACGGTGTCGACGCCGCGTTCGGCCAAGGCAATCGCGGCGGCAAGCCCGGAAGGCCCGCCGCCCGCGACCAGAACATCGCTCACCTAGACCTCGCCACGGCCAAAGCGGCGATCGGTCGGCTGTGCGACCTCCTTGCGTTCTTCGGCCTCCAGACGTTCGACCCTGGCGGCCAGCACTTCTTCTTCGAGGGTCAGGTTGATCACATCCTGCGCCAGCTTGAGGCTGGGATCGTTTCTGGAAAAGCTGGGGGCGCGGCCGGTTTCGACAAAGCAGGGATCGGGCAGGCCAGAGCCCTCGGGCGGGGTGTGTGCTTCGACCAGTCCGGTCATCCACCACTTATGGACCATATTATCGATCCGCTCGGCGTAGCCGGTGCCCTGAAGATCGCGCAGCCAAAAGCGCCGGTTGCTGAAATGCCTCTGCACCTGAAGTGGGGCCAGCCCCGGGGTGATCGCGATGTTGTACGCCTCGATGGGCATGACCTGATTAGGCACCCGCGCGCCCCAGAAACTGGGCGAGCTGAGATAGCGGCTGGGCGTGTAGACAAGGCCGGAATTGCACGACGCCTCATCGGTTTGCCACGGCACCCCCATCCAGCGGGTCAGGCTGCCCGCCCCGGTCGGCCCCCACGGGCCATCATAGGCCAGCGCCTGTTCGCGCGTGAGTTTCAGGCCATAGTCCTGACGCACGGGCTCTCCCTCGGGCAGGGGGCGCAGCCGGTACGGCATGTCCGGGTTCCACATCGATGCCAGCCGCATCGGCCATGTCAGTTCGATCCCCGGATGGAATGGGCCGCCAAGGCATTCGTGCAGGGCGGCGCGATCAAGCTCTCTGGGGCGGTCCTGTTCCGGGATGTCGTGAAAGGCGGGGATCGGCGGGATCCCCTGCCAATCCGATTGAAACTGGCCATGCGCCCAGTTTTGCAAATGCCGGTACTGCGTCTGGGTCAGGAACAGGTCCTCACGCGCGGGGTTCACCAGCTTGCCGTCTGGGAACCTGTCGCCATAGGTGTCACCGTAAAAGGGCGGCAAGGCCGCCGGGTCCAGAGCCTGGGTAAAGCTGTCGCGGAACAGGTTGAAGACGCTCCGGCGAAAGACCTCGCCATCGGGCGTCGGGTCACACAGCAGCGAAACTACGTTCGGGTTGCGGGCATCCAGCGGCGTACCCTGTCCTGCCAGCAGCAGGATGCCCTCGTTGACCCACTGGTGCCCTGTCATCCGGTCAAAGATCGGCCAGATATCTCGGGTAAAGCTGGTTTCGGTGGGCGGCTCCAGTATCCCCTCGCGGAAAAACAGGTCACGCACCACGTCGTCCATCGTAACCACGCTGAACAGGCCGGGGCCGAAATTGGGCGGTGCCACAACGACATGGGCGGGGGTGGCCTCAAAGTCCTGTCCGCCGATGGTGACGGTGGCCCGCACCGGCCCGTCACAGGTGTCATCATGCCAGCCTTGGTTGTTGGCAAATGTGACCGGTTTGGTGCCCGGCACGATGGGTTCGGATTTGCCGCGACCGCCAAAGAACATCAGCCGCCCGGCCTCATCTGTCCGAAGCTCACCCAGATAGATCGGCTTGCCAAAGAAGTCGCCGTCATTGAACGGCTCGGCCTGTGCGTTGCAGCCCGAGACCTGTCGCGCGGTTGGCCGGATGCTGAGCCTTTCGCGGTCGTCGCCGTCGAAATTGGCGTTGCGCTGCGGCGGCTCGAACACCTGTTCGGGGGGCAGGTCCATGCAGTGCTGGAACTCATACCAACCGGCCTTGAGGTTCGCCACCTCGACGCGCCAATTGATGGCGGCCTCTTTGGCGGTGATCTCGCGTACCTCGCCCGATGTCATCGTGGCGTAGATGCGAAACCGCGCCACCTGTCGCTTGATGCGGCCATCGGCATCGCGATAGCCGTCCGGGTCGTTCGGAGTTTCGCCGATTACCTCTGGTGCGAAGAAATAGCCGTCTTCGGAATTGCCGATGCGCGCGATGCCGATCGCGGGGTGAATGGCGATTCTGTCAATCTGGTCGGGTGTCATGGGACGGCTCCTAATCGGGGTGTTGGAAAAAACGCGAACAATGCGGGCGATTGTTTGACCCGAACTCAAACCTGTCTCTGCAACCTAGGCGAGAATTTGCGCGCAGTCACCCAAAATTGGACCGCATTTGTAGCAGGGGATGGGCGATGTTCCTTGACGCCTCAGGTTGCGTCAAGCGGTTCCGGTGCCAATTGGCGGGACGCTGCGCGCCGCGCCCAGAACGGGCTGTCCGACCAGCGTTGTTCTTGACCGTAAATACGTGCTCTGGCCTGTAGATAGTCCTGAATGCCGCGCGCCACATTGTCAGTATAGGCCTGCATCTTTGCGCGGTCTTGCGCGACAAAGGCGTCAGCGGCCTGAATGGCGGACCACAGGGCGGTGGTCATCCCGTGTGATGACAGCGGGTCAAAGGCGGCAGAGGCGTCGCCAATCGCCACCCATCCCGGCCCGATGGCGGGGGCAAGCCAAGTGCTGTTGCAGGCGATCCGGTGGGCCGCGCCGCTGATCTGGTAGCCGTAGTCAGACAGGAAGGCCGATATGGCCTGCGTTTGGCGGGCATTGCGGCTGAGGTGGGAGGTCTCGAAGCCGGGCACATCCGCGTCCGAATAGAAATTCACCACCGCCCGCCGGTCCGCCAGAACGGACAAATACCACCAGCCGCGCGTCTCGGCCTCGATCAGGGTGACGGGTCTGGGCGTGCTTTGGGCCGGGCAAGTGAACAACGCATATTGGCAGGTCAGGCGGTCGGCCTGAAACCGGGGCGCGAATTTGGAGGCGACGATAGCCTTGCGCCCCGTTGCGTCGAACACAAAACGCACTTTCAGGGTCCGGTCCCCAAGGATCATTTCCCAAGCGTCCCCCGAGATACGGACATCGACCACGTCGCCGTCGATCCGCTCTGCGCCCGCCGTGACGGCCTGCGTCGCAAGGGCATCCTCAAAGGCGGCGCGGTCCAGAACGGTCGGTGGGCCCTCAAGTTGCACAATGGCGTTGCGTTCGACCAGCAGGTCACTGCCCCATGCCGAATAGGTGCCGTGGGCATGGCGATGGACCTCGGCGCGCAGCAGGGCGTCAGAGGCCAGTTCCTTCAGCAGGGGCAGGGCGGCGGCGCTGAGATGCTCGCCGGGTTTGAAACCGGCGCGTGGCGTACCCGTGATCCAAAGCGGCGACGCGCCGCCCTGCGCCAGACGCAGGGCCGCCGCCGCCCCGGCGATCCCGCCGCCAAGAACGGCGACCCGGTGGATCAATTCGGCAACATCCCCTGATCGGGTGTCCACCTGAATCGCGTCTCCATGTTGTCAGCATGGCCTTGTTCCACAAAGACATCGCCATTGGGCGAGGGCATGCGCACGACAAACCCCATACGCTGCCAGAGCGTGATCATGTTGGTGATCCCGTCCCAATAACTGCCGTTGGCGTGATAGCCGATCCCGGCAACGCCGCGCGACCAGCTGACCCGGTTGGCAAAGAACTTTTCGCGCTCTGCCTCTGACAGCGTGTCATCCATGCCTGCGGTGTAATAGGCCTCTGGCAGCACATCGATGGGCAAAAGGGCAGGCCACCAGACTGCGGTCGGATAGTTCTGCTGCATCAGAACCTGCTGACAGCTGAAGGCGTCGCATTGCCACGGCAGACCCATCCATCGCGTGAGATCGCCCGCCATCTGCGGACCAAGAGGCGGCGGCGTGTCGCCGAACCCGTCAAAGGCAATCTGAGGCGTCAGCAGGCGACCAAGGTTCTGGTTCAGGCTGGGGCGGTCGCCGTAGGCGATGCGGAACGGCTCTGCCTCGGGGTCGGTGTTGCGGGCGTACATTTCCTTGAGCCGCAGGTAATAGGTCAGTTCCACGCCGGGGTGAAAGGCCCCGCCTGAACAGGGCTCCAGCGCGGCCTGAGTCAGCGCGCCGGGCTGAAGGTCCAGCGGGATGTCCTCGAAGGTGTCGAATTCTGTCGTGACATCTTCGGCGACCTGTCCGTCGTAGTCGTTTACAAATGCCCCGGAGGCCCAAGCCTCCAGATAGGCATACTGCAGCTTGGGGAACTGGAACCATTGCAACGGGCTGCCGTCGTAGTTCACCCCGTCGCCCAGCATGTACGGGATCTTGAGACGTTCTTCGAGATAGGCGTCATCGCCGACGTTGTATGGGTCGCGGAAGAGCGCGAATATCTGTTGCCGGAATTCCGCGTTTGCGGGATCTGGATCGGCCAGCCGCGCCACATAGTTCGGGTCGCCCAGATCGCCGATTGCCAGCCATCCCTGACGCAGGTTGGCCGCCTGTGTGACCCACTCCATCAGGGCAACGCGGCGGAACTTCGGATAGATGTATTTCATGAATGACAGCGGCAGGTCGGGCGGCTGTAGCCAGCCCTGCTCGACATTCAAATCCTGAATCACGTCGTAAAGCGTTGTGATCGGAGGGATTTCCGGCGCAAAGTTCGGCCCAACGCAGGCCACCCACGCGGGCTCGGCCTCAAAGACCTGATCGCCAATGGCGACCGATGCGGTCACCGGGCCATCGCACCAGTCGTCATGCCAGGCGTTGTTGTCCGCAAAGCTGGTGATCGCGGCCCCACTGGGAGAGTTGGACACGCCGTCCGGCGGCACCACCAGCAGGCGGCCCGCGTCATCGGTACGCAACTGCCCAAGGCCGACTTGTATCGCATCGGGCTGTCCGCCCCAGAAGGTGCCTTCAAACGCATAAGCCGCGTCCGTGCCGTCCGGGTTGGCATTCAGACCGGTTATGTCCAGACGTCGCCCGTCGATCATCAGGTTTTCTTCGCGGTCGGCGTCCGTGACAAAATACTGGTTGCGCTTTTGCGAAGGCAGTCCGGGGGCCAGATCGCCATTGTCGAGCGGGTTGTTGAACCCGTACCACCCGGCCTTGGTGTTGGCCAAATGCACGCCCCAAGTGATGCCGTCGCCGGTGATCTCGCCGATCACCCGGTTGTCGGCGTCAAAGGCATAAACGCGAAAGCGCTGGACCTGCTTCTTGATCTGTTCCAGCCCGTCCTTGAATCCGCCCTCGCCGGGGTCGGCGGGCAGGCCGGGTACTTCGGGGGCATAGAACCATTTGGCGGACCCGCCGACGCGGCTGATGCCAAGCGCCGGGTAGATCCGGACCTTTGCGACAGGCGCACCTGACGGGGCTACCTCATAGGTTTCCTGCGGTGTCACATTCGCCCGCGCGGGCCACGGCGCGCCCGCAATCAACGCAGCGCTGGACGCCATGGTAAGAAATTGACGGCGCGACGTTGGCGGGATCTGATCTGACATTTTTGGCCTCAAATTTCGATGTGCAATGAAACTGACAGCAAGCTTTCCCGCAAAGCGAGACTCAGTCAACCATAGATTGCATCTTTGGGTTGCGTAGGGGGCGCTGCGTGAAATCTCAAAAGAATGGCGCGGTGCAAAGTGATCACAGGCGGCAGGCTGCCCCGCGCCGAAGGTCTCGGCGATCAAGACGTTTGTACAGATATGTCTGGCCTAGGTGGGCTCACGCAGAAAGCCGGCGGCAACCACTCCGGCGGCGGCCCCCAAAAGGTGGGATTCCCAACTGACGCCGGGCTGGCCGGGCAATACACCCCAGATCATCGTTCCGTATACCAGCGCGACCCCGACAGCCGCCAAGATCGGGACTGGACGCCGCTCTACCACGCCACGAGCCACGAGGAAGCCGAACCAGCCAAAGATCAGCCCCGAAGCGCCCACATGGATCGCCGTCTGGCCAAAGAGCCAAACGCCAAGCCCGCCAAGGGCTACGATTATGATTGTAGCCGCCAGCGCGACATGCCGGGCCGTAACCGCAAGCAGGCCACCAAGCAGCACCAAGGGCACAGTGTTCGCAGCGGCATGTCCCACAGAGCCATGGAGAAGGGGCATGAATACAATCCCGTCCAGCCCACCTAGACTGCGTGGCCGCAGCCCAAGCCACCCGTTGAGTGCATAGCCCGTGATCAGATTGATCACCTCAACCCCCCAGATCACGCCCAACAGCACGATCAGCCACCTGAAACGTTCGACTGCCAATTTGCTTCCCCCGCTGGTCACAGCCCAACCTGCCTAGCACAACCACCGAAAGCAACGAAGTCACTGAGTGGCACGTGGGCAGTCCGTCAAGAAATTGAAACTAAGACAGTCCCATCCGCCCAAAGTGACCTGTCCCAAGAACCCGGTTGGCTGTCTATCGGATCAGTGTCCCTGACGGGACGCGGAAAAGGACGCCCGCACAAGGCTTAGAAGATGTGACCGCCCCCTTGGCAACTAGGTTGGTCTGCGATGTCCCACGAAGGGGTTGATCGCGTCGGAAATGGTCACGGTCAGGCTCGACTTGGCGGTGGCACAATTGTGCGGGCTCATCCTCGCAGCCAGTCCTCAAAGAACTCAATGTCAGTGGTTCCGGCGAGGTTTGCCACCCGCTCTAGCTCGGCGATCAATCCGGACGTGCGCGCCTTGCCCATCCGGACGCCCGCTTCTGGCCAGAAGGCCAGAACCTGCAAGACCTTGCCGCGGCGCTTGGCATCTATGCGGCCGATCACGCGATCGCCCTGCATCACCGGAAACACGTAATAGCCATAGCGGCGCTTGGGTTCCGGCACAAAAATCTCAATGCGGTAATGAAAACCGAAAAGCCGTTCGGCCCGGGCGCGGTCCCGAAGGGCTGGATCGAAAGGCGACAAGAGCCGGACACGCGACGACGGATCGGGCAGGGATGCGACCTGATCAAGGATAGCCTTGGTCGTGAAACTACCCCGCCGGGTTCCGTCGGCCAGTTCGATGTCTACCTCGATGATACGACCGGAGGTCAGCGCTGCTGCGCACCACAGCTTTGCCTCCTCCCGGGTCACGATGTCAAAGAAGGCGGCGAGTTCTCCACTGGTGCCAAAGCCAAGCCGGGTCAAAGCCTCGGACATGGCCCAATCCACGGTTTCGGCATCGTCCATCCGGGCGTTCAGACGCTCTGCCGGGATCACGCGTTCGCTGAGATCGTAGAACTTTCGAAAGCCCTCGCGATGACAGATCGCAAGGCGGCCAGAGCGCCACAGGAATTCCAGCGCCGTCTTGGACGGATGCCAGTCCCACCAACCGGCCGTGCCCTTTTTTTCATGCGTTCCAACATCCTGCGAGCAGGTTGGACCGTTGTCTGCAACGTGCCGAAGAACGGTATCGACTTCGGCGACCCAGCCGTCGCGCCGACCTTGGGACCAGCGTGCCTGCATGTGCGCCTCGTCCCGCGCGAACTTTAGCCGCCACATCGGATAACTCGGCATCGGGATGATCGCGGCGTCGTGGGTCCAGTGCTCAAAGGCTGTCCGGTGCCGCGCAACCAGATCGTCCAACGCTTTTGGCCGGTACTGCCCACGCCGAGACCACAGGATCAGGTCATGCGCGCGGGCCAGCGTGTTCACGCTGTCGACCTGAACGAACCCAAGGCCGTGCAAGACGTGATCAAGGTCGCCGCCTTTGCCGGGTCCTGATCCGGGTTGCAGCAACAGGTGCCGGTCCAGAAACAGACGGCGGGCGGTTTGGTTGTCCAGAAGGGGGCGATTCATGGGGGCACCGTATCTTGGATGCGCCGCCCGGACAGGTGCAAACTGCGCCTATAGCGCCAATCGGCTACGTACCGGCGTATTGAATGTTCATCCATCGGGTCCCACGAACGTAAAGGGCCACCACTCTGGGGTGGCGGTGCTGTTTGGCGGTCCTGCGCGGCTTGGGGCGCCGCCTTATCGCAGGATCGCTAGGAATAGACCGTCTCACCCCGAAGGATGGCAAGCTCCAGCCGTCTGGCAATATCGGCAAGCTCTGGCCCCCGCGTCAGATAGACCGTTCGCAGGCTGACATCGGTGCGCGCGGCCAGTTCCTGCCGGATCTCGGCCGCCATGATGGAATCCGTTCCCAGATCCGCAAGGTTGGCCGAGGCGTCAATCTGGCTTTCGTTCAGCCGCAGCACCCGTGCCGTGACCCCAACCACCATTGCAAAGATAGTGGAAAGCCGCTCATTCGGGTCCAGACTGTAGATCAGGTCCCGAAATCCCGCGGCAGAGTTGACTCCGCCTGCCGGACCCTCTGGCAGAACCTTGGCAAGCCGACGCCGATCCTTGGTGCTGGCCTGCCGCCCCCAGGTCGCCCAATCAATATCCACGACATCGAAGCTGACCCAATGGTGCTGGATTGCCTCGCTGATCACGTCACAGACCATCTCCATCGACACCGGGGACAATCCCGCGCGTGCAAGACGTTCGGCGATGCGGTCATCCTCGGCCACCATGCCCGAGTCCGCCACCGGCCCCCAGTTGATGCAGGTGCCGACCAGACCGCGTGCACGCCGGGCCATCACCAGCCCGTGCAGGAACCCGTTTGCCGCCGCGTAGTTGTATTGGCCGATGTTGCCCAGCGAGGCCGCAATTGACCCGTAGCAGACAAAGAAATCCAGTTCGGCGTCCACAAAGGCATGGTGCAGGTTCAAAGCGCCGCTGGCCTTTGCGGCCATCACCGTCTGCACCTGATCAGCGGTCATTTGCTCTATGTCCGTGTCAGCCAACACGCCGGCCGCATGGATAACTCCGCGCAGGGGGGGCATCTGCGACGACAACGCCTTTACGGCCTGCGCGACGGATGTGGCCTCGCCTATGTCGATCTCTTGATGCACCAGAGTGCAGCCCCTCGCGTCAAGTTCTTGTAACATGGCCTGAGCGGCTTTGCTTTTGGGGCCGGACCGACTGAGCACCGCAATATGACGGGCACCCGCGTCGACCAGCCAGCGGATCGTTTCAACGCCGATGCCACCAAATCCGCCGGTGATCAGATAGCCTGCGTCCGGATGTACGATCTGCCGCTGTGGACGTGCGATCAGCGGCACGATCTTGTCGCCGGTATCCAAAGCCAACCGCCCTATGTGACCGTCCTGCACAGACGCGTTGAGCGCCTTTTCGATCTCTGAGGGATGGAAGGTTGTGACCGGGATCGGGCGCAGTGCGCCCTCGGCCAAGAGTAGACGCACACCGGCCAAGGCGCGCTCGGCAAGCGTGCGATCGTCTGCGAAAACGCGGGCCAGATCAGCACGCAGGTAACGGATGCCACGATCCAATAGGCTTAGCGGGATCTGAGCGCCCGAAGTCTCGACCGGGCTATAGTCCAGAAGGGCGCCGCCCGGGCGCACCGCATCGAAACAGGCAACCCGCATTTCGCCGCCAAGCGGGGTCAGGGCCACATCTGCGCCCCGCCCACCAGTTACTGCGTGGACGGCGTCACGGAAAGCGAACGTGCGCGCGTCGCTCACCACATGACAGCCCGCGTCGCGCAACGCCGCGCGGCGCGTCTCTGTTCCCGCTGTCGCGATGACTTGTGCGCCAGATGCAAGGCAGAGCTGTGCCGCCGCAAATCCGACACCTGTCTCTGCCTGATGGATCAGCACCCAGTCGCCCGGTGTCACATCGCACAGGGCAAAGAGCGCGTGATGCGCTGTCATCCAGTCGAGCAGAGCGCCACGGTCCTCGTCGGGCGAGATCTCTTCGGGATAGGCCAGCACTTGCCCGGCGGGCAGTACCAGGTGGGAATTTACCCGGCCCTGCGGCGCAAGGACAATAACAGGCTGGCCTACGACGAGGTCTGTCACCCCGGACCCCAGCGCCGTGATCCTCCCCGCACACCGCAGGGCAAGAGGCGGCAGGTTCGGCGCGCCGTGTTTCTGAATGCTCCGGTGGTCAAAATCGCCGATTGTGTTCCATTGCAGGGCAACCTCGACGTCTTCGCGACCCAATGCGCGTGGTGCTATCTCGATAAGACCGCGCCGTTCGGTGCCGCCCTGATTGACGGAGGCAAACTGGTATCTGGTGCCCGTCTTTGACGTGCGCGCCGGATAGCGTTCTGGCCCGAACCGGACGACGCGATTGGCAAAGCGATAGTCGCCGCGATAGGCCACCTCTGTATCGGCCTGCGCCAGATGCAGTTCGTGCATCAGGCGTTTGGACGCGATAAAACCGTTCCGCGTCGGCAGGTCGACCAGACGGAACGCGATCTGCCTGAGTTCAAGCTGGGCGGCGCGGATCGCGCTCCAGACCGCGTGTTGGCCCGGAGCGCTTTGGCCTGTGTCACCGACCGTGACGATCTGCGACTGGGCGCAACACACCGTCAAGGGTGGCACCGCAGCGCCGAATTGGGTGTTTAGCGCCTGTATCAGGTGCAAAAGATCGACCACATCCGCGCACCCTGTTGTCGCTTGGTCTGTGTCGGGTCCGATATCCGGGATATCGACGGGCCAGAGGTAGATAACCCCGGCAAGCTCTTGGTCGCCGAGACAGCTCAGCAGCTTTTGCATGTCATCGGGGCTATTGCGCTCGATCTGGTATTCTGTCGGTGACAATCGGGCAAACGCGGGGCCGGGGGTCACCGTCACCACTGTCATCAGGTTATCCGCTGCCCGGTCACCAAGCCCCTCGGCAATGCCAGCCTTGTCCGCGAAAACCAGCCATGTGGTTTCCTTGGCAACCGGCAGTTTTGTGGTCCGTGGCGAGTCCCAAAGGCTGGTGTATAGCACCTGCTCCTGAGTCCGGCCCCGCACCGTCGCCACGGGCAACGCGCGGGTCCGCAAACCCGAGAGGTCCAACAGCGCTGCCCCCTGCGCGTCACAGATCGCCAGCGAGATGTCGGAGCCCTGTTGCCAGATGTGGCACCAAACCTCGGCATCCAGTTTCTTGTGAAAGCGGAGTTGGCCAATCCCGGTGGGCAACGATACCGTGCCCGCATCCGGTTGCGTGGCAAATTGCAGTGCAAGGCCCGCCTGCAAAGCGCCATCCAAAAGGACGGGATGGGCGTAATAGTCATTGGCCGTGGGGGTGTCCGTGCTGGCCAGACGTAACTGGAACAGCGCCTCATTCTCACCCAGATGTCCGCTGCGCAAACAGCGGAAGGATGCGCCATAGTCCAGCCCCAGCGCCTTGGCCTTTTGGTAAAAGGCGGCGGTGTCAAAGCTCGTGACACAGCGCGCCTTGATCGCACTCAGGTCAACGCCTTCGTGGCGCGGCGGCGCCGAGGTTTGCCGGACAAATCCCGTGGCATTTAATCCCCATTTCGCGTCCACACTGCGTTCGCGGGCATAGATCTGAATCGCCCCGCTCGCCTCATCCAGATGCAGCCGCACCATCGGCGTGGCAAAACTGGGCAACAGTGCCTCAAACTTCATGTCCTCGATGACTGTCGAGGCGGCGGGGTTTCGGCGCGCGGCAAGCGCCAGTTCGACATATCCCGCTGCGGGAAAAACCGGGTCACCCCGCACACAGTGGTCGGCCAAAAAGCCATGTGTGGTGCGGGTCAGTTCCCCCTGCCATGTGGGCGTCGCCTGATCCAGCGACCGCGACAGGATCGGATGTTCGTTGGTCCCCAACCGGTCGCGGGAAGACAGTTCTGACTCGCTCCAGAAATCCTCGCGGTCCCAAGGATAGCTGAGCAGATGCACGCGGGCCCCAGAGGGGCAGGGCCGCTGCCAGTCCAGATCCACGCCATGCGAATAGATCTCGGCCACGGCCGAGGCGACCGAGACCTGCTCTGGCCGTTGACGTCGGAGCGAGGGAACACAGACGCCCTTGACGCGCGCGGCGGCGAGGATCTCGGCCAGCGCGCCAGCCAGAACCGGGTGCGGCCCGACCTCAAGGAAAATCGTGTGTCCATCCGCGACCATCGCGTCGGCGGCGTCGGCAAATCGAACGGTCTCGCGCAGGTTTCGCCACCAATAGTCGGCGTCCTGTTCAGCACTCTTGACCTGCGCCCCGGTGACCGACGAATAGAGCGGCAACTGCGGAGCGGTTTGGGAAAGTGAGGCCAGCGACGACAGGAAATCGTCCTTGATGCCATCCATCTGCCTGCTGTGATAGGCGACGCCCACTTTCAGCAATCGGGCAAAGCCGTCCTTCGCCTCGATCTGACGGGCATAGTCGGTAAGCGCGGCCTCTGTTCCGGCAAGCGTCACAGAGCGCGGACTGTTGACCGCCGCGATGTCCAGCCCGTCGGGCAGTTCGGCGCGTGTCATACCCTCTGGTTGGCCGATGGCCATCATCCGCCCTTGACCAAGGCAGGTCTGTTGCAGGCGGCAGCGGTGCCATGTCACGCGCAGCGCGTCCTTGAGCGTCAGGGTGCCGCTCGCCCAAGCCGCCGCGATTTCGCCGGTGCTGTGTCCGACAACAGAAGCAGGTGTGAGGCCGTAGGCCCGCAGGACCTCTGTCAGCATCACTTGGGTTACAAAGTTTGCCGGTTGCGCGGCGATCGGCTCTTGCATGGGGGCGCCAGACCGGTCGGCGAACAGGGGTTTAAGGGATTGGCCCGTCAGGTCCAACCAAAGCGCGTCGCACTGGTCAAACATCTTGGCGGCAAGGGGATCAGCATCGATCAACTCGGCTGCCATCCCCCAGCTTTGCGGCCCCATCCCGGTGTAGACAAAGGCCAGTTTCGGCGAGACGCGATTGTCGGTTGGCGGCACAAAGACACGTTCGCTGTCGTCGCCTGCAAAGAAGTTTTTCAGTTGTCCCTGCACTTGGTCGAGGCCGTCACAGACAACGGCAGCCCGAAAGGGGTGGTGTGAGCGACGACGGGCGGCCGTATAGCACAGGTCTGGCACGCTGGTACCGGGATGCGCCTTGATGACCTGATGCAGATGTTTCAATTGGCGGATCAAAGAGGCATCGCTGCGGGCGGAGACCGGCAAGACCATTGGCCGGTCGGGCGCAGGTGCTAGGGTCTGAACCTGTTTTGGCGGCTCCGCCAAAAGCGCGTGGGCGTTGGTGCCGCCATAGCCAAAGGAATTGACCGCCGCTATGGCCCGCGTGGCCTCTGGCCAGTCCTGCAAGGCCGTGGGAATCTTGATCCGCTGCGCCTCTAGGTCAATCGTGTCCGGTGGCGTCCGGAAATGCAGGCTTGGGGGGATCTTGCGGTGTTTCAGGGCAAGAGCGGCCTTGATCACTCCGGCGACACCTGCGGCGGCCTCCAGATGGCCAATATTGGATTTCGCCGACCCGATCACCAGCGGCCCGGCAGAGGCGGGCCGTTTCCGGGCGATGGACCGGGACAGCGATTCCGCTTCTGTGGCATCGCCTGCCCGGGTGCCGGTGCCATGCGCCTCGACATACTGCACCTCTGCGGGCGAGACCTGCGCCCGGTCCAGCACCCGTTCGACCAGCGCGGCCTGTGCGTCGACATTCGGCAGCGTGATGCCGTCGGTGCGACCGTCCTGATTCACACCGGTTTCAAGGATTACCGCCTGAATCGTATCTCCGTCACGTTCAGCCGCTGACAGCGGCTTGAGCACCAACATGCCAGCCCCTTCGCCACGGCCATACCCGTCGCCGCGAGCATCAAAGCTTTTGCAGCGGCCATCGGGTGACAGGAACCCGCCCTTGGACATGGCAACCATGTAGGCGGGGCGGAACATGACGTTGACGCCGCCGACCAGCGCCGTGTCGCATTCCCCGCGCCGCAACGCCTGAACCGCCAGATGCAGTGCCACCATCGACGATGAACAGGCCGTGTCGGTCGTGATGCTGGGGCCGCGCAGGTCGTAGATGTAGGACAGCCGGTTGGACAACATCCCCAGAGTTGCGCTGACGGCGGTGTGGCTGGTGATCGCCTCGCGGTTCAGCGCGTTTAACAGGTGGATCTTGTTGTCGATGGTGAAGCCACCGACAAAGACCCCGGTCAACGATCCGCGCATATCATCGGGCACGATGCCCGCGTGTTCAAAAGCCTCCCACGCGACCTCCAGCAACAGCCTTTGCTGGGGGTCCATCTGGGCGGCCTCCCTTGGGGAGATACCAAAGAAACGGGCGTCAAATTCGCGGATCGACTCACGCAGGAACCCGCCGCGATTGGTATAGATCTTGCCCGGTGTCGCGGGATCCGGGTCGTAGAACCGCTGGATGCTCCAGCGTTCAGCGGGGACCTCGCAGGTGGCGTCTATGCCCGCCTCTAACAGGTTCCAAAAGGCACCGGGCGTCGCCGCACCCCCCGGGAAGCGGCAACCGATCCCGACAATGGCAATGGATTCAGAGTCTTGCACGCGTTGCTGCCCCTTGGCTCAGACGGTTCGAAAGGCGGATGCCAGAGACAGTGCGTCGGAAAACTTCCACATGTCTAGCGCGGTGCCCAGTTGTCGGGCAGGTCTCCTGTCGGCGTCGATCCACCTGCCAGCCAGTCCGACAGGGATTGGTGGGTCGCATTATAGACGTTCTCGGCCTGAGACGGCCAATTGGCCTGGTCAAATCGCAACTGCACCCGGTGCAATGACATATTGGCCTGATTTGTTGTATAATCGGGCTGGTTCTTGCCACCTGAGTGCCGGGTCGAGCGCATGACAACATTCGATTGATACATATAGGCGTCGATGGTGTCGCCTGCGCTAAGGGTCGCCTGTGCAAAAAGATTTGTCACCTGATTGGTCGACGGATTGCTAGAGGCCGCCGCAGCGACGGTCACGAGGCTCTCACGGATCGCGTCCAGATCGCGCTGCGGTATGCCAACGTAATACCCAAGGATTTGATCAATTCCGTGGTCCCAACTGCCCGACAGTTGGAGGTTGACGATATCGTTGATCACGGCCGAGTAGAGCGGGCACTGCAAGACTTGATTGATATACGTCATGAACATGCTGGCAGACCCCAACTGGGCCGGATCGGAAGGGTTGTAGCCAGACTGTTCCTGCGCCAGCGTCATGATCATGGACGCGCCTGTGGCGGGGCTTTGTTTCAGGGCTTCGACCGCAGGAGGGCCCGGAGGCGCGCTGGAATAGGCGGCGTCCTTCTCCATTGCCTGCTGCGCGTTTGCCCCCGTGAGCGTGCTGTTCAACACCACCGGCGTTCCGTCGGCCAAGGCCCCCATGAACCGCAACAAAGGATCCATTTCCGTCTTTTCGGATCCGGGCCTGTTCGCGGCCAGCCAGGTGTCGAAATCGTCCTGTTGAAAATCAGTCATCACGTCGCATCTCTTTTTCTGCTGCCGTGGCAATGCTCTCTGTCAGGAAACAGCATGCCACGGCGTCTTATTGCGTTTCTGTAAACGGCGTGCTGAACCCCGTGATCCACTCTTTGAATGTGGGGATCACATCGGTATGCTTCGCGATCTCGGCAACCTCGACCTTCCATTGGTCCGGCTTCCATTTCAGCACGGCGTTAAGACCGTTTTGCAGTTCGACCCGGATTTCGAGCTTCTTTTCCGTGCCGAATGGCGGGCGCTTGAAGGTGGCGCTGACAGTCCAATTGGACCCGGTGAGACTAAAGCTCAATTTGTCAGACGCGGTGATCCGGAAAAGGTAGATGGCCAAGGGGTGTTCGGGTGTGGTGCCGTCCTGCCGGGCCTGTTCCGCCACGTCTGCAAAAAGGGCTTCCAGCTCCTTTTGCTGTTGTCCCGGCATCGCAAAAGGCAACAGGTCCAATGTGCCCTCAGCGGCCGCCTCTTCTGTCGTGTAGATCGCCGTGTTGCCGTGCAATTGAATGGCCGTGGTGACAAAAAGCAGCGGGTTCGTCCCGATCGCCGAGGTGAAGGCGTTGAATTCCGAGGTGCTGGGCGGCTCTTGTTGCGGCTCGAACCCTGCGGTTGTGCGTGCGTCCTGAGTCAGAACCGCCAGCGCGGAGGCGGGGGCATTGAAAAAAACATCGGCGAATTCTTTGCTCTGGCTACCAAACTCGTCGAGCGCCTTTCTGGCTGCGGCATTCATATCCTCGGCCTGATCCGTCTCGGTCCCCGCCAGAGCGGCCCCGGTCAGAACAACGCCTGCCGGTGGGTCCAACGCCCGAATGGCTTTTGCCTTTTCGGCGTCATGAAGTGCGCCTTTGGTTTTGACATGCGGAACGCTATGCGCCCGTTTCCATTGGGCCGTCGATAGCCCCGGTTTATCGGTCATCGCACGATTTACCTCAGAATTTATGATACCGGGCAGAGTTGCGCCGCGTGTGACGGCGCATCTCTGCCTTCAGGTCCGGTTAAGGGTGTGATTATGGCGTGCCTTGCTGGAGCGCCGGGATCGGGCTGGTGCCCTCAAGCGAAGTGCTGTTGCCGGTAATCCAGTCATCCAGACTCTGGGCTGTCTGACCGATTAGCATCTTCACGGCTTGCTCTGTCCACAGCTCGTATTTCAAGGTCACTTTGATCTTGAGCACGTTGAAGTCGTTAGACTTCATGTCAAAACCCTTGCCCTTTTCCTCTTTGAACGTTGCGGTGCTGTTGTAGAGGAAAAACTGATAGGTGTCGTTCGCGGTATTGATTGCGTTCTGGCAGAAAAGAGCGGTCTTTTGTTCGGTGCTTTCCTTGCTCGACGCGGCTTGGGCCAGGTTTTTCAAGCCGCTCACGATCGCGCCTTTGTCTTCGGCGGCAATGCCTTGGAACGTGTCCGCGATTGCATCAATCAACGTGTTCCAGTCGCTTGTCGTCCGCCGCATCATTTCATGGTTGGCATAGTTCAGCGTCACCAGCGGAAAGTTCAGCATCTTTTGCAGATATGCGTCATAGGCGACCGAATTTGCGTTGCTGTCCAGCAGAACAGGGTTCCAGCCGGTCGCGGCACGGGCCATGTCCGACACATGCATAAGGCCGGTTGCCGGGGCGCGCAGCATGGCCTGAACGGCTTCGTCACTGGTGGCACCGTATTTTTTCTGCGCCTCGTACAGAATGCGCTGCTGATCTGGAACCGGCTCATCACCCGTGACCTGAACCATGGCAGGGGTGTCTTTTGCGCCTTTGGCTTCATTCAGGATGGCCGTATTCTCATGCACCAGCATCGGGTGCATAACGCCATCATCATTGCGCACATGAATGTTTACACCTGACAACCACGCGCCAAGCTGGTCATGAACATCGTTCATCACAAAATCCTCCGTTAAATGATTGATTGAAGCCAATTCACCCCAACCCGAGAACTATACTCCCACGAAAGCAAAATTTTCCCAAACAACTTTTTGGAGAATCGCCGCCCGATACTCAAGCCGGCTTCCTAAGAGAACGAAAATTAAGGAAAAATTAACGTCACTCGGCCCGTCTACCAGCCAAGGTCCTTTCAAGTTGATGGCTTTGAAGAACCGACGTAGGTTTGCAGGCCAGCCTGCGAAAAATCCTGTAAGAAAATAGCATGTTTAACGATGAGTCTGATCTGCAAGCGGCCCTCTTGACGCTTGTGTGTCCAGGTCTTCTGATCGCATGTCGGCAAATCGCAGCGGAGGATGGCGAGGGCCTATGGCCCGAAGAAACAGGGGTTTTTCGGAATTCAGTCCCGAAAGTCCGGCGTCAAAGCGGGGCCGTCCGGATCGTTGCAAGAGACCTCATGCATAGCCTTGGCCACGTACCCGCAGCTATTCCAAGGGTCCGCGGTGGGCCTCCGCGCTGGCCGGATGGTCTGATTGGCTCACTTGCCCATGATGCGGAATTTGCCGTTGCCGCCTTGTCGACGACGATTCGCTATCGCGGACTTGGAATCGATATAGAACCCGCGATTCCCCTGCCGCAAGGGTTGGAGGCCAGAGTTGCGACCCCTGAGGAACAGCAGCGATACGCACCGGATCTCCTGTCCAGCAGGCTTTTGTTCGTGGTCAAAGAAGCCGTCTATAAAGCAGTGAATCCAATCGACAGAGTCCCTCTGGGTTTTCAGGACATTCAGGTCGACCTGGAGGCTATGACCTGTCGAACAACCAGCGGTTGGGAGGTCGGTATCCGTTATATCACCGGACCCAGCATCTGCGCTTTGGCGGTGCTGAAGAATTGACGACAGGCACAACTGAGCGGGTGGATTGACGCAAATGCCCCGCCAGTCCCGTCTGCACTGGTCCTGCCTAGCTCAAATCAGCCTGATTAACTGTTCGCTCCGGCCGGTTGCCTTGGGCCAGTGTCTGGATGTCTTCGAATACCATCTCGCCCATTCGCTGGATGGACTCGGCGGTATCGGCCCCGGAGTGGGGCGAAAACAGCGTGTTCGGCATGGCAAAGACGGCATGACTGGTGTCGGGCGGTTCTTGCACAAAGGCATCCAGCGCGGCACCTCCCAAGTGACCGGACCCTAGTGCGTGTGCGAGAGCGTCCAGATCCACAATGCTGCCGCGCGCGAAATTCAGCAGGCAGGCACCTGCTTTCATGCGGGCAAATGCCTGCGGCCCGATCAGCCGGGTGGAGGTCGGGCCGCCCGAAAGATGTAGCGAAAGATGATCGGCGCGGCCCAGCAAGGTGTCGAAGGGCACAAATTCGACGCCGATTTCCTTGGCGGCCGCAAGGTTGGGATAGGCATCATGCGCAAACACCTGCATCCCGACGCCACGCGCCATGCGGGCCAGCCGCTGACCAATTTGCCCAAACCCCAGAATGCCCAGCGTGCGCCCCGACACCTCGCGCCCCCGCCTGCGCTCCCACCCGCCTTGTGTGACGGTTGCATGTCCAGCCACGGTATTGCGTGACAGGGCAAAGATCGCGCCAAGCGCCATTTCCGCCACCGCCTGCGCGTTTGCACCCGGCGTCGAGGTCACGGGTATGCCGGCCTGCGAGGCGGCGCCGATATCAATGGAATCGAGGCCAACCCCATGTTTCAGCACGCCTTTCAGGCGCGGTGCGGCGGCGATTGTTTCGGCATCAACGGCGGGCAGCCCAGCAACCAGAAACTCGGAGCGGGCCAAAGCGTCAAGGTATCCGGCTTCTGCCTGCGCAAAGCGGACAAGCTCATAGCCATCGGCGGCAATCCGTTCGGAAAGCCCGCCGATGGTTGCGAAAGTCGGAGAGGTTGTGAGGATTACAGAGGACATGGCCTGTCGGCGCCTATTTCCGGTTCTGAATGAGGGCGCGCATCAGGTCGCGTTCCTCATCGGAAAGATCGGTCAGCGGGCTGCGCACCGGTCCCGTCTCAAATCCGCGCAACGCGACACCAGCCTTGATTGCCGAAACCGCGTACCCCGTTTTGCGGTCGCGGATCTTTGCAAAAGGGTAATAGAAGTCGCGCAGCATCGCCTCGCAGGTGGCATCGTCTCCGGCGACAAAGGCGGCGTGAAAGGCCAGCGCCGTTTCGGGCACAAAGTTGAAAACGGCAGAGGAATAGGTGTCCACGCCCGCGCCGCGATAGGCCTGTGCAAACAGTTCATGTGTGGGCATCCCGCCGACGTAGGCAAGCCGGTCACCCAGCCCCACGGTAATCCGCTTGACCGTGTCGATATCACCGGTCCCGTCCTTGAAGCCAATCAGGTTCGGGCAGTCCTCGGCCAGCCGCGCCAATGTTTCGGCAGAGACGACGGATTGGCCCCGGTTGTAGACGATAACCCCCATGTTGGTGGATTTGCAGACCGCACGGATATGCGCCTCGATCCCGTCCTGCGGCGCACCGATCAGGTAGTGGGGCAACAGCAGGATGCCGTCGCCACCCGCCGCCTCGATCCCCTGCGCCATCTCGCAGGCCATCCTTGTTCCATAGCCACAGCCCGCGATCACCGGCTGATCCGGCTGGGCGGCGCGGGCAGTCTTCACCACTTCGACCACCTCTGCGGGAGTGAGGGAAAACAGCTCTCCGGTGCCACCGGCAACGATCAGCCCGGCAATCTTGTGCGGGCTGAGCCATTCCAGATGTGCGGCAAAGGCCGTCGCGTTGAAATTGTCCTCAGCGTCAAACGGCGTGACCGGAAAGGACAGCAGGCCGGACCGGATGATTGTGCGCAGGTCAGTGGGGGCGATCATGAGGGTTTCCTTGGATTATTGCCCGCCGGTCAAAAGGTAAAAGACCGGGAAAAGCAGGATTGCGGCAAAGGTTGTGAACAGGATGTTCCAGCGCCAGGTGAGGGTAGAGATAGGTATGCCGGACGCCCGCGAGACGATCAGGACAAGCGTCGCAAAAGGTGAAAAGGTCATCGACAGGGCCCATCCGCAGGAGATGGAAAACGCGATCAGGGTCGGGTCTGCGGGCAAAACCGGCAATGCGGCAAAGAATGAGCCAAGAAACACCGCCATCATGGTCGGTGATAAGGCCAGCAGGCTGATCAATGCGGTAAAGGTGGGCAAAATGGCCAGAATCAACCAATCCGGCATCGCGGCCAGCCCCAAGGCCTTGGCCACGTCGGCGGCAGGGGTCAGGCCCGCAGCGGCGCGCCCGATATAGCCAGAGGCCGCCAGAGTCACCGCCACGTTGATTGAGCCTGGCAAATCGGTTCCGACCATCTGGCGCAGCCGGGCGGGCACCCCCGCGCGGCCTTGTTGCGCCGCAAGCCAGCCGATCACCATGAGGGGGCAGGCTGCAAGCACTCCGAAAACGATGCTTTCGTCAAATAGCCAGACAAAGCCCAGCACCAGCAGCAGAAACCACCCCGTTGTCGCGGCGAAGCGCAGCGCCGCTGTGCGCGGCCATGCCATGATGGGCGACAGGCCTTTGGGTTTGAATGCGCGGAACCGCACCCGGTCCTCTATCCATCCCGCAACCATCAGGACAATGAACAGCGGGAAAGCGTAGCCCATCCAGACGATGCGATCGACGTCTGGCAACAGATCCGCGACGATCAGCGGCGCGATGGCGGTCGGTGACCATGTGACACTCCATGCAAACCCGCGCAAGAGGGCCGAAATCTGACGCTGTTCGCGGATCGGGTTCAGCGCGTCCCCCGGCGCTGCGCGGTGAATGCCCCGCTGGATCAGCGGCACCAGAAAGCTGACAACGCCGATGTTGAACAAAACCGCAAGCAGCGCGGTCCCGCCCGACAGTGCCGCATAGCGCCGTCCGGGCGGCTGGCGGGTCAGGAACGCCCCCAGATCCGCAACAGAAGGCGAGCTTTTAGCCGTTGCCTGCAACAAGCCGAGCAGGAGAATAAAGCTCAAAAGAAAGACCGCCTGATCCAGCGCGCCGATCAGGATAGGATTAGGCTCCGGTCGCAGCACGATCACCAGCACGGTCACCGCTGCGCTGGCGGCGACAAGGTAATGTTCGCGCAAGCTCAGCCGACGGGCGGACATCAGTACCGCCAAGAGCATGGCAACCCAGGCGGCGTCCTGCACCGACCTTATGCCGGTGAACCGCGCCATTAGTTCCAGACCCGCAACGGCCACAAGTAGGACAGACACAAGCGGCAACTGCGCGGGCGTCTGCCCTGTTGGTTCCGAAGGCCGTGACATTTCCGGATTTACCGCAGATCTTCAGGCAACAGCTCATCTGGCATGTTCTGATAGCAGACCGGTCGGAGGAAGCGGCGGATGGCCATGGTGCCGACAGAGGTCGCGCCAAAGTTGGTCGAGGCCGGGTAGGGGCCGCCGTGGACCATCGCGTCGCTGACCTCGACCCCGGTCGGAAAGCCGTTGACCAGCAGGCGACCGGCCTTGCGTTCCAGCACCGGCATCAACCGGCGGGCGAGGGCGGTGTCTCCGGCGTCCATGTGCAGCGTGCAGGTCAGTTGCCCCTCGAAACCGCGCGCCAGCATCTCCATCTCGTCGGCGCCGTCAACGCGCACCACCAGCCCCAATGGGCCAAAGACCTCTTCGCCAAGCGCGTGGTCCTGCAGGTAAT
>NZ_JAXMNR010000004.1:0-532060 GCF_034670325.1 Antarctobacter sp.
TGAACTGAAATCCACCCCGGAATTGCTTCCGGTCCTGTTCCGCCGCGGGACCTTCGGGGCAGAGCGTGATTTGCTCGTGTCGCGCCAGCACGGGGTATTGGTCGGGCAAGACAATTTCGCCCGTTCGTTCCATCTTGCACTGTCCATGGATGGCGTGCGGAGTGCGCGCGGCAAACGCAAATTGACCTATATCCATCTGATGTTCGAGGAACATCAGGTCATCTTATCTGAGGGTGTTGCGACCGAAAGTTTCTATCCGGGACAGGTGGCGCTTCGGATGATGCCTGATCAAATCCCGCCAGAACAAACCATCGGGTCAGTGACCGCCGACGGGGCATATGACACAGGCAAATGCCACGACACAATTGCAGCCCGTCGCGCACTTGCGGTAATCCGGCCAAGCAGGAACGCCAAACCGTTGAAACCTACCAGCGCCGGGGCCGTCGCCCGCAACGAGGCCGACAATGCATCGCGATATCTGGGCCGCGCCATCTGGCGACGATGGAGCGGATACCACCGCCGAAGCCGCGTCGAGAGCAAGATGAGCTGTATCAGGCTCCTCGGCCAATCCCTGATGGCGAGAGACGTCGACCGGAAGGTCGCGGAAATCCAGCTTTGCGTCGCGGTGCACAACCGCACTACCGCGCTCGGCATACCCGTCGCGGTGCCGGTAGGATAGGCCGGGTTGGGGAAAGCGGAGACCCGGTCACAATCCGATTTGTGCAACAAAACCGGAGACTGGCGGCCAGCATCCATGTGCTGCGCGACCCGTGGGACGCGTGGAAAAAATCCAGACGCCTGACATCCAAAACCGCTTAGAGAAAATCGTCGGGCACCGCGACCAGCAGATGCTCGGCGGTCAGGCTTAGAACGTCGACGTCTCGCAGCACCATCCTGTCGCCGGAGGCCAGCCTGATCTCGGCGTCGTCCTCGCCGTAGGGCAGGATCATCAGCGTGCCGATCTCCGCAGGGTCCACAAGGATGCGGTCCTCGCCGACGACGTAATCGTAGACGACGTTCAGGCCTGATCCTTCGCGGAAGACAAACACATCCGCGCCGCCGCCGCCATACAGCCTGTCGGTGCCGCCCAGACCCTCTATCAACTCGTCCAGCGCGGTGCCGTGCAGGATGTCGCTGTCTTTGGTTCCGGTCAGAATCCCCACCGTCTGCGGCGCGTCGATCAGGGTCAGTTGAGTGGCCTCGAACAGGGACACATTGCGCAGGATCAGGCGGTCGCCGTCAGGTGTGCGCAGTTCCAGATCGGTGTCCTTGTAGGGGCGGAACGTCAGGTCAGAGGCGTCCACACCGACAAGCTGGATACTGTCCCGCGCGGTGTCGAAATCATAGACGACATTGGTGTCGTAGCCGCTGCCGAACATCACCACATCAGCGCCGTCGCCCGTGGTGATCCGGTCGGTGCCCGCGCCACTGTCGATGGTATCATTGCCGCCAAGGGCAAAGATCCGGTCGGCCCCTTGGTGGCCGGTCAAGGTGTTGGCGGCGTCGCTGCCCAATGTGTGAAAGACGATGCGATCCGCGTCGTCCAGCGCGATCCCTTGCAGCAGGATATGTTGGCCCTGTGCGGTGACGACCTCCAGCCCGTCGGCCTGCATGACATAGCTCACGTCGGCGGCGGAGGTGCCCGGCAGACCGAGTGCGTCCTGAGTAAGGTCAAAATCAACCACCGTGTCGAGGCTGCCGTCCGCGCCCAAGACAAAGGTGTCCTTGCCATCGCCGCCGATCAGCAGATCGCGGCCCCAGCCGCCGAAGAGGGTGTCATGGCCCGCGTTCCCGATCAGGGTATCGTCGCCCGACAGGCCGGTCAGGCTTTCGCTGCGCGCATCGCTTTGGATGTGCAGGCCGGTGGCCTGTTCCTCGACCGTCAGGCGCGAGGGGTTCACGGTCAGCGAGAATGGCAGCACCGGGACCGTGGCGTGTGGCCCGGACACATAGATGAAGTTCGCGCCCTGCATCGAGACGGTCTCGCTGGCCGCCCCGTAGGACACCGTGGGCTGAGTCAGCGCGGTCTCAGTCGTGATCCGCAGCAATCCCGCCGCGTTGAGTGTGGCCGAGGTGATCGGGATCTCGACGCCATTGTCGAACACGCTGAGGCTGTCGGGATCGATGGCCAGCAAAGCCACTTGGCCCGGCGTCAGGTCCAGTTGCACCAAAAGGGTGGTCGCATCGACAAGCGCGGCCTCAGCCGGGGCGGGCGATACCTCTCCGGTCGAGATGGCGATGGCCATGCGGCGGGCAGCGGTCTCATAGCCTGCGTCGGTCAGGTGAACGCTGTCGCGCAGATCCAGATCATAGATCGCCGTGGCAAGGGTGATGGCGTCGCTGCTGTCGGCCACCTGTTGCTGGGCGGCGCGAATGGCCTCTGTCCCGCCGTGCAGGCTTGGGGAGTAGAACGCCCGGTCTCCAAGCGACTGAATCCAGACCCGGGGCGCGCCGCTGGCCTCCATAATCTGATCCAGCACAAACGAAAGTCCGTCGGCATAAGCGGCCCCGCCATGCGCGCCGACATAGGTGGTGTCCGCCTCGCCCTGCGCCCAGATCACCCCCAGAAACACGGTCCCCGAAGCAACCTCGGCCCGAAGCCGGTCGGTGAACAGGGTCAGGTTTGGCCCCGCCGTGCCATTGGTTTCGTCGTACCAGTGGTTTTCGCTGATCCGGGTGTGCAGGTCGGGATCGTCGGGGGCGCGGCTGTCCGCGTATTGCGACGCGGACCCTGCCAGCATGGCGGACCCGCCGCGCGCCGCGTCAAAGAACTGCACGTCGGTGTATTGCGGATTGAGCGCCAGAAAGGTCTCGCGGAACGCATCGAGGGCGCTGCCGCCCCCGGCGCTGAACCATTGATCGATATTGGATTGGCCCGCGAGGACGAAATAGGCAATCATGGCATCCCAAATCCGAGAAATTTTCCCGAAATCTTAGACGATTCGTGCCGTGATGCCACCGAAACCTGCCCGTATTGGGCAGGTTCGGCCCCCGTTGCCTCAGGTCTTTTTCTTCATGGCGGCCTGCAGAGCCGCGCCCAAAGCGCCGGTATCATTGCTTTGTTTGGGGTTTTGCGGGCCTTTGGGCCTGCTGCGGTCGGCCTTGGGTGCTGCGCGGTTTGGACGGGCGTCGGGCTGCGGGCCGTCGCTGGTCTGTTTGCGCATGGACAGGCCGATGCGCTTGCGCGGCAGATCGACCTCCAGCACCCGGACCTTGACCACATCGCCGGCCTTGACCACCTCATGCGGGTCTTTGACAAACCGATCCGCCAACTGGCTGACGTGGACCAGACCGTCCTGATGCACGCCAATGTCGACGAAGGCCCCAAAGGCGGCGACATTGGTCACCGTGCCCTCCAGCAACATGCCGGGTTTGAGGTCTTTCATCTCTTCGACGCCATCGGCAAAGGACGCGGTCTTGAATTCCGGCCGGGGGTCGCGGCCGGGTTTTTCCAACTCGACAAGGATGTCCTGAACCGTGGGCAGACCAAAGCGGTCGTCCACAAAATCCTCTGCCCGCAGGCGTTTGAGCGCGGCACCGTCGCCCATGATCGCGCGCAGATCGCGCCCGCACGCCTTGACGATTCGACGCGCCACGCCGTAGGCCTCCGGGTGGACCGAGGAGGCATCCAGCGGCTCTGCCCCGTCGCGAATCCGCAGGAACCCGGCGGATTGTTCAAACGCCTTTGGCCCCAGTCCCGGCACCTTCAGCAGCATCTTGCGCGAGACAAAGGCCCCCTCTGAGTCGCGCTGCGCCACAATCGCCTCTGCCAGACGCGGTCCCAGCCCGGACACCCGCGCCAGCAGGGCCGCCGAAGAGGTGTTCAGGTCCACCCCGACGGCGTTCACGGCATCCTCGACCACCGCTTCGAGCGCTTGGCCAAGATGGCGTTGGTCGACGTCGTGCTGATACTGGCCGACACCGATGGACTTCGGCTCGATCTTGACCAGTTCGGCCAGCGGGTCCTGCAAGCGCCGCGCGATGGACACCGCGCCGCGCAACGAGACGTCCAGATCGGGAAACTCGCGCGCCGCCAGTTCCGAGGCCGAATAGACCGATGCGCCCGCCTCTGACACCACAACCTTGGTGGGGCGCGGCGCGCCGTCGGGCAGCAGGCGCAGAGTATCGGCGACCACACGTTCGGTTTCGCGGCTGGCGGTGCCATTGCCGATGGCGATCAGGTCCACGCCATGACGTTTGACCATCTCGATGATCTTGGCCTCTGTGCCGCGCACGTCCATGCGCGGCTGGTGAGGATAGAGCGTGGCGGTCTCCAGCACCTTGCCGGTGGCATCGACCACCGCCGCCTTGACGCCGGTCCGCAAACCGGGGTCCAGACCCAGGGTTGGCCGCGCCCCGGCCGGGGCGGCCAGCAGCAGCGCGCGCAGGTTGCGGGCAAAGACGCTGATGGCCTCTTCGTGGGCGCGTCTGCGCAATTCGCCCAGCAGATCGACATACATCGACAGGCTCAGCTTGACCTTCCACGCCCATGTTGCCGCCTTACGCAGCCAGAGATCGCCCGGCGCGTCACCCGGAATGCCGATTTCCAGCGCGATCATGCCGATGGCGCGGTCGACGCCCGCCTCTGGTTCCGGCGCGATTTCGACGGTCAGAATGTCCTCTTTCGCGGCGCGCAGGATGGCCAACGCCCGGTGCGCGGCGATGTTGGCCCATGCCTCGTCATGGTCGAAATAGTCGGAATACTTGGCCCCGTCCTGTTCCTTGCCCGGCACCACCTTGGAGGTGATGCGGGCCTCTGCCCGCATGAACCCGCGCAACCGGCCCAAGAGAACGGCATTCTCGGCCAGTTCCTCGACCAGAATATCCCGCGCGCCGTTGAGCGCGGCCTTGGTGTCGGCCACCGCGTCGGACAGATACGCGCCCGCCAACGCCTCGGGGTCTGCACGGCGATCGGACAGGATGGCGCGCAACAGCGGCTCCAGCCCGTTTTCGCGGGCGATCATCGCCTTGGTGCGGCGCTTGGGTTTGTAGGGCAGGTAGATGTCTTCCAGCGTGGCCTTGGTTTCGGCCTTGGCAATCGACAGCGCCAGCGCATCGGTCAGCTTGCCCTGATCGCGGATCGAGCCAAGGATCGTCTCTCGCCGGGCTTCCAGTTCACGCAGATAGTCCAGACGTTCTGCCAATGTCCGCAGTTGCGTGTCGTCCAGCCCGCCGGTCGCCTCTTTGCGGTAGCGCGCGACAAAGGGCACGGTCGCCCCGCCATCGAGCAGATCGACCGTGGCGGACACCTGTCCCGGTGCTGCGCCGATTTCCGTCGCGATTTGGCGGTAAATGCGGTCCTGGGCTGTGGTCAAGGCAAGGCTCCCTGCGTGATGTGGACCGCCTTGTTAGCCGTTGGATGGGGAACTGCCAACAGATTGCGTATGAGGGCGGCCAGCCTCTGCCGGAAAAACCATCCGGTATGGAAACCGGCCTGTGCGTTTCCGTTGCGTCGCGCCTGCGGCATTGACTTGGGTCAATCCCATCCCGCATCCCATCCACCAAGGTGCGTCCAGCAACAGCGCGGCGATGCGGGCGATGCGGGCCATTGAACACCAAGCGGTGCGACGGGTGGCAGAAACAGGAATGAGGTATTGAGCGATGAAGATTGAGAACCGGATTTTTGACGAACTGCACGTAGGAGAGACCGCCACCTTGCGCCGGTTGTGTACGCAGGACGATTTGCTGGTGTTTGCCAATGTCTCTGGCAACCATAACCCGATGCATGTCTTTGACGCCGATGGCGACGGTGACGGCGTGAATGAGGCGGTGGCTCCGGGGATGTTTGTCGGCTCGCTGATTTCTGCCGTGCTGGGCAACCTGCTGCCGGGGGCGGGGACGCTGTACCGTTCGCAGAGCCTTGTGTTTCACAACCGCGCTCATGCGGGGGATGAACTGGAAAGCCGCGTCACGGTGACGGACCGCAACGAAAAGGATTGCACCGTGACGCTGGCGACAGAGGTCACGCGCCCCGCCGATGGCGCGCTGATCCTGTCCGGCGTGGCCGAGGTCGAGGCACCGCGCCGCAAGCTGAGCTATAACAGCCACGACCTGCCCGGCCTGATCGTCCAGCGGCACCGTCATTTCGAAAAGCTGTTGGCGCGGGCCGCGCCGCTGCCGCCGTTGGTGACCGCCGTTATCGCGCCCGAAGAGCCGAACTCGTTGGGGGGCGCGCTGCTGGCGCGCGAGCATACGCTGATCGAGCCGATCCTTGTGGGAGACCCTGACAAGATCGCCCGCACCGCCGAGGATCTTGGCCGCAGTCTGGACGGGATCGAGATCATCGCAGAGCCGGATCACGCCCTTGCCGCGCAGAAATCGGTTGCGCTGGTGACGGCGGGGCGGGCGGGGGCTTTGATGAAGGGGCATCTGCACACGGATGTCCTGTTGCGGGCGGCGCTGGACAAACAGACCGGGCTGCGCGCCGGGCGGCGGTTTACCCATGTCTTTGTGATGGATGTGCCGGGGCTGGCCCATCCGCTGATTGTCACCGACGCGGCGATCAATATCGCGCCCGACCTCAAGACCAAGATGGATATCGTGCAGAACGCCATCGACATCGCCATCAGCATCGGGATCGAGGAACCCAAGGTGGGCGTGCTGTCGGCAGTAGAGACGGTGAACCCGGATATTCCGTCGTCCGTCGATGCGGCGCTGTTGTCCAAGATGGCAGAGCGCAAGCAGATCACCGGCGGGCTGGTGGACGGGCCTTTGGCGATGGACAATGCCGTCGATCTGGCCGCCGCCCGGACCAAGGGGCTGTCGTCGCCGGTGGCCGGTCGGGCCGAGGTGCTGGTGGTGCCCAACATCGACGCGGGCAACATGCTGGCCAAGCAACTGGCCTATATCAGCCACGCCGAAAGCGCAGGGCTGGTGCTGGGCGCGCGGGTGCCGATTATCCTGAACAGCCGCGCTGATGATGACATGTCGCGGCTGGCCTCTTGCGCGGTGGCGGCGCTGCACGATGCCCGCATCAAGGGAGGCAAGGGATGACCTTTGCGCTGGTACTGAACGCCGGATCGTCGTCGCTGAAGTTCGGGCTGTTCGAAGGGCGGCATCCGGGATTGATTGTTGGCGGTCAGGTCGAAAAGATCGGCGGGGCGGCGGTGCTGCACCTTAGGGATGCTGAGGGCACGTCGCTGGTCGACACCGCTTTGCCGGCGCATGCGGCGGGCGATCATGCGGGCGCACTGGCCGCCGTGCTGCATGAGATTACGGGGCGCTTTCCGGACGCGCAGATCAGTGCGGTGGGGCACCGGGTGGTGCATGGCGGCATGGACTACGCCGCGCCCACGGTCATCACGCCCAAGGTGCTGCACGATCTGGAACGGCTGGAGCCGTTCGCCCCGCTGCACCAGCCGCATAACCTTGCCGGGATCCGCGCTGCCTTGGCGGCATTCCCCGACGCGCGACAGGTGGCCTGTTTCGATACGGCTTTTCACCGCAACCATCCGTTTGTGAATGACACTTTCGCGCTGCCGCGCAGCTATTATGACAAGGGCGTGCGGCGCTATGGGTTCCACGGATTGAGCTATGACTACATCTCTGGTGCGCTGGCCGAGACTGCGCCGACCCTGCACGCGGGCCGGGTGGTGGTGGCGCATCTGGGCAATGGCGCGTCGATGTGCGGGTTGCTTGGCGGGCGCTCTATTGCCTCATCCATGGGGTTCTCGGCGCTGGACGGTCTGCCGATGGGCACCCGGTCCGGACAGCTTGATCCCGGCGTGGTGCTGTACCTGATGGATACAGAGGGGATGGATGCGGCGGCGATCTCTGACCTTTTGTATCGCAAATCCGGGTTGCTGGGCCTGTCCGGTGTCAGCAGCGATATGCGCACGCTCTTGGCCTCGGACGCACCGGGCGCGCGAGAGGCGGTAGAGTATTTCTGCTTTCGCATCCGTCGCGAACTGGGCGGGCTTGCGGCGGCGCTGGAAGGATTGGATGCGGTGGTCTTTACCGGCGGGATCGGTGAGAACGCCGCCCCGGTGCGGGCACAGGTCTGCCGGGGGTTGCGCTGGTTGGGGATCGACCTGGATGAGGACCGCAACCTGCGCAATGACGGCGTGATCAGCACGGATCTGTCGCGGGTGCGGGTGCTGGTCATGCCGACAAATGAGGAAATTGTCATCGCCCGCGCCGCGATGGCGCTGGGCTGAGACGGGTCATATCGCGACCAGATGATTGTCCCATTGCAGGGGGTGGGCGGTGGTCCAGCCCCGCGCCTCGCTGGTGATGTCGCCACTGCCGGAGGTCAGAAGGAAACCCTGCGCCGTGGCCGCCACGCCGCAGACATCCGCCATGTCAAAACTGCGTTTCAGCGCGCCGGTGTCAGTGTCAAAGACCTGCGCCAACCCACCGCGCGGCGAGGTGATGGCAACCTCGTTCCGGTCGGACAGCAGGGCCACGCTGCCCGCGTAGCCCATCATCCTTTTCGCCTCCGCCGCAGAGGATGTGGCCAGCAACGGCGTGCCGCCTTGGCGCGTCAGGCCCAGGAGCGGCGGATCGTCGGACAGATCACCCTGCCACTGCATCGCAAAGCCGACCAGGCCATCAGGCGCGACGGCAAGGTGCCGGATCGAGTTCTTGTGCAAGGCGCGGTCCAGTTCCTGTTGGTCGAGCAGCGCGCCATCGAGGCTGAGAAAACTCAGGTTAGGCTCCATCAAAGGGATGTTCAGTTTGCTCCGGCCTGCGTCGGGATGCGTCTCGATCCCGCCATTGGCGACGACCAGCGTCTGCCCGTCGGGCATCAGCTTGATGTCATGCGGGCCAACCCCGCCAGAGTAGAACTCTGTCAGGCGTTTGCCCGATGCCAGCGACCAGACCCCGATCACGCCGCGCGCGGCCTCATAGTCATTCTCGCTGGTGAACAGATGCGCGCCATCGGGGGAAAAGGCCCCGTGGCCGTAGAAATGCCGCCCCTCCGGGGCGTCCAGCCGGGCGATTTCCTGACCCGTGACGCAGTCCAGCACCACGGCAAAGCGCCCGGGGCGGCGGGCGAACCCCACTGCCAGAGGTTGCTCCGGATGGGCGGCGGCGGCATGGCCCCGGTCGGGCAGGGGCAGGGCAAAGGCGAGGTCGCCATTGGCCCGCAGCCCGCAGAGCAGATAGCGCCCGTCGGATGCCCGCGCCGCCGACAGGAACGCAGGTGCGCCCGCCTCGGCCCATGTGGGGCGCGGGCAGGCCCCTGCGGCCAGCAACCCGGCCAGAAAACCCCGGCGATTTGTCATCTCAATCCCCATCCAGCGAGTTGAACCCGGCGGCGATTCCCAGCCGGGGGCCAAGATCATTGCGAACAATCTCGCGGATTTCGGCGATGCGCTGTTGCAGGGTCTCGACCCGCAGCCGGCCTTGTGGTTCACTGACCCCGGCAAAAACCGGATCGCCCAATTGCTCTGCCCGTTGCAAGGCGCGCTCAAAGGCGGCGTCGAGCTTGGCATCTCCATCGGACAGCCGTGCGCCAAGGTCGCGCAGCGCCTGTAGCGACAAGACGACATGGTGCAAAGAGCGTTCAGAGCGGCGGGCCTCGGCCCGGTTAGGGCGGGGTTTGTCGAAACTGCCCAAGGGGCGGCCCAGACGCGTGTCGGCGGTGAACTCCAGCCCGGTGGACAGCGCGGTGAACAGTTGCTTGGCGGCCTCGTCCGGGGTGCGGTAGGTGTCGTTCCCGGCCAGTCGCATCAGGTTGGCATAGCCGCCCTCCCACCCGGCAAGGATGTCTGAGGAAATGTCTGCGATATCCGCTGCTATGACCTGCACCAGCGTGCAGCGATAGCCCGCGTCCCCCGCCGAGGCGAATTGCGGATCGTAGAGCATGAATTCCATCGCGTAAAAGCCGCGCGCGGCGATGGACACGGTCTGAAACCCCTCAAGGCTGTCGATCACCGGGTCTGCGCCGCTGATCAGGCGGCCAAGCGCCTTGGGTGTCGCGCCCCGGCTGTCCGGCCAGAAGGCCAGCGCAAAGGCCCGATCACCCTGTTCAGAGGGGCCAAAGCGCAGGTGGCTGACCGCCACCCATGCATCAAAGGCAGCACCGTAAGCAGCTCGTAATTGGGCGCTGTCAGAGGCGCAGTTGGCGGCGGCGGCACCTGCCAGTTCCGCGCTTTCAGCGGCCAGTGTCCGGTAACGGGGCAGCACATGGCCGTCGACGTTGGCCGCTACATCGGGGGTTTCAGCCCCTGCAGGCAAGGCGACAAACATCAGGGCAAAAAGGGAACGACGCATCAAAGGCTCTCCAGAAAGGCGATAAGGGCGGCGCGGTCCGGCACGGGCAATGCCGCCACGCTGTCGCGGTGCGGCTGCGCCTCACCGCCGTGCCAGAGGATCGCCTCCAGCAACGACCGCGCGCGGCCATCGTGCA
Source organism: Antarctobacter sp. (assembly GCF_034670325.1). GTDB lineage: Bacteria > Pseudomonadota > Alphaproteobacteria > Rhodobacterales > Rhodobacteraceae > Antarctobacter. The sequence goes on from NZ_JAXMNR010000004.1 coordinate 10,355, forward strand.
GGAACTGGCTATGCCCCGACACCTGCGACGTCAATCCAATCCCCCAAAGCGGCGGCGTGCGCCATTCGCTGCCGGTGGCGCGGGCCTCGGGGCGGTGGTCGGCCAGACCGTCGCCCATGTCGTGCAGCAGCATGTCGGTATAGGGCCAGATCAGTTGAAAGCTGTGCTCGGCGCGGTCTTGCAGCCGGTGGGTGACAAAAGCGGGCTGGTGACAGTCGGTGCAGCCAGTGGTGTAAAAGATCTCCTTGCCGCGCAGGACTTGCGGGTCTTCCACGTTGCGTCGGGCGGGCACGCCAAGGTTGCGGCTGTAAAAGGTCACGAGGTCCAGCCCCTCGGCGTCGACCTCGAACACCCGGTCATCGCCGTCGCCATGCGGCGCGGCGCGGCATTCGGCCTCTGCCTCGGTGCATTCGCCCCATGCATTCGGGAACAGCGGCGTGGAAATGCCGATGTCGCCGGAAAAGGCGGCGGCGCTCTGGTGGCGGATGGTGGGCGCGCCTGCTTTCAGGCCAAAGCGGCCCAGCATCGGCATGTCGTATTCGGCAGACCAGACCACATTGGCACGACCGGAAATGCCGTCTCCGTTCGCATCATCCGGATCGGCATAGGCGAGAATGTCCGCCGCAGGCACCGCCTCCAGCAGGCCTAGGCCGATCATCTGGGGGGCGACGCGCGGGCTGAGCATGGCTTCGGGGTGCAGGGGGCCATAGCCCAGGTCGGCGGCGGTATAGGTCGGCTTGCGCAGCGATGCGACCGCGCCGCCCGCAAGCGGCACCTCGATCTCTTCATAGTCGACCTGTAGCCGGTATTCGGCGGCATGGCCGGGCAGGCTGAAATCCTGCATCTGGCCGCCATAGGTGGCGTCAGGAGCGGTGGCGATGTAATCCTCGATCTGGGGGATCATGTCGGCAGGGCCGCCGGGCACCGAGATGCGCAGGAACATCGTTACGGCATTGTCGTCATGCCCCTCGGGCGCATGGCCGCGCCCGTCCTTGATGTGGCAGCGCTGGCAGGAGCGCGCGTTGTACAGCGGCCCCAACCCGTCAGAGGCCAGCGTCGACGAGGGCGACGACACCCAGAGCTTGCGGAATAACCCGTTGCCGACCTTGAAGTTCAGCTCGCCCTCGAAATCGAGACTGGCGGAAGGCAGGGAAAAGGCGTTGGTGTCCGGGGTCACGCGCACGGTGGCGGCCCCGGCGGGCTTGTCCTCGAACCGTTGCGGCGTATCGAAAGAGGCGGGCGGGGCAAGCACGCGGGCGATGCGCGCGGATTCCTCTGCCGTGCGGGGGATGACGTTCAGGTGGGGTTCGTCCAATGGGCCCGCCAAAGTGGCAGAGCCGAAGACCGCCGCGACAAGCGCGGCGGTCGGTCGAACCAGATGGGTGAAAGCTTTGTGGCGGCGGCTGCAAAGGTTCAACGCTATGACTCCGGAGTTACTGGAAGACGGCCTCGGGGTCGTCGAGGCTGTCGGACCCTTCAAAGGCGATGGAGTCGACGCCCAGCGTCACAACCACACGTTCGATGCTACGGGTCTGGTCGATCAGACCGTTGACGCCGCCCATGACCAGCGCCTCACCGGCCTCTGATCCACGATCCAGCATCATGTCATAGCTGAACCCGGCCTCTGCGGCGCTTTTTATCCGGCCCAGCGCCATCATGGTGCCTGCCAGCTTGGTCTTCATCTCGGCGTCCAGTGCGGCGTCTTTTTCCGCCACGAGATCGGACAGGGACGGACCCGTGACCAGCGCGCCGTCGATGCGCACGTATTCCCCCAGATAGACATTCTGCACGCCCAGACCGTCGTAGTAATGGCTGTTGTGCGTGTTGTCGGAGAAACAGTCGTGCTCTTCCTCGGGGTCGTTCAGCATCAGGCCAAGGCGCATCCGTTCGCCCGCCTGTTCGCCGTAGGACAGCGAGCCCATGCCGGTCAGCATCGCGGTGATGCCTGCGGCCTCATCGGCCATTACTTCGGCCCGCGCGGCACCGCCCTCGGCCCATTGCGCGGCCATCCATTCCAGATCCGACACTAGCAGTTCGGTCGCGGCCCTGAGGTAGTCGCCCCGGCGGTCGCAGTTGTCGTTGGTGCAGGCGTCGCCCTGGGCATAGTCGGTCCAGGGACGGTTGCCCGCGCCCGCCGCGTGGCCGTTCAGGTCCTGACCCCAGAGAAGGAACTCGATGGCGTGATAGCCGGTGGCCACGTTCGCCTCGATCCCGTCAGCCTCGTGCAGGGTGTCGGACAGCAGGGCAGGGGTGATGTCGGTGGCGTCCACGGTGGCCCCCGACAGGGGCAGTTCTGGCGAGGCGACAACATTCAGCGCCGCAAAGGCGTTTTCATCGGTCGGGCCGCCATAGGACAGGTCGACATAATCGATCAGGCCTTCGTCCAGTGGCCATGCGTTCACCTTGCCCTCCCAGTCGTCGACGATGGCATTGCCGAACCGGAAGACCTCGCTTTGCTGGTAAGGCACGCGCGCGGCAAGCCATGCGGCCTTGGCCGCTTGCAGCGCCTCTGCCGACGGCGTGGCGATCAGCGCATCAACGGCGGCCTGCAGGCGCTGGGCAGCGATCAGGCTGTCGGCATAGGTGGCCTCTGCGATGTCGGCATAGGTGGTCAGAACCTCGGCCTTGGCGATCTCGGCGGTTGCGGCAGAGCCGAAACCTGCGGCAAGGGTCAGCGCACTGACGGCGGTCAGGGTATTCAGGCGTTTCACTGTCTGGTGTCCTCTTTGGCGTTCGCTAGTGAAGGGTTTGGTTTCTTGTCGTTGTCGGACGTGTCGTTGTGGGCGTGATGGTCATGCGCCGCAGGGCAAGGCCGAAATCCTCGGCCAGTCCGGCAAGCACGGTGGCCATGTCCGGGCGCACCAGCGTCATGGCCATTTGCAGCGCGTCCTCGCGTTGGCCCTCGCTGGCGTAGCCGATGAAGGTGGCAAAGCAGGACTCGTCCGCGCCAAGGCATTTGCAGGTCACGTGATGGCGCATCAGTGGGCGGCGACCGTGCCGCGCGCAGAGATCGCAAAGCGTTTCAAACGACCCAAGGGCGTGACGCCCCTGCGCCGGTCCCAGATGGCTGGCGAAGTCGTTCCAGACCTGGTTTCGGGCCTCGGCGCTTTCGCACCACAGCCGCAGGTACAGCACGGCCCCCGCCTCGACCGGGGCCAGTTCCGACAGGTAGCCCACCGGCGCGCCGCCTCTGTTTGCGGTGTCGCTCATTTGGTGAGGATCAGCTTGCCCGCGCGGGTGATGCGCAGGGTATACAACTGGTCGGCCAGCCGGATGCGGGCAAGGTCGCCGCCTTCGGTCAATTCACGCGCATCATAGACGGGCAGGGTCTCGAAGACAGTGCCTTTGGTGGAGGGGGTGGAAATCATGCCCATGGCTGGCCCCTCCGGGTGTCCTCGGCCCAGGCGAACAGGCGTAGTGCGGCGAAAAGGGTGGGCAGGCCAATGTCAAAGAGCGGCAGGTCCACGGGACCTGTCGCGCGTCCGGGTGTCTGATCGTTTTCTGCGTGATCGCTGGCAAACAGCATTATGGGTCTCCGCGTGCCGGATTGCAGGGTTGGCTAGGCCCGGATTCGCGGGGCTGGCTGGCGTGATGTAAAGCTGACTATTTTGGTATGCTTTGTCAATCCGACAATTTTAGTCGGTTAACGAGGCGCGCCGTAACACCCCAAACCCTTTGGGAAATGATGGCTTTCAGGGCAGGGCAGGGCAGGTCTGGGCGGGCAGGGCAGGGCGATGTCGAGTCAGGCGGCGGGCAGCCAGACCCGGAACTGCGCGCCGCCGCCGGGGCCGTTGGCGGCGGTGATCAGCCCGCCAGCCCGCTGCACAAGGGTCTGCGAGATCGACAGACCCAGCCCGGTGCCTTCGCCGTGTTTGGTGGTAAAGAACGGGTCAAAGACCGCCTCGGCCATGCCGTCGGACAGGCCCGGACCGCTGTCTTGCACGCTCAGGCAGGCACCGTCTTGTCCATTTCGCGTCTCTGTCGACAGGCTCAGGGTCAGGCGCCCGTTTGAGCCCATCGCCTGCAAGGCGTTCATGATCAGGTTGATGATCACCTGCTGCATTTCGCCGGGATCGGCCCGCACATCCGGTGCTGTCTCCATCCAGGTTTCCACCGTGATCGCGCTTTTGGACAGGACGTGTTCGACCAGCAACAGGCAATCCTCGACCAGCGGAGTCAGCGAGACAACGTCGTCATAGGCGTGGAACTCGCCCGGTCGGGCGAATTGCAGCAACTTGCCCACCATCGCGTCGATCCGCGTCACCTGCCGGTCCACGAGGTCCAGTTCGGTCTTCACCGATGCAGCCTTGTCGCCCAGCGTTTCGCGGATCACGTCGACATTGCCCTGTATCACCGCGACGGGATTGTTGATCTCATGCGCGACCCCGGCGGTGATTTCGCCGATCGAGGCCAGCTTTTCGTTCATCACAAGCTGGCGATAGGTTTCCTCCAGCTTGGCGTTGGCCTCTCGCAATTCGGCGGTGCGTTCCTCGACCCGCTGGTTCAGCTCATTCCCCCAAGCGCGCAGGCGCGCGTCGCGGTCCTGTACCTGTCCCAAGAGGTCATCCAGATGCGCCGCCACCTGTCCGATCTCATCGCGCGCGCCGACATCGCCGTAGCGCGCCGACAGATCGCCCGCGCCGACACGCTGCATGGTCCGTGTCATCCGCTCCAGCGGCGCAAAGATCCCCCGCGCCAGCGTCAGGAACAACGGCACCGACAGGATCAGCACCCCAACAAAGGCCGCAAGCATCCACAGCACCGCGCGCCGCTTGGCCGCCGTAAAGGGCGCTTCAAGGAAACCGACATACAGCATTCCGACACGGTCGCCAAAACTGTCGGTCACTGGCAGATAGCCCGAGATATACCAGTCGTTCACCACAAAGGCCCGGTCGAGCCATGTCTGCCCGTCGCCCAGCACCCCTTGCCGCACCACCGCAGACACACGCGTGCCCAGGGCGCGCACGTCCTCGAACAGGCGCACATTGGTCGAGACGCGCACGTCCTCAAGGAACAGGGTTGCGGTGCCCTGACGCTCGCCGCCGGTCACGGCATTGAGGTAGACCAGCGCGTTGATCGTGTCGATGAATTGCAAATTGCGGTTCAACAGGATGCCGCCGACCAGCACGCCGGTATGGCCGTCCAGCGCCACGGGGGCGGCGGAATGCACCACCATGCCGCGATCCTCGACGGTGCGGTCGGTGGGCACGGCGGCCTCTGTCTCGATCAGCGGGATACGCGCGCGGGCGTCCAGTTGACCGGGAAAGGCGGCCAGGTCCGCGCCCGAGAAAATGTCGATTTCCGTGGATGGTTGACCGTTCAGCCCGGAGACGATCACCGGCCAGCGCGCAGGCGCGCCAACGGTGTCCGCCTCTGGCAGGTAGTAGAGGAAATCCAGCGCCAGCGCCTCGCGCTTTTCGGCAAGGTAGCTGTCAAACGCCAGTCCGTTGTCGGCCAGCACGCGGGCAAATTCGGCGCTTTCGGCGACACCGGTCAGTTCGTCCCCGGTGGTTGTCATGATCCGGGCAAGATACTGTTCCGCGATGCGCAGGTCTGAATCGACATTGGCGATCAGCAGCGCGTCATAATCGCTGGTCCAGCGTGTCATGCCGAGGATCAGCAAAAGCGGCATCAGCACGGTAAGCGGCGCCAGCGCCAGCACCAAAAGGCGCAGGCGGACCGAGGACGCGCGCCAAGGCGCGCGCCGGGGGCGGTCAATCGTCGAGCGATCCATGGATGGCAAACTGGTCCAGCCCGGCGGCCTGCGCCTCGATCATGCGGAACGACTCGCGCACGCCCGACGGCGTCAGGTCCCGCGCGACGGTCAGCAGGGTGTTGGCGTCGTGATCCTCACACAGCTCTGCCATGTGGGCGATTTCATCTGCGGCCACCGGGCGCGCCGCCTCGACCGAGGGCGCGCCGTAGTAGGTCACGAAATGCTGCGCCAACAGGGTGGTCAGGGTCTCGACCTCTGCCGGTTCCACCACCGTCACCGCGACAAAGGTCACGCGTCCGCCGGTTTCCAGCCCGAACCAGCCGTTGGCAAAGGCCTGCCGTGCCTTGCCGGTCAGGTCGCCCTCTGTCCAGTTGGAGAATTCGAACCCGCCAGAGACGCACCATTCGCCGGTGCGCGCGGGGCTGCCAAAAACGTTCATGTCGCTTTCGTCGAAATGGATGGCGCGGGCCAGTTTCATGGGGCTTCCTCCAGCAGGCTGGTCAAGGGGATCAGATGCGTGGTCTCTGCATCGCGGAGCAGCATCCCGAAATGTTCATCGACGCCAAGGAAGGTGCCGGGGCGGCCATCCTGCACGACCGTCTCACCCATGCCATGCGCCAGCCCGCGCCATTCGGCGTGCAGCGGTTTGGTGCCTGCGTCCTCCCACCGGGCGATCCAGTTCAGCGCGTGCCGCGCCCAGGATTCCACCAGCGCGCCGGGGGCCACATCGGCGCAGCCTTCCTCATAGAGCGCGGTCTGGTCCGGGACGTCGCCGGGAATGGCCGACAGGATCAGCGGCAGCTCGAACCCCACCACCAGCCAGTCGGGCACGGCGTCCGGGTCTTGGGTCGAGGCGCAGACCCGGAACGCCCCGCAGGAGGCCCCGTTGATCAAGATGCCACCCGCCCATGCCAGATGCACCGCCACCTCTGGCGGGGCCAGCGCGCCAAGCGCGTTCTGAAAGCCGACCCCGCAGAGGGGCAGCATGGCCATCGCCTCTGACAGGGGCACCTCGGGGGCAAAGACCAGCGCCGCGCCCATGCGGTCGGCGGCCGTGCGGTAGCAGACCAGCCCCGCGTCGCAGCCCCGGACGGCGCGCATCACCGCGCCGTCAAACGGATCGCCGCCGACCTCCTCCCCGCTCATGGCGGGGGGGAAGGTCAGCGGTTCTGGTGGCAGGCTCATGCCACGCCCCGGGCGACCAGCGCCTGTGCGATGGCATGGAACGCTTGCGCTTGTGCACTGTCAGGCTGGCTTGCCACGATGGGCGCGCCACCGTCCGACGCCAGCCGGATTTGCAGGTCCAGAGGCACCTCTGCCAGCAGGGGCACGCCCAGCTTGGCTGCCTCGGCGGCGACGCCGCCGTGGCCAAAGACATGCTCTTCATGCCCGCAGTTGGAACAGATATGCGTGCTCATGTTTTCCACCATACCAAGGATCGGCACCTTAAGCTGGTTAAACATGTCGATCCCCTTGCGGGCATCCAGCAAGGCCACGTCCTGCGGCGTGCTGACCACCACCGCGCCGTCGATCTGGAATTTCTGCGAAAGCGTCATCTGCACATCGCCGGTGCCGGGGGGCAGATCGACGATCAGCACATCCAGCGCGCCCCATTGCACCTGATTCATCATCTGCTGCAACGCGCCCATCAGCATCGGACCACGCCAGACCACGGCCTGATCCTCATTGGTCATCAGGCCAATCGACATCATGGTGACGCCGTGATTGCGCAAGGGCAGGATGGTCTTGCCATCGGGCGAGGCGGGGCGACCGGAAACACCCAGCATCCGAGGCTGCGACGGCCCGTAGACATCCGCATCCAGCAGGCCCACGCGCCGCCCCTGCGCGGCCAGCGCGCAGGCGAGGTTCGACGACACGGTGGATTTGCCCACGCCGCCTTTGCCAGAGGCAATGGCGATGATGTGGTCGACGCCGGGGATCCTCTGCGGGCCGGTGGGGTCGGCCTTTTTCTTCAGGCCCAGATCGGGCGGCGGGGCCTTTTCCGAATGGCCCGTCAGTACGATGGCGACCTTGTCCACGCCGTCCAGCGCACCCAGTTTGGCCTCTGCCTCTGCCTTGACCGCCTCATAGGCCTTGGCGTGCTGCGGTGCGATCTCCATCACAAAGCGCACCGTGCCGCCCTCGACGTTCAGCGCGCGCATCACGCCGCTGGCGACGATGTCGCTGCCCGCAACCGGGTCTGTGATGCCTTTGAGTACCTCAAGGACGGCGTCGCGTCCCAATGCCACGTCGGTCATTCCTGCCCCTTGATCTCGCCCGTGACCTCATGGGTCAGGCCCAGTTCGGGGATGGTGATGACCGCCGTGACCGGGAAGGTCTTGCCGCCGGTGTCGGCGTCGCGCATCGCCTCTTCGATGGCCTGCTGCGAGGTCACGCCGACCTGCTTGAGGAACTTACGCATCGACATGTTGAAATCTTCGCTCATCTTTTCATCGCTCCTGTTTCATTTGACGCAACAAGGGGCAGGGGCCTAGCATATCCCCATGAGCCCCGGTGTTGCCTATTCCCTTCGCGGACTGGCCCTTTGCCTGTCCATCGTTCCGATGCCCCTCGCCGCGCAGGAAAATCGCCCCGTGCGCCTGCACGCGCCGCCCGCGCTGGTCGAGAGTGGTCTGTTCAAACATATTCTGCCACGCTTCACGCTCAAGACGCGCGTGCGGGTCGAACTGGTGACGGACCCGGCGGCGGCGGATATTGCGCTGGGGGCCGAGGGCCTGCCGCTCTTTGCCGGGCTGGATGCGGTCTGGCATGTGCAGGTGGCCGGGGGCGATCACGACGGGACTGCGCGGTTTGCTGAATGGCTGGAGTCCGAGGTTGGCACCAACACCGTGACCAGTTTTGCCCCCGAGGGGACGGCGCTGTTCGGCCCGCCGCCCGACGCCGCCGATGTCGACGTCGTCGTGACCTACGACGGCGACGCCAAGCTGGGCCATAAGGTCAGCCGTGCCAAATGCACCCGTTGCCATGTGATCGACGAGGCGACGCGCGGCTTTGGCATCGGGTCGACGCCCAGTTTCATGGTACTGCGCACGCTGCGCGACTGGGACGAACGGTTCTATGCCTTTTACACGCTGAACCCGCATCCGGCCTTTACCGTGGTCGAGGGGCTGACCCTGCCGTTTCCAAAGAACCGGCCGTCGCCCATCGCCCCGGTCACGCTGACGATCGAAGAGGTCGACGCGATTGTCGCCTATGTCGCCGCCTTGCAGGCTGCCGATCTGGGGGCACCGCTGATCCATCAGTGATCCCGGCGCTTTGACAGGTAGTCGTCGGTGGTGCGGGGGCGGGGCCGCTCGGCCCCGGCAAAGGGGTTGTCCTGCGCGTTCATCTGCGACTTGACCCGGCAATCGTCGCACATCTGGATCATCCGCAGCTTTTCGGGGCTTTGGAACATCGCGTGACCGGACAGCTTTTCGGTGATCCGGTCGATGGCGGATTTTGACCCGAACAGCGATCCGCACTCGACGCAGGCAAAGGGTTCTTCCTCGTTCAGAACCTCTTGGCGCAGTGCCGCCTCACTGAGGTCCAGGCGTGGCTCCAGCGTGATGGCCTTTTCCGGGCAGATGGTCGCGCAGATGCCGCATTGCAGGCAGGCGTCCTCTTGAAAGCGCAATTGCGGCTTGTCAGGGTTGTCGCCCAGGGCGCCAGAGGGGCAGAGCGACACGCAGGACAGGCAGAGCGTGCAGGCATCGGTGTCCACCAGAACGGCCCCATAGGGCGCGCCCTCTGGCAGCGGCAGGGCGGTGGTGGTGTCGGAATGCAGCGCGCGCGCCGCCTGCCGGGTGATTTGCCGCCGGGTGCCCAGCGGGCGGACGGGATCAGTGACCGGGGCGGGGGTCACGGCATCGTAAAGCGCCTCGCTCATGGTGTCGGGGTCGGGTGTGTCCAGAATGCCGATACGCGCCTCTCCGGCGATGGCCGTGGCCAGCGCGACCTGAGGGGCCAGCGCGGCGCGGTCGGTGCTCGGTCCCGGCAACAGCGTGACAGAGGCAAAACCGGCGGCCAATGCGGCCACGGCCTCGGCATGGCCAAAGGCACCCAGAGCGGGCAGTTCCAGCGGCACCACATCCACCGGCAAGCCGCGCCCGTGGCGTGCGGACAGGCGGATCATGTCCGCGCCGTGGGCGTCATGCACCAGTAGCCGTGGCGCGGTGCCGCCCGCGTCCAGATACGCTTTGGCTAGCGTCTGCACCCGGCGCATGGTCAGGTCCACGGGCGGTGCCTCATAGCTGATCGCGCCAGAGGGGCAGACCGCCGAACAGGCGCCGCAGCCCGCGCAAATCATCGGATCGACGGTCACATGGTCGCCGTCCGGGGTGATCGCGCCCGTCGGGCACAGGTCCAGACAGCGGGTGCAGCCGGTCTGACCGGCCCGCGAATGGGCACAGAGCAGCGCTTCTGTTCGCACATACAGCGGTTTCTCGAAGGTGCCGACCAGATGCGACGCGGCCAGAACGGCGGCTGCCACGGCGGGCGGGTGGCCCGGGTCCGCCCGCAGATAGCCCTCACGCTTTTCATGTGCCGGGAACAGCGGTGTCTCTCCGCGCAGGTCCAGCAGGATATCGCAGTCCGACCCGCCGCCGTCGCGCGGCTCTGTCAGTGCGAACCCGCCGCGCCCGCCGGGGTCGATCTGGCGCAGGTCGTCGATGACCACCTCGAACTGCCCCAGCGCGCCTTTGGCCTGCCGAAGGCGTCCGGTGATCACGTCAAAGGCGCGGGTGTCCGGCACCTCTGCGCCCTCCGGCAACAGGACCGTGACACCCAGATGCGGGGCCAGCTGTTCGGCGGCGGGCAGCGCCACGGCGGGCGCGCCGATGATCAGGCACAGCCCCTCGGAAATCACGTCCAGCGTCCGGTCGGGGGCGGCGGGCAGCAGCGCCTCGGCGATCAGCGCGGACATTTTGGGTAGGGCGGACCCGGCGTCAGCGGTCCAACCGGCCCGATCGCGCAGGTCCAGCACCGGGGGCGCAGGCACCCCCATCTCTTCTGCGAGACCCTCAAAAACCCGGGCTTCCTGTGTACAGCAAAAAATTGTGTCGCCCCCCTCCAGCGCCGCTGCCGCGCGGTCGATCTGGGTGGTGCAGAGGGCGGAACAGGGGCGGCGGACCTCAAGGCCGGTGCTGCGCGCCAGCGCCTCGGCGTCTAGCGCCATGGTGCCTTGGCAGTCGCATGTTATCAATGACTTGACCATTGTTTTCCCCTTCGTTCAGAGCCCGCTTGACGGGTCCGAATTTACCTCGCCCGGCCAGAGCCTAGCCATGATTCGATCCCCGCCACAACCGTTTATCCGGTGCGCGTGAGGTGCCGCGCCGCCCGATCCGGCCATGCTGCGGCGCGGCTGATTCGTGCTGTCTCGCAGCGTCTGTTTCCCGAGTGAAAACGTCGGGTTGGACAATTCGTCCAGAGGCGCTCGGCGGCCCTCTCAAGGCTGCCCAAAATGACCGGAAGCGCGTCGGAATACCGTCGTACGCAGGATTTCGCTTTCACTGGGGGGGCTTGGTGGCGCTTACTCTGAGAGGGGAGGACAAACGTGATCCACAATCCGAATGCTTATCGGACCATTCCGCTTGGGATCGTGCTGCGGCGCGCGCCCGGTGTGACTCGTTGGGCGAAATGGGTCTGGACCGCTTCTGCGGTGCTGCCCGGTGCCGGTGCCGCGGATTGGCGAGAACTGCGGCGCGAGGGCGACACGGTGGAATACCACGCCGCGACGCTGGTGCTGGAATTGCACGGGGCCGACACAGACGCCTATCTGCATGAGCTCGGCGCCCAGACGCCCAGCATCTACGTCATCCTGCGCGAAGAAGGCGAAGGCGATTGCCCGCTGAATGCGCTGCTGGTCACCGCCTCGCCGTTCGAGGCGCAAGACTATGCCGACAGCGGTGAGGAAATCATCGAAAAGGTGCCGATGCCGCCAGCGTTCTTTGCTTGGGTGGCGGAGTTCGTCGAGGAATTCCACGAGGAAGAGGTCTTTATCAAACGCAAGCGCGACAAGCATCGGGTCGACCTGAGCCAGGACGGTATCGGCGATCCGCGTATCGGCTCGCTTGAGGATGTCTATGCCTCGCCCGCGCTGCAACGCAGGCGGATGCAATGAGCGCGTCGCCGGGGGATTTCTGGTCGCGCCGCCGTGCGCAGGTCGCCGCCGAAGAGGTGGCAGAGGCCCGCGCGCAGGAGGCAGAGGCCCGCGCCGTTCAGGAGGCGCAGCTTGAAGAGCGCTCTGACGATGACATCCTAGCCGAACTGGACTTGCCCGCCCCCGAAGAGATGCAGAGCACGGAACAGGTGCAGGACCTGCTGAAGGCCGCCGTGCCGCAGCGGCTCAAGACTCGCGCGCTGCGGCGTCTGTGGCGGCTGAACCCGGTTCTGGCCAATGTTGACGGGCTGGTGGACTACGGCGGTGATTTTACCGACGCCGCCACGGTGATCGAGAACATGCAGACGGTCTATCAGGTCGGCAAAGGCATGTTCGACAAGGCAGTCGAAGCCGCCGAGGCAGAGGCCGCCGCCGTGGCCAAGGCCGAAGCCAAGCAGGTAGAAATCGACGACGAGGCCCCGGATCAGGTCCGGGGCGATGACGCGCCCGAGGCCGCGTTGACCGCAAACGTTCAGGGCGACCCCGTCCCGGCCCCCGCGCCCGGACCTCACCAGATGACCGACGACGAAGACGCCCCCGCCGCGCAGACCTCGCGCCGGATGCGCTTTCGTTTCGAGACCGCCACATGACGGACAAGGACAAGATGACCCAAACCGCCCAAACCGCCCAGGCCCCCCGGATCGCCGATGAGGACCGCCTGCGCGCCGATCTGTACAATTACCTTGGCCTGATGCTGTCGAACCCGCCGGATGAGATGCTGCTGGCGCAGACGGCGAGTCTTAGCGGCGACGACACCGAAATGGGGCAGGCCATCGGCACGCTGGCCAAGCTGGCGAAAGTGTCCAAGCCCAAGGCTGTCACGTCCGAATACAACAAGCTGTTTATCGGGCTGGGGCGCGGTGAACTGCTGCCCTATGCCTCGTACTATCTGACCGGCTTTCTGAACGAAAAGCCGCTGGCGCTGCTGCGGCAGGACATGACGCGGCTGGGTCTGGAACGGGCTGACAGCGTGTTCGAGCCTGAGGACAATATCGCCAGCCTGATGGAAATGATGGGCGCGATGATTGTCGGACGCTTTGGTCCGCCGTCAGAGATCGAGGCGCAGCGCGCCTTTTTCAACAAGCATATCGGCCCTTGGGCTGCGCACTTCTTTGGCGATCTCGAAACCGCCAAGAACTCGGTGTTTTACACGCCCGTCGGCACCGTCGGGCGGCTGTTCATGCTGATCGAGGCCGAGGCCTTTCGGATGAGCGGCAGGTGAGGATCTGAACCGGGCCACAGGCCCTTATCGAGCGGCAGGGAACTGCCGGAACCCATGAGAGACCACCAAGAAGGAGACCCTTTCATGACCCAGGAGACCAAGGCATCGCGCCGGAATTTCCTCAAGCTGGCAAGCGTTTCGGCCCCTGCGGCCGCTGTCGCCCTCGCCAGTGGCACTGCGGCCGAGGCCGGACCGGCAGAGCCGGACCTGACATCGGACAAGATGCAGGACACCGCGCACACCCGCGCCTTTTACGAGTCCGCGCGCTTCTGATCAGCGCGTCCCGCTTCGCCCGGCACCGGTCCGGACGACGCTCAACGGCCAAAGGCGACTGGTTGCGTGACGCCCGACTGCCAAAGGCCACTGTCGTAGCCAAGCAAGCTGCGCCCCGGGCAATGACCCAAACGGGCAACGCGAGTTAGGGAGAGAGAAACATGCTTAGGAAAAAGACCAACGGGGTTGCGCGACGCCCCCAGCGGACTTCGATCCTGTCCGAGGCCGCCAACGCCTCGGTTGACCGCCGCGCCTTTTTGCGCGGCTCGGGTCTGGCCATCGGTGGCATCGCCGCCATTGCCGCGACCGGCGGCACCGTCCAGCAGGCCAGCGCCGCAAGCGCCGCCGCCCTGGGCGCGGTGGAGCTGAAAAAATCCGTCTGCACCCACTGTTCGGTCGGGTGTACCGTCGTGGCCGAGGTCAGCGACGGCGTCTGGGTCGGGCAGGAACCCGGCTGGGACAGCCCCTTCAACCTGGGCGCGCACTGTGCCAAGGGGGCCGCAGTCCGCGAGCACGCCCATGGCGAGCGCCGCCTGAAGTACCCGATGAAGAAAGAGAACGGCGAATGGGTCCGGATCTCTTGGGATCAGGCGATCGAAGAGATCGGCGACGGCATGATGAAGATCCGCGAAGAAAGCGGACCTGACAGCGTCTATTGGCTGGGCTCTGCCAAGCACAACAACGAACAGGCCTACCTGTTCCAGAAATTCGCCCGCTACTGGGGCACCAACAACGTCGACCACCAGGCGCGGATTTGCCATTCGACCACCGTTGCGGGTGTTGCGAACACATGGGGCTACGGCGCCATGACCAACAGCTACAACGACATCCATAACTCCAAGGCCATCTTCATCATCGGCGGCAACCCGGCAGAGGCGCACCCCGTGTCGCTGCTGCACGTCCTGCGCGCCAAGGAGATGAACAACGCCCCGCTGATCGTCTGCGATCCGCGTTTTACCCGTACGGCGGCCCATGCGGATGAATACGTCCGCTTCCGTCCCGGTTCGGACGTGGCGCTGGTCTGGGGTCTGCTGTGGCACATCTTCGAGAACGGCTGGGAGGACAAGGAGTTCATCCGCACCCGTGTCTGGGGCATGGACCAGATCAAGGAAGAAGTCGCCAAGTGGACGCCCGAAGAGGTCGAGCGTGTTACCGGCACGCCCGGTAGCCAGTTGCGCCGCGTGGCGCTGACGCTGGCCAACAACCGTCCCGGCACCGTGATCTGGTGCATGGGCGGCACGCAGCACACCAACGGCAACAACAACACCCGCGCCTATTGCATCCTGCAACTTGCGCTGGGCAACATGGGCACCTCCGGCGGCGGCACCAACATCTTCCGCGGCCATGACAACGTGCAGGGCGCCACGGACCTTGGGGTTCTGTCGCACACGCTGGCGGGCTATTACGGTCTTGCCAAAGGCTCTTGGCAGCACTGGACCCGCGTCTGGGGCGAAGACTTTGACTGGCTCAACGGTCAGTTCGCCAAGGTCAAAGGGGCCGACGGCAAGGACAAGGATCTGATGTACGAGACCGGGATTCCGGTATCGCGCTGGATCGACGGCGTCCTTGAAGACCCCGAGAACATGGACAACCCGGACAAGGTTCGCGCCATGGTGCTCTGGGGACATGCGCCCAACTCTCAGACCCGTATGGTCGAGATGAAGAAGGCGATGGAGATGCTGGACATGCTGGTCGTCGTCGACCCGTTCCCCACCGTCTCTGCCGTGCTGCATGACCGCACCGATGGCGTCTATCTGCTGCCGGCGACCACGCAGTTTGAAACCTACGGCTCTGTCACCGCGTCCAACCGGTCGCTCCAGTGGCGGGACAAGGTCATCGACCCGCTCTTTGAATCGAAACCGGACCATGAGATCATGGGCCTCTTCGCCAAGAAGTTCGGCTTTCATGACCGGATCTTCCGCAACATCGCGATCGAAGAGGACGGCATCACGCCGAACATCGAGGACACGCTGCGCGAGATCAACGCGGGCATGTGGACGGTGGGCTATACTGGCCAATCGCCGGAGCGGATCAAGCTGCACATGGCAAACCAGCACACGTTCGACCGGACGACGCTGCAAGCCATCGGTGGCCCCGCTGACGGGGACTATTACGGTATGCCGTGGCCCTGCTGGGGCACCGCTGACATGAAGCACCCGGGCACGCCCAACCTCTACGACATGTCCAAGCCTGTCGCCGAGGGTGGTCTTACCTTCCGCGCCCGCTTTGGCGTGGAGCGCAATGGCGACAACCTGCTGGCGGACGGCGTCTACAGCGTCGGGTCGGAAATTCAGGACGGCTATCCTGAGTTCACCATGCAGATGCTCATGGATCTTGGGTGGGACAGCGATCTGACCGAAGACGAGCGTGCCGCAATCGACGCGGTGGCGGGGCCCAAGACCAACTGGAAAACCGACCTGTCGGGCGGTATCCAGCGGGTTGCGATTGCCCATGGCTGCGCGCCCTTTGGCAACGCCAAGGCGCGGGCGGTGGTCTGGACCTTCCCGGACCCGGTGCCGCTGCACCGCGAGCCGCTGTACTCCAACCGTCGCGATCTGGTCGCCGACTATCCGACCTACGAAGACCGCAAGTTCTACCGTCTGCCGACCATGTACGCGTCGATCCAGAAGCAGGACTTCAGTCAGGACTATCCGATGATCCTCACCTCCGGCCGTCTGGTCGAATATGAGGGCGGCGGCGATGAAACCCGGTCCAACCCATGGCTGGCCGAGCTTCAGCAGAACATGTTCGTCGAGATCAACCCGCGTGACGCCAACAATATCGGCATTCGCGACGGGGCGGATGTCTGGGTCGAAGGTCCCGAAGGCGGCAAGGTCAAGGTCATGGCCATGGTCACACAGCGGGTGGGTGAGGGCGTTGCCTTTATGCCCTTCCACTTTGGCGGCCATTTCCAGGGCGAAGACCAGCGGTCCAAGTACCCCGACGGGGCGGACCCATATGTTCTGGGTGAATCGACCAACGTGGCCCAGACCTATGGCTATGACAGCGTGACCCAGATGCAAGAGACCAAGTGTACTCTGTGCAAGATCACCGTGGCGTAAGGAGAGAACAGTATGGCACGATCCAAATTCCTCTGTGACGCGGAACGTTGCATCGAATGCAACGCCTGCGTCACCGCCTGCAAGAACGAGCATGAGGTGCCCTGGGGGATCAACCGCCGTCGCGTGGTGACGATCCAGGATGGCTCACCGGGCGAACGCTCGATCTCGGTGGCCTGCATGCACTGTTCCGACGCGCCTTGTATGGCCGTCTGTCCGGTGGATTGCTTCTACCAGTCCGAAGAGGGCGTGGTCCTGCACTCCAAGGACCTCTGCATCGGCTGCGGCTACTGCTTTTACGCGTGCCCCTTTGGCGCGCCGCAGTTCCCGCAGGCGGGCAACTTCGGCTCGCGCGGCAAGATGGACAAATGTACCTTCTGCGCCGGCGGTCCCGAAGAGACGCACTCGACAGCCGAGTTCGCCAAGTACGGGCGCAACCGGATCGCAGAGGGCAAACTGCCTATCTGCGCCGAGATGTGTTCGACCAAGGCGCTGCTTGCCGGTGACGGTGACGTTGTCTCGGCCATCTACCGCGAACGCGTGGTGGCCCGCGGCTTCGGCTCTGGCGCTTGGGGCTGGGGCACCGCCTACGATCAGAAAGGCGGCTGACGCCGCCGGGCGGGGCTACGGCTCCGCCCGTTCTGCTCATCCTTCAGAGAGGCCCGTTTCTCCGGGCCTCTCGTCACGGTTTATCTTGACGCCTCGGGCCTCCGGCGCCGCCGTTCCGGCCGCCGCGCCCCCGGCGTGACTCTTCTACGGGGACAGTCATGTCAAAACGCTCCAGCGGTTTCGGATGGTTCATGCTTCTGGCGCTTGGCCTTGCCGCGCTTGCCTTTTTCCTGCAGCCGCCCGCGGCACCCGGTACAGATCCGGCGGTTCTGGCCGAAGCGCGCAAGGCGACCGGCGGCGCGCAGACGCTGGAAGATATTCTTGCCCGCCAGCGCGGGGAAAAGATCGACGACAGTTTCCGCCAGACCTTTGGCCAGCCCGGCGCGGCCCCCGACCTGCCCGGACAGCTTGGCACGCGCGGCGGTGCATCGGACCCCGATTTCTGGCGCGCGCTGCGCTACGATGCCGCCGACCTGAACGTCTCGGCCGGTGGCGATGTGGCCAAGGTGCTGGTGCAAGATGGCGGCATGGCGTGGTATAACTTCCGCAAGAATACGCTGGCGCCTTATGGTGGCTGGCTGCTGCTGGGGACGATTGGTGCGCTGGCGCTGTTCTACCTGCTGCGTGGCCGCGTCATGGTGGACGAGCCGATGACAGGCCGCACCGTCACCCGCTTTCAGTCGTATGAGCGTTTTTCGCACTGGTTGCTGGCCGGGTCCTTTGTGTTGCTGGGGCTGTCGGGCCTGCTGACGCTATTTGGGCGTTGGGCAATCCTGCCGCTGTTTGGACCAGAGGTGAACTCGACGTTGCTGATCGCGTCCAAATTCATCCACAACAATCTGGCATGGCCGTTCATGCTGGGGCTGGTGCTCGTCTTCTTCCTTTGGGTCTGGCACAACATCCCCAACCGCACCGACATCACATGGTTCAAGATGGCAGGCGGCATCATCGGCAAAGAGCATCCGCCCGCGAAAAAGTTCAACGCCGGGCAAAAGATCATCTTCTGGTCGGTTATCCTGCTGGGGGGCTCGATCTCGATTTCCGGACTGTCGCTGCTGTTCCCGTTTGAATTGCCGCTCTTTGCCAAGACATTTGCGATCCTCAACGACACTGGCCTGCCGCAGTGGGTCGGCTACGGCGCTTTGCCCGTGGACTTGACCCCGCAGGAAGAGATGCAGCTTGCGCAGCTTTGGCACGCCATTGTCGCCTTTGTGCTGATGGCGATCATCATCGCGCATATCTACATCGGCTCGATCGGAATGGAGGGCGCGTTTGACGCCATGGGCACCGGTGAGGTCGATGAGGCCTGGGCGCATCAGCACCATTCCATCTGGCTGGATGAGGTCAAAGCCAACGAAAAATCCGCGCCCAAGGACGGGGGCGCGACAACCCCGGCGGAATGATGAGGGCGGTCGCGGTCCTTTGCCTTGCGCTGTCTGTCCTGCCTGCCGCCGCGCAAGAGTTCACCACCTTGAAGGGCCACGGCGGCCCGGTCATGGCTCTGGCCGTTTCGCCTGCGGGGCAGGTCACAAGCGCCAGTTTCGACAATTCGCTGGGCCTGTGGACCGGGCAGGACCCGCAATGGCTGGACGGGCACGCGGCGGCGGTGACGGCGCTCACTTGGGGGCCGGGCGGTGCGCTGCTTTCGGGCGGTGATGACTTTTCCGTGCGGCAGTGGCAGCCGGTGCAGCGGGTCTTGGGGCGGCACCAGGGTAAGGTCACGTCGATTGCTGTGTCTCCCGATGGATCGACCGCCGCCAGCGGCAGTTGGGACGGCAGCATCCGCCTTTGGCCTCTGACAGAGGAAGGCCGGGCAGGGGAATTGCCCTATCCCGGTGCCGGGGTGAATGCGGTGGTGTATTCCGCCGATGGTCAATACCTCTACGCGGCGACCTCCAAGGGTGTGCTGCTGCAATACGATCTGACCACGGGCGGTGTGCCGTTGCCTCTGGTTGAGCACGGCTTTGGCATCAACCGGATCGAACTTGGCGCAGGCTGGATCGCCTATGGCGCGGTCGATGGCGGAACGCGGGTGATAGACGCCATGACCGGGGCGCAAATCGCCGATTTCACGCTGGACCGCCGGCCCATACTGGCGCTGGACTGGCATGCCAAGACCGCGCAACTCGCCGTTGGCGACGGGCATGGTTATATCATGATGGTCGACACCGCCGATTGGAAGATCACCCGAGATTTCCGCGCCATGCGGCATGGTCCGGTCTGGGCGTTGGCCTTTTCGCCCGATGGGCAGACGATCCATGCGGGCGGGCTGGATGATGTGGTTTACTCATGGCCCGTTGCCCTGCTGGATGAACTTGACGCGCCCGAAGGGTCCGGCCAGCGCAGCTTTTTGCGGGACCCTGAAACCATGTCCAACGGTGAACGCCAGTTCATGCGCAAATGTTCGATCTGTCATGCGCTGGACTCCGGGCCCTCGCGCAAGGCGGGCCCGTCTCTGCACGGTGTCTTTGGACGGCCCGCCGGAACATTGCCCGGCTACAGTTATTCCGCCACGCTGGATCAGTCCGCGATCATCTGGACCGATGAGACCATCGACGCGCTGTTCGATAGCGGCCCCGACCACTATATCCCGGGCTCGAAGATGCCCATGCAGGTGATCGCACGCCCCGAAGACCGGGCTGACCTGATCGCCTTTCTCAAATCCGCAACCACAGGAGACGCCAAATGAAGGCAATGTTCACCGGCTTTATCGCCATGATCCTGCTCGGCGTGGGGGCCTGGTATGGCCTCAACGAACTGGGCTTTTCCTCGGCTGATGTCTATTCCGGCGCAAACGTCCGGCTCGACTAGGGCCTTCAGCGCGGTAAATAGCCCACATGACACCCCCCGACGACTACGGTCACAGCCTTGTCGATGCCTCGGTTCTTGTCGTCGATGACGAGCCGGGGATGCGCAATTTTCTGGCCAAGACGCTGGGCCCACGCGTCAAACACGTGGCCGAGGCGGCCTCGGCGCGCGAGGCGACGCAGCGACTGGACGAGGCGCAGTTTGACGTGATCGTGGTCGACAACAAGATGCCCGGCGGGTCGGGCATCGACTGGGTGCGCGACCAGCGGCGCAAGGGGCTATACGCCGAAACCGTGCTGATCACCGCCTACGCGGATCTGGAAACCGCCATTGCCGCGTTGCGCGCCGGGGTCAGTGATTTTGTCTTGAAACCGTTTCGCGCCAACCAGTTGGTGGGGGCCGTGGCGCGCACGCTGGACCGTGGGGCGCTGCGTCGGGACAACCGCCTGCTGCGCCATGCGCTGGGGACGGACGGGGATACGCAACTGCTGGGTCGCTCTGCGCCGATGCAGGCGGTAAGGGCGATGCTGGGCAAGCTGGCGCCGCTGCCGACACCGGTGCTGTTCACCGGCGCGACCGGAACGGGCAAGGAACTGGCCGCGCGCACGCTGCATCGGATGGGCGGGCGTTGCGAACGGCCGTTCGTGGCTGTGAACTGTGCCGCCATCGCCCCTGACCGCATCGCCGCAGAGCTGTTCGGCGCGGTAGAGGGCGACCGCCTGCGCCCCGGTCTGTTTCTGCTGGCGGATGGCGGTACGCTGTTCCTTGATGAAGTGGCGCAGATGTCCGACACGCTGCAGGCCGCGCTCTTGCGCGTGCTGGAGGATCAGCGCGTGCGCCCGATTGGCGCCGAACGTGAGATCCCGCTGAACCTGCGCCTGACCTTTGCCACCAACACCGATCTGGAAAAAGCGGTGGATGAGGGGCGGTTCCGTGCTGACCTCTATCACCGTATCAACGTGCTGCGGATCGAAATGCCGCCGCTGCGCGACCGGTCCGAGGATATCGTCGAACTGGCCGCACTGTTTATGCAGCATTTTTCCAAGGCGCTGGGGATGCCCGCGCTGCGGCTGGACGACCAAACCCTGATGAAGCTCAGCCGCTATGCCTGGCCCGGCAACGTCCGGGAATTGCGCAACCTTGTCGAACGGTCGGTGATTCTGGGCGGGTTCCCGGATGAGTTTGCCGGCAGCGGGGCGCTGACCGGGATCGAGGCAATCGAAAACCTCGATTTGGTCATGCAGCGGCACATCCACCACGTGCTGGAACTGTCCGGCGGCAACCGGGCAGAGGCGGCGCGGCGCCTTGGCGTCTCGCGCAAGACGGTGGATCGCAAGGTGGCCAGCTGGGGCGAAGACGGCTGATCCGTCGTCCGCGTTGGGCGGGGTATACCCCGCCGCCCGCCCTACTGCATAGTTTTGCATAATTTACGAAACGGGATGGACAGATTGACCAGCTTCGCGCGCAGGTTTCTCGCCAAACGGTCAGTTTGACCCACAGTTTCTCTTGAATATAGCCCGCTGCATTTCCTACCCTGTCCGCAGGGGAGGAGCCTGTGCTCCGGAAATTTTGCAGGAGAAGACATGGAGGGGATAGGAGAGGCTTTAGGCGTCGCCATGACGCTCGTCCTCTCGGGGGACGGGGATCTGTTGGAGATCGTCGGCCTGTCCTTGCGTGTCAGCCTGACCGCCACCATCGCCGCCTGCATCATCGGTCTACCGGTGGGCGCGCTGGTCGCCACCAGCCGCTTTCCGGGGCGCGGTGCCGTTCTTGTGCTGATGAACGCGCTCATGGGCCTGCCGCCGGTGGTCGTGGGGCTGATTGTCTACCTGCACCTGTCGCGCGCCGGGCCGCTGGGTTTTCTGGGTCTGCTGTATACGCCGACCGCGATGATCATCGCCCAGACGATCCTGATTGCCCCCATCACCGCCGCCCTGTCGCGGCAGGTGATCGAAGATATGCATGCCGAATACGCCGACCATTTCCGCTCTCTCTGCCTCAGCACCTGGCAGACCGTTCGGGCGCTGCTTTGGGACGCGCGCTATGCGCTGTTGACCGTGGCGCTGGCGGGCTTTGGCCGCGCGGTGGCAGAGGTCGGCGCGGTGATGATCGTTGGCGGGAATATCGACCACCTGACCCGCGTCATGACCACCGCCATCGCGCTGGAAACCTCCAAAGGCGACCTGCCGCTGGCGCTGGGTCTTGGCATCGTGCTGATGATCCTGGCCCTTGGCGTCAACGCCCTTGTGCACAGCCTGCGCCTGACCGCCGTGAGACAAGCCTATGCGTGAAGCGATCATCCACGGGGCTGACGCCCTGACCGAAGGCGCGATCCCCGCGTCGACCCTGTTGCCTCTCCGGGTGCGGAGCCTGTCGCTGACCCTAGGCGGGCGGCAGGTGTTGAACGGGCTGGACATGGATTTGGGTCTGACCGGGTGCACCGTGATCCTTGGTCCGAACGGTGCCGGAAAAAGTCAACTCCTCAAGGTGTTGCACGGCCTTCTTCAGGCCGGTTCCGGCACGGTCGACTGGAACGGACAGACCCCGGCCCAAGTCACCGCGCGGCAGGCGCTGGTGTTTCAAAAGCCGGTGCTTTTGCGCCGCTCGGTCGCTGCGAATGTCGATTTTGTCCTGCGCAGCCGGGGCCTGCCGCGCACGCGGCGCGATGATCTGCTGGAACACGTCGGGCTGGCCCACAAGGCACGCCAACCGGCACGCCTGCTGTCGGGGGGAGAGGCACAGCGGCTGGCGCTGGCGCGCGCATTGGCAATCGACCCGGACGTGTTGTTTCTGGATGAACCCACCGCCAGCCTGGACCCTGCCTCCGTCAACCGGATCGAGGATATCATCCGCAAGGCGACCCTGCGCGGCACCCGCGTTATCCTTGTCACCCATGACATCGGTCAGGCCCGCCGGATGGCCGATGACGTTGTTTTCATTCACGGTGGCCGTGTCCTAGAGCACGCCCCCGCCACACGCTTTTTCCCACGTCCCGAAACCCTTGCCGCCCGCGCTCATGTGACGGGTGGCCTTGTACTCTGACTTCTGAATTCAACTGAAAGGACTAACGCGATGACCCGTCTTCGCCTCGCCGCGCTGCTTTGCGCGACCGCATTTCCTATGGCCGCCAGCGCAGACAGCATTCTTGTGCAGTCGACCACCTCGACCGCCAATTCCGGCCTCTACGACTACCTGCTGCCACTCTTCACAGAGGCGACGGGGATCGAGGTCAACGTGGTTGCGGTCGGCACCGGGCAGGCGATCCGTAATGCGCGCAACTGTGACGGCGACGTGCTGCTGGTTCACGCCAAACCGGCGGAAGAGGCGTTTGTCGCCGATGGTCGGGGCACGTCGCGCACTGACCTGATGTACAATGATTTCATCATCGTCGGCCCAGCCGCTGATCCGGCCGGGGTGGCGGGCATGGACGATGTGCAGCCTGCTCTGGAAAAGATCGCCGCGGCGGGGGCGCTGTTCGCCTCGCGCGGGGACGATTCCGGCACCCACAAGAAAGAGGTCGCACTTTGGGCCGCGACCACGGTCAATCCCCGTGATGCCTCGGGTGACTGGTATCGCGAAACCGGGTCGGGCATGGGCGCGACCCTGAACGCTGGGATTGGCATGGGGGCCTACGTCATGACCGACCGCGCCACATGGATCAGCTTTGCCAACAAGCAGGACTATCAGATTGTCGTCGAAGGCGATGCAGATCTGTTCAACCAATACGGTGTGATCCCGGTCAACCCCGAGGTCTGCCCGTCCGTCAATATCGACGCGGCACAAGGCTTTGCCGACTGGCTGACCTCTGCGTCCGGGCAAGCGGCCATCGCCGCCTACATGATCGACGGACAGCAGCTGTTCTTTCCCAACGCGCCGGAATGAGCTAGGGCAGGGGGCCGATAGGAGGCCCTCTGCCATGCGCGCCGATGCGCCCGAATTTTTGACCGTCGCCGAATTGGCCGACCTGCTGCGCCTGAAGGAACGCAAGATCTATGATCTTGCGGCCTCTGGCGCGGTGCCCTGTTCGCGCGCGACCGGCAAGCTGCTGTTCCCCTCACGTGAAATTCGCGAGTGGATCGCCGGGCACAGCACTGGTCCGGCCAACCCTGCGGCGCGGCCATTGATCCTGCTGGGCAGCCACGATCCGCTGCTGGACTGGGCCGTCCGTGAAAGCCGTTGTGGTCTTGCCACCTATTTTGACGGCTCGCTGGACGGGCTTGAGCGGTTCTTGGCGGGTGAGGGGGTTGCCTGTGGCCTGCACGTCTACGATCCGGCCAGCGACGATTGGAACGTCGCTGCCGTGGCGCAGGCGCGGGATGCGGTCCTGATCGGCTTTGCCCGCCGCCGCCGGGGTCTGGTGCTGCGTCCGGATGGTCCGCAGGTCGAAAACCTGCCCAGCCTGGCGGGCCTGCGGTTCGCGCCGCGCCAACCCTTGTCGGGAACTGCAACGCTGTTTGATCACCTTGCCGGTGAGGCGGGCCTGCCCGTTGGCACCCTGACCCTGACAGCGATTGCCCGTACCGAAACCGAGGCGGTGCAGGCCGTCGCGCGCGGCGAGGCGGATGCCACATTCGGGCTTGAGACTGTCGCGCGCGATTTCGGCCTGCGGTTTGTGCCGTTGATGGATGAGCGTTTTGACCTGCTCATCGACCGGCGCGCCTATTTTGAGCCACCGATGCAAGGGTTGATGCACTTTTGCCAAGGCAGTGCCCTGCGCTTTCAGGCTGCGCGCCTCGGGGGATACGATCTGGATGAGGTCGGCAGGGTGCGTTGGAACGCCTGACGGCAAGTCCCGGACGACCCCTGTGCAACGCCACAACCTGCGAATGTTGCGTTTTTCCGGGAATCCCTATCTAATTCGAGATACGGGATAGATTCCCGGGGGGATAACGATGAAAAGCGATCTGACGGTCCGCCTTGCCGGGCGCCTGTCGGCGCTGCGGGCTGCCCGCGGCTGGACGCTGGATCAACTCGCCGCTGCCAGCGGCGTCAGCCGCGCGGCACTGTCGCGGCTCGAGAACGCCGAGGTCAGCCCCTCGGCGGATGTGCTGTCGCGTTTGGCGGTGGCGCATGACATGTCGCTGTCGCGACTCTTTGCCATGATCGAAGACGGGTTTTCTGCCCATGTCACGCGCGATGAACAGGCGGTCTGGCGTGATGGCGACACCGGTCTGGCCAAGCGTTTCGTGTCACCCGCCGCCGCCGCTCTGGCAGGCGAGGTGATGGAATGCAAGATGACGCCCAACTCTGAGATGGTGCAGGATTCGCCCGATGTGGTTGGTCAGGAACACCATTTGATCCTGTTGACCGGCTATTTGCACGTCGATCTGGACGGATCGGGCTATGACCTTGGTCCCGGGGACGCGCTGCGTTACCGCGAACATGGCGAGGTGCGGCTGATCACGGATCGCGGTCAGGGCGCAAAGTTCGTGCTGGTGAGCGTTACCAGCTGAGATCATTGCGCTTTTGCAGGGCGCCCTCAGCAGTTCGGCACGTTGACTGCCAGCCCGCCCAGCGAGGTTTCCTTGTATTTCTCGCTCATGTCGTTGCCGGTCTGGCGCATCGTTTCGATGCACGCATCCAGCGGCACCAGGTGGGTGCCATCCCCCCGCAACGACAGTGAGGCGGCGGACACCGCTTTGATCGCGCCCAGTCCGTTGCGTTCGATACACGGGACCTGCACCAACCCCTTTACCGGGTCGCAGGTCATCCCAAGGTGGTGTTCCAGCGCAATCTCGGCGGCGTTTTCCACCTGTTCCGGGGTGCCGCCCATGACTGCGCAGAGCCCTGCCGCCGCCATCGCCGAGGCGCTGCCGACCTCTGCCTGACAGCCTGCCTCGGCCCCGGAAATGGAGGCGTTGTATTTCACCAGCCCGCCAATCGCGGCGGCGGTCAGCAGAAATTCGGGGATGCGGGATCGCGCAGCGCCGGGCACGTGGTCCAACCAATAGCGGATCACGGCCGGAACGACGCCCGCCGCGCCGTTGGTGGGGGCGGTCACAACCTGCCCGCCAGCGGCGTTTTCCTCGTTCACCGCCATGGCGTAAACGCTCATCCAGTCGTTGATCGTGTGCGGCGGGACAAGGTTCATGCCGCGCTCTGCCATCAGCTGATCGTGGATGTTCCGGGCGCGACGCTTGACGCCAAGGCCGCCGGGCAGCACGCCGTCAAAGGTCAGACCCCGGTCGATGCAATCGTCCATCACCTGCCAGATTCGCGCCACGCCCTTATCCAGACTGTCGATACCGCCGCGTGAAACCTCATTTGCGCGCTTCATCGCGGCGATGCTGTGACCGGACGCCTTGGCCATTTCCAGCATTTCGGCAGCGGTCTTGAACGGGTAGGGGACAGGCGCGCCCTGATCCGTGTCCTTGCCTGCGGCAAGTTCGGCCTCTGTCAGCACAAACCCGCCACCGACGGAATAATAGGTCTCTTGCAGGATGACGTCGCCCTGCGCATCCGTCGCCTTGAGGATCATGCCATTGGCATGGCCGGGCAGCGCCGGACCGAAATCAAAGACGAGGTCGGATTTTGGATCAAACACCAGTTCCGGCAGGCCCGTCGGCGCCACGCGACAGGTGTCGCGGATCACGGCCAACGCGGCCTCTGCCTTGGCGTGGTCATATGTTTCGGGCACAAAGCCTGCCAGCCCCAGCACCGTCGCCCGGTCCGTCGCGTGGCCCACGCCGGTAAACGCCAAAGAGCCATGCAGTGATGCCTTTACCCCGTGGACCGCAAAGGGGGCCGCGCGCAGCCGGTCGAGAAAGCGCGCTGCCGCCACCATCGGCCCCATGGTGTGCGAGGACGAAGGACCGATGCCCACCTTGAACATCTCGAAGACCGATAAAAACATGGCGTACCTCCTGAGGCTCTGGTTCGACGTTTAGCGCAGACTGTCGCAACTGCCGATGCGAAAGCGACATCGTGCGTATCAAAGGCGCGCTGACGGTCCCATGTGCCCAAAGGCGCGCTCACGCTTCCGTGATCACTTCGTGATGATGCGGGCGAAACTCTTGTGCAGGTCGCTTCGTGGCTGAGGGCATCGGGATCGCAGGATGCGGTCCCAGACGACCAACACGGGAAAGGTTTCCAATGACACGCTTTACATTCCTCGCCGCCATCGCTCTGACCGCAACCGCAGGCACCGCCTTTGCGGAAAGCCACGCAGCCACCGGCAACCCGATGGTGGGTGGTGCGCCGATGTTCGCCGACAAGACCATTGTCGAGAACGCCGTGAACTCTGCCGACCACACCACACTGGTTGCCGCCGTCAAGGCCGCTGGCCTTGTGGATACGCTGTCCAGCGAAGGCCCCTTCACCGTTTTCGCCCCGACCAACGATGCCTTTGGCATGATCTCGGACGGCACGCTGACGGCGCTCATGCAGCCCGCCGCCAAGGCGCAACTGACCACCATCCTGACCTGTCACGTCGTGGCCGCCAACGCGATGTCCGACGCCATTGCCGGGATGATCGCCGATGATGGCGGTATGCATCCGGTGCCGACCGTGGGCGGCTGCATCCTGCAGGCAAAGATGGACGGTGACGACATCATTCTGGTCGATGAGAACGGCCGCGAGGCGACCGTCACCATTGCGGACGTCAAACAGTCCAACGGCGTCATCCACGTCATCGACCGCGTGTTGCTGCCCAAGCAGTAACTTAGGAAATTGCGTGAGGCCCCAACCCCATGGACCCCCTCGCGCAATTGTGCGCGCCCCGTGCTTGTCCCAGATGGCCGGGGCGCGCATCCTTTACACAAAGAGGAGATCCCCGATGAAACGTCGTGATTTTGTTGCCAGCGTACTTGCCACGCCCCTGTTTGCGCGCGCCGCACTGGCCGCCGGGGGCAATTTCGAGGTCTCGCGGACAGACGCCGAATGGCGCGCCATGCTCAGCGATGCCGAATACCGCGTGATGCGCAAAGAGGCGACCGAACGCGCCTTCAGCTCACCGCTGAACGACGAGAAGCGCGCCGGTACGTTCAACTGCAAGGGCTGTGACCTGCCGCTCTATTCCTCAAAAACAAAGTTCGACAGCGGCACCGGCTGGCCCTCGTTCTACGAGGCGCTGCCCCGCGCGGTAGAGACCAAGGCCGACCGCAAGCTTTTCTACACGCGAACCGAATGTCACTGCCGCCGCTGCGGGTCGCACCTTGGGCATGTGTTTGACGACGGTCCGGCACCGACCGGACTGCGGCATTGCATCAACGGCGTCAGCCTGACGTTTCGCGCGGCCTGATCCGATTGCGCCCCGAGGGGTAGACATGAAAACGGACGCGCGACCTGAATGGGTTGCGCGTCCGCTTCCGTGAGTGGGGGTGGTCAGGAGGGAGTGCTCTTCAAACGATATGCACCTTTAGGTTGCAAGTCCAGAGGATAATTCCCGTCGATCCGTAAATCCCCAGTGACTTCCGATTCTGTGCTTCAAAGATCAATCGCTGAAGGGGCGTAGCTGTGCAAAGGCCTCTGTGAATCCCGTCAGGGATGCGGTGACAGCGACAGCAGTGTCGAGAGCCTGAGCAAGATAGATTGTGACGGTAGGCGTGCCTCTGCGCGGCACTTGGGCCAACATCTTATGCGCAAAACCGAGGCGGGCAAAACAGCCGGCTTGGGCCGAATGTCATCCGGTATCGGTCGAATATCAAAAACCAGTTTTAGGGGCTGCGCCGATGTCGGTGGCTTTGTCCAGCCTAGCGATCTGTTTTGGGTGGCCCGGATAATCCGGGCCACAACCCTCATTTGAAGCTGCGGCTGTCCTTGATCTGGTCCCATGCCCAGACCACCTGCTGCAACTGGTCTTCCTGACTGCGGTCGCCGCCGTTCATGTCCGGGTGCAGAACCTTGATCAGCGATTTGTAGATCTTGCGGATCTCTGCCTTGGTCATGGCATCGCTGGCCTCAAGGATATCCACCGCGCGGCGTTCGGTCGGCGGCAGCTTGCGCCCGCCGCCCGGCTTGCTGCGGCCGGGATTGCGCGTGGCGTTGTTGCCCAGCACCTGATGCGGGTCTTCGATGCCCAACCGTGCCCAGGCCTTGGCCTCGGGGTCGCGCCAATCCTTGGTCTTGCGCTCCCAGACCTTGTCCGACGATTCCTGAGCGTTCATCTCCGCCTCGGTTTTGCCGTCGAAAAAGCTCCACTTGGCGTTGTATTCGCGCACGTGATCCTTGCAGAACCAAAAGAAATCATCCAGCACGTCCGGCGCTTTTGGCGCACGGAATTTTCCCGGTTCCTGACAACCGTCATGGTCGCAGATCCGTGTCGACGTCTCCTGCGCGCCGGTCATGCCTTTCCGTCCACGCGGGTTTTTCTTCTTCGCGGACTTCACGGACATGTCGAAACCGAAGGGATCATCCTTGCTCATATCGCACCTCTTCTCGACTCGGACGCCAGAGCATAGACTATCGCCGATGAGTTTACAGGGGGGGCTGCGAAAAATGTCGCGCGCCGAGGAAATACAGACGAAACTTGAGGCAGCTTTTGAAGCCCGCCAGATCGAGGTGCGCAATGATAGCGGTCGCCACGCGGGCCATGCGGGCGATGACGGCAGCGGCGAGAGCCATTTCCACGTCATGCTGCGTGCGCCCGAATTTGCCGGTCAGTCGCGCATTGCGCGCCACCGCGCGGTGCACAGCGCGTTGGGGCCTGACCTTGTCAGTGCGATCCACGCGCTCTCGCTGGATCTGGACACCTGAACACGTCCTAAAGCGAAAAAAGGGGCCGGTCCCTGCGGACCGCGCCCCTGACTTTCTATGAACTAACGGATGAAACCCCCCAAGTTCAATCTTTTGCGTGTCGCGTCGATCAATCCTGACGCTGGCTTTGGCTATCAGCCTCCGGTAACACTTTATTAACACATTTTGCTGACGCAGGGGCAGTCAGGAATTCCTGACCCGCATGAGGCAGCCCCGCTGACCCATGATCCGGACCCTGACATAGGCCTTGCGCGCCGGACCTGATCCGGGGCCCTTGCTCATTCACGCGTGTTTGTCGCCTGCGGCTCTTTGATGCGCAATATGGCACGGCCTTGGCGGGACGGGCGGTTTACGGCACCAACGCCAACGCGCCGCTGATGAACTTTCCGGTCCAGATGCAGATATTCTGATCCCGCCGGATAATCCGACCCGGGGCAGTCCGGCACCGACGTCGGGCAGGGCTGACCCCCGCCGTCGGGATTACAGACCCAGTTTCGCCGCGACGATCTCATTTACCGCCTTGGGGTTGGCCTTGCCGCCTGTCGCCTTCATCACCTGCCCCACAAACCAACCGGCAAGCTTCGGGTTTTGCTGTGCCTTTTCGACCTGTGCTGGATTGGCGGCGATGATCTCATCGACCGCCGTTTCAATCGCGCCGGTGTCGGTGACCTGCTTCATGCCGCGATCTTCGACGATCTTTTCCGGGTCGCCGCCTTCGGTATAGACGATCTCGAACAGGTCCTTGGCGATCTTGCCGCTGATGGCGTCGGATTTGATCAGTTTGATGATCCCGGCAAGTTGGGCCGGGTTCACGGGGCTGTCCGAAATGTCACGATCGTCCTTTTTCAGACGGCCGAACAGCTCATTGATGACCCAGTTGGCCGACAGTTTGCCGTCGCCCGCGGCTGTCACCACCTCTTCGAAATAGGCGGCGTTCACCACCTCGGCGGTCAGCACGCTGGCGTCATACTCCGACAGACCAAAGTCTTTGACGAACCGCGCCTTTTTCTCATCCGGCAGTTCCGGCAAGCTGGCCGCAATGTCATCCACCCAACCCTGTTCGATTTCCAAAGGCAGCAGGTCGGGGCAGGGGAAGTAGCGATAGTCATGCGCCTCTTCCTTGGACCGCATCGACCGGGTTTCGCCCTTGTCGGGATCGTACAGGCGGGTTTCCTGATCGATCTTTCCGCCAGCCTCCAAAATGGCGATCTGGCGCTTGGCCTCATAGTCGATGGCCTGCTGGATGAACCGCATCGAGTTCATGTTCTTGATCTCGCAGCGGGTGCCAAGGTGACCAAAGTCCTGCGTCGCCTGGTATTTCTCATACTGACCGGGCAGGCAGACCGACACGTTCACGTCGGCGCGCAGGTTTCCGTTCTGCATGTTGCCGTCGCAGGTGCCCAGATAGCGCAGGATCTGGCGCATCTTGGCGACATAGGCGGCGGCCTCTTCAGGGCCGCGAATGTCGGGGCGGCTGACGATCTCCATCAGCGCGACGCCGGTGCGGTTCAGGTCCACAAAAGACATGTTCGGGTCCATGTCGTGGATCGACTTGCCCGCGTCCTGTTCGACGTGGATGCGTTCAATCCGGACCAGACGCGCGATCCCCGGCTCCATGTCCACGATCACCTCACCCTCACCCACAAGCGGATGATACAGCTGGGAAATCTGGTAGCCCTGCGGCAGATCCGGGTAGAAATAATTCTTGCGGTCAAAGGCGCTGACAAGGTTGATCTGCGCCTTCAGGCCAAGGCCCGTGCGCACCGCCTGTTCGATGCAGTATTCGTTGATGACTGGCAGCATCCCCGGCATCGCCGCATCCACGAAGGACACGTTGGAGTTCGGCTCGGCGCCAAATTTCGTCGAGGCGCCGGAAAACAGTTTGGCCTGACTGGCCACCTGCGCGTGAACCTCCATGCCGATGACCAGTTCCCAGTCATGCTTGGCCCCGGCGATCACCTTGGGTTTGGGCGCTTCATAGGTCAGATCCAGCATCGCGGGGGTCCTCATACGGCGAAAGGAGAGATTGCGAAGCGGTCTAGATCAGGCGCGGGCAGGGGGCAAGGGGCGTGCGTCAGCCGCCCTCGACCGGACGCATCCCGTCCGGCGCGAAGACCAGCCGCCGACCGGCGTTCGGCGCCGGCGCGAAGAACTCTGTCAGCGTGGCAAGGGCCCGGGTCTGGCCAAGCCGCGCCATGTCGATTTTGTCGAAGCAGGGGGCGCTCGCGCGCGCCGGGGATTCTGCCCAGATCAGGGGGTGCAATTCCCGCAGGTGATCTTGCACAACCCAGCCAAAGCAATCGGCGATGCGCTGCCGCGTGCCACCAACGTCAACCTGCCCGCTAACCCGGTAGGCGATCAAGGCGGCCATGCGGTTGACCGTCGCCTGTGACGGGTGACGGGAAAGGATATCGTGCAAACCCTCGACAAAGAGATCTGCGTCGAGACGGCGAAAAGCGCCTTGGTCCTCGGCAAGGGCGCCAAGGTAGACCCACGTATAGCCGCCTACGCCCCAGACATCGGAGGTGCGCAGCGCGGTGCGGCGGGCCTGAGCCTCCAGCATCTCCCAGCTGCCAAACCGGATCGGACGCAAGGCGCAGCCAAACTGCACCAGATGATGCGGATTGCCGGGATCGAGATCGATCAGGTCCTCAAAATCGTCCGCGACGCGCGCGTGCGGCTGCGGGTCGACCTCCAGCACGGCGCAGCGCACCATCGCCCATAACGGGGTCTCATGTTCGAATGGATCGAACTGGTCGTTTAACCGGGCGGCGGCGGCCATGTGGCGGGCGTAGGCCTCGTCCCGTTCGGGGGGGAGATCGCCGGTCAGGGCGGTGCCCTTCCAGGCCCGCGCGGCGTCCACATGCGCCATGGCAACGATATAGGCGATGATCGGGCAGCCCGGCTGTTCTGAAAGTAGAGGTTCCAGCGACGCCACCGCGGCCTGAACAGAAAGGGCATCGCCGCGGTCCACACCTTCGGCAATGGCCTCGGTGATGTCCTGGCGCGCGCCTTCACACATAAGTACGGCCTGCGACTGTAGCCCGGCTGTCAGGGCGCGGCTGGTATCGGCGGTCCGGATCTCTGCTGCCATTTGCTCCCAGTCGTCCTGCCGGGCCAGAAACTGCCCGCGTGCGCGCAACCGCGCCGCGTCCTTGGACGCCGGGTCTACCTCGCACACCGGGATTTCGACACGTGGTTGCGCCCGATCACGGTCACCGTTCTTGCGCGATGCCTTGCCAACAGAGGCCCCGGCCCAAAGCGGGCCCGGTTTTCGGTCGGTCAGGCGGGCGCCCAATGAGCGGGCAGCGGGAATGAGGGTGCGCATAATCATCCGGGTAATTTGACTGTGATTCGAGGCCAAAATCCGGCGGCTTCCGGGAATTGCGCGGACCTTCTTCCGGCGATTGCCCGACTTTGGTGAAAGACCGCTGACAAGATGTTGCGGCTCTGTGCACAATCCTCCGCCAGCATTGGGGGCGCGGGCGGGTTTTTGCCATGGAGGCGGCGGGTTTTGCGCCTGCGGCGGCAGGGCCGCTTGCATCATTGCTGCCAGTCGAGGACATTCCAAGGCCATGAAAACGTTAATAGCCTTTGTGTGCGGCCTCGGGCTGTTCGGTGTCGCAGCCTTTGCCAACCCCGATCCTGCGGCTGCGGTAGCCTTGCACAAACCGGTTGCACCCGCACCGGAGCAGGTCTCGAGCCTTGCCGTGCCGGTTTCTTTGCGCCCAGTGGCGCGCAAACGCATGAGTGTCCCGGACGCGCGGTGGGACAACATCGACGGCAGCCGCAGTTGGAGCGTCGCCATCCTGCAGGCGCTGCGCACTCACGCCAATGTGCTCCCCGATCTTGTTCCCAAGGACATCGCGAAATATTGCCCCGCCTATCCCAGCGCGGGGCGCGCGCAGCGCGAGGCGTTCTGGGTTGGTCTGGTCTCGGCGCTGGCTTGGCACGAAAGCACGCATCGCCCTTCGGCCGTGGGCGGCGGCGGGCGCTGGTACGGGCTGGTGCAGATCTATCCGCCGACGGCAAAGTTCTATCGGTGTCGGGCAAAAAGCGGCAGCGGGCTGAAAGACCCCGAGGACAACCTGTCCTGCGCACTGCGGATCATGGCGGTGACGGTCCCGCGCGACAAGGTGATCAGCCGCGGGATGCGGGGGGTTGCGGCGGACTGGGGACCGTTCCATTCACGGCGCAAGCGCGAAGACATCATGTCGTGGACCCGGTCGCAGGACTATTGCACGGGCCTTGCCCGGTCGCTGCGCCCGGTGGCGCGCCCGAAGGCGATTGGCCCTCAGAAAGATGCTGGGCCGATGCCCATGCCGCTGGAAGTTCTGTCTACGGAGGGCTGAGCCCTTCGGCGTCAGGTGGGACTTTTTTTGCAGGGTCAGATTCAAAAAGCGCGCCTTAGGCGCGCTTTGATCGTTACGGGCACTGTCCGGAATTGCGTATCAGGCTTTCAGCCAGCTTGGTCGCCGTGTGGCATCCACCAACGACACGGCAGGCGCTTTGGGCCCACCCAGGGCCAGCGTCGCCCGGCGCAGCATCTCGATACCGTCCTCGGACTTGGCGGGCAGGGCGGAGGGCGAAATAGGCTCGCCGATGGTCACGCGGAAGGGCTGTTTCTCCTTGTTCAGCAATTCGTTGAACAAGGTGATGTCGCGCAGCGTCGGATGCAGGAAATCGAACAGATAAAACAGCGTCGAATTGCGCGCCTGGATGTGCATCGGGATGACGGGCAGTTCGAACTTGCGTGCGATCATCGCGGCAGAAGCCATCCATGGGCGTTCGTGCAGGGACAGGCCGCGCCGCTTGGCCAGACGTCCCGAGGGAAAGATCACCCCGATCTTGCCGTCTTTGACCGCCTGACGGGTGAAATTCATCGTCTCGCGTGTCTTGGCGCGGGTGCGGCGATCGACACGCCATTCAACCGGGGCCACGATTTCTTCGTATTGTGGCAACACGCGAATGATATCGAGGTTGGCGAAATAGTAGATGTCCTGCCGCACCTGCCGCAGCGTGTGGTGCACGATCACCCCGTCCGAAATGCCGGTCGGATGGTTGGCGACGATCAGGGCCGGACCACTGCGCGGCAGGTTTTCCAGCCCGGTAATCTTGACGTCCTTTGCGATGATACGCGCGGCATACTGCATGACCTCATCTGCGGTGAGGTCGCCCACAGCTCCGAAGTGATAGCTCGATTTTTCGTAATCCAGCAACCAGTTCAGGATCTTGCGGGCTGTGCCGACACCCGGGCGCGAAGAGAAAAGCCAAGGTGCGCGTTCTTCGATCAGCGGTTCCAAACGGTCGGTCATGGCTTAGGCCCGGTCATTTCATCTTGGATGTTGAATGACAGACGAGCCGTCACCTGTCCAGCTTATACCAGCTTCGGCACAGTTGCACGTCGGCTGTGCCGCAGGGCGCTAAAGCCCGCTCAAAACACCACAAAGTGGTGGCGCTGGGTCTTGATGCCCCGCGCCTCAAGCGCGTCTTGCAGAAGCGGATGAGGCGGCAGGCTGTCCTGCGGAAGAGTGATGCGGCGGCCGTCTTCAAGCATCAGCCGCACGCGGATCGAAAAATCCAGCCGCGTTTCCAGCCGGACATGATCGATACGGGCGAGCGCCACATCGCCCTCTGCCTTGCCCGAGCCCCAGCGCAGAACGGTGTCGTCCAGCCGCAACCATGCGCGCCTCCCGGTGGCGAAATCCAGCAGCGCCGGAACGGTTACCAGCATCAGGGCGCCGACCACCCAGACAGAGGCCTGCAACACAAACCACAGCGTCAGCAGCGCCAGCCAGACCAACATCAAAACAAGGAACGCGCGCAGGCTGCGACCGGACGACGCGTGTTCCAGCGGTGTCACCGCCCACCCGACACGTCGAGGATAGACCGGGTGACATAGGACGCGCGCTCCGACAACAGCCAGAGGATCGCCTCGGCGCATTCCTCCGTGGTGCCCGCCCGGCCCATGGGCGTGGTCGGGGCGAGGCGCGCCAGCCGGTCGGGTTGCCCGCCCTTGGCGTGAATCTCGGTTTCGATCAGCCCAGGGCGAATGGCGTTGACCCGGATACCCTCCGGGGCCAGTTCGTCAGCCAGACCAAGGGTGAACGTGTCAATCGCCCCCTTGGACGCGGCGTAGTCGACATATTGATTGGCCGACCCCAGACGCGCTGCCATGGAGGAAACATTGACGATGGCACCGCCATGGCCCCAGTCACGCATGAGGGCGACAGACTGCCGCGCCACTTCGATCGCGCCGAAGACATTGACCTCGAACACACGCCGCACCCGCTCTGGCGTCAGGTCGGCGATGCTGCCATGCGGAGAGACGATGCCGGCGTTGTTGACCAGACCGACAGGACCGGGCTTTAGCTCGCGCACCTTGGCGAACATCTTTTCGATGGCCTTGGGTTTGGCGACGTCCGCCTGAATCATGTAGGCCTGCGCGCCCATGCTTTCGACCATCGAGGCGGTGGTTTCGGCCCCCTCGCGGTCATGGCCGTAGTGCACGACGATCCGCTGCCAGCCCGAAAAGGCCGCGATGCGCGCTGTCGTCGACCCGATGCCCGCGCTGGCCCCGGTGACGATGAGGACTCCATTCACGCGCGTGTCTCCGATGCGTCTAGCGGATGGTCGTTGGCGACATTAACAGGCGGCATGCTGTCCTCCAAAGCGGTTCGGACGCAGGCTAGCCCGGTTTCGTGGCAGCCTACAAGATTTCCCGTTGTAAATGGCCACGGTCTTGCGCGGGATCTTGATGCGCCGCCCCGGCCAGTGCGATTCACGCACTGGTCGGGGCGGCCATTTTGCGCCTAGTTTCCCAGAATCCGCGCGACCATTTCCCCGGTGTCGCGGCTGAGCTTTGGCTTGTCCCGCAAGCGTTCCAATTGGGCGCGGATCAGCGCCTGACGGTCGGCGTCATAGCGTTTCCACGTCTGGAACGTCGAACACATGCGCGCCGTGGTCTGCGGGTTCAGATCGTCCAGCCTGATCAGCCAGTCGGTCAGCAGACGATACCCGGCACCGTCCTTGCGGTGGAACCCGGCGTGGTTCATCGCCATCGCCCCCAGAACCGAGCGGAACCGGTTGGGGTTCTTCCAGTCGAAAGCCGGGTGCTTGGTCAGGGTTTCCGCCCGGGACACCACCTTTTCTGGGGCCGTTGCGCCGACCTGCAGGCCAAACCACTTGTCCATGACCAGTCGATCATGGCGCCATTGCTCCTCAAACGCGGCAAGCGCCGCCTCGTCCTTGCCTGCGCGCACCAGTTGCGCCAGCGCCGACAGTTGCAGCGTCATATTGTCGGCGCTCTCAAATTGCGCCTGCGCCGCCTTGCCGCCATCCAGCCGCGTGGTCAGGTACAAAACCGCAGCCCCCAAGGCGCGTTTGCCCGATTGTTCGGCGTCCGGTTGATAGGCGTCGTCCACCGCGCCCTCGGCGGCCAGCGAGGGCAGCAGGTCTGCCCAGCGTTCTGCCCTGACCTGCGCCAGCGTTTCCTTGGCGGCATAGATTGCGTCCGGGTCGGGCGTCACGCCACGTTCATACAGCACCTGCGCCAGTTCCGAATCCGACGGCACGCCGATCATCATCGCCCGGTACGCCGGGTCCAGATCGCGGTCCCGCAGCAGCCGCTGCAATCCGTCCAGCCAGGCCTCATCAGGGCCGGCGTTATCGGTGATCATCGCGATCAGGCTTTCGCGCGCCAAAAGGCGCGAGGCCTCCCAGCGGTTGAAGGGGTCGCTGTCATGGGCCAGCAGGAACGCGCGTTCTTCGGGGCTCGACTCACGTTCCAGCACCACGGGGGCTGAAAAGCCGCGGTTGATCGAGGGCACGGGCCGCGAGGCCAGCCCGTCAAAGCTAAAGCTTTGCGTGCCTTCGGTGATCTCCAGCACGCGGGTTGGCACCACCTCGTCGCCGTTGGGGTTCAGCAGGCCGACCGCCATCGGGATCACCTGCGGCGCTTTTTCCTCCTGCCCCGGTGTGGGCGGCGAGGATTGGGTAAAGGTCAGGGTGTAACGGCCACCGCCCCGGACCTGATCAGGGGCCTCCGTTTCCCAATTTTCGGTGACTGTGACGCGCGGCGTGCCTGCTTGGGAATACCACAGCTTGAACTGCGACAGATCGCGGCCTGTCGTGTCCTCGAACACCTTCAGCCAGTCCTCGATCGTGGCGGCATCGCCGTCGTGCCGGTCAAAGTAGAGGTCCAGCGCCTTGCCATAGGCCTCATCGCCGACCAGCGTTTTGAGCATGCCGATCACCTCGGCACCTTTTTCGTAGACCGTTGCGGTATAGAAGTTGTTGATTTCCTGAAAGCTTTCAGGACGCACCGGATGCGCCAGCGGCCCCTGATCCTCGGGGAACTGGCGTCCGCGCAGCATGGCCACATTCTCGATCCGGGCGACGGGCGCAGAGCGCACATCCGCCGTGAACTGCTGGTCGCGGAACACGGTCAAACCCTCTTTCAGGCACAGTTGAAACCAGTCGCGGCAGGTGATCCGGTTGCCGGTCCAGTTGTGGAAATATTCATGCGCGATAATCGATTCGATACGTTCGAAATTGGCATCGGTGCTGGTCTCGGGAGAGGCGAGAACGGCGGATGAATTGAAGACGTTCAGCCCCTTGTTCTCCATCGCGCCCATGTTGAAATCATCGACGGCGACGATGTTGAAGATGTCCAGATCGTATTCCCGACCGTAGACGTCTTCGTCCCATTTCATCGACTTCTTCAGTGCCTCCATGCCAAAAGCGCATTTGCCCTCATCGCCGGGGCGCACCCAGATGTTCAGCTCAACCTTGCGGCCGCCCATCGTGGTGAAACTGCCGGGGAAATTCACCAAATCGCCAGCAACCAGCGCAAACAGATAGGCGGGTTTGGGCCAAGGGTCGTGCCATTCGGCAAAACCGTCGCCTTTGCCGACCGGGTTGCCGTTCGACAAGAGCACCGGCACATCGCCCTCGACCCGCACGGTAAAGACGCTCATCACGTCCGGGCGGTCGGGGTAATAGGTGATCTTGCGAAAGCCCTCGGCCTCGCATTGGGTGCAGTACATGCCGTTGGACATGTACAGCCCCTCCAACGCTGTGTTTTCTGCCGGGGCGATTTCAACCTCGCATTCCCACAGGAAAGGCCCGTCCGGCACCGCGCAGCGCAGCCCCTCGGCGGTCAATTCTGGCGTCACGTCGACCCCGTCGATGGCCGCGCGGATAAGTTTCAATTGCTCACCGTGCAGAAAGAAATCCTGTGCACGCGCCTCAGCGTTTGGCGCGAAATGGATCTTGGACACCACCCGCGTGGTTGTTGGGGCCAAGCGAAACGTCAGGTGCACATCGCTGACCTGCCAGCCGAAGGGTGTGTAATCCTTGAGGAAGATGGTCGTGGGGGCTGCGTCTTTCATGGGGCTCTCCAATACGGGCTTGCCCAAAGGTGTAGCAGGGTGCGCGCGGGCTGCAATCCTGTCCCCCTGACAACCTGCTGACAAAACGCTGTCAGCAGGGGTATGCGAAAAGGCTGTCATCGCTTACCCAAGGAGTTGGACACGATGACCTACGCACCTGAACACTTTACCGTCTGGGCCGAAATCCCGGTAACGGATATGGAGAAATCCATGGCCTTTTACACTGCCGTCACCGACGCATAGCTGGAAACGGACTCTACCGGGCCGAACCCGGTTGTGATGTTCCGACCCAAGGACCCGAAAACCGGCGTCGCCCTGCATCTGTATCCGGGAAAACCCGCCGGGGACGGCACCGGGCCGACCATCCACCTTGCCATTCCCGGCACCGTTGAGGCGGCCATGACGCGCGTCGAAAAGGCGGGCGGCAAGGTTGTCTCACCGATCATCGACATCCCGCCGGGCCGCTTTTTCTACAGTCTGGATCTGGACGGCAATTCCGTCGGTTTCTTCGAGACCCGCTGATGCGCCGCGCCGACCGTCTCTTTCAGATCGTGCAGGCTCTGAGGGGTGGTCGGCGCACCACGGCAGCGGCATTGGCGGAACAGTTGGAGGTGTCCAAACGGACCATCTACCGCGACATTGCCGATCTTCAGTCCACCGGCGTGCCGATCGACGGTGAGGCGGGGTTTGGCTACGTCCTGCAAGAGGGCTTTGACCTGCCGCCGCTGATGTTCGACACCGATGAGATCGTTGCGCTGGTGGCCGGGGCGCGACTGGTGCAGGCATGGGGTGGGGCGGCCATGGCGCGGGCTGCCGAAGAGGCGCTTGCCAAGATCGACGCCGTCATCCCCGAGACTGCGCGCGCCCGCGCCCGGGCGGTTCATGTACATTCTCTGGGGCTTGGCGTGGCACCGGAGCTGCGCGCCCGGATCGACCGGATCGAACGGGCGGTCGACCAAAGCACCCGTCTGGAGCTTGCCTATCGCGATGAGGCCGGGGCTAAGACCCGGCGTTTTGTGCGCCCGCTGGGATTGTGGTTCTGGGCTCCGGCCTGGACGCTGGTCGGCTGGTGCGAACTGCGCGACGACTTTCGCATGTTCCGCCTCGACCGGATTGCCGACATGCAGGAGGCCGGTCGCTTTCGCCCCGAACGGGGGCGCAAGCTGGCGGATTTCTACGCCAGCATGCAGGACAAGGACAGGGACATCCTGAACCGCTGAAGGATGCGACCGATCACTCTGCCGCGCGCAGGTCCGGGGACAGGTCCATCGCCGTGGGGGGCTCTTCCTCCCAGATGATCTCGGGCGATTGAACCCGCTTGGCGGCTCGGTTCAGCGCCCAGTCACGCGCTGCTCGGCTGCCGCGACCAAAGCTGAGCCGCGCCAGCAGGCGGGCGAACCATTCCACATAGGTGGTGAACCAGACCCGGATCGCCAGCATCGCAGGCGTGAACACCAGCGTCAGCACCGTGGCGATCCCAAGGCCAAAGACCACCGCCGTGGCAAGGTTTTTCCACCACAGCGCCGTCGGACTGTCGATGGAATAGCCCCCCCCAAAGAAATCGAGGCTGAGGCCCAGCATCATCGGTGCAAGACCCGCCATGGTGGTGATCGTGGTCAGCAGCACCGGGCGCAGGCGGTCCTGGGCGGTGCGTACAATCGCCTCGATCCTCGGCATGTAGCGGGAATAATCCTGATAGGTGTCGATCAACACGATGTTGTTGTTCACCACAATCCCGGCCAGCGCCACGATCCCCGTGCCGGTCATAATAACAGAGAAATACTGGTCCATGACCAACATCCCGATCAGCACACCGGTGGTGGACAGGATCACCGCCAAAAGCACCAGCACAGCGTTGTAAAAGCTGTTGAACTGCGCCAGCAGGATGATGAACATCAAGAACAACGCGCCGCCAAAGGCCGATTGCAAAAAGGCCTGCGACTCCTCCTGATCCTCCTGATCGCCGGTCCATTCCCATTCAATGCCAGCGGGCAGCGGGCTGGTGTCCAGCCAGCCGGTCAACACCTCGATCCGTTCGGGGCCGGTCACTGGCACCGCCTTTAGCGGCGCGTGGCCCTCTTCGTCCAGCAGGGCGTCGATCTCGGCCGGGGTCAGGTCGGTCAGCCAGCGGATATCGTTGAAATAGCGGTGGTTCGGCCCCAGCAACCATTCGTAGAAACCCGAAGACCGGCCAAAATCGCGCTCCCATGCCGCCGTCGACACGTCCTGCGTTTCGGGGTCCAGTTCAACCCCGGTCAGGAGCGGCTCAAAGACCGTTGTTTCGGTGCCGTCCGGCGCGGTCGAGGTCACGTCCCAGCCGATCTCCATCAACTTTTCCCGCACACCGGCCTTGACGTCGAAATAGCGCTTTTGGTCGATGCGCTCGATCTCGGCCAGCTTGGCGACGGGTTCGCGGGTGATGAAATTCACCAAGGGCACCAAACCGTCAGCGGTCCGGACCTTGAGGTTGTCGAGGGTCGACAGCAGCCGGTCGCTTTCGGGCAGGCGTACCCGGATGTCGATTTCGTCATCCGACGTGCCCGGCGTGTAACTGCCGATAGCCAGACCGCGCGTCACCAGTTGCACCATCGCGCCCACGGTGGCCACGTCGGCCCCGTAACGGCCCGCCTTTTCCACGTCGACGTCGATTTGCCAGTCGATGCCGGGCAGGGGGCGGGTGTCCTCGATCAGGGTCAGGCCCGGCGTTTCTTCAAACTTTGTCCGCACCGTTCCGGCGGCATCCAGCAGGGAGGTCCAGTCGTCGCCCTTGATGCGCAGATGCACGGGTTTGGCGCTGGCCGGTCCCCGCGCCTGCGCCAGAATCTCGATCTCGATGCCGGGGATGCGTTCCAGCTTGCGGGTCAGATCATCCAGGATCACGTCGCCGTCCAATTGCGCCAGCGGCACGCCGGTTTCGCGGGCATAGGCGGGGCGGCCCTCCCACGGGATGGTTTCGAACTGGACCTGTCCGATGGTGTCCTTGGGGGCAATTGCGCCGCCGGTGTTGTTGTCCAGCCCGCCTTCGCCGGCAAAAGAAAAGGCGTTGAGGATGCCGGGGTGGCCCAGCACGATTTGCTCGGCCCGCCGGACCAGCGCGTCCTTTTCCGCAAGGCCAAGGTTGCCGCGCGCGCGGACATAAACGATGGCCTGTTCCGGCTCACTCTCGACGAAGAAATCCACGCCGTTGTTGTTCTCGCCGTAGTAGGTGAAGACGTTGACCACGAGAAAGATCACCGCAGCCACCGTGACCAGCGGCATGATCGGGTTACCCGCGATGAACTTGGTGAAATGGCCGAACAGCGACCTGCGGTTGCGCGCATCCACGCGCCGGGGCGGGCGGCGCAGTTCGGCGGCATCCATCACCACCGAAGAGATCACCGCAAAAAGCATGAAGACAACGACACCTGGCATCCGCGCGCCCCAGCCGGTGGCCTCGGTCTGGACCAGGTAGTCGGGGTTCAGCACCATCATCGCGCCGACAAACAGCCCCAGCAGCGCCACCGGCACCAGCAGGACCCGCAGGCTCCAGTGCAGACGCGCGCGCAGCCAGTTGCCCGCGCGGTGGACGTTGCGCGAGAACCGGCCAGAGACGCCGCCCATGACCGGCAGGTAGATCAGTGCAACCACCAGCGACGCCGACAAGACAAAGATCAGCGTGACCGGCAGCATCCCCATGAACTCTCCGGCCACGCCGGGCCAGAACAGCATCGGCAGAAAGGCGCAAAGCGTTGTGGCGGTGGACGACACCACCGGCCAGAACATCCGGTGCGCCGCCTCGACATAGGCGTGCATCGGGCCGGTGCCCTCAGAAATACGCTTGTCGGCGTATTCGACGACAACGATGGCCCCGTCGACCAGCATCCCGACCGCAAGGATCAATCCGAACATCACGATGTTCGAGATCGTCACCCCCATCAGCGCCAGCAGCACAAAGCACAGCAGGAAAGAGGTCGGGATCGCAAAGCCCACCAACAGGGCAGGGCGCAGACCCAAAGAGGCCAGCACCACGATCATCACCAGCGCGATGGCCGTCAGGACCGACCCCTCCAGCTGGCTGACCATGCTGGCCACCTGTCGGCTCTGGTCGTTGGAGGTGCCCACATCCAGCACCGCGCGCAGTTCGGGCGGCCAGTTTTCCTGTGCGGCATCAATGACGGCCTGCACCTGTGCGACCGTGTCGATGATGTTGAATCCCTTGCGCTTGACCACTTGCAGCGCAACGGTCTGGTCGCCGTTAAAGCGCGCGGTGCCCTTGCGGTCTTCAAAGGTCAGGTTGATCGTTGCCAGATCGCCCAGCGTCACCACGCGGTCGCCGTTCACCTTGACCGGCAGATCATAGACGTCGCGCGCATCGTCAAAGCTGGAGGGGATCTTGATCGCGAAGGTGCCGTTGTCCGTCTCGACTTCACCGGCGGCAATCAACTGGTTGTTGTTTTGCACAACGCGGATCAGTTCATCGGCGGTGACGTTGTAGCTTTCCAGCCGCAACGGGTCGATCACCACTTCCAGCATCTCGTCACGGTTGCCCGCGATGCCCGCCTCCAGCACCGAATCCAGCGCCTCGACCCGGTCCTGAAGGTCCTTGGCGACCTTGGTCAGGGTGCGTTCGGGCACCGGGCCGGACAGGTTCACGATCAGGATCGGGAATTCGGAAAAGTTGATCTCGTTGATCGAGTATTTTTCGGCCCCCTCGGGGAACTCCGCCTCGGCGTTGTTCATGCCGTCGCGCACGTCGGCGATGATCTTGGTCTTGTCCCAGCCGAATTCGAATTCCAGCGCCAGACCGGCATAGCCTTCGGCGGCGGTGGCGGTCATGGCCTTCAACCCGTCGAGGTCGGAAAGCTCTGTTTCCA
This sequence comes from Antarctobacter sp., assembly GCF_034670325.1. GTDB lineage: Bacteria > Pseudomonadota > Alphaproteobacteria > Rhodobacterales > Rhodobacteraceae > Antarctobacter. Next base: position 54,137 of record NZ_JAXMNR010000004.1, read on the forward strand.
TCGGTTTGACCAGCAGCTTTTCCGAGTCGGCGGCGGAAATGCCGGGAAAGGGGACTGAGACAAACAGCGCCGGGATTTCGATGTCAGGCTCGCCCTCCTTGGGCAGCGACAGATAGGCGTAGGTCCCGGCCACAAGGCTGAGGATAATGAAGGCGATGATCATTCGGGCGCGTTCGGCGGCCCAGTCGATGATGCCGGTCATTGCAGGACATCCTCATAACTCGGGACCACCCTGACGCCGTTGGTGACGTATTCCTGCCCCACGGTGATCACGTTGATTTCGTCCGGCAGGCCGGTGATCCAGACACCTTCGCGGGTGTCACGCAGGATCGAGATGTCCATCCACTGCACGCTGTCGTCTGCCGTCACCGTGCGTACACCCAGCTTGCCCTCGTCGTTTAGGGTCAGGGTGGATTGCGCCAGCAGATGCGCTTTGGCGCCTTCGGCCTCGATGGCGATTTCGGCGGTTTCGCCGTCGCGGATCGACAGATCACCGTTTTCCACCGTCAATTCGACGGCAAAGGTGCGCGTGGTCGGATCGGCGCTGCGGGAGACAAAGCTGACCTCGCCCTGCACGGTCCGGCCATTGGTCAGCCGGGCACCTGCCTGTGCGCCGGTCAAAACACGGGCGACAGTGGTTTCCGGAACGTAGCCCACGAATTTCATCGGGTTAAGCTGGATGACCGTGGCGCAGGCCGATCCCGGTTGCATCAGTGCGCCCAATTCCGCGGTGTCCGTTTCCAGCAGCCCGGCAAAGGGTGCGTGGATCTTCAGCCGCTCGATTTCCTTGCGGGCGGCGGCGACACCGGCCTCGGCGGACTGGATCGCGGCGAGCGCGCTCTCCTCACCGGTCTTGGCCGACTGAACACCGGCCTCTGCCCCTTCAAGTTGCGACTTGGCAGAGATTACAGCCGCTTTTGCCCCCTCGATCCCCGAAAGCGCCGACGACACCGCAGCGCGCGCGCCTTGCAGTTGGCTTTCGGCAGTCTGTATCCCGGCCAGAGCATTCTGGATCTGGCTTTCGGCGGCCTGAATCCCGGCCTTGGCGGTCTCGACCTGACTGCGCGCGGTCTTGACCCCGGCCTCGGCGTTGCGGATCTGGGTCTGTGCGGACTGGATCTGCGCCTTGGCCGAGACGATCTGCCCCCGGGCCGTCTGGACACCGGCGGCGGCATTGCGAATCTGGCTCTTGGCGGACTGGATGGCGGCCTTGGCGGTCTCAAGCTGGCTGGTGGCGGTTTTGACCCCGGCCAGCGCGTTCTGGATCTGGCTTTCGGCGGCCTTGATGCCGGCCTTGGCGGTCTGCACCTGACTGCGTGCGGCCTGCACCCCGGCGCGGGCGTTCACGATCTGCGCCTCAGTGGTTTGTATCCCGGCCTTGGCGTTCTCGACCTGTGTCTTGGCGGATTGCACACCGGCCTTGGCATTGTTGATCTGGCTTTCGGCAGAGCGGATTGCCGCCAGCGCAGTCTGTACCGCGCCGCGCGCCGCCTCGATCCCGGCGCGTGCGCCCTCTAGCTGTGATTTTGCCGCCTCGATGGCTGTGGCGGCTGTCTTGAGCCCGGCCAGCGCGGATTGCTCCTGCGCCTTGGCGGCCTCAAAGGTGGCCTGCGATGCGGCCAGACGGGTCTGCGCGGCAAAGCCGTCGCGGGCCAGTTCCTCAGAGGCGCGCAGGTTGATCTCGGCCTCCTTGATGCGGGCGCGGGCCTCTGTCAGGCGTGCCTCGGAGGCGGGCACCTGTGCCTCTGCCTCTGCCAGACGGGCCTCGGCGGTGGGCACCTGCGCCAGTGCCTCTTTCAGGCGGGCCTCGGAGGCGGGCAATTGCGCCTTTGCCTCTGCCAGCCGCGCTTCGGCCTCGGGGACGCGGCTTTGGGCCTCATCCAGACGGGCGGCGGCCTCGGGGACACGGGCCTTTGCCTCTGCCAGCCGCGCTTCTGCCTCGGGGATGCGGGCCAATGCTTCGTCAAGGCGGGCTTCGGCCTCGGGCAGCTTGGCCTGCGCTTCGGCCAGCCGCGCCTCGGATTCGGGGACACGGGCGCGGGCCTCCGCCAGCCGTGCCTCGGCGGCGGGGACACCGGCCTCTGATTCGGCCAGCCGGGCCTCGGCCTCGGGGACACGGGCCAACGCCTCTTGCAGCCGCGCCTCTGCCTCGGGCAGCTTGGCTTCGGCCTCGACGATGCGGGCCTCGGCCTCGGGGATGCGAGCCAGCGCCTCTTCGAGCCGCGCCTGCGCCTCGGGGACCTTGGCCTTGGCCTCGGCCAGCCGGGCCTCGGATTCAGGGACACGCGCCTTGGCCTCGATCAGCCGGGCTTCGGCGGCGGGGATGCCTGCGCGGGCCTCTGCCAGTTGCGCCTCTGCGGCGGGGATGGCGGCCTCTGCCTCAAGGATACGGGCCGAAGCGGCGGGCACCTGTGCCTGTGCCTCTGCCAGTCGGGCCTTGGCTTCGGGCAGGCGTGCATTGGCCTCTGCCAACCGGGCCAGCGCCTCTTGCAAAGAGACGTCGCGGGTGCCGGGATCAATCTCGCAGAGCAACTGACCTGCCTCGACCAGCGCGCCCTTGCGCAGCGGCTCGGACACGATCTTGCCAGCGGTTTCAGCGCGCACCTCGACCTGCCGGACAGCCTCTGTCTCGCCACGCAGGATCACGGCGCTGTCGACCACCTGCGCGACCGACCGACGCGCCATCACGCGCACAGCGCCTTCGGGCAGGACGCCGTCCACAACGGTCTGGGCCTCTGGCGCGACGGCAGGGGCGCGCGCGTCGGCCTCAGGAGGCAGATCTGCGGTTCCGGCTTCACCGGCTAGCGCCGCAGGGGCCACGTCGCGGGCGAACCCGATCAGCCGGTCCCGCTCCAGCACGACGGCATAAAGCACCGCGGCCACGAGGCAGGCAGTCAGGATCGACATGATGCGCATTTTCTTGTCCCCCCGGCGTCAGGACAAAAGGTCCTGCGCCCGTCAAATTCTTTCTTCGCGGCGAAATCCAGCCACATTAACCTCTGGTCGCTTGAAAGACCCGACCTGAACCGTTCGGTTTAGGTTTAGGGTGCCGCATGGTCTGCTTCAAGCACACCCCCGGCATTTGCAGGGTAAAACGGCGGTTTTTCGTCAATTGAATGTGGTTTTCGCGAAGTTTTTTGGTCTACGCGAACATTCGCCTGTGCAGACTCGGCACGCAGGGACCGTTGTGCAGGGGTGCCATCGCGCCTTGGCACTGCGCGACGGGCCATGTAAGAGAGGGAAAACCGACCGGAGGGGGCCCGCTTGAGCGACGCTGACAGTTTCATCGACGAAGTGACAGAAGAGGTCAAACGCGACCGCCTGTTTGCCACACTGCGCAAATGGGGCTGGGTTGGCGTGGTGATCGTGCTCTTGATCGTCGGCGGCACCGCTTACCGCGAATGGCGCATCGCCTCGCAGGAGGCGCGGGCGCAGACCTTTGGCGACGGCATCCTGACCGCGCTGGAGGGCGAGGATGCCGCTGCGCGGATCGCGGCGCTGGCCGAGATCGACGCCCCGACAACTGGCGGACAGGCCGTTCTGGCGCTGCTAACAGCCGCCGAAGAGGCCGGTGACGATAACAACGCCGAGGCTGTGGCCCGCCTGCAGGCCGTGGCCGCCAACACCGAGATTCCGGCGATCTATCGCCAGATCGCCAGCTACAAGGCGCTGACCCGTGGCGCGGATGTTCTATCCTTGGACGACCGCCGCGCCGGTCTGGAGGCGTTGGCCGTTCCCGGTCGGCCGCTGCGGCTGTTGGCCGAGGAGCAACTGGCGCTGATCGACATTGAGACGGGCGAACGTGAGGCCGCTTTGACGCGCCTGCAAGCGCTGGCCGAGGACAGCGAAGCGACGCAGGGCTTGCGCCGCCGCGCCTCGCAATTGATTGTGGCACTGGGCGGGGACGCCCCCGCCAACTGAGCCCGCCGTCGGGCGGGGCTCTGGACGGGGAACGGACCCCGGCAGGTGACGAAAGGGGCATTTTGATGCTGCGCAAGACCTCTCTGCTGTTTCCGCTGGCCGCGCTGGCGCTGGCCAGTTGCGCCGAGCGTGAACCGATCCTGCCGGGAGACCGGCTTAACGTGCGTGATGTGCTCAGCGGCGACTACGCCGATGATGCGGTCGAGACCGCAGGCCCGCAGGCGCGCGGGTTTTCGTCCCCCGCCACCGTGAGCAATGCCGACTGGGCGCAAAGCCCGGTTTCGCCGCATGTGCGGGTCAGCAATCCAGCGCTGGGACAATCGCTGTCGCCGCTGTTTTCAGTGCCCATTGGCGCGGGGGACAGCCGCAAGACCCGGCTCAACGCCGACCCCATCGTGGCGGGCGGGCGTATCTTTACCATGGATGCGAACCATCAGGTGCGCGCGACCTCGACCGCAGGTCAGGCGCTGTGGAGCAAGGTGCTGATCCCGAAGCGCGACAAGGCCCCCGAAGGGCAGGGCGGCGGGCTGGCCTATGGCGACGGCAAGCTGTTTGTCTCGTCCGGCTTTGGCAAGCTGACCGCGCTGGACCCGGCCAGCGGCCAGATGCTCTGGGAGCAGGACCTGAACAACACCGCCACCGGCGCGCCCAGCTATCGTGACGGGCTGGTCTACGTGATTTCGGGCGACCGCACCGCCTGGGCAATCGAGGCAGGTGACGGTCGGGTGCGCTGGCAGTTCGACAGTGGCGAGAACTTCAACAACATTGCCGGTGCCCCGGCCCCTGCGATCAACGACAAATACGTGGTCTTTGCCTTTGGCTCTGGTGCCGTGTCGGGTGCATTCCGGCAGGGAGGCCTGCGGATCTGGAACGCCGAACTGCTGGGCCGTCGGAACGGGTTTACCATTGCGGGCATCAACGATGTGACCGGCGATCCGGTAATCTCCGGCGACCGGGTCTATGCTGGCAACCACGCGGGTCGCTCTGTCGCGTTGTCGATCTACAACGGTGAGCGGCTGTGGACCGCCAAATACGGCGCGCTTGGTCCGATGTGGCCAGCTGGCGATTCGGTGTTCTTTGTCACTGACCTGAATGAACTGGTCCGGCTGGACAGCGACACCGGGCAGGAAATCTGGAAGCGCGAACTGCCGGGCTATGAGCCCAAGCGCAACCCGAACCGTCGCCGCGACGGGTCCTTTGCCAACCACGGGCCGGTGCTGGCGGGCGGGCGGCTGATCGTGGCCAGCACAGACGGCAAGATCCGCGCCTTCAACCCGGCGGACGGTGCCTTGCTACAGGAAATCGCCATCCCCGGCGGCGCCACGACGCGCCCTGTTGTGGCGGGCGGCGTGCTGTATGTCGTCTCGCGCAAGGGTGTGCTGCACGCCTTTCGGTGATCCACCCGTGATCCACCTTTAATCCAAAGGTGCGCGCCTTCGGCGCGCGCTTTTTGTCTCGACCGGCGGCCTTGCGGCCTTGGTCTCAGGCTGGGGGCCCTGCCCCCGTCGCCAACGGCGCCTCCCCCGGGGTATTTGGCCAGAGAAGAAGCCTGATAAGCACTGATCGGCGGAAATAGGACCTCTTTCACTGGGGTGGAAAATGCGTTATGGCGCGCTCTTGATCTTCGGAGCCGCTCCATGTCCTTCTCTCTTGCCATCGTCGGCCGCCCCAATGTGGGCAAGTCGACCCTGTTCAACCGTCTTGTGGGGCGGCGTCTTGCGCTGGTCGATGACCAGCCCGGTGTGACCCGAGACCTGCGCGAGGGCGAGGCACGGCTGGTGGATCTGCGGTTCACCGTGATCGACACTGCCGGACTGGAGAATGAGACCGACGATTCTCTGCCCGCGCGGATGCGGCGTTTGACAGAGCGCGCGGTGGAGGCGGCGGATGTCTGTCTGTTCATGATCGACGCGCGGGCGGGTATCCTGCCCGATGATCAGGTGTTTGCCGAGATCCTGCGCAAGCGGGCGAAACACGTGATCCTTGCCGCGAACAAGGCCGAGGGCGCGGCGGCGGATGCGGGTGTGATCGAGGCCTATGCGTTGGGTCTGGGGGAGCCGGTCCGGCTGTCGGCCGAACATGGCGAGGGGATGCACGACCTGTACTCCATGCTGGTGCCACTGGCGGACGCCTATGAGGAACGCGCCCAAGAGGAAGCGCCCGAGGTCGAGGTCACGCTGAGCGAGGAAGAGGCCGAGGCTGGCGAGACCGAGCTGCGCAAGCCGACCGCAGACAAGCCGTTGCAAATTGCCGTCGTGGGTCGGCCCAATGCGGGCAAGTCGACGCTGGTGAACGCGCTGCTCGGCGAGGACCGGCTGCTGACCGGGCCGGAGGCGGGGATCACCCGCGACGCGATTTCCGTCCAGATGGAGTGGAGCGGCGTGCCGGTGCGGATCTTTGACACCGCCGGGATGCGGCGTCGGGCGAAGGTGCAGGAAAAGCTGGAAAAGCTGTCGGTCTCCGACGGCATCCGCGCGGTGAAGTTCGCCGAAGTGGTGGTGGTCCTGTTGGACGCGGCGATTCCGTTTGAAACCCAGGACCTCAAGATCGCCGATCTGGCCGAGCGTGAGGGGCGCGCTGTGGTGGTGGCGGTCAACAAGTGGGACATCGAGGACGAGAAGCAGGACAAGCTGCGCTGGCTGCGCGAGCAGTTCGAGCATGTGCTGCCGCAGTTGCGGGGCGCGCCCTTGGTGACGGTCTCGGCGCGGACGGGCAAGGGGCTGGACAAATTGCAGGCGGCGGTGATGAAGGCCTATGAGGTCTGGAACCGCCGCGTGCCCACGGCGCAGCTGAATCGCTGGCTTGAGGGGATGGTGCAGAGGCATCCGCCCCCCGCGCCACAGGGCCGCCGGATCAAGCTGCGCTACATGACGCAGGTCAAGACGCGGCCGCCGGGGTTTGTGGTGATGTGTTCGCATCCTGACAAGCTGCCCGAGAGTTATTCGCGCTACCTTGTGAATGCCTTGCGTGAGGACTTTGACATGCCGGGCACGCCGATCCGGCTGACCATGCGCGGGCAGGGGGACAAGAACCCCTACAAGGGCCGGAAAAAGCGGAATGCGGGCGCTTTGAAAAAGCACCTGGGCAAGCTGCAGGCCAAGAAGGATTGAGGGGGGCGGTTGTGGCTGTCCACGTGTGGACAGCCTGACGGCTATTAGAAATCAATGGCTTACAGAGGCGTTTTGACACTCTGTTAACGATTGAGGGTCTGCGTGGGGTAGGCCTGTGGGTGCACCGTCGCGCATCTTGGCATACGATTCAGTGGGTTTTCTGACCCCTGTCAGAGGGGCGCGGGTCGCGTAATGTTGCCCTGAACGTCATGAATTTTTGATCCGGACCTTTATCGCGGCAATTGGCAAGGTCCGCTGTGTGGACAAAGCTGCTGTTCTGTCTCCGCCCCCCCGTGTCTGCTTTGTGCAAGGGCAGATCGTTCCGGCCCGCAATAAAGCCACAAACCTGCGAGGACCGCGGCTGCATAACGGCCCCCTGTGCATTGAAAACCGCGAAGATGTTCACTAATTTCACCATTCCGAACGGCGACATCTCATTGAGTAGGAGCAGGATAGTGAAAAAGTGGATTTTGATGTCCACGACTCTCTTTGTTTTTGGGATTGCAGGCGCCGTTGGCTACGCCATCTACAAGATCAAATATAGCCATCCCGGGCGCTTCTCGTCAGAAGTGAGTATGGAGGGGTTGAAGCGTACTGTCGAAGGCAACACGCTTACCTCTTATGAGCATCCATCAGCGCGCATCACTTTTCCACCAGAGTATGAATATTTGGGCGCCCAAAGATTTATTCTCTATGGCACGGTCGAAGCCGAACAATACCTATTTGCGTCGTCGCATCCGGACGGCTCAACGCGATCCCTAATCAACGTTCAATTCGAAGCGATACTGCCCGATATTGAAGGAAGTTACGATTACTCGGCAGCGCCGCGGGCAATACGCATAGGGCCTTTGGAATTTCATGTAGATGCCAATCCAGCCCGTCGGCATTGGCTGGTTCCCAACGGCTTACCGGGGACGGATTCAGAACGCTACTACAGCTTTGCGAGTGAACAAGGCTTTCCCGTACCCAAAGACTATATTTGGTCGCGATTTGCCTATGTGCCAAAGGACGCGCCCCGCCAAGAGATGTTAATACTGCACGTTGAAGATTTGACATCAATGGGACTGACAGCTCCGGCGTTGCGCCAAGGCGGCGCGGATGCTGAAGACTGGGAGGGGCTTCGGAACGCCCAATTGCTAAAGCTCGAACAGGGCATCACGATTGAGGCGCTGAAGTAGATCAGGTGACTCAGTGCGCAGACCTGATCGCAAACTGTAACTGCGGCTTGAGATACTGACCACTGGGGCGTTTATTTCGGTTCAAATACGGACATTCACTCAGGCTACAGCATAGGTGATTATTGTCTCTCACCCGGCCTTCGTTGCGAATTGACCGAAGGTCTGCTTTGCCGATGGTTCTGATTTCTGGCCAGTTTGCGAGGTGGGGGTCTACGTCTCCTGACGGTCAACTCAGCGGGGGGACACACTGGGCAAAACCGTCTCTCGTCAAAGCGGGACAGGGCCTCTTCGGTCCACAGAGAGCGGGACAGTGGCATCCACACCCTCAGCGCAGCGGGTCCAACCGTTCCAGCGCGTGGCCATCGGACCATGTGCCGTGCAGCGTGCCGTCGGGCATCACGACGTAGACCACCGGGGTGTCGTCCCCTTGCCAGTTGATGGTCAGAACGCGGCCCTCCAGCCTGCCTTGGCCGGTGTAGGTCTGGCCGGAAATCGTCCAGACGATCCGGTACAGGCCGCCGTCCTGTGTCATCTCCAGCGTGCCGTCATAGGCGGAACGATCAGGGTTGATGCCTTGGACGGTGTACCTGCCCGCGAGTCCGGCACTGGCTTTGTGGTGCAGGTTTTCCTGAGCGACCAACGGTGTGGCAAGCGGCGTGGCAAGCAGGCAGGCGGACAGCAGAAGGGCGCGCATGGCAAAGCCTTTCGTCAGGACGATACTCCCAGCCTAGGACCGCGCCCCTGCGCCTGTCCAGCGTGTTACCCTGTCCCGCGTTATTCGGTATCGGTGGCGCGCACGCCCAGAATGGCGATCATCGCCACCAGCGCCAGCAGCGTCACGGCGGCATTGAACGGCTGCCAGTTGGCGACCACCACGGCCACCAAGGCCCAGATCACCGTCATGCCGTATTCCGGCGCGCGGTGCAGGCGGTACTGGATCGTCACCGACAGTGCCAGACACAGCGCCAGCGACAGCAGCGCCGCCGGGGTGGGGGGCATCCAGCCATAGCCGCCGATCACCACGCCAAGCGACACACAGGAGGCAGCCGTCAGCCATCCGGCGTAGACGGCCACCGGCCCCTCTTGCAGCCAGCGGTCGGTATCGCCGACGCGGCTGAGTGCGACCAGCGCGCTGGCCAGCATGATCCAGATCAGCACCGTGGCCGCGATGGGTGACATTTGCGCCACCGGCAGCCAGATCGTGCCGACGGCAAGGCTGACAAACAGCGGCGCGCGCATCGGCTGCCAATCCGCATCATCGCCCCGCCGCAGCAGGCCGAAGCCCGCGCTGACGATCAGCCAGACATAGATCAGACCCCAGATCGCAAAGGCGTAGCCCGCAGGTTGCACCGGAGGATCCTCCAGCACCACGGGGAATTGCGTCGGCTCATACCCGTTGAAGCCGGGGGCGAGCCAGGGGGAGGCCGCAAAACTGACCGCCGCAAGCAGGCAGAGGAGGGCCCAGAGGCGGCTCATGCCAGCGTGCCCTCGGCGGTCAGGCGGGTGCGGCCGCGCAGGTAGGGGTGCAGCACCTCCGGCAGGTCGACAGAGCCATCCGCCTGCTGGCCGTTTTCCAGCACCGCGATCAGGCAGCGCCCGACGGCAAGGCCCGATCCGTTGAGCGTGTGGACAAATTCGGGCTTGCCGCCCTCGGTGGGTTTGAACCGCGCGTTCATGCGCCGGGCCTGAAAGTCACCACAGACCGAGACAGAGCTGATTTCGCGGTAGGTGTTCTGACCGGGTAGCCACACCTCGATGTCATGGGTGCGCTGCGCGCCGAATCCCATGTCGCCGGTGCACAGCACCACGGTCCGGTAGGGCAGGCCCAGCCGTTCAAGGATACCCTGCGCGCAGCCGGTCATGCGGTCATGTTCCGCAAGGCTGTTTTCGGGTTTGGTGATCGAGACCATCTCGACCTTTTCGAACTGGTGCTGGCGCAGCATCCCGGCGGTGTCGCGGCCTGCGCTGCCCGCCTCGGAGCGGAAGCATTGCGAATGGGCGACGTAGCGGCGGGGCAGATAGCCCTCATCGACGACCAATCCGTTGACGATATTGGTCAGCGTCACTTCGGAGGTGGGGATCAGCCACCAGCCGTTGGTGGTCTCATAGCTGTCCTCGCCGAATTTCGGCAGTTGACCGGTGCCATACATCATTTCCGGGCGCACAAGGACCGGGGTCCATGTCTCTGTCAGGCCGTTTTCCTCGATATGGGTGTCGAGCATGAACTGCGCCAGTGCGCGGTGGATGCGGGCCACGGCGCCGGAGAGCACGACAAAGCGCGCGCCAGAGAGTTTGGCGGCAACCTCGAAATCCATGCCCGGTTTCACGCCGTCGAGGTCGTAGTGCTCTTTGGGCGCGAACTCGAAGGTGCGGGGCGTGCCCCAGCGGTGGATCTCGACATTGTCATCTTCGTCTGCGCCGTCGGGCACATCCGGGTGCGGCAGGTTGGGCACGCCCATGAGCAGGTCGGTCAGTTCGCTGTCCAGCGTCTTGGCCTTGTCCTGCATCTGGGACACTTCGGCCTTTTTCTGGCCGACAAGGGCGCGCAGACGTTCAAATTCCGCCTCGTCGCCGCTGGCCTTGGCCTTTCCGACCTCTTTGGAGGCGCGGTTCTGGTCGGCCTGCGCCTCTTCGGCGGCGGTGATCGCGGCGCGGCGGGCGGTGTCGAGGTCCAGCACGGATGACGACATTGCCTCCACTCCACGGCGGGCCAGCGCCGCATCCCAGGCGGCGGGGTTTTCGCGGATGGCGCGGATGTCGTGCATGACAATCTCCAGTGGTCAGATGAGTCGGGGCGGTTATGCCCGATCTTGCCGCAGGACGGTAGAGGGGCGGGGGGCCTTTGGGCGCGCGCTCAACGGGTTGGCGCGAATTGTTGCCGCAGCCAGTCGTCTATTGGCACCACCAGCGCCTCTTCGTCGCGGGTGACGGCGACGATCACGGCGATGACGCGGCGGGCCGCGCCCGTCCCGGAAAGCACCGGGCCGCCGGATTGGCCCGGTTCGACCCGGCAACCGATGCGCCAGAGGCCGGAGGTTTCCGTGCCATAACACAGCGGCGTGACGGTCAGCCGGTGCGGGCGCGAGCGGCGATATCCCATCAGCGTCAGCGGGCCGGGCAGGGCGGCGGTGCCGATGGTCAGCGGCGCGGGGGCAAGCGCCTCTGTCAGGTCGATGACAGCGATGTCATGGCGCAGGTCGAAGGTGCCTTCGGAATAGGCAAGCGGGTGCACATGCACCGCCTTGATCCGGGACGCGCCGCTGTGGTCCGTACCGTCCCAGCCCGCGACAAAGACCATATCGGTGATGCGTTTGAGATAGCCGTCCTCTGGCCGGGTGACGCAATGGGCCGCGGTCAGCGCGCGGTCCGGGGCGATCAGGGTGGCGGTACACATCTCGGCGGTGCGGTAGCTGGCGGTGTTGAGCCGCCCGATGGCGGGCTCATCCTCGGCCATCGCGGTTCGGGGCAGGCCGCAACACAACAGCAGCGCAAGGCCGGTCAGGCCGATGTTCCACACCGCTGACAAGCTGTCCCGCAGGGCCGAGAAGACTGGCCGCATGTGTCCCTCCGATCCGGTTGACCGGGGCGTCAGACCCGGCCTTTGCCCCTTGTGATACCCAAGCGGGGTGGACCTGTATATTTCCCGCAGGCGACCGCGACAAAGTCACCTTTACGTCAGAGCGGCGCAGCGTACCGGCCTACCTTGCATCTGACCTGCGCCGCGCATAGGTTCCGGCCAACTTTCGCGGGGGGTGCCCCGTCGCAAATCAACAGGAGCATCCCAAATGGACGCAAGCGCAATCGGCCAGTTTCTTCCGCTCATCCTGATCTTCGCGATCATGTATTTTCTGCTGATCCGTCCGCAGCAAAAGAAGATGAAACAGCACCAGAACATGGTCAATGCCGTGCGCCGGGGCGATCAGGTCGTCACTCAGGGCGGATTGATCGGCAAGGTCGCCAAGGTCAAGGACGACAAGGAAATCGAGGTTGAGATCGCCGAAGGCGTCAAGGTCCGCGTGGTCAAGCAGACCATCGCTCAGGTCCTGTCGAAGACCGAACCGGCAGAAAGCTGATACCAGATGCTGCAGGTCGATCTCTGGAAACGCGTGCTGATCTGGATGACCGTTGCGGTTGGCCTGATCCTTGCCACGCCAAACGTCTTTTACAACCGGGTCGAGGTCCGCAACGACGCTGTAAAGGCGATTGATGCGGGGTTCGACACGACCGAAAACCGGGATGCGGCGGCCACATGGCCGTCGTTCCTGCCTTCTGGGCTGGTGAATCTGGGGCTGGACCTGCGCGGCGGCGCGCATCTGCTGGCCGAGGTTCAGGTCGAGGAAGTCTACGAGGCCCGCATGGAGGCGCTTTGGCCCGAGGTGCGTGATGTGTTGCGCGATGCGCGCGACACCGTGGGCACCATTCGCCTGCAGCCGTCGCCCACCAAAGGCGAATTGCGGGTCAAGATCTCGGAACCGGGCGGCATGGACCGGGCGATGGAACTGGTGCGCGGCCTTGCGCAGCCGGTGGTGTCGTTGACCGGCGCCGGATCGACCGACATTGTTGTGCGCGGGGAGGACGACGTGGTTGTCGTTTCGCTGTCCGAGGCTGAACAGCAGGCCATGGACAACCGCACCATGCAGCAAAGCCTTGAGATCATCCGCCGCCGCATCGACGAGGTCGGCACGCGGGAACCGACGATCCAGCGGCAGGGCTTTGACCGTATCCTGATTCAGGTGCCGGGCATCGGCTCGGCGGCGGAACTCAAGGCGATCATTGGCACCACCGCGCAGTTGACCTTTCAGCCGGTCATCAGCCGCACCACCGATGCAAGCGAGCGCCCCGGTGCGGGCAATGAACTGGTCCCCGCGCTGGACGACGAAGGCGTGTTCTACATCCTCGAACAGGCCCCCGTTGTCACAGGTGAGGAACTGACCAACGCGCAACCCGCCTTTGACCAGAACGGCCGCCCGGCGGTGAACTTCAGCTTCAACCCGTCAGGTGCGCGCAAGTTCGGTGACTATACCGCCAGCAATATCGGCTCTCCCTTTGCCATCGTGCTGGACAACGAGGTGATCAGCGCCCCCGTCATCCAGAGCCATATTCCGGGCGGATCGGGCATCATCACCGGCAATTTCACGGTCGAGGAATCGACTCATCTGGCGGTTTTGCTGCGCGCCGGTGCGCTGCCTGCCAAGATGGTGTTCCTTGAAGAGCGCACAATCGGCCCGGAACTGGGACAGGACAGCATCGACGCGGGCAAGATCGCGACGGCGGTGGCCTTTGTCGCGGTGCTGGTGTTCATGGCGCTGAGCTATGGCTTGTTCGGGGTCTTTGCCAATATCGCGCTGATCCTCAACATCGCGCTGATCTTTGGCCTGTTGTCGCTGATCGGGGCCACGCTGACATTGCCGGGCATCGCGGGGATCGTGTTGACCGTGGGTATGGCGGTGGATGCCAACGTGCTGGTGTTCGAGCGTATCCGCGAGGAACTGCGCACCGCCAAGGGGCCGGCGCGGGCGATCGAACTGGGCTATGAAAAGGCGCTGTCTGCGATCATCGACGCCAACATCACCACCTTTATCACGGCGGTGATCCTTTATGTCATGGGCTCCGGTCCGGTGCGCGGCTTTGCCATCACGCTGGGCTTTGGCATCCTGACCTCTGTCTTTACGGCGATCTTTGTCACGCGGCTCTTGATCATCATCTGGTTCGAACGCCGCCGTCCGAAAACCATCGAAGTATAAAGGGGGCTCGTCCTGACATGCGCCTGAAACTGGTTCCCGAACAGACAAAGTTCGATTTCTTCTCTCGCCCGGTCCTGTGGCTGGGCATTTCGGCGGTCTTGATCGCCCTTGCGCTGGCAAGCTTTGGCCTGCGCGGTCTGAACTACGGCATCGATTTTCGCGGCGGCACCACGATCCGGACAGAAACCTCTGTTCAGGTGGATGTCGGCCAGTATCGCGATGCGCTGGCGGCGCTGGAACTGGGTGACGTCGTGATCTCGGAGGTTTTTGACCCCAATTTCCGCGACGACCAGAACGTCGCCATGATCCGCATCGGCGCGCAGGACGGAGAAGAGGCGGTCAGCACCGAAGTGATCGAACAGGCGCGGTTGGCGCTGGCCGAGGTGGCCCCGGACATCAAGTTCGTCTCGGTCGAATCGGTTGGTCCCAAGGTGTCGGGTGAGTTGATCCGCACGGCGGCCATTGCGGTGATGCTGGCCATCGGGGCAGTGCTGATCTACGTCTGGCTGCGGTTCGAGTGGCAGTTTGCCGTGGGGGCCGTGGCGGCGCTGGTGCATGACGTGGTGCTGACCATCGGTATCTTCTCCGAGCTGCAGATCCGGTTCGATCTGGCAATCATCGCGGCTTTGCTGACCATCGTGGGCTATTCGCTGAACGATACGGTGGTGGTCTTTGACCGGGTGCGTGAGAACCTGATCAAGTTCAAGTCGCTGACATTGAAAGACGTGCTGAACCTGTCGATCAACGAAACGCTGAGCCGGACCTTCATGACCTCTGTCACGACCCTGTTGGCGCTGATTGCGCTGTTTGTGCTGGGCGGCGACGTGATCCGCGGCTTTGTCTTTGCGATGATCTGGGGTGTGATCGTCGGCACCTATTCGTCGATCTTCGTGGCCTCGACGATCCTGATGCGTCTGGGTGTGAAGCGCGACTGGTCCAAGCCGGTGGACACCACCGGCAACCAGTTCGGCGATATTGATGCCTGACCTGTTCGGCCTGGCCCCGGTGGGGCTGGGCTGGCTGATCGCCGCAGGGTTTCTGGGCGGTCTGGTGCGCGGCTTTTCCGGCTTTGGCACGGCGATGGTGTTTCTGCCGGTCGCTGCGCCCATCCTTGGCCCGTTCGGGGCAATTCTTGCCCTGACCGTCATGGATATCTTTGGACCGCTGCCGAACCTGCGGCGGGCCTGGACACAAGTGGACAAACCCGATCTATGGCGTCTGTTGGCGGGTTGTGCGTTGGCGCTGCCGGTGGGCCTGTGGGTGTTGACGCGGGTGGAACCAGAGGTCTTTCGGTATGCCGTCAGCCTTGTGTCGCTGGGGATGCTGGCGGTGCTGTTGCTGGGGATGCGGTATCGCGGTGCAGTGTCGCGCGCCATGGTGGCAGTCATCGGCGCGGCGGCGGGGCTGTTGGGCGGTCTGGCGGGGCTGCCCGGTCCGGTGGTGATCCTGTTCTACATGTCGCGGGTGCTGCCGGTGGCGGTGATCCGGGCGACGATCCTGTTGTTCCTGTTCTTCTTCGACCTGCTCATTGTCGGTTTCATGACCGGGATGGGCCGGGTCACTTTGGCGGGCGCGGCTTTGGGGGTGTTCTTGGCTGTGCCCAATGTGGTGGGCAACTGGCTGGGCGGGCATCTGTTCCGGCCTGACCGCGAGCGGCTGTACCGCGCGGCGGCTTATCTCCTGATCGCGCTGGCGGCCTTGTCTGGCCTGCCGGTTTGGGGGTAGGAGAGGATCATGCGACTGAATGAGATCACCTATACCGATGCCGTGCCGGTGGATGGCTATGGACCGGGATTTTTCCGCGTGGGCGGGACGGTCCATCAGGGTCCGCTGCTGATCTGGGACCGGGGCCGCGCCGATTGGGGCGGGCTGGACGATGTCGAGACGCTGCTGAGCATGGTGGGTTTGGTGGACGTGCTGTTCATCGGCACCGGGGCCGAGACGGCGCATGTGCCGGCAGGTCTGCGCGCGCAGCTTGAGGAGGCGGGGTTGGGCGTCGAGGCGATGAATTCGCCCTCCGCCTGCCGCACTTACAACGTCTTGCTCAGCGAAGGGCGGCGGGTTGCGGTAGCGGCACTGCCGGTCTGAACCGTTCGGGCAGAGGCGATTTTTCGTCGAAAAATCGTTTTGCCGGGGGCGTGGCGTCGCGGAGGCCGCTATCGGGACTTCGTCGTTTGGGTCGGTCAGAGCTTCGGGATCATCCCCGGCTTTTGGTCGCAAACACAGTGGCATAGGGCCAGCGCATCCTGATCTTTCCACCCTCTCGAAGCGCTTCGGCACCGCTCTTCAAGTCATTGAGGATGGCCTCTTTCGCATCCGGTTCCTGCGCGTCCAACAGCATCGGCGCGCGCACGATCCCCTTGTAAAGCAGATCAATCAGGTCGGTGCCGGTGTCGCCGATCCAGATCGACATGTTCTTTTGAAAGACCACGGTCCCAAAGCCTGCTGCCCGCAGCGCCTGACGTGCTTCAGGTTCTTGCGCAAAGCGGAAAGGCGGTGGCGCGGGGGGCAGATCGACATCGACGGTGCCATGCGCGTTGACCGCCGTCATGAGCATCCCCATCAGATCCCAGCCTTCGGCAGGAGGACGCCAAGCGGTGTAGGCATAAAGGCCTCCGGGCCGCAGGACACGCGCCGCCTCTGCCAGCGCCCGGTCCGGATCGCCAAGATGCCACAACCCAAAGGCACATGTGGCCAGATCGAACCTGGCATCTTCGAAGCTCAGCGCCTCGGCATCGGCCACGGCAAAGTGTGCGGACGGCACGCGCGTCTTGGCGATGTCGACCATCGGCTTGGCAAAGTCGACGCCGGTCACATCCGCCCCGTTCTGCGCGGCGGCCATTGCCAGATCTCCGGTGCCACAGCAGATATCCAGCAAGCTCTGACCGGTCATCTCACCCAGTCCTGCCAGCACGGGGCCAATGGCCTGCCGGGTCACAGAGGCGAAATGGTCGTCGTAAAACCGGGCCTTCTCGGTCCAGCCGCGAAGTTCCATGTCCTTGAAGCTGTCCATAGTCTTGCCTCGCAGAGCGTTGCCTCTGCGCAAGCATAAGGAAGAAACCGACCACATCCACAGCTTTTACCGTCAGGCGACAGTGACAGGCCGGAACTTTGCGGTGTGGCCTGCGCAGGAGGGCATCGCGTCGCGGCACCTGCTTGGGTCTTTTGCGGCGCGCGGGGCTGGGTTAAGCCGGGTGTCATGGAACTGACGGTTGCAGATCTGACGGTGGCGCGCGGCAGTGTGCCTGTTCTGGACGGGGTGAGCTTTGCTCTGCCCCCCGGTCGGGCGCTGGTGCTGCGTGGGCCGAACGGTGCGGGCAAGACCACGCTGTTGCGCACCGTCGCCGGGTTGCAGCCCGCGATGGCGGGAGAGGTTACCGGCGCGGGCGAACGGATTGCCTACGCGGGTCATGCCGACGGGTTGAAGACCATGCTGAGCGTGGCGGAGAACCTGCATTTCTGGGCGCGGGTCTTTGGCACATCGGGCATCGACGGGGCGCTGGCGGCCTTCAACCTTGTGGCGCTACAGGACCGGCTGGCCGGGACACTGTCGGCGGGGCAAAAGCGGCGGCTGGGTCTGGCGCGGTTGATGGTCACCGGGCGGCCGGTCTGGGTGCTGGATGAGCCGACCGTCTCGCTGGACACCGAGTCCGTGGCGCTGTTCGCCGGGGCCGTCCGCACGCATCTGGGGCAGGGGGGATCGGCGCTGATGGCGACGCATATCGACCTGTCCATCCCCGAGGCGGATGTGTTCGATGTGACGCCCTATCGCGCCACGCCGCGCGCCGCCGTTCAGGACGAGGCGTTCCTGTGATCGCGCTGCTGACACGCGATCTGCGGCTGGCGGTGCGGGCCGGGGGTGGCTTTGGCCTTGGGCTGGCGTTTTTCCTGATCGTTACCGTGCTGGTGCCGTTTGCCGTTGGTCCGCAAACCGGCCTGCTGACGCAGATTGCGCCCGGTGTGCTATGGATCGGCGCGCTGCTGGCCTGCCTGCTGTCGCTGGACCGTATCTTTGCGCTGGACTGGGAGGATGGATCGCTGGATCTGCTGGCCACAGCGCCGCTGCCGATGGAGGGGATTGTCAGCGTCAAGGCGCTGGCCCACTGGATCACCACGGGCCTGCCTCTGGTGCTGGCCGCGCCGCTGTTGGGGGTGTTGCTGAACCTTGCCGGGCCGGGCTATTTGTGGCTGTTTGTCAGTCTTGCCCTTGGCACGCCCGCGCTGTCGGTGATCGGCACCTTTGGCGCGGCGCTGACCGTGGGGCTGAAACGCGGCGGGTTGCTGATGTCGCTGCTGGTCCTGCCGCTGTATGTGCCGACGCTGATATTCGGTGCCGAGGTGGCGCGGCGCGGGGCTGAGGGGCTGGCGGTGGAAACGCCGCTCTTGATGCTGGCGGGGATCAGTTTCGGGGTCACCGCGTTGTTGCCGTTTGCCAGTGCGGCTGTCCTACGGATCAACCTGCGGTGAGCGCGCGGTGGTGACGTATTGCACCCAAGCGATATTTGCGCTGTAACCCCGGAAAAGGGAGGCCAGAGGCCATGTCGATCTGGGAATACGCCAATCCGGTCAAGTTCATCCGCACGGCGGATGTGCTGTTGCCTTGGGTCACATGGGCGGCGGCCATTTGTCTGGTCGTCGGTCTGGTCTGGGGATTCTTCTTTACGCCCGAGGATTACCGGCAAGGGTCCACGGTCAAGATCATCTATCTGCACGTCCCGGCGGCCATGATGGCGATCAATGCGTGGATGATGATGCTGATCGCCTCGCTGATCTGGATCGTGCGCCGCCATCATGTCAGCGCATTGGCCGCCCGCGCCGCAGCCCCCATCGGGGCGGTGATGACGGTGATCGGCCTTGTGACCGGGGCGATCTGGGGCCAGCCCATGTGGGGCACGTGGTGGGCCTGGGACCCGCGCCTGACCGTCTTTCTGATCCTGTTCCTGTTCTACCTTGGGTACATGGCCCTGTGGGAGGCGATCGAGGACGATGACACCGCCGCTGACCTGACCTCTATCCTGTGCCTTGTGGGATCGGTCTTTGCGGTGCTCAGCCGCTATGCGGTGCAGTTCTGGAACCAGGGCCTGCATCAGGGATCGTCGGTGCTGCGGGCGGGGGCGGTGACCGGTGCAGATACCGGCGAAAAGGTCAGCAACGTCTATTTCATGCCGCTGATGATATCCGGCATCGGGTTTGTTCTGCTGTTTGTGGCGCTGGTGCTGCTGCGCACCCAGACCGAAATCCGCGCCCGCCGGGCGCGCGCGCTACTGGCACGGGAGCGGATGGCATGATGCCCGAACTGGGAAAATACGCGGTCACGGTGCTGGCGTCTTATGGCGTGTCATTGCTGCTGCTGCTGCTTTTGGTGGTGGCCAGCGTCCGCCGGTCGCGCAAGGTCCGGGCGGATCTGCAACGCATCGAGGAGCGACAGAAGAATGGCTAGGCTTTCCCCGCTGATGATTGCCCCTCCGCTGATTTTTGCCGGAATCGGGCTGATGTTCTATCTGGGGCTGGGACGTGAGGGCAAGGATGACCTCGAGTCCATGTTCGAGGGCAAACCGGCCCCGGCGATGACCGATGTGGCCCTGACCGGCTATGACGCCATCACGCCAGAAATGCTGGCCTCTGGTGAGGTGACACTGGTCAACTTTTGGGCCAGCTGGTGCCCGCCGTGCCGCGTCGAACACCCCGTATTGTTGCAGATGCAAAAGGACGGGCTGCGCATCGTCGGCGTCAACTTCAAGGACCAAGAGGGCAACGCGACCAAATACCTGACCGAGGACGGCAACCCCTTTATGGCGGTGGCCTTTGATCCGGCGGGGCGCACAGCCATCGACTGGGGTGTGACCGCCCCGCCAGAGACCTTTATCCTTGATGGCGACGGCACGGTGGTTTTCAAGTTCGTGGGGCCGCTGGTGGGGTCAGACTATGAACAGCGTTTCGTGCCCAAGCTGAACGCGGCGCTGGGGCGCTAAAAAGATTTCCCTGAGAGACTTCTTTGGGACGCGGTAAACTCGGCCTTGCGTGCGAGTCGAAGCGTTTTCGTCAGAAGATTTTTCAGGGAGGGGTATATGATCCCACGATTTACCGGACTGATCGTTGCACTGGCCGTTTCCGGGACTGTGGCCCAAGCCGAGCCGAGCCTTGACCGCGGTCGTTACCTTGTCGAGGGGCCTGCGGGCTGCGGCAACTGCCATACGCCGTTTGGGCCGCAGGGCCCGATGATGGAGAAGGCGCTGGCCGGGCGGTTGGTCGACAAGAACCCCGCCTTTACCGCCATTTCCGCCAACATCACACCCGCGGGGGCGGTGAGCGGCTGGAGCGATGCGGAACTGGCAAAGGCGATCCGCGAAGGGCTGCGCCCGGACGGATCCATCATCGGACCGCCGATGCCGTTTGCCATGTATCGCGGATTGTCGGATGACGACGTGATGAGCATGGTGATGTATCTGCGCACCGTGCCCGCGGTCGAAAACGATCCGGGTAAGAGCACCTACAACATCCCGCTGCCGCCCGCCTATGGCCCGCCCATCGACAGCGTGCCGCACCCGGAGGAGGGCGTGAGCGTCGCCTATGGTGCTTATCTTGCCGGGCCGGTGGCCCATTGCATGGAATGCCATACCCCGATGGGCGAAATGGGACCGATGCTGGACACCCGGCTGGGCGCGGGCGGGTTCGAGTTTCACGGGCCGTGGGGCACCTCTGTCGCGGCGAACCTGACTTCGCACGAGGATGGGATAAAGGACTATTCGGATGCCGAACTGCGCGACATGATCACCAAGGGGATGCGTCCGGAGGCAGAGCCTATGATGCCGCCCATGCCCTATGGCTATCTGGCGCAGATGACCGCGGATAATCTGTCAGCGGTGATCCTGTACCTGCGCAGCCTGCCGCCGTTGCCTGACGAGGGCTGACAGGAGGCTGACACAGCGCCAAGAGGTCTGCGATCACTTCTCGCAGGCCGCGACCGTTGCGGTGGGGGCTGCGCAATTGTGGTTGCCCGTGTCCTGCCCGGCATACGCGCCGATCACGGCCAGCATCAACAGCACGGCGGCCTGTATCAGTGTAATGGTTTTCATGGTTCTGCCTCATCCGTCTTTATGCCCAAGAGATGGGATCATAAGATTGATTTACAGGGGGAAATCGGTGCCGCGCAGGTCAGGAATACCCGCAATGAGAAGGATTTGCGCGGAATCCGGCAGTGTTGCCCGCGAAATTGGCGGATCACTGCCAGCCGCCGTGCATCCCGATCACTTCTCCGCTAAGAAAACCGGCTTTTTCCGTCACGAGAAAGGCGGCCAGATGGGCGACGTCCTGCGGCGTGCCGAACCGTGGGGGCGTCTGTTACATCGGCGTTGAAGATCTGCGCGCCGGTGTCGGCGGCGAGGCGTTCGGCCCCCTGCCGGTCCTTGCGGTAGGTCGGCGCTGCGCGGCCAATTCGCGGGCACTGGCGGCACCGATGCCGTTGGAGCAGCCGGTGATCAGGGGCAGGGACATTAATCAGCAGACCCCGCCCGGGCGGGGTCTGCAAGGCGGCCTCACTGGGGCCGGGTTGCGCGCGCTTGTCTGCTGACGGCGCGCGTTACGCGGTCAGGTCCAGATCGACCTCCGGCATGATGTTCAGGCGGTCCCGGATCGTCTGGGGCAGATGCCGGGCGCTGGAAATACGCGGGCGGGCCATTTCCGGGATGATCCGCTCTGCCCCGTAGAGATCGACATAGTCCTGATGATTGTCGAATGCGCGGCGGTCGCGGTAGTCGATGAAGGTCTCCGACGGCGCGCCGTTGGCGAGGATGATCTCATGGCCTTCGGTTTCCACGTGGTAGACCGTGACGCGATCCTCAAGCTCTGCCAGCGGCACAAAGCTGATGGTGGTGCCGTTGACCAGCGCGGAGGCATTGATCACGACCCCGTCGAGGATCATGCCGTGGTCGGCGGTCACGGTCAGGTCGCTGTGGGGCAGGCCGTTGCCCAAGGCACCGGCGCGGATGCGCACAGGCTGCGCCTTGCTGCTTGAGAAAGTCCTGTGAATGATCTGCCGGCCGGTCCATCTGACCGGCACCACCCGGCCATCAGCGGTCAGGATCGGCTGACCGATCTGGAGGTCCTCGACGGCACATGAACCGTCCGGAGTGGTGATGGCGGTTCCGGCCAGAAAACAGGCAGGTTCAAAGACCAGAGGTTGAGACGTGTTGAACTGGTTCCAGTTTTCGATGTCGTTCAACAGGACCCCATCTGCGCCGAAGAAGTCATAGTTGTCGTCGAAGAGGATCAGGAACTCGGACTCGGCCGGGAAGATTGGATCAGCCCCGAAAATGAACCCGGTCTGGTTGCCGGTGGACGCAAAAAACTGGTTTGTTCCGTAGTAATAGGCGCTGGCAGTGTAGACGTCGAACCCCGAGCCGCCGGGGTCCGGGCCCTGGTTCACCGGGGTCAGACCCGCGGAGATCCATTCCGGCGGGGGAATCGTGTCGAGTTGCATCAGTGTGATCTCGTCCCCGGGCTGGATCGAACCGTCGTCGATCAGGGCAGTTATCTCGACGTCGAGATTGGTGGGGTCGGCAGTGGCTGGAGAGTTCTTGGGGCCGATGCCGACTTGCGACTCAAAATGGAACGTTGTCGGCATGTTTTCCTGTCCCTCAATAAATAGCTTTATGCCGACCCACACTCCCAAAGGTTAACGATAAGTCAAGCATCTTGCCGAAATGCAGGATTGGCACAGCGCAACCGATCAACCAAAAAAAGGCGCCGAAACGCCCTTTCTACGCGAGTTCAACCGGCTCATTCCGGCGCGATCGACTCTTTCGCCAGAGGGCCAAGAACGTGAAGTTGCACGTCACCGCATTCGGTGCAGTCCACCGCATTCGCGGTCTTGATCCGGTCAGGCAAGGCGTGCCAAGTCGGGGGCAACGGAGGCATCGACAGGCTCCAAACAGTCCCGGATCTGCTGCGGCAGCATGCGCCGGGACGAAATCCGAGGGCGCGCCATCTCGGGGATGATCCGCTCGACCCCGTAGAGGTCAAGGTATTCGTTAAAATTGTCAAAGGCGCGGCGGTCGCGGTAGTCGATGAATGTCTCCGACGGCGCGCCATTGGCGAGGATGACGTCATGCGCCTCCGTTTCGACGTGGTAGACGGTAAAACTGTCCTCAAGCTCTGCCAGTGGCGCAAAATCGATGGTGGTGCCGTTGATCAGCGCGGAGGCATTGATCACATGGCCGTCAAGGATCATGCCGTGATCGGCGGTCACGGTCAGGTCGCTGTAAGGCAGGCCGTCGCCCAAGGCACCGGCCCGGATGCGGACAAGCTGTTTGCCGGGACCGGAAAACAGGCTGCGCAGGGTCTGGCGGCCGATCCATCTGACAGGTACGGGTCTGGCCGCAGCGGTCAGGACGGTGTCCCCGATGGTCAGGGTCTCGACAGGGATGTCTCCGGTGGGTGTCGCGATCAACGTTCCGGCGGCAAAGCAGTAGGTATAGCTTGGGTCGCTGGATGCGTTTACAACGCCCGGTCCAAGTGTCGGGTTGTTTGACGCGACATAGGCGGAGGACCCGTCGAACAGCACCGGGTCGCCGTCAACGGTCAGGCCGACCAGTTCATAGGGGCCGCTGGCCAAACCGCTGGATACCGTCCAGGTGACATTGTCGCCCACGGCCGTGGAGGTGTCGTTGACGCCATCGGCACCATCGCTGACGGTAGAGGAGATGGCATTGGGGCCTTGCAATTGATAGTTACCCGATCCGTCGACTCCGCCGACGACAAAGATATGGGTAAAGCTTTCGGACATCTGGAAACTCCGCGTGGGACAATGGCGACATAGAGATATGGAGCGCAGGTTAGCGACGGCGCAACACCGGAGCCAGCAGTTTGTCAGAGAGGCCGCGACAAAGAAAAGGGCCGCTGTCCCAAAGGAACAGCGGCCCAAAATCCGGTTTAGAGTCCGGTGGTATTTCGTCGATTATTCGGCTGCGATCACCGATTGACCCGCCAGATTGCGCAGCACGTAATGCAGCACGCCGCCGTGTTCGATATATTCCACCTCTATGGCGGTATCGATCCGGCACTTCAGCGTGATCTCCTTGGTGGAGCCATCCGCCATTGTGATGGTGCAAGGCACCTCTTGCAGCGGTTGCACGGTGTCCAGACCTGCGATCGAGACCGTTTCATCGCCGGTCAGGCCCAGCGATTTGCGGGTGTCGCCGCCGGTGAACTCGAACGGGATGACGCCCATGCCGACAAGGTTCGACCGGTGGATACGCTCAAACGATTCCGCGATGACCGCCTTGACGCCCAGCAGCGCCGTGCCCTTGGCCGCCCAGTCGCGCGAAGAGCCCGCGCCGTACTGTTCGCCGCCAAAGATCACCAGCGGGGTGCCAGCGTCCTTGTAGGCCATCGCCGCGTCGTAGATCGAGGTCTGGTTGCCATCGGGGCCTTTGGAATAGCCGCCCTCGACGCCGTCCAGCATCTCGTTCTTGATGCGGATGTTGGCAAAGGTGCCGCGCATCATGACCTCGTGGTTGCCGCGACGCGAGCCGTAAGAGTTGAACTCGCGCTGAGGCACCTGGCGTTCGGTCAGGTACTTGCCCGCCGGGGTGGTGTCCTTGAACGACCCGGCCGGAGAGATGTGGTCGGTGGTGATCATGTCGCCCAGCAGGGCCAGAACGCGCGCGCCCTCGATATTGGTGATCTCACCTTTCTCCTTGCCCATGCCTTGGAAGTAGGGCGGGTTCTGGATGTAGGTCGAAGTCGACGGCCAGTCATAGGTTTCCTGTTGCGGAACCTCGACGCCCTGCCATTTTTCGTCGCCTTTGAAGACGTCGGCATATTTGGACTGGAACGCCTCACGGGTGACGGTTTCCTGCACCAGATCGGCCACTTCCTTCGTGGTCGGCCAGATGTCTTTCAGGTAGACGTCGTTGCCGTCCTTGTCCTTGCCAAGGCTGTCCTTGGTGATGTCGACGTTCATGTCGCCGACCAGCGCATAGGCCACGACCAGCGGCGGCGAGGCGAGGTAGTTGGCGCGCACATCAGGCGAAATACGGCCTTCGAAGTTGCGGTTACCGGACAGGACCGAGGTGCCGATCAGGTCATTTTCGTTGATGCACTTCGAGATTTCCTCTGCCAGCGGGCCAGAGTTGCCGATGCAGGTTGTGCAACCGTAGCCAACAAGGTTGAAGCCCACCGCATCCAGATCCTTTTGCAGATCCGCCGCCTCAAGATACGCAGAAACGACCTGCGATCCCGGTGCCAGCGAGGTCTTGACCCAGGGCTTGCGTGTCAGGCCAAGGGCCGCGGCCTTGCGGGCCACCAGGCCTGCGCCGATCATGACGTAGGGGTTCGACGTGTTGGTGCAGGAGGTGATTGAGGCGATCACGATAGAACCGTCGTGCAGCTGATAGCCGTGCTCATCCGTCTTGACGAAGCCGCGCTTGTGGTGGCCTTCGTCACCGGGGATGTCCACCGGCTCGGGCGCGCCGCCTTCACCTTCCCAACGCACTTCTTCCTTGGGGGTGGCGTCTTTGCCGGCGCGGATGCCCTTGACGTATTCGCCAAAGGTTTTGGCCGCCGCGTCCAGCGCGATGTAGTCCTGCGGACGCTTGGGGCCGGAGATGGCCGGGACGATGGTGCCCATGTCCAGTTCCAGCGTGCTGGTGTAGACCGGATCGTAATCCGCGTCGCGCCAGAAGCCGTTTTCCTTGGCATAGGCCTCGACCAGCGCGATGCGATCCTTGTCGCGGCCGGTGTTGGTCAGGTAACGCAGGGTTTCGTTGTCGATCGGGAAGAAACCACACGTCGCGCCGTATTCCGGTGCCATGTTGGCGATGGTCGCACGGTCCGCCAGCGGCAGGCTGTCCAGCCCTTCGCCGTAGAATTCCACGAACTTGGACACAACGCCGTGGGCGCGCAGCATTTCAACAACCTTCAGCACAAGGTCGGTGCCGGTGGTGCCTTCGACCATCTTGCCGGTCAGCTTGAAGCCGACAACCTCGGGGATCAGCATGGAGATCGGCTGACCCAGCATGGCGGCTTCGGCCTCGATCCCGCCAACACCCCAGCCCAGAACGGCGGCGCCGTTGACCATGGTGGTGTGGCTGTCGGTGCCGACCAGCGTATCGGGGTAGGCAACCATGTCGCCGTTCTGGTCAGTGTCGGTCCAGACGGTCTGGGACAGGTATTCCAGGTTCACCTGGTGGCAGATGCCGGTGCCGGGGGGCACAACGCGAAAGTTATTGAACGCGGTCTGGCCCCACTTGAGGAAGGTATAGCGCTCCATGTTGCGCTCATACTCGCGGTCCACGTTCATCTGGAAGGCGCGCGGGTTGCCGAATTCGTCGATCATGACCGAGTGGTCGATCACAAGGTCGACGGGGTTCAGCGGGTTGATCTTTTGCGCGTCGCCACCCAGTGCCTTGATGCCGTCGCGCATCGCGGCAAGGTCGACCACGGCGGGAACGCCGGTGAAGTCCTGCATCAGCACGCGGGCCGGACGGTAGGCCAGTTCACGATCGCCTTTGCCGCCGTTCTTGGCCCAGTCGGAAAACGCCTTGATGTCATCGACGGTGACGGTCTTGCCGTCCTCGAAGCGCAGCATGTTTTCCAGCACCACCTTCAGCGCGGCGGGCAGTTTGGAAAACTCGCCCAGACCTGCGGCCTCTGCGGCGGGGATCGAGTAATAGGCGACGGTCTGGCCGCCGGCCTCTAGCGTCTTGCGCGTCTTGGCGCTGTCATGGCCTACGGTGATGGTCATGGGAAATGCCTCCGATGGGGTGACGAAAAGGGTTGCTTGCGCCCCTCATGCCGAAACCCGGCGAGTCTATCAAGGGGGGTGCGTCGTTTTTGTATACCGTCGCACACAATTAAGCGGACAAAGCTCAGGATATGGCCCGTTGCGCTTCGAAATAACGCACCATCCCTGCGTAAACACTATCCGAAGTCACAAGGCTGTCGATCAATTCTTGGCCCAACGCACGGACTGCGGCGCTGGCCCCGGCATCTTCGACCACTGAAACGGCAAGGCGGTAGTTTTCCCACTGGTTATAGCGCTGCCGTTTCAGATCGGGGCGGTTCAAGCCAAAGATCCGTTCGCTGGCCGCCACGATGTCGGCGGCCCCGGGCACATCGGGACGGGGGATCAGCAGGACCTCTTCGATCCCCTCGAAGACCTCCCACGCAAAGACCTGCTCGGGGTCGTCGATATAGGGGTTGGGGATCAGCGGTGCCTCGGCCCGGTGCGCGGCCTCAAAGCCCGACACCGCCAACGAGTCCAGCGGGTCAGGGGCAAAGCGGAGCGCCAGAGCGGCCAGTTCATCCGGGGTTTCCGCGCCTGTCAGAACCGGGCCGGGCATCTGCGGGCCGGAAATGGCAAAATCCGCGCCCTTGTAGCGCTGATTGCAGATCGCGCAGGAGGCCAGATAGTTGTCATAGACATAGGCCAGCCACCAATAGACCTTTTTCGGGCGGTAGTGTTCGACATCGCCGTAATAGGTCGTCGTGACCTGCGTTTCGCAATAGGCGCATTTGCCTTGGCTTTCGCGCAAAAGCTGGTCCTTGCTGTCCTTCCATTTCGACGGGATCTTGGGTTTGACGGGCGCGCCCGCGGCCACCTGTTCACGCACCTCCCCCAGCAGGGTCAGCAAGCGGTTCAGGGGTTCGTCCCCGCGAAAATCCTGATGGATCGCCTCGGCCCGCCGGTCCCGCGCCAGCCGGATCATTCCGACGTCTCCCCCTTGGCGGCCAGCACGCTGCGCAGCAACTCTTGCTGGCGCGGGGACAGTTGCGCCGTTTCGACCGGATCGTCAGGGACCGACCCGACCTTGCTGGCGATGCGCTGCATTTCGGCGGCGTCCTCGACGCTGCGCTCTGGTTGCCGCGCAAGACTGCGATAGCGGTCTTTTTCTTGTTCCAGTTCCATCGACTCGTCGCTGACATGGCCAAAAGCCTCTGTCACGATCAACTGGTTCAACAAGAAGGTGCCGGGATCGCCGCTGAACTGCTCAATCTCGGGTGCCCCCCCTTCGCGGCGAATGCAGTAATGCAGCGCGCCTTCGGGGGCCTGTTGGGCGGTGACAACGGAATGGGTGGTCACGACAAGCTGCATATGCGGCAGTTGCTGGTCCAGAAAGGCCAACAGGCGGCGTTGCCATTTCGGATGCAGGTGCAGGTCGACCTCATCAATCACCAGCAAACCGCGCGCGTGCAGCGGTTGCTGGTAGTCGTCGAAAATCAGCGTGATCTGGTATAGCAGGTCGCCGATCCACGCCGCGACGTTCTGATAGCCGTCCGACAGTTGATCCAGTGGCACCAGCCCGTCCGGCGTCTGGAACATCAGCGTCTCGGCCTGCTTGTCGATATGGGCAAAGCTGAGATCGGGCAGAAAGTCATCCAGCACCCGGCGCACCACCTCTATCCGTTCCCCGTCCGAGGCGTAGTCCAGCCGCATCGCCCATTGTTCCAGCGGGTTCAACTGGGCGTTGCGGTCAAAGAGCGAGGCCATGGAGCGCGCGCGGGGATGTCGGAACCGACCATCACTGTCGAACCGCCCGCCCGAGGCAAGGCGACGGGACGAGCCATAGGCAAAGATCGGATAATTGCGGGTGGTATGGGCCAGCGCCTCGTTCAGCCGCCGCAACGTCTTTTGCGAGCGCGCGATAAAGGCGGTCGGCCCTTCGCCGCGATGAAACTCCAGCGAAATCTTGCGCGCGTCGTCGTGTTTGGTTGAAATCACAACTTCGATCCGGCCCGTCTCGGCACCTTTGCGAATCCAGCTATCGCTGTCGCCGACCAGTTCGATTACCGCGTCCGATCCGCCCATCACCGCGCCGATGGCCTTCAGCACGGTGGATTTGCCAGACCCGTTCTCCCCCAGCAGGACCGTCCATTTGCGGTTGTCCGCGCCTTCGATGTCAAAATCGATCTCGACGTCCACGAAACAGCGGATGTCCGTCAACCTCAGGTGTCGCAGGTACATGGCGGAAGGGCCCTTTCGACTGCCAGTGGCCACAGCTTGCGGCAGGACGGAACGTTAGGCAAGGCGCGCGCTTTGTGTCACGTTATCTCCCAAAACCTTGATTGGTGTTCAGGAACACGCTTGGATAGACCGGGGTTGGGGATAACGGACAAGGGCACGGATTTCATGCACAGAGTTGCGGGATACATGGCGGCGGGATGGATCGCGCTGGCCGGGGCGGTTGCCGCTCAGGGCAACCCTGTGGTGGTCGAGCTGTTTACCTCGCAGGGGTGTTCGTCCTGTCCGCCCGCCGACGATATCCTTGCCGAGTTGAGCGACCGTGAAGATGTGATCCCACTGGCCCTGCACGTGGATTATTGGGACTACATCGGCTGGAAAGACGAATTTGCCCAGCACGCCTTTACCGCACGGCAAAAGGCCTATGCCCGCACCGGCGGCTGGAAGATGATCTATACGCCGCAGATGGTGGTCAACGGGGTCGACGATGTGGTCGGCTCGCGCCCGATGAAGCTGAACAAGCTGATCCGCAAACACGCCGCGATGCCCTCACACGTGGCGCTGACCCTGACCCGGGATGGAGAGTACATCGTGATCCGGGCCGAGGCGCAAAGCGGGCTGCGGCCCTGCGACATCCATGTGGTGCGCTATACACCGCAGGAGCAGGTGCAGATTGTCCGCGGAGAAAACGCTGGCCGGACGCTGACCTATTCCAACATCGCGCGCAGCTGGGATGTTGTGGCGCGCTGGGACGGGCGCAGCGTCTATGAGGGCAAGGTCAAGGTTGGGGCCGGAGCGCCTGTGGTCGTGCTGGTGCAGGACCCGTCCGACGGTCACATCGTGGCGGCGGCGCGCTTGCGCTGACGTTTCTTCTGGCGCTTGGGTTTCCAGCGCCGGTGCGTCCACATCCATTGACCGGGGTCCGCTTCGATCCGCGCCTCTAGCCGGCGGGTGGCCTCACGCATCATGTCCAGCGGCGTACCATGTGCAATCGGTTCCTCGACGATGCAGTCAAAGCCATAGCCGTCGGCGCGGCGGATGCCGAAATAGGGGATCAGCAGGGCGTTGGTCTTGAGCGCGATTTCGGCGGGGGACAGGGTCGTCGGCGCGGGTTGCCCCAGAAAGTCGATGGCGGGGCCAGAGCTTTCGAACACGTCAAAGGCCATGGCGGCGATGCCCCCGTCGCGGATATGTTTGAGCAGGTCCATCAGGCCGCGCCGTCCCTGAACAAAGACCGGGTCGGCCACGTCACGGTAATTCTGGATATAGCGCGCGTTCGAATAGGGGTTCGACAGCGGGCGCAGAAAGCCGCCCACCGGAATGCCCCGCGCCACCAGCGCGCAGCGTGCGCAGACCGGATTGCCATAATGCCCCGACAGCAAGAGCACCGGATGCCCCTCGGCGCGGGCGGCCTCCAGCGCGGACAGGCCGGGACCGGAGACCGGATAGGCCGCGCCCCGGCGCAGCATTTCCTGAGGATCGTAATTCTCGATCAGGGCCCGGCCGAGGTTGTCTATTGCGGCCTCGGCGATGGCGCGTTTCCTTTCGGCAGTGGTGCCGGGCCAGACATGGTCGATATTGGCCTCGGCCCGGGCGTACCATCCCAAGGGTGGCGCAATAAGGCGACGCACGGCCCAGCCGACCAGTGCAAGCCTGCTGCGCACTGGAAGCAGGTTTACCGTCCCGATGAACCCGCGCAGCGCGAGGTCGGACAGACGGTCGCGCCATCCGCCGTGTTTTGGCGCGTCTTTCTTCTTGGCGTTCTTGCCCATCTGTCGTCCCGAAACCAAGCCTGTCTCGTACCTAGGCGGCGAGGCCGCGGGCGGCAAGAGGGCGCACCCCGCAAGCCCGACCGGTGGTCACGGCGGGCGCAGCGGCGCTTGAGGCCTATTCGTCGTCGGGATTGCGCAGTTCGATCTCCCCCACGGTGACAAGATCGCGGATCGCGCTGACAACCGCCGACATGGCGGCCTCACCGTTCTTGGCCTTCACCTCTCCCAAGGCAGAGGCCTCTTCGCGGATATTCTCACCCAGCCGTTTGGACATGTTGGCATAGAGGAACTCGACAGCTTTCTTTTCCTCATCCGACCCTGCAGAGGCTGCCGCCATTGCGGTGGCAAGCGCGTCCGGCGGCACGTCGCGGGTGATCTTGGGCACGTCGATGGCGTTCAGCCGTTCCGGGATATTGGCGAAGGTAAAGATCGCCTTGCGCACGGCCTCGGCGAAGTCCGCGTCTTCCTGTTCGAGGTTCTGCAACAATTCTTCGCGCACCGCTGTATTAGAATAATTCAGGATGGCCCCCAGCCGTTCGTCCGGGCGCGCCTTGAAGGCCTTGAGCGGTTCGGCGTCGATCTGCGCGGCAAGGCTGATCCCGATCCGGTCCACCGCGTCGGGGGTGACGCCGGTGGTCATCGACACCGCGTAGGAAATCCGCCGCGCCTTGTCACCGGGCAGTTTGGCCAGCACCTGCGCGGCCTTGCCGACGTCGATCTTGGACAGCATGACGGCAGCGATTTCCGTGCTTTCCGAGGTCACCAGCGCGCGCAGCCGGTCCACATCCAGCGCGTTGATCCGCTGCCACGGATCGCCGGTCTGGCGCACCCCGGCCTCCTTGCGCAGGCGGTGCGCGGTGTGGGCGTTGATCTTGCCGTCAAGCGCGTTCAGCGCGCCAGCCATGTCACCGGGAAACGCAAGGCCAACCGATTCGAGTTCGTTCGAGAACTCCTCAACCACGGTGTTCAGCGTTTCGCGGTCCACATAGCGCATGTTGCCCAGCAGCATCGTCAGTTCGGCCTGATATTCATCGGGCAGGGCGGACAATGGCACATCGGCCCCTTCGTTCAGCAGGAACTGTACGATAATGGCGGCCTTGGCCTTGCGGCTGAGCGGCGGTTTGCCGGGGCGGACGGCGGCAGGGGCGGGCAGGGCGGCAAGGGCTGACATCCGATAATTCTCGACCATATTGTTGGCTACGAAGGACAGAGGTAGCGTGACAAGGTTTCCGAGCCGTTAAGCCCACTGGTCAGAAAGTCCGGGCGAAACGATTGCAATTGCACATAAATTTCAAACCGCGATTCATCTCCGGTTAGGGTTCGCAACGCAGGTTGACCCGAGGTGATGGACGGTGAGGAAAGATTATGCATTCGGTGACGCAGGGCGATAATGGGGAGAAGGCGGTTTCGACGTGCCTTGTGATCGACGACGATACGTTTGACCGCCACATGATCAAACGTTGCGTCGGACGAGAGCGGCCCGACATGCGTCTATATGAGTGTTCCACCCTGTCCGAGGCGCGAAATTTCCTGGAACAGGCCAGCGCCGATCTGATCCTGATCGACAATCGGCTGCCGGACGGTCTTGGGGCCGATTACGCTCAGGAATTGCGCAATGACAGCCGAATGGCGGACGCGGTGATTTGCGTGGTGACGGGCGATGATCTGCGCAGCCTCGATTCCGACATCGCCGCGCTGTCAAAGGACCGGCTGTCGACGCGGACAATCTGGGACATGGTCAGCGGGTTTCTTGCAGAGCGTGAAATCCTGAGATCGTCCGAAAAGGCGCAATTGGTGGCGGAATTTGGCGACCAGATGGGCGAAAACCTTGCTCCGGGCATGGCGCGGATGCTGCGGACCTTGCGCATGTCCCGCGCACGGGTGGCCCGCCGCGATCCACAAAAGGCAATCGACGAACTTGATAAGCTTGAGGAAATGCTCATTGCGATGTCAGAGGTTGTCTGCGGCGGTGTTCAGCAGCGCCGCCCCACCCCAGAGGCGTAGGGACGATCCCAGACCCCTTCAAACGAAAACGGGCCGCCGCGACGGCCGCCCGTTTCAAGGGGTCTCTCGTTTTCCGACCTTCATAGTGTTAAGGCGCGCGGCAATTCAGCCGGACATGACCACGCACGTCTTGGTCGTGGCGTCATAGGTGGTGCCGTCGGCACAGGTCATTACCTGTTCGGCGTGGTCTGAGCATGCAGCAATCGCGAGTGCCGGGGACAGGGCCAATGCGGCTGCGGCGATCAGGGTCTTCAGCATCATCTTCTTGGTCCTCCTGTTGCGAATACCCCAAAAGGTAGCATGGCGGCGGGAAGGAACCAAAACAAAGTTGCGCAAAGCAGGCTGTGCCGGTCAGAAAGCAAATGGCCCGCCTGATTGGCGGGCCATTGCTGTCAGTCGCCAAAAACGCGGGCAAAGATCGTATCTACGTGCTTGGTGTGATAGCCAAGGTCGAATTTCTCGTTGATCTCTTCCTCGGACAGGGCGGCGCGCACTTCATCGTCGGCCAGCAATTCCTCGCGGAAATCCGTGCGGTGATCCCAGACCTTCATCGCGTTGCGCTGGACCAGACGATAGGCGTCCTCACGGCTGACACCGGCCTGCGTCAGCGCCAGAAGCACCCGCTGGGACATCACCAGACCGGGGAATTTGTTCATGTTGTCCAGCATGTTCTGCGGATAGACCAGCAGCTTGTCGATGACACCCGTCAGGCGCGACAGGGCAAAATCCAGCGTGATGGTGGTGTCGGGGCCGATGTTACGCTCAACCGATGAGTGCGAGATGTCGCGCTCATGCCAGAGCGTCACGTTCTCCATCGCCGGGACCACGGCCATGCGCACAAGGCGGGCAAGGCCGGTCAGGTTCTCGGTCAGCACCGGGTTCTTCTTGTGCGGCATGGCGGAAGAGCCCTTTTGCCCCATGGAGAAGAATTCCGCCGCTTCTAGCACCTCGGTCCGCTGCATGTGACGGATTTCGGTGGCGATGTTTTCAACCGAAGAGGCGATCACACCCAAAGTGGCAAAGAATGCGGCGTGACGGTCGCGCGGGATGACCTGCGTGCTGATCGGTTCCGGCACCAGACCCAGCTTGTCACAGACATGCTCCTCGACCGCCGGGTCGATGTTGGCGAAGGTGCCGACCGCGCCGGAAATCGCACCCGTGGCGATTTCAGAGCGGGCATCGCGCATCCGGCTGAGGTTGCGGTCCATCTCGGCGTAGAAGCGGGCAAAGGTCAGGCCCATGGTGGTCGGTTCGGCGTGGATGCCGTGCGACCGGCCGATGCGCACCGTGTCCTTGTGTTCCAGTGCGCGCCTTTTCAGCGCGGCAAGAAGGCCCTGCAAATCCGCAATCAGGATGTCCGCCGCGCGTACCAGTTGCACGTTGAAACAGGTGTCCAGCACATCCGAGGAGGTCATGCCCTGATGCACAAACCGCGCCTCGTCGTTGCCGATGATCTCTGCCAGATGGGTCAGGAAGGCGATGACATCGTGTTTGGTCACCGCCTCGATCTCGTCGATGCGGGCGACGTCGAACTGAACATCCTTGGCTTTCCAGACCGCTTCGGCGTTTGCCTTGGGGATCACTCCCAGCTCTGCCTGCGCGTCGCAGGCATGGGCCTCGATCTCGTACCAGATGCGGAACTTGGTTTCGGGGCTCCAGATGGCCACCATTTCGGGGCGGGAGTAACGGGGGATCATGGCGCAAACCCTTTCGTGCATTGTCTCTGGCAAAGTGCTGCCTTTACGATGGCTGTACATGTCCTGCAAGGAGCACGCGATGAGACGGATTGCCCTGATCCGGACGCTTTTGACCTGTGCCGGGGCGATGCTGCGGTTCGGTATCGTCCGGTGAGCCTGAGAACGCTGACGGATTTCCTGGGCGCCTGGCGGGTGGAGCGGTCCATCCGACAGGACGACGGCAGCGAAGGCCGGTTCGAGGGCACCGCAGAGTGGCGACCAGAGGACGGCGGCGCGCTATATCGCGAAACCGGTCAGGTCTGGCTGGGCGGGCAAGGGCCGTTTCTGGCAGAGCGCAAAAATCGCTGGGCGACGGACCTGCGGGTCTTTTTTGAGGACGGGCGCTTTTTTCATCAGGTCCCGCCACAGGGCGGCGAGGTTGCCCACTGGTGTCCGCCCGACCAGTATGACGGTCTGTATGATTTCGCGCGCTGGCCGGTCTGGCAGGTGACGTGGCGCGTGGATGGGCCACGCAAGGCTTATGTCAGTTCCACCACCTATACTCGGGCAGGGGCGTAATGGTCCTGATTCGGACATGCCGCCGCCCGACGGGCGAAACGGTATGCCGTGGTATCCACATAAGGCTTTGAAAATGCGTGTCTTTTCATCTTTACTTTGCACCCGCAGCATTCCATATAGCACCATCTGACCGGAGCCGCGCCATGCCCCCCATCCAGGATCACCCGCTGCGTTACAAGCTGGCCAATGAGCTGCACGCGCGTCCTTTTCCATCGCTGACGGCCCCGTGCCGGGCGATTTATCTTGCGATCAAACAGCCACGGGATGCGGCGTCGCGCGATCGCAGTCTGGATCTGGCACATCTGATCGACCTGCTTGACCGCCACGACACCCCTCATCCGCAGCCCGGCGCGACCCATTATCAGGGCCAGATCGGGCAACACATGCTCAAGTGGGAGCAGCACACCGAATTTGTGACATACACGGTCTTTATGCCGGGGCTGGGGGAGCGGCCCTTCGATCCGGCGGATTTTGATGTCTTTCCACTGGATTGGCTGGACAACGCGCCGGGGGTTCGCGTGACCTCGGCCATGATCCGGATCGAGGAACGACCCCACGACGATCAGGAAATCAGTCGCAACCTGAACAACTGGATGGTCCCTGAAAGCATCGCGGTCAGCGAAGTGATCGACCGTGACGCGGTGATCGCCGGAGATTTCCGCATTGATCCCGCCGGGCATCAACGGTTCGCGGCCTTTGTCTGTCAGGGAATCGGGCAGCGCCGGGTGGGGCGGATCGTGCAGCGTCTGTGCGAGATTGAGACATACAAGGCGATGTCGATGCTGGGGTTCACCCGCGTGCGCGAAATTTCGCCCCGGATGGGTGAGATCGACGCCGAACTGACGCGCCTCATGCAGATCATGACAGAGGACGGCGGGCAAGAAGAAGCAACGCTGAAATCGCTGCTGAGTGTTTCGGCGGAGCTGGAAAGCCTATCGGCGCGCACCTCATTTCGGCTGGGCGCGACGGGGGCCTATGAGGCCATCGTGGGGCAGAGGATCGAGGTGCTGCGCGAGGAGCGCTTTCAGGGGCGGCAGACGTTTTCGGAATTCATGATGCGGCGCTACGATCCGGCCATGCGCACGGTCAAAAGCGCGGAACGCAGGCTGGAAAGCATGACCCACCGGGCGACCCGCGCCGCCGATCTGTTGCGCACAAGGGTAGAGGTGGGGCGCTCGGCGCAGAACCAGCAACTGCTGGAAAGCATGAACAAACGCGCCGAATTGCAGCTGCAACTGCAAAAAACGGTCGAGGGGCTGTCCGTCGTCGCGATCAGTTATTACGCGGTCTCGCTGGCGGGGTATTTGCTGTATCCGGTCGGTGAGATGCTGGGGATCAGCAAAGGGATGCTGACGGCCCTCGTGACCCTGCCCGTCGTGGCGGTGGTCTACTTGATGATCCGGCGCATCCGCCACCATGCCGAGGGCGAGGCCAGCGGGCCCGACTTGTGAGCGGCTCCTTCTGATCACGTAAACCTGCCTGATCCCACGAAAAAAAGGGCACCGCCAGCGCCGGGAGTGGTGGCGCGGGCAATGCCCTTTCTCCTCCCTCCTCCCCGGAGGTCGTCAGCCGAGGGTTACTCGGCCGGGTGCAAGGCGGCGCGTGGGGCGCCCGACAGCACGATATTTGTCAGAAGCGCACCGGCGACGATGGCCGCCAGAGCCAGCAGCGCGGCGATGGACAGGGTCGGCACGCCGGACAGGCCCGCGCCCACTGTGCAGCCGCCCGCCAGAACCCCGCCGACACCCATCAGCGATGCGCCTGCTAGGTAGCGACCTGTTTCGGACGGCGACGAAAAGCTCTGCCACTGGAACCGGCCCGCAGCCAGTGCCGAGACGAAGGCACCCGCCAGAACGCCTCCGACCAGTCCGACACCAAAGCCCGCCGGGATCGAGGTCGAGGCGACGGTCCAGAACAGCGTGTCTGACCATGTCGAGGTGAAGGCTAGGCTTTCCATCGCGATCGGGTCGAAATCGTCATACAGGATGAACCCGGTTCCGACCCAGCCCAGCGGCACCAGCAGACCGATCAGCGCGGCCCCGGCCAGCGCCTGCCAGCGGTTGCCCGAGCGCAGCGCATAGGCCAGCGCCGCAGCGGCCAGCAGCGCGGTCCACAGCGTCGCACCGCCGGGCAGGGCGGCAAGGCTGGTGGTCTCGCCCAGCGGCACGGTCACTTCGGCCAGCGTGGTGCGGATCGGGGCAAGGATACCCTTGAGCGTGGCATGGGCAACAACGGCAAAGACCGCCAGAACGGTCAGCGCCCGCAGGTTGCCGGATGCTGTCAGCACCGTCAGGCGCGAGACGCAGCCACGGGTCAGCACCATGCCCGCGCCAAACAGTGCGCCACCGATCACGATGGCCGCCACCGGCAGGTCTGTGGCCAGAAAGCGGTGGTCGCCAAAGCTGATCCAGTCCATCGCCGCAGCGGCCTGCGTACCCAGAAGGGCAAAGCCGAGCGCAGTCAGCCAGACGCCAAGCGCCGCGCGACGGTCTTCACCGACAAGGCCCCGGCGCAGGCAGAACCGCGTGCGCTCGGCCAGCAGGCCAAAGACAGCCCCAAGGATCAGCGCAAACCAGACCACCACCTGCGGCGCGGTCAGGTCTTCAAAACCCAGCGATTCAAACATGTCAGCCTCCGGAAACAGGAATTTTGTTCCAAATGAGGGCGGTGGAGGTACTTGGCAAGCACATAACCTATGGTGCCTTGTTTGGATACCGGAACAGTTTCCCAGTTGTGACGTCCCGGCTGGAATGTATTGACCGACCGGATCGCAGGAGTGCGGGTCAGTGTTCGGCGCAGAACCAACTGGGACGCGGGGTTATCCTTTTTTCGCAAAGCAGTGGTTTCAGCCGTCGCAGCCATGAAAAAGGGCGGCCCAGCATGGCCGCCCTTTAAAGGATCGTGTCCGTTAGAGGCGCGACTCAGCGGCCCCGGATGCGCGGATCCAGTGCATCGCGCAACCCGTCGCCCACGTAGTTCACCGACAAGACGGTCAGCGAGATGGCGATGCCGGGCAACAGCACACGTTCGGGGAATTCCTCCATCCGCACCACGGCGTCGGCCAGCATCTTGCCCCATGTGGGAAAGTCCGACGGAAAGCCGACCCCGAGGAACGACAGCGCCGATTCCGTGATGATCGCCGTCGCCAGACCAAGTGCGGCAGAGACCATGATCGGTGACAGCACGTTTGGCAGCAGGTGGCGGCGTATGATCTTGAACGGGGTGGTGCCGATGGACCGGGCCGCCAGCACGAACTCGCGCTCCTTGATGGCCAGAATGTCGCCGCGCACGATCCGCGCGGTCGGCATCCAAGAGGTGATGGCGATCATCGTCACGATCAGGATGAACATGCCGCCCTCGGGTCCAAAGTTTGCCCGCAGGGGTTGTCGGAACAGTGTCACCGCCAACAGGACCAGCGGCAGGATGGGCAGTGACAGGAACAGGTCGGTGGTCCGCATCAGGAAACCGTCCAGTCGCTTGAAGAAACCAGCCGCCACACCGACGGCCGTGCCGATCACAAGGCTCAGGATCATCGCCGCCCAGCCGACCGCCATCGAGGCGCGCCCGCCGGCGATCATCTGCGCCAGCTGGTCGCGGCCAAGTTGGTCAGAGCCGAAGGGTTTGAGCCAGCCGGTCTTGGCACCGGAATCCCAAAGCGCGACATAGATCGGGCGAAAGTCCTTGTTGCGGATGTCGATCTTTTGCGGATCGACCTGATAGATCCAGGGGCCGACCAGCACGGCCAGCGTGATAAAGGTCAGGAACCCAAGGCCGAACATCGCGCCCTTGTGTTTGCTGAACTGGTCCCAGACGTCCTTGCCACGCGACCTTGGCGGTTTGGACGGTTCCTTGTCCTGTAGCGCCTCGATGGCCTGCAAAGGCATGTCCTTGGTGACGATCACATCGTTTTGCGGGCTGTCAGTCATAGCGGATCCTCGGGTCGAGCAGGCCGTAGAGGACGTCAGCGATCAGGTTGAAGAGAACGATCAGCACGGCAAAGATGAAGGTCAATGTCATGACCATGGGCAGGTCATTGGCGCTGAGCGCGGTGATCAGAAGCTGGCCGATGCCGTTCACCTTGAACACGTTCTCGGTGATGATGGCGCCGCCAAAGATCGACGGTATCCCCAGCGCGATCACGGTGACGACCGGGATCATCGAGTTGCGGACAACGTGGACGTTGACGACAATCGCCTCGGACAGGCCCTTGGCACGGGCGGTGCGCACATAGTCCTGATTGAGGTTGTCCAGCGTCGAGGCGCGCATGTAGCGCGACAGTTGCGCCGTGATCTGCAACGCCAGCACCAGTACCGGCATGATCATCTGGCCAAGCTGTACCTTGAAGCTGGCCCAGTCGGTCACTCGCAGCGTGGTGTCGTAGATTGACGGAAACCAGCCAAGCTGGACAGAAAAGATCACGATCAGCAGCGGCCCGGTGAAGAAGGGCGGGATCGAAAACCCGATCATGGTCACAAAGGTGCCGGCCTGATCAAAGACCGAATATTGCCGGTAGGCAGAGTAGATGCCGACGGGCAGGGCGATCAGGATGGCGACGATATAGGCCGTGCCCACAACCCAAAGCGTCTGCGGAATGCGCTGGATGATGATGTCCATCACCGGCGACCGGGTCTGCCACGAGATCACCCGTTGCACGCCCTCTGTCATGTTGGTGCCAAAGAGCCAGTCGAGAAAAACTCGCGGCTCGACCCAGAAAACCTGAACCAGCCATTTCCAGTATTGCACAAGGGGCGGTTCGCCCAGTCCAAGGGCCTCCCGCATCTTCTGTTTGACCTCATCGGGGACGGTCAACGGAACGTTCGCCATCGGATCTCCGGGGGCGAGTTGCAGAAGCATGAAGATGACAAAGCTGATGAATAGAAGCGTCGGGATCGTTAGGATCAGACGTCGCGTCGCGAATGAGAGCATCGGCGCCTCAGTTTATTGCGGCACAGGGCCGGGGGGGCAGGCCGGGATCATACCCGGCCTGCGGGCGGGGCGCAGTGTGCGCCCCGGTTCACGGGATCAGTCCATCCGATACCAGTCGGCCACGTTCCACAGTTCGCTGTCCCAGACGTTCAGCTTGACGCCGCCAAGGCTGTTGGCGTGTGCCGAAAGACGGCCACGGTGGACCAGCGGGATCATCGAACCACGCTCGAACGCCATGCGCGACAGTTCCTTGCCGATGCGCGAACGCTCGGCCATGTCGGCGGTTTCGGACAGTTGCTTGTGCAGGGCGTCGAATTCCTCGTCGCAGAAGCGGCTGATGTTCTCACCCTGCCACTGGGTCGCGGGACGCGGTGCCTTGTCGCACAGCCCGTTGCCCAGATAGGCCTGCGGGTCGGTGCCGTTGAAGGTGTTGGCGTACATCTCGACGTCGGCATAGAACTTCTGGAAGGTGTCGGGCGAACCCGCGTCACCGCCAAAGAAGACCGAGGCGTCGATCGAGCGCAGCTCGACTTCCATGCCGATTTGCTCCCACCAGTCCTTGATCAGCGCCTGAAAGTCCTGACGGACGGCGTTGACAGAAGTCTGGTAGACAATCGACAGCGGCACGCCGTCCTTTTCGCGGATGCCGTCACCGTCGGTGTCGACGATGCCTGCGGCGTCCAGCATGGCCTTGGCGCCGTCGAGGTCCTGCACGTCGCAGCCTTCGATTTCCACGGCAAAGGCGGCAGGTGCGGGCACCCAGGAGCAGGATACGCGACCGGCCTGACCATAGCCGATCTCAACCAGCAGCGGGCGGTCGATGGCCATCGACATCGCCTTGTAGACGGCGGGGTCGGACAGGAACGGGTGCGGGCGGATCACCGAACGCTCATCCGGGCCAAGCGCCGGATCGGGGTTGGTGTTGTTCAGCATGATGCGTTCCAGCAGCGGGCCAAAGCCTGCGACCGGCACGCCCTTGCCGCCTTCTTCCATCTTGGCGATGACGTCGGGGGCCAGTTGCAGGTTCCATGCGTAGTCGAATTCGCCGGTTTCCATCACGGCCGTACCCGCAGCCGCAGCCGAACCGCCACCTTTGAAGGTCACGCTGGCAAAGGCGGGTTTCGCCGGATCACGGTAGTTGTCGTTGGCGACCATGGTGATCACGTCGTTCGGCTTGAACTCGGTGACAACAAACGGGCCGGTGCCGATCGGGTTGAAGTTCTGCTCGGTGCAGGTCGATGCCGCGGCGCCCATGCAGCTTTCGAACTGGGCTTTCTGCAGGATCGGGCTCTCACCGCCGACGAAGGGGCCGTAGGGGTTGGGAGTCGGCGCGTCGAATGTGACGATGATGGTGGTCTCATCCGGTGTCTCGACCGAGGTCACGCCCTCGAACTTGGTCAGCTGCGCGCAGCCGCCTTCGGGGTGTGTGCAGTATTCATAGGTGAAATTCACATCCGCCGAGGTAAAGGCAGAACCATCCGACCACTTCAGGCCGGGGGTGAGCTTCCACGTGATCTGGGTCAGGTCCTCGGACACGCCGCCGTTTGCGACGGTCGGGATCTCTTCGACCAGCCAGGGCACCAGCTCTCCGTTTTCGTTGTAGCGCGCCAGCGGCTCGATGATCATCGAGGCCGATTCCACGTCCTTGGTGCCGCCCGAGAGGAAGGGGTTCAGGATCGAAGGGGCTTGCCAATAGAGAATCTTGACGTCGCCGTCCGATCCTCGTTCGGCAAATGCAGCAGGGGCCAGCGCCATTGCGGCAGCGGCCCCAAGCAATAGAGACTTGAGTTTCATAATGTCACTCCATGTTGGACGGGACCGGATGTCTCCTCCGGTCCCTTTGTTTGTGGTGAGATAATCGGCACGCCGTAGCGACCAATGCAACCGCAGATCTGGCAACGATACGCCGGAAACCCCACTCCGTCCCCATCGAAAGCAGAAGATGCACAAAATGCAAGCTTTGCCTAACGTAAAAGCACAGTGGGTCTTTACAGGGCGCGCGCCCAACCCATAGCCTCGACAATCAGAAGCTGGGGAGCGCGAAAAATGCTGGATACGGCACCGGACACAGCCACCAAGGAACCCATCGCCCGGATCGAGAAACTGCGGGTCGAGTTCCAGACCAAGGACGGCCCGGTGGTGGGCGTCGAGGACGTCAGTTTCGACATTGGCCCCGGTGAGACGGTCTGCGTGGTTGGCGAATCCGGGTCCGGAAAATCGGTGTCCTCGCTGGCGCTGATGCGGTTGGTGGAATACGGCGGCGGCGACATCGCGGGCGGCAAGCTGATGTTCGACCGCAAGGAGGGCGGGTCGGTCGATCTGCGCACCATGGACCAGCGCAAGATGCGCGATATTCGCGGCAATGAGATCGGCATGATCTTTCAGGAGCCGATGACCGCGCTGAACCCGGTGTTCACCGTCGGCAAGCAG
Organism: Antarctobacter sp.; assembly: GCF_034670325.1. Classification (GTDB taxonomy): domain Bacteria; phylum Pseudomonadota; class Alphaproteobacteria; order Rhodobacterales; family Rhodobacteraceae; genus Antarctobacter. Next base: position 96,439 of record NZ_JAXMNR010000004.1, read on the forward strand.
TTGACAGAGGGCCTGCGCGTGCATCGCGGCATGTCCCGCAAACAGGCCGACGCGCGCGCCATCGAATTGCTGCGCGAGGTGCGCATCCCAGAACCCGAACGCCGGTTGACCCAGTATCCGCACGAACTGTCCGGCGGGATGCGGCAGCGGGTGGTGATTGCCATGGCGATGGCCTGCAAGCCGCGCATGTTGATCGCGGATGAACCCACCACCGCGCTTGACGTGACCATTCAGGCCGAGATCCTGGCCCTGATGGACCGTCTCAAGCGGGAAACCGGCACGGCGGTGATGTTCATCACCCACGACATGGCCGTGGTCGCCCAGATGGCGGACCGGGTCGTGGTCATGTTCCGTGGCAACAAGGTCGAGGAAGGCACCGTCGAGGAGATCTTCGAGAACCCGCAGCATCCCTATACCAAGGCGTTGCTGGCGGCTGTCCCCAAACTGGGCGAGATGACCGGCACCGATCTGCCCGAACCGATGAAGCTGGTCGGCCACGACAACCAACAGGTCAAGCCGATCCCAGGCACAAATGAGCGCTTGCTGACGGTCAAGGGTCTGACCACGCGCTTTCCCGTCAAGGGTGGTTTCTTTCGCCGCACGGTGGCCAACGTCCACGCGGTCGAGGATGTGTCTTTCACCCTGAATAAGGGGCAGACGCTCAGCCTTGTTGGTGAGTCCGGCTGCGGAAAGTCCACCGCTGGCCGGTCCATCCTGCGACTGGTCGAACCCCTCAAAGGCACTATCGATCTTGACGGCAAGGACATCATGGGCCTGTCGCCCAGCGGTCTGCGCGAGGCGCGGCGCGACATGCAAATGATCTTTCAGGATCCCTTTGCCTCGCTGAATCCGCAGATCCAGCTGGCCGATCAGGTGGCGGAACCGATCCATAACTACAGGATCGAAAGCGGCAGCGCGGTCATGGATCACGTTGCGGGCCTGTTTGACCGGGTGGAACTGCCGCGCAGTTTCATGCGCCGCTATCCGCACGAGTTGTCCGGCGGCCAGCGTCAGCGGATCGCCATTGCCCGTGCGCTGGCGCTGCGGCCCCGGTTGATCGTCGCGGATGAGGCGGTCAGCGCGCTGGACGTGTCGGTGCAGGCGCAGGTGATCAACCTGATGATGGAATTGCAGGCCGACATGGGGCTGGGGTATCTGTTCATCAGTCACGACATGGCGGTGGTCGAACGGGTCAGCCACAACGTCGGCGTGATGTATCTGGGCCGGATCGTCGAACTCGGCCCCCGCCGCGCCGTGTTCGAGGACCCGCGCCATCCCTATACGCAGGCCCTGATGAAGGCGGTGCCCATCGCCGACCCGCGTCGCCGCAAGTCGGAAAAGGACCTGAACTTCAAACCGATCCCGTCTCCGATCCACCCGGTGGACTACGAGGCAGCGCCTTCGGTCTACGAAGAGGTCAGCCCCGGCCATATGGTGCTGACCACCGACAGCGGATACTGATGGGGGTAAGTCGTGGCTGGTGGAGTGCTGATGTACCGCTTCGACGGTCCGCCGCCGGCAACTCCTGATGATCCCTGCCTTGACGATAGCCCTTATCTGACAGGACTGGTGCCCGAAAACCCCAGCCTGCCGTTTGGTCCGGTGGCAGAGACCCGAGCGGTCTTTGAGCGCCATGTGCCCGGTATTCGTTGGAACGATCGGGGCAACGGTTTTGCCCGGCAGGGCGGATTTCAGATGCATGTCCTGATGCCGTCACGCGACCACGGCTATATCAGTCTTGCGCTGGACGATTACGGCACGGCAGCCCGGTATCTGCGCGCCATCGAGGCAGAGCGCCCGGATTGGTACACCTCATGGTTCGACGGGCAATGGCTGCGCCAGACCCCTGCTCCGGAGGAGTGAGCCATGCGCGCGCTGCTGGGCATCCTGACGGGTTTTCTGATCGGCTGCGGGCAGCCCCCGACAGCGCCGGAACGGTCGCCGGACGCCCTGCGGGTCGCCAGCCACAACGTGCATTTCATCCGGTTGAACCGGCAGCGCGGCGCGTGGTCCGTGACCGATTGGGAGGCCCGCAAACACGCGCTGGACGCGGTGTTCAAAGAGGCCAACGCCGATCTCATGGCCTTTCAGGAGATGGTGAGCATTGGCCCCGATGCCGACCGCAGCGTGAACCTTGCCCGGGACTGGCTGCTCGCGCGCAATCCCGGCTACGCGGTAGCGGCAAGCGGCGATTGGCGCAACTTTCCCACGCGGCAGCCGATCTTTTACCGCACCGACAGGCTGCGGCTGGTGGATCAGGGGTGGTTCCTGCATGAGCCGCCCGACGTCGTCGCGCAAGAGCGCAAGGCGCGTGGTTTCTGGCTGTATTACTCGTCATGGGCGGATTTCGAGGACTGGCGCGGGCGGTCGCTGCGGGTCTACAACGTCCATTTTCATTTCCACAGAGCGGCGCGGCGGCGACACGCGGCGCGGACGGTTCTGGCGCATGTGGCACCTGTATTGAAACAGGGCGTGCCGGTGCTGGTCCTGGGCGACATGAATGCCTTGTCGCGTTGGCGCACCGTGAACATCCTGCGGGCGGGCGGCCTGTCCACGGTCGAGCCGGGGGCCGCCAGTTTTCACTTTGACCGTGGGTTGCACCTGTTCGGACCAATTGACCGGTTCGCCCATACCGACGGTCTGACCCTGTCTGCGCGTCCGTGGGCCATCCGTGGCAAGCGGGCGGGTGACTGGGCCTCGGATCACTACCCGGTGGTTGCGGACCTGTCGCTTCCGTGACAGGCATAGGCCGTTCGCCCACAACACAAAGAGGTTCCCTTTGGCCGAGGTGCTGTCCCCCCGCGCGCTGCTGGAAAAACTGGTGGGGTTTCCCACCGTCAGCCGCGATACCAACCTGCCGCTGATCGACTGGGTGCAGGACTATCTGTCCAGCCACGGCATTGACGCGCAGCGGCACGTCAAACCCGACGATCCGCAAAAGGCGGCGCTGTTTGCCCATGTCGGACCGGATGCGGGGGGCGGCGTGATCCTGTCGGGGCACACCGACGTGGTGCCGGTGGACGGGCAGGACTGGCACTTTGAGCCCTTCGCCGTCACCGAACAGGACGGCAGGCTGTACGGGCGCGGCACCACCGACATGAAGGGTTTTGACGCGTTGGCGATCTGGGCGCTGGTCGAGGCAAAGCGGCGCGGCGTGACCCGCCCCTTGCAGATCGCGCTGTCCTACGATGAGGAGATCGGCTGCACCGGCGCGCCGCCGCTGATCGAGGCGATGCAGGTTTTGCCGCGTGCGAGCGATGTGATCGTGGGGGAACCCACGATGATGAAGGCGGTCACCGGCCACAAGGGCGGGGTGAACTACTGGGTGCATGTGCATGGCTTTGAGGTGCATAGCTCGCTGCTGCACACCGGCGTCAGCGCGATCATGTGGGCGGCCAAGATGATTGACTGGGCCAACCAGCTGAATGCCGATCTGCAAGCGGGCGATCCTGTGGGCATGGCGGGGCTGTTCGATCCGCCCTACACCAATGTCCATGTCGGCATGATCCACGGCGGCACCGCGCATAACATCAGCGCCAAGGACTGCGAGTTCGGGCTTGGCTATCGCGTCGTGCCGGGAGAAACGCTGGACCAGTGGCGCCGCCTGACCGAGGAAAAGTGCGCGTCGCTGAGTGCCGAGATGCAGCAAGTCCGCCCCGATACCGGTTTTGAGCTGATCGAGAAATTCGAACTGCCACCCTTTGCCCCGGAAGAGGACAACACCGCCGAGGCGCTGGTGCGCGCACTGACCGGCGACAACTCGGAGAATTTTGTCAGCTACGGCACCGAGGCGAGCCATTTCCAGCAGGCGGGATACAAGGCGGTGGTCTGCGGACCCGGCAGCATCAACGTGGCGCATCAGCCGGATGAATACATCACCTTGGCGCAGTTCCAGGCGGGGCAGGCGTTCATGGAACATCTGCTGGAGCGTCTGGCCTGAGGCGGGGGACGGGCGCGCTGACCGGCCGTTGTTTGTAATTGAAGACAGAAGTCCGGTATCCGTGTCGCGCTGAGATCGCGCCGAAGCTTTGGACGGATCAGCGAGGCGCGTCTGGCGGTGGTAACAAGTCCTCACTCGGCAGACTGCTTTGCATTCGCCTGCCGGGCGAGGGACGGCGTGATCGGCGGATCCCTGCAGATCGACTCGACGCGATAGACAACGCGCTGATCTTCCCCTCTCGGGACATTGCTTCGCTATGCCCTGCCGGGCAGTGAATGAAGGCGATCATCGCTTTAGTGGGCGGTCGCGCTCCTCAGTGGTCACACCGTCGCGCATGCCGCTGTCTTTCTCCGCCTTCTTAACCTATTCGCGCAGAGTCTGCGGAATACAGCCAATTTTGGGGGCAATGGCCGCGATTGCGCCCGCCTGCGTCTCATAGGAGCCTTGATGCTCAAGACCATCCTAGCCGCACATGCGCGGACCTGAGGCGAGTAGCGATTTGCCATTTCGCTTTTCGTCAGAACCATCATCCTTTCTCAAGTTGATGGTCTCCGACAGACTCGGGGCGGTTCAAACAGCGTGGCCTGAACGGCATCATGACCGCTATTGCCGAGTGCGCGCCCTACGCGACGTTCAAAGCAAAAACGGAGGCGCTGCAGGGGCAAGTCGATGCCCTCACAGCACGGATCGCAGAAAAACAGGCCAAGATGGCCACCCAGGCATCGGTGATGGAAGACCCCGGCGAAGCCTATGATCGTGCCGTTCAGCAGATGGAGGACTTACTGTCCGAGGCAGAGCACGTCGATGAGGCAAGCACATATCTCTCGATGCTGATCAAACGGATCACGCTGATCGAAAACGCGCGCGCACGGCATGGCGTTGAGATCCGCATGAACTTCGCAAATGCCGCGCTGCTGCCAGCACAAGTGGCGTCACAATATCAGATGAACAACGGACGGACGATTACAAATCGAAAAACCGCAGTGCAGTCCTAAGTGGAAAAATCATTCTGAATCAGTGGGATTTAATAAACAGACGACGTTCCATTTTCGACGTAAGATTTTGAAACTGCTATCAAATCCGGACGGAGGCGACGGGTTTCCTGACTGGACGTGATGCTATTTCCCACGGCCTCTTCGTTTCCCTTTGCGATCTCCTTCTGCCTCTTGGGTCCAAGACTCAAGATATTGATATTCTGTTTCAACTTCCTTCGCGGTTTCGTGCGCGTTTATCCGATTCCTCCCAAAGGTTCGTCTCATCTCCAACTGGAAGGGGCGCTGGCAGCCGCCCTTTCAGGCAATGGCGCAAGCGTCCGATGGGGCGCGCATCGTTGATGATGCCGCCGGGGTTTGCCACGTATAGCCGGACAAGGGCCAGCAGGTTGTCCAGATCGTGTTCCGCCTGCACGTCCGCAAAGAGATAAGACATCTTTCCGGGGCAGGTCAGACTGACGGCGACCGGCGAGCCACAGGTCAGCATGCAGCGTGCGTCGCGGACCTTCACGCCGGACAAGCCTGCCTCGTTGGCGAGGGCTGCGCGCAGTCTTACGCCAAGAGCGGCCCCTGAGGGCGCGTGGTCCGTCCTGCAGCAGGTCCGGCATATGTGAATTTCGTGCAGGTTCCGGGTCATGTGTTCAGCGATCATTTCGGGCAGGCAGTATCATCCCGGAGTATCCTGAGCGCGGCGCAAAAGGGTCAAGTCGAAATCTTCTGTGGACCTGAAAGCCGAGGCATCGTGACCCGCAAAAAAGGGCGATTCTGGCGCCACGAACGCGATTTCGCGCCAAAACATGCAGATGTCCCGAACTTTTTTCGTTTGCGCCCTTGAAAGGCACGAAAGGCGACCCGACAAGGGTAAAAGCTACTTGAAAGCAATCGCTTACGTATGTGATTAAATTTTAGGCACCCACCGCCAAAGCGGGTCGATTTCGGGTTGATTTCCGCGTCCCAAAGCGTGTGTCCCAAAAAAAATCTTGTTGGATGAAAAAGTGCGTGCCACCATTTGATCGTGGACCAGAGACGATCCGGTCCGGAAATAAGCGCATTCAGCGCACGGCAATGTGGCCTCCACGATCCTAAGGATCATGGGGGCTTTTTTTGTGCTCAGCACGGAGGAGCGACGATGAAGTTGCAACAATTTCTAGGTGGTCTCGAAAACGTGGGCCCCGTCAGTACCGAAAAGAAGGTCTTTGTCGAAGAGTGGGAAAAACAGCTGTTCGGTGTCCACATGTGCATGATGGGGACGGGTATCTGGGCCTGGCCACATCTGCGGGTGAAAGCCGAAGGGATGAACCCGCTCGATTACTTCAAGTACCGCTATTACATCAAATGGCTGGGCGGCATGACCGCCTTTCTGATCGAGCGGAACTACATCAACGAGGCTGAGCTCGAAGAGCTGACGCAGTACTACCTCGACAATCCGGAATCCCCGCTGCCGGAAAAGGGCAACCCGGCCGTCACCGACCAAGTGGTCGACTACATGTTCACCGGCGACAATCCCTATCGCGACGTGGCGCTGAACCCGGTGTTCAAAGTGGGCCAGCAGGTGCGCGTGCTGGATCCGGCCTCTGCGGTGCACACCCGGTTGATCGGTTATCTGCGCAACAAGGTCGGCGTGGTCGAAGAGGTCTACCCTCAGGCGATCCTCTACACTGACAGCGTTCCGACCGACAGCATCAGCACGCCCCAGCCGATCTACCGGGTCAAGTTCATGACCCGCGACATCTGGCCCGAGCGGCCCGACACCGACGACACGCTCTACAGCGAAGTCTTTGAAACCTATCTGGAAGCGGCCTGAACCGCGGCTCAAGGCCCGCATGTCCGGTGCCCCAGCGCCGACCATGCCCCCGAGAAACCAAGGAAACGAACATGTCTGACAAAGACCACGACCACCACCACCACCTGCGCGAGACCGAGTCCTATTACGCGGCGCGCACAAAGGCCCTGGAATCCCTGTTCCGGGAAAAGAACCTGATCGGCCAGGACACGGTCGATCGCGTGATCAACTTCTTCGACACCGAAATGGGCCCATTCAACGGCGCCAAGGTTGTCGCAAAGGCCTGGACTGATCCGGCGTTCAAGGCGCGGCTGCTGGCCGACTGCAACGCCGCGATCGCCGAACTGGGCATCCGCGACGGCATCGAGGGTGAGAACCTCAAAGCGGTCGAGTCCACGGCTTCGGTGCATCACATCGTGACCTGCACGCTGTGTTCCTGCTGGCCCTGGCCGCTGCTGGGTCTGCCGCCATACTGGTTCAAAGACCCGGCTTTCCGGGCGCGCATTGTCCGCGAGCCGCGTGAAGTGCTCAAGGAGTTCGACGTCGACCTCGCCCCAGGAACGAAGATCGAGATCTGGGACAGTAGCGCGCAGATCCGCTTTTTCGTCATCCCCGCCCGCCCGGAAGGCACCGAAGGGTGGAGCGAGGAAAAGCTGGCCGACCTGATCTCGACCGAGGCGATGCAGGGCCTCGACCTTGTGACCGTCAACTGACTGCCAAGCCATCAATCGAAACCAAGAATATGGATGTAAAAACAATGCAGAATGGAACCATCACCGTTCAGGACAACAGGGTCGCCGGGGTTTCCGAACGGCTGAAATCCTCTCTCGTCCTCTTCACGTTGGGTGCTGTCTTTGTCTTTGGTGTGGGGCTGTCCAACACCTCGATGGCGCATAACGCGGCACACGACACACGTCATGCCATCGGCTTTCCCTGCCACTGAGCGGGGGCACAAGGTCTGACCGCCAAAGTGGTGGTCAGACTAACGGCAGATCTGTCTTGAACAGGTCAAAGTGCCTGCCCGGACAGTAAGGGCGCACCGCGAACCTGCGGAAAACGAACAACAGACACCCGGGGCGCGAGCTGCGCATGGGAAACAAGGAGGACAACATGTCCAAGATCACGTCACTTGCCATCAGTGTTTCGGTTTGCGGATTTGTCGCTGTCTGGTTCTTCCTCACGATGGGGACCATCCTGATCTGGGCGGCCTTTGTGGCATGGGCCTGTTTCTATGCCCTTGGCGGCGATGCGGCGGCCTTTCGGACCACGATCATTTCCAACGCGTTCGGGGTTTTTGTCGCCTCGACAACCGCACTGATCATCGTTGCGGTCCCGATGGCCGAGGTTATCGGCGGTGCGGTCTGGGCGGCGCTGGTCGTGGCGGTCAGCATCGCGCTTTACATCCTCGCCGCGAACATCCCGGCGTTGACGTCCATTCCCGGCACGACCTTCGGCTATGCGGCGACCTTTGCCTTTCTGCTGCAAACGCCGGACCGGTTCACGGTCGAGGCGCTTTGGTCGCTGTCCTTCAACAGCTCTTACGTGGTGCTGCCGGTGTCGATGATGCTGGGCGCCTGTTTCGCTCTGGCCTCGGCCAAGGGATCCGACCTGCTGGCGCGACCGGCAGAGGTGGCCGGCTGAGGCCGGGACCGATTGATCCAACGTTGCGGTACCGAGTGAGAACAACAAAGGCGATTGCAGATGCACAGACCTGAAAACACCCAAGCGACTTTGATCAAGTCGAAAGAGAAGATCAGCATCGGCATCGTCTTTTCGACCAGCGGCCCCTATGCTGGCATCGCGCAGGAACTGCAGAACGGCGCGTTGCTGGCCCTGTCCGAGGTCAACGCGGACCCGCAGTTCGACTTTCAGCTGGACCCGGTGATCCTGGATCCCGGCGGTGATCTCGAAGCCTATCAATCCATCTGCCGCGAGATGCTGAAACAGGGCGGATTGAAGCACGTGGTTGGCTGCTATACCTCGTCCAGCCGCAAGGAAGTCATCCCGGTCTTCGAAAAGTATGATGGCTTGCTTTGGTATCCCTCGCATTACGAAGGCTTCGAACACTGCAACAACGTGATCTACACCGGGGCTTCGCCGAACCAGCACATGGTGCCGCTGATGTCCCATATGCTGCAGCATTTCGGCAACCGGGCCTATTGCGTCGGCTCCGACTATATCTGGGGTTGGGAAAGCAACCGGATCATGCGCGAATGCGTAACGGAGCACGGTGCCAGGGATTTCTGGGAGCGTTATGTGCCGGTGGGGTCGGTTGAGGTCGACAAGATCATCGACGAGATCGTGCAGAGCAGGCCTTCGTACATTTTCAGCTCGCTGATCGGGGTGTCCTCTGAAAGCTTCATGCGCGCCATGCAGGCTGCGCGGCAGGCCAACCCTGAATTGACGAGCGATGTGATGCCGGTGTGCAGCCACACTCTGTCAGAACCGGAACTTGCCCGACTGGCCCCGGATGCGGCCGCGGGACATATCGCGTCGAGTGTCTACTTTCAGTCCACGCCGGGCGAGTGCAACGCGCGTTTCATCGCTGGATACAAGGCGCGGTACGGGGCGGATACGGTCACTTCGGCGGACTCCGAGGCCGCATACAACACCACCCATCTTCTTGCGCGGGCCTTTCAGAAGGCCGGCACGCAAGAACTGGATGCGGTCAAATCTGCGCTCTATAAGGTCCGTTTCAATGCCCCGCAGGGCCAGATCTGGATCGATCCGGGCAATAACCATTGCTTCCTGACCCCGGCGCTGGCCGTGTCGAATGCCTCTGGGCAGTTCGACATCTTTCATACTTATGACGCCCCGATGCGGCCCGATCCCTATCTTGTGGATTTCGATGTCGATGGCTTGACCAGCGCGCCGGAACCCGGAGAAAGGGCGGCGCTATGAAAAGGCGCGCACTTCCCAATTTCCGCAAGGTGCGGGCGTTGATCGTGCACCCGCCGGGCGACAATACCGCCGTTCTGACGGCGCAGCTTGGGCGGTTGGGACTCCGGACAGCGCTCCAGTGGCCAGCAGACAACCTTTCGCCCGACGGCCACGATGTCATCTTTTTCGACGCAGACCGCGGCTATGACCAGCAATTCGCCTGGGAGCCGGGACATGCGCCGATCCCCCTGATTGCCCTGATGGGCAGCGAGGCACCGGGCCGTATCGAATGGACGCTGGGGCAGATGCCCTCTGCCTATCTTGTCAAACCCTTGCAGCCCAACGGCATCTTTTCGGCCCTCGCCATCGCATTCCACGATTTCGAAGTCCGGACCAAGCTGTTGCGCAAGGTCGAAGACCTGAACGCGCGCCTGCGCGCCCGTCCGTCGGTCTTGGCGGCGATCACGCTGGTCCAGACATGCATGACGATCGACGGTCAGGCAGCCTATGACCTTCTGCGCTCAGAGGCCATGCGCCTGCAGGTGTCCATCGAGTTCCTGTGTGAACAGATCGAAGCGACGGGATCGCTGACCCCGCTGAAGACGCTGGCGGAAAACAGGGCCAACGCACTTTCATCAAACAATGGGCCGGACGCACGGACGCCGACCAAGAAAACCGGAGGGTATTAGAGTGGATTGGATGAATAATTCCTGGATGGCGACCAAGGGTGTCGCCCAGGGTGTTGCCGGGGAAACCCATCGGCTGACCGCCGAGGTGCAGGGAACATATCACTACACTTACGGCCCTTTTGCGAAACCCGTGTTGCACATCCAGCCGGGGGATATCGTGGTGGCCGATACGCATGACGCGTTTGAAGGTCAGTTGGATTCAACTTCGGCCAGCCCGTCAGAGCGGCTGAACGTTCCTTTCCTCAATCCTCAGTGTGGCCCGATCCACGTGGCGGGCGCCGAAAAGGGCGACGTCATTGCCGTGCGCATCCATTCGATCCTGCCACGCGGTCCGCAACCGGCGGGCACCTCTGCACTGATCCCCGAATTTGGCGGATTGGTGGGCACCGCCAACACCGCGATGCTGAACGATCCGCTGCCCGAAAAGGTCATGAAGATGAACGTGACCGAAGAGGGCATTCAGTTCAACGACCGGATAACCCTGCCTTACGAACCCTTTATCGGCACACTGGGCGTCAGTCCGGAAATCGAGGCGGTGTCTTCGCTGCAGCCGGATTACTGGGGGGCCAACATGGATGTGCCAGACGTGGCACCGGGGGCGATCGTCTATTTCCCGGTGCTGGCCGAAGGGGGGTATGTCTATCTGGGCGATTGCCACGCCACCCAAGGCGATGGCGAGCTTTGCGGCACGGCAGTCGAAATACCCGCCACGGTGACAATCCAGATCGACCTGATCAAGCAAAGCCCGATTGCTTGGCCGCGGTTGGAAAACGAAAACTTCATCATGACGCTGGGCTCTGCGCGTCCGCTCGAGGATGCCGCAAGGATCGCCTATCGCGAATTGATCCACTGGATGGTCGCCGACTACGGCTGGGACATTTACGAGGCGTATTTCTTTCTGACCCAGGCCGGAAAGCTGCGTGTCGGCAATATCGTCGACCCGAAATACACCATCGGCGCTTCGGTGCTGAAAACCTATCTGGCCTGAGCCTTTGACGACATCGAATGGAGAACGCACATGAACAGGGTTTTGGGAGCCTTGATACTGGGGGTCGCGTTAGGCGGCGTTGGTTATGGCTTGGCAAGCGAAAGCTTTGTGCCGCAGAGCGCGCCACATAGCGGCGGCGGGGGAGTGGCTCATGACCATACCCATGCAGACCACGCGATGATCGATCTGCCTGCAGACGGGGCGCCCACGATCCGCATCTCTGTTCAGCCCGATCCCGGTGCCGGATGGAACCTGCATGCCGAGACCACGCACTTTGCCTTTGCGCCTGCCCACAGCGGCACATCCCATGTCGCGGGGGAAGGGCACGCGCATATCTATGTAAACGGCCACAAGCTTGGGCGGCTATACGGCAACTGGTTCCATCTGGCCGAGCTTCCGACCGGGCAGGTCGAACTGAAAGTCGGGCTGTATTCCAATGATCACAAGACGCTGTCGGTGGCGGGCACCCCCATCGCCGACAAGATCACCCTGAACGTCCTGCCCTAGGGGCCGGGGACACATCAAAATGGTGGCCGCCGGATTTCGGACCTGCGGTCAGTCATCAACCAAGGAAACAAGGAGTAACAGCAATGCGTACAGAAACCATCACCGGCATGGAAGATCGTTTTGTCAAAGGACTGGAGGGCAGCAAGGCCGCTCCGCCGAAACGCTGTGACCGGCTGCAATTCGATGAACCCTGGCAAAGCCGCGCCTTCGGCATCGTCTTGGCGTTTTCCGAGGAAAAGGTCATCGACTACGAGGATTTCCGCAAGAACCTGATCAAGTGCATCGGCGACTGGGAGCGCGAACACGACCTGAAGGACGCGTCTTGGGTCTATTACGAGCAGTGGCTCGCGGCGCTGGAGCGGCTGGCCGTCGAAAAGGGCTTGGTCACGAAGGATGAAATCGATCAGCGCACGGCCGAAATCACCGATGGTGAGCGCGAGTATTCGTTCTTCGCCAATTACGCCTGACCGCCGGAGAGCGCGGCGAACCGCTCGCCTGAAAGGCGACAGAGAGACGCCTGAAAGGCGACAGAGAGAAAGGAACATCAAATGGTCAAGAAGCTTGTCAGCGTCGCGCTGCTCGCCGGACTCCTGAGCGGGATCGGGGCGACAGTTTTTCAGACGATCTACGTGCTGCCGCTGATCCATGAGGCGGAATCATTCGAGGTTGCGGAACCTGTCGCCGTCGCGGCGGCCCTCCATGACGGTCACGACCACGGTCATGATCATGGGCATGCACATGGGGGGGAAGAGGCATGGGCACCCGAGGACGGGATCCAAAGAACCGTTGCGACTGCCGGGGTCAACCTGTTCGCAGGCATGGGTTTTGCCCTGCTTTTGGTGGCGGCGATCCACGTGCGGGGCGGCGGAGTCAATGCGCGTTCCGGCCTGATCTGGGGCGGTGCCGGATTCGTTTCCTTCAGCCTTGCACCTTTCTTTGGCCTGCCACCTGAACTGCCGGGCATGACCGCCGCCACACTGGAAAGCCGACAGCTATGGTGGGTAGCCACGGTTGCTCTGACTGCAGGCGGGCTGTGGGTGATGACCAGTCGCTCGGGCATTCTTTCCACGCCGATGAAACTGGCATTCGGACTGTTGCTGATCGTCGCGCCGCACGCCTATGGCTCGCCCCAGCTTGCGGAAGGCGCAACTTTGGCCTCTGCGGTTCCGGCGCACCTGTCGGCTGAATTCGCCGTTGCCGCGCTGGCACATGGGTTGATCTTCTGGCTCCTGATCGGGGTGGCGGCGGGTTGGCTCTGCCAACGCCTGAACATTGCCGAGGGCGGACGCTTTGCAGGGCCCGTGCCAAATCAAGGATAGCCTGCCTTCTTGCCAGCCCACCGGGTACACTTCCCCTGTCGTGACAGTGAACGCGATTTGCCACCGATCGGACTGCTGTTCGGCAAGGGACCTGGACAACAAGATTTCCGCCGTGTTCTTCGCGGCGGAAAGACGTGAAAACGGATATGCGGTTCGGAAGAGGTGGATCTCACCTATGTGTGCCGCCAATGTCTGTCGCCTGACGACTGCCTCTTCGTGCGGATCGGAAAAGGCAAGCTGCGCGCTTGCCGATTGCAAGATCTACGGCCCAGTCGCGGCAGGTGCTTTACAGAACAGTCAGTTCGGATGCCAAGCATTTGCGGCTGGCCGTTGGTTTGCGTGCCTTTTCGATACGCGTATCTGGTCTGTACCTTGCTTCCACAGTCGGCCACCAGCGTGAAGCAATGGTACGGTGGCGCCACGCGCACCTTGCAAAAGTCAGGGGGCGCTCTAAGAACGTTTTTATATGCTATTTGGAAAGCTCGGTCTCGTCCGGCCGTTAAACTCAGCGACCGGAACACCTGACGTTCCTTTAAGCCAGTTCGCTTTCCGGGAATGCAAGTGTATGGCGCGGAGCCGATTTCCGGACGCGTCCCCAAAAAGATGACGTTCTTTCAAAAGGCTGTGGCAAATGGACAGAGTTTCAATGCGTCGACAGACGCCTGCAACAAAAGGAACCGCACCGGAGGTCTACAGCATCCAAAAAACGCACATGACGGCTGAGTAGGGGGCGCTGCCCCCTCGGCCTTTGGCCTCACCCCCGGAGGTATTTTGACCAAGAAGAAGCTGCAAGTCTGCGCGCAGCGCATACGAGGAAGTGCCATGTCATTCCCGTTCCGCGACGAAGGTCCTGTCGCGTTTGCCGCGCCCTTGCCCGAGGCTGCGGATCTTGTTGTCATTGGCGGCGGGGTTATCGGGGTCAGCACGGCGCTGTTTGCGGCACGGCGCGGGCTGTCGGTTGTGCTGTTGGAAAAGGGGCGGATTGCGGCGGAGCAAAGCTCGCGCAATTGGGGCTGGATCCGGGTGCAGGGCCGCGATCTGGACGAGATCCCCATCGCGCTGGAGGCGCAGGATCTGTGGCGGGATCTGGATGTGACCTGTCAGGGGCGGCTGGGGACGCGGACCACGGGCGTGACCTATCTGGCGCGGACCGACGCCGAGATGGCGGCGTTTGAGGGTTGGCTGGCAGAGGCACGCCCCTTGGGCGTGTCCAGCGAGATGCTGGACCGGACCGCGATGTTGCGGCATCTGGGCTATCCCCGCGCCGCATGGCAAGGCGCGCTGCATACGCCGACCGACATGGTGGGAGAGCCGTGGCAGGCGGTGCCGGAACTGTCGCGGCTGGCGCGCGCCGAGGGGGCCACCATCATCGAGCGCTGCGCGGCGCGGGGGTTGGACCGGCAGGCGGGGCGCGTCAGCGGTGTGATCACCGAGGCCGGGCGGATCAGGACCAGTGCCGTGGTGCTGGCGGGCGGGGCGTGGTCGTCGCTTTTCTTGCGTCGTCACGGTGTGGATATCCCGCAGCTTTCGGTGCGCTCGACAGCATTGGCGACGCAACCGTTGCCCCGCGTGGTCGATACAGCGGCGGTCGATGACCGGCTTGCCTTTCGCCCGCGCGCCGACGGTGGCTATACGTTGGCGCCCTCTGCCTTTGCCGAACTGTACCTTGGGCCCGATGCGTTGCGGCACCTGCGGCACTATCTGCCGCTGGCTGTGTCGGGAGAATTCGACGTGCATCTGCGCCGACCGCAACCAGCGGACTGGCCCGATGCGTTTTCGACGCCGCGTCACTGGAGCGGTGCGGAACAAAGCCCGTTTGAGAGGATGCGCATTCTTGATCCCGGGCCGAATGCAGCGAAGCTGGCCAAAATTCCGCAGCGGTTCGGCGCGCAATATCCCGACCTGGGTCGGATCGAGGTGCAGGCCGGGTGGGGTGGCATGATTGATGTGTTGCCGGATGTGGTGCCGGTGGTGGACCGGGTGCGGGATTTGCCCGGTCTGACGGTCTGCACCGGTATGTGTGGGCATGGCTTTGGCGCTGGCCCGGGCTTTGGCCGGGTGGCACTGGATCTGGCCACCAGCCAAGACCCCGGTCACGATCTGAGCCGCTTTCGCATAGGCCGCTTTTCTGACGGCAGCGCGCTGCGCCCGGGGCCAAACTTGTGAAATCCGCCACCGCCGTCTTGAACCCGCCGGTGTGAGGCGTATTCTCCGGCGCAGCGCGACCGACTGCCGGGGCGGCGCTGCCCCCTGACCCTGCTCGCCTGATGTTTTCCGCATGGTCCGTCTCAACCGATCCGGGGGAGCGGCCTGCGGTCCAGACCTGAAACCGGAAAAGGAAACCCCATGCCCGTCAAGAACCGCTTCGCCGAATTGCAGGATGAAATCACCGCATGGCGCCGCGACCTGCACGAAAACCCGGAAATCCTGTTCGAGACGCATCGCACCTCTGCGATGGTGGCGGAAAAGCTGAAGGATTTCGGCTGCGACGAGGTGGTGACCGGCATCGGCCGTACTGGCGTCGTGGGTGTGATCAAGGGGCGTGCCAATGGCTCTGGCAAGGTGATCGGGCTGCGCGCTGACATGGACGCGCTGCCGATCCATGAACAGACCGGGCTGGACTATGCCTCGAAAACGGATGGGGCGATGCATGCCTGTGGTCACGATGGTCACACGGCCATGCTGCTGGGCGCGACCAAGTACCTGTCCGAGACACGCAATTTCGACGGCACGGTTGTAGTGATCTTTCAGCCCGCCGAAGAAGGCGGCGGCGGCGGCAAGGAGATGTGCGACGACGGCATGATGGACCGCTGGGGCATTCAGGAAGTCTACGGGATGCACAACTGGCCCGGTCGCCCTGTCGGGAGCTTTGCGATCCGTGAAGGGGCCTTTTTTGCCGCCACCGACCAGTTCGAGATTGCCCTCGAAGGGCTGGGCGGCCACGCGGCCAAGCCGCATGAGACGGTGGATACCACGGTGATGGCGTCCACTCTCGTGCTGGCATTGCAGACCATCGCCTCGCGCAACGCGGACCCGGTGGATCAGGTGGTGGTTTCTGTCACCAGTTTTGAAACCTCGTCCAAGGCGTTCAACGTGATCCCGCAGCGGGTCCATATCAAGGGCACGGTCCGCACCCAGTCGACCGAGATGCGTGCTCTTGCGGAAAAGCGGATCAAGGAGATCTCCGCCGGTGTGGCGGCAACCTTTGGCGGCACCGCAGAGGTGACGTATCACCTTGGCTACCCGGTTATGGTCAACCATCCCGAGCAGACCGAATTTGCGCGTGACGTGGCGCGCGCGGTGTCTGGCGGCGTTGACGACGCGCCGCTGGTCATGGGCGGAGAGGATTTCGCCTTTATGCTCGAAGAGCGGCCCGGCGCTTATATCCTTGTGGGCAATGGTGACACCGCGATGGTCCATCACCCCGAGTACAACTTCAACGACGAGGCGATCCCGGCGGGATGTTCCTGGTGGGCCGAGGTCGTCGAACGGCGGATGCCGGTCGCGTCTTGATCGGGACGGTCGGCGGGACGGTAGACGTTCCGCCAACCGCCCCTAAGGTGCTCAGCTTTCCGCTTTTTTGCGGGGCTTCCGGGCGGCTGCGGGTTTCGCGGCCGCCTTTGTTTTGGGGGCAGCTTTGGCGCGGGCAGCGGCAGGTTTCGCGGCGGCCTTGGCGCGCGGTTTGCGGGCCGGTTTGGTGGCGGCGGTCAGCGCCTGCGTCGCGCGGAACCAGTGGTCACGGTCCTGACCTTGGGGGCGGCCTTCGTCCAGCCAGAGGAAAAAGGCAGCTTCGGCGATTTTGGCGGTGTCGGGTTGCGGGGTGCTCATGTGGTCTCCGGTCGTATCCAAGTTAGCGCTAACGTGATATCGGAGAGTGCTGCGCTTGCGCAATACGCTGCGCCGCAGCAATTCGGCGCCGTGTCCCTGCCGCATCACTGCGACCGGCACGGTGCCTCAGCCGACGCTTAGCAGCAGGCGCACAAGGGCGGTCTGCGTGTTGACCCCGGTCTTGTCATAGAGGCGGGCCAGATGCGTGCGTGCAGTGTTGACGCTGATCCCCAGCGCGTCGGCGGCGGATTTAAGCCCATCGCCATCGGCGATGTAGCGGGCGATCCGCAATTGGCCGTCCGACAGACCGTAAACCGCTTGCGCCACGGCAAGGCGGCGGTCGATGCGGGCATCGCCATCGACCTGAATGTAGGTCACGCAATCGCGCACGGACACATGAGCGATTGCCAGACCACCGTCGTCGGTATCGCCAAGGATTGCAGGATACCGGAACGGGCCGCCGGTTTCCTGCGCAAAGCGGTGCAGCTCAAAGTGTCCATGGTACTGGGCAGCCCGTTGCAACGCCTCTTGCAGGACACGGTCCCAATCGCGTCGGTGCGCGCGCAGACGCCCCGCCGACAGGGTGAGGACCGGGTGGTCCTTCAAGCGTTCCAGCATGCCGGGTCCGGCCCAGAGCAACCGGCCGGCACTATCGACAGAAACCAGTCCGTTCCCCTCTGGCGCGTCGCGCTGCATTACGAACGACGCATAGACGATCTTCCACTGGCCGTCCTCGCGCTGGAGGATGCGCGTCTCGAAACTTTCGGTGCGGGCTTCACCGGGTGCTTCGGCCCAGCCGTCAAACACCACCCATGCGCTGTCCCCGGTGACGCTGATGCGCATGTTGTCCTGACCAAACGGCACTTTGGGACAACCCAGCCCCTTGTCGAGCACATGTTTCATGTAGGCCGAGACTTCGGACCAGCCACTTTGCACCGAGAGCCCGGACGTGGTCGTCACATAGATGTCCTGCGTGCGCTCATCCTGCACGAAACACCGGGCCCACGCGTCATAGTCGCGGTCCTGAAAGGCCACCGTCTCGGCCCGGATGGTCGCGGCGATGGCCGCGCGGTCTTCGTCAGTCGGGTCGAAAAATGAAGGGGCGTGAAGGGTGGGGTCCATACGCATCAATCTAGACCTTTCGGAACAACGCGACAAACCCGGCGGCGCGCCTGCGCGGCCTTACCAGTTGGACGAAGGTTGCTGTCATCTGTCTCCAGCCAATGCGTGCCTCGGCCAGCGCGGCGTTTCCGTGGGTTTGGTAAAAGGCATCAATCTCGCGCTTGTCCGGGCGGTGATCGCGGTCGTAAGAGGGCGGGATGCGGGCAAGGGTCAGTGTCGGGTCCATAGAGAAGCTCCTGTTCGGGACTGGTCCGGTTCAGGATGCCGCATCAGAGGCTGCGGGTTTGTCATGTGGAGTGACCACATCGGTCAAAAACTGCGGACAGGCTTGATTTTCCTGTCCGCAAAGGTCGCCCGGCGTCCCGTCAGGCGGGGCCGCCGGGGTCGCGCCTGCGCTTGCTCTTCGACACGGCCTCTTTGACCATGCGGTTGAAGGCTTTGCCGCGCGCCCGGGATTCGGCCACCGTCTCTGTGTTGTGGCGGTCTTCGCGGCGCAGCTTTTCCCAGCGGGCCAGGCGGTCGGCATCCAGATCACCGGCGGCGATGGCCGCGCGGACCGCACAGCCCGGTTCGCCCTCATGGGCGCAATTGCGGAACCGGCAGGTCAGGGCCAGTTCTTCGATGTCGTCAAAGACGGCTTCGATTCCCTCGCCGGCATCGGCGAGCTGCAATTCGCGCATCCCCGGTGTGTCGATCAACCAGCCGCCCGCCAGCGTCGGTGCAAGGCTGCGGTTGGTCGTGGTGTGGCGGCCTCTGGCGTCATCCTCGCGGATGCCACGGGTGGCAGCCTCCTCGCCGGTCAGCGCGTTGCGCAGGGTGGTCTTGCCCACGCCCGACGACCCGACAAGCGCCAGTGTCTGACCGTTCTTGCACCACGGCGTCAGGCGCGCGACCTCTTCGGGAATGCGGGCGTTCAGGCTGATCGCGGTCACCAGCGGCGACAGGCGCTGAGCCTGCCGCAGGTAGTCGTCCGCATTGTCGGCCTTGTCGGGTTTGGTCAACACGATCAGCGGCAGGCAGCCGCCGGAATGTGCCAGCGCCAGATAGCGTTCCAGCCGCGCGACGTTGAAATCCGCGTTACAGCTGGTGACGATGCCCAGCGTATCGACGTTCGCCGCGATACGCTGAATCCGGACGTCGCGACCCGCCGCGCGACGGGTGATGTCCGAAGTCGGGGTCAGTCGGCGGATCGCATGGGTGCCGTCGCTCAGTACCCAGTCACCCACGGCGTAGGCGCCGGTGGATTCCGTTGGCAAAAGCTCAATCTGGCCCGTTGGCGTCACCGCGCGCATGCGGTCTCGGTGAACCTCGGCGAGGCGGGCGGGGGTCAGCGCCGCATCCTCTGGCGTCAGTTGCCGTGCGAAATGGTCCGACCATCCAAGGCCGGTCAATGTGTCATCAGTCAATGTGATAAGTCCCGTTCAGACATGCAATTGGGTCCGCCGGAGGCGGCCCGGTGTGCGTGCACGGGCGGCGGGCTTTTGGTCAGCGCGCGGCCCGGAGGGGGGATGCATTCTCCATCTTGTCCTCCGTCCAGTAGGGTCTGGCCTATGTCTAGACGGGCCGGGCCCTTGCTGCAAGCGCCGGTATCAAGCGCTGGTATTTCGGGGCCAGCGTTGCTATCTGCCGCGCAACAGCAAGGGCAGGGGCGCGCGATGTCACCGATCAACGTCATGTGCATCAAATGGGGGACGCTGTTTGGTCCCGAATACGTCAACCGGCTGTATTCCGGTGTGCGGCGCAACCTGTCGCGCCCGGTGCGGTTTTTCTGCATGACAGAGCATTGCGCGGGTCTGCACCCGGACATCGAGGTGCTGGACCTGCCGGTGGAACCCTTTGCCGAGCCGATGAACGCAGCGCTTGCGGTGGCGAACCGGCAGGGGGCGATGCGCAAGACCTCGCTCTTTCGGCCCGGTCTGGTGCCCGACCTTGCCGGGCCGGTGCTGGGGTTCGATCTAGATGTGGTGATCACCGGGTCGCTGGATGAGATCCACGACCTTGCACCGGGGACGGTGGCGATGCGCCACGACTGGACCGAAAAACGCAAGGGACGGCCCACCGGGCATGGATCAGTGTTCCGGTTTGATCCGGCGGAGCACGGATTCCTCTACGAGGATCTGGCCGCCAACCCCTATGCCGAGGTCGAAGAGGCGCGCGGGTCCGAGCAGCGATATACCTCACACAAGGCGATGGAGCGCGGTGTTTTCACCTATATTCCAGAACCTTGGGTGGTGTCGTTCAAGTATGACTGCAATCCGTTTCCGGGCAACTATTTCCGTGCGCCGCACCTGCCACAAGACGCACGGGTGGTCTGCTTTCACGGTCGCCCCAAGATGCCCGAGGCCATCGCAGGCTACAGCGGCTCGCTGATCCGCTACGCCCGACCCTGTGGCTGGTTGCAGGATCACTGGATCGATCGCGCGCGGGCGGACCTTGGCGCGGAGTGGACCTGAGGGACGGGTACGGCGCTCTTTCGGCTATGCCGAAAATCGCCCCGCCCACCGTCCCCGGCCGCAGGCGTCCCGACAGGGCACGCGGGTTTGGTCCGCGAAATCCCGCTTTGACCGGCTGACCGGCGGTAATCACGCGGCCCGCCGCACTTGCCCCCATGTGTCAAGGCGCGGTAAGAGCAAAGGAAAGAGCGAACCGAAAAGGGCAGGCGCATGACACGTCGCGTAGTTGTCACCGGGCTGGGGCTGGTCACGCCACTGGCCTCCGGAGTGGAAGAAACATGGTCGCGGTTGCTGGACGGGCAGTCCGGCGCAGGCACGATCACCAAGTTTGATGCAAGCCATCTGGCCACCACCTATGCCTGCGAAGTGCCCTGTGGCGACGGCACCGACGGCACGTTTAATGTCGACGCCTACATGGACAAGAAAGAGCAGCGCAAGGTGGATGAGTTCATCCGCTTTGGCATCGCGGCGGCCGAACAGGCCGTTCAGGATGCGGGCTGGACGCCCGAGGACGAGGAAAGCCGCCTGCGCACCGGTGTGATGATCGGGTCGGGCATCGGCGGGCTGAACTCCATCGCCGAAACCGCGCTCTTGATCCGTGATAAGGGCCCGCGCCGCGTATCGCCGTTCTTTATTCCCGGCGCGCTGATCAACCTGATTTCCGGCAATGTGTCGATCCGCTATGGCTTCAAGGGGCCGAACCACGCGGTTGTGACCGCCTGTTCCACCGGCGCGCATGCCATCGGTGATGCGGCGCGGCTGATCAAATACGGCGATGCGGACGTGATGATCGCGGGCGGGGCCGAGGGCGCCATCGGCGAGATCGGCATTGCCGGGTTCAACGCTTGCAAGGCGCTGTCAACCAAACGCGGCGACGACCCCAAGGCCGCCAGCCGCCCCTATGACATCGACCGCGACGGGTTTGTCATGGGCGAAGGCGCGGGCGTTGTCGTGCTGGAGGAATACGAGCACGCCAAGGCGCGCGGCGCAAAGATCTATGCCGAGGTCTGCGGCTATGGCCTGTCAGGCGATGCCTATCACATCACCGCGCCGTCTTCGGACGGCGAGGGCGGCGAACGCTCGATGCGGGCGGCGCTGAAGGATGCGGGGCTGACACCGGACGCGCTGGATTACATCAACGCGCATGGCACCTCGACCATGGCGGACACCATCGAACTGGGCGCGGTGGAGCGGCTGTTGGGTAATGCGGCGTCCAAGGTCACCATGTCCTCGACCAAGTCGGCCACGGGCCATCTGCTGGGCGCTGCCGGCGCCATCGAGGCGATCTTTTCGATCCTTGCGATCCGCGATCAGGTCGCCCCGCCGACCATCAATCTGGACAATCCGGCGGTCGAGACTCCGATCGACCTTGCGCCCAATGCCAAACGCAAACGCAAGATCACCTATGCGCTGTCGAATTCTTTCGGCTTTGGCGGCACCAACGCCAGCGTGATCTTCGGCAAACCGGAGTAATCCCCCATGTGGCGCAGTATCGCCTCGAACGCGCTGACCTTTCTGGTTGTCGCGCTGTTCCTTTTCGGCGGCGTCCTGATCTGGGGCCAGTCCGAGTATTCCGCCGAAGGTCCGCTGGACGCGCCGATCTGCCTTGAGGTGCCGCGCGGCACCAATATGCGTGCAGTGTCCGAGGACCTGTCAGAGCAGGGCGCGGTGTCCAGCGCGATGATTTTTCGTCTTGGCGCGGATTACACTGACAAGACGCAGGCGCTGAAGGCGGGCAGCTATCTGGTGCCGGAACACGCCTCGATGTCCGAGATCACCGATATCGTCACCCGCGGCGGTGCCTCGACCTGCGGGACAGAGGTGGTGTACCGGATCGGTATCACCCGCGCCACGGTGCAGGTGCGTGAGATCGACCCGGCGACGGGCCGCTATGAGGAGCGCGCCAGCTTTGACCCCGGTGAGGGCGATGTCCCCGAGGTTTACGCGCGCGTTAAACAGGCGGGCGACACTCGTTACCGCGTGGCGCTGGCCGAAGGGGTGACCAGCTGGCAGGTGGTCGAGGAGTTGAAACAAATCGACGTGCTGGAGGGCGCGGTGGGCGACCTGCCGCCCGAGGGCAGCCTTGCGCCCGACAGCTATGAAATCGGCAAAGGCGACACCCGCGCCGACGTCATCGCGCGGATGCAGCAGGCGCAGGAGGTGATCCTTGCGCAGGCGTGGTCGAACCGTGCCTCTGGCCTGCCGCTGGACAGCCCGGACGAGGCGCTGATCCTGGCCTCGATCATCGAGAAGGAAACCGGCGGCCCGCAAGAGCGGCGCGAGGTGGCCAGCGTTTTTGTGAACCGTCTGGAAAAGGGCATGCGCCTGCAAACCGACCCGACCGTGATCTATGGCGTCACCAAGGGGCAGGGCGTTCTGGGCCGTGGTTTGCGACAGTCCGAGTTGCGCAAGGAAACGCCGTGGAACACCTATGTGATCAACGGCTTGCCGCCGACACCCATCGCCAACCCCGGCCGCGCCAGTATCGAGGCGGCGCTGGACCCGGCGAACACGGATTATATCTATTTCGTGGCGAAAACGCTGAACCCGGCGGATGGGCACAACTTTGCGGTCACGCTGGATGAGCACAACACGAACGTCGCGGCCTATCGTGCGTTGGAGGCGCAGCGCGACTAGTAGGGGCGCTTGCTTGGCTGGAGGGGTGATCCGGTGGAGCGCGCAAGCGCGCGCAGGGTGACCCTCCCGACGGCCTGCGGCCTCTGGTCGGGCGATTGTCGTGCCTTGGCGGCCTGTGTTGCGCATCAAGGATCACCAGTAAACTGGACACTCCGGGGGACGCCCGTGGCGCTGAACTGCGGCGTCTGCCGGCAATTTGGTCTCATGCGGGATCATCGTCTGGCGGCCGGTCTCCCAACAGGTAACGTGGTCCCGCCCCGCTGTGCATGGCGCGGTCCTCAGGGTTGTAGAGAGCGCAGCTCTGCAAAGACAGGCAGCCGCAGCCGATGCAACTGTCCAGACGTTGGCGCAGGGCGGTCATGCGCGCGATGCGCGCATCCAATACCCGCCCGAAGCGGCGGGAGATGCGCGACCAGTCCGCCTTGGTGGGGGCGCGATCGCGCGGCAGGTGGTCCAGTTCGGCACGGATTTGGGCCAGTGTGAAACCTAGTCCTTGCGCGATCATCACGAAAGACAGCCGCCGTATGTCGGTCCGTTGGTAGCGCCGCTGTCCCCCCGCATTGCGGTCGGGAAAGACGAGGGATTCGGCCTCATAGTGCCGGATCGCGGAGGGGGCGAGGCCGGTGCGCGCCGAGATTTCGCCGATCGTCAGACCATCCTTTTTCATCTATCTGAAAATACTTGAAAGTTTGTTCTTGAGTTAAAGTATACTTGAGGTGCGATCTTGACGCCATCTTGAACAATGAGAGAAAGATCCATTCATGGCACGACTGGAACACGTCAACATCACCGTCCCCGACGCCAAGGCGACGGCGGCTTTTCTGTCCCGGCTTCTGGGCTGGCATGTCCGCTGGGAAGGGGCCTCGTTAAATCAGGGCTATTCCGTTCACGTTGGCGAAAAGGACAGCTACCTTGCGCTGTACTCGCCCAAAACCTCCGTGAGCCCGGCTGTCCCGCGCTATGTCAATGAAGCGGGCTTGAACCATGTCGGCATCGTCGTCGATGATCTGGACGCGGTCGAGGCGCGGGTGCGCGACTTGGGATTCGAGACCTTCAATCACGCCGACTATGAGCCGGGCCGCCGGTTCTATTTCGACGGGCCGGATGCGGTGGAATATGAGATGGTCTGCTACGACTGACCTATGTCGGTCTGTGAGGCGGGGCTTGGCGTCCCGCCTCTGGTCTGCTATCACCGCGTCATGACGACCGCCGCACATAACCCCTGCTGCATTATCTGCTGACATAGGTCGGGTCCCCCCGACCAACGGCGGGACGGTCCTCTATTCCAATCCATCATCAGAGTTGCTAGGCCCGCCGCAACATTTGCGAAGGACGAGGCCATGGACATTCGCTTTACCAACTCTGCGACCCGGAAGAAGGACATCTTTGTCCCGATCGACCCGACGAATGTGCGGATGTATCTCTGCGGCCCCACGGTCTATGACCGTGCCCATCTGGGCAACGCGCGGCCCGTGCTAGTGTTCGACGTGCTCTACCGCCTGCTGCGCCACGTCTACGGTGCCGATCACGTCACCTATGTGCGCAACTTCACCGACGTGGACGACAAGATCAACGCCACCGCACTGAAGCGCAAAGAGGCGGGGGCGCCCGGGTCTTTGGAGGATCTGGTGCGTGAACGGTCGGATGAGACGATTGGCTGGTATCACGCGGATATGGATGCTTTGGGCGCGTTGCGACCGGATCACGAACCGCGCGCGACCGCCTATATCGCCGAGATGGTCGCCATGATCGAGGATCTGATCGCCAGCGGCCACGCCTATGCGGCGGAGGGCCATGTGCTGTTCTCGGTCGAGAGTTACGCGGGCTATGGCGCGCTGTCGGGCCGGTCGGTCGATGACATGATCGCGGGCGCGCGGGTTGAGGTTGCGCCCTATAAAAAGAACCCGATGGATTTTGTCCTGTGGAAGCCCTCGACGGACGACTTGCCCGGATGGGAGTCGCCTTGGGGTCGGGGGCGTCCGGGGTGGCATATCGAATGCTCGGCCATGAGCCACGCTCTGTTGGGTGAGAGTTTTGATATTCACGGCGGCGGCAATGACCTGACTTTCCCGCACCATGAGAATGAGATCGCCCAGTCGAAATGCGCGCACCCTGAGGGGGATTTCGCGCGCGTCTGGCTTCACAACGAGATGTTGCAGGTGGAGGGGAAGAAGATGTCCAAGTCTTTGGGCAACTTTTTTACTGTGCGGGATTTGCTTGATCAGGGCATTCCGGGAGAAGTTATCCGCTTTGTGATGCTGTCGACGCATTACCGCAAGCCAATGGACTGGACGGCGGAGAAGGCGCGTGAGGCGGAGACGACGCTGCGCAAGTGGCGCGGCCTTGCCGCAGGTGCGCGTGCAACCAAAGAAGTTAGCACTGATGTTTTGGCAGCTTTGAAGGATGACTTGAATACCCCGAAAGCAATAGCAGAACTGCATAAGCTTGCGGACAAGCTTGGTCGGTCTCAGCGTTCAGAGGTTCCCTTAGGCGATGTCGATCAGTTTGCTGCTTCTGCAGGCCTGCTTGGGGTTCTTGAAGACAGCTCAATGATGGGATCTTGGATTTTTGGCGGTGCTGTCGACAAAGTGGCAGTTTCACTATTGTTGGAGGGCTTTGAAAACAAGCTGGTCCAAGCTCGGGTCGAGGCCATGCAGACCAAGGACTTCACCGAGGTCGACAGGTTAAAGGCCGCATTGATCGAGGCCGGCGTCGAGGTCCGGATGTCCAAGGCGGGCGTGGAACTGGTGCCGGGCGCGGGCTTTGACGCGGGCAAGCTGGAGGCGTTGGGATGACCAAGGAACGCCTTTCCCTCTACGACACCACCCTGCGCGACGGTCAGCAGACGCAGGGCGTGCAATTTTCCACCGCCGAAAAGCTAAAGATCGCGGCGGCGCTGGACAGCCTTGGCGTCGATTATATCGAAGGCGGCTGGCCGGGAGCGAACCCCACCGACAGCGCCTTTTTCGAGGAGGTGCCCAAAACCGGTGCCACTTTGACCGCCTTTGGCATGACCAAGAGGGCCGGGCGCTCTGCCGCCAATGATGAGGTTCTTGCAGCGGTCCTGAACGCAGGCACGCCCGCCGTCTGTCTGGTGGGCAAGACGCATGATTTCCATGTCACCACGGCGCTGGGGATCACACTGGAAGAGAACATTGCCAATATCGCCGCCTCCGTCTCACACCTTGTGGGACAGGGACGCAAGGCGCTGTTCGATGCCGAGCATTTCTTTGACGGGTACAAGGCCAATGCGCCCTATGCGCTGGACTGCCTGCGCGCGGCGCTGGAGGCGGGCGCGCGTTGGATTGTGTTGTGTGACACCAATGGCGGGACCTTACCGCAGGAAATCGGGCAGATTGTGCGCGATGTGATCGAAAACGGGGTGCCGGGTGACCGATTGGGCATTCACACCCACAACGATACGGAAACCGCGGTGGCCGGGTCTCTGGCGGCGGTCATGGCGGGGGCGCGCCAGATCCAAGGCACGCTGAACGGGCTGGGCGAACGCTGTGGCAACGCCAATCTGACGGCACTGATCCCGACGCTGCTGTTGAAAGCGCCCTATAAGGATATGTTCGAGATTGGCGTCACCGATGAGGCGCTGGCCGGGCTGACCCGCACCAGCCGGATGTTAGACGACATCCTGAACCGGGTGCCGCAAAAGCAGGTCGCCTATGTCGGCGCTTCGGCCTTTGCCCATAAGGCGGGGCTGCACGCCAGCGCAATCCTCAAGGACCCGACCACCTATGAGCACATCGACCCCGCGCTGGTGGGCAACCGGCGCGTGGTGCCGATGTCCAATCAGGCGGGGCAGTCGAACCTGCGCAAACGGCTGGGCGAGATGGGACTGGAGGTCGACAAGAGCAATCCGGCTCTGGCGCGCATTTTGGACCGCGTCAAGGAGCAGGAGAGCGAGGGCTATTCCTACGATACCGCGCAGGCCAGTTTTGAGCTGCTGGCGCGGGACGAACTCGGGCTGCTGCCAGAGTTCTTTGAAGTGAAACGCTACCGGGTGACGGTGGAGCGGCGCAAGAACAAGTACAATCAGATGGTGTCGCTGTCCGAGGCGGTTGTGGTCGTGAAGGTGGACGGTGAGAAAAAGCTGTCGGTCTCGGAATCGATGGACGAGGCAGGCAATGACCGTGGCCCAGTCAATGCGCTGTCCAAGGCGCTGGCCAAGGATCTCGGCCGTTACCAAGAGGCGATCGACGACATGCGGCTGGTCGACTTCAAAGTGCGGATCACCCAAGGCGGGACAGAGGCTGTGACCCGCGTCATCATCGACAGTGAGGACCGGCAGGGGCGGCGGTGGGCCACCGTGGGCGTCAGCGCCAACATAGTCGATGCCTCTTTTGAGGCGCTGCTTGATGCGGTGCGCTGGAAGCTGGTGCGTGATGGTGAGACCGGGGCGGCGTGATGGACTGGAACGCCTTCTTCGAGGTTCACAAAGACCTGCCGCGAGAGGGGCCGGGGTCGACTGAAGATGTGGTCTGGGCCACGGCTTTGGCCGGGGTGCCCGAGGGCGCGGCG
Organism: Antarctobacter sp.; assembly: GCF_034670325.1. Taxonomy (GTDB): domain Bacteria; phylum Pseudomonadota; class Alphaproteobacteria; order Rhodobacterales; family Rhodobacteraceae; genus Antarctobacter. The sequence goes on from NZ_JAXMNR010000004.1 coordinate 124,107, forward strand.
ATCTGCGACGCCGCAGCCGGGCCGGGCGCGGATGTAGAGGCTCTGGCGCAGACTGTGCCGGGCGCGCAGGTGTTGGCGTTTGACAAACACGATGGCTTTGTCGCGCAGATGCAGACGCGGTTTTCGGGCGCGCGCAATGTGACCGTGCAAAAAGCTGATCTGGCAGAGATCGCCAACCTGCCGAAGGCGCCATTTGATATGATCTGGTGCGCTGGGGCGCTCTATTTTCTGGGTCTGAAAAACGGGCTGGAGGTCATGCGCGGGGCGTTGAAACCGGGCGGCGTCTTGGCCTTTTCGGAACCCTGTTTTTTCACCGACACGCCCAGCCCCAAGGCCCGCGCCTTTTGGGAGGGGTATCCGACGCGCGACCGGGCCGGAATTGCGGCGGCTGTTTCGGCGGTGGGGTTTGATATCCTCGGCACGCGCGATGTCTCCGACGCGGGCTGGGAGGCGTATTACCACCCCATGGAGGCGCGCATTGCGATGCTGCGGGCCGAAGGCGATCCGCGAATGACCGACATGCTGGACCTCTGCGCCAAAGAGGCAGAGGACTGGCGCGCGGTGCGTTCGGAAACCGGTTATCTGCTGACCGTCGCACGGCGGTTGTCATGAGTTTTGGGCCGGGTAGCGATCTTTTCGCCTGCGCACAGATCGTCGAGCGCGGCGACCCAGAACGGTTTGCCGCCGCGATGGCCGCGCCGGTGTCCGCGCGGACGGTGCTTTTCCCGCTCTACGCCTTCAACGTCGAGGTGTCGCGCGCCCCTTGGGTGACGCAGGAACCGATGATCGCCCGGATGCGGCTGCAATGGTGGCACGACGCGCTGGAGGAAATCGCATCGGGCGGGTTTGTACGCCGACATGAGGTAGTGACGCCTTTGGCGCAGGCATTGGCCGGTGTGGCCGTGGCCCCTTTGCAGCAGGCGGTCGACGCACGCGAGGCTGATCTGGAACATGCGCCTTTTGCCGACGAAAGCGCGCTGATGGCCTATCTCGATCAGACGGCGGGGCATCTGGCTGTGGCTGCGATGGCCGCCTTGGGCACCGCCAATGTTCGCCAAGCCGAGGTGCGTCCGCACGCAAAGGCCGCGGCCCTTGCGCGCTATCTACAAGCCGTTCCGGTACTGGAATCGCACGGCAAACTGCCGCTTCCCGATGGTCGGGCAGAGACGATTGCGGCGATGGCCAAGGCGCGGCTACAGGACTTGCAGGAGGTGCCGTCCTTGCGGTCTCTACGGCGACGCTACGGCCCTGCGGGGGCCGCGCTGCGCGAATTTGCCCAAGGCAAGCCGTTGCTGCAACTGGCCGCGCAAGACCCGGCAGCGGTTGCCGAAGGACGGCTGCGACTGAGCGAATTCCAGCGGCGTTGGCGCTTGCTGCTGGGGTGAGGCCTCAGGCTTCGACCTCATCCCGGGGCCGCAGCACCAGCCAGATCAGCGCCCCACCCGCCAGCACAAGGAAGGGTGCCATCGCAAGGTTAACCGCCGTCCAGCCCTGCTGCGCCGATCCGCCAGAGCAGTTCATCAACCCGCCCGAGGCGAGCGAGGCAAAGGTCACACCGCCAAAGACGATAAGGTCGTTCAGACCCTGCATCCGCCCCCGCTCATGCGGCTCATGCGCACCGGCCAGCATGGTAGTGGCGCCGATAAAGCCAAAGTTCCAGCCCAGTCCCAAGAGGACCAGCGCGACAAAAAACTGCTCCAGCTCGACACCCGACAGGCCCACGACCCCCGCACCCGCGAGGATCACCAGACCTGTGGCCATGATCTTTTCCACGCCAAAGCGCGCGATCAGATGACCAGTGAAAAAGCTGGGTGCAAACATCGCCAGCACGTGGGCTGTGACCACGTTGGCGGCATCGTTGGTTTCAAACCCGCACCCGACCACGGCCAGAGGGGTTGAGGTCATGACAAGGTTCATCAGCGCGTAGGACACCGTGGCGCAGATCACTGCGACGGCAATGCGCGGGGTGGCCAGCAACTGCAATCGGGTTCGGCCTTTTGGTGCGTCCTCTGCCGGGCGCGGCGGGCGCGGGATTTTGAGGAACAAGAACAGCAGCGCCCCCAGTAGGTTCAGCGCGATCACAGCCGCATAGGTGCCAAGAAAGGGCACCACAAAGGCGTCTGAGGTCGCCTTGACCAGTTGCGGTCCGATGATGGCCGAGGCCAGCCCGCCCGCCATGACGTATGAAATCGCCTTGGGGCGGAATTCGTCCGACGCAGTGTCAGCGGCGGCAAAGCGGTAAAAGCCCTGCGCCGACATGTAGGTGCCGGTGATCAGAGACCCCAGCAGGAAGATCGGGAAAGAGGCCAAATAGAGCCCGTAGGCACCAACCGCCCCGCCAAGCGCGCCCGCACCCGCGCCGACAAAAAAACCGGCGCGCCGTCCGTATTGCTGCATCAGCCAGGACACCGGCGTCGCCGACAGCATCGAGCCCAGCACGATCAGAGAAATCGGCAGAGTTGCAAAACAGATATTGGAGGCCAGCGACTGTCCAGCCAGCCCGCCGATGGTAAAGATCATCGGCATCTGCGCGCCAAGGATCGCTTGGGCGAGGACAAGAACCACTACGTTACGGCGGGCGGGGGCGTCATGTTCAGTTGTCATGATGTGATGCGTATTCGGCAGTGCAGGGCGGGGCAAGAGCGATTGTGCCGTTTCGGGCGATGGTCCCTGTGGTTGCGGGCGTCCATGGGTTGCTATTTTTCGCGGTGGCATCACGGCGTGATGCACTGCCGGGCGGTTGACAGCACCGGCATCAAGGTTGAAGGCGAAAACGCATGGCACGCCCACGCCATCATCCCACCGCGAAAAACCGCAAACCATGGACGCCCCTGAACGCAGAAACCATCGCCCGAAACGAAGCGGTCAACGCATCGCGTATCCCTAGCTTCGGCACTATCCTGCGGATGCGCTTGCCGGTCAGTGGATCCACTGCGTAAAGCTGGTGAGGCAAAACCTCATGGCACGGGACGTCCAACGCTAGGTCGCGGACACCCAGATCTGCTTTGCGGTGATCAACGGCGATACCGCGCTTGGCAGACCAGTCCCCCGGGATATTTCGGGACAGAAGAAGCCGGGACGCGCCGGGAGGTTTCGCTTTCATCCGCGCTGATCTAAGGGTTCAGGGATGGATGGACTTGTGATCATCGGTGGCTCGATCGAGGCCTTGCGGCTGGCGCAGAACCTGCGCGGCGTGCGGGTAATCTTGCCAACGCCCGAACGGGTGGCGCGGCGCTGGCCCTGTCCGGTCTGTTTGGGGCCGATAACGGCCGAGGCGTTGCAGGGGGCGCATGTGGTGGTCGAGGCCGCGCATCCTTCAGATACGGAGACGGCATTTTCCGTGGCGCGGGCCGCGCGGGTGGTTGGGGTGCCTCACCTGCAATTGGTGCGCCCGCCGTGGCGCGCCACGCGCCGCGATCTTTGGGTACCTTTGCGACACCCGCAAGAGGCCGCAGCCGTGATCCCCGCAGCCGCGCGCGTTCTGGTCGCCACCGGGCGCGATGCGCTGCCCCGCTTGCGCAACCTGCGGGCCGAGGTGCTGATGCGCCGCATTGGCGACGCGCCGGACCCGCTGCCGTTGCGCAGGGGCCGCTTTCTGACCGGCGAGGGGCCATTTACGGTTGCGGATGAAATCCGGCTTTTGCGCAAAGAACGGATCGACTGGCTGCTGGTGGGCAATGCAGGCGGGACCGGCGGTTGGCCCAAGCTGGCCGCCGCACGGGCCTTGCGCCTGCCCGTCGCCATGATCGACCGGCCCCGCCGTCCCGGCGGGCCGCGCGTTTCAACCGTCAAGGAGGCTTTGGCATGGCTGAACCTGCACCCGCTGTCGGGCGGATAATCCGCAGTGACGCCTGCGTGGCCGAAGGGGCGGCGTGGCTTGTAACCTGCGAGCCGCGCTTTGCCGAGGCGCTGGACCAGACCGGCCCTTTGCCGCTGCGCCTGAGGGAGGACGGCTTTGGCCAGCTTCTCAGCGCGATTGTCAGCCAGCAGGTCAGTGTCGCCTCGGCGCGGGCGATCTGGGGTAAGCTGGAAGGGGCCGGGATGGTCACGCCAGAGGCGATCCGGGCCACGGACCATGACGGGTTGCGCGCCCTTGGCCTCAGCCGCCAAAAAGCCACCTATGCGCAGGCGCTGGCAGCGGCGGGGATCGACTTTGACGGGCTGCGCGCGATGCCCACAGATCAGGTCATCGCGTCGCTGGTTGCGGTCAAGGGCATCGGTATCTGGACCGCCGAGATCTACGCCATGTTCAGCCTTGGCCGCGCGGATGTCTTTGCCCCCGGCGATCTGGCCCTGCAAGAGGCGGCGCGGCTGCTGTTCGACTTGGACGAGCGGCCCAAGGAAAAGGCGCTGCGGCAGATGGCCGAGGCGTGGAGCCCGTGGAGATCGGTTGCGGCGCGCGCGCTCTGGGCCTACTACCACGTTGAAAAAAGCCGGGAGGGTATCGCGTGACACGGGTATTGCAGACAGGGCGGAAAGAGCCGGTATCAGGGGATTTGCGGTCCTGCGTGGTGTTCCTGCACGGCTATGGTGCAAACGGGGCGGACTTGCTGGGCTTGGCCGATCCGCTGGGCGAACACCTGCCCGATACACTGTTTGTGTCGCCCGACGCGCCCGAGGCCTGCGCCGGGGCTCCGATGGGGTTCCAGTGGTTCCCGATCCCTTGGATCGACGGCTCATCCGAAGAGGAATCCATGGCGGGCATGGCGCGCGCGGTGGATGATCTGAATGCCTTTCTGGACGCGTTGATGGTGGATGAGGATCTGCTGCCCGAACAGGTCGCCTTGCTGGGCTTTTCTCAGGGCACGATGATGAGCCTGCACGTGGGCCCGCGCCGCGAAGAGGAACTGGCGGGGATCGTCGGCTTTTCGGGGCGTCTGCTGGCGCCGGAGCTGCTGGCGGATGAGGTGCAGAGCAAGCCTCCGATCCTTTTGATCCACGGCGATCAGGACGATGTGGTGCCGGTGCAATCGCTGCCGCAGGCGGCGGAGGCCTTGCAGGAGGCGGGCTTTAAGGAAGTTTTTGCCCACATCATGGAGGGCACCGCGCATGGCATCGCGCCTGACGGGCTGGGTGTGGCGCTGGCCTTTTTGCGGGACAAATGCGGCTTTTGAGGACGCGCCCGCAGCCCCCTGTCCACGCGTGGACAGCTTAGGGGGAATGCAGAATCAAAGGGTTACAAGGGCGAATTTACCCTTAGTTAAGAAAGCGGGCCCGGAGTAGGGGCCGCAATTCGAGGTGGGTTGGGCGGAGATCCGACCTTAGCTGCGGTCTGCACGAACGGCACCTTTGCGCAAAAGACAGAGTTTCAAGGTCAGGGTGCTTCTCGGAACCGGACATTCAGTTCAACTTTCATGTTAGGCATTTGCAATCCGTTGTCTAAGATCTTGCTCACTCTGCTATTGCGTCAATAGATTTCATTGGCCGTCAGTCCGTAGGTGTTCAGTGAACCTAAAGTGGTTTACAAGCCGAGTGTCCACCTTGAGGTTGTCGGTGTATTTTTTTGCTGCACTACGGGTTGCTCAGGGTGAATCGACTTCATTCGTCTGGAGAGAAAATATTGCAGGATAACTATTTCGAGGCGTTGAGTATAGCACCTGGTGACGATAAATCTGAGTTAAAAAAACTTCGTGAGGCGTACGACAAGGCTCACGACATCAGAAAATTTGAAATCGAAATGTATTGGCGCAGGAGCGCATACCTTTGGACTTTGCAGGGAGCTGCACTCGCTGGTTTGGCTCTCATTTTATCGACAGGCACCTTTACTGAAGGCTGTCTTCCGCCTGCTTCTGAAACAACTGAGCAGTGCTATCTCGCTTGGGTAAGATTGGTGGTTACCGTTGCTATTTGGTGCTTTGGAACATTTACGGCCTTTGTTTGGCTTCTTCTTCTACGCGGAGCCAAGTTCTGGCAAAATAATTGGGAGAGGCATGTTGATTTTCTTGAGGATCAAATCTCAGGCGCACTTTACAAGACATACCCTGTAACCAAATTTGACGCGCCTTATAGCGTGTCTAAGCTTAACGAACTTATGGCAGGGTTCACTCTTTTGATGTGGATATTGATTGGCACAATTACGGTTGCGATTGTTTTTGGGCCAAATTCGTTAGTGACAATTGTGTCGCCTGGGTTTTCTGCACTGCTCTTTCTTACTTATTACTTCGACTCAGATATACGGATGACCGGTTTTGGCGAACCAATGACCAAGCCTCCTCGGGCAGATAGCGATGAAATAATGATAGTCGTTCGCAGGAAGCCCAGGTCGACAGAGAACGAAACTCAGAACGGCGATATAGGGCCGTAGTTAGACCTCGAAGAATAGCAGTTAATGGTCTACATCCTGACCGATACGACACGTCCCCGCCAATGTCTGCTGTCACACGCTGGGTTTCTGCGCCAGGGCTACTTCGGGCTGGGGGCGGTCATTCGACCCGTTCCGCACGAAAGGCAACTTGGGGCCGGTCCCAACAGATGCTACCAAACTCCGCCCGAAATTATCTCCACGTCCCGTGCGATACACCGCGCTCCATGCATTCAATCCCCGAAGACCGCTCGCACACCTTATCCCCGCTCCAAAGCCACCCGGCAACTGCCTTCTGTGGTACACTCGGCCTGTGACGGGGCCGGGGGTCCCGGCCCCGTCACAGGGGAGTCCCCACAATGATTATGCGCATCTTTCAGGTTGTCACGCGCCCCGGCAAGGAGGCGGAGTTTGGCAGGTTCTTTCACGAGGTGGCGATCCCCTCTTGATGAAGGGGACCGATGGCGTCGTCGACGTGCTGCCCGGTGCGCCGCGCGCCGAGAGCCAGCGCGAGTTTGTCTTTGTCATGATCTGGAGCGATCTGCGGGCGTTCAAGGATTTTGTCGGCAAGGATTACACCTCGACGCATATTGACCCGGCGGAAGAGGCGCTGGTCGAACATCGGCTGATCCGCCATTGCGATCTGGTGGAAGCCTGAAGCAGGCTGCAGGCGATGGGCGGCGGGCGGGCCCCGGCTCTATCTGTCACATGCCTATTACGTTGGCAGGCTAGGCCTCTGTCTGACCACAGCATCTTGCGGGACTTGCCAGAGCGCAAACGCGAGATATAGTAAATTCAAGCTGGGGCGGGTTCCCCGCTCTGGTGCTTTTTGATCGAGCAGGCAGGGCAGAGGGCGAGTCTCTCATGAATACCGAGTTCAGAACCAACTTTGTGCGCGAACCGGGCGCGCTCAAGCATCACCCCGCGTTGGTGCTGAACGCGGATTACCGACCACTTTCCTATTATCCGCTAAGCCTTTGGACATGGCAGGATGCGATCAAGGCGTCCTTCCTTGACCGGGTGGATATCGTCGCTGAATACGATGAGGTGGTGCGCAGTCCGAGTATGTCGATCAGGATCCCCAGCGTGGTGGTCCTGAAAGATTTCGTCAAACCGCAGAAGCGCGTGGCCTTCACGCGCTTCAATCTTTTTCTGCGGGACGAATTTCACTGTCAGTATTGCGGGACCAAGACAGATCTGACCTTTGACCACGTGATTCCCCGCGCCGCCGGGGGGGTGACAAGCTGGGAAAACGTGGTGGCAGCCTGTGCGCCATGTAATTTGCGCAAAGGCTCCAAAAGTTTGCGGCAGGTCGGCATGTCGCTGCGCAAACCGCCACGGCAGCCGTCTGCCGGCGAGCTTTTGAACATGGGGCGGCGATTCCCGCCGAACCATCTGCACGAAAGCTGGCTGGATTTCCTCTATTGGGATGCGGTGCTGGAGGCGTGACCTCTCTGGCCCAAGGGCGACCATGGGACGGGGCCGGTGCTCTGGTCAGTGTCGCGCGTCACGGGGCAGGTTGAAAACAGAACCGATTGCCAGAGCCGCTGTTGAGCGTGCAGGTCGGGCGCGGCGCGCCCGGCACCGGGTCCAGCGGCCAATAGCTGGCGCTGCCGGGGCGGCCATTCACCGCGACGGTGCCGCCCTGATAGACCAGCAAGGTGCGCGCGCCGGAGGGCCAGAGATGGGTGTCGGTCATGCCGCCATCGGCCATGGCCTGTCGCGTGCGGGTGCAGGGATCGCTGTCGGTCAGCCGGTCCGCGCCATCGAAAACGGTGCAGGTGCCTTGGGAGGTCAGAACGCGAGCCTGCCCATTGCGGGGCAGGGCGTCCAGCGGCAGTTGACCCGGCCAGGCCATGTAATTCTGGAGAAACCCGAAAAACACCGGCGGCTCTGCATCGCGCACGTTGGCCGTGGCCCAGACAGAATCGCGGACAAGGGGCGCTGTGCCCCAAAAGCTGTTGGAGACCGCGTATTCGTCACCTGGGTCTTCGGTGTTGACGATGCAGGCCCCTGCGGCCTCCTGCCCGAAGGCGCGGTAGCTGTAGCCTTGATTGGCCAGCCGTTCGACCGGTTCGTTGAGCCCGCCGTAATGCGTGGGCCAGGCATCCGGGTCACTGGTCGTGCGGTCCAGTGCCGACAGGTAGAGATTGCCGCAGGCGGTGCGGATGACCGCATCGGACAAGGCAGCGGGGCGGTCGACGCCCAGAACGGCGATTCCCCAGCGTGCGGCCTGCTCGACCGTGGTGACGTAAAACATGTCTTCGGCCGGGGTGGCATGCATCCGGGCGGCCAGCGAGGGCGAAAACCGAAAGCGGACGAGGTTGCGGAAAATCAGTTCGGTGACAGAGACCGACACCCGGTAGGCGCGTTCGACCGTGTCGGCGTCATAGCGGCCCTCGGCGACGGTCAGGCTGGGCGCATGAAAGCCCAAGCGCCCCTCGACGTGCAGAAAGCGGTTCACCGAGAGGCCGAAATCCGTCTCTGTCGAATGGCTGCCCGCCATGAAGACCAATGCGCAGGCGCTTTCGCAGCGCGCCCCGGCCCGGATCACCGTGCCAAGATGGCCGTGAACGATGTCGATCAGGTCCATCGCCTCGCTCAGCGATCCGCCGGGGCTGTCGAGACACAGGTGCAGAGGTGTGTAGATGCCGAAGTTCGGTCGCCCGTCCTCAAGGTCGGCGTTGACGTAGATCGTGCCGTCATAGCGGGGCAGGCGGGCGGCCTCTTCGATGGCGGCGCGCAGGCGGGTTGCGTCACCGGGTTCGATCTTGCCGCTCAGCTCGATAAGGCAGCCGTAGGCAGGGTCATCCGTCAGGCCGATGCGCGCTGCATTGGCCGCAACCGGGCTGAGCAACAGGCAAAGTATCAGCGTCAGCAGGCGGTGCATGTCGTGTCCTTTCCCGGGAGTGCCCTCAGCAAAGCAAAATCAGCCCGCCAAGGCGAGCCTTTTCCGGGTCGCGCGCGGCGGACTTGTCGGATTCCCGGTCACAGAGCAGGGGATATATTCTAACCATGGCAGGTGTGATCTTGCGGTGGGTGCCGTCACAGCGCACAGTGCTTTGGGGAATCTATCACAAGAGGGACAGACAATGCGCAAGACATGGATTGCGGCCTGCGCGTGCGCGGCATTTGCGGCGGCCTGCGCGCAGACCGAACAGAACGAAATTGTGGTTGTGCCGCAGTTCGACAAATATGGCAACGTCGTGAACGGGACCATCGTCGATGGCTATCTCATCGGGGACGACGGGACCGTGATCGGCCCGGTCAGCCCGGACGTGGCAGCGGGCAATCAGGTGCGGACGCGTGAACGCACCCAAGCTCAACAACAGGTTCAGACGCAACAACAGGTTCAGCAACAGCAGGGCGGTAACTGATACCGGTCCGGGCACCACGTCCCGGAGACGCGCCCTGAAACGACAAAGGCCCCGCAAATGCGGGGCCTTTTTAAGGTCTGAGACTGCGTATCGCGATTAGTCGTTGCCTGACGCAACCGGAGCTGCCTGCGCTGCGGCCTGCGGCTGAACCGGGCGCTTGCCGCCGTTCAGCGGATCGTCCTGACGCTGAACCGATCCCTCAAAATGGGCACCGGATTCGATAGCGATGGTCTTGTGGATGATGTCGCCCTCGACGCGGGCGGTGGCGGTCAGGCGGACCTTGAGGCCACGCACGCGACCGACGATGCGGCCATTCACCACCACGTCATCGGCAACCACTTCGCCTTTGATGGTGGCGCTTTCGCCGATGGTCAGCAGGTGGGCGCGAATGTCGCCTTCCACGGTGCCCTCGACCTGAATGTCGCCGGTTGTCTTGAGGTTCCCGGTCACGTGCAGGTCTGCGGACAGGACAGAGGCCGGTGGCTTTGCCTTGGGCGTCGCTGCGGGCTTGTAGTCCCCTGCGGAAGCTTTCGAAGGCTCAGGCATGGCCGGTTTCGACACGTCGTCGGCCTTGTGGCCGGGCTCATTGATCTTGCTCTTAGAAAACATCGTTCGCAGCCTTGATATAGATCATCGGATTGACGGGTTTGCCACCGACTCGGACTTCGTAGTGGAGATGAGTCCCGGTCGATCGACCAGTGTTTCCCATATCACCGATCCGCTGCCCGCGCGAGACCCTATCCCCGACTTTCACGCGGATTTTGGACATATGCGCATAGCGTGTCTCGATGCCAAATTCGTGTTGAATTTTAACCAGCCGTCCATAACCCGACTGCCAATCGGCATGGATCACGACGCCATCGGCGGTGGAGTAGATCGGCGTGCCGTGGGGGGCGGCGAAATCGGTGCCCGCGTGCAGGCGGCCCCAGCGATAGCCAAAGCCCGAGGTAAAGCGGAACGCATCCTTGAGCGGCGATGCGAAAGGCGCTTTCTGGGCGGCGATCCGGTACAGGTTCAGCCGGTCCATCTGGTTGAGAATGCGGTTGGCGCGCAGGGTGTCGGGGGAGGGGGCGTCATCACCCTTGGTCGAGAAGGACAGCGGAGTCAGCGGGCCACCCTGACCGGAATAACCCTTGCGGACCTCATCCAGAATGCGGTCCGGGTTCATGCCGGCCTTTTCGAACATCTTGTCCAGCGGAAGGACGGAAACGGTCATCGCCTCTTCGAGCTGGCGGAAGATGCGATCATTCTTGTCTTCGAGGGTTTCGATGGCGGCCTGCATCTCTGCGGCGCGGATCAGCGACAGTTGCGCATCGGCAATGACCTGATCGCGTTCTTCGGCAACCCGTGCCAGCGCGTCGGTCAGCAGGTTCACGGTGGCATCATCACCGCTTGCCCGTGCCACGGCGACCTCACCCTTGAGGTCGGATTCAAGCTCGGCCAGACGTTTGGTGGCGTCCTCACGCGATTTCATGACGTCGCGTAGGGTGGTCTGGATCACGTCGATCCCGGTTTCCAGCTCGCGGCGGCGCGCCTCAGAGTCCAGCAGTTCGGTCTGCATGACCGATACCTGACGAAGCGCTGCGGAGAAACGATCCTGCGCGGCCAGTGCCTCGGCGGTGCGGGCGTCGCGTTCCGCCGACAGGGCGTTCAGACGCTGCTGATAGGTCACCTGCTCACGTTTGGCCTGTTCGCGGAAGTTTCCGGCACCGATGGAGTCCATCAGCAGGATCGCTGTGGCCACGATGGTCCAGCCCATCAGCGCGGTCAGACCGACAAAAGCCACTGCCTGCGTTTCAGACCGAAGACGGATGAACCGCGTATCGGTGTCGGATCTCAAAAAGAGCCGACGTTCTGGAAAAAAGCGCTCAACGAGCGCATGAAATCTGATCGTCAGACGTGATCTCACCCGACTGTCCCCTAGTCCCGTCCCAAAAAAGGTGTTCGCTGTCCCCACAGAACGACACCCTGCCGTCGGGCTTACCTCACACATTCGTCATTCCGCAAGAATTTTAGCCATGCGATTCGGTCGCACCGGCGGGAAGAGGCCGAAATGGCAAAAAACCGCCGATTCAACGGGTTCTTGGCTGGGCCTGATCCGCGAGGGGCCAATAGAAGTCCGGCGGCAGGCCCGCTTCGGCGCGTTTTTCCTCATTGAACGGGGGTTTGAGCGCGCCTTTGAAATAGCGTCTGACAAGATCATGAAACACAACAATTGGGTCCGTGTCGTGCCTGCCACACAAGAAGTGGAACCATTTCGACCCGTAGGCGACGTGGCTGACCTCTTCGGCATAGATCGTTTCCAGGGCGGCGACGGCGCTGGTGACACCGGCCTTTCGAAAGATCTCGATCATGCCCGGAGTGACGTCCAAACCGCGCGCCTCAAGCACCATTGGCACCACGGCGAGCCTGCCCATTAAATCATCAACTGTGTCTTCTGCGGCACGCCACATCCCCGCATGGGCGGGCAGAGCGCCGTAAAAGCTGCCCGCTTCTTCAAGGCAATCGCACATCAGGTTGAAGTGTTTGCTCTCTTCATCCGCCGCCTTGACCCAGTCGTCATAGAACCCCGCAGGCATGGGGGTTCCGGCAAAGCGCGGGATGATGTCCCAGTGCAGATCGACGGCGTTCAGCTCGATATGCGCGACCGCGTGCAGCAGGGCGATGCGTCCCTGCGGGCTGCCGGGTTTGCGCTTGGGCACGTTGCGCGGGTCCAGCAGTTCCGGCTGTTCGGGTCGCGCGGGCCGCAGCGGCGGGTCGGCGCGGCCTACCGGAATCGGTGTGCCGGCCTCGCGAGCGGCGGCCCATTGCGCCGCATACTGCCGCGACTTGGCGGTTTTCTGCCGGCCATCGGCGGTGGTCAGAACGTCCACCGCCATTTCGCAAAGGCTCATCATCGGGCGCGCCCCTCAGGCTAGTTCAGGTGCAGGATTGCCCGGGGGGTATGAGGGCCGCGCCGCCATGACGCAAGGCCCCCTGCCGGGCTGCGGGTTCAGAGCGCGCGGGTCGCCTCCAGCACCTCTTCGGCGTGGCCGGGCACCTTGACCTTGCGCCATTCCCGTACGATCTGTCCGTCGGCATCAATCAGGAAGGTGGACCGTACGATCCCCCAGAACGTCTTGCCATACATGGATTTTTCCTTCCACACGTCCAACTTTTCGCACAGGTCAGAGCCTTCGTCGGAGATCAGCGGCACGGTCAGGTTCTTCTTGGCCATGAACTTTTCATGACTGGCGATCGAGTCCTTGGACACACCGTAGACCTTGACCCCCAGCGCCTCGAAGTCGGGCAACAGGGCGGTGAAAGCCTCGTTCTCCTTGGTGCAGCCAGAGGTGTCGTCGCGGGGGTAGAAGAACAGCACAACCGGCGCGCCCTTGAGCGCCGCAAGCGAGACCTCTCCGGCGGTCGAGGGCAGGGTGAAGGCGGGCGCAGGGGTCGGGGCGGTGTCGGACATGGATATCTCCTTTGTTACGATGCGCTAAGATGTGCCATAGAGCTACGCCATGTGAGAGTAAGACAGAAGGTGCGGGCTTCCAGTGAGCAGTGAACGCGAAGACCAGACTGCGACACCGCCGCCGCGCCGCCGGCGGCGACGGCGGGGTCGTGCCGTACTGCTGGTTTTGCTGGCATTGATCGCGGCGACGGGTGTGTCGGCCTACCTGATGATCGGACGCCCGGTGGATGCGCCGGGTTGGGTTCGGGACCGGATCGAGGCGCGCATCGCCCAGAGCCTGCCGGGAATCAGCGTTGATTTCGGTCGGATGAGCCTGCTGGTGCAACGGTCCGGTCTGGCGCGGATCATCCTGTGGGACGTGGACATCCGCAACGCGAATGGCGCGGCGGTGGCGCAGCTATCGGACATCGAGGCGGGGATTTCGCCCCGCGCGCTGCTCGGCGGCAAGGTGGTGCTGCGCGAGGCGCAGGTGTCCGGGGCCTTTGTCACCTTGCGGCGGGATGGCGACGGGCGGCTGGGGCTTGCCCTTGGCGACGCCTTTTCCGAAGGCGCGGACATGCCCGACATCAGCCAGATCATCGCGCAGATCGACTCTGTGATGGCCGACCCGCGATTGGCGCAACTGGAGGCCTTTGAGGCGGACGCGCTGACCCTGCGGTACGAGGATCAGCGCGCGCGGCGGGGCTGGACGGCGGATGGCGGGCGGCTGCGGCTTGCCCGCGAGGACGGTATGCTGCGGGCGACAGGCGACGTGGCGCTGCTGTCGGGCGGTGACGGGGTCGCCACCGTCGAGGTCGAGGCGCAAAGCCCGATTGGCGCGCAAACGCTTGATTTCAGTATCATCCTGCACGGGCTGGCATCGCGCGACATCGCCACGCAGAGTCCGGCGCTGGCCTGGCTCAAGGAACTTGACGCGCCGATCTCTGGCGCGCTGCGGTCGGCCTTGGACGAGGCCGGTACGTTGCAACCGTTGGAGGCGTCCTTGCAGATCGGCGCAGGCGCGCTGCAACCCACCGCCGCCACCCGCGCGCTGCCCTTTGACGCAGCGGAAACCGCCTTTACCTACCGGCCCGACGAGGGCGTTCTGCGGTTTCAGCGTATTCAGCTGACCTCACCTCTGGGTACGGTGACGGCGGCGGGAACCGCGCGCCTGAACGGGATCGAGACCGGGTGGCCGCAGGGGCTGACCGGCCAGTTCGCACTGACCGACATGTCGCTGGCCGAGGGCGCTTTGCTGGAGCGCCCGATTGCGCTGACCGGGGCCGAGATGGCGTTTAAGATCCGGCTTGAGCCCTTTCAGATGACACTGGGCGAATTGCGCGTGACCGATCCGGATTATCCGTTGCGGGCCTTCGGGCGGCTGTCGGCGGAAAGAGCCGGCTGGCAATTGTCGCTGGACGCCCACGCCGCCAGCACAACCCCAGAGCAAGTCCTGAGCTTTTGGCCCTCGGATCGCTTTCCGGGTGTGCGTCTGTGGATCACCAACAACCTTACAAGCGGAAGGATCGAGGATGTCCATTTTGCGTTACGCGCCGCGCCGGGCAGCGACAGACCGCAGACCTACCTTGATCTTGGATTTTCAGAAGGAATCGCCACCTTTAACCCGCGCCTGCCGGGACTGACCGGCGCGGCGGGACGACTGACCATTCACGAAGACCGACTGGGCCTGCGGCTGGACGCGGGCACGACGGATGCCGGGCGCGGCCCGATCGACATTTCGGGATCGGAATTCGTGATTGCCGACCTGCGCGCGCGCCCGACCGTGGGTGAGGTCCGCCTTAAGGCGGCGGGTGGTGTGACTGCCGCGCTGGCCTATCTCAACAACGAGGCGTGGCGACTGATCGACAAGGCCGACCGCACCGTCGACATGGCCAGCGGAACGGCGCGCGTGACGGGGCGCATAGCCTTGCCGCTGATCGAGGGGATGACCTTGCAGGATGTGGTGCTTGACCTGTCCGGCACGCTGCGCGACGTCAATGCGCCCACTGCTATCCCGGGTAAACCGCTGACCGCCGACCGTCTGGGCCTGAGCGTCACCAACGCCGCAGTGGCGCTGGAGGGGGCTGTTCTGGTGGACGGCGTACCCGCCAAGGGCCGCTGGGCGCGGCCCCTGCAAGGCAGCGGCGGCGAGGTCGATGCCGATGTCACCCTGACCGCGCAAAGCATCGCCGCCCTTGGCATCGGGCTGCCACCGGGCAGTGTGCGCGGGCGCGGCATTGGCCGGTTGCGCATCGACATGCCGCGCGGTGCTCCGGCGCGGTTTGAACTGACCAGCGATCTGGACGGTCTTGGCCTGTCGCTGCCGCAGATCGGCTGGGATCTGCCCCCCGCTGCGCGCGGCAAGTTCAGCGTCGCGGGCCTGTTGGGCGAGGTGCCGACCATTGAAAGCCTCGCGCTGTCCGGTGCGGGGCTGACGGCGGACGGGCGTGTCCTGCTGACCCGCTCCGGCGGCTTTGACCGGCTGGAGCTGTCGCGGCTGACGGTCAGCGACTGGCTGGATGTCAGCGGGCGGCTGGTGTCGCGCGGCGGGGGGATTCCGGCGATCGAGGTGGACAAGGGCCGCATCGACATGCGCAACGCGCCGTTCACCTCCAGTTCCGGATCGGATGGCGGTTCGGGACCGGGCGGCGGCGGCGCGCCGCTGGCGCTGACGCTTGACAGTCTGCGGCTGACGGACAGCATCGTGTTTGAGGATTTTCGCGCCAATTTCGACACCACCCAAGGGCTGAACGGGCCGTTCACCGCCATGCTGGGCGGGCGTGCTCCGGTCAAGGGGATGGCCGTGCCGCAGAACGGCGGCACCGCCTTTCGCATCACCGCAGAGGACGCGGGCGACGTGTTGCGCGCGACCAACATGCTCAAGACCGTGCGCGACGGGTCCTTTCGGCTGGACCTTGCGCCGGTCAAGGGCAAGCCCGGCACTTATGACGGGATGATGACGATCAAGGGCACACGGCTGCGCAAGGCACCCGCCATCGCGGCGCTGCTGGATGCGGTCAGCATCATCGGCCTGCTGGACCAACTGAACGGTCCGGGGATCTTTTTCAGCGAGGTCGAGGCGCGGTTCCGCCTGACCCCCAGCCGGGTTGTGATCAGCCGGTCCAGCGCAGTGGGGCCGTCGATGGGGATTTCGCTGGACGGCTACTATGACCTCGGGTCCGGGCGGATGGACATGCAGGGTGTGTTGTCGCCGATCTATCTGGTGAACGGTATCGGGCGGCTGATCTCACGGCAGGGTGAGGGGCTGATTGGCTTCAACTTCAACCTGCGCGGTACGGTCGAAAAGCCGCGTGTGCTGGTCAACCCGCTTTCGGCCTTCACTCCGGGCATGTTCCGTGACATCTTTCGGCGGCCTCCGCCTAAGCTATCGCAATGATCCCAATGGGTTGACCTATGAAACTAAGCGATTTCGACTTTGATCTGCCCGACGGGCTGATTGCCACGCGACCTGCGCGCCCGCGTTCCTCTGCCCGGCTGCTGGTGGCCGAGGGGGACGCGATTGCGGACGCGTATGTGTTTGATCTACCGCAGTGGTTGCGGGCAGGAGATCGGCTTATCCTGAATGATACCAAGGTGATACCGGCCAGACTTCAAGGTTTGCGCCGACGGAGGTCCGATGCGGGAGAGACCGAGGCCAGGATTGAGGTGACCCTGCTGGAGCCGCAGGCGGATGGCACTTGGGCGGCGCTGATCAAGCCGCTAAAGAAGGTGCGCGATGGCGAGGAGATACAGTTTTCCAATGACTTGAGCGCCACTCTTGAGGCGCGCGAGGCGGGGCAGGGAAAGCTGCGGTTCAACCTGTCGGGGGAGGATTTCGATGTCGCGCTGAACGCGGCGGGTGCGATGCCGCTGCCGCCTTATATCGCCGCCAAACGCGCCGCCGATGACCGCGACCGGGAGGATTACCAGACCGTCTGGGCGCGCAACTCCGGGGCCGTGGCCGCGCCCACGGCCTCTTTGCATTTCGACGATGCGCTGTTGGCGGTGCTGCGGGAGAAGGGCGTCACCTTCAGCCATGTCACGCTGCATGTGGGCGCGGGCACCTTCCTGCCGGTCAAGGTTGAGGATGTGACCAGCCACAAGATGCACGGCGAATGGGGCGAGGTGTCGGACACAGCCGCCGCGGAAATCGCCGCCACGCGCGCCGCCGGGGGCCGGGTGATCCCGGTGGGGACCACGGCGCTGCGGCTGATCGAAACGGCGGCGCGGGGTGGCCAGATCGCGCCGTTCCGGGGGGTGACGGATATCTTCATCTATCCCGGCTTCACCTTCAACGTGACCGACGCGCTGATGACCAATTTCCACCTGCCGAAATCGACGCTGATGATGCTGGTCTCGGCCTTGATGGGGCCAGAGCGTATCCGCCGGATCTATGACCACGCCGTCGCAGCGGAGTATCGCTTTTTCTCCTACGGGGACGCCTCTTTGCTGTTGCCGCCCCGCGGCTGACGGCCCCGAACCCCAAAGACATTCCAAGACCCGAGCGCCCCCGGACGCGGCTTTCCGCCGCCCGGTTGCCTTGAGTGGTTTCCCTGCGACATCGAATCGTGCAGGGCGTCGCCTATGGTCTGGAAATGATCATCCGTGCCCATCAGGGTGGGCCAAAGAAGGAATAAACCATTGCTCCACGTGCTGAAAAACTCTTGGGCGCTTTTGCTCGGAATGTTGCTGCTGATGATCGGCAACGGGTTGCAGGGCTCTTTGCTGGGCGTGCGCGGGGCAGAGGCGGGTTTCTCTGCGGGCACCATGTCGATTGTGATGTCGGGCTATTTCGCCGGGTTTTTGTTCGCGTCGCGCAACGTTCCGGGGATGATCCGGCGGGTTGGTCACGTCCGGGTCTTTGCGGCGCTGGGATCGCTGATCTCGGCGGCGCTGATCCTGTTTCCGGCCTTGCAGGATCCGATTGCCTGGACGCTGGGGCGGCTGGTGCTGGGGTTCTGTTTCTGCGGCGTTTATGTGACCGCCGAAAGCTGGCTGAACAATGCCGCCGACAATGAGACACGCGGCCAGACCCTGTCGGCCTATATGATCGTCCAGATGGGCGGCATCATCATCAGTCAGGGCCTGCTGGTGATACCGGATGCCTCCGGGTTCTTGCTGTTTGTCATCCCATCGGTGCTGGTCTCGATCTCATTTGCGCCGATCCTGTTGTCGATCCAGCCGACACCGGCCTTTGAATCCTCCAAACCGATGACCCTGCGAGAGCTGTATGGCGTGTCGCCGCTGGGCATGGTGGGGATGTTCTTTTTGGGCGGCGTGTTTTCGGCGCAGTTCGGCATGGCGGCTGTCTATGCCACCGAGGTGGGCCTGAAACTCAGCCAGATTTCGATCTTTGTCGCGTCGTTCTATGTTGGCGCCTTGGTGCTGCAATACCCCTTGGGCTGGGTGTCGGACCGGGTCGACCGGCGGCGGCTGGTCATGCTGGTGGCGGCGGTCGGAGCCGTGGCCGCCGGGGTTGCCGCCGCGCTTGGCGGATCGTTCACCATTCTGGTGGCCTCGGCCTTTGTGATCGGCGGCTGTTCCAACCCGCTGTATTCGCTGCTTATTGCCTATACCAACGACTTTCTCCAGCCCGAAGACATGGCCAGCGCCTCTGCCGGACTGTTGTTTGTCAACGGCATGGGCGCCATCGCCGGTCCGCTGGTGATTGGTTGGGTCATGGGGGTCGCCGGGCCAAGCGGGTTCTTTGTGTTGATCCTGGGATTGCTTGCGATCATCGCGGTCTATGCGCTGTACCGGATGACGCAGCGGGCTGCGCCCTCTGTCGGGGACACGGGCGCCTATGCGCCGGTCATGCCCTCTTCGACGCAGGTCGCCGTCGAGGTGGCGCAGGAATATTTCATCGACCAGCAGGACGAAGATGCAGGGGCTCCAAAGCCTTGACTGTCAGAACCTGACAGAATTCGTGATTTGGGTGCCTGCCGCAGTATGCGCAATAATCTTTCGTGGTGGGATGCGTAACGGGTGACAAAGGAGAAACAGATGATCACGCCCGACGATGTACTGGCCTTTTGGCTGGATGAGGTGGGACCCCAAGGCTGGTACGCCAAGGACGACGCGCTGGACGAGACGATCCGGACGCGGTTTGGCGGCGCATTGAAGGGGTTGATGGAGGGGCGTTTCGGTCTGTGGCTGACATATCCGTCAGGGGCACTGGCCTATATCATTCTGGCCGATCAGTTTCCGCGTAACATGTTCCGCGACGATCCGCGCGCCTTTGCCTCGGACGAGGTGGCGCGCGCGGCGTCAAAACAGGCGATCCATCGGGGCTGGGATCTCAAGATCGACGCACCGGCGCGGCAGTTCTTTTACATGCCGCTGATGCATGCCGAAAACCTCTGCGATCAGGACCGCTGCGTGCGGCTGTTCAAGGAACGGATGCCCGAGTCGGACAGCAACCTGCTGCACGCCCGCGTCCACCGTCAGGTGATCCGCGACTTTGGCCGCTTTCCGTTTCGCAACGACGCGCTGGCGCGGCGCACCACGGAAGCCGAAAAGGGCTTTCTGGACAATGGCGGCTATGGCACGACCCTGCGCGCAATGCAGGCCGACGTCGCCGCCTGACATGGCGCGCGCGGGGTGATTGCCCCGCGTGCGACGCTAAGCTAGCCTTCGCTGCAATAGCTTGCAGGGAGGGGCGGCATGAGCGCGAAACGCTTTGACATGGTGGTGATCGGGGCCGGGCCCGGGGGCTATGTGGCGGCCATCCGTGGGGCCCAACTGGGATTGCGCGTCGCGGTGGTCGAACGCGAACACATGGGCGGGATCTGTCTCAACTGGGGCTGCATTCCGACCAAGGCGATGCTGCGCTCGGCCGAGGTTTTCCACCTGATGCAGCGCGCCAAGGACTTTGGGCTGACGGCCGAAGGTCTGGGCTATGATCTGGACGCGGTGGTCAAACGCTCGCGCGGGGTGGCGAAACAGCTGAATTCCGGCGTCGGCCACCTGCTGAAAAAGAACAAGGTGACGGCGATCATGGGCACCGCGCGGCTGGATGGGCCGGGGCGGGTGCATGTCACGACCGACAAGGGGACACAGGTGCTGGAGGCCGCCAACGTGGTGCTGGCGACCGGCGCGCGGGCGCGCGAGTT
The DNA here is from genome assembly GCF_034670325.1 of Antarctobacter sp. Classification (GTDB taxonomy): domain Bacteria; phylum Pseudomonadota; class Alphaproteobacteria; order Rhodobacterales; family Rhodobacteraceae; genus Antarctobacter. The sequence goes on from NZ_JAXMNR010000004.1 coordinate 144,330, forward strand.
GCCGGGGCTGGAGGCGGACGGCGACCGGGTCTGGACCTACAAACACGCATTGGTCCCCAAGCGGATGCCATCGAAACTGCTGGTCATCGGATCGGGGGCCATCGGCATCGAGTTCGCCAGTTTCTATGCCACGTTGGGGGCCAAGGTTACGGTGGTCGAGGTCATGGACCGCATCCTGCCCGTCGAGGATGAAGAGATCGCCGCCTTCGCCAAAAAGCAGTTTGTGAAACAGGGCATGAGCATCCTCGAAGGGGCCAAGGTTACGCAGTTGGAGCGTGGCAGGGATGCGGTTGTCGCCCATGTGGATAAAAATGGGGATAAGTCAAAGATCACCGTTGATACAGTGATTTCGGCTGTGGGTATTGTTGGAAATGTAGAAGGTTTGGGGCTGGAGGATATGGGCGTCCGGGTGGACAGGTCCCATGTCGTGACCGACCCGATGTGCCGCACGGGCGTCGAGGGCATCTATGCGATTGGCGACATCGCGGGCGCGCCCTGGCTGGCGCACAAGGCCAGCCATGAAGGCGTCATGGTGGCCGAATTGATCGCGGGCGGGCATCCGCATGCGGTGGACCCGGACAGCATTGCGGGCTGCACCTATTGCCAGCCACAGATCGCCTCTGTGGGTCTGACCGAGGCGCAGGCCAAGGCGCAGGGCTTTGACGTCAAGGTCGGGCGCTTTCCGTTTATCGGCAATGGCAAGGCCATCGCGCTGGGAGAACCGGAGGGCATGGTCAAGACGGTGTTCGACGCGGCGACCGGCGCGCTGCTGGGTGCCCATATGGTCGGGGCCGAGGTGACGGAACTGATCCAAGGCTATGTCGTCGGTCGGCAGTTGGAGACAACAGAGGCGGACCTGATGCAGACCGTGTTCCCGCACCCGACATTGAGCGAGATGATGCACGAATCCGTTCTGGACGCCTGGGGCCGGGCGATCCATTTTTGACGGCTGGTTTTTGACAACTGGGCGAACAGGAAGGCCAGTGCCTTTCGCCTGAGTAGTTGGACATCGCGGCCAGACCGGATGCACCGTTCAGGGGTGGGAACATGGCGGATCAAAAGACACAGCCTTCGGCGGCCTCGGTCGCGGATTATCTGGCCGGAGTAGATCCGCCGCGACGGCGTGACGATGCGCTGGTTCTGGACCGGCTGTTTCGCGAGGTGACGGGCTGGAACCCGGTGCTGTGGGGTGGGTCCATGGTCGGATACGGGCGCTACGCCTATACCTATGCCAGCGGGCATTCCGGGCAGAGTCTGGCCACCGGCTTTGCCCCGCGAAAGGCCAATATGGTTGTCTACATCATGCCCGGATACGCGGATTTCGGCGCGATTCTGTCGCGGCTGGGGCCGCACAGGATGGGGAAGTCCTGTTTGTATCTGGGCGCGCTGTCCAAGGTGGATCTGGCGGTTCTGGCAGAGTTGATCCGTGCCGGTCTGGACGATCTGGCCGGACACTGGCCAATCGAAGCAAGCTGAGGATGGTGCCTGACGTTAGGCCACGCCGACCAAATGAACCCGATGGCGACCCGGCCAAGGAGCCGGGTCAGAGGTTTTCGTTATCCGATCCGGGCGCGATCGCCTGCGGCACCGCATCGCCGCGTTTCTTCGCCTCCAGCGCCTTTTGGACGTGGTCGTTCAGGAACCCTCGGGCGCGCCGCTCGGCCAGTCGGATGCGGACGGCGGCGCGAAAGATTTCCTCGGACGAGGGCGACGAAGCGCCCAGCACCGCCGCCACCTGATCCGGCAGGTTCTCGTCCCCAAGCACGTCCATCGCCTTGATGGTGTCGCGGGCGAGCTTGTCTGCCAGATCATCGACGACGGACATGGGAACTCCTCAACGGGTGTTTTCGGTCAGGCGACGCTTTACGTAGGTGGAGACCGAGCCCATCAGCGTGTCCATGTGCGGTTCTTCAAAGAAGTGCCCGGAGCCTTCGACCTCTTCGTGGGTGATCGTGATCCCCTTTTGCTCATGCAACTTGGACACAAGCGACCGGGTATCGGCCGGCGGCGCCACGCGGTCGGCGGTGCCGTTGATGATCAGACCGGACGAGGGGCAGGGCGCGAGAAAGCTGAAGTCGTACATGTTCGCGGGTGGAGAGACCGAAACGAATCCGGTGATCTCGGGGCGGCGCATGAGCAGCTGCATCCCGATCCACGCGCCAAACGAAAAACCGGCCACCCAGCAATGCTTGGAGTTCTGGTTCATCGATTGCAGGTAATCGAGCGCAGAAGCCGCATCGGAGAGTTCGCCGACACCCTGATCGTATTCGCCCTGACTGCGCCCGACACCACGGAAATTGAACCGCAGCACGGTAAAGCCCATGTTGTAGAACGCGTAGTGCAGGTTGTAGACAACCTTGTTGTTCATGGTCCCGCCGAACTGCGGGTGAGGGTGCAGAACGATCGCGATGGGGGCATCGCGGTCTTTTTGCGGGTGATAGCGGCCTTCAAGGCGGCCTTCGGGTCCGGGAAAAATGACCTCGGGCATGGGGCGGAGTGGCTCCTTACACAGCAACTGGCCGGGCGGCTCATTCGGTCGCCGTGGCATTCTTGACCAAAACACGCAGCTACTTTAGAAGGTTTCTAAATCGGCTTTGGCGTGATCCGGGCTGGAAAGCAGATAGGCAATTGAACGGACAAGGTCAATTGCCGCCGCAAACAGGGGCGGAGAAGCCGTGAAACTGAGCACCAAAGGACGCTATGCCATGGTTGCGTTGACGGATATCGCGATGCAGGCCTCTGACGGGCTGGTCACGCTGGGCGATATTTCCAAACGTCAGGACGTTTCTTTGCCCTATCTGGAGCAGTTGTTCGTCAAGTTGCGGCGCGCCGGACTGGTGGAATCGGTACGCGGACCCGGTGGCGGATACCGCCTTGCGCGGGCCCCGTCCGAGATCCGGGTGGTCGAAGTGCTGGCCGCGGTCGATGAGACGGTGGATGCAATGCATGTGGGCGCGGGGGCCTCTGGCGCGCTGTCCGGCAGCCGTGCGCAATCCATGACCAACCGCCTGTGGCAGAGCCTGTCGGCGCATGTCTATGTGTTCCTGCACCAGACGCGCCTGTCGGATGTGGTCGAGAACTCTCTGGCACCCTGTCCGGCGGTGCCGTCGATCTTTGCCGTGGTGGATGAAGAGGACAAGTGAGGCATGTCGCGGGTCTACCTTGATCACAACGCCACCACGCCGCTGCGCCCAGAGGCGCGCGCGGCGATGATTGCGGCGATGGATGTATTGGGCAATCCCTCATCGGTCCATGCCGAAGGGCGGGCCGCCAAAGGCGTGATCGAGACGGCGCGCGCGCAAGTTGCCGCTTTGGTGGGCTGCCTGACCTCGCAGGTGATCTTTACCGGCTCCGCGACAGAGGCGGCGGCGCTGGCGGTGGCGCAAAAGGACCGGCATGGCGGGGGGTTTGCCGCGCTGCCGACGGAACACGATTGTCTGAACGTCTGGTCAGAGGTCGATTTGCCCGCGCTGCACCGCGCAGATGGCACGGTCGGGGATCTGGATGTGCTGGGCGGGCAGGCGGCACTGGTGGCCATCTCTGCCGCCAACAGCGAAACCGGGATCATGATGCCGGACCGGTCGGTGGTGCCGAGTGCCGGTGCCATGACGGTCGTTTGTGACATCACCCAGATGGCGGGCAAGGTGCCGGTTCTCTACCCCGAGGAGCGCAAACCGGCCTATATGATCCTGTCCGCGCACAAGATCGGGGGCCCCAAGGGTGTGGGTGCCTTCATCAACTTTACCCGCGACGATCCGCAAGCGATCCTGAAGGGCGGCGGGCAAGAGATGGGGCGGCGGTCCGGCACCGAGAACGTCATCGGCATCGCCGGATTTGGCGCGGCGGCAGAGGCGGCGCAGCGTGACGTTGCGGCAGGAAACTGGGCCCGTGTCGAAAAACTTAGAAACATTCTAGAAGAATCTCTTGAGGCTGCCTCTGAGGTGACTATTTCTGTCGGGAAAGAGTCGCCGCGCCTGCCAAACACCGTCTGCCTTGCCACGCCCGGATGGAAGGGTGAAACGCAGGTCATGCAGATGGACCTTGCGGGCTTTGCGGTCAGCGCCGGGTCCGCCTGTTCCAGCGGCAAGGTCCGCCGGAGCCGGGTGCTGGAAGCGATGGGATATGACGACCAGACGTCAGGGAGCGCCATCCGGGTGAGCCTGGGTCTGGACACAACAGAAGACGACGTGGCGCGCTTTTGCGACGCCTGGATCAGCAAATACCAGCGGCACCGCGCGCGGGCCGCATGAAAGAGAGGAAACCCGATGGCGGCTTTCGATGAAGTGACAGTCAAGGAAGGTGTCGACCAGGAGACGGTCGATGCCGTCAAATCGGTCAGCACCTACAAACACGGCTGGGACACCGATATCGAGATGGAATACGCCCCCAAGGGGCTGACGCCGGATATCGTGCGTCTGATCTCGGAAAAGAACGATGAACCCCAGTGGATGACCGACTGGCGTCTGGCGGCCTATGAACGCTGGCTGCAAAAGAAAGAGCCCGACTGGGCGATGGTCGACTATCCCGAGATCGACTTTCAGAACCAGTATTATTACGCCCGGCCCAAGTCGATGACCGAAAAGCCCAAGTCGCTGGATGAGGTCGATCCCAAGCTGCTGGAAACCTACGCAAAACTGGGCATTCCGCTGAAGGAACAGATGATCCTTGCGGGCGTCGAGGGCGCGGATGCGACCCCGGCGGAGGCCAAGGAAGGTGAGCGCCGCGTGGCGGTGGATGCGGTGTTCGATTCCGTGTCCGTGGGCACAACCTTTCAGGCGGAATTGAAAAAGGCCGGCGTGATCTTTTGCTCGATCTCCGAGGCGATCCGTGAGCATCCCGAGCTGGTCAAGAAATACCTTGGCTCTGTGGTGCCGGTGTCGGACAACTTTTACGCCACGCTGAACAGTGCCGTGTTTTCTGACGGGTCGTTTGTCTATGTGCCGCCGGGCGTGCGCTGCCCGATGGAACTGTCGACCTATTTCCGCATCAATGCGGAGAACACCGGCCAGTTCGAACGCACCCTGATCATCGCCGACAAGGGCAGCTATGTCAGCTACCTTGAGGGCTGCACCGCACCGCAGCGGGACGTGGCGCAACTGCACGCCGCCGTGGTCGAGATCATCATCGAAGAAGACGCCGAGGTGAAATACTCGACCGTCCAGAACTGGTATCCGGGCAACGAAGAGGGCAAGGGCGGCATCTACAACTTTGTCACCAAGCGCGCCGATTGCCGGGGCGACCGGGCAAAGGTGATGTGGACACAGGTGGAAACCGGCTCTGCCGTGACGTGGAAATACCCGTCCTGCATCCTGCGCGGCAATGAATCTCAAGGTGAGTTCTATTCCATCGCCATCACCAACAACCACCAGCAGGCCGACACCGGCACCAAGATGATCCATCTGGGCCGCGATACGCGGTCGCGCATCGTGTCCAAGGGGATCAGCGCAGGCGTGGCGCAAAACACCTATCGCGGGCTGGTGTCGATGCACCCCAAGGCCAAGAATTCGCGCAACTACACGCAGTGCGACTCGCTGTTGATCGGGGATAAATGCGGGGCGCATACGGTCCCCTATATCGAGGTCAAGAACAACAGCAGCCGCGTCGAACACGAGGCGACGACCTCCAAGGTGGACGACGACCAGCTGTTCTATTGCCGTCAGCGCGGCATGGATGAGGAAGAGGCCGTCGCCCTTGTGGTCAACGGGTTCTGCCGCGACGTGTTGCAGGCGCTGCCGATGGAGTTTGCCATGGAAGCACAGCAATTGGTGGCGATCTCGCTTGAAGGGTCCGTGGGCTGATGCTGCGGCGGGTCGGACTGGCGGGTCTGCTGCTGGCGGGCGTTATGATGCTGGTCGGCGGTGTTGGCTTGCAGGAACCGGCGCTGGCCGCCGGTCCGCAGTACGACCCGACCTTCCTTTACGGGATAGACGTGGAGACGGCCATGCGGGTCCGCGACTGTGAACCCAGCCTCTTTGGCACCCGGCTCTGCAATTTGTGGGGCATGTGGGGGCCGCTGTAACGACAGCGCGGATGGATCTTTTGGCAGGTGTCTTACCTGAACGAAGTTTCGCAAGATCTTGGAGTTGAACGATGATTGTCACCACGACCCCGGCCATCGAAGGCCGCCGCATCACCGCCTACAAGGGCATCGTGGTGGGTGAGGCGATCCTTGGCGCCAACGTATTCCGCGACATCTTTGCCGGGATCACCGATATCATAGGCGGTCGCTCGGGTGCCTATGAGGCCAGCCTGCAAGAAGCCCGCGAAACCGCGCTGCGGGAACTGGAAGAGCGCGCCGCGTCCATCGGTGGCACCGCCGTTGTGGGCGTCGACCTCGATTATGAAGTGATCAACAATATGCTGATGGTTTCGGCCAGCGGCACCGCGGTGGTGATCGACTGATCCACCGCCCCAAACCATAGAACACCCTCGCGCCCGCCCGTTGGCAAAGGTGCGCGACTGGCCAGACTTGAGAAGGACTAAAAATGCTGGAAATCAAGAACCTGCACGTCAAACTTGAAGAAGAGGACAAGCAAATCCTCAAGGGCGTCGACCTGACCGTCGAGGCGGGCAAGGTGCACGCGATCATGGGGCCGAACGGCTCTGGCAAGTCGACCCTGTCCTATGTCCTGTCGGGCAAGGACGGCTATGAAGTCACCGAAGGCGCTGCCACGCTGGAAGGCGAAGACCTGCTGGAGATGGAGGTCGAAGACCGCGCCGCTGCCGGTCTGTTCCTTGCGTTCCAGTACCCGGTTGAAATCCCCGGCGTCGGCAATATGACCTTTCTGCGCACGGCTGTGAACGCGCAGCGCAAGGCGCGTGGCGAGGAGGAAATGTCCTCTGCCGAGTTCCTCAAGGTGATCCGCGAAAAGGCCAAGTCGCTGAAAATCGACGCCGAGATGCTCAAGCGGCCGGTCAACGTCGGCTTTTCCGGTGGTGAGAAAAAGCGCAACGAGATCCTGCAAATGGCGATGCTGGAACCCAAGATGTGCATCCTCGATGAGACCGACTCGGGCCTTGACGTGGACGCGATGAAGCTGGTGGCGGACGGTGTGAACGCCCTGCGCGATGCGGGCCGCGGGTTCCTTGTCATCACGCACTACCAGCGCCTGCTGGACCACATCAAACCGGACGTGGTGCATATCATGGCCGATGGCCGCATCATCAAGACCGGCGGCCCCGAGCTGGCGCTTGAGGTCGAGAAGAACGGTTATGCCGACATCCTTGGGGAGGTTGCGTAATGGCCTTGCCCCAAACCAAGGTGGACGCAACAGAGGCGCGGCTGTCCGCGCTGACGCTGCCCGAAGGCGGGTGGAGCGAGCCTGCGCGCCGCGATGCTCTGACGCGTCTGCGGGCCATGGGTCTGCCCACCGCCCGTGACGAATACTGGAAGTATACCCGCCCCGAGACGCTGGTGTCGGCGGATGCGCCCACGGCCGCCGTGCTGGAGGCCGACGACGAAGCGCCGCTGTTTGCCGCGCGCGACCGGCTGAAAATCGTCTTCGTGGACGGGGTGTTCTCTGCTGAGGAGTCCGATGATCTCAGCCTTGAGGGGGTCACCATCGACCGTCTGGCCGATGTGAAAGATATCCACTGGGCCAAGGACTTGTACGGTGTTCTTGAGACTGACGGTCAAACCCCGGTGGCGCGCCCCTTGGCCGCGCTGAACACCGCCTTTGCCAGCGACGGCGTGCTGATCCATGTCACTGGCAAGGTGTCCAAACCGATCAACCTGATCTATCGCCACGAGGCCGACACCTCTGACGCGATCCTGCATCACGTGATCAAGCTGGACGCGGGTGCCGAGGTGACGCTCCTTGAAAACGGACCTGCTGCCGCGCGCTTTAACAAGTGCATCGAGGTGGATGTGGCTGACAATGCCACGCTGCACCATATCCGCGCGCAGGGCCGTGACCATGAGCGCCGCGCCGCCACGCATATCTTTGCGCGTCTGGGCAAGGAAAGCACCTTCAAAAGCTTTACCCTGACCGTGAACGGCGTGCTGACGCGCAACGAGGTGGTGATCGACATCACCGGCGACGACGCGGTGGCGCATGTGGCCGGGGCCTGCATGGGCGACGGCGCGTTCCACCACGATGACACCATCTTTGTCACCCATGACGCGGTGAATTGCGAAAGCCGTCAGGTGTTCAAGAAGGTGCTGCGCAATGGCGCGACCGGGGTGTTCCAGGGCAAGATCCTGGTGAAACCGGGGGCGCAGAAGACCGATGGCTACCAGATCAGCCAATCGCTGCTGCTGGACGGCGACAGCCAGTTCCTTGCCAAGCCGGAACTGGAAATCTACGCCGACGACGTGGCCTGTTCGCATGGCTCCACCTCTGGTGCGATCGACGAAGAGGGGCTGTTTTACCTGCGCGCCCGTGGCGTGCCGCGCGGCACCGCCGAGGATCTGCTGACCATCGCCTTTATCGCCGAGGCGGTGCAGGAGATCGAGGACGAGAGCCTGCAAGAAGAACTGGTCGAGCGTGTGTCGGCCTGGCTGGCGCGTCGGCGCGGCTGAGCGGTGCCTGTCACCAGCGATATCGCGGCCAGCTATCGCAGGCCCGGTCAAACCCTGCGCGCGCTACTGGCGCGCGGGGTCAGCGAACCGCGCGCGCTGGCCTACGTCATGGGGGCCTGTGGCGTGATGTTCATCGCGCAACTGCCCAAACTGGCGCGCGACGCGCATCTGAAGGGCACAGACCTTGACCCGGCTCTGGGCGGCGCGCTGCTGGCGACGGTGATCTTCCTGCCTTTGATCTTTTATGTCATCGCCGGATTGAGCCAGATCGTGGCCAAGGGTATCGGTCGTCCGGTGGGCGGGTACGAAACCCGTCTGGCGCTGTTCTGGGCGCTTTTGGCAGCGTCGCCCTTGGCTTTGCTCCATGGATTGGTGGCAGGGTTCATCGGCACGGGGGGCGCTTTGACGCTGGTGGGGGCTGTCTGGCTGGCGGTCTTTCTCTGGTTCTGGACCACGGGGCTGCGCGAGGCGCGCAAGCTGGCGGGACCGGGTGTAGAAAAGGGCGCGGTGTGACCCTGGACGGTTACCTGAAACTGGCGCTGCAAAGCGTGACGAACCCGCGTGAGGTCGCCGCCCTGCTGCTGTCGATCCGCCCCGGGCGAGAGGCGCTGTGGACCGCATTCGCGCTGGTCGTTGTGCTGAACGCGCTGATTTTTTCCGTCTCTTTGCTGATGAACCCCGCCGGTATCCCGGCCTTTCTTGCCAGTCCGGTGATGTTTGTTGTCATGCAGGGCGGCGCACTGGCGGCCAGCATCCTTGCACTGACATGGATGGGTCGGTTGTTCGGTGGCAAGGCGCGGATCGAGGAAATCGCCCTGCTGATGATCTGGATGCAAGGCCTGCGGGTTCTCGTTCAGGCGGTGATGTTGTTGCTTGTGCCGATCTCGGCAATGCTGGTGGGGCTGGGCACCATGATAGTGACCGCCCTTGGCGTCTGGATCGCGGTAAACTTTTTGGATGAAGCGCATGAACTGGGCGGACCCTTGCGTGCCTTGGCCGTCTTGGTATTGGGCATGCTCGCGATGGCGTTTGCCGTCTCGCTCTTACTGACCCTCGCCGGGGTCACACCCGAAGGAATGACAGACTATGTATGACGTCGACAAGATCCGCGCCGATTTTCCGATCCTTTCGCGTGAGGTGAACGGCAAGCCGCTGGTCTATCTCGACAACGGGGCATCGGCGCAGAAACCGCAGGTGGTGATCGACGCGGTGACGCGCGGCTATGCCGAGGAATACGCCAACGTCCATCGGGGTCTGCATTACCTGTCAAACCTTGCGACCGACAAATATGAGGGCGTGCGAGAGATCATCGCGCGCTTTCTGGGCGTCAAGGATGCCGAAGAGATCGTCTATACCACCGGCACCACCATGGGGATCAACCTTGTGGCATATGGCTGGGCGATGCCCAATCTGGAACCGGGCGATGAGATCGTGCTGTCGGTGATGGAGCATCACGCCAATATCGTGCCCTGGCATTTCCTGCGTGAGCGGCAGGGGGTGGTGATCAAATGGGTCGACGTGGATTCCACCGGCTATCTGGACCCGCAAAAGGTGATCGACGCCATCGGTCCCAAGACCAAGCTGGTCGCCGTCACCCATCTGTCCAACGTGCTGGGCACGGTGGTGGATGTGAAAACCATCTGCGAGGGTGCCCGCGCCAAAGGCGTTCCGGTGCTGGTCGATGGATCGCAGGCGACGGTCCACATGCCAGTGAATGTTGCCGATATCGGCTGTGATTTCTATGCCATCACCGGGCATAAGCTGTATGGTCCCTCTGCCTCGGGTGCGATCTGGATCGCCAAGGCGCGGATGGATGAGATGCGCCCCTTCATGGGTGGCGGCGACATGATCCGTGAGGTCCACAAGGACGAGGTGACATGGAACGACCCGCCGATGAAGTTCGAGGCCGGCACCCCCGGCATCGTCCAGCAGATCGGTCTGGGCGTCGCGCTGGAGTACATGATGGGTCTGGGGATGGAGAACATCGCCGCCCATGAGAAAGCCTTGCGCGATTATGCGCGGACCCGTCTGGACGGTCTGAACTGGTTGAGCGTGCAGGGGACGACCCCCGACAAGGCGGCAATCTTTTCCTTCACGATGGAGGGGGCGGGCCACGCGCATGACATCTCGACCATCCTTGACAAAAAGGGTGTCGCGGTGCGGGCCGGGCATCACTGTGCCGGGCCGCTGATGGATTTTCTGGGCGTCACGGCCACCTGCCGGGCGAGCTTTGGTCTGTACAACACCAACGCCGAGGTCGACGCGCTGATCGACGCGCTGGAACTTGCGCATGATCTTTTCGGCTGAAACGACGCAATACCGGGCAGGGGCGGCCTGAGCCTGGGTGATTTTCTGAACTAAGGTTCAATTCCGGGCGGTCGTTTGGCAGGGTGTGGGGGACGCAATAACCACGGGGCCCTTGCATGACACTGCTGACCGAAGCCGACGAAATTTCGCAGATAGCCTTTGGGTTCATGGGGTCCAAGGCGCTGTTCGCGGCGCTGGAGATGAATGTCTTTACCCATCTCGCCGAAGGCTCGCTGAGCGCGGAAGAGTTGGCAAGGGAAGCGGATGTTCACAAGGATCGCGCGACCACCTTGTTGACGGCACTGGCCGGCATGGGCCTGATCGCGGTTGAGGATGGGCGCTATTCGAACGCCCCCGCTGCCAAGGCCTTTCTGGTGCAGGGCGCGAAATACGATTTCTCGGATTACCTTCGGTTGCAGGTTGGGCGCCAGATGTACCCCCTGATGGATCAACTCGAAGGGGCCCTGACCGGCGAGATGGAAGAGGACGACACCGCCTCCTATGCCGACTGGTTTTCCGATCCCGATGAGGCGCGGCTGTATTCCGAAAGCCAGCACGCCGGGTCGCTTGGTCCTGCGCGGCAGTTGGCGCGGTCGATTGACCTGACGGGCAAGCGCAAGATGCTGGATGTAGGGGGCGGTACGGCGGCCTTTGACATCACCCTGTGCAAGGCCAATCCGGACCTGACCTCGACCGTTCTTGAGTTTCCCAATGTCGCCAAGCTGGGCAAAAAGTACGTGGCCGAGGCCGGACTGTCTGACCGGATAACCTATCTGGAAGGCAACGCGCTGGAGGCAGACTGGCCCAAGGGTCAGGACATTGTGCTGATGTCCTACCTCTTTTCCGGCGTACCGGGTGAGACCCACGACCGTCTGATCAGTCAGGCCTTTGACGTGCTGAACCCCGGCGGGTTGATCCTGATACATGACTTTGTCGTCCATGAGGATCGGACCGGACCGGTGCTGGCCGCGCTCTGGCAGTTGCAGCACACGGCCTTTACCCCCGAAGCCCGGTCGCTGGACGCCGGATGGTTGCAGGACAGGGTGGCGGCGGCCGGCTTCTCCGGGGTCACGGTGGGGCCGATGATCCCGGAGATGACGATGCTGGCCAGCGGTCAAAAGCCCTGAGGGTTTTCATCAAGCCCCATTGCAGCACCATCACCGAGCGGCTATAGAGACCGCCGAAGCACCCATAGCTCAGCTGGATAGAGCGCTGCCCTCCGAAGGCAGAGGTCAGAGGTTCGAATCCTCTTGGGTGCGCCAATAATTCCCGATTTCAGTGTTTTTCAGTAGCTTCGTGCCGATGCAGGTTCCGTTTTGGGCCGTTGCACCCGCGTTGATCCAGAAACCGCCGCGGGCGCGTCGTTCCGCTAGTCGTCGCCGTAGCGGCGGGGGGCGATCAGCGATTGAACGGTGTAGACAAGGATCGCCAGTCCGACAGCGCCCGCCACGGCGATACCGAGGAAGACGATCACATCCACCGGGCCGCCGAGGTCGGTCAGTCTGGAGTGCGTCATCAAGAGCACAAACCAGACCGCTGCCACCGCGCCGATGGGCATAGAAAGCTGCGCCAGCAGGAACTTTTGCCAGCTGATGCTGCGGTCGCGGATCAACACGTACAGGTAGGCCATCGTGACAATAACGGCGGCCACGACCATGGCCCAGAACAGGCCCCGGCCAAAGATTTCCTCAAAGACGGCAATTATGGTGCCGAAGGTCATGTCTTTCATGGCTGGATCTCCTCAGGCGCGGCCGCGCAGCATGGCGTTGTAGGTGGCTTTCAGGGCGACTTCTTTCATCAGCCAACTGATCCAGAGCTCTTCGAGCGGGGCGATCACGCCGGGGAAAGAGGGCACGAGGTTGTTGTTGTAGTCGAACTCGACCAGCATCGCGCGGCCCACGCGGGTGATCATCGGGCAAGAGGTATAGCCGTTGTAAGTGTCGACCGGGTCACGCCCCTCGATGGCGGCGATCAGCCCGTCCTCGACCACCGGGACCTGCCATTTGACGCTGGCGGCGGTCTTGCCCTTGGGCACGCCGGCGACGTCACCCAGCGCCCAGATGGTGTCATAGCGTAGGTGCCGCAGGCTGGCCTTGTCGCACTCGACCCAGCCCTGATCGGTCCATTTGTCGGCCCAGCTGAGGCCGGATTGGCGGATCACTTCGGGTGCGCGTTGCGGGGGGATGACGTGGATATAGTCATAGTCCCGCTCGACCGGGCCACCGGGGGTCTGGAAGGTGGCGGTGCGTTTGCCGGGGTCGATGGCGCTCAGGACATGGGAATAGGCCGGGGCGATGTCGCGGTCGCCAAAGATCATGCGAACCTTTTCGGACACGATGGGCACACCGAACAGGCTGTCATTGTTGGCCATGTAGGTGATGTCCATCTTGCCTCGCGTGCCATTGGTGCGGGCGATGTCCTCGATCAGGAACGTGTGTTTCAACGGCGCGCCTGCGCATTTCATCTCGGTCGCGGGGCGGGTGAACAGCCCGATGCCGCCGGTCTGGGTAAAGGTCTGCGCGGCTTTCCACGTGGCGGCGGCGTATTGCGGCCCGGCGTAGAGTGCGCCGATGCCGTTCTGTCCGACAAGATCAAGCGAGAATCCTTCGATTGCGTCGTGATCCAGCACAAGGCCCGGGGCCAACACGAGAAAATCATAGGGCAGCGTCTTGCCACTGGCGGTGGCGACGGTCTTGGCCTCGGCGTCGATGGCGGCAGCGGCTTCGGCCACAAGGGTCACGCCTTTGGGCAGCCAGTCGGTTGTCTTGGACAGAACGTAATCTGCGGGTTTCAAACCAGCGGCCACCAGCGAGAGGCCCGGTTGATACAGATGCTCTGCGCGGGGGTCGACCAATGTGATCTCGGCCCCGTCCAGACGGCGGACAAGGCGGTTGGCCAGCGACGTGCCACCCGCACCGGCACCGATGATCACGATCTTTGCCTTGGTGGCGGTCTGCGCCTGCGCGTCCCGTGCCGCGCCTGTGGCGGCCAAGGCACCGGCTCCGGCCGCGAGCGCGAGGAAACCTCGTCGGGACGGGGTGAAGGTGGGGTTTGTCATGTGACTCCTCCGTTAGGTAAACATGAATGGGGGGTTCTGTTGCGCGAGGCGGTCCTGATACACGTCAAGAAGTTTGAATGTGTTTGCGCGCTATTCGGCCCGTCCGGGCCGTGAAACGGTTAACCACTCGGAACCTGCGATGATGTCCCTTTGGGACCGGGGCGGGATGTTGAAACCCGCCCCGGTGGGGAAATCCGCCGCCGGGACGATTGACGGCGGATGTCTCGGGATCAGTGGTGATGCTCTCCCACGGGACAGTCACCTTCTTCGGCGAAACAGGCGTCGGTGCGCAGTTCCAGCCAGATCGCGTTCAGCACGGCAAAGGCGGCGGCCAGCGGCAGACCGAGAAGCCAGGCGAAATACCACATCGTGTCTTTCCTTTGTTACCAGGCCAGAGTTTTGACGTCGGGATCGAACAGCAGCCCTTCGACGACGGGCCAAGTGCCCATCGTGACGCCGTCGATGTAGTCCGCCTTGGTCAGACCGGCGGCCGCCGAACAGGCGCTGCACATGATCACCTGACCGCCATCGGCGATGAAATTCGTCAGCATGTCCTGAATAGAGGTGCCCGCATCGGCCATCGGTCCGGGGATATGGCTGGGACGTTTCTTGTCCGCCAGATAGACCGCGCGGACGTTCAGCCAGATCGCCACCGGCTCATGCCCGTTTTTCAGGGCCTTTTGGTGGGCGAACATGATCGCCTTGGCCGCCGACCACGTGTCGTCGGTCGTCAGGTTGACGAACAGCCCGGGTTTTGCGCCCTCGGCCAACGCGGCGGGGGCAGTGGCCGAAACCGCGCTGAGGGCGATGGCCGCAGCCGCCAGAAGAGAGGTGAAACGTTTCATTTTAGTATCCTTTTTCAGTAGAGAGTTTCGGCGTTTTCGGTGACGTCAGCCTCTGTGACCTTGCCCCAGAGCACCTTGTAGACCCAGGCGGTGTACATCAGGATCAGCGGCATAAAGATCGCCGTGACCACCAGCATGATGAACAGTGTCTGGTGTGAACTGGAGGCGTCCCAGACCGTCAGTGAACTGTCGGGATCGACGGTAGAGGGCAGGATGAAGGGGAACATCGTCAGGCCGACGCTGGCGATGATCCCGGTGATGCCCAGCTTGGACCAGAGCAGGGTCGACACCTCGCGCCCCGCCCGCAGGCCCAGCACGGCCATGGCGATTCCGACAAAGCCCATCACCGGGGCGACGGCGATCCACGGTCGATCAGCATAGGCCGACAGCCAGCTGCCACCGCGTGTGACCTCGGAATACAGCGGGTTGGACGGACCGTTGGCGACCACGTCTCCGGCAAGGGCAAAGCCATCGACGCCAACCGCCAGCCAAAGCCCGGCCAGCGCGTAGCCGCCCGCAGCCACCATACCCGCAACCGTGCCGTACCGGCGCGCGCGCTCTGCGACGATGCCATCGGTCTTGAGCGTCAGCCAGGCCGCGCCGTGCATCAAGAGCATCGACAGTGACACCACACCGGCCAGCAGCGCGAAGGGACGCAGGAGGCCCACGAACTTCGTCGCGAAGGTGCCGTCATACATCGGCATCAGGTCCTGGGTCAGGTGAAATGGCACCCCCAGCAGCACGTTGCCCACGGCCACGCCAAAGAGCAGGGCAGGCACCGCACCCCCGGCGAACAGCGCCCAGTCCCACCGCGCGCGCCACTTGGCACCGTCGCGTTTGGACCGGTACTTGAACGCCACCGGGCGCACGATGAAGGCGGCCAGAACCACAAACATCGCAAGGTAGAAGCCCGAAAAGCTGACCGCGTACAGCGGCGGCCATGCGGCAAAGATCGCGCCGCCGCCAAGGATGAACCAGACTTGGTTGCCTTCCCAGACCGGGCCGATGGTGTTGATGGCCACGCGCCGTTCCACGTCAGTCTTGGCGACGAAGGGCAGCAGCGCGCCGACCCCCATGTCAAAACCATCGGTCAGGGCAAAGCCGATCAGAAGGACGCCCAGCAGGGCCCACCAGATGACACGCAGCGTGTCGAAGTCGATCAGTTCAAAGAGGATCATCTGTCTTACTCCGCCGGATTGGGGGCAAAGGGGTCTTGGCTATCATGGCCGCGCAGCCGGTGCGTGTGGTGTTGCTGCCAGGCTTCGGTTTCGGCGACGTCCTGAAAAGGGCCTTTGCGGATGTATTTCACCATCAGGCTCATCTCGATCACGAACAGGACCGTGTAGAAGGTGATGAACCCTGCAAGCGTGATCAGCAGGTCGGCGATGCTCAGGTGGCTGGCGGACAGGGCCGTTGGCAGCACGCCGTCCACCGTCCAGGGCTGACGTCCGAACTCGGCCACGAACCACCCCAGTTCAGCGGCAATCCACGGCGTCGGGATGATCGCGACGGCGGCGTATAGCGACCAGCGCGGGAACTGCATGTTCCGGAACGAGGCCCGATAGAAGAAATAGGCCATCACGGCGATAAAGCTGAACCCAAGCGCGACCATCAGGCGGAACGCCCAGAACAGCGGGGCGACGCCGGGGACCGTGTCGTCGGCGGCCTGTTTGATCTGGGTCTCTGTGGCCTCGCGCGGGTCATCGACGTAGCGCTTCAGCAGCAGGGCAAAACCAAGGTTCTCTGAATGTGCCTCAAAGCTGTCGCGCACCTCTTGCGGGGTGGCGTCGCGCTGTTCGCGGATGGTCATCAGCGCGTCATAGGCCAGCAGACCTTCGCGAATGCGCTCTTCGGCCTCGTCCACCAGATCGTTGATGCCGGGGATTTCTTCGGTCAGGGACCGCGTGCCGATCAAGCCCATGGCCCACGGGATATGCACCGCGTAGTGGGTTTCACGCGCTTCACGATCAGGAAGGCCGATCAGCGTGAAAGAGGCGGGCGCGGGTTCCGTTTCCCACATGGCTTCCAGCGAGGCCAGCTTCATCTTTTGGGTGTGGCTGGCGGAATAGCCGGATTCGTCTCCCAGCACGACAACCGACAGCGCGGCGGCAAGACCAAAGGCCGAGGCCACGGCGATGGACCGGCGGGCCAGATCCTTGTGCCGGTTTTGCAGCAGGTACAATGCCGACACGCCAAGGACAAAGACCGATGCGGTCACGTAGCCTGCGCTGACGGTATGCACGAATTTCGCCTGCGCCACCTCGTTGAACACCACGTCAAAGAAGGACGTCATCTCCATCCGCATGGTCTCGGGGTTGAACGCGGCGCCCACCGGGTTCTGCATCCAGCCGTTGGCGATCAGGATCCACAGCGCCGAAAAGTTGGACCCGATCGCCACCAGCCAGGCAACAACCATGTGCTGTACGCGCGACAGCTTATCCCAGCCGAAAAAGAACAGCCCGACAAATGTCGCCTCAAGGAAAAAGGCCATCAGCCCCTCGATGGCAAGCGGCGCGCCAAAGATGTCGCCGACATAGTGGCTGTAGTAGGACCAGTTCATGCCGAACTGGAATTCCATGGTGATGCCGGTGGCCACGCCAAGGACAAAGTTGATCCCGAACAGCGTGCCCCAGAATTTCGTCATCTGCCGCCAGATGGGGCGGCCCGTCATGACATAGACGGTCTCCATGATCGCCACGAGGATCGACAGACCCAAAGTCAGCGGCACGAAGAGAAAGTGATACATGGCCGTCATCGCAAACTGCAGGCGCGACAGCTCGACCAGTCCGATCTCCATTGTTTGGCTCCTAATACATTGTGAGTTATTCCGCATCTCAGGTGCGAATTAACTGCTTTATATTCCAAACCGGAAATGTGTTTTTGATGCAGATCAAAATTGGCATCTGAAATGTGGAAAAATCCGGTGTGTGTCAGTCGACCGTCTGCAGGGACACACAGCGATCGGCAAAGCCGGTTTCCTCAGGCCGGTGCGCGGCCATCAGGATGGCCGCGTGCGGCAGGGCCTGTCGAAGACCTGCCAGAACGGCCTGCGCGGTGGCGCTGTCCAACCCCTCTGTCGGCTCGTCCAGCAGCAACAGGGCAGGGCGGTGCAGGATCGCACGGGCCAGCACAAGGCGCCGTGCCTCTCCTCCGGACAGGCCCGCGCCGCGAAACCCCAGCGGCAAGGCCAGCCCGCCGCGTGCGCTCACTGTTCTGTCCAGATGAACGGCACGCAACGCCGCCCACAGCGTTTCGTCCTCGGCCCCCGGCGCGGCCAGCCGCAGGTTCTGGGCCACAGTGCCAGCGATCAGCGCGTGGCGTTGTGGCACCATTGCGATGAGGGATTGCAAGGCGTCCCGGGACAAGGCCGCGACGGGGTGTCCGCCAAAGGTCACAGTGCCTTTTTCGGGGCCTATGTCGGGACGAATCTGACCGGCAGCCAACAGCAGAACGGTGCTCTTGCCGGACCCGCTTGGTCCGGTCAGGGCAAGGGTTTCACCGGGCGCGACACTCAGGCTGATCGGGGCAAACAGGGGCAGGCCCGCAGCGCTTCGCCGACGGGTGACCCCGTCCAGCCGCAGGGTGCTGTCCCTGAGGGCCGGTGCTTTGTCCGGAGTGGTCGATGCGGTATTGGCCGGGGTGACAACCGAGGGCAAGATGCGCCGCGCAGCGGGAACCATGCGCCCGATCTCTGTCAGGGCGCGCCGCACCGGGGCGACCGCCTCTGACAGGGCGAGGGCCGCAAAGATCCCGATGGCGGCCTGCGCTGCGCTGATGGCCCCTGCGTCGGCCAGCGTGCCTCCGATGGCCAGCGTCGCCGCCGTGACGCCCGCGCCGGTCAGGTCCAGACCCATGCCCATGCGCCGCTCGATCCGGTCAACATCCGCCTGGGCCGCACCATGCCTCGTGATGGCAGAGCCGACGGTCCCGCGCATCGCCTGCAACTGGCCGTAGACGGTCAGATCCTCGCGCGCGGCGACAAGATCGACCATACGGCTGCGCGTGGCTTGCATCGCCGCCTCAGCCCGGCGCGAGGGACGGCGGGCAAGCCTCTGGCCTATAAGGAAAACAAGGCTGGGCAGACCAGCATATCCAAGCCCCACGGTCAGACCGACCCACGGATGCACCAGACCCCACAGTGCAACCGCCGTCAGGGCGATCACGGCCAGTCCCGCCAGTCCCGGCAGCACCAGCCGCAGGGCGACCCCGTCCAGCGCGTCGATGTCTGCCGTCACGCGGTTGAGAGCCGCATTGGCGCGCAGGCGTTCCAACGACCGGTACGGGCTGGCCAGCAGCCCCTCCAGCAGACGGACACGCAGGCCTGACAGCGCGCGCAGCGTCGCGTCATGGGTGGCAAGCCGTTCTCCATAGCGCGCCGCCGTGCGCCCCAGCGCCAGAAAGCGCACCAGGGCCGAGGGCGCGAAGACGTTAAAGACCGCGCCCGCTCCGGCAAGGCCCGCCGCGGCGGCGGCGGTGATGAACCAGCCCGACAGGCCCAGCAGGGATACCCCCATGAGCAGCACGATCATGGCCAGCGCAAAGCCGCGCAGAAAGGTGCGGCGCTCACCGCGCAACAACAGGGCAGCGATCCGGATCAGAGCGGTCATACCTTCCCCCTCAGCCGCAATTCGCGGTCCATGCGCGTGATCAGGCGTGGGTCATGGCTGGCGGCGATCAACGTGCCACCCGCCGCGACAAACCCCATCAACCCGTCGATGACATCCTGCGCGGTTTGGGTGTCCAGATCGGCGGTTGGCTCATCGGCCAGTATCACGTCCGGCCCGCCGTGCAGGGCGCGGGCCAGCATGACGCGCCGCGCCTCACCCCCGGACAGCCCGGCACCGCGTTCGCCCAGCGGCGTCAGCACGCCCTTTGGCAGCGTGGCGATCACTGGCGTCAGCCGTGCCCGGTCCAGCGTTGCCGGATCGAGAGGGCCACCAAAGCCGATGTTGAACCGCAGCGAGCGGTTCAGGAAATGCGGGGCCTGCGGCATCCAGCCGATCCGCGCCCGCCACGCGTCGGCGTTTTCGGCATCCAGCACTATCCCGCCCAGCGTGACACTTCCGGACCCTTGGCGTTCCAGTCCGGCCAGCAGCCGCAACAGCGTTGTCTTGCCGACACCGCTTTCGCCCGTGATCGCAAGGCTTTCACCGGGGCGGACCTGAAAATCCGGCCAGATCAGGCGGTGGTCGCCGTGGTTGAGCGTCAGCTGCATGCACCGCAACCCGTCAAACTGCGGTCCGGTTGCATGAGCACCGCGCCCCAGCACCTGCGGGCGCATGTCTTCGCGCCAGGTCTGCAATTCGGTCTGCACCGCCTCGGCGGCGGCCTTGTCGTGCCATGCGGCGGCAAGGTCGCGCAACGGTTGGAAAAATTCCGGGGCCAGCAGCAACAGGTAAATCCCGGCAAAAGGCGTCAACGGCGCGCCCCATGTGCCCCATCCGACCTGTCCCAGCAGCGAAAAGCCGACCCAGACCGCCACCATGGCCACCCCAAGCGCCGAAAAAAGCTCCAGCACGGTCGAGGACAGGAAAGCGATGCGCAGCACCGCCATCGTGCGGTCGCGCAGCCCTTCCGAGGCCTCGGCAAATGAGGCAACCACAGGCCCGCCGGCACCGATCAGGCGCAGGTCCGACAGCGCCGCCAGCCGGTCGACAAGGATGTCGCTCAACTGTCCGATTTCATGCATCTGCCGCGCGCTGGCCTCTTTGGCGGCCCAGCCGACCAGCGCCATGAACACCGGAATCAGCGGGCCAGCCATCAAGAGGACAAGCGCCACGGCCCAGCTGTACCAGACCGCGATGCACAGGATTACCAGCGGCAGGACGGTGACCCGCAGACGGGCAGGGCGATAGCGCAGTACGTAGGGGCGCAGCGCCTCCAACTTTTCGGCAATCAACGCGGCGATGGCCCCGGCGCTCCCCAGGGCGGATGGTGTGGCAGCGCGGGTCTCGGTGTCGAGTATCTCTTGCCGGAGGGCGTCTATCTGTGCGGCGGCGGCACTGGCAAGGCTGCGCTGTGCGGTGGCATCCAGCACGGCACGCAGGGCGGCGAGCGCGAAGATCCCCAGCGCCGCAATCACAGGCGACAGGCCCGCCGCGCCGGATAGCAGATCGGCCAGAACGCGCGCGATGAGCGCAGCCTGCGCCAGCCAGATCAGCGACGCCCCCAACGAGAGCGCCGCGCCACGGGCCGGGGATCCTGCGCGGGTCTGTCCGGTGGACATTATTTTCTGCATCCTTGTTAGGGATTTCCTGGTTTCGCATCGGCCTTAGCCCACGATGGTCAGTCGCGATTTGATCCGGATCAAAGAAATCCGCAGCGCAGATGTGAAATATGGCGATCAAACCTGTCGGAGGGACGATGCGCCTGACCATAAGAACCAATCTGGCGGCCCGCGTGCTGATGTATTGCGCGGTGAACGGTCGGGATCTGGTGCGGACCTCGGACATCGCCGCCGACTGCAATGCTTCGACCAACCACGTCGCGCGCGTGGTGCAGCAGTTGCAGGCAGAGGGTTTCATCGAAACGCTGCGCGGGCGTACCGGGGGCATCCGCCTTGCCAAACCGGCAAGCGGTATTTCGATCGGTGCGGTTTTTCGCCTGTTCGAGACCGACATTCCCTTTGCCGAGTGTTTTGACCCCGACAATAACACCTGCCCGTTGGTGTCGGTATGCCGGTTGCGTGGCTATGTGGTCCGCGCCCTAGAGGCGTTCTATCATGAACTCGACATGGTCACGCTGGACGATCTGGTGCGCGGCAACTGCGGCCTGCAGGACTTGCTGGCGGCAGGCGGTCGTCTTTCGGGCGGATGCAGTCGGACAGCGGGACCGGCCTGAGCCAGACGTCAGTGATCCAGTGCGTGTTTGATATCGCCCGTGTCCAGCACCGGCGAGGCGTCCAGATCCTCGGCGTCCAGCATCGCCGCCACGCGTTCAAGGCTGGACACCAGCATCGCCTGTTCCCAGTCCTCCATCGCGGCGAACTTGCGCACAAATCGCTGTTGCAGCGGGTCCGGGGCCTCGGCCAGTGTCTCACGGCCCTTGGCGGTGATGTGGATATTGATCTGGCGGCGGTCCGTCTCTGATTTTTCCCGCATCGCGAGGTCCTGTCGCACCAGTTTGTCGACCAGCGATGTCACCGTCGCTTGTGACACGCGCATCTGGACAGAGATTTCCTTGGCCGTCGCGTGATCGCGCTCACCGATGATCTGGAGCACCCGAAACTGTACGGCCGTGACCCCGGCGGCCAGCTTCAGTTCGCGACTGTAAAGCTCTGTCGCGCGCAGGATGCGGCGGATGGCGATCAGGCAGGTGTCAACACGGTCCATCGGGTGTCCAGTCCTAAAGATTACCTATCCTACAAGGCGCGTGTGCGCCGTTCAAAGAGAATAATGTTTCGCAAATCTAAGGGTAAATTGGCCCATATGGGTGTCTGCATGCCCTATTATGCCGATTATCCACAAAATATGCTTTGCACGTTGAAATATATGCTGCGCTGCGCTAAGTACCATTCAAAGCAATCAAGGAGACTGCATCAGATGCGACACGCGCGCGATATCACACGTTCCAACCTTCCTTCCCTCCGGTGCCCGACGGCAGAGGATGGCGCGGGGATCTGGGAACTGGTGCGCGCCTGCAAGCCGCTCGATGAAAACTCGATGTACTGCAACCTTTTGCAGTGCGACCACTTTGCCGACACCTGTGTCGTGGCCGAACTCGACGGTCAGCCTGTCGGCTGGGTGTCGGCCTATATCCCGCCCAACGATCCCGACACGCTGTTTGTGTGGCAGGTCGCGGTGTCCGAAAAGGCGCGCGGTATGGGTCTGGGCGGCCTGATGCTGCAATCCATTCTCGACCGTGAGGTTTGTGAGGATGTGACGCGTTTGCAGACCACCATCACCGGCGACAATGAGGCATCCTGGGCGCTGTTCCGCAAGTTTGGCCGGATGCAGGGCCGGGGGTTGGATGTTCAGCCCTACTACACGCAGTCGCTGCATTTTCAGCAGCGCCACAAGACCGAGAACCTCGTGACCATCAAGCTGGACGAAGAGATGGCGCAGGCGGCCTGACCGCCCCGCGCCCCCGTCCTTCCCTGATCAGAAAAAAGAGAGACCGACATGTCATCGCAGACCTTCAAGCCGACGATCTTCAAACGACGTGAATCCGAGGCCCGCAGCTATTGCCGTGGGTTCGACACCGTCTTTACCACCGCGCTGGGGTCCGAAATGACCGACGCTGCGGGCCGCACCTATATCGACTTTCTGGCGGGCTGTTCCTCGCTCAACTACGGCCACAATGACCCGGACATGAAGGCCGCTCTGATGGCGCATCTGTCCGAAAACGGTATTGCGCACGGGCTGGACATGCACACCGGCGTCAAGGCACGGTTTCTTGAGACGTTTGAGGAGGTGATCCTCAAGCCGCGCGGCATGAGCCACAAGGTCATGTTCACCGGCCCGACCGGCGCCAACGCCGTCGAGGCCGCGATCAAGCTGGCGCGCAAGGTCACCGGACGTCACAACATCATCGCCTTTACCAACGGCTTTCACGGCATGACCATGGGCGCACTGTCTTGCACCGGCAACGCGGGCAAACGCGCCGGGGCCGGCGCGCCGCTGGGCGGCACGACACACATGCCGTTCGAGGGTGCCTTTGGCGAGAACGTCGACAGCCTTGAGATCATCGAACAGATGCTGGGCAACCCGTCCTCGGGTGTCGATGCTCCGGCGGCCTTCATCATCGAGCCGGTTCAGGGGGAGGGCGGTCTGAACGCCGCATCGCCCGCGTTCATGCAGGGCATCGCACGCCTTGCCAAGGAACACGGCGCGCTGCTGATCGTCGACGACATTCAGGCAGGCTGTGGTCGGACCGGACCGTTCTTTTCTTTTGAGGAGATGGGGATTGAGCCGGACCTGATCCCGATGGCGAAATCCTTTAGCGGGATGGGCCTGCCGTTCGCGGCGCTGCTGATCAAGCCGGAACTGGATATCTGGAAGCCTGCTGAACACAACGGCACCTTCCGAGGCAACAACCACGCCTTTGTCACCGCTCGCGTGGCGATCGAAAAATTCTGGAGCGATGATGCCCTGCAAAAGGATGTTGCGCGCCGGGCGACGATGATCGAACACACGTTGGAAACCATCGCAACGATGGTGCCGGGGGCCAAGCTGAAGGGCCGTGGCATGATGCGCGGCGTTGATGTCGGCTCGGGTGATCTGGCGGGCGCGATCTGCGCCGAGGCGTTCGAGAACGGTCTGATCATCGAAACCTCGGGTGCCGGGGATGAGGTGGTCAAGGTTCTGGCCCCGCTGACCACACCGGACGAGGTGCTGAAAGACGGGCTGAACATCCTGACAGAGGCGGCGCGGTCCGTCCTGACGACGCAGAAAATGGCAGCGGAGTAACCGATATGATTGTCAGAGACTTCGAAGAGATCAGCAAGACCCAGCCCGACCGCGTTGTATCAGACGCGCAATGGACAAGTGTGCGGATGCTTCTGGCCGACGACGGCATGGGGTTTTCGTTCCACATCACTTTCCTTGAGGCGGGCTCGGAACATGTGTTCGAGTACAAGAACCACTTTGAGAGTGTGTACTGCATGCAAGGCAAAGGCTCGATCACCGATCTGGCCACCGGCGAGGTGCACCACATCAAGCCGGGCGTGATGTACGCGCTGGACAAACATGATCGTCACCGCCTGAAAGCGGATGAAGAGCTGGTCATGGCCTGCTGCTTCAACCCGCCGGTGACGGGCAATGAGGTCCACCGCGAAGACGGATCTTATGCCGCCCCCGAAGAGGTAGAGGCCTGAGCCTATGACCCACACAGTCGAAAAGATCGGCGGGACAAGCATGTCCCGCCTCGCAGAACTGCGCGACACGCTGTTCCTGCCGGATGGCAAGGCGGCTTATGGCCGGGTGTTTGTGGTATCTGCCTTTGGCGGGATCACCAACCTGCTGTTGGAACACAAGAAAACCGGTGAGGCGGGCGTCTACGCACGGTTTGCCAATGCCGAGGACGATCACGGTTGGCACGAGGCCCTCAGCCGCACCAGCGAGGCGATGATCGCCGCGCATGAGGATGTGCTGGACCATGCCGGCGACATCGAACAGGCCACCGCCTTTGTGCAGGAACGCATAGAGGGCGCGCGTAACTGCCTGATCGACCTGCAACGCCTGTGCTCTTACGGGCATTTCCGCCTGAACGCGCATCTGCTGCATATTCGCGAATTGCTGTCCGGTCTGGGTGAGGCGCATTCCGCGCTGGTCGCCACGCTGCTGTTGCAACGCTCTGGCGTAAACGCGCGGCTGGTGGACCTGACCGGCTGGCGCGATGAGGGCGAAGTCACGCTGCAAGAACGTCTGGACCGGGGCATGGCGGGCATCGACACCGCCACCGAAATGCCCATCGTGACCGGCTATGCCCAGTGCCGCGAAGGCCTGATGCGCGAATTTGATCGCGGCTATTCCGAGGTGACGTTTTCGCGTCTTGCTGCGCAGACCGGTGCGCGCGAAGCGATCATTCACAAGGAATTCCACCTGTCCTCCGCCGATCCCCGCATCGTCGGAGAGGACAATGTCAAAAAGCTGGGCCGCACCAACTATGACGTGGCCGACCAGATGGCGAACCTCGGGATGGAGGCGATCCATCCCTCGGCGGCCAAAACCCTGCGTCAGGCCGGTGTGCCACTGCGCGTCACCAATGCCTTTGATCCCGGCGATCCGGGCACCCTGATCGACGACCAACCGGCCGAGACGCCGGGCGTTGAAATCGTGACCGGGCTGGAGGTGATCGCTCTGGAGGTGTTCGAGCAGGACATGGTGGGGGTAAAGGGCTATGACTCCTCAATCCTTGACATCCTGACCCGGCACAAGGTGCGGATCGTGTCCAAGGTGTCCAACGCCAATACGGTCACCCATTACGTCGATACCTCGCTCAAGACGCTGCGCCGGGTCGAGGCGGATTTGGCCGAAAAGTACCCGCAGGCCGAGATCAACACCCGCAAGCTGGCGCTTGTGTCGGTGGTGGGGCGCGACCTCAGCGGCTTGGCGACGTTGCAACGGGGGCTACAGGCCTTTGACCGCGTCGGCATCTATTCCGTCGGGGCCAGTCAGGGTCCGCGCAATGTGGATACGCAGTTCATCCTCGAAAGGGCCGATATGGCAAAGGCCATCAAGAGCCTGCACAGCGCCTATTTCGACGATGAAGACAAGAAGGTCGCGCTGGTCGCCTGAGGCGAACCGCGACCGACAAGAACAGGCCGCGACAAGCGGTGTACAGACTTGGGCCGACCCTGCGGGGTTGGCCCTTTTTCTTTGCTGTGTCGAATGAGCCTACAGGCAAAAGACGAGGCGTGCGCCTTACCCCGACGATTCACCTAGCGGCCCGGCGCGCCAACCGACACCGAAAACTAAATCGCTTGGGAGATGGGGAACGTCTGATCGTATACCCAATTGAACACGAAAGCGTAGATCAGGAAGAACACGACAAAGGCGATGTCCATGACAAACGCCTGCCAAAGCCCGATCCCAAGGTACAAAGACAACAGCGGCAAGGTGGCGACCAGTAGCCCCGCTTCGAACAGGACGGCGTGCAGGACACGCTCGGCGGCTGTCTTTTGAAGGCGGCCTTTAAACCGCTTCATCGTGCGATCGAACATCAGATTGTAGACGTAGTTCCACAGCGTCGCGAGGGCTGTCCCGATGATGGCGACGGCTCCTATATCCTTGGCGTGCATTCCGAACCCCAAGGAACCAAGCGGCACAATCATAAGAATGCCAATAATCTCAAAGCTAAGAGCGTGACGAATGCGGTCGGGTGTTGTTCGCATGGTATTCCCCATCTGCTGCCCGGGTCGTCCCGGACATCTATTCCGATGGAAAAGGTCGTCCTATCGATTGCGGATATAGGAATTGCAGAGACAATGTCCACACAGGTGAACCGCTCATTTCAAAAAAATTTATCCAAATCATAGCTTATCCGGTGCGTGGGCACCGAACTCACCCTGACAGCGCGCTGCACACGGATGCTTTCTGCGGAAATCTCTGATCACGCTCCCCGCCAGTCGGGGCGGGTCATGCCGATAAAGGCCAAAGTCTCGGGCGCATCGACATTGCGGGTAATGACGTCGCGCAGTGACCCGCAGGTTTGTATCTGCTCCCAGCCATAGCGGGAAAAAGTCGGATGCTCCAATTCGGCATTGTCGTCAAATCCCTTTGGCGGCTGAAAGACATGCTGCGACAGCAGCGGATTGGTCAGCGCCTGCGAAAACGCGTCCAGCGCGACAAACGACAGGATGGTGCGGGGCAGGGGCGATCCCGGCACCCGGTCCTCGCAGAAGATGCCAACAAAGAAATCCACCTTGTCGACATTGCCATAGGCCCGTTCCAGTTGCGCCGCGACCACCGGGTCGCTGCTGATCTCGTGGAACCGCTTGGCCGGTGCCTGTCCAAGATAGGCGCGGTAGGCGTTGTAAGAGGCCAGCTCGCAAATGCGGCCCTGACGGGTCGAATCCCATTCTATGTCCAGCAGGTGGTCGTTGGTATTGCGGGGGCCCAACCGGGCGGCGCCCTGCGCGCTCATATCCTCGAACCCGCGTTTCAGACCGGTTTGCAGCAGCGGCAGGTTGTTCAGGAAATAGGTTTTCCCAATCGGCCACGCCGTGCCGCCCCAGGTGATCGCGTCCGGGATCAGCGCGTGCCAGCGGTAGAGCAGGCTGAACTCTGTGGTGATCCAGTTGGACTTGTTCCACGGCGAATTCCAGCAGACCGAAGGGTCCGCAATCAGGTGCACTGCGAAGGGGGCGATGTGGTTGATGTAATCCTCGACCACGATCTTGATGAACTGGACAATCACCACGTTGCGCGCGGTCTCGAACACGCGGCTGTCGTCCCACGCGGGGTGGCGCGCGCCAATCTCTCGGGCCAGCCGGTTGTGCTCTCGCAGAAAAAGCGTGTTCATCATCGACACCTGCGGGACCGAATTGACCCGGTCGCCGCCCACCGCGAACAGCGCGTCACGCATGGCCTGTGCGCCCTGCGAGATCACCGGGTTCGGGTCGTCGCAGGCCTCCAGCAGACCGGGCAGGCCCAGCGGGCGGTCGAGATCGCCAAACTCAGCGCGCATCATGCCATCGGCAAACAGGAACTCCGGATATTCCTCACCCGCGATGACTTGGGACCGCAGATAGCCGCGCCGGTCCGGGTCGCGCAGCGCGCGGGTCTGGGCGGGGGTGCGTCCGTATAGCGGGCACATGTCGATCTCATGGTTCGAGGTGTTGCGTTTGCGGCGCTCCGGGTCCTCGACCCCGTCAAAGTCCTTTTCCGCAACGGTGCGCAGGAAACCATCGGTCAGATACTGCGCAAAGGCCGGAAAGAGGCAAGTCGACTTGGGGCACATCGTCTGTGACCCGTCGGGGCGCTCAAACAGCGGTTTCAGCCCGCTGTCCCCGTCCCAGCCCGGCAGCGTCGCCGGGTCAAGATCCGACACGCCCAAATGCCGCCCGGCCCATGTGCGGTCCGTCAGGCTGCTCCATGAGGTATAGGGCGACATGGTGGAAAACGGGTGCGGGCGTGACCGTGCCTGCGTCACGATGCGGTTGATCAGCAGCGCGTTCAGCCTGCGGTGCAGGAACGGCACCGCCTCGATCAGGCGCGCCACCCATGGCCGTTGCAGTTGCAGCAGCGCGCGCGTCGCGATCCATCCCAGCACGGCGTTGACCTTGTCGCCCAGCCACTGCGACCGTTTCATGCCCGGATAGAACGGCAGAAAGACCGCCGAAAAGACGATGTGCGGCAGAACATGGTGCTGCCAGATGTCTTCGAGGATGAAAATGAACCAATACCCGACAAGGAAATTCAGCGCGGTAAAGATCCACCAGCCGATGCGCAACTCGCGCCACATCAGCACGATGCCGAACACCCCGCCCATAAAGATCGGGCCCAGCATCCAGCGTTCCCAATAGTCCGGCACCCGGCAGATCGCACCCAAAAGCGGCGTTCCGGGAAAGAGAGAGATCCAGTCGCTGGGATACCCAAAGAGGTTCAGCAAGCCGCGATAGAACATCATCGCGCCCACCAACAGGCAGGTCAGTTGCAAAAAGGTGCGGCGCCAGACCGCCCAGTCGATACGAAATCCCTTGTGCGGCACACTCGCCAAGGCGGACGTCATCTGCGCCCCCTTTCAATAAAACCTTCATTAATGCATCCAAGTGTGGCACCTTTAACGGGTTAAGTCCAAATTTTTTCTCTTAGAAGCTGTATCATGAAGAAAATTCTGTTCCTGGTCTTCTTCGTCCTGTTGGGCGCGGCGCTGGTTCTTGAATACAAGCGCCTGACCATCAAACCCTGGCCCGCCACGCATTTCGACGACGTGGTCGAGCATTTCAAATACGGCTCCATCGGGGCCGAGGTCGACGGCTTTCCCTATGACATCTGGCGCGAACTGCCGACCCTGTTCGCCGAGGAAATCCCGCAGGGCTACGCAGGTTTCGGCTTTGTGTCCGAAGAGGGACATGACTTGCCCATCGGCGTGTCTGTCCGGCGGATCGGGGTGGACCGGGTGGGGTTCAATTGCGCCACATGCCATGTCTCGACTTATCAAGTGGACGGGGCCGAAACCCTTGTGCTGGGCGCGCCCAACAACAAGCTGGATATTCAGGCCTATATCCGTTTCCTCGTCAGCACGACCAAGGACCCACGCCTGACAGCGGATGCGGTGATCGCCTCTGCACAGGACAACGGTCGCGCGCTGGGCTGGTTCGACCGGATGGTCCTGCGCGCGGTGGTCTTTCCCCGGCTGGAAACAGAGGTCTCCGGGCTGGAGGACGGGCTGGCATGGATGGACAGCCGCCCCGATCACGGGCCGGGGCGCACCGATGCGGGTAACTTCTGGCGGGAACGCTGGGGGTTGGAGCCGGCCGGGGACATGCGCGTCGGCGTGGTGGATTTCCCCTCCGTCTGGAACCAGCGCATCCGGCTGGACGGCTGGTTTCACTGGGACGGCAACAACCGCTCACTGGAGGAACGCAACTTCTCGGCGGCGCTGGCCGGGGGCGCGTCCGAATGGCTGCTGGAACGACATGCTATCCAGCGGGTGTCGGACTGGCTGATGGATTTCCCGCCGCCCGACTACCCCTTGCCGCTGGACGCGGCGCGGGTCACGCAGGGGCGCGCGATCTATGAGCGCGCGGGCTGTCACACTTGCCACGACACCGGCAGCGCCAGTCTGGGACAGGTGACCTCGGCGGATATCCTTGGCACCGACCGCCAGCGCACCGATCTGTTTGACGCGGAAATGGTCAGCTATTTCAGCACTGTCGGCGAGAAATACTCGTGGCAGTTCCGCAATTACCGGGCCACGGACGGCTACGCCAACATGCCGCTCGACGGGATCTGGATGCGCGCGCCCTATCTGCACAACGGGTCGGTGCCGACACTGGCGGACCTGCTGTCGCCGCCGGATGACCGGCCCCGGACTTTCTTTCGCGGCTGCACCCTGTTTGACCCGGAAAAGGTCGGGTTCACCTGCGACGCGGGGTTTGAGGTGGACACCTCTCTGACCGGCAATGGCAACGGCGGGCATCTCTGGGGCACCGATCTGCCAGCGGACGACAAGGCGCTGTTGCTCGACTATCTCCGGTCGCTCTGATGGGCTGCGAACAGATCCCGCCGGAGGAGGCCGCCGATATCCGGCGGCTGATCCGCCAAAACCTGCGGACCTTGTGGCAAGAGGGCGGTGTTACCAAACGTGGTCAGCACGGCAAACATCACGGGCTGCTGGAGGGCGTGTTCCGCGTGTCCTCAAAGGTTCCAGAGGCGCTGGCCCACGGCATCTTTCGTCCGGGGGCGGAATACGCCTGCCGGGTGCGGTTCTCGAACGGCGGGCAGCGGGATGATCGCGAAAAGGATGTGCGCGGCATGGCGGTCAAGCTCTTGAACGTGCCGGGGGTCAAGCTGTTGCCGGGGCAGGGGCATGTGATGGAACAGGACTTTGTGCTGGTGGATCACCCGACCTATTTTTGCGCCAACATGGAGGACTACCTGATCTTCAACCGGCATTTCACGCCGATACAGGCGCTGCGCGGCAATGGGCCCAGCCTTGGGCGTCTGCTGCAGGCAGCCAAGGGTGGGGGCATGCTGGCCCTGTTTCATCGGTCGTTGTTGCGCGCGGCACAGGATTTTGCCGGGCGGCGTGTCGGATCGGTCCTTGCGCTGACCTACCACAGCACCACGGCCTACCGGCTGGGGAACGGCGCGGTAAAGTACAAGGCCATCGGTCATGGCGCACCGGCCGCGCCCACCGAACAGACCGACGGGCTGCGCGACGGGCTTTGGCAGGCGCAAACCGCGGGCGAGGCCCGGTTTACCTTTGGCGTCGTCCCGCAGACGGACCCCGCACGGCACCCTGTCGAGGACGCGAGCAGCGACTGGGAGGCGGCAGGCGCGAAGTTTGTGCCGCTGGCCGACATCGTGCTGCCCGCGCAGCAGAACACGCCCCAGCAGGACGCACAGGCCGAAGCCCTGCGCTTTTCTCCGTGGATGTGCCAGCCAGAGCACCGGCCACTGGGGGCGATCAACCGCGCGCGGCGCGACATCTACCGCGCCATGGCACAAGCGCGGAGCGATTGAGCGCTCCGGACAGCTCTCAGGCCGGGTCCGGTGCCAATGCCCTTTGCGCCTTGTCCGCCCGTTTCGCTGCGGTTTCGTCGGCCAGTTCGCGGGCGTGAATGCCAAGGATCACCAAAGCGGGCCAGAGCAGGTACACCTCGATCTCCAGATTTTCGCCCATCGACAGCAAGACGATCACCATGACGATCCCCAGCGGCAACCGCCCGCGCGGCCCTCTTGCCGCATCCCACAGCGCCAGCGCGGTCTGCCAGACCAGCGGCACCAGCAAGGCAAAGAACCCGGTCAGCCCTTTGACAAAGAGCAGGCCAAACCATGTGTGATGGCTGCCGATGGGCATGTATTCCACGATGTGGGGGCCGGGATGCACCGTGCCGTGACCAAACCAGACGGCCTCATTCTCCCAGCGTTCATGTGCAATTCGTTGCAGCGTCTCGCGGACCCGCGTGCTGTCGGCGCGCGCGCCTTTGAAGGCACCGACAAAGGCCTCGATCTTTTCCCCCAGCCAGCCGCCCAGCACCGACAGCGACGCCGACAGGCCCGCCAGCACCATCCACGCCCATCCGCGAAAGATCAGCGGCATCATGCGCGGCGCAATGGTGCAGGCCACCAGCCCCACCAACCCCATGCGCGACTTGGAGGCGAGGATCATCAGCACGCCCGCCGCCACGCCCATGGCCATCCACTTGCGGTCTTTTTCCTCCAGCGCGAAAAGCACCTGCACCACGCCCAGAAGCGCGGCAAAGGGCGACCACGGAGCGTAAAACTGCCAGCGCGGCGTCCACGACGCCGGATCGAAGGTAAAGAAGTAGACCGAGAAGTATTCCGGACCCGGTCCGCCGATGGCTTTCAGCGGCGAGGTAAAGATCTTTTCCGGCATCCCGACATAGGGCGCGGCCAGCAGGATCGGTGCAAGGATCAGAGTCCACATGCCAAGACGACATTGCGCGCGCACCAGCACCTCTCGGCGGATCGGCAGCACTGCGCCGACCAGCGGAAACAGCGCCAGCAAGGCCCAGCCCTTGGCCCAGCCGATGGAGGACTTGATGGTCTGTTTGGTCCCCAGCGCCCAGTCCATATGCCCCGCCCAGAGGGCGATGAGCATGACGATCATACCCAGTATCCAGCCCCAGACAATCGGCGGGACCGCCCCGGTGGCGCGCAGGTCCTCGCGGACGGCGGGACCAAAATACAGCACCAGCGCCGCCAACCCGCCCATCAGCCAGGCCAGCACCGGACCCACGACGTACAATGCGCCAAACAGGTAAAAGACCCATGTCAGGACAATCGTCTTGTACAGCATCCCCTCGGCGGGGTTCTGTGGGCGAACAGTGTGCAAGGCGCGGTCCACGGTCTATTTGCCCGACTTGACCAGCAGCTTTTCGATCAACGGCTTGCGCAGCCATCCCAGCATCAACGCCATGAACAGCATGAAACTTGCGGCGATCCCTGCGGCGACGGCCAGTTTGCGCTTGGGCGAGGTCGGCTCTTCGGCCAGTGTCGGGTCCTCCAGCACCTGAACCAGCGGGTAGGACGCGTAGATATCGGCCTTTGAGGACTGGGTCCGCGCAATGGCGGAGGCAAAGACCGCCTCGGCCACGTCAAAGTCACGCTGCATGTCCTCCAGCCGGGCCGCCGCCGGTGCCAAGGCGTCAAGACGCGCGGTTTCCGTGGCCAGTTGCGCCGTCACTTCGGCCAGTTGCGCGGCGATGCCGGTGCGCTGGGCCTCTTGCCGGACAAGATCGGTCAGCAGGTCGGCGCGGCCACCGTCGCTGGCAAGTTCAAGCCCGATCCGGTTGCCAGTGATCAGCGCCACAAGGGCCGAGGCATCTGCCCGCGCCTCGTCATGGGCGGATTGCGCGCTTGTCACCTTGGGATGGCGCGCGCCATAGCGCGAACGGGCATCGGCCAGATCCGATGCCGCGGCGGACATGGTTTCAAGCAGTGCAAGGTAGCTGCTGTCGGCGTTTACGCGCAGGATCAGGGCGGCGTTTTCGGCATCGGTCCCCAACCGCGATTCCAGCCGTGTGACCGACCCCTCCGCGCGTTGCATCTCGGTGCTCAGCCGGTCCACCTCGGCGCGCAAAGCGTCCAACTCGTCCACTTGCCGCGAATATTGGTCAACGGAATAAAGCCCGGTGGATTTTTGCAGTGCCGCGATCCCGTCGCGGGTGCCCGCAACAGAGCCTTGGTACTCGCGCAGCGCCGCCAGCCCGCCGTCTTCGCGGGTTGACAGTTCATCCGCGCGCAGCCGGTCGATTTCGTCGAAAAACGCATCCAGCAGCGCGCTGTTGCGGTTGCGGGCGTCTTCGGGGGTGGGGCCGGTCATTTCGACATGGATAAAGGCGGTCTGGTCCACCAGACGGATTTTTGGCGCGCCAAATGCGCGCCAATCCACGCCATGCCGGTCAGAGGCGTCTTTCAGGATGCGACCCGCGCCCAAAAGCCGTTTGTAGGTCTCTGTCGGGCTGATTGCGTTCGATGCAAAGGCAGAGCTTGCGAAAGAGGACGCTTGGCCGATGTCGGCGAGGTTGACAGAGGCCGACGCCCCGGATCCCGGCAGGATCAAAGACATATGGCTGGAATACTTCAGCGGCGCGGTCTTGAGGTAGCCGGTGATCGGGGCCCAGATCGCTGCCGATCCCAACAGGAAAATCCCGACGTAGCGGGGCAGGCGGCCCAGATCGGCGGGACGGCCCCCCATGAACAGGCGCTTGATCGACATTTGGCGCACCGGCATCCGCACCACGGAAACCGAGGGGCGTTTGCGGGGCGTGGGGGCGAACGTGTCCTGAAAGGTCATGGGCTGTCTCCTTTGTCCGCCCTTTTAGCGGCGGGGGGCGCGGCCCGCTGCATCACGGGCGGAGGGCTGCCGGGGTCAGATGTCCCGCACCCTATCCCCCCGGATAGGGGCGCGACCCGCGCAGGCGCAGAGGTCATCTGTCACCGGACCGGCTGTGATGCCGGGGATCACTCGGATGCCCCATGTCCAGATCGTTCTGCGGAGAGGGACCTAAAGCCCGCCGCCCGCATAGCGCCCTGCGGGCGATTTGGGATCAAAGAAAAGAGACCTGCCGCCAAGGGTCGGTCTGGCGGCAGCGCACACGCCGACGTGTATGAGGGTTGGCTGCGGAAAGGCGAAATGCAGCAACGCGTGGAATGGCGCGATAAAACGGCGCTACGACAAATTCGGCGCGCCCGGCACCGGGGTCGGGCGCGGCCTGGCCGACCAACGGGGCAAACAAGCGCAGCGGGCGGGTCGCCGGGTCGGGCCCTGTTTCAGAACAACCCCGCCTCACGTGCGGCCAGCGCCGCCTGCGTGCGGTTGTTCACCTCAAGCTTGCGATACAGGGTTTTCATGTGCAGCTTGATGGTCGGCTCTGTCAGGCCCAGATCGCGCGCGATTTCCTTGTTGGACTTGCCGTCGCCAAGCCCCTTGAGCACGTCCATCTCGCGCGGGGTCAGCTTTTTGGCGAATGGATGTTCCGGCTCGTCCTCTTGCGCGGTCATGAAGTCGATCGGGGCGTATTTCTCACCCATGGCCATAAACCGCACCGCGTTGACCAGCGATTTGGCTGGCAGGGTCTTGGGGACGAACCCGGCGGCGCCCATCTCCAGCGCCTGTTCGGCGATCTCGCGCGTGGCCTCTCCGGAAATCAGCGCGACACGCTGACCGCCCTCCATGTCCAGTGCCTCGCGCAGCGTGTCCAGCCCCTGCATTCCGGGCATCTTGTAGTCCAGTAGAACAAGGTCATAGGCCTCGTCTTCGCGGATGCGGACGCAGGCCTCTGTATAGCTGGCGGCGGTGCCGATCTCGAATCCATCATTGGCCCCCAGAAAGGCGACCAATGTGTCGCGCAACAGGTCGTGGTCGTCGGCAATCAGGATTCGCATGGGCTTCCTTGCAGGTTGGTTTGGGATCGTAAGTCAGTCTTGTTGCGGACAACCTATGCGCTTTGTCCGGCGGTTCGAAGGGGAATTGAGAGGAAATCCTATCCACTCGGGTAGGCGGGCCGTCCGAGCGGGGGCAGTGGCCTCGCCCGCCGGGCGAACAGGCCAGCCCACGGCGCATCTTTCTGTCCATTGGCGGGAATTGAGCGATGCGGTGTCGAGAGGCCAAAGATCGGACCAAATCCAGCTCAGGAGAATCCGACAATGCACGCTTACGCCTCAGACACCTTCATTTCCGCCACGCCCGTCGCCGCTCCGCTGCGGACCCGCCCGGTGCTTGGGTTGCCGCTTGTGGATGGCACAACGGAACAAACGATCGAGGCGCTGATGGCCGGCGGTGCGCGGCGTGTCTATTTTCTGAACGCGCATTGCGCCAATGTCCGTGCCCGCAACAGTCGCTATGCGGCGGCGTTGGAAAATGCCGACATGGTGCTGCCCGACGGGATGGGTGTCGAACTGGCCGCGCGGATGACCGGCAACGGCCTGACAGAGAACCTCAACGGCACCGATTTCACGCCAGCGCTGTTGCGCGCTGCCGCAGCACGTGGTCAGTCGGTCTATTTGTTCGGCGCCGCACCGGGCACCGCCGAGGCCGCCGCCAACAAGCTGGCGCTGACCATTCCGGGCCTGCGCGTTGCGGGTACCCGCGACGGGTTTGACGGCGCCGCCGACACCGATGCGGCCATCGACCACATCAACGCATCGGGCGCGGATATCCTGCTGGTCGCCATGGGGGTGCCGATGCAGGAACTCTGGATCGACCAGCACGCACAGCGTCTGTCCCCCCGGCTTATTCTGGGAGTGGGCGCGCTGTTCGACTTCCTTGCCGACAATGTGCGCCGCGCGCCGGTTGCGCTGCGCCGGGCCAAGATGGAATGGGTCTGGCGTCTGGCGATGGAGCCGCGCCGCCTGGCGGGCCGCTATGTCGTCGGCAATGTGACCTTTCTGGCCCGCGCCGCTGCATATGCCGCAACCCGGCTGCGCAGCGACGATCTTGCCAAACGCGCGTTTGACGCGGTGGCCAGCGCTGCGCTGATCCTGTGTGCCGCGCCATTGCTGCTGTTGGTCGCGCTGCTGATCCGCCTCGACAGCCGTGGGCCGGTGCTGTTCCGTCAGGTGCGCGTCGGTGAAAATGGCGCGCCTTTCACCATGTACAAGTTCCGCTCGATGCATGTCGATGCCGAGGCCCGCCGGGCCGAGGTGGAGGCGCACTCGGACCGCGAAGGCATCTGTTTCAAGTCGCGCCATGACCCGCGGGTGACCCGCATCGGACGGGTGCTGCGCCGGTTCTCCATCGACGAACTCCCGCAGATCCTCAACGTGCTCAAGGGCGACATGTCGCTGGTCGGTCCGCGTCCGGCGCTGCCCAAGGAGGTCGCCGCCTACCCGGTCCACGCGCGTGAGCGTCTGGATGCCAAGCCGGGGATCACCGGCCTGTGGCAGGTGTCGGGCCGCGCCGACATCGGGTTTGACAAGATGGTCGATCTGGATGTGGCCTATGTCCGGTCGCGCAGCATGATCCTTGACCTGCTGCTGCTGGCCATGACCGCACGTGCCGTGGTATCGGGGCGGGGGGCGTACTGATCCCGCTTGGCTGGACGCCTGCCTATCCCAAGGGATAGGCGGGCCATCCCAAAAGCCTCATGCCTTGTCAATCGACCTGTGGCAAAACCAGTCTAGGCAAAAGAGGTTTGACTGATGATGAAATCCACTTTGATGGCGGCTGCCAGTGCCGTGTTATTTTCTGTCACGTCGGCTGCGGCCGACGATCTGCCCGAACCACGGGGCAAGGTTGTCCTGACGGTGACCGGCGACATCGCCCGCACCAATGGCGACGGCGCAGCGCGGTTCGACATCGACATGCTGCGTGCCATCGGTGAGACCGAATTTGTGACCGACACGATCTGGACCTCTGGCACCTACACCTTCACCGGGGTCGAACTGGTCGACCTGCTGGACTATCTCGGGGCCACCGCCGACAGTCTCAGCGCGCGCGCGATCAATGACTATGCCGTCACCGTTCCCGCCACGGACGCGGTCGAGGGTGGCCCGATCATCGCCTATGAAATGGACGGCAAGACCATGTCGCGGCGCGAAAAAGGCCCGTTGTGGCTGGTCTACCCCTACGCGGCGTCCAGCGACTACCGGACAGAGGTCATTTACGCGCGCAGCATCTGGCAACTTGACCGCATGACAGTCGGCGAATGAGCCGGGACACAGGCACATCATGACAGTCCCGGGCGGGTTCCGCAAAAGTGGCCGGGTGATATTCTTCGGCGTCGCGTTTTTATGTGTGATCTCCATCGCCTTTCTGGCGGTCGAGATCGTGCGCGATCTGCGGCTGTTGAACTCGGCCTCCTCGGACAACGTGCAGTGGACCCTGTCACAGGCCGAGGTAGAGTATCTCGAACTGCGGCTGGCCGTTGAAAAGGCCCAGCTTCAGAACGCCCCCGATCTGGATGACATGATCGAGGAATTCGACGTGTTCTACAGCCGGATCTCGACCCTTGAATCCGGGGCGGTCTATGCCGCCCTGCGCGATGTTCCCGCCTTTTCCATGCCGCTTTTGGATATCCGGAGGATGCTGGACGAACTCGTTTTGGTGATCGACGGTCCGCGTGATGACCTGATCCGGAACCTTGGAACTGTCGATGCGACGTTGCAGGCGGGCCAGCGCGATTTGCGCGCCATGTCGACCGCCGGGCTTTTGGAATTTGCGCGGGTATCGGATCAACAACGGACTTCGGTCGCCATCACCCTTTTGCGCGTTGCCCTGTTGACCGCGTTCCTGATTCTGGCTCTGGTCGGTCTGCTGAGGCACGCGCGCCGCGCCACGCGCCAGACCGAATTGCGCGGACAGGAGTTGTCCGCCGCCTATGCCCGTCTGAACACGGTTCTGGATACATCGCTGGATGCGGTGATCGTGTCCGACATCGACGGCAAGATTCAACAGTTCAACCCGGCGGCAGAACGGATCTTCAAACGCGACGTTGCCGATGTGATCGGACGCAATATCGGACAGGTCATTGTGCCCGATCATCTGCGTGATCTGCACGACGCGGGCATGAAGCGGATGCAGGCCACCGGCGCACGTCGCGTGGTGGGCCATGGCCGGGTCCGGCTGGAAGGGATGCGCAGCGACGGAGAGGTGTTCCCGGTCGAATTGGCCCTCGAATCCGCCATGACCGGCGACGAAGAGATCCTGATCGGTTTCCTGCGCGACATCTCGCACCGGGTTGCCGCTGAAAACGAACTGGTCGAGGCGCGCGACAAGGCACTGGCGGGCGAAAAGGCCAAGGCGGAATTCCTGGCCATGATGACCCATGAAATCCGCACGCCTCTCAACGGTGTGCTGGGCAACCTGTCGCTGCTGCAAGAGACGCAACTGACGCCGGTTCAGCAACGCTATGCGCACAACATGTCCGTCTCGGGCAAGCTGTTGATGTCGCACGTCGACGCGGTGCTGGACATCGCACGTTTCGAATCCGGCGCGACGGTCGCACAGGTCGAGGCGGTACACATTGGCCGTCTGGTTCAGGATATCGTGGACAGCCTGACCAGCGCGGCCGAGGCCAATGACACGGCGCTGCAATGGACCTGGGTTGGACAGCCGCTCGACTGGGCGATGATTGACCTGTCGCGCCTGCAACAGGTGTTGCTGAACCTCATCGGGAACGCCGTCAAGTTCACCCATCACGGTCGCATCGTGATCGAGCTTGAGCAGAGCGATCCGCCCTGCAATGGCACCGACGGGCCGCGCGATGCGGCCTGCATCGACATCCGTATCATCGACACCGGAATCGGCATTGCCGATGGCGATCTGGACAGGGTCTTTGAGGATTTCCAGACCAGCGCCCATTCGCCGGAACACAATGTGTCGGGCACCGGGCTTGGCCTTGGGATTGCGCGCAGGTTTGTACAGGCCATGGGCGGTGAGATCGGGGCCGAAAGCACCGTTGGCGAAGGCAGCGTTTTCTGGGTGCGGTTGCCTGTCACGCCCGCAGAGGCCCCTGCCGCCACGGTCGACCTTGTCGCTGACACGGGTCCGGCGCTGTCCGACCGCAACATCCTGCTGGTCGAGGACAATGAGATCAACCTGCAACTGGCACGGGACATGCTGACCCTCATCGGCCATCGCGTGACCGTGGCCCGCGACGGGCGCGAAGGGGTCGAGGCCGCCAAGGCGGACCGCTTTGACCTGATCCTGATGGACATCCGGATGCCGGTCATGGACGGGCTGGCCGCGACCAAGGCGATCCGCGAAGGGCAGGGGGCCAGCCGCGACGTGCCCATTATTGCTTTCTCGGCAAACGTCTTGCCAGAGGCCAAGGACCGGTTCATCGCCAGCGGCATGTCGGCCTTCCTTGGCAAACCGCTGATCAAGGAAGAACTGTCTCAGGTGATTGCGCGGTTCTGTGCGGGCGATGCCTCAGACGCCGATCTCACAGCCGCACCGCACACCCCGCCCGCGCCCCCCACGCACACACCGGACCCGATTGTCGCGCTCATGGCGCGCTATCTGGAAGAGACCGATGCGCTGTTTGACTGGCTGGGCTCCAAACCCACGGACTGGACAGAGATCGCGGATCGCGCGCACCGGATCGCGGGCAGCGCCGCCGCCTTTGGCCAACCGGATCTGCGCATGGCGCTGCTCAAGGTCGAAACCGCCGCCGAAGCCGAGGATGCCCCGGCGCTGGATCAGGCGGTTCAGGCGGCACATCAGGCATGGAAGACGGCACCGGCCCCCAGCGTCGGCTGAACCAGCCAGCCGGCGCGGCCGGGCTCAGCGGGTCAGCATCGCGGCGGCCCCCACGGCCCCGACAACCCGCGCGACTTCGGCGACATTGGTGATGCTGCTGTCATAGCAGGCAATGGAATCGCCGGGCAGGAGATAGGGGTCATAATCGTCCCGGTCGGCGCGGCGCAG
This sequence comes from Antarctobacter sp., assembly GCF_034670325.1. Lineage (GTDB taxonomy): Bacteria > Pseudomonadota > Alphaproteobacteria > Rhodobacterales > Rhodobacteraceae > Antarctobacter. The sequence goes on from NZ_JAXMNR010000004.1 coordinate 184,567, forward strand.
CATGTCTTCGATCCGGCGTTCGATCACGATGGACACGCCGGTCATCGGGTCGCGGGTGAACAGCAGCGCGGAGCGGTGCGCGCTGCTGGCGCGCGCGCCGCCCACGCAGTTGGTGTCGACCACCGCCTGCATAAAGCGGGTGCCATAGGGCACCTCGCGGACGTCGCGCCCGACCGCAGACGGGGCGTTGCCGGTGGCGGGCTGGGTCAGGTTTGACAGGAACAGCGACACGCCGGGCGGGCTGACCGGGCTGGGCCGCATCAGGTTGTCCTGAAAACACAGCCGCGACGGCACTTCGATCTCATCCCCGGTGATCAGCATCACGTCGACCGCGTGCCTGCCCTCGAACACGCCGCGCATGTCCAACTGGTAGCGCCTGCCGTTCCGGATCAGCGTCACCGCCGACAGATCGGCGTCCGGGCGGACGCCGCCGACAGACCGCAGCGCGTCCGACATGTTGCGCGCCTCGGTCGAGGCCCCGATGGCCGCCTGCCGCGCCCGGTCGATGCTGTCGGCAGAGGCGGCCCCCACCTCGATGGCGTGGGGTTCAAAGACGGCACCGGACACGGCAACACTGACGCCCGCGAAATCGCGCACCCGGACCGACAGGCGCGGCGCGTCATCATAAAACCCGTCAGCGATCAATGCGCGCGTCAGGTCGCGTTCGATATCATCGGTGGTGCGCCCCTCTGCGCGGATCGGCGCAAGGTAGGGCAGCTTGATCAGACCATCGCGCGAGATCACATAGTCGCCGTTAAAGGTCTCGTCATCGACGACGCGGATATCCAGCAGGTCGTTGCGCGACAGCCGTTCGCCGCGCAGGACTACGGCGACAAGGCCGCTGCCCTTGCTGCCACCATCGGCGGTCGCGCCGCGAGAGGGTTTGCAGCGCTGGGCGTTCATCCGGGCAGACACAAGGACCGGCTCGGCCTTATCGCGCGGGGGCGGGTCGCGGTATTGCGCTTGATAGGCGTGGCCGCTGGCCACTGGGGGAATATTATCCGGCGATTTGATCGGCCCGCAGGCCGTCGCCGTCAAACTCAGGGCAAAACCAACCCCCAGCGCGCCTGTCCGCAACTGCACCATTCAATCCTCGTTCTCAGCACATCCGCCACGGTTGTCGGGGCCGGGCCGGGCTATCAACCATGAAGGCGGATAGCGACCCTATCCTTTCGGAGAGGGGCGCACCCGTCCGCACCGCCGGGTCGTCCCGCCGCGCGCGCGACTTTGCCTGCACCGCTGGCGTATCTCTTGCCCACACAATCGGAGAGTTCGGCGTGCCGCGCAACAGATCGACATTCATCAGCCACCTGATGGCCTACGGAGCCTCCGAGGTTGTGACAAAGCTGTCACGCCTCTTCGTGGTGATTGCGGTTGCGCGCGTTCTCGACCCCGAACAGATCGGTTTGGCGGCGGCGGCCCTTGCCACCGGCGATATCCTCAAGGCCTTGACTGAAAACGGCGTTGTCCAGCGCATCATCGCCGCCCGCGATGACGACCTGGACGCCACCTGTAACACCGCGCACCGCCTGTTCTGGATCTGGTGCCTTGGACTGTTCGCCGTGCAGGTCACAGTGGCCGGGATCTACTTTGGACTTGGCGGATCGGTTGTGGTCAGCGCGCTGATCCTGCTGCTGGCGGGAGAATACCTGTTCATGCCCGGCGGTCTGGTGCAGGTCGCGCTGGCCATGCGCAGCGGCAAGATGCGCCAGACGGCGGCCATTGCAGGCACGCAGGCGGTTTCGGCCAACCTGATGTCGGTCGTGCTGGCAATTGTCTGGCCCGGAGCCATCGCGCTGGTGCTGCCGCGCCTGCTGACCGCGCCGATCTGGCTGATCACCGTGCGCCGCCTGCATCGCTGGACCCGCCAGCCTGCCGCCGGGTTCGCACCCGTCCGCCCTTTTCTAAGCTTCGGCTGGGCCGTGCTGGGGGTCGAGATCGTCAAGGCGCTGCGCCTGCAAGCGGACAAACTGCTGGTCGGCGTCCTGCTGGGGCCGCAGGCGCTGGGACTGTACTTTATGGCGTTCAACGCGGGGCTCAGCCTTGCCACGTCTTTCTCTGCCGCATTCGCCGCTGTCCTCTTTCCGCACCTGTGCGCCAGCGATGATCGCTCTGCCGCCTTGCGTCAGGGGCTGCTGCTGTCGGTGGCTCTGGTCGCTCCGGTGGTGATCCTGCAAGCCGCGCTTTCCCCTTGGTACGTGCCGTTTCTTTTGGGAGAGAAATGGGCAGGGATCAGCGGCATTGTTTCCATCCTGTGTCTGGCCGCGATCCCCACCATGCTGTGGACAGGTGCAGCCGGTTGGATGCGCGCCGAGGGGCGCCCGATGCAGGAACTGAAAGGCACGGCGATCCTCACCGCCGCAATGATGCTCAACACCGTGGTTCTTGCGCCGCACGGCCTGACAGCCATCGCGTGGGGTTACCTGATCACCGCCTGCGCGGCCATGACACTGCTCGCTTGGCCCGCGCTGAACACCGCTTTCTTTCCATCGCTGAAAAGGGCCTGATCCCATGCGCTTTACCATTGTGATCCCGGCCTACAACGCCGCTGAAACCCTGCCCGCCACGCTGGACAGCCTGACTGCACAAGGCTTTGCCGACTGGGAGGCGCTGGTCGTCGATGACGGATCGTCCGACGCCACCCGTGCTTTGGTCAAAGAGGCGGCACAGGCGGACTCGCGCATCGTGTTGCTGGTCAATCCGGGCAAGGGCCCAAGCGATGCGCGCAACTTTGGCGCGTCGCGTGCCCGCGGGCAGATCCTTGCCTTTTGTGACGCAGACGACCTGTGGCAAGCGGACAAGCTGGACGGTTTGGCTCGGGCGTTTGACACGGCGCAAGCCGATGCGCTTTTCGGCCAGATCGGGTTTTTCAACGAGGACCCGCAAACCCTCAGCACGGTGTCCACCGTTCCGGCAGGCGCGGTGACCGTGCAGATGCTGCTGGGCGAAAACCCGGTCTGCACAATGTCCAACCTTGCGGTGCGCGCCGACGTCTTTGCCGACGTGGGCGGGTTTCGCGCGGACATGGTCCACAACGAGGATCTGGAATTCCTGATCCGCCTTGTCGGTGAGGGGTTTGCCCTGCGCGGCATTGACCGCCTGCATGTCCGCTATCGCGCCAGCATCGGCGGCCTTTCGGCAGATCTTGACCGGATGCAACGCGGCCGCGCCGAGGCGCTGAAGACCGCGCGCCGCTACGGCGTTGCACCCGATGCCCGCGCCGAGGCCGTCCACATGCGCTATCTCGCGCGGCGTGCGCTGCGGCTGGATCAGGGGCCGGATATCGCCCGCCGGCTTGCCCTGCAGGGCATGCGTCTGGCACCGCGCGCCTTTCTGATGCCGCCGCGTCGCGGTGTCGCCACCGCTGGTGCCGCCCTGATTGCCCCGTGTCTGCCCGCCGCTTTGCGGCGCGTTCTTTTTGCTCACTGAGGACCCAGTTTCATGCCCTTTGCCTCGATCGTTGTTCCTGCCTTCAACGCCACCGCCACCCTGCGCCCGACGCTCGAGTCGTTGCTGGACCAAAGCTGGCGCGAGCTTGAGATTGTCGTGGTCGATGATGGATCGACCGATGAAACCGCAGACCTGGCCGCTGGCTTTGCCGCCCGCGATTCGCGTATCCGTGTCGTCCGGCAGGCCAATCGGGGCCTTGCCGGGGCGCGCAACAGCGGTATCGCGGCCGCACGGGGCGAGGTTGTCGGCTTTTGCGATGCCGACGATCTGTGGATGCCGGGCAAGTTGTCCGCGCATATCGCGCATCTGCGCGCCGCGCCGCAGGTCGGGCTCAGCTATTCCGGTTCGGCACTGATCGACACCGAGGGCCGTCTTACCGGCCATGCGCAGAAACCGCGCCTGACCGGCATGACCGCCGCCCATGTGTTCAAACGCAACCCGGTCGGCAATGGCTCTGCGCCGGTGTTCCGCCGCGCGGCGCTGGAGGCACTGGCATGGCGACCACGGTTCGAGACAGAGCGCGACTGGGTGTTTGACGAGACGTTCCGCCAGTCCGAAGACATCGAATGCTGGACCCGGCTGGCGCTGACAACGGATTGGCAGCTGGAAGGCGTGCCCGGCCTGCTGACCTGCTACCGGATCAATCCCGGCGGCCTGTCGGCCAACACCACGGCGCAACTCGCCTCGTGGGAGCGGATGGTGGACAAGCTGCGCCCGATGGCGCCGGAGTTCTTCGCCCGCCACGAGACCGCGGCGCGCGCCTACCAGTTGCGCTACCTCGCGCGGCGCGCGGTCAGCGATTCCGACGGGGCCACGGCGCGCGCGCTGATCGCCAACGCCCTGCGCCTGTCGCGCGCGCCGCTGCGCGAGGAACCCGCCAAGACCCTGACCACATGGGCCGCCGCACATGCCCTCGACCGGTTCGGCCCCTCGGTCCTTGGCTTTGCCAAGCGCCTGCATCCCAAATTTCGCGCCACGCGTTGACCCCGTTTTCCAGAAAGGAATTGGCCATGACCAAACGTCCCCACGTCCTGCACCTGATCGATGACACCACCGCCGGCGGCGTCATGCGCGTCCTCGACCACATCCGCCACTGCCCGCTGATGGCGCGCAATGCGGTCCACAGCGTACAGCCCGTCCTGCGCGGCAAGCCGCTGCCGCCGGTGGCCGCCGATGTCGTCGTCTCGCACCTGACGGTCAGTTGGCGGATGCTGCCGATGCTGATCCTGTTTCGCGCCCGCAACGCGACCACCCCGCTGGTCCATGTCGAGCACAGCTATACCGAAGGCTTTGCCGCGCTGAATGTCTCGGCCAAGCGGCGCTTTCACACCTTGCTGCGCACAACTTACGCGCTGTTTGACCGCGTCGTGGCGGTCAGCCGGGGGCAGGCGCGCTGGATGCAGGCGCGGAAACTTGTCAGCGACAAGGCGTTGCAGGTGATCAACCCGGTTGTGGATCTTCAGGGCTTTCGCGCATTGCCGCCCGCATCCGCGACGCGGCGCACCGTGGGCGCGATTGGTCGGCTGGACCCGCAAAAGGGGTTCGACATGCTGATTCCCGCCTTTCGGGCACTGGCGCGCCGCGACATCCGCCTGAACGTCTACGGGGACGGCAGCGAACGGGCGGCGCTCGAGGCATTGGCCGAAGGCGATGACCGCATCCGTTTCATGGGCCATGCGGCCTCGCCCGAGGCGGCGATGGCAGAGGTCGACGTGGTTGCCATGCCGTCCCGTTGGGAGGCATTCGGCCTTGTCGCGCTGGAGGCGCGCGCAGCTGGCCGTCCACTGGTATCCTCCGGTGTCGACGGGCTGAGCGATCAGACCGCCGGGCGCACCGAAACCGTGGCCGGTTGGTCGGTCGACAGCTGGTCCCGCGCGCTGGGCCGGGCGCTGAACGTCCCGGGGGGGGTGACAGATGACCCGACCGACCGGGCCGAGACGGATTTTGCAAACGCCTGGGACCGCCTGATTGCGGGTGTCCTTGGGCGGGACCGGCAGGAAGCGGCGTTGCTGGCCTCCTGACGGGTCGACGCGGGCGCTGTTTGCGCGCATGACATAGGGCATGACACATCAAACCACCACTCACGGACGGGAGACCAAGGCATGAATATCGCGTGCTGGTCGGGACCCCGCAATCTGTCGACTGCCCTCATGTATGCCTTCGGTGCCCGCGACGACTGCGGTGTCTGGGATGAACCCTTTTACGCCGCCTATCTCACCCGCACCGGGATTCACCACCCCATGCGCGATGAGATCATCGCGGCGGGAATAACCGACCCGGCAGAGGTCGCCCGCCGCTGCGCCGCGCCCGATCCAAAGGGCGCGGCGCATTACTACCTCAAACTGATGACACATCATGTGCTGGAGGGTGACAGCCTCGACTGGGCGGCTCAGGCAGCGCATGTCTTTCTGATCCGCCACCCCGCGCGGGTTCTGGCCAGCTACGCGGTCAAACGCGAAAACCCCGATCTGACAGACATCGGGTTTGCCCAGCAAAGCGCGGTGTTCGAAGAGGTCCGCGCGCGCGGCTGGCGCTATGCGGTGATCGACAGCGTGGACATTCGCCGCGCACCGGAACCGGCCCTGCGCGCGCTCTGTGCGGCCATCGACCTGCCGTTTGATCCGGCCATGTTGTCATGGTCCGCAGGTGGTCACCGGGACGATGGCGTCTGGGCATCGCATTGGTACGATGCCGTCCATCGCTCGACCGGGTTTGCCGGGGCAGAGGGGCCGTTGCCCGGTGTCGACCCCGCCTTGCGCGCGGTTCATGACGCCGCATTGCCCCATTATCAGCGAATGCAGGCCGAAACGCTGCGGATTCCCGCCTGAAAGCGGCTTGCGCCGAGGCGTCGCGGGCAATAGAAGGTCCCAAATTCGACGACCATTCGCGCCCCGGTTTCCGGGGCGCTTGACCATTCCGAGGGAAAAAAAGATGCAGGTCACCGAGACGCTGAAAGAGGGCCTCAAGCGCGGCTACGCCATCACCGTGACGGCGGCCGAGCTGGAAGAGAAAGTCACCGAAAAGCTGAAAGAAGCGCAACCCGACATCGAGATGAAGGGTTTCCGCAAGGGCAAGGTCCCGCTGCCGCTGCTGAAAAAGCAGTTCGGCCAGCGCGTGCTGGGCGAGACCATGCAAGAGGTCATCGACGGTGCGATGAACCAGCACTTCGAGGACAGCGGCGACCGTCCGGCGCTGCAACCCGAAGTCAAGATGACCAACGAAGACTGGTCCGAAGGCGACGACGTCCATGTCGAGATGTCCTATGAGGCACTGCCCGAGGTTCCGGAATTCGACGCATCGGGCATCAAACTCGAAAAGCTGGTGGTCAAGGCCGAGGATGAGGCCGTCGACGAGGCGCTGAAATCGCTCGCCGAAACCGCGCAGGACTTTGAGGACAAGGACGGCGCGTCGGAAGACGGCGATCAGGTTGTCATCGACTTCGTCGGCAAGGTCGACGGTGAGCCCTTCGACGGCGGCGCCGCCGAGGATTACCCGCTGACGCTGGGCTCCGGTTCGTTCATCCCCGGTTTCGAAGAGCAGCTTGTTGGCGTGTCCAAGGGCGACGAAAAGGCCGTCGAGGTCAACTTCCCCGAGGAATACGGCGCAGAGCATCTGGCCGGCAAAGCCGCTGTCTTTGACGTGACCGTGAAGGGCGTCAAAGCCCCCAAGGCCGCCGAGATCGACGACGAGATGGCCAAGAAATTCGGTGCCGAGGATCTCGACAGCCTCAAGACCCAGATTCGTGAACGTCTGGAGGCCGAATACGCCGGTGCCGCCCGTCAGGTCATGAAGCGGTCGCTGCTGGACAGCCTTGATGGTCTGGTCAGCTTTGAACTGCCGCCGACCCTTGTCGACGCCGAGGCCAAGCAGATCGCGCATCAGCTGTGGCATGAGGAAAACCCCGACGTCCACGGCCACGATCACCCCGAGATCGAGACCACCGAGGAGCATACCAAGCTGGCAGAGCGCCGCGTGCGTCTTGGCCTGCTGCTGGCTGACCTTGGTCAGAAGGCAGAGGTTGAAGTCTCTGAGGCCGAGATGACTCAGGCGATCATGAACCAGGCACGTCAGTACCCGGGTCAAGAGCGTGAGTTCTTTGAATACGTGCGCCAGAACCCGCAGATGCAGCAGCAGATGCGCGCGCCGATCTTCGAAGACAAGGTTGTCGACCACATCGTCGAAAAGGCCGAGGTGACCGAAAAGGAAATCTCGAAAGAGGACCTTCAGAAAGCGGTTGAGGCACTGGACGACGAATAATCGTCCCCAGCCTTTAGTCTACGGAAAAGCCGCCCCGGTAAGGGGCGGCTTTTTTCGTTTCAGCCGATGACGCGGTGGCCGCGGTTTTGCAGGCAGCGAATGACCACTTCGCGGCGGTCCTCGCTCAACTCGTCCTCGGCGGCGGCGATGCCGGCCAGCGCGCCCACGGCGGCCCCGGCCACGGCACCCGTGCCGCGATCGTCCTCATTGTCGAGCGCGCCAAAGACCGCCCCGGTGGCCGCGCCGGTCAGCGCGCCGTCGAGGTGTGCATCGGGGCGATAATTGGCGGCGGCGACTTTGCAACTGGCAAGATCCGTGTCGAACATCGCATTGCGGGGGCCGTCCAGCGTATAGTCGCGGTCCATCGGCGCGGTGCAGGCGGTGACAAAGGTCAGGGGGGCGATCAGGAAAAGGGAGGTTGGTTTCATATTTTCAAATCCATGCAAAAGCGCCGTCAGGCGCGGTGTGCATGTCTCCTAAACCTGCGCAAGACAGCACGGAATTACCGGAATTTGCATATTTTCCATGAGTTTACGCATGGTTGTTGAGGGCCGTCCCCCAGCGGGTCGCCCAAAACGAAAAAGCCCCCGCGCATTTCTGCGCGGGGGCCTGTATCTTGGCGATAGGGCGCGATCAGTCGTCGTCGCCTTCGGCTGCCTCGGTGCGGACAGGGGCGTCGCCGCCATCGTCCTCATCCGCGGCTGCACCGATCTCATCGAACAGCTGCGACACTTCGAATTCGGCCTGCGCCTCTTCCTCGGCTGCCAGTTCGCGGATCGACTTGCCGCTTTCCTGCAGTTCTGCCTCTTCGGGCGAACGCGCGACGTTCAGCAGGATCACAACCATGACCTCGGGGTGCAGGTGCACCTCGACCTCATGCAGACCCAGTTCCTTGATCGGGGTGCGGATCAGCACCTGCTTGCGGTCGATCGAGAAACCTTCGGCAGTGGCCACATCGGCCGCGTCACGGGTGGTGACAGAACCGTAGAGGTTGCCGCCGTCCGACGCCTGACGAATCACGACGAACTGCTGTCCGTCGAGACGTGATGCCAGTGCCTCGGCTTCGGTCTTGGTTTCGAGGTTCCGCGCTTCGAGCTGTGCTTTTTGCACTTCGAACTGCGCGATGTTCTCTTTCGACGCGGTCAGCGCCTTGCCCTGCAACAGCAGGTAGTTGCGTGCGAAGCCCGGCTTGACGTCGACGACGTCGCCCATCTGGCCCAGCTTGGCAACACGTTCGAGAAGGATAACTTGCATGTCAGGTTCTCCTTACTTCACGGCGTAGGGCAGCAGGGCGAGAAAGCGGGCGCGCTTGATGGCACGGGCCAGTTCACGCTGCTTTTTCGCCGAAACGGCGGTGATACGCGACGGCACGATCTTGCCGCGTTCGCTGACGTAGCGCTGCAGCAGACGGGTGTCTTTGTAATCGATCTTGGGTGCATTGTCGCCCGAGAAGGGGCAGACCTTGCGGCGGCGGAAAAACGGTTTTGCGGCCATGGGTTAGCTCTCCTTCTTCAGATCAGTCGCGGGGACGGCGTTCGCGGCGGTCGCCACGGTCACCGCGCTCGTCGCGCTTTTGCATCTGGACCGAGGGGCCCTCGACATGGGCATCGACCTTGATGGTCAGGATGCGCATCACGTCATCATGCAGGCGCATCAGGCGTTCCATTTCCTGCACGGCCGAGGCAGGTGCGTCGGTCTTGAGGAAAGAGTAATGACCCTTGCGGTTCTTGTTGATCTTGTAGGCCATCGTCTTGACGCCCCAGTACTCGCTTTCAACGACTTTGCCGCCGTTGTCGGAGAGAACCGTGGAAAAATGTTCGACAAGCCCTTCGGCCTGCGCGTTGGACAGGTCCTGACGCGCGATAAAGACATGCTCGTACAGCGGCATGTGCACTCCATTTCTATCGAGGCGCATTTCATAGGGCAGGGGCCAAATCCTTCCACACCCTGCCCACGAGAGACTGCGCGGGAAAACGTCCTTGCGGAAGGAACGCCCCATATACACGCATCCCCGCAATCCGCAAGGCCCGTCCAATCTGCCAACGGATTGCCCCGGTCGCGCCCCATTCACGGCTCAATCTCAGGCTTAACCTGTCGTTAACCAAAAACTGAGGACGAGAGTAACATGGCACTGACAGAGATTGCACAGACCGGGTTCGCTAAATCCGCTGACACGGCACCTGAGGAAACCCGGAACGCATACCTTGACGGGATTGCACGTCGGTTTGTGGGGGCGGCGATGACCATCGCGGCTTTCTTGTTGTGGCTGGTGCCAGAGGGGATCACCCTGCCGTCGGTCCTGCTGATCAAGCTGGGCGTGTCGATTGTCTTTCTGGGTGTCGGCCTTACCCTGATGACGGTGCCCAAGAAACCGGCAGAGTGATCTGTTCGGGATCGCACGGACCCTGTTGATTTTGCGGGAATTGAGCGGTGCGCAGCATCGCGCCATCTGTTCCGGCACATGAAGTCAACAGAAAGTGCAGTCCCGATGAAACAGTTCTTCCTTGCCACGGCCTTCGCCGCGCTCCCCTTTGCCGCGCTGGCCAGCGACGCCGCTGAAACCTATGTGCTGGACCCCAGCCACAGTCAGGTCGTCTTTACCTACAACCACCTTGGCTATTCGACGACCTACGGCATGTTCTCCGGGTTCGACGGCGAAATCGCCTGGGATAAGGTCACGCCCGCCAATTCAACCGTCACCGTGTCGTTTCCTGTGCGCAGCATGCTCACCGGCTGGGAAGCACGGTTCGAGCATTTCATGACCGCCGACTTTTTCGAGGCCGACGCCGATGAGATGGTGACCTTCACCTCCACCAGCATCGACGTGACCGGAGAGACCACCGCCATCATCACCGGTGACCTGACGCTGAACGGCGTGACCAAATCGGTGGCGCTGAACGCCACGCTGAACCAATCGGGCGATCACCCGATGGAAGGCAAGGCATGGGCCGGTTTCGACGCCACCGCCACGCTTGTCCGGTCGGACTTTGATCTGGGCATGTTCGCGCCCTACGTCAGCGACGAAGTTCAGGTCATGATCTCGGTCGAGGCGATGAAGGCCGACTAATCCCGGACCCTTTGAACGAAAAAGAACCCCCTGCGCCGCGTGGCGCAGGGGGTTTTTCTTTGGATGGTCGATATCACTCGGCGCGCTGTGCGGTCAGCGATACATCAATGACAACCGCGTGGCCCAGTTGCGCCGGGTCGGTCATGCTGTCACCGATGCCGAAATCGCGCCGATCCAGCGTTGCGGACCCGGTCATCTGTGCCACGTTGCCGTCGATGGTCAGCGCAAAGGGCAGGGTGATCGGCACTTGCCGCCCTTTCAGGTCCAGGGTGCCATTGGCCACCAGTCCTGCGTCGCCGCGCGTGATGTCTGCGGTGAAAACCGCTGTCGGAAACTGCGTCGCGTCAAAGAAATCCGGCCCCATGGCCTGCGCTGTGACCGATCCCAGCGTCAATGAGCCGATGGCCACCTCGACACGCACATCGCCCTTGGGGCCAGGGGCGTCGCTGTCGTCATAGGCGATCTGCGCGGTCCAGTCGCCAAAAGACCCCTGAACCTGCTGCCCGAACTGCTGCACGTCCAGCGCCAGCGTGCCCTCCGTGACTTTCCAGTCGCTTTCGACCTCTTGCAGGTCAGCCACCTGTGCCGCGTCGCTGCCATGCCCATAAGCCCCGACAAAACCACCCAGCCCCAGCGCCAGCGCCCATGCCGCCAGCGCGGCGGCGGGCGCGGTCAAACCGTGCCGTTTGCCCGCGACACCACCGGCCCGTGTCCGGCCGGGCAGCATCCGCCGCAGCGTGGCGTCGCGGTCGATGACATGGTGTTTGACCGCGCCCGCGATATGCAAGACCAGCGAAGCCACCAGCACCCATGCAAAGACCCAGTGCAGGCCAGAGGCGATCCCGGCCAGTGTCTCACTTTCCGGCACCAAGGGCAGCGATTGCCCCAACGGCCACCAGATCGGCGCAAAGCCTGCGGTTGCCGCGTGATGCACCCAGCCCGACAGCGGCACCGCCACCAGAGAACCATAGAGCAGCCAATGCACCGTCTCTGCGGCGAATGTCTCTGCCCGGCGCTCCGGGTGCAGCGGTTCGGGCTTGGTCTGGATCAGCGCCCAGAGGATTCGCGCCAGCGCGATGAAAAACAGCGCCACGCCCACCGTCTTGTGCAGCGAAAACAGCCATGCCTTGTCGGCCAGCTGATCAGCCGTGTCATAGGGCAGGTCATTGGCGATCACACCCAGCGGGATCATCCCCAGGATGCCGAAGGCGGTCAGCCAGTGCAGGGTCTTGGTGATCGCGCCATAGCTTTGCGATGTGTTGGTCAGTGCCATCTGTGGTCCTCGACGTGTCTGTCTCTTTGCGGTTACAGCTAACCCAAGGACCACGGCGCACAATTCCGCGCCCCCGCACAGGGGGCCAGCGCCGTTGCAGAGCGGCCCCAAGTGATTGCCTAACGCGGCGCGGACGGGTAAGCCCTGCGGAACGGAAATTTCTGCTGAGGAGACGGGCATGAGCCGCGCATTCATCTTTCCCGGGCAGGGGGCACAGACCATCGGCATGGGCCGCGATCTGGCCGAGGCCTATCCAGCGGCGCGCGCCGTCTTTGACGAGGTCGACGAGGCGCTGGGGCAAAAGCTGTCCGCCCTGATCTGGGAGGGCGAGATCGAGACGCTCACCCTGACCGAAAACGCCCAGCCCGCTCTCATGGCCACCTCCATGGCCGCCATGCGCGCTCTGGAAGCCGAAGGCGTCGGCATCGACGCCGCCGCCTTTGTCGCCGGGCATTCTCTGGGCGAATATTCCGCGCTGACCGCTGCGGGCGCCCTGACACTGGCCGATGCCGCGCGCCTGCTGCGCAAGCGCGGGCAGGCCATGCAGGCCGCCGTGCCGGTGGGTGTCGGCGCGATGGCGGCGCTGCTGGGACTGGACCTGGACGCTGTGCGCAAGGTCGCCGCCGAGGCCGCTCAGGGTGACGTCGTCGCCGCCGCCAATGACAACGACCCTGGTCAGGTGGTCATCTCCGGCCACAAGGCGGGCGTCGAACGCGCCGTCGAACTGGCCAAGGCCGCAGGCGCCAAACGCGCCGTCATGCTGCCGGTCTCCGCGCCCTTCCACTGCGCCCTGATGCAACCCGCCGCCGAGGCGATGGCGCAGGCGCTGGCCGACGTGCAGATCACCGCCCCCGCCGTCCCCCTCATCTCCAACGTAGAGGCCGCCCCGGTCACCGACCCGGACAAGATCCGCACCCTTCTGGAGGCGCAGATTTGTGGCGCGGTCCGCTGGCGCGAATCCGTGCAGGCCATGGTGGACACGGGCGTTGACGACTTCTGGGAAATCGGCGCGGGCAAGGCCCTGTCCGGCATGGTCCGCCGGATCCACCGCCCCGCCACCGTCCGCAACATCGGCACGGCGGCAGACATCACCGCCGCCGTTGACGCCGCGACCTGAACAAAGAGGATATGAGCATGTTCGACCTGACCGGAAAATCCGCGCTGATCACCGGGGCCTCTGGCGGCATCGGCGGCGCCATCGCCAAGGCGCTGCACGGTGCGGGCGCCACTGTCGGCCTGTCCGGCACCCGCGTGGACCCGCTGAATGAGCTGGCCGCAGAACTGGGCGACCGCGCCTTTGTGCTGCCTTGCAATCTTGGCGACGCCGAGGCCGTGACCGCCCTACCCAAACAGGCGGCAGAGGCGATGGGCAGCGTCGATATCCTTGTGAACAACGCCGGCATCACCCGTGACAACCTGTTCATGCGCATGTCCGACGACGAATGGCAAAGCGTCATCGACGTCAACCTCACCTCGACCTTTCGCCTGTGCAAAGGCGTGCTGCGCGGCATGATGAAGGCGCGCTGGGGCCGCATCGTGAACATCTCGTCCGTTGTGGGCGCCACCGGCAATCCCGGTCAGGGCAACTATGCCGCCGCCAAGGCGGGCATGGTCGGCATGTCCAAATCGTTGGCCTATGAGGTCGCCAGTCGTGGCATCACCGTCAACGCGCTGGCCCCCGGGTTCATCGAAACCGCGATGACGGACAAGCTGACCGATGACCAGAAAACCGCCATCCTGACCCAGATTCCCACCGGTCGCATGGGCGCTCCGACCGAAATTGCCGCCGGTGTGCTCTATCTTTCCAGCCCCGAAGCAGCTTATGTGACGGGGACGACGTTGCACATCAACGGCGGCATGGCCATGTTGTGAGACGCCTTGCGGGCTGTTGCACTGCGGCATGGGAAAGCGTTTGCCATCCTCGCCGCCTGTGCTATAGGCCGCGCAGATTTTCCGCCGGATGCCCGCCTCTGCGGGCCGCCGGCAAACCCGGCTTTCCGGGGGATCGAGCCGCCCGCAAGGGCATAAGACGCCACGCCACGGGCAGGGCAGAATGGGCCGAAGTGCCCGACAGACTTGTGAGGAACTGACATGAGCGACATCGCAGATCGCGTTAAGAAGATTGTGGTCGAGCACCTGAGCGTGGAAGAAGAGAAGGTGACGGAATCGGCCTCCTTCATCGACGATCTCGGCGCTGACAGCCTGGACACCGTGGAACTGGTCATGGCCTTCGAAGAAGAATTCGGGATCGAGATTCCGGACGACGCGGCCGAGACCATCCAGACGTTCGGCGACGCGGTGAAGTTCATCACCGAAGCTCAATAAGCTTTTCGCCACTGGCGGCATTTAGGCGGCGCTCCTTTGCGGGGGCGCCGTTTTTCTTTGGGGGGGCTTGGTGGGGGGCAAAGTGGAGTTGGTCAGGCATGCGACGGCTGTGCGGACTTTGCTGCCGTTCAAATTTGCCGGATCAATGTCCATTTTTTTAGGACACCCAATGGTTAGGAGCAAAACCTGCATCGGGGCAGTTCGCCATGATTACAGAATGGATTTTGCGGCTTAGGCAATAGTTTCAGGTGGCTGAATCAGCCGCCTCATTCGTCAAGAGAACAACATGCTCCGACCTATCCTCTTGGCTAACGGGGCCGAGCCTTGAAATCGCCTGGGCTAAGGGCTGAGCTCGACCGCGTCGAGAGAGTTGTAGCAACACCTTGAGGCCGGTTGACCCGATCATACCGATCTCCTCGAATAGGCAAATTGCCAGTCGCCGATTGTTTGCAAAGCGTCGGTCGGGTCCACCATTTTTATTTGGATGCGCCCAAGTTTCACCGACAACCTGCGCGTCTGACGGAGTTGGTCCGTCGACAATGAACCGCTGGTCGCGCACCGCAGTTCGGATGTCTGCGTAGGCGACTGCGCCATACTGCTTGCTCTCGCGTACCAATATGAAATCAGGGTAGAAATAAAGGGTTTGATCGCCAACCCGGACTGTTGGCGGCGTCACGTTGCTTTGGACGCCGGGCGGTTCCTCGTAGCTTGCCGCGGTTTCGTGTTTGTCCACGAGTTCGGATGCCCCCGCATTCCGTTTCCATGCAGTCAAGTTGTTGATCGCCCCGGCAGCATCTATGTACCACAGATTTCTTACGCCTTTGATGCCATCCCACGCTTCAGTGAGTGCTCCATAGTTCCGTTCAGCGGTCTCATCGAGATCGTAGAAAAACACTACTTGACGCCGTCCCAAATCAATCCGTTGACCGACCGCAACGAAAAGAGCTGTCACCAGACCTGAAATAACTGCCGCAAGTTCAATAGCGGCAAGAGCGAACACAAGCGAAACCCCAACTCCAAGAACACCGAATAATAGGGCCAACGATGGATTGCTTTGCGCCCGGTTCAGGTCGGCAATGACCTCGCGACGACTTTCATGCTCCATTGTTACTGCATCTGCAGACATGATCCGCTTCATGACGACGCCGTCGCTTGTCACGTAGCTTGACGGCAGGGCGTCATGTACAGCCGCTGGCACAGAACGCGTTGATTGGTCACGGGCCGATTCCGCTTCCTTTCCGCTCGAACCTGACGACTTCGAGTTTCCAAAAGTCTTTCGGTAGTACACGCCTTTCATGCCCGCATGGATGTAGTGGCCACGGGGACCTGTACCAATGCGAAAGCCTTTAACGCCTGTTGAGAGGCCAATGCCAGACTTCGAGAGGTTGAAACGAAACGGACCAACCTCAATGGATCGACGAAAATACAATGGCACCGAACTAGCCTCCGAAAGCAATCTACGGGGTATTCCCCAATGGGTATGTTGAGCGAACAATGCCTTATCCACTGCCCTCGGCAAAGCAATTTGAACTCGGACGTGCTCCTCTGCAGCGCGGACAGACGCACAAGGCCTCGCGAGTCAGAATTCGGCGGATCTTTTAAGAGCCGACATTCGCTATTCTGCAGCGGCTTGTTAGGTAAGGGTTCAAAGCGGTCCTCGAAGGTACTAACCTCACCGCAGCACGAACCATGAGAAAACCGCGCACCCCGCAGCGCACCAAAGCTGCCTCTGTCAGGCCCACGAAACAGCGTGGCCTATCCGCCCGAAACCAGAGCCATCCGACGCACACGACCAGCCCCCCTTTCTTTGCCACCCGACCCGATCCCGGACTGGCCTTTCCCCAAGGGACGGCGCTAAGTAGCGCCCAACCTCACCTAGCCTATCGGGAATTTAACGCGTGCTTCTCATCACGATCTGGCCGCTTTTTGCGCTGATCTGCCTTGGTCACGTTCTGGCCAGAACCGGCTTTCCCGATCCCGGCTTTTGGCCTGCGGCAGAGCGGATCAACTATTTCATCCTGTTCCCGGCGTTGCTGGTGTCCAGCCTTGTCGATGCGCCCATCGGCGACCCGCAGATCCTGCGGCTGGGCGCGGCGGCCCTTACGACGATTTTTCTGGCCGCCCTTGGGATGGCGGTCGCGCGCCGGGTCTTTCCCACGCCTGCGGCCCGCTTTGGCCCGGCCTTGCAGGGCGTTGTCCGGTTCAACACCTACCTCGGCCTTGCGGTCACGGCCAGTCTGGCGGGGGCCGAGGGGATGGAGCGCGCGGCGGTCTACCTCGCGGTTTGCGTGCCGGTCGTCAACGTCCTGTCGATCATCGCGCTGAGCGAGCGTGAGGTCCTGCGCCGCCCCGGCGCGGTGCTGCGCACGATGCTGCGCAACCCGCTGATCCTTGCCTGCCTTGTCGGCATCGCGCTGGCGCTCTTGGGGTTTGGCCTGCCCGGTGGCATGGGGACGTTTCTAGAGCTTTTGGCGCGCGGCAGCCTGCCGCTGGGCCTGCTCTGCGTGGGGGCGGCGTTGCAACCGTCTGCCCTGCGTCAGGACGTTGGCCCGGTGGCGGGCAACGTGGCGCTGCGTCTTCTGGCGATGCCCTTGCTGGCGGCGCTGATCGGCTTTGCCTATGGTCTCGACGGGGCAGAGGCGCTGGTGCTGGTGGTGTTCTCCGCCATTCCCACCGCGCCCACCGCCTATGTGCTGACCCGGCAGTTGAACGGCGACGGCACTTTTATGGCCGGGCTTGTGACCGCGCAGACCATGGCGGCGGTGGTCACGATCCCGCTGGTGCTGCTGGTCCTCGGTCTGGGCTGAGACTTCGCCGCCCGGCCCGTAGGATGGGTTTTCAACCCATCTCCCTTTGGCGTAAATCGTGACCAAAAGGTAAAACCGTCTCTTTAAGTCCTTGAAGACGCGACGTCACGAATCCCGCCACGCGTGGACAGCCTTGTCGGCGGGCCTCATCCCCCAGATTTTTTCGCCGCCTTCTCCACTGCCTTGGCGGCATCCCAAAGCCGGTCCATTTCTTCCAGATCACTATCCTCGGGCCGCCGCCCCTCGGCGGCCAGGGCCGCCTCGATGGACCGGAACCGGCGGGTAAATTTTCCATTGGCCGCCCGCAGCGCCGCCTCGGGATCGATCCCCATATGCCGCCCCAGATTGGCCATCACAAAGAGCAGATCGCCAAATTCCTCAAAGCGGTGGTCATCATCCTCAGCCTCGCGCAGCTCATCCATTTCCTCGCGCAACTTGTCCATGACCTCATCGGTGGTGGGCCAGTCAAACCCCACCCGCGCCGCCCTTTTTTGCAGCTTCACCGCCCGCAGCAAGGCGGGCAATCCCAACGCCACCCCATCCAGAACGCCGGTCTCCTCTTTCGAGGCCCGCTCGGCGGCCTTGATCGTCTCCCAGTCGCGGGTCTGCTGCTCGGGTGATTTATCGCGGCTCTCATCGCCAAAGACATGCGGATGCCGCGCCACCATCTTGTCCGACATCCCGTCGGCGACCTCATCAAAGGTGAACAGTCCCGCATCGGTGGCCATCTGCGCGTGAAACACCGACTGGAACAGCAGGTCACCCAGCTCTCCCTTCAGCTCGTCCCAGTCTTTGCGCTCGATCGCGTCGGCAACCTCATAGGCCTCCTCAATTGTGTAGGGGGCAATGCTCTCAAAGCTCTGTTCCAGATCCCAGGGACAGCCGCCATCGGGGTCACGCAACCGCCGCATGATTTCCAACAGGCGCGGCATCCCGCCCTTGGGATTGTGGATCAGATCGTCGCTCATTGCATCCGCCCCCGCTTTGGTCTCATGGTCCCCGACATGTCGGATCAGGCACGGGGAGTCCAGCCATGGCGGTGATCAATCGAATCGCGGGTTTTGCAGAGGAAATGGCCGGCTGGCGCCACCACCTGCACAGGCATCCCGAACTGTGCCTCGCGTGCCATGAGACAGCCGCCTTTGTCGTGGACCGCCTGCGCGCCTTCGGCATCACCGACATCCACACGGGCATCGCCACCAGCGGCGTGGTCGCGGTGATCGAGGGGCAAGGCGACGGCCCGGTGACCGGCCTGCGCGCCGATATGGACGCGCTGCCGATGCAGGAGGAAACTGGCGCGGACTGGGCCAGCACGGTGCCGGGGCGGATGCACGCCTGCGGCCATGACGGACATACCTCGATGCTGCTGGGGGCGGCGAAATACCTGTCGGAGACGCGCTGTTTCACCGGCCGCGTGGTGCTGATCTTTCAACCGGCAGAGGAAACCATCGGCGGCGGGCGGATCATGGTCGAAGAGGGGATCATGGACCGCTTTGGCATCCAAGAGGTCTACGCTCTGCACACCGATCCCTTTGGCGCATTGGGAGAGTTCCGCACCACGCCGGGACCGATCATGGCGGCGGCGGATGAGTTCCGCCTGACCGTCAAGGGGCAGGGCGGCCACGCCGCCTATCCGCAGACCTGCCGGGACCCGATGCCCGCCGCCCTTGCCATCGGGCAAGCGTTGCAAACAGTCGTGTCACGCAACACCGATCCGCTGGCGGCGCTGGTGGTGTCGCTGACGATGATCCAAGGCGGCAGCGCCTCCAACATCATCCCCGAGGCGGTCACGATGGGCGGCACCGTGCGCAGCCTGACACCCGAGGTGCGCGACATGGCGCAGGCCCGCATCACCGACATCGTGACCAGCATCGCAGCGGGCTATGGCGTGGAGGGTATCCTTGACTATGAACGCAACTACCCGCCCACCATCAACCACGCTAAGCAGACCCGATTTGCCGCCGACATCGCGCGCGAAGTGTCACCGCTTGTGATCGACGATCTGCCGCCGGAAATGGGGGCCGAGGATTTCTCCTACATGCTGGAGTCGCGCCCGGGCGCGTTTCTGTTCCTTGGTCAGGGGCACGGGCCGTCCGTCCACCACCCGGCCTTTGATTTCAACGACGCGGCGGCCCCCATCGGGGCCAGCTTTTTTGCGCGTCTGATCGAGCAGCGTCACGCTCTTTGACGGGACCCGGGGTTTCCGTTCTCTGAAAATACGCGCATTCCCGTCACAACAGGCGATCCCGCTTGGCTCTTTTCAATACCGGCGCAAGCAGGCAATCTGCCTCACAAAGGAGTCCCCCCATGCCCATCGTCAATTCCATCGCCGCGTCGGAACCTCAGATGACGGAATGGCGTCGCTATCTGCATCAACACCCGGAACTGGGACTGGATTGCTACAAGACGGCGGAGTTTGTGGTCGAACGGCTCAAGGAATTTGGCATCACGGACATTCACACGGGCATCGCGCGCACCGGCGTTGTGGCCATCATCGAAGGGCGCGGTCCGGGCCGGACGATCGGCCTGCGCGCGGATATGGACGCGCTGCCGATGCAGGATCTGTCGGGCACCGAACACGCCTCGACCATTCCCGGCATGGCGCATACCTGCGGCCATGACGGTCACACCACCATGCTGCTGGGGGCGGCGAAATATCTGGCCGAGACGCGGAATTTCGCGGGCAAGGTCGCGCTGATCTTTCAACCGGCAGAGGAAAACGAGGGCGGCGGGCGCATCATGGTCGAAGAGGGCATGATGGACCGGTTCGGCATCGACGAGGTGTATGGCATCCACAACATGCCCGGCGGCAAGGTTGGTCATTTGCACACCAACCGTGGCGCGCTGCTGGCGGGGGTGGACGAATTCATGATCGAGATCACCGGGCAGGGTGGGCATGGCGCGATGCCGTTCCAGACCCGCGATCCGGTGGTGACGGCGGCCTCTATGGTGCAGGCGCTTCAGACCATCGTCAGCCGCAATGTCGACGCGCTGGACCGGCTGGTGGTCAGCGTGACGCAGATTCACACCGGGTCCGCCATGAACATCGTGCCGGAAACGGCCATGCTGAACGGCACCGTGCGCTATTTCGACAAGGACATTCAGGCCGTCGTCAAGGAGCGCATGGCCGAGATCGTCGAACATCAGGCCAAGAGCTTTGGCATGACGGCAACGCTGGACTACGTCGAAGGGTATCCGCCGACGATCAACCATCCCGCGCAGGCGGAATTCGCGGCGGAGGTCGCGCGGGAATTGGTGGGGGCCGACGCGGTGGATATCGACGCACCGCCCATCATGCCGGGAGAGGATTTTTCCTATATGCTGGAGGCGCGACCCGGGGCTTATCTTTTCCTTGGGCAGGGCGACACGCCGGTCTGCCATCATCCGAAATACGATTTCAACGACACGATAGCGCCGGTCGGCGCGAGCTTTTTCGCGCGGCTGGTCGAAAAGGCCCTGCCGCTCTGATCCGTGCCGGGCGGCCCTTTGCGGCGTCGCCCACCCACCCACCCCGACACCGCAAAGGGCCGCCCGCCATGAGCCTTGAAGACGCCAAGCGCCAGATCGACCACGCCTTTACCCGCGAAGACCTCAAGGGGCCGTCGTTCGAGAATGTCTTTGCCGGGGCGCCGTCGTTTTTGCGCCGGAAATACACCAAGGATCTGAGCGGGGTGGATATTGCCGTGACTGGCCTGCCGTTCGATCAGGCGGTCACCAACCGGCCCGGCACGCGGCTGGGTCCGCGCGCGATCCGCGAGGCGTCTTTGTTGCAGACGATGGATATGCCTTACGGCTGGGGCTTTGACGTTCTGTCGGAGTTCGCGATTGCGGATTATGGCGACATGGCATTCGACTACGCCATGCCGTCCGAGGTGCCCGCCCGCATCGCGGAACACGTGGGCGGTATTCTGGACGCAGGTGCGGCCTGCATCGTGCTGGGGGGCGATCATTCGGTCACGCACGGTTGTCTGCGCGCCCATGCCGCGAAACACGGGCCGCTCAGCGTGATCCAGTTCGACGCGCACACCGACACATGGGCCGATGACGACGCAGCGCGCGTGGATCACGGCACATTCATGTACAAAGCCGCAAAAGAGGGGCTGATCGAGCCTGAACGCTCTGTGCAGATCGGTATTCGGACCGACAACCCCGATACGCTGGGGTTCAACATCCTTGATGCGCGGCAGGTCCATGCCGAGGGACCAGAGCGCATTGCCGAGCGGGTGCATGAGATTGTCGGTCAGCATCCCTGTTACCTGACCTTTGACATAGACGCACTCGACCCGGCCTATGCGCCCGGCACCGGCACGCCGGTCTGGGGCGGGTTGACCAGCCATCAGGCGGCGGTGATCCTGCGCAGGCTGGCGGGGATCGACCTGAAAGGCGGCGATGTGGTCGAGGTGTCGCCGCCGTTTGACACCACCGGCGCGACGGCGGTGGCCGCGGCGCATGTGGGCATGGAACTGCTGTGCCTTTGGGGATGGACCCGCCGCGTGACAGGATGACCTGTGCGGCAGCGCGCAGGGATGTCGCGAAACCTTGGCTTTCAGAATCGCCCCTTGGCATGTCATGCCGGGGGTCAGCTTGAGCACCGTGAAAGAGACCCGCTTTGCGCATCGCATTTTTCCTTCTTCTTTTGATCGTTCTGGGCGGGATGGCCTGGATCCGGTTTGCGCCTTCTGACCCTGCCGACTGGCATGTCGATCCGCAGGTGACCGCGGATCAGGATCTGGCCGCCGGTGTGCGGCGGCGGATTCCGGCGGGCGCGACCAAATTCGACCGTCTTCACGCGATCATTCTTGAGACGCCGCGCACAGAGGTTCTGGCGGGCAGTTTGGGCGACGGGCAGGTGACCTATGTCACGCGGTCGAAATGGATGGGCTTTCCCGACTACACCACGGTGCGGGAAAACGACGACGTGCTGGAGCTTTGGGCGCGCTCACGCTTTGGGCAGTCGGACCTTGGGGTGAACAGGGCACGGGTCGAGGACTGGTTGCAACGTCTGGGCGGCGACGAAGGCTGAAGGGGCCGGGGCCCTGATGCCGGGGACGGCTTGACGGCCCCCGTGCTTTGGGCAATGCATCCCCATGATCCCGACAGACAGACTTCATCAGATCAAGGAACGGCTCGAATTCGTCGAGGCGCGCATGTCCACCGGCGATGGTGACATCGCGGCGCTGGGGCGTGAATACGCCGAGCTGAAACCCGTGGTGAGCCAGATCACCGAGTGGGAGCAACTGTGCACCGAGATCGCAGAGGCCGAGGCGATGCTGGACGACCCGGAGATGCGCGCGCTGGCTGAAGAGGAACTGCCGCAGTTGCAGGCGCGGCTGCCAGAGGCAGAGCGCGCGGTGCAACTGTCGCTCTTGCCGCGCGATGCGGCCGATGCGCGGCCCGCGATGCTGGAAATCCGTCCGGGGACGGGCGGCGATGAGGCGGCGCTGTTCGCCGGGGATCTGGCCCGCATGTATCAACGCTATGCCGAGGCCAAGGGCTGGCGCTGGGAAGTGATCGAGGAACAGCTGTCAGAACTGGGCGGCGTGCGGGAACTGGTGGTGCGGATCGCCGGGGACAACGTCTTTGCCCGGCTGAAATACGAAAGCGGCGTGCACCGCGTTCAGCGGGTGCCGGAAACGGAATCCGGTGGGCGCATCCATACCTCGGCGGCCACCGTCGCCGTGCTGCCAGAGGCGGAAGAGGTGGATATCCGTATTGATCCGAACGACATCCGCATCGACACCATGCGGTCCTCTGGCGCGGGCGGTCAGCACGTCAACACCACCGACTCGGCGGTCAGGATAACGCACCTGCCGACCGGCATCGTCGTCACCAGTTCCGAGAAATCGCAGCACCGCAACCGCGAGATCGCCATGCAGGTTCTGCGCGCGCGTCTGTTCGATCAGCAACGCCAGCAGGCGGATGCAACGCGCTCTGCCGACCGCAAGGCGCAGGTCGGCTCTGGCGACCGGTCAGAGCGCATCCGCACCTACAACTTTCCGCAGGGACGGCTGACCGATCACCGGATCGGGTTGACGCTGTACCGGCTGGAGCAGGTCATGGCGGGCGATCTGGATGAGATCATCGACGCGCTGACGGCGGAACATCAGGCCTCGCAACTGGCCGAGATAGGGGGCTGACCAAGATGTCCCGTGGGTCCGATCTGTTGTCACGCGCCACAGCCCGGCTGGCCGAGGCTGAGGTGCCTGATCCGGGGCGCGATGCGCGCCGGTTGATGGCGCATGTGCTCAAGGTGCCGCCGGGTCGCCTGACGCTGTTCCTGCCCGAACCCGTCGATCCCGATCTTGAAGTGGTCTACCTGACCATGATCGAACGGCGCGCCGAGCGTGTTCCGGTCAGCCACCTGATCGGGCGACGGGCGTTTTACGGGCGCGATTTCCTTGTCACACCAGAGGTTCTGGACCCGCGCCCCGAGACCGAAACCCTGATCGAGGTGGTCCTGACGGACCCCTTTGCCACGGTGCTGGACCTTGGCACCGGGTCGGGCTGTATCCTGCTGACGCTGCTGGCCGAACGGGAAGGCGCGGTGGGCGTAGGCACCGATGTCAGCACGTCGGCCCTGAACGTCGCCTACTGGAACCGAAATGCGCTGGACCTTCAGGCGCGGGCGGACCTGCGTGAGGGCAGTTGGTACGCGGCGTTGGACCCGGATGAGGATACCTTTGATCTGATCGTGTCCAATCCGCCCTATATCGCGGTGAACGAGATGCCTTTTCTGTCGCCCGAGGTGCGTGAATATGAACCGCGGCTGGCCCTGACCGACGAGGCCGACGGGCTGACCGCCTACCGGGCGATTCTCTCAGGCTTGAGCGCCCATCTGGCTCCGGGCGGGCGGCTGGTGGTCGAGATCGGCGCGAGTCAGGGAATGGCCGTTTCCAAGCTGTTTGCAGAGGCCGGATTGCGCGGTGTGCGTGTGATCCCCGACCTTGCCGGGCGCGACCGTGTGGTTCTGGGCACGCGTGGCCGTATTTAGCGACCTTTTCCTGCCGAAATCGCCGATTTTGTGGTATTTTGACTTGTCACATATCTGTCCATGTGCATATTCACTGTAGCTGCTCAGTCGAATGGCTCTCCTGCCGATCCTGTGCAACGACAAGCCAACATAAGGGTGACCCCAACGGATTGGCGCAGGATGCGCCCTTGCCCCGTCACCGAGCCGTATAAATAAGGCTGGAAATCAGAAAATATGCGTTCTTCCAAATCCCGCTCGCGGAACAAGAGCAACCGTAACCGGAACACCAACAATTTGGGCAATGTCGTCAACCGAGTGTTTGACAGCAGTGGCCCGGAGGGCAAGGTGCGCGGCACTCCGCAGCAGATCATTGACAAGTACAACCAGTTGGCGCGCGACGCGTCGCTGAGCAATGACCGTGTCGCTGCCGAAAACTTTCAACAGCACGCCGAACATTACATGCGGATGCTGAGCGAGGCGCAGCGCGAACAGGATACGCGGCGCGAACAGCAAGAGCGCGAGAACCGTGAGCGTCAGGCGCAGCGGGACCGTGAGCGGTCGCAGCGCGATGGGTCTACCGACCAACCGGACAGGCCCGAACGGTCTGAAAGGCCCGAGAAATCGGACCGGCCCGAACGGTCTGACCGTCAGGAACGGCCTGCTCGTCAGCCTCACGCACCCAAGCAAGAGACAGCCGCGCCGATGTCGGCGGATGTGCTGGACCTTGGGGCAGAGGACGATGGACCCGGTCTTGTCGATACCCCGGAATCGCGGGCCGAGACACAGCCCGCTGTGACCCCGGCAGAGCCCAAGCCCGCAGCGCGCAGAACCCGGGCCCCCAAGCCCGACGCCCCCAAGCCAGAGGCCCCTGCGGCTGATGCCCCTGCGACAGAGGCCCCTAAGACAGAGGCTCCTAAAGCAGACGCACCGCAGCCCGCAGCCGATGAGGCCGCAGCCCCTGCGGCAGAGGAAAAGCCCAAGAAACCGCGCGCACCGCGCAAACCCCGCAAAAAGCCCGAGCCTAAACCGGACGCGGGTGAGGCGGACACGCGGCCCGTCTCGGCAGAGCCGGGCGATACCCCGCCGCCGGACGCCGCCGAATAATTCAGGTGAAATAGATCAGGCTGAGGCAAGGCTGCGCGCCAGCGCGCAGAATTGCTCCAGCGGGACACGTTCGGCCCGTTCGGTCGGGGCGATCCCGGCCTCGGCCAGATGATCCTCGATCTGCGGCGACAGCCCTTTCAGGGCTGCGCGCAGCATCTTGCGCCGCTGGTTGAAGGCCGTGGCCACCACCCGTTCCAGAACCTTTGGATCCGCCTCGAACCTTGGGGCGGGCAGGGCGGTCAGGTGCACCACCGCAGAGCTGACCTTGGGGGGCGGGGTAAAGGCCCCCGGCGGCAGCGTCAGCGCAATCCGCGCGTCACAGCGCCATTGTGCCAGCAACGCCAGTCGACCGTAGGCCTTGGACCCCGGCTCTGCCACGATCCGTTCGGCCACTTCTTTCTGGAACATTAACGTCAGCGACTGCCACGCGGGCGGCCATTGCGGCGGCGTCAGCCAGCGCACCAGAAGCTCGGTGCCGACGTTGTAGGGCAGGTTGGCGCAGATCGCGTAGGGCGGCGTCAGATGCGCCTCTGCGTCGATGTCCAGCGCGTCGCCCTCAATGACCTCCAACCGGCCCGGATAGGCCTCTGCGATCTCTGCCAGCGCGGGCAGGCAGCGCGCGTCCTTTTCCACCGCCAGAACCTTGCGCGCGCCCTCGGCCAGCAGGCCGCGGGTCAGGCCGCCGGGACCGGGGCCGACCTCCAGCACGTCAGTCTGTGACAGGTCGCCCGCCACCCGTGCAATGCGGGCAGTCAGGTTGAGATCCAGCAGAAAGTTCTGTCCCAGCGATTTGCGGGCGGACAGTTGGTGACGCTTGATCACCTCGCTCAGCGGGGGAAGGTCGTCGATACGGCTCATGTGTTTCCGGTGGCCTCTTTCCGAGGTCTGGTGTTGGTCATGTCGCGCTCGCCAACCGCGCGGCCATACGCAGCGCGGCGAGCGTGGAACTGGGGTTGGCCACGCCTTTGCCCGCGATATCGAAAGCGGTGCCATGGTCGGGTGAGGTGCGGATGAAGGGCAGGCCAAGGGTCACGTTCACCCCCTCATCGAAATCCAGCGTCTTGATCGGGATCAGCGCCTGATCGTGATACATGCAGATCGCTGCGTCGTACCCGGCGCGGGCACGGTCGTGGAACATGGTGTCAGCGGGCAGCGGGCCGCGCAGGTCCATCCCCTCGGCGCGCAGACGGTCCAGCACCGGGGCGATCAGCGCGGCGTCCTCTGTCCCCATGCGACCGCCTTCGCCCGCGTGCGGGTTCAGGCCAGCGACCGCAAGGCGGGGGTGTGGAATTCCAAACTGGGTCACAAGCGCCGCGTGCGTGATGCGGATGCGCCGTTCCAGCAGGTCGGGCGTCAGCGCGGCGGGCACATCCTTCAGCGCGATGTGAATGGTCACAGGCACGACACGCAGCCGGTCAGAGGCCAACATCATCACCACCTCGTCCACCCCGGCCAGATGGGCCAGAAACTCGGTATGACCGGGGTAGGCAAAGCCCGCGCCCTCTGCCAACGCCTGTTTGTGGATCGGCAAGGTACACAGCGCCGAGGTCGCGCCGGACTGGACCAGCCGCACTCCTTCTTCGATGGCGGCGATGACACCGGGCGCGTGGGCAGCCTGCGGCTGTCCGGGGACGCGGGGGCCGGGCATGTCCAGCGGCCAGACCGGAAGGCCCTCCGCCATACCCACCGATGCTTGTGACGGGTCGTTCAGAACGATGTGCGGGACACGGCCCGGCAGATGCGCCGGGTCGCCGATCCAGAAGAACGGCAAGTCGCGGCCCAGATGTTGCCACGCCGACTCGGCCAGTTCCGGCCCGATCCCGGCAGGTTCTCCGCAGCTGACAGCGACCGGCGTCGCAGGGGTCATCGGTTGACGATGCGGGCGTCGGCGCGCAACTGCGCGAGATAACCATCGGCCAGCGTGGCCAGACGGCGGTTGCGCAACCCAATGGTGACCTCTGTCCGGTCCACGTCTTCGGTGATCTTGGACGACCGACCGCAGAGCATCAGAAAGACCAGTGTTTGACCGCCGGAACGGGTGAGGGCCGTCGACACTTCTCCCGGGTCCAGCTTGGACAGTTCCAGCGCGATGTCGGTGGGCAGGTCTTCGACCGGCAAAGTCCCGCGATCCAGAACCTCTTCGGGCTGCCCCTTGGCGACGCCGTAAAGATCGTCGCAGCGGTCCACGCTGCCCGCCAGCACGCGCGCGCGTGCCAGAGTCTCTGGCGACCGACCACCGGCCATGTAGTAGGCGGCATATTCGACGGCGCTGACCTCTTGCGGGGTAAAGCCGGTTTCCTCGATGTCGCGCAACTGGAACAGGGCCACGGCCCCGTCGAGCGGGATGGGCGCGGTCACTTCGCCCGGTGCCAGACCCAGCAGAAGCGGGCGCAGCGGCGGCGGCAGATCGTTCAGGTTTTGCCAGGGCAGGCGACCACCGGCGTCGCGGGTGGCGGTGGCGGAGTACTGCCGCGCCTGAGCGGAAAACGCGCCAAAGCTGTCGATCTGTGCAATGCGTTCTGCCCGTGCGCGCACGGCGGCCTCTTCACCCGGGGGCATCGGCATGATGATCTCTGACAGCAGAACGCGCACCGTGCTGGTGCCGCCCTGAACTGACAGGGCGCGGTCGATTTCATCCTCTGACACCGTGGCGCGACTGCCAAAGCGGGCCTGCACCAGTTGACGCCAGCTTAGACCGGCGGCCACGAAATCGCGGAAGGTTTGTTCGGCCACACCCTCGGCCCCGATAGCGGCGACAAACTGTTCGCGGTCCAGATTGGCGCGACCGGCAAATTCCCCCATGCCGTCCAGCACTTCTTGCTCTGTCGGGCGAATGCCATTGTCGCGGGCGGCCTGAATGCGCAGGCGGTCGTCAATCAACTGCTCGCGCGCGAGCGTGTCGAGATTGCCCGGCGCGCTGAGCACCTGCAACATGCGCTTGCGCTGCTCGATCTCGTAGTTGGTGATCACGCTGTCGTTCACCTGAATGGCGGGGGCAAAAAGGTTTTGCGCGGCCAGCGGCGCGGGGCTCAGGGTGATCGACAGGACCGCGAGGACCGGTGCAAGCAGGCGGGTCAGAATGAACATGTGCGGCGATACTCCTTGCCACTGGCGCCAGCGCCAAAGCCTCTTAGCGCGACGGTCAGATCGAAATCGGTGGAGGGTTCCAGGTTTGTAGCGGATGCGTAGTTCCGCGTTGCCTGAAAATCCACCTGAATACATTCGTTTCGGTATTGCAGGCCCAGACCGATACGGTCAAGCCGGTCATCGGCAAGGTCATAGCGTGCCTCGCCTGACGTGGCCCAGTTGCGGGTCAGTTGATAGCGGCCATCAAAGGTCCATTCGGACTGCCGCTGGGTGCGATCCTCGTCGGCGTCGGTGACCAGCAGCAGGTAAGATGCGCCCAGATCCATCCGTGTATTGGACCAGCCGGCGCGGGCCTCGGCCTTGGAAAACTTGGCATCGCTGTCCAGCAGGCCGCGCGCCGACAGCGTCAGGCCCAGCCGGTTGGCAAAGCGGCCTGCAATCAGCAGGTCGGACTGTGTCCCGTCCAGCCCGGAGGACAGTGAGAAATCGGCATCGGCGGTATCCCGCCAGACCTTGCCCAGCGTCAGTGCCGTGGACCAGCCACCGGGGGCCTGATGCAGCCAGCGCAGACCGGCGGCAAGGGTCGTGCCATGCTCGCGCCGGTCAGAGGCGGGAAAGCGCGACAGGGACAGCAGGTTGGCCTCATCGAATTCGACCCGGGTGCTTTCGTCGTTGGGATTTCGCAGACGGTCGCCCCCGACCCAGCCCAGCTGCACCACCGGTTCCAGCAAGGTACGTCCGCCGCGAACCCCCTGACGCTGCATGGGATAGCGGAACTCGACCGCCACGCCGGGTGCGGCGCGGCTGACCTCGGGGTCCGAAATCGCATCCTGTTCGGTCACATAACGATCGACCCAAAGATGCCCCGTCAGACCCGCACGCACCCCGCCCGCAAGGGTCCAGCGGTTACGCCAGCTGAATTCTGCATTGATCCGCGTGACGTCGCGCCCGTCGATTTCGGTATCGTCGTCTGGGCCATCGGTGTCGCGCGTGGACTGGCGCAGGTGGCCGTGAATCTCGGTTCCGAACCGGAACTCTCCGCCAATGCCGGGGAAGTATCGCCGTTCCCTGCGGTAGTCCGCGATAAAGCGTGGTTGCGTTGCGTTGTCTTCATAGTCGCGCAGCGACTGATAGTTCAGGACGCTGGTGTCCATAAAGCTGTCGGCGGTGACCCGCGTCAGCGACAGGTTGCTCTTGAGCCTGTCGACGTCGGTGATGTCGTAGTCGTACAGGTATGAATCGTCGCTGACGCCCTTGAGGTTGAAGCTGAACTTGTAGTCGCGCGCGACCTTGAATTCGCCAACCGCGAAAAGGTAGCCGCGCGGCCCGTCCGACATCAGCGTGTCAGAGGACAGCGCCCCCGTCAGCGTCAGGTTACCGGTGCGAAAGGCGCGGCGGTAACGGTATTCCAGCGTACGAGTCTTGGGCGACAGAAAGGGCGTCAGGGTGATGTCCTGATGGCGGCCGATCGGAAAGAAATACGGTGTCTTGACCCCGAAGCCCAGCAGGGTGCTGCTGGTGAAGCTTGGATAGAGAAAGCCCCGCGCGCGCTTGAGCGTGGGGTCAGGCAGGCGCAGGCGCGGAAAGTAGAACACCGGTACGTCAAGCACGCGGAACTGCGCATTGTCGAAGTACAACTGGCGTTCTTCCTGATCATGTACAACGCGCGAGGCGCGGATTTGCCAGAGCGGCACCTGTCGGTCGCCGCAGACAAGGCAGGAGGTGACGGCGACCTTGCGGAACTGTGTATAGCGGCCATTCACACGGCGCGCCTCGACCGAGGCAACCTGCAATTGTTGGTCCAGAACCAGCCGCGCGCCCGCCAGAAGACCGTTTTGCAACCCCTGATCCATCTCGGCGTAGGTGGCGAGCAGAATATTGCCTTGCTCGTCGATGATCCGGATCGGGCCGTCGATGAACAGTTGGTCTGTCGTCCCGTCATAGACGATCCGCCCGGCAGTCATGCGCAGACCATTGTGGAAGGCCTCGACGTTGCCAGTGGCAATCAGCCTTTCACCGCTCTCGACAAAGACGGCATCGGCCACAAGCATGGCAGGTACGGTGCCGGTCTCGGCCGTGTCTTGCGACTGGGCCGCTGTCCCCAGAACGCACAGCACCCAAAGGAGCCGGACAAGACGGTAAAACACGCGGGTCATCCGTCCTCCATATGCAGAACCAACCCCATTGCAAGAAGAACCGAGGCCACCGGCGGCACCCATGCCGCCACAAGCGGTGCCAACTGGCCATTGTCCCCCATGATCTGTGCGAAGTTTCGCACGTAATACAGGCCAAAGCCAAGCAGGACCGCAGACAGAATGGCGATCCCGGTGCGGCCAAGGCGCGTGGGCCGCATGGTGAAGGCCGCGCCGATCAGGGTCATCGCCATCAGAAAGAGCGGCCGGGACAGTTCCATATGCAACCAGACTACATAGCGACGTGCCGAAAATCCGGAGGTTTCGAGGCCCTCGATAAAGGCGGGCAAATCCCAGATCGCCACCGCCGAAGGCGTGCCAAACCGGTCTCGGATGCTGTCCTGCGTGAGGTTGGAGGGCAGGCGCAGGGTCTCATGTTCTTTTGCGCCGGTTTCCGGGTTCAGGCCCGGGGTCAGCGGCCATGCCTTGGCGGTAGTCAGCACCCAGAACCCGTCATCTAGCCGCGCGCTTTTGGCAAGAATGCGAGTCGCTGGCCCGCCTCCCGGCGCATAGGTGACGATGGACACCTCAAACAGTTCTGTCGCCTCGGCATTGGCGCGGGCGGCATGGATCACCGCCTGACCCTGATTGCCGCCTTGCCGCAGCCACAGCCCTTCGGGACCGATCGACAGCGCCGAGGCGCTGCCGCTTTCCAGGGTTTCGCGCAGTTCCGTATAGCGTTTGGACGTGGCAGAGACGATCGGATTCATCAAACCGACGACCAGCCCACCGATGACAAGCGACACGGTGACAGGTGCCATCAGCGTGGCCACGCCGGACCGTCCCGCCGCCCGCGCGGCCACCAGTTCCGACGACCGCGCCAGCCCAAGGAACAATCCCACGGTCGACAGGATCATCACCAGCGGCACGATTTCGTAGATGGCACCGGGCAGTTTCATCAAGGTGACCTGCACCACTTGCCCGAAACGCACGTCAGAGTCGAATCGCCGCATTTCCTCGATCAGGTCAAGCAGGCCCTGAAACAGGGCGAAGACCCCGAAAACGCTGAGAAAGATCCAAAGGAATCGGCGGGCAAAGTAGAAATGCAGGGTCACGCGGCGGCCTCCTGCGTGCGCGCCCGCGCGCGTCCGGGGCGGAACGGACGGGCGGCCACCCACAGCAATACGGTCGCCAAGACCAGCCCGACGATGCTGGGCAGATAGACCAAAGGCCACAGCCTGTCGTCGCCGCGCACCGGATCGGTCACGGCACTTTCCAGCACTTTGACAAAGACCAGCAGGCCGATGGCAAAGACAATCTGGCGGGTCACTCCGAACCGGGAGAACCCCCCGACCATCAGTGCCGAATAGCCAATCAGCGAGAAGGTCAGCGCCAGAAGTGGCAGTTGGAATCTCAGGTGGCCTTCTTCGATGGCCTCACCGGGGGTGTCCTTGGCCTCGGCCGCGGCGGCGGCGGGCTGGGTGATCAACTCCCACGTGGACATGTAATTCAGGCGTCGCTTGGTCGGCGCGGTCGAGGTCACAAGCCCCGAAACATCATAGATCAGTTCGCTGAAATTCGTCGTCGAAAGGCGGCGGGTGTTAAGATCCATGTTCTGCGCCATGCCGGTCAGCATCACCAGTTTGGGGCCTTCGTCGTCGCGCAACAGATAGGCGCGCTCGGAGGTATAGATCACGTCGCGCCCGACCGTGCGCCGGTCCGACAGCACCACGTCGCGCAATTCACCCTCTGCGGTGATGTCGCGGATGTAGAAGGTCACGCCGTCAATCGGATGCAGAAACGCGCCGTCGCGCAGCAGCCGCGCGCTGAGTGAGCCGGACAGCGCCTTTTCCCGGATGCGCAATTGTTCCAGCGATTTGGGCACCAAAAGATGCGTCAGCATCGACATCATCAGCGCCACCACGCACCCGAACAACAACACCGGACGGGCCAAGCGCCACGGGGAATACCCCGTTGCCTGCACCACTGTCAGTTCGCTGTCGCTGCTGAGCCGGTTGGTGACATAAACCGATGAGGCGAAGGCCGACAAGGGCAGCACAAAAGTAATCACCGCAGGCAGCGACAGGACGGTGAATTCCATCACCACGCCAACCGAATGGCCGTCCGAAATCAGACGGTCAAACAGCGCAACGGCCTTATTCACCCAATAGACCGACACAAGGACTAGGGCGAAGAAGCCGAACGCTACCATCAGTTGCGACAGGACATATCTGTCGAATCTTTGCAATCGCGTGGTCCCCCCAGACCAAAGCAGGTGGCGGCACCCTAATCCATCGTGTGGAATTGGGAAAGGTGGCACTGGTCAACCGAGACGGGGGGCGTTACCTCTCTTGGGCGAAACTCAGCTCAGGAGACGACGACTTATGACCGATCTGCGTGCAATCAGCTTTGCCGAGGTGGCTCTGGACGGGCTTGACGAAGTCGAGGGACGCCTCGCCGTTGTTGTTTCACCCGAAGGCGCGCTCAGCCCCGGCGCGCGGCGTCTCAACCGGCTGACAAAAGGCGCGCTGGGGCGTGCGGTCGAAAGCGCACCGTTCGGCAAGCTGTCCCCCGGCGAGGCGTTGACCCTTGCCTGGCCGTCGGGTCTGATCGTCGAGGCGCTGGACATCGTCAAGCTGGCGCGCCGCCCTGCCTTGATCGAAGCCCGCAAGGCAGGTGGGACACTGGCACGGTTGGCTGGAAAGTCGGCGCTGACGGTATTGGTCGAGGCCACGCGCCTGCCCGAAGAGATCGCCCTTGGCGCGGCCCTGCGCAGCTATGCCTTCACCGCGCGCAAGTCGAAACCGGATGAGGCACCCGCCGCCGCCGTACTGATGGTCAAAGCCCCCGATGAGGCGCAAGCCGCCTTTGCGGCATCCCATGCGGTGGCCGAGGGTGTGGCCTTTACCCGAGATCTGGTGTCCGAACCAGCCAACGTGCTGACGACCACGGAATTCGCCGCACGGCTGGAAGCGCTGCGCGACACCGGGCTGGAGGTTGAGGTTCTGGAAGAGGACAAGCTGACCGAACTGGGAATGGGCGCGCTGTTGGGCGTGGGCATGGGGTCGGCGATGCCGTCGAAGGTTGTTGTGATGCGCTGGAAGGGGGCCGAGGGCGCGCCTCTGGCGCTGATCGGCAAGGGCGTTGTCTTTGACACCGGCGGTATCAGCCTCAAGCCCGCGCAGGGCATGGAAGATATGACCATGGACATGGGTGGTGCCGGCACCGTCGCCGGTGTGATGAAGACACTGGCCCTGCGCAAGGCGCAGGCGCATGTGGTGGCAATGGTCGGTCTGGTCGAGAACATGCCCTCGCACATGGCGCAGCGTCCGGGTGATATCGTCACCTCGATGAAGGGCGACACCATCGAGGTTATCAACACCGATGCCGAGGGGCGGTTGGTGCTGGCGGATGTGATGTGGCACGCGCAGGAAAGCGAACAGCCCTCGGCGATGATCGATCTGGCCACGCTGACCGGGGCTTGCATCATCGCGCTGGGTCATGACAACGCAGGCGTTTTCTCGAACGACGACGCGCTGGCCGGTGACTTCCTCAAGGCGGCGGCGGCCGAGGGCGAGGGTGCATGGCGTCTGCCGTTGGGCAAGAGCTATGACGATCTGATCAAGAGCCAGAAAGCCGACATGAAGAACGTCGGCGGTCGGCCTGCCGGAGCGATCACGGCGGCGCAGTTCCTGCAACGCTTCGTCAAGGATGGCATGCCGTGGATCCACCTCGACATCGCGGGGGTGGCACAGGTGACCAAAGACACCGATCTTTCGCCCAAGGGCGCGACCGGCTGGGGCGTGATGGCGCTGGACCGGCTGGTGCGCGACCGGTTCGAGAGCCACTGAGGCGCAACGGCGGTCGGAGCCACACATGGGAGAGGCGTATTTCTACCACCTGACGCGGCGACCGCTTGAAGCGGTTCTGCCGGATCTGTTGGGGAAATCCCTTGGCCGCGGTTGGCGGGTCGCGGTGCGCGGCACCGATCCGCAGCGCATGGACTGGCTGGACCAGAAACTGTGGCAGGGACCCGAGGATGGGTTCCTGCCACACGGCCTGTCTGGTGGGCCGCATGACGCCGATCAACCGATTTTGCTGACCACTGAAATGCAGGCGGTCAATAAGCCGGGCTGCCTGATGGCCATAGACGGGGCAGAGGTGGTGGCCGAAGAGGTCACCACGCTGGACAGGGTTTGTGTCTTGTTCGACGGGCGGGACGGTGCAGCCCTGCAACGGGCCCGTGACCAATGGAGGTCCCTGACCGGGGCGGGCTGCAAGGCGCAATATTGGTCAGAGGAATCGGGGCGCTGGGAGAAGAAAGCAGAGAGCTGAGGGGGAGACGAATTTTCGGCGAAAATTCGGGTCTGCCTTATCGCTGTAGCACTAATTTTCCACCGGCGATCTGTAGGCTGGAAAATCGGTCGAGATAGGTCATCCCCAACAGCGAATTTTGCATCTCGCCCGCGTTCACATAGGCCGCCACACGCTGATCCGAAAAGGGGCCAAGCGTGACCGTGTCCAGCGTGACCGGTGCTGTCTGGACCGTGCCGTTAGCGGTCATGGCCTCAGACAGGAAGTGCAGGCTTGCCACGTCAATCCCGGCGCGTTCCGCCGCGGCGCGTGTCAAAACGACCGAGCTAGCGCCGGTGTCCACGACAAAACGCGTGGGTGTATCGTTGATCCGCAGGGTGACGTAGTAATGTCCGTCCGGCGCGCGCGGCAGTTCGATCCGGCCCTCGCTGCCAAAGACCATCTGCTGCGGCATGACGGTGCCGCGAATGTCGGTCCACAATCCATAAACCGCTATCACGCCGACGAAAATCAGCGCCCATGCCGCCATCTGCTGCATTGTCTTGCCAAGGCTTGCGCGTCCCTGAACAAAGAACCAGCTGACCAGCACGCCGCCCAGCAGCACGAGGTAGATGAGATTGGCGATCTGGTCTCCGGACATGGCACGTTTCCCTGTGGTTCGTCCAAAAGATAGGGATTTGCGCGGCGGGTAACAGGGTCAGGCGGGTGCAAGTCCGAAATTGCGCAGCCCGTCCAGCACGAATTGCACCGACAGCGCCGCCAGCAGCATCCCCAGAATGCGCGTCACGACGTTGATTCCGACGCGGCCTAGAAGATGTTCGATTGGCCCGGCGATCAGGAACAGCGCCAAGGCCACCAGCAGGACGGCCAACATGACGGCAAGGATAGACACGACCTCGACCGTGTCGCCAGTCTGGCCGACCAGCAGGATGATCGACGCGATGGCCCCCGGTCCGGCAATCAGCGGAATCGCCAGTGGAAAGACCGAAGGGTCGGGGAATTCTTCTTCATCGGCCTTGTCCTCGCGCCGCTTGGTGCGACGTTCGAACAGCATATCCAGCGCGGTGATGAACAGCAGAATGCCGCCCGCGATCCGGAAAGCGGACATGGAAATTCCGATGAACCCCAGCACCGCCTCTCCGAAAAAGGCAAAGAGCGTCAGGATACCAAACGCGATGCCACAGGCGCGGTAGCCCACCATACGGCGGTGGCGCGCATCGGTGCCTTGGGTGAGCGCGATAAAGATCGGGGTAAGCCCGATCGGGTCGATCACCACCAAAAGGGTGACAAAGGCGCTGATGAGAAAAGCGGTGTCCATAACGGTTCGGTAGCCTTGGGCAGGCCCGCTGTCCAGTCTTGTGCTGCCAGATCAGGGGGCCAGAGCGGATAGCGGTGTTTGAGGGGGGTAAAAGGCAATGTCCGGAAAATCGTAAAGATAGTAACGCCAGACAGTGTCCTGTCCCCCTTTTTCAAAGTTGCAGTCCAGACCGTTCATCAATGTGACGGATGTTCCGCTGACCTCTGCGCCGGGCAGGCTATCGGCATCTGTGTTACTGCCCAGATCCTCGGCCCATCTGTAAAAGGTGATACAGGCTTGAATCAGGCTATCTGCGTTCGGCGTGATGGGTGGGATCACTGGTCCGACACGAATGTCAAATCGGCCCGCCAAATCCACCGTGTCGATGTAAAACATCTGATCATGCGGAGTGGCAATCATCATCGAGAACATATCTGGATTGAACAGGATCGGGTCGCTGGGCCCGGTTTGCATCAGGCGGGTGCTGAACTCTGACAGGGATTTCAACGCCGCGTCATAGGCCAGCGTGACTGTGGCCTCATCATATTGCCCCTTTGGTACGTTCAGACGGGGTGCGTGCAGGCCCAGACGGGCCGTGGGATGCATGCTGCGCCAGGGCCACGGGCCCAACTGCCACTCGTCGACATAATCGGGATTTTGAGGGTCCTTGAACCGGATTTCGTCCGCAATGTAGGTGCCGGACATGAACACAAGCGCACAGGCGCTTTCACAGGTCGCGCCGGCCTGCAACCGGGTGCAGATCCCGGCCTCACGCAGATATTCGCCAATGGCGACTCCCTCCATGAATGATCCACCGGGGCTATCCAGGCACACCACCACTTGCGGATTCGTCGGAAGGGCGCGGAACAGGTCAAGATCGCCCTTGTCGACGATGCCTTGAAACTGATGTGTGCAGCCATCCCGCGCCATGGGATGGGTGTCGTCATAGGGCAGGGGACCAACCGGTGTCAGCGTGCCCGCCAAAACGGTGGCTGGTTTGGAGAAAAGAGTCAGAAGCGCAATCAATGTGGCCGGTCGCATGGCAATTCTCTGGGCAAAAACTCTGGGCTAAAACGGATATGCCCCAAGGATTATGCGCAGCGATCTGCCTGTCAACCGATAGGGCGGCATTTCAGGTGCCCTCGGCCGCATCCAGCTTTTCCGCCGCCGTTTCCCACATCACTTCGGCACGGTGGAGGGCGTTCATGACCTCGGCGTATTTCTTGTTCCAGACCTCAAGTTCGCCGACCTTTTCATTCTCGTACAATGCGGGATCAGCAAGCTTTTTCGCCAGTTTTTCACGCATATCTTCGATCTTGGCTATGCGGTCTTCGCATTTGCGGACGTCCGAGCGCAGCTCTTGCATCTGATCGCGCGAGGGGCGTTTGGGCTTTTCCGGTGCGGCTTTGGCGGATTTTGCAGGTTTCGCCGGGGCGTCGCGTGTCAGCAGCATGGTGCGGTAGGCGTCAAGGTCATCCTCGTAGGGTTTCACCGTGCCATCCCCCACCAGCCAAAGCCGGTCCGCCACCATCGACAGCAGGTGCATGTCGTGGCTGACAAGGATCACGGCACCGGAATAGGCGGTAAGCGCCTCGACCAAGGCCTCACGCGATTCGATATCGAGGTGGTTGGTCGGCTCATCCAGGATCAACAGGTGCGGCGCGTCGAGCGTGGCCAGTAACAGCGACAGGCGCGCCTTTTGACCGCCCGACAAGCGTCCGACCTCTGTTTCCGCCTGTGCCGCCATCAGGCCGAACCCGGCCAGCAGGGCGCGCAGTTTTGGCGGCAGCGTGCCGGGGCGTTCGCGTTGGACGTGCTGCAAAGGCGTCTCGTCCAGATGCAGCTCATCGACCTGATGCTGGGCGAAATAGCCGATGCGCAGCTTGGACGAGCGGCTCATGCGCCCGTCCATCAGCGGTAAGCGGTCAGACAGCAGTTTTGACAGGGTCGATTTGCCCTGACCGTTCTTGCCCAACAGCGCGATCCGGTCGTCCTGATCAATGCGCAGGTTCAGTTTGCGCAGAACCACGGTGTCGCCATAGCCGGTTGACCCGCCTTCGATATTGATGATCGGCGGCGACAGTTCATCGGGCTGCGGGAACGAGAACACCCGTTTGGCGGCCTCTTCGGGCGGGGTGACCATGTCCATCCGCTCGATCATCTTGAGGCGGGCCTGCGCCTGTTTGGCCTTGGAGGCCTTGGCGCGGAAGCGGTCGACAAACCCTTGCAGGTGGGCGCGGCGGTCCTGCTGTTTCTTGGCCGTCGCGCTCAGTTGCGCGCGCTTTTCGGCGCGCAGCTTGACGAACCCGTCATAAGGCGTGCCGTAGTAGGTTAGTTTACGGTCCTCGACATGCAGGATCGTATTGACCGCGCGGTTCAGCAAGCCGCGGTCGTGGCTGATGACGATCACCGTGTGCGGATATTTCATCAGGTAGCTTTCCAGCCACAGCGCACCTTCGAGATCCAGATAGTTGGTCGGCTCATCGAGCAGCAGCAGGTCGGGCTGGGCAAAAAGCACACCGGCCAGCGCCACACGCATCCGCCAGCCACCCGAAAAGGCAGAGCAGGGCTGTTTCTGCTGGTCATCGTCAAAGCCCAGCCCCTTGAGGATGGTGGCGGCGCGGGCCTCGGCGCTCCATGCGTCGATGTCGGCAAGGCGGGTTTGCACCTCGGCGATGCGCACGCCTGTGGCGGTCTCAGCCTCGGCCATCAGGGCGGCGCGTTCGGTGTCGGCCTCCAGCACGGTGTCGATCAGCGAGGTCTCTGACGCAGACACTTCCTGACTGACGCCACCGATGCGGGCGCGTTGCGGCAAGGAGATATCGCCGCCGTCCAGCGTCAGCTCGCCTTTGATCAGGCGAAAGAGCGTGGTCTTGCCCGCACCGTTTGGCCCGACAAGGCCCACCTTGTGACCGTCAGGGATTGTGGCGCTGGCCCCGTCGAACAGCGGGCGGCCGTCCACGGAAAAAGAAATGTTTTCGATCTTCAACATGGCATGGCGCGTGCCAGAGGCGCGCGGAGGTGTCAATGCACGGCGACGTGGCGGGCAAAAGAGATGCGCACAAGGGGCGCTTGGGTGCAGACTAATGGCGCGGGATGCATCGGCGGGCTTTCCAATCGGGACGGCCCATGCTACCGCCCCGCGCATCATTCATGACCCGGGCACAAAGTCCGGGACGAACCCGATGGAGCATCCCATGGCCCTTGAGCGCACATTCTCGATCATCAAGCCCGACGCCACCCGCCGCAACCTGACCGGCAAGATCAACGCCAAGTTCGAAGAAGCGGGCCTGCGTATCGTCGCGCAGAAGCGCATTCACCTGACCAAGGCGCAGGCCGGCCAGTTCTATGCCGTGCACGCCGAGCGTCCGTTCTACGACGAACTGTGCGAATTCATGGCGTCCGAGCCGGTTGTCGTGCAAGTTCTGGAAGGCGAGGGCGCCATCCTGAAGAACCGCGAAGTCATGGGCGCAACCAATCCCGCCGACGCCGCACCGGGCACCATCCGCGCAGAATTTGCCGAATCGGTTGGCGAAAACTCGGTTCACGGGTCGGACGCGCCGGACACGGCCAAAGAAGAAATCGCTTTCTTCTTCTCGGGTCTTGAACTGGTCGGCTGAGCCGTTCCGTTTTGCGACTTAAGAATGGGCCGTTCCCGTTGGGGGCGGCCCATTTTGTTATAGAACAGAGTCGTTGACTCGATTGTGTCGCCGCGTGCACTGTTTGAGTATTCCGCTGATGTGGAGAATTCAGACATGCGTTTTTTAACTCTTATTTTATGTCTGACAGTCCTGCCCCGGTTGCTTTCCGCCGCTGAGATTGTCGTGGTCGGGCCACCAACGCTTTTTGATTCACATAGCGTGGCTTGCACGTTGCAGTTGTCTGGCCGCATCACGGCAGGAGACGCTGACACATTGCAGACCCTGCTGGAGCGTCAGGGATACCTGGACGATGGGCAGAATTCGGTTCAGGCGCTGTGTCTTGACAGTCCGGGTGGTTCCCTGAACGAAGGTGTCAAGATTGCAGAAGTCCTGACCGCGTATTCTGTGCCCACGGTCTTGGCCGAGGGAGCGGAATGTCTGTCGGCCTGCGCCGTGGCGTTCATGGGCGGAACCCTGCGGTTCGACATTTACACGCCGATCCAAAGGAGCATGCATCCGACGGCGCGGTTGGGGTTCCATGCGCCGGATCTGGAGGTACCGGAACGGTCGTATGACCGCGCGACGGTTACAAAGGCATTCGACCTTGCCATAGATGCGATCGCCCGGATCGCAAAGGATCTGGACGAAGCCAATTCCATGAGCCGGGTCAATAAATTCCCGCGGTCCCTGCTCGCCGAGATGCTGCGCCACAAAGGCAAAGATTTCCTGTGGGTCGACACGGTTGAAAAGGCGGCGGTCTGGGGCATTGATGTCGATACGAAAAAAGGTGTTGGACGTCAGGCAGTTGATCCGGTTTTGCTTTGCATGTTGGTCCTTCGCCGGTTCCGGGATCAGCCCATTGTAGACTTTTCTCCCGGAGATCTCAGGACCAATGAGGCCATGAGACGGGACTATACTGACGTTTTGGATCGTGACTGGAGCGTGTGGGTAAACAACTTTTCCAACGACTTTTGCGACATCAAGCACTACGATTTCGAACCCCGGTATCGCGTCACGGCGTCTGAATACGATGCGCTTTCGATAGGGGACAGAAGTTTCAATTCCTGGGTCGGCTACAGGCCGGATACACTTCTGCGCGACCTGAGATAGGTCATTGGGGGATTTAGCGGCGTTTGGGGTTGCCTGCCGTGGTGCAAACGCCTGTCTTCAACGCGCCCGGTTGCTGGGGTCGATGACGCCGATTTCGTTCAGGATACGGTCCAGCGCGCTTTGCGGGGTGGCTTTGGTATCCGCCTTTAGGGCATCGAACTGACCCCTCAGGGTTTCCTTTTCGGCACCTTTGCAGTCGTTCCAAGGCCGGCCCTGAAGCGCCATGTGCAGCACGTAATATCCTATGAAATGAGGGCGTTGTCCAGATTTTAACAGCTTGCGATACGCCTCATGTGCGCCGAGGGCGCGCAGGGTTTCGGCATCGGGGATGCCGGCCTCTGTGCAGGCGGTTTCAAACACCGGGCCGAGATTGCGGATGCTGCTGACCGGGGTGCCGCTCATTGCAGCATGGGGTTCAAGACGTCGAAAGGCAGGCCGGTGGCAAGCGCGTCAAAGCGCCCCTGAGTGCCAAACATGGCCTCTCCGGCAGTTTGGATCGTGCGGTAGGTGGCGCGGGCCAATGCCGAACCAAGCGACAGGCGCGCCACACCGAGAGCGGCATATTCCGCGCGGGAGTGGGTGGCAAAGGGACCGGCGACGAGGGCGTTGAAAGGCAGGTCGGTGGCTTTGACCAAGCGTCCAAGCGCCTCCATCGAGGGCGGGCCGGGGACATAGACGCCATCCGCGCCAGCGGCCTCGAACGCCTGAATACGGGCGACGGCCTCTTCGGTGTCGTAATGGCCAGTGAGGACCCCGTCGGCGCGGGCGACAAGGAAGAAATCGCGCGGCAGGGCGCGGGCGGCGCTGGCGGCGGCGCGGATGCGTTCGGTGGAGAGGGCGGCGTCATAAGGCGCGGAGTCGGGAAGGGCAGTATCCTCTATGCAGATGCCCGCAAGGCCGATCTCAGCGGCGAGGCGGACTGTTTCGGCGCAGGTGTCCGGTGACGCGCCAAAGCCGTTTTCGAAATCACCCGACACGGGGACGTTGACGGCAGCGATCAGGTCTTGGGCATGGGCCAGCGCCTCATCCCGGGTGATGGTGCCGGTGTCGGGGCGGCCCAGCGTAAAGGCGTGAGCCGCTGATGAGGTGGCGATTGCCTTGGCACCCATTGCGACCAGCATCTTGGCCGATCCGGCGTCCCATGCATTTGCAAGGATAAAGGGATCGCCGGGGCGGTGCATGGCGCGAAAGCTGTCAGGCATCGGCGCGGGCCTTGCTGTCGGCAAATGCGCAAAGGGTTTTCAGCGCCGCGACCAGACGGTCGTCTGCCACAGTCAGAGCCACGCGGATATGACCGGCGGCGGATTTGCCAAAGCTTTCGCCCGGCATGACGGCGATCAAGTGCTCGTCCAGCAACGCCTCGGCAAAGTCACGCCCCGAGAGGCCCGTCGCGCGGATATCCAGCATCAGGTACATGGCCCCCTGCGCGGGGATTGCTGTGACGGTGTTCTGCTGGGCGATCACCTTCATCGCGAGGTCGCGGCGGCGGCGGAAGGGGGCGGCGATCTGGTCCTCAAGGTCGGGGCCTTGGTTGAGGGCAAACAATGCGCCGTCCTGAATGTAGCCGGGCACGCCGTAGGTGGTCGAAGTGGCCAGATCGATGAGGCGGTCAATGGCCTCTTTCGGGCCAACCAGCCAACCGGCGCGCGAGCCGGTCATGGCATGACTTTTGGACATCGAGCCGACGACAAGCGTGCGCTCGGCCATACCGGGCAGGGTGCGGGGGCTGATATGGTCACCTTGCCAGACCTGTGTGTCATAGACCTCATCCGAGATCAGCCAGAGATCGTGGTCGTTGGCGGCGGATGCGATTTCTTGAAGGGTCTCGCGCGGGTAGACCGTGCCGGTTGGGTTGTTGGGCGTATTGACCAGCAGGCTTTTTGCACCGCTCGTCGTGGCGGCGGCCCGGATTGATGCGCCCTTGGGCAGGAAGGCGTGGGCTGCCTCTGTCGGGACGGGTACGGCGCGGCCAGAGGCGGCACGGATCGTGCCGGGGTAGGTGGCGTAATACGGGTCAATGTAGAGCGCCGCATCGCCCGGCGACAGCACGGCGACATGGGCGGCAAAAAGCGCGGCCTGCCCGCCGGGGGTGATCAGAATGTTTTCAGGAGTGGTGGGCACGCCGGTGCGGGCGCTGATGCGCTCTGCAACGGCCTTGCGCAGTCCCGAGACGCCGGGAACCATTGCATAGCCGGTGTGGCCGCCGCTGGCCGATGCGTGGATCGCCTGAAGGATCGATGCGTCGGTGCCGATGTCATGTTCGCCGATTGTCAGCTCTGTCACGGGCTGGCCTGCGGCGGCCATGTCGCGGGCGCGGTAGAACACCTCCCACCCGTCAGAGCCGCCTTCGTTAAGCGTGGTGATGCGGGTCGAGAGTTGGGGCATGGTGGGTTCCTTTCGTTGAAAATGGTTTGCCAGAGGCGCAGGCGCGCGGCAAGCAGGTTTGGCATTTGTTAAGGTTTGGTTGGGAAGTGTAAACGAAATCAATTGGTTGCGTGCGGGGGTGGGATTGACCCACCGCACGGTGGACCGTATGTTTTTCGCATGCTGGACGAGGTACGGCAAATGGCCCCCGGGGGAGACCTTTGGGGCCGTTTTCGCGCCTTGCACCCCCGGAGGGGCAAAAACCTACAGGCAAGTAAGGTGTCGAGCATGAGCAGAGCAGAGCAAAAAGAAGAAGAACAGCGCATCGTCATTACCGCCAACGAGCGGTGTGAGCGGCTGCGCAGACAACGTGATCGGGCGACAGCGACGATCGCGGAACTCATCGATCAGATCGATGAGCTTCAGAGCAGGGTCAGTCGGGGAGACATTGCGAAGAAGTCCGAGGCGAGTGGCGCCTTGAACGAGCTGAAATACTGGCTGCGTGCGGCCCGGGAAACGGAGTTGGAACTTGAAGCAATCATCCGAAAAGACGAAGGAATCGGGGATGCCTACGGGCTTGACCTCGAAGCCGCGAGATTTGCGGTCGGGTGCCGCCTGGATAGCCTCCGCACCTGTTGTGGTGAAGGATAGGTTTCTGGACGAAATGACCGATGGGGAGCGCCTTGCGCTCCCCTATCTGTTCGAGTTCTGGGCCCATCCGCACCAGTTGCCACCCGAGGGTGACTGGCGGACATGGGTTATTCTGGGCGGGCGCGGTGCGGGCAAGACACGGGCCGGAGCCGAATGGGTTCGGGCCCAGGTCGAAGGGGCCAAGCCGATGGACAAAGGGCGCTGTCGGCGGATCGCGCTGATCGGCGAGACTTATGATCAGGCGCGCGAAGTGATGATCTACGGCGATAGCGGGATCATGGCCTGTTCGCCGTTTGATCGAAAGCCGACGTACAACGCCTCGCGCAGGACGCTGGTCTGGCCGAACGGGGCTGAGGCCACGGTGTTTTCCGCGCAAGACCCGGAGGCGCTGCGCGGGCCGCAATTTGACGGCGCTTGGGCGGATGAGATGGCGAAATGGAAAAAGGCGCGTGACGTCTGGGACATGCTGCAGTTCGGGCTGCGGTTGGGTGAGGCGCCGCGTGTCTGCGTGACAACTAC
The DNA here is from genome assembly GCF_034670325.1 of Antarctobacter sp. Taxonomy (GTDB): domain Bacteria; phylum Pseudomonadota; class Alphaproteobacteria; order Rhodobacterales; family Rhodobacteraceae; genus Antarctobacter. Next base: position 228,935 of record NZ_JAXMNR010000004.1, read on the forward strand.
ACCGCGGAACGTCGAAGTGCTGAAGGAATTGCTTGAGACCCCGTCGACCGTGTCGACCCATGCCCGGACTGAGGCCAACCGGGCGCATCTGGCGGCCTCTTTCCTTGAGGAAGTGCGGGCGCGTTATGAGGGTCAGTCTCTGGCGTTGCAGGAACTGGACGGCGTGTTGCTGGATCAGGTCGATGGGGCCCTGTGGTCGCGTGAGATGTTTGATGGCGCGCGCGCAGGGCGATTGCCACAGTTGGACCGGTTCGTGGTGGCGGTCGATCCACCTGCGGGCAAGGGGCCACGGTCGGATGCGTGCGGGATTGTCGTGGCCGGGATCGTCGAGGCGGACGACCCGCGCGACCGCCGGGCCTATGTGTTGGAGGATGCCTCGATCCAAGGGTTGTCGCCGACGGGCTGGGCGACGGCGGCAATCGAGGCAGCCGCGCGCTGGCAGGCAGACCGTGTGGTGGCCGAGGTCAATCAGGGCGGCGCGATGGTTGAGACCACGCTGCGGCAAGTCGATCCCTATGTCTCCTACAAGGCTGTGCACGCGACGGAGGGGAAATCCGTCCGGGCCGAACCGGTGGCCGCTTTGTATGAGCAGGGGCGCGTGAAACATTTGTATGAGCAGGGGCGCGTGAAACACGCGCGCGGGCTGGAGGAACTAGAATCGCAGATGTGCCTGATGACGCCGCATGGCTATGAAGGTGCAGGCAGTCCTGACCGCGTCGACGCACTGGTCTGGGCGCTGACAGAACTGATGCTGGGCAAACGCCCGGTAAAGCGGACGCCGCAGGTGAGGGGGCTGTAACGACCCGTTGCGGTCGTTGCGCCAAGGCCGAACGGTGGTGTGACGCGGCCTTAATGCGCCCACCATAATTTGCTTCATGAGACGCAGGGGACAGCAAGCCTCTGACCCAATCGAAAGACGAAGATGACCTGCAACGCGTCCGCCAGTGGCTGACGCGGGTGGGACAGTGCGGGCCCTTGGGCCGCCTGAGGAAAGGAGCGACTAGGGATGGTATTCGATTTTCTGCGGCGGACCGGGCAGGGGCCGGAGGTGGCGAGCGCGCCGGAGGCCAAGGCCTCGGCGACGGGCCGGGTCGTGGCGCATCTGAACGGTGGTCGAGTTGCATGGCCGGTGGCCTATGAATACGCGGTGGGCGGGCGCAAGCATCGCTTTGGTGTCACGGGGGCGATCTCTCCGATCTGTCACGTGAAGGCGTTCCATCCGCAAGATGATCACTATGGGTTTCAGCGCCAAACCGCACGTCCTGTTCTACGCCTCCAAGCGTGTGGGCGGTGACGTAAGCGATTTCGCCGCGATCAAGCTCATGCGTATCGCCGTCAGCTGAAGCTGACCAAGAGATGGGAGGCGGGCCGCGCGGTCCGTCTCTCAGCGGGCGCGCGCCTGTTCAGGTTGTTCAGCTACCCCTCCGCGCGTGCAGTCGGGGCGGCGCGCGTCCAACCGCTTGGCGGACAAGGGATGGTCGAGGATTTCGGAGAAGAAACATGATGTTGGTGGAAGAAACCCAAGTGCTCGAAGCGGCGCTTCCGGTGGCGGCTCTGAAGGACCATCTGCTGTTAGGCAGCGGTTTTACTGAAGGCGATTTGCAGGACCCGGTTCTGGTCTCGTTCCTGCGTGCGGCGCTTGCCGCTATCGAGGGTCGCACAAGCAAAGCGCTGGTCACACGCGGTTTTCTGGTGACGCTGGATGCCTGGACCGCACCCGATAGTCAGCGGCTGCCGGTGGCGCCAGTGCAGGCGATTACCGAAGTGGCCCTAGTGGATGCCTATGGGATTGCGACGATCGTCGATCCAACGAGCTACAGGTTGCAAAAGGATGCCTTTGATCCTCGTCTGCGCCCGATGGCGACTTCGCTTCCGAGTGTTCCCACAGGGGGGACGGTCGAGATCCGTTTCGACGCCGGATATGGCCCGACATTCGATGCTGTACCAGAGGATCTGAAGCAGGCCGTTCTGATGCTGGCGGCGCACTATTACGAATACCGGAGCGAAATGGCCCTGAGCCAAGGCTGTATGCCGTTCGGCGTGACGAGCCTGATCGCCCGCTATCGGCCAGTCCGTGTGGGGCTAGACGCATGAGCTGGACTTTGAACAGGCGGTTGACGCTGGAAGCCGCTCAGCGGGTAACCGATGGCGCGGGTGGCTTTGAGGAAACATGGAGCGCGCTGGGCACTCTCTGGGCAAAGGTCAAACCGCGCACCGGACGGTTGGCAAATGGCGAAACCGGGGCGGTTTCGGTCGGGGCGTTTCGGATCATCACGCGTGGTGCTCCGCAAGGACATTCCAGTCGGCCTGAATGTGGTTCTGGTCGTCGATGGCCAGAGCCACGTGATGCGGCTGACGCTGGGGGCGCTGGCCGAACTGGAGACCGGGCTTGAGAGCGGGTCTCTGGTGGATCTGGTACAACGGTTCGAATCCGGCGGGTTCAGCACACGCGATGTGCTGGCTCTGATCGTGGCGGGGCTGCGGGGGGGGCGGTTGGACCGGTCGTGCGTCTGACCTTTTGTCCTCCGAGATCGAGGGCGGGCCGATGGCGGCGGCACGGTCGGCGGCCGAATTGCTGGCGCGGGCCTTCATGTTGCCGGAGACGCGCGATGGCAGGGTTTGACTGGCCCACGCTGATGCGCGCGGGAATGCGGGGGCTTGGTCTCAAGCCGTGGGAATTCTGGGATCTGACGCCCGCCGAATTGCAACTGATGTTGGGCGAGGGCGATGGCGCAAAACCGATGGGTCGGACGCGGCTGTCCGAATTGATGACGGCCTTTCCGGACGACAAGATGAGAGGTGACGAGACATGAGCGACATGATCGATGACCTGGAGGGACAGGTCGATGCACTGGAGACCTCGCTAGGGGGCGCGGTCGGCATGGCCGCGCAGTTCGATGCCGAATTGAAACGCATCCATGAGACGTTTTCGGCAACTGGTCGCGGTGCCGCCAAGCTGGAAGCAACGCTGAGCCGGGGCGTGGCGCGGGCAATCGACGGCGTGGTGCTGGATGGGATGAAACTGTCGGATGCGCTGCAAACCGTCGCCCAATCGATGATTGACGCGGCATGGAAGGCGGCGGTGACCCCGGTGGCGAACCATGTGGGGGGGCTGCTGTCATCGGCGGTGTCAGGCATGTTCGGCAGCTACTCGCTCTTTGCGAATGGCGCTGGTTTTGCGCAGGGGCGGGTGATGCCCTTTGCAAATGGAGGCGTTGTCAGCAGCCCGACCACTTTCCCGATGCGGGGCGGGACCGGGCTGATGGGCGAAGCGGGGCCAGAGGCCATCATGCCCTTGACCCGTGGGCCTGACGGCAAGCTGGGAGTGCGTTCGGACGGCGGCGGTGGGTCGCCGGTGACGGTGGTGATGAACATTTCCACACCCGACACCGCAGGCTTTCAGCGCAGCCAAAGCCAAATCGCCGCCCGCATGAGCCAGGCGCTAAGCCGTGGCGCGCGCAACCGCTGAGGAGAGTGACATGAGCTTTCATGACGTGAGATTTCCGACCGACCTGAGCTTTGGCTCTGTCGGGGGGCCTGAGCGGCGCACCGATATTGTGACGCTGACCTCTGGATTTGAGGAACGCAATACGCCTTGGGCCCATTCTCGACGGCGTTTCGACGCCGGTCTGGGTCTTCGGTCGCTGGACGATCTGGCTGAACTGATCGCGTTTTTCGAGGCGCGTCAGGGACAGTTGTATGGCTTTCGCTGGAAAGACTGGGCGGATTTCAAATCCTGCGCGCCCTCGCAAGAGCCGTCCGTCGCCGACCAGTTGATCGGGACCGGAGACGGAGCGAACCAGAGCTTTGCGCTGTCCAAGGCCTATGTTTCCGGAGGTGCCAGCTATTCCCGTCCAGTGACCAAACCAGTGGCCGGTTCCGTATTGGTCGAGGTCGACGGTGTGGAACTGACGGAGGGTGCCAATTTCACCGTGGATACTGCAACTGGAATGGTGACGTTGGACAGCGCGCCGGGTGTCGGGCAAGACATCCGCGCAGGCTTTGCCTTCGATGTGCCGGTCCGGTTCGACACGGACCGCATTCACGTCAGCGCCGGGGCGTTCAATGCAGGACAAGTGCCGGATGTTCCCGTGGTCGAGGTTCGGGTCTGATGGGCGCGGCTGAGCTTCATACCCATCTGGTGGGCGGATTGACAACCGTGTCACGGGCCTGGGCGATCACGCGCACGGACGGTATCCGTCTTGGGTTCACCGATCACGACAGGGATCTGAGTTTTGACGGGCTGGTGTTCAAGGCTGACAGCGGGCTGTCGGCCCGTGCTGTCAGTCAGGCGACCGGGTTGTCTGTCGACAACTCCGAGGCCATGGGCGCACTGAGCGCCAGTGGGATCAGCGAAGCGGATATTTCCGCCGGACGCTATGACGGGGCCGATGTGGTGGCTTGGCTGGTCAATTGGGCTGACGTGTCGGCGCGCCGAGTGATGTTCCGCGGAACCATTGGAGAGGTGCGACGCGGAAACGGCGCGTTTCACGCAGAATTGCGCGGTTTGACTGAAAGGCTAAACCGGCCGGTCGGACGGGTCTTTCAAAAGCCTTGTACCGCTGTTCTGGGGGATGCGGACTGCGGTTTTGACCTCTCGGTGGGTGGCCACCTGCACGAGGGAACATTGGTCGGGGTCGAGGAAAGCCGAGTTTTCCTTGCGGGGGAATTGGCCGGTTTCTCCGTCGGATGGTTTCAGCGAGGTCGGCTGGAGATACTAACCGGGGCGGCCCGAGGGCTGATCGGGTCGATCAAGCGCGATTATCTGCGCGCCGATGGTGAAAGAGTGATCGAGATCTGGGAGCCGCTTCGCGCGTTGCCAGTTGCCGGTGATGCGGTCAGGCTCACAGCTGGCTGTGACAAAAGGTTCGAGACCTGCAGGTCGAAATTCGGCAACCATCTAAACTTTCGCGGTTTCCCGGATTTGCCCGAGGAGGACTGGATCACGGTTCACCCCAGCTATGCCAAACGCCTTGATGGCGGGAGCCGTCGATGAACTTGGTGGTTTGTGCGGCGCGGGGGTGGCTTGGGACTCCCTATGTGCATCAGGCATCGTGCCGAGGTGCAGGGTGTGACTGTCTGGGCTTATTGCGCGGCGTCTGGCGCGAGGTGATCGGGCCGGAGCCTGAAGAGGTGCCTGCCTACAGCATGGATTGGGCGGAACCGCAGGGTGATGAAAGCCTGTGGCGGGCGGGCCTGCAGCATATGGTGCCCAAAGTCCGGGACGATGCGGCGGAGGGTGACGTTTTGCTCTTCCGGATGCGGGACGGCTCTATCGCGAAACATGTAGGCATTCAGGCGCAGACCGGAGGCATGGCGAGTTTTATCCATGCCTATACTGGACATGGTGTGATCGAGAGCGCCCTGAGCGCGCCTTGGGCGCGGCGTGTGGTGGCTCGGTTTGCCCTTCCAATTGGAGATTGAGTGATGGCGACGATCCTTCTTTCCGCCGCAGGGGCGGCAATCGGCAGTTCCATCGGCGGCTCTGTTTTGGGGCTGTCGATGACGGCGGTGGGCCGTTTCATCGGTGCCTCCATCGGGCGCGGATTGGACCAACGTCTGATGGGCGCGGGGTCGGAGGCCGTTGAGACGGGCCGGATTGACCGTTTCCGCCTGACGGGGGCGGGTGAAGGTGCGCCAATTGCACAAGTCTTCGGGCGGACGCGGACCGGTGGTCATGTCATCTGGGCGACGGAGTTCAAGGAACGTGTGCGCGAATCTGGTGGCGGCGGCAAGGGAGCGCCCGCTCAGCCAAAGGTGCGCGAATATAGCTATTCCATCAGCCTTGCTTTGGCGCTGTGCGAAGGAGAGATCAGCTCTGTCAATCGCGTTTGGGCGGATGGCGCCGAAGTCGCGATCAGGGACCTCAATATGCGCGTTTATACGGGGACGCAGGATCAATTGCCCGATCCCAAGATCGAAGCGGTCGAAGGTACTGGACAGGTGCCCGCCTACCGCGGCACGGCCTATGTCGTGATGGAGAATTTGCGTCTGGAACGGTTCGGCAACCGTATTCCGCAGTTCAGCTTTGAGGTCGTACGACCCGATCTGGCAGAGGATCAGGTGCCAGCACTGGTACGCGGCGTGGCGATGATACCGGGCACCGGAGAATACGCCTTGGCGACCGATCCAGTCTACATGAAACATGCCGCAAGTTCCTTTGACAGCCTGTTCGGTGTGGGAAAAGACGGCAAGGCGGTGGCCAACGTCGGATCGCCGTCGGAGGAGCCGGATTTTGTCACCTCTTTGAAGCAACTCACTGACGAGGTTCCCAATTGCGGTGCCGCTTCGTTGATTGTGAGCTGGTTCGGTGATGACCTCCGCTGCGGTGAATGTTCGATCCGGCCGAAAGTGGAACAGACTGAGTTCGAGGCGAAATCAATGCCTTGGTCCGTGGCCGGTCTGAACCGGAGTGCGGCGTTGGCGGTGCCACAGCAAGACGGTCGCCCGGTCTATGGCGGCACTCCGACGGACGAGTCCGTGATACAGTCGATCCGTAAAATGCAGGCAGAAGGCCTGTCTGTAATGTACTACCCGTTTATCCTGATGGATCAGATGGCCGACAACGGATTGTCAGATCCCTGGAGCGGGGCCACGGACCAACCGGAATTGCCCTGGCGCGGGAGGATCACCCTCAGTGCCGCGCCGGGCCAGTCTGGGTCTCCGGATCAGACTGCGGCAGCAGATGCCGAGGTTGCCGCGTTCTTTGGCACTGCCTCGGCCGCTGATTTCGCGGTGTCTGGCGGGTCGGTCAGCTACAGCGGAACAGATGAGTGGGGCTACCGCCGATTCATCCTGCATCAGGCTGCACTCTGCGCGGCGGCAGGGGGTGTCGAGGCTTTTTGCATCGGGTCGGAGATGCGGGGGCTGACTCAGATCCGTGGCGAAAATGGCTTTCCCGCCGTTGCGGCTTTGCAGGAGCTTGCCGCCGAGTGCCGGACCCTGCTGGGGGTGTCGGTCAAGATTGGCTACGCGGCGGATTGGTCCGAGTACTTCGGTTATCATCCGCAAGATGGCTCGGGCGATCTGTTTTTTCACCTCGATCCGCTCTGGGCAGATGCAGAGATCGATTTTGTCGGGATCGACAATTACATGCCTCTGTCGGACTGGCGCGACGGAGAGGGGCACGCTGACGCAGAGTGGGGCGCGTTGCACGATCTGGGCTATCTGCGGTCCAACATCGAAGGCGGCGAGGGGTTTGACTGGTACTATGCCTCCGATGCGGACCGGGATGCGCAGATCCGGACGCCGATTTCCGACGGGACACATGGCGAGCCTTGGGTTTGGCGTTACAAGGACATCCGCAATTGGTGGGGCAACTCCCATCATGAGCGCATCGGCGGCGTCCGGCAGGCGCAGGCAACAGTCTGGCAGCCGGAATCCAAACCGATCTGGTTCACCGAATTGGGGTGTGCAGCGGTCGACAAGGGCACCAACCAACCGAACAAATTTCTTGATCCAAAATCATCGGAGTCCAACCTTCCTCGGTATTCCAATGGCCTGCGGGACGACCTGATCCAGCAACAATATCTCCGTGCGCAACTGGGATATTGGGGAGAGGCAGCGCACAACCCTCAGTCTTCGGTTTATGGCGGGCCCATGTTGGACCTCACACGGTCGTTTGTCTGGGCTTGGGATGCGCGACCTTATCCGTGGTTCCCGGCCAATGAGGATCAGTGGTCGGATGGACCGAACTATCGGCGCGGGCACTGGTTGAACGGTCGGGTTTCGGGCCGCGGTCTTGCATCGGTTGTCGAGGAAATCTGTGCGCGGGTCGGATTGGCCGATGTCGATACCAGCGGTCTGTTCGGGTTCGTGCGCGGCTATATCGTGCCGCAGGTGTCGGACGCACGGCGAGCATTGCAGCCTTTGATGCTGGCGCATGGTTTCGATGCGATCGAACGGGACGGCACGCTGGTTTTCCGGATGCGCAGCGGGACGGGTGCGATCAACCTACCACTTGATGCGCTTGCGGTAAGCGAAGAAATCGAGGGCGATCTGCTGGAGACGCGGGCCGCCGAGGCGGAGATGACAGGCCGCGTTCGCGTCCAATTCATTCTGGCAGATGCGGATCACCAGATCGCGTCCGAGGAAGCGGTTTTGCCAGACGAGGCCACGCATGCGGTGGCTGAGACTGATATAGCGCTGGCAATGACGCGGGGCGAAGGGCGACAGACCGCTGAGCGTTGGCTGACCGAGGCGCGCGTGGCGCGAGATACCTTGCGATTTGCGCTGCCGCCGTCGCAACTTGTGCTGGGCGCGGGGGACGTCGTCCGGCTGCCTGTCGGGAACGGCGGAACGCTGGCTCGGATCGACAAGATCGAGGTCATGGAACACCAGATCGTCGATGCCGTGCGGATCGAACCTGAGGTTTTTCAACCGTCAGAAATGCCCGAGGACGCGGCCTCGGTGCGGCCTGTCATATCTGCAGCGCCGGTAACTCCGGTCTTTCTTGACCTGCCGATGATGACCGGTGACGAGGTGCCTCATGCGCCGCATTTGGCGCTGACGGCCACGCCTTGGCCGGGCGCTGTGGCGATCTATGATGCGCCGCAAGACTTGGATTACGCTTTGAACACTCTCATTGCGGGACAGTCGGTGATTGGCGTGACCGAGACGGCTCTGATCGCGGCCCGGCCCGGAAAAATCGATTCCGGTCCAGCATTGGAGGTGCGATTGGCAAGCGGCGGTTTGCAGTCGATCAGTGATGCCGCGCTGCTGTCCGGTGGCAATCTGATGGCGATCGGCGATGGGACGCCCGGGAACTGGGAACTGCTCCAGTTTCGGGATGCAGAGCTGATGTCGGAAGGCCGCTGGAGGCTGTCGCATCGATTGCGCGGACAGGCGGGCAGTGACGGGCTGATGCCTACGGTCTGGCCCGCTGGATCCTGGGTGGTCATGCTTGACGGGACCCCCACTCAGATTGGGTTGAAAGCGCTGCAACGCGGAGTCGAGCGTCACTACCGGGTCGGACCTGCATCGCAACCTTATGACCATGCAGCGTATGAACACCGGGTCCATGCATTCGTTGGCAATGGCCTGCGGCCTTATCGTCCCGGGCATCTGCGCGTCGAGGATCAGGGCGGCGATCTTGACCTTAGCTGGACACGGCGCACGCGGATTGATGGGGACGGCTGGGGGCTGGCAGAGGTCCCACTTGGCGAAGACAGTGAGGCCTACAGGGTGCAGGTCCGGCAGGGGTCTACGGTTCTGCGCTCACATATCGTGAACATGCCGTCCTGGGTGTACAGCGCCGCAGATCAGTCTGCCGATGGTGTCAGCGGGGACTTCACTCTGGCGGTTGCGCAAGTCTCCGAACGGTATGGCCCCGGACCTTATGCCGAACTGGAAATGACAGCATGAGACCGGTCCTGCCCGGGGACGTGAGCGCGGCGGCGCGGGCGCTTTTGCCCGTGCCGCCGCACGCCCGCGCAGCGCAGGCCCGCCGGCTGATCGACGAGGCAAGCGCGGCGGATACGCATAGCCGCCGCACCGGGCGGGCGCATGGACGCTGGGGCAACGGGACCTTGATGGCGGCGGCCCATGGTCATCCTATGGGTCGCGAAGTGCGCTTTGACGATCCCGACTATCTCGATTGCCAGTTGGCTATCCTGACAGCCTTGCGCGACATCCATCAGCCCGGCGCGCAGGAAATGCAGCGCCGCGCGGTTGGGTCAAGATCCAGCCGTTTGACCGCGATGGCGTCGCCGCATTCCTCACAATAGCCAAATTCATCAAGTTCTATCCGAACCAGCGCCGCCCCTAGCGCGCGGCGCAGACCGTCGCGACGTGCCTGCGTTGCTTTTGCCATGGATTGGTTCAAAAGCGCATCCTGCCGCGACAGCCGCCCCACCGCTTGTTGGTCAAGCTTGACCGTGGACTGTCCCGCGCGGCCAAGCGCATCTTCTTCGTCCAGTGTGGCAAGCCGGGCGTGGATTAGGCTTTTGAATCGCACAGTTGCAGCGTCATCCTGATCAGCCATAACCCACATCACAGATTTGCGTTTCGATCCCCATAGCCTATCTGATAGGCTTACGGCGTCAAAGGAGGACAGCCATGGCTGAAACGCGCGCGCATCTGGCGGAACTTGACCCGGTCTGGGCCCGTATCCGCAGTGAGGCAGAGCAGGCGGTGATCGATGAACCGCTGCTGGGCGGACTGGTGCATTATTCGATCCTGCACCACCCTTCGATTGAACGGGCCCTGAGTTACCGCATGTCGCTGAAACTGGCGAATGGGGAGATGTCCGAACAAATCCTGCGGGAAATCTGTGACGAGGCATATGGTCTTGCGCCAGAACTGGCCCTGTCCGCGCGCGCGGATATCACGGCCACCTATGAACGTGATCCGGCCTGCCACAGATTCCTGCAACCGGTGTTGTTCTTCAAAGGGTTCCAGGCGGTGCAGGCCTACCGCGTCGCGCATTGGCTGTGGACCGAAGGGCGCAAGGATCTGGCCTATTTCTTTCAGATGCGCAGCTCTGAGGTCTTTGGAATCGACATCCATCCCGCGGCGCGGATCGGCAAAGGCATCATGATCGACCACGCCCATTCCATCGTGATCGGTGAGACAGCGGTGGTGGGCGACAACGTCTCTATGCTGCATTCGGTCACGCTGGGCGGCACCGGCAAGGAAGAAGAGGACCGCCACCCAAAGATCGGCGATGGCGTCTTGATTGGTGCGGGTGCCAAAGTGCTGGGCAATATCAAGGTGGGCAACTGCTCGCGCATCGCGGCCGGGTCTGTGGTGTTGAAGGACGTCCCGCCATGTACCACTGTCGCTGGGGTTCCTGCCAAAGTTGTCGGCGAGGCCGGGTGCGCCCAGCCGTCGATCAGCATGGACCAGATCTTGCGCGGCGGCTGAGCGTGGTGCAAAGGCATTTGGGAGGATAGTAGAGGCGCCCCTTTCGGGGTGCTTCTTTTTTGCGGTCTTGGGCGTCGTCCCTCTGGCGCAGGCGAAATCTTCTTCCCACAGCCCAGCAGGCAGACTCAGGCCAGTAGGGCGAGAGGGTTCTCAAGGCCGTCCACGATGGCCTTCAGCAGGTCCGCGCCAAGCGCGCCGTCGATCACGCGGTGGTCAACCGAAAGCGTAACCGACATGATCGTCGCGACAGTGATCTGGTCGGCCTCGCTGACGACAGGCTTCTTGATCCCTGCGCCGACAGCCAGAATGGCCCCGTGCGGCGGATTGATGACCGCATCGAAATTTTCGACCCCGAACATGCCGAGATTGGAAATGGCAAAGCTGCCGCCTTGATATTCATGTGGGGCAAGCTTGCGGTCTCGTGCGCGTGTGGCGAGGTCCTTCATTTCCGCAGAGAGCGCCGAGAGGGATTTCTGGTGTGCGTCTTTCAGCACCGGGGTGTAAAGCCCGCCGTCGACTGCCACGGCCACAGCCACATCCGAAGGCGTCAGTTGCAGGATGCGGTCCCCGGCCCAGACGGCATTGGCGGCGGGCACCTGTTGCAGGGCGTGGGCGCAGGCCTTGATGATGAAATCATTGACCGAAAGTTTGACGCCGCGCGGTGCCAGTTGGGCGTTGATCTGCGTGCGGAACGCCAACAGCGCGTCGAGGCGGATGTCGCGACGCAGGTAGAAATGCGGGATCGTCTGTTTTGCTTCTGTCAGGCGGGCGGCGACGGTGCGGCGCATACCGTCCAGTGCGATTTCGGTATGAGGTCGGTCGGCATAGGTCTTGAGCACCGCATCGGCATTGGCGGCGATCTGCGGTGCTTGCGCGGAGGAGCCGGGTACTGCCGACGCGGCAGCGGCGGCAGGCTGTGGCTGCGCGGCGGCTGCCTCGACATCGGCTTTGACGATCCGGCCGCGTGGCCCGCTGCCGGTGATCTGCCCCAGATCCAGACCTTTTTGTTCCGCCAGACGGCGCGCCAGTGGGGAGGCAAAGACGCGGGCACCGTCCTTGGCCTGCGCTGGCGGGGCGGCTTTCTCGGAGCCCCCGGAAGTGGGGGCCGCCTCGGCAGCCGCTGTGGCCTGCGCCTGCGGCGCAGTGGCCACGGGGCCGTCGGTGATGTCCTTGGCGCTTTCGCCCTCTTCCAGCAGCACCGCGATGGGGGTGTTGACCTTCACCTCTGCCGTGCCTTCGGCGACAAGGAGGCGACCTATTGTGCCCTCGTCGACGGCTTCGAATTCCATCGTCGCCTTGTCGGTTTCGATCTCGGCGATTACGTCACCGGAGGCGACGGCGTCGCCTTCCTTGACCAGCCATTTGGCCAGCGTGCCTTCCTCCATAGTGGGCGACAAGGCGGGCATGAGGATTTCGATGGGCATTCAGATCCTCCTCTCAACGCGCCTGCGCGGCGTGCGATTGAGTATTTTTACCAAGAAGAAGACACATGGTCAGCGGGCCTCGATCAGGGTCATGATGTCGTAAGGCGGGCGCGGTGTCGCACCGCAAGCAAGTCGGTTTACCGCGTGAACAAGCGCCGATCTGTGGGCGGCTATCCATTCATAGGCGTCCTGATGGGACGGTCTGGCACCGGGGCGCAGGGCATGTGTCATCAGGCATTCGGGAACGTAGGCGCGCCCGTCCTCGGTTTCGATGCGGTATGCCTCCCGCACCACGTCGCGGCCTTTGACCTCGACCCGCGCGGTCACCGGTAACAAACCTTCTTGGCGGCTGCGATCACCTCTGGCGTCGTGATCAGCGCGTGGCGTTCAAGGTTGGCCGCGTAGGGCATTGGCACGTCCTTGCCGGTCAGGTTGATCACTGGTGCGTCGAGGTAATCAAACGCCTCCTGCATCAGCACGGCAGAGATGTGGTTGCCGATCGAGGCCACGGGAAAACCCTCTTCGATCGTGACACAACGGTTGGTTTTCTGCACGGAGGCAATGACGGTCGCGGTATCCAGTGGCCGCAGGGTCCGCAGGTCGATCACCTCGGCGCTGATGCCCTCTTCGGCCAGTTTCTCGGCCGCTTCTAGCGCGTAGGTCATGCCGATGCCGAAACTGACAAGCGTCACGTCGGTTCCCTCCTGCCAGATGCGGGCCTTGCCAAAGGGGACGGTGAAATCCTCCATCACCGGCACGTCAAAGCTGCGCCCGTATAGGATCTCGTTTTCGAGAAAAATCACCGGGTTCGGGTCTCGGATGGCGCTTTTCAGCAGGCCCTTGGCGTCCGAGGCGGAATAGGGCATCGCCACTTTCAATCCGGGAATATGCGCATACCACGCCGCAAAGTCCTGAGAGTGCTGCGCGCCGACGCGGGCGGCGGCACCATTGGGGCCGCGAAAGGTGATCGGACAGCCCATCTGCCCACCGGACATGTACAACGTCTTGGCGGCGGAATTGATGATCTGGTCCATCGCTTGCATGGAAAAGTTGAAGGTCATGAACTCGACAATCGGTTTCAGCCCGCCAAAGGCCGCGCCGACGCCAATCCCGGCAAAGCCGTGTTCGGTGATCGGCGTGTCGATCACCCGTTTCGATCCGAACTCGTCCAGCAGGCCCTGACTGATCTTGTAAGCGCCTTGGTATTCGGCCACCTCTTCGCCCATCAGGAAAACGTCGCCATCGGCGCGCATTTCCTCGGCCATCGCGTCGCGCAGCGCCTCGCGCACGGTTTGTTTCTTTGTCTTGGTGCCTTCCGGCCAGTCAGGTTCGGGGCGGACAGCCGCAACCGGGGCAGGGGCGGCGGGCGAAGGCGCGGGTGACGACTCGGGTTTGGCCGTGGGTTTGGCCCCAGAGGACGCAGGATCCGCGTCCCGGACCTGATCCGGGACCTCCTCGCCATCCTCGACCAGCACCGCAATCGGCGTGTTCACGGCGACGGCCTGCGTGCCCTCGGCGATCAGGATGCGGCCCATGACGCCCTCATCCACCGCCTCGAATTCCATTGTCGCCTTGTCGGTCTCGATCTCGGCGATCACATCACCCGCCGAGACGGTATCGCCTTCCTTGACCAGCCATTTGGCCAGCGTGCCTTCTTCCATTGTCGGGGAAAGGGCGGGCATCAGGATTTCAGTTGCCATGGCGTCAGTTTTCCCCCGTTACGGGCGTGATAAAGCCCACGATGTTGCCTTCTCCGTCCTCGACATAGGCGGCGCGACCGATGCCGGGATAGTCGGTGGGCGGCAACGCCTCTGCCCCGCCATTGTCCAGCGCCCAGGCATAACGTTCGTCCGCATCCGCGACCGCAAAGGTCAGGGTACAGCCCCGGACCGGACCGTGTGGAGCAGGGGCCGCGCCCATGCGTTTCATCATGGCGCCGGTTAACTCCGCGCCAAGGTTGGTGCCGGAAATCAGGTGGTAATCGACCTCTTCCGCCCCGGGCATCGGGTCAAACCCCCAGTCAAACAGCCCGCCGTAAAACCGCCGTGCGCGTGCCGTGTCCGTTGCGTGGATTTCAAAATGCGGCATCACCCGACCTCCGCGTAAATATCCGTCCACAACTCATCCAGCGCCGGTTCCGGGCTTTCACGCGCAAAGTCCGCCGAGGCGCTCACCACGGCCTTGATCTCTTTGTCGATGGCCTTCAGATCCTCCTCAGAGGCATGGCCGCCCTGCACCAGCAGTTCGCGCACATGGTCGATGGCGTCACGCTCTTCGCGCATCTTCGACACCTCTTCGCGGGTGCGGTACTTGGCCGGATCGGACATCGAATGGCCGCGATAGCGGTAGGTCTTGACCTCTAGGATATAGGGCCCCTTGCCAGACCGGCAGTGTTTGACCGCCTTCAGACCGGCGTCGCGCACCGCCAGCACGTCCATCCCGTCGACCATCTCTCCGGGGATGCCAAAGGCCGCGCCGCGATGGTAAATATCCGGCGTCGAGGTAGAGCGTTTCATCGACGTTCCCATGGCGTACTGATTGTTTTCGATGACAAAAATCACCGGCAACTCCCACAGGGCCGCCATGTTGAAGGTCTCATAGACCTGCCCCTGATTGGCCGCGCCATCGCCAAAGTAGGTGAACGTTACCCGGCCGTTGCCCCGGTATTTGTCAGAGAACGCCAGCCCGGCACCCAGCGGCACCTGCGCGCCGACGATGCCATGCCCGCCGTAGAAATGCTTTTCCCGGCTGAACATGTGCATAGAGCCGCCCTTGCCCTTGGAATAACCGCCCTCACGCCCGGTGAGTTCGGCCATGACGCCCTTGGGGTCCATTCCGCAGGCCAGCATGTGACCGTGATCGCGATAAGAGGTGATGCGCTTGTCGCCCTCTTCGGCGGCGGCCTCCAGACCGACCACCACGGCCTCTTGACCGATATAGAGGTGACAGAACCCGCCGATCAGACCCATGCCGTATAGCTGACCTGCCTTTTCCTCGAACCGGCGGATCAGCAACATGTCACGGTAGAACTGCGTCAGTTCCTCGGGCGCGACATTGGGTTTCACGCTCGTCTTTCGGGCCGCCATGTCGTCTCCTCCCAAGGACTCGTTCAAGGCTGAACTATTTTTGGAAAGGATAGGCGGGGCGGGCGGCGGCGTAAAGCCTCGCGCTTACGACACGGTCATTGTGCCGCCGGTCAGCGCACCACGATTTCGTCGCTGCGCACCAGTCCCAACACGTCGCGGGCCTGTTGGTCCAGCAGGTCGAGGTCCAGAAAATTATCCGACAGCCGATGCGTGAGGTTTTCCATCCGGGCCACCTCGGCGCGCAGGCCAGACAGTTCCTTGTCCAGCCGCTCACCCTCGACGGCGATCTCGGCGCGGCGGAACAGGCCAAAGTCCCCTTGCACGGCGGCAAAGGTGAAATAGGCGGCCAGACCCAGTGTCGCGGTGAAAAAGACGAGAACGCCAAGAGTGGGGCGCGGTCGACGGGTTGTCATGTTTCTGCCTCAAGCCCGCGCCTCATTGATCGGGCGCGTTTCGTGACTGTGGCACAGGCTTTGGTCAATGTGAATCCCGTGCCGCAGCTGCCCTGCAAAGGGCGGCAATTATGGCTTGGTGCGTTGCATTTCTGCACGTGATGGGGATTCGCGCGGCCCGCTAAAGAGATCGTGAACGGCCTATCGTAACAAGCCAAAGGAAAGCATCGACCTTGGCGCGTGCTTGGTGGATTGTGCGCGTATGACTCGTGTGCTCCTGACCCTTTTTCTGAGTGTTTCCTTCGTCCTTGTCGGTTGCGGCCCTCGAGGATTCATCACCGTGCTGCCGGCCGTGAAATCCGACGCGGTTCAGTCGACGGTCCAGACCGTCTACATCGCCACCGACCGGCGGGTCGAGGGCACGGGGCCGGCGGCGCTGATCGAACAGCGGTTCGGAGAGGCGCGCGACCCGCAACTGCGCTACGGACGGATCGACATTTCCGTCCCGCCGACACATGTGCCCGGTCAGATCGAATGGCCCGGCAACCGGCCACCTGATCCCGCGCAACATTTCGTCGCCCGCTCGGGGTCGCGTTATGCCAATCAATATGCGTTTCTAAAGGATATCCCGCGTGGCGACTCCGGCTCCGTCGTCCTGTTCGTACACGGGTTCAACGTCAACAACGCCGAGGCGATCTATCGCTTGGCGCAGATCGCCCATGACTTTGAGACCGAAACGCCGGTGATCTCCTTTTCGTGGCCGTCAGCGGGGGATGCGCGCGGCTATGTCTACGACCGCGACAGCGTGATCTTTGCCCGCGACGATCTGGAAACCCTGCTGCTGGGACTGGCGCGGGACGGGCGCAAGACCGTGATCCTCGCGCATTCGATGGGCGGCCAACTGGTGATGGAAACGCTGCGCCAGATGTCGATTTCGGGCAAGGGCGACGCGCTGCGGCCCATCGCGGGCGTGGCGCTGATCAGCCCCGATATCGACGAAGACGTCTTTTTGCGACAGGCCACCCGGATCTCGCCCTTTCCGGAACCTTTCATGTTGATGGTGTCCACGCGTGACAAGGCGCTGGGACTTGCCGCGCTGATCACTGGAAAACCCTCGCGGCTTGGCTCTATTCAGGATCCGTCGCGCCTCGACGGTCTGCCGATCGAGATCATCGACCTCAGCGATATCGAAGGCGGCGACAGGGCCGGTCATTCCACCGCCTTTACCGCGCCTGCCGCCATTCGCCTGTTGCAGGAACTCGGGCCGACCTAGCCGTCGTTGCAATCCTGCACACCTCAGAGGGGGTGCCGCAACAAAAGGCTGGCGTCGAATCGCCTTGTCGGTAAATTTCCCCGCATGAAGAGAGGGTTATTCATTCTGTGGCTTGGCCTGCTGATCGCGGGCTGCGCACCAAGGGGCGAAATCGCCCATGTGCCGCTGGCTGTGGGCGGCGAGGCCGCGATGCGGCGCGTTTTTGTCGCCACCAACCGAAACCTCGCGCCGGATGGCGACCTGAACCTCGTGCGGCAGAACTTTGGCGCGCCACGGTCGCGGGAGTTGCGCTATGGCTGGGCGGATGTGTCGATCCCGCCCACGCATCAGCAGGGGGAAATCGAATGGCCCGGCCGGGCCAAGCCCGATCCCCGCCGCCATTTTGTCACCCGCGACGGTGGCCCCTATCCCGGCAGCGCGGACAAGGCCCGGCAAAGCTTTCTTGGCGGTCTCACAGCCGCCTCGCAGCCGGGGCGCAAGGACGTGGTGGTCTTTGTCCACGGGTTCAACGTCAACAACGCCGAGGCGGTTTACCGCGTCGCGCAGGTCTCGCATGACTTCGACGCGCAGATCCCGGTGGTCCTGTATTCATGGGCCTCGGCGGGCAAGCTGCGCGGCTACGTCTACGACCGCGACAGCGTGATCTATTCCCGCGACGGGCTGGAACAGGTGCTGACCGATCTGGCCGACAATGGGTGGCGGGTGACCTTGGTGGCGCATTCCATGGGCTCTCACCTGACCATCGAAACCCTGCGACAGGCGGCGATTTCCGGCAACACCAAGTCGCTGAAGGCGCTGCGCGGCGTGGCGCTGATCAGCCCGGACATTGACGAGGACGTGTTTGTCCAACAGGCCTCACGCATCGAACCCTTTCCAGAGCCGTTTCTGGTGCTGGTCTCGACCGCCGACTCGGCGCTCAACGCCTCGGCATGGTTGACGGGCAAGCAGTGGCGGCTGGGGTCAATGCAGGACAAGACGCGGCTGGCTGGCCTGCCCGTGGATATTGTCGATCTGACGGAGTTTACCGGCGGCGACAAACGCAAGCACAACACCGCCTTTACCGCGCCAGCGGCGATCAAGCTGCTGTATGAGCTAGAGCGCGGGATCGACAAGCGCCGCTGAGCGCGGCACCTGTCGTAGGGGGCGCTTCAGTCCCCGGCTTCAAGGGCTGCAACACCGGGCAGGGTCTTGCCTTCCATCCATTCGAGGAAGGCCCCGCCAGCGGTGGAAATGTAGGAAAAGCCCGACGCAGCGCCCGCCTTGTTCAGCGCAGCAACCGTATCGCCGCCACCGGCAACGGACACCAGCTTGCCCACCTCGCTGAGGCCCGCGGCATGTTTGGCGGCCGCATTGGTGGCCGCATCGAACGGCGCGATCTCAAAGGCGCCCAGCGGGCCGTTCCAGATCAGCGTTGCCGCCTCGTCGATGGCCTCGATGATCGTCTCGACCGACTGCGGCCCGGCATCAAGGATCATCGCGTCCGGCGGGCAGGCATCGGCGGCGACGGTCTCATTCTCGGCGCCTTCCTTGAACTCGCGCGCCACAACCACATCCACCGGCAGGATAATCCGGCACCCGGCGGCTTCTGCCTTGGTCATGATGTCCTTGGCCGTGTCGGTCATTTCATGCTCGGCCAGCGATTTGCCCACGTCGATGCCCTGCGCCGCAAGGAAGGTGTTGGCCATGCCACCACCGATCACCAGCATGTCGACCTTTGCGACAAGGTTCCCCAACAACTCCAGCTTGGTCGAGACCTTGGCCCCGCCAACCACCGCCAGAACCGGACGTTCCGGCGTCCCCAGCGCGCTTTCCAGCGCCTCAAGCTCGGCCTGCATCAGCCGTCCGGCGCAGGAGGGCAGGGCATGCGCCAGCCCCTCGGTCGAGGCATGGGCCCGGTGCGCGGCGGAAAACGCGTCCGAGCAGAAAATATCGCCAAGGGCGGCCATCCCGGCCACCAGATCGGGGTCGTTCTTTTCCTCGCCCGCGTGAAAACGGGTGTTTTCCAACAGGGCCACCTGATTTTCACCCAGTGCGTCGATCACCGCCGCCGCCGCCGGTCCGATGCAATCGGCGGCAAAAACCACCGACACGCCCAGCACATCTTCCATTGCCGGGATCAGGTGGCGCAGGCTCATATCATCGCGCCGTTCCCCCTTGGGGCGCCCGAAATGGGCCAGCAGCACCGGCTTGCCACCCTTGTCGAGGATAGTCTGCACCGTGGCGGCGATCCGCTCTATCCGGGTAGAATCGGTGACGCGCCCATCTTCCATCGGCACGTTGATGTCGACCCGGGTCAGCACGCGCTTGCCCTCCAGGTCCATGTCGTCAAGGGTGTTCCAGGCCATGTTATTCCCTCCGGTCCACTGTCGCGGTCCACTAGACCCGATCTTCGCCGCAGGTCAACGCCGTCTTGGCATCCCGGGCGTCACGGGCTACCTCTCGTCGCAGTTTTGAAAACGGAGAGACAGACATGGCCGAGATCAAGGATCCCGAAAACACCATCCTGATGGAACTCAAGGGCGGCACCGTCACAATTGAGCTTTTGCCCGACGTGGCCCCCGACCACAGCGCCCGCATGAAAGAACTGGCCCGCGCCGGTGCCTATGACAACGTGTGCTTTCACCGCGTGATCGACGGCTTCATGGCCCAGACCGGCGACGTGGCGCATGGCAACATGGAAAATGATTTCAACCTGCGCCGCGCGGGTACAGGCGGCTCCGAACTGCCCGACCTCAAGGCCGAGTTTTCCAAGCTGCCGCATGACCGTGGCACGCTGGGCGCGGCGCGGTCGCAGAATCCCAACAGCGCCAACTCGCAGTTCTTCATCAACTTCGGCGACAACCATTTCCTGAACGGTCAGTACACGGTCTATGGCCGCGTGATCGACGGTATGGACCATGTCGACGCGATCACCCGGGGTGAGCCGCCCGCCGCGCCCGATCGCATGATTTCGGTGAAGGTGGCCGCAGATGTTGCCGACTAAGGGCATTATCGCGATTCTGGCGGCGGGACTTGTCGCCGCCGGGGTCTACGTGGTCCTGTCTGGCCGGGATGCGCCGGAAACGGTCACGCCCGACCCGGTTGTCGTGGCCCCCGAGACACCCGAGGTCGCGGCCCCGCTGGCCGTGCCAGAGGTGACGCCAATCCCCGAAGGCACCGACCTTGGCCTGCGGATCGAGGTGGCAGGGGCTGCCGAAGGCACCATCGTCATCGACTTGTTCGAGGATGTTGCCGGGGGCCACGCCGCCCAGATCGCTGCGCTTGCGCGGGCGGGGTACTATGACGGTGTCGTGTTTCACCGCGTCATCGACGGCTTCATGGCCCAGACCGGCGATGTCGAGTTCGGCCGCGTCGGTGCCGAGGGCTTCGATATGCGCCGTGCGGGCATGGGCGGATCACCCTTGCCCGATCTCAAGGCCGAGTTCTCGGACATGCCTTTCGAACGCGGCGTCGTTGGCATGGCCCGCGCGCAAAGCCCGGACAGCGCCAATTCGCAGTTCTTCATCATGTTTGAACCCGGTCCTTTCCTGAACGGGCAATACACGGTGGTGGGTCGCGTGACCGAAGGCATGGAGATCGTCGACGCCATCAAACGCGGCGATGAGCGCGCCAACGGCTCTGTGACGGGTGAACCCGACCGCATGGTCAAGGTGACAGTCACCGAATGACCTTTCTCCCACGCGCTTTCACGAGCGCGTGGGAAAGACTGGGCAGATGGCGTGTTAACGGGCATCCTCTGGATCAGGAGGAGACCCCATGCGCCTACTGCTCACGTTCGCCACTGCCCTGTCGCTGGCGCTGCCCGCCGCCGCCGACCCGTCATTCTGGAAACACGAATGGCCCGACACGGACTTTGAGACGACCACGATCACCAACTGGGTCGAGATCATGTCCGGCGGTCCGCCCAAGGACGGCATTCCCGCCCTGTCCGATCCGCAATTTATCGAGGTGGCTCAGGAAACCCGCATCAAGGGCAATGAGCCGGTGATCACGGTGCTGGTCGATGGACAGCGCCCGCGCGCCTATCCGATCCGCTATCTGACATGGCATGAGATCGTGAATGACACGATTGGCGATGTGCCCGTGGCCGTCACCTTTTGCCCGCTGTGCAATTCCGCGCTGAGCTTTGACCGCCGCGTCGGGAGCCGCGTGCTGACCTTTGGCGTCTCTGGCAAGCTGCGCAATTCCGATATGGTCATGTATGACCGCGAAACTCAAAGCTGGTGGCAGCAGGCCATCGGCACCGGCATTGTCGGTGAGTTGACCGGCACCGAACTGACGCTGTTGCCCAGCTGGATGGAGGGGTTTGCCCAGTTCGCCGAACGTCACCCGGACGGTGTGGTTATGGCGGAACCGGCGTGGAACCGCCCTTATGGCCAGAACCCCTACCGCAACTACGACAGTTCAAAACGGCCCTTCCTCTATTCGGGTGAGATGCCGCCGCATGACGTGCCGCCGCTGATGCGGGTGGTGCGCGTGGGCGACCGTGCCTGGCCTATGGACCGCCTGGCCGAGGCAAAAGAGATCCGCGAGGGCGGGGTGGTGCTGAGCTGGCGCGCAGGGCAGGCCTCCGCGCTGGATGCCGGGGTGATTGCCGCCGGGCGCGACGTGGGGTCTGTGCGCGTGCGCGACGCGGCGGGCGCGGACCTGCCGCATGACGTCCTGTTCGCCTTTGCCTTTCACGCCTTCTGGCCGGACGGAGAGTGGATGTTGGGCAATTGACCTCTCCGGCCGCCCGTAGGGTGGGGTTTGACCCCACCGCCCGGCCAAGCCATCCCATCAGTCGCAGCCCGTAGGGTGGGTTTTCAACCCACCGCCCGCCGACCGCTATCTCATCAACCGTCGCGGCAGGCAGCGCGCCAGCAGTGCCAGCGCCCCCAGATGCAGCCACGTCCCGCCCAGCCGGTGCGCCCGCGCCCCGGTGCCCAGCTTGAAATGCGCCAGTCCCGGCGCGTCCTGCGCGTTCAGGATGCCAAGGTCGAGGCAATCATGCCCCTGCGCGGCCAGCCCCTGCATCGCCCGCCAGAGCAGCAGGTTCATAGCGTGACGTTGCCGCCCCTCGGGGGTGGTCACGCCGATCTGCCACGTGGCCATGCGGCCATGCCGTAACATCAGCGCCGCCGCCACCGGCGCACCGCGCAGCCGCGCCTCATAGACCCGCGCGGCCCCCGGATTGACCTGTGCAAAGGCGGCGCTGAAACCGGGCGGCATCCCGCGATAGCGCCGCGCGCGCGCCTGCGCCGCCTCTGCCGGCAACAGCCAGTGATCCGGCTCCAACGCCGTCTCACGCACCTCCAGCCCCTCACGGGTCGCGCGGTTCAGCCGGTTTCGCCACTTTTGCGCCATCGCCGCGCGCATCGCGTTCTCTGACCCCAGCGGCAACAGCGCCAGACTGGCCGGGGTCATCAGCGGCCAGAACCCGGCGCTGCGCAACGCGCCCGCCTCCAGCCCGTCGGCGTTCAAAACCAAGGGCCGCCCGTCATGCCAGCGCTGCCAGCGCGCGGTCCAGTCCTGCAAATCCTCCGCCTCTGCCGCCACCGGCCCGCGTGAGACCAGATCGACCCGCCCAAGGGGACCCATCCGGCGTGACTGGATCTGCCACCACAGCCGTACCCGTCGACCGGACTCACGCTTGCACCGGCGCAAGGGCTGGCCAAGCGCCTGACAGGTGGCGGCAAATTCCTCGGACTGGGGCAGGGGCAGGGGCAGGGTCGCTGTCATGCCCCGTATTAACGCGATGGAAAGTTTCCATGGTGTTAACTGCACAGCATGACACGAAACCCCCTGCGCCGCGCCGCGCCCCGCCCCGCTACCGCCGTGCTGGCCCGTCCCCGGCCCACAGCGGCCTCCGCCCTGCTGGTGGCGGTGCTGCTGTCCGTGCCCTTTGCCGCACTGGCACTGCTACAGGCGCTGTTCTAGCGTCGACCCGATAGGCGCTCTCAGTCCGGCGGGTCCATGTGGATTTCGCGGATCGGTGTCTGCGGGGGCAGGATGCCAAGACACCCGATGTCCACCTCGATTGCGCAATCTTCGCACTCGAACGACAGGTCGCTGGGCACCAGCGAAACGCGTGGCTTGTAACATTCGTTCTCCAGCCGACGCAGGGTGCCCGGCACATAGTAGTCAAAACTCAAATGGCTTTGCAGGTCGTCCCAGGCCTTGGTTTCGATTTCACATTCGTAGATGCGCCCCGAAAGACTGTCGATGAACCCCCGGACGGACCGTTGAACCGTCTCCTTCTCACGCAAGATCGGCGGGTTTGACACCGGTTCAAGATCGATGAACGTCGGCGCGCGCGCGGCCGCATTCAAGCAGGCCGCCTCGAAAAACGCTTCGCGCGAATAGGGATATTTATTGTAGTTGAGCAGGTTGGGTTGGACAGAAATATCCCAACGCACCGCTTGCCCCACTGTCTTGACCAGCAACATCTCTGAGGGCAGGTAAGTCACCATTTCAGAAAACAGGTCGTTGGTCATAAAGATACTGCCATTGGCAATCTGTCTGGAGATCATCGACGTGGCCGCCATACCCAAAAGCCAGATGTGTTTGACCTGCTCGCCCGAATAAGAGGTGTCGTCGAAGGAATCGATGAACGGGGCGTGGAACCCCAGTCGTCCCAGCGGATGCAGCACATGGTTCGACCATCCTTCATAATGAGAGAGGCCGACAAAACGGACGAAACGCCCGGCGAGAAAGATATAGGCACAGGCGCTTTCACAAATATCGTTGCGGGCGATCCCGGTCTGGATCCCACTGGGCCCTCCGACATTTTCAGTCGTGCTCTGTCGACGGATGAAATCAACGATCCGCATCGCCTCGACCAGCGATCCACCCGGACTGTTCAGGCACAGACGGTGGGTGAAAAAGAAGTCTGGTGCATAGTCCAGCCCGGGGGCGAATTGGCGATTCATGATCTCCTGATTCCAGCCCGGTTGAAGGAAACCCACCGTCAGGGGCGTTTCCAGAAATTGCTGAATGCGCTCCAGATCGCCTTTTTCAATGAAACCTGTCAGCCGCGCGGTACAACCCATCTCGGCCATCTCGGGCGTGATGTCGGTTTCAAGGGTGGCGGCGAAGGCAGCGCCGGAAAGGCACCAGAGCGTGGTCAGCAGGGCAATAAAGCGCATGTTATAACTCGTTTGGAAAATCTCATGATCCTTCAGCCTGCGCCAAGATCAGGAAGAATTGCAAACGATAAGGCGCGGCAGAGGTGCCGCGCCGAAAGGCCAATTCAGAGGATGGCCCGCAAATCGCTAAAGGCGTGAGACCGCCTCAGTCCGCCAGTTTGACCAGCGCATGCCGCTTTTTGCCCGCCGACAGTTTCACCGGAGAGGCCAAAGCCCCCACATCCAGCATCAGCCCGGCATCCGTCAGCGGCGCATCGTCGATCCGTGCGCCGTTTTCGGCGATCAGGCGCTTGGCCTCTTTGCCGGATTTCGCCAACCCGGAGCGGACAATCATTTGCACGATGGACATGCCGTCGCCGATGTCGTCCCGCGTCAGCACCAGCGTCGGCAAATCGTCCCCGACGCCGCCTTTCTCAAAGACCTCGCGCGCCGTCGCCTCCGCCGCCGCCGCCGCCTCGGCCCCGTGGCACAGGGTTGTGACCTCATTGGCCAGAACGATCTTGGCATCGTTGATCTCTGACCCGGCCAGCGCGCCCAGCCTCGCGCATTCGTCCAGCGGCAGTTCGGTATACAGCTTCAGGAACCGGCCCACGTCCGCATCCGTCGTGTTGCGCCAGAACTGCCAAAATTCATAAGACGACCGCATGTCGGCGTTCAGCCAGACCGCCCCATCCTGCGACTTGCCCATCTTCTTGCCGTCGCTGGTGGTCAGCAGGGGCGAGGTCAGGCCATAGATTTCGTGATCCAGCACCCGGCGGGTCAGGTCGATCCCGTTGACGATATTGCCCCACTGGTCGCTGCCGCCCATCTGCAAGAGACAGCCATAGCGGCGGTTCAGCTCAAGGAAATCATAGGCTTGCAGGATCATGTAGTTGAATTCAAGGAACGACAGCGATTGCTCGCGGTCCAGCCGCGATTTCACCGACTCGAAGGACAGCATGCGGTTGACCGAAAAGTGCCGCCCGATGTCGCGCAGGAAATCGAGATAGTTCAGCCCGTCCAGCCACTCGGCATTGTTCAGCATCAGGGCCTTGTTCGGCCCGGTGTCATAGTCGAGGTACTTGGCAAAGACCGATTTGATCCCGGCGATATTGTCGTCGATCTGGTCCGGCGTCAGCAGCGGGCGTTCGTCGGCGCGAAAGGACGGGTCGCCGACCTTGGTCGTGCCGCCGCCCATCAGGGTGATCGGCTGGTGCCCGGTTTTTTGCAACCAGCGCAGCATCATGATCTGGATCAGCGATCCGACGTGCAGCGACTTGGCTGTCGCGTCAAACCCGATGTAGCCGGGGACACAGCCCTTGGCAAAGGCCTCATCCAGTGCCTGATAATCGGTGCAATCCGCCAGAAAGCCGCG
Organism: Antarctobacter sp.; assembly: GCF_034670325.1. Lineage (GTDB taxonomy): Bacteria > Pseudomonadota > Alphaproteobacteria > Rhodobacterales > Rhodobacteraceae > Antarctobacter. Next base: position 254,454 of record NZ_JAXMNR010000004.1, read on the forward strand.
TTGCATCATGACGGCCATGAAGTCCGATTTGGGATGGTAGGTCATGCCAGAGCCTCTGTATACTGCGCGCGCCACCTATAAGCACGGGCAAGGCCGAGGGAAAGAGCATGTTGAAGGATGGGGCCGTCTGGGCGCTTGGTGCCATGTCGGGGACCTCTCTGGACGGGGTGGATGCGGCGATGCTGCACACCGATGGCGTGCGGATCCTCGATTTCGGCACCTGCGGATATCGCGCCTATTGTGCGGATGAACGCGCCACGCTGAAAGCGGCCCTTGGCCGCTGGCCGGGCGAAGGGTTGGACGCGGCGCTTGCCGTGGTGCAATCGGCCCACGCCGAACTGCTGTCGCAATTCCCCGGCGCGCAGATCGTCGGGTTTCATGGCCAGACGCTGGCGCATGACCCAAAGGGGCGCGGCACACATCAACTTGGCGACGGCGCGGCGCTGGCGCAGCGGTTGAACCGTCCGGTCGTCTGGGATTTCCGCTCTGCCGATGTCGGCCTTGGGGGGGAGGGCGCGCCGCTCGCGCCGTTCTTTCACTGGGCCTGCGCCCGCAGCATCGGCGCCACACGCCCTTTGTGTTTTCTGAACCTTGGCGGTGTCGGCAACCTGACATGGGTCGACCCGTCGGCAGACCGTCCCGAGGCCGACGGCGCGCTGCTGGCCTTTGACACCGGCCCTGCCAATGCGCCGATCAACGATCTGGTGGCAGAGCGGCTGGGCCTCGACTGCGATCGCGACGGAAAAATAGCCCGCAAGGGTCAGGTCGAAGAAGGCGCGCTGGAACTCTTCCTTGATGAGGCGTTCTTTCGCAAGATGCCGCCCAAGTCTCTGGACCGGGACGACTTTTCCCTGATGATGGATCTTGTGCGCGAACTCTCCGACGCTGACGCGGCAGCCACCATGACCGGCATGGCCGCCGCAGCCGTGATGCAGGGCATGGAACACTGCCCCAGCCCGCCGGACCGGGTGCTGGTCACCGGCGGTGGCCGCAAGAACCCGGTGATGATGCGGATGCTGGCGGCGGGGCTGGATTGCCCGGTACACCCGGTCGAGGATGTGGGCCTTGATGGCGATATGCTGGAGGCTCAGGCCTTTGCCTATCTCGCGGTCCGGGTGGCGCGCGGCCTGCCAACCTCGGCCCCCGGAACCACCGGGGTCGCCACGCCGGTGGGCGGCGGCCAAATCAGCCGCCCCGAAAGCGTCGAGCCCTGAATCGCGCCTGCGGCGCGGGGCCTCCGGCGGGGATATTTTCAGACAGAAGAAATCAGGGCGCGGTGGCAGGCCTCAGGGATGCCGCTTCACCGCGGGCGCCGCCACACAAACCTTTTGTTAACCACGATGCCCGAGGATGGTGCTGCGGTACAGGCGGGGACGCCGATGGCCGCGACAGGAGAAGCGATTGCTTCCAGGGTCCGTCTCGCGCTGCGGGGCGGACCTTTTCACTTCGGCCCCGTTTCTTCTGTCCAAAAATATTCCCGGGGAGCGCGAGGGGCAGCGCCCCTCGTCAAACAAACCTGTGCGGCGCAGCCGCTCCGCTGAGTTCAGCCGCCCGTGTGGCTCATGTGGCGCGACACGCGTCCGTCCACCGTTTGCCGGGAGTAGTCGAAATCATGCCCCTTGGGCTTGAGCGCAATCGCCGCGCGGATCGCCTCTTCAAGCGGGGCGTCATCCTCGGGGAAGTTGCGCAAGGCGGCGCGCAGGTCCGCGTTGTCCTCTTGCCCGAGGCACATGAACAACTCTCCGGTACAGGTCAGCCGCACCCGATTGCAGCTCTCGCAGAAATTATGCGTCAGGGGGGTGATAAAACCGATTTTCTGACCGGTCTCGTCCAGCCGGACATACCGCGCGGGGCCGCCGGTCCGTTCCGGCAGGTCGGTCAGGGAATAGCGCTCGGTCAGGCGTTCCCGCAGGTCGTCCAGCTTCCAGTATTGGTCCAGCCGGTCCTCGTTGCCGATATCGCCCATCGGCATGACCTCGATCCACGTCAGGTCCATGTCCCGCTCGGCACACCATTCGGTGATGGTGAACAACTCGTCCTCGTTGAACCCCTTCAGCGCCACCGCGTTGATCTTGACCCGCAAACCGGCCTTTTGTGCCGCGTCGATGCCCTTGATCACCTGCGGCAACCGCCCCCAGCGGGTAATGTCGGCGAATTTTGTCTCGTCCAGCGTATCCAGCGACACGTTCACCCGGCGTACACCCGCAGCGAACAGATCATCCGCGAACCGCTCCAGCTGCGATCCATTGGTCGTCAGGGTCAGTTCCTTCAGCGCGCCGGTGTCAAGATGCCGGGTCATCGCGCGGAAAAACGTCATGATATCGCGGCGCACCAGCGGTTCGCCGCCGGTGATGCGCAATTTCTCGACCCCCAGTCGCACAAAGCTCGAACACATGCGATCCAGCTCTTCGAGCGTCAAAAGCTCTTTCTTCGGCAGAAAGGTCATGTTCTCCGACATGCAGTACACGCAGCGGAAATCGCAGCGGTCTGTGACGGAGACCCGAAGGTAAGAGATCGGGCGCTGGAACGGGTCGATGAGGGGCTGTGTCATGCGCGTGACACTAGCTGTCGACCCTTGTATGGGCAAGAGTGACCAAGGTCGCGTTTCGGTGAGGGGAGTCAATCAGTGCGCAACGCAAGAATGGGGATACTGATCCTGGGGGGGCTGTCGCTGGCAGCCTGTGGCAAACTGCCGATCTTCAAGGAACGCCCTGAGACCGGGCCCCAGACACCGGCGGCTGTCACCCGTCCGGAGCCGGTGAGCGGGCCACCCGCCGGTGCGCGCACTGTCGAGCAATTCGACACCACCACGGCGGATGAGCGCAAAAAGGCCGCCGCCGCGCCGAAGCCGGCAGGCGAAAAAGCCTTGGGCGACACAGTGGCCAGCCTTGGTGATCCCGCCGCGCCCGGGTTCTGGCTGGAAACGCCGCTGGTCTCGGCCCCCGCCAAAGGCAGGGTGTTGAACCCGGCCACCGGGAAATCCGCGCAGGTCGACCTGATCCCGATCGACGGGCCAAAGACAGCGGGCAGCCGCATTTCTCTGGCGGCCATGCGGCTGATCGAGGCACCGCTGACCGATCTGCCCACGCTCAAGGTCTTTACCGGCGGCTGAGGCGCGTCAGCGCAGGTATTTGCCCGCGTCCTTGCGGGCAAAGGCTTTCATTTCTTTGCCATGGGCGTCCAGAAAGGTTTGCGCGGCCTCGGCGTCATGTTTCGACAGGTCGCGTATCCACCAGGCCACGGCCTTTTGGATAAACCAGTCCCGGTCTTGCACATACCCCGCGGCCCAGTCCAGCACCCGTGCCCGCGCTGTGGCCTCTTCGGGTTTGGGGAAGTTGAGCTTTGTCAGCGGCAGGGTGATCACCAGCGCCGCGCGCCGGGTCCACATGTGCTCGCTGATGGTCCAGCCTTCGATCTCGTCCAACCGGGTCAGATCGGCCATCACGCGACGTTGCCCGGCAAGGCAGGCGTGATCGGCAATGGCCCATGCGTCAAACGTCGGCACCCAAGAGCAGATCAATCGCCAGACCGTATCGTCGGGCCGGATGCGCGCCTGTGTCAGCAGTTTGGCGGCGGCTACCCGCGCTTCATGGATGTTGCTTTGCCAAAGCGCATCGGCCAGCGCCACCCGCGCGTCCAGATCCATCCCGCGCCGCCAGTCCCGGGCCATTTCGTCCAGAACCGGGTTGGCGATCCCCAGATAGGGGCGGTCGACTTTGTGATAGGCGGCCATCTCGGTGGCCTTTCCAGGGTCGCCCGCAGCCCGCAGCGCCTCAAGCGCCTGCTCACTTGTCATGCCTCGTGCCTCGCGAAGGTTGAGCCCTGAAAAGACCACGGCGGAATCTGTCGGAGGGCGGCGGGGGCAGCGCCCCCTGATTTTTCGTCGAAAAATCGATCCACGAGAGGACTCACTCCACCGTCACCGATTTCGCAAGGTTGCGCGGCTGGTCCACGTCCGTGCCTTTGGCAATGGCGGTGTGATAGGCCAAAAGCTGGGCTGGCAGCGCGTAGAGGATGGGCGACAGAACATCCGGCACCGATGGCATCTGGATCACCCGCCAGACGTCCTGACCGGCGACGGCAGCCCCTTCGGCGTCGGTGATCAGGCAGACCTTGCCGCCGCGCGCCATGACCTCCTGCATGTTGGACACGGTCTTTTCGAACAACGCATCCTTGGGGGCCATGACGACCACCGGCACGTGTTTGTCGATCAGCGCGATGGGGCCGTGCTTCAGCTCTCCAGATGCATAAGCTTCGGCATGGATGTAGCTGATTTCCTTGAGTTTCAACGCACCCTCCAGCGCAAGGGGGTACATCAGTCCGCGTCCCAGAAACAGGATGTCGCGCGCCTCGGCTAGCTTGCGTGCCACACCGGCGATCACCTCGTCGCGGTCCAGCGCCGCGTTGATCGTGCCGGGCAGCGCCCGCAGCCCTGTCAGAACCTCGTCGCGCTGATCCGCTGTCATCCGACCGCGTGCCTCTGCCGCCTTCAGTGCCAGCAACAGCAACACGTTCAACTGACAGGTGAACGCCTTCGTCGAGGCCACGCCGATTTCGATGCCCGCGTGGATCGGCAGCGCCAGATCGCTTTCCCGCGCGATTGAGCTGTTGGGCACGTTCACCACCGACAGGATGCTGTCGGCCTTGTCGCGGCAAAAGCGCAGCGCCGCCAGCGTGTCGGCGGTTTCGCCCGACTGCGACACGAACAGCGCCGCGGTGCCCGGCACAATCGGCGGTTCGCGATAGCGGAACTCTGACGCCACATCGACCTCGACCGGCAATCCGGCCAGTTGTTCGAACCAGTATTTCGCGGTGAAGCAGGCGTAGTAGGCGGTGCCGCAGGCGACCATGGTCAGCCGGTCGATCTTGGTAAAGTCGATGCCGGGATCGGGCAGGGCGATGCCGTCCTCCGTCAGATAGGCGCTCAGCGCGTTGGACAACACCGTCGGCTGCTCGGCGATTTCCTTGGCCATAAAGTGTTTGTATCCGGCCTTGTCGACCCGCGCCGCGTCCATCTGCACCGTGCGCATCTCGCGGTTCACCAGCCGTCCGGCGGCATCGCGGATCGTGACACCGGCGCGGGACAGCACGGCGCGGTCGCCCTCTTCCAGATAGGTGATATGCGGCGTCAGCGGGGCCAGCGCGATGGCGTCCGAGCCGATGTACATCTCACCCTCGCCATGCCCGACCGCCAGCGGAGAGCCTTGGCGCGCCGCGACCAACAGGTCCTCTTCACCGTCGAACAGAAAGGCCAGCGCAAACGCGCCCTCCAGCTTGTCGATACAGGCCATGGCCGCCTCGACCGGGCCCAGCCCGCCCTGCATCAGGTGATGGGTCAGCAGCGCGATGGTTTCGGTGTCGGTCTCGGTTTGCGGATCCAGACCGGCGGCCGAGACCTCGGCGCGCAGCTCCTTGTAGTTCTCGACAATGCCGTTGTGGACAACCGCCACGGGGCCAGAGCGATGCGGATGGGCGTTGTCCGTCGACGGGACGCCGTGGGTGGCCCAGCGGGTGTGCCCGATGCCGGATTTCCCGGCCAAAGGCTCATGCACCAGCAGATCGGACAGGTTCACCAGCTTGCCCATGGCGCGCCGCCGGTCCAGTTGCCCGTCGTGTACGGTGGCGATGCCCGCACTGTCATAGCCGCGATATTCCAACCGCCGCAGCGATTCGACCAGTTGCGGGGCCACTTCGTGTGTGCCCAGAATGCCTACGATCCCACACATGTCCTAAAATCCCTTGCCTATAAAATTACGCGGGGCCCGTTCAGCCCTGCGCCTGCTGTTGTTTTGCCTTCTTCGCACGCAGCATGTTCATCAGCTTGGTGGCAAAGCCGGGCTTGACCTCCTGCTTGCCGCGCGCCAGTGCCAGTGCGCCCGCAGGCACATCCGCCGTGATGGTCGATCCCGACCCGGTCATCGCGCCGTCGCCCACCGTCACCGGGGCGACCAGCATGGTGTCGGACCCGATAAAGGCGTTCTTGCCGATGATCGTGCGGTGCTTGAATACACCGTCGTAGTTGCAGGTGATCGTGCCTGCGCCGATATTGGTCCGTTCGCCAATTTCGGCGTCACCGATATAGGTCAGGTGGTTCGCCTTGACCCCTTCGTGCAGTTGCGCGTTCTTGATCTCGACAAAGTTGCCCACATGCACGTCTTCGGCCAGTTCCGCGCCGGGGCGCAGACGGGCGTAGGGGCCAACCACCGCGCCCCGTCCGACGTGGCATCCCTCAAGGTGGGAAAACGCCCGGATCCGTGCGCCCGATTCGATGGTGACGCCGGGGGCGAAGACGACATAGGGCTCAATCTCTGCGTCGCGGCCCACCACCGTGTCCCAGCCCAGTTGCACCGTGTCCGGCGCTTGCAGGGTCACCCCAAGATCCAGCAGATCGGCCCGCGCCCTTGTCTGAAAGGCCGCCTCGGCCAAGGCCAGATCGGCCCGCGAATTGACGCCCAGCGTTTCCGCTTCGGGGCAGCGGACCACCGTCGCGGTCTTGCCCGCGGCGCGGGCAAGACCCGGCACATCCGTCAGATAGTATTCGCCGCTGGCGTTGTCGTTGCCCACCTTGGACAGCAGGTCGGACAGCAGGCGTGTATCGGCGGCAATAACACCTGAATTACAGAGTGTTATGGCGCGTTCCTCATCTGTGGCGTCCTTGAACTCGACAATCTTGACCAGATCGTCGCCCTGCGTGACCAATCGGCCATAGCGCGCGGGGTTTGCCGCCTCGAACCCCAGCACCACAACGTCATGGGTGGCACGGGCGGCGCGTATCGCTTCCAGCGTGGTCTCAGAGATAAACGGCGTATCGCCATACAGGACCACCACGTCGCCCTCGAACCCGTCGAGCGCGGGCAGCGCCTGTGACACCGCATGTCCGGTGCCCAGTTGCTCGGCCTGTTCGACGACCGCCACATCGGGGTCGTAGTCGCGCGCCGAGGCGGCAACCGCGTCAAACCCGTGCCCGGCGACGACCACCGTGCGCTCAGGCTCCAATGCAGCGCCTGCGCGCATGGCGTGCCAGAGCATCGGGCCCCCGGCGATCTGGTGCAGGACTTTGGGCAAATCCGATTTCATGCGGGTGCCCTTGCCGGCAGCCAGGATGATGAGGGCGGTGCTCATGACCTGCTCCGTAATTGCGTCTTTTCGATGCCCGTTCTATCGGGTTGGCATTGTGGCGCAAGGTGGCGTCGTTCACTCTGCATTGCGGCATGTGACAGGAGACGCAAATGGCCCGGAATTGTGTGATTTTTGATTTGGACGGCACGCTGGCCGACACAAGCGGCGATTTGATCGCGGCGGCCAATGCCTGTTTTGCCGGGATGGGCGAAGACGTGCGGCTGGACCCGGTGGCCGATGCGGCCATCGCAGTGCGCGGCGCGCGTCGGATGTTGACAGAGGGACTGACGCGGGCGGGGCGCTACAGCGACGCGGCGGTCGAGGAATGGTTTCCCCGCTTTCTGGACATCTACGGCGAGGCCATCGACGTTCACACCCAAATGTACGACGGGGCGGTCGCGGCGGTCGAGGCACTGCGCGCGGCGGATTACGCCGTGGGCATCTGCACGAATAAGCCCGAGGCGCTGGCAGACACCCTGTTGCAGCGCCTTGGCGTGCGCGACCTGTTCGGCTCGCTGATCGGGGCCGACACCGGCCCCACGCGCAAGCCCGATGTCGCGCCCTATTGGGCGGCGGTGGACCTTTGCGGCGGTCGCCGGTCGGCCTCTTTGTTGGTGGGTGACAGCGACACCGACCGCAACACGGCGCGGGCGGCGGGCGTGCCTTGCGTGCTGGTCACCTTCTCGCCAGAGGGACAGGCGGTGCGCGCGCTGGACCCCGAGGCGTTGATTGACCATTTCGACGAATTGCAGGCCGCCGTCGGGCGGTTGATCGGAACCCCGTGATCCGCGCCATGTGACCCGCCAAATCCCGGATCAGGGGTTAACGAGAGATAAAACCGTCTCTGTAACCTATTGATTTATATACACCGTGATCGGCGCCACATGTGGACACCGCCTCAAGGCGCGCGAAACAAATGCTCTGTCAGTGCCGTCAGGGGGGCCTCCTCCAGCCGGGCGATGGCCGCGTCGATCGCCCCGGCCCGGTCCCGGCCCAGAACCGGATCGGCAAGGGCATGAAATTTCCGTGACAGCTCTGCCTCCGAGGGCGGCTCCTCGGCGTCCCAGCGCGGTCTCATCCAATCGCTTTCCAATACGCGCCCGTCCCGCAGCACCAGCCTGACCCGCGCCAGCCGCGTGCCCGGAAAGACCGCGTTGGCCTGCGCATCCTCGGCCATGATCAGCCCCTCCGACAGCCGCAGGATTTCAGGGTCATGCAGCGCGGGCCCGTCCAGATCCTCGGGGCCAAGACCGCCACGCGCCATCGCCACGGCGCAGGGAAAAGAGGTCGAATACTGCGCCTCTTCGGTTGTAACTGGCCGCGCTGTCGCCAGCCGGGTCGCCTCGTGAAAGCTGTCCACTTCGATGTGATCCACATCGACTGAGGTCAGCCCATACGCCCGCCGCAGCGCCAGAACGCCCTCAACCGGGGCCTGCGCCCAGCGGCACACCGGGTAGGGCTTGAAATACTGCCGCAGGATGCGCCAGTCCTCACCCAACCCCTGCCAATACTCTGGCGCGTCCTCCACCGTGATCGCGGGCGCGCCGGTAAATCCGCGCCGCGCCAGTTGCACCGCCGAGACGCCGCACATCGCGCCCCAGCCAGAGCCGTCCTTGACCATCGTGGGCCAGTCGATACAGCGCATCATCTGGCTGCGCGGGCCGTGATACTCGGCGATCCCCAGCGCGTGCCGTGTCTGGTCCACGTCCAGCCCCAGCAGGCGCGCGCCCGCCGCCGCCGCCGTCACCGCGCCCCAACTGCCAGAGGTGTGATAGTCGGGGCAGGTGCCGTGCTGCGCCTCTGCGGCGCGCGCGCCGACTTCGTATCCCATGACAAGCGCGGTCAGGAACGCCTCACCCGAGACCTGCGCCTGATTCCCAAAGACCAGCAGCGCGGGCAGCAGCGGGCAACCGATGTGCCCCTTGGACGGGTTATAGCCGTCGTGGCCATCCAGACTGTCGATGCTGATGCCGATTGCCATGGCCGCCGCAGAAGGGGCGGCGCGGCGGTCGTCGAACAGCAACGGCGTATCGCCGGCAAAATCCTCGGCGGCATGGTCGCGGATGATCCGGGACATTTTGGTCCCCAGCCCCCCGGCGGCCACGCCCAGAAGGTCGCGCAGGCAACGCCGTGCCTGCGCGCGAACCTCGTCGGGCAGGTCTTTCCAGCTTAACCCGTGGATGAAATCGAGGACTGTCATGCCACCAGCCTAGCGCCACCGGTGTGGAGCCATTTCGCGAAAAGCGACCTGCGTTGCGGAACAATGGTCGCGAATGGATTGACCGCCGCGCCGCGCCTGCGCCAAAACAGCGACATGACAGAACGTTTCACCGGCAGTTTCACCCAGCAAGAACCCATCCCGGAAGAGGCTATCGCCGCTGCGGTCGAGGTCATGCAAAGCGGTCGGTTGCATCGCTACAACACCGCCCCGGGCGAAATCTCGCAGACTGCCCTGCTGGAGCAGGAGTTCGCGGCGCAGACCGGCGCGCGCTATTGCGTCGCGGTGGCCTCTGGCGGGTATGCGCTTGGCTGCGCGCTGCGGGCCGTGGGCGTCCAGCCCGGTGAGACGGTGTTGACCAATGCCTTTACGCTGGCGCCGGTGCCCGGTGCCATTGCGGGCGTCGGGGCGGTGCCGGTCTATGTTGGCGTGACAGAGGATCTGGTGATCGACCTCGACGATCTGGCGGCCAAGGTCGACCGGGCCAAGGTGCTGATGCTGTCGCATATGCGCGGTCATCTGTGTGACATGGACCGCCTGATGCAGATCTGCGACGCTGCCGGAATCACCGTGATCGAGGATTGCGCCCATACCATGGGGGCGGAGTGGAACGGCATAACTTCGGGGCGGCACGGCGCGGTCGGCTGCTATTCGATGCAGACCTATAAACACGTCAATTCTGGCGAGGGCGGTTTTCTGGTGACCGATGACGCAGAGATCGCCGCGCGCGCGATCATGCTGTCGGGGTCTTACATGCTGTACGAACGTCATCTGGCCGCGCCGGGACCGGAGGTCTTTGAGCGGGTAAAATACGTGACGCCGAACATTTCCGGGCGAATGGACAATCTGCGAGCGGCCATCCTGCGGCCGCAACTGCGCGCGCTGGAGGCACAGGTCACGCGGTGGAACGACCGCTACGCCGTGGTCGAGCAGGGCCTGCGCGGGACGCCGGGGCTACGCCTGACCGAGCGTCCGGCAGCCGAGCGTTTTGTCGGCTCTTCGATCCAGTTCCTGTTGCTGGACTGGTCGCGCGAGGCGGTGCAAGAGGTGTTGGCGCGCTGCGCGAAACGCGGGGTCGAGCTGAAGTGGTTCGGCGGCGCGGAACCTTCGGGGTTTACGTCGCGCTATGACAGTTGGCGTTATGCGCCGTCCCAGCCGATGCCCGCCAGCGACCGGGTGCTGCGCGGGATTGTCGACATGCGCCTGCCGCTGACCTTCAGCCTTGAAGACTGCGCACAGGTGGCGCGGATCATCCGGGCCGAGGTCGGCGCGGTGTTTCAGAGTCGGTGACCATAGGCGGCCTGTCACAGCAGTTTGTGCTGGTCCAGACGGGCAATCAACGGCGCAAGGTGGTGTTCATACCTGCGCCACTCCAGATCGCGGTTTGCCAGGATGCCTTCGCGGACCTGAAGGGCACTGGCCGTGGCCACGGCGCGGTCGGCTTGGGCAAAGTTCAGACAGGCCGGGTCTGGTGACAAGCCAATGGCGTCCAACAGCCCCTGAACCGTGCTGTCGGAGTTTTCGACCAACGCCGCATAGTCCAGCCGGTGCAATGGGACGTCGTTCCTGTTCCAGAACGCCAGCATGTCGCGGTATAGTGCCACGGCATCCGCGATGTCCTGCTGATCATAGGCGAACCCGTTTCCGGTGCGCACGAAGCACTGCCGGAACAGCGACCAGCCAAGGGCGCGTGGCTCGCGTTGCAGCGCGACGATGCGGGTGCCGGGGATGATCCGAGAGACATACCCCGCGAGGATGAAGTTCAGCGGCATTTTGTCTATCACATAGGCCCGACCATCGGCCCGGCTGCGCAGCAGGCTCAGATAGCTTTCGCGCAGCTTGGCGAGGACCTCTGGTGATGGCGCTTGGTCCTTGCGCAACAGCGGCAACAGGTGCTGGCGCAGAAAGGGCAGTTCGCCCGCAGTGGCGACATCGGGGTGGGCGCTCAGGATGCTTTCAACCAATGTTGTCCCGGATCGCGGCAATCCGCAAACAAGGATGGGGATCGGGTTGACCGTGTGATCGGTCGGCTGAAGGTCAAGCTTGGCAAACGCGGCACGGACCCGCGCGCCATCCTCGATATCGCGGGCGACGCTTAACCCGTGCAGGTCTTTCTTGAGCGCGTTGCCCCGGGCAAAGTGGGTAAAGGCGGGGTCAGGCTGATCGAGGTCATCAAAGGCCTTGCCAAGGGCAAAGTGGAATTCCAGCGCTTCGGCGGGTGTCAGCTTGGCGGATTTCACCAGCTTTTGCATGCGCTTCAGGTGTGGGTCGTTCTTGGTCTGAAACCGGTGCAATTCGGCATGGCCACGATGCGCCGCGCCGTTTTGTGGCATCAACTCGGCCAACCGGGCGTAACGTGCGCGCGCCATATCGCGGTCCCCCCGGATCAACGCGGCAACAGCCCCCATACGCTGCGCCTGCGGGTCGTCGGGCAGGGCCTCGGCGGCCTGTTGCGCGGGTGCGCCCATCGCCTCGAACGCGCCCAGTTCGTACAGGGCCAGCGCCAGTTCGCGGTACAGCGAAGGCCGGTCCGGGGCGCGGATCAACGCCGCGCAGGCGGCATCGCGCGCCGCTGTAAACCGGCGTCCGGCGTTGAACGCTAGCGCCATTGCCTCGTGCGGGCTGGCGGCCTGCGGGTGGCGCACGGCCAGGCCCCGCGCCAAGGTCAGGGCGGCGTCCAGACGGCGCGCATTCAGCAGCGTCGATAGCTTTTGCGCCGCGTCCGCTGGCAGGCGCTGTTGCAGCAAGGCGGGCATTGTCCGCGAAAATAACCTGTGCCTCAGGCCAAAAACCTCGGGCGCGTAGGCCCAACGCTCTGGCAAGCTATCCAGAAATGACTGGGCTGCGACCGCATCTTTGGTGTCGAGGAACGATTTGGCTTGGAGAATCGTATTTTTGAAATCGTCGAAATGCATTGGAAGACCACTGGTTAGGCTTTCCAACATGAGCGTTCCGGACAGGTCTGCCAAGGGGGGCGTGCGGGGTTCCTGCGCAAAACCATTGACGCGACTCGCCTCTCCGCTTTAAATGAACAAGTGTTCAATACTTGGGAGGGGGCAATGTTCACCGCAACCATGAAGTTCGACCTTGGCGAAGACGTCGAGGCGCTGCGCGAGATGGTCTACAAATGGGCGCAGGAGCGGGTCAAGCCGATGGCGGCAGAGATTGACCGCTCGAACGTCTTTCCGCCTGAGTTGTGGAAGGAAATGGGCGACCTTGGTCTGCTTGGCGTGACAGTTCCCGAGGAATACGGCGGTGCCGGGATGAGCTACCTTGCCCATACCGTTGCGGTCGAAGAGGTGGCGCGCGCCTCTGCCAGCGTGTCGCTGTCTTACGGCGCGCATTCCAACCTCTGCGTGAACCAGATCAAGCTGAACGGCACGGATGCGCAGCGGCAAAAATACCTGCCCGGCCTGATTTCCGGGGAGCACGTCGGCGCGCTGGCCATGTCCGAACCCTCGGCCGGGTCGGACGTCGTCAGCATGAAACTGCGCGCCGAAAAGCGGAACGACCGATTTGTTCTGAATGGCAACAAGTACTGGATCACCAACGGGCCGGACGCCGATACTCTGGTGGTCTACGCCAAGACGGACCCCGAGGCTGGGGCCAAGGGAATCACCGCCTTCCTGATCGAAAAGTCGATGACGGGGTTCAGCACCAGCCCGCATTTCGACAAGCTGGGGATGCGCGGATCGAATACCGCCGAGCTGATCTTTGACAATGTCGAAGTGCCGTTCGAAAACATCCTTGGCGAAGAGGGAAAGGGCGTGCGCGTCCTGATGTCGGGTCTGGATTATGAGCGGGTCGTGCTGGCGGGCATTGGTCTGGGGATCATGGCGGCCTGTCTGGATGAGGTCATGCCCTACCTGTCCGAGCGCAAGCAATTCGGCCAGCCGATCGGGAACTTTCAGCTGATGCAGGGCAAGATCGCGGACATGTACACGGCGATGAATTCCGCGCGCGCCTATGTCTACGAAGTGGCCAAATCCTGCGACCGCGGGCAGGTCACGCGACAGGATGCGGCGGCCTGCTGTCTCTATGCCTCTGAGCAGGCGATGGTGCAGTCGCATCAGGCCGTGCAGGCGCTTGGCGGCGCGGGCTTCCTTGCCGATGCGCCGGTGGCGCGGCTGTTCCGCGATGCCAAGCTGATGGAAATCGGTGCCGGCACGTCCGAGATCCGCCGGATGCTGGTCGGGCGCGAATTGATGTCGGCCATGGGGTGAGTGTCGGGGCCGGTTTGCGGCGCGCACTGGAGGAGGCGGGTGGCGGTCCGCAAAGGGGGGGATGATGCCGGGCTGGGTGTGGTGGATGCCGCTGGTGGGTTTGGTCTCGCTGATGGCGGTGCATTTTTTCCGGCTGGGCTGGATCGCCGCCAACCTGACAGAGGGCGACGTGATCGCCGCCTACGCGCAGCGGTATCTGAAGGATCGCGCCCGGGACGGCACCGCGACGGGCGCGCGGATCAGTGACTGTGTTGCCTATCCCGGCGAGGACGCAGGGATCTGGCTGCGCATACTCTGCGGACCGTCGGGCGACCCGTTCCGGCAGTATCAATACGAGGTCGACCGTTTGGGTCAGTTCGTGAGAGGCTGGACCCCACACAGTACAGGCGTCGCGCCGGACAGTGGCCTGCGCCGCCCAGAAACCTGAGGAGATCCGTAATGCGCGCCTTTTCGATCCTTGCCCTGTCCTTGTTTGCTGCCCCGGCGGCGGCGCAGGAACTGGCGTTTTCATCCCATGCAACCGAATCCTGCCTTGGATCCGGCGCGGATTTCCGCAGTTGCATCGGCCTGTCCGCCGAGGCCTGTATCAATGACACGCCGGGCGGCTATGCCACCGTCGCCATGAGCGGCTGTTACAGCCGCGAATACGACTGGTGGGACGACCGGCTGAACCTGTCCTACGGCTTTGCCATGGACTATGCCAAGCAGGCCGACGTGGACAATGGCGGTTATGGTCCGTCGCAGGTGGATGCCCTGCGTGAGATGCAGCGCGCATGGATCAAGTTCCGCGATGCGACCTGTGCCTATGAGCGCAGCCATTGGGGCGGCGGCACCGGCGCAGGCCCAGCAGGTGCGGAATGTATGATGCGCGAAACCGCCGAACAGACATGGTACATCGAAAGCATGGTGACCCCCGGCTGATGCTGACACCTGCACCCTCATATGACGCCTTGCGCGCCGGGTTTCGCTGGGATTTGCCCGCGCGGCTGAACATGGCCGATCAGGCCTGTGACGGCTGGGCGCGGCGTGACCCTGATCGGGTGGCGATCCTTGACCACGCCAGCTTGACGGGCGTGACCTACGCCGAACTGGCGCACCTGTCGCGGCGGGTGCAGGCAGCACTGATGGCGCGCGGCGTGGGCGCGGGGGACCGGGTGGGGGTGTTGCTCAGCCAGTCGCCGCTTTGTGCTGCCGCGCATCTGGCCTGCTGGCGGATGGGTGCAATCTCTGTCCCGCTGTTCATGCTGTTCCGTGAGGACGCCTTGCGTGCGCGGCTGGACAACAGCGGCGCGCGGGCGGTGGTCACGGACGACGAAGGGGCCGGGATGCTGGCCCCTTTTGATCTGGAGGTTCTGCGCGCGCGTGATCTGCCCGCTGACGGCGCAGAGGGTCCGGCGGTTAAGACCGGACCGGAAACGCCTGCCGTCCTGATTTATACCTCTGGCACCACTGGCAAGGCCAAGGGGGCGTTGCACGGGCACCGCGTTCTGACCGGCCATCTGCCGGGCGTTGAGATGAGCCATGATTTCCTTGGTCAATCAGGCGACGTCCTGTGGACGCCCGCCGACTGGGCATGGATCGGCGGGTTGTTCGACGTGCTGATGCCGGGGCTGGCGCTAGGGGTGCCGGTTGTCGCCGCCCGGATGCGGCGGTTTGACCTTGAAGAATGCGCTAAGATCGTTCGGGAACACGCTGTCAGAAATGTGTTTTTTCCGCCCACGGCCCTAAGGATGATGAAAGCGGCGGACATGTCTCCGCCGGGCCTGCGGTCGGTCGCCAGCGGCGGTGAGCCCTTGGGCGCGGAAATGCTGGCCTGGGGGGGCGATGCCTTTGGCGTCACGATCAACGAATTTTATGGCCAGACCGAATGCAACATGGTGGCCAGTTCCTGCGGCGCGCTGTTCGACGCGCGCCCCGGATGTCTTGGCCGCGCGGTGCCGGGGTTTGACGTGGCGGTGATCGACGCAGCAGGGCAGGTCACGGAGGGTGAGGGCGACATTGCGGTGCGGCGCGGCTGTGCCTCGATGATGCTGGACTACTGGCAGAACCCGCAGGCGACGGCAGAAAAGTTTCGCGGTGACTGGCTGGTGACCGGGGATCGCGGCGTCGTGGAGGATGGTTTCATCCGCTTCGTCGGGCGCGAGGACGACGTGATCACCTCTGCCGGTTACCGCATCGGACCCGCCGAGATCGAGGATTGCCTGCTAACCCATCCCGACGTGGCGACGGTCGGTGTGGTGGGCAAACCCGATGCCCTGCGCACTGAGATCGTCAAGGCCTTCGTGGTGCGCAAAACCGGTGCCACGGCAACGGCAGAGGAGCTTCAGTCCTGGGTGAAGGAGCGGCTGGCAAGCTATTCCTATCCAAGGGAAATTTCCTTTGTTGATGAGCTGCCGATGACGGTCACCGGCAAGGTAATCCGCAAGGAACTCAAGGCTATGGCGGCGGCGGAGACGACATGAAACAGCCCATCTGCGGGACGATTAACAAGGGGTCGAGGACATGAAACTGCAATCCCAGGTGCTGACGGCGGGTGAGGCCTTTGCCGCGAACCGCAAGGCCCATCTTGATGCGCTCGCCCAGATCGAGGCGGCGGCGGCAGAGGCCGCAGCGGGCGGCGGGCAGAAATCCCGCGACCGGCATGTGAGCCGGGGCAAGATGCTGCCGCGTGAGCGGGTGACTAACCTGCTCGATCCCGGATCGCCCTTCCTCGAGGTCGGCGCCACGGCGGCGCATGGCATGTATGACGGCGCGGCCCCCTGCGCCGGGGTGATCGCGGGGATCGGGCTGGTCGAGGGGCGGCAGGTCATGGTGGTCTGCAACGATGCCACCGTGAAGGGCGGCACCTACTACCCGATGACGGTCAAGAAACACCTGCGCGCGCAGGAGATCGCCGAGGAAAACCACCTGCCATGTGTCTACCTTGTGGACAGCGGCGGCGCGAACCTGCCCAATCAGGATGAGGTGTTCCCGGACCGCGACCACTTTGGCCGGATCTTTTACAATCAGGCGCGCATGTCGGCCAAGGGCATCGCACAGATCGCCGTGGTCATGGGATCCTGCACGGCAGGCGGGGCCTATGTGCCTGCGATGTCGGACGTGTCGATCATCGTCAAGGAACAGGGCACGATCTTTCTGGCCGGACCACCGCTGGTCAAGGCGGCCACCGGAGAGATCGTCACCGCCGAGGACCTTGGCGGCGGCGACGTTCACACGCGTCGGTCCGGTGTCGCGGATTATCTGGCCGACGACGATGCCCACGCGCTGGCATTGGCGCGGCGCGCGGTCGGCTCACTTGGCGGCGGCGCAGCGGACCTTTCGATGATCGGCGAGGCCCCCGCCTATGACCCGGATGAATTGCTGGGCGTCGTGCCTGCCGACCTGCGCACGCCGTACGACATCCGCGAGGTGATCGCGCGGTTGGTCGACGGCTCTTATTTCGACGAGTTCAAACCCCGTTTTGGCGAGACCTTGGTTTGCGGCTTTGCCCGCGTGCATGGCATGGATGTGGGTATCGTCGCCAACAACGGTGTGCTGTTCAGCGAAAGTGCATCCAAGGGCGCGCATTTCGTCGAACTGTGCTCGGCGCGCAAAATCCCTTTGGTGTTCCTGCAAAATATCACCGGCTTTATGGTCGGTCGGAAATACGAAAACGAGGGCATCGCGCGGCATGGCGCCAAGATGGTGACCGCCGTGGCAAGCACATCCGTACCCAAGGTCACGGTGCTGGTGGGTGGCTCTTTCGGTGCGGGCAACTACGGCATGGCGGGGCGGTCCTATCAGCCGCGTTTCCTGTGGACATGGCCCAACAGCCGCATCTCCGTCATGGGCGGCCCACAGGCGGCGGGGGTTCTGGCGACCGTCAAACGCGACGCGATCGAACGGTCTGGCGGCACATGGTCGGCGGAAGAAGAGGCTGCGTTCAAGCAACCGACGCTGGATATGTTCGAACGCCAGTCGCACCCGCTTTATGCCTCGGCGCGGCTTTGGGATGATGGCATCGTCGACCCGCGCAAGACGCGCTCTGTGCTGGCGCTCAGCCTGCGCGCGGCGCTGAACGCGCCCATAGAGGACACGCGCTTTGGCGTGTTCCGGATGTGAGGCGGATCGTCATGAAGGAGACCACCAGATGACCGCGCAGACGCTGCAACAGATCATCGACGAGAACCCCGAGGCAGAGACCTTTCGCTTCGGGGACACGCCGCAACTGTGTGCCCAGATTCTGGCACTGGTTCGTTCGGGCAAGAAAACCGCCACCGTCGAGGCGAAGCGCGTCTTTGGCAAGGGAGGCGATGGCGATGCGCTGCCGGTTGTTGGGCGGCGCGACGTGGCGTTGAACTGGGACGGGACACCCGCCCTGATGGTCGAGACGGTCGAGGTGACCACCCGGCGTTTCGACGAGATGGATGAGGCATTTGTCGCGCTTCAGGGCGAGTTCCGTGACCTTGCGCATTGGCGAAAAGGTTACCGCGCGTATTTCTCGCGCAATGGTGGCGTGTCCGAGGACATGGAGATCATCTGCGAGCGGTTTCGCGTGGTGGAGGATTATGCATGACGGCGCTTTGGGAGAGGAAAGACCATGTTTGACACCATCCTGATTGCGAACCGAGGCGAGATCGCCGCGCGCGTCATTCGAACGGCCCGTTCCATGGGGTTGCGCTGTGTCGCAGTGCATTCCGATGTGGACGCGGATGCGCTGCATGTGGAACTGGCGGATGAGGCCGTTTGCATCGGTGGGGCGGCACCCTCGCAAAGCTACCTGCGCGGCGATGTGATCATCGAGGCGGCCAAGGCCACCGGCGCGCAGGCCATCCATCCGGGGTATGGGTTCCTCAGCGAAAACCCGGACTTCGTGCAGGCGGTCGAGGCGGCGGGCCTGACCTTTATCGGGCCATCGGCACAGGCGATCCGGCAGATGGGGCTCAAGGACGCGGCCAAGCGGCTGATGCAGGCAGCGGGTGTGCCGGTGGTGCCCGGCTACATGGGCGAGGACCAAGACCCCGGCCATCTGGAGGTCGAGGCGCACAAGGTCGGCTATCCGCTGCTGATCAAGGCGGTCGCCGGTGGCGGCGGCAAGGGGATGCGGCTGGTCGAGCGGGCAGAGGATTTTGTCGATGCGCTGGAGCGGGCCAAGGCCGAGGCGCGCACGGCCTTTGGCAACGACGCCGTGCTGATCGAGAAGTTCATCCAGCGACCCCGCCACATCGAGGTGCAAGTGTTTGGTGATGGCACGCGCGCTGTTCA
This sequence comes from Antarctobacter sp., assembly GCF_034670325.1. Classification (GTDB taxonomy): domain Bacteria; phylum Pseudomonadota; class Alphaproteobacteria; order Rhodobacterales; family Rhodobacteraceae; genus Antarctobacter. The sequence continues at coordinate 273,258 of NZ_JAXMNR010000004.1, forward strand.
CCTGTTCGAACGGGATTGTTCGCTGCAACGCCGCCACCAAAAGGTGATCGAAGAAGCGCCAGCGCCGGGCATGACCGCTGAGATGCGCGCCGCAATGGGGCAGGCGGCGGTCAAGGCCGCCGAAGCCATCGCCTACAAAGGCGCGGGTACGGTGGAATTCATCGTGGATGGCTCCAACGGGCTGCGGCCCGATGGCTTCTGGTTCATGGAGATGAATACACGCCTGCAGGTGGAACACCCCGTGACCGAGGAAATCTGCGGCGTCGATCTGGTCGAATGGCAGATCCGCGTGGCGTCGGGGGAGCCTTTGCCCGCCGTGCAGGAGGACCTGAAGATCAACGGCCATGCCTTTGAAGCGCGGCTTTATGCTGAGGACGTTCCGGCCGGGTTCCTGCCTGCGACAGGCACGCTGGCGGAACTGGCTTTCCCCGAAGGCGTGCGGGCAGAGGCGGGCGTGCGGTCAGGCGATGCCATCAGTCCGCATTATGACCCGATGATTGCCAAGCTGGTGGTGCATGGGCCGTCTCGCGCGGTGGCGCTGCGCCGACTGGCGCGCGGCCTGCGCGACACGCGGGTGGCCGGGACCGTGACCAACCTTGGGTTTCTGGGCGCGCTGGCGGAACATGCGGGCTTTGCGCAGGGCGAGGTGGACACCGGGTTGATCGGGCGAGACCTGGAGGCTTTGACCGCTGCGGCAGAGGTGACGCCGCAGGTTTGGGCCGAGGCCGCTATGGCGGCGCTGGGTCTGCTGGACGCACAGGATTGGGACGCGGGGTTCACCCTCTGGGCGCCGGAATGGCGCGCGGTGGTTTTGGAACAGGGGGGTGAGACGCGCGAACTGGGCGTCAAGCTGCGCGGGCCGGACAGCGCTTTGGTTCTGGTCGCGGGACAAGAGGTCGAGGCGCTGCGCGGCGTGCGTGGCTGGACCTTTGACGGGCAGCCCGCTGCAGGTGCCTTTGTGTCGCCAGAACTTGTGACGGTTTATGCCAACTATGGCGTGGGCTTTGCGCGGCCTGATCCCCTGGCGCGCGGCGCAGGCGCGCAGGCGGCGGCGGGCGCGCTTGCGCCGATGCCGGGGCGGGTTGTGTCGGTACATGTCTCGGTCGGTCAGGCGGTCGAAGAGGGCGACCGGCTGGTGGTGCTGGAAGCGATGAAGATGGAGCACACGCTGCGCGCGGGCCGCGGCGGGCAGGTGGCCGAGGTGCTGGTGGCCGAGGGCGATCAGGTCGAGGCGGGCGCGCCGCTGGTGGTGCTGGTTGAGGAGGATGAGGCATGAGTGCCACGAAACCGACCGTGACCCTGCACCATGTGCAATACGGGCGGTCCTTCCGCGTGCTCTGGCTGCTTGAAGAGATCGGGCTGGACCGTTTTGGAGGGCTGGAGATCGTCGAACACCGGATCGGCACCAAGGAGATGCGCGAGAGCGACCTGGGCCGGATCTCTCCGGCGGTGCGCATCCCGGCAATCCAGATCGACGGGCTGGAGATAAGCGAGTCCGGGGCCATCGTCGAGTACATGACGGAGACTTATGCGCCGGATCTGGGCCGCGCGCCCGGCGATCCGGAGCGGCCCGCATACTTGCAATGGATTCATTATGCCGAGACACAGGCGAGCCTGATCGAACAGCTGAACCTGATGATGGTCTTTCTGCGCCCGCCAGCCAAACCCTCGCCCGTTGTGGTCAAGCTGAACGTGGCGCGTTTGCGCCAGACCTTGCAGGGGATGGAGGACCGGCTGGGGGAGCGGGCGTGGCTTTTGCCTACAGGGTTCTCGGCGGCGGATGTGATGATGGGATTCAACCTGTTTGCCGTGCCCTATTATGTGAAACTGGAAGCGTTTCCGCGAGTCGCCGCCTACAAGGCGCGGATCGAGGCGCGGGAGGCGAACCGGCGCGCCGTGGACCGCGAAGGGCCGCAGCGGTTTTACGACAAGGATTTCTACCCGGTCCCGGAGGCCTAGGGAGCATAATCCGATTGTGCGCCTGCGGCGCGCTGAAGGTCTCGCGCCCCGCCTGCGGCGGGGGCTCGGGTTTGTTTGAGTATTTGGGCCAAGAAGAAGCTGGGGGGATGTCATGGGTGAATTCGTCGAGATATTCGAGGTCGGCCCGCGTGACGGGTTGCAGAACGAGGCGCGCGCGATTCCGACGGGCGAAAAGGTGGCGTTGGTCGATCTTTTGTCGGGTGCCGGGTTCCGCCGGATCGAATGCGCGTCATTCGTCAGCCCGAAATGGGTGCCGCAGATGGCCGACAGCGGCGAGGTTCTGGCCGGGATCACCCGGGTGGCGGGCGTGTCCTATGCCGCGTTGACGCCCAATCTGAAGGGGTTGGAAAGGGCGATGGCGGCCAAGGCGGATGAGGTGGCGGTCTTTGGCGCGGCCTCGGAAGGGTTTTCCAAGGCCAATATCAATGCCTCGGTAGAAGAAGGGCTGGCGCGTTTTGTGCCTGTGGCCGAGGCTGCGCGCGCCGTCGGGTTGCCGGTGCGGGGCTATGTGTCTTGCGTGGTGGAATGCCCCTATGACGGCGCGGTTGCACCCGAAGCGGTGGCGCGTGTTGTCGCCGCGTTGCGCGACATGGGGTGTTATGAGGTTTCCCTGGGCGACACCATCGGGCGCGGACAGCCGGAGGCGGTGGATGCCATGTTGGGCGCGGTGCTGGAGGAACTGCCCGCCGCACGGCTGGCGGGGCATTTTCACGACACCTCTGGCCGGGCGTTGGAGAATATCGACGTGGCTTTGGCGCGGGGACTGCGGGTTTTTGATGCGGCGGTCGGCGGCCTTGGCGGATGCCCCTATGCGCCCGGGGCGGCGGGGAACGTGGCGACAGAGGCGGTTCACGATCATCTGGTCGCGCTTGGATACGAGACCGGTCTGGACCGGGCGGTCCTGAGGCGCGGGGCCGAGATGGCGCGGGCGATGCGGGGCGGCTGAGATGGATCCTGAGCACTGGAACACAGCCTATTCCGCTGGCGATAACGTCAGTTGGTTCGAGGCCGCGCCCGAGGCCTCTTTGCGGATGATCGGGCGGGCCGGGCTGTCGCCGGGGCGGGCGATCGATGTCGGCGGAGGCGCCTCGGCGCTGGCGCGGTGTTTGCGCGGGATGGGCTGGGACGTGACCGTGCTGGATATCTCTTCCGCGGCGCTGGAACTGGCGCAAGAGAGGCTGGGCGCGGCAGCTTCGCAGATTGCCTGGGTGGCCGAGGATATCACGCGCTGGCGCGCCTCAGTGCCTTTCGACCTTTGGCATGACCGGGCGGTGTTTCATTTCCTGACCACGCCGGAGGATCGTCTGGCCTACGCAAACGGGTTGCGGGCGGGGCTGCGCCCGGGAGGGGCGGCGGTGATCGCGACATTTGCCGAGGACGGGCCGGAGCGGTGTTCCGGTCTGCCGGTGATGCGGTATGCGCCGGAGGACTTGCTTGCGGCCCTTGGGGCGGGTTTGAGGCTGGAGGCATCGGAGCGATTTGTGCATGTGACGCCCGGCGGCGGCAAGCAGCGGTTTCAGATCAGCCTGCTGCGGCGGGACCATGAGAAATGAGGGACGGTATGGACTTTATCGAGGTACGTCGCGATGGGCGCGGTGTGGCGGAACTCCGGCTGTGTCGCGCGGACAAGCATAACGCGCTTTCGGCGCAGATGATGATAGAGCTGGAAGCGGCGGCCAAGGGGCTGGCGGCCGACGACGACGTGCGGGTAGTGGTGCTGGCCGCCGAGGGGCGCAGTTTCTGCGCCGGGGGCGATCTGGCATGGATGCGCGAACAGTTCGAGATGGACCGGGCCACGCGGCGGGTGGAATCGGCGCGTATCGCCACGGCATTGGGCGCGCTGCATGCCCTGCCGCAACCGCTGATCGGGCGGGTGCAGGGCAACGCCTTTGGCGGTGGACTGGGGTTGATCTCTGTCTGTGATGTTGCGGTCGCGGTGGACGTCGCGAAATTCGGTCTGACGGAGGTCAAGCTGGGACTGATCCCGGCCAATATCGGGCCTTATGTGATCCACCGAATGGGTGCGCGGAACGCGCAGGAGGTGTTCATGAATGCGCGCATCTTTGGGGCGGATGAGGCGGTGCGGCTGGGACTGGTAAACCGGGTCGCCGGGGCGGACGCATTGGACGAAGCCGTCGCGGCCGAAGTGGCCCCCTATCTGACCTGCGCACCCGGTGCCGTGCGCGACGCCAAGGCATTGTTGCGGCGCTTGGGGGGGGAAGTGTCGCCGCATTCGGTGGAGGGGGCGATTGACGCCTTGGCCGAGCGCTGGGAGACATCCGAGGCGCGTGAGGGCATCGCGGCCTTTTTCGACAAACGTCCGGCCCCCTGGGCCTGATGGGGACTCAGCCGCCGCAGATCGGGTAGGCGGTGTCGATCCAGACCAGTTCTGCCTCTTCGCGGTATAGTCCGATCTGCAGCGACGGCGCGGTTTCGGTGGCGTCGATGTGGAACCAGAGGTGATGGGGGATGCCTTCGGCGGTGAAATAGTACCCAAGCCCCTCATCGTCGCTGTCGCGGATGGCGGTGCAGGCAAAGGTGGCGGTTGGTCCGTCAATCACGGTCACATCCGTCTGGGTAAAACAGACCCGCAGGTCCGGACCAAAGGTCAGATGGCTGGTCGCGCCGTCCAGATCGAGAGAGCCTGCCGGGGCGAGCGCTATCGCCCGGGCCGGACCCGGACAGGGAAGGGCGGTTTCACCTGTTTCCGACAGGTTTTGTTGGGCCATCAGCGGCACCGGGAGGCAGAGCAAAAGGGTCAGGCAACGGCGGGTCAAAGGCATGTGTCCTGTCGTGCGGGCGGTTGCGTCACAGGTTACCATAGGGCAGGTCCCTGTCCAAAGCCGCGAATGTGACGGAGAGAGACATGATCGTCCAGATTGCTCATCTATACGCCACCGCCTGTCTGGCCGTAGTATTTTTTCAGTTTGCGCTGATCGGTGGCGCGCCTTTGGGGCGCTGGACCCAAGGCGGGCAGCATCCGGGGCGTCTGCCGGTGTCCGGGCGGATCGTGGCGGCGGTTTCTGTGTTTGTGCTGCTGTTTCAGGCCCTCGCGGTCCTGTCGGCGGCAGGGTTCCCCGGTCTGGGCTGGCCGCGCTGGACCGGGTGGGCCGCTGTGGCGGTGAGCGCGATCAGCACGGTCTTGAATGGTGTGACGCCCTCGGTCCAAGAGCGGGCGCTCTGGTTTCCGGTGGTTTTGGTGATGGCAGGTATGGCTGCCTATGTGATGATTTCCACCATTGTGTGAGGGGACGGGATGGGACTCGGGCCCTTTGGGGGCCCATCGCCCACCCGCCAACCCTCTGATAGGATTTCCTCTACCGGGGACTCGCCCTTGTTGTGTTGTGGCTTCACGACTCACCAAGGAACAAACCCGCCTGTTCCTCGGAGCCCTCCCTCGCTTTCTTGCTGCCTGAGCGCCCTCCGCACGATGGCAAGGGCAAGCCGCGCAAGCGCGGGGCTGCGCCCCCTTGTCACCGCACGGGCGTCGGCTCTGATCGGCATCAAGCGAGGGACGGCTCCGAGGAACAGGCTGAGGCACCTTGGATCGGGGGGCCGGGCGCGACGCTTGGGCGCGGGATTAATCAGGTGATTTTGTGGGCATTTTCCGCATCCTATTGTGTATAAAGGAAAATCTCTCTGCGAGTGCGAAATCTGTTTATTCGCAGGGATTTGAATGCTTTCGGGCTATGTTGACCCCGCCATGAGGCGGTTATATGGGACAGTAAGCCAAGCGCCCATGCGCCCGATCCCTAAAGGAGCCACGTCTTGGAAGAGATGCTGCGGGAATACCTTCCCATCCTTGTCTTTCTGGCCATCGCCATCGGTCTAGGTCTTGTTCTGATCCTTGCAGCGGTGATCATTGCCGTGCGCAATCCCGATCCTGAAAAGGTGTCGGCCTACGAATGCGGGTTCAACGCCTTCGACGATGCGCGGATGAAGTTCGACGTCCGGTTCTACCTTGTCTCGATCCTGTTCATCATCTTCGATCTTGAGATTGCCTTCCTGTTCCCATGGGCGGTGGCGTTCAAGGACGTGTCGATGCTGGGCTTTTGGTCGATGATGGTGTTTCTGGGCGTGCTGACCATCGGCTTTGCCTATGAATGGAAGAAAGGGGCGCTCGAATGGGAGTGATGACCGGAGCGAACACTGCGGGTCCTGACCGCGAAGTGGCCACCCAGACCCTGAACCGCGAATTGCAGGACAAGGGCTTCCTCCTGACCTCGACCGAGGACATCATCAACTGGGCGCGCACCGGGTCGCTGCACTGGATGACATTCGGTCTGGCCTGCTGCGCGGTTGAGATGATGCACACCGCGATGCCACGTTATGACGTGGAACGATTTGGCTTTGCCCCGCGCGCCAGCCCGCGTCAGTCGGACGTGATGATCGTGGCCGGGACGCTGACCAACAAGATGGCCCCGGCCCTGCGCAAAGTTTACGACCAGATGCCGGAACCGCGCTACGTGATCTCGATGGGATCCTGCGCCAACGGTGGCGGTTATTATCACTATTCCTACAGCGTTGTGCGTGGCTGTGACCGCGTCGTGCCTGTGGACATCTATGTGCCCGGCTGCCCGCCGACGGCAGAGGCGCTGGTCTACGGCATTCTCGCGCTGCAGAAAAAGATCCGCCGCACCGGCACGCTGGTTCGCTAAGGGGGAAAGCCATGACAGACGCACTCAAGGAACTGGGCGGCCATATCGAGAGCAAGCGCCCCGACTGCGTGATCGGCTGGGACGTCACGCATGGCGAATTGAACGTCGACGTCGCACCGTCGAACGTTCGCGGCTTTGTCGAGTTCCTCAAGACCGACCCGACCTGCAAGTTCTCGACGCTGGTTGACATCACCGCAGTGGATTACCCGGCGCGGCCCAAGCGGTTCGACGTGGTTTATCACTTTCTGTCGATGTACCAGAACCATCGCATTCGCCTGCGGGTTGGAATCCGCGAGGATGAGATGGTGCCATCGATTGTGACCGTGCATCCCTCGGCCAATTGGTTCGAACGCGAAGTGTTCGACATGTTCGGCATCCTGTTTTCCGGCCACCCGGACCTGCGCCGCATTCTGACGGACTATGGGTTCCGGGGCTATCCGCTGCGCAAGGATTTCCCGACGACGGGCTACACCGAGGTCCGTTACGACGAAGAGCAAAAGCGCGTCGTCTATGAGCCGGTGTCGCTGGTGCAGGAATACCGTCAGTTCGATTTCATGAGCCCTTGGGAAGGCGCGCAGTATGTGCTGCCCGGGGATGAGAAGGAAGGGGATAAAGTCTGATGGGCATTGGGAATATCGGTCTCCCCGGCCTCATCTTTATTTTGATGATGCTATTGTGGGTCGGCGCTCTCTGGAAGCTCTTGCCCAAGTTCGGGTATCCCAAATGGCTGTCGATCTTTGGGGTGATCCCCTTCGCTCCACTCATCTTTGTTTGGATTCTAGCTTTTTCAGAGCCAGTGCGCGCACTTAGTGAGGCAAAGACATGATGGACGGCTCCAAAGGTTTCGATGACGCCCTGACGGGCGAGCAGAAAATCCGCAACTTCAACATCAACTTCGGCCCGCAGCACCCGGCGGCGCACGGCGTTTTGCGTTTGGTGCTGGAGCTGGACGGCGAGATTGTCGAACGCTGCGACCCGCACATCGGCCTGCTGCACCGTGGCACCGAAAAGCTGATGGAATCGCGGACGTATCTGCAGAACCTGCCGTACTTTGACCGGCTGGATTACGTCGCCCCGATGAACCAGGAACATGCTTGGTGTCTGGCCATCGAAAAGCTGACCGGCACACCGGTCCCGCGCCGGGCCAGCCTGATCCGGGTGCTCTATTCGGAAATCGGCCGTATCCTGAACCACCTGTTGAACGTGACGACACAGGCCATGGATGTGGGCGCGCTGACGCCGCCGCTCTGGGGGTTTGAAGAGCGCGAAAAGCTGATGGTGTTTTATGAGCGGGCCTGTGGCGCGCGCCTGCACTCGGCCTACTTTCGCCCCGGCGGTGTCCATCAGGACCTGCCGCCCGAGCTGATCGACGATATCGAGGAATGGGCCAAAGATTTCCCGCGCGTTCTGGCGGATATCGACGGGCTGCTGACCGAAAACCGCATCTTCAAACAGCGCAACGCCGATATCGGCGTGGTGAACGAAGAAGAGATCAACGAGTGGGGATTCTCGGGCGTCATGGTGCGGGGGTCTGGCCTTGCATGGGATCTGCGCCGCGCACAGCCCTATGAATGCTACGACGAGTTCGATTTCCAGATCCCGGTGGGCAAAAACGGCGACTGCTATGACCGCTATCTGGTTCGCATGGAAGAGATGCGCCAGTCGCTGAAGATCATGCATCAGGCGATTGAAAAACTCCGCGCGCCCGAAGGGCAGGGCGAGGTGCTGGCCCGTGGCAAGATCACTCCTCCGAAACGCGGCGAGATGAAGCGCTCGATGGAGGCGCTGATCCACCACTTCAAGCTGTATACAGAGGGCTTTCATGTCCCTGAGGGTGAGGTTTACGCCGCCGTCGAAGCCCCCAAAGGCGAATTCGGCGTCTACCTAGTGGCCGACGGCAGCAACAAACCCTACCGCGCCAAGATCCGGGCACCGGGCTATTTGCATCTGCAGGCGATGGATCATGTCGCCAAGGGCCACCAACTGGCCGACGTGGCGGCGATCATCGGCACGATGGATGTGGTGTTCGGGGAGATCGACAGATGAGAGTGTGGTTGGCACTGGCAGCGCTGGCGGCAACCCCTGCGCTGGCGCAGGATCTGCCAGAATTCAACGAACGCTTCAGCTTTGAGATCAAGGGCGTCATCGACGATGGCTTGGTCATCGAAAGCGGCCGCCATCTGTTCTATTGCGAGATCGATGATGGACCGGACGACACCTACTACGTAATGCAGAATTGCCTGCCGGTCCTTGGCCCCGAGGCGGCTGCCAAGGCGTCAAAGGCGCGGATGGCCACTTTGTCCAATGAGGTGGATTTCATCAGGGCGCTGGAGCGTATGCCAATCGAGACGCTGTTGCCCGCTGTGATCGACTCTCTGAAAGACGTCAGTTGCGTGGTGAATTTCCGCGAAGGCGAAGAGCAGTTTCAGGGCGTTCTGGCCGACAATCTGGCGACGATGACGGGATACAAGGGGCCGCTCACGCCCGACGGCATTGAAGAGATCGGTGAAATCGCCGAAGACGCTGCCGAACTGCTGGTCCGAAACGGTCAGGTTGTTGTTGATCGCGACGCCGGGACGGCGCGGCTATTGGACTGCCCGTAACACGGGCCGGGATGTGTGCCACGGAAATGGCAGTGTGACGTGAGGGACGACAGGATGAAGAAGACTGCAATTGCCATGGTCGCGGTGGCGCTGGTGTCGGGCTGTATCCTGCCCGAAGGCGTAACAGAGGAAGACCTGCTTTCTTTTGACGCCGCCGTCACCTCTATCGGGTGCGATCTGGCGACGGAAAGCGACTATCTGCCGGTGGAACTGCAAACCGGGATGCCGCGTGAAAAGCTGGTGACCGTTGCGCAATATAAGGTCGATCAGGGCGAAGCGGTGACACTGTCAAACGGCGGCGTGCGCCTTGTGACCGGTGCCTGCGCGCCCAAGACCGAAGCCGCGCCTGCGGCGACCTGAAGACACCGGCCCGTGGGGCCGGACGACAAAAGATGTAACCCAAGGGGGCGCTGCCCGGCAGCGCCCGACGTAAGACGGAAAGCCGAAAGCCATGCTGCGCCGACTGCACCCCGAGCAACCCGATAGTTTCGCCTTCGCACCCGCCAATCTGGCATGGGCACGGGAGCAGATCACCAAGTACCCTGAAGGCCGTCAGGCCAGCGCGATCATTCCGCTGTTGTGGCGCGCGCAGGAGCAAGAGGGCTGGCTGACCCGCCCGGCAATCGAATATGTCGCGGACATGCTGGGCTTGGCCTATATCCGGGCGCTGGAAGTGGCGAGCTTCTACTTCATGTTCCAGCTTCAGCCGGTGGGTTCTGTCGCGCATATCCAGATCTGTGGCACTACAAGCTGCATGATCTGCGGGGCCGAGGATCTGATGGCGGTCTGCCAAGACAAGATCGCGGCCAAGCCGCATGCGCTGTCGGCGGATGGCAAGTTCAGCTGGGAAGAGGTCGAATGTCTTGGGTCCTGCGCCAACGCGCCCATGGCCCAGATCGGCAAGGATTATTTCGAGGACCTGACCGCGGAAAAACTGGGCGATCTGCTGGACGCGCTGGCGCGCGGAGAGGTGCCGCAGGCGGGGCCGCAGAACGGTCGCTTTGCCTCGGAACCGAAGTCGGGGATCACCACGCTGACAGAGTTTGTCAACGGCTCGATCACCCTGAATGCCAGCGCGCAACTGGCGCACGACATCGGCGACACGATCAAGCGGATCGACGGCACCGAAGTGCCGCTGGCCGCCCCTTGGAACGACCAGTCCGGCACCCGCGATACGATGCGCGAACAGCCCAAGGCCCCCGAGGCAGACGTCCCCGAAGATGCCAAGCCTGAGCCGGTGCCAGAGAAACTGGCAGACGCCCCGGCAGCGGTCAAAGACGCCCTGATCCAGCCGAGCGCCGTTTTGGCCGGTCAAGCAGAGCTTGCTGCGCGCAAAGGTACTTGGCGCTATGAGGCCCCGGAAACCGAAGCCGCGCCAGAGGCCGCCGCCGCTGAGGCGACACCCGGTGAAAAGCCTGCGGGCCTAGAGGCCGCGCGCGATGGCAAGCCCGATGATCTCAAGGAGATCAAGGGCGTGGGTCCGAAACTTGAAAAGCTGCTGAACACGCTCGGGGTCTTCCACTTCGATCAGATTGCGGCCTGGACGGATAAGGAACTGGCCTGGGTCGATGACAACCTTGAAGGCTTCAAGGGGCGTGCGACTCGCGATGAATGGGTTTCGCAGGCACGCGATCTGGCCCAAAACGCCAAAGGCTGATCTGGTACTTTCATCCCACTTTGCGACGGTCGTGCCCGCATGTATCGTCGTGAAAAAGGGTTGGGAGGCCAAATAATGTCCAATACGAATGACCGGGGCGATTGCCCCAAGATCTGCTGGGGCCTTGCGGCGCTGGCGTCATTGCTGACATTTGTGCTGCTGCTTGCGGTGGCCGAGTGGGGCTTTTTCGCGTCGCTGGTTGTGGCGGTCGTTTTGTTGGTCGGGCTTGGCGTTCTGCTGAACCGGTTCCTGTGCGGCGCGCCTGCGGTGCCCGCGCAGAGGCCTGCGGGGGCAGGGGCATCGCAGGGGCGCGTGGCAAAATCCGGTGCCACCGGGACTGTGGCGGCCGCGACCGCGGCGCGCGTTGACACTCACCCAGTGGAACCCGATCCGGCAGTCGCGCCAGAGGCGCAGGGCAGCCCGGACCCTCAGGCGGCAGCCGTCGCCGACACGCCCCCTGTGGCGGAGGAACGCCCGCGTGTCGCGCCCTCTGCGGCGCTGGCCGGAGAGGCCGAACTGGCCGAGCGCAAAGGCGAATGGCGCTACGCCGGTGCAGAGACCGCGTCGCGGCCAGACCCCACATCCGAACCGGTACAGACACCGGAGCCGGTGATTGAGGCCATGCCTGAACCGGTCGCGCCGCCACCCGCCGAACCAGTCATTGAAATCCCCGAGGATGCCGGTCCGCGGGTTCTGCCCTCAACGCCGCTGGCCGGGCAGGCAGACCTTGCCAGCCGCAAGGGGACATGGGTTTACACCGCGCCCGCTGCTGAACCCGCACCCGCACCTGCGCCTGTGGGTGAGGATTATGACAAGGACGGCATCTTCGAAGGCAAGGATGAGGGCGAAAAACCCGCGATGCTGGATGGTCCGCGCGCCGGCGGGGCCGATGATCTCAAGCAGGTCAAAGGTATCGGGCCCAAGCTGGAAAAGCTTTGCAACACTCTGGGCATCTACCATTTCGACCAGATCGCCAACTGGACCGATCAGGAAATTGCATGGGTCGATGCCAACCTCGAAGGATTCAAAGGGCGGGTCAGCCGCGATCAGTGGGTCGCGCAAGCCAAGGTGCTGGCTGAAGGTGGTCAGACAGAGTTTTCTTCGCGTGTTAAGGGCGGGGACGTCTACTGATTGGTCAGCACGGCGTCGCGAACCCGCCGATCGGGCCTGTGCGACAATGCCATGTCTTGCGTGCCGCGCCGCAGTATGCAAGGCGTGGCACCGGCTCTGTTGGGGAGGAACGGCGCTAAGACCCGCGCAGTAGACTGCGCCCGATTAGTGGAGCGAGGACGTGACCATGACGACCCCGAATTATGCGATAACACCCAACTTTACCCCCTTCCTGCGTCTGATCGAGTTTCAGACCCGGTTCGCCATGGAAGCAAGCCAAGGCATGATGAAGCTGGCCATGATGCCGTGGGCCGGATTGCCGACGGGCTTTGGTTCGATCTGCACGCCGATGGGCAGCGTGAGCGTCGCGGCCTCTGTTGAAACGGTTGAGGCGCCTGTGGCGGAAACTGTCGTGGAAACCGCCGACGATGTGATCGACGCCGTGGCCGAGACTGCGGACACTGTGACCGAGACCGTCGAAACGGTTGCCGAAACCGTCGAAGATGTCGCCGTGGCACCGGTTGAGGCTGTTGCGCCGGTGGCCAAAGCCGTGGTGGAAACCGTGGCCGAGACAAATGAGACGGTCGCCCCTGTGGTCGCTGCACCCAAGGTAGAGGAACCTGCCGAGGCGGTGACTGAAACCGTCGAGACCGTGACCGAAGCTGTCGAGCCAGTAACCGAAGCGGTCAAGCCTGCAACCGCACCGGTCAAGTCCGTAACCGAAGCTGTTGCAGCGCCGGTCGCGGCCGAGGCCGCAGCGCCCGCCATGACCAAGCCGAAGGCAATGACCGCGCCCAAAGGGGCCTTGGATGATCTGACCGTCCTCAACGGTGTTGGACCCAAGCTGGCCGAGGCACTGAACGCCGAAGGTATTTACAAGCTGTCCCAGATCGCCGCATGGTCCAAAGCCAATGTGGCATGGGTTGACGAAAACCTCGCCGGTGTGCGCGGCCGTGCCTCGCGCAACGGATGGGTGGCTCAGGCCGCCGAACTGGTTAAATAAAGCCGGGACCGCGCATGGCCGATCAGCAGGATATCAACCGTCGGGGCCGCGTTATCGCGCTGGTCATCGCCGGAACCGGCGTTGGCTGGATCGCGGCCACGGCAATTGGCGGGGCGCTGGACTGGAGCCAGCGCCTGCGCGCGCTTTTCGACCTTGCCGCACTCGGGGGCTTTGTCTGGGCGCTGTGGATGGTATACGGGCTCTGGCGGGACCGCCAGAAAGACAAGGATTGAGAGATGCTAGCTGACCAGGACCGGATCTTTACCAACCTCTACGGCATGCATGACCGGACGCTCGATGGCGCGAAGAAGCGCGGCCATTGGGACGGCACCAAGGACATCATCGGCAAGGGGCGTGAATGGATCGTCGAGGAAATGAAGGCCTCTGGCCTGCGCGGGCGCGGTGGCGCCGGATTCCCGACCGGCCTGAAATGGTCCTTCATGCCCAAGGAATCGGACGGGCGTCCGTCCTATCTGGTGGTGAACGCTGACGAATCAGAGCCCGGCACCTGCAAGGACCGCGAGATCATGCGCCATGATCCGCATACCCTGATCGAGGGTTGCCTGATCGCCTCCTTCGCGATGCAGGCGCATGCTTGCTACATCTACATTCGCGGCGAATACATCCGTGAGCGTGAGGCGCTGCAAGCCGCGATTGACGAGGCCTATGATGCGGGTCTGGTCGGCAAGAATGCTTGCGGCTCCGGCTGGGATTTCGAGATTTTCGTGGCTCATGGCGCTGGCGCTTATATCTGCGGTGAAGAAACCGCCCTGCTGGAATCGCTTGAAGGCAAAAAGGGCATGCCGCGGATGAAACCGCCGTTCCCGGCGGGCGCGGGTCTGTATGGTTGCCCGACCACAGTGAACAACGTTGAATCCATCGCTGTCGTGCCGACGATTCTGCGCCGTGGGGCCGAATGGTTCTCTGGCTTTGGCCGCGACAACAACAAAGGCACCAAGCTGTTCGCCATCTCCGGCCATGTCAACAACCCCTGCGTTGTTGAGGAAGCGATGTCGATTTCCTTTGAGGAATTGATCGAAAAGCATTGCGGCGGCATTCGCGGCGGCTGGGACAACCTCAAGGCAGTGATCCCCGGTGGATCGTCCGTGCCGTGCGTGCGCGGCGAAAAGATGCGCGATGCCATCATGGATTTCGACTATCTGCGCGGTGAGCTGGGCTCTGGCCTTGGCACCGCCGCCGTCATCGTGATGGACAAGGATACCGACATCATCAAGGCGATCTGGCGTCTGGCCAAGTTCTACAAACACGAATCCTGTGGTCAGTGTACGCCGTGCCGCGAAGGCACCGGCTGGATGATGCGTGTCATGGAACGTCTGGTAAAGGGTGAGGCCGACGAAGAAGAGATCGACATGCTCTGGGACGTGACCAAGCAGGTCGAGGGCCACACCATCTGCGCCCTTGGCGACGCGGCCGCATGGCCGATTCAGGGCCTGATCCGCAACTTCCGAGATGAGATCGAGGACCGCATCAAGGCTCAGAAATCCGGCCGGATGAGCGCCGTCGCGGCGGAGTGACGCTGTGAAGTCTGTTCTGGGACGAGTCCTGAGAACCCTGCAAAATTTGGTGGCGGCGGTCTTGGCCGCCGCTTTTTGCTTTGTTCCGGCATGGTTTGCGCATGTGGCGATCAACGCAGGTTTGGCTCCGGTCTGGGTCTACGGGGCTGTGGCGGGTCTGGTCTTTGTCGGTGCGGGCGTGACGTTGTCCTTTCTGGACAAAGCGTGGCACGGTCGCAAACCACTGGGAGATTGAAGTCCTATGAAACCAAACAGTTTAATCAGGTTCGTATTTATGGTTGCCGTTGCGTGCGGCGGGGCCGGGGCCGCAATGGCGCAAGGCAAGATGCCGTATGATTTGTCCGACGAGGTGATTTTCAACGGTCGGTCCTTCTATGTCGCGTTCAGCATGTATGAGACAGAGACCGTCAGGAATGCCCCTGACACCGGCCTGCCGCAAAAGGAATGGATCGAACAGAGCCGCCTGGTGATCCGCACCAACCAGGATCCCCAGATTGGTGCGAACGACAAGGCTCTGGCCCGCAAGGTCGGCACGGCCTTTTGCAAGCACTACGGGTTGACGGTCCGGCGGCGCCCAAGTGCGGCCAGCGAATGGAAAGGCGAGTGGCACTTCATCGACCTTTGTTGGAAAAAGGGCTGGTGACGGGCGGCCGAATAAGGTGGCACCTGCCGCTGTGTGGCTGATCGGTGGGCTTTGACGGGCTCTGGCAGGACATCGCCCATGGCCGCGACCCGGTTTGGCGCGGCTTGACCTCCTGCAGCGCAACGGGGACAGTGACGGCGCGCTCTGCCGGGCGCATCGGGCCGAGAGGCAGATGTGGACTAAGTGGCGGCGCGCAACCGGGGCGAGCTAGAAAAACAGGACGGGACATGAAACGGATTTTGGGGGCGGCAGTGCTGATCGCGGCGCTGACGTCGGCGGCGCAGGCGGAAACCGTGCGGTCAAAAAGCTTTGTCGGGGACATTCAGCGCCGCGCGGTGACGATGCAGGCGCGGGACGGGGCGGGCTCGACTCCCGCGGTGCAGGTCTATGTCAGCGTGAAAACGGTGGCGGGGGCGGTTCCGGCGCAGGGCCAGTTCAAGGCGGCAGGGGCTTTTGCCGCCAAGGCGGGGTGCCGCGACAAACGGGCGCTGGCCACGATCCTGTCAGGGGTAACGACATCGGCGGCGGAATTCGAAGTGCTCTGCCGGGGAGGCCAATAAGATGATGACCCGCGTGATTTGTATTCTGGCCCTTGCGGCCACAGTTGGCGGTTGTGAACGTGCCGGTGTGTTTAACCGCAACGCGCCGGTCTTTGACGGTGAGCGATTTCGCACCAAGGTATCGTCGGACCGCAAGAACCGTCAGAATTTTGCGGTGACGGTAAGCACGGTTTCGAAATCCCTGAAGGGCGCAATCGCCGCCGGTGAATACAAGAGTGTCCAACACTGCATCCAGTACTTCGGCACATCCGAGATTGACTGGACCGTGGGACCGGACACCGATCCGCAGGCGCTGCCGGTGACAGGCGACAGCATCACCTTTCGGGGTCGTTGCCGCGACGTCTGACCGGCGACTCCCCGCGCAGAACCTGTGGAAACCCGCCTAATTGGGGGCTTGAGCCGCGCGGATATTGAATATCCGGACCCTGTGCCCCCACCTCAGGGCAACTAGAATCTTTACGGAGTTCCGCGCATGCGCTTTTTCCTCGCCCCGATCCTTTGTCTGACCCTTGTTACGCCAGTCTGGGCCAAGGCACCGCTCAGCCAAGTTTCGGAAATCGACGATGGGCTGATGGCCATCGCCATTGCTGATGAAATCCGCAAGTCCTGCGATGATATCAGCGCACGGATGATCCGGGCTTATCGACAGATTCAGGCGCTGGAGCAGCGCGCAAAGGCGCTAGGCTACTCCGACGATGAAATCGACGCCTATGTGAACTCCAAAGCCGAGAAGAAGCGGATGCGCAAAAAGGCTGAAACATGGCTGGCGTCCAAGGGCATCGCGGCAAACGACGACAAGGCGTTGTGCAAGTTCGGACGGGACGACATCGCCCGTGGCGGGCCGGTGGGCTACTTCCTGCGCTGAGTCGCGAAATTGGCCTAACAGGCGGTAACGTATTCAGTAATTGTAATAACTAAAGCGCGGTGCCGGGGCAAAACCCGCGCGCCGCGTCGTTTTTTCCTGCCTTTTCGCTGCACCTGCATCTGGTAACGTCCGGCAGGGCAGGCTAAACCCGAAGAACTGCGGCCTGCGTGCCAGTGGGCGCTGCCAGCCGAAGAACGGGAGAGGCACGGGCATGTCCGATTTGCGAAAGATCATCATCGACGGGCAAGAGGTCGAAGTGGACGGGGCGTTGACCCTGATTCAGGCCTGCGAGCAGGCCGGGGTCGAAGTCCCGCGATTCTGTTATCACGAACGTCTGTCGATTGCCGGAAACTGCCGGATGTGTCTGGTTGAGGTTGTGGGCGGTCCGCCCAAGCCCGCCGCCTCCTGCGCGATGCAGGTGCGCGACGTGCGCGGGGGTCGCAATGGCGAGCTGCCGGAGATCAAGACCAACTCGCCCATGGTCAAAAAGGCCCGCGAGGGGGTGATGGAGTTCCTGCTCATCAACCACCCGCTCGATTGCCCGATCTGCGATCAGGGGGGTGAGTGCGACCTTCAGGATCAGGCCATGGCCTATGGCGTCGATTTCAGCCGCTTCCGCGAGCCCAAGCGCGCCACCGACGATCTGGACCTCGGTCCGCTCGTTGAGACGCACATGACCCGCTGCATTTCCTGCACACGCTGCGTGCGCTTCACGACCGAGGTCGCGGGCATCACCCAGATGGGCCAGACCGGGCGCGGCGAAGATGCCGAGATCACCTCGTACCTGAACGAGACGCTTGATTCGAATTTGCAGGGCAACATCATTGACCTGTGCCCGGTGGGCGCGCTGGTGTCGAAACCTTATGCCTTTACCGCCCGTCCGTGGGAATTGACCAAAACAGAGACCATCGACGTGATGGACGCACTGGGGTCAAACATCCGGGTCGACACCAAAGGCCGCGAAGTCATGCGCATTCTGCCTCGCAACCATGATGGCGTGAATGAGGAATGGATTTCCGACAAGACGCGCTTTGTCTGGGACGGCCTGCGCCGTCAGCGTCTGGACCGCCCCTATATCCGTGAGAACGGCAAGCTGCGCCCCGCAAGCTGGGGCGAGGCGCTGGCCAAGAGCGCTGAGGCGTTAAAATCCGCCACCAAACCGGCGGGAATCATCGGGGATCTGGCCCCGGTCGAGGCGATTTATAGCCTGAAGCAGATGATCGAGGGGCAGGGCGGTGTCGTCGAATGCCGCACCGATGGCGCGAAACTGCCTGCGGGCAACCGCTCGGGCTATGTGGGTAACGCTGCCATCGAGGACATCGACGGCGCAGAGATGATTCTGCTGATCGGCACCAACCCGCGCGATGAGGCACCGGTGCTGAACGCCCGTATTCGCAAGGCTTGGGCCGCAGGTGCCAAGGTCGCGCGCATCGGCAAGCCGGTTGACCTGACCTATGACGTGATCGACCTGGGCACAGGTCGTGAGGCGCTGGCCAAGCTGGCCGAGATGGATCATTCGGACAAGCACGGTAAAGCTGGTGTCATGATCATCGGCCAAGGTGCGCTGAATGAGGCGGATGGCGCGGCAGTGCTGGGCACCGCCATGCAGGTCGCCGCAGCGGGCCAGTCGAAATTCTTGGTGTTGCACACCGCTGCCTCCCGCGTGGGGGCAATGGACGTGAACGCCACCAACGAACGTGGCATGGATGCGCTGCAGGATGCGGACGTGATCTACAATCTTGGCGCGGATGAGGTCGAGATCGGTGAAGGCGCTTTTGTGATCTACCAAGGCTCGCACGGCGACCGGGGCGCGCACCGCGCCGATGTGATCCTGCCGGGCGCGGCCTACACCGAAGAGCAGGGCCTGTTCGTCAACACCGAAGGCCGTCCGCAACTGGCGCTGCGCTCTGGCTTTGCGCCGGGCGAGGCCAAGGAAAATTGGGCGATCCTGCGGGCACTGTCGGCCGAGATAGGTGCCACACTGCCGTGGAACAATCTGGCCGAACTGCGTCAGGCGATGGTCGGTGAGGTGCCGCACCTGCAAGGCATCGACGAGGTGCCGGAAAACGACTGGCAACCGTTGGATGCCGGAGATCTGGGCGACGCGGACTTCCGCTATGCGGTGCGCGACTTCTACCTGACCAACCCGATTGCACGATCGAGCGAGCTGATGGCGGAACTGTCCAAATCCGCCCGTGACCGCGCAACGGCGCCGCTTGCGGCGGAATAAGTGCGGGGGCTGGTGATCATATCCTTGTTGGCCTTGGCCAGCAGCCTGTCGGCCTGCACCCCGGAAGATCCGGAGCCGCCTTTTGAACCGATCTATTCTGGTGTCGAGACGCGGTTGTTGGACGGTGATCTGGTGCAGTTCGAGGTCGAAATGCGCGGCGCGCGTTATGCGGCGGATGTCGATGATTATGCCGAATGCGCAGCCGCGCAATATGCCCTGATCCGGGGTTACGGATTTGCGCGTCATTTGCGCACGACTGTCTACGAAGAGGGTGGCCTATGGCGCGGAGATGCGGTTTACACCATCTCGGCGGAGCTGCCCCGCGGGCTCAAGACCATCGACGCCGAAGTGGCGGCGCTGGCCTGTGCCGAGAACGGAATACCGATGGTGTGAGGACCTGATGGAAAACTTCTTCGCCACGCCTCTGGGCACCTTTGTCATCATCTTTGCGCAATGCCTTGCGGTGCTGGGCTTTGTGATGGTGTCACTGCTCTTTCTCGTCTACGGCGACCGCAAGATCTGGGCCGCGGTCCAGATGCGGCGCGGGCCAAACGTGGTGGGCATCTATGGCCTGCTGCAAACGGTGGCCGACGCGCTGAAATACGTTGTCAAAGAGGTTGTGATCCCGGCAGGGGCCGACCGGACAGTGTTCATGCTGGCCCCTTTGGCAAGCTTTGTGCTGGCCATGATCGCCTGGGCGGTGATCCCGTTCAGCGACAACTGGGTGCTGTCGGACATCAACGTGGCAATCCTCTATGTCATGGCCATTTCCTCGCTTGAGGTTTACGGCGTGATCATGGGCGGATGGGCCTCGAACTCCAAATACCCGTTCCTTGGCTCACTGCGGTCTGCGGCGCAGATGATTTCCTACGAGGTGTCGATCGGCCTGATCATCATCGGCGTGATCCTCTCGACCGGGTCGCTGAACTTTGGCGATATCGTCGCGGCGCAGGATGGTCGGTTCGGGTTCTTCAGCTGGTACTGGCTGCCGCACTTCCCGATGGTCTTCCTGTTCTTCATCTCTTGCCTTGCAGAGACAAACCGCCCGCCGTTCGACCTGCCAGAGGCGGAATCGGAACTGGTCGCCGGGTATCAGGTTGAATACTCTTCGACGCCTTTCCTGCTGTTCATGGCCGGTGAATACATCGCGATCTTCCTGATGTGCGCGCTGACCTCGCTGCTGTTCTTCGGCGGCTGGCTGTCGCCGATCCCGGGTCTGCCGGATGGGGCGCTGTGGATGGTCGGCAAGATGGCGTTCTTCTTCTTCATCTTCGCGATGGTGAAGGCGATCACACCGCGCTACCGCTATGACCAGTTGATGCGCCTTGGCTGGAAAGTCTTCCTGCCGTTCTCTCTGGTCTGGGTGGTCTTCGTGGCCTTCGCGGCCAAGTTCGGCTGGTTCTTTGACAGCTACGCGCGCTGGGTGACCGGGGGCTGAGGATGTTGCCGGATCGGAAACATATCGTTTCGGACAGCCTGAAGGTGGGTGATCCCGCCACAGGTGCGCCCGTGAGTGGTATCCTGAGGGCAGGGGCGCGCATGACGCGCGGCCATGCCCATAAGGGAGACCCCGATGTCTGATCTGAAATCCGCCATCCTCGACGCGAAATACATCGACATGATCGACCTCGGCGATTTTGTCGTGCGGGACACCGGCCTGCCGGATGTGGACAGCGACGGCAACCTGATGCCACAGGCGACAGAGATCGCCGCCGCAGTGTTTCGATGGGCCGCCGACATGCAGGCCGCAGAGGCCGCGCGCGCCAAAGATCCCGCACCGGCGAAACCGGCGGTGCTGAATGAATACGATGAGCAGGGTGATCCGCTGATGGACGCGCCCACGGCTGAAAAGTTTGAGGCCGATCTGAACAACATGGCAGGGGAGCAAGGATAGCATGGCGACTATCGACTACGGCCGGGCTGCAAAATACTTTCTTCTCGCGGACTTCGTGAAGGGGTTCCAGCTGGGGCTGAAGTACTTCTTTGCGCCAAAGGCCACGCTGAACTACCCGCACGAAAAGGGGCCGCTGTCGCCCCGGTTCCGTGGCGAACACGCGCTGCGCCGCTATCCCAACGGCGAAGAACGTTGTATCGCGTGCAAACTCTGTGAGGCGATCTGCCCTGCGCAGGCCATCACCATCGACGCGGAACCCCGCGACGACGGCAGCCGCCGCACCACGCGTTATGACATCGACATGACCAAATGCATTTACTGCGGCTTCTGCCAAGAGGCCTGCCCGGTGGATGCCATCGTCGAGGGGCCGAATTTCGAGTTCGCCACCGAGACGCGTGAGGAACTGTACTACGACAAGACCAAGCTGCTCGAGAATGGCGACCGTTGGGAAGCCGAGATTGCCCGCAACCTGGAACTTGACGCGCCCTACCGCTGAGCCTGAAAGACCGAGACCGCTTATGCCCCGCCGACTGAACTCTGCTGTTGCTCTTTGCGCGCTCGCCCTTGCGGCGGGTGGCGGCATTGCACAGGAACCGGGCAGCGAGGCATGGAACGCCAAGCGTGCAGCGCTGTTTTCGCAGGTTTGCATGGGGTCGGCACCGGATTACGCCGATATCGACGACCGTGCGGTCAAGGCCGGGATGGCGCGGCAGGACGGCGTCTGGGTGGCGGAACCGGAAATCGTGATCAACCTGATCGAGCACGATGGGTTTTGCGACTGCATCATGAGCGTCTCTGCCCCGGATCAGGGCGCGATGATCGACAAGATCTTTGGCCAGTTGATGACGGACTTCGGCGAGGGTTTCACTGGCACGGCGGACGGGCTTGCCAGTGTGGCCCCGTTTCAGCGCGACGGGGTCGAGGTGGTTTCAATCCTTGAACCGCGCGAGTACGAGGACGGCAAGTGGCTGTCTGCCCGCACCGCCGTCTTTGGCGGTTGCCCCATCCGCGAGGCCGGCAAATGAGCGACAGCAAGACCCCTTTTGAGCTGATGATGGAGCAGGCGCAGGAGATGGCCAAGGCCTTCAACCCCGCGATGTCCGGCTTTGATCCCAAAGGCTTTGAAAAGCTTTGGCCAACCATGACCAAGGACGCCATGGAAATGTGGTTCGGCAAAGGCATGTCGAAGACCGGGCTGGACGCCAAGACGCGGCTGTTGCTGACCATTTCCGGCTTGACGATGCAGGGCGCGCAGGCGGAAACGCCGTTCCGCCTGACCGTGCGCCACGCGCTTGAGGCCGGGGCGACACCCGAAGAGATCGCCGAAACCATCGGCCATATGTCGATGTTCGCAGGTATTCCCGCGATGACACGTGCCATGGAACTGGCGCGTGAGGTCATCAATGACAACAAGGATGACGAGACATGATGGTCTTTGCCTTCTACCTCTTTGCACTCGGCGCCATCGCGGGCGGACTTTTTACGGTCGTCAGCCGCAATCCGGTGCATTCGGTGCTCTGGCTGATCCTCGCCTTTCTGTCCTCGGCCGGGCTGTTTGTCCTTATGGGGGCGGAGTTTGTCGCCATGCTGCTGATCATCGTCTACGTCGGCGCGGTGGCGGTTTTGTTCCTCTTTGTCGTCATGATGCTGGACGTCGATTTCGCCGAACTGAAGGCGGAAATGGCCAAGTACATGCCTTTGGCGCTGCTGATCGGTCTTGTGATCCTGATGCAATTGGCCATGGCCTTTGGTGTCTGGGAAGCGTCGGAAATGGCGGCAGGGCAACTGGCGCAGCCGGTGCCTGCGGATCGCCACAACACCGAGGCGCTGGGGCTGATCCTGTATGACCAGTATTTCCTGCTGTTCCAACTGGCGGGCCTGATCCTGCTGGTCGCCATGATCGGTGCTATCGTGCTGACCTTGCGCCACCGCACCGACATCAAGCGTCAGGATGTGTTGGCGCAGATGTACCGCGATCCGGCCAAGGCAATGGAACTCAAGGACGTCAAACCGGGGCAGGGCCTTTGATCGCATCCTCGCGACATATGTTTTTTGGAGCGGCGATGCTGGTCGCCGGTCCGGCACTGGCGTGTTCGCCCGCGCTGAACGCCGAGTCCGCGACGGTTCTTGGTGAGGGATGCTCTGTCCGACACCTGCGCACACCCGTCGGGGCCGAAGGTCTCATGCCGGCAGAGAACCTGTGGCTGGGATATGTCGTGCAGGTGCACTACGAGGGCGATGCCTGCTACGTGCGCGAGTCGCAGGTGGTGGTGGATTGCGCGGACGGATCGGCTTTTCTGTTCGGTCCGCATGGGGCGATGACGGTGGAAGAGCATATGGCGGCCATGGACGGCACGTATGGCAAGATGGCGACGATGATCCGCAAGATGCCTTGGGGCTACGCCGAAATGGCGGCATGGGACGACATAGGCGATCTGCGGCTGGAACAGCTGGGTTCGGTGCTAGAGCCGGTCGTTCTGGGCGGCGCGGGTCAAAGCTATGACCTGAGCTGTGCATGCGGGTTGTTCAATCCCGGCAGCGTCGGGGCAGGCAAATGAGCGCGTTCTGGGATGTGGTTCTATCGCCCTACGGGCTGGCGTTCTACGGCGCGTTCTGGGTCTTCAAGATCCTCGCGGGGGCTTGGATGCTGCGCAAGGCGATGCTGCTGCTGCCGGTGCGGGCGCAAACCTGGACCGAGGACAAACTGGGGCGGTTAAAGCTGCGGGGACGCGGTCCTCGGCGGTTGGGCTGACACTGTCCCGGGCCTGACCCGGGACCTCTGGCCGGCAAGGGCAGGGATTTGAGACAAAAAGCCCCGGAACAAACCCGGGGCGGGTCCGGGCACATCCGGGCGCACAAGATGGAACTAAATCGGGCAAAACGCCCGGAGGGACGCACATGATCGGATTGGAACATTACCTGACGGTGGCGGCGGTGCTCTTTGTCATCGGCATCTTCGGGCTTTTCCTGAACCGCAAGAACGTGATCATCCTGCTCATGAGCATCGAACTCATGTTGCTGGCGGTGAACATCAACCTTGTCGCCTTTTCCACGCATCTGGGCGATCTGGTCGGGCAGGTCTTCACGCTGTTTGTGTTGACCGTCGCCGCCGCCGAGGCCGCGATTGGTCTGGCGATCCTGGTCTGCTTCTTCCGCAACCGCGGCACCATCGCCGTGGAAGACGTCAACGTGATGAAAGGCTGAAGCGATGCTGAGCAATATTGGCTTGCCGGGCCTTGGACTGATGACTGGCTTCTCGCCGGAGATGTTGATCGGTCTTACGGCCGCAAAGATCCTGCCCGTGCCGATGCCCGATCCGCAATTTCTGCTGATCATTTCAATGATCACCGCTTGAGAGGACCAGACTAATGGAGAGCATCATCCTCTTTGGCCCGCTGGTGGGCGCGCTCATCGCGGGCTTCGGCTGGAAACTGACGGGCATTCGCGGTGCGCAGTGGATTTCCACCGGCCTGCTGTTTCTGGCCTGTGCCTTTTCGTGGATCGTGTTTTTCACACACGGGCCTGAAACGCAGCACATTCAGGTCATGCGCTGGATCGAGAGCGGCACGCTGTCGACCGACTGGTCAATCCGGCTGGACCGTCTGACCTCGATCATGCTGATCGTCGTAACCACGGTTTCGGCGCTCGTGCACCTGTATTCCTTTGGCTACATGGCGCATGACAGCCAGTTCAAGGAAGGCGAGGAAAGCTATAAACCGCGCTTCTTTGCCTACCTGTCGTTCTTTACCTTCGCC
The DNA here is from genome assembly GCF_034670325.1 of Antarctobacter sp. Classification (GTDB taxonomy): domain Bacteria; phylum Pseudomonadota; class Alphaproteobacteria; order Rhodobacterales; family Rhodobacteraceae; genus Antarctobacter. The sequence goes on from NZ_JAXMNR010000004.1 coordinate 297,751, forward strand.
ATGTTGATGCTGGTGACGTCGGACAACCTCGTCCAGATGTTCTTTGGCTGGGAAGGCGTGGGCGTCGCCTCTTACCTGCTGATCGGCTTCTACTATCGCAAGCCAAGCGCCAACGCCGCCGCCATCAAGGCCTTTGTGGTCAACCGGGTTGGCGACTTCGGCTTTGCGCTGGGGATCTTTGCGATCTTCTTTTTGACCGACAGCGTGCGCTTTGACGATGTCTTTGCCGCCGCGCCGACACTGGCGGAAACGCAACTGACCTTCCTCTGGCGCAGCTGGAACGCGGCCGAGGTTGTGGCGCTGCTGTTGTTCATCGGTGCGATGGGTAAATCGGCGCAGCTGTTCCTGCACACCTGGTTGCCGGACGCGATGGAAGGCCCGACACCCGTGTCGGCGCTGATTCACGCCGCGACCATGGTGACGGCGGGTGTCTTTCTGGTCTGCCGCATGTCGCCGGTCATGGAGTTTGCCCCCAACGCCACCGCGTTCATCACGTTCCTTGGCGCGTCGACGGCCTTTGTCGCGGCGACCATCGGTCTGGTGCAGAACGACATCAAACGCGTCATCGCCTATTCGACCATGTCGCAGCTGGGCTACATGTTTGTAGCGGCGGGCGTGGGTGTCTACTCGGTCGCGATGTTCCACCTTTTCACGCACGCCTTCTTCAAGGCGATGCTGTTCCTTGGCGCCGGTTCGGTGATCCACGGGATGCACCACGAACAGGACATGCGGAACTATGGCGGTCTGCGGAAGAAGCTGCCCATGACCTTTTGGGCAATGATGATCGGCACGCTGGCGATCACGGGTGTCGGTATTCCGCTGACCCACATCGGTTTTGCCGGTTTCCTGTCCAAGGACGCGGTGATCGAGAGCGCCTTTGCGGGCACGCAGGGAGGCTATGCCTTTTGGATGCTGGTCGTGGCGGCGCTGTTCACCAGCTTTTACAGCTGGCGGCTGATGTTCCTGACCTTCTTCGGCAAGCCGCGTGGCGACAAGCACACGCATGAGCACGCACACGAGAGCCCGACGGTGATGCTGGTGCCTTTGGGCGTGCTGGCGCTGGGGGCGATCTTCTCCGGCATGATCTGGTACGGCAGCTTTTTCGGCGACCATAACAAGGTGAACGCCTTCTTCGGTATTCCCGGCGCACATGCCGAGGCTGCGGAACACGGTGCACCTGCCGACGCCGGACATGGCGATGACCACGCAGAGGCAGACGCCGCCCATGCGGACACAGCCGAAGCAGGCGATCACGCAGCAGAGGCCGGGGATCACGCGGTGGCCGCACCGGGTGCAGGCGCGATCTACATGGGAGTGGACAACCACGTCATGGATGACGCGCACCACGCGCCGACATGGGTCAAGATTTCCCCGTTCATCGCCATGCTGATCGGGTTTGTTACCGCCTACTGGTTCTACATCGTGAACCCGAAACTGCCGGTCAAACTGGCCGAAAGCCAGCGCCCACTGTACCTGTTCCTGCTGAACAAATGGTACTTTGACGAGATCTACGACTTCCTCTTTGTGCAGCCCGCCAAGGCGCTGGGGCGCATCCTGTGGAAGGGTGGCGATGAGGCGATCATCAAGGGCGGCCTGAACGGCATTGCCTTGGGGATCGTGCCCTTCTTCACCCGCCTCGCGGGGCGGGCACAGTCTGGCTACATCTTTACCTATGCCTTTGCGATGGTGATCGGGATCGCGATCTTCATCACCTGGATGACGCTCAGCGGAGGGGCACACTAATGGGCAACCTGCTTTCCATCGTCACTTTCCTGCCTGCGCTGGCGGCCCTGATCATGGCGCTGTTCCTGCGGGGCGATGACGAGGCGGCGCGGCGCAATGCCAAATGGCTTGCGCTGATCGCGACGGGGGCGACCTTTGTCATTTCGCTGTTTATCCTGTTCCAGTTCGACGCGGGCAACACCGGGTTCCAGATGGTCGAGGAACGGCCTTGGCTGCTGGGTCTCAACTACCGGATGGGTGTGGACGGGATCAGCGTCCTTTTCGTGATGCTGACCACCTTCATGATGCCGCTGGTCATCGCGGCCAGCTGGGACGTCAGCCACCGGGTCAAGGAATACATGATTGCCTTCCTGCTGCTGGAAACGCTGATGCTGGGCGTGTTCATGGCGCTGGATCTGGTGCTGTTCTACCTCTTCTTCGAGGCGGGCCTGATCCCGATGTTCCTGATCATCGGCATCTGGGGCGGCAAGGACCGGATCTATGCCTCGTTCAAGTTCTTCCTCTACACCTTCCTCGGCTCGGTGCTGATGCTGGTGGCAATGGTGGCGATGTATTCCGACGCGGGCACCACCTGCATCGGCGGTTGCGATGTGTCACTGCTGAAACACAACTTTGCCTCTGAGGATTTCAGTATTCTTGGCGTGCATGTTGTCGGCGGGATGCAGACGATCCTGTTCCTTGCCTTCTTCGCCAGCTTTGCGGTCAAGATGCCGATGTGGCCGGTCCACACATGGTTGCCGGAGGCGCACGTTCAGGCCCCCACCGCCGGGTCGGTTGTGCTTGCGGCGATCCTGCTGAAGATGGGCGGCTACGGCTTCCTGCGGTTCAGCCTTGCCATGTTCCCGGTCGGGTCCGACGTGATGCAGAACTTTGTCTTTACCCTGTCGGTGATCGCAATCATCTACACCAGCCTTGTTGCGTTGGTGCAGGAAGACATGAAAAAGCTGATCGCCTATTCGTCGGTCGCACACATGGGCTATGTGACGATGGGCATCTTTGCCGCCAACCAACAGGGCGTGGACGGCGCGATTTTCCAGATGATCAGCCACGGCTTTATCTCTGGCGCGCTCTTCCTCTGTGTGGGCGTGATCTATGACCGGATGCACACCCGTGAGATCGACGCCTATGGCGGTCTGGTGAACCGGATGCCGGCCTATGCGCTGATTTTCATGCTGTTCACCATGGCCAACGTCGGCTTGCCGGGGACCTCTGGCTTTATCGGCGAATTCCTGACCCTGATGGGCGTCTTCCAGGTCAACACTTGGGTTGCGGCGGGGGCAACCACCGGCGTGATCCTGTCGGCCTGTTATGCGCTCTGGCTGTACCGCCGGGTGGTCATGGGCGACCTGATCAAGGAAAGCCTCAAGACCATCAAGGATATGACAACGCGCGAAAAGGCCATTTTTGCGCCGCTTGTGGTCATGACGATCTGGATGGGCGTCTACCCGGCGCCGATCCTTGACCGCACCGGTCCGTCGGTCGAGGCGCTGGTTACCAAAGTAGACACGGCGCTTGCCGCTGCCGGCCGCAACGATGCCGACACGCAAGTTGCTGTCGCGGAACACTAAGGAGAGCGGGACATGATCTCGGCTGATCTCAACATCATCCTGCCGGAAATCCTGCTGTCGGTCTTTGCGATGGCGGCGCTTGTGGGGGCGGTCTACTCCACCAAGGACAAGCTGGCCCCGACGCTGGTCTGGGTGACTTCGGCGCTGTTTCTGGCGCTGGCCTTCTGGATCGGGGCAACCGGGGAAGGCACGCAGGTGGCCTTTGGCGGGATGTTCGTGAACGACGGCTTTGCCCGGTTTGCCAAGGTGGTGATCCTTGTCTCGGCGGCGTCGGTGCTGCTGATGAGCGAAGGCTATATGGTGCGGCGCGGCTTGCTGCGGTTTGAGTACCCCTTGCTGGTCACGCTGGCGGTCGTCGGCATGATGATGATGGTCTCGGCGGGCGATTTGATGGCGCTTTACATGGGCCTCGAACTGCAATCGCTGTCTCTGTATGTCGTGGCCTCGCTGCGCCGGGACAGTGCAAAGTCGACAGAGGCGGGCCTGAAGTATTTCGTGCTGGGCGCGCTGTCGTCAGGCCTGCTGCTGTATGGCGCGTCGCTGATCTATGGCTATGCCGGGACGACGCTGTTTTCCGGCATCATCCAGACCGCCAGCGAAGGACACATGCCGGTTGGCCTGCTGATCGGTCTGGTGATGATGATCGCCGGTCTGGCGTTCAAAGTGTCTGCGGTGCCGTTCCACATGTGGACGCCGGATGTCTATGAGGGGTCTCCGACACCTGTGACGGCCTTCTTTGCCACCGCGCCGAAGGTTGCCGCGATGGCGCTGTTCGCGCGGGTGATGTTTGACGCCTTTGGCAACGCGACTGCAGACTGGGGTCAGGTTGTGGCGCTGTTGTCGGTGCTGTCGATGTTCCTAGGCTCCATCGCCGCAATCGGACAGCGCGACATCAAGCGGCTGATGGCCTATTCGTCGATTGCCCACATGGGCTATGCGCTGATGGGTCTGGCGTCCGGTACCGAACTGGGTGTGCAGGCGATGCTGATCTACATGGCGATTTACGTCACCATGAACGTCGGCACCTTTGCCTTTATCCTGTCGATGGAGCGGGACGGCCAGCCGGTGACGGATATCGAAAGCCTTGGCATGTACTCGACCAAGGAGCCGGGCAAGGCGCTGGCCATGTTGGTGCTGCTGTTCAGTCTGGCCGGTGTGCCGCCGCTGGTGGGGTTCTTCGGCAAGTTCTACGTGTTGCGCGCGGCCTATGAGGGCGGGCTGGCATGGCTGGCGGTGGCCGGTGTGGTCGCCTCGGTCATCGGCGCCTTCTACTATCTGCGCATCGTGTTTTACATGTACTTCGGTGAGGACCGTGAGGACGCTCTGGACGGTGGCAAGTCGCCGGTTCTGTGGGGCTTTCTGATGGTGTCGGCAGTGGTCATGGTGGTCGGTGTCGTGAATCTGTTCGGCATCGAAGGGGCGGCGCAGGCCGCTGCGGCGACGCTGGTGAATTGACCCCGGTAGCAGCGCGCCCTGCGGGCGCGCTGCGGTTGGGGGCTCTGCCCCCGTCTCCCTGCGGTCGACTCCCCCGGGATATTTTCAGACAGAAGAAACGGGGGCGGGTGCCATGGGTTGGCCAGAGGGGTACGGTCGACGGGTGTTGGCCGAAGTGGACAGCACCAATGCCGAGGCGGCACGGATCGCGGGCGGGCTGTCTGGTCCGGAGTGGATCCTTGGTCTGCGGCAGACGGCGGCGCGCGGGCGTCGTGGCCGGACATGGGTCAACCCTGAGGGTAATTTTGCAGCAACCTTGGTGATGCGCCCAGCGGAAACGCCGGACAAGATGGCGCTGCGGAGTTTTGTAACCTCTCTGGCGCTGTACGATGCATTGGAGGCGTTGACCGGCACGGCAATCGGTCTGGCGCTGAAATGGCCCAACGACGTGCTGCTGAACGGCGGCAAACTGGCCGGCATCCTGTTGGAGAGCATCGGCGGGCCGGGTGGGCATCTGGCCATCGGGATAGGGGTCAACCTGTTGGCTGCCCCGGATGCGATACAGGTAGAGACGCACGCGGTTCCGCCGGTTGCCCTGTTGTCCGAGACCGGCGTCCGGGTCACACCAGAGGCCATTTTGAACGCTCTAGCGACGGCCTATGCGGTCCATGAAGCGCGTTTTGTCACCTACGGATTTGAGCCGATCCGCAGTCTGTGGTTGCAGCGCGCCGCACGTCTGGGCGAGACGATCACCGCCCGGACAACACGCGATACCGTGACCGGTGTCTTCGAGACGGTGGACGCCACAGGGCAACTTGTCCTAAAGACCCCCAAGGGCCGTGTGACCATTGCGGCGGCGGACATTTTCTTCGGATAGGCTAAACATGCTTCTGGCCATCGACTGTGGCAACACAAACACCGTCTTCTCGATCTGGGACGGCGCGGAATTCGTCGCCACTTGGCGCACGGCAACGGAACACCAGCGCACGGCCGATCAGTATTATGTCTGGCTGTCGACGCTTATGGAGTTCCAGAGGATCGACGCTGATATCACCGATGTCATTGTCTCCTCTACGGTGCCGCGCGTGGTGTTCAACCTGCGCGTCCTGTCGGACCGCTATTTCGGCACCCGGCCAATGGTGGTGGGCAAACCCGATTGCGCGTTGCCGGTGGATGTGCGGGTGGACGAAGGCACGCAGGTCGGCCCTGACCGTCTGGTCAACACGGTGGCGGGGTATGATCTGTTCGGCGGCGATCTGATCGTTGTTGATTTCGGCACGGCCACCACCTTTGACGTGGTCGATGCAGACGGGGCTTATGTCGGTGGGGTCATCGCGCCGGGGGTGAACCTCAGCCTTGAGGCGCTGCATCTGGCCGCCGCCGCCTTGCCAAACGTGGATATCACCAAGCCGCAGCGCGTGGTGGGCACCAATACCGTTGCCTGCATGCAATCCGGCATCTTCTGGGGTTACGTCGGACTGGTCCGTGAGATCTGCGTCCGCATCAAGGCGGAACGTGAGCGTCCCATGAAGGTTATCGCTACAGGCGGGCTGGCGCCACTCTTCCAGCAGGCAGACCCGTTGTTCGACGCCTACGAAGAATTCCTGACCATGCACGGGCTGGTCCGTATTCATAATCACAACAAGAGACTAGAGGCCCGCGCATGAGCGAAAACAGACTGATCTACCTTCCCCTCGGCGGCGCCGGGGAAATTGGCATGAACTGCTATGTCTACGGTTACGGCAAGCCTGGCGCAGAGCGCCTGATCGTCGTGGACATGGGGGTGACCTTTCCGGACATGGATACGACGCCCGGTGTGGACATCATCTTTGCCGACATCACCTGGCTGAAAGAGAACAAGAACCGGATCGAAGCCCTGTTCATCACTCACGCGCATGAGGACCATGTCGGCGCGGTGGGACACACGTTTGAGGCGCTTGGCGTACCGATCTATTCGCGCGCCTTTACAGCGAATATCGCGCGCGGGAAGCTGGCCGAGTACGGCGTTGAGGGTAAGGCAGTGCGCACCGTGTCGAAATGGCCAGAGACGGTCAGTGTCGGTCCGTTTACGGTCGGGTTCCTGCCGATCTCTCACTCGATCCCTGAATCGAGCGCGCTGGTCATTGATACGCCTGAAGGTCGGGTGATTCACACCGGTGACTTCAAGCTGGATATGACACCCCTGGTGGGTGAGGCGTGGGATCCGGAGCTGTGGGCCGAAGTGTCCAAACCGGGGGTCAAGGCGCTGATCTGCGATTCGACCAACGTGTTCTCCCCCCATGCGGGCCGGTCCGAGGCGACGGTTGGTCCGGCAGTCGAAAAACTGGTGGCCGAGGCCAAGAATATGGTTGTTGCCACGACCTTTGCGTCGAACGTGGCACGGGTCAAGACACTGGCCGAGGCGGGAGACCGCGCCGGGCGGTCGATCTGTTTGTTGGGGCGCGCCATGCGCCGGATGATCGAGGCCTCGGTGGAAACCGGCGTGCTGACGGGCTTTCCCAAGGTGATCGGCCCCGAAGACGTCAGCCAGATGCCGCGCGAGAATGTCATGCTGCTGGTGACCGGCAGTCAGGGAGAGCGGCGTGCCGCCAGTGCGCAGTTGTCGCGTGGAAAATACAACGGGATCGAGCTGAAGGAGGGCGATCTGTTCCTTTTCTCCTCGAAGACCATCCCGGGCAATGAGCGCGAAGTCATCCGCATCATGAACCAGCTTAGCGAAAAAGGCGTCGACATCGTCGACGACTCGATGGGGGATTACCATGTTTCCGGTCACGCCAACCGGCCTGACCTTGAGACGGTGCAGAACATCGTGAACCCACAAGTCGTGATTCCGATGCATGGCGAACACCGCCATCTGCGCGAACACGTTCGGCTGGCGGCAGCCAATCGGCGCGCCGGGGTGCTGGCGGTCAACGGGATGATGGTCGACCTCAGCGGGAATGAACCGCGCGTGGTCGAATACGTCGAGACCGGGCGCACCTATCTGGACGGCTCTGTGCAGATCGGTGCATTGGACGGGATCGTGCGGGACCGCATCCGCATGGCGCTGAACGGTCATGTCGTTGTCACTGTGATCCTTGATGAGCAGGACGAACCGCTGGGAGAGCCGTGGTGCGACCTGATGGGCCTGCCTGAAACCGGGCGCAGCCATGCGCCGCTGGTGGATGTGCTGGAAGAGGATCTGTCGCAGTTCATGGGTCGCGCCGGTGACAAGGTGCGGACCGACGATGACAAGCTGGAGGAAGGTCTGCGGCGTGTGGCGCGTCAGACCGCGCTGAACGAGATCGGTAAGAAACCTGAGGTGACGGTGGTGGTCAGCCGGTTGAGCTGATCGTTCCGTTAGGGCACAAACGCAAAAGGCCGGTCCCATGGGACCGGCCTTTTTCATTCGGTGATCGCGAAGGCTTAGCTTGCCCGACGCTCGTCAAAGCTTAGCGCGATGAACTCGGGCAGGTGATCACCCAAGCCAACGACGTTGCTGTCGCGACCGCCGCGACGATCAGAGCCACGGGTGTTGTCGCGCGGCGCGCGGCTTTCGTTGCTGCGCGGGGCCGGTTTTTCGCTGCGCGGGGCAGGCTTTTCCGACCGGCGACTTGTCGATTTGCGCGGCTGCTCTTCCACGGCTTCGCGGACAGGGGCGGGCGCGGCAGCGGCAGGGGCCTTTGCGGGCGCAGCCTCGGGCTCCGGTGTTTGCGGGCTGGCAAGGCGCGGGATTGCCTTTTGCAGCAGCCGTTCAACGGCGTCGAAGTATTTCTCATCGCGCGGCGTGCAGATCGTGATCGCCTTGCCCGACCGTCCGGCGCGACCCGTCCGGCCAATACGGTGGACATAGTCCTCGGCGTGGCTGGGCACGTCAAAGTTGAACACATGGCTCACCGACGGGATATCCAGCCCGCGCGCCGCCACGTCAGAGGCGATGAGAAAGCGCAACGATCCATCGCGAAAGCCGTCCAGCGTCCGGGTGCGCTGCGACTGGTCCAGATCGCCGTGGATCGGGGCCGCGTCATATCCGTATTTTTTCAGCGACTTCGCCACCACATCCACGTCGACCTTGCGGTTGCAGAAGATGATGGCGTTGGTGCAGGCCGCGCCCTCACTGTCGATCAGATCGCGCAACATGCGGCGTTTTTCGCTGCCTTCGCGGTCTTTGCGCGAAGGTTTGAACACCATCGCCGCCTGTTCGATGGTTTCCGAAGCGCTGGCCTGACGGGCCACCTCGATCCGGGCCGGGGCGGAGAGGAAGGTGTTGGTGATCCGCTCGATCTCTGGCGCCATGGTGGCCGAGAAGAACAGCGTCTGACGGGTGAACGGTGTCAGCGAGAAGATGCGTTCGATATCGGGGATAAACCCCATGTCGAGCATTCTGTCCGCCTCATCCACCACCATGATCTCGATGCCGGTCAGCAGCAGCTTGCCGCGCTCGAAATGGTCCAGCAGGCGACCGGGGGTGGCGATCAGCACGTCCACGCCCTTGTCGATCAGGGTGTCCTGCTCCTTGAACGACACGCCGCCGATCAGCAGCGCCTTGGTCAGTTTGACATGCTTGGAATAGGTGTCAAAGTTTTCGGCCACTTGTGCGGCCAGTTCCCGTGTCGGGCAAAGCACCAAAGAGCGCGGCATCCGTGCGCGTGCGCGGCCCCGGGCAAGCTTGGTGATCATCGGCAGGGTAAAGCTGGCGGTCTTGCCGGTGCCCGTCTGGGCGATGCCAAGAACGTCCTTGCCTTCAAGAGCGGGCGGAATAGCGCCTGCCTGAATAGGCGTGGGCGTCTCATAGCCTGCCTCTTCGACGGCTTTCAGGACTTTCGGGCTGAGGTTCAGATCAGAAAATTTGGTCATTGATGTCCGATTGTTTTGCGGACACTGTACCTGGCCCGCGCATCTGATGGGGAGCGGACCCGCGTGGTCCATAAGCAGTGCATTCATCCCCTTGGTGCAGCTTGCCTTAGTAAAATCTTGGCAAAAGGTCAATCGGGACGTGGCTGTATGCCCCAGAAGACCGCCAAAGGGTGTTTCCAGTTTGTAGATAGTACCTCAAGTTAGGCCGAATTGATGTCACGAAAGTGACAATCGCGCAATTCGGCCAGTTTCAAGCGGTGCCGCCGCAGCAGACCGTGCGCCTCCAGCCGGTCGCACAAGGCCCGGTCCGCAACGCAAACCTCGTCATAGAAACGGCGCAGGGCGGGTTCGCCGCCTGCCTCTTCGATGCCCTGAAAGAGATCATGCAAGGTTACGGCATCTTTGGCGCGCACCTGTGGTTTCAATTCGGCCCGGTAAGAGCCGCGGGCCAGACGGAATCGGTAAGACGTCAGGAAATGATCCCAGCTGTCGGCGTGAAAGTGGCCCAGTTCGATGTCGGGCAAAGCGACCTGACCGGGGTTTTGCACATCGTTCAGGATCACGTTGTGGATGCGAATCTGCAAACCTTTGGTGCCGGCGCGAAAGAACAGCTTGCCGGCCACATGGCTGAGAAAGCCGCCTGACAAGTGCCGCCCCCAGGTCGGGAAACAAGCCTGCGCCGCATGTTGGCGTGCCGCTTGATCCAGATGAAATGCCTTGAAAGCGGTCTCTCCCTCGGCGGTTCCGCTGCCCGGGGCCAGTGCCTCAACGGGTCGGACGCGGACGCAGAGCGCGTCAGCGGGCAGGGCGGCCAGTTGGTCGGAAATCGATCGGCCGCTAAGCAGGAATTCATCCACGTCGATATGGGCCAGCCAGCCGACCTCCGGTTTGCGGTTGTTGGCATGGCGGGCGTTGGCGGCTTGCCGCGCCTGATGTTTGTCCGGGCGGCCATTGCGTTTGGCCCAATAGGCGGCGTCAGTCTGCGTGACGCGAATTTTCGGGTGGGCCTTGAGGGCGGCAAACGTCTGTGGCGCGTCCTCGTCGAGGTAGAGGTAGATCCGGTGCGCCCCTTGTTCGAGATGCCATGCGACAAAGGTCTGGATCGCCTCCAGCGGTGCCTTGACCGTCGTGACCGTGCCCCAGCGCGTCACGGCAATTCCCCAAAGACACGGCGCACGCAGGCGTCAAAGTCGAAGTCGTGGGTCAGCAACATGCCATGCGCCGCCAGACGGGCGCGCAGGTCCGGCGTATCGGCGCAGACCTCATCGAAAAAGGCGCGCAGGCCGGGCTCACCCTCTTCCTGTTCCAGATAAGCCAGCAATGCGCCCTGTCCCATCTCGGGGCGGGCGTCGTTGGAGCGGTACGATCCCTTTTCGCGGCGAAATGTCAGATGGTTGTGGAAATGCGTCCAGTTGGGCGCATGGAAATGTGCCAGATACAGACCGTCCGGTTTCGTGCGGTTGGTGGCGTCCTCACCTTTGTACTTGAGCGTGTGGATGCCAAGGCGGGTGTCGGGGATGCCGGGGCGGGCAAAGACCTTGCCGCCCGTGTGACTGAGGAAACCACCGTACAAATGCAGGCCGAAGGTGGGGTAGATTTCCTGCAACAGGGATTTCTTCACACCCGCCTGTTTGTGCGTCAGCTTGAAGTGTCGAGGCGTGCCGTTCTCTTGCGCCAGCGCCTCGGCCGGGGGGACACGCGCCAGCGCGATGTCGGGGGCGACGCTGGACAGGATCTCGGACAGCGGTCGGTTCGGAATCAGGAATTCGTCGTGGTCGATATGGCCCAGCCAGTCGAGTACATCGGCGCTGGCGCGCAGGGTGCGGGTGGCGTTGAAGGCTTGGCGCAGTTGATGCGCTTCTGGCCGGGCGCGGCCTGACGCCTGCCAATAGGCGTCGTCACATTGCGTGACGTGGATGCGCGGGTGCCGCGACAGGAAGGCAGCGGCCTTTGTATCGGGTGCGTCTAGGTAGAGGTGCAATACATGCGCCCCAAGGTCGATATGATGCGCCGCAAAACGTGCGATTTGCGGCAATGGGGCTTTGAGGGTGCTGACGAGGCCCCAGCGGAGGGTCTCTGGCGTTTTGCGGGGGCGCGCGGGGACGGGGGCTGCGTTTATCGCCTCGGCCCCGGATTTGTCGCGGCGGGCCTTGCGGGCGGACATGATGGACAGACGACGGAACACGCCGCCCGGATCATGGATCAGCAGGTCCAGCAAATGATGCGCAAGCGGTTGGATCACCGCGTCGCCCTCTGCCTCTTGCCAGAGGCGGGCAATCAGGTTGACGTCCAGCCCGCCACCGACCAGCGCGTAGGCGTCCATTTGCAGGGGCAGTTTGGCGCGGAGGCGGTCGGTGACGGGAAAGGGTTTGTCAGGCGGTTTGCCGCTGTAGAGACGCTCGCTCTCGTAGAGTTTCATCATCCCGAAGAGGGTTGTGAGGGCAAGGCCGGTGCTGCGCTGGACCGGGGTTGCCCCGTGGTCGCCAAAGGTGGTGACGGCTGAGACCAGCCAGCGGGCGTCAAGCTGGTCCAGCAGATGCGCGCCGTGTTCCGCCCAGAGGCGTTGGAACAGCAGCGGCGCGTGGTTAGGAAAGCTGCGCTTGCGTAGATGTGAGATGGTCAGCCCGTGCAGGACGGCAAGCTCGGATTGGCCCAGCAATTCCTTGCGCAACTGGTAGGTCTTGCGGTGCAGGTTGTTGGCAAAGGGCGGGGCAAAGGGGCCGTCGTCCGGATCGTCGACGGTCTGGCCTGCAAGGGCTGTGAGATCGGTGTCGGCGGGCGGCAACCCGTGGTCGCCGGGCAAGGGTGCGCGGCGCGCCTCATACTGGGCGATTACGGCTTTGATGCCGCCATTGTACGTGGGTGTTCTGCTCATGTCGGCAGAGTGGCCGGGAGCGCGGCGATGGGCAAGCGGTGATCTGATTGAGCGCGCAAGCGCGCGCCGGGTGTCTCGGCTGCGGCCCCTGCGGGACCTTGCCTAGGGTTGGCCTGTGCGATGAGTTTTGCGGCTTTGTTCCGCCGTGGGATGGGTGTAGAGGGGCGCGCATGGCACAGACATCATTCGAGTTGACAGCCCAAGACGGGCGCGCGCGGCGGGGCGTGATCCGTACACCTCGGGGCGAGATCCGCACACCGGCCTTCATGCCCGTGGGCACGGCGGCCACGGTCAAGGGCATGATGCCCGACAGCGTGGCGGAGACCGGCGCGGATATCTTGCTGGGCAACACCTATCACCTGATGCTGCGACCGGGGGCCGAGCGGGTGGCGCGGCTGGGCGGGCTGCACAGGTTCATGAACTGGGCGGGACCGATCCTGACGGATTCGGGCGGTTTTCAGGTGATGAGTCTGGCCGAATTGCGCAAGCTGACCGAGGACGGCGTGACCTTTCGCAGCCATATCGACGGCTCCAAGCACATGCTGTCGCCGGAACGGTCGATGGAGATCCAGAAGCTGTTGGGCTCTGACATCGTGATGGCCTTTGACGAATGCCCGGCACTACCGGCGGATCGCGACCGGATCGCGGAGTCGATGCGCCTGTCGATGCGATGGGCGGCGCGGTCGCGTGAGGCCTTTGGCGATCGGCCCGGACACATGTTGTTCGGCATCCAGCAAGGCGGCTTGGAAGAGGATCTGCGTGGAGAAAGCGCCGAGGCGTTGAAGGCGATTGGCTTTGATGGCTATGCGGTGGGTGGTCTGGCTGTTGGCGAGGGGCAGGAGGCCATGTTTGGCTGTCTGGACTATGCGCCTGGAATGCTGCCTGAGGACAAACCGCGCTACCTGATGGGTGTGGGCAAGCCCGACGACATCGTCGGGGCCGTCAAGCGCGGCATCGATATGATGGACTGTGTCTTGCCGTCCCGGTCGGGCCGCACCGGTCAGGCCTGGACGCGGCGCGGGCAGGTCAACATCAAGAACGCCCGCCATGCGGATGATCCGCGCCCCTTGGACGAGCATTGCACTTGCCCGGCCTGTCGCGGCTATTCGCGTGCCTATCTGCACCATGTTTTCCGCGCGGGTGAGATGATCTCTGGCATGCTGCTGACCTGGCACAACCTGCATTACTATCAGGAGTTGATGGCCGGGATGCGAGAGGCGATTTCCGACGGTCGGTTTGACGCCTTTGAGGCGGAGTTTCATGCGCTGCGGGCCGAGGGCGATATCGCGCCGCTGTGAGGCTGTCCACGCGTGGACACGTCCGTGGGTGTTGAAAATCAATGGGTTACAGAGATGGTTTTACTTTTGCTTCATCTTTCTCGCCGGGACGGTGCCGCGCGAAAGAGGGATGAGGCTTGCCGCGCACGCAAGCCAAAGGCCGGACCGGCCCCGCACGTCTTATTGCTTCAGCATCCTCGGCAGGTCGGTGCGCAACAGGTCCATGCCACCCGGTTGCCAGCCAAGAGCGGGCAGGCGGATGCAGATCAGGGGGGCGACCGGGCGGTCGCTGGGGGGCGGCGGCGCGTGGGGGCAAGCCGTGAGGCGCTGGACCTCTGACAGCAGGTCGTGTCGGTCGAGCAGAAGGTCGGAGAGGTGGAAAGCGCCGGTCTGGTGGCTGTTCAGCATGAGGCGGCAGGCTTGGGCGAGGTCTGCGCCGTGGACTTCGGTCCCCCGGCGCGGCGCGACGGATTGGCCTGACAGATAGTCGGCGAAGAGGTCTTGCCACTTGTGGTTGGGGCCGGGGCCGTAGACGCCGGTGGCGCGCAGGTTTTGCCCGATGAGGGGCAGAGCGGCGAGATGGGCCTCTGCCTGTGCCTTGACCTGTCCGTAGAGGGAGGCGGGGTTGGGCGGTGTTTCCTCGGTCAAAGGGACGCCGGTTGCGCTGCCGTCAAAAACCGCGCGCGAAGAGAGAAAGATGACCCTTCGTACACCCGCCTTGGCTGCGGCGTCGAACAGGCGGCGCGCGCCGTCGAGATTGGCGGCCAGAAAGCCGTCGGGGTCGTCGCCTTCACCGCCGCGATAGCGCCCCGGGACATGCGAGAACGCGGCGTGGATCACTGTGTCGATACCGGCGAGGTCTGGCGCGGCTCCGGTAAGGTCCCAGAGGCGGTGGGCGTAGCCGGCCACAGGGCGGCGCCCTAGCGTCACGATTGGACCGGGCAATCCGTCCAACAGAAAACGACCCAACAGGCCCGTAGCGCCGGTCAGGGCGATCATGCGGCGCGGGGCAAGGAGGAGAGGTCCGGTGTTTCTCCGGCGGCGTAGGCGCGCCAGAGGTCGATCAGCGGCCGCAGACGGTCTGCCTTGGCGTGGTCCTGCCACGGTTTTTCGTACTGGAAGTGCAGGACCTTGATGTCGTCCCAATCCCAGAGGCCCGGTAGGTTAAACCAGAGGTATTGCAGCGTGTTGTAGGTGATCGGCAGGCCGTTCCAGTCGGGAAAGAAGTCCTGCAAGAAGGTCTGGTCGGTGCGCCGCCAGAACGCGCCGGGCGTGTCGAGTTGTGTCAGCATCGCGTCAAAGGTGGCCTGCGCGGGCCGCGCGGTAAAGACGCCCGAGTTCATCCGGTGGAAGTCTGACAGGCTTTCGTAGACGTTGGGGGCGGCGCAGAATTCGGGGTAGTCGAACAGCTTGTCGATGTTGCGCAGCACCAGTGTGTCGGCGTCGAGGAACACGACCCGGGCGTAGGGCAATTGCCACAGCCGCAGCTTGCAGAAATTGTCGAGCGGGGTGTGAAAGGCGGGTTTGGTGCCTTTGGTAAAGGGCGCGGCCCCATGCAGGGCCTGTTTCGCGTGGGCGGCGTTGAAGCCCTCAGAGGTGGGCAACAGGTCCACTTTGACCAGCCTTGCGCCGAGTGCGCGTAGGGGCAAAAGCGCCCCCTCCGGCACCCCGCCGGTGTGCAGAACCACCCGGTCTGCCTGCGTGCCGGTCACATTCAGAGAATGCAGCAAGGCCTTGGCGCCCAACGCGAAATCCGCGTTGGTCACCAGTGTCACATAAGCCCGGCTCACGATACCGACCGCAGCGCCTTGCCCTCTGGGTCATGATCGACGCGGGTGCCGATGTCCTTGGTCCAGGCGGACACGGCGGCGACGCGGCTGCGATCTATCCGGTGGCTGAATTTCTTCGCCACATCGACAACCTCGGACAGCAGTCCCTCGGCCAGCGTGATCGGGTTCAGGCCCAGTGCAAGGAACTGATCGTTCTTGACGATCAGGTCGTTCTCGGCGGCCTCTTTGCGGGGGTTGGGCAGGTATTTGACCGGGGTGCCGGTCAGGTCCGACACTTTCTCTGCCAGATCGCGGACGCGGTGCGTTTCGGTCATCTGGTTGAAGATGCGCACCCGTTCCCCGGCCTCAGGCGCGTCGGTCAGCGCCAGTTCGATGCAACGGACCGAATCCTGAATGTGGATAAACGCGCGCGTCTGGCCGCCGGTGCCATGCACCGTCAGCGGATAGCCGATTGCCCCCTGAATGAGAAAGCGGTTCAGAACTGTGCCATAGTCGCCGTCATAGTCGAACCGGTTGATCAACTGCTCATGCCGACGTGTCTGATCGGTGTGCGTGCCCCAGACGATGCCCTGATGCAGGTCGGTGATCCTGACGCCGTCATTCTGGGCGTAGAACTGGAACAGGATCTGATCCAGCGACTTGGTCATGTGATAGACCGAACCGGGGCGCGTCGGGTACAGGATTTCTTGGCTCTTGGGCCCAGTGGGCGTGTCGATTGTGACGTCCAGATAGCCCTCGGGGATCGGCGCGCCGACCGATGAATAGCCATAGACGCCCATGGTTCCCAGATGCACCAGATGCGCGTCGCAGTCCGATTCCACCATAGCAGCCAGCAGGTTATGCGTCGCGCCGACGTTGTTGTTGACGGTGTAGACCTTATGGCGATCGGTCTTCATCGAATAGGGCGCGGCGCGCTGTTCGGCGAAATGGATGATCGCGTCGGGGCGCACGTCGGTCAGCCATTGCTTTAGCCGTTCGAATTCCTTGGCAAGATCGAGCAGGTGAAAATGGATCGTCTCGCCGCTGGTCTGTTTCCAGATGCGGCACCGTTCCTGAATCGAATCCATCGGGGTCAGGGATTGCACGCCCAGTTCGGTGTCGATCCAGCGGCGTGACAGGTTGTCGAGGATGTGGACCTCATGGCCCTGTGCAGACAGATGCAGGCAGGTCGGCCAGCCGACGAAACCGTCGCCGCCAAGGATCGCGATGCGCATGGGGGTGCTCCTGTGCTTTGTGCCCGGGCGTTTTCGCCCGCTTTGGCGTTTGGGCGTAGGCTGCACAGGTCGTGATGTAAAATGAAGCTTTCTTAACAATTGATGTCGCCGGTATGTGATTGGGTCGTAAAAAACTGTGCAAAATCATGGGGTGTAGATGAAATTGATACAGGTGTGTTGTCGGCGGAACTCTGCCATCCACTTCGGGGCGCGCAACCGTTGGCGGCCGATTTTTCGCCTCAACCGCAAGAAATACGATTCGCTGTGGTCTTTGTGGCGGGGCGGGAGGTGCCGGTCTGGCTGGCCTTCTGGCCGCTGTGTTTCAGCGCCGTTGGCCGCCGCGCCGCGCAGGTCCTTCGGATTGTCTGCATAATGTGCGCGGCGGGCTGACGGAAAACCTGTAGAGTCGCCAAGGCCACTTGCACCTGCGCGGGCGCAAGGCCATGCTGCCGACCACCACGGGCCGGGGCCGTGCGCTTGAATCCGGGCGCTCTGACCCCATATCCAGCCCTCAGGACCGGAGACGGCCCAAATGCTGCCGCGAAGCGGGGCAGGGACGTCTTGCCAAGAACAGGACACGAGCATGAAACAACCCCTCAATCCTTCCTACCCGGTGCTGCCGTTGCGGGACATCGTGGTGTTCCCGCATATGATCGTGCCGCTCTTCGTAGGGCGCGAGAAATCGGTGCGCGCCTTGGAAGAAGTGATGAACGACGACAAGCAGATCCTGCTGGCGTCGCAGATCGATCCAAGCATCGACGATCCGGGCACCGACGGCATTTTCAAGGCCGGTGTGCTGGCCAATGTGCTGCAACTGCTGAAACTGCCCGACGGCACCGTCAAGGTGCTGGTCGAGGGCCAGACGCGTGTGCGCATCGAAGAATACATCGAGAACGACAACTACTTTGAGGCCAAGGCCGAGTACCTGACCGAGATGCCCGGCGACACCGCCGCGATCGAGGCGCTGGTGCATACGGTGGCCGAAGAGTTCGAGCGTTACTCGAAGATCAAAAAGAACATCCCCGAAGAGGCGCTGTCCGCCGTTGGTGAGGCGACAGAGCCCGCGCAACTGGCCGACCTTGTCGCCGGGCATTTGGGTGTGGAAGTTCACCAAAAGCAGGAACTGCTTGAGACTCTGTCCATCAGCGAGCGTCTGGAAAAGGTCTATGGCCTGATGCAGGGCGAACTGTCGGTCCTGCAGGTCGAGAAAAAGATCAAGACCCGCGTCAAGACCCAGATGGAGAAGACCCAGCGCGAGTATTATCTGAATGAGCAGATGAAGGCCATTCAGAAGGAGCTGGGCGACGGCGAAGAGGGCGAAGGCGAAATCGCCGAGCTGGAGGAAAAAATCTCTGGCACCAAGCTCTCCAAGGAGGCCCGTGAAAAGGCCGATGCCGAGCTGAAAAAGCTCAAGAACATGTCGCCGATGTCCGCCGAGGCCACGGTGGTGCGCAACTACCTTGACTGGATGCTGAGCATTCCGTGGGGTGTGAAAAGCCGCGTGAAAAAGGACCTGAACAAGGCTCAGGAAATCCTCGATCACGACCACTACAGCCTTGAAAAGGTCAAGGAACGGATCGTCGAGTATCTTGCCGTTCAGGCGCGCTCGAAAAAGCTGAAGGGCCCGATCCTCTGCCTTGTCGGTCCTCCGGGGGTCGGTAAGACCAGCCTCGGCAAATCGGTCGCCAAAGCCACTGGGCGTGAGTTCATCCGCATTTCGCTGGGCGGCGTGCGCGACGAATCCGAGATCCGTGGCCACCGCCGGACCTATATCGGCTCCATGCCGGGCAAGATCATTCAGGCGCTGAAAAAGGCGAAGACCACGAACCCGCTTATCCTGCTCGACGAGATCGACAAGATGGGTCAGGATTTCCGTGGCGACCCTGCTTCGGCCATGCTGGAGGTGCTGGACCCCGAACAGAACGGGACTTTCGTGGACCACTATCTTGAGGTGGAATACGATCTGTCCAACGTGATGTTCGTGACCACGGCGAACTCTTACAACATGCCGGGGCCGCTTTTGGACCGGATGGAGATCATTTCGCTCTCGGGTTACACCGAGGATGAAAAGATCGAGATTGCCAAGCGTCACTTGCTGGACAAGGTGATCAAGAACCACGGTCTGCGGAAGGGTGAGCTTACAATTCAGGACGACGCCCTGACCGATATGGTGCGCTACTACACCCGTGAGGCGGGCGTTCGGAACCTTGAGCGTGAGATTGCCAAGGTGGCGCGCAAAGCGGTGACCAAGATCGTCAAGAAGGAAACCGAAAAGGTCGTGGTCTCGTCCGAGAACCTTGACGATTTCCTTGGCGTGAAGAAGTTCCGCTATGGTCTGGCCGAGGACGAACACCAGGTGGGTGTCGTCACTGGTTTGGCTTGGACCTCTGTCGGCGGCGACCTGCTTCAGATCGAGGCGCTGAAATTGCCGGGCAAAGGCCGGATGAAGACCACCGGCAAGCTGGGCGACGTCATGAAAGAGTCCATCGACGCGGCGGCCTCTTACGTGCGCTCGATCTCACCGCAGATCGGGGTCAAGCCGCCGAAGTTCGACAAGCTGGACATCCACGTCCACGTGCCGGACGGCGCAACACCCAAGGACGGGCCCTCGGCGGGTCTGGCCATGGTGACGTCGATCGTGTCCGTGTTGACCGGCATTCCGGTGCGCAAAGACATCGCCATGACGGGCGAAGTGTCGTTGCGCGGCAACGCGATGCCCATCGGTGGTTTGAAGGAAAAACTGCTGGCGGCCCTGCGCGGCGGGATCAAGACCGTTCTCATCCCCGAAGAGAACGAAAAGGACCTGGTCGAACTGCCGGACAATGTGAAACAGGGTCTGGAGATCATCCCGGTCAAGCACGTCTCCGAAGTGCTGGACATCGCCCTGATCTCGAAACCGGAGTCGGTGGATTGGGACGAGGCGGCCGAAGAGGCCGCCGCGGCAGCCAAGGCGACGGCAGAGGATACCGTGGCGGGTGCACGGGCGCACTGATTTTGCCCGCAACCTGATACATGGTTTGAATCACAAACGCGCGGTGGGAGACCACCGCGCGTTTTTTTGCTTGGGATGCCGGATCAATAGCCCGGGTAATAATGATAGTGGTCGCCGCCGCCACCGGAACTGGCGGCTGTTGCGAGAATGACAATTAACAAAAGCGGAATGAGGATGCTGGCACCGGATGACACGGGCGACAGTTCGGCGCTTTGCGACGACACGACCATGTCAGTGCGCAGCTGATCCGGTTTCATTTTCGCCTTGGATTTGGTGTCAGCAAAAGCTGCGCCAGCCATCGTCAGGCAAAGCGCGGTTGTCAGTACGATTTTCTTCATCAGATCCCCCGATTGTGATGGTGCGGCTGGCAGGCCGGCATTCCACTTCGAACTGGGTGACGTATCGGTCGCCAAATGCACGTGAAGTGACGTTAGGGCAAGTTGCCTCACGGCGCAACGCCGCGTCGCCCACTGCGGGACCGACAGAACAGGGGGCGGTCCCTCGCGCATAAGAAAAGGGCCCCGCAGCAATGCTGAAGGACCCTTGTTCCCTTGGTATTGTCCCCGGTGTCCGGAGCCGCATCCACGGCCCGATCAGGCCACGGATCGCAAAACCAACGTCCAGCCGGGATCAGACCCGGGCGCGTTATACCTTACTGGCTGGCTGCAACGCCAAAGACCACGATGGTCATCAAGGCAATCAGCATCGCGGCGCTGCTGCTGGTCTGCTGAGTCTCAGCAACGATGACCGGCGGCGCGACATAAGGCTCCTCATAGCTTCCAGCGAATGCGGTTGTGGCGGTCGTGGCAGCGACCAGAAGACTTGCGGCAGCAATCGTCTTTTTCATATTTTTCTCCAAGCCCAGGTGAAACGTGTGGAAAATCCTGCATTGGGGATTCGTTGCGAGTCAAGCAACTGCGTGCCGTTGCGTGAGATTCGGACGCGGACTGTGCCGATGCTGCCTCTGCCGTTGATCGGCGCGAAGAGGATGAAAACGGCGGCATTTTTGCGTGCTGCCCCTCTTGCACAGGGCGGCCCGTGACGGTAATAGGACCGCCACCGGGTGATTAGCTCAGTGGTAGAGCGCTTCGTTCACATCGAAGATGTCAGGGGTTCAAATCCCTTATCACCCACCATTTTCCACTTGGTTGTACAGGCGACCGCTTAGGCCAATAGCCCGCGGTGCGGCAAGGGACGGATTTGCGCCACCGGCGCCCTCCCGGTTCGCCGGTCCGGGGCGCGTATGTCCCATGTAACTTGAATGCAGCGATGTTGTGGGGGGGCGAGAGAGAAGGTTCCGAGACCGTCACAATGAGGCTTGCACGTGGCAGAGGCTTTATGTAAATCCGGCCTCGGTCAGGGTGATTAGCTCAGTTGGTAGAGCGCTTCGTTTACACCGAAGATGTCGGGAGTTCGAGCCTCTCATCACCCACCATTTCCCCAACTGAACCTGCCTGAGGTGTGTGACACCTGTGGCTTTCTGCCAGTTCCCGGGTGTCGTGCAACGCGTTTTGGGTCGTTCAGGTGGTCATGAAAAGCGCCGCTTCGCACGCACCGAAAGACCGCGCGATTTAAGCTTGCGACGTCCCGCCGTTCCGTCATGTTCAGACCGACCGCGCAAGAGCGCCTAACATCCCGGTTGATTTTCAGGCGGGTTGCCCGAAAATGGGTCGGTGCAATGGGAGGGGCGGTCGTATGACGGCCAAATTGGCATTCATGCAGGCGCGGGACCCGTTGAACCCGGACGGCGCGCTGTCATCCCACGTTATCCGGGAAGAGATAACAGGCAGTTGGCAGAGGTGTCTGCAGAACGGTCTCGACCCTTGCGGAGTGCCGGTGGACGCGGTGGTCTCCGATCAGACGCTCAAGGTTGCCCGGCAGGCCAGAGAACGGCTGATGCGTCTTGTCCGCCCGGAATTGGAACTGCTGAGTTCGCAGATCGCCGGGACCAATTTCATGTGCGCCTTCGCCGATGAGACCGGCGTCGTGCTGGACACGATCATGGACACGGAATTCAGCGAAAGCGCCTGCGGGCGCTCTATCAGGCCCGGATCGGTCTGGCGCGAAGAGCAGCGAGGCACCAACGCCCTTGGGCTGGCGCTTTTGTCGGGCCGGTCGAGCATGGTGATGGGCGGCGAGCACTTTTTTAGCTGTCACGGCGGCGTGTCCTGCGTCGCCGTTCCGATCCTTGCGTCGGATGGCACTGTCGTCGGTCTTCTCGATGCCTCGTCAGAGGTGGCGGAACGGCAATTCCATACCAAGGCGCTGGTCGCACTTGCGGCCACAAACGTCGAGAACCGGCTGTTCGCCGAGGCGCACCGCGATGACTATATCCTCCAGTTTCACCAACGGGCCGAATACCTTGCCACGCAAAGTGTTGGCCTGATCGCGGTGGATGAGACCGGTCGGATCACCGGCGCAAACCGGATGTCCGCGCGGCTGTTGACGGGTATGCACCTTGCCACGGTCAGTCGGTTCGATGACCTGTTTCGCGGCGATTTCCGGGCTGTGTTGCGCGCGTTGGCCAGAGGGGAGACCGCGCAGCTATGGGAGCGGTCGAACGCAGCCTTTTTCGCGCGGCTTCACCCGGCGTCGCTGCAGCCACTGGTGCCGCCTCGGTGGCGGATGCAGGAGATCCCGGCGATCTCCCGGATCGCTCCGCAGGAAGGGACGCTTGTTCTGGATGATGATATGGCCCGCGACTGTTTGCGGGTGGCCAAACGCGCGGCGTCTCTGGGGCAGGCGGTCTGCATTCGCGGTGCGGCGGGCACAGGCAAGACGCGGCTGTCCGAAGCAGTGCACCGTCATGTCCACGGATCGGGCCCGTTGATCGCGGTTGATTGCCGACGTCTGCGGCGCGCGACCGATGGGGGTGCGGCTGCGCACGCGATCTTGCAGGGCTGTGTGGCGCCTGATCCCCGGCCTGATCCCCGGCCTGATCCCCGGAATGAGGGCGGCGGGACGCTGGTGCTTGAGCATATCGGCGCTCTGGACGAACTGGGGTCAGGCGCGCTTGCCGAGCTTCTTGATACATTGCGTGAGGCGATCCTTGCGCAACACTGGTGCGTGTTGGCAACCGACCGGACCCGGGGCGAAGAAACCGCACCGCGCCCCAAGGCGGTGGACGACTTGAGGATGCTGGCCCTCGAATTGCCCCCGCTTGCGGCCCGGACGGATTTTCACAAGCTTGCCCGAAGCATGTTGGCGGACCTGTCGCCGGATCATCGGCTTTCGGTCAAAGCTGTCAGACGACTTGCGGAATTCGACCGGCGGGACAATCTGAACGATCTGCGTCACCATTTGCAGGTCTTGGCTGCCAGTTGCCCGGCGGGCATCCTTCGTGACGGGCAGGTGGATCGGTTCCTTGCGGTGCAGGACACCGCGGATCAGGTTTGCCCACGCTGTAGGGATACCTCGATCCGCCGACAAAGATGTCTGGAGATCCGCCGCATGTACCGGGTCTGTCAGTGCAATGTGGCGCTGACGGCGCGGCGGCTGGGTGTGTCGCGCAATACGATTTATGCACATCTCAAGGACTAGATTGCCGTGAGTCTTCGGCAAGAGCCGCATCAACCCAGGCGCGGTGCCGCTGTTCGTCCCTGTCGGATAGAAAGCACAATGCACAGCCGCCATGCGTGATCAACGCCATGCCAATGGTTCTGCGAGTGTCGTCCTCGATAACGAACAACGCCTCGCGAGGTCCGCGAAACCGATGGGTCTCGATGAAGACGGGCAGGGTTTCGGCCACGGGCCAAGGAGCGGTTCCTGCCCGGGGGAGCATCCGCGCCAGCGTCGCTGCATCTGACTGCCGCGCCGGTCGCAAAGTGGCCTGACCGGCCGAAATTTCAGGTGGATGGAGAAGGTGCCATTGTTCCGGTGCCAAAAGGTAATCGCGGCAGGGTTCTGCCCTTTGAGTGCCATGAAAGAACATACGTCTGCCGACGGGGTACGGCGCAAAGCCCAACTGGCCAAGCAGTGCCCTTGAGGGAGTGTTGTCTTCGTGGCAAGTGGCGACAAGCGGCGGGGCAGGGCGCGCGAACCGGGCGTGAATGGCCATTGTGAGCGCGCGTTGCATGATGCCGTGCCGCCAGTGCTCGGGGTCCAGCCAGTACCAAAGCGAGGCCCCGATACAAAGCGCACCCACCACGCTGCCGCCCCGTTGGATAAGGCGGACCTCTTCGCCGGGATGCTGTCCGTGGATCAGCAGCGCGCGGGCCTGTTGCGTATCGACGGGCTGCGCCACGGTGGCCAGCCAGGGGGCAATGCGCGGGTCGCCCAATTGGCGCGCGATGTCCGACAGGTCCGCCTCTGTCGGCGGCCGCAACAGCAGGTCGTCCTGTTCCAGAGTCTCGGGAAAGCTGTCCATCTGCCTGTCTTGGATCGCTGCGGATGTGGCCATCAAAACGCCAAGCGCCCGGTTAGATCAAGCAATTGATTCGCTTACTGTGCATGCGCGGAATAATTTCTGCGGCGCAGAAATTTTTATTCCGAAACAGAGCGTTACAAGCCCCGATTCCAAACGTAACGCAAATTTACACTTTTCGGCCACGGCACCGGTCAATCGCTGAATTCCGGCTGTATTCGTTGTGTGGGGTTGCCGCTCTGTTAGCCTTTACGGCACTCGAACAACCGGGTGCCCAGGGGAGGGGGAGCCCATGTGCGACACAGCAAATTTGCGGGCGGCGTGCGCGCCGCGTCTTGGCTCAATTCGGGCGCTGCCGTCCGGGTGCGCCGGACATGGCGTCAAAAATCGCCGACAGGTCAGTGGCCATGCGCCGATGAACCTGACGCATCACCTGTTCCCGGGTGGAGTCGTCAAGACCGTCCAGTGCCAAACGCGCCGCACGCAGATCGCGTGGATCTCCGGTCTCGACCGCGTGATCGATGGTGTCGCGGCACATCTGGTCCACGTCGTCGGACTGGTCGCAGACCTCCTTGAGGGCCTGAAAAAAGCGGATGTCGGCAGGATCGGTCATCGCATGGGCCTTTCGGGTCGGAAGACGGGCATCGTTTACAGGGGGCAGTCATGAGCGGTCAATCACGAAGCATCGCAGAAATCCTGAAGGACCGTTTGCAGATCACCCTTCGGATTGCCGAGGCGAATACCGAGCAGATGCGACTCAACCAGATGGCAAGCGGGATGCAGGTGCTGGAGATGAAAGACGCGCGCGATGGTGTGATCGACAGCGACCATGAGGCCGAACAGGCCCGCACGGACGCGGCCCGCGAAGACAACCTGACCAAGATCAATGATTTGGAAAAGCAGCTTTCATCCTTGGATGCAGAGCTTGAGTCCATCACCTCGAAGGAACGCTGAATGACTATGCACAAACCACCCCAAGCAATGACGCTGTTCGATCTGATTGCCCGGACGTGGCATTTGGAGACCGATGTGCGCCATGCCCTTTTCAACGCCTCGGGCACCTCGCTGGCCGCAGTCTTGGGCGATGGCCGGATGGCCTTTGTCTCTGTCAACGACGCGGAACATCCCGAAAGCCGCGTGCGGGTCGAGGCCGACACCGGGCGGCCCAGTATCCGGCCCCGGACCAAGCCGCTGCCCGTGCCTGTGATCAGCGAGGACCCGGTGGCGCGGCCTGAAGTTCTGCCGTGTCGGTATGGCGATCAGGGCTTTGCCTATGCCCATGCGGATACAGGCGCGTTGTGGCGTGCCACCGGGCGGGGACAGACCCTGCGCATCCCTGCGGCGCGTGACGATACTGTGACCGCTCTGGCGGCCTTGCCGCGCAGCGGGCGTATCGCGACGGCCTTTGGCAAGGTGGTCGTGCTGGCCACCGTGGAAGGCGGTGCCGAGAGCGGTGAGGTTGCGCTGACACATGCGGTCACGCGGATGGCGCTGTCACCGAAGGAACGCCTGTTGGCGTTTTGGGGCGCGGGGCAGGTCAGCCTTGTGTCCATCGACGACCTGAGCGTGCTGAAGTGTGTCCCTTGCGATGGCCAGGTCTGCGATCTTGCGTGGTCGCCTTGCGCGCGGTGGCTGGCGGCGGGCTGTGAGGACAAGGCGCTGGTGCTGGTCGATGCGGATGCGGGCACCTCTGATCGGATCGTCGATTTCCCCTCCGCCGTGCGCAGCGTGGGCTTCAGCGACAAGGCGGGCGGCATGGTCGCCTCCGGTGCATTCCGTGTTGTGGGCTGGGACCTTCCGGATCTGCCGTTCGGCGATCATGAAGGCGCGCCAATTGAAACCGGCAAGCCGGGTTTGACGATTGTGGACCGGGTCGCCGTGCATCCCACGCGCGATCTTTGCGCGGTCAGCTATGTGAACGGGTTGGTGATGATCTGCCGGATCGGCCATCCCGATGAGATGCTCTTGCGCGAAGGCACCGGGGCTGCGGTCAATGCGCTGGTGTGGTCAGACGACGGCGCGCATCTGGCGATCGCGGGAGAGGATGGAACGCTCTCGATCACGACGTTCCCCAAGAACATGTTCAAATAACAACGCCACCAAGGGAGAGAGATCATGACACAAGCCTTGTCCACCGAAGAGCAAAGCAAAGACCGGTATTTCCAGCAACTCGCGAAAGTTGCAGAGGAAATGGTCGACGAACACGGCAAGGACTTTGCCGCAGGCGCGCTGGTTCTTGCCGCGCGCTGGGTCGCCGAGAACCGTCTTGGCCAGACCGAGGAACGCCCGAACTAATGCGGTTTGACCGCCTGTTGTGACGCAGCAGGCGGCGCCGACAAGCTGGGTATCTGATGGATGAGAATGCCGCTTAGCGGACCTGCCAGCGCGCCCAGCGTGCTGGCGGCGGGCTTTGCCGTGTCGTCCGTCTGGTAAGCGGCTGTCAGCACGTCAATCAGATCCGGCTCGATCAATTGCGCAAAGGCACACAGTTCATGAATGCGGAACGCTGCGAAATGCAGGCTGTCACCACTCAACAGGCTATCGCCGTGTTGGCGCGTTGTGACGCTGGTTTTCAAGGCATTGCTGTGCACGGCGGCGCCCAGCGTCGTGAGGACGGACTTGCGCCACTTCGCATAGTCGGTGTCGGCGGAATGATCGATGCCCACGGAATAAAGCCGCTCCGAGATGCTGCGAAAGGCGCGGCCTCCGGCAATGTGACGGCGCCAGAAATCGCTGGCCTCGTCCACGGTGCGACATTCGGCAAAGCGCTGCGCCAGCTTGGGCCGGATCAAAAGCACCAGCGTCATATCCACGTCTTCGGTGATCGACCGGGCAATCTGCATCGCGGGCATCGGCAGGTCGGTCAGCGCCAAGAGGCGCAAGGCGGCCAGTTGTTCGATCAGTCGGGCAGACAGCGCCGACAGTCCATGCCATTGCGAATCGCTCAGCCCGCTTGTCTGCCGGGCTTTGCCGAGAGTGGCTGCCTCATGAAAGGCGCGCACCCAGATCACGCATTGATCGAACAGAAAGACCAGATCAACGTCCGTGCTGTTGGCTGCGGTCTCGACCCGTGGAACGGCACGAAAGCCGGGCAGGGGGCGCAGACCGACCCGCCAGTGGCTGTCAAAATCGAGACGGGCGGCGGACCAAAGCTGTTTCACGCGGGCCAGCAGTTGCGGCGACAGTCCGGGGTAGGACAGTTCCGGCGCAGCGCCATCAAGCGGGACAATACTGCCAATGGGGGGTGTCTGGCTCATCACTCTGCATTTCAGGGATTTGTTTGTGCAAGGATAGACCGGGGCCGGGTTTCAAAGCCAGAATTTTGTCCGGGCGCGGCCCATGGGATTGCCCCATGTCGCTAGGGTTTAATCTGCGCGCCAAGCAGAGCCAGGTGTTCCGTCTGGGACAGGTCGTGAGCGTGCTGCAAATGACGTCCGGCGAGTTGGACGAACATTTGGCCGAGGCGGCGCGCGACAACCCGATGTTCATTTTGCGCCGCAGGCCGATGGCGGGGACCAGCGCCACCGATGCGTCGGAAATGGCCACTGTTGCGGAGGCAGGCAGCCTTTATGAACACGTCGCGCGCGCGCTGGCGGGCCTGATCGCCGAGGGTGGTCTGATGGAGCGGATCATCACCGCCTTCATGGAAGAGCTGGAGCCGTCGGGGTGGCTGGGACGCGCGCCCGAAGAGATCGCCAAGACCCTTGGAATTTCGCCTGAACTGGTCGAAGCGGCGTTGCGCGTAGTGCAAAAGCGGGTAGAGCCAGCCGGGCTGTTTGCCCGAAATCTGGAGGATTGCCTGCGGTTGCAACTTGAGGACAAGGGACCGGTAAGCGATGACATGAGGCGCGTTTTGGCTGCGCTTTCCACGCTGGAAGTTGGCGGAATTCACGGCCTTGTCGAGGCAACGGGGCTGGACGAAGAACGCGTTCGGCACTGCCTTGGACAGATCCGGCGGCTGGACCCGAAACCCGGCAGCGCCTTTGCCACTGATCCAACCTTGGCGCGTGAACCGGATGTGCGGATCACGCCACGTGGCGACGGCTGGGACATCGAGTATCTATCTGCCTTGCATCGCGAAATTGAGATTGTTCCACTGCCGAGGCATGGCCAGACCGCTGATGCGCGTGAGGCTTTGGCGCGCGCGCGGGCGCTGAAACAGGCGTTGGACGTGCGGCAATCCGCTTTGCGGCAGGTGGTGGCCGTACTGGTTGACCGCCAGGGCGCGTTTTTCCGGTCTGGCGCATCGGCGTTGAAGCCGATGACCATGTCGGAGATCGCGCAGAAAACAGGGTTTCACCTTAGCACGGTCAGCCGTGTTCTCAGCGGGTTGTTGATCGAGGGGCCGAACGGAATAACCGTTGGCCGGTCCTTGTTTGCGGGCACGGCCTCTGCCCAGACGTTGTTTTCCAAACCGCAGGTACAGGCCCGCATTCGGGCGTTGCTTGCCAAGGAAGACCCGGCAAGACCGCTGTCGGATCGGCGTATGACGGCCCTGTTGCAAGCCGAAGGCATCACCGTGTCGCGGCGGGTGGTGTCCAACTACCGTCAGGAAATCGGCATATCGCCTGCCGCGAAACGCAGGTTGCGCGCCTGAGCCGACCCTGCCGGTCTGCTGCGAAATCTGGCGGTCCGCGCGGCGTTTTTTGCCCCCAGAATCCCCCGGAAATGACGACGAAAAGACAGCCGACATCAGCCGGTCCATCAGGCGTGATCGTAGAATTGCGGCTGCGCTCGGCGGGTTTTTCAAGCGCCGATTCAGCCGACGACCTGTCCGAAAAATCAGGCCGTTGCGGACAGTGTAACGCTTTGTAAAGACGTCCATGAAACGGCTGTAACGTTATGCGACAATCCGCCTCTGCGACAGGTTGAGCGTTCGGCGCTCAGAATCCCTGGCGCAAAAATAATCCGCAAAAAATAATTCATTAAAACAGTGCAGTAGGACGAATTTTATCACCTCTGCCCGCGTTTTCCAAATTCTGGAACCAGCCTTGCCAGAAGAAGGACACAAGATGCGGGCGGCCAGCCAAGCGGCGGCTCAAAGAACGAAGGACAGGGAGACAGGTCACACACCCGGATGCGGGTCGCCCGCGCGGCGACATCGGGCGGTGACCTTCTTTTCAACCTTTGCCGAGAACCGGCGCCTGACCGTCAGGCGCTCAACGACGCAACGGCAAAAGCCGCCAACAGGTGGCCGGGCGACCGGCTGCAGAGCTTTAAGGAGGCTCATGGCATGACTTTGACGCTTAATAAGATCACGTCGCAACGTGGTATCTCGATCGGGGAGGCAACCAAGAAGATTTCCGATCTCGGCTGGAACCCTTCCTATGTTCAGGAGGCCAGCACCTACCCGACAGACTACAAGATCACCAAGGCCCCGCGCGACCCGATGAAACAGGTGCTGCGCTCCTACTTTCCGATGGAAGAGGAAAAGGACAACCGGGTTTACGGCGCGCTTGATGCGGCGCTGCGCGGCGACATGTTCCGCAATGTCGAGCCCCGCTGGATCGAGTGGATGAAGCTGTTCCTGGCGATCATCCCGTTCCCGGAAATCTCGGCTGCGCGGTCGATGGCCATGGTGGCGCGTCTGTCTCCGGGCGAAGACCTGCGCACCGGCTTTACCATGCAGATGGTCGATGAATTCCGCCACTCCACGATTCAGATGAACCTGAAGAAGTGGTACATGGAAAACTACATCGACCCGGCCGGCTTTGACATCACCGAAGAGGCGTTCGGCAAGTGTTACGCCACCACCATCGGCCGCCAGTTCGGCGAGGGGTTCATCACCGGCGATACCATGACCGCCGCCTGCATGTACCTGACGGTGGTTGCGGAAACCGCGTTCACCAACACGCTGTTCGTCGCGATGCCCTCCGAGGCCGCGCGCAACGGTGACTATGCTCTGCCGACCGTGTTCCTGTCGGTGCAGTCGGACGAAAGCCGCCACATCGGCAATGGTCACTCGCTGCTGATGGCCGCGCTGAAAGAGCCGGAAAACCACCTGCTGCTGGAACGCGACCTGCGCTATGCCTTCTGGCAGAACCACGCCATCGTCGATGCCGCCATCGGGACGTTCATCGAATACGGCACCACCAACCGCGACAAGGACAAAGAGTCCTACGCCGAGATGTGGCACCGGTGGATCTTTGAGGACTACTACCGGACCTACATGCTGCCGCTTGAGAAGTACGGCGTGAAGATCCACCACGACGACGTGCAGGAAGCGTGGAAGCGGATCACCGAAAAGAACTATGTCCACAAAGTTGCGCAGTTCTTCTCTGTCGGCTGGCCGGTAAACTTCTGGCGGATCGAAGCCCAGACCGAGAAAGATTTCGAGTGGTTTGAGCACAAGTATCCGGGTTGGTACGCGGAGTTCGGCGAATACTGGAAGTGGTACGCCAAGCTGTCCAAGCCCGGCGAGACGGTTATGACCTTCAACACCGACACAGGGTATGTCTATCCGCACCGTTGCTGGTCGTGCCTTGTGCCCTGCCTCATCCGCGAGGACATGGTGGTCGACGAGATCGACGGTCAGCTGCACACCTTTGCGCACGAACTGGACCGCTGGACCGCCGTCGAGGCCTTTGCCGACGAATATCAAGGGCGTCCGACGCCTGCGATGGGCAAGTTCTCGGGCAAGCGCGAATGGGAAAGCGTCTACGACGGCTGGGATCTGGCGGATGCCGTCAAGGATCTCAACTTTGTCCGCGACGATGGCGAAACGCTGGTGCCGCAGCCGCACCTCCGGTTCGACAACAAGGACATGTGGAAGCTGGAGCACGTCCGCGGCCACACCCTGCGGTCGCCGCTGAACATGCTGCGCGGCATGAACGAGACCGACCGGGCAGCCCATATCGCCGAGTATCAGGCGGGCTTCACCATCAATCCCTGCAACTGATTGCAGAACTGCGGGGGCCGTTCACGCGGCCCCCGCCCCCAAGCGCGCGAAAGTCGCGCGACGTGGATAGGGAGGAAACGATGACGGACACATACAAAGTCCGATTGGAACCGGTAGGCGTGGAATTCGAGGTCGAAGAGGATGAAACCATCCTTGATGCCGCATTCCGCCAGGGCATCGCATTGCCCCACGGATGCAAGGAAGGACAGTGTTCGGCTTGCAAGTGCGTCCAGTTGGACGGCGAAACGGAGATGCTGAAATACTCCACCTTCGCCCTGAACGACATGGAAAAGGACAGCGGTCACATCCTGATGTGCCGGACACTGGCCTACAGCGATGTCGAGATCGAGCTGCTCAACTACGACGAAGAAGTCCTGGCGAAATCCATTCCGGTCAAGCAGTTCACCGGAAAGATCGTCGATTTCAATAAACTGACCCACGATATTCGCGGTGTCCAAATCGAACTGGACGCGCCTCTCAAATTTTGGGCGGGTCAATATGTCGACATCACGGTCAAAACAGAAATGGGGGAGGAGATTACACGCTCGTTCTCCATGGCAAATCCGCCGAGCGAAACCCAAAAACTTGGCTTCATCATCAAAAAATACCCAGACGGACGGTTCTCTAACGAACTCGACGACGGAGGCATCAAGGCGGGTGCCGAAGTGCGGGTCGAAGGACCCTACGGAATGTGTTTCCGACGGGAAGAGCGACAAGGACCGGTGATCCTTGTGGGTGCTGGGTCCGGGATGTCACCGGTCTGGTCGATCCTTAACGATCAGGTCACCAGCGGAGAGGATCGCCCGATCTATTTTTTCTACGGCGCGCGCAGCCAGAACGACCTGTTCAAGCTGGATGAAATCGGCGCGCTGACAGCGGCGCATCCGAATGTCGAGTTTATCCCGGTGCTCAGCCATGCCGATGATGACGACAGCTGGACCGGCGAACGCGGCTTTGTGCACGAATGTGTCGATACCCGGCTGAAGGCGCTTGGGATTGATGGCGAGGGCGATGTCTACGCCTGTGGTCCGCCGCCGATGATCGATGCCCTGTCGCCGGTGCTGTTCATGCACGACTTCGAAACCGACCGCATTTTCTACGACAAGTTCACCCCCACTTCCGGTTCTTCGGGCCACTGAATTCGGTCCGAACGCTAGTGACGTGAACTAAGAAACCAAGGGAGACTACCATGGTCGCAACATCCAGCTCAGTCGGATCCGGTGCCGCAGGTGCCGCGCAATTCGTTGGCTCGACAAGCCGCAAGTACAACTACTTTGAGCCGCGCGGAAAGCGGGCGACGCACTACGAGGACGTCACGGTTGACGTGCAACCCGATCCCGAACGCTATCTGATCCAGAACTGGATCATCGAGTTCGAAGGCGGCAAGGGCGGCGGCGCTTACGAAAAGGGCAACACCGCTGCGCAGTCGTCCAACTGGCATGCCTTCCGCGCGCCCGATCAGGAATGGGAACGGACCCACTACCAGCGTCAGGCCAAGATCGAGACGATGGTACAGAACGTCATCACCAACGCCCGCAAGGCCGGTGCGCACCGGACGTTCGACAAGGCATGGCAAACCGTTCTGCAGAAACATCTGGGCGCGTGGAAGCACGCGGAATTCGGCCTTGGCACCTCGCTCATGCAGGCGCAGCGCTATGGCTACACCCAGATGATCAACAACGCCACGCTGACCAACTCGTCCTACAAGATGCGCCTGACACAGGACATCACGCTGTACCTGGCCGAGATCGGCATGGACATCGACGGCTGGGACGACACGCTGGGCAAGAAGACCTGGCTGGAAGATCCAATCTGGCAGCCGTGCCGTCTGGCGATCGAGACGATCATGGGCTCTGAGGACTATCTGGAGCAGTATTTCGCCATCAACATCGTGTTCGAGCCGCTGGTGGGCGAACTGCTGCGCTCTGGCTTCTTCATGCAGGCTGCTGCTGCCAACAACGACTTCATCACGCCGCCGGTGATTTCCGCCGCCGAGGCCGACTATGAGCGCAATCTCGCGAACACGGTCGACCTGATCTACCTGCTGGCCAACGATGAACAGTTTGGTGCCCAGAACAAGGCGCTGTTCAAGACCTGGCTGGCCAAGCACCGCGACCTTGCCGAAAAGGCCGCCGCCGCACTGCAGCCGATCTGGTCGCAGCCGCACTCCAAACCGGTGTCATTTGAAGACGTCAAAGCCGTCTCTCATGAACGCCTGAGCCATATCCTCGCCGAGCTGGGCCTCGAATAAACCTCTGAAAAGGAATTGAAACATGTCTAGCACAGCGCGCAATGCGACCAAGCAGAACATCTTCAAGGCGATGAAGGACATCGACCTGAGCTCACGCGAAGTTTCGCACGAGTGTGGCGTCACCATGAACGACTCCGTCGAGGCCCGCGCCATCGCCGAGTTCATGGGGCAGGATCCGAAGGTGACCGTGACCTACAACCCGGCAACCATCCGGATCGACGGCGAAGGCAAGCTGATCTTCAAGATGGATGAGATCACCGAGTTCCTTGGCCGCGAAATGACGGCCGAGACCTTCGAGGTCAACACCTCCACCCACTATGGCCGCATGGTCCGGGTCGATGACGACACGGTGATCCTGTTCGGCGATATGAACGAGGTCATGGAATACATCTGACCCGCATTTGAACCCTTCCGGGGCCACCGCCGCGTCGGCCCCGGAAGCGCACCAGACACGTTATCGACACTTCAGGGAGGACACCATGTTCAAGACACCGCAAGGCAAAGAGGTTTTCGTGCTCGACGGGCACACCCATTTCTGGGACGGCAGCCCGGAAAATCAGGCCAACGTGCACGGCAAGCAATTCATTGACTGCTTTTATGCCTATCATACCAACCTCAGCCCGCCCGAAGAGCTGTGGGAAAAGGCCAAGTTCGACAAGCAGTCCGAGGACGACATCTATCGCGACCTGTTTGTTGACGGTCCTGACGACATGGCGATCATCCAGACCACTGTTCTGAAGGATTTCTACAAGCAGGGCTTTGGCTGTCTGGAACGGTCGAACGAGATGGCCAAGCGTCATCCCGAACGCTTTATCGTCAACGGGTCTTTCGATCCGCGCGATGGTGAGCAGGCGCTGGAATACATCCACTACATGAAGGAAACCTACGACATTTCCGGCGTGAAGATGTACACTGCCGAATGGCATGGCGACAGCAAGGGCTGGGCGCTCAACGATCCTGCGGCCTACAAGTGCTTTGAGCTGTGCGACAAGCTGGGCATCAAGAACATCCACGTCCACAAGGGCCCGACCATCATTCCGCTGTCCAAGGACGCCTTCAGCGTCGATGACGTGGACTATGCCGCCACCGATTTCCAGAACCTGAACTGGATCGTTGAGCATTGCGGATTGCCGCGCCTGGATGATTTCTGCTGGATCGCGACGCAGGAAACCAATGTCTATGCCGGGCTCGCGGTGGTGATGCCCTTCATCCATTCGCGCCCGCGCTACTTTGGCGAAGTCATGGCGGAATTGCTGTGGTGGATCGGTGAGGACAAGATCCTGTTCGGGTCGGACTACGCGATCTGGACGCCGAAATGGCTGGTCGAGAAGTTCTGGGACTATCAGATCCCCGAGGACATCTCTGCCGAGCGTGGTGGCGTGCAACTGACCGACGAGATCAAGGAAAAGATCCTCGGGCTGAACGCGGCCAAGCTGTACAACATCGACGTCGAGGCCAAGAAGTCCCAACTGGCCGGTTCCCCCGTCCAGATCGCGGCGGAGTGATCCGATGCTGGTTGCCAATCTACAGGCTGAACTGGAGATCGAAGTCTGGGAGCGTCTCGACGCTGTGACGGACCCGGAACTCGACGAGCCCATTACCGACATGGGCTTTGTCGAGCGGATCGAGGTGACGGATGCAAGACAGGTGAGAGTCGATTTTCGGCTCCCCACCTACTGGTGTTCGCCGAACTTCGCGTTCCTGATGGCCTTCGGTATCCGGCGCGAGGTGATGGCCCTTCCGTGGGTGGTCGAGGCCAATGTGCACCTGAACGACCATTGCTTTGGTGACAAGGTCAACGAAGGGGTCAACAGCGGGCGTGAATATCACGACGTCTTTGCCGAGTACTGTGATGGTGCCCGGCTGGACGAAGTGGTGCAGACTTTCCTGGCCAAGGCGTTCGATCGCCGTCAGGAAACCGTGATGTTGGGGTTGCAGGGGCTTGGCCTGTGCCCGGCAGAGATCGTGTCGATGACGCTTGGCCAGTTGCGCATGGTGCGTTTCGAAGGGGAAGAGGAGCTTCGTCAGACACCGCGTTACATCGAACTGTTGATGGCCGAAGGGCTGGCGAAAGCCTCCGCTGATCTGGCGTTCCCAACATGGGAAGGGCAGCCAATTCAGCCGGTGGACCTGTCGGAACATCTTGCCCGCCTGCGCAGCACGCGGATCAACATGGAGTTCAACGGCGCGCTGTGCCGGGGACTGGCCAAGACACGTTACAAAGAGGTCGAGATCGGACCGGACGGTCCGACGCTGGTCGATTTCATCGCAGGGCGCGTGCCGCCCCGTGAAGAGGTCGGCGCGCGCCGCTAGGCCGCGGAAACACCAAGAAACTTTAGGGAGGACGCCCGGGTAAGGCCCCGCGGCGAAGGAGGAAGATATGGCTAAACTCATGGTACATGGCAAGGTTGCCCGCAACTGTCTGGCCCGCGGGGTTGCCCGGCTGGCCGCG
Source organism: Antarctobacter sp. (assembly GCF_034670325.1). GTDB lineage: Bacteria > Pseudomonadota > Alphaproteobacteria > Rhodobacterales > Rhodobacteraceae > Antarctobacter. The sequence goes on from NZ_JAXMNR010000004.1 coordinate 333,444, forward strand.
GCGGTGGAACCCACCCTTGGCCCCAAGGGGCTGAACGCGATGATCGACCGCCCGGTGGGTACACCGCTTGTCACCCGCGACGGCGTCAGCATCGCATCAGAAATCGCGTTGCGCGACCGGTTTGAGAACATGGGCGCGCAGGTTGTCCGCGAAGTCTCGATGCAGACCAACGATGTGGCGGGGGACGGCACCACGACGGCAATCGTGCTGGCCAATGCGCTGATCCAGCGCGGCGTTGATCTGACCGACGCAGGTGCGAAACCGGTAGATTTGTGCAAGGGCATCGACCTTGCCGTGTCGCGGGTTGTCGCCGCGATTGATGCCTCATCGCTTAGCTGCGACGATCACCCCGAATACCTTCAGGCCGTGGCGCGCGTGTCGTCAACCGATCCCAAACTGGGCGAACTGGTGGCCGAAGCCTACAGCCGCGTCGGCCGCGATGGCGTGATTTCCGCTGACTTTGGCGTGACCATCGAGACTACGATGGAAGTGGTCGAAGGCATGTCCTTTGAGCGCGGATACATCTCTCACCACATGGTCACGGACCGCGAGAACATGGAAGCGGTGCTGCGCAATCCCCTGATCCTGTTGACGGATCAAAAAATCCTCAAGCCTGAGATTCTGGATCAGGCAATTTCCATCGCGGATGGCGAAAACCGGCCGCTGCTGATTGTCGCCGAAGAGATCGCGCCCGAAGTGGTGGTCAAACTGCTCGAAAACGGAGGGGCGGGGAAATACCTGATCGTGCATCCGCCGGAATACGGCAACTGGCGCACCGCGATGATGGACGATCTGGCCATCCTGACCGGCGGCGAGGTTCTGGCGCGCGATCTGGGCAAAAAGATCGAAAACGTCACCCGTGCGCAGCTTGGCGGGGCAGAAACCGTGCGCTCGCATGCCTCTGGTACCTCGATCCTGCGGGGCGAGGGCGATCCGGATGCGATCACGGCACGTCGCAATCAGGTGCAGCGTCAGCATGACAACGCGCCGCCCAACATCGACAAGGACAAGCTGCGTGAGCGCCTGTCCAAGCTGACCGGCGGCAGCGCGATCATTTATGCGGGCGGTTTCACCCCGGTCGAACAAAAGCGGACGATCCAGCTGATCGAAGATGCGCTTTGCGCGGTTCAGGCGGCGGCTGAGGACGGTGTGGTCGCCGGTGGCGGCACGGCTCTGGCGCAGATCGGGTCCTGTCTCGACAACCTTGATGCGCTGGGTGACGTGGCCAAGGGCATTCAGCTTGTCCGGTCGATCCTGACCGACCCAGTGCGTCGCATTGCGCGCAATGCGGGGGCGGATGTTGCCGCTGTGGCGCAGGCGGTGGCCGAAGGCGCGCCGGGCCATGGCTACAACGCGGCAACGGGCGTCTTTGGCGACATGTACGCCGCCGGAATCATCGACCCGGCGCGTGTGCCGGCCAGCGCACTGGTCAATGCCGCCTCTGTCGCGACCCTGATCCTGACGACCGAAACCCTTGTTGGCGATCTCGACGAAGGTGAGGCCGATCCGACCGAAGGACCTGCCCTTGGTGGCGGTTCCGAACTGCTGGGCCGGGCCTGACCTCTCTGTGAAATCACGGGGCCGGCCCATGTCCGAGCCGGCCCCATCAGTCCGAAGGAATGAGATCATGAAAGCAGCAAGACTATACGAATACGACCCCGCGATGAACGTCCAACTCAGGATCGAAGACGTAAGCGCCCCCACGATCACCGCCCCGAATGAGGTGATCGTCAAGGTCGGCGCGGCCGGCCTATGCCGCACCGACCTGCATATCATCGAAGGGGTGTGGAAGGACATCATGGACGGAGAAGGCAGCCTTTTGCCGTACACTCTGGGCCACGAGAATGCGGGCTGGGTCGAGGATGTCGGCAGCGCCGTAACCTCTGTCAAACCCGGTGACGCGGTGATCTGCCATCCGTTCAACAGCTGCGGTATCTGTCTGAACTGCCGCTACGGCCATGATATGTATTGCGATCACGGGCTGTTCCCGGGCCTTGGTCTGGACGGCGGCTTTGCCGAGTATTTCAAGACCAGCGAAAAGTCCCTGATCAAGTTGAACACCGGCATCACGCCGCTGTCCGTGGCCCCGATGGCCGATGCGGGCATCACCGCCTACCGCGCCGCCAAGAAGGCCGCCAAGCTGGTCAACCCCGGCGGCTATATCCTGCTTTTGGGGATCGGCGGGCTGGGCCACATCGCGCTTCAGGTGCTCAAGCACACCTCTGGTGCGCGGATCATTGCAGTGGACAGGGAACCTGCGGCGCAGGCGCTGGCGCGGGAACTGGGCGCGGACATTGTTCTGGACGGCGGCCCGGATCTGATCGAGCAGGTCAAGGAGGTCACCGGCGGCGGCGCGCATGTGGCGATCGATTTCGTCGGTGAGCACGGGACCGAAAACATCTGCTGGAAGCTGCTGCGCCAGGGCGGTGAATTGATCATGGTCGGCTATGGCGGCACGGTCGAGGTGCCGACGCTGGAACTGGTCGCCAATGAGATCAAGATCGGCGGCAGCCTCGTGGGCGATTTCGTCGAACTGGTCGAGTTGATGGAGCTGAACGCCGACGGCTTGGTGAAGATGCACCAGACCGAATACAGCCTCGCCAACATCAATCAGGCGATTTCCGACTTCAAGGATCGCAAGTTCACCGGGCGGGGTGTGATCGTTCCCTGACCGCCTGCTTTCAGTATCCAGATGCGCCTTGGGGGACCCAATCCTCTGACCAAGGCGTCTGCCCTGCGGCCCGCTCCTCCCTGTCATTGCCGCAGGGCCCCAATTCATACAACCGCCGAGGACGTAATGGCCAAAGCAATACACTCCATGATCCGTGTGCTGAACGAGGACCGCTCTGTCGCCTTTTACCAAAAGGCGTTCGGTCTGACCGTTGCGGACCGGATCGATTTCGACGGCTTCACCCTTGTTTATCTGTCCAATGACGAGGCCGGGTTTGAGCTTGAACTGACCATCAACAAGGGCACGACCGAGCCTTATGACCTGGGCAACGGTTATGGCCATCTGGCTGTCAGCGTCGAGGACGTCGCGGCCGAACACGCCCGGTTCGAGGCGGCGGGGCTGTCCCCTCGCAAGCTGGTCGATTTCAAACATGACGGGCAGACGCTGGCCCACTTCTTCTTTGTTCAGGACCCCGATGGCTACGAGATCGAGGTCCTGCAAAGGGCGGGACGTTTCAAATAAGCGCAATCAAGGAAAGGGAGGACACCATGTCAATTCGCAAGCAAACACTGACACGACGCCAGCTGCTGTCGCAAAGCGCCCTGTTCGGAGCAAGTTTCGCCATCGGCACCGGCTTTGTCGCCGGACAGGCCAAGGCCGCCAACTGGGCGGTCGAGGTCGCGCACCTGAAGCCGGAAACCATGGCGACGCTGATCCAGATGGCGCGCGATATCTATCCGCATGATCAGGTGGCGGATGAATTCTACGCCATCGCGGTCAAGGGCTATGACACCGCCGAATCCGCTGCTGCGATCGAAGCCGGAATTGCCGGGCTGAACGCCGCCGCGCAGGGCATCGGATACGCCAGGTATATCGACATCGGCTGGGAGCGAGACCGGGTGGACCTGTTGCGCGCAATGGAAAGCAGCCCCTTCTTCCAGCAGGTCCGGGGTGGCCTTGTGACGGGTCTCTACAACCAAAAGGCCGTCTGGCCGATCTTTGGCTACGAGGGCGAGAGCTTTACCAAAGGCGGCTACATCGACCGCGGTTTCGACGACATCAATTGGCTTTGAGGGGGTTAGAGCAATGACTGCACCTTTTGATCTGAACGATGACAACGTCGTCGTCATCATCGGAACCGGCGCCGGTGGCGGTGTGCTGGCCAATGAACTTGCCCAAAAAGGCGTCTCGGTGGTCGCGCTGGAAGCGGGCGGCAGGTATCTGCCCGAGGATTATATCAACGACGAATGGGACAGCTTTGGCCAACTGGCCTGGACCGATCCCCGGACGACGTCAGGCGATTGGCGCGTGGCCAAGGACTTCAGCGGCTTGCCCGCGTGGATCGTCAAGGCGGTCGGCGGCACCACAACCCATTGGGCGGGGGCCTCGCTGCGCTTTCAGGATCACGAATGGAAGGCGCGCACGACCTATGGCGATGTGCAGGGCGCGAACCTGCTGGATTGGCCGATCGACCCGCGTGAGATGGACGCCTATTACACCAAGGCCGAGGATAAGCTGGGCGTAACCCGCACCAATGGCCGCGCCGGTCTGCCGGGCAACAACAACTACAAGGTCTTTGAAAAAGGCGCCAAGGCGTTGGGCTATGAAAAGGTCCACACCGGTCGAATGGCGATCAACTCCGCCGACAATGACGACCGATTGGCCTGCCAACAGACGGGGTTTTGCTTTCAGGGCTGCAAGTGGGGGGCCAAGTGGTCGTCCGCCTACACCGACATTCCGCGCGGGGAAGCGACCGGAAATCTGGAGGTGCGCGAGCGGTGCCATGTGATGCGGATCGAGCATGACCAGCAAGGCAAGGTGACAGGCGTTGTCTATGTGGACGCCGATGGCAACCAACAGCAGCAAAAGGCGCGCGTTGTCTGCGTGGCGGGCAACTCGATCGAAAGCCCGCGACTGCTGCTGAACTCGGCTTCGTCGATGTTCCCGGACGGGCTGGCCAACAGTTCGGGGCAGGTGGGGCGCAACTATATGCGGCATGTGACCGGCTCGGTCTATGCCACCTTTGACAAACCGGTGCGCATGTGGCGCGGCACCACCATGGCGGGCATCATTCAGGACGAGGCGGTTAACGATCCGTCGCGCGGCTTTGTCGGTGGTTATGAGCTGGAAACGCTGGCGCTAGGACTGCCATTCATGGCGGCCTTCCTTGATCCCGGTGGCTGGGGGCGCGAGTTCACCACCGCGCTCGACCATTATGAGAACATGGCCGGGATGTGGATTGTCGGTGAGGACATGCCGCAGGAGACCAACCGGATCACCCTGAACCACGGCGTGACCGATCAGCACGGATTGCCGGTGGCCGATGTGCATTTCGACGATCACCCCAATGACATCGCCATGCGCAGCCATGCCTACAAGCAGGGTATCGCGGTTTACGAGGCGGTGGGCGCGACGCGGGTCTTTCCAACGCCGCCCTATCCGTCGACCCACAATCTGGGCACCAACCGGATGTCAACCAACGCACGCGACGGGGTGGTCAATGCGCATGGGCAAACCCATGACATCGCCAACCTCTTTGTGTCGGACGGCAGTCAGTTCACGACAGGGGCGGCGGAAAACCCGACGTTGACCATCGTGGCACTGGCAATCCGGCAAGCCGATTTCATCGCCTCGGAACTGAACCGCCAGACCCTCTGAGAGGGCCGTATCCACAAGTGACCGGTGCCCCGCCAGACGGGGCGCCGCCTAAGTGCGCTTGGGCGCATGAGCCAAACCAAAAATTCCGAATGAGGGAGAGAGAAACAATGGACGGGAATGACATGCGTCTGGGGGGCGGTTGCCCTGTGATGCACGGCGCGACAAATGTCGCGGGACGCAGCAACCGGGACTGGTGGCCGAACCAGCTTAACCTGCGGATCCTGCATCAGCACGGACCGGCCTCTGATCCGATGCCCGAAGGGTTCGACTATGCCAAGGCGTTCGAGGCGCTGGATCTGGACGCGGTCAAGGCCGACCTGACCGGGCTGATGACCGACAGCAAGGACTGGTGGCCCGCCGATTATGGCCACTACGGACCGTTTTTTATCCGCATGGCGTGGCACAGCGCGGGCACCTACCGCACCGCCGACGGGCGCGGTGGCGCATCAACCGGCACGCAACGGTTTGCACCGCTGAACTCTTGGCCGGACAATGGCAATCTGGACAAGGCGCGGCGGCTGTTGTGGCCGATCAAAGAGAAATACGGCAACGCGCTGTCATGGGCCGATCTGATGATCCTTGCCGGCAATGTCGCCATCGAAAGCATGGGCAGCCAGACCTTTGGCTTTGCTGGCGGGCGCAAAGATGTCTGGGCCCCGGAAGAAGACATCTATTGGGGGTCAGAGACGGATTGGCTGGGGGATGCGCGCTATTCCGGCGACCGCGCGTTGGAAAACCCGCTCGCCGCCGTGCAGATGGGTCTGATCTACGTCAATCCCGAAGGGCCGAACGGCAATCCCGATCCCATCGCCTCTGGCCGTGATATCCGCGACACCTTTGGCCGGATGGCGATGAACGACGAAGAGACGGTGGCGCTGGTTGCGGGCGGGCATACCTTTGGCAAGGCGCATGGCGCGGGCGATCCGGCTCTGGTGGCCGCCGAACCCGAAGCATCCCCGCTACAGGACATGGGGTTTGGCTGGAAGAACGGCCATAAGACGGGCAGGGGCGTGGACACCACGACCTCTGGCATCGAAGGGCCGTGGACGGCAAACCCGACGCAATGGGACAACGGCTATTTCGATGTGCTGTTCGGCTATGACTGGGAACTGACCAAAAGCCCCGCTGGCGCGCATATCTGGCACGCCAAGGAACTGCGGGACATTGATCATGCGCCACAGGTCGATGGATCAGGCCGCAAGGTGCCGGTGATGATGACCACTGCCGACATGGCGATGCGGATGGACCCGGTCTATGGCCCTATCTCCAAGCGGTTCCACGAAAATCCCGACGACTTTGCAGAGGCCTTTGCCCGCGCATGGTTCAAACTGACCCATCGCGATATGGGGCCCAAGGCCTGCTATCTGGGCAAAGAGGTCCCGTCCGAAGACCTGATCTGGCAGGATCCGGTTCCGGCGGTGGATCACCCTCTGATCGACGATAAGGATATCGCCGAACTGAAGGCGGAAATCCTGGGCTCTGGCCTGTCGGTGACGGATCTTGTCTGGACGGCATGGGCCTCTGCGTCGACGTTCCGTGGTTCGGACAAGCGCGGCGGGGCCAATGGCGCGCGCATTCGCCTTGCCCCGCAGAAAGACTGGGAGGTCAACGAACCGGCCCGGCTTGCCCGCGTTCTGGATGTCATCAGCGGCATTGCGGCGGATTTCAACGGGGGCGCGTCGGGCGGCAAGAAGGTCTCACTGGCCGATCTGATTGTTCTGGGAGGCAACGCAGCGGTCGAAGAGGCCGCCCGCGACGGTGAGCAGGATATCGCTATTCCGTTCACGCCCGGCAGAACCGATGCCAGCGCGGAACAGACTGACGCCGGGTCCTTTGATCCGATGGAGCCTGTCGCTGACGGTTTCCGCAACTACGAAAAAGCGGCCTACACCGTTCCGGCGGAGGCGCTGCTGATCGACAAGGCGCAACTGCTGGGCCTCAGCGCGCCGGAAATGACGGCGCTGGTTGGCGGGTTGCGCAGCCTTGGCGTGACCTATGACCAGTCGGCCTTGGGCATTCTGACGAACCGCCCCGGAACGCTTACCGCCGACTTCTTTGCGAACATCCTCGACATGGACACCAAATGGATGCCGATCAACGGCGACGAGCGGGTATTCGAAGGTTGTGACCGTGCCAGTGGCGCCAAGAAATGGACCGCTTCGCGCGTCGATCTGGTGTTTGGCTCCAACTCGCAACTGCGGGCGTTGGCAGAGGTCTATGCAAGCACTGGCAATGAGCCGCTGTTTGTCCAGGACTTCGTTGCGGCATGGACCAAGGTGATGAACGCGGACCGGTTTGACCTGAACTGAGGTCATTGAACCGGTCCGGTGAATAAAACTGTGTTGAGTTTCTGAACAGATCCCGGGCCGGCCTGTCTGGCCCGGGATCACCAAGGTGACCGGGAAGCCGTTGACCCTGAGGGGAAAAACAAGACCGACCGGATCGAACCATCTTTGAACATCGCGGAAGACCGCTGTCCAATGGATGGGGGCACCGCGAATAACAATGGAAATCGACCTGCCTGCTTGGTAGGTTCTCGCAATGGGAGGAACAGGTGGTGGACATTTTTTCGAAACGCGATGGTCCGCGTCTGGAAGACGTGAAGGCCAAGCGGATTTTGTCCGAAAACGCGGGTACGATACGCAAGCTGGCTGACCAGATCAGCGGCGGCGGCTATTCGCAGATGCGCGCCGATGAGGCGCGGCGCAAGGAAGGTCCAAAGCCTGACGGCCTGATCATCCATGACCTCAAGGCGCGGAACCGCGTCGACGTGCCTGAACCTTATGTCAAAATCAGCCTGAACAACCGCGTTGTTCTTGTCGATAAGGCAAGCGGTCTTCAGCTTCAGATGTTGGGAGAGATCCGGGGCAACTTCATGTCCAAACGTTTCGTGCTGTGCACAAAGGAAAACGGGTTCTTTTCTCCGGTCGATGCAGAGGTGGCTGACCTGATCGGTCATCTTGATCAGGTGGAACTGACTGAGGCGTTCACCGAAGCGGATCTTGCTGCGCAACTGGAGTCTCTGCTTGTTCCATCAGAGGACTGATCGACAAGCCCGCTAATTAGTGACCAAAGTAAAGAGTCGGAAGGAAACGGCGTTTTGGCTTTGAAAAGGCCAAAGCAACAGGATCGAAAAGCAAGAGGGCCGAGTGATTGCCAAACAACTCCAGCTATTCGGAAAATGAGACCCGCAACGCTTGGGAACGCTTCCTTACCTCTGGAACGGGGGCCGACGAAGGGCGGGTGACCGTTCGCGACGAGATTCTGGATTCCTGGAAGCGCAGCAAGAAAATGGGCGTCGATGCCTGTAGTCCGGCATCGCGTAAGATCGTGGACGAGAACCAGATCTTTTTGCGGCGCGAACGCAATGCCGCCCTGCGACGGGCGGCATCTTCGGCGTTTAAACGGCTGGAGCCGCATCTGGTCGAAGCCAAGACCATCCTGATCCTCGCCGACGATCAGGGCGTTATCATCGACGCGATTGGCGATGAACTCGTGCTCGACGAAGGTCAGGAAATCCACCTTGAGATTGGTGGCGACTGGAACGAAAGCATGATCGGCACCAATGGGATCGGGACGGTTCTGCAAACCGGAAAACCGGCCTATGTTCATGCCAGCGAACATTTCGTCGAAGGCGTGCAGTCGTGGACCTGCGCGGGCGCGCCCATCCATGACCCGCTGACCCAGACAGTGATCGGGGTGGTTGATTTATCCGGTCCGCCGCAGATCTTTCAACAACACAACGTGGCCTTGGTGCTGGCTATGGCACGGGAAATAGAGATCGCGCTGGCCGAACAGCGACAGGCGGAACGCACCCAACTGCTCGAAGCCTTTCTGATGTCTGACTACTCGCGCGCGCATGACAGTGTCGTTCTGGTGGATCAGGCTGGTCGGGTCCTGTTTCGACGGGGTCTGAATGACGGCGTGCTCCGCAGTGCCCGGGAATTGTCGGTCGGCCACAAGCTGCTGCCAAAACTCGAAGGTCTGTCAGATCAGGACATCCCGAAACTACTGCCTCTCAACGTCGAAGCGGAAGGCATCGAGAGACTGAAACTCGAAGGCGTGTTCCGCGGGGCGGCGCTGTTTTTGAAAGACAAGAGCAGGCTGAAATCCAACAGCAGAGAGAGCTGCAAGATCAAGCCGCGTGCCAATGTGGCCGAAGAGCAAATTCAGATCGTCGGGTCGTCGCCGAAGATGATCGACGCAATCGGGCTGGCGGAACGGGCCGCGATGGCCAATGTGTCGGTCCTGATCCACGGTGAAACCGGCGTCGGAAAAGAACTGTTCGCGCGGCTGATCCACGACCGGCTGCCAAATGCCAAAGCCCCCTATGTGCCGGTTAATTGTGCCGCCATTTCCAGCGACCTGATCGGTGCAGAACTTTTTGGCTATGCTGACGGCGCTTTCACCGGTGCGACGCGCGGTGGACGGGTGGGCAAGTTCGAACTGGCCAACAAAGGCCTGCTGTGTCTGGACGAGATCGGTGATATGCCCATCGAATTGCAGCCTTACCTGTTGCGGGCGCTAGAGCAGCGCGCGATTTACCGGGTCGGCGACAACCAGCGACGCCCGGTCGATGTGCGGCTTGTCGCGATGACGAACCGCGATCTGCGGACCGAGATCGAAAAGGGGAACTTTCGCCGCGACTTGTTCTATCGCATCAGCGTCATGACGATTGAGGTGCCGCCGCTGCGCGAGCGTGGCAATGATGTTGTGGATCTGGTCCACCATTTCTCTGTGATCTTCGCGGCGGAAACCAACCGTCCGCCGATTATCTTTACCGATAAGGCACTGGAGAAATTGAAGGGGTACAAGTGGCCGGGCAACGTGCGCGAACTGCGCAATGTGATCCAGAGGTTCTACCTGATCAAGACCGACAACGTGGTGACGGAACGGGATATGCCGCCGGAGATCCTTGACGACTACGAAGGCAGCGACGTGGACTCTCTGGAACATATTCTTGGCGGCAATTCGGGTGATCTGGAAAGCATTGAGGCCAGCGCCATTCGGCGCACCATCATCGCGGAGAACGGCAACTTGACGCGTGTGTCGGCGGTTCTGGGCATTTCCCGACCGACGTTGTACCGAAAGATGAAACGCTATCACATCCGCAAAACCTGACGTCGCCACGTGCGGGCAGGGTGTCTTAGGGCCGCTGGAAACTGCGCTTGCCAAGCTTTTGTCTAGGCTTTGGTTGGTGCGGGATCACCAGCCGGGTCTGGCCGTTAGTCCGGCGTGCAATGCCGTTGGTAGGCCCGTTCAGGTCAAGTGACATTGGGTAAGGTGTTTGTCTTGACGGCCTCAACCCGAGGTCGTCCCCCAAAATCAGACCGCCATACACAGCGCAGCCAACATCCGAAATCCGCAGGGTTTTGCTGGACATCTCCGAAGTCCCGCTGCACATCGGGACGTCTCGTCTGGCCAATCGGCATGGGCGAGAAGTTGCTGTTTTGGATTTCGGACCGACGCTAGGTTGGACCGTGATCAGCTTGGAGGCCAGACATGGAATTTATCGCCAAAGCGACCGCATTGGTAGGTGGAACGGTGGCGCTCTTGCGCCGTATGGGATCACCCGCACATCAGGCTGTCGGTGCGCAACCGCAGATTCCGGATGCCAAGAAGCAGGGTATCATGACGTTGAAGATGCCCGTTGCCCAAGGGTGGAAGGACGGTCACGTCCCGACATGCGCGCCCGGCCTCAAGGTCAACGCATTTGCAACCGGGCTAGAGCATCCCCGGTGGATCGAGGTTCTGCCCAACGGCGACGTCCTTGTGGCGGAATCGAAAGAGCAGGCAGGACCGCCCAAAACCCTGATGGACCACGCGGCGCAAGCCACAATGCGACGGGCCAAGGCAATCGGCAAGAGTGCCAACCGTGTCTCTTTGTGGCGCGACGCAGATGGTGACGGCGTCGCCGAGATCCGCGAAGTCTTTGTCGAAAACCAGAACCAGCCCTTTGGCATGGCGCTGATCGGGACCAAATTCTACCTTGGCAATACAGATGGAATTGTGGCTTTCGAGTACACTCCGGATGCCACATCGTTGGCGGGACCCGGCCAAAGGCTGGTCGAGTTCAAGCCGCATGGTCACTGGACACGCAGCCTGATCGTGTCGCCGGATGGCTCAAAGATTTATGCGGGCGTCGGGTCTTTGTCGAACATCGCGGATCAGGGCATGGCGGTCGAAGAGGGCCGCGCGGCGATCTGGGAACTGGATGTCGAGACTGGAAACGCCCGCATCTTTGCCTCGGGCCTGCGCAATGCCGTCGGCATGGCATGGGAGCCGACAACCGGGGTGCTTTGGACCGTTGTCAATGAACGCGACGGTCTGGGGGATGAGACGCCCCCGGATTACCTGACCTCGGTGCAGGAAGGGGGCTTTTACGGCTGGCCCTATTGCTATTGGGGCAGCACCGTGGACGACCGGGTACCGCAAGACGCGGCATTGGTCGCCCGCGCGATCACGCCGGATTATGCGTTGGGCGGGCATACGGCGTCGCTTGGGTTGTGTTGGATGCCCGAAGGCACCTTGCCCGGTTTCGGCGATGGCATGGTGATCGGACAGCATGGATCATGGAACCGCTCCAAGCTGAGCGGCTACAAGTTGATCTTTGTCCCGTTCACAAACGGCGCGCCAAGTGGCCCGCCGCGTGACATCCTGAGCGGTTTCCTGTCCGACGATGAAAAGATTGCCTACGGGCGTCCGGTTGGCGTGACGATCGGGGCGGACGGAAAGTCACTTCTGATGGCGGATGACGTGGGTGACGTGATCTGGCGGGTGACGGGCGCGTAGGTCGGGTCTTTTCCGACTGCGCTTGGGTATGTGACCTGCGGGCCAAGGCACCACGCCAAGCCGCGCAGGTTGCTGCCACTGTTCGGGACATGCAATCTAGCGGTCGTCCCCCGGCTTAGCGCCAGAGGACGACCGCAGGCCTTTTTGAACCGGCCTGACGGTAGCCGCCCCCTGTCGAGGGCGCCCCTAGTCGGTCACGCTCAGACAATCCGCAACAGCAGGTCGCGCGTGTTCTGTGCCGTCATTTCGACCGGGTTGCCGCCGGTGCTGGGGTCGATCAAAGCACCCGCCACGATGCGGTCGATATCGGGGTTCTCGATGCCCAGTCCGGCGAGCGACTTGGGAATGCCCATGCTGTCGTTCAAATCGTCCACGAATGCGCAGAATCCGTCAAACCCGCCGTCGATGCCAAGATAGTTCGCCGCTTGCCCCAGAACGTCGGTGATGGCGGGCTTGTTGAATTGCAGGACTGCCGGCATGCAGACCGCGTTCGTGGTGCCGTGGTGGGTGTGATAGATCGCGCCGATGGGGTGCGACAGGGCGTGGATTGCGCCCAGCCCCTTTTGAAAGGCGGTGGCGCCCATGGCGGCGGCGGACATCATATGCGCGCGTGCCTCCAGATCGGTGCCATCGGCATAGGCGCGGGGCAGGTAGTCTTTGACCAGCCGCATGCCTTCCAGCGCGATGCCCTGCGACATCGGGTGATAGTGCGGCGAGCAGAACGCCTCGACACAATGGGCAAAGGCATCCAGCCCGGTGCCAGCGGTGATGAATTTCGGCATTCCGACGGTCAGTTCAGGATCGCAGATCACCACCGAAGGCAGGAATTTCGGGTGAAAGATGATCTTTTTCTGCTCGGTTTCGGAATTGGTGATGACCGAGGCGCGACCGACCTCTGACCCGGTGCCGGCGGTTGTGGGCACCGCCACGATGGGCGCGATGGCGTCGGCGTCGGCGCGTGTCCACCAGTCGCCGATATCCTCAAAGTCCCACAGGGGGCGGGTTTGCCCCGCCAGAAAGGCCACCAACTTGCCCAGATCAAGGCCAGAGCCGCCGCCAAAGGCCACCACGCCGTCATGGCCGCCATCCTTGAACGCACGCACACCGGCCTCAGCGTTCTTTTCGTTGGGGTTGGGGTCCACATCGGCAAAGATTGCGCGTCCCAGGCCAGCGGCCTCTAGCAGGTCCAGCGTCTTGGTTGTGATTGCCATGTCCTTCAGGCCACGGTCTGTCACCAGCAGGGGTTTGGTGATCCCGGCGGCGGCACAGGCCTCGGCGATTTCAGAGATACGGCCCGCGCCAAATCGGATGGCGGTGGGGTAAGACCAGTTTGCAGTCAGAGTCATCGGCTCAGGCCTTTTTCAGATGGTAGGATTTGGGGCGGGTCAGGTTGTGATAGCCAATGATCGACAGACCACCACCGCGCCCGGTGTCCTTGCAGCCGGTCCAGCACAGGCCGGGATCAAGGTAGTCTGCGCGGTTCATGAAGACCGTCCCGGTTTCGATCTGGTCGGCAATCGCCTCTGCCCGCGCGGCATCGCGGGTCCAGATTGAGGCGGTCAGGCCAAAGTCGCTGTCATTCATCAGGCGGATCGCCTCTGCGTCGTCTTTGACCGGCATGATGCCCACCACGGGGCCAAAGCTTTCGTCACGCATCACGCGCATGTCGTGGGTGACATTGGTCAGGATCTGCGGCGTCAGGTAGGCGCCGCCATCGTCCTCGGCAAAGGTGTCGATATGGGCGGTGGCCCCGGCGGCTATCGCCTCTGCGGTTTGGGCGCGAACCTCATCGGCAAAGCGTTTGTGCGCCATCGGGCCAAGCGTGGTCTCAGGGTCTAGCGGATTGCCCAGCTTGTACGCCCGGACGATGGCCACGGCCTTTTCCACGAAGGCGTCAAAGTGCTGTTCGGCCACGTAAATCCGTTCGATGCCACAGCAGCATTGGCCGGAGTTGAACATCGCGCCATCAATCAACGTATCGACGGCGGCGTCCAGATCGGCGTCGTCGCAGACATAACCGGGGTCCTTGCCGCCCAGTTCCAGCCCGATGCCGGTGAACGTCCCGGCGGCGGCGCGTTCCATCGCTTTGCCACCGCCGACAGAGCCGGTGAAGTTAACAAAGCCAAAGCACTTCGCGGCGATCAGGTCACTGGTTGTCTGGTGGTCCAGAAACACGTTCTGGAACACGTCCGAAGGGATTCCTGCGGCGTGAAAAGCCGCTGCCAAACGTTCCCCCACCAGCAGAGTCTGGCTTGCGTGCTTCAAGACCACCGAGTTGCCCGCGATCAGGGCAGGGGCGACCGTGTTGATGGCGGTCATGTAGGGATAGTTCCACGGTGCCACCACCAAAACAACGCCATGCGGCACACGTTTGATCACACGGCGAAAGCTGTCGCTGTTCTCAATCTCGATATCCGCCAGTGCGTCCTGTGCGATCTGGGCCATATAGGACGCGCGTTCGTTGAAACCGCCGAATTCTCCACCGTAACGGAACGGGCGGCCCATCTGATGGGCCAGCTCGGGCACGATTTCGTCGTTCATTTCGCCGATTTTGGCGACGCCAGCCTGAACCAGAGCGATCCGCTCTGCCAACGGACGGGCCGCCCATGCGGATTGTGCCGTCTGCGCCTTTTGCACGGCTGCGCGGGCGCTGTCGGCGCTCAGGGTTTCACGCTCGGCATAGACCGAGCCGTCGATAGGAGAGATGCAGCGGATCATGGATCAGGCCCTTTCAAAGCCGCGCGCGATTTCCCAATCGGTCACGACGCGGTCAAATTCTTCCTGCTCCCATTCGGCGCAGCGGGTGTAATGGTCAACCACCTGATCGCCGAATGCCTCACGCAGAAAGGCAGAACCGCGCAGGGTTTCGGTGGCGGCGCGCAGGGTTTGCGGGATGTCCTGTGCCTTGGCGTCTTCATAGACGTCGCCGCGGGTGGGCGGGGCAAGGTCCATCCTGTCCTCGATCCCCTTGATGCCGGCTGCCAGCATGGCCGCCTGGGCCAGATAGGGGTTCAGGTCAGAGCCACCGATGCGGCATTCGACCCGCACGCCCTTGGTGCCATCGCCACACAGACGGAACCCGGCGGTGCGATTGTCCACGGACCAGACCGTTTTTGTGGGCGCAAAGGTGCCTTTGGCAAAGCGTTTGTAGCTGTTGATGTAGGGGGCGAGGAAAAAGGTGTAATCCGGCGCATAAGCGATCACGCCTGCCATGTAGTGTTTCATCAGTTGCGACATGCCCAGAGCATCGGATTTGTCGAAAAACGCCGGTTCTCCGTCCTGCCAAAGCGACTGGTGCACATGGCTGGAAGAGCCGACCTTGTCGTGGTGCCATTTCGGCAGAAAGCTGGCGGCGCGCCCGTGTTGCCAGGCGATTTCCTTGACCGCGTTCTTGGCAATCGTGTGGTGGTCGGCACAATCGAGCGCCTCGGCGTAGCGGATGTTCAGCTCTTCCTGACCGGCCTCGGCCTCACCCTTGGAATTCTCGATCGGCAGACCGGCGGCAAACAGGTGGTTGCGGATCGGGCGCATCACGCCTTCTTCCTTGGTGGTTTGGAGGATGGCGTAATCTTCGTTGTAGCCGCTGATCGGGGTCAGATCTCGGAATCCCCCTTTGCGGATGTCGTCAAAGGACTGCTCGAACAGGAAAAACTCTAGCTCGGTCGCCATCATGGCGTCATAGCCCAGGGCCTTTAGCCGGGCGATCTGGGATTTCAGCATCTGACGCGGCGAATGGGGGACGGGCGCGTGGGTGTGGTGGTCAAGGATGTCGCACAGCACCATAGCGGTGCCGTCCAGCCACGGCAGCAGGCGGATCGTCGACAGGTCCGGCGCCATTATGTAATCGCCATAGCCCTTTTCCCAGCTGGAGGCGGCATAGCCCTCTGGCGTGGCCATTTCCAGATCGGTGGCCAGCAGGTAGTTGCAGCAATGCGTTTCTCTAAAGCTGGTCTCGACAAAGTTCACCGCATGGAACCGTTTGCCCATCAGGCGGCCCTGCATATCGGGGAAACAGGCCAGAACGGTGTCGATTTTACCGCTTGCCACGGCCTCTTTGAGACCGTCGAACGTCAGATTTCCAGCCATGTCGTTTAGCCCTCTTCATGGTGAAGCACCCCCGCAAAAGCGAGGGTGCATATGGTCGTGTTATGGGATCGCTTATTCGAAGTTGTACGGCGCGCCCGCTTGGTTGATGACGGAGTTATATTCCTTGAAGATGTTGACAATCTTCTGGTGGATTTCGCCTTCTTCGGCCACTTCTTCCCAGAACTCCTTGGCAGCGGCCTCGACCTCTGCCCATTCGCCGGCAGGGACCGACCGCAGCGCCAGTTTGTCGCCCTTGGCGCGCAGGGCTGCTTCGCCACCCCAGTACCATTGGTTGCGGTAGGTGTGGCCTGCCTCTGTCGCGGCCATTACCACGGATTTGAGGTGATCAGGCAGTTCGGCCCAGCGTTCCTCGTTGACGAACCACGATCCGATCCATGCGCCAGAGATGTTGTTGGTCAGGAAGTAGTCGGTCACATCCGCCCAGCCGACGGTGTAATCCTCGGTGATGCCGGACCACGCCATGCCGTCCAACTCGCCGGTTTGCACCGCAACCTCGGCGTCCTCATAGGGAATGTTGACCGGGACAACGCCGAACTTCGACAGGAAACGGCCCGCCGTGGGGAAGGTGTACAGTTTCAGGCCGTCCAGATCGGCGACGCTGGTGATTTCTTTCTTGGTGTTGAAGTTACACGGGTCCTGACCCGCAGCCGACAGCCATTTGACGCCGACCTTGGCGTATTCCTCTTCCCAGATTTCCTTGAGGCCGTACTGGTTGAACAGCACCGGCACGTCGAGGATGTGTTTGGTCGCAAAAGGAAAGTAGCCGCCGAACTGACGCAGCGGTGTGGGCGAGGCCATCGAGTCGTCGTCCGAATGCACGCCGTCGATGGTGCCGCGCTGAAGCGCCTGAAACAGTTCTCCGGTGGGGACGATCTGGTCGGCGTAGAACAGTTCGACCTCAAGTTCGCCGTTCGAATTGGCGTTGATGTAGTCGATGACCGGCTTGGTCACATGTTCGCCCAATGCGCCGCCCGCATAGGTCTGAAAGCGCCATTTGATGGCTGACTGCGCCTTGACGACGGTGGGGCTGGCAAGGGCAGCTACGCCGCCGATCCCGGCGGTGGTCAGGAACTTACGTCTTGTGGTCATGGTCGTGTCCTCTCTGTTGAAGCTCTTCTCAAAATGCGTCCCGCTGCCGGGATCTCTTGGGTTGTTAATTTCCGTAGACATACCCCGGCAGCCAAAGGGCCAGTTCCGGGAAGGTCATGATGGTGGCCAGCGCGACAATCATCACCAGAACAAAGGGCAGGATAGATCCGTAGATGTCGCGCAGGGTGATTTCCGGCGGGGCCATCGCGCGCATCAGGAACAGGTTATAGCCAAACGGCGGCGTCATGTAGGCAATCTGCGTGGTGATCGTATAAAGCACGCCGTACCAGATCAGATCAAAGCCAAGTTCGCCCACCAGCGGCACATACAGCGGGGCGACAATCACCAGCATGGCGGTGTCGTCCAGAAAGGTGCCCATCAGGATAAAGCTAAGCTGCATCAGGATCAGGATCATCCACGGGCTAAGGCCCAGTTTCTCGGTGAACAGCGATTCAATCGCCTTGACCGCGCCCAGCCCGTCGAACACCGCGCCAAAGGCCAGCGCCGCAAGGATGATCCACATGAACATGCAGGAGATGCCCAGCGTCTTGCGTACGCTGGTCTCAAACACTGCGCGCGTCATGCGCCCCTTGAGTACGGCGGCCAGAAAGGCGGCAATCGCCCCGATGGCAGAGCTTTCGACCAGTGAGGTCCAGCCGTTCACGAACGGCACCATCATGGCAAAAAAGATGAACAGCGGCAGCAGACCGGCCCCCAGCAGCCTGATCTTTTCGCCCATCGGCATGGCGCGTTCTTCGGGCGGCAGGATCGGGCCAAGCGCGGGGTTCAGGCGGCAACGGATCACGATGTAAATTACGAACATCGCCGCCATCATCAGCCCCGGCACCACACCGGCCAGCCACAACTGACCTACGGGTTGCCGCGCAATCATCGCATATAGCACCAGAACCACGGAGGGCGGCACAAGGATACCCAGCGAGGACCCCGCCTGAATGACCCCGGTCACCATGCGTTTGTCGTAGCCGCGTTTGAGCAGTTCTGGCAGGGCGATGGTCGCCCCGATAGCCATGCCCGCCACGGACAGCCCGTTCATGGCAGAGATCAGCACCATCAACCCGATGGTGCCCACCGCCAGACCGCCGGATAGGCCGCCCATCCAGACGTGGAACATCTTGTACAGGTCGTCCGCAATCCGCGATTCCGACAGGATGTAGCCCATGAAGATGAACATCGGCAGCGTCAGCAGCGGATACCATTTCATCAGCTTGATTGCGGCGGCAAACCCAAGGTCAAAGCCGCCCCGATCCCCCCAAAGGAAAAACGCGGCAATCACCGCGACAAAGCCGATGGCGCCAAACACCCGCTGCCCGGTCAACAGCATCAGCATCATCGAGGAAAACATCAGCGCGGCAATCAGTTCATACGACATCAGAGCTTGTCTCCCATGTCGTGGCCCTGAATGCGCAGGACGTCTTTGCAGAACTCGGAAATGGCCTGCAACAGCATCAGGAAGATGCCCAGAACCATGATGGATTTGATCGGCCACATGTAGGGCCGCCAGACAGATGAGCTGCGCTCACCGCCGTATTTCAGCGAATACATCAGGCTTTCCCAGCCGCCCCAGAGCAGAAAGATCAGGTAGACGATCAGGAACAGCACTGTCATCGCGTCGATCTGTGCTTTGCGGTGATCCGACCATTCGCCGTACATCAGGTCCATCCGCACGTTCGATCCCATCTGGATCGAATACGGCCCGCCCAGCATGTAATAGGCCACCATGGCGAACTGCGCCATTTCCAGCGTCCAGAGCGACGGCAGAAAGAAGGTCTTTGATATCGAGGACCACAGCAAAATCGCCATCATCACAAAGATTCCGTACATCATGATCCGCCCGATGCGGCGGTTCATGGCGTCCACGACGCGAATGAAGCGGCGCATCAGCGATTGCATGTTTCGGCCTCAACCTGTGTCAGTGCCTGTGACACCCAACTGGACAGGGTCTGTGCCATCGCCGTCTGGTCGGCGTCGTCTGCAATCAGATCATTGCGGACCTCCAACATCACGTTGAGATATCCATGGGGCAGGGCGTGCTCCTTGAGCGTGTGGGTCACGCCATCGCCGGGCCCGTAAGGGTCATTCCGCCGGGTGACGCAGGTGGTATGTTTCGCTGTCAGGGCCAGCATGGCATCCGCAAGACGCGCATCGCTGTCGTGCAGGATGCCGATTTCGACGTCGCGGGCTTGGCCGTGGTAGACGGGCGTAAAGCTGTGAACAGTGATTAGCACCGGCGCGGTTCTGGCTTGCAAGACGGCGGCCAGCGCCTCCCTGAAAGGGGCGTAATAGGTGGCCGCACGTTCGGCGCGTTGTGCGTCGCTCAGATTGGCATTTCCCGGCACGTCCACGATCTCGCTGCGTGCGGGCATGGCGTCCGGTGCCTCGGGCGGGCGATTGCAGTCATAGACAAGGCGTGAGGTTTTCGAGGCCACCAGCACGGCATTCAGACGCTCTGCCATTTTCGTCGCCAGTGCCATCGCCCCCGGATCCCAGACCACATGGCTGAGCAACGCAGAGGCGGGCAGGCCAAGGCTGTTGAAAGCCTGCGGAATATGCGCGCTGGCATGTTCGCACACGACAACGACCGGCGCATCCGACTGGGCGTTCCGAACATCGACCATATCGCTCAACAAGGGATCATTCCGGTGATTCATCGCCGCTCCTTCTTGGGAAAAACTCTTGCCAAGCCGCTCTCCTGTCAACAGAATTGTGAAAGATTTATCTCAGGCCGGTATGTTCTGATATTTTTGTAGTCAAAAGTGAGAGGCTGCCAATGACCGATGAAGACCGCACCATATCGGATCGCATTCAGGAAAGGCTGGATGACCTGACCCGTGCGGAGCGGCAGTTGGCGCTGTCTATACTGGAAAATTACCCGGCTTCCGGTCTGGGCCCGCTGGCGGCGCTGGCCAAGGGTGCCAATGTCTCTGTTCCGACCGTAGCGCGCATGGTGCAAAAGCTGGGGTACAAAGGCTATCCTGATTTTCAGGCTGATCTGCGGGACGAACTGGGGGCCATCGCCAAGGGGCCGATTGCCAAACATGAAACATGGGCAGGGGCCGCGCCGTCAGAGCATATTCTGAACCGCTTTACCGATGCGGTGATCGACAACATCCGCAACACGCTGGCCCATATGGACCCGGCCGCCTTTGACGAGGCCTGTGCATGGGCGGCCGATCAGAATCGGCACCTCTATATCGTCGGCGGCCGGATCACCCACACGCTGGCCGAGTATCTGTTCCTGCACATGCAGGTCATTCGCCCGAACCTGACGCATGTGCAGTCCACCTCGAACACTTGGCCGCACTACCTGCTGAACGCGGAGGAGGGTGACGTGTTTATCATTTTCGACGTCAGGCGGTATGAAAACAACACCCTGAAGCTGGCCGAGATGGCGCGCGCCCGCGGGGCAAAGATCATTCTGTTCACCGACCAGTGGCGCTCTCCGGTGCACAGGCTGGCAGACATCAGCCTGACCAGCCGGATCATCGTGCCATCGGCGTGGGATTCTCTGGCTACCCCGATGCTTTTAGTCGAAAGTATGATATCGGCGATCCAGTCGCTTAACTGGGACGCGACAAAAGGGCGGATGGAAGAACTGGAAGAGATATTCGACCAGACCAAGCTGTTCCGGAAATTTACCTGAACCCGTCCTGAAAAGGGGAACCGATGAAGTCCGCGCGACGCGAGGCGGCGAGAGCCGCAATCGACCCCTTGCCCCTACGGGTGATCAAACGCATGACGCTGGTTCTGCTGGGGCCGTTTTATTTCGGGTTCATCGCTTTTGTGCCGCTGCTCTGCGCCCGGCGTCGGGGCTTTGCGGGATGGTACTGGCGATTGGTCAAACGCGCCTGTTCGCGGCTTTTGTGGTTGCTGAGCATCCGGGCGGAAATGTCGGCAGCAGACAGGCTGGCGCTCGGCGAGGACACCGACAGTCTTATCGTGATCAACCACCGCAGCCATCTGGACGGCTTTGTGCTGATGGATGTTGTCCCGGATCGTAAGTGGTTCACCTTTGCCGCCAAGAAAGAACTGTTTGAGACGCCCTTGCTGCGCACCGGGTTCACAGGGGCCGGTCTGGTCGAGATTGACCGCAAGAGCGGCAAACTGGCGTTGGACACGCTGAGCGAGGCGGTGGCGGCGATGCCTGCGCGACGCTCGGTGGTGTTGTTCCCTGAAGGCACGCGCGCAAGGACCGACACCTTGGGGACGTTCAAGGCCGGTGCGGTTCTGGTGGCCAGAGAGACCGGCAGGACCATTCGGCCGATTGTGATCCACGGTTCCGACCTGTTGTTGCCGCGTGGCGCGTCTGTGCCGCGCAGTGGCACCATTCGTGTGGATGTCCTGCCGCCCTTTGTCTGCGACCTGACCGCGACTGTGGATGAGGATGTCGAACGGCTGCGCGCCGCGATGCTGGCGGTGTTCGAGGGGCCGTAGGGCAGGATGGCCTGTCGAGGTGATGGCGGGCCACCGCTAGAGTTTGACGGAACGGGGCAAGATAGCAGGGACGCAGGGCATGGACATCGACATTCTGGTCAAGGGCGGGGTACTGCCGGATGGCACGCAGGCGGATGTCGCCATTTCGGGCGGTGTCATCACGGCGGTCGGAGCGAACATTGCGGCAGAGGCCGGTGAGGTCATCGACGCAAAGGGCAAGCTGGTCAGCGCGCCCTTTGTCGATGCGCATTTCCATATGGATGCGACGCTCAGCTATGGACGGCCACGGGTGAACGCCTCTGGCACGCTGCTGGAGGGTATCGCGCTTTGGGGCGAGTTGAAGCAGCAGCAGACGCGCGAAGAGATCGTTGCCCGCGCGCTGGAGTATTGTCGTCAGGCGGTGGGCCGGGGCGTGCTGGCAATCCGCAGCCATGTCGATGTGACCGACCCGAATTTCCGCACTGTCGAGGCGCTGCTGGAAGTGCGTGACCATGTCCGAGACGTGCTGGATCTGCAACTGGTCGCCTTTCCGCAAGACGGCTGGTATCGCGCTGCGGGTGCGGAACAACAGGTGATCCTTGCACTGGATGCGGGTGTCGACATCGTCGGCGGCATCCCGCATTTCGAACGCACGATGGTGGCGGGGGCTGCGTCGGTTCGGGCGGCCTGCGAACTGGCAGCAGATCGGGGCCTGATGGTCGATCTGCATTGCGACGAAAGCGATGATCCCCTCAGCCGCCATATCGAGACACTTGCGGAAGAGACGATCCGGCTGGGTTTGCAGGGCAGGGTGGCCGGGTCGCATCTGACCTCGATGCATTCGATGGACAACTACTATGTGGCCAAGCTGCTGCCTCTGATCGCCGAGGCGCAGGTGGCGGCGATCCCCAATCCACTGATCAACATCACCCTGCAAGGGCGGATGGATACCTACCCCAAGCGGCGCGGGCTGACCCGTGTGCCGGAACTGCGCGCGGCGGGGGTGACGGTGGCCTTTGGTCAGGATTGCGTGCGCGACCCATGGTATCCGCTGGGGTCTGGCGACATGCTGGAGGTGGCGCATATGGGGCTGCACGTGGCGCTGATGACGGCCCCCGACCAGATGCGCGCAGCCTATCAGATGGTGACAGAGACGCCCGCGCAGGTGATGGGGCTGGATTTCGGGCTGCAACCGGGCAAGCGCGGCAGTCTGGTGGTGCTGGACGCCCCCGACCCGATAGAGGCGCTGCGATTGCGACCGGCACGGCTGGCGGTGATCTCAAACGGTCGGGTGGTGGCACGGACAGAGCCTGCGCGCTGCGCGTTGTCCGTCGGGTTCTAGGCCGCCTCAGACAGAGGGCCTGTGCCATGTGACCTTGACGGGATGCGGCAGGGTCGCCGCAAACCAGTCCGTCAGTTCTGCCTGTAGCTGGTCCAGCAACGCCACGCGGTCCGCGCTGTCGATGAGCCAGATAAAGCCGTTGGCCGATCCGCGCCGTCCCATCTCGGGAAAGAGATAGGCGCAGCCGATATAGACGCCTTTGTTGTCGCGCACGATCCAGGCGAAGGATCGTGCTTCCGCAAATTCTCGGTCATGCCATGCCAGATCATACAGGTTTTCCGTCAGGGTCAGCCCCTCGGGCCATGCCCCGAACATATTGGTCAGGACATGGGCCGCGCCGGTGACGGCGGCGAAATCCTCATCGACCTCGGCGGGCGTCAGCGGCGTCAGGGCAAAGCCCGGCAGCGACGCGCTGCGGGGCAGGGGGTCGCTGTCGAAATCGGGATGGCTGCGAAGTCTCATCTCTGTCTCTTTCCTTTACTGCGGGTCGGGCTGTTTCGCCTCCCGCTTAAAAGGGTTTTCCTCTGGCACCTCGTAGTCCGGCACCAGTTCCCCCTTGGCACGCGCGTCCGCCATGTAGCGGAAGGCATTGACCGACATGCGCATCAGATGGTCCCCGGCCTTCATGGCGGGATATTTTTCTATCACGTCCGGCGTGCGGAACTTTTCCAGCGGCTCTACCACCGCATGATAATCCAGACCAAAGAAGAGCGGGAAAGAATATCTTTCGGTCCCAAGGTTCACGACGCGGTGCTGGGTGGATTTGAACTGCCCGCCGGACCACGTCTCGAAGATGTCGCCGATGTTGACCACGAAACAGCCGGGAATGGGCGGAGCCTCTATCCAGACGTCATCGGCGTTCATCACCTGCAACCCCGGCGCGCCGGTCATCAGGATGGTGAAGCATTCAAAATCCGAATGCGCGGCGATGCCGACCAGTTCCTTGGTGGCGGGCATGTCATTGGGGATGTAGCGCAGCAGGCGCAACTGCGAGGTTGGATAAGTGATGTGGCGGGTCAGTTCCTCCGGGTCGACGCCCAGTTCCAGTGCCAGCGCGTCCAGCAGGCGCAGGCCAAGGTCAAACGCTTGATCGTAGTAGCCGCCAACCGTCTCTTTCCAGCCGGGAATGTCGGGCCAGATGTTCGGCCCGGTCATGCGCCATTGCGCCAGATAGTCCGGATGATCGGCGGGCGCCTCAAAGGACATGTCCCACGCTTCGTTGAAGTTGATCGACTTGGGGAAATCCGCACCGTTTTCCTCAAACGGCACATAACCTCGGTGGTGCGTGGTGAAGCCTGACCAATACTTCATCTTGAAGCTGCGCGGCTTTTCGTGGAACGCCTTGGACGCCGCAAACACAGCATCGATCAACGCCTGCGAAATGCCGTGGCCGGTGATGTAGAAAAAACCTGAGGTGCGCGCTGCATCGCCCAGTTCTGCGGCGACGCGCGCCTTGTCCGTCTCGTCCCCGGTAAAGAGGCCCGACAGGTCCACCACCGGCAGGGTGGCGTCCTCGACCGTCAGGGCCTTTTGATCGTCCGAAATAGATGCGCGTGCCATGTAACCTCTCCGAGTCGCTTGTCTGTGGTCAGGCTGGCCCGGAAAACCGGCTGCTGTATCCGCCGCGATTAAGAAACCTCCTACGTCCAAGGCGCTTGCCCAAAAAAGAGCCATTTTTACGGACCGATGGTCTCTTTGCGGTCAGTTTCTTTGACGGGTCATGCATCGTGGGGCGCTCATGGGGCCATCACGGGAGCCGCTGGGCGCAGTGCACCTGTGCGCACAATCCACTTCTGCGGCTGGGAAACAGGAATATGACCATGACCAAACTCAACAGACGGACCCTGCTCAAGACCGGCGCGGCCAGTCTTGCCGCCTCCAGCGTGCTGGGCACGCCGCTGATCGCGCAAAGCCGCAGCCTGAAGATCGGGTCTTATGGCGGGTACTTTGAAAACAGCTTTAAAGAGTTCGTCTATCCCGCCTTCACCGAGGCGACAGGCATCACCGTGGAGTCCGTGACACAGCCCAACTCGACCGACTGGCTGGTGACGATGCAGCAGGCGACGGCGGCGGGCAGCGTGCCTGCGGATCTGTCACTGTATGCGCGCGATACGCTGATCAAGGCCAGCCGCATCGGCGGTCTGCTCAAGCCGCTGAACCTCAAGGCGATCCCGGCGGCGTCGAATCTGGACCCCTATTTCGTCTTCGAGGCCACAGAGGGCCCGCTGGGCGTTGGGGCAATGTCGTGGTTCACCGCAATGGTCATCAATCCGGGCGAAGTGGAGGCCCCTGAAAGCTGGGCAGAGTTCTGGGACAGCGCAACCTACGAGTCCTCTCTGGGCCTGTCGCGCAACTATAATTCGCAATTTCTCGACATTGTCGCGGCGACGTTCTTTGATGGCGAGGCGACCTTTGCCACGGACGACGGCATTCTGGCGATCATCGAAAAGGCGGCAGAGATCAAACCCAACGTGGCGCTGTGGTGGTCTGCGGAAAGCCAGATGGAACAGTCGATGAAGAACGGCGACGTCATCGGCGGGCAGTATTACCTGGATGTGGCGAACCTGATGGCGCTGGACGGTTTCCCGATCAAGCCGATCTTCCCCAAGGAGGGCAACCCGCAGGATTATGGCTCGTGGTGCCTGTCGTCGCTGTCGGACAAGGCGGATGAGGCGTCGGAGTTCATCAACTTCTCATCCGACCCGGCCACACAGGCGATCATGAGCCGCAAGATCGGTACCGCGCCGCTGGTCGACAAGTCCAAGACCGACCTGACGGATGAGGAATTTGCCTTTGTCTCCGGCACGCCCTCGATCAAGCCCGCCTATGAGGCCTATCTGGATAAGGAAACATTCATCAAGGAAAGCTGGGACAAGATGCTGGCCGGGGCATAACCGGACATGTCGGGCCTTGTGCTCAAGAGCATCTCAAAAAGCTTCGGCGGCACCCGTGCCGTCGATCTGGTGAACCTTGGTTTTGCCGAGGGGGAACTCACGGCGCTGCTGGGTCCGTCGGGGTGTGGCAAGACCACGCTTTTGCGGATGATCGCCGGGCTGGAGGCGCCCTCTGGCGGGGCGATCCTGCTGGGGGATCGCAATATCACCGGTCAGCCGGCGCACAAACGCAAGTTCGGCATGGTGTTCCAGAGCTTTGCGCTGTTTCCACACCTCACGGTGCGGGACAACGTGGCCTATTCGCTGCACATCTCGGGGGTGTCCAAGGCTGAGGCGGCGGAGCGGGCGAATAAACTGCTGGACCTCGTGCAACTGTCCGCCTTTGGCGACCGGCGCATCGGGCAACTGTCGGGCGGACAGCGCCAGCGGGTTGCGATTGCCCGTGCTCTGGCGCAGGAACCCGAGGTCTTTTTGCTGGACGAACCGATGTCGGCGCTGGACGCCAAGCTGCGTGAAGAGATGCAGGTGGAACTGCGCCTCCTGCAACAGCGGCTGGGCATCACCACCATTGTCGTCACCCATGATCAGCGCGAGGCCATGACGATGGCCGACAGCATCGTGGTCATGTCCAACGGGCGCGTGGAACAGGTGGGGCCGCCACAGGACATCTATCACAAACCCGAAAACGCCTTTGTCGCAGATTTCATCGGCAAGGCGAATTTCTTTGACGGGGTGACGGAACCGGGCGGGGTCCGCATCGGGGCCATGCATCTGACGGCAAAACCGCATTTTGTCAGCGGTTCCCCCGTGCGCGTGGCGATCCGGCCCGAGCGCGCCTGTCTGGACGATGAACCGGGCGAAAACCGGATGCCGGCTAAGGTGACATTCGTGCGCGACCTTGGCCCAATCCGGGAATATCACCTTGAGACGGTGTTGGGCCGGATGGTGGTGGAATACGCAGCGGGAGAGAACGGCAAGACCTTCCACATCGGCGACACGACAGAGGTGCGCCTGCCGCCGGACTCGTTACACATCTTCCCCGATCCCATGGCCCACGACGTGTCAGCGATGGCCGCCGAATGACGGTCGCGGAGCATATCCAGACAGAGCCCGCAGCGGCGCGTGCGCCAACCCGGCTGTCCGGTGTCCGGCTGCTGAGTTGGGCGCTGACGGCGGTTATTGTCACGCTCTGCGTGGTGCCCTTTCTGCTGGTCATTGCCATCAGCTTTGGCCGCAAGATCGAAGGCGCGGCGTGGGTCTGGGACTTTACCCTAGCCAACTATCAGCGGTTCTTTGTCGGCGCGCTTTGGCCGGATGAGGTGACGTTCCTCTATCTGCAACAGCTTGGCTTTTCGTTCTGGTACGCGGTCATCGCGTCCTTGCTGGCGGTGCTGACGGCGCTGCCCTTCACATTGTTGCTGACGCGGCAGTCGCGCGGGGCGCAGGCGGCGTGGCTGGTATTCATCCTGTCGTCCCTGTCCCTGTCCGAGGTGTTCATCGTCATGGGCTGGGACATCCTGTTGTCCAACAATTCTGGCCTGCCGGCGCTGTTCAAGTCCACCGGTCTGACCCAGTGGCTGAAAGACAGCGGATGGTTTCAGGTTTTGCGTGACTGGGGTCTGGCGAACCCGCGCAATGTCAAGTTCAAGACCTCGCAGTTCGCCACCATCCTGACCATGAGCTACCTCGTCTGGCCCTATGCGGTGATCTTGCTGTATCCGGCGCTGTCGCGGCTTGACCGCTCACAGACAGAGGCGGCGCGCACCATGGGCGCGGGGGCGTGGTGCGTCGCGCGCACGGTGATCCTGCCCGCGATCCGCCTGCCGCTGTTCGGGACGACACTGCTGCTGTTTGTGTTCCTGTTGGGGACCTACGTTGCCGTCACTGTCTTTGCCGCGCCCGCGCAGCATTCGACCGCCGTGGCGATCTATACCAACATTCGCGGTGCCAATCTGAACGCGCCTTTCGGGGCGACGCAGGCGGTGATCCTGCTGATCTCGGCGGGGGTCTGTCTGGCCCTTGGTCACCGGATCAACACCTGGGCGGGGTCGCGGTGATGCGGGTCATCGGACCTCTTTACATGGCACTTTGCGCGTTGCTGCTGGCGCTGCCCATCGCGGTGGTCTGCGGCGCGGCGCTGAACGGTGGGCGCAGCATGTTCTTTCCCCCGCGTGAGCCGACGCTGGCGCGCTTTGGCGAGTTCTTTGTCTCTGAACCGGTCTGGACGCAGGCGCTGGGAAACTCGGTGATCGTGGCCCTTGGCGCGGCCAGCCTTGCGGTGCTGCTGGCCTGGCCTCTGGCCTATCTGCTGTGGTCGACGGGGTCGAAACTGTCGCGCACGCTGGCGGCGCTGGGGTCGATGCCCTTTGCGGTTCCGCCGATTGTTTTTGGCGTCGGGCTTGGCTTTTTCTGGAGCTTCCTTGGCGGATTGGGAGCGCTTTGGGCCGGGGTGGTCAGCCATGCGGTGCTGCTGATGGCGCTGCCGATGGTCACGATCTCGATCGGGTTGCAAAGCATCGACCGCGCGCATCTGGACGCCGCCGCGACCATGGGTGCCACCGAATCCGTCACCTTTCGCACCGTGATTCTGCCGCAGACGATCCCCTATACGATCTCGGGCTTTTTCTTTGTGCTGGTGCTGTCGTTCAACGAGTTCATCGTGATGTTTTTTGTCTCGGCCTCCGGCTACGCGACCGTGACGCTGCAAATCTTCAACTCACTGAGGAACGGCTACACGCCGACAATGGCGGTGGCGGCGATCACCTTTATCGCCGTCTCCGTCCTTGTGTTTTCCGCCGTCGCCCGCTGGGGCGACCTGCCGCGCCTGATGGGCGCGGATCAATCCCAAAACTGAAGGAGATACATCATGGCCCGTCAACCCACCCTTGTCGGCAACACAGTTCTCATGGTCATCGACATCCAGAAGAGCGCCTTTATGGAGGTCAAGGCCGGCATCCCCGTCATGCCCGGCTATCGAGAGAACATGGAGCGCGCCCGCAGCGTCGTGGACGCGGCCCACGAGGCGGGCATACCGGTGGTCTTCGTGCAGGAAATCCACCGCCGTGACCAGATTGACTATGGCCGCGAACTGGACGGGTCCGAGGACATCCACTGCATGGAGGGAGAGCCGGGAACGCCCGTCGCCTTTGAGGAAATGGGGCGCAAGCCCGGCGATTACTATGTCCCTAAGCGGCGCTACTCCTGCTTTTTCGGGACAGAGATGGAGATCCTGCTGCGCGGCCTGAAGGCGGAAACCTTGATCTTTGTCGGCGGCATGACGGATGTTTGCGTGCATTATAGTTTCGCCGACGGGCATCAAAGCGACTATTATTGCCGGGTGGTGGCGGATTGCGTCGGCGGCACCTCGCCCGAGGCGCATCAGGCGTCATTGAACGCGATGGAATATCTGCAGGAAGGGGCCGTCCTGAGCGCGGATGAGATCATCGGCGCGATGGGCAAACAAAGGATGGCGGCGGAATGATCACGTCGGGGGATATTCAGGGGCATTGGCATCGGGCATGGCTCAAATCGCCATCGTTCAATGATTGCGAAACAACCGTCCACTGGATGCAATGCGGGTCGCTCTACGCCGACATCCGCATTCCGCCTAACAGGCCAGACGTGCGCGGCGCCACCGCGCTGGCGGATCTGCCGGACGCGGCATTGATGGGGCTTTTGCGGGCCGAAGGCTTTGCAGGGTTCGTTGCGTTGCAAGAGGACGTCTGCACCTGGCACCGTGAGATCAACTGGCACGGTCGGCCGGAAGAAGAGGACAGTGGTCTGCTGGAATTCAACAAGGCGGACCAGTTGATGGAAACCGGGGTCTACGGCGAATATGCTGAACTGTGGAACCGACGGGCGGACCAGCCCGCCAGCGCGATGCATCTGATGGCGGGGGCCGCCCATGCCTTTATCGTGTCGGTCGGGCAGCGGTTTGTGTTCGGCGTCGGTCAGCCCGAGGCGGAGAACTCGCGCAATACAATCGCCGCGCTGGAGGCGGGGCAACGCACTTGGGCGCTGCAAGAGCAGTTGAGGCACGTCTTTGCCTTCGGGCGCTGGGACGGGACCTGCGGGATCGCGGAACTATGCACCAATCCGCTGATCGAAGGACAGCCGGTGCTCAGTTGCGCAGGTGACGGCGCGCTGGTCTGGCACGCCGTTGATTTTCTGGGGCAAACCCGCGACGTGCCGTTGACGCAGCCGGTGTTGGCGCAGATTGACGCGGCCTGAAAGGGACGTGTTTCACGCGTGCCAGAGCGTCAGGTAGTGATCGACGATCTGGTGACAGCGGTCGCGGCCAAAGGCGGGGTCATGCCCGCCCAGCACACGTTGCACCGGCAGCGCCTTGATACGTCGCAACGTCGCGGCGTAGGCGGCAACGTCCATGCCCGGCCCGTCAAAAATCAGCGGCCCGTCATAAATCGCATCGGCCCCGAACAGGGTGCCGCTGTCGCCGTGCCACAGTCCGACCTGACCCGGCGAATGGCCGGGCAGATGCAGGACCTCGGCCTGCCAGTCCCCCAGATCCACAATGGCACCATCCTCGACCGTGCGTGTCGCGGGCGCGCCTTTGAGGATGTAGGCGGCGGGGTCATAATCCTCATGGGGCAGGGCGTCGATCAGATGCGGCCAGAGAGGCGCATAGCCCGCGTCCAGAAAAAGCTTGCGAAACCCATCCGAGATCCCGGCGGTGTCAAGGCTGTAGGGCGTGGGGTTTGCCAGTTCTTCTGCCTCCAGCGGATGCACCAGCCGTGTGTCAAACTCATGTGCAGCGCCGATGTGGTCAACATGGCAGTGCGTGGTGAACAGGATCAGCGGTTTGCCCGGATCGGGGCGCAGCGTGTCCACAACGGGCCGCAGCGGGGCGATGCCCATGCCGCTGTCCACGACCATATCGGCCTCTGATCCAAGAACGAGAAAGATGTTGGCGGAAAAGATCGGGTGCACATGAGGTTCCGTCAGGCACCAGATGCGGCTGTCGATTTGCTGAGTGCCGTACCACGGCGAGGCGATGGGATATGTCATGGCCCGACATTTGCGCCGGGTTGGGGCTCGTGCAATGTCCGCTGCTGCATTTCACACCATTGGCCTGTGATTTAGCCCGTTTTTTGTGCAAATCCTAGGCGCGCCGCCTGTCATGGATGCAACCCGCGTGACTAAATGGCCCGGCACCCGATGCTGGAGGCAGCAGGGTATCTAGGGTTCCGCCTCTCCTCTCCTCCCAGAGGGTCTGGTCCGAGAGATGCCACCGTCGGGGCAAATTCCCTGCCGGTACACGGCGGGGCAAAATCCCGGGAGAGCACTGCGCGTTGGGGTTTCACCGATCTCTCAAGTTCCGCCTCGGTACCCCGATCAGCAATCCAAGGCGGAACGTTGCATGAGGGGACACCCATGTTTGCAAGACGCCATTTCGTGGCCGCCTGCGCGGCGCTGGCGCTGGCGGCGGCCGCACCCGCCACAGCTCAGGAAAAAACCGACTTCCGTGTCGCATGGTCCATCTACGTGGGCTGGATGCCTTGGGGCTATCTGGACGAGTCCGGGATCATGGATAAATGGGCCGAAAAATACGGTATCACCGTCGAGATCGTTCAAATCAACGATTACGTCGAGTCGATCAACCAATACACGGCAGGTGCCTTTGACGGCGTGTCGGCGACCAATATGGATACCCTGTCGATCCCGGCGGGCGGCGGCGTGGACACCACCGCGCTGATCGTCGGCGATTTCTCCAACGGCAACGACGCGGTGATCATCAAGGGCGATGGTGAATTGGCCGATCTGGCGGGCAAGCCAGTGAATCTGGTGGAACTGTCGGTGTCGCATTACCTGCTTGCACGCGCTCTGGACAGCGTCGGCCTGCAGGAACGCGATCTGGGCGGGGTGCTGAACACCTCCGACGCGGACATGATCGCCGCCTTCACCACGGCAGATGTCGAGGCGGTGGTGACGTGGAACCCGCTGGTGTCGACCATCCTCGAAGAACCCAACGCCAAAAAGCTGTTCGACAGTTCCGACATTCCCGGTGAGATCATCGACCTGATGGTGGTGAACACCGATACGCTGGCGGCCAACCCTGATTTCGGCAAGGCGATGGTCGGCGCGTGGTTTGAGGTCATGGGCCTGATGGCGGCAGGTGACGAAGAGGTTCTGACCGCAATGGCAGAGGCTTCTGGCACCGATCTGGCAGGCTACAAGGCGCAGCTGGACTCGACCGAGATGTTCTTTGATCCGACTGACGCGGTGGCCTTCACCAAAGGGGCGGACTTGCCCACGACAATGGTCAACGTGGCCGAGTTCCTGTTCGACAAGGGTATCTTGGGTGAGGGCGCGCCAAGCGCCGATTTCGTGGGCGTGTCTTACCCGGACGGCAGCACCACCGGCGACCCGGCGAACGTCAAGTTCCGCTTTGACACCACCTATATGCAGATGGCGGCGGACGGCGCGCTGTAACCTCCCTGCGGCCCGCCCGTCCCGGTGTGGGTCGCTATCCCCCTGACCACCGCGCCCCGGACCTGATCCGGGGCCTCTGCCTGCGAGGGTTTGTATGCGCTGGATCAACCGAAAACCCGGAGCCGTCTTGGCCACGGCGCTGGCGGCCTTGCCCTTTGTCGCTGTGCTGATCGTTTACATGATCGGCTCGGAAATGCGGCTGGCGGTGAACCCGCAGGACAAACTGCTGCCCGCGCCGACCACGATCCTGTCGACGGCTGAGCGGTTGTTGACGGAACCTGACCGGCGGTCCGGAGAAATCCTGTTCTGGAAAGACACGTTTGCCAGCCTGCGCCGGCTTGGGCTGGGGGTGCTGATTGCCTCATCGGCGGCCTTGATCGCCGGCATCGGCATTGGGATGCTGCCCTATCTGCGTAAGACTTTTGCGCCCTTTGTGGCCGTGGTCTCTATGGTGCCGCCGCTGGCGATCCTTCCGATCCTCTTTATCCTGCTGGGACTGGGCGAGGTGTCCAAGGTGGCGTTGATCGTCATCGGCATTACACCCTTCCTGATGCGGGACATGAGCCAGCGGGTGATCGACCTGCCGCGCGAACAATTCGTCAAGGCGCAGACGCTGGGGGCCAGTTCCATGGCCATCGGGCTGCATGTGGTCCTGCCGCAGGTGCTGCCACGTCTGATCGCGGCGGTGCGCCTGTCGCTGGGGCCTGCGTGGCTGTTCCTGATCGCGGCAGAGGCCATCGCCTCGGATCAGGGGCTGGGCTATCGTATCTTCCTTGTGCGGCGTTACCTCGCGATGGACGTGATCCTGACCTATGTCGTTTGGATCACCTTGCTGGCCTACCTGCTGGATCTGGGCCTGCGGATGTTGGCCAAGCGCGCCTTCCCTTGGGATGGAGAGGCGCTATGAGCTACGTCGAGGTCAAGGGCGTCGCCAAGGTTTATGGCAAGCGCACCATCATCGAGAACATCAACGTCAGCGTCCCCAAGGGGCAGTTCGTGTCCATCGTCGGGGCCTCTGGCTGTGGCAAGACCACCTTTCTGCGGCTGCTCTTGGCGCAGGAACAGCCGACGCAGGGTGAAATCCACATCGATGGCGCGCCGATGGCGCGCGAGCCGGGGCGCGACCACGGCATCGTCTTTCAGCGCTATTCGGTGCTGCCGCATCAAACCGTGATCGACAACCTGATCGCGCCTCGCGCCTTTCGGTCTTCGTTTTGGGGGCGGCTGAGCCGCGTGGACCGTGCCGAGGAACGCGACAAGGCGCGCGCCACGCTGGCGCGGATCGGGTTGGAACACGTCGCCCACCAATACCCTGCCGACCTGTCGGGCGGGATGCTGCAAAGGCTGGCCATCGCGCAGGCGCTGGCGGGCAACCCCAAGATCCTGCTGCTGGATGAGCCGTTCGGCGCGCTCGACCCCGGCACCAAAATCGTCATGCACGATTTTCTGCAGGAACTGCGGGACGAAAGCGGCATGACAATCTTCATGATCACCCATGATCTGGGTGAGGCGTTCAAGCTGGGCGACCGTGTCTGGGCCTTCGACAAGCCGGTCTGGGATACGGAAGACCCCGAAAAGAACGCCGCCACCATCACCTATGACTTCGATGCCCGCGACGATGGCATCCCCTTCCAGACTCTAAAGGAGCGCACCCATGTTTTGCACGCCCGCTGATCGGCGACATTCTCACCACCCTGCAGACCAGCGCCGCCAAGACCGGCGCGCGCACCACCCGGACCTGACCAAGTTACAGGGCTGGAAATCGATGAAGTCCGAGGCGGACCTGCCCGAAGGCCGCTGGGACGAAGAGCGCCGCTGGGCGCTGCGGATGGGTCTGACCGGGGCCGACAGCATCGAGGACAAGTCGATCCCGACGTTCGCGCGCGGGGAACTGCCGCATTTCGCGGGTATCAATACCTTCCTCAAGGCCCCGTACGCCGAGGATGTGACAGAGGTCGGCGACTACGACGCCACGATCCTTGGCATTCCCTTTGACGGTGGAACCACCTATCGCCCCGGCACCCGTTTCGGCCCGCAGGGTTTGCGCAAGATCAGCGCGCTTTATACGCCTTACAACTATGAATTGGGGGTGGACCTGCGCGAGCAGATGACGCTGTGTGACGCGGGCGACGTGTTCACTATCCCGGCGAACCTTGAGAAATCCTTTGACCAGATCAGCCGCGCGGTGAGCCATGTGTTCAGCTCCGGCTCATTGCCGGTGATGATCGGCGGCGACCATTCCATCGGCTTTCCCTGCGTGCGCGGCATCGCGGAATGTACGTCGAAAAAGATTGGCATCGTGCATTTCGACCGCCACGCTGACATTCAGGAAAAGGATCTGGACGAGCGGATGCACACGACGCCGTGGTTCCATTCCACCCTGCTGCCCAACGTGCCCGCCAAGAACCTCGTTCAGGTGGGCATCGGCGGTTGGCAGGTGCCACGTGAGGCGGTCAAGGTCGCGCGAGAGCGTGAGACCAACATCATCACCATGGGCGACATGGAAAAGATGGGCATCGACAAGACCGCCGAGATGGCGCTGGAAATGGCCTGGGACGGGGTAGACATGGTCTATATGTCCTTTGACATCGACAGCATCGATTGCGGCTTTGTCCCCGGCACCGGCTGGCCGGAGCCGGGCGGGTTCCTCCCGCGTGAAGCTTTGGCATTGGCGTCCAAGGTGGCGGCAGAGGGCATCTGCGGGATGGAACTGGTCGAGGTTTCCCCGCCCTATGACACTTCTGACATCACGGCGTTGATGGGGACGCGGGTGATCGTCGACGTTTTGGGCAGCCTTGTTGCCAGCGGCAAGATGGGGGCTCATACACGGCACATTGATAAGCCCGTGGCCATTCCGCATGGCGAATTCGAAGGCAAGCGCTGGCACGGCAGAACCAAAAGGTAGAAACCGTGACTGACACTCTGGAAACGGGCCGCAAGCTGGTCGAACAATTGAACCCCGGCATGGAGGAGGCGCTGCAGCAGCGCTATGGCCACCTTGTGCCGGGGATGGCGCAAAGCATTGTGGATTATGCCTATGGGCAGCAATATGCGCGCCCCGGATTGCCACTGCGTGACCGCTATATCGCGACCATCGCGGCACTGACAGCCCTCGGAGGCCAAACCGCGCCGCAACTGGCGGTGAACATCGCCGGTGGTCGCAAGGCCGGTCTGAGCCGCGAAGAGATTGCCGAAGTGATCTGGCAAATGTCGCTCTATGGCGGGTTTCCCGCCGCGATCAATGCGCTGAACACCGCCCTGACGGTCTTTGAACAAGAGGAGGCATCCGATGCCCCATGACATCGTGAACGGCCATATCGGCCACCACCATCACCCGCACGATCACAACCACCCGCATGACCACGACCACCTGCACAGCCATCTCAAGCCAGAGGACAGGGCGGCGGAATTGCAAGTGCTGGCGACGCAGTTCATCGACGGCTTCGTGCAGGCCGCCGACAAGGCGTCTTACCTGCGGCTGGCGGGCGTCCCGTTTGAGCGGCCCGGTGCCGGCAGCGACACCGCGTTGAAGCTGGTGGACGTGGAGTTGAAGACCGAATGGCAGGTCGGTACTGCCTCTCCGTCGTTCGGGTCGCGCGAACTCAGCTATCTGCCGTTCCCGGGTGAAATGGTGCGCGAGCGGGTGAATATGGCGCTGGTCTATGTGTCGATGGATGAGAAGTCGTTGTTGGACATTCGCCAGTTCCTGAAAGACCGGATGGAAGGGCAGGGCGGCTGACCGCCCCGGCCCGATGGCCTGGCGGTCAGGTCAGATCGCCAGAGCCTGATCACTCAGCCCATCCATGGTCATATTCTGCAACACGATGGTCACGCCTTCATCGTCAAAAATCAGATCGTCGCCCTGTTGGTAGAATTCCGACCGGGCGGCGCTGGTGTCAGCATAGCTGAAGGCCACAAGGTCTAGCACGTCCCATTCCTCAAAGTCGGTGATGACATGGGTGCCGTCTGACGATGGTCTGAAGACAAAGCTGTCGGACAGGTCGCCCCCCGAAAGCGTGGAATCCCCGGCACCGGGGTCCAGCACGTCGTCAGGGCCTAGTGCGCGGGTCCACGCCTCTAGGTCTTCTTCCATCATGCGACGGAATTCGGGGCTTTCGGCGAAATGGGACACGACAAATTCGCGGGTGGCACCGTCGTCAAGATACGCCTGCCAAACCGCCTTGCCGTTTGGGTCAGAGGCGCGGTCCAGCACGTTGTTATACAGCATCTCGATAAAGGCATCGTCCGAGAGTGAGCCGTAGGTGGCCTGAAACTCGGGGCTCTGGACAAACCCGGTGATGACGTTGAAGTAATTTGCCCCATCGGCCAGTTGTTCGGTCCAGAAGCCATAGCCATTCGCGTCGGGTGCCCGGGCAAGGGTGGCCTGATACAGGCGAAAGGCCTGCCCGGCATAGGTCGTTGAGGCCCCTTCCAAGCCGTCGCCATACAGGACGTCGTTGCCGTCCTGACCCAGCAAGGTATCCGCACCGCTCTGGCCGATCAGGGTATCGTCGCCGCCGCCGCCCTCCAGCAGATCGCGCCCACGCGCGCCATCCAGCAGATTGGCCCCAGAGTTGCCGACGATGTGGTTGTCATAGCCATTGCCCGCGCCGTCGATATTGCCGCTGCCGGTCAGGATCAGGTCCTCGACCTCTGGCGCGTCGGCCCAGAGACGGTATGACACCGACGAGTTGATCAGATCGTGGCCCTGACCCTTGTATTCGATCACCACGTCCATCGCGTCATCCACGAAATAGACATCATCGCCGGTGCCGCCGATCAGCGTATCGGTGCCTTTGGTGTCCTGCAGCGTGTCATTGCCCGCCATCCCATAGATGACGTCATTGCCCCATGCGCCGTTCAGGGCGTTATTGCCGCTGTTGCCTGTCAGCACGTTGTCTGCGCCGTTGCCGGTGCCGCTCAGATCGGCATTGCCCAGCAGGGTGAGGTTTTCCAGTGACATGCCGTAGTCGCGCAGTGCGAAAGAAACAGAGGCGCGCACAAGGTCGGTTCCGGCGTTGTCTGCCTCGACGATGGTGTCGCCGCTGTGGTTCACGATGAACACATCGTCGCCACTGGTGCCCACAAGGCGATCCGCGCCGCTGGTGCCTTGGGTACTTGATCCGCTGCCTCCTCCGCCACTGCCTTGCAAATTTAACTGGACAAGGGCCGCGACAAGGCTATCGGCCAGTGCGACGCTGGCGGCATCCGAATAATGCAGCCCGTCGGCGAACATCTGCTCGGGCGCAATGCCTGCGGCGGTCAGGACGGC
The DNA here is from genome assembly GCF_034670325.1 of Antarctobacter sp. Taxonomy (GTDB): domain Bacteria; phylum Pseudomonadota; class Alphaproteobacteria; order Rhodobacterales; family Rhodobacteraceae; genus Antarctobacter. The sequence goes on from NZ_JAXMNR010000004.1 coordinate 371,150, forward strand.
GTCTGGCTGTACGGTGACGATCCCGGGGTTTTCGGCCCCTAGTTCGATCAGTTCGGCCTGTATCGCGTCCCAATGCTGGCGTTCAGGGGCGGCGGGGGCATTGTCGGACAGGCCCGAGATGACGATGGATGCGTCCTCGACCCCGGTGGCCCGGTTTCCCATTTCCGAGGCAACCTCGGCACGGAACTCATCCATCAGCGCATGGAAATCCGGCGCGTAGTCGGCGGGTGTCCCCGAGGTGTCGGTGTCGCCCTCACCCTGCACCCAGATCACCCCGGCGACATAACCGTCAGGGGTCGCGCGCAGGGCGTCGACAGTCTCATCTACGATGACGGCGCGCATTTCACCGGGTGTTTCCCAGTCGGTCTTGCCAGTGCGCGCGCTGGTCAGCGGCGCGCCCGACGAATAAGCGCGCACCAAGACGTAATTCCCGGCTCCATAGGTTGCGTCCAGCGCATCCTCGACTTCACCAGCGATCCGGCCAGCATTGCTCTGTCCGGCCAGCACGATAATGGGGGTTCCCACGGCTCACCTCCAAATTCCCACAAGGGGGAAATTGGCAAGCGGCCCTTAACGCAGCCTTTGGAGTTTTTGCACGAGTGTTAAGGATTTGAGGCGGTTTGTGCGAGTCGGCGAAAGGTGACCCGCAAGGCGGCCAACAGGCGCGCGCCGAGTGCCGCGTTGCCATGCAGGACGTCGTCCAAGTCCTGTCCGGACCCACCCGAAAGCCGTGGACCGCCGCGCATGAAGGCCGCCTGTGTGAGGCAGCCGTGGGACAAGGTGTCGGCGGGTTGCGGCAGGTAAGTGGTGCGCGGCAGGGGATCGAATCCCGCGCGATGCGCTGCGATCAGATCCGCTGCCAATGCCGCGCCATCGCGCTGGCGCAACACGCGACGGATGATCGGATAGGTCCCGTCCTGGTCCAGCAATGCGTCCGAAGGAAAGGGTTGCGCAACCACGGCGACGGGGCCGGGCGCAGCCTGTGCGACCCGGGCAGACAAAGAGGTTTCACTGAGCGAGGTCAGCGCCGCCAGATAGGCTGCGCGTGTCATCAACGGTCGGGCCTTTTTCGGGGGGGCGTCTGTCAGCGCCTGCGCGATGGCCTTTGCCCCCGACGGCCAGCCAGAGACGCTGTGCGTCTGTTGCAGCCGAACGGCGGCAAAGGCAGAGGGGGCCAGCCCGGCGACGACCACCGCGTCGAACTTGGCGAGGTCAAGTGTGTCGGGCGTTCCCATCCGGGCGGTTCTTTCGCGCATGTCCTTGGACGCAGCATGCAGCAGGGAACCCTCCAGCAAGATATCCTTGTCCGACAGTCCGGGTTTGGCAAAGACTGTCAGTACCTCATTCGCCGGGTCCTGCCGGTGCGCGGCAATCAACATCGCGGCGTGCGAGTCACCAATCAGGCAGAGTTTCAACGTGCGCTCTCCTGCGTTGCAAAGGCCTCCAACAGGGCCTCTTCGCAAAACTCTTCCTGCTGGGACGGGTCGGTTTGGGGGGCTGTGATCCGCCCGTCTGGGCGGGGAACTCCATCCAGTTCGGGGTGTGCGCCGAAAAAGACCGACATGACCGTCGCCACACCCTCTGCCGTTACGGTGCGCAGGTTGTCATTGTAGAACCGCGCCCCGAAGGGGGGGCCGGTGATGATTTCATAGGACGGCATATAGTCGATGTCCGGGTCAAGGGCCGCCACCTCTCCGGCGACTGCGCGCAGGACCGATTTGGAATAGGTCGTGGCCGACAGGATGTGATCGCCGCTGGCGGTGGCCGTCAACGGGACAGGAGAGACGGTCAGCAGCACCTTCAGGTCGGGGTTCCATCGGCGCATCCGCGCGATGGCCTCTGTCAGATCCTCGTGGACCTCGGCAAAGCTCTGGTTGACGAAAACATGCCGGTTCGGATCAAAATGCCCACCCAAAACGCCCGGAGCGGTTGGAAAGACCCGTCCTGTACGTCGATCTGCCCAGCATTCGGTCAGTCCAAGGGTGAAGACAAAGACATCGGTCTCAGCGAACATGGCGCGTACCCGACGCAGGTGATCCCGTCGAAAGGCACAAAGCTCGGCCTCGCTGGTGAAACCCTCGGGTTCGATATTGGGGCGCAGGGCGTCGATCCATGCGTCGCCGCGCCGCCACAGCGCCTCATCGTGCAGTGTCGCGGTCTCTGCATCCTCCAGCAACTGGCGGAGCTGGCGCGCGGTGTAGACATTGCCGTAGCGCGCAGAAAACAGGCCATAGCCGTGCCGTCGTGCAATCTCTTGCGGCATCAGGGCCGGGGCCGGTTCCGCCTCGACCAGCGTCAAGGATGACGCGCGGACATATGTGGCGATGTTCTGGGCAAAGCAACTGCCCGCCGTGGCGATCCGCAGACCCGGGCGCAGCGCGACCTTGGGTGCGTATATCGCATCCAAGTGAAAGCCCGGATGTTCCCGGCATGGTTTCCAGAAAGCCGAAGGCGGCAGGTCAGAGTATGGCATGCCGGGACGATACGTCAGACAGGGAACCGAACTAAGGCTTTTTCGCAGAATTGCTGTGGCGGAGCTTGGGGCCTTGGGGCGCGGGGCAATGGTGGGAATTTTCTTCGAATGATTCGAAATTCCCGCTCTATCTCCGGTGGCGAAAATGACCAATCGCGCAGAGGTTGCTGGATTGGTGCGTCCAGAAGGACAGTGCAGGGTGAATTGTGGCGACAAGAAGGCATTGGACGAAAGGAAAACGCGGCTCTGGCTATTGTTCCTAAAATTTGAACAGTGAAACTGCATTCGATCTGTGGGGAGCTATATTTTGTAGACAAAATTCCGCCAGATCCAGAATGTTGTGTTTTCTCGTTTCCAATTGGGAAATTGTTGTGCGCGCAAACAGCGGCAAATTGATGGCGAAATCGCTGAAATTTGGCGAGGGAAGGGCGGATTTGCCCCGGTCTCTACAATTTTGTCCTTCTCGGAATGAGGGCTGCGCCTTAATAATTTCCTCAAGCCCAACTGGGGGGTGAAGTCTGCAGGCCACGGGGGCGGCCGCTGAACCGCTCGCATCTTGCGATGCGAAGTGAAGCGAGGATGGAGAATCCGTCCGTGCCGCATAGGCATCTTTGTTCGCGTTTTGAAGCGGGCAGGGAGCACCGCGATCACTTCGTATCGATGCAACGTGGCGAGCACGTGATGAATTGGGCGGTGCTGCGCGCATTGTCGGCGCTACTGCGCACGGGGCATGCCCCCATTTGGAGTGAAAGAGGGTCGTACTATGGCTGATTTGGTCTTGGAATGGGGTGCATTGGGTCCGTTTGGCACCAACCTGACGGATGAGGATGGCGGTGTTTCCGCGTCCGTCGATGCGGGCGGTGTAGCCATCGATATTTCGTTTGATGGTTTGAGCGCGGGCAGCAGCGCATTTACCTTTAACGCGCCGGGCTACGTTGCACCGGGTGAAACCTTTTCGAACCAGTCGTTCCTTAAGCTTTTCGGAGAAGGCACCGGCGCGGCGAGCGACACGTCGACAACCGTGCTCGACTTTCGTGCCACGGACACGTCTTTGTATTCTGACGCTGCGCAGAATGTATCGTTCCGTATCAATGATATCGACACCGGCGCAGGCGGCGATTTCGCCGAGGCGGGCGGTGGTTTTCAGGATGTCGTCAACGTCACTGCCTTCGACCCTGCAGGCAACCCGCTGCCGGTCACTCTGACCCTTGGCTCTGGCGTCACCAACGCGGGCGGCGACCTCACAGGTACGCCCGAAACCGGGTTCGAAAGCGCGACGACCTCTGTTCTTGTGGACATTCCGGGACCCGTCGCCAGCATCCAGATCGAATACGCCAACGGCGCGGTCAGCCAGCAGGGCGTGACAATCTCGGACATCGAATTCTCGACCGTGGATGTGGGCAACGGCGGACCGGACGCGATCGACGACACGGAAACCACCACCGTGGGCACACCTGTGACGCTGGACCCGACCGCCAACGACACCGATCCGGAAAACGATCCGCTGACTGTGACCGGCATCACGCCCGCGTCCAACGGCACGGCCGTGCTGAACGGTGACGGCACTGTGACCTATACGCCGAATGCGGGCTTCACCGGCACCGACACGATCACCTATACCATCACCGATGGCACATCGAGCGATACCGCGACGATCACCTTTACTGTCTCTGATGATCCCAACATCCCGCCCACGGCCTTTGACGACTCGGCGGAAACAGACGAAGGCACCACGGTCACAATCACGCCGCTGGCCAACGATGATGACCCGGACGGCGACAACGCTCTGCTGACCGTGGCCAGCATCACCCAGCCGACCAACGGCACCGCTGTTCTGAACGCCGACGGGACGGTGGATTACACGCCGGACCCGGGCTTTACCGGGACCGACACCTTTACCTATCAGTTGGCTGATCCCGATGGCGGCAGCGACACCGGCGTTATCTCGGTCACTATCGCTGATGATGCCGAGCCGCGCATCGACACCGATGTCTTCCCGGTTGCTCCGGGCGATCAGCCGCTTGACCCGTTGGACGGACTGGACCAAGACCCTGATCCGCTGGATGACATCGACAGTATCGACGGAACTTCGGGCGCCGACCTGATCGAGACCGGCGATGACGCCGATACCATTCTGGCCGGTGGCGGCAACGACACGGTGAATCCGGGCATCGACAACGACTATGTCGAACTGGGCGGCGGCGATGACTCGTTGTTTGACGTTCAAGGGGCCGACACGATCTATGGCGGAGCGGGCGACGACACGATCATCGCGGGCACCAACACCTTCTCTGATTACGAAGGCGACGATCCGTCGTTTGCACCGGGTACACTGCTGAACGATCTTGGCTTTACCGCTGACCCGAACACCGAAGATGGCCGTGATTACGTTGAAGGGAACCGGGGCGCCGACTACATCGCCACCGGGGACGACGCTGACACCATCGACGGCGGTGGCGAGAACGACACGCTGGACGGTGGCATCGACGATGACCTGATCATGGGCGGCCAGGGCGACGACTCGCTGATCGGTGGCCACGGGTCGGACACGCTGGACGGCGGTCAGGGCAACGACACTTTGGACGGCTCTAACATCGCCGCTCTGGAACTGACCGACGACATCGACGTCAACACCGAAAACGACCGCGACCTGCTGCAGGGCTTCCTTGGCAACGACTCGCTGATTGGCGGTGATGACGACGACACGCTGCAGGGCGGGTCCGGCAATGACACACTGGACGGTGGCATTGACGACGACATCCTGATGGGTGGCAATGACGACGACCTGCTGATGGGCGGTCAGGGCAACGACACGCTGAACGGTGGTGCTGGCGATGACAGCATCGAAGGCGGGTCTGACCGCGATGTTATCATCGTCGACAGCGCGGCGGATGGCATCGGCGACACCGTTGACGGTGGTTCGGGCGGGTTTGTCGATCAGGCGAACCCCGAGGATCCGCCGAACCAGGACTACGACATCCTTGACCTGTCAGGTGTGGGTGCCGAGGGCGTCGACTGGCGTCTGGTCAATGAGGTTGCGGACAGCAACGGCAACGGCCTGGACGGCACCATCGAGTTCCTCGACGGGTCGGGCGCAGTGACTGGCACGATGGATTTCTTCGAGATCGAGGAAATCGTGCCCTGCTTTACCCCCGGTACGCTGATCGCAACGCCGCAGGGCGAACGTCTGGTCGAGGATCTGGCAGTTGGCGACCGGGTGATCACCCGCGACAACGGCATCCAAGAGATCAAATGGGTCGGCCGCAAGGACCTGACCGGCTTTGACCTTGCACGCAAGCCGCACTTCAAGCCGATCCTGATCCAGCAGGGCGCCTTGGGCAACAACCTGCCCGAGCATGACATGCTGGTGTCGCCCAACCACCGCGTTCTGGTGGCCAACGACAAGACGGCGCTCTATTTCGAAGAGCGTGAGGTTCTGGTCGCGGCCAAGCACCTGACCGGTTTGGACGGCGTCGATGAGGTCGAGGCCAATGGTGTCGCCTACATCCATGTCATGTTCGAAGGCCATGAGGTGATCCTGTCGAACGGTGCGTGGACAGAAAGCTTCCAGCCCGGCGACTACAGCCTCAAGGGTATCGGCAACGCGCAGCGTCAGGAAATCCTCGAGCTTTTCCCGGAACTGGAGCATGCAGAGGGTCTTAAGGCCTATGCCTCGGCCCGTCGCTCTTTGAAAAAGCACGAAGCCGCGCTTTTGACGAAATAACCGGGTTTCCCGGAACGGAATATGCAGCCCGTTCCGGCGCCGCGACCCTCGCGCCCGGAATGGAAAACACGGAGACGGGGCGGCCTTGTGCCGCCCCGTTTTTTGCGTTTCAATTGCAGTAATTTTTCTGAGAATATAGGGGTTTACGGTTTGTAAAGGAGCGTCTGCGAGTGTCGAAGGAGGTGTTCTCAAGGTAGTGGAAATGTCAGTGGATCAGGTCTGCTTGATTGTCGACGATGTGGAGTTCGACAGGCGCATGATGCGGCGGGTGATGGCCAAATATTGCCCGGACATGCCGTTGATTATCGCCCGCAATCTGGGTGAGGCACGCGTCCGTCTGCGTGAGAAAAACGTATCGATTCTCTTTCTGGACAATGCCTTGCCGGATGGCATGGGTGTCGATTTCCTATCCGAGATGAGCTCGGACAAAAAACTCCGGACCGTTCCGGTGATCATTGTCAGCGATTTTCCCACACCGTTCATGTACGCCAAGGCGCAGGCTGCCAATGTCTGTGAGGTTTGGTCGAAACGTGAATTCGTAGGCCCCTCTGTTCGTCGTGTCGTGCAAAAACACGTCAGGGTCCACTGATCTTGCCAGCGTCGGTCTTAAACGCGCTGATTTTTCGGAATTTATCCTGTCAGGCAGGTGTCGTCGTTGGCGGCCCGCCAAGCAAGCCACGCCTCTGGCGTGTCCAGATCGGTCAGGGCGCGGCGACCGGGCAAGGCGACGTGACGCAACCTGTGCGCGTTCATTTTCAGAATATCCCGTGCGCCGTGGTCCCCGGTCAGGGTTTGCAGCGCCATGAAGCAATCCGCGGGGAACAGCACCGGATGTCCGGGTGTACCATCCTCCGCAGTCGCCTGTTGGAGCATGGGAAAGGGGATGGATTGGAAACTGTGGATAAGTTTCTCAATATCCGCGGTTTCAATTTCCGGCATGTCTCCGGGCAGGATGACCACGGCCTTTAGTCCACGCGGCAAATGCCCCACACCACGCCGGATTGATGCCGACATGCCCAAATCTGAATCCGGCACCTCGATCACCTGCACCGGCAGCCCTTGCAAGGCCTCGGCGCGCGGATGGTTCCAGTCAGGCAGCGTGACGGCCACATGGGCGCCCGTCGCCTTGGCGCGAAGGGCCTGCCGCCGCAAAAGCGGCACGCCATCCACGTTTTCGGTCAGTTTGTCGCGTCCGCGCATCCGAGCGGACGCGCCTGCGGCGGGGATGAGAATCGCGATATTGTGCATGAGCCAGACACTAGCACAGGTTGAGCAAGAATGTGGCGCGTGTTGTGTCACATGCGCAACTTTTTGTGTCATTCGGCCTCTTGACCGCTAAATGCTGCGGGGCCGCAATGCAATTGCGGCATTTAGCCCCGCATCCGCGCCCCATCAGCATCAATCAGTGGGTCGACGATCAACCTAGCGGGACACATCTGGCCAAGAATCTCAATCTCTACCTTTAGTCCGGGGATCGCTTTATCCCGTGGAATCAGTGCCATGGCGACCGACTTCTGTGCAAAATGTGAATAGCCTCCCGAGGTGCAGAACCCCGAAACCTCGCCGTCGATCCAGACCGGTTCATAGGCGTTCACGTCCGCATCCTGCGCGTCCACCTCAAAGGTGACAGACACCCGTTTCGGCGGTGCGGCGCGCTCTGCCTCGGCGGCAGAGCGGCCGATGAAGTCGCCCTTGGACCACTGGATAAACCGGTCCAACCCGGTTTCGGCACAGGTATAATCGGGGGAAAACTCGCGGCCCCAAGAACCAAAGAACTTGTCCAGTCGCAGTGACATCATCGCCCGCATCCCGAAAGGTTTCATCCCCAGCGGTTCACCTGCCGCCCAGAGCGTTGACCACAACTGTCGCTGTGCCATCGGATCGCAGTAGATCTCAAATCCAAGGTCCCCGGTGTAGGAGACGCGCTGAACGGTACAATCGGTCATACCGACCACCATGTGCCGCACATCCATGAACCGCATGTTCGACAGATCATGTCGCGTGCAGGCCTGTAGAATGTCGCGCGCGCGCGGCCCGGCGATCTGAAATCCGTTAAGTTTATCACTGATATTCTCGATGCTTACGCCGTCTTCCTGATGTTGTAGGAACCAGCGCATATGATAAGCCTGCGCGCCGTAGGAGGCGGTCAGTTGAAACGCGTCCTCGCCCAGACAACTGACCGTGAAATCGCCGATGATCCGCCCGGCGGGCGACAACATCGGGGTCAGGGACAAGCGGCCAATCTTGGGGATGCGCCCGGCTATAATCCGATCCAGCCAAGCCCGCGCATTCGGTCCGGTCACGCGGTATTTGCCGAAGTTGTGGACCTCATTGATGCCTGCTGCCTCACGCACCGCGCGCACTTCGCGGGCGGTTGCCTCCCAGGCGTTGGATCGGCGGAAGCTGGGAGTCTCGTAGCGTGGCTCACTGCCGGTTGCGAAGTAGTTGACCACCTCCAGCCCGTATTGCGCGCCCCAGACGGCGCCCATTTCGTCAAAGATGTCATACATCGGCGTCGTGCGATTTGGTCGCGCGGCGGGCAGTTCCTCGTTCGGGTAGCTGACGGAAAAACGTTTCTGATAGTTTTCAATGACTTTCGGCAAGGTGTACCCGGGCGAGATCCAGTTCCCAAAGCGCGCCACATCCATTGCGCCTGTGTCGCGTTCGCATTCGCCCTCAACCATCCACTGCGCCAACATCAGGCCGACGCCGCCACCCTGACTGAACCCGGCCATGACCCCGCAGGCCGACCAATAGCCGCGCAAGCCCGGAATCGGGCCAACCAGCGGGTTGCCGTCCGGCGCAAAGGTGAACGGCCCGTGAATCACTGATTTGACCCCGGCGCGTTCCAGAATGGGAAATCGTTTGTACGCAAATTCAATGCTTTGCTCGATCTTGTCAAAGTCATCTGGCAAGAGTTCGTGACCAAAGCCCCAAGGTGTGCCATCGACCGCCCAAGGGCGGCAGGGCTGCTCATAGAACCCGATACACAGCCCGCGACCCTCCTGCCTCAGATAGCTTTCGCCCGCCGGGTCCATCACGTGCGGATGCTCTGCATCCCGCTCATAGATTTCGGGCGTTTCTTCGGTCACGAGGTACTGATGTTCCATCGGATGCAGCGGCAGGTAGATACCTGCCAGCGCGCCAACCTCGCGCGCCCACAACCCGGCGGCATTGACCACGTGTTCGGCGTGGATCGTGCCTTTGTCTGTCACCACGTCCCATGTGCCATCTGCACGAGGATTGGTTTCCAACACTTTGGTATGCAGGTGAATTTCCGCTCCACCCATGCGGGCGGCCTTGGCATAGGCATGGGTGGTGCCGGACGGGTCAAGATGTCCGTCCAGTGGATCATACAGCCCGCCGAGGATGCCGTCGGTGTACACGATCGGCGCCAGCTTGGCGATCTCCTCGGGGGTGACAATCGCGGTCTCCAGCCCCATGTAGCGATGCTTGGCGCGTTCCGCCAAGAGCATGTCAAAGCGGTCTTTGTTGTCGGCCAGCGTTACGCCGCCCACGTGGTGCAGCCCGCAGGACATGCCGGTCAGCTCTTCGAGTTCGCGGTACAGCCGAATGGTATAGCCCTGTAGCGCGGCCATGTTGGTGTCGCCGTTCAGCGTGTGAAACCCGCCCGCTGCGTGCCACGTCGACCCACTGGTCAGTTCGGACCGTTCGAGCAGCATGACGTCCGACCAACCCAGCTTGGTCAGGTGATACAGCACGGAGCAGCCGACAACGCCGCCCCCGATGACGACAACGCGCGTGGTGGATTTCATGAACGTCTCCCGAACCTTGTTTGCTCTAGCGGTGGCAGCCTCCGCAGGCCCGCGCAAGACCGTCTGCGACGGGTGATGTCGGTAACGGTCCCTCGCGGCGCGTCAGGCCTGCGCCCAACCGGTCAGTTCCGTGGCCTTTTCCCTGATCCACAACAGGTCAAAGCCTGCGATGATGCGATAGCCCTTGGCAAAGTTGGTCTCGGCCTGCGCCTTTGTCATCGCGATGTTGCCCAATGGGATACGCGCCGTAGCGGCGGCGCTTTCGATGCGCGACACGGCGGCCTTGAAATCCGGGTGGTCGAACTGGCCCGAAATACCCAAGGCCGTGGACAGGTCGAACCCGGCAACGATCAGGACGTCCACGCCGTCTACGGCGCAGATGGAATCGATATTGTCGACTGCTTCGACCGTTTCGATCAGCGGCATACAAACCATGTCCGGGGCCACTTCGCGTGCATAGCCGGGCATGTCCGTGCCCCAGCGCGATTGCGCGATGAAAGGCCCGAACCCACGGGTGCCGGAGGGGGGATAGCGCAGCGACCCGACCGCCCATTCGGTTTCGGCGGCGTCGCGGATCAACGGAAAACAAATACCTTCCGCGCCAAGGTCCAGCGCCCGTTTCACAAGGGCGTCGGAGTTCTCGGCGATCCGCACAATCGGAGCGCAATCGGTTCCGGCGGTCGCGGCAATCATCGCATGGGCCGAGCCATAGTCGACAGCCCCGTGTTCAAGGTCGATGATCACGCAGTCCACGCCTGAGGCGGCGATTGCCTGCGGCACCGTCGCGGAGGGGATCGTGCAGACAACCGAGGTCAGTCGGCGCGCGGGATCCTTCAGTTTGGCCTTGAGACTGGGCATTGAAATCTGTCCTCTCCTGATGGGTGCCGCAGCGTAAGATGGTTCCCTCACGGGACCAAAGCCTTTCACGCCTTGTGCAGGCGCGACGCCATATGTCGGATTCCGGCAACATTGCGGAACGGCCCCGGCGCATCGTCTAGTGGCAAGCCAGACAGGGAGAAAATGTCATGCGCAGCCACGCTCAGGCCGTCGTCATCGGAGGCGGCGTTATCGGGTGTTCCATCCTCTATCACCTGACCAAACTGGGCTGGACGGACAGCGTGCTGCTGGAGCGGGACGAATTAACCAGCGGGTCGACGTGGCACGCGGCGGCCAACATTCACGGGCTGCACGACAGCACCAATATCTCGCGCCTTCAGCACTATACGATGACCCTTTACAAGGATCTGGAGGCGGAGACCGGGCAAAGCTGCGGGGTGTTTCAGGCTGGATCCCTGTACCTTGCGCAGACCGAGGCGCGTGAGCACCAGCTGCGTTTGCAGGCGGCCAAGGCCAAGCTCTACGGGATGAATTTTTATGAGGTCAGCGTGGATGAGGCAGAGCGCCTGCACCCGCTGGTCGATTTCACCGGCATTCGCTGCATCATGTTCGAACCCGATGGCGGCAACGTCGATCCCTCTGGCGTCACGGCGGCCTATGCGGCGGGCGCGCGGCAGCGGGGGGCGGAAATCCACCGCTTTACGCCCGTCATGGCAACGGAACAGCAGCCGGATGGCACATGGATCGTGCGCACGCCAAAGGGCGTTATTCATACGCCTTGGGTGATCAACGCCGCCGGTCTTTGGGGGCGTGAGGTGGCGGCGCTGGCAAGGTTAAAGCTGCCACTGCAACCAACAGAGCACCAGTATTTCGTGACCGAGACCATCGCAGAGATCGCCGCGATGGATCGGCGTTTGCCCTCGGTTGCCGACCGCGACGGCGAATATTACCTGCGGCAAGAGGGCAAGGGCCTGCTGATCGGCGCCTATGAGCGGGATGTGCGGCTCTGGGCCGAAGAGGGCACGCCGCTGGATTTTGCGCATGAGCTGTTCGCCGATGATCTGGACCGCATCGAAGACAACATGATGCGCGCGATTGACCGTGTGCCCTTGGTGGGGTCGGCCGGGATCAAACGCGTCATCAACGGGCCGATGATCTGGTCACCGGACAGCAACGTGTTGATGGGACCGGTGCCGGAACTTACCGGTTATTTCTGTTGCAACGGCATCATTCCGGGCTTTTCGCAATCCGGCGGCATGGGGTTGATGGCGGCACAGTGGATCGTCGAGGGAGAGATGCAGTACGATATGTTCCCTTGGGACATGGCGCGGTTTGGGGACTGGGCGGATGCAAAGTTCACCAAAGCGCGGGTGAAGAACCAGTACGCGCATCGTTTCGCGATCCACTTCCCCGGTGAGGAACGTGACGCAGGGCGACCCGTCCGGACGCGCCCGGTATGTGAGGCGCAAAAGGCGATGGGGGCCAAGTTCGGCCTCAACTACGGTTGGGAGCATCCCGCCTATTTCGACGCCGACCAGCCCGATACGCCCGGTTTTACCCGGCAAGGCTGGTGGCAGAGTGTCGGCCGCGAGGCGCGCGCTCTGCGTGACGCGGGCGGGATCATCGACATCTCGAACTTTGCCAAGTACCGCGTCGCCGGTCCGGGGGCCGAGGATTGGCTGAACGCTGTTTTCGCCAACCGGATGCCACGCAAGGTGGGGCGCTCTTGCCTGACGCCGCTGATCGGGAAGCGCGGCGGGATCGCGGGTGATTTCACCGTCACTCGGCTGGCGGAGGATGAATTTTGGGTAATCGGGTCCGGCATGGCGGAACGCTATCACCTGCGGTACTTCCGCGAGGTGCCGCTGCCCGACGGGACGACCTTCACGTCGATGACCGTGGCCATGTGCGGTTTCAACGTCGCCGGTCCGCGCGCGCGCGAGATGCTGCAACGGATGACGAATACCTCTCTGGCGACAGAGGATTTCCCCTTTATGGCCTCGTGTTGGATCGACATTGCGGGTGTACGTGTTCTGGCCTTGCGAGTGTCCTTTACCGGCGATCTGGGCTGGGAGTTGCATTGCGCGACCGAGGATCAGGGGCGGCTCTATCAGGCGTTGCTGGACGAAGGACGCGATCTGGGTATCGGCCCGGTCGGCAGCCGCGCGTTGATGAGCCTGCGTATCGAAAAGGGCTATGGCTCTTGGAGCCGGGAATACTCGCCCGAATACTGGCCGCAGGAGGTAGGGCTGGCGCGTCTGTGCAAGCTCGACAAGGATTTCCTGAACAAAGCGGCGCTGCTGGAGGTGATCGAGAAACCGCCGCGCGAAACGCTGGTGATCCTCGCGCTGGACGATGAGGCGGTTACCGCCTCGGACGCCGACGCCAGTGGCGGAGAGCCGATTTTCCGCGACGGGCAGGGCATTGGGCGTGTCACATCTGGCGGCTACGGCTATTCGGTGGGGCGCAGTCTTGCGCTTGGCTACGTCAAGGCGGGCACAGCCAAACCGGGTGACCGGGTTCAGGTTATGGTGCTGGGCAAGCCTCATGGCGCGGTGATCCTTGCCGATCCCCCCTTTGACCCCGAAGGCAAGCGCCTGCGCGCGTGACCCAAGTGTCACCGCATCAATCGCCAGCCGATCTCTTGCCGAAGGTTGGCGCATTTGTCGGTGCAGTCCGCGTTGCACCGGCGGGCGCGCCCGTCGTGGGTGATGTAGTCACATTGCCCCACGGTGCCGTCAGGTTCGCAGAACACCACCATTTCTGAGCCGTCATGTCCAAACAGGCGATATTCGCGGATCGCGGTGGCCGAGTGATAGGTGCATTTTGCGCCACTCTGTCGCGGCGCATGGACGTTGTGGATGTGATCCAGATGATGCCCGCCATCGAGCGTGAAATACGCCGAAACGCCGGTTTCCTTTCCGTCTTTAAACTGCACGCGTGACTTGATTGGCCCCGGCGCTGCGCCGCCGGCAGGATCCGCGAAGTAAGTGCAGGCGATATAGGTGGTGTCGTCACCGGGCGGGATGCGGAACGACAGTTTCTGCCCTGTCGGATCGGGGTTTCGGGCGGGGCATGAACCCGCCGGAGTAGGGGTGTCTGCCCCTCCGTCCAACCGTTGATCCAGTGCGGTGATCTGGTCGTTCAGCAGCGTGATGTAGTCACCGATCCGGTCGCGCATCTCTTGCGATTGCCGCAGGATGCCCTGAACGATGGCTGCGACCTGCGCGCGGAATTCGGGGCTTTTGATGTCTCCTGCCGCTCCGGTTTCGAAAATGGCCAGCGTCACCTCGACGGTGAGGTCCTGTCTGGTCAACACACGTGGGGGTCCGCCGTCCAGATCTGGCAACAGATAGGTGTCCGCATCTTTCAGCATCGCCGCATATCGGTCCCGCTCGGCCTTAATCTTGTCGCCCTCCAGTCGCAGCGCCACGTCCCGCGCCGCGCGGCTGGCCGCCTGATTCTTGCGCGCGGTTTCGAGAGCGCGATACAGCCGGTCACGGGTTTGCCGCAGGTCCGTCAGGTCCTTGACCAAAACCACCCGCCGCTTTTCGCGTGTGTTGTAAAAGGCAAAGAGCGTCTTGATCGTTGTGCAGGGCGGGCTGCAATCGTCGACCTGTCCGCCGTCCAGCGTAGACAGGCGGTCGCGTTCGGCCAAGAGCGCGCGCATGTCATCGTTCAGCTTGCGCGAGTTCTGGTTGAAGGCCCCCATGCGTTTCAGCGCCTCAACCTCTGCGCGCAAAGTTCCGATTTCGCGCTCATTTGCCTGCCATGGCTGAATCCAGTCTGTCCAGGTTCGACGTTGAAACCTGTTGATGTCCTGCTGCTCGACCTCCCTTCTAAAGATATCCGTCTCGGTCTGTTTAATGTCCTGACGCAGACGCGCGATGGTCTGTTCGATCTCCTGCGCGGGGTCCGCGGCAACTGGCGTGGCCAGCAAAAGTACTGTCAGCAGGGACCAGAGGACGCGGGCGGGGGCCTTGGATGTCATGAACTGTCCTCCTGTCTCAGTTTGATGGGTCGGCAGGGCGCGCATAACGGCAGTCCGTAACCGGCTCGACAATTCGCAGGGACAGGTGATCGTCGTCGCGAGAGACCAGCAACGTGACGGGGATCTCTTCAACCAGATTGACCACCGCCCCCGATCCGTCGCGGCGGGTCACGCGGGCGGGGTATTGAACTGCGTAGGAGAAAAAGCGCGCTGGGTCGTCGGGATGCGCTCCGCCGGGCAGTGCTGCGCCCGGTGCCGCATCAAACACGGTTGTTATCCGGTAGCCGTCCACCGGATCACGCCATGTGCTTTCGCCGATGAACCTGTCGCCGGAAGGGCGGAACTCCAAGAGCCGGTCGGCGCAAGCAGAGCCGACGCCGCTCCAGCGGCCCGCCAATGCGGAGACTGGAAAAGCGGCAACAGGCGGGAGGGGGGCAATACTGGTCGCCTGTGCCGCCTCTGGCAGGGCTGGCAGGCCGCGCATCGGCATGTCAGGCGCGGTGACCACTGGCGGGGCACCGCCTTTCAGCAGTTCATTGATGTCGAACCCTTGCGCCAGATAAAGGGGGGCGGTCTCTGCAAGGACGCTGCCCGCTCCGCAGAGCGCGACGCATCCCGCAAGTCCCAAGGTGCGCAATCCTCCCATGGCGGTTCCCCTTTTTTCTGCCGGTCTGCGTGCCGAAAGTTCGGCATCGTCATCAGGCTAGCAGAGCAGGGCGCAGCGGCATTGAGAGAAATCAATTGGGGGACTGCAGGCAAAGGCGATTGCGCCCAAACCCAAGTCACCTTTGAAATTCTTCGGCTTTCTTCAGTTTCTTGCCGGGTCGCCCCGTTCCGGGGCTTAACCCGTCTCCGATCCCAGAGGGCGCACTTTGAGCCGGGTGATGCGATTGTGCTCGCGCGCCATGACCTCGAACCGGAAACCGTGAAAGCTGAACACTTGTCCCATGGTCGGGATCATCTGCGCCTCGTGGATCACAAGGCCCGCGACGGTGTTGGCCTCATCGTCGGGCAGGTTCCAGTCGGTCGCGCGGTTGAAATCGCGGATCGTCATCTGGCCGTCGATCCAGTAGTGTCCGTCCTCAGCCTTGCTGATCGGATGATCCGCATCCGGGTCGAATTCATCGGTGATTTCGCCGACGATCTCTTCGAGGATGTCCTCAAGGGTGATCAATCCCTGCAACGCGCCGTATTCGTCCACCACCAGGGCAAAATGCGTGCGACGGCGCAGAAACTGGCGCATCTGCTCATCCAGAGAGGTGGTGTCGGGCACGAAATAGGGTTTCATCGCCACATCCGTCACCTTGAAGTCGGCGATGGCGCCCGCCATCGTCTGGTCCTCGTCGACCAGCCGGTACATGGCCCGCAGCAGGTCCTTGGCGTGGATCACGCCAAGGATGTTCTCGGGGTCGTCGCGAAAGACGGGCAGGCGGGTGTGGCTGCTTTCGAGACATTGTTGCAGAATCTCCTGCGGGCGCGCATTGGCGTCCAGCATCTCGATCTTGGAACGGTGCAGCATGATTTCCTCGACCGTCCGGTCGCTGAGATCAAGCGCACCCAGAATGCGGTCGCGGTCTTCCTTTTCGACCACACCTTCGGAATGGCCCAGTTGCAGCGCCCCGGCAATCTCTTCGCGGACCGCCAGAATGTGACTGTCCGGATCGGTCTTCACGCCGACGATGCGCAAAAGCGCCCTCACCAACATGCGCACCGCCGAGACCATTGGTGCGAAAAGCCGTACCACCAGCGCAATCGGCGCCGACACACGGGCGGCGGCGGTTTCTGGATTGGTGATGGCATAGGTCTTGGGCAGGACCTCGGCAAAGATCAGCACGACAAGGGTCATGACAGCCGTGGCATAGACCACGCCGCTTTCGCCCAGAGCCTGAGTAAAGATCATCGTGGCCAGCGCTGTGGCGAGGATGTTCACAAGGTTGTTGCCCAGCAGGACGGAGCCGATCAGCCGTTCATTGTCTTCGGTAATCTCAAGCGCGCGTTCAGCCCCGGCCGACCCCTTGTCGGCGGCTGCCCGCAGCTTGCCGCGTGAGGCGGCCGTCAGCGCGGTTTCCGATCCCGAGAAGAAGGCAGAGAGCATGATGAGGCCAAGGATCGACGCGGCGGTGATCCAGAAGGCGGCGTCAAGGGTTGCGGGCGTAGCGTCCATGAAGGCGATCCTTTGGGTTTGGACCGGTTATGGGGGTGCGGACGGAGGCATTCAAGGGGGCGTGCCGGACCGGGGCGGTGTTCGGCGCTCGTCACGGCCTGCGGCCGCAACATCGCCCCGCCCACCGTCCCCGGCGGCAAGGCTCAGGTGTCTTTGGCAAGCGGGTGGTGTTCAAGGACGAGTTCACGCAGCCGCTCTTCAAGCACATGGGTATAGATTTCGGTCGTGGCGACGTCCGCATGGCCCAGCAGCGTCTGGATCGCGCGCAGGTCCGCGCCATTGGCCAGCAGATGTGTGGCAAAGGCGTGGCGCAGGGTATGCGGGGTGACCTTGTCAGGAGAAACACCAGCCTCGACCGCGAAGTCCT
Organism: Antarctobacter sp.; assembly: GCF_034670325.1. Classification (GTDB taxonomy): domain Bacteria; phylum Pseudomonadota; class Alphaproteobacteria; order Rhodobacterales; family Rhodobacteraceae; genus Antarctobacter. The sequence continues at coordinate 388,482 of NZ_JAXMNR010000004.1, forward strand.
TGATCAGCATGTAAAAGGCGTGGCGCGTCAGGTGCCCGGCCTTACCGCGTGAGGGAAACAGTTGCGCCGAAGGTGGTTTGCCCTCGGCGCGGGCGGTGTCATCCTGCGTGTCGCGGGTTTGCAGCCATCTGGCCAGCGCCGCGCGGGCGGGTGGCGACAGCGGCACCATGCGTTCCTTGCCGCCCTTGCCCCGGATCAGCAGCATACGCGGATCGCCGCGCGCGGCGGAGACGGGCAGCGAGACCAGTTCGGTGACCCGCATCCCCGTGGCGTAAAGCAACTGCATCAGGCAGGCGTTGCGGAGGCGGTCGGCTTCGGTCCGTCCATGCGCCTCGGCGGCCTCCAGCAGCCGGTCGACCTCTTCGACCGCCAGTGTTTTGGGCAGACGTTTGTCGCGGCCCGGTCCAGCGATCTGTAGCGCGGGGTTGTCCGTGCGCAGCCCTTCTTCAAAAGCGAAACGAAAGAGTTGTTTCAACGACGAAAGACGACGTGCGCGTGTGGCCCGTGACAGACCCAGCCTGTCACAATGGACAAGATAGGCCTCTATGTTTTCCTCGGTCGCTCCGGCGAAGTCAGTTCCGTTGTCCGCCAGCCAGTCCTGCGCATGGGCAAGGTCGCGGTCATAGGCGGCCAGCGTGTTGGCCGCCGCGCCCCGTTCGGCGGCCAGCGCCTCTAGAAACAAAGGCACCCAGCGCGCCGGGGTCACCGCCGCGCTCGTTCGGCATCGAGGATCATCAATTCGAGTGCCGCGCGCCGGGCCAGATCCTCTAGCCCGAGGGTGCGGAAACTGGCGATGGCGTCGGTCAGGTCCTGCCCGTTGCCTGCAGCTCCGGACGCGAAGAGCACCATGGATCGCAGGATCACCTCACCCAGCCGCCCTTCGGCCAGTTGGTCGCGCAGGACCGGCGGCATGGGGGCACCGGAAAATCCGTCAGCGACCGCCTGCGCATGGGGCAGGTCCGCCAGACCGGCCGGGGCCTGACCCTGCGCGATGGCAGACAGAAAGCGGGTTTCCGGGCTGTCATCCGTCAGCCCCAACGCAAGGCTTTCATACGACGGCGACAAAAAGCCGATGCGGCGGGCGATCCCGGCGGCACGGCCCTGCAGCTTGAGCCGGGCAAGACGTTCTCCGTATAGCTCGGAGAATGGCACCAGCAGCCGTCCAGAGGCCATTTGCGGCCAGACCCGCTGCAACTCTTGCGCCACCGTGTCGGGGGCCCCACGCCCCAGCGCGCGCTCGAAATCCTGCAGCGCATCGACCCGGTCCCAGACACCGCCAGAGGCGGCGGGCTGACGCAGCGTGTAGATCCCAAGCAGGCGATTGGCGGGCAGACTACCGGCGCGTGCCAGCCTTTCCGCGGCCTGTATCTGCGTGCGCCATCCGTTGTCGCCGGACAGGTCCAGAACCGCGAATTGCAGCGGCAAAGGCGCGGTGGGCAAGGGTTCGCCAAGCGCCTCGAACAGGCGAAACTCCAGCGGCGTGGGCCGAACCGGCGGTAAGAGCGGCTCGCCACTGCCCGCCTCGGGATCAAGGAACCGGGTCAGCAGTTCGGCGCGGCGTCCGGAAATGTCGCCCAACGTCTGTGCGCTGTGCAGGACCAGCGCCGCGCGGCTCCAGTCGCCGTTGCGGGCGGCGCAAAAGATTCGCAGGCTGAGATCGCTGCTCAGCCGTGGTTGTGTCGCAAGGGCGCGGCAGACTGGTTGTGACTGGCCCAGCAACAGAGCAAGATCGGCCCAGATCGCGAACAGATGCGGGTCTTGAATCCCGGTGATGTCCAGCAGCGCTAGCGCCTCTTCGACAAGGCCCTGCTCTTCGAGCCAGGACAGGCGGGCGGTCAGATGGGCCAGATCCCGGTCGCCCACCGGCGGCGCGGCCTCGGCCAGCATCATGACCCGCATTTGCGCGCGCAGCGCCGGAACCGGCAGGTCCAGTGCGCGGATCAGCCCCTCAAGCGTGGCCGGGTCTGACCCGGACCAAAGCGTCGCTGGCAGGCCGGTGACACGCGGGGCCAACAGGCCCGCGGCACCGGGGTTGGGGGCGCCAAGTGGCGCGGCCTCAACCCGGGGCGGCGTGGCGCTTTGGGCGACTGGGTCGTCCTGGGCGCACAGGCCCGTTGCCAGAAACGCCGAAACGCTCAACACAATCGCCAAGGCCCCCCGTCGATGGCCCGTGCACGGGTCAGCTGTCATTGAGTTGCACCGGCATGCGGCGTTCGAACTGTTCCGGTCCGAAGTCGGCCCCGAGGATCGGGCCGATGTACGCGTAGACAACCAAGGCAAGAAAGCCGAGGATCAGAAGATAGAATAGCCATTTGATCAGTCGGCCCATGTCGTCCTGCCCCCGCCTCGTCTTTTTTGAACTTATACCTAGCCTTTTTGTCGCGATCACGTCATTCACGCAACAGGTTAAGCGATGGGCAAGGGATGGCCGAAGGCACGGTTCACAAGGGTTTGATCCTGCACAAGACAATTGTCTTTGTGGGGATGATGGGCGCTGGCAAGACGGCGGTGGGACGAACCCTTGCGGCGCAACTGGGAGTCGTCTTTCGCGATTCGGATCACGAAATCGAAGAAGCCGCCAATATGACCATCGCCGAGATTTTTGCCCGCGATGGCGAACCGTTCTTTCGACGCAAGGAAAGTCAGGTCATCGAACGCCTGCTGGAAGGTGAGCCCGGCGTTTTGTCCACGGGTGGCGGGGCGTTTCTTGCCGCCGCAAACCGCGAACTGATCTCTCGGATGGGGGTATCTGTCTGGTTGGACGCCGATCTTGATCTTTTGTGGGACCGCGTCCGGCACAAGGATACCCGGCCACTGTTGCGCACGCCTGATCCAAAGGGGACGCTGCGGCGGCTCTATGAGGCACGCGTGCCGATCTACCGGCAGGCGGATGTTACTGTGTCCTCGAAACCGGCGACGTCGCTGGACCAGATGGCGCGACGGGTGTCCGAGGCGCTGATGGAAAGCCGTCCGGACGTTCTGGAGAAACTGCAATGATCGAAACTGTAAAGGTCCCGCTGCCGGGACGTGAATACGATGTGCGGATCGGCGAAGATTTGCTGGTCCGGGCCGGCGCAGAGATCGCGCCGTTGCTCAAACGTCCGCGCGTGGCCGTGGTCAGCGACGAAACCGTCGCGGCGGCGCATCTGGCGACACTGGAGTCGGCCCTGACCGCAGAGGGAATCGCGATGGTCGCGTTGACGCTGCCGCCGGGCGAGTCGACCAAAGGCTGGCCGCAGTTCACCCGAACGGTGGAATGGCTGCTGGAGCAAAAGGTTGAGCGGCGCGATATCGTCGTGGCCCTTGGCGGTGGCGTGATCGGCGATCTTGTGGGTTTTGCCGCCGCCGTGTTGCGGCGGGGTGTACGCTTTGTCCAGATCCCGACATCGCTCTTGGCGCAGGTCGACAGTTCGGTGGGCGGCAAGACCGGCATCAACGCGCCACAGGGCAAGAACCTGATCGGTGCTTTTCACCAGCCGTCGCTGGTTCTGGCCGATATCGGCGTGCTGGATACGTTGACGACACGCGGTTTCCTGTCCGGTTATGGCGAGGTGGTGAAATACGGGATGCTGGGCGATGCGGCGTTCTTTGACTGGCTCGAAAAGAACGGGGCCAGTGTCGTGGAGGGCGACAGGGCGGCGCGCGCCCATGCGGTAAAACGCTCGGTCCAGATGAAAGCGGACATCGTGCTGCGGGACGAGACAGAGCAGGGCGACCGCGCGCTTTTGAACCTTGGCCATACCTTTTGTCACGCGCTGGAGGCCGCCACCGGATATTCTGATCGCCTGCTGCATGGCGAGGGCGTGGCGATTGGCTGTGCGATGGCATTCGAACTGTCGGCGCGGCTGGGACTGTGTTCACAAGAAGACCCAAGCCGCGTGCGTGCGCTGCTAAGGAACAGCGGGATGCGCTGCGATCTGGCGGATATTCCGGGGGATCTGCCGGGGGCCGAGGCGCTGCTGGATCTGATGGGACAGGACAAGAAGGTGGTCGACGGGCAGTTGCGATTCATCCTTGCTCGCGGCATCGGGCAGGCCTTTGTTACCTCGGATGTGCCGAGCGACGCGGTTCTGACGCTGCTGCGGGATCAACTCTCGGCGCGGTGATCCGGGCGTTATCGCACCTGTTCTCGCTGGTTTGATACACAGCGCGGCGCGGCACCTTTTGTGCGGCCGGGCAAGACCCCCGCGCCGGGAAGTGGCGCATGCAACGGCTGCGAAAGATCTATCTGCGGGATCGCAAAACCATCATTTCACCGATGTTTTCCGACGTGACATAGCCAATCATGTGGCCGGTCGGGTCCGTCGCCGCCACGGCGGGTGCCTGTTGCAGCGCGTCCAGCGCCTGCGACAGCGGCGCGGCAAGTGGCAGGGCAGGGACCTGAACCATCACCTCGCCCACGGGGCGTGTGTTCTGCCCCTCTGCCACGGTCTGAAACAGCGCCTGACGTGTCAGAAAACCTGTCAGTCGCCCCTCGCTGTCCAGCACGGGAAACTCGTGCTGCGTGGTGCGGATCAGGGTCTGTGCGGCCACATGCATCGGGTCTGCCGGTGACAGGCTTTCAAAGCTGGTGATCATCGCGTCGCGCAGGTGCAATCCTTCGGCCAGATCACGGCTTTCCACGTCCCGCGCTTCTGCCTGCGCGGCCATAAAGACGAAAAGCGCGATCAAAAGCAGGACCAGATTGCCCGAGGTCAGACCCAGAAACCCAAAGAGAAAGGCCACGATCTGGCCTGCCGAGGCGGCGATCCGGGTGGCGCGTACCCGGTCTGTGCGCAGTGCCAACAGCGCCCGCAGCACACGGCCGCCATCCATCGGAAAGGCCGGGATCAGGTTGAACAGGGCGAGAAACAGGTTCACCGCCGCCAGTCGGCCAAGGAACTCTTGCGGATTGGACGGATCGACCAGCGCCCCCATTTCGGTCGAGGCCCCAAGCGCGATGAGGACAGCCCAGATCACCACGTTCACCGCCGGACCTGCCAGCGCCACGGCGATCTCCTGCCCGGGTTTCTCCGGCATCCGCTCCATCCGGGCCATGCCACCGATAGGCAACAACGTGATGTCGGGCGTTCGGATACCATAGCGCCGCGCCATCAGCGCGTGGCCGTATTCATGCGCAACCACACAGCCAAAGAGCACAATGACAAAAAGCGTGTTGTCCAGCGCCGCAGCAGGACCGCTTTCGGCCCATGCGGCGGCGGCTACCCAAGCCAGCAGCAGGAAAAAGGTGGCGTGGACACGCAGTTCAGACCCCAGAAAATGGCCAAGGCGGAAGGTCCAGGTCATGTCGTCTCCAGTTGGGATGCCGTTTCATTCATGAGATAAGGTCTGATCGGGGCGCGCGCCAGCGGATGCGGGGCAATGCCGCGTTCTGGCAGCGCGGAACCCCGCCGTGCAAAAGAAAACGCCTGACGGGCGGGGCTGCCGCGTCAGGCGTTCGGGTCTTTGCGCGTCATCGGTTTTGACCGATGCGCTGTTTGTTTTTAGAACGGGATTTCGTCGTCGATGTCGCGTGACGGTGCCCGCGATGGGCCAGAGCCGCCACCCGATCCACCCCCAGAGCCGCCGCCATAGCCCGGATCGTCATAGCCGCCGCCACCATAGTCACCGCCGCCGCCGGAATAGCCACCACCACCCCCGCCGCCGCCTTCGCCGCGGCCGTCGAGCATCACCAATGTGCCTCCAAACCCTTGCAGCACAACCTCTGTCGAATAGCGGTCCTGCCCGGACTGGTCCTGCCACTTGCGGGTTTGCAACTGGCCCTCGATGTAGACCTTGGAGCCTTTGCGCAGGTATTGCTCGGCCACGCGCACCAGACCCTCTTGGAAAATCGCGACCGAATGCCATTCGGTCCGCTCTTTCCGCTCGCCTGTGTTTCGGTCCTTCCACGTCTCAGAAGTGGCGATGCGCAGGTTGCAGACCTTGCCGCCGTTCTGGAAGCTGCGCACTTCGGGGTCTCTCCCGAGGTTGCCCACCAGGATCACCTTGTTCACGGAACCGGCCATGTCTTTCCCCTTCGAATCTTTCAGCGCGTGTTTGCCGACCCTATACCAGCCTTGGAACCGGGCGGAAGGGGCGCGCCCTGAGCACTGGCGAAAAACTGAAAAATGGGTATAGTCTCGGCCGTAACAAAGTGACCGAGGGGAATAGTGGCATGGTGCGATGGGGAATCCGCGCGATCGGTTTCGGGCTTTCGCTTGGGGTAATTGCGGGCAGCGCAGGTGCCGACGTGTTGTCGACCAAAAACAGGTCGGTCCTGTTCTCCAGCCAGACCAAGGTTCTGGATAACCGCGCGGCCCAACAGTACAAAAGCTCTGTCCGCCTGCAACCTCCCAAGGTGGTGACACCCACCAAGTGGGGGACCGGAACGGATGGGGATCTGCCGGTTTACCGTGGCCGATACAAAGGCGAATATGTGAACATGGCCCGCGTGGCTGCGCGAAAACATGGCGTCCCCGAAGACCTGTTCTTGCGTCTGGTGATGCAGGAATCACGATTCAATCCCAAGGCAAAGTCGCACAAGGGCGCAATCGGTCTGGCGCAGTTGATGCCCGGAACCGCCGCGCTGCTTGGGGTCAATCCAAATGATCCGCAGCAAAACCTTGAAGGCGGGGCACGCTATCTCAAGCAGCAGTACGCAAAGTTCGGCAATTGGCGTCTGGCGCTGGCGGCCTACAATGCCGGACCCGGCGCGGTGATCAAACATGGCGGCGTGCCGCCCTACCGCGAGACAAAGAATTACGTGAAGAAGATCTGGGGCAGCTGACCCTTTAGTCGCGCCGGATTTGGTGTGGCTTAAACCTTGGTTATGGCTTTGCTGTCAGAATGATCGCCGTGGTCGCCGGTAACGCGGGAACGGTGGTATGGTGTTTTTCATTTTCTGGTCTGTTTGCCGCGTTTTGCGGTCCGCGGCTCTGGCCGTCGTGATGGCTATTGTCGTTGGGGTTCTGCCGATGTCTGCACTGGCGCAGTCGTGCCAGGTGCCACCTGAACTGATGGCCGTTGCGCGGACGCTTGCGGCATTGCCGGTGGATGTCGATGAGCTGCCTACGGCGATGTCGGATCGACTGGGCCAACAGATGCTGTCCATCTCTGAGGCGCGGATACTGAACGTCCTGCGGGATGGCAGGCTGGACAGCATCGCCCCCGTCGCAGTCGATGTTCTGGCCGAGGCAGAGCGTTTGGCCGGTGGCGCGGCCTATCAACCGGCGCGTCTGGCGTCGCTGCTGCGGCGGTTGGATGAGCAACGTACACTGGCCTGCGAAGATAGCGGCAAATCGATCTTTCAACGCGGCCAACAGGGACGCGACGGCGGTTTCTTCTCCGAAAAAGGGCTGAACTGGGCCGAAGTCGGCAAGCGGGCTGAAGAAGAAAAGCTTTTCGCCGCCGGGGCCGTCGTGGTCGCGATGGCTGGGTTCATTTCACTCCTCGTGCTGGTCGACACCGGATACCGCTGGATCATGGCCTTGCTTTACAACCGAAAAGCGTGCCGGGTTCCTGCGGATATCAAGGTTGGCAGTTGGGTCATCGAGGGTTTGGTTATTACGCTGGGCAAGGGCGGGTGTCGCTTTCACCCGTTGAACACCCTTGCCTTCGATGAGGCGCTGATGGACTTGCGCGGTAGCGTCTCAACGCTGGTTGTGGAGGAGTTCGAATTTCCGGTGCATTGCGGCAGCATCCATGAAACCGTTGTGGACTTCCGTTTCGACAAGCCGATCACAATCAAGACCCAGCGCGAAATTCTCAAATTCTCGACAATTTCACCTTTCTACATTCGCAAGGCGCGTGATGGCGGGACCAAGGCCACGCGACGCCTGATCTGAATAATCCAGCCATACGGCAGGAAGACCTCCCTTGCCCCGTCAGGGCAGGGTCTTGTCCGGCTTGTTGCAATGCCACCGGCATGTGCCTTCTTCGGTCCCGATGGTATGTGGCGCAATTACTGGAGCCCGCTTGAGCTGTGTTTCAGCAGGGTCGCCCGCACCTTTGTTTCAGACAGAACGCCAACAGTTTTTCTCGTTCAGTAGTCCAGGTATCTGGCGCTGGCGTAACCGCTGTTCCCCTCAGGCGTCTGGATGCGAAACCACATCCAATCCGTATCGATACAGGATTGCAGCGCGTTGCTGTCAAAGGGACTGCCAAATTCCGCCTTTTCGCACAATGCCATGCAGGCCTGATGGCGCGGGTGCCTGAAATCGCCAACTGGCGCGCTGGACACTTCATAGGTGCTGCCAAGCGGCAGTTCGGCCACACGCTGTGCGTCATGGGACATGACCTGCCGCAGCGAGGTGAAATTCTGCACGTTGATCACCCGCGCACGGCCCGAAGACGACCTGCAGGCATTGTCCGACAGTGCACGGGCTATCTCACCTGTGCCGCGTGTGGCCTTGAGGTCCAAAAGGGTTGTCGCGGCGGGCAGCAGCCCGGCAGGCGGAATTATCGGCCAGCGACCTGGCGCGCCGCTGCCTTGCAAGCAATCGTCTGGACCAACCTGCGCCGACAGGTTTTCACGGTAGCCGCAAAGCACCGCTTGCGGGCTACCCTGGTAACTGCCCCGAAGACCGACTTCGCAGGCATACGTCATCATACCGGAGAAATCGACGCGGAACCGTTGCCCATCGGCAAATCCGTCTTGCCCCTGCGCCGCGTCGACCCTGTGGCTGTAGCCATCCGGCTGATAGGGCAATTGATCCTGTTCCAGCCGTGCGGACCAGCCGGTCATGTTCTGGCAAGCGTAGACCATGCCCTCGTTCGTCAGTTGCGGCGGGGTGAAGCCGAACAAGGCGATGTCCCACCGCCCGGCCTTGTTCACCGTGTCGATTTCAAAGAAATCCTGCCCCTTGTGCTGTAGCATTGCCTCCAGCAGGTCACCGTCCACAAATGGGCGCGGTGTATCGGGACGGGGACGCGCGGCGAGGGCGAGAAAATTCAGCGTTGCCTCGATGGCAAGGTCAAAGGCGGCCTCGACATCGTCCACGCTGTAGTCGCGGGTGCGATCCAGTGTCAGATCCGGCTGGTGAAACCCCAGACGTCCGCCCACATGCAGGCGGCGATTGGTCAGGGCGACGGATTCGTGCTGATGCGCCGTCCCAAACATAAAGATCAGCGCGCAGGCGGACAGACATTCGGCACCATCGTCGATGATCGTTCCGATGCGGTTGTCCAGCACATAGCGCGCCAGTTCCAGCCCGCTGGACAGGCTGCCACCGGGGCTGTCCAGACAGATCGCGGCCCAACTACCATCTTCGAAATTCGACCACCAGATCGGTATGTCCATCGGCGCGGCGCGCAGTTTCTCTACGTCTCCGGGGGCGATTTCCCCCTCAAGGGTGACGCGGCACAGACCGGCTTTGCCAGGGGTGATCCGGGCAGCTTGTGCCGTATTCGCAACGGCAACGGCGACAAGAAAGCCGACAAGCCAAAAGACATAACGCATCATTCCCATCCTTCACAGAAATCACAGGGGGCGTCCCGAGGGGGCAGCCCGCCGGTGTGGTTGGCCTATTCTGCTGCGATCTTGATCACCGGCTCCATACTGCCAAATTCCTCGTCCGAGAGGTGGCATTTGATCTGGTGACCACCGTCCATGACGCGCACTGGCGGCACCTCTTTTTCGCACAGACCTCCGGCAACTTTGTCTTTCCAGCCGCAACGCGTCTGGAACGGGCAGCCGGGCGGCGGGTTCATGGCTGAGGGAATGTCGCCTTCCAGCACGATGTGCTTTTTCTTGACGTGGGTGTCGGCGATGGGCACCGCCGACAGCAGCGCCTCTGTGTAAGGGTGGTAGGGCGGTGAAAAGACCTGATCGGTCGATCCCAGTTCCACCACATGGCCCAGATACATCACCATGACCCGGTCGCTGAGATACCGCACGATCGACAGATCGTGGCTGATGAACAGCAGGGTGGTCTTCTGCTCGCGCTGAATTTCCATCAGCAGATCGGTCACCGCCGCCTGCACGGACACATCCAGTGCCGAGACCGGCTCATCCGCGACAACGATCCGCGCGCCGCCCGCAAAGGCTCGCGCGATGCCGACACGCTGCTTCTGACCGCCCGATAGCTGACGCGGCATCCGCTCGGCAAAGGCGCGTGGCAGCTTTACCAGATCCAACAGACGCAGCATTTCCTCGCGACGGTCATCGTCCGACGTGCCGTAGTCAAAGATTTCCAGCGCCCGCATGATCTGACGTCCGACTGTCATCGACGGGTTCAGCGTGTCGAACGGATTCTGGAAAACCATCTGCACGTCGGCGATGGTCTTGGTATCGCGCTTTTCGATCGGGGTGCTTTCGATATTGTGGTTATCCAGCAGGATTTGCCCGTCGGTCGCGGTTTCTAGTCCCATCAGCACTTTGGCAAAAGTCGACTTGCCGCAGCCGGATTCGCCCACGATGGCCAGCGTTTCGGATTCGCGTGCCTCGAAAGTCAGCGTCTCGTTGGCCTTGACCACTTTCTTTTCGCCGGAACTGCCGAACAGCGCGTTGGCGGACACCTCGTAATATTTCTTGAGGTTCTCCATTTTCAGGATCACCTTGCCCGGTTCGGGCTTGTCGGTGGATTTGACGTTCAGTGGCGGGGCCTTCCAATCGATTTCGTCAATGCGCAAACAGCGCGAGTTGTGACGGTCGTTGCCCGAGATTTTTGACATCGGCACGCGGTCGACCGCATCGCAGCGCCCGGCCTCAAAATAGTCGCAGCGCGGGCCAAAGTTACAGCCGTCCGGGCGCTCATGGGGCAGGGGGAAGTTGCCGGGAATCGCCACCAGCGGGCGCGCGTTCTTGTCGGCACCGGGCAGCGGGATCGACCGGAACAACGCCTGCGTATAGGGGTGCTGCATTTCATCGAAGACATCGACGATGCTGCCCGTCTCGACCGCCTCGCCGGAATACATCACGCAGATCCGGTCACAGGTTTCCAGCACCAGACCAAGGTTGTGGGAAATGAACAGCATCGAGGTGCCGTACTTCTTGCCCAGTTCCTTGACCAGTTCGACCACTGCCGCCTCAACCGTCACGTCCAACGCGGTGGTCGGCTCATCGAGGATCAACAACGCGGGTTCCGCCATCAGGGCCAGCGCGATCACGATCCGCTGTTGCTGACCGCCAGAAAGCTGATGCGGATAACTGTTGAGAATACGCTTGGGGTCGGGCAGTTTGACATCCGTCACCACCTGAAGCGCGCGCTCATAGGCCTCTTCCTTGCCGACGCCCTTGTGGATCATCGGCACTTCCATCAGCTGTTGGGCGATCTTCATGGCCGGGTTCAGAGAGGCCATCGGTTCCTGATAGATCATGGCGATCTGCGAGCCGCGTATTTCGCGCAACTCTTCTTGGCTCATCTCGTTCAGGTTTCGGCCCTTGAACTTGATGCTGCCGCCCACGATGCGCCCGTTTTTGCCAAGGTCCTGCATGACCCCCAGCGCCACCGTGGATTTGCCGCAGCCGGATTCGCCGACAAGGCCCACGGCCTCTCCCGGCATGACCTTGACCGAGAAATCCATCACCGCCGGGATTTCGCGCAAGCGGGTGAAGAAGGAAATCGAGAGGTTATCGATCTCTAGGATCGGCCCGTCATAGTCGTCTGTCATGTCACAGTGCTCCCTGTAGGAGAGGCCCCGACACGTTTTGCGCGTCTTCTTGGCCCAAATACTTTTCGGGGTCTGGGGACAGCGCCCCCAGACCAACCGTCATCAGTCACGCAAGCTTTCTTCGCGCAGCCCGTCAGCCAGCAGGTTCAAACCCAGAACCAGCGACAACAGCGACAGCGCGGGTGGCAGGGCAGGGTGCAGGTAGATCGACAGCAGCTTACGCCCCTCGTTGATCGTCGAGCCCCAATCCGGGCTCTCCGGCGGCAGACCCAGACCGAAGAAGCCCAAGGTCCCCAGCAGGATCGTGGTATAGCCAATGCGCAAGCAGAAATCGACGATCAGCGGCCCGCGCGCGTTTGGCAGGATCTCCCACAGCATGATGTACCACGGACGTTCTCCGCGGGTTTGTGCGGCGGCCACGTAGTCACGCGTCTTGATGTCCATCGTCAGGCCCCGCACGATGCGGAACACCGTGGGGGAGTTGACGAAGACCACCGAGACAAAGACCACCAGAACACCGCCCGGAATGTCGAAGAAATCGAGCGGCCAGAAAGTGATCCTCGATGAGGTCGGATCAGGGTTGTTGATCAGCGACATGTAGATCAGCGCCATCGGGACCAGCACAATCGCAAGGTAGAGATAGTCCTTGCTGGGCTGGGTGCGGTAACGCGAATGGATCAGCACCCCGGCAAAGATCAGCGGGAACAGGAACAGCACCACGGCCATGAACTGCGGCAGCCCCGTCGCCACGATTTCGGGCGTGACCAGCAGGTAGAACAGCAGGATCACCGGAAAGGCGAGGATGAGGTTTGCAACAAAGCTCAGCAACGTGTCGAGGCGCCCGCCATAGTAGCCTGCGGGCAGGCCCAGCGTGATCCCGACCATGAATGCAAAAAGCGTAGCCAAAGGCGCGATAGCGATGACGATGGTCGATCCGGCGACCACACGGCTAAAGATGTCCCGCGCAAGGTTGTCACCGCCAAACAGATACCACTGGAAATCAGCATCTTCGGCACCGCGCAGCGGTGTGCCGGGCACCTTGTTCTTCATTCCCGAGGCCTGACCCAGCGGATCATGTGTGGCGATCAAGTCGAAGAGACCGTAGAAAATCGCGGTGTAGACCCAGAACATGACGATGCCGAAACCGATCATGCCGATCATCGAGTCGAAGAGTTTGCCATACAGCCCCAGCCGCCGTTTGTAGCGGATGGAGGCGACATAGGTGGCGATCAGGGCGATCCAGACCGGCAGGAACTGCCGACTGATGCCGCCGACGATGCCTGCGCCGGTGCCAAGCAGAACGCCAAACACGATATAGGCCAGCACCAGCAGCAGCAGCGCCAGTCCCAGCCAGTTCACCAGCTTTGACGACAAGCCCCAGACGCCGCCGGTGGCCATGATTGTGCCGTCGGGGTTGGTCTGGATGCCAGTATCCGGCTCAAAGAAGGACAGAAGGATCCGCGCCACCACGGCGACCGCGAAGACGGGCACCAGAATGGTGAGGATCGGGTTCAGAATGCTCCCCAGGGAGCCGGTCCAGGTTAAAGGGTCCATGGATGCCTCCTCAGGTGACGCTGATGCGCGGGTTCAGATAAACATAGCCGATGTCGGAAATCAGCTGTGTCACCAGAACGACGAAAACCGAAACAACCGAGATCGCCAGCAGCATCTCGATGTCGTTGTTGCCCGCCGCGCGGACCAGTTCCCAACCGACGCCCTTGTACTGAAACAGCGTCTCGACGATGACGACGCCGTTCAAAAGCCACGGGAACTGCAACATGATCACCGTGAACGGCGCGATCAGGGCGTTTCGCAGCGCGTGTTTGATGACGATATTGCCGAAACTCACGCCTTTCAGACGGGCGGTGCGGATGTATTGCGCGGTCATGACCTCGGCCATCGATGCGCGGGTCATGCGCGCGATATAGCCCATGCCGTAAAGTGCGATGGTCAGCACCGGCAGAAAGAAATTCTCGAACGTCGCGTTGTCCATGGCGCTTGTGGCGGTGCCCTTGAACCATTTCAGGCCAACCGCGGACGAAGTGAAGATCGCGATGAACAAGACACCGGAGACATATTCCGGCGTCGCCGTTGTGGTGATCGAAAAGGTAGACAAGGAGCGGTCCAGCGCCGAGCCTTCGCGCATCCCCGCCAGCACACCGACGATCAGAGCCGAGGGCACCATCAGCAGCATAACGCAGAGCATCAGAAAGCCCGTGTTGCCGATCCGGGTTCCCAGCGCCTCGGCCACCGGGGCCTTGGCGACGGTCGACCAGCCCCATTTGCCTTGCAGGATGCCACAGAATGTCGGGGCCTCCTCCGGGTCAGCGCCGGGCAGGATGCAGCGCCCGCGCAGGACGCCATCGCGATTTACGCCGGTCCAGCCGGGATAGACGCCGATCCACTCTGCGTAATTGCGGAAGATGCGGACATCGAACCCGGAATTGACCTGCGCCGAGGCTTCTTCAAGGGTGATCTTGTCGGCGCGGTAGTCAGCCAGCATCTGTTCGTCCAGCGGCGAACGGTAGCCGTTGTTCGACAGCCATGTGGCGACCTCGATGTCCGTCATCCGAAAGTTGCCTTCGGATTTCGCGAGCTTTTCAAGGTTTGGATAGAGGTTCGTCATAACGAAGACGATGAACGTCAGGCATAGGGCGGTCAGTAGCATGACCCCCACGCGCCTGAGAATGAATAGACCCATAAAAGCCCCCGTTGGTGGCTGTGGACCGGTATTGTTCCGGTCGCTTTTTCGTTTTGCAATTGGCCGCAGGTAGCGCGCGGCCTGAGACGAAAAGGGCCGCGCGGTTGTCCGCGCGGCCCTTGGGTAGGCGCCTTGTCAGGCCTTGATCCCGAACTTGTAGATCTGGGGCAAGTCGGCGATGTGCTTTTCCACCCCGACAAGGTTGTCCCTGTGGTGGCGGATGGCGGTGCGCCAGTAGGGCTGAACCGTCACGCCTTCGTCGATCATGATCGCCTGCAACTTCGCCATCACAACGCGGCGCGCATCCGCGTCCGCGATGGAGTTGGCCTCTGCCAGCAGGGTATCGAACTCTTCGTTGGCAAAACCGGACTCGTTCCACGCTGCGCCCGACTTGTAGGCCAGCGCCAGAACCTGTGTGCCCAGCGGGCGGTGGTTCCAGTTGGTCGACGAGAACGGATACTTGGTCCAGTCGTTCCAGAAGGTCGACCCCGGCAGCACAGTGTGTTTGGCCTTGATGCCGGCATCGTTCAACTGCGCCACCAGAGCGGCGGTGGTGTTGCGGCGCCAGTCGTCGTCGATCGACTGCACCTCATGCTCAAAGTCTTCCATGCCCGCTTCTTTGATCAGTTCAAGCGCCTTGGCCGGATCATAGGGAAGGCGTGTCACCGACGGATCGTGCTCCGGGTGCATGGGACCAACGTGGCAGTTGTCCGCAACGATGCCGTAGCCCGCCATGCCCAGTTCAAGGCAGACGTTGTTATCGACGGCCATGGCCAACGCCTGACGCACGCGTTTGTCGCCGTAGATCTTGTTGCCATCGGCGTCTTCAGCCAGTTGGTTGGGGCGGATCACGATGGTAAAGCCCGAGGGGATCTCGGAACGTTCCAGGCCCAGGCTGTCGAAGATGTCGACAAACTCGCCGACCGACTCCCAGTTCATGTCGATCTCTTCGGCCTCGTAGGCGGCGATGAACGCAGCCGGATCGGTGCCGTAGTCGATGAATTCGATGCGGTCGATGTAGCCACCCTTGCCCGCGGCATAGCCCCACCAATCGTGGCCCTCGTTGCGGACCAGCACACCCTTCACGCCGACTTCGTGGCTTTCAGGCAGCATGAAACCGGTGCCAATCGGGTTGGCCAGCATGTTGTTCGCATCGTGGCTGCTGTGGACGATGGCGGCAGGATAGTCGGCCATGCCCGGGATCAAGGAGATGTCGGGCACATTTGCCGTCAACTTGACCGTGTGGCTGTCGACAACGGTGATCGCGCCGTCCGAGGCTTTCTTGGTGGTCTCGTCGATCAGCGACCCCATGCGGGCGGCCATCGAGTTGCCCTCGACTTCGCTTTCACACCACATGGCGATATTGCGGGCCACGTCTTCGGCGGTAAAGTCGTCGCCATTGTTCCACTTGACGCCTTTGCGGACGTGCAGCGTAAATTCGGTGGCGTCGTCGTTTGCTTCCCAGCTTTCCAGCAGCATCGGCCCAAACGAACCGTCGCTGTTGTACTCCACCAGATATTCCAGCCAACCGGCGGTAAAGGTGGCGATCTGGGTCCAGTCGTAGGTGCGCGGGTCCTTCAGGGCGCGCACTTCCATTTGATAGCGAATGGTGCCGCCCTGCTGGGCATGCGCCGCCGCTTCGGCGGGGCGCTGAAGGCCACCAATCATGTAGGCCGCAGCCGAGGTCACGCCAAGCGCGGTTGTGCGCGAAAGGAACTCACGGCGGTCGAGCAGGCCCTGCTTAAGTTCACGCGCGTACATTTTTGCAGCCGGGTGCACCCGCTGCAGGTTATCCATCGATGTCATTCTTGTCTCCCTGTGACACGTCTTGTTCAGCCGGGGGTCTTTATTTTTTGGCTCCTGAGCGGGTTTTTTTGGTTCACCCTTCGGCCATGCCCCTCACTGCATGTCATTCCGCACGAGAAGCCTTGTCCCGTCAACGCCCGCTTTCGCCCTTTTGGGGTTTGAAAGCGACATCTACCTTATTCAAAAGCGACATGGGCGGATGTGCAAGTCACTTCCAAGGCACCGCTACAGAATTTTCAAGGATCTGCCCCGGTTACCGTCGGCTTGTCAGGTGTTGGGTCGCCGCGCGCAATGCGGACGGCGACTGCCCGGTGTGACTCTGGATGAACCGGGTAAAATAGGCTGGAGAGGTGAAGCCCAGCGACCGCGCTACCTCTTTTACTGCCGGTTTTGGGCTTTCCAGCGCGATCCGGGCGGCATGCAGTTTGCGTTCAGTCAGGATGTCGGCGGCGGTTTTGCCGCAACAGACACGACAGACGCGGCTGAGGTGGGTCGGTGTGACATCCAATGCCTCGGCATAGTGTCCCATGACCTGCGGCTTGCGAAAATCCTGCGACACGGCCCGCGCATAGCGCCGCACCAACCGCTGCGCGGCGCTTTCGGGTGGGGAATCAGCCGCGCCCGCCTGTATCTGGCGATGCAACCAGACCGCGATCAGTCCGACATGGGCGGACAGCGCCTCTTGCAGCATGGCCCGGTTCTGCATCATTTCGCGGTTCATCGCGTCAATGGTGCCGGTCAGTTCAGCCTGTGCAAGGCTTTCACGGACCCGCAACAACACAGGTGCATGAGGCAGGTAGGGGCTCAGCCCGGCGGGGCTTTGCACCATAAGCGCCTGCGTGCCTTGTTGCATGTCGATGGCAAACAATGTGCCTGCGGGTACAAACAGCGCATTGTTCACCGAAATGCCGCGACGAATGCCGTTTACCACGACGCGGCCCTGACCTTTTGTCACCCACAGCACAACGTCGTCTTCGCGGTCGTGCAGCAGGGTGAACTTCCATGGTGCGCTTTGCAGTTCCATCGCGTAAGAGCCGCTGCGCACCGGGCCCTTTGGTTTCGGCGGCGCGGGCGGCATCGGGGTCCTGAGAAAGCCGGGACGCGACATCAGGCCAGCACCTCTGCGGTCAGTTGGGTCCAGTGGCCCATCCGGGCGCGGAACCATGTGCGCTGGCGCTTGGCGAACTGGCGGGTCAGAATCGTGGCGCGCTCAATCGCGCTTTCCAGAGGGATCTCGCCGTCCAGATAGGCCATCAGTTCCGCAGCACCTATGGCCTTGGCAGAGGGGCGGTCAGGGGTCCATCCGGGGCGATTGGCCCGTGCCTCGTCCAAGGCACCGCCCTCGATCATCTTGCGGAAACGGCTCTCGATCCGTGGGGTGAGCCAGTCCTTGGGCGCATCGACGACAAAGGCAGTGGCGCGGTCCAGCGGCAACAGCGGTGGCGGCGTCTCCTCCTGCCACGCGGCAATCCCGCGACCGGTGGCGCGCAGCACCTCCCACGCGCGGGCAACACGGGCCGGGTTGCGCAGGTCGATCCGGGCGGCACTCCCGGCGTCCAGCTCCGCCACCATGGCGGTCAGTCCGCGCGATGCCAACAACGCTTCGCCTTCGGCTCGGACCTGTGGCGGTGTGGCCGGGATCTGGGCCAGTCCTTCGGTCAAGGCCGTCAGGTAAAGACCTGTTCCACCGGTGAAAATCGGTCTTTCCGCACCGGGAAAAAGCGCGGCCACCTCGCGCAGCCAGTCACCCACGCTATAGGGCTGGTCGCCGGGCACATGGCCATACAGCGCATGCGGTGCGCGCGCCTCTTCCTCAGACGAAGGGCGGGCGGTCAACACGCGCCAGTCGGAAAAGACCTGAATCGCATCGGCATTGACGATCACGCCGCCCTGCGCCTCTGCGATGGCCAGCGCCAGCGCGGACTTGCCGCTGGCCGTTGGTCCCGCGATCAGCACGGGCCGATCCGGCGCGCAGGACGCAAGGCATGCCTCGATTGCCGATTTGTCACGCATTCCGCAGCCTGTCCCGGTGTCCCATGTCGCGTCCCGCTGGACCATTGCAGCCCAAGTGGTTTTCCGCCACATATGCGCGCAATCATATCCCCCCCACGACGGAGCGCAACATGACCGAGGCCAGCATCCCGCAAACCACTTACAAGCGTGTCATGTTGAAGATTTCCGGCGAGGCGTTGATGGGGGATCAGGGCTTTGGCCTGCATCCGCCTACCGTGCAGCGCATCGCCCGCGAGGTGAAATCGGTGCAGGAAATGGGCGTCGAGATCTGCATGGTGATCGGCGGCGGCAATATCTTTCGCGGGCTGGCCGGCTCCGCGCAGGGGATGGAACGCACCACTGCCGACTACATGGGGATGCTTGCCACGGTGATGAACGCGTTGGCCATGCAATCGGCGTTGGAGGGGGGCGGCGTCTTCACACGCGTGATCAGCGCGATCCGCATGGACGAGGTGGCAGAGCCCTACATCCGCCGCCGCGCCGTGCGCCACCTTGAGAAAAAGCGGGTCTGCATCTTTGCCGCTGGCACCGGCAACCCGTACTTTACCACCGACACCGCGGCAGCCCTGCGCGCCAATGAGATGGCCTGCGAGGCGATCATCATGGGCAAGAACGGCACCGACGGCGTCTATGACAAAGACCCGCGCACGAACCCCGATGCCAAACGATACGACAACGTGACGTTTGACGAGGTGCTGTCCAAGAACCTCAAGGTCATGGACGCCTCGGCCATCGCGCTGGCGCGGGACAACAACATGCCGATCATCGTATTCTCGCTGGATGAGCCGGGCGGTTTTCGTGGTATTCTTGCGGGGCAGGGCACCTATACCCGCGTCTCAGAAAAGGCGCCGCGTGCCCAGTTGGACAAACCCGGTCCGGCCCCGGCCTGAGGCACGGCTTTCCGAATCTGCCCAGTTTCAAGAACGACATCTCTGGCACATGGTCGAATACGCCCTTTGACGGTGTGCCTGACAGTTTCCGGCAACGCACAGCGCGCGGCCCCGCCTATCCCACATAAACGGCGCCAAGGTGTCGATTCGACCGGCCTGTGCCCCGCGCAGCGCATTTGGTGAGCCCAGCCGATCACCACCTCTTTAAATCCCTCGGACACGTGGCAAGGGCTTTGGTGAGTGACGTACAGATCCTAGGGCGAACTGCCGGGGTGCGGGCAGGAGGGCCGCCGGGATGGCATCGCGTTTCGAACGTGTCCGTATGCACTCGACCTTTGACGCCAACCCACCCTCACATTCCGGGAAGGGGGGGGGTGACGGGCGCACTGTGCCGTCCGGTAGATACGTCAACCTGCCTCATCAGGTTCTATCCCGCCCGACGCGCCCGCCGCTGGCTCCGCGGAGGCGCGCCAAAGCGGGCGCGGTAGCTGCGGGTAAAGGCAGAAGGCGAGGCAAAACCCGCAGCGCGTGCGACCTCCTGCACGGACAGTTCGGTTGTTGAGATCAGTTGCGCTGCCCGGTCCAAGCGCAGTCCGGTGTAGATTTGCGCCGGGGTCTGGCTCAGCCCCTTGCGGCAGCGCAGGCGTAGCTGTTTCGGGCTCAGCTCCAGTTCGGCGGCGACCCGTTCGACCGGAAGCGGGTTTTCGATATGCGCGGCCATGATGGCCTGCATCCGGTCCAGCAGGGGGTCGATCGCTTGCACCAACCTCTGCTGTGCCCCTGCCTGACCGATGCGGCCATGCGCCAGCGATTCTGCCACCCGCGCGGCCAGTGACGGGCTGTGCGCGCGCGCGATCCATGCCAGCACCGCATCTCCGGTGGCGATGCCGCCCGCAGTGGTCAACCGCTGCCTGTCACAGGAAAACGTGCCCTCTGTTATGGCGATGTCGTCACAGTCGGGAACCAGATCCGCCAATGCCGCCTGATCCAGCACCGCCGTGCGCCCGGACAGAAAGCCCAGCTTGGCCAGGATCAGGGCACCGCCGTCCAACCCTCCCAGCGTGGCCCCCGTGGCATCGGCGCGGTTGAGAAAGGCGCGCAGACCCATGGGCAAGGAGGTCAGCGGATCTTTCCCGGCACAGAGCAGCACAAGGTCAAAACCCTGCGCGCCATGCCAGTCGGGTTGATCCCCATGCATGGTGGTCCCGTCAGCGGCCGCCACCGGCGCGCCCGCCACCGTTCGTGTCTGGAACGTGAAAAGCTGCTGGCCCGCGCAATGGTTCGCCAGATGCAGTACCTCACGCGCCAGCACAAAGGTCAGCATCGGGAAACCGGGAAAGAGGATCAGGCAAACATGCATACACGACGAACCCAAGAGGCAGAACGCTGATGGTTTTGTCACGGCGGGGTTAAGGATCGGTTGCATCGGTCGGCGCGCCCGCACCGGCTTCTCTGGTCAAGGATGATTGATCTGCGGTAAAGGTCGGGCTAACCAATGCTACCCGAGCACAATTGATCAACGAGGGGCCAAGATGTCCGAAGATTTCGAACTCGATACCGCTGACCTGTCGCGCCGCATGGATGGTGCAATGGCGAACCTGCGCACCGAATTTGCGTCGCTGCGCACCGGGCGCGCATCGGCCTCGATGCTGGAGCCGGTTCAGGTGGACGCCTACGGCCAGATGACCCCGATCAACCAGGTCGGCACCGTAAACGTGCCCGAACCGCGCATGGTCACCATCAACGTCTGGGACAAGGGTTTGGTGGGCAAGGTGGAAAAGGCAATCCGCGAATCCGGCCTTGGGATCAACCCGCAGCTTAACGGCACCATCATCATGCTGCCGATCCCCGAACTGAACGAGGAACGCCGCCGCGAGTTGGGCAAGGTTGCTGGCCAATACGCCGAACACGCCCGCGTCTCGATCCGCAACGTGCGCCGCGATGGTATGGAACAGATCAAGAAGGCCAAGAACGACGGCATGAGCGAGGACGACCAGAAACTCTGGGAGTCCGAGGTGCAGGACATGACAGACACCTATATCAAAAAGGTCGACGAAGCGCTGGAGACCAAACAAGCGGAAATCATGCAGGTCTGAAACTCGGGCGGCAAATTGGCGTGGTGGGGAAGCGGGGGCGCAGGTTCCCGCTCAACAGCCTATCAAGTTGCTGTAGACCGTTGCCCTGTGGCTGCAAAGGTCTGCGTGCGATGCGCCATCGCCACACTGTCGCCTTTCCCTAAAGGCACACTTGGCTTAGTCACAGGCCGGTGTCGTTGCTTTGGATCGGCGGACATGTTGAATTAAGCGTGTAGATGCCGCGCATTTCGCCTTGGAAGGAAATTTGATGGCCAGACCGATGCTAGACACGATTGGTCCGAAACACGTGGCCATCATCATGGATGGCAATGGCCGTTGGGCGACAATGCGGGGGCGTCCGCGTCTTTTCGGGCACCACGCCGGTGCGCGGCGCGTGCGCGAAGTGGTAGAGGCGTGCCCGGATTTTGGCGTCAAGTACCTGACGATATTTGCCTTTTCCACTGAAAACTGGAAGCGCACGCAGGTTGAGGTCGCGGGCCTCATGAGCCTTTTCCGGCGCTACATCATGAAAGAGATGCAGGCGTTTGTTAAGGAAAACGTGCGCGTGCGTTTCATCGGTGATCGCGTTCGACTGGACGCCAAACTGCGCGCCCTGATGGACGAGGCCGAGGATTTCACCAAACATTGCACCGGCGTCAACCTGACGATTGCGTTGAACTACGGCGGCCGCGATGAGGTGGCGCGCGCGGCGCAACGGCTGGCGTTTGATGTGAAAGAGGGCAAGCTTGATCCCTCGGACATCGATCTGGAAACCCTGCCGCGTTACCTTGACACCCATGTGCTGCCCGACCCCGATCTGGTGGTCCGCACCAGCGGTGAGGCGCGGATTTCCAACTTTTTGCTCTGGCAGTCGGCCTATGCGGAATATGAATTTGTCGATACGCTCTGGCCCGACTTCGGAGCCGAGGAACTGGGGCGTCTTTGCGCCAAGTTCGGACAGCGTGACCGCCGTTTTGGTGCTGTCAAAGCATGAGTGAAAAGTGGCGTGACCTGCGGGTTCGCGGCTTGTCCGCGGTTGTCATGCTGGCCGTCGCGCTGGTCGCTTTTCTTGCGGGGCCGGGGGCTTTTCAGTTTCTGATCGCGGGTGTGACCGGGGTTATGATCTGGGAAATGTGCAACCTGCTGAAAGCTCGCCACCCGGCCTTGTCGGTTGTCGCGGGGGTGGCTGTCACGGCGATGTTCATCTGGATATTCCGGCTGGGCAAAGCGGATGTGCTGGAAAGCGTTCTGGTGCTCTTGGGCCTGTGCATCTTTTTTGCGCTGCTTGCGGGGCGCGGTTGGTGGATCGGCTTTCTTTATGGCGGGGCGGTTTTGTTATCGGGTCTGTGGCTGGCGGCCTTTGCGGCGCTTCAGCCCGGGTTGATCCTGATGCTGCTGGGGGTTGTCATCCTGACCGATATCGCCGGGTACTTTGCCGGACGCGCAATTGGCGGGCCAAAGTTCTGGCCGCGTGTCAGCCCAAAGAAGACGTGGTCCGGGATCGTTGCGGGCTGGGTTGTGGCGGCGATTCTTGCCGGGAGCCTTGCGGTGAACGCCGGTCTGCCGGTCACGATTGTTCTGACCTGGTCGGTAGTGGCGATGTTCCTGTCGCTGGCCTCGCAACTGGGAGACATCGCCGAAAGCGCGATCAAGCGGCGGGCGGGCGTCAAGGACGCCTCGGACCTGATTCCGGGGCATGGCGGTTTTCTGGATCGGTTTGATGGCATTGTCGGCGCGGCCACGCTGTTTATGGTCCTGAGTCTCTTGGGGACGCTGTGAGCCGCCGCATTTCTATCTTCGGCGCAACGGGATCGATCGGCCAAAGCACGATTGACCTGATCTTGCGGGATCGCGATGCCTATCGCACCGTTGCACTGACAGGAGGCGCGAACATAGGTCAACTGGCGCGGGATGCCCGCGCCTTGGGTGCTGAGATCGCCGTCACCGCGCATGAGGAACGGCTGGACGACCTGCGCGCGGCTCTTGCGGACAGTGGCATCGAGGCCGCCGCCGGGCGCGCTGCGCTGGTCGAGGCCGCGTCCCGGCCTGCCGATTGGGTCATGTCGGCAATCGTTGGCGCTGCCGGGCTGGAGCCGGGCCTGCGCGCGTTGCAGCAGGGGGCGACCCTGGCGCTGGCCAACAAGGAAAGCATGGTCTGCGCCGGTCCGCTGATGCTGCGCACCGCACGTGAACACGGCGCGCAAATCCTGCCGGTGGACAGTGAGCATTCGGCGGTTTTTCAGGCCCTGATGGGTGAGGACTTGGCGGCTGTCGAACGGGTCATCATCACAGCAAGCGGGGGTGCCTTTCGCGACTGGCCGCTAAAGGATCTGTCCCGCGCCACGCCTGAACAGGCGGCCACGCATCCCAACTGGTCCATGGGACAGCGGATCACCATCGATTCCGCATCCATGTTTAACAAGGCACTGGAACTTATTGAAACCAAGGAGTTCTTCGGCCTAGATCCTGCAAAAATCGAAACCGTTGTGCATCCGGAATCAATGATCCACGCGCTGGTAGGGTTTGCGGACGGTGCACTGATGGCGCATGTCGGTCCGGCGGACATGCGCCATGCGATCGGCTTTGCCTTGCACCATCCGGAACGCCGTTCCCTGCCGGTCGAACGGCTGGATCTGGTCAAGCTTGGGCAGTTCACCTTTCGCGCACCCTGTGAGACGCGCTGGCCCGCGCTGCGGTTGGCGCGCGAGGTCATGATGGCGGGTGGCTTGATGGGGGCGGTCTTCAACGCGGCCAAGGAACGGGCGCTGGACGCCTTCATCGATCACCGGATTTCCTTCACCGGCATGGCAGGCGTTGTCGAAGAGGTCTTGGCCAGCCTTTCGTCCCATGCGGGTCACAATGACGCCGGGATTACACTTGATATGGTGGCCGAGGCAGACCATTTGGCACGCATAGAGGCCGACGCGGTCATGCAACGAAAAACCTGGTAAGGGGAGCCCGCAGCTTGGACCCGATGACATTCATCCCGCAGTTCGGCGGAGCCCTCTGGACCGTGATCTTTTTCGTGGTTGCGCTATCGGTGATCATCGCGGTGCACGAATACGGGCACTACATCGTCGGCAAAAAATCCGGTATTTTTCCCGAGGTGTTCAGCCTGGGATTTGGTCCGGTCATCTGGTCGCGCGTCGACCGGGACGGCACCAAATGGCAACTCGCCGCGATTCCCTTTGGCGGTTACGTCAAGTTCCGGGGCGACGCGAACGCCTCTGGCGGCATCGACGAAGAGGCGGTTGAGGGGCTGAGCAAGGACGAGATGCGCAGCACCATGTCGGGCGCGCCGCTCTGGGCGCGTACGGCGACGGTGGCGGCGGGACCGCTGTTCAATTTCGCCCTGTCGATCATGATCTTTACCGGCGTCATCATGTTCCGCGGCGAACTGGCCGAGCCGTTGACGGTGGGCGATTTGCGCCCGCTACCAGTGCAGCAGGAACTTCAATCTGGCGACCTCATCCTTGCCATCGAAGGCACCCAACTGCCCGCGTCCGAGAATCGCGATGCGCTGGGGGCCTATTTCGACGCGCTGCCGCACCAGCCGACGCTGGACTACACCGTGAACCGCGACGGGCGTGAAATCACCGTAGCCGGGCCCTATACCTATCCGCCGCTGGCCACCCAGATTGCGCCGCGCTCTGCCGCCGGTGACGCCGGTCTGCGCGCCGGTGACGTGATCACCGCCGTGGATGGCGAAGAAATTTATGCCTTTGAGCAACTCAAAGAGCGCGTCGAAGGCTCTGAAGGGGCGACGTTGCAACTGACCGTCTGGCGCGATGGTGCGATTCTGGACAAGGAAATGACCCCCCGCCGGGTGGATGAACCGCAGCCGGGTGGCGGGTTTCAGACGTTCTACCGCATCGGAATCGTCGGTGGTGTGGCCTTTGAACCGGCGACAGAGGCGACGGGATTCGGGTCTGCACTGGGATCAGGCGTCTCGCAGGTGGGGCGGATCATCGAAGGATCGCTGTCCGGCCTGTGGCACATGGCCACCGGGGCGATCAGCACCTGCAACCTGTCGGGTCCAATCGGCATCGCTGAAACCAGCGGCGACATGGCCAGTCAGGGCACCACGAATTTCATCTGGTTCATCGCGGTCCTGTCGACGGCTGTGGGGCTGTTGAACCTCTTTCCAGTCCCTGTGCTGGACGGCGGGCATCTTGTTTTCTTTGCTTATGAGGCCGTGTCGGGCCGTCCGCCCAGCGACCGCGCGCTGAAGGTGCTGATGTCGATCGGGCTGACTGTTGTGCTTTCGTTGATGGTCTTCGCACTTTCCAACGATTTGTTCTGTCCTTGAGATAAATTCTCTCGGACACCGTCAAATTCCTGCCTGAATCATCCGGCATACCAAGGCTGCACTGACGCAACCGAGGACCGATTCCATGCACACGATTCACGCGGGCTATCGCAGCATGAGCTTGCTGGTGACCATTAACTGGGACCGGCTGCTGTATATCTCCACCATCGTCTTCGCCTTGTTTTTCGGGGGATGGCTGGGCCTGATGATGCACTAGTCGCCGTCAGGCGACAGTCGGCCAAATTCGCGCCTTCGGGCTTTTGACAAGCCACCGCATTCCCGATACCTACGACTCCGGGATGTCAAAGTGGATTGTGAAGATGGCAAAGGTCATTTCCGCGCGTAAAGCGCAGGGCCGTGCAACGGGTTATCACGTCACGAATGCGGGCAGGGCAGTCGCCCTGAGCCTCGCAGTCGCGATGGGGGCAGGGGTGGCGACCATCCCTGAAGTTGCCTTCGCGCAAAGCTATGTTTTCAACTCCGTCTCGATCGAGGGCAATCGCCGGGTCGAGCCGGGCACGATCCTGTCCTACGCGGGAATCGCGCGCGGAGACCGGGTTTCTGCTGCGGAACTGAATGACGCCTACCAGAGAATCCTTGCCTCCGGTCTGTTCGAGACCGTCGAGATCATCCCGCAAGGATCGCGTCTGGTCATCCGCGTCGTCGAATATCCGACCATCAACCGCATTGCCTTTGAGGGCAACAAGCGGATCAAGGATGAGGATCTGGCGAAGATTGTGCAGTCCCAGTCGCGCCGCGTGTTCAGCCCGCGAGTCGCCGAGGCAGACGCACAAGCGGTCAGCAAGGCTTATGAGGTACAGGGCCGTTTGGCGGCGCGTGTCTCGCCCAAGGTCATCCGCCGCAGCGACAACCGCGTCGACCTTGTGTTCGAGGTCTTTGAGGGCGGCGTCGCCGAGGTAGAGCGCATCGGCTTTGTCGGCAACGGGCAATATTCCGACAGGCGTCTGCGCCGCGTGCTGGACACCAAGCAGGCGGGCCTGCTGCGCGCTGTGATCCGCAAGGACACGTTCATCGAGGACCGTGTGGAGTTCGACAAACAACTCTTGCGCGACTTCTACGCCTCGCGCGGTTATGTCGATTTCCGCATCACCGGGATCAACGCGGAACTGAGCCAAGAACGGGACGGCTATTTCGTCACTTTCAACGTCGAGGAAGGTCAGCAGTTCAAGGTGGGCGAGGTCTCTGTGACCTCCGACCTGTCCGAGGTCGATGCCGATCTGTTTGCCAGCAGGATCCGTCTCAAGCGCGGCAAGGTCTATTCTCCCGCACTGGTCGAGAATGAGATTGCCCGCCTTGAAAAACTGGCGGTGAACGAAGGGTTGAACTTTGTCCGTGTCGAACCGCGCGTCACCCGCAACGACCGTGATCTGACTCTGGACATCGAGTTCCAACTGGTGCGCGGCGAGCGCATCTTTATCGAACGCATCGATATCGAGGGGAACACCACCACTTTGGATCGCGTCATCCGGCGCCAGTTCGAAGTTGTCGAGGGTGACCCGTTCAATCCGCGCGCCATTCGCGAAAGCGCCGAACGTATCCGTGCGCTTGGGTTTTTCAACAAGGCGGATGTGGATGCCCGCGAAGGGTCCAGCCCGCAGCAGGTGGTCATCGACGTGGACGTCGAGGAAAAACCGACCGGCTCGATCAGCTTGGGTGGGTCCTATTCCACGGCGAACGGCATCGGTGTCACATTTGCCTTTTCTGAAAAGAACTTCCTAGGGCGTGGTCAGTCCTTCAGCTTCAAGATCAGCAACGCCGCAGAATCGCAGCAATATGGCCTGCGGTTCGCTGAACCGGGGCTGTTCGGGCGCGATCTGGCTCTGGGGTTCCAGCTGGGCTATTCGGAAACCGATAACCTGAACGCCGCGTTCGACACGGTGACCGGCATCTTCCAGCCCTTCCTCGAATTCCCGGTGGCCGAACAGTCGCGTCTGCAACTGCGTTACACGCTGGATTACGGCCACATTACCGGGGTTGATCAGACCGCCACCGACATCGGCGGCGTCGTCAAGGCCGAAGCGCTCGAAGGTGAGCGGTACGACAGTTCGGTCGGCTACACCTATATCTTCGATTCGCTTGCAAAAGGTCTGGACCCCAACACCCGCTATCGTTTCGAATTCGGGCAGGATTTCGCGGGCCTTGGCGGCGACACCACCTTTGTCCGAACCAACGCCAAGGCCATCGCCCAGACCCGTGTCTGGAACGAAGAGGTGACCCTGCGTGCGACGCTGGAAGGTGGGGCGCTGACCTATTCCAAGGGCGACAGCCGGGTGACCGACCGTTTCCTGATCGGGCCGGACATCATGCGCGGCTTTACCTACGGCGGTATCGGCCCGCGTGAAATCGGCGGCAGTGTCGACGACTCGCTGGGCGGTAACTTCTACGCCGTGGCCCGGTTCGAGGCGGAATTCCCGCTTGGCCTGCCCGAAGAATACGGCATCTCCGGCGGCCTGTTCTATGATGTGGGGTCGGTTTGGGGGGTGAATGACGTTTCCAAGGCACAGGCGAAGGCAGCCGGTAACACTATTGTCTCCACCGGTTTCGATGCCCGCCATGTCATTGGCTTCTCGATCTTCTGGGACAGCGCGCTTGGCCCGCTTCGTCTGAACTTCTCCGAGCCTCTGGTGAAGAGAAAGTACGATGAGGCGCAGAACTTCAACCTGACGATCTCGACTCAGTTCTGAGGCGGACGTGCGACTGGCTGTCCGTCTTGCGATCCTGCTGCTGACGCTTTGGGGCGTGGCAGCAGGCGCTCAGGGGCAGGGCAGCCCCTTTCTGCCGGCTGTTCCCAAGACGCCGATCCTTGTCATTGAGTTTGAGCGGGTGTTCTCTGAGAGCGCCTTTGGCATCCGGGTCAACAGCGAGATCGAACAGGCGGGCCGCGCCATCGCGACCGAGAACCGCCGGATCGAGGCCGAGCTGACAGAGGAAGAGCGCGGGTTGACCGACCTGCGCCCGACATTGGCCCCCGAGGAGTTCCGCAAGCTCGCCGATGCCTTTGACGAAAAGGTGCAACGCCTGCGGGATGAACAGGACGCCAAGGCGCGCGCGCTTGGCGCTCGCACGGACGAGGCGCGGCGCCGGTTCCTGACCGTCGCCCAGCCGGTGCTTGAGGGCCTGCTGCGTGAGGCGGGCGCGGCCCTGATCCTAGAACGGCGTACGGTGCTGGTGGCGGCGGATGCCATCGATATCACCGACCGCACCATCGCGCGGATCGACCAGCAGATCGGCGATGGCGCACCTGAAGACCCCACTCCGGATCCGGCACCCGAAGTGCCAGAGGTGCAACCCGACCCGCAAGAGTGAGCCCGCGCTTGCCCCCGCCCGCCGCCGTTGCTAGGGGTTACGCCAAATCTTGAAGGGAGCCCGCCCATGACCGACACGCTTCTTAGCGCGGACATCCAGTTGATCCAGCGCATCCTGCCTCACCGGTATCCGTTTCTTCTGGTCGACCGGGTCGAACAGATCGACGGCACGCAATCGGCGCTCGGGATCAAGAACGTCACCATGAACGAGCCGCATTTTCAGGGCCATTTCCCCGGCCTGCCGATCATGCCCGGGGTGACCATCGTCGAGGCTATGGCCCAGACCGCCGCCGTCATGGTTGGGACCGCGCTGGACATGGCCGACAAAGAGATGAAGGTCTATTTCATGGCCATCGACAAGTGCAAGTTCCGCCGCAAGGTGGTGCCCGGCGATCAACTCAAGATGCGGCTGACCACCCTGCGTGGCAAACCCGGCGGCAAGGTCTGGAAATTCAGCGGCGTGGCCGAGGTTGAGGGCGACATGGCCGCCGAGGCGGAGTTCACCGCCATGATGGACCTGCCGTCTTGATCGCGGACACGGTGATCCACCCCGCCGCCGTCATCGAGGACGGCGCGCAGATTGGTCAAGGTTGCGTGATCGGCCCGTTCTGCCACGTCGGGCCCGAGGTGGTGCTGCACGACCGGGTCGAGCTGAAAAGCCACGTGGTTATCACCGGCAAGACCGAGATCGGCTCTGATACGGTGATCTTTCCTTTCGCGGTGATCGGCGAGATCCCGCAGGACCTGAAATTCCGGGGTGAGAAAACCAGCCTCGTGATCGGTGAACGCAACCGCATCCGGGAACATGTCACGATGAACACGGGCACCGAGGGTGGCGGCGGCGTGACCCGTGTGGGCAATGACGGGCTGTTTATGGCGGGCTGTCACGTGGCGCATGATGTGCAGGTGGGCAACAACGTGATCCTGGTGAACAATGCCGCGCTGGCAGGGCATTGTGTGATTGAGGATGAGGTCATCATCGGCGGCTTGTCAGGCGTGCATCAATGGGTCCGTATCGGGCGCGGGGCGATCATCGGCGCTGTCACCATGGTCACAAACGACGTGATCCCGCACGGTTTGGTGCAGGGTCCGCGCGGGGTGCTGGACGGGCTGAACCTTGTCGGCCTCAAACGGCGCGGTGTGGCCCGGTCCGACATCACCTCCTTGCGCGCCGCCTTTCAGATGCTGGCGCAGGGCGAAGGCGCGTTTCAGGACCGTGCGCGGCGGCTGGGCGATGAGACGCAAAGCGATTACGTGCGCGAGATTGTCGATTTCATCCTGGGCGACAGCGACCGCAGTTTCCTGACACCGGGCTGAGCGGGCGATGTTGGCCTTGATCGCAGGCCGTGGGGCCTTGCCCGCCGCCGTGGCCAAGGCCGTGTCCGGGGGTGTTGTGGTTTGTGGTCTTGAACATTGCCCTCCGGATCAGATTGAGGCCGATCACCTGTTTCGGCTTGAGCGGCTTGGCGGGTTGCTGGCGTGGCTCAAGGCGCGGAATGTAACGCAGGTCTGTCTCTGCGGGGCCGTGACCCGACCCGATCTGTCGCTGGCGCGACTGGACTTGCGCACCTTGCCGCTGGTGCCACGTATTCTGGGCGCGCTGCGACACGGGGACGACGGGGCCCTGCGCATTGCCATCGATATCCTTGAAAGCGCCGGTTTTGCGGTGCGCGCCGCGCATGATCTGGTGCCCGACCTGTTGCCTGCAACGGGTGTGCCGACCGTAGCCCAACCGGACGAAGCCGCTGCGCAGGCGGCCGGGATTGGCGACAGTGTTTCGGACCAACAGGCGCGGCGCGATCTGGGGCAGGCTTGTGTCCTTCAAGACGGGAAACTGATCGCCAAGGAAGACGAGGATGGCACCGACGCCATGCTGCGGGGGCTGGGACCAGAGGCGCGCGGCGGCGTGTTGTACAAAGCCCCCAAACCGGGGCAGGAACGCCGCGCCGATTTGCCGGTGATCGGCATCGGGACCGCCGAGGGAGCGATTGCCAGCGGTCTTGCAGGGATCGTGATCGAGGCGCGCGGCGTCATGGTTCTGGACTGTCCGCAGGTTGTGGCGCTGCTGGATGCGGCTGGCCTTTACCTCTGGGTTCGCGAAAGGGGCGCATGATGCGCGTGTTCATCACCGCCGGAGAACCCTCCGGTGATCGCCTTGGCGCGGCCCTGATGGCGGGGCTGAAGGAACTGGTGCCGGATGTCACGTTTCGCGGTATCGGCGGGCCGCTGATGCAGGCCGAAGGGCTGGACAGCCTGTTCGACATGGATGAAATCAGCATCATGGGGATTGGTGAGATCCTCAGAGAATACCGCCACCTTAAAGCGCGTATTCGGCAAACCGCCGACGCGGTGGTGGCTGAACGTCCTGACGTGCTGATCACAGTGGACCTGCCGGAATTCAGCCTGCGGGTCGCGCGATTGGTCAAAGCAGTCTCTGACGTGCGCGTGGTGCATTATGTCGCCCCCACCGTCTGGGCATGGCGGCCCAAACGGGCCGAGAAGATGGCCGCTTATGTGGATCAGGTGCTGGCGCTGCTACCGTTTGAACCGCCCTATATGGAAGCTGCGGGTATTCCCTGCGATTTTGTCGGGCATCCGGTGGTGATGGAACCGCAGGCCAGCATCGAAGACGCAGAGGCGTTCCGTCTGCGCCACGGGATTGGTGGTGAAATGGCGCTGGTCCTGCCCGGTTCGCGCCGGTCCGAGGTCAGCCGCCTGTTGCCGATCTTTGCCGAGGTTGCGCGGCTGCTGCACCGGGCGCGCCCGGACCTGCAACTGGTCATTCCTGCCGCCGCCCCGGTGGCGGCCACGGTGCGCGCAGCTGTGGCCACGTGGCCCGGCGCACCTTTGGTGATCGACCCGGACACAGATTTGGGTGGGCTGGAGAAACGCGCCGCCTTTGGCGCGGCGGATGTGGCGCTGGCGGCGTCGGGGACGGTGTCGTTGGAACTGGCGGCGGCGGGCACGCCGATGGTGATCGCCTATGACATGAGCTGGCTCAGCCGCCAGATCATCGGTCGGATGCTGCGGGTGGACAGCGTAACGCTGGTCAGTCTGGTGTCCGAAACCCGCGTCATCCCAGAATTCATCGGCGCCAAGTGCCTGCCCGGTCCCATTTCCAAAGCAGTGGGAGAGGTTCTGGACGCACCCAAGGCGCAACAGGCGGCGATGGATCTGACCATGGAACGGTTAGGGAGGGGCGGAGAACGCCCCGGTCTGCGCGCCGCTCGCGCGGTGTTGACCCGATTGCCGGGCGGTAAGCCGCTGCACTGATCCAATACAGCCGTGACACGAAAACGGGCCGGAAACTTGCGTTTCCGGCCCGAAAATCCGTGTCGCAGGCAAGGGGGGCTCAGAGCATTCCCTTGACCTTTTCTACCACCGCCTCGGCGGTGATGCCGAAATGCGTATAGAGTTCTTCCGCCGGCGCGGAGGCCCCAAACCCGTGCATGCCGACAAACTCGCCCTTGTCGCGCTTGCCGCGCTCACCATAGAGCCAGCGATCCCAGCCAAAGCGGACCGCCGCCTCGACGGCGACACGCACCGGACCACCCGGCAGAACCCGGCGGCGATAGCTTTCGTCTTGCGCCTCGAACAGTTCCCAGCAGGGCATGGACACAACCCGCGTGCCGATCCCTGCGGCCTGCAGAAGGTCGCGGGCGGCCAATGCGATAGCCACCTCAGAGCCTGTCGCCATCAGGATCGCCTCACGCTTGCCCTCTGCATCGGCCAGCACATAGGCGCCTTTTTCCGTCAGGTTGGCGTTCTTGTGCTCCAGCCGGACGGTGGGCAAGCCCTGACGCGTCAGTGACAGAACAGACGGTGTTGCCGTCTGGCGCAGTGCAATTTCCCACGCCTCGGCCGTTTCGACCGCATCGGCGGGACGGAACACCAGCGTGTTCGGCGTCGCACGCGAAATCGCCAGATGTTCGACCGGCTGGTGGGTTGGGCCGTCTTCACCCAGACCGATGGAATCGTGGGTCATCACAAACACCGTGGGGGCCTTCATCAGCGCCGCCAGCCGCATCGCGGGGCGGGCGTAGTCGGTGAAGGCCATGAAGGTGCCGCCATAAGGGCGCACGCCACCATGCAGCGTCATACCGTTCATTGCCGACGCCATGCCGTGCTCACGGATGCCGTAATAGATGTAACGGCCTTTGCGATTGTCGGTGTCAAAGACGCCCAGATCGCCGGTCAGCGTGTTGTTCGATCCGGTCAGGTCGGCAGAGCCGCCCAGCGTTTCCGGCATCACCGGGTTGATCACTTCCAGCGCCATCTCGGACGCCTTGCGGGTCGCGACCTTGGGTGCCGTCTCAGAGACCTGCTTTTTCAACGCTTTGATCACCGCCGACAGTTTTTTCGGGGCCTCGCCCGCCATCACGCGGGTGAATTC
This sequence comes from Antarctobacter sp., assembly GCF_034670325.1. Lineage (GTDB taxonomy): Bacteria > Pseudomonadota > Alphaproteobacteria > Rhodobacterales > Rhodobacteraceae > Antarctobacter. Next base: position 421,584 of record NZ_JAXMNR010000004.1, read on the forward strand.
CTTTTGGCGGCTTTCGCTGGCGTCACCAAAGCGGGTTTCCCACTCGGCGCGATCCGCAGCGCCGCGCGATCCGACCTCTTCCCACCATGTCTTGATCTCGGCGGGGATGTTGAACGGTGCCGAGGACCATCCCCACGCCGTCTTGGCCGCGTCGTTCTGGTCATTGTTGGTCAGCGCGCCGTGACCCTTGGAGGTGTCCTGCGCCGCATGACCAAGCGCGATATGCGTCTTGCAGGCGATCATGGACGGCTGCCCGGACTTCTTGGCTTCGGCAATGGCGGCGTCGATGGCCTCGGGGTCGTGGCCGTCGATTTCCTGCACATGCCAGCCCGACGCCTTGAAGCGCGCAACCTGATCGGTGCGGTCCGACAGAGACACCTTGCCGTCGATGGTGATGTCGTTGTTGTCCCAGAAGACAATCAGGTGACCCAGTTCATAGCGGCCGGCAAGGCCGATGGCCTCTTGGCTGATACCTTCCATCAGGCAACCGTCGCCAGCGATCACATAGGTATGGTGATCGACCAGCTTCTTGCCAAAGCGGGCGCGCAGGTTTTCCTCTGCGATAGCAAAGCCGACCGAATTGGCGATACCCTGACCCAGCGGGCCGGTTGTGGTCTCGATCGCCTTGGCCATGAAGTTTTCCGGGTGACCGGCGGTCTTGGCGCCCATCTGGCGGAAATTCTTGACCTGCTCCAGCGTGATCTCCGGATCGCCGCACAGGTACAGAAGGGCATACAGCAGCATAGAGCCATGTCCCGCCGACAGGATAAACCGGTCACGGTCGGCCCATTCGGGCTGTGTTGCGTCAAATTTCAGGTGCTTCGAAAACAGCACGGTGGCGACGTCGGCCATGCCGATGGGCATGCCCGAGTGACCTGAATTGGCGGCCGCGACGGCGTCAAGCGCAAGCGCGCGGATGGCCGTAGCGCGCATCCAGTGATCCGGATTGCGGGTGCGAAGCTCTTGGATATCCACCGGGTTTCGATCCTCTGGCTGGGGGTTTTGCCGCGTCAATAGCAGCCACGCGGCGAAGTGCAAGCAATGCGCCGCGGTCAGCATGAAGGCCGCCGCCTAAGGCCTTGGAAGATAAGGGGGCGCATTTTCCTTTTTCGCTTGTTAAACTTTCCACAACCCAACGTGTGGCGATTCGGTCCACAGGGAAAAGGCGCTCTGCGCGGTTGAGACCGCAGGGCCGGGCAAGAGGACGAAACAGGGCAGATGAGCCAGATCGAGGACTTGCAGGCGCGTATCACCCGCGCACTGGATCGTATCGGGCAGGGGATCGACGGGCTGAACCCCGACCCTGCATCAGAGGATTTCGCAGCATTGCGCGGACGGGCTGAGGCCGCCGAGCAAGAGCTGGCCGAAACGCGAGAGGCCTTTGCCGCATCGCGTGAACAGGCCGAGGCAGACCTTGACGCCGCCGTGTCGGCGGTGCGGGCCGAAGCCGCCGAAGAAATTGAGCGGCTTCAGGCTGAGGCCAGCGCCCGCCTGCAGGCCGAGGCAGCCGGGGCCGATACGCCCGAGGTTGCGGAACTGCGGGAGGCGCTCGAAGAAGAGCAGATGGCCAACGCGCAGCTTCAGGAGCGTCTGCGATTGCTCAAGGCGCGGATGGCCGAGGCGGAAACCGCCAGTGCCGAACCCGCCACGACGCTGTCGATGGTTGCGCTGGATGCTGAACTGCAAAAACTGCGCACCGCGAATGAGGACCTGATGGCCAACAATGCCGCGCTGCGCGAAGCCAACGCGCAGGGTGTGGGCGAGCCGGAATTGATCAATCGCGGCATGGAGGCCGAACTGGAGGCGCTGCGCGCGGCCCGCGCCGCCGAAGCCGCCGAGGCGGGGGCCGTTCTGGACGCACTGACACCGCTGTTGGCAGACGCCGCAGAAGAAGGAAGGCCGGGATGACCCAGATGGAAGTCGAAATCAAGATCGGCGGGCGCAGCTTTGAGGTGGCCTGCCAGCAGGGCGAGGAACAGTATCTCCTCTCCGCCGCGCAGCTTCTGGATACAGAGGCGCAGGTTCTGGTGACCCAAATCGGCCGGATGCCAGAGGCTCGGATGTTGCTGATGGCGGGGCTGATGCTGGCGGACAAGACTGCGGGCCTAGAAGAGCGTCTGCGCGAGACGCAGGACAAGCTGAAGGCGGTCGAGGGCGAACTGGCCGAGGTCAAGGCAGCGCCTGCGCCCGCGCCGGAAAAGGTCGAGGTGGCGGTGATCCCGGACGATCTGACCGATGCGCTTGCCGAAATCGCCGCCCGCGCCGAGGCGCTGGCCAATACATTCGATGACGCGCAGGCTGGATAACCGGTGGGGCGTCGGGCACAGGCCTAGCGCGCCAGTTTCCGGCTCAGCGCCCGCCCCAGATCGACAAAGCGCAGCATGTCATCGGTGTCGCGGAGCAGGCCGGTTTGGCGTATCCGCAGCCCCTCGCGTCCCAGTGAAACCACCGGCTGCATCGCCTCATTCAATCCGGCGCGCGCCTCGATCAGGTCGGCCATGTCCCGGACCGGCGAAAGAGCGTTCTCTTGGCCCGGAGTGGCGAACAGCGTACCGGGCCCGTCACCGGGAACAGCGCGCAGGTCCGCCGCCTCTTCGCCCAGCCCGCCGGTCATCCGGTTCAGCAGCATCTTTCCGATCATGCCACCGCCGGTCTTGGCCAACATCATCTCAGCCATGGCCGCGGTCTTTTCCGGGATGTCCGGCCCCAGCAGTGCCAGCCCTTGGTCCAGTGCCAGACCGGGTTGGGTGAATTGGGACCAACGCCGCGAACTGCCGCCTTGCGTCCCGCCGGTCTGGACATATTGCACAAGCTCCCAGCCCTCGGCGGGGTCTGAAATCACCGTCCGGCTGCCGCGCCCGCCGGTTGACGGTGTGTGCTGATAGGTCCAGCCCCGTTCCGCCGCGAAACGCTCTAACCGCTCCCGGCGCTGCGCCCCGCGTCGCAAGGCAAAGGCGATCAATCCGGTCCCCAGAAAGGACGCAAGGATCAGGACGGCGACAACAAATATCTCCATGGCAAATCTCCGGCGCGCAAAAATCGAAAAAAGAAATGGCGGGCAGGGGAGGCCTGCCCGCCATCACAATTTTTCCGACGCTTGCGCGCGGGTCAACCGTTGGCTTCGCGGATCTTTTCTGCGGCGTCCTTGTCGTAAGCCACGCCATTGGCCTCAAACAGCTGGTCCAGCTCACCCGACAGGGTCATCTCTGTGATGATGTCGCAGCCGCCGACAAACTCACCCTTAACGTAAAGCTGCGGGATGGTCGGCCAGTCGGAGTAGTCCTTGATGCCTTGGCGCAGCGCATCGTCCGCCAGCACGTTCACGTCCTCAAACGCGACGCCCATGTAATTCAGCACCCCCGCCACGCGGCTGGAAAAGCCACACTGCGGCATGGTCTTGTTGCCCTTCATAAAGAGCACGACGTCATTGGATTCGACGGTCTGTTTGATCTGGTCTTGGGCCGACATGCGGTATCCTCTGGATTGGCGGCGCCTCAGTCGGGCGCCTTGGTTGTCAGGGCCAGCGCGTGCAGCGCGCCGTCGGGGCCGTCCATCTTGCCTTTGAGCGCGCCGTAAACCGCGCGCTGCTGCTGGACGCGATTCATGCCGCGAAAGCTTTCGTCGATGACAAGGGCCGACATATGGACCCCGTCCTGTCCATCGACAGAGATCTTGGCGTCGGGAAAGGACTGGCGCAGCAGGTCCTCAAGTTCCTTGGCATACATCGGCATGGGGCGGCTCCGCTCGTTTCGGTGTTTCCGACAGAAATAGGGTGTCATCCCGGGGCGTGCAAGCGGGCTGCGCCTGTGATCAGGCGGCCAATTCGATCCAGACCGGCACATGGTCCGACGGTTTTTCACGGCCACGAATGGCAGAGTCGATCTGGCAGTCGGTCATCAGGTCGGCGGCGGCAGGGGTCAGCAGCAGGTGATCGATGCGGATGCCATTGTTCTTTTCCCACGCACCGGCCTGGTAATCCCAGAAGCTGTAGTAACCCGGTGCCTGAGTGCGGGCGCGGAACGCCTCGGTAAAGCCAAGGTTCAGGATACGGCGAAAGGCGGCGCGGGTCTGCGGCAGGTATAGGGCGTCCTCTGTCCAGACCTCGGGGCGGGCCGCGTCCTCGGCCTGCGGGATCACGTTGTAGTCGCCAGCCATGAGTGCGGGCATCTCTTCGGCCATCAGTTCGCGGGCGCGGGCCTCCAGCCGTTCCATCCATGCCAGTTTGTAGTCGTACTTGGGGCCGGGGGTCGGGTTGCCGTTGGGCAGGTACAGCCCACAGATCCGGACCGCCTGCGTGTCACCCATGACCGTGGCCTCGATCCACCGCGCTTGTTCGTCGCTGTCATCGCCGGGTAGACCGCGGCGCACGTCCTCCAGCGGGCGTTTGGACAGGATCGCAACGCCATTAAAGCTTTTCTGCCCGTGGGTCTCGACGTTGTAACCGCGCTCTTCGAACGGCTCGCGGGGGAAATTCTGGTCGATCGACTTGATTTCCTGACACAGCACCACGTCGGGCTGTGCCTCGTCCAGCCAATCGAGGACGGCAGGCAGGCGGGCCTTGATGCCGTTGATGTTGAAGGTGGCGATCTTCATGGCGCGTTCTCCTGCCGGTTTGGGGGTCATGGATTACAGGCAACACGGTTCCGGTCAAGCGCAGCGGAAAAAGTACAGAATTGTATCAGTTTGGTTGAGTTTTGTGACTTGGTTTCAACCTATTGGCGTCTACGGCGTCACAAAACACCCTCTGGCCTCGCATGATTCGGGGATGATTCGCACAGTTACGGGTTTGCAAAGCGGCGTTGCCTTGCAAAGTCTGAAACTATCCACAGGAAATTTGTTTCTGTGGATAATCCGTATTGTGACGGGTTTCGAAACGGCTGCGCGAATCGAAATTGTGGATAAACTTTCTCTTAAACAACCTTAACAAGAATTAACTTTTTTGCAAACGGCTTTTGCGTGCAGATTTCAAGGGCATAGCAGCTCAATCTGGACAAGGAGCGACACCATGACTGCCCTCATCAAGATCCATAGCCTTGAAGAAATCGTTTCCAGCGCGGAAACGAGTGCCTTTGCCGGCGACGCCGTCGAGGCGTTCACCTCGTGGTCTGGCCCGGCCGAAGGCGATCTCTTCGGAGGTGGCTCAGTAGAAGCCTACACATCCTGGTCCGGTCCGACGACCGGCAAACGCGAAACGGGCGATGCTGTCGAAGCATTCACCTCCTGGTCGGGTCCTGCAACTGCCGAGATGGATAGGGGTGGCCAAGTTGAGGCGTTCACCTCGTGGTCCGGCCCGGCGGCTGGCGAGATCGAGCGTGGCGATAACGTGCAGGCGTTCACCTCTTGGTCCGGTCCCGCCGCAGGCGACCGTGAGACAGGCGACAACGTCGAGGCCTTTACCTCTTGGTCCGGCCCGGCGACTGGCGATGCCCAGCGTGGCGACAATGTGCAGGCCTTCACCAGCTGGTCCGGTCCCGCCGCAGGCGACCGTGAAACAGGCGACAACGTCGAGGCGTTCACCTCGTGGTCCGGCCCGGCGGCTGGCGACATCGAGTCCGGCGACAACGTGCAGGCCTTCACCAGCTGGTCTGGCCCCGCGGCAGGCGACCGTGACGCAGGCGACAGCGTCGAAGCGTTCACATCCTGGTCCGGTCCGGTGACCGGCGACACCGAAACCGGTGACAGCGTTCAGGCCTTCACCAGCTGGTCCGGCCCGACCCGCGCCTGAACTACAAGACCGATACCCGGGCGGGGCGGGGATGCTCTGCCGCAAAGCAGCAGGAGAGCCCAGCGATGAGCAATATCATCCACCTGACCGTCCCGACCCGGATACCCCCACTGGAAGCGCGGATCACCGCGCTTCTGGGATCCTTCGCCGATCACCGCCGCACCGGCGATGACGTGTTCTGGCTGAAGGAAAACGCCGAACTTCTGAACATCCTTGAATGCACGGGCCAAAGCGTGGCGCCAGAGGCGCTTGCGCGGCACGCGGGGTTCTATGCCGACGCTGTGACGCGGCTGGAGTTCTTTCCGCAATACTATCGCTTTATCTTGTCGCTGGCGCTGGATCTCGAAGATCTCGGGATGCCGGGGAGCCAAGCCCAGAAGATGGTGGATTTTGCGGCCCGCGAAGGGCTGGCCGAGGCCGAGCTTTCGGATCTGCAACGGGCCGAGGCACGCCGCCTGATGACCCGCCGGGGCATTGATCCGATCCGCGATGAGGGGCTGAACGATCGGCTTCGCGCCTTTTGTGCCCGCACCGCGACCTTTGCGCTGCCCAATAAAAAGGCCGCCTATGAGTTGACCCACATCGTTTATTACCTCTCGGAATACGGTCGCCGCGATCCGGGTCTGCCGGATGAGGCGATCCAGAGTCTGCATTTCGCCGGGCTGACCGCCTTTCTGGATCAGAACGCCGACCTTGTGGCCGAGGTCTGTATCGCGCTGCACTATGCCGGTCAGACGCCGCCCGCTGTCTGGACCGCATGGCTGGAGCGGGAGACCGCCGCCTATGGGGTTACCGCCGATCCGGCAGGGTCGATCAATGACGACTATCACGAATATCTGGTGTGCAACTGGCATCAGGCGGTCACCGGATCGGCGCTGTTCCGCAAGCCGGTCTGCGATGAGCGCCTCCAATTCAAGAGCGGCGCACGTGCCCAGACCGTCCTGCGTGAACTCAGTCAGGCGATCTACGGTCTTGACCACCGCTCGGGCGACTGGGGGCGGATGCGGCCACGGATGGAACCGGCGCTGTCGCCGCAGGCCCGCGACGTGTTGAGCGTTGCCGTCCAGTCGAGCGCGCTGTTTGACGCCTATTTCGAGGGCTTCGCCCGGGCCGGTCGCGCATGAACCGGGTGGTCCTGTCAGGTGCCACGGCGGGTGGCGCGCTGATCCTTGTCTACACCGGCATGATGGCCGCCGCAGACGGGATCACCAAGTTCATCGCCGGGGGCTATGCCGCCCCACAGCTTTTTGTGCTGTCCTCGGCGCTAGTTATGGCCTTTGCTCTGGCCGGGGCCAAGGCGAATGAGGCCGGACCCGGTCTGCGTATTCGGTCCAAAAAGGCGATGGCGATAAGATCGGTACTGACGGTCATCGCATCGGTCGCCTTCTTTCAGGCGTTCCGCCTGTTGCCCTTCGCGGATGTCTTTCTCTTTATCGGTCTGATCCCCCTGATCGCCGCTGTATTGTCCGGTCCGGTCCTGGGCGAGACGCCGCGCCCCGCCGCATGGGCCGCGCTGGCGCTCGGTGCCGGAGGTATCCTGTTCCTGATGCCCGGCGGTGTCTCGAACGCACAAGCGGGGCATGCCTGGGCCTTGCTGGCCGCAGTCACGGGCTGTGGCTCTATGTTGGCCGCCCGCGTCATCGCCAAAGCGGAACGCGCCCCGCTGGCGCAGGTTTTCTGGCCCAACGCTGCGCTGATGGTCGCTATGGCCGTCGCACTGCCCTTTGTCTGGAAACCCATGAACATGATCGACATGGGGTGGGTCACGGCCTATGCCGCCGCGCTGTTTGCGGCCCGCTACGTGGTGGCCGAGGCGCTGCGCCTTTTGCCCGCCTATGTCGCAACGCCGCTGATGAACCTGCAATTTGTCTGGATGGTGGTGATCGGCTTTCTGGCCTTTGGCGAGATCCCGACAATCGGTACATGGGCCGGGGTCATGCTGGTGGTGGGGTCGGGCATGTGGCTGATCCTTGAGGAACACCTTGGTCGCACACGGGTTATCCCCGCCGAGTGATCTTGTGGACCGCAAACACGACAAGGGCGCCCTCATGTGGCGCCCTTCCTGCGTTTGGTCTTTCTGAGAATATGCGAATGCCCGCTTGGGTCGCAGACCTTAGATCGAAAACGATGTCCCGCAGCCGCATGAACTGGTGGCATTCGGGTTTTCGATCACAAACCGCGCGCCGATCAGCTCATCCGAGAAATCGATCACGGCCCCCGACAAGAACGGCAATGAGATCGGATCGACGATCACCTGCTCTTTGCCGCCAGCGATCACCAGATCGTCGTCCGCCGGATCGTCCAGCTTGATCTCGTACTGAAAACCGGAACAGCCGCCGCCTTCGACGGCCACGCGCAGCGCTTTGCCGTCCGTCCCGGCACCGATTTCGGCCAGGCGCGCAAAGGCGCGGTCCGTTACTTTCGGTGGCAGTTGCATGTCGTTCCCCTTGGAATAACCCTTTGCCGGAACTTAGGCATGGGCGGGCAGAGCTTCAAGCCGTGTCATTTGTCCTCGGCAGCAGGCAAGAGCCGCAGCAACGCGGCGGCGCTGCGGGCGCGGGCGGTGCCATCCTTGCCGGTTGACAGGTGAATTGCCAGAACCTCGCCGCTGTCCGGGTCCAGCAGGGGCGCACCCAACGTACCTTCTCCGATTGCGCAATTGTGCGTGACCAAGTCGTCACCCGCGTCGCCGTTTGCGGTCACGGCGCAGGTGTCGCTGACATAGCTCATGGCGGCGCCTTTCTCATGCACCAGGGCGACCAGAGGCTGCCCCGGCTCTGGTATCTGGTCCGACAGTGTCAGAATGCGGTTTTCCTCGAACGCTGCCTTTGGGTCGATCAGTTGCAAAAAGCTGACGCCGAACCCCTCAGATCCCATGCGCGGATCGAAGTAGAGATAGCGCGTCTCTGCGCCGTCACCGTCTTTGGCCGTGTAGTCCAGCAAGATGCCGGAAATGAGCGCGGACGGATAACCGTCCAACTGCATCTGTCCCGGCACGCAATTCCAAGAGGTGGCCACGATGGTCGGCGCGACAATGAAGCCTGAACAATAGCCCGCGCCTTCGCGCTGCAGGATGTCGATCCGACCGACGCCGCGCGCCAGTGCGCGCACCTTGTTGTCTTCGGGCAAAGAACAGTTTGCCCCGTCGCAAGCGGCGCGGGCTGGTGAGGCGAAGGGCAAGGCAAGACCTGCAAGCAGGGCTAAACTCAAAAAACGCACGGGAAATTCCTCCTTCAATCAATCAAAGCGTATCACATCGTGATCGGGCTGCCAGCAAAGGCAGAAAAGCCCCCGCCCTGACTGGGCGGGGGCGGGTATCCCCGTCCGGGACTATTGCTGGTCGCCGATCCAGTTGGCCAGATCCAGCGTCTGTTGTGCAAACCGGCGACCGGTCGACAACTCGTGGCTCAGGTGCAGACCCACCACCGCGCCGGTTGCGGCGTCAAAGATAGGTGCGCCCAGATCGCCGTAATCGCTCTGGCAGGTGTGCTCGAACGTCTTGGCGGGCAGGTAGGCCGGATCGGTGGGCACCGCGCCGCAGTGCTGGAACTGCATCGACCCGCCACGCGGATGCGACAGCATGAACAGCGGCGACCGATGATCTGGAACCGCCTTGCCGACACGCTGGATGCGGTCCGGGGAAAAGCTGGTATCCGGAGCGGCGATGTGCAGCACGGCAATGCCGGTTTCACGGCTCGACAGTTCGGTGTCCAGCGTCAGGACATAGCCCTGCGCCGACCACAGCCGCTGATCCGGGAACACGTGGTCAAAGACGATGCGAATTTCCTCGATCGTGTTGGCACCAACACGCGGGTCCTCAAGGATGCCGGGAACGCAGGCATAAGAGGTCGCCACAACGGTGGGGCCAAACACAAAGCCAGAGCAGAACACCGGACCATAGTCGGTGGTCACGCGCAGACGGCCCGTGCCGCGCACACTGTTGACGATCGACACCTCATAGTCGTCGCCATAGGTCGGGGCGGCGAAGGTGATATAGGGCATCTCTTCGACCGGCTTGGCATCGGTCGAAGAAGCCGGGGCAAGCGGCACACCCGCCAGTTTCGGTCTCGGGTTGGGGGTCGGCGGGGGCGGTGTTGGCACCGGGCCGCGGGTCTGTTGCGGGATGACCGGCTCCGGGGCCAGGATCGGCGGCGCTGGCGGACGGGAGGCCCCGGGGTTGATCAGGGGCAGGGTGATCACCGTGTCAGGTTTCGGCGCGGGCGTCGGCGGGCGTGTTCCTGGGTTTGGGGCTTTGGCAGGCGGCGCGCCGGGGTTGATCAGGGTTGGATTCTTCGACCGGATGGTGATCGGCTTGTCAGCCGTGTCGGTCTTGGCCGTGGGGTCAAGCACAAGGGTTTCTGTGACCGGTTTGATCTTGTCGGTCTCGCTCTGCGCGAGCACAGTCGCGGGCAGGGCAAGGATAATACAGCTGAGGGCGACGCTGCGCAGGGGGCTGAACATGGCTTTCTCCAAGGGTTGGACGCTAAAATACTTGCCCCCAGTCTATCTTTTGCAAAGGTCGCCGCATAGTAAGGTTCCCCGGACGTTTCGTTGGCGGTCAAAAAGCCAAGTTGTTGAAAACGTTCAAACGGGCTGCGGTGCGGTTCGGAAGGATTTCGTTGTATCTTGAGTGTCCGCTTGGTCCGACTCGTCCGGTGAGGGATTGGTAAATTCGGTCACAGGATACAGGAAGGGTCGTCACAAACACGCCCCCACAACCCCCGGACTGACATCCGCCGACGCAAGTCGTTGTTTTGGCAAGGGGCAGACGCTATGACGGCCAAGGGACACCTAAATCGGGACAGATACTCATGCGCGCCAGCTTTGCCGCGACCCCACTCAGCGCACGCGGTCGCCGCTATCCCGAAGAGGAAAGCGCGCATCGCTCTTGTTTTCAGCGGGACCGCGACCGGATCATTCACTGCTCGGCCTTTCGGCGTCTGAAACACAAGACGCAGGTTTTTGTAGAGCATGAGGGGGATTTCTATCGCACCCGGCTGACCCATTCGATCGAGGTGGCGCAGGTCGCGCGCACCATCGCGGGCGCGCTGGGGCTGAACTTTGATCTGACAGAGGCGGTGGCGCTGGCGCATGACCTTGGCCACACGCCCTTTGGCCACACCGGAGAGGACGCGCTGCACGCGCTGATGGCCCCCTATGGCGGGTTCGACCACAACGCCCAGACCCTGCGGATCGTCACCCGGCTGGAGCGGCACTATGCCGAGTTCGACGGGCTGAACCTGACGTGGGACACGCTGGAAGGCATCGCCAAGCATAATGGTCCGGTCGTGGGCGACATTCCCTATGCGCTGGCCGAATACAATGCGGAGCATGACCTTGAACTGCACACCCATGCCAGCGCCGAGGCGCAGGTGGCGGCGCTGTCCGACGATGTGGCCTACAACAACCACGATCTGCACGACGGGCTGCGGGCTGGTCTCTTTGCCGAAGAGGAAATCGCACATCTGCCCATCGTTCGGGACGCCTATGCCGAGGTCGACGCCAAGTATCCCACGACCGACAGCTACCGGCGTCGGCATGAGGCGCTGCGCCGGGTCTTTGGCGCAATGGTGTCGGATCTGATCGAAACCTCGCGGGCCCGGCTTGTCGCCACGGGGGCGTCCAGCGCGCAGGAGATCCGCGACATCGGTCATCCGGTGATCGGATTCTCCGATGCCTTGTGGGCAGACCTGAAACAGATCCGGTCATTCCTGTTCAACAACATGTACCGTGCGCCACGGGTGATGGAGCAGCGCGCCCGCGTCACGCAGGCGGTGAATGAGCTGTTCCCCATCTATCTGGCCGACCCGACGCTGTTGCCACAGCGCTGGCAGGGCCATGGGGCGCAGGTGGCCAATGAAACGGCGCTGGCGCGACTGGTTGCGGACTATATCGCCGGAATGACGGACCGTTTCGCCCTGCAACAGCACGCGCGCTACTCTGGGCGGGATGTTCTGGAAGGGCTATGGCCGGGACAGGACGCGGGCGCCTGACGGATCGACGGAACACAGGCAAGCCGTTAGGCTAAGCCGGGCAGGCAAGCCAAGGCAGGCGCGCAGGGCAGGGAGCAAAAAATGGCAGTGGCAGAGACCGGCGGGCTGGATCCCGTTCTGGCCTTCGGGCTTGTGGGGGCGCTTGGCGTTGGCAGTCAGTGGCTGGCCTGGCGCCTGCGTCTGCCCGCGATTGTGCTGATGCTGGTCGCGGGTCTGGTGATCGGCCCGGTGACGGGTATTCTGGACCCGGCGGCGCAGTTTGGCGACATGCTGCAACCGATGATCGCGGTGGCGGTGGCGATTATCCTGTTCGAGGGCGGTCTGACGCTGGATCTGCACCGGCTGTCGGATGCGGCCAAAGGCGTGCGGCGGCTGGTCTTGATCGGCGCGCCGCTGGGATGGATAGCCTCCACCTCTGTCCTGCACTGGGTGGCGGGGCTCAGTTGGGAGGCGTCCGCCGTCTTTGGCGGCATCATGATCGTCACCGGCCCCACCGTCATCGCGCCGCTGTTGCGGCAGGCCCGCCTGCGCCGCCGCCCCGCCGCGTTGTTACAGTGGGAGGCGATCGTCAACGATCCTGTCGGCGCATTGGCCGCCGTGCTGGCCTTTGAGGTTGTGCTGGTCCTGAGGACCGCCACCGGCGCAGGTCCCGCCACGGTTGAACTGCTGACAGGCATCGCCATGGCCACGGCGCTGGGTCTTGCGGGCGGCTGGGGCATCGTGCGTGCCTTTCGTCAGGCGCTGGTGCCGGAATACATGAAGGTGCCTGTGCTGTTTGTGGTGCTGCTGGCGGTTTTTGCCGTGGCCGATCACGTCTTGCATGAATCCGGCTTGCTGGCTGTCACCATCATGGGGTTGTGGATCGCGAACGCGGGCCTGCCCAGCTTTGCCGAGTTGTACCGCTTTAAGGAGCACGCCACTGTCCTTCTGGTCTCGGGCGTCTTTATCCTGCTCGCGGCGGGCATGAGTTTCGAACGTCTTGCCGTGCTGGACTGGCGGGCCGGGGTTTTTGTCCTGTCGGTGATCCTGCTGGCGCGCCCCTTGCCAGTTCTTGCGGCCCTTGCCTTTACCAATGTCGAATGGAAGGAACGCCTGCTGGTCGCGCTCACCGGACCGCGCGGCGTGGTTCTGGTGGCGGTCGCGGGGCTGTTTGGCGAACGTCTGGTGCAGATCGGCGTTGAAGACGCCGACCGGATTGCGCCGCTGGCCTTTGCGCTGGTTGCCGCCACGGTGGTTCTGCACGGCTTTACCCTTGCGCCAATGGCACGGCTATTGGGGCTGACCGCCTCGCGGTTGCCGGGCGTTCTGATCATGGGCGGGTCGAAATGGGCGGTCGAATTGGGAGCGGCGTTCAAGAAGATGGATTTGCCGGTGATCATCGCCGACCCCAACAACGCCCACCTGCGCAGCGCGCGCGAGGCCGGGATCGACACCTTCTATGGCGACATCCTTTCGGAATCCGCCGAAGAACGCGTTGAATTTGTCGTTTACGAAAAGCTCGTCTGCGCCAGTGACAACGACGCCTACAACACGCTGGTCGCGACCGATCTTGCCCCGGAATTCGGGCGCGACAATATCTTTCAGATCAAACGCGTCCGCGACACTTCCAGCCGCCATGCGCTGCCCGCAACCTTGGGCGGCAAGGCCTTGGGCGCGGACGAGACGTTCTTTGAGGCAAATGCCGTGATCGCCAGCGGCAGCGAATTCCGGGTCACCAAGTTGACCGAGGAATTCACGCTGGAGGACTGGCGCGCAGCGCAGCCCGAGGCCGTGGCCATGGCCGAACTGGGACCAAACGGCACCCTGCGCCTGCTTGGCCCCGAGGACGAATTGCGCGGCGCGGCAGGAACCAAGCTGCTGTCCCGCCTTCCCAAACGGGCCGAGCGACGTGCCGCTGAACCAGAGCCCGATGACGATGCGGACAAAGCGGACATTTGACGCCCCGTGTCAAAGTGATAGAGACCGCCCAACCGCGTTGGAGCCGCTGACATGAACCTGTTTTCCGATATCCGCGCTCTCGTGATCGAGGGCATCGAAGCATTGCAAGCCGAGGGTGCGTTGCCAGAGGGGCTGAACACCGACCCGGTCACCACCGAACCGCCGCGCGATCCGCTGCACGGCGATATGGCGACGAATGCCGCCATGGTGCTGGCCAAACCCGCCAAGGCCAAGCCGCGTGACATTGCCGAGGCGCTGGCCGCCAAGCTGCGCGCCGATGCCCGCGTTGCCTCTGCCGATGTCGCGGGTCCCGGTTTCCTGAACCTGCGGCTGTCGCCTGCGGTCTGGCAGACGCTTCCGGCGGCGATTCTGAAGGACGGCACCGCCTATGGGCGGTCTGCCATGGGGCAGGGCAAAAAGGTCAACGTTGAATACGTCTCGGCCAACCCGACGGGGCCGATGCATGTCGGCCACGCGCGGGGCGCAATTGTGGGGGACGCAATGGCCTCGTTGCTGGCCTACGCGGGTTACGACGTGACGCGCGAGTATTACATCAACGATGGTGGCGGTCAGGTCGATACGCTCGCCCGGTCTGTCTACTTGCGCTATCTGGAGGCGCATGACCTCAGCGTCGACTGGCCCGAGGGCAGCTATCCCGGTGACTATCTGATCCCCGTGGGTGAGGCGCTCAAGGACAAGGTTGGCGATGTCTGGCTGGATGCGCCCGAAGAGGACTGGCTGCAAGAGGTGCGCGAGTTTGCCACCGACGCGATGATGGACCTGATCCGCGAGGATCTGGCCGCGCTTGGTGTGCACATGGATCACTTCTTTTCCGAGAAGTCGCTGTACGGCACCGGCAAGATCGAGGCTGCCATCGACAGCCTGAAGGCCAAGGGGCTGATCTATCGCGGCGTGCTGGAGCCGCCCAAAGGCAAAAAGCCCGAGGACTGGGAACCGCGCGAACAGACCCTGTTCAAAAGCACCGAACACGGCGACGACGTTGACCGCCCGATCATGAAGTCGGACGGCAACTGGACCTATTTCGCGCCCGACATCGCCTATCACTATGACAAGGTGACCCGCGGCTTTGACCTGCTGATCGACATCTTCGGCGCCGATCACGGCGGTTACGTCAAGCGGATGAAGGCGGCAGTTTCGGCGCTGTCCGATGGCAAGGTGCCGCTGGAGATCAAGCTGATCCAGCTGGTCAAGCTGTACAAGAACGGCGAACCGTTCAAGATGTCCAAGCGGGCAGGGACCTTTGTCACGCTGCGCGATCTGGTGGATCTGGTCGGGCCGGATGTGGCGCGGTTCCATATGCTGACGCGCAAAAGCGACGCGGCGCTGGATTTCGATTTCGACAAAGTGGTCGAGCAATCCAAGGAAAACCCGGTCTTTTACGTGCAGTACGCCCATGCGCGGATCTGTTCGGTGCTGCGCAAGGCGGCGGAGGCGGGTGTGGATGTCAGTGACGCAACGCTGGCTGCCGCTGACCTGTCCGGCATGACCCATCCGGCTGAAATCACGCTGGCAGGCAAGCTGGCGGAATGGCCGCGTCTGGTGGAAATCGCCGCGCGTACGCAGGAACCGCACCGGATTGCCACCTACCTCAGCGAACTGGCCGCAGACCTGCACGGGTTGTGGAACCGGGGCAACGATGTGCCCGAACTGCGCTTTTTGCAGGATGATCCTGTTGCAACACAGTCCAAAATTGCGCTCGCGCGGGCCGTGGCGGTTGTGATTTCCGCCGGTCTTGGTATCCTTGGCGTGACCCCGGTGGAAGAGATGCGCTGACAAAAGCCGCCTCCGCCGGGATTTGAGTTGAGCAGCAACGCATCCGGGTGGCAAAGCACTGCCTGGGGGACATGAGGCAGAAATGGCGGATTTCACCTTTGAAGGGGGTCCTTCGGCCCCGCATTCGGGATCTGGGAACATGGCGTCGATGGCCAATTGGGCCGGGGCGGCAATTTCCTTGGCGCTGGTCGTCGGTATCGCGGTCTGGGGCTACAAGGTCGTGGCGCGGGACGTCAGCGGCGTTCCGGTCGTGCAGGCCATGTCCGGCCCGATGCGCGTCGCGCCAGAAGATCCCGGTGGCACGCTGGCCGATCATCAGGGGCTGGCGGTCAACGCGGTTGCCGGTCACGGCGGCGCGGCGGACCCGGTGGACAAGTTGACCCTTGCCCCGCGCGCGGCAGGGCTTCAGGCCGATGATGTGGCTTTGGGGGCTTTGGCTCCGGTCGAGCGTCCGCGCGATGTGCCGCCCACGTTGGCCCGCAACGCCGAGATTGTCGAATTGCCGCCCTCGGGCGCGCCGATCCCCGAAAGCGCCGAGCCGAACAGCGCGCTAGCCGCGCTGGCCGATGAGATTGCTGCACGGGCCAAGCCGCTCAGCGCCTTGCCCGAAGGCACCGACGCCGATGTAGTGACCGCGCTGGCCTCTGCCCTGCCAGAGACGGACGTTCAGTTTGATGGCCCGGGTCTTGCCCGGTCTTTGCGGCCCCGTCTGCGGCCTGCCGGTCTGGCAAGTGCCCCGCGCACGACACAGGCGGCCGCTGTCGCCGCTGCGGCCTCGGGACCGGTGACGGAACTGGATCCCGCAACCCTGTCCGCCGGAACCCGGCTGGTGCAGATCGGCGCATTTGACAGCCCCGACGCAGCGCGTTCGGAATGGCAGCGCCTTGATGGGCGGTTCGGGGATTACCTCGATGACAAAGAGCGGGTGATCCAAAAAGCCTCGTCTGGTGGACGCACCTTTTACCGGCTCCGTGCGCACGGGTTTGAGGACCTGTCCGACGCGCGCCGCTTTTGCGCTGCCTTTGTTGCGCAAAAGGTCGACTGCATTCCGGTCGTGACGCGATGACGGCGTTTGGCGCAGTCATTCTTGGCTGTGCTGGCGCGACGCTCTCACATTCGGAAAGAACACTCTTTTCCGAGACGCGGCCCTTTGGCTTTATCCTGTTCAATCGCAACCTGCAGGACGCCAACCAGATCCGCGCGCTTTGCGATGGATTGCGTGAGGCTGCTGGCCACGATGCGCCGATCTTTATCGATCAGGAGGGCGGGCGCGTGCAACGCCTGCGCCCGCCACTGGCCCGTGACTGGCAACCGCCACTCGACGACGCCAATGCCCCGGACGCCGAGCGCCGCTTTTACCTGCGGGCGCGCCTGATTGCCGATGAGTTGCGCACGCTTGGCATCGACGGCAATTGCATCCCGACGCTGGACATTGCCCGACCGGAAACCCACGCCGTCCTGCGCAACCGCTGTTATGGAACCGACCGGGACACCGTGATCCGCCATGGCCGTGCCGTGGTGCAGGGCTGCCTTGATGGTGGCGTGCTGCCGGTGATGAAACATATGCCCGGTCACGGGTTGGGCACTCTGGACAGCCATCTGGACCTGCCGCGAGTGGCAACGGATCGCGGCACGCTCGACAAACAGGATTTTGCTGTCTTTAAGGCTTTTGCCGAACTGCCATTGGCGATGACCGCGCATCTGGTGTTTGAGGACATCGACCCGCGCCCCGCAACGCTGTCGCCGGTAATGAACCGCGTTATGCGGGACCAGATCGGTTTTGACGGGCTGCTGATGACCGACGATATTTCGATGCGGGCACTGACCGGCACCGTGCCCGAACGCGGCATCGCCGCGCGCAAGGCAGGCTGTGACGTGATCCTGCACTGCAACGGCGACCTGACAGAGATGCAGGCGCTGTGTGCAGAGGTCGGAGCGATGGACACGCAGGCGCAAGCCCGCGCAGAGCGTGCGCTGATGGCCCGCGCAGCCCCCAAGCCGGTTGACATCGCCGCCCTGCGCGCTGAGGCTGACGCCTTCATGGCTTTGGACCCGCACACCGACCCCGCATGAACGACTCCCCCGATCTTGTCGACCTTTCGGTTTCCGAACGCCTCGCCGCCGAGGCGCTGGTGGTTGATGTGGATGGGTTTGAGGGGCCGCTGGACCTGCTGCTGAACATGGCGCGGACCCAAAAGGTGGACCTGCGTAAGATTTCGATCCTGCAACTGGCGCGGCAATATCTGCGGTTCGTGGAAGAGGCCAAGACGCTGCGGATCGAACTGGCCGCAGACTATCTGGTCATGGCCGCTTGGCTGGCTTTCCTGAAATCGCGCCTGCTGCTGCCGCCTGACCCCTCCGAAGAGGGACCAACGGGCGAGGACCTTGCCGCACATCTGGCCTTTCAATTGGAACGCCTGCAGGCGATGCGCGACGCCGCCGCCCGGCTGATGGCGCGCGATCAGTTGGGCCGGGATTTCTTTGGGCGCGGCCTGCCGGAGCAGGTCGAACAGGTGCGGCAGGTGAAATACACCGCCACTCTGCTGGATCTGATGCAGGGGTATGCCCGTATCCGCACCCGAGATGAATTCCGTCCTTTCGTGATGGACCGCGACCGTGTGTTCACAATGGAACAGGCATTGGAACGGATACGGGGCCTGATCGGCTTTGCCGGGGTCTGGACCGACATCCAAAGCTATCTGCCCGAGGGTTGGTTTGAGGACCCTGTGCGTTGGCGATCCGCCACTGCTGCGACCTTTGCCGCCTCGCTGGAACTGGTCAAAGAGGGCAAGGCAGAGTTGAAACAGTCCGGCACGTTCGAACCCATCATGATGCGCCGTAAGGAGAGGCGGGATGACTGACACCCCCGAGGCCGCACCCGAAGAAGACCGCCCGCCCCGCGACAGCCTGTTCGAGGCACCTCCCATAGTCGAGCAAGAGCGCATGGTTGAGGCGATCCTCTTTGCCAGCGCCGAACCGGTGACCGTGAAGGAACTCAACGACCGGATGCCGCATGGCTGCGACGCCGCCGAGGCGCTGGTCTACTTGCGCAAGCGGTATGACGGGCGCGGTGTGCAGGTGGTCCGAGTCGGGGACGCATGGGCGATCCGCACCGCGCCGGACCTTGGATTTCTCATGCAACGTGAGACAGTCGAGACGCGCAAACTGTCGCGCGCGGCGGTCGAGACGCTGGCGATCATCGCCTATCACCAGCCGGTCACTCGGGCCGAGATCGAGGAAATCCGCGGCGTGTCCGTGTCGCGCGGAACGGTGGATCAATTGCTTGAGATGGAGTGGATCCGCTTTGGCCGTCGTCGCATGACGCCGGGGCGACCCGTGACCTTTGTTGTGACGCAGGGCTTTTTAGACCACTTCGGCCTGGAATCCGCGCGCGATCTGCCGGGACTGGCCGACTTGCGCGCTGCCGGTCTGCTGGAAAGCCGCCCCTCGCCTTTGGGCGTGCCGCAGGCGGGCGAGGGCGATGTGGATGCCGAAGAAGGGCTGGAAGAGGGACAGAGTGAGCTGTTCGAGGACTGATCCGCCCGAAAAACGGCACAATTGCTGGTTAATCTGCATGCCAAAACAGGAGATTCGAGCATGAACGTCCAACAGATCGTCAATATGGTCGTGCAGATGGTGCTGCGCAAACTGGTTCACAAAGGCATAGACGCTGGAATTCAGCGCACGACCGGCGGTGGCCAACAGGGCCGCGAGGCGCAGCGCGCCGTCCGTCAGGCGCGCCGTGCGGCCCGGATGGGAAACCGTCTCTGACGGGCAGGCCTAACGGCCGCGAAAATGTTTGGACAGTTTCAAGCCCTGACCCTGATAGTTCGACGCGATCCCGGCACCGTATAGCTGTGTCGGCACCTGCGACATGCGCTCATAGACCAGACGCCCGACGATCTGGCCATGTTCCAGCACAAAGGGGGCCTCGTGGCAGCGCACCTCCAGCACGCCGCGTGCGCCTGCTCCGCCTGCGGCGGCATGGCCAAATCCGGGGTCGAAAAAACCCGCGTAATGCACCCGGAACTCCCCGACCATGGCCAGATAGGGGGCCATTTCGGCGGCATATCCCGGTGGGATATGCACCGCTTCACGGCTGACGAGGATGTAGAACGCGCCGGGATCGAGGATCAGTTGCCCGCTGTCAGAGCGCAGCTCATCCCAGAATTCCAGCGGGTCATACGCTCCGATCCGGTCCAGATCGATCACCCCGGTATGAGGGCGCGCGCGATAGCCGATCAACCCGCCATCGCCCGGTTGCAGGTCGACGGAAAAGCCCAGTCCCTCTCCGATTACCGGGGCGCCGCCGCCGACCAGCGTCTCTGCCTCGTGCAGATCGTGTAGTTCCGTATCGCTCAGCACGGACCGCCCGCGCCGAAACCGGATCTGGTTCAGGCGCATGCCCGGACGCACAAGAACAGAGAATGAGCGCGGGCAAATCTCGGCGTAGAGCGGCCCGTCATATCCCGCCGCGATGCGGTCGAACTCGACCCCGCCATCGGTGATCACCCGCGTCAGCAGATCCAACCGCCCGGTCGAGCTTTTGGCGTTGGCGATAGCCTGAATGTCATTCGGCAGGCGAACCCGTTCCATCAGGGGGACAAGATAGACACAGCCCTTTTCCAGAACCGCACCGTCCGCGCCCAAGGCAATCCTGTGCATTTCGAATTCGTCGATACGGTCAGAGACGCTGCGCCCCTGACCGGCCAGAAACGACGCGCGGACCCGGTAGGCGGTTTGTCCCAGCCGCAGATCAAGGCTCGCCGGTTGCACCTGTCCGTCGACAAACGGCACTTCGGCGGTGATCGCGCCCTGTGTGATCAACGCTTCGATTTCTTGGCTGGCCAGAACCCCGGTCATCGCATTCCCCTCGTTTCGCCCGTCTTAGCAAGCGCATGGGGCGAGGTGGAGCGCAAAAACGTCGCGTGACGCGGGCAGGGCGGAACATATCGGACCCGCGCATCCATCGTGGCATGGTTGGCAGTCCCGTGTCGGTCTTTGACAAGGCCGCCCTTTGAGACCGCTCACTTGGACGTGGTCCAAAGGTCCGTTGAATTTGTCTATATTGATTGTTTGACCCGCTTGCCCGAGGCCCACAGTCAAACCTCGTGATGCCTCATGAAGCGCTGGCCAACCCACAGGGAAGGCTTGGAGAATTAGCTGGGATAGGAAAATTGGTCGGGCTAGCAGGACTCGAACCTGCGACCTTCCGTCCCCCAGACGGACGCGCTACCAGACTGCGCCATAGCCCGACGTGTCGGGGTGGTTTACGCTTTTTTTCGTCAAGAGCAACCCCTTACAACGAAAAATCCGACGCTCAGGAAAGTGGTGCGGACAGGCGATCCCGGAGCGCTTCGAGAGCGGGAAGTTGCGCAGCAAGCGCGGCTTTTTGCGCGTCTGAAAGGGCGGACAATTTGGCAATCTGGCCAAGCGGGCCGACGGCAGGGCGCACAGCCGGTTCGGCTACAGGCGGCGGGGTGTCCGAGACGCTGAAATCAGGTAGGTCAAGCGGGTTCCGGGCCTTAGATTCGGGTTCCGATTCGGCGACCGCCGCAGGTATGTCATCTGCTATCGCGGCAGCGTCGGGCAGACCGAACGGCAGTTCCGGGGTATCCGGGCTTTCTGTTGGATCAGGGTCCAGAGACAGGTCTGCCTTTTCCTCCGTTGGGGTAGAGGTGGCAACGTCTGGCTGTGACACAGGTGTGACAGTCTCCTCTACCGGGTCCTCGTCCTCTTTCGCAATATCGGGCACATCTTCTGTAGCGGCTGACTGCGCAACCTCGGGCGGTTGCGACTCGGCGGAGTGATTCAACGGCGACTCGGAAGCGTCATGATTCACCTCTTCGGCTATGACAGCGTCGGTTTCTTCTGCTTCCTCTGCGTCTTCGTCTTCGATGTTTTCAAAATCTTCCGCCACGGATGGCATAGCGGAAAGGTCCGGCGCGGGCAGGTCGGGTGCGGAGGGGGTCTGAGGCTGTTCGACCTCTCGCAGGTCGGTATCGGCGGGGTCTTCGTCTTTTGCGACCTCTGCATCCAGTTCAGGATGGTCTTCTTCCGGAGGGTCCTGTTCCGATGCTTCGTCTATTGTCTGCGGGGCGAGCGTATCATCGGCCCGAGATGCAACCGCCTCCGATGGGAAGGCCACAACCTCGCCGTCGGTATCGTGCAACGGCACTTCGGCATAGGGTGCGTCTTCGATCAGATCACTTTGGTCGGCTTCTGCGGATTGAGCTGCGAGAGAGGCGACATGGCGTACGCCCTGTTCGCGCAGGACCTTCTGCACACCTTTGATGGTCATGCCATCATCGTGCAACAACTTCTTGATTCCGCCCAGTAATTCCATATCTGCTGGGCGATAATAGCGACGTCCACCGGCGCGTTTCACGGGTTTGACCTGGCTGAATTTACTTTCCCAAAAGCGCAGCACATGGGCTGGCGTTTCCAGCCAGTCAGCCACTTCCGAAATGGTCCGAAACGCATCCCGAGACTTGGGCATCAGCGCCGCCTCAGCGCTTGTTGCCCGCGGCCACGCGGTCTTTCATCAGGTGTGAGGGGCGGAAGGTCAGCACGCGGCGCGGCTGAATAGGCACCTCTTGTCCGGTCTTGGGGTTGCGGCCGACACGGGCCGCCTTTTCCCGGACCGAGAAGGTGCCAAAGGATGAAATCTTGACCTGTTCGCCTGCGACCAGCGAATCCGACATGTGCTGAAGCACCGCTTCGACCAGTTCGGCGCTTTCGTTGCGCGACAGACCGACCTCGCGGAATACCGCTTCACTCAGGTCCATGCGCGTCAGCGTCTTTTCACCCATGATCGTCCCTCCCGATGTTTCTTCCGGATTATTGGGGTGAAAAATCACAAGTCAATATCAATGACTTGCGGCAAGCAATTTATCCTCTCGATCACCGCTAAACTGCAACATGCGTGGACATCCGCCCACGTACAGTGCGCTGCAGCACCGGTCACCAGCGCAAAACCACCGATCCCCAGGCCAACCCGCCGCCGATCGCCTCTGTCACCACAAGGTCGCCGCGTTTGATCTGGCCCCGGGCCTTGCCCACCGACAGCGCCAGTGGAATCGACGCGGCAGAGGTGTTGCCGTGGTCCTGAACGGTCACGACAACGCGGTCCATCGGCAGTCCCAGCTTCTTGGCTGTCCCGTTGATGATGCGGATATTGGCCTGATGCGGCACCACCCAGTCGATCTCATCAGAGGTGACCCCGGCCTTTTCCATCGCGGTCGTGGCCGTGGAGGCCAGTTTTTCCACCGCGTGACGAAAGACTTCTTTGCCCTGCATCCGAAGGAACCCGGTGTTCTGTTTGCTCACACCGCCATCGACATAAAGGATGTCGCGGAACCGTCCGTCGCTGTGCAGGTCGGTCGACAGGATGCCGCGGTCGTCCTTGGTTCCCTCGCCATCGGCGGCCTCCAGAACCAGCGCCCCGGCGCCATCGCCAAACAGGACGCAGGTGCCACGGTCGGTCCAGTCCATGATGCGCGAAAACGTTTCTGCACCGATGACCAGAATGCGTTTTGCCTGACCGGAAACGATCAGCGCATTGGCGTTGGCCAGCGCATAGATGAACCCGGCGCATACGGCCTGCACATCAAAGGCAAACCCTGTGGTCATGCCCAATTCGGCCTGCACCATGGTCGCGGCAGACGGGAAGGTGAGGTCGGCGGTCGAGGTGGCGACAATCAGCGCATCCACCGTATCGGCGGCGACACCGGCATCCTGCAACGCGGCTGTGGCGGCTCGGGTTGCCAGATCCGAGGTGGTCTGGCCCTCGGCGGCAAAATGGCGGCGCTCGATGCCAGATCGGCTGCGGATCCAATCGTCACTGGTCTCCAGCGTCGCTTCAAATTCTGCGTTTTCGACGACGCGGTCGGGAAGGTAGTGCCCGACGCCGGTGACGACAGCGCGTATGGTCATGATTTCTTGACGTCCTTTTGTGAACCGCCATCCTGCGATGCCTCGGCGGCAGAGGCAACCCGTGCGGCCAGTCTGTCGCCAAAGCCAGAGCGCGCCAGCTCAAACGCCAGCTTTACCGCGGCAGAGACGCCGGTCGCATCCGCCGAGCCGTGGGATTTCACGACCGTTCCGTTCAGGCCAAGGAAGATACCACCATTCACCCGGCGCGGATCGATCCGCTTTTGCAGGCGGCGCAAGGAGGTCAGCGCCAACAGAGAAGCGATGCGCGACAGCGGGGAATAGGCAAATGCCTCGCGCAGCAGGTCGCCGATCAAAGAGGCGGTGCCCTCGCCGGTCTTCAGGGCCACGTTGCCGGTGAAGCCGTCGGTGACAATGACATCACAGCGCTTGCCCGGGATGTCGCCGCCTTCCACAAAACCGACGAACTTGTAGTTCCCGGCGTCTTCTTGTGCGGCGATCAGATCATGCGCCTCTTTAAGTTCGGCGCGGCCCTTATGCTCTTCGGTGCCGACGTTGAGCAAGCCGACTCGGGGCTTGGTCAGGGCCAGACCGTTGCGGGCATAGGCTGATCCCATCAGCGCGTATTGCAAGAGATCCTCGGCGTCGGCGCGAATATCCGCGCCGACATCCAGCATCACGTTGAACCCTTGCGGGTTGCGTGACGGCCAGAGAATCGCAATGGCGGGGCGGTTGACGCCGGGCAGCTTGCGCAGGCGGATCATCGACAACGCCATCAGCGCGCCGGTGTTGCCGCAGCTTACCGCCACGGTCGCCTCTCCCGCGCGCACCGATTCCAGTGTCGACCACATCGAGGTGCCCTTGCCGTGACGCATTACCTGGCTGGGCTTGTCCTCCATGCTCACGATGCCTTGGGCGTCGCGAATCTGGCATCGTTCCCCCAAACCACGACGCCGCGCGACGAGCTTTTCCAGCTCATCCGCGGGTCCGTGCAGGATAAAGTCCAGTTCGGGATTGATGCGGGCAGACTCGTAGATGCCAGCGATCACAGCCGACGGCCCGCGGTCGCCGCCCATGGCGTCGACCGAGATCACGATGCGAGACGAGTCGGAGCCTCGGTGGTCCTTCTGGGAAGACATTCAGTAGGCGTCCCGACGGGAAGATCGCTCAGGCGGCGTCTTCGTCCAGTTCGATGTCGTCGGTCATCGCAACAACTTCGCGTTCAGCGTAGTGGCCGCAGGACGGGCAGACGTGATGCGGGCGTTTCAGCTCGCCGCAGTTGTCGCACTCGTTCGGGTTGGCGCCGGAAAGGGCGTCATGCGCGCGACGGTTGTTGCGACGCGACTTGGAAACTTTGTTCTGTTGGACAGCCATGTCTCAACCTTTTTTGTCGCCGGGGGGCGGGGCCGCCCGTGGTGTTTCGGATGGGGCCATGCCGCGCAGCCTTGATCGGCTCGCGGCGACATGCGCCTGACGTACTCATGAGCGCGCGAAAATACGCGCTAGCGCCGGATTGGCAAGCGGAATCTCAGCCCTCTTTGTCGTTGTCCTGCATTTTTTCGCGCAAGCCTACCAGTCCGGCAAATGGCTTGGTCTCTTCGTCGGTGATCGGGGTCACGCCATCAGCGGCAAAATGCGCCTCTCCCATCTCAACGCCTTCTTTGCGCGGGTAGGTGGGCAGGGCCAGCGACAAGGCCTCCAGCATGATGGACTCGATGTCGATCTCTTCGCCCAGCACCTCGACGCTGTCGTCATCGGGCATTTCGACTTCCGACCCGGCCTCGGGGGCATCCATCCGCTCGGGTGGCAAGAATTCGCGCACGACCGTCGTATCGATCCGCGTCGTCACCGGTTCCAGCGTGACGATGCAAGCCTGAACCGCCGTTGCGCCCAGTTTCGCCTCCAGCCGCCAGCCGGATTTGCCCATCGGGGTCAGTTTGCCTTGGAATCGCAGCTTGCGCAGGGCCTCGGCCCCCAGTTCGGACGCATAACGCGCGCGGGCCTCGGCGCCGGGCTCCATGTTCACGGGCGTCGATCCGGTCTGACGGAGGCTGGCCACGCGCAGCCGCGCGGCGGTCGAGCGGCCTTCGGAGGGATCGGTGGTCATTGTGACGGCTTTTCCTGTGCTTGAATGGGAGGCATTCCTTATGTAAGCGGGATAGGTGGCAGAAGGGCCCGTGACAAGAGGGGCGTGACATGAACGGTTTTGCAGGCAAGGTGAAGGTTTTCGTCGCGGCAGTGATGCTGGTGGCGCTCTCGGCGTGCGCCGCGCAGTACCGCACGCACGGCTACCTTCCGTCTGAGGAAGACTTGCAGCAGATCGTTCCCGGTATCGACACCAAGGCCTCGGTCGAGGATCTGATCGGCGTACCCAATGCCGCGGGCGTGCTGAGCGGGTCGGGCTACTATTATATAGAGACCGAAGTGCGCCACTTTGCCTACCAAAAGCCAAAGGTCATCGAGCGGACGATCGTCGCGATTACCTTCGATGAGGCGGACGTGGTCAAGAACATCGCCACCTACGGGCTGGAAGATGGCCGCGTCGTGACCATCAACCGTCGTGTGACCCAGACATCCGATGGCGACATCAGCTTTATCCGTAAGCTGTTTGGCAACGTTGGCGGCATCTCTGCGGCGGGTTTGTTCGGCGAGTGATCGCCAACGCTTTTTCCTGCCGTACAACTGTCATTTGATTGTCACGCGGTTTTGGCATCTCGTCTGAAACACGGACGTGCGAGTCGCGCGCCGGGCAGGAGCGGGCGACATGATCCAATTGAAACGTGGCCGCTATCGCGCGCGTTTGGCCGACAGTGAGGCCGATGTCATCGCGGCTCAGACCCTGCGTGGACGGGCCTTTCAAGGTGGCGGGCTGGATGCGGATGAATTTGACGCCCTCTGTGACCATATGCTGGTCGAAGAAACCCGCACCGGGACTCTGGTTTGCTGTTTTCGATTCCTTCAACTGGCCAGTGGCGGAGAGATCGGGCGCAGCTATTCGGCCCAGTATTATGAGCTTTCCGCGCTCGAATCCTTTGAGGGTCCGATGGTCGAGATGGGACGCTTTTGCATAGATCCCGATCTGCGCGACCCTGATGTTCTGCGGGTCGCTTGGGGGGCAATGACCTCCTATGTCGATGACAGGGGGGTCGAATTGTTGTTCGGCTGTGCCAGCTTTTCAGGCACCGACGCCCGCGCCTATTACGATGCCTTTGCCATGCTCAAGGCGCGTCACCTTGCCCCGCGCCGCTGGCTGCCGCGCGTCAAGGCACCGGATGTCTTTCGCTTTGCCCAGCGGCTGCGGCGCAAGCCGGATGCGAAAAAAGCCATGCTGCGGATGCCGCCGCTGTTGCGCACCTACCTTATGATGGGCGGCTGGGTGAGCGACCATGCGGTGGTGGATTCGCAGATGAATACGCTGCACGTCTTCACCGGGGTCGAAATTGCCGCGATTCCACCCGCTCGAAAGAAACTGTTGCGCGCGGTGGTGGGCTGATACCGGGGCGGTGTTGCAAGGCGGCTTGACGGCGCGCCCGCGCTTGCCTAGCTGGCCTGCATGGCAACACCTCCTCTTCTCCAGCTCACCGACATATCGCTCACCTTTGGCGGCGATCCTGTTTTCGACAACCTGTCCCTGACCGTCCATCAGGGCGACCGCGTCGCGCTCGTTGGGCGCAACGGGTCCGGTAAATCCACCCTGATGAAAGTCATGGCAGGGCTGGTCGAAGCTGACCGGGGGGACCGCGTGGTGCCGACGGGCTCTTCCGTGGGATACATGGAGCAAGAACCGGATCTATCGGGGTTCGAGACCTTGGGGGATTTCGCCGCCTCTGACCTTGCAGCCTCGGAAATGTACCGTGTCGAACGCGCCTCTGAAGGGTTGAAGTTTGACCCCGACCGCCCTGTTGATACCGCCTCTGGCGGCGAGCGGCGTCGCGCGGCGCTGGCCAAGCTGATGGCCGAAGCGCCCGATCTGATGCTGTTGGACGAACCGACCAACCACCTTGATATCGAAGCGATTTCCTGGCTGGAAGACGAGCTGAAGTCTACCCGCAAGGGTTTTGTCCTGATTTCGCACGACCGGCGGTTCCTGAGCGAACTCACCCGCGCGACGCTCTGGATCGACCGGGGTGTGGTGCGTCGTCAGGAACAGGGGTTCTCAGCCTTCGAGGCGTGGCGTGACAAGGCATGGGATGAGGAAGACACCCAGCGTCACAAGCTTGATCGCAAGATCAAGGCCGAGGGCCGATGGGCCGTCGAAGGAATCAGCGCCCGTCGCACGCGCAATCAGGGACGCCTGCGCGCCTTGCAGGACTTGCGCAAGGAACGGTCCTCTCAGATTCGCAGGCAGGGGTCGGCGGCGCTGGAACTGACGGCCGGTCCGAAGTCGGGCAAGAAAGTGATAGAGGCCAAGGGCATAACCCATGCCTTTGGTGAAACAACCATTGTGCGCGGCTTTGACATCACCATCCAGCGCGGTGACCGCGTTGCCTTTGTCGGGCCGAATGGCGTGGGTAAGACGACGCTGATCAAGATCCTGACCGGAGAGATTGCGCCCGACGCGGGGTCCGTCAAGCTGGGCACCAACCTGGTGCCCGCGATCTTTGACCAGAGCCGTGCGCAGCTGGACCCCGATGCCTCTCTTTGGGACAGCCTCACACAGGATCGTGGGATGCGGGTGTCAGGGTCTTCCGATCAGGTCATGGTGCGGGGTGCGCCGCGTCACGTTGTCGGTTACCTCAAGGATTTTCTCTTTGACGAACGTCAGGCGCGCGCGCCAGTCCGGTCCCTGTCCGGCGGTGAAAAGGCGCGTCTGCTGTTGGCGAAGCTGCTGGCCCGGGAATCGAACCTGTTGGTGCTGGACGAACCGACCAACGATCTGGACGTAGAAACGCTGGACCTGTTGCAGGAACTGCTGGACGATTACGACGGCACGGTCATGTTGATCAGCCACGACCGTGATTTCCTCGACCGGGTCGCTACGACCACCGTCGCAATGGAGGGCAGGGGCCGCGCCACCGTCTATGCCGGGGGTTGGTCCGACTATCAGGCGCAGAAGCGCGCGGATGCCGCGCCGGAAAAGAAGGCCAAGCAAGCCCCGAAGCAGGACAGTATCGCCCCGGCCGCAAAGGCCGAGCCAAAGCCGCTGCTCAGCTTTACCGAACGGCATCGACTGGAAGAACTGCCAGAGGTGATCGACCGGCTGACCGCGGAGATTGCCAAGCTGGAGCAGTTCCTTGCCGAGCCTGACCTGTTCACCAAGGCGCCTTTGAAATTCCAGAAGGCGACCGATGCCTTGGTAGAACGTCAGACCGCGCTGGCCGGGGCAGAGGAAGAGTGGCTGGAACTGGCGGAAAAGGCCGAAGAGGCCTGACCGGGCCTTAGCGCATCCCCAACAGGCGCGCCATCACGCTAAGTTCCACCACCGTCATCAGAATACGAACAACATGGTGCAGGCCGACCAGCGCCGGGTTGGCGGCAAGACTCAGGGCCACTACCGACATCTCCGCCACCCCGCCGGGGGAAAAGCTGATCAACAGGTGCAACCACTCGATCCCGGTGATCTGCCAGAGGATCGCTGATAGCACGCCGCCCAGAATCAGCATGTAGACCACTGAGACCAGCGCCAGCCATGTGCAACGCCGAAGCAGCGGCAGGTTGGTTCCCTTGAACCGCATGCCAAGGCTGACGCCGATCACCAGTTGCGCGGCGGCGATCAGCCAGATCGGCAGGTGCAGGTCCAGCACGCCGGTGGTGGTCGCCAGTGCCGCCAGAATCATCGGGCCGCTCAACTGTGCGGCGGGCAGCCGGATCAATCGCGCCAGCCACAGGCCCAAACCCGCTGCAAGGCAGATCAGCACCAGCGCCTGCGGTGTCACCGGCACATGTCCGGAGGCCGCCCGCAACCCTGCCGCACTGCCCACCGGGGTTCCCATCCACAACGACAGGCCCAGCGGCAACAGGGTGATCACCACAATGATCCGCAGGAACTGTTGCGCGGTCAGGATGCGGATGTCGGCCCCCGCGCCTTCGCCCATGACGATGCTTTCCATCAACCCGCCGGGCGTCCCCGAATAAAAGGCCGTGGCGCGGTCGTAACCCCCCAGACGACGGAAAATCAGGGTATTGCCAAGGTGCGCGCAAATGACAAAAACCACAAGCCCGCCCATCGTCCAGGGCAGTTGTCCGGCCATCGCCAACAGGTCCGCCGTCACTTGGGTGCCGATCATTACGCCGATCAGCGCCACGAAGCCGGTCCGGAACGGCAGCGGAAAATCGTAGTCTTTCAAGAACGGTGGCGCCCATAAAAGGATCACCAGCGCAGAGGACAGCAACCCACCCAGCATCCAAGGCATCGGCACATGCGCCAAGGTCGCGACAAAGCCACCAAGCGCGCCAAACGCGATCATCGCGGCGGTCTGCCAGACAAGGCGGAAGGTGGGCAAATCATGCATGTGAGAGTGATATTCCCGCTTGTCGCGCTGTGCAATGCGCCGGGGATTTCCTTTGACGTCCAAAGGCTCTAGCTCTCGAAAATGTCTGACGCGCGCTTTATCGGCTCTCCCATCTATCGCGGCTCTGTTTACGGGGCGCGGCACCCGCTTTCGATTCAGCGGGTGCCAGCAGTGATCGACCTTGCCCGCGCGCTGGACTGGTTGCCGACTGCGCGGTATCGCACCTCGCCACGCGCCAAACCCGCTGCGCTGACGCGGTTTCACTCAACTGGCTACGTGGCAGCCTTGCAAGCGGCAGAATCGGCGCAATCCGTCAGTGAGCTTGTGCGTGCGCGGCACGGGTTGGGCACGCTGTCCAACCCGGTCTTTGCCGAGATGTACCGCCGTCCCGCAACGGCGGTGGGCGGCGGGCTGCTGGCCGCCGAACTGGTGGCCGAAGGCGGCGTGGTTTACAATCCCGGCGGCGGCCAGCATCACGGCTTGCCCGATCGTGCCGCTGGCTTTTGCTATCTCAATGAGCCGGTTTTGACGATTGAGCGTCTGTTGCAGATGGGGCTGGCACGCGTTGCCTATGTCGACATTGACGCGCATCACTGCGATGGCGTCGAGATCGCCTTTGCAGGGCGCGCGGACGTTCGTATGGTTTCTGTCCACGAGGCGCGGCGCTGGCCTTTTACCGGCGCACTGGATGATACGGCGGGCGGCGCGGCGTTCAACCTGCCGGTTGCGCGCGGGTTCAACGACACTGAATTTTCGCTGGTGTTGGAGGAGGTGATCCTGCCAGCCGTTGCCGATTTCCGCCCCGATGCGATCTATCTGCAATGCGGGGCGGATGCGCTGCTGGAGGACCCGCTGGCGCGATTGTCCCTGTCAAACCGGTGCCATGTAGCAGCGGTGCGCGCTCTGCGTCCGCTGTCGCCCCGAATGATCGTATCAGGCGGTGGCGGCTACAACCCGTGGAGCGTGGCGCGTTGCTGGACCGCCGTCTGGGGCGAGATTGCGGGATACAAGGTTCCGGACAATTTGCCAGAGCAGGCGGCGGACGTATTGCGCGGGCTGGTGTGGCATCGCAAGGGCAGGCCCGATCCCGCGCTGTTCACGACTCTTGTGGATTCGCCGCGCTATGGCGCGGTTTCAGCGGATCTGAAAGCGGACATCGCCCGGCTGAAGGCGCGTCTCCGCGCGATCATCTGACGCGTTTTTCGGATTTCGAGAGTTGGAGCGGGTAGCGGGAATCGAACCCGCGCGTTCAGCTTGGGAAGCTGACAGGCTACCATTACATCATACCCGCCGCGAGACGCATCGGTAGCTTAGCCTCGGCGCGTCGTCAAGAACTCTCCGAGCCTGTTCCGCCCGCCGGGGATATGCTCTAGACCTCTTGGAAAATCAGAAAACACCTCTGGAGGAACCTTACCATGACGCTCGCTTTGCCCGCGACGGGCACTTTCGTCGGCCGCGTCTGGCGGCCTGATCGCAACGGTCCGGCGCTGATTGCACGCCGCGGGGCCGAGGCGGTGGATATCACGTGCCCAGAGGTGCCGACCATGCAGGCGCTGCTGGACCGTGAAGATGCGGCGGCTTTTGCCACTGAGGCACCGGGTGAGAGCCTCGGACCGCTGGAGGCGTTGGCCGAAGCCTCTACTGAGGCACCTGAGGGCGCGCATCTGTTGGCCCCTTGCGACATGCAGCCGGTCAAGGCCTGCGGCGTGACCTTTGTATCCTCCATGCTGGAACGGGTGATCGAGGAGCAGGCCAAGGGCGATCCGGCGCGCGCGCTGGCGATCCGGGAACGCTGTACCGCCATTCTGGGGGACAGCCTGCGCGCCGTGCAGCCGGGGTCGGACAAGGCATTGAAACTGAAGGAGGTGCTGATCGCCGATGGCGTTTGGTCGCAATACCTTGAGGTGGGCATCGGCCCCTATGCAGAGGTGTTTTCCAAGGCACAGCCGATGGCGGCGGTCGGCTTTGGTGCCAGTGTCGGGCTGCATCCGATTTCCACATGGAACAACCCCGAGCCAGAGATCGTGCTGGCCTGCGACAGCGGTGGGCGTATCCGGGGCGCGACACTAGGCAACGACGTGAACCTGCGCGATGTCGAGGGGCGGTCCGCGCTCTTGCTGGGCAAGGCGAAGGACAACAACGCCTCTTGCGCGGTCGGGCCGATGTTGCGGCTGTTTGACGACAGCTATGGGCTGGACGATGTGCGCAACGCGGAACTGACGCTCACGGTGACTGGCACGGATGGCTATGTTCTGAACGGTCGTAGCAGCATGTCGCAGATCAGCCGAGACCCAGAGGATCTGGTGGCACAGACCTGCGGGACACATCACCAGTATCCCGACGGGTTTTTCCTGATGCTGGGCACACTCTTTGCCCCGACCGAGGACCGAGATGTGCCGGGTGAGGGTTTCACCCATAAGCTGGGCGACGTGGTCGAAATATCGGAACCCGCTCTGGGGCGGCTGGCCAATACCGTGCGGTTGTCGACGGAATGTCCGTCGTGGAGTTTCGGTACCAGCGCGCTGATGCGCAATCTGGCAGCGCGCGGGCTGCTTTAGACAGCCCCGCGCCGGCGGGTCAGGCGCGCTTGCGCCGCCGCCGTCCGCCCCGATCATCGCCGCCGGTGTTGAAACTGACCTGCGGCAGGTTTACGAGTTTTTTCAACTCCGGGAACGGGTCCGTCGCGTGCGGGATCGCATTGGCGGCGACAAAGTGTTCCTGAAACTTTGGCTCGATTGCGGTTTCGACCTTGGTGATCTCACGCACCACGCGCTCAATCTCGCGGCGCGCGGCAAGGTTGCACAGGGCGATGCGTGCGCCAGTGCCTGCGGCGTTGCCCGCACTGGTGACCTTTTCTAACGGCACGTCGGGGATCATGCCCAGCACCATTGCGTGCAGCGGTGAAATATGTGCCCCAAAGGCACCCGCCAGCACAACGCGGTCCACCTTGTCGACGCCGCGCGTGTCCATCAACAGGCGCGCACCGGCATAAAGCGCGGACTTCGCCAGTTGGATGGCGCGAATATCGCCTTGGGTGACGGTGATCCGTGGGCCGCCTTCTTCGCTCGCATCGTGCACTAGATAGGAAAAGGTGCGCCCCTCGGGGATACAGCGGTCCGTGCCGGTTTTGTCAGGGCCGCCGATCAGGCCCGATGGGTCCATCAGGCCAGCGGTGCGCAGTTCCGCCACCGCCTCGATGATGCCGGAGCCGCAGATGCCTGTGATCCCTGACGCGGCGGTTTCCTCGGCAAAACCCTCTTCGTCTGACCACTTGTCGCACCCGATCACGCGAAAGCGCGGCTCCTTGGTTACGGGGTCAATGCGGATCGCCTCGATCGCGCCGGGGGCGGCGCGCTGGCCGGAACTGATCTGCGCGCCTTCAAAGGCAGGGCCAGTCGGAGAGGAACAGGCCAACACCCGGGTGGTATCGCCCAGCAGGATCTCGGCATTGGTGCCCACATCAACAATAAGCGCCAAGTCCTTAGATTTCCCTGGTTCCTCGGACAATGCCACGGCGGCGGCATCGGCCCCCACATGGCCCGCGATGCAGGGCAGGATATAGATTTGCGCGGACGCAGGCAGGCATGTCAGGTCCAGATCGCGGGCGGTCAGCGTCATCGCATCCGATGTGGCCAGCGCGAAGGGGGCTTGCCCCAGTTCCACCGGGTCGATGCCCAGCAGCAGGTGGTGCATCACCGGGTTGCAGACAAAGACGGTCTCAAGGATCAGGCTGGGGTCAATCCCGGCCTCGGCCGCAATCTCCCGCGCCAAAGTGTCCAGCGCCTCGCGCACCGCGCGGGTCATCTCGACGTCGCCGCCGGGGTTCATCATCGCGTAGGACACCCGGCTCATCAGGTCTTCGCCAAAGCGGATCTGCGGGTTCATGATCCCCGAGGACGCCTTGACCTCGCCGGTTTCCAGATCGGTCAGATGGGCGGCGATGGTGGTCGAGCCAAGGTCGATGGCAAGGCCATAAATCCCGCCTTCGTGCAGGCCGGGCCATGCGGCGACAAGGCGTGGCACCGAATCCTTATCGTCTTTGTGCAAGGCGACGGTGATTTTCCAGCTGCCTTTCCGCAGGATGGGTTGCAATTTGGCAAGTGTGGAAAACTCTGTGGATATCTCGGGGATATCCCACTGCGCTGCCAGTGCGCGGGCCACACGTTCGAGATCGCCGGTGGGTTCGTGCATGTCGGGTTCCTGAACCTCGACGTAGTAAAGCCGCGTGGCCGGGTCCATTTCGATCACCCGGGCGGTGGCAGCCTTGCGCACGACCTGACGGTGAACTTGGCTTTCGGGCGGCACATCGATCACCACATCGCCCTGCACCGTTGCCTGGCATCCCAGACGGCGGCCCGGTTTCAGCCCGCGCTTTTCGTCATAACGGGCTTCGACCTTGTTCCAGTCCGACAGCGCATTCTGTTCCACATGAACGCCGTGCTTGGGGAAATCGCCGTAAGACGGGGTGATTTGGCATTTTGAGCAGATGCCCCGCCCGCCGCAGACTGAATCGAGGTCGACGCCCAACTGGCGGGCGGCTGTCAGGACGGGAGTTCCAGCAGGAAAGCGGCCACGCTTGCCAGATGGGGTGAAGATCACGAGGGGGTCTTGCGCCATGTGTCTGCCTCTGTGGGGTGCTGGCCGGGACCATAGCGCCTGTCGCGAGGATGGAAAGGCGGTGCGGCGTCAGAATACGGGTCGAAAACGGCATGGGGCTTGCAGGGGTTTAGCCCTGTTCCAGCCATCGCAGAATTTCACCGCGGTTGCCGTCCAGATCAGGGGCCGGTCCGCGTGTGGTCGGATCAGGCGCATCGCTCATCTTGATCGGGTTTCCGGCAGCCTTGTAGGCTTGGCGACCGTTTTTATCCAGCACGTCCACAACCATGTTGCGCGCAATGATCTGCGGGTCCTTCAAAACCTGATCGACGGTCTGGATCGGTCCGGTCGGAATCCCGGCGGCGGTCAGCCGTGAGATCCAGTAGGCGCGGGTGTTGTCCAGCGTCACCGCCTCGATCAACCGTTTCAGCAGGCGGGCGTGTTCGCAGCGCGCGGGGTTTGTGGCAAAACGCGGATCGTCCGAGATTGGCAGATTGAGCGCAATGCACAGCTTTTCAAACAGCCGGTCATTGCCTGCGGCGATCACAAACAGCCCGTCGCTGGCGTGAAACGTCTCGAATGGTGTGACGGATGGATGCCGGGCGCCGGACGGTCCCGGTGCCTTGCCGGTGACGGTGGTCAGGGCCACGGCATGCTCAAGGATCGCCAACTGGCTGTCCAGCATCGACACATCGATCTTGCGGCCCACGCCGCTGCGGTCGCGGTCCAGAAGGGCGGCAAGTATACCTTGGCTCAGGAACATGCCCGCAACGATATCCCCGATCGACGCGCCGACCCGTACCGGTTCGCGGTTCTTTTCGCCGGTGATCGACATCACGCCGCCGCGCGCCTGCACCACCATGTCATAGGCCGGGCGTTTCGAATCCGGACCGGAATGGCCAAAACCTGACACAGCCCCGTAGACCAGCCGCGGAAAGGCGGCGTGCAGGTCCTGCCAGCCGTAGCCCAACCGCTCCATCACGCCGGGGCGAAAGTTTTCGACAATCACATCCGCCCGCCCCAGCAGACGTTCAAAGATCGCCCGATCCTCATCCCCCTTGAGGTTCAGCGCGATGCTTTTCTTGCCGTGATTGAGGGCCGCGAAATAGGCGGACTTGCCATCTTTGAAAGGCGGGAAGGTGCGGGTGTCATCCCCGGTCCGGGGGGCCTCGACTTTGATGATCTGCGCGCCCATGTCCGAAAGGGACATGGTGCAGAACGGCCCGGCCAGCACATGCGTCAGGTCGAGGATGACATATCCAGCAAGGGGGGCGGTCATGGGCGGGTCCAGTTCTGAGTATCGTTAGGCCTCTGACCACAAAATCGTGACAGGGCGGTGACGGCAAGTGGTGTGCATCGCGGTCCGCGCCGCTCCGCCGATGACGTGGCCGCTAACATGCGGTCCGTCGATGTTGTGCCGAAACCTAAGGCGCCCGTCTAGGGACGAGGCAGCCCGGCGTGAAAAACAAAGCCGAGCAGGTTCATCAAAAGCTGCGCCGCAAGGATCGACGTGCTGCCCGTCGGGTCATAGTCGGGCGCGACCTCGACAAGGTCGATGCCGACGATGGGGTGTGTCCGGGTGACGTTTTGCAGAAGTTCCAATACCTCGTAGTAGAGAAAGCCGCCGTGGCT
Organism: Antarctobacter sp.; assembly: GCF_034670325.1. GTDB lineage: Bacteria > Pseudomonadota > Alphaproteobacteria > Rhodobacterales > Rhodobacteraceae > Antarctobacter. The sequence continues at coordinate 457,607 of NZ_JAXMNR010000004.1, forward strand.
GGGCGTGCCTGTTCCCGGCGCGATAGAGGGGCAGAAGGCGTCGATGTCGATGGTGATATAGACCGGCGCGCCCTTGGGCAGCCGCGCGACGGTCGCCTCTGGCCCGAGCGCGCGCATCTGTCTGACCGACAGGATGTCCGATCCGCGCGCGCGGGCGTCTTCATACCCTTCTCGCGCTGTGGAAGAGACGTTGCGGATGCCCACCTGCGTCAGTCCCGTCACCCATGGTTTCTCGGCCGCGCGGCGCATCGGGTTGCCGTGCCCCCGCGTGACGCCATGACGTTCATCGACAAAATCCAGATGCGCGTCGATCTGGAGCAGGTGAAAGGGTGCGCGGCCCTCATAGGCCTCGATGCAGGGGATATTGATCGAGTGATCGCCGCCAATGATGACGGGCAGGGCACCGGCGTCCAGAGCGGCCGTTACCCCTTTGCAGATATTGGCGTGGCTGGTCAGTGTATCGGTGTGGACGATATCGGCGTCGCCCATGTCCACAAGCCGCACGCCCTCCAGATAGGTCACATCATCCTCATGGTCGTAGGCCCCGGCGTGTCCAAAGCTGAACAGGGTCGAGGCCTCGCGCACCCCGCGTGGCCCGAAACGCGCGCCAGCCCGCCATTGGGTGCCTGCATCGAATGGCGCGCCAAGGATGGCGGCATCGGCGTCCAGCGCGGACCAGTCCGGTTGGTATGGCGCGCGGGCAAAGGTGCAAATTCCGGTAAAAGGCAGGTTCAGGCGGCCGCTGTCGTATCCGTGACTCATTGCGCAATCTCCAAAGCTGGGCAGAGCCTATCCGGTGGACCCGGCGCGGCAAGGGGCGGCGCTGTGTCAAGCAGGTTATTACCGTAAAAGTTGATTGATGGACTTTGTTTTCACCCTTACGTTAGCTAACCTTGCGTCACTTGAAGCCTGCCATGGATTGAGAAGAGGAGACAGGGATGCGTGATTTCGGGGTTAAAGCGGGGTTACTGGCCATGCTGCCGCTGGCGGCAGCTGCACAGGACTATGGCGTGAACATGCCAGCGGAACCGGCACCGGGGGTGATGTTCCCCACCGCCGAAGATGAGATCAATTCCTGGATCTACGCCGAGCCGCAGAACGATGCTGCAATTCACGCCCATGCCTGGGGCATCTGGGCGGGATTGACCAAGCCTGTCGACGGCGAGGATGCGTTTGCCCGCGTGACCTATCAGACATGGCTGACCAAGGCGAATATCATCGCGGTTTTTACCGGCAAGGAACCACAGGACAAGTTCCAGCTGGGCGAATCCTCGCAAATGTTCCGGCACGGTCTGGTGGATGGCTTTTTGGCAAATGCCGCCTCTGAAAAGAAGGACGGCACCGAACCGACGACCAATGCCGCCGGGATCATCGTGAACACCGATATTCTTGAGAATGTGGCCTACAGCCCACCATCGGCGTCGTATCTGCTGGAGACCGGGACCGGCAAGCCCGAGGTGCTGGACCGGCTGCTGGCGGACGGCGACAAGGTGCGGTTTCCCGACGAGTCCGTGAACGTCAAACCGGTCTACAAGCTGATCACCAACGACCGGCTGACAGACTGGACCGACGCCGACGGCAGGACGCGCAAACTATACGCCTTTCCTGCATGGCCGGGCATTCCGGACCTTGCCAACTGGACTCCCGACATGAAAGAGGGCGGCTACCCCGAAACGCTCTGGCAGCAATGTGTCTACGTCGACATGGATCTGAAGGGGTCAACCACCTCGACTGGCGTGGATGTGAACTGCAAAAGCCCGGGTGTGGGCAATATCTATTCGGTCGATGACTTTATCGCCGTCGACCTGAAGAAGGCCGGCGCGACCTTTGTCAACAAAGCAACCGGCGAGACGCAGGAGATTGGCGGCGACGGCCCCGCGATTGCGTTGCTGGTAGCGATGCATGTCACCTCACGCGAGACGACGCAGTGGACATGGCAGACCTTCTGGTGGGAGGCGGATGCCGCGCATCCCAATACCCCCTCCAGCGCGGCGATTGCGGCAGCCCGCCCCGATACGCTGACCACGCAGGCGGCGCATTACGCCATGGCCCCGGCCTATTCTATGCTGGTGCCCGCGCAGCCGCTGGTGGGCGGCAAAAACGTCGGCGCGCTGGTTACCGCCTTTAATCCTTACCTCGAGGCCGGATTTGGCACGCCGGTCATTTCGATCATGGAGACGGTGCAGACGCCGGACGGCAAGGGGGCATGGACAACCACGACCACCGACATGGGCATCCAGACCAACTGCATGACCTGCCACGGCCTTGCGGCATGGGGCGGACGCGGGTCGAACTATGCGGCCAATTTCTATGTGCCGCGTGACTTCTGGGTGTTCGACACGGCGCTGGACGTTGATTTCGCGTGGTCGGTCGAGGCGATCGGGGATGCGATCAAGGCGATGGAAGAGAAGACGAAAGACTGATCTGATCCGGCTTTGACAAAGGAACAGGCGCCTGTGGGCGCCTGTTTCCGTTTGGCCCGACGGATCTTGGGTTGTCGTGGCTCGGTTTCCAACGCAATCTGCCCGCTGTCAGGTGCCCCGCCACGGGGAGAATCGGGAAGCTGGTGAAACTCCAGCGCGGGCCCGCCGCTGTAACGGGGACGGAACGGACTTGTGCCACTGGGGGGTCCCCGGGAAGGTGTGCGTTTCGGTTGATCCCAAGCCAGAAGACCGGCCTGACGACATGGATCGGCGTCTGGAAAGCGTTTGATCGCTGTCGCTTGCGAGGCCATTTATGTCCAAACCCGCCATCGCGCCAGAAAGGGCGCGCCAGTTTACCCCGTTTGAGCGTCGGGCGCTGTACGATGTCATCTATGCGCGCCGGGATGTGCGCAATGAATTCCTGCCAGATCCGGTGGCCCCCGACGTGCTGCGCCGGGTGTTGGAAGCGGCCCATGCCGCGCCCTCTGTCGGCTTCATGCAGCCGTGGAATTTCATCCTGATCCGCGATGCCGCGCGGCGACGGGCGGTGCATAAGGCCTTTGAGGCGGCCAATGCCGAGGCGCAGGCGATGTTTCAGGGCGAAAAGCGTGCCCAATACGCCGCGTTGAAGCTGCAAGGCATCCTGAAAGCTCCGTTGAACATCGCCGTTACCTGCGACCGCGCGCGCGGTGGAAAGGTGGTTCTGGGGCGCACGCACAACCGGGACATGGACCTGTATTCAACCGTTTGCGCGGTGCAGAACCTCTGGCTGGCGGCGCGGGCCGAGGGGCTGGGCGTTGGCTGGGTCAGCATCTTTCGACAAGAGGACCTGCGCGGTCTTCTGGGTCTGCCTGAGACGGTCGAGGTGGTGGCCTATTTGTGCGTCGGCCATATCGAAGAGGCCTTTGACCAGCCGGAGTTGCAGGCGCGGGGGTGGCGTCGACGGCTGTCCCTGGACGGTCTGATCATGGAGGACCATTGGCGCGGGGATCACAATGAAACCGACGCAAGGTAAAGTGGTGCGCCGCGCGGGCTTTCCTTTCCCCGCCGCCCATGCGATAGGGACGCGCCAACCGATCCCTCCCAAGGAGTGCCCCCATGGAGATTCGCGAGGCTCTGACCTTCGATGACGTTCTGCTTGTTCCCGCGGCCTCAAGCGTGTTGCCGTCCACCGCTGACACGCGCACCCAGGTCACCAAATCCATCGCCCTCAATATCCCGCTTTTGAGTTCGGCTATGGACACGGTGACCGAAAGCCGCATGGCCATCACCATGGCGCAGGCGGGCGGCATGGGCGTGATCCACAAGAACCTTGGTATCGAGGAACAGGCTCGCGAAGTGCGCCGGGTCAAACGCTTTGAAAGCGGGATCGTCTACAACCCGGTGACCTTGCGCCCCAACCAGACGTTGGGGGACGCGCGGATGCTGACAGAGCGGTACGGCTTTACCGGTTTTCCGGTGGTGGATGAAAACCACCGGGTTGTGGGGATCGTCACCAATCGCGACATGCGCTTTGCCGAAAATGACGCGACCACCGTTCAGGCGATGATGACCCGCGACAACCTTGCCATCCTGACCGAACCTGCCGACCGGCAGGAAGCCATCAACCTGATGAAGGCACGGCGCATCGAAAAGCTGTTGGTGACGGATGCGACGGGCAAGCTGACCGGGCTGCTGACCCTGAAAGACACCGAACAGGCGGTGCTGAACCCGACCGCCTGCAAGGATGGGCTGGGGCGGCTGCGCGTAGCAGCGGCGACCGGCGTTGGTGACAGCGGGTATGAGCGGTCGCAGGCGTTGGTGGATGCGCAGGTCGACATCATCGTGGTGGACACGGCGCATGGCCATTCGTCTGGCGTGCTGGAGGCCGTCGAGCGGGCCAAACTGTTGTCAAACCAAGTGCAGGTGATCGCGGGCAACGTCGCCACCTCCGAGGCCGCCAAGGCGCTGATCGGCGCTGGGGCGGATGCGATCAAGGTGGGGATTGGTCCTGGGTCGATCTGTACCACGCGGATGGTGGCGGGCGTCGGCGTGCCACAGCTGACAGCGATCATGGATTGCGCCCGGGCGGCAGGCGACGTGCCGGTGATCGCCGACGGAGGCATCAAGTTCTCGGGCGATTTCGCCAAGGCCATTGCGGCGGGGGCGAGCTGTGCCATGGTTGGCAGCATGATCGCGGGCACCGATGAAAGCCCGGGCGAGGTGATCCTGTATCAGGGTCGCAGCTACAAGGCCTACCGCGGGATGGGGTCGTTGGGTGCAATGGCGCGTGGTTCGGCCGACAGGTATTTCCAGAAGGATGCCGCCAGTGACAAGCTGGTGCCCGAAGGGATCGAGGGGCAGGTGCCCTACAAAGGCCCGGCGGGCACAGTGATCCATCAACTTGTTGGCGGTCTGCGGGCGGCAATGGGGTACACTGGCTGTGCCACCGTCGAAGAGATGCGCCACAACTGCAATTTTGTGCGGATCACCGGCGCGGGGCTGAAGGAAAGCCACGTGCACGATGTGCAGATCACGCGGGAATCGCCGAACTATCGGATCGGGTGATCTGGAACGGTGATGGGACGGGCTGGGGACGGGACTCGGGCCCGTGCCGGTCCCATCGCCCGCCCACCAACCCTTAATTCGGCTCCGGTTGGCAGGGCGCGCCCTTGGCGCGTGTAACGCTTCAGGATTCACCCGCGAACACGCCCGTGCCTGTTCCCCGAAGCCATCCCTCGCTTGATGATGCCTGAGACAACCGGCACCGCCCCGCAAGGGCAAGCCGCGCGATGCGCGGTGCTGCGCACCCTTGCAGGCCGGAGCCGGTCGCCTCTTTTCGGCATCAGCGAGGGATGGCTCCGGGGAACAGGCACTTGGGGACGGTCTGCGCCGGTTGTGCGGACAGGCCTGCGTGCGATTGACGGGAAAGTTTAAGATCGCGACGTAAAACGCTGATTTATTATGGATTATTCCCGGTTGGCGTTGGTCACTTTTCGTGGATGCCATCGGCGGTAAAGGCTCCGCCCTGATAGACCACATCGGGCGCATCGCCCGGAAATTTTGCTTCCGAGGCGTCCAGCTTGCTGCGATAGGCCTCGGAGTTGTCCTGAGGACGCCATCCCAGCCAAGCGACCTTGGTGTTGTCCCACCAGACGCTGTCATTGTCGGAGACCCCGTAGATCACCGGGCACCCCAGACGCGGCACGTCGAACACCCGTTCGATCAATGAGACGAAATCTCCGTAGGACATCCATGAGGACAACATCCGGTGCGATTTCGGTTCGTCAAAAGAAGAGCCGATCCGAACCACGGCTGTTTCTTGGCCGAACTTGTTCCAATATGCCGATGCCATCATCTCACCGAAGACCTTGGAGACACCGTATAGCCCATCAGGTTGCGGGTAGACCGTGTTGTCGATGACCTGATCTTGTCGGTAAAACCCGACGGCGTGGTTGGACGAGGCAAAGACGATGCGCGGTTTGCCGTGTTTGCGGGCTGCTTCATACAGGTTGTAGACGCCTTCGATATTGGCGTTGCGGATCACCTCCCAGGTGCCCTCGACGGATTTGCCGCCAAAATGCACGATGCCGTCGCAGCCTTCGACCAGAGCCTCGACCGCGGCCCTATCGCCAAGATCGCAGGGCACGATTTCCTCATGCGGGGCGGCGTCGCCCATGTCCGCGACATCCGACAGTCGGATCTTGTCCGCCAGATGGGTGAGGCGCGAGCGCAGGGCGTGGCCCAGCCCACCGGCAGCTCCGGTGATCAGAAGGCGGTTCATCTTGGAGGTCGGGTGCATGGGTAATCCTTTGTGTCTGTCCGTCAGTCGGCAAGGCAGGTCTGGCATGGGACCTGCGCGCCAAGGTCTGTGATTGCCTTGATCCCGGCGGCCTGCGGCTGGTCAGTGCTTGACGCGCGGCCTCTGCCGGGGTGGTCCCGTAGAGTGTGTCGGGTCTATCGTCGCAAACGCAGGTGTTGCAAGTCGAGGGGACGTCGTCCGCTTTATACATGCCCGGTCCTTCATTGCGCGGCGCAAGGAAAGCCATGGGTTCGGCTGGGCGGTGGTTACGGACTGGCCGAAGGCTGCGTCGGTGCATTGGACAGAGCCGACGGGGATATCGCGCCAGCAAAGACACTCCGTCCGCAAGTCCGCAGTTTCCCCTTCGCCGATAGCGCTATGGCTGTCGGTGAGGCAACCAATCGAAATGCCCACGAAGCCCTCCCAGTCTTTCGCTTCGCGGCGACCCTAGCCGCAATCGTTCCCAAGCGCCAAGGGCCAAGCGTCGGGTCTCGTCAAATCGGGTGGGTTGGGCTAGGCACTTCACACCTTACTGCCCCGGAGAGCCGCTCATGACCCCTGCCGCCCGCGTTCAGGCTGCTATCGAATTGACTGACCAGATCGCCGCCGGCCGTCCGGCGGAACAGGTGCTGACCACATGGGGCAGGACATCGCGTTATGCCGGGTCCAAGGACCGGGCGGCGGTGCGCGACCTTGTGTTTGACGCTTTGCGCTGCTGGCGGTCCGCGGCTGTATTGGGCGGAGGTGAGAGCGGTCGGGCGCGCATGTTGGGGGTGATACGGCTGCGCGGCGAAGACGCCGAAGCGATCTTTACCGGTCAGGGGCATGCCCCGGCAGAACTGAGTGAGGTAGAGCGGGATGCAGGACGCGCGCCCGAAGGGAATGAGGCGCTTGACCTGCCAGATTGGTTGGCGGTCCGGTTTCGGGAAAGTCTGGGGGCTGCAACCGAGCAGACAGCAAAGGCGCTGCGCGCGCGTGCGGATGTGTTCCTGCGGATTAACAGTCTGCGAGGCACAATTGATCAAGCCATCGCTTTGTTGGCAAATGACGGAATCACGGCGGAGCCTCATTCGCTGTCCCCGACCGCCTTGCGCGTGACCGAGGGCGCGCGCGCAATTGCCCGCAGCGATGCCTATCTGTCGGGTGCGGTCGAGTTACAGGACGCGGCCAGTCAGGCTGTGGTGGATATGTTGCCGCTTTCTCCCGGACTTTCGGTTCTGGACTATTGCGCCGGTGGTGGTGGCAAGGCGTTGGCCATGGCGGCGCGGCTTGGCGGCGGCGGTGTCGATGCGCATGACGCGGCGCCACGGCGCATGGCGGACCTGCCAGCACGGGCGCTGCGTGCCGGGGCAAAGGTCAGGATCGTTTCAGAACCGCAAAGACTGTATGATCTGGTGTTCTGCGATGTGCCCTGTTCTGGCAGCGGGGCATGGCGCCGCGCGCCCGAAGGCAAATGGCGGTTGACCGATCCGCAGTTGGCGGCACTTTGCGCGACGCAGGCCGATATCCTGGACAGTGCCGCCGAGCTGGTTGCTCCGGGTGGATGCCTGTCCTACGCCACATGTTCCGTCCTGGCTGAGGAAAACGCGGAACAGGTCCGGGCCTTTTTGGCGCGTTCGCTGGGCTGGCGGTTGGAAAGTGAGCGCCAGTTCCTACCGTCCGACGGCGGCGACGGATTTTTCGTCGCGGTTCTGCGATCGGAACCCGTCACGTAGACACAACTTTGACGAGAAATTCTCGAACGGTTAACGTGCTATTAACGGACTTGGTGGGCATACTCAGAGGCAACGATTCGTGATTTCGGGGGATGGCGTGGAGGCGACAATCGATATTGCGCGCAAGCGCCAGGGCGGAATGTCGCCCGTACTGGGGGCGTCGGCGCTTGTGGTGCTTGCCAGTCTTTCCCTGCTTGTGTCGCAATTCGCGACGGTCCGCACAGTAGAGGTGGTGGCGCTTGCCGCGACCGGGGCGTTCGGGTGTCTTGCCGTGGTCTGGCTGATGGTGGACCGGATTACTGGCGGGCGGTTTCAGCGGCGCATTGCGCAACTGGCCGACTTCATCGAAACGGAGCCCGCGTTTTGCTTTCTCACCGATGGTGACGGGGTTGTCTTGCGGACCAATCGGGCCGCACGCGACCGTTTCGTCAGCACGGACGAAAGCCGCCTCTCGGCAATGTTGCGGGATGTTTTCGCCAGTTCCGAAGGTATCGTCTACCGGATGCAACAAAAGGCGCTTCGAGACGGGGCGGCGGTCGAGGATGTGACCAGCCATTCGGAAGGCTATCGCATCTACGTTCGGGCGTTCCGCGCCGACCTCATGCTCTGGCGTCTGGAGAACGAGTCGCAGCGCGCAGGCGGGCGGACGCGGGCCGATCTTGCGGTGATCTCCTTGGGGCGTAACGGGGCGGTGCTCTACATGAACCCGGTGGCGCGTGAACTCGTGGGGCAACGGGTGAAACGGCTTGACGATATCTTTGCCGATCTGCCCCTGCGCTCTGATGGCGTGCATTGCCTCAAAGGCAGCCACGCCGGACAAAGCGTTCTGGTCCATAGCGCCGATATCGGTGGCGGACGGCAGGAACTGGTTCTGTCTCCGATCGCCGAGGATGCGGGCCGACAGGACATCATGGGCAGTTTTGACGGGCTTCCGGTTCCGCTTCTCAAGGTTGCGCCGGATGGTGAGGTCGTCCGCGCAAATCCCGAGGCGCGTCGGCTGTTGAATCTGGGGCAGGGAAATCCTGGTCATGTGGCCGAACACATGGAGGGATTGGGTCGCGCCATCAAGGACTGGTTGCAGGAGGCAGCGGATGGTCGTGGCCTGCACCGGTCAGAGTTTCTGCGGCTGACCCGCGCCGACCGTGAGGTTTTTGTTCAGGTCACGCTCAATCGCGTGATCGAAGAAGGTGAGACCGCGCTGATCGCCGTTCTGAACGATGCCACCGAACTCAAGACCCTCGAGGCGCAATTTGTCCAGAGCCAGAAAATGCAGGCCATCGGTCAACTTGCGGGCGGCGTAGCGCATGATTTCAACAACTTGCTGACCGCGATTTCGGGTCATTGCGATCTGCTACTGCTGCGTCACGATCAGGGTGACCCGGACTATGGCGACCTTGTGCAGATCAATCAGAACGCCAATCGCGCGGCGGCCCTTGTTGGGCAGCTACTGGCGTTTTCGCGCAAGCAGACGATGCAGCCAGAGATCATGGATCTGCGCGATACGCTGTCCGACCTTGCGCATCTGCTCAATCGCCTTGTCGGCGAGAAAGTGCGCCTGACGCTCAAGCATGATCCTGTTCTCCCACCGGTCCGCGGCGATCGCCGCCAGCTGGAACAGGTCATGATGAACCTCGTGGTAAATGCGCGCGATGCCATGCCCGACGGGGGCGAAATTGTCGTCGAAACCGAGTCTCGGACCCTCAACGACCCGATGAGCCGCGACCGCGCCGTTGTGGCCCCGGGTACTTATGTGTCGGTCCGGGTCACGGATGAGGGCATCGGTATCCCGCAGGACAAGTTGCAAAAAGTGTTTGAGCCCTTCTTTACCACCAAACGCACCGGCGAAGGCACCGGACTGGGGCTGTCGACTGTCTACGGCATCGTCAAGCAGACCGGGGGGTTCATCTTTGTCGATAGCGTGGTGGGGCAGGGCACCTGTTTCACTTTGCTGTTCCCCGCCTTTGAAACCCCAAGGCAAGTGGCCCCGGTTGCCATCCCGAAGGATGAGCGCAAGCTGCCGGAACAAGGCACTGGCGTGGTGCTGCTGGTCGAGGATGAGGCCCCGGTTCGCGCTTTTGCCGCCCGTGCCTTGCGCTTGCGCGGCTATACCGTGATCGAGGCGGAAACCGCCGAGGATGCACTGAGTACACTCGATGATGAGGACCTTGCCGTCGACATCTTCGTCACCGACGTGGTTATGCCGGGGATGGACGGGCCGACCTGGGTGCGCAAGGCGCGGGAACGGCGGCCAGATACCCGTGTGGTTTTTGTTTCGGGCTATGCCGAGGATGCCTTTGGCGAAGGCAGCGAAGAAATCCCGAATTCGGTCTTCCTGCCCAAGCCATTTTCGCTGTCGGATCTGACAGAGACGGTTCACCGCCAGTTGAATTAAGATGGGCTGACAGCTTTTCGACAGTGCTGTGTTGGTTGGGTTCAGGTTTAAATTCCGACGATCGTTCGTATCACGCTGCCGTCCGAAATTGCCGGCAGAGTCGCATCAGAGCGCGCTTTCCCAGATCTCAAAATCCGCCGCGCATTTGCGTCGCAGCTTGGCCTCGGTTTTCGCGGACAAGGTCAAATCTCGGCTGGGCGACACATTTTCCCGCGGCAGGTCAATCTGCGTCTGTAGACGTTCTTCCAGAAATCCGATCAAACCCGCCTGATTTTCATATTTGAACAGGTGCGACACAGCCACGCCATTTGGCCGGGGCTCAACGAATTTCGCCTGACTGCCGACATTTGCGTAGGCGGGGCGAGCCCCCTGAGCATAGGCGTCGCAGAACATGTCGAAACTCAGACCCCGGGTCGATGTCGGTTTACCTTCGAGAAATCCACGTTGGCGATAACGATACCAAGACCCCAGCCAATCGACGGGTTCACGGATGACGGCCAGCAGGTCCATCTCTCCACCGACTTTTTCGAACATCGGACGAAAAAAGCGATTGTAGCGATAGACCGGCGCATGTTTCAGCTCCGGAGGATCAGACACAGCCATCGAGGCCACGGGCGCAAGCGCGCGTGCATAGGCCGACGTCCCCGTCTTGGGCACCGCCAACATCACAAGACGTGCTTTCCAGAACACCAGCATTCAAATTGTTCCTGTTTCGTAAACCTTGCTTTAACCCTCTCGCAGCAAAGTGGAAAAGGAAAGATTTGACTTGAAATGTTCACTCTTTGGTCTCATACGGTTTGGAACAAGAGGTGAACGAAAGCAGCGATTGCCGCGCTCCACGGCATATGGAATAAGGATCGAAACGCATGGCAACGGCAGATCTTCTGAGCATGGACACTAAGAAAAAAGCGGAAAAGCAGAAGGCCCTGGATAGCGCGCTGGCCCAGATCGAGCGGCAGTTCGGCAAGGGCTCGATCATGAAGCTGGGTGGCGAAAACGCGATCAAGGATATCGAGGCGACGTCGACCGGGTCCTTGGGGCTGGATATCGCTTTGGGAATCGGCGGTTTGCCCAAGGGGCGGATCATTGAGATTTACGGACCGGAAAGCTCGGGCAAGACAACCCTGACCCTGCACGTGGTGGCCGAAGAACAGAAAAAGGGCGGTGTCTGCGCCTTTGTCGATGCGGAACACGCGCTGGACCCACAATATGCGAAAAAGCTGGGCGTGGATCTGGACGAGCTGTTAATCTCGCAGCCTGACACCGGTGAGCAAGCGCTTGAAATCGTGGATACTCTGGTGCGTTCCGGCGCGGTCAACCTGGTGGTTGTCGACTCCGTTGCCGCGTTGACGCCGAAATCAGAGCTTGAAGGCGACATGGGCGACAGCAGCGTCGGCGTGCACGCTCGCCTGATGAGCCAGGCAATGCGCAAGCTGACAGGTTCGATCAGCCGGTCGAACTGCATGGTCATTTTCATCAACCAGATCCGGATGAAAATCGGCGTCATGTTTGGCTCTCCCGAGACGACCACGGGCGGCAACGCGCTCAAGTTCTATTCCTCTGTGCGTCTGGACATCCGCCGGATCGGCGCGATCAAGGACCGCGATGAGGTTGTCGGAAACGCCACCCGCGTCAAGGTGGTCAAGAACAAGGTTGCGCCACCGTTCAAGCAGGTGGAATTCGACATCATGTATGGCGAAGGCATCTCGAAGATGGGCGAATTGATCGACCTTGGCGTAAAGGCTGGCGTGGTCGAGAAATCCGGTGCCTGGTACAGCTACGGCGACGAACGGATCGGGCAGGGGCGTGAGAACGTCAAAACCTACCTGCGTGAGAACAAGCGAGTCGCTCTTGAGATCGAGGACAAGATCCGCGCAGCGCACGGGTTGGAGTTCGACATGCCCGAAGATGATCCGGAACTGACCGAGGACTGACCTCTATTCCAGTCGGTACGTTGAGGGCGCCACACAGGGCGCCCTTTTCTTGATCACCTGTTGGTCCCGGATGAATCCGCGCCGGATCAAGGGGCGGTGGACACCGCCGGATGGCGCGGATACATCTTCGCCGATCACTCGCCCGCGAAGAGGCCCGACATGGCAAGCCTGAACGACATCCGCTCTACCTTCCTGACCTATTTTGAAAAGCAGGGGCATGAGGTTGTGGCCTCCAGCCCGCTGGTGCCGCGAAACGACCCGACACTGATGTTTGTCAATTCGGGTATGGTGCAGTTCAAGAACCTCTTCACCGGGGTCGAAAAGCGGGACTACAACCGCGCCACTACCTCGCAAAAATGCGTGCGGGCGGGTGGCAAACACAATGACCTCGACAACGTGGGTTACACCGCGCGCCACCACACCTTTTTCGAGATGCTTGGGAATTTCTCTTTCGGCGATTATTTCAAAGCCGAAGCGATTCCTTTCGCCTGGGAACTGGTGACGAAGGAATTCGGGATTGATCCCAAGCGTTTGTTGACAACGGTGTACCACACCGATGATGAGGCATTCGACACTTGGAAAAAACTCGGTGTGCCCGAGGATCGGATCATCCGCATCGCGACCTCCGACAATTTCTGGCAGATGGGGCCGACCGGTCCCTGCGGCCCTTGCACTGAAATTTTCTACGATCACGGCGACCATATCTGGGGCGGACCTCCGGGCAGCGCCGAAGAAGATGGCGACCGGTTCATCGAGATCTGGAACGTCGTCTTCATGCAGAACGAGCAGTTCGAGGACGGCTCGATGAAGGCGCTGGACATGCAGTCGATCGACACCGGCATGGGGCTGGAGCGGATCGGCGCGCTGCTGCAGGGCAAACACGACAACTATGATACCGACTTGATGCGTAGCCTGATCGAGGCGAGCGCCGATGCGGCCAGCGTCGATCCGGACGGGCCGGGCAAGATGCACCACCGCGTTATTGCAGACCACCTGCGGTCCACCTCGTTCCTGATCGCCGACGGCGTAATGCCCTCGAACGATGGACGTGGTTATGTCCTTCGTCGGATCATGCGTCGCGCCATGCGCCACGCGCACCTGCTGGGTGCACAGGACCCGATGATGTACCGCCTTGTCCCGGCGTTGGTGCGGCAGATGGGGCAGGCTTACCCGGAACTTGGTCGTGCGCAGGCGCTGATCGAGGAAACACTGAGATCGGAAGAGACCCGTTTCAAAGCCACGCTGGATCGTGGGTTGAAGCTGTTGGACGACGAACTGGCCGACCTTCCCGAAGACGCGCCGCTGCCCGGGGCTGCGGCCTTCAAGTTGTATGACACCTTTGGTTTTCCGCTGGACCTGACGCAGGACGCCCTGCGTGAGAAGAACCGGACCGTTGACGTCGACGGCTTCGATTCTGCCATGCAGGAACAGAAAGCACGGGCCCGCGCTGCATGGAGCGGATCGGGTGAGGCGGCAGATGCGACCGTTTGGTTCGACATTGCCGACTCCCATGGTGCAACTGATTTCCTTGGCTACGACACCGAAACCGCCGAGGGCCAAGTTCTTGCGTTGGTGGTGGACGGCAAGGCGGTCGAGAAACTCGATGCTGGCCAAAGCGGCTGGGTCGTGTTGAACCAGACGCCGTTCTATGGCGAGTCCGGCGGTCAGGTGGGCGACACCGGCTGGTTGCGCCGGTTGGAAAACGAAGATGAGGGCGCGACGGTCACGGACACCCACAAGATGGCGGGTGGCAAGGTCACGGCGCATCATGTGACGGTGGACCGTGGTGCGCTGACCAAGGGCGACGCGCTTCAGCTTGAAGTCGATCATGCGCGCCGGTCGGCAATCCGCGCCAACCACTCGGCCACGCACCTGCTGCACGAGGCGCTGCGTGAGGCGCTAGGCGATCATGTGGCACAGCGCGGCTCGCTCAACGCACCGGACCGCCTGCGGTTCGATTTCAGCCACAACAAGGCGTTGAGCGCTGCGGAATTGCAGGCAGTGGAGCGTGATGTGAACGCCTTTATCCGCCAGAACGCTGCTGTCAGTACGCGGATCATGACGCCAGACGACGCGCGCGGTATCGGCGCACAGGCGCTTTTCGGTGAGAAATACGGCGATGAAGTGCGCGTGGTGTCGATGGGCATCCAAAGTGGCTCTGGCAAGGGCGCGGAGGGGCAGACCTATTCGATCGAACTATGTGGAGGCACCCACGTCAGCCAGACCGGCGATATCGGTTTGTTCGTCACGTTGGGCGACAGCGCGTCGAGCGCTGGTGTGCGCCGGATCGAGGCACTGACAGGCGCTGCGGCCTTGGATTATCTCACCGAACAGGATCACCGTCTGGCCGAGGTGGCCGGTGCGCTGAAGGCGAGCGCTGCGGACGTTCCCGCACGGGTCAAGGCGTTGCTGGACGACCGCAAAAAGCTCGAATCCGAAGTGGCACAACTGCGACGCGAGTTGGCGATGGCCGGTGGCGCCGGGCAGGGTGGTGGCGCGGAAGTGCGCGAAATCAACGGGGTAAAGCTTGTTGCTCAGGTTCTGAGCGGGGTGACAGGCAAAGACCTGCCGCCGCTCATCGACGAGCATAAGGGCCGGATCGGATCTGGTGCGGTTCTGTTGATCGCGGATGCCGGCGGCAAAGCGGCCGTGGCAGCCGGCGTGACCGATGACCTGAAAGGCACGCTGTCGGCGGTGGACATCGTCAAGGCCGCTGTGGCCGAACTGGGCGGCAAGGGCGGCGGTGGCCGTCCCGACATGGCGCAGGGCGGTGGTGCCAGCGCTGACAACGCCGATGCAGCAATCAAGGCGGCAGAAGCCGTTATTGGAGGAAAATAAGATGGCCGCACTCTGGATTGCCCATGTGACCGTGACCGATACCGAAGCTTACGGCCAATATGCCGAACTTGCGGGGCCTGCCATTGCCGATCATGGCGGGACCTTCATCGCCCGTGGCGGGCGCTTTGTGCAGCTTGAGGGCAAGGAACGCCCGCGCAATGTGGTCGCCCGCTTCCCCTCGGTCGAGGCCGCGGTGGAATGTTACCAGTCCGACGCCTATCAGGAGGCTCTGAGCCATGCGCGCGGTGCGTCCGAGCGTGAGCTGATGGTGGTCGAGATCACTGAGTGAGATCACTTGCTGACCTGCGCCGGACCTTTGCAGGGCCGGGGCGGTTGGAATGGATCGGTCTGCGGCCCGAACGCAAGGCGCCGCTTGTCCCGGTTCCTCGCGCAGAGATTGGGCCCGAAGGCTTGACCGGAGACCATGGTCGATCCGGCAAGCGAGCGGTGACCTTGATTCAGGCGGAACACCTGCCGGTCATAGCGGCGCTGGTTCACCGACAAGAGGTGCCGCCCGATGTGCTGCGGCGCAATCTGGTGATATCTGGCATTAACCTGACAGCACTTCGGGAATTCGGCCTGCGTATCGGATCTGTCCGGTTGGAAGTGACAGCGCCTTGCGCTCCTTGTTCCCGCATGGAGGCGGCTCTGGGGCGTGGCGGCTATTCGGCCATGCGCGGGCATGGCGGCTGGTGTTGTGCGGTTGTGCAGTCCGGGTGGATCACACAAGGGGATGCGGTCGCTCTGGAAAAAGGATAGGCGTCGGCACCTTTTTGCCCGGTCCCCCCGGCGTTTGAGCAATCTCCTGCCGCAAATCTTTCCCGGTCTTTTGGAAGATAACTGATTCGTGCGACATTCCCTCCAATCCCTTGTCAGGGGGTGAAAAATTTCGATTCCGTGAATTGTTCCCGATATAGAAAATATCGTGCCGGTCCGATCGGGCTGGACCGTTGCAAAACTATGGCACCTCCACCACAGAATCCCTTATTTCGGCTGGAAAAAGTGGGGTTTGTCGAATTTTGCCCCGCCAAGTCAGGAATTCCTGTCGCGCGGCGGCGATTTTCTTGGCTAGAGTTTGGATACCTTCAATTTTCTTGGGAGAAAGATCATGAAAAAAGTTCTTGTCGGCGCACTTATCGCAGCCGCTTTCGCAGCACCCGCAATGGCATGGGAAGGCAAAGTTGTTGCCTGCTATGACAAGGTCTGGGTTCCGGCCAAATACGGCTACAAGCAGCACCTGATCATGGCGGCCCACACCGAGTGGGAATACAAGAACGGCCAGATGATCAAGGTCCACTATCCGGCTGTCTACAAAGAGTCCAAGCACATGGTGAAAGCGGGCTACTACGTGGCCAAGAAAGCTGCCTGCAAGTAATCTGCGCGCATCGAAACAAGGAAGGCGCGGGGTCTGCCACCCCGCGCCTTTTTCTTTGTCCAATGAGATGTTTGGCCTACGTCAAAGGATCAATGCCGGGGTCTTGTGAAGACAATGCTGCCGTCGAGAATGCCGTTGATCCAATCGCAACGATCAGGTCGCTGTTTCAGATGCGCCCAAGCGCTCAGCGCGAATTGGTCGGTTTCGAGCATGAGCGACCCAAGGCTGATCTCGTCCCGTTTGACGGTCTCGTTCGGGTCAAACTCGTCTAGCCAAGGGGCGCGGAACTTAGTGGGCAAAGCCTCAAACTGCAGCGCGTAGGCCAAGTATTCACTGGTGACATAGCATTCAGTGAATTCGGCCGTGCAGGGCGTCCCGTCATAAAGCGCATGGATCAATTCGTGGATGACGACGCTCTCGAAAAACTCTTGGGGCGGTATGTGCGCGAATATGCTGTCCGCTTCGATTTTTCGGCTCAGAGCATCGGGGGTCAAAACCTCTATCTTGGCCTTGCCGCAATGAAACAAACCCAGACAATCGCCAAGGATTTCCTGTGCTGTTTGGATGTTTACACGTTCAGACAGGCGTTGATCACAGGCGTCAAGCTGCGCAAACACCCGGTCTGAGGCGCGGCAGGCGCGTTCAACAAGCTCTGCCGCGTTTGTTTTGACCGTCACCAGTCCATTGTCGCAGGGCACTTGAGCCGAGGCCGTGACCGCAACAAGTGTTGCGATCACGGATCCTAAAGCGCGCTCCCAGCGCGATCGATTAGACCGAACGCGCCATGCGTTTACGCTCATGCGGGTCGAGAAAGCGCTTACGCAGGCGGATGGCGTTGGGTGTAACCTCGACCAGTTCATCGTCATTGATATAGGCGATGGCCTCTTCCAAAGAAAGAGTGATCGGGGTTGTCAGGCGGACCGCCTCATCTGTGCCGGAGGCGCGCACGTTGGTCAGCTTTTTGCCTTTGAGCGGGTTTACCTCAAGGTCGTTCTCACGGCTGTGTTCGCCGATGATCATGCCTTGATAGACCTTGGTCTGAGCACCGATCATCATCCGGCCACGGTCTTCGAGGTTCCATAGCGCGTAGGCCACGGCCTCACCGTCTTCCATCGAGATCAGAACACCGGCGCGACGGCCCGGGATCGGACCTTTGTGCGGGGTCCAACCGTGGAAAACGCGGTTCAGCACGCCGGTGCCGCGCGTATCGGTCAGGAACTCGCCATGATACCCGATCAATCCTCGCGACGGGACGTGCGCGATGATGCGGGTTTTGCCGGCACCTGCGGGGCGCATCTCGACCAGTTCGCCCTTGCGGGCTCCGGTCAGCTTTTCGATAACCGCGCCAGAGTATTCGTCATCCACGTCGATGGTGGCCTCTTCGACCGGTTCCAGCGTCTTGCCGTCCTCTTCGCGCAGGATCACCTGCGGGCGCGAGATCGACAATTCGAAGCCTTCACGGCGCATGTTCTCGATCAGAACGCCCATTTGCAATTCGCCCCGGCCCGACACCTCAAACGCTTCGCCACCGGGCGTGTCCTTGATGCGGATGGCGACGTTGGTTTCCGCCTCTTTGTACAGGCGGTCGCGGATCACGCGGGACTGGACCTTTTTGCCATCACGGCCTGCCAGCGGGCTGTCATTGATGCCAAAGGTGACGGTGATGGTGGGCGGGTCGATGGGCTGTGCCTCTAGCGGGTCTTCGACTGCCAACGCGCACAGCGTATCTGCAACGGTGGATTTGGTCATACCCGCAAGGCTGACGATATCGCCTGCTTCGGCCTCGTCGATGTCTTGCAGGTGCAGGCCGCGAAAGGCCTGAATCTTGGTAACGCGGAATTGCTCGATCTTCTGGCCGATGCGCGACAGGGCCTGAATGGTCTGTCCCACTTTGACGCGACCGGATTCAACGCGGCCTGTCAGTAGGCGGCCAACAAACGGGTCGGCACCCAGCGTCACCGCCAGCATCCGGAAGTCATCGTTGACCTGCTTCACCTGCTTGGGGGCAGGGACGTGGTTCACGATCAAATTGAACAGCGCATCTAGATTCTTGCGCGGGCCGTCCAGTTCGGCATCGCACCAGCCCGAGCGGCCCGAGGCATAGAGATGCGGGAAATCAAGCTGGTCCTCATCCGCGTCGAGGTTCGAAAACAGGTCAAAGACCTCATCCAGCGCGCGATCCGGCTCGGCGTCGGGTTTGTCGACCTTGTTGAGCACCACGATCGGGCGCAGGCCCAGCGCCAGCGCCTTGGAGGTGACGAATTTGGTCTGCGGCATCGGGCCTTCGGCGGCATCGACCAGCAGAACGACGCCATCGACCATCGACAGGATGCGTTCGACCTCGGCACCGAAATCGGCGTGGCCGGGTGTATCCACGATGTTGATGCGTTTGCCCTTCCATTCGACGCTGGTCGCTTTGGCAAGGATGGTGATCCCGCGTTCACGTTCCAGGTCGTTGGAATCCATGGCACGTTCGGCGACGGCCTGGTTGGCGCGAAAGGCGCCGGATTGTTTCAGCAGTTCGTCCACCAGTGTTGTCTTGCCGTGGTCCACGTGGGCGATGATCGCGACATTGCGCAAATCCATAAGACGTTTCCTTTGTCCGGAGTTGGCGCGGACGTAGCCGGGACGCGGCAAAAAGGCCAGAGCCCTTTTGCCGCAAGCCTGTTGCAAGGGTGGAACAGGTCACAGCTGCGAGAGCGTCAGAGGGAACCGGCGGGCTTTTGCCGGGCAAAGGAAGCGCCTCAGCGACGTTTGGCCGGTCCCTTGGTCCCGGGCAGATCGGATGGAACTGGACGCGTGCTGACCCGTTGAAAGGGCATGACGGATGGATACATCCGGTCGTGACATGACGCGCCGCCTGAGAGCGGCGTACGGAACCAGAAAAGGAGACAGTCATGAAATCGAGCATTTTTGCCCTTGTCGCAGCGTCGGCAACCCTTGGTGCGGTCCCGGTCCTTGCCGGCAGCCTTGATGACACCCCGGTCGAGGTTGCGCCCGCAGCCCCCATTGTACCCGTTGCGCCCCTCGGCGTCGACTGGACCGGCATTTATGGTGGTCTTTCTTTGGGCAACATGAACGCTCAGGGCGGCGGCGCCTCGAACAACGGCACCGTTTACGGTCTGCACACTGGCTATGACTATGACTTCGGCAAAGTCGTGGTCGGCGGTGAGTTGGAGTATCAGGCCGGCGACGACTACAGCCTTGGTGGTGTGGACGTGGACAACGTGATGCGGCTCAAAGGCCGGGTCGGCTATGAAATGGGCCAGTCGCTGCTGTACGGCACCGCTGGTGTCGCGCGGATCGACACGGCACTGGGCGATGCAACCGGCCCCGTCGGTGGTGTCGGCATCGAATACCGCGTCAATGACCGGTTCTCGATCGGTGGTGAGGCGCTGGCGCACAGCTTTGACGATGTGGGTGGAACCGGCGCTGACATCGACGCGCAGACATTCTCGCTGCGGGGTTCCTTCCGCTTCTGATGTCCCCTCATGTTTTGCGGAAGGCACGATCCCCTCGGAGCAATCGCTCCGGGGGGATTTTTCTTTGCGTGCGGGAACCGGACAGGCGGCTGTCCGGCCTCGCGACAAGTCGACAACAGGTCTGAAGGGCGAGAGTCCGGTTTCGGGCGCGGTTCTAGTGGGGTGACGTGTTCGAAAAGAGATGAATGACCAGAATGCCGGTCAGGATGAGTCCCATGCCCAGAACAGCGGGCAGGTCGAGCCGTTGCCCAAAAACCACCAGACCAATAACCGCAATGAGTACAATCCCAAGCCCCGACCAGATCGCATAGGCGATGCCCACAGGGAAGAACTTCAGCGCGATTCCCAGCAGGTAAAAGGCCGCGCCGTAGGCGAGGACGACTATGATCGTCGGCCCCAGCTTGGAAAACTGCTGACTGGCCTGTAGTGCGGTCGTTCCAATTGTTTCGGCCAGAACGGCAAAAGCAAGGATCAGGTAAGGCATCGCAATCTCCGGAACGCGCAGGAAACGACGGGCGCGCATTCACCGCTAGCGCGCCCCGCGCCCGACCGCAAGCGGCCGGATCCTATGGGGATTGAGCGGCTTGTCGTCCCTATGCCGCTGCGGGCGGCAACCGCCAGCGTGCTCCCAAGCCTTGTTGGTCTCGGAGAGGCAGCGCCCGTTGCCGCGCGCGGTGTCAGGCAGGCAGGTGGATGTTGAACCGCGCTCGGATTGCGGTGTCGGTGGCAGCGTCAAACCGCGCAGGGCTGCGGGTGGCAAGGATTCCTTCCTTGCGGCTGGTCGCGTTGACCAGCAGATCGGGCTTTTCCTTTTCTTCCCATTCCTTCGGGGAACTGCGGTTGCCCAGCTTTGGGTAAACATGGTCGCTTTGCATCCGGCCAAGGGTGGCGTCGGTGCCAAGGTAGTGTCCCGGTCCGTTCAGGCAGACATCGCGCATCTGCTCTAGCGCCAGCGTTTCGTCGTCTACCTCGATCCCGCGCACGCAGCGCAGGGCCTGACCAATCAGATCGTCGCCAAGGATCAGGCTTTCGTGGCAGAACCCCAACAATGAGGCATGCATTCCGGCGGCCTCGTAGACCATGTTCAGGCCTGACAGCCCGGCCATGACATTGGTGCACATCTGCTCCCATCCTGCCTGCATGTCCGGCAGTTTGGAATCCGACGCCCCCCCGGTGGCCCCGCCAGGCAGACCATAAAACGCATGCATCTGCGCGCAGCCCGAAGACAGCAGTGCTTGTTCGCCCGATCCCACGGTCATGGCACCAGACCGCAGGTCCAGCCCAAAAGGCCATGTGCCAAAGATCGCCGGATGGCCCGGTTTCAGCGCGTTGACATAGACCACACCGGCAAGGCATTCGGCGACGGCCTGCACGATGGCCCCGGCGATGGTGGAGGGTGCGGTGGCACCTGCCATCCCGGCGCTCAACAGCAGCACTGGCATGCCGCCATGAATGCACGCCTCCATCGCCTGACAGCTTTCCGTGGCGAATTTCATCGGTGGCACGACGAAGCAGTTCGAATTGGACACGAAAGGCCGGGCACGCCAAGCCTCCTCGCCACCGGCAATCAAATGCAAGAGCTCCAGACCCTCGGCGACATGTGACGGGTCAGAGAATGACGTTCCAATGTGCTTGGTAGTGCCCGCGCAGCAGGCGTAGATGGTGTTCAGGTCCATCTCGCGGTTGTCGAGGATGTCCCGCGCCACCATAGGCCGTTGCAGGAAATGGATATTGTCCAGAACGTGCGCGATGCGGGCAGCATCGTGCAGATCCTGAAGCGTGCTTTCGCGATAGTTGCGACCTGCAACATCGACCATATGCACCGCGGCGCCCGCTGTGCCGTAGTGGACCCGCTGCCCCGACAGGTCGAGGTCAAAGCGCGGGTCACGGCCACACAGTGAAAGATCGCGGCAGGCTTTTGCCAGCATGTCCTCGACCAACGACGGCGAAAACCTCAGCCGACCGTCGTCGCCCAGTCTGGCACCGGCGTCTGTCAGCAGTTCGATCCCCGAAGGAGGCGCATCTGCAAGGCCGATTTCGTCGAGCGCAAGCAGGGCTGTTGCATGGATTCGCTCGACTTGGGTGTCGGTCAGCGGGCGGAACGTGCCGCCGGTCATACCGGGACGGACGGGGCGGATGTCTTCGGACAGGGCGGCCGCGCGGGCGGCGACCCGGGCGGCGCGGCCACCACTGCGGCGCGAAAGAGGTGCTGTCATGATCGGAGGTCCATTATTCGGGAATACCAAGGGCAGATCGAAGTCGGCGGGCTTAGTCCGGCCGACCACGGGCCGCGCGTCCGCGTCGGGCACCAATCTTGCGCAAGTTCAATGAGATGGTTGCGTTTTCCCAGCACATGTCTGCCAGCGTCTCCGACCGCATAGGTCTTGTCTGTGCCGAAAACGACGCCGTGTCGCTTTTGATCCGGAGGCAAAAATGAATTCAATTTTACAGACGGTTAAGGGCACGTAAATGCGCTGCGCCTAATGTGCGGGCACCCGAATCCAACACCGGAGTACTCCAATGATCCGCGCTTTTCTTCTGTCCGCCGCGCTTGTCGCGACACCCCCCATGGCCATGGCGGTCGAACCCCATGCGGCTATGCAGGCCTATGTAGATGCCGAAATCATGACTTGGGCGCATGACGGCACCATCATCAATGCGATCGCTGCTCAGAACGCCGAAACATCTGGCTATGATGCCATTCAAATCGATGCGCTGGACAAGACTTGGCGCGCCGAGGTTGGCACCGGCTCTGATCTGGTCAATGGCGTGCTCAAGAACGCGGCTGCCGATTTCCTGCGCACGCAGATTGCCTCCAGTGGCGGCATGATCACTGAGATTTTTGTCATGGATGCCCAAGGTCTGAACGTTGCCGCGTCCGGCGCCACCTCTGACTATTGGCAAGGGGATGAGGCCAAGTTTCAGGAAACCTATCCCAAGGGCGCGTCCGCCGTGCACTTTGGCGAGATCGAATTCGACGAGTCCAGCCAGACCTATCAGGCGCAGATCTCTGTCACGATCACGGACCCTGCAAGCGGTAAGCCCATCGGCGCGATGACCATCGGCATCGATGCCGAAGCGCTAATGTAAAAAATCCGACAAAAACGAAACTCAAAACGGGCAAGGAACGCGAGCATGACACAGGACGACAAGGGGCGGCTTGGGGCTGGGCTCCATTCAGTATTCGTCAGATGTGCGGCGATCATGGCCGTCACCACGATTGTGGTGGCGGGTCTGATTTCGGTCCAGGCGGGGTCCTTGATAAAAGGACTGGCAGTCAAGGGCGTCGTCGATCAGGCGGCCAAATCAGCTGAACGCTACGCAGAGTCGCTGGTCAAACCGATCCGGTTCAGAGTCGTGCCCAAGATCGAAGAAATGACTTCGGCCGCAATGAACGCGGCCGGAGCAGACGGGAGCGCCATGGTGGTCTTGGACGCAGAGGGCGCGCTTTTGGCAAGCGCGGGTGATGATCCGGCCCTTGTCGATGAGATTTCAGCTCTTGCCCGCACTGCCTTGGCAGAGGGTACACGGCAATTGGCGGTGGGCGGGTTGATCGTCGCAGAACCTGTGCTGGCTGAACCCGAGGGGCCGGTAATCGGTGCCTTGGTGGTGGCGTTGAACGCAGATGCGGCGCTTGCGGAATCCCGGAACGAAAAAAAGCTGATTATGATGACCGCGGCGGTCGTGTTCGTCGTCCTGATGGCAGGCACGCTCTTGGTACTGCAACGCAGCCTGGGACGCCCCCTGCGGCAGCTGACCGAAGCGGTCAATCGTGTTTCGCAAGGCGACTATGAGACCGAGGTCGGAATGGCCGGGAGGCGTGACGAGTTCGGTGAAATCGGGGCGCACATGCGGTCGCTGATCGTCGCGTTGCGTGATGCTCGCGCCGCCGAGGAAGAGCGCGCCGAGAACATGGAACGGCAGGTCGAAATGGTTCACCACCTGGGTACGGCATTGGACATGCTGGCCGATGGCGTGCTCAACCGCGAGATCGAGGCTGAATTCCCAGAGGAATACGCGGCATTGCGCGCCAACTATAACCGGGCCATCGCCAGCCTTCGGAAAGTGATCGACGAGGTTTCGGCGAGTGCGGGCAGCCTGCTGGACAACGCCAACCAGATCACCTCGGCTTCTGACGATCTGGCCCGCCGGACGGAAACGCAGGCGGCCACACTGGAGCAATCGGCGGCGGCGCTGGAGGAACTGTTGAGCAGTGTCACAGCGGCAGCGGAAAACGCGCAGAGCGCCGATGAGCAGGTGCGCCAAACCCGCGATATCGCCGAACGCAACGGGCAGGTGATGAAGTCCGCCATCGAGGCGATGGGCGCAATCGAGAAGTCCTCGGATCAGATCAGCGAGATCACCAACGTGATCGACGACATCGCCTTCCAGACCAATCTTCTGGCGCTCAATGCCGGGGTCGAGGCGGCCCGGGCCGGAGAATCGGGCAAGGGGTTCGCCGTGGTGGCGACAGAGGTCCGGGGGCTGGCCCAGCGTAGCGCTGCAGCGGCGCAACAGATCAAGGATCTGATCACCGGCGCTGGCGAGCAGGTTAACAGTGGTGTCAAACTGGTCGAAGAGGCCGGTGGCGCTTTGGACGACGTGCTGGCCCGAGTGGCCGATGTTTCGAAAATGGTCAGCGGGATCGCGAACAGCGCCGGGGAACAGGCGCAGGGTCTGCAGGAAATCAATGTGGGCGTGTCAAATCTGGACCGGGTGACGCAACAGAACGCGGCCATGGTGGAAGAGGCCACCGCCTCGGCACATATGATGCGCGGCGATGCCAGCGCCCTCAGCGAAACCGTCGGTCGTTTCACGACGCAAAAAGCGGGTTCTTCCGACCGCGCTGACAGCAAGACTGTCAAGAAGCCGACCAATAAGGCGGCTTGAGCACGAGGGCCTGTGAATTTGGGTGTTTTCTGCTGAAACACCCTTGGGCGGTCTATAATCCGGCACTTGCATAGCGTCTTGCGCCGGATTGCTCAAAAAAAAGGCGTTTGCCGAAAGCTGTCTCTTGGGGGCGGCAACGACAGGCCGAATGTCTGACGACAGTGGCAACGGGTTTACATCCCGGCCTGCGAAGGGTTCTGTGGAAAAAGGAAAACGCAACACGGAACAGACGGGAAAAAAATGGCGATTACGGCGAGCATTCGGCACCTCACGCACTACACGTACGACCGACCGGTCACCTTGTCTCCGCAGATCATCCGTCTACGCCCTGCACCTCACAGCCGCACCCGGGTGATCAGCCATTCGCTCAAAGTGTCGCCGGAAGGGCATTTCGTAAACCACCAGCAGGACATCTACGGCAACTGGCTGGCGCGTTTTGTGTTTCCGGAGCCGGTGACAGAATTCCGGATTGAGGTTGATCTGGTTGCCGACATGACCGTCTACAACCCGTTCGACTTTTTCGTGGATGACGTGGCCCGCGAATGGCCCTTTTCCTACCCCGAAGATATCGCCCCGGATCTCGCGGTTTACCGCAAGGCCGTGCCGATCACCCCAAAGGTCAAGGCATGGGTCGAAAGCGTTCCGCGCAAAAAACAGGTCACCATTGATTTCTTGGTCGAGTTGAACCGACAGCTCGAAACCGAAATCGACTACCTGATCCGGATGGAGCCGGGCGTGCAGACGCCCGAAGAGACATTGACCAAAGGCTCGGGCTCTTGCCGCGATACCAGTTGGCTGCTGATCAATATCCTGCGCCATCTTGGTTTCGCGACACGCTTTGTCTCGGGCTACCTGATCCAACTGAAGCCGGACCTTGAGGCGCTGGATGGCCCCTCGGGTACGGACCATGACTTTACCGATCTGCACGCATGGTGTGAGGTCTATCTGCCCGGCGCGGGCTGGGTCGGCCTTGACCCGACCAGCGGCTTGCTGACCGGCGAAAGCCACATCCCGCTGGCCGCGACCCCACATTACAGCAATGCGGCCCCCATCGTGGGCGGCTTTGAGGGGCACGAGGACACCAAGACAGATTTCGATTTTGCGATGGAGGTCAACCGCATCGCGGAACACCCACGCATCACCAAGCCGTTCTCCGAGGAAAGCTGGGACGCGCTGGATGCGTTGGGCCAAAAGGTCGACGAGGAAATCGAGGCGGCGGACATGCGCCTGACCATGGGCGGTGAGCCGACCTTTGTGTCCATCGACGATTTCGAAAGCCCGGAATGGAACACTGATGCCGTCGGCCCGCAAAAGCGCGATCTGGCAGACCAGTTGATCCGGCGACTTCACGACAAGTTCGCCCCCGGCGGTTTCCTGCACTACGGGCAGGGCAAATGGTACCCGGGCGAAACTCTGCCACGCTGGACCTTTTCGCTGTACTGGCGACACGATGGCAAACCGATCTGGCGCAACAAGGACCTGGTGGCCCGGGAAACCGACAAGTCCGCGACAGAGGTTGACGCCGAACGCTTCATGGTCGGCTTTGCCAAGTCGTTGGAGATCGGGACGGAATACGTGCAACCCGCGTTCGAGGACCCGGCCGTCTGGATCCTCAAAGAGGCGGAATTGCCAGAGAACGTGACGCCCGAGGATTCCCGTCTGAAAGACCCCGAAGCCCGGCAACGGATCGCGCGTGTGTTTGAGCGTGGTTTGGACAAGCCTGCCGGGTTTGTGCTGCCGATCCAGCGCTGGCAATCGCGTGCCTTTGGCCGTGGCTGGAGGTCGGAACGGTGGCGCGCACGACGCGGCCATCTGTTCCTGATCCCCGGCGACAGCCCGGTGGGCTTTCGCCTGCCTCTGGGTACGCTGCCCTATGTCAGCCCGTCCAACTATCCCTACGTCTATCCGGCAGACCCCAATGTGCCGGTCGACGAATTGCCGGATTTCCTGGAAATGGACGACAAGCGGCAGGCCGTTTTCGAAGAGCTGCGCCGCATCGCTCAGGAAGAGCGCGACACCTTGCCGGAAACCACGCCGGGCCGCGAACAACCCGTTTCCGCCCTGCGCGGGGATGAACCGTCAGAGGCGCTGCGCGAACAGGCGGTGACGCCGGAGGGGGCGACCGTGCGGACCGCCATCGCGGTAGAGCCGCGCGATGGCAAGCTTTGCCTCTTCATGCCGCCGGTTGAACAGCTTGAGGATTACCTTGAACTGATCTCTGCCGCAGAGGCCACCGCCGAGGCGCTGGACCTTCCGCTGCACATCGAAGGCTATACACCGCCGCACGATTCCCGCCTGAACGTGATCAAGGTGGCACCGGACCCCGGCGTGATTGAGGTCAACGTGCATCCCGCGTCTAGCTGGAAGGATTGCGTCGACATCACCAGCACGGTCTACGATGAGGCCCGTCAGTGCCGCCTTGGCGCCGACAAGTTCATGATCGATGGCAAACACACCGGGACCGGCGGCGGCAACCACGTCGTCGTGGGCGGCGCGACGCCAATGGACTCTCCCTTCCTGCGGCGACCCGACCTGCTGCGCTCACTGATCCTGTACATGCAGCGGCATCCTTCGATGTCCTATCTGTTCTCGGGCACCTTCATCGGGCCGACCAGTCAGGCACCACGGATTGACGAGGCGCGGCACGACACGCTCTATGAACTCGAAATTGCCATGTCGCAGATCCCCGACCCGGATGAAGGGGGGACGCCGCCGCCTTGGCTGGTGGACCGGCTGCTGCGCAACATCCTGATCGACGTCACCGGAAACACCCACCGGGCAGAGATCTGCATCGACAAGCTGTATTCGCCGGACGGTCCGACCGGGCGTCTGGGGCTGGTGGAATTCCGCGGCTTCGAGATGCCGCCCGATCCGCGCATGAGCCTTGCGCAGCAGGTGCTGATCCGCGCGCTGCTGGTGCGGCTGTGGAAGTCGCCCGTCAAGGGCAAGCCGGTGCGCTGGGGCACCACGCTGCACGACCGGTTCATGTTGCCGGAATTCGTCTGGGCCGATTTCCTCGACGTGCTGCGCGATCTCAAGGAACACGGGTTCGATCTGCGGCCCGAATGGTATGAGGCGCAGCGTGAATTCCGCTTCCCCTTTGCCGGGGAGATCGAAGCCGACGGCGTGCACCTAGAGGTGCGTCAGGCGCTGGAGCCGTGGCATGTGCTGGGCGAACGCGGGGCAATCGGCGGCACGGTTCGCTATACCGACAGTTCGGTTGAGCGGATGCAGGTGCAACTGACCTCTGCCGATCCGGACCGCTACGTTGTCTGTTGTAATCAACGCAGGATACCGATGACACAGACCGGGGAAAGCGGACGCCGCGTCGGCGGTGTGCGGTTCAAGGCGTGGCAACCGGCTGAGGCGCTGCACCCGGTGCTGCCGGTGGATGCACCGCTAATCTTCGATATCTTTGACACATGGTCGGGGCGGGCAATCGGTGGGTGTACCTATCATGTCGCGCATCCGGGCGGGCGGAGTTACGACACGTTCCCGGTCAATACCAATGAGGCGGATGCCCGTCGTCTTGCGCGGTTTGAGAAATGGGGGCATACCCCGGGGACCTACCAACCGGCCACCGAAAACACGCATCCGGAGTTCCCGATGACACTCGACCTGCGCCGCGCCCCCTGGATCTGAATATGGTCGAAACCGGCGCCGCTGCACCGGCGCGCAAGGCGCCGCTGGAACATTATCAGCCACCCAAAGGGGTGGCTGATGAATTGTTGCGGCGTGACGGCACCCTGCGCCCGGCGTGGAAGCCTATGATTGACCATCTGGCCGGGCGCGATCCCGGCCAGGTTGCTCAGGACTTTGCCCGCGGCGACCTCTACCTGCAGGATGCGGGCGTCTACTATCGCCAGTATACCGGCGACGAATCCGCCATGCGTAACTGGCCGCTTAGCCATATCCCGGTGATCATTGGCGAGTCCGAGTGGCGCGAACTTGCCGCCGGGATCGAACAGCGGGCCGAACTGCTGGAACGTACGATGGCGGACCTTTACGGTCCTGCCGATCTGGTCAAACGTGGCTTGCTGCCGCCGCAATTGATCGCGCGCAATCCCGAATGGCTCAACCCTATGGTTGGGGTGAAACCGCGCTCGGGGCATTATCTGCATTTTCTCGCCTTTGAGATCGGGCGCTCGCCCGATGGCAGTTGGCTGGTGCTGGGCGACCGGACGCAGGCCCCATCGGGCAGCGGCTTTGCGCTGGAAAATCGTATGGCGACCCTGCGCGTCTTCCATGAGCTATACCCTGAGGCGAATGTTCAGCGGCTGGCCGGGTTCTTTCGCAGTTTCAGGGATCGACTGACCCAGCTGCGCGGGACAGAGCAAGGGCAGGTGGCGATCCTGACCCCGGGTCAGCACACCGACACCTATTTCGAACACGCCTATATTGCGCGATATCTTGGCTTCCTCCTTCTGGAATCTGAGGATCTGGTGACGATAGACGGCAAGCTGATGGTGCGCACGATCAGCGGGCTGGAGCCGGTCAGCGTGCTTTGGCGACGCCTCGATTCACGATTTGCCGATCCGCTGGAACTGGATGAAACGTCGGCGCTTGGCACGCCGGGCATGGTCAGCACGCTGCGCTCAGGATCAGTGACGATGCTGAACTGCCTTGGGTCGGGTGTGCTGGAGGCGCGGGCGCTGATGGCCTTTCTGCCGCGTATCTCCGAGGCGCTGCTGGGAGAGCGGCTGAAGCTGCCCAACATTGCCACATGGTGGTGCGGGCAGGCCAAGGAACGCGCCTATGTTCGCGACAATCTGGAACGGATGATGATCGGTCCCGCTTTGTCGACCGATCTTCCGTTTGACTTCGACAGCACCACGGCGCTTGGCGGCCGGTTCCGGGACAATGCGCGCGGGCCTGTGCTCGACTGGTTGGAAAAGAACGGCGACTCGCTGGTGGGACAGGAGGCGGTGACGCTGTCCACGACACCCGCGATGATCGATGGTCAACTGGTGCCGCGGCCTATGGTGGTGCGGGTCTTTGCGGCGCGCACGCGCGATGGTTGGACCGTGATGCCGGGTGGCTACGCCCGCATCGGGCGCAATGGCGACCCCACGGCGCTGGCCATGCAAAGCGGCGGGTCAGTGGCGGATGTCTGGGTTGTCGGCGACCGTCCGGTTGCCCCCGATACCCTGTCAGGCCAGCAGCCCGGACCTTTTGTGCGGCGGATGCCCGGACGGCTTCCGGCACGGGCGGCGGATAACCTGTTCTGGCTGGGACGCTATGTGGAGCGGGCGGATTTCACCGCACGGACCCTGCGGGCCTATCACCTGCGGTTGGAGGATCACGGCGGGACCCCGATGCCGGTGTTCGACCAGTTGGGCCGCTATCTTCAGGGCCGGGGGCTGTACCTGTCGCAACCCATGCCGGACCTGTTCCTGACCCTGCTGGAAAACGCACGGGGCTGCGCCAGCAAGGTGCGGGACAGGTTCTCGGACGACGGATGGTACGCGCTGGACGAACTGGAGGGCGCGGCGCGCGCATTGGCCGGAGCGGTCGAGCCGGGTGATGCCACCGGCCGCGCGCTTAGCCAG
The DNA here is from genome assembly GCF_034670325.1 of Antarctobacter sp. GTDB lineage: Bacteria > Pseudomonadota > Alphaproteobacteria > Rhodobacterales > Rhodobacteraceae > Antarctobacter. The sequence continues at coordinate 487,986 of NZ_JAXMNR010000004.1, forward strand.
TTGCTGCGCAAGCTGGCGGGGTTTGCCGGTCTGGTGAATGACAACATGTTCCGGTTCTCGGGCTGGCGCTTTATGTCGATGGGGCGCGCACTGGAACGCGGTGTGCAGATTTCGGACCTGCTGGCGGTGTTCTCCGATGAGGGCACGCCTCAGGGCAGCCTTGATGCCGCGCTGGAGATTGGCGACAGCGTGATGACCCACCGCCGCCGCTATTCCGTAGAGACAAACCGCACCACGGTGGTCGATCTGCTGGCGCTGGACCCGGAGAACCCTCGATCCGTCATCTATCAGGCGGGGGTGCTGCGCGATCAGCAGGCGAAATTGCCCCGGCGCAGCAAATCCAGCCAGTTGAGCGTTGTGGGCCGCCGCATCCTGCGGCTCCATACCGACCTGAGCATCGCCACACCAGAGGAACTGAGCAGTGCTGCGCTGGCCAAACTGGCCGACGATCTGCAGGCCGTGTCGGATGCCATTCATAACGAGTACATGGGGTAGGCGATGCTCTACGACGTCACGCTCGCGGTGCGCTATGCCTACAATCTGCCTGCCGCGTCCGCGCGGATGCACCTGCGCATGATGCCGGGCAGCGGTCCGGCGCAGCGGCTGGTGTCCGGTCTGCTGGTGGCCGATCCACAACCGGCCTATCGCCGGGACCGGGTGGATTTTTTTGGCAATGCGTTGACAGAGATCACCTATGATACGCCTCTGGACGCGGTCGACTTTCGCTTTACCGGGCGCATCCGGCGCAATGATCTGCCCAATGAACTGGACTTGTCCTGTGCCCTGCAGGGAATGCCGCGCGAACTGGCCGAGGTGCCGTCGCTTGCGCCAGAGTCGCCGCATCACTTTATGGCGGCATCGGACCGCGTTGCACTGGTGCCTGCGATCAGCGCCTTTGCCCGCAACCTCACGCGTTTGGACCAACCGGTGCTGAAGGTGGTCGAGGCAATTGCGCACGGGTTGCACGAGGAAATCACCTTTGACCCCACGGCGACGGATGTGACCACCGATCCGGCAGAGGCTTTTGCCAACCGGCGCGGCGTCTGTCAGGACATCAGCCATATCATGATCGCCGCCTTGCGCGGGATCGGCGTGCCTGCGGGCTATGTCTCTGGCTTTCTGCGGACGGAACCGCCCGAGGGGCAGGAACGCTTGGCCGGCGCGGATGCGATGCACGCCTGGGTGCGGGCCTGGTGTGGGCAAGAGATGGGCTGGATCGAGATTGATCCGACCAATGACATGCGCGTTGGCGCGGATCACATCAGTGTGGCGGTGGGCCGCGATTACGCCGACGTGGCGCCGGTCAAAGGCTCGCTGCGCAGTTCGGGGCTGCATAGCACGCGACACAGCGTCGATGTCGTCCCGGTGCCCGATAAGGGCCTGACAGAGGACCGCAACCGCAGCAATACCAATTGACACCGAACAGGCGATGCTGTCCTAGCCGTACGTTGCCACGACTTCTTTGCCATCGTCCCAACGGGTGACACGTTCGAACAGCATCCCACTGTTTGTTGTCATAACCGATCTCGATCTCGCGCCCGTCGTCATAGGTTATCCCGCGAGAGACGTTGGCCCCTGTCATAGGCGTTTGTCGGGCTGGTCCATTGGCCCGAGGCGGTAAAGCTGCGGGCGATGCTTTGCCATCCGTGGCTGTCGGTCGCGTCAACCTCAAGGGGGCCTTCGGTCAGGCCGCTGCCGGTCTTGTACAGACGCACTCTGGTGACCGCGCCGTGGTTCTGGATCGTGCCCAAGGCCCCGTCGGCAAAGCTCAGGGTTTCCACACCAGTCAACATGTCGGTTCTGTCGTCGCCATCGGTCAGGTCGGTGTCAGTGATCCGCAGCGTGCCGTCCCAATTCAGGTCATTCCCTTCGGAGGCGCCGGTAACGATGACTGTGTCGTCACCCGAACCGCCATCAAAGGTGTCATCACCGGCGACGGTTATGGCGTTTTCAATCACCGCCCCGCAGGCGATGCCAAAGTTGCCCACGTAGCCATCAAGATCCGACCAAGTGGCGTCTGTCAGGCTCAGGCGTTGGTTGTAGACCCGCGTTCCAAGGTCGATCAGGTCGAGTCCGTCCAAATTGACCGTCAGCGTGTCGCCTGCGTGAACGTTGAAGGCACGCCGGTCGCCGTCGCCGGACGTCGCGGCGGCGGCGATCGATCCGGTCAGGCCATGGAAATCGTAGTCATCGGTCTTCGGGTTGGGTTCTGGCAGAGAAAGCACATGGGGCAGGGGCCTGTTCATCAGGTGCGCGCCTCGCCTGGTCTTGGGCAGTGGCGAGATGCGCAGGTGCGAAACCGTCGTGCGTTGACCCGGCAGAGGGCCCCTCGCGGACCATTGGTTCTGGTCGGGAACAGACCCGACGGTTCGTATGGTGGTGGTGTGCTGCAAGATGCCTGCGCCCGGGCACATGGCCCCGCCGAGCGCCTGAGGCACGTCTTGCGAAGCTGGGGTATGCCGTGAGACCAAAGTTGTTTCAGGGCTCCTGTAGCAGCATGGCGAGCAGTAGACCGGGGCCAAACCGATCCATGGTTCGGTATGGGAATACGAATCCGTGAAGGGTTGGGCGGGAAATTTTTGAAGGCGCGTCATTGGTGCGGGTTAAGAAACAGAAAACGAAGAAAACGTCGGAGTGTTTCCGTTAGCCCGCTGTTCTGTCGAGACAAATTTTGTTCATACTATCATAAATTGTGCCAAGTCAGGCATGAGGAGGCTTTGATGCGCTTGCGCCGCGAGGATGGCATGACTAATTTTCGCGCATCTGGAGGAGCGGCTGCGTGCTGGAGTTTTCGCATCATCCGACGCTTGTGGCGGCGTCTCTTGCGGTTGCGCTCATGGCCGGATTCAGCGGTCTTGCGATCACTCGCGGCGCATCGAGTCTGCCCTTGGGGCGGCGCAAGGCGGTTGTTGCGATTTCGGCCATCGCATTGGGCGGTGGCATCTGGTCGATGCACTTTGTGGCCATGTTGGGCCTGCAACTGCCGATCCTGTTTTATTACGACGGGCTTGTGACGCTGATATCAGCGCTGATCGCGATCCTGATGGTGGGTTTGGCGCTGCTGATCCTGCATTTCCATGCACGCACGCTCGCCAGCCTGACGCTGGCAGGGGCGATAGTCGGCGCCGGGATCGTCGCGATGCATTACGTTGGCATGAGCGGGATGGAACTGTGTCGCCCGGTCTACAGCGTCGGCGGTGTGGCAGTGGCGCTGGTTGCGGCGCTGGCATTGTCGATCGCCGCGATCTGGGTGGCCTATGGCGAAAGGACACGGGGCCACATTCTGCTGGGCACGCTGTTCTTTGGTATTTCGGTCTTTGTCGTGCATTTCGTCGCCATGGCCGGAACTGGCTTTGTCGGACTGGGCAGCGGTGGCGGGGCAGGTCCGATCTTGTCGAACGAAATTCTGGCGATGGGGGTGACGCTGTCGTCCTTCGCGATCTGCGGCGCATTCCTGCTGTCCGGCGCGACCTTCTTTCCCGTGAAGGCCGCAGGACCGGCGGACTTGGACGCTGCTGCAGTACTCGAAGATGAGGTGTCAACGGCTGTCCCGGCGGGCGCGCGCGTCTCCGTCCCCTTCGAGAAAGAGGGGCGCACCCAGTTTCTTGACGCGGGCGCGATCGCTGCGGTGCGCGCGGAGGGCCATTATACGGTGCTGTACTCCGGCAGAGACAAGCTGTTCTGCCCTTGGTCGATTTCCGAGGCGGCGCGGCGATTGGGGCCTGCGGGGCTGATCCGGACCCACCGGAGCTATCTGGTCAACCCTGCCTTCGTGACGGAATTTCGACGGACCAAGGACACGGGACTGTGTTTTTTCGAGGCGGTCGAGTCGCTGCCCAAGGTGCCGGTGAGCCGCTCGCGCCTGTCGGGGGTGCGGGACGTTCTGGGCATCTGAACATCTGGCCCATCGTGCGGCCAGTTGCCGGGGTCGACAGACGGCGCTCGATCCGGCCTTTGGCCGAAACGTCGCCCCGCCCACCGTCCCCGGCCAATCCCGGTCCTCGCCGCAGGCTTCGCACCTCGTGCAGGTATTTCGCATTTCGTGCGCGTCGCCCTGCACTTCATGGCTCTTTCGTTGGTTCGCGTCCTCCTTCGGGGAACTCTGACAGCGCGCGGCAGGAGACCGCAGGGAGGACATTCGATAATGATACCAGCCGCGTTCGAATACCATCGGCCGATCGACGTTGCGTCGGCCATCGGCCTTTTGCAGACACATGGCGATGAGGCGCGCGTGGTCGCGGGCGGGCACAGCTTGATCCCGATGATGAAGCTGCGCATGGCCTACCTGTCGCATCTGGTCGACCTTCAGGACATTGCCGAGCTTAAGGGCATCGACGTGGGCGCGGGCAGCGTGACCATAGGCGCGATGACCACCCAGAATGAATTGATCACAAATGCAGGCCTGTCCCAAGCAGTGCCGATCCTGCGCGAGGCGGCGCTACAGATTGCCGATCCGCAGGTACGCTATGTCGGCACCATCGGCGGCAATGTCGCCAACGGCGATCCGGGCAATGACATGCCGGGTCTGATGCAGTGCCTTGATGCCTCATATGAGGTGGTCGGCCCGGACGGCGCGCGCGAAATCGCGGCGCGGGCGTTCTACGACTCCGCCTATTTCACCGCGCGCAGCGATGAGGAGATCCTGACGCGGATCACCATCCCTCTGCCAGCCGCGGGCACCGGATATGCCTATGAAAAGCAAAAGCGCAAGATTGGCGACTATGCCACTGCCGCCGCGGCGGTGCTGGTGGGCCAAGGCGGCGCATCGATTGCCATGACCAATCTGGCGGATACGCCGATCTGGTCGGCAGAGGCGGGTGCGGCTCTGGCCGCCGGGGACAGGGAGGGCGCTGTCAGCGCCGCGCTCGCCGCCATTGATCCGCAGGAGGACATGCGCGGACCGGTGGAATTCAAGAAACATGTGGCGGGCATCGTTTTGCGCCGCGCCATCGACCGGGCGCTGTCGCGCGTCGCGGGCTGAGGGGAAATGGGATGAGCAAGATGCATGTAAAGCTGAAGGTGAACGGTGAAGAGGTCGAGGGCCTTGCAGAACCGCGCACCCTGTTGATCCATTTCCTGCGGGAAAACCTCAAGGTGACGGGGCCACATGTGGGCTGCGAAACCTCGCATTGCGGGGCCTGCACCGTCGACATGAATGGCAAGTCGGTGAAATCCTGCACGGTCTTCGTGGCGCAGGCGCAGGGGTCGGATGTGACCACGGTCGAGGGGCTGGTGAACCCGGACGGGTCTCTGTCCGTGCTGCAAGAGATGTTCCGTGAACATCACGGGCTGCAATGCGGTTTTTGCACGCCGGGGATGATCACGCGCGCACACCGTCTATTACAGGAAAACCCGACCCCGACGGAGGACGACGTGCGCTTTGGCATGGCGGGCAACCTGTGCCGGTGCACAGGCTATCAGAACATCGTCAAGGCGATCCTTGCGGCCGCTGACATGATGAACGCTCAGAAATCGCCCTCAAGCAGCGAAGCGGTAGGGCAATCAGTGGAGGCCGCGGAATGAAGGACGAGGTCGCAACCCCCGAAGAACGCAGCGCTGGCCTCAAAGGCATGGGCTGCTCGCGCAAGCGGGTCGAGGATGTCCGGTTCACCCAGGGCCGCGGCAACTATGTCGATGATATCAAGCTGGACGGTATGCTGTTCGGCGACTTCGTTCGCTCTCCTTATGCCCACGCAAAGGTCGTCTCGATCAACACCGAAGAGGCGATGAAGGTGCCCGGCGTGCTGGCGGTTCTGACCGCCGCCGATCTGGAACCGCTGGGCCTGCACTGGATGCCGACGCTTGCGGGTGACAAGCAGATGGTCTTGGCCGACGGCAAGGTGCTGTTTCAGGGACAAGAAGTGGCTTACGTCGTCGCCAAGGACCGCTATGCCGCCGCCGACGGCGCCGAGGCGGTCGAGGTCGAGTATGAAGAACTGCCCGTCCTGACCGATCCTTTTGAGGCGCTGAAATCGGACGTTGTCCTGCGTGAGGATCTGGTGGGACAGACCGAGGGCGCACACGGCCCGCGCAAACATCACAACCATATCTTCACGTGGGAGCAGGGCGACAAGGACGCCACAGAGGCAGTCATGGCTGGCGCCGACGTGGTGGCCGAAGAGATGGTGTACTACCACCGCACGCACCCCTGTCCGCTGGAGACCTGTGGCTGTGTCGCGTCGATGGACAAGGTTACGGGCAAGCTGACCCTGCACGGTACCTTTCAGGCACCGCACGCGATCCGCACGGTGGTCAGCCTGATCTCTGGCATTGCCGAGCACAATATCCGCGTGATTTCACCCGATATCGGCGGCGGCTTTGGCAACAAGGTCGGCGCTTATGCTGGCTATGTCTGTTCGGTCGTGGCCTCGATCGTCACCGGCAAGCCGGTAAAATGGGTCGAGAACCGGATGGACAACCTGATGTCCACCGCCTTTGCGCGTGACTACTGGATGCAGGGCAAGATCGCCGCCACCAAGGAGGGCAAGATCACCGGGCTGTGGTGTCATACGACCGCCGATCATGGCGGCTTTGACGCCTGCGCCGACCCGACCAAGTTCCCGGCGGGATTCATGAACATCTGCACCGGGTCTTATGACATCCCTACCGCCTATCTGGCCGTGGACGGTGTCTATACCAACAAGGCACCGGGGGGCGTGGCGTATCGCTGTTCATTCCGCGTGACAGAAGCCGCCTATTTTATCGAACGGATGATCGAGGTGCTGGCGATCAAGCTGAACATGGACGCGGCAGAGTTGCGCCGCATCAACTTTATCCGCAAGGATCAGTTCCCCTATCAGTCCGCTTTGGGCTGGGAATACGACAGCGGCGACTATCACACTGCATGGGACAAGGCGCTGGCGGCGGTGGGGTATGACGATCTGCGCCGCGAACAGGCGCAACGGCTGGATGATTTCAAGGCGGGCAAGACGCGCAAGCTGATGGGGATTGGCCTGACCCATTTCACGGAGATCGTCGGCGCGGGGCCGGTCAAGAACTGCGACATCCTTGGCCTTGGCATGTTCGACAGTTGCGAAATCCGCATTCACCCAACCGGGTCGGCCATCGCGCGGCTGGGCACGATCAGTCAGGGGCAGGGGCACGCCACCACCTTTGCCCAGATCATCGCGTCAGAGATCGGGATTCCGGCGGATGACATCACGCTGGAAGAAGGCGACACCGACACCGCGCCTTACGGGCTGGGCACTTATGGTTCACGCTCGACGCCTGTTGCCGGGGCGGCCACGGCCATGGCCGCGCGTAAGATCCGCGCCAAGGCGCAGATGATCGCGGCCTATCTGCTGGAGGTGCATGACGACGACGTGGAATTCGACGTCGATCGTTTCGTGGTCAAAGGCGCGCCGGATCGTTTCAAGACGATGAAAGAAATCGCCTTTGCCTCTTACAATCAGGCCATTCCGGGGTTGGAGCCGGGTCTGGAGGCGGTCAGCTACTACGATCCGCCCAACATGACCTATCCTTTTGGCGCCTATATCTGTGTGATGGACCTGGACGTGGACACCGGCGAGCACGAGATCCGCAAGTTCTATGCGCTGGACGATTGCGGCACCCGGATCAACCCGATGATCATCGAGGGTCAGGTGCACGGCGGCGCGACCGAAGGCTATGCCATCGCCATGGGGCAGGAGATTGCCTACGACGATATGGGCAACCACAAGACCGCGACCTTGATGGACTTTTTCCTGCCCACCGCGTGGGAGACGCCGACCTATGAGACGGACTTTACTGTCACACCCTCTCCGCATCATCCAATTGGGGCCAAGGGTGTGGGCGAAAGCCCCAATGTCGGGTCGGTTCCGGCGTTTTCCAACGCGGTGCACGATGCGTTCCGGCCCTTTGGCCTGACGCAAAGCCACATGCCGCATGACCACTGGCGGGTGTGGCGGATCGCACGTGATCTGGGGCTGCACGGGTAAAGCGGTTTCGCCCCGCGTCGCGCGGCGATCCGGCCGGGGGGCTTTGCCCCCCGGACCCCCCAGAGGTATTTGGACCAAGAAGAAATCCCATGAGCCACAAGACCTTGCAGGATCGTTTGGCCGCCACCGGCTATGTCACGGATGAAAGCTTGGCGATGGCGCTGCATCTGGCGCTGACGCTGGGCCGTCCGCTGTTGCTGGAAGGCCCTGCGGGTGTAGGAAAGACTGAGATCGCCAAGGCGCTGGCAGAGGTGCTGGAGACTCGGTTGATCCGGCTGCAATGCTATGAGGGGTTGGACGCAGGCCACGCCATCTATGAGTGGAACTACCAGCGGCAGTTGCTGGCGATCCGGGCCGAGGGCGCGGGAGAGGCGGCACTGTTTTCCGAGAAATACCTGCTGAAACGCCCTTTGTTGGAGGCGATCTCGCAAGAGGTGCGGCCAGTGCTTCTGATTGATGAGATCGACAGGGCGGATGAGGAATTTGAGGCCTATCTGCTGGAAATCCTGTCGGACTTTCAGATCACCATCCCGGAACTGGGCACTATCAGCGCCCGGACGCGCCCGGTGGTTATCCTGACCGCCAATGGCACACGCGATCTGTCGGATGCGTTGCGGCGGCGTTGTCTGTATTCCTATGTCGACTATCCGGACCGGGACACCGAACTGGCAATCCTCGCACGTCGCGCTCCGGGCGTGGAAACGCGACTGGCGCAGCAGATCATTGGCGTGGTGCAGGCGCTGCGCCGTGAGGATCTGGAGAAATCGCCGGGCATCGCCGAGATGCTGGATTGGGCCGCGGCCCTGTCGGGCCTCGGGATCAACGATCTGAGCGGCAACCCCGTTCAGGTGCAGGCGACGCTGGTTTGCCTGCTGAAAACCGCCGCCGACCGGGACGCCCTGCCACCCGAGGTCATGGCGCGCATCGTGGGCAAGGTGGCGTGATGTCGGTCACCCGCTTTCCCTCGCGCGCCGAAGGACTGGCCGACCGCATGGCCGGATTTATCGCGCATCTGCGGATGAACGGGCTGCGTCTGGGACCGGGGGAGACGGTGGCGGCGCTGGCGGCCTTGTCAGAGGTCGAGGCCAGCGCCCCGGATCAGGCGCGTCGCGCGCTCAAGGCGCTCTTGGTGCCCGACGCCGAGGGCTGGCGTCGGTTCGACGATCTGTTTGACGGCTATTGGTTCAACGCGGGCAAAAAGCGGCAGGGGCAGGCCAACACGCATGTGCGGGTGCAAAGCGCGAAGCCGGCGCTTTGGCAGACGCATCTTGGCGACGATGGCGCAGAACAGGACGGGGATGCGGGCCAGCCCGATGGCGGCGACGGAGAGGCCGAAGGCATCGACGGCCGCCTGATCGCTACCCGGACAGAGGCGCTCAGCCGTCGCGACCTGCGCGAGTTGATGGATGAGGACAGCCTGCGCGCCGCCGAAAAGGCCGCGCGCCAACTGGCGCGTGCGTTGCGAGACCGGCGCTCAAGGCGGCGCAGGCAGGCGGCCCGGGGGCAGGAACTGGACCTGCGCCGGGTCATCCGCGCCAGCCTTGCGCGGGGGGGCGAACCTTTGGACCTGCCACGTCGCAGGCGGCTAGACCGCCCGCTGAGGATCGTGGCGCTGTGTGATGTCAGCGGGTCGATGAGCACGGTTTCACGGGTGTTTCTGGCGTTTCTCAGGGGGCTGATCGGCACCGACACGCGGGCCGATGCCTATCTGTTTCACACCCGGCTGATGCGCGTCACCGAGGCGCTGCGCGATCACGACACCCTGCGCGCGGCCGGGCGGTTGAGCCTTATGGCCGAGGGGTTTGGCGGTGGCACCGATATCGGTGGCGCGCTGCGGAGTTTCAACGAGGGGTATGCAAGCCGCGCGGTGAATGGCCGGACCGTGGTGGTCATTCTCAGCGATGGCTATTGCACCGGCGCGCCTGAGGAGGTGGCTGAGGGGCTGCGACGTCTGCAACGGCGGGCGCACCGGGTGATCTGGCTCAATCCGCTGAATGGCTGGCAGGCACATGCGCCGGTGGCGCAGGCGATGGCCGCCGCGCGGCCGCATCTGGACGCTTTGCTACCCGCCAACACGATTGCGGCGCTGGCCGCACTTGAACCCGAATTTGCGCGGCTTTGACGGAGGACATCATGGACCCATTCGACATTTTCGACACCGTGTCCGAGTTGCGCGCCAGGGGGCGGCCCTTTTGCCTTGTCACCGTGGTGCGGACCGAGGCGGCGACATCGGCGCGGGCCGGGGCGAAGGCGGCTGTTACCGAGGAGGGCGAGGTCATTGGCCATCTGGGCGGGGCCTGCGTGACCCGGGCGGTACGCGAGGCGGGGCAAGCGGCGCTGGACAGCGGCGCGCCTCGGGTGATCCGGGTAAAGCCATCGGAGACGGTGGTGGCGCTGCACGACGCGGATGGGGCAGAGGTCTACAAGAGCGGCTGCCCCTCGGGAGGAACGGTGGAACTGATGATCGAACCCTTTGCATTGCCGCCCACCATCTGCATCTTTGGCGCGTCGCCCATTGCCCGCTCGGTTGCGGGGCATGGGCTGTTGGCGGGCTATCGCGTGGCCTTGGCCGAAGGGGTGTCCTGCGCGGGGGAGGTGCGACGCTTTGAGGGCGAGGAGATCGCCGCGCTGGGTCTGGGCCCGAGGGATACCGTGGTGGTGGCCAGTCAGGGGCAGCGCGATCTGGCCTGTCTGAAGGCGGCGCTGGAGAGCGATGCGGGGCGGGTCTCGATGGTGGCCTCCAGAAAGAAGGCGGGGGTGCTGTCCGAGCGGCTGCTGGCGGCGGGGATGGATGCCGGGCGGCTGGGGAGATTGAAGGCGCCCGCCGGGCTGGATATCGGCGCGGTCGATCCGGCGGAAATTGCCCTGTCGATCCTGGCCGAGATCGTCGCGTGGCGGCGGACGGCGGGGGATCTGGGAAGAGGCGGCACCGGCCTGTCCACGCGTGGACAGATCGGCGGGTGAATGAAATCAAGGGCTTCCAGAGACGGATTCATCAAGCGTTAGGATTTCACGGCCCGAAAGCGGCCCCTTTCCACGGGGCCTGAACATGCTCTAGTCTCGACGCAAAGGCACTAAGTCAGAAAGAGGCCGCGGTGTTCGAGATCCTGTCAGACCGCACCTATCGTCACGTCTTTCTTGCGCAGGTCGTGGCCCTGCTGGGCACCGGGCTGGCGACCGTGGCGCTGGGTCTGTTGGCCTTTGATCTGGCGGGCGACGGCGCGGCGATGGTGCTGGGCACGGTCTTTACCGTCAAGATGGTGGCCTATGTGGGCATCGCGCCCGTGGCCGGAGCCTTTGCCGACCGGGTGAACCGACGCGCGCTATTGGTGACGCTGGACGTGGTGCGCGCGGGCGCGGCGCTGTGCCTGCCCTTTGTCACCGAATTCTGGCAGATCTATGCGCTGGTCTTTGTGCTGCAATCGGCCTCTGCCGCTTTTACCCCGACCTTTCAGGCGACCATCCCGGACGTGCTGCCCGAGGAGGCGCGCTATACCCGCGCGCTGTCGCTGTCGCGGCTGGCCTATGATCTGGAAAACATCGCAAGCCCGACGCTGGCGGCGCTGTTGCTGGCGGTGATGAGCTATAACGCGCTGTTTCTGGGCACCGTTGTCGGCTTTCTTGGGTCGGCATTGCTGGTGGTGTCGGTGATGCTGCCCAGCCCCAAGTCGGGCACGCGGCGCGGCATCTATGACCGCACGACGCGGGGGATACGGATTTATCTTGCGACGCCGCGCCTGCGCGGGTTGCTGGCGCTGAACCTTGCCGCTGCGGCGGCGGGGGCGATGGTGCTGGTCAACTCGGTGGTGCTGGTGCGGGGCGATCTGGGGCTGGGCGAGGCCGCGCTGGCCTGGGTAATGTTTGCCTTTGGGGCCGGGTCCATGACGGCGGCGCTGCTGCTGCCCCGACTGCTGGACCGGGTAAGGGACCGCCCGGTGATGCTGGCCGGGGCGGGTGTGATGGTGCTGGCCCTGTTGGCGCTGGCGGTGGGGATCGCCGCCACCGGCCTGACATGGCCGCTGCTGGCGGCGGTCTGGGTTTTGGTCGGGCTGGGCTATTCGGCGGTGCTGACGCCCTCGGGGCGGTTGCTGAAACGCTCGGCCCAGCCAGAGGATCGCCCGGCGGTCTTTGCGGCACAATTTGCGCTGAGCCATGCCTGCTGGCTGCTGACCTATCCGTTGTCGGGGTGGGTGATGACGGTTTACGGCGCGGTCCCCGCGCTGATCGTGCTGGCGGTTGTGGCGGGCGCGGGCGTGGGACTGTCGCGGCGGCTCTGGCCGGTGGAAGAGGCCGGGCCGGTGCCGCACCGGCACGACAACCTGCCGCTGGATGACCCGCATCTGGCCGGACACCGCGAGCATTCCCATCCGCTGGTCATTGATGACCGGCACCCGCATTGGGGCGCGAAATTCTGACCGCCTAGACCGGGCAGAGGAAGACGGTCGGGGTTGCATCACCGTGCGCAACCGGGCGGGAAGGGGCATCTTTCCGTCAGCGGTTTCTTGATACTGCTATAGCAAAAATTCATGACCTTCGCAGGGTTTGGAATTGGCAGGTCAGGCCATGACAGGGCAGACTGACGGCCACGGGGGAGGACCTTTGGTATGAGCGATACAAAGACGGCGCTGGTGATTTCGGCGCATGCGGCGGATTTTGTCTGGCGCTGCGGCGGGGCAATCGCGCTGCACGCGGAACTGGGCTATGAGGTGACGGTGGCCTGCCTGTCCTTTGGCGAACGCGGCGAGAGCGCGCGGTTGTGGAAAGAGGGCAAGTCGCTGGACGAGGTCAAGGACATCCGCCGCGCCGAGGCCGAGGCGGCGGCAGAGGCGCTTGGCGCGCAGGCACTGGTCTGTTTCGATCTGGGCGATTACCCTTTGCATCTGGAACAGGACGACAAGTTTGCGCTGGTCGATCTGATCCGGCGGGTGCAGCCGTCTTTCATGATGAGCCACAGCCAGTACGACCCCTACAACACCGACCACATGTATATGACGCAGGTGGCGCTGGAATGCCGGATGATCGCGCAGGCCTGGGGGCACAACCCCGGTGAAAAGGTGCTGGGCGCGCCGCAACTGTACCTGTTCGAGCCGCACCAGACCGAGCAGATGGGATGGAAGCCGGATGTGTTTCTGGACATCACCCCGGTCTGGGAGAAAAAGCGCGCCGCCATGGAATGCATGAACGGGCAGGTCCATCTGTGGGACTATTACACCCGAGTGGCGCAGCAGCGCGCCAACCATTTCAAGCGCAACTCCGGTGGCCAGTCCGGCGGGCGCGACTGCCAGTATGCCGAAGGCTTTCAGTCGGTCTTTCCGCGCACCGTGGACGTGCTTTGAGACATCTCCGGGGGGGAGCGTCATGACCACAGCGACCAATCCGAGCTTTGACATCGCCCATCTGGGCCATGTGGAAATGCTGACCGACAGGTTCGACGAGAGTCTGGCCTTTTTCACCGAGGTCTACGGGCTTAAGCTGTCGGCGCGGGATGGCGACAGCGCCTATCTGCGGGCCTGGGACGATTACGAGTTTCATTCGCTGAAGCTGACCGCTGCGGCGACCACCGGGGTGGGGCATATCGGCTATCGCGCCGCCTCGCCCGAGGCGCTGGCGCGGCGGGTGGCGGTGATCGAGGCCAGCGGCTTCAAGACCCACGGCTGGGTCGAGGGCGATCTGGGCCACGGGCGGGCGTATCGCTTTGAGGACCCGTTTGGCCATGTCTTCGAGATTTACTGGGACACCCGACGGGCGGAACCGGGCGCGGGCGACACCCCGGCGCTGAAGAACACCGCCAGCCGGTTCACCGGCGTGCCGCCCCGGCGCATCGACCACCTGAACCTTTTGGCCTCGGATGTTGCCGAGTTCCGGCGGTTCATGGAGGTCTGTCTGGGCAGCCGTGTGACAGAGATGATCCAGCTGGACAATGGCCGCCTCGGGGGCTGCTGGTTCACCGTCAACAACAAGACCTATGACCTTGCCTGCACCGAAGAACAGGGCGGCGGCATGGGGCGGCTGCATCATGTCACCTATGCCACCGACCAGCGCGAGGACATCCTGCGCGCCGCCGATCTGTTCCTTGAGGCCGGGGTGCATATCGAGACCGGGCCGCACAAGCACGCCATTCAGGGTACGTTTTTCCTGTATGTCTGGGAGCCCGCGGGCAACCGGGTGGAACTGGCCAATGCCGGGGCGCGGCTGATCCTTGCGCCCGACTGGGAGCCGGTGGTCTGGACCAAAAGCGAACGCAAGCGGGGGCAGGCCTGGGGGCTGAAGACGATCCCGAGTTTCCACACCCACGGGACGCCGCCGGTGTCGGGCGGGTAGGGGGCGCTGCCCCCTCGGCCTTTGGCCTCTCCCCCGGAGGTATTTGGTCCAAGAAGAAATACAAGAGACGACACACTGGGAGGAGCGGAAAATGGCGGTTGTGGTGCAGGAGATCGAACGGGCCGATGCGGATGTGATCGCGCGGCTGGGGTCGGCGGGTGTCGCCACGGTGCATGAGGCGATGGGACGGCGCGGGCTGATGGCCTCTGGTATGCGGCCGATCCAGCAGGATTTCGGGCTGGCCGGGTCGGCGGTGACGATCAGCGCGCCGCCGGGGGACAACTGGATGCTGCATGTGGCGATCGAACAGGTGCAGCCGGGGGATGTGTTGGTGCTGGCGCCGACCGCGCCCTGTGACATGGGGTATTTCGGCGATCTTCTGGCGACCAGCGCCATGGCGCGGGGCTGTCGCGCGCTGGTGATCGACGCAGGCGTGCGCGATACGCGCGATCTGCGGGCGATGGGGTTTGCGGTCTGGTCGACGGCGGTCTCGGCGCAGGGGACGGTGAAGGAGACGCCGGGGGATGTGAACCTGCCTGTGGTCTGCGCCGGGGCGCATGTTCACCCCGGCGATGTGGTCGTGGCCGATGACGACGGGGTCTGCGTGGTGCCGCGGCTGGAGGCGGCGGCGGTCATGGAAAAGGCGCAGGCGCGGCTGGATGCCGAAGAGACCAAGCGGGTGCGGCTGGCCTCGGGCGAGTTGGGACTGGACATCTATGACATGCGTGGGCAGCTGGCCGAAAAGGGTCTGACCTATGTCTGACGGGCTGCGCGCCATGTGGATGCGGGGAGGCACGTCGAAGGGCGGGTATTTCCTTGCCTCGGACCTGCCGGGGGACGTGGCAGCGCGGGATGCGCTGTTGCTGGGGGTCATGGGCAGCCCCGATCCGCGCCAGATCGACGGGATGGGAGGCGGCGATCCGCTGACCTCGAAGGTGGCGGTGGTGGCGCCCTCTGCGCGGGAGGGGATCGACGTGGATTACCTGTTCCTACAGGTCTTTGTCGACCGCGCCGTGGTGACGGATGCGCAGAACTGCGGCAATATCCTTGCCGGTGTCGGACCCTTTGCCATTGAGCGCGGGCTGGTCCCTGCGCGCGGTGCGGAGACCCCGGTGACGATCTGGATGGAAAACACCGGGCAGGTGGCGGTGGCGCGGGTGGCAACGCCGGGCGGGCGGGTCAGCTATGCGGGCGATGCGCGGATCGATGGGGTGCCGGGCAGGGCGGCGGCGATCCCGATTGCCTTTCGTGACACCGCCGGGTCCAGCTGCGGGGCGCTGTTTCCGACCGGCAAGGCGGTGGATGTGATCGAGGGGGTCGAGGTCACGCTGATCGACAACGGGATGCCCTGTGTGATGCTGCGGGCGGCGGATCTGGGCATTGTGGGCGATGAAGACCCCGAGGCGCTTGAGGCCGATGCGGGTCTGCGGGCGCGGCTGGAGGCGATCCGGTTGATCGCTGGGCCGATGATGACCCTTGGCGACGTGGCGGAGAAATCCGTGCCCAAGATGACGCTGGTCAGCGCGGCCCGGAGTGGTGGGGCGATTGCGACGCGGACCTTCATTCCGCACCGCTGCCACAAGGCAATTGGCGTGCTGGGCGCGGTCAGCGTGGCGACCGCCTGTCTGACGCCGGGGGCCGTGGGGCATGATCTGGCGGACCTGCCGGAGGGGGATTTGCGCGTTGTCTCGGTCGAGCATCCAACCGGAGAGATGACCGTGGTGGGGCATGTGGAGGCGGGCGTGGTGACACGCGCGGAGGTGCTGCGCACTGCGCGCAAACTGATGGACGGGATGGTGTTCCCGAGGGAGGAAATATCATGACCGGGATGACAGAGGGTTATCTGCCGTTTCACGCCGCGCCCAAGGTGCCGGACTATGTGCCGCCCGAGGGGGCCGTAGATGCGCATTGCCATGTCTTTGGGCCGGGGGAGGTTTTTGCCTACGCGCCAGAGCGCAAGTACACGCCCTGCGATGCGCCCAAGGAGCAGTTGTTTGCGCTGCGCGATCATCTGGGATTTGCGCGCAATGTTATTGTGCAGGCAAGCTGTCATGGCAAGGACAACGCCGCGCTGGTGGATGCGCTGGAGGGCGCAAACGGCATGGCGCGGGGCGTGGCCATCGTTGGCGCGGATGTGACGGAGGACGCGTTGCGCACGCTGGACAGCGCGGGTGTGCGTGGTGTGCGGTTCAATTTCATCAAGCGGTTGGTCGAGGCCACGCCTCATGCAGTGTTTGAGCGGATCGCCGAAAAGGTGGCGCGGCTGGGCTGGCATATCGTCGTCTATTTCGAGGGGCAGGATCTGGACGAGGTTGCGCCCCTTGTGCGGCGGTTGCCGGGGATTGTCGTGGTCGACCACATGGGGCGGCCGGATGTGACGGCGGGAGTCGACGGCGCGCGGTTCCGCGGGTTTATGGACTTTCTGGCCGAGGATGCGCGCTATTGGGTCAAGGTATCCTGCCCGGAGCGGCTGACCGTGGCGGGGCCGCCTTATGATGACGTGGTGCCCTTTGCGCGTGCCTTGGTCGAGCGGTTTCCGGACCGGGTGCTGTGGGGCACCGACTGGCCGCATCCCAACATGAAAAGCCATGTGCCGGACGATGGCGCGCTGGTGGATGTGATCCCGCGGATCGCGCCGACAGCCGATCTGCAACGCCGGTTGCTGGTGGACAATCCGATGCGGTTGTACTGGCCCGAGGAGGGCGCATGACCGCGCAGGGCCTCCGGGACGGGGTGATCGCCGGTCTGGCGGTCACCATGGTGGTGGCCTGTATCCTGTGGAACCTTGAGGCGCCGACGCGGCTGGGTGTGGCGGTGCTGACGCAGCAGTATATGGCGCTGCAACTGGGTCTGGCGCTGACCATCGCCTATCTGAACTTTGACTGGCGGGGCAACGAAAAGCCGGGGATGGGCTGGATCGACGGGGCCTTGGCGCTGACCGCCTTTGGCGTGCTGATGTACGCCGCATGGGATTTTGTCTGGCTGCTGAAGGAACAGGCCTACCGGCCTTGGCAGATCACGCTTGTCGGCTCTGTGGTGGTGGTTGCGGTGATGGAGGGCGTGCGGCGGCGCGCGGGCTGGATGCTGTTTTCCATCGTCGGGGTGTTCCTGATCTATGCGCTGTTTGCCGACAAGGTGCCGGGGCGGTTGATTGGCAAGGAACTGTCGCCCGAGCGTCTGGTGCAATACGTCGGCTTTGACCCCAACGCGGTGTTTTCGACGCCGCTGGCGGTGGGCACGATCATCGTTTTGCTGTTCGTGTTCTTTGGCAAGCTGCTGTTCGCCGCCGGAGGGGGGGCGTTTTTCACCGATCTGGCGATGGCGGCCACGGGCCGGTCGCGGGGCGGTAGCGCCAAGATCTCTGTCGTCGGCTCGGCGTTGTTCGGGTCGATCTCTGGCAGCGCGGTGTCAAACGTGGTGACAACCGGTGTGGTCACGATTCCGCTGATGCAGCGCGGCGGCTATACCAAACGCGATGCGGGCGCGATCGAGGCGGTGGCCTCGACCGGGGGACAGTTGACGCCGCCGATCATGGGGGCTGCGGCCTTTCTGATGGCCGAGTTTCTGGACATTTCCTATTTCACCGTCGCGGGCGCGGCGCTGTTGCCGGCGGCGCTGTATTACTTCAGCGTCTTTCTGCAGGTGGACCTGATCGCCGGGCGCGACCGGATTGCGCCGACAGAGGTGGACGGGCTGACCGTCCGGCAGGTGTTGCGCGAGGGCTGGCATTTTGTCCTGCCGTTCGGGGTGCTGCTGGGGGCACTGTTCTGGTGGCGGATGGACCCGGCGGATTCGGCGCTGTTGTCGGCGCTGGTGATCGTGCTGGTCAGTTTCCTGCGCAGCTATCGCGGCCAGCGGCTGAGCCTGCACACGCTATGGCGGACCTTTGTCGAGACCGGCACCGGCATGGTCGATCTGATCCTAGTGGTGGCGGCGGCGGGCTTTGTCATCGGGGTGCTGAACATCACCGGACTGGGCTTTGCCCTGACGCTGGTGCTGGTGGACGCGGTGGGCGCGAATGTGGTGCTGCTGCTGGGGATTTCGGCGCTGATCTGCATCGTGCTGGGGATGGGGATGCCGACCTCTGGCGTCTATGTGCTGCTGGCGGCGCTGGTCGCGCCTTCGCTGGTGGAAGCGGGGATTGACCAGATCGCGGCGCATCTGTTCATCCTTTATTTCGGCATGATGTCGATGATCACGCCCCCGGTGGCGCTGGCGGCCTTTGCGGCGGCGACAATCACGCGGGATGACCCGCTGGGCACCGGGCTGGCGGCGATGCGCGTCGGCTGGGCCGCGTTTATCCTGCCCTTTGTCTTTGTCGCGACGCCTGAAATCCTGATGACAGGTCATTGGGCGGCGATTGCGCTGAACCTGTGCCTTGCCGTGATCGGCATTGGCGCGGTGACGGCGGGGATCGTGGGCTTTTGGGGCGCGCGGCTGTCGGCACTGCTGCGGCTGGGCTTTGTCGGGTTGGGGGTTGTGACGCTGCCGCTGGGCTTTTTGCCCGGCGCGGCGGCATGGCACATCCCGGCGGCATTGGCGGTGGCGGTTCTGGCAGGCGTCCTGCTGATCCGGGCGCGCGAGACCAACGAACACAAGAAAACGGAACCAGGGAGGACGATGACATGACATTTCTCAAAGGCACGATGCTGGGCGGCGCGGTGGCGCTGAGCGTATCCGCCGGGGTGGCCGGGGCGCAGGTGGTCACGGTGGCCAGCGGCGCGCAGGGGTCGCTGGCGTATAACACCGGGCAGGCGGTGGCCAAGGTTGCCAATGAGGCGGGCATCACCGCGCGCACGCAGCCTTTGGTGGGGTATCTGCCGCTGATCCACTCGGGTGAGGTGGATTTCGGGTTCTCCAACGGGGTCGAGGCGGAATACGCCTTTGAGGGCACCGGCAACTACGACCGGGCGCATCCCAATATCCGGCTGGTGGGCACGATGTTCCCGCTGACCACCTCGATCATGGCACCCTGTGATCTGGGTCTGGAAACGGTGGCCGAACTGAAGGACAAGGCGGGCGAGCTGCGCATTGCCTCTGAATACACTTCGTCCACGATCATCCCCTTTTACATCGCCGGGGGATTGGCCAACGCGGGTCTCAGCTATGAGGATTTCCAGCAAGTGCCGGTGGCCAGCTTTGTCGCGGGCATCAACGCGCTGGGGGACGGGCTGGTCGACATTGCGCTGGTCAGTCTGAATTCCGGCGCGGGTCAGCAGGCGGCGGTCAAGCTACAGGGGCGCGGCGGGCTGTGCTACATCTCGTTGGACGATTCAGAGGCCGGGAAAGCGGCCTTTAAGGAGTATCTGCCAGCGGGCAACATCGTCTCCTTGCCGCAGAACGACAAGATCACCGGCTTGCAGAACGCTGGCGCAAACCTGATGAGCATTCCTTGGGTGCTGCTGACCAACGGCGATGTCAGTGACGATCTGGTCTATCAGATGACCAAGGCGGTGGCCGAGGGCAAGGATGCGCTGAAAGCCAGCTTTGGGGCCTTTGCGCGGGCGGATGCGGCGACGATGGCCCCGGCCTCGGCGGTGCCGTACCACCCCGGCGCACTGAAGTATTTCGAAGAGGCCGGGATCGCGGTCGGCGAGTGAATTTTCCGCGCCGCGCGGGGGCGATTTCCGCGCGGCGCGACCCCTTTGAAAGGCAAGAGACATGATGATCGAAGTGACGGCGGCGGACGGCCATGTGCTGGACTGCTGGCTGGTTGAGGCGGTGGGGGATCGCCGCGGCGGGATCGTCATCCTGCAAGAGATTTTCGGCGTGACCGACCAGCTAAAGGGCGTGGCGGCGCGCTTTGCCAAGATGGGCTATGACGTGGCCATCCCGGCGCTGTTCGACCGCCAGCAAAAGGGGGCTGTGATCCCCTTTGCGGAGGCCCCCAAGGGGCGCGACCTGATGCTGGCCTGTGATCTGGACACGGTGATGAAAGACGTCGACGCGACGGTAGCGATGCTGGCGGTGCGCGGCGGCAAGGTGGCGGCGCTGGGATTTTGCTGGGGCGGCGGGCTGGCGATCCGTGCGGCGCAGGTGTCGGACGTGGCCTGCGCGGTGCCGTTCTATGGCACGCGGCTGGATGCCTACCAGATCGCGCCGCTGACCGCACCGGTGCAGGGGCATTGGGGGGCCGAGGACAGCCATGTGCCGCCCGCGATGCTGGATGCCGCGCGGGCCTACTGGCCCGAGATGGAGGTGTTCACCTACGAGGGGGCAGGCCACGCCTTTGCCAATGACGCGCGGCCTGCGGATTATGTCGGAGACGCTGCGGATCAGGCTTTTGCCCGCGCGGCAGAGTTCATTGGGCGCCATGTCTGAGGGCGCCATGTCTGAGGGTCGCATTGCCTTTGTGGGTCTGGGTGAGGCGGCCTCGGCCTTTATCTCGGGCTGGGGGGGCGCACGGGCAGGGGCGATCCGGGCGTGGGACATCAAGACCGCGTCGCCTGAGACGGCAGCCGTCATCGCCAATCGCGCCGAAGGGCTGGGCGTGACCGCCTGCACCAGCGCGGCAGAGGCCTTGGCGGGCGCGGATCTGGTGTTCTCGACGGTGACGGCGGATCAGGCGGTGGCGGCGGCGCAGACCTGCGCGCCACATCTGGCCCCCGGCGCGCTTTGGTGTGACCTGAACTCTTGTGCGCCAGCCTCAAAACAGCGGGCCGAAGGGATCGTGACGGCGGCGGGCGGGCGGTATCTGGATGTGGCGGTCATGGCGCCGGTGCATCCCAAGCGCAATCTGGTGCCCTGCCTGATCTCAGGACCTCAGGCAGAGAGCGTCGCGCCGATGCTGACCGCCTTGCCGATGCAGGTGCGGGTGGTGGGCGAAACGGTGGGCCGTGCCTCGTCGATCAAGCTGGTCCGCTCTATCATGGTCAAGGGGATGGAGGCGCTGACCGCCGAATGCGTGCTGGCGGCGGTGGCGGCAGGGGTCGAGGATGAGGTTTTCCCCTCTCTCAAGGACGGCCATCCGGGCATAGATGTGCCCGCCCGCGCGGCCTATAACTTTGAGCGCAGCCTTGTGCATGGCGCGCGTCGTGCCGCCGAGATGGACGAGGCGGCGCAGATGCTGAGCGATATCGGCCTGCCCGGCGACATGTCGACGGCCACGGCGCGGTGGCAGCGCGTGCTGTCCTCCGACGGGGTCGAATTGCCAGAGGGCGCGGTCCCCGATCACGTCTGGTTCGCGCGCGCATACCTGCGTAGGTTTCAGGACAGCTAAGACGCAGAAAGAGGCGACATGGATTTTACCACACGACCGGAACTGACCGGGACATTCGGCATGGTCGCCACCACCCACTGGCTGGCCAGCGCCGTGGGGATGAAGCTGCTGGAGGCGGGCGGCAATGCCTTTGACGCGGCGGTGGCGGCGGGTTTTGTGCTGAACGTGGTAGAGCCGCAGTTGAACGGCCCGCTGGGCGATATGCCCGCGCTGGTCTGGCCTGCCGGAGACGACGCGCCGCAGATGATCTGCGGGCAAGGCACGGCCCCCGCCGGGGCGACGGTGGCGCATTACCGCGATCAGGGGCTGGACCTGATCCCCGGCTCTGGCCTGTTGGCGACGGTGATCCCGGGGGCCTTTGACGCATGGATGCTGATGCTGCGCGATCACGGGTCGATGTCCCTGCGCGACGTGCTGGAACCGGCGATCCACTATGCCGAAGCCGGGCATCCGATCCTTGCCCGCGCCGCCGGGGTGATCGCGGATCATGCCGATCTGTTCCGCGCCGAATGGCCGACCTCGGCGGCGGTCTGGCTGCCCGGAGGCAATGTGCCGGTGGCGGGCCGCCTGTTCCGGAACCCGGAACTGGCGGGATTCTGGACGCGGCTTTTGACCGAGGCAGAGGCTGTCGCGGGCCGCGAGGCGCAGATCGAGGCGGCGCGGCGGGCCTTTGCGCAGGGCTTTGTGGCCGAGGCGATCGACGATTACATGCGCGACGCCTGTGTGATGGATGGCACCGGCGCGCGCCGCAAGGGGGTGCTGACCGGGGGCGATATGGCCGGGTGGCAGGCCACGGTCGAACCGGCCTTGCAGGGGGGCTATCACGGTTGGGACGTCTGGAAAGGCGGGTTCTGGACGCAGGGACCGGCGCTGTTGCAGGCGCTGAACCTGCTGGCGCAGACCGGCATCGGCGAGGCCGGACCGCTGGAGGCGGATTTTGTGCATCTGGCGGTGGAGGCGATGAAGCTCGCCTTTGCGGACCGCGAAGCCTATTACGGCGATCCCGCGCATTTCGACATTCCGGCGGCGCATCTGCTGTCTGAGGACTATGCCCGAGAGCGGGCCGGGCTGATCGGGCCGTGGGCTTCGATGGAGCAGAGGCCGGGTCTGGTGCCGGGGTTGGAGAGCTTGGCAGAGCGCTTTGTCGCGCGGGCGGCGCGGGCGATCCCGGCGGCCAAAGGGGCCGGTGGCGGAGAGCCCACCATGGCGCATCTGGACAAGCGCGAAGGCGATACCGTGCATCTGGATGTGGTGGACCGCTGGGGCAATATGGTGTCGGCCACGCCCTCGGGCGGCTGGTTGCAGTCGAACCCGGTGGTGCCGGGGCTGGGCGTGCCGTTGAACACCCGCGCGCAGATGTTCTGGCTGGACGAGGGGCTGCCGACGACGCTGGCACCGGGGCGACGGCCGCGCACGACATTGACGCCGTCGATGGCGCGCGGCCCGGACGGGACGCGGCTGGCCTTTGGCACGCCGGGTGGCGACAGTCAGGACCAGTGGCAGTTGTTCCTGTTGCTGCGGTTGGTGCATCACGGGGCAAACCTGCAAGCAGCGATTGACGCGCCGCTGGTGCTGTCGGGGCATTTGCAGTCGAGTTTTTACCCGCGCGGGTCAGAGCCGGGCGCGCTGCTGGTCGAGCCGGGTTTTGCCCCCGGCGCGGTCGAGGCGCTGCGCGGGCGCGGGCACCGGGTTACGCAGGCGGAACCTTGGACCTTGGGCCGGTTGACGGCGGTGGCGCGCGGTGCGGACGGGGTCCTGCGCGCCGGGGCCACGCCGCGCCTGATGCAGGCCTACGCGGCGGGGCGGTAGCCGGGGTTCAGCAAAGACGAGATCGGTCCGGGGAGTGTTCCATCGCGGAGCGGCGCGCGGCTCACTGGATCGCGGCCACCAGATGCGCGCGGTTGCCATTGCTTGCGCGCTTGATGAACCAGGATTGTCCCAACCGGCGGCAGATACGGACATTGGTCTTTTCGGCTACGAAGAAGGCCAGAAAGTCCCGTTGCAGATCGAGGGTCAGGAACCAGTCGCCCAGTTCGCTGCACCGATCGGGGTCCGCTTGGGGCAGTTTGGCGATCTCGTCGGCGGTGAGATCCTGAAACAGCGTGCTGTGGACGCTGATGCCGTTGCGCGAGACGGGCGTCACGCCAATCCCGTCAGGCGTGCCGTCGACGACAGGCGGATCGGCCTTGGCGACGTCCACCTCAGGGGGGACGGCCTCTGGCAGATCGATTTCGGGCGGATCGATTTCGGGCGACACGATTTCGGGTGGGTCGTCCTTGGGTACCTCGACGGTGGGTTCGGGGAGGTCGACAGCGTCCAGCGCCGCAACCCGGTCGCGGGTTGTGTCCAGCAGATCGCCGGAACCGTCCGGCGGCTCACTCACCTCTGCCCCACGATTTTTCAGGTCCAGTTCAATTTCGGCCACGGCAATCAGAATGTCGGCCATCAGTTGTTCGGCGGGATTGATGTCACCGGGGCCGTCCTGAGCGGCGGCCGCCTGCGCCATCAGCAGTCCGGCAAAGGCGATTGGCAAGCAGCGACAAGGGAACATGACAGGGACCTCAAATACCACGGACCTAAAAATGGTCTTTGAAATGTAGTCAATCGCGCGGCAAACGCCAAGGCTCGGCCTGCGCGTGTTCGGGTCGTGATATCCGTACTTTGGCAGAGCCGCCCGTTGCGGCAGGCGGCCGGGGGCCGCGCGCGGGTCTGCGCGGGTTTACGGGGGCGGTTGACGCCGGTCATTCACATGCCCTTTACTGAATGCAGAGCGATGGGCTGAGCGTGGGAGGAAAGCCGTGCCTGATACCCCCAAACCCGGTGTGCCGGAGTTGGGTCCGGTCGATGCGGGCCTGCTGAAAGAGGCGTTGCGGCGCGGCTGGCGCGACTTCAGGCGCGCGCCGGGGTTTGCCCTGCTGTTCGCACTGGTCTACGTGCTGGGCGGCTGGTTTATGGCCTGGATCACCTGGATCACCGGACAAAGCTATTGGCTGGTCTTTGCCGCCATCGGCTTTCCCCTGATTGCGCCCTTTGCGGCGGTGGGGTTTTACGATGTGAGCCGCCGGATCGAACAGGACCGCCCGCTGGACTGGATGCAGATCCTTGGGGTGGTCAAGCGTGAGTCCGGGCGTCAGTTGCCGTGGCTGGGCGCGATCATCCTTGTCGTCTTTCTGTTCTGGTTCTTTCTGGCGCATATGATCTTTGCGCTGTTTCTGGGGCTGTCGACGATGACCAATGTGTCCAGCTCACTGGACATCTATTTCACCCCGAACGGTCTGACGATGCTGGCGGTGGGCACGGCGGTGGGCGCGATTTTCTCTGCGCTGTTGTACATGATCACCGTGCTGTCGCTGCCGATGCTGCTGGACCGGGAGATCGACTTCGTGACCGGGATGATCACGTCCTTTTCCTACGTGCAGGCGCACCCTGTGCCGATGTTGGGCTGGGCGGTCTTTATTGCGGTGGTGACGCTGGTGTCGATGCTGCCCGGGTTTCTGGGGCTGTTCATCTCGCTGCCATTGTTGGGTCATGCGACGTGGCATCTGTATGACATGGTGGCCTATGGCCAGAGCCATGACGCCGGGGCGCATGTGGCCGCCTGACTGACACTCCGGGCAGGTGGCGGCCCGTTGACCTGCGTCAACGCATTTTCGCATTCCATTCGGTATATGTATCTTGCCCCGCCCGGGAGGAGCGGCGCGGGGCGGGCAACAACGTATCAGGAGGGGAAAATGAGAAAACTGTCCACAGCACTGACCCTGCTCGGCGCCACCACGCTGGCGGTCGGGATGGCTCAGGCCCAGAACGCCGAGGTCGGCGCCTCGTATTTCGGCCAGTATTGCGCCACGTGCCACGGCATGGACGCCAAGGGTGACGGCCCGATGACGCAGATGATGACGGTCATGGTGCCCGATCTGACCTTGCTGAGCGCTGACGCCGATGGAAAGTTCCCGATGCTCGACGTGATCCACATTATCGACGGTCGCACCGGTTTGCGCGCCCATGGCGGGCCGATGCCGGTTTACGGTGCCGTCTTTCGGTCCGAAAGCGGCGGTGACACCTCGGACGCTGATGTCCTCTTTGGTCTCGGTAAGGTTCTGTCGATCGCCTACTATCTGGAATCGGTCCAGCAATAACCCGGCCCGGAGGGCGCCGGGGTCAGGCCTCGCGCCCTTCGGCCTTGAGCCGGGCGTGCAGCCCCGCAGCACGGGCATCGCCCAGTTCCAGCGCAAAGACATAGGCGTGGGTCAGGTAGAAACAGGCGGCGTCAAGGTCGTTCACCGTCTCGGCCGCCTGCGCGTAAAGGGCCACCAGCGCCGCGCGGTCATCCCGCGCGTGCGCCTCATGCAGCCTGTCGTCGAGCTGTTTCACTCTGCCGCCCGGGCCATGTCGCGGCAGGCCTGTACCTGCGCGGCCACCCAGTCGTGAAAGCAATGGGTCGGGCTGTCCATCGCGGGTGAAAAGCGCCCGCCGTCAAAGCCGCTGGCGTGGCGGCCCCGTTGCATCCCCTCGACGACAAAGATGTCTTCCTCGAAGACCGTCTTCCACAGTTGCGTATTGCGCTGGCGCAGGCCGCTGTCGGTCTTGGGTTGCGCATAGTAGAGGTGGATATGTTCGACCGTCTTGCCGGTGCCTTCGGGCAAAAGGACGATGGCAAAGGAGTGGTCGCGGTGAACGCCGAACAGGACGTTTGGATAGACCGCGATGTACTCGGCGGCGGTGTCCCATTTGTCAGAGATACCGTCGAAGTCCGGGAAAGGATCGCCGTTCTCATTGGTGACCTGGCGGTAGACTTCGGTGCCCTGACCGGAAAAGTGGCCCGGCTGTTCGATGTTGTAGTGATCTTCCAGCCGCGAGTAAGAGTTCAGGCCGGGATGGACCCACGGCAGGTGATAGCTCTCACAGTAGTTTTCGACCGCGAGTTTCCAGTTGGTCGCAACCTCCAGCGTAATCGTGCTGTCCGATCCGCCGTGAAATAGCGGTTTCTCGAACTCGGCCCAGCGGGTCATGACCTCACCCATGGCCTCTTCGAATGGGGCGGCATCGCCCGAGACGTTGATCCAGACCACATCGCGCCAGATGTGGCTGCGCACCTCGATCAGGCCAAGGGTGGCGCGGTCGATGGCATCATGGGTGTTGTGTCCGGGGCCGCCGACATGGGGTGTGCTGACAAGACGACCGTCGGTGCCGTAGCACCACGAATGATAGGGGCAGCGGATCGCGCCCTCGATCTTGCGGGGTTCTTCGACAAGGATCATGCCCCGGTGGCGGCAGATGTTCTGAAAGACCCGCACAGCGCCATCCCGACCGCGCAGCAGCAAGAGCGGCATGCCGAGAAAGGTGATCGGCTTGGCATCGCCTTCTTCGGGGACATCGGCGGTGACGGCAAGCCCGGACCACTGGCGGAACAGGACCGCCTCGCGTTCCTCGGCAAAGACTTCGGGGTCGATGTAGTGGGCGTTCGGCAGGCCGTTGGCCTGAGCGACGGGGCGACGGACGCTGGCAAGATCGGTCGGAGGAAGGGTCATCGGGGCGGGCCTTCTGCTGACGTGGGACAGTATCCCGGTTAGACGCAGAAAGCGGACTTGAACCGATCAAACCCGACACAGTTTGTATCACAGCGACCGCAGGCCGGTTGAGCCGGGTGTTACACGAAGGGTTCGGACGGTTTGAGAAGATTGCGCTGATAGGCCAGCAAATCGCCCTCGGCACAAAAGCCTGCGCTGCGGGCGGCGGGCAGGACATGGGCCATGTCCTTGCCCAGGTATTCATAGACCAGCCGTTCAACCCGGCGCCCGGCGACGTTCTCGCGCACGGTGCGGGTAACGTATCCGACCCAGAAGTTGTTTTCGAACGACGGAATCCGCGCGAGGAAGTTGAAAGAGGTCGTGGTCGCCCCCCGGCGGCTGACAAGGGCGGCGATGCCGTCCTCTTGCGGCATGACCGCGCCGCGGAACTCACGCGTCGAGGGATCGCTGGGCAAGCCCTGCTGGCGCATGGCGTCCTTGGCCTCGAACCCCTTGAGGAAGGTGCCGTCGCGGCTGCGGAACACGTAGATCAGGCCGCGCACAAACATGTGCTCATCCAGAAAGCTGCGGCGGGCAAAGCGGTAGAAACCGCTGGGAAACTCTTCTTCGCTGACCGGGCGCATCGCATTGCCAAGATAGTCCGAGATCGCCGGGTTGTTCAGAACGCCGGCATCGTTGTTGGCGATGTCCTGGACGGATTCCAAAAGGATGCGCGCGTCGACCTGAAAGTATGAGCAAATGCGATGCAGGACGTCGGGGCGTGGAAAACTTTCACCGGCGAGATAGCGGTTGAATTGGGTCCGGTTGATCCCAAGATCTCGGCAGAGCGCGGAAATCGACGGTGCGCGTTGTGACAACTGGCGCAGATTGGCACCGAGCATACTGCGTAACTCGGCCGGTGCCGGACCGCGCGTGTTCGAGTTTGTGGCAGGCTTTACCGACATGATGTCCCAGTCCTGGCTTGTAGCGCCTTTAAGTTGCAGGATTTTCGCGCGCTTGTCCCCTGTTACATCGATGCATGATGCTACTTGGCGTCATGTGTGATGCTATTTGGCGGCAAAGTTGACTGGTCACGCCACAAAAATCAAGACGAAGACACGGAAAATTACCTATTGCGGTCGAAAGGTTTCGTTCACCTTCATCTTACAAACATCAGTAGGTGTAACATGCAGGATCAGATGCTAGGCGTTGTTTTGTGGGCGGATGTCGATGACCGCAATGCCGTGATCTGGTGCGAAGATCACGGAAACCTTGCGTATTACACGGCTGCGGAGCAGAGCGTGCACGAGGGGATCGATCTGGATGCGGGTGACCTGATCCAATTCGATCTGCGTGAGGATCGCGATGTCCGCCGGGCGCGAAATCTGCGCCGTGTGGATGCGGGCTATGCTCCGACCATCGTGCGCGAGTTGCGCAACCGCGGTCCAAGGGGCAGCAGTACGGCCGACAACGTCGTGAGCTTTCCAGAGGCGCGCCGCGCCGGTTAAGTGGTCTTCGCCAGATAGGTCTATTAAACAAATTTTGGCGCGATACCCGGTCGTGGGTGTCGCGCCAAAATTTTGTTTTTGGTCGTCAGTCTATTAGACGCCGCGCGCCAGAGCAGCGACGCCCGTGCGGGCAACCTCGGCCAATCCAAGCGGGCGCATGAGATCGGCAAAGGCGTCGATCTTGTCCGGGGTTCCGGTGAGCTGGAACACAAAGCTTTCCAGCGTCGAGTCCACCACATTGGCGCGGAAGATATCCGCCAGACGCAGCGCCTCGACCCGTTTGTCGCCGGTGCCGTTGACTTTGAAAAGCGCCAGTTCCCGTTCGACCGATTTGCCCTCGACCGTGAGGTCATGCACCTCGTGGACAGGCACGATGCGGCCAAGCTGGGCCTTGATCTGTTCGATCACCTGCGGCGTGCCGGTGGTGACGATGGTGATGCGGCTGAGGTGTCCCTGATGGTCGACCTCGGCCACGGTCAGGCTGTCGATGTTGTACCCACGGCCCGCGAACAGTCCGATGACCCGCGCCAATACACCCGGTTCGTTCTCTACCAGCACCGCAAGGGTGTGTGTCTCCTGCACATCCGAAAAATTGGGGCGGAGGTTATAGGCAGAGTGCTTGCTCGAACCTTTCTTGATCTTCAGTGCTGACATCGCCGGGCCTTTCTGAGGGGTGCCGACCCACAAGACGCGGGCCGCGTGGGAAGTTAGCCAAGATTGCGGGAATTGGCCAGCGGGCAGAGCGATGAAAACGGGCAAACAGAGGGATTTAATGGCATGTCAATAGTTTCCCTCTAGGCCGGTGCCATTGCATTGCGTTCGTTTCCGGGGATCAGATGCCACTTATGTCCGAGAGGGAAAAAGACGCCAGAATCTGGGCGGATGTCATTCACCTCATGCCGGCATGGACATGGGAGGCGGATGCCGATTACCGGCTGAGCTATGTCAACATCCGCCATTCCGGCCTGCAACTGTCCGCACAGCAGTTGAACGGGTTGTATATTCTGGATCAGGGCAACACGATCGGCGATGAGGCCGGACTGGATCGTCTGATGGACGCGCTGCGCGATCAGCGTGAGGTGCGCGGCCTCAGCTATGAACGCATCATGGTTAACGGAAGTCGCGCGGTCCTGATGGACAGCGCTGTGCCGATCTGGTCAGAGGACGGCGAATTTGCCGGGTATCGCGGGATTACGCTGAACATCAGCGCGGTCATGCGAAAGGCCGATGTGACGGATTCTCTGGTGGCCGGACTGAACAAACGGACCGCTGTTCTGGAACAAAGCCTGATCGACAAGGCCAATGAACTGTCGGAAACCAACCACCTGCTGACCGAGATCGTTCAGGGCATGGGAGAGGGGTTGCTGGTGACGTCGGGGACGCAACTCGACGATCCCGAAAACCGAATCGTACAGGTAAACCCTGCGTATCTACAGTTGTTTGGACTGCAGCCGGAGGATGTGCCCAACGGCGTGTCGGTCCGCGACCACCTTGCCTTGCTCGTCGAGAGGAACAAGGCCCCGAACGATCCTTCGTCCCACAGCGATGTCCAGAACGCGCTGTTCGAAGGGCGCAAGGTGCTGATGGAGATACCCGACTCCGGGCGGAGTTTTCTGATGCAGGCCTCGTCGCGCCCGCCGCTGGGCAACGTGATCGTCCACACGGATATCACCGATCTGCGCAATCAAAACGCTGAACTGCGCGCCGCGCGGGACGCCGCCAATGTCGCCAATGAGGCGAAGTCATCGTTTCTTGCCAATATGAGCCATGAAATCCGCACCCCGATGAACGGGATCGTGGGCATGGCGGACCTGCTGACCGAAACCGACCTTGGCCCGGAACAGGCAAGTTACGTGGCCACCATCCGGGGGGCGGCGCTGGCGTTGACCTCGCTGATTTCCGACATCCTCGATTTCTCCAAGGTTGAAGCCGGACATCTGGAACTGGAAACGGCGGCGTTTGAGATCACGCGCCTTGTGGATGAAATCAGTGATCTGTTGTCGCCGCTGGCGGCGCAAAAGGGGCTGTCGCTGCAGTGCATTATTGATGCGGATGTGCCTCATCTGGTCGAGGGTGACGCCCTGCGCATCCGGCAGGTGCTGATGAACCTGATGGGCAATGCGATCAAGTTCACGCTGGCCGGAGAAGTGATTTTGCACCTGTCGCGCAAGACCTCGTGCGGGAATGAAATTCGGTTCACCCTGACCGACAGCGGGATCGGCATCCCTGCGGATCGGCTGGCGGTGATTTTCGATCCGTTCGAACAGGTCCACAAAGGGCACGAGCGCCAGTTTGAGGGCACCGGCCTTGGCCTGTCGATCTGCAAGCGGCTGGTCTCTGCGATGGGTGGCACGATCACTGCCACGTCAGAGGCGGGTCGCGGAACCACCTTTACCGTGGATTTGCCGCTGCCGACGGTGGCCTTTGCCGCGCCGGACGCCGCGCCGATCTCGGCCGAGGATATGCGTCTGGACGGGTTGAGCGTTCTGGTCGTCGAGGACAATCGCACCAATCAGGCGGTGGCGCAGAAAATGCTGGAACGGCGGGGGGCGAAGGTGGTGCTGGCGGACAATGGCCGCCGCGCGCTGGACCTATACGATCCCAATCGCTTTGGCCTTGTGCTTATGGATCTGTCGATGCCCGAGATGAGCGGGCTGGAGGCGACACGGCTGATCCGCGACCGTGAGCGGCAGCGTGGCTGGCCGCATCGTCCGATCATCGCGTTGACGGGCAACGCCTTTGACCGGGACCGCGTTGCGGCCGCAGAGGCGGGAATGGATGGCTTTCTGAGCAAACCTGTGCGCCGCGATGCGCTTTTGCTGACCATCGCCACGCATATCACCGCGGCGTCTGACCGGGCGGCGGCCTCGTGACGCGCGGTCTCAGAACCCCAGAACGCGGGGGGAGGCGACGGCGCGCACCGCGTAATACAACGCAACCGGACCGATCAGTCCTGCGACCGTGCCAAGCGCCAGATGCAGCATCGGATCATCGGTGACTTTGAACAGACCGATGCGCGTGGCAGCGGTGAACAGTGTGTGCGCCAAATAGATCGGCATCGAAAGCTGGCCCAGTCGCACCAGCAGTTGCCCCAAAGCGCCGAAGCGGGCGTTCAGCATCACCACAAAGCAAAGCGACAGCGCGGCGGCAACGACCTGAAAGGCCAGAACGCTTTCAGGCAGGGCAAAGCTGACGATCTGGACCAGCGCAAAGACCGAAAGCGCCTTGAGCCCGGCGGAAGGGCCAGAGGGCAGGGGACCCGCCCGCGCCAGCCAGACGCCCAGACAGAACAGCCCCAGATGCAGCGCGGCGTTGACCGTCAGCGGACCCAGCGGCAAACCGGGCAGCGACACGACCGCCGCAGCCCCGACCGCCAGTGCCAGCCACACCCATGTGGGCCGCGCCCGCGCGCCGGGCACGGCGATCAAAAGGGCCAGCATCTGGATCAGGAACAGCGCCCAGAGAAACCACAGGTGATCCCGTGGCGGCAGCGGCCAGCCAATAAGATCGGACAGCGCCTCGGGGTTGTTGATCGCCCCGCCCGCAAGATAGCGGAAACCGGCAAAGATGTAGGTCCACAGCAAGAGCGGCCAGAGCAGGCGCAGCGCCTTGTCGCGCGCGCCGCGCGACAGTGGCTTTCGCCGTGCGGATGCCTCGAACGTGACGCCCGACAGCAGAAAAAACAGCGGCATGTGGAAATTGTAGATCAGCTTTTCGACCGTGTGGAAAAGCCTGTCGGCGGGCAAAAGCCCCGCCGCCTGCGCCCCCAGCCACGCGTGGCCGAAGACAACCAGTACGATGCCCAGCCCCTTGGCCCGGTCGAGCCACAAGAGGCGATCAGGCACTTGGGAGGTCACGGCAGGCACAGCTTTGGCAACAGATGGAAACCGTCGTGCGGCTGACTCAGGCGAAAGTTGAACCCGTCGGCGACCTGTGAAAACCAGCTGGACGTTGCATTCTGAAACCAGAATTCATCACGTTGCGCCAGTGTGCCGCTCTGGCTGTCGGGGAGAGTGAATTGCACGATTGACTGCATGAGGCCGTCGGGCTGGCGGGTGTGTGCGCCGCTTTGATATCGCAAAGAACCAAAATTCACGGTGGTCAGGGTTTGAAAGAAATGCGCAAGGTTGCCCTCTTGTTCCGATCCCCAGTTGGTTCCGTCCCACGTTACCTGCATCTTGAGATGCAGAACGCCCGCGCGATCGCAGAAGAATTCGTGGCGATACCGCGCTTGGCGTGAGCGGTGGGTGATCTCGACCACGCCGACGCCGTTTGCATAGCCGGTCAACCGCGCTTGGGCTGCTTGTGCGCCGGTGTCGATGCGCAGGTCGGTGACCTCATCGTCGGTCAGCAGGCGCATGTCTCGTGGCCCGGTTTTCAACCCAAGCACCAAAAGCTCGGCCGACACGCCCATTTCGGCCACATATTCCAGCAACAGCGCAGTGCGGCCCTGATCCGCGACCCTGACGGTCGGGTCTACTGTGGCCGGGCCCGCGTCGGGGCCATAGAACTGATGCACGCCGAGTGGCCCATGGGTCTGGTATCCGCGCATTTGACCGATGGTGTCGCTGCGGGCCACGCGAGTCTCGCCGCCGATGAAGGCGAAGACGCAGGCGGAGAGGCAGGCAGGCTTATCGGTTTCAAGAAAGAGATCGTGCAGACCGTAGTCGGTTCTGACGCCGGCTGTTTCCGCCACAACCGTTCCGGCACCGGACGCGCGGATCATACGGCCAAGCGCCAGTGCCGCACCCAGATTCCCGCCGGGTGAGTTCAGGTGGATGTTGACGCCTGACAGGTTGGTCAGCGCCTGCTCATCAAGAAAGGTTTGAAAGGCAGCAGGTATGTCAGCGGTGATGACACCCTGAGCGGCAATCCAAGTGCAGCTTATGCAGTTGCCGCCAGAGTAGCCGCGATGGAACGCCATTGGAGCGCCGAGATCAGGCCACCAATCGGGCTCTTGTTGTGCAAAGGCCGCCTCCGCAAATGCAAAGGCGGCCAGAATCGCGCAAGCGATTCGCAGGATCACACGAGCACCGCGCCCTTTGAGCCGATGGCGTCCTTGGTCGAGGCATCGCCCAACAGCATCTTGTTGTGCGGCGCGCCCGAGGGGATCATCGGGAAGCAGTTTTCGTGCTTCTCGACAAGGCAATCGAAGATCACCGGTCCGTCATAGTCGAGCATCTCCATGATCGCGTCATCGAGATCGGCGGGGTCCTTGCAGAGGATGCCCTTGGCGCCAAACGCCTCTGCCAGCTTGACGAAATCGGGCAGCGCTTCGGACCAGGATTGCGAATACCGCTCACCGTGGAGCAATTCCTGCCATTGGCGCACCATGCCCAGACGTTCGTTGTTCAGGATGAACTGCTTGACCGGCAGACGGTACTGCACCGCGGTGCCCATCTCCTGCATGTTCATCAGCCACGAGGCCTCACCGGCGACGTTGATCACCAGCGAGTCCGGGTGCGCGATCTGCACGCCGATCGACGCGGGCGTGCCGTATCCCATGGTTCCAAGGCCGCCGGAGGTCATCCAGCGGTTGGGGTCCTCAAAGCCAAGATACTGAGCGGCCCACATCTGGTGCTGACCGACCTCGGTGCAGATATAGCGATCTCGGTCCTTGGTCAGCGCCTCAAGCCGCGCCAGCGCGTGCTGCGGCCTGATGGTGCCTTCGGAGGGTTTGTACTTTAGGCAATCGACCTTTTTCCACTCTTCGATCTGCTTCCACCAGCGGGCAATCGCCTCGCGGTTGACCTTGCGGCCCCGTGCTTTCCAGAGGTTCAGCACGTCTTCGAGAACATGGCCCACGTCACCGACAACCGGGAAATCGGTTTTGATCACCTTGTTGATCGACGACGGGTCGATATCGATGTGCGCCTTGCGCGAGTTGGGGCTGAAGGCATCGATTCGGCCGGTGATCCGGTCGTCAAACCGCGCGCCGACGTTGATCATCAGATCGCAGCCGTGCATCACAAGATTTGCCTCATACAGACCGTGCATGCCCAACATGCCCAGCCAATTCTTGCCCGAGGCGGGGTAAGCACCCAGCCCCATCAGCGTCGAGGTGATCGGAAAGCCCGTCGCCTCGACGATTTCGCGCAAAAGCTGGCTGGCGGCGGGGCCAGAGTTGATCACGCCGCCGCCGGTGTAGAACACCGGGCGTTCGGCCATCTCGATCGCCTCGACCAGATGTTCGATCATCTGCATGTCGCCCTTGACCTGCGGCTGATAGTGGCTGGTCGCGGCCTTGGGGATGCCCTGATACTGCGAGCTGGCAAACTGGACGTCCTTGGGAATGTCCACCAGCACCGGACCGGGACGGCCCGAGGTGGCGACGTGGAACGCCTCATGGATTGTGGACGACAGCCGCGCGGTGTCCTTCACCAGCCAGTTGTGCTTGGTGCAGGGGCGGGTGATGCCGACGGTATCGGCCTCCTGAAAGGCATCAGAGCCAATCATGAAGGTCGGGACCTGCCCGGTCAGCACGACAATCGGGATCGAGTCCATCAACGCATCGGTCAGGCCGGTCACCGCGTTGGTGGCACCGGGACCGGAGGTCACAAGAACGACACCGGGTTTGCCGGTGGAGCGGGCATAGCCCTCTGCCGCGTGAACCGCGCCCTGTTCATGGCGAACAAGGATGTGGCGGATATCGTTTTGCTGAAACACCTCATCGTAAATCGGTAGTACAGCGCCGCCAGGGTAGCCGAATACCGTGTCCACGCCCTGGTCCTTGAGGGCCTGAACCACCATTTTCGCTCCGGTCATCTGACGTGTCATCGCATGTTCTCCGTTCACGACACTGAAATTCTGCGCACAAAAAAGCCCCCGAGGTTTATTCCGGGGGCGCATGGGGTCCTAATAGGGATTCCGTTACCGGCCCATGCGCCTTGCTCCTACAATTACCACTAGCGTGGTCATGCCCGAGGCTCCCTTGCATTGCGCGGGGACATTATGGCGCAAGGAACTAGGCGTCAACCTGTGAAGTGGGAGAAAGCAAATTTCGTTTCGATGCGGGCGGACTTTGCAAAAGTTGCCGGTGTCGATGATTTCCGCTTTCGGTCGCTGGCCATGCATATTTGATGTGCATTCATGCGCATATTGGCGATTGCAGCACCGGTTCCCGTTCTGGCATGAGTGAACGAAACAGTTCATTCTTTGTGAGACGCCTCATGCTACGGTCCAGGTCAATCCGAAATTTCTCTTTGTTCAAGGCGGCTTCGCTGACCGCGCTTATCCTTGTGGCGATGGGTCTTCAGGCCGGCAGCCATGCCTCTGGGGAGGATGCCCATGTCACGCGGGCACCGGTTCACTGGGGGCATTAAGGGTTTTGCAACATTCGCGCGCGGCATCGTGAGTTGCTCGGAGAGGCAACTTTCGCGATGCTGTGCATGAGTTCACAGGAGACGAGGAGATCGTCATGCCGAAAAATGTATTTTACCGCGATTTCACCCTCTGCAAGGCCGTGGCGCTTGTGGCGTTGATGGGTTTGGCCGTTGCTCTGGGCGGCGTGCCAAAGTCGTCCACAGCCTATGCCGGGGCAGATGTGCCAAAGGCAGAGGTCATTCCCGCGATGGTCTACAAGGCTTGGGAAGATTGCGTTCCGGTGGGGCCGATCGTCGACCTCTGACAAGGTCTTTGCCGCAGCGGCGCGCCTCTCATTTCAGAGGTTCGCGCCGGTGCCCTGCAAGACACCATGTTCCAGAGCATAGCGCATCAGTTCGGCGGTGCTGCTGACGCCCAGTTTGCGGCGGATGTTCTTGCGGTGCGTTTCGACCGTGCGCACCGAGATATCCAGCGCCTCGGCGACCTGCTTGTTCGATTTGCCCTGCGCCAGTTGCAACAACACCATCTGTTCGCGGTTGGTCAGTTGCTCACGTTCCTGCCCGGACGGGGTCAGCGCCCCTTCGGCTCCGGGGCATAGATACCGGTCCCCAGCCATCACCGTGTCTATGGCGCGCTTGATCTCATCTGTCGGCACATCCTTGAGCACATAGCCCCGCGCGCCGTGGCTGAGCGCGGTGGTGATGTATTCGCGCGAATCGTGCATCGACAGCACCAGAATGCGCGTCGCGGGCCGCAGTTCGAGGATCATCTCCGTCGCGGACAGCCCGCCCAGCCCCGGCATGTTCAGGTCCATCAGGATGACATCGGGCGACAGCTCTTCCAGCCGGTCGATCATGGTCTGGCCGTCTGACAGCGTGGCGAGCACGGTGATGTCATCATAGCTTTCAAGGATGGCCTCGATACCTTCGGCGACCATCGGGTGATCATCGACAACGACGACGCGGGTGGGACGAGGGTTCATGCGCGGACCTTGGATTGGGTGACGGTGCCGTCCTCGGGGGGCAGCAGATGGCTGAGCGGCACCTGTGCCTCGATAAGGGTCCCGTCGCGAGAGGACAAGATGCGCAGCGTACCGCCAAGCTGGTCCATCCGTTCCTGCATGTTGCGCAACCCGATGCCGGGAGAGGGCGTGCGCGCACCGCGCAACCCGATGCCATCATCGGCGATCTTCAGAGTGGCGCCAGCGCGGTGGCCGCGCAGGTCGATGCTGACACGGGTGGCGCTTGCGTGGCGTTCGACATTGGTCAGCGCCTCTTGGGCGATGCGGTAGAGGGCAATCTTGGCGTCCTGATCCAATCGGTTGCGAAAGACCACGGTCGAAAATTCGGTTTCGATCCCGGTGCGGGTGCGGAAGTCCTCGGCCAGCGTCTTGATCGCGGGGCCAAGCCCCAGATCGTCCAGGACGCCGGGCCGCAGGTCACGGCTGATGCGGCGCACCTCCTGAATGGCCAGCCCGAGGTTCTCGGTGCCTTTCGCCAGCGTGTCCGCCGCCCGTGCATCGCCCGAAGCGACGCGGCGGCGGGCCACATCCAGCGCGTAGCGCACGCCGACAAGGATTTGGCTGATCCCGTCGTGCAGTTCGCGCGCCACGCGACCGCGTTCTTCTTCTTGTGTGTCCAGCACCCGCTGTGTCAGTTCGCGCAGCTTGGCATCGGCCAGCCGCCGCTCGCGGATGTTCAGGACAAGGCCGGAGGCAAAGACCACCAGCAACGCCGCAAGGGTGATCGCGCCGATATATAGGAAGGTGCGCTGCACCTTTGCCTCGACCTCGGCGCGGGCTGCGGCGACGCTGGCCAGCACATCGTCGATAAAGACACCCGTGCCGACCGCCCAACGCCAGCTTGGAAACGAAGTGACATAGGTGATCATGCGGGCCTCTTCGCCGGTCGAGGGTTTGGGCCAGAGGTGTTCGACATACCCCGCGCCCTGGCGGGCGGTTGCGATGAACTCGCGCACCACATAGGTGCCTTCGCTGTCGGTCAGGTCCCAGTGATTGCCATTGATCAACTCTGTCTGACGCGGCGACACTAGGTTCTGGCCCTCGTAGTCGTAGACAAAGAAAAATCCCTCTTCGCCATAGATCATCGCGGCAAGGATCTGCATGACCTGCTCCTTGGCCGCCTCGTTGTCGGGGGCGGCGGAACCGTAGATGAAATAGAACCCGTTGCGCGCCTGCGTGACATAGTTGTGCAGTTCGCGTTTCTTGGTCTCCAGCATCTGCGCCTCAAGCTGGCGAATTTCCTGCTCGGCCATTGCGCGCGACTGTTCTGCCACCAGCAGTGCGATGGCCGAAACGGCGATGACCAAGGGGGCCGCCGCCAAAAGAAACAGCTTTTGGCGGTAGGACGGGCGAAAACGCTGGAGGATGCTGCGCATGGGCGCAGAAAAGCAGAGAGACCGCGTGTTGAAAAGACCTCAGCCGCGTGTGGCCAGCCCGGTCAGCATCGCGACCATCGCGACAAGGTGGATCAGGACGATGGCCCGGTCGCGCCACGCCATGCCAACCGCAAGCCAGCCAAGCAGGCCAACCGCAAAGAAGGGCAGGGCCCATGTGGTAAAGCCGAAGCCGGTCGCCGCGTAGCCGCCGATCTGCGCGATGGACGCGCCCCATTTGATGGTGTCAATCATCGCCCCGGCCTGACGGGGTGCGGTGGGAGTCATGGACTGTGTCGTGTCTCCGACACAGCCAGTTGCCATGTTTGCTACAGTCATTTTCCAACCTTGTTTATGCATATTTCCCCAAAATTATGCGGTATGATGGCATCCGAACAGGCCAGAACGACTGGTCCAAGACGATAGGAAAACGATTGGCTGAACGGCTGCCCCCACTGAATGCCCTGCGTGCCTTCGAGGCGGCGGGGCGGCATCTGAGCTTTGCTTCGGCGGCTCAGGAATTGCGGGTTACACAAGGAGCCGTGGCGCAGCATGTGCGCGGGATGGAGGCGCGGCTGGGCCTGCGCCTGTTTGAACGTCACGCGCGCGGGTTGCGCCTGACCGAAGACGGGCGGCGCTATCACGACCAGATCGCGCGGGCCTTTCGCCTGATGGAAAGCGCCACGCGGGATCTGCGCCCAAGCGGACGCAGCGTGACCATCTCTGTCACGCCGTCGTTTGCATCGAAATGGCTGATCCCGAACATGCCGGACTTTACCGCGCATCACCCGGGGATTGATCTGCGTGTCCTCGCGACAGAGGCTCTGTCCCAGTTTCGGGCGGATGGGGTCGACATCGCGGTACGGTATGGTGTGCCAAAGGCCGTGGCGGCGCTGGAGACGCGCACGTTGTTTGCTGGAGAGGCGATTGCCGTCTGCGCGCCTGACCTGTCGGGCGAGGGGTTGGACGGGCGCGCCCTGCTGCATCATTCGCTGGATATGTGGCCCGAGTTTCTGGAAACGGTCATGGGGCAAGCCAGACCCGAACATCTGCCGGGGCCACGTTTCAGCCAGATCACGCTTGCCATCGAGGCCGCCATGGCCGGGCAGGGCGTGGCGCTGGCCAGCCGGTTTCTTGTGGCGCGCGACATGCGGCTGGGGCGGTTGGTACAGGCCGTACCGGGGATGCTGGACACCGCACAAAAATACGTCGCACTTTGCCCGCGTGAGGATCTGGCCGACCCGGCGCGACGCACTGTGTTCGACTGGCTCTGCGCCGCGGCGGAACGCGAATCGCGTGACGTAACGTGAGGTTGGTCCTGCTTTGTGTCAGGCCGCGAAAAGGCACGACTTTATATGCCAGTTGGTAAAAAATTCTCTTCGCATCCGTAGCACTGGGTATTTCTTTGCGCGGAAGGCCGCCCTAGTGTGCCTCCACTAAAAATCGATCCGCGCGAGGTGGGGAGCCTTGCGCAGTACAAAAAACTGGGAGGTTTTCTATGGATCGCCGTTCTTTCCTTCGTAACTCGACTCTGGGTGCCGGTGCCGCCGCCGCTGCATCGACGCTGGCCGCTCCGGCCTATGCACAGGGCAAGCGGACCCTGACCATGGTCACCTCTTGGCCGCGCGGCTTTGCCGTTCTGGACGATGCCGCCAGCTATCTGGAGCAGATGGTCGGCGAAATGTCCGACGGTATGCTGACCATCGACAAAAAAGCCCCGGGCGAGCTGGTGGGTGCGCTGGAAGTGTTCGACGCCGTGTCGTCGGGGCAGGCGGACATGTACCACTCCGCAGACTACTATTTCATCAACAACCACCCCGGTTACGCCTATTTCACGGCCGTGCCCTTTGGCGGCACCGCGCAGGAAGTCACCAACTGGTACTATCACGGTGGCGGCGAAGAGCTGCATGACGAACTGGGCATGATCTTCAACATGAAGGGTCTTCTGGCGGGCAACTCCGGGTCGCAGTCCGGTGGCTGGTTCCGCAACGAGATCACCTCGGCAGACGATTTCAACGGTCTGAAGTTCCGTATGCCCGGTCTGGGCGGCAAGGTGCTGGGCGAACTGGGCGCATCGGTGCAGAACATCCCCGGCGGCGAACTCTATCAGGCGCTGTCGTCTGGTGCTCTGGACGGTCTGGAGTGGGTTGGCCCGATGGCCGACGAGCGCGCGGGCTTCCAGGAAGTGGCCAAGATCTACTATACCGCCGGTTTCCACGAGCCGGGTTCGGCTCTGGCCGCCAACGTCAACCTGGACGTGTGGAACGACCTGACCGCCCAACAGCAGCACATCCTACGTTACGCGTCGATGGCCACCACGCACTACCAGCTGGCCGAAACCCTTGCGAACAACGGTGCCGCGTTGGCGCGTCTGCAGTCGCAGGGCGTCAAGACGCTGCAATTCCCGGACGACGTCTGGGATGCCTTCGGTGCCGCGTCGAAGACCGTCATGGACGAGAACATGGGCGACGAACTGTTCGCCAAAATCCGCAACTCGTTCGAGACCAGCATGGCCAACTCGGCAAGCTGGATCGGCAAGTCGGACGCGTATTACGTCGAACAGCGCGTGCGCGTTCTGGGCGGCTGATCGTTCAGCTTTGAAAGCCGAAGCCCTCGCGCGTGACGCGGGGGCTTCTTTTCGTGCTACGTTTGGTGCCGATCAACCCGGGCCGGACGAATCCTGCGGGGTGTGGGGGGACAAATGGAAGAGACAGGGCCTGTCGGTTTCGGGCAATTCATGGGTGCGTTGGGGGACGGGATCGTCTGGATCCTGCAAAACCTCGCCATGGCGTTCTACAATCTGGGATATGCGGTGACGCATTCCGCCGACTGGCTGGGCTGGCTGGGCGGGATGGAGACGCTGGAAGACAAGCAGTCGATGATGCGCCTGGTCTACTACGGCGCATCGGTCGAGTTTTTCTTTGTGGCTTTCGTCTTTTTCCTGACGATCTTTGCCTTCGGGGTCTGGAAGAACACCTTTCTCTGGGGTGTCGTCCGGGTGCTGGAAGGCTTTGCCAACACCGTTGGCCGCTTTGCCGCCTGGGCCGGTCTGTTGATGGTGCTGCAACAGGTGGTCATCGTCTTTCTGCAACGGATTTTCACCCGGCCGGACATCGTGTTCGGCTTTGGCATCCCGCTGCAATTCGACATTTCGTGGTATGCCGAAGAACTGAAACTTTACAACGCGATGGTAGTCGCGCTGTGCCTGACCTACACCTTTGTGCAGGGTGGCCACGTGCGGGTTGACCTTGTCTACGCGGCGGTCTCGCACCGGGTCAAACGCGGTATCGACATGTTCGGCTCGCTCTTCTTCATGCTGCCGATGGCGGTGCTGATCTGGATGTTCACATGGACCTTCATGTGGCGGTCGATGATCGTGCCGCCGGTGAACGCGACCGATCAACTGGACCGGCTTGTGCTCAAGGCCCGCGCGCTGCGCTGGAACGTCGAGACCATCGGCTTTTCGCCCAACGGGTTCAACGGCTACTTCCTGTTCAAGATCCTGATGCTGATCATGGTCGGCATGATTTTTGTCCACGCTTGGGCCTTTTTCTACCGCTCTTACCTTGAGTGGATCGAAGGACCCGAAAGCGACGGCAAATATCTGGACAAAGACGTGATCGAGCAGGGCGAAGAGCCCTACGATCACGCAGAATTCTAAAGGGGCAGTGGGATAATGCTATTCGGACTGGACGGCGTCGAGATCGGCCTGATCATCGTCTTTCTCGCGCTCTTTTCGGCGATCCTTTCGGGTTTCCCGGTGGCCTTTGCCATCGGTGGCGCAGGGGTCATCTCTTTTGGTATCATCGCCGCGCTGGACAGCGCGGGTATCCTGATTCATCAGGCAATCGACACCTCGTCGGAACCCTATTCCGCGCTGCTCGCCTCGGGCGTGCCGGAAAAGGCCATCTCGATCTTCCGGTATCCTGATCTGCCACGCGTGGCGGCGGATTCGATCTTTCCCGCCGGGGACTACGAAGGCGCGATGAAACGCGTCATCGCGGGCATCACCAACCGTATCAACGAACGCGTCATTGCCGGTCAGTCCATCGAGACTCTGCTGGCGGTTCTGATGTTCGTCCTGATGGGCATCGTTCTGGAACGTTCCAAGATTGCCAACGATCTGCTGACCACAATGGCGCGGGTCTTTGGCCCGCTGCCCGGCGGTCTGGCCGTGTCGATTGTGGTTGTGGGGGCCTTTCTGGCGGCCTCGACCGGGATCGTCGGTGCGACCGTGGTGACGATGGGCTTGCTCGCGCTGCCGACGATGCTGCGCAATAACTACGCGCCGGAACTGGCAACGGGTGTGATCGCGGCCTCTGGCACGTTGGGGCAGATCATCCCACCGTCGATTGTTATCGTCCTTCTGGGAACGCTGGCCGGGGATCTCTACTCGGCGGCACAGGAATCGCGGGCGCAACTTGCGGGGTGTTCCGATGCGCTGACCTACCTTGGCAACCCGGCTGTGGTCTCTGTCGGGACGTTGTTCCAGGCGGCCTTGCTGCCGGGTATCCTGCTGGCGGTGCTCTACGCGCTCTATGCCTTTGGCTACGCCATGCTGAACCCGTCCAAGGCACCTGCCGTGGCCATGGGTGACGCAAACGGTGAACCGGTCACGCGCGGTGAGGCCTTTACATGGTACGTGGGGGTGCCCGTGGCGCTGATCGCAGGTGTCATGCTGCTGGCGCAGGTCGGGCTGGTCGGGACGCAGTCGACGCAGGTCGACAGCTTTACCGATACAGGTGAATCCGCGTCTTTGCGCACCAATGTGTCGGACCAGTGTAAGGCGTCGATGATCGACCTGCATGGGCAAAAGGCATGGGACACAGCCGTGGCCGAGCAGGCGGAAATCGACGCCGGGGGTGGCGCGCAAACAAGCACCCGCCTCTCCGCCGAAGAGATCACCACGCTGCGGGCAGAAACCATTGCCAATGCAGCGCCCGTGGGCACCGGCATCGCGATCCTCGCCATCATCTTTGGCCTGATCCTGTCGGTGGCGCGCGGCGTGTCGCCCTCTGCCAACCCTCTGCCGTTGCAGATCGGTGCGGCCGGGATCGTGTTGGGGCTGCTGGTCGATGTCTTCTTGCTGTCTCCGACCACCTCGTCGCTGACGACCGTGATCCTCATGGCGCTGCCTTGGGCGATCACGATTTACGGGTGCTTTTACGCCATGGGCCTCTTGTCCAAGAACGAGCTGTTGCGCGTGGTCTTCCCGCCGCTGGTTCTGATCGTGGCGGTGCTGGGGTCGATCCTTGGCGGTATCACCAACCCGACTCCCGCCGCAGCGCTGGGGGCGGCAGGGGCTATCATGCTGGCGGCCTATCGCAAGCTGTCAGAAGAAGACCGGAGCCCCAAGATTGTCATCTGGTCGACGCTGGCCGTTGTCCTGATGATCCTGACAGGCATCAACTTTGACCTGCGCATCAACACCGAAACCGTGTCCTTTGAAACATGGGTGGCGTTCTTCTTTGCCTATGTTTGCTGGCTCTACGCGCTTTTCGGTCTGCTGTTCAGCTGTTGGGTCCTGTTCCGGTCCGGGGTGCTGACGCCAGCGGTGCGGGAGACGGCCAAGGTGACCTCGATGGTGTTCACCATCCTGATCGCCTCGCAACTGTTGAACCTTGTGGTGATCTCGTTCGGGGGTGAGGAATACATCCAGCAGTTCCTGCGCAGCTTTGACGATCCGCGCACGGCCTTTATCATCGTGATGATCATCCTGTTTATCCTGGGCTTCGTTCTGGATTTCCTTGAGATCATCTACATCGTCGTGCCGATCGTGGGGCCGGTGATCTACGGCGCGCATTTCGATCCGAAATGGGTGACGATCATGATTGCGGTGAACCTGCAGACCTCGTTCCTGACGCCG
>NZ_JAXMNR010000005.1:0-483376 GCF_034670325.1 Antarctobacter sp.
TCGGCCCCATCGCCTCACCGGACCTGATCCAATGGGCGCCGGGCCTGCCGAAAACCCGCTCCGGCAAGATCATGCGCCGCATCCTGCGCAAGATCGCCGAAAACGACTACGGCGCATTGGGCGACACATCCACCCTCGCCGACCCCAGCGTCGTCGACGATCTTATCGATAACAGAATGAACCGCTGACCCGGCACAGAACACCAAAAAAACGACAGCCGCCGATCTGATCGGCGGCTGTCGCACTTTCAGACGGCGGCTGCAGGGATCAGCCCAGCAACCCCTCGAACGCCACAAGATGGTTTTCAGATCCTGCCAGAAGATTTGCGTAGACCCCGGCCAGCACCGTACCTTCGACATCTTCCATTGCCGCCGCGATATCGACGATGTCCTTCGTCTCGATGGCCGCGCCGACCTCCAGCGCCGACGTCAGAGAGGCCGATCCGGTTTCGATGAGCGTGTCATAGAGTTCTTGCAACTCCGGGTCGTCGAAACTGCCTGTTTCTGCAAAGACAAACTGATCCGTGTCGATCCCCATCGCATCAGCCTGACTGACCAGCGCGTCGAAATGCCGGTCTTCCGACGCTCCGATACTGGCGAAAATCTTCAGGCCGTAGATGTCGTAAAACGTCTCGTATACGTCCCCGGCAAGTTTTTCCTCTTCG
Source organism: Antarctobacter sp. (assembly GCF_034670325.1). Taxonomy (GTDB): domain Bacteria; phylum Pseudomonadota; class Alphaproteobacteria; order Rhodobacterales; family Rhodobacteraceae; genus Antarctobacter. The sequence goes on from NZ_JAXMNR010000005.1 coordinate 665, forward strand.
ATCATGTAAAGCAGTTCAGCGACGACTTCGTCACTGTAGGCCACCTCTACTTCTGTCGTGCCGACAGACGCCACCGCAGGCGTTGCTTCGGGGCCGGTCTGGCCACCGCGTTTTGGGCCAAATTCAAAGGGGCCTGTGTCGACGCCATATCGGAATTTTGCTTGTCTCATGTGGTTTGCCTCAAGATTTCAAGTCTGGGCGCGCTTCAAACACATATGTATTTTGGAATGCATCCAAGGAAAAGGCCAATTTCAGTGCCGGCTTTGAAAAAGCGCCAAAAGTTGCAGACTTTCCGGCACGATCTTGCCGTCGCGACCGGACGCCTTTGCGGTGACGGGATTTCTCCACAATTTGACCCAACCTGCTGCAAAGGAATGCCGCAGGTGTTAATATCAATTCATGTGGGGGCGCTCTGAATGGAGCAGCCGCATGCAAGTTATCATACCTCCGACGCATACTGCGCCGCAGGTCACCGGCCATCCGCAAGGGCTGCCCGGCGACCAAGCCAAGCCAGATGCACAAACAAAGATCAAGCCGATCGCTGACGCCCGAAACCCCGAGGCGCGGCTCAACGACGGTCTTGCGCCGACCAAGTTCTGGCGCGCCGCCAATGGCGAGCCGGATCCATCCACCAACGCGCCGCCGCCGTCGATCATGCAGATCACGATCTCCCGGATGCTGGACGCGCAAAGCGCTGACTTTGGCAGCCGAGAGCCGCCCGCCGAAACCAGCGAGCGGACGGAAACAGCCGATGCGGACAAGCCGCCCAAACCGGAACCGGTCACCTCGACGGTCCGCCCCGATAATGACGATCAGTCGGCAGAGCCGAACGACCCGCGCAGCTCTGTCTTGAGCACCTTGCCATAGTTGTTCTTGGGCAGCGCAGGCAGTGAAACATAGGCCTTTGGCCGTTTGAACCGTGCGATCCGGTCAAGGCAATGCGCGTCCAGTGCGGCCTCGTTCATGGGGCCGTAGCAGACGACGAAGGCCACCACCTCCTCACCCCATTCGGGGTGGGGCCGGCCCACCACGGCGACCTCTGACACGTATGGAAGTTCCAGCAGCGCCTCTTCGACTTCGCGCGGATAGATATTGGTTCCGCCCGAAATGATCAGGTCCTTGGACCGGTCTTTCATCGTGACATAGCCGTCCACGTCCATCGCGCCCATGTCGCCGGTCCAGAGCCAGCCATCTTTCAGCGTTTTGGCGGTGGCCTCCGCGTTCTGCCAGTAGCCTGACATGACGATATCCCCCCGCACGAGGATTTCCCCAACCGCATCAGCCGGAAGCGTCGCACCATCCTCATCGGCAATACGCACCTCGACCGCAGATTGCGCCCGCCCGACGGACCCAAGCCTTTCTCGCCAACGCGGGTGGCTGCGGTCCGTCACGTCATGGCGCGACAGCGCGGTGATGCCCATCGGGCACTCTCCCTGACCATAAATTTGGGCAAAGACCGGACCAAAATGATCGACCGCTTCGATGATGTCGGCGCTGTACATCGGGCCACCGGCGTAAACGACCATGCGCAGGCCAGCGCCGGGGTTGCCCGCCGCCTTGGCATAGCGAGTCAGGCGCTGAACCATTGTCGGCGCCATGAACATGTGGACTCCGCCGAAATGCGCCGCAAGACCAAGCGTTTCTTCCGCATCGAACCCACCGGACGGCGGAAAGACATGACGGGCACCGGCACGAACATGCATCATGTTGTAGATGCCCGCGCCATGGCTGAGCGGGGCGGCGTAGAGGGCAGCATCCTCGGCGCGGACAAGGTCACAATCGCATTGATAGCAAAGCGACATGGTCATCAGCATCCGGTGCGTGATGATCACGCCCTTGGGGCGACCGGTGGTGCCGGAGGTGTAGAAAAGCCATGCAAGGTCGTCAGCGGCGCGATGAACCGGCGCGCCAAGCGGGGCGGCGCCCAAGAGCGCCTGCCATGCGGCGCTGCTGGTCTCTATCACCTCTGCCGCTGCGATCTCTGCCAGATCAGGGGCAAGATCGGGCGTCGCAAAGGCCAGCGACGCGCCAGAGTTCGCCAGAATGAAATCCGCTTCGCGGGGGTGAAGCTTGGCGTTGATCGGGACGATCGCCGCACCAGCGTACCATGCGCCGTATTGGGCGATCAGGTAATCGGGGACATTCTTCATGAACAGGGCAATACGATCGCCGGGCCGGATGCCCCGCGCGACCAGCGCCCCTGCCAGTCGCAGGGCAGCCGCGTGGAACTGACCATAGTCTGCCACCGGATCGCGGCCAAGAAACAGCGCAGGCCTGTCGGGATCAATCTGGGCCGTACGCGCAAGCCATGTCGAAATGTTCATGTATGATCCTCCCCGGTCGCGGATGCTATGCGCGGCACAGGTCCGCTGCAACTGTCGCGCGCCGACGCGTCGTCCCAACCGCCCGAGTATGACAGGACCGTGCGCAGCCCTGCCGCCGGAAACCGCGGCCGCGACCCAAAAACGGCGGGCGGAACGTTTGCGCCATCGCTTTTCCTTCGCCGCGCCATAGCCTATAAGCTGCGCAGAGCCCGCCGGTGTGACCGGTAACGGGCCATTGGACATGGCGAGGATGGCATGAGCGAGAAGAAGACCGAGGCGGATGTGGCCTTCATCAAGGCGCTGGCGGAACTCCTTCAGGAGAACGACCTGACGGAACTGGAAGTCATGCGCGAATACGGCGATGACGACAGCCTGCAAGTGCGCATCAGTCGCGCGGTTCCCGTTGCCGCACCGGCCGCCCCCGTCGCTGCCGCCCCTGCTCACTTCGCTCCGCCTGCCCCTGCAGCGGCCGCCGTTGCCGCGCCGGAGATGCCAGAGGACCCCGCCGCCCATCCCGGTGCCGTCACCTCACCCATGGTGGGCACCGTTTACATGCAGGCCGAACCGGGCTCTGACCCCTTCATCAGCGTCGGCGCCACCGTCAAGGAAGGCGATACGCTGCTCATCGTCGAGGCGATGAAGACGATGAACCACATTCCGGCACCGCGCACAGGGACCATCAAGCGCATCCTCGTCGAGGATGGCGCGCCGGTGGAATACGGCGCTCCGCTTGTGATCCTCGAGTAAGCGCATGACTGACAAGATCCTTATTGCCAACCGTGGCGAGATTGCGCTGCGCGTTATTCGTGCTTGTCGTGAAATGGGCATTCCGTCGGTCGCGGTGCATTCCACCGCCGATGCCGACGCGATGCATGTGCGCATGGCCGATGAAACCATCTGCATCGGCCCCGCGCCGTCGACCGACAGTTACCTGTCGATCCCGGCGATCATCTCAGCCTGCGAAGTCACCGGCGCGACGGCGATCCATCCCGGTTATGGCTTTCTGTCGGAAAACGCCCGTTTCGTGCAGATCGTCGAAGACCACGACATCACGTTTATCGGCCCTTCGGCGGAACACATCCGCACCATGGGTGACAAGATCACCGCCAAGGAAACGGCCAAGGCGCTGGGTATCCCGGTTGTCCCGGGGTCCGAAGGCGGCGTTGGTTCTGTCGAAGAGGCCAAGAAGATCGGGGCTTCCTTTGGCTATCCGGTCATCGTCAAGGCAACCGCAGGCGGCGGCGGGCGCGGCATGAAGGTCGCCCGCGACGAGGGAGAGATGGAGCGCGCCTATCTGACCGCGCGGTCCGAATCCAAGGCCGCCTTTGGCAACGACGAAGTCTATATCGAGAAATACCTGCAACGCCCGCGCCACATCGAGATTCAGGTCTTTGGCGACGGTCAGGGCGGCGGCGTGCATCTGGGCGAACGCGACTGTTCCTTGCAGCGCCGCCACCAGAAGGTTTTCGAAGAGGCCCCCGGCCCCTCGATCAGTCCCGAGGAACGCGCCCATATCGGCGGGATCTGCGCCAAGGCCATTTCAGAAATGGGCTATCGCGGCGCGGGCACCATCGAGTTCCTTTATGAAGACGGCGAGTTCTATTTCATCGAGATGAACACCCGGTTGCAGGTGGAACACCCGGTGACCGAGGCGATTTTTGGCGTCGATCTTGTGCGCGAACAGATCCGGGTCGCCGCAGGCCACCCGCTGTCGTTTACGCAAGACGATCTGAAGATCAACGGCCACGCCATCGAGGTGCGGATCAACGCTGAGAAACTGCCGGAATTCCGGCCTTCACCCGGCACCATTTCGCATTTCCACGCGCCCGGCGGGTTGGGTGTGCGGATGGATTCAGCGCTGTACGACGGCTATCGAATCCCGCCCTACTACGACAGCCTGATTGCCAAACTGATTGTCCATGGTGCCGACCGGCCAGCGGCCCTTGCGCGGCTGAACCGTGCGCTCGGAGAGCTGATCGTGGACGGCATCGACACCACCGTGCCGCTGTTCCACGCGCTATTGCGCGAAAAGGACATCCACACCGGCGAATACAACATTCATTGGCTGGAAAAATGGCTGGAGGCAGGCGGGCTGGAGTGATCCTGCCTGCCACGTGACCGGCTTGGCGCACGCCCCCGGTCCAAATCGTCTTTGACCCGTCCCCCAGCATGGGCGGCGGGTCACCAATCCGATTTCGCTCTGGTCTTGCCCCTCGGGGCAAATACCCACATTGTTGCGCACCTTTTGGCCAAATGATTACGCACACCACATGAGCGTCACCCCCGAACTGCTTTTACACGCCTACCGCACCGGGATTTTTCCGATGGCGGAACGTCATGACGACCCGGAAATTTTCTGGGTCGATCCCCGGCGTCGCGGCATCCTGCCTCTGGACGGGTTCCGCATTTCCCGCAGCCTTGCGAAACGGCTGCGTCGCGATGACTACTCCGTGACGTTGAATGCCGATTTCACCGGTGTGATTGACGGCTGTGCGGACCGCGACGAAACATGGATCAATGCCGAAATCCGCGACCTTTATCACGCTCTGCACACCGAAGGGCGCGCGCATGCGCTAGAGGTTTGGATGGACGAGGAGTTGGTCGGCGGTGTCTATGGTGTATCCGTGGGCGCAGCCTTTTGCGGCGAGTCGATGTTTTCGCGCCGCCGCGACGCGTCCAAGATCGCGCTGGCGTGGTTGATGGACCTCCTAAGACGTACCGGTTTTACGCTGTTCGATACGCAGTTCCTGACGCCGCACCTTGCCACTCTGGGCGGGATAGAGATTACGCGGCACGACTATCGCGCGCGGCTGTCGACGGCCCTGAAGACCGAGGCCGATATCCTGTCAGCGCCGCTTGCCTCCAATGGTGCCGAGGTTGTCGCCCGCAACGCTTTGGCGACCCAATCCGGGAACAACGCCTCCGACTAACGGAGTGCGTCCCAAAAGCCTCTACCATTGGAAAATCGCGCGAGCCGGGCGCGCACAGCGCCTGTGCGGCAGCAAAAGTGAACTGAACGGTTTGAAATTCTCTCGGGAGTCGCTAAGTGCGGCTGCAAACCGCCCCCTTGCCGTATCCGGAGACCGTCGATGCGTTCCCTTGCCCCTGCCCTTGCGGGCCTTCTTCTTGCCACTGCCGGATTCGCACAGGAGGTGCCCAAGCCGGTCAAGCTGATGGAAATCAGCGCCAAGCCGACGCAGATCGAACGCCTGTTTTACGGTCAGGTGCAGGCGCTGCAAACGGTCGACCTTGCCTTTCAGGTGGCGGGCCAGATCGAAACGCTGGATGCCGAAGAAGGCACCTATCTGAAGATGGGGCAGACGATTGCCCAACTTGACCTTGACCGCTATCGCCGCGCGAAGTCGCAGGCAGAGATCAACCTGGAAAAAGCCCAGCGCGACGTGACCCGGTTGGAAAGCCTGCGCGGACAGGCTGTATCAGAGGTGTCGGTGAACGATGCCCAGACCCAGTTGAATCTCGCCGAAATCGGCTTTGAGGACGCGCAGGACAATCTGGAACACGCCACGCTGCACGCCCCTTTCGACGCGCTTGTCGCACGCCGTCTGGTGGCGAATTTCACCACGGTATCTGCTGGCACGCCTGTCGTGCGCCTGCACGATGTTTCAGAACTGCGCGTGGACATCGAAGTCCCCGAAGTGTTGTTCCGGCAGGCCGGCGGCTCCGACACGGTGACGTTCAGCGCCCAGTTGCCCGGCGATCCGACCAGCTATCCGCTGACCATGCGCGAATTCGAAACCGAAACCAGTTCGGTTGGCCAGACCTATACCCTGACGCTCAGCTTTGATGACCCGCCGGGCGATTTTGTCTTTCCCGGTGCCTCTGTGACGGTCATCGCCTCAGCCAGCACAAACGGCCATACCGGCGTCATCTTGCCGGAGACCGCGCTGATTTATGCGCCGGACGGATCAGCCGCCGTTATGGTCTACGACGACGGCATCGTGCGTCGCACCCCGGTCCAGATCGAGATCCGCGCCGACGGGCGCACCTATCTCAAGGACGGGCTGGAGGACGGCACGCAGATCATGCTGACCGGCGCGGCTTTGGTCACGGATGGCCAATCCGTCCGCCCCTTCACTCGCGTCGGAGAATAAGCTCATGTCCATCGCGCGTGCGTCCATCGACAAGGCGCTGATCACCTGGCTGTTGATGCTGATCTGCCTGCTGGGCGGAATCTGGGGCTTTGCCACCATCGGTCGGCTCGAAGATCCGGCCTTTACCATCAAGAACGCCATCATCATCACGCAATATCCCGGTGCCTCGGCCGAACAGGTCGCCCGAGAGGTGAGTGAGCCGATCGAGTCCGAGATACAGAAGATGGGTGAGATCGATTTCATCACCTCATCGAACAAACCGGGCGTCAGCCGCATCTCGGTCAACATCGAGTCGACCTTTGACGGCACAGAACTGCCCGCGATCTGGACCAAGCTGCGCAACCGCGTACAGGACGCCCAGCGCAGCCTGCCCGCAGAGGCAGGCACCCCAATCGTCAACGACAACTTCGGCGACGTCTACGGTGTGTTTTACGCGGTGACCGCGCCCGGATTTAGCGACGCAGAAACCCATGAGATCGCGGAATACCTGCGGCGCGAACTGCTGGCCGTTGACGGTGTGGCCGATGTGGCGCTGGCCGGGCTGCCGTCCGAGGCGATCTATGTCGACGCCAACCCGGCGATTTTCAGCAACCTCGGGATCGCGCCCACCGCGCTGGCGACGGCACTGGCCAATACCGACACGCGCACCCCTGCGGGCAGCATCACGCAAAACGGGCAGGACATCCGCATTCAGGCCCCTGCCGGGGATGCCTCGGTGGACGAAATCGCGCGGTTGACCATCGGTGTCGGCGGTGAAGTGATCGACCTGCTGGACATCGCCAACGTGACCCGAGGCCGGGTTGAGGACCCCAGCGAAATCATCCGCTTTCAAGGGCAAGAGGCCTTTACGCTGGGGGTGTCGGGCAAGGCCGACCTGAACATCGTCGAGATCGGCCAGCGGGTCGATGCGCGGCTGGCCGAAATAATGCGCGACATTCCCGCCGGTGTGGAACTGCAACCGATCTACCAGCAGCACGTGGTCGTGGACGAGGCATCTAACGCCTTTCTGGTGAACCTTGCCATGTCGGTGGCGATTGTGGTGATCGTTCTGGCGCTCTTCATGGGATGGCGAGCGGCGGTTGTGGTGGGCGCAACGCTGCTGTTGACCGTGGTCGGCACCATCTTTGTAATGGCCATATTCGGCATCGAGATGGAGCGGATTTCGCTTGGCGCTCTGATCATCGCCATGGGGATGCTGGTGGACAATGCCATCGTCGTCGCCGAGGGGATGCAGGGCGACATGGCGCAGGGCAAATCCGCCCGAGATGCCGCCGAGGACGTCGCCGCCAAGACCCAGACCCCGCTGCTGGGCGCGACCGTCATCGGCATCATGGCCTTTGCCGGGATCGGTTTGTCCCCCGATGCGACCGGTGAATTTCTGTTCTCGCTGTTTGCGGTGATCGGCATTTCGCTGCTGCTGTCCTGGATCCTCGCGATCTCGGCAACGCCGCTTTTGGCGCACTACTTCTTCAAGGTCGGTACAGGTGAGGCTGGCGACCAATATGGCGGACCGCTGTTTCGCGCCTATCGCGCAACGCTGAACCTTGCGCTGCGCCTGCGGTGGCTGGTGATCGCCGGGCTGATCGGCCTGACGGTTGTATGCTACATCGGCTTTGGTCAGGTGAAGCAGCAGTTCTTTCCCGACAGCAACACGCCGCTGTTCTACGTCCACTACAAGCTGCCGCAGGGGGCCAGTATCCACCGCACGGCAGAGGACATGAAGCTGGTCGAAGACTGGCTGGCAGACCGTGACGACGTGGTGTCGGTTGCGACCTTCGTGGGCGGCGGGGCCACGCGCTTCATGCTGACCTACGGGCCCGAAGAGGCGCTGCCGACCTATGGTCACCTCATCATCCGCACCGAAAGCCTTGAACAGATCCCGCCGCTGCGCAGTGACCTAGAGGCCTTTGGGCGCAACACACTGACGGACGGGGAGTTCCGGACCGAACGTCTGGCCTTTGGCCCCGGCGGCGGTGCTCCGATCGAGGCGCGTTTCTCCGGGCCGGACCCGGTGATCCTGCGCGAACTGGCCGAAAAGGCGATGGCCGAACTGCACGCGGGGTCAGATCAGTTGCTGGACCTGCGCACCGACTGGCGCGAACGCGAACTGGTGATCAAACCGATCTTCGCCGATGAGCGCGCCAAGGCAGCGGGTGTCACCCGCGAGGATCTGGCCAACTCCCTGCTGCTGGGCTCTGACGGGTTGCAGGCAGGTGTCTACCGCGAAGGCGACCGCCTGATCCCGATCATCCTGCGCACCGATGTGGCCGCGCAGGAAGGCGGTGCCTATCTGGCGGACCAGCCGGTCTATTCCAGCGCGGCGCAGGCCTTTATTCCGGTGTTGCAGCTGATCGACGGCTACGACTGGGAGGCGCAGAACACGCTCCTGCGCCGTCGCGACCGGGTGCCCACCATCGCGGTGCAGGCGGGCGTGGCAGCCGGTGTCAACGCCTCTGCGGTCTTCAACGAAATCCGCGCCGGGATCGAGGCGATTGACCTGCCCGACGGATATACGTTGGAGTGGGGCGGCGAATACGAAAGCTCGACAGAGGCGCAGGCCGCACTGGGCAAACAGTTGCCGCTGTCGTTGATCATCATGGTGCTGATTTCCGTCCTGCTGTTCGGCCAAATCCGTCAGCCGGTGGTGATCTGGCTGCTGGTCCCGATGAGCGTGAACGGCGTGGCGCTGGGACTGCTGGGGACCGGCCTGCCGTTCTCCTTCACCGCTCTACTGGGTCTGCTCAGCCTGTCGGGGATGCTGATCAAGAACGGCATCGTTCTGGTCGAGGAGATCGACCTTGTCCGGGCCGAGGGCGTGGGCTTTCGCACGGCGGTTCTGGATGCCTCTACATCGCGTTTGCGGCCCGTTGTACTGGCCGCCGCAACCACGATCCTTGGCATGATCCCGCTGCTGTCCGACGCCTTTTTTGCCTCGATGGCGGTGACGATCATGGGGGGTCTTGGCTTTGCTTCTATCCTGACCCTGATTGCCGCGCCGGTGCTCTACTTCAGCTTCTTCCCAAAAGCGCGCAAGGCGGATGCCGCGGCCACCGCTGCGGCCAAGGCCTGACGCGCAAACAGCCAAGAACCGGACCACGGTCCGGTTCTTGGGCACATACGCCCCCCGTTTTACGACGGGTCGTCAGCAAGTTGTTCAGGGAAACGGACGAAGGCCAATCAGTCCGGTGCCGATCAATCCGGCAGCGTGCAGCGCAAGACCCAGACGTCAAAACGCGCATGATCCATCGCGTTCAGCGCGGGGGACGAGGCGATCATCCAGCCCGAAAACACCGGCTTGGCCACCCCGGCCTCGCGGATGGTCAGGAACGCATAGGCATCACCCGAAGGATCGCCCTCGGGATAGCGGCACTCCTTGAGCGCGATTTCGATCAGGCCCAGAACCTCTGTCTCACCGTTTTGCAGGACGATGTCCGTGACCTTGGCGTTCAGCTTGTCCAGCCCGCGCAGCACAGCGCCTGTGCCGTTGCTGGCCTTTTCCTGCGCCCCGGCAGGCACGGCCGCCAGCGCAAGCAGGACAGCGGCGGCGCGCAGGCTCATTCTGTGGTGTCCTCTGCTCCACCGCCAACATAGCGCAGCAAGAGCGTGAGCAGGCTGACAGAACCTTGGGTGTCGAGAATTTCTTCGCCAGCGTTATAATAGAACAGCGAGCCACCGGGGGAGATTTCGACATAGTTTCCGCCAAGCAACCCTTCGGAGGCAATGGCGATCACGCTGTCATCCGGCACCTGCACGCCATCGTTCAATACAACGGTGGTGTCGGCGCGATAGGTCTCGGCGTTAAGGCTGATCCCGCTCACAGTGCCCACCTTGACGCCTGCAAGGCGCACATCGGTGCCGACGCTGATCCCTTCAATGGACCGGAACGAGGCAGACAGTTCATACCCGGTCGCGCCGAGGGCAAAGCCCGTGCTCTGTACGGTATAGGCCCCAAAAGCGAGCGCAGCCGCCAGAACCGCCCCGCCGACGGCCACTTCGGCCACGGAATGGGTCATTTGGGCGACCATGCCTCATAGTCGCGACGGTCTGCCGGAGCTTCGCGCCGGATGGACCCGGCGGGCGCATAGGCCAGCGTGGTGCCGGTCAGGTTCTCGATATGCGGCTTTTCCCATGCCTTGTGCGGCAGAGGGCGGTCGGTGGGCGCTTCTTTGTAGGTGTGATGCAGCCAGCCATGCCAGTCGGGGCTGACGCGGCTTGCCTCTGCCTCACCGTTGAAGATGACCCAGCGCCGCTTGCCGTCGCGGGTCTGGTAGAAGGTGTTGCCCTGCTCATCCTCGCCGACCTTCACACCTTTACGGCTGGTGTAGATCAGGGTGTTGAGCGTGGCGCCATTCCACCATGTCACGGCGCGCAGAAGGGTATTGAGAATGCCCATGGACGACTCCTCGTGTGTCTCGGGCCTTGTATGGCGAATTACCGGGGCGGGGTCCAGTGGCAGGCATGACGCATGTTCCCCGTTTACCGCAGTTGCAGAAGGTTCTGGCGCAGCAAACGTGGTAAACATATTCTTACCATAAAGGGGTGGCACGCGAACCATGACCAAAAAACAAAAAACGGGCGAGCAGTGATGAAAGATACAGCGACGGCGGTCACCTGCCGGGGCGTGGCCGTGCCCGCCTCTCCCTTTCTGACCGAAACCCGCATCCGACGCATGGCCGAAGAACGCTATGAAGGTGATGAGATCGCAGGCGCGCTGGCCGTTGTGCGCCCCGGCGACCGGGTGCTGGAACTGGGCGCGGGTCTGGGTGTTGTGGGGGCCGTGGTGGCCCACAATGCCGCGCCAGAGGCCGTGCTGTCGTTTGAGGCCAACCCTGACCTGATCCCCCATATCCGCGCGCTGCACGCCATGAACGGCCTGCAAGACAGGATCGAACTGCGCAATCAGGTATTGATGAGCGCCCCGGACCGGCCCGAAACCCGGACCTTTTACCTGCGCAACTCTTTCCTTGGGTCCTCTCTGGTGGATGTGAACAACCGCCAGACACGGCCCGTCGAGGTGCCTACCGCCTCTTTCGACGCCGTGGTCGAAGAGTTTCGGCCCAACGTCCTGATCATGGACATCGAAGGCGGTGAGCTGGAGTTCCTTGAACACGCCAGCCTCAAGGGGATCCGCGCCGTGGTGATTGAATTCCATCCCGGCGTCTATGGCACCGCGGGCGCCAAGACCTGCAAGGACCGGCTGCGCGCGCTGGGATTTCGCCGCAATGACGACGTCTCGACGCGGTTCGTCTGGACCTGCACCCGCAATCTTGTGCGGATGGAACCGCCCAGCCCGGTGGGCGGCTGGTCCTGCCAGATCGCGCGACTGAAACGCCCGGTGATCGTGCCGCCGCAGCATCGCTCTCATGTGCAGCCTTCGGGCGTGCTGACCGCCGAGGGGCAGGTGGTGCCACACGCAGCCACGTGGCGGAATGCGCGGCTGTTGACCCCACCGCCTGCGCAACCCGACCATGCCGAGCGTCTACCGGGCCGCTGGCTTTGGGGTGGCGTCCTGTGGCGCTATTTCCCGCATTTCGTGACCGAAAGCGTGACCCGGCTCTGGGCGCTGGAACATATCGACATGTCTCGTTTCGATGGCATCCTGTTCACCCCCAAGAACCCGACCAACACCGATCCGCTGCCCTCGTTTCACCGCGAATTCCTTGACCTGATGGGGTGTGACCTGCCGATCCATGAGGCACGCGCGCCCTGCGTGCCGGATCAGTTGATCGTGCCGGGTCAGGGATTTGGTCTGGGTGAGATCAGCCGCGGCACGGACCGGTTCATCGAGACGGTTGCCCTGCGCTTTGGGCAGAACGTGACGCCCGATGGGCCGGAAAAGCTGTATATCAGCCGCTCGCGGCTGGGCACGGGGCGAGGGGCGCTTTTGGGAGAGGCGCGGCTGGAGGCGTATCTGGCGGCGGAAGGGTATGAGATTTTCCACCCGCAGGCGCATTCGCTGACCGAGCAGGTGGCCCGCTACAAGGCGGCCAGTCAGATCGTGGCGGCGGAGGGATCGGCGCTGCATTTTCTGGCCTTCGCGGCGCGGCCAGATCAGCAGGTGGCGATGATTTTGCGGCGGCGTTCGGGGGCGACGCAGCATATCTCGGCGCATCTGGAAAGCTTTTCGGGGCGTGCGCCCTTATGGGTCGAGACTCTGCGGCGGGCTTGGATGCCTGCCGGGCAGGTCCGCAAGCGATTAGCCATCGGAGAGCCGGATTTCGCGGCGGTTCAGGAGACCCTTGTGGGGGCCGGATTCGTGGCCCCCGGCCCGGTTTGGGAGCAGCCCGGAGAAGACGAGGTTCGGGCTCTTTTGGGGCCTGAATTTGAGCTTTTGGACGAGGGCGCGCGGCTGGCGGGGTGAAGGCTGTCCACGCGTGGACAGGTTCGCGCCTAAAGGAAATCAATGGGTTGCAGAGACGTTTTAACTTTGTCTTCAGGTTTGGTCCTGCGTGACAGCCGTGGCGGTGGGTTGGAAACCCACCCTACGAAGTGATCACCGCGCGAGTGCTGTGACCTCGATCTCTATCCGGTACTTGGGGTCGATCAGCCCGCATTCGACCATGGTGGCGGCGGGAGGGTTTGCGCCAAACGCATCGCGCAGGAGTGGCCAGCAGGGTTCAAATTCGGCGCGATCCGGCAGGTAATAGGTCACCCGCACGGCGTCCGACAGGCCAGAGCCGGCCTTTTCCAACGCTGCCGAAATGGTCGTCAGGGCGGCGCGGCACTGGTCCTGCACCGTGTCCCCCTGCCCCACGGTGCCCGCCACATGGACAAAGCCCCCGGCCACAACTGCGCGGCAATAGCCGATCTGTTCCTCAAACGGGCTGCCAGACGGGATACGGGTGATGGTCATCTGCGCGACTCCAAAGAAAAGGCAACTTTCGCGCCCAATGTCCCGCATCGCGGCGAAAGCGCAAGGCGTGCCGGAGGCGGGTGGACAAAAAGGGTGCCAAGCGCCCCCGTCACGGCAAAAGAAAAGGCGGGGTAAAACCCCGCCCTACACTTAACTCTGAGGTTGCGAGTTCAGCCTGCCGAAGCGCCCTCTTTCTTGGCGTCGGCGTAGATCATCAACGGCTTGGCCTCGGAGACCACCGATTCCTCATTGACGACAACCTCTGTCACCTCATCCATGCCCGGCAGTTCGAACATGGTGTCGAGCAGGATGCCCTCAAGAATGGAGCGCAGCCCTCGTGCGCCGGTCTTGCGCTCAATCGCCTTTTTGGCGATGGCCGACAGCGCGTCTTCGGTGAAGTCGAGCTTGGTGTCTTCCATCTCAAACAGGCGCTGGTACTGCTTGACCAAAGCGTTCTTGGGCTGGGTCAGGATGGTGACAAGCGCGTCCTCATCCAGATCCTCAAGCGTGGCGATGACCGGCAGACGGCCGACAAATTCCGGGATCAGGCCGAATTTCAGCAGATCCTCAGGTTCCAGTTCCTTGAACGTCTCACCGACGCCAATCAGGCTGTCATCGCGCACATCCGCGCCAAAGCCCATGGCAGAGCCTTTGCCGCGCTGTTTGATGATCCGGTCAAGACCGGCAAAAGCGCCGCCGCAGATGAACAGGATATTGGTGGTGTCGACCTGCAGAAATTCCTGCTGCGGATGTTTGCGCCCGCCCTGCGGCGGAACGGAGGCAACGGTGCCTTCCATCAGCTTTAGCAGGGCCTGCTGCACACCCTCACCCGACACGTCGCGGGTGATCGAGGGGTTTTCCGACTTGCGCGTGATCTTGTCGACCTCGTCGATGTAGACGATGCCGCGCTGCGCGCGTTCCACGTTGTATTCCGACGACTGCAACAGCTTGAGGATGATGTTTTCGACATCCTCACCGACGTAGCCGGCCTCTGTCAGCGTGGTGGCGTCGGCCATCGTGAACGGCACATCCAGAATACGCGCCAGCGTCTGCGCCAGCAGCGTCTTACCGCAGCCCGTGGGGCCGATCAGCAGGATGTTGGATTTCGCCAGTTCGATATCCGAGGATTTCTGCGCGTGGTTGAGACGTTTGTAATGGTTGTGAACGGCGACAGAGAGCACACGTTTGGCCGTGGCCTGCCCGATCACATAATCGTCCAGAACATCGCAAATCTCACGCGGGGTGGGTACACCATCAGCGGCCTTCAGCCCGGCGCCTTTGGTTTCCTCGCGGATGATGTCCATGCAAAGTTCAACGCATTCGTCGCAGATGAACACGGTGGGGCCCGCAATCAGTTTACGCACCTCATGCTGGCTCTTGCCGCAAAAGCTGCAATAGAGGGTATTCTTGCTATCGCCGCCTGAATTCGTTGCCATTGTGCACCTTTCCCGGTTTCAATTCCGGTTTCCTGCTTCGCCAGCGACCGGCATTTGCGCCCCCACAACGCGGCCTGCCGCCAGTGTTCGGACAGCTTAGGCCACGTGGTCGGGCGCGACAATCCGAAAATTCGCCCCGCCCCACCCTGTGGCGCGGGGCTGCCTCTTTAGGCGTCGCTGTCGCCTTCGGTGACGCGCGATGTCACGATCTCGTCGATCAATCCCCAGGCCTTGGCCTGTTCGGCGTCCATGAAATTGTCCCGCTCCAGCGCGCGTTCGACCGTGTCGTAGTCCTGACCGGTATGTTTCTCATAGATCTCATTGAGGCGTTTTTTGAGTTTCAGCGTCTCTTCGGCGTGGATCATGATGTCCGTCGCCTGACCCTGATAGCCGCCCGAGGGCTGGTGAACCATGATGCGGCTGTTGGGAAGCGAATAGCGCATGCCCGGCGCACCGGCGGTCAACAGCAAAGAGCCCATCGAGGCCGCCTGACCGATGACAAGGGTCGAAACCTTGGGTTTGATGTATTGCATGGTGTCGTAGATCGACAGGCCCGAGGTCACCACGCCACCGGGGCTGTTGATGTACATCGAGATTTCCTTGGACGGGTTTTCCGCCTCAAGGTGGAGCAACTGCGCCACGATGAGGGAGGACATGCCGTCATGCACCGGACCGCTGAGGAAGACGATGCGTTCCTTCAGCAGCCGGGAGAAGATGTCATAGGCGCGTTCCCCGCGGCTGGTCTGCTCGACGACCATGGGGACGAGGTTCATGTATGTCTCGATCGGATCTTTCATTTCGGCCTGCCTGCAGCTGCTGTCAAAGGTATAACGCTTGGTTGTTACCTGAGTCTTAGTATCGCCATTGGGGGGCTGCAAGGGGCGCACGGGAAAACGCCTGACAGGCGCGCGCCGTTCGGCATCCGGCCCTTGAATGGCAGAGACGTCACCCTAGCCTATCGCCGATGACAGATTGTGCTGCTTTTCCTGCCCGCCGGGCCGCCGCGCTGGAAGCGTTGCAGGGGTTCCTGCCGCGGGCCGGTCGCCAATACGCCGCCCAGCGGAATTTTGACCGAGGCCCGGGGCGGCAGACCGGGGTGTCGCAAATCTCTCCTTATTTGCGGCACCGGGTTCTGACCGAAGAGGAGGTGCTGCGCGCTGTTCTGGGCCGTCATTCGGAGCAGGCCGCCGCGAAGTTCGTTCAGGAAGTCTTTTGGCGGACGTATTGGAAAGGCTGGCTGGAAATGCGGCCAGAGGTGTGGCGGGCGTATCAGGCGGGTCTGTTGCGGCGCTTGGATGAGGTCCAGAGCGCCGCCGGGGTGCGCGCCCGCTGGGAGGCGGCCTGTTCCGGTGAGACCGGCCTTGCCTGTTTCGACGCTTGGGCGCGCGAGTTGGCAACGACCGGTTACCTGCACAACCATGCGCGGATGTGGTTTGCCTCTATCTGGATCTTCACCCTGCGATTGCCGTGGGAGTTGGGCGCAGACTTCTTCCTGCGCCACCTGCTTGACGGCGATCCGGCGTCCAACACGCTCAGCTGGCGGTGGGTGGCGGGGTTGCAGACCCAAGGCAAGCACTACCTCGCCCGGCCCGGAAACATCGCCAAATACACCGAAGGGCGGTTTTGCCCCGCCCCCGGTGAACTGGACACCGGGGCCGCGCCGCTGGCCGGACCGCCGCATCCCGAGCGCCGCCCGCCCCCTGAGGGCGATACGCTCGACACGGCGGTGCGCAGCCTGTTTGTCCTGCACGAAGACGACCTGTCGCCCGGTTGGGTTCTGGAGTCGGGGCTGACCCCGGTCGGGACAGCCCTGCTGCGCCCCCGTGACGGGCTGACACCGCTGCATCCGTCGCCCGGAGTCACGGCGTTTCGCGATGCTCTGGTGCAGGAGACGGCTGACCGGTGGCGGGCCCGATTGGGTGACGCAGTCGAGAGCGTCGCCAGCGCCGATGCGCTGACACGGATGGCGACGCGATTGGGGGCCGTGCAGATCGTGACCTGCCATGCGCCGGTCGGGCCCGTGGCCGATGTGTTGGACAGGGTCAGCGGCGTTCCGGTTGTGCGCCTGCTGCGTCCCTACGATGCCCGCGCGTGGCCCCATGCCACCGCCGGTTTTTTCAAGTTCAAAGCGCAGATCCCGCTGTTGCTGCGCGCGATAGAGGGTCTGCGCTTGGCCTGACTGTCAGCGGGCGGACGGGGACGCGGCGCGGGTCAGTGGCCGATGCGTCGGACATCCGTGCAGATATGCGCGGCACATTCCATTTCCAGCGTGACATGGGTCAGCCCATGCGCCTTGGCCAGTCGCGCCTTGACCAGCTCCTTGATCGCGTCGGCGCGGCCCCATGCGCCGGTCTCTATCACCAGATGCGCCTGTAGGGCGGTCGCGTGTTCGTCCATCTGCCACAGGTGCGCGTGGTGCAGGCTTTGTACGCCGTCCACGGCCTCGGCGGTCTTGAGCACATGCTCCGGGGCCATGCGCGGCGGGCTGCCCAGCATCAGGATGCGGATGACGCCGCCGATCTCGCCCCATGCCATCCACAGGATGTAGCCCGCGATCAGCAGCGTGATGGCCGGATCAACCCATGTCCAGCCAAAGGCCCAGATCAGCGCCCCCGCCACGATCACCGCGACCGACCCCATCGCATCGGCGAGGTTGTGCAAAAAGGCGGCGCGGATGTTCACGCTGTCCTGCGCCATCCGGTAGGTCAGCGCGGCGGTCACAAGGTCGATGACCAGCGCCACGGCGGCGATGACGATGATCAGCCAGCCGATCACCTCTTGCGGCTGGAAGAACCGCATCACCGCCTCATAGATCAGGTACAGACCGATCACGATAAGGGTGGTCAGGTTGATCAGCGCAGCCACCACCTCTGCCCGGCCATAGCCAAAGGTCATCTCTGCGTCGGCGGGGCGGCGGGCAATGCGGCGCGCCCAAGCGGCGATGATCAGGCTGGCCGCGTCAGAGAAATTATGCAGCGCATCGGCGATCATGGCGAGCGAGCCGGACAACACACCGCCAACCACCTGCGCGACGGTCAACAGCAGGTTCACCCCGACGGCGGCGGCCATGCGGGCGTCCCCGGCATCGGGATCGACGTGGTGGTGGTGATGATGGTGGTGTCCGTGTGGCATGGGCCGAGAAAGCGCCCATTGGCGAAGAGGGTCAAGGTGGCTTGGCCCCTCCGCGACCGGGGGTCGCGCGATCCTGCCGATGCAGCCCCGTGACCTGACCGCAGTCCGCCGCGCAGGACGCGCGGCGGACGACAGTTTTTATGGCAAAGCGCCCTTAGCCAAACATGTCCGAGGTGATGCCTGCGTACCAGCCGACGCTTTCCTCATAGGTGGCCTTGCGCAGGGCGTCGTCCTCACCGGTGTCAGAGATGAACCCGTCCACCTTGGCGATCTTTTCATCCGTCGCCTCGTAGGATGCGCCCACCTTGACGCCGTCGTCGGTGTTGATCAGCGACCAGCAGGTGTTCGAGAACTTGGCCGGGAAGACGCGGCTGCCGGTGAGCGCGCCGCGCACTGCCATCGCCGCGACCTTGGCCTGACTGTTGGCCGAAAAGCCGGATTTCGGCATGTCGCCCTGATTGGTCGCATCGCCAAGGATGTGGATGTTCTCATCCAGCCGCGATTGCATCGTGTGGCCATTGACCGGCGCCCAGTTGCCCTCTGTCAGATCGGCGGCGGCGCAGATCATGCCCGCCTTTTGCGCCGGGATGACGTTGCAGACATCGGCCTTGATGACCTCTCCGTCGATGTCGACCTCCATGGTGTCGGCGTTCACAGAGACGTTGTCGCCGCCGAAATCCGGGCCGATGCGGGTGATCATACCGCCATAGTGCTTTTGCCAGCCTTCCTCGAACAGCGCCTGTTTGGAGAACCCTTCTTTCGGGTCGGCAATGATGATCTTGGCAGTCGGGTTCTTTTCTTTCAGCACATGGGCGACCATCGAAATCCGCTCATACGGGCCGGGCGGGCAGCGGAAGGGGTTGGGCGGGGCGACCATGACATAGGTGCCGCCCTCTGGCATCGCCTCGACCTGTGCCTTTAACAGCGCGCTCTGGGTGCCGGCCTTGTAGGCATGGGGCATGGCGGTTTGGGCCGTGACGTCCCAGCCGGGGACCGCGCCGTCGACAAAGTCGATGCCCGGCGAGATCACCAGCCGGTCGTAGGGCACACTGCCGCCCCCCGCCAAAGCCACGGTTTTGGCGTCGCGGTCCACGCCCACAGCCCAGTCGTGCACGACGTTGACGCCATACTCCGAGGCCAGCGTGGCGTAGTTGTGTTCGATGCTTTGCAGATCGCGGAAACCACCGATGTAGAGATTGGAGAAAAAGCAGGTGTAATAACTGCGCGAGGGTTCGATCAGGATTACGTCGATCTCGCCCTTGCTGTCCTTGGCGATGTAGCGCGCGGCGGTGGCCCCGCCTGCGCCACCGCCGATCACAACGGCGCGCGGTTTGCCGTGGCTGGCGGCCTGTACCATTGGTGCCGCGAGCGAGGCTGCTGCCGCAGCGCTGCCCAGAAATCTGCGTCTGTTCAATGTCATGTCCGTTCTCCTCCTTGTTGGACAGGTTTATCGGTGCGGCTGCCCTCCGCCTTTCAAAACGGGACGGGGACGTCCTGTTGTCATTCCCAAAGCCACGAAAAACCCCGCGCGGCACGGGGCTGCGCGGGGTGAGGCGGTGTTGGAAAAGGTCTTTCGGGCGCTTTGGTCCGGCGGTGTCACGTCGGCAAGAGGCCGAAGAACGCTGCCAGCGCCAGCAAAGCACCCAACATCAGTATCCGGGTTGCGAAAGGCATCCGCATGAAATCCATCCAAACTGGCCGGGGCAGTCCCGGCGGAACACACAAGCGCAGAGGCGAAAAAAGCACCGCTGCGGCGGGGCGCGATGCCCTGCATGTTCACTGTCTTCTCTGGGGGGATTTTGCTCAATTGCGGAATACCTGACCCTTCGTCATTCGATGGTTGCGAAATAGGCCGCCAGCGCGGCGATTTCCTCATCGCTGAGGCGTCCGGCCATCATCTGCATCACCGGGTGCACCCGCAGCTTACGCTTGTAGGCGTGCATGGCGATGACAAAATCCTCTTCGGGCCATTTGACGATGGAGGGGATGCCTGCGTCGGCACCGTCGCGCCGGTGGCAGGTCAGGCATTCGGACGCGAGGTATTCACCGTAGGGAACATCCCCCACAATGGCGAGGATGTCGGGCGGCAGGTCCACCTCACGGGCGATGGCGGTGGGGGCGGCCTCGGGGATGTCCTGCGGGTTGGCGGAAAACTGGCGCAGGTAGGCCAACACGTCATGGCGGTCCTGCGGGTCCTTGATGCCCCGGAACGACATGCGCGTGCCAGAGATCAGCACGCGGGGGTTCTCGATATAGGCGTCCAGCAGGTCGTAGTCCCATGTCAGGCCGTCGCTTGAGGCGCGTTCCATCGACTTGGAATAGTCGAACCCCTCCATGCTGCCCGCGCGGCGCCCGAAGATGCCGTTGAGATGCGGGCCGATGCGGTTCTTGGCATCCGGGCCGATCTGGTGGCAGCCGGTGCATTGGCGAAACAGGTTTGCCCCGCGATCAGCATCGCCGATCAGCCGGGCCTCCTCCTCTGCGTGTGCTGGCCCCCCGAGGGGGACCAGCGCGACGAGGGCCGTTATGATCAGCCGCTTCATCATGGTCAGGCCTTATTGGCCGAAGGACTTGAGGTAGGCGATCATCGCCGCGACGTCCTCTTCTTTCCGGAGACCGGCAAAGGCCATCTTGGTGCCCTTCACGGTGCCACGCGGATTGGCGAGGAAGGCCGCGAGAGTTTCTTCGTCCCAGGTCCCGCCCATGTCGGCCATCGTATTGGAGTATTTGAAGTCCTCGATGCCGCCGATTGCGCGACCGACCACGCCGGTCAGGTGCGGGCCGGTGCGATTCTTGGCACCGTCACCGATCTGGTGGCAGGCCTTGCACTTGCCAAAGATCTTTTTGCCATCGGCGACCAGTTCGGGGTCAAGCGCATCCTCGACAGGGGCCGCCGCAGGGGCTTCTGCGGGCTCTGCTTCGGGTTCCGGATCGACAGCGGCGACCTCTGCCGGTTCGGCAGCGGGGTCCGGGTCGACGGCGGTGTGATCCTCGGCCATTGCGGGCTCTACGCCCTCCTCGTCCGGGGTCACGTCCAGAACCGTGGCGCGCATGGTGATCTCAACCGGAGTGTCCTTGCAGTTTTCCATGCAGGGTTCGGCGCGCCAGATGCTGTATTCCGTCTCTGCCCGGTCATCGACGATAAAGCCGTCGGCGTTGGGCAGTGTGATCGTCGGCAGCGTCTCGTTCGAGACCTCAAACTCATCGTCGATGATGTCGTTCGAATAGAGGATATAGGCCACGATGGCGTAAACATCGTCATCCGACAGGGTCTGCGCCGCGCCAAAGGGCATCGAGCGATGGACATAATCCCAGATCGTCGAGGTGTAGGGCCAGTAGCTGCCCACGGTCTTTAGCGGGTCGTCATCGGCCAAAGTGCCGTCGCCGCCGGCCAGTTTCGGCCAGTTACCCACACCCTCGGCGAAAGAGCCGTGGCAGGCGGCGCAGTTGTCCTCGAACAGCGACTCGCCATCAAAGGCGTTGCCGGTGCCAACCGGCAGGCCGGTGCCGTCCGGGCTGACGTCCACGTTCCACGCTGCGATTTCCTCTGGCAGGGCCTCACGGCCAAGGCCGAAGCGCAGGCCGGTGCTGTCGCCGTTGTCCGCGTGAGCGGCACCGATGATGCCGCCATCCAGCGCCGCCGGGTCCGCCGCGTCAGGGGCGGCGGCGGTCTGCACCGGGGCCACAGGCTCGGGGATGGGGGCGGGCAGGTCTGCCAGAACCTGCGGATTGCTGGGATAGCCCGCGACATTGCGGTCGGCGAAGTTATACGCGCCCACCAGCATCAGGCCGATGCCAGCGGCAACGCCACCGTAGAGTTTAAGAGACTTCGACATTTTCGGCCTCCCCATTGGCTTTGACGTGCCATGTCTGGATGCAATTGTTGTGATAGATCGAGTTCAGCCCGCGCACGTCGCGCAGCTGGGCCTTGGTCGGCTGGACATAGCCGGTCTCATCCATCGCGCGGGACTGGAGCAGCATGTCTTCGCCGTTCCATGTGGTGTCCAGATAGAAGCGGGTCAGCGCCTTGTCCTCTCCCGGCGCGGCCAGACGGGCGGTTTCCCATGTCATACCGCCGTCTTTGGACACGTCCACGCGGGTGATCTTGCCGTGGCCGGACCATGCCATGCCGGTGATGACCAGCGGGCCGTGGCCGTGTTTGATCGGCGCTTGCGGGCTGGGCGAGGTGACGACCGATTTGGCGTCCATAACCCATGTCCACTTGCGCGAGGTGCCATCCTCCAGCGTGTCGGTGTATTTCGAGGTCTCTTCGCGGCTCTCGACCGGGCCATCCATGACCTCGATCCGGCGCAGCCATTTGACCCACATGTTGCCTTCCCAGCCGGGCACGACAAGGCGGGCGGGATAGCCGTGTTCCTTGCGCAGCGCCTCGCCGTTAGCCTTGAAAGCGACCAGAACGTCGTCCATCGCCTTTTCCATCGGGATCGAGCGGCCGTTGGACGAGGCATCGGCGCCTTCGACGTAGACCCATTTGTCCTTGAAATCGCCTGCTGCCTCCAGACCGGCCTCGGCCAGCAGGGTGCGCAGCGGGACGCCGGTGTATTCCATGTTGTGGATCATGCCGTGGGTGAACTGCGCGCCGTTCAACTGTGCGCCCGCCCATTCCATGCCGGTGTTGGCGGCGCATTCGCAGAAATAGACGTGCTGCTCACGCGGAAAACGCTCCAGATCCTCGTAGGAGAAGACCAGCGGCTTATCCACCAGACCGTTGATCATCAGCCGGTAGTCGGATTTGGCCAGTTCGATTGCACCGGAATGGTGACGTTCAAACGCGCAGCCCTGCGGCGTGATCGTGCCGTCCAGCGCGTGGATCGGGGTAAAGTTGATCGACGAGATCGTATCGGCGGTCAGCCATTCCACGTTGCGGCGGATGACATCGTCCTCGAACTTGATCGGCAGTCCATAGGGGACCTCATCGACACCCGCGCCAAGGCTCGTGGCCCAGTCCTGCATTTCAGTGATCAGCGGATCGGGGCCTGCGGCGCGTGCGCCGGTTGCGGCCACCGCCCCTGCCCCCAGTGCGGCGGCACTGGTCAGGAACTGGCGGCGCGAGGGGCCGTTTGCTTCCTTGCTCATTGCGTTCTCCTTACGGATCATTTCATTCATCTATGTGAATGAATTGGCTGGAAAATCGGCGGGCCGAAGCCCGCCGAAAGCTGTGGGGGGGATTAAATTCCCACCACCTCAACATTGTCGCGGGGCGCAACGGTGACGGTGCCCTGCTTGCGGATGTGGCTTTCGACCACGTCCCAGATCTGCGGCCCCTCGGTGCCCTCATTCACGCTGGCCCAGCCAGCGACGATATAGGTCTTGGCCGGGTCGATGGCCTCTCCGGTGCTGAGCAGCGTCATGTTCGAGATGCGCTCTCCCTGCGGTTTGGACACATCGCAGCGGTAGCCCATGCCACCAATGCGGACCATGTCGCCGCCCTGCTGGTAGTAGGGGTCGGGGTTGAAGATGTTGTCGCCCACGTCCTCAAGGATGACCTTGATGAATTCACCAGTCATTTCTGAGCGATACGCCTCCCCGTAGGTCATGGAGGTGACGTTCCAGATGTCCTCACGGGTGATGTTGTCGCCGGGGATCAGCGAGGGGCCCCAACGGACGCCGGGCGACATGGCGATGTCAGCCTCACGCTCGCTGAGCAGCGCGTCGCAGATCAGGTCGTCCCATGTGCCGTTAAAGTTGCCACGGCGATAGAGCAGCGAATCCGTCTGGCCTATGACCTCTTCGAGGTCGGCCTTGTAGGGCGCGCGCTGTTCTTCGATCAGGCTGGTCATGGTGGGATCGGGCGCAATCACGTCCGAGAAGATCGGGATCAGTTTGTGGCGGAAACCCATCATGCGGCCGTTCTGTACGTCCAGATCGACGCGGCTGACAAACTTGCCGTTCGATCCCGAGGCGATCAGGATGGTGTCGCCCACCAGCACCGGTTCAGGCAGCGCGTCATGGGTGTGGCCGGTCAGGATCACGTCGATGCCGGTGACTTTGGACGCCATCTTTTTGTCGACGTCAAAGCCGTTGTGGGACAGGCAGACCACCAGTTCGGCCCCCTGCGCGCGGACCTCATCGACCATGGCCTGCATGTTCTCGTCGCGGATGCCAAAGGAGAATTCCGGGAACATCCAGCGCGGGTTGGCGATGGGCATATAGGGGAAGGCCTGACCGATAACGGCGATTTTGACCCCGCCCCGTTCAAAGAACTTGTACGGCGGGAAGAGATCCGGGAGCGGTTCGTCCCATTCGGCGTCAAAGATGTTCTGACCAAGTGCTGCAAAGGGCAGGTTTTCAACCAGTTCCTGCACACGCTCAGACCCGAGGGTGAATTCCCAGTGAAAGGTCATGGCGTCGGGTTTCAGCCCGTTCATGACGTTCACCATGTCCTGCCCTTCGGTGTGGTAGCAGGTGTAGGAGCCGTGCCAAGTGTCGCCGCCATCCAGCAGCAGCGCATCGGGGCGGTCAGCACGGATGGAGTTCACCACCGTTGCGACACGGTCCATGCCGCCGACGCGGCCATAGCCCTGCGCCAGCGCGCTGAAGTCGCCCGAGGACAGCGCGTAATGCGAGGGAGAGCCGTCGTCGATGCCGTAAAGCTTGCGGAAATCCGCGCCGGTGACGTGGGGCACCGCGCCCTTGTTGCCACCGACGCCGATGTTGACCGAAGGCTCACGGAAATAGATCGGCATCAGCTGCGCATGGATGTCGGTGACGTGGATCAGGCTCACGTTGCCGAAGGTGTCGAATTGCAGCAGTTGGTCCTGTGTCAGCTTTTGCTGGGCGGCGAGCCGCGCCCAATTGCCAAAGCCGGAAGCCCCGAGCATCGCCGAGGCCGCCATGGACACCTGCAGGAAATCGCGTCTTGAGATCATGGGGAGGGACTTTCTATCTCATGACACACATGCGCATGTGTGAATTTGTTGGAGAAAAGAAACCCCGCGCCAGTCGCCTGACGCGGGGTCGATTGTTTAGTTGCGGACCGAGGGGCCTTCGACCGAGAGGCCGTTGCCGCGCGATTTCACGTAGAGTTCAAGCGCGATGAACTCGGGCGAGCCGGTGCCATAGGTTTCGGCGCGGGTGTCGCGGATGCAGCCCTTGAAGCGCGAGTGCGATCCGTTCAGCTTGGCGTTTTTCAGACGGTACGTCGGGAAACCGTTGATCTGACCCTGGCTGAGGTGATCGGCGCGGATATAGTTGCCATAGTTCTGCTCATGGCAGTTGGCACAGGACAGATCGAGCTGACCAAAGCGGGTGTAATAGATTTCCTTGCCCGCTTCCCAGTACTCGGCCGCCGGGCCGTCGATGGCGACGTTCACCGGCATCCCGCGCGAAACAGACGCAATCAGCGCCTCCATCGAGACGGCGGCATCGGCGTCATATTTCCACGCGTCGGCACCCATGCGGTCGGTGCGGCAGTCGTTCACCTGCATCTGAACGGTGCGCATTTCGCCAGCGTCTTCGTTCCACTTCGGATAGGTCGCAGCGACCCCCACCATGCTGTCCGCCGGATCGCCGTGGCAATCCGCGCAGGATTTGCCCTCAGAGCCTTCGGCGGTGTTCCACTGGTCCATCGCCTGATCGACAAAGATCATGCCCTGGTTTTCGAAGTCGTCGGTCTGGAGCTGCTGGGTTTCATCCGAGCGAAAGTGCCAGCCCGAGATGACCTCGTCCAGCGCGTCCGACAGATGATCCGGGGCAGCAGCCTTGGTGACCATGTCCAGATCGCCGTTGATGGTCAGCGTATCGTCATCTGCGCCACCGGCAAAGGCCGCGGGCGCGAGCAGCAGTGCGGCAATAGCCGTCATTGCCTTGAATTTCATAGGTATCCCTCCCAATTGGCGATCCTGCCCCGCGTCGTGCGGAGCAGGATTTTTCGTGCCAGGTCAGCCGACGGCGACCGATTTGGTATCTTCGTAGACGTCGCCGTCATCGTCGTACCAGGTAAACTTCAGATCGCCCGCTTCCGGAATGGTCGCATCGAATTCGAAGTAGGGGTTGGTCGAGATCGCGGGCGCGAGAACGATGTCGATCACGCTCTGACCGTTGAACTCGCAGGTAAAGCGATTGATGATCGAGCGCGGGATAACATTGCCCGAACCGTCTTTGCGCTGACCCGATTCCATCTTGTGCGAAATCAGGGTCTTGATGGTCACGACCTCACCGGCGGATGCCTTCTTGGGGGCCTTGACGCGGGGTTTGACACCAGATGCCATTTCTCAGAACTCCTCTAGGTTTCCGCTGATCAGCCGCCGCAGCCGCCGATGGTGACCTTGACGGTCTTCATCGCGGTCACGTAGCTGCCGTCTGCCATCTTGGCGATTGCTTGTACGTCCTGCGTTCCGGCAAGACGGACACGGGTGGACGCGGCCTGCGCACCGGCCAGCGGGCCAAAGCGGAAGGTGGCGACGCCCGGTGTCGGGTTGCCCAGCGCGTAAACGCGGATTTCGACGGCGCCGGGGGCATCGACCGAAATCGGAACAGTGTTGCCGTTTTCAGCGATTTCCGGCGCGGTCAGCGTCAGATCGCCGGTGCCAGCGGTCGCGCCAGCCAGAAAGTCGTCAGGCGCGCCGACCATTTCGGCGTTCGGGTCGGCCTGGGCCATGGCGCGCAGCGGCAGCAGAGCCATTGCAGCGGCACCGGCACCCAGCGCCAGAGTATCACGTCTCGTGAAGTCCATCATGTTTCTCCTAATGTGATCCGGGGTCAGCTTTCCTGCAGCGTCAGCAGGAAGGCGACCACATCCTCGATTTCCTGAGCCGACAGGATTGGCGAGAGTTCACCCTTGGCGGCTTTGCCGGTGTAGCCGTCGCCGGGACGGTTAAAGCCGGTTGTCTTGTAGAACGCAGGCATAACCGTGTCCGGGAAGGTCATCTTGGCGTTGGCCACGATGCCGCGCAGTTCCTCGGCGGTGCGCGACTCACCTGACCATGACAGCTCGGGGCCGACTTCGCCCTGAAACGCCACATCGGGCAGTTGTGCGACCGCGTGGCAGGCCGCGCAGTTGCCTTTGGACCGGGACGAAAAGATAACGCGCCCGCTGTCCGCGTCGCCAGCCATACCGCTGAGAGACGTGGCGACATCGCCGTATTCGCCAAACTGGACATCGCCGGGGGCGACCGTATCCGCGAACGCCGCTCCGGTCGCCAGGACCGCCGCCGCCGTGATTGCTGTAAGCCTCATGTTCCCTCCCTAGGCTTTTGAGTCCCCGAAAGGAGACCCTCATTTATACCTGTTGGCGTATACCGTAGGCTACCGAACGACCTCCACGCAACAACAAATTCAGGGATGTGAATTATTGCTCCGTTTGGTCGCACCTGCCGGGCCTCATCGCTTCGAATTAGCCGCGCTCAAAGGGCCGTCGGCCCGGTGTTTTTCACAATATCGGCAGAGACTTGGCGCTGACGTTCCGATCGCTTGACCCGCCGTGGCCCAAGGTAAATCGCCTCTGGCGGAAATTCCCGAAAAAGCCCCGGACCCGGCCGTTCTGACAGAGAACAAACCGCCGGTGCGGACCGATTCCGCCCCTGACCAAGGCGTCCGTCAAACACGTCACCCACCCAAAGCAACGGACAGGACGTGTTCTCGAATCGGGGCCTTGGAGGTCAGTCAAAGTTGCCGTCGTTACGCTCTTGAATCCGCCGTGCGTGGTAGCGCTGAAAGTCCTCGCCGCTCTCTTCCTGCATCTCGTAACGCTTTTCAGCGACCCATGTGAACATATCCAGAGAGGTGCCCTTGGAGAAGGCGCCCGGCATGACCGCCACCGCCGCATCCAGCGCGCTTTGGCCCTCTGGCACCTCTTCGGGAAGGAAGACGATATTGGGGGTGAATAGCACCCGCCATTTGCGCGCCATGTCCTTTTCGGTCAGAACGTCGCCGTCAAAATCCGTCACTTCGATGTCGCCGTGCAGGTTGAGTTGAACCACGAAATAGTTGGTGTCGATGAACTCGGACACCTCGGGGTCGGTGAACACCTCTTCGTGCATCTTCTTGCAGTAGATGCAGCCGCGTTGTTCAAAGAACAGCACCAGCCGTTTGCCTTCGGCATTCGCCTCTTGCAGATCCTCGCGCAGATCCTTGAACGTGTCCCGCATCCACGGGTTCTTGTAGAGACCGTCATCGCCCATGTGCTGCGCCGCGACAGGCAGCGCCATGACCACGGCCAAAGCCGCACCGATCCAGTGTTTCATCCCGGTTTCCTCCCATGTGGCGCGGCAAGGGGCCGGACGGCCCCGTGACCGCGAAATAGATTTCGTCAGCTCAGTGAGGACCACGACGGAAAGGTCTCGATCATCCACTGGGCGATCAGGTTCACGGTATCGGTCGCAATGAGGATCGCAAAGACGATCAGCATTACGCCCATCAATTTTTCGACATACTGCAGCTTGTCCCGGTGGCGCGCGGTCCAGCGCAGAAACGGCCCGGAGAACAGCGCCGCCACCACAAAGGGCGCGGTCATGCCGACACCGTAGACCAACAACAACAGGCCGCCCCGGGAAATGTCCCCCATGCCGCTGGCGATCATCAGGATCGAGGCCAGCGCCGGTCCGACGCAGGGTGTCCAGCCAAAGCCAAAGGCCAGCCCCATGACATAGGCGCCAAAGACCGTTGTCGGCTCTGCGCTGCTTTCGATCTTGGCCTCACGGTACAGAAAGCCGATGCGCAAGACGCCAAGAAAGTGCAGGCCAAAGACCCCGAGGACCACCACCGCCACCCATTTCAGGGTGTCCAGATAGTCGGCAAAGGCCTGCCCGACCGCCGTCGCCCCCATGCCCAGAAGGACAAAGATGGTGGTAACGCCGGCGGCAAAGAAAACCGACGACAGAATCAACCGCCGCTGCGCGCCGGGTGTGATCCCGGCATCATCGCGCAGTTCGGACATCGAAATGCCCGCCATGTAGCACAGGTAAAAGGGCACCATGGGCAGGATGCAGGGCGTGAAAAAGCTCAACAGACCGGCAAATGCTGCACCCGCGAATGAAATGTCGAGCACCGGAGTCGCCTTTCCTTGATCAATTCACATATTCAGATTAAGTTGTTTGTCATGGCCGCGTCAATTGGTGCACAATGAAATCCGTGAAATACCTTTCTGCGCTTCTGCTGAGTCTCGTTTTGTCAGCCACGACGGCGCTGGCGAGCGACTACAGGCTGATCATGGTCGAACAGCCGGGCTGCGCCTATTGCGCGGCTTGGGATGATCAGATCGCCCCGGCCTATCCGCACACCGACGAAGGACAGTTCGCGCCGCTGGAACGCGCGGACCTGCACATGGGACCGCCCGAAGGGGTGACCTATGCCCGCCGGGTGAATTTCACGCCGACCTTCATCCTTGTGAAAGGCGGCGAAGAAATCGCCCGTATGGAAGGCTACGTTGGCGAGGATTTTTTCTGGCCGCTTTACGCACGGCTGCTCGAAGAGCATACGGCTTTCGCCCTGACCAGCAACGACTGAGGAAGAACGGGACTCATGGCGCTTCCGGTACTGCACGACGAAATGACCGACGACGAGCTGGACGCGATCGTCGAAAAGGCGACTGCCGCGTCGTCTTTCCTCAAGGCGATCAGCCATGAGGGTCGGCTGATGATCCTGTGCCATCTGGTCACCGGAGAGAAATCCGTGACCGAACTCGAAGAACTGCTGGCCGCGCGTCAGGCCGCCGTCAGCCAACAGTTGTCGCGCCTGCGGCTCGAAGGGCTGGTTGTCCCGCGTCGCGATGGCAAGGCGATCTACTACCGGCTTGCGGACGACCGTCCGCGCAAGATGCTGGAATGCGTCTACGACCTGTTCTGCCGCGACGACGACTGAACCTTCGCTGACACCCCCGAAGGCGTGACCGCGCGACGCTTGCAGCGGGCATGTGGCCCCTGCATACTGCACGCGCCGGGGTCCGGCGGGTCAGGAGGAGGCCCACACATGATTTCGCTACTTTCCGAACACCACCTCGTGGCCCTGATCGGGCTTGCGACAGGCGTCCCTTTGGGGCTGGCCGCGCGGCTGGGCCGTTTCTGCACGCTGGGCGCGATCGAGGACGCGCTTTACGGTGGATCGACCGTGCGTTTGCGGATGTGGGGCATGGCGATCGGGCTGGCGGTGATCGGCAGTTTCGCCCTCATGGGGTCCGGCCTGCTGGTGGACACCGAAACCTATTATCTGTCGGTCCGCTGGATGCCTCTGGCCTCCATTCTGGGGGGGCTTGTGTTTGGCTACGGCATGGCCCTGTCCGGCAATTGCGGCTTTGGGGCCATCGCACGGCTGGGCGGGGGCGACCTGCGCAGCTTCGTGATTGTGTTGGTGATGGGCGTGGCCACCTTTGTGGTGCTGTCCGGGCCGCTGGCACCGCTACGGACACTGATCTTTCCCCAATCCGAAGTCACCACAGACGTCGCGCCGGGCATCGCGCACCAGTTGTCAGCGCTAAGCGGGATGTCGGTGACCGTGATCGGCCTCACCATCGGCGCGCTGATCTTTGTCGGCTCCGCCGCCTCAAAGGCGGTCTGGGAAAAGCCCGCGCATGTGATCTGGGCCGCCGCTGTCGGGCTGGCGGTGGTCGGCGCGTGGGCGGGCACCTCATGGGTGGCGGGCGCAGGGTTCGAGGCACTGCCGGTGGTATCACACAGCTTTGCAGCACCTCTGGGTGACACGATCCTGTGGTGGATGACCGGCTCTGCCCGACCGCTGAGTTTCGCGGTGGGATCGGTGGCAGGCGTCTGGGGCGGGGCCTTTATCGGGTCGCTGATCAAGGGGCACTTTCGCTGGGAAGCCTGCGAAGACCCGCGTGAATTGCGCCGCCAGATCATCGGCGCGGCCCTGATGGGCGGCGGCGCGGTGGTGGCACTGGGCTGTTCCATCGGTCAGGGTCTGTCGGCGTTTTCGGTGCTCGCGATCTCTGCCCCTGTGACCTTCGCCGCGATCTTTGCCGGGGCGGCATTGGGGCTGCGGCAGTTGATCGTGGGTTTCCAGCCCGCGGAATGAGACAAGACCCCAGCGCATAAAATGCACGTCCCGGCCCATTTATCGGTCGGTTTGACCGGATATCGCGCCGTCCCGGTCAATCTCGACCTCGGGCAGCGTCACCTCGGCTGGCCATGAAATCCGAACATCTGCAAAGTACCTGTGCATATCCGCCCCGGGCAACCCGGCAACCTCTGACGGCACTTCGATTTCCAGCGCGCGCTGGCCTTCTCCGGGCCGTAGACATGCCACGGGGGCGTTGTCCTGCGGGGCCTCATCCCTGTCGGCAGGGAACCGCGCGCCCAGCACCCGGCCATCCCGGTCAACAATCACCTGAATCTTGATTTGCCGTGACATATCAGACGCCTCCCCCCTTGAGCTTGAACTTGCAGCCGTTGGAGTCAAAGTTCCGAATGTGGGTGAAATACTCCCAATAGGCGGTCGATGGCGCGCCGCAAGAGTAGTGGCCCCCGGCGACCTTTGTGATCCCGCATCGCGCCTGCTTGCCCACCCGTTCGGTTGACAAGGTGCCAAACTCACCCGGTTCGGGATGCCCCATGACCCATTGCGCGCCCCGGTCTCCGGGGCGTTCCCACAAAAACCAGATGCTCATTGTTTGATCTGGGGCGACATAAAACGTGTCACTCATCGTCCAGCCCATAGACAGTCCTCCCACGTTGAAACCGGACCGCGCACGACCCGGCAGATGGCCGCAGACACGATCTGGTCAGCGCAAGGGCCACCAGATCCGTCGCGGTCCTGTGAGAAGAGTGTCAGACCCGGGGCATCCCGCATTGACCTTGGTCAACCAGAGGGAGATTTTGGCAATCCGGAGCCGCAGGCGTCAGCCAGAGATGAGGCTTAGCCCCATTCCTGCAATCGCGCGACGTAGCGGGCCAGGGTGTCGATCTCGAGGTTGATCTTGTCGCCCACGGCGATCTCACCCCATGTAGTCACGGCCTTGGTGTGGGGAATGAAATTGATGCCGAAATCGCGCCCCTCGACCTCATTCACGGTCAGCGAAGTGCCATTCAGCGCCACCGACCCTTTGGGGGCGATGAACCGCGCCAAAGCCTCTGGCGCGCGAAAGGTGACGCGGGTGCTGTCGCCCTCATCCGCCATGGCCACCACCTCGGCCACGCCGTCCACATGGCCGGACACGATGTGCCCGCCCAACTCATCGCCCACACGCAGAGCGCGCTCAAGGTTAAGGCGTTTGCCCTCTGCCCAGTCACCGACGTTTGTCTTGGACACCGTTTCGGCCGAGATATCCACGTCGAACCAATCCGCGCCGAGCCCGACAACCGTCAGGCAGACCCCGTTGCAGGCAATCGACGCGCCCATGTCGATCCCGGCGGTGTCGTAAGAGGTGGCTATGCGGGCCCGCAGGTCGCCGCGATGGTCCAATGCGCGGACGGTGCCAAGGTCGGTGACGATGCCGGTGAACATGGTTATGCCCTTTCCCAAGCCGCAGAGCCTTAATTTCGCCGAACTCACGCGGTAAAGATTTTGTTCAGACACCGGACATAAAGCGGCACCATGACCAAGGCAACCGGCGACACACGGGTCTTTCTGTTCTTGCAGGGACCCCACGGCCCCTTCTTTCACCGGCTTGGCGCCATGCTGCGCAAGACCGGGGCAGAGGTCTGGCGCGTCGGGTTCAACGCGGGCGACCGCGCATTCTGGTTCCATCCCCGCAGCTACCTGCCCTATCGCGGCACGCCTGAGGACTGGACCGGCTGGCTCAACGACCTTCTGGAAAAGCGCAACGTCACCGACATCGTTCTTTATGGCGATGTCCGCCCCATACACGCGCAAGCCGTGGCGCAAGCCAAGGCGCGCGGGTTGACGGTACATGTCTTCGAAGAAGGCTATATGCGGCCCTACTGGGTCACCTATGAGCGCGGCGGCAGCAACGGCCATTCCCGGTTGATGCGGATGAGCGTGGCCGACATGCGCCGCGCGCTGGAACTGTCCGACATGGAGGCCCCCCTGCCCCCGGCCCACTGGGGCGACATGCGACAGCACATCTTTTACGGCGCGCTCTACCATTGGTTCGTGATGTTCCGGAACGGTGATTACCGGAACTTTCAGCCCCACCGCGCGCTCAGCGTCTTTCAGGAGTTCCTGCTGTACCTGCGGCGGCTGTTCCTGATGCCGGCCAGCTGGCTTGACCGGGTGATTGCAACCGCGCGCATTCGAATGGGCGGCTTTCCGTATCATCTGGCGCTGATGCAGCTGGAGCATGATTCCAGCTTTCAGAAACATTCCCCCTTCGACACCATGCCCGATTTTGTCGATCTGGTGATCGGGGGCTTTGCCGAGGGCGCGCCGGGCCATCATCATCTGGTGTTCAAGGCGCATCCGCTGGAGGACGGGCGCGCCCGCGTGCGCCGTGCGGTGACCGCCTCTGCCCGCAAACACGGGGTTTACGACCGCGTGCATTACGTGCGCGGCGGCAAGCTGGCGCAACTGCTCAACGACGCGCGCAGCGCCGTCACCGTCAATTCCACCGCCGCCCAGCAGGTGCTGTGGCGGGGCATCCCGCTGAAGGTCTTTGGCGACGCGGTCTATGCCAAGCCGGAATTCGTCTCGACCCAGCCGCTGCCAGAGTTCTTTGACATGCCGACCCGTCCGGACAGCCGCGCCTACAAAGACTACCGGCGCTACCTGCTGGAAACCTCGCAGCTTCCGGGTGGTTTTTATTCCGCGCGCGGACGGCGGCAATTGTTGCGTCAGGTTGTCGATCTGATGCTGTCGCCCGACGATCCCTATGATGCACTCAGCCACGGCACCGCGGCCCCACGGCAACAGTTGCGCCTGGTGGACTAGGCCACGCTGCACCCCGGACTGGCAATTTTGGCTGGAGTCCGGTACGTTACAGAAAAAACCTGAGGCAGAATAATAAGGTCGAGGAGACCGAGCAGTGAAACAACCCATTTCCCGGTGGGCGCGTGGAATCGCGTTCCTGGTCGCGGTGTCGCTTGTGGCATCCTGCGGCCTTCCCCGCGTTGGTCCCAACAAGCGTGAAATCTTTGCCGGATCGGTTCAACGTGAAGGCGACGCGTTTATCGTCTCCGTCAACGACCGAGTGACGCGCGCCACCGCCGTGGTGCCCTCTCTTGGCTTTTCCGACACCTTCAAGAACGCCAGCCTGCTGGGGTCGGACACCATCCGCCCCGGCGATACGCTGGGACTGACGATCTGGGAAAACGTCGACGACGGGCTGCTGGCCGCCGAAACCGCCAATGCCACCATCCTCGAAGAGGTGCAGGTGGATGGCGCAGGCTTTGTCTTTGTGCCCTACGCGGGCCGCATCCGCGCGGCGGGCAACACGCCCGAACGCATCCGCCAGATCATCACCGAACGCCTCGAAGACCAGACGCCCGACCCGCAGGTCGAGGTGCGGCGGCTGGCGGGTGACGGATCAACCGTGAGCCTTGTCGGCGCGGTGGGCAGTCAGGGCGTCTTTGCGATCGAGCGCCCCACCCGCACCTTGTCGGCCATGCTGGCGCGGGCCGGTGGCATCACGATCCAGCCGGAAATCGCGCAGGTGACAGTCCTGCGCGGCGACCACAAGGGCAAGATCTGGTTCCAGGACCTTTTCGAAAACCCCAAGTTTGACATCGCCCTGCGCGGCGGCGACCGGGTTCTGGTCGAAGAGGACACCCGGTCCTTCACCGCACTGGGGGCCACCGGCACTCAGGCCCGCGTGCCGTTCGAGACACAAGTGATCTCGGCGGTTGAGGCGATTGCACAGGTCGGCGGGCTGTTGTCCGCCTCGGCAGACCCGACCGGCGTCTTTGTGCTGCGTAACGAACCGGCAGAAGTCGCCAACCAGGTGCTGGGACGTGACGATCTGATCGGCGCGCAGCGGATGGTCTATGTGCTGGACCTGACAGAGCCGAACGGCATGTTCATGGCGCGCGATTTCATCATCCGCGATCAGGACACGCTGTATGTGACCGAAGCGCCCTTTGCCCAGTGGAACAAGGTCATCGCGGCCCTGACCGGCACGCTGGGTGCGGTGAGCACGCTGACCACAGCCGCAGACACGCTGTCGGGCGGCTGACCTCCCTTGCAGGGGAGCGACACAGAAACGGGACACGCCGGGGGCACTCACCCCCGGCGTCTTTTTGTCTACAACGGCGGTTTCCTCCGCCAGCGCAGGCTGCGCCGTATCCTGTCGCTGGCAGGGTATCCCGTGTCACTTGGGCGGCCCGGCCCCGCGGACCTCATCGGCGTCTGGGGCCAGTCCCCCTATGCCCACCGGGGCGAGGCGATGGCCGCCAGAACCGGCGCGGGACTGGTGCGGGTCGAGGATGCGTTTCTCCGCTCTCTGCATCCGGGGCGCGCCGGTGAGCCGCCGTTTGGCCTGCTGATCGACCACACGGGCGTGCATTTCGACGGGCGCGCGCCGTCCGACCTTGAGACCCTGCTGAACACGCATCCGCTGGATGACACCGCGCTGCTGGACCGCGCGCGCGGCATCGCGGCCCGGATGCGCGAGGGCCACCTGAGCAAGTATTCCGCCACCCGGCTGGATGTCGAGGTGCCGGACCCGGGCTATGTTCTGGTGATCGACCAGACCCGCGGCGACGCCTCCGTGCGCGCCAGCGGCGCGGATCGGGCCCGGTTTCTGGAGATGCTGTTTGTCGCTCGCGAAGAAAACCCCGGTGCCCGGGTCGTTTTGAAAACACATCCCGAAACCGATGCAGGCTATCGCGCGGGCCATTATACCGAGGCCGACACCGGCGAGACGGTGACGCTTTATGACGGGCCGGCCTCCCCCTGGACGCTGCTGGATGGTGCCACGGCGGTCTATACCGTGTCCTCCCAGATGGGGTTCGAGGCAATCCTAGCGGGCCACCGCCCGCGCGTCTTTGGCCTGCCCTTCTATGCGGGCTGGGGGTTGACCGAGGATGAGGACGTGATCCCGCGCCGCACGCGCAAGCTGACACGCGCGCAGCTGTGTACCGGTGCCATGATCCTTTATCCGCGCTGGTACGACCCACATGGCGACCGGCTGTGTCAGATCGAGGATGTGCTGGGCGCGCTGGAGGCCCGCGCGCGGGCATGGCGCGAGGATCGCGCCGGGTGGATCGCCTCGGGCATGCGCCTGTGGAAAAGAGCCCCTCTGCAAAGATTCTTCGGGCAGGCAAAACGCCTGCGGTTTGAAGACGATGTGGGCAAGGCTGTGGATATCGCCACGGCACAGGGCCGACGCCGGATGTGCTGGGCCAGCAAGGCGCAGGGAGAGACGGTGCGGGTCGAGGACGGTTTCCTCAGATCGCGCGGCCTGGGGGCAGAATTGGTGCCGCCGCTGTCTTTGGTGCTGGATTCCGAGGGGATTTACTACGATCCCACCCGTCCTTCGGCGCTGGAAGGCTGGATACAGCGGCGCGCGTCGGAGATGCGACCAGACCAGACCCAACGTACCCACAGCCTGATCCAGGCTCTGGTGACCGAAAGCTTATCCAAATACAATCTGTCAGGCCCGCTGCCCACCTTGCCCCCCGGCCACCGCATCCTTGTACCCGGACAGGTGGAGGATGACGCCTCGATCCTCACGGGCAGCCCCACGCTGCGCCGCAACGCCGATCTGCTTGCCCGCGTGCGGGCGGAAAACCCGGATTCCGTGATCCTGTGGAAGCCCCATCCCGACGTCGAAGCCGGATTGCGGGCCGGTGACGTCGATCAACCGGACCGCTGGGCCGATACGGTTCTGGGAAAATGCGATATCGGCGCGCTTTTGCAGGAAGTCGACGAGGTCTGGACGATGACATCGCTTACCGGGTTCGAGGCGCTGTTGCGCGGTTGCCGGGTGGTGACACTTGGCGCGCCCTTTTACGCGGGCTGGGGTCTGACCCGCGACATGGGTCCAGTACCCGCCCGTAGGTTGCACGGCCCGCGCCCGACACTCGACGCGCTGGTCCATGCCACGCTGATCGACTATCCGCGCTATTTCGACCCGGTCACAAACTCACCCTGTTCCGTAGAGTCCGTCATCAGCCGCCTGAAAACCGGTGACATTCCCTCCCCCGGCCCGGTCAATCGGGGACTGGCGAAACTACAGGGCGCGCTGGCCAGCCGGGCCCACCTGTGGCGAGATTAAGGTTTTGTGACAGGTGATTGATCCATCGGCCTGATAAAAAAGTTACTTTCAGACTTATCCACAGCAAGTTAACGCATGGTAACAACTTGAGAGGGCGCGTTAACCATCTGTTAACGAACCGGATTACCCGTTCTTGCTGCGCCGCCACACATGGTGGATGTCCTTGCCCGCAGGCGATACATCCACAAGCTGAAAACGCGGCGCTTCGTCCAACCGGGCGACCCCTAGCGCACCGATCCCCGGATAGCCTTCGGCCCCCAAGGCCATGCCTGCGGAAAAGACATGCAGCTCATCCACAAGGTCATGCATCAGCAAGGACCCGGCCAATTGCCCGCCGCCTTCGCAGAACACCCGTGTCAGCCCCTCGGCCCCAAGGCTGCGCAACATGGCGCGCGGATCAATGCGCCCGCCAGTGATCTGGCAGGGGATCAGCCGCGCGCCGACGCCTTCCCATGCAGAGCGCAACTCACTGCGCGCCTCGGGACCGTGGCACAGCCATAACGGGACGTCCTTGGCGCTTTGCGCCAGTTGGCTCATCAACGGCACGTCGATCAGGCGTGAGACGACAACGCGCACCGGTTGGCGGTGGGGGCCAAAGCCGCGCACCGTCAGTTGCGGATCGTCGGACCGCGCGGTCCCTGCCCCGACCATGACCGCGTCATGGCTCGCCCGCAAAGCGTGCACCGCCCCGCGCGCGGTCGGGCCGGTGATCCATTTGCTTTCGCCTGTCGCGGTGGCAATGCGCCCGTCCAGCGTCATGGCAAGCTTCAGCGTCACCCAAGGCCGCTGTTGCGACACCCGCATGAAGAACCCGGCGTGGTCGAGCAGCGCCTGTTCGGCCCCGATGCCTGTTGTGACCTCGACCCCATGCTTGCGCAGATGGTCAAAGCCTTGCCCGTCCACCCGGGGATCGCTGTCAGCGATGGGCGCGACAACGCGCGCGATACCGGCCGCCACCAGCGCCGCGCAGCAGGGCGGCGTCTGGCCGTGGTGCGCGCAGGGTTCAAGGGTGACATAGGCGGTCGCGCCGCGCGCGGCCCCGCCCGCCATGTCCAGCGCAACGGTTTCCGCATGTGGTCGGCCGCCCGGCTGTGTCCATCCGCGCCCGACTACGCGGCCGTCACGGACAATCACACAGCCAACCGCCGGGTTCGGCCAGCATTGTCCCATGCCGCGCCGACCCAGCCCAAGGGCGTGGGCCATGTGGCGTCGATCGTCCGGTGTCACTTTTCCGTCTGGCCTTCGGGGCGCAACTCACTGACAAACTTGTCAAAGTCGTCAGCCGCCTGAAAGTTCTTGTAGACGCTGGCAAACCGCACATAGGCCACCGTGTCGATCCGCGACAGGGTTTCCATGACAATCTCACCGATCATCTTGGACGGAATGTCCGTCTCGCCCATGCTTTCCAGCCGCCGCACGATGCCAGAGATCATCTGGTCGATACGTTCCGGGTCAAGCGGGCGTTTTTGTAACGCCATCCGGATGGATCGTTCCAGCTTGTCCCGGTCAAAATCCTCACGCCGTCCGCTGGTCTTGATGACGACAAGGTCACGCAACTGCACACGTTCGTAGGTGGTGAACCTGCCGCCACAGGCCGGACAGAACCGGCGTCGCCGGATCGATACATGGTCCTCTGCCGGGCGAGAGTCCTTTACCTGAGTGTCGATATTTCCGCAAAACGGGCAGCGCATAGGCCCATCCCCTCGTTTTTCTTGATGATCCTGCCTCTGGTCATGGGGTTGGTCCCCATTTATCCACAGTCACTATAGGGGAGCCGCCAGAATTTGGGTAGAGGGGAATTGACGCCGCTAGATAAGGCGCGCTCAGCCCGGAATATGCCAGTGCCGTCCCCGCGCCGTGGTGACGTATTCCGGCCAGGGCAGATCGACAGGGGGCGGATAATCGGCCAGCGGCGGGATCGGATTTTCGGCGCGTCGGCGGGTGAACTCCTCTGCCGTCGCCTTGCGCGCCTCCGCATCGGTGAGCAGGCGCAACGCGGTGCGGGCCAGCACCCGACCAGCCGTCACCACCGTTGGGTCGATCAGCGCGCGCATCCCGCCCAGCGCGTTCATCGCCCAAGGCGGATACGGCCCGCCGCGCAGCGCGGGGCGCGCGATATAGATCCGCGCCGTGGGCGCGTGCCAGCACATGTCGGTGTAATCGTCCGAGGTGCTGTTGCGCTGGCCGGGTGGCAGGTCGCGGCGCAGGATCGCCTCGGCCTCTTGCGGTGCGATCAGACGGGTGCATTCGGGGATCAGCGGATCGTCTGTGGGGTCTTGTCCGCAGGCCACCTGCACCTGACGGGCAAGGTCCAGCGCATACGCGCCATAGACCGGCGCACCCACCTGCCCCAGCGCCTCCCACGCCAGCGTGGACAGGGCATGATTGGGCAGGCCGGGACGGGATTTGCTGACCCAGATCTTTTCGACCGTGCAGCCGGTCATCTGGGCCACGTGCTTCGCCAGTTGGTCAAGCTGAGCGGTGATCTGTTCTGCCATATCCAGATCAGGCACCCGCATCATGTATTGCAGATCGGCCTGCCGCGCGGGCAGATTGTCGGCGCTGGCCTGACCGGTGGACAGGATCGCCTCTGACACCGACCACCCGCCGCGATGCGGCAGCATCGATTCCCGCAGGGAACGGCCAAGCTGGTACATGGTGATCAACGCATCATTGGCCCCCGGCGCGCGGACGTCTGAGTGGCTTTGCGGGATCGGCGCAGCGCCTGTCCCGCCCTGCATCCAGTCCTGCGGGGCCTCACAGCGGAACCGGTAAACAAAGGCATAGGCCGCGCCGCAATGGGTGTCCCAGCGCACGGTATTGCACAGCGGCAACATGTAGAACGGATGCCACGAAAGCATCGCCGCCAGCCCGTCATAATACCCGGCGGCAGCGTGGATCGGTTTTGACCCCCGCACCTTTTCAGCAGGCTCTCCGGTGATCTGCAATCCGCCGGGGATGCCCTGCGCCTGCATCGCCGCCTTGGTGGCCAGCGCCCCGGCCAGCGCGCCCATGCCCAGCGCGGAATGAGGATCGGTGTGCCCGGCTGCCAAATAGCCCAGGCCGTCGCGCGGGGCCTCAAAAGGCAGTGCCGCCTGACAATTGGCCGGGACCGCATCGTATTCGGCATACATGCCGACCACCGGACCCTCACCCTGTGACCAGCGCGCGCAAAAGGCGGTAGGCATTCCGCCAGAGCCTGCCTCAACCTCGAACCCCTCGGCGCGCAGTCGGTCAACGTACCATTCCGCTGATCGATATTCGCGCCACGCAGGCTCGGCCAAGTCGAAAATCTGCGCGCACCATGCCGAGAGATCCCCGGCATGGTCCGCGATCCAGGCGTCGGCGGCGTCAGTGGCGTTGGTCACAGGTTTCTCGGGTCCTTTGCATCGCGCAGATAGTCGGGGATGGTCTGCGGTTCGCCCGACAGCAGTACCTTTTCACGCTCTTCCATCCATTGATCAATCTCTTGCGGCGTGGGATCGGTCAGTTCGATCCAACGCGCGCACCATTCCATTTCCTGACGCAGCACGGCCTCTGGCAATTGGCTCAGATCCCGGTCCGGTTCGTCCCAGCGCGGGCCACCCAGATAAACGGCGGCATACATGATCTTGGCCTTTTTCGGTGGCGTGCCATTCACCAGAAGCGCCTCAAAGAACATGCGGTGCACCTCGCGCCACGACCGGGTGCGGAACGTGGCAAGCTCTTCGTTGCCGACGCCGCAGTAGGCATCGTGCAGAGCCGCCGCGATCAGGTATTCGCGGCTTTGCCGGTCGCCGATCAGCGGCGCAAAGATCACCGGGATCGTCGCCCCATCGGTCAGCGTGTTGGGCGGCGCGGTCCATCGGTCGCCCGTGGCGTCGATAAAATCGATCTTGGCCTTTGTCGGCAGAAAGGCGTGGTGAAAATTCTTGATGAACACAGGCTCACCCGCCATCTGGAGGGGGCCGCCGATGAAGCGGCAAAAGCGCTTGTTGTCCTCCACCCCAAGGCAGGTGGACGCCACACCGCTCTGGCGGGCCAGATATTCAGGCACACCGATCACCGCCCCTGCCCCGCCAGCGGCGAGCAGGAGACCAACGGCGAAAAGCGCCCGACCTTTGGTCTTGCGTGACATGTGATTAATCCCGAAAACGGTTTGAAATTATTGGCGGTTATGGCGCAAACTCTACCAGTCCGGCGCAGCGGAACAATGGCGGAATACCTCACCCGGTGATGTGGCACAGGATGTCTCGGCGATGCGGCGCGCTGCGGTGCTCAAACAGATAGATCCCCTGCCATGTGCCCAGACCCAGCCGCGTGCCGATCATCGGGATCGACAGGCTGACCGGCAGCAGCGCCGCCTTGATATGGGCGGGCATGTCGTCGGGGCCTTCATAGCGGTGAGTCAGATAAGCCATCTCTGGCGCGTTCGCGTCCGGCACCAAGCGGGCGAAAAACGCGTCCAGATCGCGCCGCACGTCGGGATCGGCGTTTTCCTGTATCACCAGACTGGCCGAGGTATGGCGCAGGAACAGCGTGCATAGCCCGTCAGCCAGCCCGGTTTGCGCCACCCAGCGGGCAACCTCATCCGTGACCTCATACAGGCCCGGCCCATCTGTGCGGATCGTGAAAACGTTATTTGGCACCCTCTTCCCTTACGTCATTTCGCAGCTATCCTTTTGACATCCGAACTCCGGGGCCGCAACGGACCGGGGCGGACTTCAGGGAGCCCTCAGATGAACGACCAGACCCCGCAGCGCCGCATGACGGCAGCCGATTTTGATCAGGATCTTCTGGATCTCTACGATTTTTACGCGCACGGGCGCATCACCAAACGCGAGTTTCTGGACCGGGCCGGTAAGTTTGCCGTCGGCGGTATTACGGCGCTTGCGCTTTTGGACATGCTGTCGCCGAACTATGCGCTGGCCGAACAGGTCAAGTTCACCGATCCGGATATCGTGCCGTCCTACATCACCTACCCCTCGCCCAATGGGCACGGAGAGGTGCGCGGCTATCTGGTGAAGCCTGCAAACGCCACCGGCCCCCTGCCCGCCGTGGTGGTCGTGCACGAAAACCGCGGCCTGAACCCGTATATCGAGGACGTCGCCCGCCGCGTCGCCAAGGCCGGTTTCATCGCGCTGGCGCCGGACGGGTTGACCAGCGTCGGCGGCTATCCCGGCAACGATGCCGACGGGCGCGACCTGCAACGCACCGTGGACGGCGTAAAACTAATGAACGATTTCTTTGCCGCCTATGAATTCCTTGCAGCCCATGACGACACCACCGGCAAGGTTGGCTGCGTCGGCTTTTGTTATGGCGGCGGCGTCTGCAATGCGCTGGCCGTGGCCTATCCGGAACTTGGGGCCTCTGTCCCCTTTTACGGTCGGCAGGCCAGCGTCGAGGACGTGCCGAAAATTCAGGCGCCCCTGCTGCTGCAATACGCCGAACTGGATGAGCGCATCAACGATGGCTGGCCCGCATATGAGGCCGCGCTCAAGGAACATGGCAAGACCTACACCGCGCATATCTATCCGGGCGTGAACCACGGCTTTCACAACGACAGCACCCCGCGCTACGACGAAGCGGCGGCCGAGCTGGCCTGGGACCGGACCATCGCGTTTTTCAACGAACACCTGAGCTGACATGGTCGGGGCGCAGGTTGCCTGCGCCCCGCACGCCGTGCCGGGTCAGCCCGACATCCCCGGCAGCCCGTTCAAGATCCACTGGCGGCTGGCAGGGAGCGCCATGGCCACAGCAACCACGGCCTGCAAAAGGAGAACCGCGTTCAAAAAACCGGCAAACGGCTGCTTGCTGGTCTTGTGACGAAAGACACGCTGGCCCAGCTTGGCCCCGATGGAGCCGCCCAGCAG
Source organism: Antarctobacter sp. (assembly GCF_034670325.1). GTDB lineage: Bacteria > Pseudomonadota > Alphaproteobacteria > Rhodobacterales > Rhodobacteraceae > Antarctobacter. The sequence goes on from NZ_JAXMNR010000005.1 coordinate 43,455, forward strand.
AGCAAGGATCAACAAAGTGCGCTCTGGCACGCGCCAAAGCCCTCGGCGCGACCGTCGTTTGTCCAATCCGAACAGGGCGAACGTCAGGAGATTGATCAAGATCACCAGAGCGGCGAAAGCCATTCGAGCGGTCATCTCTGCTGGAAGCAGATCCAACACCGCAACGGTCAGTTGAACAGCCGCGCGCCCATCTGGTCGATCATCTGCTTGGCCTTGCGGATCGAGGCATCTGCCGCCTCATGCGCATCGCGGATCACGTCCGCCCGGATCAGGTGATGGCTCTTGGTCTCGCCGTTCACCTCACCCTCGATCAGCGCGCCGATGCGGTATTGTCCGCCCTCCTGCGAAGGCTGCGGGGTGATCCGAAAACCTTCGTAGTCGATGGTAGCGGCAGAGGCGGCGGGCGCCTTGTCAGCGCCGCCACCCCCGAAAAGACGTTTCAACAACGACATCGCTTATTGATCCAGGAAACTGCGCAGCTTGCGCGAGCGGCTGGGATGCTTGAGCTTGCGCAGCGCCTTGGCCTCGATCTGGCGGATCCGTTCGCGGGTGACGCTGAACTGCTGGCCCACTTCTTCCAGCGTGTGGTCGGTATTCATGCCGATGCCAAACCGCATCCGCAGAACCCGCTCCTCACGCGGCGTCAGCGAGGACAGCACGCGGGTCGTGGTTTCCTTCAGGTTTTCCTGAATGGCGGAATCCAGCGGCAGGATCGCGTTCTTGTCCTCGATGAAATCGCCAAGCTGGCTGTCTTCCTCGTCGCCGATGGGCGTTTCGAGAGAGATCGGCTCCTTGGCGATCTTCATCACCTTGCGGACCTTTTCCAAAGGCATTTGCAGCTTTTCGGCCAATTCCTCTGGTGTCGGTTCGCGGCCAATTTCGTGCAGCATCTGGCGACCGGTGCGGACCAGCTTGTTGATCGTCTCGATCATATGGACCGGGATACGGATCGTGCGCGCCTGATCCGCGATGGACCGAGTGATCGCCTGACGGATCCACCACGTCGCATAGGTCGAGAACTTGTAACCGCGGCGGTATTCGAACTTGTCCACCGCCTTCATCAGGCCGATGTTGCCTTCCTGAATGAGGTCAAGGAATTGCAGGCCACGGTTGGTGTATTTCTTGGCGATCGAGATCACCAGACGCAGGTTCGCCTCGACCATTTCCTTTTTCGCCTGACGGGCTTCTTTCTCACCCTTCTGGACCTGGTTCACGATGCGGCGGAATTCAGAGATATCCAGACCGACGTACTGGCCGACCTGTGCCATATCGGCGCGCAGTTCCTCGACCTTGTCGGTCGAGCGTTCGACAAACATCTGCCAGCCACGACCGGACTTTTCGCCCATCCGTTCCAGCCAGTTGGGGTCCAGCTCGTGGTTGCGGTATTCCTCGATGAACTCGCGGCGGTTGATGCGGGCCTGATCGGCCAGCTTCACCATGGCGCTGTCGATGGACATGATCCGCTTGTTGATGCCGTAAAGCTGGTCGATCAACGCCTCGATCCGATTGTTGTGCAGGTGAAGCTCATTCACCAACTCAACGATCTCAGAGCGCAGCTTTTGATACAGCGCCTCGTCGCCCGCAGAGAAAGACCCGTCCTCGTTCAGGGTCGCCGAGATCCGGCTGTCCTGCATTTCGGCCAGTTGCTCATAGTCCTGCGCGATCCGGTCCAGCGTTTCCAACACGCGCGGTTTAAGCGCGGTTTCCATCGCGGCCAGCGACATGTTCGCCTGTTCGTCGTCCTCGTCGTCGTCGTCGTCCTTGGCAATGGGATTGCCGTCGGCGTCGTATTCCGGCTCATCGCTTTTCTGCTTGGCGGTGGCATCGACATTGGCGGTGGCGTCCACCACCGGCTCACCCAGTTCACCGTCCTCGCCCATCTGGCCCGAGAACGTGGTCTCTAGGTCGATCACATCGCGCAGCAGGATGTCCTCGGACAGCAATTCCTCGCGCCAGATCGTGATCGCCTGAAAGGTCAGCGGGCTTTCGCACAGCCCGAGGATCATGGTGTTGCGACCGGCCTCGATCCGCTTGGCGATGGCGATCTCGCCCTCGCGGCTCAGCAGTTCGACGCTGCCCATCTCGCGCAGGTACATGCGCACCGGGTCATCGGTGCGGTCCAGCTTTTCATTGCCAGACCCGGCAAGCGTGACCTCACCGGGCTTCTTGGTCTCGACAAGATCGGTCGAGCCCTTGTTGTCGTCGTCTTCCTGCTCTTCCTCTTCGGTGACCTGGATGCCCATTTCGGACAACATGGACATCACGTCCTCGATCTGGTCGGACGAAACCTGATCGGGGGGAAGCACCTGGTTGAGCTGATCGTAGGTGATGTAGCCACGTTCACGCGCCTCGGCGATCATCTTCTTGACCGCCGCCTGGCTCATGTCGAGGCCTGCATCCTCTTCCTGGTCTTCGGACTTGACGTCTTCATTGTCCTTGGCTGCCATGCGGCTCTCCTGATGGGGGGCTCGGGAACGGGGCGATTCGTAGAAACGACTCAATAGCGCGATTAAGTGATTCGCACACCCGTTTAACCTTATTTCTTTACCACTTCGTCACCAATACGACGCTCATTTGCGCCCCTTGTCGAATCGAATCTGCGACAGGAGCGAATCAAACGCGCTGCGTTCCTCACGGTCAATCGGGGCACCGTTCGGCCCAACATCGTATTCGGCATCATCTTCATCCCGGCGGCGTCCGGCTTGTGCGCGGACCCGTGCGGCCTCTGCCAGACGCCATGTCAACGCCTCGTCGGCATGGTCGGCCAAGTCTTCCACGGCTTCTTTCAGTTCCACTTGCCACCCGTCGGCGGCGGCTAGTTTTGCCAATTCTTCTGCCACGGTCAGCCGCGCAAGTTCGGCGTTTCCGGGCGTCCGGATACACGGCACCACCGCCACATGGCGTCCCGCCAGAAGATTTTCAAGGGCTTCCGCACCAATCACCGCCTCAGCGCGCAGTGTCATCGCGTCGGGGTCGGCAATGCTGTCGAGAATGGCATCGCGCAGGGCGGCCAGTTCCTCGTCGGTGCAGGGCATGGTCTCCAGTTGCGATTCGAACTCTTCGGCGATGCCGGGGGCCGACAATATGGCGGCAAGGATCACCTCCAGCCGCATACGGCGCTCTCCATCTTCGCCAGACGAGGCCAGAAAAGAGGCCTTGGCCCCCGCCGTCGGCACCGCCGGGGGTTGGTAGGGTTTGAACCCCTTGCCGCGATACGTCTGCTGTTTGCGTTGGGCCTGCGGCGGGCGTTGCGCACGAAAGGCCTGAAACCGCAGTTCCTTGATGGCTTCGCCGTAGTGGTGGCGCAGGCTGGGGTCCTGAATCTTGCCGATCCGCGCGCGCAGGGCCTTGTCCAGCGACGCCCTGCGCTCGGGGCTGTCCAGCACCAGCCCCTCTGTTTCTTGCCGCCACAGCAGTTGCACCATGGGCATTGCCCCATCGAGCACCTTCTTGACCGCCTCAGGTCCCTCGGCGCGCAACAGGTCGTCCGGGTCTTTGCCCTCTGGCATGATCGCAAAGCGCAGCCCCTTGCCCGCCTCCAGCAGCGGCAAGGCCACATCGATCACCCGGTAAGCCGCGTTCAACCCGGCCTTGTCACCGTCCAGCGCGATCACCGGCTCATCCGACACGCGCCACATCAGTTGCAACTGCGGCTCTGTCACGGCGGTGCCCAGCGGCGCGACAGAGGCGGTGAACCCGGCCTCGGACAGGGCGATCACGTCCATGTACCCCTCACCGACGATCAGCGTCTGGCCCCGTCCCGACGCCTCGCGCGCGGGTTTGAAGTTGAACAGGTTGCGCGACTTGTCGAACAGTTCGGTTTCCGGCGAGTTCAGGTATTTGGCGTTGTCATTCGGGTCCATCGCGCGCCCGCCAAAGGCGATGGCGCGCCCGCGCGCATCGCGGATCGGGAACATGATGCGGTTGCGGAACACGTCATAAGGCGCGCGCCCCTTGTCAGAGGCCTTGACCAGCCCGGCGGCCAGCATCAGGTCGGGCGACACGCCCCGTCCCGCCAGCGCATCACGCAGGTTTTCCCACCCCTGCGGTGCAAAACCGATCTCCCAGCGTTCCAGCGCCGCAGCGTCCAGACCGCGCCGCGCCAGATAGGCGCGCGCCTCGGCCCCTGCCCCGGTCTTCAACTGCAAACGGAAAAAGCCCACCGCCTGCTCCATGACCTCGACCAGCTGGGTTCGGCGGTCCGCCTTTTGCTGCGCGCGCGGGTCCTGCTTGGGCACTTCCATGCCCGCTTCTTCTGCGAGGATCTCAATCGCCTCGATGAAGCTTACGTTCTCTGTTTCGCGGATAAACTTGATGGCGTCACCACTCTCCTGACAGCCAAAGCAGTGATAGAACCCTTTACGATCATCGACATGAAAGGACGCGGTCTTTTCGTGGTGAAATGGACAAGGTGCCCACAGGTCGCCCTTGCCCTGATTGGATTTCCGATTGTCCCACAGCACCTTGCGCCCCACCACCTGGGCGAGGCTTGTGCGATTGCGCAGTTCATCCAGAAAACCGGGGGGGAGACTCATGGGGCCTAATATCGGGCTTTGCAGCAGCAATGCCAAGAGCGCACTCAGGTCACCCCACGAAGGATCTGCCGACCCGACAGGTCAGCCCGTCAAGTCAGCAACAGGGGCGCGCGCGTCATGGCGTGGATCAGAGCGCCTCACATTGGGTGCGGGCGGCCTTGGCCACCTCTGGCGTCAACGCCGCTTCGGGCAGGGCAAAGACGAACTCCGCCAGTTGCTCGGCGGCGGTGCGGTCCATTTCCTTGCGCAGGGTGCGGCGCACCTTGTTGATCTTGTCACCGTCCAGCCGCGCCTGAATGGCGGCGTTGAACCACGTTTCGGTCAAAGCACACTTATCGACGTCCTGCGCCAGCGCGCCGGACGCGGTCATTCCCAAAACAGCGATCATGGCCAATATACGCATGGCATTTTTCCCCTCTGGCTGCATGAGGGTCATTTAGCCCGCTGCCCGACGTCCGGCAACTGCGGCCATAGCGTCGCCGATATCATGGGCAAGAGTCCGCGCCATCGACCGGAAACCCATGATTTGCAGGCCCTCGGGCCGCCTGCAGATCGTGACGGTCATATGCTGTAGCAACGTCCGCGCCGCCGCACCTTCTGGAAAGGCGGAAGGTCGCAGATCAATGGGCACCAGCCGCGCCAGAACCTCTTCGGCGTCCACCCCGGCCAACAGGACCACCGCCCAAGCGTCTGACTGATCGGTGACAGAGGCAAAGCGCGCAAGACTGTCGTCCGGGGCCGGTCCCATCAAAAACGCTTGATCCCGCGCCGTCCAGACACAGGACGCCGTGTCGGTCGCGGTCATGTGCCCCGGTTCTGGAAAGCGCAGACCATGTGCCGCTTGCAACGCCTCCGTCAACGCCTCCCGCTGCCCCCGGAACGGCATCAGGGCGGTGATCCGCCCCGGGTCAATCTCGCTCAGGGTCACGCCGTCGTTGCTCAGCGGCAAAATCCCGTTGCAGGGCGTCAAAGATGTCAGGTCAACCACGCACCCGTCCTCCATCCGCATCAAAGGCCACCGGGTCGGTCACAAGGCACGTCTCCTCAACCCCGCGCAGATGGTCCACCATCCGCACCTCTTCCCCATGCCGCGCACGTCCGTTCCGCAAGAACCCAAGCGCCAGAAACGTCCCCAATGTGGGCGAGAAGCCGACCGAGGTGATGTAGCCCTGGTCATTGACCCGCACCGCCTCTGCCCCCTTGTCGAACAGATGCGCCCCGGCGGTCAGTGTCTTTCCGACGGTCACGGGCCGCAGGCCAACCAGTTGTTCGCGATCGTCCTCGACCATGCCGGGCCGCGCCGCAAGCGCCTTGCCGATACAGTCTTTCTTGGCCGACACCATGCGCGCGAATCCGATGTCAAAGGCACTGGTGCGCCCGTGGATCTCGGCGTGGGTGATGTGTCCCTTTTCGATCCGCAGGACGTTCAGCGCCTCCATCCCGTAGGGGCCGCCACCCAGCGCCTCTGCCCGGCCCAGCAGAACCTCGAACAGGCTGGCACCGTAGCGGGCAGGCACTGCGATCTCATAGGCATGTTCGCCGGAGAAAGAGATGCGGAACAGCCGCGCCGCGACCCCGCCGATGCTGACCGGCCCGTTTTGCATAAAGGGAAAGCTGGCGTCGTGGATGGGCTGGTCCAGAAGCGCGTTCAGCAACTCGCGTGATTTCGGACCGGCCACGGCAAACTGCGCCCATTGCTCGGTGACGGACACAAACCGCACATCCATATGGGTACAATAGGCTTGCCGCACCCAGTCGAGATGCTTCATCACCGGACCCGCCGCTGCGGTGGTCGTCGTCATGACCCATTGCGTGTCCGACAGCCGCGCCGTGGTGCCATCGTCCATCACATGCCCGCCCTCGCGCAGCATCAGCCCATAGCGCACGCGCCCCGGTTTGAGTGTCGAAAAGGTGTTGGAGTAGACGAAATCAAGGAACGCGCCCACATCGCGCCCTTGCAGGTCGATCTTGCCAAGGGTCGAGACATCGCAAACACCCACCGCCTCCCGCACCATTTTGACCTCACGGTCACAGCTTTCGCGCCATGTGGTCTCGCCCGGTTTCGGGAAATACGAGGGGCGATACCACAGCCCCGCCTCGATCATCGGCGCGCCGCGCGCGACGCTGGCGTCATGCGAGGTGGTGAACCGCTGCGGGGCAAAGCCTGCGCCCTGCGCGCCCGCCCCCATCGCCGCAATCGGCACCGGCACATAGGGCGGGCGAAAGGTGGTTGTGCCGGTTTCGGGGATATCGCGGCCCGTGGCATCGGCAAGGATCGCCAAGGCCGATACGTTCGAGCTTTTGCCCTGATCCGTGGCCATGCCCTGCGTCGTGTAGCGTTTCATATGCTCGACGCTTTTGTAATTCTCGGTCGCGGCTTGCTTGATGTCCTTCACGGTCACGTCGTTCTGGAAATCCAGCCAAGCGCGCCCCTTGCCCGCCACCGCCCACAGCCGCCGCACGCGGTAAGCCGCATTTTCGGCCTCCGGGATCACCGGCATCTCTCCGCTAAAGCCCAACGCTGTGGCCGCCTCATACCCGGCCTCCGCACCCTCGCCCAGGCAGGCATGGGTGGAAAACGTACCGCGCGCAGAACCCGCGACACTCATCCCCGGCACGGCCCCGTCACGCGGGACAAAGGCAGCAATCAGATCCTCCCAGACCGGCCGCCCGTTCAGATGGCAGGTCAGATGCACTGACGGGTTCCACCCGCCGGACACGCCCAGCGCGTCCACTTGCAGGCGTTTCAGCGCGCCTTGCGGCCCCGTCAGGTCGATAGCTTCCAGCCCCTTGCCGCCCAGCGCGCGGGACACCTGCCACCCGGCAAAGAACGGCACGTCGCCGGCAAGGTTCTGCGCGTCATGGCGGCTGTCCACCAGCGCCTCGACCCGGACCCCTGCCGCCAGCATGTCGCGCGCGGTCCGGTGCGCGTCGTCGTTGTTGCCAAAGACCGCCACCCGCTGCCCCGGCACCACGCCCCACCGGTTGAGATAGCTGCGCAACGCGCCCGCCATCATCACGCCGGGACGGTCGTTGTCGCGAAAGGCGATGTGCCGCTCCATCGCACCGGCGCAGAGCACCGTGCGTTTCGCCGCGATCCGCCAGAAACATTCCACCGGCGCATCGCCCGAATTGGCCAGATGATGCGTCACCCGTTCCAGCGCGCCATAGGTGCCGCCGTCATAAGCCCCCGTAACCGTGGTGCGCGGCATCAACCGCACATTTGGCAGCGTCGCCAATTCCGCCGCCATGGCGTGCGCCCATGCATGGCCCGGCTGATAGTCCACCTCTTCCTCTTCGGAGGCCAGCCGCCCGCCGCAATCGAACCCCTCGTCGCACAGGATCACCTCTGCCCCGGTCCGGCTGGCAGCATGGGCGGCCATCAATCCGGCAGGCCCGCCGCCAATCACCAGAACGTCGCAAAAGGCATAGGCCTTTTCGTACCGTTCCGCGTTGGCCTTACCCGACAGCGCGCCCAGCCCCGCCGCGCGGCGGATCATCGGCTCATACAGCTTTTCCCAAAAGCTTTTGGGCCACATGAAAGTCTTGTAATAGAACCCCGCGCCAAAGAACGGCGCAGCCAGATTGTTGACCGACAGCAGGTCTACGTCCAGCGACGGCCAGCGGTTTTGGCTGACCGCCTCCAGCCCGCTGTAAACCTCCTGCACGGTGGCGCGGATGTTGGGGTCGGAGTCCCCGGCCCGCGTCACCGTCACCAGCGCGTTGGGTTCCTCCGATCCGGCAGTCACAGGCCCGCGCGGACGGTGGTATTTGAAACTGCGGCCCATCAGCCGCACGTCCGCGCCCAGCAGCGCCGAGGCCAGCGTATCGCCCGCAAACCCGGTGTAGGGCTTGCCGTCGAAGCTAAAGCTCAGTGGACGCGACCGATCTACCCGACCCTTGCCGTCAATCCGCATCGGCGCTCTCCACCAATTCGACCGCAAAGATCTCATGCGTGACAGTATCGCGCTCCACCGCCAGCCAAGCGGTACAGCCCGCCTCGTGATACCACAGGTCCCGTGTGCGGCCCGCCGGGTTATCGCGCAGGTGCAGCCAGTCCGCCCAGACCTGTGGCGCAGCATCGGTGCCGGGACGATCCAGCATGACTGCATCCCCTTGGTAATAAAATTCGCGCCGGTCGCGCGGGCCACAGATCGGGCAGGTCAACCGCATTTTCTTACATCCCGTAACAGTCCGAGTCCGCGACCCGGTACAGTCGATAACTTGTGTAGGCGCCGGGCACCTCGGCCATGTCCATCACACCGCCGCATTCCGTGGTATTGCCGACCACCATGTAACGGGTGCGAAACACCATGCCCTGCCCGTCCTGCTTGGTGACCTCCATGCGGCCCCCGTCGCATTCGACCTGACAATAGGGCGCGCCGCTTTCGGTGCCGCAGATCAGGAACTGCTGCAAACGCGCGCCCACCCAAGGCTGCCCGCGCACGTGTCCCTGATTGGCGGGAACCACTTCGATCCTGCCCTCTCGGGCGACCTCGGTCATCCAGCCACCGACCAGCAGCCGCACCGATTTCACCACCTGCCGGGGATGGGACCGCAGATGCGCGTCCGAATAGACCCGCTGATAACAGCCGGGGCGAATGTCCACGGCACTGGCGGGCATCGCCGTGGACAGGACCAGCGCTGCTGCCCCTGCCAAAAAACCGAATATGCGAACAGCCATGATGTTTCCTTTCATCAATGCAGGTTGTGTTGCGCGCCCGTTCCTTCTTCGTCCATCAGTCCGCGACCGGTGTTGAACCGGTCCAGCCGGAATTTCGCAGCCGGTTCATGGGGGCGATCCTGCGCAATCAGATGCGCAAAGGAAAAGCCCGATCCCGGCACCGCCTTGAAGCCGCCGTAGCACCAGCCGCAATTCAGATAGAGACCCTCAACCCCGGTCTTGTCGATGATCGGTGATCCGTCCGGCGACATATCCATGATACCGCCCCAGCTGCGCAGCACCCGCGCCTTGCCGATCATCGGCATCAGCGTCATCGCTGCCTCCATCACATGCTCTGCCATGGGCAAGTTGCCGCGCGCCGCGTAGGACGCGTAGAAATCCAGATCGCCGCCAAAGACCAACCCGCCCTTGTCGGACTGGCTGATATAGAAATGCCCCATGCCATAGGTCACGACGTTGTCGATGCAGGGTTTTAGCCCTTCGGTGACAAAAGCCTGCAACACATGGCTTTCTATCGGCAGCCGCATCCCGGCCAGCCCCGCCACCTGCCCCGAACGACCCGCGACGACAATGCCCACCTTCTTGGCCCGGATGGCCCCACGAGAGGTCTGCACCCCGGTCACTTTGCCGCCTTCGATGCCGATGCCGGTCACTTCGCAATTCTGGATCAGGTCGACGCCGCGCTGATCCGCGCCCCGCGCATAGCCCCAAGCCACCGCATCGTGCCGCGCCGTTCCGCCGCGCCGCTGCAACAACCCGCCGTAGATTGGAAAACGCGCGTTTTCATAGTCCAGATAGGGCACCATTTCGCGCACAGCTGCGGTGTTCAACAGTTCTGCATCATCGCCCTGATTGCGCATCGCGTTGCCGCGCCGGGCATAGGCATCGCGTTGCCCGTCCGAGTGGAACAGGTTCAGGACGCCACGCTGGCTCATCATGGTGTTAAAGTTCAGCTCCTGCTCCATCCCTTCCCATAGCTTCAGAGAATGTGAATAGAACTCAGAGTTGCCGGGCAACCCATAATTGGCACGCACGATGGTGGTGTTTCGGCCTACGTTGCCGCCGCCCAGATACCCCTTTTCAAGCACGGCGATATTGGTCAGCCCGTGCTCCTTGGCAAGGTAAAAGGCTGTGGCCAGCCCGTGGCCCCCGCCACCGATAATGATGATGTCATACTCGGGCTTTGGCGCAGGATCGCGCCAATGCGGCTTCCAGCCGCGATTTCCTGTGAGCCCTTCAGCAAGAACCCTGAGACCGGAAAAGCGCATCGCCCCCTCCAAGTGAACCGGGGACCAGAAAAGCAGGCCCGCCGCCCGGGATCAATTCCCCCTAGCGACGGGCCATGACGTTTTTATGCCATTGCGACACTGTCGCCCTTAGCCGTCGCTCCAGACGATCTTGGGCGCGAAACGCGGACGGGTAAAGCCGTAGTTATAGAACAGCCCCGCCCCGGTTAGCCCCGGGATCGCGAAGGGCGGCGCATAATTGGTCTCTGTCTCGACCACGATCACCCGTTCGTTGTGCAGCATGTTCGGCAGTTTGTCGTGCATCTGCGACAGTTGCGCACTCTGGAGTTCCCCCAGCCCGCCGCGCGTCCTGGACCATTCGGACTCGTAGGTGGAGGTATTGCCGTTGTAGCGGACCAGTGTCACCCGCAGCGACGACTCGCCGCCCGGACGCACAAGGAAGTCCAGCAGTTCGACCATCCCGTCCAGATAGGTGCCGTCGATCGGATCGGTCTCGCGGGAGATCGCGTCAGAGATCGTGTAGGCCGCCTTGACGTTCAGCGCCTTGTAGCGAAACGCGTCGTGCAGTGAAAAGGTGGCCGCCAGCAGGAACAGGATGAACGGCAGCCAGATCAGGCTTTCGATGGCAATGTTGCCTTGGGTGTCCCGGCCAAAGCGGCGCAGGTGGGATAGGATCTTGGGAAGGGTCATGGCGCTTACCTCGGTTCCTGGACAAAGGCGGACGTGACGACAATCTGGGCATAGCCCTGCGCGTCCTTGTTCAATGCCAGACCAAAGGAGGTCGTCGGCATGGCGGGCTTGTATTTCAGGCAGGCGCGGACCAGCATCAACTGGTTGTCCAGACCGGCCACAAAGCTGCGCAGCGGGCGCGGCTCTTCCTCGGCGTTCTTGCAGTCCGCACCGGGCGGGATGGCGGCAAAGTTGCGCGGATCGACCTCTAGCATCTCCAGCCGGAGGTTTTCGGCGCAGCCATCGACGATGACGGCCTCATCGCAAATCTTCTGCCGCACTTCCTCGTATGTCGGTATGTCGCCGGTGTTGAGGCGTATCTCGCGTGTCGCGAGGTCCACCCCCCGTTCCAGCAGCGCGTGGCGCAGGTTCATGTAGCCCATTTCAACCGCAGCCGCGAGGATGAAGAAGAAGATGGTAAAGTAGACGGCGAATTCGACGGTGGCCGTCCCGTCTTCATCACGGCGGAACCTGTTCAGGGCAGTTTTCAGGCGATTTGTCATTGGATCAGCCTCAGGTTGTTGATCTGGCGGGCGATGGTGTCAAAAGTGTCGTCGATTTCGTCACCGTAGACGTGGAACGAGTGGCTGGGCGAAGACGCACACCGGCGCATGTCGTCCGCGGCAGAGGCGCTGGTCTCAAAGGCGATGGTAAAGACCGTGACCCCATTGGCCTTGGCCAGGTCGCACTGCTTCATCAGGTTGGTGACGTTGGTCGACTGGGGCGTCAGCGTGTAGTAGCTGCTGCCACCCTGAACCTGCAATTCGGTCTCACCGTTGAACGGGTTGTCCGGATCGTTGGGACGGAACTGTTCGGTGGTCTGACCGTCCGTCATCAGCACGATGTATTTCTCGGTCTCCGGGTCATGCCAGTCGATCGGACGTCCTTCGAACCGCGGGGCCACCAGACCGTTGGCGATAAGGTGGCTGACCTCGTCCCGGTTGTTCGGGTCCAGCAGGGCAAGGCCGTACTTCATGCCATATTGCGTCCCGGTGCCGTCGTGCATCCGCATGTCAGCGATGAACGTGTTCAGGGCGGCCTCATTGTCGGAGAAATACTGGATTGCGGTGTCTTCACCCGGGCACCAGCCCCAGTCCATCACCTCTGCCGCGATCGGCCAGAACATGAAGTGCGGGATATAGTCATCCGACTGCGGCATCTCGGTCGTGTCAAACTCACTGTCGTAGATCTCGATGCAGGAGCCCGGCATGTTGACGTTGATCGGCTCCGGCTCTGTCGGCTCTGCGGCGGGATCGGTCGGAGCTTCCGGGTCGGGCGACACATAGGACGCCTCCCACGCGATATAGTCGATCTGCGAGTAGGAATAGGTTCTGCCGGGAATCTTGCCCCTGTTCTTGGTCGGGCCAAGATCAGAGGTGGCCCCGTTCGTGTTGCCCTTGACCTGGAAGTAGCGGTTCTTTTCCTTGCCGCCCTTGATCGAGACGCCAAGGAATTGCGCCGGGTCGGTCAAATCGCTGTCCTGCGCCATCAGATAGGCCACAGCCCCCTTGAAGAAGTCGTCCGCATCGCGCGGCGCACCCTCGGGGAAATCCTCGATCTTGTGGGCGATATTATAGATGTCGTCGCCATCCGTGTCGAAGTAGACAACGATATTCGAAATCGCCTGCGGCCAAGGTGAGAAGAAGCCACCTGTCACCGGCACAGCCGTGCCATCGGTACAGGACGGATCGGCCTGCCCGGCTTCGTAGTTCTCCGCGTTGTTGTTGCACAGCGATCCGCCGGGGGCGTCCTGATCGCCGTTGCCCCAGCCGTTGTTGCCTTTGATCTTCGGGCGTTCGCCACGGAAGTAATCAAAGAGAATGTCGCCCGGGTTCACCTGCCCCGCAAAAGGAACAAGGTTCAGGGTGGTCACGCCTTCGGTCTGATCGGTCATGACCTTGCTGACAAACGCCTGAGCCGCCGGCTTCAGCTTTGTCATCCGGTCATTGTACCGCATGGAGCCCGAGATATCGAGCACGAGGCTGATTTCAACGTTCGAGATCTTTTCCTCGGCAACGCTGACTGCGGGCGGGCTCAATTCGTCATAGCCGCTCATCTTCAGGAAAAAGGTCGGGATCGTCGTCTCGCCCCATGCCTTCACCGTTCTGTGGTTGAACCCATAGGTGATTTCGGACCCGGTCAGGACGTGATCCATCCCAGCCTTGAGCATGTAGTCGGCAACCACGGCATCCGATGTCTGCACCTGATCAAGGTCCGCTGCCGCCAGAACGGCGCGGTCCATGTTGGTCTGCAGGACGGCCCGTGTCGCTTCAAAGCGCATGATATCCACCGCAGCCCCGGATATAACCAGGATCAATAGGGCCATCATGACTGAGAAGATGGTGATATTGCCGTCTTCCCTCGTCCGGAAGCGCACCAGCTTCGATTTGAGCATCTTGCGGCTGTTCATGTTCGCACTCCCATAGAAAAAGCCCAATTTGGCGGGAGTAAGGTATGGTTAAGAAATGAGCCGTATTTGCGGCCAAATCCGGCAAGACTCGGGACTTATTCAAGATTTGAGATGGATTAACATACTCGAAAGAATAGTTAACGTCGGGTAAAGCGGCGTTTTCGCGTGTCATTGGATCAACCTCAGATTGTTGATCTGACGGGCGACACTGTCGAAGGCATCGAAGATTTCCGAGCCATGCACATGAAAGAAATGGCTGTCCGAAGAGGCGCACAGGCGCATTTCCTCGGCCGCAAGCTCGGTTGTTTCAAAGGCGATGGTAAAGACGGTCACCCCCTGCGCACGGGCAAGTTCGCACTGCTGGTACAGATGTTCGAGGTTAGCTGCCCGCGCAGTGCGGACGCTGTAGTGGTCCGCGCCTTGGGTCAGCAGCTCGACCTCACCGTTGATTGGCGCGTCGGGATCGTTGGGGCGGAACTGATCTGTCACCTGCCCGTCCGTCATCAGCACGATGTATTTCTCGGTCTCCGGGTCGTGCCAGTCGATCGGACGTCCTTCGAACCGGCTTTCGATCAGGCCTGCGTCGATCAGGTGGCTGACCGCGTCGCGGGTTGTCGGGTCCAGCAGCGCCAGCGCGTATTTCATGCCGAACTGCGCGCCGGTGCCGTCATGCATACGGATATCGTCGATGTACTGCATCAGGCTTGGGGCGTCGGCAGAGTAGTATTGGATGGCCATTTGCTCACCCGGGCACCAGCCCCAGTCCATGACCGAAGGTTCCGTTTCCCAATGGTGGAAGATCGGTACATATTCATCGGACAGCGGCAGGCTTGAATTGGCGAATTCGAAACTGTCGATCTCGATACAAGAGCCGGGCATATTGACGTTGACCTCTGGCCCGGCCACATCCGCTTCGGGACCGGCATAGGCCGCTTCCCACATGGCATAGTCGATCTGCGAGTAGGAATAGGTGTTGCCGGGAATCTTGCCCCTGTTCTTGGTCGGGCCAAGATCAGAGGTGGCCCCGTTCAGGTTGCCCTTGACCTGAAAGTAGCGGTTCTTTTCATTGCCGCCCTTGATAGAGACGCCAAGGAATTGCGCCGGGTCGGTCAGGTCGCTGTCCTGCGCCATCATATAGGCCACAGCCCCCTTAAAGAAGTCGTCCGCATCGCGCGGCGCGTCCTCGGGGAAATCCTCGATCTTGTGGGCGACATCATAGATGTCGTCGCCATCGGTGTCGAAGTAGACCACGATATTCGAGATGGCCTGCGGCCAGGGTGAGAAAAAGCCGCCTGGTCCAGGTCCGGCCGTGCCATCCGAACAGGACGGATCGGCCAGGCCTTCGTCGTAGTTCTCGGCGTTGTTATTGCACAGCGACCCGCCGGGAGCATCCTGATCGCCGTTGCCCCAGCCGTTGTTGCCCTTGATCTTGGGCCGCTTGCCAAGGAAATAGTCAAACATGATGTCGCCCGGGTTCACCTGCCCCGCAAAGGGGATCAGGTTCAGGGTGGTCACGCTTTCGGTGCCATCGGACATGACCTTTTCGACAAAGGCCTTGGCCGCCGGTTTGAGGTTGTCCATCCGCCCGTCGAACCGCATCGACCCCGAAATATCGAGCACGAGGCTGATTTCGACATTGGCGATCCGTTCTTCGGCGGTGGCCAGTGCGTTGGCCGGCAGCATGTCGCGCCCCGACAACCGCAGAAAGATCGTCGACAGGCTAGAGGCGGCATCGGCGCTGACCGTCCGCTCATTCAGACCCAGCGTGACGTCGACACCCGTGACGTAGCTGTCCAGCCCGGCCTTGGCGACGTAATCGCCCACCACGTCGCTGGGCGTTTGAAACTGATCCAGATCGGCGGCGGCCAGCACCGCGCGGTCCAACGTGGTCTGCAACCGGGCGCGCGACGCCTCTTGCCGCATCAGATCGACCGACGCGCCCATGATGGTGAGCGTGAGAAGCACGATATAGACCGAGTAGATCGTGATGTTTCCCGAGTCCGCTCTGCAAAAACGCCCAATCGCGCTGGAGGCGCGCAGCAGGGCCGGACGGGGGGAGAATGCAAATCGTGCCATCTTGGGTCTCCGTTGACGCCGCTGGGGTCGGTGTGGCGGTACAGAACCCGTTTTCGGGTAAGATTCGGTCAAGCCTCTGGTCAGGACTGCGGCGGAATTGCGGCGAAAACCGAAGATTTTTTACAAACTTGCAGCCCGCCAGACCCGCGCCAAACAAAAAGGGCGGCCACCGGGGCCGCCCTTTCCAACCATATTACAGACGGGTCACAGCCCCTTGGCGCGATAGCTTGCCGCGACACGGCCAATCGCCACGATAAAGGCGGCGGTGCGTAGATCGGTCACGTCGGGCCGGCTGTGCCAGACTTCACGCATCGACTGGTAGGCGATGCGCATGGTGTCATCCAGCCCCGAGCGCACAAGCTCCAGCTCATCCGCGCCGCGCAGGTACTTGGCCTTAAAGTCCGGCGACATGGACCACGCATCGCCCAGATACCGGTCCAGCCGCTCCAGCTCGCGCACGATCAGCTCATGCCGGGCTTCTTCCTGCCGCCGTTGCATCCGGCCAAACCGGATATGGCTGAGGTTCTTGACCCATTCGAAATAGGACACCGTCACACCGCCCGCGTTGGCATACATGTCCGGCACAATCACCGTGCCCCGTTCGCGCAGGATGTCATCGGCCCCCGCCGTGATCGGCCCGTTGGCGGCCTCGATGATCATCGCAGCCTTGATCCGGTGGGCGTTGCCAAGGTTGATCACGCCTTCCAGGGCCGCCGGGATGAGAATGTCACACTCCTCTTCGAGAACCGCCGCCCCCTCTGCCGTGTGGTTGGCATCCGGATAGCCTGTCACCCCGCCGTGCTTGACGATCCATTCATGCACCGCCTCGACGTTCAACCCCGCCGGATTGAACAGCGCGCCGTCGCGTTCGATGATGCCGATGATCTGCGCGCCGTCGTCTTCCTGCAGGAACTTTGCCGCGTGATAGCCCACGTTGCCCAGACCCTGAACAATCACCGTCTTGCCATCCAGCGTGCCGTCCAGACCCGCCTTCGCCTTGTCCTCGGGATGGCGAAAGAACTCTTTCAGCGCGTATTGCACGCCGCGTCCCGTCGCCTCTGTCCGGCCCTGAATGCCGCCCGCATTGGTCGGCTTGCCGGTCACGCAGGCATTGCCGTTGATGTCGGTGGTATTCATGCGCCGGTACTGGTCGGCGATCCACGCCATCTCACGTTCGCTTGTGCCCATGTCGGGCGCGGGGACGTTTTGCGACGGGTTGATCAGGTCGCGCTTGATCAGCTCATAGGCAAACCGCCGGGTGATCTGCTCCATCTCATGTTCATCATACTGGCGCGGATCAACACAAAGCCCGCCCTTCGATCCCCCAAACGGCGCCTCCACCAGCGCACATTTATAGGTCATCAGCGCGGCCAGCGCCTCGACCTCGTCCTGATTGACAGAGGTGGCAAAGCGGATGCCGCCCTTGACCGGCTCCATATGTTCGGAATGAACAGAGCGATATCCGGTAAAGGTCTGGATCTTGCCCCGCAGCCGGACTCCGAAACGCACCGTATAAGTGGCGTTGCAGACCCGTATCTTTTCCTCAAGCCCCGGCGGCAGGTCCATCAGCGCCACGGCGCGGTTGTACATAAGGTCGACGGACTGGCGAAACGTCGGCTCGTTGGATGGCACGACGGGCTGGGATGTTGCGATGGACATGGGTTTCCTTCCTTTCCATTGCTCGCACAAGGCGCGCGCCCTGTGCGCGTGGTTCCTCTTGGCGGGAACCCGCAGGGGGAGCCTAGCCCGGTGCCTGCCACATCCCAACCCCGCTTTTGCCCGAATCGGACCTTTGCCGTGACGCGTCCAGCCGGGTTTCACCTTAATCAGACGACCGACACCGGCATTCGCCCCCAAGCCTGAAACAATGATTGTGAAACCCGCATGACTGTACCGGGAACCGCTGCGGAACCATGGCGAAACCAGATCAAACTGCCCAAGTTTGGCCATTTTAAAATGGCATAAAATTGTCATCAAACTGAACCGGTCACGGCATGGGGGTGCCAGTCCAGCCGGTTGAAAGGTGCCAAAATGTTGAAATCGACAACAAGTCTGACGGGCTTCATTAAAAGCCGCAAAGCGCTTGCATCGCAGGTGCGATCCTTCGCCGAAGACACGTCCGGAACCATGTCCTATCTGGCGATTGTGGGATCGCTGGTCATGATGGTGTTCGGCGGCGTGGGCATCGACATGATGCACGCCGAACTCAAGCGTATCAAAGTCCAGAACACACTCGACCGCGCGGTGCTTGCCGCCGCCAACATCGAGAACACAATGGCGCCACAACAGGTGGTCGAGGAATACTTTGCCGCCATGGGGCTGGGCGACGCGCTGACCTCGATCGACGTCGAGCAGAGCATGACCGCCAAACGTGTGACGGCCAATGGACAGTCCGCCATTTCGTCCGACTTCATGTCGCTGATCGGCGTTGACAAGCTGAATGCCTACGGTCTGGCCACCGCCGAACACGCCACCGCGAACATCGAGATTTCGATGGTGCTCGACGTGTCCGGGTCGATGGGCTGGAACAGCAAGATCGTCAACATGCGCAACGCCGCGCGCAACTTTGTCGACATCATGATGCCGGCAGACGGTCAGGCGCTGACCACGATTTCGATTGTGCCCTACAATGCCACCGTGAACCTTGGCACCACGACAGCCAGCTATTTCACGCTGGATGCCCTGCACAACTATTCAAACTGCGTGACCTTCGACCAGTCCGACTTTGATCAGGCGGCGGTCTCGCCCAGCGTGGAACTGACCCGGCTGGCGCATTTCGACCTGAACTCGACCAACGTCTATTCCACAGAGATCTCCAGCCCCTGGTGCCGCACCGGCGACACCAGCGCCGTCATTGCGCACCGGTCCGATCCCGCGACGCTAAAGGCCCACATCGACTCGCTGAACGCGGGCGGCAACACCGCCATCGACCTTGGGATGAAATGGGGCACAGCCCTGCTTGACCCGGCCGCGCGGCCTGCAATCACCGCCATGTCCAATGACGGGCTGGTCGATCCCAATTTCGCGGCACGCCCGGCGTCTTATGCGGACCCGGAAACCTCGAAATACGTGGTCGTCATGACCGACGGTGAGAATACCACCCAGTACGACCTGAAACCGCACCACAAATACGGGCTGTCAGAGGTCTGGATCGACGAACGTGGCAACTCCGACCCGTCCGACGACCGCTTTTCGCTGCGGGTCCGCGACTATTCCGGCACCAGCAACGACCTGTATTACCTGCAACGCTACGACGGCTATTCGCAAAGCTATCGCTACCGCAATACCCCGGACGGGGGCACCTCGGC
Organism: Antarctobacter sp.; assembly: GCF_034670325.1. GTDB lineage: Bacteria > Pseudomonadota > Alphaproteobacteria > Rhodobacterales > Rhodobacteraceae > Antarctobacter. The sequence goes on from NZ_JAXMNR010000005.1 coordinate 62,444, forward strand.
CCGGCAGATGACCAATGCGGAACTCTTTGCCCGCTTTGGCACCCGCGCCGTGGCCAGCAAGATGTACCAGCGCCCCTATTACGACGGCTATGTGTCCTACAGTGATTACAACGACGTCTACTATGCCTATCAGGCCACCGTCGGCCCCGACCCGGCGGACAACCGGCTCGAAAGCATCTGCGACGCGGCCAAGGCGCAGGGTGTCGTTGTCTTCGCCATCGGCTTTGAGGCACCGCAACGGGGGTTGGACGCCATGCGCAACTGCGCCTCGTCACCCGCCCACTTCTTCGACGTCAACGGAACCGACCTTGAAGAAACCTTTGCCTCGATCGCCAACACCATCACCCAACTGAGGTTGACCCAATGACCCGCGCTTTCCTTTCCCCCCTGCGCCGCTTCTGGGCCGAAGAGGCCGGCAACGCGGTGGTTCCCTACGCGCTTTGGCTGCCGCTGTTCATCGCCATGATCGTCTCGACGGTCGAGGTCGGCACCATCACTGTCCGCCACACGCAACTGGAACGCGCGCTCGACCAGACGGTGCGCGAGGTCAAGATCGGCGTGACCGCCCCCACCCATGACGCGCTCAAGGCGGCGATCTGCGAAAAGACCACCGTGCTTCAGAACTGCACCGGCACGCTGCACCTGGAGATGATCCCGCTGGACATGCGCAACTACGCCGATCCGCCCGCCACCGCCGATTGCGTGGACGTCAGCCAAGAGGCAACGCCGCAGCGCAATTTCAGCCACGGCGGCGGCGGCCAGCTGATGTTCCTGCGCGCCTGCTACAAGTTCCGCCCCGCCACCCCGGCGGCCACGCTGAACGCCAGCCTGCCCAAGGACGCCCTCGGCTACACCGCCATCGTGTCGACATCCGCCTTTGTCTACGAACCCAGCTGAGGAGACCCAGCCATGCGCCTTCCTTCGTTCCTCAAGCGTTTCGCCTCTGACACCCGCGGGTTCGTCAACGTCGAGGCGGTCATCGTCTTCCCTGCGCTGCTGTTTCTCTTCGGCGTCGGCTGGACCTACTTCGACGCTTTCCGCCAGCAGGCGGTCAACCAAAAGGCCAACTACGTGATCGGCGACATGATCTCGCGCGAGACGACGGCCATCACGCCGGACTACCTTACCAACGCGCAGGGTCTCTTGCGTCACCTGACCAAGACCACCGGCAGCGACAGCGACCTGCGGGTCACGGTGGTCCAGTACAGCACGCTCCATGGCGGCTGGAGCGTGGTCTGGTCGGATGAACGCGGCGATCAGCCGGTGCTGAGCACCGGTGATCTGGCCCTCTACGCGGAGAAGCTGCCCTCGGGCACCAATGGCGACCAACTGATTTTGGTCGAGACATGGGATGCCCACAACCCGGTGCTGAGCGTGGGACTGGATTCATTCGAAATCCGCACCTACAGCTTCACCCGCCCGCGCTATGCGCCGCAAGTGGTCTACCAGCCGTCCGCCTGATCCGAACCAACGACCAAACGAAAAAGGCTGCGGCATCGCCCGCAGCCTTTTTCGTCGACCAAGCCTCGCAAAGAGCACCAGCCCATCCCGGGCCTAGCCGTTGTTCCGATCGTGCAGCAGATGGGTCATGATATCGGCCACCGGGCGGGTCTGCGACCCGGCGGTCACGCCACCCACGGCCACCCGCCGCCCCAACCGCCACCACAGACCCGGGCGCCACGCGCGCGGCTGCGGCTCCTTGAGGATCACCAGAAACCCGTTCGACGGCTTCAACGCGAACATGCCCCGGTCCACCTTGGCGACCTCGTCCAGCCGCGCCACAACCGTGCCGTCACTGTCGGTCAGCGCCTCTTCGGTCAGGATCAGCGCGTGGCCGGTCGACTGCCACATCAACTGCGCCAGAACCAACCCGGCGACCCCCATCACGATCAACAGCCCCTTCCAGCCCAGCGCCATTTCAGGTGTGCTCAGGGCGACATAAACGATCAATGCCCCCAGCCCCATCATAGAGCCCACGCCAATCACCCGCCGCGAGGCAGACGCCGTGATCCGTGCCAGTTCGTCCTGTGCCATGTCTCTTCCCCGCTTTTGCGCTCACCTCTCCTACTGGGCGCATCGCAGAGGGGAAAGCCCCGGAAAGCCCCGCCGCCGGGTTTCTTCGCCGCCCTAGCCCTCTGCGCGGCGCACAACCACCTCGGCCCCGCGCGCGGGCGGCTCTGTGTCGACCAGCTCCTGCGGGAACCCCGGCGCGCGCACCGACAGGCCCGTGGCCTCTTCCAGCCGCTCGATCATCCGGTCCGATTGCGCCTGCGCGCCAAACCGCGCCTGCCCGTCGCGGATCATGGAAATCACCAGCGGCGACAGTTCCAGAGGCACCCCATGCGCCTCTGCCAGCGCCTGAAACAGCCCGACATCCTTCATCACCAGATCCAGCGCGAAATCCACGTCGCGGCTGCCCGACAGGATCAGCTGGCTTTCGGTCTCATGCACAAACGAGGTGCCAGAGGAAATGCGGATCGCCTCATAGGTTGTGGCCATGTCCAGCCCGGCGGCCTGCATGGTGGTCAGCGCCTCGCACAACGTCAGCAGGTTGGCGGTCGCCAGATAGTTGGTCATGACCTTCAGCTTGGACGCGCTGCCGACCTCGCCGGTATGCAAGACCTGCCGCCCAAGGATCGTCAACAAAGGCAAGACCGCCTCAAACGTCGCGCGCGGTGCGCCACAAAAGACAGAGATATTGCCCGTCGCCGCCCGGTGACAGCCACCCGACACCGGCGCCTCGACCGCAATCGCCCCCGTCGCCGCCACCCGCGCCGCCTGTTCCACGATCACAGCCGGGTCGGTGGTCGACATCTCGACCCATGTCTTGCCCGGCCCCATCTGCGGCAACATCTGCGCCAAAACCGCCTCCGACGCGGCAGGGCTGGGCAGCGAGGTGATGACCACATCGCAAGAGGCCATCACATCCGCCGCCGACGTGCCCGCCTCGGCCCCGCCTTCGACAAACGCCACCATCTTGGCCGCATCCAGATCATAGACCCGCAGCGCCACCCCGTTGCGGTGCAAATTGCCCGCCAGCTTGGCGCCCACCGCGCCCAATCCGATAAATCCCGTGGCCATACCGCCCTCCTGTTTGCGCCCACCCTTCGGTGCGCAGGCCCGCCGGTCCACCCCGTTTGCGACATGTTCCTTGTGCGCAGCGCCGCCCGCTCATAGCCTCGCCGCATGACATGGCCCGCCAACAGCGCAACACGAGACGACGACGCCGCTGCCGGCATCGAGGTGGACGAAACCTTTGAACCGTTCACCCAACGCGACGATATCTTCAGCCGCGCCATGTGGGATGACACCGTCCGCTCCCCGCGCACCGACGCGTTTTTCGCGTCCTACAGGATCGAGGCCGCCCCCCGGCGCGGCGATGGCTTTACCCAGCGCGATTTTGCCCTGCGCAACGCCGCTTGGCTGATCTCCGACATCATGACCGACCGCCACGCCGCCCAAGGCCGCCGTGAGGGCTTTCAGGCGGCGCTCAGCGCCGACACCCCGGTCTCACCCGACCGCGTCCCCGTCGATGATCCGGACCGCATGGCGGCAGAGATCAAACGCACCGCGCGGTTCTTTGGCGCGCAGCTTTGCGGCATCACCGATTTTGACCGTCGCTGGCTCTATACTTCGCGCGTCGACACCCGCGACATGTCAGAGGCCCCACATGACCTGCCAGAGGGGCTGACCAGCGTCATCGTCTTAGGCCATGAAATGGACGCGGATCTGGTCGCCACCTACCCCTCGGCCTTGGCCGGGGCGGCGACCGGCAAGGCGTATAGCCATGAGGCGGCCGTGGCGCTGCAACTGGCCGCCTTCATCCGCAACCTTGGCTATCAGGCGGTGGCCTCGATGAACGACACCGCATTGGTCATTCCCTACGCGGTCAAGGCGGGCTTGGGCGAATACGCCCGCAACCAGTTGGTCATCACGCCCCAACTTGGCCCGCGCCTGCGGTTCTCCAAGATTTTCACCGACCTGCCGCTGACCCATGACAGCCCGCGACCCTTGGGCGTGGCCGCCTTTTGCGACATTTGCACCAAATGCGCCGATGCCTGCCCGGTGGCCGCCCTGCCCTATGGCGCGCCCTCGACTGACCGCCCCAACCGCTCCGCCATCAAAGGCGTGCGCAAATGGACCTCTGACGCGGAAAAATGTTTCGGCTTCTGGGCCAAGCTTGCCTCGGATTGCGCCATCTGCCTGCGCGTCTGCCCCTTCAACCGCGACTATAGCCATTGGACGGCGCGGCTTTGGCGACGACTGGCCCTGTCGCGGTTTCGCCGTCTCGCGCTCTGGCTGGCCCGGGATCACGGCGCACGCGTCAAACCGCAAAACTGGTGGAGCGGCTGATGCCCCGGTTGTGCGTCGCCACCCCCACCGGTCCGTTTGAGATCACCGAGACGAATGGCCAGATCACCCGCGCCACATGGACCTCCGGCGACGAGAGCGACGACACGCCCCTCCTGCGCCGCGCCGCCGCCCAGATCGCCGCCTATTTCGACGGCACGTTGACGGTTTTCGACCTGCCACTGGCGGTCGAGGCCAGCGATTTTCAGCAACAGGTCTGCGCCCGGATCGCCGCCATCCCCTTTGGCGAAACGACCACCTATGGCGAAATCGCCAAGGCCCTCGGTGCCCCTCCACAGGCGGTTGGTCGAGGTTGCGGCGGCAACCCCATCCCGCTTCTCATCCCCTGCCACCGGGTGCTGGGCGCTAACGGGCTGGGCGGATTTTCCGGCGGCACGGGGGTTGAAACCAAGGTCTGGCTGCTCCGCCACGAAGGCGCGGGCGGGCTGTTGATCTAAAGAGCGCAGCTTCGCCCCGCACAAAGGTCAAAGGTTAAGCGGACGTAAAAACGCCTCTGTAACCCATTGATCTTGCTAAGCCGAGGGTCTGTCCACACGTGGACACCCTCATTTCCTGGCCATCAATCCCGCCGCGGATCGCGCGGATAAACGCCCAGAATTTCCAGCATGTCGGTGAAATAATCCAGCTCCTCCAGCGCGCGCTGAACGCCCGGATCCTCGGGATGCCCCTCAATATCCGCATAGAACTGAGTCGCCGTGAAAGACCCGCCCACCATGTAGCTTTCCAGCTTGGTCATGTTGACCCCATTGGTGGCAAAGCCCCCCATCGCCTTATAAAGCGCCGCCGGAATGTTGCGGACCTGAAAGACAAAGGTCGTGATCATCCGCGCGCTGCCGCGCCGCGAGGTGTCAGGCTCAGGCGACATCAACAGGAATCGCGTGGTGTTGTGGGCATGGTCCTCGATGTGGCGCGCCAGAATGTGCAGGCCATAGATTTCCGCCGCCAGATCAGAGGCCAGAACCCCCTCATCGCGCGCCTCGACACGGGCCAACTCTGCCGCTGCCCCAGCACTGTCCGGCGCGGCCACCCCCTGAATGTCGTATTTCGTCAGGAAACTCTGCGCCTGTGGCAGCAAAACCGGATGCGCCCGCACCCGCGCAAGCTCCTCAACCTGCACGCCGGGCAGGGCCATGAGGCTGATATGAACCCGCACAAACGCCTCGCCCACGATCCGCAGGCCGCTTTCGGGCAGCAGACGGTGAATGTCGGCCACCCGGCCATAGGTCGAGTTTTCAACCGGCAGCATCGCCAGATCGGCCCGCCCGCCGCGCACCGCCGCAATCACGTCCTCAAACGACCGGCAGGGCAGCACCTCGGCGCCCGGTCGGGCCTCGGTGCAGGCCTGATGAGAATAGGCGCCCAGCTCTCCCTGGAAGGCAATCCGCTGTGACATTTCCGGCCCCTTGTCGCAAGACCCGCACAAACGGGCGATTGGTCGCGCCTTCTACCGCTTGCCCAGAAGGATGGAAAGCAATAGATACGCGCCCGACACCGACATAAAATAAGCAGGGCTTCCCATGTTCGATACCATGACCTTTACCAAGATCGTCGGCGGCGTCTGCGGCGCCTTGCTGATCTTCCTGATGGGCAAATGGGCCGCTGAGGGCCTGTATCACACGGGCGGCGGCCACGGTGACGAAGAGCACGCCGCTGGCTTCGTGATCCAAGTGGACGAAGCAGAACCCGTTGAAGAAGAAGAAGTTGATTTCGCCACACTCATGGCCGCAGCGGATGCGGGCAAAGGCGAAAAGGTCTTTGGCAAATGCAAAGCCTGCCACAAGCTGGACGGCAGCAACGCGACCGGCCCGCACCTCGACGGCGTCGTGGCGCGTGCCGTGGGCACAGTCGACGGCTTCAACTACTCGGGCAAGCTGAGCGAGGTTGCGGACGTCTGGAGCCCGGAAAACCTCAATGCCTTCCTTGAAAACCCCAAAGGGTATGCACCGGGCACGACAATGGGCTTTTCCGGTCTGAAAAAGTCGGATGACCGCGTCAACCTGATCGCCTACCTTCAGACCACTGGCGGCTGATCTCGTCGCGCGCCAGTCCACAATGGGCCAGTTTCAGGGGCCGTCCGGTTCGGGCGGCCCTTTTTTCATGCCCTCAAAGGATGCACCCCCTGCAATCAGCGCCTTCACGCCGTTGACGTTTCCGTAATCTCGACTTGAATGTGGTCTCTGGGAAAACTTAGCTTAGAACTAAACAGGATGACCGACAAAGTACCGGGTCGATCCGCCGGGTGACAGGGAGAAGACGATGACGATTCAGGCCAAACGTCCTCAAGACCGCAGCGCCGTGCGCACACGGCCCGCCTTGGACATGCGTCTCATGGCGACCGGAACACTTGCCATCGGGCTTGCGCTTTGGGGCGTTGTGGCCCTTGCGCAGGACGGCGATGACAAGGTCACAACTTCGCATGGCTATTCCTACTTCGGCAATCTCGACTACCCGTCAGACTACGCCCACTTCGATTTCGTCAACCCGGACGCGCCGAAGGGCGGCAAACTGGTGCTCGGCGCGACCGGCACCTTTGACAGCCTCAACCCCTATTCACGCAAGGGGCGCCCCGGCGCACTGACAACCGTCCAGTATGACCAGTTGATTGAATCGACAGAGGATTCGGTCGGTCAATACTACTGCATCCTGTGCGAAAGCATCGAATACCCGGAAAGCCGCGACTGGGTGATCTTTCACATGCGCGAAGACGCGGTCTTTTGGGACGGCAGCCCGGTCACGGCAGAAGACGTGGTCTATTCCCATAAGCTGTTTGTCACGCAGGGTCTGCCGTCTTACGCGCAGGCCGTCGGGCGCATGGTCACCAGCGCCGAGGCGCTGGACACCTACACGGTCAAGTTCACCTTCGACCCCGAGTTGACGAAACGATCCCGAATCGAAACCGTCGGCTCTACCCCGGTTTTCTCCAAGGCCTGGTTCGAGGCGGATACCGAAAACCGCCGTCTGGATGAGCCGCGACTTGAGGTGGCGATGGGTTCGGGTCCGTACAAGCTGGACAGCTTCGACGTGAACCGTCGCATCGTTTACAAACGTAACCCCGATTACTGGGGCAAAGACCTGCCGTACAACACGGGCCGCTATAATTACGACACCATTCAGATCGAATACTTCGCCGACCAAACCGCCAGTTTCGAGGCGTTCAAGGCCGGGGCTTACACGTTCAAAGTAGAAAGCGACCCCAAGCAATGGGCGACGGCCTATGACTTTCCCAAGGCCAAGCAGGGCATCGTCAAGCTGGAAGAGATCCCGGACGGCAGCCCGCCGAACCCCACCGGCTTTGTCTTCAACCTCGCCAAGCCGCAGTTCGCCGACAAGCGTGTGCGCGAGGCGATTGCGCTGGCCTTCAACTTTGAATGGTCAAACGAGTCGCTGCTGCACGGGCTTTACACAACGCGCAGCTCTTTTGTCGAAGGCACCCATGTCGAGGCCAAGGGCAAACCCGCAGGCGCGGAGCTGGAGTTCCTGAAAGCCCTCGGCGATGTCGTCCCCGAAGAGGTTCTGACCGAAGACGTCTGGACCATGCATGTCTCTGATCCCTCTGACAGTCTTCCGCCGCGGCGCACGCGGCGGCAGGCGATGGCGCTGCTGCAGGAGGCGGGCTGGACCGTGGGTCAGGACGGGCTGGCGCGCAACGACAAGGGTGAGACGCTCAAGGTCAACATGCTGATCCCGTCGAACATCGAATCCTCGGTCGAAGGGATGCACGATATCTTTGTGCAGAACCTGCGCCAGATCGGCGTCGATGCCAGTTTCGAAAAGGTCGATCCGTCGCAATATACGTTGCGCCGCCGCGAACGGGACTACGACATTCTCTATTCCACTCGCTACGGCAGCTTTTTGTCGACGGGCGGCGGTCTGACCCAGATGTACGGCTCCGCCGAGGCCGAGTTCAGCCTGTTCAACCCCGCCGGGCTGGCCAGCCCGCTGGTGGATGCGATCATCGACGCCAGCTTTGTCGCGGAAAGTCAGGATGACACAGACGTGGCGCTGATGGCACTGGACCGGGCGCTGCGGTACGAATTCTTTGTGATCCCGACGGGCTATATCGCGGACAGCTGGGTGGCCTATTTCGACATGTATGAACACCCGGAGACGATCCCGCCCTACGATCTGGGATACCTGAGCTTCTGGTGGGTCAATCCCGAGAAGGCAGCCGCGCTCAAAGCGGAAGGTCACCTGGACTGACATGGGAGCCTATATCCTCCGACGCCTCCTGCTCATCATCCCCACCCTGCTGGGGATCATGATCATCAACTTTGTACTGGTGCAGTTTGTCCCCGGCGGGCCGATTGAACAGATCATCGCCCAGATCGAAGGTCAGGGCGATGTCTTCGGTGGCTTTGCCGGCGGATCGGACACGCCCGAAGCTGGCAATATGGGTGTCGGCAACGAAACCTATGCCGGCGCCCGTGGCCTGCCGCCCGAATTTATCGCCGACCTCGAACGCCAGTTCGGCTTCGACAAGCCGCCACTGGAACGGTTCCTGAACATGATGTGGAACTACATGCGGCTCGATTTCGGCGAGAGCTACTTTCGCTCGATCGGCGTGATCGACCTTGTTCTGGAAAAGATGCCGGTGTCGATCTCGCTGGGTCTGTGGTCGACGCTGATTGCCTATCTGGTGTCGATCCCGCTGGGCATCCGCAAGGCTGTCAAGGACGGCACCAGCTTTGACACATGGACCAGTGGCGTGATCATCGTCGCCTATGCCATCCCCGGCTTTCTCTTTGCCATCCTGCTGCTGGTGCTCTTTGCCGGTGGCTCGTACTGGCAGATATTCCCGATCCGCGGCCTGACGTCGGACAACTGGTCAGAAATGAACATCTTCATGAAGGTGGCCGACTATTTCTGGCACATTGCGCTGCCGATCTTTGCCTCGACCATTTCGGCCTTTGCCACACTGACCCTGCTGACCAAGAACAGCTTTCTGGACGAGATCAAGAAACAGTACGTCATGACCGCCCGCGCCAAGGGGCTGTCGGAAAAGGGCGTGCTGTATGGACACATCTTTCGGAACGCCATGCTGATCGTCATCGCGGGCCTGCCGGGTGTCTTTATCGGCGTCTTCTTTGGTGGATCCATCATCATCGAGACGATTTTCAGCCTCGACGGGCTGGGGCGGCTGGGTTTTGAGGCCGCCGTGGCGCGCGACTACCCGGTGATCTTTGGCACGCTGTTCATCACCTCGATGATCGGCCTTGTCGTCGGGCTGCTCTCGGACCTGATGTATGTCGTCGTCGATCCGCGCATCGACTTTGAAAAGCGGGAGGGTTGATTGATGGAGGCAAATCCTCAGCCTGACACCTTGCCAGACTCGTCAGAGACGGTCGCTGTGCCGCCCCCGCCAAAGAAGGGGCTGTTCGTCCTTTCGCCGCTGAACAAACGCCGCTGGAACAACTTCAAGCGCAATCGCCGCGCCCTTTGGTCGTTGTGGATCTTCGCGTTTCTCTTTGGTCTGTCGTTGTTTGCCGAGTTCCTCGCCAACGACAAACCCATCCTCGTCAACTACCGGGGGCAATACTACACGCCGATCTTCAACTTTTACCCCGAGACAGAGTTTGGCGGCGATTTCCGGACAGAGGCGGCTTACCGCGACCCCGAGGTGCGCTGCCTGATCACCACCGGCGGGCTGGAGGGCTGTTTCGACGATCCCGAGGCCATGATTGCGGATGCAAAGGCCGGGTCGGTCACCGACGACGGGTTCCAAAAGGGCTGGCTGCTCTGGCCGCCGATACCCTATAGCTATGACACCCCCGTGGACCGCCCCGGTGCCGCGCCCCTGCCCCCCAACGACCAGAACTGGCTGGGCACGGATGACACCAAACGCGACGTGGTGGCGCGGGTGATATACGGCTTCCGCCTGTCGATCATCTTTACCCTGATCGTGACAGTCTGTGCCTCGCTGATCGGCATCACCGCAGGCGCGCTACAAGGCTTTTTCGGCGGCTGGCTGGACCTGATCTTTCAGCGCGTGATCGAAGTCTGGGGCGCAACGCCGTCGCTGTATATCATCATCATCCTCTTCGCGATTCTGGGGCGAAGTTTCTGGCTGCTGGTTTTCCTGACGATCCTGTTTGGCTGGACCGCACTGGTGGGCGTGGTGCGGGCGGAATTCCTGCGCGCGCGCAATCTGGAATACGTCCGCGCGGCCAAGGCGCTGGGGGTGTCGAACTGGACAATCATGTTCCGCCACATGCTGCCCAACGCGATGGTCGCCACCGTAACCTTCCTGCCCTTCATCGTAACCGGCACGATCAGTACGCTGGCAGGGCTCGATTTCCTCGGATTTGGCCTGCCGTCGTCATCGCCCTCTTTGGGAGAAATGACGCTTCAGGCGAAACAGAACCTGCAAGCACCATGGCTGGCCTTCACCTCCTTCGCGGTCTTCGCGATCATGCTGTCGCTGCTGGTCTTCATCTTCGAAGGGGTGCGCGACGCCTTTGACCCCAGAAAGACCTTCTCATGAGCGCTTTGCTACAGGTCCGCGACCTCAAGGTCGGCTTTCGTCAGGACGGGGTAACCATCCCGGCCGTCAAAGGCGTCAGTTTCGAGATCGAAAAGGGCGAAACCGTCGCGCTGGTGGGCGAATCCGGGTCGGGCAAGTCCGTCACCGCGCTATCGACGGTTTCTTTGCTGGGCGACTCCGCGCGTGTTCAGGGGTCGGTGCTGTACAACGGGGCCGAGATGATCGGCGCGGGGGAAAAACGCCTGCGCGACGTGCGCGGCAATGACATCAGCTTTATCTTCCAAGAGCCGATGACCTCGCTCAACCCTCTGCATACGCTGGAAAAGCAGATCCGCGAGAGCCTTGAACTGCACCAGGGGTTAAGGGGCGATGCCGCCCGCACCCGCATCATCGAACTACTGACAAAGGTCGGCATCCGCGACGCGGAATCGCGGCTGGGGGCCTACCCGCACCAACTGTCCGGCGGCCAACGGCAACGCGTGATGATCGCCATGGCGCTGGCCAACGGGCCGGAACTGCTGATCGCGGATGAGCCGACAACCGCGCTGGACGTGACCATTCAGGCGCAGATCCTCGATCTGCTGGCGGGTCTCAAAGAGGCCGAGGATATGAGCCTGCTGTTCATCACCCATGATCTGGGGATCGTGCGCAAGATCGCCGACCGGGTCTGCGTGATGAAAAACGGCGAGATCGTCGAACAGGGCAAGACGTCCGAGATTTTTGCCAACCCGCAACACCCTTACACCCAGATGCTGTTGTCGGCTGAAAGCACCGGCACGCCCGACCCGGTGGATGAGGGCGCGGAACTGATCGCCAGCACCGACAACCTCAAGATCTGGTTTCCGATCCAGCGCGGGCTGATGAAACGCACAGTTGGCTACGTCAAGGCGGTCAATGATGCCTCCATCGCCGTGCGCGCAGGTGAAACCGTGGGGATTGTGGGCGAAAGCGGCTCTGGCAAGACGACGCTCGCGCTGGCCATAATGCGGCTGATCGGCTCTGAGGGGCAGATCACCTACCGCGGTCAGGACGTGAACGCATGGTCCACCAAGCGGCTGCGCAAGCTGCGGTCCGAAATGCAGATCGTCTTTCAGGATCCTTATGGCTCGCTCAGCCCGCGCATGACCTGCGAACAGATCATCGCCGAGGGGCTGGAGGTGCATGGCGCGCCGGACGGGCGCCCGCACCGCGAGCTGGTGGCGGAGGTCATGGTCGAGGTGGGCCTTGATCCGATGGCCATGCACCGCTACCCGCACGAGTTTTCCGGCGGTCAGCGCCAGCGCATCGCCATCGCCCGCGCCATGGTGCTGCGCCCGCGTCTACTGGTTCTGGATGAACCGACCTCTGCGCTGGACATGACGGTTCAGGTGCAGATCGTGAACCTGCTGCGTGCGCTGCAACGCAAGTACAACCTCGCCTACCTGTTCATTTCCCACGACCTCAAGGTGGTGCGCGCGATGAGCCACAAGGTCATCGTGATGAAACAGGGCGACGTCGTAGAACACGGCAGCGCGCACGACATCTTTGACGCGCCGCAGACCGAATACACGCGCACCCTTTTGGCGGCGGCGCTCAACATCGCTTAGGCCGCGCCGCGCCCTCAGATCGCGCTGGAATGCCCCGCCCGGCTAAGTTCATAGCCGTCGAAGGCCCGCGCCACCAACCGCGTCAGCGGGCGCGCCGCCTCGGGGATAAAAAGCCCGTCCTCGGTGATGTCCAGAATATCCTCGAAGGCGGCGTTGGCCGTGCGAAACATACCGAAGAGCGCCTCACGCGAGATTTTGTAATCGCGCAAAATCTCATCTGCGTTGATCCTGAAATCGCACATCAGCGCCTCGATCAGCCGGGCGCGCAACGGGTCCTCGCCTTTCAGAACGTGCCCGCGCGCGGTCGAGAATTGCCCGTCGCGGATCGCGGCCACATGTTTGGAGGTGGCGGACGCATTCTGCGCGAAGCCCTGCGGGAACTTCGAGATCGAAGAGGCCCCTACCCCGATCAGATAGTCCGACGTGTCGTCAGTGTAGCCCTGAAAGTTCCGCCGCAACCGCCCCTCGCGCTTCGCCACGGACAGTCCGTCCTCCTTGGTGGCAAAGTGGTCGATCCCGATTTCGTCGTACCCGTCCCAGACAAACAACCGCCGCGCTGTTTCAAACAGGTCCAGCCGCTCTTGCGGTGTGGGCAGCGCGTCCGACGGCAGCAACTGTTGGCGTTTTGCCATCCACGGCACATGCGCATAGCCATACAGCGCCACACGGTCCGGCGCAAAGCTCAGAAGTTTCTGCACCGTCTCGGTGATCCGCGCATTGGTCTGGTGCGGGAGTCCGAACAAGATATCGGCGTTCAGGCTCTGGACGCCGCGCGACCGGATCATATCAACGGCATCACGAGTGATGTCATAGCCCTGCTCACGTCCGATTGCCGTCTGGATCTGCGGATCGAAATCCTGAACCCCGATCGACGCCCGGTTCATCCCGCTTTGGGCCAGAACGTCCAGCCGCGCCTCGTCGATTTCATTCGGGTCGATCTCAACCGAGAATTCATACCCTTCGGCAAAATCGGCGACTTCGCGAATCGCGGCCACCAGCCTTTTCATCAGGTCTGGAGACAACAGAGTCGGCGTGCCACCGCCCCAGTGCAACCGCGACAGCCGAACGCCCCGCGGCAAGACGTTGCGCAAGAGGGCAAGTTCCCGTTCAAGATCACCGACATAGGCCTCAACCGGGCCAAGAGTGGCTGTGCCTTGCGTCCTGCACGCGCAGAACCAGCAGAGTCTGCGGCAAAATGGAACATGCAAATAGAGCGATATGTTACCATCTTCAGGAATGGAGTGAATCCAATCCTGGTATTTCGCAGGCCCGACATCGCCATCGAAATGCGGGGCCGTGGGATATGATGTGTATCGCGGCACTTTGGCGTCAAAGAGTCCAAGCCGCGTGAGTTGTGTTCGCTTCGCCATGAATTTACGGTTAGGCTGCGAAAAAACGCTCGGCCTTGACGCAGATCAAGAAAAGGCAATTCTGATGCTGAATGAACGAAGCTTGTCCGCCGTACCGGATTGTAGCGAGTGCCCGATCCGACACAGGGCAGTTTGCGCGCGTTGCGAAAGTGATGAGCTCGAAAAGCTCGAACAAATCAAATATTATCGAAAGTTCGAAGCCGGGCAGTCGATCATCTGGGCGGGTGACAGGATGGATTTCGTTGGCTCCGTCGTGTCCGGTATCGCGACGCTGAGTCAGGCGATGGAAGACGGGCGCACGCAGATGGTCGGCCTATTGCTGCCCAGCGATTTCGTCGGGCGACCGGGGCGCAACGTGGCTGCCTACGATGTGGTTGCGACAACCGACGTGGTGATGTGCTGTTTCCGGCGCGCGCCCTTTGAGGACATGATGCAGCGCACGCCGCATATCGCCCAGCGCCTGCTGGAGATGACGCTGGACGAACTGGATGCCGCACGCGAATGGATGTTGGTTCTGGGCCGCAAGACGGCGCGCGAAAAGATCGCCTCGTTGCTGTCGATCATCGCGCGTCGTGACGCCACGCTGAACATGCGCGGTCCGGAGACGGGCGTCGTGGTGTTCGACCTTCCGCTGACACGCGAGGCCATGGCCGATTATCTGGGTCTGACGCTGGAAACGGTGAGCCGCCAGATTTCGGCATTGCGCAAGGACGGGGTGATCGAACTTGAAGGCAAGCGGCACGTCACCGTGCCGGACATGTCGCGCCTGATGGAAGAAGCGGGTGATGACGCGGACGGCGGTCTGCTTGTCTGACAGTTTGCCCTTTGCCACCTGCGACGTCTTCACGGACAAGGCTTACGCAGGCAATCCGCTGGCGATTGTCGAAGACGCCGACAGGCTGAGCGACGCAGCGATGCAGACCATCGCGCGGGAGTTCAACCTGTCCGAGACGATATTTGTGCGGCGTCCTGTGAACCCGGCGCATACCGCCAGCGTGCGGATCTTCTTTCCGACGGCGGAAATTCCCTTTGCCGGTCACCCGACCATCGGCTGCGCCATTCATCTGGCGCAGAAGTCCGCGCCCGCAGGCGACTTTGAAACCGAAATCACGCTGGAAGAAGTCGCCGGTCTTGTCCCCGTGCGGGTCTGGCGGCAAGACGGGCGGATCAAAGCAGAGTTTCGCGCCCCCGTGCTGCCACACGCAGCAGCTACCGGGCGCATGCCAGAGGATGAGGCAATTGCCGCCGCGCTTGGCCTGACGCCGGAACAAATCGGTTTTGGAAGCCATCGGCCCGGTCTTTGGCAAGGTGGCCCGACATTCGCCTATGCACCTTTGCGCGACCGCGATGCCTTGTCGGCGGCGCGTCCAAACGGCGCCGCTTGGGAGGCGCTGACCGCGACCACGGGCCAGCAGTCGCTTTACCTATATACCACAGGGGAAGGCGTCGATTTTTCCGCCCGGATGTTCGCCCCCGGTGACGGCATCCCCGAAGATCCGGCAACAGGATCGGCCTCTGCCATCCTTGCCGCACAGCTTCTCAGCGCCGGGGAGCTGGCCGATGGCGAAACCCGGCTGAGCCTGCTTCAGGGCGCTGATATGGGCCGTCCCAGTGAGATCGGCCTGCGCATTGTGACGCAAACGGCGGCCTTACAGGCCGTATATGTCAGCGGCTCTGCCGTGCCGGTAAGCGAAGGCCGGATCACTCCACCGAACGGTTGACCGCCGACACCTCTCCGGACAGAATGACAGACGGCGGTCTTGCAGAGCGCCGTCTGTCAGGTTCAGTGTGCCATGAAGACAGGCACAGCCGCCTGCTCCAACATGTTGCGCGTGGCACCGCCAAGGATGGCTTCGCGGAACCGCGAATGACCGTAGGCCCCCATGACAACCATATCGGCGTCCAGATCCGACACATGGCGCAACAACACGTCCGAGACGCGCGGCAGCGTCTTGGCAAGAACGTCGACCTCGGTCTTGACCCCGTGACGCGCAAGGAATTCGGACACCATTCCGCCCGGATCGGACCGGTTGGGACCGTGCTTCGGAGGATCAATCACGACCACGTGGACATGTTCTGCCGAGATGAGCAGGGGCATTGCGCAGCGCAGAGCGCGCAGCGCCTCGTTGCCCTCGTTCCAGCCGACAACAACGCGTTTGGGCGTCGCCATCGGCTCCACCTTGTCAGGCACAACCATAACCGGCACCTGCCCGTCAAACAGCGCCCCTTCCAGCACGGGTTCCAGTTCGACGCCCTTGCCGTTGCCATAAGGCTGCGGGAGCACGACAAGATCAGAGAACCGGGCACGGGACGCCACATGCCGCCCGATGTCGGCCAGTTGTGCAACCCCGTGATCCACGCTCCACAGCGCGTTGGTTCGACCCAGCGCCTCGCGCGCGTCGGCGGCCAACGCCTCGGCCTCAGCCGTGGCGCGGGTCAGCGTTTCCTGCAAAACCATCGCGTTGGCCCCGGCGTAGTAATAGCCGGTCTGGGTCCGGTCGACACCGAAACACAAGGCGGCCAGATGGGCGTCATAGGCTTCTGCCAGAGTGGCCGCGTGCGATATCGTGGAAGGCAGCAAATCACTGTCCGTAACCACGGTCAGGATGGACTTGAAATTCATGAGCGTCTCCGATGCGTCTCCGTCGTCTCCATTGAAGTAACGTATCGCTGCGCCTTTCGTCGCACTTTGACCGGGGTCAACATATGCAACTTGTTCCATTGATGCAGATCAAGGATGCCTTTGGCTATACATAGCTATCAGGTGCGCAGTCAAAAAGCGCCTATGCGGTGACGAATCGTGCGGGTAAGACGAAGGGACGAAAAATGTTGAATTATCTCAAGCTCATAGTGCTTGGACTGGTTGCGATCTTTTCGATGATCGCGGTCAACTATGCACGTGATGTGGCTTACATGATTCACGCGATCATTATTCTGGCGGTCTCCGCCGGTCTGTTCGTGTGGGTCCTGCGCCACACCGATGAGCCGGTTAGACCGGCTCCGCAGAACGAATATATGGACGGCGTGATCCGCTATGGCGTGATCGCCACCGCTTTTTGGGGTGTGATCGGTTTCGTCGCCGGGACGTTCATCGCCTCGCAGTTGGCCTTTCCGGGGCTGAACTTTGACTGGGCACAAGGCTACATGAACTTTGGCCGCCTGCGTCCGCTGCACACCTCGGCAGTGATTTTCGCCTTTGGCGGCAACGCGCTGATCGCGACATCGTTTTATGTGGTGCAGCGCACCTCGGCGGCGCGCCTTTGGGGCGGCAATCTCTCATGGTTTGTGTTCTGGGGTTACCAGCTGTTCATCGTCCTTGCGGCGACGGGCTATGTGTTGGGCGGAACCCAGTCCAAGGAATACGCCGAACCTGAATGGTACGTGGACATCTGGCTGACGGTGGTCTGGGTCGCATATCTGGCGGTCTTTGTCGGGACTTTGGTCAAGCGCAAAGAACCCCACATCTACGTGGCCAACTGGTTCTACCTGTCCTTCATCCTGACCGTTGCCATGCTGCACATCGTCAACAACCTGTCGATCCCGGTGTCGATCTGGGGATCGAAGTCGGTTCAGGTTTTCTCTGGCGTGCAGGACGCCATGACGCAGTGGTGGTACGGCCACAACGCCGTCGGCTTTTTCCTGACCGCGGGCTTCCTTGGCATGATGTACTATTTCATCCCCAAGCAGGCCGAACGTCCGGTGTTCAGCTACAAGCTGTCGATCATCCACTTCTGGGCGCTGATCTTCATCTACATCTGGGCTGGTCCGCACCACCTGCACTACACCGCCCTGCCTGACTGGGCCTCGACCCTTGGCATGGTGTTCTCGGTCGTGCTGTGGATGCCGTCTTGGGGCGGCATGATCAACGGTCTGATGACGCTGTCTGGCGCATGGGACAAGCTGCGCACCGACCCGGTGATCCGCATGATGGTGATCTCTGTCGGCTTCTACGGTATGTCCACTTTCGAGGGTCCGATGATGTCGATCCGCGCGGTCAACTCGCTGTCGCACTACACCGACTGGACCATCGGCCACGTTCATTCCGGCGCGCTTGGCTGGAACGGCATGATCACTTTTGGCGCTCTGTACTATCTTGTGCCCAAACTGTGGAACCGTGAACGCCTGTACTCGCTCAGCATGGTCTCCTGGCACTTCTGGCTCGCGACCATCGGCATCGTGCTCTACGCGGCGTCCATGTGGGTGACCGGTATCATGGAGGGCCTGATGTGGCGCGAAGTGGATGCCAACGGCTTCCTCGTGAACTCTTTCGCCGACACCGTGGGCGCGAAGTTCCCGATGTACGTCGTGCGTGCGCTGGGTGGACTGCTCTACGTCGTGGGCGGCCTGATCATGTGCTACAACCTGTGGATGACCGCCAAGCGTTCGCCGGCCGTTGAGGCCGACACCGCTGCGGCCCATGCCACTCCGGCCGAATAAGGAGACCGGGACATGAGCATTCTCAACAAACACGCCATCCTCGAAAAAAATGTCACGCTGCTGGCCATCTTTGCCTTTCTCGTGGTGACCATCGGGGGGCTGGTGCAGATCGTGCCGCTCTTTTACCTCGAAAACACCATCGAGGACGTGGAAGGCATGCGCCCATACACGCCGCTGGAACTGGCGGGGCGTGATGTCTACATCCGAGAGGGTTGTTACGTCTGCCACAGCCAGATGATCCGCCCCATGCGGGACGAGGTCGAACGCTACGGCCACTACAGCCTTGCCGCGGAAAGCAAGTACGACCACCCGTTCCAGTGGGGGTCCAAGCGCACCGGGCCCGATCTGGCGCGTGTCGGCGGCCGCTATTCGGACGAATGGCACGTCGATCACCTGCGCAATCCGCAGTCGGTGGTGCCTGAGTCCGTCATGCCGAAATACGGCTTCCTCGAAGCCAAGCTGATCGAAGGCACCTACATCGCCGACCTGATGAGCACCAACCGCCTCGTCGGAGTCCCTTATTCGGATGAGATGATCGAGGCCGCTCAGGCCGACTTCAAGGCGCAGGCTGATCCGGACAGCGACTATGACGGCCTGCTGGAGCGCTATGGCGAAAAGGTCAACGTCCGCAACTTTGACGGTGCCCCCGGCATCTCCGAAGCGGATGCGCTGATCGCTTACCTGCAAATGTTGGGGACGCTGGTCGATTTCTCGACCTTCACACCCGACGCAAGCCGGTGATGGGGGACGATATGGAAACCTATTCCTTTCTTCGCCAACTGGCCGACAGCTGGGCGCTGCTTGCGATGTTCGCCTTCTTCGTGGGGATTGTGATCTGGGCCTTTCGGCCCGGATCCAACAAGGTCCACAAAGATACCGCCAACATTCCGTTTCGCCACGATGACCGACCGGCGCCCGATCAGGGCAACACCCGCGACGTGCCCCGAGGCACCCATCGCGACGTGCCCCTCCGGGGCGACAAACCTGCCGAAAGCTGAGGAGGCCGGACAATGAGCGATCATAAGAAAAACGACGATCTCGACTATGAGACAACCGGCCATGAATGGGACGGCATCAGGGAGTATAACAAGCCGCTGCCAAAGTGGTGGCTCTATACCTTCTATGCCTGCATCGTCTGGGCCATCGGCTATTCCATCGCCTACCCCGCCTGGCCGGGGATCAAGGCAGCCACGCCGGGTCTGCTGGGCTTTTCCACCCGAGGCAATGTCGCCAAGGCGATCGAGGCGCACGAGGCAGAGCTTGGCCCCATCAACGCCAAACTGGCCGCGGCGGATCTGGGTGCGATTGCCGACGATCAGGAACTGCTGACCTACGCGAATAACGCAGGCTCAGCGATTTTCCTGACCTGGTGCGCCCAGTGCCACGGGTCGGGCGCAGCCGGGGCCAAGGGCTATCCCAACCTGCTGGACGACGACTGGCTCTGGGGTGGCTCCATCGAGGCCATCCACGAGACGGTCAGCCACGGCATCCGTAACGAAGTGGATGACATGGCGCGCTGGTCCGAAATGCCAGCCTTTGGCCGGGACGAACTGTTGGCCGAAGAAGAGGTCGTGCAGGTCGTCAACTACGTGATGCAGCTTTCCGGGCAGACCCCGAAGGATGCGGCCGCCGCCGAAGCGGGTGCCGAACTCTTTGAGATCAACTGTTCCGGCTGCCACATGGAAGACGGCACCGGCGACCGCTTTCAGGGCGCGCCCAACCTGACGGATGCGATCTGGCTGTATGGCGGCGACTACGATGCGCTGTACCAGACGGTCTATAATTCGCGCTTTGGTGTGATGCCGCCCATGGGCGGGGCCGATTTGAGCGAGGCAGAAATCCGCGCCGTGGCGACCTATGTCCACGGTCTTGGCGGTGGCGAAGCCTCCGAAGACTGATCAGCCGCCATTCGAAAACAGCAAACCCCCGCCTTGGCGGGGGTTTCTTTTTGTCGGGCCTGTTCGGCGCGATTGCTGCAAGTAAGACAGCCTGCGGAATGCGCCACAAAGAACAGCGCTCAGTGGTTGCCGATTGACCCAAGTCAAGGCGCCCGATTCCCTGCCCTGTATGGTGAGTCCAACGACGTCGGGAAACACACCCCGACGCACGGTTCCCCGGCCTAATCGGACGGGGTATGGCGCTGGTGTCCTGTCCTGTTCGCGCGTTTCCTGGGACACCAGCGTCCCTTTACATCCCCATCGTGAAGCCACGGCTGGCCCTGCGCGCAGCGGATGCGGATTTGAACCGACGCGACGTGCGTTGCCCCCGATCCGATGCGCGCCAGAGGTCAGGCAGATAGACAGCCGGATCAATCATCCCTCCCGCTCCGCATGCCCGCATGCCTGCGAAACGGCAGGTCCTCGTCGATCCAGCTCAGCTTGGGCAGCGCCTCTGGCGGACGATGGCGCGCCTCCGGTGCGGTGCGGGTCGCGGTGAGAAAACTTCTGGCAAGTATTCCGAACATCATAGCCTCCATGACGTGTTCAACTGTGCAGCCAACTTGACCCAAGCGCGGCTTCCATGCGACTCAGGAATAAATCAATCATGTAATTCAGGCTTACATATGAACTGGTCCGCGCTTCCGCCACTCGCCTCTCTTCGCGCCTTTGCAGCCTATGCGCAGACGCGATCTGTCAGCTCTGCTGGTGGCGCCCTGAATGTTAGCCACGCTGCCATCAGCCAGCAGATGCGGGCACTGGAAACGCATCTGGGTGTTGCCCTGCTAGACCGCTCAGGTCGCAAGCTGTCCCTGACACCCGAGGGAGAGACACTGGCCCGCAGCCTGACCGAAGCCTTTGGCGACATTGCGCAAACGGTGGAGGCCCTGACCGGTGCCGACGCGTCGCGGCCTCTGCAGATATCCGTTACACCCACTTTCGCGGCCGCATGGCTGATGCCGCGCCTGACCGCGTTCCGAGAGGCGCACCCAGACATCAACCTGATGATCGACCCCACCGCCAAGGTGCAGTCGCTGGAACCGGGCGGCATCGACGTGGCCTTGCGCTATGGTGACGGCACATGGCCCGGGTTGCTGGCCGAACCGCTGATCCGTTCACCCATCGTTGTCGTTGCCGCACCTGATCTGGTTGGCAACCGCCCAATAACTTCGCCGTCGGACCTGCGCGACTATCACTGGCTGCAAGAGCTGGGCACCAATGAGGCAACCGACTGGTTCGCCCAGAACGGCGTCGACCGCGACGCGGGCCGCGGCTTTACCGCCATGCCGGGGAACATGATGCTGGAGGCCGCCCGCGCCGGGCAGGGGATCGCCGTCGTTGCCGGCGTGTTTGTCGAGCCGGACATCCGCGCTGGACGCCTTCGAAAACTGTTCGAAGACAACAAGGAAAAGGGCTATCACATTGTCACAAGGCCCGGTATTCCGCGACCGCCCCTCAAGGCGTTCTTGTCGTGGCTGCGGCGCGAGGCGCGCAAAAGCTGAGTTTCAAACTCAAAATTGATGCAGGTCAAAGCTGCGCAGGCCACGCTCTGTGAAAACCGGCCCAAATGATGATCCCAACGGAGCGAATCCGCCGTGTCCGACAGCAACTCCCCGCCACCCTCTCTTTACGCCTCTCGCGAACCGATTTTCCCCAAGCGGGTCAGCGGCATCTTCCGCAACCTTAAATGGATCATCATGATCGTGACGCTGGGGATCTACTACGTCACCCCCTGGATTCGTTGGGACCGGGGGCCGCAATTGCCGGATCAGGCGGTGCTGATCGACCTGGCCAACCGCCGCTTCTTTTTCTTCTGGATCGAGATCTGGCCGCATGAGTTCTATTTTGTCGCCGGTCTGCTGATCATGGCGGGTCTTGGCCTGTTCCTGTTCACCTCGGCGCTGGGGCGTGTCTGGTGCGGCTATGCCTGCCCGCAAACCGTCTGGACTGACCTTTTCATTCTCGTGGAACGCTGGATCGAGGGCGACCGCAATGCGCGCCTGCGCCTGCACCGCCAGAAAAAGATGGATTTCCGCAAGGCCCGGTTGCGGGTGACGAAATGGGTGGCGTGGTTCCTGATCGGGCTGGCCACCGGCGGTGCTTGGGTGTTCTATTTTGCCGATGCGCCTACGCTGTTGATGGATCTGGTGACCGGGCAGGCCCACCCGGCCGCCTATACGACCATGCTGATCCTGACGCTGACCACCTTCTTCTTTGGCGGTTTCGCACGTGAACAAATCTGCATCTACGCCTGCCCCTGGCCCCGTATTCAGGCCGCGATGATGGACGAGGAAACCCTGACCGTTGGCTATCGGGAATGGCGCGGCGAACCCCGAGGCAAACATCGCAAGGCCGAAGGCGCAGAGACCCTTGGGGACTGCATCGACTGCATGGCCTGCGTCAACGTCTGCCCGATGGGCATCGACATCCGCGACGGTCAGCAGATGGAATGCATCACCTGCGCGCTGTGTATCGACGCCTGCGACGACGTGATGGCAAGGATCGGCAAACCACGCGGGTTGATTGACTACCTTGCCCTGTCGGACGAATCGCAAGAGCGTGCAGGCGCAGCACCGCGCCCGATCTGGCAGCACGTATTCCGCGTGCGGACCATGATGTATACCGCTCTGTGGAGCCTTGTGGGCATCGGACTTGTGTTTGCGCTGTTCATCCGTCCCGAGATCGAGATGACCGTCGCACCGGTCCGCAACCCGACTTTTGTCACCTTGTCCGATGGGTCGATCCGCAACACTTACGACGTGCGCCTGCTCAACAAGCACGGCGAGGACCGGCCCTTCCGCATCACGCTGACCGGAGACCCAACCCTGCGCGTCCAGCTTGAAGGCACGCCTTACGAAACGGTGGACGTCCCGGCGAATGCGACCTACCTGCAAAAGGTATATGTGATTGCGCCCGCGGCTTCCGATCCTGCGCAGGCCGAGCGCACGGAATTCCGGCTCTGGGTCGAGGACCTGACCAACGGCGACCGCGCCCATAACGACACCGTCTTCAACGGAAAGGCGAACTGATGGCTGACAAGGAATTCACCCTAAAGGGCTGGCATGTGCTTGGTATTTTTGTCGGTGCATTCGCGGTAATCATCGGGGTGAACATCACGCTGGCCGTAAATGCCGTCAAAACCTTTCCGGGGCTGGAAGTCGCCAATTCCTATGTCGCCAGCCAGACCTTTGACAAACGCCGCGCCGCGCAGGAATCGCTGGGCTGGGATGTCGAGGCGCGGCTGGAAGAGGATATGCTGATCCTTTCCATCACCGACGCGGACGGCCGTCCTGTTCAGGCCGCCAGGTTAACCGCCAAGGTCGGTCGCCCGACCAATGTCAGCGACGACCGCGAGCCGGAGTTCTCTTTCAACGGCCACGCTTATGTCGCTTATGAAGACCTGCGCCCGGGCAACTGGGATGTCTGGCTGACGGCCACTGCGCTCAACGGAATCGAATTCCAGCAACGGCTTGAGATGACTGTGACCAACTGAGATGACCGCCACGCTACGCCCGCCGACCTCTGCCTGCCCTGCCTGCGCCGCCGCCCCGGCGGCAGAAGCGATGGCCGCCCTAAACGCCCCGACAGAGGCCCATATCGTCCTCTCGCTGCCCACGATCCACTGCGCCGCCTGCATGTCGAAGGTAGAACGTGCGCTAAACGCGAGCCCGGATGTGCATTCGGCACGGGTGAACCTGACGCTCAAGCGGGTAAGCATCGAGGCCGATGCGGATGTCACCGCCGCAGATGTGATCCCGCTGGTCGAAGGCGCGGGCTATGAGGCGCATGAACTGGACAGTTCCGCCCTGTCAGCGACAACCACGGACAAGGCAGGGCGCGACTTGCTGATGCGGCTCGCCGTGGCCGGTTTCGCGGCTATGAACGTGATGCTCTTGTCCGTCGCAGTCTGGTCCGGGGCCGAGGGGCAGACCCGTGATCTGTTCCACTGGATATCCGCCGCCATCGTGCTGCCAGCAGTGGCGTTTTCGGGGATGCCCTTCTTTCGCAACGCATGGAACGCATTGTCGGCGCGTAGCCTGAACATGGACGTGCCGATTTCGCTCGCCATCTTGCTAGCGGTCGGAACATCCCTCTGGGAGACCTCTCTGTCGGGTGAACATGCCTACTTCGACGCCGCGATTGCGCTGACCTTTTTCCTGCTGACAGGGCGGTATCTGGATCACCGCACTAGGTCGGTCGCCCGCTCCGCCGCCGAAGAACTCGCCGCGCTGGAGGTGCCGCGCGCATGGCGCGTGACCGAGGATGGCGAAGAACAGGTATCCGCCAGCGCTCTGGCTGTCGGCGATCTGATCCGCGTGCGCCCCGGAGGGCGAATGCCGGTGGACGGTGAGATCACCCAAGGCTGCTCGGAACTGGATCGTTCACTGCTGACCGGAGAAACTCTGCCGGTCTTTGCTGAACCGGGCCGCACTGTGAGTGCCGGTGAGGTCAACCTGACCGGCCCGCTGGTGGTGCGCGCCAGCGCCGTGGGCCGCGACACGTCATTGCATCGCATGGCCGATCTGGTGGCTGTCGCCGAGTCCGGCCGCTCGCGCTACACTTCGCTGGCCGACCGCGCCGCCAAGCTTTACGCGCCGGGCGTACACATCCTCTCGGCGCTGGCCTTTCTTGGCTGGCTGGCGTTCACTGGCGACTTGCGCGTGGCCCTGAACATCGCCGCCGCCGTGCTGATCATCACCTGCCCCTGCGCGCTGGGACTGGCTGTCCCCGCCGTGACCACTGCCGCCTCTGGTCGTCTGTTCAAACGTGGGCTTCTGATCAAGGATGCCACCGCGCTTGAACGTCTGGCGCAGGTGGACACCGTTGTCTTTGACAAAACCGGCACGCTGACCGCCGGGGCGCCGGACCTGACAAACCTTGGCGACTTCCCCCGCCGCGATCTGGAAATTGCACTGGCCTTGGCCGAAGGCTCCAGCCACCCGCTCTCGCTATCCCTGACCGCTGCCGCGCGGGACGCCGGGGTCAAACCGGCCGCGATTTCAAATGTGGCAGAGGTCCCCGGCCACGGCACACCGGGGCTCTGGCGCGGACAAGAGGTGCGGCTGGGCCGCGCGGCTTGGGTGGGGGGCGGGCAAAGCCCGCAAACCGCCGCGTGGCTACGCATCGGCGATAGCCCCGCGCAGGCGTTCCTGTTCACCGACCGGCTGCGCGATGGCGCTGAAGAGGCAGTCCATGCGCTCAAGACCGCCGGGCTGAAGGTCGTGCTGATTTCGGGCGACACCTCGCCTGCGGTCGAGGCGCTGGCCGGACGTCTGGGCATCACCCAGTGGATGGCCGAGGCGCTGCCGCAGGACAAGGTGCAGCGGATCGCTGCGATGACGGACGAAGGTGCCCATGTCCTGATGGTGGGGGACGGGCTGAACGACACGGCGGCGCTGGCCGCGGCCCATGCCTCTATCTCCCCGGCCTCGGCGCTGGATGCCGCCCGCGTGGCCTCGGACATCGTGCTGCTGGGCGGGACGCTTGCACCGATCCCCGAGGCGGTGCAGACCGCCCGCAAGGCAACCCGCCGCATCCGCGAAAACTTCACAATGGCCACATGGTACAACGTGATTGCCGTCCCACTGGCGGTGGCCGGGCTCTGCTCGCCGCTGATTGCCGCATTGGCCATGTCGGCCAGTTCGATTACCGTTTCGCTCAACGCCCTTCGGCTTCGGTGACAAAGGAGAGCCAGAATGAATGTGCTGACCTACCTGATCCCGATTTCGCTGGTTCTTGGCGGCGTAGGACTGGCCTTTTTCGTATTTACCCTGCGGTCGAACCAGTATGATGATCCCGAGGGCGACGCGCAGCGAATCCTGTCGGGCGAATACGACGACCACCCGAAACAGGACTGACTACTCGGCTTTTTCTCTGGTCAAAATACCTCCGGGCAGACGACCAAAGGGACACGGCCGGCCATGCTGAATACACGCCTTGGGTATGTCGCGCCCTGCCCGACCTCACACTGGCAAGGCCGTCGTACGAAATACCGTCCGCAACGCAAAAGAGCTTTGCATCTGTGCCACGCCGGGCAGGCGGGTCAGATACTGGCGGTGGATGCGGGCGAAATCCTCTGTGTCTTCGGCCACGACCTTTAGGATGTAATCCGCCGTCCCGGCCATCAGGTGACACTCCAGCACCGCAGGCACCCGTGCTACGGCCCTTTCAAACGCCTCCAGCACTTCGTCCGCCTGCGCCGTCAGCTTGATCTCGACAAAAACCGTCGCCGGAAAGCCCATCCTCCGGGCGTCCAGCAACGCCACGTAGTCACGCACATACCCTTCGGTTTCCAGCCGCTGCACCCGTCTGTGACAGGCAGAGGGCGACAGATGCACCGCCTCGGACAGGTCGGCGTTTGAAATCCGCCCCTTGCGCTGGATCACCCGCAGAATGCGCCGGTCTGTCTCATCGAGTGCCATACGCGCAAGAACCTCCGTCAGAATTGATCGTTCGCCGCAAAATCGTGCGCCTCCTGCCTTTAGTGAAAGCAAGGTAGAGAGCCGTTTGCAAGCCTCGGCTGACATACTCGCGCGCATAACGCGAGGAGGATTCGCCATGAAAATCGGTTGCCCAACAGAGATCAAACCCCAAGAGTTCCGTGTCGGCCTGACACCCAATGCCGCCCGCGAAGCCGTGGATCACGGCCACGAGGTGATCGTGCAGACGGGTGCCGGCATGGGAGCCGGTTTCACCGATGCCGATTACACCGAGGCCGGTGCGCGCATGGCGGATACGGCAGAGGAAATCTTTGCCGCAGCGGACATGATCGTAAAGGTCAAGGAACCGCAGGCCGTCGAGCGCGCCATGTTGCGCGAGGGGCAACTGCTGTTCACCTACCTGCACCTCGCCCCCGATCCGGAGCAGACACAGGACCTGCTAGCCTCCGGTGCGACCTGCATCGCCTACGAGACAGTGACCGACGCCCGTGGCGGTCTGCCCCTGCTGGCGCCCATGTCTGAGGTTGCGGGCCGTTTGGCGCCGCAAGTCGGTGCCTGGACCCTGCAAAAGGCCAATGGCGGGCGCGGCGTGCTGATGGGCGGCGTTCCCGGTGTGGGCCCGGCGCGGGTCGTGGTGATCGGTGGCGGCGTCGTCGGCACCCATGCCGCGCGCATCGCCGCTGGCATGGGCGCGGATGTGACCGTGCTTGACCGCTCCCTGCCCCGGCTGCGGTACCTCGACGATGTCTTTGGCGGCCTCTTCCGCACCGGCTATTCCAGCGCTGGCCTGCTGGCCGAGCATCTGACACTGGCGGACATGATCATCGGTGCGGTGCTGGTCCCCGGAGCCGCTGCGCCGAAACTGGTCAAACGTGCGGATTTCCCCACCATGAAGCCGGGTGCCGTTCTGGTCGACGTGGCCATTGATCAGGGCGGCTGTTTCGAGACCTCAAAGGCCACCACACACGCCGATCCGATCTACGATGTGGACGGGATCATGCACTATTGCGTGGCCAACATGCCGGGTGCTGTCGCGCGGACCTCGACCATCGCCCTGGGCAACGCGACAATGCCGTTCATGCTGGCGCTGGCGGACAAAGGCTGGAAACAGGCCTGCGCCGATGACCCGCACCTGTTGAACGGGCTGAACGTACACGCAGGCAAACTGACCTATGCCGCAGTCGGCGAAGCACAGGGTCTGGACGTCACGTCACCCGAGCTGCTGATCAAAGACTGATACCGACGAAAAAGCCCCGGCGACACAACGTCCGCCGGGGCAAGTCCTGACTTCAAAAAATAGCGGCGACGGGATCGCCACCCGCGATTGGGCAGCCTCAGCCGCGCGCCTTCAGAGAATCGCGGATTTCGATCAGCAGGTCGACCTCGCTCGGCCCTTTGGGCGCTTCTTCGACCGCCTCTTCGGGTTTCGAAGCGGCATCCTTGATCCGGTTGACCGTCTTGACCAGCATGAAGACCACAAAGGCGATGATCAGGAAGTTGATGATCGCCATGACAAAGCGGCCGATGGCAAAGATCGACGCGCCGGCCTCTTCTGCCGCTGCAATCGAGGCGTATTCCTTGCCGTCCAGCGCATAGAACCAGCCCGAGAAGTCGATGCCGCCGGTGAACAGCGCGATGATCGGGTTGATGATATCGCCCACCAGCGAGGCGACGATCGCGGTAAAGGCCGCGCCGATGATGATACCGACGGCCATGTCCATGACATTGCCTTTGGCGATAAAGTCCCTGAATTCCTGAAGCATTCCGTTGTTCCCTTGTTCCGGCGCCGTCGGTTTTTCACCGGACGTGCGCTCCCCTTGTGTAGCAGGCCTGCGCAATCGCACATCCAGCGACCTGTGAAACAGGGAAAAAGATGCCTAGGTTTCCCCCGAAACGCAGAAAAGGCCCCTCCCATGTTCGATCTCGCCACCCATCCCGTCACAGCCCGTTGGCCCGCAGAGCACCCAGACCGACTCCAGCTGTACTCTTTTCCCACGCCAAACGGCGTGAAGGTTTCGATCATGCTGGAAGAGACCGGCCTGCCTTACGAGGCTCATCTCGTCACCCTGTCGGACAAGGATGTGAAAAGCCCGGAGTTCCTCAGCCTCAATCCCAACAACAAGATCCCCGCGATCATCGACCCCAACGGGCCAGACGGCGCGCCGCTGGCCCTGTTCGAAAGCGGTGCGATCCTGCTGTATCTGGCCGAGAAATCCGGGAAACTGTTCGGCGAGACGGCAACAGACCGCCACACGATCACCCAGTGGCTGATGTTCCAGATGGGCGGTCTGGGTCCGATGCTTGGCCAACATGGCTATTTCTCCAAGTTCGCCGGGTCAGAAATCGAGGATCCGCGCCCACGGGACCGCTACATCAACGAGGCCAAGCGCCTGTTGAACGTCGTCGAAACGCAACTTGACGGGCGCGACTGGATTGCCGGTGACTATTCCATCGCCGATATCGCCATCGCCCCTTGGCTGCGCGCACTGGAGTTTTACGGCACGCGTGACGTGGTTGGCTGGGCGGACCATCCCAATGCGGTCGCTTATCTGGATCGGTTCCTTGCGCGCCCGGCGGTGCAGAAGGGTTTGAACACGCCTCCGCGCGAGGGCTGATCCAGACCGGGACAAAGACCGACCGCCCCCTTTTGCCTCGGACATAAGGGGGCGGCGCGGGTATCCGTCATCCCGGCAGCGTTCCTGTCAGCACGTAGCGCAACACCTGCACCACTTGCTCCGGCGTGCGGGCAACGGCCAAGGCGGCGGCGTCCACCTCTTTCAGAGCGTGGTCATGTTCCGGCGGTTGCAAGATGATCAGCGACTTGCCCAACGCACTGGCACAGCCCGCGTCAAAGGCAGCGTTCCACTGCTTGTACTTGTCGCCAAAGCGCACAACCACGACATCGGCATCGGCAATCCCCTTACGGGTGCGGATCGCGTTGACCATCGCGCCCTTGTGGTCATGCCAGTACTTGTCGGGTTCCTCGCCAAGGATCGCAACGCCGCAATCGTCGCTTGCGGCGTGGTCCGTCACCGGTGCGTTAAAGGTGATGTCCAGCCCCTGCGCGCCTTCAATGATCTGCTCACGCCAGTCGGTGTGGATTTCCCCCGAAAGATAGACGTTCAGTCCCATGTCCGCTCCTTTCCATGAAAAAGGGCGCGGAGTGCGCCCTGTTTCCTGTCAACATATCCGGCCCTGCGCCTGTGGCAAGGTGGCCGAGGCTCACCCATCCTTGCGGATCACCTCGTTTTTCGGGTCATAGGGGCTGTCATGGGTCACGGTGGCGTCCCAAAGCTGGTCCAGCATCTTGACCTTCAGCGCCGTGCCTTCGGCGGCATGTTCCGGTTTGACATAGCCCATACCGATGCTCTTGCCGAAGTGGACAGAATACCCGCCAGAGGTCAGCCGCCCGACACGGGTGCCATCCTGCGCATACAGCGCCTCCCGCCCCCATGGGTCAGCATCAGCCGGGCCGTCAATCAGCAGGGTGACGCATGTGGAGCGGATGCCGGTGTCCTCCAGCTTGGCCTTACCGTGGAAATCCTTCGACAGATCGACAAAACGCGGCAGGTCCGCCTCCAGCGGGGTCGCATCGCGGCCCAACTCGTTGCCGAAGGCGCGGTAGGATTTTTCCTGCCGCAGCCAGTTCTGCGCCCGCGCGCCGACCAGCTTCATCCCGTGCTTTTCGCCTGCGGTCATTAGCTGATCCCACAGGTTGTTCTGCATCTCGATGGGGTGGTGCAATTCCCAGCCCAGCTCACCGGTATAGGCCACGCGGATCGCCATGACCGGCACCATGCCCAGTTCAATGTTGCGCATCGTCAGCCACGGAAACCGCTTGTTGCTCAGCGCGGTGTCCGGGTCAGCGTCTTTGACGATCTCCCTGAGGACATCGCGCGATTTCGGCCCGGCGATGGCAAAGACACCCCATTGCGTGGTCACATCATGGCAGGAAATCCAGCCGAATTCGTCCCGCTTGTCTTCAATCGCTTTTTGCAGGAAGTCGCTGTCATAGGCCGTCCATGCCCCGGCGGAGACAAGGTAATACTTGTCCTCAGCCAGCCGCACGATGGTGTATTCGGTGCGTGTGGTGCCAAAGCTGGTCAGCGCATAGGTCAGGTTGATGCGGCCGACCTTTGGCAGCTTGTTGCAGGTGAACCAGTCCAGAAAAGCGGTCGCCCCCGGCCCTTCGACGATATGCTTGGTAAAGGCGGTGGCGTCGATCAGGCCCACGCCTTCGCGGATGGCCTTTGCCTCTTCCACCGCATGTTGCCACCAACCGCCACGGCGGAATGACCGCGCATCGTGATCAAAGGTTTCCGGCGCATCCAGAGGGCCGTAATAGTTGGGCCGCTCCCAGCCGTTCACACAGCCGAACTGCGCGCCCAGCGCCTTTTGCCGGTCATAGGCGGGCGCTGTGCGCAGCGGACGGGCGGCGGGGCGTTCCTCATCCGGGTGGTGCAGGATGTAGACGTGCTCATAGGCTTCTTCGTTCTTGCGGCTGGCGTATTCGGTGGTCATCCATCCACCGAACCGCTTGGGGTCGAGGCTGGCCATGTCGATCTCGGCCTCTCCCTGAACCATCAGTTGCGCAAGGTAGTGCCCGGTGCCACCGGCGGCGGTGATGCCAAAAGAAAACCCTTCGGCCAGCCACATATTGCGCAGCCTCGGCGCGGGGCCCAGCAGCGGGTTCCCGTCGGGCGTGTAGCAGATCGGACCGTTGAAATCGTCCTTGAGCCCGCAGGTCTCACAGGACGGCACGCGATGGATCATCGCCATATACTGCTCTTCGATCCGCTCCAGATCGAGTTGGAACAGATCGGCGCGGAAACTGTCCGGCACACCATAGGCAAAGCGCGCAGGCGCGTTTTTCTCATAGACGCCCAAAATCCAGCCGCCGCGTTCCTCACGCACATAGGATTGCGCGTCAGCATCGCGGATCACCGGGTGCTCCGGGTTGCTCTTGCGGAACTCCACCAACGCCGGGTCCTGCTCCATCACGATGAACTGATGTTCCACCGGAATGGCCGGGATCTTGATGCCCAAAAGCTGCGCCGTGCGCTGCGCGTGGTTGCCGGTGGCGGTGACCACATGTTCGGCGGTGATCACCTTCTGCTCGTCGCTGGGGACAAGGTTGCCACCCCTTTCGACCATCTTGGTGATGGTGACCTGCCACTCGGACCCGGTCCAGGCATAGCCATCGACCTGCCACTTGCGCTCGATCAAAACGCCGCGCTGGCGCGCGCCCTTGGCCATCGCCATCGTGACGTCGGCGGGGTTAATGTAGCCATCGGTCGGGTGATACAGCGCGCCTTTCAGATCCTCAGTGTTGATCAGCGGCCAGCGGTCCTTGATCTGCGCGGGCGTCATCCACTCATAGGGCACGCCGCAGGTCTCTGCGGTCGAGGCATAGAGCATGTATTCGTCCATGCGCTCTTGCGTCTGCGCCATGCGCAGATTGCCAACCACGGAAAAGCCCGCGTTCAACCCGGTCTCTTCCTCCAGCGTCTTGTAGAACCGGATCGAGTAGTCGTGAATGTGGGTGGTGGCAAAGGACATGTTGAAATAGGGCAGCAGGCCTGCCGCGTGCCATGTGCTGCCAGACGTCAGCTCATCGCGTTCCAGCAGCATCACATCGTCCCAGCCCGCCTTGGCCAGATGATAGGCAATCGACGTGCCGACGGCGCCGCCGCCGACAACCAAAGCTTTGACATGGGTTTTCATGACACGACTCTCCCGTTCTTTGAAAATCTGCATAGCGCGCCGCGCAAAGCCGCGCCGCGCGCGCCCGACATCTCAGGTGGGGAAAACGACGCCGCCCCGGGCAAGGCACGGGGCGGCAGAAGAAAATTACCGGGCAAACGGGGGCGAACCGCCTTTGCGCGGCGATCCGGGGCCCATTAACGGGGGCCGTTTGGTGCGCTCAGCAGTCGTAGAGATAAGTAAAGACCAGCGTGTCGGTCTTCCACTGGCCGGTTGGCTGGCAGTTCTGAAAGACCTGACGGTTTCCGCTCACCTGAACACGCAACTGGTTGGGCGCAACCGGCCCTTCGACATGGTATTCGCTCGGGCTGCCGGGGCAGGCGCTGGAGAAAACCCGCGCGGTTCCCGAGTACCAATTGCCGTTCTTGACTCCGTTGAACAACAACGTGCCGGGGCGCACACCCGCGGGCCATTGCCAGCTGTGCGGCGTGGTCTCATAGCTGAGCCAGCGGTTGTTGCCCTGCGCCTGCAAACGCATGACCGAACCGTTGTGGTCCCAACAGGAATCGGCAACCGCCTGGCTGGCAATCAGGCTGGCAAGGATCATTGTTAAAAATCGTTTCATGGGGGTTCCTTTCGCTTTTTGTCGAAAAAACTGACCTTACCTTCCGCCTGTATTCGGTGACCTGTCAAACGTTTTTGAATGGCTCATCAGGTCGACGGTTCCTCGAATTTGTCGCCTCTCCGCCAAAGTCCTGCCGCTAACCAGCGTCAGGACTGCAGGCATAGGTTGTACAGGAGTTTTTCATGTCTTTCGCAAAGACCATCGGTGTATTCGCACTGGCCGGGCTTGCCGGTTTGGGTATCTTTTCCATCGACTATGCCACCCAATGGTCCCGGTCGGACGCAGACTTTGGCGGGCCGCAGTACGTTCAGACCCTGATGACGCGTTTCGGCGCTCAGGGCGGCATCGTTGGGCTGGTCCTGCGCAAGTCTTCTGTTGTGGCGGCCGCGTTGCCTCCGGCACCGGCTGGTTGGAATGCGGAATCTTGGTCCGCGGACCACGAAGGCTTTCTTTACAGCCGCGAACAATCCCTTGCCTATGATCGTGAAATCCTGCGGGCAACGCGGCATCTGCCCCGCCCTGTCGGACTGACCCAGACCGATGAGGCGCTCTGGGAGGCGTTTCTGGCCGATACGTCAATGGTCTACATCAATGATCAGGGCGTGATCGGACTGGATGTCGATGACCCGGCCCGCCGGATCGTGCATCCTTACTGGACCCCCTTCATAAAGGCGATGGAGCGCCACTTTAACCTTGTCGACCAGCGCAGCGAACACGCAACCTATCAGGGAGTCCGCTGGGTCGAGGTGCGCGGCCCCATCGAGATGGCCGACAACGGACTCCGGCCGCATCGTCTGCGCGTCTTCAAGGCAAGGCTCGGCGAAATTGACGTGATGGTGACCGCCCGCGCGCCGGTCCACCATATCGAACGCTTCTTTCAAACCGTCGATCTGAGCGGCATTCGCAGCCTCGCAGAGGCACCGGAAGGCGAAATGCCCCGCTCTCTTCCCGCCAAGATGGCGCTGGCTCCGACAGAGACGGTGCCGGTGACGCCGACGCAGATCCGGGTAAATCGCGGTCTCGATTGACTTTGTTCTGTTGCAGGGGCGGCATGTGGCAATTCCCCGCTGATTTGCCGCCCCGCCCCCCTTCCGCATCAACCGCCTCAGGCCTATAAGAGCGCTGGCCCGGACTGGAAGAGTCGCGGGCCAATGAGGCAATGGGGCAATAACAAAATGTTTGGCATGGATAAACTCCTTGGCCTGTTCTCTTCGGACATGGCCATCGACCTTGGGACTGCGAACACGCTGGTCTACGTCAAGGGAAAAGGAATTGTTCTGTCCGAGCCCTCCGTCGTTGCCTACCACATCAAGGACGGCGTCAAGAAAGTCCTCGCCGTCGGTGAAGACGCCAAACTGATGCTGGGACGCACACCGGGCAGCATCGAGGCAATCCGCCCGATGCGCGAGGGCGTGATCGCGGATTTCGACACCGCCGAGGCGATGATCAAGGAATTCATCCGCAAGGTGCACCGCCGGTCCACGTTCTCAAAGCCCAAGATCATCGTCTGCGTGCCGCATGGTGCCACCCCGGTTGAAAAACGCGCCATCCGCCAATCGGTCCTGTCCGCAGGCGCGCGCAAGGCGGGCCTGATCGCCGAACCCATCGCCGCGGCCATCGGTGCGGGCATGCCGATCACCGACCCGACCGGCAACATGGTTGTGGACATCGGCGGCGGCACAACCGAGGTTGCGGTGCTGTCGCTGGGCGACATCGTCTATGCGCGCTCCGTCCGCGTCGGTGGTGACCGTATGGACGAGGCAATCATCAACTACCTGCGTCGTCAGCAAAACCTGCTGGTCGGTGAATCCACCGCCGAGCGGATCAAGACCTCGATCGGCACCGCGCGGATGCCCGACGACGGGCGCGGGTCGTCCATGCAGATTCGCGGTCGCGACCTGCTGAACGGCGTGCCCAAGGAAACCGAGATCAGCCAGGCCCAGGTGGCCGAGGCCCTGTCCGAGCCGGTGCAGGCGATCTGCGAGGCGGTGATGACCGCGCTTGAGGCGACCCCACCGGATCTGGCCGCCGACATCGTCGACCGTGGCGTGATGCTGACCGGCGGCGGCGCGCTGCTGGGCGATCTGGATCTGGCACTGCGCGAACAGACCGGACTGGCCGTGTCCATCGCCGACGAGTCGCTAAACTGCGTCGCACTGGGCACCGGCAAGGCACTGGAATACGAAAAACAACTGCGCCACGCGATCGATTACGATAGCTGAGAACTGCCGGAAGGTGAGGCGATTTTTCGGCGAAAAATCGTTTCTCGCCATCACCCGCTGTATCTGAACCAAGGCATCCTGTAATATCCGCCAAACCCGATGCGAGGGACCCTTGGCCAGCGACCGCAATGCACAGGACGATTTCACCGGCCCGCTCAGGCGGTTGCTTCTGGTCGTGCTGGCGCTCTCGCTGACCGGCGTTTTCCTGCTTTGGCGGATCGACAGCCCGCGCGTCGAACGATTTCGCGCACAGGTCGTGGATGCGGTGGTGCCGCGTATGGACTGGGCGATGGCGCCGGTCACCGCCTCTGTCCGGTTGGTCCGCGACTTTCAGAGCTATCAGCGCCTCTACGAACAAAACGAAGAACTGCGCCGCGAGCTGCGCAAGATGACCGCCTGGAAAGAGGCAGCTTTGCAGCTGGAACAGGAAAACGCCCGTCTGCGCGATCTCAACAACGTCCGGCTGGATCCGCGTCTGACCTTTATCACTGCTGTAGTTCTGGCGGACAGCGGCTCTCCGTTTCGGCAATCGGTGCTGATCAACGTGGGCTCACGCGATGGGATCGTCGACGGCTGGGCCACGATGGACGGCATCGGCCTTGTCGGGCGCGTGTCCGGTGTGGGCGCAAACACCAGCCGCGTGATCCTGCTGACCGACGCCACCAGCCGCATTCCGGCGGAAATCCAGCCATCTGGCCAGCGCGCGCTGATCGCCGGCGACAACACCTCTGCCCCGCCCATCGACTTTCTGGAAAACCCCGATCTGGTCCGCCCCGGCGACCGGATCGTGACCACCGGCGACGGTGAGGTCTTTCCGCCCGGCCTGTTGATCGGGCAAGTCGCCGAAGATCCGGGCGGTCGCCTGCGCGTCCGGCTGGCAGCCGATTACGAACGGTTGGAGTTCCTGCGCGTTCTGCGCGATCACGGCACCCGCCGGGTAGAGTCGCCCTCTTCCCTGATCCTGCCAGAGAACCTGCCCGATGCGGGTGGTCCGCCGGTGACTACTGCCCCTGACGCGGCCCCGGAGGGCGCGGGGGATGGCTGACAACAGCCCCGCACGGCTCTGGACCATGCGGGCGACCTACTTCGGTCTCGCGCTTGTGATCTTTTTCTTTCACCTGCTGCCGTTGCAGATCATGCCCTCGCGCATCGCCGGACCAGATGTGCTGACCGCCCTCACCTTTGCCTGGGCGCTGCGCCGTCCCGACTATGTGCCCATGCTGTCGGTGGCCGGGGTGATGCTGCTGGCGGATTTCCTGTTCCACAGGCCGCCCGGGCTCTGGGCGCTGCTGGTGCTGCTCGCCTCCGAATGGCTCAAGGTGCGCGGACGGCAGGTGCGCGAAAACACCTTTGCGGCGGAATGGATCACCGCCGCCACCGGCCTGTTTGTCATCACCGTGATCTACCGCGTCGTTTTGGCGGTCTTGATCGTGACGCCGGGAATGCTTTCTCTATGGGTGATGCAATATGGTATGACAGTTGCGATCTACCCGCTGATCGCCGCGATCAGCTATCTGGCTCTGGGTGTGCGCCGCAGCGCGCCCGGAGAATATGACCACACGGGACGCCCGCTATGAGACGTACGCCACGCGAAACCCAGGAAAGCGCCCGCCGGGTCACCCGGCGCGGGCTGATCCTTGGCGGCGGTCAGCTGGTTTTTGCCGGTGTTCTGGCGCTGCGGATGCGACACATGCAGGTGGATCAGGCCGATGAATTCCGCCTGCTCGCCGAAGAGAACCGCATCAACATCCGGCTCATACCGCCCGGTCGTGGCCGTATCTTTGACCGCGAAGGGCGGGTCATTGCCGAAAACGAACAGACCTACCGCATCACCCTGACGCGCGAGGACGCAGGCGACGTGGCCACGGTCATCCGCCGTCTGGGCCAACTGGTCGAACTGGACGAAGACGACCTCAACCGGGCCTTGGCAGAGATGGAGCGCACGCCGCCCTTCTTTCCCGTCACCGTGGCCGACCGCGTCACGTGGGAGGACATCAGCCGCGTCGCCGTCAACGCCCCCGCCCTGCCCGGCGTGACGACAGAGGTCGGCCTCAGCCGCTTTTATCCCAGCCGCGATCTCTATGCCCACGTGGCGGGCTATGTCGGTCCGGTCTCGGAGCGTGATCTGGGCCGTTACGAGGACCCGCCGCCGGTCCTGCGCATCCCGCGCTTTCAGATCGGCAAGGTCGGGGTCGAGGCAAAGTATGAGGAAAAGCTGCGCGGCAGCGCTGGCGCGAAACGGGTCGAGGTCAACGCCGTGGGCCGGGTCATGCGCGAGCTTGACCGGCGCGAAGGCGTGGCCGGGGCCGATCTGCAACTGACCGTCGACACCGCCTTGCAGGACTACGTACAGGCACGGCTGGGACCGGACAGCGCCTCTGTTGTCGTGATGGATCTGGAACATGGCGACCTGCTGGCCATCGCCTCGTCGCCGTCTTACGACCCCAACAAGTTTGTGCGCGGCATTTCCGTCAAGGATTACGGTGAGTTGCGCGACAACGATCACCGCCCTCTGGCCTCCAAGACGGTGCAGGACGCCTATCCGCCCGGCTCCACCTTCAAGATGGTTACGGCACTTGCAGCAATGGACGCGGGCCTGATGACACCAGACGACACGGTCTGGTGCCCCGGCCACCTAGAGGTCGGCGGACGCAAGTTCCACTGCTGGAAGCGCGTCGGCCACGGCCACATGACCCTTGAACAGAGCCTGCGCGAAAGCTGTGACGTCTACTATTATGAACTGGCGCTCAAGGTCGGGATCGAACGCATTGCCGCCATGGCGCGCAAGCTGGGCATGGGCGAAGCGCATGACATTCCCATGTCGGCGGTGACCAGCGGGCTGGTCCCTGACAAGGCGTGGAAACTGCGCGAACGCGGGGCCGATTGGGTGATCGGCGATTCCGTCAACGCCGCCATCGGTCAGGGTTTTGTGCTGACCTCTCCCTTGCAGCTTGCCGTCATGTCGGCCCGCATTGCCACCGGGCGCGCGATCACGCCGCGCCTTGTCAAAAGCGTGGACGGAATCGAAACCCCACGCCGCGCCGCACCGGACCTTGGCCTGAACCCCAACCACCTGCTGCAGGTGCGCCGCGCCATGTATGCCGTGTCGAACCATCGCCACGGCACCGCCTATCGTTCGCGGATCGTGGCCGAAGGGCTGCGCATGGCGGGCAAGACCGGCACCAGTCAGGTCCGCAACATCACCGCCGCAGAGCGCGCGCGGGGCGTGACCTCGAACGACGATCTGCCTTGGGATCGCCGCGACCACGCGCTGTTCGTCAACTTCGCGCCGTACGACAATCCGCGCATCGCGGTGTCGGTGGTGGTCGAACACGGCGGCGGCGGCAGCACCGCCGCTGCCCCCATCGCCCGCGATATCACGCTACAGGCGCTCTATGGTGAGGATCCGCCACTGGAGGCCTACCCGACCGCCGACCGCCGCCGCGTCAAGGCGCAGCAGGAACGGCTCGCGCGGGAGCGCGCCCTGCGCCGCACCGGCGGGAGCGACAGCGCGTGACCTATCTTGAATACAACGTAAAGACGGTCCCGACCGGCTGGCGCAAGATCCTGTATCTGAACTGGCCGCTAGTGGTGCTGCTGGGTGCGGTGGCGGGTGTCGGTTTTCTGATGCTGTATTCGGTTGCTGGCGGCTCTTTCAGCCCATGGGCCGAACCGCAGATCAAACGGTTCGGTCTGGGACTGGCGCTGATGTTTATCGTGGCCATGGTGCCGATCTACTTCTGGCGCAACATGGCTCTGGTGGCCTATATCGGGTCGCTGGGCCTGCTGATCATGGTCGAATTGTTCGGGGCCGTCGGCATGGGGGCGCAGCGCTGGATCGACCTGGGATTCATGCGGTTGCAACCCTCCGAGGTCATGAAGATCGCAATGGTCATGTTGCTGGCCGCGTATTACGATCGCCTGCCCCTCAGCCGGACCTCGCGCCCCTTGTGGGTGCTGATCCCGATCCTGATCATCCTGCTGCCCACAGGTCTGGTGCTGACCCAGCCCGACCTTGGCACGGCGATCCTGCTAATGACCGCGGGCGCGCTGATGATGTTCCTCGCAGGCGTGCACTGGCTCTATTTCGCGACCGTTCTGGGCGCGGCGGGCGGGGGCATCTGGGCGGTGTTCCAGTCGCGCGGCACAGACTGGCAGATGCTGGAGGATTACCAGTTCCGCCGCATCGACACCTTCCTTGATCCCTCGTCAGACCCGCTGGGCGCGGGCTATCACATCACGCAGGCCAAGATCGCCATGGGATCCGGCGGCTGGACCGGGCGCGGCTTTATGCAAGGCACACAAAGCCGCCTGAACTTCTTGCCGGAAAAGCACACGGATTTCATCTTTAACACCCTCGCCGAAGAATTTGGCTTTATCGGGGGGGTGTCGCTGCTGGCGCTCTATGTGCTGATCCTGCTGTTCTGCATCGTCGCGGCGGTCCAGAATCGGGACCGTTTTTCTTCGCTGCTGATCCTTGGCGTCGGACTGACCTTTTTCCTGTTCTTTGCGGTCAACATGTCGATGGTCATGGGGCTTGCGCCTGTGGTCGGTGTGCCGCTGCCGATGGTCAGTTATGGCGGTTCCGCGATGCTGGTGCTGATGCTGGCCTTTGGCATGGTGCAAAGCGCACATATCCATCGGCCAAGACAGGCCTGACGGCTTTCCCTTCCCCGGCAACCTCGTCTAAGCAGGCGGCAACACAGTCAGGGAGTCCGCCACATGCCCAACATCCTTTTTGCCGCCCGCTCTGAAAGCTGGGAAGACTATGAGGCCCCCCTCAGCGCCGCGCTCGACGCCACCGGCCTGTCCTATGCGCTGGGCACCGCATTTGCGTCCGAAGAGGTCGACTATATCGTCTACGCGCCCAACTCGGACGTGCAGGATTTCACCCCCTACACCCGGCTCAAGGCCGTGATGAACCTCTGGGCCGGGGTCGAAGGGGTCGTGGGCAATGACACACTGAAGGCCCCGCTGACCCGCATGGTCGATGAGGCCGGGCTGACGCAGGGGATGGTGGAATGGGTCACTGGCCACACGCTGCGCCATCATTTGGGGATGGATGCGCATATCGTGAACCCGGACCGGACTTGGGACGCGACCCCGCCGCCCCTGTCGGCGGACCGCCCTGTCACCATCCTTGGCCTCGGCGCGCTGGGGCAGGCCTGCGCCCGCGCCCTGATCGCATTGGGATTTCCCGTCAGCGGATGGAGCAGGTCACCCAAGACCCTGCCCGGCATCACCACTTTTGCCGGGGAGGACGGGCTGCGCGCGGCGCTGACCGATGCCCAGATTGTCATTCTGCTGCTGCCCGACACACCGGCCACAACCAATGTGATCCATGCCGAAACGCTGGCCCTGATGGCCCCCGGAGCCATGATCCTGAACCCCGGACGCGGCCCGCTGATCGATGACGACGCGCTGCTGGCGGCGCTGGACAGCGAACAGATCGGCCATGCCACGCTGGATGTCTTCCGCACCGAACCACTGCCCGACGATCACGCGTTCTGGACCCACCCAAAGGTCACCGTGACCCCGCACATAGCCTCCACCACCCGGCCAGAGACGGCGGCGCGAGTCATTGCCGACAATATCCGCCGCAATGAGACCGGCGCGCCACTGTTGCATGTGGTGGACCGGGCCGCCGGATACTGACTCCCCTGTACCGGGCTTGACCCGGAACCTCGCAGCCGCCACAAGCCAGAGGCCCCGGATCAGGTCCGGGGCGCGTGACCACGAACCCGAGGATGCCCCATGCCCTTTGACCGCTCCGTGAAAATCGCCCCCTCGATCCTGTCCGCCGATTTCGCCGACTTCGGGCGCGAAATTCAGGCGATCGAGGCGCAGGGCGCCGACTGGATCCACGTCGACGTGATGGATGGGCACTTTGTGCCAAACCTCACCTTTGGCCCGCCCGCCGTCAAAGCGTTCCGCAAACACGTAAAGACGGTCATGGACGTGCACCTGATGATTGCGCCGGTTGATCCCTACATCGATGCCTACGCCGATGCGGGCACCGACATCCTGACCGCCCATGTCGAGGCCGGACCGCACACTCATCGCACCCTGCAAGCGATCCGCGCCGCCGGGATGAAGGCGGGCGTGGCGCTGAACCCCGGCACACCGGCGCAGGCCGTCGAACACCTGCTGGACCTCGCCGATCTTGTCTGTGTGATGACCGTGAACCCCGGCTTCGGCGGGCAGAAATTCATCGACATGACCGACAAGATCCGCACCCTGCGCGCCATGATCGGCGACCGCCCCGTGCATATCGAGATCGACGGCGGCGTGACCCCCGAAACAGCACCTTTGGTGGTGAACGCAGGCGCTGACGTGCTGGTCGCGGGCTCTGCCGTGTTCAAGGGCGGCTCGGTCGAGACCCCCGGACCCTACGGCGACAACATCCGCGCCATCCGCATGGCCGCCACCACGCTATCCGCATGAGCCTCACCATCGCCTTTGACCTCGACGGCACCCTGATCGACAGCGTCGGGCATATCCACTACGGCGTCTCACGGGCGCTGGAAGAGATGAACCTGCCGCCCGTCAGCCAAGAAGACACCCAAGGCTTTGTCGGACGCGGCCTGCCGATCCTGCTGGAACAGGTGCTGGACCATATCGGCGCGCCGCAGTCACATCACGCCGAATTGTCTCGCCGCACCATGGCGCATTATGTCGGCACGCCCTCTGATCCGGCCTCGGTCTATCCCGGTGCGCGCGACGCGCTGACCGCTCTCAAGGCGCAGGGGTTTCGCCTGACGCTCTGCACCAACAAACCGATAGAGGCCACCCGCGCGGCCCTGCGCGACACCGGGTTGGACGGGTTCTTTGACATCGTGATCGGCGGCGACAGCCTGCCCACGCGCAAGCCCGACCCCGAGATGCTGTTCGCCGCGCTCGACGGAGCGGCACAGGCGCTCTATGTCGGCGACAGCGAAACCGACGCAGAAACCGCGCGGCGGGGCAAGGTTCCGTTCCTGCTCTACACCGAAGGCTACCGCAAGACCCCGGTCGAGGCGCTGCCCCATACCGCCCGGTTTTCGGATTTCGCGGACCTGCCGGGACTGGTGCAGCGGCATCGCTGAGGCCCCCCCGGCGCACGCCCCGTTAACCTGCCAGTTCAGCGCATCCCTGTGCATGGATTGTGCATCGGTTGTGCATATGTTGTGACTCGGAAAAATGCTTGTATTTCGGGTGATTAACCATGATTCGCACAAGGCGGACCTGACCTCACCCCCGATACTTGAAAACACCCGTTCCCTTGGCGATCAGCTCACCTGTCTCATCGGTAATCTGCGCCTCGGCGAAAAAGCTGCTTTTGCCACCGCCGGTTTTCCATCCCTCGCCCTTCAACACCACGCCTTTCGGGCGCGACAGGTATTGCACGTTCAGGGTCAAGGTCAGGCACATCTGCCGCCGATCGGGATCACCGGTCCAGCACCCTGCATAGCCCATGACCGTGTCAAGCAAAGAGGCGTGAACGCCGCCATGCGGATTGCCATGCCGGTTCATCAAAAAGGTCTCCAGCGGCACATCAAAGGCGGCATATCCTGCACGCCACTCGGTCATCTGCATCCCGATGTGAGCGGCAAAAGCATAGGGATCTTCGCGGAACGCCTCATCCATATCGGTGCCGGGCCTCCAGTCCCAATTGCGCAAACCGGGGCACATAAGCACCCAGTTTCAATGCCTTTTCCGGGTTCGCCGCGTTGCCGTCAAGGGCGCGTTTCTTGACCCCCTGAAGGATCGCGGCCATCCGGAAAAAGGCAAAGGCGACGTAAAAGCCCAATCCCTCGATCCCGTCGATGCCCCGCCGCGCGCAATAGGCGGCGACAAAATCCTCATCCGAAGGCAGCCCCAGCGCCGCGCGATCCACACCGGCCAGCCCGCGCCCCTCAGCCCCCGGCGGCAGCTGCCACTGCATCAACACGCCAGCAAGGTCGGCATAGGGGTGCCCCAGAGTCGACAGTTCCCAATCCAGCACCGCCACGCAGTCCGACCGGTCAACAGCAAACAGCATGTTGTCGATCCGGTAGTCGCCATGCACCAGCGTGCGCTGCCCGTCGTCTTCGGGCAACGCCCCTGCCAGCCATGATATGAGCGTTTCCATGTCGCGCAGGTTTTCTGTCTCGGACGCCCGGTATTGCTTGGTCCAACGCCCCAACTGGCGGGTGTGGTAATTCCCCGGCGCGCCGTAGTCGTCCAATCCCGCGGCCGACAGATCAACATCATGGATCGCCGC
Organism: Antarctobacter sp.; assembly: GCF_034670325.1. Classification (GTDB taxonomy): domain Bacteria; phylum Pseudomonadota; class Alphaproteobacteria; order Rhodobacterales; family Rhodobacteraceae; genus Antarctobacter. Next base: position 105,858 of record NZ_JAXMNR010000005.1, read on the forward strand.
CAGAACCCGGTTCATCTCATCCATGATCGCCGCCCGCCCGTCGACGGTCTCACCGGGCAGAGAGGGGTCAACCAGATTGCGACCGTCGATGTGCTCCATGACGTAGAACATCGACCCCAGAACGCTGTCGTCCTCGCACAGCGCATACATGCGCGGCACTGGCACCGACGTCCCGGCCAGCGCCCGTTGCACACGAAATTCCCTGTCCACCGCATGAGCAGACTTCAATAACACGCCCGGCGGCTTGCGCCGCAGCACGTAACTGCCCGAGGGGCTGCTTAGCCGGTAGGTCGGGTTGGACTGGCCGACATCGAATTTCTCAGCGCTGACAGGGGGTTGAAACCCGTCCACAGCGGTTTCCATCCACGCCGCCACACGTGTCAGCTCATCCCTGTCCATGCCGCCTCCGGTGCCTTGTCTCCGAACATGCCGCCCTTGAAATGGCAGAGTCAGATCTTCTCATTGGCGTATTTGCGCAGTTCCGCCCGCGCCACCTGTCGCCGGTGGACCGCATCGGGACCATCGGCGAACCGCAACGTGCGGATATGTGTCCACATGGTCGCAAGGTCATAGTCCTGACTGATCCCGCCTGCGCCGTGCAACTGAATCGCCTCGTCGACGACTCTTCCAGCCATCAGGGGGGCGACCACCTTGATCTTGGAAATCCAAGGCTGCGCCGCACGCACGCCCGCCGTATCCATCATCCAAGCGGCCTTGAGGCACAGCAGGCGCGCCATCTCGATATCCATCCGCGCGTTGGCGATAATGTCATAGTTCGCGCCAAGGTCGGCGATCCGCTTGCCAAAGGCCTCACGCGACAGCCCGCGCATGCACATCATCTCCAGCGCTTTTTCAGCTTGTCCGATGGCGCGCATACAGTGGTGTATCCGGCCCGGCCCCAGCCGCCCCTGCGCCACCTCGAACCCGCGTGCCTCACCCAGCACGACATGCGTCGCGGGGATGCGCACATCGGTGAACCGCAGATGCATATGCCCATGTGGCGCGTCATCCTGCCCAAAGACCTGCATCGGGCGCAAAACCTCGATCCCCGGTGTGTCCGGGTCCATCACGAACATCGTGTGTCGGGAATGTTTCGCCGCATCCGGGTCGGTGCAGGCCATCACGATGTACAGACCACAGCGCGGGTCACCGGCCCCGCTGATCCACCATTTCTCGCCGTTCAGGACATAGTCGTCGCCATCCCGTTTCGCCTCGAACACCAGTTGTGCGGCGTCGGAAGAGGCGACATCAGGTTCGGTCATCACATAAGAAGAACGGATCTCACCTGCCAGCAAACGCGTCAGCCAACGCTCTTTCATCCAGTCGGCACCGTAACGTTCCAATACCTCCATGTTGCCGGTATCCGGCGCGCTGCAATTGAACACCTCAGCCGCGATGCCAACTTTGCCCATCTCCTCGGCGAGATAGGCATATTCCACCGTGCTCAACCCATAGCCACGGTCCGATCCGGTCAGCCAGAAGTTCCACAACCCCCTTGCCTTGGCGGTGGCTTTCAGCCCGTCAAGGATCTCCAACTGTCGTGGCACATGCTTGAACCTGTCACCGGTCGGATGCGTCCCCACCAGCGCGTGAAACTCCGCATCCAGCGGCGCGATCTCTTCCTCGATCATCCGGCGCACCTGCACCACCAGCGGCTTCACCCGCTCCGTCATTCCAAGATCCATGATCCCTCCTCGATGGTCTCAAGCCGCCCGCGCGGTTTTCGGCGCGCGCGGGTGGGCGGGTGGGGCGACGCGCCGAAAACCGCGCGGGCGGCGCCCTATCCCAAGTACATACGTGTGATCCAGTTCGCCACGAGGGCCGGCCGCGCCGCGCCCTCTATCTCGACCTCCACGTCCCAATGCACATCCAGCCAGCCATCGCCTTCGTCGACACTGGCCACGGTAAACCTCCCCCGCACCCTGTGCCCGACCCGAACGGGTGAGACAAAGCGGATGCGGTCAAAGCCATAGTTCACACTGGACAGGATGCCGGGGACTCCTTCCATCACCTGATAGGACATCATCGACAGCATCGACAACGTCAGAAAGCCATGCGCCACGGTCCCGCCCAAGGCGGTTTTCGAGGCCCGTTCCTCATCAAGATGGATGAACTGCCAGTCTTCGGTGGCATCGGCAAATGCCTTGACCCGCGCCGCATCCAGCGTCACCCAGGCGCTTTCGCGCGGGGCAAGGTCACGCAGGTCATCAGCCAGCATCGGGCAACACGTAACCGGCAAACCGCTGCCGCAACGTCAGCTTGGACACCTTGCCGGTGGCGGTCAGCGGCAGGTCTTCGACAAACTCCATCGCATCGGGCAACTGCCATTTCGCCATGTGCTCCTGCAGCATCTCGTGAATCTCCTCCAGCGTGGGCGGATCGCCTGCATCGCGCGGCACAACCACCAGCAAAGGCCGCTCATCCCATTTCGGATGCGGCACCGCAATCACCGCGCAGTTGGCGACCTTGGGATGGGCAATCGCGATATTCTCCAGATCCAGCGAACTGATCCACTCGCCGCCCGACTTGATCAGGTCCTTTGCGCGGTCCTGTATGTACAGGAACCCCTGAGGGTCGATGCTGGCCACATCGCCAGTCCCGAACCAACCTTCGGTATCAAAGGCCGCCTGTGTTGCGTCCTCATTGTTGAAATAGCCCGAAATCACCGTGTTTCCGCGGACATAAAGCTCACCCACCGCCTTGCCGTCCTGCGGCAACGCGCGACCGTTGTCGTCGGAAATCTTCAACTCGACCCCGAACACCCGACGCCCCTGCTTGGCCTTGGTGGCCATGCGCTGTTCGAAAGGCAGACCCAGCATGGATTTTGACAATTGCCCGTGCGTTCCAACCGGACTCATCTCTGTCATGCCCCATGCATGGCAGACATCCACGCCACGCTTCTCGAAAAACTCGATCATTGGTCGCGGTGCCGCCGATCCGCCGATCACCAATTGATCAAGCGCCGAGGGCATGGCGTTGCGCGCCTCGATCTCGGCCCTGAGTCCCAGCCAGACTGTCGGCACGCCCCAAGCGGCTGTCACGCCCTCATTCTCCATCAGGTCAAAGACCGACGCCCCGTCCAGCTTACCGCCGGGCATGATCAATGACGCGCCGGCCAGCGGTGCCGCATAGGGCAGCCCCCAGGAGTTGACATGGAACATCGGCACCACGGGCAGGATATGCGATCCCTCGTGCAATGACCGAGGCACCGAGATCGACAGAAACAGCGCGTGCAGCACCGTCGAGCGATGCGAATAGAGCGCACCCTTGGGATGCCCGGTGGTGCCGGATGTATAACACAGGCCCGCCGCCGCATCCTCGGACACCAGCGGCCAGTCAAAGGTCTGCGACTGACCTGCCAGCATATCCTCATAGCAATGCCAGTCCAGCGTGCTGTCCGGCATGTGCGCCCGATCGGTAAGCGCCACCAGTTTCAACCCCTTAGGCAGATGCTCTGCCAGCGCCTCGATAATCGGCACAAAGGTGAGGTCGACACACAGCACCTCATCCCCCGCGTGTTCGATAATGTACAACATCTGTTCCGCAGACAGGCGGGGGTTGATCGTGTGACAGACCGCTCCCATGCCAGAGACAGCATAATAAAGCTCAAAGTGCCGGTAGCCATTCCACGCCAGAGTTGCGACCCGGTCGCCCTGCTTAACACCCAGACCCGCAAGCGCATGCGCCAGTTGAGCGGCCCGGGCATAAGCCTGGGCATAGGTTTCGCGGTGAATATCGCCTTCGGTGCGCACCGAGACGATCTCTGCCCCCGGGTGCGCCTGTGCCGCGTAATCGAGAATCTCGATGATCCTCAGCGGCATGTGCATCATCGTACCTTGCATCCAGCCCTCCCTTGCCGTCAGCGAACGTCCCGCTAGACTGTGCGAGAGCGCGCCCCGCGTGCAACCGTTTTTCCCAAATAGTGACGCAAGGAAGTTCTATGTCCAGCCAGATGCAGCGCATTGCCCTCGCCCGGCGGCCTTCGGGCCACCCGGTTTCCGAGGATTTCGCCCTCAAGGCCGATCCGATGCCCGCACCCGCCGATGGCGAGGTCTTGATCGAAGTCACCCAGCTTTCGCTTGATCCCTATATGCGTGGCCGAATGGATGACGTCAAAAGCTATGCACCTTCGGTCCAGATCGACGGCACCATGACCGGTCAGGGAGTCGGCCGGGTCATCGAGGCGCGCGGTGGTGACTTCACGCCCGGCGACATGGTCACCGGCATGACCGGTTGGGCCAGCCACGCGGTGCTGCCCGTGAGCGAAGTGCGGCGGTTGGACGCCGCCCTGCCCCCTTCCACTGCCCTTGGCGTGCTGGGGATGCCGGGCTTTACCGCGTGGACAGGCCTGCGCGAATACGGTCGCCCCAAGGCGGGCGAAACACTTGTGGTCGCGGCGGCCACCGGGCCGGTGGGGTCGCTGGTGGGACAACTGGCCAAGGCGGCTGGCCTGCGGACCGTTGCCATCGCGGGCGGAGCCGAGAAATGCCGCCTTGCGATAGAGACCTTCGGCTTTGACGCCGCCATCGACCACCGCGCCTTTGACGACGCCTCTGCCCTGCGCAAGGCAATCGCCGCCGAGGCTCCTGACGGCATTGATATCTATTGGGAAAACGTCGGCGGAAAGGTTCTGGAAGCGGTGCTGCCGCTGATGAACACGCATGGCCGCATCCCGATCTGCGGAGCCATTTCGTGGTACGGCGGAACCGAGGATTGCGCCGACCGCCTGCCCGGTGTCTGGCGGTCGATCCTTGTCAAACGGCTGTCGGTCAATGGCTTTATCATCTTCGATCACTGGGCGAATTTCCCGGCTTTCCTTCAGGAAGTCTCGCCCAAGGTCGCGGCGGGCGAGCTGGTCTTTTTGGAAGATGTCGCCGAAGGATTGGAAAACGCACCCGGTGCATTCATGGCGATGCTGAAAGGCGGCAACACCGGCAAGCAGATCGTCAAAGTCGCGGATTGATCGCGCCGCTCTCAGGCCCCGATCACCAACGGGGCCGTCAGCCTTTTCAGAGTCGAGATCACGCTGAGCGGCGTGATCCGGCCGGTTCGCGGGTTGTCCTCTGACGGGATGCCCTCGATTTTCATGGTCATTGTGGCGCTGTCGGAGACGACGGTGATACTGTGTGTGTTGCGGTCCAGGGTTGGGTCGGCCCAGACCTCGACCTGCGTGCGGTCGGTGCCGATCCCGGCAAGGCCCAGTGCCACCGCAACGTTGGTATTTGCCGGAAAACCCTTGATCGCCTCTTGCGCCGACCCCGCGAAACACCGAACCGGTTTGGTCACTTGGTCAAGGTCCAGCCCCATCCGCGTGATCGCAGGCGCGCCTTTCAGACTGAAAGGCGGCTTGCGGGTCACAATCGTCACGCTATCAATTTTGCCCTGCGCGGCGGCCTGCACGGCGTCCAACCCCAGCAGCGCGCCGGACGGCACAAGAATCCGACCACCCGTTCGGGCGGCGATGTCCTTTAGATGCGGGTTTGCGAGCAACCCTCCGACGCTAATCACCACCACGATTTTGCCCGCCTCCAGTGCCGGTCGGGCAACCCGGTCCAGCAAATGGGCGGGGCAGCATTCAACGATCACGTCGGCGGCCTGAGAGAGTTCTTCCAGCGGACGCACGTCGTAGCTGTTCTGAAAATGATCCGCCATATGGGCCTTGGCCCTTGCAACATCGTGCGCTGACACCGCGACCAGTTCCAGCCCGTCGATGCCCCGATCCAACGCCGATGCAACCGCCTTGCCGATCGCACCAAATCCGCCGACCGCGACCTTGAGAATATGTTTGGTCATAGCGTCTTGCCCCACGTTCAACAAATTGCGCGACCGAAGAAAACCCCCTTAGACAGCCGGCCCGTCAATCTCCGCCTCCAGCGCCAAGGGGGCCGGTGCGCCGCTCAGATCGTCCACCCTTAGGGGTCCCGACGGGCGCGCCAGCCGGTTGCGCACCACCCAGAACAGTCTCGACTGCGCCCGGGTGATTGCCACATAGGCCAGCCGTTTCCACAACGGCTGCCCGGCCTCGTTCCGACCGGCCCGCGCGGCGGCAAAAAGGTCCGGCGCAAAGACCTGCACCGCCTCCCACTGGCTGCCCTGTGCCTTGTGGATCGTCACCGCCGCCCCGTGCAAAAAGGTCGCCCCCATCCGCGCCGCGTAAGGCAGGAAAGGCTCTTCCTCATCGGGCATCTCGATCTTGACGATAGAGGCGGCAGACACCTGCGGTTCCATCGCGCCGACCACGTGCAGCCGTGAAAATCCCGGTTTTTTCCCGGGTCCAAGGTAGATCACCTGCGCGCCCTTGATCAGCCCGCGCGCCTCAAGATCCAGTCGTTTCTTGCGGTGTTTCAAAGGCAATTCCAACCCGTCGCAAATCAGCGGCTCACCGGGCAACAGGCTATCGGCGGGGGCCTCATGCACCCGGCGAAAGGCGTTGATCAACCGAATCCGCGTGGCATTGCGCCAGACCAGCACGGGTGAGCGGGCCATCAGATCAACCTCGACCCGATTGGCAAAAACCACCCGGTCGTCACGCCGCGACGCGTCCTCGACCATGCGTTCAAAATCCTCGAACCCCAGCTCAGGATCGGCCAGCGCATGGGCCAGATCAAGGATCGGGTTGTCGGCCGCCTGCCGGTGCACGCGGCTCAACTCTCGTTTCTGGCTGTCCTTCAGGCCGTCAAACACCATCTTTCCCGACTGGTTGACGGGCGCCAACTGCGCCGGATCGCCAAACAAGACAAGGTTGGGAAATATCTCCTGCAGGTCCTCGAACTGGCGTTCGTCCAGCATAGAGGATTCGTCGACAAACCCGATGTCCAGTGGCTCTTCGCGCCGTTTCCAGCCGGTGATGAAATCGCTGCCCCTCAGGCCCGCCGCCGCCAGTGCCGCCGGAACCGACTTGTGTTGGGCATAGACCGCCTGCGCGCGTTCCAGCGCCACATCGGTCAAACCCTCGATTTCTGGCCGCTCATCCTCATTCCCCATGAGCCACTCGGCGATCTTTTCATATTCGGGATCGTAGACCGGCGTGTAGATGATCCGGTGAATTGTGGTGGCCGGCACGCCGCGCATCCGCAGAACGCTGGCCGCCTTGTTGGTCGGCGCCAGCACGGCCAAAGTGCGCTTTTCACGCGCCCGCCTACTTTCATAGTCGCCAGAGACCGTCTCAACCCCAACCGCCTCCAGCGCCTTGACCAGTTCAGCCAGCAACAGCGTCTTGCCGCTGCCTGCCTTGCCCATCAGGGCCATGACACGCGCGCGACCTTCCTGCGCCGGAAGGCACAGACCGTCGTCAAGGTCCACACCGGCCTCACGCAACAGTTCTGTCACGCTGTCATAAGCAGCGGCCTGATCATCGGAAAAAACGAGGGAGGGTACGGTCATGGCGGCACATTACCCCGCGCGGCGGAGGGCCACCAGAACCCTTTGCGGCTTCTTCTTTGTCCAAATACGCAATTCTGCGAGTGCTTCGACCACCGCCCCAACGGGCAGACAGAAAACGCGCGCGGGCATCAACCCGCGCGCGTCTTGCAGCACCGATCTGAAATGTCTGTGCCAGTTAACCCTCAGGCCGCTTCCATTTCCTTGGGCACCACGATGTCGCCGAACGACAGGGCAAACCACCGCTTGGACATCTCCGGAGTTATCCCTGCAGATTTTGACACCTGTGCCTGCGCGGCCGGAGTGAATTCCCACAAACCCACGCTGATCTGTTCGCGGCCCTCGCCCTGCTGCCCCAGCACCTCTGGCGAAGAGCCGATGCGGCGATAAATCCGCACCATCCGCGCATCGAAGACGCCGACATAGTGCTCTACGCCAAATTCCTGCATGACCTCGCCCCCGGCCAGCATAAGTGCCGCCGCTACACCGGGTGTGGCACCACGGGCCAGACAGAACCGGGTGCATTCCCAGATCACCGGTGACTGGATACGGACACCGTCGGTCAGGTGGACAAAATGATCGTTGACCATGGTGCGGCCCACGGTGGGCAGCAAGCGCATGGATCCGCCATGGGTGCCATCGGCATTTTCCCAGATGACATAAAGCGGGTTTTCGTCGTCATATTCGTCGCGCTCATAGCCGTTCTCGTCAACGGAGACTTCCCAGCCAAGCCGTGTCTTAAACTGGTCGGCCCGGTCGCGGAACATGGCGTCGGCCAGCTTCGGGAATTTGTGCAGGTCGGTGCCGTAGATGTAGCGGATCATGTTGTTTCCCCTCGGAATGTGTATTCGATGGGGAAAGATTGCCGCTGGACTGGTTAACGAGATTCAACTCCAGCGCGCGCACATAGAACGCACGCTTTACCAAAGAGCGTTTTCAGACCACGATCACGCCCCGGCTGAGCGCCCGGGCAACCGCATGTGTGGTGTTCAGTGCGCCCAGTTTATGCCGGGCGCTTTCGACGTAGACGCGCAAGGTATGCTCGGAAATCGAAAGGGTATCAGCTGCTTGCGCCCGGCTATAACCGACCGCAAGAAGCGTCATGGCCTCGATCTCACGCGGGGACAAGGACTGTGAGGCCTCTGGCGTGCGACCGGGTTCGAATTCCAGTGCCTTCTGGTTAAAGTAGTGCGCGATCAAGATCAGGTCGCGCCGGTTGGTGACTGTGAAATCCTCCCATTCCGTGTCGTTGCAGTTGTGCGTAAGCGAGAACAGGGCGAACTGGCCGTTGGGTCCACGCAGTGGAATTGAAAAACCCTGATTGCCGATGCCATATGCGATGGCATCCTGCATGAGCGCCCTTGCCGCCTTGCTGGACCAGTCCAGCCGCTTCCAGTCGACGGGGTGGAATCGCTGGTAACACCCCACCACCACCGGATCGACGCGCAAATAGCCCTTTTCCAGATAACGGTTGACCCATTCCAGGTCATAGGTGCCGCATCCATATTGTTCGCCATTGCTGTTGACCCAGTGATAGACAATGTGGTCGACCCCGTAGCTGTCCCGCAATTCCTCGATCAGAATTTGCAGATCTTCGAGTCCCTCAGCGGATTCGAGCCGCTCTATCAGTCCGTCCAGTCGCAGTGCGTTTCCCGACAAAAAGCCCAATGCCATTACCCTCGGCCTGGGACGCAATCTCTGCCTGCGCGACGAAGGATGCATCATCCAACTGCGCGGCCAAAGACTGCATGCCATTGGCCCGAGCGAATGATTTCAGGTCAGTGAGAACGTCCAAAATCCAGTCATGTCCCATGATCAGCCTCGTGTATAGATGGTTAACGCTTCATTAAAACAACCATAGCACGCAGCCAAACTTGCCGAAATTCACGTAATCTTCCTCCCCAGAAATAGCGAGGGGGTGTTTCGCCAAGTATCTGAAAGCGCACAAACCGGTTCCGAAACGCAAGACGCCCGCGATGCCAAGGGCGATTCGCGGGCGTCTGTGGATCGATGAAAACGCGGTAAAGTTACTGGCGGGCGGCCAGTGCATCCTCCAGCGTCCGCAATCCGGTCTTTGGGGCTTGCACCAGAACCGACATGTTGCCGGGCTTGTGCTCGTTCCGGAGCATCTTCATATGCGCGTCCGGAATCTCGGCCCAGGGAAACACCTCGGACATGCAGGGATCAAGTCGGCGCTCAATCATCAGACGGTTGGCAGAGGCGGCCTGCTTGAGGTTGGCAAAGTGCGATCCTTGCAGGCGCTTTTGGTGCATCCACATGTAACGGACGTCGAAGGTACAATTGAACCCCGAGGTGCCGGCGCAGATCACAACGATACCGCCCTTTTTGACCACCAGCGTTGAAACCGGGAAGGTCGCCTCGCCGGGGTGTTCGAACACCATGTCGACGCTCACACCTTTGCCGGTGATGTCCCAGATCGCCTTGCCGAACTTGCGCGCCTCTTTCAGCCACGCATTGTATTCGGGGCTGTTCACGATGGGCAGCTGCCCCCAGCAGTTGAAGTCCTTGCGGTTGATAACACCCTTGGCGCCCTGCGCCATGACGAACTCACGCTTGCTTTCGTCCGAGATCACGCCAATCGCATTTGCGCCAGCCGTATTGGCGAGTTGGATCGCATAAGACCCCAGCCCGCCCGACGCCCCCCAGACCAGCACGTTCTGGCCGGGCTTGAGCTCATGCGGGTGATGGCCGAACAGCATCCGGTAGGCGGTCGCCAGTGTCAGCGTGTAGCACGCGCTCTCTTCCCACGTCAGATGTTTGGGACGCGGCATAAGCTGCTGTGCTTGCACCTTGGTAAACTGTGAGAACGACCCATCGCCGGTCTCATATCCCCAGATCCGCTGGGTGGGGGAAAACATCGGATCGCCGCCGTTGCATTCCTCATCGTCGCCATCGTCCTGATTGCAGTGGATAACCACCTCGTCGCCGACCTTCCAGGTCTTGACCTTGTCGCCCACCTTCCAGACGATCCCCGAGGCGTCAGACCCCGCGATGTGATAGTCCTGACCGTGTACGTCAAAGGGGGAAATCGGCTGGCCAAGGCCCGCCCAGACACCATTGTAGTTGACGCCTGCGGCCATCACCAGAACCAGCACCTCATGGCTGTCGATGTCCCAGACATCGACCACTTCCTGCTGAAAGCTCTGGTTGGGTTCGCCGTGGCGGTCGCGGCGGATCGCCCACGCGTACATCTTTTTGGGAACATAGCCCATCGGGGGCATTTCGCCGACTTCATAGAGATCTTTTTCCGGCGCATCGTATTGAGCGATGTTCGTATGCGTATCCAGAGCCATGTCGGTCTCCTGTAGGCCAGAGTTAACGGTTAGGCCGGTTCTGCGGTGCAGAATCGCGGCGTCTGATCAACGGAATATTCGGGGGCGCGCAATATTGCAACATCATTTGACCCGTTTTTGTAATTTTATGACCGAGCGGGCGCAGAATTTCTCACGCAAGCGCAGCATTGCGCTGCGAACGCAGCATGCGCACTGCCCCCCAAAACCCTCTGTGTGTGCGAAAACGCGTCGTTTCAGAACAGGTGATCGATAGAGCGCGCGTAGTAGGCTGCCAGCGGCGTGCCATCGGGGGTCAGCGCAAAGGCGCCCTCCCGCTCTTCCACGATGCCGCGTTCGATCAACGCGCGCAGACCAAATTCGACACTGTAGTCCCGATTGTTCCGAGCAAGGTGAACATGAGCCTTTGGCAAAGCCGCGACCGCTGCGGAAAAGGCGCGTTCCAGTTCGGCGCGGCTCTGCGGACCGCGCATGAGAAGATGTGCCACCAGCGGCACAGGCAGGACCGGGATGATAGCGGCGATCCGAGACATAAGCGCCTCTGCCAGTTCCTCAGCATCCTTGGCAAGCGCGGGATGTTTGCGCAGGGACACGGGCTCACCAAAGCTCACCGCCGCATAGCCAAAGCGATGGAATCGTCCGGTCACGCGCAACCAGACCTGTCGGAAAACGGATCTTATGACACGGGTAACAGAAGCATCGAACCGGCGCGGCCCCTGACGGTCAGCAGCAATCAGCACCTTGTCCTCAAGAACACGGTCGTAATTCAGCCCCACCGGAACAAAGACGACATCGCGGGCAGACAGGTCGAGATCGTCGAGGAGATAGGCCAGCAGACCCAGCTTCGGCGGCGCAAGCGAACCATCAAGGCTTAGCCCGCCTTCGGGGAAGATCGCCTGAGTGACGCCGCCGCTGGTTGCCATCTGAACATAGCGCCGCAATATCTTGCGGTAGAGCGCATCACGCGCGGTCCGGCGGATGAAATAGGCACCCATCGACCGGATCAAGCGCGATAAGGGCCAGACCCGCGCCCACTCTCCCACCGCGTAGGATAGCGCAGAGCGGTTGGCCGCCAGATGCGTCACCAGCACATAGTCCATGTTGGACCGGTGGTTCATGACAAAAACAACCGTCGCCTCCGGTTCGATGGCGGATAGCCCTTCGCCCTCATGGCGTCCCAACCGCACCCGATACAGCGTATTCGACAGCCAGCGCGCGCCCCGCAGGCCAAGACCAAAATACGCGAAGGCCGAAAAGGAGGGCACAATCTCCCGCGCATAACGGCGCGCCCGTTCAAAGGCGACGTCCTCTCGCAAACCATGTTCGGCGGCGTGGTCGACAATCGCTTGAGTGACGTCGGGGTGATACAGCAACCGCTGCATCAGGTCATAACGGCGCAACAGACGGAAGGGTTCGATCGGGCGCTCCAACCGTTCGTTCAACTGCGCAACAGCGCGCTCCAGACGGCGGCGCAGCACCCAGCGCACCGAGGGGAAAAGGAAATGCGTCGCGAAACTGACCACCGCAAAGGCGAGGATCAGGGCAAAGAGCCAGAGCGGCAGGGACACTTGCGACGTCATCGCGCCGACTCTTGCAGGGGCTCGCGCCCCCGGCAAGGGGCAGCCGTCTTCGATCTGCGTTTTGTACACAGCGTGCGTTTTGACCTCGAAAAACGCGTTTGGTGCAAATCCGACGGCACCGCGCCGCAGTTCGCAAATGCGCCGCGCCGCAGCAGATTGCGCTTATCCCGAAGTGCGCCCATGCTGCATCTGCTCGCGCTGCGACGCGGCGAATTGACAGAGACATAATCTTTCGCGTATCCCGTTTCGGACGCAACAAGATTGCCGAGCCCGATTCATGCCGACGGAGGCCCCGATGACCGAAACCCAGACCCCTGACCGTGACCGGCAATCCAATAAGGCCGCTCGTCAAGCCGACAAACCTTGGCTCATTCGCACCTATGCGGGCCATTCCACGGCCAAGGCGTCAAACGAACTGTATCGTGGCAACCTTGCTAAGGGACAGACGGGCCTGTCTGTCGCTTTCGATCTGCCAACGCAGACAGGTTACGACAGTGATCACATTCTGGCGCGCGGAGAAGTGGGCAAGGTCGGCGTGCCGGTCTGCCATCTGGGCGACATGAGGGCGTTGTTTCAGGATATTCCGCTGGAGCAGATGAACACGTCTATGACGATCAACGCGACGGCCCCTTGGCTGCTGTCCTTGTATATCGCCGTGGCCGAAGAACAGGGCGCGGATGTCAGCAAACTGCAAGGCACGGTGCAAAACGACCTGATCAAGGAGTACCTCAGCCGGGGCACATATATATGTCCGCCGAAACCCAGCCTGAAGCTGATCGGCGACGTGGCCGAATACTGCTATACCAATGTGCCCAAGTGGAACCCGATGAACGTGTGTTCCTACCACCTGCAAGAGGCTGGCGCGACGCCGGAACAGGAACTTGCCTTTGCGCTGGCCACCGCCACAGCGGTCCTGGATGAGTTGAAAACACGGGTCCCCGCCGAGGATTTTCCGACACTGGTCGGGCGCATCTCTTTCTTTGTGAACGCAGGCATCCGGTTTGTAACCGAGATGTGCAAAATGCGCGCCTTTGTCGATCTCTGGGACGAAATCTGCCGTGACCGCTATGGCGTCGAGGACCCAAAATACCGCCGGTTCCGATATGGCGTGCAGGTGAACAGCCTCGGCCTGACCGAACAGCAGCCGGAAAACAACGTCTACCGCATTCTCATTGAAATGCTGGCGGTCACCCTGTCGAAAAAGGCCCGCGCGCGCGCGGTTCAATTGCCCGCCTGGAATGAGGCGCTTGGCCTACCGCGTCCTTGGGATCAGCAATGGTCGATGCGGATGCAGCAGATCATGGCCTATGAGACCGATCTGCTGGAATTCGACGACCTGTTTGACGGCAACCCGGCGGTCGACGCCAAAGTCGAAGAGCTCAAAGACGGCGCGCGCGCCGAGCTGGCCAATATCGACAGTATGGGGGGCGCGGTCGAGGCGATCGAGTACATGAAAGGTCGCCTTGTGGACAGCAACGCCGACCGGCTGAACCGCATCGAGCGCGGTGAGACCGTGGTGGTTGGCGTGAACAAGTTCACCCATGGCGAACCCAGCCCGCTCATGGACGAGGACGGCGGTATCATGACCGTCGACCCGGCCATGGAGCAGGACCAGATTGACCGGCTGAGTGACTGGAGGGACGAGCGCAACGATGGCGAGGTCCGTGCTGCGCTGGCCGACCTGCGCGCTGCCGCCGCCGAGGGACGCAACGTGATGCCCGCCTCTATCGCCTGCGCCAAGGCGGGTGTGACCACCGGCGAATGGGCAGCGCAGATGCGTGCCGTCTTTGGCGAGTATCGCGGGCCTACAGGTGTGTCGCGCTCCGTGTCGAACAAGACCGAGGGGCTGGAGGACTTGCGCGAAGCCGTCAATCTGGTCAGCGACAAGCTGGGCAAGCGGCTGCGCTTTCTGGTCGGCAAGCCGGGACTGGACGGGCATTCGAATGGAGCCGAGCAAATCGCGTTCCGCGCGCGCGATTGCGGTATGGAAATCGACTATGAAGGCATCCGCCTGACGCCAGAACAGATCGTCGAGGCCGCGCGCGAAGGCGCGCATGTCGTTGGCCTGTCGATCCTGTCGGGCAGCCACATTCCGCTGGTCGAGGACCTGATGCAGCGGATGCGCGCCGAAGGGCTGGCCCATGTACCCGTGATTGTCGGCGGTATCATTCCGGACGAAGACGCCAAGCGACTGAAGGGCATGGGCGTCGCAGAGGTCTATACGCCCAAGGATTTCGAGCTGAACACAATCATGCGCGATATCGTGACTCTTGCCGATCCGGCCTCTGTCGCAGCCGAATAACCTTACATAAATACCCATTAGCCGACACAAAGGCCCCGCAATCCCAGCGGGGCCTTTTAAATTTGGTGCTATTTAGCGTCAAAATAATGATTTCACGACATGGCCGTCGGTCAAAAGGAAACGCATTCAGAGTTCTATACATTGGGATAGAAACTATTCCCGCTTGCAAATGACACAAAATAGCAGTTGAACTGAATTCAAATCGGCTTGAAAAAGCAGCGTCCAAAAATAATGGAGAAGAAACATGGATATCGATCTGGAAAAACTCTCGCGCGAGCAGCTTGTGCAATTGATCGCCGATGCGCAGAAGGCTCTCAAGACGGTTGAGACGCGTAAGCGGGCAGAGGCAAAACGCGCTGCGGAAATGGCTGTAAAAGAGTTCGGCTTTTCGCTGGATGAAGTGTACTCAGCCAATGTCAAAGGCAGCAAGGGCGCGCCGAAATACGCCAATCCCTCTGACGCCAGTCAGACCTGGACCGGACGCGGACGCAAGCCTAACTGGGTGATTGAGGCTCTGGACGGGGGTAAGTCCCTCGACGATCTCGCGATCTGATATGACGATTCATATCGGGGCCGCCGCGGGAGCTATTGCCGAAACCGTTCTGATGCCCGGGGACCCGCGGCGGGCGAAATGGGCAGCGGACCAGTTTCTGGACGATGCCGTTTGCGTGAACGAAACGCGTGGAATGCTGGGATATACCGGCACATGGAAGGGGCAGCGGGTAACGATTCAGGGCTCTGGCATGGGAATGCCAAGCCTTTCGATCTATGCCAACGAATTGCTGCGCGACTATGGGGCAAAGACCTTGATCCGCATCGGCTCATGCGGGGCGATGCAGGATCATGTGGGTCTGCGCGACATCGTGATTGCGATGACTGCCACGACCCTTTCCACGCCGTCAAAAGGGCTGTTCAAAGAATTGAATTTTGCCCCCTGCGCGGATTTCGCCTTGTTGGAAGCCGCTGTTGCCGCCGCTCGCGGCCATGGCGTCACAACGCACGTTGGCGGGATCTATTCGTCGGACGTTTTCTATGACGAACGACAGGATTTGAATGAACAGATGATGCGGCACGGTGTTCTTGCGGTCGAGATGGAGGCGGCAGAACTGTATACTGTTGCCGCGCGTTTCGGCGCACGTGCGCTGGCCGTACTGACCGTATCGGATCACCTGAAAACCCATGCGGCGCTTCCGGCAGAAGATCGCGAGCGGTCGTTCGGCGAGATGGTCGAGATCGCTCTGGAAGCGGCGTTCACCTAGGCGACACGTGGCGGCGGGGGGAACCCCGCCCTACAGTCCATGCGTCCGGTCATAACCGTTGACGGGCGGGCTGTGCCAGCCGTCCAACGCCCGCTCGGTCGGTGCAAGCACCTCAACCTTCAGCGGATGGCAGGATGCGGTGTCAGAACTGTGTTGTGCCGAACAATCGCCCCCCGGACAGGCGCTGAGCGCCCCCAGCAGGTCAATCTCGGCGAAAAAGGTGATCTGGTCGCCGGGCCGGACGGGGCTTGCCTTCATGAAGTATTGGCCCGTGTCGCGGGTGAACCCGGTGCACATGAAAACGTTCAGCACGTCATGAACATGGGGTTCGGCCGCCTCCAAGGACATCTCACGCGCCTCAGCCAATGCCCGGACCAGGTTAGAGTGGCAACAATGGTGGTACTGTGTGCCCGCCAGCAGGTTGCCGGTATAGGGGTCGCAGCGTGTGCCGATCACGTCATGGACCGACCCGCCGAACACATCCATGCCGTACCAGTTCAGGCTGTCTTCGACGATGGTCGCCATAGGCCGCAACGTCGGAAAGCTGGACCAGAGGCGTTCTCCGGTGGTGACATGAGTGCCGTGCAGAGCACGGGTCTTGCCGGAATAGAACCGTTCGGACAGGTCGTGCGCGTTCCACAGGTTCAGGTCCCCGACTTGCGGACCCTCGACCGAGGATATGCGAAAGAAATGCCCCGCTGGCACGGTAAAGGAACAGGCGTCGCGCGGCGGTGCCAGCACCTCAACAGTGCGTTTTGCCGTCGCCAGAGCCGCACGGTAAAGCGGCAGATCAGGCTTCGGCAGTGTTTCATTAGGGTAACAGATCACGGGAGCAACGGCGCGGCGATCCTCGGCGTCAGGGGGCGGTAGCGTCATGGCGCGTCTCCTTTTGCGCCGAGTGAACCCTCGGAGGATGGCGAACGCAAGAGGGCATGAACCGATCAGCCCGCCTCGCAATCAAGGGCGTTACCGCGCATCAGGCCGATGGCATTCACGTGGCGGCTGTCCAATCGCGCCAGCCACCTGTGCGCCGCACTGAATGCAGGTCCAGGTACTTTGGTCGTCTTTCCGCCGTTCCCGCCAGCGGCACAGCCGGGTCGAACGGTTGGAAAAGATCGCGATCAGGACAAAGGCGATGATGAGCCCTACGACAACAAACATGAGTCCCATGTAACTGGCGCGACGGTGCAGGAAAAGCAGCCTGACGGACAGTTTACCCTGCGATACCTCCGGCCTGTGGTGCAATCATCAGCCACCGCTGTGTGCTTGGCCAGATGGACAGTGGCGGAGGTAACCCTGCGCGGCGCACACCTTGCCAAAGTGCCCGGCCCGAAAGACCGGGCACCAACTGACAGCCATCATGCCGCCAGCGGCAAGTCCTCGTAGACCGGCGCGGTGCTTTCGGGGCGCTTTTCGGGGGTATAGCAGGCCCAAGCCTGATTGAGGGCCTCAAGGGCGGCTTGCGCTTTGGTTTTCTGCTGCTCGTTCATGGGGTTGCCTTTCTGACTACAGCGACCCCCTCCCTGACCGGCAAACTAATCCTCCTGTGCCGTGGTGACACCCACCAAAGCCGCAAACGCGGGTTGCAGGTTGTGCAAGGGAAGTTGCGTCACCCAAACGAATGCGCCCCGACTGCGCAAAGGCAGCCGGGGCGAATGTCCGAATGATAAAAAGATCAAACTGCGCGATCGACCATCATTTTCTTGATCTCAGCAATCGCCAACGCCGGATTCAACCCCTTGGGGCAGGTCTTGGCGCAGTTCATGATGGTATGGCAACGGTACAGCTTGAACGGGTCTTCGAGTTCGTCGAGGCGTTCGCCGGTCGCCTCATCGCGGCTGTCGATGATCCACCGGTAGGCGTGCAGCAGCGCGGCTGGTCCAAGGTAGCGGTCGCCGTTCCACCAATAGGACGGGCATGCGGTCGAGCAGGAGGCGCACATCACGCATTCATAAAGGCCGTCCAGTTTCTTGCGGTCCTCGATGGACTGCTTCCACTCTTTTGCCGGGCGGTTTGTTTTGGTTTCCAGCCACGGCATAATGGAAGCATGCTGGGCGTAGAAATGCGTCAGGTCGGGGATCAGGTCCTTAACCACAGGCATGTGCGGCAACGGGTAGATCTTCACATCGCCCTCGATCTCATCGAGACCATAGATACAAGCCAGAGTGTTGATGCCGTCGATGTTCATCGCACACGATCCACAGATGCCTTCGCGGCATGACCGGCGGAAGGTCAGCGTCGGGTCGATCTCGTTCTTGATCTTGATCAGCGCGTCCAGAACCATCGGGCCGCACGCATCCATATCAAGGAAGTAGGTGTCGACCTGCGGGTTCTTTCCGTCGTCCGGGTTCCAGCGATAGATGCTGAACTTGCGGATATTCTTGGCGTCCTTCGGCTTGGGCCAGGTCTTGCCGGTCTTGATCTTTGAATTCTTGGGGAGCGTGAATTGTACCATTTCTCTCTCCTTAGCGAAGCAAGGCTGGAAGGCCGTTCACGGCCAGGCAGCGGAGGGTTTCGGGTTTGGACGCGATGTCCTTGGCAATCTGAAGCGTGCTTTCGGTGGGCCCTAGCACCGCGTCTGCGGCCAGCGCGCGAATCTGCTGCGCATTGGCGTTGTCGATCAGGCAATCCAGCGTCGGTTGCAGCGGCACGCCGGGAAACTGTTCGGACACGACCGGGGTCAGCGCGCTGCGGGCCGCGTTGCGGGCGATCTGATCCTGCGCCTGCGGCGAGCAGGCGGCAAGGGCCGCAAGGATAGCAGCGATGGCACTATGACGGATCAATCGAAACAATAGAGCGTGCCTCGATACAAGCGCGGGGCGCCGGGATAACAGCCGACCGGGGCCGCGGGAACCACGACAACAGGTTTGCGGTAACGTGTTTGGGGCGCAGGTGCGGCCTGTCGGTTACGACAATCGTGAAGGGCCTGCTGATAGCGGTCTGCATAGCCCCATTTCGAGCCGGTGTAGGCGTAGTCGTGCGCCCACGCCTCACAGTTGCGGGCCGTCTGTCCATAGCCATCCGCAACAGCGGAGACCGACGAAATACCTAATACGGCCACGATACAGGCCAATCGCAGACTTAGGCGTCGGCCCCGGATTGAAGCCGTTCGCGGACCATGTTCTTTGGCGGTATCACACATCTCTTTCCCCCTTGCACAAGCACATCACGGCTCACTGCCGGTTCGCCTCAACCATGATCGGCACGAGGCTCGCAGCCTTGCGGTCAGGCGCGCATCTGCCGGCCAACAGGCCAGTCCCGACACACCGCCCCGCCCCGAAACGGTTTCGGACGCTGAGCGTCCGACTTGTCCGATGTTGAGCCTGCGCGCCATATCGCCGCCTCCGCCGTCCTTAGAAAGTCCGCGCCTTGGGCGCGATCCTCTGAAGGGAAATACCGCCCTGTTCCTCGGTCGAGAGCGGATCGACCACAACGGGACGGTGGCTGAGGGCAACGCTGTTGCCATCGACCCGAGCAATCGTGTGCACACGCCAGTTTTCATCGTCACGGGTGGAGAAATCCTCATGTGCGTGTGCGCCACGGCTTTCCTTGCGCGCCTCTGCGCCAACGATGGTGGCCAGTGCGTTGGGCATGAGGTTGGTCAGCTCCAGCGTCTCCATCAGGTCCGAGTTCCAGACGAGGCTGCGATCCGTTACTTTCAGGTCATCCATCTTGCCCGCGATGGCGGTCATCGCCTCAACCCCTTCCGCCATGGTCTTGGCGGTGCGGAAGACGGCGGCGTCGCGCTGCATGGTCTTTTGCATTTCCAGCCGCAATTCGGCGGTGGGCGTCCCGCCGCTCGCATTGCGGATACTGTCGAAGCGGTCAAAGGCCTTTTCGATCTGGTCCTTGGGTGCCGCGGGAACGGCAGTTTCCGGGTCGACAACCTTACCGGCGCGGATCGCGGCGGCGCGGCCAAAGACCACAAGGTCGATCAACGAGTTAGAGCCAAGGCGGTTGGCCCCATGAACCGATGCACAGCCCGCCTCGCCCACCGCCATCAGGCCGGGCACGACAGCGTTGGGATCGCCTTCGGTCGGGTTCAGCACCTCACCCCAGTAGTTCGTCGGGATGCCGCCCATGTTGTAGTGCACGGTGGGCAAGACCGGGATCGGTTCCTTGGTAACATCGACGCCGGCAAAGATCTTGGCCGATTCCGAAATGCCCGGCAGGCGTTCGGCCAGCGCCTCTGCGGGCAGGTGCGACAGGTTCAGGTGGATGTGATCGCCTTCGGCGCCCACGCCGCGGCCCTCACGGATTTCCATGGTCATGGACCGCGAAACATAGTCGCGCGGCGCAAGATCTTTATACGTAGGGGCGTAGCGTTCCATGAACCGCTCCCCTTCGGAGTTGGTCAGGTAGCCGCCCTCACCCCGCGCGCCCTCGGTGATCAGGCAACCCGAGCCGTAAATCCCGGTGGGGTGGAACTGAACGAACTCCATGTCTTGCAGAGGAAGGCCTGCGCGAGCCACCATGCCACCGCCATCACCGGTACAAGTGTGGGCCGAGGTGGCAGAGAAATAGGCGCGGCCATAGCCGCCGGTCGCCAACACGACCATCTTGGCGTTGAAGACGTGGAACGTGCCGTCGTCCAGCTTCCAGCAAAGAACGCCCTTGCACTCACCATTTTCCATCAGCAGGTCGATGGCGAAATATTCGATGTAAAACTCGGCGTTGTTCTTCAGCGACTGGCCATAAAGCGTGTGCAGGATGGCGTGGCCGGTACGGTCGGCGGCGGCGCAGGTGCGCTGCACCGGGGGGCCTTCGCCAAATTCGGTGGTGTGGCCGCCGAAGGGCCGCTGATAGATCTTGCCCTCTTCGGTGCGGCTGAACGGTACGCCGTAGTGTTCGAGTTCGTAAACCGCCTTGGGCGCCTCGCGCGCGAGGTATTCCATGGCATCGGTGTCACCCAGCCAGTCAGACCCTTTGACCGTGTCGTACATGTGCCACTGCCAGTGGTCAGGCCCCATGTTCGACAGCGACGCGGCAATACCGCCCTGTGCGGCAACCGTGTGCGAGCGGGTCGGGAAAACCTTGGTCACGCAGGCGGTGCGCAGGCCCTGTTCGGCCATGCCGAGCGTGGCGCGCAGCCCTGCGCCCCCGGCCCCGACGACCACGACATCATAATCATGCGTCTCGTATTCGTATGCTGCCATTGGTGTATACCTGTCGATCTGTAGCGGGAGGCGATTTTTCGGCGAAAAATCGTCACTGGCGGATGGGTCTTGCGCAGCGCCTCAGAGGGCGATGCGGGCGATGGCGAAAAGGCCGACGGCGGCGGCGCCGTAGCTGAGGCACGTCATGGCAAGGATCAGGATCTTTTCCATCACGCCATGCACGTAGTCCTCGATCAGCACCTGAACACCCATGTTGAAGTGGTGAAACCCCACAAGGATGGTCAGCGCTGCAACAATCGCCGGGAACGGTCGGCTGTAGTAGGCCAGCACCTCTTCATAGGTGCCGCCCAGCGCGCCGCCGAAGGTGAAAATGAAGAAGGGAACAAGAAAGAGCAGCGCGACAGAGCTTTTCTTCACCGCCCAGTGATGCTCGGTGCCGGATTTGGCTGCGCCCCAGCCCACTGCGCGCTTGCGATCGGTCAGAAATGCCATGGTCGAGCCTCCTCAGACAACGATGATGGTAAAGAGGGTCAGGACGACGGAGCCGATGATCACACCCCAGCCGAGCATTTCGGCGGTATCGATCTCAAGCATCTTGGCCTCGTCCCAGATCATGTGACGCACACCTGCAAGCAGGTGATACCAGATCGCCCAGACAGAGCCGAGCATCACCAGATCGCCAAACCACGAGCGCAGCACCGCATCGGCGGTGGCGAAATACTCGGGCGAGGTCGCTGCGGCAAGGAACCACCAGACGATCATAAGCGCGGCCAACAGCAGCGCGTTGCCGGTGATGCGCGTCAGGATGGAAGTAATTGAGGTAAGCTGCGGGCGGTAAACCTGCAGGTGCGGAGAGAGCGGGCGATTGCCCCGGTTCACGTCGGCCATGGATGATGTCCTTTCGGGTCCGTTGCTTCTTGTTCTACTTCTTTCGCGCGGCGTGTCACGGGGGAGGCCGATACAATCCTGCGGTTTTTTGGCGCAATGGCGCGGTTTTTGGCGATTTGTGATCACGCCTTTGGAATGTGTGATCACAGTTTTGCGCTAACGCGCCCCCGTCTCCGCCGCTGTCTGCTTGGTCAGTTCACGCAAGAGTTTTTGACGGATTCTGTCGGGATATTCCGCATAACTACTGGCCGTCGCGACAAAGGCACCGGGTCCGAAGATGACATTTTCAAAGAAATAGGCGGTAAGATCGTGCTCTGCAGCCCCCTCGATGGCCAATGCGTTTACGATGATTCCTCGTGCGCCAAGCAGGGAACGCAGCTTGTCCGGGGGCAGCCCCTCATTCGACAAGCCATCCCCGGAGAGGTCGATCACCCGGCGACGACAATTCGGGACAGTGTCGAACAGAAGCGTGGACACTCTCAACGCCTCCCCGATGGCCGTTGAAAAATGCCGCCATGCGCGCGGCGCATTTGCGATCTCATCGGCCAGCGCCCGGGTTTCTGCAAAACTGCGAACCTCACGCCAAGGCAGTGTAACCTGCTGGCGCGAACTGCCGGTCCACTGCACCAGCGCCACCTGCGCGCGGCCGCGGATCAGCGCCTCGGCCACGGCGCTGTCGCGCAGGGCAGCGGCCAAACCCTGCATCTGAATGTCGTATTCCTGAGCATCCACCGATCCAGAAACATCGACCGCCAGCACCAATGCGACCTCACAGGCCATCAGCTGCGTAGGAAACAAGTAGAATGCAAGGGCAAGGGCACAGCGCATTTGTCAATCAGAGCGCGACCTTTGCCGGTACGCAAGTCACGTCAGGGTGACAGAGCCGCTAGTTCACTCCAATGCGGCACCCAGACAGACGCCGCCCAGATCAGAGTGGCATCAACGCCCAGTAATCCAGATCCAGCAGCACATCTGGCAGGTATTTGCCGTCCGGCCCTTTCAGCTCAAACGGTGCACCACCTTTGGTCGCCACAAGACGCAGACGGATCGCGCCGACGCCGGGGGCAGAGGTCTCAGCCTTATCCAGCACCTCGGACCAGGCCTTGACTGTGTTGCCCGCAAGGCAAGGATTTGCATGGGCGCCACCGTTCAAACCGACAATGATCTGCGCGTTCGCCAACCCATTAAATGACAAGGCGCGCGCCATCGAAATCACGTGACCGCCATAGATCAACCGCTGATCCGGGCGTGCGGTGACGTCAAAATGAACCTTGGAAGTGTTCTGCCACAGACGCGTGGCCATCATGTGTTCGGCTTCTTCGATGGTGACGCCGTCGACATGGTCGATGGTCTCGCCGACCTCATAATCCGACAGACGGTGCTTTTCACCCGCAAGCGTGAATTCGTAGTTGGAGAAATCCAGCCCTTCGGGGATCACCAGATCCGCTGGATCAAGGCTGCTCTTCAACTCGGGGATGACCGGGTCAGGCGCGGGCGCATCCATCTCGCGTTTGCGCAACATGACCCATCGCGCGTATTCCATAACGATTTCATCGTTCTGGTTCAGCCCAC
Source organism: Antarctobacter sp. (assembly GCF_034670325.1). Lineage (GTDB taxonomy): Bacteria > Pseudomonadota > Alphaproteobacteria > Rhodobacterales > Rhodobacteraceae > Antarctobacter. The sequence continues at coordinate 129,267 of NZ_JAXMNR010000005.1, forward strand.
GAGAGCGCACATAAACCACCCCGGTGCGCCCGTTGGAGTTCTGCTTGACCCCGATCACCTCAGATTGTGAGCGGATGGTATCCCCCGGCCAGACCGGCTTTAGCCAGCGCCCCTCGGCATAGCCAAGGTTCGCCACCGCATTCAGCGACACATCCGGAACGGTCTTGCCAAAGACGATGTGAAACGCGGCAAGGTCGTCGATCGGGGCCGCAGGCAACCCGCAGTCACGCGCAAATTCATCGGAGGAATAAAGCGCGTGCCGCATCGGATAGAGCGCGTGATACAGCGCCCGCTCTCCGCCAGAAACGGTGCGCGGCACGGCATGGTCGATGACCTCGCCCACGGTGTAATCTTCGAAGAACCGGCCCGGATTGGTCTTAGCCATTTGTCACTGCTCTCCAAGCTTGATGTCAGGGGAATAGGTGCCGGGGGCCTCTTTCACCACGGCCTGCCCACAGCGCATAACGCCGTTGGCGGCGTCAAACGCATAGGTCGGCCCGCCATGTAGATCCCATCCCGCATTCAGGGCGGCGGTGACTTTGTGGCAAAAGGCAGAGGTGTCGTCACTCGACAGGAAACGGTACAGTTTCATGGGCTTATCCAAAAGCCGGATAGCCGAGAAGGCCGTGAATATAGCCAATCACGACCAACAGGACGACAGATGCGGCCAGAAAGATGATGTCCTTTTTGATCGCGCCTTTGGCGGGTGGGGTCCAGTTCGGCTCTGCCCGGTTGATCACCATCATCTCGACCAGCGCCCAGACACCCAAACCGCCAAACAGGACAAAGCTGGGCACGTCGCCGTTCACCAAAAGGTGCGCCAGCGTCCATAGTGCGAAGCCGGTCAGCATCGGGTGCCGCACCTTGTAAAAGAGCGCGCCTTTCGATGGTCCGGGCGAGGTCAGGTAAAGCGCGAAGACCATGATCAGGTTGTTGATGCCCACGGTCGCCGGATGGCGGCCCCAGAAAAACGCACCATCGGCCATGCGATAGCCAAAAATCATGAGCAGGATGCTGACGACAAGCGCCAGCGCAACGACGCCTTTGCCCTTGTCGCCCATGGGTCCGCGGATGCCGGGAGCGATCCGCTTGAACAAATGTGCGCCCCACCAGAGCGCGACGCCAAGAATCAATAGCAGCATGTGAGCCTCCATGGTTTCGGCGCGAAGGTGCGTTTATTCGGCCAGCGCCGCAATGGCTTCGGCTTTTGCAAGCGTCTTGCGGGCGGTTTCGATGTGCAGGTTCTCAACGATTTTGCCATCGACCACGGCCACCCCCTGCCCTGCTTTGGCCGCCTCCTCAAAGGCGTCGATCTGGCGGCGGGCAAGGTCGATCTCGTCCGAGCCGGGGGCAAAGGCTCTATTCGCGATCTCGACCTGAGCGGGGTGGATAAGCGTCTTGCCGTCCATCCCCATGTCGCGGCCCTGCACACATTCGGTCTGCAATCCTTCGTCATCTTTGAACGCGTTGTACACGCCATCGACGATGGTCTTGCCATGCGCCTTGGCGGCCAAAACACACAGGCCGAGGCCGGTCAGCATCGGCAAACGGTCCGCGCGGAAGCGCGAGTTGAGCTCTTTCGCAAGGTCGTTGGTGCCCATGACCATGCCCTGCAGACGCGGATGCGCCGCAATCTGGTTTGCTGCCAACATCCCGGCGGGCGTTTCCATCATCGCCCAAAGAGGCTTGTCCGTCAGCGCGGCCAGCGCATCCAGCTGGGCCGTGGCTTCGACCTTGGGCAGCAGGATCGCATCGCAATCCATCACGGCCGCAGCCTTGGCGTCCGCCTCACCCCATTCGGTGTCAAAGCCGTTGATCCGCACAATCCGGGTGCGGTTGCCATAGGAACGCGACAGCGCCTCGGCCAGCGTGTCGCGGGCAGTGGTTTTTTCATCGGGAGAGACGGCGTCTTCCAGATCGAAAATGATGGCGTCGATGGTCAGCATACGCGCCTTTTCCAGTGCCCGCTCCTTGGAGCCGGGAATGTAGAGAACGGATCGGTAGGGGCGCGCGCGCAGGTCCATCGGAGTCTCCAGTTAGGCTTCCCCCGAGTCGGGGCGAAATTTTGTTGCGCAGAATTGCGCATTTTTTGCCGGATTGTTCAAGGCCAATTTCGCCGCGCCGCAGCAAATCAGTATTTTTTTGTGTACAATGGCCCGCATAATCTCGCGGATTTGACGCAACGCACGATGCATTAACCCGATTTAAGCGCCCGAAGGCGGACCATGTTGGCATGTCGTTCAAAGCGGCAACGGGGAACAGGCCACAGGGATGGCACCCCGGAAAAGAGGGGACCCACCCTGTGCCGGGCGCGCGGAAAAGCCGCCAGAACAGCCCGGCGCGCAGCCGAAAGGTGACACTATGACGGAGAAGAATATCAAGCTTGCGATGCTCTCGGCTGGCCTGCTGCTAGGCGCGGCCTCTATCGCTGAGGCGCAGAACCTGCGCCATTGCGCCCCTCGCAATGAGGTGGTCGACCGGCTGGCCGCCAAGTACGGCGAGACCCGGCAAAGCATGGGCCTGGGCGCGAACAACGCCGTGATGGAGGTGTTTGCCTCACCCGACTCGGGCTCGTGGACGATCACCGTGACGATGGCCAACGGCCTCACCTGCCTTGTCGCCAGCGGTCAGGCGTTCGAGGAACTGGCCGAAGCCCTGCCTCCCAAGGGGGATGATGCTTGACCCACAAGGAACCGGTTTTCGCAAAAGGATCGGTTCCTTAATTCTCTCGCCTAAGCACGCGGGTGTCAGGTCAGTGCGTCCCAGATCAGCTTGGTCCCGGTGAGTGTCAGCGCGACATAGGCGATCCCGAAAAACAGCCGTTCCGGCACCATGTGGTGCGCCTTGATCCCTAGCCACGTGCCCAGCAACGCAAAAGGGACCAGTGCAAGATCAAGCAGCAACGTTTCCCGCGTAAAGATGCCCATCCCGGCATAGATGCCCGCCTTGGAAAAATTGACCGCCCAGAAAATCAGCACGGTGGTCGCCTGGAAAGTCGTCTTTCCCAACCCTTGGCCAAGCAGATAAACTGCTGCCGCCGGCCCGCCCGCATGGCTGACGAAACTGGTAAAGCCAAGGACCACTCCGGCGGTCAGACCCGTAGCGGGACCGAATTTCTTGCCGCCAAGACGGATCAGCCCGGTCGCTTGCGCCATCTGCCAAGCAACGAACAGCAGCGCCACTAGTCCGATCAGCAGTCGCACCGTGTCCGGGTTCGTCCATGCATAGAACAGTGCGCCCAGCAGCGTGCCCGGCACCGATCCAATCAGCAGCACCTTTGCGGCGGCCCAGTCCCATTTGCGCCAATAGGCCGGCAGACTTGCCACGTCGATCAGCATCAAAAGCGGCAGCATCAGACCCAGCGCCACGCCCGGTTCCAGCACTATCGCCAGAATCGATGCACTGGCAAAGGCCACGCCAGAGCCGAAGCCACCCTTGGAAATGCCTGCAAAGATCACCGCCGGGATGCACACCGCGAAAACGGATGCGGTAAATAATTCCATGGATGCCTCTGAGAAAATCTTGCCCGTGACAGGTCTTTATCCTGCATTTAGCGCTATCTACAAGGTGCGCGGACCAAGCGCCGCAGCGCAGCACCCTTGCGCGTCAGCCCGTCTGGGCGTACGCAAAGCGCCAAATTCACGCAAGGCGGAGATTGAATCCATGGCCAGACCCAAGATCGCGCTCATCGGCGCGGGACAGATCGGTGGCACGCTTGCCCACCTCGCGGCAATGAAAGAACTGGGCGACGTCGTCCTGTTCGACATCGCCCAGGGCACCCCCGAGGGCAAGGCGCTCGACATTGCAGAGTCCGGTCCGTCCGAAGGCTTTGACGCCAGCCTCAAGGGCACGCAGGACTACGCCGACATCGCTGGCGCGGACGTCTGCATCGTCACCGCCGGTGTTCCGCGCAAGCCGGGCATGAGCCGCGATGACCTGCTGGGGATCAACCTCAAGGTCATGAAATCGGTCGGCGAAGGCATCCGCGACAACGCACCCGACGCCTTTGTGATCTGCATCACCAACCCGCTGGACGCGATGGTCTGGGCGCTGCAGCAGTTCTCGGGCCTGCCCGCAAACAAGGTCTGCGGCATGGCCGGCGTGCTGGATTCGGCCCGCTTCCGCCACTTCCTCGCCGATGAGTTCAACGTGTCGATGAAAGACGTCACCGCATTCGTGCTGGGTGGCCACGGCGACACGATGGTGCCGTCAGTGCGCTATTCGACCGTTGCAGGCATCCCGCTGCCCGACCTGATCGACATGGGCTGGACCACGCAGGACAAGATGGACGCAATCGTTCAGCGCACCCGTGACGGCGGCGCGGAAATCGTTGGCCTGCTGAAGACTGGCTCGGCCTTTTACGCGCCCGCTACCTCGGCCATCGAAATGGCCGAAGCCTATCTCAAGGACCAAAAGCGCGTTCTGCCCTGCGCCGCCTACTGTGACGGCGAGTTCGGTCTGGACGGCATGTATGTCGGCGTGCCGACCGTGATCGGCGCTGGCGGCATCGAGAAGATCGTCAACATCAAGCTCAACAAAGAAGAGCAAGAGATGTTCGACACCTCGATCAAGGCCGTTCAGGGCCTTGTCGAAGCCTGCAAGGCCATCGACAGCTCGCTGGTCTGATACCGGGCCACTTTTGCAAGACTTGAATGCACGCCTTCGGGCGTGCTTTCTTTTTTCTTATGTTTCGCACAAGCTTATTTGCCGTGTTCTGGACTGCAAGCGTTGCTGCCGCACAGGACATTGACCTGACGCCGCTGGTTTCAAGCGTCGGATTGTCTGACACCATTCTGGCGCTGGAACAGGACCCGCCCACCCCCGGACGCGACTTCGCCCTTGGCGGCGTGCGTTTCTTGCACGGGATCGAAAAGACCTTGCAGCTGCGCTATCGGCACAATGCCAATTTCGGCGATCTGGAGCTTCCGGTTTTGCGGCTCCCCCTGCCCGACAACCCCAATGCCGCGCCGTTTTATCCCGCTCTGGTAACGGACCTGATGACAGGGGTGGTTGCCGACATGGATGCGGCGCAAACCGCGCTGACCGGGGCCACCGGCGACTTTGGCGTCACATTGGATCTGACACGCGTCTGGTTCGACATCAACGAGAACGGGCGCGCGGATGCGGGTGAGACTCTGATGAGCGCCGCCGGGGCCGCACTGGGTCGCGCCCTTCCCGCCGAACAGCTGAACAGCCTCACCATCCGCTTCGACAGCGCGGATGCAGCATGGCTCACCGCCTATACCCATCTTCTGGAGGCCTTCGGGCATCTGGTGCTGGCCTTCGATCCGACCGACGTGATCGCAGAGGTGAACGATACGATTGACAGGATGGCGGAACTGCGTGGCCCCGATGCCATCAACCAAGTCTATCTGTTTCTCAGCGAAGAGGACGCGGTCGACAATATTGCCGTGCTCTACGGTGCCATGAACCGGCCCCCGGACGTGACCCACATTCATGCGATGCGGGATAATCTGCTGGCGATGGTTGCCCAGAACCGTCGGTTCTGGGATCTGGTCGCGGCAGAACCTGACAATGATCGCGAATGGATTCCCGGTGCCGGTCAGATATCGGCGCTGGGGATCGAGATGCCCGCAAATACCAAGGAACGATGGCTGGCGGTTCTGACTGATGCCGAGGATATCTTGTTGGGCAAGCAATTGATCGGCCATTGGCGTATGGGCGGCAAAGGCGGGGTGAACCTGGCGAAACTTCTGCAAGACCCCGTGCCGGTCGACATCGTGACTTGGGTGCAGGGGCACGGGCTGATCGACTACATGGAAAACGGGCCATTGGTGGACGACGGAAACCTGCGCCTGTTTCAGGAAATGTTCCGAGGCGATGCGTTGCTCTTCATGGTCTGGCTAAACTGATAGCGCTCACCCCGAATCACTTTGTCCATAAGAGTTTCTGAATTTGTGATCACAGCTTTTAGAGGTGTGATCACAAATGTCGGAAACCACCCCCTGAAACCGCCCATGCGGCAAAATAGCGGTTCAAACCTGCGCCCTACCCTGCCTAGGTAGGGCAAATCCGCAGCAAAACGGGGACAGTCGACCCATGAACATCCACGAATACCAGGCCAAGGCCCTACTTCGCAGCTACGGGGCGCCTGTCTCGGACGGCCGCGTCGTTCTGAAAGCCGAAGAGGCAAAAACCGCAGCTGGCGCGCTTGACGGCCCGCTTTGGGTGGTCAAGGCGCAGATCCACGCCGGTGGCCGCGGCAAGGGCTCTTTCAAAGAGGCCGATGCAGGCGAAAAGGGCGGTGTGCGCCTCGCAAAATCGGTTGAAGAGGCCGAGATGGAGGCCAAGCGCATGCTGGGCCGCACCCTTGTGACCAAGCAGACCGGCGACGTCGGCAAGCAGGTCAACCGCATCTACATCGAAGACGGCTCTGGCATCGAGACCGAACTCTACCTTGCCCTGCTGGTCGACCGCCAGACCAGCCGCGTGTCCTTCGTCGCCTCGACCGAGGGCGGCATGGACATTGAGGAAGTCGCCGAGTCGACCCCGGAAAAGATCCTGTCGTTCAGCGTCGACCCGGCCACCGGCTATCAGGCCTTCCACGGCCGCCGCATCGCCTTTAACCTTGGGCTGGAAGGCAAGCAGGTCAAACAGTGCGTCGCGCTGATGGGCACCCTGTACAAGCTCTTTGTCGAAAAAGACATGGAGATGCTGGAGATCAACCCGCTGATCGTGACTGACGGGGGCGATCTGAAATGCCTCGACGCCAAGATGAGCTTTGACGGCAACGCGATCTACCGCCACGCCGATATCGCCGAATTGCGCGACACCTCCGAGGAAGACTCCAAGGAACTGGAGGCCTCCAAGTACGACCTGAACTACATCGCGCTCGACGGCGAGATCGGCTGTATGGTGAACGGCGCGGGTCTGGCGATGGCGACGATGGACATCATCAAGCTGTACGGCGCAGAGCCTGCCAACTTCCTCGACGTGGGCGGTGGTGCCACCAAGGAAAAGGTCACAGAGGCTTTCAAGATCATCACCTCTGACCCGCAGGTCAAAGGCATCCTCGTGAACATCTTCGGCGGCATCATGCGCTGCGACGTCATCGCCGAGGGCGTGATCGCCGCGGTCAAAGAGGTCGGCCTGCAGGTTCCGCTGGTTGTACGTCTGGAAGGCACCAATGTCGAAAAAGGCAAAGAGATCATCTCGACCTCTGGCCTGAACGTCATTGCCGCTGACAATCTGTCAGACGGTGCCGAGAAGATCGTTAAAGCGGTTAAAGGCTGAAGTAGGGCGGGGTTTACCCCGCCTTCCCCGAAAGACGCGGCGGGGTGAACCCCGCCCTACTCAGGAGAACGCCAAAATGGCAATCCTCGTAGACGAAAATACCAAGGTTATCTGTCAGGGCCTCACCGGCTCGCAGGGAACCTTCCACTCTGAACAGGCCATCGCCTATGGCACCAAGATGGTCGGCGGCGTGACCCCCGGCAAAGGCGGGACCACCCATCTGGACCTGCCGGTCTTCAACTCGGTGCATGAGGCCAAGGCCGTGACCGAGGCGAACGCCTCTGTGATCTATGTGCCGCCGCCCTTCGCGGGCGACTCGATCCTTGAGGCGATCGACGCCGAGATGGAGCTGATCATCTGCATCACCGAAGGCATCCCGGTGCTGGACATGATGAAGGTCAAGCGCGCGCTGGAAGGCAGCAAAAGCCGTCTGATCGGCCCGAACTGCCCCGGTGTCATCACTCCCGACGCCTGCAAGATCGGCATCATGCCCGGTCACATCCACAAGCGTGGCAGCGTTGGTGTGGTGTCGCGCTCGGGCACGCTCACCTATGAGGCGGTCAAGCAGACGGCGGACATCGGTCTTGGCCAATCGACGGCCGTGGGCATCGGTGGCGACCCGATCAAAGGGACCGAGCATATCGACGTGCTGGAAATGTTCCTGGCCGACGATGAGACCCAGTCGATCATCATGATCGGTGAGATCGGTGGCTCTGCCGAAGAAGAGGCGGCACAGTTCCTTGCCGATGAGCGCAAGAAGGGCCGTTGGAAGCCGACCGCTGGTTTCATCGCGGGTCGCACCGCCCCTCCGGGACGTCGTATGGGCCACGCGGGCGCGATTGTCGCCGGCGGCAAAGGCGATGCAGAGAGCAAGATCGAGGCCATGAAAGAGGCTGGTATCGTGGTCGCTGACAGCCCCGCGACGCTGGGTGAGGCCGTGCTGAAGGCGATCGGCTGACGCAATGGCGCGCCTAGTGCCCCTCCTTGCCGCTGCTTTCCTCGCGCTGTCAGGCGCGGGGGCGGCGGCGTGGTGGCTGACGCAATCGGGATCCGACTCGCCTGATACACCGCAGGGCGCCTTCATGGCGCTCTGCAACACGGCCAAGCCATTGGCAGAGGCCGATCCGTTGATCCGCCAGATCGGCTGGACCCCATTGGAGGCTACCGGACAGGACGCTCTGCTGGACGCCACCGGCACCTTTCACGTTGCGTCGCGCATGGCCTTGGGCGGTCCGTTCGACGCCGAACAGGAACGCGCTGTCTATGACACCCAGATCGCAGACATGCGCGAGGATCTGGCAAAAGACGGTGTCATGGCCTACGGTTTTGACGATGGCGCGATGCTTGCCGTTTACAACAGCGATGCCGACGGTCTGCCCAAGACCGCGTTCTGCGCCCTGTTCATCGCCGACGAAGGCCAGAGTGACTGGTACTACAAGATGATAGATGCCTTTCCCTATGTCACACATGTACATGCGTGGGCCTCATCGGTGTCGACCGAAGGGCGCCAACCGCGTCCCGGCCTGTGGGTCGCAACCCTGTCCCTGATCCGCAAAGATGGCGGAACATCTGCGGAATGGCAGCAGCTGACGGACATGCTTGGGGCAGAGCCAAAGTACCGCACACTGTCGCGCAGCGGCTTTCGCGGGGAGTTGTCGCTATGACCTGCGCCTCCGTTCGATTGTCTCCGCCGTCCCAGTGCCGATGCCCGCTGATACGTTGATCCGAATCCATCCCCCCATGCCCTTCTTCGAAAGGCCAGCCTCATGAACGACCAAAGCCCCAACGACCTGTTTCACGCTTCCAGCTTTATGCAGGGGCACAACGCTGAGTACCTCGAACAGATGTACGCCCGTTACGCCGCCGATCCGAACGCGGTCGATGACGCATGGGCGGCGTTTTTCAGCCAGCTTGGCGATGCCGACATGGACGTGCAGAAAGAGGCGCAGGGCCCCAGTTGGGCGCGCAAGGACTGGCCGCCGCAGCCTGACGATGATCTGACTGGCGCGCTGACCGGCGAGTGGCCGATGCCCACCGTTCCGGCAGAGGCCAAAGGCGCCGCCAAAAAGATCAAGGACAAGGCCGAGGCCAAGGGCGTCACCGTCAGCGACGAGGCGATCCAGCGCGCGGTTCTGGACAGCATCCGCGCGTTGATGATCATCCGCGCCTTCCGCATCCGGGGCCATCTGGCCGCCGATCTGGATCCGCTGGGCCTGCGCGACACCTCGAACCACCCGGAACTGGACCCGAAAAGCTATGGCTTTACCGAAGGGGACATGGACCGGCCGATCTTTATCGACAACGTGCTGGGCCTGCAGATTGCCTCGCTGCGCGAGATCCTGTCGATCATCCGCCGCACCTATTGCGGCACCTTTGCGCTGCAGTACATGCACATTTCGGACCCCGAGCAGGCAAGCTGGCTGAAAGAGCGGATCGAGGGCTTTGGCAAAGAGGTCAAGTTCACCCGCGAAGGCCGCAAGGCGATCCTGAACAAGATGGTCGAGGCCGAAGGCTTTGAGAAGTTCCTGCATGTGAAATACATGGGGACCAAGCGGTTCGGCCTTGATGGCGGCGAAAGCCTGATCCCCGCGATGGAACAGATCATAAAGCGCGGCGGCAACCTTGGGATCAAGGAAATCATCATCGGGATGCCCCACCGGGGCCGCCTGTCTGTTCTGGCGAACGTCATGAACAAGCCATACAAGGCGATCTTCAACGAATTTCAGGGCGGCAGCTTTAAGCCCGAGGATGTCGATGGGTCAGGCGACGTGAAGTACCACCTTGGGGCCTCGTCGGACCGTGAGTTTGACGGCAACAGCGTACACCTGTCGCTGACCGCCAACCCCAGCCACCTGGAGGCGGTGAACCCGGTGGTTCTGGGCAAGGTCCGCGCCAAGCAGGACCAGCTAAACGACGCGAACCGCACGCAGGTCATGCCGATCCTGCTGCACGGCGACGCGGCCTTTGCCGGTCAGGGTGTTGTGGCGGAATGTTTCGCCCTGTCCGGCCTGCGCGGGCATCGCACCGGCGGCACCATGCACGTGGTGGTGAACAACCAGATCGGCTTTACCACCGCGCCGCACTTTTCCCGCTCTTCGCCCTATCCCACCGACAACGCGCTGGTGGTCGAGGCGCCGATTTTCCACGTCAACGGCGATGACCCAGAGGCCGTGGTGCATGCCGCCAAGGTCGCCACGGAGTTCCGCCAAAAGTTTGGCAAGGACGTGGTGATCGACATTTTCTGCTATCGCCGGTTTGGTCACAACGAGGGCGATGAGCCCATGTTCACCAACCCGATCATGTACAACAAGATCAAGAAGCAGAAGACCACGCTGACCCTGTACACCGAACGTCTGGTCAAGGACGGGCTGATCCCCGAAGGCGAGATCGAGGACATGAAGGCCGCCTTTCAGGCAAAGCTGAACGAGGAATTCGAGGCGGGCAAAGTGTACCGCCCAAACAAGGCGGACTGGCTGGATGGCCGGTGGTCGCACCTCGACAAGCAGAAAGAGGGCAAATACCAGCGCGGCAAGACATCACTGTCCAAAGAGGCGATGAAGGACATCGGCACTGCGCTGACGCGGGTGCCCGACGGGTTCCCGATCCACCGCACGGTGGGCCGCCTGATCGAAACACGGGCCAAGATGTTCGAGAGCGGCGAAGGGTTTGACTGGGCCACGGCAGAGTCGCTGGCCTTTGGGTCGCTGCAACTCGAAGGGTATCCGGTGCGTCTGTCCGGTCAGGACAGCACGCGGGGGACGTTCTCGCAGCGGCATTCGGCCTTTATCAACCAAGAGACCGAAGAGCGCTACTATCCTCTCAACAACATCCGCGAGGGACAGGCCCGCTATGAGGTGATCGACAGTGCGCTGTCGGAATACGCGGTGCTGGGGTTCGAATACGGCTATTCGCTGGCAGAACCCAACGCGCTGACCCTGTGGGAGGCGCAGTTCGGTGACTTTGCCAATGGCGCGCAGATCATGTTCGACCAGTTCATCAGTTCCGGTGAATCGAAATGGCTGCGGATGTCGGGCCTTGTCTGCCTGCTGCCGCACGGGTTTGAGGGTCAAGGGCCGGAACACTCATCGGCACGACTGGAACGGTTTTTGCAGGCCTGCGGTCAGGACAACTGGATCGTGGCAAACTGTTCGACACCCGCCAACTATTTCCACATCATGCGCCGCCAGCTGCACCGGACCTTCCGCAAGCCGCTGATCCTGATGACGCCCAAGTCGCTGTTGCGGCACAAGCTGTGCGTGTCGACCGCCAAGGATTTCACCGGCGGGTCGTCATTCCACCGCGTGTTGTGGGACAGCGCGGAATCCGGTGAGAGCGACACCAAGCTGGTGGCCGACGACAAGATCAAGCGCGTGGTGATGTGTTCGGGCAAGGTCTACTACGACCTGCTGGAGGAACGCGACGCGCGCGGCATCGATGACATCTATCTGCTGCGGGTCGAACAGTTCTATCCGTTCCCGGCGATCAGTCTGGTCAAGGAATTGGAACGCTTCAAGCAGGCCGAGATGCTCTGGTGTCAGGAAGAGCCCAAGAACCAGGGGGCCTGGACCTTTATCGAGCCCAATATCGAATGGGTCCTTGGCCGTATCAAGGCCGACCACCCGCGCCCGCGTTACGTGGGTCGCGCCACATCGGCCAGCCCTGCGACGGGTCTGGCCAGCCAGCACAAAGCACAGCAAGAGGCGCTCGTGAACGAAGCGCTGACGATGGAAGGAAACTGAGATCATGACCGAAGTGCGTGTTCCCACGCTTGGGGAATCTGTGACCGAAGCAACGGTCGCAACCTGGTTCAAGAAGCCCGGCGATGCCGTGGCGGTGGACGAGATGCTCTGCGAGCTTGAAACCGACAAGGTCACGGTCGAGGTGCCCTCGCCCGTCGCTGGCACCCTCAGCGACATCGTGGCCGGTGAAGGAGAGACCGTGGGCGTCGACGCCCTCTTGGCCAATATCTCCGAAGGGGCCAGCGGCTCTGACGCGGCGCCCAAGGCGGCCGCAGACGATGCGCCCGCTGCCTCGGGCAGTGAGGCCTCGGCCAGTGTTGACGTCATGGTGCCCACGCTGGGCGAGTCGGTGACAGAGGCGACCGTCTCGACATGGTTCAAGAAGGTCGGCGATCAGGTCGCGCAGGATGAGATGCTGTGCGAATTGGAAACCGACAAGGTGTCCGTCGAGGTGCCCGCCCCCGCCGCTGGCACGTTGACCGAAATCGTCGCCAAGGAAGGCGACACCGTGCAGGCCGACGCCAAGCTGGCGGTTCTGTCCTCGGGCGCGGGTGCCGCAGCCCCGGCGGCCAAGGCTGAAGCTGCGGGCGGCGAGCAGTACACCACCCCGCCCGCCGGGGACGGTGGACCCGGCAAGGACATCAAGGACGGCCCCGCCGCCGAAAAGGCGATGGCAGAGGCCGGCGTCAAGCGGGAACAGGTTGAGGGCACAGGCCGCGATGGCCGCGTGACCAAACCCGATGTCGCCGCTGCCGTGGCTGCGGCCAGCGCCGCCCCCAAGGCTGCGGCCCCTGCCGCCGCCGCGCCGCGCGCCCCCGTCCCGGCAGACGATGCTGCGCGTGAGGAACGGGTCAAGATGACCCGCCTGCGCCAGACCATCGCGCGCCGCCTGAAAGACGCCCAGAACGCCGCCGCGATCCTGACCACCTACAACGAGGTGGACATGACCGAGACGATGGCCCTGCGGAAGGAATACAAGGATCTGTTCGAGAAGAAGCACGGCGCGCGCCTTGGCTTTATGTCCTTCTTCACCAAGGCCTGCTGCCACGCTTTAAAAGAAGTGCCGGAAGTGAACGCCGAAATCGACGGCACCGACATCGTCTACAAAAACTTTGTCCACATGGGCATCGCGGCGGGCACGCCGCAGGGTCTGGTGGTTCCGGTCATCCGCGACGCCGACAAGATGTCCTTTGCCGAGATCGAGAAGGCCATCGCGGAAAAGGGCAAGCGCGCCCGTGACGGCAAGCTGTCGATGGCGGAAATGCAGGGCGGCACCTTCACCATCTCCAACGGCGGCGTCTATGGCTCGCTCATGTCCTCGCCGATCCTGAACCCGCCGCAGTCCGGCATCCTTGGCATGCACAAGATTCAGGACCGCCCGATGGTCATCAACGGTGAGATCAAGATCCGCCCGATGATGTACCTTGCCCTGTCCTACGATCACCGCATCGTCGATGGCAAAGGTGCTGTGACTTTCCTTGTCCGCGTCAAGGAAGCGCTGGAAGATCCGCGCCGGTTGCTGATGGATCTGTAATTCGCCTCAAAGGCCGGGCTGAAGCCCGGCCTACACCTACCCATTGAACAGGTGCGCATTCATTGCGCACCTTGCCCACCTCACCGAATTGCGCCCGTCCCTCATGAGCGATGCCCAAGACAAAACGTCCCATTCGTTGCGCATCGCCCTTGCCGCCTGCATGCGCAACGAAGGCATATTCCTGCTGGAATGGCTGGCGCATCACCGGGCGCTTGGCTTTGATGAGGTGATCGTGGTGACGAACGACATCACCGACGGGTCAGACGCGCTGCTGGAGGCGCTGGCGGCCAAGGGGCTTGTCACCCATATCGCGCAAGAGGTGCCCGCAGGGGCCGCGCCGCAGGACAGCGGCATGGACCTTGTTCTGCGCCATGCCCGCAACGCTGGCATCACCCATGTCCTGCACATCGACAGCGATGAATTTCTGGCGTTGCTGGACGGCTCTTTGGCAGACCTGATGGCACGCACCGAGCAGGCAGATGTGGTCGCCTTTCCGTGGCGGGCGTTTGGCGCTTCAGGCGTGACACACTGGACCCCCGGCGATCTGGTGACAGAGCGCAATACCCGCGCCGAACCCGCCCCGGTGCCGCGTGAGACCAAGACCAAATGCCTGTTCCGGGTGGCCAGTTTTGCCCGCGCCACCGATCACAACCCGCTGGACCCGCAGGTCGATGATCCGGTGGTGATGTCGCCCGATGGCGAGCTTTTGGACAATCGCACGCTGTATAACCCCAAAAGCGCCCGCTTTCGCCCGCATTACATTGCCGCCCGTCCCAAGACCGCGCACCTGTTTCACTATGCGATACGCTCTGAGGATTGCTTTCTGATGAAGAACGACCGTGGCGACGGTCAGGGCCGTCAGGGCGACACGAAGTACCATCTCAACAGCCCCTGGCACCGCAAGGCCAATCGCAACGAGGTCGAGGAGCCTTGGCTGGCAGATCGCGTGCCTGCGCTGCGCGAAACCTTGGCCGAATGGCGCGCAGACCCGGCTATCGCCACGGCCGAGAAAGCCTGTCAGGACTGGTTCAACGACAGCCGCGCGCGCCTGCTGACGCCGCAAAATCGCGCGGCGTGGACCCGTGGAAAGGTATCTGTATGACCGCCCCGACGCCGCACAATGCCAGCCCTGAGGTCCCGGGTCAGACCCGGGACGGGGGGCCGCGATGACCCCGGAACTGACTGCCCTCACGCTCGCCGCGCTGTTGCAGGTTGTGCAATTTGTGCTGATGTCGGTGCCCGCCAACCTTGAGCTTGGTACTGGCAAGACGCTCGGCCCGCGCGACCGCGCGCGGCTGGGCGGATCGCTGGAGGATCAGCTATCGCCCAAGACCGCGCGACTGCTGCGGGCGTTGAACAACCATTTCGAAGGGCTGATCCTGTTCTCTATCGCGGTCTTCGTGATTACCTTTTCAGATCAGGGCAACGGGCTGACCGCGGGACTGTCACTCGTCTATCTGATCGCCCGCGCGCTGTATGTGCCGGCCTATTACTTCGGCTGGACGCCGTGGCGGTCGGTCATCTGGATGGTGGGTTTCGGCGCCACCGCACTTATGCTGCTGGTGGCTTTGCTATGAATTCTCCGGCCCGCACCAACCCCGGCCCTCTTTGGGCTGTATCCATTCCGGGGGACGGCTGCCGCAGGCAGTCATGGGGCCATGCGCCCCTGCCCCGCTGACACTGAAAGGAAAACTTCATGGCACAATATGACCTCATCGTCATCGGCGCAGGCCCCGGCGGCTACGTGGCTGCAATCCGCGCGGCACAGCTGGGTCTGAAAACCGCCTGCGTCGAAGGGCGCGAGACCCTTGGCGGCACCTGTCTGAACATCGGCTGCATCCCGTCCAAGGCGATGCTGCACGCGACCCATTCGCTGCACGAGGCAGAGCACAACTTTGCCGCCATGGGCCTGAAGGGCAAATCGCCTTCGGTCGATTGGGAGCAGATGAAGAGCTACAAGCAGGATGTTGTGAATCAGAACACCAAGGGTATCGAATTCCTGTTCAAGAAGAACAAGGTCGACTGGATCAAGGGCTGGGCCTCGATCCCTGAGGCGGGCAAGGTCAAGGTCGGCGATGAGGTCCATGAGGCCAAGAACATCATCGTCGCCTCCGGGTCGGAGCCGTCGTCGGTGCCGGGGGCCGAGGTGACGATCGACGAAAAGATCGTCGTGACCTCGACCGGGGCGCTGGACCTGCCGAAGGTGCCGAAAAAGATGGTGGTGATCGGGGCCGGTGTGATCGGGCTGGAGCTGGGATCGGTTTACAGGCGTCTGGGGACCGAGGTGCATGTGATCGAATACCTTGACCAGATCACGCCGGGAATGGACAGCGACGTGCAGAAGGGTCTGCTGAAGATTCTCAAGAAGCAGGGGCTGGAATTCACCCTTGGCGCGGCGGTGTCCAAGGTCGAGACGCTGAAGACCAAGGCCAAGGTGACCTACAAGCTGCGCAAGGATGACAGCGAACACACCGTGGACGCGGATGTTGTGTTGGTGGCAACGGGCCGCAAACCCTACACCGACGGACTGGGACTGGACGCGCTGGGGGTCGAGTTGAGTCCGCGCGGGCAGATCAAGACCGACGCCAAGTGGCGCACCAATGTGCCGGGCGTCTATGCCATCGGCGACGCCATCGACGGCCCGATGCTGGCGCATAAGGCCGAGGATGAGGGCATGGCCGCCGCCGAGGTGATCGCGGGCAAACATGGCCACGTCAACTATGGCGTGATCCCCGGCGTGATTTACACCACGCCCGAGGTTGCCTCTGTCGGCAAGACCGAAGCGCAGCTGAAGGAAGAGGGCGTTTCCTACAAGGTTGGCAAGTTCTCTTTCATGGGCAATGGCCGCGCCAAGGCGGTGTTTCAGGGTGACGGCTTCGTCAAGCTGCTGGCGGATAAGGAAACCGACCGCATCCTTGGCTGTCACATCATCGGTCCGGCGGCAGGCGATCTGATCCATGAGATCTGCGTCGGCATGGAGTTCGGTGCCTCTGCCGAGGATATCGCCCTGACCTGCCACGCGCACCCGACGTTCTCGGAGGCGGTGCGTGAGGCGGCACTGGCCTGTGGTGACGGCGCGATCCACATGTAAGCCTGCGTGGGCGGCAAGAGCCGAGCGGGGGTTTCACACCCCCGCACCCCCGTGGAGGTATTTTTACCAAGAAGAAGTTGGGGGCGGCGGTCACGTTCGGGACTGCCGCCCGCTTTCTGGGTTGATCGGTTGATGGGCGGGAAGCTTTGTGAACAAGGCCATCATGAGTGCCATCGTCATTGTTGGCGGATGTGTCGGCTACATGGCCGGGGGCCTGATATGGGCACCGCCACCCAGAGATCAGCGGATCGCAACGCTGTTCGAAGAGGTCTGCGTGCGGCAGGCGATTGGCGAGGACCTGCCCGAACCACCGTACCGGAAACTGGTTTCCGTTCGATTCCTTGAGGGAACGCGAATGTGGGTGGACCCGGTTGCAGCAAGTTTTCTGGAGATGTCCGACGCAAGGTGCGAAATCTCAACCCATGTTCCCAACGCACTGAGCCTTGCTGACGCGGAAACGCTGGCGGCGCGGATCGAGCCGATCGTATTGGACAGTTTTCCTGATCTGGCGTTTGATCCCGCTGTGACCCTAGGCGAAGGCACGACTTCACGCGGCTGGATGCGTGGTGAGGCAATGACACCCGAGCGGCGAGGCGTGGTGTTTTTCGCATATCCCGAGATGGAAGACGGCGCGGGCAGTTCTTTGACGCTTTTCTATTCCGACCCGCCGGGCTGAGCGGCTACCACATCTTGGGCTTGGCGTATTCCGCGTAGGTTCGGTCATAGTCCTTGCCGCCATATGCGCCGTTGGTCATGTCGGCCATGATCTCACCGCTTTTCGGCAGGCCCCCGGAGATGTTGCCGCAGGTCCAGAGGGCGGAGCGCATCAGGGCCTTGGCGCATTGGGTGTAGACCTCTGCCAGTTCGATCACGATGACGGTGGCGGGCTGCTTGTCGCCTTTGGCGAAGCTGTGGCGCAGGTCCGCATCGTCGGTCAGAAAGGCGTGGCCATTGACGCGCACGGTGGTGTTGGTGCCCGGCACCAGAAACAACAGCGCCACGCGCCCGTCCTGCACGATGTCGCGCAGGCAATCGAGCCGGTTGTTGCCCCACCAGTCGGGCATCATCAGCGTATTCTCATCCACCACCCGCACAACAGGGCCATCATCGCCACGGGGTGAGCCGTGGACGCCCTCCGGCCCCACGGTGGACAGCACGCCAAAGCGTGCGCCCTCGATCCATTGGCGGTAGAGCGGGGTCAGGCGGGTGGCGACCTTGCCCAGTGCGGCCGGGGCGGGTGCGCCGTAGAGCGCGTGCAGATCGTCGAGTGTGTCAAGCCTGCGCATCGAAACCGGCCTCTTTCATAAGGGCGTTGGAGGCGGTTTCCACCTCTTCCTGCAACTGCTGGAGAAAACTATCCCGGTCCAGTCCCGGCTCTATTCGGGGCAGGAATTCCACCACAGCCAGACCCGGTTTGCGATAGATCCCCTTGCGCGGCCAGAACAGCCCCACGTTGGTTGCCGCCGGAACGCAGGCCTGCCCGGTCTGTTCATAAAGCAGCGCGGTACCGACCTTGTACGGGGCCTTGACCCCCGGCGCGATGCGGGTGCCTTGGGGGTAGATGATCAGCTGGCCGGGAAGGGCCGCGCCGTCATGCACATCTTTCAGCATCTTGGCGATGGCCTGCCCGCGTTTGCCGCGCGCCACCGGGACGCAGCCGATGCGCAGGGCGTATTGGCCGATGACCGGGGCCCACATCAGTTCACGTTTCATGATGAACTTGCCCGCCGGGATCGCGCCAAAGATCAGGATGATGTCGAGAAAGCTTTGGTGTTTGGCAGCGATCAGGACCTCATCCTGCGGGATCGGGCCGCGCACCTCTGTGCGCAGGCCGACCATCCAGCGGGCGGTGAAGCGCACCCAGCGGCAGTACGTCTTGCAGGCGGCGCGAGCACCGTGATGTGACAACAGCGCCCAAGGCAGAAAGACGATGCCCATGATCGCCATCATGGCATACATCTGCACGACAAAGAGAAAGGACATCACCCAGCGCATCAGGCCAGCTCCCCCAGAACACGGCGCGCGGCCAGTTCAGTTGCCAGAAAGGCCACGGCGGCGGCCAGAAGTGGCACCAGCAGCGGCCAGAGCCATTGCACCCCGCTAAACCGCAGGCCGGTCAGGATGCCGCCGGTGTCCCCGGCAGACGGCATCAGCAGCAGCGCAATGAGGCCAACAAGCGTCCCCACCGCCGCCCCTGTCAGCGTGCGCAGGGTAAAGCGGCGCACAAACGCCCCCGCGATATAACCATCCGTCGCGCCCACCAGCCGCAGCACCGCGATGACCTGCGCGTTGGCGGCCAGTGCGGCATGGGCAGCCAGTGTGACCATGGCCCCGGTGGCCGCGCCGATCAGTACGATCGCCGCCCATCCCAGCAGCCGCAAGCGCCCCGCCGCCGTGACCAGCGGCCTGCGCCAACGGTTGTGCTCGTCCAGCACCGCCCCCGGTGCCTCTGCCTGAAGGCGCAGGCGCAACCCGTCGGCATCGTAGCCGCCCGATGCCTCCTGCACCTCGATCAGCTGCGGCATCGGCAGGCTTTCCAGCGGCAGGTCGGGGCCGAACCACGGCTCTAACAAGGCGCGTTGTTCATCCGCCGTCAGGGCGCGGGCCGAGTCGACCCCCGGTGTCTGGTCCAGCACCCGCAGGACGGTGGCGGTTTGCGCCGCCAGTTGCCCCTCGGGAGCGGAAATGCGGATGGTCGAGGCGCGGGCCAGTTCGTCGCCCCATGTGGTCGCAAGCCGCCCGGCGGCAAGGCTGAGGGCAAGGGCAAACACCGTCAGAAAGGCCATCGCAGCAGCAGTGAACAGCGTCAGACGCACGGTAAACCCGGCGGGCGGCACCACGCGGTCGGCGCCTGCGTCACGGGCGATCAGCCCTTTGAACCGGTCCAGCATCGCGATCACAGGTCCGCCCCCGCCGATTGCAGTGTGCCGCCCGCGATGCGCAGGATGCGCGCGGGCACAAGGCTTTTGGCGGCGCGGATCAGCATCAGGTCGTGGGTGGCGATCATCACCGTCTTGCCCATCTTGTTCAACTCGACCAGCAGGCGCAGCAGGCGCTGCGACATCTCCCAGTCGACGTTGCCGGTGGGCTCATCCGCAAGGATCACATCCGGGCTGAGGATCAGCGCGCGGGCCAGCGCGGCGCGCTGGCGTTCGCCGCCCGACAGTTCTGGCGGCAGCGCCTCGGCCTTGGCAGTCAGCCCGACCCAGGTCAGCAGCTCGCGCAGGTTGTCGACCTGATCGACGGTGGCCTGCCCGGTGACGGTCAGTGGCAGCGCCACGTTTTCCGCCAATGGCAGGTGGTCAAGGAACTGGCAGTCCTGATGCACCACGCCGATGCGGCGGCGCGCGTAGGCCACCGCGTCGCGGTCCATGTCCGCGACATCGGAGTCAAAGACCGACACACGCCCTTCTGTCGCCCTCAATGCGCCGTAGCAGAGCTTCAGGAACGTCGTCTTGCCCGATCCCGACGGGCCGGTCAGGAAATGGAACGACCCCGGCGCCAGTTGCAGGGACAGGCCGGAAAACAGCGCCGCTCCGCTGTAGGAATAGGCCACATTGTCCAGCTCGATCACGGGGGCACTGCCTCTGCATTGTTGTTCTGGCCGCAGTTTTGCCCGAGGTATCGGGCCGTTGCAACGCGCGGGCGGCAGAATTGGACTTTTCCCGCCGAAACGGGCAGCTTAAGGTTCACGCGCAGGCCCGAAGGGGCATCGCACAAGACGACACACGCGGGAAGAAACAGGGGTTCGGGACGGAATGCGGCTGATTTGCCCAAATTGCGGCGCGCAATATGACGTGCCCCTCGAAGTGATCCCCGAGGCGGGCCGCGACGTGCAATGTTCGAACTGCGGCCATACGTGGTTTCAAAAGCGGGTGTCACAGGACCCGGCGGTCCAATCTGCGCCCGCATCCGCGCCTGCGCCCGATGCGGGACCAAATGCGGCACCTGAGCCTATCGCCGCACCCGACCTGCCAGATCCGGACCTGCCCACCCCCAAGAAAAAGATCGACCCGGAGATGGCCGAGTTGTTTCGGGAGGAACGTGAATTCGAGGCACGCCAGCGCGCCGCCGAAGGGCTGGAAACGCAGCCTGATCTGGGGCTTGAACCGCCGGGTGAGGATGAAAAGACCCGCCGCGCCCGCGAAAGCCGCGAACGCATGGCGCGGCTCAAAGGTGAGGAGATCGCCCAAGGGTCTGGTCGCCCCGTCCCGCCGCCCTCGCCCGAGGATGCCGAATTGCAGGCTGCGGCCGTGGCAGCGGCTGCCGCGTCACGTCGCGAGTTGCTGCCGGACGTAGAGGAAATCAATCAGACCCTGCGCGCCTCATCCGAGCCGCGGGTGATCGACCGTGACGCCGGAACACGCTCTGGCGGCAAACCGCGCCAGACCGGCAACCCCTTTGCGCGTGGCTTTATGCTGATGGTGTTGTTGGCGGTGATCGGCGTGGGCCTCTACGTCGGCGCGCCGAAACTGTCGCAACAGGTGCCGCAAGCGGCCCCCGTCCTCGACGCCTATGTCGCCACGGTGGACAAGGGCCGTATCTGGCTGGACGCGCAGGTCAAGGCGCTGTTGACACAGCTTGACCAGATGAGCTCGGAGGCTGGCCCGCCTGATCCGGCAGCCCCCGTCGCCGCCGACTGACCCACGCGCCACCGGCGCGCGTCGCGGGACGGTGGGCGGGGCGATGTCACGGCCAAAGGCCGGGACGAGCGCCCTACGACGTCCCGCCCCCGCAATTTCGACGCCCGTTGGCCCTCAGGTGCGCCCCTTCCAGGGCACCAGCGCCTTTTCGGCGATCCGCATCAGGATATCGATGCCAAAGCCGATGACCCCGATCAGGATGATCCCCATGATCACGATGTCGGTCAGCTGGAATTTCGACGCCACCATGATCATCATGCCCGCGCCCTTTTCCGCCGCCACCAGTTCAGCGGCCACAACAGTGCCCCAGCAAACGCCCATTGCCACCCGCGCCCCGGTGAAGATTTCCGGCAGCGAGTTCGGCATGATCACGTGGCGCATGATCTGAAACTTTGACGCGCCCAGCGAATAGGCCGCGTGGACCTTGGAGATCGACACGCCCGACACCCCCGCGCGGGCCGCGATGGCCATGATCCAGAGCGCGGCCAAGAACAGCAGGATAATCTTGCCCACTTCGCCGATGCCCGCCCAGATGATCACCAGCGGGATCAGCGCCAGCGGCGGCACCGGGCGCATGAATTCGACGATC
The DNA here is from genome assembly GCF_034670325.1 of Antarctobacter sp. Taxonomy (GTDB): domain Bacteria; phylum Pseudomonadota; class Alphaproteobacteria; order Rhodobacterales; family Rhodobacteraceae; genus Antarctobacter. Next base: position 151,117 of record NZ_JAXMNR010000005.1, read on the forward strand.
GGATCGAACCATCCCCGGAACCAGTTCGACAGGCCCATGGCGTAGCCCAGCGGGATGCCCACCAGCGCGCCAAAGAAAAAGCCCACGACCACCCGGAACAGCGAGTATCCCAAATGCTCCCACAGGGTAGAGCCGCGATAGCCCTCCTTTGCGATCTCACCAAGTCGGGCCAGCACGGCCTCTGGCGCGGGCAGCCAGATCGGTTCCATCTGCCAGCCTTTTGCGGGCTCGAAGTTCAGCGTGCCTTTGGGCGACATGCCCACGCGGCCGAATTTGGTCTGCACCGATTGTCCGGGCGCGATGGGTTCGCCGTTGATGGCGACGACGGTGTGCCCTTCGTCGCGGCCAAACTCGTCGTTGTTGTCCACCCGGATCAGGCCAGAGCGCCACGCACCCACCGTGTCGATGTCATTTTTGGCCCAGCCGTCGCCGGGGTCGACGACCGGATCCTCGACCTCTGTCCCCACCTCGAAGACGCGGACCGTTACCGTGGCATCGTCGGGCGATTGCCCCTCAGCTTCGGCGGTGTAGGTGAATGTCGCGTCGCCGATAAAGGGCCCCGGCGCGTGCAGGAAGCGCGGCACATAGGACGACCCGGTAAAGGCCCCCCAGAGCAGGAAGATCGACAGGACGGAGATCACGCTGGCGATCCGGTTCGGCGTCACCGCCGATTCGTCGCCAAAGGTCACGGTCTTGAGCGAGGTGTAGTCGGTTACCGTTTTGTGGACGACAAATTTCACCACCACGAAAGAGACGATGAAGATGGCGATATAAAGGGCAAAGACGATCATGCGCTTTCCTCCGCGCGACCCATGATTTCTTCTTCCATGTCCCAGATCATGCCAAGGATTTCTTCGCGTTTCTCCCCGAAGTCAGGGTGTTTCTTGACCTCGCGCAGGTCGGCGTTCACGCCCATGTCGGCAAACGGCAGACGATATTCGCGGTGAATGCGCCCCGGACGCGGGGCCATGACCAGCAGGCGTTCGCCCAGCAGCAGCGCCTCTTCGACAGAGTGGGTGATCAGGATGATGGTCTTGCCGGTCTCTTTCCACAGCTTCAGCACCAGACCTTGCATTTTTTCACGGGTCAGGGCGTCCAGCGCGCCCAGCGGTTCGTCCATCAGGATCACGTCGGGGTCATTGGCCAGACAGCGGGCCAGCGCCACACGCTGTTGCATCCCGCCCGACAATTCATAGACCGCCTTTTCCTTGAAGTCGCGCAGGCCGACCACGTCCAGCAGGTGATCGACATGGCTGCCCCAGTCGCGCTCACGCTTGCCCGCCATACGGGGGCCAAAGCTGACGTTTTCGCGCACGCTCATCCATTCGAACAGCGCGCCTTGCTGAAACACCATGCCGCGTTCGGCATCGGGCCCTTTCACGCGGTGACCGTTGAGGGTGATCGTGCCGTCGGTGGGCGCCAGAAAGCCCGCGACGATATTCAAAAGCGTGGTCTTACCGCAGCCCGAGGGGCCCAGCACGCTCAGCAATTCGCCTTCGGCGAGGTGCAAAGACACGTCCTTGAGCGCCTGAACGGAAGACCCGTTGGGCAGGTCGAACCGCATGGAGATCTTTTCGATGGTTAATCCGCTCATGGCCTCCGGTCTTTCGCTGGATGTTGCAGGAGGGGGAAAGGCGTCCTGAGACGCCTTTCGTCAGGATCGCGACGGACCCTGTTGGCCCGGGTCACCCCTGTGGGTGCCCGGGCTGTGCCTTACATGCCGTTCGCGTCGCTCAGCGGACCGACGTTCACATTGTCGGCGTAGCTGTCGAGCGCGGCATCAATGGAGCCTGCCGCAACAAAGACATCAGCGACGCCCTTCATGAACTCCTGCGCGCCGCCGCCCAGCCATTTGGCGGTCAGCTGTTCTTCGACGGTCGGGAAGATGAAGGTCGAGATGGTGGCCATCGTGGCGTCCACGTCCATACCCGCATCTTCGGCGATCACCGGAAGCATCTTGGCGTGGTTCGCCTCATCCGCCCACATGGCGTTGGCCTCGGCTGTCACCTTGAGGAACGCCGACACCACGTCCGAATTCTCGGCCACCCAGCCCGCCGGGCCGGAGGTGACGTCAAAGACCAGAATGCCCAGTTCTTCCTTTTCGGCCCCGGTCAGCAGAATGTTGCCGTGCTCTTTCATGCGGCGCAACGAGCCGCCCCAACCGCAGGCCATGTCCACCGAACCCTGTGCAAGGGCGGCGGCACCATCGGGCGGGGCCATATCGACAACTTCCATCGTGCCGATGTCGACGCCAAAGTGACCCATCTGCTTGAGAAAGCCATAGTGCGCGGCGGTGCCGAGCGGCACGGCGACCTTCTTGCCTTCGAGTTCCTTGGCCGAGTCCTTGTCGATTTCCAGCGCTTCCAGCACGACGCAGTTGTCGTTGTCCGAATAGCTGACGGCCACGTCGAGGATCTGCAAGTCCTGCCCGGCGCTGGTCGCCACCACGAAAGGCGGAACACCCTGCGACACGCTGAGCTGCACATCGCCAGAGGCCATCGCCGCCGACATGGCGGTGCCGGTGTCAAAGCTGACCCAGTTGATGGTAACGCCCATCTCTTCGTCATACATGCCCGTCGCCTTGGCATACTGGAACGGCATTGGCCATTCGAGGAAATAGCCCACGGTGATTTCGCTGTGGCCAGCGGCAAAGGCAGCCTGCGTTCCGGCCAGCATGGCAAGGGCCGAGGCGGCCCCTGTGAGGGTGGTCTTGATCGTCATTGTCGTTCTCCCTGTTATCTGTCCGCCCCACCGGCGGATCGGTCCTTACGCACGGGGTAGCGCGCTTGGCGGCGCCTCGTGCCGGGCGCTCTGCCCAATTCGGACCGGAAAACGGGCAATGGATCAACGGTTTTTCCCGATGATGCGCCGGATTTCATCGCAACAGTTGTTCTTTTCCAGAAAGCCAAATCTATCTATCGTGCTGAAAATGTTTGAAAACGCGCGGCGCAGATCTCGCAGAATCGGTCTAACCCTGCAACTTTGGACCTATACGCGCGGAAAATCTGGACCTAACGACTGCCCACAAAACTGGCCCATGTGATATCATCCCCACGCAAACCGCGCGACGGCCCAAGGAGAGCAACAGAATGGACGGCACCTATTCGCAGAACGACCTCAGCCATGTTGTCGAGGCCGACAAGGCCCACGTCTGGCATCACCTGATCCAGCACAAAGGGTTTGAGAGCAAGGACCCGAACATCATCATCGAGGGCAAGGGCATGCGCGTCTGGAATCAGGCGGGCAAGGAGCATCTGGATGCGGTGTCCGGCGGCGTCTGGACGGTCAACGTCGGCTACGGGCGTGAGCGGATCGCCAAGGCGGTCTATGACCAGCTGATGCGCATCAACTATTTCGCGGGGTCCGCTGGATCGGTGCCGGGCGCGCTGTTTTCCGAAAAGCTGATCGACAAGATGCCGGGCCTGACGCGGGTCTACTATTGCAACTCGGGCTCCGAGGCGAATGAGAAGGCGTTCAAGATGGTGCGCCAGATCGCGCACAAACGGTACGGCGGCAAGAAGCATAAAATCCTCTACCGCGACCGCGACTATCACGGCACCACCATCGCCTGCCTGTCGGCGGGCGGTCAGGATGAGCGTAACGCGCAGTACGGCCCCTTTGCCCCCGGTTTCGTGCGGGTGCCGCATTGTCTGGAATATCGCCGCCACGAGCAGGACGGCGCACCGGAAGACAACTATGGCCTCTGGGCGGCGGAGCAGATCGAACAGGTGATCCTTGCCGAAGGGCCGGACACCGTGGGCGCGCTCTGCCTAGAGCCGGTGACGGCAGGCGGCGGCGTGATCCCCGCGCCCGATGGCTATTGGCAGAAGGTGCAGGAGATTTGCCGCAAGTACGACATCCTGCTGCACATCGATGAGGTGGTCTGCGGCGTGGGGCGCACCGGCACCTGGTTTGGCTATCAGCACTACGGGATCGAGCCGGATTTCGTGACCATGGCCAAGGGTGTGGCGTCGGGCTATGCCGCGATTGCCTGCTGCGTGACCTCGGAACGGGTGTTTGAGCTGTTCAAGGACGATGCCAGCGATCCGATGAACTACTTCCGCGACATCTCTACCTTTGGCGGCTGCACCGCCGGTCCGGCGGCGGCGATCGAGAACATGGCGATCATCGAGGATGAGGACCTGCTAGGCAACACCGTAGCGATGGGCGACTACATGCTGGACCAGTTGAACGCGCTGGCCGACCGCCACGTCGTGATCGGCGATGTGCGCGGCAAGGGTCTGTTTCTGGGGGCGGAACTGGTTTCGGACCGCGCCACCAAGGACCCGGTGGCAGAGGCAAAGGTGCAGGCGGTGGTGGGCGACTGCATGGCGCAGGGTGTCATCATCGGTGCCACCAACCGCTCTGTCCCCGGTCGCAACAACACGCTGTGTTTCTCGCCCGCGCTGATCGCCACCAAGGACGATATCGACGAAATCCTGACAGCTGTCGACGGGGCGCTTGGCCGCGTGTTTGGCTGAGGTATGGACCACCGTTTGAACGAATACGGGCAACCCATCGGGTTGCCCGTCGACCTGCCCCTGCCCCGTCCGCTGCCGCCGCATCAGGCGTTGCAGGGCCGGTACGCGGTGCTGGAACCGCTGTCGGTGGACCATGCCGATGGCATCTTTGACGCCTTCACTGATCCCGCTGGCTGGACCTATCTGGGCGAGGAAACCCCCTTTGAGGACCGCCAGCAGGCGCATGACTGGGTGGCGGCCAAGGCCGCAAGCCGTGATCCGCTGTTCTTTGCCGTGCTGGTCGATGGCCGTGCTGTCGGGTTCCTTTCGCTGTTGCGGATCAACCCGCAGGCCGCGTCCATCGAGGTGGGCTTTATCCACTTCTCGCCCGCGTTGCAGGGCACCCGCGCGGCGACCGAGGTGCAGTATCTGCTGATGCGCCATGTCTTTGAAGACCTCGACTATCGCCGCTACGAATGGAAATGTGACGCGCTGAACGCGCCCTCACGCCGCGCGGCGCTGCGGTTGGGATTCACCTTTGAGGGCGTGTTTCGTCAGGCGCTGGTCTATAAGGGGCGCAATCGCGATACCGCGTGGTATTCGATTCTGGACAGTGAATGGCCCGCGCTGCGCGGCGCCTATGAGACGTGGCTGGCCGAAGCGAACTTTGACAAGAACACCCGCCAGAGGCAGTCACTTGGCACGCTGATCGGTGCCGCAAAAGGCTGACGCGGGGCAAAACGCCTGCAATCTTAGCAGTTCTGCGCTCTGTTCAGGGTTTGGAAACCCTTTCCGTGACAAAAATTGGCAACCGGGCTGGTCAACACCATGCGCCATTTGCCTAAGCGGAGAGTCCCATGCCGCCCAAATACCCAAGTTATGCCTATGTGGAACCACAGGCGACAGGTGCCAGCGACGCCGAGATCGAGGAAATCATCGACGATCTGGTGGCGCAATCCCCCGGAATGAAGTTGCCGCACGGCGATCCGATGGACCCGATCTGTCGCGCCATGAACGTCGATCTTGAGTACTCAAGCCCGCCGCACGAAATTTTGCTGGACGTGCCTGTAGAGCGCAAAGCCTGTATCTGGCTGCCCAAAAAGGGAAAGCCGCGGCAGGATCGCTTTATGGCGGCGATGGGGGTCGGACACTGGATTTTGCATGTGCCGGTGACCCGTGAGGCCTTTCCCGGGTGCGGGATTCAGGCGCTGCTCAGACCGACCGACCGCGCTGCGCAGGCAGAGGCCGTGCGCTTTGCCCGGATCCTGCTGATGCCACGCGAAGAGTTTTGCAGCCTCTGGTACGAGGGCCGCGCCAATCTTGTGGCCGACACGCTGAACGTCCCCACGCAGGTGGTCTACGAACGCGCCGCCATGCTGGATATCCCGACCGACGATGGGCAGGGCAACAAGTTCGAATGGAAATCCCGCGCGCAGGTCTCTTCTGGCGGCTATTGACGCTTTTGCCTGCTGGCAATCGCCAAAGAAAAAGGGCCGCCAAAGCGACCCTTCGTTCACGTGTCTCCACCGATGGCAGAGATCAGGCGTTCACGCTGTCCTTGAGCGCCTTGGCAATGGTCACCTTGACCTGCTTGTCGGCTTCTTTCTTGAACTGAGCGCCGGTCGCGGGGTTACGCACCATACGCTCAGGCCGCTCGCGGCAGTAGACTTTGCCGACGCCGGGTAGGGTCACTGCGCCACCGGCGGCCACTTCGGAGGTGATGATGTCGGTGATCGCATCAAGCGCCGCACCGGCCACTTTTTTGTCCGCATCCATCTTTTCCGCCAGTGCCGCCACCAGCTGGGTCTTGGTCATGGGTTTCGCCATTTCATGGTCTCCTTCACTGCCCGTCACACTTAGGGCCTCTGGCTCGCAATAAAACCGGATATGGGGGCAAAACACAACGATTAGGGGCTCATCACACATGCCATTTGTGCGTTTTGTGCTGGTTTCCGCCGCGTCAAAGGAACGCGGTTTCCTCGAAACTGCGGAGTTTCCGGCTGTGAATGCGCTCCAACGGCATTCCACGCAACGTTTCCATGGCGCGAATCCCGATGCGCAAATGGCGACTGACCTGTGATCGGTAGAAATCAGAGGCCATGCCGGGCAATTTCAACTCACCATGCAGCGGCCTGTCGGACACGCACAACAGCGTCCCGTAGGGCACCCGGAACCGAAAACCATTGGCGGCGATCGTGGCGCTTTCCATGTCCAGAGCAATGGCGCGCGACTGGCTGAGCCGCTTGACCGGGCCGCTCTGCTCTCGCAGTTCCCAGTTGCGGTTGTCCAACGAGGCCACCGTCCCCGTGCGCATCACACGCTTGAGGTCGAATCCATCCAGTTGCGTCTCTTCGGCAACCGATTTTTCCAGCGCGATCTGGATTTCGGCCAGCGCCGGGATCGGCACCCAGACCGGCAGATCGTCGTCCAGCACCTTGTCCTCGCGCAGGTAGGCATGGGCCAGCACATAGTCGCCAAGGCTCTGCGAATTGCGCAGGCCCGCACAGTGCCCGACCATCAACCACGCATGTGACCGCATGACGGCGATATGGTCTGTCGCCGTCTTGGCGTTCGATGGCCCCACGCCGATGTTGACCAGCGTGATCCCCGCCTGTTTGGGGCGCTTGAGGTGATAGGTGGGCATCTGCGGCATCCGTTCCGGCGTCTTCAACACCGCCGAGGGGTCGGTGATCTCGGCGTTGCCGGTGCTGACAAAGCTGGTGTAGCCGCTGTCCGGATCGGCCAGCATGGCGCGGGCATAGGCTTCGAACTCATCGACGTAGAACTGGTAGTTGGTGAACAGGACGTGGTTCTGGAAATGCTCCGGGTCGGTGGCCGTATAGTGCGACAGACGCGCCAGAGAGTAATCCACCCGCTGCGCGGTAAACGGTGCCAGCGGCAGGGTGCCATCGGGCGCGGGCTGTGCCTCACCATTGACGATGTCGTCGTTTGTGGTCGACAGGTCCGGCACGTCAAAGACGTCGCGCAGGGCAAAGTCGGCCGCGCCTTCCTGCGGGACAGTCACGTTCGGGAAATTCGCCACCGCAAAATGCACTGGCATCGGTGTGTCCGACAGGCCGATGCGCACCTTGACCCCGTGGTTGCCCAAAAGAAGGTCGATCTGCTGCGTCAGGTAGTTGCGGAACAGATGCGGGCGCGTGACCGTGGTGGCATAGGTGCCGGGCTGGGTCACATGGCCAAAGCTGAGGCGGCTGTCGATCTTGTCGAACCGCGTCGTGGTCAGGCGAATCTCAGGGTAGAAGGCCCGCAGGCGCACGCCGGGATGGCCTTTGGACATCGCGCTCAGAAACGCGTCCCGCAGGAAGGTTGCCGCCGTGTCGTATAGCTCGATCAGGCGGGCCACCGCCGCGCCTGCGTCGTCAAAACTCTCTTCGCCGGGGACCTCCGGTGTGACGATCTCAAGATTTTCTGCCGTGTCCTGCATGCCTGCCCCCTGAATTTGCGCGGAGGTTGACAGGTCCGGGACGCGGGTTCAAGCTGGCGATAAGGTCATAGGTGCTGACATGGATTACGAGACAGTATCGCCGGGCGATTTCGGCGCGTCGTTGCGTGGGCTGGGCCTGAACTTGTTGGTGCGGGACGTTCGCGCCTCCTGTACCATGCTGCAAAGCGTCTTTGGCATGACAGCACATCGCGTCAGCGCGGATTTCGCGATTGTCCGCTACGGCACGGCGGTGTTCCAGCTACACGCAGACGGCACCTATTCCGCGAATCCCTATCTGTCTTACCTGACAGAGGCCGGTCCGCGCGGCGCAGGTGCAGAGTTGCGGCTGTATGACAGCGACCCGGACGCTGCGGCGGCCTTGGCCGAGGCGCAGGGCATGCACATCCTTCAGCCTCCCACGGACAAGCCGCACGGGCTGCGCGAATGCTATCTGATCTGCCCCGACGGGTATGCCTGGGTGCCGTCACGGGTGCTGTGACTGTTTTCCCGGCACGACAAGAGCGCTAGACTGGACGTGACCTTTCCTTGAAAACCATTTGGACACCTCTTATGGCCCTGCGCTTCACCCCAGCTTTCATTGCCTTTGTCACAACGCTCTGCACGGCCCTGCCCATGTCGGCACAGACGGAAATCCGCCGCAACGACCGGCTGACCAACTGGGCGCTGTTCGAGGATGACGGCTATTGCTGGATGGCCACCAATGCGCGCCTGCCGGGGCGCGACCGCCTGTTGCTGACCGTCGATATGGAGGGCAGTGTCGCGCTGTTCGTTGATTTCGAAGGCGGCGATTTGTTCGACGACACTGCGGACCACCTGATCACCCTTGGCTTGCGCGAGATCCTGTTCCGGTCACGTGGCGAGTGGGCGTGGACACTGCGCGACTCGCCCGAACGATTGCTTGAAACGCTGCTGACCAGTGACCAGATCGGCTATGAGGTCTTTGTTCTTGCCGACGACCGCCAGCGCACCCTGCGCGGCCAGTGGGACACCGAGGAGGCCCAGCAGGCCTACGACACATTGCGCGAGAGCTGTGGCCGCTGATAGGGTTTGCGCAAACACGCCAAACCCCGGAGGCCCCCATGAACGCACCACAGAACATCGCCAACATCGATTATTGGCAAGAGCGGGTCGATCTTGCCGCTGCATTCCGCTGGACCGTGCGTCTGGACATGCACGAGGCGGTGGCCAACCATTTCAGCCTGTCGATCAATGAGGACGGGACCAAGTTCCTGATGAACCCGGACCGGGTACATTTCTCGCGGATCAAAGCCTCGGACATGCTGGTGGTCGATGCCAACGACCCCGAGACGCTGAACCGGCCCGGCGCGCCCGACCCGACCGCATGGGGCCTGCACGGCGGTTTGCACCGCCACTGTGCTCATGCGCGTTGCGCGATGCATGTGCATTCGATCCATGCCACCGTGCTGGCCTGTCTCAAAGACAAGCGCCTGCCGCCGCTGGACCAGAACGCGGCGATGTTCTTTAACCGGCAGGCCGTGGACGACAGCTATGGCGGGTTGGCGTTCGAGGAAGAGGGCATCCGCTGCGCGCAACTGATGGCCGATCCCAAGGTCAAGACGCTGGTGATGGGCAACCACGGCGTGATGGTGATCGGCGACACGGTGGCCGAGACCTTTAACCGGCTCTACCTGTTTGAGCGCGCGGCACAGGTCTATATCACCGCGCTGCAAACCGGGCTGCCGCTGGACATCCTGTCCGACGACGTGGCCGAAAAGACCGCGCGTGAGATCGAGGAGTATCCGGGCGGCGACGAGCACCACCTGAACGAACTCAAGAAAATCCTCGACGAAGAGGGGTCGGACTACGCGACCTGAAGGTCAGACGCGGGTGAAGGTGACCACCTGACTGAGATCCTTAGCATGCGGGCCGGTTGATTCCGGCCCGTAAATACGCACCTCGCGCAGGGACAGATCAGAAACTCGGGGCCCCAGTGCGTCGAACCGCGCGGCAAAGCCCTTGGCCGCCCAGTGTTCGGCGTTGATCGACAGCGCCACAATGCCACCGGGGCGCACCACGCGTAGCACTTCGTCCAGCGCCTCGGGGCCGACGTGACCGTGGGTGAAGGTGCCGGAACTTACCGCCCCGGCGTAGGCGCCATCGTCAACCGGCAAGCGGTCCAGCAGGTCGCCGGTGAACAGCCGGCCATACAGGCCCTTCTTTGCGGCCACATCCAGCATCTCTTGCGATAGGTCCGTCGCCTCTACCGGGCCGACCCGGCAGCTGTTCAGCGCGGCCCCCAGCAGGCCAGTGCCTGCGCCAAGGTCGATCACTGGCCCCTGCCCGCCTGCCGCGGCATAGGCCTCGGCCACGTGCAGCGGCAGCATGTAATCCATGTCCACGGCAAATTCGACATCATAGGTCGCGGCCCACTGGGCGTAGAGCCTGCGGTTGTCGTCGGGGGTTTCCAGCCCATAGGCGGTTTCCAGATCGGGATCATCCTGCATGGTTGTGCAGACTAGACGGAAACACCGCCACGGGTGAAACGATTTTTCGTCGAAAAATCGGCTCTTACTCAGCCCGGGCGCAATCCCGTCTCGACCAGCAACCCCTTACGCTTGGCCTCGTAGTAATACCCGCGCGCGTACCACTTGATGGAATTGTCCCAGTTTCCGTCCGCGACGACGTAGGCGCCTTTGAAATACTTCAGCCCGTATTTCAGGTTGGTATCCGCATCCAGCAGGTCCTTGTTTTGGCCCTGAAAGCCCATGGTCCGCGCGGTTTGCGGCAGGATCTGCAACAGCCCCCAATAGGGTCCGCTGCGCGCCTTGGGGTTGTGCGTGCTTTCGCGGATCGCCAGACGATGCACCAGCCCACGCGGCAAACCGTAATGGTCGGCCCATTTGTTGATCTTGGCGCGTAGTTCCGGCGTTTCATTGGGGTGCAATGGCAGCGCCATCGGCACCGGCTTGTCCCCGGCAAGGGTTTCACGCGGGGCGGTGGAACAGCCCGCAACGGCGGCGAGGGCAGTGATCAGAAAGGCGCGACGGGCCAACATGACGGAATCTCCGGACAAACTGCACTCGTCCTAGCCCGCGTTTTTCAACCACGCGAGTCCGCGGCGGTCGCGTCGGCGAAAGGTCGCCAGAGAGGGCATGTGACCGGCGCAGGACCGCACCTCGACGCCTCCTGCGACATTGCGTCAAGGCTTGCATCTTGACGCCTGCAGCGCCACCTAGGTCGGATGACAAAGACCCTGCTCTCTCTTGGCCACGGATTTTCCGCACGCGCCCTTGCCAAAGCGCTGCTGCCCGAGGGCTGGCAGGTGATCGGAACCACGCGCAGCGCTGACAAGCTGGCACAGCTTGCCGCCACCGGGATCACCCCGATCCTGTGGCAGGCGGAGGCCGTGGCAGAGGCGCTGCAAAGCGCGACCCATCTACTGATCTCCGCCGCTCCGGATGCCGAAGGGGACCCGGCTCTGCGCATGATCGGCCCTGACATCGCGCGTCGCGCGCCCGCGTTGGAGTGGGCTGGCTATCTCTCGACCACCGGGGTTTACGGCGACCACGCAGGCGGCTGGGTCGATGAACAGACCCCCCTGACCCCGTCCAGCCGACGCGGCCAGATGCGGGTCGCCGCCGAACAGGCGTGGGCCGACATCCCCGATCTGCCGCTGCATATCTTCCGTCTGGCGGGCATCTACGGCCCCGGACGCGGACCCTTTGCCAAGCTGCGCAAAGGCACCGCGCGGCGGATCATCAAGCCCAATCAGGTGTTTTCGCGCATCCATGTCGAGGACATCGCGCAGGTTCTGCGCGCCTCTATCACGCAGCCCAGTCCGGGCGCTGTCTACAACCTGTGTGATGACGCGCCCGCCCCGCCGCAGGACGTGATCGCCTGCGCCGCCGAGATGCTGGGTATGCCCGTCCCGCCCGAGGTGCCCTTTGACGAGGCGGACATGTCCCCGATGGCGCGCAGTTTCTATGGTGAAAGCAAACGTGTCTCTAACGAGCGTATCAAAAAGGAACTGGGCGTGACCCTGCGCTATCCCGATTATCAAAGCGCGCTGGCGGCAATCCTCGCCGCTGAACAGGCATCCGAATGATGACCGCCGACCCCGAAACGACAGGGCCCACGCCCAAACGCAGCCCACAGTCTCTTGGGGAGTTGCTGGAGGCCATGCGCCCTTGCGAGGACGACACGCGGGTCTCTGTCGGCGACGTGCTGAACCGCGTGGGCGACCAGTCCTTTGCCGCCGTGATCCTTGTGCCCGCAATTGTGCTGGTGTCACCGATTTCCGGCATTCCCGGCAGTCCGACTATCGGCGCGCTGATCACCATGCTGGTGTCGATTCAGGCCCTGTTGGGACGGCGGCACCTCTGGCTGCCCGGGTTTCTGCGCCGCCGCAGCATCAGTGCGAAAAAGATGACCAAGGCAATCAACTGGCTGCGCAAACCCGCAGGCTGGATGGACCGGCACAGCAGCGGGCGGCTCAAGCTGCTGACCTCTCGTCCGGTGAGGCCGCTTGCCTTTGCGGCGGTCACGGTAATCGCGCTGTCGTGGCCGTTCCTTGAGATCCTGCCTTTCGTGACCTCGTTCTTTGCCGGGGCGGTGGCGATGATGATGTTCGGCGTGATGACGCGCGACGGCATCTATCTGCTGGCCGGATACATTCAGGCGGGTCTGATCACGCTGGCCTTGGTCTCGATCTGGGTCGGGCTGGTCTGAGCGGGCTTATCAGGCCCGCTTATCCAGCACCGTCGCGCCCAGAACCTCCAGCACCTTTGCCTCGATATCTGCTGCGTTCATCTTGGCCGCAGCATACATATCGCTTGGGCTGGCATGGTCGATAAAGGTGTCAGGCAGCACCATCGAGCGGTATTTCAGACCGCTGTCAAAGACACCTTCGTCGGCCAGCAATTGCGCAACATGGCTGCCAAAGCCGCCTATCGCACCTTCTTCGATGGTGATCAGCGCCTCATGGTCACGCGCCAGTTGCAGGATCAGATCGCGGTCCAGCGGCTTGGCAAAGCGCGCATCCGCCACCGTCGGCGACACGCCGCGCGCCTCTAGCGCCTCGCAGGCTTTCAGCACCTCGGAGAGCCGTGTGCCAAAGGACAGGATGGCAATGCCTTTGCCCTCACGCACCATGCGGCCCTTGCCGATCTCCAGCACCTCACCGCGTTCGGGCATCTCAACGCCGACACCCTCACCGCGCGGATAGCGAAAGGCAATCGGCCCCTCGTCATGCGCCGCAGCGGTGGCGACCATGTGTTTCAGTTCGGCCTCGTCCGCCGCCGCCATGACGACAAAGCCCGGCAGGTTTGACAGATAGGCGACGTCAAAGCTGCCCGCATGGGTCGCGCCATCGGCCCCGACCAACCCCGCGCGGTCGATGGCAAAGCGCACCGGCAGGCGCTGGATCGCCACGTCATGCACCACCTGATCATAGCCGCGCTGTAGAAACGTCGAGTACATCGCACAAAAGGGCCGCATCCCGCCCGCCGCCAGACCAGCGGCAAAGGTCACGCCATGCTGTTCAGCAATCCCCACGTCAAAACAGCGGCTGGGATAGCGTTCGGCGAACAGGTCCAGCCCGGTGCCGTCCGGCATTGCCGCCGTCACCGCGCAGATGCGCGGATCATCGGCGGCGTGCTGCAACAGCGCCTGCGCAAAGACCTTGGTATAGCTGGGCGCGTTGGAGGGTGCCTTTTTCTGCTTGCCGGTCACGACGTCGAATTTCGCGCGCGCGTGGCCCTTGTCCGGCGCATGTTCGGCGTGGCTATAGCCCTTACCCTTTTTGGTCAGGACATGGATCAGGATCGGCCCGGTGGCGCGCTGGCGCACGGTGCGCAGGACTGGCAACAGCTGGTCCAGATCGTGCCCGTCCAGCGGCCCCAGATAAGAAAATCCCAGTTCCTCGAACAGGGTCCCGCCCACGGTCATGCCTTTCAGCATTTCCTTGGCGCGCCGCGCGCCTTCGCGGAACGGCTCTGGCAGGAACGACACCGCGCCCTTGGCAGCGGCCTTGAGATCCTGAAACGGGGCTTCGGCGTACAGACGGCTGAGGTAGGAGGACAGCGCGCCGGTCGGGGGCGCGATGCTCATCTCATTGTCGTTCAGGATCACGATCAACCGCTTGCCCAGATGGCCCGCGTTGTTCATCGCCTCAAAGGCCATGCCCGCGCTCATCGCGCCGTCGCCAATGACTGCGATGGCGTCGCCGTGCCCGGTGTCGCACAGCCCCCCCAGATCGCGCGCCACGGCAAAGCCAAGGGCGGCGCTGATCGAGGTGCTGGAATGTGCCGCCCCAAAGGGATCGTATGGCGATTCCGAGCGTTTGGTGAACCCCGACAACCCGTCCTTTTGCCGCAAGGTGCGGATGCGGTCGCGCCGCCCGGTCAGGATCTTGTGCGGATAGCACTGATGCGAAACGTCCCAGATGATCTTGTCGCGCGGGCTGTCAAAGATCGCGTGCAGCGCCACCGTCAGTTCGATCACCCCGAGGCCCGCGCCAAGGTGGCCGCCGGTTTCGGATACGGCAGAAATTGTCTCTGCCCGCAGTTCTTCGGCAAGCTGCTCCAGCTCGGTATCGGAGAACTGTTTGAGGTCCGCCGGGGATGTCACCCGGTCGAGCAAGGGGGTCTGGGGCCGATCGGTCATAGGGCACCCTCCGTCTGATCAGGTCCGCCGCGCAATAACGAAGCGCGCCGCTTGCTGCAAGCCTGTCGCCTCTGCGCCATACACAGATAGGCAATCACACGCCTCGGTCACAAGGGTTTCGGCGCGGCGTTTCGCCCCGTCCAGCCCCAGCAGGCTGACAAAGGTCGCCTTGCCGCGCCCCGCGTCCTTGCCCACCGCCTTGCCCATCTGCGCGGCGTCGCCTTCGACGTCCAGAATGTCATCGGCGATCTGAAAGGCAAGGCCAAGACGCTGCGCGTAACCCGTGAGCGGTGTCAGATCGGCCTGCGCCATCCGTGCGCCCGCCTCTGCCGACCAGCAGATCAGCGCACCGGTTTTACCTGCCTGAAGGGCGGTGATCTGGTCCAGCGTCAGCGGTGCGTCGGCCTGTTCTGCCGCCATGTCCAGCGCCTGCCCCAGCACCATGCCCCGCGCGCCAGAGGCCCGCGCAAGGCTGAGCACCAGATCCGCCCGCACTGCCGGATCGTCATGGCACTCGGCCCGCGCCACCAGTTCAAACCCAAGGGTTTGCAGTGCATCCCCGGCCAGTACGGCGGTCGCCTCGTCCCACTTGCGATGCACCGTGGGCAGGCCCCGGCGCAGGTCGTCATCATCCATGCAAGGCAGGTCGTCGTGCACAAGGCTGTAGGCGTGGATCGCCTCGATGGCGCAGGCCGGCCAGATCGCGCGGTCAGGCTCCACTCCATGCAGGCGCGCGCCTTCCAACACCAGATAGCCACGCAGGCGTTTGCCACCGGCAACCGCATAGCCCATCGCCTGCGTCACCGGCAGATCAGGATAGTCGGCCAGCACCGTTTCCAGATGCGCGGAAATCGCAGAGGCCGCCGCCACCAGCCCGTTGTCGAAAGCCATCAGAGTCCCTCGACCGGCTTCGTCCCAACTGGGTTGCCGTCGCCGTCCAGCGTGATCGCGGCAACCTTTTCCTCAGCCTCTTTCAGCTTTTGCTCACACCGCTTTTTCAACTGCGCGCCGCGCTCATACAGGCCAATCGACTCTTCGAGGGCCACATCGCCGCGTTCCAGCATGCCCACGACCTTTTCCAGTTCGGTCATGGCCTGCTCAAAACTCATCTCTTCGACCGGGGTCTCGCTCATTGGCCCGCCTCCATCAGGATTTCCACATGCGCCTTGCCGCTCTCGCTAAGCGCGCCAAGGTCATACCCTCCTTCGAGGCAGGACACCACGCGCCCGCCGCAAGTCTCTGCCGCCACATCGCACAAGGCGCGTGTGATCCAGCGGAAATCGTCAACACTCCATGCCAGTTGCGCCAGTGGATCATCCTGATGCGCGTCGAACCCGGCAGAGATGATCAGCAGTTCAGGCTGAAAGGCGCGGATGCGCGACAGCGCGGGCGTCCAGACGCTGCGCATCTCGGCGGTGCCCGATCCGGGCGGCAGCGGCAGGTTGAGCACATTGTCATGCGCGCCACGATCCTCCGCACCCCCGGTGCCGGGCCAAAGCGGCATCTGGTGCGAACCGATGAACAGCGTGCGCGCCTCGTCCCACAGCAGGTCCTGCGTGCCATTGCCGTGATGCACGTCGAAATCGACCACCGCCACACGGCTCAGACCATGCGCCTCCAGCGCATGTTTCGCGGCAATGGCGACGTTGCCGAACAGGCAAAACCCCATCGGCGTTTCCGTCTCCGCGTGGTGGCCCGGCGGGCGCATGGCGCAAAAGGCGTTGGCCACTCGCCCTTCCATCACTGCATCCACCGCCGCGACGGCGGCCCCTGCCCCGCGCAAACCGGCACGAAAGGAACCGGACGACAGCCATGTATCCGCATCCAGCTGAAACTGGCCGCTGTCCGGAATGGCCGATCTGATCCGATCAATATAGCGCTGCGGGTGACATAGCCGCAGGTGCGCTTCTGTCGCCTCTGGCGCGGCTTCCCGTACAAGGTCTAGCCCGGCCAGAGCGTGCAACAGATGTTCGATCCGTGCCACCCGTTCCGGGTGCCCCTCGGGCGTTACATGTTCCAGCGCATCCGCATGGGTAAAGAGTGCCGTTGCCATCGTGCCCCCAGTTTCTTCTCTGTAAAAATACCCGAACAGCGCCCGGTCCTATAGCGCCTCGGCCCGACCAAAACGCGAAACGCGCGCCGCCGCAACCTGTCTATCCGGGCGTCAGTCGGGCGCCAGCATGTATCCCGCGCCGCGCACCGTTTGCAGGTAGCGGGGCTGTTTCGGGTCAGCCTCCATCTTGCGCCGCAGCCGGGTGATCTGCACGTCCACCGCGCGCTCCTGTGCCTGCCCCTTGTCGCGGCCCAGTTCCTCGACCAGGTTCGACCGGCTCAGCGGCTCTCCGGGTCGCGCGGAAAAGATCCGCATCAGTTGGCTTTCGGTCGCGGTCAGCCGTACCAGATCTTCGCCGCGCCACATCTCTCCGCGTTCGATGTCATAGCGGATCTCACCCAATGTCAGCAGCTTGGGCACACCGGACTCTGCCGTGACTTCTGGCATCCGACGCAGGATGGCGTTGATCCGCAGCAACAACTCTTTGGGCTCAAAGGGTTTGGCAAGGTAGTCATCCGCCCCCGCCTCCAGCCCCTTGATGCGGTCTTCGGTTTCGGACCGGGCGGTCAGCAAGAGCACCGGCGTCTGCGAGGTTTCGCGGATACCCTTGGTCAGGCTGATCCCGTCCTCTCCCGGCATCATCACGTCCAGAACGATCATGTCGAAATCCAGGCCCGACAACAGCCGACGCGCGTGGGCGGCATCCCGCGCCGCGCTGACAAGGAATCCGTTCCGGATCAGAAACTTTTGCAGCAGCCCACGGATCCGCTCATCGTCATCAACGATCAACAGATGGGCGTCGTTTTCGCTCATCCCCGGCCCTCCCTCAGCCTGTGGTACTGCTTGCGCATCTCCGGGTCCATCATCGCTTCCAGAACGCGGCGAAAGCCCGCCACGGCCTCTGGTCCCGCATCGCGATAGGCGGCCCGCATCCGCATCCGTTGCGCATCCGACAGCTGCCGCTCCAGCGTATCGCCCGCATCGGTCAGGTACAGGTGCCGCTCACGCTTGTCGACGCGGCCCACGCGGCTTTCAACCAAGCCATCCTCGATCATGGTCCGCAAAACGCGGTTGAGCGACTGCTTTGTGACCCCAAGGATATTCAGCAGGTTGTTCACGGTGGTGCCCGGCGCGGTGTGGATGAAATGCAGCGCGCGGTGATGCGCCCGACCATAACACAGCCCGTCCAGAATGCGGTCAGGATCGGCAGTAAACCCCCGGTAGGCAAAGAACATCGCCTCAGCCCCCTGCCGCAATTGTTCATCCGTGAGGTAAAGCAGGGTTTCGCCCTGCGCGGTACGTCCCTCTGACATGTAGCATTCACCTTCGTCTCGCCCGGAGGCAGTTTAAGTCAGCCTTGTTGACATTCCAAGAGTGAACTGGTAGCGAGTCGCAGATTTGGCGCAACTTTATGTCCGTAACGGACCCAAGATACGCAATAATCGAAAATTTTGACCCGCTGCACGGTAGGAGAGACAAGATGGCAGATGGAGCATATGACGATCGCGACGGCAAGATCTGGCTGGATGGTCAGATGGTAGATTGGCGGGCGGCGAATGTGCACGTACTGACCCATGGTCTGCACTACGCCAGTTCCGTTTTCGAAGGTGAGCGCTGCTACAACGGCAAGATTTTCCTGTCCCGCAAGCACTCGGAGCGGCTGCATTTCTCGGCCCGCCAGTTGGACTTTGAAATCCCTTATACCGTCGATGAGATCGAGGCCGCCAAGGTAGCCGTTCTTGCCGCCAACGGGCTGACGGATGCTTATGTCCGCGCCGTGGCGTGGCGCGGCGCGGGGCCGGACATGGGTGTCGCCTCGGCGCGCAACCCGGTGCGTGTGGCCATCGCGGCATGGTCATGGGGCAACTACTACGGCGATGCCAAGATGAAGGGGGCCAAGCTCGACATCTCCAAGTGGAAGCGCCCGTCGCCCGAGACGATCCCGGTGCATGCCAAGGCCGCCGGTCTGTACATGATCTGCACCACGTCGAAACATGCGGCCGAGGCCAAGGGCTGTTCCGACGCGCTGTTCATGGACTATCGCGGCTACGTGGCCGAAGCGACCGGCGCCAACATCTTTTTCGTCAAGGACGGTGAGGTGCACACGCCCAAGCCGGACTGCTTCCTCAACGGGCTGACCCGTCAGACGGTGATTGGAATGCTGGAAGACAAGCAGATCAAGGTGCATGAGCGCCACATCATGCCCGAAGAGATGGAAGGTTTTGAACAGTGCTGGCTGACCGGCACCGCCGCCGAAGTCACACCGGTGGGCCAGATTGGCGACTTCAACTTTGAGGTCGGAGCCTTGACGCGTACAATCTCTGAAGACTACGAAAAGCTGGTTCGCAGCTGACCGAAGTCTTGCGCTCAGGCGGCAGGGTCTTGTGCCTTGCCGCCTTTCGTCAATGCCGTTTGGGCAGCTGGCTGCCGCGTCCGGAAAGGTGTTTCCGTAACCTGATGAACCGGAACCGGCCGCCCGGTCTTGTTCAATTCCTCATAGTCAAATTGCACGTCGCGACCGCCGCAACCGGTTTTTCCAGGCGCTTTGATCAAAGTCTCTACAGCATCGACCGCAACATGGCCGTGTTTGTCTGGATCACGGAATTCAAGTCGATCATGCGGGCAAGGCGTTGTTCGATTTCCTTTTGGCACTCGTCGAGATGTTCGACGATTCCCGTCAACGCGGTACCAGACCTAGACAAGCTGGCGTTCTCGATTTTACACATCATGCGGGTCGAGCTGAGCCCTGTCACATAGCGTTTCATGTCCAACACGCTGCGAGCAAAACGCTTGGCCTCTGCCTCGACCTTTTCGAGCGCTGTCGTCGTTTCGTTCAGAAACTTTTTGCGGTGTCTTTCCACTTCGGCGATTTCGGCCGCGACGTCGATCTGGTCGAGGTAGTCGGCGCTGTTTCGTCCAAATCCCTCTATCATCTCCTTTTCGACTACGGTTGCGAAACTCAAGAACTGGCCACGCAGGATGGCGTCCCGTATCCGGGCAAGAACACAGGTATCGCCATCGGCGAAAGTGCGTACCCAAGACGACATGTCCTCCAGCATCTGGCTGTAGTTGACCGAGATCGCGCTGATCGGTCCGCCGGCATTTTCCAACCTTGAGGCAATGATGCGCATGTTCATCGGCACCGTGCGGATCGCGGTGAAGGATTCCGTCATTTCGGCTGTTTCGACGGCAACTTGGGTAATAGCGCGGGACATGTCCAGAAACCGACGTTGCAAAGGGTCTATCACATGACCAATGCCCTGCGCCCGCGCCTCAAACTCAGTTGCCAGAGCGTGGCTTTGAAAGGCATCATAACTGGCGTAGCCAAGAGCCTGCACTGCTTCCTCGATGAGCCGGGCACTTGCAATCGGGCTTAGCCCGTCCTTCTTTTCGCGACCCAGAACATCGGCGTAGACACGTGTCATTTGGTCAAAGACGCTGGACGTCGGTTTCAGCCGGGTTGAAATGTATCCCCCGTCCGCTGGCGAAACGAGCGCAAAAACCCAGTAATAGCGCCCGGACTTGCAGCGATTTTTGACATAAGCGCCGGTCGGCTTTCCCACCTTGATCCGATCCCAGAGCAGTTCAAAGAGGCCCCGAGGCATGTCCGGATGCCGGACGACCTTGTGCGGAGCGCCGATCAACTCGTCCCAGCCATAATCGGCCACGCGCTGGAAAACGCTGTTCGCAGCCTTGATCACGCCACGTGTATCGGTGCGCGAATAGAACAATTCCGAAAGCTGAAACTGCGCCTCGGAGGTGGCATAGGCCGAGTCAGCCGTGAAAGCAGGCATGTGCTCCGTCATACGCAAATTCCGCCACAGGGCGGGACAGCCTGATCGGTCTGGATGAAACCCTTTGAAAACAGGTCTGTCAGCTGTTGCGCCGCGTTGCTCATGACATCGACCTCAACATCGACGTGTTGTTCTGGATCACAGCGTTCAGATCCATCACCCGCGCCAGACGTTCCTCAATTTCTTCCTGACAACTGTCCAGTTGCTCGACAATGCCGGTCAGGGCGGTTCCGGATTCCGACAGGCTTGCGCTTTCGATCTTGCACATCATCCGGGTCGAGCTGAGCCCGGTGACAAAGCGTTTCATATCCAGCACGCTATGCGCAAATCGTCGTGCCTCACGTTCAACGGCCGACAGGTTATCGACCGTTTGCTGCGCAAAGCGCTGTTCATGTTCGGTCAGTTGCGCAATTTCATTCCCGACGTCCACGTCATCGGGATAGGCATCGTCGGGAACCTCAAAAGTCGAGATCATCTCGCGTTCGGTGGCAGAGGCGAAGGCCAGAAATTGCCCCATCAGAACTGCTCGTCGAATATGGGCAAAGACACAGTCGTCCCCTTCGACAAAGGTTTTGACCCAGGTCGACATCTCCTCAAGCATCTGGCTGTAGTTGACCGAAATCGCGCTGATCGGCCCACCCGCATTCTCCAGTCGCGAGGCAATGATACGCATGTTCATGGGGACAGTGCGGATCGCCTTGAACGCTTCGGTCATTCTGCCTGCCTCTTCCCAGACGTCAGAAATAGCGCGGGCCATGTCGACGAAACGTTTCAGCTTGGGTTCAAGCGTGCGACCCATCTGGCGCGCACGCGCTTCGAACTCGGTCGCAAGGGCGTGGCTCTGGAAGGCGTCGTAACCGGCAAACCCCTTGGCGTCGATCCAGGCGCGCAAATCCTCGGCGGTCTCGGCGGGACTGGCCCCTCCCGCTTCGCGCTTTGACATTTCGGTATAAATTCCTTCGACCTCTGCGCGCAGCGGCGAGGTCGGTTTGATCCGGGTCGAAATATAGCCATCCTCGGTTGGTGCGAACAGAGCGAAGACCCAATAGAACCTACCGCAAGAGCGGCGGTTCTTGACATAGGCGGCGGTCGGCTGTCCTGCCTTCAACCGTTCCCAAAGCAGATGAAACATGCCGCGTGGCATGTCGGGGTGGCGGATCAGTTTGTGCGGCGCACCGATGAGCTGCTCCCAATCGTGTCCGGCCACCCGTTGGAATACGCTATTCCCGGACTGGATCACGCCGCGCTTGTCAGTGCGCGAATAAAACGCCTCTGCAAGTTGGAACTTGGCCTCAGAATTAGACACCCCGGACGGGAATGCGGGATCGAGTTCAGACATGCAGCGCCTCCTGTTTGGGGGCGATACTAGACCTAATTCCCTTTGCGAAATCTAAACGCAAAAGGCGCGACACCGGGGTGCCGCGCCTGAATCTCCAAATAATCCTAAGATTATCCCGGGCTCAGCCCGCGCATCTTTTCGGAACGCCGCCGCAACAGTTCGACCGTGGTCAAGAGCGCGATAGAGATGATCACCAGAATCGTCGCCACCGCTAGAATCGTCGGGCTGATCTGCTCGCGCAGGCCTGTGAACATCTGCCAAGGCAGCGTTTGTTGCCGGGCCGAGCCGACAAAGATCACCACAACGACCTCATCGAACGAGGTGATAAAGGCGAAAAGCCCTCCGGAAATCACCCCCGGCAGGATCAACGGCATCTGCACCCGAAAGAAGGTGGTGACCGGGTCAGCGCCCATGTTCGCCGCTGCCCGCGTCAGCGACCGGTCAAAGCCGACCAGCGTCGCCGTCACGGTGATGATGACAAACGGGATACCAAGGGCGGCGTGGGCCAGGACGACCCCCAGCAGCGTCCCTTGCAGACCGATGCGCGAATAAAAGAAGTACATCCCCGCCGCCGAGATGATCAGCGGCACGATCATCGGCGAGATCAGGATCGCCATGATCGCGCGGCGGAAGGGGACGTGCTCTCCAGACAGGCCAATGGCCGCCAGCGTCCCGAAACTGACCGAAAGGATGGTCGCCAGCGGCGCAATGATCAGCGAGTTGCGCAGAGCCTGCTGCCATTCCGTCGAGGTAAAGAAATCGCGGTAATGCTTGAGGCTATAGCCCGCCGGGTCGAACCGCAGCATCTCTGGCGTGAAGGTAAAGAAGTCCTGCGCATTGAAGGAGAGCGGCATCACGACAAGGATTGGCGTGATCAGGAACACAAAGATCGCCCCGCAGATCACCCGGAACCCGTAGTGCCACAGCACCTGCCCGGACGTCAGATAGGGCGGTAGCGGCACGCGGTAACGCCCCATGCCCACCCAATAGATAAACCAGCCGAAAAACCAGCCGAACAGCCCACCGACCACCAGCCCCGGCAATCCACCCAGCAGGAATCCGGCCACCGCCATCGCCGCGATCAGCGACCATTTGGCGATTTTCTCAAGTCCGGGGTCCAACACCTCGAGCAGAACAAAGGCAATCGCGGCAAGGAGCACGAAGCCGATGAGCAGTCCAAGCAGAACCGATCCGTTGGCCGCGCCGACAAAGACCCCTGCAAAGGCACCGGAGGCTCCGGCCACCGGGGCCGCGAACTGGATCGGCCGTTTTACGGCTTGTGTCTCGACAGCCATGGTTCAGCTCCCCTGCATCTGGTGCGCGACGAACGTGCGCGCCGTGTTGCTGGCCATGCGCAGTGCGCACACCCGGTCGTTGGTTCGAAAAGGAAACATCGTTGCAAACAGCATCCTCAGCCCCCCAGCTTGACGTTGTCGATGCCCACGATCCGGTCATACGCCCAGTAGAGGATCAGAACCGCCGCCAGCAGGATTGTCCCCAGTGCCGCCGCGAGCCCCCAGTTGAGACTGGACGAAATGTGATAGGCGATCCGGTTCGAGATGAACGTGCCGGTGGTGCCGCCGACAATTTCGGGGGTGATGTAATAGCCGATGGCAAGGATGAAGACGAGGATCGACCCCGCACCGATGCCCGGCACCGATTGCGGGAAATAGACCCGCCAGAAGGCCGTCCAGTTGGTGGCGCCGAGGCTCTTGGCCGCGCGGACGTAATAGGGCGGGATCGTCGACATCACCGAATACATCGGCAGGATCATGAAGGGCAGCAGGATATGGGTCATCGCGATGATCGTGCCCAACTGGTTATTGATCATCACCAACCGCGCGTCGTCGCCCACCAGCCCGATCCAGACCAGCACATCGTTGATCACGCCCTGCTGTTGCAACATGACTTTCCACGCGCTTGTGCGCACCAGAAGCGAGGTCCAGAACGGCAGCAGCACAAGGATCATCAACAGGTTGGCCGTGCGCATCGGCAGGTTGGACAGCAGGTAGGCCACCGGATAGGCCAGCATGATACAGCTGAAGGTGATCATCAGCGACATGAACATCGTGCGCTTGAACAGCAGGCCGTAGATGCGCTCTTTTTCGTCGCGCAGGGCCACGCCGTCGGGCGTCTTTTGCATGTCGACCGCGTTCAGGAAATAGCCCGAGGTATAGGCGGGGCTATAGGCCTTGATCGTTTGCCAGAGGTCGATGTCCAGCCAGTCCTCGTCGATCTGCTCGAACCCGTCCTTGAGCGCGATGGTCTCAAAATCGGGGCTATCGACAAGCGCATCGGCGGCTTTGAGCATCTCGGCGCGCGGCCCGGAATAGCCAGAGGAATCGCCGTCACGCAGGTCTTCGTACAGACGGGTGTGCACGATGCTCCACGGTTCTTCCTTGAGCAGGCTCTTCTCGTCCTCGTCAATCGTGAAATCGGCAAAGGCGCGGTAAATCTCGGCGGTGCGCGGCAGCAGGTCGGCCACCCCGTCGCGCATTTCGAAGGCGGGCAGCGGATCGCCCTTTTCCCAGCCTTCCATCGCCTTCAGCCAGTCGGGCGAGCCCATCAGTTCGGCCCATGGCTCTGCCTCGTCCCAATCGCGGTCAAGGTCCTTGAATTGGTCCTGATAGACCTCGCCAATGTCGTCCAGGCCACGGCCGGTTTTGCGGAACAGCGACGAACTGCCGGTCTTTTCATAGTTCAGACGCGAGCCGACCCGCGAATGCAGCTTGTTCTCGGCGGCAATGAAAAGATCGGTGTAGGCGGCATCGAAAACGGCGTCACCGGGCAGGTCGCCCGTGGAGGCATCCCAGTCCTTGATCGCTTCAGCGGTCAGCGGCATGGTCCCGTGGACCGTGCCTTGCTGGCTGTCATCGACCGACCGGAACAGCATGTCGGCAATCGGCGCGATAAAGGTGATCAGCACAAACAGCAGCAGCGGCGCGATCAGCGCCAGTGCCCGCAGCTTTTGCGCCCGCAGCGCCCGTGCAAGGCTGCGCTTGAGCGGTGTGCCATCGGCGGCCAGCATCGGGCCCGAAGTGGTCTGGGTGGTGTCGGTCACGCGGCGCCCTCCACAAGAATAATTGTGCCTTCGGAATAGTCGCGCCGGATTGCGGCAACGTCCTGATAGGCCGGATCATGATAGGCCGCGCGGGCGGCCTCGAAACTTGGATAGGCGATCACCACATGGCGCCCGCCCAGATCGCCCTCTAGCACCTCCGCCTCGCCACCACGCACGATATAACGCGCGCCGTAGCCGCGCATGATCGGCGTATTGCCAGTCACATAGGGGCGATAGGCCTCCGGATCGTGTACCGTGACATGGGCAATCAGATAGCCCAGCGGTGCATCGCCTGCGGGGTCCGGCAGATCCTCATCGTTGCCTTCGGCGACCATTATGGTGCTGCTGGCAGAGGCATGGCGGATCTTGGCGACCTCCTGATACTCGGGGTCGTGATAAGCGGCCTTTGCCGCCTCGTAACTGTCGAATTCAAAGACGACATGGCGGTCCTCTGCGGCACCTTCAACAACCTCGGCCTGCCCGCCGCGAACCAGAAAACGCCCGCCAAAGCCCAACAGGATCGGGGTGTCTTTCGCGACGTACTCTTTGTACGCCTCGGGATCGTTCACGGTGATGTGGCCGATGATATAGCCTTTTGGCATGTCGCGCCCCTGTCCCCTGTTCGGCTTGTTGGTTCGTGGCGGGAGTCACGCCCGCCACGAACGGTTTCAGGCGGTGTGGCGGGGATCCCCCCGCCACACCCAATGCCTTATTGCGCCAGCCACGCCTGGAACTTGGCGTCCAGATCGTCGCGGTAGTCAGCCCACCAGTTGTAGTTGTTCACAAAGGTATTCTGCGCATTGTTGGGATCGGTCGGCATATGCGGCGCCATCTCGATGCCCAGTTCAGCATGGGTCGACACCAGCGGAGCCGAGCTTTCGCGGGCCGGACCGTAAGAGATGTACTTGGCCTGATCAGCAAGACGCTGGGTGTCGGTGGCGTACTTCACAAAGTCCAGCACCCGGGCCAGACGGTCCTCGGGCAGATCCTCGGGGATCACCCAGCCGTCGAGGTCGAACATCTGCCATTCCCAAGCCATGCCGATCGGCTGGTCCTGCTCGACGATGGCCGAGAACAGGCGACCGTTGTAGGCCGACGCCATGAAGACTTCGCCATCGGCCAGCAGCTGGATCGGCTCTGCGGAAGAAGACCACCAGATGGTCTGGTCCTTGATGGTGCCCAGCTTGGCCAGAGCGCGCTCTTGACCTTCTTCGGTCTCAAGCAGGTCGTAGACGTCCGCGTAGTCCACGCCGTCACAGAGCAGCGCCCATTCCATGTTGGCGATCGGCTGCTTGTTCAGCGCGCGCTTGCCCGGATAGGTCTCCAGGTCGAACACGTCACAGGCACCGGTCGGCGCTTCGGCACCTTCGGGCACCATGTCGGTGCGATAGCCAAAAGTGGTCGAGAACACGATCTGCGGAATAAAGCAGTCCGAGACGATCATGTCGCCAAAATCATCCGAGGCCGAGGTGCCGTCAGGCGCGGACGCCAGCACTTCGTCATGGTCGAGTTCCATTGCCAGACCTTCGTCGCACAGGCGGATGGCATCGGCGGCCTCCACGTCGACAAGGTCCCATGTGATGTTGCCGGCTTCGTTCATGGCGCGCAGCTTGGCCACCGCCTCGGACGAGCTTTCGTCCCAAGTTGCGGATACACCGGCGTTCATCGCCAGATAGGGCTCGACATAGGCTTTCTGCTGCGATGCCTGATAGGCACCACCCCAGCTGACCAGTGTCATGTCCATTGCCATGTTGCCATGGCTTTCGGCGAAGACACCGGTCGCAGCAACGGTCAGGGCCGAGGTCGCCAGCAGAGTCTTGGTGAGTTTCATGTTATACTCCCTTTGGTTACCCGTTTTGTCTGGAGGGCGGGTTACGGGCTTGTACACCGCCCCAAGATCACGCCCCGCGCGGTCATTTCGGCGCGGGATGCGATGTTCAAGTTACCTGGCGTCCAGCGCCCGGCAATCTTCGGGCAGCCAGCCGATCTCGATCTGGCTGCCGGGCTGCAACCGCACCTGGTCCGGTGCATTGCGGGTCTTGATGACAAAGTCATCATTGCCCGCAACGCGCAGCCTGGTGCGAAAGATATCGCCCATGTAGATGAATTCCAGCACTTCGGCCTTCAACGTGTGAACGCCTTCCTTCAGGCGGTCCTTGTTGAACTCGACCCGCTCGGGGCGGATCGACACCCGCGTCCGTTCACCCACTTTGCTGACGTTCACCGGCGTCGCGTCAAGCACCTCGCCGTCGTCCAGCTGCACAACGCAGGTGTTGCCGCTGATTTCCTTGACCACACCTTCGAGCGTGTTGTTCTCACCGATGAACTGCGCGACAAAACTGTTCTGCGGCTTTTCATACAGTTCATCCGGCGGGGCCAGTTGCTGGATCCGGCCATCGTTGAAGACGGCAACGCGGTCCGACATGGTCAGCGCTTCGGTCTGGTCGTGGGTCACGTAAACCACGGTGATGCCCAGCTGGTGCGCCAGATTGGTGATCTCGAATTGCATATGCTCGCGCAACTGCTTGTCCAGCGCGCCCAGCGGCTCATCCATCAGAACCAGTTCAGGCTCAAAGACCAGCGCGCGGGCCAATGCGATCCGCTGCTGCTGACCGCCGGACAACTGCGCCGGACGGCGACCGCCAAAGGCCCCCATCTGCACCATGTCCAGCGCGTGCTTGACCTTTTTCTCCCGCTCCGACTTGCCCAGCTTGCGGACTTCCAGCGGGAACGACAGGTTCTCGGCCACGGTCATGTGCGGAAACAGAGCGTAGTTCTGAAACACCATCCCGATGCCACGCTTGTGCGGGGGAATGTTGTTGATCGACACGCCGTCCAGCTTGATTTCGCCATAGGTTGCGGTCTCAAACCCCGCCAGCATCATCAGGCAGGTCGTCTTGCCCGACCCGGACGGTCCAAGCATGGTCAGGAACTCACCCTTGGGCATACTGAGATTAAGATCTTTTACGACCAGCGTTTCGCCGTCATAGCTTTTCTGCACGCGCTCAAAGGCAACGAATGCGTCGCCACTTGCTCCATCGGCCACGTCAGACTCCCTGTCTGTTATGTCGCGGATTTTTTCCGCTGTCTTAACGCCAGACTAAAGCGTGTGACGGGATGGGTTGCAAGTAAATCGCTGGATTCTGCGTATCCGATGCGCAAATCCGGTCGTTCCGGTCAGAAAATCAGCGCCATACGGGTCGCGTGGACACTGATTTGCACCGATTCGGGAAGACTGGCGGCGGGTCGTTTTCCGAGTTTGCCAGCGCCTCGGGCACGATCAGCCGGGTGCCACAGGTGATCCGCGCTGCGATCCGTTGCAGATGGTCTGGCCGGAACGCGACACAGCCCTCGGTCGGGAATCCCGGACGCCGCCAGCGATGCAGGAAAATCGCCGAGCCCCGCCCCCGTTCGGCCCTCGGCCAGTTCCAGTCGGTCAGGATCACCAGATCATACAGCCGGTCGCCGCGCCGCAACCGCTCATGGCTCCAGCCATAGGGCGCGCGCACCATGAGGTTATAGTCCTCATGGGCCGGATCGTCCGACCATAGATCCGACGGCCCGATAGGCACCGCCCAATCGGTGGGCCGCGCGATCCGGTCGGGACGATAAAGCACACCGACAATCCGGTGAATACCGACAGGAGTCGCCCCGTCGCCTTCGCGTTTGTCTGTGGTCACAGCCCCTTTGCCGATCACGCAAGGCCACTTGCGGCCCGCGAACCGCAATCCCACAGGCGTCAGCACCATATCATTGACAGAAGGGACCCGCACTCAGGCCGCTTCGGCTTGTGAGATGCGGCCCATCACGTCGGCGGCGATCTCGAAGGACCGCAGCCGCGCGGTGTGGTCATGGATCTGGCCCGTCAGGATCACCTCATCCGGCTGGTATTGCGCGATCAGGTCGCGCATCTGCGCCTCGACCTGCGACGGATCACCCACCGCGCTGATCCGCAGCGCCTCGTCCAGGGCTGGCATCGCGCTGGCAGGAACCACCGTCGACAGATCGTCAACCGGCGCGGGCAGCTTGCCCGGCTGTCCCGTCCGCAATCGGTAAAACGCCTGCTGCATGGTGGTGCGCAACCGCCGCGCCTCGGGCGCATTGTCCGCTGCAAAAACGTTCACCGCCATCATCGCATGAGGCTGGTCCAGCGTCTCGGAGGGTTTGAAGTACCTCCGGTAAACCTCCAGCGCCTGCGCCAGCATGGTGGGCGCAAAATGGGAGGCAAAAGCATACGGCAAACCCAGCAACGCTGCCACTTGCGCCCCGTGCAGCGACGACCCGAGAATCCACAAAGGCACCTGCGTCCCTTCCCCCGGCAGTGCCCTTACCGGGCGGCCCTCCTCACGCGGGCCCAGCAATGCGCGCAGTTCGGCCACCTCTTCGTGAAACCGTTCGGCCCGTCCGGGCTGCACCCCAAGCGCGCGCATCACCGCATGATCGCCGCCCGGCGCGCGGCCCAGCCCCAGATCGATCCGATCCGGGTAAAGCGTCGCCAGCGTGCCAAAGGCCTCTGCCACCGCCAGCGGCGCGTGGTTTGGCAGCATGATGCCGCCCGCCCCCACCCGCATCCGCGAGGTCAGCCCCGCCACATGGCCGATCAGCACCGCCGTCGCCGCCGAGGCAATGCCCGGCATGTTGTGATGTTCCGCCATCCAGTACCGGTGATAGCCCCAGCTTTCGGCATGGCGGGCAAGATCGCCGGTGTTGCGCAGCGCGTCTGCGATGGCGGCCCCTTCGGGAACGGGCGACAGGTCAAGCAGAGAATAATGCATGGAAAAGGCTCCTTTGACCGCAAAGCTATGCACGGACGCCGCGCGAACAAGACCCCGCGCCCGTCATAGCAGGTGCCCGGACTTCGCGGCCTTTACCGCAAGGTAGCGGCTGTTGAACGGCGTCTCGCCCACTTTCAGAGGCACCCGCTCTGACACGGCGATACCGCAGCTTTCCATCATCCGCATCTTGGCCGGATTGTTGGTCATCAAGCGGACAGCGGAAAACCCCAGCTTGCCAAGGATCTGTGCGCCCAGCCGGAAATCCCGTTCGTCATCTTCGAACCCCAGCCGGTGATTGGCCTCGACCGTGTCGAACCCCTGATCCTGCAAGGCATAGGCGCGCATCTTGTTGGCGAGGCCAATACCGCGGCCCTCCTGCTGCAGGTACAGCAGCACGCCTGCCCCCTCTTGCCCCATCTGCATCAGCGCCGCGTTCAACTGAGGTCCACAATCGCATTTGAGCGAGCCCAGCAGATCGCCAGTGAAACAGGCCGAATGCAGCCGCGCCAGAACCGGCTTGGCTCTGTCGGGGCGGCCGATCTCGATGGCATAATGTTCCTCGGACCCGTCCTTGGGCCGGTAGATGTGCAGCCGCGCATTCTCTGCCGCGCGCAGAGGCACACGGGCCGAGACAACGTGATCCAGTTCAGGCAAGGCATCCAACAACGGTGCGGCCTCTGCCGCGTCGATCAGCAACAGGCCCTCTGCCGTCGCCGTCTCTGCCGACACCGCGACCACCAGCGCGGCGGGCAACAGGCGCGCGCCTTTGCACAATTGCAGCGCCAGCCGGTGCAGCGCCGCCGAACCGCCGCGCCGCGTCTGCAACGGCCCTTTCATCGGGTTCGCCAGATCATCCGCCGGGTCAGCCAGATCCTGCACCCACGACAGTCGCGCCTCCTCGGGGACGACAACCCGCGCCACACCCTCGTCATAGGCGCGCGCCTTCAGCGTCGCCGCGCGCCGGTCGGTCAGGGCAAGGTCCAGCGGTCCCAGCCCCCGCAGCGCGCACAACCGCGCCTCGGACAGCGTTTCCGCAGAGGCCACCAGCACCGTCTGGCCACCGCCCGTCAACCCGACAGGCACCCCCATCCGCAGGTCCGCGCGCGCCCGCGCAAGTGTTTCATTCAGGTCCGGCCTCAGTCCCACCTGTGCCTCCTTCGGCTGGCCAACTCCCCGGCTTTCTGTAACATTTCGCCCCCACGCACACGAGGACGTGAGACGCTTGCAGCAAAGGTTGCCGGAGGCGCACTCTGATCACAAATGCCTGAAAACGCAACACGGAGGCCCGAACCCATGGCGCAACTGCGAAACATCCTGCTGGTCGATGACGAAGAAGACCTGCGCGAGGCGCTGGCCGAGCAGTTGATCATGACCGAGGACTTCGAGGTTTTCGAGGCAGACAGCGGCACAACAGCCATGTCCCGGGTCAAGGAACAGATCTACGATCTGATCATTCTGGATGTCGGCCTGCCCGATACGGACGGGCGCGAACTGTGCCGCCTGATGCGCAAACAGGGCGTCAAATCGCCGATCCTCATGTTGACCGGGCATGACAGCGACGCCGACACGATCCTTGGTCTTGATGCAGGTGCCAACGACTACGTCACCAAGCCGTTCAAGTTTCCGGTCCTTCTGGCACGTATCCGCGCCCAGTTGCGGCAACACGAACAGTCCGAGGATGCGGTTTTCACCGTCGGTCCCTACACCTTCAAGCCTGCGATGAAGATGCTGGTGACCGAAGAGGACCGCAAGATCCGCCTGACCGAGAAGGAAACCAATATCCTCAAGTTCCTTTATCGCTCGACAGAGGGCGTGGTGCCGCGCGACACGCTGTTGCATGAGGTCTGGGGCTACAACGCCGGTGTGACCACCCATACGCTGGAAACCCACATCTACCGCCTGCGCCAAAAGATAGAGCCTGACCCGTCAAACGCCCGCCTTCTGGTCACCGAATCCGGTGGCTACAGATTGGTCAGCTGAATCGGTCTCATCCTTAGGTCGGACTGGGCAGCGCATTTTTGCTGCGGTACGGTTGGTCGCACGCTGCATTGACCCAGATCAAAGTAGCATTGCCCGGTCATCTTATAGACCGACATGAACAGTTCCCGTGGCATGTGCGGGTTATCGCATGCACCTCCCTGTTGGACCTGGCCGGGCTTTGCGCCCGGCCTTTTTTTGTCCGTTTGGGGACACCTATCCAGCATCCGAAGAATTGCCCGAGAATACCCCAAAATTAGAGTGGGCCCTGGCATCCCCGCCAGGGCCCCGGAACGTTCCGTGAGTGTCGAAGGGCCGCGTTCCGGCAGATCTGTCTATCCCCGAACTCACCCTGCGGTATAAGGGTAAATGATCGGTCAACGTTCCCCGTTTGCCGGTCGTGCAAACTCCCCCTATTCCCGTTTTTCAGGCCGACGGCCTTAGACCGGGGTCCCGCCCGATGCGGTGTCCAGATCGGCCTCTTCGCGCAGGTTGTCGCGCAGGATCATCACGTCGTCGCGCAGGCGCACCGCCTCGTCCACGCTCAGTCCCGTCTGGTCCAGAAAGCAGCGCGACACGTCAGCGCTTTGCGCCTGCAAAGCGCGCCCTTCATCCGTCAGCCGAATGCGAACCTGACGCTCGTCAGTCGGATCGCGGCGGCGGGTCAACATGCCCTTCGCCTCCAACCGTTTGACCAGTGGCGTCAAAGTGTTCGATGCCAATTGCATCTGAATCGCAAGTGATCCCAGCGTCCTGTCATCCTCAGACCAGAGCGCCGACAGCACAAGGTATTGCGGATAGGTCAATCCCAGCGGGTCAAGCAGCGGCTTATATGCCTGCTGCATGGCGTGCCCTGCGGAATACAGCGCAAAGCAAAGCATTTCGGAAGGTGAAAGTGTCTTTGTCATACGCCCTGAATAAGTCGCGCACGAAATAATCGCAAGCGTTGACAACACCCGCCACGACAACTTATCTCGTGCTGGAAATAATCGAACACGAAAGGACTCCCTCATGAGCGTGGACACCAAATACTGGACTGAAGCATGGGCCACCGGTGGCGGCCGCAACGGCACCGCAGGTCTGGCCTCGGGGATGCTGACCGCGACCATGACCAGCCCGACAGAGCTGGGCGGATCGGGCAAGGGTCACAACCCCGAAGAGCTGTTCGCCACCGGCTATGCTGCCTGTTATCTTGGCGCGATGCGCTTTGCCGCGCAGAGCGAGAAACTGGGCGATGTCCCCGAGGACGCAAAAGTCACCGCGCATGTCGGCATTGGACCGCGCGACGACGGTGGCTTTGGCCTCAAGGTCAAACTGTCGGTTTCGCTGCCGGGTGTGGACCGCGACGTGGCAGAAAAAATTGTCGAGCGCGGGCATTTCATCTGCCCCTACTCGAACGCGACGCAGGGCAATATCTCGGTCGAAACCGAACTTCTCTGATTTTTCAGGCCGCGGGGGGCTCAGGCCTCCCGCGCCTCGATAAACTGGCGCACCGCGTCCTGCACGTGGCGAAACCGATCTCCTCCCAGATGTTTGCCGCCGTACCAGCGTGTGACCACGACAATCGTGTCACGCAAATCCTCGCGCTCCAGCATCCGCAGGATCACCATACCTGCGCCACTCTCGCCATCGTCATGTTTCAGCGGACCGTCCGCCGTCAGGCAGGCCCAAGTGTTATGCGTGGCCTTTGCGAACTTCTTGCGCCGCTTCAACTCTTTGAGAAACGTCGCAGCCTCATCCGATGAGCGGCAAGGTCCGCCTGACACCGCATAGCGCGATCCTCGGTCGCTGATGATCCCGTCCAATATCAACATAGTTTCGCCCTAGGTCCGTACGACACCGAACGCAAGATCGCGCTCCTATTCCTGCTCATCGGCGTGGCTGCCCCCGGACCAGTCGCTGCCCAAGGCGGTCGGGGTCTCTTCGCTGATCGACTCCAGCCGGCTCATGACCTGATCCTGCTCCACAGCCAGCCCCGCCGCGACTTTACGCAGGGCGGTCTCGGCGGCAGATCGCAGGTCTTCGGGCAGATCCTCGCGCCAGACCGTCCAGACCGGATAGGGAAAGCTTGGCGCGTCGGGCACCAGAAACAGCTCTCCCCTGTCCAGATGCCGCGCGACATAGCGGGCCGGCAGATACCCCGCCAAGCCACGCTGGCGGATGTATTCGGCGCTCATCGCACCCAATGACAGGGTCAGGCCCGGGTTGGTCAGGTCCGGCAGGTGCAGCGCATGCGCCTGCACAAACTCTGGCCCCCAATCGACAAAGGCATAGCGCCCGGCCAAGTCCATATCCGGGTCCGGCCATGACGCGACCAGCACCAATTGCTCATCCATCAGCTTTTCGACCGCCAGCCCCGGGCGTAGATGTGGCGTGTACAGCAGCCCCATCTGGATCACTCCTTCGACCAGAAATCGCGTCAGCCGGTCGGCCATCCCCAATTCCGCGCGCAGGTTCACATCCGGCCGCATCGCGCGAAACCGGTCGAGCCAGCCAAACCCCAGCCGCGCCCAGAGCGAATACTGCGCTCCCACCGAAAGGCTGGTGGTAAAGCCCTCGGGCACGGCAATCTGCTGGCGCGCTTCCTCCCAGGTGCGCAGCAGCGACAGTGCGTAACTCTCAAAATGCCGCCCCGCGTCGGTCAATTCCGCCCCCGCCTTGGAGCGCGTGAACAATGGCCGCCCCAAGGACGCCTCCAGCCGCGCGATGCGCAGACTGACCGCCGATTGCGTAACGAACAAGCGATCCGACGCCCCGGCAAAAGACCCATTGGCGGCCACCTCAAGAAAGGTGCGGATCAGAGCGATGTCCATTTCTTATCCTTAAGGAATTCTCGTTTTAAACCTAATTCTTATTCGTTTTCCTTGTGTCTCGAAAGGGCGTATTTCAAATCTCACAGGGAGGAGGTCGGGCCAGACTGCCTTGACGGGATCATCCCCCCCGACAAGAGGCCCGACCAACTTGCTGTAGCCGCCCGCGAAAAGGAGCCACCATGACACAGATGATAACCCGCGGTCTGACCGCAACCGCCGCCGCGCTCGCCCTGACCTTGATGGGTGGCTGCTCCGCCGAACGCGCTTTTGACAACACCGTCGATGCCTCGCTCTTCGTCGGCAAAACGGCCGTCAAAGCCACGGCCGGGGCGACAAAACTGGCGGTCAAGGGCACCCGCTCGGTTGTGCGCGGCACAAGCGACGAAATGTAACCAGCCCCAGATTAGACGAAAAAAGCCCCGGACCACTGGTCCGGGGCTTTCTGTCTTGGATCAAAGGACGTGGGGCGCGATCAGCCCTCTGCGTCTTCTTTCGCTTCTTTGGCGACTTCTTCGCCGGTCTCTTGGTCGACCATCTTCATCGCCAGACGCACCTTGCCACGGTCGTCAAAGCCCAGCAGCTTGACGTAAACCTCTTGGCCTTCCTTCAACACGTCCGAAGGATGGTTCAGGCGGCGGTTCTCGATCTGGCTGACGTGCACCAGACCATCGCGCTTGCCAAAGAAGTTCACAAAGGCACCAAAGTCGACGATCTTGACGACCGTGCCTTTGTAAACCTTGCCCTCTTCCGGCTCTGCCACGATCGAATAGATCATGTCATAGGCCTTCTTGATGGACTCGCCGTCTGGCGATGCGATTTTGATGATGCCTTCGTCGTTGATGTCGACCTTTGCGCCCGACATTTCGACGATCTCGCGGATCACCTTGCCGCCCGAACCGATCACTTCACGGATCTTGTCGGTCGGGATCTGCATGGTCTCGATGCGCGGCGCGTGAACGCTGAACTCACCCGCCGTGGTGATCGCCTTGGACATCTCTTCGAGGATGTGCAGACGGCCCGCCTTGGCCTGAGCCAGCGCGGCTTTCATGATCTCGGGCGTGATGCCCGCAACCTTGATGTCCATCTGCAACGAGGTGATGCCGTTTTCGGTCCCGGCCACCTTGAAGTCCATGTCGCCAAGGTGATCTTCGTCACCAAGGATGTCGGACAGGATGCCGTAAGAGCCATCCTCTTCCAGCACCAGACCCATGGCCACACCGGCCACCGGCGCCTTGAGCGGAACGCCCGCGTCCATCATCGACAGCGAACCGCCGCAGACCGACGCCATCGAGCTGGAGCCGTTGGACTCGGTGATCTCGGAGACAACGCGGATCGTGTAGGGGAAATCCGTCGCCGCCGGCAGCACCGCCTGAAGCGCACGCCATGCCAGCTTGCCGTGACCGATTTCACGACGGCCCGGGCCGCTCACACGGCCAACTTCGCCAACCGAATAGGGCGGAAAGTTGTAGTGCAGCAGGAAGTTGGACCGGTAGTTGCCGTGCAGTGCGTCGATGATCTGCTCATCGTCGCCGGTGCCCAGCGTGGTCACGACCAGCGCCTGTGTTTCACCACGGGTGAACAGCGACGACCCGTGGGTCCGCGGCAGCAGGCCGGTTTCCGACACGATCGGGCGGATTTCGTCCAGCGCACGGCCGTCGATGCGGCGACCGTTCTTGACCACGTCGCCGCGCAGAACCACCGACTCCAGCTTTTTCATCGCCGAGCCAAGGTTCGGATCGGCAAGCTGCTCTTCGTTCAGGCCCGACTTGATCTCTTCTTTCAGAGCGGAAACCGCAGCCACGCGCTCTTGCTTGTCAGAGATGGCATAGGCGGCGCGCATCTTCTCTTCGCCAGCGGCCTTCACGACTTCGTACAGCGCCGAATAGTCAGGTGCCTGGAAATCGAAGGGTTCCTTGGCGGTTTCTTCGGCCAGTTCGATGATCAGGTCGATCACCGGCTGGATGCTTTCGTGCGCGAACAGAACCGCGCCCAGCATCTCATCCTCGGTCAGCTCATAGGCCTCGGATTCGACCATCATGACCGCGTCTTTGGTGCCTGCGACAACCAGATCGAGGCGCTGCTCGGGGTTGTTGCGCAGGCGGTCCATGTCGTCGACGGTCGGGTTCAGGACGTATTCACCCTCTTCAAAGCCAACGCGGGCGCAGGCGATCGGGCCACGGAACGGCGCGCCGGAAATGGTCAGCGCGGCGGAGGCGGCGATCATCGCGACGATGTCGGGATCGTTGACAAGGTCGTGGCTCAGCACGGTGCACATGACCAGCACTTCGTTTTTGAAGCCGGGCACAAACAGCGGGCGGATCGGACGGTCGATCAGGCGCGCGGTCAGCGTTTCCTTTTCGGTGGGCCGTGCCTCACGCTTAAAGAAACCACCCGGCACCTTGCCCGCCGCGTAGTATTTTTCCTGATAGTGAACGGTCAGGGGAAAGAAGTCCTGCCCTTCTTTCTGGTGCTTGGCAAACGTCACGTTGGCCATGACGGATGTCTCACCCAGCGTGGCGATCACCGTGCCATCAGCCTGACGGGCAACCTTGCCCGTTTCCAGTGTGAGCGTTTCTTCGCCCCACTGCAGCGTCTTCTTCACTTCTTTGAACATCAAAAATCCTCTGGGAGGCACTCCCGGGCCCCTTGGCCTGGGTCCTCCGATTGACTGGCGGCCCCATTGCCGCCGACCCCTTCATCATCCCATGCGCCAGGGTCAAAGCGTCACGTCTCAGATGCGTGGCCCATACAACAGACGGCGGCCTTTGTGAAGCCGTTCAATAAACCCATGCCTCCATCGCCCGGCATTCGCCCTTTGACGTCAACAGCTTTTGCCGCATGGCGCTTTTGCCGACCTGCGCCGCCGTTCTTCGTTTGCCGACATCCCGCAGCGTGCTAAACGCCGCCCAGTTGTTTTAGCCAAAGTTGTATCCATGACCCTGCTCCAGATCGCCTCGCTTCTCATTGTCCTTGCCGGGGTTTTCGGCACCATCAACTACTTCTTCTTCCGCCTGCCCTCGGCCATCGGCATCCTTGTGGTGGCGCTGCTGGCCTCGATGGCGGCGCTGGGGCTGGATCTGGCGATGCCCACGCTGGGGATCGCCGAGACCCTGCGCGGCGTGGTGACGGGCATCGACTTCTCCGATGCACTGCTGGAAGGAATGCTGGGCCTGTTGCTGTTTGCCGGGGCCTTGCACGTCAAACTGTCGGACCTGCGGGCGGTCTGGCCTACGGTGCTGCTGATGGCGACAATCGGCGTCGCGCTGTCGACCATCGTCATCGGCATGGGCTTTCACTGGCTCACCGGCGCACCAATCCTGATTGCACTGGTCTTCGGCGCGCTGATCTCTCCCACCGATCCGGTGGCGGTCATGGGCGTTCTGAAACAGGCCAACCTGCGCAAGTCACTGGAAACGCAAGTCGCGGGCGAAAGCCTGTTCAATGACGGCGTGGGCTATGTCGTGTTTCTCGTCCTTGTGGGACTTGCCTTTCCGGCGCTGTCGCATGGCGACGGGCATGGCAGCCCAGCGATGGACGCGGCCAAGCTGTTTGCCCAAGAGGCGCTTGGCGGAGCGGTCCTCGGGATCGTGCTGGGCTGGCTGACATTCCGCGTCATGCGCCACATCAACGACTACGCGCTGGAGGTGTTGCTGACCCTCGCGCTGGCCTTCGGCGGTTATGAACTGGCGATCTTTCTGCATGTCTCGGCCCCCATCGCGGCCGTCTGCGCCGGGTTGCTGATCGGCGACATCGGCGCAAAACACGGCATGTCCGAAGAAACCCGCGAATACGTCGAAAAGTTCTGGGTGCTGATCGACGAGATCCTGAACGCGGTCCTCTTTATGCTGATCGGGGTCGAGATATTCGCCGTCGAGCTTGAGGCCGACATGCTGGTCACCGGCGTGCTGTGTATTGCGCTGGCGCTGGTCGGACGGCTGGTGGCTGTGGTGGTGCCGATCCTGATGTTGACACCCTTTCGCAGTTTCGCGCCGGGTGTGATGCCGATCATGACATGGGGCGGACTGAAAGGCGGCATTTCGGTCGCGCTGGCCCTGTCGCTGCCGGAAGGAGAGTGGAAACCGCTGATCCTGACCGTGACTTATGTGATCGTCGTCTTCTCGATCATTGTGCAGGGACTGACGGTCGGGCGGCTGGCCAACCGGGTCGGACGCGAGCCTGATCTGGTTTAATCCACCATTAACCACGGTGCCGCAGACTCCGGCCATGACCGAAGTGCTGCCAAAACATCCCGACCGCAGGCTGGATCGGGTGTTTTCCGCGCAGGCGCTGGCAAAAGGCGGCGTGATCCGCCGCTCTGTAGTGTGGGTGAACCACGAGATCGCGCGCCAGCGATTTATCGCAGCGGTCCGCCTGCGCGGCTTCCACCTGCTCGAAGGCGGGGGGGGAAGTTCATCGTGATCTGCTGCCAAGGCCCTGTGCGAAAGCTGGTCTACAACCGGACGGTGAAACGAATTTTCGTCGAAAATTCGCCCCTCGCTCTCCCCCTCCCCGAAAACGAGAAACGCCCGCCTCCTTGCGGAGACGGGCGCCTGTCCCTCGGTCGAGGAAAATCGCGCTTAGCGGCGGATGCCCAGGCTGGCGATCAGCGTCTTGTAGCGCGCTTCGTCCTTGGCCTTGAGGTAATCCAGCAGCTTGCGGCGCTGTGCGACCATCATCAGAAGGCCACGACGCGAGTGGTTGTCCTTCTTGTGGGTCTTGAAGTGTTCGGTCAGCGTGGTGATACGCGAGGTCAGGATGGCCACCTGCACTTCGGGCGAACCGGTGTCGCCTTCCTTGGTGGCGTATTCCTTCATCAGGCGGGTCTTTTCTTCAGCCGTAATCGACATCGGGGTCTCCTTTTCGGATCAAAGGGTTATGGCACAAGCCGGGATGTCGTCCAGCAGGGCCCGTGGAGAGGTCCGCAGATGCGGATGCGCGCAGGTACGTGATTCCCCGCCCCTTGGCAAGGCCGCAGCGCCTCAGCCCGCCAGACCAAGGGCGGCGGCGTCGCTTTCTCCGACCAGAACGATGGCGGACAGCGGCGGCGCCTCATCGGTGGGCAGGCTTGCCAGAACGGTGTCGCCCAGCCGAATCTCGGTTGTCTCCGGGTTATCGTCGCTGACCCGCAGTTCCAGCTCCGGCTCCGGCCCCGGCGTACTGTCATCGAATACAATCAACAACTGGTCCTGTGCGGCGTCATAGGTCAACTGCTCGACCGGTTCTGGCCCGGAATCAGGATCGGAATCAGGATCGGCATCGGCATCGCCATCGCCGGGCAAAACAGGCGTCGGACTGTCGTCCGGCCCGGACACAAGGAACCCATGCAGCTTGAGCACCTCGACTGTTGTCTGCGCATCATCTGCCTGCGGCGGCAGGGCCTCGGCGGCCTCCGAAGGCGCTGGCTCCAGCATGTTGATCAACCCCATGCGATCGAACAGCGACTGCCCGCACGCCAGAACACCGTCCTCTCGCGCCTGCCAAACGCCCTGCGGGTCAGGGTCCTCATCCGGAAAACCTGAGACAGCGTCAAAGTCTTCGGCATCGTCCGGGGGCGTATCGTCCGCATCGTCGCCCATGCTGACAATAGCAATAGACCCCAGCGCCATGAGCCCCATGAACCCGGCCAGTAAATACATCGGTGCAGCCCCGTTTCCCGCCCACCGATGGCCAGGCACAGAAGGTCCGTGCCGCCCAGTAGGTCGCCGCGGAGTGTCGCATCACTCGGTTAAACAGTGCTTACTCGGTGACCTCGACCTTGATCTCTTTGATCAAGGCGGTGGCCAGATCCCCGAGGATCGGGATGAATTCGATCTGACTGAGCACCAGCACCGCCACGGACACCAGCGCCGTGGCCCCGACCGCCGTGCCAAGGCCCAGCATCAGGCCGCGCAGGAACTGAAACATCATCAGCCGCGCCACATTGTTGTGAATCCGCACATAGCGATGGCCGTTCAGCCGCGCGACCTCATCGGCCAGCCGGGCGACCTCTTGGCGCAGATCGTCGTCGTTGGGTTCAGGCGACATAGCGCATCTCCTTGGGCCAGGGTTCGGGCGAGACCGCGTAAGAGACATAAAGCGGATGGCGCGGATGTCCCGCCTTGGTCAGGCCAAGGTGGCGGACATCGCCGGTCAGCAACGGAGCGGTGCGCGCCCCGACCCCCTGCAACGCGCCATGCACGCCCCAGGCCGCCAGCGTCAGGTCCGCCGCCCCCGACCAGTCCGCCAGCAGGGCTGCGTTCTCCGGCCCTTCGGGATCGGCCGCCCGCCGCAGGTCTTCGGGCCGGGTGGCGCGAAAGGCAAACAGGTTGGCGATCCGCATCGCCCCATAGCCCAGCGCCCGCGTCCGCCGCTGACAGCGCTCGATGGTCGGATCGTTTTGCAGCTCGCTCGCGGTCGAGGGGTTCAACATCACGAACAACACTTCGCCCGCCGCCGCGTCCCAGACCCGACGCAGCCCGTAACGATAGGTTTCGCAAGGCGAATACCACGCGGTACTGCACTCACCGTCCTGTTCTGCATGCCGTTCAATCATGCCGCCAAGCTGCCCCGCCCGGGCGGGACGTACAAGGGCGATTGACAATCCGCGCCCCCTGCGGCCCCCTGCCCGCATCCAGACGGAGCATTTCATGAACATCCAGATGATCGAGGCCGCCGCCACCCGCGCGCAGGGCGTCACCCGCCGCACGCCGCTGCTGTCCGCGCAGGCGCTGGACGCCATCGCCGGACGGCGCGTTCTGGTGAAACCCGAATGCCTGCAACACACCGGCAGCTTCAAGTTTCGAGGCGCGTGGTCGGCGCTGACCGCCCTGCCAGAGGCGCAGCGCGCCAAAGGCGTGATCGCGTTTTCCTCGGGCAACCATGCGCAGGGGGTGGCACTGGCTGCACAAAAGCTTGGCGTGCCTGCCGTCATTCTGATGCCCTCGGACGCTCCCTCCGCCAAGATCGACGGCACCCGGTCTTACGGCGCAGAGGTCGTGCTCTATGAGAGGGGCAGCCAGAGCCGCGAAGAGATCGGCGCGAAAATCGCCGCCGACCGCGATCTGACGCTGGTCAGGCCCTACGACGACCCGCAGGTCATCGCAGGGCAAGGCACCTGCGGGCTGGAGATCGCTGAACAGGCCGCCGACGAAGGCGTGACAGAGGCCGATGTTCTGATCTGCTGCGGTGGGGGCGGATTAACCGCCGGCATCGCCCTCGCGCTGGAGGCGCGCGCCCCCGGCCTGCGCCCGCGTCCCGCCGAACCGGCAGGCTTTGACGACACCGCGCGGTCCCTGCGCTCTGGCCAGCGAGAGACCAATGCCGCAGAGGCCGGCGGGTTGTGCGATGCGATCCTGACGCCCAGCCCCGGAGAGATCACCTTTCCCATCAACGCGCGGCTCTGCGGGCCGGGCATCGTGGTCACGGATGAAGAGGTGCTAAAGGCCATGGCCCTCGCCGCGCGCCACCTCAAGGTGATCGCCGAACCGGGCGGCGCCGCCGCCCTTGCCGCCGCGCTGTTCCACGGCGCGGAAATCGCCGGTGACGCGGTGGTCTGCACGATCTCTGGCGGCAACCTTGATCCGGCCATGCTGGTCCGCGCGCTGTCGGCCTGAACGGGTCCGGTATACCTCCGCCCCCAAGACACGGCAAAGCTGCTACACTGGCGCCACATGCCGTTATGGGAAACCCACATGGAACGCCTCGCCACGCTCACCGCTGTCGCCCTGTTTTGCGCTGTACCCGCCACGGCGCAGGATTTGGTCGGCTTTGACCTCGACTCGTTCGGGCGCACCGTCCTGTCGCGCAAGCAGTTCGGCGGCGACATGATCCCCGAAGTCGCCGCCGGAGCCTACAACAACGAATTCATCTCGACCTATTCGGCGAAATCCATCTTTGCCAGCATCGGCCGATCGGTCGGGCGGCTGGACGTGGCCACCGACAACGGCGTCTTTCCCTGCACCGCCTTTCTTGTCGCCGACGACCTGATCATGACCAACAACCATTGCGTTCCGGGCATCCTTGACGACGACCGGGCCAAGGCAAGCACGATCGTCGGGGTGCGGTTTGTCATGGGCTACACGCAGGAAGGCGTGACCGAGGGGACCACCTCTTTCCTTGTCGATCCCGCCCCGGTCGAAACCTCGAAACCGCTGGACTACACCGTGTTGCGCATTCTGGGCGACAGCCCGGGCCGAGAGTTCGGCACCCTGCAACTGGCCTCGGCAACGCCCGTCGACAATGACCCCTACTGGATCATCGGACACCCGATGGGTGAGGCGCAGCGCATCAGCCGTGAGAAATGCCGCGCCAACGCGCCCGCCCTGTCGGACGGACAGCTTTTGCACACCTGCGACACCCTTCCGGGCAACTCCGGCTCTCCGGTGATTGATGCAACCACCCGTCAGGTCATCGGGTTGCACCACGCAGGGTCGGCGCGCAACAGCATCAACTACGCCATCCCGATGGCGCAGATCCTTGCCAACAGCACCGTGCTGACCGCCGCCGCTGGCCCCGCGCCAGCGCCCGAAAGCCCCGAGAGCCGCGCCTTTTCCCGCCTGTCCGACGCGCTGGACCTTGCCGACGACGACGCCCGCCGCGCCGCGCTTGAAAGCCTCGTGACCGAGTCCCCGGACACCGCCGCCGCCCGCACCGCCAGCCGCCTGATTGCCGCGATGCAACCGCCACCGCCGCCCGCGCCCAGCCTGGCCGACCGGATGGCCGCCGACGCCGACGTGCAGGCGTGTGACCGCCTTGCGGGCGACCGCTTTCACCCCGACCGCGACAGCGGCCTGATGCTGGCCAAGGGCATCGTGTTCGAAGCCATCGACCCCGAACCCGCCATCGCCGCCTGCCTCAGCGCGCTGGAGACCTTTCCCGACCACCCGCGCATGGCCGCCTTTCTGGGTGAGGCCCTTAGCGCGGCAGAGCGTCTGGACGACTCCTTTGCCGCCTACCGCACCGCCGCCCTCGCCGGGGACGCGATTGGTCAGGCCGGGTTGGGTATTTCCTATCTCTGGGGGCTGGGCACCGACCCCGACCCGGCGCAGGCCCGCGATTGGCTGGAAAAGTCCGCCGCCCAAGGCCACCCCATCGCCAAGACCGCCCTCGGGGTGATCTACCAATACGGACAGGGTGTCACCGCCGACCCGGACCGCGCGCTGAAATTCTATCAGCAGGGGGCCGACGCAGGCTATCACGGTGCGCAGGACCAGTTGGGTGATCTCTACCTTGCGGGCGACATCGTCCCGCAGTCCGACAAGACAGCCGCCGAGTGGTTCGAGAAATCCGCCGCACAGGGCAACGCGAGTGCGCAATTCAACCTTGGCCAGCTTTACATGTTGGGCAACGGCGTCGAGAAATCCGATGCCCGCGCCGTCCGGCTGTACCGCGACGCCGCCGAGCAGGATTTTTCAGACGCCCAGTTGGCCTTGGGCAATATGTACCTGTGGGGGCGTGGCGTGACCCAATCCGAAACCGAAGCCGCCCGCTGGTACAAGACCGCAATGGACAACAACAACGCCGGTGCGATGTTCGCCCTTGGCTGGCTCACCGAACAGGGCCGTGGCGTTGCGGCTGACCCGGCAGAGGCCGCGCGCCTGTACATCGCCTCTTTGAAGGCGGGCAGCGACTGGTCCCTCAACCGCGAGAGCACAGACTGGGTGCCCGACACCGCCCGTGCCCTGCAACAGGCGCTGGCCGCCGAAGGCGTCTATTCCGGCGCAACCGATGGCCGCATCGGCAAGCTGACACAGGACGCGATGCGCCGTCTGCTCCCGCAATGACCTGTCACATATTCCCAAACCCGCAGTCCGGTTTTTTGTGCTAGGCTGCGGGACAGTCTTTCAAAGGTCGCGTTAGCCTCATGTCATTCAAAAAATCCCTTATCGCGGCCTTGCTGATCGCTTCGCCCGCCCTGTCACAGGATCTGATCGGCTTTGACCTGTCGTCCTTTGGCAAGACCATCCTGTCGAACAAACAGGCGGCAGGGGGCGATGTCATGCTTGAGGCCGCCTTCGGCGCCTACAACAATGAGTTCATCGCGACCTATTCCCCGAAATCGGTCTTTGCCAAGATGGGCCGCGCCGTGGGGCGGCTGGACGTGGCAACAGACGCAGGGGTCTTTCCCTGCACCGCGTTCCTTGTCGAC
Source organism: Antarctobacter sp. (assembly GCF_034670325.1). GTDB lineage: Bacteria > Pseudomonadota > Alphaproteobacteria > Rhodobacterales > Rhodobacteraceae > Antarctobacter. The sequence goes on from NZ_JAXMNR010000005.1 coordinate 195,605, forward strand.
GACGACCTGTTGATGACCAACCACCACTGCGTGCCGGGTATCCTTGACCACGAACGCGCCGGGGCCACCGCCATCGTCGGCGTGCAGTTCGTCGCGGGCTACCTGCAAGAAGGCATCGAGGAAGGCAGCGAGCGGTTTCTGGTCAACCCGGTCCCGGTCGAGACCAGCAAGACGCTCGATTACACCCTGTTGCGCATTCTGGGGTCCAAGCCCGGCAAGCAATACGGCACTTTGGCGCTGGCAGGGATAGACCCCGACGACAATGCACCGTTCTGGATCATCGGCCACCCGATGGGCGAGGCCCAGCGCATCAGCCGTGAGAAATGCCGCGCCAACGCCCCTGCCCTGTCCAAGGACCGCGTGCTGCACACCTGCGACACGCTGCCGGGCAACTCCGGCTCTCCGGTCATCGACGCGGGCACCCAGCAAGTGATCGCGCTGCACCACGCCGGGTCCGCCCGCAACAGCATCAACTACGCCGTGCCGATGACCGCCATCCTGCGCAACAGCACCGTGTTGAAATCCGCCACCCCCATCGTCGCCACCGCCACCGCCAAACCGGACCGTGACACGCAGGCCGACCGCGCGCTGGCGCGGCTGTTCGGATTGCAGGACGACACCGCGTTGAAGGCCGGACTGGGCAAGCTGATCGCCGAGTTCCCCGGCACCCCGGCGGCGCGCAGCGCGCAAGCCCGTCTGGACGGGCTGCAACGCAGCCAACGGGCGGCAAGCGACCGCGCGCAACTGGCCAAGGCCAATGAGGCGCTGTTGGCGGCGCTGATCCTGACCGACACCAACGCCCAGCGCCGTGCGCTGGAGGAAATGTTGCGCACCTATGGCGACACCCCCGCCGCCGCCGCCGCCCGCGCCACGCTGGCGGCGCTGCAACGGCCCCAAACGGCGGCGCCCGTCGTCCAGACCCAGCCCGTGGCTCAGCCCAAGCCCGTTGCCACAACCAGCCACACCGCCCGCTTTCCCGAGGGAACGGTTCTGGAAATCTCATCGCTTGCCATCCGAAACGGCCCCAGAGCCTCTGCCACCAAAATCTCCACTGTTTTTGGTCAAGTCACCTTGGGCGCCTTTGTCGGCGATGGCTGGTACAAGGTCGCGGGGTCGTCGGGGCGGTTTGTTCTGGTGCCCGAGGATGCCAAGCCTATCCCCAAGACCGCGCCAACGCCTGCCTTGACGGCCAAGGCATCCGGCTCCCTGCCGCCGCCGTCAAAAACCACCACCGCGCCGACCATCGAAACAACAACGATCGCATCCAGGGTCTATGCGCAGGGCTCAGTGCTCAAGATTTCCCGCCATCCGGTTTATGAAACGCCATCGACCAAGGCACGCGTCGTGACCAGAATCTCCGGCTCGATTGTTCTTGGGGAACATGTCTTTGAGAACTGGTACAAGGTTCAGGACCGCCCGCGCGAATACGTGCAAGTCAGGTCGGGGCTGAAGATCCTCGTCTCCTCGACAGGCCAAGCGCTGACCACCACCAAAACCGTCACGGCCAAGACGTCCACCGCGCCAACATCGATGGTCGAACAGACGACAAACGCTGCCAGAGTCTACGCGCCGGGCTCCGTGCTCAAGGTGTCCCGCCACTCTGTCTACGCCACCCCCTCTACCAAGGCACGCGTCGTGACCAGAATCTCCGGCTCGATTGTTCTTGGGGAACATGTCTTTGAGAACTGGTACAAGGTACAGGACCGGGCGCGCGAATACGTGCGGGTCAGGTCGGGGCTGAAAATCCTTGTTTCCGCGACAAGCGAGCCGCCATCCAAAACCCGGACCGCCACGGTCAAGGTCTACCCGGCAGGCACCGTCGTCCAGATCGGCAGCCGTCCGGTCCGCAACAAGCCGATCTCCTACGAGCCGCCGGTGTCCACCGTGTTTCATCGCGTAAAGATCGGCAGACATGTCATGGGCGACTGGTACACGGTCTTCGGCGACAGCAGCAAATTTGTGGAACTGCCGCAGGGTCTCACGATCCTCAACGGCGACAATTGACCAACCCGGCCTAGTCCAGCACCCGCGCCTCATCCTGCAACATGACCGGGATGCCATCGCGGATCGGATAGGCCAGCCCCGCCGCCTTGCTGATCAGTTCCTGACGTTCCGCGTCATAGCGCAGGCCGGTTTGCGTCACCGGGCAAATCAGCGCCTCCAGCATCCGGCGGTCGAACTCGGGTGTCATTGGATCAGATCCTCTTCTCCGCCCCGCAGGGTGTATTCGATCAATGTCACCAGCGTCTCACGACGGGTGCTGAGCGAGGGTGCTTCCAGCAGCGCTTGCTTGTCCTCGGGGTTGAACTCCAGCAGCATCGACAAAGAGTTCAGCAACAGCTCGTCATCCGCCTCTTGCAAGGTATCCCAATCGGCGGACAATTCCTTGGAGGTAAAATAGCGGTTCAACAAGTCCATGAACCGCTCTCGGTCAAAGCTAACGTCGCTCTCTGCCCCTTGCTGGTCACGCTCGAACCCATCCCAGCTGACCTCGCAGCGGCGATAAGGCGTAAAGCCGTCGACCTCGTTCAAGATCCGAAACCGTGACACCCCGGTCAACGTCACCATATAGCGGCCGTCTTCGGTCTCTGAGAACTGCGTCACCCGGCCCGCGCATCCGATCCGGTGCAGGCCGTTTTGTTCGCGCCCCGGAACAACGTGCGGCTGCACCATCCCGATCAGGCGCGCCTCTGTCTTCAGGCAATCATCCAGCATCGCGAGGTAACGCGGCTCGAAGATGTGCAAAGGAAGGTGCGCCCGCGGCAACAACAGCGCGCCAGGCAGGGGGAAGACCGGGACCGTGCCCGGCAGATCTTTGAGCCGTTTCATACCGGACAAGGTAGACTGCCCCGCCTGTCAGGCAAATATCATAGAGCTCAGTTTCCGCCGTCCGTTCAGGACCACCGGATCGTTGGGCTTGAGCGCCTCGAAGATGGTGAACAACTGCGCCTTGGCGGCCCCGTCGTTCCACTCGCGATCGCGCCGGAACATGTCCAGCAACTGACCCACAGCGCCCTCGGCGTCACCTGCCGCATACAGGGCCTGCGCCAGATCGAACCGCGCCTGCATGTCTTCCGGGTCAACCTCGACCTTGGCGGTCAGTTCCGCCAGCGGACCGGCATCCGCCGCCTGCCGCGCAAGCTGTAGCTGGGCATGGGCCGCTTCCAGTTCCGGTGCGGTGGAAATCTCTGCCGGAGCGCCGTTCAGGATCGCCTCGGCCTGATCCAGATCGTCCATTGCAATGTGCGCGCGCACCAGACCACCGTAAGCACCGGCATGGGCCGGTTCTTCGCCCAGAATTGCCGCAAAGGTCTGCGCCGCGTCCACCGCCGCGCCCTGCTCCAGCATGTCCTCGGCCGCTGCCACAGCGTCGTCCAATCCGCCAGAGGCATCGCCGCCAGAGGCCTGCACGACACGCTCGACAAAGGCCTTGATCTCGGACTGCGGCTGCGCGCCTTGGAACCCGTCAACCGGCTGGCCTTTGTAAAAGGCATAGACCGTCGGGATCGACTGGATCTGCAACTGACCGGCGATGTTCTGCGCCTGATCGACGTCCACCTTGACCATGCGCACGGCACCTTTGGCCGCCTTTACGGCGTCCTCCAGCATCGGGCCCAGCGTCTTGCAGGGGCCACACCACGGGGCCCAGAAATCGACGATGACCGGCGTCTCCATCGAGCCGTCCACGACCTCGGCCATGAACTCCGCTTCCGAGACATCCTTGACCAAATTGTCCGCAGCCTGTTGGCCGCCACCCAGTTCCAGCATCTCGCCCCCCATGAGGTTCAGTGTCCGCGTCACGCCGTAAATGGCGCAGGGGGGGCAAGGATGCAAGGGGAGGTGGGCAGCAGTCCACCGGAAGCGGCAGGGGCGCTCCGAACCTAGAATGCAACTTAAAATTGATTTTTTTCGATTTCGCGTGTAGCCTCAGGTCATTCCAGTTTTTGAGTATGCCGCTTTGCGCGGTTGGTTTTTTTCAGTCCATTTTGGCTTCAAAGGAGATTTAAGGTGACAGATTTCGCCGAACACAGCCGTGCCGCGGCGCGCCATACCCGCATTGTCGATGCCGTCATGACGCAAAGCCTGCCCATCCTGATGCGTTGGCCCCACCCGAACCCTCTGTGCGATTTTCTATGCCGGCCGCAACCGCAGCCACTAGCGGACAAGGCTATGGTCGCTGCCAAGACCTCGGTCTGGCAGCGCGGTGAAACCGCCCTGCGCCTTGCGCTGGCCGATCCTGTTCTGCCACGTTCGGTCCGGTCCGATATGGCCGAGGTTATCGGCGGACTTGTTTCGTTGCGTGACGACCTGCCGCGCCTCGAAGAAGAGATCGCCGCCTATCTTGAAGAATTCGATGCCCAACGGTCAGAGGTAACAAACCTGTCGGATATCGCGGACAGCCTGCGTGTGCTGCGCCGCAAGCTGCGCGGAAAACCGGACAGCGTCACCGGCGTCGATGTGGCCCTTGCGATGCTTGAGGATGGCGCGAGCACGATCTACGACCCGCGTCACCCCTATTACCGGACTCTCGGCATGTTGGACCGCGTCGGTCCGGCCAAGACACCCACGGACCCCGAAGATGTTCCCGACGTGCAGGCCAAGGGCATCTTCGGATCAATCGGAGACGCCTTGTCTTCGGCAGCCGACTATGTGCTCGACACCGCGTGGGAGGACGCCAAGGGCGCCGTCGTTGGTGCAGGGGCGGGCGCGCTTGGGGCATGGGCCACGGGCGGCGGGTCTGCGGCGGGCGGAGCCGTCGTCGGAGCGGCGGCCAAGTCCGGAGCCAAGGTTGTTGATGACGTCGAGGATTCCGTAAAAGGCAAGGGCAAAGGCAAGGGGAAGTAACGCCACCGGCGGGCGCGCCCGGCAGCCCCACCCCCCTCATCTGTCGCGCCCCTGCCACTCCGGTCCCTTGCGGTCAAAGAAGTCTTCGGTGTCGCCCCACTCGGTGCGCCGCCGCAGGGCTTCTTCGTCGACCACCTCTGGCCGCAGGACATAATCGGTGGTGTCCGGCCCGTTGATGATCTTGGCCAGCCGCATATGCATGAAGCCGCGCAGCACCCGGTTCATCCGGTGCTGATACCCCGGTCCCATCGCCTTGAAGAACTTTACCACGTCCGCGTCGAACGCCACGGTGCAGCGCGTGCGCTTGGTGTCCCGCCGGTCCTTGTCTTCCCAGATTTCGTGCCAGTCGCGCGGACACCCCTTGCGGTCCCACATGAAGTCCAGCAGGTCGCGCTCCACCATCTCCATGGCGTCGATGCCATACATCCAGTTCAGCCGTTCTCGCTTGGTCATGTCGGTGGCAGCTTGGCGCATATCCGTGCCCTCTCGCGGGTTTCGATTTGCCCTAACCTGTCCCCAAACGGTTAACAGACCCGGTGCGCAGCGTGCGCACGGGGTGTGCATGCCCTGTGCATGGAATGTGCATGGGGGTTTTACAGGTCGAACGTGGCAAAAACCGGCGCGTGGTCGGATGGCTTTTCCCAGCCCCGCGCGTCACGCAAAACACGGCTGGAATGGGCGGCGTTCACGATGTCGGGCGTGGCCCAGACATGGTCCAGCCGCCGCCCCTTGTCCGCCTCGTCCCAGTCCCGCGCGCGATAGGACCACCAGCTGTACAGCTTGCCCACGGGCAGGTCCTTGCGGGTGACATCCACCCAAGCCCCGGCTTCTTGCGCCTGCGCCAGCGCGTCCACCTCGACCGGGGTGTGTGAGATTACCTTGAGCATTTTCTTGTGATCCCAGACATCGTCCTCCAGCGGTGCGATGTTCAGATCCCCCACAAGGATCGCCTTTTCGGGGCGCTCCGCCGCGAACCAGTCACGCATCTCGGCCACGTAATCCAGCTTTTGCCCAAACTTCACGTTCTTGTCGCGGTCCGGCACATCGCCGCCCGCCGGGACGTAAAAGTTATGGATTGTCAGACCGTTATCCAGACGCGCCGCGACGTGACGCGCGTGGCCGAGGTTGGCGAAATCCTTGTCCCCCACATCCTCCAGTGGAAGCTTGGACAGGATCGCCACACCGTTATAGCCCTTCTCGCCCCGCGCGACCATGTGGGTGTACCCCAGCGCCGCAAAGACCTCATGCGGGATCTTCGCCACCGGCGATTTGCACTCCTGCAGGCACAAGACGTCGGGTGCCTCTTCGGTCAACAGCTTCTCGACCAGGCCCGCCCGCAAACGGACAGAGTTGATATTCCAGGTGGCAAGAGTGAAGGGCATATGGGATCTCCGGATTATTTGGCGCGAGACTGCCAAGCCCAACCCCCACGCGCAACCGGGTTTGGCTGAGGCGATTTTTCGGCGAAAAACCGTCCCTAGATGATCTCGTCCTCATCGTATAGCGGCGGCGCTTCAAGGTCGTCTTCGAACCGCTCCGCCGCAGCCTCTGCCCGGGCCATCTCGCGGGGTTCGGCGATGTGAAACAGCGCATCGCCCTCATTGACCACGGGCAGGTCGGACCGGCCGATCACAATGCCCGTGACCTCTGCCACAACTTCGGCCTCGCGCTCGCCAAACGGGTCGGACACGACGCCAAGCACCTGACCTTTTTCAACAAAATCGCCACGCCGCTTCAACGTGCGGAGCAGACCGCCCGACGGCGCGCGCATCCACGACGACCGTTCGCAATAGACCGAAGCACCGCGCGCCCGGGGCACACCACGTCCGGTGATCATCCCCAGTTTCGCCATGACCCGCAGGATGCCCGCAACCCCTGTCCGCGCCGCGTGTTCGTCAAAGCGCAGTCCTTCGCCAGCTTCGAACAGCAGCAGGTCCACCCCCGCCTCAGACGCGGCCAGTCGCAGCGAACCCTCACGCGTCTTGGAGGTCATCGTTACCGGCGCGGCAAAAACCTCGCCCAGTTCGCGCAGGCGCGGATTGCCGGGGGTCAGGCGGATCTGCGGCAGGTTCGTGCGGCCCACCGCTGCCGAATGCAGGTCAATGCCAACGTCGCAGCGCGTAACGATCTCTGTCAGGAAAAGATGTGCCAGACGCGCCGCCAGAGAGCCTGCGGGCGAGCCCGGAAAACAGCGGTTCAGGTCGCGCCGGTCGGGCAGATACCGCGATCTGTTGATGAACCCGAAGGAGTTGACGATCGGCACCGCCACCAGCGTACCCGACATCCGCGCCAACGGCGCGGCGCGCAGCAGGCGACGCACGATCTCGGCCCCGATGACCTCATCGCCGTGGACACCGGCGGAAACGAACATCACCGTGCCGGGCCGCTTGGCGTGTATCACATGCGCCGACAGCGTAACCGGCGAGTGATCCGACAGCACGGAAACCGGCAGATCGACCGTGCGCCGACTGCCCGCCGCGATGGCCTCGTCGCCAAGGATGAAGGGTTCTCTCATGACCGTACCTCCTGCCGTTCGGGATTAGGCGCGGCGCGCGCCTTAGGCAAGCACCGGGACAGACAAAAGCCGCCTCACATGAAAAAGGGCGCCCCCATGGGCGCCCTCTGGATCATCTGGGCAGGATCAGCCCGGCATTTTGGTGGTGCGCAGATAAGGCAGTACGGCTTTGACATCGCCGAACTTTTCCTTGGCCTGCTCGTCGTTCAGCGACATGGCCACGATCACGTCCTGACCGTATTCCCAGTTCGCCGGGGTTGCGATCGGCGTTTCATAGGTGGCCTGCAAGGCGTCAAGTGCACGCAGCACCTCGGCAAAGTTGCGGCCCACGGACATCGGATAGGTCATCATCAGCTGCACCTTCTTGTTCGGCGCGATGATAAAGACCGAGCGCACCGAGGCACTGTCCGCAGCGGTGCGGCCATCGGGCAAGTAGGCGTCGGCGGGCAGCATATCCAGCGCCTTGGACACGGCCATGTCCTCATCCGCGATGATCGGGAATCCAGCCGGGCTGCCAGAAGTCTTTTCGATGTCGCTTTTCCACTGTTTGTGCTCTTCGACACCGTCGACGGAAATGCCCATCACCTTGGTGCCGCGCTTGTCCCATTCAGTGGCAAGCTGCGCGACAGCGCCGAATTCGGTGGTGCAGACCGGGGTGAAATCCTTGGGGTGCGAAAACAGGATCGCCCAGCTGTCGCCGATCCAGTCGTGCAGTACAATCTCGCCCAGATCGGTGGTCACGGTGAGGTTGGGGATCACGTCGTTGATACGCAGTGCCATGGTCAGATATCCTTTCCTGTCCGAAAAACTCGGGTTTGGCTTACGGGACTTAAATACATTCTAATTTTGCGATGTAAAGCCCCGCCTTGCACCCCAACCAGCGGGGTGACAGAGTGCCGCAAAATCGGCCGCCGCCCTGTAGGTAAGTTCCCTGGGGCAGCGTGTCGATAGGTTATCAACGCAGGAGTATAGCGATGATCGAGAAACGCCAATTCTATATCAATGGCGCCTGGGTAGAGCCGCTGGCCGGCACGGCGCATGAAGTCATCGACCCGTCGACCGAAGAGGCTTGCGCGGTGATTTCACTGGGCGGCGAGGCCGACACCAACGCCGCCGTGGCCGCCGCCAAGGCCGCCCTGCCCGGCTGGATGGCCACCCCGGTCGAGGACCGCATCGCCGCGCTGGAACGGGTCTATGCCGCCTACAAGGCGCGCGCCGAGGACCTCGGCCCGGCGATCAGCATGGAGATGGGCGCCCCCATCGACATGGCGAATTCCCAGCAGGTGGGTGCCGGTCTGTGGCACCTCAAGAACTTCATCACCGCCGCCAAGGCCTTTCCGTGGGAGGCACCGCTGGGCGATCATGCCCCAAACGACCGGATCATCCATGAGGCGGTGGGCGTCTGCGCGCTGATCACGCCGTGGAACTGGCCGATGAACCAGATCACGCTCAAGGTCGGCGCGGCGCTGGTGGCGGGCAATACGATGGTTCTGAAACCGTCCGAGGAAAGCCCGCTGGACGCGATGATCTTTGCAGAGATCATGCACGCCGCCGACCTGCCGCCGGGTGTCTTCAACCTTGTGAACGGGGACGGTGCGGGCGTGGGCAGCCAGATGTCGTCGCATCCGGACGTCGATATGGTCAGCTTCACCGGCTCGACCCGCGCCGGGCGTCTGATCTCGATTGCCGCCGCAGACACGCTCAAGCGCGTGCATCTGGAGCTGGGCGGCAAGGGCGCGAACCTTGTGTTTGCGGACGCGGACGAAAAGGCGGTCAAGCGCGGCGTCCTGCACATGATGAACAACACCGGGCAAAGCTGTAACGCGCCCAGCCGTATGGTGGTCGAGGCGTCGCGCTATGAGGCCGCCGTCGAAGAGGCCGCAGCGGTTGCGGGCAAGGTCACCGTCGGCCCCGCGTCCGAGGCAGGCCGCCACATCGGCCCCGTGGTGAATGGCAGCCAGTGGGAAAAGATTCAGGCACTGATCGAAAAGGGCATCGCCGAAGGGGCGCGTCTGGTGGCGGGCGGTCCGGGCCGGCCCGAGGGCTTTAACAAGGGGTTCTATGTGCGGCCCACGATCTTTGCGGACGTGACCAATGACATGACCATCGCGCAGGAGGAAATCTTTGGCCCGGTCCTGTCGATCCTGAAGTTCGAGAACGAAGAAGAGGCGGTCCAGATCGCCAACGATACCCCCTATGGGCTGACCAATTACGTTCAGAGTTCAGACCCTGCGCGGACCAAGCGGCTGGCGCGGCAGCTTCGGTCTGGCATGGTCGAGTTGAACGGTGAGAGCCGCGGTGCGGGCGCGCCCTTTGGGGGCATGAAGATGTCTGGCAATGGCCGCGAGGGTGGCAGCTGGGGCATCCATGACTTTGTCGAGGTCAAATCAGTGTCCGGCTGGGCCGCTGAGTAAGGTGCCCTCCCCCGGGCTGTCCACATGTGGACAGCCCGGGGGCTACGTAATTTCAATGGGTTACAGAGGCGTTTTAACGAACGCTTAGGAAAACGGGCCTTGTGAGTGGCCCGTTTTTCGCATTTTAGCCTGGCTGCCGGGGCCACGACGCCCCCCCGATGTCAAAGCTGATCGGACACCGCGCGTTCGGGGCCTTTGGCGGGGAGGGTTATGTACGCACTGTCGGTTCCGGAGCCTGCAAAAATGGGCCGTTTTGGGTGTGACCAGTGCTGCGCACAGACGACGGGTTCAAGTGCCAGCCCGCACTGTGCCTCAAATCCCGTTCATCCGGCGTTTCGTGTAAGGGTCCTTGAGCCGAATTGTTTTGCTCTGCCATGATGCAGCGAACGCACTGCACTGACTCAACTTGCGGAAAGGAACACGCAGCATGATTGCCTATGTCACCGTCGGCGCCGATGACATCGCGCGTGCGAAGCGGTTTTACGCGGCGTTCCTGCCGGCCCTTGGCTACGGGCTGAAAGAAGGCCCCGAGGGTCTGAGCTATGCGCTGCCCGTAGATCCGGGCCAGTCCCCCGTTTTGCCGGATTTCTATGTGAAACCGCCCTTCGACGGGCAACCGGCCTTGGCCGGGAACGGTGTAATGATCGCATTCGAGGCGCGCACTCAAAAGCAGGTCCGTGACCTGCACGCCGCCGCGCTTGCCGCGGGCGGATTTGACGAGGGCCAGCCGGGTTTTCGCGCGTCGTATGGACCTCATTTTTATGTTGGTTACCTGCGCGACCCCCAAGGCAACAAGATCGCGCTGTTTTCAAGTAATCCGGCGGAACCGGGACGAGAGGGGTAACGCGACCCACACGAGGGTTTCGCATGACAGCCTCCAAGGACCACGCACCAAAGAACCTTTGCGGGGCCTGCCGACACGGCCTGTTGAGCCGCCCCCAACAACCCGTTGTCAGAAGCAACGCAGACATCAGCGCTCTTTCCTTTGCCATTAGGAAAGCCGTTCGCCGCGTCGCAAGAACCCGGTCAAATTGGATAAGCGCGGACCTGTGGTCACGCGGTAGCGAAAGGTTTGATGAGGCACATGACCGCTGATTTCTGTGCCGCCGACCGGGTCAAAGTGCGCGCATCGAAAGTCCCGAGCGAGCCGCACCAGCAGCTTGCCCGGGAGGTTTCTGTCGGCGTGCAAGGATCTCAAAGCAGGTGCTGCGTAAAGAATGCGGTCACTTCATTGAGGATCAAGTCATGCATGGCGGCGCGGTGGGCACCGCCATCTTGGCAAACGACCTCATCACCCGGGAGTTCTTTGGCCAGAATTCCGTAGCCTTCGGGCGTGCAGAGATTGAAGAAGTCGAAATGGGTCAGGGTGGCAGGCTCGATATATCGCACGGTTTTGGGCGGCAGCGCGGCGACAAGTGCACGGGCTTCGATGTCGAGCGTCAAGCCTGAATTCATGATCGGAGCTCCGAAGACCAGCAGAGGCCGGTCAATCCTGTTCAGGCTTTCGTCCGAAAAGCTCTGGGTTCCGCCCAGATCGAAGACAGCAAAGGCGCGGATTCTTTTGTCGGCCAGATCGTCCTGCATCCGGTCCCGGTCTTCGGGCGTCTGCGCGATGTCCCAGTCCGCAAAGATCCCGCACACCAACTCTAAGGGGGTTGCATCGCAGAACCGCCCGATACGGTCGGCATCATAGCGTGCGCCCGCCAAGGCCATCGCCGTAAAGCCGCCCAGCGAATGCCCCGCCATGAAGATCTGATCGGGGTCAATCCGCACCGGCAATGTGTCCGGCGAGACCGCGAAATCGATGACACGGGCAATGTCGCGCGGGCGTTCCCACAGCGCGCGCCGCTGGTCCGGGTCGCGCAACCATGTCGATGTGCCCGGATGATCGACGGCGGCCACGACGAACCCCCTGCGGGCCATCGCGGCCCCGAACCATGCCTGATTTCGGGCGTTTCCGAACATGCCGTGGGACACAACGATGAACGGGAAAGGCCCGGGGGCCGCATCCGCATCCCGGATGACGTCGGAGCCGTCCCAAACCGCGCTCTCAAAGTCGATGCGCGTCGGCCCGGTGGCCTTGGTCGGATACCAGATCAGCCCGTCAAGCGGACGGTCGTTTCGGTCGTCCAGAACGGTGAGCGTGCTCAGTCCCGCTTTGTACGCTGTGGCTGCGACGGGACTGGACTGTTGCGCCTGAGCGGCGGCACAGACCAGACCAAGGGCCAGAACGGCCATGGAAAACAGGGGGTTCATGACAGGAATCCTTTCATTTGTGACCCCTTTGATCTATCGGAGGCACCGACCGCCCGGCGTCCTGAAGCGCGATCCAGAACCGCGATCCGGGGTTCGGATTCGCGATCCGGAACCCCGCGGGACAGGCCAGACCGAGATGGGCCAGACCGAGATGGGCCAGATCGAGACAGGCCAGATCGAAAGGAAGTCACCAGTGCTGCACATCGCCATCCTCGCAGCCACGATGACCCTGAGTGCCGTGATGACCCTGTTCATGGCCCGCATCGCCGTGGTGGGGCGCTATGGTGCCTCTTCGGCGGCGCTGGGTGTTTTTTTCGGTCTCACCACCGTCTCTGCCGGTTTGCTTGTTGCCACGCTGTTGTGGCCGGGCACCGCCATGCGGCCTTGGCGGGCTGTTCTGGGGGCGGCGGCATTGTCCGCGATCTACCTGCATTTCGCCTATGGGTCTGACCCCGGTCGTCGCCCGGTCGGCAAAGACGGCTGGCACATCGTCCCGACGCTGGCAGTTGCGGCATCCCTTCTGGCGGGCGCGTTCTGGGCCATCGACCCGATATTGCTGGTGACCTATGGCGGATACCTCTGGGCCTTGTGGCACCTGCACCGTGCCGGGGCGCGCCACTTTCGCGGTCTCGGTCCCGACGTGGCGACAACGCTTATCTGGTTGCGCATCGTGATCGGCGTGTTCTGCGCCAGCCTGACGCTGGAAGTGGCAATTTTCACCGAACTGGTTCGGGGCGGCGCAATCGAGACGTCCATGCCGCTGTTGCTGTCCACGGCGCTGTTCCTTGGCCTTGTGTCCTATGCCCTGCTTGGGGCAATGGGCCGTCCTTCGCTGTTCGAGCATATGTACGACTTGGTTGTCGACCGGGCCGCGCACCCGGATGACGCAGCCGCAAGGCCCGCCCCCGGACCCGCCGATCATGCGCTTGTCCAGCGGCTGGACACGTACCTTGGCGACCCGGACATCCTTGCAGACTATGCCCTGACCCTCAGCCGTGTGAGCAAACGGCTGAGGCTGCCGGCGCGCGCGGTCAGCGTTGCCGTGAACCGGGTGACCGGGCGAAGCTTTTCCGATCTGCTCAACGATCGCCGGATCGCGCTGACCGTCCGCCTCATGGACGAGGACCCGGAGCGCCCCTTGCTGGACATCATGTACGCCGCCGGATTTGGATCGAAATCCAACTTCTACACCCAGTTCAAGCGGCGCATGGGCATCACGCCTGCGGCGTACCGGGCCCAGGGCACCGGAAGCGGCACGCGGGATCAGAGGGTCTGACGTTTTCAGGGTCGCGGCGATGCGGACGAGATCGGGCGCCTCTGTGGTGGTCGCCGTCCGGGGGCAGAACGGCCGATCGGGCCGCCTTTGCCCAGCCGATGCCAAACGCGGTGGCGGCCTGATTGAGCCACCTCTGGCTGCACCGTTGCGACCACCCAAGGCCGGGCCTGCACCTGAATGCCGCACACTGTCTGATACCTGCCAGTCTTGATCGCCAGACCAAATCAGGCCAGCCTGCCCTCTAGAGACAGTCCACGCTGGCGATGCCGGTTGTGACCGCCACCGCACCGGACGGAAAGGAATGTGTTCACGATGACTGTCAGCAAGATATCCATAGCAGCGGGGGCCGCTGCCGTCCTTGCCGCTGCGGCGGTCGCGGCATGGATGCTTGTCCCTGCAAGCAAGCCCCCCGTGAAGGACGTGAAGTTCCAGCTGCCTTGGACCCATTCCGCCAGCTATGCCGGGTTTTACTCCGCCGACAACAACGGCGATTTTGCCGGTGAAGGATTGCAGGTCGAGTTCCTGATCGGTGGCCCGCATGTCGATCCCATCGGGCTTGTCGTGTCGGGGGAGGCGCAGATGGGGCTTGCCAATGGGGCGGATTTGCTGCGCGCCCGTGGCAGCGGCCAACCCGTCAAAGCCGTTGCCTGTATCTATCGCCTCAGCCCGCTGGTTTATATCACCCTGAAGAGTTCCGGCATTGATCACCCCGGCAAATTCGCGGGCAAGACTGTCCGGGCGTCCCGGCAAAACACTATCGTCCTGAAGGCCATGATCTCGGACTACGATATTGATTTCGACTCTATGACTGTGGTCTTCACCAACGATATCGACCGGATGCTGAATGGCGAGATCGACATCTGGAGCGGATACAGTGCTGTGTCGCTGGAACGGCTGGTGGATCATGGTCTGGACCTGAACATCATGCATCCCGACAATTTCGGAGCGCATTTCTACTACTCCTGCGTGTTCTCGACGGATCAGTTTATCAATGACGAACCGGAGGTCATTCTGGGGTTCTTGCGCGCCAGCCTGCAAAAAGGCTGGCCACGCGCCTTTCGGAATCCCGAAGCGGCCGCCGCGCTGGTGAACAACTATGGCCCTGAGGTCAACATCGGCGATCAGGCAAAGGCGATTTCGATCATGTTGCCGCTGGTCGATACGGGTACAGGCGATATCGGTTGGACGGACGCAGACGTCTGGGGCGCGATGGCATCGGAACTCAAGCGTCAGGGGCTGCTTGAGACACCTGTCACCGGGCGCGAGATTTATGACGGGCAATTCATCGAAGCGGTCTTTGGAGCGGAAGGAGTGGCGCCATAGTCTCCGGTCCACGCCTCGCCTTTGGTGCCCGCGCCTGTAGAAACGCGCCTGACCTTGGGGCCTGCGCCATCCTCAAAGCTGCGCGCGCGCGGTTGACGCCCCCATGCTGACGCTTGGGCATCAATCCCTGCGTTGGAAACTGGCCGTCGCTATGATTGGCTTCAGCGTCATCGTTATCAGCGGTCTGGGGATCTTTGCCTACCAATCGGGCCGGACGGCGTTGATCACGGCGACGGCCTCTGATCTGGTTTCAGCCGCAAGCGAGAAAGAGCAGGCTGTCGCGTCGTGGCTGCGGCAGGCCCGCGTAACCCTTGTCGCGATTTCCCATTCGCCAAACGTGTCCGGCGACCTGATCAGTCTGACCGCAGAACAGGCGGACTCAGCCGCCGCCGATGCCCTCAGGGTGCATTTGGCAAGGGAACTGGAAAGTTGGGTCGGGCCGGAAAAGCCGTTCCAGTCCTTGCTTGTGATTGAGCCAGAGGAAGGGCGCGTCCTGTACAGCACCTTTGCCGGGGAGGTACTGACCTTCAAGGAAAACCGCGAATACTTTCGTCGTGCCCAGACCGAACCTGTCGTTGTCGGGCCGTTTCATTCGATCACCACAGGAAGCGCGCTGTTTGCCGCCGCCGCCCCCATCCGAAAACCGGACGGCGCGTTGGCCGGCGTATTGGTCGGGCGTCTCAACATGAGTGAAATCGACTGGATCATGCAGCGCCGCAGCGGCCTGAGCGACACGTTCGATTCCTATCTGGTCAACACCGCCCGTCTGTTTGTGTCGCAGCCAAGGCAACTGCCAGACCCTGCCGTTCTGGTTCGGGGCGCATTCACAACCGCCGTCGACCAGTGTCTTGTCGGCAAGAGCGGCTGGAACATCGCGCCGGACTACAGAAACATCTACACGATCACCGCCTACCAGTGGCTGCCCGACCTGCGGCTATGCATCCTTGCCAAACTGGACCGGGAAGAGGCCTTTCGCCCGTCCATCATATTCGGCTGGACGACGCTGGCGGGCGGCGTGGCGGCGACCGTTGCAGCCGCCGTACTGGCGCTGTTTCTGTCTAACTGGATCGCCCGCCCGATGGGCACTTTGCTGTCGGCGACCCGCGCGATCCGGGATGGCAACCTTGACGTCAGCATCCCGATCCGCGGCAACGATGAGTTCGCCCAACTGGCGCAAGGGTTCAGCGAGATGGCCGATAGTCTGAAGGCCAAGGACCAGAAAATCGAGGACTACACGCGGACATTGGAACTGCGTGTCGATGAGGCGCTGCGGAAAAACCGCGAGAAAGACGCCGTGGTTCTTCAGCAATCGCGGCTGGCGGCGCTGGGAGAGATGATCGGGAACATCGCCCACCAGTGGCGACAGCCGTTGAACGCGCTGTCGCTGATCCTTGGCAATCTCAAGGACGCGCAGGAGCACGGCGAACTGGATGAGACATACCTCCACGATCAGGTCGAACAGGGTCAGGCTATTGCCAGCGGCATGTCGACCACGATCGAGGATTTCCGCAACTTTTTCCGGCCCGAGCGGGAGAAGCAGCGCTTTTGCCCCAGCGACGCGGTCAGGAACGCCCTGAAGCTGGTCGAAGCGGCCTTTAACAACGACAAGATCGACGTCGCCTTTACGGTCCACGAGGATGTCGAGGTCTTGGGGTTTCCCAACGAATACGCGCAAGTGGTGCTGAACCTGCTCGTCAATGCCCGCGATGCGATCAGGTCTCATCGCGAGATGGCCACGGACAAAAGCGCCGCACAGCAGACGACCGGTAGTCTGCGCATTGTGCTGGGCCGTGCGGGTGACGCGGCGCGGCTGACTGTCACCGACACTGGTGGGGGCGTCCCCGCCCATATTCTGAACAAGGTTTTTGACCCGTATTTCACCACGCGCGAAAGCGGGACCGGGATTGGTCTCTACTTGTCGAAGACAATCATCGAACGGAACATGGATGGACGGATCGAGGTGCGGAATGTCAAAGACGGCGCGGAATTCACAGTCGACACTCCCCTTGCCACTTAACCAGAGGAGGCGCGGGCCATGATCGATACGTCGCGTGACGCAAGTTGGACAGGCAAGAGCCTCGCAGGGTCGGCCGAAGACCTTCAGGATCTGGTTGTGCTGTTTGCAGAGGATGATCCGGTCGTGCGCGACCAGTTTTCCCAGTTCCTCCGTCGTCGTGTCGGCAAGGTCCACGCGGTCGAAAATGGCGCGCTGGGACTGGAAGTGTTCGAACGGTACAAACCGGATCTGGTGATCACGGACATCCTCATGCCGGTCATGGACGGGCTGTCGATGGCCGAGAAAATAAAGCAGTGGAACCCTGACACGCCGATTGTGGTGACGACGGCCCACAGCGAAGCGGAACGCCTGTTGCGCGCGATAGAGATCGGCGTGGATCATTACGTCGTCAAGCCACTGAACCTTGCGGCACTGCAAACCACCCTGAAGCGGTGTGCCCGGGCCATTCACGCGGATCGCGAGAAACAGATCGCGACCACGGTCTTGGAGGTCACATCCGAGGCCATCGCCGTGCTCGACAGCGCCGGACAGATCGCCATGGTCAATCCGGCATTTCACACCATCACAGGCTGGACAGAGCCGGTGTCCGGTCGCGATTTTCGGTTCCTGCTGTCGCCGGACGGGCAGCCGCCGGAATGGGTGCAGCGGCTTGCCGAGGGCAAGAGTTGGCAGGGAGAGACCACGCTGCGTCGCGCCGACGGAACCGAAATGCAGGCTGTCGGCGCGCTGGACAACATCGCGGACGATGACGGCAAAGTCATGCGATCAGTTTTTATTTTCGCCGATGTGACCAATCAGAAAAGGATCGAAGAACAGCTGCGCCAGAGCGCCAAGATAGAGGCCGTGGGCAACCTGACCGGCGGCGTTGCCCACGACTTCAACAATCTGCTTGCGGTCATCATGGGCAACCTTGAACTGGCTCAGGAAGAACCGCTGACCCAGACAACGATGGACTATGTTGAAACCGCGCTGAAGGCGACGCAGCGCGGTGCGGACCTGACCCGCAGCCTGCTGAGTTTTGCGCGCAAAGCGCCTTTGACACCCGCGCGCATCGATTTGAACGAGATCGTCCGGGACACCAAGAAATGGAGCACCCGCGTCGTGCCCGAGACGATTTCCGTAGAGATGTCTCTGGCCCCCGATCTCTGGCCGGTCGAAGCAGACGCCAGTGCAACGCAAAACGCCTTGCTGAACCTGATCATCAACGCCCGCGATGCGATGGAAAACGGCGGGGTTCTGTCCCTTGAGACCTCAAATGTGGTGATCGACACCTGCCAGCACCCGCTTCCCGACCAGGATCTGAAACCCGGCTCTTATGTGGTTCTGACTGTCAAAGACACCGGGGTCGGCATGTCGCCAGAAGTCACCAAAGAGATTTTCGCGCCCTTCTACACAACCAAGGGGCCGTCACAGGGATCGGGCCTTGGCTTGTCCATGGTGCAGGGCTTTATCAGCCAGTCCGGCGGGGCGGTGCGCGTGTATTCCGAGCCGGACAAAGGCAGCACCTTCAAGCTCTACTTTCCTTCTGCCCAAAATCAAAAAGAAACGGCAAAGCCGGTGACACCCGAAAAAGCCGTTGCTGCGTCGGGACATGCACGTGTCTTGCTGGTTGAGGACGAACCAGAGGTCAAACGGATCTTCAAGTCCTTGCTGGAACACGCGGGCTATCAGGTTGTCACGGCCTGTTCGGGGGACGACGCGCTGCAGACATTCCTGTCGTCCCGGGATGTGGATCTCTTGCTCACCGATATCGTGATGCCCGGCCAATTGCAGGGGCCCGAACTGGCAGCCCGTCTGCGCGAGATCGATCCCGATCTTGGGGCGATTTTCATGACGGGGTACGCAAACGCCTCGGCGCTGCAGGGCCAAGGCCAGCGACCGGACGACATGCGATTGATGAAACCTGTCAGCCGCAAGGACCTGTTGACGGCAATCAAAGACGTGCTGTCAAAGCGCAAGACCTGAGCGCCCCATGCGTTCCCCCCAACCGCCCCGGTTCGACCGTTGCCTGATCCGCTGTGGTCCCGGTTCTATCGGCAGGCTTGCGCCTTCCATAGCGGCAATCGCGTATGCACGGCCTTGCCGACCCTGATGGCACAGGCCAGTCATAGTCGCGACGGGTGGTCGGCGGCGTTCCGTTTTGCCAACGCGACCCGCAGGGGCGGACAGACCAGCCACCGTCGCGGAAAACCGAATGCTGTTTACACATCAACAATAACCACTAAAGCTTGCGCACGGGTGTTATAACCTCTGGCGTCATCGGAAAACGGGTTGTGAAAAGAATGCGAAGAACCGCTAGGCTTTCCAGAACCTCGTTGATTTCATTTATAATCTCAACGGTCTTTGGTGCCCTGTTGCTTTCGGGACCGGCGCGCGCTCAGGCCAATATGTTCGATCCGGGATGGACCATGCAGCCCGGCCAGTCCGTCCTGAATTTCCAATCCGTCAAGAACCGCGTGATCGTCGAAACCGGCAGTTTCGCCTCGCTGCGTGGCAAGATCACCTCTACCGGTGACGTGACGATCGAAATCCCGCTCGAGTCCGTCGACACAAAGGTCGATCTGCGCAACGTGCGGATGCGCTTCATGTTCTTCGAAAGCTTCAAGTACCCAACGGCAACAGTGACCGCAAAACTGGATCAGGCGATGCTGGCGGATCTGCCGAAGGTGCGGCGCAAGCTGATGGATATTCCGGTTGTTCTGGACCTGCACGGGGTGCGCCGACAGCTTGAAACGCAGGCCATCGTGACCCTGCTGAGCGAAAACTCGGTCGCGGTTTCGACAAGCGTTCCGATTTCTGTCGCCGTCGAGGATTTCGGACTGACCGATGGCATGGAAAAGCTGACCGAAGCCTCTGGGTTCGAGATCCTGCCCTCTGCGTTTGTCTCTTTTGACTTCGTGTTTTCGCGGGACGGGACTGCCGGGCTGCCCGATGCCGCCGTGATCCGCCAGCAAGTGTCGCTGCGCAACAGTGCGGTCGAACTGGAGGGCAATCTGGACTACGACGCCTGCAAGGGTCGGTTCGAAATCCTGTCGCGTACCGGCAACATCTACTTCGGCTCAGGCAGCGCAAGCCTGGAATCAGACAGCCTGCCTTTGTTGAGCCAAGTGGTCGATATCGTGGCGCGCTGCCCCGGCATGACAATCGAGGTCGGTGGCCACACGGATGCCGACGGCGGCGCCGCCGCCAACCTGACGCTGTCCGAGGCGCGCGCCCGGTCCGTCACCGAACACCTCATTTCGGCTGGCGTTGATGCCCGCCGTATCCGGAGCGTCGGATATGGCGAAGCGTCCCCCGTCGCACCCAACGATACGACGCGCAACAAGGCCAAGAACCGCCGGATCGAATTTGCGGTGGTTGAAAGGTAAGCTATGCGCTGGAACCGACCGGCACTGTGGGGCAGAGCCTTCTTGGCATTCCTGCTGGCTGTCCTGTCCTCGGGACCGCTGCATGCGGAAGAGCGCATTGCGCTTGTGATCGGCAACAGCCGGTACGCGAACCTGCTGACCCTGCCCAGCGCCGCGCGCGATGCCGGGGAACTGGCCGAGCACCTGCGGAACGTCGGCTTTGAGGTGCACCTGCTGACCGACGCCGACACCGATGCCGTCACCCGTGCAGCCGACGCCTTTGTGCAACGACTGGGTCAGGCGGGTCGCGACGCCACCGGGCTGTTCTACTACGCCGGCTACGGCGTGCAGCATTCCGGCACAAATTACCTGATGCCCGCAGATGTGGACCTTCGGGACCTTGACGACATCCGTGCGGCGTCCCTATCGGTCGACACGGTGCTGAACCGGATTGCGGCGGTCGGCAACACGGCCAATATTGTCATTCTGGATGCAAGCCGCGCCCATCCCTTTGCCTTTCTGTCGGGGGCAGCGGCGGACGATGGTCTAACGGAAATTCAGCCACCGTCCGGGGTTTTCCTGTCCTATGCCGCCGAACCCGGGCGTCTGGCGCTCAGGGGCGGACGCGGGGACAGCCTGTTCTCGTCCAGCCTGAACGGACAGTTTGCGAACCCGACCGTTCCGCTGGACCAGTTGTTCGAGGCGATCCGCGCAGAGGTCGTGGAGTTGTCCGAGGGTCAACAAACGCCTTGGTTTTCCAATGGTCTGTCCAGCGCGTTCCTGTTCAACGCACCGGTGGCCCCGGCCTCCGCTGACCTGACGGACGACGCACTGTGGCTTAGGGTTCAGCAGTCCAAAGACCCGCAGGAGGTGGTGGCCTTTATCCGCAAACACCCGACCAGCGCGCATATAACCGCCGCCGGGGTGCTGCTGTCAGAGTTGTTGGTACAGGACGATGCAACCCCCGGTGCGGACATCACGGCCCTGTCCACAATCGAACCCGCGGCAAAGCCGACCGTCCGAAAGACCGACACTTTGACCGCCGGAAGCAACCAGTCCACCAGCGTCCGGACCGATCAGAAAAAGGATTCAATCTACTTTGGAATGAGCCTTGATGAGCTTTTGCTTCAATCTCCCTTGTATGCCCCCATCGAGGGGTTGCCCACAGAGCTGTGGCAAAATGAGGTCTGCGGCACCTGCCACAATTGGACGAAGCAGGATCTTTGCGATCAAGGCATGCGGTATAAGGACGTGGTCATCGGGTCGGGCCAGATTCATCCCCTTGGCGGGGCCTTTCGAAGCAACCTGAAGGATTTCGCAGCCAAGGGCTGCAAGTAGGACGTGCCGCATTTGTGACGCCGCCACGTCGGCTGGATCATCCCGGAGCGTCCGTCACTGTCCGCTTGGCGTCTCTTTCCGGCAAGTGACTTCGCCCCCGGCGCACCTCTTACTCGGTCGCGACGGGACCAAATCGGCGGTCCTCATTTCTGCGGGTCCGGCGCATCTGTCAGCCATATCGTGTTGTAGACCCTGCCAAGTTTGGGCTACGAAGCGACCATTCATCAAAGAATAGCGACACCTCCAATGAAAATGCGCGATACATTCATCAAGCCGATGCACCCAGAGGGGCGCAGGTTTGTCGCCATCTTCGCTGTCATTGCGGCGGCCTTGTTTCTTGTCTCTTCGATCCTTGGATGGGTAGGGGTCGGACTAACCGTATGGTGTTACTACTTCTTCCGCGATCCCAAACGGGTGACGCCAATCCGCGATGGCCTGATCGTCAGCCCCGCCGACGGGATCGTGTCACTGATCGAAAAAGCCGTCCCGCCGCCAGAGCTCGGCATGACGGATCAGGCGTTGACTCGCGTCAGCGTTTTCATGAGCGTCTTCAATTGCCATGTGAACCGCGCGCCTGCCGGGGGCAAGATTTCCGCGATTGCCTACCGACCGGGCAAGTTTTTCAATGCTTCGCTGGACAAGGCAAGCGCCGACAACGAACGCAACAGCCTGTGCATCGATATGGCAGACGGACGTCAGATTGCCGTTGTCCAGATTGCCGGATTGGTTGCGCGGCGGATCGTCTGTTTTGCCGCAGTGGGTGACGATCTGAAAACCGGTGAGCGGTTTGGCCTGATACGGTTCGGGTCGCGGCTGGACGTCTATTTGCCGGAGGGTGTGCAGCCGTTGGTCAGTCTGGGACAAACCATGGTCGCAGGTGAGACGGTCGTGGCCGATCTGACCTCTGATGAGGCCGCGCGTTCAGGACGGACAGATTGAACGATGTCTGAACCGCTGCCGGAAAAACGAAAAAAGATCAATGTTTTCCAGTTGCTGCCCAACCTTCTGACCATCTCGGCCATTTGTGCGGGTCTCTCGGCCATTCGTTTTGGGTACGAGGGAAATTTCGAACTGGCCGTGCGTCTGGTTCTGGCGGCCTGTGTTTTGGACGGACTGGACGGGCGGCTGGCACGTTTGATGAAAAGCGCGTCTCCGATTGGGGCGGAACTCGATTCTCTTGCGGATTTTCTGAATTTCGGCGTGGCCCCGGTGCTGATCATGTACAGTTGGGCGCTTCAGGATTTCACAAGCGCGGGGTGGATCGCGGTTCTCAGCTATACGATCTGCTGCGTCCTGCGACTGGCCCGGTTCAACGTCGACAGCCGGTCGGACACCAAAGGCCTTGGGGGCGACTTTTTCGTCGGCGTGCCTTCGCCCGCTGGCGCGGTCCTTGTGATGTTGCCGATGGTCGTCTCGTTTGTCTTTTCCGATCTGCCCTTGGCCCCGCCGGCGATCATTGCAGCCTATATCTGCCTTGTCGGCCTGTTGATGATCAGCCGTATCCCGACCTATGCGTTCAAGAAAATTTCGATAGACCGCAGCAATGCCAAATTCTTTCTGCTGGGCGCGGGGCTGATGGCTGCGGCCTTGTTCACCTATCTTTGGGCGACCCTTGCCCTAGTGACATTTGCATATATCGGCAGCCTGATCTGGGCACTGCGCGCCGCACACAAATCCAAGAAATCCAGGGGACAACGCCATGGAACCCAATGAAATCAAATCTTCATATTCAAGGTGGGCGCCTGTGTATGACTACACGTTCGGGGCGGTCACCAATGTGGGACGGCGCGCGACGGTCGAATATATCAACGGGCAGAGCGGGACGACCGTTCTGGAGGTCGGTGTCGGAACCGGGCTTGCGCTTCGGTACTATCGTTCGGACCTGTGCGTGACGGGCGTCGATTTCAGCGAAGAAATGTTGGGCGAGGCGCAGGACAAGGTCGCGCGCCTCGGGTTGCATCACGTCAAGGACCTCAGGCAGATGGATGCGCGGTATCTGGATTTTCCGGATGACCATTTCGACACTGTCGCTGCGATGCATCTGGTCTCTGTTGTGCCGGAACCGGAACGCGTGATGGCCGAGATGGCGCGGGTCTGCAAACCCGGCGGCAAGATCGTGATCACCAACCACTTTGCCCGGGAAACCGGGTTCTTGGCGCGGGTCGAACGCTTTTTTGCGCCTTTTGAGAACGTGTTGGGCTGGCATTCGGATTTCGCGATCAACACGGTGCTGCAACAGCCGAACTTGAGCGTTGTCGAGAAAAAGCCCCTGCCGCCGATGGGAATGATGACCTTCCTTGTGCTGCAAAATGCAAGTGGGTGACCGGCCGGAAATCCGCTAGCGGCGACCACCTCTGTTGAACCGCTGTTACGGCCATGCGGCAAAGGACGACGGTTTGCTGGTTTCCTTGCGGTCGTAGGATTTGCGAAACGCTCCGGGGTTCTGGCCGACTTCGCGTTTGAAAAACCGCGTGAAGTAGGCCGGATCGGCAAAGCCCAGACGAAAGGCAATCTGCGAGATCGGCATCCCGGTATTTGTCAGCAACTCTATCGCGTCGCGCAACAGCAGGCGATGCAGGTAACCCCGTGGCGACAGACCGGTCGCCCGTTTGACTGCCGACCCCAGCCTGTCGCGGCTGACATTCAGATCCCGCGCGTAATCCTCAACCGGGCGATGATCCCGTGCCCGCTGGGCGGCGAGCACGATAAAACGCTCTGACAGGCCCTGCGGCGCGCCGCCAAGGTTGACGATATCCTTTCTGGCCAGCCGCCAAAGGTGCAACAGCAGCAGCGTCAGGTAAGTCGAGGTCGCGATGTCCGCGCCCGGCTCCCCGATCTGGCGTTCACGTGTAAACCCTTGCAGCGGGCGCGCCATTGCCCCGGACAGGTCCGCCGCAAGGTCAAGATCTTGCGACAGCGTCCGTTGCATCTGTTCGCCGATCGGCGTCGTCGGCATGGCCTGAAAAAGCGCGCTTGCGGGAATGGACAACAGCGTGCCCCGCGTTCCGACTTCGGCGACCAGTTCACGGCCGCCTCCGTCCGCGCACCAGACGATGCGCGGGCCAGCGTGTTCCGACGTCGCCTCGGCGACGTTCCTGCGCAGATGGACCGCCCCGTATTCTAGCCACAACAGATGCGCCGCGCCCGCTGGCAGCGTGTAGGCCACCCGTGAGAGCGGGCTTTTGATCAGGTACAGGCCCGGCGTCGGGCGGCTTGGTCGAGAGGGGCGGTGGGTGTTCGGCATGGTCGGTCAATCGTTTCGTCAAATGGACCGGAAATCAATCAAGAGTACAAATAATGGCCCCAAGAGTGCATTTATGACGGGTGCCTTCAGCGTTTACCCTGCGTTTCAGCTTTGCCGCCGGTGCAGTCGCGTTGGTCAAAGCGAAAAGAGGTCGGCATCCGATCGGCCGAAAGGGAGGAACTCATGATTGGTATTTCGCGGCGCGCAGCTCTGCGCGCGCTTTCCGTTGCCGTGACCTCATCACTGGCACTCAACGCGGGGGTCGCCCTGGCCCAGGGTGACACAGTCAAGATCGGCTATGCCGTGGCCCGGACCGGTCCAAACGCCACCGGCGCAGGCATCACCACAATCCCGAACTACGAGCTTTGGGTCGACACGGTGAACAAGGCTGGCGGGCTGAAGATGCCCGATGGAACGCAAAAGATGATCGAGGTGGTCGAATACGACAACCGGTCCGCCAACGAAGACCTCGTCCGGGCGATTGAACGCCTTGCCTCGCAGGACAAGGTCGATCTGATCCTGCCGCCCTGGGGCACCGGCGGAAACCTCGCCATTGCCCCGCTGATGGCCAAGTTCGGTTATCCGCAACTGGCGGTGACCGCCGTCACCGACAAAGCGCCCGATTTCGCCGCCCGGTGGGACCGCAGCTTTTGGATGCTTGGCGGCGGGCATGATTATGCCACCGGACTGGTCGATGTGCTGTCCAAAGCCCGCGACGCAGGGACGATCAACAACAAGGTCGCCGTCGTGTCCGTCGCCGACGGTTTCGGCATCGACCTGATCAAAGGGGCCCGTCCCGCCTTTGAAGAGGCCGGGTTCGAATTGGTCTACGACAAGTCCTATCCGCTTGGCACCTCTGACTTTGCCGCCATCATGAGCGAGGCGCAGGGGTCTGGCGCGGACAGCTTTGTCGCCTTCTCCTATCCGCCGGGATCGTTCGGGATGACCAAGACGGCGCAGTCCATGGGCTATAACCCCAAGGTGTTCTACATCTCTGTCGGCGGCGCATTCCCGATCTATCCGGGCGTCGCGGACGGCAAGGCCGAGGGCGTCATGGCCATCGGCGGTGTGGATGCCGACAGCCCCGCCGTGCAGGACTATTTCGCCCGCCACACAGAGTTCGTAGGCAAGGCCCCGGACAGCTGGGCCTCGGCCATCACCTACGTGTCGCTGGAGATGCTGGCGCAGGCGGTCGAACGGGTCGGGCTGGATCACGCCGCCCTTGCCAAGGAACTGTCCGACGGCACCTTCGACACCGTGATCGGCGAGGTAAAGCTGGAGGACAACCAGCTGCGCGACCTGTGGTGGGTCGGCCAGTGGCAGGGCGGATCATTTCGCGCGGTCAACCCGGCGGACAAACTCGGGGCCTCCGCGCCCGTGATCCCCAAGCCGGACTGGTAATCTGCCCCAACGACCCGCGAGGCGCAGGCCGCGCGGGTCAGCACGACTTAGGTATCCCAATGCTCACCACCACCCTTATCCTCGGCCTTGTGCTGGGCGGCACCTATGCGCTCCTCGCGCTGGGTCTGACGCTGCAATACGGGATCGCCCGGATCATGAACCTTGCCTATGGCGAGTTCACGCTGATGTCGGCGTTCTTCGTCGTCGCCCTGTTTCAGGGGATCGGTCTCTCTCCGCTGCTGTCGCTTCCGGTGATTGCCGTTGCGGGCTACGGCTTTGGCTGGCTGTTGTATCAGGTGATGATGCGCCCGCTGGTGGCGCGGTCGGGCAGCAGCGGGCGGCTGGAGGTCGACAGCATCCTTGTCACCTTCGGTCTGCTTTTCCTGATACAGGGGGGGCTGCTTGTGACCTTTGGCGCTAACTTCACCTCGATCTCTTACCTTGACCAAGGCGTGAACGTGTTCGGCGTATCCGTCGCGCTCAACCGTCTGATCGCCTTTGGTATCTGTGTGCTGGCAGGCGCGGCGCTGGTGTTTGCCCTGCGGACAACGAAATGGGGTCTCAAGATGCGTGCCGTCGCCCTGACGCCGGGCTCTGCCCCGCTGGTGGGGATCGACGTGAACCGGGTCGCGCGGCAGGGGTTCGCGCTTGGGTCCGCGCTCGCGGCCACGGCGGGGGCCTCTATCTCGATGTATCAGACCTTTTCCGCAACGGGCGGTGTCGTCTTTACCATGAAGGCGCTGGTCATCGTGATCATGGGCGGCGTCGGCAACGTGCCCGGCGCGCTGGCGGCTGGCTTTGCGCTGGGGCTGCTGGAGACCTTTGTGGCGACGGCAATCGACCCCGGCCTGACCCTTGCCGCGACCTTTGCGATCTTCCTGCTTGTCCTGCTGTGGCGCCCGCAGGGCCTGTTCGGAGCACGGTCATGATCCGGATCGTTCTGCCGTTGATCGGCCTTGCCCTGCTGGCCTATGTGCCGATGCTGGTCTCTGACTACGGTCTTGGCCTGCTGATCGGGGCGGCGACCTATGTGACGCTGGCGTCGGCATGGGCGCTGTTTTCCGGCCAGACGCATTACATCTCGCTCGCCACGGTCGCGTTTTACGGCACGGGGGCCTACACCGTCGCGGTGCTGAACGAGGTGCTGCCCTACCCCGCCGTCCTTGCCGTGGCGGCGCTGATCGGCGCGGGCATGTCCCTTGCCGTCGGGCTGTCCACCCTGCGGTTGCGCGGCGTCTATTTCGTGATCTTCAGCTTTGGTCTTGCGGAACTCGTCCGCCAGCTGATCACCTGGTATGAGGTCAATGTGACCGGCACGCTGGGCCGCTATATCTTTCTCGATATCACGACACGGCAGATCTACTGGCAGATGCTCGCGCTTGGCGCGGTGACCATCGCATTGACCGCATGGGTCAACCGGAGCCGTCTGGGCATGGCGCTGCGTGTCATCGGCGATGACGAGATGGTCGCGGCACATTCCGGCATCAATCTGGCCCGTGTCAAACTGCTTGCCTTTGTCCTGTCGGCGGTGATCCTGACGCTGGCCGGGGCGATCACCTCGCCGCGGTATGTCTATGTCGAACCCTCGATCGTCTTTAACCCGACGGTCAGCTTTCTGACCGTGATCATGGCCCTGCTTGGAGGGGCGAACCGGCTGTGGGGTCCGGCCCTTGGGGCGGTGCCGCTGTTCCTTGTCTTTGAGTTTCTGTCCGCCAACTTTCCCGACACCTACCCGATCTTTCTTGGCCTGCTCTTTATCGGGGTCGTGTTCCTTGTGCCGAACGGTCTGATCTCTGCTGCGGAAAAGCTGGGCCCGGCACGGAAATCCGACCGGAACGAGGCCAAGGCATGAGCTTTCTTGAGATCGACAAGGCCGTAAAGCAGTTCGGCGGCCTGCGGGCAGTCAACGGCGTCTCTTTCAGCCTGCAACGCAAAGAGATCGTTGGCCTGCTCGGCCCGAATGGATCGGGCAAGACCACCCTGATCAACCTCATCTCCGGGGCCTTGCCGGCGACATCCGGATGTATCCGGCTGAACGGTCAGACCCTGACTGGGATGCGGGTCGACCGCATCGCGCGGGCCGGGGTGGCCCGCACCTTTCAACTGGTCCGCACCCTGCCCTCTCTCAGCCTGACCGAAAACGTGATGATCACCGCCGTCTTTGGCCGCAACGCCCATTGGGGACCGGAGGCGGAAAGGGTCGCCAGCGAGGCGCTGGCCCTTGTCGGCCTGTCCGACCGCGCAAACGCAATCGCGGGCGACCTGACCTATATCGACCAAAAGCGGCTGGAACTGGCCCGTGCCCTTGCGGCGGAACCAGAGATCCTCCTGCTGGACGAATGGCTGTCCGGCCTGAACCCGACCGAACTGGCCGAAGGTGTCGCATTGATCCGCAAACTGCACGAAAGCGGGCTGACGATCCTCATGGTCGAACACATCATCGACGCGGTTCGCGCGCTTTGCCCGCGCGTCGTGGTGATGAACTCTGGCCAATTGATCGCCGACGAAGCGACCGACAGCGCGCTGTCCGATCCCAAGGTGATCTCTGCCTATCTGGGGGGCGAGGTCGATGCTTGAAGTCAAGGATGTCACCGTCACCTACGGCAAACACGTCGCGCTGGACCGTGCCTCTCTGACGGTCGAAAAGGGCCGGATGGTCGCGATCCTTGGTGCGAACGGGGCTGGCAAATCCTCTTTGCTTGGGGCGATCAGCGGGCGGGTGAAACCGGCATCCGGCGACATCCTGTTTCGTGGTCAATCGCTGCTGGACCGACCAGCGCACCGGCTGGTGGAGGCAGGCATCGCCGTCGTCCCCGAAGGCAAAGGCATCTTTCCCGCGATGACGGTGCAAGAAAACCTCCGGCTTGGCGCGATCCCCGACCGCGCCAGCGACGGCGCGCAGGCCCGGATGACAGAGGTGTTCGACCTGTTCCCCAAGCTCGCCCAGCGCCGCACCCAGATTGCAGGAACGATGTCGGGGGGCGAACAGCAGATGGTCGCGCTGGGTCGGGCCCTGATGTCGAACCCGGACCTGTTGCTGCTGGACGAACCCTCGCTCGGGCTTGCCCCGATTGTCGTCAAAGAGGTGTTTGCCGCCCTGTCCCACATCCGCGCGACCGGGCTCACGATCCTGATTGTCGAACAGAACGCCCGCGCCACGCTGGAACTCGCGGATTTTGCCTATCTCATGGAGGTCGGCCGGATGTCCGGCTCTGGCCCCGCCGCCCAGATCAAATCCGACCCTGCCGTGATCCGCGCCTTTCTAGGCGGCTAACCCACGCAGGCAAGGGAACAGGAGACCCACATGGAAAAGCTCAACCTCTATATCAACGGGGCCTATGTCTCTGCCGAAGGGGGCCGCAGTTTCACCCGCGCCAACCCGGTCACCGGCGACGTGGTGACAGAGGCCGCGGCCGCGTCGCTGTCCGACGTGGCCAAGGCGGTCGATGCGGCGGCGGGGGCGTTTGCCACATGGTCCGTCACCTCGCCGGGTGAGCGCCGCAAAAAGCTGTTGGCCGCCGCCGAGAACCTGTCGGCCCGCGCGGACGACATCGTGCAGGCGATGAAGGACGAGATCGGCGCGACCGAGGCATGGGCGCGGTTCAACTGCGTGTTGGCCGCCGACATGCTGATCGAGGCGGCCTCACTCACGACCCAGATCAAGGGCGAAGTCATCCCCTCCAACCGTCCCGGCTCTACCGCGATGGCGATCCGCCAGCCTGCGGGCGTCGTGCTGGCGATGGCGCCGTGGAATGCCCCGGTGATCCTTGGGGTGCGCGCAATCGCGACACCTCTGGCCTGCGGCAATACCGTGGTGATGAAGACCTCTGAACTCTGCCCCCGCGTTCACGCGCTGGTTGTCGAGGCGGTGGCCGAGGCCGGTCTGCCTGCCGGGGTGCTCAACGCCATCTCCAACGATCCGGATGAAGCGCCGCAGATTGTCGAGGCCCTGATCGAGCACCCCGCGATCCGCCGCGTGAATTTCACCGGCTCTACCCGCGTCGGTCGGATCATCAGCGAACTGGCCGGTCGCCACCTCAAGCCCGCCCTGCTGGAACTGGGCGGCAAGGCCCCGATGATCCTTCTGGAAGATGCCGATATCGACGCGGCGGTCGCGGCGGCGGGCTTTGGTGCCTACATGAACCAAGGTCAGATCTGCATGTCGACAGAGCGCATTATCCCTGTGGGCGAGGCTGGCGATCGTTTCGTAGAGGCCTTTGCAACCAAGGTCCAAAGCCTGAGCGCAGGCGACCCGCGCCAAGGCGACACCGCTCTGGGCTCCCTCGTCAACAAGGCGGCCGCCGAGCGGATCGAGGCCCTGATCGCCGACGCCGTGGACAAGGGGGCCACCCTGATCGCCGGTGGGGGTCACGGGACAATGCTGAATGCGGCGGCGCTTGATCATGTCACGCCGGACATGCGCATCTACACAGAGGAAAGTTTCGGCCCTGTCGTTGCGATCATCCGGGCCGGATCGGTCGATGAGGCCGTCCGCATCGCCAACGAAAGCGACTTTGGCCTGTCCTCTGCCGTGTTCGGTCGCGACACGATGGCGGCCCTTTCCGTTGCCAAACGGATCGAGAACGGCATTTGCCACATCAACGGCCCGACCGTACACGATGAGGCCCAGATGCCGTTTGGTGGGGTAAAAGCCTCGGGTTATGGACGGTTTGGAGGGATCTGGGGCGTGCATGAATTCACCGAACTGCGTTGGATCACGATGCAGGACGGGCAGCCACACTACCCGATCTGAGTGGCGAACATGGGGTTGGTTTGCGGGTAGTCCGGGCGTCGTGCATGTCCGATGTCGCAACCGATGTCTGCGTGGCCGAACATTGCGGACGCAGCCATTGATCGCAGCGCAGTACCACGTCCCGCTTTACCCATAACGGCTTGACCGGGACATCGGCAGACAAGCGGGGCCAAGGTCTGGGCCTCCCCCCCCCCCGCAGCTTTCCGCATTCGGGTGGTTTTCTGTGCTCTCCCACTCGGGGCGACAGGACACCATCGGGCGTCCGTGGAGGGTTTGCTACCAAAACTCAGGCCATGAACATTGCAACGCATGGCTTCGGTGCGATGCCATCCTGCGCCGGTCGATATGATGGGTAGGGGTTGAAACGTCTATACGTTTTAGGGTTCAACCTTGTTTGGCAAGCTGGCTGCGATCCCGCGCCCATGGGTCTAACGGTCCTCGGGCACGCCCCTTGCCAACGACAGCCGCCCATACGCCACCAAGGAGAACGAGATGATCGAACGGATAGAAACCGGCCCCCGGATGAGCCGCATCGTCAAACACAACGGCGTCGCTTATTTGTGCGGTCAGGTCGGCGATGGCGCCACCGTGGCCGAACAGACGCGCGACTGCCTGTCCCGGGTCGAAGCTTTGCTGGACAAGGCCGGGTCTTCGCGCGACCGTATCCTTCAGGCGGTGATCTGGCTGGCGGATATGGCCGACTTTGCCGAAATGAACGAGGTTTGGGACGCCTGGGTTCCCGAGGGACAGGCCCCTGCCCGCGCCTGCGGCGAAGCGCGACTGGCGCGCCCGGAACTGAAGGTCGAAATAATCGTTACTGCGGCCTGCTGAAACCTGACGGAGAGTGCAGCCATGAAAGTGATCGTGATGGGGGCGGGTGTGATTGGTGTCACCACCGCCTATTATCTGGCAAAGGGCGGGGCCGAGGTCACCGTGCTGGACCGACAGTCCGGACCGGGGCTTGAGACCAGCTATGCCAACGCGGGCGAACTCTCCTATGGCATGACCTCGCCCTGGGCCGCGCCGGGCGTTCCGGTGAAGGCGCTGAAATGGCTGTTCATGAAACGCCGCCCCTTGTTCATCTGGCCGCTGATCAGCCCGACCATGTGGGGGTGGGGTTTGCAGATGCTGCGCAACTGCAACGAGGACAGTTATCGCCTCAACAAAAGCCGGATGGTGCGCATTTCCAACTATTCGCGCGATGTGATGCCCGATCTGATCGCCGAGACCGGGATCGAATACGACGGGCGGGCGCTGGGTACGCTGCAATTGTTTCGGACCGCCAAACAGCTCAAATCCTCGAAAGCCGATCAAGAGATTCTTGCCGAATACGATTCACCGTTCGAGGTGCTGGACCGTGACGGATGTATCGCCGCAGAGCCCGCGCTGGCCTCTGTGCGTGAAAAGTTCGTCGGGGGCTTGCAACTGACCGCCGACCGGACCGGCGATTGCCGGATGTTCACCATGGCGCTCGCTGAAAAATGCGCCGAGATGGGCGTGGAATTCCAGTACGGCCAATCAATCCGGGGCATTGCCGTCGAGAACGGCAAAGTGGTCGGGGTCGAGACCGAAATGGCCGGCAGGATCACTGGCGACAGGTATGTCTGCGCCTTGGGCAGCTACGGCCCGCGCCTGCTGAACCCGATTGGCGTTCGGCTGCCGGTCTATCCGGTCAAAGGCTACTCGGTCACCCTGCCGGTGACCGAAGACGCTCTGGCACCGCAATCAACGATCATGGACGAGACGCACAAGGTGGCGATCACCCGGCTGGGCGACCGGATTCGCGTGGCGGGCACGGCGGAAATCGCCGGATACTCGAACCGGCTGGGCCCGCACGCCACGGACACCGTGCGCCATGTCATCGACGATCTGTTTCCCGGCGGTGGAGACCTGAGCAAGGCCGAAGGCTGGACCGGGTTGCGCCCGATGACCCCGGACGGAACGCCCGTCCTTGGCCCGTCGCGCTATGACAATCTGTTCCTGAACACCGGGCATGGAACGCTTGGCTGGACAATGGCCTGCGGGTCGGGACGCGCCGTTGCCGACGTCGTCCTTGACCGCGCTCCGGAAATCCCGCTCGACGGTCTGACCGCCCAGCGCTACGGGACCTGACCGGCGCACGTGGGCCGGCTGCCTCTGCCTGAGGCGGCCAGCCCTGCCCGCCGGATGGCGCGGCAGATGGCGGTTATGCCGCCTTCCTCAGCCCGTCCACGGCCCTCCCGAGCCTCTTGATGGCCTCGTCAACGGTGGCGCGCGGGCAGCCAAGGTTGACGCGCATATAGCCGTGGCCCTCGGCGCCAAATTTCTGACCCTTGTCGAGCCAGAGCCGGGCCTCGGTCAACATGAACCGGTTGAGCGTTTCCGCATCCAGACCCAGCGACCGGCAATCCATCCAGCCAAGGTAAAGCGAGTCTGCCGGCAAGACGCGCAGCCCGGCCCCCAAGTCGCCGACAGCCGTGGCAAAATGAAGGTGGTTTGCCCGAACATAGGCAACCAACTCATCCAGCCAGGACGCGCAATGTGTATAGGCCGCTTCGGCTGCAACCATGCCCATGACGTTCACCAACGGAAACATGTTGCGGTCGTATTGCCGCTTGAACGTATCGCGCAGGCGTTGGTTCGGGATAAAGAGGTTCGCGCTTTGCAGGCCCGGCAGGTTGAATGTCTTGGACGGGGCCGTGCAGGTGATCGAATTCTGCGCAAAACCGTGGCTCAGGCTGGCAAAAGGAATGTGCCGACAGGCGGCGTTCATGACCAGATCCTGATGAATCTCATCCGCAATGACGAGGATGCCGTGCCGGGCGCAGATCTCTCCCATCGCGCGCAGATCGGCCTCGGTCCAGACGTTGCCGGTGGGGTTGTGCGGGTTCGACAGGATGAAGATCTTTGTATTCGGGCGGATCGCCGCCTCGAACACCGTCTCGTCAAAGCGATAGCCATCTTCGGTCCGCGTGAGCGGCGCATAGACCGGAAACCGGCCATTCAACAGCACGTCATCGCGGAAATGGCCATAGACAGGCGGCTGCATCAGGATGCTGTCGCCGGGGGTCGAAAACGCCTGCAGGATGGTCTTGATGGCGGTGATGATACCGCTGGTCTGCACAACCCAGTTCGGCGCGACCTCCCACCCAAACCGGCTTTGCTGCCAGCCGGTGACCGCCGCGATATAGGATTTGGTGGCCCCTGCGGGATAGCCGAACACACCGTTTTGCGCCGCCTCGACAAGCGCGTCACGCACCGGTTTCGGTGCGCGGAAATCCATATCCGCCAGCCACATCGGCAACGGATCGGCGGCGGCCTCTTGCGGTGCCAGCAACATCCGCCCCCCGTCCCATTTCATAGAGTTGGTGGCCCGGCGGTCGATGACCTCATCGAATTGGGATGTATTGGCGGCGGCGGTCATGGCGGGCTCCGTATTCGGGGGTTGGATAGGCTGGACCCGGAATTAGCAAAGACAACCCATGAGCGGAAATGGTATGAAATCATCAAACCATGCAGGACATTCATAATGATCGACCGCCAGCACCTGACCATCATCCGCGAAGTCAGCCGTAGCGGCAGCGTCACAGCAGCCGCGGACCGGATGAACCTCAGCCAGTCGGCGGTCAGCCACGCGATCGCCAAGCTTGAGGACCGTCATCAGGTCAAAGTCTGGCGCAAAAAGGGGCGCAGTCTGGAATTCACTCAGGCTGGCGCGTATCTTTGCGACCTTGCCGAGCGCATGGTGCCGGAACTTGAACATGCCGAACGCGTGCTTGCCGACATCTCACGCGGGAGGCGCGGCGCGATGCGCATCGGGATGGAGTGTCATCCTTGCGAAAAATGGCTCATGCGCGTGACCGCGCCCTATCTGGCCGCATGGCCCGTCGTCGACCTAGAGGTGCGCACCGCGTTCCGCTTTGACGGCATCGCGGCATTGCAGGCCCATGAAATCGACGTGCTGGTCACACCGGACCCGGTGAAATTGCCCGACCTCCATTTCACGCCGGTTTTCGACCAAGAACTCTTGCTTGCGGTGCACGACGGCCATCGGCTAGCCGGGCGAAAGTTCATCGTGCCGGAGGACCTGCTGGGCGAGGACCTGCTGACCGTTCCGGTCACGCCAGATCGGCTGGATATCTATTCCCGGTTTCTGGTTCCTGCCGACTGTCGCCCCGCGCGCCAGATCGGGGTCGAAAGCACCGAGCTGATGCTGCAACTGGTCGCGGCCGCGCGGGGCATCAGCGTTATGCCAGACTGGCTGATCCGTGAAGACGCGACCGACATGCCGATCACCACGATCCGCGTCGGACCGCAGGGTTTGCACAAAAGCATCAACCTTGGCGTGCGCCGTGACGATGCGCAGACGGATTACATCGCCGGGCTGTTCCAGATCGCCAAACGGGTCCATCCGATCCCGGCCCCCTCTTAGCAGAGGATTGTTTCGGACTAGCGATTGCGCCCGCCCTGTTGCGGCGGTCAGCACCCAGGTTACTGCCACCGGGTCCGGGTCTTTGTTTCCCGGCCCGAACTGCTCAATCTGGCAGCCTGCAACACGCCCCGGCCCGCAACGGTGCGCGTATAGACCAAGGTGCCTCGGCCTATGTAGGCTTGCCAGTTCCTCCAGAAAACGGTGGCGCGGTCTTTGTGTGACCCAAACCGATCCGGCACCGCGAAATACTGAAAACTCTTGTGCAGCAGACCGGAGTGGACCGAAATCACGTAGCGGGGTCCGTCAACCGGGTTGAAAATCTGTTGAAAGACCTCGTGAAAGATCGCTTCGTCCAGCTTGCATGAACCGGTGATCCCAACCTGCCACGTGGTCCCGTCCCAGGTAACAATCGGGGCCAGATCGCGGGTCACAGGCGGCAGGTCGCCAAGCTCTGACAGGCTGGCGATTGTCATCTTGGCGATGCGGTCGATCACCCTGCGGGTCTGCGTCACCGAAGGCCCTCGGCCAAATTCCAGCGCAAGACGCCCCCAAAAGGACATCGCGGGCACCGGCAGGGACTGCAACCTGTGCCGCAAGGGCAGGAGGGTGCGCGTTCTCAGTTGTGCCGCCAGACCGTTCTGCGTGACCAAGGCAGCCTGCCATTCGGCGGCCAGCGTGCCGCAAGTCTGCGCGCGGGTCTTGGCCAGTGTGTTCTGGCCCGACACATCCTCTGCCAGATCGAAATCCGAATGGATCGCGCCTTCATCCCTGTCCAGCCGGACAAAACACTCAAAGCGGCTGCGCAGACGGTCGACGTCTTCGCCTTCGGCTTGCTGATGCGGCACCACGGCCATGTGCCAGATATGTGAGGTCTTCTCAGGCCGTTCGGAAAAGGTGCGCAGCGCCCTGCCCCGCAACTGATTGACCGCCACAAAGCTTTTCAACCCGGTGCCCAAGACCAGCGCATTGAGCGCCGGCGCATCCCAGCCCTGCCCCAGAAAGGACTGCGTGCCAATGATGATCTGAACCTCGCCGGCAGAAAACGCCCGGTTTGCCCGGTTCACCGCGGCGACATGCTGCGCCCCGTTGACAAGGGCATAGCCCGCCGCCCCCGGCACCGCCTGTCCGTCCAATCCCTCTGACAAGGCCTCGGGCAGGATCGCGAACTGCCCGGTAAGAACCGCCATCCGGGTGGGGCCGACCCTGTCCAACATGTGCCGGAACACCCCCAAGGAGTTGAACTCTGGCGGTGCGTCGGGCAGGCGCAGGTTTGTCTTGCCGATCCGGTCCAGCAGGATCGCCATGCGCAGCGCGTCGCCCTTGGCCGCGCGTTCGGTGGCATAGATCTCGGGCATCGCGTCCAGCTTGGCCTGATCGTTCTTGAGCAGGCGCAGGCGGTCGGCAAAGGCGGGCGGCGGCAGGGTCAGCTTGTCATTGCGCAGCGCGCCAGCGCGCTTCAGCCGGGCCAACAGGTCGGGCGGCAATTGCTCTTGCGGGAACGCGCGGAACAGCGTCAGCAGCCAGTCCCAATCCAGCATCGGCCAATCCGCATCGTTCACCTGCAAGACACGCTTGGCATAGGGCGGAACCGGGCAGCCGTTGTGGCGCAGATAAACCAGTATCGCGCTGAACCGCACCGGGTTTTCCAGAATGGCATGGACGTGCAACCCGGTCTCCACGATCCACGGATCGGCGCGCAGACGGTCGATCAGCGTGCCGTCCCCTGCCAGATCGACAAACAGCGCGCGCTCGGTCTCCAGGTTGTCCTGATAGACCTGTCCGTTGGCGGCGGGTGCCAGATAGACAAGGTCCTGATGCGGGCACAGATCCCCGCTGCGCACCAGTTCGGGCACCGAGATCTCTGCATCCACGGGACCGCACAGCGCCGTGTAGTTTCCCCATTCAGAGGCGTTGACATCATAAGGCGGCGTCGCGGTCAGCGACAGCGTCATACAGGCGTTGCGCTCCGCCAGCCGGGTCAGGGTCCGCCACCACGAACGGCGCAGGTGATGCGCCTCATCCAGACAAAGCAGGTCAAACGGCGGCAGTTGTTTTGTCCTGCTGGTGTGGATGTTTTGATAGGTGCTGACCCGAACCGGCGCATCCGACGTAATGTCCGTGTCGATCCAGTCGGGAACCGCGCCGCCAAGATAGTCATGCACCAGCCGCGCGATCCACTGGTCACGCACCAGCAGGCTGGGGGCAAGGATCAGCGTCCTGCGCCCCAAACGCCGGATGATCTCTAGCCCCAGCACGGTCTTTCCCGCACCCGGAGCGGCCACGAAATGCAGTTTCTCATCGCTCAGGTGGTCATCCATCTCGGCCAGCAGCCGGGCCTGATAGCTGCGCCACGGGTGGCAAAACGACATGGTCGAGAAATCAGCCCGCCGGGTCACGAACCGTGCCTGTCCAGTTGCTGTTCCATCGTCTCCATAGAGGCGTGAAGATCACCGTATTGCTGCGACAGACAGCTTTGTTCAGCGGCCCGGATCAAGGCCAGATAGGACTGAAACTCTTCCAGCGCGCGGTGATCCGGCGCTTCCAGCGGGTTTGACGCGGCCAGTCTGGCCCATCTGGTGCAAAGCTCTGACATCTTCGGAATGAAGAAAAAGATCAGCTTTCTCAGAGGGGTGATCTGCGCAGGGTCCGCCATGATCCGGTTGCGCAGATCAGAGGTGGCCCCGGCCAGCCGCCAGAACAGTTGCGACTGCGGCGGGCCACAGGTCTCGGCGGCGCTGCGGAACGCCTCTGCCGCCGTATCGATACGGGTCAGGGCCTGCGCCAGTCTGCTTTGCTTTGGCTTGGCCAAGACCGATTTAAGGAACCCAAACACACCACATCCTGTCATTGCCCCGAACGCGCGTTCGGCCCTTCGTGCCCTTGGCTTCGACGTATTGTGACCAGAACGCGCCGGATCACAACCTGAGACACAAGGCGCAGTGGCATTTGGCGGTTCGGCAACCGCCTCGACAGAACCATCACAGGGGCAGCCTCATTCTGTCCGGTCACTCCGCATCGGGAAGGCCCCGATTGGCAGCGCGGGCCCCGAAGACTGGAACTCCCGACGGTAGGCCGTCGGCGAACGTCCGGTCGTCGCGCGAAACTTTCGCGCGAAATAGGCCGCATCGTGAAAGCCGCATTTCTCGGCGATATCCGCCATCGGCAGGTCGCTGCGGCTCAGCAGGGTCGAGGCACGGCCAACGCGCAGGCGGGTGACATATTCACTGACCGACAACCCGGTGCTGCGCTTGAAGATGCGCTGCAATTGGCTTTCGGTGACATTGGCAATCTCGCAAAGCGGGGCCAGTCTGATCGGCGCGTCGAACTGGGCATGGACATGGGCCAGCACACGCTCCATCCGCCGTCTGTCGCGCGGCATGTCCGACGGCGTGATGGCCCCCGGCGACAGGGTGGTGCGATCTTTTGCCCGCGCCAAAGCCAGCAGCAGGTGCACAAGACCCAGCGCGCGGTCAGGCTGCGGTTGGTCGCACAGCCGCAGCATCCGCGCCTTCATCGCCGTCGAGGTGTCCGCCCCGAACAACAGGCCGTTTTGCGCCTCCCGCAGCAACGGGCCGATCACGCCCAGTTCCGGCATCAGGTCCAGCAGCGTGCGAATCCACGCGTCGGTGAACCAGCAGACAATGGCGCGATGCTCTGTCGCCCCCTCTGCCAGCCTATGCGACTGCCACGCATGTGGGACGTTTGGCCCGATCAGCGCCAGATCGCCATCGGCATAGGGCGCCACGTCGCTGGCGACGAACCGCGTGCCGTGGCTGCCCAGTGTCAGGGTCAGTTCATATTCCGGGTGGTAGTGCCAGTTAAAGGCGAACTCCGGCAGCCTGCGGTCGTAAATCAGACAGGAGTGCCCGTCCGGTATGGTCACCGCCTCGAACCACGGTCGCATGACAGCCCCCCTGCAAGGAATGCGGTGATCGTACAAGAATTCACCGGACTCGGGAATGGCGCAACGCCCCGCGCACCGATAATTTGGCGTTCGAAAAGAGGTGAGGATATGCACGCAACCTTTGAAAACCCCGACGCCTTGGTGATCGGCAGCGGCGTAGGCGGCGCTTCAGTGGCGCTGAAACTGGCGGACGCCGGTCTCCGCGTGCTGATCCTCGAACGTGGAGAGCAGCTCCCCAATGAGCCAGAGCTGGCTGACGCCGAAGCGGTCTTTGTGCAAAATCGTTATCGCACCCACGAGCAGTGGCAGGACGAGACCGGGCGCCGCTATCGCCCCGGCCAATACTATTACCTCGGCGGCCATACCAAGTTTTACGGCACCGCAATGTTCCGGTTCCGCGAAAGCGACTTTGCCGAAACGGCGCATGAGGATGCCATCTCGCCCGCGTGGCCGATCCGCTATGCCGATCTGGAACCGCATTACGCAGAGGCCGAGCGCCTGTTCGGCGTGCGCGGGCTGGCCGGACAAGACCCGACCGACCCGCCCCGCAGCGGCGGCTACGACCACGCCCCGGTGCCGCACGAACCGCTGATCGGACGCATGGCAGAGCGGCTGTCGCAGGCCGGGCTCAGACCGTTCCAAATGCCCGCAGCGATTGACTACGGTCCCGGCGGCAAATGCCAGCGCTGCGGCACCTGCGACGCCTTCGGCTGCCGGTTCGGGGCCAAGGGCGATGCCGAGACGCGGGTGCTAAGCCGCTTGCAGGGACATGCGAATGTGCAGATCCGCACCGGCGCAAAGGTGACGCGCCTGTTCCACGATGCGGAGGGTCAAAAGATCGTCGCCGCCGAGGTCCACAGCGACGGCGTGGTCAGCCGGATCGCCGCCCCGCTGTTTGTCCTCAGCGCCGGGGCGATCAATTCGGCGCTGATCCTCCTGCGGTCTGCCTCTGAGCGTTGTCCCGACGGGCTTGCCAACCGCTCTGGCGTGGTCGGGCGTTACCTGATGAACCACCACCTGACCGGACTGATGGGTGTCCTGCCGCGAACGGTCAACGACACGAACTTCCCCAAGACCCTGTCGGTGAACGATTTCTATCACGGCATCGACGGTGATCCGCTGGCGCGCGGCAATATCCAGATGCTGGGCAATATCAAGGGGCCGATGATCCGCGCCACCTATCCCCGCACGCCCCGCGCCGCCTCCAACTGGCTGGGGCGGCACAGTGTGGACTGGCTGATCATGTCCGAAGACCCGCCTCTGGCTGGCAATCGGGTCCGGCTGCTGCCGGATGGCACGCCCGAAGTGACATGGCACCCGGCAGACCTGAACGCCCATGACCGTTTTGTCCGCCACGCACGCAGAGTGCTGCGCCGGATCGGCTTTCCGCTTGTCCTGCGCCATGCCTTCGGCATCACGGCCCCCTCGCATCAATGCGGCACCGTCCGCATGGGCGACGATCCGGCGACCTCTGCGCTCGACCCGTTTTGCCGGGCGCATGATCATCCAAACCTCTACGTCGTGGATGCCGGGTGCTTTCCGTCGTCCGCCGCCGTGAACCCCGCGTTGACCGTCGCCGCACAGGCGCTGCGGGTCGGCACCTATCTCAGCCGCACCATCGCCGCACACAAGGCCGCCTGACACAGAAAGAGACCCCCATGACCCACGATTTCCTGCAACCGCTGACCGGGTCCTTTGCCATGCCCGCAGGCGAAAACCCCACCGTGGCGATGATCGAAGCCGCCTACCGCCACCACGGGTTGAACTGGCGCTACATCAACTGCGAAGTCGCACCAGAGGACCTTGGCGATGCGGTCAAGGGCGCGCGGGCGATGCGCTGGCGCGGGTTCAACTGCTCGATCCCGCACAAGGTGGCGGTGATCAACCATCTCGACGGGCTGGGCCAGTCGGCAGAGATCATCGGCGCGGTCAATACCGTCGTGCGGCAGGACGACGGGCGGCTGGTCGGCGAGAACACCGACGGCAAAGGCTTTGTCCGGGCACTGTCCCAGGTCACCGACCCTGCGGGCAAGCGCGCGGTGCTGCTGGGCGCGGGCGGCGCGGCACGGGCCGTCGCGGTCGAGATGGCGCTGGCGGGCGTCGCCCATATCACCATCGTCAACCGCAGCCACGACCGCGGCGCGGCGGTGGCCCGCCTGATCACCGACAAGACCCCGGCAAGCGCCGAGTATCAGCCATGGGACGGCACCTACTCTGTCCCGGCAGGCACCGGCCTTGTCGTCAACGCCACCTCCATCGGACTGTACCCGCATGTCGACGCCACCCCGGACATCGACCACGACAGCCTGACGGCGGACATGGTCGTGGCCGACGGCATCCACAACCCGCCGCTGACCAAGTTTCTCAAGGCGGCGCAGGCGCGCGGCTGCAAGACCGCGGATGGCTTGGGCATGCTGGTCGGTCAGGGCGTGATCGGCCTCAAATACTGGGCTGGCATCGACGCCGATGCCAAGGTCATGCGCAAGGCGCTGCTGGACCTCGGTCTTTAGGATCACGGCGCGGACTTGCCCTGCGTCGCATCCCAACAGGATATCCTCGACGTCAGTTGCCTTGATGTGGTCGCAGCGCGATACGGGCTGGGTGCGCTCAGGCAGGCCGGGGGTTTCCAACCTGCACCAACACCTGCGCGATCATCCGCTCTATCCCGTCGATGGGAACTGCGGATATCCGCTTTTCCAGCCCCAACAGCACGATACCATGCACAGAGGAAAACAACGCCCGCACCATCAGATCCAATTCGCGCGGCTCCATGCGCGGGAACAGGTCGGACACCGGGTCCGCGATGTGCGAAAAGAGCTTGCCCAGCGCATCCAGATACCATTTCGGAACCGGCCCGTCCGAGGATAAATCGGTGCTGAACAACGCGCGCCACAACCTTGGCTGGTCGGCGGCGAAATGCAGATAGGCCAGCGCCACGGCGACCAGACGCTCATGCGGGCTGCCGTCGTGGCCGTCGATCGACGCCGAAATCGCCGCGCCCAGCCGCGCAAAGGTGCGTCCATTGACCTCCAGCGCAAGCGCGTTCAGATCTTCGAAATGGGTATAGATCGCGCCAACGGCACAGCTTGCCTCCTCCGCCAGAGTGCGCGCCTTCAGCGCCCGCAAACCGCCAGAGGCAATGTGCGCCTCAGCCAGTGACACCAGCTTTTCGCGCAGCGCCGCCTTTCGCGCGGCCACCTTGCCTGCCATGACGCGCACCTCCCTGAACACAGTTCAAACGCTAGCTGTCACAATCCGCTTACACAAGCCCGCGCTTCGGTTAGTCTGCCGGTCATCAGCTCCCAACGCAAAGGCCCCTCCATGTTGATCCACCGCGCAGGCTCTCGCCCCAGCGTCACGCCGAACCCCGATTATTTCATCGGCACGGTCCGCTTTGACCCGGTGATCGCCGCCCCGGAACCGGCCCGCGTCAACGCCCTGATCGTCACTTTTGAGCCGGGCGCGCGCACCGCTTGGCACACCCACCCGCTGGGCCAGACGCTGCACATCCTCACCGGTCTCTGCCTTGCCCAGAAAGACGGCGAACCTGTGCAGGAACTGCGCCCCGGCGACACGGTCTGGTTTGCGCCCGGCGAAAAACACTGGCACGGCGCGGCCCCGGACGTGGCCATGTCCCACCTCGCCATTCAAGAGGCACAGGACGGCAGCGCCGCCGAGTGGCTGGAAAAGGTCTCGGACACCGACTACGCCGGCCCGCGCCAACCCTGAAAACCGCAAACCCACACCCCGGTTTCTTCTGTCCAAAAATATCCCGGGGGGCTCCAAAGGAGCGGGGGCAGCGCCCCCTCCACCCTCTCGAACCTTGGCAACGTCAGGATAAATACTCGAAAGCCCGCCCTACTTCACCGGGTCGCCCCCCGCAAAAAGGTCAGGCAATCCTGACTGGCCCTCACGGCCCGCCACCGTATCAAGACCCTCATGACCACAACACGCCGCATCGAACGCGCGCTGGGGGATTTCACCCGCGCGCATCTTCCCAAAGGTCTCGCCGACCTGCTGATGTTCATCCTCAAACAGGGATGGGCTTGCCTGTTTGGCTTCCTGATGCTGGGCGGTCTGCTGGTGACGGACCGCTTTTGGCCGGACGACGCGCCCCTGCACCGCTATGATCTGCTGTTCCTCTATGCGCTTTGCCTGCAAATCGGCTTTCTGGTCTTCAAGCTGGAAACCCTGCAAGAGGCCAAGGTCATCCTGCTGTTCCACCTCACCGGCACCGCGATGGAACTGTTCAAGGTCAACGCGGGCAGTTGGGCCTACCCCGAACCGGCGCTGCTCAAATTCTATGGCGTGCCGCTGTTCTCAGGCTTTATGTACGCCGCTGTCGGCAGCTATATGGCCCGCGTCATCCGCATCTTCGACATGACCTTCGCCCCCTACCCGCCGTACTGGACCACAGTCGCGCTGGCGGTGGCGATCTACGTCAACTTTTTCGCCCACCACTATCTGCCCGACGCGCGCTATGTGCTGATGGCCGCCAGCGTGCTGCTGTTTGCGCGCACCCGCGTGTGGTTCACCCTCAACCGCACGCGGCGCTGGATGCCGCTGCCCGTCGCCGCTTTCCTGACCTCGATCTTTCTGTGGATCGCCGAGAACGTCGGAACCAACACCGGCACATGGCTGTACAAGGGGCAGGACACGCTCGACCTTGTCCACCTGTCCAAGATGGGGTCGTGGTATCTGCTGCTCTATGTCAGTTTCGCCACCGTGACGCTGGTGCTGCGCGACGCGCTGTCCCGCACGCCGCTGCACGCGGTCACAGGACCAGAACCAGCACCACAATCGACACCGTAAGCACAGCAATCCCGGCCAGTTCCCGCGCCGTCACCTTTTCGCGGAAAAACAGCACGGAGGCGGCCAGCGACAGGATCAACTCCACCTGTCCCAGCGCATAGACATAGGCCGCCGTTTGCAAGGTGAAGGCGGTGAACCACCCCATCGTCCCCGCCATCGACGTCAGCCCCAGCCAGACCGCCTTGCCGCGCGCGGCCCAGACCGCCGTCAGTTGCCCCGGCTCGCGCCAGCGCAGCCAGAGCGCAAGCCCCACCGATTGCAACAAGGTCACACAGACCAGCGACACCGCCGCCCGCAACACCGGATCGTCACTTGGCACCGCCAAAGTCGTCGCGCGATAGCCGATCCCCGCTATGGCAAAGAACACGCC
The DNA here is from genome assembly GCF_034670325.1 of Antarctobacter sp. Classification (GTDB taxonomy): domain Bacteria; phylum Pseudomonadota; class Alphaproteobacteria; order Rhodobacterales; family Rhodobacteraceae; genus Antarctobacter. Next base: position 239,831 of record NZ_JAXMNR010000005.1, read on the forward strand.
CGACCCGACGCCAAGGACCACCGCCTTGCTCGTCATCCCGCGCCACAGCCCTACCGCATCCGGGGTGCGCGACAGCATCAGCACGCCCACCAACCCGATTCCGATCGCCAGCCACCCGGCGGCCGAGATCACCTCTCCCAGTACCACCAGCCCCAGCAGCGCGGTCAGGATCACCTCGGTTTTCTTGAAGGTGATGCCCACCGCAAAATTCCGCTCGCGGAAACACAACACCACTAGAACCGTGGCCAGAATTTGCCCCAGCCCGCCGATCACCGCCCAGCCAAGGAAATCCGCCCCCGGCAGCGGCAGCGTGGCACCCGTGACCCATAGGTAGCTTGTGAGAACCACAGCCGCCGCGGGCATCGCATAGGCAAAGCGCGCAAAGGTGCTGCCCGTGGCGCTCAGCGCGCCGCCCGCCAGCACCTTGTGCAGCATAAATCGCACCGTCTGAAACGTGGCGGCGCAGAGCGTGGCAATTATCCATAAATCCATGGCGCCATTAGGGTCAGTCGCCCCCCGGATGCAAGCCGCCGCGCGCGCTCGGACCCTTTCCCCAACCGCAAAACCGGCCTAGCCCTTGGGATACAGCGGATGCGGCACCGGGTCCTTGGCGCGCCAGAAATAGCGCCGGAACACCTCGCCGTACGTGGCATAGCGATAGCCCCCGTTCCGGCTCAGATATCGGTCGCGGTTCTGCCGGTACAGCGCGGGCAACCGATACCACGGCACCATCGCGTGCATATGGTGCACGATATGAAAGTTGTTGTTCAGAAACAGCAGCGCCAGCACCCCGCGATCCTCAATGATCACCGTCCGTGCCTGCGCCGTCTCATGCGCGCGATGCTCCAGAAAGGTGCGGATCTTCAGCACCGACAGCGCCGCATATGTGCTGACCAGAAAGGCCCAGACCGGCATCTGCCCAACCGTCGCCATCCACCAGACCACCACCCCCACCGCAGGCACATGCAACAGCCAGCCCAGCGCCACCCGTCGATCCCCGCGCCGCACATCCGACAGCACAAACCCCAGCGTCCCGATCAACGGCCCCAACAGCATCCGCCCCGCCAGCGTGTTGTTCACCCGCAACAGCGCCCGCCCCCAGCGCGGCAACCGCCCCCAGACCTTGAGGTCCATAAAGTTGCTCTCCGGGTCGTCATAAGGGTCCGTCAGGATCGCATCGCAGTGATGCGCCATATGCGTGTCCTTGAACCGCAGGTACGGCACCACCAGCGACAGCGCCGGAAACACCAGCACCGCGTTCCAGAAATGCGACCGAAACGGATGGCCGTGCAGCATCTCATGGGTCAGCGACGAATGCAGCGCCGCCCCCACAACCACCATCCCCATCCCCAACGGCAGCCACAAAGCCGCCGCAACCGTCGTCCCCAACGCCCACAGCGCATAGCACCCCGCCAGCAGCACCAGCGTCGGCCATTCCAGCCCGCGCAACCGCTCAGACATGACGGCCCCAGCGGATGCCTGCCCAGACGCGCTCATACAAAAGGTAGGTCACAAACCCCAGCGCGGCGTTGATTGCCGCCATGCCGCCGCCCACGATCAGCGATCCGGTAAAGGCAAACCCCACCGCAATCATGACCACCAGACCCAACAGCGTCCAAAGGATGGATTTCACCAATGTGCGCGCCCGCGTTTCCATACAACCTCCTGATTTTTCTAACCTCAGGACCACGGTAACGGCGGCGTGAGCGGCTGGGCACTCTGTGTATGGTTCACATTTCTCTGCAAAAGTGATAATAATCACCAGATGAGTGATATTCTCGACAAACGCGCCCGCGCCGCCCTGCTCCGCACCCGCCTGTCAGAGGCGATGGCCAAGGCAGGCTCGAATCAAACCGCTTTGGCGCGCGCCGTCAGGGTGGACCGCTCCACCGTTTCGCAACTGCTCAAGGACACCGGCGCGCGGCTGCCCAACGCGCATCTCATCGGGGCCTGCGCGCAGGCGCTTGGAGTTTCGGCCGATTGGCTGCTGGGCCTGTCGGAGCGTCCCGAAAGCGCAGCAGACCTGCTCGCCAACTCCATGACCCTGACAGAGGCCCCCCGCGCGCTGGTCGATGAACAGATCTTTGACTGGCACCGTGAGGCCGAGGGCTACAAGATCCGCTACGTTCCCCCCGCCCTGCCCGACATGCTCAAAACGCGCGAATTGCTGGACTGGGAATACGCCCCCCATCTGGGCAAGACCACGCAACAGGCGATCAACGCGTCCGAGGACCGGCTGAACTGGATGCGCCGCTCGCAGTCCGACTATGAGATCGCCCTGCCGCTGTTCGAGGTCGACTCCTTCGCCGCCGGAACCGGCTACTACGCGGGCCTCTCCGCGGACATCAGGCGCGAACAACTGCTGCGCCTCGCCGGTCACTGCGAGTCGCTCTACCCCCGGCTGCGGTTCTACCTGTTCGACGCGCGACGGCTGTACTCTGCGCCGCTGACCGTCTTCGGCCCGCTGCTGGCGGTGATCTACCTTGGCCGCAACTACCTCGCCTTCCGCGACACCAACCGGGTCGAGGCCATCACCCAGCATTTTGACCACCTCGTCAAAGAAGCCAGCATCACCGCCCGCGCCTTGCCCGACCATTTGCGGGCGCTGGAGGCTCGGATTGGGGGGTAGGTGGGACCCGGTTGAGAATGGAATGGCGGGCTTTCGTTGGGTTTGGACAGAAAGAGCCGTGATATCTGCGCGTTTGTTCATATGAATGCCTTGGCAAAACGGGGTGCGGATATTCACTGAACATCTTAACCTCGGGGTAGCGATACGTGGCCGCCGCCTGTGGTAGCCTGAGGCTGCTTTTGGGCGACGGCCAAGGGGGCGAGATGACGGCTGAGTTTTCGGCGCTGCGGCGGTATCCTGATCTGGCAGGCAAGACCTGCCTGATCTGCGTCGGCGGTACGAAATGCGCGACGAGTTGGCTGCATGACTACCTCTCCGGTTTCCCATCTGTCGCGGCATCGCCCCTGAAGGAACTGCATTTCTTCAACCGCAGGTTCACCCGGAACGCGATAAGCAACATGGACCAACTCGCGATTCAGCGGATGGTTTTGTATCTGTCGCAGAAGGGCGATCTGACCAATCACTTGCAGACACAACCGTTGATCCGGGCGGCGGTGGACCGGGTGCAGATGATCTATGACGACGACGCCTATTTCGGCCATTTTGCGCGGATCAGCGGGCCGGACACCCGGGTGCTGTGTGACGTGACACCGGCCTATTCAGCCATGGGCGCGGAAGGTTTCGACTGGATGCGAAGGTTCTGCGAGGTGCAGGATCTGCGCGTCAAAGTGCTGTTCGTGATGCGTGATCCAGTAGAACGGCTGTGGTCGCATTTGCGTCACATGCAGCAGCAAACCCTTGTCAAGGACGCTGCCGAAGTCTGGCAAAGCGCGCTAAACTCGGTCCCGGTTCTAGCGCGCGGGGATTACCGCGCCATCGTGACCGCGCTGGACGGCTGTTTTGCGCCCGAAGACTTGCTGTACCAGTTCACGGAAACGCTGGAGCAAGAGCCGTTGCTCCGCAGGTTGTGCGATTTTGTCGGGGTTCCCTACCAGTCGGCGCAAAGCGGTGCTCGGTCGAACGTGACCACGGTAACGACTCCAATGCCCGAAGCGGCCCGGGCCGCCTTCAAGCGCGCACTGGAACCGCAGTACGGTTTTTGCCATGCCCGGTTCGGCACCGAAGTGCCCGTCGCGTGGCAAGGATAGTCTGGCTGTCGTTCCAACCGCATTTCGCGGCAAACTTCGGGCAAGACCGCATGCCCAATGGCCGCCGTCCATGATGTCCGGACACGACGGCCTCGATTGTCGGCGCGTCTTGTTTGGATATGCCGTTCATGCCGGACGCCCGGACAACCCCATTCCAAATCATTCCCTGCACGGACGACACCCGGTGAGCCGACAAGGCCCATTCTCCTCTGACGTGTGACATGCGGGTGTCCGGCTTGCCGAAGGATGTCTCGTTCGATCCGCTGCAGAATGGGTCCGCCGATCAACGTTTCCGGGGCGCGGTCGCATGCCGACGCACGCCCACGGGCGGATGACCTTCCCAGAAAATCTTGGGTCTGACCACGTGCGCGGGGGCGAAATTGATCTTGCGCATGGGCGATTCGGCTTGGTTCCTGTAAGTTCGGAACTGACGATTTTCTCGTTACGGTTGCAGTCGGTCCCGCGTTCAGGGGCTATTTCGAGGAGGAAGAAGATGCCTGAAGATACCTTTAAGTTCAAAGAACTCGACAGCTACTTCAATCTGGTCGAGGGGCGCGCGGCAACCGCGCCCGCGGAGGCAGTGTTCACCATCGAGGAGTTTGCGAATCGCATCGCTCAGTCCGCCTTGCTGGCCCATCTGGAACCGCCCAGCGAAGCCGCAATCAGAGCCATGTTGGAAAGCATCGCCGAAGGAAGTGACGATCCCACCGGTCCCACGGAGCAGATCGACTATGTGCCGGGCGACGAGTTCTGGCTCTGACCTGCATGGTCATGAAATAGGCGACAAGGGATGTGCCGGGCGGGGTTCGCCCGGCCTCCGGTGTTGGTCGTTTTCCGTGGAACATGGAACACCGCGTGGTTCCTCAGTCTTTGCTCTCCACTTGTTCCGGGCACGCCCACTAGCTTAACAAAACCTAAAAACGTCTCTGTAACCCATTGATTTTCCACAGGCGCAGGCGTGTCCACGCGTGGACACGCCCTCAAAACCCTCAAATCAATAGGGCATCGGATGCGCCTTGTGCGCCTCATCCAGCGCCGCCAAAAGCTCCTCTGAAAGGGTCACATCCACGGCCCCCAACAGATGCTCCAGCTGCTCAAAAGTCGTCGCGCCAAAGATCGAGGAGGCCACAAAAGACCGCCGCGCCGACCAAGCCAGCGCCATGTGCGAGGGATCAATCTCAAAGTCCCGGGCCACCTTCAGATACGCGTCCACGGCGGCAAAAACCCGGTCCGTCTTGCGCCCGCCCATGCCCTCATTCAGGCTCATCCGCGACCCATCCGGCACGGCCCCGCCCTGATACTTGCCGGTCAAAAAGCCCGCCCCCAAAGGCGAGAACGGCAGCAGCCCCACATCCTCATAGATCATCATCTCGGCCAGATCCGTATCGGCCAGACGGCAGAGCAACGAATACTCGTTCTGAATGGACGCCACGCGCGGCCCCCCCACACGCTCGGCCGCCTCCAGCCACATCTGCGTGCCCCAGGCGCTTTCGTTCGACAGGCCAAAGGCGCGGATCGTGCCGCGCTCCACCTCTTCCTGCAGCGCGCCCAGACAATCCTCCATGTCCGCGATCACCTGCGCCAGCGTCCACCCCGACTGCGCCGGATCATAGTGCCAGTTCTTGCGGAACATATAGCTGCCCCGGTTCGGCCAGTGGAACTGATAGAGGTCGATGTAGTCGGTCCTGAGCCGCTTCAATGAGCCCTCAACCGTCTCACGGATCGTCTTGGACGAGATCGGCGCCCCATCGCGGGCAAAGCTGCCCTCGCCGGAATGCTTGGTGGCCAAGATCCACTCACCCCGCCGCCCCGACGCGGCATTCCAGTCGCCGATGATCTCCTCCGTCCGGCCCACGGTTTCGGCCCGCACCGGGTTCACCGGATACATCTCGGCAGTGTCCATAAAGTTGATCCCCGCCTCCAATGCGCGATCAATCTGGCGGAACGCTTCCGCCGGTTGCGTCTGGTTGCCAAAGATCATCGTGCCAAGACAAAGCTCGGACACCTGCAGGCCGCTTCGGCCCAGCGGGTTCATTTTCATGGGATCGTCCCGTCATCTGTTTGCTTTGGGCGCAAGATGACACCCCCTGCCCGGATGGCAAGGGGGGCCGCGCGTCGGGTGTCACATGTTGGAACCGCGGCATTGCAAATCTTGAGAACAAAAGTGGAACATGCTAAAGATTCGGCCATGACCATGGCCACTGCTCCCGCCCTTCTGTCCCGCCGTCCCCATGCGCCGCCACCCGCGCTGGTGCTGTGGCGGGACCTTGTCCTGCCGCTCAGCCGTGTGCATGAGTTGTGCGGTCAGGCGCGGCGCACGCTGGCGCTGCATGTCGCGGCGCAGGCGGGGGGGCCGGTGATCTGGATCACCCGCCGCCACAGTCCCGATCAGCTGAACCCCTGCGGCATGGCAGGCATCCTGTCCCCGGGTGAGGTGATCTTTGCCGCCACCGACCGGCCCGACGACAGCCTCTGGGCGATGGAAGAGGCACTGCGCAGCGGGGCCGCGCCGGTGGTGGTCGCCGATCTGGCCGAACCGCCCGCCATGACCCCCGTGCGCCGTCTGCATCTGGCCGCCGAATCCGGGGCCGAGGCCGGGCTGTGCCGCCCGCTGGGCTTGCTTTTGACGCCGGGCGCGGGCGGCGCGCCGGGCGTCGAGACGCGGTTTCGCTGTGACGCCGCGCATGGCCCCGGACGAACCGCATGGCGGATCGAACGCCTGCGCGCGCGGATGTTGCCGCCCAAGGTCTGGCAACTGGCCGACAACCGGCTGACCCACTGGGCCGACCCTGCAACCGCCTGACAACCCCGGAAAAAGACCGAAACGACAAAATTTATGTCGCAAGGCCACCTGACTTCCGTTTTCGAAAGGCGCAGAACAGGGCCATGCGACTGGTCATTTCATTTGCCTCCCTCTTTCTGTCCGTCATCCTGCTCCAGCTTTCCTCGGGCAGCGTCGGGCCCCTCGATGCGCTTTCGGGCCTGTCGCTGAACTTTACCACCGCGCAGATCGGCTTTTTGGGGTCGGCGCATTTCGCCGGGTTCTTTATTGGCTGCTGGTGGGCGCCGCGCCTGATGGGCAACGTAGGCCATTCCCGCGCCTTTGCCGCGTTCACCGCGCTGGGGACCATCGGCATCCTTGGCCACATCCTGACAGACAATCCCTACGCATGGGCCGCGCTGCGGATCGGTCAGGGGATCTGTGTGGCGGGCTGCTACACGGTGATCGAGGCATGGCTGCACGCCAAGGTGACAAACGAAAACCGGGGCCGTGCCACCGGGGCCTACCGGCTGGCCGACATCACCGCATCGCTGGGCGCGCAGTTGATGATTTCCGTCCTGCCGCCCGCGCATTACGTCAGCTACACGCTGCTGGCGCTGCTCTGCACCGCCGCGCTGCTGCCGCTGACGCTGTCCCGCCTGCGCCCACCAGAAACGCCAAAGGCTCCCCGCCTGACACCGGGCCTTGCATGGGCGCGCTCGCCCTTGGCGGTGGCAGGCGTGCTGGTCGCCGCGCTGTCCAGCGCATCGTTCCGCATGGTCGGGCCGATCTATGCCACCGGCGTCGGGCTTCAGACCGGGCAGATCGCGCTGTTCCTAGCGTCGTTCGTGGCGGGCGGCGCGCTGGCGCAATATCCGGCGGGCTGGCTGGCGGATCGCTATGACCGGCGCTGGGTGCTGATCTGGCTGTCCGTCGCCGCCATCGGCAGTTGCATCCTGACCGCCACCACCACAGGCCTGCCCACGGTCGGCATCATGCTGACGGCGGCGCTGTTCGGGCTGACCACCTTTCCGATCTTCTCGATCGCCGCCGCCCACGCTCATGACTTTGCCGCCTCCGAAGAACGCATCGCCCTCTCGGCGGCGCTGATGTTCTGGTACGCGGTGGGGGCCATCGCCGCACCGTGGATCGCATCGTTGCTGATCGAGTGGTATGGCCCGCCCGCGCTGTTTGTCATGATCGCCCTGGGCCATGCGTTCCTTGTGGTCTTTGGCCTGATCCGGATGCAAAGCCGCCGGTCCTCGGACACCCGCACCCGCTATATCTATACGCCGCGCTCCAGCTTTATGGTGGGCCGCCTGCTGTCGAACACCCGCGAACGCGCCAACAAGAAAAACTGAGCCACCGCACCGGACCGTTTTGCAACACGCTCTGGCCTCTCGGCCCCGGGGTCGGTAAACCATGCCCAAACCTCAGGACGGACAAGCGCGCAGATCATGGCACGACATCTCATCACTTCCGCCATTCCCTACATCAATGGCATCAAGCATCTGGGCAACCTCGTGGGCAGCCAGTTGCCTGCGGACCTTTACGCCCGCTACCTGCGCGCACGCGGGCATGAGGTGCTGTTCCTCTGCGCCACCGACGAACACGGCACCCCCGCCGAACTGGCCGCCGCCAAGGCGGGCAAGCCGGTGGCGGAGTATTGCGCCGAGATGTGGGAGGTTCAGGCCAAACTGGCAGAGGGGTTCCGCCTGTCCTTCGACCACTTTGGGCGCTCGTCGTCGGACCAGAACCGCAAGCTGACGCAGCATTTCGCCAAGGTACTGGATGAGCAGGGCCTGATCCGCGAAGTGTCAGAAACGCAAATGTATTCCAAGGCGGACGGACGCTTCCTGCCCGACCGCTATATCGAGGGCACCTGCCCCAACTGCGGCTTTGACTCGGCACGCGGCGACCAGTGCGACAACTGCACCAAGCAGTTGGACCCGGTTGACCTGATCAACCCGCATTCGACCATCTCTGGCTCGACCGATCTGGAAATGCGTGACACCAAGCACCTGTACCTGCGCCAGTCCGCGATGAAAGACCAGATCGAGGAATGGATCGACACCCGTGTCGGCTGGCCGGTTTTGACCACATCCATCGCCAAGAAATGGTTGAACGACGGCGACGGTTTGCAGGACCGGGGCATCACTCGTGACCTCGACTGGGGCGTTCCGGTGCAAAAGGGCGACGACCCTTGGCCCGGGATGGAGGGCAAGGTGTTTTACGTCTGGTTCGACGCCCCCATCGAATACATCGCCTGTGCGCAGGAATGGGTCGACGCGGGCAAGGGTGACGACTGGGCGCGCTGGTGGCGTACCGACAAGGGCGCGGATGACGTGCGCTATACCCAGTTCATGGGCAAGGACAACGTGCCCTTCCACACCCTGTCCTTCCCGGTGACGATCCTCGGGTCGGCAGAGCCGTGGAAGCTGGTCGATTACATCAAGTCCTTCAACTACCTGAACTATGACGGCGGCCAGTTCAGCACCTCGCGCGGGCGCGGCGTGTTCATGGATCAGGCGCTGGACATCCTGCCCAGCGACTATTGGCGTTGGTGGTTGTTAAGCCATGTGCCGGAAACCTCCGACAGCGAATTCACGTGGGAAAGCTTTCAGTCGGGCGTGAACAAGGATCTGGCTGACGTGCTGGGTAACTTTGCCAGCCGCGTGACCAAGTTCTGCCGCTCGAAGTTCTCTGAGGCGGTGCCGGAGGGCGGCACCCCCGGTGAGGCAGAGGCCAAGCTGATCGCCGACCTGACCGCCAAGGTCCGCGAATATGAGACCCACATGGAGACGGTCGAGATCCGCAAAGCCGCAGCCGCCCTGCGCGCGGCATGGGTGCTGGGCAACGAATACCTGCAAGAGGTCGCGCCGTGGTCCACCTTCAAGACCGATCCAGAGCAGGCAGCCATGCAAATTCGCCTCGCACTGAACCTGATCCGGCTCTACGCAGTGATCTCTGCGCCGTTCATTCCGGACGCCTCTGCCGAATTGCTGACCGCGATGCACGCCGAAGGTGCCGACTGGCCCGATGACGTCGAGGCCGCACTGACCGCCCTGCCCGCAGGTCACGCCTTTGACGTGCCAGAGGTGACCTTCCGCAAGATCACGGATGCCGAACGCGAAGAGTGGCAAGAACGGTTCGCAGGTGTGCGGACCTGAACAGGGCGCGCGCCGCTCTGGCGGCGCGACCATGCGCCCATTCCATACCACGCTGACCGCACTGGCCCGCCGGGGACCATCGGCTGATCCGCTTGCGACCTGCGATTGACAGCCCCCCGCCCGCTTGCTACCTCGCCGCCTTTCTAATCATTCAGGGGTATCACATGGCACGCAGGCGCAAGGGTCGCGACATCTCAGGCTGGCTGGTCGTCGACAAACCGGCGGGCATGACCTCGACCGCCGTGGTCAATAAGGTCCGCTGGGCACTGGATGCCAAAAAGGCTGGCCATGCGGGCACGCTGGACCCCGAGGCAACCGGCGTGCTGGCCGTGGCGCTGGGAGAGGCGACCAAGACGGTCCCCTATATCACCGACGCGCTGAAGGCCTATCGCTTTACCGTGCGCTTTGGGCAGGCCACCAACACCGACGATGCCGAGGGGGAGGTGATCGCCACATCCGACCTGCGCCCCTCCGACGATGAGATCAAAGAGGCGCTGCACGGTTTTGTCGGTGAGATCATGCAGGTTCCGCCGCAGTTTTCCGCCGTCAAGATCGACGGAGAACGCGCCTACAAACGCGCCCGCGACGGCGAGGAAATGGACATCGCCGCCCGCCCGCTCTGGGTCGAGGAACTGCTGCTGACCGACCGCCCCGATGCCGACACCGCCGAACTGGAAATGACCTGCGGGAAGGGCGGCTATGTCCGTTCCATCGCCCGCGATCTGGGCAAGGTTCTGGGCTGTAACGGTCACGTCCTGAGGCTGCGCCGGGTCTGGTCCGGTCCGTTCGAGGCGGAACAGGGCCTGACTCTGGAGGCGATCGAGAAAATGGCCCGCACGCCGGAACTGGACGACCATATTCTGCCGCTGGAAATCGGCCTTGCCGATCTGCCGGAACTGCACTGTACCGCACAGGGGGCCGCCCGCCTGCGCAACGGCAACCCCGGTATGGTAATCCCCGGCGACGTCGAATACGGCGACGAGGCATGGGCCTCTTTCGAGGGCCGCCCGCTGGCCGTAGGTCGCTACAAGGCGGGCGAACTGCACCCCTCAAGGGTCTTCAACCTGACCGACTAGGCGTCTTGCGGCCGGGGACGGTGGGCGGGGCGACTTGCCCCCGCAGGGGGCAAGAGCGCCGCTCCCGTCCCCCGGCTACTTCAGCATCCCCAGCCACTTGCGCAGCGCGTCCAGCGCCTCGGGTTCATCCAGAAACGGGATATGCCCCCGGCCCTTGACCTCGACCGCGATCATGTCCGGACGGCGCTTTTGCATCTCGGCAAAACACGCGGGCGTCAGCAGGTCTGAATTCTCACCCCGCAAGGCACACAGCGGCAGCCCCGCCAACGCATCGAAATACGGCCACAGATCCGGGGCGGGTTGCGCACCGCCACCCAGCACCGCCTCGCGCAGGGCCGCATCGTACGGCAGTTCCAGCCCGTCATCGGTTTGCACAAATAGCCGCTCGGCCTCTTCCAGCCAGCGGCTTTCCGGCACGCCGACAAAGCCGGTCATCAGTTCCGCCCGCCGCTTGGCAACCTCGGCCAGTGTCTTCTGCGGCGGCTTGCGCCCCAGATAGCCTTTGATGACCTCCAGCCCGGTCTCGGCAATCTCTGGCCCGATGTCGTTCAGCGCCACACCCAGCAGGCGGTCCTTGACCGTCGCGGCCAGCACCATGGCGATCAATCCGCCGCGCGAGGTGCCCAGCACCGCCGCCTTGTCCAGCCCCAGATGGTCCAGCAGTTCCATCGCGTCGCGCCCCTCGACGGGCACTTGATAGGTCTCATGCGGCCCCCGGTCCGACTGCCCGCGGCCACGGTAATCCAGCCGGATCAGGCGCACGCCCTCCAGATGCGGTGCCATGAAATCGAAATCGCGCCCGTCCCGTGTCAGCCCTGCCAGACAGAGCAGCGGCAGGCCTTCGCCCTCATCACGGTAAAACAGCGACAACCCGTCAGAAGTGGTAAAACGCGGCATCAGACAAGCTCCGGTATGGTGGTCAGATCGCTCAGGACATGGGCCGGTTGCGCCATCAGCCGGTCCATCGGCAGGCCCATGCGGTTCACCCAGACGGTAACGAACCCGTAGGCCGAAGCCCCCGCCGCATCCCAGCCATTGGAGGACACGAACAGCACCTCATCAGGCGCACAGCCGAACTCTTGCCCCACAAGGTCGTAAACCGCGCGCGCGGGTTTGAAGATGCCGACCTGTTCGACCGACAACAACGCCTGCAGGAACTCGCCAATCCCGGCGCTGTCGACCGCGCCGTCCAGCATGTCCTTGTTGCCGTTCGACAGGATCGCGGCCCCGATGCCCTTGGCACGCAATTGCGCCAGCATCATCGGCACCTCGCGGTAGGCAGGCAGTTCCCAATAGAGCGACAGCAACCGCTCACGCAGTTCAATATCGTCCAGCCCGGCGCGTTCCATCGCCCAGTCCAGACCGTCCTTGGTGACCTCCCAGAAGGGCACGTAATCGCCGGTGACCGCCCGCAGCCAGCTGTATTCCAGCTGCTTGGCGCGCCAATCGGCGGCCAGTTGCGGCCAGACTTCGGCCAGCGCCGCGCGCCCCGGTTCCTCGGACGCGACCCGCGCGGCCCCCGCCACGTCAAACAAAGTGCCATAGGCATCGAACACGCAGACCTTGATCGCCATGATCGCCCTCCTCTCCGGATTTTGCGGCACCCTGACACGGGTCGCGACCGCCGAAAACCCCGATCCGGGCGACGCCGCACAGACAACCGTTTGCAATACAGGCGCCGGACGCATAGTTTATTGCAAATCTTGAGCACCCGGGACGCCCCCGGCCTCACCAAATCACCCCCCCAAACATCGAGGTTCCCCCATGACGCAGGTCAAATCCGGCGACACCGTGCGCATTCACTACACCGGCACTCTGACGGACGGCACAAAATTCGATTCCAGCGAAGGCCGCGACCCGCTGGAATTCACTGTCGGCGAAGGTCAGATCATCCCCGGTCTGGAAAAGGCGATCCCCGGCATGGTCGCAGGCGACAAGAAAACCGTCGCCGTGCCCGCCGACGAGGCCTATGGCCCGACCAATCCCGACGCCCGTCAGGATGTGCCACGCACGGAAATCCCCGCCGATATCCCGCTGGATCTTGGCACCCAGTTGCAGGTGCAGGCCCCCGACGGTCAGGTATTGCCGGTGACCGTGGTCGCGGTGACCGAAGAGGTCGTGACGCTGGACGCCAACCACCCGCTGGCTGGCAAGGACCTGACATTCGACATCGAACTGGTCGAGATCGCCTGAGCGTCAGGAAAAGATTGCGCCGCGGGGCCTTCCCCCGGCACTCTGGGCCTGTCGTTTTCAACTGACAGGCCCTTTTCATGTCCGCACGTCTTGGCTGTCTCGCCGTCTGTGTTCTTTTGACCGTGGCTTCCGCCGCACACGCCGGAACCTGGCGAACACTCGACCCGGCCTCGCCCGGTGACTGCGCCTTGGAATTCGAGGGCGTCATCGAAAAAGGCGACCTGACTGGCGCTCTGGAGCGTGGCCTGCTCGACGGCTATTTCTCGCGGATCTGCCTCAACAGCCCCGGCGGCTCGCTGGCGGAGGTACTCGACTTCATCAAGGTGTCGCGGGACGCCTATTACGGCGGAACCCGAGTCCGCTCAGGCGATGAGTGCCTCTCGTCCTGCGCCATTCTATTTATGTTCGGAGAGGCATTCGGGGCCAACAGTCCCTATATCAGCCGCCAATTGGAACCGGGCGCGCGGCTTGGCTTCCACTCGCCCTTCATCCGCGACGGGACCGGGTCCGCCGCCTCGGATGCCGAGGTTTTTGGCGTCGCACTTCGGGTGGCCAAGCTTCTGTCCGACCGCTCTTACATGTATGCGGACGCGCTCGACCCGGCGTTACCACAGGAATTGCTGGCGCTGCTGTTCGGAACGCCAGCCGACCAGATGCGCCATGTCAAAACGGTGGGCGAGGCCCGAATCCTTGGAATAGAACTCTGGCCGGACCCAGAGCGAACAGCCGTTTTTCCCGACACCGAAGCATCTCTGGACGCCCTCACACGGCGGATCTGCGCCAACAGCCATACGCTGACCTACCGTCACAGTTTCGTCTCGCAGGGGTATGACTTCGACGAACTGGTCCAAGTTGCCGAGGCCAAAACCACTCTGGGTCCAGAGGACCTCACGATCCACAAGCGCCGCACCCTTCCACCGCACGGCAATCGCCCTGAAACCTATTTCGCTGTGCTCAGCGGTCTTGGCTATTGGGTGCCCGGCTGGCACAGCGCCGGGTCGCAACAATACTGCCGGGTTGAGATGACAAAAACGCCTGCGCCGGGCGGCTTTATCGTCGGCGGATATGATGTTGAGTTTGGTCAGTTCATTGACGCCAATCTCAACTCCATCCCGGCCAAACGCGCCGATTCAGAGGGAATTCGCGGAGGTATCCTGCCCCTCGATACGCTTTACGGACGCTGACAAGGGGGATGTCGAAAAGGTCCCTTTTGCCGACCGCCCCCACGCGCTAAACCAAACGCCAAAGGGAGGCACGACCAAATGCACTTGGCTCAATTCGGCGACCTGCGCCTGCACTACAGCGTCACCGGCCCCGAGGACGGGATGCCGGTGGTCTTTGCCAATTCTCTTGGCACCGACTTCCGCCTTTGGGACGCAATCCTGCCGCTGCTGCCTGCGGGCTTGCGCATCCTGCGCTTTGACAAGCGCGGGCACGGGTTGTCGGATGTGCCAGACGGCCCCTACAGCATGGGCGCGTTGGTCACCGATACCGAAAAGCTGATGGAACATACCGGGTTCAAAGACGTGGTCTTTGTCGGGCTGTCCATCGGCGGGATGATCGCGCAGGGCCTTGCGGCCAAGCGGCTGGATCTGGTGCGTGCCATGGTGCTGTCCAACACCGGGGCCAAGATCGGCACCCGCGACATGTGGGACGACCGGATCGCGGCAGTGAACGCGGGTGGCCTCGCCTCGGTCGTGGACCCGACGATGGATCGCTGGTTCTCCAAACCGTTCCATGCGGACCCAGAGTTCCCGGCATGGCGCAACATGTTCCTGCGCACGCCTGCGATGGGCTGGACCGGCTGCGCCGCCGCCATTTCCGGTACGGATTTCATTTCTACCACCAGCGGGCTGCGCCTGCCGACGCTGGCCATTGCCGGGTCCGAAGACGGCTCGACCCCGCCCGACCTTGTGTTTGAGACCGCCGACCTGATCCCCGGCGCGCAAAAACAACTGATCCGGGGCGCGGGCCACCTGCCATGCGTGGAAAAGCCCGAGGAATACGCAGCCATCCTTTCTGCCTTTCTCAAATCCCAAGGCGCGACCTGACACGATGGCGCGCATCCTGCTGATCCACGGCGCGTCGCACGGCGCATGGTGCTGGCGCGACACGCTGCCCGCGCTGGCCGCGCTTGGTCACGAGGTGCGCGCCATAGACCTGCCGTCTCATGGCGATGATCAGACCCCGGTGAACGAGGTCACGCTAGAGGACTACGGTCGTGCGATCCTTGATGCGCTGGACGGGCCAACCATTCTTGTCGGGCATTCGATGGGTGGCTACGCGATCACACTGGCCGCCGAGATGGACCCGTCGAACATAGCCGGATTGGTCTACCTGTGCGCCTATGATCCGTGGCCCGAAATGGGACTGTCGCAAATGCGGATGGAGGCCGACGAACAGCCGCTTTTGCCCGCGATCCGCTTGGCCGAAGACCGGCTCAGCTTTACCTTTGACCCGCATATGTCCGCTGACCTTTTCTACCACGACTGCCCGCCAGAGGCGGTCGCCTTCGCGCTGGATCACATCTGCCCGCAGTCGGCGGCGGCCTCTGCCACGCCCGTCGAAATCACTGAAAACTCCCGCGCGCTGCCGCGCAGCTATATCGTCTGCGCCGAGGACCGCGCCATCCCGCCTGCCTTTCAGCGCGTGATGGCGTCCCGGTTTGACCCCGCCCGCGTGACCGAACTGCCCAGCAGTCATTCGCCCTTCTTTTCCATGCCCGATGCGCTTGCCCGCGCCATCGACACCCTTGTGAAAGCCTGACCGCCCATGCCCGCCACGCCCTTTGACAGCGCCCACCTGACCCGCCTCTTTGCCACCGGCGACACCGCGCGCCTGTTCTCGGACAGTGCAGAAATCCGCGCCATGATGCTGGTGGAGGCGGCCTTGGCGCAGGCACAGGCAAAGCAGGGTGTGATCCCGGAAACCGCCGCCGCCGCGATCCAGCGTGCCAGCGTCGAATGCCAGATCGACCCGGCGCAACTGGCCGAGGCGACGGGCCAGAACGGCGTGACCACCCCCGCTTTTGTCAGCGCCTTTCGCGCCGCGATAGGCGCGCCGGAACACGCGCAATATCTGCATTGGGGCGCGACGTCACAGGACATTCAGGACACCGGGCTGATGCTGCGCCTGCGGCAGGCATTGGCACAGCAGGAGAACCGCCTGCGCGCCACCCTGACCGCACTGGCGCGGCTGGCCACCGACCACGCAACAACCCCGATGGCCGCGCGCACCTATGGCCAGCACGCCACTCCGACCAGCTTTGGCGCGCAGGTCGCCGCATGGGGCTGGCCCCTCATGGACTCGTTGAACGCCCTGCCCGCCCTGCGCGACACCGCGCTGCGTGTCTCGTTGTCAGGGGCGGCCGGTACCGGCTCGGCCCTTGGGTCGGACCCGGCCGGCCTGCGCGCCCTGATGGCAGATGGGTTGGGGCTGAGCGATCCCGGCCATAGCTGGCACAGCGACCGCACCCCGATCCTGTCCATCGCGGGATGGTTCACGCGCACCGCGCTGGCCGCTGGCAAGATGGGCGAGGATCTGATCCTTGCCACCCAAAGCGGCATCTCCGAGGTCCGTCTTGGCGATTCCGGCGCGTCCTCGACCATGCCGCAAAAGCAAAACCCGGTGGCCCCCTCGGCGCTGGTGGCGCTGGCCCGTCACGCGCAGGGGCTGGACGCAACCTTGCAGGGTGCCAGCCTGCACCGCCAACAGCGCGACGGCGCTGCGTGGTTCACAGAATGGCTCTGCCTGCCGCAACTGGTGCTCAGCTCCGCCGCCGCTCTGACACACGCTCAGGACCTTGCCGAAACGCTGAGTCCGGACGCCAAGGCGATGCGGGCCACGCTGGACGCCACCGGCGGGCTGCTGATGGCAGAGGCGCTGTCCTTTGCACTGGCCGAAACCATGCCCCGGCCAGAGGCACAGGCCCTGTCCAAGACGCTGTGCAAAGAGGCCATCGCCAGCGGCCGCCCGCTGTCCGAGGTCGCCCGCGCGGCGCATCCCGACCTGCCGCAAACCCTGTTCGATCCGGCCACCCAGATGGGCACCGCCCCGGCTGAGGCGCGCGATTTCGCCACGGCTGTCGCCGCCCTGACGGCCTGACAGCGCCATGCGCCCGCAAGTCGTGTTCCTGCTGGCCACGGTGACGCTGAACGCCATGGGAATAGGATTGATCCTGCCCGTTATCCCGGACCTGATCCGGGACGTCACCGGCCAGCCACTGTCCGATGCGGCGCTGATCGGCGGGGTCCTCAGCACCATCTTTGCCGCCATGCAGTTCCTCTTTGCCCCGTTCATGGGCCGGTTGTCCGATGCCTATGGGCGGCGGCCCGTGCTGCTGGGGACTCTGGCGATCATGGTCATGGACTATGTTGTTCTGGCGCTGGCCAACACGCTGTGGATGCTGGTGCTGGCGCGGATGATCGGCGGTTTCGCCTCGTCCACGCAGTCCACCGCAAGCGCCGCCATTGCCGACCTGTCAGAGCCGGGGCACCGCGCGCGCGGATTTGGCCTGATCAGCGCCGCCTTTGGTCTGGGTTTTGTGCTTGGCCCGGTGCTGGGCGGCGTGCTGGCGGAACTGGGCACGCGCGCGCCGTTCTGGGCGGCGGGGATGCTTTGCGGCGCGGGCGTGCTGCTGGGCGCGCTGACCTTTCCCGAAACCCATGCCACCGAAAACCGCCGCCCCGTCACATGGCGCGGCAGCAACCCGTTCGGGGCCTTCCGCGCCCTCAACCGCCTGCCCGGCCTGAGCCGCGCGCTGGTGGTCTATTTCCTGTACAACGTGGCCTTTGGCACCTATCCGGCGATCTGGTCGTTTTTCGCGCAGGCGCAATTCGCCTGGTCGCCCGCCATGATCGGCCTGTCGCTGGGCATCTTCGGGGTCTCCTTTGCCGTCGTTCAGGGCGGGCTGATGGGCCTGATCTTACAGGCCTTGGGCGAACGCGGCACCGCCGCCATGGGGCTGGCCGTCTCGGCGCTGGGCTTTGCCGCCCTGAGCATGGTGACAAACGGCACGCTGATCCTGTTCTTCGCCCCTGTCGCCGCTTTGGGCGCGACCTATGCCCCGGCGCAGCAGGCCCTTCTCAGCCAGCGCGTCGGCCCCGACGAACAGGGCGCGCTGCAAGGCGTCCTGACCTCGACCATAGCGGTTGCCATGATGGTGGCCCCGGCGCTGATGGCTCAGGTTTTCGCCACCGCCACCGCACCTGAAAGGGTCACGCCGTGGCCCGGTGCGCCTTTCCTTGTGGCGATGGTCCTTGTGCTAGCCGCGCTGATGCTTTTTGTCTGGCGACGTCGCGCGCCTGTCGTAACGTAAAAAACCGTAACCGACAGGCATCATGTCGGTTTCTGACGGGCGACGGGCCAAGCCCATCCTCAGGGTCAGCCCAAACACGGGGAGAGTTCCACCATGCCACGCATTCGCGCTGCGGTCTGTACCGCCTTCGACGCGCCCCTTCAGATCGAAGAACTTGACCTCCGCGCGCCCGGCGCCGGAGAGATCGAGGTCACGCTGGAGGCGGTCGCCATCTGCCATTCCGACATCTCATATGCCGAAGGGGCGTGGGGCGGCGACCTGCCCGCCGTCTACGGCCATGAGGCCGCAGGCCACGTCACGTCCCTAGGCAGCGGCGTGAGCGACCTGAAAGAGGGCGATCGCGTCGTCGTCACCCTGATCCGCGCCTGTGGCACGTGCCCCAATTGCGCGGGCGGCAAACCCACCATCTGCATCGGCGACCGTCGCTCCGACCCGGTGCTGACCCGCCCCGACGGAACCCCGGTGATCCCGGCGATGTTCTGCGGTGCCTTCGCTGAAAAGGTGGTCGTCGACCAAAGCCAGGTCGTCGTCATGCCACAAGATATGCCGGCAGAGGCGGTCTGCCTTTTGGCCTGCGGTGTGATCACCGGCATCGGCGCGGTGATCAACGCGGGCAAGATGCGCCCGGGCGACGACGTGGTGGTGATCGGCGCCGGCGGCGTCGGGCTCAACGCCATTCAGGGCGCGCGCATCGGCGGGGCCCGCCGCATCATCGCCGTCGACATGAGCGAGGAAAAACTGGAAACCGCCCGCGCCTTTGGGGCCACCGACGGCGTTCTGGCCAGCGAAAGCGCCCCGTGGAAGACCGCCACAGACATCATGGGCCGAGGCGCGGATGTGGTGGCAGTGACTGTGGGCGCGATCCCTGCCTATGATCAGGCGCTGCGCTATCTCGGCTGGGGCGGGCGCATGGTGATGATCGGAATGCCCCATTCCGGTGCCATGGCCACCTATGAGCCGGTGGTGCAGGCCTTTATGGGTCAGCAGATGGTCGGCTCCAAAATGGGCGACGTGGTGATCCAGCGTGACATTCCGTGGATGGCCGATCTGTACCGCCAGGGGCGGCTGAAGCTGGATGAGCTGGTCTCGGGCCGTTGGGCGCTGGAGCAGATCAACGAGGCGATTGCCGATACCAAGGGTGGCGGCGCGCGCCGCAACGTGATCCTGTTCGACCAACCGTGAATCGGATTTTCGCCGAAAATCCGTCTCTGCGTCCAACATCACTCCCGCAGGAGGGCCCGCCATGAAACTCCGCGATCTCGACATCATCGTCACAGCGCCCCCCGCCCCCGGCTGGGGCGGGCGTTACTGGATCCTCGTGAAGCTGACCACCGATGACGGCATCACCGGCTGGGGCGAATGTTACGCCGCATCCGTCGGACCCGACGCCATGCGCGCGGTAATCGCAGACGTCTTTGCCCGCTATTTCGACGGCGAAAACCCCGAGAACATCGAACGCATGTTCCGCCGCACCTATTCCTCGGGCTTTACCCAGCGCCCCGACCTGACGGTCATGGGGGCCTTTTCCGGGCTGGAAATCGCCTGCTGGGACATTCTGGGCAAGGCGCGGGGCCGCCCAGTCTGGGCCTTGCTGGGCGGCATGATGAACGAGCGCGTGCGCGCCTATACCTATCTCTACCCGCTGCCCAAACACGGCATGGACGACTTCTGGACCTCGCCCGAGATGGCCGCAGAATCCGCGCTGGACTGTGTCGAACGCGGCTATACGGCGGTCAAGTTCGACCCCGCAGGCCCCTACACCATGCGCGGCGGCCACCAGCCGGGCATGCGAGACATCGCCATGTCCGTCGCCTTTTGCAAGGCCATACGTGAGGCCGTGGGCAACCGCGCCGACCTGCTGTTCGGCACCCACGGTCAGTTCAACACCGCAGGTGCGATCCGTCTGGGGCAGGCGCTGGAACCCTACCTGCCGCTCTGGTTCGAGGAACCGATTCCGCCCGACAACCTGCTGGAATTCGCCGAGGTCGCCCGCGCCGTCCGCATCCCCATCGCCACCGGCGAGCGGCTGACCACCCGCGCCGAATTTGCCGCCCTGCTGCGCACCGGCGGGGCCAAGATCCTGCAACCGGCGCTGGGCCGGGCGGGCGGCATCTGGGAGATGCGCAAGCTGGCCGCACTTGCCGAAAGCTTTAACGCCGAAATGGCGCCGCATCTCTATGCCGGTCCCATCGAATGGGCCGCGAACATTCAGCTCTCCGTCTCAATCCCCAACCTGCTGATTGCCGAGACCATCGAAACCCCGTTCCACGCCGCCCTGATCAAAAGCGCGATCAAGGTCGACAACGGCTATGTCGCCGCCCCGCAGGCCCCCGGTCTTGGCATCGAAGTGGATGAGGATCTGGCCCGCGCGCATCCCTACACCGGCGACGGTTTGCACCTGCAAATGCAGGATGCGCCTTGTGATTACGCAAACGGCAACGCCTTTCAGGGCGGAGCACCGGCGACCGAATCATGATCTCGCAATTCTGAAAAGGGGCGTCTATATTGTTGTGAAAGAACAAATCGCGAGTCCCATGGAAGACCTGAGAAAATTGCCGCCTCCACCGGAGGAGATGCAAACCAACGCCCAACACGCCGCCGCCTTTCTCAAGACGCTGGCGCATGAGGGCCGGTTGATGATCCTGTGCCATCTGGGGTCTGGCGAAAAATCCGTGGGCGAACTCGAAGACCTGCTGAGCATCCGGCAGGCTGCGGTCAGTCAGATGCTGGCGCGCCTGCGCGAAGAAGGACTGGTGCAAACCCGGCGCGACGGCAAGACGATCTACTACAGCCTTGCAGACGA
Source organism: Antarctobacter sp. (assembly GCF_034670325.1). Classification (GTDB taxonomy): domain Bacteria; phylum Pseudomonadota; class Alphaproteobacteria; order Rhodobacterales; family Rhodobacteraceae; genus Antarctobacter. The sequence goes on from NZ_JAXMNR010000005.1 coordinate 260,868, forward strand.
AAACACGAGCCGGGTGATCGGCCTGCTGTACGACATCTTCTGCGCCCAGCCCAATGGCCGCTGCTGACCCGCCGTTCACCGGGCCCGACCTGTGCCGGCTGACCGCCTGTGCTGTGGTTGACCTGCTGAAAAGGCGCGAGGTCAGCCCGCTGGACCTGATAGAGGCCAGCCTGTCGCGCATCGCTGCAACAAGCCCCGCCATAAATGCCATCGTCACGCTTTGCCCGGACCGCGCGCGCGACTCCGCTGCCGCCGTTGATCCGGCAAGCCTGCTGGCTGGCCTACCCATCGGGATCAAGGACCTGATGCCGGTACAGGGCGTGCGCACCACCTTTGGAACGCCTGCTCTTGCTGACAATGTGCCACAGACCTCTGACCCTGCTGTCTTGCGGCTGGAATCCTGCGGCGGCGTGGTGATCGGCAAAACCAACACGCCCGAAATGGGCGCAGGCGCCAATACCTTCAACCCTGTCTTCGGAGCCACCCGCAACCCGTGGAACACGGCGATGAACGCGGGCGGGTCGTCCGGCGGGGCGGCAGCGGGCTTGGCCGCAGGAGAGGTCTGGCTAAGCCAGGGATCGGATTTGGGCGGTTCTCTCCGCACCCCGGCCAGCTTTTGCGGCATCGTCGGGCTGCGCCCCTCCCCGGGCATTGTTGCCAGCCCGGGAAAAGACGGGTTCAACGCCTTCGGGGTCGAGGGACCAATGGCCCGCACGGTCGAGGATTGCGCGCTATTTCTGGATGCGATGGCCGGGTGGGATGCGGTTTCGCCGATTTCGTTCCCGGCCCCCGCGCAAAGCTATCTGGATACATGCCGTTCTGACGCGGGCAGCATCCGCATCGGCTATGCCCCAGACCTTGGCGGGCTGGCCCCGGTAGAGCCGGAAATGGCCGCGCTGTTGTCCGATGCCCTGACCCGCCTGCAAGCGCCGGACGTGACGGTGGTCGAGGCCGCGCCCGACACAACCGGCACGGAAACCGCCTTTCGCACCCTGCGCGGGCTGGGCATGTGGACCGGGTTCCGCACCACGCCCAGCGTCGTATCCGACCGCTACAAAACCACGCTGCGCCAGAATATCGCCGAAGGCGGCGCGCTCACGGTCGATGACATCGCCGAGGCCCAGTTCATCCGCGCCCGCCTTTACGACGGTATGCGGCACGTCTTTGAAACCTGCGATGTGCTGGCGGGGCCTGTCACCGGGATTGGACCGCTGCCGGTCGAGATCGAATACCCGCCCGAGATCGCAGGTCACCCCAGCCGGGACTATATCGACTGGCTGCGCTTTGCCTTTCTCGCGACGGTGTGTGGCCTGCCCGCGCTGTCGCTGCCCGTGGGCCGCGACGCGCGCGGCCTGCCGGTGGGGCTGCAACTGATCGGCCCGCCCCGGGGTGAGGCACGCCTGCTACAGGTCGCCCGTCGGCTGGAACAGGCGACGGGGTTTGCCCCGACGCCCATTGACCCTGTCATATCTCACTGACGCACAGCGGTTTACTGCACCGCGATTTACGCTTCTGCCGGCTCCCACGGTCGGACAAAATCGCCAAGGATCGCGCCAATATCCGCCTCTGTCGCGCCATTCGCCTGCACCTGAGCGACCAGACCCCGACTTTTGTCGTCGATCACGGATACCACGCGCGCGGCACAGCCCGCCTTTTCCAGCGCGCCATTGTAGACGCGCGTGATCGCGTGTTTGCGCAGGTCAGGCTTGAACACCTTGCCCACCGCCGTCTTGGGCAGTTCCGGCAGGATGGTCATGTGCTTGGGGTGTGCTGCGCGTTCATGCACGTGGATGCGCGCGTGTTCCAGCAATGCCTCTTCGGTGACCTCGGCCCCGGCCACCAGTTCGACAAAAGCGCAGGGCAGTTCCCCCGAATGCGCATCGGGCTGGCCGATCGCGCCCGCAAAGGCGACGGCCGGATGCCCCAGCAGCGCCTCTTCGATCTCGGCCGGGTCGATATTGTGGCCGCCGCGAATGATCAGGTCCTTGGCGCGCCCTGTGATCCAGAGATACCCGGTGGCATCCATGCGCCCCAGATCGCCGGTCCGAAGATGCGTGCCATAGTGGAACAGATCCGCGTTCTTGGCCGCCTCTGTATAGGTCCGGCCCGCAAGGACACCGGGGTTGGACACGCAGATCTCACCGATCTCGTCGACGCCGCATTCCACCGGCTCACCCTCAACCATCCGGATGATCCGGATATCGGTATAGGGAAAGGAGATCCCGACAGAGCCGATCTTCTTTTCGCCATCCACCGGGTTTACCGCGACGAGGCAGGTCGCCTCTGTCAACCCATAGCCTTCGCAGATTGTCACGCCGCAGGCGGCCTCGAACCGTTTGAACAGTTCCATCGGCATCGGGGCAGAGCCGGAAAACGCCGTCTTGATAGACGAGATATCCGCATCCACCTTGCGCTGCATCAGCGCCGACACCGCCGTCGGCACGGTGATCACAAAGGTCGTCTTCCAGCGCTCACATAGCTTCCAGAAGTTGTCCATCACCCCTTCGCCGCGATAGCCCGCAGGCGTCGGGAACACCACATGCGCGCCGGAAAACACCATCGCCATCAGGATGACGTGGCAGGCAAAGACGTGGAACAGCGGCAGCGGGCACATCACGCTGTCGGTCTCATTGAACAGCAGCGTATCGCCCAGCCAGCCGTTGTACAGCATCCCCTCGTAGGTGTGCTGCGCCACCTTCGGCATCCCCGTCGTGCCGCCGGTGTGGAAATAGGCGGCCACCCGGTTTGCCGTGCTGTCGGCAAAGGCCAGCGTCTTGGGCTGCTTGGCCATTTCCTTGCGGAAATCCTTGATGTCGGCGTGATGGTTGCCCGGGTTCTTGGGCCGCACAAGCGGCACGATCCAGCTTTTGGGCGGGGTCAGGTAGCGATTGAGATCGACCTCCAGCACCGTATGCACATGCGGCGCGTTGCGCACTGCCTCGGCCATTTTCTGCGCGATGTCGGTCTTGGGAAACGCCTTGAGCGTGACCACCACCTTGGCATCCGTCTCGCGCAGGATCGAGGCGATCTGTTCCGGCTCCAGCAGCGGGTTGATCGGGTTCACGATCCCCGCCACAGCGCCGCCCAGCAGTGCGGCAATCGCCTCGTTACAGTTGGGCAAAACATAGGCGACGACGTCGTTTTCGCCCACGCCAAGGCTGCGAAACAGGTTCGCCGCCTGCGCGGTCTGCGCCTGCACCTCGGCCCAAGTCAGGGTTTCGGCCTTGTCGGTCGGCCCGGAAAGAAGCTGATAGCTGACCGCCGGTCGGTCGGGATGTCGCCCTGCCGTGCGCGCCAACTGCCCCCACAGCGTCGGCGGAATATCCCGCTCCGCCCAAGGTATCTCGGCCTCGATTGCATTGCGATCGTCCATTCCCGAATAGGTCATGGGCGTCTCTCCTCCCCGTTTTTTCATTGCCGACCAGTTTGTGAGCCTTTGCCCCTTCGCGCAAGAGATAGGGACGCGGCGGCATCAAACCCGTGACGCAGCGTTTTCCAGCACCTTGGAACGGCCAGGCCGCTTCGCGCTGTCGCCGCCATAGCGCCGGCGCGACCTTTCTTCCATCACCTTCGGTTTTGTGGCATTGATTTTGGCCATGGACCACCCGCTGATCGACCTCATAAACGCCCGCATACAGGCTGCAGAACGCGACGGGGCCTTCGACAAACTCGAAGGCGCGGGCCAGCCCCTGCCCGCCTGCGACGACCCGGAAAACGCCGTCCTGACCCGCATCCTGAAAGAGAACGGCGCGGTGCCAGAGGTGGTCGCCCTGATCCGCGATCTGGCCGACCTTCGCGCACGCCTGCGCGACACGCATGACCGCACCGCCCGCGCCGGGCTGATCCGTGAGATTGCCTTGCTCGACACCCGGCTGGAGATCGCCAAGCGCCGGTGATCCGCCCTGCCGCAAGACCCGTCTTAACACTTGTCCCCCAGCGCCCTTTTGGGCAAACCGTTTTCCAACCTCAGGGAGACGCACGCATGGTATCGGTCAAGGAACAGTACGAAAGCTATCCCTACCCGGAACGCGACCCGGCGGACGAGAAAAAGCGCCTGATCACCGGCTCACCCTCACATCCGCTGGAAATGGACCACTACCTGTTTCAGGGCCAGCGCGACTGGTCGCAGACCCTGCGCGTGCTGGTGGCGGGGGGCGGCACCGGCGATGCGCTGATCCAGATCGCCCAGATGATGACCAGTGCGGGCGCGCCCTATGAGATCACCTATCTGGACCTGTCCAAAGCCTCGCGCGCAATCGCAGAGGCGCGGGCCAAGGCGCGCGGCCTGACCGGCATCACCTTTCTCACCGGCAGCCTGCTGGATGCGCCCGATCATGGCCCCTTTGACTACATCGACTGCTGCGGGGTGCTGCACCACCTGCCGGATCCGGATGCGGGTTTTGCCGCGCTCCGCGCCGCCGTTGCCCCCGGTGGCGGTATGGGGTTCATGGTCTACGCGCCTTATGGCCGCTCCGGCATCTATGCGCTGCAAGAGGCCTTTGGCACGTTGTTCGACGGCATGGCCCCGCAGGCGCGCCTGGCCAAGGCGAAAAAACTCGTCGGCAACCTGCACAAGGGCCACCCCTTTGCCGCCAACGGCAATGTCACCGACCACAAACAAAGCGATGCGGGCTTTTATGACCTGTTGCTGCACGGTCAGGACACGCCGTTTGACATCCCCCGCCTGTTGAGCACGCTGGAGCGGACGGGCTGGAAAACGCAATCGCTGCTGCCGCCGGGCCTCTATGATCTCGCGCGCATCACCGACCGGCCCAAGGATATGGACGACGCCACCGCCATGGCCTTGGCGGAAAAGCTGCGCGGCACGATGAAAAAGCACCTTGGCTATCTTGTGCCCGCCGATGAGGACCGCCCCATCGCGCGCGGATCAAGGCAAAGCCTGATCCCGCGTTCCCCCACCAGCGACATGCGCAAACCGGCACAGGCGGTGGCGCAGGGTCGCCCGCTGCCGATCACCCTGAAAGAGGCCGATGTGCAGATGCGCATTCCGCGCGATTGCGCGCCGCTGATGGCCGCCATCAACAACCGCCGCAGCCTTGCCGAAATCCGCGAAGTCACAAAGATGGACCCGCTGCGCTTTGCCGATCTCTGGGGGCGGCTGGAACGCGAACTGACCGCCTGGGGCCTGCTGCATTACTCCCGTTTCGGACTCTGACCCATGTGCGGGCGGTTTGCGGTCACTCTCCCCCCGGACGCCATGGCCCAGTTGTTCGAGGCGGCACCGTCGAACGACCTGCCAGAAGTGCCCAACTACAACGTCTGCCCGACGAACCAAATCCATGTGGTCATGGAGGACGCCGGTCGGCGGCTGGTGTCGATGCGCTGGGGGTTCCTGCCGCATTGGTACAAGGCCCCCAACGGCGGCCCGCTGCTGATCAACGCGCGGGCGGAAACCATCGCCGAGAAACCCGCCTTCAAGGCCGCCTGCCGTGAACGGCGCTGTCTGATCCCCTGCACCGGATTTTATGAATGGACCAAGGACGAAAACGGCAACCGCCTGCCGTGGTACATCCATCCCTCACAGGACTCCGCTCTGGTCTTTGCCGGTGTCTGGCAGGACTGGGAACGCGACGGCCAGGCCTTTCGCACCTGCGCCGTCGTCACCTGCGCCGCCAATCAGGCCATGTCCAAGATCCACCACCGTATGCCGGTTGTGCTGGCCCCGGACAACTGGGCCAAATGGCTGGGTGAGGAAGGGCGCGGCGCAGCCACGCTGATGACACCGGCACCAGAGGACGCGCTCAGTTTCTATCGCGTTGACCCGGCGGTGAACTCCAACCGGGCCAAAGGCGCGGAGTTGATCGCGCCCCTCTGACCGCACTCCGTCTTTTGGTGGGGTCAAATCCTTCTGCGGGAAGGGTCCGCAGCGAGACGGCCTTCGGCAGCACGCCCCCGCCCTTTTACGTCCTTCGGAACGTCAGGTAATGCGGCACCCGGCCTGCGCGCAGCGCCTTTTGTTCATACCGGGTGGAATGCCAGTCGCCCCAGGGATCGCGCCAGTCCGCCGGTCCATCGGCCAGCCACTCAAAGCCCGCCTTTGGCACCTCGATCAAGGTCTGGCGCACATAGTCGGGGATATCCGTCGCCACCCGGAACTCCGCCCCCGGTTTCAACACCCGGTGCAGCGGCTCTAGGTGTTCCGCCGTCACAAACCGGCGGCGGTGGTGTTTCTTCTTGGGCCAAGGATCGGGGTACAACAGAAACGCCTTTGACACCGACTGATCCGGCAGCACGTCAAACAGGTTGCGCGCGTCGCCGGGATAGACCCGCAGGTTCTGCACCCCCGCATCCCGGATCTTGCCCAGAAGCATGGCCACGACGTTGATGAAAGGCTCCGCGCCGATCAACCCGACACCGGGGTTCTGCACCGCCTGATGGACCAGATGCTCTCCACCGCCAAAGCCGATTTCCAGCCAGACCGGCGCGTCGCCAAATACCGACTTCAGGTCCAGCGGGGTGCGTTCCGGGTTCTCTTCCCAGTCCACCGGACCCGGTGACAGCTTGTCCAGATCCTCTTGCAGATACTCTTCCTGCTTGGGCCGCAGGGTCTTGCCCCGGATACGGCCGTAAAAGTTCCGCCAAGGGGCGTCGGGATGCTTGTTCGATGTTGTCATGGCGGCCAGCGCATACCCGCCTCGCTGCCGTGGTGCAAGATGCCTACCGCCCGTCGCCTCCACGAAACGGCGTCAGCGACGTTCCAGCGGCGCAATGACCGCGCTCAGCATCCCGGTCGAGAACGGGGCCGCAAAGCCGCGCCGTCGCTCTTGCGTGCCGGATCCGCCGCCAAGGTGCAGGCCGATGACAGTGCCGGTGTCCAGATCAATCACCGGAGCCCCGGCAGTGCCGCCCGCCGTGGTGGCGTCATGGCCAAAGGCCTGCGGATAATCCGCCCAGGCCGAGGCGACCGCCACCCGCGTGCCCGGCATCAACCGCTTGATATAGGGCCGCCAGCCCGGTTGCATCTCGATCCCTGCCACCCTTGGATCGTTGACCGGATAGCCCAGCACCGCCAGCCACGCGCCGTCACCGGGCACCCCGTCCCCCAAGGGCGCAGGCCCGATCCCGGCGGCGGCCAGCCCCGGCACATGCAGGAAACTCAGGCCCGCCTCCTTGTCGCGCAACAGCACCTGCCGCACCGCAAAGACCCGGTTGTCGCGGTCGTCCTGCGCATCCTCCCCGACCGAAAACTCCATCCGCAACAGCGGCAAGGGGGTCAGGTTGGCGGCCATCGCAATGCCCGGCGCCTGCAGATAACCGGGCACAAAATCCGCCGTCACCACCACGTCACGCGCCACCACAAAGCCGGTGCCACGCATCGGCTGATCACCGTCCGACAGCCGCAGGAACCCGGTCGCCGCCGCGACCTGCGCCAGCGCATCCGCCTGCGGCGTCAACACCTCCTGAACCGCCGCAACCGTCCCCGCCTGCACGCGACCGTTGATCACCGGCAGCATCGGGCGGAAATCGCCGCTCGACACCGGCGGCACCACCGGCTCCGCAGCACTGACCACCGGCTGCGCCACCGCCGCGACCCGCAGGGTCTGGCGCGCCTCTTCCAGCGTCAGCCCCCGGCCCATCCCGGCATAGATCGCCCGCGCCTCGGCAATCGCGCCCGGATCGTTCGGCAGCGGCGTCGGGTCCAGCTGGATCAGGTTGGCGTGCAACTGATAGATCTCGGCAAATTCGACCGACTGCCCGATCAGCAGTTTCAGATTGTCGCGCGCGCGTTCGAGATCGCCCAGATCGTCGATGTTCAGTGTCAGGTCCGCCGCCCGTTTATCGCGCAACCGTTGCCAAGTCAGGAACGCCTCGGTCCACAGGCAATAGTGGTCGCGCCGCATCTTGAACACCGCGCCATCCTGATCGGACACCAGTTCCGCCCAGATCAGCGCGCAGGCGATGCGCGCCGCAAGATCGCTGTCGCGGCGGATGTCGTCAAAGGTCATCAGCCGGTTGTCCTCCAAAGGCTGATGCGCATTGCGCGGCGCCTTGGACCAGCGCACCACGGCAGAGATGCGCCCGTCGCCGGTATCCACCACATGGCCGGTGATCTCGTTCGGCGGGGCCACGCGGCGGCGCATCGAATCCAGCAGCTTGCCAAAGTTGATGCCCTGCACGTTCAGTTCCAGCTTGCTCAGCGACTCTGTCGAAAACCCCAGCGAGGCGGTGGCAAAGGGCAAAGGCGCCACGTCGCGCGCGCCCGCCTGCGCATCGCGCGCCAGCCGCGCCTCGCGCAGCAGATTCTCCCGGCGAAAGCTCTGGTTGATCAGCCCGTGCCGCTGCACGATCATCGCGCGCAGCGCCTCGGACCGGGTCGCGTCCGGTTGCCCCTGACGCGCGAACTGAAACCCGCCGATGCCCGGCTTGGCGGATTGAAAGACCTTGTCGACCTCGCGCACCAGCATCCCTGCCACCAGCACCAGCAGCCCGGCATAGGCCAGTTTGGCAAGGTTCGTCGTGAACGGGATCGGCTGCGGGTCAGACCACCAGAGCCAGCCGATAAAAGCGGTGGCACAGGCCATGAAAATGAAAAGCAGCATGCGACTATCCACGGATCTAAAACCAGCCAGAGTTGAAATACCCCCACAGTTTACACGAAAAACGGTCCCAAACCAAGAGCACGACCCAGCCCCCACACCCGCAAAGAAAAAGGCGCCCCCGCAACGGGAGCGCCTGTGCCATACTGATTGACCTCGGAAAGGCCGGTCTCAGATCGCCTTTTTCAGCGCCTCGACAAGATCGGTGCGCTCCCACGAGAAACCGCCATCCGCCTCGGGCGCGCGGCCAAAGTGGCCATAGGCCGCCGTGCGCTGATAGATCGGCTTGTTCAGTTCCAGATGGGTGCGGATGCCGCGCGGCGTCAGGTCGATCACCTTGGGGATCGCCAGTTCGATATCGCGCGCCTCAACCTTGCCGGTCTGGTGGGTGTCGACGTAGATCGACAGCGGCTTGGCCACGCCGATGGCATACGACAACTGCACGGTGCAGCGATCCGCCATGCCAGCGGCCACCACGTTCTTGGCCAGATAGCGCGCCACATAGGCGGCTGAGCGGTCCACCTTGGTCGGATCTTTGCCCGAAAACGCGCCGCCGCCATGCGGGGCTGCGCCGCCATAGGTGTCGACGATGATCTTGCGGCCGGTCAGGCCCGCATCGCCATTGGGGCCACCGATGACAAACTTGCCGGTCGGGTTGACCCACCATTCTGTGTCGCCGGTGATCCATCCTTCGGGCAGCGTCTCGCGGATGTAGGGCTCGACCAAGGCGCGCACATCGGCGCTGGTCATGCTTTCGTCCAGATGCTGGGTCGACAACACGATCGAGGTCACGCCCATCGGCTTGCCGTCCTCGTAGCGCACCGAAAGCTGCGATTTGGCATCCGGGCCCAGAGCGGGTTCGGTGCCGTCCTTGCGGACCTCTGCCAGACGGCGCAGGATCATGTGGCTGTACTGGATCGGCGCGGGCATCAGCGCCTCGGTTTCATTGGTGGCGTAGCCGAACATGATACCCTGATCACCGGCCCCCTCATCGCCCTGCTCGCCGGTCACACCCTGCGCGATATGCGCCGATTGCTCGTGCAACAGGTTGGTGATCTCGCAGGTGGCGTGATGGAACTTGTCCTGCTCGTAGCCGATGTCCTTGATGCAGGCCCGTGCAATATCGGGAATGCTGGCCATAAAGTCGGGCATCTTGTCCTGATCGGTCAGACCGACCTCACCGCCGATGACGACGCGATTGGTGGTGGCAAAGGTTTCACAGGCCACGCGCGCCAGCGGGTCTTCGGCCAGAAAGGCATCAAGGATAGCGTCGGAAATCCGGTCACAAACCTTGTCCGGGTGGCCTTCCGAGACGGACTCGGAGGTGAAGATATAGTTGTTACGTGACATGAAAGATGCTCCATTGGTGCCGCCGTCACGCCAGGAAGCCGTTGTGACGGGATGCTTATTATCTCGATGCGCGTACGCGGCGCGGCTGGCAGGGTCAATCGGATTCTGTGCGACCGATGCGTCGCGCCGCACCCCAAAGCAGGCCAATGGCGACAAATAGCGCAATTCCGACTGGCAGGTCGCCGGTTCGACTATACAGCGTGTGTCGCATCGGCGGCGGCAGCGGCGCGTCCAGATAACCCGCCTCGCCCAAGGGCAGCGCCTCCAGCACCCGCCCCGCGCCGTCGATCACCGCCGACACGCCGGTATTGGCGCTGCGCAGCATGGGCAGCCCCTGCTCAATTGCGCGAATGCGCGCCTGCGCCAGATGCTGAAAGGGGCCTGACCAAGTCCCGAACCACGCGTCATTTGTTAGCTGGATCAGCATGTCGGGCCGCAGCGGCGCGCCGTTCACATCCTGCGGAAACACCGCCTCATAGCAGATCAGCGGCAGCGCCGTCCCCAGATCGCCAAGGTTGATCACCTGCGGCCCCGGTCCAGCGCTATAACCACCCTCGGCCCGCGCCGCCAATCCGGCGATGTTCCAGCGCGCAAAGACCGCCGCGGCGGGCATGTACTCACCAAAGGGCACAAGGTGATGCTTGTCATACAGCGCGTTCACCCCGCCCTCTGGTGCCAACACCACCAGCGAGTTGTAGTATCCGGCCTGATCGGCGCGCTGCACCCCCACGATCACCTGCGCATCGCCTGCCGCCTGCGTGATCTGGTCCAGCACCGGCCCCGCCCGGCGCAGCAGGTTGGGCACGCTTGTCTCTGGCCAGAGGATAAGCTGCGGGCGCGGCTGTCCTGTCTCGGGCGCGGCGGCGGTGAACCGCAGTTTACGCTCCATGAAGACCGGGATCATGTCCGGATCCCATTTTTCATGCTGCGCGGCGTTGGGCTGCACCAGCCGCACCAGCGGCCGCCCGTCCAGATCCTGCATTCCCGGCGTCAACGCCATGCCACCGCCGAACAGCACCGCCAGCATCGCCGCGCCTGCCCCCGCCGCCCGCAGCCGTCCCGCACCGGGCGACAAAGCGACAGCCAGCAGCGCTGCCGCCACCAGTGTCGCCACCGTCAGCCCGTGCGGCCCGATCACCGAAACCCATTGGATCACCGGCACCGGCAGCCAGAAATACGGCACCAAAGCCCATGGAAACCCGGTGAACACATAGGCGCGCGCCAGTTCCACGGCGCTCCACGCCAGCACCAGCGTCAGGGCCGGACGCCGCGCCCGCCCCGAGACCCAAAACGCCAGCCCCCAGAACAGCGCCAGCCCCCCGGCCAGCCCGATCAAGCCAAAGGGCGCCATCCAACCGGTAGTGGCCGCATCCACAAGAAACGGCTCGACAATCCAGCTCATGGAAAAGCCGAAATAACCCAGCCCGACGGCCCAGCCGGTGCCAGCCGACTGCGTGCCGCGCGCGGTAGAAAGAAACAGCCAGATCGCCGCCACATAGCCCGGAAAGGCGAGATACCACAGGTCATAGGGCGGCTGCCCCAGCCCGATGATCACCCCCACGGCCACCGCCAGCGGCAGACGCGCCCAGCCCGGCAACCGCCCTTGGGTCGCGGACACGCGACCGGCCGACCGGCTGTCAGGCATGGCCCGCGTCAACCTTGGCGGATTGGGCCCCCTGCGCCGGAACAGGAGTCGCGGCATGGCCCGAGGGGCCGTCAGGGCGCGCCGCGTTGGCGGACCGCACCCTCAGCCGTTTGATCCGGCGCGGATCGGCATCCACCACCTCAAAGTCGAGGCCGACGGGATGCGGCACCACTTCGCCGCGCGCAGGCACCCGACCGGCCAGCATGAACACCAGCCCGCCCAGCGTGTCGATTTCTTCTTCGTCGATGGTGTCGTGATCGGTCAGCGTCAAACCCAGTTCCGCCTCGAAATCGGTCAGCGGAGTCTTGGCCTGCACAAGGTAGCAACCGCTCTTTTCGCGGGTCCAGTACTGATCCTCTTCGGTGTCGTGCTCATCCTCGATCTCACCGATGACCTGTTCGATCAGGTCCTCGATCGTGACCAGCCCGTCAACGCCGCCATATTCGTCGATCACCAGCGCCATGTGCCGCCGCTCTGTCTGCATCTTGGTCAGCAGAACGCCAATCGGCATCGAAGGCGGCACAAACAGCAAGGGCCGCAACAGACGTTTCAGGTTGAACCGACCACCGGTGCCATTGAACCCGTGCTGCAAGGCAAAGTCCTTGAGGTGGGCCATGCCGACCGGCGTATCCAGCGTGCCGTCATAGACGGGCAGACGGGTCAGCCCGCTGTCGCGAAAGACAGAAACCAGATCGTCCTTAGTGATCGTATTTGGAACGGCGATGATCTCAGCCTTGGGGATAGCCACGTCCTCAACCCGCATCCGGCGAAGGTTGATCATGCCATGAATTGGCCTGTTGGCAGACGGAGTGGTGCTAGGCTTCGCGGTCCCGTCTTGCGAGCCGCCTCCGCCGATCCGTCCGAATATCCTTTGCCAGAACCCGTGCCGAGGCCCGTGTACGTTCATCTGTCCCGATCCAAGCGCGCGTTGCGCTGCCTTAGACGAGTCTTCGCTATCGCCCATCAATCCGTTCCATCATGCCCCCTCTGGGGCGCCATCCTCACCATATGGGTCCGGTAGACCGAGATTGCCAAGTATTTCAACCTCAAGCCGTTCCATCAGCGTGGCGTCAAGGTCACGCATATGGTCATAGCCCAATAGATGTAACACCCCATGAACGATCAGATGTGTGACATGTTGCTCCATAGGGATGCCCCGATCGGCGGCTTCTTGCGCACAGGTCTCATAGGCCAGAGCAATATCGCCCAGATGATGCGCGTCTTCGCCCTCCTCTGGTTCGGGCGCAAAGGGCGTGCCGCCATCGGTATCGGCGGCCAGATCCTCGGCAGGCCAGCTAAGGACGTTGGTGGCCTGCGGCTTGTCCCGGAAATCGCCGTTAAGGGCGGCGATTCGGGCATCGTCGCAGCCCAGCACGGCGATCTCATACCCCTCCGGCGACAGTCCCAGATGCAACAGCGCCGCCACCGCCCCGGGTTCGGCCAGCCGGTCAAGGCCAGCCTCTTGCCAGCGATCATCCTCGAATATCGTGTCGGTCAGCATGTGGATCAGCGCCGCGGACCCTGCCCCCGGCCCCCAGAGAAATGGAAAACCCGCAGAAACAACGGCTTTGCCTTAGCCCTGCGTGTCCGCCTCATAGGCCTCAATGATGGCCGCGACAAGCGGATGGCGCACCACGTCCTTGGCGGTGAAATAGTTGAACGATATGCCGGGCACATGGCCCAACAGCCGTTCCGCATCCGCCAGCCCCGAGGGCACCCCGCGCGGCAGGTCGATCTGGGTGCGGTCGCCAGTAATGACCATGCGGCTGCCCTCACCCAGACGGGTCAGGAACATCTTCATCTGCATGGTGGTGGCGTTCTGCGCCTCATCCAGCACCACAAAGGCATTGGACAATGTCCGCCCTCGCATAAAGGCCAGCGGCGCAATCTCGACCGATTTTTCCTCCCGCATCTTGGCAAGCTGCTTGCCCGGCAGGAAATCGTTCAGCGCATCCATCAGGGGCTGCATGTAGGGGTCGACCTTTTCCTCCTGCGTGCCGGGCAGAAAGCCCAGCCGCTCACCCGCCTCGACGGCAGGACGACAGAGGATGATCTTGTCCACCTCGCCGGTGATCAGCATGTTCACGCCAACGGCGACGGCCAGATAGGTCTTGCCCGTTCCGGCCGGACCGATGCCAAAGGCCATTTCGTTTTCGAACAACGATCGCACATAGGCCTTTTGCGCATCGGTGCGCGGTTCGATCAGCTTTTTGCGAGTCTTGATCTCGACCTTGCCGCCGGTGAACATCTCTAGCTGTTCGTCCGGTTCTTCCTCTTCCATCCGAAGGGCGCGGTCGATGTCGCCGCGTTCCACCTCGCGCCCCTGTTCAAGGCGCTCATAAAGGCCGCGCAGCACATCGGCCACGGCAGGCACAGCGTCCTCCGGGCCATGCACCGCCAACTGGTTGCCACGGCGCAGAATCTGCACCCCGGTCCGGGCCTCTATATCGGTGAGGTTGCGATCAAACTCTCCACAGAGATCGATCAACAAACGATTATCGGGGAATTCAAGGATCGCTTCGGTCAAGGTGCCCGCTGTCAAACCCGTCTCCTGCGCAGGGCGTTCCGATTCTGAACGCGTGTTTCTGCTAGATATGGTGCATGGGGCGAAGGGGGGACGCAAGTCTCGGTCGCTCCCGGACGCCAATTGTCATGTGAACGCCACAAAAACAGACCGCGCAGCAGATGCTGCGCGGTCCTGTGTTCTACAAGTGGCGGTCAGAGACCGGTCAGAGCGGGTCGCCGATGATCGAGGTCGAGCCGCCTTTGAAGTCGCCGGTGGCGATGGTCGGCGGGGCAATGCCCGAGCAGACCGGCTTGCCGTATTTGTCGAGACGGGCCGACAGATAGCCCTCGACACCGTCGTCGATGATCCAGTGGTCACAGCCATTCGGATCGACCCAGATGCCGGCCTTCATGCCGGTCAGGTCGTCACGGTCGATGGACTGGCGGTCCCGGCTCTTGTCGGGGCCGACCGGGTCGCAAGCCGCAACAGCAGCGACAGCGGCAACCAGCAGAAGCGGTTTAACGAAGTTCATTGTCATGATCCCTTCTGGATTACCGGAAGCAGAGGATTTCGACACGGCGGTTCTTGGCCATGCCCTGCGTGGTGTTGTTCTTGGCCACTGGCATCCGTTCGCCATAGCCACGCACGTCGGTGATGTTGGCTCCGACCGAACGGGCCACTCTGGCCACGGCCAGCGCGCGGTTGTAGCTCAACTTGATGTTGTAATCATCCGAGGCGCGGCTGTCGGTGTGACCCGCGATGACATAGCCAACAGCGTTTGCGGATTTGAAAAAATCGGCAATGCGCGCCTGACCGTGTTTCGAGATGCGGTAGCTGTCGGTGGCAAAGAACTGATCGGTGTTCATCACGCCGCAGGTATTGGCCCGGCGGCAGACCGGGATCCCTTTGCGGTCGGTATGCGGGCTCATATAACCCTCTACCCCGTCGTCCATCACCCAGTGTTCACAGCCGTCCGGGTCCACCCAGATGCCGGGAATATACTGCTCACCCTTGATGGTGCGGGTGTTCTGCGTTGAGATGAATGGTGTCTTCTGGTCAGCGTCCCCGGCGACTGCCGGCGCAACGGCCGACAGACCAGCGAGGGCCGCAAGCGCCATCGCGCCGATGGCCTTGGAAATGCGATAAGCCACAGCCTGGTCCCTTGATTTAAGTTTCCCCTAATGCGTGCGCCACATGGCAGCGGGCGCACGCAAATTTACTATAATCAACACTTTAGCAAAACTGCTTGGCCTGTGAAGCGAAAAGCTATGTGTACTGTCCCAAAATCGGAAACAGTTCCCGAAAACGCTTTGTTTTTCTGTGGATAATCCGAACCCTTTTTTTGAAACAAGGGGTTCTTGAGGGCCATTAGCGCGGCGCAACAACCCCTTTCAAAGAGTTGGGACCGCTTGAAACGATTCGGATTCGTGCAATATCGCCGGGTCCGAAATCGTCGGATTCGACGTGAACCGCGTGCAGATATTCCGACTTCCCGACCATCTGGCCGGGCATCCGTCCGGGCTTTTCGAACAGCACATGCACGTCCCGGCCCACCATCGCGTCCTGCAAGATGCGCTGTTGTTTGGTCAATAGCGCCTGCAACCGCTGCAACCGGTCGTCCTTTTCGTCCTCGGACACCTGCGGACGCTCTGCCGCCGGGGTGCCGGGGCGTTCCGAGTATTTGAACGAAAAGGCCGAGCCGTATTCCACCGCCGAAATCAGGTCCATCGTGGCCTGAAAATCCTCTTCGGTCTCTTCCGGGAAGCCGACGATGAAATCACCCGACAGATGCAGATCGGGCCGCGCCGCGCGCAACCGCTCGATCAACCGCAGATAGTCCTCGGCCGTGTGGCTCCGGTTCATCCGTTTCAGGATCTTGTCCGACCCCGCCTGCACCGGCAGGTGCAGATAGGGCATCAGCTTGTCACAGTCGCCATGCGCCGCGATCAGCGCGTCATCCATGTCGTTGGGATGCGAGGTGGTGAAGCGGATACGCGCCAGATCGTCGATCTCCGCCAACGCGCGGATCAGGCCAGCCAAGCCGCCCTCATGCCCGTGATAGGCATTCACGTTCTGGCCCAAAAGGGTGATCTCACGCACGCCGCGCTCTACCAGATCACGCGCCTCGGTCAGCACCCGCTCCGCCGGGCGCGACACCTCTGCCCCGCGTGTGTAGGGCACAACGCAAAAGGCGCAGAACTTGTCACAGCCCTCTTGCACGGTCAGAAACGCCGTCGGCCCGCGCTTGGCCTTGGGCCGCGCGGTGAGGTGGTCGAACTTGTCCTCTTCGGGGAAATCCGTGTCCAGCGCCTTGGCGCCATTATGGGTGCGTGACAACAGATCCGGCAGCCGGTGATAGCTTTGCGGGCCAACCACCAGATCCACCATCGGTTGACGGCGCATGATCTCGGCCCCCTCGGCCTGCGCCACACATCCCGCCACGCCGATCTTCAGATCCGGCTTCTCTGCCTTCAGCCCCTTGTAGCGGCCCAGTTCCGAATACACTTTCTCCGCCGCCTTCTCGCGGATGTGGCAGGTGTTCAGCAGGATCATGTCCGCATCTTCGGGGCGCGCGGTCGTCTCATAGCCCTCGCCGCCCATGGCCTCGGCCATGCGCTCGCTGTCATAGACGTTCATCTGGCAGCCGTAGGTCTTGATATACAGTTTCTTCGGGGCCATTGCGCGCGCTCCTGTCTCAGATTTAAGGGCTGGCGATACCGCAGAATCCCCCCGCCTTGCAATGCACGAGATTTTCACCGACTCTGCGGTAAAAGCCCCACCAGAGGCCGAGCATGTTCTACAAGACCCTTGATCAGTTCCTGTCCCAAGGGGCCCATGCGCTCAGCCGCGGGCCCATCGCGCTGATCTTTGCCGAGGATGCGGTGGAACTGGACACCACCCTGCGCCACCACCGGCACTGTGGCTTTGGCACCGTCGTGCTCTTTGGCGCGCGCGATCTGCCGCTGCCCGACGATCTGACGGACAAGGTGCATCACGTCACCCATGACATGCGCGCGGACAATGCCCTGCCAAGGGCCGTCAATGGCGTCATCCGCAAATCCCCGGGGCAGTGGATATTCTACTGCTACAACGCCGAATACCTGTTCTTTCCCTTTTCAGAAAGCCGGACAGTCGGCGAAATGCTGGCCTATCACACAGAGGAACGGCGCGATGCCATGTTGACCTATGTGGTCGACCTCTATGCCGGGGATCTCCGACAGTGCCCCAATGCGGTGTCGCTGGACGATGCCTGGCTTGACCGGTCGGGCTATTACGCGCTGGCCCGGCCCGACCCGAAAAACCACAACCACCCAAAGGAACGGCAGTTGAATTTCTTCGGCGGTCTGCGCTGGCGGTATGAGGAACACGTCCCCGAAAGCCGCCGCAAGATTGACCGCATCGCCCTCTTCCGCGCCAAACCGGGGCTGAAACTGCGTGAGGACCACACGTTTTCAGACGAGGAATACAACACCTACGCCTGCCCGTGGCACAACAACCTGACGGCGGCCATTGCCAGCTTCCGCACCGCCAAGGCGCTGAAAAGCAACCCCGGCTCCACCTTCGAAATAAAGAACTTTCGCTGGCACAACTCGACACCGTTTGAATGGCATTCACGCCAGTTGCTGGACCTGGGCCTGATGGAACCGGGGCAGTGGTTCTGAGCGGGACATGAAAAAGCCGGGGCATCCTACCCCGGCCCATCATCGTCGAACCTCAGACGTCCCTGCAAAATCAGCCGAAATCCTCAACCACAATCTGATCGTGCTCGACGCCCAGCCGCGCCAGTTCCTCGGGCATCGCCTCGACCATCGGATCGGGGCCGCAGATATAGCAGATGTCCTTTTGCGGATCGACGAAACCGGCCAGCATGTCGCTGTCAATCAATCCGCGCGCCAGCGGGCTGCCTTTTTCCTCTGTCACCGTCCAGTGACAGCGCAGCCCCGGCATCGCCTCAAAGGCGTTGCGCATGACGATGTCGCGCTCACACTGGTTTGAGAACATCAGCGTGTTGCCCTCCAGCGTGCCGTTTTCCTCCAGCTTTTTGCGCAGGATCGCGATAAAGGGCGTCACTCCCGCGCCCCCGGCGATAAAGACACCGTCGCCCTTGTCCTCGATCCCGCCCCATGGGTCGCCAATCAGCGCAGTGTCGCCCGGTGACATTCTGCCAATCTGGTCCGTCACGCCGTTGTGGTCGGGATAGGACTTGATCACGAATTCCAGCCGGTCTTCATCCGGCAGACTGGTAAAGGTGAACGGGCGCTGTTCGTCGCGCCAGCCCTCGCGGTCCAGCGCGAAATCCGTCGCCTGACCGGGGGTGTGGGCATAGCCGTGTGGCTTGTCAAAGGTCAGCCGGTGAACGTCATGGGTCAGCGTGTCGATGCTTTGCAGGGTGATCTTATGGGTCATGTGAACCTCCAGTTCTTAGGAGGTCAACGTCCCGGCGCGTCTGCGGTTCCTGTCAGCGCGTTACAGCGCCGCGCCGTAGGCGCAGATCGCCCCGTGGCCATCAGTCGACCGGACCAGTTGACCGTTCCGGAAAACCGCGTGGACATAGCGCGGTGCCTCGGCGCTGCCATAGGCATAGCTGACACAGGCCTCGTCCCAGTTCGCCGGGTTCCGCTCATACCCCGCGTCCAGCCCAAAGACGGCGTCGGCCTGCGCCTGTGTCATCCCTGTCGACAGCTTGCGCGCCTCAGCCCCCTGTCCGCCACCAGCACCGCCCGACACCGGGGCCGCGCCCTCCATGCAGCCACCCAGCGCCGCAACCATCCCAAGAGCCCAGACCAGACGCATCGCCGCCTCCCCTACAGGTTTTCCATCTGCGGCATGCCAAGCACGTGATAGCCGCCGTCCACCATGACGATCTCACCGGTGGTGCAGGCGCCCGCATCCGAGATCAGCCAGACCGCCGTGCCGCCGACCGCCTCCAGCGTGGCATTCGCCCGCAGAGGCGCGTTCTGGCCGGTGTGCTTGTAGGTCCGCCGCGCGCCCCCGATGGCCGCCCCCGCCAGCGTCTTCATCGGGCCGGGGCTCAGCGCGTTCACGCGGATGCCGTCCGGTCCCAGATCATTCGCCAGATACCGCGTCGTCGATTCCAGCGCCGCCTTGGCCACACCCATGACGTTATAATTCGGCACCACCCGCTGGCTGCCCAGATAGGTCAGCGTCAGCAGTGTCCCGCCGTCGGTCATCAGCGGATGCACCCGCCGCGCCACCTCGATGAACGAATAGACCGAGATATCCATCGAGTTCTTGAAGTTCGCCCGGCTAGTGTTCAGGAACCGCCCCGTCAGCTCATTCTTGTCCGAATAGGCGATGGCATGGACAAGGAAATCCACGCTGTCCCAACGCTGCGCCAACTCCTCGAACGCCGCATCCAGAGACGCATCATCCGTCACGTCCACATCGACCATGAAATCCGACCCGACGCTGGCCGCCAAAGGCTCCAGCCGCTTGCCGAACGCCTCTCCCTGGTAGGTAAAGGCCAGTTCCGCCCCCGCCTCATGACAGGCCTTGGCAATGCCCCAAGCGATCGACCGCTCGTTCGCAACACCCATGACAAGCCCGCGCTTGCCCTTCAGATCAATGGTCATCGCAATCCACCCGCGCAATCAGTCATGAAACTTTGACAACACCATAGACCCGTTGGTGCCACCGAACCCAAAAGAGTTGGTCATCACCGAATCCAGCCCCGCGTTCTCGACCAGTTCGGTCGCGATCTCCGCAGGCTTCAACGCCGGGTCCAGCGTCTGCACATTGATCGAGGGGATGATGAAATCGTTTTGCAACGCCAGCAGGCAATAGATCGCCTCCTGCGCGCCGGTCGCGCCCTGGCTGTGGCCGGTCATCGACTTGGTCGACGACACCGGCGGGGTTGTCCCCTCACCGAACACGCGCCGCACCGCCTCGATCTCACCGACGTCACCGACAGGGGTCGAGGTGCCATGCGCGTTGATGTAGCTGACCTTGCGCCCTTCCGGCAGTGTCGACAGCGCGACCCGCATCGCCCGTTCGCCACCCTCGCCCGAGGGTGCGACCATGTCCGCCCCGTCCGAGGTCGCGCCATAGCCCGTCACTTCGGCGTAGATCTTGGCGCCCCGCGCGCGGGCGTGCTCCAACTCTTCCAGCACGAGGATGCCGCCGCCCGCCGAGATCACAAACCCGTCGCGATCTTTGTCAAAGGCGCGGCTCGCCTTGTCCGGCGTGTCATTATACTTGGACGACATCGCGCCCATCGCGTCGAACAGGCAGGACAGGGTCCAGTCCAACTCCTCACCGCCGCCCGCGAACATCACGTCCTGCTTGCCCATCATGATCTGCTCTGCCGCGTTGCCGATGCAATGCAGGCTGGTCGAACAGGCCGAGGTGATCGAATAGTTGATGCCCTTGATCTTATACGCCGTCGACAGGTTCGCACTGACGGTCGAGCACATGCATTTGGGCACCGCAAAGGGGCCAACCCGCTTGGTCGCACCCGTTTTCAGCACCGTCTGATGCGCGGTCAACATGGCGCTGGTCGATGGCCCGCCCGATCCGGCCACAAGGCCGGTGCGCGGGTTCACAATGTCCGACTCTTCCAGCCCCGCATCGGCGATGGCCTGTCCCATGGCGATATAGGCATAGGCCGCCCCCGGCCCCATGAAGCGCAGCGTCCGCTTGTCGATCTGCTCGGCCACATCCAGATTGATGGCCCCCGCGATCTGGCTGCGAAAGCCGTGCTCCTGCATCTGCGCATTGGCAGTGATCCCGGACTTGCCCGCCTTGAGCGAGGCCAGAACCTCATCCGCAGAATTCCCAATACTCGAAACGATCCCAAGCCCTGTAACGACGACGCGGCGCATGGAGCCTCCTCCTGATGTGTCAGTATCTTAGTAGGCGAGGTGGGGGGGGAGGTGCAAGGAGGGGGTTGGGGGTAGCTTACAACCCTTCGAACAAAACGTTTATCGCAGCACGGCTTGCGGGACGTGTCATCACAGTGAACCGAGACAAGTGCGGCATTCCTATCCATGTGCCGCTCCAAGTACCATGCGAAGCAGTACGTTCGAATTCACCACGTTGGGCAGTCATGTCGCCCCAACGCACCGGAATGAACTTAGGGTTGCTAACCCCTAGCAACACCCTGACCGCATCGTTGGCGTCACTACCGAACGTCACGACACACCTGGGGCACGCCCGATCAAGTATTGCGCCCCAAATCTCCTCGCCGAAGGCCTGTGCCTTTCGGCGCTCTGCCAGTGACTTCCAGTCCGGCGAGCGAAAGGGCACCAAATTACCGGCAAGTACGGCCTCCGGTGCTATCCCGAGTCTTTCAAAGAGCGCGAGTGCCTCTTGCTGCAATCGTGACGAACTCGGCCAAACTTCGTCAACGTAGGCAGAGCCTTTGGGCATCGCGAACTCGGCATGGTCCGGGCTCTCGAAACTACCGCCAGGATTCAACCCAATGAATGCGACTTTCGAGCCATCTAGTACGTCCTCCGGACTGTACAGCAAGCGCCAACCATGCCGATGAGGCGAGTGTCGATATGCCTGTTTGATGCGTCTTTCAAGCGCCATGGCGAATTCAGTGCGTGCCACGTTTTCCTCCGAAATAGCTGCTAAGAAGTCTAACATAACAGGTGCTGAACTTGCTGATTTTTGTTGGCAAGCGTAGGGTGGGTTTCCAACCCACCACTCCCCACTTCATCCCTCCTCCAGCACACCCCGCCACCGCTGCCGTTCATGCACAATCCGCACAACGGACAAAAACCCCGCCTCTACCCGGTAAATCACCAGATGCTCACGATAGGGGTGTACGGGACGGGCGGGGTAGTCTCGAACCGTTCCCGCGCCATCTCTGGATGAGCGCACAACAGGCGCAACACATCCTCCAACCCGCGCAAAAACGCCTCGGCCTGATCCATGGACCACGCGGCAACCGTATGGTCCCAGATCGCGTCCAGATCAGCCTGCGCTGCGGGTGTCAGGCGATAGGGCCTAGCCACGCTCCGCCCGCTTGCGGCGCAGGAAATCAGCCATGTCAAAGTCCTCCGCCGGGCCGCTGGCCAGACCTTCGTCCACCAAAGCCTGCAATTCGGCAACCCCCGCCGCACGGTCCTGATCTCGTCGGATCAACGCGCGCACATAGTCGCTGGCATTGCTGTACCGCCCGGTCTTGGCTTGGGTCTCGACCCATTCCTTCATCGGGTCGGGCAAGGATACGTTCATCGTCGCCATAAACACCTCCGCTGAGCCCCATCATGGCAAAGATTGCCAACGCGCGTCAACCGTAAGGCAGGGTTCCCCCGCCACGTTATCCGTAGGCCGGGCTTCAGCCCGGCACCCCCGCCGCAAGCGCCCAAGTCACCCCAAATCCCACCCGGCCGGAGTACACCGAGTCCCCAAAATCCTCCCCAAAAACCGCCCCCGCCACAGGCCCGTTTATTACCAAAATCTAAAACTGTCTCTGCAAGCCATTGAAGACGCTACGTCACCCTTCCCGCCACATGTGGACAACGCCCCGACGCCCACGCCGCCCCAAAACGCCCGGCCAGATCGATCCGCCTTGACAGACCGGAAGCGACCCTGATCTCCTGCCGATGCGGACGACTTGGCCGCATCCACCGGCGACAGAGAAGAAGTGATGGACCTTTCAAAGAAAAACACAGCGGTCGAGATCTGCCGGGACGCGGGCGAGGCGGCGCTCAGATATTTCAACGATCGCGACAGCCTGATCGTGGATCAAAAAGGCGATCAGGACTGGGTCAGCGAGGCGGACCGCAACGTCGAGATCCTCATCCGGGAGCGTCTTTCCGCCGCCTTCCCCGACGACGGGATCGTCGGCGAAGAGCAGGACAGAAAGCCCGGCACCAGCGGGGTCGTCTGGGTCATCGATCCCATCGACGGCACGACCAACTTCGTCAACGGCATCCCCGCATGGACCATCGTTCTGGCCGGTGTGTCCCAAGGGCAAACGAAGGTTGGAGTGATCCATGATCCCATCCATGATGAAACCTTCGTGGCCGTGCGCGGCGGCGGTGCGACCCTGAATGGCACCCCCCTGCGGGTGGCCGACGGCGTGCCACTATCCAGCGGGACCGTCGCGGTTGGGTATTCAAACCGCGTCGCCCCCTGCAACGTGCTGCCCGTTGTGACCGCTCTGGTCGCCGAGGGCGCCATGTTCCACCGCAACGCCTCTGGCGCGCTGTCGCTGGCCTATGTCTCTGCCGGACGGCTATTGGGGTATCTCGAAGAGCACATGAACGCATGGGACTGTCTGGCCGGGCAGCTTTTGGTGGCAGAAGCAGGCGGCAGGATCGAGCCGCAGGACGCGGACGCGATGATCGCGCACGGGGGCCGCGTGGTCGTCGGAACGCCTTTGGTGTTCGATGCCCTGAAAACCATTGCGGATGACGCCTGGCCGACGTGATCTCAACCGATGGACCGCCAGCCGTGGCGCGGCTTCAGGCTGGGAAGGTCGGAGGTCCAATAATACCCCTGCGATGGCTGGTCGTATGCCCGGTCGATAGGAAGATTGCAGAGGCTGCAATACAGAAGCGTGCCGACCGCGCCATGTGAGACAATGGCCAAATCGCCCCCCTTATGCTCCGCGACGATCTTGCCCACTGCGGCGACAATCCGGCTTTGAGCATCACAGGCCCGCTCCCATCCTAAGTAGCTTTCATCCGGCGCCGCGAAAAACCTGTTGGCAGCCCGCTCGAACGCCTCTGGTGGGAGGAAGCCCGTGGCGCTTCTGTCGTTCTCGGCCAGACCACTATCGACAGAGACCGAAAGCTGGCTGGGCTTGGCAAGAAGAGCCGCGGTCTGGCGCGCCTTGGCCTCGTTGCTGGACCAGATGTGGGTCACGTCCGCAAAGGCGGCTGCGGCAGCAAAGGCAAGGGCGCGGCGCGTCCCCACCGCGCTCAACGACCAATCGGGTATCGGGCAGTCAGGCTCGATGGTGACCTCTGGATGGGTGATAAACAACAGCCGGGACAAGCCTTAGCTTTCCGGCAGCAGCACGGGGCCTTTCCCGGCAAAGGACATACGCACGTCGCGACCGACCACCAGCGGTTCATCCACCTCGTCCTGTACGGCAAAGACCTGACCAAAGCCGCCTTCCAACGTGTACTCCATCCGCACCCCCACATAAGTCGCCTTGGCGACGGTGGCATGAATGCCCTCATCGTCGCCAATCCGCAGCCGAGAGGGCCGGACCGCAAGCGTGGCGGGGCCGACAGATAGCCCGCGCGACGGCAGTACATGGCGATAGCCCTCGATTTCGATGGTCGCCATGTCGCCCTCAACAGCAACGATCTGGCAGGCGATCAGGTTTGCCTCACCGATGAAGTCAGCGACGAAACGGTCTTTGGGGGCCTCATACAACTCGCGCGGGGTGCCCATCTGGGCGATGGCCGCGTTGCGCATCACGACGATCTGGTCGGAAACCGCCAGTGCCTCTTCCTGATCATGGGTGACGTAAACGACGGTCAGACCAAGGTCCTTCTGGATGGCGCGGATGTCTTCGCGCACCTGACGGCGCAGCTTGGCGTCGAGGTTTGACAGCGGCTCATCGAATAGGAGCACCTGAGGTTCCAGCACCAGCGCCCGCGCCACGGCAACGCGCTGCTGTTGACCGCCCGAAAGCTCGCTGGGAAGGCGGTCATCGTATCCCTTGAGCCCTACCAGATCGAGACCATGCAGCGCACGACTGCGCGCCTCACCCTTATCAAACCCGGAAAAGGTCAGCCCGTATTTGACGTTTTCCAGCACTGTCATGTGCGGGAAAAGCGCGTAGGACTGAAAGACCATAGATACGTCACGGTCGGTCGCGGGCAGTTTGGTCACGTCGCGGTCCCCGATCAGGATGCGGCCCGTGCTCGCCATTTCCAGCCCTGCGATCATCCGCAACGTCGTGGTCTTGCCGCAACCGGACGGCCCCAGCAGCGTCACCAATTGCCCCGTCTCGACATGCAGGTCGATATTGTCGACAGCGACGACATCCTTGCCGAACACCTTGGACACACCTTCGAACCGAACGGGCGCGGCTTTGCTGCTGATAGTGGCGTCGCTCATGTCGATTTCTCCGATCCGTGATGGGTGCGCCGCCCGATCTGTACCCGGCCCACCACGATTTGCAGCAGTCCGACGGCGGCCAGCATGACAAAGATCAGCGTAGTGGAATAGGCGATGGCAAGGCCGTAGTCGTTGTTCTCGACCCGCCCGATGATATAGCTGGTCGCCATGTCGTATTCCGCCGACACAAGGAAGATCACCGCCGAGATGGCCGTCATCGCCCGCACAAAACTGTAGACCAGCGCGGCAAGGATTGCCGGTCGCAACAGCGGCAGGATCACGCGGCGGAAGGTCTGCCATGAATTGGCCCCCAGCGTCAGGGAGCTTTCGTCCAGCGACTTATCCAACTGGCTCATCGAGGCGATGCCCGCGCGCACGCCCACCGGCATGTTGCGGAAGATAAAGCTGATCACAAGGATGATCCCCGTGCCGGTTATCTCTATCGGCGGCACGTTGAAGGCAAGGATATAGCTGACGCCAATCACCGTCCCCGGAATGGCGAAAGACAACATCGTTCCGAACTCGAACGCGTTTTTGCCCGCAAAGCTCTGTCGCGTCAGCAGGTAGGCGGTGATCAATCCCACGGCGGCGGTCAGCGGCGCGGCGATGGCGGCGATCATGATCGTGGTCCAGAAACTATCCCAGGCGGCCCCCGTCCAGCGGATGCCTTCGGCCTCAAAGCGGACCGAAAAGGCGGTGACATAGTGTTTGAACGTCAGCGCGTTGTTGACGCCCCACAGGTCGACCACACTGCCGTAGATGATCATGACATAGACCAGCGCCGTGAACAAAGCCCAGCCAAGCGCCACAACCATCACCGGGATGGCAAGGCCGCTTGGCATAAGGGGATGCACACCTGCATCGCCTTTGCCCGACACGGTTGTGTAGCTCTTTTTGCCCAGCCAAGCACGCTGGGCGTAAAACGCCGAGAGGGTGAAAAACAGCAGGACCATGGCCAGAACCGCTGCGCGTCCCTGATCGTATTGCGCCCCGACGATGGCAAAGAAAATCTCGGTCGACAGGACGTCGAAGTTCCCGCCTAAGACCAGCGGGTTGCCGAAGTCCGCCATGCTTTCGATAAAGCCAAGGAGAAAGGCATTGGCAAGACCCGGACGCATCAGCGGCAGGGATACCGTGCGGAACACCTGCCATTTGTTTGCACGCAGTGTTTGCGCGGCTTCTTCCATTGAGGGGCTGACGCCTTCGACGACGCCGATCAGGACCAGAAAGGCGATTGGCGTAAACGCCAGCGTTTGCGCGATCAGCACGCCGGGCAGGCCATATAGCCACCGGGTCGGCTGTAGCCCGAAAAGGTCGGCAAAGTAGACGGTCACGGTCCCGGAGAGGCCAAACAGCAGGATCAGCGCCAGACCGATCACAAAGGGCGGGGTGATGATCGGCAGGACCGTCAGCGCCCGCAGCGCGCGTTTGTAGCGAAACCCCGACCGGGTTACGACCAGTGCAAAGGCAAGGCCAAGAACAGTGGTGAGTAGCCCCACCGCAATGGCCAGAAAGAGCGAGTTCCACGCAACCCCGCAACGCGCGCCCCAGAGGCAGCCAAGCCCCCACAGGCGGTCATCGAGGAACTTGGCGAAAAACACGGTAACGGAATAGCTGCCATCTTCGGTGACGAAGGCGGCGAACAGCATTTTGGCGATGGGGAAGAACACGAAAACGGTAACGATCACGATGACGCCGCCGATAGCGCTTACGACAAAGACGTCGCCATTGATTGCGCCCCGCGCCGCGATGCCTTGGGTGAACAGAAACAGAAAAGCCGTCGCGCAAATCATCGCGCCATAGCCCATCCCGAACTGGCGGTCGCCAAGATCCCCGAACAGCGCGGCCAGCCATTCAAAATTGAACCCGCGAATGCCAATGCCAAAGCCTTGGGCAATCAGCCAGCCAAATCCAAGCGCCCCCGCGATAATCAGGATACGCGCAAAGAGGGGATCGGATTTCAACCGACCAAGCACCAGCAAAGGCAAGGCCAACGGGATCACCAAAGGCGCGAGCCACAGCTTTTCGCGCTGTGCAATCAGAAAGGCGGCAGGGGCAAAGTCTTCGTCGAATGGATAGCCGTTCATCAGCCACTCAAACGACCAGAAACCGTCCTCGACCCCATACCAGGGCAGGATGCAGAACCCGACCCACCCGGCGATGATCCAGAAGATCAAAACCGGATGGGTGGTCCGTTCACTTGCAGGAGTGCGCATTCGTTACTGCGGCAGGACCGAGACTTCTTCGTCCCACTTTTTCAGCAGGCGCTTGCGCTCATCGGACGACCCATACTTCACAAAGTCATAGTCGATCAGCTTGATGCTCGCCATGTCCGGGGCCTTGTCCGAGGTTTTTGCACCCTTGTTCGACGGCACCTGAAAGGCGTTGACCTCCAGCGCAAGGTTTTGCGCGTCAACCGACAGGGCCCAGTCGTAGAACTTTTTGGCTTCGTCCATGTTGCGCGCGCCTTTGACGATCGACATAGACCCGATTTCATAGCCGGTGCCTTCGCAGGGGGCGACAACCTTGACCGGGAAACCCGCAACCGCCTGCGCCACCGCATCGTGCATAAAGACGATGCCAATGGTGTTCTCACCACGTCCCGCTGCCTTGATCGGGGCAGAGCCGGATTTGGTGTATTGGTTTATGTTGGCATGGAGGCCCTTCATGAACTCAAAGCCCTCGTCCTCACCAAAAATCTGGATGATCGAGGCCAGCGTCGTATAGGCCGTACCGGACGAGTTGGGGTTCGCCATCTGGACGTGCTGCTTGTACTCGGGCTTCAACAGGTCTTTCCAGCAGGCCGGTTCCGGCAGGTTGTTCGCGGCCAGAAGATCGGTGTTGTAGCCATAGCCAAGCGCACCGGAATAGATGCCGATGGTCCGGTTTCCGGCGCTTTCCGCCTGACGGATGGCCCAGTCATGCAACTGGTCGCGCATGGGTGACATGTATTCCTCGGTCAGGCCTTCTTCGGCAGCCTGCAAGTGCGGGTCGCCGGTGCCACCCCACCAGACATCGCCCTTCGGGTTCACCGCTTCGGCGCGGATCTGGGCAAAGGTCTCTCCCGAGGATTTGCGCGTCATGTTGACGTCGATGCCGGTGGCATCCTCAAAGCTGCGGGCCATCAGTTGGCACCAGTCCTCTTGCGCGCTGCAATAGAACGTCAGCTTGTCCGCATAGGACGCCGTGACCGACGCCGAGAGCGCGATCAGCGATCCGGCCAATGTGAGTGTAATCTTGTTCATGTCTTTCCTCCCAGAAATGAATATCGGCCAGTTTTCCCGGCTTATTGTCTGCACTTCCTCACGATGCCTTCAGCAACGCCCTCATGCCCGGCTGATCGGCTGGCTGTTTCGCCAACTCGGTCAGCAAGGCGGTCAGTTCGGTCTCATCGACAAGTTTTGCGGCCTTTTTGGGCGAAAACCAATGCCGCGTACGTTCCTTCCGTTCTTTCCAGCGCCGTTTCAGATGTTCCACCATCATCGGATAAACCGTCACGCGGCAACGTAAATTTTTGCCGTCGTCCAACTGTTTGACATAATGGTAGGTGCCGATTGCGGTGTTGGATATGTAGCCAACCGCCCCGGCCTCCTCCATCGCTTCGATTTCGGCGGCGCGCCACGGCTTCTTTCCGTCCATCAGCCAGCCCTTTGGCATCACCCAGCGTCCGGTATCGCGTGAGGTGACCATCAGAACACGCAGCTTGCCTTTCTTGTCCCGGCGGACAGGAAGGGCGGCAATCTGCTGGGCCGGATCCTCCGCGCCTATCATGTCGAACCCGCAGCGTATCTTGGTTGGGCAAGACGGCTGCTGAGGAGGTCGCCGGTCTTTTCCGCAATCGGATAGGCGACGTAGCACAGCGCAGCGTTGATCTGTTTGAAAAGGCGCAGAGTCTCCTGATGGATATTTGTTGTCTTGACGCTTGCGGCGGGCTGTTTTCTGAGGCGGTTCAGGTGACGGGCTTGCAGCCGCTGCTCTTCCCGTCGAACACGATCCTTTTCCGCGACAAGCTGGCGCGCCGCTTCGGCGTCGCCGGTTGTGAGGACATTCAAAGCCAGTTGCGTGTTGGTGACCACCTGATCATGGAACTGTTCAAGATCCGCCAGCCCTTGATCGGAAAACGAAACGGCCTCGTCATGCATTTTCTTGGCCAGCGCCAAGAGGTTGACCGCGATCTTATCTGCCGCTTCTTCCAGATTGTTCGCCATGGCCACAAGTTCAATCGAGCTTTGTGACTGTGCCCCGGCACCGTTGTTGTCGCGCAGCTTCGACAGGTAGATCTTTGTCTCAAAGTGCATCCGGTCAACCGCATCTTCGCGTTTTTCGATCAGTTGCGCGACCTGCGGGTTCCACTCCCGAAACAGCCCCATGATAGGGATCAGCATGGCCTGAACGGTTTCGGCCATGCGCAACAACTCTCGTTGCCCACAAGCCAGAGCGTAATCCGTGTTCTCCAAGGCATTCGGGTCAAGCGCGCTAACGGTTGTATCGGCATCGACTCTGGCTGCCGGGACAAGTGCCTCGGACAGCCGAATTAACAGCGGCAGCCCCACAAGGCCGATGGCCACCAAAGTCGCGTTGAGCAGGATATGCAGCATCACAACCTGCTGACCGGCATCCGGACCAAGGCGCGACAGGTCGAGCATGTCAAAAACAACCAGACAAAGCGCAGCCAGGGTCATGGCCCCACGGGCCAGCAGGTTTCCGACAACAACCTGACGCGCGGGCCTTGGGGCCGCTGAAAGCAGCACAAAAGGCACAACAGCACCGCCAAGGTTTGCGCCAATAACCAGCGCGGCGGCAACCGGGGCGGCGATCAGACCCGAGGCAGCAAAGGTGGCAAACGTCAGTATCGCCGCAAGGCTGGAGTGCATGATCCATGCGAGGACCGCACCGATCAGGAACGCGCTAAGCAGATCGTTGGCAAAATAGGCGGCGGTGGCCCGGACGATTTCGTTTTCGCCGATTGGGGTGGTGGCGGTGCGGATCATTTGCAGCGAGACAAGAACAAGCGCAAAGCCGGTTACGATCCGTCCGACCTGCTTCACCTTGCGGGACCGTGCATTGAAAAACGTCAAAATGCCGATCAACAGCAGGAATGGAATAACCACCTCGACTGGCGACATCAGCACTCTGGCCATCGCGGCGGAGCCCAGATCAGCCCCCAGAAGCAGCGCCAGCGCCGAGGGCGGGGCCAACATTCCGGACGCGACGAAACCACCACCGATCAAGGCGACGGCTGTCGAGCTTTGCAACAGCATGGCCGCGATGCTGCCCCCTGCGGCGGCCGAAACGGGGCGGTGAGACAGACTTTTCAAATGACGCCGCAACTCTGGCATAAACGCGCGTTCCACCCCGGTCCGGATCAACCGGACCGACCACAGCAACAGGGCCACGGCAGCAGCCAGATTTACCGACAAAAGGATCAAAGGATCAGCACCAAGGTCAGCTTTCATTCCTTTCCACCACGGGCACGACCCTGCGCCCGATGGCATCTATTCAAAAACATCAGCACCAGAATGCTGCTTATGCAACAAAAATTATTGCAATAACGCCCGAAACACCACAATCCTGATGGCAGATCGCGAGTCGGTGGGGCGCATGGTGGAAACCTCGACATCAGAGGGAAAAAAGAAAGTGGCTTCGGACCGGATCAAGAAATCCGAACGCCGACGTCAAATTCTGCTGGAGCTCAAGCTGCGCCCGCATGTTCGGATCAGCGAATTGGCCGACCGTTTTCAGGTCTCGACTGAGACGGTCCGCCGTGACTTTGACACGCTTGCCGATGACGGGTTGATCAGCCGGGCGCATGGCGGCGCATCAGCCCCGTCGCAAGGTCACTATCCGGGTCTGGATGAACGCACCAACGCATTGATTGAAGAGCGCGCCCGCATCGGCATGAAGGCCGCCAAACTGGTGCAGAGCGGGCAAACCGTCATGATCGATTCCGGGTCCACCACGATCCAGATGGCGCGGTCACTGGCCTACCTGGGCACGCCTTGCACAGTCATCACTAATTCGATCCCGGTTGCCATGACGCTGGGACATGGCGCGCCCGAAGTCCTGTTGTGCCCGGGCGAATACCTGCCCGCGGAATCCGCACTGGTCGGAGCCGAGACATTGGAGTTCCTGAGAAGATTCCATGTTGATCATTGTATGATCGGCGCATCAGGATTGTCCGAAGAAGGTCCATCCGAAACCGTCAGGGGATTCGCGTCGGTCAAACGCATGATGCTGCGACAGGGCGCTAGACGACATCTATTGATCGACGGCCAGAAGTTTGGCCGCAAAGGTCTGGCGCTGGTTGGATCGCTTGACGAGTTGGATACGGTTGTCACCGACAGGAAGCCGAAAGGGGACCTACTGACTGCCCTTGATGGGGCCGATGTGACCATTCTGGTCGCTGACCAAGAGTGAAAAGACAAAAAAAGGGCGGCCCCAACGGCCGCAAATCTGGGAGGAAAACATGACATTCAATTTCAAACTTCTGCTGGGCGCGTCTGCACTTGCGCTTCTTTCGATGGGCACGACCGCCTCGGCGCAGGATTGTCCACGCGGCGATCTGGACGAACGGTTTTGCGATGTGGACGGTGACCTGATCGCCGACATCCCGACCGATTCGGCGGAACAGATCGACCCCGACACGCTGATCTTTGCCTATACCCCGGTCGAAGACCCCGCCGTCTACAAAACCGCGTGGTCGGATTTCCTTGACCACCTTGAGGCTGAAACCGGCAAAAAAGTGATGTTTTTCCCGGTTCAGAACAACGCCGCCCAGATCGAGGCCATGCGCTCGGGCCGGTTGCATATCGCGGGTTTCAACACCGGTTCCAACCCTCTAGCCGTCAATTGCGCGGGCTTCCGGCCGTTCACCATCATGGCGTCGCTTGATGGAAATTTCGGCTATGAGATGGAAATTATCACCTATCCCGGCTCAGGGATCGAAAAGGTCGAGGACCTCAAAGGCAAGCAGCTGGCCTTTACCTCGCCCACCTCTAACTCAGGGTTCAAAGCGCCGTCTGCTATTCTGAAGGGCGATTTCGATCTATTGCCCGATCGTGACTTTGAACCTGTCTTCTCGGGCAAGCACGACAACTCGATCCTGGGTGTCGCCAACAAGGACTACATGGCGGCCTCCATTGCCAACTCGGTCAAGTCCCGGATGATCCAGCGCGACGTCATCAAGGAAGACGACGTTGTGACGATCTACAAGTCGCAGACCTTCCCCACGACCGGCTTTGGCACCGTCTACAACCTCAAGCCCGAATTGCAGGACAAGATCCGCAACGCCTTCTTCAGCTTTGAGTGGGAGGGCAGTTCGCTACAGGCTGAATTCGAAAAGTCGAATGAGGGCCAGTTCCTTGAGATGACCTACCAGGAATTCTGGGAAGTCATCCGCAAGATCGACGCGGCAAACGGCGTTTCCTACGCCTGTCAGTAAGCCCAACTTCAATGTGGCAGGTCCCGCACGGGGCCTGCCATGCACCCCGGCAAAGGGTCGATGAATGCTGCGCCTTCAAAAACTTACAAAGACATACAAAACTGGTGATCAGGCGCTGAAGGCGATTGATCTGGAGGTGCCCGCCGGTCAGGTTCTGGCGCTGATCGGGCCGTCCGGCGCGGGTAAATCAACCATGATCCGCTGCATCAACCGGCTGGTGGAACCCACCAGCGGCGAGGTGATGCTGGAAAACACCGATCTTGCCAAGCTAGGCACCTCCGCGCTGCGCAAGGCGCGCAGGTCCATGGGCATGATCTTTCAGGAATATGCACTGGTCGAACGTTTGACGGTGATGGAAAACGTGCTGTCAGGCCGCCTTGGCTACGTCGGCTTTTGGCGCAGTTTCTTGCGTCGCTTTCCACAGTCGGATGTGGATGAGGCCTTTCGCCTGCTCGACCGGGTGGGGCTGTTGCACATGGCCGACAAGCGCGCCGATGAACTGTCGGGCGGTCAGCGCCAGCGCGTCGGCATTTGCCGCGCCCTGATCCAGAACCCCAAGCTGCTGCTGGTGGATGAACCCACCGCATCGCTCGATCCCAAGACAAGCCGCCAGATCATGCGCCTGATCACCGAGCTTTGTCAGGAACGGGGGTTGGCCGCGATCATCAACATCCATGACGTGGCGCTGGCGCAGATGTTCGTGCCGCGCATCGTGGGGCTGCGGTTCGGCGAAATCGTCTTTGACGGCCCGCCGACCGGGCTGACCAGTGACAAGCTGACCGAAATTTACGGCGAAGAAGACTGGGAAGCGACCATCGAAAAAGTCGAGGACGACGAAGATATCGAGGCTGCAGAATGAGCCATCGAGAGCTTGACGATGTTCTGGGCAAAGGCTGGCGCAAGCCGCCGTTTGTCACCAACCCAAAATTGCGGTGGGCTCTTGTGGTGGGCTTTGTTGCCTATCTGATCGCGGCTTTCCTTACGATTGAGGTGGATTGGGGGCGCGTTTATGCGGGCCTCGACCGGGGGTGGCAGTTTGTGCTGTCCTTTACCCGACCGGATTTTGTCTCACGCTCCAGCGACATCTGGGAAGGGCTGCTGGAAAGCATCGTGATGACCGTTGCGGCCTCTGTTGTCGGGATCGCCATTTCCATTCCCATCGGTCTTGGCGCCGCCCGAAACATCGCGCCGATGCCGGTCTATCTGGTGTGTCGTGGCATTGTCGCAGTCAGCAGGGCCTTGCAGGAAATCATCGTTGCGATCCTGCTTGTGGCGATCTTCGGTTTTGGCCCGTTGGCCGGTTTCCTGACGCTGTCTTTTGCGACCATCGGCTTCCTGTCCAAGCTTTTGGCCGAAGACATCGAGTCGATGGATCGCGTTCAGGCCGAAGCCGTCAAAGCCAGCGGCGCGCGCTGGATGCAATACATCAACTACGGGGTCCAGCCGCAGGTCATGCCCCGTCTTGTCGGCCTGTCGATGTACAGGATCGATATCAATTTCCGTGAAAGCGCAATCCTTGGCCTTGTCGGCGCGGGCGGGATCGGTGCGACGCTGAACACTGCCTTCGACCGCTATGAATATGACACGGCGGCGGCCATCCTGATCCTCATCATCGTGATCGTCATGGCGCTGGAATACCTGTCAGGCGTCATCCGGGCGAGGGTTCAGTAATGCCGGTATTCGAACAGGACGGCGCACAGATCTGGAAACGCCGCAGCAGACGCGAAAGCCTGCTGCGCTGGTTCGGCTGGCTGATAGGCGTGGCGGTCTTTATGGTCTGCTGGCAACGGATTTCCGAAGCCACCACATGGTTTTTCGTGTGGGATGCTCCCCGGATTGCCAACGATATCTGGACCCGCGCAACGCCCCCCCGGTGGGAGTACATCACCCAGCTGGGTCGCCCAATCTGGGACACGCTGAACATTGCGACGCTGGGCACGATCATCGCGCTGATCCTGTCGGTGCCGGTGGCCTTTCTGGCCGCGCGCAACACGACGCCGTCAAAGCTGTTTATACGGCCCATCGCCCTGCTGATCATTGTCTCGACCCGATCCATCAATTCGCTGATCTGGGCGCTTTTGCTGATCGCTATCATCGGCCCCGGCGTATTTGCAGGCGTTGTTGCCATCGCGATCCGCTCCATCGGGTTTTGCGCCAAACTGTTGTATGAGGCGATCGAAGAGATCGACCACGGACAGGTCGAGGCAATCACCGCCACAGGCGCGTCGCGCTGGCAGGTCATGGCCTACGGCATCGTTCCGCAGATCATGCCCGCCTTTGCAGGCGTGGCCGTATTCCGGTGGGACATCAACATACGTGAATCGACTGTTCTGGGTCTGGTCGGCGCGGGCGGCATCGGCTTGCAACTGTCCTCATCTCTGAACGTGCTGGCATGGCCGCAGGTCAGCCTGATCCTGCTGGTGATCCTTGCCGCCGTTGTCATCAGTGAATGGGTGTCGGCCAAGGTTCGGGGCGCGATCATATGATGAGCTTGACAGCAGAAGAGGCCTTTGCGGCCTATGAAGCGGTCAGGCCCCGTCTGCCAAGCCCTGTTCCGCCAGCCCCACCTACCCGGCATGTCGCAACGCTTGCCGAGATTGCCGATGAATTCGATGTCTTCCTTCTGGACGCCTTCGGGGTTCTGAACATTGGTGAGACGGCCATTCCCGGCACCGCCGAACGTATCGCGGACCTGAGAGCGGCGGGTAAATCCGTATCAGTCGTCTCAAACGCCGCCAGCCTTCCCGCAAGCGACCTGCTGCAAAAATATCGCCGGTTGGGCTACCAGTTCGACCTGCCCGATATCGTGACCAGCCGCACCGCCTTGGCGGCGGCGATGAACGGACACATCATCAAGCGGTGGGGCGTCATGGCGCCCGCGCGTTCGGTGTTCGACGACCTCGGCCCGCTCGACATGGCTGCTCTGGGGGATGAGGCCCGCGTGTTCGATGAGGTTGATGGGTTTTTGCTGATGGGCAGCGCCCAGTGGACCCCGACCCGTCAGGCCCTGCTGGAGGATGCGCTAAAGACACGGCCAAGGCCGGTTCTGGTCGCCAACCCCGATATCGTCGCCCCGCGCGAAAGCGGCTTTTCGCAAGAGCCGGGCTTTTTCGCCCACCAACTGGCGGATCGCGTCGGCGTCGTGCCGACATTTTACGGCAAGCCCTTTCCGGATGTCTTCGATCTGGCGCTGTCCCGGCTAGGCCCTATCGACAAATCGCGTGTCGTCATGATTGGTGACAGTCTGCACACCGACATTCTGGGCGCGCAGACCAGCGGCATAAGATCCGCCTTGATCGCCAACTACGGGTTCTTTGCCGGTATGAATGTGGAAAACGCCATACAACGGGCTGGAATCATTCCCGATTTCGTCGTGGACCGGCCATGACGAAAATGCTGATCCTGACGTAAGATCGTTACAAAAAACCGCGAAGAACAGCGGGACCACAAAATCCATCGACGACTTGTCAAATTTAGGGAGAAGACTGATGAGACATACAACATCCGCCATCGCGACCGCCGCGGTTCTCTGCTCGGCGCAGGCTGCATTCGCTCAGACAGAGATCGAGTTCTGGCACGCCTTCACCGGTCGCTTGGGCGATTTGGTCGCCGAACAGGTTGAAACCTTCAACGCCAGCCAAAGCGACTACACGGTCGTCGCCAGCCACAAGGGCAACTATTCGGAAACCCTGAACGCAGGCATCGCCGCGTTCCGCGCGGGCGAGCAGCCCGATATCCTGATGGTGTTCGAGGTCGGAACCGCCACGATGATGGGGGCCAAAGGCGCGGTAAAGCCGGTCTATGAGGTGATGGCCGACGCCGGTGCAGAGTTCGATCAGTCGAAATACATCGGCTCTGTCAAAGGGTACTACACGTCGCCCGATGGCAACATGCTGTCGCTGCCGTTCAACTCGTCCACCCCGGTCTTGTGGGTGAACCGTGACAAGCTGGAAGAAGCCGGGATTGACCCCGACACCGATTTGTCCACTTGGGAAAACGTCGGCACGACTTTGGACCAACTGAAGGCGGCGGGCGTCGATTGCCCGATGACGACCGCATGGCAGAGCTGGATTCACCTCGAAAACCTGTCCGCCTACCATGACACGCCGTTTGCCACCAAGGACAACGGATTTGGCGGCACCGACACTGAACTGGCGTTCAACGGCCCAGTACAGGTTGCGCATATCTCGGCCATGGGGGACTGGGCGAAGGACGGCAAGTTCATCTACGCCGGTCGCCGCAACGAAGGTGGCGCAAACTTCCGCGCCGGGGAATGTGCGCTCTTCACCGAAAGCTCGGCAGGCTATGCCGGGATCAAGGCCGAGGCAGAGTTCGACTTTGACGTGCGCCCCCTGCCCTATTGGTCCGCGCTGGTGGATGAACCTCAGAACACCATCATCGGCGGTGCCTCCCTCTGGGTGATGGAGGGTCAGAGCGACGAGGACTACAAGGCCGTTGCGGCCTTCCTCAACTTCCTGTCCTCGCCGGAAATCCAGGCCAAGTGGCATCAGGACACCGGCTATCTGCCGATCACCACCGAAGCGGGCGAAAAGACCCGGATGGACGGGTTCTACGATGAAAACCCCGGCACCGATATCGCCGTGATCCAGATGACCGCGAAAGAGCCGACCGCCAATTCCAAGGGTCTGCGTCTTGGGTCGTTCGATCAGATCCGTGGCATCATCGACGAAGAGCTGGAAGCCGTCTGGGCCGGTGACAAGGACGCGCAAACCGCGCTCGACAGTGCCGTGACACGCGGCAACGCGCTGCTGCGCCGGTTCGAGCAAGCCTCGCGTTAATCGGAGAACGGCTGCCCCGGTCCGCCGGGGCAGCCATATCAAGACATGGAAAAGCGCGTCACCTTCAAAGGCATCTGGTTGCCGATCCTGCTGGTTCTGCCGCAGATCATCATCACGGCTGTCTTTTTCTTCTACCCCGCAGGGCAGGCGATCTGGCAGTCGCTCTTTATTCCCGACCCGTTCGGCCTGTCGATGCAATGGGTGGGTCTGGGGAATTTTGAGTACCTGTTTGGCGATCCGTATTACCGCGCGTCCTTTGTGACGACAGCGGTTTTTTCGATCCTCGTCACGCTCGTCTCCATGGGGGTCGCGCTGTACCTCGCGCTTTTGGCGGATCGGCTGATCAAAGGCTCGGGCGCGTATCGGACTTTGCTTATCTGGCCATACGCGGTCGCCCCGGCGGTGGCCGGTGTGCTGTGGTTGTTCATGTTCAACACACGCGTCGGCGTCGTGTCCTGGTATCTTGGCACTTTGGGGTATGACTGGAACCATGTCCTGAACGAGGGCGAGGCGATGGGCCTTGTTGTCGTGGCCTCTGCATGGGGCCGGATCAGCTATAACTTCCTGTTCTTCCTTGCGGGCCTGCAGGCCATTCCGAAATCGGTGATAGAGGCCGCCGCCATAGATGGCGCGCAATTCTGGACGCGCTTTCGCACCATCGTGTTCCCGCTCTTGTCGCCCACCACGTTTTTCCTGCTGGTCGTGAATATCATCTACGCCTTCTTTGAAACCTTCGGCGTCATCCACACGATCACCAGCGGCGGGCCGCAACAGGCGACGACGATCCTCGTCTACAAGGTCTTCTCCGATGGGTTTGTCGGGCAGGATCTGGGCTCGTCTGCGGCGCAATCGGTTGTGCTGCTTGTGCTGGTGTCGATCCTGACAGTGGTGCAATTCAAATTCATCGAACGCAGGGTGCATTACTGATGGCCCAGACAAGCGGCATGGTGGAAAAGCGCGGCATCGGTCTTTGGCTGACCCATCTGGGACTGATCATCGGCGTTCTGTTCATCTTCTTTCCGATCTGGCTGGCGTTTGTCGCCTCAACCGTCACGCAGCCAGAAATCGTGCGCCCTCCGATGCCACTCTGGCCCGGCGACCAGTTCATTGAGAACTACTCGCGCGCCCTCAAATCCGGGGTGAATGCGCCTGTCGCAGCCATGTTGCTGAATTCGCTGATCATGGCGATGGGCATTGCGCTGGGGAAAATTGCGATCTCGCTGTTGTCGGCGTTTGCCATCGTTTACTTCCGCTTTCCGCTGCGAAAGCTGTTCTTTTGGCTGATCTTCCTGACCTTGATGCTGCCGATCGAGGTACGGATTGTGCCCACCTATGAGGTGATCGCGAACTTCAAGATGCTCAACAGCTATCAGGGCCTGATCCTGCCGCTGATCGCATCGGCCACCGCGACCTTCCTCTTCCGCCAGTTCTTTATGACGGTCCCGGATGAACTGGCCGAGGCCGCAAGGGTCGATGGGGCCAAGCCGATGCGGTTCTTCTTTGACATCCTGCTACCAATGAGCCGAACAAATATCGCGGCCCTGTTCGTGATCCTGTTCATCTATGGCTGGAACCAATATCTCTGGCCGCTGCTGATCACGACGGACCCGGGAATGAACACAATTGTCATGGGTATCAAACAGATGTTCCCAAGTGGCGATGACATTGCCGACTGGCCGGTGATCATGGCGACCTCGATTCTGGCGATGGTCCCGCCGGTGTTGGTGGTTGTGGGCATGCAGCGGTTGTTCGTGCGCGGACTGGTGGAGAGTGAGAAATAATGGCGACTGTCACGCTTCAAAACGTCAGGAAATCATTCGGCAAAACCGAAGTCATCCACGGCGTTGATCTGGACATTGCGGACGGCGAGTTCATCGTGATTGTCGGCCCATCGGGCTGTGGCAAGTCCACGTTGCTGCGCATGGTTGCGGGCCTAGAGACCATCACATCCGGCGAGGTGTGCATCAACGGCAATGTGGTCAATGACCAAGAGCCGATGGAACGCGATATCGCGATGGTGTTTCAGAACTACGCGCTTTACCCGCACATGTCAGTTTTTGACAACATGGCTTACGGCCTAAAGATCGCCAAGGTTGCCCGGTCAGAGATCGAGGACCGTGTCGCCGCCGCCGCCAAACTCTTGCAGTTGGAGCCGTATCTGAGGCGCAAGCCGCGCGAACTGTCCGGGGGGCAACGACAGCGCGTTGCCATGGGCCGTGCCATCGTACGCAAACCCGCCGTGTTCCTTTTCGACGAACCGCTGAGCAACCTCGACGCCAAGCTACGGGTTCAGATGCGGCTGGAAATAAAGGCGTTGCAGCGTGAATTGGGCGTCACCGCGCTATACGTCACCCATGATCAGGTCGAGGCGATGACGCTGGCCGATCGTATGGTGGTGATGAACGGCGGTGTTGCCGACCAGATCGGCAAACCTCTCGACGTTTACGCCAATCCACAAACCGCCTTTGTGGCCGGGTTCATCGGGTCCCCGCCGACGAATTTCCTTGATGGGGGACTGGTGCCCGGTCTCTCCGCAGGAACCAGCCTTGGCATCCGGCCAGAGCACCTGTCATTGGGCAAAGAGGGCCGTCTACAGGCGACGGTCGCCTATACAGAGGCGCTGGGGGCCGAGACGCTGATCCATTGCCGTCTGCCAGATGGCAGCCAGATCACCGCGCGCCAAGACGCGTCACACCCGATCCCGGCAGAGGGTGATCGTATTGGTGTCGATTGGACGGATGACGATGCGATGCTGTTCGATTCCGAAGGTCGCCGCATCTAAAAGCAGCCAAATTCTTGCAAAGCCTGCGCCTCTGTCGGTGGCGGGTGCATCTCTTTGACAATTCGAAAGGGGTGCGCCGGATGGGGCTTTGGCAAGGTCTTAATGAAGGTGGCCGAGGCCCCAAAGGGCCCCGACCGGGGAGGAACGCTTATTGCCAGGACTTGATCAGCTCATCGTAGCTGACGGTCTTGGGCTCTTCGTCTTCTTCGGCAAGCTTGGCGTAGGGCGCACCGGGCTGGGCGAACCAGTATTCGGCGTCACGCTCTTCGTTCAGCTTGGGACCGATATCGCCTTGGATACCTGCACGCTCCAGACGCTCCAGCACTTTTTCCTGATCGGCGCAGAGTGCGTCGAGGGCCTGCTGAGGTGTCTTTGCGCCAGACATGGCGTCACCGATGTTCTGCCACCACAGCTGTGCCAGCTTGGGGTAGTCAGGCACGTTGGTGCCGGTGGGCGACCACTGGACACGGGCGGGCGAGCGGTAGAACTCGACCAGGCCACCCAGCTTGTCCGCACGCTCGGTAAAGCTGTCGTGCTGCACGGTGGATTCGCGGATGAAGGTCAGCCCCACATGGGACTTCTTCACATCCACGGTCTTGGAGGTGACGAACTGGGCGTAGAGCCAGGCCGCCTTGGCACGATCCTCGGGCGTGGATTTCATCAGCGTCCAAGACCCGGCATCCTGATAGCCGACCTTCTGGCCTTCTTTCCAGTAGACGCCGTGCGGCGAGGGTGCCATGCGCCACTTGGGCGTGCCGTCTTCGTTCATGACCGGCAGGCCGGGCTTGACCGTGTCGGCGGTAAAGGCGGTGTACCAGAACATCTGCTGAGCCACGTTGCCCTGTGCGGGGATCGGGCCTGCCTCGGAGAAGGTCATGCCTGCCGCTGCGGGGGGCGAATAGGCATTGAGCCACTCGATTGCCTTGGTCACAGCATAGACCGCCGCAGGAGAGTTGGTCGCCCCGCCGCGCGCCACGCAGGACCCGGTCGGCTGAGACTTGTCGTTGACACGGATGCCCCATTCATCGACCGGCAGGCCGTTGGGTTCACCGACGTCTCCCATGCCAGCCATGGACAT
The DNA here is from genome assembly GCF_034670325.1 of Antarctobacter sp. Lineage (GTDB taxonomy): Bacteria > Pseudomonadota > Alphaproteobacteria > Rhodobacterales > Rhodobacteraceae > Antarctobacter. The sequence continues at coordinate 302,079 of NZ_JAXMNR010000005.1, forward strand.
CCACGCATCGGTGTAGCGCCAGCCAAGGCTGGGGTCTTTCTTGCCGTAGTCCATGTTGCCGAAGATGTCGCCATCCACGCCCATGTGGCTGAGGTCACGACCAGTAAAGAATTCGGCGATGTCCTCATAGGCCGACCAGTTGACCGGAACGCCCAGCTCATAGCCGAACTGGTCCATAAAGTCGGCCTTGTTCTTTTCGTCGTTGAACCAGTCGTAGCGGAACCAATAAAGGTTCGCGAACTGCTGGGTTGGCATCTGGTAGACTTTGCCATCCGGCCCGGTGGTAAAGCTGAGGCCGATGAAATCGTCCATGTCCAGCGTCGGCAGGGTCACGTCCGCGCCTTCGTTCGCCATCCAGTCAGTCAGGTTGCGCACCTGCTGATAACGCCAGTGGGTGCCGATCAGGTCGGAGTCGTTGACATAGGCGTCATAGATGTTCTGACCGGACTGCATTTGCGTTTGCAGCTTTTCGACCACGTCACCTTCGCCGATCAGGTCATGCGTGACCTTGATGCCGGTGATCGCCGTGAACGCCGCCGCCAGAACCTGCGATTCATATTCGTGCGTGGTGATGGTCTCGGAGACAACCTTGATCTCCATGCCCTCAAAGGGCTTGGCTGCGTCGACGAAGAACTGCATCTCCGCCTCTTGCGCAGCGCGCGGCAGGGACGAGAGATCGCCGATCTCTGCATCCAGGAACGCGCGCGCCGCGTCCATGTCGGCAAATGCCGGACCCGCAAGGATCAGCAGTGCCGCTGTTGTGGATCTGAGTTTAAGGTTCATTGGTATCCTCCCATTGGAACCATTTTTATTGAGGAAGTTCACTTTGGTGCCCGGGCTCCTCCTTTCCCGGACACGCAGTCCGACCTACACCCAGCGAAAAACCGCAGCGGCGTAGATCAGGCAAACAATAAGGGCCAGCGGCTGTTGCACACCGACAAGGCCAAGCCAGGCCAGGTTGATGAAGGCCGAGCCCAGAAGCGTGATGAACAGGCGATCACCGCGCGTGGTTTCGATCCGCAGAATGCCGGTGCGCGGCGTTTCCGGGAACTTGATCGCCAGAAAGGTGAAGGTGATCAGCAGCGTGGCGATAACGGCGAAGAAGATTGCGGTCGGCCAGGTCCATGCCATCCAGTCCATTGGAGTTCCTCCCTTTTCCCGGATTATACCCGCCCGAGGGCAAAGCCCTTGGCGATGTAGTTGCGGACGAAGTAGATCACGAGCGCGCCGGGCACGATGGTCAGGATGCCAGCGGCGGCCAGCACACCCCAGTCGATGCCGCTGGCCCCTTGGGTCCGGGTCATGATCGCGGCGATGGGCTTGGCGTCGACGGTGGTCAGCGTGCGGCTCAGCAGCAGTTCAACCCATGAGAACATAAAGCAGAAGAAGGCCGCGACCCCGATGCCACTGGCAATCAGCGGCATGAAGATCTTGACGAAAAACCGGCCAAATCCGTAGCCGTCGATATAGGCCGTCTCGTCGATTTCCTTGGGCACGCCGCGCATGAACCCCTCAAGGATCCAGACCGCCAGCGGCACGTTGAACAGGCAATGCGCCAGCGCCACCGCGATATGCGTGTCGAACAAGCCCACGCTTGAATACAGCTGAAAAAACGGCAAGGCGAAGACCGCAGGCGGGGCCATCCGGTTGGTCAGCAGCCAGAAGAACAGGTGCTTGTCGCCCATAAAGTGATAGCGGCTGAAGGCGTAGGCAGCAGGCAGGGCCACAGCCAGCGAAATCACCGTGTTCATCACCACATAGATCAGCGAGTTCACGTACCCCATGTACCACGCCGGATCGGTGAGGATCGTCGCGTAGTTGTCAAAGGTCAGGTCGCGCGGCCAGAGCGTGAAGGAGTTCAGTATCTCCGTGTTTGTCTTCAGGCTCATGTTCAGCAGCCAGTAGATCGGCAGCAGCAGGAACAACAGGTAAAGCGTCATCACGACGGCGCGGCTGTTGACCTTGGGCAGGCTGACCCCGCGGGACGAGGATTGATTTGCGGACATGTCCGTCATGGCTCAGGTCTCCCGCTTCTCAAGAGTGGTCATCACGGTGTAGAACACCCAGCTCACCAGCAGGATCACCAGGAAATACATCAGCGAGAACGCCGCCGCCGGTCCAAGGTCGAACTGCCCCAGCGCCATCTTCACAAGGTCAATCGACAGCAGTGTGGTGGCGTTGCCCGGGCCACCGCCGGTGACAACGAACGGCTCTGTGTAGATCATGAAGCTGTCCATGAAACGCAACAGGATGGCGATCATCAGCACGCCCGCCATCTTGGGCAGCTCGATGTAGCGGAACACCTTCCATCTGCTCGCCTGGTCAATCTTGGCCGCCTGATAGTAGGCGTCGGGGATCGACTTGAGCCCGGCAAACGCCAGCAGTGCCACCAGCGAGGTCCAGTGCCAGACATCCATCACCACGATGGTGATCCATGCGGCCACAGTGTCCTGCGTGTAGTTGTAGTTGATACCAAGCGCATCCAGCGTATAGCCCAAGAGACCAATGTCGACGCGACCGAAGATCTGCCAGATCGTGCCAACCACGTTCCACGGTATCAGCAGAGGCAGCGACATCAGCACAAGGCAGACCGACGACCAGAACCCCGACTTGGGCATATTCAGGGCCACGAAGATGCCCAATGGCACTTCGATGGCGATGATGATGGCCGAGAACATCAACTGCCGCCCCAGCGCATCCCACATCCGCTCAGACGCGAGCATTTCCTCGAACCATTCGAGGCCCGCCCAGAAGAACTGGTTGTTCCCGAAGGTGTCCTGAACGGAATAGTTGACCACCGTCATCAGCGGGATCACCGCTGAGAAGGCCACCAGCAGCAGGACCGGCAGGACGAGGAACCATGCCTTTTGGTTGACTGTCTTTTCCATCACGCGGCCTCCCCGACCGGTCCGGTTGGCGCGACGCGCCAATCGTTGGCGTAGACATTCACATGCGCCGCATCAAAGCTGACCCGGTTCATGTCGGCGCTGACGTGGTCGTCCTCGCCAGCGATGATGTTGATGTCATGGCCAAAGAACTCGGCCCGGATGATTTTGTGCCGACCGACATCTTCGACCCGGCGCACCTTGACCGGCAGACCATCGGTCTGGCTCAGGTGCACGAACTCGGGCCGCACACCGATCTCTACCTTGCCATCCAGCGCGGCGTAGCCGCTGGCCAGATCCACATGTGAGCCGTTGATGTAGGCCTTGTTGCCGTCGATTTGCGCCGGGATCACATTCATGCCCGGCGAGCCGATGAAATAGCCCACGAAGGTATGCTCTGGCCGCTCAAACAGCTCTTCGGGCGTGCCGATCTGCACGACACGGCCATCGTACATCACCACCACCTTGTCCGCAAAGGTCAGCGCCTCTGTCTGGTCATGGGTCACGTAGATCATGGTGTGGCCGAAATCGTGGTGCAGCTTTTTCAGCTGCGTGCGCAGTTCCCATTTCATGTGCGGGTCGATCACAGTCAGCGGTTCATCGAACAGCAGCGCGTTCACGTCCTTACGCACCATGCCCCGGCCAAGGCTGATCTTTTGCTTGGCATCCGCCGTCAGACCACGCGCCTTCTTGTTCAGCATCTCTTCCATGCCGATCATGCGGGCGATTTCCTGAACGCGCTCCGCCACATAGGTCTCATCCCTGCCCCGGTTGCGCAACGGAAAGGCAAGGTTATCGCGCACGGTCATCGTGTCGTAGACCACCGGAAACTGGAACACCTGCGCGATGTTGCGTTCCGCAGTCGGCGCGTGGGTTACGTCCTTGTCATCAAACAGGATGCGGCCCTGGCTGGGTTGCAGGAGCCCGGAAATGATATTGAGCAGCGTGGACTTTCCACAGCCCGAGGACCCCAGCAGCGCATAGGCCGCGCCGTCGTCCCAAACGTGGTTCAGCTCTTTCAGCGCAAAATCATCTTCGGACTTTGGCGCGGGTGAGTAGGAATGTGCGAGGTTGTCGAGTGTGATCTTGGCCATCGGTATCCCCCTCAGGCGGCCAGCGCGTAGGCCGCTGGTGCAACCAGCCTGCCGTCTTCGCCGAAAATGTAGACATGGCGCGGGTCCAGCCAGACCGACAGCGGCGCGCCCAACGTCAGGTCGTGAACGCCGTGGATCAGGCCAACCCAGCGTTCGCCGTGGTGGTCAAGATGCACAAAGGTTTCCGACCCGGTCAGTTCCGTCACGTTCAGTGTGGTCTTGAACTCCACCGCGTCAGCGGCGTGTTTGCCGATCTCAAGGTGGTTTGGACGGAACCCGGCAGTGTAGCGGCCATCCGCCAACTCGGAAAGCTTTCCGACTGCCTCGGCGCTCTGCCCGTCACCGAACATGATGCGGTTGCCCGTCTTGGAGATTTGCAGGAAATTCATCGGCGGATCGCTGAACACGCGCGCGGTCGTGGCATCCACCGGCTGGCGGTAAACGCGCGGCGTCAGGTCGAATTGTGTTACCCGTCCTTCCCAAAGCGCGGCGGTGTTGCCGCCTAGTAGCAGCGCCTCTTCGGGTTCGGTCGTGGCGTAGACAAAGATCGCGCCGGACGCCTCAAAGATTTTCGGGATCTCGACCCGCAATTCCTCACGCAGCTTGTAATCAAGGTTGGCCAGCGGTTCATCCAGCAGAACCAGACCGGCATTCTTGACCAGCGCACGCGCCAGCGCGCAGCGCTGCTGCTGCCCGCCGGACAGTTCCAGCGGCTTGCGGGTCAGCATCGGGGTCAGCTTCATCAACTCGGCGCTTTCGCGCACGCGGCGGTCAATCTCGGCCTTGTCGATGCCCATGAGCTTCATCGGCGAGGCGATGTTTTCGTAAACGGTCATGGACGGGTAGTTAATGAACTGCTGGTACACCATCGCGACCTTGCGATCCTGAACGCGCATGCCTGTGACATCGTCGCCCTGCCAAAAGACCTGCCCGCTGTTGGGCGCATCCAGCCCCGCCATAAGGCGCATCAGGGACGTCTTGCCCGACAAGGTCGGTCCAAGCAGCACGTTCATCGTGCCATTTTCCAGCGTCAGATCCGTGGGGTGGATATGGGTTTTACCGTCCACGATCTTTGAAACGCCCCGCAGTTCCAACGTCATCGCGTCCTCCTCCTCAATCCACGACCGCGACGGCGGCGGCTCGGCGTCGATGCGCCATCCAGTCATCAAGTGTGCTGATTTGCTCGGCTGTCAGGCGCAGCCCAAGCTTGCTGCGCCGCCAGACGACATCATTTGCGGTACGCACGAATTCATTATCAATCAGCCAGTCGATCTCGGCCTCGGTCAGTGTCGCTCCGAAATCGCGGCCCAGATCACCTGACTCTCTGGCATCGCCCAGTATGCTTGCTGCTTGCGTGCCATAGGCCCGCACCAGACGCAGGGCCCAGAAATCCGACAGGAACGGGAAAGCGGCCTTCAGTTCGGCAACCAGGCTTGTCACCCCGTCCACCGGAAAATCCCCTCCCGGCAAAGGGACGCCTGCGGTCCATTTGCCTTTTTGAAGGTTCAGATGCTCCCCAACCTTCTCCAACGCGCTTTCTGCGAGCCGACGGTAGGTGGTGATCTTGCCGCCAAAAATATTCAGCAAAGGGGCGCCGCCACTTGTATCGACCTTCAGCGTATAGTCCCGCGTGGCCGCCGTGGCGCTGCTCGCCCCGTCATCATACAGCGGGCGCACGCCGGAATAGGTCCAGACGATATCGCCCCGGCCAATCTGATCCTTGAAGTACTGGTTGGCGAAGTTCAGCAGATAGTCCTGCTCTTCGGGCGAGCATTCGGGCTTTTGCGATGGATCGGCGTGGTCGGCATCGGTCGTGCCGATCAGGGTGAAATCCGTCTCATATGGAATGGCAAAGATGATCCGCCCATCGGTACCCTGAAAGAAGTAACACTTGCCGTGGTCATACAGCTTGCGGGTCACGATGTGGCTGCCGCGGACCAGCCGGACGCCTTCGCGAGAATTCAGACGCACTTTGGTCTGGATGATGTCACCCACCCAAGGGCCGCCGGCATTGATCAGCATCTTGGCGAAAAAGGTTCGCGATGCACCGCTTTCGGTATCGTGCGTTTCCACGCGCCAAAGACCATCTTCGCAGGTTGCACTGACAACCTTGGTGCGCGTCATGATCTGCGCGCCACGCGCTTCGGCGTCGCGGGCGTTCAGCACGACAAGGCGGGAATCCTCGACCCAGCAATCGGAGTACTCATAGGCCTTGGCAAAACGGTCCTGTAGCGGCGCGCCCTCTTTCGAGGTGGTCAGATCCACTGTCGTGGTGCCCGGCAGGATTTTACGACCGCCAAGGTGGTCATACATGAACAGGCCCAGCCGGATCAGCCAAGCGGGCCTGCGCCCCTTCATCCACGGCATAAAAAGGCTCAATAGCTTTGATGTCGGCGTATCCGACTCAAACCTCATATCTTTATGATATGGCAAAACAAATCTCATCGGCCAGCTGATGTGCGGCATCGCTCGCAGCAATACCTCACGTTCGATCAGCGCCTCACGGACAAGACGAAACTCAAAGTATTCGAGATAGCGCAGCCCACCATGAAACAGTTTGGTCGAGGATGACGACGTAGCCGAAGCGAGATCGTTCATCTCTGCCAGGGCAACGCTAAGACCGCGCCCGGCGGCGTCCCGCGCAATTCCGCATCCGTTGATGCCGCCCCCAATGATAAAGAGGTCAATTGTATCGCTGTTTGCCGGGTGCACGACGCGAATCTCCCCCAGGTCCGCACTGACAGTCTTATGACAACCCGCGACACACCGCGCAATACAAAAATGTTCGTTTCTTTTCGTTTTGGCGAATTTTCAGCGAAACTCGAACCATTCCCATTTTCGAATATAGAAAATCCATCGCGATACGCGGAACAACCTTCCGTTTCCGGTTGCCATCTAGGATCGCGCCCGCAACTGTATCTGAACCAAATTTCAGGTGATGCCCCCTGAACGCCAAGACCAAGCCCGCTAACAACCAGTCAGAACACACCAACCGATGTCACAAACCTTTCGCCATCCAGAGATCCTTGAATTCGCCCGTCGCAAGGGCAAGGTCACGGTCGAGGATCTGGCAGAGCACTTTGGCGTCACGCACCAGACCATCCGCCGCGATCTGACCGATCTGGCAGAGGCCGGTCGGCTGGAACGGGTGCATGGCGGCGCGGTCCTGCCCTCTGGGACAACCAATATCGGGTATGAAGAGCGCCGCTCGCTGAACCCCGCAGCCAAGCAATCCATCGCGCGGGCCTGCGCGGCGCGCATTCCCAACGGTATTTCGCTTTTCCTGAATATCGGCACCTCGACAGAGGCCGTCGCAAGGGAGCTTCTCCACCATGAGAACCTGATGGTGGTGACTAACAACATGAATGTCGCCAATATCCTTGTGGCCAATCCGACCTGCGAGATCCTTGTAACAGGGGGGCAGTTGCGCCGTGCCGATGGGGCCTTGATCGGCAATCTGGCCGCAGAGACGATCCGTCAGTTCAAGTTCGATCTTGCCGTGATCGGCTGTTCCGCCCTTGATCGCGACGGCGACCTGCTGGATTTCGATATTCGAGAGGTCAGCGTCAGCCAGACCATCTTGCGCCAGTCACGCAAGACCTTCCTTGTTGCGGACCACACAAAGTTTGCGCGCAGCGCCCCGGCCCGGATCGCCTCGCTTTCCGGCGTGAATGTTTTCTTTACCGACAAATCCCTGCCCGCCGACCTGCAGTCACAATGCACAAACTGGGGAACCGAAGTTGTCGTTTGCACCTGAATGACGTGCCCGCCGGCCGGGCGTAGGCCGCTACTGAGGCCATTCCGGTTTGGCGACACTCATGTGCATGTACATGCCAACCACGCGGGAGGTGTGTGTCTTCCAGTTGTCGCCGGCTTCGCCCCCATGGCACGCCGGTAGGCCGAATGCCATCTGCCCAAGCCCCGGGATAACCCCGGACATATCGACCTTCCCCGGCGACCCAAACATGCTGTTTCGAGACACCGGTTTCAGAGGCTCTTGCGCAAACCGCTTTCCGCCTAAAGTCAAACCTCCGTCCTGAGCGATCCGCCGGACGCATTCCCATCCGATGCTCTGGCCAGTCCGAAATCGTGCAGGATCGCGTAGACCGCCGGGCTGACGAACAGTGCCAGCAGCGTCGCGCCGGTCAGGCCAAAGGCCAGGCTGGCCACGATGGGACGCAGAAACTGCGCCTGCGTGCTTTGCTCGAACAACAGCGGCCCCAGACCCACTACAGTCGTCAGAGATGTCAGAAAAATCGCGCGGAAACGGTCGCGCACAGCGGCCTGTCCCGCCGCAACAATGTCTTCGCCATCACCGACGCGCTCTTTCATGAAAGCCACCAGCAGGATGGAGTCGTTCACAACCACCCCCGCCAAAGTCGCCAGACCGACGAGGCTGGGCAGCGATATTTGCAGGCCCAACGCCATGTGCCCCCACATCACCCCGATCAGTCCCAGAGGAATTGCCGCGATAACCACAATGGGCTGGACGAAACTGCGAAACTGAAAGGACAGGATCAGGTAGACGCCGATCAGGCCGATGGCCATATTGCGTCCCAGCGACGACCCGGTTGTTGCGGTGTCTTCGGCCTCACCCAGAATGCTGACCGACACAGAGGGGCGTTTTTCGGCCAGTTGCGGCAGGTAGTCCGCCTTCAGCGCCGCCATCAGCTCGCGTGCGTTGGCCACGGCGGGGTTGATCGCGCCCTGAACGGCCACGGTGCGTTGACCATCAACCCGGTTGATCGAGGCAAAGCCGCGACCGACCTCGACGTCCGCCACCGCGACAAGAGGCACCAGCGCGCCGTCTTGGGCGGGTATCCGCAGGTCTAGGATGTCCTGCAGGCTCATCCGGCTTGACGCGGAAAGGCGCGCGACAATGTCCAGCGTGCCCAGCCCGTCCTGCACCTCCAGCGGGGTATCGCCGCGAAAGGCGGCGCGCAGCTGTGTGGCGACCATTTGCGCCGTCACCCCTGCGGCCGAGGCCGCAGCGGGACGCAGGGTGATGATGTATTCGGTTTTGCCGGGTTGAAGGTCAAAGGTCACATCGCGCACACCCTGAAACTCGCGAAAGAACTTGCCCATCTCCTTGGCCGTGGCGCGCAGCTGGGTCAGGTCGTCGCCCTGCAAACGGATGTCGATGGGTTTGCCCCCTGCCCCGCGCTCTTTGTCCGTCACGCGAAAGGCTGCCATGTCCGGCAGCGGGCCGACCAGCTTTTTCCAGCGGTCGATGATCTGCGTGACCTCTGTCACGCGCACCCCGGCGGGCAGCAGCTTGGCGCTGACGGTCGCCATATGCGCGCCGGTTTCCGGCGAGTCGGCGTTGGCGCTGTAGGTCACGGTGTAACTTTGCACCAGCGGCTGACCCTCTGGCTGGTCCGGTGACATCTCTGTATTCAGCTGTTCCAGCGCAGTGACCACCTTGGCCACGCGCTGCTCCGTCTGGTCCAGAGGTGAGCCCTGAACCAGCAGCAACCGCGCCTCGACGGTATCGCTTTCGAGCACCGGAAAGCTTTGGTACTTGATGAATCCCCCGGTGTAAGGCGCGACGGAGAGCAGCACCAAAAACACCGCCAGCCCCAGCGTCAAATATCGCGCCCGCAGGCTGACCCCGGACAGCGGTACAACGATCCGGTCACGCAACCATTCAAAACCGCCATTGACGGCGCGGCTGACCCGGTTGGGACGCAGGTCGCCGGACAGCGAGTGGTGCATGTGGTTGGGCAGGATCAGGAAGGCCTCGATCAGACTGACGATCAGGGTGAGAACCAGAACAATTGGAATGAATTTGAGGATCTCGCCAATGCGGCCCGTCATGAAGGCCAGAGGTCCGACAATCATGACAGTGGTCAAAAAAGAGGACACCACCCCCGGTGCCACCTGCCGGGCACCGTTCACCGCCGCCTCCATCGCGCTTTCGCCCGCCTGCCGCCGCCGCACGATGTTTTCCGAGATCACGATGGCGTCGTCCATCAGTAGGCCGATGGCCACCAGCAAGGCCACCATGGTCATCATGTTGATGGTATAGCCGAACAGTTGCATCGCAAAGATGGTGCCCAAAAAGGACACCGGCAGCCCCATCGCCACCCAAAACGAAAAGCGAAAACCAAAGAACAGCCACATCACGGCTAACACAAGGACCAGGCCCTGCACGCCATTTTCGCCAATGATCCGCAGGCGGTCCCGAATGTTCATCGTGGAATCCTGCGAGATCGCCAGCGCGATGTTGCCCGGAGCATCGGCCTGCGCCTGCGCCATGACCCTGTCCAACGCCGCCTTGACCTTTAACGCGTCCTGCGCGGCGCTCTTGTTGACCTGTACGATGGCGGCCCGTTCGCCGTTGAAATAGGCCGCCTGCGCCGGGTCGCTGAAATCAAGCGTGATATCCGCCACTTCACCCAGCGTGACCTCGGCCCCGTTTGCCGATGCAGTCAGCGGTATGCGGGCAAATTCGGCGATACGCCGTTTTTCACCCAGAAACCGGACCACCGCATCGCCCTGCCTGCCCTCCAGTGTGCCGGCGGGCACGTCAAGGCTGTCGCGGGTCAGCAGCCCGGAAATGTCAGCGATGCTCAACCCGTGCCGCTGCAAGGCCGCCGTATCGAAGGAGATGACAATCTCGCGGTCCGAAAACCCCGAAATGTCGACCTGCGTGATCGCCGGATCGGCCTTGAGCCGCTCCGCCAAGGCATTGGCATAGGCCAACAGAACATGAGGGTCTTCCGGCCCGGTAACCGCAATCGAGGCAACAGAGGCCACCCGTTCCACCACGCGGGTCACGGGATCATCGGCCCGATCCGGGAATTGCCCGATGCCGTCCACCGCCGCCTTTAGGTCATTGTGAAAGCGGGTCATGTCCTCACCTTCGACAATTTCGGCAGTGATCACGGCCATGTTGTCGCGCGACAGGCAGGACAGTTCGGTCAGGTTCTCGACGGCGCGCAGCGGGTCTTCGGCGACTTTGCAGATGCCGCTCTCGACTTCGGCGGGTGAAGCGCCGGGATAGGCGATCCGAATTTCGACCTCGGACGGCGGGGTCAGAGGGAACGTATCGCGCTGAAGCGTCGGCAGCGCGGCCAGTCCGAGGATCAACAGCGCCAGCATGAGGATATTGGCGGCTGTCGGGTGAACGGCAAAGAGACGGATCATCACTTGCCGCCTTTGCCAGAGGCCGCGGCGGCGATCTGGGCCAACACCTTTTTGTCCTCGACCGGCTTGACCGCCATACCCGGCACCGCGATGGCGGGATCGGTCACAACCAGTTTGTCGCCTTCGGACAGACCCTCGGTCACAATCGCAATGTCCCCGATGGTGTATCCCACGGTCACGGCGCGCGCCTCCAACGTGCCTTTGGCGCTAACGATCAGGGCCTTACCGCCACGTACCGCGTCCAGCGGCGCGACAAGCGCCTTGCGCTTGGGCGCTGTCAGGATGACCTCGACAAAGGTATTGCGCCGCAGGGGCGGACGCTTGCCCGCCTCGGCCTGCGCATAGGGCGCGTCGATCCGCACGACGATCACCGTGCTTTGAGTGCGCGCGTCAATGGCCTCGCCCACGCGATCCACAGTGGCGTTCCACATCACCGTGTGCCCCGGTGCAGGCAGTCGCACGCGCGCCTTGAGATCCCGAACGGTGGCCCCCTCGTCCATCGTGCGCAACAACGGCCCGATCCGCCCAAGCGAAAACTGCGCGGCTATCTCTGCGGCCTCGATGCCCTCGGCGGTCACCAGCGTCTGGCCCCGTGTCACAACCTGCCCAAGTTCCGCCGATACCTCGCCGATGCGAATGTCAAAAGGGGCCTTGATCTGGGTGAACGCCAGCGATCGCGCGATGACGGCCCGCTGCGCCTTGAGCACCTCACGTTCGGCAGCGTTGAGCGACAACTGGTTCTCGACCTCGACAACCTTGGCGCGCGCCGCAAGTTCTGCCCTGCGCGCCGTGTCCAGCCGGGTCTGTGTCGCCACCCCCTGCTCGACCAGCGTTTCCTGACGGGTCAGTTCGGCGCGGCTCAATTCCAGATCGGAGGTCACGATGCCAAGGCTGGCCCCCAGCGTCTGGTCCTTCACCACAAGGGCCCCAAGTTGCGCGTCGATCTGGGCCAGCGACAGCTGAAAATCCGTATCGTCGAACCGCAGTAGCATCGTACCCTCTGACACGACCTCGCCGTTTGCCAGATCCGGGGCCGCCTCGACCACTTCGCCATCGACCCGCGCAACGGCGCGCCATTCCCGGGCGGGCTCGACACTTCCAAACCCGGTCACGCGCGGCACCACCTCTATCGGGGCCAATGTCACCACGCGCACGGCCACGGTGGGGCGCGATGTCTCTTTGATGGCGGGCGGTTTCCGAAGGTTGTCTGAATAGGCAACAGTCACCACGCCCAGCGCCACCGGAACGGAAACAGCCAGCGCGCGCGCGAACCACTTGATGAATTTGGGCATCGGGTATTCCCCTTTCGGCGGCGCAGACCCCGCGCCGGGACATCGCCCCGAAACGGAAAACCCCGCATGGACCGACGATTTCAATGCCCGATGAATACAGGTCCAAATTCAGATATGCAATAAATAGAATATGGCGGCGCGGAAGAATCGCACCGCCATTTTTGTGACGTCCCGGGAGAAGGATCGCCCGGCAGACCGTTTTACACGATCAGGAAATCGTCCGCGCCAATCGTCGGCAATGAGGAAAGCTGGGCAAAGGCCACAGCCTCGGCGCCGCCGCTGCCATCGCTGTCGTAGTAGACCTTGCCGGTGTCGGTCTCATAGATGATGCGCTGATCGGCAGTTGTGGCCACGCCGTCGGCATTGGCAACGAACATGCTCGCATCCAACGTACCGCTGGTCAGGCCCGTGAACACGGCGCTGTCCAGAACCAACACATCTTCGCCGGCGACGAAATCGATGATCCGGTCCTCGTTCGCGGCAACAAGCGCCGAGTTGAAGACAAAGCTGTCCGCATCGTCACCACCGCGCAGAACGTCCTTGCCCTCACCGCCATTGAGGGTGTCCATCCCGTCGTAGCCATAAAGGATGTTCCGGGCGGCGTTGCCGGTCAGCATATCATCGTGGTTGGAGGCATAGACATGCTCGAAACCGGAAATCACGTCCCCTTCCGCGTCGCCGCCAGAGGCCTGTTGCATCCCAAAGGCATCGGCGTTGAGGTCAACCGTTACGCCGCCTGCGGAGTCCGTGTATTGCAGCACGTCAGCGCCGCTGCCGCCTTCGAGTGTATCGGCCCCTTCGCCACCACGGATCGTGTCGTTGCCGGCCCCGCCGTCGATCATGTCATCGCCGTCAAAACCAAGGATGTAGTTCTTGCCCGCGTCGCCGGTCAGATCGTCGCCGAAATCGGATCCTTGGATATTCTCGAACCCGGACAGAACATCGCCTTCGCCATCACCGCCAGAGGCCGACTGAAAGCCGTCCCAGCCCACCGTCAGATTGACCGTAACGCCGGACGCCGACTCGACGTAGCGGACCCAGTCGTTTCCGTTACCGCCGTCCAGCGTGTCGGCACCCAGACCACCCCGGATCACATCGTCACCGTCCAGACCGTTGATGACATCGTCACCCGCATAGCCAAACAGGATGTTGCGCCCCGCATTGCCCGTGATCACATCGGCATGCTCAGAACCATAGACGTGCTCAAAGCCAGAGATGATGTCACCCTCGGCATCGCCACCCGACGCCTGCTGAAACCCTGCCCCGTCTTCGTTCAGGTCCACGGTGACCCCGCCGACCGATCCAAAGTAAAACAGAACGTCTTCGTCGGCCCCGCCATTCAGCGTGTCCGCACCCGAACCACCAGAGATCGTGTCGTCACCCGCGTCTCCCTGGATGATGTCATTACCACCCAGACCATTCAGACTGTCATCTCCGGCCAGCCCGACAATGGCATTCATCCCGCGATCACCGCTGAGCGTATCGTCCTGCGGCGTCCCCATGAAGTCGTCGGTAACATCGGCAATGTCGGCATTCATCGACCCAAGGTCGATCAGGTCGCCGTCGACCGCAGCGCGCAAAGAGATCGTCGCTGCATTGTCGCCAAAGTCATCCTGCGCGCCGGTGTAGGTCACCGCGTTCGCGTCATTCAGGTAGTCCGTGATATCTTTGCGGGTGCCCGTCAGGTAAAGCGTGCCGGTCCCGGTGCCGGTCACAGTAACTTTCTGTGTGCCCGTCGCATCAAAGGTTCCCGCCCCGGTCTTGAACTCCAGAGTGAGGGTTTCTGACTTGTTGGCGATGCTGTTGAACTTGATATCCGAGAGGTCGACATTCCCGGCTGTGTCTTCGTCAAACTGAAGGTCCGTCGGCAACTTCCCCGAGATGGACTTTTTCGTATAGTCCGCGGTCTCGCGCTGAAATATCTGCAGCGACTGATCGGCACAGTTTCCATGTTGAGAAGAGGGCCACTGGAAGCTGACCTTGTAGTTAAACGAACCGTACAAATTAAAAACACCACTGGCAGGGTAGTGAAACGAAAACATGACGTGCCTTTCCTGATTGGGGACGCACGGTTGGCTAGCCACGGTCGGGCAGGCATGGGGAGTGATGCAAAATTGCACCACCGATCCAATTTGGCCCGACCGTTTCAAACCACGCGTTCATACGTCGGATGGTTAATTAAGCCTTTATTAACCCTGAGAATGTGTTTGGCTTATGAAGCTATTGGGGTATATGTGGGGCTCTGATGTGTTACGGCCCCTAGGCGTTGGGGTCCCAACCCGGCCAAACACGCCCAAAATCCCGTCATTCCAAGGTGACTGTTCCCGCAGCGGAAACACTTCGGCGCTGCCGGCCCCAATGTTTCAACATTGGCCCCAATTTTCGCCACATTTGCTGTTCATCTTCATTAACAGAACGTTAAGGGATGAAGTCTCATGGTCTCCACAACACTGCAGAACGCCCGCCTTGACCGGCGCGCACGGGTTACTCGGATCGAACCGGCGATCCATCTTGTCGCGGACAACGCCCCGACGAAGGCGAGTTTCGAAAACATCGCCGTCATCGGGCTGGGCTATGTCGGCCTGCCGCTGGCGGTGCGACTGGCCGGAAAGTTCAAGCATGTACAAGGGCTTGATATCTCAACGAGACGCGTGGATGAGATCGCTCGCGGCTATGACGCCTCCAACGAGGTCGATGAAGTGCTGCTGCGCCGCTGTGGATTGCGGGCCAGCACGGACCTGAAAGACATCTCAGACGCCTCCTTTTATATTGTCACCGTGCCGACACCGATCAACGACGCCCGCCAACCCGATCTGGGCCCGTTGACCTCGGCCTGTGAGACCGTCGGACCGCACCTCAAAAAGGGCGACGTGGTGGTCTTTGAATCGACCGTCTATCCCGGTGCCACCGAAGAAATCTGCGCCCCGATCCTTGAACGTCTGTCCGGCTTGAAGATGGGTGAGGACTTTGGCCTTGGCTACAGCCCTGAGCGGATCAACCCCGGCGACAAGGTCAACACCGTAACCAATGTCATCAAGGTCATCTCCGGCGACAGCCCGTCCACACTGCAACGGGTCCGCGCCGTCTATGAGACCGTGATCGAGGCCGGCCTGCACGCCGCACCGACAATCAAGGTGGCCGAAGCCTCGAAGGTGCTGGAGAACACACAGCGCGACATCAACATCGCCCTGATGAATGAAATGTCGATGATTTGCGACAAGATCGGCGTCAACACCCATGACGTGATCGAGGCCGCCTCGACCAAATGGAACTTCGTCGCGATGACGCCCGGCCTTGTTGGCGGACACTGCATCGGCGTGGACCCCTACTACCTGGCGACGCTGGCGGAAAAGGTGGGACACACCCCGCAGCTGATCATGGCCGGACGTCGCACGAACGAGGCGATGGTGCGTCATACGGCCGATGCGGCACTACGGTTCCTGCTCAAACAAGGGGGCGCTATCGCGGGCAAGCGCGTTGCCATCTGCGGCATCACCTTCAAGGAAGACGTGCCCGACATGCGCAATTCCAAGGCGCTGGACCTGATCAAGATGCTGAGCGGCTATGGCATCGAGTTGCTGGTACACGATCCGCACTGCGATCAGGACGAAGCAGAGGCTTATGGCGTGACCCTGTGCGACACCGAAGAGCTGGCCGATCTGGACCTGATGGTCCTTGCCACCGCCCACCGGGAGTACCTGAACGACCGGAACTTCCTGAGCCGCATCCGCGATGGGGGCGTCCTGATGGATGTCAAAGGCGTTCACCGGAAGTCGGATAAACCCGAAGGTATGACCTACTGGTCACTATAAACGGACAAACGCGGGGGCGCGAAGTGATGTTCACTATCACACCGATCGGCTCGTGCCGGATTGCGACGCCGCTGCGTCTGGGCCAATCCACGCGCGGCATCCGTCTGAACCTGACCCGGAGTTATGGGTATTGCCACTCGCCCGCCGAAGCGGTGCAACTGGCACGCTTTTTGCGGGGTGAGGTGACAATTGCGGAGGATGTCTGGCCGCTTGTGTCACGGTCCCATCAACTCGCAACGCTGTCGTCCGAAACCCATACACCGTCCGATCTGTACGTGATCGAATTGGCCTCCGCCAAGGAACTGACCATCGACGGTGTGTCCGTCCAACTGAACTACCTCAAGTCGACATTCCCCGATTTCTTTGCCGATCCGCTGCGGATGCAGGCCTTCTGGGACACCGCCCAGTGCGGCGACTTCGCCAAAACGGCGACTTTCGTGAACAAGACATGGTCGGCCACGGACGCGCAGCGCGCCGACTCTGCCGTCCTGTCGCGGATCAAGCTGACCTACGTGACGCGTGAAAGACTTGCTCAAGATATTCAGACCCTGTCGCGCCTGTTGCCGGATGTGGTGTTTGTGTCTCACGTCAATGCCTGCAAACCGGACGGTCAACCCATCAAATCCCGCGCGACCTTCATCAATCTGGTCGGCGAAGAGGTCAGGAACGCCGGGCTTGATCTCTATGATCCCACGCAACTGATGGCCGAATTCGGCCAGCCTGCGGCGATCGAGGATGACAGCACCAGCCTTGCGCACTTCACCACGTCGTTCAGCACTGCGGTCATGGATGACTGGATAAAGCGGTTCATCGCCCCCCGGACGGATGCCTCCGTCAGCGGCGGCACTGCACGGCCCGACACCTTCCGGGCGCAGATCGAGGCCGCCTGCGCCGCTGGCCAATACGCGGACGCAACCGCCCGCCTGTTGGCCCTGTCTGACACGACCGCTGACTTTCGCCCGTTGCAAAAGAAGGTGCGTCGCGCCCAAAAGGCTGCGCAGGCGGAATTCCATGCCGACCTGTCTGCCAAAGCGACCTCTTCGGTGGACGCGCTGGACATCCCTGCGAGCGTTGACAAGGCAGGCACTCTGGGCTTGTTCGAGACCGCCAAACTGTTGGCCACGGATGTGAACGATAATTTCGTCGCCCTGCCCTGTCAGGTTCTGACCGATGTGGCCCTGCGCGCGGCGGCTGTCGGCGATACGGCCAGTGCCGCCGCTTTCGCCGTCGAGGCCTGCCGCCAGCACCATACCGCAGAACGTGCCTCACAGGTGTTGGCGGACCTTGTCGTCTCGCAACAGATGGATCTGTCCGAAACGCTGGAACCCGCACAGTTGAGCAAGGTCCAGATGCGCTTTTCCGTGGAGTCCATCGAGACGGCGCTGGAACACGTCGATGCTCCGATAAAGACCCTGATCTTTCGCAGCCAGTGCGCGTCGGACATAGCCCGTATCGCCGCCTCGGTCGCCAATCGTCGTGGCGTCAAAGTGGCCACACAAATCATCGCCCGCTGGCGCGACTTGCACGACCTGGACCGCCTACGCGACAAGGAATTGATTGCCCTGCTCGACCGCTGGACAGAACAGGCCGCTCGCATGCAACTGCCGTTGGAGCGCGTACAGGCGCTGACCGCCGTACAGCAAGCCGACCCACGACATCAAGCCATCCGCCAAGCCCTGCGCGCGGCCAAGATCGACCTCGTGACCCGGTACCGCGCGGCTGGCAAGGCGCGGGATTGGCACGCTCTATCCGCCTTGGAGGCCGAGGTTGCGGCGCTTGCGATCCCGCTGCCGGAATACGATCTCTGGCGCGCCCGGGTGCAATACGATCAGGGTAACTTTGCCCAAGCTATC
Source organism: Antarctobacter sp. (assembly GCF_034670325.1). Taxonomy (GTDB): domain Bacteria; phylum Pseudomonadota; class Alphaproteobacteria; order Rhodobacterales; family Rhodobacteraceae; genus Antarctobacter. Next base: position 320,164 of record NZ_JAXMNR010000005.1, read on the forward strand.
GAATTTGGTCTTTCGGCAGTCCATCAGATGCCGACCAAGATCAATGTGTGGATTTTGCTCATGCGTGCGGCGGTCAAGACCGGGAACAACGCTCTTGCCGAAACTTCTGCCAGCAAGATCATCGGGCTAGCCGATGAGAAGACGCCGAAACTGAAGACCGAAGCCGAAACCGTTCGGCGCAGACTGCACGCCGAGGTGTAACCGATGGTAACGCTTGCGGACCAGCGGGACTTCTCCGGGAACGGTCAACCGTTGCCGGACGGCGTGTCGCAAGAAATCTTTGACTTGTCCCGCAACATCACCCGGGCCGAAATGGCAGCGGACATCCTCAAGCGTCTGGAACCGGTGCTAAAAGACTACCGCGCCGACAAGAACATTGCGCTGGCCTGTGGTTTGTTGCTGGAAAGAACCCGCACGGAACGTGACATGCGGTCCCTGTGGGACCAATTGCAAGGCCGCTACCCCGACGACGCGCTGGCCCTGCGGATGCTGATGCGGTGGTATCGCCGCGACGGGCGCGTGGACGACGGCATCGACCATATCGCGCGCCTGTATCCCGATTGCTGGCGCACGCTGTCTCAGGCCCGTATCGCATTGCCCGGTCTTGTGGAACTCAAGGCCTGGGAAGAGCTTGACCAGCTTTGGGAAACCCTGTCCGTGTTGCACCCCCGTGATCGGGCCCTTCGAATGGACTACATAAAGGCACTTTTGGAACAGTCGCGATATATCGATGCTGCAGAGGTTGCCAAAGGCGTCTATGCCCGCGAACGTATGGGCAGAGCATCTCAAGAAATGCTCGCCAAAGTTGAGCAAAAAGCAGGCATGATGGCCAAATTCAATCTGTCGCATTCCGCGACGGTGATCGATGAGATCTTTGCGCGGGCGCCGTCGCCGCGCCAGAACGCATGTCCCGAACGCATCGTCTTTTTCAGCGGGCAGTTGGGCACCGGCGGGGCCGAGCGTCAGATGACCCGCATTGCCTGCGCGTTCAAAGAGCGCAGCACGCAGACCGCCAGCCCCTCACCCGAGGTTTGGGTCAAACACGCCAATCCGGCCACCGGGGCCGATTTCTATCGCCCGATGATGAATGACGCGGGCGTGCCGGTCCGCGTTCTGGCCGAGGAACGACAGATCGCGGTTGCCGAACTGGAAGACATCTCTGACGAACTGGCCGAGCTGATCGATCTTCTGGCACCGGATGTGCAGCGCTATACCTGCCAGTTGATCCGCCATTTCCGCGCGCACCAGACCGACGTGGCGTACCTCTGGCAGGACGGTGGTATCATTCAATCCGCCATCGCCGCCGTTCTGGCCGGTGTCCCGCGCATCGTCACATCGTTTCGCGGGCTGCCCCCCAACCTGCGCCCCACGTTTTTCCGCGAGGAATTGCCGGTGCTGTACTCCGCCCTTGCGCGGATGCCGCATGTCACATTCACCGCCAACAGCCAAAAAGCGGCGACCGCCTATGAGGAATGGCTAAAGCTTTCGCCCGGCGCAGTTCAGGTGATCCCCAACGCGGTCAATGTCATGGCGGCGGACGGGGACGAAACCGACAAGGCGCTGTGGTATGACATCCTCAGCCAGACAGAGCCCTGCACCAAAACCGTGCTGGGCGTCTTCCGTTTCGACACCAACAAACGCCCTCTCCAATGGATCGAAACCGCCGCGCGCTACCTGACGAAACATGACGACACGCGCTTTGTGATGCTGGGCGACGGCGCGCTGTTGCCAGAGGCGCGGGCGCTGATCGAAACGCTGGGCCTCTCGCACCGCGTCTTTGCGGTAGGTATCCGCAGCAACGTTGGCTTTTACATGCACCGCGCGGATCTGCTCATGCACCTTGCCCAGATGGAGGGCTTGCCCAACGTGCTGATCGAAAGCCAGCTTGTCGGGACGCCGGTTCTGGCCACGCCCGCCGGCGGCACCGATGAGGTTGTCGAACAGGGCGTGACCGGTGTCATCCTATCCGATGCGAATGAGATCCCCGAACAAGAACTGGACACAGAACTGGAACGGCTATTGTCGGACCCCGACCGGCTGGCGCGTTTTGGGGCCACGGCGATGGCCCATTCCACAGATCGCTTTTCGGTCGAAACGATCCTGAACAGGACAACCGACCTTTTCAATACAATCGAGCAGGCACACTGAATGGCAACGATCTTCGTCACCGGAACCGCAGGGTTCATTGGCTTTCATCTGGCAAAGCATCTGCTGGATGAGGGGTTTTCCGTCGTCGGCTATGACGGGCTGACCGACTACTACGATGTGAACCTGAAAAAGACCCGGCACGCGATCCTTGAAAAGAACCCGAACTTTCGCGCGCAGATCGGGATGCTGGAAGACAATAACCTGCTGGCCAAGACGGTGGCAGAGGCACAACCGGATGCCATCGTGCATCTCGCGGCGCAGGCGGGCGTGCGTTACAGCCTTGAAAATCCGCGTGCCTATATCGACTCCAACCTGACCGGCACCTTCAACCTGATGGAGGCTGCACGGGAGGCCAAAGTGGATCACCTGCTGATGGCGTCGACCTCTTCGGTGTATGGCGGCAACACCCAGATGCCCTTTGAAGAGACGCAAAAGACCGACCTGCCCCTGACGCTGTACGCCGCGACCAAAAAAGCAAATGAGTCGATGGCGCATTCCTATGCGCACCTGTGGCACATCCCGACGACGATGTTCCGGTTCTTCACCGTGTACGGCACCTATGGCCGCCCCGATCTGGCACTGTTCAAGTTCGTGCGCGCCGCGCTCGCCGGTGAGACGATCGACGTCTACAATCACGGCAAGATGGCGCGCGACTTTACCTATGTCGACGATCTGGTTCACGCCATCCGCCTGCTGGTCGACACGCCCCCACCGCAGGTCGAGGGCCGCACAACACCCATCCCCGGTGACAGCCTCAGCCCGGTCGCCCCCTTCCGCACGATGAACATCGGCAACGGCGCGTCGGTGCCGCTGATGGAGTTCATCACAGAGCTGGAAAAGACGCTGGGCAGGGAGATTCCCAAGAACATGATGGACATGCAGATGGGGGATGTTCCGGCGACATGGGCCAATACCGATCTGCTGGAGGCCTTGACCGGTTTCCGCCCCAATACGCCGGTGGCCGAAGGCATCCGCAACTTCGTCAACTGGTATCGGGATTATTATCGGGTCTGAATGATGATCGCCGCTCCGCATATCACGCCTCCGGGCACCTTTGGCAGGATCATGGTCCTGCTGAACCGCGAACGGAAAACCCGTTTTGCGGGTGGTATGCTGGGTTATCTCTGGGCTTATATCACGCCCGCCGTCTGGATCGCCCTGATTGTCGGGCTGTTTGTCTATCTAGAGCGGACCCCACCCATCGACGCGGGACTGGCGATCTTTGTGGCCACCGGAATCCTGCCCTATGTGGCCTTCCGCCAGACCGTGACCGCCCTTAGCCGGGTGCTGAGTGCGCATCGCTACATGCGCTATTTCGCGACCGTGTCCAACGATGACATCCTTTGGTCCTCGATGCTGCTGGAAGGGTTCAACCTGATCGTGTCGGCTCTGCTGATCTTCGGGACAGTAACAGTTTTCTTTGGAGCCGCGCTTCCGCACGCCTTGCCCACTGTCATTTTGGCGCTGGCGATCACGTGGATGTTGGGCTGCGGAGTGGGGCGTTTCGTGGCCATCGGCGCGCAACTCAGCGACACCTTTGCGCGGTCTGTGCCGCTTATCCTGCGCCCGTTCTTTTGGCTGTCGGGGGTCTTTTACACCGCCGCCGAGCTTCCCGGCCCGGTGCGCGACATCCTGTGGTACAGCCCCTTCCTGCATGTGACGGAAATCCTGCGTGAGGGCTATTTCCTTGGCTTTACGTCACATTTCTCCAATGTCTGGTATCCGATCGTCGTCGCTGCTGCCTTTTTCCTGATTTCGCTTCCGCTGGAGCGGTTCGCCACCAAGCGGCGCATCATGCGGGGGCGGCTATGATAACGCTTGATCAGGTCAGCATCCTCAAGCCGGGCTTCTTCCGGCGTGAACCGATTGTGACCGACGCATCCGCCACGTTCCGGCGCGGCGAACGTGTCGGCATTCTGGCGTCCCCCGGCACCGGCAAGTCCTCTCTCGCCCGTTTGTTGGCGGGTATTGACCAGCCGGACCGGGGACAAATTCACCGCGAGGGCCGTGTAAGTTGGCCCATCGGATTTGCCGGCTTCCTGCATCCCGCGCTCAGCGTTCGCGACAACCTGCATATCTTTGAACGTCTGGTCGGAATGCCGACCGACGCCGCCGTAAATTTTTGCGCAGAGTTTTCCGGCATCCCCGGCCTGCCGCGCAAGATGATGCAGGACCTGACCCCGACCCAGCGCGCGATCCTCGCCTATGCCTGTGCCGTCTCCGTCCCCGGTCCGGCCATGTGGATCGCCGATGAGGTCATTACCGTGGGTGAGCCGTTTCAGCGCAAGAGATGTGACGAGATCCTGACGCAGCGCCTGTCCGACGGCGGTCTGGTGTTCCTGTCGCGGAATGTGCGGCAACTCAAACAGTATTGTGACCGGTTTTACGTGTTGATCAACAAACGCCTTGTGCCCTGCGATGACCTGAACGTGGCGCAGGACGCGCTGGACCTGCAGAAAACCAACCAATCCGAGCTTATTTGAGGGTGTGACATGTCGAACCCGGCAGCGAAAGAAGACGCAGGAATAGCCGCTTGGAAAGACAAGCGCGCGGCCATCGCGGCGGCGGACACAGCGGCGCGCCAGCAGCCGCCGCCTGTCGCCAAAGTACCAGACGCCCCGGCTGTGGCAGAAGACCCCAAGTCCGCCGCGATGGTGTTTCTACAGTCAGTCCCGTCAGACGACCCGATACCCGCCCACGCCACCACGCGGCCACAACGCCGGTTGAAAGTTCCCCAGACCTGGGCCCTGTTCGGGGCGATCGTCATTTTGCCCGTCCTGCTGGTCGCCGCTTACCTGATGTTCGTGGCCACGCCGCTTTTTGAGGCGCGCTCTGTCATCGCCATCACCAAGACCGGCAATTCCGGATCGGGCGTGCAGGCGGGGCTGCTGGGCGGTCTTGAAAAACCCGCCAACCTGCAAGAAGTGTTCCGCGCCGACACTTACATCAACAGTCAGGCGCTGATGGACTCTCTCGAAGAGGAAATCGGCATCGTCACCGAACTCAGCAGTGACGCAATCGACCCCATCCGCCGCCTGCGCACGATCCCGGTGCTGTCGGTCAGCAAACGGATGCAGTTCGACCGTTTCGTCGAATCCTCGGTCGATGTGCAAAGCGGCCTACTGACCCTGTTTGTGCGCGCCGACAGCCATGAACAGGCCATTCTGGTGTCTGAGGCCGTGCTGAGAAACGCGGAATCGCAGGTGTCCCGGCTGGGGCAGATGTTGTTCGACAAACGCCAATCCCACGCCGCCGATATGCGCCGGATTGCCGAAACACAGGTGCAGGACGCGCAGACCGCGCTGGTTGCCTTGCAGCTGAAATATCAGGACGTCGACCCCAAGAACCGGGTCGAGAATATATATGCCCGGATCAAGGAACTCGAAAATGAGGCCTACCGGATCGACAACGACATCCAGAAGGCCCAGATCGCCGGAGTCGGCGACAGCCGCCAGACCGAAAAGCTGATCGCGCTGGCCACGCATATCGCCGCACAGATCGACAAGGAACGCGCGCAACTGGTGTCACCGGACGGCACCTCTCCGACGCCGCTCAACAACATGCTGATGGAATATGAACGCGCCTCCCTGAACCTAGAACTGGCACGCGAGGCGGTCAGAACGGCGATTGCAACGCAGGCAGAGGCCAACCGCGAAGCTGCGCTGAACCGCAGCATCTTTCAGGTCGTTGTCCCGCCCAGCACCGCGCAAGCCGCCCTCTATCCCCGCATCCCCGCGACCCTGTCCTTGACATTGATCGTGTGCCTAGCGCTGTTCGGGGCGGTTGTGACGTTGCGAAGCGGACGAAGCTGACTTTATCAATCTGCGCTTTCAGACCTCGATCCAGACCCGTCCGGTTTCGACCCGTGTCGGGTAGGTGTTCAGGTTGACACAGGCCGGGGCGCGCAATGCCTCCCCCGTTCGATAGTCAAAGGTCGCGTTGTGCTTGGGGCATTCGATCTCATAGTCCTGCACCAACCCGTCCTCTAGATGCACATGCTCATGTGTACACAGGCCATCGGTGCAGAAATACTCGTCGTTTGGGCTGCGGTAGAGCGCAAAGGTGCGGCCATCGTGATCAAAGCGGATCAGGTCCTCTTGGTCGATGTCATCGGTGGCACAGGCGTCAATCCAAGGCATGATGTCTCTCCTTATTCCGCCGGGACGCCCAGCGCGCTGACATGAAAATCCTCGCGGTAGGGTTTCGCCCGAGGCGGCAGATCGCGTTTCAGAAAGTAGTCTTCGTAGGCCAGCTGCCGCCGCAGCGCCGGGATCACTTCGGCATAGGCCGCCAGAATCGAGGGGCTGGGTGTCGGCAAATCATGGCGGATCGCCTCATGCAGGTCGGGCAGGCGGTGATAGGGTACCATCGGGAACATGTGATGTTCGACGTGATAGTTCATATTCCAGTAAACAAAGCGCGAAATCGGGTTCATGTAGACAGTGCGAGAGTTCAACCGGTGGTCCGTCACATTGTCAGCCAGACCCGCGTGTTGCAGGACGCCTGTCATCACATGATGCCACGCGCCGTAAAGCCGGGGCAGGCCAATGACCATCAGAGGCAGGATCGACCCTGTCCACAGCGCCAATCCAATCGTGACGGCGTAAATGGCCACCCAGATGCGGGCGATGCGCACAACCTTGGGCCGCTCTTGTTCGGGGATGTAATCCGCCTCTTCGGGATGCACCCGGCCAGAGGCGTTCAGCAGCATCCGCGCCCAGCCGTTCCACGCATCGAGGATACCAAAGACATTCAGAGCGATCCGGAAAAGTGCCGGGGGCCGCATGGCGACAATCTCCGGGTCGCGCCCAACGATAATCGTGTCGGTGTGGTGGCGGGCATGGCTCCACCGCCATGTGACGGGGTTGCGCACCATGCAAAAGCTGGCCACCTGATACAGCCAGTCGTTCATCCAGCGCGTCTTGAACGCTGTGCCGTGCCCGCATTCATGCCAGCGCGAATCCATCGCCGACCCATACAGCACGCCGTATGCCAGCCAGAAGGGGGCGGACCACCACGACGGCCAGAGTGCAATACCAATACCGGCCAAGGCCACCATGCATCCGAACAGGACAAATGTGTCGCGGATCGCCGGTTGATCGGCACGTTGCATCAGCGCCTTCATTTCCTTGCGCGGAATGTCGGTGTGATACCACTCGGCGGCGGCAAGTCCGTTTTGGACAGCACGCCGCGCGTCCTCGCCCAGCAGTGAATAGTCCCTTCTTGCCATTTCGCGCCCTCCCCGGTCCATTTGTCGGTGGTGCAATGAAACGAAAAACCCGATCATGCGCCATACCCACAGACACAAAACGTCTCTTGAGGTATCAGACAGCGCAGCAAACAATGATCTGAAACTATCAAAGGTACGTCTTGGCCAATCGACCGACATTACGTGACGTGGCGCAGGAAGCCGGAGTCAGCATCGCCACGGTCAACCGGGTGGTCGCGGGCGCGCCCGGTGTGCGCGAAGAAACCGCGCTCAAGGTCGCCGAGGCGGCGGCGCGGATCGGCTATCATGGGCACACTCTGATGTCGCAGCAGGCCACGGCCTTACTGCCCGAAGTGCGGATCGGTGTCCTGCTCCAAAAGGAAAAGCAGTCCTTTTATCGCGGGTTCGCCGATCACCTTGTCCGCTCGGCCGCAGACTGCACCACAGCACGGGTCAAGTTGGTTTTGGAGTTTGCCGCATCCGCAGCCCCGCGCGATGCAGCGGCACAACTTGACCGCATGGCCAGCCGGGTGGATGTTCTGGCCGCTGTTGCGGTCAATCACCCAGCCGTTTCCGAAACGGTCAACCGACTGTCCGCAAACGGCGTTCCAACCTTTGCTCTGCTCTCAGAATTCGCGCAAGGAACCCGCCGAAGTTACATTGGCACCAACAACTTGAAAATTGGTCGCGGAGCGGCGCACGCTTTGAGTTTTGCTGCCGGAGAACAAGGGAAGATCGCACTCTTTGTAGGCGGCAACCGATGGCATGGGCATGAACTGCGCGAGACCGGATTCCGCGCGCACTTCCGCGAGAATGCCCCCGGCTTTACGCTCCTCGACACCTTTATCAACCTCGATACCCGGCAGTTGACCTATGAGGCGACGATTGACCTGCTGGAACGCCACCCCGATCTTGTCGGGCTGTATCTGGCAGGAGGCGGGGTGGAAGGTGCGTTTGCCGCGCTGCGAGAGGAACGCGTTCCGGGTCAGACCGCCATGGTGGCCAACGAATGGACACCGGAAAGCCAGCAGGCGATGGATGATGGTTATGTCTCGCTGATCGTGGGCACCCCATTGGAGCAGCTTAGTAACATCGCCATCGCCATGATGGTCGAGGCACATCAGGCACCGGACCGGATGCAGAACGGACAAGTCTTTCTGGACCCGACCCTTTACCTGCCAGAGTTCTTCTGAAAGTTTTATCTCATCCGGATTGACCGCACATCAGGGCAGATCGCGCTTGTCCTGCTGCTGGGTGCTAAGCAGGTTTTCGTCTACCGCCTTTGTCGCCGCAAGGTCGACGATCAACAGCGCCTCTCCCGGCCCCGCCTTGGCAAGGATATTGCCATCCGGCCCAGCGATCACCGACCGCCCGCCAAACGCCAACCCCGCCTCTGAGCCGTGGTAGTTGGCATAGGCCACGGTCAACGCCATCTCCATCGCGCGTGCGGGAACCAGCAGATCCGACACATTCCCGAACCCGGCGGGGTTGGCGGTGGGGACAAGGATCACCTCAGCGCCTTGGTCGGCAAGTGCGCGCACATGATGCGCAAATTCCACGTCATAGCAAATCAACAAGGCGGCGCGGTATCCGCCCAGATCGAACAGGGCATAGGCGTCACCCGGTCGAAACACCGACCGTTCCATCGGACCAAAGAGCTGCACCTTGCGGTAATGCGCCAGCTTATGGCCCGTCCGGTCAAAGCAACTGGCCACATTATAGACGTCCTGCCCATCCCGCTCCGCCCAGCCAACGGCCAGACCGCATCCCGCCGCGCCACACATCGCGGCCAGACGTTTCTCCCAATCGCCGCCCTGCGCCTGTGCGCGTTCAGGGTGCAGGTCTGGACGGTTGTAACCCGGCAGGAACAACTCGGGGAACACCACCAGTTCGGCCCCCATCGCCGCCGACGCCGCAAGGCACCGTTCGATCCGGGCAAAGGCCCCGGCCTCATCGCCGTCCGTTGGCGCACCCTGATAGACTGCCAGCTTCATCCTGCGTCACGCATCCTCTGTCACCCGGCGTGCTGAGCCCTCATAGGCCATGTAGCTGCGCTGAATGGCGATCTGGTCGGCAATGAATCTGGCATCATGCCAGACCCCCCAAATAAACGACGACCCGCGCCGGGTCTGCCACGGCAGGCCAACGAAATACAGCCCATGTTCCTGTGAGACGCCGCGCTGGTGGATCGGTCCACCCCGCTCATCAAAGACATCTGCCTTGATCCAGCTAAAGTCGAACGCATAGCCCGTCGCCCATAGGATCGTGCCCACGCCCGCCTCTGCCAGATCCAGTTCAAGGATCGGGTTGGTGACGCAGTCGGGATCTTCGGGAATAACCCGCGCTTCGGGTTCTTCTGGCAGGTCCAGCCCGTGACGGGCGATATAGGCATCGGCCTCATCCAGTACCGACAGGTAGTTGGCATCCCCCTTGTCGAGGTTCTCCTTGAGATCCCGCGCAAACCGGACCTTGCCGTTTTCATAGCCTGACGTCATCCCCAGCAGCATCATGCCCCGGTTCGCCAGCTTGCGGAAATCGATGGTCTGGCCACCCTCAGCACCGCTGACCGCGATGGTCACATGCTCGGTCCCCGGCCCCGGCGAATCCGCGTTCCACTTGCCCAGCACACCCAGCCACCAGACATTGTCGCGCCCACGATAGCGGCGCGGAGGGCGGTCATGCGGCCCGAGCGACAGGTAGACCCTGCGACCCGCCTTCAACAGTTCCTCGGCGATCTGCACGCCGGACGACCCGCCGCCCACCACCAGAACCGCGCCGTCGGGCAGTTGGTCGGGGTTGCGATAAGCGTTGGAATGCATTTGCATCGGTCCAGCATCGTTTGGAACCACCGGCGGGATCGCGGGGCGCTGGAACGGGCCGGTCGCGGCCACCACATGCCGCGCCTCGATCTCTCCGTCAGAAGTGGCCACACGGAACCCGGCCCGCGCCTCCAAGGGCGCTACCTCATGCACCTCAACGCCCGTTCGGACCGGCGCGCCGATTTGTTCAGCATAAGCGACAAAATAGTCGGCAACGCTTTCCTTGTGGGGAAAGGCATCGGCGTCGCAGGCAAATTCGCGGTTCGGAAACCGGTCGTGCCAGGCCGGTCCATTGGCCACCAGTGAATCCCAGCGCCCCGTGCGCCAGCGTTCGGCGATGCGGTCACGCTCCAGCACGATGTGGGGAATGCCCTGCTTGCCCAGATGCTCGCTCATCGCGATGCCAGCCTGTCCGCCGCCAACCACCACCGTATCCGTGCGTTCCATACCCAAGGTCCTCTGATCCATCACTGCCGGGGACCCTAGGCGCGGGCAGGGAGGCGTCGAAACTAGGCAATCATGAAGCCTTGCTTTCGGGCAGGCTAATCCCGCTTAGGGGTGCGCTAATCATCGATAAGACACAGCTTTGCTTTCCAACCGCGCCGCCCTGCCGCATTCTTGGCCAGACCGCCAACAGGCGCAGTTCACCCAAGGAGCATGTCTAATGGCAAAGGATCATATCGACCCCGTCGAGGCACTGCGTCAGAACACCTCTGTCCCGTTTGAGCGCGCCCGCGCGATGCCGGTGGATGTCTACACCACGCAGGCCTTTGTCGATGAGGAACTGGCGCATATCTTCCGCAAGGACTGGTACTGCATCGGGCGGGCGGACGCGCTGCAAAACCCCGGCGACTATGTCACCTGCGAACTGGCCGGTCAGCCAATTGTCGTCCTGCGTGACCGCGCGGGGGAACTGCGCGCGCTCAGCAACGTCTGCCTGCATCGCATGTCGACGCTTTTGCAGGGGCGCGGCAATACGCGCGCCATCGTGTGTCCCTACCACGCCTGGACCTACAATCTGGACGGCAGGCTGCGCGGCGCGCCCGCGATGACGCTGAACGAGGGGTTCTGCAAGGACGCCTATACCCTGCCCGCAGTCCGGTGCGAGGAATGGCTGGGCTGGGTCTTTGTCTCTCTCGACCCGAACGCCGCGCCGGTGGCCGAAAAGCTGGCCGAGGTCGAGGCGATGGTCGCTGGCTACGACATGACCAACTACACCGAAGCATTTTACGAAGAGCACGTCTGGGATACCAACTGGAAGGTGCTGGCCGAGAACTTTATGGAAAGCTACCACCTGCCGGTCTGCCATGCGGGCACCATCGGCGGGCTGTCGCGGCTGGAGGATATGATCTGCCCACCGGGGCACGCGGCGTTCAACTATCACACGATCCTCAAGGACGATAAGCTGCGGATCGCCATGGCGCACCCGTCGAACGACCGCCTGAAGGGGGATGAGCGGCGCACGACTTTCCTGTTGGCGATCTACCCCAGCCTCATGATCACGCTGACACCGGGGTATTTCTGGTATCTGTCACTGCATCCAAAGGGACCGGGGCAGGTCCACATCCGCTTTGGCGGCGGCATGTCGGACGACTACGCAGATGATCCCGACGCGCAGGAGAACTTTACCGCGCTCAAGACCCTGCTGGATGACGTCAACATCGAGGATCGAGGTTGTACCGAAAAGGTCTATCGCGGTCTGTGTTCGGATCTCGCCCAACCGGGCCACCTGAGCCACCTCGAACGCCCCAACTACGACTTTGCGCAATACCTCATGTCCCGGATCGACGCCTCCAAGGGCGCCGATCAGGACGCCGCCGGAGACTGACATGGCCCACACACGCATCCGAACCTTCAACACCAGCGACACCTACCCGGAACAGAACCTTGATAACGACCTCTGTCAGGCGGTCGTGACGCGGGGTGGCAGCACCGTCTGGATGCGTGGGCAATGCCCGCAGGATCTGGACACCGCCCGGAACCTCGACAGTCATGATCCGGCCGAGCAGACCCACAAGGTCATGCAAAACATCCGCCAATTGATCGAAGAGGCGGGTGGCCAGATGGAGCATCTGGTCAAGGTGGTGGTCTACATCACCGATGTGCGCCACCGCGAGGCGGTCTACCGGACGATGGGTGAGTATATCAAAGGCGTGCATCCGGTCTCGACAGGGTTGGTCGTGCAGGCACTGGCGCGGCCCGAGTGGCTGGTCGAGATCGACGCCACAGCCGTGATCCCGGATTGAGAGTGCGGATTTTGAGTACTTTTACCAAGAAGAAGCACGGAGGAATGTCATGACCTTTTCGCTTGTCGCGCGCTGCGCGGACACCGGCATGTTCGGGCTGGCCATTTCATCCTCTTCCCCCGCCGTGGCGGCGCGCTGCGCCTATGCGCGGGCGGGGGTTGGGGCCGTGGCCTCGCAGAATGTCACCGACCCAGCGCTGGGGCCGCTGGCGCTGGACCTGATGCAGGGCGGGATGCGTGCGGCAGAGGCGGTGGCCGAGGTACAACGGCGCGGAAAATTCATCGAATACCGGCAGGTGCTGGCGGTCGACGGGCAGGGGGAAACGGCGATCCATTCCGGGCCGAACTCCTTGGGAATCTGGACGCAGGCGCAGGGCCGGGATGTGGCCTCGGGCGGCAATATGCTGGCCAATGACAGCGTCCCGGCGGCCATCGTGGCGGCATTCGAGGACTCCAAGGGGCATCTTGGCGACCGTCTGGTTGCCGCCATGCGCGCCGGGCTGGCGGCGGGCGGCGAGGCGGGGCCAGTGCATTCGGCGGGTATGCTGCTGGTGGACAAGGTCAGCTGGCCGGTTGCCGACCTGCGCATCGACTGGACCGAGGATTGCCCAATCGAGGCCGTCGCCACCGCATGGGACATCTACAAGCCGCAACTGGATGCCTATATTCAGCGCGCGCTCGACCCGCGCGAAGCGCCCTCTTACGGCGTTCCGGGGGACGAATAGTGTCTGCCCCTTGCGCGCCCTGACCATCAAGGACAAAGCTTGAGCGACCCAATCGTTCAAGGACACAGGATGCTGAGGTACACCCTCCGGCAATTGGAATACTTCGTTGCCGTTGGCGAGGCGGGCAGCATTGCGCGTGCGTCGGAGCGGATCAATGTCTCTTCGCCGTCGATCTCTGCCGCGATCACCCAGCTGGAACAGGAATTCGGCCTGCCGCTGTTTGTGCGCCAGCATGCACAGGGGTTGTCGCTGACCCAAGGTGGGCGGCAGATGATGGAACAGGCGCGGCTGGTCCTGCGCGAAGCTTCGGCCCTGACCGACATTGCAGGCGACATCGCGGGTAAGGTGCGCGGGCCGCTGGCCATAGGCTGCCTGCTGACCTTTGCGCAACTGGTGCTGCCGGGTCTGCGTCGCGGGTTTGAGGCGCAGTACCCCGAGGTTCGTCTGCGGCAGGCCGAACTCAATCAGGTTGAGCTGTTCAGCGCCCTGCGCCGGTCAGAGATCGACATCGCCCTGACCTATGATCTGGACCTGCCAGCCGACCTGCAATTCACCGGCCTTGTGCGCCTGCCCCCCATTGCGCTGATGGGATCCGGGCACCCGCTGGCGCACAGGGATGCGGTCACCATCGAGGAATTGAAAGATCATCCGATGGTCCTGTTGGACCTGCCGCTCAGCGCCGACTACTTCTTGTCCTTCTTCGACAAGGCGGGCGGCAAGCCCGTCATTGCCGAACGCACCCGCGACATGGCGGTGATGCGCAGCCTTGTCGCCAATGACTTTGGCTATTCCATCGCCAACGTGCGGCCCCTGAGTGACATATCCCCCGACGGCAACCCGGTGCGCTGCGTGCCGATCACAGGCAACGTGCGGTCCCTGCGCATGGGGTTCCTGACCGCGCAGGATGCCGACCGGTCAAATGCGGTGCGGGCCTTTATCGAATATGGTGCCGATCTTGTCCGCAGCGGCAAGCTGGCCCGCATCGGTGGCGAGCCGATGGTCTGACCTTAGTGCCTGCCTAAGCCACGCTTTCGCAGGGCGGACTTTCGGGCGGCCCCGGCATGGGTATCCTCCGCCCAAACATCATGGAGCAGACCTTGCGCGATCCCCGTTACAATATCCTGTTCGAGCCGCTGACCATCGGCCCTGTCACCGCGAAGAACCGCTTTTATCAAGTGCCGCACTGCAATGGCGGCGGTTATCGCGATCCCTCTGCCGCCGCCGCGATGCGCGGGATCAAGTCGCAAGGTGGCTGGGGCGTGGTGTTTACCGAACAGTGTGAGATGCACCATACCTCTGAAATCACACCCTTTATCGAGCTGCGCCTGTGGGAGGATAAGGACATCCCGATGCTGGCGCGCATGGCCGACAAGATGAAGGAACACGGCGCACTGGCGGGCATTCAACTGGCCTATTCCGGAATCAACGGCCCGAACCTGTACACCAAAGAGGTGCCGCGCGCGGTGTCCCCCGGCCCGATCCGCACCTTTACCAACGACCCGATGCAAGCGCGCGCCTTGTCAAAGGATGAGATCAAGGATCTGCGCCGCTGGTTCGTGAACGCGGCCAAACGCGCCAAGACAGGCGGGTTTGACCTGATCTGCCTGTATGGCGCGCATGGCTTTGGCATTTTCCAGCACTTTCTGTCGCGCGCGACCAATATGCGTGACGATGAATACGGTGGCAGCCTTGAAAACCGGTCCCGATTTGCGCGCGAAGTGATCGCTGACATGCGCGACGCAGTGGGTGACACAATGGGCATCACCCTGCGCGTGTCCTTGGATGAGACCATTGGCGACCTTGGCTTTTCCAACGCCGAGGTGCGTGAGTTCGTCGAGATGAACAAGGATCTGCCGGACCTTTGGGATCTGGCGCACGGCACGTGGGAGGATTGTTCCGGCCCGTCGCGCTTCAAGGAGGAAGGCGCGCAAGAGGCGCTGGTGCGTGGTATCCGCGAGTTGTCGGACAAGCCGGTGGTGGGTGTGGGGCGCTTCACCTCACCGGACGTGATGGCACGGATGATCCGCAGCGGCACGCTGGACGCCATCGGCTGTGCGCGGCCCTCGATTGCCGATCCATTCCTGCCGAAAAAGATCGAAGAAGGCCGGATCGAGGACATACGCGAATGTATCGGCTGCAACATCTGCATCACCGGCGACATGACCATGTCGATCAGCCGCTGCACCCAGAACCCGACATTCATGGAGGAATGGCGCAAGGGCTGGCACCCGGAACGGATGAACACAAAGGGCGACAGCCAGTCGGTTCTGGTGGTGGGCGCTGGACCGGCAGGGCTGGAGGCGACGCGCGCCCTGGCTGAACGCGGCTATGACGTGGCACTGGCAGAGGCGGGCACAGCGGTCGGCGGGCGCGTGGCGCGCGAACGCCTGTTGCCGGGCCTGTCTGCATGGGGCCGCGTGGCGGATTACCGCGCATACCAAATCGGGCAGAAACCCAACGTGCAGACCTATTTCGACAGCGCGTTGGACGCCGACAGCATCCTTGAGTTTGGGTTTGAGAACATCTGCATCGCTACTGGAGCGAAGTGGCGGCGCGACGGGGTTGGCCGCCAGCATGTGGTGCCCTTCCCGATGGATGCCACCACGCCGATCTACACGCCTGACGATATCATGGACGGGCAGCGACCCTCTGGCCATGTGGTGATCTACGACGACGATCACTACTACATGGGCGGCGTTCTGGCTGAACTGTTGCGGCAGGAGGGCTGTGAGGTCACCATCGTCACGCCCTCTGCCTATCTGTCTGACTGGACGGTGAACACGCTGGAACAGCACACGATCCACCGGCGGCTGGCCGAAATGGGGGTTGAGATTGTGCTGAACCGGGGCGTCACCGCCATCGGCAAAGGGCATGTCGTGACCAACTGCACCTACACGGATCGCCTGACAGAGATTGGCTGTGACGCGGTCGTCGTGGCCACCTCCAAACTGGAAAACAACGCGCTTTATACTGATCTGATGGCGCGGCGGGGTGATTGGGCCGATGCGGGTATCAAATCGGTCAAGATCATCGGCGACGCCGAGGCCCCCGGCCCCATCGCATGGGCAACCTACGCGGGCCACCGCTATGCGCGTGAGTTGGACGGCGAGGACATCGGCGACGCCCTGCCCTTCCGCCGTGAAATCACCGGGCTGGCCGCGGAATGAAAGACCCGTTTCCCTTTGATCCCGCCGCAACGGATCAGATCCTTGGCTGGACCGCCCGGCGCATCGCCGAAGGCCCCGACCCGAAACACGGCGCGCAGGCCTTTGCCGCGCTGGAGCCGATCCTTGGCGGGTCGATCACCGAAGACGGCATTGGCGGAGAGGCCGCCTTCGGCCTGTTCACCGACACAATCGTGCCCTCGACCCGGCCTTTCGGGCATCCCACCAGCCTGTCCTTTGTCGCCTCCGCCCCCAGCCGCGCGGCGCTGAGTTTCGACGCGGCCCTTGGCGCGGCGGGCATCTTTGCGGGCAATTGGGACGGCGGCGCAGGCGCGATCCATGCGGAAAATCAGGCGCTGCGCTGGATTGCCGATCTTGCGGGCTGGGGGGACAGCGCGGGCGGCGTGTTTGTCGCCGGCGGAACGCTGGGCAACCTGTCGGCGCTGCACGCGGCACGCGAATGGCACCGTCGCACGCATGGACGCCGCGACCGCCGCGCCATCCTGTGTTCGTCCGAGGCGCATAGCTCTATCACCGCCGTTGCGCGGATCATGGATGTGGAGGTGATCCTTGTGCCTGCGGACGCATCGGGACGCATGTCCGGCGAGGCCGCGAAATCCCACATGGACGAGCATGTCTTTGCCATCGTCGCCAACGGCGGGGCCACCAATTGCGGTGCGGTCGATGACATCGAGGGGCTGGCGAACCTCGCAAAGGCGCACGGCCTGTGGTTACATGTCGACGGGGCCTATGGCGGCGCGGCGCTGGCCGATCCGGTCATGCGGCCCGCGTTCGACGGGATCGAACGGGCCGACAGCCTGATCGTCGACCCGCACAAGTGGCTGTTCGCGCCCTATGACAGCTGCGCGCTGATCTACCGCGACGCGGGCCACGGCGCGGCGGCACATGGGCAGCAGGCGGTCTATCTGGACACCGTGGACAAGACCCATTGGAACCCATCAGACTACGCCCTGCACCTGACGCGGCGGGCGCGCGGCCTGCCGCTGTGGTACGCGCTGGTGACACATGGCACTCGCGCCTACACGCAGGCCATCGCCGCCACGCGTGAGGTGGCAGAGGAGATTGCACAGGGGATTGCCGCCATCCAAGGGCTGGACCTGCTGCTTGGCCCGCAACTGACGGTGATCCTGTTCCGCCCCAGTGGCATGAGCGAAGAGGCCATGATCACATGGGCCGAAGGGCATCGCCGCTCTGGTGCGCTGCTGTGCCTGCCGACACGCTGGCGCGGCGAGATGGTGTTCCGCCTGTGTATCGTGAACCCACAGACCGACCCTGATGTCGTTCTGGAAACGCTGAAAACGCTGGTGCCATGACAACCAGCCTTGAGATTCTCGACACGCTCATCGGGTTCGACACGGTCAGCGCGCGGTCGAACCTGCCGCTGATCGCCTATGTCGAGGACTTCCTGAAATCACGCGGCTTTGCCGTCACCCGCGTCCCCGACCCGGTCGAGGACAAGGCCGGGTTGTTCGCCAGCATCGGGCCGACAGGCGCGGGTGTCCTGCTGTCGGCCCACACCGATGTGGTCCCGGTCGAGGGCCAGAACTGGACCCGCGACCCGTTCCGCCTGACCGTCGAAGGCGACCGCCTCTATGGACGCGGCACCACCGACATGAAGGGCTTTCTGGCGACGATGCTGGCCTGCGCCGACAAGGCATCCAAGCGCACCCTGCGCGAACCTTTGAAACTGGCCATTTCCTACGACGAGGAAATCGGCTGTGTCGGCATCGGCCGGATGATCGACGCGCTGCAACCGGCCATCGGCCTGCCCCGCGCCTGTATCGTGGGCGAGCCGACCTCGATGCAGGTTGCTGTGGGCCACAAGGGCAAAAGCGCGATCCGCGCCATCTGTCACGGCGAGGCAGGCCATTCCGCGCTGGCCCCGCGTTTCACCAACGCGCTGCACCTTGCGGCCGATATGGTGGCCGGGCTGCGCTCCATGCAGGACGATCTGGCAAAACACGGCGCGCGGGACGGCGGCTATGCGATCCCCTACAGCACCGTCCATGTGGGCAAGATGTCAGGCGGCACCGCGTTGAACATCGTCCCCGACCGGGCCGAAGTTCTGTTCGAATTCCGCCACCTTGCTGCCGATGCGCCGGACGCCCTGATGGCGCGTATCCAGACCCTTGCCGACGACATCGCCACCACCCACGGCGCGGCGATTACGCTGGAGCAGGTCACCACCTATCCCGGCCTCGACACCCCGCCAGATACAGACGTCACACGCCTTGTCCAGCGCCTTGCCCGTACCCAGACGCTGACCAAGGTCGCCTTTGGGACAGAGGCCGGTTTCTTTGACGCCCTTGGCATCCCCACCGTTGTCTGCGGGCCCGGCGACATGGAGGCGCAGGGCCACAAACCGGACGAATACCTGCTGCGATCCCAGTTGGACGCCTGCGACGTGATGCTCGACTCACTGCTCGACACGCTGGGCTGAGCCCACATCGCATTTCGGAAACGCCCAATAATCACGCGATCACGATCCATTTTTGTGCAACCATGCGGGCACTGGCAGGAAAACCCGTTGATCGGCAGGCCTTAGGCAAAGGCTAACGATCGCTGAGGCAGTCGTTGCTTCTGACCCTCGGGCGGTCTTCCTATGCTCCTGCCACCGATACGGACAAGGACGAGACACGCGTGGCGACAGGAACATCCAATGCGATCGACGTGCAAAACGCGGTCAAAAGATACGGCGATTTCACCGCGCTCAAGCGCGTTTCGCTCTCTATCCGGGACAATGAGTTCTTTACCCTGCTGGGCCCCTCTGGCTGTGGCAAGACCACGCTTTTGCGGATGATCGCCGGGTTTGAGGACGTGACCGAAGGCGCGATTTTCCTGTTCGGCGACGACATCGTAAGCCTGCCGCCGCATAAGCGCCCCATCAACACGGTGTTCCAGAACTACGCGCTGTTTCCGCACATGACCGTGCTGGAGAACGTCGGCTTTGGGTTGGAAATGCTGGGCAACAGCAAGTCCGAGGCCCGCGCTCGCGCGGGCGAAGTGCTGGAGATGGTGCAACTGTCGCAATTCGCAGCGCGCAAGCCGTCTCAACTGTCCGGCGGTCAGCAACAACGTGTGGCGCTGGCCCGTGCGCTGGCCCCCCGCCCCAAGGTGCTGTTGCTGGATGAACCTCTGAGCGCGCTGGACCTCAAGCTGCGCAAGGCCATGCAGATCGAGCTGAAGCACCTGCAACGCGACACCGGCATCACCTTTATCTTTGTCACCCACGACCAGGAAGAGGCGCTGACCATGTCCGACCGGATCGCCGTCATGTCCGCCGGTGAGGTGCAGCAACTGGGCGACGCGCGTGAGATCTATGATCGTCCCCGCAACATGTTTGTCGCGGATTTCATCGGCGAGACCAACCTGATAAAGGTCACGGTCGACACCGTCACCGATGGTCAGGCCGCCTGCCACCTTGGCGGCGGGCATCGTCTGACCTGCGACGCGGTCGAGGGCATCGGCCCGGGCGCAAAGGTCCACATGTCGCTGCGCCCCGAACGTCTGACCCTGTCGTCTGACCCCACACAGGGCGACAGCCTGAAAGGCCGCGTGCGCGAGAACATCTTTTCTGGAACCGACATCTCGACCATACTGGACCTCGACGACGGACCGGAATTCCGCGTGCGCGCGCCCAATTCCAGCCGGGGCGACAGGCGCACTTTTGATCCGGGCACAGAGGTGTTCGTCAACATGGAGCAGGGGGCCGCGCGCCTCCTGATGGACTGATGGCAGGCGGTGCCGCCACAGGCGGATCATCCACCAGCGACACCTATGCGCCGGCACGCGGCTGGCTGTTGCTGCCCGCATGGGTGAGTTTGGGCATTCTCGTCCTCGCCCCAGTCACGATGATGCTGATCTATTCCTTCCTGACCAAGGAATTCCGCGGCGGCGTGATCTGGGAATTCAGCCTGTCCGCCTATGACCAGTTCTTTTTCGACCGCGGCCTGTTCGGGGACGACCCGCCACGGATCGAATGGACCTATATCCTGATTTTCTGGCGCTCGATCTGGCAGGCGGGGGCAGCGACGCTGCTCAGCCTCGTGATCGGCTTTCCCACCGCCTATTTCATCGCCACCCGCGCCCCGGCGCAGCGCACATTCTGGCTGTTCCTCGTCACCATCCCCTATTGGGTCAACCTGCTGATCCGCACCGTGTCGATGAAGTTCCTTCTGCGCGACCAAGGCCCGTTGAACGAGGCGCTAATGGGGATCGGGATCATCAGTGAACCGCTGTCCATCGTGAACACCAATGTCGCGGTGCAACTGGGGCTGTTCTATTCCTACCTGCCGTTCATGGTGCTGCCGATCTACGCCGCCGTGGAACGCTATAACTTCACCCTGTCCGAGGCCGCCTCAGACCTTTACGCCCCGCGCTGGACGGTGCTGCGACGCATCCTGCTGCCGTCCGTGAAACCGGGGATCGTCGCGGGCTGCATCCTTGTGTTTGTGCCCTCGATGGGATCGTTCCTTGCGCCTGATCTGCTGGGCGGGGCCAAGAATTTCATGATCGGGTCGCTGATAGAGGAACAGTTCAAGGGCAACGCCGGCAACTGGCCTTTTGGCGCGGCGGCCTCGATGATCCTGCTGTCACTGGTGCTGATCATCCTGCTGGTCCTTGCCCGGCAACAAAGCAAGGCGGGGTCCTGAGATGAGCGTTGGAAAATACGACCTGCGCGTCTACCCCGGCTTTCGCGCCATCACGATCCTTTGCCTTGTGATCCTCTATGCGCCGCTGGTGGTGGTGACGGTCTACAGCTTTAACGCCTCTCCCTCGATCACCAATTGGGAAGGCGTCAGCCTGCGCTGGTACGCCGATGTCTTTACCGGCCCGGAAAGCGCCAAGTTCAAACTGGCAGCGCGCAACAGCTTTGTCATCGCGATCATCGCCGCGACGATGGCCACCTGTATCGCAACCCTATCCGCCACGGCGATCCTGCGCGGCGGCAAGTATAAGCTGCGCATGGTATCCTTTGGCCTGATCTCTCTGCCGCTGATGGTGCCGGAGATCGTGACCGCCGTGGCGACGCTGATCTTTTTCAACGCCATCGGCTTTGACCGTGGTCTGCTGACGATCCTCTTGGCGCATATCGCCTTTTGCATCCCCTTCGCCTACCTGCCGATCTCGGCCCGGATGCAGGGGATCGAGGCGACCTATGAACAGGCCGCGATGGACCTGTACGCCACCCGCAGGCAGGCGTTCACCCGCATCCTGCTGCCGCTGATGGCACCGGGGATTGTGTCGGGTTTTCTGCTCGCCTTTATCGTGTCGCTGGACGATTTCATCATCACCAACTTCGTCAAAGGGGCCGGGGTCGAAACCCTGCCCACCGCAATCTTTGGCGCTGTCAAACAGGGCATCAAGCCCAACATCATGGCCATTTCCACCATGCTTCTAGGCATATCCGTGGTCATGGTCACCCTGTCGTGGCTGATCAGCCGAAGGGACAAGACAAAATGAACCAACAGAGGGGAACGACAATGAAAAAACTGATGACGACAACCGTGGCGGCGCTGGCGCTGACCGCTGGCATGGCGGCGGCCGAGGGCAAACTGGTGGTCTACCACTGGTTCGAATACATCCCGCAAGAGGTGCTGGACAATTTCAGCGAACAATATGACGTCGAGGTGGTCATGGACACCTACGACAGCAACGAGGCGCTGCTTGCCTCGCTCAAGGCGGGGGCCGTCGGCACCTATGACGTGGCCGTTCCGGGCGACTACATGGTGCAGATCATGGCCGGTGAGGGGCTGCTGGACACCATCAAGGACGGTGAACTGGCAAACAAGGGCAACATCCTGCCGCAATGGGCCGACCCGTCCTTTGATCCGGGCCGCGCGCATTCGATCCCCTACCAGTGGGGCTCTACCTCTTTCGCGGTGAACCGGGACGTCTATGACGGTGACATCAACACCACCGACATCCTGTTCAATCCGCCAGCCGAACTGTCGGGCAAGATCAACATGCTGGACAGTCAGGGTGAGGTCATGGCCATGGCCGCGTTGCACATGGGTATCCCGCAATGTTCGACCGACCGCGACCAGCTCAAGTCGCTGAACGCCATGCTGCAAGAGGCCAAGACGCATTGGGCCTCTTTCAACTCTGACACCGCAAAAGAGGTGCTGGTGTCGGGCGACGCCGCCGTTGGCCAGATCTATGATGGTTTCGCCGCCAAGGCCCGTGAAGAAGGCGCAAACACCGAATACGCTTTTCCGACTCAGGGCTACGTTGTCTGGATGGACAACGTCGTGCTGCTCAAGGACGCGCCGAACCGAGACAACGCGCTGAAGTTCATGGATTTCCTGCTGGAACCGGAAAACATCGCCGCCGTCACCAACTATGCGCGCTATGTGTCGGGCGTTGCCGGGGTAGAACCCTTCCTTGACCCAGCGCTGGCCACCCAACCGGAATCCAACCCACCCGCCGAGGCAGGCGAGGGCGTGTTCATTCAGGTCTGCGATCAGGCCACGCAAGAGGTCTACGACCAGATCTGGACCAACCTGAAAAAGTGAACTCTTGTACCCGCGAAACGACTGGAGGAGCGCAATGCGCTCCTCCTTGCGTTTCAACCCTTGTCTGGCCTCAGGCCACGCGGACCCCGGCCAATGCCATGCCCGCCTGAGCGGCCGCGCCATACGCGGGCCACGTCACAAGGATCACGGCACAGCCGTCGCAATCCGCCGCGCGCAAGGTCTCTTCCAAGGCGGCCACCGGACAGTCCAGCAATTGCTGAGTGGGCTTTGACACGTCGACACCGACACGGATGCGGGTCTGAGGTGGCAGGCCGCGCGCCAGCAGATCGTCGCGGATACGTCCCGCCTGCCGCACGGACATGTAAAAGACTGACGTGGTCCCCGGAGAGGCCAG
Organism: Antarctobacter sp.; assembly: GCF_034670325.1. GTDB lineage: Bacteria > Pseudomonadota > Alphaproteobacteria > Rhodobacterales > Rhodobacteraceae > Antarctobacter. Next base: position 343,365 of record NZ_JAXMNR010000005.1, read on the forward strand.
CCGCGTGCTGTCCGGCAGCGCCGCGCCCGCCTGCGCCATACCGGTCGTCAGGATCAGCGTGTCCGACACCCCGCGTTCGGTCAGCGGCTCCCCCATTGCGGCGGCAGCGGCAGAGGCGGCGGTGATGCCCGGCACCACATCGACCTCGATTCCTGCCGCACGGATGGCGGTCAGTTCCTCGCCCGCGCGGCCAAAGACGCCGGGATCACCGGATTTCAGCCGCACCACGCGGCGACCCTTGCGCGCCTCGGCCACGATCACCGCGTTGATGCGGTCTTGCGGCCAGGCATGCGCGCCGACCACTTTGCCCACATAGACCCGCTCGGCATCGCGCCGCGCCAGTTCCAGCACATCTGCATCGACCAGACGGTCGTAAAAGATCACGTCGGCCTCTTGCATCCGCTCGACCGCCCGCAAGGTCAGCAGGTCGCGCGCCCCCGGCCCCGCTCCGACCAGAGAGACATGACCCTTGGCCTCAACCTGCGGCGCACCGCCCGCAGCAATAGCCGTCTTGATCTCTTTCGCGGCCTCACGTTCGTGTCCCCGTGTCCAAGTGGCACGCGGCCCGCCCTTGAATACCCATGCCCAAAAGGGGCGGCGCTGTTCGCGTGGCACACGCGCCTCAACCACCGGGCGCAAGCGCCCCGCCAATGCCGCCAACCCGCCAAGGTTCGGCGGCAGACTTTCCTCCAGCCGCGTCTTGATCTCGCGAGTCAGCACAGGCGCGGTGCCTTCGCTGCCGATGGCGATCACAACCGGGTCGCGGTCCACCAGCGCCGGGGTGGTCAGGTCACACAAATCGGGTCGGTCCACCACGTTCACCGGGCAACGCATCGCCTGCGCCAGCCCGTGCACCGCCGCGTCCAGACCCGGACAACCGGTGGCGATGAACCCCATCGCCGCGTTCCCGAACACCTCTGCCGTCAGGCGCGGAACATGACGCGCCCGCCCCTCTGCCACCAGCGCCTGCAATTCGGCGTCCAGATCGGGCGACACCAGAACGATCTCTGCATCGGTCTTGAGGATCAGCCGGGTCTTCTGTGCCGCCTGCTCTCCCCCGCCGACGATCACGACGCGGCGGCCCGAGGTACGAATGAACATCGGAAAGCTTTTCATGGCTGTCTCCTAGGCCGATTGCAGGACGGAACGGGCGCGCCAGAGCGCGGTCAGGTCGGGCGCGGTGCCCAATGTGTCAAAGGCCAGCGCGGCGGTGCCCAGCACGATCTGGCGGGCAAACTCGGGGCCATTGTTCTCTTGCCAAAGCGCGGTCAGCGCCTCAGTCGGCAGGTCCAGATCGGACAGCCGCCGGTGATCCTGCACGCGGGCCGGATAGCTGCCCTGCCATGGCGCGCCGTCTCGCAGGCCAAAGCCCGCGATTTCCATGCCGGGATGCCGTTCAAATTCACCACCGCCGCCCTTGATCACACTCAGATTGCGCCACGCCAACAGCTGCGCTGCATCCGCCTGCAACAGGCGGTAGGACGGGTGAAAGACCCCCTGCACGCTGGCGCTGGCACGACCCGGATTGAGCATCCGGCAAACCGTGTTGACGCAGGACCGCAGGCCCAGAGTGCGCCGCAGGTCCAGCAGGCGGAACAGCGCCGGATGCGCGGCCTCAAGCGGCAGATAGGCGATACCGTGTGCGTCAAATGCACGGATCGCAGCCTCGGGCGTTTCAACCATCGGGATGCCTAGCGCATCCAGCCCCTGCCGGATGGCCGGGTCTGGCCCGTTCCACCCGTGTAACAGCACGCGCGCGCCGCTGTCCGCGACCAGTTTCGCCGCCAGCAGGAACCATGGCAGCCCGCGCGTGCGGCCCGCCGCATAGCAGGGCCAGTCCAGATCGGCCCGCGGCCAGTCCGCCAGAGGGGCCTGTGCGGCGCGGGCCAACCCGGCGATTTCCTCCGCCGTCTCGCCTTTCATCCGCAGCAACATCAGCAGCGCGCCAACAGCCTCTGGAGCGGCCCCTGCCAGCATCTGCGCCATGGCGTCGGCCGCCTCATCCTCGGTCAGCGACCGCGACCGGCCCGGCCCGCGACCAAGCGTGCGCACATGGTCCGACAGGCTCATTCCGCCGCCTCCCGCGCCTGCACCATGGTCAGCAGGTCCGCCAGTTCCGGACGGCACGATCCGCAGTTGGTGCCCGCTTGTAGCGCGGCGCCAATGGCCTCGACCGACATCAGGCCCTGATCCTCGATCCCGGCGAGGATGGTGTTCACACCCACCCCGAAACAGGAGCACAGGATCGGCCCCGGATCCGGCACATCCGCAGGCGACCGCCCTGACAGCAGGCTTTGGTCCGCAGCATCCGGCAAGGTGGCAAGATAGTCGCGCATCACCGCAACCGGCGCGGGCGACACAAACAGCGCCGCCACCAGCCGCCCGTTTTCCCGGAACGCCAGCCGTGCAACACCGTGTCCCGGCCCATGCACAGAAGTCAGTTCCGCCTGTGGCAGATCAAATAGGCGACGCGCTGCGACCTCCCAGTTGGGCGGCGTGTCCAGCCCCGCCAGCTCCGCGCGGCACCCTGCCCTAGTCGTGCTAAGCGCCCAATAGTCGGCGGTCGGTGCCATCGGGCGAGCCGACACGGCGAACCCGTACCATTCCGCTTGCAGGCGGGTCACACGCACAACGCTGGCCTTGCTTTCGGGTTGGCCGGAGACCGGATCGGTCACGGCAGCCACCAGCGCATCAATCCGGGCCGCGGGCGCGGTTTCCCCGGTCCAGTGCATCGGCGCAAAAACCTGTCCGGGCTGAACCGCATCGGTGATGCGCGCCCGCAGGATGGCAGCGCCCTGTGGACTGTCCAGCGTCACCAGATCGGCGGAACCGATCCCAAGAGTGCGCGCGTCCTGCGGATGAATCTCGACAAACGGCTCTGCCAGATGGGCGGACAGACGCGGCGACAGGGCTGTGCGGGTCATCGTGTGCCACTGGTCGCGGGTGCGTCCGGTATTCAGTACAAAGGGATAGCGCGGCGCGGTCCGGGCTGCGGGCGCACGCCATGAAACGGGCAGGATACGCGCCTCGCCATCGGCATGATAAAAACCACCCTCCGCGAAAAAGCGCCCACCCTGACGGGACGCCGTGACCGGCCAACGGGTCGGGCTGAGGGCGGCGTAACCCTCTGCGCCAAGGTCTTGCAGGCCGGAGATGTCAAAGTCCCGCCCGAACCGTCCCGCAATCCCCGACAGCGCCGCGTATTCGCGAAAGATCTCGACCGGCGATTGATAGTCGAATGCATCCCGCCACCCCATGCGGCAACCAACCTCTGCCAAGATCTCCCAATCGGGCCGCGCCGCGCCGGGTGCGGGCAACGCCGCGCGCTGCCGGCTGATGGTCCGGTCAGAGTTGGTGACGGTGCCGTCCTTTTCCGCCCAGGCGCTGGCGGGCAGCAGCACATCGGCCAGCCGCGCGGTGTCCGTGGCGGCTGTGATGTCGCTGACGACCGTAAAGGGGCAGGACGCGATGGCGTCGCGCACGGCATCGGCATCGGGCATCGACACGGCGGGGTTGGTGTGAATGATCCACAGCGCCTTGATCCACCCGTCGCCCACGGCGCGGAACATGTCGACGGCCTTGAGGCCCGGTCGGTCCGGCACGAACGGCGCATCCCAGAAATCGCGCACGGCGGCGCGGTGATCGGCATTTTCAAGGTCAAGATGGCACGCCAGCATATTGGCCAGCCCGCCCACCTCGCGCCCGCCCATGGCGTTGGGCTGGCCGGTGACGGACAACGGGCCAGAACCGGGCTTGCCAATGCGACCCGTTGCAAGGTGACAGTTCAGGATCGCGTTGACCTTGTCGCTGCCACTGCTGGACTGGTTCACCCCTTGGCTGAAGAGGGTGACGACCTTTTCGGTGCCGATCCACAGGCGGCAGAACGCGGCGATCTGCGCGGCATCCAACCCGGTGACCGCATCGTCACCCAACGCCGCCGCTTCTAGCGCCGCCTTAAGCCCCTGCGTGTGGGTCAGATAGCTGTGATCCAGCGCACCGGCCCTGTCGATCTCAACCAGCAAGCGGTTGAACAGCGCCACGTCCGATCCCGGCTGCAAGGCCAGATGCATATCGGCCCCGTCGCAGCTGGCGGTACGGCGCGGGTCTATCACCACGATCTTGGTGCCGCGCGCCTTTCGCGCCGCCAGCACGCGCTGGTACAGAACCGGATGGCACCATGCGAGGTTCGACCCCACCAGAACCACAAGGTCGGCTTCTTCGAGGTCCTCATAAGTGCCGGGAACCGTGTCCGTGCCAAAGGCGCGCTTGTGCCCCGCCACGGTCGAGGCCATGCAAAGCCGCGAGTTGGTGTCGATGTTTGCCGAGCCGATGAAGCCTTTCATCAGCTTGTTGGCGACGTAGTAATCCTCTGTCAGCAACTGGCCAGAGACGTAAAACGCCACGCTGTCGGGGCCGTGTTGGGCGATGGTCTCTGAAAACCGCGTCGCCACCGTGTCCAGCGCCGTGTCCCAGTCGACCTCCTGCCCGTCGATACGCGGGGCCAGCAACCGCTGCCCCAGCCCCACGGTTTCGCCCAGCGCCGAGCCTTTGGAACACAGCCGCCCGTAGTTGGCCGGATGGTCGGGATCGCCGCGCACATCCAGCCCGCCCGCGCCATCCGGCGTCAGCAGAACACCACAGCCCACACCGCAATAGGGGCAGGTCGAACGCACCGTTCCACAACCGGCCCCGTCCATCACGCGACGCTCCGCTGGCGCAGCACCGTGTCGTCGATCTGGATACGCCCGGCATCGACGCGCACCGGATAGGTGGCGATGTGTCCTTCGTCCGCGCCCTGCGCCTGACCGGTGTTCAGATCAAAGACCCAGTTGTGCAGCGGGCAGGTCACCGACTGCCCGTGTACGATGCCGTCAGACAGCGGCCCGCCCTTGTGCGGGCAGGTGTCGGAGACGGCAAAAACCTCATCCGCGCCAGTGCGAAACACCGCAACGCACCCGACGTTGGTTTTCAGAACCCGCGCGCCGCGCAGGGGCACCTCATCAATCGCGCCAATGTCGATCCAGCTCATTCCGCCGCCTCCAGTGTCAGATCGGCGAGCGGCTGATAGCGCGCGGCCTGTTGTGCGTGCTCTTCCCATGGGTCCTTGCGGTAGATCTGCTGCGATAGCTCAAACGCCGCGATCAGACGCTGACGTTCCTCAATGTCGTCAACGACCCGCTCCTTGACCCAATCAAGACCGACCTTGGCGACCCATTTATACGCCCGGTCCAGATACTTGGCGTTTTCGCGGTAAAGCTGGACAAAGGCGACGGTCAGGTCGATCGCCTCTTGTTCCGTCGCGGCGACGGCCAGCCCTTCGGTTTCCTTCAGGTCCATGCCCGCCGCGCCCGCGACGCTGACCTGATAGCCGCTGTCGACGCAGATGATGCCCACGTCCTTGCAGGTCGCCTCGGCGCAGTTGCGCGGACAGCCAGAGACCGCGAGCTTTACCTTATGCGGCGTCCACGACCCCCACAGCAATTTTTCCAGCTTGATCCCTAGCCCGGTGGAATCCTGCGTGCCAAAGCGGCAGTGATCGGTGCCGACACAGGTTTTGACCGTGCGCAGCCCCTTGGAATAGGCGTGCCCGCTGACCATCCCGGCCTTGTTCAGATCGTCCCAGATGAACGGCAAATCCGCCCCTTTGACGCCCAGCAGGTCGATGCGCTGGCCACCCGTCACCTTGACGGTTGGCACGTTGTATTTGTCCGCCGCATCGGCAATGGCCCGCAATTCATCGGCGGTGGTGATCCCGCCCCACATGCGCGGCACCACGCTGAAGGTACCGTCCTTCTGGATGTTGGCGTGTTTGCGTTCATTGACGAACCGCGACTGCGGATCATCGAGGTATTCCACCGGCCAATCCGCCAGCAGGTAAAAGTTCACCGCCGGGCGGCAGACGTGACAGCCGTTGCGGGTCTTCCAGCCCAGTTCCTGCCAGACCGCCTCCTGCGATTTCAGTTCCTTTGATTTGATCAGACGGCGCACGTCTTCATGGGTCAGATCGCAACAGGTGCAGATCGGCTGTGCTGTCGGCATCTGGAAACTGTCGCCCAAGGTTACCTGCAAGACCTGCTCGACAAGCCCGGTGCATGTCCCGCACGACGCGCTGGCCTTGGTCGTGGCCTTGATCGCGCCAAGATCGGTAGCGCCTGCCGCGATCGCCTCGACGATCTGTCCTTTGCAAATGCCGTTGCAACCGCAGATTTCCGCCTCAGGCGGCAAGGCTGCAACGGCTGAGAGAGGGTCCGTTTGGCCACCTCCCTGATAGGCGGGTCCAAAGATCAGCGTCTCTCGCATCTCTTCGATGTCGGTGCCGTCCTTGATCAGCCCGAAGAACCAGTTGCCGTCAGCGGTGTCACCGTACATCACGGCCCCGATCAGGCGGTCGTCCTCCAGCACCAGCCGCTTGTAGATGCCGCGCGCCGGGTCGCGGAAAACGATGTCTTCGCGCCCCTCTCCCTCGGCAAAGTCACCAGCACTGAACAGGTCACAGCCGGTGACCTTCAACTTGGTCGCGATGTCCTTGACGACAAAGGCCGCCGGTTCCCCCATCAGGGTCTGCGCCAGCACCTTGGCCTGATCGTACAGCGGCGCAACAAGACCAAAGAGATGCCCGTTAAAGTCGACACATTCGCCAACCGCGAAAACATCCGGGTCTGACGTCATCATCTGCGCGTCGATCTCGATGCCGCGCGACACGCTCAGGCCCGCATCCGTGGCCAGCCGGATCTCCGGCCGGATGCCCACGGCCATGACCACCAGATCGGCGGGCAAAGTCTCACCGCTTTCCAGCAGTACCGCCTCGGCGCGGTCCTCTCCCAAAATCGCCGTGGTCGAGGCCTGAGTCTTGATGGTGATACCGCGCTTTTCCAGATCGCGGCGCAACAGATAGCCTGCGGATTCGTCCAGTTGGCGTTCCATCAGGTGGCCGTTCAAATGCAAAACCGTGACATCCATCCCACGCAGGGACAGCCCGGCCGCCGCCTCCAGCCCCAACAGACCGCCGCCGATGACAACGGCGCTGCCGCCTTTGCCCGCCGCCTCGACCATCGCGTTGGTATCGTCCAGATCGCGGTAGGTGATCACCCCCGGCAGGTCCTTGCCCGACACCGGAATGATGAACGGTGCCGACCCGGTGGCAATCACCAGCTTGTCATAGGGCACGTCCCCCCCGGCGCCATGCACCGTCTTGGTGTCGCGATTGATGGCGGTCACCGCCTCGCCAAAGCGGCAGGTCACACCGCGCGCGGCGTACCAATCGGCGTCATGAGTGATGATCTCTTCGTATGTTTTCTCACCCGACAACACCGGCGACAGCATGATGCGGTTATAGTTTCCGCGCGGCTCGGCGTTGAACAGGGTGATGTCCCACTTGTCCGGCTCTGCGTCGGTCAGATGCTCCAGCACCCGGCCAGAGGCCATTCCGGCCCCGATGACGACAAGTTTCTGTTTCATGTCATGTGACCTCTCAAATGTACCAGGCGACGATATGCGCCAGTTCACCGCCCTGATGGATCGGCACGGCAACCATGGTGCTGTACCCGGCGCTCAGCCCGGCCTGCCCGGATTGCACCACGGGCAGCCCGGTGCCGATCACCCGCCCGATAGCCCCCTGAAAGGCGGTCACGCGGCGTTCGTTGCCCGCGTTGTCAGGATCACCCAAGGTGCCCTCTCGCGCGCAGATGCCATCCACCAGCAGCGCGGCATTGTCCCCGGCGCGGGCCTTGCGCGCGTCCCACAGCTCAAACCGGCGGGCGATGGGGGTGCCGCGCGCCGACAGCAGCGTCATGACATAGGTCTTGTCGTGCGGCACCGGCACCGGCAGCCCCAGACCCGTGGTCAGACCCGCCTCACCCGCGCTTTCCGCGCGAATGAACCGATAGCCAGAGCCAAGGTCGCGCATCAGCATCGGATGCCCCGAAACCCAGACACCACCGGGCAGGCCCTGTCCCTTGGGGAAACTGGTGTGCTGGCTGACCCATTCGAAATGCTTGGCCGCGCCGTAATAGCCGTCATCCAGCAACAGCAGCCCGTCCTCTTCGTGCCAGACCTCGATCGCGCCGGTGCGGGCGTCATCATCGCCGCAAAGCACCACCAGAACCGCCTTCAGGTCGTCCTCGTCAAAGATCGGCATCGCCACGGCGCTGGTCAGGCCCGCCTCTGTCGCGGCCTCTGTCCGTTTGAAGTATGAGCCGTCAAAGCCCTTGAGCACCACGGGGCGTTCTTCGGCCCACGCCTTGCCTGGCAGGCCCTCGCCTTTGGCAAGTTCCGTCCCGCGAGAAGTCTCCGCAAAGGCTGTCAGATCGCCATAGCTGCCCTCGACCAGCTTCAGCACGCCGCCCTCTGGCACCCAGACCTCTGTGACCTGAATGAATGTGCGGGTGGGGGTGTCGATAACCACGTCCATCATGCGGCCTCCTTGTTGTCAGCCTTGGGGGCGGCGGTGGCCGTCTTGGGCTTGGACCCGTGTTCGTATTCTTCGAGAAAGCCCAGAACCTGCTCACGGTAGTGGTAGTAATCGGGGTGTTCGAGCAGCGCCTTGCGGGTGCGCGGGCGGGGCAGATCAACGTTGACGATCTTGCCAATCGTCGCCTGCGGGCCGTTGGTCATCATCACCACGCGGTCCGCCAGCAGGATCGCCTCATCGACATCATGGGTGACGCAGACGGCGGTGACCTTGGTCCGCGACCAGACCTCCATCAGCACCTCTTGCAGCTCCCAGCGGGTCAGGCTGTCCAGCATCCCAAAGGGTTCATCCAACAGCAGCAGCTTGGGCGACAGGGCAAAGGCCCGCGCAATGCCGACGCGCTGTTTCATGCCGTTCGACAGATCGACGGCGGGTTTGTCCATCGAATCCGCCAGACCGACGCGTTCCAGATAGTAATCCACCACATCTTGCCGCTCGGCGCGGCTGGCGCGGGGGTAAACCTTGTCGACACCGATGGCGCAGTTCTCGCGCGCCGTTAGCCATGGGAACAGCGAAGGCGACTGGAACACCACGGCGCGTTCGGGATCAGCCCCCTCGACATGGCGGCCGTCCAGCTTGATCGCGCCCTTGGAGATCGCGTTCAGACCAGCGGCCATGGTCAGCACCGTGGACTTGCCACAGCCCGAATGGCCGATCAGGGAAATGAACTCTCCCCGGTCCATCTTGAGGTTGAAATCCTCGACCACCGTCAGCGGGCCCTTGGGCGTCGCATAGACCTTGTGCAACTGGCTGAAGTCGAGAAAGCGTTCCTCGATCATCCCGGCCTGCGCGTCTTTGATGACCTTCGGGACGCCGTGGATGGGCGTCACGTCGGGCAGCACCTTGCTACCCTCGGCGCGCGCCTTGATGCCCACGTCCATCAGGTAGGTGGTGACAGCGGCGCGCAGTGCCTTGAACCGGTCGTCATGGTTCATCGCCGTGCGGTCGCGCGGGCGGTCGATGCCCACCTTGAACTCTTCACCCAAAGTCCCGTCCGGGTTCAGCGCGATGATGCGGTCGGCCAGCAGGATCGCCTCATCCACATCGTTGGTGATCAGCACGCAGGTCTTCTTGTCCGCCTCCCAGATGTGCTCGATCTCTTCGGCCAGGTTGCCCCGCGTCAGCGCGTCCAGCGCCGACAGCGGCTCATCCAGCAGCAGCACCTCCGGCGACATCGCCAGCGCCCGCGCCACGTTCACCCGCTGGCGCATCCCGCCCGACAGCTCCGCCGGACGGCGTGTGGCTGCGTGGGACAGGCCCACCATCTGCACATATTGCGCGACCTTTTCGGCTTTTTCCGCCTTGGGCATCTTCGGGAACACCGTGTCCACCGCCAGCCGTACGTTCCCCTCTACCGTCAGCCAGGGCATCAGCGAGTAGTTCTGAAAGATCACCCCGCGTTCGCGCCCCGGCCCGGTGATGGGCTGACCACGAAACGTCACGCTGCCCTTGGTGGGCTGTTCCAGCCCGGCCATCAGGTTGATCAACGTGGTCTTTCCGGTGCCGGAAAAGCCCAGCAGCACCAGAAACTCCCCCTCTTCGACGCTCAGGTCGATGTCTTTCAGCACATGGCTGGCATGGGTGCCGGTGCCAAAGCTTTTGGAGACGTTCTTGAATTCGATCACAGCCATGTCGCTCACCGATTGTTCGAGAAGGTGAAGAAGGACTGCAGCGCGAACATCACGCGATCCAACAGGAAGCCGATAATGCCGATGGTCAGGACAGCCACCATGATCTTGGCCAGCGATTGGCTCGACCCGTTTTGGAATTCATCCCAGACGAATTTTCCAAGACCGGGATTCTGCGCCAGCATTTCCGCCGCAATCAGCACCATCCACCCCACACCCAACGACAACCGCAGCCCGGTAAAGATCAGCGGCAGCGCCGAGGGCAGCACCAGCTTGGTAATCTTGGTGTAGGTGTTCATCTTGAGCACCTTCGAGACGTTCACCAGATCCTTGTCGATGCTCGCCACGCCCAGCGCCGTGTTGATCAGCGTCGGCCAGAGCGAACACAGCGTCACCGTGATGGCCGAGATCAGGAACGACTTGGCGAACAGCCCGTCATTGCTGGTGTACATGGCCGAGACGATCATGGTGACAATCGGCAGCCACGCCAGCGGGGACACAGGTTTAAAAATCTGTACCAGCGGGTTGATCGCGGCATTTGCCGTGGCCGACAGACCGGCCATGATGCCCAGCGGCACCGCCACAATCGTCGCCAGCAAAAAGCCGAAGAAGACCGTTTTGATCGAGGTCCATATCTGCTGGTAATAGCTGGGCGCGCCGGTATAGGCGACGGATTTGACCTTGTCCGGCTCACCGGCGTCGATGAACTTCTGGTTGCGCTTTTCAACCATGGCCTCGAACTTGGCCTGCTTGGCGGCCTTGGCGAGCGCGTCATCGTGCAGGTTCAGCGCCTCTTCCCAGACCTGCGCCGGCCCGGGGACCGCGCCCAGCGATGTTTGCACCTTGGGGGCCAGCGTGCCCCAGAGCATCAGAAAAACCATGATGGCGATCAGCGGCACCGCCAGCAGACGCCAGATCTCTTTCATCTGGGCGGCGGGATTGTCCCCCGCGGCAACGCGCAGGATCGGTGTGATCCAGTTCAGACCAAAGGCCTGCAACCATTTGTCAGCCGTGTTGATACGGGTGAAAAGTCGGGCGCGGCGGGCCTCCTTGGCTTCGGCTGCGGTGAATTCGGGATCTACGGTCGTCATGTCTTGCGGTCCTCGATCTGAGGGGGAGGCCCCGGGTCTACGCCCGGGGCGCGATGTACTTGGTGGAACGCGCCCCGGATCTGATCCGGGGCCTCAGGGTTAGGCTGGTGTCAGCCTTTGACCTCTGCGCCGACCACGGTCTGCGCGCCCTTCAAGCCAATCGGCAGGCTTTCGAGGTAGGCATTGGGCGCGCGACCGTCGTATTCGATGCCGTCGATGATATCGGCCGCCGGGGTCGGCGCCTTGTAGCCATCGCTGTCCCAAGGGAACTCGGCCTCATTTGCCAGGCCTTCGTCGACCAGCATGCGGGCCGCATCCAGATAGATGTCCGGGCGATAGACCGACTTGGCGACCTCATCGAACCAGTCATCCGACTTCGGCTCTGCGATCTGGCCCCAGCGGCGCATCTGCGTCAGATACCAGACCGCGTCGGAGTAAAACGGATAGGTCGCGTTGTAGCGGAAGAAGACGTTGAAGTCGGGCACCTCGCGCTTGTCGCCCTTTTCGTATTCGAACGTGCCGGTCATCGAGTTGGCGATGACGTCATAGTCCGCACCGACGTATTCCGCGCGGCTGAGGATCTCGACCGCCTCGGGGCGGTTGGCATTGTCGTTCTCGTCCAGCCAGATGGCCGCGCGGATCAGCGCCTTGGTCACCGCGATGGTGGTGTTGGGGTTGGCCTCGGCGAATTCCGCAGAGATGCCGAACACCTTTTCCGGGTTGTTCTTCCACAGCTCATAGTCGGTGATCACCGGCACGCCGATGCCCTTGAACACCGCCTGCTGGTTCCAAGGCTCCCCCACGCAATATCCGTGGATCGTCCCTGCCTCCAGCGTGGCGGGCATCTGCGGCGGCGGCGTCACGGACAGCAGCACATCGGCGTTGATCTGGCCGGTGATGTTGTCCGGCGAATAGAACCCGGGGTGCAACCCGCCAGCGGCCAGCCAGTACCGCAATTCATAGTTGTGGGTCGACACCGGAAAGACCATGCCCATGTTGAACGGCTTGCCTTCGGATTTGAACTGCTCGACCACCGGGGCCAATGCGGTTGCACTGATTGGGTGGACCGGCTTGCCGTCCTCATGCGGGATGTTCGGCTTCATCATCTCCCACACCTCGTTCGAGACGGTGATGCCGTTGCCGTTCAGGTCCATCGAAAAGGGGGTGATGATATGCGCCTCGGTGCCGAACCCGATGGTCGCCGCCAGCGGTTGACCGGCCAGCATATGCGCGCCGTCCAACTGTCCGCCGATCACGCCGTCCAACAGCACCTTCCAGTTGGCCTGCGCCTCCAGCGTGACAAACAGGCCCTCGTCCAGAAAATAGCCGTTTTCATAGGCCACCGCGAGCGGCGCCATATCGGTCAGCTTGATAAAGCCAAAGGTCAGCTCGTCCTTTTCAAGCTCCAGCATTTCGGCAAAGGCGGGGCTGACAAGCGCAGTGGTCGCCGCGAGGGAGAAGAGGAAAGACTTCATTCGGTCGGTTCCTTTTATGGGGGCACCCGGGTCCGTCGCGAAACACCGGGCAAGACAAAAAGCCGCAAACACGCTCCGCCTATGGCAGGCAGAGAGTGAGCGGCGTTGCTCGGGAAAATCCCAGTCGGTGGGAGGTATGTCGCGCGGGGCACGTCGTTGTGCTCCGGTGAACTCAGGATTTGCGAAAGCGTCTCTGCGATCAAGCGATTTTGCTGCGTTGCCGCGAAAATCCCGATTTCCAGGGCAAGATCACGCTGCGCTGCCGCATTCTTGGGCGTCAACTGGCGTCAGGGTCAAAAATGCGCCCGTCAAAAAACGCATCCCTCGGCAACAAAATCTGCCCCTTTTGCGATGCGACCGCCGTGGTTTCGCGAATCGCGCCTTCCAGCTTCTCGGATGCGCCCGGAAGATCCGCGCTCGTGCTGGTCAGTTGTTGGCGGTAAATATCCGTCCGAAAGACCTTTGCGGCCTTGGCTCTGGCCGCGTCCTCATCCAGCCCGAAACGGCGCGCAAGACGGCTGGCGATCCATTTGGCCTGACTGCGCCATGGAAAGTTGGCGACCCCGTCGTGAAAGCCGACAAAACCCGGCACCTCACGCTGTTCGGCATGGCCGGAGATCGTGAACCGCCCGGTCAGCGCGCGGTCGATCACTTCTGACGGCACATCCAGATAGGCTTTGTGCGCAAGGATTTCAGCCGCAGAGGTGCGGCTATCGGGGGAATCCAACCAACGTCCGGCGCGCCAGACCGCCCGCATCAGTTTGCCCAGCAGATGCGGTTCCGTCTCTGCCCAGTCGGTGCGCACAGCCAGCACCTTTTCCGGTGCCAGCGACCAGATCGCCTTGCCCGGCAGTAACAACGCGCCCGCCGCACATTCCACCGCATCCGACCCCCACGGCTCTCCGACGCAAAAAGCATCGACGTCACCCTCGGCCAAGGCCTGCGCCATCAGCGGGGGCGGAACGGTGCGCACCTCGAACCCGACGCGCGCCATGTCCGATGCCTCCAGCCAGTAGTGCAGCAGTTCCACGTGCATCGAAAAGGGAAAAGGCACACCAAACACCAGCGGACGGTCGGCAGCGGCGGCCAGCGCACGGGCGGCGGCGGCGGCGTCGTGGAAATCGAACCCATAGCCCGCTTGCCGCAACCGCTGTTCCAATGCGCGACTGACCCCGATCACATTGCCATTCACCGACAACACGGAGACCGCAGCAATCGGTTGCGTCACGCCCCCCAGCCCCAACGCCATGGCCACCGGAACCGGCGACAGCAATTGTGCCGCGTCCACCCGGCCAAAGGCCAGCATGTCGCGGACCGAGGACCACGACGGAGCGGATATGAGATCCAGCTCAATCCCCTCTTCGCGCGCAAATCCCATCTCATGCGCGACGATCAACGGCGCGGCATCCACCAGCGGGACAAAGGCGACCGGCAGGGTGACTGACTTCATGACAGCAGCCCCGACGCGGTCACCAAAGCCTCTGCCACCTCGGCCACGCGGCGTCCCTGATCCATTGCGGCCTTGCGCAACAGGGCATAGGCCGCTTCCTCTTCGATGCCGCGCGCTTTCATCAGCAGGCCCTTGGCGCGGTCGATGACCTTGCGCTCTTCAAGGGCGCGGCGTGTCTCGGCCAGTTCACGGCGCATCTGGCGCACCATCTGGAACCGGGCAATCGCGGCGTCCAGCACGGGTTTCACGCGCTCGGGCTTCATACCGTCGACCACATAGGCCGACAGTCCGGCCTCAACCGCCTCACGTGCAAGGTTGCCCGCCGCGCTGGAAACGAACATCGCCACCGGACGTTCCATCGGGCCAGAGGCAAGGGTCAGTTCCTCCAGCATGTCACGGGTCGGGTTATCGACGTCGATCAACACCACGTCTGGCGCCAGCGCGGCAATGCGGCGCGCAAGGCTGGAAGCATTGCCGATCACATGCACCTCGTAGGGACCGGACGCCTGCAAGGCATCCACGATCGCGATGGCGCGTTCGCGGTCTTCCTCGACGACAACAATGGTGATCCGGTCACTCATGCCGGTTTGTCTCAGCTTGCAATGCTCCGGGCAAGGCGGCCTGCCTCATGGAATGCCGCCGCACATCGCATATGCCTAAATATTAGTCGCCCGGTCAGGTGCGGTCGGAAAAAGCGCGATGACCGGTACATAAACGAAAAGGGCGGCGCATGCGCACCGCCCCGTTCATGACCCGTCGCCCAAGCGGACCACGGGACCAGTCTTCCTGATCAGCCCTGGAACAGAGACAGCAGCGACTGCGGTGCCTGGTTGGCAATCGACAGCGCCTGAACACCCAGCTGTTGCTGGACCTGAAGCGCCTGCAGACGGGCAGAGGCCTCTTCCATGTCGGCATCGACCAACGCGCCGATGCCGGATTTCAGGGCGTCGGTCAGCTGCGACACGAAATCAGACTGTGTCTCGATCCGGCCTTGGGCCGAGCCAAAGGCCGCAGCCGCGTCAATGGCGATATCGATCAGGGCCTCCACCTCTGTCAGCGCGGAATCCGCACCCGCCTGCGTGGTCACATCGATATTCGACAGTTCTTCTAGGCGGCCACCGATTGTGGTGTCGGTCACGGCATAGCTGCGCACCTGGACAGAGAAGTTGTCACCGGTGTTGTTCGCGCCAGTGAAATCAAGCTGGTTGGCGCTGGTGCCGTTGACGGATGCCGCGATGCCCAGACCATCGGTGATGTCCGAATTGTCCGCGACATACTTGTTGAAGGCCGCAACCAGCCCGCGGGTAACATCGGCCTCCGTATCGCCGTCACGGGCGACATACGTGATCTCCTGCGCGCCGGCTGTTGCGGTGGTGTTAAAGGTGGCAAGGCCAGCCGCACCCGCCGTGATTTCAATCGAAAAGCCGGTGCCTGCGGCAACTGTTGCCGTGCCCGCACCCGCGGTCTGGCCGATGACGGCCAAGGTGGTCGGCTGGGTCGCGTTGCCTGTCAGGGCCACCGCTGCGGTGTTGGCCGCCCCCGACGCAGCGTCCGTGCCGACCGCTGTGGCCGAGGCTGAAGCCACGTCGATCGACGCCGCCGATGTGCCCAGATCCTGCTTGTTGACGGTGATGTCCGACGCGGTCACACCCGTTCCCGACCGATCCAGCGAGGCAAGAATGTTGACCCGGCCTGTCCCGGCAGTCGTCTCGGTGTTCGACAGCAGGTTTAGACCATTGAACTGCGCCGCGCCCACCACCGCAGAGATCTGGTCGCGCAGCGCGTTGATGTCATCCTGGATCTTGGCGCGGTCGACGTTTTCTTCTTGCGCCGCGACGATGCGGGATTTGATCTCGGTCAGAAGATCGGTTGTGGTTTCGGCGGCCTGGCGTGCCACGGAAACAGTCGATTGGCCCAGATTGAGGCTGTCGGAGATTCCCTTGAAGCCTTTGACATCGGCCTCCATGACCTTGGAGATCGCCCAGACGGCAGAGTTGTCCTTGGCGGTTGCGACGCGTTTGCCGGTCGAAATTTCCGACTGGGTATCAGAGAGGCTGGCGTTGATGGATTTGAGGGTTTGTAGCGCCACCATGGCGCCGTTGTTCGTCAGGATGCTAGACATATTCTTGCCCTTGCTGTTCGTAAGCGCGTTTTGCGCCGGTTTCATTTGCCGCATGCGGCTTTGCTGACGTCGTTCTGACGGATGCAGACCTTGGTTTCGGACCGCGCCACCGCTTCAGGTGCGCCGCCAACCTCACCGTTCCGAATGAACAGAAGCCTAAAACCCGGTTCGTGCTTGCATAGAATTTGTCTGAAACCTGAAAGGTCGGTCCGGCGCACCGCGTCCAAATGCATGGATCCCGGCCTGAAAACGTCTTACCCCCGGCAGGGCACTGCCGGGGGTAAGGGTCAGGACATTCACTGAATGTCGATCTAACTTATTGATTTTTCTGCCCCGCCATCCACACCCACACCGGACATTGGATCAAGCGGACTGCAGACTGGCGCGATTCAGCCCAGATAAGCGCGGATGGCCGTCTCTGTCCCGTCACCCCAGATCGTCTGCAAGGCTTTCGCAAATGCACTGGCGAAATCAGCTTGGTCGGCGAGATCGCCATAGATCTGGCGCTGCTCCAGCCAGGCCTGCGGCGTTTCCTTGGCCGTCATCGCCGCGGCGTGCAGATCGCTCCAGAAGGGATCGTTTGGCGCGATCTCAGAGCCATCCTCCCGCGTGCCCGCGCACATCCGCGCCCAAAGCGCCTCGACCAGAGCAAGCCCCTCAAAGGGCTGACCTGCCGCCAAGGCCTCGCGTAGGGTCGGCAACAGAAAGCCCGGATGACGGGACGAACCGTCAAAGGCCACGCGCCGCGTAGTGTCGACTATCAGGGGGTTGGAAAAACGCCGATGGATCAGGTCCACGTAATCGACAGGCGCCATGCCCGGCACCGCATGGACATGCGGAACGATTTCTTCGCTGGCCAGCTTATGGAACAGCGGCCCGATCAGCGGATGCGCCATGCAGCCCGCGATGGTTTCGACCCCAAGGATCTCACCGGGGTTGGCGATGACCTGATGCCCGCCATTCAGAATGCGGATTTTCATGGTCTCGTAGGCGTGGACATCGTCGGAAAAGGTCGCTCCCGCCTTGTCCCAATCCGGTCGCCCGGCGCAAAAGTTGTCCTCGATCACCCATTGGCGAAAGTTCTCATGCGTGACCGGCACCGCATCATCGATGCCAAGCTGGCGCACCAGCGCCAGTTCGTTCGGCCCGGTCGCCGGTACGATGCAGTCGACCATGGCGTTTGGAAATGTACAGTTGGCGTCGATCCAGTCAGCCAGCGCCGGATCGGACAGCCGTGCCAGCGACACCACGGTCTGGCGCAGGATCGCGCCGTTGCCTTGCAGGTTATCGCAGCTTTGCCCCGTAAACGGCCCGGTGCCCGCGTCGCGGCGCAGCCGCAGCGCGGCAATCATTGCACCAAAGGCGGTTCGCGGCGTCGCGGGATTTGCGGCGTCGTGCTGAATATCGGGGTGCTTGGCGTCAAAGCCCTTTGTGACGGGGTCAATATAATAGCCACCCTCGGTCACGGTCAGCGCAACGATGCGGATCGCCGGGTCTGCCATCCGCGCGATCAGCGGGCCATTGCCTTCGACAATCGGCACATAGTCAATCATCGAGCCCACAACCTCTGCGGAACTGCCCGCCGGGTCCAGTTCGATCAGCGTGGTCAGGTAGTCCTGTTCGGCCATCTTCAGGCGCTGCGCCTCATCGTAGGGGCGCATACCCGCGCCGACGATGGCCCAGTCCTGCGCCAGCCCCTGCTGCATCAGCCGGTGCAAATACCAAGCCTGATGTCCGCGATGGAAATTGCCAAGACCGATATGCACGATGCCCGGCGTCAGCCCGGTCCGGTCATAGGTGGGAACGGCCACGCCTTCCGGCAGGTCGGACAGATTGGCCGAGCAAAGCTTGATCGCCATGGGATCCTCACGTGGTTGTCGGGGGACTACCCCCGGTCTCGTTTCTTGGCGCGCAGCGGAGGCGGTCAGCTCATCCATTGACCGCCATCGACGTTGTAGGTTTGCGACACGATGTAATCGGCCTCGGGTGAGGCGAGGAACACGGCCATGCCCGCCAGATCCGCAGGCGTCGCGTAACGACCTGCGGGCACGCTGGCCTCGACCTCGCGCTTTTTCTGGCCCGGTGCCTTGCCTTCCAGCTTGGCGAACATCGCGTCCACATGGACCCAGTGTTCGCCATCCACCACGCCGGGCGCGATGGCGTTCACGTTGATGCCGTGCTTGATCAGGTTCAGCCCGGCGGATTGCGTCATCGAGATCACCGCAGCCTTGGTCGAACAGTAGACCAGCACCAGCGACTCGCCGCGCCGCCCCGCCTGAGAGGCCATGTTGATGATCTTGCCGTGATCCCCGGGTTGTCTGGGGCCCTGCGCAATCATCTGCTTGGCCGCAGCCTGCATGGTGAACAACGTCCCCGCCACGTTGATCGCATACAGCCGGTCATAGCTGTCGCGGGTGATGTCGACCGTCTGCGCGGCGTCAAAGACCGCAGCGTTGTTGATCAGGATGTCCAGCTTGCCCGCCCGGTCCACCACCGATGCAATAGCTGTGTCGATGCTGTCCTGTTGGGTTACATCCAGATGCACCGCATAGGCACCCTTGCCGATGTCAGAGGCGGCGGCTTCCGCCGCCTCCATGTTGATGTCACCGATGGCCACGGTGGCGCCTTCGCGAACATAGGCTTCGGCAAAGCCCTTACCGATGCCACGGGCGGCCCCGGTGATCAGGGCGGATTTGCCGTCAAGCCGCATCATGCGATGCGCAGCCCCTCTGCATCGAAACGATGCAGGTGTTCCAGATTCGGCGTCAGATAGACGGTGTCACCGTGACCCACCGGGATTTCGCCGCCCACACGCACGGTCATCGGGTCACAGCCCGGAACACCGTGGACGTGAATGAAGGTGTCCGATCCCAGATGCTCGGCCACGCCGACAGTGCCCTTCCACAAACCTTCGGTGGACGACACCTCGACATGCTCGGGGCGGATGCCGATGGTATGAGCGTTGTGCTTGGCCGCCTCAGCGCCTTCGATCAGGTTCATCTTGGGCGAGCCGATGAAACCAGCCACAAACTTGTTGCGCGGTGTGCGGTACAGTTCCAGCGGGCTGCCGACCTGCTCGATCACGCCGGCCTGCAACACCACGATCTTGTCGGCCATTGTCATGGCTTCGACCTGATCGTGCGTCACGTAGATCATCGTGGTCGCCAGCTTCTTGTGCAGTTCGCTGATTTCCATCCGCATGCCCACTCGCAGTGCGGCATCAAGGTTGGACAGCGGTTCGTCGAACAGGAACGCCTCTGGCTCCCGCACAATGGCGCGGCCAATGGCGACCCGCTGACGCTGACCACCGGACAACTGGCCCGGGCGACGGTCGAGGTAGTCGGTCAGGTTCAGCGCCTTCGCCGCCGAGGCGATCCGCTTGTCCTGCTCGGCCTGATCCATGCCCGCCATCCGCATTGGGAAGGCGATGTTCTTGCGCACCGTCATATGCGGGTACAGCGCATAGGACTGGAACACCATCGCCAGCTTGCGCTTGGCGGGGGGCAGTGATGTGGCGTCGAGACCGTCGATCTCGATTGTGCCGGCGGTCATGTCCTCCAGCCCGGCGATCAGCCGCAGGAGGGTGGATTTACCGCAGCCCGACGGGCCGACGAATACCACGAACTCGCCATCGTTGATTTCAAGATCCAGCGGCGGGATAACCGTCACGTCGCCAAAGGATTTCTTGACCTGCTTGAGTTGAATACGTCCCATGGGTCCCCCCCCTTATTTCACTGCGCCGAAGGTCAAGCCCCGGACAAGTTGTTTCTGGCTGAACCAGCCCATGATCAGGATCGGCGCAATGGCCATGACCGAGGCCGCCGAAAGTTTCGCGTAGAACAGGCCCTCGGGGCTGGAATAGCTGGCGATAAAGGCCGTCAGCGGTGCCGCCTTGGCTGCCGTCAGGTTGAGCGTCCAGAACGCTTCGTTCCAGGCAAGGATGACATTCAGCAACAGGGTCGAGGCGATGCCCGGCACTGCCATTGGCGTCAGCACATACAGGATTTCCGACTTGAGCGTGGCGCCGTCCATCCGTGCCGCCTCAAGGATCTCACCCGGGATTTCCTTGAAGTAGGTGTAGAGCATCCAGACAATGATCGGCAGGTTGATCAGCATCAGGACGATGACCAGACCAATCTGTGTATCCAGCCAGCCCAGTTTGATGAACAGCAGGTAGATCGGGTACAGAACGCCGACCGCAGGCAGCATCTTGGTCGAGAGCATCCAGAGCAGGATGTCCTTGGTCCGGGGTGAGGGCACAAAGGCCATCGACCAGGCGGCAGGAACCGCGATGATCACCCCCAGAATGGTCGACCCGCCCGCGATGATGACCGAGTTCCACAGGAACCGCATGTAGTCCGAGCGTTCCTGAACAACCGCGTAGTTCTCCAGCGTCCAGTCAAAGAAGAGAAAGACCGGGGGATCGCTGATCGCCTGCGCCTCTGTCTTGAAGCTGGTCAGGATCGTCCAGAGGATCGGAAAGAAGATCAGCAGACCAATACCCCATGCGAAGGCGGTATTGAGTGCTTTGCGTTGTGACGTGACAGCGCGTGCCATGGTGTTCCCTCCTCAGGCGTCCAGGTTCTTGCCGACGATGCGCATCAGGAAGAGCGCGACGATATTGGCCAGAATGATTGCGTACACACCACCCGCGGACCCCAAACCGATGTTCTGGCTTTCCAGCACACGCTGGAAGATCAGATAAGTCAGCGTCTTGGTGCCGAAAGCACCGCCCGTGGTGACAAAGATCTCTGCGAAGATGGACAGCAGAAAGATCGTCTGGATCAGGACCACAATTGTGATGGCGCGGCCCAGATGCGGCAGGATGATATGATAGAAGCGCGACACCGGTTTGGCCCCGTCGATCTCGGCGGCCTCCAGTTGCGAGCTGTCGAGCGACTGGATCGCGGTCAGCAGGATCAGTGTCGCAAAGGGCAGCCACTGCCAGCTGACGATCATGATGATCGATTCCAGCGACGCCTGACTAAGCCACGACACCGGCTCTGCCCCGAAAAATTTCCATAGGTGGGCGAACAATCCGTTCGTCGGGTCCATGAACATGTTTTTCCAGACCAGCGCCGAAACGGTCGGCATCACGAAGAACGGTGCGATAACAAGGATACGGACGATCCCCTGCCCCCACATCGGCTGATCCAGCAACATCGCCAGAAGCACACCGAGAACGACAGTGATAATCAGAACCCCACCCACGATAATCAGGGTGGTCATAACGCTGGGCCAAAACGCGCTCGACGTTACGAAACGGACGTAGTTGTCAAAACCGGCCCATCCCAGGTCCCCGCCGCGCAGCGGCAGATACTTTCGGAATGAGAACCACAGGGTCATGCTCAACGGGACGAGCATCCAGACCAGAAGCAGAAAAACCGCGGGGGCCATCATCAGACGGGCTGCGGATCGCGAATGCTGGGTCGCCATGGCGCGCCTCCTCCCTTGGCGACGCGGGGTCGCCATTTCAATTCATGTCATTGGGTGAGTGGGTGTAGTTTAGGATCCGGAGGGCGGTTGCCCCCGCCCTCCGGACTGGGAGGATGCCTCAGTAACCTGCAGCTTCCATTGCGTCGACCGTCAGGGCCTGCGCCTTTTCCAGCGCTTCTGCCACGGTCTGCTGACCGGCATAGACCGCCGAGAACTCTTGGCTTACGTCTGTCGCGATACCGGCAAACTCCGGGATGGCGACGAACTGGACGCCGACATAGGGAACCGGCTTGACCGTCGGGTTGTTCGGGTCAGCTGCGAGGATCGAGTCGAGGGTCTTCTGAGCGAAGGGAACCTTCTGGTACTCGGGGTTCTCATACAGCGAGGTCCGCGCGCCCGGAGGAACGTTGGCCCAGCCTTCGTTGGCGGCTACCAGCTCGATGTAGTCCTTCGAGGTGGCCCATTCGATGAACTCTTTGGCCGCGTCGGCCTTTTGAGTACCGGACGGGATCGCCAGCGCCCATGCCCAGAGCCAGTTGGCGCGCTTTTCAACGCCCTCATGGTTCGGTGCCAGAGCAAAGCCGACCTTGTCAGCCACGGTCGAGTCGTTGGGGTTGGTCACGAAAGACGCCGCAACGGTGGCGTCTATCCACATGCCGCACTTGCCCTGTTGGAACAGCGACAGGTTTTCGTTGAACCCGTTGGTCGCGTATCCCGGAGGGCCCGCGTCGTTCATCAGGTTCACGTAGAAAGTAAGCGCCTCTTCCCACTCGGGCTGATCGAACTGGGGTGTCCAGTTTTCGTCGAACCAGCGAGCGCCGAACGAGTTCGCCGTCACGGTGATCAGCGCGCCGCCTTCACCCCAGCCGGCCTTGCCACGCAGGCAGATGCCGTTGATCTCAGCCTCGCGGTCGGTCATGGCGACAGCCGCTTCGCGGATGAATTCCCATGTTGGCGCGTCGGGCATTTCCAGACCGGCGGCTTCCATCAGGTCGGTGCGATACATGATCATCGAGCTTTCGCCGTAGAACGGTGCCGCATACAGCGTGCCGTCATGGCTCAGACCGTTGCGCATGGCGGGCAGCAGGTCGTCGACGTCGTACTCTTCCGACAGATCATTCAGCGGAACCAGCCAGCCGTTTGCACCCCAGATCGGGGTCTCGTACATGCCGATTGTCATGATGTCGAAGGAACCACCCTTGGTGGTGACGTCGGTGGTGACGCGCTGGCGAAGAACGTTTTCTTCCAGCGTGACCCAGTTCACTTCGTGTCCGGTTTTTTCGGTGAAGTCGGCCGTGAGGCCCTGCATGCGGATCATGTCACCGTTGTTCACGGTTGCGATGGTCAGCACTTCGGCAGTCAGAGCGGTGGCAGACACCGACACGAGCGCGGAAGCCGCAAAAAATGCGCCTTTCAAAGTCATCCAATTTCCTCCCTTGGATCTCATAGTTCACGCAGACATCGTGACGTAGGGAGAGGAACGAGTCAAACAAAAACTTTACGGGAGTAAACTTATAATTTGCCGCGCCGCAGCATTATCAGGCAGATTGGCGCATGATCAGACGCCCTTCGAGGAAAATTTCATCGCGTTTTTCAGCACGTTCGCCGCTTTCGATCAGGCTAAACAGGCGCTCCACGCTGCGTTCTGCGATTGCATCGTAGTTTTGCGAAACCGTGGTCAGAGGCGGGCAGGTATAGCGTGAAAACGGGTGATCATCGTGTCCGGCGATGCGCAGAGCGGACCCCGGACCCAGACCGACTCGCAGCCCCTTTTGATAGGCCGCCGCCAGAAATCCGATCGCAAGACGGTCGTTGCTGCACAGAATCGTGTCTGACGGCAGCTCGCCACCGTCTATCAACCGCATGCCCCCCTCAAGGCCGATTTTCTCAAAGTCCCACCCGTCGCCATCAACCTGCAACAGGTGCACCGGATGACCCATTTTATCCATCGCATCGCAATAGGCCTTGCGGCGGCGGTAGGCGTTCGGGTTGGTCGGTGTGCGCATTTCGAAAAAGGCAGGCGACTGCCCCGTCCGGCACAGGTAATCACAGATCAGAGCCGTGGCCTGATCATTGTCATGCCCGACGAATGCCTCTCCCATGCCACTGAGATTGCTATCAAAAAGAACAGAAGGCACCGCTTTGCAAAAACTTTCCACAGCACTTTTGTCCGAACGCCGCCCCAACGGCGCCAACAGCGCCCCGGCCGGCTTGATCGCGCGCAGGCTTTCAAGGTTGTCGTTCTCCTGCTCGGTCGTCCCGTGCGAGCTGAGCAGGATAGGACGAAAGCCGGAACCGATGACCAGCATCTCCAGATTGCGGGCAATCTCGGCAAAGAAGGGGTCGGCCAGATAAGGCACGACAATGCCGATATTTTTCGTCAGCTTCCGGTTCTGGTTGATGGCAAAGATGTTGGGCCGGTAGTCGTACTGCTCCAGCGCGCCCTCGATCCGCGAGCGCGTGGACTTGCGTACGCTGTCGGGGTCGTTGAAGTACTTCGACAGGGTCGGGCGTGAAATCCCGCTGACCTCTGCGAATTCCTCCATGTTCCGGATCTTGCGATCATCCATTGCTTCTCTCCGTCAGCCATCTTGCACACCACGGAGGCATTTCCAGGCAGCCCAGTCCGGAATTTTCCGGATTTCTTGACGCGCGTAATTTTAGCCTGTGAGAAATCCGATCTTCCGTCAAGAAAATCCTTCTCGCGCGTCAACTCGATTGGCTTACTGGTGTATCACCCCGGACGGAGGTCGCAATGCCATAAAAGGTCGATGCCGCCGCCTCTTATTGCCATTGGCGTTCGACAACGGCGATCCCGTCAGCAATCGAATCCGGCGGATGCAGGATCACCCGATCACCCGCTTTCAGCCCGGCCAGCACCTCGGCGCTGCGACCATCGCGGCGGCCGACCTCAATCCCGACCTCGCGCGCGACGCCCTCTTCCTGCACAAAGCTGTACCACTGGCCGTCACGCCGAAAGATCGCCGAAAGAGGGATCAGCAGCGCATCCTCTGTGCGCCACTCCTCGATCCGGACAAAAACCGCAAAGGCCTGCCCCAGCCCGGCCCACATCTCGGGCGGCGAGGTGAAATCCAGCACCGCATCCACCCGTTGCTCTTCGATTCCCAGCGCAGAGATCACCGTGCGCGCGGCGGGTTCGATCAACCGCAACTTTGCAACCAGTTCGCCGTCTCCGCCCCATCGCTCGATCCGCGCAGGTGCGTCGGGCGACAGCCGGGTCGCCTCCGAGGACAACAGATCGACCACGATCTCCAGATCACCGGGATCGCCAATTGTCAGCAGCGGCGCGCCTGCGGCCACCGGACGCGCGCTCTTGCCTTCCACCGACAGAACAACGCCATCGGCGGGGGCAAGGATCGGCAAACAACATCCTCCGTTGCCCTTCGGCTCTTCGGGATCGACCAACACCGCCTGCGCGCTCTCTAGCGCCGCACGCGACATGGCCAGCCGCGCCTCTGCCGACTGCCGGTCCGCCTGTGCCAGATCATACTGCTGGGTCGCCGTTTCCAGCGCGGTCAAAGAGGTTGTCCCGCTCTCGGCCAGTGATTTGGCGCGGTTGAACTGCGACCGGGCAAAGGCCTCTTGCGCCTCGGTCCGGGTCACCTCTGCTTCGGCGAATTTCACATTTGCCTCGGCCTCGTGCAGGGCGGCCACCGCCTGCGCCCGGCTGCGCGCGTCCAGCAGCGTGGGCGTTGCGGGTTGCACCTCGGCCACCATCGTCACGCCCTGCGCCACCAGATCGCCCACCGCTACCGGCAGGCGCAAGACCGTGCCGGAGATCGGGGCCGAGACCTCGTAGACCTCCTTGATCCGTGTCTTGCCTTCGGCGTCCACGGTGACGCTCAGCGCGCCACGCGCCAGCGCGGCGGTGTCCACCGGGATCGGATCGGTGCGAAAGGCGGTGACGACCAACCCTCCCACCAATGCCAGACCGACAGCGGAAAGTCCGATTGTACGCAGGGACCAGGTCATGCGCTCACTCCCTCGTTTTCATGACAGAAATCAGATCGAGCCGCCCAAGACGGCGCGCCACCAAAGCGACCGAAACGACCGCCGCCCCCAGAACGATCAGGCTGGCCTGAGCATAGGTGGCGGGTTCCATGACCAGCGGGATGGCGTAGAGATCGCTGGAAAACCCGTCGGTCATCAGCTTGGCAACCCCGTAGCCGATCCACCAGCCCACCGGCTGCGCCAGAATGGCCAGCAGCAGGACCTCACCGGCAAGAATATAGGCCACCTCGCCCTTGCCAAAGCCAAGGATGCGCAGGCAGGCCAGTTCGCGCGCGCGTTCCGACAACTGTACCCGCGCGGCATTATAGGCGACGCCCACGGTGATGATCGTGCCAAGGATGCCGTAAACCGTCGTCGCCACCAGAATGTTCTGGCTCAGCGTTTCCAGAAAGCTGCGCCGGTTCTCGGACATGTTGATCGTGCCCATAAGGCGCGGGAAATCCTTGATGGTTTCCTCAAACGCCTCCGCCGCCTCCGGGTTTGCCAGCGTCAGGTTCACGGTCGACACGCGCGGGCTTTGCCGGAACAGTGTGTTCAGCGTGTCATGGGCGAAATAGGCCCCAAGACCAAAGAACTGCGTGACAATCCCGCTGACCGGCACCTCATAGGTCTCGCGCAGCCCGCTTTCAAAGGTGACGGTCAGCATGTCGCCAACCCCGATGTGCAGTGCCGCCGCCAGCCGGTCCGACAGCAGGATACCATAGGGATCGGGCGTGATCACCGACCCGTCCTCATCCACCACCCGCGCAAGGTCTGCCACCTCGGCCACGGTCGAGATCGCCAGTTGTTTCTCGTAGTGACCGTGGATCAGCCGCGCGGCGTGGTATTGCTGTGGCTCGACCTGCAACACATCCGGCAGGCGCGCCACTTCGCCCAGCGCCTCGATCGGGGCGTCCGGGTCGAACAGCAACAGGATGTCCTGCCGGTTCGACTGGTAAAACCCCTTGTCGATGATCTCATCCATCGCGTCGGGGAAAAAGTTCGACGCCACCAGCACCGACACGGCCAGCGCCATCCCCAGCATGGTCATCGCCGCCCGCAGCGGCCAGCGGATCAGGCTGCGCAGGATCATCCGCGTCGGCTGGCTCAAGCGCAGCAGATCGGCGAACCAGTCCAGCGCCGAGCCGTGGAAATTCGGCGGTGTGGGCGGGGCCATCGCCACAGCGGGGGCCAGCCGCGCGGCCCGCATGGCGCTGTTCAGCGCCCCTGCGCTGGTCGCCGCCAACCCGAGGATGGCAGAGCCCGCATAGATGCTCAACGGCACGCCAAAGACGAGAAACGGAAAGTTGTAATACTTGGCGTAGATCTGCGCCATGGCCTGCGCCAGCCATGTGCCCACGCCCCAGCCGATCCCGATGCCCACCAGCGCGATCAGACCGGCCAGCATCAGGTAGTGCAGGCCGATCTCCCAGTTGGTGTAGCCCACGGCCTTCATCAGCCCGATCTCGGCCCGCTCCAGTTGCACGATGCGGCCCATCACCATGTTCACCAGAAACACGGTGATGCCCAGAAACACCGGCGGCAGCACCCATGCCAAAACCTCAAGCGACTGGATTTCCGCGTCCAGAAAGGCGTTCGAGGTCTGCGTGTCGCGCCCCTGCGGGGACGTCGCGCCATAGGGATCAAGGATCGACTTCACCTCTTCCTTGACCGGCTCCAGCGGGGTGCGCGGCAATACCGTCAGCGCCACGGTGTTGAACGCCCCCGCCATGCCAAAACCCGCGTCCATGACCTCGGCCTCCAGCCACAGGATACCGAACGTCTCATTCTGCGGCATCAACGCGCCCGGGCCGATGGTATAGATGAATTCGGGCGACAGCGCGGTGCCGGTGATTGTCACCGCACGCTTGCGCCCATTCAGATTGACCTCGAACACATCGCCAAGGTCAAAGCCGTTGGCCTGCGCAAAGGGTTCGTTGACCACCACTTCTCCGGTGCCCTCGGGCCAGCGTCCCGACCGTAACAGGGGCACATTCAGCAGCGGCTCATCGCCGCTTTCCGGGCGCGAGATCAGCAGGCCGGTGGCCGGTTTCGCCCGCCCCGGAATATCAAGGATCGCGTAGCTCCTGACCTGCGTCTCAATCTGCGCCACGCCCTCGATATCGCGCAGCCGAAACAGCAGGCTGTCCGGTGCGCGCCGGGCAGAGGCAAAGACATGGGCAAAGCGGTTGGCATCGTAATAGGCGCTGCGCGTCTCGTTCAGCGCGCGGCTCATGCCCGATGACATCAGGATCACCGCCACCCCAGCGGCCAACACCAAGGCAATCGCCAGCCCCTGCACCCAAAGCCTGCGGAAATCGCGGAACAGTTTCAGGTCCATTGCGTGCATCAGATCACCACTGGATCTCTGCGGCGGGCAGTCGGGTGTCGTTTTCCTCGATCCGGTCGATCTTGCCGTCCTGAAACCGGATGACCCGGTGCGCCATTTGCCGGATCGCCGCGTTATGGGTGATGACAACGGTGGTGGTGCCAAATTCGTCGTTGATGTGTTGCAGCGTACCCAGAACCTGCGTCCCGGTCTTGCTGTCCAGCGCGCCGGTCGGCTCATCGCACAACAGCACGTCTGGCCGCTTGGCGATGGCGCGCGCGATGGCGACGCGCTGTTGCTCACCGCCCGACATCTGTGCCGGGAAATGGTCCATCCGGTGACCCAGCCCGACCAGTTCCAGTGCCTCGGCCGGTTTCATTGGCCGCTTGGCCACATCCGTCACCAGTTGCACGTTTTCACGCGCATTCAGCGACGGCACGAGGTTGTAAAACTGAAAGACAAAACCGACGTGATCGCGCCGATAGCGCGTCAGCCGCCGGTCGCCCGCATCGGTCAGTTCGGTCTGCCGGAACCAGAACCGCCCGCCAGAGGGCCGGTCCAGTCCGCCAAGGATGTTCAGCAGCGTCGACTTGCCAGACCCGGACGGCCCCAGCAGAACCGTCAGCTCCGAGCCGTACAATTCCAGATCCACGCCCGCCAGCGCGTGCACCTTCACCTCTCCGGTGTCGTAGACCTTGGTAAGCCCTTCTGTACGAAAGACCACCTCTCGGGCCGTGCCCTCGGGTTGCGTCATGACCTGCTCCGCGTTTCGCGTGCAATTTGCCGTCAGAAATCCCTGCGCGTCATGATCCGTGTCAAGGCAGGCCGCATTCTTTCGCGGAAATGCGGCCATCGCCTCTGTTGCGGGCAGTTTCCCACCGGCAAATCAGGTCAGAGCGTGACCGCCTGCCCCGTTGCGGCGCTTTTTTGTGCCGCCAACCCGATCCGCACCGCCGCAATGCCGTCCGCCAGCGAGACCTCGGGGCCGCCCTCGCCGCGCACAACCGCGTTGAACCGTTCGTGCTGGTAATAGGTCGATCCGTTGTGATCGCCTGCCTCCAGCAACGCCGCGTCCACCGGCACGTCGATGACACGCGGCCCCTTTGGCACGCGCGGTGATACGATCACCTGCGGCACCGGGGCCGCGCCCAGATGCGCGGGCCAGAACCGCCCCGGCCCCGGCACCCGCGCCTCGATCTTGCCCGCCGGACCCATGGCGCTGATCTCTTCTTGATAGCGCGCGCCTTCGGCGAACATGCACAGTTCCAGCATCGCCCGCGCGCCCCCCGCAAAATCGAGGATCACATAGCCGTTGTCCCAGATGTCCGGCGCGCGACCGTCATAGGTCTCGTCCTTGTGGTTCACCGCCTGCCCGGCGCTGGCCATGACGCGCACCGGCTCATCCCGCAGGATCAGCCGCATCAGGTCAAAGAAGTGACAGCATTTCTCGACCAGCGTGCCGCCGCTGCGGGAATTGAACCGGTTCCACGCGCCGACCTTGGGAAGGAACGGAAAGCGGTGCTCACGGATCGTCAGCATGGAAATCCCACCCGTCGCCGCCTGCGCCTCATCGCGCAACAATGCGATGGGCGGCATATAGCGGTACTCCATCGCCACCCAGACCGGCGCGCCGTAACTGGCCGCGAAACCGGTCAGGAACGCCTCATCCTCGGGCGCGGTGAACAGCGGCTTTTCGCACAGGATCGGCAGGGCGCGCGTCGCCGCGATCTGGCGCAGTTGCGGCACGTGGCAATCGTTCGGGCTGACGATGACCAGCGCGTCCAGATCCTGCACCGCCAGCAACGCCTTCAGCGTGTCGCAGACCTGCGCGCCGCCCGCCAGGTCCGCCGCACTGAGCGCCAGATCGCGCATCGGGTCATGCACCGCCGTCACCCGGCCATTCGGCAACAGGTTGATGTTCTGGATATGCTCACGGCCCATCATCCCGCAGCCGATCACACCGTAACGCACCATGCTCATGCCTTGCCGATCCTGTTGATGTAAATGACGGTGTCCGCGTCGAACCATGTCCGCGAGAATTCCACCGGCGCGCCCGCGCTATCGCGCGCGATCCGTTCCACATAGCCCGCCGCAGCCCCCGCGACAGGCGGGAACCGGGCATCGCCCCAGTCGGGCACCGGGGCGAAACTGACCCGGTCCTCTGCCGAGAGGATCACCAGACCCAGCCGCTCACGGTAGAACAGGTACAGCGACTCCGACACGTCCTCTGCCGCGATCTCTGCCGCCTGCGCCCCGTCCAGCCAGATCTCTTCCAGCGCCGCCGGAACCCCGCCAAGGAATCGCAACCGGCGAAAGCGCCAGCCCGCATCCGATGGTCCGAACGCAGTCACCCCCGGCGGTTTCGGCAGGCGATCCACCCCCAGAAACTCCGCCGTCGGCAGCCCGCCCCCGGCCTTCAGCTCCAGCCGCAGCATCGAATAGATCGAGGCCACGCCGCCCCGCGCCCGCACGTAATTTCCAGACCCCTGAACGCGATCCAAAAGACCCTCGTTCGACAGCGTTTCCAGTGCCTTGCGCAGCGTCCCCACCGCGATTCCCAACTGCTCCGCCATCTCGCGCTCGGGCGGCAGCCGCGCGCCATCCGCCAGCCGTCCGGCTGCGATGTCACGGATCAGCATTTCGCTGATCTGGGCGTGCTTGGGCAACGCCGCCGAGGTCCGTCCCCGCGTCAAGCCTGTCTCCTCCACCGGATGCCCACATTTCAGGCATCGAAAATTAATACACTATTGATGCATTAATTCCCGGATGCTACGCAAGAAGAAATCGCCGCCGAATCCGGCGCAGTTTTGGGAGACCCCGACATGACCGTCGTGCCCGTCACCTCATCCGATCTCGACGCGTCAGAGGTCAGCTGGTTCTCGGCCCTGTGCTCGGACGACTACCGTTATCTTGGCGTGCCCGACGGCGCGCTGCGGTCCTCCTTTGAACATTGCCGCGACATCGTGCTGGAGGCCGAAAATCAAGGTTTCCGCAACATCCTTGCGCCGTCCTCGTATCAGATCGGACAGGACACCCTGTCCTTTGTTGCGGGCATGGCCCCGCTGACCAGCACCATCAACATGCTGGCCGCCATCCGCTGCGGTGAGATGCACCCGATCATGCTGGCCCGGACCGTTGCCACGCTGGATCACATGATGAAGGGACGGCTGACACTGAACGTGATCTCCTCTGACTTCCCCGGCGAAACGGCAGACAGCGGCTATCGCTACCAACGCTCCCGCGAGGTGGTGCAGATCCTCAAACAGGCGTGGACGCAGGACGAGATCAACTTTGACGGTGAGATCTACAATTTCAAAGGCCTCACCACCGACCCGGCAAAACCCTATCAGACCGGCGGCCCGCTACTGTACTTCGGCGGCTATTCCCCCGCCGCGCTGGACCTGTGTGGCGAACACTGCGACGTCTACCTGATGTGGCCGGAACCCAAGGACACCCTTGCCCAGCGCATGACCGACGTGAACGCCGTGGCCGCCCGCTATGGCCGCACGCTGGACTACGGGTTGCGCGTCCACATGATCGTCCGCGACACAGAGGCAGAGGCCCGCGAATATGCCGACAGCCTCGTATCCAAGCTGAATGACGAATACGGCCAGTTGATCCGCAACCGCGCCCATGACAGCGGCTCTTTGGGGGTCTCGCACCAGGCCCGCGCCCGCGAACTGGCGGATAAATTCGGCTATGTCGAACCCAACCTCTGGACCGGCGTCGGGCGCGCACGCTCTGGCTGTGGCGCGGCGCTGGTCGGCTCTGCCGATCAGGTGCTGTCCAAGATCGAAGAGTACCGCAAGATGGGCATTCGCGCCTTTATCTTCTCGGGCTATCCGCACATTGATGAATGCAAATATTTCGGCAAACTGGTCATGCCAGAGCTGAAAACCTGTTCGCTGCCGCATGAATATGGCCGCGTCCCAAACGAAACACCGGCAACGCCGCTTGGCGTGGGAGAGCGCAAATAATGCAACGCGTAGACCTGCAACAGGGGCTAAGCTTTAGCCGCATCGTTTATGGCATGTGGCGTCTGGGCGACGATACCGACACCTCCCCCGCCCATGTCCGCGCCAAGATCGACGCCTGCCTTGAACAGGGCATCACCACGCTGGATCAGGCCGATATCTACGGCGGCTATGAGGCTGAGGAAATTCTTGGCGCGGCCATGACGCCGGACCTGCGGCAAGAGGTCGAAATCGTCACCAAGTGCGATATTGTCGCCCCGGTGGGCCGTTACGCCGACGCGCCGGTGAAATACTATGACACCAGCCGCGCGCATATCATGGCCTCGGTCGATCACTCGCTGCGCCTGATGAAGATCGAACAGATCGACCTGCTGTTGATCCACCGCCCCGATCCGATGATGGACCACCGCGAAACCGGGGCCGCGCTGGATGCGGTCGTGGCCTCTGGCAAAGTCCGCGCCGTGGGGGTGTCCAACTTCAAGCAGCACGATTGGACGCTGCTGCAATCGG
Organism: Antarctobacter sp.; assembly: GCF_034670325.1. Lineage (GTDB taxonomy): Bacteria > Pseudomonadota > Alphaproteobacteria > Rhodobacterales > Rhodobacteraceae > Antarctobacter. The sequence continues at coordinate 375,861 of NZ_JAXMNR010000005.1, forward strand.
CCACCAAGACTCCGCTGGTCACCAACCAGATCGAACTCAGCCTAAGCGCGCTTGACGGGTTCACCAACGGCGATCTGGCCTATCTTCAGGAACGCGGCATCGCGCCGATGGCATGGTCGCCGCTGGGCGGCGGCGCATTGATGAGTTCCAACACCGCGCTGACCAAGGTCATGGACCGCATCGCCGCCGATCAGGGCGTCGACCGCGCCGCTGTGGCCGTTGCATGGCTGCTGGCGCATCCCGCCGGTATCCTGCCCGTCATGGGCACCAACACGATTGAGCGGATCAAACGCTTTTCCGCCGCCTTCAAGGTCGACATGACGCGCCCGCTGTGGTTCGAGCTTTATACCGCCGCGCAGGGACATGAGGTTCCGTGATGGACGGCGACTGGAGCCACGCGATGCAGGCCTTTGACCCCAGCGAGGATTCCCGCGCCTTTCGCGCCGCACTTGGCAGTTTTGCCACCGGCGTGACCGTCGTGACCGCCTCTGGCCCCCGTGGGCCGGTCGGGATCACCGCGTCCAGCTTTGCCAGCGTGTCGCTGGACCCGCCGCTGGTGCTGTGGTCGCCACAGAAAGCCTCGCGGCGCTTTCCCACTTTCCGGGATGCGCGCCACTACGCCATCCACGTCCTCGACGGGCACCAAAAGGACATCTGCAACGGCTTCACCCGTGACGCCTATGCCTTTGACGGCTTTGACTGGGCGGCGGATGATAACGGCGTGCCGCAGATGGCCGATTGCCTTGCCCGGTTCGATTGCCGCCAAGAGGCCGTGCATGACGCGGGCGATCATGTGATCATCGTGGGCCGCGTCCTTGGCGCGGCCTTCCGGCCCGGCCTGCCCTTGCTGTTTCAGGGCGGCCGTTTCGTCAGCCTCAAAGGCTGACACCACAAGGGGACCGGGGCATCAAGATCCCGGCCCGAACGACAAGGGGCGCATCACGCCCCGCTTTTGGGAGGAGCGCCATGCCGGTGCTGCTGATACTGCTTTGGCCGCTGGAGCGGCTGAACACGGGCATCCTGTCCGTGGGCCGGGTCATCGCGGTGCTTGCGCTGGCGATCATGGTCTGCCTGATCCTTGGCCAGATCTTCTGGCGCTACGCGCTCAACGACGCGCCCAACTGGACAGAGGAAGGCGCGCGGTTCGGGATGCTCTGGCTGGTCGGCCTGATGGCCCCGCTGGCCTACCGCCAAGGCGGGTTTGTCGCCATCGACATGCTGGAACGCGCCCTGCCCCGGCTGCTGGCCGCGCTGCTGACGCTGGTCCTGCTGGCGATCTCCCTCTGGGTGCTGGTCATCGCGTGGGACAAGGGCCTGAACAACCACGTCGACAGCCTCTCTGGTCGCGGCTGTTCCTCTTCTCTGCGCTGGCCTTTCGGGATCGAGATCGGCAAGTGCAAGGCCAAGTTCGCCAACCAGTATCAATACGCGGCGCTTTGGGTCGGGGTGAACCTGCTGATCCTCGTCAACGTCGAGCTGATCCTGCGCCAACTCATCACCCTTCTGGGCGGCGGCGATCGCCTGACCCGCCTGAACACGGACGAAATGGCGGGGGCCGACTGACATGCTGATCTGGTTCCTGCCCGTCTTCCTGATCCTCATCATGATCGGCCTGCCGGTGGTCTTTGCCCTGCTCGCCGCGCCTTTTGGCCTGCTGGTGATGGACGACCAATCGCGCCAACTTTCGGTCCTCTACCGCAACCTCTACAACGGCATGGACAGCTTTCCCCTGATGGCGCTGCCCTTCTTCATGCTGGCCGGTGAGGTGATGAACCGCGGCGGCATCACCATCCGCCTTGTCGAGTTCAGCCAAGCCATCATGGGTCACCTGCGCGGCGGCCTTGCCCACGTCAACATCCTGTCCTCGATCCTCTTTGCGGGCCTGTCCGGGTCCGCCGTGGCCGACACCTCGGCCCTTGGGTCCACCCTGATCCCGGCGATGGAGAAGAACGGCTACACCCGCCGCTTTGCCGCCGCGATCACCGCCGCCAGTTCCGTCATCGGCCCGATCATCCCGCCTTCGGGCATCATGATCATCTACGCCTATGTCATGGGCGAATCCGTCGCCGCCCTGTTCCTTGCGGGCATCGTGCCGGGCGTCCTTGTCGGGGTCGGCCTGATGGTCATGGTGCGCCTCATGGCAGACCGCTACGACCTGCCCAAGGCCGAACGCATCGTCCACCGCAACCAGACCATCAGCACAACCGAATACTGGGTCAGCTTTGCCCTTGTCCGCCTCAACACCGGCGGGCTGCTGATGGCCGCCTATTCAGGCCTTGCCGTCCCCCTCGGCCTCGCCCGCCTCGATGACAACGGCGACAAGATCCACAGCCTGAACCTCTGGATCGTCTTCGCGCTGATGCTGGTGATCGCCCACGCGCTGATGATGTACTGGCGTCGCAACGTCGACCCTGACTTCCGCATCATCTGCAAAAAGGCCGCCGCCCCGCTGCAAACCCCCATCATCATCCTTGGCGGTATCCTGATCGGCGTCATGACCCCGACAGAGGCCAGCGCCGTCGCCGTCGCCTATGCGCTGGTTATCAGCTTTCTCGTCCTGCGCTCCATGACCCTGCGCGACCTCGGCCAGGTCCTGTCCCGCTCGGCCCTGTCCACCTCCGCCGTCCTGCTGCTGGTCGGCGCGGCGGTGGCGTTCAAAACCGTGGTCTCGCTGTCGCACGCGCCGCAAATCCTGACCGACATCATCCTTGGCCTGTCGGAAAACCCGCTGGTGCTGCTGTTCCTCATCAACATCCTGCTGTTCATCGTCGGCATGTTTCTGGACGCAGGCCCCGCCATCATCATCCTTGGCCCGATCCTTGGACCGATCTTTGTGCAACTGGGCGTCCACCCCGTCCACTTCGCCATCATCATGAGCGTCAACCTCACCGTCGGGCTGGCCACGCCGCCCATGGGGCTGGTGCTGTTTGTCGCCTCCACCGTCAGCCGCGAAAAGGTCGAAACCATCGCACGGGCGATCCTGCCCTTCCTCGCGGTTGAGGTTCTGGTGATCTTCATGATCACCTATTTTCCACCGATCTCCATGACCGTCCCCTATCTGGCGGATTTCATCAAATGTCCGCCAGATGCCGGTTTCATGGCCTGCATCAGTCCGGCACCGCTACCCAAGTAACCAGAAACGACAGCACCTAACGGGAGGTACTCATGCTGAAACATCTCTTCACCGCGGCGACCTTCGCCGCCACAACCCTGACCGGCGGCGCAGCCTTTGCCGCCGCACATGGCGATCCGATCAAGATCGTCGCCACTGCCAACTCGAACGAGGCGGATGAGGACTACGCCGGCCTGATCGTGTTCAAGGACTACGTCGAGGCCGCCTCGAACGGCGCCATCGAGGTTGAGATCTACATGGGCACGCAGCTGTGCTCGACCGGCGCGGAATGTATCGAGGGCGTGGCAGAGGGCTCCATCGACGTCTACATCTCCACCTCCGGCGGCGCGGCCGGCATCTTTCCCTATGTGCAGGTGCTCGACCTGCCCTACCTGATGGCCAATGACCGCATCGCCGAAAAGGTGCTGACCGGCGATTTTGTCCGCACCATGCGCAACATGGCGCTGGAGGACAGCGACAACACCGTGCGCCTGATGACCATCGGCAACACCGGCGGCTGGCGCAACTTTGCCAATACCAAGCGCCGCATCACCTCGCCCGCCGACATGGAAGGGCTGAAAATCCGCACCGTGGTTGCCGACCTGCCGCAGGAACTGGTCAAGGCTCTGGGCGCTGCCCCCACCCCGATCCCTTGGCCGGAACTGTTCACCTCGTTCCAGACCGGCGTCGTGGACGGATCGAAAAACGGCATCACCGACATCATGGGCATGAAGTTCCCCGATGCGGGCCTGCAATACGTCACGCTGGACGGCCACGCCTACATGGGCGCGCTGTGGTGGATGAGCAATGAAAAGTTCATGGGCATGGATGACGACATGAAGCGCGTCGTGGTGGACGGCTTCTATGCGCTGCAACAGGCCACCTTTGCCGCGCCCAAACGCGGCGCGATCCAGGCCTATGCCGATTTCGTCGAAGGCGGCGGGGACATCTACGTCCCCTCGCCCGACGAAAAGGCAGCCTTTGCCGAGGCCGCCAAGCCGGTGCAGGACTGGTTCCGCGCGAATGTAGACGGCGGCGACAAGATCCTCGATGCGCTGATCTCGGCCGTGGCACAGGCCGAGGCAGAGCTTGCCTCGGATTACGGCGCGGACCTGCAATAAGCGGGCTTGGGGCCCGTGCCATGACACCGGCCAAGCTGTGACAAACCTAACGGCCCCGAAGGCATCTTCGGGGCCGTTCTTACGACCGCCCCTCTACGCCGCTGTCCAAACTGACGTTACCGTGTGACAGTGGGCGGGCTGACACCAACGCGCTTTTTCCACGCATGACTTTTTCATCGAAGAGGACTCCAACATGTTTTTCACATTCCGCGCCGTGTTTTCCGCCCTCGCCCCGTCCTTGGCCCTCTCGCTGACCCTTGCCAGCACCGCACAGGCCTACACGATCCTTCTGGAGGATGATTACAACGGCGGCGAATACGGCAGTATCTGGGGCAAATGTCAGGACGGCGAGGAATTTGAGGTGCGCTGGCTGACCGAAGACGGCAATATCTCGTATTCCATCGGCACCAACGTCAGCGACGACCAATACACCCTGATCCGCGATTTCTGCGGCGACCACGGGGGCTGAACCGACCGCCCCTTTGATAGACTTTGCGGAAGGGCAACAGCATGGACACACTGCCGGACTGGGTGCTTGCCGTCATCATGCTGTTTTGCATTGCGCTGGCGCTGTTGTTCGCGGTCTTGGGCTTTGGCGTCCTGCGCAGCGCGTTGCGGGCGCTCAAACATGGCACGTGGGTTGTCGGCACCGTGATTGAGGTCAAGCAGATCTACCACGCCGGTCAGGTCAACTCACAGAAATTCTCGTATCAGCCGATTTATGAGTTCGCGGCCCCGGACGGCTTACTCCTGCGGGGCGAGGCCGGCAGCTATGACCATACCAACGGCACCATGGTCGGAAGCCAGCAAAAGATTCTGGTGGATTTTGAAAAGCCCGACATCGTGTACGTGTCGCGCTGGACCCGGCTGGTGTTCGGCGCGGTCATGCTGCTGTTCGGCCTGGGCTGCGCGGCATTTCTGGCGCTCTGGGGGACGGTCGCGTTCCAAGGGTGACCCAGCACAACCGACAGTCCGGACGTAGCGCCCCTAAGCGTGCAAAGGTTAACGACTCGTAAAATCGTCTCTGTAAGCCATTGATTTCAAACACAGGTAGCCTTGTCCACGCGTGGACACGCCTTTTCCGGCCCACCCCTTGGGTCACTCCCACCTCAAAATATTCCGGCGGCTCTACCTCTCCTCAAACCCGCCAGAACCGCGCCTCTCAGGCTGATGCCGCCCGCGCGCCGAACCGACGCTCATAAAGCGTGCGATACGCCTCGGCAGAGGCGGGAAGGTGCGCACGAACCGCTTTGACAAGCGCCTCGGTCGACGTGCCGCGCATCGCATCGATGATGTCGAAATGCTGGGTCACGATCGTCTTCATGTGGTCCGCATCGTCATATTTGACCACCCGAATAGGCTGCGCGGCCCGGGCGTGACTGCCGATCAGGTCGGCAAGGCGCGGGTTGCCGCAGCAGGAATACTGCACCTCGTGGAACTCTTGGTTCAGCCAGAACACGGCGCGGAAATCCTTTTCCTTCGAGGCCTTTTCATGCCTCCGCGCAATATCTTCGAGCCGGTCGATAAGGTCCGCGGAACAGGGCAGTTGGGTGCGCTCTGCCGCTGCGCTTTCCAGAACGATTCTCACATCATACAGCGCATCGACTTCGTCAGGGGTGAACTCGACGACCTCGACCCCTCGGTTAGGCCTGCGGACCAGCAACCCCCGGGCTTCCAGCGCCGCAAAGGCGTTCCGGACCGCGTGTCGTTTGGCATCGTAACGCTCCATCACGCGATCTTCGATGATCCGCGCGCCCGGGGCGAAGAATCCAAAAATGATATCGTTTTCCAAGTCTTCGGCCAAAGAGTCTGGCATTTGGGTGCTCCGCTGGATGCCTTGACACTCCCTTAGCACAGGCACCGTCGCCGCACCACGATATTATTATCGATAATCTTATTGACGAAATGACCTGACTTTGCGTACTCTCGCCGAAACAACCGGGAGGACGACATGAGATCCATTACCAGCACCCTTGCGATCGTAGCTTCGCTCTTTGGCGCGCAGGCATTCGCCTGGGAAGCCACCGAGGGACGCCCCTATGACGGGCAGACCGTCAACGTGCTCGCAGTGAAGTCGAGCCAGTTCGAAGCGCATGAGGCACGGGTGGCCGCCTTCGAAGACGCAACGGGGATCGACGTCGTCTATGACTACGTGCCCTTTCCCAACATGAAAGAAGCCCTGACCACGGAAATGGTCGCCGGGGGCGGCGACTATGACGTCGTGTCGATCATGGATCAGTGGGTGCCGTCGCTTCAGATGCTGATACAGCCGATCGGCGACGAAATCGCGGCGCAGGGCGCCGATCTGGGCGACTTCCCCAAGGCACACCTTCGGCACGGCATGCTGAACGGAGAGCTTGTCGGCCTGCCGGTTCGCGGCCATGTCCAACTGCTGTTCTATCGGAAAGACCTTCTTGAGGCCGCGGGCGTCACGCCGCCGCAGACCTGGGAAGACATGGTCACAGCCGCCAAAGCCATTCAGGACAGCAGCGATGCCGCTGGCGTGGCCTTGCCCTATGGCAAGCTGAACGGCCAGAACCTGATGGTCTGGATGAACCTGCTCTGGGGCAAGGGCGGCGATCTGTTCGATGCTGATGGCAACCCGATCTTCAATTCTGATGCGGGCGTCGCGGCAACGGACATGTATGTGGCCTTTTTGCGAAACGACAAGATCGCCCCGGCCGGATCAGCCGTCTTTGTCGAACAGGACGCCGTCAACAGCTTCAAGCAGGGCAATTCGGCGATGCTGCCGGTCTGGTGGTGGGTCCGCTCGCAGCTGACCGATCCAGAACAGTCGAAACTGACGACCGATCAGGTCGGCTTTACCTCCCTGCCCGCGGTGGCCGGTGCGGATCGAACCACCTTTACCAACACGTGGATTTTCAGCGTCACCGCCGAGTCCAACAACAAGGGCGCGGCGGCGGAATTCCTCGGTTGGCTGACCGACCCGGCGCTGGAGCGCGACGTGCTGCTTGACCCCGCTCTCAGCGAAGTCGTGGCGGTTCATATGTCAAACCTCACCGACCCGGATGTAAATGCGCGCTGGGGCGGGATGCATCAGGCCGCGGCCGATGCACTGGCAACCGCTGACGGCGTCGACTTCGGAGACAACTGGCCGCGCATCTCGGAAATCCTCGAAACCGCGATTTCCAGCCTCGCCTCGGGTGAGGAAAGCGACACCAAGGCAGCGCTCGACAAGGCCGCCGCAGAGATCGCCGCGATCCGCTGACCCCACAGAAAGGGGCGGGCTGCATGGCACCTGCCCCTTTTTTTACGCAACATGACACGGAGACCTGTCGTGAAAGAGCGCACACTGTCCTACTTGCTACTGGTCCCGGCCTTCGTGATCGTCTTGGCGACAACGTTGTATCCCTTGGCCTATTCCTTCATCACGTCGTTTCGGGAATGGGACCTGACCAAACAGCGGCGCCCCGGAGGCTTTGTCGGGGTCGAAAACTATGTCCATGCCGCGTCAGAAAGCGGCTTTCAGAATTCCCTCTGGGTCACCACGATCTTTGTTGTCACCAGCGTCATCCTGACCCTGATCCTTGCAATGTCGCTTGCCCTGTTGCTGCGTCGCAAAGGCCGGATGCACACCTTTACACGGATCATTCTGATCCTTCCCTTCGCCATGAGCCCGGCCCTGATCGGCGTCAGCTACCGGTTCATGTTCAACCCGGAATTTGGCGTCCTGGCCAAAGGGATCGGCGCGATTTTCCCGTGGCTGGAGGGCACCCCCTGGCTGGCGGATCCCGACCTTGCCATGGCGATCCTTGTGTTGACGGACGTTTGGCACTGGACGCCCTACATGACCTTCATGTGCCTTGGCGGTCTGGCATCGATCCCACGCGAAACCGAAGAAGCCGCCCGCATCGACGGCGCGTCCAACCTGCGCATCATCTTTGGGATCGTCCTGCCGCAAATGCGCGGCGTGCTGATGGTCACGGCAGTTCTGAAAACGATTTTCGCGCTCAAGATGTTCGATCAGGTCGTGACCCTGACCGGCGGCGGGCCGGGCACCTCGACCGAAACCATGGCCTTCTTCATCTTCAACGTCGGCTTCAAGTGGTTCGATATGGGCTATGCCTCGGCGCTCGCGTGGATCCTGACGGCGATCATGATGCTGATCTCGGCCTGGTATGTCCGCATGCTTCTCAGTGAACGAAAGATGGCAACCGCATGAAACGACTTCTCGCTTGGTGGGGGGAACGCGCCCTTCTGGTTCTGATCTCGACCGTGGTGCTGTTCCCGATCTCGTGGATGTTCCTCACCGCGTTCAAACAGCCCCGCGATGCGTATTCGGTGTCGCTGAACTTTGCGCCGACGCTGCAAAACTTCGTCACCGTCTTTTCGGACCCCTGGAACCTGGGCAGCATGGTGATGAACTCGGTGATCGTGGCAACCGTGACGGTTGCGATCGCCGTGCCCTGTGCGTCACTGGCGGCCTATTCCTTCTCCCGGTTTCGGGTCCGTGGCCGCAAGTTCCTGTTCTTCCTGATCCTGTCGACGCAGTTCATTCCTGCGGTGGTGGTTGTGCTGCCCTTCTTTCTGATGTTCCGCAGCCTTGGCCTGCTTGATACCCGGATCGCGCTGATCATCGTCAACCTCGCCATCGTGACACCCTTTGTGATCTGGATGATCAAAGGGTTCATCGATGCAATTCCCTCCGACAGCGAAGAGGCCGCGATGATCGACGGGGCGTCCCGCCTGCGCGTGATCAAGGACATCGTCCTGCCGATGGCGGCGCCGGGCATCCTGACCTCGTCGATCTTCTGCTTCATCCTGACATGGAACGAGTTCCTCTTCGCACTCATCCTCTCACGTCGGGATGCGGTCACGTTGCCGGTGGGGCTTGTCAGCTTTCGCACCGAACGTGGCGACCTTTGGGAATTGATGAGCGCGGCGGGCGTCATGATCACCGTTCCGATCTTCATCATGGCCCTCCTAATCCAGAAACATTTCACGCGCGGCATGACGGCCGGCGCGGTCAAGTAAACAAAGGAACCCCCTATGGCCGAGGTCCGTCTCGTCGACATCGAAAAGCGCTATGGCAACTTTCTTGCCGTTCCAAAACAAACCCTGACCATTGAAGAAGGCGAATTCCTGGTGCTGCTTGGCCCCTCGGGCTGCGGCAAGACCACAACCATGCGGATGATCGCCGGGCTGGAGGACATCACCTCTGGCGACCTGATGATCGCGGGCGAAAAGGTCAACGACAAGCCACCAAAGGACCGCGACATCGCAATGGTGTTCCAGAACTACGGCCTGTATCCGCACATGACCGTTCGCCAGAACATCGAGTACCCGCTGAAACTGCGCGGCATGGATAAGGCCGCGCGCAGGAAACGTGTTCAGGAGACCGCCGACAAGGTCGAACTTGGCGTTCTTCTGGACCGGCGGCCTTCGGAACTGTCGGGCGGACAGCGACAGCGCGTGGCTCTGGCCCGCGCCATCGTCCGGACGCCCAAGATCTTCCTGATGGATGAGCCCCTGTCGAACCTCGACGCCAAACTGCGCGTCACGATGCGGGCCGAGTTGAAGCATCTGCATCACGAACTGGGCGTGACCACGGTCTATGTCACGCACGACCAGATGGAGGCGATGACGCTGGCCAGCCGGGTGGCGGTCATGCGCGAAGGCCGGATCGTGCAATTGGACACGCCCAAGCGGATCTACGCCGAACCTGCCGATCTCTTCGTTGCTGGCTTTATCGGATCGCCGTCGATGAACCTGATCGACGGCTCGGTTCGGGGCGGCAAGTTCCGCGCCGAAGGGATCGAGGTGCCGGTATCGCTTGCCGACCGCGATGACGTTGTGCTGGGCATCCGGCCCGAAGAACTGGCGCTGTCACCAGACGCCTCCGCGCCGATCGGTGGCAAGCTTTACGCGCTGGAGCTGACGGGCGACAGCACGCTGGTCACGCTGCGCGCAGGCAAGACGTCGATTTGCGCCCGCGGCCCGGCCGATTTCGAGGCCCCCATCGATTCCCCCTGTCACCTCACGCCCAAACCGGGCGCCCGTTTCCACCTGTTCGACCGCAAGTCCGGTCAGCGGGTAGACGGCTGAAATCTCGAAAGGAAAACGCATGGCAACCATGACGCAAGAACAAGCCGACGCGCGGCACGTGAAACGGGATGACTACGTGTCTTGCACGGTCGCGTTCATCGACTGCAAGAAGCCCGGGTCGCATCTGAAAGAGAACTATTCGATCATCGGCCCGGGTGTGACCTCGTCGGATGAGCAGATCATCAACCTGCCCGAAGCGCACGGTTTCAACATCGGCGCGGCAGCCATGCCCAACGGGATCACCAACAACCTGCACATCCACTTCACCGCCGAGGTGTTCATCGTCCAGCGGGGGACATGGACCTTCCGCTGGGGATCGCAGGGCGAGAACGAAGTGGTCGGCCAAGCCGGGGATATCGTCTCTGTGCCGACATGGATTTTCCGCGGCTTCACCAATTCCGGGCCGGATGACGGCTGGCTCTTTACGATACTGGGGGGCGACAACACCGGTGGCGTGATCTTCCACCCCGAGATCATCCGCGAAGCCGCCGACTACGGGCTCTACATTTCCTCCGACAACCGGCTGATCGACACCTCTCGTGGCGATGACGTGCCAACAGAGGACGGCCGCATTCCGCCAATGCCGGATCAGGACGTGGCCGATCTGCGCGAGGTGTCGCGCGAAGAGATGCTGTCGCGGGTCGTCGCCCGTGACAACCGGGATTTCCGGCCGGGCTTTATTGATCAGGCCTCTCCGGGGGGCGGTGCCCAGATCGCGCCGGTCATCGGCTACGGGATCACCCAGAACCGTGAACACAGCGCTCCGATCACCAATCCGCACGGCTTTTCGACCGAATGGCTGCGTCTTCAGCCGGGGCAATCGGTCGGGCCTTTCGCGATTGATGACAAGATGGTGCTGATCGGACACGAAGGCCGGTTTCGTCTTGAACTCGCAGATGGCGATGACGTCTCTGTCGATGTGGACGCTTGGGATACCTACTCTGTCCCCGGCGGGATCATGCGGTCGATAACTGCGCTGGGTGACACCCCGGTCGAGATCCTCGTCGTTGTCTCGGGCGACCATCGCAAGCGCCCGACCTTTGCGCCAGCGGTGATCAAGGCGGCGCAGGACGCCGGGCTGGGGCTGGATGCCAGCGGGTTCGTCGCCAAGGCATCGCTGTTGCCCGTCTATGGGCGGGCCAGCTGATGCGCCCCAACCAGATAAGAACGCGCCTGAAGGCCGGAAAGACTGTCGTCAACGGCTGGCTGTCCATCGGGTCCAGCTATTCCGCCGAGGGCGTTGGCCATAGCGGCGTGCATTCGGTCACGGTCGATCTGCAACATGGGATGTTGGATTTTTCCGACGCCTTGACGATGATGCAGGCGATTTCATCAACACCAGCCACGCCCCTTGTGCGCGTTCCTTCACTGGATGCGGCAAAGATCATGCATCTTCTGGACGCGGGGGCGTACGGGATCATCTGCCCGATGATCTCGACGCCGGAACAGGCGGCGGAACTGGTCGCGGCCTGCCGATATGCCCCAAATGGCAAACGCAGCTTTGGGCCGTCGCGCGGCTTTCTCTATGGCGGTTCCGATTATGTGGCCACCGCCGATGAGACGATCATGGTCATCCCGATGATCGAGACCGCCGAAGCGGTCCGGCGGATCGACGAGATTCTGGACGTCGGCGGGATCGACATGGTCTACGTCGGTCCGAATGATCTGGCGTTCGAACTTGATGGCCATGTCGGCTACCCGCGTCCAAAGTCCGAAACGGCACTTGGCGAGGTTCTCAAAGCCGCCAACAGTCGCGGCATTCCTGCGGGGATTTTCTGCGGATCGGCGGAAGAGGCCCGCGACCGTGCCACCCAAGGGTTCCAGCTTGTCACCCCAGCCAACGATTTCGCCCACCTGACCCGCAGTATGAAAGACGCAGTGCGCGTGCTGGCCGATGACACGCTCGCACCTCCGGCCCAAGCTGTCGCAAAGCATGGCTATTGACGACCTGCGCAACCGCGACTGGGTTCTGTTGCCCGGAACATTGTGTACCGGCGACGTCTTTCGCGGGTTTCTGGATGCATTGGGCATAGCCGCTGCGCGTAGGAAACCGGTGTCCTTGTGTCACCCTGAAATCGCCGCCTACCAGACCGCTCTGACGTCTCAGTCTGAGGGCAGCATCATTTGCGGGTTCTCCCTTGGGGCGATCGTTGCGGCGCACCATGCGGACCGGCTGTCCGCGCACCGGATCATCCTGTTTGGGGTGAATCCCTTTCCCGATGATCCGGCAAAGGAGGCTGGGCGGCATGACCTTGCCCGCGATGTCATGGCGATGGGCGGCGCGTCTGCCCTGGGGGCACGCCTGCCTCCGCTTCTGGGGGCCACCCCTGATCAGGCCCGCGCCGATCTGCTTGCCATGGCCGACGCCACCGCCCCGGAGATCGAGGCGCAGACACACCTTGCGCTGACCCGGCCCGGCGCGATTGCGGCCCTGTCGCGCGCAGTGCCGCCGGTCCTGATCCTGACCGGGGCCGAAGACCGCATGACCCCGGCAGCGCAGGGACAGGCCGCGGCAGAGGCCGCACCGTGCGGCCGGTTCAGGCTGCTGCCGCAGCTTGGTCATTATGCCTTGATGGAAGACCCTGCCGCCTGTGCGCAGGCCGTTGTCGCGATGGAGGACACATTTCGATGAGGTCGCTGGATCATGATGAAGCCCTGATTGAACGGCTGAAAACCCACGATACGCCGACGATCTGCAATGCAATCGAAGTGGCCCAAGGCCGCCGTGGGTTTGACGGCTTCACGCAGCGGACAATGCATTGGTCTGCGCCGTCCGACCGCCGCATTGTCGGCTTTGCGCGCACCGCGCGCATCGCGGGACGCCTCCCGCCGCAAGACCCTCCCGAGGTTATCCGGTCGCGTCGGATGGAATATTTCCGGTCGATGGCAAACGGCCCAAGACCCGGAATTGCGGTGGTCGAGGATATGGATGGTGACGCCGCCTTCGGGGCTTGGTGGGGTGAGATCCACGCGCAAATCCACGACAAGGTCTTTGGCTTGAACGGTGCCGTGACCAACGGCGTCATGCGCGACCTCGACGACATGCCTCAGGGCTTCCCGGTCTTGGCCGGAGCGATTGGTCCCAGCCACGGTTTCGTGCATGTCCAAGAGATCGGCACGCCGGTGCAGGTGTTCGGCATGACCGTCCACGAGGGCGATCTGATCCACGCGGACCGACATGGCGCTGTCAACATTCCGAGTGATGTGCAGGACACGCTGATCGCGGCGCTTGATCGGCTCCTTTCATCAGAAGCCATCGTCCTTTACCCCTTGCAGGAGGGGCCAGTCGATTTCGCTCAATTCGAGGCCCTCTGGGCGCGTTTCGAACGGGCGAGGACATGACACGCGGCGCGCGACCACCTAACGTGGCACGCCAAACACATTGCGGGGGATGAGAATTGGGCAAGGATCAAAACATGAAACTGGCGGTCATCGGGCTGGGCTCAATGGGCTATGGCATCGCCAAGTCAGCGCTGCGCGGCGGGCACTCTGTCTGGGGCGTCGACATCAATCCGGACGCCGTGGCGCGGTTCCAGGGCGACGGCGGGCAGCCCGGCGGCATTGACGCCCACGCGGACCAGCTTGATGCGGTCATCGTTGTCGTCCTGAACGCCGCGCAGACAGAGACGGTGCTTTTCGGACCCGACGGTATCGTTCCCCGTTTGCGCCCGGGCGCTGCGGTCTTGTCCAGCGCGACAGTGCCGCCGGATTTCGCCCGGCAAATGGCCGCGCGCTGCGAAGACCACGGCGTGCATTATCTTGACGCGCCGATCTCTGGCGGGTCGATCAAGGCGGCAGAGGGGCGTTTGTCCGTCATGGCCTCGGGCACGCCAGAGGCGTTCGCGGCGCTGCGCGGCGCGCTCGACAGCATCGCGGAAACCGTCTTCGCGCTTGGAGATACCCCCGGGACCGGCAGCGCGATGAAGGCGGTGAACCAGATGCTAGCGGGGATACACATTGCCGCCATGGCCGAGGCGATGACCTTCGGAATGACCCAAGGCATTGCGCCAGAAACCTTTGTCGACGTCATCAGCAAATGCGCGGGCACCAGCTGGATGCTGGAAAACCGGGCACCGCATGTGGTGGCGGGCGATTATGCCCCCCACAGTTCCGTCAATATCTGGCCCAAGGATCTGGGCATCGTGCTGGACATCGCGCACGGCGCAAAGTTCGGCGCGCCAGTCACCGCCGCCGCCCTGCAGCAATTCCTTGTCGCCGCCGGAATGGGGCTGGGTGCCGAGGACGACGCCGCCGTGGCCAAAGTATACGCCCGGAACGTCGGGCTGACCCTGCCCGGCGACGCGGAGCGGAACCCATGACCACGATCCTTGGCTGCATCGCGGATGATTTCACCGGTGCCACAGACCTTGCGGGCCTGCTGGCGCGCAGTGGCGTGCGTGTCTCTTTGCGGATCGGAATCCCGTCAGAGCCGCCAGACGAAACCAGCCCGTTCGAGGTGATCGCCCTGAAATCGCGGACCGCGCCCGTCGATCAGGCCGTCGCCGAGGCCCGCGCCGCTCTGGCATGGCTGCAACGCGCAGGCGCCCAGCGGTTTTTCTGGAAGTATTGCTCCACTTTCGACAGCACGCCCGAGGGCAACATCGGACCGGTGGCCGAGGCGCTGATGGCCGAGCTTGGCACCGAACAGACGATCTATTGCCCCGCTTTCCCCGAGAATGGCCGCGCGATCTTTATGGGCAACCTCTTTGTCGGGCAGCAGCCGCTGGCCGAAAGCCCGATGAAGGATCACCCGCTGACCCCCATGCGCGACAGCAATCTTTTGCGACTGCTGGCCCCACAGGTCACACGGCCCGTCGGCCTTGCGGACCGGCTGACAGTGGACAAGGGGGCGGACGCTCTGCGCAACGCTCTGGATGAGCACGCGCGAAACGGTATCGCCCATGTCGTCGTCGATGCGGTTGCCGATGCGGACCTGTCGGTCATTGCCAAGGCCTGTCGCCACATGCCGCTGATGACAGGCGGATCGGCCGTCGCCATGCCGCTGCCTGCGCTCTACCTTGCGGACGGGCTGTTGTCAGCGGATGCACCGCGCATGGCGGTGCCGCAGATCCCGCCACACAGCGTTGTTCTGTCAGGCAGTTGTTCGGCGATGACCAACCGGCAGGTCGCAGCCTATCTTGACACCGGCGCACCCGCATACCAGCTGGACCCGCTTACCTTGGCACAAACCGGGCAAGAACCAGTCTTGGACTGGTTGGCAGGCCAGGACCTTGGTCGCGCGCCGCTGATGTATGCCACTGCCGATCCGGACAGCGTGCGGGCGACGCAAAAAGAGCTCGGCGTGGCGAAGGCCGGTGAGATCATCGAAAAGACGCTGGCCGCTTGTGCTGTTGCCGCGCGGGATGCCGGCGCGCGGCGGATCATCGTCGCAGGTGGCGAGACATCCGGCGCGGTGACACAGGCACTCGGGGCGGATCGGCTGGACATCGGCGCGGAAATCGCCCCCGGCGTCCCGTGGACATTCTGTCGTTCGGGCGGGCATCACATCGCCCTGACGCTCAAATCGGGGAACTTTGGTGAGGCGACGTTCTTTACCGACGCACAAGAGGTCCTCAACACCCAATGACCGCAGAGACCCGCCTGAGAGAGCAGATTTGCCTGCTTGCCAAATCCATGTTTGACCGTGGCCTGACCGGTGGCAGCACCGGCAATATCTCTGCCCGGACGCCGGACGGGGGGCTGTTGGTCAGTCCGACCGGGACAAGCTTTGGCAGGCTCGATCCGGCCCGCCTCAGCCGCTTCGATGACAGCGGAACGCTGGTCGATGGCGATCCGCCGACAAAGGAAATGCCGTTGCATCAGGCGTTCTACGACACCCGTTCGACAGCCGGTGCCGTTGTCCACCTGCACTCGTGTCATTCGGTTGCGCTTTCGATGATGCCGGACGTGGATGTCGACAACTTCCTGCCGCCGCTCACGCCCTATGCGATCATGAAATTGGGCAAGGTCAAGCTGTTGCCGTTCTTCCTGCCCGGAGATGCCGGGATGGGCGAAGCGGTGCGCGGCTTGGCGGGCAAAAGGTCTGCCGTCATGCTGGCAAACCACGGTCCCGTTGTTGCGGGCAAAGACGTCGAGGCCGCATGTAATGCGATTGAAGAACTCGAAGACACGGCACGGCTTGCGATGATGACACGTGGCATGTCCCCGCGCAGCTTGTCAGACAGCGAAGTGGCCAATCTGGTCAAAACGTTCAATGTGGAGTGGGACCAATGAAGTTTTCAGCGAACCTTGGATTTCTTTGGACCGAGCTTTCGCTGCCAGAGGCGATAGAGGCCGCTGCATCCGCTGGCTTTGACGCCGTGGAATGCCACTGGCCCTATGACACGCCCGCGGCAGACGTCGCCGACACCCTGCGCCGGACCGGTTTGCGGATGCTGGGTCTCAACACGCGCCGCGGCGATGTCGCTGCGGGTGACAATGGTCTGGCCGCGTTGCCGAACCGGATCGACGACGCCAGAGCCGCCATAGACGAGGCGATCGCCTATGCGCGCGCCATAGAGGCCGCTTGTATTCATGTCATGGCTGGCTTTGCGCAGGGGCAGCAGGCTCATGCGACGTTCTGCGATAACCTTTCCTACGCATGCAGTGCCGCCGCGCCATATGGCATCACGATCCTGATCGAACCTTTGAACCGGTACGACGCCCCCGGCTACTTCCTGACAACGACCCAACAGGCCATCTCGATCATGGATGACGTCGGGGCCGCCAACCTGAAGCTGATGTTCGATTGCTACCATGTGCAATTGATGGAAGGGGATCTCAGCCACCGGATCGAGTCCTTGCTGCCCCGCATCGGTCATATCCAGTTCGCTTCAGTCCCTGACCGCGGTCCGCCCGATCAGGGAGAGCTGCGCTATGAGCATCTTTTCAACCTGATCGCCAAACTGGGATACACGGCACCGCTGGGTGCCGAGTACAAGCCGCAAGGCCCAACCGAAAAGACACTCGGCTGGCTGCCGCGTTATCGGGACTGACTGCGGCGTAGTCTAACTCTAGCCGACCCGTCCTGATGCCTGCGGATTTTCCACCTTTGGTTTGTCCGCCCTTGGACGGTCAGCCTCCCTATCCGCGACTGACAAAAACCCCTCTTGCGGACAAGGTCCGGTTTGCGCCGACCTGTCCAACGGCGGCTTCCGGATGCCCAAAAATCACAGGCTGTCAACGAACCGCAGCCACGTCCGCGCAAGGCACAAAGGTTAACGATCTCTAAATTCGCCTCTGTAACCCCTTGATTTTCCATAGGCGCAAAGCTGTCCACGCGTGGACACGTCCTTTTCGCCTCACCGAAACGGATACATCCAGACCCGATAATCCTCGACCAGAACCTGCGCCCTTTTCCGCGCGTCCCGGCCCATCCTCGGGGTCAATTCCTCCAATGAATCCGGCGCGTCCACATCCCCCCCGATGGCCGACAAAGCATACCAAAGATAGGCCCGCACAAGGTCCGGCGCGGGCATCCCAAGGCCCAGTTCATAATACCACCCCAGCCCCGATTGCGCCCCCGGATGGCCCTTCATCGAGGCCCTCAGATACCATTCAAACGCCCGCTCCGGGTCCTTTTCCACGCCCAATCCCAGCGCATACATCACCCCGATCAATTCCTCCGCGTCGGCATTGCCCGACCGCGCCAGCACCCGAAACTGATCCATCGCGGCGGAAAACGCCCCCGCCTCCATCAAATCGCGCGCCTCCTCCAGATCGGCGGCCAAAACAGGACTTGAGAGCGCCAGCAACCCTGCCAGAATGATCCCATGCGCCTGTCTCATGCCCTGCATCTTCTCTGCTTCCTCATCCTCACCGGCCCTTCCCGGGCCGACCCCATCACGATGGATGATTTCCTGAGCGTCGACCCGGCGCAAGCCCGCTTGGGCCAGCTTTTGTTCTACGACCCCATTCTCAGCGGCAATCGCAACATCTCCTGCGGGACATGCCATCACCACAGCCTCGCCAGCGGTGACGGCCTCAGCCTTGGCATCGGCGAGGGCGGGCGCGGCCTTGGCCGGGACCGAACGCCCGGAACCGGCCCCGAAGCGATCCGCAAACGCATCCCCCGCAACGCCCCCGCCCTGTGGAACCTTGGCCACAAATCCGTGCGTGTCCTCTTTCACGACGGACGGCTGGAAATCTCGGACCAATACGGCAACGGCTTTGACAGCCCGGCTGAGGAATGGCTGCCGCAGGGACTGAACAGCATCCTCGCCGCGCAGGCGCTTTTCCCCCTGACCGCCCAGTTCGAGATGGCAGGCAACGTGGGTGAGAACGACGTCACCGGCGCGGTCCACGACCGGATCGACCTTGGCTGGCCTATCATCGCCAAACGCGTGCGCACGATCCCGGAATACGGCGCGCTGTTTGTCGGGGCCTACGATCACATCGACACCCCGGCGGAGGTGACGATTGTCGAGATCGGCAACGCGCTGGGGGCCTTCATGGCGTCGGAATGGATCAGCATCGACAGCCCCTATGATGCCTGGCAACGCGACGGCACGCCCTTGCCAGGCAACGCCGAACGCGGACGCCAATTGTTCTTTGGCAAGGCCCAGTGCAGCACCTGCCACTCCGGCCCGCTTTTCACCGATCAAGAGTTTCACGCGCTAGGGCTGCCCGCCTTTGGGCCGGGGCGGACGCGGGCATTTGACCCGATGCCCCGAGACGTCGGCCGGATGGGGGAGACGAACCTGATAGAGGACGCGTACCGCTTTCGCACGCCCTCGCTGCGCAACGTCGCACTGACCGCGCCCTATGGCCACAACGGGGCCTTTGCCTCACTCGATGGGATCGTGCGGCATCACCTTGATCCCGGAGCCAGCGCGGACGCGTGGCAAGTGGCCGAGGCCGCGCTGCCGGATGTGCCGTGGCTGGCCGAGGGTGATTTTCTGATCCGACAGGACAGCCGCGAGATGGCACGACAAGCGCGGGCGCTAGACGTGCGCCCCCTGCCCTTGTCAGACGCAGAGGTCGCGGAACTTGTGGCTTTCCTGCACGCGCTGACCGGGCAAAGCGTGACTGCGCGGCCTCTGGGTCGGCCTGACCGTGTCCCCTCCGGCCTGCCGATTGACTGAGTTTCGAACCTGAAAAAGAAAACGCGCCGTACCCAAGGCACGACGCGTTTCACTGTCAATTGTGGGCCGGAGACAAGGTCAGCGGCGAAAGCTGTCCTGATTGTCGAGGAACCACTGGTATGTTTCGCGCACACCGTTTTCGAGATCGATCGACGCCTTCCAGCCCATATCGGCAAGGCGGCTGACATCCATCAGCTTGCGCATGGTGCCGTCAGGCTTTGTCCGGTCCAGCTCGATCTTGCCTTTGTAGCCGGTCACCTCGGCCACCATCTGCGCCAGTTCCAGAATGGAGACATCAACGCCGGAGCCGACGTTGATATGGCTCAGCTGCGGCTGGGTGTTGGAATCGTAGGTTGCCTTGTCCAGATCCATCACGAACAGCGACGCGGCGGCCATGTCATCGACGTGCAGGAACTCACGCCGCGGCTTGCCGCTGCCCCAGATCACCACCTCATCTTTGCCCTCTTGCGCGGCTTCGTGAAAGCGGCGGATCAAGGCCGGCATCACATGGCTGTTTTCCGGGTGAAAGTTGTCACCGGGGCCATATAGGTTGGTCGGCATGACCGAGCGATAGTCCACCCCATATTGACGGTTGTAGCTTTCGCAGATCTTGATGCCCGCAATCTTGGCAACCGCATAAGGCTCATTCGTGGGCTCCAGAGGGCCGGTCAGCAGCGCCGCCTCACGCATTGGCTGCGGCACGGCCTTCGGATAGATACAGGACGACCCCAGCTGCAACAGCCGCTCCACCCCCGCCTCCCAAGCGGCGTGGATCACGTTACACTGCACCATCAGGTTGTCGTAAATGAACTCTGCCGGATAGCTGTTGTTGGCCAGAATGCCGCCGACCTTGGCCGCCGCAAGGATCACGATGTCCGGCTTTTCGGTCATCATGAAGTCCCGGACCGCCACCTGATTGGTCAGTTCCAGCTCCGCGTGGGTGCGGGTGACAAGGGTGATGTCCTCCCCCGCCGCCTGTCGCTGCTGGAGCTGGCGAGTGATCGCGCCCCCTACCATACCGCGATGGCCTGCTACGTAGATCTTGGGCATAATGTGCCTCCTGACGTCAAATGGCGGCCGCGCGCGACTGGCCTTAGCCGTTCTCCAGCGCGACGGGAATGTCGTAACCGTGTTCTTTCAACAGGGCATGGCGGCGGGCGGCCTTGAGATCGGAAGCGACCATCTCTGCGCACATTTCCTGCGCCGTGATCTCGGGCACCCAGCCCAGCACTTCCTTGGCTTTGGCGGGATCGCCCAGCAGGGTTTCCACCTCGGCGGGGCGGAAATAGCGCGGGTCAATACGCAGGATCACGTCCCCCGGTTTGACCGCCGGGGCGCTGTCGCCGGTGACAGACACGACTGTGGCGATCTCGTTCACGCCCTCACCGGAAAATTCCAGTTCGATCCCCAGTTCCTTGGCGGTCCACTTGATGAACTCGCGCACCGAATATTGAACCCCGGTGGCGATCACGAAATCCTCGGCCACGTCCTGTTGCAGCATCATCCACTGCATGCGGACATAGTCCTTGGCGTGGCCCCAGTCGCGTAGTGCGTCGATGTTGCCCATGAACAGGCAGTTCTGCAAACCCAGCGCGATATTGGACATGCCGCGGGTGATCTTACGGGTGACAAATGTCTCTCCCCGGCGCGGGCTCTCATGATTAAAGAGGATGCCGTTGCAGGCATACATACCATAGGCCTCACGGTAGTTCACTGTGATCCAATAGGCGTACATCTTGGCAACAGCGTAGGGGCTGCGCGGATGGAACGGAGTCTTTTCGGTCTGCGGGATTTCCTGAACCAGACCGTAGAGTTCCGAAGTCGACGCCTGATAAAAGCGCGTGGTCTTTTCCATGCCCAGAAAGCGGATCGATTCCAGCAGGCGCAGAGTGCCTGTGGCGTCCACGTCGGCGGTATATTCGGGGGCCTCGAACGACACGGCCACATGACTTTGCGCGCCGAGGTTATAGACCTCATCGGGGCGCACTTCAGACAGGATGCGGGTCAGGTTCGAGGTGTCGGTCAGGTCACCGTAGTGCAGCGTAAAATTCTTACCGCTGGTGTGCGGGTCGTGGTAAATGTGGTCGATGCGTTCAGTATTGAAAAGCGATGCGCGTCGCTTGATGCCGTGGACTTCATAACCTTTTTCAAGGAGCAATTCCGCCAAGTAGGAACCATCCTGACCGGTCACACCGGTGATAAGAGCTTTCTTCATCAATCAACCATTCTTTTCTGCATCGGCTACCGAAGTGACCGGGGTAGGCGTCGGCTGTCGAATATCCCAACTTTGAGGAGCGGCGCAACGCCAAAGCGGCTGGAGGCGCGGGGGGGGCCGAACCGGGCGAAAAAATGCCCAATCAAAGCCCACGCATCAGGCGGGTGCCTCATGGTGTCCAGATATTTTCAGGTTGAGTCTGACCGGTCTGGCACCACGTCCATTGCTGCCATGCTGGAGCGGCAAGGACTGACAGAGGTGCACCAGTCCGATCCATACGATGGCGAGCTGCGAAATGTTGTTCTGATCATTGAAGGTAACATTGCGCAGGGAGTGCCGCCGCTGGCCGGCATGGACCAATTCGACGATGACCGGATGCGGCTGCTTTGCCACGACTTCCATCGGCGTCGGCCAGTGTCCCGGCCCGGTCTTACACTGCTATAACGACGGAAAATCTGGTCAGAACGCAATCACTTTCGCAGGCCGACTGGTCCGCAGATTCAAAACGTTGTGGGGCTGAGGCGTAGTCAAATCCACTTCGACGACAATACCGCCTCAGGACACCCGACAAATCCAATCTGGCGCGCCATGTCTTGGGCGCGCCAGAAATTTCGATGTCAGAGTGCCGCCCGACTTGCGGAGCTCAGGATCGCCGGGAACGCCTGTTGCAACGCGCGACCCCACTTGGTGATCGGCTGCTCTTCGATAAAGATCACGTCATTCGGACGCATTTCGAAAGAGGTCGCCAGGATGATGTTCGCAGCGTTCCCCGCGTCCAGATGATAGGCGACAATCTCTCCGACTTTGGCAGGATCACTGCTGCCGCGCAGAACATAAATTTCTGTCGGATCGCCGGTTGTGTTGTCAAACCCACCTTCATTGTACAGGACATCCGCGAGCGTCGCTTGGTGCCCATAGGGCAGAGGAAAGCGGTTTTGCTTGGTCACTTCGCCACTGAGGTAAACGAAATCCCGCTTTTCGCCGTCAAGTTTCGTCCGCGTCTCAAACAGCCGTCGCTGTTCGTCAAGCGAACCGCGCCGAATACCAATTTCCGTCTCGAGGGACCGCAAAACATCACTACGCGCCGAAGAGCGCAGCGAGATAACATCGAGTTTCGTTTTGTAGAATTCGAATGCACGGTCGAGGTCATAGGTCGTGTCCACGTAAACCGCATCTCCGGCCACCAGCAATTTGTCCTTCAATTGCGGTTGCGCACGGTACGTTTCGACCGGGATTTGATACAGAGTACCATCACGGTATATGCGGATAGAGGCAAATTCCACGTCCCGAACCGCCAAGCCGCCAGCCGTGATCAGCGCCTGACCAAGGGTCAGGTTTCTGGGAGTGACCGGAACCAGCGTCGACGATTTTACAGCGCCTCCAACGGCAACCTGCTGCGAGTTGAACTCGGCCACTTTGAGGCTGAAGGACGGGTCGATCTGGTTTGAAACGAGGGCTTGAAAGAGCCGGTCTTCAGCTTCTTGAAGGGTCAGCCCCCCAACTGTACTGCGCCGATCTCTAGGATCGCGATGCTGCCGTCGTCGCGCACCGTGTAGCCCTGACGTTGGTTCTGTGCGGCCAACAGGCCCGAGAGTTGCTCAATAGTCGACGCCGCGCCACGGGTTGCCAGCAGCACAACATCGCCGACGCCAATCCGGTAAGGCTGGGGGTTGATGTCCGGCAGGGGCGGTATTCCAACTGGCGACGCGTCTCATCCGGAAGGTAGGGTGCCGCCGGCAGCGCACCGGCACCCGCAGTGCTGCCATAGGCGCCTGCGTATACCTATGTATACGCCCAGTATACTTACGGATAGCCGCACTTTGCAGGGAATCAGTTGTGATATGTTGACCAGCAAAGGAAAAGCAAAGGGAAACAGGGCACTTGGGCAACAATACCAGTTGAACGGGATGCAAACACTTCGTTTTAAACCTCCTTAGCTTCTCGTTAACCAACATATGCCAGCGTCCGAACTGTGCAAAATGTGAACCGCTTCTTGGAAAACCCACCATGAAAATGAACCAGGTAAAAGCATGAAGAACTACGAATGGATACTTGACGTACTAACTGACCTCAGCAAATTCGCCGAGAATGAAAGTCTAAACCATACCGCAGAAGGAATCCGTATTCTTGCGAAGATCGCTGAAAAAGAAATGAATAACGCGGAAGGGAAGATTTCCATTGCGCGCCAAAGGGAGAATGATCGACCAATCCAATTATCATCTAAAAGCGAGCCTTCTACAATGTGAAACTCGTGAATAGCTCAGACCGCCAGTGGAAAGGAAGCACTGACTTTGCGCAACACCACTCCCTGAAACCAACAAGGAGCAGATCAGACACAGCAGAAAAAAGAATTAATCTTTCATCAGACAAGATAGGAGGTGTCTATCTAAAGAAATTCGGGTGCCCCCCCAAAAAAAAGCGCGACCCGCTGATACCCGGCCGCACTGTACGACGCTCGCGGTAGCCGAGGATCTTCTCAAGATATTCGACCGCGTGGTCGAAGTAGTCCGGTCGCGGACCGATCAGGCTCATCTGACCGAGCAGGACATTAATGACCTGCGGCAACTCGTCGATACGTGACTTGCGCAGAATCCCCCCAAGCGGGGTGATACGGTCGGTCTCAAGCGGGCTGTCAGCGCCGCGGCTGATCTGGCTCACGGCACGCATCGAGCGGAATTTGATTGCCTTGAAGGGCTTACAGTCTCGCCCCATGCGTGGCTGGACATAGAACAGAGTCCCCTTGTTGTAGAAGGGGTTCAAAACAAACAAAGCCAGCGCGAGCACGAGCAGCGGTGGCAAGAGAAGTACACTCATGGCGATATCGTAACTGCGTTTCGCAACTCGAAAAGCCACAGTATTCACGATATTGGAGTTTTGGCGCGACAGGCCAGCGGAAATTGCTGTGTCGTCCAAAAGCCTTAGGTCAAACATGCTGCCCCCATAGAGGTAATAAGTAAGTCGGCGCTCTGCACCTGCACACAAACGAAGCTATACGTTGGTGTACGTCATCCCTCGATGCCAAGTCAATTAACAAAAAATTAAAGATTAAGTGCTGATTGGCTAGTGGCGCAATTTTGCCTAGAATTTTAGTCGAGACCAGATTTCTCACCTTTGCCAAGGAGTTGGCGAGTAGCGAGGCGCAAATCTATATTTTCCCTAATTAGGAATACTGAGCTTAAAAAATCAACTCAAGGGTGTGCGCCATGCCCCCTCAAGCCTTCGCAAGCGCAGAAAACCGCAGGGTTCAAGCACCGCGAAGGCCAGCCGCTCCAAGCGGTCAGACCATCGTTCAACCGACCTGTCAGGGTTTGACAGCAGGGCATGCGCGACGACCAGTTGGCCAAACCAGCGCTATACCCGCTGCGCCGCTCATCAGGCGTGAATATAGCTGACGTTGTCCGGTTCGACCAGCGCGGCAGTCAAGATCCCCGTTGCATAGGCTCCGGTGTCTGTCGGAATCCGGCCATGAGCGACCTGAGGCTGTTCGGTGATGGTGTGGCCGTGTACCACCCAAAGCCCATCGGCGCGTGGCTTGTGGCGAAACTTTGGGTGCCCCCAAAGAAGGTTGCCTTCTTCCTGTTCGCCGATTGGCAGATCGGGGTCAGCACCGGCATGCACCACGACGACATTGCCCGACTGCCAGAACAAAGGAAGCCCACGCAACCAAGTGATGACCTCATCGCCGACGGCCTCGGCCAGCTTGTCACGCATGTCGATCCAGGCCGTCTCCTTGCCGTCACCCAGAACGGGCTGCACCCGGTAACTGGCCAGAGTTTGCAGCCCGCCGTGCCGCAGCCAGCGCGGGCCGTGCGACACGGGATCATCCAGAACGTTCAGCAACATCTTTTCATGATTGCCCATCAGGCAGTGCATCAGGTCCCCTGCCGCTTGGCTCAGTACGAACAACCTGCGCAGAACACGGCGGCTTTCCTCGCCGCGGTCGACGTAGTCGCCCACCATCACCAGCAATGCTTCGGGGTGGCGCAAGCTATCCAGCTTTTGAAGCAATTGATCCAAAAGGCGGTCGCATCCATGCAGGTCCCCAACAGCGAAGAACGGGACATCCGGGCGGATCTGGGACATCGGCCTATCGGCTCCACCAGACGATTGTTTTGTGCTACGCAGAATCATGGCACACACTTAAGCACTTCATCCACTTAGGCAAAGTGGGAAGAAGTTCGTGGTGAACTCCACAAGGGTCTCGCCTCGGACTAATCCCCCATTAACCTATTGGAACGATGAGGTTTGCCTTGTGACGCGTTGAACGCGACACTTCGCGCGATGCGACGCAAGCTGCAAGAGGCAAAGCCATGTTTTTTCTGACCGGCCTTTTGGGCATGATGGCGATTGGATCCTTCGCGTTCTTCAGCTTTGGATCTGACGACGATGACATCGAAGACGAAGACGGTTTCGACCCGATGAAAGAATCGGAAGAGTCGTCTGCCTCAAGCGATCCAGTCGATGACCTCTTTCAATTGCAGCCGGAAGGTGATGACGCCGAGGTGTCGCAGGACGCAGCACGCGACCACCAGCCAGCAACTGCGGTTGCAGTACAGACAGAAGCTGAGGATGCCGCCGCAGCAACCGACAAGTACGACCTTTCTCTTTACGGCACCGACGGGGATGACCTGATCATTGGCACCGACGCCGACGAACTCATCCAAGGTTTTGACGGCAGCGACACGCTGGATGGTGCCGAAGGCGATGATACAGTCGAGGGCAATGATGGTACGGATGACATCTACGGCGGTGGCGGTGCGGACATGCTCTCGGGCGGCACCGGGGACGACACGCTGAACGGTGGCGAAGGTGATGACATCCTGCGGGGCGGCACCGGCGACGACGCTTTGCACGGTCGCGCAGGCGACGACACGCTTATTGGCGACCGTGGCGAGGACACAATGTTCGGCGGCGACGGCAACGATCTGATCTCTGGCCTGCGGCTTGATGGCGACGGCCACGACATCGATCAACGCGACTACCTGAATGGCGGTGATGGTGACGACACAGTTTTTGCAGGGGACGACGACATCGTATCGCTCGGCGCGGGTGCGGACGTTCTGGTTCTGGGCGAATGGATGACCGGCGCCGGTGCAGAGGTCCTCGACTACAACGACGAAGAGGATCAACTGATGGTGGTCTACGATGACGCAGAACACGGCGATGCCCCCGAACTGGAAATGCGCCTGAACGCAACAAATCCGTCGATGACAGAGATCCTGCTGGGGGACGACGTGTTGGCAACTCTGCCGACCGAGGATGCCCCGGATCTGGGCAATGTCGTTCTGATCGCCGAAAGCACGCTGGCCGACCTTGACCTTGAAGAGGCGGCAGTCCGCCATTTCGGCTAATCGCCCGGCCACCTGACAAAGCGGACGCGTAGAAATAAAAACCAATTAAAAAAGCAAGTTAAGTTCCATTTTCCGCCACAGATTGGCCGCAGCCAAGGCCCCGCCAATGGCAATTCTGCCCCACAATATGAGGGGTGAGACATGGCGTCCTACAACGTGTCCCTTGCGTCGGCGACCGCGACCGGGACTTTTGTTCAAGATTATCATTTCGGGACCAATGCGCTGCATGATGTCAACATCAGCACGACCGGCGACATGCTGCCCCACGACGGGTTTGCCGCGGCGGTGGATGCGCTTGACCTGACGCATATGCGGTATCCCGGCGGACATACCGAGAACACGCTGGACGTCACGCGTCTGGAAAACGGGCAGATCCGCGCCGAGGTTCGGGCCTTTATGGATTGGGTTGTCGCCAACAGCACGCCGGACAACATGATTCAGGTCACAATTGTCCTGCCCACCAAGATCGATATTCCGGCCGAGCAGATCGAGGCGTTTGTCTACCTGCTGCTCGAACAATATGGCGATCACATTTCGGGCCTTGAGATCGGCAACGAATACTCGATCGGCAAACGGGTCGAAGGCTTTGACCGAAGCACCCACCCAGAGGACATCCCCGACAGCGATTTTGTCTCGTCCATGACAGAGTCGGAATATGGCATTGCCGCAAACCGGGTGATCAACGCGGCACAGGACGCCATCGACCGACTGGCCGCAGACCGCCCCGGACTTGGCCATGATCCGGCGATCCTGATCCAGTTGGGCGACACCAACGGCGCGGGCAGCGCCTACAAGGGCAACGGCAGTTGGGACGAGGCCAACGAGGCGATCCTCGAATGGTTGGACACGCGCGCGCTCGACGCCATCGACGGGGCTGTCGCACATTACTACTATAACCAGTCGCACGTCGAAACGCAGGCCTTTGAAGGCACCTATCAAGAAGTGCGCAGTCTCGACCAGCGCATCGACAATTTCAACGAACACCTCGGCCGCGACGTCCCGCTCTACATTACGGAATGGAACGTGCTGAACACCAACATGAACCAGCAGGGGATGGCCGCCGCCTCAACCCTGTTGGAGATGTTCGAGTACATGGTGCAGGTCGAAACCGCCGATGCATTTATCTGGCCGCTGCAACACCGCACCTCAAATACCATTGCCGGGAACCGCACTGACGACGGCATGGATCTCTCTGCCGGTGGCGGCGCATTCAAGATGATGGCCGACAATCTGCGCCCGGAAACCAGCGCCGAAACCGGACATATCGAAAGTTTCGAAAGCATCCGCACGGAATGGTCCGGCAGCGATGGCGAGGTCGAGGTCAACTACTACGCCAGCCCCTACCATGACGTGATCTACGTCTCGCTGCGCGAATTAGAGCCGGGCACCGTCAACTTCGACATTCAGCCCTTTTTGGACGAAGCCGTCTCTGTCGAGGTCACCCGCATGACGATGGACCCCTCGTCGTCCGACGGGTTCAGCGACCTGGCCGACGACAACGGTCTCAACCGTCTTGGTCGCCGCTACATCGATGCCGAAGAATACGCCGTGCTTTCGCAACTGGCCTTTTTCGACGACACCAACAAGAACCATGTCCAGACGGTCGGCGATGGCCAGTACCGGACCTATTTGCCCACGGCCACAGGCATCGTCGCACTGACGGGAAACCCGGACTCCATCGACGATTACTATTTCACGACCGAGACCGACGTTGATCCGCTCTTTGTCGCAGTCACTGGCAACTTCCTGCAAAGCGGCACCGTTGCGCTGAATATGATGCCCTATGACGTGGCTCAGATCGTGATTGAAAAGAAGTGGGTGCAGGAAGGCGGGACCGCCGATGAGATCTTTACTGGCGGGATCGGCATGGACGTGGTGCTGGGGCGCGATGGAAACGACACGATTTCGACCGGTGAAAGCAGCGACACGCTCAAAGGCGGTTTTGGGGACGACCTTCTTGACGCCGGATCGGGCGATGACTCCATCAACGCCGGAGGCGGCAACGACACTGTGTTTGCCGGGGCTGGCGATGATTTTATCGTCGCGGGCAGCGGCACCAAGGTCATTCATGGCGGCACCGGGACGGACACTCTGAAGCTTGACGCGAACGCCGACACCTACACCGCCACGGTGGTCAACGGCCAATTGCGTCTTGTCGGTGACGGTTTCGAAGCGCGCATCGACGGGGTGGAAACACTTGTCTTCAAGGACCAGACCATTTCCGTCGCCAACTACCTGAACGGGCTGGGCGGCTCGGGGAGCCAGCCCAAGGGCCAAACAGGCACCGCTTTCGACGATAAGTTGAACGGTTCATCCGATGATGAACTGCTCAGCGGCGACGCGGGCCACGATATTCTGGTCGGTCACAGCGGGCATGACACATTGATGGGCGGCGACGGAACAGATCTGCTGATTGCCGAGACGCGCGGCCTGTACGGCACCGACGCCTCGGAACAGGTCTACCGCATCTACAAGGCGGTTTTCGGGCGCGAGCCGGACGTCAATGGGCACCAGTATTGGGTCACGCAGCTTGCCTCGACCGCCAAGTCACACGCTGAAATCGCTCAGGGGTTCATGGCGTCGCCGGAGTTCCAAAACACATACGGCACGACGACCGATGTGGAGTTTGTCACCCTCCTTTACCAGAACGTGCTTGGGCGCGCGCCAGACACCGGTGGACTGAACGCGTGGTTGTCGAACCTGTCGGACGGCATGTCGCGTCAGATGGTGGTTCGGCATTTCGCGGAAAGCCCGGAAAACAAGGTCTCGACACTGGACGGCCAGATCGAATTCGACACGCAATGGGACGCAACCACCTACACGGATGATGTCTTTCGGCTGTTTCAGACCGTCTTTGACCGTGCGCCCGATGCGGGCGAGTTTGAGGAATGGATGCAGAACCTCTCGAACGGCGGAACGCTCGACGGAGCGGTCAACGCGCTGATGGCATCGCCGGAGTTTCAGGACAGCTTTGGGGCCACCACCAATGCAGAGTTCGTCACCCTCCTGTACGTAAACGCACTCGGCAGCCCCCCCGCAGGCAGCCAGATGGCGGTCTGGACAACTGCGTTGAACGCGGGGCTCAACCGGGCAGACGTGATTATGGAGGTCATGAATTCACCTCAGGTCGTCACCGCCTTGGAACCGGCGGTCAAGGCTTTCATGCTGGCGCTGGGGCCCGACGATGTGCTGGAGGCGGGCAGCGGCAACGACATCCTGTCCGGCGGGCTCTATTCCGACAGTTTCGTCTTCGATCCAACTGACGACGGGACACATACCGTGACCGACCTAGAATCGTGGGACACCATCGATATTTCCCAGTTTGACTATGCCGATGTTGATGCCGCCTTTGCCCACATGCACCAACAGGGCGACGATGTCGTCTTTCGCGACCAGGGCGTGACGGTGATTTTCTCGAACGTCGAGATGGAAGACATCACCGACGACATGCTCTCCCTGTTCTAACTTACGCATCCCGCCCACCCTCATCGGGCGGGATGCTTGACTCTCCTTCCGATCCCCGCCAATCCCGATAAAAATGCTCGGATCGTGCGGGAATAGCTGTGCCGCTACAAGGCCCGGGTGCGAAGGAGGCAGCACATGCAAAAACAGCATCGGACCGTGACCGAACGGCTGATCGTCGGGATTGCCGTCCTGATCGCCGCCTTTTGCGCCCTGCCCCACATCGGCGTCCTGCTGGCGGCGCTGTCCGCCGAAAGCGATACGTTGGCCCATCTCGCCGACACGGTGCTGGGTCGCTACACCGGGACGACGCTGATCCTGCTGGTAATGGTCAGCATCGGCACCTTCATGATCGGCACCGGTGCGGCCTGGCTGATAGTGATGACCGAATTTACCGGACGGCGGGTGTTGGAGGTGGCACTGGTGCTGCCACTGGCCTTTCCTGCTTACGTGATCGCCTATGCCTACACGCACCTGCTGGACCATCCCGGTATCGTGCAGGCCACCCTAAGGGACATCACCGGATGGGGGCCGCGCGACTACTGGTTCCCGGAAATCCGATCCACCGGCGGAGCAGCGGCCATGCTGATGCTGGTGCTCTACCCCTATGTTTACCTGCTGGCCCGCGCGGCCTTTGTCAGTCAGAGCGCAACAACCATCTTTGCCGCCCGCTCTCTGGGCCGTACGCCGGCGGGCGCTTTCTTTGCCGTGACCCTGCCCATGGCGCGCCCCGCCATCGCGGCGGGTGTGCTGCTGACCGCGATGGAGACCATCGCCGACTACGGCACCGTGTCCTATTTCGG
Organism: Antarctobacter sp.; assembly: GCF_034670325.1. Taxonomy (GTDB): domain Bacteria; phylum Pseudomonadota; class Alphaproteobacteria; order Rhodobacterales; family Rhodobacteraceae; genus Antarctobacter. Next base: position 407,074 of record NZ_JAXMNR010000005.1, read on the forward strand.
GGTCCAGACATTTGCCACGGGAATCTACACCAGTTGGTTCTCCCTGGCCGATCGGGCCGGGGCCGCGCAACTGGCGCTTGGTCTGCTGGCTTTTGCCCTGCTTTTGGCCGTGCTGGAACGCAACAGCAGGGGGCAGGCTCGTTATCACGCGGGACGCCGGAATGAGCCGATCCCCCGCGCCCGTCTGACGGGAGGGATGAATGTCGCCGCGCTCGCCGCGTGCAGCCTGCCCGTTCTTCTGGGCGCGCTGATCCCGGCCACGGCGCTGCTGACCATGGCCATCGGGTCGGAACAGGATCTCTTCAGCCGCCGTTACATCCGCTTTATCGAGAATTCACTAACACTCGCCACTGTGGCCGCGCTGGTGACTGTCACCGCGGCAATCATCCTTGGCAGCGTCAGCCGCATCCTGCCCGGCAGGTTTTCGGCCACCGCGCTTTATGCCGGTCGGCTGGGCTATGCGGTTCCGGGCGGTGTCATCGCCGTTGGCCTGATGGTGCCCTTCGCCGCCTTCGACAATGCGCTGGATAGCTGGATGCGGGACACATTCGATGTCTCGACCGGGTTGCTGTTCACCGGCTCGATCTGGGTGCTGATCGGGGCCTATATGATCCGCTTTCTCGCCGCCGCCATCGGGGCCTATGAGGGCGGCATTTCCGCCGTCAGTCCCAATATGGACGCCGCCGCGCGGGTCTTGGGCCAGAACGCCGTGGGCACGGTGCGCCGGGTCCACATGCCGCTGCTCAGACCCAGCCTGCTGACCGCCGCGCTGATCGTTTTTGTCGACGTGATGAAGGAACTGCCCGCAACGCTGATCATGCGCCCGTTCAATTATGACACGCTGGCGGTGCAGGCCCACCGGCTGGCGGCCGATGAACGGCTGGAGGGGGCCGCCGTGCCCAGCCTTGTGATCGCGGTGCTGGGCCTGTTGCCGGTGGTGCTGCTGATCCACCGGATGCGCAAGGACACCTGAGCCCGTTCAGAGATCTCTGTCGGTGGGCCCGGCTCACAACTGCTGACCCCGCCCCCATCCCGGGCTTACCCCGGTACCTCCGCCCCACACCCACGAAAAAAGGCGCGAGGGTTGCCCCCGCGCCTTATTGTTCTGCCTGTTGCTGCGAGCTTACTTCCAGCCAACCTCGTTAAAGATCTTCTGCGCCGTCGGGATCTTCTTGGCCACAGCACTCAGGTCCACATCGTCAGGTTTGAAGAACCCCAGCGCCGCCACCGATGGGCTCAGACCGACACCCGGAACCGCCGGGTATTCATCGTTGCCCGCCGAGAAATACTTTTGCGCCTGATCGCTCGACAGGTATTCGAGGAACTTGATGGCGTTCTCGCGGTTCGGTGCATGAACAGCCACGCCGCCGCCGGACAGGTTCATATGCGCGCCGGTGCCGTCCTGATTGGGAAAGACCCAGCCGATCTGGTCCAGACCCTCGGTCACGCCGCTGACATCCATGCGGAAAGTGCGGGCAAAGTAATAGGTGTTCGACAGGACGATATCGCATTCGCCCGACACGATGCCGCGCAGTTGGTCGGTATCGCCGCCCTGCGGATCGCGGGCAAAGTTCGCCACCACGCCAGCGGCCCAGTCCCGAGCGCCGTCTTCGCCCAGATGCTCGACCAGCGACGCCAGCAGCGTCTGCATGTAAGAGTTGGTGCCCGACCGGATACAGACCTGACCCTTGTACATCGGGTCGGCAAGATCCTGATAGGTCGCGGGCGGGGTCGTCACGTCCTGCTTGTCGTAAAAGATGATCCGCGCCCGCTGGGAAAAGCCGAACCACTCGTTTCCGGCGTCCTGCAGATAGCCCGGTACGCGCGCTTCCAGCACGGCGCTTTCAATCGGCTGAAGCACACCGGCATCCTTGGCGCGCTCAAGACGCGAGGTGTCGACCGTCAGCAGCACGTCCGCGGGCGAGTTGCGCCCCTCTGCCTGCATCCGCGCGATCAGCTCATCTGCATTGCCTTCAATGCGATTGATGGTGATGCCGGTCGCGTCCTCGAAGTCCGAGTAAAGCCGCTCATCGGTGTCGTAGTGGCGCGAAGAATAAATGTTGACCTCGCCCTCTGCCATGGCCGCCACGGGGGTCAACCCCGCCGTTGCGATCAAGGTCAGCGCGGAAAGTCCCGACGTCAGTTTCATGCTGTGCTCCTCTTGGGTGCAATTCCTTATGCTTTTAGTCAATTTCAGAAACCGCGACGCGATGCAAGCTTTGCTGATCATTTTAGTCAGAATTGTTTTCCCTGTTTGTGATGGCGCAATCAGACCCGCCCGGCGGCGTTAGACACCCCCGGCGTTGCGAACCCGCTCGCTCAGAACCCAACTGCCGGGGCTTTCCTCGGCCAACCGCGCCATCACCGCTGCGACCTCGTCCCAGCCAAGTTCCTCAGCCGCCTGCATCGGCCCACCTCGCCAACGCGGAAAGGCATAGCCGTGGATCTGCACCATATCGACGGCGGCCTCTGTCTCGGCGATCCCTTCCTCGACAATCCGCGCGCCCTCATTGGCCAGAACCGACAGGATACGCGCCACGATCTCCTCGCGGTCAAAGCTGCGGCGCGTGATGCCTTGCACCTTGGAATACCCGACAATCACCGCCTCGACCTCTGCCGACGGGCGCGGGTTGCGGTCCCCCTCGACGTAGTCATACCAGCCCTTTCCGCTGCGCTGGCCCAGCCTGTCCGCCTCGCAGATTTGATCTGAGATGGTGACATACCGCAGCGCCGGATCGCGCGTGGACGCCTGCCGCTTGCGGTTGGCCCAGGCGATCTGCAACCCCGTCAGGTCCTGCAATTCGAATGGTCCCATCGGGAAACCGATCTCCCGCGCGGCGGCGTCCACTTCTTGCGGCAGCGCCCCGTCGGCCAGCATGTATTCCGCCACCCGCCGATATTCCGCCAACATCCGGTTGCCGATGAACCCGTCGCAGATGCCCGCCAGAACCGACACCTTGCGCAGCCGTTTGCCAAAGGCAAAGCCGGTCGCCAGCACATCGGTCGAGGTGTCGGGCAACGCCACGATCTCCAGCAGTTTCATCACATGCGCAGGTGAGAAGAAATGCAGCCCAAGGCAGCGTGACTGGTTGGGAATACCATCAAAGATTTCGCTCGGGTCGATGTAGGAGGTGTTGGTGCCAAGGATCGTGTCCGGCGACACCACGTCGGCCAATTGCCGGAACACCGCGCGCTTGACCTCAAGGTCTTCAAACACTGCCTCGACTGCCAGATCGACATCCGCCGCATCCGCATAGTCCGCCGTCGCCGTGAACCGCGCTTTCTGCTCTGCCGCCTTTGCCTCGCTCAGTTTGCCGCGCTTGACGGCACCGTCGATCAACCCGGCAACGCGGTCCGCTGCGCAGGCCGCCGCCTGCGCATCGCGTTCGATCAAAACAACCTCCAGCCCACCGCCAAGGCTCGCCACCGCAATGCCTGCGCCCATCAGGCCACCGCCGACAACGGCAATCCGTTTCAGGTCACGCGGAACGGCCCCCTCTGCCGCCTTGGGGCGCGCCACGTCTCGTTCGGCAAAAAAGGCATGGCGCAAGGCGCGGCTTTCGGCGCTTTGCCGCAACTCCAGATGCAACTTGCGCTCTTTGGGTTGGCCATCGGAAAACGGCAGATAGGCCCATTGCAGCGCGTCGATATTCAACAGGGGCGAGGCCTGCCCGCGCGCGCGCTTGGCGACCGCCGCGCGCTTGGCCTCCAGCGTCTCGGCACTGATTGGCGCGGCCTCACGTTCGGAAACCTTGCCCGGTCGGACGGGCAACTCCGCCGCAAACCCGCGCGCGGCCGCCGTAAGATCGCCTTCAGCGACCAAATCCAGACCGCCCAGCCCAAGCAGCGCATCGGCGTCGAGCATCATGCCAGAGGCCGCCATATCAATGGCCGCCTCCATCCCGATCAGGCGCGGCGCGCGTTGGGTCCCGCCCGCACCGGGGATCAAGCCCACGTTGACCTCTGGCAGACCAAACCGCGTCCCTTTTGCCGCGATCCGCCACGCACAGCCCAAAGCAATCTCAAACCCGCCACCCAGGACATTGCCCTGCATCACCGCCACAAACGGCGTCCCGCTGTCCTCGATCATCTGCACCACGTCTGGCAGATGCGGCTCTACCGGGGGCGCATCGAATTCCGACATGTCGCCGCCCGCGACAAATGTCTTGCCCGCACAGGTCAGGATCGCGACCCGCGCGCCCTGAACCTCAGCCACGGCCCGCGCCAATCCGGCCCTCACTGCCGTGCTGGTCGCGTTGACGGGGGGGTTATCGATGGTGACCCAGGCAAGATCGCCTTCGCGGGTGACGGAAACGGGGCTGTCAGTGGTCATTGTGCGGACTCCTCTCCTCGCCCCTGCCTTGGGCGTCTGCCCAAGGACGTAGCCCAAACGACCGGTCGGTTAAAGGTGTTCAACCACCATAGGGCGTCATTGCCTCCGCGATGCGCGCGCGAGTGCTGTCGACCGCCTCTGCCTTGACCGGACCAAAGCCTCGGATGTCCATGACCAGACCCGCAATGCGCGCGGCCTCCTCCCGGTTGTCGACCGTCAGCCCGGCTACCAACCGTTCCAACAGCGTGCGATACTCCGCGATCAAGGCCCGCTCCATCCGGCGTTCTTCGGTCCGGCCAAAGATGTCCCAAGCGGTGCCGCGCAGGCCTTTCATCCGCGCCAACTGCCGGAACGCCACCTGCACCCAGGGCCCAAATGCCCGCTTGAGGGGACGCCCGCGCGCGTCCACGCCTTTGGACAGCATCGGCGGGGCAAGATGGTGTTTGACGGTAAAGTCACCCTCAAACCGGTCCTTCAACCCGTCCAGAAACCCGGTCTGGGTGTGCAACCGGGCGACCTCATATTCATCCTTGTAGGACATCAGCTTGAACAGGCCCTTGGCCGCCGCCTCCGTCAGCGCGCCCGGCGCACCTGCCACCTGCATTTCTGCGGCGATCACCGGGGCAAGCGTATCGCGATAGTCCTGCGCCCAAGCATCATTTTGATAGTCCACCAGAAACGCCGCCCGGCGGTCGATCATCTGCTCCAGCGACTGCACCGGCTGCGCCTGCGTGCCTGCAATCCGCTCAACTGCCTGCGGATCATGGACCGCCACCCGGCCCCAATGGAACGCCTGCTTGTTCACATCGGGTTTGACACCGTTCAGGTCTATCGCCCGCATCAGCGACGCCTCGGACAGTGGCACCAGACCCGCCTGCCATGCCGCGCCCAGCATCAACACGTTGGCAAAAACCGTATCGCCCAACAGCGCCTCTGACAGCGCATTGGCATCCAGCCCGTGCAGCGCCGCCCTGTCCACAGCCGCCCCGATCCGCGCCAGCCGCTCACCGGCCTTCAGGTCCGCGTCGCGGTTGCGGGTGAAATCCCCCGTCGGCATCAGCGCAGTGTTCACCACGCCGCGCGTATGGCCCGCGCGATACGTCATCGAGGCTTTGGGAGAGGAACTGACCACCAGATCACAGCCAATCAACGCATCCGCCGAAGACGGCTCAATCCGCGCCTGATTGACCTCCTGCGGCGTCGACGACATGCGCAGATAGCTCAGCACCGGGCCAAATTTCTGCGCAAAACCCATAAAGTCCAGCACGCTGGCGCCTTTGCCCTCAAGGTTTGCCGCCATGGCGATCAACTGACCGACGGTGACGACGCCCGTGCCGCCAACCCCCGTCACCAGAATGTCCCAAGGTGCGTCCAGCGACGGCAGCACAGGGGCAGGCAACCCCGTTTGCAATTCTGCCAATTGCGCCTCGGACACCCCCCGCCCCTTCTTCAAGGTCGCACCCTCGACGGTGACAAAGCTGGGGCAGAACCCGTTCACACAGGTGAAATCCTTGTTGCAGGAGTTCAGGTTGATCTGCCGCTTGCGGCCAAATTCCGTCTCCAGCGGCTCGACACTCAGGCAGTTCGATTCCACTCCGCAATCGCCACACCCCTCGCAGACCAGCGGGTTGATCACGGCAAACTTCGCAGGGTCTTCCATCTTGCCGCGCTTGCGCAAACGCCGCTTTTCCGTCGCGCAGGTCTGCTGATAGATCAGCACGGTCGTACCGGGGATCTCGCGCAATTCCCGCTGAACGCGGTCCATCTCACGCCGGTGCTCGATCGCCACGCCCGCAGGCAGGTCCGCCGCGTGGAAATGCTCGGGCTGATCCGACACCACGACCACCCGCTTTGCCCCCTCGGCCAGAACCGAATGGGCAATCGCCTCAACCGAGATCGGCCCGTCCACCGTCTGCCCGCCGGTCATCGCCACCGCGTCGTTGAACAGTATCTTATAGGTGATGTTGGTGCCCGCCGCGATGGCCTGCCGCACCGCCAAGGACCCTGAATGATAGTACGTCCCCTCGCCAAGATTCTGGAACACATGCCGGTTGCCGTTGAACTTGGACCGCGCGACCCAGTTCACACCCTCACCGCCCATCTGGATCAGTGAGGTCGTGTTGCGGTCCATCCAACTGGCCATGAAGTGACAGCCAATGCCCGCCAGCGCCTCACTGCCATCAGGCACCTTGGTCGAGGTATTGTGCGGACAGCCCGAGCAGAAGTAGGGCGTCCGCGCGGCCCCCGGCACCTCGATCAGGTTCGGCGGCGGCACCAGCCCCTCGGCCCGTTCCGTAAGCGATGTGCCAAGGTTCAAATCCAACCGCTGCGCGATGATCCGCGCCAGCATCAAAGCGCCCAGTTCATGTGTCCACGGCACCAGCCGCGCGCCATGCTCATCGCGCTTACCGACCATTCGTTGCGGTTTCTGGCCGGGGAAGTCGTAGAAATACTCCTTGAGCTGGCTCTCGATGATGCCGCGCTTTTCCTCGATCACAAGCAGTTCCTGCTTGCCTGCGGCAAAGGCCAACGCGCCCACATCTTCCAGCGGCCAGACCATGCCAACCTTGTAAATGTCGATGCCCAGTTCGCGCGCCGCCGCCTCATCCAACCCCAACAGGCGCAGCGCCTCCAGCGTGTCCAGATGCGCCTTGCCGGTGGTCACAATACCGAACCGGGCCTCATGCCCCCATTCCGCCCGGTCAATCGGATTGGCGCGGGCAAAGGCCAGCACGGCGTTCTTTTTCGCCTCCATCCGCTCTTCGATCTGCGGCCCCGGCAGGTCGGGCCAGCGGTAATGCAACCCTGTCTTCGGCGGGGTAAACTCAGGTGCCACAAAGTCACGATCTACCGGCAAATCAAACGACATGCCGGATTCAACCGTCTCGGAAATCGCCTTGAACCCGACCCACATCCCGGAAAACCGTGAGAGCGCATAGCCCCACTCCCCGAACGGCAGGAACTCGGCCACATTGGTCGGGTTCAGCGTTGGCATGAAAAAGTTCATGAATGCCACGTCGGATTGATGCGGCATCGACGACGACACACAGCCATGATCGTCGCCCGCCACCACCAACACACCGCCCTTGGGCGAGGCACCATAGGCATTGCCGTGCTTCAACGCATCCGCTGCCCGGTCCACCCCCGGTCCCTTGCCGTACCACAGGCCAAACACTGCCTCGCAAGTCTTGTGGGGATCCGTCTCAACCTGCTGGGTGCCAATCATCTGGGTTGCGCCGAATTCCTCGTTGACCGCAGGCAGAAAGGTGATGCCTTCGTCTTCGACCAGCCGCGCGTTGCGTCCCACCTCCAGATCAATGCCGCCCACCGGCGACCCGCGATACCCAGAGACATAGCCCCGCGTATCCAGACCCCGCTCCCGGTCTCGCCGGGCCTGATCCAGCGCAATCCGCACAATGGCCTGCGTGCCAGTCAGGAACACCCGCCCCTGCAACCGCGTGTAACGGTCTTCCAAGGTGTAGTCGGTCAGAATCGGAGTCAAATCGGTCATGGCACCCTCTCATGGCTGGATGGGCGATTTTCGCGTTTAATGCTGAATATTGGCTGCCAAACTTGCAGCAATCCGCCAATAATTGCAGAGTACATTTCATCCACCCGAAAATGGTGAGAGATTTGCCTCAAATAACAGACCTCGACCGCCGCATCCTTGCCGTTTTGCAAAAAGACGCGTCTGGCAGCATGCAGGAGCTTGCCGATTCTGTGAACAGTTCGCCCGCGACCTGCTGGCGTCGGCTCAAGAGTCTCGAGGAACGCGGCGTGATCGGCACCCCGGTGCGCCATGTGACACCCGCCGCCGTGGGTCTTGGCATGGATGCCTTTGTGCAGGTGCGGATGAAATCACAGGATTCCCGCGCCCGCGCCGAATTTCAGCGCGCGATGGAGGTGGAACCGGCCATAACAGAGGTCTATTCGATCTCAGGCGAATGGGACTACCTGCTGCATCTCCTTGTGCGCGACATCGCCGATCTGGAATCCATCCTGATGCGCCATGTCCTCGAACACCCCAATGTCGCAGGCACCGCCACGATGTTCGTCCTGCGCCGGATCAAGCAGGGCACCGAGGTTCCCCTCACCGCCTGACCCCCGGGCTTCTTCTTGGCACAAATAATCCGGGGGAGGCGCCTTTGGCGACGGGGGCAGCGCCCCCTCACCTGAGCACAAGGCCAAAGGCCGTAGTGCGAGACACCCTGCGCGCGCGTCAGCGCGCTCCGCATGATTGCGCCCGCTCAGCCGTCCTGTTCCGCCGCTGCCACGTTCTTCTTTACCGCCAGAAAACTGTCCGGCGTAACAGAAATGGAATCGATCCCCGCCTCCACCAGCAGACGCGCAAAACCCGGATCGTTGCTGGGGGCTTGCCCGCAAAGCCCGATCTTGCGCCCCGCCGCGCGCGCCTTGCCAATCACTGTCTGGATCATCCACAGCACCGCCGGGTCCCGCTCGTTGAACAACCCGGCCAGCGCGGCGGAATCCCGGTCGACCCCCAGCGTCAACTGGGTCAGGTCGTTGGACCCGATGGAAAAACCGTCGAACCGCTCGGCGAACTTCTCCGCCTCGATCACGTTCGACGGGATTTCGCACATCACGTAGACCTGCAGCCCCTTCTCCCCACGTGCCAGCCCTTGTTCGCCCATGACTTCCAGCACCCGGTCGGCCTCGTCCACGGTCCGGCAAAAGGGGATCATGACCACGACATTGTCGAAGCCCATCTCCTCTCGCAACCGCCGGATCGCCCGGCATTCCAGCGCAAAACCATCCTTGTAGTCATCGGAATAATAGCGCGACGCGCCCCGGAACCCGATCATCGGGTTTTCTTCCTCCGGCTCGAAACTGCGCCCCCCCAGCAGGTCGGCGTATTCATTGGTCTTAAAGTCGCTCATCCGCACGATGACCGGACGCGGATACCAGACCGCCGCGATGCGCGAGAGCCCGCGCGCCAGCGTCTCGACAAAGTAATCCTCCCGCGCCGCGTACCCTTTGGTCAGCGCGTCAATCGCCGCGCGCTCTTCGTCCGTTCCCATCTGATCATAGCGGGTCAGGGCCAGCGGATGTGCCTTGACCTCGTTCGAGACCACAAATTCCATCCGCGCCAGCCCGACGCCATCCACCGGCAACCGCCACCAGCGCGCGGCAGTGGACGGGTTGGCGATGTTCAGCATCACCTGCGTGCGCGTCTCTGGCACATGCTCCAGATCCAACTCTTCGACCGTCACCTCGGCCAATCCGGCGTAGATCATCCCTTCTTCGCCCTCGGCACAAGAAACGGTGACAAGCTGGTGGTCGTGCAGGACATGGGTCGCGTTTCCGGTGCCGACCACCGCCGGCACCCCCAACTCGCGGCTGACTATGGCGGCATGGGATGTCCGCCCGCCATGATCCGTGACGATGGTGGCGGCGCGTTTCATCACCGGCACCCAATCCGGGTCGGTGGTCGATGTCACCAGAACCGATCCATCCACAAAGCGGTCGATGTCCGCCGCGCTTTCGATGATGCAGACTTCGCCACTGGCCACCGCCCCGCCGACGCTGAGCCCCTTCAGCAGCGTGTCGCCATGGCTGTCCAGCCGATAGCTTTTCATGGCACCGGCCCCCCGGCGCGACTGCACCGTCTCAGGCCGCGCCTGCACGATGTACAACTGCCCGTCCAGCCCGTCGCGCGCCCATTCCATATCCATCGGACAGCCGTAGTGCTGTTCGATCTCCACCGCCGCCCGCGCCAGTTCAAGGATTTCGGCATTCGTCAGGACAAAGCTTTCTTTCTCCGCCTTCGAGGTCGGCACGTTGCGCGTCGCCATGCCCGCACTTGTGCCATAGATCATCTTGATCTCTTTCGCGCCCAGCGCCTTGTGCGTGATCGGGCATAAGTCGCGCCGGTCAAGAAACGGCTTGTAGACCTGATATTCATCCGGGCTGACCGCGCCCTGCACCACGTTTTCGCCCAGACCCCAGGCCGCATTGATCAGCACCGTCTTGTCAAAGCCGCTTTCCGTGTCGATCGAGAACATCACTCCGGACCCGGAGATATCCGAGCGCACCATCAACTGGACACCGATAGACAGCGCCACCTCCAGATGGTCGAACCCGTTGATTTCGCGGTAGGTGATCGCCCGATCAGTGAACAGCGAGGCATAGCAGCGACGGCAGGCCAATAGCAGCGCGCGCTCCCCTGTCACGTTCAGAAATGTCTCTTGCTGACCGGCAAAACTGGCGTCCGGCAAATCCTCGGCGGTGGCGGACGACCGCACCGCGACCGACGGGTTCTCGCGCCCCAAACGGCGGCCCAACTCGCGGTAGGCGTTCAGAATATCGGTCTCGATCTCAGTCGGGAAACTCCCGGTGGCCAGCGTCTCGCGGATTGCGCGCCCCGCCTGCGCCAACGTCCTTTGCCCCGCTGCCAACGCGTCCAGTTCCTGCCGCAGAACCTCACCAAAGGCATTCGCCTCGATAAAGGTGCGATACGCCTGCGAGGTGGTCGCGAACCCCGGCGGCACGCGGATGCGGCTGGCATCCAGCGACTGCACCATTTCCCCCAGTGAGGCGTTCTTGCCACCGACAAGGGCGACATCCCCCCGCTTGAGATGCTCGAACCAGATCAGGTTCCGCGTGTCCCCGCCGTTCTCATGCGCCATCGGTCAATCCTCCCTAGATTGACCGAGAGCCTAGCCAAAGCCGCCGCCGCTTCGTTGATTCAGGTCAACGCGGTGCTTGCGAAATACCCCGCGTGCGCGACCCACGGGCGAATTTCAACACCTCCGGCACCACAATCAGGGGCAAGGCCAGCAACCCAAGCACCTGCAACTGCTCCAGCGACAGCGGAACAGTGTGCAACAGGTTTTGCAGCGGCGGCCAGTAGACCGCCGCCACCTGAGCCCCCATCATGGCGGCAAAGGCGATCAGCAGGGGCCGGTTGGAAAAGAACCCGATGCGGAACAGCGGCAGGCGGAACGACCGAAAGGCAAAGACGCTGACCTTTTCGAACAGCACCATGCCGGTAAAGGCCATTGTGCGCGCCAGATCCGCACCCTCGGGCAGGTGTGTGTAGAAAAGCCAAAGGCTGGCGCTGCCAGTGTAGATGCCGAAACAGACGATCATCACCAACCCGGTTGCATCGAGGATCGGGTGATCCTTGGGCACCGGAGGCTGGGCCATCACATCGGGAGCGGCCTTTTCCATGCCCAGTGCCACCGCCGTCACCCCGTCGGTGACAAGGTTCATCCACAGGATCTGCGTTGCCAGAAAGATCAGCGGCCCACCAAGGAAAAGGTTGATCACAATGGCCACCACCTCACCCGCGTTCGACGACAGCAGGTAGCGCACGAACCGCTGGATGTTGGCGAATTGGCGGCGGCCTTCCTCGACCGCGCCGACAATGGTTGCAAAGTTGTCGTCCAGCAGCACCAGATCGCTGGCATCCTTGGCCACATCGGTGCCGCGCTGGCCCATGGCGATACCGATGTCGGCCTGCCGCAGCGCGGGCGCATCGTTCACCCCGTCGCCGGTCATGGCAACAAGGTTTCCCCGTTGTTGCAACATTTCGACCAGGCGCATCTTGTGCGCGGGGGCGGTGCGGGCGAAATGCGTGTTGCCGTTCAGCTTTTCCTGAAGCTCGTCGTCCGATAGCGCATCAAGGTCGGCCCCGGTCAGTACGCTGTGCACCTCCAGCCCGATCTCACGGGCGATGGCCGCCGCCGTCAAGGGCGCGTCGCCGGTGATCATCACCACACGGATACCGGCGCTGCGGCACAGTCCGACGGCCTGTCGCACTTCGGGGCGCGGCGGATCGATCATCCCGACGATCCCCAGAAAGACCAACCCGTGTTCCTCGGCCATCGGATCGTCGACAATGCGCCGCGCAAAGCCTAGCAACCGGCGCCCGTCCGAGGCCATGTCCGCTGCCACGCGCTCTATCTCGGCGCGGTCTTCCGGCGTCAACGCCTGCGCCGTGCCATCCAGCCCCTGTACCCGGTCGCAGACATCCAGCACCGATTCCGGTGCGCCCTTGACCATCTGCACAAGATGCTCACCACGTTGCATCACCACGCTCATCCGCTTGCGATCCGCGTCAAAGGGGATTTCGGCCAGACGGTCGGCGACATCGGGCAGACGCGCCCAGCCTTTGAACGCCAGCGTGACCAGCGCGCCTTCGGTCGGGTCGCCGACCATGCGCCACCCGTCGCCGATGCGCGACAGTTCGGCGTGGTTGCACGACAGGCCGACGTCGATCAACTCTGCCAGCCGTGCGTCGTCCGCGGTGCGCACCCGGGTGCCGTCGGTGGCAATATGCCCGGCGGGATCATAACCGGTGCCCGACACATCGTAGCTGCGCGCCGGTGTCCAGACCCGCGTTACCGTCATCGCGTTTTCGGTCAGGGTGCCGGTCTTGTCGGTGCAGATGACAGTCGCAGCGCCCAGTGTTTCGACCGCCTGTAACCGCCGCACCAGCGACTGCCGCCGCAACATCGCCGAGGCCCCCAGCGCCAGCGTGATCGTCACCACCGCAGGCAGGCCTTCGGGCACCATGGCCACCGCCAGCGCGATCGAGGTCAGGAACATTTCCTGCAACGGGCGGCCCGTCATCAGCCCCGCCACCAGCACCAGCGCCGCAAGCCCTACGGCGACCCCGCCAAGCAGCCGGGCAAGGCGGCCAAGCTGTGCCTGAAGATGAGTCTGCCCGACATCTATAGAGGCGGTCAATTCCGCGATATTGCCGAACTCGGTCTTTGACCCGGTGGCATGCACCACGCCTTCGGCGCGGCCCGCCACTACGTTCGACCCCATGAACAGGCGCGTCGCCTCGTCCCCCAGCGTCTTGTCCACTGGCACCGATTCACCGGTCAGGATGCTTTCATCGACCTTCAGCCGCATCCCCGTAGTCAGCACCAGATCCGCAGGCACCTTGTCGCCACCCTCGAGGATCACAAGGTCACCCGGCACAATCTGTCGCGTGTCGATCATCACCTGCGCGCCGTCGCGAACAACGCGCGCCTCGGTCGCCAGCATGTTCTTGAGCGCTGCCAACGCCGTCTCGGTCCGCCATTCCTGCGCAAAGCCCAGGATGCCGTTCAGCACGACAACCAGCATGATCGCAATCGCATCGACCGTTTCCCCCAAGGCGGCTGCAATTGCTGCGGCGACAATCAGCATCAGGATGAGCAGGCTGGTGAACTGCCGAGCCAGAATGGTCCAGCGCGAGGTTGGTTTCTTTTCGGCCAACTGGTTGGGGCCGACCTCTTGCAAGCGGCGTGCGGCCTCTTGCGTCGTCAGCCCATAGCTTTTGTCGCCCGTCATGCCAATTGCTCCTGTCCCGCCTGTCTGTCGTATCCCGAAAGGACCGCCGCCTGTCCCGCACCCTAGACACAGCCATCGGCGATCTGTTTGACGTGCGTCAAGCAACCGATGACGCATGGCCGCTATGCCGTCGCTTGCAGGACAGGCCAAACTTGATCCATGTCATCGGGAATTCATCGCCCAACGCCTAGGGTCGTCCCTGACATCTCGTGCTGCGCGCCACGGCTGCCCGCGTCAGGGGCGGCATGTGACCCCACGCCTCAGCGGCCGCGTGGGGTGATTGGCTGTCGCACATTGGCACTGCGCCAGTGTCCAATATGTTGCAGAAATGAGCCTGACAGGGCTAGCTAGGTCCCAAAAACAGGAGAGAATGCCTTGAACAAGAACTTCATGCTGGGGGCTTTGGTCACTGCGGGCGCGGTTCTTTTGATACCGGGTGTGGCGCAGGCCGTCGGGCGCGCGGGACGCCCCCTCGCCCGTGCGGCGATGCGCACCGGCAGCACCGCCTTTTCCGAGTTCAGCAAAGCCGGTGCCGAGGCCTATGAACACTTTGAGGACATCGCCGCCGAAATCCGCGAAGAAATGGAGGCAGAGCGCCGCGAGGCCGCAGAGGCCACGGCCCAAGACGGCCATGCCGACTAATGTCACGCCGCATCCCGCGCGGTACACGGTCAAGGCTTATGTCGCCCACCAGACCGGCCACCGGCTGCGTCTGCGCCTGACCGCGCCGCCCGGTGGCGACTCAGGCGAACTGGCCAATCGGCTGGCGCGGGTCGATGGCGCCCACCGCGTGCGCATCCGCCCCAACACCGCCAGCGTGATCATCGATACACTGGTTCCGACGGAAACGGTTTTGCAGACGCTTCAGGACAGCGGACTGGTCAAGATACTTGCACCGCTCAAACATCCTCCGCTGGGTCAGGTGATAGACCTTGGTCTTGCGCAGGCGGATATGGCGATTGGCAATCAGACCGACGGCGCGCTTGACCTGCGCACCTTGATCGCGCTGATGCTGGCCGCCGGGGCGGTTGTTCAACTGACTCGCGGGCGCATCGCCAGTCCAGCGGCCTCGCTCGCCATGTCCGCCTACTCACTGTTGTCGCGGCGCAAGTGACATCGCCTTGTCAGCGGGCCACGTTCCGGGCCTGACCCGGGGCCTCTGCCTGCCCCACGAGGCCCCGGATCAGGTCCGGGGCGGAATATGCGCCACGCAATCCAACGGTCGACATGCCCCTATGGCGCACCTTCACCCCAGTTCTGCCGCCAAGGTCGGCGCATCCCAAGGCGTCTGCAGATCGTCCCGCCCGATCTGCCCGTAAGTGGCCAGCCGCTGGTAGAACCGCCCCTCACGAGCTGCCGGAAGATCCCACAGGCCAAACCGTTCGACCATCGCGACAAGGCGAAAATCGATCTTCGCAGTCAGCAAGCGCCTGATCTCGGCGTCTGGCATCGACCCGCTGTCGTGGCAATCCACCTCGATGCTCGCCGGGGCCGCATCGCCGGGGATGTAAGACAACTGCACCTCACATTCGCGCGCCAGTCCTGCAGCCACCACCCCCCGCGCTGCGTGGCGTGCCGCGTAATCCGCCACACGGTCAATACGCGACGGGTCCTTGCCGCTGAGAGCCGACCCGCTGTGTCGCACAAACGCGCCATAGCTATCCTCGCCGGTCTTACGTCCTGTCAGGCCGGTATGCACCGCGGGCCCGCCCGGGCCATTTTGGGCCTGCACCGACAGGCGCAGCCCCTCGGCCTGTGCCAGCCCCTGCCTCGCCACAACCGGCGCAATGACCTCGTCGCGCAGGATCGACGCGATGCTTTCTTCCGACATCGCCTCCACCGTGCCAAGGCTCAGCGCCACCGCTGTCACCTGAACCGGGCGGCGATCCTCAAACCGCACGGCGACCTGCGCCTTGGCGTCGGGCAAGAGCCATCCCAGCCGCCCGCTTGCCCGCGCGCTGTCCAGTCCAGCGGCCAGCCCGCGCGCCAGCATCACCGGCGCGGGCATCGCGCCCGGCCCCTCGCAGGCATAGCCGATTGCCGTCACCATGTGCCGCGCAATACCTGCGGACAGAAGATCCGCGCTCATCGTCTCATCCCGGGACAGGTCTAAAATGACAGACATCCGGTCCTCGTCGATGCCATCATAGCCCGCAGCACCTACGACCCTCCGCACCAGTTGCGCCGCATCCACCGGCGCCGCCGCACCAGAGCGCACCGACAGGAAGGCCACGCCAGAGGCAAGCGCGCATTCGGCATTCACCCCGTCGCGCGCGCCCTCGGCCAACCACGCATCGACCACCGCATCGCTGATCTGATCGCAAAGCTTGTCGGGGTGGCCCATCGTCACCGCGTCCGAGGCCATGACGAAATTCTTCATGGCTGTCCCTCCACTTCATCCAGTCCCAACACCACGCCCCGCCGCAACAGCACCATCGCCGCCGGGGCCACCGCGCCCCCTAGCGCCACCGCCACGGCCCCCGGGCCGATGGGCGCAATCCCCATCAACCGCCGCAGGGGCGGTACAAAGAACGGCAGAACCGCCAGCCCGATCGACACCAGCACCGCGCTGTCCAGCGCCCGGTTCTCCAGCAGTTTGCCGGGCCGCAGGTGGCGTACATCTGACCGCTGACAGAACAGCGTATACAAAAGCTGCCCCAGAGACAGTGACAGATAGGTCATGCTGCGCGTCTCGGGTCCCGGACCATAACGCGCCAAACCGATAAAATGAGAGGTCAGCGCCGCGACGGTGATCCCGGTCGTGTCCATGATCATCCGGCGAAAGTGATGCGGCGGAATGATCGGCTCTTCCGGGCTGCGCGGGGGCTGGTCCAGCACGTCGTGGTCCGGATCCGCCAGCGCCAGCCCCAGTCCCGGCAGCACATCGCTGACAAGGTTGATCCAGAGCAGTTCCATCGGGGTTTCCAACTCACCCGGCCCATGCGCCGCCTCGACAATGCCCACCGCGATTTCGGACATGTTGGAGGCGATCAGGAATTCCAGCGCGCGGCGGATGTTGCGATAGATTGTCCGCCCCTGCGCCACAGCGTCGGCCAGCGTGGCCAGTTCATCGTCTCGCACGACCACATTGGCGACCTCGCGCGCCAGATCGGTACCGCTGGCACCCATGGCGATGCCCACATCGGCGGTCTTGAGCGCGGGGCTGTCGTTGACCCCGTCGCCGGTCATACCCACCACCGCGCCCGACCGCTGCAAAGCGCGGATGATGGCCTGCTTGTGCTCGGCGCTGACGCGGGAAAAAACATGGGTTTCGCGCGCCACCGCGCTTAGCAGATCGGGCGGTATCTGCCCCAGTTGCGGCGCATCGACAATGCGCAGGGGGGCGCCGTTCGACAGGTCCAGTTCCTCGGCAATCGCGCGGGCGGTGGCGGTCTGATCGCCGGTGATCATGACCGTGCGTAGCCCCGCCCGGTGCATGGCGCGCACAAATTGCGGTGCATCCGCCCGCAGCGGATCGACCATGCCCAACAGGCCATGCCACGTCAGCCCGCTTGGGGCGTCCGGGTCATCCGGCCATGGACCTTCGGCAAAACCAAGAACCCGGGCCGGCCGTCCGGCCAGCCGGTCGTTCAGCATCTGTATCTGCGCGCGATCTGACTGTGACAGAGGGCGAGTCTGCGCCCCCTCCGCCACCCGGTCGCACATCGCCAGTACATGCTCTGGCGCGCCCTTGATCACCATGAAAGGTGACGACCCCTGATGCAGCGACCCGGTCCAGGGCCGCCGCAGGTTCCGGTCCACCCGGTCCACCACCGGCACTTCCGTCAGCAGCACCTCAGGCACCTGCCCATGCGACAGCGCGAAATCCAGCATCGCGCGTTCCGTGGCCGAAGCCCCTGCCGCCTTGCCCGCCTGCACCTGTGCAAGGCTCGCCAAAGCCGCCAGCCGCGCCAGCGGCCTCAGGTCCGCCCCTGTTACGCTGTCGGCCTCTGCCGTGCCCGGTGCTGCCATCTCGACCGACAGGCGGTTCTGCGTCAGTGTCCCGGTCTTGTCGACACAGATCACCTGCATCGCGCCCAGCGCCTCGACCGCGCCCAGTTGCCGCACGAGGATGCCGCGTTTCTGCATCCGTTTCAGCCCCAGCGACATGGTTGTCGTCGCCACCACCGGCAGCCCCTCCGGCACCGCCGCCACGGCCAGCGCCAGAGTGTCTTTCAGGATCTCGGTCAGCGCCAGCCCCCGCGCCCAACCGACGCCAAAGAACAGCGCGCAGGCTGCCAGCGACAGCTTGGCCAGCCGTTCGCCCAGCGCGTCCAGTTCCACCTCGACCGGCGCGCGCGGACGTTCCGCCTTGCCGCTCAGCAGCGCGATGCGCGCGGCGGCGGTCTGCACCCCTGTCGCCACCACCAACGCCTTGCCATAGCCCTCTGTCACCAGCGTTCCGGCATGTAGCATGTTGGGCCGCGCTCCGGTCGGCGCATCGGCGGTCACGACCGCATCATGCCGCTTGCGCACCGCTTCGGATTCACCGGTCAGTACGGATTCGTCGACCATCAGCCGATCATCCGAGATCAGCCGCGCATCCGCCCCGATCTGAACGCCAGGACGGGCCAGAATGATCTCTCCGGGCACCAGCGACCGGCCCGGCACCAGCACCTCCTGCCCCTCGCGCAGCACCGGCACCTTGGTGCCTGAGACATCCATCAGGCTGTTGATCGCGGCCTCTGCCTGCCCTTCGGTGACGTAGCCAAAGACCGCGTTGAGCGCGACAACCGTCAGGGTCGCCACCGCATCCGCCACGCCCCCGCTGGCCAGCGACACGGCCGAGGACACGCCCAGCATCCCCACCGGCAGCGATTGGAACTGCCGCGCAAAGACCCCCAGTTGCGAGCGATGCTCTTCTTCCGGCAGGCGGTTGCCCCCGTAGCGCGCCAGCCGGTCCGCCGCGTCTTTCTCGGTCAGTCCCAAACCCCCGTCCGCCCCAAGCCGCGACAGCAACACAGACACCGGCAGCGCAAGATCGGCCTCTTGTGCCGGGGCCGCCGCAGGGGCTTGCACGTCTTCGCCGGCCAGTGCCCGCAGCAGACTTTGCTTCACCAAGCCCACCAATTCGGCCAGTGCGACGTCGGCGCAGCGTTGCAGGATCACACTGCCCGTGGCAGCCCGCACCTCAACCGCAAGGCAAAGCGCGCTCACCGCCAGCAACGACTCCAGACGATGGCACAGATCGGGCGCGTGCTTGATCCCGCCCACGCGCAGGCGGACACGGCCTTGTGCTGTCTCATGTATGACCTGAATACCGCTGGCGAGGCTCATGCCGCCCCGTCCGCAGCCGGCACGCCAATCCCCAAGGCGCGGCATCCGGCGGCAAGCGTCTGATCGGCATCACCCGAGGCATCGACCCGGGTCCAGCCGATCTGGCCCGCGTCCTTTGCCAGTTGAAACCGCACCACATCGGCGTCGGCGTCCGAGGCATCGCGTTCACGCGCCGCGACCCGCGCCACCAGCGTCTCTTCTTTGGCTTCCAGCCAGAGCCCGGCAAACCCGACGCCCGCTTGTGTGGCGATTTCCGCGATGGCACGCCGCTCATTCTCACGCAGAAACACCGCATCCACGATCACCGACTGCCCCGCGTTCAGGGCCTCTCGCGCCAGCGCAACCATCCGGTCATAGACTTGTGCGTTGATTTCCGGCGTGTAGGCGGTCGCCTCCAGCGGTATGAGCGGATCGACCCCGCACAGCGCCTTGCGGATCAGGTCGCTGCGAAGGTGCACAGCCCCCGGGGCCACCCCTAACAAGGGCGCTAGCCCCCGCGCCACGGTCGTCTTTCCGGTCCCCGACAAGCCGCCAACCGCCACCAGCCGCGCGGGCACCGGTTCCAGAGCGCGACAGGCATCGTCCAGATAGCGTCGCGCATCCGCCAACAAATCCTCACAGCCGCCCTGCGCCCGCGCCGTCTGAACCGACACCATGGCGCTGATCGCCGCCCGCACCGCCAGAAACAGCGACAAGGCGGCCAGACCACTGAAATGCGCGCCCGTTGCCGCGCGTAACAGATAGCGGTTGAGCGCCGCATTCGCCGCCCCCGCCAGCCCGCGATGCCGCAGGTCCATCAGCAGGAAGGCAAGGTCGTACAGCACGTCGCAGGTGCCCAAGTCCTCACTGAACTCCAGCGCATCGAAGGGCACCGGGACACCGTCAATTAGCACAATATTTCGCAGGTGCAGGTCGCCGTGACAGCGGCGCACATGCCCCTGCGCAGCGCGCTGATCCAATAGGGCCCCCTGCCGCGACAAAGCCGCATTCGCACGCGCCAGAAACGTACCAATCCCGTCCTGCGGCAAATCCCCCGACATGCCGGAAAACTCGCGTCCCAACTCTGCCAGAATATCGGCCATCCGGCGTGCGCCGTCTGCCCCCTCATGCACCACAGCGCGTGCATGATAGCGCGCGATGCTGTCGCCCAGCGTCTCGGCCATCTCACGGTCCAGCGCCCCCGTCGCGGCGACCCGGTCCAGTTGATCCGCGTCTGGGAACCGCGCCATCCGCAGGACCCACTCGACAACCTCACCTGATCCGCCGACAGACAAAGCGCCGTCAGCCCGCGTGATGGCAACGACATCGCGATAAATCGACGGCGCGGCGGGGGTGTTCAGCTCCAACTCACGCGCTAACGATGCCCGCCGCCGGTCCAGCGTCGAATAATCAAGGTAGTCATAGCGCACGGCGCGCTTGATCTTGAACGCCTCTTCGCCGCCCAGAAACACGTAGGCCCCGTGCGTTTGCACCACATCGACGGCCTCCGCGCCACAATAGAGCGCGGGCTGCTTCAGAAAGGCGATAACCTCGTCCTGATCTGCCATCTTGGCGCGGGCCTCTTGTTCTGCGACGTCGGGCAGCGCCCGTTCCCGTTCATCCCACGCCTGACGGATTGCTCCCTTGATCCGCATCAATCCCGGCAGGGCAGTGCCGCTTTTCGCCCGCCCCGATGGTCCGGCACCCAAACCGAAGTCTACGCGCATCGTCACCCAAGGCCGCAGGCGATCACTCCTCCCCCGGCAGCTTGATCGGTTCCGTGGGCGTTTTTGACCCGCCAAAGATGTCGTAGCGGGTGTCCACCTCGATATTGATCTCGACACCACGTGGATCGGACAGCGGGCTGGAAACCAGAATCGGATTCTCCAGACGGTTCTTTGCCACGTCCAACAGATCCTGAGGACCGGCCCAACCGGCCCGCACATATTTCTCGGCAGTGATCACATAGGTTCCGCCCGCCAGATCATCGATCTTCAGCAGATAGAACCCGTCTTTGCCGGAGCTTACCTTACGCTTGACGCCTGTGCTGCCCACCTGATGCGCCCAGACGGTGACTCCTTCGATACCCTTGTCATTGTGATGCACACGCCCGTAAATCGCCCCGTCCGTGTCCGGCGGCAGGATCACCTTGGCAAACACAGCAACAGTTTTATGGTGCCAGATCGTTTCAGGAGTGGAGTAAAGCACAGGCTGCTCACCGATGGCGATGGTCTGTGACAGCCATGGCGCAGAGCCACGGTCCAGTTCGTACCCGCCGGGAAAGGCAGGCGGCACCAAGGAACGCACCACGACCCGGTAATAATCGGCGCGCAACTTGTCGAACGCAAACCTGCCATCAGCCCCCACCTTGACCGCGCGACCGGGACCACCGACGCGGGTGCCGAAATGCAACTCTACCTCGGCGCTCAGCGGGCGCAGGATCGGAACCGGTTTCAGGAGTGGGCTGTATTCGAAATATATTCGCCCCGAGATGCTCCCTAAAGGCACATCCTTCATCACCTTGACCCGGCCCTTTAATGTCGTGTCATGATGACCCAGCCGGATACGCACCTCATAGGGAATCTCGGTTTTGTCCTTGGCGCTTGCCGCGACAAAAAACTTTCCGTCCTTCCGCTCCAGTCCGGTCCCCAAGGTCCAGTTCAGCGCTGTATCAGGCACCCAGACAAGGCGCGCCTCATCTTCAAGCACGGCGCGGATTGACGGCACGTGCATGCTTTCCCCCAGCTTCAGCCACATCAATCCGGGCAACATTTGGAAACCTGTCACGGTGTCGGGATCGATCTCATCGTCGACCGGCGGTCCCTTTTTGTCGTCTTTCTTGTCTGTCCCGGCCGGGTCCTTGGCCCCTGGCGACACCACATCGCCGTCCAGACCAATGACATTCCCCGGCCCCTCGACGATGACACGACCGCTTTGACCAAAGTTCCAGCCATAGCGCCCGCGTTTGCCCGTCAGGCGCAGGTGCAGGACAGGGTCGAAATAGCCATCGTCCTTGAGGAAAAACTGCAGCGTTCCCTCGTTCGCAACCTCCGTTCCGCAAAAATGCTCGGTGCCTTGCCAAGTGCCGCTGATTTCCGCCTCCTTGCTTTCCCACGCCCCGCCCGAAAGTGTCGCTGCAAAGGTAAGGTCCGCGCCGCCCAGCCGAATATTGTCTTCGCAGACGGACTGAATCCAGATCGTGCCCGACACGTCGGACCCGGCAAAGACCAATTCGATACGCGCTTGGCGACCGTCACCTGCCGCCTGCCCGAAGTAGGTGACTGTTGTGTTGCCATCCGCGGTCTTGCCCACCCGTGGGTCGCCGAAACCCGCAGCCTCGGCCATGGGGGCTGCTGCAGGCGGTGCGGTGACTGCCTCTCTTGTGGCACCACGCAGCAAATCGTTGATCGCATCCGCGCTCTGTGCCGACAGGGAATGCGCCAGCGTAAGGTAGCACAGGATCGCCAGAAACAGGCGTGCCGATCCGTGCCTTATGTTCAGATTTCGCATCTTACCCCCCTGCGGTCGCGACCTGCGTCGATCCGGATCGACACGACCAGTGGAACGGAGCGGGGGCAAAAATGCATTGATTTGCCGCAACCAGCGAAAACGCTTTCGGACGGCCCGGAAAAACAAAGGACCCCGTCATTTCTGACGAGGTCCTTGTATACAATGGTGAGCCGTGCTGGGTTCGAACCAGCGACCCACTGATTAAAAGTCAGTTGCTCTACCAACTGAGCTAACGGCCCACTGTGGCGGCCTAACTATGAACATGACCGCGCCGGGTCAACCCAAAAAATCGGGAATCTCGCCGGGATTTTCGCCACCGCCCCTCGGACACTGGAAAGCACGCGGTTTCAGGCGTATATGCCCGCCATGGAACAGACACGCGCACCGCTGCCCTTCATGAAAATGCACGGGCTTGGCAATGATTTCGTCGTGATCGACTCGCGTGAGCGTGAGGCGATTCTCACGGCCAGCCGTATCACCGCCATTGCTGACCGGCACCGGGGCGTCGGGTTCGATCAGTTGGCCGTGATCTCGCTGCGCGCGGGTCTGACGCATCTGACCTTTTACAATTCCGACGGCTCGACTTCGGCAGCCTGTGGAAATGCCACCCGCTGCATCGCCCGGCACCTGATGGATCAGACTGGCGAAAGCCTCCTGACCCTGACCACCGACCACGGCACCCTTTATGTGGTCGATGCCGGGGATGGTCTGACCTCGGTCAACATGGGCCCACCGCAATTGAACTGGGACCAAATCCCGCTGGCCGAGGAAATGGACACGCTGGAACTGCCGATAGAGGGCAGCCCGACCGCCACCGGCATGGGCAATCCGCACTGTACCTTCTTTGTCGAGAATGCAGAGACCGTGGCGCTGGACCAGTTTGGTCCGCGCTATGAACATCACCCGCTGTATCCGCAACGCACCAATGTGCAGGTGGCCAGCCTGATCGGCCCCGATCACCTGCGGATGCGGGTGTGGGAGCGTGGCGTCGGCCTGACGCTGGCCTCTGGTTCGTCTTCCTGCGCCACCGCTGTGGCCGCCGCGCGCAGGGGACTAACCGGGCGCAAGGTCCGAATCGACCTAGACGGCGGCACATTGCATATCGACTGGCGCGACGATGGTGTCTGGATGACTGGCCCCACCGCCCATGTCTTTGACGCGCAGTTCACCGCCCAATGGCTGGATGCAAACCCATGACCGCCCCCAAATTCACCACCCTTGGCTGCCGTTTGAACGCCTATGAGACCGAAGCCATGAAGGATCTGGCCGAGGCTGCGGGCGTGACCAACGCCGTGGTCGTGAACACCTGCGCCGTGACGGCAGAGGCCGTGCGCAAGGCCCGTCAGGAAATCCGTCGGCTGCGCCGCGAAAACCCCGACGCGCGCGTGATCGTCACCGGCTGCGCCGCGCAGATCGACCCCGACAGCTTTGCCGCGATGGAAGAGGTCGACGCCGTCATCGGCAACACCGAAAAGATGGCTGCCGATACATGGAAGGGCATGAGCGCCGATTTCATCGGTGAAAGCGAGGCGGTGCAGGTCAACGACATCATGTCGGTGACGGAAACCGCAGGCCACCTGATCGACGGCTTTGGCACCCGCAGCCGCGCCTATGTGCAGGTTCAGAACGGCTGCGATCACCGCTGCACCTTCTGCATCATTCCTTACGGTCGTGGCAACTCGCGCTCCGTCGCGGCGGGCGTCGTGGTGGACCAGATCAAGCGCCTGCGCGATCAAGGCTATAATGAAGTGGTGCTGACCGGCGTCGACCTGACCTCATGGGGGGCGGACCTGCCCGGCGGGCCGCGCCTTGGCGATCTGGTCATGCGTATCCTGAAACTGACCGACATCCCGCGCCTGCGCATCTCGTCGATCGATTCGATCGAAGCGGATGACAACCTGATGATGGCCATAGCGACCGAACCACGCCTGATGCCGCATCTGCACCTGTCCCTGCAACATGGCGACGACCTGATCCTGAAACGGATGAAGCGTCGCCACCTGCGCGACGACGCGATTGCGTTTTGTGAAGAGGCGCGCCGCCTGCGCCCCGACATGACCTTTGGTGCCGACATCATCGCCGGATTCCCGACCGAAACCGAAGACCATTTCGAGAACTCGATGAAGCTGCTGCAGGACTGCGACCTGACATGGCTGCACGTCTTCCCCTATTCCTCCCGCCCCGGCACGCCCGCCGCGCGCATCCCGAACAAGGTGAACGGCACGGTGATCAAACAGCGCGCCGCCCGCCTGCGCGCCGCTGGCGACGACCGGGTGCAGGCGCATCTGGCAGCCCAGATTGGCCGGGATCACGCCGTCCTGATGGAGGCCCCCGACATGGGCCGCACCGAACAGTTCACCGAGGTCCGCTTTGCCACGCCGCAGCCCGTCGGTCAGATCGTGCGGGCCACGATCAACGGCGTTGACGGCACCCAACTGACAGCCTGATCCCATGCACCCGAACCAGACCTTTCGCCGGACCGATCAGGCCTTGGCGCTGTCCTTCGCCCGCGACCGCACTTTTGGCGCCCTGTCCGCCTCGACTGGCGGCGCGCCGCTGATGGCGCATGTGCCCTTTCTGCTGTCTGGAGACGGCACAAAGGCCGATCTGCACTTTGTGCGGTCGAACCCCATCGTCCGCGCCTGTGGCGCCGCAATGCCCGTCACACTGGCCGTCACCGGCCCCGACGGCTATATCTCTCCTGACTGGTACGGCATCGACGATCAGGTGCCGACGTGGAACTATGTCGCCGTTCACCTCATCGGCACGCTGCGCCCCCTGCCCATCGACGACCTCCCAGACCTGCTGGCCCGCCAATCCGCCGCCTATGAGGCGCGCCTGACCGGCAAGGCCCCGTGGACGATGGACAAGATGAGCGCCGAGACAAAGGCGCGGTTTCTGCGCATGATCCTGCCCTTCCGGCTGGAGATCGCGGAGGTGCAAAGCACATTCAAGCTGGGCCAGAACAAAGACGATGCCGTGCGCCAGTCCGCTGCCGACGCGGTCGAGACCGGCTTTGGCAGCGAGCTAACACACCTTGCCCGGCACATGCGGACACCACCAGACGCCGGATGAAAGGGCATTGCCCTCTCGCAGGCGTCTGGGACGCTGACCACAAACCGACATAGAAAAAAGGCCCCGCTGTCACCAGCAGGGCCTTCGCATGTGTCAAAGAGAGGCGTTTATTCCGCGGCTTCTGCCTCGGCAACGCGCGCCTTGTCGGCGGCACCTTTGGCGTCGACATCGCGGTCGACCAGTTCGATGATCGCCATCGGGGCCATGTCACCATAGCGGAAACCGGCCTTCAGAACGCGGCAGTAACCGCCCGAACGCTCGGCATAACGCGGGCCGAGGATTTCGAACAGTTTGGCGACGTCCTTGTCTTCTTTCAACTGAGCGGCGGCCTGACGGCGCGCGTGCAGATCGCCGCGCTTGCCCAGGGTGATCAGCTTGTCGATGACGCGCTTGAGTTCCTTGGCTTTCGGCAGGGTGGTCTTGATCTGCTCATGCTCGATGAGCGAGCCAGCCATGTTCGACAACAGCGCCTTGCGGTGCTCATGTGTGCGGTTGAGGCGGCGATAACCTTTTGCGTGACGCATTTTATATACTCCGGTTGCCCTCTACGGGCGGTTTTGCTTTGTCTGGCCACCGATGCGTGTCAGCGGCTCTCCTTGGGGCACAAGGCCCGGTGTGGTGGGTTGAAAACCCACCCTACGCACGAGGCGCAGGGTGGGTCTGTGACTCACCGGTCTTAGAACGAGTCTTCCAGCTTCTTTGCCAGATCCTCGATGTTGTCGGGCGGCCAGTCCTCGACGTCCATGCCAAGGTGCAGACCCATGCCGGACAGCACTTCCTTGATTTCGTTCAAGGACTTGCGGCCAAAGTTCGGCGTGCGCAGCATCTCTGCTTCGGTCTTCTGGATCAGGTCGCCGATATAGACGATGTTGTCGTTCTTCAGGCAGTTCGCAGAACGCACCGACAGTTCCAGCTCGTCCACTTTCTTGAGCAGAAGCGGGTTGAACTCCAGACCATCGTCCTCGTCCTGACGGTTTGCGGACTCGGGCTCTTCGAAGTTCACGAAGATCGACAGCTGGTCCTGCAGGATGCGCGCGGCAAAGGCCACAGCGTCCTCAGGCGTGATCGACCCGTCAGTGTCGATCTTCATGGTCAGCTTGTCATAGTCCAGCACCTGACCCTCACGGGTCGGCTGCACGTCATAGGCGACCTTCTTGACCGGCGAATAGATCGCGTCGATCGGGATCAGGCCGATGGGCGCATCCTCGGGCTTGTTCTTGTCGGCGGCGACATAGCCTTTGCCGGTGTTCACGGTGAACTCCATGTACACTTCGGCGCCTTCGTCGACGTGGCAGATGACGTGCTCGCGGTTGAGCACCTCGATGCCGTTGGTCTCTGCGATGTCCCCTGCGGTCACGACGCCCGGACCCTTACCGGTCACGGACAGGCGCTTGGGCCCTTCGACTTCCATGCGCAGCGACACACCCTTGAGGTTCAGGATGATGTCGGTGACGTCCTCGCGGACACCGGCCACGCTGGAGAATTCGTGCAGCACGTTGTCAATCTGCACGCTGGTGATGGCCGCGCCCTGAAGGCTCGACAGCAGCACGCGGCGCAGGGCGTTGCCCAGTGTCAAGCCAAAGCCACGCTCAAGCGGCTCGGCCACGACCGTCGCCTGACGCGACGGATCGGCGCCCGGCTTGATCTCGAGCTGCGTCGGCTTGATCAGTTCTGCCCAGTTCTTGTGGATCATGCAGTTCCCTCCATACCTGTCAGCGCCCCATGTCCGGTAGGTGCTGACGCCCGAGGTTTCAAAACGACGGCACGAGGCCGGGCAGAATGCCCGGCCCCGCGAAATTCAAATCCCGAGGATCAGACGCGGCGGCGCTTCGGCGGACGGCAGCCGTTGTGCGCAATCGGCGTCACGTCGCGGATCGAGGTGATGTTGAAACCCACGGCAGCCAGCGCACGCAGCGCCGATTCACGACCCGAACCGGGGCCCTGAACTTCGACTTCGAGAGTTTTTACACCGTGTTCCTGCGCTTTCTTGCCAGCGTCTTCGGCTGCCAGCTGTGCGGCGTAGGGGGTCGACTTCCGCGAGCCTTTGAAACCCATGGTGCCAGCCGACGACCATGCGATCGCATTGCCCTGCACGTCCGAGATCAGGATCTTGGTGTTGTTGAAGGTCGAGTTCACATGCGCAACGCCAGCTGCGATGTTCTTGGAGACCTTTTTCTTGCCGCCTGCGCGGCGCGTATCACGTGCCATATCCGTGTGTCTCCCTTACTTCTTCTTGCCGGCAATGGCCTTTGCGGGGCCTTTGCGCGTGCGAGCGTTGGTGTGCGTGCGCTGACCGCGCACCGGGAGATTGCGGCGATGGCGCAGGCCGCGGTAGCAGCCAAGGTCCATCAGGCGCTTGACGTTCATCTGAACTTCGCGGCGCAGGTCGCCTTCGACGGTCAGGTTCGCGTCAATGAATTCGCGCACGGCCAGCACTTCGGCGTCCGACAGCTCGTTGACACGGCGGGACACGTCGATGTTGGTGGCGGTGCAGATTTCCTTGGCGGCGGCGGGGCCGATGCCATGGATATAGGTGAGCGCGATCGGGACGCGCTTGTGGGTCGGGATGTTGACGCCGGCAATACGTGCCAAGTCTGTATTCCTTTCGTTGCGAGCCCGTAGCTCCAGGCCCTTTTTTCACAACGGAAGCCCGGGCCAGTCGGCAGCCAGGCGTCTGTCATTACTCAGGTGATTGACCCGAATCAATGTGGTTCGATTCGGACAGAGGCTCCCTCGCGGGATGGGGCTAAATATTGGCCGTGGGACAGAAGGTCAACCCCTCTGTCAAGCGCTTTTTGCAAACAGCTTTGTGGACCTCGCCGCGCAGCAAACGCGGGGCGAGGTTTTGCCCGGTCAGCCGTCCAGTTGCGCGGTGATCGCGGACTGGATTTCCGCAATCTCACCCATGCCGTCGGTCGCGTTGTGCACGCCTTTGGCATAGTAATATCCCACCAGCGGCGAGGTCTGTTTGTAGTAGGCCATCAGGCGCGTGCGCAGGCTGTCTTCGTTGTCGTCGGCGCGGCGCTTGAACTCGGCCTTTTCGCCGCAGGAGGTACAGACACCATCCGCCGGGATCGGCTTGGTGTTGTCATTGTAGACCTCACCGCAGTTGCCACAGGTCGACCGTGCGGTGATCCGCGCCACCAGCGCCTCATCGTCGACGCGCAGTTCGATCACCTTGTCCAGCGACTGCCCCATCTCGGCCAGCAGATCGCCCAGCGCGTCGGCCTGCGCCAGCGTGCGCGGGAACCCGTCAAAGATGAAACCCGGCGCCTTCACCGTCTGCAGCTTTTCGCGGATCAACCCGATCACGATCTCATCCGTGACCAGTTCACCACGAGCCATGACGTCCGCGACGATCTTGCCCATCTCGGTGCCGCTGTCCTTGGCTTCGCGCAGCATGTCCCCGGTGGACAGTTGCACAAGACCGCGTGTTTCCTCAAGAATACGCGCTTGCGTTCCCTTGCCCGCCCCCGGCGGTCCCAAAAGTATAATGTTCATCTACGCGCTGGCGCTCCCCGTTTCTTGCGGCCCTTACCCTTACCGCGCAATTGCGACTTCTGAATAAGACCTTCGTACTGATGTGCCAAGAGATGACTCTGGACCTGCTGGATGGTGTCCATAGTCACGCTGACCACGATCAGAACCGAAGTGCCGCCAAAGTAGAACGGGATCGCGTATTGTGTGCGCAGGATTTCCGGAAGGAGACAGACCGCCGTCAGATAGGCAGAGCCCAGCACCAAGATCCGGTTCACCACGTATTCCATGTATTCTGCGGTCTTCTTGCCCGGACGGATACCGGGAACAAAACCGTTCTGGTTCTTCAGGTTGTCCGCAACGTCGTCGGGTTTGAACGAGACGTTGAAGGTGTAGAAATAGGCGAAGAAGACGATCATGGCGCCGAAGAACAGCAGGTACAGCGGCTGGCCGGGGCCAAAGTAGGCAAGGATCGTCGACATGATCGGGCTGGTGTCGGACCCGCCCGAGAAGGTCGAGATCGTGACCGGCAGCAGCAGCAGCGACGAGGCAAAGATCGCCGGGATCACGCCCGCCGGGTTGACCTTGATCGGCAGATGGCTGGACTGTGCCTCTGTCATCTTCATGCCGACCTGACGGCGCGGATACTGGATCGTGACCTTTCGCAAGGCCCTTTCCATGAAGACCACAAAGGTGATCACCCCCACGACCATCAACATGACGCCGATGATCAGCGCCGGGCTGATCGCCCCCGACACACCGGAGGAAAAGAACTGTGCCAGCGCTGCGGGCACCTCGGCGATGATGCCGACGAAGATGATCAGCGAAATACCGTTGCCGATGCCGCGCGCGGTGATCTGCTCACCCAGCCACATCAGGAACATCGTGCCGCCAACCAGCGTGATCATGCAGGCAGCCCGGAAGTACCAGCCCGGATCGGTCACCAAGTCGCCCGCCTCAAGGCTGACCGCCAGACCATAAGACTGGATCAGCGCCAGCGCCACGGTGCCGAAGCGGGTGTACTGGTTGATCTTCTTGCGGCCCTGCTCGCCCTCTTTCTTGAGCTGCTCCAGCGCCGGCACCATCGCCGTCAGAAGCTGCACCATGATCGAGGCGGAAATGTAGGGCATGATGCCCAGGGCGAAGATCCCCATGCGTCCCAGCGCGCCGCCGGTGAACATCGACACCATGCCGGCCACGCCCTGCCCCGCCTGTTCAACAAACTCGCGCAGTGCCGCACCATCGATCCCCGGCACCGGAATATAGGTGCCAAGGCGATAGACGATCAAAAGGGCGAGGGTGAAGAAGATGCGATTGCGCAGGTCGGTTGCTTTGCCAAGCGCCGCCCAGCTTGTGTTGGCGGCCATTTGCTCTGCTGCGGATACCATGCGGATCTCTCTTTTCGCTAAAACGCCGCCCGGACGGTTTTCCGTCGGGCGGCGTGCGTTGGAAAACTGTGCGACATGTAAGCGGCTGAGACGTCACTCACAAGTCACGAATGCGCCGCCGGGGCGGCGCGATGCGTTATTCCGTGGCTGCCGCTGCGGCGACAGACAGCGAACCGCCCTTGCCGGCGACCGCGTCTACGGCCGACTTGGACGCGCCGGTGACGGCGATGGTCAGGGCACCGGTGATCTCACCTTTGGCCAGAACGCGGATACCGTCCAGCTTGCGGCGCACCAGACCGGATGCGACCAGCGTGTCCTCGTTGATGTTGGCGGCGTCCAACTTGCCAGCGTCGACGAACTTCTGGATCAGGCCCAGGTTCACAACGGCATATGCCTTGCGGTTCGGCTTGTTGAAGCCACGCTTGGGCAGACGTTGGTACAGCGGCATCTGGCCGCCCTCGTAGCCATTGATGGCCACACCCGAACGCGATTTCTGACCCTTGATACCACGGCCACCGGTTTTACCCTTGCCCGAACCGGCACCACGGCCGATGCGTTTCTTGGTCTTGGTTGCGCCGGGATTGTCCCGGAGTTCATTCAGTTTCATGTCGCTTCTCCATTGCCGGATGTGACCCTCGAAGCGGACTGGGCCAACCACGGCTTTTCTTATCTTGTGAATCGGGTCCATAGGACCACCGGGGGCGTATAGCCCCGCCGCGCAGGTGTTTCAAGTCTCGATACGACCGTGCCGAAAGGCCGTGTATCCGCCCTCTGCCAGCATTGTGGTCACGCTGGGAAACGACAAATCCAGCGCCGCCAGCGCGCCCGTTTCCGTGCGGTGTGCCGACACCTCCAGAAGGCCGCTGTAATCGGCCAGAGACTGGTACATCCGCGCCAGACCAAAGGCCACGTCGCCGGGGGCCAACAGCACCGTGCGGATCGGCGGCGTGTCTTTCGGGATGGCGCGCCCGACACCCATCAGGATCGTCCTGACCTGTTCAAAGTCCAGTTCCATCGCCGAAGCATCCGACATGTCGATCAGTTCCGGCCGCCCCAGCAGGTAATCCGGATCCTCCAGATAAACCCGGTAGATATCGGCAAACTGTTCCGCCCGCATCTGGCCGAAGTAGCGCGCATAAAGCACGTTCAACTCATGCGAGATGCAATAAGAGATCGGCATCCGCGCGGTTCAGCCGACGCGCACGGGCAGCGTCGCATAGCCCCGGAAACGCGCCAGCGGCACCCGTGTGCGTGGTCCGTTGGACACCAGTTTCGGAAACCGCTGCACAAACCGGCCAAGGGCAATCCGTCC
The DNA here is from genome assembly GCF_034670325.1 of Antarctobacter sp. Classification (GTDB taxonomy): domain Bacteria; phylum Pseudomonadota; class Alphaproteobacteria; order Rhodobacterales; family Rhodobacteraceae; genus Antarctobacter. The sequence continues at coordinate 438,731 of NZ_JAXMNR010000005.1, forward strand.
CTCGACCCGCGCCAGCGTCGCCCCAAGGCAGACGTGAATCCCGGTGATAAAGGCGATGTGACGGTTGGGTTTACGCGTGATGTCAACGCGGTCCGGGTCGGCAAACACCTCTGGATCGCGGTTGGCCGCCGCAATCGAAGTATGGATATAGGTGCCTTTCGGCAGCACCCCATGCGACAGTTGGATATCCTCCCCCGCCAGCCGGTTGCCGATCTGCAAAGGCGATTCCACCCGCAGGAATTCCTCGACCGCCGGGGCGATCAGGGCCGGATCGTCCAGCAACAGCCGGTGCTGATCCGGGTTGTCCAGCAGCAACCCGATGGAATTGCCGACAAAGCTGGTGGTCGTCTCATGGCCCGCGTTCAGCAGGAAGATACAGTTCTGGATCAGCTCTTCCTGCGTCAGACGCCGCCCCTCGTGCTCGCCAAAGATCAGCGCCTCCAGCACCTCGCCCTCATGTGCGCCGTCCGGATTGCGGCGCCGGTGGTCGATCAGGTCGCCAAGGATCTCACCAAACTCGGTGACCGCCGTGCTGCCCGCTGCCAGCCGGTCCGCCGGCACCACCGGGTCCAGCGCACCAAGGATCGCCAGCGAATAGCCGCGCAGGCGGGCGCGATATTCCTCGGGGATGCCCAGCATGAAACTGATGATCTCGGTCGGCAGTTCCTTGGCGAAATCCTCGATCAGATCCAGCTCACCCAGATCCTCGACCCGGTCCAGCAGCCGGTCCACGATACCGCCGATCAGCGGCTCGAACTCGGCCAGCTTGCGCGGCGTGAACGCGCCCGAGATCAGCTTGCGCACCACGGTATGATACGGCGGATCGTTGAAGATCAACGAGGTCGTGTGATGGGTGTGCAGCGGACAGCGGCCGAATTTCTCGCCAAAGGCCTCGGTCTTGTCCGACAGCATATCCCGGCTCTGGTAGACCTTCAGACAATCGTCATGCCGCGTCAGGTAGACAGAGCCGTCGGCGTTGCGATGGATCGGGTCTTCGGCCCGCAGGCGATGCAACACCGGATGCGGGTTCTCGATGAAATCGGGCCCGATCGTGTTGAGGTCGAACCCCGCGATATCCAGCATGAACAATCCTCCCGGCCCCCATCCTGCGCCCAGCGGCAAGCAGAGACAAGGGGCGGGTATTCCGGGCCTGCGCCCCGACCCCGAACTTGGTAGGATCAGGCATGAAGAATGCGCTGACCCTGTTTTTGTCGCTCCTGACCTTGATGGCCGGGGCGCTTGTCGGTGCGGTCGCGGGCTTTTTTCTGGTCATTGGCTTGGGCCTGTCCTTTGGCACCTACGCTGGCGACGGCGGGCTTGCCATGGGCGCAGCGACCGCAGGCGCGCCGATTGGCGCGGGTCTGGGGGCCATCGTGGCGCTGATCGGGGTGATCCGCTGGCACCGACTGCCGCCCGGAAAACCTTTTCTGTCGCAAACGGCGCTGGCGGTCTGGATCGGCGTCCCTCTGGCGATCACTCTGGCGCTGATCCTGCGGATATGGAGCATCACAACCCCGGAATTCGCCACGCCCCGACCCGAACTGCTGGTCGAAATCCGCGTGGCCAGCGGCGCAATAGACGAGACAAAGACCCGTTATCGCCCGCTGTCGCCGCTCTACCACCGCGCCGACACCTATGTGACCCCCTACGCCTATATCGAGACACGGACCGAAGGCGGGTATGACATTGGTCTGGTGCGCTACGTGATGGTCTACAAGGTCGAAAAGCGCGAGCTTGCGCTGGAAATCGACCGTGATCTCTTTGCCGTCTTCCCGCTGTCCGTTGGCAAGAATGCCAAGGCAACCGATCAGTTCACCGACTGGCAGTCCCCCGCCTTTTTCCGGTTCGAGGAATGGGGAGAGCCGCCGGTGATCTCAGACCCAACCGATCTCGACGTGGCGATCCGCTATCTGGTCCACCGGGGCGAATAACGACAAAGGGCGGGAACCCCCCGCCCTTTGCCTGTGCCGTTGGTCGCCTGTCTTAGCCTAGCTCACCCGGCTTGTACCAATCGCCCATCTTCACCGTGGCCGCGTCGCCGACCATCTCGGCGAACATCGCCGGATCCTGCGTGCCGCCGTCGCGGCCGCGATAGTGGTAGGGGTAGACATATGTCGGCTTGAACTCCCGCACCGCGTCGGCAGCCGCCTCTGCGGTCATGGTGAACGGCAGGTTCATGCAGACAAAGGCCAGGTCGATGCCTTCCAGCGCGCGCATTTCCGGCACGTCCTCGGTATCGCCCGAGATATAGACGCGGAAGTCGTCCATCGACAGCACATAGCCGTTGTCGCGCCCCTTGGGGTGAAAGTTCTCGCGCCCTTCGGTGATGTTATGCGCCGGGATCGCGTCCACCTGAAGGCCGGTCAGGCTGGCGGTGTCGCCATTCGCCAAAACGCTGGTGTTCACCTTCAATGCGTCCGACAGCATGTCGAACACCGCCGGGTTGGTGATCATCTGCGTGTTTTCACCCTTTAGCGCGGCCAGAACGTCGGCGTTGTAGTGGTCGCCGTGCTCATGCGTGATCAGGATCAGATCGGCTGCGGGGTAATCGGCATAGTCCGCCACATCGCCAACCGGATCAATATAGAGCGTGCCAACCGGCGTCTCCATCACGATCGAGGCATGGTGCACGGGATGGACCAGCACCGTACCCTGCGAGGATTTAAACTCATTGGGCAGATGCCCGCCAGCGCGACCGGCAAAGGGCAGAACCGTGATGCTGCCGGCGGCAGCGGCAGTGGTCAGAAAAGTGCGGCGTGAAAGGGTCATGACATGTGCTCCGTGTTGACACCTTGGTAACGTAGTCCCTGTGCGAGGTGTGGCAACCTGTCCAAAGCACTCTTTGACCTTGACAGTTCAGCGTCCAGCGCCCACTTAAGCCCCATCGCCTTGCCCGTCGCGTGAACGGGCCGGTGGGACATGGTCCCCGGCGATCCATTCCCAATACGATCGGGTCCCCCTCACGCGCGGGCCTCACCCCTGACGGCTCTGGTGGCATTCGGCCCCTCGCGCGTCATGGGTAGCCACGGCGTGTCATCGTCCCTGACGGACGAGACCCCATTCTGTGCCGCACGTGAAAGGCGGCGCGACAAAGGACATAGATTTGACATTCGACGAACTGGGTCTTCCGGCCCGCCTGAGCGCCAACCTCGACGCTCTGGGCCTGAAAGAGCCGACCCCTATCCAACTGCGTGCCATCCCCGAGGCGCTGAATGGCCGTGACGTCATGGGCCTTGCCCAGACCGGCACCGGCAAGACCGCCGCTTTTGGCCTGCCGCTGGTATCCCAACTGATGCGCCTGCAAGGCAAGCCAGACGCCAAACAGGTACGCGGCCTTGTGTTGGCCCCCACCCGGGAACTGGCCAAGCAGATCCACGACAACCTGCGCGACTACGCTGACGGGACCTCTGTGCGCGTCAACCTTGTTGTGGGCGGCGCCTCCCTGAACGCACAGGCCCAGCGTCTGGCCCGTGGCACCGGCCTGCTGGTCGCCACGCCCGGACGCCTGATCGACCTGCTGGATCGCGGCGCGGTCAAGCTGGACCAGACCCAGTTTCTGGTGCTGGACGAGGCCGACCAGATGCTCGACCTTGGCTTTATCCACGCCCTGCGCCGGATCGCGTCGCTGCTGCCGAAAGAACGCCAGACCATGCTGTTCTCGGCGACGATGCCAAAGCAGATGGCCGAACTCTCGACCGCCTACCTGACCAACCCCGTGCGCATCGAAACCGCGCCTCCGGGCAAACCTGCCGACAAGATCGACCAATCGGTCTTCTTCATCGAGCAGGCTGGCAAGGGTCGCCTCCTCAGCCAACACCTCGCGGCACACCGCGATGAGGCGGCGGTGGTGTTTTCGCGCACCAAACACGGGGCCGAACGCCTGATGAAGGCGCTGGTCGCCGAAGGCTTTGCCGCCACCTCGGTGCACGGCAACAAGAGCCAGGGCCAGCGGGAACGCGCCATCCGCGCCTTCCGCAGCGGTGAGGCGATGATCCTTGTGGCCACGGACGTGGCGGCACGCGGTCTGGATATCCCGGACGTGCGCCATGTCTACAACTTCGACCTGCCCAACGTGGCCGAGAACTACGTTCACCGCATCGGCCGCACCGCGCGCGCCGGGCGTGACGGCTCTGCCGTGGCCTATTGCGCACCCGCCGAAATGGGCGAGTTCAAGGCCATCCAAAAGGTCCTTGGCCGTGAGATCGAGGTGGCCGGTGGCACCGCATGGGAAGGTGGCGCCGCCGCCAAACCCAAGGGCCGTGGTGGCCGCAGTGGCCGCAGGCCGCAGGGCAACAGCGGTGGCGGTAAGCCGGGTGGCGCACAGCCGTCGCGCGGTCGCGCGCCGCGTCGCCGCCGCGCTGCCTGATCGGCGACGGGCGCGGCATGCCGCGCCCTCTGCCCTCCGGGCCGACAGACTTCAGACCAAAAAAAACGCCCCGCAGTCTCCTGCGGGGCGTTTTCTATGTTGGGTGCCAAAGTGGCGCGACCTGTCAGTCGCGCTCTTCGACGATCTCGACCAGATGCGGGATCTTGCGGATCATGCCGCGAACCGAGGGAGTATCCTCCAGCTCACGCACGCGGTGCATCTTGTTCAGGCCCAGGCCCACCAGCGTCTGACGCTGGATGGCGGGGCGACGGATGGGCGAACCCACCTGCTTGACGACGATAGTCTTTGCCATGGATCAGGCCTCCTCGGTCTCGGCGGCAGCTGCCGGGGCTTCATCACGCTTGGGCAGAATGTCCGCGACTTTCTTGCCACGACGCTGGGCCACGTTGCGCGGCGACTGCTGGTTGCGCAGACCGTCGAGCGTGGCGTGGATCATCGCGTAGGGGTTTTGCGACCCGGTCGACTTGGCGACGACGTCCTGGATGCCCAGCATCTCGAACACGGCGCGCATCGGACCACCGGCGATGATACCCGTACCCTGAGGCGCGGTCCGCATGGTCACCTTGCCGGCACCTGCATGACCTTTGACGTCATGGTGCAGGGTGCGGCCTTCTTTAAGCGGCACGCGGATCATCTTGCGCTTGGCTTGTTCAGTCGCCTTGCGGATGGCCTCGGGGACCTCCTTGGCCTTACCCTTGCCAAAGCCGACACGGCCCTTCTGGTCACCAACGACGACCAGCGCGGCAAAGCCAAAGCGCTTACCACCCTTGACGGTCTTGGACACACGGTTGATCGCGACGAGGCGATCGGCAAACTCAGGCGTCTGCTCCTCACGGCGGCCACGGCCACCGCCACGGTTGTTATCACGTTCTGCCATCAGGCATTCCTTTATCTCGTGGTGCCCAAGAGCACCGTTTTGTTCAATCGCAGTGAGCCGCAAGCGGCCCCTCGATCATCGAGACGTTTCCGTCTGCAAAGCACGCCGGGCAAACGCCCGGCCTACATCCCGCCACAACGGACGGGAGAAACGGTAGGCCGGGCATTTGCCCGGCCCGCCGCCATCAGATCTTCAGACCGCCTTCGCGCGCGGCGTCGGCAACGGCCTTCACCCGGCCGTGGAAGAGGAACCCCCCACGATCGAAATAGGCCTCTTCGATCCCCGCGGCCTTGGCGCGTTCGGCGATTGCCGCACCCACCTTGGCCGCTGCTTCGACGTTGTTCTTGCCGACAACGCCCAGCGCGGGCTCCAGCGTCGAGGCGGCGGCGAGGGTCTTGCCCTGCACGTCGTCGATCAACTGGACCGAGATGTTCTTGTTCGACCGGTGAACCGACAGGCGGACCCGCCCTGCGTTCACCTTGCGAAGCTTGTTCCGGACGCGCAGACGGCGCTTCTGGAACAGTACACGTTTGCTGTTTGCCATGTTCCGCGTCCTTACTTCTTCTTGCCTTCTTTGCGGAAGATGAATTCGCCTTTATAGCGAATACCCTTCCCCTTGTACGGCTCCGGCCGGCGCCAGTCGCGAATGTTCGCGGCGACCTGACCAACCTGCTGCCCGTCGTGACCTTCGACAATGATCTCGGTCGGTTTCGGGCAGGTAACGGTGATGCCGTCGGGGATCTGGAAGTCGACGTCATGCGACAGGCCCAGGTTCAGTTTCAGGACCTTGCCCTGCAACTGCGCCCGGTAACCCACGCCGTGGATTTCCAGTTCCTTCTTGAAGGTGTTCTGAACGCCGTGCACCAGGTTCGCCACGACCGTGCGCGACATCCCCCACTGCTGACGAGCGCGCTTGGACTTGCCACGCGGCTCGACCTTGATGGCGCTGTCGTCGACGATAAGTGTGACGTCATCGGTGGCCGTAAAGCTCTGGGTGCCTTTCGGCCCCTTCACTTCGATGGTCTGGCCCGAGACGCTGGCTGATACGCCCGAGGGCAGCTCAACCGGCTTTTTGCCAATACGAGACATGTGTAGGCCTCCTTAGAATACGGTGCAAAGCACTTCGCCGCCAACATTGGCTGCGCGTGCGTTCGCGTCCGACATCACACCCTTGGAGGTGGAGACAATCGACACACCCAGACCCTGACGGACCTGCGGGATGTCATCGACACTCATGTAAACGCGACGACCGGGCTTGGAGACCCGCTTGACTTCGCGAATGACAGGGGTGCCATCGAAGTATTTGAGGCTGATTTCCAGCGTCGGGTGACCGTTCACGTCTGTGCCGGACTCGTAGCCACGGATGTAACCTTCATCCGCGAGAACATCGAGAACCCAGCCACGCAGCTTGGACGCGGGGGTCGAGACGGTGGACTTGCCGCGCATCTGCGAGTTGCGGATACGGGTGAGCATATCGCCGATAGGATCGTTCATCTATATACCCTCCCTTACCAGCTCGATTTCACAACGCCCGGCAGCTTGCCGTTCGAACCGAGTTCGCGCAGGGCGATACGGCTGATCCGGAGCTTGCGGTAGTACGCGTGGGGACGACCCGTCAGCTGGCAGCGGTTGTGCAGCCGTGTGGGCGAGGAATTGCGCGGCAGTTTGGCCAGCTTGAGCCGGGCCTTGAAACGCTCTTCCATCGACTTGGATTCGTCGGTTGCGATTTCTTTCAGTTCAGCGCGCTTGGCGGCATACCGGGCCACCAGGCGCTCGCGCTTTTTCTCGCGCTCGATCATGGATTTTTTCGCCATGTCTTGCTCCTCTTACGCCTTGGTGAACGGCATGTTGAAATGGGCCAGCAAGGCTTTCGCCTGTGCATCGGCACTGTGCTCGCCAAAGGGAATGGCGTTGGTCGTGATGACCACATCCATACCCCAGACCTCGTCGACCTTGTCGAAGTCGATTTCCGGGAACACGATGTGTTCCTTGAGACCCATGGCAAAGTTGCCGCGACCGTCGAAAGAGGCCTTCACACCGCGGAAGTCACGGATGCGGGGCATTGCGACAGTCACCAGACGGTCCAGAAATTCGTACATGCGCACGTCACGAAGGGTCACCTTCGCGCCGATGATCATGCCTTCACGCAGGCGGAACGCCGCGTTGGACTGCTTGGCAACCGTACCGACGGCCTGCTGGCCGGCGATCTTCGACAGTTCCTCGATGGCGTTCTTGGCCTTCTTGGAATCGCGAACGGCCTCTGTGCCGCAGCCGATGTTCAGAACGATCTTCTGAACCGACGGGATTTGCAGGTCGTTGGTGTAACCGAACTGCTCCTTCATCGCGGCCTTGATGGTGTCCTTGTACTGGACCTTCAGGCGCGGGGCGTAGTTATCCATATCAAGCATCGATCACGTCCCCCGTGGTCTTGGCAAAGCGCACCTTCTTGTCGCCTTCCATGCGGAAACCGACGCGGGTCGGCTTGCCGTTGGCGTCGACGAACGCAAGGTTGCTGAGGTCCAGCGGCAGGGCCTTGGGCAGGCGACCGCCCTGGTTGTTCTGCGACTGGCGGGTGTGGCGGATGGCGGTGTTCACGCCGTCAACCACGGCCTTGCCGGCCTTGGGGTCGACAGAAACGATCTCGCCCGTCTTGCCCTTGTCCTTGCCGGTCAGGACGATGACGGTGTCACCCTTCTTGAGTTTTGCAGCCATCTTACAGCACCTCCGGGGCGAGCGAGATGATCTTCATGAAGTTCTTGGCACGCAGCTCACGCACAACCGGTCCGAAGATACGGGTGCCGACCGGCTCGCCATTGTTGCCGAGGATCACGGCGGCGTTGCGGTCAAAGCGGATGGTGGTGCCATCGTCACGGCGAACTTCCTTGGCGGTGCGCACGACGACGGCCTTGCGGACGTCACCCTTTTTCACGCGACCACGCGGAATGGCCTCTTTCACCGACACCACGATGATGTCGCCGACAGAGGCATAGCGGCGGTGTGAACCGCCCAGAACCTTGATGCACTGAACTTTCCGGGCTCCGGAATTGTCAGCAACATCCAGATTGGTCTGCATCTGGATCATAAGTTTTCTCCCGACGTCCCGAACCGCTCTGCAGAGAACATTGGCCCGGGGGTTTCGAATGTCACCGGGGCCGTGTGAACGGCCCCGGGTCGCCCTTAGTGGGCAGCTTCAGCTTCGGCCTTGAGATTGGCGGCGGCGACTTCGGCGCGCTGCTTCTCATGCTCGGCAATCATTTCTTCGGTCATGATTTCCCAGCGCTTGGTCTTGGACTTGGGCGCGCATTCGCGGATCATGACGTTGTCGCCGACGTTGAACTGTTCGTTCTCGTCGTGGGCGCGGTACTTCTTGGACTTCTTGATCGTCTTTTGCAGCACCGGGTGCTTAAAGCGGCGGACGATCTGGACGGTCACAGTCTGCTTGTTGGCGGTCGACGTGACGGTGCCTTGCAGGATTCGCTTGGGCATCTGTTAAGCCTCCGCAGTCGACGCCGCAGCGGCGGCTTTTTCATTGAGAATGGTCATGATCCGGGCAACGTCGCGACGGACCACGCGAATACGCGAGGTGTTTTCCATCTGGCCGGTGGCCGCCTGGAAACGGAGGTTGAATGCCTCCTTCTTCAATTGGACAAGCGTGTCCCGGAGCTCGTCCGGGGTCTTGTCACGGAGTTCGTGGGCGTTCATGCGCCTCTCCTTTATTACAACATCACCGGTAGGCCCCTGCCTGCCTTGGCCGCAAGGTCACCCTGATTCCGGTGGAGTCCGTGGATGAAACGCCCCTTTATGCGCGATTCCCCCGAAAGGCAATAGATTTTGAGGCACGTCGCGCGCCTGACGCTTTTCCGCCCGAAAAACCAGCCGCGCCGATCCATATCCCGGCCAACAGCCCCGCCCGCAAAGCACAGGCTTTGGGGAACGGGCGGTCTGCGGTATCATAAGGCATGCGCCCGATACTGACCCTTGCCCTGATACTTGCGCTTCAGCCGGCCCTCGCCGATGAGGCCACTTCGGACTGCGCCTGCATCAATCGCAACGGACAAGAGGTGCCCTTGGGTGAAATCGCCTGCCTGACCGTCGGCGGCAAGAGCTTTCTGGCGCGCTGTTCCATGTCGCTCAACCTGCTCACGTGGCGCCGGATTCAGGATGGCTGTGTCGTGTCACAGGCCCCCTACCCGTTCAGCCCCGCACCGCGCTTTGCCGAAATCACGCCGCAACCTCAATCCCACCTTTAGGCAAAGCGGACCGGTCGCGGTTTTGCCCTGCCCCTCTCGGCGCACCCGCGCGGCAGGTAATCGCCGCTTTCCCTCCCACACCGCTGGATTGGCAAGCTGACCGGGACTGCCTGTTGATCGTTGCAAAGACAAGCTGATAGACAAGTTGCGGGTCCAGCAGGGAAACTGACCATGTCCGATAAGAACGTGTCCGAAGACGACGCGCTATATAGTCGTATCGGGGCAGGCGGTGAATCCCATGCTGTGATGCTGGAACAGGCGGCGCGCATCGCTCAACTGGGCTACTTCGTCTTCAACGTAAAGGAATCCATCGTCGAGCTTTGCTCGGTCCGACACGCCGCTATCTTTGGCCAGACGCCCAGTGACTTCATCGAGACCGTTACAGGCCTCAAAGGCCCGATGACGATGATCCATCCGGAGGATCGCAACCTTCTGCGGGAGGCCTATCAACGGCTGATCAAGGGCGAAACCATCGAGATGGAGTATCGCTTTTTCCGCGCTGACGGCAGCATCGGCTATATCCGCGAAACCGTCGCCCCGGATTACGATGCCACGGGCGAGGTCGTGCGCGGTCTGGGCAGCAGTGTGGACGTCACCGACACGCGCCGCGCCGAAGAGCGCAAGGCACAGGCCAACCGGCTGGCCGCGCTGGGGGAACTGACCGCCGGTGTCGCCCATGACGTCAACAACATCCTTGCCGTGGTCATGGGCAATGCCGAACTGTTGCAGGACCGGATCGACTCTGCCCTGCCCAGCCAACTCTTGTCTGAAATCGTCTCGGCGGCCCGGCGCGGTGGCACCCTGACCCAAAGCCTGCTGAACTTCGCTCAGCGCGCCACGATCCGCCCCGTCCTGCTCGACTTGGGCGAAGAGGCGGCGCGCGCCGTGGTTATGTTCGAACGGACATCGCTGAAAAAGCCGACAATTCAGGTGGATCGCGGCACACGCGCACTGCCGATCTTTGCCGACCGTGACAATCTCCAGTCGGTGATCCTCAACATCCTGATCAACGCCCGCGACGCCATTCGCGAAGGCGGCTCCATCCGGATCACCAGCGCCATCCAAAGTGTCCCGAAAGACGCTGCAAACACCCTGCCCGTTGCGGGCGACTATGCCTGCCTGACCATTCAGGACGACGGTATGGGCATTCCTCCGCACAATCTGGCGCGCGTGACCGAACCCTTTTTCACGACGAAGTCGCGCTCCGAGGGATCAGGCCTTGGCCTGTCGATGGCCGCCGGATTCATGCGGCAACTGGGCGGAGAGATCCTGATCACCTCGGAACTCGGCGCGGGCACCTGCGTGCGCCTGTTCTTTCCCCTCCACCATGAGACCATGAGCCAAGGCGACGCAGCCTGCCTCGGCAAGCCGTCCACTTTCGACAAGCTGCATGTCCTGCTTCTCGAAGACGAGGACGCAATCCGCAATGTCCTGCATCGCAACCTGACGCGCTGGGGCTTTACCGTCACGGTCGCCAGCACCGGGGCAGAGGCGGTCGCGGCGGTCGCGGCGCACCGTTTCGACCTTGCCCTGCTGGACAATTACATTCCCGGCGACCTCAGCGGCGTCGATATCGCGGCGCGGGTCAAGGGCAAGAACCCCGCGACCCCGGTGATACTGCTGACCGGCATGGCGCGCCTCGAAGGCGGGGCGGACCGGGCTGTCATAGACCTTGTTCTGGCCAAACCCATCCCCGCCGGAGAGTTGCGGGCGCGGATCGCCGGGCTGCTGGAAACCGCGCACCCGCCAAGCTCGGAACCCGCCTGAACACATCCCGCGCCGACAGGGGCCGTTCGACCCAGAGCCGTCCGTCTGCGCAACCTTCCTCGCCGTCCTGACCTGAGAGCGCCCTCAGATGGGGACAGGACGACACGACCCGGCGATGCCCGTCGCGCCCCTAGCGCAGCAGTTCCAGCGCGATACTGGCCGAAACATACGTGGCCTGAGCCGAAATATAATACCCCGAGGCCACGTATCCGGCGCTGGCCTCTGTCTCTGGTGGCTCAGCCAGCGGGTCCTCTGCCGCCACAGGGTCAGGCACCTCGGGCTCGGGCGTCTCGGACGCCGCCACCGGGACCTCTGTGCCGGGACCCCCAGCCCCTGACGTAAGCGGGGCCGCGTCGCCTGTCACGCTGACCGAAGTTTCGCTGTAACTGAGGCTGATGAACACCGCCTCGATCACGATCGACATCTCGCCTCGCGCAATGGCCGAGGCCGCCTGCCCCTGTTTCAGGCAACCGCCCGCCTCTGCCACCGCCGCCTTGGCGCGATGCCCGACCGACTGCGTGGATTTCCCGCAGCCGCCGTGTTCCGTGGTCTCTGCCGCCATCGCCCGCCGATGGTGGCCTTGCTTTGCGCCCTGTCCGGCGCAGCAGGATTGCGTTTCCATGTGATACCCCCGTTCTCACTGTCCTCACAGCTTCGCCCAAGGGCGTAAACATGAGGCCACCGGGCCTGTGGAAACTGCGCGCAATTCGACGGGCCGGGGGGCTACGGCCCTGCGATCCTCAACCTGTCTCCCGGACAGGGCAGAGCGGGTCTTATTCCCACTTGTAGTTAAAGCTGACAGAGACGCGGTTTTCCTCGGCCATGTTCAGCGGCACCTCATGGCGCAGCCAGCTTTCCCACAGCAGCACATCGCCCACCTCGGGCGCGATGTAGACAAAGGGCCGCAACTCCTCGCGGCAGTCCTTTTGCCGGGTCGGGGCCGCCATCATCATCGCCAGCCGGGGATCTTCCAGCTTTAGCGCCGACGCGCCTTCGGGCATCGCCACATAGGTTGTCCCCGAGATCACCGAATGCGGGTGGATATGGCTGGAATGGGTGCCGCCCTCGGGCAGAATGTTGATCCAGATATCCTCCAGCACCAGCGCCTTATCGCCCAGATCGAACTCCAGATCCTTGGCAAAGGCGGTAACGTGTTTGTCCAGCACCTTCACCAGTTCCGCAAAGACCGGGAACCGCCACGGAAGATCGGTCAGCGAGGCATAGGAGGTGTAACCGGGATAGCCGTGTTCCTCGCACCAATCCTGCCCGGCCTCGTCGTCCTCGGCGATGGAATAACACGACGAGTCCAACTCATCGGCGTCAACGGTGCCCTGCTCTGACAGCTTGGCGTGATACAGGCGGGTGGCGAAAAGCGAGCGTATCTGGGTCATGGCCGCGCTTTAGCCCAAAGGCCGGGGCGGGGGAAATGGAATCTCAACCTCTGGGTGGCAGTGTCGCGGCCAATCCTGAGGGAGGAACAGAATGTTCCCGATCCGCCGCCTGATCATATTGGCGCTGCTGGCCCTGCCCGGCGTGGCCGCTGCGCAATCCGCCTCGCTGTTCCCGCATGGCGATAGCGCGGCGCGCACGCCGCTGATTCCTGTCCGCGCAACGCCCCTGTCCGGGCAGGCGCGCGCCGCCAGCCTCTTTGTCGGCAAGGACACAGAGGGGCTGTTTGCCGCCCTGCCAGATCGCACGCCGCCGCCGCCCCGGCAGACAACCACCGGCCCGCTGTCGGGCATCAGCGCCACCGCCCTGCTGCGCAGCCTGATCGCAGAGGCGGAATCCGGGGCCGACAGTTATGATGCGGTCATTCACGGGGCCAAGGTCAAACCGCCCAAGCGCCCCACTGACCTGACCGTGCAACAGGTTTATGACTGGATCGACGCCACACCGGGCCAACCCCACGCCATTGGCCGCTACCAGTTCATTCCCGACACCCTGCGGCGTCTGGTGGACAAGGTCGGGGTCAATCCGGCGACACGCTTTGACGCCAAACTACAGGACCGGCTGGCGGATGAACTGCTGGCAGAGGCCGGGATGCTGGCCTTTCAGCGCGGCGAGCTGACCCGCCGCAGCTTTATGTACCGTCTGGCCAAGATCTGGGCCGGGCTGCCTCTGCCCTCGGGAGAGTCCTATTATGAGGGCTACGCCGGCAACAAGGCGACGATGACATGGGCCCGTTTTGACAGCGCAATGGCGCAGATCTTTCCCGGCTGACCTCTGGGCAAGAAAAAACCCCCGCCGCTTGCGCGCCGGGGGTCAAATCTATTGCAGCGGGGTCTCCCCCAGCCGCTTACCAGTCTTCGCGAACGACGACACGGGTCTTGATCGGCAGCTTCATCGCGGCCAGACGCAGCGCCTCGCGGGCGATGTCCTCATTGACGCCGTCGATCTCGAACATCACGCGACCGGGCTTGACCTTGCAGGTCCAGCGATCGACCGAGCCCTTACCTTTACCCATACGAACTTCGATGGGCTTGGCAGTGACCGGAGTGTCCGGGAAGATACGGATCCAGACGCGACCCTGACGCTTCATGTGACGCGTCATAGCACGACGGGCGGCTTCGATCTGGCGCGCGGTCACGCGCTCGGGCTCCAGAGCCTTGAGGCCATAGGTGCCGAAGTTCAGATCGGATCCGCCCTTGGCCAGACCTTTGATCCGGCCCTTCTGTACCTTGCGGAATTTAGTACGCTTTGGCTGAAGCATGGTTACCTCCGATCATCCCGGCGGCCGCCACCAGCACCGCGAGGGGCCGGACCGTCCTGGAGTTCCTGGTTCTTGCGCTCACGCGCCTGCGGATCATGTTCCATGATCTCGCCTTTGAAGATCCAGACCTTGATACCGATGATGCCGTAGGCGGTGGTCGCCTCAACGGTGGCATAATCGATGTCGGCACGCAGCGTGTGCAGCGGCACGCGGCCTTCGCGATACCATTCGGTACGAGCGATTTCCGCGCCACCCAGACGACCCGCGACGTTCACCCGGATACCCAGGGCGCCCATACGCATGGCGTTCTGCACCGCCCGCTTCATCGCGCGGCGGAAGGACACACGACGCTCAAGCTGCTGAGCGATCGACTCGCCAACCAGCTGCGCGTCCAGCTCGGGCTTGCGAACCTCGACGATGTTGAGGTGCAGTTCCGAGTCGGTCATCGACGCCAGCTTCTTGCGAAGCACCTCGATGTCCGCGCCCTTCTTGCCGATGATCACGCCCGGACGGGCAGTGTGCACCGTGACGCGGCACTTCTTGTGCGGACGCTCGATGATCACACGGCTGATGCCAGCCTGCTTCGGCGGGTTGCGGTACTCATTGAAGATGAACTCGCGGATCTTCAGATCCTCGAGAAGCAGATCCCCATAGTCCTTGGTGTCGGCGTACCAGCGGCTGTCCCAGGTGCGGTTCACCTGCAGACGCATACCGATCGGGTTTGTTTTATTACCCATTAGGCTTGCTCCTCAACCTGGCGCACCTTGATGGTGAGTTCCGAGAACGGCTTGTTGATCCGGCCAAAACGACCGCGCGCCCGGGGGCGGCCCCGCTTCATGACCAGGTTCTTGCCCACAAATGCCTCGGCGACGACCAGTTCATCGACGTCCAGACCGTGGTTGTTCTCGGCGTTGGCGATGGCCGACTGCAGGCACTTCTTCACGTCACCGGCGATCCGCTTTTTCGAGAAGGTCAGGTCCGTCAGGGCCTTTTCCACCTTCTTGCCACGGATCAGCTGCGCGACGAGGTTCAGTTTCTGCGGCGAAGTGCGAAGCATGCGCAGTTTTGCCATTGCTTCGTTGTCCGCCACGCGGCGGGGATTCTTATCCTTGCCCATGGCTTACTTCCTCTTCGCTTTTTTGTCGGCTGCGTGACCGTAATAGGTACGGGTCGGTGCATACTCGCCGAACTTCTGACCGATCATGTCCTCGGACACGTTGACCGGAATGTGCTTGTGACCGTTGTAGACACCAAACGTCAGGCCCACGAACTGGGGCAGGATCGTCGAGCGGCGCGACCAGATCTTGATGACTTCGTTCTTGCCCGACTCGCGCGACTTCTCTGCCTTCTTCAAGACATAGGAATCGACGAACGGACCTTTCCAGACGGAACGCGACATAAATTACCGCCCCTTCTTCTTGGCGTGACGCGAGCGGATGATCAGCTTCTGCGACGCCTTGTTGGTGTTGCGGGTGCGTTTGCCCTTGGTCGGCTTGCCCCACGGCGTCACCGGATGGCGACCCCCAGAGGTACGGCCTTCACCACCACCGTGCGGGTGGTCGATCGGGTTCATGACGACACCGCGAACGGAGGGGCGCTTGCCCATGTGGCGCACACGGCCGGCCTTGCCGAGGTTCTGGTTGCTGTTGTCGGGGTTCGACACGGCACCCACGGTTGCCAGACATTCCTGACGCACAAGGCGCAGTTCGCCCGACGACAGGCGGATCTGGGCATAGCCACCGTCACGGCCGACGAACTGGGCATAGGTGCCAGCGGCGCGTGCGATCTGACCGCCCTTGCCGGGCTTCAGCTCGATGTTGTGAACGATGGTACCGATCGGCATACCCGAGAACGGCATACAGTTGCCGGGCTTGATGTCTGCCTTCTTGGAAGAGACGATCTTGTCGCCAATGCCAAGGCGCTGGGGCGCAAGGATATAGGCCTGTTCGCCGTCGTCATACTGGACGAGCGCGATAAAGGCGGTACGGTTGGGGTCATATTCAATGCGGACCACGATGCCGTTGACATCGAATTTGTTCCGCTTGAAGTCGACGATCCGGTAGAGGCGTTTCGCCCCGCCACCGCGGCGGCGTGCCGTGATACGTCCGGTGTTGTTCCGGCCGCCCTTTTTCGTCAGACCCTCGGTGAGGGCCTTGACGGGACGTCCTTTGTACAGCTCCGAACGGTCGATCAGCACCAGCCCGCGCTGGCCCGGCGTCGTAGGTTTGTACGACTTGAGTGCCATGCTTTCTGTCTTCCGTTAGCTAGCAGCCCCGTTGCCGGGACTTATGTAGGGCGGGGGTTAGCCCGCCACTGGTATAGGCCCCTCGACAAATGTCCGCAGGTGCCCGGTGGTATAGGCCCCTCGACTGACGTCCGCAGGTGCCCGAATCTGTGTCCCCGCAGACAATAGCAAAGCCCCGGACGAATCCGGGGCTGCTGCGGATGGTGTCTGTTAGGGGAGGATGGGGGTGGGGTCAAGTGGCGTGAGGTTTTCCCCCACCGGATTGGACCGGCAACATCGCAACTTCTGAAACCGCGTCCCCATGTGGGTCCAAAAAGCACCTCCAGCCCCTGAGCACTTTCACGCCGTCCAATGATTGCAAACCGGGAAAGGTGCGGCAAGATAACCAACCGCGTGGTCCCATTAGAACCGAACCGACCTTTCACATTGCCCCACCCGACATCGACGGCTTCCAAATGTCGGATATCCAGCAATTGTGAGAGCGGGCCTGCGATCGGGCCACCCATTCCAACAATCAATTTGGGTTTAGCCGATCCAAGAATTCGCTGCCAAAGTGTCTCGCCAAAGCCCAGAGACGCCCGCTTGTCCTTAAGACTGGCCCAATTTGGTGACCTAAATGGAACAAAATTACCGGCCAAAACGTCTTCCGGCGACTGATCCAGATAGTGGAAAAGTTTGCGAACCTGGATTTGAAGCGGGCTCGCCCCTTTGGCCCACCCCGGCCACACCTCATCAACGTACGCACTGCCACGCGCCATCGCGAATTCGCCATGGCCTGAAATTTCTTCAACGCCTCCTGGGTTCATTCCGATAAACGCAACGTCTGCGCCGAAAAGGACGTTTTGGGGGCTCGCCAAAAGTCGCCAACCCATTTCGTTTTCGCTAGCCAAATATGCGTCTTTTACAGCTTGCTCGAGTTGTTTGGGATCTAACATCTAGGACCTAATCTAACCTTGTATTGAGCGGCGCTTGGCGAACACCAAAAAACGCGACCATGCGACAAAGAACATAGTCGCGCCAGAGCCGACGCGCGCGGTGGCTCTGCAACCGTCCGAAACTGGCAGTTTATCCCAAGGCATCCGTAAAACATCAAAGGCCGGGTCCAGCCTCACCGAAGAGCCGCCGCATAGGGGCGCGTCGGCTCTGGCGCGGCGGCCTGTCGGCCTTGTTCCGCGCCCTGTGGCTCCGCCGTCAATCTAGCACAAGGTAAAGGTCGTGCCGCCAGCTGGACAACGACGCGCGCCTTACCAATCAATCCCAAAACACCCCCACCCAAGAGCCCTCAAATCAGCCCCAAGTATGAAGAGTCCGTAAAAACGCCTCTGTAACCCTTTGATCTATAACACCAGCGCTCGTGTCCACACGTGGACACACAAACGAAAAGGCCCCCGCATCGCTGCGAGGGCCTCACCAAATTCCGTAGGGTAGGTTTTCAACCCACCACACTCACAGACCGGTGTTCACGTCGATCGTGTTGCCCTCTTCGAGGGTCACATAGGCCTTCTTGACGTCCTTGCGGCGACCCATGGTGCCCCGGAAACGCTTTTGCTTGCCCTTGGTGATGGTGGTGTTGACCGCCTTCACCTTGACACCAAACAGCGCCTCAACGGCCTCTTTGATCTGCGGCTTGGCCGCGTCGATCGCCACTTCGAAAACCACTGCGCCATTCTCGGACGCCATGGTGGTTTTTTCGGTGATGATCGGCTTGCGGATCACGTCGTAGTGTTCTGCCTTCGCGCTCATTTCAACCGAGCCTCCAGTGCTTCGACACCCGCCTTGGTCAGCACGAGCGTGTCGCGCTTGAGGATGTCATAGACGTTTGCGCCCTGGCTGGGCAGCACATCGAGACCCTCGATGTTGGCCGCCGCGCGGGCAAAGTTCTCACTGATGACCGCGCCGTCGATGATCAGCGCGCGCTTCCAGCCGAGGTTTGCAACCTGCTTGGCCAGCGTGTTGGCCTTGCCATCGCAATCCGCCGCCTCGATCACCACCAGCGACCCGTCCTTGAACTTGGACGACAGCGCGTGCAGCAGACCCAGTTTACGGACCTTCTTGGGCAGGTCATGGGCGTGCGACCGCGGGGTCGGGCCCTTGTAGATGCCACCCTTGCGGAAGATCGGCGCCTTGCGGGAACCGTGGCGTGCGCCGCCGGTGCCCTTCTGGCGATAGATCTTCTTGGTCGAGTACGACACTTCCGAGCGGGTCTTGACCTTGTGCGTACCGGCTTGCGCCTTGTTACGCTGCCAGCGGACGACGCGGTGGAGAATGTCGGCGCGCGGCTCGAGACCAAACAGGGCCTCGTCCAGCTCGACTTCGCCAGCGGTGCCGCCGTCGAGATTGATCACGTCGAGTTTCATTCCTCGCCTTCCTTCTTCTCGGCCTCGATTTCAGCCTCGGCTGCCTTCAGAGACGCCTCCTGCTGGGCGGCCTCCTCTGCAAGACGTGCCTCTTCTGCTGCCTTGGCCTCTTCTTCGGCCTGGCGGGCGGCTTCTTCGGCGGCTTTCATCGCTTCGCGCTTCGAGCTCATCAGAGCAGCGGGCAGAATGACATTTTCGGGCGCGGGCTTTTTCACCGCGTCCTTGATGGTCACCCACGAGCCTTTGGGGCCGGGAACGGCGCCCTTGATCATGATGATGCCACGGTCGCTGTCGGTGCGGACGACCTGCAGGTTCTGCGTGGTGACACGCACGGACCCCATGTGGCCGGCCATCTTCTTGCCTTTGAACACCTTGCCGGGGTTCTGACACTGACCGGTCGAACCATGCGAACGATGGCTGACAGAGACACCGTGCGTGGCGCGCAGACCGCCAAAGTTGTGGCGCTTCATACCGCCGGCAAAACCTTTACCGATGGTGATGCCGCTGACGTCCACGAACTGACCCTCGAAGTAATGGTCGGCGATGATTTCCTCGCCCACTTCGATCAGGTTCTCGGGCGCGACGCGGAATTCCACGACCTTGCGCTTGGGCTCGACCTTGGCAACGGCAAAGTGACCGCGCATGGCCTGGCTCACGCGCTTGACCTTGGCGTTTCCGGCACCCAGCTGAACGGCGGTGTAGCCGTGCTGGTCATTTGTGCGCTGCGCAACAACCTGAAGGTTGTCGAGTTGCAGCACGGTGACTGGGATCTGCTTGCCGTCTTCCATGAAAAGACGAGTCATGCCGATCTTCTTTGCGATCACTCCAGAGCGCATCATATCCGAGCCCTCCTTAGACCTTGATCTCGACATCCACGCCAGCGGCGAGGTCGAGCTTCATCAGGGCGTCCACAGTCTGCGGAGTCGGATCGACGATGTCGAGCAGACGCTTGTGCGTCCGGATCTCGAACTGGTCGCGCGACTTCTTGTTCACGTGCGGGCCACGCAGAACGGTGAACTTTTCGATCTTGTTCGGCAGCGGGATGGGACCGCGGACCGTCGCGCCGGTGCGCTTGGCGGTGTTGACGATTTCCTGCGTACTTGCATCAAGCACGCGGTAATCGAACGCCTTCAGCCGGATACGGATATTCTGGCTCATTTGGACAGCCTATCTTGGCGTTGGGGTTGAGAGGAGGAGGACGGACCACCCGCGCGCCTCATCGAACCCGGAATGTGTAGGGCGGGACTGGTCCCGCCCTTCAGTATGGGTGTCAGACACCCCGGAATGTGTGCTGACGGTGTCGCCGCAACGGGCGACACCTCAGACAATCAGTCGATGATCTTCGACACGACGCCCGACCCGACGGTGCGGCCGCCTTCGCGGATGGCGAAGCGCAGGCCGTCTTCCATCGCGATCGGTGCGATCAGCTCGACGTTGAACTTCAGGTTGTCGCCCGGCATCACCATCTCGGTGCCATCGGGCAGCTCAACCGTGCCGGTCACGTCCGTCGTGCGGAAGTAGAACTGCGGGCGGTAGTTCTTGAAGAACGGCGTGTGACGGCCGCCTTCTTCCTTGGTCAGGATGTAGACCTCACACTCGAACTTGGTGTGCGGGTTCACCGACTTCGGCTTGCACAGAACCTGACCACGCTCGACGCCTTCGCGGTCGATGCCGCGCAGCAGAACGCCGACGTTGTCGCCTGCTTCACCGCGGTCCAGCAGCTTGCGGAACATTTCGACACCGGTACAGGTGGTCGAAGTCGTGTCACGGATACCAACGATTTCAATGGTATCGCCCACGTTGATCACGCCACGCTCGATCCGGCCGGTCACAACCGTACCACGACCCGAGATCGAGAACACGTCTTCGATCGGCATCAGGAACGGCATGTCGATCGCGCGCTCGGGCTGCGGGATGTACTCATCCACGGCCGCCATCAGTTCGCGGATCTTGTTCTCGCCGATTTCCGGATCGCGGCCTTCCATCGCCGCCAGCGCGGAGCCCGCGATGATCGGAATGTCGTCGCCCGGGTAGTCGTATTCGGACAGCAGCTCGCGGACTTCCATTTCCACCAGCTCCAGCAGTTCCTCGTCGTCGACCTGGTCGACTTTGTTGAGGAATACAACCATGGCGGGAATGCCCACCTGGCGGCCCAGCAGGATGTGCTCACGGGTCTGCGGCATCGGGCCGTCAGCGGCGTTCACCACCAGGATCGCGCCGTCCATCTGGGCGGCACCGGTGATCATGTTCTTGACGTAGTCAGCGTGGCCGGGGCAGTCGACGTGCGCGTAGTGGCGGTTGTCGGTCTCGTATTCCACGTGCGCCGTCGAGATGGTGATCCCGCGGGCTTTTTCTTCCGGCGCGCCGTCGATCTGGTCATACGCCTTGAAGTCACCGAAATACTTGGTGATCGCCGCCGTCAGCGTCGTCTTGCCGTGGTCAACGTGACCAATCGTGCCGATGTTGCAGTGCGGCTTGCCGCGTTCAAACTTTTCCTTACCCATAGGTAGGCTCCTTCTTCGTTTCGGGTGGTGGGGTCAAACCCCACCCTACGGTGGTGGGTAGGGCGGATTTCCTCGGCGGGTTACCCCGCCGACACCGCCACCCGGCTTATGCGTATTTCGATTGGATCTCGTCCGAGATGTTCTGCGGAACCGGATCGTAGTGGTCGAACTGCATCGAGAAGTTCGCCCGGCCAGAGGACATCGACCGCAGCGTGTTGATGTAGCCGAACATGTTGGCCAGCGGAACAAAGGCATCGATGGCAACGGCGTTGCCACGAGGCTCCTGGCCCGACACCTGACCACGACGCGAGGTCAGGTCGCCAATGATACCACCGGTGTATTCTTCCGGTGTGATCACTTCGACTTTCATCATCGGTTCCAGCAGCTTGGCACCCGCTTTGCGCATGCCTTCACGCATGCACATACGTGCCGCGATCTCAAACGCCAGAACGCTGGAGTCAACGTCGTGGAACTTACCGTCGATCAGCGAGACCTTGAAGTCGATCACGGGGAAGCCAGCCAGGGGGCCGCTGTCCATAACCGATTTCACGCCCTTTTCCACACCGGGGATGTATTCCTTGGGAATGGAACCGCCCACGATCTTGGATTCGAACGAATAGCCTTCGCCCGGCTCTGTCGGAGAGATGATCATCTTCACTTCGGCGAACTGACCCGAACCACCCGACTGTTTCTTGTGGGTGTAGGTATGTTCGACTTCGTGACCGATGGTCTCACGATAAGCCACCTGCGGCGCACCGATGTTGGCCTCGACCTTGAATTCCCGCTTGAGACGGTCAACCAGGATGTCCAGGTGAAGTTCGCCCATGCCCTTCATGATCGTCTGACCGGATTCGATATCCGTTTCGACGCGGAAGGACGGGTCTTCTGCTGCCAGACGGGCCAGACCCGCCGACATCTTTTCCTGGTCGCCCTTGGTCTTGGGCTCAACCGCGATCTCGATGACCGGATCGGGGAAGGTCATGGTTTCCAGAACCACCGGCTCTTTCGCGTCACACAGGGTGTCGCCCGTGGTGGTGTCCTTCAGACCCGCAAGCGCGATGATGTCGCCGGCCCAGGCCTCTTCGATCTCTTCGCGGTTGTTGGAGTGCATCATCATCATACGACCGATGCGCTCTTTCTTGCCTTTGGTCGAGTTCAGGATCGAGTCGCCCTTGTTCATCTTGCCCGAATAGATCCGGGTGAACGTCAGCGAGCCGACGAAGGGGTCGTTCATGATCTTGAACGCCAGACCGGCGAACGGCATGTTGTCATCCGCGCGACGCGGGATGTTGCGCTCTTCGGTCTCGTCGTCCGGCGAGAAGCCCATGTAGTCGACCACGTCCAGCGGGCTGGGCAGATAGTCGATCACGGCGTTGAGCAGCGACTGCACGCCTTTGTTCTTGAAGGCAGAGCCCCCCAGAACCGGCACGAAATGCATCGCCAGAGTGCCCTTGCGGAGCAACTTGCGCAGCGTCGGGACGTCGGGCTCTTCGCCTTCGAGATAGGCTTCCATCGCGTCGTCGTCTTCTTCGACGGCGGCCTCGATCATCTTGCCACGCCACTCGTCAGCCATGTCCTGCAGGCTTTCGCGGATCGGAGCCTTGATCCAGGACGCGCCCAGATCCTCACCCTGCCACAGCCACTCTTCCATGGTCACGAGGTCAATCAGACCTTCCAGCTCGGTCTCGGCACCGATCGGAATACCGACGGGAACGGCGCGCGCGCCGGTGCGGTCTTCGATCATGTGAACGCAGTTGAAGAAGTCCGCGCCGATCTTGTCCATCTTGTTGACGAACACGATCCGCGGAACCTTGTAGCGGTCAGCCTGACGCCACACGGTTTCGGTCTGCGGCTCGACGCCGGCGTTGGCGTCCAGAACGGCCACGGCACCGTCGAGAACCGCCAGCGAACGCTCGACCTCGATGGTGAAGTCGACGTGTCCGGGGGTGTCGATGATGTTCAGGCGGTGCTTGGCGCTATCGGGTTCGGTGCCATTCTCGGTGCGCTCCCAGAAAGTGGTCGTCGCAGCCGAAGTGATGGTGATCCCGCGTTCCTGCTCCTGCTCCATCCAGTCCATGGTCGCAGCGCCATCGTGCACTTCGCCGATGTTGTGCGACTTGCCGGTGTAGAACAGAATCCGCTCCGAGCAGGTGGTTTTACCTGCATCGATGTGCGCCATGATACCGAAGTTCCGGTACCGTTCGAGAGGGTAATCGCGTGCCATGGGGCCTTGTCCTCAGAAGAAGTGGTTTACCAGCGGTAATGGCTGAACGCTTTGTTGGCGTCGGCCATCTTGTGGGTGTCTTCGCGCTTCTTGACGGCGGACCCGCGCGATTGCACCGCGTCGATCAGCTCACCTGCAAGGCGCTCTTCCATGGTGTTCTCATTGCGGGCGCGCGAGGCATTGATCAGCCAGCGGATCGCAAGGGCCTCACGGCGCTCGGGGCGCACTTCGACCGGAACCTGGTAGGTGGCACCACCAACGCGGCGCGAGCGAACCTCGACCGACGGCTTGATGTTGTCCAGCGCCTCGTGGAAGATCTCCACCGGGGCGCGCTTGACCTTTGCTTCGACGCGGTCAAGCGCATTGTAAACGATGCGTTCGGCGGCAGATTTCTTGCCGTCGTACATCAGGTTGTTCATGAATTTTGTCAGAACCCGGTCACCATACTTGGCGTCGGGCAGGACTTCGCGCTTCTCTGCGGCGTGACGACGAGACATGTTGTAATCCTCTTACTTCGGACGCTTGGCGCCGTATTTCGAACGACGCTGCTTGCGGTCCTTGACGCCCTGGGTGTCGAGAACACCGCGCAGGATGTGGTAACGCACGCCGGGAAGGTCTTTTACACGACCACCACGGATCAAAACCACCGAGTGCTCCTGCAGGTTGTGGCTTTCACCCGGGATATAGCTGATCACCTCGTAGCCATTGGTCAGGCGCACCTTGGCCACCTTACGCATGGCCGAGTTCGGCTTCTTCGGCGTGGTGGTGTACACACGGGTGCAGACACCGCGCTTTTGCGGGCACTGCTCGAGGTGCTGCGACTTCGAGCGCTTGACTTTGGGCTGCCGCGGCTTGCGGATCAGCTGTTGGATCGTGGGCATTCCGGTTATTTCCCCGTGCTTCTCACATGTGTGCTGCACGGGCCGTCCCGTGCGGAGTTTCAGTTCGTGGCACCCTGCGCAAAGCCGGGCTCCGTCTCAGCGCGCCACCACCCTGCAAAGCAGGAAAAGACGCAAAAAACCGCTGCGTTCCCCTGTTCACGGGAACGACGCGGTGGGTGTCCAGAGGATCGGGGCGGTTAACCCGGATCGTGACCGCTTGGTTATGTAAGGCCGCCGGTGGAATTTCCACAGCGGATTAGCGGGCGTATAGGGGGAGTCGCGGGCCATGTCAACAGGCCACCGGGGTTGCCCGCCAAGCCCGGCAATGCCATGCAAGTGCAGCGGCTTCGCACAAAGGGAACAGGCATGCAAGTCATCGGTTTCTGCCGATTTTCCTACCCCGCCGAGGGCGGTTTTCAGGTCGAGCACAACAGCCTCGAAGATCGGATCGCCTATCTCTATGACCCCGCCCGGATCGCCGAGCGGTTTCGCCATTTCGAATGCCTCTGCCTGCCGGGCCTGAAGGCCCAGACAGACCCGGATTTCATCTTTGTGATCCTCGTCGGAGAGGCCATGCCAGAGCTGTGGCTGGAACGTCTGCTGGACCTGACCCGAGATTTCCCGCAGGCCATGGTTGTGGCCCGCGCGCCCGGTCCACATCGCCAGGTCTGTCAGGACGTGATCAATGCGGTCCGCGACATGGACCAGCCCTGCCTGCAATTCCGCCACGATGACGATGATGCCGTTGCTGTGGATTTCGTCGCCCACCTGCGGCAGGCCGCGCAGGATTGCGCGCCTCTGCTGGCCAAGCACCGACTGGTCGGCTTTGACTGGAACCGGGGCTATATCGGCCGCCCCGACGCGCAGGGGCTGGCGGCTCAGGTGCAGGTCACACCCTACTGGGGGGTCGCACAGGCCGTGGCCGTGCGCGCGGGCGCACGCCAGTCGATCATGAATTTTGGCCACTACAAGATCAACCAGCACATGCCGACCGTCACCTTTACGCAGCCGGTCATGTATCTGCGCGGCCATAATGACCACAACGACTCGCGCCAGAAGAAACATGTGAAACCGGTGTCCCTGCCCCGGCTGGACGCCGCCGGGGAGGCCGATGTCAAAGCGCGGTTTGCCATCGACGCCGATCGCGTCCGGCGGGTGTTCGCCAACACCTGAGCAAAGGGGCGGCTCCAGTGGCTTGGGGCAGTCACTTTCTCGCGTGCTGGGGTGGCGTGTATTGGTCGGCCTTCGGATAGGCACTAGTCTTTATGCCAGTGGAGGCGTTGAAACGCGCCGTGGTTTCCCAAGTGACAAAGGATGACTCCGCATGACGAAACGTCCGTTCACCCGCCGCGCCCTACTTGCCACCGGCGGTGCCGTGCTGGCCACGGGCACCTCCGGCCTGCTGCGGCCCGCCCATGCCCAAAGCCTGACACCCACCCGGTCCATGCGCGGCGGGGCCAACAACTACCGGCGCGGGGCGGCCATCGTTGACCGCATTGGCGACGGCGGTTTCTGGATGACAGGCACCGTGCGCCGCGCCGGGGATGGGGCCCCGCTGCCCGGTCAGCGCATCCAGATCTGGGCGCATACCACCGAAGGCCATGAACGCGACCCGCACAGCCACGGGGCCACGCTGACCGATGCGGACGGGGTGTTCCGGCTCGAGATGCCGCAGATCATCCCGGCCTTCGGGCAGCCGCATGGCCATCTGGCTTATGACAGCGGCGACTTTGAAACCGTGTTCCTGCGCCCCGTCATGTCCAGCGCCCGGGACACCAGCCTAGAGGCGCATTTTGTTCTGCAACCGGCCTGAGCGGCCCCGGAGACCCGACAGATGCACCGGCTGCGCGCGCCGCTGATCTGGGTCGCGCTGGGTCTGGCCCTTGGCGTGCCGGTCTTATTGGCGGCGCAAAGCCCCCTGCTGGCATGGCGACAGCCGGTCTACATCGTCGCCGGGTTTGCCGGGGTGCTGGGGCTTGGGCTGATCCTTTTGCAACCGCTTCTGGCAGGGGGCAACCTGCCCGGCCTGCCTCTGCGACGCGGGCGGTACGTCCACCGTGTCATCGGCAGTCTGCTTGTGGCCTCTGTTGTGGTGCATGTCGCGGGCCTGTGGCTCACCAGCCCGCCCGACGTGATCGACGCCCTGCTGTTCCGCTCCCCCACCCCGTTTTCTCCGTTCGGCGTTCTCGCCATGTGGGCGATCTTTGGCGCGGCGCTGCTGGCCGCGCTCCGCCGTCGGCTGCGCCTGCCTTACCGCGTGTGGCGCAACGCCCATACCACCTTGGCTATGGTCATCGTTCTGGGGACCGTCCTGCACGCCCTGCTGATCGAGGGCACGATGGAGCCGCTGTCCAAACTGGCCCTCTGCGCGCTGGTTGTGGTGGCGACGGCTGTGGTTATCGCGGACTTGCGCGGCTGGTTTCGCGGCACGCGTGGGCGGTGATTATGACCCCGCCCCACACCGGGCATTCCCTAACAAATTGTAAATTCGCCACTGTAACTCGTTGATTTTAAATACGCGACAGGCTGTCCACGCGTGGACAGCCCCTCCAGATACGAAAAAGCCCGCCTCTTGGCAGAGGCGGGCTTTCCCATTTTCAGATCCAGAGGCGCTTATTCGCGGCTCTCCGGGGTGTCCACGATCAGGGTGTCGAACTCATCCCCGCCGACCACATCCTCTTCGGCCTTTACCGGTGCCGCCAGCGCGGCGGCCGCCTCGGCCTCCTCGCGACGCGCCTCGATCACGACGTTGTCGCGATCCTGCGCGATCTTGCGCACCTTCTGGGTCGCACCACCGGTGCCCGCCGGGATCAGGCGGCCCACGATGACGTTCTCCTTGAGACCGATCAGCGTGTCCTTCTTGCCCTGCACCGAAGCCTCGGTCAGGACCCGTGTCGTCTCCTGGAAGGAGGCGGCAGAGATAAAGGACCGCGTCTGCAACGACGCCTTGGTGATGCCCAGCAGGATTGGTTCGCCCTTGGCCGGACGACCGCCCTTTTTCTCGGCCTTGGAGTTGGCTTCGTCGAACTCCATCTTGTCGACGTGCTCACCCTTCAGCAGCGTGGTATCCCCAGAGTCCTGGATCTCCCATTTCTGCAGCATCTGACGGACGATGACCTCGACGTGCTTGTCGTTGATCTTCACGCCCTGCAGGCGATAGACGTCCTGCACCTCGTCGATCATGTAGTTGGCCAGCGCCTCGATCCCCATGATCGCAAGAATGTCATGCGGCGCGGGGTTGCCGTCCATGATGTAGTCGCCCTTCTGGATGTAATCGCCCTCGGCAACCGGGATGTGCTTGCCTTTTGGGATCATGTATTCCTTGGGCTCAAGGCTGTCGTCCGCCGGTTCGATCGTGATCCGACGCTTGTTCTTATAGTCCTTGCCAAAGCGCACGTAGCCGTCGATTTCCGCGATGATGGCGTGGTCCTTGGGGCGACGCGCCTCAAAGAGTTCGGCCACACGCGGCAGACCACCGGTAATGTCCTTGGTCTTGGCACCCTCGCGCGGGATACGCGCGACAACGTCACCGGCCTTGACCTCCTGCCCGTCTTCACAGGACAGGATCGCATCCACCGACATGGTGTACTTGATCGGGTTGCCCTGATCGTTGCGCAGCGGCTCCCCGTCGGCATCCATCAGGATGATCTCGGGCTTGAGCTCATTGCCCTTGGGCGCGGCCCGCCAGTCGATCACGATCTTCTGGGTCATGCCGGTGGCATCGTCGGTTTCCTCACGCACGGCCAAGCCGTTCACGAGGTCCACGTGTTTGGCGATACCATCTTTCTCGGCGATGATCGGCAGCGTGTAGGGGTCCCATTCGTACAGCTTATCGCCGCGTTTGACCTGCTGGCCTTCCTTCACGAACAGCTTGGAGCCGTAGCCCATCTTGTGGGATGCGATCTCTTCGTCCTGATCGCTCATGATCAGAACCTGCATGTTCCGGTTCATCACGATCAGTTCGCCCGCGGCATTGGTAATCGTGCCCGGGTTGGCGAAGACGATCTTACCGTTCTGGCTGGCTTCGAGGAAGGAGCGCGACGAACCCTGCGCAACGCCGCCCATGTGGAACGTCCGCATGGTCAGCTGTGTACCGGGTTCACCGATCGACTGCGCCGCGATGATACCGACGGCCTCGCCGGTGTTCACCTTGGTGCCGCGGGCAAGGTCACGCCCGTAGCAGGTGGCGCAAACGCCCTCTTCGGCCTCACAGGTCAGCGGCGAACGGATGCGCGCCGTCGCCATGCCCGATTCCTCGACCAGATCGGCGGTGCGTTCGTCGATCAGCTCGCCTTCGCGCACCAGCAGTTCACCGGTCTCGGGGTGGAGCAGATCATCGGCCGCAACACGACCCAGAATGCGCTCGCCCAGCGTGGCGACCACTTCACCGTCGTTGATCGCCGCCTCGGCGGTGATCGCACGATCAGTGCCGCAGTCATTCATGCGGATGATGCAGTCCTGCGCCACATCCACCAGACGACGGGTCAGATAACCCGAGTTCGCCGTCTTCAGAGCGGTGTCCGACAGACCCTTACGGGCACCGTGGGTCGAGTTGAAGTATTCAAGAACGGTCAGACCTTCCTTGAAGTTCGAGATGATCGGCGTCTCGATGATGTCGCCGTTCGGCTTGGCCATCAGGCCGCGCATGGCACCCAGCTGTTTCATCTGGGTGACAGAGCCACGGGCCTTGGAGTGGGCCATCATGTAGACCGAGTTCGGCTCCATTTCGGCGCCGTTCTCGTCCTCACGCCGGGCGGAGATGGTGTTCATCATCGCCTCGGTGACCTTGTCGTTACACTTGGACCAGGCATCGACGACCTTGTTGTACTTTTCGCCCTGAGTGATCAGGCCGTCCATGTACTGCTGTTCAAAGTCCTTCACCTGATCGCGGG
This sequence comes from Antarctobacter sp., assembly GCF_034670325.1. Classification (GTDB taxonomy): domain Bacteria; phylum Pseudomonadota; class Alphaproteobacteria; order Rhodobacterales; family Rhodobacteraceae; genus Antarctobacter. Next base: position 467,825 of record NZ_JAXMNR010000005.1, read on the forward strand.
TTTCGTCGACCAGTTCCCACTTGTTGTCGGGAATGACCATGTCGTCCTTGCCGAACGAAATGCCCGCCTTGAACGCCTCGACAAAGCCCAGACGCATGATCTGATCGCAGAAGATGACCGACTCTTTCTGACCGCAATAGCGGTAGACGGTGTCGATGACGGTCTGAACGTCGCCCTTGCGCAGCAGGCGGTTCACCAGTTCAAACGGTGCCTTCGCGTTCAGCGGCAGCAAGCCGCCCAGACGAATGCGACCGGGGGTCGAGTCGAACCGCTGCCAGACCTCATTGCCTTCTTCGTCGATCTGCTTGACCCGGCATTTGATCTTGGCGTGCAGATGCACCTCGCCAGCGTTGAGCGCGTGTTCAACTTCTTCAGGCGCGGAAAACACCATGCCCTCGCCAGTCATGCCATCGCGGGCGATGGTCACATAGTACAGACCAAGGATCATATCTTGCGAAGGAACGATGATCGGCGCGCCGTTGGCGGGCGACAGAACGTTGTTGGTCGACATCATCAGAACGCGCGCTTCCAACTGGGCCTCAAGGCTCAGCGGGACGTGCACGGCCATCTGGTCGCCGTCAAAGTCAGCGTTGAAGGCCGAGCAGACCAGCGGGTGCAGCTGGATGGCCTTGCCTTCGATCAGCGTGGGTTCGAACGCCTGAATGCCCAGACGGTGCAGCGTGGGCGCGCGGTTCAGAAGGACCGGGTGCTCACGAATGACTTCGTCTAGAATATCCCAAACCTCGGGGCGCTCTTTCTCGACCAGCTTCTTGGCCTGTTTGACCGTCGAAGACAGGCCTTTGGCCTCCAGCCGCGAATAGATGAACGGCTTGAACAGTTCGAGCGCCATCTTCTTGGGCAGACCGCACTGGTGCAGCTTCAGTTCCGGGCCGGTCACGATGACCGAACGACCGGAGAAGTCGACGCGCTTACCCAAAAGGTTCTGACGGAAGCGACCCTGCTTACCTTTCAGCATGTCGGACAGCGATTTCAGCGGGCGTTTGTTGGCACCGGTGATCACGCGACCGCGACGGCCGTTGTCAAACAGCGCGTCAACGGATTCCTGCAACATCCGCTTTTCGTTGCGGACAATGATGTCCGGCGCGCGCAATTCGATCAGCCGCTTGAGGCGGTTGTTCCGGTTGATCACGCGGCGATACAGGTCGTTCAGGTCAGAGGTCGCAAAGCGGCCACCGTCCAACGGCACCAGCGGGCGCAGTTCGGGCGGGATGACCGGGATCACGGTCATGATCATCCACTCGGGCCGGTTGCCGGACTCGAGGAAGGATTCAACAACCTTCAGACGTTTGATGATCTTCTTGGGCTTCAGTTCACCGGTCGCTTCCTTGAGGTCCGCGCGCAGGTTTTCTGCCTCGGCTTCAAGGTCGATGGCGGCCAGCATTTCACGGATCGCTTCGGCACCGATATTGGCCGAAAACGCGTCCGCGCCAAACTGGTCCTGGGCGTCGTTGAACTCTTCTTCGTTCATCATCTGGCCGTAGGCGAGGTCGGTCAGACCCGGCTCGATGACAACGTAGTTTTCAAAGTACAGCACGCGTTCCAGATCGCGCAGCGTCATGTCCAGCATCAGGCCGATGCGCGAGGGCAGCGACTTGAGGAACCAGATGTGGGCGCAGGGCGCGGCCAGTTCGATGTGGCCCATCCGCTCGCGGCGGACCTTTTGCAGCGTGACTTCGACACCGCATTTTTCGCAGACGACGCCGCGATATTTCATGCGCTTGTATTTGCCGCACAGGCATTCGTAATCCTTGATCGGGCCAAAGATACGCGCGCAGAACAGGCCGTCACGCTCGGGCTTGAACGTGCGGTAGTTGATGGTTTCGGGCTTCTTGATCTCACCGAAGGACCACGAAAGGATCCGTTCGGGGGAGGCCAGCGAGACCTTGATCTCGTCGAAGGTTTTAACCGGTGCAACGGGGTTGAACGGGTTGTTGGTCAGTTCCTGGTTCATGTAGTCCTCACAAATTCAGAGGGAAGCGGGGAAGGCGGGGCGGCGAACCGCCCCTGAGCAAGGCGCGGCGGCCTTACTCGTCCTCCTCCGCATCCAGGAGTTCCATGTTGAGGCCCAGACCCCGGACCTCTTTGACGAGAACGTTGAACGATTCCGGCACGCCGGCCTCGAAGTTGTCCTCGCCTTTGACGATGCTCTCGTAGACCTTGGTCCGGCCTGCCACGTCGTCCGATTTCACCGTCAGCATTTCCTGCAGGGTGTAGGCGGCACCATAAGCTTCCAGAGCCCAGACCTCCATCTCCCCGAAACGCTGACCGCCGAACTGCGCCTTACCACCCAGCGGCTGCTGTGTGACAAGCGAGTATGGACCAGTGGAACGCGCGTGGATCTTGTCGTCGACAAGGTGGTGCAGCTTGAGCAGGTATTTGACACCCACCGTCACCTGACGCGAGAACTGCTCACCGGTGCGACCGTCAAAGAGATCGGACTGGCCGCTCTCGTCAAAGCCCGCACGCCGCAGCGCATCGTTCACGTCTGCTTCCTTGGCGCCGTCAAAGACCGGAGTCGCAATCGGCACACCGCCGATGACGTTGCCTGCGGCCTCGATCAGGTCGTCTTCGCCCATCGGAGCAAGGCCTTCTTCGTAGACCTCATCGCCATAGGCGATCCGCAGCGCCTCACGTACCGGGGTCAGGTCACCCGACCGGCGGTACTCTTGTAGCGCCTCGTCCACCTCGATGCCCAGACCGCGCGCGGCCCAGCCCATGTGGGTTTCAAGGATCTGACCGACGTTCATCCGCGACGGAACACCCAGCGGGTTGAGGCAGAAGTCGACCGGCGTACCATCGCGAAGGAACGGCATGTCCTCCATCGGCACCACGCGGCTGACCACACCCTTGTTCCCGTGACGACCGGCCATCTTGTCACCCGGCTGCAGCTTGCGCTTCACCGCGATGAACACCTTGACCATCTTCATCACGCCCGGGGGCAGATCGTCACCACGGCGGACCTTTTCAACCTTGTCCTCGAACCGAGCGTCAAGAGCACGCTTCTGGATCTCGTACTGCTCGTGCAGGGCCTCGACGTGCTTGGCGTCCTCTTCCTCAGCAAGGGCAAGCTGCCACCACTGACCACGGGTCAAAGTGCTCAGCAGGTCCTCGTTGATTTCCGAGTTCGCCCGGACACCTTTCGGACCCTTCACGGCGGTCTTGCCAAGGATCATGCCATTCAGACGCGCATAGATGTTGCGGTCGAGGATGGCGAGTTCGTCGTCCCGGTCACGGGCCAACGCCTCGATCTCTTCACGCTCGATCTGCAGGGCACGTTCGTCCTTTTCGACGCCGTGACGGTTGAAGACACGCACTTCGACGACAGTACCGTAGTCGCCCGGCTTGACCCGCAGCGAGGTGTCGCGCACGTCAGATGCCTTTTCGCCAAAGATGGCGCGCAGCAGCTTTTCTTCCGGCGTCATCGGGCTTTCGCCCTTGGGCGTGATCTTGCCCACCAGAATATCGCCCGGCTCCACGTCCGCACCGATGTAGACGATGCCCGCTTCGTCGAGGTTGCGCAGGGCTTCCTCGCCGACGTTCGGGATGTCGCGCGTGATTTCTTCCGGCCCAAGCTTGGTGTCGCGCGCCGCCACTTCGAATTCTTCGATGTGGACAGAGGTGAACACGTCATCCTTGGCGATCCGCTCAGAGATCAGGATGCTGTCTTCGTAGTTGTAGCCGTTCCAGGGCATGAACGCGACGATCACGTTTTTCCCCAGCGCCAGCTCACCCAGATCGGTCGACGGACCGTCTGCAATGACCTCACCCTTGAGAACCGTGTCGCCCACCTTCACCAGAGGTTTCTGGTTGATACAGGTGTTCTGGTTCGAGCGCTGGAACTTGCGCATCCGGTAGATGTCAACGCCCGCGTCACCCAGCTCCAGATCTTCGGTGGCCCGGATCACGATCCGCTGCGCATCGACCTGGTCGATGATCCCGGCTCGCTTGGCCATGACGGCCGCGCCGGAGTCCCGTGCAACGACCTCTTCGATGCCAGTACCGATCAGCGGCGCCTCGGCCCGCAGGGTCGGAACCGCCTGACGTTGCATGTTCGAGCCCATCAGAGCGCGGTTGGCGTCGTCGTTTTCAAGGAACGGGATCAGCGAGGCCGCAACAGACACCAGCTGCTTCGGCGACACGTCGATCAGATCGACGTTGTCGGACGGCGACAGTGTGTAGTCACCCGATTTCCGCGTCGACACCAGATCGTTCTCGAACCGGCCGTTTTCGTCCAGTTTCGCGTTGGCCTGCGCCACGGTGTGACGCATTTCCTCGGTCGCCGACATATAGTGCACTTCGTCGGTGACAACGCGGTCTTTAACCACCCGGTAAGGCGTTTCAATAAAGCCGTATTTGTTCACTCGGGCAAACGTGGCCAGCGAGTTGATCAGACCGATGTTCGGGCCTTCCGGCGTTTCAATCGGGCACATCCGGCCATAGTGGGTCGGGTGAACGTCGCGCACCTCAAAGCCTGCGCGTTCCCGCGTCAGACCGCCCGGTCCAAGCGCCGAAAGACGACGCTTGTGCGTCACCTCGGACAGCGGGTTGGTCTGGTCCATGAACTGCGACAGCTGGCTGGAGCCAAAGAACTCACGCACCGCGGCAGCCGCCGGTTTCGCGTTGATCAGATCCTGCGGCATCACCGTGTCGATTTCGACCGACGACATGCGTTCCTTGATCGCGCGCTCCATGCGGAGCAGACCGACGCGGTACTGGTTTTCCATCAACTCGCCGACCGAGCGCACACGACGGTTGCCGAGGTGGTCGATGTCGTCGATGTCGCCCTTGCCGTCGCGCAGTTCGACCAGCGCCTTGATGCACTGAACGATATCTTCGCGGTCCAGCGTGCGCTGGGTGTCGGGCTTTTCAAGGGCCAGACGCATGTTCATCTTCACGCGACCGACGGCCGAGAGGTCATACCGCTCGGAGTCAAAGAACAGCGTGTCGAACAGGGCCGAGGCAGCCTCGACGGTGGGCGGCTCGCCCGGGCGCATCACGCGGTAGATGTCCATCAGCGCGGTGTCGCGGCCAAGGTTCTTATCGGCCGCCATCGTGTTGCGCATGTATGGACCGACGTTGATGTTGTCGATATCCAGAACCGGGATCTCGGTCACGCCCGCGTCCAGCAGCTCTTTCAGCGTGCCACCGGAAACCTCACCATCCTTATCGATGGTCCAGGTCAACTCATCCCCGGCCTCGACGTAGATCGCGCCGGTCTCTTCGTTAATGATGTCCTTGGAGACGTATTTGCCGACGATATGTTCGAACGGCACCAGCAGGTTCTTCACCTTGCCTTCGTCGATCAGTTTCTTGACCGCGCGCGGGGTGACTTTTTTGCTAGCTTCGCCAATCACTTCACCGCTGTCCGCGTCGACCAGATCAAAGGTCGGACGGGTGCCGCGCACGCGCTCGGGGAAGAACTTGGTCGCCCAGCCCTCACCCTTGCGGTACTCAAAGTTCACGGTGTTGTAATACGCATCCATGATGCTTTCCTGATCCAGCCCAAGGGCATAGAGCAGGGTTGTCACCGGCAGTTTGCGGCGACGGTCGATGCGGGCAAAGACGATGTCCTTGGCGTCGAATTCGAAATCGAGCCACGACCCGCGATAGGGAATGATCCGGCAGGCAAACAGCAGCTTGCCGGACGAATGCGTCTTGCCCTTGTCGTGGTCGAAGAAAACGCCGGGGCTGCGGTGCATCTGGGAGACGATGACCCGTTCGGTGCCGTTCACGACAAAGGTGCCGTTGGGCGTCATCAGGGGCATGTCGCCCATGAACACGTCCTGTTCCTTGATGTCCTTGACCGACTTCGCGCCGGTGTCCTCATCGATATCGAACACGATCAAACGCAACGTGACCTTCAGCGGAGCGCTGTAGGTCATGTCGCGCTGCATGCACTCTTCGACGTCGTATTTGGGCTTTTCCAGTTCGTAGTTCACGAACTCCAGAACCGCAGTTTCGTTGAAATCCTTGATCGGGAAAACCGACTGGAACACACCTTTGATGCCTTCGCCGTCCAGCGGCTGAGGCTGGTCACCGGACTTCAGGAACAGCTCGTAGCTGGACTTCTGAACCTCGATGAGGTTCGGCATTTCAAGGACTTCACGGATTTTGCCGTAGTAACGGCGGAGGCGTTTCTGACCGAGGAAGCTTTGCGCCATGAGTGGAGCCACCCTTTCAATGTTCTCTGTCCGCACGTCCATACCGTCGGGGGCCACGGTATTGCGCGCGTCAGTGATGACAGACAATCAGATCCATTCTCGGCGCGCGTCCCACCACGCACCTCTCGATCCAGTATGCCCTGCCTTGGAAAACCCCTCTGACCCGAGGGGCTTGCCAAGACTGGTACGGTCGGCTTTCAGGCATGTCAGGTCGTGCCGCCCAACCAATGCCCGCACTGCGTTTTCCGTGATTTCCGGGGTGAGCTTTGCGAGATGGGAACGATGCGCTGACATTTCAATGCTGCGTGTCGACACCTCGTCAAACCAAAAGCGAATAACGGACTCGAATCGCTCGACCCCGCAGGAGACTTTCGAATATTCGGTTAAGCACGCGAACGCAAGACCCACGCCGGGGTTTTGCGTTTTCCACACCCTGCGAGAATGACAAAAACTGACCCCACCGTCAAGCTGGGATGATTCTTAACCGATCTGGCATGGAGCACACCGCGTCGTTGCGGCCACGCGCGCCAAACGCAAAACGCCCCCGGAGTTCCCGGAGGCGTTCCAATGATACGAGGGGAGGCAACGCCTCCCGGCGATCACTTGACTTCGACTTCGGCGCCAGCCGCTTCGAGTTTTTTCTTGATTTCCTCGGCTTCGTCCTTGGAAACGCCTTCTTTGACAGCCTTGCCGCCGGCTTCGACCAGCTCTTTGGCTTCTTTCAGGCCCAGGCCGGTGATGCCGCGGACTTCTTTGATGACGTTGATCTTCTTGTCGCCAGCGGCTTTCAGGATCACGTCAAATTCGGTCTTTTCTTCCTCGGCTGCGCCACCGGCGTCGCCGGCCGGGCCCGCCATCATGACGGCGCCACCGGCTGCCGGCTCGATGCCGTACTCGTCCTTGAGGATGGTTTTCAGTTCTTGTGCTTCGAGCAGGGTCAGACCGACGATTTGCTCTGCAAGTGCTTTAAGATCAGCCATTTTGAGACTCTTTCCGTTTAGATGTGTTTTCCAACGTCAGGGATTTTTCCCTACGCGGGTCGTTTCGGTGTGCCTTACGCCGCTTCCGCTTTCTCTTCGATGGACGAGAGAATGGAGGCGATGTTCGAAGCAGGTGCGCCAATTGCGCCGGCGATGTTCGAAGCGGGTGCGCCGATGCAGCCGACGATCGAAGCAATAAGCTCCTCGCGCGACGGCATTTTCGACACGGCCTCGACACCGGCCCGGTCAAGAGCCGTTCCGCCCATGTTCCCGCCAAGGATTTCGAATTTCTTGTTATCCTTGGCGAAATCTTCGACGACCTTGGCCGCAGCCACAGGGTCTTCGGAGAAGGCGAGAACGGTCATACCACCCAGCAGGTCGCCAATGCTTTCGCACGGCGTGCCCTGAAGGGCGATCTTGGCGAGCCTGTTCTTGGCGACGCGGACCGAAGCTTCGGCAGCGCTTGCGCGCCCCCGCAGGTCCGTCATCTCGGCAACCGTGAGACCTTCGTAGCGGGCCACCACCACGACGCCAGAGCTTTCGAAGATCTGGCCGAGTTCCTCGACCACCTTTTCTTTCTGAGCTCTATCCACAGTTTCACTCCAGTTGTTGGAGGGCGGACCCTCCGGCTCATTTTGCCCGGGGGATGGCCCCGGACGGAATGTCCAATAAGGGTCGACGCATCACGGAGGGGCCTTGGCCGATCCGTTGGGAACGGTGGATACCGTTCCGCAAAGATGTCTCTTCCCGTCTCAGGCAGGACTTACAGGCCAAGGCCAACCCACCGTCTCGGACGAATACATGTCACGCGCGACGAATCGCATGTTTCACGCAGGCTCTTCCTTTATCACTCTTGCGGGCGATGCCAAGGGTGCCGTGACACCCCGGCGAAAAAAATCTCAATTGCCGTTCAGCGCAGCGCGCAGCGCGCGCGAAAACGCGGGAGGATCTCCGATATGATACAAGTCGCGTATCAAGGGTGAGATATGCGCCGCTTGGCGGGCCGCCTCGAAGGTCTCAGCCTGCTTCAGGAACCGTTCTTCATAGAGAAACGCGGCGGCGTATCCCGGCAAGAACCACGCGACATCCAAAGGCACGGCCCCGGCATCCAGCTTGTTCACGGTGCGAGCCAGCACATTGGTGCAGTTGGAGAACAAGGTATTGTACCAGCGCGGTGCGGTCTGAATGTCGGCCGTCTCATCCAGCATGGCCCTCAGGACCGCCTTTTGCTGCTCCAACGGAATGGCCAACGGATAGAGATACAGTTGATCACCGGCGTAAAACTCGCTGTTCCCGTACATGTCCCGCTCTGTCGTCCAGACGAACATATACTCAAAGATCGGAAGCACAGCCGCTTTGGGCGCACTGTAGGCCTCCCCCTTTTCGCGGCGCGCCTCGATAGAGGCGACATAGGCAGAGCCATCCGCAAAGGAAAACGACAGCATTGTATGCGCGATGGCATCCACGGCACCGAAGGGTTCGACGAGGAAATACGCCTGTTCCAGAGCGCCGGGATCAATATCACGCGCAATCCAGCTTTGCCGGGCGACCGTCCCATCCGCAGCATAGTCCCAGTCGCGGATGTCCTTGATGCGGTATAAGCCGTCCAGCTTCGACACTTTTGGCAGGCGGCTGTAGTCGTCGCGCCAGTCGCGGTCATGCGACGCGGGGGTCAGTTGCCAATTCAGGATAAGCCCCGCGATCAAAACCAAGGGCAGCAAGAGCAAAAAACGTTTCATGCGGGTGGTCTAGACGATCAGCACATGATCAGGAAGACGAACCGCGCACCGTTGCGACCGAAGCGTCAGTTGGTGTGCGGTCCTTCCATTGCGGAAACTGTCGCCCCAGCAAGGTCAGCAAATCGCGCTTTGACACAGGTTTGCTCAGCACCTCGTCCATCCCGGCAGAGCGATAGCTTGACACCTGGTGGCTGAGGACATTGGCCGTGACCGCGACGATGAACGCAGGGCTTGCCCCCTCGGCCTGCTCCATTTCGCGGATGATTTTGGTGGCGGCCACCCCGTCCATCACTGGCATCTGGACATCCATCAGGATCACATCGCAGCGGTTTTCGCGGATGATATCCAATGCCGCCTGACCGGTGTCTGCAAACAAGGGTTCCGCCTGCGTCTTTGCCAGAAACCGCGACAGGATCAGACGGTTGGTCGCGTTGTCGTCCGCCACGAGAATCCGCATGCCCGCCAGCACCGGCACTGCGGCGGGTTCAGACCGCACCTTGCGGGCCTCTTCGGCGCTGGCCGCCCGCAGCGGCAAATCGCAAAAGAACGTCGCGCCATGCCCCGGTCGGCTGACAACCATCAGATCGCCACCCATGGCCTGACAAAGCTGGCGTGAGATCGTCAGCCCCAAGCCGCTGCCGCCGTGTTGGCGGGTGATGCTCGAATCCGCCTGCATGAACGGCTCAAAGATACGCGCCTGCGCATCGCGATCGATACCGGGGCCGCTATCCTGAACGGCAATCACCAGACGGTGGCGTTCCAGATCGGGTCGGACCCGCACCTTTACGCCGCCTTCTCTTGTGAACTTCACCGCATTGGCGACCAGATTGTGCAGCACTTGCCGAATGCGGATCTCGTCCCCCACCAGAACCGGCGGCAGATTTTCCTGAATATCCAGCGTCAGATATAGGTTCTTTTCGCGCGCCCTTGCGCTGTACAGCCCACAGGCCGCCTCGACGAGTTCGCGCAGGACAAAAGGACGCTCATCCACGCCAAGCTGTCCGGCCTCGATGCGCGACAGGTCCAACACATCGTTGATGGTCCCCAGCAGGACTGCCCCCGACTGCTCGATCACCCGAAGGCAGGTGGTCTGATCGGCGGTCATCTTGGTTTCGGACAGTTCCGACGCCATGCCCAAGATACCGTTCAAAGGGGTCCGGATTTCATGGCTGACATTGGCCAGAAAACGGGACTTGGCGGCATTTGCATCTGCGGCTTCCCGCCGCAAAGCGGCCTCCATCCGCTGTCCCCGGTTGGCGAAAAAAACCTCGGCCATGACATATACAAGCAAAATCGCAATCAGGACAAAGGCCCCCAACTGGACGCGCGTTTGATAGGCTTCCGCAGCGGGCGAATTTTCGAACCGTTCCATGGGATTGCGGATGCCAAAGGTGATTGACCAGACCCGACGGGATTCCAGAATGAGCGCTGAGAGTTCCTCGACAAACCGTTCCAGCCTGCCGCGATCCGGGGGGGCCGCGCCATAGATCAAAGGATCATTCGTTTCCAACAGGGCGACATAGTCGTCTAGGATCGTGTCAAAAGAGACCCCCATGCGTTCGGAATCTTTGCCCGCGACATCGACCCTGCTCCACAGGATATCAAAGCGTAACCGGACATCCGTGAGATCGGTCCGCCCGGCCCAGTAGGATTCGATCGTGGAAACCGTCCGCTGGCTCTCGAAATGCAGTTCGCTCATCGACCAAAGAGCGGCCGTCACCATATGAACCGCATTCGCGCGATTTTTGACATGGGCCTGCTCAAAAACGAAGAGCAGAACCGCCAACGCAACCGCCGCGCAAAGCGCGGTCAGCGCACGTAAAGCGCGCGCATTGTCACCCAGCCAACGGAGCATCGCCCCTGCCTCACTTCTGCACCTGGATGCGATTCAATTGCCAGATCATCCGCGACCCGTGCTCATCGTCGATCACGTCGGGTGAATCTGACGGGTAGATGACCCAGATCGGGCCCTTTGCACGCGGTCGCATCGCCTGCCCGTTGTGATCAAGCGCAAGCAGAACGTTGTGTTTTCGCGCGTCCGACACCGGAATGTCGATCGTGAAATCGTTCAACGCCGTGGCAAGCAACCTGCCCCGGTCGACGCCCAACGCCTCTAGCAAAGAGGCAAGGGTCGGGCCCGCAAACTGCTGGCGGCCCTCTGTGAACGGTGTGTAGGTCTCAACCTGCCGCCAATCGAGCGACTCGAGCATCTCACGATCAAAAATCGCCCGGTTGTCGGCATTGGTCACCGCGATTTCACCGCTGACGGTCAGGATCGGGGACCCGTTTGGCGCATCCAGCGCCAACGACGGCAAGCTCGACACGATAGAAAACAGAAAAACCAGCAAGACACGCAAAAAGGGCATCGGGACCTCCATCCGGTTGACGAACGATGTCCCTATTGTCCTACGACAGCCCCGTTAATGAGGCGTTTGCAGAAACGAAAAAGGCGGACCATTGGCCCGCCTTCGTCAATCCTTGTGCCGATTGGCTCAGTTGCCGGTGGCGTTCTGGACATCGATCGTCACGCCCGGACCCATGGTCGAGCTGAGAGCGATCTTTTTCATGTAGGTGCCTTTGGCGCCCGCAGGCTTGGCCGCGCTCACCGCACCGACAAAGGCACGGATGTTCTCGACCAGCTTGGCCTCATCGAAAGAGACCTTGCCGACACCTGCGTGGACAACACCGGCCTTCTCGGCCTTGAACTGGACCTGACCGCCCTTGGCGTCCGTGACGGCCTGCGCCACGTCCATGGTCACCGTGCCGACCTTGGGGTTCGGCATCAGGTTGCGCGGGCCCAGAATCTTGCCCAGACGACCGACGATCGGCATCATGTCCGGCGTCGCGATGCAGCGGTCAAAGTCGATGGTGCCGCCTTGGATGGCTTCCATCAGGTCCTCGGCGCCGACGATGTCAGCTCCGGCTGCCTGCGCTTCGTCTGCCTTGGGGCCACGGGCGAAAACCGCCACGCGGGTGGTCTTGCCGGTGCCGTTGGGCAGGCCGACAACGCCGCGGACCATCTGGTCAGCGTGGCGCGGGTCGACACCCAGGTTCATGGCGATTTCAATGGTCTCGTCGAACTTGGTCTTCGAGTTCGCCTTGATGAGGCTGACTGCCTCTTCGACCGTCAGGTCTTCTTTGCCAGCGAAGGCTTCGCGGGCGGCCGTGGCGCGTTTTCCGAGCTTTGCCATGATTTTACCCTTTCACCTCGATACCCATCGACCGGGCGGAGCCCAGGATGATCTGCATCGCCGCTTCGACGTCATTGGCCGAGAGGTCTTTCATCTTGGCCTGGGCGATTTCACGCACTTGCGCCACGGTCACCGTTGCCACGGTTTCACGGCCAGGGGTCACGGCGCCCTTGGGGCGGTTCCGCTTGCCCACGGGCTTCAGGCCGGCGGCCTTTTTCAGGTAATAAGACGCGGGCGGCGTCTTGATGTTCATGGTGAAGGATTTGTCCTGATAATAGACAATCTCTGTCGGGCAGGGTGCGCCCGGCTCCATGTCCTGCGTCTTGGCGTTGAACGCCTTGCAGAATTCCATGATGTTGATACCGCGCTGACCCAGGGCGGGGCCCACGGGCGGCGAGGGGTTGGCTTTGCCTGCAGGGATCTGCAGTTTCATCTTGCCGGCGAGCTTCTTTGCCATCGGCTATCTCCTGTTCCATCACCCCGTTGACGCGTCGCAGGGGCAGAGTTGTGGCGTGGTCAGGTCCAGACATCGCGACGCCCTCGCCTCCCACAATCAAACGGGTCACGACTCGCGCAACCCGATGAAGTTCCGGCGGATAGACCAGTTGCAATCAAAGATCAACCGCCCATGCCGCATCGGGGCCGCCCCAAATGAAAAGAGCGCGCGGCTTTCGCCACACGCCCCCGAAATCGCCGGCCCCCCGCAGGGTGCGGCCGCGTCAGATCTCTTTTGTGACCTGCGTAAATTCCAGTTCCACCGGCGTTTCCCGACCGAAGATCGACACCGACACACGCAGGCGCGCGTTGTCTTCGTCCACACCCTCGACCATGCCGTCGAACCCCTCGAACGGGCCGTCGGTGACCTTGACCTTTTCACCGATCTCAAAGTGGATCAGCGTGCGCGGTTGGTCTTCGTTTTCCTGAACCCGGCCAAGGATCGCCTCGACCTCGGCGTCGCGCATCGGCATCGGGCGCCCCTGCGGACCAAGGAAACCGGTGACGCGGTTGATCGAGTTCACGAGGTGATAGCCCCGATCCGACATTTCCATGTGGACCAGCACGTACCCCGGCATGAAACGACGCTCTGTCGTCACCTTCTTGCCGCGACGCACTTCGATCACTTCTTCGGTCGGGACCAGAACTTCGTCGATCTGATCCTCGAGGCTTTGCTCTTCGACCGCTGTCCGGATCTGTTCGGCAATCTTCTTCTCGAAGTTCGAGAGAACGCTTACCGAATACCACCGCTTTGCCATGTGCTACCTTCGATCTTTCAGCCCCGCACGGGCCTGCCCAAAACGAAAATCGGCGCGCGAGACCGCGCGCCAACTGTGTCGGTGGTCCTTATCGGCCCTCGTCCCGCATTGCAAGCGCTTCTGCGGCAAGGACCGGACAGGACCGCGCCGGGTCAGCCGTTGCCGATCGCCGTCAGCAAAGCCTGCAGACCAGAGCGGATTCCCAAGTCGACAAGAGCGAAGAAGATCGCCGTCAGCGTGGCCATGATGAACACCATGATGGTGGTCAGGAAAACCTCTCGCCGTGTCGGCCAGACGATCTTGGCCACTTCGGCCCGGACCTGCTGGATGAACTGAAGCGGATTGGTAGTTGCCATGCTGCGAATTCCCGTGCGTATCGACGTTTGCCCGGAAATACGCGCAGATGCCCGCAAATACAAGTCCCGCACCCGGAACCTGGCCATACCACCGGGACCTCACCAAAACGCGACCGGAATGCGTTACCTGTGATGGAACCACTGGACCGCTTCCGGGTTACGCGCCCGCGGAGCATTATTCATCCCAACACATTGGATAAAAAGATTTTTTCTGGGGAACAACCCCTGCCGCAGCCCGTTATCCATGCAGAGCCGCCGGGGCACCGCGCCACGGCACAGAGAAACCAGAAGCAAAGGAGCCATCTAATGACTCGCTTTCTGACCGCTACCGCAATCGCAACCGTCATCGGCACCACCGCCATGGCGCAAACCCAGCTTGAGATCAGCACGATTGAAAGCTTCCTGCCGCGCATCAAGATCGAAACCCTGACAGAGCAGCAGATCAACCAGCTCATGCTGACCGCAAACAGCGGTGAGTCCATTTCGGAAAAGGGCCTGCAGATGCGCGCTCTGGTGACCGAAGACAACCTGACGCCGATCGAGACCGTTGAGGTCGAGATCCAAGAAGGCCTGACCGAAGCCGAGCGCGCCGAAATCAGCAGCTACGCACCAGAGCTGGACATTGCCGCACTGAGCGACATCGACATCCAGCGCCTGCAAACCGCGATCCACAGCGGCAACAATTCGGATATCGATACGGTGGTGCGTGACCTGATGGCTGACTGACGCCAATCCAGCACACGACTTTAAAGGGGGCTGCCTTCGGGCGGCCCTTTTTTTCGTCCGGCCCTTATGTGCCCGGACTTTCCTATCCGGAATGCCGGGCAAACGTGCGTGTCTGGATTTTTGGCAGGGGCAGCAGGGTTCGAACCCGCGACCTACGGTTTTGGAGACCGTCGCTCTACCAGCTGAGCTATACCCCTAAGGCCGTGTCGTGGGGTACGCCAACCCGCAGGTGAAATCAAGAGGCCAAAGCAGGGGTTTTTGCGATCCCCCCCGGCGACGCGCCCCCAGAGTCTCACGGTTTTGCGCACGCTGTTTCACAGGTTTCCGCACATCACCTCACGGCCTTGAGCGCGGTCTGAAACAAATCGGCGCATCAGAGCAATTCTCGCGCCCCACAAATACTTGTGATCAGAAAAAATCGTTCCGGATCACGGGGTCAATTCACGCCAGTTGAAACCCGTTTCGCGCCTCCAGAACCCAGCAATTCCTGACCCGAACCATTGCTGTGCAGGGATGCACAAAGACATGGCTATCGTCATGAATTTCAAGGACAAATCGACGTGAACAAATGCGATCATCCTGTGAGTTTAAATCCTCCAGACAGTCCCCAGTTTGTCTGGTGTCGGACGGACAGCCCGGCACAATCCAAGCCGGGGTATGACCGCCCCAAATCAAATCAGACCTAAAGGACACCGACATGAAAACTCTCATCGCATCCGCCCTCATCGCAACCGCAGCCTTCGCTGGTTCCGCCCACGCCATGACCTCGCCCTCCGTTGACCGTGACGCACAGTACATCGTCCCCGGTGCCGACTTCTCGGCCCTCTCGGCTGCCGAAGTGGCCTCGATCAACAACATCGTCCACGGCGACGGCAGCAACGGCGAGAAGCGCTCTCAGATCAAGGCGTTCCTGCAGTAATGCGGACCGCCCGGGGCGTCGTTGACCTCCTCCCTGATCCCCGACGCCCTGCCCAATTCTTCGCGGGTTAGCCCGCAAACAAATCAGACCTAAAGGACACCGACATGAAAACTCTCATCGCATCCGCCCTCATCGCAACCGCAGCCTTCGCTGGTTCCGCCCACGCCATGACCTCGCCCTCCGTTGACCGTGACGCACAGTACATC
>NZ_JAXMNR010000006.1:0-345744 GCF_034670325.1 Antarctobacter sp.
GCGGATGCTGGACAAGGGCGGTGCCAACGTCACGCTTGCCGCCCTGGATCAGGCTGAAGGTGCCCGGGTGGATACCGCAGGTGGTGATGGCGGCGTGAATGGCCTCGGCGACGATCTCGCCGGTGCCGGGATGGGCCGAGTGGCCTTTGACGACCACCGGGCAGCCGGCGGCCAGCGCGCTGGCGGTGTCGCCGCCGGCGGTCGAAAAGGCGAGCGGAAAGTTCGACGCGCCAAAGACGGCGACCGGGCCGATGGGGCGCTGCACCATTTTCAGGTCGGGTCGCGGCAATGGCTGGCGGTCGGGCAGGGCTTCGTCGTGGCGACGATCGAGGTAGTCGCCCTTGAGGATATGCTCGGCGAACAGCCGCAGCTGGCCAGTGGTGCGGCCACGCTCGCCGTTCAGGCGCGCCTCGGGCAGGCCGGTTTCCTGGGTGCCGATCTGGGTGATCTGCGGGCCGCGCGCCTCGATCTCATCGGCGATGGCGTGCAGGAATGCGGCGCGGTCGGCGCGCGAGGTCTGGCCATAGCTCTCGAACGCGGCCTCCGCCGCGACGCAGGCGCGGTCGACAAGGTCGGGCGTGCCGGTGGCAAAGGCATGCGCCGGTCCGTGCGCCGGGTCAGAGGCAAATGTGGCCGCGCTGGCAACCCACTCACCCGCAATCAGGTGCTGGCCGTGGGGGGTAAACGTGTCGGGCATGGTCATTCCTTTAGTAGTCCTTGCCTTGCGCGATCCTGAAGGACCGCCGGGCCGAAGGACAAAAGCACACGACACCACTCACTGTTGCCGTGCTGTGTGATGATCTCCGCGCAGCAGCAGCGCGCGCAGGGTTAGGTCAGCGGCTCAGCGGTCGTTCTCTTTGCGCCAAGCAGCGAATTTCTCAAGGCTCTCTTCCTTGGTCGCCGGGTAAAGCCCGATGATCGGCGCACCGTTTTTCACCTGTTCCAGAGCGAAATCCTCATATGCGGTCATTTCCATGGCCTCATTGGCGAGTTCCTCGGCCAGATGCGCCGGCAGGATGATCACGCTGTCGTCGTCACCAACCACGATGTCGCCGGGAAACACCGGCGCGTCGCCGCAGCCAATGGGGACGTTGATGTCGATGGCCTCGTTGGTGGTCAGGTTGGTCGGGCTGGAGGGGCGCGAGTGATAGGCGGGCATCTCTAGTCCGGCGATGTTCATCGCATCGCGAAAGCCGCCGTCGGTCACGACGCCGGCACCGCCGCGCATCATCAGCCGGGTGATCAGGATGTCGCCCGCACTGGCGGCGGTGGCCGATTTGCGGCTATCCATCACCATGACATGGCCCGGCGGGCAGGTTTCGATCGCCTTGCGCTGCGGGTGGTCGGGGTTGCGGAATTCGACCAGTTGGTTGCGATCCTCGCGGGCGGGCATGTAGCGCAGGGTGAAGGCGGGGCCAACCATGTTACGGCCTTTGGGGGCCACCGGGCGCACGTCCTGGATCACCTGATTGCGTAGTCCGCGCTTGTAGAGCGCGGTGGCCAGCGTGGCGACAGAGACCTGTTCGAGCTTGGCTTTGGTGTCGGGGGTCAGGGGGTGATCGGTCATTAGAAAGTCCTCAAATCAGGCCATTTCTGGTCATGAAGGCGCGCAGGCGCGTCATCTGGTCGTCGGTCAGCGGCCATGCGGCGGGCGGGCGGGCTACGCCGCAGTCCTCCCCCATCAGCGCCAGCGCCGCTTTGACGCCGGGCACGTTGGCGCCGCCCTGTTCCTCGGCGCGAATGTCCTCAAAGACCTGCATATCGGCGATCAGCGCGCGGGCTTGGGTGTAGTCACCCGCCTCCAGCGCGGTGTTGATCGCGACAGAGCGGTCCGGCCAGACGTTGATCAACCCGCTGGTAAAACCGCGCGCGCCAACGGCGTAGAGCGTTGGTGCCCAGACCTCGGCCAGGCCGCCGGTCCAGGTGATGTGATCTGGCGCGGCGGCCATGGCGTCCTTCAGCCTCATCGGGTTGGGCGTAGCCCATTTGACGCCGACCACCCCCTCGACCCGGCACAGCGCGGCGATGGCATCTGTCCCGATGGCATCGTTGCGCAGGTAGAGGATCAACGGCAGCCCCTGTCCCGCCTCGCGCACCGCCTCGACGTAGGCCGTGACGCCGCGCGGCGCGACAAAGGGATCGGGTGGCTGGTGGATCATCAGCGCCGCCGCCCCCGCCCGGCGCGAAGCCTCGGCCAGGGTCTGCGCGTCGCGCACGCCGCGCCCGACACCGGCCACCAGCGGCACGCGGCCCGCTACATGCGCGCCGCTGGCGACAACCATGGCGCAGGCCTCGTCCAGCGTCAGCCCGTAGAACTCGCCAGTGTTGCCATTGGCAGTCAGCACATGCACGCCTGCGGCGATGGCGCGGTCAACCAGCGGCTTTTGCAGGTCCGGGGCGATCTCTCCCGCCGCATCGAACGGCGTGACCAGAATGCCGGATACCCCCGTCAAGGCCTTGGCAAGAGCGGTCATTCCGGCATACTCGCGTTCCGGGCCTGCCCCGGAACCTGTGGAAGCGCAAGGTGGCGGCCCCGAATCAGGTCCGGGGCGGTGTGCGTCAATCCCATCAGTTGATCTCCGGTTCCGGTACGGGCGCGCCGAAATCGGTGCGCAGAAAGTCAAAATCGCAACCCTTGTCGGCCTGTTCCACATGTTTGCTGAACATCTGCCCATAGCCGCGTTCAAAGCGAGGTTCAGGCGCGGTCCAGCGGGCGCGTCGCTCCACCATCTCTGCATCCGTCAGCACGACGTTGAGCGTCCGGTTCGGGATGTCCATTTCGATGATGTCGCCGGTCTCGATCAGCGCCAGCGGACCGCCGATATAGGCCTCGGGCGCGACATGCAGGACGCAGGCACCGTAGGATGTGCCAGACATGCGCGCATCCGACAGCCGTACCATGTCGCGGTGACCGTGTTTGAGCAGTGCCTTGGGCATCGGGATCATGCCCCATTCCGGCATCCCCGGTCCGCCCAGAGGACCGGCGTTGCGCAGGACCAGAATGTGATCCGGCGTCATGGGATAATCTTCGTCGTTTATGATCTTCTTTAGGTCGGCATAGGTGTCGGCAACAATCGCCGGGCCTTTGTGGGTCTGGAACTTCGGGTCCATGGCGGCAGGTTTGATGACCGCGCCGTCCGGTGCCAGGTTGCCCTTGAGCACCGCCAGCGACCCTTGTTGATACACCGGGTTGGACAGCGGGCGGATCACGTCGTCGTTGTAGTTCACCGCCTCCGCGATATTGTCGCCCATGGTCTGGCCGTTCACCGTCATCACCGACAGGTCCAGCTTGTCGCCCAGTTCTTTCATCAGCGCCGGCAGGCCGCCCGCGTAATAGAAATCCTCCATCAGGTATTCCTTGCCGGAGGGGCGGATATTGGCCAGAACCGGCGTGTCGTGGCCGATTTCGTCGAGGTGATCCAGTGTCAGATCGACCCCCGCGCGCCGCGCCATTGCAATCAGATGGATGATCGCATTGGTCGAACAGCCCGTCGCCATGGCCACGGTGACCGCGTTGCGCGTGCTTTCCCAAGTCATGATCTTGTCGGGCGTCATGTCCTCCCAGACCATCTCGACCGCGCGCGCGCCACAAGCGGCGGCCATACGTTTGTGCCCTGCATCCGGGGCCGGGATCGAAGAGGCCCCGGGCAGCGTCAGGCCCCAGCCATCGGCAATCGACATCATCGTGCTGGCGGTGCCCATGGTCATGCAGGTGCCATAGCTGCGCGCGATGCCGCCCTGCACGCCGTCCCACTGATCCTTGGTGATATTGCCCGCGCGGCGTTCGTCCCAATACTTCCAGACGTCCGTCCCGGAGCCCAGCTTTTGCCCCGCGTAATTGCCGCGCAGCATCGCGCCCGCTGGCATGAAGATAAACGGCAGACCCATGCTGACCGCACCCATGACCAGCGCCGGGGTGGATTTGTCACAGCCGCCCAGCAGCACAGCGCCGTCGATTGGGTGGCTGCGCAGCGTCTCTTCGACCTCCAGCGCGCCCATGTTGCGATAGAGCATCGAGGTCGGTTTCAGGAACTGTTCGGAGAACGAATGCACCGGCATCTCGACCGGCGTTCCGCCCGCCTTGAGGATGCCACGCTTCACCCACTCCGCCCGGTCACGCAGGTGGTGGTGGCAGGGCGACAGGTCCGACCAGGTGTTGATCACCGCGATGACCGGCTTTCCCTCCCAGTCATCCGCTGCCCAGCCCATCTGCATCGCACGGCTGCGATGCCCCATGCTGCGTAGATCATCAGGCGCAAACCAACGCGCAGAACGAAGATCTTCAGGTCTCTTCCGGCTCATAGTTCTTCCTTCACGATATAGGTTGGGAGAGCGAGAACATCAGGTAGATGATCAAGCCGGCAAGCAGCAGGCCCAGCACCCAAGGCCATATGCCGTAGCCGTTGATGTCGTCATGGCTATCGCGTCCGATCATGGCTATTGCCTCCTCAATTCAAAAGTTCAGGCAGGAACAGGGCGATCTGCGGGAAATACATCACCAGAAACAGCCCGAGGATCTGGAGCCCGATAAAGGGTAGAACCGCAACAAAGATTTCCTGCAAGGTTACATCCTTGGGTGCCACCGATTTCAACCAGAAACACGCGGGACCAAAGGGCGGCGAAAGAAAGTAGATCTGGATGTTCATGACAAACAGGATGCCAAACCAGATCTTGGCTTGATCCTCTGTCAGGCCAAGATCTGGCGCAAGCGTCATCACCACGGGTGCAAAGACAGGCACGGTGATCAGAACGATGGCGATCCATTCCATGAATGTGCCCAGCACCATAAGGATCAGCATCATCACGATGACCGTGCCCATGGCCGAAAGGCCGAGGTCCAGAAAGAGCGAGCGCATGAATTCGCCTCCGCCGACGAGGTTGAAGATGCCCACGAAACTGACCGCGCCAAGCACCAGCCAGATGATTGTGCCGACCGTGGTCATCGTGCCCAACATCGCGGCGGACATCACCTCCCAGTTGAACTTGTTGCGGACGGCTGCCACGATCAGCGCCCCGACGCAGCCTACGGCAGCGGCCTCTGTGACCGAGGCGACACCGCCGTAGATCGACCCCATGACGGCGCCGATCAGCAGGATACACAGGGCAACGGCGATCATACGGTCCTTGGACAGTTTTTTCTCAGTGCCGGTGATCTGGGCGACTTCGGCGGCGGTGGGGGCCAGCGAATGGTTCAGGTTCACCCGGATCAGAACATAGCCGGCATAGAAAAAGGCCAGCATGATGCCGGGCAGCGCACCTGCCATGAACAATTCGCCGATGCCGACCTCTGCGGACAGCCCGTAGACGATCATGATGATCGAGGGCGGGATCAGGGTTGCAAGCGCGCCGGAGGCGCAGATCAGGCCGATCGACAGTTTGCGGTCATACCCCAGCCGGAACATCTGCGGCAGGGCGACAAGGCCCAGCATGACGATTTCACCGCCCATCACACCGGACATGGCGGCAAGGATGACGGCCACCACCGTGGTCTGCACCGCGACCCCGCCGCGCAGGTTCCCGGCAAAGATCGACATGGCGTCAAACAGGTCTTCGGCGATGCCCGCGCGTTCCAGAATCGAGGCCATCAGGACAAAGAACGGCACCGCAACAAGGCTGTAGTGTTCCAGCAGGCCAACGGCGTTGGAACTGACAAGAAACAGGCCGCGCGGTCCGAAGAACCCGATGGCCATGATGACCGACACAAGCAGTGTGACCATGCCCAGCGGCATGCCCGTCATCATCAGCGCGATCAGCAGAACCACCATGATGACAGAGATTGTGCCCAGATCCATTTTGCGCAGTTGCAGCGCCTTTGACGGATCCATCGACTTGCCGATTTCCGAGATGAAGTCGGAGAACACGGTCGCAATCTGTACGTCCATCGCATGGGCCAGAAAGGCCGACACGAAGTAGACGACAAAGTAGACCCCGATCAGCTTGACGATCAGCCTTGCGGCTTTGGACTGGACGTGGCGGTGCAGGTTCACCATCAGCTGCGCCAGATACATGAACCCGCCGATCACCATCAGGGACTTCATCATCATCGGCAGGGGCGAGTTGAAGGCAGATCCGGATTTTTCCAGCCGCGAAATGCTGACATAGGCGCGCACCGGGGCATCGGTCAGCAGCATGTAAAGCGCCAGTACGCCCACAACCATTGCGAACAGATCCAGCCACCAGCGTTGTGTGGGGTTGGCCAGATTGTGGATAACGGTAATGCCGATATGACGCTTTTTCATCGTGACGTAGCCAGCAGACAGCATCCAGGCGGCGGCCACTGTGACCATGACGGTCTCAAACGCCCACAGGGTCGGCGTATGCAAGACATAGCGTGAGAAAACCTCCCACAGAGTCGCCGTCGCCGCGATCAGATAAAAGGTCGAAATGGCAATGCCGGATACGTGGCTGACATGATCCACAATCGTGTATTGGCTGCGGTCCAGATCGGCCTCTTCATGCAGCGGATTCTGATCCGCGATTCCGATCTCTGTCTCTTCCAGAGCGTCGTCCAGATTGCGCGTCATGCGGTAATGTCCCTGTCAGGCCGTGCGCCCGGCGGGTGCACGGTCTCTAAATGTATCTTCGATTTCAGAAGGGCGGCGAGGGCGGTGACTTGCCCGCCTGTAGTCGGGCGGGCAAGTCATCTTGCGGGCAGGCAGCCTTACAGCAGACCCGCTTGCTTCATGAAGGAGATATGCGCGTCATAGACTTCTTTCGCCAGATCGGACTGACTTGCAAACGCCTCCCATGCCTCCTGAGCGATGGCGCGCAGCTTGTCGCGCTCGCCCTGCGGCCAGTCGATCACTTCGATCTCGCCCGCAGCCTTATCGCGAGCGACCAACTGGCGGTCGAGACGGTCGAAATGCTGGCGCAGCCCGTTGTAGGCGGCCAGATACCACGTTTCGAGTGCGACCTGCTCTGCCTCGGTCAGCTCTTCCCAGACCGCTTCGGAGACAGTGAACTGCAGAATCGGGGTCGAGTGGATGCCGGGGAAGATCGGGAACTTGGCGATCTTGTGCATGCCGTTGGCGTCGTTGTTGGCATAGGCCGAGTTGTCGGCCGCGTCGATCACGCCCTTGTCCAGCGCGCCGTAGGTTTCCGATCCGGACATGGACACAGGGGCTGCGCCCGCGCGTTTGAACACGTCGGCAGCCAGACCTTCGGGAGAGCGGATTTTGAGACCTTTGAGATCTGCAACCGAGCGCACCGGCACTTTGGACACAAATGCCTCACGCGCGTAGGCGCCGCAGCCGATCACATGGACGCCTTCGAAATGCACATCGTACAGTTTTTGCAGCATTTCCTTGCCGCCGCCCTGCGCGCAAAACGCCTGAATCTGGTCGGCGCTGTCATAGCCTGCGATCAGGTCGCCCATCAGGGCAAAGGCCGGATCGATGCCTGCAAAGTAGTTGATCGAGGTCAGGTCGCCATCAAGGATGCCCACCGAAATCGCTTCGGCTGTCTCACGACGCGGAACCACTGCGTCAACCGGCAGCAATTCAACACCCAGCGTTCCGCCGGTCATGGCCTCAAGCTTGGGGATCCAGACATCATTCAGGTAAGCGAGCGATGCGTGACTGGCGTTGGACGACGTCTGAATTTTCAGAACGCGGTCTGCCGCATCAGCCGACCCTCCTGCGATTCCCATCGCCGCAGCCAGCGCTGCAATTAAGGAAAACTTGGTCAAATTATTGAATTTCATGGGTTTCCTCCCTCGGGGTTCAAATGTGCGCGCCGGTGTTTTGTCCGTGTCACGCTTGACAGGTTAAACTGATATATTAGTATTTAGTACCTGTCCAATTGGTTCTCACTTCAGGCTGTGTTTTTCCCGGACAATGCGCGACCACCGTCAGGAGACAGCAAATGGCAAGCGATACCGGGCACGAAAGGGGCAAAGGAACCGCCTCCGCACGCAGCGACGGTGCTGCAACGCGCGTTTATGACGAACTGCGGCGCGAGATCATCTCATTCGAGCGGGCACCGGGATCCGTGTTGTCGCGGGCGACACTGGAAAAGCAGTATTCGGTCAGCCAGACCCCCATTCGGGAGGCATTGCAGATGTTGGATCAGGACGGGCTGGTTCAGGTCTTTCCGCAATCCAGAACTCTGGTCAGTCGCATAGACGTGCAGCAGTTGAACGAAACGCATTTCCTGCGTGTCGCGGTCGAGGTCGAAGTGGCATGGAGGCTGGCTGCTGCTCCGCGTGATGACGTGATCGCGCGCGCCCGTGCCATCGTTCAAATGCAAAAGGCGCTTTTGGGCGACATCGATCAGGCGGAACTGTTTCACGACCTGGACCGATCTTTCCACAAGACCCTCTTCGACGCGGTCGGCGTAGGCAGCATTCAGCAGATACTGGCAAGGCGGCTTGGCCATCTTCTGCGCTGCCAGCAACTGGACCTGCCGTCACAAGGGAAGATGGCCACGATCGTGGCCGATCACGAAGCGATCCTGAATGCGATTTCGGTCGGCGATCAGGTCGCCGCGACAGAGGCCGTTCGGCGGCACCTGTCCGGCACCATCAACCGGGTCGATGCGTTGCGGGCGCAGCATCCTGATTTTTTCACGGACGGTAAGACGTGGCCGGTCTGGTCCACAACCGACGAGTCCAATGCAGGCGCGGCAAGGTGAGCCGCGCGGTCAGCAGGGATTAAAGACCCAGTTCCGCTGCCATCTCTGCGGGTGTCAACGCTCCGGTTGAGCGTTTTTCGCGCGCCAGCCGGGCAGCCAATTGCGCAGCGCGGGTATTGATTGGGGCGTCTGTTCCGGCCAAACGCGCGATCAGGGCAATTTCGCCATTCAAAAAGTCCGTCTCGACGGACCCAGCTCCCCGGGCAAGGCTTTGGGAGGTCGATCCTCCAATGCGTGTAAGGCCCTCTATCGGTGAGGCCTCCATCAGAGTGCTTCGGCGTGGATCGCCCGCGCCCATGTCGCGCCAGCCGATGCCGGACGCGCGATAGACAGCTATGGCTTCTTGTTGCAGGGCGGTCTTGATCTCGGGTGCCGCAACGCCCCGGCCAAGGGCGGCTTCGACAATATTGCCAAGGTTGACCAGCAGCTTGCCGTATTTGTTTTGCATCACATCGTCTTCGACAAAGCTTTTGATCCGAGCCTCTGTCAGCACCTCGGCAAGCGCAGCGTCGATCTGGTCCGCGCCACGCGGATAACGCCCGATGTCAAAGACACCAAGGTTGGGTTTGCCAAAGCAGACCGCCTCATCAGGGGCCATGTATTCGGCGGGCAGCATTACGTTCACACCGTGGACATTGGGAAAAAGCCGCAGGGCCAGCCGTTCGTTTTCCACCCCGTTCTGCACGCAAAAAACCGCCTGTTCGTCAAACCCCGCTGTGCGCAGATCCTCCAGCGCGCGTGGCGTATCCTGTGTCTTGGTGGTCATCAGGATCACGTCGTCCGGGCACGGCGAGATTTCGGTTGCTGTGCCGACGCAGGGCAGGGGGGTGGTTTCCCTGCCGTCATGGCTGCGCAGGGTCAGTCCCCTGTCGCGGATCGCCTGCAGGCGTGTACCACGCGCGATGCCCAAAACGTCTTGACCCGTCAGGGCCAGCGCGGCGGCCACGACGCCTCCGACCGCGCCAACGCCAAAGATGATGATCCGCATGAGGCTGCTCCGTCACAATGCCGCGCGAAAACTCGCCCCGACGACTCCAACAGTTTTGTCACGCGGGTCACTGTCCATCAAGCTGGGGATGCCAAGAGCCCCAGCCGGACAGGCGGACAGAGGCGCATGGAGCCCCAATAATCACAGTGGTATCAGCCCTGCACCGCGCCTAGGAACGCCTCGAACTCGTCATCCTTGATGGTGACGCTGTGCGCGGCCTCCGGGTAGCCACCAGAGTCGACATCGGCCTTGTAGTCTTTGAAGGCGGCGATGCGCTCATTCTGTAACCGTTTAAGCTCGGGCGCGAAATTGCGGTACACCTTGCCGTGGCGCGGCTTGTGGTTCTTGCCGTAACCGCAGACGTCCTCGGTGAACAGATACTGCGCATCCGCATGTTTGCCCGCGCCCATCCCCAGCATGACTAGCGAGGAATTCTCGGTCAGGAATTTCGCGACGCGGTCGGGCACCACCTCAAGCTCGGCTCCGAAGACGCCGATTTCCTCCAGCTTTTGGGTGTGTTTCCATAGCGCCAGTGCCTCGTCTGCGGTTTTGCCCACGGCGCGCCAGCCGGTCCATGTGATGTAGGAAGGGATCAGGCCAATGTGGCCTACGACCGGCAGGTGATTGTCACACAACAGCTTTTGGATGTCATATGACGCCGCACAGTAATAGGCGTCGCCGCCGATGCCCGCATAGTGAAAAGCCGCGCGCAGATAGTCTTCTCCGGTGGCAACGGCGCGTCCCTCGAAACGGCCCCAGCCGCCGTAGGGCAGTCCGACCTGCACAAAGCATTCGCCCGCAGCGGCGCGCATATCAGCGTCAAAGAACCTGCCTTCGATCGACAGCATGTGGATGCCCGCCGCATTTGCGGCGGCGGCCTCCTCGGCTGTGGTCACAAAGAGCATCGAGATTTTCTCACCGCGCTGCTTCATCGCGCGAATGTCTGAGACGTGGGGGCGGTTGTGATACATCTTGATGTCCTGTGGTCAGGGTGTGTGATCCGCGCAAGGCGTGGCAGACGCGGGGCCGTTGCTGTCGTGCAGCCCGTCCCGGGCCTGACCCGGGACCTCATGAGGGGCAGGGGGGCTGGCCCCTTGCGTGGATAAACGTGCCGGGATCAGACCTCGACAAAGACCCGGCCGTTTTCGACGCGGGTGGGATATGTGTGCAGGTTTTCGCAGGCGGGCGGCGTTTCGACCTCGCCATTGGAGCAATCGAAAATCGACGAATGCTTGGGGCATTCAATGGTCGCCTCGACCACCAGCCCCTCTGAAAGATGCACATCCTCATGGGTGCACAGACCATCTGTGCAGTAGTAATTGTCCTGGTGGTCGCGAACGATGATGAAGGTCCGTAATCCGTGATCGAAGCGGATCACATCCTCTTCGTCGATGTCGGTCGCGGCGCAGGCGTCGATCCAATCGGCCATTGGTTTTCTCCTCTTGTCTGTGGTCTTGGGGCAGGGCGTGTCTGTCGGCAGGCGCAGGTGCCGTTTGGTTGCACCAGGCCGGTTTCGGTGTGTGGTCTCCGGTCAGGTGTCCCGTTGACTCCAGTCGGCCGATGCAGAACGCATCCCGTGTTGAACGGGACTGACGGATGCCTCGGGCCCGTTGCCTTTGTGCGGCAGGTCTTTCTGCCTGAATTGCAGCGGCGCAACAAAGCCCCGCTTTTGCCGCCGCCATTGCGCGCCATGGACATGGCCCGGCGCGCGGCAAGACCAGCAGCGCGCGGCATGAACCGGCATACCGTGCAGCGGTGTCCCAAACGGACTGTCAGCGGTGCATACCGGCGTCATGCCCCTATACCTTTCGGCGTTGCATAGAACGCCGGTTGCGCGATCATCTCGACCGTCTGTTTCATTCCTGACCGAAGCGCCGTCACCCCGGTCTCGGCGACCACGGCCGCGCAGTAGCCGTCCCAGCAATCAGAGGCGATTGCGGGAAAGTGGCCAGTCTGGACAAAGGCGGCAAAGGCGCGGTTCTGGCGGACATAAGCCTCGTGATAACGCCCCCGCCAATCGGCGTCATAGCGCGTGGACGAGGACAGACGGCTGTCAGTGCGGGTATAGGCGACGTTGTTTATCGCGATGCTGCCGTCCTCGCCGACAAGTTCGGCGCGGACATCATAGCCATAGGCCGCGTTGTTGTTGATCTCGATGGTCACCAATTGGCCATCGGTGGTTTCCAGCACCATCACAACAGGCGCGACGCGGTCATCCGACCGCCGCGGTTGATGCGCGGTGATCGAGGTGTATTCGGTGCCGAGGACATGGCGCGCCACATCGAATTCATGTGGGGCGGAGTTGGTAATCGCCATGGCTCCGGTAAAATCCGCAGCGGGCGTTTCCACGTTGCGGTGAAAGTTGTGCATCATCAGCGCGCGGCCCAAATCGCCCTTGGCAAGGGCGGCGCGCATCTCGACATAGGATTGGTCATAGCGGCGCATAAAGCCCAGCATCACATGTCGCGCGCCTGCGGCCTGTTCGGCCTCCATTACCTCAAGACACTCGGCCGAGCTTTGCGACAGAGGTTTCTCACACATTACCCGTTTACCCGCTGCAATGCAGGCTTTGGACAGCGGGGCATGCGTGAAATCGGGTGAGGCCACAATCACCGCATCCACATCCGCACGGGTGATCACACCTTCCGGGTCACTGTCCGTGTCCTTGGCACCGCAGGCGTCGGCGATGGATTTGGCTCTGGCCGCGTCCATGTCGCAGATGACCTGAAGGGTCGCACCAGGAATGTCCTCGGCCACGATCTTTGCGTGGTCCGCACCCATCAAACCGGCTCCGATGACGGCAATTCGTATACTCAAGACGCTCTCCATATGTGCGGATCGAACAAGGTCCGATCCAAGTTCTCAGGGCAGGTTTGTGCAAAGTCCGGGCACGAGTGTGCCTGCCCGACCTATCAATGTGAAGGCTGCGGCGCGTGGCCGTCGTGGGTCTCCATGTACCCCTCAATGTTGGCTTCGAGATCCGCCATCGACTCGCCGCCCGCCATGAGGTCGGCAATCTCTTCGCGAGTCTTTTCGCCCTTGCGGAAATCGGCGGCGATGGCACCACGGATCAGGACGGCAAAGTGATCGCCCACCGCCATCGCATGCATGACCTGATGGGTGATAAAGATCACGGCCAGCCCGCGCCGCTTTGCCTCGTTCACGATGCGCAGGACGTGAGCGGCCTGCTTGACCCCAAGCGCTGCGGTCGGTTCGTCCAGGATCAGCACACGCGCGCCGAAATGGACCGCGCGAGCGATGGCCAGCGACTGCCGCTCCCCCCCTGACAGACCGCCGACCAGACGGTCGCCGTCGTCAATCCGTGTGATGCCAAAGTCCTGAACCGCCTTGACAGCGATGTCGTTGGCCTTTTTTCGGTCATAGACCTTGAACGGCCCCCAGCCCCGGGTCGGTTCGACCCCGGCGAAAAAGCTGCGCCCGATGGACATCAGCGGGAAGGTTCCGCCAAATTGGTGGACCGTGGCGATGCCCATTTCCTGCGCGTCCTTGGGGCGGTCAAAATGCATTTCCTTGCCGTCCAGCAGGATGTCGCCGCGCGTCGGTTTGTGAACCCCTGCAAGCGTTTTGATCAACGTCGATTTGCCGGCCCCGTTGTCACCCAGAAGGCAAAGCACTTCGCCCTTGTTCACCTTCAGTGAGACCTCATGCAGGACGTCGATGGGGCCAAATGACTTGTCGACTTTGCGCAATTCAATGACAGGTGTCTTGTCAGACATTGGCCTTGCTCCCTTTGTTTCGTTGAAGTCGCCCGGTCAGCACTAGCTTTCTAAAGCTCTCGTTCAGCCCGACCGCGATCAATAGCATTGCCCCGATGATCAGGCTTGACCAGTTGCGGTCGATGTCGGTGAAGTAGATGCCTTGGCTGACGACGGCGAAGGTCAGCGTGCCAAAGAAGATGCCGATGACAGAGCCGAATCCGCCGGTCAAAAGCACCCCGCCAACTACGACGCTGACGATGACGTTGAAGATGATGTTCATCCCCCCGGACACTTGCGCCGAGTTGAACAGGATGGCCTGACACATGCCCACAAAGCTGGCCGAGGTGGCGGTGAGGATAAACAAGCCGATGGTCATCCGGTCGACCGGGATGCCCAGATTGCGGGCGCTTTCACGGTCGCCGCCCATGGCAAAGACCCAGTTGCCGTAGCGGCTCTGGTGGACGACAAACCAGAAGATCACCGCGATCACGACCCACCAGACGATGATCACTTGATGACTGCCGCCGATCAGTTGCCCAAAGATGGCCTTGGCCCAATCCGGAGCCGTTATCGCCACGCTTGCCTGACCTGTCAGGAACTTCGATGTGCTCAGCACCACACCCTGCATCGCGACCAACGTGCCAAGAGTGATGATCAGCGAGGGCACGGTGGTGCGGATGGTCAGGATGCCGTTGATCGTCCCGACGACCACACCCAGCGACAGGGCTGCGAGCATACCGAAGATGATCGGCAATTCGTAATAGCCAGAAACAATCGCGGTGGTCATGGCCCCTGCGGGGATCATTGCCCCGATGGAGATGTCCAACTCACCCGAGATCATCAGCAGGCCGACAGGGATCGCGACAATTCCGAGGTTGGCGGCGAAATTCACCCAGCTTGCCGCGCCAAACAGCGTGCCAAGGTTCACACCGCCGATGACGACGTAAAAGACCAAGACTCCGATCAAGCTGAGGACAGAGGCGGCAGCGGGGCTGCGAAGCAGGTTTGAGAAGATGTGCATGGGTCCGCCCTTACGATTTCTTGGCCGCGTAGCGCATGGCAAGCGTACGGAAGCTGTCGTTGGAAAGGACGGCGGCCAGCAGCAGCGCGCCAATGATGATCGAGCCAATGTTGGGATCGAGGCCGGAAAAGAAGATGCCCTGATTTACGATGGCAAAGGTCAGGGTGCCAACCACGATGCCGATCACCGATCCCGCGCCCCCGGTCAGAAGGACGCCGCCGATCACGACACACATGATCGAGTTGAAGATGAACGCCTGCCCGGCGGCCACCTGCGCGCTTTGAAAGGTGAGCACCTGCGACACGCCGACAAAGGCCGCCGCAAAGCCGCTGTACATATACAGGCCGATAGAGACGCGGCTCGACGGGATACCGGCGTTGCGGGCGCTTTCGCGGTCGCCGCCAAGCGCGAAGATCCAGTTGCCCACCGGCGAGATGTGCAGCAGGAAAAAGGTCGCCACGATAAAACCGGCCCACCAGAACATCGTGACCTGAAACATGCCGCCGATGAATTGCCCCAGCAGCGCCTTGGCCATGGGATCGGGGGTCATGAACACCCCTGTGCTGCCCGCGATCATGACGGTAAAACCAAGGGTCAGCCCCATGACACCGAACATCGTGCCGATGGTGATGATCAGTGACGGGATCGACGTGCGTGTGACCAGAACGCCGTTGATGAAACCCACGATGAGGCCCACCCCAAGACCCGCCGCGATGCCCAGATATGTCGGCAAGTCATAATGACCCGAAATCACCGCGACGGTCAGCGACGCGGCAGGCAAAACTGCGCCTACGGAAATATCAAGCTCACCTGCGATCATCAAAAGTCCGACGGGCAAGGCGATGATGCCGACTTCGGCGGCCATGTTGAGAAAGCTCGACCAGCCTGGCGCGCCTAGAAAGATACTACCCCCAAGGCTGGCGAAAAAGATGTAGACCGCAATCAGCCCTATGAATGTTCCGGCTTCGGGTCGACGGGCAAGACCGCCAAGCCTGTTGCCCAATGCGTTCGATTTCGTCGTCTCAGATGACATGCGCGTTCCCCCGGCCAATCCATATGCAGACAATCGGAATCCCCGATCAGGGTCCGTAATCTGGCAAGACCGCGCGACAGTCGCGCGGTCTCAGGTCCTGTCTGTGATCAACGGGTGCCCATCTTGGCACCAGCCATGGTTGCCTCGATGGTCTTGCTGTCGATGACGCCCGGGCCGGTCAGGATTTCACGGGTCGGGATCGTCAGGCCATAGTTGACGTAGCCGTTCAGGATCGACACGGCATAGAAGCCTTGCTGATACCCCTGCTGGTCAATCGCGCAGGCCTGTGAGCCGTTGGCGATATTGGTCAGGATGGCCTCGTCAAAGTTGATGCCGCACAGCGCGACCTGCCCGGCCTTGCCGGATTGGGCGATGCCCTGAACCGCGCCGACGGCGTCAAGGTTGGCGGTGGTGAACACAGCGTTGATGTCGGGGTTTTGCAGCAGGTGTGCCCGGATGGCCTGCGCAACAGCTGTCACGTTGCCCTGCGCAGTTGCGGGCAGCGGCAGGACCGTTCCCTTGCCGCCAGCATTGGTGATGCCCTCGACGAAGCCGTTGCAATAGTCCTCGATATTGGCGGCACCGGGCAAAGAGTTGATGCATACGCCATTCAGGTTGCCTGCGTTGCCAAGGTAGTCACCGCCTGCGACACCAGCCTTGTAGTCGACAGCGCCAACGTAGTTCAGCGCGCCAAGGCGATCTGCGGCCTCGATGCCGCCGGCGTTGTAGATGACCAGCGGGATACCGGCGGCCACAACGGCCTCGAATGCCGGATCCATGGCCTCGGGAACCCAGTTGGGCCCGATGATGGCGTCAGCGCCCTGGTCGATGGCCTGCCGGATCAACTCGGCCGCGTCCACGCCCAGATTGTCGTAGTTCTGCGGCCCAAGCCAAGTGACAGAGCCGCCTTGGGACTCGACCACAAGGCCCGCATCCTCTGCGCCGCGTTTGACGATGGACCAGAACGGATCGTCCGGTTTGCCACCGATGACAAAGATGTCCGCGCCGCCATGGCTTTCTGCCAGACCTGTGGTCGCGACAAACGCGAGTGCTGCGGTGGATGCAAGGATTTTGCTGAGTTTCATATTGGGTCTCCTCCCCTTGGGTGCCGACACTTCGGCGGTAAATTGATCTATGGTCGGTCTTCGGCGCACCTCCTCCGCGCGCCGAGGATCAGTTCATTCTGCCGGCATGCTTTTTGACTGTTTTGCTTTCATCCGCTCTTTCTTCTTGCGAAAGCGCATTTTCATCTGCTCTTCGGCTTCTTTTGAGCCGTCGTGCCAGTAGCCGAACCACTTATCGAGCGGCACAAGACCATCGGCCCCGTAATTCACCTCAAAGTATTTGTGGTGCAGGTAGTGGGCGTAGGCATGGGTATCGAGCGCGGTCTCTTCGGTGACTTCCAGCTTGTCAAAACCGATGTGTCCGTTCAGCGCGCCGTAGCCGACAGCATGGCTGTTGAACATCATGACAATCGGGTTCGACGGGATGATCAGGTGCCAGAGGATCTCGGCGAAATAAAGCAGATGCTCGACCGGGTGCATCGACAGCGACGACCACGGGCTGGGGTTGACCGAGTTGTGGTGCACCGAATGGATCCACTTGTAGAGCCGTGGCGTGTGGATCAGGCGATGGATGCAAAAGAAGTGGATTTCGTGGATCACTGGCACGAGACATGTCAGCGCAATCAGCCAGATCCAATTGTCCTGCCAGTCGAGCCAGCCAAACGCATGGAGGCCGTTGGCGTAGCACCACAACATCCCGACTTCGGCAGCGGTCCAGATCGGGATGCCAACGAAAAAGCTGCGCAGGAAGTTGTCAAGGTTCTGGCTTTTGAACCAGAAGACATCCGACGGGTTTTCCGACGGGAACTTTGCGTTGAACTTGAACCGGGTCTCTTGCTTGCGCTTGATGTAAAAGAACATCTCGATCGCGCCGTAAAGCAGGAAGATCCCCGCCGCATTCACCGCAAACAGGTACAAAACCCACCCCATCGACAGGGTTTTCAGGGTTTCCATGTCCGGGATGACAAAGATCCAATACAGCAGGGCGGTCGCCATGTGAAAGGCGTTCCAAGGCCAGATGAAATCCCTGAGAAAGTGACCCATCTTGTGCCACTTCCCGTTCCAGAAAGGCGCGATTTCAAGGGTTGCAGTGGGCGTCCAGTTGCCGCGCTTGTCACGCGTGCCGTATTTCAGATCATCCATGCCTCGCCCCTCCCTGATGTGGTGGCCTTGTTCAAAGGCCATGAAATTTCAGCGTGCTTTTCCTTGACAGTTTGACATGGATCAAATCAAGTCTGACTGTATCGTGCGTTTGTTTTCGTCTCATTTGATGTCAGGGTGGGCGGGGTTTGAGATGAATTGAGATGGAGAAACTGCGATGAAACGGCCAACCATCCCCGATCTTGCCAAAGCGGCAGGCGTCTCGGTGTCGACCGTCAATCGGGTGCTGAACCAACCGGAATCGGTCCGGTCACTGACCCGCGAACGGGTGCTGAGCGCGGCGGAAGAGATCGGATTTTATGGGCTGGGGACAATCCAGCATGCTGTTCGCACAGGCCGCGAAACACATAAGCTGGGGATATTGCTGCATCAAAAGGCCCGGACCTTCTATCGCAATCTGGGCGAGGCAATGATGGCCGAAGTCAAGCGGCGCACGGATGAGACGGTCACCTTGTCGCTGGAGTATCTGGATGACTTGTCGCCAGAGCGGGTGGCGGAGCGTCTCATTGCCCTGGGTGATACCTGTGAGGCGGTTGCGCTGGTTGCTGCGCAGCACCCGATTGTGGCGGACGCCGTCGACAGGGTAATGGCAAAGGGCGTGCCGGTTGCGGGACTCATCGCTCCGCTGTCCGCTCATGGCAATGTCAGCTATATTGGACTGGACGGCTGGAAGGTCGGACGCACCGCAGCCTGGGCCTTTGGCAACATCGTGCGGGAACCGGGCAAGATCGGGATCTTGCTGGGCAATCACAGGTATCGCAATCAGGAATTGAATGAGAGCGGGTTCCGGTCGTACTTCCGCGAACACCATTCTGACTTTACGCTGCTTGAACCGCAGGCAACCTACGAGTCCGCAGCGGCGGCCCGCGAACTGGTTGAACGATTGCTGAAAGACCACCCTGATCTCTGCGGCCTGCTTATCTCGGGTGGCGGGATAACCGGGGCACTGGCCGCTCTGCGCGAGGGCACCACCCGCGACGATTTCGTCGCCGTGGGGTATGAGCTATTCGATGCGACCCGCGCTGCCCTGATCGACGGGACGCTCACCATGGTCATTTCACACCCGATGGACGCCTTGGCACGCGAAACGATCTCGACCTTGATTAAGGCCAAGAAAGCAGGTTCCGATGCGGGCGCACAGCGCGTGGCGCTGGTGTTTGATATCTATACCTCTGAAAACATGTAAAGGCTGCTGTGTGACCCATTCGGTTTGAGACTTTACACGGGGCGCAGCGCAGGGCGTGCGGGACATGTCAGTCAGTCACTCCGGGTCTTCCAGAACTTTGCGGGCCACGCGGAAACATTCCAGCGCCCGCGGAACGCCACCGTAAATCCCGATGTCGTGGATGATGGCGCGGATCTCTTCCTTGGATACGCCATTCGTCACCGCGCCACGGCAATGGGTTTCCCATACCGCCATCTTGCCCAAGGCACCGATCATGGCGAGGTTCATCATCAAGCGTGTCGTGGCGTTGATCACATCGTCACCCCTGCCGAACCCTCAGCACCAAGCAGTCATCGCTTCCTGAAAGGGCCGGGTGACGTCATCGGCGGCGGCCAGGTTCTGTTCTACATAATCTGCGCCCAACGTCGCCTTGCGTCGCCCAATTCGCGGAGCATATGTAGGCTGGTCAGTCGAAAGCATACGTCCCATCCGAGGGCGGCTGCCAGCGGTCTGGATACGTATCGGTGCGATCCACCATGACTGGAGTTGGCGGATGACTTCCTTGACCGGGTCATTGGTCATACAGTCTGCAAGGGTGTCGTGCTTGAAAGCCTCAGCATCGAAAAGTGGGGCGGGCGGTAGGCTGCAATCGCAAAACTTCACGGGACGCGCAGATGCAAGCGGTGATACGGTGCGGGGAAAGCTGGTAATTGTCCTTTGGGACCAAACAGGGGTCCGGTTGCCGACCCGATGCCGAAAGGAGGCCCGTTTTGACCCTTCCCGACACGATGCGCGCAATGGTTACAACGGGCCATGGCGACCTTGACCAGATCGTTCTGCACGAGGACTGGCCACGCCCGCATCCTGCAGCGGGCGAGGTGTTGGTTCGTGTTGGCGCTTGCGGGCTGAACAACACGGACATCAATACGCGCACGGGCTGGTATTCAAAAACCGTGACCTACGGAACGAGCGGGGTCGGGTATCAAGACGTCGACCAAGACGACCCGTCGTGGGGCGGAGCGCCTATCAAGTTCCCGCGCATTCAGGGCGCGGACGTCTGTGGAAGGATCGTCGCCGTGGGCGATGGTGTCGATGCGGCCCGCATTGGTGAGCGGATCATCGTCGATTGCTGGCTGCGCGACCCCGATAACCTGAGCGACAAGAACCGCACAGGCTATTTCGGGTCTGAACGCGATGGCGGTTTTGCCGAATACACCACCATGCCCGCACGGAATGCAGTGGCGGTGACCTCCTCATTGTCGGACCCGGAACTGGCGACGTTTTCGTGCTCATACTCGACCGCCGAAGGGATGCTTGTCCGTGCCAAAGTCACGGCGGCGGACGTGGTTCTGGTTCCCGGTGCCTCCGGCGGGGTAGGGGGCGCCCTTGTGCAACTGGCCAAGCGGCGTGGTGCGCGGGTGATCGCGCTTGCCTCCGAGGCGAAGCATGAGGATGTGGCGCAACTTGGCCCGGACCGCATTCTGCCTCGCGCCCCTGAAAACCTGCGCCAAGCTTTGGGCGACGAAAGGATTACCGTTGTCGCGGACGTTGTCGGAGGGCCGTACTGGCCGAAACTGATCGATATCTTGGAACGTGGCGGACGTTGTACCTGTTCGGGCGCAATCGCCGGTCCGATCGTTGATCTGGACCTGCGCACGTTGTACCTGCGCGACCTTACCTTTACCGGGTCGACCGTCATCGATGTTGAGGTCATGGCAAATCTCGTACGCTATATCGAGTCCGGTGAGGTGCGACCGGCGCTGGCGGCGACATTCGCGCTCCAAGACCTGCGCGACGCGCAATCCGCCTTCATCGCTAAAACCCATACCGGCAACATCGTCGTTGTTCCGTGACAGCATCGCCGAACAACGCCATGCCGCCGATTGTGCCTGCTGTCGCTGCGGTTGTCGCCGTCTACCCGGAGCGGGCGCAAGCTCATTTCGGTGTCTTGCGCGGGCATATTTTCGACGCTGCGGAACGGCTGCAAGCCGGGCCCATGACTGAAACCCTGAAATGGGGCGAGCCCGCTTATCTGACGCCGATCACGGGGGCGGGCACGACAATCCGGCTCACTTGGAAACCCCGCGTCCCAGAAATGCTGCAAATGCTCGTGCACTGCCAGACCTCGCTGGTCGAACACTGGCGAAACCGTTTTCCGGACTTGAAATATGATGGCAATCGCGCGGTGAACCTGCCGCTCTCAGAGGCGCTGCCCATGCATCTCTTGGATCCCTGCATCGCCATGGCGTTGACCTATCATCGCACCCGGTCATGAATGGCCTGCGGATGTGATCACGACCGGTAAGATGGCGATCTTATGCCGTTGCCCTTGCCGTCAAAGCACAACCTCTATCTCAGCTTCGGCCGGTGGAGCGTCGTCCTCTTCGGGCAGGTCCGCGCTGTCCGGGGGCAGCATCAAAGCGTCGTAAAGGCCCGTGCCTGAGGCACTGACATCGTATTCATTGGCGATGTATTCGCGCTGTACCCAATCCTCATAGGCACCGATCAGCGCGCCATCGCTGCCAAAAACCAAAGGGTCGTGGCTTGCGTAGGTGTCAAAGGTGCTCCGCACCACAAGCTCGTCCTCCGGCGACAGGTTTTCTTCCAGCCCCCAGGAGGCGTACCCGACATAGCTGGTGACCGTGAAATCGGCATTGTACCCTTCCACGGCGTCGGTGGCGAAGGCGGCGGAGGTCAGATGGTCGGAGTGTTCGATCCCGGAATATTCGGTCGTATGGTCCTGAATGTGGATGTGATCCGGTGTGTGAAGGTCCAGAAGCGCCGATAAGACCCCGGTAAGATCGTCTGAGGTGTAGGTCGCGCTGCCGTCCACGGCGGTGACCGTGGCGATTTCTCCCTCTGCCAGCTGCTCAAGGCTCTGGAATCCATAGGTTTCCGATCCGCTGCCATCGCCGAACCCGTCTGGAAGCCGTAAAAAGTAAAGTCGCACCTCCGGTTGGCTGGCAAGGTAGGAACTGGCCACGTCAAAGGTCTGGTCGCCGACGGTCAGGCTGACAGTTTCGTCCACCCAGTCGTCGGCCCCGGCCATATGGCCATAGGCGGCCTTTTCACCCGCCTCGCGTCCGGCCCAGTAGGATTCATCCCGTCCGGCGTCCCCCGCCGTAAGGTAGATCGTGGTCACAGGGCCGTCGCCGTCTATTAATCCGTCGAGGGTGGGGTTCATGAACAACAGGTCGTCGTCCTGATGCGCGACGATGACCATGTCGCCACTGCCTACGACCGGGGGGGCGGGGTCGACCGGGTCGGTTGGCCCTGTTGGATCGGTGGGATCGACCGGGTCTACCGGATCGATTGGTTCTTCCGGGGCGATGGGATCTGTAGGCACCGCGCCATTGTAGACAAACAGTGAACCTATCTCGCCGATCAGCGGCGCGTCTCCGGCCCAGTTGGATTGGCCCACCAGAAGGTTGGCCCGCTCTTCATCTTCGGGCACCACACCCTGATCTTCGGCCAGTCGGGTGCCGTCCTTGTCGATCCACATGAGACCGCTTTCGTCGATGCCAAAACTCCAGTCGGCAGTTTCGCCTTCGACAATCACGCCTTCCGCAACAACGCGGTAGACTTGGCCGTCCTGCCAGAGTTCCAGCATGATGCCAGAGGTGTTGTCGATCTGGGTGAACAGGATGTTGTTGGAGGCCGGACCGTCGCCAAAATCAATGATGCGCTGCCAATAGCCGCCATCAATATCATCGAACCGCACGGTGACGTCGATCCGAAAGGCTCCGTCGATCTGCTGCGGCCCTTCGGTCGTATTCGGTGGATCAGTCGGATCGGCGGGATCGGAGGGGCCCGTTGGATCAATAGGGTCTACCGGATCGGTCGGATCGACTGGGTCAATTGGATCGGCCGGGTCTACAGGGTCGACCGGATCCGTCGTTCCCGTTTCAACAGGCGTAACCGTAAGGTCGAGTACGATACCGTCCAGCGCACCTCCGTCAGGGAGCCCCGACTCCCCGACCAGCAACGGGCCGCGCTCAATGTCCGCAGGTACGATGCCCGTGCCCTCGGCCAGTAGAACGCCGTCTTTCTCCACCCACATCCGGCCGTCCGCGTTGATCCCCACCGACCAGATGGCCAACTCTCCCTCGATAATCGCGTCTGCGGCGGTAAGACTGTATTCCACGCCGTCCTGTACAACTGTGAACCGCAGGTCGTCCGTCGTGCCGACTTGATGTAACCGGAGCGCGCCTTCGGGCGCAGTGCCGCCAAAATCGAACACCGTCTGGTTTGCCGTGGCTTCAAGGCTGTCGAACCGCACGACCACATCCAGTTGAAAGGCGCCGTCGATCTGCGTAGGCGCGTTTAGCCGCCCGCCATCCACCACATCGCCCGCGTTTGTCACATCGATGCCCAGAACCGCGCCGTCGAGCGGTGTATCGTCCGCCCAGTTGGAGGCGCCCAACAATTCATTCACGCGGAGCTCATTGGTCGGGATTGCCGAAGTCCCTTCGACCAGCCGCACGCCGTTCTTATCGATCCACATGGTGCCGTTGGCGTCGATGCCCACCTTCCACGTCGCTGTCTCGCCTTCGACGATGGCGTCAGGGGCCGTCACACGATAGGTCGTGCCGTCCTGATAGAGCGCGAACATGATCCCGCTGCCGTTCTCTTCTTGTGTCAGGATCAGGTTGTTTCCGCGCGGCCCATTGCCGAAGTCAAAGACCCTCTGCCAGTAACCGGCCTCAAGATCGTCGAACCGGGCGACCACCTCTATTTCGAATGCGCCAGTGACGTCTTCGAGGTCGTCTATAGGCACGATAGGGTCCAACGGCGGCATGGAGCATCTCCTGCAGACGGTCACCGGTCAGCGTCAGTTTGGCCCATGCGCTCAAGCAGACGCGGGTCTGCTATCTGTGGTCGAGCCTTTGCCCCGGCGGCAAAATGAAGTCTTGGAAACATGGCCGAGGGCCTGAAATCGAAAAGGAACTCGTAGCATCGTAACACGCGATTGCCTGTTTCTTATGTGCAGATTGTTTCGATTTCAGACGCACTCTGTTTCGACTTCATCACCAAACAGCGAGATCCCTAAACTTGCCGGTGGAATCTCGCCGCGGCCCGGGCGATGGGGCTGCGCCTCATGCAAGCAACGCCACATAGGAAAAACTATCCGGAGATAATGCCTCCGCGCCCGGGTTTTCCACCAGTCTTGAGGCCCATAGCAGTGAAGGATCCGAAACCGTTAACGCCGTCGAAACTCGCATCCACTACCCATGTCGCCGGGGTAACATGGTCGGAGTCCTTAGCGGAAAATGGCCAATTGGCTGACAATAAGGAAGCGGGTGTTCAACCCTGCCTTGGGGCTCGTCGCGGCCCTGCTTTTGTTGTTTCCGCTCCCGTCCGTCCGGGCCGAGAGTGAGCACATTACCGTTGGCTGGTCTCCGGTCCCCGGTCTGATGCAGGAGACGGCGGACGGCAAACTGACCGGGTTCATGATCGAATTGACCCGCGCGCTGGCAACAGAGGCGGGGCTTACGCTCGACTTGGTGCGTTTTGAAACCTTGCCCGAATTGCTGGAGGCGCAGGCCAAGGGGCGGACGGATCTGCTTGCCGGCATTGCCGATCTGCCGTCTTTAAGAGGGCCGTCGCACTATTCCGCCCCTGTTGGCCGCACGCTTGTTTCGCTGTTCACGCGTCGTGACCGTGACCCACAGATCGATCCCGCAACCGAAGTCGGCCTGCGCTTCGGGGCGATCCGGGGGGCCAGCGGATCTGAACTGGTCGGTGTTCTCCTGCGTCACGAGGTGGTGACCTTTACAACATTGTCGGACCTTTTCCAGGCGTTGGAAAAGGGAGAGGTGGACGGTTATGCCGGTCCTCGGGACGCATTTCTGAAGGGCGCAGAGGCTTTTGATTTCACTGACCGCTACACGGAAATTTCGCCTCCGGTGCAGATCTTGCCGCGTGTCGTGGCATTGCACCGCAACCGCACAGAATTGCGCAGCCGGATCGACAGCGCCGTTTTGCGATTGGGCAACAACGGTACGCTCGAGGCACTGCGCGCGCGCTGGGGGATCGAGGCGCCTGAGACAAACCCCTCTCTTTTGGTCGTGGGGCTCAGCCATGAACCACCGTTCGTAGTCCACAGCGAGGATGGCCGCCTGACAGGCTTTTCGGTCGAAGTGATGCGGGATCTGGCAGAGCGCGCCGGTCTGCAAATTCGTTTCAAAGAAATGCTCCCGCGCGAGATCCGCAAAGGGCCCGGCAAAGAGCGATTTGACCTTGTGTCATTGACCGCAATCAGCGGCGACCGGACCGGCGCGATGGATTTCGCTCTCCCGATACTGACGATCCCATATTCTGTCTTCTCGCTGAGCGAAAAGGCCGAAAATCTGCCCGCAAATGACTGGTCCGGCGTCCGTCTTGGCGTGCTGTCTACCGACATGTCCTTCGCCCGGAACGAAGCTCTGGAAGGTGCCGAAACCGTGCCCTATGCCAGCGCGACCGGTCTGATCTTTGCCTTGCTAACCGGTCACATCGATGCCGCCCTGCACGAGCGTCACCGAATGGTCAACGAACTGGCTGAACGTGGTTTCGAAAGCCGCATCGTCGAAGCCAGCCCGAAAATTTTTGACGTGGAACATGCCGTCGGTTTTCGTTTTGGCCTTGCACCGCAAATTGCGCAGATGAATGCCGTGATCCCCGGCTATCTCGCCTCTTCTCGGTATCTAGACCTGCGTCTCGCCTGGTTTCACCCGCAGTCGAACTGGGTCTCCACACTGTTGCCAAGCATTCTTGGAGCAGTTGGTGCCGCGCTTGTCATCGCCATGGGCGGGCTGGGTTGGCACAGGTATCAGCGCCGATTGCATGAGGCGCGCCGCGACATTGCCGAGGACTTGATTGACAAAATTCCGTTGGGAATCGTTCTGTTGGAGCGCGATGGTCGAATTAAATATGTAAACAAGGCCACGGCATCGACCGCCGCCGCTGCCAGCGGGCGTCTGGTCGAAGGCAATTATTACGAAGCCGCGCTGCGTGGACTGGTCAAGGATGGCCGCGTCGATCTTGGCGAAATGCCTTTGGAGGACTGGATAAACGGCCAGATGCAGGAAATCTGGACCGATGGGTTCACGCGCGAAATTCATGTGGATAGCGGAATTACGTTTCTGCGGACCACGAAATTGCTCAAGGGGGGGGAGAGCCTGCTTCTGCGCCACGATGTCACCGAAGAGCGGGCGCGGATGCGGCAAATTCAGATGCTGAACGAGGATTTGCAGGAGCAGATCCGCCTCGCAGAGGCCACTACGGAAGACCTGCGTGCCTTTGCCTATGCAACGTCTCATGATCTGAAATCGCCGACCAATACTGCGCTTATGATCTCGGACGCGCTGCGCGAAGAACTTGGAGAGGCTCCCGGAACCGATCGCACCGAATTGCTAAAGGACCTTCGAGGCGCACTGGGTCGCATGGCCAGCCTGATCGATGATGTCCAGTCCTATACAAATGCCATCGCACCGACCATCGCGCAGGATGACGTTGATCTGAGCGAGGCTGCGCGCGAAGTGATCGCCGATCTCGCCGATGCCGTCTCGGACAGCGGCGCAAAGTTTACGGTGAACGCACTGGGTAAAGTGCCCGGCTCGCCGGGACAACTGCGGATTCTGCTGTCGACCCTGATCGACAATGCAATCAAGTTCCACGCCCCCGGCTCCGTCCCGGTGATCTCGATCGACCGGGTCAACGCCCCGGACGGGTTCGTGGGGCTTTCCGTTACCGACAATGGCATCGGCATAGATCCGGCCCATCTGGACCGCATATTCCAACTCTTCCAGCGGCTCAATTCCACGGTGGAGTACACCGGAAATGGGCTTGGCCTCGCTATTTGCCAGCGCATTGCGCTGAACCATGGCGGGCGGATCTTCGTCGCCTCCACACCGGGGGTCGGAAGCACATTCACGGTCATTCTCAGAAAGGAAACCCCATGATCTCTTCGCTCATGATCATCGACGATAATTCCGTCGACCAGAAACTCTATGCCCGCATCGTCAAGAAATCAGCGCTCGTCGAAAACTTGCACTGTTTCCTCATGGCAACCGATGCGATCGACTTTTTCGCCAAACCTGAACGGCCTTCGATCGACATCATCCTGCTGGATATCAACATGCCACGGATGAACGGGTTCGAGTTTCTGGACGAGGCGGTTGCACGGTTTGGCCCGGGTTTTGTCAAAGCCGCGGTTATTATGCTGACAACCTCGATCTCGGATCAGGACCGCAAACGCGCTTCGAAATATGAGGTTGTCCGCGATTATATCCAAAAGCCGCTGGAGGTACAGCACCTACAGGGGATCGACACGATGCTGCGAGAGGGGGCGTTTTAGGACGCGTTTAAGCCGCGGGCAGGTCGCATCTTACCGTGCAACCCCGGTCGCCCGGGGTGGCGCTATCAACAATCGCGATCTCGCCGCCAAGGGTGCCGACAACTTTGCGCGCAACGGTCAGACCCAGCCCGGAATATCCGGTCTCGTCTTTCGGACTGAGCGTGTGCAGCGGTTCAAAAACCTTGTCGCGATAGGCGAGTTCTATGCCCGGACCGTCATCGCTGACCTCAAGGATCATACGATCTCCGTCTGGCCAG
Source organism: Antarctobacter sp. (assembly GCF_034670325.1). Classification (GTDB taxonomy): domain Bacteria; phylum Pseudomonadota; class Alphaproteobacteria; order Rhodobacterales; family Rhodobacteraceae; genus Antarctobacter. Next base: position 27,378 of record NZ_JAXMNR010000006.1, read on the forward strand.
GCCTTGGCCTTAACCGAACCAGTGTTCTTGTCATGGTGGCTGATGCTGTTCTTGAGCAGAGCTTGCAACAAGCGTTGCAGGTCGTTGTCTGGCGCTTGAACCGTGGCGTCGACTTGAGAGAAATCGGCTGAAAACCTGTCTGTGTCACCGATTTGGGCCCATGCCTGATCCAGCGCATCACGCAGGGACGTTTGTGCAGGTGGATTGGCAAGCCGACCGACGCGCGAAAGATCGGTCAGACCGTCCAACATACGGTCCATCCCGCGCGCGTAGTGCTGCAACATGGACAGATGATCGGCGACTTCCCCCGGAAGAGTGACCTGCGACTGGCCCATATCTTCGATGATCCACTCAGGGATGACACGCATTGCGCGTGAAAAGCCTTTCAGATCATGTGTGATTGCATAGAGATATGAATCGAACTCGCGAACGGAAGCCGTTTCTTGTGTCATCGGGTTGGGGTCCGGAATTTTTCGCCTGTCTTGACGCCAATAACATGCATAGAGCATACAGGCAATTTTTGAGGGTGAATGATTTTCCGTGAATTGGATTTAATCGCTCTGGATGTCTAAATTGACTGTTAGGGGTTGGTGAAATAGCGTGAATGAGCATTCTAAGCAAGGGTGGAGTTCAGGCCATGCATCAAACACCGACCGGTCCAAAAACCCCCGGCGACTTGCCTGCAATGGAAGCACGGTATAACGAGGCATCTACCGCGTTCCAGCGCAGCAATGGGTTCGATATTTTGATTCTGGACGACAGTCGATTCGACCAGAACCGGATTACACGCGACTGCCAGAAAACTGGTCTGCCCGTGAGGTCTTGGGCAGCATCGGATATTCCGGAGTTTGAAAAGGCGCTGGACGACCGCACCTATGATGTCATCTTTATCGATTACCTGCTGCCGCATGGCAACGGGTTGCACGCCCAAAGGATCGTGCAGAACCACCCGATGAACTTTGGCGCGGCAATCGTTATGATCTCATCCGAAATGCGCACGGACGTCGCCGTTGCGTCGATGAAGAAGGGGTCAATGGACTGTCTCGACAAAGACGCGCTCAGCATTGACAAATTGCGCGAATTGATGATCGCCTCGGCCAAGATATTTGCCGAAGCGTCCCGGCATTGGATTGGCGAATTGCTTGCGCAGCAAAGGGTGCAGATCGCACAAGATGTTGCCAAGGTAATTCGAGATGAGATGGAATTTGGCAGATTTGTCGATACCATCGACAAGCGCATTGTTGATATGCTGGCCGCGCGGGGTATCTCCGATTCGGAGAATTGGAATGTGTCCTATCTCTTTGACAGCGATGAGCCATTAAAGTTTCGCTAACGCATTTTCGGAAAGGCGCGCTAAAAGGCGGTGAAATACTCGGCCTGCTCCCACTCCGATATACTGGCCAGATAGCGTTCCCATTCGGCGCGTTTCAACCGGACCAGGTAGTCCTGCGTTTCAATGCCCAACGCTGCGCGGTACATCGTCGAGGTCTCAAAAGCCTCGATTGCCGCACCCAGCGTCGCGGGCAGTGCACCTGCGGTATCGTCATAGGGGTTTGCCAAGGGGGCCGGGGCCTCCAGCCCCGAGGCTACGCCGTCCAACCCCGACAATATCTGAAACGCCAGCGCCAGATATGGATTGGCCGTGCTGTCAGCGACCCGGTTTTCGATCCGGCTGGCGCGATCCCCCGGCACCAAGAGCGCCCTCAACATGGCTCCGCGATTGTCCTTGCCCCAGCCAATACGGGTCGGTGCCAACTGAAAGGGCGCAAAGCGCTTGTAACCATTCACCGTTGGTGTCGTGGCGATGCAAGAGGCCCGCGCATGTGCTAGCAACCCACCAATCCAGGCCGAGGCTGCTGCGCTCAACTGTCCCTCAGCGACGGGCATAAACAGGTTCCGCCCTTCCAGATCCGTCACGCTTTGATGGATGTGCCAGCCATTGCCGACAGAATTTGCCAGCCGGGGCTTTGCCATAAAGGACGCTAGATATCCTTCACGCGCGCAGACCTCCTTGACCAAGGTCCGGAACATCACCGCCCGGTCGGCTGTGGTCATCGGATCGGCCGCGTCAAAGGTGAATTCGAACTGGTTTGGTCCCATTTCGATCTCGACACTGAGTACCGGCAGGCCCATCGCCTCTGCACCACGCCGCACAGCATCCAGCAGCGGCTCAACCGCGTCGTAGCGGGTCTCTGTCAGGTATTGCCAGCCTTGGTTTACTCCACGAGTCAGAGGCGGGCGCGGTGGCATTGTGGCGTCGGCGTGATCCAGCGCGGCGTCAACGGGCACAAAGACCTGAAACTCAACCTCCAGCCCCATGACCGCCCTCATGCCCTGTGTCGCCAGCCTGTCCACGGCTCCTTGCAGAATCGTTGGCGTGTCAAAGCCGATCGTCGCGCCGTCCGTGCGCAACACGCGGCACAGCATCATTGCGGAATGTGGCGCGTGCGGCAGCGGGGTGAACGTCTCGGGGCGCGGCACCAGCAGCACATCGCTGGCGCCCGTCATTGGGGCGTCTCCGTCCTCGGACCAGATCGGAAAGACCGTTCGGTGCGAGACATCCTTCAGCAACAAGGTCGATGGCGCGCGCAACCCGGCAGTAAAGGCACCTTCCAATGCGCGGCGCGTGACCGTTTTGCCTCGCAAGATGCCATGCGCGTCTGCAAAGACCATGCGAACCGTCTCGATCCCTTCGGCCTGCACACGGTCCAGCACATCCGCCGCCGCCTTGGTATCGATTAACCCGTCCCGCCCCAGCCGCCCGGCTGAAATTCGCGCCGGCATCAGAGCGCCGCATCCCAAGGGCAGGCAGACCGACGGTCGCCATCGGCGCGCAGGCTAGCGGCCTCCCAGTCGGCGCTGTCGGCGATGGCATCGTTGGACAGCGGTCCGGCAAGTGTCGCGGGGTCCACGTCGCCGCGCATCGGCAGTGCCGTCTCGTCCCCAGCTTCTAGTGCGGCGATGGCGGCGCGCAGCATCCGGCGATAACGGACGATGCCGACGTCAGTCTTGCCCAGATGCTCTTGCGTGCGGTCCTGAATGCGGCCCATGCTTTCGACCGCCCATTGGTCATGTACGTTGATGTCCAGCCCCATGCCGGTATAGGTCTCGCGCGCCTGTTCCTCGGGGTCGTACCCATAGTCGTTGCGCTTGTTTTTCAGCGGGGCATAGTCCGGCAAGCGATGCTCTTTCAGGCGTTGCGCGCGCATCAGCTCCTTGTTCACAGGCTGGGTGAAGTTGGTGAACATCGAATACCAGTAGCAGGTCTCATCATCGACGGGCACGTGCCACTGGGTGATGGTCATTTCCCGGCTCATCGGGATGCAGATCGCCTGCGGAAAGATCTGGTTGGTCACGCGGACATGGGTCAGTCCGTTTTCCATGTGGCGCAGGGCCGTCAGCTTGAGGCCGAAATCCGTCTCATCGACGCGGATGTCCGGGCGGGGATAGTCGCGCAGCAGCTTTGTCATCGGAATGTTGGTGTCGGCGGCGCTGTCACGGAACTGTTTGCCGTAGCTGTCCTTGGGGTCTTCGTCCTGCAGGAAACGGTGCAGGAAAGAGGCGTGCGCCGGGTCGATCCCGACCTCCATCGCCTGCAACCAGTTGCACTCCCACAACCCCTTGAAGGCAAAAACATGCGTGCCGGGCGCGCGGAAGCAGTCAAAGTTCGGAAAGGGCGGCGGATCGCCTGGACCGAGATAGGCAAAGACGATGCCGTTCCTTTCGACCACGGGATAGGCGGGTGTGCGGATTTGTTCATGCATCCGGCTGCCTTCGGGTTCGCCCGGCTGTTCGACGCACTGGCCGGTGCGGTCGAAATGCCAGCCATGAAAGGGACACCGCAGCCCGTTGTCTTCACGCCGACCGTAACACAGGTCCGCGCCCCGGTGCGGGCAGTGCCGCCCGATCAACCCCAACGCGCCTTCGTTGTCGCGGAACAGGACCAGTTGTTCGCCCAACAGGGTCACGGGAACCACGGGACGCGGCCCGGCCAGTTCGTCGCTGAGCGCGGCGGGCTGCCAGTAACGGCGCAACACCTCTCCCGCCGGTTGCCCTTTGCCCACGCGTGTCAATTGGTCGTTAAGCTCTTGGCTGATCATGTTTGTCTCCCTCCGCTACCGTTACCCGGCAGCGCCACTCGTTCCTCATCGGGCGGAGTGTGGGGCGGGCGCACTTGCCGCGTCAAGGCCATCGCGTATGACGCGTTGCGGCTGTTCGAGTGCTGCCATGTGGCGCGGGCTGAGGGCGAATTGCTGCCGCGTCTGGCCGCGCTCCGGCCCGTCATCGGCCATGTCCGGTTCGGCACCGTCCCTGATCGCGACCGCCGGGTCACGGGGTGACAGCCAGTGCCGGGGACTTGGACGGTATCGACCGGCTTGGTTGCCAGTTACCGTTGGACCCGGACATCGACCAGCGGATCAACAGCGACGGCCTGTGGCGCGTCGGACACATCTCCTGAGCGCCACATTCCTGCCTCGACGGCAAAGACACGCTCTTTTAGACTATTGGCAAAACAAACACCTGAGCAGGCAACAGAATGTACGCGCAAGATACAGCACGCGGTCCGGACGAAGTGCCGGACGGAGAGGGCGACCGTGCGAGCCACGGCGGAAGCCTTCCGATCCTGGTTGTCGATCTTGATGGTACACTGCTGCGCAGCGACATGCTGTACGAAAGCTTTTGGACAGCCTTCGGCCGGGACTGGACCGTCGCACTCACCGCCGTTCGGGCGCTAGGGCAGGGGCGCGCCGCGCTCAAGCAACGGCTCGCCGAAACTGCCCGGTTGGAAACCGCGACCCTGCCTTTCGACCGCAAGGTGCTTGCCTATATCGAGTCGTGGCGCGCCAAAGGTGGCCGCACCGCGCTAGTCACCGCATCCGATCAGTCGCTGGCCGAGGCCATCGCCGAGCATCTCAAGGTGTTCGACGAGGTCCACGGGTCTGACGGCAGTCGCAACCTCAAGGGCCCCGCCAAGGCCACCTTTCTGTCAGAGCGTTTCGGCGCGGGCGGTTTTATCTACATGGGGGACAGCGCCGCCGATCTGCCAGTCTGGAAGCAGGCCGCCAAGGCCGTCACCGTCAACGCCTCTGCCCGCTTGCGTGCCGAGGCAGAGGCCGTCTCCCAAGAGGTCGAGCACCTGACCACGGTGCAGCAAAGCGTTCGGCCCTACATCAAGGCGCTGCGTCCGCACCAGTGGCTCAAGAACATCCTTGTCTTTTTGCCGATGCTTGCCGGGCATCAGTTCGACGCCGCAACGCTGACGTTTGCGGTCGCGGCCTTTGTCGCCTACAGCCTGATCGCCTCCAGCGTCTATGTGGTCAACGACATGACTGATCTGAACGCCGACCGCGCCCATCCTCGCAAACGGCACCGCCCCTTTGCCTCCGGCGAGGTGCCGCTGTCGCATGGGATGCTCATGGCGGCGGGGCTGTTCATCGCCGGGGCCGTTGTGTCGCTGTCGGTCGGGCCGTCGTTTTTCGCCGTGGTTTGCGGCTATTTTGTCCTGACCACCGCCTATTCGCTGCATCTGAAACGCAAGATGGTGATCGACATCTGCGTGCTGGCGGGGCTGTACACCATGCGCATCGTCGCGGGCGCGGTGGCCACCGGCATCCCGCTGTCGGTCTGGATGCTGGCCTTTGCTATTTTCTTCTTTCTGTCGCTCGCCGCCGTCAAGCGTCAGGCGGAACTGGTCGACAGCGCCCGCAGGGGCACCCTGCGGGCGCGCGGGCGCGGCTACAACGTGGGTGACTTGCCGATCATCACCATGATCGCCATCGCAGCGGGCTTTGTCTCGGTCCTCGTGCTGGTGCTGTATCTCGATTCACCCGATGTCACGGTGCTCTACAAAGCGCCGATCATGCTTTGGGGCATCGGCCCGGTGCTGCTGTTCTGGATCACGCGGACTGTCATGATCGCGCACCGGGGCCACATGCACGATGACCCGCTGGTCTACGCGGCCCGCGACCGGGTGAGCCAGATCTGCGTGGTTCTCAGCCTGTGTTTCGCACTGGCGGGAACGCTTTAGGATGTCGCGGCAGGTCCTGATCCTGCGCTACGCCGGGTTCGCCGTTCTGGCGACTTTGGCCAATCTGGGCGTGCAGCGGCTTGTGCTGATGGGGGGGGACAGTGGCGCCGCGTTCGCGCTGGCGGTGGCGGCGGGAACGCTGGCCGGTCTGGTGGTGAAATATGCCCTCGACAAGCGGTGGATCTTTTTCGACGACGCCAGTGGGCTGCGCGCGCATGGGCGCAAGTTCACGCTGTACACCATCATGGGCATCGTCACGACGGCGATCTTCTGGGGCACGGAAACCGCCTTTTGGCTGATCTGGCACAGCGACCAGATGCGTGAGGCGGGCGCGGTGATTGGCCTCATGGTCGGCTACGTTATCAAGTACAATCTGGACCGGCGCTTTGTCTTCACCGATGCGCGTCTTGGAGTGTCGTCATGAAACTGTCTGGTTGGGGCCGCTTTCCCGTTGTCGAAACCCAGCTTTGCAAGCCGCGTGATCTGGACGCCTTGCAGGCCCGCTTAACCGGCGACACGCCGGTTATCGCACGGGGCAACGGGCGGTCCTACGGGGACAGCGCCATTGGTGCCCCCGCCACTGTGGATATGCGCCACTTCAACCACATGCTGTCCTTCGACGCCGAAACCGGCCAGCTAGAGGCCGAGGCGGGCGTGCTGCTGGGTGACTTGATCGACGCCTTCTTGCCGCGTGGCTGGTTCCCGATGGTCACCCCGGGGACCAAGTTCGTCACGCTGGGCGGCGCGATTGCTGCCGATGTGCATGGCAAGAACCACCATGTCGATGGCAGTTTCGGCTCCTGCGTTGACTGGATCGACCTTATGGGGCCTGACGGTCAAATCCGCCGCATCTCACGCGATCAGGATGCCGAGTTGTTCCGTCATACGCTGGGCGGGATGGGGCTGACCGGGGTGATTGTCCGCACCGCCATCCGCCTGCGCCCGGTGGAAACGGCGTGGATCAACCAGACGACACTGCCCGCGCCGGATCTGCACACCGCGATGGATCTGTTTGAGCAGAACGCCCATGTGCCCTATTCGGTCGCGTGGATCGACTGCATGAGCCGGGGCGAGCATCTTGGCCGCTCGCTGGTCATGCTGGGCGAACATGCGACGCGCGCCGACCTTGACGGCAAAAAGGCCAAGACCCCGCTTGACGCCGGGCATAAGGGCGCGCTGTCCGTGCCGTTCGACTTTCCTGGTTTCGCGCTCAACCGCTGGACGGTGCGCGCCTTCAACGAGTTGTATTACCGCGTCGGCGCGTGGAAACCGACCAAGGCGCTGGTGGATTGGGATACCTATTTCTACCCGCTGGACGCGGTCCTGAAATGGAACCGCATCTATGGCCGCCGGGGCTTTGCCCAGTTCCAATGTGTCCTGCCGCTGGACACCTCGCGGGACGGACTGACCGACCTGCTAGAGGCGATAGCGGATGCCGGCGCGGGGTCCTTCCTTGCGGTGCTCAAACGCTTTGGCCCGCAGGACAGCGCGTTTTCCTTCCCGATGGAGGGGTATACGCTGGCGCTCGACTTCCCGATGAAGCCGCATACGCTGGAACTGCTGGACCAGTTGGACACCATTGCCGTCGCCCACGGCGGGCGGTTCTACCTGGCCAAGGACAGCCGGATGGGGGCAGACACCCTGCGCGAGGCCGACGCACGCACCGCCGATTTTGAGGCGCTGCGCGAGGCGCGCGGCCTCAAGGACCATTTCGCCTCTGCCCAATCCGAAAGGCTATCGCTGTGACCGCACTCCCCGTCCTCATCCTTGGCGCCCGTTCGGACATGGGGCTGGCCATCGCCCATACCTTTGCCGCTGCGGGTCATCCGATCCAGCTTGCCGCGCGCGGGTCTGCGGGGCTGGAAACAGCGCGGGCAGATATTGCCCTTCGGCACGGGGTAGAGGTCACGTTGCATGATTTCGATGTGCTGGACCGCGACGGGTTCGATGGGTTCGTTGACGGATTGCCCGCCCTGCCTGAGGTCGCCGTCAGCGTTGTCGGCTACATGGGAGAGCAGGGGGAAAACGAACAGGACCTTGCGCAGGCCGCCCTTGTGATGCGCACAAACTTTGAGGGGCCCACTGGCATCCTCGCGCTGCTGGCCAACCGGTTCGAGGCGCGCGGATCGGGCACGCTGGTTGGGGTCAGTTCTGTTGCCGGTGATCGGGGGCGGGCCACGAACTACGTCTATGGCTCCGCCAAGGCAGGCTTCACCGCCTTCCTGTCCGGGCTGCGCAACCGGCTGGCGGCCAAGGGCGTGCATGTGGTCACGGTGCTGCCGGGCTTTGTGAACACCGCCATGACCGAGGGGCTGGACCTGCCCGAAAAGCTGACCGCTGATCCGTCAGAGGTTGGCGCGGCGGTGCTGAAGGCCGTGAAGAAGGGGCGCAACGTGATTTATGTGCGCCGCATCTGGTGGCTGGTCATGGCGATCATCCGCAACATCCCCGAGCCGATCTTCAAAAAGCTGAAGCTCTAGGCGGGCCGCCCTGTCCCGGGCTTGACCCGGGACCTCCACCCGTCATGAAAACCGGATCTGGGCCTTCATCGCACGGTTGCGATCCGAGGCCAGTTTGAACCCCTCTTCGGCCTCATCCAGAGCCACTTCGTGGGTGATCAGCGGTTTCACGTCGATCCGCCCCGAGCGCATCAGATCCACGGCGGTAAAGAACTCTTCGTGAAAGCGGAATGACCCGCGCAATTGCAGTTCCTTGGCCGTGAGCGCCTGCACTGGCAAGGTCATGTCGCCTCCCAGACCCAGTTGCATGATGATCCCACCGGGCCGCATCGCAGGGATGGCGGCGATCAGCGCGGGGGCCGCACCGGAGCATTCGAACAGCACGTCGATCTGGCCCTTGTCGGCGGTATAGGCGGACAGCCCGTCGGGGGTTTTGCCCATGTTCACCGTGCGGTCCGCGCCGACCTGTGTGGCCATCTGGAGCGTGAAATCGGTGAGGTCCGTCGCGACGATCTCGGCGGCGCCCGCGGCGCGGGCGACCAGCACGGCCAGCGCGCCGATGGGGCCGCAGCCTGTCACAAGGACGCGTTTGCCCAGCAGGTCGCCCGCCCGTTTGGCGGCGTGGAGGACTACTGACAGGGGCTCTGCCATGGCGGCCTCTCCGGCGGTCAGGTCGTCCGCAGGGGCGCATTGGGATACGTCGGCGACGAGGTATTCGCGAAAGGCCCCTTGGATATGGGGGAAGGGCATGGCCGAGCCGTAAAAGCGCATGTTGAGGCAGTGGTTGGGCTGGCCCGCGTGGCAAAAGCGGCAGGCATGGCAGGGGCGGGAGGGGGAGACGGCGACGCGTTGGCCGGGGGTGAGCGAGGTGACATCCGGGCCAAGGGTTTCGACCTTGCCGGCGACTTCGTGTCCCAGGATCATCGGCTCTTTCAGGCGGACCGTGCCAAAGCCGCCTTGGTGATAATAATGCAGGTCAGAGCCGCAGATGCCCCCCGATTCAAGGCGGATCAGGACCTGGCCGGGGCCGGGCGTGGGCATGTCTTTCTCTTCGATCCTGAGGTCATGCGCGCCGTGGGCGACGATGGTTTTCATAGAGGTTCCTCCCGGGAATTTGGCGGCCATGATGGGGGTGGAACGGGGCCTTGTCGAGAGCCGCCGAAAAAGGAGTGTCCACGCGTGGACACACAGGCGACCACGGAAAATCAACGGGTTACAGAGGCGGATTCATCATTCGTTAAGAATTGCCCGCAAATCCGCCCCCGCCGCCAAAGGCTTGCGGCGGGGGTGGGTCATGACCCATACTCGCCGAATATCTCTGCCGGGACAGGCCCGGAAAAAGGCGATTTGTCCGGTGACATTGGAAATTCTTCACGATCAGCGGGTCGTCCTGCTGGACGGAAACGAGATCGCGCTGGGCGCGCGGGCCTTTGACGTGCTGGTGCAACTGGTCGAACACGCCGACAGGGTGGTGTCCAAGGCCGAACTGCTGGACGCGGTTTGGGCGGGCCTGATGGTCGAGGAAAGCAACCTGACTGTTCAGATCGCCGGGCTGCGCAAGGCGCTGGGCCGAGAAACGATCAAGACGGTGCCGGGGATCGGATACCGCTTTATCGGCCCCAACACCGGACCGGCAGAGGCTGCCCCTGCGCTGGTCAAGGCGCTGCCGGTACCCGATATTCCGTCGCTGGCGGTGCTGCCCTTTGCCAATCTGACCGGATCGGAGGACCGCGACTACCTTGTCGATGGCATCGTGAACGAGGTCATCATGGCGCTGTCGCGGGTGTCGGGCTTTTTCGTGATCTCCAGCACGTCGAGTTTCACCTACAAGGGGCGCATGGTGGACCTGTCAGAGGTCGGGCGGGAGTTGGGCGTGCGCTATGTGCTGGAGGGCAGCATCCAGCAGGCGGGCGACCAGATGCGTATTTTCACGCAACTGGTCGAGGCCGAAACCGGGCATACCCTTTGGCGCGACCGGTTCGACGGGCTGGCCAGCGAGATATTTGACCTGCAGGACCGAGTGGCGGAACACGTCGCCGCCGCGCTGGAACCCAAGCTGATCTGGGCCGAAGCCGCGCGGGCCAAGGCCAAGCCGACCGAGAGCCTTGCCGCCTATGATCTGTGCCTGCGCGCCGCGCCGCTGGTCTACCGGCAAAACACGCTGAAAAGCGTGCAGGAGGGGCTGGACCTGCTGAAACAGGCGCTGGCGCTGGACCCGGAGTATTTGCAGGCCAAGGCGCTGATCTGTTACGCGCACACCGGGGCGGTGGCGACACGGTGGTGGACGTTTGAGCAGGCGGCGGCGGCATTGCCGCTGGCGCGCGAGGTGCTGGACGCCGACCCGGACGATCCTTTGGCACTGGCCTATGCCGGGCATCACATCGCCTATGTCGGCGGCGACACGCAGCGTGGTCTGACGGCGCTGCAACGGGCCAAGGCGCTGAACCCGAACTCTGGCGTTGTGGCGATGCTGCTGGGCTGGGTCCACAACTACCGCAGCGAAAACGAGGCGGCGATTGCTGAATTGCGCCGGGCACGGCGGATCAGCCCGCTGCATCCGCAAATTGGAGTCACCACCTCGGGGATCGCAAATGCGTTGTTCCAGTTGGGCGATTTCGAAGGCGCGGTGACGCATTTCGAACAGGCGCTGACGGAATACCCCGAATTCGCCACGATCCACCTTGGCCTGATGGGGGCCTATTGGGCGGTGGGCCGCAAGGAAGAGTCGGCCCGGATGGCAGAAATCTTTCGCCGCAAGGTGCCGGATATGACCGTATCGACCTTTCGCAGGACGCGGCCACAGGACAACAAGACCTACACGGGTGCGGTCATTGCCGCGCTGGAGGGCAACGGCTTTCCGCCTTAGCGCAGCAGGCGGTCGACGGCGGCGCGGGCCTCGGCGCGGCGGGTCTGGGCGGCGAGGATCTGTTCAGGCGATTTGCGCGGGCGGGTGGTCTGGCGGTTGGGATGGCGGGTCAGGATGGCGCGGATCAGTCCGGCAAGGCCCGCAAGGGGGGACCGGTTGGCGAGGGGTGTGCGGGTCTGGATCTGAAGGAAGGCCATGATGTGCTCCTGCGGGTGAGGGGATCGTTGGATTGATCCTGTCACGCAGAGGCCTGTGCGGTCCTGAAGCGGGTGTTAAACGTTGTTCAGCCGTTCCGAAAATCGGGAAACCGGCGGGTAAGGCGTTCAGGTAAGGTGCTTTTCCAGCCCCTTGAGCATCTCCAGACAGGCGGCAAGCTGGTCTCGGCTGACGTATTCGTCGGGTTTGTGCGCCTGCTCGATAGAGCCGGGTCCGCAGACGACGCAATCCATGCCCAGTGACTGGAACAACCCGGCCTCTGTGCCAAAGGCCACCACATCCGCACCGTTTGCGCCGGTCAGTTCCGACACGATTTTGGCGATGGCGTTGTGCGGGACCGGGTGCAACCCGCCGACCTCTCCGATCACCTCGCGGGTGATGGTCGCCTCTGCGTGGACGGCGCGCATGGCGGGCAGCAGGGTGGCGGCGTAGCGGTCGATCTCGGTCAGGACATGGTCGGCGTCGGCGCGTTGCACCGGGCGCATTTCCCAGTCGATCTCGGCATGGTCGGGGATGACGTTGTGCGCGTGGCCCGACTGGATGCGGCCAATGTTGAGCGTGGTCCACGGCGGGGTAAACGGGCTGTCCACGGGTGCGCGGCTGCGCAGGTCCTGTTCCAACTCCATCAGGCGACCGGCATAACGCGTGGCACAGACGGCGGCGTTGACCCCCTGATCGGGGGCAGAGCCGTGGCCCGCGCAGCCGGTGATCCGGGTGGTGTATTCGAAACAGCCCTTATGCCCGTCGATGACGCGCATCATCGTCGGCTCACCCAGGATCGCGGTGGCGGGGCGCAGTTCTCGGGCGCGCAACTCCTCAACCAGCGCGCGGGCGCCGAAACAGCCGACCTCCTCATCGTAGGTCAGCACGATATGGACGGGGCGTTTCAGCGGCCATTGCGCGATTTCGGGGGCGAGGGCCAGAACGCAGGCGATGAACCCTTTCATGTCGCAGGCTCCGCGACCGTAAAGACGCCCCTCACGGTCCTCCATGACGAAGGGGTCAGAGGACCACTCCTGATCGGCGACGGGCACCACGTCGGAATGGCCCGACAGGACCAGCCCGCCGTCACCCTCTGGCCCGAAACTGGCAAAGAGGTTGGCCTTGGTCCCGGATTCGTCCAGCGAGACATCGCAGACCGCGCCCAGCCCTTTGAGGTAGTTGGACGCCCAGCCGATCAGGTCAAGGTTGCCGTCTGCTGACACGGTGGGAAAGCCGATCAACTCGCCCAGCAGGCCCTCGGTCCGGTAGAGCAGTTCCATATCAGTCCTTTACGAACATCTTGCGGGGGCGATCACAGAGGCATTCGGCGGCGCCGTCCTCCTTGATCAGGATGGATTCGGTGATTTCCAGCCCCCAGTCGTCCATCCAGAGGCCGGGCATGAAGTGAAAGCACATGCCCGGTTGCAGGATCGTGTCGTCGCTGGTGCGGATGGACATGGTGCGTTCGCCCCAGTCGGGCGGATAGCTGAGGCCGATGGAATAGCCGCAGCGCCCGGTGCGTTGAATGCCGCCTTTGGCGAGCGCGGCGTAGAGCGCGCGGGCCACGTCGCCGGCGGTGTTGCCGGCGCGGGCCGCCTGCAAGCCGTCCTCAAGCCCCTCAACCAGCGCCTTTTCCGCGTCGAGCAGGTGTTGCGGTGGTTTGCCCAGGAACACGGTCCGGCAAAAGGGCGTGTGGTAGCGGCGGTAACAGCCTGCGAGTTCAAAGAATGTCGCCTCTCCGGTCTCGAACGGGCGACCGTCCCATGTGAGATGCGGGGCAGAGGCGTCAACGCCCGAGGGCAGCAGCGGCACGATGGCGGCGTAGTCGCCCCAGTGGCCATCCGCGCCGCGCACCGCGTCGCCAAGGATTTGTGCCACCAGTTCGTTCTTGGGCAGGCCCGGTTCGACCCGCTCCAGAATGCCATCGACCATCTTTTCCGAGATCCGCGCGGCGCGGCGCATAAAGGTGATTTCCTCACCCGATTTGACGGCGCGCAGCCAGTTCACCAGCGCCGTGGCGTCGTGGAAGGTAGCGTCAGGCAGTTCGGTCAACATGGTCTGATGGGCGCGGGCGGAATAGTAGTAGTTGTCCATCTCGACGCCGATGCGCCCGGTGCCGACGCCGCGCGCACGCAGGTGGGCGGCGAGGTCCTGCATCGGATGCACCTCGGTCGATTGGACAAAGTCATCGGCGTAGCCCAGCACGCGCTCCGGTTCCATCCAGACGGTGCGCAGCGCGCCGTTGGCATCCATCGCGCGGCCCCACCAAAGCGGCGGTTCACCGGGGATGACGATCACGCCCTGATGGACGTAGAACGACCAGCCGTCATAGCCGGTCATCCATGCCATGTTCGACGGGTCCTGCACATAGAGCGCATCAAGGCCCAGCGTTTCCATGCGCGCCTCGACCAAGGCCATGCGGCGGGCGTATTCGGCCATCGTAAAGGGGAGATGCGGTGCGGTCATGGTCTTGCTGCCTGTCTGATCATCCATCCAGCCGTAGGGGCGGGGAGGCGGGGACTTCAAGAGTTTTCGGAATGGAACAGGTTGAGGTTTTACGCGGCGCAAGATTTTCGTGCAGCGAGATTCCCGGCAGGCAATTGGCGGAAAACGACGCTTTGCCGTCGCCTTGACCACTGGTCGCGGCGTCCGGAATCCGTTACGCAGGCGCTACCCCCTGCAATAAAGGCATTGCGCGCTGCTGCCGGGGGGCGAGGAGCCTCTGGCACCCGATCCGCGCGTGACCCGGGGCCTCCTTTCCAGACAACAGCGGCGCGCCGCCGCGACACAGGAGCCATGGATGAAGACCAATGACCAACTGGCGGAATGGGACCGCGAGAATTTCTTTCACCCCTCGACCCATCTGGCGCAGCACGCGCGGGGTGAGACGGCAACCCGTGTGATCAAGTCCGGCGAGGGCTGTCACATCACCGACCGGGATGGCACCCGGCTGCTGGATGCCTTTGCGGGGCTGTATTGCGTGAACGTGGGCTACGGACGCCAAGAGATCGCCGAGGCGATAGCCGAACAGGCGCGGGAACTAGCCTATTACCACGCCTATGTGGGCCACGGGACAGAGGCGTCGATCACCCTGTCCAAGATGATCCTCGACCGCGCGCCTGCGGGCATGTCCAAGGTCTATTTCGGCCTGTCGGGGTCGGACGCGAATGAGACCAACGTCAAGCTGATCTGGTATTACAACAACATCCTTGGACGGCCTGAGAAGAAAAAGATCATCTCGCGCTGGCGGGGGTATCACGGCTCGGGTCTGGTGACAGGGTCGCTGACGGGGCTGGAGCTGTTCCACAAGAAGTTTGACCTGCCTTTGGCGCAGGTGATCCACACCGAGGCGCCCTATTACTATCGCCGCGATAATCTGGACCAGACGCCGGAGCAGTTCACCGCGCATTGCGTGGCCGAGTTGGAGGCGCTGATTGAACGCGAGGGCGCGGACACCATCGCCGCCTTTATTGGTGAGCCGGTGCTGGGCACGGGCGGGATTGTGCCGCCGCCGCCGGGCTATTGGGCCGCCATTCAGGAGGTGCTGCGCAAGCATGACATCCTGCTGGTTGCGGATGAGGTTGTGACCGGCTTTGGTCGTCTTGGCAGCATGTTCGGGTCTGATCACTATGGAATGACGCCGGATCTGATCACCATCGCCAAGGGTCTGACATCGGCCTATGCGCCCTTGTCCGGGTCCATCGTGGGCGACCGCATGTGGAAGGTGCTGGAGCAGGGGACCGATGAGAACGGCCCCATCGGACACGGCTGGACCTATTCGGCGCATCCCATCGGGGCGGCGGCGGGGGTGGCCAACCTCAAGCTGCTGGATGATCTGAACCTGATCCAGAACGCCGGGGACGTGGGGGCCTATCTGCAAGGCGCGCTGCGCGATGCGGTCGGCAATCATGCCAATGTCGGCGAAGTGCGCGGCGAGGGGCTGATGGCGGCGGTGGAGTTTGTCGCTGACCGTGAGACGCGCACCTACTTTGACGCGGGCGACAAGGTGGGGCCGCGCATCTCTGCGGCGCTGCTGTCCAAGGGCGTCATTGCGCGAGCGATGCCGCAGGGCGACATTTTGGGCTTTGCGCCGCCGTTCTGCCTGACCCGCGCCGAGGCGGATGAGGTCGCGGGCAAGGTGGCG
Organism: Antarctobacter sp.; assembly: GCF_034670325.1. Classification (GTDB taxonomy): domain Bacteria; phylum Pseudomonadota; class Alphaproteobacteria; order Rhodobacterales; family Rhodobacteraceae; genus Antarctobacter. The sequence continues at coordinate 43,073 of NZ_JAXMNR010000006.1, forward strand.
CAGGCGGTGTCTGAGGTCCTGCCGGGCTGAGTCCTTTCGGTTTGAATAGGTGCGGCCCCGGTCCAAAAGGCCGGGGCCGTTTCCTTTTGACAAAGCGCGCATTGACCCCGGTGCGGCATAAGCGGGCAGGGTGGCCGATATGTTGCGGGTCTTGAACTGGCTATCTGTTGCGCGGCGGGCAGGTTTGCTAACTGCATTGCAGACCTAGTTATGCCCGACGGAGGATGAGGAATGCTGCTCGACGTCAGGAACGTGACCAAAAGCTTTGCCTCGGCGGATGGGCCGGTGCCGGTGTTGGCGGGCGTGGATATGGCGCTGGACCTTGGCCAGACGCTGTCGTTGCAGGGTGAATCCGGGTCGGGCAAGAGCACCTTGATGCATATTGTTGGTGCGCTGGACACGGCGGACAGTGGTGAAATCCTGTTTGACGGGCGCGACATCGCGGCGCTGGATGAGGGCGGGCGCGCGGCGCTGCGCCGGTCCGAGGTTGGCGTGATCTTTCAGCAGTTCAACCTGATCCCGTCGCTGGATGTGACGGAAAACATCCGCTTTCAGGCGCGCCTTGCGGGGCGCGAAGACGCGGATGGCGTGGCGCATCTGATCGAGGTGTTGGGCCTAAGCCCCCACGCGCGCAAATACCCCGAGCAACTGTCGGGCGGCCAGCAACAGCGTGTCGCCATCGCGCGGGTGCTGGCAGTGCGGCCCCGGCTGATTTTGGCGGATGAGCCGACCGGCAATCTGGATGAGGCGACGGCGGCGGATGTGCTGGACGAGATGCTGTCGCTGGTCTCTGCGACCGGCGCGGCGCTGATGGTTGTCACCCACTCGCCCGCCGTGGCAGCGCGGATGGACCGGCAGTTGCACCTCAGCGGTGGGCGGCTGGCATGACGCGGGCCTGTTTGCAGGCGCTTTGGTCGCACTGGCGGCGCAACCCGTTGCAGTTGTTTACCTTTCTCGCCGGTCTTGCGCTGGCAACGGCGCTGTGGTCGGGCGTACAGGCGATCAACGCCGAGGCGCGGGCCAGCTATGATGCGGCGGCGGCGACGCTGGGCGAGGGGCGGTTTGACCAGTTGTTGCCCAAGGCCGGAGAGGGGTTTGCGCAGGACACCTATGTCGCGCTGCGCCGCGCCGGGTGGCAGGTGTCGCCGGTGGTCGAGGGCCGTCTGCGGCTGGACGGCGGCGCGGTGCGGGTGATCGGTCTGGACCCGCTGACCACGCCGGGCGGGCTGAGCCCGGTTGCGGGGACGCAGGACATTGATCTAGATGCCTTTCTGACGGTCGGTGTGCTGTTTGCGGATGCCGCCACAGCGGCGCGCATGCGCGATCTGCCGCAAGAGGTGGTGGTGGATGCCACTGTGGCGCCGGATACGGTGCTGACGGATGTGGGGGTGGCACAGCGGCTGCTGGACCGGCCCGAGCGGTTGAGCCGATTGATCGTGGCACCGGGGCAGCCGCTGGACCTGCCGCCGCTGGGCGATGTGGCACCGGGGCTGATGCGGGTCGCGGCGCAAAGCTCCAGCGATGTGGGGCAGTTGACCGACAGTTTCCACCTGAACCTGACCGCCTTTGGCCTGCTGAGCTTTGCCGTCGGTATTTTCATCGTGCATGGCACCATCGGGTTGGTGTTCGAACAGCGCCGGGGGATGGTGCGGACGCTGCGCACGCTGGGCGTGCCGTTGCGGCGGCTGATGGCGTTGATGGCGGCGGAACTGCTGGCGCTGTCGCTGGTGGCGGGCGGGATCGGCGTGGTGCTGGGCTATGTGGTGGCGGCGCTGTTGCTGCCGGATGTGGCCGCAACGCTGGAGGGGCTCTACGGCGCGCAGGTGGCGGGTGGGCTGCAACTGCGCCCGATCTGGTGGCTGTCGGGGTTGGGCATTGCGGTGCTGGGTGCGGGTCTGGCCGGGGCGGGGGCGCTGTGGCGGATTGCGCGGATGCCGATACTGGCCAGCGCGCGGCCCCGGGCCTGGGCGATGGTGGCCGGGCGCGGACGGCGGGTGCAGGGCGGTCTGGCGGTGGTTCTGTTGGCGCTGGCGGCGCTGATCGGCGCGCTTGATCTGGGCCTGCTGGCGAGTTTCGTGATGCTGGGCTGTCTGATGATCGGCGCGGCGCTGGCGCTGCCGCTGCTGCTGGGCGCGGTGCTGGCCCTGGGGCAGGCACGGGCGCGGGGGGTGATCTCGGGCTGGTTCTGGGCGGATACGCGCCAGCAATTGCCGGGGCTGAGCCTTGCGCTGATGGCGCTGCTGCTGGCGATGGCGGCGAATGTGGGCGTCTCGACGATGGTGTCGAGCTTTCGGCTGACCTTTGTCGATTTCCTCGACCAGAGGCTGTTTGCGGATGCCTATGTGCGCGGGCTGGACCGCGACCGCGCTCTCCAGATCGAGGGTTTTCTGACGGCGCGCGGGTATGACGTGCTGCCGTTGCTGTCGGTGGATACGCGGCTGGCGGGGGTGCCGTCCGAGCTGATGGGCGCGCGGGTCGGTCCGGCCTATGTCAGCAACTGGAAATTCGTCGCGGCGGTGCCGGACGCATGGCAGCAGGTCGCGGCGGGCGAGGCGGTCATTGCCAATGAGCAACTGGTGCGGCGCGCGGGGCTGTGGGTCGGAGACGTGCTGGATCTGGGCGGCGGGCTAAGCCTGCCTTTGGCCGGGGTCTATGGCGACTATGGCAACCCGGTTGGGCAGGCGATCCTGTCAGAGACGTCGTTCACAGGGCTGTTTCCAGAGGAAAGCCCCCGGCAATTCGGCGTGCTGGGGGCCACGGCGGAGGAGCTGCGCGCCTCTCTTGGTCCCGCGTTCGAGATGCCTGCCAGCAGCATCATCGACCAGAGCGCGGTCAAGGCGTTCTCCTTGGGAGTGTTTGAGCGCACGTTCACCGTGACGGCGGCGCTGAACGTGCTGACGCTGGCGGTGGCGGGATTTGCAATCCTGATGAGCCTGCTGACGCTGGCGGCGATCCGGCTGCCGCAGCTTGCGCCGGTCTGGGCGATGGGGCTGACGCGCGGGGCGCTGGCGCGGGTCGACCTGCTGCGCGCGCTGGTGCTGGCGGCCTTGACGGCGGTGCTGGCGCTGCCGCTGGGACTGGCGCTGGCATGGGTGCTGCTGGCGGTGGTCAACGTCGAGGCCTTTGGCTGGCGGTTGCCGATGTATCTGTTCCCGCTGGACTACGCGCGGTTGGGGCTGTTCACGCTGGCGGCGGCGGGGCTGGCCGCGCTGTGGCCCGCGCTGCGGATGGCGCGCACGCCGGTGTCGCAATTGCTGGGGGTGTTTGCCAATGAGCGTTAGGGCGCTGTTGATCCTGCTGCTGTGGACGCAAGGCGCGCTGGCGCAGGGGTTTGCCGGGTTGGGCACGGATGCCGAAGGCTTTGCCGTGCCGCGTCCCGATCCGGTCTTTGACTTTCCCGCAGACCACGGCCCGCACCCGGACTACCGGATCGAATGGTGGTATCTGACCGCCAACCTGACGGCGGAGGACGGCACGGAATACGGGCTGCAATGGACGCTGTTCCGGTCGGCGCTGGCCCCCGGTGAGGCAGCGGGCTGGTCCTCTCCGCAGGTCTGGTTTGCCCATGCGGCGGTGACGACGCCCGAAGCGCATCACGTCGCCGAACGGTTCGCCCGTGGCGGGATCGGGCAGGCCGGGGTGCATGCCGCGCCGTTCGAGGCATGGATCGACGATTGGCGGATGGCCGGGCCGACGTTGGATGCCCTGGACCTGAGCGCCAGTGGGCCAGCGTTCCGCTATGACATGCGGCTGGTGGCGGAGGGGCCATTGGTGTTCCACGGGGCGGATGGCTATTCGGTGAAATCCGCCGAGGGGCAGGCGAGTTACTACTACTCGCAACCTTTCTATCGCATCGCAGGGACTCTGCATTTGCCCGAGGGGCCGGTTGAGGTGTCCGGCAGCGCCTGGCTGGATCGGGAGTGGTCCTCGCAACCGCTGTCGGATCAGCAATCCGGGTGGGACTGGTTTTCGCTGTCACTGGACGGTGGGGCCAAGCTGATGGGGTTTCTGCTGCGCCAGACAGATGGCGGCACCTATAGCTCGGCCACATGGATTGGCCCCGATGGCGAAACGCAGGCCTATGGCGACGGCGCGTTCCGGGCCGAGCCGCTGGAGAGGGCAGAGGTGGCGGGGCGCGCGATGCCGGTGCGCTGGGCGGTGACGCTGCCGGACAAGGGGCTGGAGGTCGTCGTCGAGGCCATCAATGACAACGCTTGGATGGACCTGTCAATCGCCTATTGGGAAGGGCCGGTGCGGGTCAGCGGCAGCCACGCGGGGCGCGGCTATCTGGAAATGACGGGATACGAATGAGCGGTCTGCGACGGAAATGGCGAAGGATGCGCGCGGCGGCCTTGGTGGTTGCGGCGCTTGGCGGTGCTGGTCCGTCCTGCGCCTTGGCAGACCGGATCACATTGATCGTGGATCGCGGACCGCGCGCGGTCGAGGTGTTCCTTGCCATGCCAGTCAGTACCGCGGTCACCCGCTTTGGTCTGAATCCGGACCTGTTGAAGGGGCCGGGCGGGGTGGTGGATTTTGCGGACTTCAGTGGCGGCACATGGGATATTGGCGATGCGCTGTTGGCGGGCGTCGATGTTCGGATCGGCAGAGCGCCCGCCGGGTTTGAGGCGACCTCACTCATGGTGCATCTCAAGGACCAGCCCTTGCCGTTCCAAACCCCGTTCGACGGGTTGACCGCGATTTCTGTCTGCGGCGTGGCCCAGCCGGTGACGCCCCCCACGCTGGACGATCTGTATCTTTATGCGGGTTTTGTCGCCTATCCGCCAAACGCGGAGGCCCCCTTGCGGTTCGACCTGCCGGAGGGGCCGGGGGAGCGGCTGTCGGTTACGGTCCGCGAGTACGGGGCGGGGCGCACGGGCACCCCGCGAAACCTGCATCTGGACCCCGGTCAGCCGCTGATCCTTGGGCAGAAAGTTGGACTGTCGCTGTGGGGGTTGGGTCTGGCTACAGTTGCCCTGTGCGGCATCGTGGCGCTGCGCGCGGTCCGTCGGAGTTGATCCCGGCCCTGCCGTCAGGGGCCTGCGACAAAGCGGCCCGATGGGGGCTGGTTAGCGCTAAACCACGACCAAATGGCAATGCCTGAAGGGCCTGAGGGGCCCGCCCTGCGCTGGACAATCTGCCGCGCGATACCCCACCTTGACCCCATCGCGCCCCGGCCCAAGTTACGACCGGATAGCAAAACCGATGGAGGAAATCGTGACTCAATTCATCACTCGCCGCACTGCTCTGCTTTCAGCGGCCGCGACCGCATCGCTTGCCCTTTCGCTGCCCGCCCGTGTGCTGGCGGCGACCACGCATGACGTGCAGATGTTGAACAAGCACCCCGAGGACCGCAAGCTGCGTCAGGTCTTTTTCCCGCGCATCGCGGTGATCGAGCCGGGCGATACGGTCCGTTTTCTGGCGACCGACAAGGGCCACAACGCCCAGTCGTCGGACGGCATGGCGCCGGAAGGTGCCGCCGAGTTCAAAGGCAGGATCAACGAAGAGATCGAGGTGACCTTTGATACGCCGGGGTTCTACGGCTACCAGTGCCAGCCGCACTATGCCATCGGCATGGTCGGCCTGATCGTCGTCAAGGGCGAGGGCATGATGGACAATCTGGACGCGGCCAAAGCGGTCAAGCATCGCGGCAAGGCCAACGCCGTCTGGGGCGACATCTGGGCCGAAGTGGACGGCATGGACCTGACCGCCTGAGCGCGGCGACATTGTCGGAACGACAGAGGGGGGCGCGGCTGCGCCTCCCCTTTCTACTTGCTTCCAAAGGCGCACTTGGATCATTTTAAAGATTGCGCCCCCAATTACACTAACCGGGGGCGCAATAACTACCAGCGCTTGGAGACATAGTGATACAGGCACCATGCGATTGGTGTGGCGAGACTGGAAACCGACGTGATCATTTGGATCATGTCGGGGTTCGAAAGAAAATGGCTCACTTGGGTTACCCCTTAGGTGTGGTCCCGTTTTTCTTCTTCTTTTTCGGTAAGATTGGTGTGAATTGCTTTTGCCAGCGCGCCGGTTGCCACGACTATCACATCCGCTCAACAAAGGGTTGCCCCTCTGATTTTCCCATACACTAGATATGGTATCGGTAACTGAACTTCAACAAGCTGGCGCAGAGTTTTTGTTTCTTGCAGGCGGTGGATTGGTGGGTCTATGAGGCCCGCCACAAAAATTTTCATTACCACCAACAGTTTATGTGGGAAGACTGGTGGCGTGGGGGGGACTCGAACCCCCGACCTAACGATTATGAGTCGTTCGCTCTAACCAACTGAGCTACCGCGCCATGCAGTGGGGGGTCGGATACGGAAGGTGCGGGCTGGCGTCAAGCCGTATTTCGCCAAAATCGGCAGGTGACGCGCCGGTCGGCGCAGGATGGCATGGCCGCGCGGAGAAGACTGCCCCGACCCGGCGGGGCGGCGGCCTCTGTTTGCCATGATCTGCCTGGCCGTCATTTGACGATATGCTCATCCTTGACGAACATGTTGTCCCAGGCGCGGTCGATCAGTTCCGGTGTCATCTTGTAGGGGATGCCCTCGAAGTCACAGACAGAGATCATCTGGTCGATCAGGAAGATCGGCTGATAGTTGGCGTAGATGTTCTTGATCGTCGGATACTTGTTGCGCAGCAGATGGACGAGGCTGGCCTCATCCAGTTGCATCTTTTTCTTGCGCGCCACGAGGCTGAAGATCTTGAGGAAGTCCTGCTGGTGCGGTCCGTCGATCTTGATCTTGAAGAAGATCCGGCGCAGAGCGGCCTGATCGAAGATCTCATTCGGGTGGAAGTTGGTGGAAAAGATCACCAGCGTGTCAAAGGGCACCTCAAACTTTTCACCCGATTGCAGGGCGAGGATGTCCTTGGATTCCTCCAGCGGCACGATCCAGCGGTTGACCAGCTTTTGCGGCGGCTCGGCCTGACGGCCAAGGTCATCGACGATAAAGATGCCGCCGGTGGATTTCAGCTGTAGCGGGGCCTGATAGGTGCGCGCCGTGGGGTTATAGACAAGGTCGAGCATGTTCAGCGACAGTTCACCCCCGGTGATGACCGTGGGCCGCTGGCACAGCACATAGCGGCGGTCGAACCGCGCGGTGCGGCGCAGCGAATTGGGGTTCTCATTGTCGCCTTCGGCCTTGGAATGCACAATCGGGTCATAGACGGTGATGACCTGACCGGAATATTCGATGGCGCGCGGAACATAGATCCGGTCGCCCATCGCGTCGCGGATGCCGTTCGAGATCGAGGATTTGCCGTTGCCCGGCGGTCCGTACATCAGGATCGACCGGCCCGAGGACACCGCAGGTCCAAGATTCGAGATCAGGTCGTCGGGCAGGACAAGGTGGCCCATAGCCCCGGTCAACTGGTCGCGGGTGATCTGGATATTGCGGATCGACTGGCGCTTGACCTGTTCGGCATAGACGTCCAGCGGCACCGGCATCGGGCCAAAGTATTCGGACTGCGCCAGCGCATCCAGCGCCCGCGCCTTGCCGGTGTCGGTCAGTTGATAAGGCATCTCAGAGGACACCTCGCCCGCGGGCCCCATGGTGCCCATGGCCTCCATCAAGCCCTGCGCACGGCACATGTCGATCAGTTCCTGCGTCACGGTCACCGGCAGGCAGACCGTTTGCGCAAGATCGGTCACGATGTTGGTGTTCTTGCGGAACATCGTCTTGAGGATGATGTCACGCATCATCACCAGCGGAAGCTGCATCTCTTCGATGCGCTTGGGTGGCGGCGGGGCCATGACGGCGCCGGTCTCCATGTTCATGTCGGGTCTGCCCTCAACTGCTTTGCGTCAAGGGTGCCTTTGGATTGTGGCGTGACAACGGCGGCGGTGAGGAAAGACGCGGACCGGGGTGGGTCAGGGCGTGGATTGCCCGTAAAACAACCCCAGCCCGAGGTAGATCGCCAGCGTTCCGCCCAGTGCCAGCCCCATCGGGAACTTGGAGCCCACGTCCCAGCTGTGCCAGTCCGGGGCCAGACGGCGCAGCGGCGTCCGCTTGGCCAGCCGGTGCGCGACAAAGGCCGCCAGCAGGTTGGCCGCAAAGAGCGCCATCAAAAAGCGCAGGTCACCGATATGGATGAACGGGGCGGCGGCGGCGGCGAACTTGGCATCGCCCGCGCCCATCGCCCCACCGGCGTTGAGCGCGATGCCCGCCACCAGAACAACCACCAGATGCAGGTAGCGCCACAGGTAGGCGTCCAGCGGCAGCGCGATCACACCGATAAAGAGATAGACGAGGAACAGCGCCACAACCGCATGGTTGGGAATGCGCATCCCCTTCATGTCGGTATAGCAAATATAGATGCAGATCGGCAGCGCGAAGGGCAGGAACCACGCAGCCGCGAGAACGCTCTGGGACACGGGTCAGGCCTCTTCGAGAGCGGCCAGCGCGCGGGCTGCGGCGTCAAAGTGCTGCGGGTGCGTTTCCAGCGCCTCGCGCAGCAGCGCCTTGCCGGTCTTGACGTCGCCGCTCTTGACTGCGGCAAGGCCAAGGGTGTGCAGCAGTTCGGCGCGTTCGACCTGTGTCATCGGGATCACCGGCATTTCGTATTTGCCCTGTGCGCCGCGTGCCATCACCAGATTGTTCTTGGCGGTGAACAGCTTTTCGTCGTGGCGGATCGCCTCGACAAACAGCTTTTCGGCGGCGGGCAGGTCGCCGCGCGCCAGTTTGGAATAGCCCCAGTTGTTCAGAACGGAGGCGGGTTTGGTCGTCAGGCCAACCGCCACCTCATAGAAACTGTCGGCCTTTTTCCACTCTTCGTTGCCGTCGGCGATCATCGCTTCCAGCCGGTAGCGTTTGAAGGTCTCGAAAGTCGGCGGGATGGCGTCCAGCACCTTTTCCGCCGCATCCCAGTCCCCGGCGCGGATCAGCGTATCGGCAAGTTGAACCTTGTCGCCATCGTTGCTGTCCTTGTGGTCGACCACCTTGGCCCAGGCCACTTTGGCCTCTGGAATGCGCTTGGCGCGCACCAGCGAAATCGACAGCCCGCGCAGAAGGTCGATCCGGTCGGGGTTTTCAGACGCGGAGCGCTGGAAATAGGCGACCGCCTCATTCGGGTCGCCCACGGTCAGCATGACCTCGTTGAGGTCGCTTTCATCGACGACGTTCACGCCTTGGAACTTGCGGTCCATTTCGGCGCTGTTGATGTCTTTTTCACAGGCCGAAAGCGCGACCACGCCGGCCGCGCAAATGGAAACGAGAATAGGATGGCGCATTTTGCCTGCGTCCTTGTGCTGCTCTGCCTCTGTCCCGCCTTTTTGGCGGTTGTTTTTTGTGCCCCGGTGTTTCGAGGCTGGTGACCGTCAGGTGCCGGTGTTCCGGATAAGGTAGTCTCCGTGACCGCGGCGAACGATCTTGTAGTCTTGCTCTAACTCCGGACCATAAACGGAATTTTCCAATTTTGCGAGCGCCAAGCGCAGATTGTCGCGAATTGAGTCACTTTGGCCATTGTCGAGCGCATAGGCGCGGCGAAAGACCTCTGTCGCCTCGGCTGTCTCACCCTTTTCGATCAGCACGATACCAAGGTTGTTCCATGCCTCGGCCCATTCCGGTTCGGCCTTGATCGCGCGGCGCAACAGCGGTTCGGACTGGTGCAGCCGCCCCAGTCCAAGGTTTGCCGACCCCAGTGCCATCAGCACCTCGCCGGTCAGCCCCTGATCGGCGGCGGCGCGGGTAAACGCCTCTAGCGCCAGTTCGAACTGTCCGGAGGCCATCAGCCGGTGCCCGACAGTCAGGCCGTCGACCGCCTCGCCGCGCGGATCGAGCCCCGGCGCATAAGGCGAGGCGTCCGGATCGGGGCCATGCGCAGACGGGCCGCCTGCGGTGCAGGCGGCCAGTTGTGTCAGGATCAGGATGGCCCAGAGAGCCTGTTTCATACGGTCATTGACCCACGGCAAGCGAACCCATTTCAGAGATGCCAACCGCAGACGGGCCCACGAGGATGATCAACAGCGGCGGCACTGTCAGCATCATAGTCACCAGCGTCATCTTTGTCGGCAGTTTGTTGGCCGCTTCTTCGGCGCGCATGACTCTTTTGTCACGCATTTCATCAGAGTAGACGCGCAAGGCGTCGGAAATCGAGGTGCCGAAGGAGGTTGCCTGATTGAGCACGGTCACAAAGGACGAGATATCCGGCAGGCCACAGCGATCGGACATGTCGTTGAGAACCTGACCCCTGTCCTTGCCCGCCTTCATTTCGTAGCTGATGATCTCATATTCGTCGGCAAGATCGGGGAAGGAGGTGCGCAGTTCCTTGGCGACGCGCACGATGGACTGGTCCATCGACTGACCGGCCTCGACGCAGACAAGCATCATGTCGAGGCTGTCGGGAAAGCCTTGCTGGATCTGTTCCTGACGTTTCTTGACCCGTTTGTTGACCCAGTATTTCGGGGCCATGTAGCCAAAGGCACCGGGGCCGAGAATGGACATGACCTTGGTCTGCATCGTCGCCGTTTCGGGATCGACGAGCGTCAGGTAATACGCCACGCCAGCGCAGAGCAGCGCGATCCCCAGCGCGAATTGCGCGAAGTAGTAGATCTGCACCGCGTCCTTGGAGCGGTATCCCGCCTGCATCAGCTTGGTGCGGATCTCGGACAGTTCCTTGGCGTCCTGCGGTTCCAGAAATTGCGCGTACTTGTTGAGCTTGTCGTTCTTGCTTTTCTCGCGCAGGACGGCGCGGGTTTCGGCGTCCATCCGCCTTTGGCCGCTCTCTTTCAGCTTGTCGAGCGGGTCAGGTCGGGAATTGAGGAGCATCGGAATGGTGGCGACGATCAAGAGCGCGGCCAGTCCGGCGACGACGATCAGCGGCCCGGCGGGGCCAAGCAGTTCTGTGATCGTCGTATTGATACTATCGAACATTGGCAGCGTTCCTTAGACCTTGATGTCTACCAGCCAGCGCATGACGAGCATGTTCGCGACCAGCATGATACCCACGATAAAGCAGGCGGGAATGAACCACGGGTGGTCCAGAACCTCGTCGTAATAATCCGGCTTGGCCACCTGAATGAAGATCAGCGCGCCGATGGGGAAACCCGACAGGAACTTGCCCGACCACTGCGCCTCGGCGGTGATGGCCTTGACCCGGCGGAACAGGCGAAAGCGTGCGCGGATCACCTTGGACAGACCTTCGAGGATCTCGGCAAGGTTGCCGCCTGCCTGCTGCTGGATCGCCACGGCCACGGCGAGAAAGCGCAAATCCTGCATGTCCAGCCGTTCAGCCATGTGTTTCAGAGACTCGCCCACATCGCGGCCATAGGTGGACTCGTCCGCGATGATACCGAATTCAGTGGCGAGCGGGTCTTTCAGTTCCTTGGCGACGATGGAGATGGCCGAGGAAAACGGGTGCCCCACGCGCAGCGAGCGTACCATCAGTTCTACGGCATCGGGCAGTTGTTCCTCGATCATGCCAAGGCGTTTCTTGGCGCGTTGGTTCACCCAGAAATAGACCCCGCCTACACCCATGCCGACCGACATCAGGCCCCGCACGGCCACGCCCGCCTCTGTGCCGACGCTCAGACCGATGAAGGCAAAGGCCGACGCCGCGGCCATGACCATGATCAATTGTTGCGGCGTAAAGGCCAGCGCCGCTTTCTGCGCCTTGCTTGCCAGCATCGAGTAGATGGGCAGCGAGCGGCTTTGCATGTGCTGGTCCATCTCCTTGCGGAGCTTGGCCAGAACATCCTCGCGGCGTTCGCCCTTGTCGAGCATTTCAAGACGGCGGTTGACGCGGCTGGACAGGCTGATCGACTTGCCGAAGGCGACAAGATAGACGCCGTTGACCAGAATAAGGACCCCCAGAAAGATCCCCCCGTAGATAATCGGTTCTGCGCTGAGCATCTGCCTTACTCCGGTCTGAAGGGTTCGTAGATCGAGGCCGGCACGTCATAGCCCCACATGCGGAACCGTTCCGCATAGGCGCTGCGAACGCCGGTGGCCGTAAAGTGGCCGAGGATCTTGTTGTCGGGCGTCAGGCCGACGCGTTGGAAGCGAAAGATTTCCTGCATGGAGATCACGTCGCCTTCCATACCGGTGATCTCGGTGATCGAGGTCATCCGGCGCGAGCCGTCCTGCAGGCGGCTGGCCTGCACAATCAGGTTCACAGCCGAAGAGATCTGGCTGCGCATCGCCTTGAGCGGCATTTCGATGCCGGCCATGGCGATCATGTTTTCCAGTCGCGCGACACCGTCGCGGGCGCTGTTGGCGTGGATCGTGGTCATCGACCCGTCGTGACCGGTGTTCATGGCCTGCAACATGTCGATGACTTCCTCGCCGCGCGTCTCACCGACGATGATCCGGTCGGGACGCATCCGCAGCGCGTTTTTCAGGCAGTCGCGGGGCGTGACCGCGCCTTTGCCCTCGACGTTGGGCGGGCGGCTTTCCATCCGGCCCACATGGCTCTGCTGTAGCTGAAGTTCCGCTGTATCCTCGATTGTCAGGATACGCTCGCTGTCGTCGATGAAGCTGGACAGCGCGTTAAGCGTGGTCGTTTTGCCGGAACCCGTACCGCCCGAGACGATGATATTCAGACGCGTGGCCACGGCGGCCTGCAGGTAGACGGCCATTTCCTCGGTGAAGGCACCGAAGTTCACCAGATCGTCGATGGCCAGCTTGTCTTTCTTGAACTTACGAATGGAGACCAGAGACCCGTCGATGGCGACCGGCGGGACCATGGCGTTGAAACGCGATCCGTCCTGAAGACGGGCGTCGACATAGGGGTTGGATTCATCGACACGACGACCGACGGCAGAGACGATCTTGTCGATGATCCGCATCAGGTGGCGTTCATCCTTGAACGTCACATCCGACAGGGTCAGCTTGCCGTTCTGTTCGATAAAGATCTGGTGCGGGCCGTTGACCAGAATATCCGAGATGTTCTCGTCCTTGAGCAGCGGTTCCAGCGGGCCAAGGCCTTTTACCTCGTCGTAAAGATCGGCCATCATGGCGCGCCGCTCATCGCGGTTCAGGACAACGCCTTTGTCTTGCAGGGTTTCCTGCGCGATGGAGCTGATCTCCTCACGCAGATCGCCCTCGGACGCCTTGTCCAGCGCCGACAGGTTGAGGTTTTCCAGCAGCGCGCGGTGCAGCTCCAGCTTGATTTCGCCCAGCCGCTCCTTGCGCTTTTTGTCCTTGTCGACCGGCCCGGCCTGAGCGGCGGCGCTGGGCACTACCTTGCGGCGCGACGCGGCGGGTTTGGCGGCGGTGGCCGCCGGGGCCGCGGCGGGCGCCGCAGCTTTGACAGGGGTGGCGTCGGGTGTGGAAGGTTTTTTATAGCGCGAAAACATCACGGTCCTCGTAATCAGGCGGCCTCGGCATCGCTGGCGCCGATGGCATTAAGCTGTTGTGCAAGCTTGACGATCTCGCGGCGGAGCGGGTTCTTTGCGGCATGGTTGGCCAGCGGCAGGCCGTGGTCGCAGGCCTGCATCACTGTTCGCCCGCCGTCGGGCAGTTGGACGTCCAGCGCAATGGCGAGACTGTCGGCGAGCCGTTTGACCCGGCTTTTGCCCTGAAGATCGGTGAATTTCGGCGCCCGGTTGAGTGCGAAACGGATCTTATCAAAGGGCAGGTCTTCGGATTGCAGCGCGCGTTTCAGGCGCAGGGTGTTCTGGGCCGACCGCATGTCGAGTTCGATCAGCGCAAAATATAGTTGCGACTCGGCCAGAACCGTTTCGGTCCACTGCACCAGCGTTGTTGGCATGTCGACGATGACATAGTCGAAATGCTCTCGCGTGATGTCGAGCAGCTTCTTGACCTCGGGCGGGCCTATGATGTCCAGCGGCAGGATGTCGGCAGGCGCGGTAAAGACCTGCAACTGGTCCTCGAAGCTGACCAGCGCCTGAGCAAACGCGTCGCCGTCCATCGATTCAATGTCCGACAGGGTTTCGAACACCGCCTCGCGGCGCGGCAGGTCGAGATAGGTCGAGACCGATCCAAATTGCAGGCCGAGGTCGATCAGGCAGACCTTTGGCTGCTTGTCCTTGCCGCCGATGGCCAGTTCATAGGCCAGGTTCACCGCCAGCGTGGTCGCGCCGACCCCGCCGGCCAACCCGTGGACGCCGATCAGGACGCCATCGCCGCCACCCGAAAGCTTGACGCCTTCGGTGCCGGTGCTTGGTGCCGCTTCGACGGTGGCGGGTGTCGGGGCCGGTTTGCGCAGGCGTTCCAGCGCACCGGCCAGTTCGCCCTCGGGCAGGGGGTAGGGGACAAATTCATCCGCGCCGTCGCGCAGCAGGTGGTGCAAGGAGGCCGGGGTGACGTCCTCGGCGATCAGGATCACCTTGACGCCGTTTTCCTTGGCCGCCCGGATCACGCTGGTCAGCATTGGCAGGTCAGGCTCGTCTATGGCGTCGATGGCCATCGCGACGAACTCCAGCGACCGGGCGTCCGGCTGGCGCAGGAAGGTCGCGGCCTCGTCGAACCCCAGATCGCCCCAACCTTCGCCGAGCAGAGCTTCCATGTCGTCGATGAGCAGGTCGAAGTTCTGGACATCGCGGCTGATCGTGCAGGCCACGATCGGCGCTGGCTCCATTTGCTGTGATGTCGCGTTCGTCATACCTGTCGTCCTCTAAATTTGCCGGATCGGGTGACGTGGCGAAGACGTGTCCCCCGGTCCCGCGGTGCGCGACTCGGGTCGCGGCACGCACTGGTTCTCCAAGGGGACATTCCCCCACAATCGAGGCAACATTTGGGCCAAAAAACCGAAATTGTGCGGTGAACGAGGACCGAATCCGGGCCTTGGGGCGCAATCGTGCCCCCACAACGGTCAACCAAAAACTTGGAACAATTTGCGCGTGTATCGTTTCAGAAGGGGAGGGAAACCGCCGGAATCGGCGCGACTGGAGCCGGAACAGGGCCCGAACGGAGGGTTTGAGGTGGGCAGCAAAAAGGGGCCGGCTGGCCCCTTGTCGCGTTGGCAGGTGTTGGGTCGCGTTACTGGGTAACGGCCAGATCCTGACCCTGCTGCCCGGTCAGCACCGTCGTCGGTTCGGCGCTGCGGATGTATTCGCGGTAGATGACTTCGGCATATTTTCCGTCCATCACCGTGGGATGCCGCGCGACAAAGCCTGAAACCTCGGTCACGGTGCGCCGGTTGCGGCGTTCGCGGCCTTCGGTCACGATCAGGGGCTGTGTTTCGCCGTAGGAGACAACCGCCTCCAGCCGCGACTTGCTGATGCCCTGGCTGGCCAGATAGTTCACAACTGCATGTGCCCGGCGCAGGCCCAGCCGCTTGTTGAAGGCATCGCCGCCGACCTTGTCGGTGTGGCCGTAGACGCGAAAGCGGATTTCGGGGAACTGCCGTATCCACTGCGCCTGTTCGCGCAGGGTGTCGCGCGCTCCGTGGTCCAGTTCTGCGCTGTTGAAGGCAAAATTGACCGTTGTCATCACCTCAGAGGCGAACCGCTGCGAAAGATCGTAGATGATCTGTTTTTCGCCGGTCATCAGCTGATGGTTGTTCATCGTGGCATTGCCGAAATGACCAGTGTCGATCAGCGCGCCCGCCTGACGGTCGAAGCCGTCCGGCGTCTTGCTGCATCCGGCGATCACTAGGCCCATTGCCAGGGCGGCGGTTATCGGAAACCTGGTCATTTTGCGCCTCTGCATCAGTCCATCACATATCCGTAAGACCCGGTGAAATCCTGCTTGGCCACTTCGCCTGCGGCACCGGTTTTCGGCACGCCGCCACCGGGTTTGCCCGCCACTTTTCCGCGCAGGAACAAGTCCCGTTCGGTTGGCGGCACAACTCGGTCGGTGGGCAGGGCGAAATATTCGCCCCGGGTCGGGGTCACCAGATGCGGCGTCACGATGATCACCAGTTCCGACTGCGAGCGCTCAAATTCTGCACTGCGGAACAGCGCGCCCAGCACCGGCACGTCCCCCAGCCACGGAAGCTGGGCGTTGGAATCGGTGAAATCGTCCATCAACAGACCCGCGATGGCAAAGCTTTCACCGTCGCGAAGTTCGACCGTGGTCGAGGTTTCGCGCCGCTTGAAGGCGTTGACCGCAATGTCCGACAAGACAATTGCGTTGCCGGTGTCGATCGACGAGACCGCCGCTTCGAGTTCGAGATTGATCAGATCGCCGTCAATCACCCGCGGGATAAAGTTCAATTCAACACCGAAGGGTTTGTATTCGATGGTGATCGTGTTGTTCTGCTGGCTGACCGGGATCGGATATTCGCCGCCGGCCAGAAACTTGGCTTCCTGACCAGACAGGGCGGTCAGGTTCGGTTCCGCCAGGGTGCGGACAACGCCTTTGCGTTCCAGCGATTCAAGCAGGATGCCCACCTCGAGACCGCCGGCGTTGAACCCAAACAGGACCGCGCCCTCGACATCAATGGCTTTGGGCGCCAGCTTGTCGGCCACCGCGTCCACATCCGCCAAAGAAGCGGCGTTTCCGGTGCCCAGTTCCAGACCCAGATTGCCGTCCAGCACCGATCCGCCTGTTGCCAGCGAGGTGCGCAGCATCTTGGCCGCCGTGCGTTCCATTTCTGCAAAGCGGACCTTCAGCATCACCTGCTGGACGCCGCCCACGGACATAAGGTTCGACACCCGTTCCGGTGCATAGCGTTCTGCAAGTTCCAGCGCCCGCTGCATCCGCCCGGTCGAGGTGACGGTGCCCGACAGGACAATGCCGTCATTGGCGGTGCGCACTTCGATCTTTTCCTGCGGCAGGATCTGGCGCAGACGTTCCTTGAACTCAGACACATCCGGCGAGACCCGGATATCGACGTTGGTGATCAACTCACCGGCCGCGTCCAGAATGGTCAGCGTCGTTGTCCCGGGCGACTTTCCCAGCACATAGATGTTGCGGTCGTTCAACGACGAAATATCGGCGATGGCGGGGTTGGCGATCGAAAGTTCGGCAAAGGGCAGATCGCTTTCAACGACCAGCGCCCGGTTCATCGGAACATTCAATATCGGCTGAGTGCCATTGCGCAGGATGCGCAGCGTGTCCGCCTGCACCTCACTGACAAACGGCGCGGCCGTTAGCGACAGGCCCAACAGGGCTGCCTTTAGGAATCTGTCAATTTTCATGTGACCTGCCTCTCGATCACGCCTCGGTCGCAGGTCTATCGCCTGCATTTTTCCAAACATGCAGCATTTCTTGTTTTTATGCAAGAATCAATGGGTTCAGGCGGGGTACTTATGTGGATAACCCGCAACAGATGTGATTTTGTCGCAAAAAAATGGGCCCCCGCGTCGGCGGGAGCCCATTTGAGTCAAGCGGTTGAATTCGCCCGTTGAAACGGCGTTCAGTTGGTGCAGGGGATCGGGATCTCGACCACGTCGGCACCGCGGCGCACCCGGGTGGTGCAGGACTTTGACGCTTTCTTTTCAATCTGCTCTTCGGCGACGATGCCAAGCAGCGAGAGCTGATCGACCTCGATTGCCTCGGCAACGGTGTCATCCAGTTGCGACATCAGCGACAGAGACAGCTTTCCGGTCGATTGCGCCTGTGCCAGTGCCGCGACTTGCTGCGGGCTGGCGGCCACGGTCACGGTGCGCGCGATGGTGGCAGTGTTGTATTCGGTGTCCGATGTCTGGTCGATGGCGATCAGATTGATCCCGGTCTGGATCAGCTTGGTGACTTCGCCAGAGGATCGCTCGCCAATCTCGCCGGGCAGGCGGCCCGTCCAGTATACGTCGACCCGGTCGCCGGGACGCAAAAAGCCCGATACGCCCGAGGCCACGTCGACCTTGATGGCAAAGGCGCGCTGTCCGCGGGCCAGACGCGATGTCAGTCCTGCGTCGCCGCCCGGCTCGGAGACCTTGACGGCCATCAACACTTCGCTCTTTTCGATCGGGCGCATCGCCAGGCGCGCGCCCTCACCGGTGACGAAAAAGGGGTTTTCGGCGTCGAAATACGTCTCTGGCAGGGCCTTTTTGGGCCAGGGGGTCAGAACCACGTCCTCTTTCTTGATTTCTTCGCCATAGCTGATGGCGCGCGTGGTCACATAGACCTCCGCCACCGGCACCGACGTGCCCGACTTGGCACGTTCCTGTGCCAGCGCGCTTTCGTAGGCACCGATATAGTTCTGCGCCATGTAGACGGCAAAGCCCGCCAGGGCGAGGCCGGCGATGAGCACGAGTCCGAATACGAGTCGCATGGGTCACCTCACTTGGAATGTCACGACATTGGCCGGCGGTCCGGCTTTGGATCACATTGCCATGCGATTGCGGCAAGAACGGGACAGGGGCGGGGCACTTTGGCGACCCGCCCCTGTTCAGGTAGTTTCATGTCCGCGCACCGAAGGGCGGCCCGCTTCCGGGCCGCCGGCGGTTTGCATGGCGGAAGGGATCAGAAATCGTTCTGGCGCACCAGTTCGGCGGAAACGCCGTCGCGCAGGCCAAGCGTGGCGGTTTCCGCAGCGGTATAGGCAGCGATGCAGAGACCCACGATAGCAGCAGTCAGAACGACCCAATCCACGGTCACGGCACCATCTTCTTTCTTCAGAAAGGCACTAAGCAGAACGCGCATGGTGTAACTCCGGGGCTGGGGGGCCGCACGTAAAGATATGCGGGTTTGAAAAAGGCGCGCACCGCAGCGCGCGCCTGGACTTCAGGTGATCGTTAAACGATCAGCCGACTTAGAAGTCGTTTTCGAGAGCCACACGTGCAGCGGCTGCGTCGATCAGCGCCTGCGAGTTGGTTTCGATGGTCGAGTAGGCGGCCACGGCCAGACCCACGACAGCTGCGGTCAGGACGACCCAGTCAACTGTAACGGCGCCGTCTTCGTCTTTGCGGAAGTTCTTGATGAAGTTGATCATGGTTTTTCTCCGGTTCGACCTATTGGTCGCTATATCAAGCGACCGTCGTGGCCGCGGGTTTGGGTAGGTGGCGCGCCACATCGGGGCGCGCCTTGTGGTTTGCGGCGATTACGCCGCTGCCGACTTAGAAGTCGTTTTCGAGAGCCACACGTGCGGCGGCTGCGTCGATCAGCGCCTGCGAGTTGGTTTCGATGGTCGAGTAGGCGGCCACGGCCAGACCCACGACAGCTGCGGTCAGGACGACCCAGTCAACCGTGACAGCGCCGTCTTCGTCTTTGCGGAAGTTCTTGATAAAGTTGATCATTGTTCTCTCTCCGTAGATGTGTGCGTTTTTCACATTCACCGTCTCGGGGTCGTAGCGGGCCTCTCTCAACTTGCCCTGTCCGTCGTCGGTATGACTGTAAATTGCCGGTGGTTTGGGGCGAGAGTGTGTCTCGAATGGTGTGATTTTGGAGCCTTGCAGTTTTTTGGCTTAAAAATGGTTAAGCGACTGCTTTTTAATGAGAAAATATATCGACGGGATGAGTCTGGGACCGGGTTTTGGCCCTGTGCTGCGCGCTTTGGGTGACGATGGTTTTCCAATGCGCAACACTGATGGATAAATTGGCCGGATTGTGCCAAAATAAGAATAATAAGGACCTAAAAACGGGGATCGAGCAGGCCCATGGTCGTCAGGACACGTGTGAGCGCCGCAATTGCGGCCATTTTTATCTGTGCGCAGGGCGCGCAGGCGCAGGAGGCGGCCAGTTCCCCCCCGGCTTTCAAGGATTTCACCTTTAAACGGGTCAAACCACCCGAATCCGGCACCAAGAAACGGATCACTGTTCAAATCGCCCCGCGCGCCAATCCGGCGGTTGCGCCGCCGCTTGCCTCGGCCCCGTCTCCGAAGCCCGCACCACAGGCCGGCGTGGTCACCGGCGCGATTGCCGGTGCGCCCGCTGTTCCGCTGGGCAGTTATGCGTGGTTCTGGAACACGGTCTCACCCGAGGTTACAGCCACCGGGCCGGGCCGTCTGACCCCGGCGCTGGCCACCCTGACAAAAGGCCCCGAAGGCCAGAGCGTTGGCGCACCGCGTTTGCAAGGCTTGCAGGAGATCGCGCAGGCGCACGGTGTGGACCTGTTGCGTGAAACGGTGGGGACGCGCGTGTCGCCCGCGCTGGCGCTGGCGGTCATCGCGGTGGAATCCGCCGGAGAGTCGCGCGCCAAAAGCAAGGCAGGCGCGCAGGGGCTGATGCAGTTGATGCCCGCCACGGCAGAGCGTTTCGGGGTCAAGGATGCCTTTGATGCGACGCAGAACATCCGGGGTGGCGTGGCTTTCCTCGATTTCCTGATGGAAAAGTTCGAGGGCGACCCGATCCTTGTGCTGGCAGGGTACAATGCCGGTGAGAATTCGATTGGTAAGCACAGCGGCGTGCCACCCTATGCCGAAACGCGTGACTATGTGCCCAAAGTGCTGGCCGCCTTCAGCGTGGCGCGCGGGTTGTGCCTGACCCCGCCGGAGCTGATCTCGGACGGCTGCGTGTTTCGGGTGATGTCACCGTAGAGCGATCCCGTCCGGGATGTGATCCGGGACCTTGATCTGACTCAGGCCCGCACCACCGCGCCGGGGTTCATGATGCCCTTGGGGTCCAGCGCCGCCTTGATCGCCCGCATCGCCGCCAGTTTGGCCGGGTCGCCGTAGCGTTCCAGATCGTCGACCTTCAGCCGCCCGATGCCATGTTCGGCGCTGATCGACCCGCCCAGGTCATGCACAAGGTCATGCACGCAGGTCTTGATCGCGTCGCGCTGATCTGTGTGATCCTCGCGGGTGCGCCCCGGCGCAGGAAAGACATTATAGTGCAGATTGCCGTCGCCGACGTGGCCAAAGCAGTTGATCCGCCAATCGCCCAGCGTCGCCAGCGCGGCCCCGCCACGGGTGATGAATTCGGGGATGAGCCCCAGCGGCACAGAGATGTCGTGGCTCGACACCGCGCCGATCCGCCGGTTCGCTTCGGGGATGTGTTCGCGCAGGGTCCAGAGGTCGCGCGATTGCGCGACAGACTGCGCCACGATTCCGTCTGTCACCAATCCGGCCTCAAAGGCCTCGGCAAAGATGGTCTCTAGGGCTGTGGCCGCATCGGACCCGACACCCAGTCCGATCTCGATCAAAACCGCCCACTCTGGCGGGCTGTCCCAAGGCTGGCGCAGTTCGGGAAGGGTTTCGGCAAGAAAGTCGAACCCCATGCGGTGCATCAGCTCAAAGGCGCTGACCGTCTCACCCAGTTGCCCTCGTGCCAGCGCCAGCAGCGCCAGCGCCGCCTCGGGCGAGGTCACGGTCATCAAGGCCGTCCCGGTGGCGGCGGGACGGGGCGACAGCTTGAGGCTGGCCGCCGTGATGATCCCCAGCGACCCCTCAGAGCCGATCAGCAGGTGGCGCAGGTCATAACCCGTGTTGTCCTTGCGCAGCCGTTTGAGCCCGTGCCAGACCGACCCATCGGGCAACACCGCCTCCAGCCCCAGCACCAGATCGCGCGCATTGCCATAGCGCAGCGTATTGACGCCGCCCGCGTTGGTGGCCAGTAGCCCGCCGATCCGCGCCGACCCTTCGGAGGCCAGCGACAGGGGAAACAGGCGGTCGGCTGCCTCGGACGCGCGCTGGACGTCGGTCAGGATTGTCCCGGCCTCGACTACGGCGACGTTTTCCTGCGGATAGACGGCGCGGATGGCAGACATGCGTTCCAGCGACAGGATCAAAGGCGCGGGCCCGTCGGGCTGTAGCTGACCACCGACAAGCCCGGTCCCGCCGCCATAGGGGATAATGCCGACACCCTCGGCAGCGCAGGTTCTGACGATGGCCGCCACCTCTTCGGTGTTGCGCGGCAGGGCCACCCATTTGCTGTTGCTGGTCCAGCGCCCGCGCGGTTCTTCGCGAAAGCGCGGCTCTGCCGGGCGCAGGGTATCGGTCGGCAGAGACTGGGCCAGACGGCTGGAGAAAGCGTCATCGGCAGGGGCAAGCGGCATGAGGTCCTCCTCGCATTACTGGGCGTGGTTGTGGCACGCGCAGGGGGGCGGGGCCAGCCCCGGATGCGCCTCTGGGACTGTGCACAAAGATGAGATCGCAAGAAGCGGGCGGATCAGTCCGGATCGCTAAGAAAGCGCGGCTGCAACACGATCACCGTGGGCCGCGAGGGCAGGTCGCGCAGCGAGACCTCCAGCGTGGCACCGTCGCGCCGGTCGATGGCAAAGGTGTCGTCCACATTGGCAAGGAACTGCTCCAGCGCGTAGCCCGAGAACCAGTGCATCGGGATCACGATGGAGCTTTTCAGCCGGTCAACAATGCGTTCCACGGTTGCCAGAGGGATTGTCATGCCGCCATCCACCGGCACCATCAGGATATCGGCGCGCCCGAGGGCGGCATATTGCCGGGAGGTTGGTTCGTGGTGCAGGTGGCCCAGATGGGCGATGCACAGCCCCTCTACCTCGAAGATGAAGATCGAATTGCCGTTCGGCTCATCCCCGCCATAGGCCGAGCGGATGTCGGTCGAGACATTGCGGATCAGCATTTCGCCCAGATCCAGATGATGTTCGATGCCGCTGCCGAACTCGGCCCCCCAACCGCGCAAGACGTGCGGAATGGCCGGGTCTATGGCATTGGTCCAATGGGTGGTATGGGCATGGTTCATGGTCACGATGTCGGGGATCAGCCGTGTGTTGCCGATAAAGCCGTTGAAATCGGTCACCGCCTCCAGCCCGCCGCGTGTCTGGATCATGAAAGACGCGTGGGCGATGTAATGAATACGCACGCTGTAGTCAGGTATCGGATCAGTCCAGCTGGCCTTGTGCAGATATTCCAGCCCCGGTGCGGCCTCGGCGATGGCGATGCAATGGCTGGGGCGGCGCTGTTCTTGCGCGCTGAGGGCGCTGGCAAAGAGGCAGAGCATGGCTGCGGCGAGGCGGATCATCGGACACTCCTACGGCTGGCACAAAGGAATGATCTGAGGGTAGCGCGAGAGCGCGATCTGCCAAATGCACAAAAGCGTTGTTCGGAGGGATGCGGCGGCGTTTGCCGGGATTTCGCGCAGGGCACAGGGGCGCTGCCGGGGATCACCCGATGTCTGTGCGCCCGCGCCGATCAATCCGCAACGCGGAATACAGGACATGGGTCCGCCAGCGTCCATTGATCTGAAGATAGCTTTGCGCGACGCCTTCGTATTTGAACCCCGACTGTTCCAGCAACCCGCGTGAGGCGACATTCTCGGGCAGGCAGGCGGCCTCTAGCCGGCTCAGTCCCATGTGTTCAAAGGCATGGTGGACCATGGCAGCGATGGCCTCTGTCATATAGCCGTGCCGCGTGTACCGTTCGCCAACCCAGTAGCCAAGGGTGCCGGCCTGCGCCGGACCACGGCGGATGTTGTCCAGCGTGATCGCCCCCAGCAGCGCCTGATCTTCGCGGCGGATGATGAACATGGGCAGGGCGCTGCCGGACCCGATAGAGCGCGAGGCCCAGTAGACGCGGTTGGTAAAGGCCTTGCGCGTCAGGTGATCCGCCGCCCAGGACGGCTCCCACGGGGTCAGGAAGTTCTCGCTTTCGCGGCGCAAGAGCGACCATGGCGTATAGTCGGAATGGATCGGCGGGCGCAGGGTCAGCCGCTCTGTTTCAAGCCTCACCTTGCGCCTGAACGCCAGCATCATGCAGCCCGGCGCGCCTGCAGTTCGGCAAGGGTGGGGGCATTGTCCACCGGCCCGTAAAGCGCCAGTGCGGCGGCGGCCTGTGCGGCCTGTTCCTCGGCAAAGCGCAGCACGTCGGCGCGGGTGACCGCGTCGATCTTGGCCACAGTCTTTTCGATTGCCGGAACTTCTCCCCAGATCTGGATCATGCGGGCGCTGCGTTCGGCACGCGAGGACGGGCTTTCGAGACCCATGAGCAGACCGGCCTTCATCTGGGCGCGGGCGCGCTCAACCTCGGCGTCGCTCATATCCTCGGTGGCGCGCTTCATCTCATCTATGGTCAGGTTGATGAGTTCGGGCATTTCGGCACCCGAGGTGCCGGCATAGATCGTGGTCATGCCGGTGTCGGCATAGGCCCCGTTCTGCGCGAAGATCGTGTAGCAGAGGCCACGCTTTTCGCGGATCTCCTGAAACAGGCGCGAGGACATGCCGCCACCAAGGGCGACAGAATATATCTGTGCGGCGTAGAAATCGGCGTCGCGATAGCCCGGTGCCTCGAACGCCAGCGCCAGATGCGCCTGCTCAAGGTCCTTGGTCCGCCGCGCCTCGCCGCCGTGAAAGCGGGCGGCATCGGCGCTCAGGGCGCTGCGCGGGACCATGTCGCCAAACAGGTCTTCGGCCTGTTTCACCAGCGCGTCGTGATCGACGCCACCAGCGGCGGACAGGATCATCTGATCCGGGCCGTAGTGTTCATTGACGAAGGCGGCCAGATCGTCGCGGTTAAAGCCCTGCACCCGCGCCGTTTCCCCAAGGATGGTGCGCCCGATGGGTTGGTCTGGGTAGGCCTTTTCCTGCAACCAGTCAAAGATCACATCGTCGGGCGTGTCATGCGCCTGACCGATCTCCTGCAGGATCACGTGGCGTTCAACCTCAATCTCTGAGGGGTCAAAGACCGGGTTGCGCAGGATGTCTGCCAGAACATCGACGGCAAGACCGACATCGGCCTTCAGCACGCGGGCGTAGTAGGCGGTCACTTCGCGCGAGGTATAGGCGTTGATATAGCCGCCCACATCCTCGATCGCCTCGGCGATCTGCAACGCGCTGCGCCGCTTGGTCCCCTTAAAGGCCATGTGTTCAAGGAAATGGGCAATGCCGTTCTGCTCGACCCGCTCATGCCGTCCGCCTGCCGTGACCCAGAGACCGACAGCGGCCGATTGCAGGCCGGGCATGTCTTCGGTCACGATACGCAATCCGTTGGAGAGTGTGGCGAGTTTAACAGTCACTTGGCAATACGCTCCTGAATGAGGGTCTCTAGGGCGGTGAGGTCGTTTTCGACCCGGGTTACCCGTTCCGAACGCTCATAAAGGTCCGCCATGCGATTTGGAAGAGGGGGGCGAATGCCGCTGGCCTTTTCAACCGCGTCGGGGAACTTGGCCGGATGGGCGGTGGCCAGCGTGATCATTGGCGTCGCCGGGTCGCGCATGTCCTCACCGACACGCACGCCAATGGCGGAATGCGGGCATAGCAGTTCGCCCATCGACGCGTTGGCGCTGCGGATGGTGTCCAGCGTCTGATCCTCGGACACGCGGCCGCTGTCGAAATGTTCCCGCAGCGCCTGCAACGCGCCCTGGCTGACGTTGAAACCGCCGGATTTGAGTTCATCCATCAACTGCGCCACGGCGTTGCCATCGCGGCCATAGGCGTCAAACAGGGCGCGCTCAAAGTTGCTGCTGACCTGAATGTCCATCGAGGGGCTGATCGAGGGATGCACCTCTGACGTGGCGTAGGCGCCCGACGACAGGCAGCGGTGGAGGATGTCGTTTTGGTTGGTCGCAACCACCAGCCGGTCGATGGGCAAGCCCATGCGCTTGGCGATGTAGCCGGCAAAGATGTCGCCAAAGTTGCCGGTCGGCACGGTGAAGCTGACCTTGCGGTCCGGCGCGCCAAGGCTGACGGCGGAGGAGAAGTAGTAGACCACCTGAGCCAGAACGCGCGCCCAGTTGATGCTGTTCACGCCTGCCAGCCGCACGGTGTCGCGGAACTCAAAATGGTTGAACATGTCCTTGAGGCGGGCCTGACAGTCGTCGAAATGACCATCCATCGCCAGCGCGTGCACGTTCGCCTCGGACGGGGTGGTCATCTGGCGGCGCTGTACCTCTGACACGCGGCCATGCGGGTAGAGGATAAAGACATCGACATTGTCGAGCCCCTTGAACGCCTCGATGGCGGCAGAACCGGTGTCGCCGGAGGTCGCGCCAACGATGGTCACCCGCTCTCCGCGCCGTTCCAGTGCCTCTTGGAACAATTGGCCGATCAACTGCATGGCGAAGTCCTTGAAGGCCAGCGTGGGGCCGTGGAACAGTTCCAGCAGAAAATGCCCCGGCGCAATCTGAACCATCGGCGCGCGGGCATTGTGGTCAAACCCGGCGTAGGCCTTTGCGATCAGGTCGGCAAAAACCTCATCGGTGAAGCCATCGCCCACAAAGGGGCGCATCACGCGAAAGGCGGTTTCCTCATAGCTGAGACCGTGCAGGGCGCGGATGTCGTCGGCGCTCATCTGCGGGATGGTTTCGGGCACGTACAGGCCACCATCGCGGGCCAGACCGGACAGCATGGCCTCTTCGAATGTCAGCGCGGGGGCCTGTCCTCGGGTCGAGATGTAACGCATGTCAGGACTCCTTGCCTGTCTTGAGACGCCAGATCCAGACGCCTGTCATGATGAGCCAGACCGCGGCGAGCGAAAACCACGTGATGGCATATTGCAAGTGATCGTTGGGAATGCCGCCGGTGTCGACGGGCAGGGGCGTCACGCCCTTGTCCGCGGGCGACATTTCGCGGGTGATGACCAGCAGCGGCTCTGTCCCCAGCGCCTCTGCCATCGGGCCGATATCGCGGGCGTACCAGATGTTCTTGGCGGGGTCGTTGTCGGGGGTCGAGGAATTGCGATCATCCGGCCAGTGCAGATTGCCTCGGACCGTGACCGTACCCGCGTAACGTGGCAGGTCTTTCTGTTCGACGGGTACATAGCCACGATCCAGCAGGATGCGCCGTCCGTCTTCGGTCTGGAAAGCCGAGACCAATCGCCAGCCCGCGCCGCGCTGCTTGACGGAGACCAGAACGGCAAGCGTGTCGCTGCCGATCTCACCGTTTAAAACGACGGGCTGATAGCGCTGCGCCTCGGGGTCGATGAGGCGGGGCAGGGGTTGTGGGTCGCCAGCGATCGTCGTTTCGATGTCATCCAGGATGCCGCGCTTCCACTCCAGCCGCTGAATTTGCCACGTCCCCAGCCACACGAGGATCGCAATGCCGCTAAGGCCAAGGACAAGGGGGGCGATGTAGCGGTTCAAGAACAGCCTCCGAAACGAAAAAGGCGCGCCCCTATGGGCGCGCCTTGGTTTATCGCGTGACGCGGCGGGTGCAAGCCCTCAGCCACCCCAGATGTAGACGGCGCAGAACAGGAACAGCCAGACCACATCGACGAAGTGCCAGTACCAAGCTGCTGCCTCAAAGCCGAGGTGATTTTCGGCAGTGAAGTGGCCGCGGTAGACGCGCAGCAGGCAGATGAAGAGGAAGATCGTGCCGATGATCACGTGCATCCCGTGAAAGCCCGTCGCCATAAAGAAGTTGGCACCGTAGATATTGCCAGAGAAGCCAAAGGCCGCGTGGCTGTATTCGTAGGCTTGGAAGGCGGTGAAGATCAAACCCAGCAGGATGGCGAGGATCAGGCCGCTTTTGACGTCCTGACGGTTGTCCTCATGCACCAGCGCGTGGTGCGCCCATGTCGCCGCAGCGCCCGAGCAGAGCAGGATCAGCGTGTTGATCAGCGGCAGGTGCCACGGGTCGAACGTCTCGATCCCGGCGGGCGGCCAGACGCCGTCCACGGCGGGGGAGTTGCCGGCCGGATCCATCGGGTACATGGCGTGTTTGAAGAACGACCAGAACCAGGCGAAGAAGAACATCACCTCGGACATGATGAACAGGATAAATCCGTAACGCAGGCCGATCAGCACGACGGGTGTGTGATCGCCGACCTTGTTTTCGGTGATGGTTTCCGCCCACCAGCCGAACATGACGTACAGCACGCCAACAAAACCGATCAGGAACAGCCAAGGGCCGCTCAGGGTGATCGCTTTGAACAGGATGGTCATTTCACCCGACATCCAGGCCACCGCGCCGAACAGCATGGCAAAGGCGAAGACTGCGCCCAAGAGCGGCCAGATAGAGGGGTTCAGAATGTGGTAGTCGTGGTTCTTTGCATGCGCCATGTCAGTTCGTTCCCTCGCTTGGCGTTAGTTGACGGACGCGTCCGCGTCTCTTTTGGCGTCAAGAGCGGCCTGCGCCTCTTCGGGCAGGTCGATCTCGTGGAAAGTGTAGCTTAACGTGATGTGGCCGGTGTGCTTGGCATCCCGGTCGGTCACGATCTCCGGGTCGACGAAGAAGCTGACCGGCATCTGGACCCGTTCACCGGGCATCAATACCTGTTCCTCGAAGCAGAAGCAGTCGATCTTGTAGAAAAATCCTCCCGCTTCGTAAGGGGTCACGTTGTAGCTGGCCTGACCGGCGACGGGGCGGTTGGTGGGGTTGTAGGCCTCGTAAAAGGCCAGACCCTCTTCGCCGATGCGGATCGTCATCTCAGGCTGGACGGGTTTGAACTCCCACGGCATCCCGCGTTCTTTGGAGGCGTCAAAGCGGATCTTGATCGTCTTGTCCAGAATGTCGCCCGCAGCGGAGGCCACATTGGGCGTGCCGCCAAAGCCGGTCACCTTGCAGAACCAGTCGTAGAAGGGCACCGAGGCCCAAGCCAGGCCACCCATCAGGACAACCACACCAACTGTTTGCAGAAGGGTCTTTTGTTTTCCGTCAATCGCCATTGGACACTCCCTGCTGAGGCTGCATCTGAATGCCGCCCTGCGTGATCTTCACATAGGTCAATCCAAGAATGATCACGACAAAAGCAGCCAGCACCAGACCGACGCCGGTGTTTCGGCCTTGACGGCGTTTGTGCAGCTCATGTTGCTTGCTCAGGCTCATCCCCAGATCCCCACGCGGTCAAGGCCCGCGTCCACCAGAATGGCACCGAAGTGGGCGAAGAGGTAGAGCAGCGAAAGTTTGAAGAATTTCTTTTCCACCTTGTAGCCATCCGCCTCTGCGGCAGCTTCGTCGCGGCGCACGATTTGCACTGCCCCCTTGAGGAAAAGTGCGTTCAGCACCAGAGCGGTGGCCAGATAGACCGGCCCGCCGACCTGAGTAAAGCCAAGGCCGATGGCAAAAGCCGCCAGAAGGACGGTGTAGGCAAGGATATGGCGGCGGGTCGCGCGGCGACCGTGGGTCACGGTCAGCATCGGCACGGTGGCGTTGTCATAGTCCATGCGGACAAACAGGGCGAGCGCCCAGAAGTGCGGCGGCGTCCACAGGAAGGTCAGGCAGAACATCAGCACCGAGGCGGTCGAGATATCGCCGGTTGCGGCGGCCCAGCCGATCATCGGGGGGAAAGCCCCGGCGGCGCCGCCGATCACGATATTCTGCGGCGTCAGACGCTTGAGCCACATTGTATAGATCACAACGTAAAAGAAGATGGTGAAGGCCAGCAGGCCCGCCGCCACCCAGTTGGTGGCGAGGCCAAGGAAGATCACGGCAAAGGCCGACAGTGTCAGGCCGATCGCCAGTGCTTCGTCCCGGGTGACTTTGCCAGCGGGGATCGGGCGCTTGGCGGTGCGCTTCATGACCGCGTCGATGTCCGAATCGTACCACATGTTCAGCGCGCCAGAGGCACCGCCGCCGACAGCGATGAACAGCACGGCACAGAAGCCGACAAACGGATGCACTGCGACCGGTGCCGCCAGAAGGCCCACAAAGGCCGTGAACACCACCAACGTCATGACTCGCGGCTTCAGCAGGGCGAAATAATCGCCAAACTGGGCCTCGTTCTCATAGGCGTCGGAATGCAGGCTTGCGTCGCTCATCGTGGGTCCCTTGGCAAAAGATGCGCCGCTACGGCGCACCTTATGGATATAGCGTAGGGTGGGCTTCAGCCCACCAAGGCTCAGTTGGTCAGAACCGCGCGGACATCGGTGTAACCACCTTCGTCGATCGAGGCGGCCAGCCATGCCTCATAGGCGGCTTCGCTGACAACCTTGACGGTGATCGGCATGTAGGCGTGGGCAATGCCGCAGAGTTCCGAGCACTGACCGTAGTACACGCCCTCTTTCTGCGGGGTGAACCACAGTTCCGCCAGACGGCCCGGCACCGCGTCCTGCTTGACGCCAAATGCGGGGATGGTCCACGAGTGGATTACGTCCGCGCCGGTGACCTGCATGACGATCGTCTTGCCAACCGGCACGACAACCGCAGTGTCGGTGGCCAGCAGAAAGTCGCTCTTGTCATAACCGGCCTCGACCAGTTGTGCCTCAACATCCGGGGACATCCGGTTGTCGCCGCCCGTGGCGGGGGAGCCGATCATGTAGGCGTCATAGGCCAGATCGGTGCCGACGTATTCATAGCCCCAGTACCATTGGTAGCCTGTCACCTTGATGGTGATGTCGCCCTCGGGGATTTCTTGCTGCTTGAACAGCACCGGCAGCGAAAACGCGCCAATGAAGACCAGAATGACGATCGGGCCAATGGTCCAGGCCACTTCGAGCGGCGAGTTGTGGGTAAAGGCCTTGGGAACCGGGTTGGCCTTTTGGTTGAAGCGAACAGCGGCGAAGGCCAGCAGCCCGGTCACAAAGAGGGTGATGATGGTGATGATCACCAGAACCATCCCGTCCAGCCACTGAAGATCGGCGGCCAGTTCGGTCGCTGCGGGCTGAAAGCCCATCCCGCCAGCCTGCGGTTTGCCCAGAACGGGAAGGTCTTGCGCCAGTGCTGGCGTCGCGAGAAAGGCACTCAGAAGGCCCAGAAGCATCGATTTGCGTTGCATGTCTCACCCTGATCAGTTGCGAGTGTGGTCCACGGGAGGGCCACGGCGGCAGACCCGAACGGCCCACGCACCTCCCATTGCGTTCTGCCCTGCTTAAAATCATATTCCGTTATGCCGGGAAAGCTCGGCCCTTGCGGCAAACCGCCGCTTTTTTGATCCAGATCAAGCCGGAGACGCCCATGACCCCCTCTGCCTTTCGCCCGTTCGACACCCATCTGGACCTTGAAGGCACCACCGCGCTGGTCCGTGAGGCGCTGAGCGGTGCCGAGGATGGCGAGTTGTTCCTTGAGCGGTCGCGCTCGGAATCATTGGTGCTGGATGACGGGCGGGTCAAGACCGCCAGTTACGATTCGTCCGAAGGATTCGGCTTGCGCGCGGTGCGCGGTGAGGTGGCTGGCTATGCCCATGCCACCGAAATCAGCGAAAGCGCGCTGAAACGTGCGGTTCAGACGGCTCGGCTGGCCATTGGGGACGGGGGCGGAATCATGTCGCCCCCTCCAGCGGGTACCAATCGCACGCTGTACACAGACGCCGACCCGATCGAGGGCGCGAGCTTTCCGGTCAAGCTGGAGACCCTGCGCGAGATCGACGGCTATACCCGCGATCTTGACCCGCGCGTGGTGCAGGTGACGGCGACCATCGCCGCATCGCTGCAAGAGGTCTCTATCCTGCGGGCGGATGGAACGCTGGTCAGCGACATCCGCCCGATGACCCGCGTCAACGTGAGTGTCATTGTCGAACAGAACGGTCGCCGCGAATCCGGGACGGCCGGTGGTGGCGGGCGGGTTCCGCTGGACGGCTTGCTGGCCCCGCAGGACTGGCAGTCCAAGGCGCGCGAGGCGCTGCGCATCGCGCTGGTGAACCTTGAGGCAGAGCCAGCTCCGGCCGGGGTGATGGATATTGTTCTGGGCCCAGGCTGGCCCGGCATCCTGCTGCACGAGGCCATCGGTCACGGGCTGGAGGGGGATTTCAACCGCAAGGGGTCTTCGGCCTTTGCCGGGCTGATGGGCCAGCAGGTCGCGTCCAAGGGCGTCACGGTTCTGGACGATGGCACCATTCCCGACCGGCGCGGCTCTATCACCATCGACGATGAGGGCACGCCCAGCGGCAAGAACGTGCTGATCGAGGACGGGGTGCTGGTGGGCTATATGCAGGACCGCCAGAACGCCCGCCTGATGGGCGTCCAGCCGACGGGCAACGGGCGGCGGCAGAGCTTTGCGCATATCCCGATGCCGCGTATGACCAACACCTATATGCTGGGCGGAGATGCCGATCCGGCGGATATCGTGGCCGACCTGAAGGACGGGATCTGGGCCGTGGGATTTGGCGGCGGCCAGGTGGACATCACCAACGGCAAGTTCGTGTTCAGCTGCACCGAGGCGTATCGCGTCAAGGACGGCAAGGTCGGTGCCCCGGTCAAGGGCGCGACGCTGATCGGCGACGGGGCAACCGCGCTGCAACAGATCAGGGCGCTGGGCAACGATATGGCGCTGGACCCCGGCATGGGAAACTGCGGCAAGCAGGGACAATGGGTCCCGGTGGGCGTTGGCCAGCCGACCGTCATGATCGGGGGGCTGACGGTTGGCGGCGCGCAGGCCTGAGCCCTGGTGGCACCCACTACGCTCTGATCCGGCGATAGCCAAAGGGCTGACCATCTGGGCGCACCTCCTGGCGATCGGGATTGCCCTGGTCGGCACGGTGGTCCTTGGTTTCGCGATTGGCACCAGCGCCACGGCCGTCGCGTGGTTGTCCGACGAGATCGCCGGTGTCTTCGCGGCAATTGGAATCATGTTATTCTTTACCGTGCTGTTCAGCTGGGCGGGGCACCTACCGGGCGCCGTGATGCTGCACTACGCTCTTGTTCGCGGCAAAGGGGGCTGGGCGGTGGCGATGGCCGGAGGTCTGGCCATCGGTGTTGCCCTGTCGGCGCTGATCGGCAGCGTTCTTGCCGCGCTGCTGGGGCCGTTTCTGGCACTGGCGCACCTTGCCGCGCTGCGGTGGATGGCGTCGCTGTTCCGGCCGCGCGGGGATCGAATCGCACCGTCGGGGTGTGGGGCGCCGCAATAGCCCGGCCCCCGATGCAGGACGTGCACGGCAACTGCTTTGCGAAAACATGCATTTAGCCGAAAAAGTGAATGAATCCTTCCCGGATTCACCACTGGTTAACCACCGTGCGGTTAAGACTGAACCTGCAAGAAGACGGGGTCAGGATGCGCGACGAAAGCTACTCTTCCACTCACCCCCCACTCCCACCCACCACGGAAGATCATCGTGTGGCCTGGCTCCGTCTCTTGCGCTCTCGGCGGGTTGGTCCGACGACTTTCTGGAGAATGCTGGCCGAACACGGCAGTGCCGAGGCCGCGCTGGATGCGTTGCCCGGGGTCGCGCGTGCCGCAGGTGTCGACAAATACGAATCCTGTCCGCTTGGCGTGGTCGAGGCGGAACTGTCCGCCGGACGTCGCATCGGCGCCTGGATGGTCTGCCGGGGAGAGCCTGATTATCCCGAAGATCTAGCAGATATTTCCGACGCCCCCCCGATCCTCTGGGGGGTCGGGGATCGTGCCGTGTTGCGCCGCGCCAAGGTGGCGCTGGTCGGCGCGCGCAGCGCGTCATCGCTGGGCACCCGAATGGGGCGGCGTCTGGCCGAGGGGCTGGGGGCATCGGGCTACGTGGTTGTCTCCGGGCTGGCTCGCGGGATCGACACGGTTGCGCATCTGGGCGCGCTGCCCACCGGGACAATCGCTGTCATGGCGGGCGGGGTCGACGTGCTCTATCCATCGGAAAACACCAAGCTGGCCGAAGAGATCGCCGCCAATGGCGGTGCCCGTGTCAGCGAACAGCCCATCGGAATGCAGCCGGTCGCGCGCCACTTTCCGACCCGCAACCGCATCGTCTCTGGCCTGTCGCGGGGGGTCGTTGTGGTCGAGGCGGCGGCCAAGTCGGGATCCCTGATCACCGCGCGCACGGCGCTGGATCAGGGACGTGAGGTGCTGGCGGTGCCCGGTCACCCGATGGACGCCCGCGCCAGCGGCTGCAACATCCTGATCCGGGACGGCGCGCGTTTGATCCGCAATGTCGAGGATATCCTTGAGGCTCTGCCGCCAGCAGAGGCCCCCGCTTCGCCTGATTGCCAAACGCAACTCGACCTTCCCGCCCCCCAAGCCGCGCCGCCCGCTGCAATGCCGGATGCGCCCTCTGGCAAGGGCAAACTGCGTGAAGCGGCGGCGCTGCACCGGCAAATCCTCGACCGACTGGGGCCGTCACCGCTGGCCGAGGATCAACTGATCCGCGACCTTGGCGCATCAGCGGGCAAGGTCTCGCCGGCCTTGACCGATCTGGAACTCGACGGTCAGATCCGGCGTCAGCCCGGCGGCCTTCTGTCGCTTGTGCCGCGCAACTGACGTGGGTCAGCAGACCTCGGGGATGACCGAACCCCATGTCGGGCAGAACTGCGGATCCGCCCACCAGACATCGGTGGCCCCCATGGCATGATGCACGGCCACCCACGTGTCGCCAGACCGCTGGTAGAGCGCCTGAATATCCACGCCATCCCAGTCAAAGGGGTTGTCCCATCCGGGCCGCTGCGGAATCTCGCCTGCGGTGATCTCCCGCCCGCCGGGCCGCACTGGATGCAGGCTTGCAAAGGCGACGTCGCCGCTGACCCTCAGGTCGGAGACGACAAAGATCACCGGCGCGCCAAGCGTCCATTCCGCGATCGGTCGCATCGCATCCATCAACTGCGTGCGCAGGGCAGACCCCCGCGCAGGCGTCTCCCATGCGGAGGCGGTCAGCGGGACGAGGGTCAGAGCGGCAGCGGTCAGCGTTATGGCAAATCGGAACACGGCAAATCCTCCTTGGAATGCCGCCACAGTAACCGCAAGAACTGCCCGCCGAGAAGCCTGTTCCGGCGCATCGCGGCACCCCTGATTGACAAATCGGCCTTGCACCCCACATGTTGCGCCGCCATACGCGGCCCCAGACAAGGCCCCCGCAAGGCCAGAGTATTTATTCGCGAGGTAGCAGAGTCCCATGCCCGTCGTTGTCGTCGAATCCCCGGCCAAGGCCAAGACAATCAACAAGTATCTGGGGTCCGATTACACGGTTCTGGCTTCTTATGGTCACGTACGTGACCTGCCGCCCAAGGATGGATCGGTCGATACAGAGCACGATTTCGCCATGAAATGGGAGATCGCCAACGATTCGCGCAAACACGTTGCCGCCATCGCCGAAGCGTTGAAATCCGATGACGAACTGATCCTCGCAACTGACCCCGACCGCGAAGGCGAGGCGATCAGTTGGCACCTCAAGGAGGCGCTGACCAAGCGCCGGTCGATCAAGAAAACCACCAAGGTAGAGCGCGTCACGTTCAACGCCATCACCAAGGCCGCCGTCACCGAGGCGATGAAAAACCCACGCGACATCGACGCGCCGCTGGTCGAGGCCTATCTGGCCCGCCGCGCGCTGGATTACCTTGTGGGGTTCAACCTGTCGCCGGTGCTGTGGCGCAAGCTGCCCGGCGCGCGGTCGGCGGGGCGGGTGCAGTCGGTCTGCCTGCGCCTGATCGTCGAGCGTGAACAAGAGATCGAGGCGTTCAATCCGCGCGAATACTGGCAGGTGCGCGCCGCGCTGACCACGCCGCGCGGGCAGACGTTCGAGGCGCGGCTTGTCAATCTTGCTGGCAAAAAGCTGGATCGCTACGACATCGCCAATGTGACCGACGCCGAAATGGCCGTCAGCGCCATAGAAAAGCGCGCGCTAAAGGTAATGAGCGTCGAGGCAAAGCCGGCGTCTCGCAACCCGTCCGCGCCCTTTATG
Organism: Antarctobacter sp.; assembly: GCF_034670325.1. Classification (GTDB taxonomy): domain Bacteria; phylum Pseudomonadota; class Alphaproteobacteria; order Rhodobacterales; family Rhodobacteraceae; genus Antarctobacter. The sequence continues at coordinate 78,234 of NZ_JAXMNR010000006.1, forward strand.
ACTTCGACCCTGCAACAAGAGGCCAGCCGCAAGTTTGGCATGGGCGCCAAGGCGACGATGAACACGGCGCAGCGTTTGTACGAGGCCGGCTACATCACCTACATGCGGACCGATGGCATCGACATGGCCCCCGAGGCCGTGCAGGAATGCCGCGCCGCGATTCAGGACCGGTTCGGCAAGGAATACGTGCCGGGCAGCCCGCGCATCTACAAGAACAAGGCCAAGAACGCGCAGGAAGCGCACGAATGTATCCGCCCCACCGACATGACCAAGGACGCAGAGGCGCTGCGTCTGGCTGAACCGGATCAGCGCAAGCTGTACGACCTGATCTGGAAGCGCACGCTGGCGGCCCAGATGGAAGGCGCGCGACTGGAACGCACCACGGTCGACATCGGCAGCGATGACGGTCAAGTGGGTCTGCGCGCGACCGGTCAAGTGGTGTTGTTCGACGGTTTCCTCAAGGTCTACGAGGAAGGCCGTGATGAGCCGGCGGAGGACGACGACAAGCGCCTGCCGCAGATCATGCAGGGTGAGCCCGCGAAATTTGCAGCCGGAAGCCTGAAATCGGACCATGCAAAGGCGATGGAAAAGGGCACGGAGCGCGGTCTTCCCGCCGTGATGTCGGGCGATGGCGCGACATTGGCGACGCAAAGCTTTACCAACCCGCCGCCGCGCTACACCGAGGCGACGCTGGTCAAGAAGATGGAAGAATTGGGCATCGGTCGGCCCTCCACCTATGCATCGGTCATCACCACGATTCAGGACCGCGAATACGTCCGTAAGGAACAGAATCGCCTGTTCCCGGAGGACAAGGGCCGGATCGTGACAATCTTCTTGCTCAATTTCTTCAAGCGGTACGTGGAGTACGACTTTACCGCCGCTTTGGAAAACGAGCTGGATCAGGTCAGCGCGGGTGACAGCGACTACAAGGAGTTGCTGGCCAAGTTCTGGCGCGATTTCAGCGCTGCGATTAGCGAGACGTCGGACTTGCGCATTTCCGAAGTGCTGGACGTGCTGGACGAGGCGCTGGCGCCGCAGCTGTATCCCCCGCGCGAGGATGGCAGCGATCCGCGCATCTGTCCGAAGTGCGGGCTTGGGCAACTGCACCTCAAGACGTCGCGCACCGGCGGCTTTGTCGGGTGTGGCAACTATCCCGAATGCACCTATACCCGTCCGATTGCCGGTGAGGGCGCCGACGGGGAAGAGCGCGTTCTTGGGGAGGACGCAGGGGATGAGATCTGGCTCAAGGCCGGCCGCTTTGGTCCTTATGTGCAACGCGGTGAGCCCACACCGGAGAACAAGAAGCCGCCACGCGCTTCGCTGCCCAAGGCCAAGGGGCAATATCTGCCCGGCTGGGAGCCGGATGGCATGACGCTGGAAAAGGCGCTTACCCTGCTGACCATGCCGCGCGAAATCGGCATGCACCCCGAGGGCGGCGTCGTCAGTTCCAACCTTGGCCGCTTTGGTCCCTACATCATGCACCAAAAGCCTGATGAGGAGAAACCGGTCTACGTCAACCTCAAGGAATTCCAAGAGGTTTTCGAGATCGGCATGAACCGCGCGGTCGAACTGCTGGCTGAAAAACGGGCAAATCCGGGACGCGGGCGCGGATCGGCGGCAAAACCACTGCGCGAGTTGGGAGAGCATCCGGACGGCGGCGCGCTGAGTGTCTTTGAGGGGCGTTACGGGCCGTATGTGAAGTGGGAAAAGGTCAATGCGACCCTGCCCAAGGACGTCGACCCAAAAGATATTACACTCGAGGCGGCTGTGGCGCTGGTGAACGAAAAAGCTTCAAAAGGCGGTAAGAAAAAGGCCGCCCCCAAGAAGCCTGCGGCCAAGAAAGCCACGGCCAAGAAAGCGCCCGCCAAAAAGCCCGCCGCCAAAAAGGCGGCACCGAAAAAGGCCTCTGGCGACGCAGGCTGAGTCAGAGGACACATCCTGTAAATAACATGTGATTGGCGCCGCATCGCAGCGAGATGTATCCATGCCTTAAAACAGGCATGGAGTTCATCATGACAGGCATTTTTTCCAGACGCAGTCTGCTGCTGGCTGGTGGTGCGGCGCTGATCGTACCCGGTCAGGTGCGCGCGCAAGAGCGGGCCGAAGCATCCGCCGTCCGTCGTAATGTGTCGAGCTTTGCCAGTCAGGACTGGCGCGACCACTTTGACGCTTTGGGCGTGGGGTGCATCGTTTGTGACACCACCAGCCGCGCCTTGCATTACTGGAGCGCGGACGGGAGCGACTATCGGATCTACCCGACCTCGGTGCCCAAAACGGATGAATTGACCAAGCGCGGCTATACAAAGATCGTGCGCAAGAAAGTTGGCCCGTCGTGGACGCCGACGGCGTCGCAGATGGAACGCTTTCCCGATTGGAAGCCCGTCGAGGGCGGCGCTGCGGACAATCCGCTGGGCACCCACGCGATGTATCTCGATTGGCCCGCCTATCTGATCCACGGCACGCACGATACGCGCAAGATCGGCCGCCCGTCTTCGGATGGGTGTATTGGCCTGTACAATGAGAAGATCGCCGAGCTTTTCGAGATCACGCCAGTCGGCACACAGGTCCGTCTGATCTGATGTGAGCGCTCTCACCCCGGTGGTGCGTTGACTTCTCCCCGTGGGGCGGCGAAAACTCCTTTGATCCAGATATCAGGGGAGTTTTCCATGAAAAAGGTCTACGGCACGGCCGCCGAGGCATTGGATGGGGTGCTGTTTGACGGCATGCTCATCGCTTCGGGCGGCTTTGGCCTCTGCGGCATTCCGGAACTGCTGATCGACGCCATCGTCGAGAGCAAAGTCAAGGATTTGACCGTTGCCTCCAACAATGCCGGGGTTGACGATTTTGGCCTGGGCAAGCTGCTTGCCACCAAGCAGGTCAAGAAGATGATGTCGTCTTATGTTGGCGAGAATGCCGAATTCATGCGGCAGTATCTCAGCGGCGAGCTTGAACTGGAGTTCAACCCGCAAGGCACGCTGGCCGAACGTATGCGCGCCGGTGGGGCAGGGATCCCCGGTTTCTACACCAAGACCGGCGTTGGCACGGTGATCGCCGAAGGCAAGGACGTGAAATCCTGGAACGGTCAGGACTACATCCTCGAAGAAGGCATCTTTGCCGATCTCGCCATCGTCAAGGCGTGGAAAGCCGATGACACCGGCAACCTCATCTTCCGCAAGACCGCCCGCAACTTTAACCCGCCAGCGGCGATGTGTGGCAAGATCTGCGTTGTCGAGGTCGAAGAGATCGTGGAACGCGGTACGCTTGATCCCGATCACATTCACCTGCCGGGCATCTACGTGCACCGCATCATTCAGGGCGACCACGAAAAGCGTATCGAACAGCGGACCGTCCGCAAGCGGGAGGAAGCATAATGCCCTGGGATCGCAATCAGATGGCCGCACGCGCGGCAGAAGAGCTTGACGACGGGATGTATGTGAACCTTGGCATCGGCATCCCGACGCTGGTGGCCAACTATGTCGGCGACAAGGACATCACCCTGCAGTCGGAAAACGGCATGTTGGGCATGGGTCCGTTCCCGTTTGAGGGCGACGAAGACCCGGACCTGATCAACGCGGGCAAGCAGACGATCACCGAACTGGCCCGCACCTCGTACTTTGACAGCGCGACCTCGTTCGGGATGATCCGCGGCGGCAAGATTGCGGCGGCGATCCTTGGCGCGATGGAAGTCGACGAAAAGGGCGATCTGGCGAACTGGATGATCCCCGGCAAGCTGGTCAAAGGCATGGGCGGCGCGATGGACCTTGTGGCTGGTGTCGGCAAGGTCATCGTGGTGATGGACCACACCAACAAGCACGGCGACAGCAAGGTGCTGAAGGAATGCACCCTGCCGCTGACCGGCAAAGGCGTGGTGGACCGGATCATCACCAACCTCGGCGTCCTGGACGTGGTCGAGGGCGGTCTGAAGATCGTCGAAACCGCCGAGGGTGTGACCGAAGAAGAACTGCGTGCCGCAACGCAGGCAACCATCGTGTGATAGACCCTTGCCCCGCGTCATTTCGATTGCGGGGCAAGTCTTTCTGACGGTGAACCCGTCCTGTTGTCCCGCAAATTCAACGATTGGGTGGCAGACGACCGGTGAGGCAACCGCTTGATCGGTGCACGCCAAGGGGGATTTCCCTTTTTGGCGCATTCGGGAAAATTGAATTTTCAGGTAATTCTCCAAGACAAGTGCATAATTCGGTTGCGCCGTCGCCCGCAGGGAGGAACCGTGTTGGCGGGTCAACTGCTTCTGTCATCGGTTGTCCGACTGCCATTATTTCAGAACTGACAGTTTGAAAGGATATCCGATGCGTTCATTTGTTATTGCGCTTGTTTGCAGCCTGTGTGCCTCTGCTGTCTCCGCCAGCCCTCTGACCTGCTGGTACAACTCTTCGGGCGCGTTTACCGGCGCCGATGGCGGCAGCAGGGGGCTACCAGAGTCCAAATGGGGAATGTCCTATGCCATCCCCAACCCAAATGGCAGCGGCTCTGACGACTATGCCTACGTCATTATCCTGCCGACCTACGAAAGCGGCAATGACTGCCCGGAGAGCGCGGAACTTCGCAACGAATAATGCGCTCCGACCCTAGGTAATCGACTTTTTGCCCGGCCCATCCTGTGGTGGCAGGCCGGGCAATGAAGTCATGTCAAACGCTTGAATGGATGGGATACCCATGATGAGCTTTTTGCGAAACTTGGCGGTTGCGGTGGTTTTGGCCTGTGCTGGCCCCGCGATGGCCGACGGAGTTAACCCGCTTTACGATATGGACGGAAACTACATTGGCGATGTCGAGATTGTCGGGGACGTCGTTGATCAGACCGGGACCGAGTATGCGCGCCTGGATGTCCGGTCGTTGCGCCTGACCCTCTATGTCGATCCGGACGCCGTCTATGTAATGCTGGACCCGAACAATCCGATCATCCGGGGGCAGACTCCGTTCAGCGGATTTTGGATCGGCTGGGATCCTGATCCCAGCGGCCAATGGCGGCGGTGTGACTATGGCGTCTACCCTGATCACACGGGCCGCGACCACCAACTGTACGGGGATCTTACCTGGACCAACCTCAGGTACTCTGATCACGAGGATTTGGTGTTTGCAGTCGATCTGGGCTTTTGCGGTGATCAGATCACGTCCTGGGCCACCAACTATGCCGGAGCGGCCGACACTGGCCACGGCGCGGCGGGAATGGACCCTTGGGATCTGGACCATGTACGCGATGTTTGCGGAAACGCATCTGACTTGCAGGAACGTGCGGTTGGTTGTTCTCGCGTGATCGCGCATCCAGAGGCCACGGTGGACGATGTGACCTGGGGCTTGTGGAGCCGCGCTTACGTGCGATGCGGGCAGTCCGTGCCCGATACAGAAATCGTGGCCGACCTCATGACGGCTGTCCGGCTGGACCCGTACACCTGGCAGGAATATTTCCGCAATGCGGGCGGCTATGCGGGGCCGCTTGATGGCCAGATTTCATATGAGTTGTATGAGGCGGTGGGACGCTATGTGACCGGAGGCTGCCAGTAGGCCGCTGTCAAGGCACAGTGAAAACGAAAGGGGGCAGGATCCGAAGATCCTGCCCCATCTCATTGCGCCCGATTTGGGAGGAGAGGACGCAAATGCCGGTTCGACCTAGGCCGAATTACTTGGCTTTGGTTGCGGCGGTCGCTTTCTTGGCGTTCGCTGCAACGTCGTCAGTCGCTTTCTTCACGGCTGCGGACGCGTCCTGCGAGAAGTCTTTGCCAGCGGCCATCAGCAGTTCGACGGTGTCCATCTGAACTTTCTTGGCGATCTCGGCAAAGTTGTTGGCGTTCTCGGCTGCGATCTCGGCCTGCGCCGAAGCGAAGTCGGACAGGGCCTTTGCATAGTCAGCGGGCTCTGCCTTGGCTTTGGACATGTCGGCCATCTTGGCCAGTGTGTCCTTGGTCCAGGAGGCCGACAGTTCGGTCGACTTCTTGGCGGCTTCCAGCGCGACGCTGGACAGCTTTTCGCTCAGCGTGGCGGTGGTCTTGAACGCGTCTTCCATGGCTTTGGTGTCCACGGGGAATGCACCCATCATGTCTTTCATCATGGCGGAGAAATCGTCGGTCTTTGTCATTTGTTCAGGTCCTTGATTCTGGTGTTGCCGGGGCGGCGTTTGCTACTGACAAGAACATGGATGCTGCAGTGCAGCATTTCAAGTGAAACCTCTGCGGTGCGTCAAAAAGTCGAGGAAATCTTGCGGTGACCCAAAAACGATTTGCGCAAAGAAAAAGGGGCAGGATCCGAAGATCCTGCCCCAGGACATTGCGCCTGATTGGGAGGAGAGGGCGCAATTTCCGTTTCGGTCGAAACCGAAATTACTTGGCTACTGCGGTCGCTTTCTTGGCGGTCGCGGTCATCTCGTCGGTGGCTTTCTTGACAGCGGCGGTGGCATCTTCGGAGAAGTCCTTGCCAGCAGCCATCAGCAGCTCGACGGTGTCCATCTGGACCTTCTTGGCGATCTCGGCGAATGCGGCCATGTTTTCGGCGGCAACTTCGGCCTGAGCCGAAGCAAAGTCGGTCACGGCTTTGGCGTAGTCAGCAGGCTCTGCCTTGGCTTTGGACATGTCTGCGAGTTTCGACAGCGTGCCTTTGGTCCAGGTTGCCGACAGGTCAGCGGACTTTTCGGCGGCTTCCAGCGCGACAGAAGACAGCTTTTCGTTCATGGTGGCGGTGGTCTTGAACGCGCCTTCCATTGCCTTCGTGTCGATGGGGAATGCGCCCATCATGTCTTTCATCATCGCGGTGAAGTCCTGAGTCTGTGCCATCTTGATAAATCCTTGTCTGTTGCTGTTTCGGGCCCGCCCCGTTTTCAGCAGCTGTCAAGAATATGCATGCTGCGGCGCAGCATTTCAAGTGAAATTCTGCGCCGCAGCATGAGGCGTGCAAGCTATTGAATTTGCTTCGCGGCCTTGAGTTTCACGTAGGTTCCGGGTGCCGGACAGATCGGTTCGTAGGCCGAATCACCGGGGATGCGGGCCGGTACTTTCTTTCCCGACCGCTTCTTCAGCCAGGCTTCCCAGTGCGGCCACCAAGAGCCGTCGCGGAACTCTGCGGTCTTTTTCCAGGTCTCGAAATCAAGGCTCATGTCTTCGAGCACGTAGTGGCCGTATTTGCCTTTGGACGGCGGGTTGACGATGCCGGCGATGTGGCCGGACTGTCCCATGACAAATTGTTTGGAACGTGAGCCCATCAACTGCACCCCGCGATACACGTCCCGCGCTGCAGCGATGTGATCGGTCTCTGTCGCGATGGACATCACCGGCACATCGACATCCTTGACGCTCAATGTCTCTCCGAACATCTCCAACGTACCTTCGGCGAATTCATTTCGCTGGCACAGACCGCGCAGGTATTGGCTGAACATGCGACCGGGCAGGTTGGCGCCGTCGCCATTCCAGTACAGCAGGTCAAAGGCTGGCGGTGTCTCACCCATCATGTAGGACCGGATCGCAGGGCCATAGATCAGGTCGTTGGAGCGCAGGAACGAAAAGGTGCGCGCCATGATGAAGGACGGCAGGATGCCTTCCTGATTGATTTCCTCTTCGATGCCGTCGGCAAAGTCGTCCTGCAGGAACGGCGTGAATTCACCCTGATCGCTGAAATCGGTGAGAGCGGTGAAGAAGGTCGCGGAGCGCACCGATTTGTCGCCGCGTTTCTTCATCAGCGACAGCGTCAGGCTAAGGGTTGTCCCGGCGATGCAGTAGCCGACCGCATTGACCTTATCGACGTCGCAGACCTCCTTGGCGACGTCTATCGCCTTCAGGAAACCTTCTTCGACATAGGCCTCCAGCCCGACATCGCGATACTTGGCGTCGGGGTTGATCCAGCTGACAACAAACAGGGTATAGCCCTGATCGACGACCCACCGGATCATGCTGTTCTGGGGTTTGAGATCGAGGATATAGAATTTGTTGATCCAAGGTGGGAACAGAACCACCGGGGTTTCCTGAACCTGTTCGGTGGTGGGGTTATACTGGATCACTTCCATCATGCGGTTTCGATAGATCACCTCGCCCTGAGCGGTGGCGATGTTCTCACCGATCTCAAAGGCGTTGTCGTCGGCCAACCGCACCACCAGTTCACCGTTGTTGGCCTCAAGGTCCGCAACCAGGTTTTCCAGCCCGCGCACCAGGCTTTCACCCTCTGTTTCAACCGCTTTCATCAGCGCGTCGGGGTTGGTGGCAAGGAAGTTGGTGGGGGCGAACATATCGACGATCTGCTGGCTGAAGTACCGCAGCCGACGCTTTTCCTTTTCGTCCATGTCTTCGATCGCATCGACAGCCTGATGAATGGCATCGGCGTTGATGAGATACTGCTGCTTGACGTAGTTGAAATACGGGTGGTTGTCCCATAGCGGGTTTTTAAAGCGTTTGTCGCTGGGGCCGGGATCCTCGGGGGCCTCCAGCTTGCCGCGCGCCAGTTGTTGCTGGGCCTCAACAAAGGTGGTGACGGTCTTGCCCCAAAAGCTGACCTGTTGCTCAATCAATTTGGCAGGGTTGTTCACCCATTCCTGGACATAGGCCTGCGCCGCTTTGGCATAAAGCGCGCTGTCAGGGCCATTCAACGCCTGCGGCGTCGGGTGGCGGCGGGTCAGGGCCGAAACAAGTCGCTTGCTGAGTTCTTCAACTCTTTCAAGGTTCTCCTCCAGCCGCGCTCGACTTTCGCCTGCGGCAACCTCGTTTATTGTCATCGGAACTAAATCCCCCTATCCTTCGCAGTTGCAGAAACTACCGTCGTGGGTTTCGGGGGGCAAAGCGACGAATTGGCTCGGGCTTGGGTTTGCGGATACCCGCCGACCCCGCGAAACGAAAAGGAGCAGCCGTCGTGCGCTACATGGCCACCTACGACCTGATGGAAAGCATCCGCAACACGAATGCCTGGATGGGCGCGACCGCGCGCACTCTTGCATCCTATCCGATTTTCTCGGCTGTTCCTAACCCGGCGTTGACCTGGATGGCAGCATGGGGGGCCGTTACCGAACGGACCTTCGAACGTATGGTGGTCAAGCCGGATTGGGGCATCCGCACCTTCACGTGCGAGGACGGCAAAGATCACCTCGTCGACATCGCCACGGTGGTGGAAAAACCCTTTGGCAACCTTATACATTTCAACGTCTCCGGTCGTGCCGAACAGCCGCGCAAGATCCTGCTGGTCGCTCCTATGTCGGGCCACTATGCCACGCTTTTGCGTTCTACCGTCAAGTCGCTCATCGTAAATTGCGAAGTCTATGTCACGGACTGGCACAACGCCCGCGACATTCCGGTGAGCTGCGGCAAGTTCGATATCGAGGATTACACGCTTTACCTGATGGACTTCATGCGCCATCTGGGGCCGGACACCCATGTGATTGCGGTCTGCCAACCGGCACCGCTGACGCTGGCGGCTACCGCCTACCTTGCCGAACTGGACCCTGAGGCGCAGCCGCGCACGCTGACCCTGATCGGCGGGCCGATCGATCCCGACGCCACACCGACGGATGTGACCGACTTTGGTCGCCGCGTGACCATGGGGCAACTCGAAGAGACAATGATTCAGCGCGTCGGCTTCAAGTCCAAGGGAGTGGGCCGGATGGTTTATCCGGGCCTGCTGCAACTGGCGTCCTTCATGTCGATGAACGCCGAGCGCCACTCTGCCGCGTTTCAGGACCAAATCGGTCGCGTCGCCCGGGGCGAGGCCTCGGATCACGACGCGCACAACCGATTCTACGACGAATACCTTGCCGTGATGGACATGCCGGCCGAATTCTACCTGTCGACGGTGGAGCGGATTTTCAAAAATGGCGAAATCGCCAAGAACGAGTTCGTTGTCGACGGCCACAAGGTGGACATCGGGGCGATCACGAAGGTTGCGGTAAAGACCGTTGAGGGTGCCAAAGATGACATCTCGGCCCCGGGCCAATGTGTTGCGGCTTTGGATCTCTGCACCGGCCTGCCGGACGAGAAAAAGGCCAGCCATCTGGAGCCGGGTGCCGGGCACTATGGCATATTCGCGGGCAAAAGCTGGCGCAACAATATCCGGCCGCTGGTGCTGGAGTTCATCGACGCCAACTCGGGCAATCCGGCACCAAGACCGGTTGCCGTTAATCTGGCCGACCACCGCTGAACCATCCGTGATCCAAAAGTGCGCGCCTCGCGGCGCGCGCTGTCTGTGTCGTCCTTGCGCGCTTCGCGCACCGTCCTCCGGATTTGGGCAGTTTAGCTCGACACAGGTTTTGAATGGTAACGCGCAACGCAAGAGGCCGGCAACTGATGAGGTGCCGGCCTTTTCTGTTGTCTGGTTTTATCTGTCAGCAGCAGCGTCAGAGCCCGTCAAAGGCGCAGAGGGCATGAACGTCCATATCCATTGCCTCCAGCCGCTTGCGCCCCCCGAGTTCCGGCAGGTCGATCACGAAAGCGCATCCGATGATTTCCCCGCCAAGCCGTTCGACCAGTTTGATACCGGCCTCTGCCGTGCCGCCGGTCGCCAGCAGGTCATCGACCAACAACACCTTTTCACCGGCTTCAATGGCGTCATCATGGATTTCCACCACGGCCTCACCATATTCCAGCTGGTACTCTTCGGAGATCACCGTGCCCGGCAGTTTGCCCTTTTTCCGGATCGGGACAAAGCCAGCCGATAGCTGGTGCGCCACGGCACCGCCAAGGATAAAGCCGCGCGCTTCCAGCCCCACGACCTTGTCGAACCGAACACCCGCATAGGGGTGCAGCAACTGGTCGATGGCCATGCGGAACCCGCGCGGGTCGGCAAACAGGGTTGTCACATCGCGGAACATGATCCCTTCGTGCGGGAAGTCGACAATGGTCCGGATGTAATCCTTGATTTCGGTCTTGCGCGGCATGTGGACTCCTCGAACAAACGGCTTTCCTGCGGTAGCGCGGGTGGGGGCGCGGTTGCAAGCGTTCAGGCTGTGGACAGCCAGAACTCTTCGGCCTGCGCTATAATGATAGTGAGGCGGCTTCAGGCGCGGCGCAGCGACGCGGTGAGCAGCCCCATGCCGATCAACGTGGCACCCCCGGCCCGGGTGAGCCCAGTCAGAACCGAAGGGCGCGAGATCATCCGCCGCAGCCGGTCGGCGGCCAGCGCATAGGCCAGCGCGTTGAAAGCGGCGAGGGTGACAAAGGTTGTGACCAGTATAGCGAACTGCGGCAACAGCGCTGCATCGGCCACAACGAACTGCGGCACGAAGGCGATGAAAAAGGCGATGCTCTTCGGGTTGAGCGCGGTCACCGCCATGTTGTGCGCGAAAACGCCGCGCGCCGTGACCTCTGTGGCGGGCAGGCTTAGTCCCTTGCTGGGGGCAGAGCGGATGAGTTTCACGCCCAGCCAGATCAGATAGGCGGCACCGGCCCACTTCAGGATCGTGAACAACGTGGCAGAGGCGGCGACAAGTGCGCCCAGCCCCGCCAGCGACAGGCTCATCGCGATGAAATCGCCGCTGGCCACACCGGCGGCCGAGGCGACGGCAACAGAGCGCCCCTTGCTGAGGGCATAGGACAGGACCAGCAGGACAGTGGGGCCGGGGATCAGCAGCAGCGCGGTTGATGCTGCCACGAAGGCCAGCCAGAGGTTCAGGTCCATGTTTTACTCCTGCGGCGGATAGTGGCGGCGCAGCGCCATCAGGTCCTGCGGGCCCAGATCCTTGGATTCATTGTCGTCCTGAGAAAAGATCGACGCCCCGAGGTAAGCCGGGTTTCGAATGTCGGTCAACAGGCCAAGCGCCTGCGTCAACTCCTCGATCATGGCGGATTCGTAGTGGCGGATGTGCAGGCGGGTGCCAAAGATGATGCGCGCGCGCTGGATCTCTCCCGTTTCGCTGCGCGACCAGACGATGACCCGCGCGCCGGTGACTGTGGCCCCGTCCACGCCCTCGATCCCGGTGCCATCAATCGGTGCCTCGCCATCGGTGTCGATCAGGTAGATCCGTATGTCCGCCTCGGCCCCCGCACTGACTTGCTGCAGGGTGATCCCTGCACCTGCCCGGTTGATGAACTTGATCGCCCGCACCAGCGCGGCGCGCGCGCGTTTCTGCTTGCCGCCAAGAAAGACACGGTCGATCTGTGTCAGTTGAACGCGCAGCGGACGGTCCACGGGCCAGCGCACAAGCGACTTGCGGCACGGCTCTCCGGGCGGGGCGGCGCAGGCGACCAGACGGTAAAAGTCATCGTCGCTCAGCAGCCCGTCGGTCTCGACATAATCCTCGGCGCTTGCCGCCGCACAGGGCGGGGCAAGCAGCATCAGACCAAAGAAGAGGACACGCAGCATCGCAAAAGGCTCAGTTGCCGCCCAGCATCCGGCCCGCCACCGCGTCAAGCTTGGCCAGCAGGGCAGGGTCGCGTTTTTCCGGAGCGGTGAGCAGGGCATATTCCAGCGCACGGTCGCAGCCGTGCGGACAGGGCGCGCGATCGGCCCCCAGAAGGGCGGGCAGGCGGCGCACCATCTCGCGGCCCTTGTCGGCGTTGCCGGTCAGGGTCTTGATGATGTCGGTGATGTCCACCGCGCCGTGGTCGGGGTGCCAGCTGTCGTAGTCGGTGACCATGGCGATGGAGGCGTAGCAAAGCTCTGCCTCACGGGCCAGCTTGGCCTCTGGCATGTTGGTCATGCCAATCACGTCACAGCCCCAGACGTCGCGGTACATCTTGGATTCTGCCATGGTCGAGAACTGCGGGCCTTCCATTGCCAGATAGGTGCCACCCTTGTGCACGGTGATCCCGGCGTCCTTGGCGGCGGTATAGCAGGCATCGCCAAGGCGCGGGCAGGTTGGATGCGCGACCGACACATGTGCCACACATCCGGTGCCAAAAAAGGATTTCTCACGGCCAAAGGTGCGGTCGATGAACTGGTCTACGACGACAAAATCCCCCGGTGCCATCTCTTCGCGGAAGGACCCGCAGGCCGAGGCAGAGATCACGTCCGTCACCCCGATCCGCTTGAGCGCGTCGATGTTGGCGCGGTAGGGTACGGTGGTCGGGCCATGCACATGCCCGCGCCCGTGGCGGGGCAGAAAGGCCATCTTCACGCCATATAGCGTGCCGGTCAGAATTTCGTCCGAAGGCGTGCCCCAAGGGCTGTCCACGGCGCGCCATTCGGCCCCTTCCAACCCGTCGATGTCATAAATGCCCGACCCGCCGATCACGCCGATCATGGTGTCTGTCATGGCTGCTATCCTCTTGCCTCACGGTTCCGCAAGCGCGGAGCTTTGGTGTCAGTTATTGAATACCGGGGATGGTCGGAGCAAGCGGCGAAGGCGTGTGAAAGGGAAATTTGTCTTGGCGGAGACCCAACATAATGAGGCCGTGCAGGTCTTGCCGGGACGCGACCGGCCATTGCCTCTGCGGCATGAGGGGCGGCGCAAAACACAGAAAGCCCGTGAACTTGGGCGCAATGCGCGCTAAAGGGCTGGCTTGCTGACCGGACCGCCACACGGGTGGTCAATCATGCTGCATTGCAGTATGGCCTGTTTGCGCGAACATGAGGACCGTCCCGATGAGAAAAGCCATTCTGGCGACTTTCGCCAATCGCCTAGCTTTGCCCGATCTGTCGCTGATGCCGGACGAAAAGCTGACACCGGCCCGGTGGCGGATCGAACTGTTGGCTGGCTTGACCGTGGCGCTGGCGCTGGTGCCCGAAGCGGTGGCATTTGCCTTTGTGGCGGGGGTTCACCCCTTGGTGGGGCTTTACGCGGCTTTCCTCGTTGGCCTTGTAACGGCGCTGATTGGCGGGCGGCCCGGCATGATCTCGGGGGCGACGGGGGCCTTGGCCGTTGTCATGGTGGCGCTGGTGGCGCAACACGGGGTAGAGTACCTCTTTGCGACGGTGGTGCTGATGGGCATTCTCCAGTTGATCGCGGGCGCGCTGCAATGGGGCAAGTTTATTCGCCTTGTGCCGCATCCGGTGATGCTTGGCTTTGTGAACGGGCTGGCCATCGTGATCTTTCTGGCCCAGCTGGGCCAGTTCAAGGTGCCGGGAACAATGGAAAATACCGGCCACGGCGTTGGCGGCGGTGAATGGCTGTCAGGCATGCCGCTGTATCTGATGCTGGGATTGACGGCGCTGACCATGGCCATCATTTGGGTGATGCCCAAGATCAGCAAGGTGGTTCCGGCACCCTTGGTCGGTATCTTTGTGGTCGCCGCGCTGGTGATCGGCTTTGGGCTGGAGGTGCCGCGCGTCGGCGATCTGGCCTCGATCCAGGGCGGGCTGCCGTCCTTCCACTTGCCCTCTGTGCCGTTCAATCTGGAAACCTTTGAGATCATCCTGCCATATGCCGTGATCCTTGCCGCAATCGGGCTGATTGAATCGCTGCTGACGCTGAACCTTGTCGGCGAAATGACCGGCAAGCGTGGCGGTGCCAGCCAGGAATGTATGGCACAAGGCGCAGCCAATGTGCTGACCGGGTTTTTCGGCGGCATGGGTGGCTGCGCGATGATCGGCCAGTCGATGATCAACGTGAAATCCGGCGCGCGGACGCGGGTTGCCGGTATCGCGGCGGCGCTGTTTTTGCTGATCTTCATCCTCTTCGCCTCCCCTCTGATCGAACTGATTCCGCTGGCGGCGCTGGTCGGGGTGATGTTCATGGTCGTGATCGGCACCTTTGCGTGGAACTCTCTGACGATCCTGACAAAAGTGCCGCTGATGGATGCTTTTGTGATCCTGCTGGTGACCGTCGTCACGGTGATGGAGGACCTTGCCGTGGCCGTCGTGGTGGGGGTGATCGTCTCTGCGCTGGCCTATGCCTGGAACAACGCGCGCCGCATCGACGCCCACACGCGCGAGTCGGTGACGGATCTGGGGGCCAAGGTCTATGAGATCCGCGGCCCGCTGTTCTTCGGCTCTTCCGAAGGGTTTGGCGAGTTGTTCGATATCGAGAATGACCCCGAAACCGTCATTGTCGACTTCAAAGAAAGCCGTGTGGTGGATCAGTCCGCCTTGCAGGCCATCGAAGCGTTGGCCGGGAAATACGAGGCAGCGGGCAAACAGATCAAGCTGCGCCACCTGAGCCGCGATTGCCACCGGTTGCTGACCAAGGCGGGCCACCTGATGATCGACAGCGACGATGACCCCGATTACGAAATCGCGGTGGATTACCATGTACGGACGGGCATTCTGGGCGGACACTGAGGCCTATGCGGCGTTTGCAATCCGTCTTGAGCAAATGGAAAGGGCGTCCCGAGGGGCGCCCTTTTTGGTGTGTCGGTCCGTTCAGGCGGGCGCGCACTTTTGCAAGGCAGCAATGTCGCCCGCCTCCAGGGCCGGACGCGCGGCGGCAACCACCTCTGGCGGCCAGTCCCACCAGCCAAGCGCGGTGAGCGCCGCAATCTCTTCCGGTGCAAAGCGCATCTTGACGACCTGAGCCGGGTTGCCGGTAACGACGGCATAGTCGGGGACCGTGCCGCGCACCACGGCACCTGCGCCGACGATCACGCCATTGCCGATCCGGGCTCCTGGCAGGATCATCGCGCCGTAGCCAATCCAGACGTCATGACCAATCATCATGTCCCGCGTGTCGGGCTGGTAACCCAGCATCGTCTCGGGATTGAAGACGGCGAAGGGAAAGGTGCTGATCCCATCGGTCGCATGGTTGGCGGAACTGCCGATGAAACGCACGCCATGGGCGATCTGGCAATATTTGCCGATTGTCAGTTTCTCCTGACTGAATGGGAACAGGTAGGGCGCAAGGCGGGTGGCCCAGTCCTCTGGCGGATCGAAGTCCGATGCATAGGTGAACTCGCCGACCTCAAAGCGCGGATGGTCGATCACGTTTTTCAGATAGACGGTGCCGCGATGCGGGCTGCCGTCGGGCAAGGTGATGGGATAGGCCGCATCGGCCCCGGGCAGGGGGGATGGTACAGGCATAATGCCTCCTTTGAACGCTGGGAAATGTCAGGGGTTCAAAGGTGCTGGTCCATCGGTGCCTCCATTGGTCTATGCGCCAGATAGCATATCTGGCAGTGGTTTTCGAGGGGCATGACCCATCAGGAAACGTATGTGAGATATGCAGGGGGAGGCCAGGCGGCCGGACTGGAAAGGCAGGGTGACGTATCCCTTGGAAAAATGACCCTGCCCACCTGTTGCGCGCGATGGGACTCGCGCGATGCTACTCGCCCGGTCGATTCAGGCTGAACTTCTCGCGCACCACGGTGTAGTCGCGGTATCCCATACGGCTGAGCGGGTTGTAACGCAGCACGTCAAAGATGCCGTCCACGATGCAGTCATCGCGCATATGCACACCCGTGACCTCTCCGAAGACCGCGAAATTCGCCTCACCGGGCAGTTGCACGATCTGCGTCAGCTTGCATTCGAGGTTCGCGGGCGCTGCGGCCACGCGGGCGCAATTGATGGCGTCGCACTCTGCCTTTTCGATGCCCGCAAGTTCGAACTCGTCAACCTCGCGGTCCCACGCGCCAGAAGTCTGGTTCATCACGTCTTTCATCGCGTATTCCACGATGTTGACGCAAAAGACGCCGGTGTCGCGAATCTGGCTGACGCTGTCCTTGGTGTCGCCCCGGTCCGGCTTGGCGCTGGTCGAGGAGAACATCACTTGTGGCGGGAAATAGGCGACCGCGTTGAAAAAGCTGTAAGGGGCAAGATTATCATGCCCGTCGCTGCCGCGGGTCGAGATCCAGCCAATGGGCCGCGGGGTCACGATGGCGTTGAACGGGTTGTGTGGCAGGCCGTGGCCGTCTTCGGGGCGATAGAACAAGGATCGTGCTCCTGTTTGCGCGTGGGTTTTGCGCGTGATACGCGGCCTTGCGCAGAAATGCACGTGGGTTGGAGGCAGTCGGGCAGTGTTCACGCTTGCACAGGAAACGCCAGACGACTGGTGGGAGGTCGAGGCGCTGTTCGATTTGGCTTTTGCGCCGGGTCGGTCTGCCCTGTCGTCTTACCGTCTGCGCGATGACGTGGCCCCGGTCGCCACGCTGTGCCGTTTGGCGCGGGATGAGAGCGGCACGCTGGGCGGTGCGATTCGCTATTGGCCGGTCCGGGTGGGGACGCATGACGCCTTGTTGCTGGGTCCGGTTGCGGTGCACCCGATTGCGCAGGGCGAGGGGCTGGGCGCGGCACTGATCCGCGATACCTCGGCGCGGGCGGCAGAACAGGGCTATGCCCGCATCCTGCTGGTGGGTGATGCGCCTTATTACGGTCGCTTTGGTTTTGAACGGCTTGAGGGGGTCGAGATGCCCCCGCCGACCAACCCGGATCGCATTCTGGGCCTGCCGCTGTCCCCCGGTGCATGGGACGGCGTGACGGGTGAGGTGACGCGCGCGGCTTGATCACGTGCCGTGCAGGACCCATCTTTGACTGGATCAGGGAGGGCTCCACGTGTCCGATACAAAACTGCCAGCAGTGCAACATCAGGCCGAAATCGCCGCGTTGGCCAAACGCTATCGCGAGGCGGATTCGCTGGGGATGCAGGTGCTGTCGCTGATCGGCGGCCATGCGGGCAACCTGCTGGAACGGCTGCCCGACGCGGCCAAGGACCGGCTGGAAGAGGCGACCCGGCGCGCCTTGACGGCGGCAATGCATGCGGCGCAGCGGTCGCGCACGGTGGTGCCGGACCAGAAACATTGGCTCAACACGGCGGTCGCCACCGCGATGGGGGCGGCGGGCGGATCGGCTGGCCTACCTTCTGCTTTGGCGGAATTGCCGGTAACGGTGACGGTGCTGTTGCGCGCCATCCAAGGCGTTGCGGCGGATCACGGGTTTGACCCGAGCGACCCCGAGATTGCCCGCGAATGCCTGAGTGTCTTCGCCGTGGCAGGCCCGATGGAAGAGGACGACGGCGCGGAAATGGGCTTTCTGGCGGCGCGGGTAACGGTGACGGGATCGACGATCTACAGCCTGATCGCGCGGATCGCGCCCAAGCTGTCGATTGCCATGGGCCAAAAGCTGGCGACTCAGACCGTTCCGGTGCTGGGCGCGGTGGCAGGGGCTGCGACCAACTATGCCTACACCAGCTATTATCAGCAGATGGCGCAGGTGCATTTCGGCCTGCTGGCGTTGTCTCGCCGTTCCGGCATCCCGCGTGATGTGCTGGTGGAGGAGTTGAAAACAGAGATGGCCAAAGCTCGGTTAACGCTGAATTAAGCTTAACCGTGCTATCTGAGTCGCATCGGGGCGGAAAGCCTCGTTGCAAACCACCCGCCCTACGAGAGTGTCGGTCCCGATTGGGGCCCGGCCAAGAGCAATGGGGCAGGGGATCTGCCCGCACAGAAAGTGCGGGTGGCGCTCTGGCCAGAATGGTAGGGGCGAACGTGTGTAGACAGTCCTGAACCCGGTCGCTTGCCGAAGGCTGCGACCGGGTTTTTTCGTCTTTTCGGCTTTGAGGGGCTGGTAGACGCGATCTGTCATCCCGCTCAAACGCGCAGGGCGAAACCGGCAACTCCAGATCAAATCCGCTGCGCTCTAACCGTGCGGCGGGTTCCGTCCGGCCTGTACGTCGCGTTCCCGTTCCGGCCATGTGGAGCGGATATAGGCCAAGATGTCCCAGATATCATCGTCGCTCAGGGCATCGCCAAAACCGGGCATCCCGCTGTTGAACCCTTTGACGCCCAGCCTCTTGACCACTTCGGCGCCGCCCAGTTGCGTGTATTCGAAAAGTTGCGCGTTGCTGTGGTGCCAAGTGTGGCCGTTTGCGTCATGCGGCGGGGCGGGCAGAACGCCGTCCGGGCCGGGGCTTTGCCAGTCTGGTTGGCCTTCAAGGTTGGCGCCGTGGCAGGCGGCACAGTTTTCCGCATATAGCGTTTGTCCGTTGGTCAGATCGCGATTGTCCAACTCGTGTCCGGCCCAAGCAGGGGCAACGGTAAGCGCCAAAAGGGCCACTGCGGTTCTCATGCCACCTCGACCCATGTTTTCATGCCAGAGGCCTGATGCCCCAACATGTGACAATGCAGCAGCCATTTACCGGGATTGTCGAAGACACACAGGATGTCCCGCGTCTCTCCGGCCATCAGTAGGGTTGTATCGCGCAGGTCCCCTTGGCTGCCTGTCGTCGCGTCCAGTTCATAGAAATGATGCCCATGCAAGTGGATGCCATGTGGAAATGCGGTGTCGTTGATCAGGGTGAACCGCGCGGTATCACCTAACGCAAACTGCGCAAAGGGGGCGTCGCGCAGGCCGGAGGTGCCGTTGAAGGCCCAGATGTCATCGCCCGCATGGCGACCGCCCATGGCCCCACCCTCCATCCGCAGGGTCAGGGCGCGTTCCTCGCCCGGTGTGGGGCGGTGTCCGGCGGGCAGGGTTTGGATCGGGCCGCGTTTGGCCGTGACAGGGGCGGCTCCAAGGGTCAGCTTGCCCATCTCATAGGCCTGCTCCGGTGTCGGAAAGAGAAAGCGCACCACGTCCGTCACATCGCCGATCACGTCAATCCGCTGCGCCGGGGCCAGCAGCATCTGACCCAACGCGCGCGGCTGCGCCAGTGGGCGCCCATCCAGCGCGACGATGCGGGCGTCGATGCCTTCGAGCGCCACAGGAAAAATCCGCGCGGTCGCGGTGTTGATCAGGCGCAGGCGGATGCGTTCTCCGGTGTTGACGGTGGTCTGTGACAGGATCGCCTTGGCAAAATTCCCCATCCGACCGCCGTGGGCAAAATCGTGCATGTTGCCGAAGCCGGCAGCCATCTCTCCGTTTTGTTCCAGCCGCCAGTCGTCAAGGATCACCGTGATGTCGCGGTCCACGTCAGGCGGCGTGGTCTCAGTCACGATCAGCGGACCGTACAGGCCGCGCGCCACCTGTTCCCAACTCTGGTGGTGGGAGTGATACCAATAGGTGCCCGCGTCTGGCGCGACAAAGTCATAGCCAAAACCGCCGCCCGGCGGCACCGCGTCCTGGGTAAGGCCGGGGACGCCGTCCATGGCGTTGTCGATACGGATGCCGTGCCAGTGGACTGCTGTCGGGTCGGCCAGTCGGTTTTCAAACGCGACGCTCAGGCGCTGGCCTTCGGCCACCCGCAGTTCCGGTCCAGGGGTGGAGCCGTTGAACCCCAGCATCGGCGTGGCCCCGTCACCGGGGTCGAGGATCTGGGCAACCACGGGTTCGGCCCGCAGCGGCAACGACGTGGCGCCTGTTGCCACACGCGGCAGGGCGGCTGCGGCCAGTCCAGCGGCCAGAAAGCCACGGCGATTGATGCGAAGGGGCGGCGTCATTTGCGGTAAACGCTGTGGCAAGCCTTGCAGGCCGACCCCAGCTCCGCCAGCGCCGGGCCAAGGTCCTCGGCGCTGTCGAGAGAGGTCGAGACATCGACCGCGACGCTTTCCAGTGCCTCTGCCTTGGCGGTGAAATCCGCAAACTCCTGCCAGATGACCGCCTTTGCCTCGGATTTCGGATCGGTTGCCTGCGTGTCAAAGAGGGCCGGGGTCAGGGCAGCCTGTTCAGCGACCTCTGTCGCGGCGGCGCGCGCCGTCTCCGCATCAAAAGGGGCCAGACCTTTGGCCATGTTGCCCAACACTTTCATCGCCTCGCCTGTCGCCTTCATCGAGTCCATGCGTTTGAGGACATCCGGGTTTTTCACGCCCCCATGGGCCAGCGCGGCGGCTGCGGAAATGATGAGGACGGTGGTCAGGAGCCGAGTTTTCATAAGGGGCCTTTCGATTTGGTCCGCAGGTGCGGGCAAAGGTTTAGGGAGGCTCTGGCACACAGGGCCGCCTGTCAAATCACGCTGCTGTCAGGATGCGCGGTCAGGCGTTGTCGCGCAGGTAGTCCATGACCGACTGGCGCACCGACTGTTCGCCGCGCAGCTTGGCCTCTTCGATCACGTCGCGGACTTCTTTGAGCGAATAGCGCATCAGCAGGCTTTTGACCGGGCCGACAGAGGCAGGGCGCATCGACAGTGACCGCAGGCCGATGGCGGCAAGGCACAGCGCCTCGATCGGGCGACCGGCGTCTTCACCGCAGAAACTCAACGGGGTGCCAGATCTTTCGCAACGCGCAACGATGTCTCCGATGAAACTCAGGAACGACACGTTCAGCGTGTCGTAGCGGCGGCGGACCATTTCGTTTTCACGGTCGGCGGCAAAGAAGAACTGCTTGAGGTCGTTGCCGCCGATCGACAGAAATTCGACCTCATCAAAGAACCGCTGCGAGGCAAAGGCAAGGCTGGGCGTCTCCAGCATCGTCCCCACCTCCATCTTGGACGGCACCGGATGGCCCAGTTTGCGTTCGCGGGCCAGCACCTTGTCCACCTCGTCGCGGGCGCGGGCGTATTCCTCATACTGCGCGATGAAGGGGAACATGATCGTCAGCGGGCGGCCATTTGCGGCGCGCACCAGCGCCTGCAACTGCATCCGCATCACGCCGGGGCGGTCCAGCGCCACCCGGATCGCGCGCCAGCCAAGCGCCGGGTTCGGTTCATCCAGCGACTTCATGTAAGGCAGGACCTTGTCCGACCCGATGTCGAGCGTGCGGAAAATCACCCGCTTGCCTTGGGCGGCATCCAAGACGCGGGCATAAAGATCCGCCAGTTCGGTCCTCCTGGGCATTTGGTTGCGGATCAGGAACTGCAATTCAGTGCGGAACAGACCGACACCCTCGGCGCCCGAATCCTGCAATGAGGGCAGATCGGCCATCAGACCTGCGTTCATCAGCAGTTGCATCCGCACGCCGTCGGCACTGACACAGGGCGTGTCGCGGATCGAGCCATAGCGCTCCTGCGCCTTGGCCTGCATTTCCATCTTGTCTCGAAAGGCGCTGACCACAGTCTCGTCGGGACGCAGATGGACCACTCCCTGATCTCCGTCGACAAGGATCTGGTCGCCGTTCAGCGCCTCGTTGGTGATGCGTTCGGCGTGGATGACCAGCGGAATGGCCAACGCACGGGCGACAATGGCCGCGTGACTGCCGACTGATCCCTCTTCGAGCACCACGCCTTTGAGCTTGCGGTTGTATTCCAGCAGTTCGGCGGGGCCGATGTTGCGGGCGATCAGGATCGGGTTCTCAGGCAATTCGGCGCCCGTCTGGCGGCCCTGACCGGTAAGGATGCGCAGCAGCCGGTTGGACAGGTCGTCAAGGTCGTGCAGGCGGTCGCGCAAATAGACGTCGTTGACCTGCGCCATGCGCGCGCGCGCCGTGCTTTGTTCCTTTTCGACAGCGGCTTCGGCCGACAGGCCCCGACCGATGTCCTCTTCCATCCGGCGCATCCAGCCTTTGGAATTGGCGAACATGCGATACGCTTCGAGCACTTGCACCTGATCGCCGTCACCGGACCCGCCAAGCGAGGCACCAGCTAGCATCTCGTCCACGCTGACCCGCAACGTATCGACCGCTTCGTGCAGGCGATGCAATTCATTGTCGGGGTCATCGGACACCAGATTGGTCACGACAACCCGTGGTTCGTGCAGCCAGACGTTGCCCATGGCGCTGCCTTCCTGCCCGGTGCCGCCACGGAACAGCATGGACTGCGTGTGCCGCGCCTTGAGGGCCGCGCCTTCGCCGACAAAAGCGCCAAGTTCGCTCATCTCGGCGAGGACCATTGCCACCACTTCCAGCGCATAGACCTCATCGGCGGTGAACTCGCGGGCCTGTTTCGACTGAACCACCAGCACTCCCAGCTTGGAGCCAAGCCGCTGGATCGGCACGCCGAGAAAGCTGGAATAAATTTCTTCGCCGGTTTCGGGCATGAAACGAAAGCCGCGCTCTTTCGGGGCATCGGCGCTGTTGATGGTCTTGCCGGTGCGGGCGACGCGACCAACAAGGCCTTCGCCCATCTTCATGCGGGTCTGGTGGACGGCCTCGGCCTTAAGGCCCTGCGACGCGCACAGCTCCAGCGTTTCCGGATCGCGGAACAGGTAGATCGAGCAGACCTCTGTCCCCATCGAATCCGCTGTCAGATGGGTGATCTTGTCCAGCCGCGCCTGACCGGCGGCCTCTTCGGCCATCGTGTCGCGCAAGCGGCCAAGCAGCTTGCGGCTTTCCGATTCGGTGTTTGTCGGCATGGGTTTGCCCCCCGCGCGTCCCCGGTGGATGCGATCCGAAGGAATAGAGCATTCGGTCCGGCAAGGGAAACCGCTTTTCGCCTGTAGAGGTTCAAAATTCCCGTTATGCGGGTGTCGCCTGAGTTTTGATCAAGTCACGCCCAAAACAGGACGGACATTGGTTCGGTCCTTTGACCAAGATCACTGCAATATTGAAACGGGGCACGTATTGCCGCCCCGCCGCACGGGGTCAGCTGGCCTTGTCGAGTTCAAACGCGTCGTGCAGGGCCTGAACGGCAAGTTCCATATACTTGCGTTCGATCAGCACCGAGATCTTGATCTCGGAGGTGGTGATCACCTTGATGTTGATCCCGTCGTTGGACAGTACCTTGAACATCTTGGCCGCGACCCCGGTGTGGCTGCGCATGCCGATGCCCACGACCGAAACCTTGGCCACATTGGTGTCGGCAACGATACCGTGAAAGTTGATCTCACCCTTGGCCTTGGCCTCTTCCATCGCCTTTTCGGCGCGCGCCACCTGATTGGTGGGGCAGGAAAAGGTCATGTCGGTGCGACCTTCCTCAGAGATGTTCTGCACGATCATGTCGACGTTGACCCCGGCCTCTGCCAGCGGCGTAAAGATCGCGGCGGCGATGCCGGGACGGTCGGCGACCGAAACAAGGGTCATCTTGGCTTCGTCGCGGGAATGGGCCACACCGGCCACAACATTGCTTTCCATGATCTCTTCCTCGTCGCAGACCAGCGTTCCCGCCGTGTCGTCCATTTCCTCGAAGCTTGACAGCACCCTCAACGGCACTTTGAAACGCATCGCCAACTCGACAGAGCGGGTTTGCAGCACCTTGGCACCGAGGCTGGCCATTTCAAGCATCTCTTCAAAGGCGATCTTGTCCAGCTTGCGCGCTTTTTCACAGATGCGCGGGTCGGTGGTATAGACGCCGTCGACGTCCGTATAGATATCACAGCGGACCGCGCCAAAGGCGGCGGCAAAGGCCACGGCCGTGGTGTCCGATCCGCCCCGGCCCAGCGTGGTGATGCGCCCCTCGGGCGAGATGCCCTGAAACCCCGCGACCACGGCGACCTTCATGCCTTGCCCGAATTTGGCAGAGATATTGTCGGTCGGGATGTCCTCGATCCGGGCATTGGCGTGTGCGCCGGTGGTCATGACCGGCACTTGCCAACCCTGCCAGCTGCGGGCGGGCACATCCATTTCCTGCAAGGTCAGTGCCATCAGACCGGCGGTCACGTTCTCGCCGCTGGACACCACGGCGTCGTATTCCCGCGCATCGAACAGCGGCGAGGTTTCCTCGACATAGCCGACCAGTTTGTTGGTTTCGCCCGACATGGCGGACACGATGACGATGACGTCATAGCCCTTTGCCACCTCGACGCCTACGCGCTTGGCGGCGCGGCGGATACGGTCCAGCGTGGCGACAGAGGTGCCGCCGAATTTCATCACGAGCACGGGCATCGAACGGTCCCCTTTTGATCGAAGGGCGTTTACGCCGCGTTGCTGCTCTGCGCAAGGGCGCTTTGGTAGGCGGCGATTGCGGTGGGGATATCCGAACGGTGCCACGCTCGGTAAGGTCGGCAAAGCGGGGCGTTTCTGGTGCGGGATTTACAGCCGTCACGGGGCACGTTTTCTGCATTATCAACGACTGGCTGAATCGCTTCGTCCAAAAGGAACGCGCCACGATGGAATTAGGCAAATCAACCGCCAGGATTGCGGTAATCGGATTGGGTCCGCGCGGGCTGGGGGCGCTCGAATCGCTAGCGGCAAAGTCGCAAGGCGGTGCCGTGCCTTTGGCGGTGGATGTTTTCGATACCTATCCGGCCTGTGGCGCTGGCCCGAATTTTGACCCAGACGAAAGCCCGATTTGCCTGTTGAACATCCCGATGCGCGATATTTCGATACGACCTCCGGCGTTTTCGCGTTGTGGGAGCTTTGCTGACTGGCTGACGAACGCGCCCGGCCCGGACACCTTCCCGACCCGCGCCAATCTGGGCCGATACCTAGACGCGCGGCTTGCGGACCTGAAGGACCTTGGCATTCTGAAGTTGGCGCGATCAACACACCACGTTGAGGCGTTGCACCGTGACAGCAATGGCTGGATGTTGCGGGTCGATGATCAATTGCGCGGCCCCTATGCCGAGGTTCTTTTGACGGTGGGACAGCCAGAGGTCACCCCGGACGACCAGCTGGCCGACTGGCAGGAACACACCAGTCAGTCTGCGGGGGCGCTGGCGCAGGCTTATCCGGCGAAACAGTTGATTGCTGCGGCATCGCACTGGACTGGAAAGACCGTCGCCATCCGTGGGCTTGCCTTGTCGGCCTTCGACGTCTTGCGCGCACTGACAACGGCCCAAGGGGGGCGATTTGACCAAGGTCGCTACCAAGCATCGGGGCAAGAGCCTGCGCGCATTTTGCCATTCTCGCTGGACGGAAAACCACCCTATCCGAAACCCGGCACAGAGGCGCTTGATGCGCGGTTCGACCCTTTGCCAGAGGAAACCGCCATATTCGAAAAGGCCATAGCCAAGGCGGCGCGCGCCACGCCGGGTAAGGCCCAAGCGCATCTGACCGCCGCGCTGGTGCCTGTGGTGTCGCGCATCATGCGGGACTGCGGCGCGGCCAATGAACGCGACGTGGTTTCAGACTGGCTGGACACGGAATGGTCGTCGCCGGGTGAGCAGGAAAGCGAAGGGCCGCAAGAGACCCTGCAGTTGGGCATCTCGATTGCAAGCGGGGCCAGCGCGCCGACAATCGGCTATACGGTTGGGCAGGTCTGGCGCAAATGGCAGGATGCATTGCGGTCCGGGTTTAACTCCGCTCGAACCTCACCGGACACGGCCAAGGTCATCGTCGGGTTTGATGAAGGGCTGAAACGCTATTCCTATGGGCCGCCTTTGTCATCCAGCCTGGAACTGGCGGCCCTGATCGACGCCGGATTGGTCGATCTGGCACTCGCCGCCGATCCCGACATCCAGATGACAGAGGCGGGCTGGACCTTGGAAAACGGACACCTGTCCAAGGCCGCGTCGGTGATGGTCGATGCGGTCCTGCCGTCACCCGACTTGCCGTCGGTGACCCAGTCCCTTGTGGCGGGTCTTGCAAATGACGGGTTTTTAAGCCCGATTGCCGACGGCCTTGCCGCACACACTGTGGAGGACGGGCAGTTGATCGGCGCAGACGGCCAGATCATGCCCGGGCTTTGCCTTTTGGGCCGACTGGCGCTTGGCAGCGTCGTGGCTGCGGATTCGTTGCACGACTGTTTCGGGGCCTCGGGTGAGCGTTGGGCAGAGGGTGTGATCACGCGACTGGGATAGGGGTTATGTGTCGGGGCCAGACTGGTGGTCGCGGTAATCGACCGCGTTGAGGTCCCCGGTGTTCACATGGGTTTCCATGCCGGGGACGACATCGGTGTTCTGGGCGCTGACCGCGCGCCACCCGTCTGCCCGCCGTTGGACGACAAAAGTGAGGATTGTGCGACGGTCGCCTGCATCCGTTCCATCCGGCGTGATCTGGCCCGACAGGGTAAAACGGCATCGCACCACCGCGATGTCTGGTGACAGGTGGCGCACCTCGGTGCGACCAGCCCGTAGGCTGGACCGTGAAAAGAAGCTTTTCAACGCGTAGTCATGCGGTTTGGCAATTGCCTTGCGTCCGTGCCACCAAAGGCCGGTGACGTTCACGAAATCTGCGTCTTCGGTAAACAGCGCGGCGATGGCATCGCCGTCCCGTTTATCCCATGTGGCAATGAACGCCTTCGGAAAATCCTCGGGGCAGGCGGGGAGATCAGTAGGGGTGTGCACGGCCATCCCATGTCTCAAAGCAGCCGGTGGATTCTAACGACAGCGCGTCGATACGGTCGGTCAATCCCTGCGCTGCCTCTTCAACGCTGATTTCGGCGGAGGATCCGCCCATATCCGTGCGCACCCAGCCGGGATGATAGATGCCCACCGCGATGCCCAGCGGTTTCAGGTCCGCGGCCAGATTGCGCCCAAGGTTCAGCGCCGCCGCCTTGGACGCGCGGTAGATATAGCTGCCGCCGGGCGCGCGGGTGCTTGAGGCCATTTGCGAGGAAATGATGGCGATGCGCGGGATGTCGGACAGTTGCAGATTGGGCAACAAGGTCTGCACCGTCAAAAAGACCCCGGTGACGTTCACCGCAAAGCTGTCCGCCCACATCTGGACGGGGTAGCCGTCGGCCAAATTCTGTCCCTTGTCGAGGTAAACACCAGCATTGCAGATCAGCGCATCAATGGGCTGCCCTTCGAGCCGTTGTGCCAGTGCCGTCTGCGAGGCGGGGTCGGTGACCTCAAGTGGCAGATATTCGGGGTGATCGCGGGCGGTGCCCAGAACGGTATCGCCGCGCGCGACAAAGGCGCTGTCGACGGCGGCACCGATGCCACGGTTCGCGCCGGTGATCAGGATCTGCATGTCAGGGCTTTCCGTGTGCGTCCGGCGCATTTGCCGGGGAGGGTCAGTTGCTCTTGCGGGTCGGCGTAAAGGGCAGGGGCGCGACCGGGATACCATCGTCGATCAGCGCCTTGGCCTCGTCCCGTTTCGCCTCTCCCCAGATTGGCCGTTCCGGCGCATCGCCCGCGTGCATGGCGCGCGCCTCTTGCGCAAAGCGTCCGCCGACGTAGTCCGAATTTGCCTCTACATGCGCTTTGAACTGGGCCAAGGCCTGCTCGGCGGGCGATTTGGGCGTTGTCAAATCCTTGGCCTTGTCCGGTTCGCCATGTCCGACCCGCGGGGCCATAAGCGCCTTTTCCACCTTGTCAGATCCGCAAACGGCACAGGCGACATGCCCTGTGGCCCGCAGTTTGTCGTAGGCAGAGGCCGATTGGAACCAGCTGTCGAACTGGTGCCCTTCGGCGCATTTGAGGCTGTACTGGATCACGTCCCGGCTCCGGATGGCAATTGCACGAAAGATAAGGGAAACCGCTGGCGGTTCAAGCTTGCTCAGGCGCGGGCAGGTGGTCGAGGAGGGCTGAGGCAAGCGTGTCGAGGCTTGTGTCCTGCCGCAAAGCCGCCGCAGCCCGTGCCCCGGCGGCCTCTTGCGCGTCGGTCGCATCAAGGGTGGAAAGCGCCTTTGCCAGACCATCGGCGGTGCGGATTTCGATGCTTGCCTGTGCGGTCGCGAGGCGGGCAAAAGCGGCGGTAAAGTTGCGGGTATCGGGTCCGTGCATAAGGGCTGCGCCAAAGGCAGCGGGTTCATAGGGCGTGTGTCCGCCCCGGTCGCTGAGGGTGCCGCCAATGAACACCCGGCCCGCGCGGGCATACCACAGCGGCATCTCTCCCATTGTGTCCGCGATGTAAACCTGAGCGGTGCCCGGTGCCTCACCAAGGCTGCGCCGGGCCAAGGTGAGCCCCATTCGCGCGGCCTCGGTCGCGATTGCGTCCGCGCGGTGCGCGTGCCGGGGCGCAAGGATCAGGCGCAGATCTGGGGTCTGTTTCAGGCAAAGCGCATGGGCGGCCAGCGCAATCGTTTCGTCACCTTCGTGGGTTGAGGCCGCAAGCCATGTCCGCGCTCTGGCAAAGGCAGCGTCGAGAATGGGATCGGCGGGGGGCGGTGGCGCAGTGAAAAAGGCCTTGAGATCTGTGACTGGCCCGCGGGCCGCAGGTGGCAGGCCCAATGCGGCCAGCCGACCGGCGGACCCGCTGTCCTGCGCTGATGCAAAGCGGACATGCGACAGAACCTTCCGCGCCAGTTGCGGAAACCGGCCCCATGTGCGCGCTGTGCCTTCGGTCATCCGCGCGCCCAACAGCAGAACCGGACCGGGGCAGGTGAGAAAGCGGTTTGGCCAAAGCTCGGACTCCAGCGTGATATGGGCGCAAACCCGCCAGTCGCGCATCAGACGCGCGGTCGGAAAGCGCAGGTCCAGCGGGGCAAGGCGCGCCGCCACGCGGGGCAGGTCCCAGCTAGCCACAAGGGCGACGCCAGTCTGCGTGTTGGCGGTGACCAGCCAGTGAAGATCGGGGCGCGCTTTGACAAGCCGTTCCAGAATTGGCCGCGCAGAGGCCAACTCTCCGTTCGAGGCACCGTGCAGCCAGACAAACCGACCCGCAGGAGCAGGACCGGGCGATAGCCGTTTGCGGGCCGCTATTGCCCCGTCCCGTGCAGCGGTTCGCGCCAGTGTATAGGCGGCAAAAAGACTGAGGAGGAGACGATAGAGGAGCACGGCGATCCGTTCCAAGAGGCGTAGGCCAATGGGCCCGGACAGTCGGATAGGCCCTTGGACGGTGTATTGGCAAGCCCTACGCCGGTGTGACGATCCCTGCTGTCATTTGGGGTGATCCGGGGATTTGGCAGGGTCAAACCGGGTTTGCGGCATCTCTCGTACGACGGATGGAATGCCCCTGTTTAACAATGGTTTGCGTCAGATTTTTGGCCGCTATTGAGTGAGATGAGCGATCAAACGCTGGCGCGGAATGTTATCTTTATACAGCATTATTTTCACGATATGGTCCAAAACCGTCGTAATCATCGCACTAATTCGATAAATGCACAGGACTTGGGCCAGATCGAGTCTCTGGACGGGGCCATGTCTGGAACACCACAACGCAGCAGGCATAGTCTGGTCTGGGGATCGTTTCGACTTGGGCCTTATTCTTATAAGGTTAGCAGGTGACACTCCTGTGAATTGCGAAAAAGTCTGAGAGGTGATCTGCTTTGGCGATCTCGCGCTATTTTTCGCGTCAATCGGGGCTCGCAGTTCAAACGCGAATAATTCCCTAACGTCAATCTGTTGGGCTTCGTTCTTATCACTTTGCGTAAAGGCTAAGGTTGCCGGGTCGAGGTCTGCCAAAGACCAAAGCGCCTTGCAGTCGAAGTGCCAGCGGCAATACGGAAGGTGTTAAAAGCGAGCACCATACCACGTCATTTGAGGCGGCAGTGATGGTGCTGTGAGAGAGGATTGAACTCTCGACCTCACCCTTACCAAGGGTGTGCTCTACCACTGAGCTACCACAGCATCTCTTTTTCCAGACAGCTACAGCGAGGGTTACCCCGATGCAAGCGGGCTCTGGAAAGGCCCATTAGTTTCAGCCGCCTTGCCGACTAGAGCGTTCCCTTACCAAGGGAGTACCCTACCGCTAAGCTACAGCAGCGTGTGGCGGGCCTCTTAGACCCAATTTTCTGACCGTGCAAGAGGTCGATTGGAAAAATCCTCAGTTGTCCTGACGGGTTCCCCTGCGATGGCCTTGTCCCGGGCTGGACCCGGTTTCGAGGCTGCGGTACACCCGCGCCATGAAGCGGCAAGATACTCAACGCGGGCAAGGCGGGCACGACGATAAGGAAGCGCGGCTGAAAGCGGCGCTGAAGGCCAATCTTGCGCGCCGCAAGGCGCAGGCCCGCGCCCGGCAGACACCGGCGGACAGCGCTTCTCAGGATAAGAGCACGTCGCCGAGCGAGGACTAGGACAGGTATGGATTCGATTGTTGTGACCGGGAATGGCCCGCTGAACGGGGATATTCCCATCGCGGGCGCAAAGAATGCCTGCCTGACGCTGATGCCGGCAACCTTGCTGAGCGAAGAGCCCCTGACGCTGACCAATGCACCGCGTCTGTCGGACATTCGCACCATGACGCTGTTGTTGCAGTCTCTGGGGGCGGAGGTGTCGACGCTGGCGAATGGCAAGGTGCTGGCGATGTCCTCGCACGGGTTGACCACGCAGCGCGCCGATTATGACATTGTGCGCAAGATGCGCGCCTCGATCCTTGTGCTGGGGCCGCTGTTGGCGCGGTTCGGCTATGCCGAGGTATCGCTGCCGGGGGGCTGCGCGATTGGTGCGCGCCCGGTTGATCTGCACCTCAAGGCGTTTGAGGCGATGGGCGCGGAACTGGACCTGCGAGACGGCTATGTCCACGCCAAGGCGCCTGCGGGCGGGCTGCGCGGCGGGGTGGTGGAGTTCCCGTTTGTCTCGGTGGGGGCCACTGAAAACGCGCTGATGGCGGCGACGCTGGCCAAAGGCACGACCGTGCTGAAGAACGCGGCCCGCGAACCAGAGATTGTCGATCTGGCGCAGTGCTTGCGTCAGATGGGCGCGCAGATCGACGGCGAGGGTACCTCGACCATCACGATCCAAGGCGTTGACCGGCTGGGCGGGGCGACCCACGCGGTTGTTACCGACCGGATCGAACTGGGCACCTATATGCTGGCTCCGGCGATCTGCGGCGGTGAGGTGACGTGCCTTGGCGGTCGGATCGATCTGGTTGCGGCCTTTTGCGAAAAGCTGGACGCGGCGGGCATCGACGTCGAAGAAACCCCCGCCGGGCTGAAGGTGCGCCGCAGGAATGATCGGGTGCGCGGCGTGGACGTGACGACAGAGCCGTTCCCCGGGTTCCCGACCGATTTGCAGGCGCAGATGATGGCGCTGCTGTGCACCGCCGAGGGCGAGTCGCTGCTGGAAGAGAAGATCTTTGAGAACCGGTTCATGCACGCGCCGGAACTGATCCGGATGGGCGCGAAGATCGACGTACATGGCGGGACGGCCCGTGTCACGGGCGTCGAGCGGCTAAAGGGTGCGCCCGTCATGGCGACAGACCTGCGCGCCAGCGTGTCGCTGATCCTTGCGGGGTTGGCCGCAGAGGGGGAGACGGTGGTCAACCGGGTCTACCATCTGGATCGCGGCTATGAGAACGTCGAGGACAAGCTGTCGGCGCTGGGCGCCAAGATCGAACGGATCAAGGGCATATGACCGAGGACGCGCGTTTCGAGGATGGTGGTGAGCGGCCATTGAATCTGGGGGCTTTGGACGCCGAGGATTTGCAGGTGATTTCCAGCCTCGTGCAGGACGCGGTCCTGCCGGTGACGGAAATTCGCTGGCAGGCGGGTCGTCGGCGGCTGGGGCTGTTGCTGAACCGGGTCCGCTGGGAGGATGTGGAGGCCGCGAAGAAACGGGGCCGTCCGGTGGAGCGGGTGCAATCGCTGCTGGTGATCGACAACGTTCTGGGTGTGGCGAGCCAGGGGGTCGACCGGTCTGACAAGGACATGATCCTTCAGGTTCTGGCGGTCAGTTTTGAACCGGGCGCCGATGCGGACGGGGCGGTGGTTCTGACGCTGGCCGGGGACGGGGCCTTGCAAGCGAAGGTAGAGGCGCTGGAGGTGTCCCTGCGGGACGTGACGCGGCCCTATGTGGCCCCCTCGCGCAAGCTGCCGGATCATGGGGCCTAAGCGGCTGTCCACGCGTGGACAGAATCCGCACCACATGAAATCAATAGGTTACAGAGACGTTTTTACCTTTGGTAAAGGTTTGCGCAGGCGGGATGCTTGAGACGCGCGCGGGTGCAGTCTATGAAACCGGGAACTCTTGGAGGGGCCCATGCCAGTATTTCTCGACAGCCGTCAGGATGGTTTTGAAGCCGCCTTTCAGACGTTGCTGAACGCCAAGCGCGAGGACAGCCCGGATGTCGACGCCGTTGTCGCCGGGATCATCGCCGATGTGCGCAAACGCGGCGACGCGGCGGTGCTGGAACTGACGGCGAAATTCGACCGGCTGGATCTGAACGCGACGGGGCTGCGGTTCTCCGACGCCGAGATCGAGACATACTGTGCGCAAGTCGCGGACCCGGAGCGGCAGGCGCTGGAAACCGCCGCCGAGCGTATCCGCGCCTATCACGTGCGGCAGATGCCGCAGGATCAAAGCTGGACCGACCCGGAGGGCGCGACGCTGGGCTGGCGCTGGTCGGCGGTCACGGCGGCGGGCCTGTATGTGCCGGGGGGGCTGGCCTCTTATCCCTCATCCGTGCTGATGAACGCGATTCCCGCCAAGGTGGCCGGGGTCGAAAGGCTGGCCATCTGCGTGCCGACACCGGACGGGGTGGTGAATCCGCTGGTCCTGCTGGCGGCGCGGATCGCCGGGGTCGACGAAATCTACCGCATCGGCGGCGCGCAGGCGATTGCGGCGCTGGCCTATGGCACCGACAGCATCGCGCCGGTGGACAAGATCACCGGACCGGGCAATGCCTTTGTCGCCGCCGCGAAACGGCGGGTGTTTGGCAAGGTCGGCATCGACATGATCGCCGGTCCGTCCGAAATTCTGGTCATTGCGGACGGCGAAAACGATCCCGACTGGATCGCGCTGGACCTGATGAGTCAGGCTGAACATGACGAAAGCGCGCAATCTCTGCTGATCACCACGGATGCCGAATTTGGCCGCGCCGTGGCCGAGGCGGTGGACAAGCGCCTGCAAACGCTGGAACGGCGGGCCATCGCGGGGGCGTCTTGGCGGGACTATGGCGCCATCATCACCGTGGCCGATCTGGACGAGGCGGCGCATCTGTCAAACCGGATTGCGCCCGAACACCTTGAACTGTGTGTCGCGGACCCCGAGGCGCTGGCGGACAGATGCGTCCACGCGGGGGCGATCTTCCTTGGCCAGTGGACGCCCGAGGCGATTGGCGATTATGTCGGCGGGCCGAACCACGTTCTGCCCACCGCGCGGTCTGCGCGGTTCTCCTCTGGTCTGAGCGTGATGGATTTTCTGAAACGCACGACACTGGCGCGGATGACACCCGAGGCGCTGCGCGCCATCGGGCCTGCGGCAGAGGTGCTGGCGCGGTCGGAAAGCCTTGAAGCGCATGGATTGAGCGTGACCGCACGTCTGGACAAGCTCAACCGATAGGAGAGGGCTATGGCCGTTGTCATCTTTCACAATCCCAATTGCTCCAAGTCGCGGGCGGTGCTGGAAATGATCCGCGCGGCGGGGGCCGACCCGGTTGTCGTGCCCTACATGAAGACCGGCTGGACCAAGCCGCAGTTGCAGGCGCTGTTCGCGGTGGCGGGATTGGCGCCGTCCGAGGCGCTGCGCACGGCGCGCGGGGTGGCCAAGGATCTGGGATTGACCGGTGAGGGCGTGTCCGAGGAGGCGATCCTTGACGCGATGGTGGCGCATCCCGAACTGGTGGAGCGGCCGCTTGTCTGCTCACCCAAGGGGGTGCGCCTGTGTCGCCCGCCAGAGCAGGTGCTGGACCTGCTCTAGCCACGGCGCGCCGCCGGGGTCGGATCACAACCGGTTCGCCTGGGCTGCGACGTTCTTCTGGATCTGAGCCTTGGTCTGATCCATCTTGAACTGCCGGATGATCACCTTGTTCTTGAACAGCTTTTTGCAGTTCACCTCTTTGCCGTCCTTGGTCTTGCGGTACTTTTTAACGGTGACGTGCTTGGGCTCATACTTTTTGCGCTTTTTCGTGATGTAGGCGCATTGCGTGACGTAGGGGTTCTTGGCCTTGCGGACGTCCTGCTGTTCGGTGATCCGTTCGCTTTGGGCAAGGCGCAGGCCAACGTCGCGAGAGGATTTCGCAGCGGCCGCGCCGGGCAGGATGGCAGTGGCGGCGGTGGCGGCGATGAGCAGCGCGCCAAGGGTGGTGCGCAGGGTCCGGGCAAGGGGGCGGGGCTGGGTCATGGGTCTGTCTCCGTTTGGGTTGGGTCGGTGCCGTTCTGGCTGCCGATGCCCCCAAACACGGACCGTTTGCGGGCAAGGTTTCAGGCGGTGAGGAATACCCGACCGGACACGCCGCGCGCTTTTGCGCATTTGGTGGCATTGCCCCCGCGCGCAGGCCGCGCTAAGCCAAATCCGAGCTTTCAGGATGCCAGCCATGACCCGCATCGCGCATATCGAACTGGACGACGCCAATCTGCCGCCGCCGACGCCGGAGATCGAGCAGGAGCGCCGCGTGGCGATGTTCGACCTGATGGAAGAGAACTCTTTTGTTCTGCCTCCGCGCGAGGACCGGCCGGTGCCGCCGGGCCCCTACAACGTCGGCCTGTCGATCCGCGACAAGCGGCTGGTCTTTGACGTGACTGCGGAAGGTCATGAACGGGCCGCGGAATTCCATCTGTCGCTGTCGCCCTTCCGGCAGGTGGTGAAGGACTACTTTCAGATCTGCAAAAGCTACTTTGACGCGGTCAAGACGCTGCCGCCCAGCCAGATCGAGACCATCGACATGGCGCGGCGCGGCATCCACAACGAGGGCGCGCGCATTCTGCAAGAGCGGCTGGAGGGCAAGGTGGAGGTCGACGACGATACCGCGCGACGGCTGTTCACTCTGGTCTGTGTGCTGCATTTCGGGGGCTGAGGTGCCGGACCTGCCGCAGTCGGTGCTGTTTGCCTGCGATCACAACGCCGTTCGGTCGCCAATGGCCGAAGGCATCATGAAAAAGCTGTACGGCACGGAAACATACGTGCAGTCGGTCGGCGTCATGAACGATCTGGAGATCAACGGCTTTGCCATCGCCGCCTGCCGCGAGATCGAGGTGGAACTGGAACGCCACCGCTCGCGCAGCTTTGAAGAGATGGAGCAGATGGGCGAGATGCTGTCCGGCTTTGACCTGATTGTCACGCTGTCCCCGGCCTCGCAGCGGCGCGCGCTGGAGCTGACACGGTATTATCATCTGACGGTGGAATACTGGCCGGTGATGGACCCCACGGGCATCGGCGAGACGCGCGAGCAAAAGCTGAATGCCTTTCGGCAGACGCGGGACCAACTTGTGTCTCGGTTGAGCGGGACGTGGGAATCGGCCTAAGGCGGGGGAACCGGGCTGCGACAGGTCGGAGTCTTGAGTATTTTCACCAAGAAGAAGCAGGGGACGTGCGGATGGCAACGGCGAAAGACGTGGTGGCGGGATATTTTGCGGCCTTCAATGCCGGGGATACGGCGGGGATGCTGGCCTGTCTGTCCGAGGACGTGGCGCATCACGTCAATGAGGGGCAGGTGCGCGTCGGCAAGGACAAGTTCGCGGCGTTTTGCGACCATATGAGCCGGTGCTACCGCGAAGAACTGACCGATATGGTGATCTTTGAGGCAGAGGGCGGCGCGCGCGCAGCGGCGGAATATATCGTCAACGGCACCTATCTGGAGACCGACGCGGGGCTGCCAGAGGCGAAGGGGCAGACCTACCGTCTGCCGGCGGGGTCTTTTTTCTCTCTCGACGGCGGCAAGATCACCCGCGTCGTCACCTATTACAACCTTGCGGACTGGATGAAGCAGGTCTCCTGATGCGGGTCGAGGTGCTGACTGGTCAGGCGCTGGAGGCGGCACTGGATGACGTCGCAAGGCTGCGGATCGCGGTGTTTCGCGCCTTTCCCTATCTGTACGATGGGGATTTCGACTATGAGCGCGGGTATTTGCAGACCTATCGCGACAGTCCGGGCGCGGTTCTGGTCGGGGCGTTCGACGCTGACAGGCTGGTCGGGGCGGCCACCGGAACGCCGATGGAAGATCACGCCGAGGATTTTGCCGGGGCCTTTGCGGGCACGGGGTATGATCTGTCCGAGGTTTTCTATTGCGCCGAGTCGGTGCTGTTGCCCGCGTACCGGGGGCGCGGCATCGGGCATCGGTTTTTCGATCTGCGAGAGGCGCATGGGCGGACGCTGAACCGGCGCTATAGTACGTTCTGCGGGGTGGTGCGGCCTGCGGATCATCCGTTGCGGCCTGAGGGTTACGCGCCGCTGGACCCGTTCTGGCGCAAGCGGGGCTATGCCCCACTGGACGGGGCGGTGGCAGCGTTTCGCTGGAAAGATATCGACCGGGATGCAGAGACGGCCAAATCGTTGCAGTTCTGGATTCGGGCGCTTTGAGTGGGACATGACATGAAGGTTGCAACGGCGTCGTACCCGCTGGATTTCCTTGCTGATTGGCAGGCTTATGTGGCCAAGCTGACCCGATGGGTAAGCGAGGCGGCAGGGGCCGGGGCGGACCTGCTGGTGTTCCCGGAATATGGCGCTATGGAACTTGCCACGCTGGACGGGCGCGCGGTGGCGCTGGACCTTGAGGCCTCGATTCACGCGGTGGCCGCGCGGGTGCCAGAGGTGGACGCGCTGCATTCGGATCTGGCCGCGCGCTACGGCGTGCATATCCTTGCGGCTTCTGCGCCGGTGCTGGACCCGTCGGTGGCGGCGCGGCCTGTGAACCGTGCGCGGCTGTTCTCGCCGACCGGCGGGATGGGCGTGCAGGACAAGCAGATCATGACCCGGTTCGAGCGGGAAGAGTGGGACATTGCCCCCGGCGGACCGCTGCGGCTGTTCGAGACCGCGCTGGGCAAGATCGGCATTCTGATCTGCTACGATAGCGAATTTCCCCTGCTGGGCCGCGCGCTGCGCTACGCCGATATTTTGCTGGTGCCTTCGGTGACGGAGGCGCTGTCGGGCCATTCACGGGTTCGGATCGGCGCACAGGCCCGCGCGCTGGAGGCGCAATGCGTCGCCATCATGTCCTCTGTCGTGGGCACCGCCGACTGGAGCCAGTCGGTCGACGAAAGCGTTGGCCGGGGGGCGGTGTTTTGCCCGCCGGATGTGGGGTTCCCGGCGACGGGTATACTGGCCGAAGGGGCGCTGAACGTGCCGGGCTGGACCTATGCCGAGGTCGATCTGGACGCCATCGCACGGGTGCGGCAGCAGGGGGTGACGCTGAACCGTGCCCACTGGGACGACCAGTCGGGGCGCGATCAGGCGGTAGATGTGACATTTATGCGCTCGTTTGTGACTTGAAAACCCGGCGCGACAGGCTCATATTGCGACCGCCGCGCCGAGAGCGCGGTTTTCGATTCAGGAGAGACCATGGCCAAGGAAGATACGCTCGAATTTCCCGGTGTCGTGAAGGAACTCCTGCCGAACGCGACGTTCCGGGTCGAGCTTGAAAACGGCCATGAGATCATCGCGCATACGGCAGGAAAGATGCGAAAGAACCGCATCCGTGTCCTCGCAGGCGACAAGGTACAAGTTGAGATGACCCCCTACGATCTGACCAAGGGGCGCATCAACTACCGCTTTAAATAAGCCGTTCCAGCGGCGGACGCGTTTTTGCGCCCGCTGCGGACCGGGCCCGCGCCGTGCCGCGGGGCCAAGACGAATTGCGTCCGGACGCCGGGCGCGATAGGGCGCGTGCCAAAGTTCCGTTCAGAAGGCACGCCGCCATGACCGACCGTCCCCGCCTTATCCTTGGCTCCGGCAGCCCGCGCAGGCGCGAATTGCTGGCGCAGTTGGGGGTGACCGCCGACGATATCCGCCCGCCCGACATCGACGAAGACCCCAAAAAGGGCGAGCTGCCGCGCCCCTATTGCGTGCGGCTGGCGCGCGAAAAGGCGCAGGCGATTCCCTCTGACGCGGATGAGGTTGTGCTGTCAGCGGATACCACCGTGGCGCTGGGCCGTCGCATTCTGGGCAAGCCCGAGGATGAAAAGGAAGCGGCGCAGTTCCTGACATTGCTGTCGGGGCGGCGGCATCGGGTCGTGACGGCGGTGGCGGTGCGGCGCGGCGACCAAATCTGGGAGCGGGACGTGGTCACGCAGGTCAAGATGAAGATGCTGTCAAACGAGGAGCTGAACGCCTATCTGGCCAGCGAAGACTGGCGCGGCAAGGCCGGTAGCTATGCCATTCAGGGGCCTGCCGGGGCGTTCATTCCGTGGATCAGCGGGTCTTTCACCGCTGTCGTTGGTCTACCGCTGGCAGAGACCGCGAATCTACTTCAAGCGGCCGGGTATCCGCTCTACAAACCGACGTCATGAAGGGCAGAACAATTGCATTGGACCAGTGGGGCGACCGCGAGGCGGCGGCGCTGCTGGTCGACGGACGGCTTGAGGATCTGTTGATCGACAGTGACCTGCCGCGTCCGGGAACCATTTATCGCGGCATCGTCGAGCGGCCCATGAAGGGGCAGGGCGGGTTGTTCCTGCGCACGCCGGACGGGCCTGCGTTTCTGCGGCAGGTCAAGGGCCTTAGCCCCGGTGACCGGCTGCTGGTGCAGGTGACGGGCTATGCGGAGCCGGGCAAGGCGATCCCGGTGACGGCGCGCCTGCTGTTCAAGTCGCGCTATGCCATCGTCACGCCGGGGGCGCCGGGCCTCAATGTCTCGCGCCAGATCCGGGACGACGATGTGCGCGATGCGCTGCTGGAAATCGCGCATGAGACAGTAGCGGAGGCGGGCCTGCCAGAGGGGGCCGGTCTGATCCTGCGGTCCTCGGCGCATCCCGATGTGGCGGATGCGGTGATGGACGACATCCTTGCAATGATCGAATTGGCCAAGGCGGTGATGGCGGATATTGAGGGGGAGGCCGAAATGCTGGTGGAGGGGGATGGCCCTCACGCGCTGGCGTGGCGGGAATGGACCGCCCCGGCAGAGGTGGACGACGCCGAGGGCAGTTTCCAGCGCCATGAGATCGGTGAACTGGTCGAGGCGCTGCGCCAGCCCAAGGTTACTCTGCCCACGGGCGGCAGCATGATGATCGAGCGGACCTCGGCCCTTGTGGCGGTGGATGTGAACACCGGCGGCGATACCTCGCCCGCGGCGGGGCTGAAGGCCAACATCGCTGCGTTGCGCGATTTGCCCCGGCAGTTGCGGCTGCGGGGCTTGGGTGGTCAGATTGTGATCGACCCCGCGCCGATGGTGAAAAAGGACCGCCGTCAAGTCGAGGCTGTCATCAAGGCGGCGATCAAGACCGAGACGATTGAAACGGTGGTTGCGGGCTGGACCACGCTGGGCCTGCTGGAGTTGCAGCGCAAGCGCGACCGCGTGGCCCTGACGGAGGTCATATGAGCTGTCCGATCTGCGCCCGCGCCAGTGACGCGGAGTACCGCCCCTTTTGTTCCAAACGCTGCGCCGATGTGGATTTGGCGAAGTGGCTGGGCGGAGGCTATGCCATCCCCTCGGACGATCCCGATGACATGGAAGAGGCCGCGCGCGCCGTGGTCGAGGAAGACAGGAAACCGCACTGATGTTCGATGACGCACTGCTGAGCGAAATCCGGGGCCGCTTTGCCCATGTCGAGGACTGCCCCTTTACCGGCAAGCGCATTTTCTTTGAAAATGCCGGGGGCGCGCTGACCTTGAACAAGGTGGTTGAGACCTCGGCGCGGTTTGCCGCGATCCCGGACAATCAGGGGCGCGACAACCCGGCGTCACAGGCGCTGGTCGCGGTGATCGACAAGGCGCGCGACGATGCGCGTCTGTTTCTGGGGGCCAAGGGCGGCGCGGTGGTCGTGGGCGAAAGTGGCACCGAACTGCTGTTCCGCCTGATCCGCGACGCCTGCCTTGGGGCCGGACCGGGCGAGGCGCTGGGCTCGACCGTGGAACACCCCGCGTCCCGCAGCGCGATGGCGCGCTGGGCGGCACAGGCGGGGCGGCAGCACGTGCTGATCCCGCATGACGACGCGCTGGGGCAGGTCACGCCAGAGGCCTATGCCGCGCATGTGACGCCACAGACGGCGGTGGCGACGGTGCTGCACACGTCACCCGTGACGGGGATGGGCATGGATCTGGCGGGCATCGCGGCGGCGATCCGCGCGGTGGCGCCTGAGTGTTTCATCATCGTGGACGGCATTCAGCACGCCTGCCACGGACATATCGACGTGGCCGCGACGGGTGTCGATGGGTATGTCGTGTCCCCTTACAAGATGTTCTCTCGCCACGGCTACGGCATTGCCTGGGCCTCGGACCGGCTGACGGCGCTGGCGCACGATTCGCTGGTCGGCGGGCCGGAGGGCAACTGGGAGCTGGGGACGCGCGATACCGGCGCGTATGCAACGTTCTCCGATGTCGTCTCCTATTTCGACTGGCTGGGCGGGCAGGTGTCCGATGCGGGGGACCGCGCCGGGCGGCTGAGTGCCGCGCGCAAGGCGATCCACGCGCATGAGGCGGATTTGTGCAAGGCGATGATCCACGGCACCGGCAACCTGACGGGGCTGGCCGATCTGCCGGGCGTGACCATCGTCGGTGGCACGGACAATCCGGCGCGTGAGGGGCTGGTTGGCTTTTGGGCGGAGGGGCACGGCTCTGGCGATCTGGTGACGGCGCTGAACGCGCGCGGCATCCGCACCCACATGCGCAAGGCGGACCACTATTCGGGCAATATCCTGACGCCGCTAGGGAAGGCCGATTGCGTGCGCGTGTCGCTGGCGCATTACAACAGTCTGGACGAGGTGCGTGCCTTTCTGACGGCGATGCGCGAAATTCTGGACTGAGGTTTTGGGGGTTGGACATTGCCCCCTGACCGTGGTGGGCTGTGCCTCAGGAGAGACCCATGCCCGATGATATCCACGCTGGTTGCCCAAGGATCGAGCCGATTGGCCTCGACGGGGTGATTGTCCGCTTTGGCGAGGCATTGTCACAGCCTGCCAACCGCGCGGCGCTGGCGTTTCGCGCCGCGCTGGAGCGGGATGTGCCCGACGGGGTCGAGGAATGCTCGACCTCTTTGGTCTCGACCTTTGTGCGCTTTGATCCGCTGTCTTTGTCGCTGGCGGCGCTGGTCTCGGCGTTGGAACAGCGGCTGACCGGCACGGATTGGTACGCCGCGCCGCTGCCCGAGGGGCGGCGGCTGTTGCGCATCCCCACCGTCTATGGCGGCGATTTCGGCCCGCAACTAGATGAGGCGGCAGCGGCGGCGGGAATGGAGGCAGAGGCGGCGATTGTCGCGCTGTCGGGGGCGCGGGTGCGGGTCAGCGCCATCGGCTTTGCCCCCGGCCAGCCCTATCTGGGCACATTGCCAGAGGCGTGGGACATCCCGCGCCAGACAGGGCTGACCCCGCGTGTGCCCGAGGGCGCGCTGGTGGTGGCAATCCGGCAGTTCGTGGTTTTCTCGGTCTCGGCCCCAACCGGGTGGCGACAGGTGGGGCGTACAGCCGCGCCCCTGTTCCGGCCCGGAAGCGAGACGCCGTTCCTGTTGCGTCCCGGCGACGAGGTGATCTTTGACGCGGTCGAGGCGGGGGCATGGGACCGTCTGGTGGCGGACCCCAAGGGCGGGATCGTGACGGAGCCTTTGGCATGAGCGCACTGGAGATCGTGCAGGCCGGACCGGGGGTCACGGTGCAGGACATTGGCCGGCCCGGCTATCTGGCGCTGGGCCTGTCGCGGGGCGGGGCGGCGGACCGGATCGCGCTGGCCGAGGGGGCCGCGTTGTTGCGGCAGCCCGTGGGAGTGGCGCTGGAACTGGCGGGTTTTGGCGGGCGGTTTCGGGCGGATGTGCCCTGCCGGATTGCGCTGACAGGCGCGCCGATGCGGGCGACGCTGGACGGCGCGCCGCTGGTCTGGAACGCCAGCCACCGGGTGCCTGCGGGGGCAGTGCTGGACATCGGCGGCGCGGTGTCGGGCGTCTACGGCTATCTGACGGTCGGCGGCGGGTTTGATCTGCCAGAGGCGCTGGGCGCGCGGTCGGCGCATCTGAGCGCGGGTCTGGGCGCAGTTTTACAGGCGGGGGATGTGCTGCCCTTGGCTAAGGATAGTGGTCGCACGGTGGGTCAGGTCTTGGACGCCGCGGCTCGGTTTGACGGCGGGACGTTGCGGGTCTTGCCCAGTCTGCAAACCACGATGTTCCCCGAGGAGATGCGCGCCCGGTTTGCGCAAGAGGTGTTTCGCCGTGACAGCCGGGGCAACCGTATGGGTATTCGCATCCTGCCGCCGGATGAAGGCTATGGCCTGCCCTCTGGCCAGACCATCGTGTCAGAGGTGATCACGCCCGGCGATATTCAGATCCCCGGCGACGGCGCGCCCTATATCCTTCTGTACGAATGCCAGACCACCGGCGGCTATCCCCGCATTGGCACCGTCATCCCCGCCGACCTGCCGCGCGTGGCGCAGGCCGCGCCGGGGGCAGAGTTGCGGTTTCGCTTTGTCACCCGGGATGAGGCGTTGGAGGCCGAGGCAGGGTATCGCCGGATGCTGGAGGCATTGCCGGGCACGGTCCGCCCCCTGATCCGCGACCCGGCGCAGATGCCGGACCTGTTGTCCTATTCCCTGATCAGCGGCGTCACCGCCGGAGAGGAGCTGTCATGACATCTGTCGATCTGAATGCCGACATGGGCGAAAGCTTTGGCCCGTGGGTGATGGGGCAGGATGCGGAACTGCTGGAGGTGGTGAGTTCGGCCAATGTGGCCTGCGGGTTCCATGCGGGCGACTGGGACGTGATGGCCGATACGATGGCCACGGCGCAGGCGCGGGGCGTGGGCATCGGCGCGCATCCCGGCTTTGCCGATCTGCAGGGGTTCGGGCGGCGGCGGATGCACCTGCCGGAGAAAAGCCTGCGCCATCTGGTGCAATATCAGTTGGGCGCGGCGCTGGGCATGGCGCGCGCCACGGGCGCTGAGGTGCGGCATCTGAAGCTGCACGGCGCGCTGTCCAACATGGCCTCGGAGGATGAGGCGCTGGCAGAGGCGTGTTATGGGGCGGCGTTGGAGGTCGCGCCAGAGATCATCGTCATGGTGTTGGCCGCCACTGCGCAGCAGCGGGTGGTGGAGCGGCTGGGCTGCCTTTGGGCGGGAGAGATCTTTGCCGACCGGGCCTATAACCCCGATGCGACTTTGGTGGATCGGCGCTTGCCGGGGGCGGTGTTGCATGACCCCGAAACCGCCGCGCCGCGTATCGTCAAGATGGTGCAGGCGGGGGCGATCCTGCCCGAAGAGGGTGCGCCGATCCCGGCGGCCATTGACACGATCTGCCTGCATGGCGACGGGGCGACGGCGCTGCCGATGGCGCGCGCCGTGCGCGGTGCGTTGGAGGCGGCGGGGATCACGGTCAAGGCATTTGAGGGGCGGCGCGGGGCGGTTTAGCGGCCTGCGCAGGTTATGATCCGCCGCGCCATGTCGGCGATCAGCGCCGGGTACAGCGTGGCCCCCTGCGGCAGGTTTGTGCCCAGCGGGTCCAGCGTGGCGGTTGGCACGCCGCTGCCCTCGACGATGTCCAGCAGGCGCGGATCGGTGCCCGGTTCGATCAGCAGGCAGGCGGGTTTGTCAGCAGCCAACCCGTCGCGCAGCGCCGCCAGTCGCGCGGGGCCGGGGGTGTTCGCCTCGGCATCCGAGATGGCTCCCAGCACGGTCAGGTCGAAATGATCCTCGAAATACTGGTAGGCGTCATGGGCCACGGCCAGCGGGCGACCGTCTAGCAGGGCAAGGGTGGCACGGGCCTCGGCCTCGGCCTTGGCGATGGACTTGGTCCCGGCGCGGGCGTTGGCGCGGTAGGTTTCGGCGTTGTCCGGGTCTGTTTCGGCCAGTGCTTCTGCGATTTCGCTTAGCCAAAGGGTGGCGTTTTCGGGCGACAGCCAGACATGCGGGTCGTGGGTGCCATGGTCATCGTGGTGGTCATCATCGTGGTCGTCATGCTCTGCGTGATCGTCTTCGTCGTGGTCATGGTCATGGTCATGGGGGAACAGCCCGGTGTCGCGCGCGGGCAGCAGATGCGTGGCGGGCAGCTCGGCCAGCGGCAGCGAGCGGGCTGATGTGGCCAGCGTCCCAATCTGTCCGGCCAGTTGCGGGGTCAGATCGGGACCGATCCAGATCACCACATCGGCCCCGGACAGGGCGCGCGCCTGACTGGGTTTCAGCGCCATGTGGTGCGGCGAGGCGCCCGGCTGCAACAGCCGGTCCGGCGCGCCCAGATCGCCCATCACCATGGCTGTCAGGCTTTCGACCGGGCCGATATCGGTGACAACCTGCGGCACCTCGGCCAGAGCGGGGAGGGCGAGGGTGAGAGAGGCAGCAAACAGTATCGGGCGCAGCATGGGAGACTTTCATATGTTATATCATAACGTCTCCGTCTTGTAGGGCGGAATGTTATACCATATCAACCCTAAATCCGCAGGAGACACGCACCATGGACACCATAGGGTTTGAACGCCACGACCACAGGCATTGCATCGCAACCGCGTTGCAGACCGTCGAGGAGACCTGCGATGTGCAGGGGTTGCAACTGACGCCGGTGCGGCGGCGGGTGCTGGAGATCCTGCTGGCGCGGCACCGGGCGATGGGGGCCTACGATGTGCTGGACGTGTTGCGCGAAGAGGGGCGCGGGTCGCAGCCGCCAGTGGCCTACCGCGCGCTGGATTTCCTTGTGGCGAACGGGTTTGCGCATCGGATCGAGCGGTTGAACGCCTTTGTCGCCTGCGCCGCCCCCGGAGAGCGTCACGCGCCCTGTTTCCTGATCTGCCGCAACTGTTCCGCAGTGGCCGAAACGCCCGGACGGCGCGCGTCAGAGGCGCTGCGCGCCTCCGCCGGAGAGCTGGGGTTTCAGGT
The DNA here is from genome assembly GCF_034670325.1 of Antarctobacter sp. GTDB lineage: Bacteria > Pseudomonadota > Alphaproteobacteria > Rhodobacterales > Rhodobacteraceae > Antarctobacter. The sequence goes on from NZ_JAXMNR010000006.1 coordinate 123,178, forward strand.
CGAGCGGGTAGCAATCGAGGCCGAGGGCCTGTGCCCCGCCTGCGTGGACACGCCGCGATGAGCGCGCTGATCGAGGCGCATGATCTGGCCGTGCGGCAAGGCCCGCGCGAGGTGCTGCGTGACGTGGATTTCACCATCGCACCCGGCGAGATCGTGACCGTGGTCGGCCCCAACGGATCGGGCAAGTCGACCCTGCTGCGTGCGCTGATCGGAGCGTTGAGGCCAGCGCGGGGCCGGGTGGTGCGCCAGCGCGGTTTGCGCCTTGGCTATGTGCCGCAGGGTCTGCGCATGGATGAGACCCTGCCGATGACGGTGAGCCGGTTTTTGAACCTGCCCAACAGGACCAGCGCCGAGGCGCGCGCCACGGCGCTGGAGGAGGCCGGGGCGGGCGATCTGGCCGACCGCCAGATGTCGGCGTTGTCCGGCGGCCAGTTCCAGCGGGTCTTGTTGGCGCGGGCCTTGCTGAACGATCCGCAGGTTCTGATTCTGGATGAGCCGACCACCGGGTTGGACCAGCCCGCGCAGGCGCGGTTTTACCTGCGGATCGAGGATTTGCGCGACCGTCTGGGATGCGCCGTGCTGATGGTCAGTCATGAATTGCACGTGGTCATGAGCGCCTCTGACCGGGTGATCTGCCTGAACGGTCATGTCTGCTGCGAAGGCCACCCCGAGGTGGTCGCGCAGGCCGAGGAATACCGCGCGCTGTTCGGCTCTGGCACCAAGGGCGCTCTGGCGCTGTACCGGCACGAGCACAGCCACCACCATGATCACGATCATGCCCATGATCACGTTCATGATCACGCCCCCGGGGAGAGCCGCGATGCTGGATGATTTTCTGGTGCGCGCCGCGCTGGCGGCGGTGGGCGTGGCCTTGGCGGCGGCCCCTTTGGGAGTTTTTGTGGTCTGGCGGCGGATGGCTTATTTCGGCGATGCGACCTCTCACGCGGCGATCCTTGGGGTGGCCCTGGCGCTGGCCTTTTCTGTGCCGGTCTTTGCCGGGACACTGGCGGTGGCGCTGTTGGTGGCCTTTGGCGTCGCGCATTTGTCAGGCCGGGGCTATGGCGCGGATATGGTGCTGGGGGTGGCGGCCCATGCGGCGCTGGCGCTGGGCCTTGTCGCGGCCAGCCTGCTGCCCGGTCCGCGGCTGAACCTTGAAGCCTATCTGTTTGGCGACATTCTGGCCGTCAGCCGCAGCGATCTGGCGGTGATCTGGGGCGGCGGAGCCTTGGTGGCGGCGCTGATCGGCTGGCGGTGGCAGGCGCTGTTGACCGCGACCGTCTCGCCCGATCTGGCGGCGGCCTCTGGCCTGCACCCCGAACGAGAGCGCGTGGTGCTGATGCTGGCGCTGGCGCTGGTGGTGGCGGTGGCGCTGAAGGTGGTGGGCGCGCTGTTGATCGGGGCGTTGCTGATCATCCCGGCGGCGGCGGCGCGGCCGCTGTCGTCCACGCCAGAGGGAATGCTGGCCGGGACGGCGTCGGTGGGCGTGCTGTCGGCGCTGGGCGGCCTTTGGGCGGCGTGGACATTCGACACCCCGGCGGGGCCAAGCGTGGTCTGCGCGGCAGCGGTCCTGTTTGCCGTGACCACGCTGGTGCCCAAGCGCCGGGGCTGACTAGCGTATCCAGACCCGGGCGTAGGGGGGCAGGGCGATTGTGCCGTCCTCGCCCCGGATGATGGCATCCGACAAAAGCTCGTGCAGTCCGGTTGCGCCGTGCTGGCGCAGCCAGTCGACCGGGACCGATGTCCAGTTCTCGGTGAAGTTGAAAAGGCAGACCACGCTGCCGGTGGGGGCCTGACGGGCAAAGCCGAAGAGGGCGGAATTGCCGGTCTCCAGAATCTCTATCGGGATGTCTCCGTGAAATTCCGGCACGGCGGCGCGGCGGGCGAGGATTGTCCGAAGGCCGTGGTACACCCGGCCAGACATGCTGTCCGGGTGCAGGCGCGCCTGCAACGCCGTGTCCCAATCCATCCGGGGCCGGTGCAGCCAGCGGCTGTCAAAGGCGTGGGCCGGGTTGTTCAGATAGCCGTAGTCATTGAGCAACCCCAGTTCGTCCCCCATGTAGACCAGCGGAATCCCCCCGAAGCTGGCGATCAGCGCGTGGCCCATCAGGATGCGGTCGATGGCGCGGTCGATCTCTGCCGCATCCGCTGTTTCCAGCGCCCGCTCCAGCCCGGCCAGCGACGCGCAGGTGCCGCTGTTGCGCTTGTCGCCGGTGTCGGGATTGTGCTGGAACAGTTCCCCCTTGGCGAAGGAACCGGGAAAGACGCCCTCGTAGAAATCCGCAAGAAAGGCCCGGTGGCCCGCGCCGTTCAGACCGACGGCGCCCGCGTCCTCATCCGTCACCGCCCAGCCGATATCGTCGTGGCAGCGCAGGTAGGTGGCATAGGTGGCGTTGGTCAGTCGCGCCGGGAAATGGGTGCCCAGCACATGGGTCATCAGGCGGGTGTCCCGGGTGGCCAGCGCCGACCAGACCTGCACCATCAGCGAGTTGTGGTAGGCGAGATTGCCCTCTTTGCCGTCATGTTCTCCGCGGCCCAGATAGGGCAGCATCTCGGCCGGGCTGACGATGGCCTCCTCGAGATGGATCACCGCCGGGGCGACGATCCGGCAGGCGGCGCGCAGCGCCTGAAGGATCATGTGGCATTCCGGTTCCGACTGGCAGCGGGTGCCCATCCGTTTCCACATGAAGGCGACGGCGTCAAAGCGCAGGACATCGACACCGCGATTGGCCAGCGACAGCATGACCTTTGTCATTTCCAAAAAGACCTGCGGGTTGGCCCAGTTCAGATCCCACTGGTGTTCGTTGAAGGTGGTCCAGACCCAGCGCTGGCAGTCGTCGTACCATGTGAAACTGCCCGGCGCGTTGTCGGGAAAGATCTCTATCAAGGTCCGTTCGTATTGTTTCGGCAGGGTGTCGTCGGGAAACATCAGGTAATAGTCGGCATATGCCGGATTGCCGGCGCGCGCCTTTTGCGCCCACTCGTGCTCTTTGGCGGTGTGGTTCAGCACAAGATCGACGCAGACGCTGATGCCCTGCTCACGGCAGGCGCGGGTGGCGGCCTCGAAGTCGTTCATCGTGCCGTAGACCGGGTTGATCTGCTCGTAGTCCTGCACCGAATAGCCGCCGTCGCTGTCGCCGTCGCGCGGTTTGAGGCAGGGCATGAAGTGGACGTAGTTGATGCCCAGATCGCGCAGGTAGTCCAGCCGGTCCGGCACGTTCCTCAGGTGGTCGCAAAAGCGGTCGATGTAAAAGACATAACCCGCCATGTCGGGGCGCTGAAACCAGTCAGGTTCCAGATCGCGCTTGAGATCCAGACGCCGCAGATCATCGGGCCGCGCGTCCCATGCCTTGCGCAGGGTCTTGTCCAGTTTCCTTGAGAAATCGCCGAAATCCGGATGATCTCCATACAGCCGGTCAAGCATCTGCCAAAGGTCATCGCGACTGCGGTTATATCGCAGCGCGTAGAGCGTGGCGTGCATGTCGCTGTCGTCGGTATTGGGTTTTGTCTTGGCCATGGTTTCGCGCTCATACGGGGAAGTGATCTTAGTGTTAGCGCATAAAGCGGGTGACGCGAAGGGATTGCGAGCCGCAAGACAAGCTTTGTGCCAATCGTTGCAGCGTCAACTCTTTCCGGTCTCCGCATCCTGTTGGGATTCGCGGGAATTATTCGAAAAAGGCAGATGCTGTCTTCTCAAAGGAAATCCAAAACCCGATAAGAGCCAAGCCATAAACAAGGGCATCGTGCAGAGCAGGTTACTAACACCACCGATATCCGGCAGTCCTCTAAGCCGCTATCGCTTTTGCCGGAAATGGATGCTGACCCTGAATAGCGTCAGGACTCATAGCCAATAGATGGCGGTTGCTGCGAGAGCGGTCACCGAGAGGGAACCCTTTGGTCAACGAACCTATCGGGGCGCGATCCGGCGCCGTGGACCATTCGAAGGCGTTTTGACCCGCCCCATCGGTCCGGCGAAAAGTGGCTCGGTGCGTGCAACAATTTTAGATTGCCAGCCATCTCTCCGCAGACTAGAATACTAGTCGTCTAAAAGGGGTGGGGCGGAAGTGAGTCGCAGATTGAAAGTTCTGATTGCGGGAACCGGTTTTGCCGGCCAAGGCCATGTCGAGGCCTTTCGGGCAGCGGGTGCCGAGATCGCCGGAATCGTCGGTCGAACGCCAGAAGTCGTTGCCCAAGTGGCTGAAAAGATGGGTATTCCCTATGCCGGCACCGACTGGCAGGTGGCCTTGTCCGATTGCCAGCCTGACATCGTCTCAATCGCGACACCGGGCGGTGCCCACTTTGCACCCATCACCCAAGCCATCGCGCACGGCTGTCATGTCTTTTGCGATAAACCGATGACCGACAGCGGCGAAACAGCGGCGACGCTGTACCAGCTTGCGCAGCAAAAGGGCGTCAAGACCGCCTATGCTGCCAGTTTCCGCTACACTCCCAGCGTGTTGCACGCCAAGCAACTGGTCGCTGACGGCGCGATAGGCGACCCCACAGAGGTGGAGTGCATGTCGCATTTCAACCTCGAACGCGGGATTCCCTTTGGCTGGTCGCACCGTAAAGCGGATGGCGGCGGTCGATTGAACAATAACTTCACCCACACGCTGTCTATCGTGTCATCCGTCGTCGGCGACAGGATCCTCGGGATCATCGGGGACGTGCGTGATGATATGGGCCGCGCGCCGATTGTCGAAGGCGTCCACAATTTCGCGACGCGGCGGGACTTTATGCCAAAGGACCTTGACGATCCGTCGCTGAAATGGGGCAAAAGCGATGTCGAATGGTCCTACACCGTGCTGGCAAAGCTGGAAAGCCCGTTTGCCGCCCAGCCAGTGTCAGTCCTCTTCAAGCATGGCGGGTTGGTTCCCCGGTTCCATGAAGACCACATCGTTTTCTACGGCACGCACGGCGCGATCTACATCAAGGGCCACTATGGCAGCGGCCAGTTGTACCTGTGGGGCAAGGACAAGACGTGGAACGCGCTTGCGCTGCCTGACGAAATCGTCGCCTCCGTACCGGACGTTGCCGGCGAGACCGAGCAATGCTGGCACTATCTGGCATGCGAATTCGTCAGGGACATTCAGGGGCAGCCTGTCGAACCCTACCCGACGTTCAGGCAGGGCAGTCAGTACCAGCAAATCATCGACCTGATCCGGAAGACCGACAGGTGGACAGATGTGTCCGATTTGGCCTGACCCTAGCCAATTCCCTCAACAGAGATCATCGCCATGAAAATCACCGATGCCAAAGTCTTCGTCGGCGGACCTGCCAAAAACTACGTCACGCTCAAGATCATGACCGATCAGGGCGTGTACGGCTTGGGCGATGCGACATTGAACAACCGCGAAACGCTGCCCGCCGCCTATTTGCAGGACTATCTGATCCCCAACCTGATCGGGATGGACCCGTGCCGCAGCGAGGACATCTGGCAGTTCTTCTATCGCGGGGCCTATTTTCGCCGTGGTCCGATAGCGATGGCCGCCTTTGGCGCAATCGATATGGCGCTGTGGGACATAAAGGGAAAATTGGCGAACATGCCGCTGTATCAATTGTTCGGCGGGAAAAGCCGCGACGGTGCAATGGTTTATGGTCATGCCACCGGATCGGATATTGAGGACCTGATGGACTCGGTCGCGCATTACGTCGAACAGGGGTACAAGGCGGTGCGCGTGCAATGCGGTATTCCGGGAATGCCCACCGCCAGCTATGCGGTGCCGGACGAAAAGGGGGCCAGCAAGCATTTTATCAGCGATTTCAGCGGCATCCGGCCCAAGGTCGAGATATGGGACACGGACAGGTATATGCGCTATATGCCCGGCGCTTTGGCTGACATCCGCGCGCGATTTGGCCCCGACTTGAAAATCCTGCACGACGTCCACCACCGGCTGACCCCGCGCGAGGCCGCCGCCTTTGGCAAGGCGGTCGAGCCGGTGGATCTGTTCTGGCTGGAGGATCCGACCCCGGCCGAAGATCAGGACGCGCTGCGCCTGCTGCGCCAGCATTCCACCGTGCCGGTGGCCATCGGCGAAGTGTTCAACTCGGTCTGGGATTGCAACACGCTGATCGAAGACGAGTTGATTGATTTCATTCGCGTCGCCGTCACCTACGCGGGCGGCATCACGCCGACGAAACGCATTGTCGATCTCGCCGGACTGCACCATGTCCGCACCGGGTTCCATGGCGCGCCGAGCCATTCGCCGCTGTGTATGGCGGCGCAGGCGCATCTGAACGCCTGGGCCCCCAATTTTGGCATTCAGGAATATCTGGTTCTGGGCACACCGGAATGCGACGCTCTTTTTCCGTCAGACCACCGGATGGAAAACGGTATGGTCTATGTCAGCGATGCGCCCGGTTTGGGCGTCGACTTCGACGAAAAAGAGGTCGCGCGCTATAGCTACAAGGCCGGCAGCCATCCAGTGGTTCGGTTGGAAGACGGGACAATGTGGAACTACTAGAAGCAAATGGGGGGCGGAGAAAAACACACTTGACTTGACTGGTATACTAGCTCCCTGTTGGCCAAAGTATATTGGCCCGCCATTAGCGATAGAGGTCAGGACTGGCGCCTGGGAGCAGAAAAAAGCAGTCACGCCGGGTTCGAACGAATTCAGCCTGAACTGTAAAAAAACGACTGTTGAATTGACAACGATACCTAAGGGAGGAACTCATGTATCAGAAAATAGGCGCATCATTCATCGGTGCGGTCGCAGCGGTGACCCTGCTTGGCAGCGCAGCAAATGCCGCCGATTGGCGGGGGTGGAACATCCACGTCGACGGCTATCCGAACACCGTTGCAATGGACAAGTTCGCCGAGTTGCTTGCCGAAAAGACCGGCGGTGAGATCACCTTGCAGATGTTCCACGGCGGCACCCTTGGCAGCCAGCCCGATGCAATTGAACAAGTCCGTCTTGGCGGTCTGGCCATCGGTAACTTCAACCTTGGTCCCATCGGTCCGATCGCGGCCGAGGCGAACGTGGTCTCGCTGCCGTTCATCTTCAAGGATGTGGACCACATGTTCCGCGTTCTGAACGGGGACGCCGGCAAGATGATCGCCGATGGCATGGCCGCCAAGGGTCTTGTACCGCTGGCTTGGTATGATGCGGGTGCGCGGTCGTTCTACAACGGTGAAAAGCCGATCAATACACCCGGCGATGTCGCTGGCATGAAGGTGCGGGTCATGAACAATGACCTGTATTCGGGCATGATTTCGCAGTTGGGCGGCAACCCGTCGCCGATGGCTTTTGCCGAGGTGTATCAGTCGCTCAAGACGGGCGTCGTCGATGGTGCGGAAAACAACTGGCCGTCTTATGAATCGACCGGCCATTTCGAAGTGGCTGGTTATTATTCGCTCAGCCAGCACCTGATCATTCCCGAATGTGTCTGCATCAATGCTGACGCCTACAACGCCCTGTCGGACGAGATGAAAGCAGCGGTGACAGAAGCGGCGCAGGAATCGGCTGTCCTACAGCGTCAGCTTTGGGCCGAGCGCGAAGCATCGAGCCGGGCAAAGGTCGAGGCCGCAGGTGTCGTGACCAACGAGATCGCCAGCAAGGCACCGTTCCAAGAGGCCATGGCCCCTGTCTACGAAGCCTATCTGGCGGGGAACCCCGATCTTCGCCCCTTGGTCGAGATGATCCAGGCCACCGAGTGATCGCTTGAACACAATCGCGCGCCCCGGACGGACTTCCGCCGGGGCGCCTTTTCCAAAGGGACAGAGATGATCAACAGGGACGAACACACCGCTTCCTTGGACTCCAGACCTTTGCTGGACGTGCTGTTGGATGCTGTCGCCGCGATCTGCCGGTTTGTTACGGGCGTTTCGCTGGTTTTTCTGACCGCGATCTTTGGCTGGTTGGTCTTTGGCCGCTATGTGCTGAACGATACGCCAACATGGGTCGAACAGGTTGCCCTGCTGTTGGTCATGGTCATCGCGTTCCTTGGCGCCGCAGTCGGGGTGCATGAACACACCCACCTTGCAGTGACCGCGATCCGCAGCGCGGTGCGGCCACGGCTGCGCATAGTTTTTGTCGTTGCAACAGACCTGATCCTTGCCGGTTTCGGTGGGTTGATGTTGGTTTACGGGGCACGGCTCACGATGTTCAAATGGGGTTCCTTGATCCCGCTTATCAACCTGCCCGAAGGCCTGCGGTCACTGCCGCTGACCATCGGAGGCGCGTTGATCGTGCTGTTTTCGCTGGGCCATCTTCTGCGCCTTGCTCAACGCCGCGATCTGCGCAGCGACACTTTCGAATAGGGATCGATCATGGGACTGCTTGTTCTTCTGGGCATTTTTGCCCTTTGCGTGCTGATTGGCGTGCCCGTGGCCTTTGCGCTAGGGGTCTCGGCCATTGCCGCCTTCTGGTACGAAGGCCTGCCGCTTATGATCGGTTTCCAGAGGATCATTTCGGGTATCAACGTCTTTTCGCTGATGGCGATCCCGTTTTTCATCTTCGCCGGAGAACTGATGTTCCACGGTGGTATCGCCATGCGACTGGTCAAATTCGCCTCCGCCGCCGTAGGCGCGGTGCGTGGCGGTCTTGGCATCGTCAACGTGTTCTCTTCCATGCTGTTCGGCGGCATTTCCGGTTCGGCCGTCGCGGATATTTCGGCGTTGGGGTCGATCCTCGTGCCGGTGATGAAAGAAAAGGGTTATGACGCAGACTACGCCGTCAACGTCACGGTGACGTCGTCCATTGCGGGCATCATCATTCCACCCAGCCACAACATGATCATCTTTGCCATCGCCGCCGGTGGCGGCATTTCGATTTCCAAGCTGTTTCTGGCCGGTGTTGTCCCCGGCGTTCTGATGTGCCTGTGCCTTGCCTTGGCCGCCTATATCGTGGCGGTGCGCCGCGGCTACCGGGCAGAGAAATTCCCCGGCTGGAACAATCTTGCGCTTAGTTTTTTCGGTGCGATCCCCGGACTGATGACCGCGGTTATCATCGTCGGCGGGGTGTTGTCGGGTGTCTTTACCGTGACGGAATCCGGTGCTTTTGGTGCGATCTACGCCTTTCTGGTGACGCTGCTGGTCTATCGAAACATCACGTGGGATACCTTCCGTCTGGCGGTGCGCCAATCGGTGCGGACCACCTCTATGGTGATGATCCTGATCGCCTGCGCCGGGGCGTTTGCCTATATGCTGACCTTCTACCGGGTTCCGACGCGGACGGTGGAGCTTTTGACCGGGTTGACGGACAATCCGATCCTGATCCTGCTGCTGATCAACCTTGTGCTGCTGGTATTGGGCATGATCATGGACATGGCTGCGCTGATCCTGATCTGCACGCCGATCTTCCTGCCGGTGGCCAACAGCATCGGGGTCGATCCCTATCAGTTTGGCATGATCCTGCTGGTCAATCTTGGCCTTGGATTGTGTACGCCGCCTGTCGGAGCGTGTCTTTTCGTCGGCTGCGCGGTGGGCAAACTGCCAATGGAAAAGGCCGTGCGCACGATCTGGCCGTTCTATCTGGCGATCCTTGTCGCCCTGATGCTGATCACCTTCGTTCCCGCGATTTCACTGACCCTGCCGGGCATTCTGGATCCGTGACGGTTTGATATCGGCAACGAAGTCAACGTCCCGAAATGGCGTTGGCGGCAGGACGTGCGATGTTCGTGCTGTATGACCGGCTGACCCGGCGATTGATTGACTAGATGGCGGACAGGTCGCCGGGCGAAATCTGGGAGGCCCTCCGGGCCAGCCTGCTGGGGTCGCGTCGTGGAAAATGGTGCGTACCAACAGCTATTGGCGGCGCGATGGGCCGCTAGGCTGCGGGTCGAAACCGCGCCATCGTCAATACCGACGGGTCCAGTGTGGCAAGGTCCAGCAAACCCAACATCCCAAGATCCGCGCGCAATTGCACGCGCAGCAAGTCAATCGCGTGAAGAACGCCCGCCTCACCCGCGATGCTTGCGGCATAGTTGATCGGTCTGCCGACAAAGACAAAACTAGCCCCCAGGGCCAAGGCCTTGAGAATGTCGGTCCCGCGCAGGAAGCCGCCATCCAGCATGACCGGCAACCCCTCGGCGCGCTTTAACGCCGCCGAAAGCACGCGCATCGGCGATACCGCGCCGTCCAATTGTCGGCCGCCGTGATTGGACAAGATCACGCCATCGGCCCCCAGAGTTTTCGCACGGGACACGTCCTCGGGGTGAAGAATACCTTTCAACACCAGCCGCCCCTGCCACAACCGTCGCACTTTGGCCAACAGGTCCCAGTTCAGGAACTCACGTCCTGAAAAATCCCGAACAGCCTGACGGGACAAAAGCGGGGCGCCTCGGGTTGCCGTTGCGTTTTCGAAATGCGGTGGGCCATGCATCAGGAAGGTGCGTACAAAGGTGCCAAGCGCCCAGCGGGGATGGGTTACACCCTGCCAGAACAGCGTCAGATTGGGGCGCAGGGGCGTGCGAAAACCTGACCGCAGGTTGTTTTCGCGGCTGGGTACAACAGCACTGTCCAAGGTCACAACCAGCGTTTCGATCCCCGCCGCCGCGACCCGGTCGAGCAAGGCCGATATATCGGAAAGGTGCTGTGGCAGGTAGGCCTGATACCAGACGTCGGGGGCCTCTTTGACGATCTCTTCAAGCGGGATGAGAGACGCGGCGCTGACGATCATCGGGATACCCGCTTTGTGTGCAGCGCGGGCCATGACCAGATCGCCGCGATAGGCGGTCAACGCCGAGGCACCCATCGGCGCAATGCCGAACGGCAAATTGAAATCGAGACCCATGAGCTGGCGCGTCAGACTACGCTGCGAGACGTCAACGCCGACCCGGGGCAGAAAGCCTATTTCGGAAAAACTCGCCCGATTGTCGTCATGGGATGCATTCGTTTCCGCAGCCCCGGCGACATAGCCAAAGATCGGTGGCGGCAAAAGGCGTCTGGCCGCTGGTTCGAAATCCTCCAGCGCATAGATGCGGCGCAGGCTGCGCGGCAGATTTCCTGGCCTTGACATCAACTGCCCGCCACGTCGGTTTCACCGGGGGTGAATTGCATGCATGTTTGTTCAAACGACAACATGTGCTGTTGTTGATGGCACGCGACCGAAACCGCGCATTCCCACAAATGTGACCCTGCACGTGCAATGCAATTGGCTTGGGCTGTCATGAATTTATCCTCAAAGACGTGCCGTTTGGCGGCAAATCTGGCTGGCATCCCACCAAAAGGCGCGGCTTGTGGGCGCTACGGTACCCCAGCATCACTTTGCGGGCATGTCTGTGACGTTGGACAATCTAAAGCGTTCCCGCAATCAGTCCGCTTCCAATTACGCCGGTTGGCTGGTTTTCCAGCGTTCAAACCGGTCCAGAACATCGGGATCGGTCGGAGGATAAAGGCCGATGATTGGAACATTGTTCAAAACTTCTTCCAGAACGAACTTTTCGAAGGCCTCCATCGGCTCTGCTTCGGCGGCGATTTCATCGGCCAGATGGCGGGGAATGACCATGACCCCGTCGTTGTCGCCTAGCATGATGTCGCCCGGATAGACCGCCACGCCGCCACAGCCGATAGGCAGGCCAATGTCCACCGCATGGTGTTTCGTCAGGTTGGTCGGAGCCGAGGGTTTGGCCGCAAAGACGGGCAAGTCCAGCGCTGCTGCGCCTTCGGCATCCCGGACGCCGCCATCCGTCACCACACCTTGCGCCCCCCGTACTTGCAGGCGCGTCAACAGGATCGAACCCGCTGACGCGGCCGAGGCATCTTGTCGGCAGTCCATGACCAGAACCGCGCCTTCGGGGCATTGTTCAACGGCAACGCGCTGCGGGTGGTCCCGCTCTCGAAACGCTTCGATGGGATCTGTGTCGGGTCGCGCAGGGATGTATCGCAAGGTGAAGGCAGGGCCGACCATCGACTTTTTACCACGGGCAAGCGGTGCAACGCCTTGCACATAGGCATTGTGATATCCCCGTTTGTACAACAGCGTCGCCACGGTGGCGGTGCTGACTTGCGACAACTGATTGAGGGTTTCGGGATCTAAGGCGATGGCGTCTGCGGGCTGTGGGTTAGGCATTTCAGTTTCCTTCTTGGCGGGGCTTATTGGTCGAGAAATCCGGGATCGAGAGGCACAAGCGCGCCCTTGCCCTGCACGACCTGACCGGCCATGCGGCAGGCATTCAGGATGCAGTCGGGCAGGGGTGTTCCGCCTTCCAGCCCAGCCATGATCGCCGCATTGAAGCTGTCACCTGCGGCGGTTGTATCGACGATCGACGACAGGAGCGGCACAGGGACGGTCCCGGTCACGCCGTCCTGAATGTAGTGGACGGGATCAGGGCCGTTCTTGACGACGACCGTTGTGGCGCCCGCAGAAACGTAGCGGTCCGCTGTGGCGGTGGGATCTGCGTCTTGATACCAGCGCGCCTCGTCCTCGAATGAGGGCAGTACGATATCGCTGACGGCAGCGCCCTGCATGATCGTGTCGATCATCAGGGATGGCTCTGACCAAAGGCTGGGGCGAAGGTTGGGATCGAAGGCAATCGTTTTGCCAACGGCACGGGCGTTTCTCAGCGCCTTCAAAAGAGTTTCGCGCGACGCGGCATCCAGAATGGCCAGCGTGATCCCCGAGAAATAGACAAGGTCTGCGTCGCCCATCGCCTGTGAAAGTGCCTGCGGGTCTTGGGCCAGCTGCCGGGCAGCAGATTGCCCCCGCCAATAGGAAAAACTGCGCTCGCCGTTGTCGAGAGATATAAGATACAGCCCGACAGTGCGGTCAGGCAGGGCCTGCACGTGGCGGTCGTCAATGCCACTTTGCGAAAATGCCTCACGCATCTTTTGGGAAATCGTGTCCGTCCCGACCGCTGTAAAGTAGGCCACCGCGATATCGGGCCGTATCCGCGCAAGATACCATGCGGTATTGAACGTATCGCCGGCGAAACCAAGGTGGTAGTCGCCTTGTGCCGCCGTTGGGGCAAGCTCGGCCATGCATTCGCCAATTGCAAGAAAGCGCATCTTGAAGTGTCCAGTCGGTTTCAGGAATTCGGAGCGTTAAGGGGTAAAGCAGTCGATAAAGGTGCCGGGTTCGAGGCAAACGCAGCCACGAGTCGTCCCCGGCGGAATGGTGAGCCTGTCACCCGGCCCGAGCTCGTGTTCCTCCTCGCCCAGAGTGAAGCGGTATCTGCCGCTTTCGACGTAGGTGGAGCGGGCATGAGGATGATCGTGCAAGGCATCGTTGGAGCCTTCGCGTTCAAAGCAAAAGGCGACGACCATCAGTTCCGGATGGTGGGATAAGACCTGCCGGGTGACATTTTCTGCCGTCGCGACAATCGGACCTTTGGACATGGGAGTCCCTCATCGTTGTGTCAGGAAAAGAGCATTCCGCCATTGATGTCGACGTTGGCCCCGGTAATGAACGCCGCGTCGTCGCTGGCCAGAAAGCACACCAGATTTGCGACATCCTCGGACGTGCCCTGACGTTTGACCGGCGTCGCGGCCTCGACGTTTCGGCGGACTTCATCCTTGGTGTGGATGTTGTGGAAATCCGTGTCGATCATGCCGGGGCAAAGCGCGTTGACGCGGATTTTGGGGCCAAGTTCCTTGGCGAGCCCACGGGTCATGGTCATCACCGCGCCTTTGGATGTTGCATAGGCGATCGCGCCGGGGCCGCCGCCGTCCCGCCCGGCCTGACTGGCAATGTTGACAATTGCGCCGGACGTCATGTGGGCAAGGCAGGCTTTGACCATCAGAAAGGTGCTGGTGAGGTTCAGGTCCATGACGGCCTGCCAATGGTCCAGCGGCATTTCGGAAACGGTCTTGCGGGCGATCAAGCCGCCAGTGTTGTTCACCAGAATATCGATGCCGCCGAATGCCCTGATGGTTTCGGCCATCAGTGCACCGACGCCTTCGGCGGTGGTGAGGTCCCCTTGTAGGGAAAACGCCTTGCCGCCATTGGCCCGGATTTCGTCAACCGCGCTGGATGCTCCGCTATCGCTGGCGAAGTAGCTGATCGCGACATTCGCGCCCTCGGCCGCCAGTCTCATGGCGCAGGCCCGTCCGATGTCTCGGCCACCGCCGGTGACGATGGCGGTTTTTCCCCGCAGCTTCATGGTTTTTCCTTCCCACACTTGTTGGTTTGCCGCATGGCATCGGCGTTCGATGGCCGTTGCCCAATGGTCGGATCTACCCTTCGAGCTTCAGGAAATAATCGAAGATTTCCGGCACGTTGCCATCGCCCAATCCGGCGGCCACGGCGGCCTGAAGGTTGTGGGATGTGCCTTCGGCGATCTCTGCCCTTGTGCCCAGATCCTCGGCCATTTTCAGGAAGTACCCCAGATCCTTGTTGGCGTTGTTGATCGAGAACCCCAGGTCGCTGACGCCATCCACCGCGTAATTTTTGCAGAACCCCATAAAGGGCGAATTGGAGGGACCAGTCGACATGATGTCGAACAGTTGCTGGCGGTCGACACCGGCACGGTCGGCCACGGCAAAGGCTTGGCTCATGGTGCAGACGGTGGTCATGCCCATGAAGTTGTTGATCAGCTTGGTCGTATGGCCCGCACCCAGCGCGCCGAGGTAAAAGATGTTTTCGCCTTGCTCGTCCAGCACTGGCTTGACCTTGTCAAAGGTCGCCTTGTCACCGGCGGCCATGATGTTCAGCAGGCCGTCCTTGGCATGGGCCGGGGTGCGGCCCAGTGGGGCATCGACCATGCCCGCGCCCTTGGCGGCAAGGTCCGCGCCGATCTTGCGGGTCGAGGCCGGAATGGAGGTGCCGAAATCGATCAGGACCGCGCCTTCCTTGATGCCTGCCAGAATGCCGTTGTCGCCATAGACCAACTTCTCGACGACCTCGGAGGTGGTCAGGCACAGCATCACGATGTCGCTGGCCGCTGCCAGTTCCTTGGGAGTCGCCGCCTCACGCGCGTTGCCCCGGTCGAGGACCGCTTTCACGGCATCCTTGTCAAGATCCATGACAACCAGTTCGAAACCCTTCTTCTGAAGGTTCTCCACCATGTTGCCGCCCATGAGGCCGAGGCCGATGAAACCGATGACGGGTTTTGACATACTATTTTCTCCCATAAGTCTTTGAGTTTTTTATAAGATCAGAGGAAATCTTCACGGTGCGGCGTGAAGATATCCAACAGCGTTCCCGCCTCTATGCAGGTCGCGCCGTGAACGATGTTTGGCTGCTTGTAGAGCGAGTCCCCAGCAGAGACGATGTAGGTGTCGTCGCCCACCGTGAACTCGAATTTGCCCGAGATGACGTAGGTGATCTGTTCGTGTGGATGGTGGTGACGCGCGGCCACAGTGCCGGTCTCGAAATGCACTTCGACGACCATCGCGTTGTCGTTGTAGGCGCCGACCTTTCGGGTCAGCCCGCCGCCCGCGTCGAACAAAGCGTTCTCGTTGGCGGGGAAGTAGTTCTTTACTGTCATCGTGTCTCTCCGCGACGTGGTCCGCGTCAGGCACCGGCCCGCAGGGGCCAGCACCGCAACGCGCGACGGGTCAGGTGTTGGCCAGTTTCTTCATCACGACCTTGAAGGTGTTTTCGTCGGCGTCCGTGAAATAGAGGTCAGCGTCATAGCCTTGGTCATCCATGAAGTTGAAGATCCGCTTCGGTTCGCTCAGCTTGTACGGCACCAGCAGCGTGGCGATCCGGTGGCGGGTCGATGCCGGGTACTGCGCGTGCAGGCAGGTGCTGACGGGCAGCCCCTCGAAATCGGCGGGGTCAACATCGGGGAACCCTGTTTCCTGCGTCAGGACCGGCTTGCCCGCTTCGGACCAGACGACCTGACCGTAAAAACCGGCGCGCTCGCCCGTGTTGCGGAACGAGGTTTTGCCCAACTCATACGGCTGGTTCGCGTGCAGCAGGAAATCGACCGTGACCGGCTCTGATGCGTCGATCTTATCGACGATCACGAAATAGCTGTTGCGCACGAAATAGACCTCGCGCTCGGCCAGCGTCACCTCGGGCGACAGCGACTGGTAGGCCGCTGTGGCGTCGCCCTTGATGTAGATGTGATCCTCATGCTCTTCGGCAGCAAGGATCTTGCCGGTGGCGGCCATCGCCTTGGCCTTGTCCTTTTCCGCGTACTGACCCTTGCCGTTGATCAGGATCGCGTTCTTGGACCGGGTCTGACGCCGCCAATTGCGGTGCATGGTCGAGTTGAACGCCACGTAATAGCCGGACTGGATCGCCAAATCCTCGCCATAGGCCGCCAAGCAAAAGGCGTTCTGGTCGCCGTGGCTGTGGCTGATGGACCCGAACTGTGAGGACTTGAAAACGAACTGGATGTGTTCATCCGGATTGGCCATCGCGTGCTGAATGCCAACCCAACCGATACCCTTGAAGTGACGCATTCCGCTCGGCGGATCGCTCGCCTCGACCAGCGGGAAATCCGTCAAATAGGTCAGTTCATCGAAATTGGTGTCCCACCAGCCCCAGTTGTAGAATGCGCCCTCGGTGCCGGGGTTCAGGCGCATCAGCTCTTCGTGATACCACTGGTAGGCTCCGTTGCCGGTGACGCCCGCGTATTGGCGCAGGTTGATGCCGGTCTTGATGCAGGGCAGATCACCTTGGGTGCTGTCATCGCCAAAGGTTGCCCGGCGGGTGTTCGGCGCCTTGCAGAACAGCGGGAAATCCCCGGTGTTGCGAAAGAAGGGCCGCTTGTAGAGGTCGATGCCGGTAAAGGATTTCAGCCGGTTCGCCGCCTCGATCAGATAGGCCATGCCCATCATCCAGTAGTTCGTGCCTTCGGCCCAGCCGCCATCGGCATCGCCCCACGGCGAATAGACCGTGGCGAGAAATTCGATGCAGTAGTTCAACCAGTCGCGCGCCTCGTCGCCCTCATCATCGCCCAACAGCGCGATGCAAGCCGGGATCAGGGTCAGCGACACCGACCGCACCGCGTGGCTGTCATAGGGAAACAGATGGATCTTGGCGTTCAGGATCGCGTGTTCAGCGATGTCGCGGGTGCGCGTCAGGAGAGCGGCACGCACCTGCGCACGCTCATCCTCGTCCAGTTGGTCATACAGCCAGTCATAGCCCCAGGAGAGTGTATTGGTGACCCGGTAGGCCCATTCGTCGGTATAGGCGCGCGAGGTGACCCCCATCGGGTCCCAGCTTGCCGCCTCCAGCAGCCATGCCTTGGCGCGGTCCAGCATCGCCTGATCACCGGTCACCTGACCGCCGATGGCAAGGTGGCGCACCGCGTACATGTGCTCTTGCAGGTCGATGTATGTCTGGCGCCAGACGGGGGCGACGCGCTGGTGGTTCGGATAGCCCGCAGGCTCTTTCATCACCGGGCGGTCCATCCACGGCAGCACGGATTTCTGGTAGAAATTGGACCACGTGCAATGGTCCGGGTCGGCCTTCACAGCCGTGCGGAACTCTGTCAGCCGGTCCTGCGTCAGCCACAGGCGCGGGTGATCCTGCGCCGACTTGGCAAACCGGGCCTTGCGCGACGGCAGCGGAGACTCCGGCAATCCCTCGGGGATGGCGAAACTGCGGCTCGAACTCCACGTGGTGGCGGGTTTGCCGGTCTCTGGATCATAGACGGCATAGGACCAGTGATAATCGCCCGGGGCCAGCGCCACATCGGGCGTGAAAAAATTCATCGGCAGACGGCAATAGAAATGCGTCGCTCCGGTCGGGTACGCCGGATCGGTCGAGATGCGCAGGACGTATTGCGCCTCGTCCTCGATCACCGGCAACCATGAAAACCGGGGTGGGTTCTCGACAATGTCGGAGCCTTCATGCGGAGCGTACTGAATGGTCAGGCGTCCGGTCTTGGGTTCGTCGAGCAGGGGAGCAGAAGCGCCGGGCATCGGTAACGTCTTTCTGTTGCGTATGCTTGGGAAACTGTGCGGCCGGGGATCGGCCGCACAGATATTTTTCGGAAAGAGAGGGGCTTAGCCGCCGTACTGGCGTTCGTAGGCCGAGTTCATGACCTCAAGCACGTCCTGATAGCCCATCTTGTCGAGGGCTGCCGTGTAGGCGTCCCAGTCTTCCGTGACGTCGCCCGAGCCAAGGATCCAAGCCTGCTGGCGCTCCAGCATGTAGGTCTGGATCGACGGGTAATACTTGTCGTAGACGGCCTGTTCTGCCTTGTTGAAGGACACGCCAAGGAACTGTTCCACCAGCAAGTCCTCGGAGTCGTAAAGCTCGATTCCCTCGCGTGCCGACTCTCGGGTCCACTGCCATTCATAGCGGTAGTCCTGCGGGTAGCCGCGATAGACCTGCGCACCTTCAAGGTACATCTGGCTGTTCACCGGCTGACCCGATTCAAGCACGTCCGGTTTGTAGATCGGCTGGCCGTCGACCATGTCCCAGGTCTTGCCCTCGACGCCGAAGTTGGCCAGCAGCGCGCCTTCCTCGGAGAACCAATAGTCAAAGTACTTGATGGTCTCGACCGGATGCTCGTTGGAGTAGGTGATTGCCCAGCCGTCAGGTTTCATCGGGATGCGGCGGTTTTCTTCGATGCGCTTACCGCTGGCCGATTTCGGTGGCAGGAAGGGGACGAAGTTAAAGCCGTCGACTTTATCGGCCAGTGCCACGTTGTAGCCAGAGGTGGACGCGAACCAGTCATGCGTCATGCCGCCCAGGTTTTCGCCCAACAGGTAGTCGCGCGCCGAAGAACCACGGGTGAACACCTCGGGGTCGATCAGACCCTCTGCATACCACTTCGCAATGTTGGCCAGCCCGTCGCGGTACGCCTCTTGCGCGTAGGGATGAACCACTTGGCCGTCCTTGATATAGAACTGGTGATAGACATCCGCCCCGGTCGAGCGCGCATCCCAAAGCGTCAGAAGGCGCAGGACCTCTTCCCAGTCACGGACGAAGAAGGGAATTTCATCCTTTTCGCCGTTGCCGTTCGGATCCTGGTCGCGGAAGGCCACCAGCACGTCATACAGCTCTTCGACATTGTCGGGCCGTTCCAGCCCCAGATTGTCAAGCCAGTCCTGACGGACAAACCACGCGCGGGCATATTTGCCGTCCGGCAGATAGGGGATGTAATAGACATTGCCGTCGTAGGCCTTGATCGCATCCCAGATCTCCGGATGCTCGTCGAACCAAGCCTTGATGTTCGGGGCCTGCTCTTCGACCAGGTCGTTCAGTGCCACAAAGGCGCCTTCGGGGCCGTACTGGTTGACCGGCTGCTTGATCAGGTTGCCGCCGACAATGTCGGGCAGGTCGCCGGTGGCGAGCAGCAGGTTCATCGCCTCGTTGTTGTCCTTGGTGTTGCGGCCCGAGGTCTTGTCGATGAGGTGAATGTTGGTCTTCTCGCGGGCCACTTCCTCAACCGGATAGATCTTGGAGGTATCGCCGCCGACGCCGTAGCCTTGGGCGCGGGGCCAGTGCATGTGGATCGTCAGTTCCAGCGGTGTGTCCACGATCGGCATGTGGCTTTCTGCAAATGCCGGGGCCGTCATGGCCGTGGTGCCGAGGATGGCGGCGGCTGCAAGTTTAAAGGTTCGCATGGTGTCCTCCCTTTTGCGAAATCATTGGATTTGTGGTTGTTCGGCCCTCAGGCCTTTGGATGTTTCCGGCGGAGATCTCTCATTCGGACAGACCTCCGGGCGTCGATCATTCCTTCACTCCACCCAGCAGGATGCCCTTGCTGAAATACTTCTGGAGGAAGGGGTAGATGAGCAGGATCGGGATGATCGAGCAGACGATGATCGCAGCCGTGACAGTCTCGACCGAGTAGGCCGCAGTCAGCAGGGACGTTGCGAATTCCTCGTCATCGGACAGCTCTGAGATGACCTTGCGTAGATAGACCTGAAGCGGGATCTTCTCTTCGTCCTGCAGCAGCACCATGGCCCAGAAGAACCCGTTCCAGCGCGACACGATGCAGAACAGCGCAACCGTGGCGATGGCCGGTTTCGACAGCGGCATGTAGACCTTCCACAGCACCTGGAATTCATTGGCACCATCCATCCGCGCCGCTTCCTCAAACGACTGAGGGATGCCCTCGAAGAAGTTACGCAGAAGGATGATGTTGAAGCCGTTGACCGCAAAGCCGATGATGATGCCAAAGTAGCTGTCCAGCAGGCCCAGATCGCGCATGTTCAGGAAGAACGGGATCAGACCGGCGTTGAACCACATGGTGAAGGCCACGACGAGGTTCCAGAACCGACGCCCGTATAGCTGGGGCTTCGACAGGGCATAGGCACCGGGAATGATGAACAGCAGGCTCATCAGCGTGCCGCCGATCGTGTAGATGAACGTGTTCAGGTAGGACGTCCAGAACAGCTTTTCGCTCAGCACCTGCTTGTAGGCTTCCAGCGTGAACCCGACCGGGGTCAGGATCACATTGCCGGCGCGGGCCTCGAACCCCGTGCTCATCGACAACGACGCGATGTAGATGAACGGGTACAGCGTCGAGAGGGTAAAAATCGCGATCAGCACCATGTTGAGGATGACGAACATCTTGTCGCCGCGTGAATAGAGATTCATGTTGGTCATGGTTTTTCCCCCCTACCAGAGCGACGTGCGCGAATAGCGCTTTGAGATTGCGTTCGCCGTCATCACCAGAACAAACGCCACAACCGCGTTGAACAGGCCCGCTGCTGCGGCAAGGTCGTACTGGCCGCCTTGAATGCCCTGTCGATAGATGAAGGTGTTCACGACGTCGGCGGTCTCATACGTGGCCGGCTGATACAGCAGGATGATCATCTCAAAGCTGACTTCGAGCATGTTGCCGATCCGGATGATGAGCATGATGATGATCGTCGGCAGGATCGACGGCAGCGTGATCTTCCACATCATCTGCCAGCGGCTTGCGCCATCGACCACTGCGGATTCGTAGAGCGTCGGTGAGACACCTGCGATAGCCGCAAGATAGACGATCGACTGGAAGCCCGCCTCTTGCCAGATGCCGGTGCCGACAAAGATCGGTCGGAACCATTCCGGCTTGGTCAGGAAGTAGATGGGTTCCACCCCGAGCCATCCCAGAAAGGTGTTCACGATACCTGCACTGGGCGAAAAGGCTGTGATGACGATACCCGCAATGATCACGGAACTGACGAAGTGCGGCAGGTAGACGATGGTCTGCGCCGTCTTCTTGAACTTCTGCTTGAGGATCTCGTTGAACATCAGGGCCAACAGGATCGGCATGGGAAAGCCGAAGATCAGGCCGTAGAAACTGATGATGATCGTGTTTTTCAGCGCCCGGAGGAACTGATCGTTGCCGAACAAGGTCTGGAAATGCTCCAGCCCGATCCAGGGGCTGTTCGCCACACCGCGGAAGATCGAGTAGTCCTTGAAGGCGATTTGCAGGCCGTACATCGGTTTGTAGAGAAAGATGGCAAGCCAGAGGATCGTCGGGATCAGCATCACATAAAGCTGCCACTCCCGTTTCATATGATCACCCACACGGACGATGCGGCTGGGCTTGCGGTTGCGCTGTGCTTCGCGCGCCTCGATGACCAGTTCTTCGGTGCCGGGACCGGTAAAGTTGGGATCGCTGCTCATTGCTCGTGCACCTGACCCGGGAACGCGGCCCCGGTTTCGGCATCGAAGACGCGGATCAGATGTGGTGCGATGGTAAAGCCGGAAACGCCGTCCAGAACATGCATCTGCCCGACGGTGTCGGTGCGGATGACAAAGGGCTCGCCCATCAGGCTGGCGTGTATCAACGCCTCGGACCCCAGAGTTTCCACCAAATCTACGTCGATGCCGACGCGGCTCGGCGCATTCTGGTCTGCCACTTTGACGAACTCCGGACGAATGCCCAGGATCACCTCTTTGCCCACCGCGTTCTGTAGCGACGGGATCTGCGCCAAAGTCACGCGCTGGCCATCAAACTCCGCAACCGGGCTTTCGTCTCCGGAAACGATGGTTGCCTTGACCATGTTCATCGGTGGCGACCCAAGGAAACCGGCCACAAAGGTATTGGCCGGGTTCAGGAACAGTTCCATCGGCGAGCCGATCTGTTCTATCCGCCCGTCGTGCATCACGACGATACGGTCGGCCAGCGTCATGGCCTCGACCTGGTCATGGGTCACGTAGATCGACGTAACGCCAAGCCGTTTGTGCAGGCGTTTGATCTCGGCCCGCATCTGTGTGCGCAGCTTGGCATCAAGGTTCGACAGCGGTTCATCGAACAGGAACACCTTGGGGCGGCGCACGATGGCGCGGCCCATAGCGACCCGCTGACGCTGACCGCCGGACAGGTCCGCCGGACGACGCTCCAGATAGGGTGTCAGACCCAGAATACCACCGACCTCGTCCACCGAAGCCGCGATATGCTCTTTGCTTTCCTTCCGGATACGCAGGCCGAAAGCGATGTTTTCAGCCACGTTCAGATGCGGATAGAGCGCGTAATTCTGAAACACCATCGCCACATCACGATCTTTGGGGGCAACGCGATTAACATGCCGCCCGTCAATCGTCAGATCGCCGTCGCTGATCTCTTCCAGTCCGGCAATCATCCTGAGCGTGGTGGACTTGCCGCAGCCGGACGGACCGACCAGAACGACAAATTCCTTTTCTTGCACTTCAAGGTCGATGCCATGCACGACCTGCACTGCGCCATAAGCCTTGACGATGCCCTCCAAACGAACCCCTGACATGTCCCCTCCTTCAATGTGCCCTGCGCGTGGCAGGTGCTGGTCTCCGATCCGTTCCGGCCTCGCACCGGGTCCAGACGATTCGCCTGAACTTTCAACTGGTATACTAGTAATAGAACTGGAATACCAGTTGGAAATGAGTCATGCTGGCGTGCAACAGGAGTCTGCTTGCCAAGCAAGCCGACAAACATCTGGCAGAGAGGACAGAAATGATGATCACCGATTTCGCGGCCATACACGCCGGTGTTTCCCGTGGTTGGCTCTGCAAGGGCAGAGGTGACCACCAGACTGTTTTGCGGCGCCGGGGCGTCAGGGACGTGCGCGTAGACACATGCGGAACCCAAGGTTTGAAACCCGCGCAAGACGTGGTGCAGTTGACTGCGTCGCTTGCCGGCCGGGTGCGGACAGCGATGGACAGCAACGATTGGGACCGTTCAGAAATCCCGCGACAGGCCTCTGGTCACTTTGGGAAGGTTCCGCCATGACCCGCCCGCGCGATAGCGCACGCAGGCGGGGAATTGGCGATTCCCGAAGAAGTGATTATAAATCGGCGACGCAAATGGAAAATCGACTGATGCAACAAAACCTCGCAAACGATCGCCGCACCACGGTCGATGAAATTTTTGACCACCTCTACGATGAGATTTCGTCTTTGCGCCTGCGGCCCGGTGACAGGATTTCCGAGGCTGAGATCGCGGCCCAGTTCGGCGTATCGCGCCAACCAGTGCGCGATGCCTTTACCCGGCTCGCCAATCTGGACCTGCTGCTGATCCGCCCCCAGCGCGCAACTGAAATCAAGCGCTTCTCATCGCGCGAGATCGAGAAGTCGCGCTTTGTCCGCGCGGCCATAGATTCTGAGGTATTGCGCCGCGCGGCCAGAAACTGTGACACCGCGGACAAGGAGCGGCTTGAGGAGTGTCTGGAACGGCAACGCGCCGCCATTGCTGCGGCGGATCACCAGAAATTCAGCGAACTTGACTACGAGTTCCATAAAACCCTGTGCAACATCGCTGGCGTGGATTTCGCTTTTGAAGTCATTTCGCAGGAAAAAGCCAAGGTCGACCGGCTTTGTATGTTGGGACTGTCCAAAGAAGACCGGATGCCGCAATTGCTGCAAGATCACGAGGCGATTGTTGCAGCGGTTGTTGGCCACGACGAAGAAAGGGCGGTCGCGGTCGGTATGCTGCACCTGTCGCGGCTGGACGCGACGATCGCCGCGATTGAGAAAACCAACGCAAACTACTTCTTGCCGGAAGACGGCTGACCCCCAAGCTTGGCCCGAAGACAGGCCAAATTCGACATCTACAAGGCAAAATGACCCGCGCCGGTGAACCAGCGGCGGGTTGGTGATGCCTTTTGCGCCGGGATTTTTTCGGCAACGGAACCCGAACATGAACACGACATTCCCGACACGGGACATTTCCTCAACTCGCGCGGTCTTTGGTCTTGCGTGGCCGCTGACCGTAAAGGCCATCATGCTGCACGGCATCGTCGTGATTGACGCCTATCTTGTCTCTTCACTCGGAGAGGCGGCCGTGGCGGTGCTGGGTCTTTCGGCCTCCATCGCAGGCATCCTGCTGGGGCTCATCGTCGCGTTCTCGAACGCCACCCAGATCCGTATCGCCCAAGCTTTTGGTTCCGGCGACAAGGTGTTCCTGAAATCGGCGCTTCTTGCGGGGTTGACGATCAACATGGCTGTCATTCTGATTGGCCTTGTGGTTCTGAGCCTGAGCGCCGGGGCAGTTATCGAACAACTTGCCCATACGCCCTGGATTGCCGCCGAGGCAAAGCGCTATCTATCAGTGTTTGCGATTGTTCTTTTTGCCGAGGCCGCAGGCCAATGCCTGACCAGCTTTTTCAACGGCTGCGGTGAAACCCGACTTCCTGCGCTGAGCTATCTGCTTGCTGTGCCGCTGAACGTGGTGTCCAGTATCGTGCTGATCCACGGGCTGTTCGGAGCGCCTGAGCTGGGCGTCATGGGCGCTGCTCTGGGCAGTGCATTGGCGTCGGTTGTGCAGGTCGGGTTTTTGGCTTTCACACTCTTGTCCAGCCGTCGCGACCTGCTCCGAGTCGCGGGATGGCGCAACGGCAGTTTTGCCGCAACTTTGCGGCGTCACTTTGTCTTTGCCCTGCCGATCGCCACAACATTTGCCAGCGCAACCATCGCCATGAGCGTGTGTGGTCTGATCTATGCCACGATGCCGGTCAACGCCTTCGCGGCGGTGACGATCATAATGCCTTGGGTTCAGGTGGCTGGCACGGTCGGCATGTGCTGGGCGCAAGCGACCGGGATCATTGTGGCGCAATTGCTTGGGCGCACGACATCCGAGGAAACTCTGGACGCGTTTCTCTCAGGCGCATGGCGGGCGGCCCTGTTTGCCGCGGCGCTGGTGTCCGTCTTTTACGCGTGTATCTGCCTTGCCGCCCCGTGGATTTACAAGGACCTCAGCACCGAGACACAAACCACCCTCCTGAGCTTTTTGCCAATCCTGCTGCTTCTGCCCTTTCCCAAGGGGTCCAACGCCATCTGTGGCAATACGCTGCGCGCGGGTGGCGATACAGTATATGTCATGCATATCTTCGTCTGGTCTCAATGGCTGTTCCGCGTGCCTGCAACAGCGATCATGGTGCTCTATCTCGACCTTCCGGTGATATGGGTGTTTTCCCTGCTTCTTGTCGAAGAACTGGTCAAATTCGCTCCATTCCACCTGCGCTTGTTCCGTGGCGGATGGAAACGGGGTGTTGTTCCGCTTTAGGAACACACATTCGTTGTTGCCGGAACAATCGAGGCGGCTACGGGTCACGTTCGCCAGGGTGACGTTCACGTACCCGCGTTTTCCAGCGGGACGGCAGTTTGCGGAGAGTGGGGTAGCGGAGGTTACAGAAGTCGGAACCGGGAGTTGTTCAAACAGACCGCCAGACGCAGGGCGTGCACCACTATTGTGGCCCGACTGCGCGATGAACGACCTATGTCGCACGTTTGTGAGAAAATGGTGGGCGACCCTGGAATCGAACCAGGCGTGAGTCGCCTCGAGGGAGTTACAGTCCCCTGCCACACCTTGCGGCCTGTCGCCCACCGGACACCGGGCACGCCCGGTGTGAGGGGCTGACTACATGCGCCCAAAAACCGCGTCAACAGGAAATTCCCTTGGCAAAGCACGGCGCAGGGTGCAAACCCTGTCTCCTCAGAAAGCGGGGGCATCGGCGATGGCGAAGAAACCGAAATGGGTGGTCGAAAAGGAACAGGCGCGCAAGGCCTCGGCCAATGAGACCGTCTGGCTGTTCGGGTTACATGCGGTCCGCGACGCGCTGATGAATCCGCGCCGTGAAAGGCTGCGGCTGATCCTGACCCCCAATGCGGCGGAAAAGCTGACAGAGGCGGTCGCCGTTTCCGGCATGACGCCCGAAATCCACGACCCGCGCCGGTTCGACGCGCCGCTGGACCCGAGTTCGGTGCATCAGGGGGCCGCGTTGGAAGTCAAGCCGCTGGACTGGGGGCGGCTGGAGGATGTGGCCTTTGCGGGGCAGGGCGCGCTGCGACTGGTGCTGCTGGACCGGGTGACGGACCCGCATAACGTGGGCGCGATCCTGCGCTCGGCCGAAGTGTTCGGCGCGCAGGCGGTGATCGGCACGCGCCACCACGCGGCGCCCGAAACCGGCGCGCTGGCCAAGACCGCCAGCGGCGCGCTGGAACGGCAACCCTACCTGCGCGAACGCAATCTGGCAGAGACGATTCAAACACTGCGCGACATGGGATACCTTGTGCTGGGTCTGGACGGCGAGGCCGGGCAGACCATCGAAGAGGCGCTTGATGGGCGGCGGGATGCCCCCGTAGCGCTGGTTTTCGGGGCCGAGGGACCGGGGCTACGGCCCAAGACCAAGGAAACGGTGGACGCGCTGGTCCGGATCGATTTTGCCGGTGACTTCGGGTCGCTTAACGTCTCAAACGCCGCGGCGGTTGCGCTCTATGCGGCGCGTGCATAAATCGGCCTCATGGGCACGACAAAGATTGCAACCTGCTGTTATTGCGGCACCCGCGCTGCGCTGATCCTGACGGGGAACGTCCGTCACGAACTGGCGTGTTCGTCCTGCGGCGCGCCTTTGCACAACATGAAACACCTCAAGGCAGAGGCGACCGCCACCAGGCGGAAGGACAAGAAGGGGCCGCGCAAGGCATCCGCCCCGGCCTCGCCAGATCGCAAGGTCCGGCAGAAAGCCAGAAAAAAGAAAAGCAAGGGTCTGGCGCATCGCTTTTTCGATGAGGCCTTTGACCTGCTTGACGACATTTTTGACTGAGGTCCCAAGGCGCTCAGGTTGTGGCACACCTTTGACGGGGGTGCCCATACCAAGGGGCTGAAACCATGCGTCTGCGCAGGGTCGCGGTGCGTCACAGTCGACGCTTGGCTCTGGTCTTTGGCGATGCGCTCAAGTATCCCGCTTCTGACTGGCAAAAGAGAGGCCCCATGCCCGATTTTGAAACCCCGGGACCGGTTGAACAGGTCTGGTCCGATGCGATTTCCTCTGTCGAGGAGATCATCGAGGACGCCCGCAACGGGCGCATGTTCATTCTGGTCGATCACGAAGATCGTGAAAACGAGGGGGATCTGGTGATCCCCGCGCAATGGGCGACGCCGGATGCGATCAACTTCATGGCGCTGTACGGGCGCGGGCTGATCTGTCTGGCAATGACCTCGGACCGGATCGAGGAACTTGGCCTGCCGCTGATGTCCACCAACAACTCTTCGCGGCACGAAACCGCCTTTACAACCTCGATCGAGGCGCGTGAGGGTGTGACAACGGGCATTTCCGCCGCTGACCGCGCGCGGACCGTTGCGGTGGCCATCGACGCCTCCAAGGGGGCGGCGGATATTGCCACGCCGGGCCACGTGTTCCCGCTGCGCGCCCGCAAAGGCGGCGTGCTGGTCCGTGCCGGTCACACAGAGGCGGCGGTGGACGTGTCGCGGCTGGCGGGGCTGAACCCGGCGGGCGTGATCTGCGAGATCATGAACGATGATGGCACCATGGCGCGGCTGCCTGAAATGGTGGCTTTTGCGCAGCGTCACGGGATAAAGATCGGCACGATTTCCGACCTGATCTCGTACCGGCGGCGTCACGACAACCTTGTCCGGGTCCGCACCGAAGAGACCATCACGTCAGAGTTCGGTGGCGCGTGGAACATGCGTATCTACACCGACGAAACCCACGGCGATGAGCATATCGTCCTGACCAAGGGCGATATCTCGACGCCCGAGCCGGTGCTGGTGCGGATGCACGCGATGGACCCCATGCTGGATATCATCGGCACCGGTCCGAAGGGCCGGGCGCATGAATTCCAGCACGCGATGGAGGCGGTCGCCGAAGAGGGCCGGGGCGTGGTTGTGCTGCTGCGCGACACCTCGATGAAACTGGACGTCACTGACGGAGTGTCGCCCAAAACCTTGCGGCAATACGGTCTGGGCGCGCAGATCCTGTCCTCGCTGGGATTGTCGAAGCTGGTTCTGCTGACCAATTCGCCAACGCCCAAGGTTGTCGGACTGGAGGCCTACGGCCTTGAAATCACCGGAACCCGCAAGATCTCGGAGCTGGGCTGATGGCATCGAATGAAACGCACCATGTGCTGGACCGTCCGACGTTCGACAAGCCGGTCAAGGTGCTGATTGTCGTGGCCCCTTACTACAAGGACATCGCCGATCAATTGGTGGCGGGGGCCGAGGCCGAGATCGAGGCCTGCGGCGGCTGGCACGAAACCATCGAGGTGCCCGGCGCGCTGGAGGTTCCTTCGGCCATCGGCATGGCCGAGCGTTTGTCGAATTTCGACGCCTACGTGGCCTTGGGCTGTGTGATCCGGGGCGAGACGACGCATTACGAAACGGTCTGCAATGACAGCTCTCGCGCGCTAACTTTGCTGGGGCTTCAGGGGCTGTGCATCGGCAACGGCATCCTGACGGTCGAGACGTTTGAACAGGCCCGCGTGCGGGCCGAGGCGGCGGGCCAGAACAAGGGCGGCGGCGCTGCTGCGGCGGCCTTGCATCTGCTGGCGCTGGCCCGTAAGTGGGGCGGCTCGCGCAAGGGAGTGGGATTCGTCCCCTTTGGCGAGGACATCCAGATCGCAGGCAGCAGCAAAGGCCCCGACATCGCATGACCCAGCTTTCGGGCAACCAGAAACGCAAAATGAAGAGCGCCTCGCGGTTTTATGCCGTGCAGGCGCTGTTTCAGATGGAACAGTCCGACGCGGGCCTCGACAAGGTCCGGCACGAGTTTCTGGAGTTCCGGTTCGGTGCAGAGATTGAGGACGGCACAGAGATGATCGACGGCGACGTCGATTTCTTTGCCAAGCTGCTGGAGCAGGCGGTCAACTGGCAGGTCAAGATCGACCAGATGACCGACCGGGCGCTGGTGGCGAAATGGCCCATCGCGCGGATCGACCCGACTTTACGGGCCTTGTTCCGTGTGGCCGGGGCCGAGATGCTGGCCTGTGACACGCCGCCCAAGGTGGTCATTGTCGAATATCTTGACGTGGCGTCGGCCTTTTTCCCGGACGGCAAGGAAGCGCGGTTTGTAAACGCGGTTCTGGACCATATGGCGCGCGAGGCCAAACCCGAGGCGTTTTGACGCGATGACCTGTCGGCCTGCCGCGCAGGGTCTTGCGGGAGGGTCTGGCGTTGTGGAACTTGCACGCCGTCGGTGTGCTGCCCATCTTTGACCTGACCCAATGCGGATGAGGACGAGATGCGCGTTGAAGTGACCGGAATTGGCGGATTCATCCTGCTGGCGCTTGCCGTCTGGGCGATCATTTCCATCGTGAATTCACGTGCATCGACCGGCGGCAAGGTGCTGTGGTGTCTGCTGGTCCTGCTGTTCCCTCTGGTCGGATTCCTGATCTGGCTTGTCTTTGGCCCGCGCGCGCGGCGCTGAAATCGGCCTGCGACGGCTTGCCGAGTTGCAATTCCGCCCCAAATTGTATTCTGTTAATGGAATGCGAAGGAGTCGCCCATGCCCAAGCTTATCCGTCTTTACATCATTCAGGTCCTGTCCGGTTTCGGCCTCTCGGTGCTGTTTGTCGGCGCGCTGCTGTGGTTCAACGTGGCGAACCTGTGGCACCTGATCTCTGGCAGCGATGTTGCGGTGGTCGCCGTGGTCATGCTGGTGTTTTTCAACGGTGTGGTGTTCGCCGGTGTGCAGTTCGCGATCTCGATCATGCGGATGGCGGATGAGGACGACACCTCGGGCGGCAAAAGAGAGCGGACCCGCCCGGCAGAGCCTGCGCGGGTGCATGTCGCCGCAGAGAAGCCAAAGGTGCGGTCGCTGCGAGTTCTGAACCGCCCCTGACACTCGTTTCAAGGCAGGCTTTCGGATGCCCCGACGGGCCTGCCGCAAAGCGGCTGCCCCTCTGGGCAGCGTCAGGTTTTTTATTACTGTGGGGCGTGCGGCGGGAACCACGCCAACCGTGTGGGTAGTGCATTCCCGAGGACCTGTATATACAGGTGGGCGCCAGGTAACGAGACCACGATCCCGCCAGAGCCAGCTCCCTCGGATTTGCTTAAGGCCACCGGAATGTACCCGTTTACGAGAAGGGCAGAACCCGCCAAGCGCTGAGGTAAGACGGGCCGCCCCCGGAGACAAGGGGTTGCGAAGAATTTGTATCGCTGTGCTCAGTCTGACCCGGTCACAAAGCCATATTGATCCAGTTCTTGCGGCAGCAGGATGTAGATTTCATCCGGCGGCGTGACGAGCGCGTGGCGCATCACCAGCGGGTCGATTCCCATGTCGTCGAGAAATCCCATGACCTCTGCCTGACCGCGCTGGATATCCTCGACAGCGACAAAAGCCGGGAGCAGGGTGTTCTCCCCGAAATAGTGCTGGTGAACGCCGATAGAGGCGGCGGCAGCCGCGGTGCGGGTCTGTCCGCCGGCAAAGAGATAGGGGCAGGCAGAGTAGCAGAATTCGCCCGACAGGACCTCTGTCGCGATGCCAGAGGCGCGCAGATGGCGGCCAAGGTCAAGGGCGTCGCGAACCGATCCGCCGGAGGATTGCAGCACCAGCGCCGTGATCGGCGGGTCGGCGCGGTCGATCTGCGGGATCAGGCGTTCGGCGTCGCCCTCGGCAATATCACCTTCCAGCCGCCAGATGCCCTCATTTAGGGTCAGCGTCAGACGCTCGGGCAGCTCGCCGGGGTCGCGTTCGGGGACGACGGCGGGACGATCACGCCCGGGTTTGAAGATGCGGCGCTGGTCGCCGGGGCGCACCGGTTCAGACAGGCGGGGGGCGTCGGGTTTGAAGGTCGGCAAGGACAGGGTGCCTTGCCGCATGTCGCCAAGGATCAGCAGGATGCCGATCCCGACCTGAAAGATCAGCACGGCGGACAGGGTGCGGGCAACGCTGCGGTTCATCGCAGCGGCTCCGCTGCGGACATACGGCCACCCGTCCCGACCTTGCGCCGGAACCTCGGTCCTGCGGAGCGCCTTGGCCTCGGTCGCGCCATCGCGGTCATGCGGATTTTCCTTTGAGCGGGGTCACGTCGTCGCTGGGTGCGGGCGGCGTTTCGGGACGCGCGGGCGGCGGACCTGCAACCGCCTCGACCTCGCGCAGGGCGGTGACGGCGGCGCGCAGTTCGGCCAGTGTCAACGTGTCTTCCACGCCCGCCCCCTCGCGGCCCTGACGAATGGCGCCGTGGGTTATGGCAAGGATAAAGACCAGCACCATGGGCAGCAGGTCGATGGCAATTGCCCCGGCCCACGACGGGACAAAGTTGCCCGCATACAGGATGACCGCGTCGGCGGCGGACAGCGGCGCATAGGTCACGTCTGTGGGCGCTTGCAACGATTGCACGTTCAGTGCCGCCCTTTCCAGGGTGGCGGCGCGTTGCGCCAGCACCTCCAGCACCGAGGTGATGGTGGCGGATTGGTCGGCGCGGCCCTGCGCGGTGGAACTGTCGAGTTCGGGCAGCACAACCGATGCGGCCAGATCCTGCGCGGCGCGCTCCACAAGCGGAGCCACCGACAATTGCCGCAACTGGGTGATCAGCCCCTGCAACCGCACGGCGGCCTCGGAAAATTCGACCGATCGCGCCTCGACGCTGCCCGGTTCTACCGTCAGCGCGCGCATCCGCGACAGGATGGTGTTGCCCTCGGTAAAGGCGGTGTCGACCAGCGGCGTCTGGGCGGCGATCTGTGCCTCCAGCGCGGTCAGTTCGGCGGATTTCTGACGCAGCACGCGAAAGACCGCGCCACGACCCGCCATGCCGGACAGCGCGCCTTGCGCCTCCAGTTCGGACAGATCCTCAAAGCTTTGCCGCGTCCGGGCCACGTCACGCTCCAGCGCCTGCCCGGTCAGGGCAATCTCATGTGCGCGTTCCAGCGCGGCCTGATAGTCCTGCACCGTCTTGGCCAGATGCTGTTCCACGGCCGCCGACCCGGCCAGCGCGGCGGCGTTCAGCCAGGATGACATGGCGACAATGGCAAGGCTGCCCAGCCCCATGGTGGCCATCAGACCGGCCCGCGCGCGGGCGGTGCGGACGGCGGGAAACAGGCGCAGCATGTAAGACCAGAAAACGAAGATCCCCACAGAGACGGCGGTGGAATAGGCGATGGCGGCAAAGACCGACATCGCGCCGTTTTCATCCAGCAAAGACGACACGCCGAGGTAGGTATAAATGCCCGACGCGACAGAGAGCACGCCAAGCGCCGTGCCCGAAAAGGTGTCGAGCCATGTCAGGTGCCCTTCCAGTTCGCGCGCGGCGCGCACGCCGCGCGCCTCTTCGCGGGTCAGTCGGGTCTCGGGGGCGTCTTGGGACATGGGCAACCTTGGGTGTCATGAAAACGATGCTTTGGCGACAGTAGGCAATTCGCCGCCAGAGGAAAGGCGGCGCGCGGCGGGCTTGCGTTTGTTCACGTATTGTTCAATAATTTGAGCATGGATTTGCCTGTCACCCCCGACCTGACGCCGACCCTGATGCCCGGCCAGTTGCTGGCGCGCGGCGTGTCCCGCCATCTGGCGGGGCATGGCTTTGCCGTGGTTGAGGAATTTGTGCCCGACCGCGGCTTGCGGGTTGATGTCATGGCACTGGGCCCCAAAGGGGAGCTTTGGGTGGTCGAATGCAAATCCTCACGCGCCGATTTCATGAGCGATAGCAAATGGGAGGGTTATCTGCCGTGGTGCGACCGTTATTTCTGGGCGGTGGATCAGGATTTTCCGACCGATCTGTTGCCCGAGGGAACCGGGCTGATCCTTGCGGATGGCTATGATGCCGAGATCCTGCGCATGGGGCCGGAGGATAAAATGGCCTCGGCGCGGCGCACAAAGCTGACCCGCAAGTTCGCCGTGCATGCGGCGCGACGGTTGCAGGGCTTGCGCGATCCCGGTGCGGGGCTGGACGGCTGGGGATAATTCTTTGGTGTTCGCAGGGCTTGCCTGACAGGGAGGTTCCGGTGGACGATGGGGCGACGCGCCAACGCACAGAAAGGATCCGCCATGGAGCTTGGAGCATTCTCGGTCAGTCTGTCGGTCAAGAACCTGACCACCTCGCGGACCTTTTACGAGGCGCTGGGATTTCAGCAGGTCGCCGGAGTGGCCGAAGAGGGCTGGCTGATCCTGCGCAACGGCGACAGCGTGATTGGTCTTTTTCAGGGCATGTTCAGCGGCAATATGCTGACCTTCAACCCCGGCTGGAGCGGGGGCGGAGAACCGCTGGACGATTTCACCGATATCCGCGAGATGCAGGCGCGGCTACGGTCCGAGGGGATCGAACCGGAACAGGCTGTGGAAGAGGACAGCTCCGGGCCGGCCTGTATGACGCTGGTCGATCCGGACGGGAACAAGGTCTTTGTCGATCAACACGTCCCCGCGCCGCCACCGGGTTAACGCTTGGGCTTGGCCTTGCGCGCAGTTGCGGCGGCGGCGCGCAGTTCCTCGGCAATTTCCTCGGCTTCTTCGGGTTCGAAATCCATCGGAATTTCCAGCCCGTCAGCGAAGATGAACAAGCGGACCATGCCCTTGTCGGTGGGTCCGATCTGAAGGTTGGCTTCGATGTCGCGTTCGTCGTGGATGCTCATGTCACCAGTGCCTTGTCCGATAGGTTTTGAGGATCGACGTCACGTAGCGGCGCGGGGCTTGATTTGCAAGTCGTGCGGCGGTTTGGTCTGGGTGTGGATATTGAACTGAAACACCTCGGCCCCGGCGACATCGATTGGCTGGTGGCGGAACACCGCCGCCTTTACACGCGCGACGAAGGCTTTGACGAGACGTTCCCGGCGCTGGTGCGCGAGATCCTTGAAGATTTTGACGCCGATCATGACCCATCCTGCGAGCGCGCCTTTATCGCCTGGGATGGCGGACAGCGGCTGGGCAGCATCTTTTGCGTACGCGAAGATGCGCAAACAGCAAAACTGCGGCTGTTCCTGCTGACGCCTGCCGCGCGGGGCAGGGGGCTGGGCAAACGCATGCTGGGTGAATGCATGGGGTTCGCGCGCGCCAGCGGCTATCGCCGGATGGCGCTGTGGACCCATGAGAGTCACCGCGCCGCCTGCGCGCTTTATGAAAAGACCGGCTGGCGGTTGGTCCGGTCCGAGCCGAAACGCAGTTTCGGCATGGCAGTGGTAGAGCAGGGCTGGGAGATCGACCTTTGAACTCGCGGATCAACGCTCGCCGGTGAATTTTGGCGCGCGTTTGTCGAGGAAGGCCGCGACACCCTCGGCGTAATCCGGGTGTTCACCGCAGGCCTTCATCAATTCGGCCTCCAGATCCAGATGCGCGTCCAGCGTGTTGGTGGCTGCGGCGTCAATGGCCTGTTTGGTGCGTGCAAAGCCAAAGGTTGGGCCGTCGGCGAATTGCGCCGCCAGTTTGCGCGCTTCATCCATCAACTGCTCATCCGGCAGCGCCTTCCAGATCAGACCCCAGTCCTCGGCTTGTTGTGCGGGTAGCGGCTGGGCCGTCAGGGCCAGACCCATGGCGCGGGCGCGCCCCAGAAGATGGGTCAGGTGCCAACTGCCGCCGGTGTCGGGGATCAGCCCGACCTTGGCAAAGGACTGAATGAACTTGGCGCTTTGCCCGGCCAGCACCATGTCGCAGGCCAGCGCCACGCTGGACCCGGCCCCGGCGGCAACGCCGTTGACGGCGCAGATCACCGGCATCTGCAGGGCGCGGATCTGGCGGACCAGCGGTGCCCAGTAGCTGCGCACCGTTTCCCCCAGATCGGGCGGGCCATCCATCTTGCGCGGATCGCGGTCGCCAAGGTCCTGCCCGGCGCAAAAGCCCCGCCCCGCGCCAGTCAACAGCACGGCGCGCCTGTCGTCCTCCGCCGCGCGGGTCAGCGCGGCGCGCAGGGCCAGATGCATTTCGGGGGTAAAGCTGTTCAGCCTGTCGGGCCGGTTCAGCGTGATCTCGGCCCATGTGCCGTGATCGGTGACTAGAATGGTGTCCGACATGTGATCCCCTCCTCAACGCGGTTGTGGCAAGGGATGGCACGCCCGGATGCGATGATCAACTCAACCCAGTCATCGAGGCCGTCAGCAAGACAGTCAGCGAGACGGGTTGTCCGGCTTTTCCTTGGGCATCCGCAGTGGCGCACGCGTCCGGTCGTTCCCGGCGGCGGCAACCTTGGCGGCCAGCCGGATAAACTCTGCTTTTTCCGTTTCGTTGAGGCCGACCAGCAAGGTCTTCTGCATCGTCTCGACGATGGGCCGGATAATCGCGATGCGCTTTTCACCCTCGGGCGTCAGGGCCAGCACCTTGGCCCGGCGGTCAGAGGGGTTGGTGCGCCGTTCGATCAGCCCCTTGGCGCACAGCCGTTCGATCACGCCGCCGATTGTGGCGCGGTCATGGGCGATCAGACCGGCCAGAGTCGCCTGATCAATGCCGGGGTGCTCTTGCAACATGGTCAGGGCCGCGAATTGCGGCGATGTCAGGTCAGAGCCCGCAGCCCTCATCTGCTCGGCGAAGATCGACGAGGACAGCTGTTGCAGTCGGCGTATCAGGTGGCCGGGCATGTTATAGATCGCGTGCATGGTTGCAGCGTACGCGACCGGGCAAAAGCCGCAAGTACGCATATTGTCATCATACTTCGTTTTTCTTTGGAGGAGGTCAGCGTTCGACTTGTGCATTATAGTGCTAATACTGGTGAATATTGTGTCGGTTGTTGCAAAAAATTGCACCTTCTGAAAATAAGGTGTACGCTTACCAAAGGATCGATTCCGCAGGAGGGCAACGTGTCGAGGGTCCGGTGGTTTGGAGGAG
This sequence comes from Antarctobacter sp., assembly GCF_034670325.1. Taxonomy (GTDB): domain Bacteria; phylum Pseudomonadota; class Alphaproteobacteria; order Rhodobacterales; family Rhodobacteraceae; genus Antarctobacter. The sequence continues at coordinate 158,909 of NZ_JAXMNR010000006.1, forward strand.
CTGCCGGGGTCGGTCGCAGACCCGCCCTTACTGCAAAGGCCATGTCGGGTGAGGCCCGCGCGGCGCTATTCCGGTGAGAGGACCGGACCGATTGGAAACGCCGCCACGCGGCGCGGGTGACAGGCAGGGAGGAGGCCACGTCATGAACGAAAACGCAGCATTATATTTTGTCGATCGCCATCTGGACGAAGGGCGCGCTGACAAGGTGGCCTTTCAGGAGGCGGACGGGCGCAAGCGCAGCCTGACCTTTGGGCAACTGGCGGAAGAAAGCGGGCGATTTGCCGGGGCGCTCAGCCGCCACGGCGTGCGCCGCGAAGAGCGGGTCGCCATGATCGTGCAGGATCAGATCGAGTTCCCGGTGGTTTTCTGGGGTGCGCTCAAGGCCGGTGCGATCCCGGTGCCGCTGAACACGCTGCTGTCAGCGCAGGTCTACGATGCGATCCTGACCGACAGTCGGGCGTCGATCCTCGTTGTGTCGGAAAAGCTATGGGAGACGGTAAAGCCGGTGATTGCGGACAACCCGTTCCTGCGCGCGGTGCTGGTGATCGGCGACGCGCCCGAGGGCACGGAAAGCTATCAGAGGTTTGTCGAGGGCGCGTCGGTTGTGCCTGCGGTCGAGGCGCATGAGGATGAGATGGCCTTTTGGCTGTATTCTTCCGGCTCTACCGGCCAACCCAAAGGCGTGCGGCACGTGCATTCCAGCCTTAAGGCGACCTCAGACACCTTTGGTGCGCAGGTGCTGGGCATCCGTGAGGACGACATCGTCTATTCTGTGGCCAAGATCTTTTTCGCCTACGGCCTTGGCAACGCCATGTCCTTTCCTCTGTCGGTGGGGGCGACGACCGTGCTGCTGGCGGGACGGCCGACGCCGGAGGTGGTCTTTGACATCCTCGGGACGCATCGCCCGACGCTGTTCTGCGGGGTGCCGACCTTCTACGCCGCGATGAACGCCGCGCTGGAGAAATCCGGCCTGCCAGAGGGGATGGCCGTGCGGCTGTGTACCTCTGCCGGGGAGGCGCTGCCGCGCGAGGTGGGCGAACGCTGGCACCGGCTGACCTCGACCGAGATCGTCGATGGCGTCGGCTCGACCGAGATGCTGCACATTTTTCTGTCCAACCGTCCCGGAGAGATCGTCTATGGCACCTCCGGCACGGCGGTGCCCGGGTATGAAGTGCGGTTGGTGGATGAACACGATGAGGACGTGGGCGACGGCGAGGTTGGCGAACTGCTGGTGCGCGGACCGTCTGCGGCGGATGGCTATTGGAACAAGCGGCACAAGTCGCGCTCTACATTCGAGGGCCACTGGACCCGCACCGGCGACAAATATGAGTGCACCGCAGACGGGCGCTATATCTACTGCGGGCGCACGGACGACATGTTCAAGGTGTCCGGCATCTGGGTCAGTCCCTTTGAGGTCGAACAGGCGCTGGTCGAACACCCCGCCGTGCTGGAGGCAGCGGTTGTCGCCTGCGCCGACGACAAGGGGCTGGATAAACCCAAGGCCTTTGTTGTGCTCAAAGAGGGGCAGGAAGCCTCTGCGGTCGACGGCCTCAAGGAGTTTGTGAAAGAGAAGATCGGGATGTGGAAGTATCCGCGCTGGGTCGAGGTGGTGGACGATCTGCCCAAGACCGCGACGGGCAAGATACAACGGTTCAAACTGAGGGCGCAGGCATGACAGTAGAGTGGACGGAAAACGGGCGGCTGACGGCGGCTAGCAAGGTGTTGGAGTATGCCTGTTTCGGGCCGGCCCCGGACAAGGCACCGACATTGGTCCTGTTGCACGAGGGGCTGGGGTCTGTGGCGCTGTGGCGCGATTTCCCGCAGGCGTTGGCGCAGGCGACGGGCTTTGGTGTCTTTGCCTTTTCGCGGGCGGGGTATGGTCAGTCGGACCCGGCGGACCTGCCGCGCCCATTGGACTATATGACCCGTGAAGCAGTCGATGTGCTGCCGCAGGTACTGGACGCCATCGGATTTCGACGCGGGGTTCTTGTCGGTCACAGCGACGGCGCGACCATCGCCACGATCTATGCGGGCAGCGTGTCCGACCAGCGGGTGCGGGCGTTGGTCCTGATGGCGCCGCATTTCTTTACCGAAGAGGTAGGTCTGGCTGAGATCGCCAAGGCGAAGCAGGCCTATGCGACGACCGACCTGAGGGAAAAGATGGCACGCTATCACCGCGACCCGGACAACACCTTTCGTGGCTGGAACGACAGTTGGCTGCATCCTGATTTCAAGGCGTGGAACGTCGCGGACGCCATCGACTACCTGCGTATTCCGGTTCTGGCGGTGCAGGGGCGGGAGGATCAGTACGGCACGCTTGCGCAGGTCGAAGAGGTGGAAAACCGCAGCTATGCGCCGGTCGAAATTGCGATCCTCGACGACTGTCGCCATGCCCCGCATCTGGACCAGCCAGAGCGGGTGGTGGCCGAGATCGCTGGGTTCTGCACCCGGCTGGAGCGGATCGAGGCCGCCGCACCCGAAGTCGCGTGAGCGGGGGCGACTGGTTCGTCCCGGCGCAGGCTTATGTGCCGGGGCGCACCGCGCGGCACCCCGAGGGGTTGTTCGACCCTATCCGCGCAACGGTGCATCCGGGGATGGGGTCCGATGCGCTGGCGCAAAGCGATGCGTTCCGTCATGGGCTGTTCTACATTGAACACGGTTTCTACTGGGAAGCGCACGAGGTGTTGGAGCCGGTCTGGATGGCTCTGCCCGATGGTGGCGTCGAGCGACGCTTTGTTCAGGCCCTGATCCAGGCCGCCAATGGCTTGCTCAAACTGCGCATGGGCCGCCCGAAGGCCGCGCTGCGTCTGTGCGGGATCGCAAGGGCGCTGCTGCCCGAGACCCGCGCCGCACAGATCATGACAGTTGGCGCGGACAGGGTCCACGCTATGATCGATTCTTTAGAAAGCAATGCGAGATGTGAATTATAATGCATAATATGCCGAATGCGGGTGGCAAAATTCGTAAGATACAGAGATTCGGCATGAAAAAATGTGCTTTATTATGCATGCATAAGTTTACTTACTTTCTCCATTGATGTACGTTGGCTGCAACTTCGCGACCAGGGAGGACCCGATGACCAAGATGATCGACTTTCAGACAGACCCGTCCCGCTACCGCCATTGGCGTGTCGAATACGACGGTCCCGTGGCCACCCTGTTCATGGATGTGGACGAAGACGGCGGCCTGTTCGATGGCTACAAGCTCAAGCTGAACTCATACGATCTGGGCGTCGATATCGAGCTGAACGACGTGGTGCAGCGGATGCGGTTCGAACATCCCGAGGTCAAAACCATTGTCATGAAGTCCGGCAAACCCGGGGTGTTCTGCGCGGGCGCGAACATCCGGATGCTGGGCGGCGCGGCGCACAGCCACAAGGTGAACTTTTGCAAATTCACCAACGAGACGCGCAATGCCTATGAGGCCGCCGAGGCGGAGAGCGGTCAGAAGTACATCGCGGCCGTGAAGGGCGCTTGCGCCGGGGGCGGGTATGAGTTGGCGCTGGCTTGCAATCACATCATGCTGACCGATGACAGCACCTCTTCGGTGGGTCTGCCCGAGGTGCCGCTGCTGGCGGTGCTGCCGGGCACCGGCGGGCTGACCCGCGTCACCGACAAACGTAAGGTGCGCCGCGATCGGGCCGATATCTTCTGCTCGATCGAGGAGGGGATAAAGGGCAAGCGCGCCAAGGAATGGCGGCTGGTCGATGAGGTGATCCCGAATTCCAAGTTCGATGACACCGTGGCCGAACGCGCCCGCGAATTTGCCGCCTCCTCAACCAAGGTGGACGTGGCCGAGGGCATCACGCTGGGCTCCTTGCCACGCAAGATCACCGAGGACGCGGTGACCTATTCGCTGGTCGAGGTCGAGCTTGACCGGGCAGGGCGCAAGGCGGTGATCACCCTGAAAGGGCCTGAAGAGGACGCGCCCGCCGACATGGACGCCTTTGTGGCGCAGGGCGACCAGGCCTATATGCTGCGCCTCTGCCGCGAGTTGGAGGACGCGATCCTGCACCTGCGCCTGAACGAGATGGCGCTGGGCCTGTGGATCTTCCGCACGCAGGGCGACCCGGAAAAACTGGCCGCGCATGAGGCGCTGCTGGCCGCGAATGCCGACCATTGGCTGGCCAACGAGGTGCGCCAGTTCTGGAAGCGCACGCTGAAACGGATCGACGTGACCTCACGCTCGTTGGCGGCCTTCATCGAACATGGATCGTGCTTTGTCGGCGTGCTGGCCGAGATCCTCTTTGCCGTCGACCGCAGCTATATGATGGAAGACGAATTCGAGGGTGACAATCGCCCCACGGCGACAATCACCCTGACCGAGGACAACTTTGGCCCCTATCCGATGGGCAACGGCATCACTCGTCTGCAAACCCGCTTTCTGGCGGAGCCGGAACATGTCGAGGCGCTGAAAGACAAGATCGGCGAGGCGCTGGAGGCAGAAGAGGCGGATGAGCAGGGGCTTGTCACCATGATCCTCGACGACATCGACTGGGAGGATGAGGTCCGTATCTTCATGGAGGAGCGCGCGTCGTTCAGTCCGGATGCGATGACAGGGATGGAGGCGAACCTGCGCTTTGCCGGACCCGAGACGATGGAAACCCGCATCTTTGGCCGGTTGACCGCATGGCAGAACTGGATCTTCAACCGTCCCAACGCGGTTGGGGCCGACGGCGCGCTGCAGCGCTACGGCACCGGTATCCGGGGCGATTACAACATGGAGCGCGTCTGACGCGCGCAACGGCGGGGTAAACCCCGCCCTACGGGCCCCGGCAGGTGTCGGTCCCGTTGAACGCTGTAGGGCGGACCGTGCTCCGCCGCACCAAATGGGAGAGAGACATGCTCGATCTGATCAACGTAAGTTATGACACCCAGATCCCCAACAACGTGGGTCTGAGCTCGGACAAGAAGGTGCTGAAAGCGCTGGAAAAATGGCACCCCGGCTATATCGATTGGTGGAACAAGCTGATCCCGCAGAACTTCCAGGAATCGATGGTCTACCTGCGCACCGCCGTCAGCGTGGACCCCAAGGGCTGGGCCAAGTTCGACTATGTGAAGATGCCGGAATATCGCTGGGGCGTGTTGCTGGCCCCGCAGGTCGAGGGCCGTGTGATCCCCTGTGGTGAACATATGGGCGAACCGGCATGGCAAGAAGTGCCGGGCGAATACCGCAACCTGATGAAGCGTCTGATCGTCATTCAGGGTGACACAGAGCCGGGCTCGGTCGAGCAGCAGCGCTTTCTGGGTCTGACAGCACCGTCGCTGTATGACATGCGCAACCTGTTTCAGGTCAACGTCGAAGAGGGCCGCCACCTGTGGGCGATGGTCTACTTGCTGCAAAAGTATTTCGGCAAGGACGGCCGCGAAGAGGCGGATGATCTGCTGATCCGCTCGTCCGGGTCCGAAGAGGCACCGCGCATGCTGGGGGCGTTCAACGAGGAAACGCCGGACTGGCTGTCGTTCTTCATGTTCACCTATTTCACCGACCGTGACGGCAAGATGCAGCTTGAATCGCTGGCGCAGTCCGGGTTCGATCCGCTGTCGCGCACCTGCCGGTTCATGCTGACCGAAGAAGCGCACCACATGTTCGTCGGCGAAACCGGCGTGGGCCGCACCATTCAGGCCACCTGCGAGGCGATGAACAAGGCGGGCATCACTGATCCCTATGACGTGAACAAGATCCGCGATCTGGGTGTGATCGACTTGCCGACCATCCAGAAAAAGCTGAACCTGCACTACACGCTGTCGCTGGATCTGTTTGGTCAGGAAATCTCGACCAACGCGGCCAATGCGTTCAACGCGGGTATCAAGGGCCGTTACATGGAAGGCCGGATCGATGACGACCACCAGCTTAAGAATGACACCTACAAGGTGCTGGATCTTGAGGATGGCAAGATCGTCGAAAAGGACGTGCCGGCCCTGACCGCGATCAACATGCGCCTGCGGGATGACTACGTCCGCGATGCTTCGGGCGGTGTGGGGCGCTGGAACAAGATTATCGAAAAGACCGGGATCGAGTTCGAGTTGAAGCTGCCGCACCAGTCCTTCAACCGCAAGATCGGCGTGTTCGCTGGCCACAACTTTGACCCTGACGGCAACCACGTGTCGGGAGACGCATTCGACAAAGGGTTGCCGAACTGGCTGCCGACGCATGGCGACGGTGACTTCATCCAGTCGCTGATGAAGCCCTGCTATGAACCGGGCAAATTCGCCAGCTGGATCGCGCCGCCGAAGGTCGGCATCGACAACAAGCCGGGCGATTTTGAGTACGTCAAACTGCACATGGCATGAGTTGGCGAGAGGCGAATTTTCGGCGAAAATTCGTCTCTGCCACACGCAGGGAACAGCAGGAGGAGGAAACGCTATGATCACCAAACGCAACGTGGGTCATGCACCGCGCGTGACCGAGGTCGCCAAGGAACTGGGTGAGATCGGATGTTGCATCGGGTGTGAGGATTGCCGGGGTCTGTGTCAGGCCTTGATCGAGGCCATCGCCATCCCTGAGGCCGTGCTGAACCGCGGTCGCTGATACCGGACTGCACCTTGGTGCTGCGGCGACCAAACGCGCCGACTATGCCCATCGGGGACAAGGCCCGACATTGGCAGCAATGGCCAAACGGTTAACTTGCGCTGACTTTTCAGTCCTCGCGCGAGGCGACCAGACAGAAACACCGTCAGAAGATGCTGTGTTTTATCGCAAAATCGGCCTAGATCGTGCCCAGATCAAGCAGGAACAGGAACGGTGTCTCGCCTACGATTGGTCGACCGCTCCGTTCTGGGAGGAATGATGAGATGAACAAGCCGCTAAAACAGCACCTGATCGACCCCGAGATCTGTATCCGCTGCTACACATGTGAGATGACCTGCCCCGTAGGCGCTATCGAGCATGATGACAACAATGTCGTGGTGAACGCAGAGGCCTGCAATTTCTGCATGGATTGCATTCCGGTCTGCCCCACGGGGTCGATCGATGAATGGCGTGTGGTCGACACGCCCTATTCATTGGATGAACAGTTCAGCTGGACCGAACTGCCCGAACAGGGCGAGGTGAGCACGACCGAAGTTGCGGATGCGGGTGGTGACGGCGGCGAGGATCCTGTGGCGGTCCTGTTGGCAGAGGCGCACAAAGGGGCAGGCGGGAAACCCGTGGCCCCTGCCTCGGCGGCAAAGCCGACAGTGAACCTCTACAACCTTGGCAGCCCGGTCGAGGCGGTGGTGCAGGGCAACTATCGCCTGACCACAGAAGGGTCGGATTCGGACGTGCGCCATGTCATCCTCGATTTTCAGGGCAAACCGTTTCCCGCACTCGAAGGGCAATCGCTAGGCATCATCGCGCCCGGAGCCGACGCCGAGGGCAAACCGCATCTGCCGCGACTTTATTCGGTGTCCAGCCCGCGCGACGGTGAGCGGGCGGGCTATCACAACGTCTCGCTGACGGTGAAGCGTGAAGAGGGGGGCGTGTGTTCGAACTACGTCTGCGACCTGAAAAAAGGCGATACTGTTCAGGTGACCGGGCCATTTGGCGCGACCTTCCTGATGCCCAACGATCCGGACGCGCGTCTGCTGATGATCTGCACCGGCACCGGCTCTGCCCCAATGCGGGCCTTTACGATGGCAAGGCAGCGGACGGTCGGCAAGAAGTCCGGGGGTATGGTCATGTTTTTCGGGGCCCGTACGCCGGAATCGCTGCCCTATTTCGGACCGCTCAACAAGGTGCCGTCCACCGTGCTGCAAAAGCATCTGGTGTTCAGCCGGATGCCGGGACAGGAAAAGGAATACGTTCAGGACCGGATGCGCATCGAAGAGGATATTGTGGCCGACATGCTGCAAGACCCGGCGACGCATATCTATATCTGTGGTCTGAAAGAGATGGAGGAGGGCGTCGAACGGGCCTTTACCAATATCGCCGAAAGCATCGGTCACCAATGGCGCAACCTACGCGACGTGTTGCGCGAAGAGGGCCGCTATCACGTGGAGACCTACTAGGATGGAGCCGCGCCCCGACACAGCTTACCGCCATGAGATTCGCGTCACATGGGGGGACTGCGATCCGGCGAAAATCGTTTACACGGCACGCATCCCGTGGTTTGCGCTGGATGCGATCAATGGCTGGTGGGTCGAGAATCTGGGCGGCGACGGCTGGTTCCAAATGGAACTGGACCACAATGTGGGCACGCCTTTTGTCCGGTTGGAGATGGATTTTCGCGCGCCCATCACGCCGCGGCATCCGCTGATCTGTCACGTCTGGCCGGTGCGGCTGGGCGAGACCTCGATCACCTTTCGGGTGGACGGTACGCAGGACGGAAAGCTGTGTTTTTCATCGCGCACGGTCAGCGTGTTCATTGACGCGGCGGCATTTTCCAAGCGCACCCCGCCTGACGACATGCGCGCCGCGATAGAGCGACTTTTGCCAGGCGCGGGTTGATTTTTGGTCCCGGCCTGTCGCGCTGAAAATCCACCCGACAGGGGGTGCCGTGGGGCTTGCGCTTGGATTTTGGCTTTGCTAAATAGCCCTACGTTCGGCGTTGGACCTTGATGTTCAGCGCCCTGTGCCGCCTTAGCTCAGTTGGTTAGAGCGCTTGATTGTGGATCAAGAGGTCCCTGGTTCGAGACCAGGAGGTGGTACCATTAAAATCAAAATCTTACGATGAGTTTGGATTTCTCCATGCTTTCTCCGTCATGGGTTCGTATCGATTGCATTTGCATGCATTGCGTTAGGTAAACGCCGGGAAACGGGCTTTGCATCATTACTGCAAGACCGGGGACTCCTTACCCGATGGTTACATCTTTCTTTGGTGATCTGGGGTCATCTTGGCAAAATCGGCGCTGAGTTATCCTGGGAACAGGGGCGACCCTATTCATCCTCGGCGGCCAGCCACCCGCCGTGGTCTGTTGGCTGAGAAACGAAGCAATCAGCCCTGATCAGCAGGTGCAAAGAATAGCGCAATTCGCGCCAGATCCTGTCCACCAAATGAGGAGTATCTCGGGTCGGGTCCAGCGATGATCTGACTCCGGTGCAAGTCAGAGTTCGAAGACGCGCGGCAGGTCCTTCAGCAGCGGCGCGACGCGGTCCTTGTCGCTGAGCAGGGGCTCTCCCTCCATCGCCCAGTCGATGCCGATCTCCGGGTCGTCGTAGCGCACCGAGCCATCACTTTCGGGTGCGAAATAATCGGTGCACTTGTAAACGATCTCGGTCTCGGGTTCGCGCGTGACGAAGCCGTGCAGGAAACCCTTGGGGATCAAGAGTTGCTTGCCGTTCTCAAAGCTCAACTCGATGCCGAACCACTGGCCGAAGGTCGGGCTGCCGTGACGGATATCCACAGCCACGTCGAACAGCCGTCCGCGCCCGCAGCGCACCAGCTTGTCCTGTGCGTGCGGCGGCGCCTGAAAATGCAGGCCACGCAGCGTGCCGACAGTCATCGACATCGAGTGATTGTCTTGGACAAAATCATAGTCCAACCCGGCCTCGGCCATCCGGCTTCGGTTCCAGCTTTCGCTGAAGAAGCCGCGCGCATCACCGAAGCGGCGCGGGGTCAGGATCTTGACGCTGTCGAGGGGGGTGTCTTCAATCTGCATGGTCGAAAACCCTTTCGCAAGTGTCATTCCGGGCCAGTCCGATGTTCCGGCGAGCTTGGTTAAACGACTTCGCCGCGGGCAGGTCAAGCCGTCTCTGCAGTGCGGCAATTTTCGCGGGTTTGCGGCTTGAAAGCGATCCGGGCAGGTCGTATACGGGCCGTGTTTGAAAACGTCCCGGGACGGATCCAGTCCGGGGCAGAAATTTACAGGTTTAGCAGCTCTAAATTGAAAGCGCGCAGATTAGACATGAAAGTCCTTTTCTTCGGTCTCGACTATTATGGCTACGCCACCCGGATCATGCGAGAGTTCGAAGAACTCGGTGCAGATGTGCGTTTCGTCGACCTGCAACCCGGCAGTTTCCTTATAAAAACCTTCCGAACGCTGATGCCGACGGCCTACGGCCGCTGGATCGGCGCGCAACATCGTCGCATCGTCGAAGAAACCACCGGAACCGCTTACGATCAGGTGGTCTTTCTGCAGGCCCATCAGATGGCGCCGGACACGCTCGCCCGGCTGCGCCAACTGCAGCCGCAGGCGCGTTTCGCGCTCTACAACTGGAACGCGCTCACCACCCATGACTACCTGCCACAGGCGGCGAATTTCGACGCAGTCTATACATTCGACCCGATCGATGCCGAGGCGCATGGTTTTCACTACCTGCCGCTGTTCTGACCGCGCGAGATGCAGGGGCTAACAAGGGACAAGGCTTCGTCGCGGCACGTCTACACCGTCGGCAATATCGTCAACCCGCGTCGCTACGACGCGATCAAGGCCTTTGAGGCCTATTGCAAGGGTCACGGTATTGTTTTCGAGTCCTTCATGAAGATGAGCCCGGTGGTCTACCTGCGTTTTCTCAGGGCGGGCCGCATTCCGCGCGGCGTCAGCCTGCGGTCGATCAAGCCCGAGGACTTTCGCGCAATGATCGAACGCTCTTCGGCCACATTCGATTTCGCCAACCACCAATCGCAGTCTGGCCACACCATGCGGACCTTCGAAAACCTCTGCGGCGGCAAGAAGATCGTCACCAACAACCACACCGTGCGGTCCGAGGCCTTTTTCTCAGAAGACCGGATATTCGTCTACGAGACGCTCGACTTCACCGGCGTCGAGGAATTCCTGGAGATGCCGCTGGCCGACCCGGACGCCGAGTTCGGGGAATACCGCATTCAGGCCTTCGCCCGGACGCTGCTGGGCCTTGAGGCCGCGGAGAAGGCGGCATGAGCCGCCGCTGCCTGCTGATCGCGCCGACCTCTTTTTATGCATTCCACAGGGATGTCTCTGAGGCACTGGAACGCTCGGGTTATGAGGTCGAGGTACTGAACGAGGAATACCCGGCCAACGCTTTGGGCAAAGTCATGGGCAAGCTGGCACTGGACCGGCTACGCCGCAGCACCTTGGCCGAACTGGAAAAACGCGTGCCCCAGTTGGGGCATTTCGATCTGGTTCTGATCATCAAGGGCAGGGGGCTTGGCCCGCAGGCACTGGAGCTTCTGCGGGCGCATGCGGATCGCATCGTCGGCTACAACTTCGACAGTTTCCGCTTTAACCCTTCACCGAAGGACTGGCTGCATCTTTGCGACCGGTATTGCACCTTCGATATCGCCGACGCGCGCGACACCGGCCTGCCTCTGGTGCATCTCTTTTCGGCCAGCACTTGTGGGCCTGAGCCGGTACGTGAGACGGATCTGTCGGTGGTGATGAAGATCCACTCGGACCGGCTGGCCTATGTCGACCGTGTCCTCAGCGCGCTGCCCAAGACGATGAACCCCTTTGTCTTTCTCTACGCGCCGAACTGGTTCGAAGTCATCAAACAGGCGCTGCGCGCGCCCGGCCCGGCATGGCGGCTGCGTCGTCATATCAGCTTTTCTCCTCTCAGCTACGCCACCGCGATGACCGCCATCGCGCGCTCGCGCGCGACGCTGGACTATGCGCATCCGTTGCACGGGATCACCGTTCGGTGCTATGAGGCGCAGAGCATGAAGGTTGCCGTGGTGACCAACAATCCCTACGTGGCCGAGGCTGGAGTTTTCACCGAGGGATCGGTGGCGCGCTTCGGGCTCGACGACGATCCGGCCAAACTGGGACCGATCCTTGAGCGGCTGGCGGTACGGATCGCCCCGGGTTCGGCGGCGCAATCGATGACAGAAGCCGCCCGGACCCGCCGCGCCTGCCGGTCGCCGATGTTGACGGTCGGAATCCCGAAACTCGGCGCTTCGTAAAGCCCGCTCGATGAATTTCCCAGCACAAGGTCGCAATGCGCCAGCGCTGAGAAATATCGCGCCGAGCCCAGCGAGGCGTGGAACACCGCATTGTCGCGGTCCGCGACGAAGGCGTGGATCATCTCGTCGAGTATGGTGGCCTCCGGGTCGGCGTTCGATCCGGTAAAGAGCAACCCTGCCTCGGGGAAGGCCTTTAGTGCGTCGAGCATGGCGCGCGCCATGGCGGCGTTGTCGCGCGACAGCGTCGCCGGATGCAGCGTAATCGCAAAGGTCGGCCTTTGGTCGGGCAGGCCGACCGCCGCAAAGAAGTCACTGCGGGACATGTGCGGTGTGGCCAGCACCATGTCGATGCCCGGGCTTCCCGTCACGAAGACGCGGGCAGGATCCTCGCCCATCTGGCGGACGCGGGCGGCGGCCTCTTCGGTGGTGGTGAAATGCAGCGCCGCCATTTTGGTCACGGCATGGCGGATGGCGTCGTCGAAGGCGCCCTCGGTCACATCACCGCCGGCGATATGCGCCACCGGCACCTTGGACAGCAAGGCAGCCGTCACCGCGCCGAGTATTTCGTAGCGGTCGCCCAGCACCAGCATCAGATCGGGGGCGGAGGCAGCCAGCGCCGCACCGACACCCGCCGTCGCGCGCCCGGTTGCTGCGCAGAGCGCCCCGTCGTCTTCGCCTCCGGTCGGCAGGCCCATGTCGACCCGGTGGGTGATGGCAAAGCCCGCGGCCTCGATCGCCTCAGTCGAGCGCATGCCCGGGGTCAGGTGCTGCCCGGTTACGAGGATTTCCAGTTCAAAACGGGAGTCATCGCGCAAGAGCGCCAGCACCGGCTGCAACAACCCCCAGTCCGCGCGCGTGCCGGAGACGGCGACCACTTTCATCACGCCGCCCCCAGATGGGCCGACGAGGGAATGTTGAGAACCCGGGCCTCGAAATCCTCGGCCTGTGAGAGGTCGGCGCGCGGGTTGTCGGCGTACATCGGCAGTCGGTGCATCAATGTCCAGATCGGACGGGTCATGATGCCCGCGTCGTTGAGTGCATCGAGCAGTACGTCGCGTTCGCCGACATGCGACGGATCGAGGATCAGCGTCATCAGCCAGTTGTTTGAGACCGAATCCGAAGGCGTCTCGAAGAGGTGCGCGCCGTTCATCCCGCGAAAAGCTTCGCGGTAGGCGTCGTAGAGGCGTTTCTTCTGCGCCAACCGCGTGCCAAACTGTTCGAGTTGCGCCACGCCAAGAGCGGCATTGAGGTTGGGCATGCGGTAGTTGTAGCCCACTTCGTCATGCAAAAAGGCCCAGCGATGCGGCTGCTTGGCGGTCGTGGTCAGATGTTTGGCGCGCGTCGCCAGCGCCGCGTCATCGGTCACGATCGCGCCGCCGCCGCCGGTGGTCAGGATCTTGTTGCCATTGAACGAAATAGCCGCGATGCGGGAGAGACTGCCACAGGGGCGCCCCTTGTAGAAACTGCCAAGGCTCTCGGCGGCATCCTCGACAACCTGCATCGGCCAATCGGCGACCACTGCATTGAGGCTGTCCATATCCACCGGGCAGCCGAAGATATGTACCGGTACCACAGCAGAGATGCGCCGCCCGGTCACACGGTTCCATGTCGCACCGTCGCGCACCTCGGCGACCTCGGCCAGATGCAGGGCCAAGCGGTTGGGGCAGATGCCCAAAGTGTCAGGGGCGCTGTCGACGAAATGCGGCATCGCACCGAGGTGGCTGAACGCGTTCGGCGTCGCCACGAATGTCAGGGCAGGCACCAGCACCTCGTTGCCCGGTTCGACCCCGGCCACCAACAGGGCGATCTACAGCGCTGCGGTGCCGTTGGCCACCACGACCCCATGCGCACAGCCCGAGATCCGCGCGACCTCGGCCTCGAAGGCATCGACATAGGTGCCGACCGAGGAGACCCAACCGGTGTCGATGCAGTCAATCAGCAGTTCGCGCTCGCGGTCGTGGAACTCCGGCACATGCAACGGAACGAAATTGTCCGTCCCGCCAATCACACCGCGGATCCGCCGCGTCAGGTCTTCTGCGAATTCCATGATGTCCCCCACTCCGGGAAGTCTGTCAGACGTTGTACTGGCCGGTCTTGTAGGCCGCCAGGTTGGCTGGATCCTGAAACCACTCGGCTGTCTTGGCGATGCCTTTTGCAAAGCCATCGCGGCCACCGTGTTCGGGTGCCCAGCCGAACAGCTTTCGCGCCTTGTCGACCCCGGCAAAGAGACGCTCGACCTCGCTATCGGCGGGGCGCATGCGCTGCTCGTCCGAAACGATCTCGATTGTGACCCCCATGACTTCGGCGATCAGGTTTACCGTGTCCATGATGGAAATTTCAAAGTCGGAACCGATGTTGGTGGCCTCGCCTACACAGGCGTCGCATTCCATCGCCTGAATAAAGCCTTGCGCCGTATCATGCACGAAAGTGAAATCGCGGGTCGGGTGCAGCGCGCCGAGCTTGATCTTGCGCTCGCCCGCGGCGATCTGGCTGATGATCGTCGGAATCACCGCGCGGGCTGACTGGCGCGGGCCGTAGGTGTTGAACGGGCGCAGCACCGTGACCGGCGTGCCAAAGCTTTTCTGGAAGGACAGCGCCAGCTGGTCGGCGGCCACCTTGGTGGCGGCATAGGGCGACTGCGCGTTGACCGGGTGTTCCTCGGTGATCGGCACGAATTGCGCGGTTCCATAGGTCTCCGATGTCGAGGTCGAGATCACCCGCCCGGTTCCCAGACGCCGCGCCGCCTGCAGCACATTGAGCGTGCCAGTGACGTTGGTTGCGACATAACTGTCGGGCGAATGGTAGCTGAAGGGGATGGCGATCAGCGCCGCAAGGTGCAGCACCGCATCACAGTCCTCCATGGCATTGGCGACTCCGTGGGGGTCGCGGATGTCACCCGCCACCACTTCGAAATTGCCCTTTACGTCCTCGGCGGGGCGGTCCAGCCAGCCCCATGAGTTCAGCGAATTGTACATCACGAAGGCGCGGGTCTCGTAGCCCGCCCGGACCAGCGCCTCGGTCAGATGCGACCCGATGAAGCCATCAGCCCCGGTTACAAGAACTTTTTTTGAATGATTTAGACATGTTTCCGTTCTATCCCTTGCTCTGCGGCAGATGCCCTGGCCGCAAAACGTCTGTCGTGCCGCCGCCCGTTCGGGCATCGATTCATTCCGCCAGGAGACCCCGAAGGTACTTCCCATAGTCTGTCTTGCGGAAGACCTCTGCCCGCTGGGCCAGTTGCCGGGCGTCGATCCAGCGCTGTGCAAAGGCGATCTCGTCCGGGTTTCCGGTTTGCAGACCCTGCCGCACCGAGAGCGTCCGCACGAAATTTCCCGCGTCCAGCAAAGAGGCATGCGTCCCGGTGTCGAGCCAGGCATACCCGCGCCCCATTTGCTGCACGTCGAGCGCGCCGTCGCGCAGGTACATTTCCAGCAGCGAGGTGATCTCCAGTTCGCCCCGTTCCGAGGGCTTGACCTCGGAGGCGCGCTGCGGTGCGGTTCCATCGAGGAAATAAAGCCCGGTCACCGCGTAGTTCGAAGGCGGAACCTTGGGTTTCTCGATGATCTCGTTGACGGTGCCATCCTTGTCAAAGCCCACCACGCCATAACGCTCGGGGTCAGCGACGTGGTATCCGAAAACCGTGCCGCCGGTCTCCCGGCTGTCGGCCTCGGCGAGCAGTTCCGGCAGGCCATGTCCAAAGAAAATGTTGTCGCCCAGAACCATTGCCGAGGGCGCGCCGTCAAGGAATTCGCGGGTCAGCAGGTAAGCCTGCGCCAGTCCGTCCGGCGAGGGTTGGACGACATAGGTAAATGCCAATCCCCACTGGCTGCCGTCACCCAACAGGCGCTGGAACTGGGCCTGGTCGTCGGGGGTGGTGATGATGGCGATCTCGCGGATGCCCGAAAGCATGAGCACCGAGAGCGGGTAATAGATCATCGGCTTGTCGTAGAGCGGCAGCAACTGCTTGGAGACGCCCATGGTGATCGGGTACAGCCGGGTGCCGGAGCCGCCGGCCAGAATGATGCCTTTGCGCTTGGTCATGCCTTCACTCGCTCAAGTTCCTGCAACACCCGGTCCAGCGCCGCGCGCCAGTCTGGGCGTGAAATGCCATAGTCCCGGGCCAAGTCCGAACAGTCGAGCCGGGAGTTTGCGGGGCGTTTCGCCGGCGTGGGGTACGCACTGGTCGGGATATTCTCTACCTCGACCGTGCGCCCAGCGCGGGCAAATATTTCGCGTGCGAAATCTGCCCAGTTGACGTCCGGCGCGCCGGAGAAGTGGTAGGTGCCGGTGACGCCTTTGCCCGCGCGGAAGGCAAGCGCCATGGCCCAGAGTGCCGCAGCGATATCGCCTGCCTCCGTCGGTCCGCCCACTTGATCGGCGACGATGGTCAGCTTGTCGCGTGTTTCACTCAGGCGCAGCATCGTCTTGACGAAATTGCCGCCATGCGCGGAGAAAACCCAAGAGGTGCGCAGGATGGCGAACGCGGCGTTCGTGTTCTGGATGCCCTGCTCGCCTTCCAGTTTTGTGCGACCATAAGCGCCCAACGGGCCGGTTGCGGCGTCCACTGCCCTAGGGGTTTCGCCCGTGCCATCAAAGACGTAGTCGGTCGAGATGTGCAGGAAAGGGATACCGGCCTCGGCGCACGCGCTTGCCATGGCGGCGGGCGCCTCGCCGTTGACCACACGTGCGGTGTGCTCGTCCTCTTCGGCCTTGTCGACCGCGGTGTAGGCCGCGGCGTTGATGACAAGATCGGGCTTTCGCGCGGTGATCTCCGCAGCGCATTTTGCGGGGGCAGTCAGGTCTGCCGCGTCACGGCCCAACAACACCGCTTCAACGTCGTCGGGCACCCGCCGCGCAAGCTCGGTGGCAACCTGCCCAGTCTTGCCGAAAACGAGAACCTTCATGATGCTTTCCCCAGCCGCGTTCCCACGCCTGCGCGATCCAGCAGCGCCTGCCACCAGTCGGTGTTGTCCAGATACCAATCGACGGTTTTCGCCAGACCCTCTTCCACGGTCACCGAGGGGCGCCAGCCCAGTTCTTCGCGGATGCGCGTCGGATCGATGGCATAGCGCGCATCATGACCCGGACGATCGGTGACAAAGCTGATCTGGTCCGCGTAGCTACCATCATTTTTGGGCCGTTTCTCGTCCAGTATGGCACAGAGTGTCTTGACCAGGTCGAGGTTGCTGCACTCGTTCTCGCCACCGATGTTGTAACTGCGCCCGATCTTGCCCTTTTCCAGCACCAGCAAGAGTGCGTCGGCGTGATCCTCGACATATAGCCAGTCGCGCACATTGGACCCGTCGCCGTAGATCGGCAGCTGCTTGCCCGCCAGAGCGTTTAGGATGACCACGGGGATCAGCTTTTCGGGGAAGTGATAGGGGCCATAGTTGTTCGAGCAGTTGGTCAACACCACCGGCAGGCCATACGTTTCGTGCCATGCGCGGACGAGGTGATCCGACGCCGCCTTTGAAGCGGAGTAGGGGGAGTTCGGCGCATAGGGCGTGATCTCACTGAAACGCCCGGTAGCGCCAAGCGTGCCATAGACCTCGTCGGTCGAGATGTGGTGGAACAGGAACCCCTCGGGACGTCCCGCGCCGACCCAATAGGCGCGCGCCGCCTCAAGCATGTTGTAGGTGCCGTTGATGTTGGTTTCGATGAACGTTCCCGGCGAGTCGATCGAACGGTCCACGTGGCTTTCGGCGGCCAGATGCATGACCACGTCGGGGCGATGCTCGGCAAAGACGCGATCCAGTTCCGCCCGGTCACGGATGTCCACCTTTTCAAAGGCATAGCCCGGCGCACCCTTTACAGGAGCAAGGTTCTCAAGGCATCCAGCGTACGTCAGTGCGTCTAGATTGACGACGTCATGACCGCGTCCAACCGCCAGCCTGACAACGGCCGAACCGATGAAGCCCGCTCCGCCTGTAATCAAGATTTTCAAAATGTTCCTCGCGGCGTCAGAATTGATTTGAAAATGTCAGGTGCCTGAGTAAGGCCAATTTTCGGGCGGACCTTGCCGTAGAACCACGCGCCTTTGCAACCCGGAATTCCCTACTTTTTACCGTCGGGCAATTTGGACGCACCTGGTTTTCGACCTTAGGTGTCATAGTAGCCAGTGCCGTGCCCGCCGTAGGCGTATCCGTAACCGTACGAGGTCGCGCGCTTGCGGTCGATCTTGGCAAGGATGGTGCCATAAAGCGGCGCGCCAACATTGGTAAACTGTCCGATACCTTCCGCGACTTGCGACTTATTAGCGCCGTTCCAGGACACCAGGTAGACCACCGCATCCACATGCCGCGCGATGATGCGCGCATCTGGGACCACGAGCACCGGCGGCGTATCCAGCACGACATAGTCATATGCCTCACGCGCTTCGGAAATCATGTCGGCAAATTCCGTGGAGCTGAAGATATCCGCCGCGTTGACGGAAGACTTGGTGCCTTTCAGAACGTCGAACCCTAGTTCCGTTGGCTTTGCGGCTTCGGTCAGTGGCATGCTGCCGTCCAGAACGCTCAACAGGCTGCCCTCGCCCTTGGTGGTGAAGTAGGTGTCAAACGTCATGCGGCGAATATCTGCTTCGACAAGCAGAACCCGCCCGCCAAGGTCGGCCAAGCTCTTGGCCAAGTAGATCGACGTTGTGGTCTTGCTCTCGCCCGGACGCGACGAGGACAACATGATGATCTTTGGCGGTGCCTGCATGTCCAGCATCAGAAGCGACGTTCGCAAGTTCCTGACCGCCTCGGACATGATCGAGGTCGGGTTCTTTTGGATATAGGACAGGAGTTGTTCGCGGCGGCGGATCGGCACTTGCGGCAATTGGCCAAGGACCGGATAACCTGTGTGCCGCTCCAGTTCGCTGGAGTGCATGAAGCCGTCGCTGCGGAAGAAGCGCAACATCACCAAGCCAAAGCCGATCATGAGCCCGACAATGGCACCCAACGCGAGGATCACCTTCTTGCGGGGGGCGACGAAGTACGCGCTGGTGGCCTCCGAAAGAACGCGGCTGTCAGGCCGCTGAAGCCCGAGCTGGATCGAGGTTTCCTTCAGCCGGGTCAGGAAGGTCTCATAGAGCACCCGGTTTGCCTCCGCTTCGCGCACCAGAGTATTCAGCTGAACCAGCCCCTCGGATTGCACGTCGACCC
This sequence comes from Antarctobacter sp., assembly GCF_034670325.1. Classification (GTDB taxonomy): domain Bacteria; phylum Pseudomonadota; class Alphaproteobacteria; order Rhodobacterales; family Rhodobacteraceae; genus Antarctobacter. The sequence goes on from NZ_JAXMNR010000006.1 coordinate 177,851, forward strand.
GTTCCTGAAGCAGGCTCAGTGATTGCTCCAGCGCGGCTTTGCGATCCTGCGCAGCGGTGAGGTTGGCGCGCTGTTCGGCCAGCAGCCGCAGCGACCGGCTGCGAAGCTGTTCGTCGCTGGCGCCGCTCTGGATCAAGCGGCGGAGAATGTTGTCTCCCACAAGATCGAGCACGCTATCGAAGTCACCAGCCTCGACAAACGGTTCGAGCAGGTCGAATTGCCCTTGGGCCTCGTTGATCTCGGCGGTGGTCTGGTCAAGCCGGTCACGAAGGGGCTTGGTGCGGGCAACGAGCGCGTCCAGCGCTTCCTGGCTGATCGGGTTGGCGGACTCGCACAGGCGTTTCACTTCCTCGTCTGTGGATTTGACCTGTCGTTCCAGTTCGTTGACCCGCTTCGACAGCCAGTCGACCGCAAATTCGGTTGCCTCGAACTTGGTCTGGATCTGGTTGTCCAGATAGATCTGCGCCAACATGTTGGCGAGTTTGATGGCCTTTTCCGGGTCGGTCGACTCGACGCTGATATTGAACAGATAGGTGTCGACCTGCCCTGAGACCCGGATAGCGGCACGGGTCCGCTCGATGGTGGCGTTACTGGTGACTCTCGGATCCCGTTCGGTTTCTGCGACCTCGATCCCAAGCAGCGTCTTGGCCTTGATCTTCAGTGCGCGCATGGACCAAGGCGAGACCTCCCGCAACGCGGCGTTGAATTCGGGGTCCTCAAGCAGGCAGGCCTGTTCGACGGCCCGATGGTCTTTGACTGTCCGGGAGAAGACCTGCCGGACAGCCCGCTGACGCGCGTGGGACTCTTGCAGAACGGCCATCGCCTGTTGCGCCTCTCCGTCGAGGATCGCCTGCTGGCGCGGCAATTGCGTTTCATGTTCCGGCACTTTGTCACCGACGCAACACCGGATGACACCTGTGAGACCCTGACGGTTGCCGGGCAGGGCGGTGATTTCTGCGTACGTTACAACGGTCGTCCGTTGTGGCAGCCCTGACCGCTGGAAGAGGCGCGGTCGCTTTGCACCCGGACGATCGCCGAGGCCATGACCGCGGGACTCTCCGGCGTCAGTTTGCATGCAGGTGCGGTGGCGGGAGACACTGGCGCAGTGGTCTTTACCGGCCAGAGCGGCAGCGGCAAGTCGACCCTGATCGGCAATCTTGTCACCGAGGGGTATCGCTTTGTCAGTGACGATATTCTGCCCGTCAATTTGGACGGCGACTGTGTCTATTCCATTCCCGCGCCCCTTGCCATGAAGAAGGGTGGAGGCAAATTGCCCGCGTTTGAGGCTTTGCACCAACAGCTTTTGACGACGGAAACACCGCGCGACGGCGTCCACTATGCCGATTTCGCCGGGGACAATGCGCTGGTCGCGCCATTCAAGGTCAAGGCGCTGGTCCTGCCGAGCTATCTTCCGGACGAGGAAGAGCGCGTGTTCCGCCTCGCCCCCGCCGATGTACTCAAGGACATCATGACGGCGGGCGCGCACTTCCCCACCGGGTCCATCGCCTCGCTGTTGAAATTTCTTGAGAACGTGCAGATTTATCGCCTGATCTTCCGGACAACCGATTTTTCCGTTGCACGGAGCAAGGAGATCCTCGCCAGCGGCCTGGATCTGTAGCCATGCAGGCGCACCTGAAAGCCTGCCCATCGCCGACCCACAGAGCGCTGCTGGGGTTGATACCAGTGGCCCTGGGACGGGAACCGGCTCCCGGGCTGTGGGAGGATCTGGCCGCGTCTGACCCCATGCAGCTGGCCGCTGCCGCGCAGGTGGAACACGTGCAGACCCTCCTTGGCGCCGCTTTCGATACCGCCCCAGACCTGCGCGAGGCAATCCCCTCGGATTTGCTGATTTACTTTCAGGAAATGCACGCGGGCAATGCGCAATACAATGACATCGCGCGCCGTGATCTGGCCCGACTAGGAGAAATCCTGAACGACGCCGGGCTGCGCGGCTGCATCCTGAAAGGCGGGATCGAGCTGGTTCTGCCAAGCTGGACCAGACCGTCGGGTCGGTTCATCAGTGATCTCGACGTGCTGGTCGAGGGCGAAGGCGAACCGGCGTTTCAAGCCTTGCTGGCGGCGGGGGCGAAGATTGTCGGTGACGACGCGCCGCTGGTGGCCGAGCTCGAAGCCAAGCGGATGCACTTCCCGGCGCTGTTGCTGGAGGGGGGGCAGACGGTCATCGAATTGCACACGCGTGTGCAGCGCGATGGAGCAGACCGGCTGTTGAAACCACAGGCGATCTTTGCCGACTCGCGGGACACCGGCCTGCGCGGGATCGTCGCCCCCAGCTTGCGTCACCGCATGATTCACCATGTCCTGCACGCTCAGGCGCAGCACCTGCACTACGAGCGGCTCGAACTGAAACCCCGGTCTGTCGCAGATCACGCCATGCTGCTGCGCGGCCTCGCGCCAGAGGAACAAAATGAGGTCCGGCGCGACTTTGCCTCTATCGGCAGGACGGCAGAGTACGAAGCACTTGATGCCCTCACGGAGCTTGTCTTCGAAGGAACGAACGAGCGCGCCGCCGGGAATCGCTGGATACAGAAATGCCTGCAACTTTACGGGCAACCGAACCGGCGCAAATTGATATTGGTCGGCGAATCTTTTTCGGTTGTGATTCGCCGCGCTCTTTCAAACAAGGAATATAGGCAGCGGTATTTCCGGAAATTGCTCTCGCCGCGTCTCTTGTTCCAGAGTTTGCGAAATCGGCTGGATAAAATTCTCCGGTCCCGATAGCCAATCTGACCTCTGAAATCGGCTCTGTTGATGGTATGGATGTCGCCTCGCGACAGCATCGTATTGTGCCAACGTGATGTTTGCCGAAGGCATCACAGTTAGAAAGGGCATCCACGCCCAGATTTGCCCTTGTCGGGATTGATCTGGCAATGCAGGTCTTCCAGATGCACGTGTGCGCCACGACAGGTCCGGTGCCTTCCGAAAGAAACTCTCCCCCGCCCAACTGCTCGCTTTCGCTGCGCGGCATCCCAGATGTGTTGTCGCAAACAAGGCCATTTGGACGGCGCGCGGCTGGGGCAGAGCGTTGGAAAAGCTCCGAAATAACGTTTGCCTGATCCCGCGGGTCCTATGTGAAGCCGATCTCGAAGAGATGGCTGTTCGCTCTTTTGAAGACGACCTTCGGAGCAGTAAACGCACGCTCTTGGCTGGAAGGTGTGTCGAAGATGCCTTGCACAGCAGTAACTGCGGCGCGTGAAGCGTTCTGATTGGCGTCTTCCTGTTGTCTTGGACACCTCTTGCAACGGGTGGCATGACGACAGGTTAACCCGGCCAATTCACTGCTTTGGCCTTTGGCTTGCGCTTCAAGGAAAAGGGCGTACGGCCATCAATGGGATCGGTCGGTGATTGCTATGGCTGCGCAATGTGCGAGAGCTTCGTCGCCAGCCACGAATGCAAGCGGCCAGAGCGCCGCAAATTCGCCGCCAAGCCTGAGGCCGGCGCCGCCTGATTTGAAGTCGTCGAAGGCTGGCACACTCCCTCGCGCCGCCATTCCGCCTTGGGCAACAAGGTATCCATCAACGACGAAAGGATCGTCGCTGAAAGGATGTAATCTCTAAGCGCATAACCGACCATCAAGCCGTGCGATCTCCAGATCAAGAAGTCTCTGGTTCGAGACCATGAGGCGGCGCCACGCCCCAATTCACCGACCCAAACGCGTCGATCATCCGTCGTCGGTGACATCCGTGTTCGACGGGCCCAGATCCTGAGTGACGTTTTCCAGCGCGTCCAGCAGGTCGGCGATACGATCCGCGCCTAATCGCTCTTCGATTTCCTTGTAGATCCCTGCGCTTGTCTGGCCTGCGTCATGTAGCAGCGACTTGCCCGCCGCGCTGATGTTCACCAGCGTGCGGCGGCGGTCTGCCTCATCCCTGTGCAGGGCGATCAGGCCCCGCGCCTCCAGTGTCTTAAGGATGCGCGTCAGCGAGGGGGCCAGCACGCAGGCGGCGCTGGCCAGTTGCGTGGCGTCGATCTCACCCGCTTCCTGCACCACCCGCAAAACGCGCCATTGCTGTTCGGTCACGTCGATCTCACGCAGCATCGGGCGGAACCGTTCCATCACGGCCTCACGGGCACGCAGCAGGGCAATGGGCAGGGTGCGCTGCGTTTCGGACAGCGGAAAGACGTCGGGGCGGTGTTTGGACGGGGCCATGGAATTCTCCTGTTGACAGGTAGCCTAATGTTTAACATGTTAAGTGTCAAAGGGAGGGCTGCTGGATGCCGCATCTGAGGGTGGAGTATTCTCCGGGGCTGGAGGCGAAAACGTCTATACAGGCTATGTGTGATGCGCTGCACGCGGCAATGGACGCGACCGGGGTCTTTCCTCTGGCGGGCATCCGGGTCAAGGCGCATCGCTGCGCGCAGGTCTGCGTGGCAGACCGGCATCCGGACAACCACTTTGTGGCCTTGGAACTGTCGGTCGGTGCGGGGCGCGCCAAAGCGGTCCTGTCCGGGGCCGGAGAGGCGGTGTTCGCGGCGGCCAAGACCGCGCTGGCCCCGCTGCTGGCGCATCCACATTTCATGCTGTCGATGGAAATACGTGAGATCGACCCGGAGCTGAGCTGGAAAGCCAACGCAATCCATGACCGCCTGCGGGCGCAGAGTTGAGGGGACGCCATGAGTGACCTGACTGAAAACCTCGCCAAGGCGGAGGCCGCGCTTGCGCGTTTCCGCCGCGAGGGCGTTTTGAACCACATCGGCGGGACGCAGCGCATGGCGGCCTCGGGGGCGACATTCGACACGACCTCTCCGGTGGATGGTGGGGTTTTGGCGTCGGTGGCCAAAGGCGGGGCAGAGGATGTGGATGCGGCGGTCCGGGCCGCCACAGCGGCATTTGCCGCGTGGCGTGACATGCCCGGCAAGGACCGCCGCGCGATCCTGCACAAGGTCGCCGACGGCATCGTCGCCCGGGCCGAGGAAATCGCGCTGGTCGAGAGCATGGACACCGGACAAGCCATCCGCTTCATGTCCAAGGCGGCCATTCGCGGGGCCGAGAATTTCCGCTTCTTCGCCGACAAGGCACCAGAGGCCCGCGATGGCCAGACCCTGCATGCGCCGGGACAGATCAACATTACCTCGCGCCGCCCCATCGGGCCGGTGGGGGTGATCACGCCGTGGAACACCCCCTTTATGCTGTCGACGTGGAAGATCGCCCCGGCGCTGGCGGCGGGCTGTACCGTGGTGCAGAAACCGGCCGAGTTTTCGCCCATGACGGCAAAACTGCTGGTCGAGATCGCCGAAGAGGCCGGTTTGCCGCCGGGCGTGCTGAACGTGGTCAACGGCATGGGGGAGGACGCCGGAAAGGCGCTGACCGAACATCCGGGCATCAAGGCGATTGCCTTTGTTGGCGAAAGCCGGACAGGCTCCATGATCATGCGGCAAGGATCAGAGACGCTCAAACGCGTGCATTTCGAACTGGGCGGCAAGAACCCGGTGATTGTGTTCGACGATGCGGATCTGGTACGGGCGGTCGATGCGGCGGTCTTCATGATCTACTCGCTGAATGGTGAACGCTGCACCTCTTCCTCGCGGCTGCTGGTGCAGGACACGATCTACGATGACTTCTGCGCCAAGGTCGCGGAACGCGCCGCGCGCATCAAGGTGGGGCATCCGCTGGACCCTGAGACCGTGGTCGGGCCGCTGATTCATCCGGTGCATGAGAAAAAGGTCCTTGGTTACTTCGACACCGCGCGCGCAGAGGGGGCAGAGATCGCCACCGGCGGCGTCAAGGTGGGCGATGTGGGCTGTTACGTGGCCCCCACGCTGTTCACCAAGGCCACCAGCGACATGGCCGTGGCGCGCGAAGAAATCTTTGGTCCTGTCCTGACCGCGATCCCCTTTGCCGATGAGGCAGAGGCGATTCGCATCGCCAATGACACCGAATACGGCCTGACAGCCTATCTGTGGACCAATGACCTGACCCGCGCGCTGCGCATGACCGAACGGCTGGAGGCGGGCATGATGTGGGTGAATTCGGAAAACCTGCGCCACCTGCCGGCCCCTTTCGGCGGGGTCAAGGCCAGCGGGATCGGACGCGACGGCGGCGACTGGTCGTTCGATTTCTACATGGAGACGGTGAACGTCTGTCTGGCCGCAACCGCGCACAAGATCCCCCGACTGGGGGCGTGACCGCCGGTCCGGGCCAACCTGATCCTTGATCTGCACTGAGGAGGTGCGAGATGCCAATTCCTGACCCAAATCTATACCCGCCTTTCAACATCGTGCGTCTCAGCCACGTTGAATTCGGGGTGACGGACCTTGCCGCCAGCCGCGCCTTTTATGTCGACACGCTGGGCCTGCAGGTGACAGAGGAAAGCGATGAGGTGATCTGCCTGCGCGCGCTCGAAGAGCGCGGCCATCACTGCATGGTCTTGCGTCGGGCCGACAGGGCGACGGCGCGCTACCTGTCCTACAAGGTCTACGCCGAAGAGGATCTGGACAAGGCACATGACTGGTTTTCCGCCGAGGGGCATCCGGTGGAATGGGTCGAGCGGTCTCATCAGGGGCGCACCCTACGCACGCAGGACTGTTTCGGTGCGCCGATGGAGTTCTACTTCAGGATGGACCGCCTGCCGCCAATCCATCAGGAGTACCGGCTGTATCACGGGGTCAAACCTCTGCGGATCGACCATTTCAACTGTTTCGCGCCGGACGTGGACAAGGCCGTGGAATTTTACGGGCGGCTGGGGTTTCGGGTGACCGAATACACCGAGGATGACGAGAGCAAGAAACTCTGGGCGGCATGGATGCACCGCAAGGGCGGCGTGCATGACGTGGCCTTTACCAACGGCACCGGGCCGCGCCTGCATCACACCGCCTTCTGGGTGCCGACACCGCTGAACATCATTGACCTGCTGGATCTGATGTCGACCACCGGCTATCTGGCGAATATCGAACGGGGGCCGGGGCGGCACGGGATTTCCAACGCGTTTTTCCTGTATATCCGCGACCCGGACGGCCATCGGATCGAGATTTATTGCAGCGATTACCAGACCGTCGACCCGGATCTGGAGCCGATCAAATGGGACCTCAAGGACCCGCAGCGCCAGACGCTCTGGGGTGCGCCCGCGCCGCAATCGTGGTTTGAAGAAGGCTCGCTGTTCGAGGGCGTTACCCCTGTCGAGGCGGTGCTGAAGGCGACGCCCATCGTTGCACCTTAGGAGGACACATGGACTGGGATGAATTCGCCCGCTGGGGCCGCCAACTGAGCGACTATGGCGCTGAGTATCACAAAACCCTGCGCGACCGGCCCGTGCGGCCCCGCGTGTCGCCCGGTGAAACCGCTGCGCAACTGCCCGTCTCTCCGCCTGAGGGCGGCGAGGGTATGGAAGCGATCCTTGAGGATTTCGAGCGCATCGTGATGCCGGGCCTGACCCATTGGCAGCACCCCCGGTTCTTCGCCTATTTCCCGGCCAATGCCGCGCCGCCCTCGATGCTGGCGGAGATGCTGGTCACGATGCTCGCCCCGCAGTGCATGTTGTGGCAGACCTCTCCCGCCGCGACAGAGATGGAAGGCGTGATGCTGGACTGGCTGCGGCAGGCGGTGGGTCTGCCGGACGGCTTTCAGGGGGTGATTCAGGACTCGGCGTCCTCGGCCACGCTGGCGGCGGTTCTGGTGATGCGGGAACGGGCGCTGGGCTGGGCGGGCAACGTCAAAGGGCTGGCAGGCGGACCGGCGGTGCGGATCTACTGTTCCGATCAGGTGCATACCTCGATTGACCGGGCGGCCTGGGTGTCCGGTGTGGGGCAAGAAAACCTGGTGAAACTGCCCACCGTCGCGGGTGACCCGCTGCGGCCTTTGGATGTGACAGCCCTCAGGGCGGCGATTGCGGCGGACCGGGCGGCGGGGCATTTGCCTGCCGGTATCATCGGCGTGACGGGTGCCACCGGCATGGGCGCCTGCGACCGGCTGGGTGATCTGGCTGACGTGGCACAGGCCGAGGATCTGTATCTGCACATCGACGCGGCATGGGCCGGGGCGGGCATGATTTGTCCCGAAAACCGGGTCCTTTGGGCAGGTGTCGAGCGGGCCGATAGCATGGTGTTCAACCCGCACAAATGGATGGGGGCGCAGTTCGATTGTTCCGCGCATTTCATCCGCGATCCGGACGCGCTGCGCCAGACGCTGGCCATCCGGCCTGAGTATCTCAAGACGCTAGGGGCAGAGGATGTCACCGACTACAGCGAATGGTCGATCCCGCTGGGCCGTCGCTTTCGCGCGCTGAAGCTGTGGTTTCTGATCCGGTCTTACGGGCTGGAGGGGCTGCGGCAGATGATCCGCAATCACGTGGCATGGTCGCGTGATCTGGCCGCGCGGCTGGCGGCGGAACCGGACTTTGAGATTGTGACCGCCCCGGTTTTGTCACTGTTCACCTTTCGGCACACAGGCGACGATGCGCATAATCTGGCCCTCGTGGAGGCGATCAACGCCGACGGGCGCATCTATCTGACACAGACCAAGGTGGACGGGCAGGTTGTGATCCGCTTTCAGGCCGGAGCCTTTGGCGCGACAGAGGCGGATGTGGCCACGGCCTTTGACGTCATTACGGAAATCGCGAGGGACCGGGCATGATGACACCGCATTTTGTGACCTACAGCCATGAAGGGCGGCTGGCCTACGGGCTGCACACCGGCGATGGCGTGATCGACCTGTCTGCCGCCAACCCGCAATGGCCGACGCTGCGAGAGGTGATCGCGGCGGATGGGTTGAAAGAGATATTCATGCAGGCGGCGGGACGGCAGGCCGATCTGCCGCTGGAGGCGGTGACCTTGCAGCCGCCGATCCCTTCGCCGGAAAAGATCATCTGCGTTGGTGTGAACTTTCCTGACCGCAATGCCGAGTATAAGGACGGGCAGGCGGCGGCGGGGCGGCCCTCGTTGTTTATCCGCTTTCCGCGGACCTTTGTCGGCCATGGTGAAAACCTTGTCCGCCCACCGGAAAGTCCGCAGTTGGACTATGAGGGAGAGATCGCGCTGGTGATCGGCAAGGGCGGGCGGCGCATTCCGGTCGAAGACGCCTATGACCACATCGCGGCGTTGACCCTGTGCAATGAGGGGACGATCCGCGACTGGGTGCGGCACGCCAAGTTCAATGTCACGCAGGGCAAAAACTGGGACCGTTCCGGGGCGATTGGTCCTTGGCTGGTGCCCTTTACCAGCGCGGCGCAACTGGACGATATCGCGCTGGAATGCCGGGTGAACGGTGAGGTGCGGCAGCGGGATCGGACCGCGCGGATGATCTATGACTTCCGCTATATCATCAACTACGTCTCGACCTTTTGCACGCTGGTGCCGGGGGACGTGCTGGTCTGCGGCACGCCCACGGGGGCGGGGGCGCGGTTGGACCCGCCGGTCTGGCTGAAACCCGGTGATGTGATCGAGGTCGAGGCCGAGGGCATCGGGATCCTGCGCAACGGGGTGGAGGACGAGGCGTGACCGAGGAGGAGCTTCACGCAGCGGCGCATGCCTTGGTGCGGGCAGAGGCGGCGGGGGAGCAGATCGGGCTGCTGTCCTTGGCGCATCCGGGCATGACCATGGCCGATGCCTATGCGGTGCAGGCGTCTTATGTGACTGCGCGGCTGGCGGCGGGGCGGCGGCAGGTGGGGTGGAAGATCGGCCTGACTTCACGCGCGATGCAGGACGCGCTGGGCATCGACACGCCCGACAGCGGCGTCTTGCTGGACGATATGGTGTTCGAGACGGGCGGCGTGGTGCCCAAGGGGCGGTTCATTCAGCCTCGGGTCGAGGCGGAGATTGCTTTTGTGATGAAAGGGCCGCTTGAGGGGGCGGTCACGCGGGAGGAGGTCATCGCCGCGACGGATCATGTCTGTGCCGCCCTGGAGATCTTGGACACGCGGATTTTGCGCAAGGATCCGGCCACTGGGACGGCGCGGAATGTCTGCGATACGATCGCCGATAATGCGGCCAATGCGGGCATCGTTTTGGGGACTCGTCAGATAAATCCTCGGCTGGTGGATCTGCGCTGGGTCGGGGCGATTTTGGCCCGTGATGGCGAGGTCGAGGAGACCGGGCTGGGCGCGGGCGTGCTGAATGATCCGGTCATGGGCATCGTCTGGCTGGTCGAAAGGCTGGCCGGAAATGGGCAGAAAATCGACGCCGGGCAGGTGGTTCTGTCGGGGTCTTTCATCCGGCCGGTGGAGTGTCCTTCGGGGTCGATGATCGAGGCGGATTTTGGCGATTTCGGCAGGGTGGCGATCGCCTTTGAATAGGTCTGTCCACGTGTGGACAAAAAGGTGACGTCGCGTCCTCAATGGCTTGCAGAGGCGGTTTAACCAAGGCTTAGGATTTGGCACCGCGCCGCGGGTGCGGCTATTCCGCCGCCTCTATCCGCATTTCCTGCCGCAATTTGCCCGTTGCGCGGTCAAAGATCAGGATGCGGTCGTCGCCGGTGACAACCGCGTACCAGTCGCTGCCTTGGGTGTAGGCGGTGGCCGTCGTGCCGTCGGGCAGGGTGATGACCTCTGGCAGCGGCGCGCGGGCGTTGCTATAGCGGTGCCAGATCAGGCCGAGGATCCCGACGATCCCGGCAATCATCACCGCCGTCAGAACCGTGACCAGCACGCGCAGAAAACGCAGGCCAGCCGGTTCGGGCAAATTGTCGTCTTCGGGTTCGGGAGAGACCATGGACATCCTTCGGGTCGAAATCGCGGACAACCCGCCGCCGCGCCTTGATAAGGCGCTTGCGCGCGATGTGCCAGAGGAGGCGGCGCTGTCGCGGACCCGGCTGGCGCGGCTGATCGCGGGCGGCGCTGTCTCCCGCGACGGCGTGGTGCTGGACGACCCCAAGGCCAAGGTGGCGGTGGGCGACGTGCTGGACATCGCCGTGCCACCCGCCGAGGATTATGACGTTGTCGCGCAGGACATCCCGCTGGTGGTGGTTTGGGAGGACGATGACGTGATCGTCATCGACAAACCCGCCGGAATGGTGGTGCATCCGGCCCCCGGTACGCCGGACGGCACACTGGTCAACGCGTTGCTGCATCACTTTGGCGGCAAACTGTCCGGTGTGGGCGGCGAAAAGCGCCCCGGCATTGTCCACCGCATCGACAAGGACACCAGCGGCCTGCTGGTGGTGGCGAAATCCGACCGGGCGCATCACGGGCTGGCGGCGCAGTTCGAGAAACACACCGCGCGGCGCGCCTATCTGGCGCTGGCGCATGGGGTGCCGGAAATCGCCGACCCGCGTCTGGTGAACACGCGCGGCGTCAAACCCGGACCGGACGGCGGGGTGACCATCACCAGCGGGCTGGCACGGCACAAGACCGAGCGCCAGCGGCAGGCGGTCTATTTCGACGGGCAGGGGCGGCACGCCATTACCCATGTCAAACTGCTGGAACGGTTCGGGCAGCCTGCCTGTCTCAGTCTGGTGGAATGTCGGCTGGAGACCGGGCGCACGCATCAGATCCGCGTGCATATGGCCCATGCGGGCCATGCGCTGATCGGTGATCCGGTCTATGGCGGGCGGCGCAAGATGTCGGAAAAGGCGCTTGGGTCCGCATATGGGCCGGCGCGGGCGTTTGACCGGCAGGCGCTGCACGCCGCCGAGTTGGGCTTTGACCATCCGGTGACGGGCGAGCCGCTGATGTTCACATCGCCTTTGCCCGGCGATATGGCGGATCTGTTGGCGGCGCTGCGCGCGATCTGAAGGCTTGGCCAATGCCCGTGTCGGTGGCATCCTTCGGGTTTTCCGGGGGCGCGATTGATGAACTATCACCTGTTGTATTGTGACGAGGCGGGCGACAGCCATTGGCGCGCCGTGGACGTGGCGCTGACAGAGACGGAATTTGCGCCGCCCGCGCGCAGTATTCTGGTGTCAGAGGGAGAGGCCGCGAAGGCCACGGTGTTCCTGCGGCTGGAGGCGGGCTGGAACGAGCCGATCCACCCGACACCGAAACGCCAGACACTGATCCCGCTGGCGGGCTGTATTCGCGTCACCGCCAGCGACGGCGAGGCGCGTGACTTTGGCCCCGGCGACGTCTGGCGGATGGAGGACACGCGCGGCAAGGGCCATCATACCTGCGTGATCAGCGATGAGGATTTCGACTGCGTGATTGTGCAGTTCGACTGAGCCGGGGTTCAGATGCGACCCGTGATCAGCAGCCAGAGGCACAGCGCGCTTTCGGCAAGGATACAGACCAGATAGGCGGGCTCAAACGTCGCTGACAGGCCGGGGGCGGTCAGGCGCAGCAGGCTGCCGGTCAGGTAGACGAGGCCTGCCGCCGCGATGCCCAGGGCGATGATGCGGGGCGTATCCCCAAGGCCCAGCAGGCGGGCCATGAGCAGGCTGTTCACGCCGAACAGGATCAGGCCGATGTCATAGCCAAGCGCGTGCATGTCGGTCATGTGGACGGCCATGCGCGGAAGGTCGTCCAGCAGGGCGGGGGCGCTGGCCAGCGCCATCAGGCTGGTCCCGATCAGCACCGCCTGACCAAGGCGAAAGATCATGGCGGCGCGGGCAAGGGCGGGGGCGCGGTCCCGCAGCAGGCTGAAGAACACCAGCGCCAGCGCGATGTCGGCCAGCAGCATGACGACATCCGCCAGCAGGCTGAGGCGCAGTTGCGGCAGATGCGCGGCCATCGCGGTGGCGCTCTCTGTCGGGCTGCCCTGTAGCAGGGGGCCGCGCAGGGCAAGCTCTGCCGTCAATCCGCACAGGATGATCACAAGGTACAGCGCTCCGGCGCTGCGGGTGAGGGCGGGGGAATGGGGGATGGCAGGCATTGGGGGTCCTTTCCGGCGATGGCTGATGCCGCTGTATCATATGCTAAAATGCTTGAATATTGGCGCATCTTGCAGTACAAGTATGCAGTTCTGCATATATTGCAGGAAAATCGGAACCAAGCACGTCTTCGTGACGCTATGACATAAAGGGTGACACCCCGGAGGCTGGATCATAGCTGCGGTTCAAATGAAATGCGACGGTTCTCAGGACTTGAACTGAAGCGTTCAGTTACCTAACTAATGTTAAACCCCGTAACATGCGGGTCCGAACGGAGGGACAGAAACAATGTCGAACTATGCAAATTTGCCGGCACCCTCGCCGGAAGCGGGCCTGAGCCGTTACCTTCAGGAGATCCGGAAATTCCCCCTTCTGGAACCGGAACAGGAATACATGCTGGCCAAGCGCTGGGTCGAGAATGAAGACACCGAAGCGGCGCACCAGATGGTCACCTCGCACCTGCGGTTGGCGGCCAAGATCGCCATGGGCTATCGCGGTTACGGGCTGCCACAGGCAGAGGTGATCTCTGAGGCCAATGTGGGCCTGATGCAGGCGGTCAAACGATTTGACCCGGAAAAGGGGTTCCGCCTTGCGACCTATGCGATGTGGTGGATCAGGGCGTCGATTCAGGAATACATCCTGCGGTCGTGGTCGCTGGTGAAGCTGGGCACCACCAGCGCGCAGAAGAAACTGTTCTTCAACCTGCGCAAGGCAAAGGCGCGCATCGGTGCGCTGGAAGAGGGCGATCTGCGTCCCGAACACGTGCAGAAGATCGCCACCGATCTGGGGGTGACCGAAACCGAAGTCATCAGCATGAACCGGCGTCTGTCGGGCGGTGATGCCTCGTTGAATGCCACCGTCGGCTCTGAAGGCGAGGGCACGATGCAATGGCAGGACTGGCTGGAAGACGAAGACGCCGATCAGGCCGGGGATTACGCCGAACGCGATGAGCTGGAGGCGCGGCGCGCCCTGCTGACCGAGGCGATGGAGGTTCTGAACGACCGTGAAAAGGACATCCTGACCCAGCGGCGTCTGGCAGAGTCGGCGGTCACGCTGGAGGAGCTTTCGGGTCAGTACGATGTATCGCGTGAGCGCATTCGCCAGATCGAGGTGCGCGCGTTCGAGAAACTGCAAAAGCGGATGCGCGAATTGGCCAAGGATCAGGGGATGCTGGCCAGCGCCTGAGACAGGAAACCCAGGCCCAAGACTTCCCTCAAGTGTTCAGAGGCACGGGTTGGCCCCCATCGGACGTCCGGTGGGGGCTTTTTCCATGTCAGTTCTCGTACAGAGGTCCGCGTTTCCAGCCCTCGTTGGCGATGAACTCGGGCAATCTGCCGCTGGCGAGGATCTGGTCGGAGTTGATCCGCAGGATGATGTCCGGGCGGCTTTGCAGCAGGGGCGTGAAATCGGTGACGCGGGTCACGTTCATGTAGATGACCACCAGTTCCGGCAGACCGGCGAGCGCCGAGATATCCGTCACCGGCGTGTCGGAAAAGCTGAGCATTTGCAGCGCGGTCATGTCCTTGATAGGGGAAAGGACCGCGACCTGCGTTCCGGTCAGGAACAGCGTTTTCAGCTGGGTCTTGCCGCTTAGCGCGGAAATATCGGCGATGCGGCTGTTCTTGGCCAGAACGGCCTCGATATTCTCTGCGGGGGCGAGGGCGGAAATGTCGGTGAGGGTCGATTCCTTGGCCATCAGTTTCCGAAAGGCAGGGCCGACGATCAGCCCGTCGAGGCTGTCGATCTGCTGCCCCTCGACATTCAGCACTTCCAGCGCCGGGGTCGGCCCCAGCCCTTTGAGATCGGGCAGTGTGACATTCCAGAACCCGAGGATCTTGAGGTTCACAAGCGCGCCGTCCGCGTTGATGTCGCGCAGGTCCGGGCCGTTCAGGCGCAGGTTCTCGACCCTAGCCAGCGTCTGGCGCGGGATATCGGACAGCCCGACATCTTCTTTCAGCCACAACGCGACAAGCTTTGGCATCCCGGAGAGAAAGCCGAAGTCTGAAATCCCGTTGTCCTTGAGTCTGATCGCAAGAAGTCCGGGCAAATCCAGCGTATCCCAACGGGCACCGGGCAGTTGATCGACCCGCAAATAGGTCAGAGCGGCAAGGCCGTTTAGCGGCGACAGGTCGACGGTGCGCGCAGGGTCGCCGTCACCGGCCAGTTCTACCGATTGCACCCACGGCACATCCGACAGTTTCGGCAGGTCGTCCAGCGTATCGGGGCCAAATGCGACGCGGCTGTCCTCTGGCGTCAGGCAGGCGTCGGCGATGGGAACGCAGTCTTGCGCCATCGCGGCAGAGGCACACAGGGAAAAGACAAAAGGCAAGAGTCGCAGCATCGAAGATCACTTTGCTTAGGTTGGATTTGACGGCGTGATGCCATTTGGCGTCACGGGCTGCAACGGTCTGGTTGCCAAGCCCGCTGCGGGGCGTCAGGTTGGCGCTAACGTCTGGGGGAGGAAAGTATGACTGATCACGTTCGCTGGGGCATTTTGGGCGCTGCGAAATTCGCGCGGCAGCATATGGGACCGGCCTTGCATATGGGCCGGCGGGGGCGGCTGGCCGCATTGGCGACCTCTTCGCCGGACAAGGCCGCGCCGTTTGAGGAGCTGGCACCGGGGCTGCGGGTCCATGACAGCTATGACGCGCTACTGGCGGACCCGGAGATCGACGCTGTTTATGTGCCGTTGCCCAACCACCTGCATGTGGAATGGGCGCTCAAGGCGCTGGAGGCAGGCAAGCATGTGCTGGTGGAAAAACCGCTGGCGATGACGGCGGCAGAGTTCGACCCGGTGATCGCCAAGCGCAATGAGACCGGCCTGCTGGCGGCAGAGGCCTATATGATCGTGCATCATCCGCAGTGGCAAAAGGCCAGCCAACTGTATCAGGAGGGCGCGATTGGCAAGCTGGTGCGCGTCTCAGCCGCGTTCTCCTATGACAACCGCCTTGACGGGGATAACATCCGCAACCGTCCCGACACAGGCGGCGGCGCGGTGCCGGATATCGGCGTCTATATCTATGGCGCGACCCGGTTTGTGACCGGCGAAGAACCGGAGGAAATCCTGTCGGCAGAGGTGGTGCGCGAAAACGGCGTGGACGTCTGGACGCATATCACCGCGCGCTTTCCTTCCTATCACTACACCGGCATCGTCTCGATGCGGATGGCGCCGTGGCAAGAGGTGGTCTTTCACGGCGAAGACGGCGTGATGAAGCTGACCGCGCCGTTCAATGCCGGGGTCTACGGTGAGGCGCGGGTGCTGGTGCAGTCCAAGGATCTGGTCGAGACGGCCTACCGCTTTCCCTCGGACAATCACTATGTCCATCAGGTCGAGGCGTTCAACGCCAGCGTGCTGGACAAGGTGCATTACCCCTGTCCGCTGGAGTTCAGCCGCGGCACGCAGGCGATGATCGACATGGTCTGGGCCAAGGAGCAGGCGGGCTAGGGTTCCAGATCGGTCACGATGACCTCTGTCAGGGTGCCGTCCGCGTCGCGGGTGAGGGTGATGCCTGTGGCCTCTTGCACCGCGTCGCGGCGGATGTGGGAATAGTCGCTCTGCATGATCGGATGGTTCGGAAAGCGCAGCGGAACATAGTCGCGCGCCAGTTCCGGGCCGTCCAGAAAGCCCGACGCGGCGGCAAAGTTGCGCGCGCCAAAGATGAAATGCGGCTGTGTCTGCTCAAAGATATAGGCGCGCAGGAAGTCGGCGTTGCCCATGTTCTTGGCCACGTCGCGGTCCACCAGCCCGCCCAGATCGACCAGCCCGATAGAGCGTTCATAGCTGATTGCGCCCGCGTCGTGATGGGCCAGCAGCGGGGTCTGGATGGTCATTTTTTCGGCCACCTTGGCAAAGTTCTGGCCGATCTCTGACACCACCGCCAAGGGCGTGGTCGGGTCGGCGTCGAACCTGTCCACCTGCGTCAGCGTATTGGCAAACAGCGCGATAGAGGCGAGCGTGGCCAGCCAGGCCCGCGACCGCAGGGAAAAGGCGTGGTCGATGGCCATGACCGCAGGCAGTACGATCAGCGGCAGCACCGGCATCAGGAACCGGTACTGACCCATCCAGTCGCCCTTGGCCCAGACGACAAAGCCGATGTGCCCGGCCAGCGTCGCAAAGATCACCCAGCGGCGCGGCAGGCTGTCCCTTGCGCCCACCACCATCACCAGCGGCAGCAGCAGGATCAGCCCGCTGTCCTGCAACCCGCCCCAGACATAGCGCCAGCCGCCGCCAAAGGGATTGACCAGCCCGGCAAAGCTGCTGGCAGAGGTCTTGGCATGGTAGGGGTTAGGGAAGGGGTCGCCGAAATAGTGCATCCGAAAGGCCATCAGCCCGACAAAGGCGGCAAAGGGCAGGGCGGCAAGGAGGAGGTTGCGCCAGAACCGGGTGCGCCCCTCTTCGACTCGGGTCATGAACAGCGCGGCGACAAAGACGGCGATCACGATCAGCGGGGTTTCGGGCCGGGTCCAGATCAGGAGTGACAGCAGCAAGGCGACCGGCAGCCGCCAGCGACGCAGGTGGGCGGCGGCCCCGATGAGCAGCAAGAGCAGTGCTTGCAGCGCGTGTTCCTGCCCCGAGGTGGCCCAGACAACCGTGGGGGCGGTGCCGATGGCCGCGACGCTCAGCACCATGGCCAGCGCGCTTTCGGTGACGCGCCAGACCCATGTGACGCTGATCCACAGGGTCAGGACCGTCAACCCAAGGCCGATGGTTTTGGCCGCCTGCGGGATGTCGACGCCAAGGCTGTGCGCCGCTGCAAGGGTCGCCATCCATGTGGTGCTGGAATAGCCCTCGGTCGGTGGCGTGCCGGGATGAAAGGTAAGGCCCGCGCCCTCGGCCAATGAGCGTGCGTAGGAAAAGGTGATGCCCGCGTCGTCGATCCACCAGTCGCTCAGTTGTTGGGCATAGAGCAGGAAACAAGCGGTCAGTCCCGCGCCCAGCAGCCAGAGCAGACCGGCGACGGGCTGGCCCTCTGCCCGGCGGGTGTCGATCCACAGCGCCAGCGACAGCGCGATCATCCCCGCGCCAAAGCCGCGCATCAGCCAGTCGCGCGTCTCGAACGGCCCGGCGAGGTGTGAGACCCGCGCCAGCACGGCCTCTGGCATGGCAAGGGCCGCGCCGCCAAGCGCCAGCAGCAGCAGATGCGCCACGAGGGTCGGCAGGACATGGGCGGTTCGGGTCATGGCGGGTCTTCCCGGATTGGCAAACAGGGGCCGGGGCCCCTGCGCCGTGGTTAACCTGCGCCTATGGCGAAATTTGGGCGTCAGGTGTCCAGCGTGATGACCACCTTGCCGGTGGATTTGCGGGTCCGCAGCAACTCCATCCCCTCTGCCGCGCGATCCAGCGGCAGGACGTGGCTGACGTGGGGGGTGATCCGCCCCTCGGCGTGCCATGCCATCAGTTGCGCCAGCGATCCGGTCAGCACCTCTGGGCGGAACCCCAGATAGCCGCCCCAGTACAGCCCCATGACCGACAGGTTCTTGACCAGCAGGTGATTGGCCTTGATCTGCGGCACCTCGCCAGAGGCAAAGCCGATGGTCAGGATGCGCGCCTCTGGTCGGCAGGACCGGAAAGCGGCCTGAAACTGGTCGCCGCCGACCGGGTCATAGACCACATCCGCGCCGCCAAGCGCCTTCATCTCGGCCCGGATGTCGGCGTCGGAGGCATCAATCAGGTGGTCGGCGCCCGCAGTCTTGGCGGCGGCGAGCTTGTCCGCGCCGCGGGCGCAGGCCACGACCCGCGCGCCCATCAGCTTGCCGATCTCCACTGCCGTCAGGCCGACGCCGCCCGCCGCGCCCAGCACCAGCAGGGTTTCGCCCGGTTGCAAACGCGCGCGGTGGTCTAGCGCCACATGGCTGGTGCCATAGGCGATCTGGAACGCCGCCGCATCGACCCAGCCCATGCTGTCGGGCAGATGCACCGCGCGGGAGGCCGGAAAACAGCCGTACTCCGCCAGCCCGCCCTTGCCGCCGAACACCGCCACCCGGTCGCCGGGTTTGAAGCTGTCGACATCCGGCCCCAGCGCATCGACGATTCCCGACACCTCCATCCCGAGGACAAAGGGCAGGGCGGGGGTGTCCTGATAGGTGCCTTTTTGCATCAGCAGATCAGCGAAATTCAGACCGCAGGCGGCGATCCGCAGCCGGATTTCACCCGGACCGGGCTCTGGCACGGCGATTTCGCTCAGGCTGGGCGGGCTGTCGTGGTCGGTCAGATAGTAGGCGCGCATACCGGTCTCCGCTTGCGATTTATGCCTTTGCCTAGCGGAGATCGCGCAGGAGGCAAAGCCATCGACCATCCCGATGCCCCGCAAAAGTATCCAAAAGGATAAGGACCCTATTCAACTTTGTCGTGTTTTTGGGTTTGGTTTTCCATCATTGGGTGGTCGCGCGGCTTGATTTCGAGGCCCGTTATGATGTAGCAATTCAGGGTATATACGTGCAGGATGATGCGGGCCTTTGGGGGATTGGGGTACGGTCTCGGCTCATCTGGTCACACCCATAGTACAGGAAGACACAGATGGCGCACCCCGTTGATGTTCACGTCGGCAAACGAATCCGGCATCGCCGTTGGCTGGTCGGAATGACCCAGCAGCAACTGGCAGAACGCGTCGGTATCAAGTTCCAGCAGATCCAGAAATACGAAACCGGCGCCAATCGTGTCAGTGCCTCACGGCTCTGGGACATTGCCGACGCTCTGGACGTCCCCGTGAGCTTTTTCTTCGAGGGAATCGAGAACGAGAATGCCGAACCGCAGAGCGGCGAAAGCATTCCGGCCGATATCATGGGCGACAAAGAGGCACTGGATCTGGTCCGTTCCTACTACGCGATCCCGGAAAACCAGCGTCGTCGCCTGTTCGAACTGGCGCGCGTTCTCTCTGACGTGGCTTGAGCCGATCCAGTCCCTGCTGTAGCCCGGTGACGGGTACAGGAGGGACGCATGGACCGGATCGAAGGTGATCTCTCACGAGAGCTGATGGACACCGCCGAGGCCTTGGCCGACGCGGCGGGCAAGGTGATTCTGCCCTATTTTCGACAGCACGGGCTAACCACCGAGAACAAGGCCGGTGGGGCCGGATTCGATCCGGTGACTGCGGCCGACCGGGCAGCAGAACGCGCCATGCGCGATCTGCTGGCGCAACGCCGCCCGAACGACGCGATTCTCGGTGAGGAATACGGCACCAGCGCAGGCGACAGCGGCCTGACATGGGTGCTGGACCCGATCGACGGCACCCGTGGCTTTATGTCCGGCACGCCCACCTGGGGCGTGTTGATCGCGGTGCGCGACGCGCAGGGGCCGCTCTATGGCGTGATCGACCAGCCCTACACCAATGAACGGTTTCGCGGCGGGTTTGGCCGCGCCGATTTCGCCGGGCCGCATGGCGGCGGCGCGCTGGGCACCCGCGACACCACCCGGCTGGATCAGGCGATCCTGTTCACCACCTTCCCAGAGGTCGGCACGCCCGACGACCGCGCAGGCTTTGACCGGGTCGCGGCACAGGCGCGGCTGGTGCGCTATGGCATGGATTGTTACGCCTATGCGCTGTTGGCGGCGGGGCAGATTGATCTGGTGATCGAGGCCGGTTTGCAGACCTATGACATCATGGCCCCCATCGCGGTGATCGAGGCCGCAGGCGGCATTGTCACCAACTGGGAGGGCGGCCCGGTCCATGACGGCGGGCGCGCGGTGGCCGCTGCCAACCCCCGTATTCATGCCGCTGCGCTGGACTTTCTGCATCGCAAAGGGTAGGCGATCCGGGCAAAGCGCGCGTCCTTTCCCCCATTCTGGCGCGCTTTGGCGGATCTCTCACCGAATTGGGGTTTTGTGAGAGGCTGATATGGCACAATCCGAAATTCTCATCCGCAATGCGCGCACCGCCCTGTGTATGGACGACGCGAAAACCGAACTGTGCGGCGTCGACCTGCGCCTGCGCGATGGGGTGATCGCTGAGATCGGTCAAGGGCTGACCACGCAGGGCACGGTGGTCGACGCGGGGACCTGCGTGGTCACGCCCGGTCTGGTGAACACGCACCACCATCTGTACCAGACGCTGACCCGCGCGGTGCCCGGCGGGCAGGATGCGCTGCTGTTCGGCTGGCTCAAGACGCTCTACCCGATCTGGGCGCGCTTTGGTCCCGAAGAGATGTTTGTTTCCGCCCAGGTCGGGCTGGCGGAACTGGCGCTGTCGGGCTGCACGCTGACCTCTGACCACCTGTACCTCTATCCCAATGGCGCGCGGCTGGATGACACCATTGCGGCGGCGGCGGACGTGGGGCTGCGGTTCCATCCCACACGCGGCGCGATGAGCATCGGCGAAAGCGCCGGGGGCCTGCCCCCCGACAGTCTGGTCGAGCGTGAGGCCGCCATTCTGGACGATTGCATCCGGGTGATCGACGGCTTTCATGATCCGCGCCCCGGCGCGATGGTGCGCGTCGGCGTGGCTCCCTGTTCGCCGTTCTCCGTCAGCCGCGAGCTGATGCGCGACGCCGCCCTGCTGGCGCGCGCCAAGGGGGTGATGCTGCACACCCATCTGGCGGAAAACGATGAGGACGTCGCCTATTCGCTGGCGCATTTCGGCTGTCGCCCCGGCCAATACGCCGAAGATCTGGGCTGGACCGGTGAGGATGTCTGGCACGCCCACTGCGTCAAGCTGGACGCGCAAGAGATTGCCCTGTTTGCGCGGACCCGGACCGGGGTGGCGCATTGCCCCTGCTCCAACTGCCGTCTGGGCAGCGGAATCGCGCCGGTTCGGGCGATGAGGGATGCCGGGGTGAAGGTTGGGCTTGGCGTCGACGGGTCGGCCAGCAATGATACCAGCAACCTTGCGGCAGAGGCGCGGCAAGCCATGCTGTTGCAGCGGGTCGCACGCGGCGCGGACGCCATGAGCGCGCGTGAGGCACTGTGGATCGCGACACGTGGCGGGGCCGAGGTGCTGGGCCGCGACGACTGTGGTCAGATCGCGGTCGGGAAACGGGCAGATCTGGCGCTGTGGGATGTCTCTGGCGTCGAAAGCGCGGGCAGTTGGGATCCGGCGGCGCTGTTGCTGGCGGGACCGCAAAAGGTCCGCGACCTGATCGTCGAGGGGCGCGCGGTGGTCCGCGACGGACAGGTCGTCAGTTTCGATCTGGAGGCCGCAATCGGACGCCAGACCCGGTTGGCACGGAGGCTGGCAGAAACCTTGTAGGAGGGCACGGGCATGCGGTGGTTGGCTTTGGCACTGGTGATGACGGCGGGGGTGGCCTGCGCGGGGGAGGAACGCGCGCTGTTGAACGGGCTGCGCGCCGAGGCCGGGCTGGCGCCGCTGTCCTCCTCTGCACCGCTGGAAAAGGCGGCGCGCCGCCACGCGCGCGACATGGCGCGCAGGGGGTTCTTTGCGCACAGCGGGTCCGATGGCAGCGATGTCATGGACCGCGCCCGGCGCGCCGGCTATCGCCCCTGCCAGATCGCCGAGAACATCGCCAAGGGCCAGCGCAGCCTCGAAGAGGTGTTTGCCGACTGGATGACCTCACCCGGACACCGCCGCAACATGTTGAACGGCGGCGTCAGCGACTACGGTCTGGTGCGCGGCGACGGCAATATCTGGGTGCTTGTGCTGGGCCGCGACGGCTGTTGAGGCTTATTCCTCGACGTCGTCCATATCGACCTGACCGGACAGCCTGCGCCGGATGATCGACCAGCTGAGACCCACGCCCAGCACCAGCGACAGGGCAAAAATCCCGATCCATGTGGCCAGCTTGGGATCGCTGAGGTCGACCAGACCGTAAAAGATCAGCACCCAGAGAATCGCGCCCACAAGGGCCAGGATCAGCGCCATGCCGAACAGACCGATCGACCGCAGCGTGGCGCGCAAGTAGATAATGTAACCGATCAGCAGCACAAGGCCGAGCAGCACCACAACCGGCATTTGCGTGTCGAAATTGGCAGATGCCCAACGGACATAGTTCCATTGCGTCGGATTGAACGTCGCTGCCAGCAGCACAAAGGCAAAGAGCCAGCGCAGAAAGAAACTCATTTTGGGTGCCTCCCGGGGTTTGGTGCCTTGCTGCCCTGACACGCCGCCCCTGTCCAGCCTCTTGCGGCGTTTTTGCGGTTTCGCAGGCGGGATTGCGCGCGTATACACACGCGGGTTTGCAACGCCGGTAAAGGGGAAATCCATGGCTAATGTGGTCGTCGTGGGCGCGCAGTGGGGTGACGAGGGCAAGGGCAAGATCGTCGACTGGCTGTCCAGCCGGGCGGATGTGATCTGCCGCTTTCAGGGTGGTCACAATGCGGGTCATACCCTTGTCGTCGATGGCAAGGTCTACAAGCTGCACGCGCTGCCCTCGGGGGTTGTGCGCCGGGGCAAGCTGTCGGTGATCGGCAATGGCGTTGTGCTGGACCCTTGGCACCTGATGCAGGAAATCGAAACCGTGCGCGCGCAGGGCGTTGAGATCACGCCGGAAACGCTGATGATCGCGGAAAACACGCCGCTGATCCTGCCGATCCACGGCGAGTTGGACCGCGCCCGCGAAGAGGCGGCCAGCAAGGGCACCAAAATTGGCACCACCGGGCGCGGCATCGGCCCCGCCTATGAGGACAAGGTGGGCCGCCGGGCGATTCGCGTCGCCGATCTGGCCGACGATGCCACGCTGGAGGCGCGGGTGGACCGCGCATTGCAGCACCACGATCCCCTGCGCCGTGGTCTGGGGATCGACCCGGTGGACCGCGCCGCGCTGATCGCGCAACTACGCGAAATCGCGCCGAAAATTCTGGAATACGCCGGGCCGGTCTGGAAAATCCTCAACGAAAAGCGCCGCGCCGGGGATCGTATCCTGTTCGAGGGCGCGCAAGGCGCGCTGCTGGACATCGACTTTGGCACCTATCCCTTTGTCACTTCGTCCAACGTGATCGCGGGGCAGGCGGCGACCGGCACCGGGATCGGGCCGGGGGCAATTGATTTTGTGCTGGGCATCGTCAAGGCCTACACCACCCGCGTCGGTGAGGGGCCTTTCCCGACCGAACTGCTGGACGCCGATGGCCAGCGGCTGGGCGAACGCGGCCACGAGTTTGGCACCACCACCGGCCGCAAGCGGCGCTGCGGCTGGTTCGACGCGGTTCTGGTGCGCCAGACCTGCGCCACGTCGGGCGTCAACGGTATTTCTCTGACCAAGCTGGACGTGCTGGACGGGTTTGAAACCCTCAAGATCTGCGTCGGCTACGACCTGGACGGCACGCGGCTGGACTACCTGCCGTTTGCGTCCGAGCAGCAGGCGCGCTGCGTGCCGATCTACGAGGAAATGGACGGCTGGAGCGAGTCGACCGAAGGCGCGCGCAGCTGGGCCGATCTGCCCGCGGCGGCGATCAAATACGTGCGCCGGGTCGAGGAGTTGATTGGCTGCCCGGTGGCGCTGTTGTCGACCTCACCGGAACGCGACGACACGATTCTGGTCACCGACCCCTTCGAGGACTAAATCCGCAGGCAAGGGCGGGGCGATCCCCCGCCGCGCTGTCGAGAGGAGCAAGAACATGGCACTCAGCTACAAGGCGCGCAAGCGGTGGTCCCTCTTTGTGCTGCTGGTGGGCTTTCCGCTGTATATCGTGCTGGCATGGGGCATCCTGAGCCGGTTGAACCTGTGGCAACTGCCGCTGGCGGTGGAATTTGTGATCTACGTGATCTTTGGCGTCGCGTGGATTTTGCCGTTGAAGCCGATTTTCAAAGGCGTCGGCCAGCCGGACCCGGACGCCAAGGACTGACGCCCGCCCTGACATGACATGACATGAAAAAGCCCCCCGCGATCTGCATCGCGGGGGGCTTTTTGTCGGGGGCAACAGGCTCAGCCGTTGGCGGCGGGCTTGAAGCTGATCGTTTCGGCGGCGGTAAACCGACCGCCCGAGGTCTTGCGGATTTTTCCTTCGCGCAGAAGCTGGCCAAAGCTGCGCAGACGGTCCTCACGCGAACTGTCGGTCAATTCCGCCTGACGCAGGGTGGTCATCAGTTGCGGGCGCGAAAATTGATCGCGGCCCTCGACGTAGGACATGTAGGCGGCGGCGGCCTCCAGCAATTCGGGCAGATCCTTGACGCCCACATCCTCGGCGAAGGCGGCAAAGCCTGACTCGTCGCCTGCGTCCATCGCCGGCGTGGGGGCCGGTTCCGTGCGGCGCACACGGCGGGGACGGACCGGACCGGCCTCTGCCGCAGGCTTGATCTCATCCGAGGCGACAACGCGCTGTTCGGCCACCAGTTTCAGCGGTGTCGGTGCCTCGGCGGGGGCCTCAGGGCGTTCGGTCGGGCGTGAGACGCTTTGCGGGCGGCGCGGGCGCACCACGCTGGCCAGATCCTCGCGGTAGGGTTCCTGTTCTTCTGCGGCGTCGGCCTTTTTGCCCAGCAGGCGGTCGGCCTTGGTCGCGGCGACGGCGGCGCGCAGATGCGCGATGGCGCTGCGGCGGCGGTTGCCTTCGGGTTCGTCCATCTCGTTGTCGGTCTGATCCATCAGCCGCGAGGTGTCGTCATCCTCGACCTCGTGTTCGGTCAGCAGGGCGCGGGCCGGGCTGGCCAGCTTGACGGCCTTGCGGGCGCTGGTCTGCATGTCTTCGTCGCGGTCCTCGTCCCAATCCAGATCGGCAGAGGTTGCGGGCGCGGCTATGGGATTGTCGAGACGCAGCGGCGCGGCATGGTCGGGCGCAACAGCGGTGTCGTCCTCGTCCGTTTCGGGATCAATGGCGGCAATGCCCGGCATGGTCGACGCAAAGGTCGGGTCCGGGGAGGCATCGTCATCATCATCGTCATCCCAGGCACCGAAATCGCTGGCCAGTTCGGCCTTTACGGCGGCGAGTTCGCGGGCGAGTTCCTCTTCTTCGTCGACCGACAGGCTGCTGATTTCCGCCTTGGGCGCAGGCGGCGGCAGACCCTCGTCCTCGATCTCTTCGAGCATCCCATCGTCGATCGCCTGTTCAAAGGCGGCGCGCTTGACCTTGACCACACGGGCCCGCAGTTGCGTGGCCTGAGGGGCCGGGTCACGCGTGGGTTCCGGCGTTTCCGCAGCCTTGGGTTCGGACGGGGGGGACAGCGGTCCTTCGGCGGCCCAGTTCCGGCCCAGAACGGGCGCGGCCGTGTGGTCGGTGTCTGTAAGGGCGCTGTCCGCGATTGCGGGCTGGTCCAGGTCGTCCAGCTCGGCGGTCTCGGGCTCAAGCGCGTCTTCGTCGTCGTCGTCATCGTCGGCGGCCTGCCCGGCGGCCAGCGCCGCGACGGCAGAGATCGCAGCGGCAAGCGGCCGCGCGTCGGCGGGTGCATCGTCGTCATCGTCGTTGCTGGCCATCAGGCTGGCGACGGCGGCATCCAAGGCGCTGTCTTCGGCGTCATCGTCGTAGTCGTCGTCTTCAAGGTCGATGTCGTCGTTCAGTTCAGCGGCGTCGGCATCGCCGCTTTCGACCGCTAGTTCCCCCAACAGAGATTCCAGCGCGTCATCCCGCGCGTCTTCCTCCGGGGCATCGTCCTCTGGCGTCTCATCACGCAGGGACACCTCTTCGGGCGTGCCATCGTAAAGCGCCTCTTCGTCAAGCGGGTCCTCGGCCAGAGGGTTCTCGACGAGGAGGTCTTCGACCACAGGCTCTTCGACAACGGGATCTTCGACAACGGGCTCTGCGACAAGCGTCTCGGCCACAGGGGCCTCGACCGGGACATCCGCCATTTCGGGCGCCATTTCGGGCGCGTCCTCTTCGGCATCGTCCTCGGCGGTCTGCGCAACAACGGCGCGGATGCGGTCCAGCTTGGCGGCGATATCGTCCGGAGCGGAGACGTGCGGAGCAGGCGCCGCCTCCGGCCCGTCGGGCACCAGATGGTCCAGCACGGCCTCATGGTCGAGGTCGGACACGTCCGGCGCCAAAGTTTCCGTCAGGACGGCGGTGGCCTCGATGGTGTCGTCATCGGGCAGCAGGGCGTCCTGATCATGTGTGTGTGCGGCGGGGCCTTTCATCGCGGCGGCCATCGCCCCGGCAGAGGCGGCGGCGGCCATCACCCGGGGCGGGCTGCCCAGCGACAGCGTGCCGCCGGTGTCGGCCATCCGGTCGCGCAGGTATTCGGTGGCCAGTTCAGGGTCGAACTGCGGCGGTTCGGCACCAAAGAACCGGTCCTCGCCCACAACGCCGCGAAAGAAATGCGTTGTTTCCTTGACCACTTCCATCGGATCGTCAAATCCTTCGGCGGTACAGGAGAAGGTGCCATAGGACACGGTCAGGATCTTGCTCGAACTCACCATGGTCTGCTCACTTTCATTCGTTCTGCAACAGTGTGTTTACCACGTTGACCGAGACGAAAGCTGTTCGAATCTGTGCCGTCAACGGTATCATTTCATGACCGGATTGTGGTCTGTTTCCCAAAACGTCATTAATCGGCCATGAATACTAAAATTGTTCAATACTCCGCGCCAGTGTTGCTTGTCGGTGGCGGAGAGGTCGACCGGCAGGTTCTGGCGGCGGCTTTGCCGGCTGCGGGCATGGTGGTGGCGGCCGATGGTGGCGCGGCGCAGGTGCTGGCTCTGGGGCGGATGCCGGACGCGGTCTATGGCGACATGGACTCATTGCCGCCAGAGGTGCAGGCGCAACTGGACGCGGGCGTGCTGCGCGCGATCCGCGAACAGAACAGCACCGATTTCGACAAATGCCTGCGCCATATCGAGGCACCTTTGGTCTTTGGCTACGGCTTTTTGGGGCAGCGGCTGGATCATCAGCTTGCGGCGATGACCGTGCTGGTCAAACGCCCCGACCGGCGCTGCCTGCTGATCGGGGCCGAGGATGTGGTGATGGTCTGCCCGCCGGAGCTGTCGCTGGACCTGCCAACGGGCACCCGGTTTTCGTTGTATCCGATGGCGCCGGTGACGGGGCGGTCGTCGGGGCTGCGCTGGCCCATCGACGGGCTGACATTCACGCCCGCAGGCATGACCGGCACCTCGAACGAGGTCGACGGCCCGGTGCGGCTGACGATGGACGCGCCCGCAATGCTGCTTATCCTGCCGGTGGCGTGCCTGAGTGCATTGCTTGCGGGGCTGGCGGACGCGCCCGGAACATGGCCCGCTCGCGGATGACAATATACAGGCCCGCGCCGATGGTGATGGCAATGCCCACGGTGGCCAGCGGGCCGGGCAGGTCGCCGAAGATGGCAAAGCCGACGGCGGTGGCAAAGGGGATCTCCAGATACTGCATCGGGGCCAGCGTCGCAGCAGGCGCATAGCGCAGCGACCATGTCATCAGCAGATGCGCAAAGGTCCCTGCGGTGCCCATCAGCGCGATCAGCACCCAGCCGCGCTGTCCGGGGGGGATCCATGCGAGCTCTGGCAGAACAGCAGCGGGGGTCAGCGCCATGACCGGCACCAGCAGGACCAGCGCGATCAGCGCCGACACCGCCTGCATCCCGATCGGGTCGGTTGTCCCGGCGATGCGCCGCGTGACCAGCATGAACAGCGAAAACACCAGTGCCACCCCCAGCGGCAGCAGCGCGGGCCAGCCGACATCGGTAAAGGCGGGCTGCACCACCAGCAGTGTCCCGGCAAAGCCCACCGCGCAGGCGGTGAAACGCCGGACGCCCACCTCTTCGCCCAGAAACCAGTAGCCCAGCAGCAGCATGATGAAGGGCATCACAAAGGCGATGGCCACCGCATCGGCCAGCGGCAGATAAAGCAGCGCGCTGAACATCAGGGAAATGCCCACGATGTGCAGCAGCGTGCGCAGCACCACAAAGCCGAATTCGCCCCGGCTCATCCGCCAGACCCGCCCGGTGAGCAGCGTCAACGGCACCAGGATCGCCGCCTGAAAGGCAAAGCGCAGGGTGACAAGCTGGCCCACCGCCATTTCCGGGCCCAACAGCTTGGCCAGCGAATCGCCAAACGGCGCCAGCAGGCAAAAGCCCAGCATCAGGGTGATGCCCAGCAGTGGCTTATCGTGATCAGAGAGGGTCATGGCGCGACCCTAGCGCCGGTGCGCGGCGGGCGAAATGTCAAACGTCCCGATCAGGCGCTTTTGGCGGGTCCAGCAGATCCAGCAAGGCGGGCAGCTCTGACACCGGGATGTCCGGCTGTTTGCGCCACGGCGCGTGGCGGTGCATCAATACCCCGCCGAACAGGGCCAGCACGGCCACCGGGGCAATCATGCCGACCAACCGGTCAGAGCTGACGCCCGTGGCCAGCGCCGCACCGCCGATCCCCAGACCCATGACCAGCGACAGGACCCCAATCCCGAACCACAGCGCCCGCATTGCGCCGCTCTCGCCGAGTGTCACTGTCAGGTCCGGGGCGCGCGCGGACAGGCGGTCGGCCACCCGCCGACACAAGGCACTGTGGGCGGCACGGTTCGGATCGTCCGGGGGCAGGCCGCGGCGGGTGTTGATCGAAATCCGGCACACCCCCGATGGCCCCTTGAGATCCAGCCGCCGCATCCGCATCAGCTGAACGGTCGTGTCGACAAAACCCGCCGTTTCGATCCCGCTCAGGTCGCAGGTGCCGTGCGGGCCGGTCAGCAGATCGCCCTCCAGACGCCATGTGACCGTTTTCCCGATCGGGCCGAGGCGGAACGTGAACGCCTCAGTCAAGCGCGCGCCATCCGATGTCGCGGCGGAACACGCCTTGCGGCCAGTCCACAGCGTCAACCATGGCATAGGCCCGGTCGCGCGCCTCTTGCAGGGTGTCGCCGCGCGCGGTGGCGTTCAGCACCCGCCCGCCATTGGCCAGAACGCGGCCGCCCTCGGCCTTGGTGCCCGCGTGGAACATCATCTGAAAGCTGTCCTCAGGCAAACCTTCCAGCCCGCCGATCTCGCTGCCCTTGGCATAGGCACCGGGGTAGCCTTCGGTCGCCATGACAACGGTCATGGCGTGGTCGTCGGCCCATGTGACCTGCGCCTCTGCCAGCCGGCCTTCGGCGCAGGCATGCATCAGGTCCAGCGCCTGCGCGCCAAGGCGCAGCATCAGCACCTGACATTCCGGGTCGCCAAAGCGCGCGTTGAATTCCACCAGCCGGGGCTGCCCGTCCTCGATCATCAGGCCGACATAGAGCACACCCTGATAGGGCATCCCGCGCTTGACCATCTCGGCCATGGTCGGGCGCACGATCTGGTCCAGCGCCTTTTGCGTGACCTCTGGTGTCATGACCGGGGCGGGGGAATAGGCCCCCATGCCGCCAGTATTGGGGCCGGTGTCGCCCTCTCCGATGCGCTTGTGATCCTGCGCGGTGCCGATGGGCAGGCAGGTGTCTCCGTCGACCAACACAAAGAAAGACGCCTCTTCGCCGGTCATGAAATCTTCGATCACGATCTCGGCCCCGGCCGCGCCAAAGGCGCCGCCGAACATCTCATCGACCGCCGCTTTGGCGGTGGCCTCATCCATCGCCACGACCACACCTTTGCCAGCGGCCAGCCCGTCGGCCTTGACCACGATCGGCGCGCCGACGGCCTCGATATAGTGGTGTGCGCCCGAGGGGCCGTTGAAGGCGACCCAACTGGCCTGCGGCGCGTCGGCGGCATCGCAGATTTCCTTGGTGAATTTTTTGGAAGCCTCTAGTTGGGCCGCCGCCGCAGAGGGGCCAAAGACCAGAAACCCCGCCTCGCGCAGGCGGTCGGCGACACCCGCCGCCAGCGGCGCCTCGGGGCCGATGATCACCAGATCAATGGCGTGTTCGCCGGCAAATTCGGTGACCGCGCCGGGGTTTTCGATGTCGAGTGTCGCACATTCGGCGATCAGTTCGATGCCCGCGTTGCCCGGGGCCACGATCAGCTTGTCACACTTGGGGTTTTGCAGCGTGGCCCATGCGAGGCTGTGTTCACGGCCGCCGCTGCCGAGGATGAGGATATTCACGGGCGTGCTCCTTGTTGGGCCGGGAAGGGGGCATGCCCCCGTCGCCTATGGCGACTCCCCCGGAGTATTTTGACCAAGAAGAAGCCCGGGGTGGCTTTTCCGGCGGTTGGGGGTCGTTTAAGGTCCCGCGCAGGCAAGAGCAAGCGAGGCGGCATGGACCTGATCGAGGACGGACCAGAGGGCAACACGCCGGAGTTCTCAGTCACCGAGCTGTCGGGCGCGGTCAAACGGGTGATCGAGGGCGAGTTCGGCTTTGTCCGGGTGCGCGGTGAGGTCGGGCGCGTCAGCCGTCCAAAGTCCGGGCATGTGTATCTGGACCTCAAGGACGACCGCTCGGTGATTTCGGGGATCATGTGGAAAGGCGTCGCCGCGCGCCAGCAGACCCCCGTCGAGGAGGGGATGGAGGTGGTCGCCACTGGCCGTCTGACCACCTTCCCCGGCCAGTCCAAGTACCAGATCGTCATCGAGGAAATCCGCCCGGCGGGGGCGGGCGCGCTGATGGCCATGCTGGAAAAACGCAAGGCGATGTTGCAGGCCGAAGGGCTGTTCGCGGCGGAACGTAAGAGGCCGCTGCCCTACCTGCCAGAGATCATCGGGGTTGTGACCTCGCCCTCGGGCGCGGTGATCCGCGACATCCTGCACCGCCTGCGCGAGCGGTTCCCGCGCAAGGTGCTGATCTGGCCCGTTGCTGTGCAAGGCGCGAAATGCGCGCCCGAGGTGGTGCGCGCCATCGAGGGCTTCAACCGCATGACGCCCGGCGGCGCGCTGCCCCGGCCTGACCTGCTGATCGTTGCGCGCGGCGGTGGGTCGGTCGAGGATCTGTGGGGCTTCAACGAAGAGGCGGTTGCGCGGGCGGCGGCGGCGTCGGAGATTCCGCTGATCTCGGCGGTGGGGCATGAGACCGACACCACGCTGATCGACTTTGTGTCTGACCGGCGCGCGCCCACCCCCACGGCGGCGGCGGAACTGGCGGTGCCGGTGCGGATGGATCTGATCGGCGCGGTGCGCGATTTCGGCACCCGCACGGACCGCGCCATGGTGCAGCGGCTGGAGGTGCGCGGCCAGCGGCTGCGCGACCTGTCGCGCGCTCTGCCGCGGGTCGAGGAATTGCTGGACGGGCCGCGCCAGCGGCTGGACATCATGGGCGAACGTCTGCCGCAGGCGCTGACGCGCAGCGTCGACCGCCGCAAGCTGGCGCTGTCAGAGGTCGCCGGCAGCCTGCGCCCCGCCGTCCTGACCCGCGCCCTGTCGGTCGAACAGCGCCGCCTGTCGGAACGCGCCGACCGCCTGTCGCCCGCGCTGGAGCGGCTGGTTCTGGCGCGGCGCGAGGCGCTGGGCCGCCGCGCTGACCGGCTTAGCCCGCGCGCCATCCTGCGCGAGATCGCGGTGCAGAAGACCCGGCTGGCTGATCTGACCCGCCGCCTGGGCGATGGACAGGACGCTCGCCAGACCGATCTGCGCGCCCGTCTGGACGCCCTGACCCGCCTGCACGAGACGCTGGGCTACCGCGAGACGCTGCGGCGCGGCTATGCGGTGGTGCGCGGCGACGGCCATGTGGTGACCACCAAGGAGACGGCGGAAAACGCCACCGGCCTCGAAATCGAATTTGCCGATGGCAAGCTGAAACTTGGCGGCGGCTCTTCATCTCGCAAACCGGCCAAGCCCAAGCCACCCGAACAGGGCAGCCTGTTCTGACCGCATAGCGGCCATCCGCAGGATAAACACCGCTGGACTTTCCTTTTCTTCTGCGCTCGCATAGGATTGCTGCAACGCATCATTGGCAAGGGAGGGGAGCCTGTGGCCGAGAGTGAAAAACCGCTTCTGATCAAGCGCTACGCCAGCCGGCGGCTCTATAATACGGAAACCTCCGACTATGTCACACTTGAGGACATTGCCGGGTTCATCCGCGACGGGCGCGAGGTCAAGATCATCGACCTGAAATCCGGTGACGACCTGACCCGGCAGTACCTGCTGCAGATCGTGGCCGAGAACGAAAGCAAGGGCCAGAGCGTGCTGCCGATCAGCGTGCTGACCGATCTGGTGCGCAGCTACACGACCCACGCCACCAGCGCCGTGCCGCAGTTTCTGGCCGCCAGCTTTGAAATGTTCCGCGACAGCCAGTCGAAATGGCTGGAGAACGTGAACTCGATGAACCCGATGGCCAAAAGCCTGGAGGCGATGCAAGCCCAGCAAGAGGCCTTTATGAAGGCGATGACCGGGGCGGCTGCCGACGAAGAGGGTAAAAAGCCCGCGTCGCAGGGCAAGGAAGACCTCGAATCGATCAAACAACAGCTGACGGATTTGCAAAGCAAACTGTCCAAGCTGGAAAAGTAACCGGCCCTGTAGGGCGCAGCCCTGCACCCAATCGGTTTGCGCGGCCCGGCTCGTCCGGGCCGTTTTTCGTTTGGTTGTCAGAGCGTGTAACCGGGACAAACCCTGTCCCGGTCACACTGTGCCGGGCGCGTCCCTAACAGGGCACGTCCCGGCGGCAGAACCGGCCTCAAGTGCCGTAGGCGCGCGTCGGTGTTGCGGCCTGTTCCGCGGCGCGCACAAGAATCGCGGCCACGGCATCGCAGTCCGTGAGTGTGAGGCGGGCAGGCAGTCGGGTGTCGCAGGCGCGCATCAGCATGGCGCGCGTGCGCGGAAGTTCGGGCATTTCGGGCAGGAACTGCCAGTTCCAATAGGCCCGCGCGTTGTCGCGGCTCAGGCCAAAGACCTGCACCTTGACGCCTTCGTCTGCGGCGGCGGCGACAAAGTCACGGACCTCGTCGTCCGACAGGCCGGTCAGGTTGAACTGTAGCGAATCCGGCGCGCGTTCCTCGGGCGGCAGATGCGCGGGCACGTCGATCCACGGGCTTTGGGTGATGGTTGCGGCGACGTGGTCGTGATTGCGGCGGCCATCGGCAACACGCTGGTCGATATGGGACAGTTGCGGACGGATCACCGCCGCCGACAGGTTCGACATGCGCAGGTTGTACAGCGGCAGCTTGTTCTGCCAGCGGGCAAAGGCTTGCTCCAGTTCGGCGGTGTTGTCGCCGGGGGACAGGTGTTTGGCCCAAGCGTGCTCATAGGCGCCCGACAGGATCACCGCGCGCGCCACCAGATCGGCGTCGTCGGTGACAAGAATGCCGCCTTCGCCCGCATTGACCAGCTTGTAGCTTTGAAAGCTGAAACAGCCGACCCGGCCCAGCGTACCGATCTTGCGCCCGTGCCACGTGGTGCCAAGGCTGTGCGCCGCGTCCTCGATCACCGGCACATCGGCCTTGGCGCAAAGCGCCAGAATCGCGTCCATGTCAGAGGTATGGCCGCGCATGTGGCTGACGATGACGGCGTCCACCTGAGGCAGGCGGGCGGCGAAATCCGCCATGTCGATGCGATAGTTCTCACCCACCTCACACAGCACCGGCACCAGACCGGCGTGAATGACCGATGACGGCACGGCGGCAAAGGTGAACCCGGGGATCAGCACGCGCCCGCCCTTGGGCAGGTTCAGCGCCTCCAGCGACAGGAACAGCGCGGCAGAGCAGCTGGACACTGCCAGCGCGTATTTTGTCCCCATAAAGGCGGCGAACTCACGTTCCAGCAGCGCGACGGGGGCATCTTCGGGGGCGGTGTAGCGAAACAGGTCGCCGGATTGCAAAAGGCGGTCGATCTCGGCGCGGGCTTCGGCTGGGATCGGTTCGGCGTCGTGCATATTCGGGAGCATGTTTTCAAAATCCTGAATTTTGGTTTTCAAAAATGTAAATCAGATGCGCGCGTCGGGGAAGCCTAAAAGCGACGCATCGCGCCTTGGC
This sequence comes from Antarctobacter sp., assembly GCF_034670325.1. Classification (GTDB taxonomy): domain Bacteria; phylum Pseudomonadota; class Alphaproteobacteria; order Rhodobacterales; family Rhodobacteraceae; genus Antarctobacter. The sequence goes on from NZ_JAXMNR010000006.1 coordinate 212,210, forward strand.
GGCGAATTACAGCCGCAGGGGCCGCCCCGGCAGGGCGATCCAGACCCGTCCGGGGGCCGGTGTTTGCAGGAATTTGGGGCGCGGGGCCTGTCAGACGCCCAGTCAGACGCCCAGCCGGTCGCGCATCGCGTACCATGTCATCCCCAGCGTCAGCAGCGGCGCGCGCAGGAGCGGCCCGCCGGGAAAGGCCGGAGCGGGCAGGGCGGCAAAGGCATCGAACCCGGCGGATTGCCCCCGGATCGCCTCTGCCATCAATTTGCCCGCCTGCACCGCGTTGCCGACGCCGTGGCCGGAATAGCCCGAGGCGCTGAGGATGTTGGGCGCGACCCGTTCCAGATGTGGCAGACGTTTCAGCGTGATCGCCAGCGTGCCGCCCCAAGCATAGTCCAACGCCACGTCGCGCAGCGCCGGGAACACCTCTGTCATCGGTTTGCGCACGGTGGCGCGGATGTCGGCGGGAAAGCGATAGCCATAGCTTTCGCCGCCGCCGAACAGCAGGCGCTTGTCGGGCGACAGGCGAAAGTAATTGACGACAAAGCGGTCGTCGGACACGGCAACGTCCTGCGTCAGTACCTCTGCGGCGCGCGCGCCCAGCGGCTCGGTGGCGACGACGAAATTGTTGATCGGCATGACACGCGCCGCCACCCGCCGGTTCAGCCGCCCCAGATAGCCGTTGCAGGCCAGCACGACATGATCCGCCGTGATCCGCCCGGATTCTGTCTTGACGGTGGGTTTGGTCCCCTCGGTCACGTCCAGCACCAGACTGCGCTCAAATATCCGCGCGCCAGCGGCCTGCGCCGCCTGCGCCAGACCTTTGGCCAGCTTCAGCGGGTTCAGATGCCCCGCCCCCCGGTCGACAATCCCGCCGCGATACAGCGGTGAGGGGCAAAGCGCGGCAAACCCCTCCGGGTCCAGCGCCTCCAGCGGATAGCCATAGACCCGGTCCATATGCGCGGCGTAGTTGTGCAGGTCCCGCATCGACCCGGCCGAGGACCCGGCCCAGGCGATCCCCTCGCGCAGGTCACAGTCGATGCCATGCCGCGCAGCCAGATCGTGCACCAGCGCCTTGGCATCCTCGCCCAGATCCCACAGCACGCGGGCGGCGTCGCGCCCGACCATCTTTTCCAGCGTGATCTGATCCTGCCGCTGGCCTGAACCCAACTGGCCGCCATTGCGCCCCGACGCGCCAAAGCCCACGCGGTGCGCCTCGACCAGCACCACGTCCAGACCGGCCTCTGCCAGATGCAGCGCCGCCGACAGGCCGGTGTAGCCGCCGCCCACGACGCAGACATCGGCCCGCATCTCACCTTTTTGGATGGGGAAGGGGGGCAGGGGCGGCGTCACCGCCGCGTACCAGCTTTCGGGGTAGTCCCCGCGCCGGTCATTGCTGAACAAGAGGTTCACAGGGCCGCTCCGCGATCAGACGTTCAGCAGCAGGTGCTCACGCTCCCACGGCGAGATGACCTGCAGGAACTCATCGTATTCCGCCCGCTTGACGATCCCGTAGACTCGCGCGAACTCTGGCCCCAGAACCTCGTGCAGGGCGGTTGCCTCGTCGAAGATGTCCAACGCCTGACCCAGAACGCGCGGGATGTCGCCCTCGCCCTCATAGGCATCGCCCTTGAACTGTTTCGAGGGGCGGCGTTCCTCCATCAGGCCCAGATAGCCACAGGCCAGCGAGGCCGCGATGCCCAGATAGGGATTGCAGTCCATCCCGCCCAGCCGGTTCTCCACCCGCCGCGCCTCGGGGCCGGAAAGGGGAATGCGGATGCCGGTGGTGCGGTTGTCGCGCCCCCACTCCAGATTGATCGGCGCGGCGTGGTCCTTTACGTAGCGGCGATAGCTGTTCACATAGGGCGCCATGACCGCGATGGCCGAGGGCAGATGCGTCTGCAACCCGCCGATAAAGTGGAAAAACGCATCCGTCTCCCCGCCTTGCGGGCCGGAAAACAGGTTCTGCCCGGTCTCGATATCCAGCACCGAGTGGTGGATATGCATCGCGCTGCCCGGCTCATCGGCGATCGGCTTGGCCATGAAGGTGGCGAAACAATCGTGGCGCAGCGCCGCCTCGCGGATCAGCCGCTTGAAAAAGAACACCTCATCGGCCAGCTTGACCGGGCTGCCATGACGCAGGTTGATCTCCAACTGCCCGGCGCCGCCCTCCTGCGTGATGCCGTCAATCTCAAAGCCCTGCGCCTCGGCAAAATCATAGATGTCGTCGATCACCGGGCCGAACTCATCCACCGCCGTCATCGAATAGGCCTGTCGCGCGGCGGCAGGGCGGCCAGAGCGGCCCATCATCGGCTCGATATCCTTGGCCGGGTCGATGTTGCGCGCCACCAGATAGAATTCCATCTCCGGTGCGACCACCGGCTTCCACCCCTGCGCCTCGTACAGGGCTACCACCCGTTTCAGCACGTTGCGCGGGCTGAAAGGCACCGCCGTGCCGTGCCGGTCATAGGCGTCGTGGATCACCTGCAAGGTCCAGTCGCCGGTCCAGGGCGCGGCGGTCGCGGTGGTCATGTCGGGGCGCAAGACCATGTCGCGCTCGATAAACCCCTCGTCCGAGGCCGCCTCTCCCCAGTCGCCGGTGATGGTCTGGAAAAAAATCGAGTCCGGCAGGTGAAAATACGACTGGCGGGCAAACTTGGAGGCCGGAACCGCCTTGCCCCGCGCAATCCCTGGCAAGTCCGAGATGATGCACTCCACCTCGTCCAGACGCCGCCCCTCAAGGTAGGCATTGGCCGCTTCGGGCAGGTTTTCGGTCCAGTCGGTCTGGGCGCTCTTGTCCACGCTATGTCCTTTGCGTTTCAGGCGGCGCGCTCTGGCAACCGCTTGTGTTTCAGGAAGTGTATCAGGTCATCTATCAGTTCGGCGTTGTCCAGCGGCGTCTCGATCTCTGCCGCCGCCTGCGCCAGTAGCGGGTCCGGCACCACGCCGCGTCCGCGTTTGTCGATCAGACCCTTGGTAAAGGGGGCGTTGAATTCGGGATGCGGCTGCACCGTGTAGGCCTGACCGGGATACAGCAGCGCCGCATGGGTGCAAAAATCGCTGGAGGCCACGGTCTGCGCCCCTTCGGGTGGGGTGATCACCTGATCCTGATGCCATGCCATCACGGTCTTGGGGCCGCGCCCGGCAAAGTCATAGACCTGCGGGCCAATCGACCAGCCGCCGGGGAATTTGACAACCTCGCCCCCCAGCGCCTGCGCAATCACCTGATGGCCAAAGCAGATGCCAACCAGCGGTTTGCCCGCCGCCACGATCTGCCGGATAAAATCCTCCAGCGGCGGCAGCCACGGGTGGTCCTCATAGATACCGTGCCGCGATCCGGTGATCAGCCAGCCGTCAGCGGCCTCTGGTCCCGGCGGGAAGTCCCCGTTCACCACTGCCCATGTCTCAAACTCGAACCCTGCATGGGCCAGCCGGTCGATGAACATATCCGGATACTGGCCGTGGGTTTCGGCCAGTTCTGGCACCACGATCCCGGTCTGAAGAATACCGATCTTCATATGTCACCTATGTATTGGCGTATGACGAAAGCGTCCCAAGATCACACCGTATCCAGATAGATTTCCGTCTGTTCCGCCTTGGTCAACTCTTCCATGTCGCGCATTTCCTGCCGCTTGGTCAGCACCAGATTGCGGATCAACTCCTTGGGGAAGATGCGGGGCATATAGGGGCTGGCGTCAAAGGCGTCGATGGCCCCGCCCCAGTCGCGTGGAATATGCGGCAGGTCCTGATCATAGGCATTGCCGGTGATGCGCTCCGGCGGGGTGATCTTGTCCTCGATCCCCATCAGCGCCGCGCCAAGGATGGCCGCCAGCGCCAGATAGGGGTTCACGTCGCCACCGGCCACGCGATGTTCGATCCGCCGCGCCGCAGGCGGGCCAGAGGGCACGCGCACCGCCGCCGTGCGGTTGTCATAGGCCCAGCAGATCGCCGAGGGCGCGTGTGATCCCGGCACAATGCGATCATAGCTGTTGAGATGCGGCGCATAGATCAGCGCGCTGTCCGACAGCGCCGCGATACAGCCGCCAATGGCGTGCAGCAGCGCCTCGGTCCCTTCGGGGCCGCCGTTGTCAAAGATGTTCTTGCCGTCTTTGTCCAAAACGGAAAAATGCGCGTGCATCCCGTTGCCGGAATAATCGTCATAGGGTTTGGCCATGAAACTGGCGGCAAAGCCGTGTTTGCGCGCCAGGCCCTTGACCAGCGTCTTGAACAGCCACGCATCGTCTGCCGCCTTCAGCGGGTCGGCCTGATGCATCAGGTTGACCTCGAACTGGCCCAGTCCCGCCTCTGAGATCAGCGTATCGGCGGGAATGTCCATCACCTCACAGGCCTCGTAGAGGTCGGTGAAAAAGACGTCAAAGGTATCCAGCGCCCGGATCGACAGCACCTCGGCGGCATTGCGCCTCTTGCCGGTGCGCGGCGACACCGGCACCTGCAAGCGTCGCGCGCTGTCGTCGATCAAGTAGAATTCCAGCTCAACCGCGACCACAGGCGTCAGGCCCTTGTCGGCAAAGCGTTGCTGCACCGTGGCCAGCGCGTGACGCGGGTCGCCGCCATAGGGGCGACCGTCCTCATGGAACATCCAGATCGGCAGCAGGGCGCTGGGCGCTTCCAGCCACGGCATCGGAACAAAGCCGCGCTCTGTCGGGAACAGGATGGCGTCACGGTCGCCGCTGTCAAAGACCAGCGGGCTGTCCTCGATATCCTCTCCCCAGATATCGACATTCAGCGCCGAAAAGGGAAATCGGGTGCCATCGGTCAGCACCTTGATCGCGCTGGGGATGGGCATGCGCTTGCCGCGTGCGACGCCGTTCACGTCACAGGCAGCGGCTCGGATGGTGCGGATTTGCGGGCGGTCGTGCAGCCAGTCGGCGCTGGGGGCGGTCATTTGAGACTCGTATGTTTGAAATTTGATCAAATTCATATGCTAGCGGCGGCGATCCGGCAAGGGGGGCGTTGCGCGGGCGGCGGGCAAGCCGCCACAATGTCTGCAAAACGGGCGAAACCGTTGGCGCGTTTACGCCGCCATAAACGTCGCCGCCCGGTCCCGCACGTCCTGTGGCACCTCCACCGCGCGCCGGGTCTCCAGCGACAGCAGCACGCCTTTGAACGTCGCCTCAAACGACAGCGTCTCATCGGGGCACCGGTACAGCCGGTGCCGAAAGGTCATCGACTTGGTCCCGATCGCCACCACATCGGTCTCTACCCGCAACAGGTCACCCGCGTGCAGTTCGGCGCGGAAATCGCTCTCGGCATGGACCACCGCAAAGGACAGCCGCCGCCCGCTGCGCATGTCCGCAGGCGTCAGGCCCAGTTCCGCCTGAAGGGCAAAGACCGCATCCGAACAGGCCGCGAAATAGCGTGAGACATTCATGTGGCCCAGAAAGTCGCAATGCGACGGGTCGACGGCGGCGCGGTAGGTGGTCATGGCGGGCATGGGCGGCGTCTCCTGTGGGTGTCATCCGGCGCGGCGCGGGCCTTCGGGCGGCCACCGAATGATGGCTGTTTCCTAACGAGAGGTAAATTCGCCTCTGTAACCCCTCGATTTTACACAGGCCCAAAGCTGTCCATGCGTGGACACCCCCTAGCGCATCAGGTTCATCCGCAGCTTGATCCGCCCCCTCACATCCTGCGGAAGATGCCGGTTCAGACGCCGGTTCATCAGCCCGAACAGGCTGATGATCACCAGCGTCACAAGGACAAAATAGGCCGCAAGGATCGGGTAGGGCACGAAGGGATTAAAGGTCTTGTCGGCGAAATAGCTGGCATAATACAGCGCGTCCCCCTTTTGCCGCCACGCCGGAAAACCCGACAGATAGACCAGCGTGGTCGCATGAAACAGAAAGATCGCCTCGTTCGTATAGGCAGGCCACGCCAGCCGCAGCATGGTCGGCCAAGTGATCTTTCTGAATTTGGTCCAGCCCGCGAACCCATAAGCATCCGCCGCCTCCATGTCGCCCTTTGGGATCGACAGCAGCGCGCCGTAAAAGATCTCACCCGAATAGGCGGCGGTGTTCAGAAACAGCACAATCGCCGCGCCCAGCCAAGCGGCCGTGAACGGGTCAAAGATCGGCGAGACCGATTTCAGGCTGAGAAAGGCGAAATAGGCAAAGAAGAACTGGATGAACAGCGGGCTGCCCCGAAAGACAAAGATGAACCACTCGCTGAGTTTGCGCGCCAGCGGGTTCGCCGAGGCCTTGCCCAAGGCAACGGCGGTCGCGAGGAAGAACCCCGACACCAACGCGATCACCCCGAAGTAGACGTTCCAGATCATCCCTGACCCGATCAGCACCACCTGCTGACAGAGGGTAAAGTTCTCTTTCGGCAGCAAACGCTCGCCGATCCCGACAGAGCGCAGGCTATAGTCGGCGATGGTCTCCCAGCAGCTCATGCCGTTTTCCTTTGCGCTTCGCCGCCGGTGGTCGCCTGACCGTGGGTCAGTCGTTTCATGATCCGGTCAAGTGCCAGTTCAGACACCCGCGTGAACGCGAGGTAGAAGATCAGCAGCGCAAGGAAGTACCACATCCGCCAGTCGCCATGCGGATAGTCGGTAAAGCGCGGCGTCTTGGACCCGCCCAGTTCCCGCGCCCAATAAACGATATCCTCGACACCCAGCAGGAACAGCAGCGGCGTCGCCTTGATCAGCACCATCCACAGGTTGGACAAACCGGGCAGGGCAAAGACCCACATCTGCGGCACAAGGATGCGCCAGAAACATTGCCGCTGGTTCATGCCATAGGCTTCGGCTGTTTCCAGTTGCGCGCGTGGCACCGCCCGCATCGCGCCATACAGGACGTTGGCCGCAAACGCGCCAAAGACGATGGCAAAGGTCAGGACCGCAAGGAAGAATCCGTAGGTCTCATGCACCCATTGGGCCGAGTTGCCCAAGGGCAGCTTGGCCGCCGCACAGACGACAAAATCATTGCCCTGCCGGATCGGTTGATCCCACTCTGGGCATTTTATCTCATGCCGGATCCATTCAAAGAACTGGTCCAGCGCGATGACAAAGAACAGAAAGAACGCGATGTCCGGCACGCCGCGCACCACGGCGATATAGCCGCGCCCCAGCAGGTTCAGCGGCAGGAACCGCGACCGCGCCGCCGCCGCCCCGGCAAATCCGAAGGCCAGAGCCGATGGCGCAGTGATCGCCAGCAACAAAAGGACAGTGCCGACGGACCAATAGATCGCCATGTGCTTGCCCGTGGTCAGGTAGCAGGCCATCCAAGACACGCCTTCGAGCGTCGAGGGGTCAGCGCAGAAGTTGAACATGCCGGGCTGCTTTCTTGTCTGATCTGTCGGGAACCACCGGATTCGGAAGCGGTGATCCCATTTCTGCGTCCTTGGCCCGGTTTTTCCCCGTATCCCGGTGGGCGCAGGTCCTTACGCTGAAGTCATTCGATTGTTCATCGATGGAGGTCATTATGCCAGATGAATTTGTCTTCAAGAAACCCGTCGCCGTGGTCATCGACAACGGCTCCGGGATGTTTCAGCCGCCGATGCCCAGTTTTGAAGACCCGCTTTTGGGCAAGACGGGTCCGCCCGTTGTCTCCTACGCCTATTCCGATACCGGGTCGCTGGTTCCGGTCGCCTTCGAAGACCCGCTGCTTGGCAAGAGCCCGTCCCCGGTCTTTGAGGACCCGCTGCTTGGTTTCATGCCGCAGGGCTTTGAAGATCCGCTGCTGGGATAAAGGCCAAGGGACCGCACATTGCTGTGCGGTCCCGCGATTGCATCAGAAGGTTTCGCCGATTTCCCACTTGATGATCAACTCGTTCAGAGTGCCGTCGTCCTTCATGGACTGAATGGCCGCGTCGAACTTTTCACGCAGCTCGACATCGCTTTCGCGCAGGCCCATGCCGACGCCGCCGCCGATCAGGATATCGTCACCGGCAAAGGCAAGCTCTGCGTCTTCTTCGGCGATGGGGGCAAGATACGCCTTGTCGGCCAGAACCGCGTCGGCCTCACCGTTGCGGACAGCGGCGATGGTTTCATCCGGCGTGGCGAATTCCACCAGCGTGGCACCCATTTCGGCGATGTAGGAGGCCTGGATCGTGCCGGTCTGCGCGGCAAAGATGCCACCTTCCATGTCCAGTTCCGCACCCTCGGGGGCAAGGAACGACGACGGATCGGGCTGGGTGTAGTTCTGGGTGAAATCAATCACCTCGTCGCGTTCGTCGGTGATCGACATGCCCGCGATGATGGTGTCGTAGTTGCCCGAGACGAGGTTCGGAATGATCGAGTCCCACTCGTTGGTCACCCACTCGCAGGTCAGTTCGGCGCGCTTGCACAGCTCATCGCCCAACTCACGCTCAAACCCGTCGACTTCGCCGGCGTCGTTGATGAAGTTGTACGGCGCATAGGCCCCTTCGGTGCCCATCCGCACAACCGAATGGCTTTCCGCCCAGGCCGCACCCGCCAGCATGGCCAGCGCCGCCGTTCCCAACATAAGCTTTTTCATATCGTTACTCCCTGGTTCTTTGGCGGCTGGTTCGCCGCCTGTTTATCCGCAGGCCTTTGGCCTACGCGTGCACGGTCGACTTCAGGAACCCCTGTAGTCGCTCCGACTTGGGCGCACCGAAGAGTGTTTCCGGCGGCCCCTGTTCCTCGATCAGACCCTGATGCAGAAAGACCACGTGGTCACTCACATCCGAGGCCATCTTCATGTCGTGGGTCACGATCAGCATCGTGCGCCCCTCTTGCGCCAGCGATTTGATGACGCGGACAACTTCCTGTTCCAGTTCGGGGTCCAGCGCGCTGGTCGGCTCATCGAACAGCAGCGCCTCGGGTTCCATACACAGGGCGCGGGCGATGGCGGCGCGCTGTTGCTGGCCACCCGACAGTTGCGCGGGGTAGGCATCGCATTTGTCGCCGATCCCGACCTTGTCGAGATAGCCGCGCGCGGCGGCCTCTGATTCTGCCCGGTCACGGCCCAGAACGGTTACCGGCGCTTCCATGACGTTTTGCAGGATCGTCATGTGCGCCCAGAGGTTGAATTGCTGAAAGACCATCGACAGGTTGGTGCGGATGCGCAGCACCTGTTTGGCGTCCGCGGGGCGTCGATGATGTCCTGTGCCTTTCCAGTGCACCGGCTCTCCCTTGAACAGGATGTCGCCTTGCTGGCTGTCTTCTAGCAGGTTGCAGCAGCGCAAGAGCGTGGATTTTCCAGACCCGGACGACCCGATCAAAGAGACGACGTCCCCCTTGTGCGCTGTGATGTCCACGCCCTTGAGCACTTCGAGCGACCCATAGGCCTTGTGCAGGCCATTGATCTCTATGACGGGCTGGGTCGCCATGCATTTCCTGACTGTTGCTCAGATTTGCAACAGATTGGCGGCAAGACGGCAGGGTTGCAATCGCGAAATCGCCTCTGTGCGGTCAATGGGGGTCATGATGACGAAAGGTTAGGCGACGTCGCGCACCTGTGGGGGCGATGCGGGGATCGGTACGGCAAGATAGTCTTCGTTTCTGACCTGGGCCAGACCGACCGGCCCGCCCATCGCGGCGCGGGACTCGTCCGGGAGCGTCTCCAACGCCTCTGCCAATGCGGTGCGCAGGGGCAGGGGATCGTTACCAAGGGCGGTGATCAGCGCAAGGCCGGCGGTTGGTGTGCTGCGGTCGATCACCTGCAACGCGTCTGCGCTCGACGGGTCCAGCAGGCGCAGGATCCGCCATGTCACGGCATCGACATAGGCCAGATCCGCGCGGCCCTCGATCACCGCCGTCACAGAGGCGCGATGGCTGCCGGTTTCCAGATAGCTGGCAAAGGGCCGGCCGCGTGTCGACCCCCAGCCGGACTGGCTGTCGGGCTGGTTGAAGGCAAGCCGCATGTCGCCCTGATCGCGGGTGTCGTCGCGCCGGGCAAGCACAACTGAATGGTAAAATCCGGGCGGTGTATCCGGCAGCGCGTAGTCGAAAGAGGCCACATAAGTCACGCGCTCGCGCAGCCGGTCCCGGAACGGCAGCCCGCAGGTGTGCGACAGCATCAGGTCCGGGGCCATCCAGTGCGCATACCAGTCTTCGGGCAGGGCATCGGGGGTGGTCAGCGGTGGCAAGTCCGGCAGGCGTTGCTGCACCGCGTCCCAGAACAACGCCCAATGCGGCGCCGTCTCGCGCTGCCAGTACATCGGAAGGCTGGCGATCATCCGCGTTTCTCCACCCGGCGCCGCGCAAGGGCGCTGTCGCGGTCGTTGACACCCAGCAGGTTGGACACCAGACGCAGCAGCGCGTCCTCTTCGGCCTCGCGCACGCCATCGGCAAGGACAACCTGCCAGAGCGCCTCGATCACGCCGATACGTTCCTCATAGGGGACCGCATCCTTGATCGCGCGGGTAAAGCGCACGGTGTCGGGGGCCTCGGCCTCCAGCGTTTCGGCGTCGCTGCGCAGTCGGGCGGCCTCGAACGGCGACAGGGCGTAGCGGGCGGCGGCGATGCGGTCGATCCGCGCCTTTTCGGCCTCGTCAAAGTCGCCGTCGGAACGGGCGACCCGCACCAGAAGGGCGGTCAGCGCAAGGCGGGCATCCGCATCGGGCAATTGGGCGGGCTCTGGCGCGGTCAGGCGCTTGAGGAAATCTGCGAACATATCGGTGATATAGGCCCAGGCGGCGGCGGGTACAAACCCTCAGGGGATCACGGCGGCGCTGCGCGCGGCGTCGTTGTCGGCGGGGGCCACGCCAAGCGCGTCTTCGACCAACTGGACAAGCGCCGCCTCGCGGGCATCGGTGATCCCGTCGGCCCATGCCACCTGCCACAGCGCCTGCACCGTCTCGACCCGGTGGGCATAGTCGACATTCTCGCGGATCAGCGCCGACATGCGGGCGTCATCGGTGATCTCATGGGCCAACCGCTCACAGGTGGCGCGCATCTTGGCCGCCTCGACCGGGTTGAGGCCGAAAGCCTTCGACAAGGTGCGGTCGATCTGGCTGATCTCCTCGAAGAGATAGGTGTTGTCGGCCCGGGCGACCCGCACCAGCAGCGTCCCCAGCGCCAGCTTGGCGTCGGGTTCCGGCAGCGGTTCCGGTTTGCGCGGACCGTGGTGGAAAAAGGTTTTCAAACGCTCAAACATGGGCGGCACTCCGCAGGGTTTGGCTTTGGTTAACACGGTCGGCGCAACGGCGTCACGCGCCTCATGCGCCGCGTTTCGCGAATTGCGCCGACAGTGTTTTCAGCGCCGCGTCCAGCCCCCAGGGCGGGTTCACGACGAACAGGCCAGAGCCGGTCATCCGGTGCCCTTCGCGCGCCGGGGGAAAGGTGACCTCGTGGCGCAGCCCGTCCGGGAAATGGTCCTGCAAGACGCGCAGCATGGGGGCATGGGGCGCGTCGGTCAGCAGCGGATACCAGAGAATCATGACGCCGACGTTCCATTTCCGCGCCACCTGCGCCATCGCCTTGGGGACCGTGACGTAGTCGGTCTTGACCTCCCAGCTGGGATCGATCAGCAGCAGGCCCCGGCGCGGATCGGGGGGGCAGAGGCTCTGGATCAGGGCAAAGCCGTCCTCGTGATAGACCCGCGTATTGGGCGCGCGCACCGACTGTTTCAGGGTGGCGTGTTCCTGCGGGTGGAGTTCGGCGAGGTGTAGCCTGTCGGTCTCGCGCAGCAGGCTTTGGGCGATTAGGGGGGAGCCGGGATAGGCGGTGTCGCCGTGGGTGTCCTGCACATGGGCCAGCGCGCGGGAATAGGGGTGATCCGGGGCGAACCATGCGGAGGCGAGGGTAATCCCCTTGGCGGCCTCTCCGGTTTTTTGCGCCTCGGTGCCCGAGAGATCGTAGAGGCCCCGGCCGGCGTGGGTCTCGATATAGGTGATCGGCTTGGGCTTATGGGTGAGGTAATCAAGGCACCAGGCGAGGGCCGCGTGCTTGTGGACGTCGGCGAGGTTTCCGGCGTGATAGGCGTGTTGATAGGACAGCATGGGCCTCGGGTAAGGGCTTGGGCCGTCACTGGCAAGTGGGATCGGGCGGATGGGGTAGTGTTTTCGGGGGTGTCCACGCGTGGACAGCTTTGTGGGTGTGTAAAATCAAGGGGTTACAGAGGCGTTTTCAGGTTTCATTAAGGAGTCGGGGGTGGCAGTGGTGCCGCGTGGTGGGTTGAAAACCCACCCTACGGGCGCTTGGTGGATGGGCAGGTTATCGCTGTAGTGGCCGCCACGCAGGGGTGTTTTCCCATGACGTGACGGCCCAAGGGGGGGTGATGTCAGCCGCGCCGGACGCTATCGACCATCAGCATCTTTTCCGCCTTCTTTTCAGCGCGGCCGCGCCATGCGGGATACGCAAGGAAGGGGGCTACGAAAAACCCGATAATCAAAAAATTGAGTAGAAAAACGATCAGCGCGCGGCCCCAAAAGCCATGAACGGCGAAATAGATCGGGCCGAACAGGAAGGCCCAAAGCCAGCTTGCGCCGGTTGAGTCGTCGAAGGTGTCGGCGAGCACGCCAGCCTCAGCCTTGTTGGCTGCGGCCTCTTTCTGGAGACGGTGTACGCGGTCGATGGAAGTGGTGTCAGTCATGGGCTACCTCATTGAACACGCTCAGGTTTGCGCGGGTTTGGAGGTTCTGCAATTCCGTTTTGCCGACAAGTTTCAGTTCATCGCGGTGGGGGTGTGGGGTGGTTTTAATCGGGCTTTAAGCGGTGTGTTGCTTGTGGTGAGGGATTCGCAGGTGGTTTTGAGGGCGCGCGGTGGGTTGAAAACCCACCCTACGGGGCCAGTCAATCGCGAAGCTCCCGGGTGCGAAATCAAGGTCGAAGGCCGCCGCGCCAGCGTCATGCTGGAAGCATGCCTCTGGCATGACCCGCCCCTCGGGGCGGCGCTTTGGACAGGTCTGGTCTGAGCCTCTGAGTTCTTTCGGATGTGGCGCGATAAAGCGCATCCGGTCCGGCGTTGCAGCGCCACCCCGCGGGTCGGGGCTGGAGCGGCTTGGGATGGAGGCCGCATGACTGACTTTGCTTAGATTTGTGCTTCATCAGGACTTCCGACCAAAGCTCTAGCAACAGCAAAATTACCAAGCTTTATCCGCGTCGAACGCTGTCCAGCATCAACATATTCTCGGCTTTCTTTTTTGCCCGCTCACGCCAAGCCGGATAGGCAAGAAACGGCGCTACAAAAATGCCAATAATGAAAAAGCTCAGGACCAGCACAATAGCAGCACGACCCCAGAAGCCGTGAACGGCGAAGTAAAGGGGGCCAAAGAGAAAAGCCCATAGCCAACTTGCGCCGGTTGAATCATCGAATGTTTCAGCCAGAATCTCAGCCTCTGCCTTGTTGGCAATAGCTTCTCTTTGTATTCTTTGAACTCGATCCAGAGATGAGTTGTCGGTCATGTCATTTTGTCCCTCAAATTAATTGCCAATTAGGTTGCACAAATTCTGGGGGCACGCAATTTCGATTTTCGAAACTATTGCAATCGTTCTGGAACGAGTAAAGATGAGGGAAGCTCGATAAAAAATTTTCCCTTACACCAACCGACTGACATCCTTCGCCGCCCGCACAAAGTCCCTGAAAAGCGGATGCGGGTCAAAGGGTTTCGACTTTAGCTCGGGGTGGAACTGGACGCCGATGAACCACGGGTGGTCGGGCCATTCGACGATCTCGGGCAGGCGGCCGTCGGGGGACATGCCGGAAAAGCGCAGGCCGCAGGTCTCTAGCTGATCCTTGTACTTGATGTCGACCTCGTAGCGGTGGCGGTGGCGTTCGTCGATGGCGGTTGTGCCGTAGACCTGCGCCACCTTGGACCCCTCGGTCAGCACCGCGTCATAGGCGCCAAGGCGCATGGTGCCGCCTTTGGCGTCGTCGGGGCGGCGGTTGACCTTTTCGTTGCCCTGCACCCATTCCTTGAGGTGGTAAACGACAGGTTCAAAACGCTTTTCGCCGGATTCGTGGTCAAATTCCTCTGACCCGGCCTTGGTGACGCCGGCGACATTGCGCGCCGCCTCGATCACCGCCATTTGCATGCCAAGGCAGATGCCCAGATAGGGCACCTTATGTTCGCGGGCGAATTGCGCGGCCTTGATCTTGCCCTCTGTGCCGCGCTCACCAAAGCCGCCGGGCACCAGAATGGCATCGTATTTCTCTAGGTAGGGGGCAGGGTCTTCGCCCTCGAATGTTTCGGCGTCCACCCATTCCACGTTGACCTTGACCCGGTTGGCCATGCCGCCGTGGGTCAGCGCCTCTGCGATGCTCTTGTAGGCGTCTTCAAGCTGGACGTATTTGCCGACGATGGCGACGGTGACCTCGCCCTCGGGGTTGTGGATACGGTCGCTGACGTCTTCCCATTTGGTCAGGTCGGGCTTGGGCGCGGGGCTGATCTGAAAGGCGTCAAGGACGGCCTGATCCATGCCCTCACGGTGGTAGGCCAGCGGCGCGTCGTAGATCGACGACAGGTCTTGTGCCGCGATGACTGCATCGGGGCGAACGTTGCAGAAGAGGGCGAGTTTTTCGCGTTCCTTCTGGGGGATCGGACCCTCTGAGCGGCAGACAAGGATGTCCGGCGCCAGACCGATGGAGCGGAGTTCCTTGACCGAGTGCTGCGTCGGCTTGGTCTTCAGCTCACCGCTGGCCTTGATGAAGGGCAGCAGGGTGAGGTGCATAAAGATACACTGACCGCGCGGTTTGTCCTGACTGAACTGGCGGATGGCCTCGAAGAAGGGCAGCCCCTCGATGTCGCCCACGGTGCCGCCGATTTCGCAGAGCATGAAATCGACCTCGTCTTCGCCGATCGAGATGAAATTCTTGATCTCGTCGGTGACGTGGGGGATCACCTGAATGGTTTTGCCAAGGTAATCGCCGCGCCGCTCTTTTTCCAACACGTTGGTGTAAACGCGGCCCGAGGAGATAGAGTCGGTCTTGCGCGCGGGGACACCGGTGAAGCGTTCGTAATGGCCAAGGTCCAGATCGGTTTCGGCGCCATCGTCGGTGACAAAGACCTCACCGTGTTCAAAGGGCGACATGGTGCCGGGGTCGACGTTCAGGTAGGGGTCCAGCTTGCGCAGGCGGACCGAAAAGCCGCGCGCCTGCAGCAGGGACCCGAGGGCCGCCGAGGCCAGACCCTTGCCAAGCGAAGACACAACGCCGCCAGTGATGAAGATAAAGCGTGCCATGTGGGCGATCCCGTGATTTTGCCTGTCGTACCGGCGTTTTGATCCTGACCCACAACGTATCCGGATCTGGGGTCCGGGTGGGGCCAATTCATGCTCTCCCGCTGCCAGATTGGCAGCAGCATCACGGGATTAAACCGATAGCGGATTCGGAAAGATTTGTCCAGCCAACCGCAAGATGCTGTTGCGGTTGGTGAAAGTTATGCAAACCCTAGTGGGGTGTGTGTCAGTCGGCGCGCGGCACCAGCGGCGCGTCGGGATCCGAGTCATCGGCGGGCGGCGGAATCAGCGCGCTGGGGTCGATGCCATCGAGGCCGGGGGCCGGTGCGTCGGCAGAGGCGGGCGCGGAGGTGCCCAGCCGGTCGAGGATCGACGTGCCCGCGGCGTTGCGCGCCGAGATGACGGTCAGCGTGATCGAGGTCACGATAAAGGCCACGGCGAGAATCCAGGTCAGTTTGCCCAGAGCGGTCAGCGGCGCGCGCTGGCTCATGGCGCCACCGCCGCCGATCCCCAGCCCACCGCCTTCGCTGCGCTGGAGGAGCACGACGCCGATCAGGCCAAGGGCCAGAAGCAGGTGCACGATGAGGATGACGTTTTCCATGGGGCCAGCGCCTTTCGGTCGGTTTCGGGGTCATTTAGGCGAAGGTGAAGGGCGGTGCAAGCGACGAAACTGTTTGGCGGGTGGCAGGTGGCTCTGTTTGGCCTGCGGCCAAAGGCGCCCACCCGCCAACCCCGACGCTGTGTCACTGGTCTGGCGGGGTCTGTGCCGGGGATGCGTTACGGCGCGGCGGAACCCCGAGAGAGAGGCAGCCGGTTGGGGCCTGAGGCGTGCCAGCGTGGCAGATCACGCACCAGGCGTTGCCGGGAATGCAGCAGTTGACCACGGCGGAGGTGTCGATACCGGCGCGGGGGGTGCCTCGGGCGTCTGTGCATATGTCGCGCAATGCGGCGCCCTGTGACGGCGTGAGGTCGAACACGACAACCGCCGAGGCGGGCGTTGCGCATATGACAAGCGTCAAAAGGGCTGCGGCGTGGAAGAGTCTGGACATGTCCTGGGCCTCCTTTGGCATCCTGTCCTGGCAGACTGGCAAAGGAGGGGGCATCTGTCACGGTGCGTTTTGCGGCCGGGTGGGACGTGGCGGGGCGGCCTGGAGCACCTATTTTCCCGTCAGCGGTCCGCGTGCGCCCCCTTGTCCGTTCAGACCGGGCAGGGCAAGCTGTTGTGCATGCCCCATGATCATGCAGACGATGCCCCGCCCCACAGCCTGTTGCCGCCTGAGCCTGCATTGCGGGTCAGGGCGCTGGAGACCTTGTTGACCCGCAAGGGGCTGGTCGATCCGGCGGCGATGGATGAGATCATCGAGACCTACGCGCACAAGGTGGGGCCGCGCAACGGGGCCGCGGTGGTGGCGCGGGCCTGGGTCGATGCGGATTTCCGCGGGCGGTTGCTGGCGGATGCGACGGCGGCGGTGGCGGAGATGGGATTCGCCGGGCGGCAGGGAGAGCATATGGTGGCGGTGGAGAACACGGCGGACCAGCACAACATGGTCGTCTGTACGCTGTGCTCTTGTTATCCGTGGCCGCTGCTGGGCATTCCGCCGGGGTGGTACAAATCCGATGCCTACCGGGCGCGGGCGGTGCGCGAACCGCGCGCCGTGTTGGCGGAGTTCGGCGTGACCCTGCCAGAGGGGCAGCGCGTGCGGGTTTGGGATTCGACCGCCGAGGTGCGGTACTTGGTGCTACCGATGCGGCCGGATGGGACCGAGGGGCTGGATGAGGCGGCTTTGGCGGAATTGATCAGTCGCGATGCGATGATCGGCACCGCGCTGGTGGAGGCTCCGGCATGAGCCGGGTGCATGACATGGGCGGGCGGTATGGCGATGGGCCGGTGATGCCCGCGCCCGAAGAGTCTCCGGTCTTTACGCAGGAGTGGCACGGGCGGGCGCTGGCGCTGACCCTTGCGGCGGGGGCGTTGGGGCAGTGGAACCTTGATATTTCGCGGCACGCGCGCGAGTGTCTGTCGCCCAGCGACTACATGGCGTTTTCCTACTATGAAAAGTGGCTGGCGGGGCTGGCCGATCTTTTGGTGGCGCGCGGCGTTGTCACGCGCGCGGAACTGGCAGGGGCGGCACCTGCGGCCTCAACGCTGACAGACCGGCGTTTGCAGCCCGAGGCGGTGGCAGGCGCCTTGGCGCGGGGCGGACCGGCGTCGCGCGACGGGCCTGCGCCGCGTTTTGCCAAAGGCGACAGGGTGCGAACCCGGCACCCCGCACGCAACGTGATGGTGGACGGAGGGCATACCCGCCTGCCGGGCTATGCGGCTGGGCTGGTGGGAACGGTTGAGTTGCTGCACGGCTGTCACGTCTTCCCCGATGCCAATGCGCATGATCTGGGCGAGCGGCCAGAGCCGCTGTACACGGTTGTCTTTGACGCGGGCGAGGTCTGGGGCGCGGCGGAGTCCCCCGGCGATACGGTCAGTTGCGATCTCTGGGAAAGCTATCTGGAGCCGGTGGCATGAGCGCGCCCGCGCCGGTATTCGAGGCCCCTTGGCACGCAGAGGCGTTTGCCATTGCGGTCGCGCTGGAGGCGGGCGGGGCGTTTACGTGGCCGGAATGGACGCAGGTTTTTGGCGCGGTGTTGGCCGAACATGGCGCGGCCAGGGATCTGGACGGCGGCGATGACTATTTCCACGCCTGGGTCGCGGCGCTGGAGCGGATCTGCGCAGCAAAAGGGATTGCCGGGGCCGACGATCTGGCGGCGCTGCGGCAAGAGTGGGAGCGCGCCTATCTGTCGACCCCGCATGGCGCGCCGGTGCGCATCGACGCCTAGCCGACGCGCTGCCCGCCCACATAGGTCGCTGCAATGGCGCGGTCGTCGCCCATCATGATGGTGGGAAAGAGCGCCTCCCACAGGTCATTGGCGCGCGCGCTGCGTTGGGCGATGGCAGGGGTAGAGGCGAGGTCCAGCGCGATGAAATCCGCCTCTGTCCCCGGAGCCAACGTGCCGATCCGGTGATCCAGCCGCAGCGCGCGGGCAGACCCCTCTGTCGCCAGCCAGATCAGTTCGGCGGGGTGCAGGGCGCGGCCGCGCAACTGGGCGATTTCATAGGCCGAGGCCATGCTGCGCAGCATGGAAAACGACGACCCGCCGCCGGTGTCCGTGGCCAGCCCGATGCGGTGTCCGTCGCGCGTCAGCCCGTCCATGTCGAACAGGCCCGAGCCGATGAAGGTATTGGAGGTCGGGCAATGGATCAGTGCGGCCCCGACCTCTTGCAGGCGATGCGCCTCGCGCGGTTCAAGGTGGATGGCGTGACCATACAGGCCATTTGCGCCCAGCAGGCCGGCACGCTCGTAGGTATCAAGGTAATCGCGCGCCTCGGGGAACAGGGATTTCACCCAAGCGATCTCATCCACCTGTTCGCTGAGGTGGGTCTGCATCAGGCAATCGGGATATTCGGCCCAGAGCGTGCCAAGCGCCTGTAGCTGCGCGGGTGAAGAGGTGGGCGAAAAGCGCGGCGTGATGACATAGGACAGGCGGTCCTGCCCGTGCCAGCGGGTCAGCAGCGCCTTGCTGTCGTCATAGGCGCTTTGCACGCTGTCGCGTAGCCCCTCTGGCGCGTTGCGGTCCATGCAGGTCTTGCCGCCCAGCACCCGCATCCCGCGCGCGCTGGCCGCCTGAAACAGCGCGTCGACCGATCCGGGGTGGATGGTGCAATAGCTGCACACGGTGGTGGTGCCATTGGCCAGCAGCAGGTCGAGGTAACGGCCCGCGATGTCCGCCGCATAGGCCGGATCGCCAAAGCGCATTTCCTCTGGAAAGGTATAGCTGTTGAGCCAGTCGATCAGCCGCTTGCCCCAACTGGCGATCATGGCGGTCTGCGGATAATGGGCGTGCGCGTCGATGAACCCCGGCAGCAGCAGGGCCGCGCCGTGATCGGTGACGCTGGCATAGTCGCCCTTGCGCAGGGCGTCGGCCTCTTCCAAGGCGGCGACCACGCCATCCTCGACCACCAGCGCGCCTTGGCGGCTGTGACGGGCGGCGTCGAGCCCGTCGTGGAACGGGTCGCCGGTAAAGGTCAGCGTCTGACCAAGGTGCAGGTGCCTTTTGCTCATGCAGCAAAGCCTAGGCGCGGTTGAGAAAAAGGTAAATCTCTGATGCCCCCCTGTCGCCCGCTCTGCGCATGACTTATTGTCGGGGCAAAGCAGGTTGAGGGCACAAAGCATGGCCGAAGAGTTGGAGGCAGACACCACAGACGCGCCCGAGCGCGACGACGCCTATGCGCTGGACCGCAAGGCCGTCGCGGCGATTCTGTATGCCGTCGATATCGAAGACCGCGAACAGCTGATCACGCTGATGGAGCCGCTGCACGCGGCGGACATCGCCGACCTTCTGGAACAGGTGAACGCCTTTGATCGCGGGCGGCTGATCCGCCTGTACGACAAGGAAATCGACGGCGAGATCCTGTCGGAACTGGATGAGACGCTGCGCGAAGAGGTGATCGCCGCGCTGACGCCGCAGGTTCTGGCCGAGGCGGTGCGCGAACTGGACACCGACGACGTGGTCGATCTGGTCGAGGATCTGGAGACCGCGCAGCAGGATGCCATCATCGACGCGCTGGAGGCCGGGGATGCGGCGGCGGTCCGTCAGTCGCTGGCCTATCCGGAGTTTTCCGCCGGTCGCCTGATGCAGCGCGAGGTGGTCATGGCGCCCGAATACTGGAGCGTGGGCGACGCCATCGACTATATGCGCAGTTCCGAACATCTGCCCGAGCAGTTCTACCACGTGATTCTGGTGGACCCCAAGCTGCGCCCGGTGGGCAACGTGACGCTGGGCAAGATCATGTCCTCGCGGCGCGACGTGCTGCTGAAACGGATCGTCGAAGAGACCTTTCACACCATCCCGGTGACGCGGGATGAGGGTGAGGTGGCCTATGCCTTCAACCAGTACCACCTGATTTCCGCGCCCGTGGTGGATGACAACGACCGTCTGGTGGGCGTGATCACCATCGATGACGCGATGGCCGTGCTGGACGAGGAAAACGAGGAAGACATCCTGCGGCTGGCCGGTGTGGACGGCGAAAGCCGCCTGTCGGACAAGGTGATCGAAACGACCAAGCGGCGCTTTCCATGGCTGGCGGTGAACCTGTTGACGGCTGTCATGGCCTCGCTGGTGATCTCGCAGTTCGAAGAGGCGATCACGCAGGTGGTGGCGCTGGCGGTGCTGATGCCGATTGTCGCCTCGATGGGCGGCAACGCGGGCACCCAGTCGCTGACCGTGGCGGTGCGGGCGCTGGCGACCAAGGATTTGACCGGGTCGAACATCTGGCGCGTGATCCGGCGTGAGGTCGCCGTGGGGTTGATCAACGGCATCGCCTTTGCGGTGATCATGGGGATTGTCGGCATTGTCTGGTTCGGGTCGCTGCAACTGGGCGGGGTGATCGCGGTGGCCATGGTGGTCAACCTTGTGGTCGCGGGGCTGGCCGGGATCGCGATACCGGTGATCCTTGAAAAGGTCGGGGTGGACCCGGCGCTGGCCTCCGGCGCCTTTGTGACGACGGTGACCGATGTGGTCGGCTTTTTCGCCTTCCTCGGACTGGCCGTCGTGGTGTTGTTATGACGCTGGAGGCGCGCAAGGCGGCGGCGCGCAAGGCGGGCTTTGCCCGCCGCCAACAGGCGTTTGACACCCAAAGGCCCGGCGCGGCAGGCAAGCTGAGCGAGGTCTTGGCCGGCTATCGCGGCGCGCCCCTGTCCGGGTTCCTGCCGATCCGCACGGAAATCGACCCGGTCCCCGCCATGGCAGAGGCCGCGGCCCACGGGCCGGTGGGGGTGCCGGTGATCGTGGCCAAGGCGACGCCGCTGAAGTTCGCCCGGTGGGAGCCGGACTGGACGCTGGTCGAAGGCGCGTTCAAGGTGATGATCCCCGACCCGGCAGAGTTCCTTGAACCCGAAGTGCTGATCGTGCCGCTGATCGCGTTTTCACGCGCGGGCGGGCGGCTGGGCTACGGCGGCGGCTTTTACGACCGCACGCTGGAAATGCTGCGCGCCAAACGCCCGACGCTGGCCATCGGTTTTGCCTTCTCCGCGCAGGAGGACAACGACCTGCCGCTGGAATCCACCGATCAGCCGCTGGACTTGATCGTGACCGAATCCGAGGTCATCACCCCCACGGGCTGAGGTCAGACCGGCGGCGCGGGGGGCTTGGCCCGCAGCTCCAGCCGCCGCTCGCGTTCGAACACATACAGGCCAGAGGCGACGATGATCGCGATGCCGACCCATGTCAGTGGCGTCGGGAAATCGCCAAACGCCAGATAGCCGATCACCGTCGCGCCGACGATCTCCAGATACTGCAACGGCGCGATGGTGCCCGCAGGGGCCAGACGCAGCGCGTAGGTCAGGAACAGATGAGAGATCGTCGCCACCACACCGACACCCGCCAGCGTCCAGAGCGCGTGGCCCGAAGGCCAGACCGGGTCGAAATAGAGGTTGCCCGTGCCGTTGAAGATCAGTAGCGGCGGCAGGATCAGCAGCGTCGCCGCCAGCGCCGTGTGCCCCTGCAAGACCAGCGGATGCAGCCGCCGCGCCATGGCGCGTGTCATCAGCATGTAGACCGAAAACAGCGCCGCCGTGCCCAGCGGCAACAGCGCCACCAGTCCCAGATCGGAAAAACTGGGCCGGATCACCAGCAATGCGCCGCCAAAGCCGACGGCGCAGGCGGTCAGCCGCCGCCAGCCCACCGGCTCGCCCAGAAACACCGCGCCCATGAGGATCAGCACAAACGGCTCGACAAAAAAGATCGAGATCGCATCGGCGATCGGCATGTAGCGCAGCGCGGTAAAGAACATCCCCGTCGCCACCAACAGCGCTGCCGCGCGCACCACGTGCAGCGCCATATCGCGCAGGGTCACACGCTGGCTGTGGCCCAACAGGGCGGCCAGCGGCATCAGGATCGCCACCTGAATGGCAAAGCGGAACACAAGGATCTGCGGCACCGGCACAACCTCGGGCGTGGCCTTGGCCAACGCGTCCATCATCGGCGCGAACAGGCAAAAGGCTAGCATGAAGACAATGCCAAAGGTGGTGCGGTCCGGCGTGTTGGTCATGAAGGCCTCAAAGGTTTTGCGGCGCCAGATGACCCGCGCCGCAGGGGAATGTCAAAGCGCATCGTCCCGGCTTCTTCTTGGTCCAAATACCTCCGGGGGTGAGGCGCGCAGCGCCGAGGGGGCAGCGCCCCCTATCCCCGCTCTCCTCCGGGCGCAGGGCGGCAACAATCAACGGCAACGCCGGGCCACCTGACACGACATCAGGGCAGCAGCGACAGCCAGATCCACGCGGTGATCACCGACAGCGCCGTGGCGATCAGCACCGCCGAGGCGGCCACCCGCCTTGCCCGTCCGTACATATTGGCAAACACATAGGTGTTGATGCCCGGGGCCATGGCGGCGGTCAGCACCGCAGAGCGGAACGCCTCGACCGACAGGCCGGTAATCGTGCCCAGCGTCCATGTGATCGCCGGGTGCAACACCAATGAGACCGCGCAGATATAGGCGATCACCCGCCCGTCACCCTGCGGCTTGTAACGGCACAGAACCCCGCCCATGCCGAACAGTGCCGCGGGCAGGGCGGTGCGGATCATCATGTCCAGCGCGTCGGTGGCCACGGTTGGCAGTTGCAGGTTCGTCAGGTTGGCAAACAGCCCCAGACCGATCCCGATCACCAGCGCGTTGCGGAACATCGCCCGACCGACCTTGGCGGGCAGTGCGCGGTTCGAAATCCCGGCGGACCGGGCGCGCACGATCTCCATCGCGGTGATGCCGATGCCGTAGCAAAACGGCGAATGCAGCGCGACAATGACATAATTGGCTTGCAGGGCATCGCTGCCGTAGGCGCGTTCGGTCAGCGCAAGGCCGATCATCACGGAATTGGCAAACAGGCAGCAGAACCCGATGGCGACCGCGTCCTCCCAGTCGCGCTTGAACAGGTAGCGCGCGCCCAGCAGCCCGGCGGTAAACCCGGTGGCGGACCCGGTGTAAAAGCTGACCAGCAGCCACGGGTTGAAATCATCGCCCAGTTCCAGCGTCCAGATCGCGCGGAACAGCAGGCAGGGGATGGCAAAGCTTTGGGTAAAGCTCATCAGCCCGTCGACGCCGGATTCAGAGAACCAGCCTTTCCAGACCGCGCCATAGCCGGCGGCGATGACCAGAAACACCGGCAGGATGACGTCAAGCAGCGCCTGCATGTCGTTACATTTTCCGGTTGCGGTCAGAGAGCATAGCGCAGGACCATGCCGTCATAGGCCGGGGTGATATGCTCGGCGGTTTCCGCGTCGAGTTCGGCATAATCGAGGTCGATGTGCATATTGGTCAGCACCGCGCGGCGCGGTTGCGCGCGCGCGATCCATTCCAGCGACAGGGCAAGGTGCGCATGGGTCGGGTGCGGCTTGCGGCGCAGGGCGTCCAGTACCCAGCAGTCGAGGTTGTCCAAAGCAGGCCAGACGTCCTCGGGGATGGTCGCCACGTCCGGCAGGTAGGCCAGATCGCCGATGCGGAATCCCAGTGCCTCGATGCTGCCGTGGTTGACCTCGAACGGGGTGAGGGTGATTGGACCACCCGCGCCGTCGATGGTGAAAGGGCCGTTGATGGTGTGCAGGTTCAAGATCGGCGGATAGGGAGAGCCTTCGGGCTGCACAAAGGCATAGGCAAAGCGCGACAGCAGGTCGTCCTGTGTGTCGCCATCGGCCCAGACGTTCAGCCGCTCACGCGTGTTGAAGACGATCTGGCGCAGGTCGTCGAGGCCGTGGGTATGATCGGCATGGGCATGGGTCCAGACCACCGCGTCCAGCCGCCCGATGCCCGCATCCAGAAGCTGCGCGCGCATGTCCGGCGTGGTGTCGATCAGGACGGATGTGGTGCCGGCCTCAGTCTCGCGCTCGACCAGCATCGAGCAGCGGCGGCGGCGGTTTTTCGGGTTGTCCGGGTCGCAGTCGCCCCAGTGGCCGCCAAGGCGCGGCACGCCACCCGAGGACCCGCAACCAAGGATGGTAAAGCGCAGCTCGCCGCTCATGCGTTGGCCTCGTTGGTCGTGTCCGCCGTCCATGCGGCGGCCTTGGCGAAGAGGCGGTCAAAGTTGGCTTCGGTCTGTTTGGCGAAATCATCGTAGCCGAGGCCAAAGACCTCTGCGCCTTTGCGGGCAGTATGGGCCACATAAGCCGGTTCGTTGCGGCGACCGCGATGGGGCGGCGGCGCAAGGTAGGGGCTGTCGGTTTCGACCAGAATGCGCTCGACCGGGGCGGCGGCAAAGATGTCGCGCAGGTCCTGCGATTTGGGGAAGGCAGCGATGCCCGACATCGACAGGTAGAAGCCAAGGTCCAGCGCCGCCCGTGCCAGTTCCGCGCTGGAGGAAAAGCAGTGCATGACGCAGGAATAGGGCTGGGCGCGGTAGCCTTCGGTCAGGATGCGGGCCATGTCGTCATCGGCGTCGCGGGCGTGGATGATCAGCGGCAGGCCGGTTTCCTGCGCGGCCTCGATATGGATACGCAGGCTTTGCTTTTGGATCTCGGCGCTTTCTGCGGTGTAGTGGTAATCCAGCCCGGTCTCGCCAATGCCGACAAACTTTGGGTGTTTGGCAAGGGTCACCAGTTGATCCAGTGTCGCCAGCGGTTCGTCGGCGGCGGACATCGGGTGGGTGCCTGCGGCGTAGAACACCGGCGCGTTCGCCTCGGCGATGGCGCGCACCTGCGGTTCCAGCCGCAGGCGGGTGCAGATGGTGACCATGCGGTGCACCCCGGCCTCAAGCGCACGGGTGATGACCTCGGGGCGTTCCTCATCGAAGTCGGGGAAATCGAGGTGGCAATGGCTGTCGGTAATGGCGGGAACGGTCATGACGGCTCCTTGGTTGCCCGTGGGTATCTAGGATGGGGCGGGGAGGGTCAAGACGGCGGCGGCGACTAGGGGACTGCCAGCCCGGCGGGGCGGGCGACCGGCCGCAGGGTAAAGGGATCGGGGCGGAAACGCGGGTCGCGCGCGACGGGGCGCAGCGAGGACTCCGGGGCCTGCGCCGTGGGCGGGCCCCGCTCTGGATCGGGGATTTGCGGGTCCGGTTCGGGGGCCGGAGGTGTTTGCGGCTCTGGGTCGGGCTGTGGCAAAGGTTCCGGCTGCGGGTCGGGCTGTGGCTCTGGCTCCGGTTCCGGAAGTGGGTCCGGGTCGGCGGGTGGAACAGGGGCCGGGCCGGTTGGTGCGGGCAGCGGGTCCGGCTGTGGGGCCGGTGTGGGCTGTGGGTCGGGTGTGGGTGCCGGAGCGGGCGCGTCGGCCGGCAAAGGCGGGGGATCGGCGGGCGCTGCCCCCTCTGGCGTCGGCGGGGGCGGAGGCGGCGGTGGCGCTGCCGGTGTGGTATCCACCTGTGGCAGCGCGCCGTTAGCGGGTGCGACCAGCGCCGTTCCGGGAACGCGCGGCGCGGCGGGCGCGCTGAGGAGCGCCGCGCGCGAGGTCTGCAACTCGGTCGCGGCAAAGGGCGCGGGCAGCACCAGCACATTGGGCACGTCACCCGACACCGCCGGGCGCGGGCGTGGCGTGTCGTCCGGTGTTGGCGGCACCGTTGGTGCGTCGGGCGTTGCGGGAGCGGGTGGCGCGGGGATGCGTGCGGGCGACGTGGCCTCTGCCACCGGGGGGCGCGGCGCGGCCTCTGCCGGTGGCGCGGCGGGCGTTTCGGGCAAGTCGGCCTCTGGCGCGCGGTCCCATGCGGCGACAAGATCGCTCAACCCCGGCGTGAGCGGCGACAGGGCCAGCGCCGGATCGGGCGGCTCTGCCTCGGGTCGGGCGATCACGGCGAGGATCGCAAGGTGGACGGCCAGCGCCAGCGCGACGCAGACCAACGCCTCGATCAGCCGCACGCGGGTCATTGCGCAGCCTTTCCGGTGGTCACAAGATCAACACGCCCCGCGCCCGCCTGCGCCAGCGCCGACAGCAACCGCGCCAAGGCAACAGCGTCCGTCCGGCCATCGGTTTGCAGGCGCACCGGGCCAGCCCCGGCGGCGGCGGTGATGGCGGCCTCTCCGCGCAGGGTGCCAAACGACACCAGCCCCGAAGGCGCAAGGATCAGGACAGGGCGCATTGGGCCGGGCGCGTCCTCGACCGACAGCTTGCTGCGCCCGGCACTGCCGGGGTCGGCGAATTGCGCCGTCATCAGAAAGAAGATCAACAGCAGGAAAACCACGTTGATCATTGGCACAACGGGTTCCGCCCGCGCCTTGGGCGGACCGGGCCAGAACCGGCGGGGCGTGCTGAGCGGGACGCGGGCCATAGCGCTATTCCACCACGGCGAGGCGGGCAAAACCAGCCTCGCGCAGCGTGTTCAGCACCTCGACCAGCCGGTCGACGCCGGTGCCGGGGGCAGGGCGGAGAACAATGAGATCGTCCGGTGTGGCCATGAGCGGGTCAAGCGCCGCACGCAGGTCGGGCACGGGCAGACCATTGAGCGTGACGCCCACAGGCAGCACGGTCACAAGCCGCGGCGGGCCGCTATAGGGGGTCTCACCCCCCGGCGCGGCCAGCAGCAGCGAAATGCCATCGGTGCCTCCAAAGCGCGCCACCAGCATAAAGAAGACCAGCAGCAGAAAGACCACGTCGATCATCGGGGTCAGGCTGGGGCGGCGGCGGCGCGGAGAGACGGGCAGGTTCAGCATGGGATCAGGCCGGTTGCCCCTCTTCTTCCTCGACATAGGCCCAGGGGGTTGTGAAGACGCGGGTGACCAGATCCTCAAGGTCATGGGCCAGCCGGTCGGCCATGCCGTCAAAGATCGACAGCATGACACTGGCGGGGATCGCCACGGCCATACCGGCGGCGGTGGTCAGCAGCGCCGCCCAGATGCCGCCCGCCAGCGCCGCCGGATCGGCCTGCTGGCCGCTGTCTTGCAACGCCTGAAACGCGTCGATCATGCCCAACACGGTGCCCAGCAACCCCAGAAGCGGCGCGATGGTGACCACCAGATCCAGCATCCGCAGGCCCAGCCGGGTCTCGTTCAGCACGGCGCGGGCCTGTCTTGCGGATTCCTCGCGCGCGTCTTCTTCGGGGATCGACAGGCGCGCCTGCATCGCGGCCTGTACGACGCGGGCGCGCGGCGCGGGGTCAAAAGAGATATGCGACATCGCCAGCGTGGTCTGTCCCTGACCCCAGAAGCGCAAGGCCGTCTCTGCGCCTTCGCGTTTCCATGTGCCCCGGCGGAACATCTGCCAGAGTTTCCACAGGACGAGGCTTAGCGTCAGGACCGACAGGACAGCGATGGCCCAGAGCGCCGGGCCGCCACGGTCGAGGAACTGGGTGATTGTGCTCAGCATTGGGGGGCCTTCCGCGTGGGGGCGAGGGTGCCGTGTTCAGTGATCTCATGAAATGGCGTTTGGGGCGAGGGTGTCTTGCACGCGCGTCTGCACGCCCGCCCGGCGCGCGCCGGAAAAACAGATTTGGCGGCCCGACATGGGAACTGATGGGATGCGGCATGGGCCGAGATGGAACTAGAGGGGGATTTGATGGTCCGGACTGGGCGGAGACAGCCAAAACGGGCGAAACCCTGCCGAGTCACCGGGATTCGCCGCGATTTTTGATGAGTCACGCCGGCGTTTGAGGCAGAAAGCGCCTGTCGACCGGCGTGATCAGGCCTTCTGACCGCGGCAATCATGGTTTTTCTGGGCTCTGATGCGATTTTTTTCTCGGCCATGGGTTCGTCTATATCTTGTGTGCGCGCGGCGGGCTGTTCGCTAGGTTTGCCCGGATTTCGTCATCCTGAAGGGATTTTGCCCTAATTTTATGGGGCTGGCTACCGCTCGGATGAGTGGTTTCCCACAAAAAACTATTGAATACCATTCCTTCCCATGGCATCCATAGTCCACACGATGAGAACGGCAGCAAGGGCATCCAAGACCCGGCACTGAACTCAAATAATAACAAGAGCAGGTTTCATACAGGCGCACGCTCTCATCGTGACACAAGGATCCGGCGCGCGGGCGAGCAGACATCCCCCCAGGTGGCGCGCGCAGTCGGAGACACCCGCATAGCGGGTCCAGCGGCGGGTTGATCAATGGCAGCTGATCAACCCGCCGTATTTCGTTTCAAATCGGGGGATTGAAGGGGCCGAGGGCAGTGAGCCGCAGGCTGAGGTTCAGAGGCGAGTCTCGACTTAAGGTCGATGGAAAAGGTCGGATGTCCATTCCGGCCGATTTTCGCCGTGTCCTTGAAGCAGGCGACCCGGACTGGGATCCGACCTCCAAGGATCACACCAACCCAAGCTTTGTCATGGTCTACGGCCACCCGACCAACGAATACCTTGAATGCATGACGGTAGACGCGATGGAGCGGCTTGAAAACCGGATCGACGCGATGAAGGCCGGGCCGCGCAAAAAGATGTTGTCGCGGATCTATTCGTCGGGATCGGTGAATGCCGTGGTCGATGAAACCGGGCGCATCGTGATCCCCGCCAAGCTGCGCGCGCGTTACGGCATTACGGGCGAGACATATGCCGTGGCGAACCTGAACACGTTCCAGATCTGGAGCGCGGACCGCTACGTGCCGACGGATGCCGTTGATGAAGACGATCTGATGGAAGATCTTCCTGAGGACCCGATGGAATGGCTGGACGAAGCCGAGGAGGTCTGAGTGAGCGATCCTGCGGCGCAAAAGGGCGGCGCACCCCATGTTCCGGTGCTGTTGCGCCCGCTGTTGGCGGCGGTGGCGCCGGTCACAGGCGTCTGGATCGACGGTACGCTGGGCGCGGGCGGCTATGCGCGAGGATTGCTTGAGGCCGGGGCCGACAAGGTGATCGGCATCGACCGCGATCCGCTGGCGCATGAGATGGCGCGCGACTGGGGCGCGGAGTACGGCGACCGACTGGCGTTGTGGCAAGGCAATTTCGCACAGATGGACAAGGCGGCCGAGGCCGTGGATGGCGTGGTGCTGGATCTGGGCGTGTCCTCGATGCAGCTGGACCGGGCCGAGCGCGGCTTTTCCTTCATGAAGGACGGGCCGCTGGACATGCGGATGGGGCAAGAGGGGCCGACGGCGGCGGAGCTTGTCAATTCCGTTGAGGAGGCCGAACTGGCCAATATCCTGTTCATCTATGGCGAAGAGCGGCAATCGCGCCGGATCGCCCGCGCCATTGTGCAGGATCGCCCCTTTGACCGGACTTTGCCGCTGGCCGAGTTGATCGAACGGGTGCTTGGACGCACGAAACCGGGACAGGCCCATGCGGCCACCCGCAGCTTTCAGGCGCTGCGGATTGCCGTGAACGGAGAATATGACGCGCTGTGGCAAGGACTTATGGCCGCTGAGCGGGTGCTGAAACCCGGCGGGTATCTGGCGGTTGTGACCTTTCATTCGGTCGAGGACCGGATGGTGAAACGCTTTTTCCAACTGCACGGCGACAAGAAAACCCATGTGAACCGCTACGGCGACCAGACCCACGAGGCGACGGACCCTTTTACGGTGCTGACGCGCAAGGCCGTGGGGCCGGATGCCGAGGAACTGGCAGAGAACCCGCGGTCCCGGTCCGCCAAGCTGCGGGTCGGGCGGCGGACAGAGATCGCCGCGCGCCCGGTCGAGGCGGCGGAACTGTCGATGCCGATGATGAAACAGTCACCAAGGAGAAGATGAAAATGCGCAGCGTTCTGTTCCTGCTTGCCGCCATGGCCGTCATCACCTCCGGCTATTGGGCCTACTACGAAAACTACCGCACCAAGGCGGAACTGGACAATGTCGAGGACCTGCACCGCGAGATCGGGGCGGCGCGCGAACGTCTGGCGATCCTGCGCGCGGAATGGGCCTATCTGAACCGGCCCGACCGGCTGCGCGATCTGGCCGAGTTGAACTTTGACCGGTTGGGCCTGTTGCCGCTGCGCCCGGATCAGTTTGGCCGCATTGATCAGGTGGCTTATCCGCAGCCCGTGGTTCTGGACATCACCAAACCCGTCGACGTCACCTCTGCCGGAGCGACAAACCCATGACCCGCACGCCGCTGCGCCCGCTGGCGCGCATCCTTGAGGCCCGCCAGAAGGGCGAGAACCCCGACGTCATCGAGCGCGAGAACCGCAGGCTGCGGCATGAAGAGATCCGCGACCGGCTGCGGCTGCGCGCCGAAGGCCGTCTGCTGGTGCTGGCGGCCTTGTTTGTTTGTGCCTATGGCGTGGTTGGCGCGCGCATGGGGATGCTGTCGGCCTCTGAACCGGCAGAGCCGCGCGCGCAGGCCACCGGGGCCTCGATCATCGCGACGCGGGCGGATATCACCGACCGGCATGGCCGCATTCTGGCGACCAACATGTCGACCCACAGCCTGTATGCGCACCCGAACCGGATGGTCGATCCGGTGCGCGCGGCGCAGGAACTGGCGGCGATCTTTCCCGATCTCGACGCGGACAAGCTGACCGCCCGCTTTACCAACCCCAAGACCAAGTTCCTGTGGGTAAAGAAGAAACTGAGCCCCGAGCAGTTGCAGGCCGTGCATGACATCGGCGAACCGGGGCTGTTGTTCGGCCCGCGAGAGATGCGGCTGTATCCCAACGGCGCGCTGGCGGCCCATGTTCTGGGCGGGGCCAGCTTTGGCGACGAAGGTGTCCATGCGGCCGAGGTCATCGGCACGGCGGGCATCGAAAAGTTCTTTGACGAGGAAATGCGCGATCCCGCCCGGCAGGGCGTGCCGCTGACGCTGTCGCTGGACCTTTCGGTGCAGGCCGCCACCGAAGAGGTGCTGGATGCGGGCATGAAGCTGCTGAATGCCAAAGGTGCGGCCAGCGTGCTGATGGATGTCCATACGGGTGAGGTGATCGCCATCGCTTCACTGCCCGACTTTGACCCCAATGACCGCCCGCGTGTGCCGATTGCAGGCGAAAAGGCGGGCGACAGTCCATTGTTCAACCGCGCCGTTCAGGGGCTGTATGAGCTTGGCTCTACCTTCAAGATATTCACCGCCGCGCAGGCGCTGCAACTGGGGTTGGTCAATCCGCAGACGGTGATCGACACCTCTCCGCCCTACGAAGTGCTGGGGTTCAAGGTGGGCGAGTTTCAGGGCAAGAACTATGGCAAGCTGTCGGTCGAGGACGTGATCGTGCGCAGTTCCAACCGGGGCACGGCCAAGCTGGTCATGGCGATTGGTCGGGGTCGGCAAAAGGAATTCTATGGCAACCTTGGCATGTTCGACCCTGCGGGGCTGGAAATTGTCGAGGCAAAGCGCGCCAAGCCTCTGATCCCCGAGCGGTGGACCGATCTGTCGGCGGTTACGATCTCTTATGGGCACGGGATCTCTGTCTCGCCGCTGCATCTGGCGGCTGGCTATGCGATGCTGGGCAATGGCGGGCATGTGGTGCAGCCGACGTTGTTGAAACAGGATGGCCCCCGCATGGGGGACAAGCTGTTGAGCGATGACGTTGCGGCACAGGCACGCACGATGCTGCGCAAGGTCGTGAGCGACAAGAAGGGCACCGCGTCTTTCGCCGAGGTGCCCGGCTACCGCGTTGGCGGAAAGACCGGAACGGCGGAAAAGCCCAAGGAAAAAGGCAGCGGCTATCACAAGGACAAGGTGATCGCGACTTTCGCGGCTTTGTTCCCTACCGATGCACCGCGCTATGCGCTGGTGGTGATGCTGGATGAGCCGGTCGAGACCTCGGGGTCAACACCGCGCCGCACCGCCGGCTGGACGGCAGTGCCGGTCGCCGCCGAGATGATCACGCGGATTGCGCCGCTTCTGGACTTGCGTCCTGAGTATGATACGGGGCAGGTGAAAACGTTGACGACGGCCTCTGACTAGGCCGCGTCGGCGCGGGGCCACCTGCCTTGGCGCAGGGCCAGAACGACAGCCGGGGGGCGAATGAAACATGGCGTCTGAACGCAGCATCCTGACCAAAAGCCTGTCCCAACTGGGCCTGACCGCGCGCGGCGGACGAGAGGTGTCGGTGACGGGCCTTGCGGTGGACAGCCGCGAAGTGCGCGCGGGATTCCTGTTTGCCGCGTTGCCCGGCACGCGGGTGCATGGCGGCGAGTTCATCCAGTTCGCCTTGCGCATGGGGGCGGCGGCGGTGCTGACCGACGCGGCGGGCGCAAAGATCGCCGAGGCAGAGCTGGCGGCATCGGACGCGGCACTGGTGATTGCCGAAGATCCGCGTCAGGCGCTGGCCTATACCTCCGCGCTGTGGTTCGGGTCACAGCCCGATACGGTGGTGGCGGTGACCGGCACCAACGGCAAGACATCGGTCGCCAGCTTTACCCGCCAGATCTGGCAGGAACTTGGGCTGCGGGCGGTCAATATCGGCACCACCGGGGTCGAGGGCGATTGGCAGACACCGCTGAAACACACCACGCCAGAGCCGATCACCCTGCACCGGGTGCTGGCAGGGGCGGCAGAATCCGGCGTGACCCATGCGGCGATGGAGGCCTCAAGCCACGGCTTGGCGCAGCGGCGGTTGGACGGGGTAACGCTGGCGGCGGCCGGGTTCACCAATTTCACGCAGGATCATCTGGACTACCACGAAAGCTTTGACGAGTATTTCGCCGCCAAGGCGGGGCTTTTCGCGCGGGTGCTGCCCGACGACGGCGTGGCGGTAATCAACATCGACGATCCGCGTGGCGTGGACATGCTGGCCATCGCGCGGGCACGCGGCCAAGAGGTGATCACCGTGGGCCGCGAGGCGGCGGATCTGTGCCTTGAGGCGCAGCGCTTTGACGCCACCGGGCAGGAAATCCGGCTGAGTTTTGAAGGCACCGTGCGGCAGGAACGCCTTGGCCTGATCGGCGGCTTTCAGGCGGAAAACATTCTGGTCGCGGCGGGGCTGGTGATTGCCTGCGGTGGCGACCCGGAGGATGTCTTTGACGTGCTGCCCTTGCTGGGGACGGTGCGTGGACGGATGCAACTGGCGGCCAAGCGTGACAACGGCGCGGCGATCTTTGTCGATTACGCCCATACCCCAGATGCTGTGGCGACCGCCTGCAAGGCGCTGCGCCCGCATGTGATGGGGCGGCTGATTGCCGTGGTTGGCGCGGGCGGCGACCGGGACCGGGGCAAACGCCCGCTGATGGGCATGGCCGCCACGGAAAACGCGGACAGCGTGATCGTCACCGATGACAACCCGCGCTCCGAGGACCCCGCCCTGATCCGCGCGGCGGTGATGCAGGGCGCGCCCGAGGCACTGGAAGTGGCCGACCGGGCCGAGGCGATCCTGCGCGGCGTGGACGGGCTTGGCCCCGGCGACGCGCTGCTGATCTGCGGCAAGGGGCATGAGACCGGGCAGGTCGTTGGCGATACGGTCTATCCTTTCGACGACGTGGAGCAGGCCAGCATCGCGGTGGCGGCGCTGGACGGGAAGGGGCTATGAGCGCGCCTTTGTGGACCTCCGCCGAGGCGGTGGCCGCCACCGGCGGCAGCACCCCCTGCGACTGGACCGCAACGGGTGTGTCGATTGACACGCGGACTCTGAAAGCGGGCGATTTGTTTGTCGCGTTGAAGGCAGAGCGCGACGGGCATGATTTCGTCAAACAGGCGCTGGACAAGGGCGCGGCGGCGGCTTTGGTCAGCCGCGTTCCCGAGGGTGTGGACAACACCGCGCCGCTGTTGATCGTCAACGATGTGCAGGCCGGTCTTGAAGCCTTGGGTGAGGCCGCGCGCGCCCGCACCCGCGCCCGGGTCGTGGCGGTGACAGGCTCGGTCGGCAAGACCTCGACCAAGGAAATGCTGCGCACGGTTCTGGCGGCGCAGGGGCGCGTCCATGCCGCCGAGAAAAGCTATAATAACCACTGGGGTGTGCCGCTGACGCTTGCGCGGATGCCGCAAGACGTGGATTTTGCCGTGATCGAGATCGGCATGAACCATCCCGGTGAGATCGCGCCGCTGGCGCGTCTGGCGCGGCCGCATGTGGCGCTGATCACGATTGTGGCCCCCGCGCACCTTGCGGCCTTTGACAGCATCGAGGGCATCGCACGCGAAAAGGCCGCGATCTTTGACGGTCTGGAACCCTATGGCACCGCCATCTTCAACGGCGATCTGCCGGTCAGCCCCATCCTGCGGCAAAAGGCCGACGAGGGCCGCCGCTTTGCCGTCAGCTTTGGCGAGAAGGCCTGTAACCAATACCGTCTGTACCGGGTCTCTGTGCGCGATTCCTGTACCGTTGCCGTAGGCCGGGCAGGGGTTGAGACTCGATTGTTCAAGGTCATGGCCCCGGGGCGGCATTTTGCCGTCAATGCCATGGGTGCGCTGGCGGTGTCCGATGCGCTGGGCCTTGATCCGGCGCTGTCGGTCATGGCGCTGGGCCAGTGGGAGGCAGGTGCCGGGCGCGGCCAACGCGAAAAGATCGCGCTGGACCCGGTAGATGCCCGCATCAGCGTCGAGCTGATCGACGATGCCTATAACGCCAATCCCGCCTCGCTGGCAGCTTCGCTGGAGGTGCTGGCCGCAGCGGAGCCCCGGCACGGGGTAGGCCGCGTCGCCCATGGCCGCCGGATTGCCTATCTGGGCGACATGAAGGAACTGGGCCGCAGCGAAGTGGCCCTGCATCGCATCATTGCGCAGAACCCCGCGCTGGAGCGTATCGACACCGTGCATTGCATCGGCCCGCTGATGCAGCACCTGTGGCGCGATCTGCCACCGTCCAAGCGCGGCCACTGGACCGACACCGCCGACAAGATGGCCGAACGCGTCGCGCGCGATCTGGACGCGGGTGACGTTGTGTTGGCCAAAGGCTCGCTCTCGATGGGGGTGGGGCGCGTGGTTGACGCCATCCGCAAATTGCGCCAAGCGACACCGGATCTGGAAGGCTAGGAAGGACGAGGGCCATGCTATTCTGGCTGACAGAGTTCAGTGACGGCGGCGACGCCTTTAACCTGTTTCGCTACATCACCTTCAGGGCGGGCGGTGCCTTTCTGACGGCGCTGATCTTTGGCTTTATCTTTGGCCAGCCGCTGATCAACGTGCTGCGCAAGCGGCAGGGCAAGGGCCAGCCGATCCGCGACGACGGCCCCGAGGGGCATTTTGCCAAGGCGGGAACGCCGACGATGGGCGGTCTTCTGATCATCGGCGCGCTTGTCACCTCGACCTTGCTTTGGGCACGGCTGGACAACCCGTTTGTCTGGATGGTGCTGTTTGTGACGATTGCCTATGCGGCCATCGGTTTTGCCGACGATTACGCCAAGGTGAGCAAGCAGAACACCGCAGGCGTGTCCGGTAAGGTGCGGCTTTTGCTGGGATTTGTCATCGCGGGCATCGCCGGGTTCTGGGCTGCGGCCTATCATCCCGACGACCTGTCTTACCGGGTGGCCTTTCCGATCTTCAAGGACACGCTGGTTTATCTCAGCTACTTTTTCGTCCCCTTCGCGATGATCGTGATCGTGGGCGCGGCCAATGCCGTGAACCTGACTGACGGGCTGGACGGGCTGGCCATCATGCCGGTGATGATCGCCACGTCGACGCTGGGCGTGATCGCCTACGCTGTGGGCCGCGTCGACTTCACCGAATATCTGGACGTGCACTACGTGCCCGGCACCGGCGAAATCCTGATCTTTGCCGCAGGCGTTGTCGGCGGCGGTCTGGGGTTCCTGTGGTACAACGCCCCCCCGGCGGCGGTGTTCATGGGCGACACCGGGTCGCTGGCGCTGGGGGGTGCACTGGGGGCCATCGCTGTGGCCACCAAGCACGAGATCGTGCTGGCCATCGTTGGCGGGCTGTTTGTGGTCGAGGCCCTGTCGGTCATCATTCAGGTGTTGTATTTCAAACGCACCGGCAAGCGTGTCTTCCTGATGGCCCCGATCCATCACCACTATGAGAAAAAGGGCTGGGCCGAACCGACGATCGTGATCCGGTTCTGGATCATCTCGCTGATCCTTGCGATCATCGGGCTGGCCACGCTGAAAGTGCGCTAAGCCGGAAACGGTTTGTTTGACAGGTGCTTGCCGCACCTTTGTGACCTTATTGGAGAGCTGTCATGATCCCTGTTCGCGGGTTCGAGGGTGCCGTGGTCGCGGTGCTGGGGCTGGGCCGATCCGGCCTGTCGGCGGCGCGTGCGCTGCGCGAGGGTGGCGCGCAGGTGGTTGTCTGGGACGATACGGATTCGGCTCGTGCGCGGGCCGAGGCCGACGGGTTCGAGGCGCGGCGGCTGGACCGGACAGAGGCGTTTGACGACGTGGCCTGCCTGATCACCTCACCCGGCATCCCGCATCTATACCCGCGACCAAACGCCGCCATCCTGGCGGCTTTGCGCGCCGGTGTGCCGGTGGACAATGACATCGGGCTTTTCTTTCAGAGCCTTGGCGGCGATTGGGACATGTATGACCAGCCGCCCAAGGTGATCGCGGTGACCGGGTCGAACGGCAAATCCACCACCTCGGCGCTGATCCACCACATCCTGACCACCGCTGGCCGCGAAAGCCAGTTGGCGGGCAATATCGGGCGCGGCGTGCTGGACATCGACCCGCCGGGGGATGGCGGCGTGGTGGTACTGGAACTGTCCAGCTATCAGACCGATCTGGCGCGCAGCCTGACGCCGGATGTGGCTGTCTTCACGAACTTTTCCGCAGATCACCTTGATCGGCACGCGGGCCTTGGCGGCTATTTCGCGGCCAAGCGGCGGCTGTTCGCCGAAGGCGGGCCAGACCGCGCCGTAATCGGTGTCGATGAGGTCGAGGGGCTGTATCTGGCCGGTCAACTGTCAGAGGGGCGCGCGGATGACCGGGTGATCCGGGTGTCCAGCGGCCAGAAGCTGGCTGGCCCGGGGTGGTATGTCTTTGCCCGCAAAGGGTTTTTGTCAGAGTGGCGCAAGGGGCGGCAGGTCGGGGCGGTCGATCTGCGCGAGGTGGCGGGCCTGCCCGGTGCGCACAACCATCAGAACGCCTGTGCCGCCTACGCGGCGTGCCGGAGCCTTGGTCTGGCGCCGCGTGACATCGAGGCGGCGATGCACAGTTTTGCCGGTCTGCCGCACCGCAGTCAGCGCGTGGCAGAGTCCCGAGGCGTCACCTATGTCAATGATTCCAAAGCGACAAATGTGGATTCGGCGCTGAAGGCCTTGCTGGCGTTCCCGAAGGTGCGCTGGGTCTGTGGCGGGTTGATGAAAGAGGGCGGGCTGGCGGCAATGCAGCCCGCGCTGGACCATGTGCTCAAGGCCTACGTCATTGGCCGAGAGCCTGAAAGCTTTGCGCTGCAACTGCCCGGAGTCGCGACAGAAATCTGCGGCGACATGGCGACGGCGGTGGCCCGCGCCAGTGCCGATGCAGAACCGGGAGAGGTGGTCCTGCTGGCCCCGGCGGCGGCGAGTTTCGACCAATATGACAGTTTCGAGAAACGCGGGGAGGATTTCATCGCCTGCGTCAACGCCGCGACAGGCGCGAAATAAGGCGCGGTTTCAACCGGTTGCGCGGCTTTGGATGTCGCGCGCTGCGGCCATGCCAGAGGCCCAGGCCCATTGAAAGTTGTACCCGCCCAGCCAGCCGGTCACGTCGACCGCCTCACCGATCACGTAGAGGCCGGGAAGGTGCTTTGACATCAGAGACTTGGAGTCGATCCCCGTGGTCGATACGCCGCCAAGGGTCACCTCGGCGGTGCGATACCCCTCTGACCCGCTGGGTTTGAGCCGCCACGCCGTCAGCGCCTCTGTCAACTGGTCGATGCGCGTGTCAGACAGGTCGGCGATATTGCCTTTTAGATCAATCTCCTGCCCGAGAAAGCTGACAAGTCGCGCGGGCAAATGGGCACCCAGTTCAACGGTCAAAGCGCGTTTGCCATCGGTCTGGCGCTTGTCCTTGAGAAGGGCGGGCAGGTCCACCTCTGGCAGCAGGTTGACGGCGATCTCTTCGCCCTCGTGCCAGTAGCTGGAGATTTGCAGGATCGCGGGGCCGGACAGGCCGCGATGGGTGAACAGCATCGCCTCTGGAAAGCTGGCTTTGTCGTTTGACACCAGTGTGTTGGTTGCGACCCCGGCCAGCGGTGCAAAGCGGTCGCCAAAGGTGAGGGGCACCAGTGCCGGGCGGACCTCGGTCATCTCATGGCCAAACTGCTGGGCGATGTCGTAGGCGATGCCGGTGGCCCCCATCTTGGGGATGGATTTGCCGCCGGTGGCGAGAATCAGGTTTCGAGAAGTGATTTCAACCTCTTGCCCCTCTTTCTCGACACGGGTGACAAACCGGCCTTCGGCGTGGCGGATGTCCTTGATATCGGTACGCAGCCAGAGGCGCGCACCGGCCTTTTCCATCTCTTTCAACAGCATATCGACGATCTGGGTGGACTTCCCGTCGCAGAACAACTGACCCAACGTCTTTTCGTGCCATGCGATGCCGTAGCGGTCGACCAGTTCGATGAAATCCCACTGCGTATAGCGGGCAAGGGCGGATTTGGCGAAATGCGGGTTCCCGGACAAAAAACTGTTGGCGTCGCAATACATGTTAGTGAAATTGCAGCGCCCGCCACCAGAGATGCGGATCTTTTCGCCGGGGGCTTTGGCGTGGTCGATGACCAGAACATCCGGCCCCGCATGGGCGGCGGCCATCAGTCCGGCGGCGCCTGCGCCGAGGATCAGGGTGTTGACAAACATGGGCGGGACGTAGGCACAAACCCCGGAAAAGGCCAGAGGACAGCGAGGTGTCGACTGGACAAAAAGGCGCGTCAACGTGGCCGCGCGGGCACACCGGCCTCTCCGCCCCCGGATTCCTTTGGCGTGACCCGGAATTCTGCGCTACACTAACCGCTAGACCCGGAAAACCGGGCGATCCGAGGCAGTAGCGGTGTTCAGATGACAGAGATGGTTTATGGCACGGTGCCCGTTAAGGGTGGCGAGCCTGTGTTGCCCAAGTGGTGGCGGACGGTGGACAAGTGGACCTTGTCCTGCATTTTCATGCTGTTCGGTGTGGGGCTTTTGCTGGGTCTGGCGGCCTCGCCGCCGCTGGCGGAACGCATCGGGTTGCCGCCGTTTTACTATGTCCAGCGGCAGGCGTTCTTTGGCGGTCTGGCGATGATTGCCATGGTGCTGACCTCGATGATGGGGCCGGTGATGGTGCGGCGTCTGGCGGTGATGGGGTTTTTTGCGGCCTTCGTGTCGCTGGCGCTGTTGCCGGTGTTCGGCACGGATTTCGGCAAGGGGGCGGTGCGGTGGTACAGCCTTGGGTTCGCCAGCGTGCAGCCGTCTGAATTTCTCAAGCCACTGTTTGTGATCATGACCGCATGGCTGATGGCCGCAGGACAAGAGATAAGCGGCCCTCCGGGGCGGATGTATTCCTTTGTCATCATGTTCTCCATCGTGATGATGCTGGCGTTTCAACCGGACTTTGGGCAGGCAGCGCTTGTCCTGTTTGGCTGGGGCGTCATGTGGTTTGTCGGCGGCGCGCCGATGCTGTTGCTGGTGGGGCTGGCGGGGCTGGTCGTGTTGGGCGGCATGGTGGCCTACAACTCGTCCGAGCATTTTCAGCGCCGATTTGACGGGTTCCTGAACCCCGAAGTCGATCCGACTTCCCAGTTGGGCTACGCCGAAAACGCCATCCGCGAGGGCGGCTTTTTCGGCGTCGGTGTCGGTGAGGGGCAGGTGAAGTGGAGCCTGCCGGACGCGCATACGGATTTCATCATCGCCGTCGCGGCCGAGGAATACGGGCTGCTGATGGTTCTGGTGATCCTGACGCTGTACGCGGCCATCGTGATGCGCAGCCTGATCCGGCTGATGCGCGAGCGTGATCCCTTTATCCGGCTGGCGGGCACCGGCCTTGCCGCGATGTTTGGCGTACAGGCGATGATCAACATGGGCGTTGCGGTGCGACTGCTGCCCGCCAAGGGCATGACGCTGCCCTTTGTCAGCTACGGCGGCTCGTCTCTGATCGCGGGCGGCATCGCGGTGGGGATGTTGCTGGCCTTTACCCGGTCGCGGCCGCAGGGCGAAATCCGTGACATCCTGCGCGGACGGGCGCGGTGACACCCAAGGTATGGGCAGGAACCTGCCGGTCTTCCCCTTGTCATGGACGGGGACCTGCGGATGATATATCCGCGCGTAAATCGGGTACGGAGTTGGGTAAATGGGCGAGCGCAAGCCTTTGCTGGTGATGGCGGCGGGCGGCACAGGTGGACATATGTTCCCTGCGCAGGCCCTTGCGGAAATCATGCTGGCACGCGGCTGGCGGGTAAAGCTGTCGACGGACCAGCGCGGCGCGCGCTACACCGGTGCCTTTCCGGACGGGGTCGAAATAGAGACGGTTGCCTCTGCGACCTTTGACAGGGGCGGGGTGCTGGCCAAGGCGATGGTGCCTTTCCGGCTGGCCTCGGGGGTGCTGTCGGCGATCTTCGCGATGCGGCGGGACCGGCCCGACGTTGTGGTCGGCTTTGGCGGCTATCCCAGCGTGCCGGCGCTGACGGCGGCCTGGCTGTTGAAACTGCCGCGCATGATCCATGAACAGAACGGCGTTCTGGGCAAAGTGAACACATGGTTCGCCGCCAAGGTCGACGTGATGGCCTGCGGCACATGGCCCACCGATCTGCCCGAGGGGGTGGACGGTATCCACACCGGCAACCCTGTCCGCATGACGGTGCGGGAACGTGCCGGGGCGGGCTATATCGCCCCCGGTCCCTATCCGATGTCGATCCTTGTGATCGGCGGCTCTCAGGGGGCGCGGACGTTGTCCGACATCGTGCCGCCCGCGATTGCTGCGCTGCCGCTGGAGATGGTCGGCAACCTGCGGGTCAGCCATCAGGCGCGGGACGAGGATGAGTTGCGCGTGGCGACCTACTACGCGGAACACGGGCTGGACGCGGATGTGCAACCGTTCTTTCACGATGTGCCTGCCCGGATGAGCGAGGCGCAATTGGTGATCTCGCGCTCTGGCGCGTCCTCTGTCGCGGATATCGCGGTGATCGGGCGGCCCAGCATCCTGATCCCCTATCCGCATGCGACGGGCGATCACCAGATGGCCAACGCCCAGGCGCTGGTGGACGAAGGCGCGGCCATCCGCATTCCGGAAAGCAAGCTGACCATCGAGACCCTGACAGAGGCGATACAGGCGGTTCTGAGCAATGAACAGGGCGCGATCCGGATGGTACAGGCGGCGCTGCGGGTGGGCAAACCCGAGGCAGCGGACCACTTGGCAGCGCTGGTCGAAGAGCTGGCAGGCATAACAACAAACGAAGAGGGCACGGCAGATGAAGGACTTGGGGATTGAGCGGGGCGCCTGCATGACCGGTGCGACAAAGCTGCCCGGCGACGTGGGCGCGATCCATTTCGTCGGAATTGGCGGGATCGGCATGTCCGGCATCGCCGAGGTTCTGCTGGACCACGGCTATGCGGTGCAGGGGTCTGACCTGAAGTCGACCAAGATCACCCAGCGGCTGGTGGATCTGGGCGCGCGCGTGTTCGAAGGCCAGCGGGCCGAGAACCTCGAAGGCGCAGAGGTCGTCGTGATCTCCTCAGCGATCAAGCCGGGCAACCCTGAACTGGACGAGGCGCGCCGTCGCGGCCTGCCCGTCGTGCGCCGGGCCGAGATGCTGGCCGAACTCATGCGTCTGAAATCCAACGTGGCTGTGGCCGGGACGCATGGCAAGACGACCACAACGACGATGGTTGCGACCTTGCTGGATGCGGGAGAGTTTGACCCCACGGTCGTTAATGGCGGCATCATCCACGCCTATGGCTCCAACGCGCGGATGGGGCAGGGTGAGTGGATGGTCGTCGAGGCGGACGAAAGCGACGGCACCTTCAACCGGCTGCCCGCGACCATCGCCATCGTGACCAACATCGACCCCGAGCATATGGAGCATTGGGGCACGATCGAGAACCTGCGCAACGGGTTCTATGATTTCGTGTCGAACATTCCTTTTTACGGGCTGGCGGTTTGCTGCACCGACCACCCCGAGGTGCAGGCCTTGGTGGGACGTGTATCCGACCGCCGCGTGGTGACCTATGGGTTCAACGCGCAGGCGGATGTGCGCGCCGTGGGGCTGACGTATAAGGGCGGCGTGGCGCATTTCGACGTGGTGTTCCAGCAGAGCGGTGAGCGGATCGAGGGCATGACCCTGCCGATGCCGGGGGATCACAACGTGAGCAATGCCTTGTCGGCCATCGCGGTGGCGCGGCATCTGGGCATGTCGGGCGATGAGATCCGCAAGGCCTTGGCGGCCTTTGGCGGCGTGAATCGGCGCTTTACCAAGGTGGGTGAGGTTGGTGGCGTGACGATCATCGACGATTATGGCCATCATCCGGTTGAGATTGCCGCCGTTTTGAAAGCCGCGCGGCAGGCCAGCGAGGGGCGGGTGATCGCGGTGCATCAGCCGCATCGGTACAGCCGTCTGTCGCATCACTTTGAGGAATTCTGCTCGTGCTTCAACGAGGCGGACGTGGTGGCGATTGCCGAGGTGTTTGCCGCCGGGGAGGACCCTATTCCGGGGGCCACGCGCGACGATCTGGTGGCGGGTCTGGTGCGGCATGGCCATCGGCATGCGCGGGCGATCCGCGACGAGGACGATCTGGAGCGGCTGGTGCGAGAGCAGGCGCAGCCGGGTGATATGGTGGTCTGTTTGGGGGCGGGTACGATCTCGGCCTGGGCAAATGGGCTGCCGGCGCGTCTGGAGGCGGTGCCGGGCTGAAGCCCGGCCTACGGGTGTCCACGTGTGGACAGCGTTTGGGGTGTGAAAATTCAATAGGTTACAGAGACGTTTTTACGTTTCCTTAAGAAATGGCCCCTTCGGGGGCTGTTTTTGTTTGGGGGCGCTGCCCCGTCTCCCTGCGGTCGACTCCCCGGGATATTTTTGGACAGAAGAAACTGGGGTGAGGGATAAGCCGTTGCGGTTTGGCCGGGCTGCGGCGAGAGTTGCGGGATGAAGGCCGAGGATATCGAGGGTCGGAAAACACTGGAGGCGTGGTTGGAAACGCGACCACGGCAGGATGCAGTCGTGATCGCGCATCGGGCGGCGCTGCGGGTCTTGCCGATCTGGGGTGCCGCGATGGGGGAGGATTGGGCAATTGAAGATCGTCTTTCAGTGCTCCCGCTACTGCGTTGTTGTCTAGTTTCAGCGTTTGATACCAATGGCGCTTTGGTTTTTAACAAAGCGGCAATGGCTGCTTTTGGACCCGATGCAGTTTATGGAACGTTCATGGCGGCCCAAGGTAAAGGCAGAGTCAGTGCGGCATTTGCATCTGCTCGGGCAGCTGCGCGAGCATCCGCTTCAACACGGTTTTCGGATTCGGCAGCCTTTGCAGCTGCACGTTTTTCTCCGGAGCAATCAAGAGAGATTGTGGGTGATGCG
The DNA here is from genome assembly GCF_034670325.1 of Antarctobacter sp. Lineage (GTDB taxonomy): Bacteria > Pseudomonadota > Alphaproteobacteria > Rhodobacterales > Rhodobacteraceae > Antarctobacter. Next base: position 255,519 of record NZ_JAXMNR010000006.1, read on the forward strand.
ACCGCTTTGCAAGAGGGGCTTGACCCAAGAAATTCCGCCATTTGGGCTGAAGGCAAAGCCCCCGATTGGTTTCGAGACGCCGATGCTAAGATGCGGGCTTTGTGGCATCTTGATCGAAACACGCGTTGGGAGTTTTGGGAGCGGTGGTGGGATGGCGCCATACGAGGTGAACCACTTGACCCCAATCTTCAACTAGCGGTCGCTCATGGGATCGACGAGGTCACTTGGAAAGACCCGGACAATGTGGCGGCGCGGATTGTCGAGATTGAGGCGCGGTTCAAGCTGGATCAAGTGATCGCCGCAAGCCCGCACGCTTGGCGGATTGCGTTGGACCACAAGACCGGCCTGTTCAATGCCTATGCCATTGAAACGCGCGATCTGTCCGAGATCGTTGCGGGAGTTAGTGAGACGATCAGCGAGTTCCACAGACGCTGCAAACTTCTGAAAATCTCTAATTTCGGTCAGTCCGTTCAATTGGCGTTCAAGCCGGTGATTGACACGTTGCGGCGTGATTTGCGTCGGCACGCGGACGCGCCCTACAGCCTTTTCAAGTCGCTGGAATATGCGCGTGTTGAGATGGAAGAGATTGCGCAGGTCGAGATGTATGCCGGGGAAAGCTATGTCTCCCGGTTTTTCAAGATGCTGGATGACCATGCCGAAGACATTTGCCTGAACGCGCCGGAGGTTGTCGAGCAGTTGAAGGCCAAGGCGGCCCTGCGATACGAACTTTGCACCGTCGAGCGACGTATGATGATGATGCGTCAGACACTTGGCCTGCATCTGGATGCGGAGGGGATCCTGAAGCGGGCGGCGCTGGAGGCGTTGGTTGTACTTCAGGACGCGGAGGCCAGCGACGCACGGAAAAAGGACGCCTTTTACTTTTGCACCGCGATCTTGCCGCGTGCGGCCCGTGCCTATCTGGCCGAGAAAGACGAGACGGGAGAGGCGCCCAAAGGGTCGAAAGCATCACGGGCCAAGCGCATTGTCGACGCCGCCGATGCGCTGTCCAAGCTGGACAAGGGGAAGGATGCGCTCGTAGAGAACGTGCCAGACATGTATGAAGGGGCGCAGAGCTTGCTTGAATTCATAGACAGCAATGCTTGGCCGTTTTGATCGTGGGCTTATGGGATTTGCGCCTGTCCCGTCAGCAGTTGGGGCCTTCCCCCTCCCAAACCGCCCATTTCCGCGCCCTTTCTGCAATTGCATCTATCGCGGGGGTTGCCTGATCGGGCGCGCTGGCGCAAGCTGTCGGCACCTCTGGGGGGATACGGAGGGCAGACAATGACCGTTTCGCTAATACTCGCCTGTGCCTGGGCCTTGCTGGCCAATGTGCTGGCGGTGCTCCCGTCGCGGGACAACCATTGGACGCGCGCCTATGTGCTGATCGCGCTGGGCATTCCCCTTGTCGGATATGTCACCTATCAGAACGGCCCTTGGGTGGGTCTGCTGGTCCTGTTCGCGGGCATGAGCGTGTTGCGCTGGCCGCTGCGCTATCTGTTTCGCTGGGTGCGCAAGACCGCCGCAAGGTAAGGGCGTCCTGACTGGCGCAACGGCGTCAGACCGGCGAGATTTGCGCCGGAAGGAGGGCCGCGCCCATGATTTTCGTTATTCCCGCTGTTGCGGCGCTGATCGGTCTGACCGCCGGTTGGGGCTTTTTGCGGTATGAGCTGTCTGGGGCCGCGTGGGTCGTGACCGTCCTGTTGTCGGTGCTGATGGCTTGGGGCCTGTACAAGAGCCAGACGGCGCAGGGCTGGGACGCGCTGGCCTATGTGATCCTCTGGCTGCTGGGCGCGGCCCCGGCCTTGTTGGGTCTTGGGCTGGGGGCGGTGATTGGCCGGTGGCGGCGGATCAAGGCCGAGGCGGTTGTGCAGGCCGAGTGATCCCCCTTGCAGAGCGCGCGCCCGCGTCCTAGCAACCGGGCATGAGCGATCTTCCCACCCCGCGCGGACGGCTGACCCCGGACCGCCCGCTGAACGATCTGACATGGCTGCGCGTGGGCGGGCCTGCGGATTGGCTGTTTCAACCTGCCGATCTGGACGATCTGCGGACGTTTCTGGCGGCGTTGCCGCGCGATGTGCCGGTGTTCCCGATGGGCGTCGGCTCTAACCTGATTGTGCGCGATGGCGGCATTCGGGCCTGCGTGATCCGGTTAGGGCGCGGATTTAACGGCATCTCGGTTGAGGGGTCTCGGGTGACGGCAGGGGCGGCGGCGCTGGATGCGCATGTGGCCAAGCGGGCCGCAGAGGCGGGGGTTGACCTGACGTTTTTGCGCACCATTCCGGGCAGTATTGGCGGTGCGGTGCGGATGAATGCGGGATGCTATGGCACCTATGTGGCGGATCATCTGGTCGAGGTGCGCGCCGTGACGCGGGACGGCGATCTGGTGGTGATCCCGGCGGCGGATCTGGCCTTGCAGTACCGTCAAAGCGATTTGCCCGAGGGCTGGGTGCTGGTCGAGGCGGTGTTTGAGGGGGTGCCGGGCGACCCCGAGGCGCTGGCCGCGCGAATGGACGCGCAATTGAAGAAGCGCGATGAGACGCAGCCGACCAAGGACCGCACGGCGGGCAGCACCTTCCGCAATCCGGCGGGGTTTTCCTCGACCGGTCAGGCGGACGACGTGCATGACCTGAAGGCGTGGAAGGTGATTGATGAGGCGGGGATGCGCGGGGCCATATTGGGCGGGGCGCAGATGTCGCCCAAGCATTCGAATTTTCTGGTGAACACCGGGGGGGCGACGGCGGCGGACCTTGAAGGGCTGGGCGAATCAGTGCGAAAAAAGGTTTTCCAACACAGTGGAATAGAGCTACACTGGGAAATCATGCGGGTCGGTGAACCGGACCGCGACTAGGGCCACGATCAAGATAATAAGAGCAGGGCCCGGCGACCACAGGCAGGTTGCACATCCTATTGCGGCAGTGACCGCGCAAGAACCAGCGACGGGGGCACGAAACCCCGCGCGATCAATGGGGGCATGTCCCCCTGTATAAGAATGGGGGCTCAGCCCCCGGGCAGTTGAGGCAGATTTGGGAATGTCGAGCAGGACAATCCCGAAAGTGGTGGTGTTGAAAGGTGGGCCTTCGTCAGAGCGCGAGGTCTCGCTGAGTTCCGGTCGGGAATGCGCCGCCGCTTTGAGGGGCGAAGGATACGAGGTGATCGAACTGGACGCGGGCCCCGATGTGGCCGGGCGGCTGGCGGAGATTGCCCCGGACGTGGTTTTCAACGCATTGCACGGGCGCTGGGGGGAAGACGGCTGTATTCAGGGCATCCTGGAGTGGCTGCGCCTCCCTTATACGCATTCCGGGGTTCTGGCCTCGGCGCTTGCGATGGACAAGGAAAAGACCAAGGACGTGTACCGCGCCGCCGGGTTGCCGGTGGCCGAGAGCCTGCTGGCGCGGGCGGATGAGGTTCGCGCGCGGCACGTGATGGCGCCGCCCTATGTGGTCAAGCCTTACAACGAGGGGTCCTCGGTCGGAGTGTATCTGGTGGATGAGGCGGCCAACGGGCCACCGGCGCTGGATGCTGCCATGCCCGAGGTGGTCATGGTCGAGGCCTTTGTGCCGGGCCGCGAACTGACGACAACCGTGATGGGCGATCGGGCGTTGGGGGTGACGGATATCCTCACCGACGGCTGGTATGATTTCGATGCCAAATACAAGGCGGGCGGGTCGCGGCATATCTGTCCGGCAGAGCTGCCGCAGGAGATCTATGCGGCCTGCATGGACTACGCGCTGCGCGCCCATAAGGCGCTGGGGTGCCGGGGGGTGACGCGCACCGATTTCCGCTGGGATGAGGGCAGGGGGCTGGACGGGCTGATCCTGCTGGAAACCAACACCCAGCCGGGGATGACGCCCACGTCGCTGTCGCCGGAACACGGCGCGCTGGAGGGCATGAGCTTTGGCCAGTTCTGCGACTGGATGGTGAAGGATGCCTCATGCGACAGGTAGAGACGCATCCCGAAAATGACGATCCGCAGATGGCGCGGCTGGACCCGCGGGCGTCCAAGCTGAAGTACCGGCTGGAACGGCTCATGCTGACGCCGTTCTTTCGCTTTGCGCTGCGGGTGCTTTTGCCGTTTGGTCTGTGCTTTGGCGCGGGGGCGGCGTGGTTTTCGGTGGACGAGAACCGCGAAGCGTTTCACCTGATGCTGAGCGAGGTCCGCGCCACGGTTGAGAACCGGCCGGAGTTTCAGGTCCGCATGATGGCCATCGACGGCGCGGCACCAGAGGTGGCGGTTGCGATCCGGGCCGACCTGTCGATCGACTTTCCCAAAAGCTCTTTCGATCTGGATCTTGAGGCGATGCAGCAGACGGTGACGGCGCTGGACGCGGTCAAGACGGCGGAACTGCGGGTGCGGCAGGGCGGTGTCCTGCAGGTCGACGTGGTCGAGCGCGACCCCGTGGTGCTGTGGCGGACCGCCGAGGGGCTGCTTTTGCTGGATGACGAGGGCATCTTTGTCGGCCCTGCGGTGTCGCGAGGCGCACATGCGGCGCTGCCCGTTGTGGCGGGGGACGCTGCGGAACTGGCGGTGGACGAGGCGCTGCGGCTGTACGCGCTGACCGGGCCGGTGCGGGCGCGGCTGCGCGGATTTGAACGGATCGGCGCGCGGCGCTGGGACGTGGTGCTGGACCGGGGCCAACGGATCATGCTGCCCGAGACGGGCGCGGAACGGGCGCTGGAACAGGCCATCGGCATGGCGCTGACGCCGGGGCTGGACCTGCTGGCGCGGGACCTGACGGTGGTCGACCTGCGTCTGCCACGCAGACCAACAATACGAATGACCGAGGACGCCACGCAGCAGATGTGGCGGATCAAGGCGATTGAGGCTGGTAAGGAAGTGTTGCGATGATCGAGCTTTACGAGTCCCAAAGGGCGATGCGGAACATGCGGCGGGCAGCGATGCAGCGCGGCGTGGTGGCCATTCTGGACGTGGGGTCGTCCAAGGTGGCCTGTCTGGTGCTGCGCTTTGACGGCACCGACCCGTCCGATGAGGGCATCGGGTCGCTGGCGGGGCAGTCCGGGTTCCGGGTGATCGGGGCCGCGACAACGCGGTCACGCGGGGTGCGCCACGGCGAAGTGCATGACATGGGCGCCACCGAACGGTCGATCCGTACGGCGGTGCAGGCGGCGCAGAAGATGGCCGGTATCCGGGTCGATCACGTCATCGCCGCCTTTTCCGGGGCCGAGCCGCGCTCTTACGGGCTGGCGGGCAAATCCGAGGTGTTGGGCACCACGGTGGATGAACAAGACGTGGCGCGGGTGCTGTCGGCCTGTGATGTGCCGGACTTTGGCTATGGCCGCGAGGTGCTGCACGCGCAGCCGGTGAACTTTGTGCTGGACCATCGTTCGGGCCTGATTGATCCGCGCGGGCAGATCGGCAACGAACTGGGCTGTGACATGCACATGTTGACGGTCGAGGGGCAGGCGATCCAGAACCTTGCCCATTGCGTCAAGCGGTGCGATCTGGAACTGGCCGGGCTGGCGTCCTCTGGCTATGTCAGCGGCGTCTCGGCACTGGTCGAGGACGAACAGGAACTGGGCGCGGCCTGTATCGACATGGGGGGCGGCGCCACCGGCCTGTCGATCTTTATCAAGAAACACATGATCTATGCCGACAGTGTGCGCATGGGGGGCGATCACGTCACCCGCGACATCTCCAAGGGGCTGAAGGTCTCGATGGCGACGGCGGAACGGATCAAGACCTTTTATGGTGGGCTGGTTGCCACCGGCATGGACGATCGCGAGATGATCGAGATCGGCGGCGATACCGGCGATTGGGAACACGACCGCCGCACCGTCAGCCGCGCCGAACTGATCGGCATCATGCGGCCGCGCGTCGAGGAGATCCTTGAAGAGGTGCGGATGCGGCTGGATGCGGCGGGCTTTGACCATCTGCCCAGCCAGCAAATCGTGCTGACCGGCGGGGCCTCGCAGATCCCCGGTCTGGACGGGCTGGCGTCCAAGATCCTCGGCCAGCAGGTGCGCCTTGGCCGTCCCTTGCGCGTCCACGGGCTGCCGCAGGCGGCAACCGGGCCGGGCTTTGCCACGGCGGTGGGCCTGTGCCTGTTCGCGGCGCATCCGCAGGACGAATGGTGGGATTTCGAAATCCCGGTGGACCGTCTTCCGGCACGGTCGATCAAGCGCGCGGTGCAGTGGTTCCGCGAGAACTGGTAGCGGGTATTGGCCGGGAGCATCCCGGCCCCCGCGACGGTCGCCGGCCCCAAAAAAACATGAGCAGAGATCACTTCCGGGGCTGACGGGCAAGTAACGCTCTGTTAGGTTATACACAAATCCGTCCACAGAGGCGGGGCTACGGGATGTCGGGCAGGCTCCCTTTCATTGTCAGTTGATCGGACGCGCGCCATGAGTGTTTGTCGCGCGCCATTAGTGGTCTGTGCTGAGTTATCCACTGCATATCGGTGAATGGGCGAAATACGGCCAAAAGACGCCGCGAATTTGCCACATTTGGTAGATTTCGCGCGTTTTTCGCGTGACGGACAGGGCGTCTATCGGTAGGATTCAAGGGAACGGGCCGCGCACAGGCCCGAAACCGGAATAAAAAACAGGCGGACGACAACATGGCACTGAATCTTTCGATGCCCGGACAGGATGAGCTGAGACCCCGTATCACGGTCTTTGGCGTGGGCGGCGCGGGCGGCAATGCCGTCAACAACATGATCGAGAAAAACCTCGAAGGTGTCGACTTTGTCGTCGCCAATACCGACGCTCAGGCGCTGGCCCAAAGCATGTCGCAAAGCCGCGTGCAGCTGGGTGTGAAAGTGACCGAGGGTCTGGGTGCCGGGGCGCGGGCCAGCGTGGGTGCTGCCGCCGCCGAGGAAAGCATCGAGCAGATCGTTGACCATCTGGCCGGCGCGCACATGTGTTTCATCACCGCAGGCATGGGGGGCGGCACCGGGACGGGCGCCGCGCCGATCATCGCTCAGGCGGCGCGTGAACTGGGTGTGCTGACCGTTGGTGTGGTGACAAAGCCCTTTCAGTTCGAGGGCGCCAAGCGGATGAAGCAGGCCGAGGCCGGTGTCGAAAGCCTGCAAAAGGTTGTTGATACGCTGATCATCATCCCGAACCAGAACCTGTTCCGCCTTGCGAACGAAAAGACCACCTTTACCGAGGCGTTCAGCCTGGCCGATGACGTGCTGTATCAGGGCGTCAAAGGGGTGACGGACCTGATGGTCCGTCCGGGTCTGATCAACCTCGACTTTGCCGACGTGCGCGCGGTGATGGACGAGATGGGCAAGGCCATGATGGGCACCGGTGAGGGTGAGGGCGAAGATCGCGCGGTTCAGGCCGCCGAGAAGGCCATCGCCAACCCGCTGCTGGACGAAATCAGCCTCAAGGGCGCGCGCGGTGTGTTGATCAACATCACCGGCGGTCACGACCTGACGCTGTTCGAACTGGACGAAGCGGCCAACCGCATCCGTGAGGAAGTGGACGCCGAGGCCAACATCATCGTCGGCAGCACGCTGGACGATGGCATGGCAGGCCGGATGCGCGTGTCGGTGGTCGCCACCGGCATCGACGCCCGCGACAACACCGGCGATGTGCCGGTGCCGCGCCGTCCGCTGTCCAAGCCGCTGGGCAATCTGGCCAACACCGCCGCGCCCGCTCCGGCCCCTGCGCCGCAGCCCGCACCGGAACCGGTTGCGGCCCGCGCCCCCGAGGCAGAGCCCGAGCCGTCGCTGTTCGGTCAGATGGAGGATGCCGCGCAGGCCGATCCGGTGATCTCGCGCGACTATGACGAGGTGATCGAGGATGAGCGCGCCGACGACGGCCTGCCGCCGCCGGTTTACCGCGCCCATGTGGCAGAGTTCCGCCCCGCGCCCGACACCATCGAGGCCGATCCGCAGGACTTTGTCGCGCCGCGCGCGCCCGCACCCGGCACGCCCAGCCCGGCCACGTTGGACCGGCTGAAGGCCGCCGCCGCGCGGACCCGCGAAGAGACACAGGCCGCAGCCGCGCCGCAGCCTGCTCCCGCACCCGCTGCCCCGCCGGCAGAAGAGCGGTCGCGCTTCAGCGTGAACTCTCTGATCGGTCGCATGACCGGCCACACCGAGCAGCAGGCCGCGCCGCAGGCGCGCCGCGCACAGCCGCCGGTGCAGGCGCATCGCCCGGCTCCGATCCACGATCAGGAGCCCGAGGCCGAGGATGACCGGATCGAAATTCCGGCCTTCCTGCGCCGTCAGGCCAACTGAGGCCAACCGGAACTCTGGCGGTCGGGCCTGCGCCCGACAGCCTGAACCATCCCACGACATGAAAACGCCCCCTGCCTTTGCAGGGGGCGTTTTCATATGTCACGGCCCGGGCCAAAGGTGTTCACAAAACGCAACATTGATGCAAAAAACGGGTGATTCCGGGTCGCGTGGATGACCTGCGACGGTCTCTCGATTCGTCAAAATAATGATTATATATCAGGATGTTGTCGTGTGATCTTCGTGTTTGCGGCGGGGTTCCGCCGACCGTTCACGGGCGATGTTTCACACCGTTGCAATCTTTGATTTGAGGCGACGATGCGCCTTCGCTAGGTCCAATGTCAAAGCCGCGTCCGGGTTGGGGGGACGTGTGCAACTCAGGGGCAACCTCGTGCAGACCACTCTTCGTTCGTCGATCACATTCACTGGTGTTGGACTTCATTCCGGCGCGCCCGCGCGCCTGACGATCCGTCCTGCCAGCGCCGACTATGGCATCTGGTTCAAACGCACTGACATTGCGCTTGGCGACACGCTGGTTCCCGCCCGGTGGGACGCCGTCGATGCCTCGCCGCTGTGCACCCGGATCGTCAACCGCGCAGGGACATCGGTGTCCACGGTCGAACACGTCATGGCGGCGCTGTCGGGTTGCGGTGTCCACAACGCATTGATCGAGATCGACGGACCCGAGGCCCCCATCCTCGACGGATCGTCGGTGCCGTTTGTGCGGGGCATCCTTGCCCGTGGCCTGCGCCAACTGGCCACGCCGATCCGCGCCATCGAAGTGCTTGCGCCTGTCGAGGTCCGTACCGACATGGGCTGGGCGCGTTTGTCGCCTGCCGAAGTGGGGCAGGGCCTGACCATGCAGTTTCACATCGCCTTTGCCGATGCGGCGATCGGCGAGCAGACCAAGACGCTTAACCTGGCGAACGGCACCTTTGTGCGCGAACTGTGCGACAGCCGCACCTTTTGCCGCGCCTCGGATGTCGACGCGATGCATGCCGCCGGCAAGGCTCTGGGCGGCACCTATGAAAACGCGGTTGTCGTCGATGGCGACAAGGTTCTCTCACCCGGCGGGCTGCGTCATTCGGATGAGGCGGTGCGGCACAAGATGCTGGACGCGCTGGGGGATCTTGCCCTCGCCGGGGCGCCGATCATCGGCCACTATGAGGGCCACAAGGCAGGCCATGCGATGACCAATGCCCTGTTGCGGGCACTGTTTGACATGCCCGGCGCGTACCGCGTTGTTCTGTGTGATCCGGCGCAGGCGGCGCGCCTTCCCGGGGCCGGTGTCGAGCGGCACGAGATTCCGGCCGTGGCCTGAGCGCCGCGTGGGCGGCATAGCGCGCATTATTCGGGCTACAAGACATTTTGCACCGGAATTTTCTGTGCTAGACCGCTCCCAATGGCAACCGCTCAAGGTGGTGCCGCACGAAGTAGAGGACGATCGGGCATGACTGGGGGCGGATCGCGGAAACTTGGGATCGTCGCGATGGCAATTGCGCTGTCGCTGACGGGCTGTGGAGAATTGCAGCGCAAGGAAGTTGGCCCCGGTGGCGTGCCGCTGGAAAGCTTTACCGCAAAGCAGATTTTCGAACGCGGCGAATATGAGCTGTCAAGGAACGACTCTAAAGACGCGGCGTTTTACTTTGGCGAGGTCGAGCGGCTGTATCCCTATTCGGAATGGGCCAAGCGCGCGCTGATCATGCAGGCCTATGCCTATCACGAAGACACCGACTATGAGAACGCGCGCTCTGCGGCGCAGCGGTACATAGATTTCTATCCAGCCGAAGACGACGCCGCCTATGCACAATACCTGCTGGCGCTGTCCTACTATGACCAGATCGAACTGGTGGGCCGCGATCAGGGGCTGACGTTTCAGGCCTTGCAGGCGCTGCGCACGGTGATCGAACGCTATCCTGACAGCGAATATGCCCGCTCTTCCATCCTGAAGTTCGACCTTGCCTTTGACCATCTGGCGGCCAAGGAAATGGAAGTGGGGCGTTACTATCTGAAGCGGTCGCATTATGGCGCGGCGATCAGCCGGTTCCGCGTTGTGGTCGAGGATTTCCAGACCACGACCCACACGCCAGAGGCGCTGTATCGTCTGATTGAGGCCTACCTCTCGCTGGGTCTTCTGAACGAGGCGCAGACCGCCGGGGCCATCCTTGGCTATAATTACCAGTCGACCGACTGGTATGAGGATGGGTTCAAGCTGTTGACCAAGCAGGGGCTGAAGCCTTCTGTGCTGGGCGACAACTGGCTGTCGGCCATCTATCGTCAGATGATCAAGGGCCAGTGGTTGTAAGGAGCGGCGGACCTCAGGTCTGGCCGACGGCGAACCATGCTGCGCGCGCTTGAAATACGGGACATGCTGATCATTGAGCGGCTGGAACTGGAGTTCCAGCCGGGTTTGAATGTGCTGACGGGTGAAACCGGTGCGGGCAAGTCGATCCTGCTGGATTCGCTGGGCTTTGTGCTGGGCTGGCGCGGGCGTGCCGAACTGGTGCGCGCTGGTGCCGAGCAGGGTGAGGTGGTGGCCGAATTCGAGCTGCCTCAGGGGCATGCGGCGTGGTCGGTGCTGGAAGAGGCGGGCTTGCCGGCATCGGATGAGCTGATCCTGCGGCGGGTGAACACCAAGGACGGGCGCAAGACCGGCTGGGTCAATGACCGCCGCGTGTCCGGAGAGGTGCTGCGGCGGTTGTCGGAGACGCTGGTCGAACTGCACGGACAGCATGACGACCGCGGCTTGCTGGATCCCAAGGGGCACCGGGCGATCCTTGATCTGTATGCGGATGCGGGACCGGCACAGGCCGAGGTGCGCAGCGCATGGCGGGCGATGGGCGCGGCGCGCAAGGCGCTGGACGCGGCGCAGGCGGCGCTGGAGGCAGTGCGCGCCGAAGAGGATTTCCTGCGCCATGCGGTCGCGGAACTGGACAAGCTGGCCCCGGTAGTGGGCGAAGAGGCGGAACTGGACGCGCGTCGGCGCAGTATGCAATCGGCAGAGAAGATCCGCGACGACATCGCACAGGCCTCTAGCGCGTTGGGCTATGACGGGGCCGAGGGGGCCATGTCGAACGCGCTGCGCTGGCTGGACGGGGTGGCCGAAAAGGCCGAGGGGTTGTTGGATGCGCCTATCGCGGCCCTGACGCGGGCGATGTCCGAACTGGACGAGGCTTCGCGCGGGGTGGCCGATTGCCTTGAGGCGCTGGAATTCAACCCGATGGAACTGGACGACACCGAGGAGCGGCTGTTCGCGATCCGCGGTTTGGCGCGCAAACATCAGGTGATGGCGGATGATCTGCCGGGGTTGGCGGCGGAGTTGTCCGGGCGGTTGGCGGCGCTGGACGCGGGTGAGGCGCGCATCGGCGGGCTGCGCGCGGAGGTAAAGGCCGCCGAGGCGGGCTATGACGCGGCGGCCACGGCGCTGACCGCGCTGCGCCGCGAGGCGGCGGGGCGGCTGGACGTGGCGGTGGCGGGCGAGCTTGCCCCGCTCAAGATGGAGCGGGCGGTGTTTCATACCGCCGTGTCCGAGGCCCCGGCGGGCCCCGAGGGGCGCGATACGGTGGCCTTTACCGTGGCGACGAACCCCGGCGCCCCGGCGGGCGCACTGAACAAGATCGCCTCTGGCGGCGAGTTGTCGCGGTTCCTGCTGGCGCTGAAGGTCTGCCTGACCGAGGCGCAGGGGCGCGGGGCGACGATGATCTTTGACGAGATCGACCGCGGTGTTGGCGGGGCCACGGCGGATGCGGTGGGCCGCAGGCTCAAGGCATTGTCCGAAGGCGGGCAGGTGCTGGTGGTGACGCATTCGCCGCAGGTCGCGGCTCTTGGCGGGCATCACTGGCGGGTGGCCAAGCGGGTCGAGGGTGAGATGACGCTGTCCGAGGTGCTGCCGCTGGCGGTGCAGGAGCGTGAGGATGAAATCGCCCGCATGCTGTCCGGCGACGTGGTGACCAAAGAGGCCCGCGCGGCGGCACGCTCTTTGTTGAAGGCCTAGGCGAACCTGCACAAATCGTGTTTGGTCGCAGAAGCACATCCCCTTTTGGGGTGCTTTCATAAGGAATAGAAGATGAGCCTTCGTTTATCCCTTGTAGCTTTGATTGCCCTTGTTCTTCCCGTTGGTGCGCAGGCGCAAGCCACCAATGCAGATGTCACACAGTGCCTTCGTAAGGTCTGTGAGTCGCCCAATTCGCAACTATCCCAATGCGTTGGTATTCTAAATCAGTGCTTTGCCGAGAATGGCGATTGTGACGACTTGTCGTTGACATGCGATGGCCTTGACGACGATTGCAGGACGAGTTGCCGAGAGGATCCCTTTGGGACCATGGCCGGGAATTGAGGTTCCGGCCTTGGCGGCCTAGGCTCAAGGTCCACCATTTTGTGCCGTTCTGCGTGCGTTATCACCGGGAAGCAGGGCGGTGACTCTTTTGGTCTTTGCCGGTTGAGCCACAAGAAAATGGTGTGTCTGGACCCCTTCGTTCCTTGATCTCATGGCAAGCCTTGGGTGGGGGATGGGCGGGGCACATTGGCCACCAACCCATATCCGGCGAGCAGCAGAGCCACACCCGACGCGACTGTGCGCAGGGTGTTGAAAACCTGCCAGCGGGGCGAGTAGGCCTGCCAGATCGCCTGCGCCTCTGCCAGATCCTGCGGCACCTCCAGCGCGCCCAGTGCACGGTTCATCGGGACATTAATAGCCATCGTCAGGACCATGCCACCAAGGCCGTAAACCAGCGCCGCCGCCGCAAAGGCATAGGTTGCGGCTGTGTTGCCGGTGCCAAACGCCACGGCGGCCGCCAGCGCGCAGACCAGTGGCGTGCCGAAAAACGCCGGGGCGAAGACCGCGTTGCGCACGCTGTCGTTCATCGCCTGCATGGCGGGAATGGCGATGCGCGGGTCAAGCGTATCCAGCCCCCACATGGTCGAACATATCCAGGCATAGAAAAACCCAAAGATTGCGCCGGAAAACAGCAGCGCGGTCAGGCTAGCGGGGATCAAAAGCCGTTGCATCGGGTCACGCTGACAGGCTGCGCGCCGCGAGGCGGGCGAAAAGCGCGGGCAACAGGGTTTTTAGCGCAGCGAAAAACGCGCTGCGCCGGGAGCGGCGTTGGGGCCGGGTGCGCAGCCTGTGGCGGTCGTGACTGTCGCAATAGTCGAAATAGGGGTGGGACATGGACGGGCCTCCAGTTCAAAAGCGTACTTTCGTGTACGCCTTGTTCAAATCCGTACATGGGTATACGGATTGCGTCAAGGGAGAGACGCCATGCGACCGGAAAACAAGGCAGAGCGCGAGGCGCAGATCGCAGAGGCGGCCTATGCCGTGCTGGCGGAAAAGGGCTTTGCCGGGCTGTCGATGCTGGCGGTGGCGAAGCGGGCCAAAGCCTCGAACGAGACGCTGTATCGCTGGTATGGCGACAAGACCGGGCTGTTCCGGGCGCTGATCCTGCGCAACGCGGCGCAGGTGACGGACCGGCTGGACGCGCTGCCGGTGGCGCGGGTGTCGCTGGAGGATCTGGGGGCGGCTTTGCTGGACATGCTGCTGAGTGAGCGGGCGGTGGCGCTGAACCGCGCCGCGGCGGCGGATGCGAGCAATACGTTGGGGCCGGTGCTGGCCGAGGCCGGGCGCGGCACGGTCTTTCCCCGGTTGCAGGCGGTGTTTCAGCAACTTGATGCCGCCGGGAGCCTGCGATTGCAGCCCGCAGAGGCGGCGGCGCTCTGGGTCGATCTGCTGGTGGGGGATTGGCAATTGCGGCTGGTCACCGCCGCAATGGCCGCGCCGGATGCAGCGGCACGGGCGGCACGGGTCCGGCGCGCGGCGCAGGGGGTGCTGATCTGAACGGCGCGCCGTGCGGCGGGCCTGTCAGGCGGTGTCGAGACGGAACTTCAGGAACCTGGCGGTGCCATATGACGTCTCCCCCAGAAACTCTGCGCCCAGACGCCGGAGTGCGCCCAGCTTGGTCCGCGAGGGCGGCAGCAGGAATGTGACAAAGGGGATGCGCGCATCGGCGCGGGCAATATCGAGCGCGGCGCGGGCGATCCGGTTGCCCAGACCAAAGGCGTCCGGCCTGAGAACAAGGCCGAAGTCCCAGTCGTCTCCTTCTTTCTGAAAGCCACCCCAGCCGACATAGGCATTGTCCGAAAGGACGCCCCAATGGCCCAGCCCGTCACGGTCCCAGCAGGAGTCCTTGGCCGCGACAAAGGCGGCCACGGTGTCGGCGTCCCACGGATCGGTCAGCAGCGGCATATGCTCTGCCACGCGGGGAAGTGTCATATGGGCAAGGATCTCGTCGGGGTCGATCCGGGACAAACGGACAAAGGTGATGGTCGGCGTCATGGCGGTCTCTGTTTGCGGCGTTTGCGCGCCACAAAGGGCGGATGTCTGCACGCATGCAAGGCCGGGGGCGTCGAGCGCGGGTCTTTCTCACGCGGATTTGACGCGCTGTGTGGCGGGGCCTCCGGCCGCCCCGACTGCCGGGGCTGCGCCCGTCAGCGGCCCGCCCTCCAGCCACGCCCGGCAAGGGGCCTCAGTTGCCGGGGACCAGTTTGCCCGGATTCATCAGGTTTTGCGGGTCGAGCGCCGCCTTAACGCTGCCCATGACCTGCCAAGCGTCGCCGTGTTCGGATTGCATGAAGGGCAGCTTGCCGTAGCCCACGCCATGTTCGCCGGTGCAGGTGCCGCCCAGTTGAATGGCCCGCGTGGCCATGCGGGCAGCCAGATCCTTGGCCTTGGCCAGTTCGGCGGGCTGGTCGGGGTCGATCAGCAGGATGGCGTGGAAATTGCCGTCGCCCACATGGCCGAGGATCGGGCCGGGCAGGCCACTGGCGGCGATGTCGGCCTGTGTCGCCTCGATCGCCTGCGCCAGCCGCGAGATCGGCACGCAGATGTCGGTCACCACCGCGCGCGCGCCGGGGCGCGAGGCGAGGATGGCATAATAGCCATTGTGGCGCATGGACCAGAGCGCGCGGCGTTCCTCTTCGCGGGCGGACCAGCGAAAGGCGCTGCCGCCGTGGTCGGCGACAATCTCGGCAAAGCGTTCGGCGTCCTGTTCGGTGCTTTGCGGGCTGCCGTGAAATTCGACCATCAGGTGCGGCGCTTCGGCCATGTCGGTGCCGGCATAGGCGTTGAAGGCGCGGGCGGTTTGCGCGCAGGCAAATTCGATCCGCGCCATGGGAATGCCCATCTGGATGGTTTCCATGACGGCTGCGGTGGCCGCGTTCATGTCGGGAAAGGCGCAGATGCCCGCGCTGACCGCCTCTGGCTGACCATGCAGGCGCAGGGTCAGTTCCGTCACCAGACCCAGCGTCCCCTCGGACCCGACCATGAGTGCGGTCAGGTCGTAGCCCGCAGCACTCTTGCGGGCGCGGGTGCCGGTGCGGATCACCCGACCGTCGGCCAGCACCACCTCCAGCCCCATGACATTGTCGCGCATGGAGCCATAACGCACGGTTGTGGTGCCCGAGGCGCGGGTCATCGCCATGCCGCCGAGTGAGGCGTTTGCGCCGGGATCGACCGGAAAGAACAACCCGGTGGCGCGCAGTTCCTCGTTCAGGGCCTCACGGGTGACGCCCGGTTGCACGGTCACATCCATGTCGGCGGGGCGGATTTCCAGCACCCGGTTCATATGGCGGAAGTCGACGGAGACACCGCCGCGCAGCGCCTGACCGTGGCCTTCGAGAGAGGTGCCCGCGCCCCAGCCGATCATCGGCACGTCCGCCTTTGCGCAGATTTCGACGATCTGGCGCACCTCGGCGGTGGTGCGGGGATAGACCACCGCCTGCGGCGGCATGGGCGGGAAATAGGATTCCGATGCGCCATGCGCGTCGAGATCGCTCTTGGACAGGCTGACACGTTCGCCTAGGACGGTTTTGAGATCATCGATCGCCTGCGCGATGGGCATGGGGGACTCCGGCATTTTGCTGGGGCCACCTTAACCAGCACGCGCGGCGCGGGAAAGCCACGGGATTTGGGGAGGCGGTATTGCCAAGCCTGCTGCAACAGCACGTACACAGTGTCAGGTCGGCCTGCGGGCAGGGCTGGGACATGTTGCGCCACCAAGGGCCGGGACAGATCCAGTTCTGGTTCATCGCGCTGGGTGTCGGGATTGCCTCGGGGTTTGCGGCGATTGCCTTTCGCGGCGCGGTAGAGTGGCTGCAAACGCTGGTCTATGGCACGCCGGACGTCAACACGCTGCACTCTTTTGCCGAGCGGCTGCCGTGGATCTGGGTGCTGATCATCCCGGTTCTGGGCGGGATCGCGGTGGGGATTATCCTGCACGTGGCCACGCCGGACGGGCGGGTGCGGGCTGTGGCCGACGTGATTGAAGGGGCGGCGCTGAACGACGGGCGGCTGGAAAAGAAGGCCGGGATCGCCTCAGCGCTGTGTTCGTGGATCACGCTGTCGACGGGCGGGTCGACGGGGCGTGAGGGGCCGGTGGTGCATATCGCCGCGATGGCCTCTAGTTGGGTGGCCAACGCGCTGAAGGTGGACGGGATCACCGGGCGCGACCTGCTGGGCTGCGCGGTGGCGGCGGCGGTGTCGGCCAGTTTCAACGCGCCCATCGCCGGGGCGCTTTTCGCGCTGGAGGTCGTCCTGCGACATTTCGCGCTGCACGCTTTTGCGCCGATTGTGGTGGCCAGCGCGGCGGGGACGGTGATCAACCGGCTGGTTTACGGCGACGTGACAGAATTTGTCCTGCCGGGGACAACGACGGTCGAGTTCTACCTTGAGTTGCCGGCCTTCTTTATCCTTGGGCTGGTTTGCGGATTGGTCGCGGTGATCATGATGAACGCGATTTTCTTTGCTGACGACATGGAAACGCGGCTGCAAAAGCGTCTGGGGCTGCCTTACTGGTTGCGTCCGGCGGTGGCGGGGCTGCTGCTGGGGGCGATCGCGATCCTTTATCCGCATATCATCGGGGTCGGGTATGAGACGACCTCACGCGCGCTGACCGGCGGGCTGTTGATGCACGAGGCATTTGTCTTTTGCATCGTCAAGGTGGCGGCGGTGTCGATCACCATGGCGGGGCGCATGGGCGGTGGGATCTTTTCCCCCTCGCTGATGGTGGGCGCGCTGACCGGTCTGACCTTTGGCCATATCGCGACGGGCATGTTCCCCGAGGTGTCCTCTGCCTTTACGCTTTATGCGCTTGCGGGCATGGGGGCGGTGGCGGCGGCGGTGCTGGGGGCGCCGATCTCGACCACGCTGATCGTGTTCGAACTGACCGGGGACTGGCAGACCGGGCTGGCGGTGATGGTGTCGGTGTCGATGTCGACCGCGCTGGCCAGCCGGGTTGTAAACAGATCGTTCTTTCTGACGCAGTTGAAACGTCGCAACGTGCATCTGGCGGCGGGGCCGCAGGCCTATCTGCTGGCGATGTTCCGGGTGCAGGGCGTCATGCGCAAGCCGACTGACGAGAACGCCGCCGATGAGGAAGCCTGCCTGCGGATGATCGAACAAGAGCTATACGTACAGGCGTCAGCGACGCTGGAGACGGCATTGCCACGGTTCGACAAGTCCGGCGTGGCCTTCCTGCCGGTGGTGACGATGGTCGAGGATAAGCCGGTGCTGCAAGGCGCGCTGTTCCACGTCGATGCGTTGAAAGCCTATAACCGGGCCTTGGCGGCGACGGCGAAGGAAGAGCACAGCTAGGGTCCTGACAATTGGGCCGCAACGGATTGAGGCGGGCCATAGCTGGCCCGCCTGTCCTTTTCGTCTGTATCAGGGTCTGCGGCAGGGTCACTTGATCCGCGAGATGTTCCGGGCAAGGCAGACCTGAAGGTCGTTGCCGTTGCGTCCGGCGCAGGCTGCAACGGCCTCGGCGAAACTATCGAAGGTTTTTCCGCCTTTCTTGCCGCCCTTTTTGCCGCCTTTGCGATCATCATTTTTGCCGTAGTTCTTGTGGCTGTAATCCTTGTGACTGTTGTTCTTGTGACCATTGTCCTTACGACGCCAGTCATTGCGATCCTGACCGTCTTTGCGGATATCGTCCTTGTGGCCCCAATCCTTGTGGCCTTGGCGTCTGGCGTTCGGCGCGGGGGCATAGCCCGGGTCATGCTTGACCAGATAGTCGCCATGCGCCCAGCCGGTATAGCCCGACGGATGGCGCAGGAGGAACCAATCGCCCTGACGGCCAAGCTCTGCCACCTTGTCGCGCTGGCCCATGGTGAACAGAACCGGGTAGCCGGTGCCGGGACCGTCGCGCAGGTTCAGCCCGTTGAAGCCGGGGGCATAGACCCAATAGCTTTGGCCGGTGGGCTGGGCGTAGGGCGTGCCGGCATGACCGCCATTGTGGCCGCGCGTCTTGACCTTATGGTCCGACAGAAAGCGGCTGCTGGCCCAGCCGGTCTTGCCCTCAAAGCGCAGCTTGTACCAGCCGTCCTGTTTGTAGATCACATGCGCCTTTGCGCCGTGGGGCATCTTGTCGATGACATGATAGGCTCGGCCCGGTCCGTTGCGCAGGTTCAGGTGGCCGAAACGCGGCGCGTCGATCCAGTAGTCCTGCCCACGGCTGTACCCGGGGTCGCGGTCATGGCCGAGAGCCGGCTTATGGTCGGTGAGAAACCCGCTGTGCGCCCAGCCGGTCAGGCCCGAGACATGCCGCACCTTGACCCATTTTCCCGGCGCATGGAGCAGCTTGACCCGACTGCCGTGGGGCATCTTGCCAAGCACATCGTATTGCACGGACGGGCCGGTGCGGAGGTTGAGATAGCCGTCGCGGGGCGCGTCGACCCAGAGCGATGAGGCGGCCGCCGCGCTGGCGAGGAACAGGGCCGAGAGGAATGTCAGCAGTCTAAGCATGGTGTCGTCCTTTGTTGCAGAGGCGATGACCCAGAATTGGCCCGCAGCCCCTCGGATGCGCAATATCGGGGGGGTGTTAGTGGATAGCATCGTTGTTTTTCAGGGGGTTACCGGATGGGAGTTTTTCCGCCTGCGTTGCGCGCAAACCTGCCGGTCAGGGGTGTGCGGGCGGTTCGGAGGACGTTTTCGGCTTTGCCCGTGACCCGGCACTGGGGTATCCCCGGCCAAGTCAGTTGGATCGAAGGACGCCGCCGCCCGTGACCCGCAAACAAGTCCTTCTTGTCGTTGGTGCCGCGCATAGCGGCACGACGATCCTTGACGCCGCGCTGGGCGTCTCGCGTCAGGTTATGGGGGTGGGCGAGGCGGTGCGGCTGGTGTCGGGAATACGCCCCGACCGCATGAAAAACCCGGTTGCCGACCGCAGCTGCACCTGCGGGCAGCGCGCCGAACACTGTCCGCTGTGGTCGAAGGTTCTGCCGGATTTGCACGCCGATAGCACCGTGGCCTCACATTTTCCGCTGGTGGACGATGCGGCGCGCGCGCTGTCGCCAGAGGTACGCTATGTGCTCGACAGCACACCGGACGCGCTGGACCATGTTGACGGGCTGGCCGGGTACGATGTGCGGGTTCTGCAAATCACCCGCGATGTGCGGTCCTGGGTGGCCTCGCGGCGACGGCGCAGGGGCGGCAGCCTTGTGTCCGGTTATGTGACATGGATGCGCACGGTCAAACGGATCGACGCCGATCTGACGCGGCGCGACCTGCCGCGTTTTCGGCTGGGCTATGAGGAGCTGGCGCTGCGCCCGCGTGAGGTGCTGACCCTGATCTGCGAATGGCTGCACGTGCCATTCGATGAGGCGATGCTGATGCCCTTTGGCAATACGAACAGCCATATCATCACCGGTAACTCCAGCATCCGCGCACCCGATCTGGCGGCGACGATCCGGTACGATGGCAGCTGGCTGGCGTCGAACGACCACCCCGCCGCCTCTGGCCTGCTGACCAGCATGTGCGCCGGGATCAACCGGCGGCTGGTCTATTCCAACGGGTTGTTGAAACGGCGCGGCTGAAACGATTGCCCCGCGCGCCGGGGGGGCGCACGGGGCGGGGTCTTTGCTGTGGCCGATAAGGTGGCGGTGTCAGACGTGTTCGACCGCAACCCCGTCCTGAACGTAAAAGGCGATGTGGTCCTTGATCTGGGCCACATCGGCTTTGGGGTCCTCATAGGACCATGCCGCGTTCACGTAGGTCGTGGATTTCGACATGATCGAGAAATAGCTGGCCGCGCCCTTGTGCGGGCAGGCGGTGGTGTGATCGGTGCGATCCAGAAAGGCCATGGCGATGTCGCCGCGCGGAAAATAGACGATCATCGGATAGCCGTCTTCCTGCAGTTCCAGCGCATTGGCGGATTCGCCCAGCACAGCGCCGCCTGCGCGGACAACCCAGGTGCCGGTTGCCGGTGTAATGGTGATCTTGCTCATGTCATGTCCCCCAGAATTTGCCCGCACAGAAAACGCGGGCCATGTAACCTTGTCATGTCAGATGACAGAACAGGCGTCCGACAGCCACTGCCCCGTTGCCGCATCCAGATGCGGGGCCAGCATGTCGTGGACCTGTTTGTGGTAGGTGTTCAGCCAAGTGCGTTCGGCCTCGGTCAGCAGGGTAACGTCGATCAGCCGGGTGTCTATAGGCACCCAGGTCAAAGTTTCGAATTCCAGCATCTGCGCCACGGTCTGCCCGTCCAGCTTCGGCGCGGGCTGCACGGCGATCAGGTTCTCGATCCGGATGCCATAGGCCCCTTCGCGGTAAAAGCCGGGCTCATTGGACAGGATCATGCCCGCTTCCAGCGGCACGGTGCCGGTGCGTGCGATGCGCTGCGGGCCTTCGTGGACGGACAGGTAGGCACCGACACCGTGGCCGGTGCCATGGCCATAATCCAGCCCCGCCTCCCAGAGCGCCGCGCGCGCAAACGGATCAATGTCGCGCCCCGCCAGCCCCTTGGGAAAGCGCAGCCGCGAGACGGCAATCATACCCTTGAGGACGCGGGTAAAGGCCTGCACCTCCTCCGCCCCCGGTGTGCCGATGGCGATGGTGCGGGTGATATCGGTGGTGCCATCGACATACTGACCGCCGGAATCGACCAGCAGCAACTCTCCGTCGCCCACGGGCCGGTCGGTGTTGTCGGTGACGCGGTAGTGCACGATTGCGCCGTTGGGACCGCTGCCAGAGATCGTCTCAAAGGAAATGTCGCGCAGGGCGTTGGTGGCGCGGCGTTCTTCCTCCAGTCGTTTGACGACGCCGATTTCGGTCAAAGTGCCGGCGGGTTGCGCGTCCAGCCATGCCAGAAAGCGCACCATGGCCAGCGCGTCGCGGTGGTGGGCGGCGCGGGTGCCATCCAGTTCGGCGGCGTTCTTGAGCGCCTTGGGCAGCCGACAGGGATCGGGCGCGTCTGTCGGGTCGCTGAGCGCCTCGGCGACTGCGACGGGGCAAGAGGCGGGGTCGATCTGCACCGGGCCGGTCAGGGCGGCGAGGTCCGTCAGAAAATCGGACGGAGCGCGCAGGGTGACCTGCGGGCCAAGGTGATCGCCAAGATCGACCAGCTTGGCGGCGTCCATATACAGCGTGACGCGGCCATCCTTGTGCAGCACGGCAAAGCCGTGCGGCACCGGCGTGCGGGCAATGTCGCTGCCACGGATGTTGAGCAGCCATGCAATGCTGTCGGGCAGGGTCAGGACGGCGGCCTCTGCGGTAAGCGTCTTGGCCAGTCGCGCGATCTTGTCCGCGTGGCTTTCGCCCGCCAGTTCCAGCGGCTGCGCAAAGACCCGGCCCTGCGGCGGGGCGGGTTGGTCTGACCAGATCGCATCGACAAGGTTATCGGTGGGGGTCAGGGTCACATCCGGCAGTTTATCCGCCAGAGCGCGGTGCAGATCGACGCTGAGCAACCACGGGTCAAAGCCCAGCTTGCCCTTGGGCAGCGCCGCGCCGATCCAGTCGGCCAGTGCGGTTTCGGGCCAGTCGACCTTTTCGAAGACCTCGGCCACCTGCGCCTTGACCTGCACGCGGTAGCGCCCGTCGACAAAGACCGCCGCCCGGTCGCGCAGCGCCACGCACCAGCCCGCCGAGCCGGTAAAGCCGGTCAGCCACGACAGGCGTTCGTCCCGCGGCGCGACGTCTTCGCCCTGATGCGCGTCGGCGCGGGGGATCAGGAACCCGTCGAGGCCGGTGTCGGCCAGTTTCTCACGCAGGGCGGCAAGGCGGGGTGGCCCCTGATCGGGCGAGGCGGTCTCAACGAAACTCTGAAACATGCGGGGTCTCCTTTGCGGCGCAGGGTAGCCGATGGCGGGCGGGTCGCAAGGCCGCACGCAAGCGATTTTTTAAAGATTCCGCATCCATATGTTAGTATTCGAAAGGCAAGATCCGGGTAGCGAATTGCGAGTTGATAACAATGGGAGACGCACACAGCATTACGCAGGATTTTCTGGACCGCCAGGGTGAGGTCACGGTCGCCGGGGACCTTGAGGCGACTTTGGAATGGTGCGACTTACCCTGCACGTTGGAAAGCCTTGACGGGCGCATCATTGCGACCACCACGGCAGAGCTGCGCGCCATTTGCGCAGCCTTCATAGACAAATTGAAATCCAAACAATTTACGCACATGGTGCGCCGTTGTCTTGAGGCTGAATTCAAGGGCGATGACACCATCTGGGCAGCTTATGAGACCCGCTACATCCGCTCGGGCAACCTGCTGACCGAAGATCCTTATGTCAGTTTCATTATTCTGAAGCGCGCTCCGGACCGGTGGAAAATCAGCATGATTCAATTCGCCGTCATAGGTGACAGCCCGGCCAATGCGATATTGCGTAAATGGATTTCAGACGCGGACTAGCAAGACCTAGCCAGCGCGCTTGATGCCCATGAACCGCGCCCGTGCGCGAGGATCGCTGTCGAACAGCGCAGCCAGTTGTTCGGTCATGGCCCCGGCGAGTTGTTCGACGTCCGTAATGGTCACGGCGCGGTCATAGTAGCGGGTCACGTCGTGGCCGATGCCTATGGCCAGCAGTTCGACCTGACGTTTCCGTTCGACCATGGCGATGACGTCGCGCAGGTGCTTTTCCAGATAGTTGGCCGGGTTCACCGACAGGGTGGAATCGTCCACCGGCGCGCCGTCGGAAATCACCATCAGGATCTTGCGCGCCTCGGGGCGGCCCGCCATCCGGCGGTGCGCCCATTCCAGCGCCTCGCCGTCGATGTTTTCCTTCAAGAGGCCCTCTTTCATCATCAGACCCAGATTGTCGCGGGTCCGCCGCCACGGCGCGTCGGCGTGTTTGTAGATGATGTGGCGCAGGTCGTTCAGGCGGCCGGGTTGCTGTTCGCGGCCCGCGTTCAGCCATTCCTCACGCGCCAGCCCGCCTTTCCACGCGCGGGTGGTAAAGCCGAGGATCTCGACCTTGACCGAGCACCGCTCCAGCGTGCGGGCCAGAACGTCGGCGCAGATGGCGGCGATGCTGATTGGGCGGCCGCGCATGGACCCGGAGTTGTCCAGCAGCAGGGTCACAACCGTATCGCGGAACTCCATGTCCTTTTCGACCTTGAACGACAGCGGCGTCGTCGGGTTGGCGACCACGCGGGCAAGGCGACCGGCGTCAAGGATGCCCTCTTCGCGGTCGAACTCCCAAGAGCGGTTCTGCTGTGCCTGAAGGCGGCGTTGCAGCTTGTTGGCCAGCCGCGACACCGCGCCTTTGAGCGGTTCCAGCTGCTGGTCGAGGTAGGCGCGCAGGCGTTCCAGTTCGATCGGCTCGGCCAGATCCTCGGCGGCGATCTCTTCGTCGTTTTCGGTCGAATAGACGGTATAATCCGGGTCGGCCTCGGAAATCGGCTGCGGGGTAGGGGGCTCCAGCGGGGCCTCCCCCTCTGGCATCTCGGCCTCTTCGCCCAGTTCCTGATCGGCCATCTCATCCATCGAGACCTGCGCCTGCGACGGATCCTGCGTTTCCTCCTGCGACTGTTCGGGAGAGGCTTCGGCCTCTTCGCCGTCGTCGTCATCGTCGCCGGTGGAATCGGGTTCCTGATCGTCCTGATCGTCGTCAACGCCGTCTTCGTCCGAGTCGTCGTCAAAGCTGTCGGGGTCGTCGCCCAACTGGTCGCCATAGCCCAGATCGGTGATCATCTGGCGGGCGAATTTCGCAAAGGCGGTCTGGTCGGACAGGGTATCGTCCAGCCGGTCAAGCGTGCCTCCGGCCTGATTTTCCATGAACCCGCGCCACAGGTTCATGACATTGGCCGCATCGGGCGGCAGGTCGCGCCCGGTGGCCAGATGACGGATCAGGTAGTTGGCAGCCACCGACAGCGGCGCCTCGGCGGCCTCGCGGATCTGGCCATATCCGCGCCGGGTGGCGTCGGCAGCGATCTTGGCGTCGATGTTGCCCGCGGTGCCGGGCATGTCGCGCGCGCCCATCGCCTCGCACCGGGCGGTTTCCATCGCCTCATACAGTTCGCGCGCCATGTCGCCCTGCGGCAGATAGCGGGCATGGGTGCTGTTGTCGTGGTAGCGGTGGTAGAGCGCCAGGGCATCCGCCGTGCCACGCGCCAGCATGACCTCATCGCGCGACATGCGGCGCGAGACCTGCGGCAGGCGCATCGCCTCTCCGGACACACCGGAGGGGTCGACCGAATAGCTGACCGAAAGCTCCGGGTCGTCGGCCATCACCTTGGTGGCTTCGGCGAGGGCCTTCTTGAACGGATCGGCGGGGTTGTCGCTGGGCTTGTTCATGGGGCGTTTATCCGCCCTTTGAGGTGCGCCCGCAAGGGGGCGCAGGCTTGGTCGGACGGGCATTTCGGGATAGGCTGCACGAATTGTTTGATTTGTTTTCTGACGAAAGGCTTCGACGATGATGCGTTTGATTTTTGCTGGCTTGCTGCTCTTGCCGGGACTCGTCCGGGCCGATGTGACCTGCGCCGAAATGCAGGCGGCGATGCGTGTGCCGCCACCGCCCTCTGGCGTCTCCGACGATCCGGGTGGTCCGTTGGGGTGCTCGCGGGACGCGTTGCAGATGTTTGTCCTGAACGAAACCGCACTGGCAGAGGCGGTTTCGGTGACGGACCTGTCAGAATTGCACGGTGTCTGGCTGGGCGATCTGGTGCTGCAATATCTGCTTGGGGTCACGGTGCCGGGGCAGGAAATGCTGGTCTTTGGGCCGGGCAAAGAACCGGGCACGCTGGCGGTCACGCAATACTGGATGAAAGCGGTCGCGCCGCCCGCCAATTCGTTCTGGACAGAGGATGGCACGTATCTGGGCGTGGCGGCAGAGGCCATGCTGGAACGGGACAAGGATGGCGCATTCAATGTCGCGCAGTACGGCGATGCAATCCGCTATGGATCGGTGCAGCTGGAACATGAACGGTCCTACGATCTGGCCATCAAGGCACAGTTGAACCATTTCGAACTGGGCTTTGACCTGCGGCTTGCGGGCGATGTTCTGGTGCTGGAGGGCGCGCTGCGCGATCCCGGCACGCGGGACCCGATGGAGTACGCCCGGACCTATACGCGCATCGCACCGGGGGCGGCGGAACTGGCGTTGGCCACCATTGCGACCTTTGAACTGAGCCAGTCGCGGAATTTCGATTGCCTGACTCATCAGATTTCGGACGGGGCGGGGCCGCTCATCGACGCGGTGGGCGCGGACGGGATTGCGGGGCTCAGGGATCTGATCCTCCGGCTGATTGCCAACGGGATGCGCCGAGAGCGGCTGGCCGAGGCGCTGGGCGACATCGATGACGATGCCGAACGTGACCGGCTGCGGCAAGAATTGGGGGACGCCATCGAGTCCTATCTGGCCATAACCTCAGCGCCCGAGGCCCGCGCCCTTACCACCCGCGTTGCGCACAACGCCAACCTGTTCTGCCCCGAGTTGCCCTGAGCCGACGTTGGATCAGCTGAGAATCAGCGCCGCACAGGGGCGCATCGCACGGCGGGCCGCAGCACCGGCGCGGCGTTTGCGGTCCGGATCGGTGTGGAAGGTCGCGATTTGCAGCAGGTGGGCCTGCGCAAATTTGGCCCGGATGCGCATGTCGAGCAGTTCGGGGCCGGGAATGCCAGAGCGCGGTGCGACCGTGTCCAAGAGCATTTCAAACAGGGCGCGGCGGTCCTGTTCCGCATCCGCACCGCCCCCCATTAGCCAGCGATGCTCCATCTCTGCCGAGGCGCGCCCAAGGCAGGCGGCGAACACTTGCGCGCGTTCGCGCGGCACATCGGTCAGGGCGGCCAGCGGTGCTGCGCAGACCACAGAGAGGACAAACGAGGCGAAAATTGTTTTCAAAGCGCCCATGAATCCGACTTTACGCCGAATTTATTGCCAAACAATAAGGCGAAATGAAAACTTTTGGCCTGTGTGGTCAAGGGAGGGCATCGTGGACGCACCTGTTGCGCGTTCTGGGGCCGTGCCGAGTCGCGCCTACACGAAGGCGGGGAAGGTTTTTCGCAGGGGGTGTCAGGGTTTCGCGCGGCCCGCGCGTGTCCGCCCCGGTTCAGCGATCCTGGAATGCTCTCTCCAAGGCGCTGGGGGCCGGTTTCTTCGGAACGCCCAGTTTTGCCAACCTGTTGCGGCAGTCGGCGATCTGGGTTTCTAGCACGTCGCGCGCATTATCCGCCCTGTCAGGCTGCGCCAGATGCCTGAGGATTTGATAGAACTGGGTCCGCGCCTGAAATCCCAGTTCGAAGTCATCCTCGCCGCGCTGGTTGCTATAGAAGCGGATGCGCTGGTGAAACCCGTCGCGCATCTCTGCCAGATCTGCGGTCTGCACTACCAGCACCGGTTCGCCCTCGTTTTCGAGGGTAACCTTCAGGAATTCATGGCAAAAGTTGTCGGCGCTGTAGCCTTGTAGCAGGACGGCAGGATCAGCGTTCGGGGCCACCTCGGGAAAGGGGGGCCGTTTGTGCTGAAACAGGTAGACACCGGCCACGACAACAAGAATGCCCACGCCCGCCATGCGGACCCAGGCATTCCGCAGGCCAGGATTGTCAGCCAAGGCTGAGCGAGGCCGCGCTTTCTGGCAGTTCTTCGTCGAAGCAGCGCTGGTAGAACTCGGCCACGGTCTGGCGTTCCAGTTCGTCGCATTTGTTCAGGAAAGACACGCGGAAGGCATAGCCGACATCGCGGAAGATCTCGGCGTTCTGCGCCCAGGCAATCACGGTCCGGGGCGACATGACGGTCGACAACTCGCCATTCATAAAGGCGCGGCGGCTGAAATCGGCCACGGTCACCATCTGGCGGATCGTCTTGCGGCCCTTTTCGTTGTTGTAGTGCGGTGCCTTGGACAGGATGATCTGCGTCTCGGCGTCGATTGACAGGTAGTTCAGCGTCGCGACCAGCGACCAGCGGTCCATCTGGCCTTGGTTGATCTGCTGGGTGCCATGGTACAGGCCCGTCGTGTCGCCAAGGCCCACGGTATTCGCGGTGGCGAAGATGCGGAAATACTTGTGCGGTGTGATGACCTCATTCTGGTCCAGCAGCGTCAGCTTGCCGTCGGTTTCCAGCACGCGCTGGATCACGAACATCACGTCGGCGCGACCGGCGTCGTACTCGTCAAACACAATCGCGGTGGGGTTGCGCAGTGCCCAAGGCAGGATGCCCTCCTGGAATTGGGTGACCTGCTTGCCGTCCACCAGCTTGATCGCGTCCTTGCCGATCAGGTCGATCCGGGAAATGTGGCTGTCGAGGTTCACGCGCACGGCGGGCCAGTTCAGCCGGGCGGCGACCTGTTCGATATGAGTCGATTTTCCGGTGCCGTGATAGCCCTGAATCATCACGCGGCGGTTGTTGCGAAAGCCTGCAAGGATCGCCAGCGTCGTGTCGGGGTCGAACTTGTAGGTGGAATCAAGGTCCGGCACGCGGGCGGTGCGGTCCGGGAAACCGTGCACAATCATGTCGCTGTCGATGCCAAACACCTCGCGGACAGAGATTTCCTCGGTCGGTTTCGCGTTGATATCGATCATCCCGTCGGCCATGGTGCCCGCGTCCTTCTGTCAAATCTCGTATGCTTCGCGTTACGTGCAACATATCTTGGGGAGGGGCAAGGGGAACTGGTGAGGCGTTCGGTATGACCGCGCAGGAAGAGATCGAAGCTCTGCTGGGCCGTGTGTCCAGCGGCGACCGGACCGCGTTCCGCAAGCTCTATGCTGTGACATCGGCCAAACTCTATGGCATCGCCCTGCGTATCCTGCGTGATGAGGCGCTGGCCCAAGAGGTGATGGAAGAAGTTTTTGTCGGCATTTGGGAGCGGGCGGGCCAGTATCGCGGCGCGCTGGCCTCGCCGTTGACATGGCTGGTGACGATCACCCGCGACGCGTCCATTGCCCGCCTTGGCGCGGAACGTGCGGCGGGCCGGATGACCGGGCCTTTGGAAATCACTGAGCGGCTGTATGCGCCCCGGCCAGAGATCAAGGAACTGGAGGGCCTGCGCGAAGAGGCGCGGGCGCTGGAGACGTGCCTGCGCGAATTGCCACGCGCCCGGGCCGACATGCTGCGGCAGGCTTATCTGTATGGGGCGACCTATGGTGATCTGGCGCGCAGCGCCGGGGCATCGGTCGACAGCCTGCGGGCGACGCTGCGCGATGACCTGCTCGCGCTGCGCGCGTGCCTGAGCCGATGAAGAGCCCGCTGGACAGGGAACTGCCGGGCGGCTGGGAGGCCGGGGCCGCAGAATATTCGCTGGGCCTGATGCCCAAGGACGAAATTGCCGGGTTCGAGGCGCACCTGATCGCAGAACCGGACCTGCAACAGGACGTCGCGGCCTGGGCCGAATATTTCGCCAGCTTTACCGATTTGATCCCCGAAGAGACGCCGCCGCCACAGGTGCTGCGCCGGATCGAGGGCAAGGTATTCGGCGCGGTCGAAAAGGCACCGGTCTGGCAACAGGTGCTGCCGTATCTGATCGGTGCGGTGGTGGGCGTGGTGCTGGCTTGGGTGGTGTTTGCCTCTGGCCTGCTGGAACCGGCCCGCCCGGTCTTGCAAGCGGAGATGACCGGGGCGGAGGGCGCGCTGACGTTGGATGCGCGGTTTGACACCGGCACCGGGGTTTTGGCGGTGACCCGTAAAGCTGGTGCTGTTGGTGAGGGGCGCGTTCTGGAGCTTTGGCTGATGCCAGAAGACGGCCCGCCGGTGTCCCTTGCGCTGTTGCGCGGCGACGAGACGCTGGTTGCGCTGCCCTCACCTCTATTAGCTAATATTATTGGCGCGCGGCTGTTGGTGAGCGAGGAACCGGCAGGCGGTGCGCCCGGTGGCGTACCCACGGGCGACAAACGCGCCGAAGGGGTTTTGGCCGCCCTCTGACGCGGGTCTGTTGCCGATGTGCGACGCGCATTGGTCTCATCAGGACAGTGCGGTTGCGGCCCGAAGGCGGCGGGCCTAGCCCGTGGTGCAAGAGCCTGATTCACAAATTGAGAGCTGCCATGTTTCGCACTATTGTCTCGTCCGTTTTCGCTGTCGTCCTGTCGTTGAGCGCCGGGGGCGCCACTGCGCAACAGACGCTGCTGGAGGTGCCGGTTGGTGCCGGTTTCACACATAGCGAGTTAGGCTGGGACACCAATATGGGCAAGATTGACATCGCGTGGTCGGTGTTGGGTATCAATGGCGCGACCTATGTCTGCGGTGCCACCAGCGCCACCAAAAGCTTTGCCCACCGCAACACGACCAAGGCCTTTCGCAAGGGATGGATCAAGGTGAACGACCGCAAGGTCATGTCTGACCTCAGCTTTTTCACCCGCGCCCCGCGCAAGACCGATCTCAAGACAGTCAAGGCGCGCTGCAAGGCGTTGCCGGGCAATGCCGGACAGGCCAAGCAGTTCCTGCTGGGCTTTGATCCGGTTCGGGTGCGGATGTAAGCGCGTCATCTCTGGCACTTTGGCCTCGCGCACCGGACTTGCGCCGCCTATAAGGGCGCGGTCTGTTGCTGCCCCGTACCCAAAGGAGAGGTCCATGACCGGAGAGCTGTCCCCCATCGACAAGGCCAAATTCGCCGCCGCCAAACAGGCGGCGAGCCTTGTGGAGTCCGGCATGCGCGTGGGTTTGGGCACCGGCTCGACCGCGGCCTGGCTGGTGCGGTGCCTGGGAGAGATGGCGCGCGAAGAGGGGCTGCGGTTCCGTGGCGTGCCGACCTCGACCCGCACCGCCGAACTGGCGCGGGATGTGGGGATCGAGGTGATCTCGCTGGATGAGGCGCGCTGGCTGGACATCACCATCGACGGTGCGGACGAATTTGACGGCGATCTGAACCTGATCAAGGGCGGCGGCGGGGCGTTGCTACAGGAAAAGATCGTGGCAACGGCGAGCGATCAGATGGTGGTCATCGCCGACGCGGCCAAAGAGGTCGAGCGGCTGGGGAACTTTCCGCTGCCCGTGGAGGTGATCCCCTTCGGGATGCAGACGACGCAGGCTTTGATCGAGGAAACCTTGGTCTCGATGGATGTGATGGGCCGTCAGACGACGCTGCGGATGAATGGCGACAAGCCGTTCTATACCGATGAGGGCAATCATATTCTGGACCTGCATCTGGGGCGGATCGGCAACGCGCGGCAGCTGGCCATGGTGCTCAATCAGATCCCCGGCGTGGTCGAGAACGGGCTGTTCATCGATATCTGCGACAAGGTCATCATTGGCTATGGCGACGGGCGTGTTGAGACCCGTGATATCAATGAGGGCACGGTCAGTGAGGCGCAGCTGGAATTTGCCGAGGATGACAACATTTTTCGCGACCTCTGAGAAGGGCTGTCCACGTGTGGACAGCGTTGCGGGTACGTGAAATCAATGGCTTACAGAGGCGTTTTTACGATCTGTTAGGGTTTGCCCTTGGTTTCGGGGCAGCGTGTGCCGTGCTGAAGCCCGGCCTACGGCAAGGATCGGGGGGGGCGGTCAGATCACTGATCGCGCGGGTCCCAGTCGGCGGGCGGGGCGTCGCGGCGGGCCAGCCTCAGGGCCAACCCGAGGGCCACGCCCACGGCAATCGCCACGGTGAGATCCGCCAGTACCGTCAGCACCAGCGTCAGCATCAACAGCCCCACATCCGACCGGCGACCGGCCATGTAGCCGCGCCATTTGTGCGGCTCTGACATGTTCCACGCGGTCAGGATCAGCAGACCGGCCAGCGCGGGCATCGCAAGCGTTCCGGCCAGAGGCGCGGCCACCAGCATCACCACAAGGATCGTCGCCGCATGGACCAGCCCGGCGATGGGCGTGCGCCCGCCTGCGCGGATGTTGGTGGCGGTGCGGGCAATGGCCCCTGTCACCGGCAGGCCGCCGAACAGGGATGAGCCGATATTGGCCGCCCCCTGTGCCAGCATCTCGGCATTGGGGCGGTGGCGGCCTTCGATCATGCGGTCGGCCACCATCGCTGACAGCAGCGATTCGACCCCGGCCAGAAAGGCGATCACCACCGCCGAGGGCAGCAGTTCCTGCAAGCGGGCCAGCGACAGGTCGGGCAGGGACGGAATAGGCAGGGTAGAGGGCAGCGCGCCAAAGCGGGACTGGATCGTATCCACCGGCAGCGCCAGCAGCGCCACCGCCGCCGAACCCAGCCCCACGGCCACCACCAGACCCGGAAACCGGGGCGCGGCACGGCGCAGCAGCACAATCAGGACCATCGTCCCCAGCCCGGTGGCCAATGCGGCCCCGTTGAACGTGTCCCGCGCGCCCCAGAGTGCTGCGATCTTGGGCAGGAAATCGGCGGGAACCTCTGCCATTGTCAGGCCCATCAGGTCCTTGAGCTGGCTGGCGGCGATGATCACGGCGATGCCGATGGTAAAGCCGTTGATGACCGGCTCTGGCACCAGTTCGATCAGTCTGCCCGCTTTCAGCGCCCCCGCGATCAGCAGCAGAATCCCCGCCATAAAGGTCGCGATGACCAGCCCGTCATAGCCGTGGGCGATGATGGTGCCGTAGACCACAACGATAAACGCGCCGGTTGGCCCGCCGATCTGCACCCGGCTGCCGCCCAGCAGCGACACCAGAAAGCCGCCGATGATGGCAGTTACCAGTCCCGCCCCCGGATCGGCCCCCGAGGCGATGGCAATGGCAAGGCTGAGGGGCAGGGCGACCATGGCAACGGTCACGCCGGCCAGCGTATCACGGGCAAGGTCTGCACGGGTATACCCCGGCAGCACCGTCAACAATTTGGGTGTCATGAGGTCAGATTTTTTTGAATGCGATGTCTTTAGCCCTACGCCTGTGATGGGGGGGGTGCAAATGCGCTGGCGTCGCAGGGGGGGGTCAGGCGGCCATGAACAGCCAGCCCATATAGGCGCCGTAGGACGCCAGCAGGGCCCCTGCCTCTCGCCGGGACACGCGTGCGCCGGAGGTGGCAAAGACCAGCAAAGCCACGGTTGCAGCGGCCATGACCCAGCCATCGACGCTCAAGATCTGCGCCGGGACGTCGATGGGCACCACAAGCGCCGTGATGCCGAGAATCCCGAGGATATTGAAGATGTTGCTGCCGATGACGTTGCCAAGGGCGACCGCGCCCTCTCCGCGCCGGACGGCCATGACAGAGGTGACAAGTTCAGGCATTGAGGTGCCGATGGCGACGACGGTCAGGCCGATGATCGTCTCGGAGATGCCCATGGCAGAGGCAATGCCCACTGCGCCCTCGACAAGGAACCGCGCGCCGAGGACCGTCAGCACCAGCCCGCCGATTGTCAGCAGGGCGTCGCGGCCCAGCCGGGTGGGGTGCATCGGCAGCAGGTCTGCCTCTGCCGTATACAGCGCGCCAGTGTCGCTGGCGCGGCGGCGTTCCAGCAGCAGGGTGGTGCCGACATAGGCCAGGATTGCCGCCACAAAGAGCGCCCCGGTCGGGCGGGGTATGACGCCTTGGGCCATTGCCCAGAGGCCCAGCAGGGTGGCCCCGGCCAGAACCGCGCCGTCGCGCCGCAGGGCGCGGGTGTCCACGGCGATGGGCGCGATCAGCGCGGCGATCCCGAGGATCAGCAGCACGTTGCCGATATTGCTGCCCACCACGTTGCCCACGGCCAGACCGGGCGACCCGGTGAGCGCCGCTTGCAGGCTGGTCACAAGTTCCGGCGCGGAGGTGCCAAAGCCGACCAGCGTCAGGCCGATCACCATGGGCGGCACGCGCAGGCTGCGGGCGACGCTGACCGCGCCGCGCACAAGGACGTCACCGCCCACCACAAGGGCGACCAAGCCGCCCAGAACAAAGAGTAGGTCCATGTCGTCCAGTTTGCCAAAGAATGTGCCGGTGGGGCACTGCGCTAAGATGGGGGGCCGCGCCTGCGCTACAAGGTCCGCAGGCGTGACGGGGCACGCGCGTGTGAAGCAAGGTCCGCAGGCGTGACGGGGCACGCGCGTGTGAAGGATGGGTGATATTCGCCGTCTGGCCATCTTGGGCCGCCTGTGAAATACACTTTGGCGGGTCAAGCAAGGATACGGACATGAGCGAATTCGACTACGATCTCTTTGTCATCGGCGGTGGTTCGGGCGGCGTACGCGCAGCGCGGGTTGCTGCGGGCGAGACGGGGGCCAAGGTCGGGCTGGCGGAAATGGACCGGTACGGCGGCACCTGCGTGATCCGGGGCTGCGTGCCGAAAAAGCTGATGGTCTTTGCCAGCGAATACGCCGGGATGCCCGCCGAGGCGCGCGCCTATGGCTGGGACATACCGGATGGCGCGTTTGACTGGTCGGCGTTCCAAGGCAAGCTGAACACCGAGTTGGACCGGCTGGAAGGCGTTTACCGCAAGCTGCTGTCCGGCTCTGGTGTCGACAGTTACGATGCCCGCGCGCGGCTGAAGGACGCGCATACGGTCGAGTTGTCCACCGGCGAGGTGAAGACGGCGAAGCACATCCTGATCGCCTCTGGCGGGCGTCCGGTGCGCCCCGACATGCCGAACGCCGAATTGGGGATGGTTTCGGATGACCTGTTCCACATGGAGCGGCTGCCGAAATCCATCCTGATCGTCGGTGGCGGCTATATCGCCTGTGAGTTCGCCTGCATCCTGCATGGCTTGGGTGTCGAGGTGACGCAGTACTATCGCGGCGCGCAGATCCTGCGCGGTTTCGACGAAGAGGCGCGCGGCTTGATCGCGGACGCGATGAAGGAACGCGGGATCGACCTGCACACCGGCACCAATATCGTCGAGATGCACCGCAGCCACGATCCCCGCGAAGAGGGGTTGGAGGCCGCTCCGGTCGAGGCCAAGCAATACGGCAGCGACCATCACGCCGGTCCCAGCGATGGCATGATCCGGGTGAAGGCGACCAACGGCAATATCCGCGAGTTCGACGCGGTGCTGTTCGCCACGGGCCGTGCGCCCAATACCGCAGACATGGGGCTGGAAGAGGCCGGTGTCACGCTGGGCCGGG
Source organism: Antarctobacter sp. (assembly GCF_034670325.1). Classification (GTDB taxonomy): domain Bacteria; phylum Pseudomonadota; class Alphaproteobacteria; order Rhodobacterales; family Rhodobacteraceae; genus Antarctobacter. The sequence goes on from NZ_JAXMNR010000006.1 coordinate 289,880, forward strand.
GGGGCGCCATCGAGGTGGATGCGTACAGCCAGACCAAGGTGCCCTCGGTCTATGCCATTGGCGACGTGACCAACCGGGTGAACCTGACGCCGGTGGCGATCCGCGAGGGTATGGCCTTTGTCGAGACGGTGTTCCGGGGCAACCCGACGCCGGTGGATCACGAGTTGATCCCCAGCGCGGTCTTCACCCAGCCCGAGATGGGCACCATCGGGCTGAGCGAAGAGGATGCGGCCGAGCAGGAAGAGATCGAGGTCTACTGCACCTCATTCCGGCCCATGCAGACCGCCTTTGCGGAAAAGCCCGACCGCGTCTTGATGAAGCTGATCGTCTCCAAAGCCTCGCGCAAGGTGCTGGGATGTCATATCGTCGCCCCGGGCGCGGGGGAGATGATCCAACTGGCAGGCATCGCCATCAAGATGGGCGCGACCAAGGAAGATTTTGACCGGACGGTGGCGGTGCATCCGACAATGTCCGAAGAAATGGTGACCATGCGCAATCCGATCCGGACCGCTTGAATTCGCGGGCGCTGGGCACAGGTAACATAACAAATACGACAGACGAGGAAGGACCGAAGTTCATGGCAGGTAACAGCGGCGGCCCCTGGGGGGGCGGCGGTGGCAACCAGAACGGTGGCGGTAACGGTCATCGTCCGCCCAGCGGTGGCGGGGGCGGCGGGCGTCGTCCCGAAGACAGCCAGATCCCCGAGATCGACGAATTGATGAAAAAAGGCCAGGAACGCTTGCGCGTTCTGATGGGCGGGCGCGGCGGCGGTTCCGGCAAGAACGGATCGGGCGGCGGCGGCGGTTCGGGTGGTCCCGGCCTGACGCGCGGCACCGTGGGGATCGGCGCGGTTGTGCTGCTCGGCCTCTGGGCCTTTGCCAGCGTCTATACCGTGCGGCCCGAAGAGCAGTCGGTTGAACTGTTCCTTGGCACCTATTCGAACACCGGCAATCCGGGTCTGAATATCGCCCCTTGGCCGTTTGTGACCTATGAGGTTGTCAACGTGACCTCGGAGCGGACCGAGACCGTGGGCGCGGGCCGTGGCGGCAACGACGGTCTGATGCTGACCACCGATGCGAATATCGTCGACATCGACTTTCAGGTGGTCTGGAACATCTCGGACCCGGCCAAACTGCTGTTCAACATCCGCGACCCGCAACTGACCGTTCAGGCGGTGTCGGAATCGGTGATGCGTGAAATCATCGCGGCGTCGAACCTTGCCCCGATCCTCAACCGCGACCGTGGTGCCATCGCCGATGGCGCGCGTGAGCAGATTCAGGCGACGCTGGACGAATACGACAGCGGCATCAGCGTCGTGCGGATCAACCTCGACAACGCTGACCCGCCGCGTGAGGTGATCGACGCCTTCCGCGCCGTTCAGTCGGCGGAACAGGAACGGGACCGGCTGGAACGTCAGGCCGACGCCTACGCCAACCGCGTCGTCGCAGAGGCGCGCGGTGCCGCCGCGCAAACCCGCGAAGAAGCCGAAGGTTACCGCGCGCAGGTCGTGAACCAAGCGGTCGGTGAGGCCGCGCGCTTTACCAGCGTTCAGCAGGAATACGCGCTGGCCCCCGAGGTCACGCGCCGTCGCCTGTATATCGAGACGATGGAAAGTGTGCTGGGATCGGTCGACAAGATGATCCTCGACAATTCGGTGACCAGCGGAGGCGGCGCTGCCGGTGGCGGTGTCGTGCCCTACCTGCCGCTGAATGAACTTCGCCGCAGCGGAGGGAGCAACTGATGCGCAAGACAACATATCTATTGCCCGTCCTGGTCGTGGCCATTGTGGTCGTGCTGTCGTCGATCTTTGTGGTGGACGAACGCGAAAAGGCGCTGGTGCTGCAATTCGGCCAGATCAAGGCCGTGAAAGAAGAGCCGGGGTTGGCGTTCAAGATCCCGCTTATTCAGGAAGTGGTCCGCTACGACGACCGCATCCTGTCGCTGGACACGCAAACCATCGAAGTTACGCCGTCGGATGACCGCCGACTGGTGGTCGACGCCTTTGCGCGTTACCGGATCGCCGATGTGGTGCAATTCCGGCAAGCGGTGGGCACCGGCGGTATCCGCGTCGCCGAGGACCGCCTGTCAGGCATCCTGAACGCGCAGATCCGTGAGGTTCTGGGTGCCGATCAGGTGACGTCTGACCGGATCTTGTCCGAAGACCGGCGTGAACTGATGATCCGCATTCGTGACAGTGCGCGTGCGCAGGCCCGCTCATTGGGTCTGGATGTGGTCGACGTGCGTCTCAAGCAGACCAACCTGCCGCAGCGCAACCTTGAAGCCACCTTTGACCGGATGAAGGCAGAGCGTGAACGCGAAGCCGCGGACGAAATCGCCCGTGGTAACGAAGCCGCGCAACGTGTCCGGGCCTTGGCGGATCGTACCGTGGTGGAAACGCTGTCGGTTGCGGATCGGGATGCCAACGTGATCCGGGGTGAGGCCGACGCCGAGCGGAACCGCATCTTTGCCGATGCTTATGGGGCGGACCCGGAGTTCTTTGCCTTCTATCGCTCGCTTCAGGCCTATGAGACGTCGCTGAAGGGCAATAACTCGACCATGGTCATGACGCCGGACAGCCAGTTCTTTGAATACTTCAAGAACGAACTGTCGACCAACGGCTCTGTGACGCTGCCTGATCCGGTGGCCCGCACCGTTGCACCGGACGCGCCGACGCCGGAAACCCCTGAGGATCCGGCACCTGTCAGCCCGGCCCCGACGGACCCGGCACCGGAACCCGCTGATCCGGCTGTATCGCCCGTTGCGCCCGAGGCCGACACACCGCCCGCAGGCAATTGAGCGGGACGGACATACTGACGGGGATCGGAATGGTCCTTGTGATCGAGGGGCTGGTGTATGCACTGGCCCCTCAGCTTGTGGAGCGCCTGTTAGAGGCGCTGCGCGCGCTGTCGCTGGAACAGCGCCGCAACCTTGGCCTGTTGACGCTGGTGTCGGGCCTGATTGTGCTGTGGATCGCCAAGGGATGAGCCACCCCGGCTGAGTGCGGCAAATGACCGGCCCCAAGCGGTTTTTGACCGGGTGGCGCGACGGCGCCTAGCGGAAATGCGCCGATTTCGCCGTGTCACACCCTTCTCACAAACCGGTGAGGCAGCATTTCAACCCTTTGGTGTTGCGCGCGCGCACCTATCTTTGACACACTGACCGACAGGAGGCAGGCGGTGGCGTGCGGCCCCGCGCGCCCGCTGGCTGGCAGAGACAAGGAGACCCCATTGAAACCGCAATCCCTCGCCTTGACGCAGGAGAATGCGACACCGCTGCGGCTGTTCTGGCTGGCATCGCTGTCGATGATCCTGATCGTATCGCAATCCCTGATGGCCCATGCGCGCGGCGCGCCCGAAAGCTTTGCCGATCTGGCTGAGCGGATCAGCCCCGCCGTTGTGAACATCACCACCTCGACAACGGTCGCCGGTCGCACCGGCCCGCGCGGCGTTGTTCCCGAAGGCTCTCCTTTCGAGGACTTCTTCCGTGAATTTCAGGATCGTGGCGGTCCCGACCGCCCGCGTCGGTCCTCGGCCCTTGGGTCCGGTTTTGTCATTTCCGAAGACGGCTTTATCGTGACCAACAACCACGTCATCGAAGGCGCGGACGAAATCACCATCGAGTTTTTCGAAGGTTTCGAGCTGCCTGCGACGCTGGTGGGGACGGACCCCAACACCGATATCGCCCTGCTGAAGGTCGAGGCAGAGCGCCCGCTGATCTACGTCAAGTTCGGCAACAGTGACACCGCGCGTGTCGGCGACTGGGTCATGGCCATGGGCAACCCGCTGGGTCAGGGCTTTTCGGTCTCGGCCGGGATCGTTTCGGCCCGCAACCGGGCGCTGAGCGGCACCTATGACGATTACATCCAGACCGACGCCGCCATCAACCGCGGCAACTCTGGCGGACCGTTGTTCAACATGGACGGCGAGGTGATCGGCGTGAACACCGCGATCCTGTCGCCCAACGGCGGGTCGATCGGCATCGGCTTTTCGATGGCGTCGAACGTGGTGACCAACGTGGTCGGCCAGTTGCAGGAGTTCGGTGAGACCCGTCGCGGCTGGCTGGGTGTGCGCATTCAGGACGTCAGCGATGACGTGGCGGACGCTCTGGAACTGGCAGAAGCCAAAGGCGCGCTGGTGTCTGACGTCCCCGAGGGCCCCGCGCTGGAGGCCGGTGTCGCGGCAGGCGATGTGATCGTGTCGTTTGACGGCATCGATGTCGAGGACACCCGGCAGCTGGTCCGCATCGTGGCCAACACCCCGGTGGGCAAGACCGTGCGCGTGGTGGTCAACCGCGATGGCACGACGCAGACGCTGAAGGTCACGCTGGGCCGCCGCGAAGAGGCGCAGGGCGCTGTCCCCGCCGCCGCGCCGGTTGTGCCGGATGCCCCCGAAGAGCTGAAGACCCTTGGCCTGACGCTGAGCCCGCTGACGGATGCGATCCGCTCGGAACTGAGCGTGCCCGCTGGAATGCAGGGTCTGGCGATCATGGATGTCGATGCGACGACCGAGGCCTTTGAAAAGGGCCTGCGCGCCGGTGACGTGATCACCGAAGCGGGTCAGCAGGCGATCAGCAGCATCGAAGACCTCGAAGCCCGCATCGAAGAGGCCCGCGACGAGGGCCGCAAGTCGATCCTGCTTCTGGTGCGCAGCGGCGGCGACCCCCGCTTTGTCGCGCTGAGCCTGTCGGACGGCTGATCCCGAGCGACTGCGTCATGAACCACAAAGGGCGGCCTGCGGGCCGCCCTTTTTCGTCAGAGGTTGCGCTGTGGTGCTGTGATTACAACGTCCCGCTCACCGGGTCTGCGCGGGGCAGTTCGACCGCGACCAGCCCCAGCGCCCGCGCGGTTTCCAGCGAGAGCTGCGCGCTTTTCAACCCGCGCTCTGACTGGTAGGCGCGCACCGCGGCGGTGGTCGGCGCGTCCAGCGTGCCGGTGACATTGCCTGCGAAATACCCCCTCGCCGCAAGCGCGCGCTGGACCGAGGCGATGAACTCGGGCGTCATCTGTTCGGGGCAGGGGGCCTCGAAGGTGATTTCGCCACGTTCACGCACCACGCGCGGCACAGGGGCCTTGCGATAGATTGGCGGGCGGATCACGGTGCCGTCCTCGGCGATCTCTGCCTGAACCACCTGAACCTCGCCCATGACATGCTCATAGACCGCCGGACGCACATCGCGCGCCCGGCAGGTGCCGTCCTCGATGTGTTCGGCAAGCGGCGGCGGGCCGTCGGGCATCTGTGCCTTACGGCTGACGGTCTGTGGGTCGCCACAGGCGGCAAGCGCAGTCAGCGCAGCCAGCAGCGCGGCCGGGGGCGAAGGGAAACGGGACATCTCTGCTCGGGCCTCTTGTGTGCCTTTGTTGCGGAGAACATAGCGGTTTTGGCGCGCCCTGCCTAGTGCGCCGGAACAGGGGGGAGGGCCGACAGCGACGGGTCGCCTGTGCCGTGGCCCTCAGGGCGTATCGAGCAGCCGGTCCAGCAGCGCCGAGATATCTTCGATGTGTTCCGAGATGACGTGGGTCACGCCGTTTTCGCGTTGCACCCGGCCGGTGACGCGCAGCATCCGGCCCGCGATCACCGCGCGGCGGAACTGTTCATACAGTTTGCGCCAGACGATGATGTTCACCACGCCGGTCTCATCCTCCAGCGTGATGAAGATCACGCCTTTGGCGGTGCCGGGACGCTGACGCAGGATCACCAGCCCGGCGACGGTGACGCGCGCGCCGTTGGGTGGCTCGCGCAAGCGGTGCGCGGGAATGCAAGAGGGGGGGTGAGGCCAGTTCATGTGAACAAATATAGAACACGTGTCGGATAGTGCCATGTTTTTCGCGGCTCTGCGATCACGGGTCGGCCCCTGTGGTCGCAAAGGTGCAATAGGGGCTGGCGGTGGCGGGATGGGCGCACTACCTAGGGTGTCGAATTTCAAGGAGAGCGGTGAAATGGCCAAGATCACCTATATCGAGCACAACGGCACGGAACATGTCGTCGACGTCCCCAACGGTCTGACCGTCATGGAAGGGGCGCGGGACAACAACATCCCCGGAATCGAGGCGGACTGCGGGGGGGCCTGCGCCTGTTCCACCTGCCATGTCTACGTGGCCGAGGACTGGGTCGAAAAGCTGCCCGCGAAAGAAGACATGGAAGAGGACATGCTGGATTTCGCCTATGAGCCAAACCCACAGCAGTCGCGCCTGACCTGCCAGTTGCGCGTCACCGATGCGCTGGACGGTCTGGTCGTCAAGATGCCCGAAAAGCAGATCTGATGACCGCCGGGGCGCCGCGTCAACCGGCGTGCCTGTGGGCAGCGTTCGCGCGCGGCGCGCGGTTGGCACTGTGCGTGTTGCTGACGTCTCCTGTGGCCGCCGTCGCGCAGGAGGCTGTCGCGGCGCGCTATGAGGGCGCGGTGACGCGCTATCCGCACGGCGTTCTGGGCGATGAGATCGAATATGACACGCTGGCGGTGACCCTGTCGGACGGGCGCGTGTTGCGCCGCCGGTGGGACGCGCCGCTGGTGTTCGAGGACGTGGCCCCGCGGCTGTGGGATGTCACCGGCGACGGGCTGCCGGAAATCGTCACGATCGAGAGCCACGAGACGCGCGGCGCGCGGCTGGCGGTCTGGGCCGTCACGGAGGGCAGTCTTGACCCGCTGGCGGCAACCCCCTTTATCGGCCAGCGCTTTCGCTGGCTGGCACCGGTGGGGGCGGCGGATCTGGACGGCGACGGCGCGATAGAGATCGCCTATGTCGACCGCCCGCATCTGGCCAAGACCCTGCGGATCTGGCGCTATGCTGACGGCGCGCTGCGCGAGGTCGCGGCAGCGACCGGCTATACAAATCACCGCATCGGCTGGGACTATATCGCAGGCGGTCTGCGCGACTGTGGCGGCGGTCCGGAGATGATCCTTGCGAGTGGCGACTGGTCGCGTGTTGTTGCCCTGCGCTTTGACGGCACGCTTACGGCGCGTGACCTTGGGGCCTACAGCGCCGACCGGATTGCCGCTCCCGTGACCTGTCGCTGACCGGCTTGGGTCCCAGCGACCAGGGCTTCTTCTTGGTCCAAATACTCAGGGGGAGAGCCGACCGCAGGCGGACGCGGCTTTGCTAAAAGCACGCCGCTGGCAGGACGCCCCCCTTTCCGCCGTCTGACCCGCACGATTGGGGCTTTGCTTTCCCGACTGTCCGAATTACCCCTGTCGGCCATGAAAATACTCTTTCTTGGCGACGTCATGGGCCGCGCGGGGCGGCAGGGCATCACGGAACGGCTGCCGGGCCTGCGCAAGGACTGGCGGCTGGATTTCGTGATCGTGAACGGCGAGAACGCCACCAACGGCGCGGGCCTGTCGGCGGAACACGCCAAGGCGATCTTTGAGGCGGGCGCGGATGTGATCACGCTGGGGGATCATGCCTTCGACCAGAAGGAAATGCTGACCCATATCGAGGGGGACACCCGCATTATCCGCCCGATGAACATCGCCCGGCAAGCGCCGGGGCGCGGGGCGGCGATGTACAAGGACGCGCGCGGGCGCAAGGTGCTGGTGGCGCAGGCGCTGGGACAGGTGTTCATGAGCCGCAACTACGACAGCCCCTTTGTGGCCATCGACGATCTGCTCAAGCGGCATCCGCTTGGCGGGCAGGCGCAGGCCATCGTGGTCGACATGCACTGCGAGGCGACCTCGGAAAAGATGGGCATGGGCCATTTCTGCGACGGTCGGGCCAGTCTGGTGGTCGGCACACACACCCATGTGCCCACCTCCGACACCCAGATCCTGCCCGGGGGCACGGCGTTTCAGTCGGACGCGGGCATGTGCGGGGACTATAACTCGGTCATCGGCATGGACCCGGCCGAACCCCTGCGCCGCTTTGTCAATGGCATGGGCAAAGGGCGGTTCAATCCTGCGCTGGGCGAGGCAACACTGAGCGGCGTCTACGTCGAGACGGACGACACCAATGGCAAGGCCGTCACCGTGCAGATGGTCCGGCAGGGCGGGCGGCTGGCACAGTCCGGCCCCGCATGATCCGGCTCCTGCCCTTTGCCACGCTGGTGGTGACGGGCGCGGCCTGGGGCGCGACGCAGCCGCTGGCCAAGATCGCGGTGTCCGAGGGGTATCGCCATTTCGGGCTGATCTTTTGGCAGACGGTGCTGGTGGGGCTACTGCTGGGCGCGCTGACGCTGCTCAAGGGCAAACGCCTGCCGCTGCATCCCCCCGCCCTGCGGCTGTATCTGTTCATTGCCGTCGTGGGCACGGTTGTGCCGGGCATCGCGTCTTATCAGGCGGCGGTGCATCTGCCCTCGGGCGTGTTGTCGATCCTGCTGAGTTCGGTGCCGATGTTCGCGCTGCCCATCGCGCTGGCCTTGGGCACCGACCGGCTGTCCTTCGCGCGGCTGATGGGTCTGTTGCTGGGTCTGGGCGGGGTGGCGCTGTTGGTGCTGCCGGAGGCGAGCCTGCCCGCCGGGACAGAGGCCGTCTGGATCGCCATCGCGCTGATCGCCTCTGCCTGTTACGCGCTGGAGGGCAACATGGTCGCGAAATGGGGCACGCAGGGGCTGGACGCGGTGCAGGTGTTGACCGGGGCGTCGGTGCTGGGCGCGGTGCTCAGCCTGCCGCTGGCGCTGGCGAGCGGTCAGTTCATCGTGCCAAGCCTGCCACTGGGCGGGCCGGACAAGGCGGTGCTCGCCAGTGCGGTGCTGCACGCCTTTGCCTATTCGGCCTATGTCTGGCTGGTGGGCCGTGCGGGGGCGGTCTTTGCCGCGCAGGTCAGCTATCTGGTCACGCTGTTCGGGGTCACCTGGGCGATGCTGTTCCTGTCCGAGGCCTATACCGGATGGGTCTGGGCGGCGCTGATCCTGATGATGGCGGGCATGGCCCTTGTGCAGCCGCAGCGTAAACCGCTTGTACCCGACCGGGCGTCACGCCAGAATACGGTCGGTTGAGGGCAGGCGGTGAGCTGAGCGGGACATGATCGGAATTGAGCTGAGCCAGACAGGTCAGGCGGTGGTAACCCTTGCCGTCGTGGCCGCGATGTTTGTGCTGTTTGTGCGCGAATCCTATCCGACGGAGGTGACCGCCATCGGTGGCGTCGCGGTGCTGTTGCTGATGGGCGCGCTGCCCTATGAGGCGGCGCTGGACGTCTTGTCGAACCCGGCGCCGTGGACCATTGCCGCGATGTTTGTCGTCATGGGGGCGCTGGTGCGGACCGGGGCGCTGGATGCCTTTACCGGATATGCGCAGGATCAGGTCGCCAAGCGGCCACGGCAGGCAATCGCGGGCATCCTGATGGTGGTCGTCGTCGCCTCGGCGGTGATGAACAACACGCCGGTGGTTGTCGTGATGCTGCCGATTTTTGTGCAGATCGCCAATTCCATGGGCATTGCGCCGTCGAAACTGCTGATCCCGCTGAGTTATGCCGCGATCCTTGGCGGCACGCTGACCCTGATCGGGACCTCGACAAACCTGCTGGTCGATGGCGTCGCGCGGGCGAGCGGGCTGGAGCCGTTCACCATCTTCGAGGTGACGCCGCTGGCGGTGATCCTTGTGGCCTGGGGCATGGTCTATCTGCTGTTCTTCGGGCGTTTCCTGCTGCCGGACCGGACCTCGATGGCGGGGATGCTGTCGGACCGTTCGCGGATGAAGTTCTTTTCCGAGGCGGTGATTCCGCCGGACAGCAACCTGATCGGGCGCGAAGTCCTTGGCGTGCAACTGTTCAAGCGTGAGGGCGTGCGCCTGATCGACGTGATCCGCGGAGACGAGTCGCTGCGCCGCAACCTGCAGGGGGTCGAACTACAGGTTGGCGACCGCGTGGTGCTGCGGACCAAGATGAACGAACTGCTGTCGCTGCAGCGCAACAAGGAACTCAAGCGCGTCGATCAGGTCTCTGCCAAGGAAACCACCACGGTCGAGGTGCTGATCACGCCCGGCTGCAAGATGGTGGGCCGCAGCCTTGGTGCGCTGCGCCTGCGCCGGAAATTCGGGGTCTATCCGCTGGCAGTGCACCGGCGGAACCAGAACATCGGGCGCCAGTTGGACGATCTGGTGGTGCGGGTGGGCGATACCCTGCTGCTGGAAGGCAGCGCCGAAGACATCAAGCGGCTGGCCACAGAAATGGAACTGGTCGACGTGGCGCAGCCCTCGGCGCGGGCATTCCGGCGCGGCCACGCCCCGGTGGCGCTGCTGGCGCTGGCCGGGATCGTGGTGCTGTCGGCCTTTGGCGTGGCGCCGATTCTGGCGCTGGCCGTGGTCGCGGTGGCCATCGTGCTGCTGACCCGCTGCATCGACGCGGACGAGGCGTTTTCCTTTGTAGAGGGGCAGTTGCTGGCGCTGATCTTTGCCATGCTGGCCATCGGCGCGGCGCTACAGACCTCGGGCGCGGTCGAACTGATCGTGGGCGGGGTGGCCCCCTTGATGACCAATCTACCCGCGCCGGTGGTGATCTGGGCGGTCTACCTGATGACCAGCCTGCTGACGGAAACCGTATCTAACAACGCCGTCGCCGTTGTGGTGACCCCCATCGCGATCAGCCTTGCCGCCGCGATTGGCGTCGATCCGCGTCCCTTGGTGGTGGCGGTCATGATCGCGGCCTCGTGCAGCTTTGCCACGCCCATTGGGTATCAGACCAACACGCTTGTCTACGGTCCCGGCGGGTACAAGTTTTCGGACTTCTTCAAGGTCGGGCTGCCACTGAACCTGAGCGTCGGCGCGCTGGCGTCGTTCCTGATCCCGTGGTTCTGGCCGCTTTGAGCGGGGGGCTTGGGAATGCGGTTTGAGGTCAAGGCTTTTGTCGAACTGGGCCCGCTTCCACCGGTAAGTGCTGATTTGACAGTCATCGAGCGTGCGGAACGGGCATTGCAGGCGATTTCCGCTCCGATCACCGATGATGAAGCCAAGGCATTGATCGGATGCTTTGGTGAAGACGATTGCTTTGGGCTGGGCTGGACGCTCCTGCACCTTATCGAGACCGCGCCAATGCCGCTGCCAGAGACGGCCCCGCATGAGGGGGACAATCCGTGGCTCCATCTGCTGTACGCGCGGATAGAGGCCGCAACGTGATGGGCCTTGGGATCACAGTGGAACGGGGGCGATGGTTTCAGGGCTTGGTCGCGCCTGCGCCAGGTCGTCCTTGTTGGCCCGCCGCTCAGCCGTAGCGTTCTACGAACCCTTCCAGCAGGCGCGGCGGTTCGGTGACCTGGGCGGCGCGGCACATCTCGATCAGGGTGTCGGCCTCTTCGGGGGCGAAATAGCCCTTGTGGCGATAGATATGGATGCGGGTTTCGAACTCTTTGGCGTCTGCCTCGGGGTGAAACTGGGTGGCATAGACGTTCTGCCCGTAGCGGATCATCTGGTAGGGGCAGGGGCCGGATGAGATCAGGTGGACCGCGCCTTTGGGCAGGCCCTGTACCGCTTCCTTGTGACCGACGAAGGCGTCGAACCGGTCCGGCAGTCCGATGGTCAGCGGGTCCTGTGCGCCGTCTTCGGTCCGGTAGCAGGTCACCGCGCCCACCGGCTCTCCGTAGCGGTCCTTGGACACTTCGGCCCCAAGGTGATGGGCAAGGATGCCGATGCCATAGCAGCAGCCCATAAAGGGGATGTCCTGCGCGGTGATCCGGGGCATCAGGCGCAGGATCGCCTCTTCGATGCGGCGCTCTACCGGGGCCTTCTTGGCGGGGGGATCGCTGACGCACCCGGGACCGCCGCCGACGATCACACCGGCGTAGTCGCCAGGGTCGAGGTCAGGGGGCAGATCCTCATGGTCCAGGCAAAGCCGGTGAACGCGGTCCTCTGACAGGCCAGAGGTGGTGAGGATGGCGCGGAATTCGGAATCGCTGGCCTCGGCCTCGGGGCGCAGCTGGAGGAGGAGAAATCGGCTCATGCCCCAGCGCTAGCGCAAGCCCGGCGTGCGTGCAACGCGACATGCCGCCGGGCGGGTGCGGCGGCGAGGTGGTGCGCGCTCTTGGCAAGGGGGGCGGCGCTGGCCTATAGAGGCGCTCATATCTCAGGGCATCCGACAAAGAGGCACACCGACCATGGCCGGCCATTCCAAATGGGCAAACATCCAGCACCGCAAGGGCCGTCAGGACAAGATCCGGGCCAAGATCTTTTCGAAGCTGTCGAAGGAGATCACCATCGCCGCCAAGATGGGCGATCCCGATCCGGAAAAGAACCCGCGTCTGCGGCTGGCCGTGAAAGAGGCCAAGGGCCAGTCGATGCCCAAGGACAACATCGAACGCGCCATCAAGAAGGCAACCGGGGGCGACGCCGAGGATTACGAGGAAATCCGCTATGAGGGTTACGGCCCCAATGGCGTGGCGGTCATCGTCGAGGCGATGACAGACAACCGCAACCGGACCGCATCCACAGTGCGGTCGACCTTTGCCAAGAACGGTGGCAATCTGGGCGAGACCGGCTCTGTCGGGTTCATGTTCGAGCGTAAGGGAGAGATCATCTACCCTGCCTCCGTGGGCGATGCCGACACCGTCATGATGGCGGCGATCGAGGCGGGGGCCGAGGACGTCGAAAGCTCGGACGAGGGGCATGTGATCTGGTGCGCCGACACCGATCTGAACGAGGTGTCGACCGCGCTGGAAGGGGAACTGGGCGAGTCTGAGTCGACCAAGCTGGTGTGGAAACCGACCACCACCACGGACATGGATTTTGACGGCATGCAGTCCTTGATGCGGCTGATCGAGGCGCTGGAGGATGATGATGACGTCCAGCGGGTGACGGCCAATTTCGAGGCCTCGGATGAGGTCATGGCGAAGCTGGAAGAGGCCTGAGCTTTCGGGCCTTTCAGGGACGTGAGGAAACCCCCGCTTTGGCGGGGGTTTTTGTTTGGCTCTAAGGGGTGTCCACGCGTGGACAGACCCTCGGTGACGTAAAATCAATGGGTTGCAGAGGCGTTTTTACGTGGCGTTAAGAAATTGCGGCGGCGCAGGCCCTGAAGGTGAACCTGTTTCAGGCGGCAGAAATGGGCAATTTCGACTGAGATTTGCGGTGTAGGCCGTGGGTGACTTTGGAGATACGGCAGACGTTTTAGGCCAGTATGGCACGGTGTCCGGGTGCGGGTGACCGGAGGGGCGGCGGCCTTTGGCCAAGACTTGCGCGAACTGCGGCATACGGCAGGGGTGTGTCCGACGTGCAGGATGTTGCGGCAGACGTGAAGACCTGCTTTTTTACGCGCTGAGCCAATAGACGCGACGCCCTCAATATAGCGAAACGGTGAAAGCCGCTTTGACGGTGTCGGCCAGTTTCCAATTCGAAAGAAGCTGTCATAGTGCGTGGGACGCGAAAAGGTATATCTTCGTTGCGTTGTTTGTCGAAGCCCAAGGACTGTGCGGATGCAAGAAACCCTTCAAACTGACGAGCTTTCCGGCGTGCTGGACATATTGAATGCGCTGGAAGACGAGGTTGTCGTGCTGAATGAGGCCGGCTGCATTCTTGCCTCGAACAGGGCATGGGACAATTTTTGCCTGCAAAACGGCGGAAATTTGGAGAGTTGCTCTGTCGGCAGTAATTACATAGCGGTCTGTACCCCCGCAGACGGTTCTTCCAATGCGGTCGCGCAAATTGTCCCGGAGGGGCTGCAAAGGACGCTGGAGACCGGCAGCACCTTTCGATGCGAATACCCCTGCAACAGCCCGACTGAAAAACGCTGGTTTGAATTGACCGCGAACCGCTATCAGCGCGGCGACAAACCGTACCTGATCGTTCAGCATCGCAATATCACCACGCGGCATATCGAGCGCGAAGAGATAGAACAGGCTCACATCAATTCCAACGCAATGGCCGCATTGGTCGCCACGACCAGCGATGCCATCTTAAGTTACGATCTGGACGGCAAAATCATCACTTGGAACCCGTCCGCCGAAAGGCTGTATGGTTACGGACAGGCCGAAATTATCGGTCAGTCTCTTGAAACACTCTACCCCGACAATTGGCCGAACCGCGTCAGCTACTACCGAGATGAAATTATCGCAGGCAGGTTGCAGGACTTCGAGGCAAAGCGTGTCGCCAAGGACGGAACGGAACGCGAGGTCTGGGTAAGTTGCGCGCCGATCCGGAGCATGGAGGGTGAGATTATCGCGATCTCTAACATTCATCGCGACGTCACCGATGTGCGCAACGCCGAGCGGGCCCGTGACCTGATCGCGAATGAGGTGATCCATCGCGCCAAGAACATGTTGAGCGTCGTGTTGGCCATTCAGCGTCAAACAGCGCGAACTGCCGAAACGCTGGAAGAGTTCAGCCAGAAATTCGGTGCGCGGTTGGCCTCTTTGTCGAAATCGACCGATCTGCTGGTTCACAACGCCTGGTCGAGTGTTTCGCTCGACGACGTTGTTGCAGGGCATCTAGAGCCGTTTACCTCTGTAAAAGACGACCAGCGGGTTGCCATCACCGGGCCGGCCATCAAACTGCAACCGGATTGTGTGCAGGCAATCGGGATGGCGATCCACGAACTGGCGACCAATTCCGCAAAGTACGGTGCGTTGAAGCAGGGCCGCGGTCAGGTGGTGATCTCTTGGCATGTCGCGCGCACCGATGGGCGGCTGCATTTCAATTGGCTGGAAACCGGGGTGGTCGTCAAAGAAAAACCTGTCGGAAAAGGCTTTGGCAATACGGTCCTGACGTCTCACGCGCGGACGGTGCTGAATGCAGACACCACCTATGAGATGCAGGCCGATGGGATCGAGTGGTCGATTGCCGTACCCTCGGCGCATTTTCAGGCCGCCTGACCCGTGACGCATTAAAGCGCGGGCGAGTCCGCGTCTTGGCTTTTGTGGCGATGTCGGGTCGCAGGATGGCGGTTGTGCCCAAATGCAGAGTCGTGCTTGGCCCTGCGTCTTTGAGCAGGCTTTGGATCAGCGTCGCGCCCGCGTTTCGGGCAAACAAGCGACCCTGACGGAATGCCCGACTTGCAGGGATGCGCGAAAACCGCCTAAGCCGGGGGGATGTTGGTCCGGGCGCTTTTCTTGCTGGTGGTCTTTGTGGCGCTTTCGGGGGCCGCGACGTGGTATTTCGGGCATGAGGTGCTGATTGCGCTGGGGCTGATCCTGACCCAGATCAAGGTGCTGATGAAAAAGCTGGCCGGCGTCGAACTGCCGGTGCTTTTTGTCTGGCTCAAGACGCAAGGCGCGATGTTTTTCCGGGTCGAGCTGATCAAGAAATGGATCATGACCTCTGTCCTGCCCCTGATGCTGGGCAAGGCGCTGTTGCGGCGCATTCAACTGCTGGTGAAAGGCTATCTGGAGGGTGTGCAGCTGCGCTATGCGCGGCTGCTGGCGTGGTTCCACCGGCTGAGCCCGCTGGAGCGTGCGGTGGCGTGGATGGTGATCCTCTTTGCCTCGCTGGCCTTGTCGGTGACCTCGATGGGGCTGTGGCTGATCCTGTTTTCGGTGCAACTGCCGCTGTGGCTGGTGGCGGCGGGCGGGGCGGCGCTGCGGATGACGTGGTCGACGTTGCAAAAGGGGGTGTTCAAGGCGCTGGCGTTCTTTCAGCTTGGCTGGCTGTGGAAGGGGATCAAGCGGCTGCTGCCCGCCGCTGTGCTGGAGCGCAAGCGGCGCACCGAGTTCCGCATCGCCCGCGCGATTGTGCGGCGGCGGCGCATGACGTTGAAGCAACTGGTGGACCGCAAGGGGCGGCTGCCGTTCAAGCTGGGCGTGCTGGCAGAGTATCTGTTCCATCCGCCGGGGCGCAAGCGGTAGGCGTGTTGTCAGGCGGTGGCGGTCGGGGGAAAGACCTGCCGTCGGAACAGCGGGCTGATCCCGATCAGCACCAGCGCAATCGACATCAGGCACCAGACCGCCGGCATCTCATTGGGGTTGCTGGTCAGGCCGGAGGCCAGCAGCGGCCCGACCAGCATGTTCAGGACGGCAAAGCGCCATGCTCCGTAGAGGCAGGGCAGGAGCAGCGTGGCAAGCAGGTAGTCGGGGAATTGCCCGACCCCGCCAACCCAGTGCGCAAGGCTGAACAGGTTGTTGAGCGGCATCGTCCAGCCGATGTGCCAGTCGCCCGATATCGTGCAGAACGCCGCCCCGCAGAGCGGTGTGCCGGGCGGGCAGGTGCCCAGCCAGTCGGCGGGGATCAGGCGCGCCAGCAAGGTCAGCGACACAAGCGCGGCCAGCGCCAGCACGATGCGTCTGGTATGCGGGGCGATCCCCGGCCCGACGAGGGCCAGACAGAACAGGTTTATCACGATGGGCTGGAAGGCGATGTGCAGGTAGGACAGGACCGTCACCGTGGTGTTGGCCGGTGTGCCGCATTGGTCGACCACGCCGTAGCCCCAGGCCTGTAGCCCCTCCATCAGGGTGAAATAGCCCAGAGTGCCCCAGATGCCCGCCGGATCGCCGCGCCGCCATGTGACGACGGTTGCGGCGGCGCCAAGGCCTGTCATGGCGAAGGTGGCGGTTTCGCTCCAGCACATGTGGTCACTCCCTTGTGGTCAGAATTCTGGAAATGGCCGGGCAGGTCAATGCCGTAGCGGGGGGCATCACCCCGTCGGGGGCATTTCCGCTTGCCCTTGGGGCGGTTCCGCGCGAGGGGTCGCATCTGGGCGAGGAGACGTGAAAGAGGACACAATGGAAGCGGTGCTGGCGGGGTTTGCCTTGGGGTTGAGCCTGATCCTTGCGATCGGGGCGCAGAATGCCTTTGTGCTGCGACAGGGGCTGCGGCGGGTGCATGTGCTGCCCGTGGTGCTGGTCTGCGCGGTCTCGGACGCGGTGCTGATCGCTGGCGGGGTGGCGGGTTTTGGCGCGCTGGTCGAGGCGGTGCCGGGGCTGGAATGGGGGATGCGGATCTTTGGCGCGGCCTTCCTGATCTGGTACGGGGCCAAGACGCTGTATGCGGCGTGGAAAGGCGGGGCGGTGCTGGCGGCGGGCGAAGGTGCGCAAAGCCTGCGGGCGGCGGTTCTGACCTGTCTGGCGCTGACGTGGCTGAACCCGCATGTCTATCTGGACACGGTGGTCCTGCTGGGCGCGGTTTCGGCGCAATACGACGACCGGCTGGGATTTGCGCTGGGCGCGATGACGGCCTCTTTTGTGTTTTTCTTCTCGCTGGGGTTCGGCGCGCGGGCGCTGGCCCCGCTGTTTGCGCGGCCTTCGGCGTGGCGGGTGCTGGATCTGGTGATCGGGCTGACCATGTGGGCCATCGCGGCAAAGCTGATTGCGATGTAGCGCCGGGGGCTTGTACCTGCGGGTCAATCGGCTAAGCCTTGGCCATGGCAGAAAATTTGCAGAGCCCGGCACGGGGTGTGTTCTGGATGGTGGTGACGGGGCTGTGCTTTGTCGCGGTGACGGCGCTGGTGAAATCGCTGGGCCAGCGCATCCCGGCGGCGGAATCGGCGTTTCTGCGCTATGTGATGGGGCTGCTCTTTCTGCTGCCCGTCGCCAAAAGCCTGTCCAAGGTGCGGTTGACACCGCGGCTGTGGCGGCTGTTCACCCTGCGCGCGGTGTTTCACACCGGCGGGGTGGTGCTGTGGTTCTATGCCATGACCCGCATCCCCATCGCCGAGGTGACGGCGATGAACTATATCAACCCGGTCTATGTGACGGTTCTGGCAGTGTTCTTTCTGGGTGAGCGGCTGGCGCTGCGGCGGGTCATGGCCATCGTGGCGGCGCTGATCGGCGCGCTGATGATCCTGCGGCCGGGGTTCCGGGAACTGGACCCGGGCCATTTCGCCATGCTGGCGACGGCGCTGTTCTTTGCCGGGTCCTACCTGTTGGCCAAGATCCTGTCCGGTGAGGTGAGCGCCACGGTGGTGGTCGCGCTGTTGTCGGTCGGGGTGACCATCGGGCTGGCGCCGCTGGCCATCGCGGTCTGGGTCTGGCCCACGGGGCCGGAACTGCTGGTGCTGCTGGGCGTGGCGTTCTTTGCCACGGCGGGGCACTACACGATGACACTGGCCTTTGCCGCCGCGCCGGTGACGGTGACGCAACCGGTGACCTTCCTGCAACTGGTCTGGGCGGTGGCGCTGGGCGCAATTGCCTTTGGCGAACCTGCGGACCCGTGGGTCATTGCGGGCGGATCGCTGATCATGGCGGCGGTGATTTTCATCACCTGGCGTGAGGCGGTGCTGAAGCGGCGGATCACGCCGCTGGTGTCGGAAACCAAGACCTGACGCCCTGACGGCGGTTCACTTTTCGCTGAAACTCCTTCTGTTGGGCGCAATAGCGCCCCATTTTTTAACGATGATGCAAGCATTCGCGTGCAGCATATCAGGAGGAATTTGATGTTTGCGGAGGGAAAAATGACCGATGACATGACAGAAATTGAGGACTTCCTGCTGAGTGAACGGCAGAAGGTCCTGTCCGAGGCAGAGTGGCGGTTCCGGATGCGGGGCTATGGCTACAACCTGCGACGCACCGACCACGGCGTCGAAGTTGCGCGGCTGCCGCAGAACCGGGTTTTGGGCACGCTGAACCTCTGAATTTTTGCCAAAAGGCTCGACAGGGTCTCTGCGGGACGTGTCTGATGTGCTCCGAATATCGGAGGACAAGGTTTGAAGAAACGGAATTTTCGCAAAGCGGTTATCGGGGCTTTGGTCGCGGGGGTGGCACCGGGTGTCGTCCAAGCCGGGCTGGACGTCTGTAACGACACGGACCTGCGGCAGAGCGTGGCCATCGGCTATGAGGCACCGGGCGGTGTCTGGACATCCGAGGGCTGGTGGCAACTGGCACCGGGGGAATGCAAGACGGTCATGGGGCGCGACCTTGGCCGGCGCTATTTCTACTACAGGGCCACCGTCAAGGGCGGCGGTTTCGACGGGCCGTTTTCATTTTGCAGCGCGCCGGATGCCTTTACCATCGAGGGCGACAAGGATTGCGGCGCGCGCGGCTATGAAAGCACCCGCTTTCGCAAGGTCGACACCGGCGAGGCGGCGGAATTTACCCTGACGCTGGTCGCGGACGGGGGGACGCCGGACCCGCAGCCTGACTATCCGGACCCTGACTACAGCGAAGAGGAGCTGCCACTGGAAAGTGTGGTGGATTTTCCGCGCGGCAGTCTGGGGGAACCGTTCACCCAAAACGGTATCTTTACAGGGTGTGACCTGATCGACGGGCTGGATTATTGCAGCTTTGAGATCGAGGGCTGGCGCTATCACGCCTATTATGGCGGCGGCACGGCGGACAGCATTCTGGACGATCTGCAAAACTGGCCGATGCCACTGGCAGTCGAGATCGAAGGCGACATGGTCAACTATGGCGACATCACGGTCGAGGTGGCGCTGGCGCGGGTGACAGAGGTGTTCGACGGCGATTTCTTTTCCGAAGAGCGGCACTTGATGCAGGGCACATGGCAGTCGGTGGACGATCCGGCGTCACGGTTCACGATCGCGGGCGCGGATGTCTATGACTATTACGACGGCGAATTCACCGGCCATCAGTGGATGACGCTGGGCGGCACCTGTCCCGACGCGCCCTATGAGGGGGTCGGGTTCACCCGGACAGAGCTGGAGACGCAGGACGGCTGGTGCGTGCATCTGGGTGAGGTGACGGCGGAGCGGCTGGAACTGATCAATCCGGGGCGGGGCAATGTCCTGACCTATCGCCGGGTCGACTGACGCCCGCGCGTCTGACATTTGGAACACGATTGAGCGCCGAAACCTGAGCAGGGTTTCGGCGCTTTTGTGTCGTCGGGGGATGCGCGGGATGATAGCGGGATGATTTTGATTGACCCGCCAGTCAACAAAAGCCATTTTAGCGTTATGCCAAAGATCGGACAGGAACCAATTCGGCGCGCGGCGCTTATGGAGGCCACGGTGGCCGAGATCGGCGAGGCCGGGACGCTGGACGTGACCGTCTCAAAGATCGCGCGGCGGGCGGGCATGTCCAGCGCGCTGGCGCATCACTATTTCGGCGGCAAGGCGCAGATTTTCCTCGCCGCGATGCGCCATATCCTGACCGAATACGGCGCCGAGGTGCGCAGCGCGCTGGCCGCCGCCCCCGATGGCGGGCGGTTGGAGGCGGTGATCGCGGCGAACTTTGCCGACAGCTGTTTTCGCTCTGACACGGTGGCGGCGTGGCTGAACTTTTACGTGCTGGCCCGACGAGAGCCGGAGGCCGCGCGGCTGCTGCATGTCTATCAACGACGGCTGCATTCCAATCTGGTGCATGCCTTGCGCGACCGGGCCGACAACCCTGACGCCGTGGCGCAGCAGATCGCGGCGCTGATCGACGGCGTCTACCTGCGCGCGGCCTTGTCGGGCAGCGGCGTCGAGGGGGCCGCCTGCCAAGTCATCCAAACCGCCCACGCCCTGATGAGGACCCCATGACCAAACCCAATATCCTGATCCTCATGGTCGACCAGTTGAATGGGACGCTGTTCCCCGACGGTCCCGCCGACTGGCTGCATACGCCGAACCTGCGGGCCTTGGCGAAACGGTCGGTGCGGTTCCAGAACGCCTATACCGCCAGCCCGCTCTGCGCGCCGGGGCGGGCCAGTTTCATGTCCGGGCAGTTGCCCAGCATGACGCGGGTCTATGACAACGCCGCCGAATTCGCGTCGGACATCCCGACCTATGCGCACCATCTGCGGCGGGCGGGCTATCAGACCTGCCTCAGCGGCAAGATGCACTTTGTCGGTCCCGACCAGATGCATGGGTTTGAGGAACGGCTGACCACCGATATCTACCCCGCCGATTTCGGCTGGACCCCGGATTATCGCAAACCGGGAGAGCGGATCGACTGGTGGTATCACAACATGGGGTCGGTGACGGGCGCGGGTGTGGCCGAGATCTCCAACCAGATGGAATACGACGATGAGGTCGCCTATCACGCCGAGCGCAAGCTGTATGATCTGGCGCGGGGCAAGGACGACCGGCCGTGGTGCCTGACCGTCAGCTTTACCCATCCGCATGATCCCTATGTGGCGCGCAAGACGTTCTGGGATCTTTACGAGGATTGCGAACATCTGACGCCCGACGTGCCCGCGATGGCCTATGAGGATCACGATCCGCATTCGCAGCGGATTTTTGACGCCAACGACTGGCGCAGCTTTGATATCTCGGACGAGGATATTCGCCGGTCGCGGCGCGCCTATTTCGCCAATATCTCATACCTTGATGAGAAGATCGGCAAGCTGTTGCAGGTGTTGGAGGAGACCCGGCAAGAGGCCATCGTGGTCTTTGTCTCTGATCACGGCGACATGCTGGGCGAGCGGGGCCTGTGGTTCAAGATGAGCTTTTACGAAGGCGCGGCGCGGGTGCCTTTGATGATCGCGGTGCCGGGGGCAGAGGGCGCGGGGATCGAGGCTCCGGTGTCGACCATCGACCTGTGCCCGACGTTGTGCGATCTGGCGGGCGTGGACATGTCAGAGGTCATGCCCTGGACCGAGGGCGAGAGCCTGACGCCGGTCATGAAAGGGCGGGCGCGCATCTCGCCAGTGGCGATGGAATATGCCGCCGAGGCCTCTTACGCGCCGCTGATATGCCTGCGCGAGGGGCAGTGGAAATACACCAATTGCGCGCTGGACCCCGAGCAACTGTTTGACCTTGAGGCTGATCCGCATGAGCGGGCCAATCTGGCAGAGGACCCGGACCATGCCGAGGTGCTGGAGAAATTCCGGGTCAAATCTGCCGCGCGTTGGGATCTGGAGCGGTTCGACGCCGAGGTTCGGCAGTCTCAGGCGCGGCGCTGGGTGGTCTATGAGGCGCTGCGGCAGGGCGGCTATTTTCCGTGGGATTTCCAGCCGCTGCAAAAGGCCAGCGAGCGCTACATGCGCAACCATATGGATTTGAACGACGTGGAAGACAGCCAGCGCTTTCCGCGCGGTGAGTGACGTCGGTTCTACAGGAGACAGATGATGAGTTATGACACGCAACCGCAGGCCTCGCATTTTGTCGATGGTCAGTATGTCGAAGATACCTCTGGTGAGGTGATCGAAGTGGTTTATCCGGCCACCGGCGCGGTGATTGCGCGCCTGCACGCGGCGACACCGGCGGTGATCGAACAGGCGATCACCAGCGGGCGACGCGCTCAGGCCGAATGGCGGAAACTGAGCGGGACAGAGCGTGGCCGCGTGCTGCGCCGGGCCGCCGATATCATGCGCGAACGGAACCGCGACCTGTCGGTGCTGGAAAGCTATGACACCGGCAAACCCCTGTCCGAGACGCTGTATGTGGATGCCACCAGTGCGGCGGATGCGCTGGAGTATTTCGGCGGTCTGGCGGGCAGTCTGACGGGTGAACATGTGCAACTGCCCGATGGCAACTGGGGCTACACGGTGCGTGAACCGCTGGGCTTGTGCGTGGGGATCGGGGCATGGAACTATCCAACGCAGATTTCCTGCTGGAAAGGCGCGCCCGCGCTGGCCTGCGGCAATGCGATGATCTTCAAACCGTCAGAGGAGACGCCTTTGTGCGCGCTGAAGGTGGCGGAGATCATGATCGAGGCGGGGGCGCCTGCGGGTCTGTACAACGTGGTGCAGGGCGCGGGGGCCGTGGGCGCGGCGCTGGTCACTGATCCCCGTGTCGACAAGGTGTCGTTGACCGGATCGGTGCCCACGGGCCGCAAGGTCTATGCCGCCGCCGCCGAGGGCATGAAGCATGTGACGATGGAACTGGGCGGGAAATCCCCGCTGGTGATCTTTGACGATGCAGATTTGGAAAATGCCGTTGGGGGCGCGATCCTTGGGAATTTCTATTCCTCCGGTCAGGTCTGTTCCAACGGCACGCGGGTCTTTGTCCAGAAGGGCATCAAGGAGGCGTTTCTGGAGCGTTTGGCGGCGCGGTTGCAGGGCGCGGTGATCGGCGATCCGATGGACGAGGCGGTGACGTTTGGCCCGATGGTCAGCGCCCGGCAGCGCGAGATCGTGCTGGGTTATATCGAAAAGGGCTTGGCCGAGGGCGCTCGGCTGGTCTGCGGCGGGGCTGCGCTGGAGCGGGATGGGTTCTACATCGCGCCGACGGTCTTTGCAGATGTGACCGACGATATGGTGATCGCGCGCGAAGAGATCTTTGGTCCCGTCATGGCTGTGCTGGATTTCGAGAGCGAATATGAGGTGATCCCGCGTGCCAATGACACCACGATGGGCCTGTCGGCGGGTGTCTTTACCCGCGATCTGGCACGCGCGCATCGGGTGATCGGGGCGCTGGATGCCGGGTCGTGCTTTATCAACTCTTACAATGACGCGCCGGTGGAATTGCCCTTTGGCGGGGTCAAGATGTCGGGTGTCGGGCGTGAGAATTCCAAGGCGGCGATCTCGCATTATTCGCAGCTGAAATCGGTGTTTGTGCGGATGGGTGACGTAGAGGCGCCTTTCTGAGAGGCGCGCTTGCGGGCGCGCCCACCCGCCCACCCCGCGCCCGCAAGCGCGCGGAGGGGCGGAGGGGGTGTGCCCGTTTTGAAGGTTGAAGGGGCGGACCCATGGAAGCGGATTATGTGATTGTCGGCGCGGGATCGGGCGGTTGCGCCATTGCCGCGCGGCTGACCGAAGCGGGCAAATCGGTGATTGTCATCGAACATGGCGGCAGCGACTGGGGGCCGTTCATCAACATGCCCGGCGCGCTGAGCTATCCGATGAACATGCCGCGCTATGACTGGGGGTATCAGACCGAGCCTGAGCCGCACATGGGCGGGCGGCGCATGGCCTGTCCGCGCGGCAAGGTGATCGGTGGGTCGTCGTCGATCAACGGGATGATCTATGTCCGCGGTCATGCGCTGGACTATGACCACTGGCGCGACGCGGGCTGCGAGGGTTGGGGCTATGCCGACGTGTTGCCTTATTTCAAGCGGATGGAGGACTGGCACGACGGCGGGCATGGCGGCGATGCGTCGTGGCGCGGGCAGGGCGGGCCGCTGCATGTGACGCGGGGCAAGCGCGACAACCCTTTGGTGCAGGCCTTTGTCGAGGCTGGCGGGCAGGCGGGTTATCCGGTCACGGGCGATTACAACGGGCACCAGCAAGAGGGCTTTGGCGCGTTTGACATGACCGTCTGGCAGGGCGAGCGGTGGTCGGCGGCCAAGGCCTATCTGCGCCCGGCTATGGCGCAGGGGGCGGAACTGGTGCGGGCCTTTGCGCGGCGGGTTGTCTTTGAGCAGGGCCGTGCGACGGGGGTTGAGGTCACGCGCGGCGGCAAGGTCGAGGTGATCCGCGCGCGGGCTGAGGTGATCCTTGCCGCCAGTGCGATCAACTCGCCCAAACTGCTGATGCTGTCGGGGATCGGACCGGGCGCGCATCTGGCGGAGCATGGCATCGACGTGGTGGCGGACCGGGCGGGTGTGGGACAGAACCTGCAAGACCATCTGGAACTGTACATCCAGATGGCAGCGACGCAGCCGGTGAGCCTTGCGAAATACTGGAGCCTGATGGGCAAGGCCTGGGTCGGGCTGCAATGGCTGCTGGCGCGCAAGGGACCGGGGGCATCGAACCAGTTCGAAAGTTGCGGGTTCATCCGGTCGCAGGCGGGAGTGCAGTACCCGGACATCCAGTACCACTTCCTGCCCATTGCGGTGCGCTATGACGGCAAGATCGCGCCGGAGGGGCATGGGTTTCAGGCGCATGTGGGGCCGATGCGGTCGCCGTCGCGGGGTGAGGTGACGTTGCAGTCTGCCGATCCCGAGGCGGACCCGAGGATCTTTTTCAACTACATGAGCACCGATCAGGACTGGCAGGATTTCCGCCGCTGTATCCGGCTGACGCGGGAGATATTCGGGCAGGAGGCGTTCTCGCCCTATCGCGGCAAGGAGTTGCAGCCGGGGGATCAGGCGCAGACGGACGAGGATCTGGACGCGGTCATCCGCGAGCACGCCGAGAGCGCCTATCACCCCTGTGGCACCTGCCGGATGGGGGCGTCGGACGATCCCATGTCGGTGGTGGACCCGCAGGGCCGGGTGATTGGCGTTGAGGGATTGCGGGTGGCGGACAGTTCAATCTTTCCGCGCATCACCAACGGTAACCTGAACGCGCCGTCGATCATGGTGGGCGAAAAGATCGCCGATCACGTGCTGGGCCGCCGCTTGCCGCCTGAGAATGCGGAGCCTTGGGTGCACCCGCAGTGGGAGACCGCGCAGCGCTGAAATCGTTAACCACGTTTGAGGCGCGTTAACCTTACGTTAAGGTTTGTCTTGAAATCGTGGGGGTGAGTGCAGATCTTAACAATATGTTAAGATTTTGTTTCGCGCTTGTTCTTACGTCTCTGGCCTCGGTCGCTTTGGCGGACCTGAGTGGTCCATTGCGGGTCATCGACGGGGATACGGTTGCGATTGGCGAGACCCGTATTCGCCTGCACGGCATCGACGCCCCGGAAAACGGCCAGTTCTGCGGCAACCGGACCGCGCCCATGTGGCCTTGTGGCAGTTGGATCAGCGGCGAGGTGCGGGCGCGTTTTGACGGGCGCAGCGCCCGGTGCGTGGCCATGGACATCGACAAATACGGGCGCACCGTCGCCCGTTGCGCGGTTGCGGGTGAGGATCTGGGCGCGGCGCTGGTGCGGGGCGGGCTGGCCTTTGCCTATACGCGCTATTCCTCTGACTATCTGCCGCAACAGGCAGAGGCGGCGCGACGCGGTGTCGGTCTGCACGGGGCGGGGGTGGAATCGCCTGCCGATTTCCGCAAGGCGGCGCGGCGTGGCCATGACGCGCAGCATCTTGCCAGCGCGCCGGAGGGCTGCGAGATCAAGGGCAACATCTCGAACCGCGGCGACGCGCATATTTATCATATGCCGGGGCAGGCGTGGTACGGCGCGACCCGGATCAATCTGGTCAAGGGCGAACGCTGGTTCTGTTCCGAGGCAGAGGCGCAGGACGCGGGCTGGCGGCGGGCGCATCACTGACCGGGCGGTCTCTGAAAGCGCGAAAAAATGCATTGCCTGTGCGGAATTGATCCCGGTCAAAGTGTGTGATCACGGCCTGTGTAAATTGGTGGTCGAACAGAAGAAAAGGAGACGCCAATGTCGCACACACCGCACGAACTGTCCGAAGAATTTCCCGAATTCGCAGACAAGATGCACGATCTGAAACAGTCCAACGCGCATTTCGTGAAGCTTGCCGATGAATACCACGAGATCAACCGGCAGGTGCACCGGGCCGAGACCAATGTCGAACCGATGGAGCAACTGGCCGAGGATCAGTTGCGCAAGCAGCGCGCCGCGCTCAAGGACGAAATCTACGGCATCCTGCGCGCCTGACGGCAGCGCGCCTTGACCTGAAAAAGACCATGCGCCCCGGGAACCCCCGGGGCGTTTGTCAATTCAGAGCGGCCTCGATGGCGCGGGTCATTTGGCCCGAAAGCGGCCGTGTGGCAGAGCCGAATGTTGCGGTGATCTGGCCATCGGGGCCGATCAGTACCTTGTTGAAATTCCACGCCGGGGTGAAGCCGGATTGCTGCGCGACCCACTGGTAGAACGGATGCGCCTGTGCGCCCCGGACCGGGGTGATGTCGGTCATTGGCATGTCGAGGTCAAAGTTGACCGCGCAGAAGTCCTTGACCTCTTGTGCGGTGGACAGCTCTTGCCGGAAATCGTTGGATGGCACCGCAAGCACGATCAGACCCCGCTCGCGGTAGCGGTCGTAGAGCGCCTGAAGGCCGTCGTATTGCGGGGTAAAGCCGCAGCGTGAGGCGGTGTTGACCACCAGAACGGGGCGGCCCTGCCAGTCATCCAGCGACAGGGTGCCGCCGTCGATGCTGTCAAAGGTGAACCCCTGCGCGGCCCAGACGGGAAAGGCGATCAGGGCGGCGAAGAGGGTCAGTAGACGGGATACAATACGGGTCATGGCCAAACTTTCTACAACTGCGATTGAGCTAGGGCTTGGCGTTTTTTGTCAAGGTTTGCCGCGCGGCGGACCGGCATGGCCGGGGTCACAGCGGCAAGGTTGAAACCGCGCAGACCTTGACCGGTGCGGGTTTTGGCGCATCCTGAGCGGGCTTTGGTCCTGTGGACTGCCTTTTTGGAAAGGACATTTCAGATGCGCCCGGTTTTCTTGTCGGCCTGTTTGGCCATTGGCCTTTTTGTGGTGTCTGCCCTGCCTGTCGCCGCCGAAGACGGCTGCAAACTATATCCGACGGGCAGTGTGATCAGCTACAGCTATGATCTGGTCGGTCCGGAGGCTTGTCTGTCCCATTGCGCGCAGACGCAGGGCTGTGTGGCCTGGTCCTACACGCCGCATAACTTCAACCCCAAGACCGCGCCGGGGGAATGTCGCCTGCTGCCAGACGCTGGAACGCGCGAAGCGCACGCGCGCGACTTTTGTGGGGTTGTGGACGGCTGATCGGCTCAGTTGGCCGCGCGGTCGTATTCCAGCAACAAGAACGGTTTGCCCTTGCCGGTTTTCAACAGGTAGCCGTTGCTGGCGAATGGCCTGTAGGGCGTGTCGTCGATCCAGAGCATCGGGGCGGAAGGGTCCAGAGCGACCTTTTGACCGGCATCGGGCACAATGGTCATCACGGCGGTCCAGCCATGCGGCTCATTGATGTAGACCGCAAGGCTTTCGCCCGTGGCGGTGTAGGCCATCGACGCCGTGCCCGCGCCCGCGACGATCCATTTGGTGCCTTCCAGTTCGATCTGGGTTCCGGTCGCGGGATAGCTGTCCTGCGCGTGACCGGGCAGGGCGGTCAGGCCCAGAAAGGCAAAAACGGCCAGAAGGCGAAGGGGTTTCATGGGGCACTCCTGTCTGAAACTTGGGGGCATGAGGGCTGGCCCGTGCAGGGCGGCCGGTCGCCAGAGAACCAGCGACCGGCAGGGGCGATCACATTTCGCCGCAATACACCTTGTCGGAGTCTTCGCGGCTGAACACGCCTTTGATCAGCTTGCACTGGCCGGGCATCCCGGCATCAAAGCTGTGCGGCCGGAACGTCCAGCTGTCGCAACCTTCGGTGGTTTTGCAGGCGGCGACACATTCGTCAGGCGTGGTGAAGGTGTCGATAAAGCCGACCTGATCGACGGGCGTGAGCGAACATTTTTTGAATTCTTCTGCCTGAACGCCAGAGGCGAGCAGAACAGCAAAAACGGACGCGGAGAAAACAAATTTAAGGGACATGGAAAGCCTTTCTGGAATGGTGGTGCAATGCAATTGACCATACCAGAAGCTTACGTAGCGGAACGGGGAAAACAGGCGCTGTGTTCCCCGATTTCGCCGATCTGTTCCGTATTTTGGCCGTGCGCGTGTTGCGCGCACGGCCGGCAGGCTATTCCATCGCTTCGAGTTGCTCGATGAAGCCTTCGATCATCGACAGGCCCTTGTCCCAGAATTTGGGGTCGCTGGCGTCAAGGCCGAAGGGGGCCAGCAGGTCTTTGTGGTGCTTCGATCCACCCGCCTTGAGCATGTCGAAATACTTGTCCTGAAAGCCCTCGGGCTGTTCCTGATAAGCGGCGTAAAGCGCGTTCACCAACCCGTCGCCAAAGGCATAGGCGTAGACGTAGAAGGGCGAGTGGACAAAGTGCGGGATGTAGCACCAGAAGGTCTCATAGCCTTCCATGAACTCGAACGCTTCGCCAAGGCTTTCGGCCTGCACTGACATCCACAGGGCGTTGATGTCGTCCGGTGTCAGTTCGCCGCCGCGCCGCGCCGCGTGCAGTTTGCACTCGAAATCGTAAAAGGCGATCTGGCGCACGACGGTGTTGATCATGTCCTCGACCTTGCCCGCCAGCAGGAC
Source organism: Antarctobacter sp. (assembly GCF_034670325.1). Classification (GTDB taxonomy): domain Bacteria; phylum Pseudomonadota; class Alphaproteobacteria; order Rhodobacterales; family Rhodobacteraceae; genus Antarctobacter. The sequence goes on from NZ_JAXMNR010000006.1 coordinate 318,452, forward strand.
CTTGCGTTCCTTGTCGTTTTTGGCATTCTCCAGCATCTTCTGGAAGGTCAGCATCTCGCCAAAGACGCTTGCGGTCTCAGCTAGGGTCAGCGGGGTGGAGGACAGCATTTCACCCTGATCGGCGGCCAACACCTGATGGACGCCGTGGCCCAGTTCATGCGCCAGTGTCATCACGTCGCGCGGTTTGCCGAGGTAGTTCAGCATCACGTAGGGGTGGACGTCGGTGACGGTGGGATGGGCAAAAGCCCCCGGGGCTTTGCCCGGTTTCACGCCCGCGTCGATCCAGCCCTTGTCAAAGAAGGGCGTTGCGATCTCGCCCATGCGCGGGTCAAAAGCGGTGTAGGCACTCATGACCATCTCACGCGCCTCATCCCAGCCGACGACGCGGTCGGTTTCCATCGGCAGGGGCGCGTTGCGGTCCCAGACCTGCATGGTGTCCAGACCCAGCCACTTGCGTTTCAGTTCATAGTAGCGGTGCGAGAGGCGCGGATAGGCGGCAACAACGGCGTTGCGCAGCGCCTCGACCACCTCGGGTTCGACGTCGTTGGACAGGTGGCGGCCGGTCTGCGCGGTGGGCATGCCGCGCCAACGGTCCAGCACTTCCTTTTCCTTGGTCTGGGTGTTGTGGACGCGGGCAAAGGTGCGGACGTTGTCAGCAAAGACGCGCGCCAATTCGCGGGCTGCGGCCTCGCGTTTGGTCCGGTCCTGATCGGTGAGCAGGTTCAGCGTGCCCTCGATGTTCAGTTCCTCGCCGTCGACGTCAAAGGTAAGCCCGGCGATGGTTTCATCGAACAGACGTTCCCACGCGTCACCCACAACGCCCAGATCGTGCAGGAACTTTTCCAGTTCATCGGACAGTTGATAGGGCTTCATCGCGCGCATCCGGTCAAAGGCACGCTTGTAGCGGTTCAGGTCGGCGTTGCCCGCAAACAGCGTCTCATAGTGGTCGTCGCCAAGGCGGTTTGCCTCGAGCGAGAAGAAGACCAGCGGCGTGGTGTAGTTGGTGATCTTTTCCTGACAGTCGGACAGGAATTTGGCGCGCTCGGCGTCGGTGGTCAGTTGGTAGTAGCGCAGACCGGCAAAGGACATGATGCGTCCCGCAACTGCCGAGATCTTTTCGTTGCGCAGAACCAACGTCAGAAAGGCGTCGGCGTCCAGCGTGTCCAGCTTGCCCTCATAGTCGTCGGCAAAGCTGCGGCAGGCGTCCTCCAGCCAGTCGAGATCGCGCTTGAGCTCCGGCGCGTCGGGAGAGGGGTAGAGATCGGTCAGGTCCCATTCGGGCAGATCGCCCAGATCCTTGCCCCCGGCAGTGGCATTGGCATCGAAAAGCGGTTTTTTGGCGAACGTGCGCATGGAGCCCTCTCTTGTCATTGCCCTTCACATAGGGGGCGACAGTGCGCGAAGGCAACCGGCACACACTATTTTTGGAGGTCTTGACGCAGAAAAGGTTTCGGGTTGGCGCGGGACTCTCGTTAAGCTTCCGGCAGGGAGACGTCATAGTCCAATTCAGGGAGGAGATTTCAGCATGTCAAATACCTCAATACTTTACGGGGCGGGTGGCCTTGTTGTCGGGGCGCTGGCCGGGGTTGCGTTCAGCGGGTCTGACAGTTCAGAGGATCTGCGAAAGGTGCTTGGTGATACGGTGGTTCCGGCGCAGGAAGTGGCGCAAAAGGCGGCCAAGTCCCACGAGGAACAGCTTGCCGCCCTGCAAAAACGGCTGGACGCGCTGGAGGCCGGGTTGGCAAAGAATGCGCCCGACATGACGGCCGTCACGGCAAGCCTGTCCAAGGAAATGACCACCAAGCTGGACAGCCTGAGCACCGCGCTGGGCAACGAGATTGCGAAATCGTCGGCTGCGCAGGCCGAGACGATCAAGGCCTCTCTGGCCGACCTGTCCACAAACATCGAGAAAAATGCGCGCGCAGGCGCGGATGATGCGGGGCCAGCAGCCCCCGCCAAATCGGCGTCCGACAACGATCTCATGATGGCTGGCGCACTGGGCGTCGGTGATACGGCGCTTTTCGCAGAAGGCGCGGTGCGGGCCTTTGTCTCGCGCATTGATCCGTCAGGCGGCGCGGTGCGGCTGTCCGTCAATGGCGGTCTTGTGACCTTGGGGGCCGGTGGGTCCACCAAGGTGTCGATGGGCCGGTCCGACTGTAAGGTCACGGTCAAGGCCCTGAACGGTCAGGGTGTCACGCTGGGGTCCGACTGCGGGGTGCTGCCGCCGCCTCCGGCGCTGTCAGCGCCGGACGATGGCGTGATGCCGGGACATGCGGTCAGCCTTGCGGATGGGGCGGTGCGGGTTTTTGTGTCCAGCGTGGACAGCGACGCGCGGACGGCGCGCATTGCGGTGAACGGCGTCCAGACCCAGCGGGTGTCGGCGGACAGCCGCCTTGCCGTGGACTCCGGCGACAAATCCTGCAGCTTGCAGGTGACCGGAATCGGCGAGGGCATGATCGGGTTCGACGCCTCCTGCGACTGAACCGGGGCCGAACTCTGGCGGCGAACCAATCACGTCGCCCCTGTGTCCCGGACGTGCGGGCCGGGGGGCGACGGCTGTCAGAAACGGCGTTCCAGCGTCAGGTGCATGGCGCTGTCGCGCGCGCCGTCGGTGACGGCGAACAAGACGCTGGAATCGCCCCGGACCTTGTAGTCCAGCGCAAGGCCATAGGCATCGTCCTTGCCCTTGTCGGTGATCTCTCCAAAGGCCAGCATATCGACCCGCGATGAGACCGGAAAGACAACGTCCAGCGCCAGCGCGTCAGGTGTCTCGTTGGCATCCGGGTGTAGGTAGGTGATGCCGACATCCATCTGCCCCATGTCGAACCGTGCGCCCAGTTTGGCGTTGATCCCCGCATGGGTGAAATCATCCTCGGTCAGGGTTTCAACCGCAGCGGCCAGTTGCCAGCCTGCGCCCTGATAGGTCAGAGCGATGGAGGCGGAGCGGAAATTGCCCTTGTTCGCGTCATGCAAAGAGACGGCAACGTCGGTCTGTCCGAAGGATTGTTGCCACGATATGCCCCAGGGCACCGCCGTGCGGCGCATCGCCTCGACCGTGGCATGAGCGCGGGTGTATTCGGCGCGCTCATACGCCAGATAGGGCGCGGCACGGGCAAAGACCGACGGCAGCACCTGATCGAAGGCCGGGCGCACGACGCCCACGCGCCATGTGTCATCCCAGGCAAAGGCACCATAGGTTTCATGCGGGCGCTTGCCGTCGAGGCCAAAGAGATAGGCCCCCACCTCAAATGTCAGCGGATAGCGCCGGGTCAGTGGAATGGTCACGGTCGCGTCAACGACGCCAATGCCCGATCCACCTGCGATATCCGTCGTCCCAAGGGCAAGCGTGCCCTCAAAGCTGACGGGTTGGGCCGACAGGGCGGCGGGCCAGAGCAGGCCAAGCGTAAGAAGCGCGGAACGGACCATGAGAAGCAATGCCTTGATTTAATTGCGCCAAGGGTAGCCACTTAGGGTCGCCCCCTGACAGTCCGCAATACCGGACCCTGCGAGAATCGCGGAATGTTTCAGCGATAGGCGGCAAGCAGCGCATGCAGATCGTCCAGCGTGTTGGCGTCTTGGGCAGATTTGTCATGCCGCCAGCGGGCCATGCGGGGAAACCGCAGCGCAAGGCCGGACTTGTGCCGGGGGCTTTCGTGGATGCCCTCAAAGGCGATCTCGAACACATGTTCGGGGCGGACCTGCCGCACCGGGCCAAACCGTTGCAGCGTGTTCTTGCGGACCCAGCGGGTGATCTGTTCAAATTCCTTGTCGGTCAGGCCGGAGTAGGCCTTGGTGAACGGCACCAGATCGTTGCCCTGCCAGACGGCAAAGGTGAAATCGGTGAACAGGTTGGCGCGGCGGCCGTGGCCTTGCTGGGCGTAGATCATGACCGCGTCGACGGTCAGCGGGTCCAGCTTCCATTTCCACCAGTCGCCTTTCTTGCGGCCTGACAGGTAGGGGCTGGATTTGCGTTTCAGCATCAGACCTTCGGCGCGCATGTCGCGGGCCTTGGCGCGGGTGTCGGCGAGACTGGCCCAGGTGTCGAAGGACACGAGCGGCGAGGGGCGGATGGGAGCGTCCTCTGGCAGGTCGGCCAGCAGGGCGTCCAGTGTGGCGCGGCGGTCGCTGAGCGGTGCGTCGCGCAGGTTCTGTCCGTTGTGTTCCAGAAGATCGTAGGCCAGCAGGATCACCGGGGCCTCGCGCAGCAGTTTCTTCGGCACGGTCTTGCGCCCGATGCGCGGTTGCAGCGTGTTGAACGGCAGCGGCTGCGAGCCGTCCCAAGCGACAATCTCACCGTCCAGCACGGTGCCCGGAGGCAGAAAGTCGACCGCGCGGGCAAATTCCGGGAAACGGTCGGTCATCAGCTCTTCGCCCCGTGACCAGACGTGATGGGCGTTGCCGCGCAGGATCACCTGACCACGGATGCCATCCCATTTCCATTCCGCGTGCCAGTCGGCGGGATCCCCCAGCGCGTCGGGCGCGTCGTCAAGCTGGTAGGCCAGGTAAAACGGATACGGGCGGCTTTGATCGGCGGCGGGGTCTTCGGCCTCGATCAGCGCGTGGTAGCTGGTGGTCTCGGGCGTCCATCCGCCCATCAACTTGTGCGCAAGGGTGGCCTCTGGCTGTCCGGTGGCCTGCGCCAGCGCGCGGGTCATCAGCTTGCGGCTGACGCCGATGCGGAAACCGCCGGTGATGAGTTTGTTGAACAAAAAGCGCTCTGTCGTCTCCAGCCGGTCCCATGCGTCGAGGATGCGGGGTTTGCGGTCTTCCAGCGGCACGTCGTGGAGGGCGCGCAGGACGTCGATCCAGTGGGTCAGGCTGTGGTCCGAGGTCTGTGTTGGCGGCGGCAGGATCAGGGCGAGGGTTTCGGCGAGATCGCCGACGATGGGATAGGACTCTTCCAGCAGCCAAAGAGGGATGCCTGCGCGCTCTGCCGCCCATGCGCGCAAAGCGGTGGTGGTGACGGCGCGTTTCGGGCGGCGGCCGGAAAACAGAGCGATGCACCAGAGTTTGTCGTTGTCGGGCGCATGGCTGAAGTAATCCGCCATAGCCTTTGTTTTTACGCTGGTTTTCGTGGTCTGGTCGATGGCGGCAAAGAGGTCGGCAAAGCGTTTCATGATGCCTCTTCCTCGGTGCCGAATTCGGTCGGGACGATTTCGGCATCATAACCTTGGGTCTTTAACCAACGAGAGAAGATATCCGTGTAACCGTGCGTGGCGAATATCTTTTCTGCGCCGGTGGCCTTGATCGCCTGATGCAGGCCGGGCCAGTCGGCGTGATCCGAGATGACAAAGCCACGGTCCATCGCGCGGCGACGGCGGATGCCGCGCAGGCGCATCCAGCCAGAGGCAAACCCGGTGGAGGCAGGGCCAAAGCGGCGCGCCCATGCGCTGCCGAAAGCCGAGGGCGGCGCAAGGACCAGCGCGCCCTTGTGCGCCTTGACGTCCGTATCGGGCGTCACGGGGATGGTGGCGGGCAGCGCATAGCCCTGCGCGCGCAGGATGGCATTGGTGGCCTCGACCGCGCCGTGGGTCAGGATCGGGCCCTGAGGGGCCAGCAGCGACAAGAGGCGCTGCGCCTTCCCCAGTGAATAGGCCCCCAAGAGCGACGCGCGGCCCGCGGCGGCGTTGTCCGCCCACCATGCGTTTATCTCTGCCGCGACCGAGTCCTGCGACGGCCATGTAAAGACCGGCAGTCCAAAGGTGCATTCGGTGATGAAGGCGTGGCAGGGCACCGGCTCGAACGGTTCGGACAGCCCGTCGGGCGCGGTCTTGTAGTCGCCGGAGGCCACCCAGACCTGCCCGCCGACCTCGACCCGGATCTGGGCAGAGCCGGGCAGGTGGCCTGCGGGGTGAAAGGATACCCGCGCATCGCCGATCATGCGCGGTTCGCCATAGGCAATCGCCTCTGCCGAGATCTCGCCCAGCCGGTGACGGATGACCGGCAGCGCGCCGGTGGTGGCCAGATAGGCCCCGTGGCCCGGGCGGGCGTGGTCGGCATGGCCGTGGGTGATCAGCGCGCGGTCCACCGGACGCCACGGGTCGATGTAAAAATCGCCTGCGGGGCAATAGATGCCCCGGTCGGTAAAGGTGAGAACGCGCTTTGACATGAGGCTGAGGATAGGCGGTTTTTTCCTGCTGGCCAGCAAGGGTGCCCTTGCGTCCCGGCGGGCGCTTGCGCAAGGGTGACCCGCAAACAGGAGGGTGGCATGGGTTTTGCGGATTTCAGGAAACAGGTTCTGAGCGGCGCGCCGCTGGCGGGGACGTTTGTCAAGACACCGTCGATCCCGGTGATCGAGGTGCTGGCGCAGTCGGGGCTGGATTTTATCTGTCTGGATGCGGAACACGCGCCGTTTGACCGGGCGGCGCTGGACTCTTGCGTGGCGGTGGCGCGGGCGCTCGATTTCCCGATGATGGTGCGGGTCGGCGATGCCAGCCCGCGCGAAATCCTGCAGGCATTGGACTATGGCGCGGTGGGCGTTGTCGTCCCCCATGTCGAGACAGTGGAACAGGCGCAGGCGGTGGCCCGTGCGGCGCGCTTTGGCCTTGGCGGGCGCGGCTATGCCGGATCAACGCGCTGGGCGGGCTATGCCACCCGCACCATGCCCGAACTGCTGGCCCAAAGCCGGGAGGAAACCGTGGTGCTGGCCCAGATCGAGGAACCGGCTGCGGTCGAGGTCTGCGAGGACATCGCGGCGGTCGAGGGCGTGGACGGGCTGTTTCTGGGGCCGGCGGACCTGTCGGTGGGCTATGGTCACGACACGACCGACAATGCCGAGGTGAAGGGGGCCTTGGCCCGCGTGGGGGCGGCCTGCCGGGCGGCGGGAAAGGGCTATGCCAGCTTTGTCGGCACCGGGGCCGCGGCGCAGGACTGGGCGGCGGCCTATGGGGTCAATGTCTTTTGCATCGCGTCGGAACACACATGGCTGCGACAGGGCGCGGCAGAGGCGGCGCGGGCGGTTCACGATATCGGCGATTGATCCCGGCGGGGGTGCTGCGGGTCAGGCCCGCAGCGCTGTCTGGTCACCGGAGCTGTCAAAGTGGGCGACGATTTCGGTCAGGACACGTTCGCGGATCAGCGATCCTTCCATCAGGATTTCGTGTTCGCCCCGGTCGACCATGTCCAGCCGCCCGTTGCGCCAGCGCGCCATGCGAGAGCGAATCCGGTCAATGTCGACAATGCGTTCATTGGTGCCGCAGTAACAGATGCAGGGTTGCTGCGGGGAGGGCAGGCGGGTCAGACGCCGCGTTTCGGCCAGCGCCTCATGCAGCCAGTGCAGGGACGGCCCACCCAGTTGCAGTTCCGGGATCGCCAGCACCTGACGGCGCATGTAATCCCAGCTTTCGGGGTCGGTGGTCAGCAGGTTTTCGGCAAAGGCGTTGGAGGCAACATAGCTGTCCACGCCGGTTCCGGGGGCAAAGAGATGCCCCAATCCCACGGTTTTCGACATGCGCGAGATCGCCCATGCGGCGGGGCGCACCGGGTCGGCGATGCGGATGCCCCACATCGGCCCGGTAAAGACACAAGAGGCCACATCAAGCCCGTCATAGATCGCGCGTAACCCGATGCAGCCGCCCATGGAATGGGCAATCAGGTGGCGCTGGCCGGGCAGGCCCAGATCATCCGCCAGCCGGGTCATCGCGGCGACATCGTGCTGGTAGTCCTCAAACACGCCGACATGGCCGGTGCGGCGTTCGTCCAGCATCCGGTCGGCCAGCCCCTGACCGCGCCAGTCGATGGCCAGCGTGTGATAGCCCGCGTCGGACAGGACACGGGCCACCCGGCCGTATTTTTCGACGTATTCGGTGCGTCCGGGAAACATCAGCACCGTGCCCCGCGCCCCCTGACTGGCGTAATGCGCAATGCGCACGCGCAGCCCGTCCGAGGTGGTCATCCACCAGGCGCGGGAGTCGGCCGGACCCTCAGCGAGGTCGGCATGGAATGGCGCGGGGGAGGCGTTCATCAGGCCAGAACCTGTGCAAGGCGCATGGCGGCGGACATGTCGCCGTCGATGGCCAGTTTGCCCGACATAAAGGCCGAGGTGGGGTCGAGGTCGCCGCTGACGATGGCCTCAAAGGTTTCTGCGCTGGCGGTCATGGTGACATCGGCCTCTTCATCGCCGGCATGGGCACCGTTTTCGTCAATGATCAGGCTGCCTTCATCTTCGATGGTCATTTTCGCGGTGCCGTCGAACCCGCTACCACCCATTTTTTCATTCAGGGCGGTTACGGCCGCGTTAACAGTGTCGCTCATTTTTGCTCCTCGGCTTTCTCTCATAAACGTGCGCTGGAAAACCGGCGCACAGGCGCTACACTCCACCCAAGTTATGAGGACGGCAATTATGGAATACAAACGTATCCTCGCGGCATTTTGCGCCCTAGTCATGATTTCCCTACCTTCTCTTGGGCGGGCGCAGGACAGGGCGCAGGAGTTGCTGCAAGAGCTGTTGCAGGCCGAGACAGAGACCGCGGCGCAGCGGCTGGAGAATCAGATCATTTCCGAATGGTCCAAGTCCGGTTCGGCCAGCATGGACTTGCTGTTGAAGCGCGGACGCGATGCGCTGGAGGTCAAGAATTCCGCCGCAGCGATCGAACATTTCCACGCCCTGACCGACCATGCGCCGGATTTCGCCGAAGGCTGGCACGGGCTGGCGCTGGCCTATTTCGAGGCGGAGCGGTTTGGTCCGGCGATGGATGCGCTGGAACATGTTCTGGCGCTGAACCCCAACCATTTCGCGGCCTTGCGCGGGGTCGGGGCGATCAACGAGAGGGTTGGCAAAACCGGCCTTGCCTATCGCGCCTACGAGAAGGTACTTGAACTCAGGCCACATGATCCCAACGTTGAAAAGGCGATGGAACGGCTCGAGCGTGAGGCCATCGGCATCACACTCTGACGAGGCGGACGGGCGCGGCTCTGGCTGGGGCGCGACGCCGGAAATATAGGCGGCCCCATGGCCCAGAGATCGCGGATCGCGGCCGTTCTAGGCCCGACCAACACAGGCAAGACTCATTACGCCATCGAGCGGATGCTTGGCTATCGGACTGGCATCATCGGCCTGCCGCTGCGCCTGCTGGCGCGCGAGGTCTTTGACAAGATCGTGGCCATTCGCGGCCCGTCCGTGGTGGCACTGGTCACCGGCGAAGAACGCATCGTGCCGCCGCGCGCCCAGTATTGGGTCTGCACGGTCGAGGCGATGCCGGAGGGTATGGGTACCGATTTCGTCGCCATCGACGAGATACAGCTGTGCGCCGACCCCGAGCGCGGCCATGTCTTCACCGACCGCCTGATGCGGATGCGTGGCACCCATGAGACGCTGTTTCTGGGGGCTGATACCATGCGCGGGCCGATCTCGGCGCTGGTGCCGGGGGTGGAATACGTCCGGCGCGAACGAATGAGCCAGCTTGTCTATACCGGATCGAAAAAGATCAGCCGACTGCCCGCGCGCACCGCGATCGTCGGCTTTTCGGTCGATAACGTCTATGCCATCGCCGAACTGCTGAAACGCCAAAAGGGCGGTGCTGCGGTGGTCATGGGCGCGCTGTCGCCCCGGACCCGCAATGCGCAGGTGGAGCTGTATCAGAACCGCGAGGTTGATTACCTCGTGGCGACCGATGCCATCGGCATGGGGCTCAATCTGGATATCAACCATGTGGCGTTCTCCTCGCTGGCCAAATTCGACGGTCGGCGGATGCGCGCCTTGCAGCCCAATGAGTTGGCGCAGATCGCCGGGCGCGCGGGGCGGGGCATGTCCGACGGCACCTTTGGCGTCACCGGCGATGCCGGGCAGATCCCCGACGACTGGGCCGAGGCGATCTGCAACCACAGCTTTACCCCGTTGAAAAAGCTGCAATGGCGATCCTCGGTGCTGCGCTTTGGGTCCATCGACGCGCTGGAGGCCAGTCTGGATGTCAGCCCGGACCACGAAACCCTGTCCAAGACACGCGAATCCGATGACCTGCGCGCGCTGCGCGCCCTCGCCAGCGAGGCAGAGGTGCGGGCGCGGGCCTCTGACGCGGTGTCCGTTCAGTTGCTCTGGGACGTCTGCCGAATCCCCGATTTTCGCGGAATCTCTCCGGCGGAACATGCGGGCCTGTTAAGCGTTATCTTCGGGCATCTGCACCAAAGAGGCGGCGTTCCCGATGATTTCATGGCCCGTCAGGTCAACCGCATCGACCGGACCGACGGCGACATTGACACATTGTCGAAACGGCTGGCGTATATCCGCACATGGACATATGTCGCGCAGCGCAAAGGCTGGGTCGCGGACGAAGACCATTGGCGCGGGCGGACTCGCGCTGTAGAAGACGCCCTGTCGGATGCGCTGCACGAGCGTCTGACGCAAAGATTTGTAGACCGCCGCACCTCTGTGCTGTTGCGGCGGTTGAAACAGAAGGAGGCCCTCTTGGCCGAAGTAAACGATCAAGGCGAAGTCACCGTCGAGGGCCACCTCGTCGGGCGGCTCGAAGGGTTCCGGTTCCGTCAGGACAAAGAGGCAACCGGGCAAGAGGCCAAGACACTGCGGCAGGCAAGCCTGCAGGCGTTAACGCCGCATTTCCATCTGCGGGCTGACCGGTTCTACAATGCACCGGACACCGAGATCGACTTTACCGAGCAGGGCGGCCTGATGTGGGGCAACCAGGCGGTCGGCAAGCTCGCCAAGGGTGACGATGCGCTGAAACCGCGCGTGGTGGCCTTTGTCGACGAAGAGGCCGGGCCGGATGTGGCTGGCAAGGTCGAGCGTCGCCTGCAGCATTTCATGGACCGCAAGATCGCGGCACTGTTCGAGCCGCTGCTGAAGATGCGCGACGACGAAACGCTGACCGGGTTGGCGCGCGGATTTGCCTTTCAATTGGTCGAGGCAATGGGCGTGATTCCGCGCGCCCAGATCGCGGATGACGTCAAGGCGCTGGATCAGGACGCGCGCGGTGCGCTGCGCAAACATGGCGTTCGCTTTGGCCAATACACGATTTTCATGCCGCTGCTGCTGAAGCCCGCGCCGACACGGCTGCGGCTGGTGCTGTGGTCGCTGGCCAACGGGTTGGACGAGTTCCCCGAAGCACCGCCTCCGGGGCTGGTGACCGTGCCCAACATTGATGAGGTTCCCGCGCAGCACTATTCGCTGGCGGGCTACCGTAAGGCGGGCGCGCGCGCCATCCGCATCGACATGCTGGAACGTCTGGCCGATATGTTGCGTGCTGAGGACAGCAGAGGCGGGTTTGAGGCCAAGCCCGACATGCTGTCGATCACCGGCATGACGCTGGAACAGTTCGCCGACCTGATGCAGGGTCTTGGCTATCGCGCTGAAAAGGGCGAACGCGCCAAGGTGAAACCGGTTGATGCAGTTGTCGCGACAGAGGCCGGTGCGCCTGCGGACGACAAGCCGGTGATGGATGCCGCTGCCGAGGAACAGGCTGGCGTGACACCTGATGCGGCTGAGACACCGGCCCCTGCGGATGTGGCCGAGCCGGTGGCCAAGCTGGAAGACCACGGAGAGGCGCCTGTTTCTGCCGAACCGGCGGAACCTGTGGCCGAAACCCCGGTGCCCGACACGCCCGAAGAGGAAATCTTGCCGGGGACGGCCCCGGACGAGGCGCTGGCCGGGCCAGAGCTGGAGGTGTTCTACGCCTTCACATGGGGCGGCAATCGCGGGAACACCCAGCGGCGCGGCGCGGGCGGCAACAAGCCCCGGCGCGAGGCGCGCGGCGGCGAGGCCCCCAAGGGGGATCGCGGTGGGCGTCCGCAGCGTGGCAACAAGGGTGGCGAAGGCGGCGACCGGCCGCGCGGCAAAGGCGGTAAGGGCAAGGGCAGACCGCCCAAGCACGAGGGTGGCAAGAGCTTTGAGGCGCGCCCGCCCCGCAAGGAAAAGCCCATCGACCCGGACAACCCGTTTGCCGCGGCGCTCATGGGGCTCAAGGACAAGACCTGATTGGCTGACCCCGCCCTCAAGATCCGCCTCGATAAATGGCTCTGGCAGGCGCGTTTCTTCAAAACGCGCTCGCTGTCGGCCAAGGCGGTGCAGGGCGGACATTGCCGCGTGAACGGCGTGCCGGTGGCCAAACCCGCCTACATGGTGGCCCCCGGCGATGTGCTGACCTTTCCGCAGGCGCGCGACGTGCGGGTGATCCGCGTGGTGGCGCTGGGCGAGCGGCGCGGCCCGGCCCCCGAGGCGCAGGCGCTGTATGAGGATCTGTCGCCCCCGGTCCCGAAAGAACGTCAACCGGACACCCCGCGGTATGACGGCGGCGGGCGACCGACAAAGAAGGACCGCCGACAGTACGACAAGTCGCGGCCTTCGGCGCTTGAATGATGGCCGTTGCTGGATTAGCTAAGGCGCAAAGTGCGTCCCCAGAAACGAGAGCCTCATGACCTACGTCGTCACCGACAACTGCATCGCCTGCAAATACACGGATTGCGTCGAGGTATGTCCGGTGGACTGTTTCTATGAGGGTGAGAACGCGCTGGTGATCCACCCCGATGAATGCATCGACTGCGGCGTCTGCGAGCCGGAATGCCCTGCGGACGCGATCCGGCCTGACACGGAGCCGGACATGGAGAAATGGGTTGAATTCAACCGCAAGTATGCTGAAATGTGGCCGGTGATCATCACCAAGAAAGACCCGCTGCCAGAGGCAGAGGAACGCGACGGTGAGACCGGTAAACTCGACAAGTACTTTACCGAGGCGCCGGGCGAAGGCGGCTGAATCGATTCGGGGCACCTGCTGCGCCGCCGCATGAGGTTGATCCCTCAAGTGGCTGTTCTTGTGGGCGTTTCTGACGTTTTGCGACTGTGCTAGGATGCGCTCGCATTCTATGCTATACATATGTTTCACATGAGTAATGCACGTGCGTGGCGCAAAGCCCATCGGCCTTTCGAGGCATAACCAGACTGTATGACATGAGATGAACGGGAATCCTGCGGTCCCCGGTCGTCTTTCTTGTCGCCTGTCAACTGCTGAGTTGCGAGGACTGACTTACATGACCAAGACCAAAAGAGCTGACTTTCGTCCGAATGATTACGTTGTCTATCCGGCGCATGGCGTCGGCCAGATCGTGTCGATCGAAAAGCAAGAGATCGCCGGGATCAACCTCGAACTCTTTGTGATTTCATTCGAAAAGGACAAGATGACCCTGCGCGTGCCAACGCACAAGGCCACCGAAGTTGGTATGCGGTCCCTGTCCTCGCCCGACGTGGTGGACGAGGCGATGAAAACCCTGCGCGGCAAGGCCAAGGTCAAGCGCGCGATGTGGTCGCGCCGCGCTCAGGAGTATGAGCAAAAGATCAACTCCGGCGACCTGATCGCGATTGCAGAGGTCGTGCGCGACCTGCACCGCGCCGACGATCAGCGTGAACAGAGCTATTCCGAGCGTCAGCTGTACGAGGCCGCGCTGGAGCGTCTGACCCGCGAAGTGGCCGCCGTTTCGGGTGATGAGACAGCCGCCGCGAAGCAGGTGGACGACGTGTTGAGCCTGCGCGCCGCGTAATCAACGGGCGTTCTGAACGCTATGAACCGCGTCCCTCCGGGGGCGCGGTTTTTTCGTGCCTGAACGCCTGTTCCGGCAATGGGTCAGGCGGCGTCCTGTTTCCCGCGCGCGGTAAGAGCGGTGTATAGTTCCGTCTCCAACTCGCGCTCCAACTCCTTGGAGCGCGCCACATAGGCCGCGTTCTCGGCCTGCGGCACCGAAGGGTCCCACAGTTCCGCCAGTTCCTGAATGGTCTTGCGGTCGTGGTGATAAAAGGTCTCTTCGGCGATGGCTGCCTCGAACTCTGTCATGCCGACGTTTTCCAGCACGTACCGCCCGGCGCGCAGGCTGGAATCGAACATTTCGCGCACGATGTCGTTGGCCCCCGCCTGATACAGCGCGTAGACATGCGTCCGGTCGCGGGCGCGGGCGACAATGTGCAGGTCGGGCCGGATACGGCGGGCATAGGCCACCAGCTTGGTCGTGGCTTTGGGATCGTCCAGCGCGGCCACCAGAACACGCGCGCTTTCGATCCCTGCCGCGTGCAGCAGTTCCGGTCGGGTCGGATCGCCAAAGAAGCCCTTTACCCCGAATCGCCGCATCAACTGGATCGTCTTGATGTCATGGTCCAGCACCACGGTCCGATGGCCTGCCGAGCGGACCAGACGGTTGACGATCTGCCCAAACCGCCCGATTCCGGCGACGATGACCGGGCCTTCCTCGTCAATCGTGTCCTCGATTGTGTCTTCGACAACCTTGCTGAAGCCCTTGTTGAGATAGTCAAACAGCAGGAACAGCAGCGGCGTGATCAACATGGTCATGGCGATCACCAGCAACAGCCGGTCGCCCAGCACATCGGTAAAGACGTTCTGCTGACGCCCAAAGGAGATCAGGACAAAGCCGAATTCGCCCGCCTGAGCCAGCCCCAGCGTGAACAGCCAGAGCCCACGCTTGCGCAGGCCAAAGCTGCGCCCCAACCCGTAAAGCACCGCGCCCTTGATCAGGATCACCGCCAACGCCATCCCCATAATGGTCAGCGGTTCGGCAAACAGCGCACCGACGTCGATCCCGGCCCCGACGGTGATAAAGAACAGGCCCAGAAGCAGGCCCTTGAAGGGTTCCACATCCGATTCCAGTTCATGCCGGAACTCGGAGTTGGCCAGCACCACACCGGCAAGAAAGGTGCCCAAGGCGGGGGACAGACCCACCAGCATCATCAGAAAAGCAATGCCGATGACGATCAGCAGCGCCACGGCAGTGAACATCTCTGGCAGACGGGCGGCGTGGATATAGCGAAACAGCGGCCGCGCGCCGTAGACGCCGGCAAGGATAATCGCCGCGATCACGCCCAGCGTTACAAGGGCCGCGCCCCAGCCGGGCAGCCCCTCGACCAACGACAGGCTGGCATGGTGCGCCGCATCGGCAGCGTGGCCGTCGACCTTGTTCATGAATTGCGCGGGGCTGACGAAAACCGCCACCGACAGCAGCGGAAAGATCACCAGCATGGGGATCACCGCAATGTCCTGCGTCAATAATACCGAAAAGGCAGAGCGCCCGCCGTTGGTCTGCGTCAGTTTCTTTTCATTGAGAGTTTGCAATACGATTGCGGTCGAGGACAGCGCCAGCGCAAGGCCCACGGCCAGCGCCGTCTGCCAGCCAAGACCCAGCGCCATGGCCCCCGCAAGGATTGCGCTGGTGGTCAGCAGAATCTGCAATCCGCCCAACCCGATCAGACGGTGCCGCATGTCCCACAGCGCGCGGGGTTCCAGTTCCAGCCCGATCAGGAACAACATCATGACCACGCCGAACTCTGCATAGTGCTGGATGTCTGCCGTATCGACGACAAGACCCAGACCCGGCCCGATCGCAAGTCCGGCCAAAAGGTACCCCAGTACCGATCCCAGCCCCAATCGTGCGGCCAGAGGCACCGCGATCACCGCCGCAAGCAGAAAGACAGAAGCCTGAAAGAGAAAGGAATCCACACTCCACCCCACTGATTGCGCCTATACACCATATTGTGCCGTAGAGTGCGGCAGAGGCAACAGGTGACATTTCGTGTGTGTCTCAAATCAACGCGAACAAAGCGCGCTCGGCCAGCCGCCGCTTACTCGGCGGGCAACATCGGGGGCTGCGGTCGGGGTAGGCGCGGGCGCAGGCGTGACCAGCGCGGGGCGCAGTGCGTGGGCAGCAGGGCGCGCAACCGGTCCAGCGGCATCTCCCCGGTCAGAACCGCGCGATACAGCGGGAAAACGCCTTCGCGCAGGTAGGGCGACCAGTGGCAGATCAGTCGGTCCGGCGCGGCGATTGGAAAACCTGCGTGGCGCAGCGCGGCAAGGCTTTGGGCGTCGTCCAGTTGCAGGGTGACCATACGCGGGTGGCGCAGGCCGCCGTGGCCCAGCATCCGGTCGCCGCGCTGTTGCGGTGGAACAAGCCATTCCAGCACAAAATCGTAGAGGTCATTTTCGCGGCTGGTGACATTCAGAACCTCGGTCAGCCTTCCGGCGTCGCTGTCCAGCGTGCCACAGGCGACCGCACCGTATTCCGCCGCCGCCAACAGGACCGTGCGAGAGATCGCGCCGGGCGCGCCTGCGCGCACCGCCGTCAGGGCCACCCGCGCCCCCAGCGAATGGGCAATCACGTTGATGCGGCGGGACGGTGCATATTGGCGGATGTCGCGCACCAGCTTGGCCAGCGCCTGACCTGCCGCCTTGGCCTGACGGTGCGCCGCCCAGATCGACCCGCGTGCCTTCCACCCAAAGGAAATCGCCAATCCCTGTCCGTGCTGCCCGTGCAGGCCCAGCCGCTCTGGCCAGCTCACGATTTTCCAATCGTCTTTGCACGGCTCCGGCGACAGCAGAGATCCGTGAGGGCAATGGACAGGATGCCCAGGCAGGTATTTGTACCCGTGTACCATGATCGTGACCGGACCTCTGTCCGCCGCAAGGGCGGCCGCGAGGGCCGGCTGCAAAGGCACATCATCGCCATGCAGGCGAGGGTCGGATTCCGTCACGGTGACGCATAGCATTGGCATTGCAACGTCCCACTACATCTTGTGCGAGGAGCTAAGCCAAGGTTGCGACGAATTCGTGAAGGTCCGGTTACATTGGCGTGACGCTCTTGCAATGTGTTTTTAACGGCTCTATGCCAAGCGACGTGGCGATTTGTTTACCGGATTGCGGGCCACGAGGGGCGTAGACCTTTCAAATTCCGCTAAAGAGGTCAGACGGAAGGCTCCTTTCGCTTGACCGCGATCGGGGCTTTTTTGTTGGGAGAGAACCCATGACAAGCAATGACGGCCAATCCGTTGGCAAGGCGACCAAACTCGTACATGGCGGCACCAAACGCAGCCAGTGGGGGGAGGTCAGCGAAGCGATCTTTCTGACGCAGGGCTTTGTTTATGACAGTGCCGAGGCCGCAGAGGCGCGCTTTCTCAAGGCGGGTGAGGATGAGTTTATCTATGCCCGCTACGGCAACCCCACGGTGGCCATGTTCGAAGAGCGCATGGCGCTGCTCGAAGGGGCGGAGGACGGGTTCGCCTGTGCCTCGGGTATGGCGGCGGTCAATGGCGCGCTGACCTCGATGCTGAAGGCCGGGGACCATGTGGTTTCGGCCCGCGCGTTGTTCGGGTCCTGCCTGTATATCGTCGAAGAGATCCTGACCCGCTACGGGGTCGACGTGACCTTTGTCGATGGCGCGGACCTGGCGCAGTGGGAGGCGGCCCTTCGCCCGGACACCAAGGCGGTCTTCTTTGAAAGCATGTCTAACCCGACGCTGGAGCTTGTCGATATCGAGGCGGTGGCCGGGCTGGCGCACAAAGTGGGCGCGACGGTGATTGTCGACAACGTCTTTTCGACGCCTGTCTACTCAAAGGCCATCGCGCAAGGCGCTGATCTGGTTGTCTATTCCACGACCAAACATGTGGACGGGCAGGGCCGTTGCCTGGGCGGGGTGATCCTGGGCAAACGCGAGCATATTCGGGGCGTTGTCGAGCCCTACATGAAGCACACCGGCGGCTCGATGAGCCCGTTCAACGCCTGGGTCATGCTCAAAGGTCTGGAGACGATTGGTTTGCGGGTGCGCGCCCAGACCGAGGGCGCAGTGGCGCTGGCCGAGGCGCTGGCCGGGCATCCCAAGGTGTCGCGGATGATCTATCCGGGCCATGCCAGCCACCCGCAGCACGCGCTGGCAGAGCGACAGCTGGGGGCGGGCGGTACGCTGGTTTCTTTCGAGGTCGCGGGCGGCAAGGAGGCGGCCTTTCGTCTGCTCAACGCGCTGCAAATCGTGATCATCTCGAACAACCTTGGCGATGCGAAATCCATCGCCACCCACCCTGCGACCACTACGCATCAACGACTAAAGCCCGAACAAAGGGCCGCGTTGGGGATCGGTGACGGGATGATCCGGCTTTCGGTCGGGATCGAGGATCCGCAGGACCTTGTAAATGACGTCCTAAATGCGTTGGACGCAGTCTGATCTTCGCATGCCGCCCGTGACTGATCCGATTCAATGCGAACGACGTATACCTTTATGAGATTGGAATTGTGTTAGACAGTTCTTAGGTCTCTGGATGTAGGACATGCGCGAAAGAGGTGGACCTGACATGAATATCCACACACCGGACATTGACCGGAAGCCAAGCAAGGAAGAGGCGGCAGAGGCGCTCGCCCTCCTTCGGCGTTGGGCGTCAAAAGCTCATGACACCGAGATTGCTTCGCTCGATCCCGTTGTCGCGCGCCTGTCGCCTGACGCTGTTCCGGACGGCTATCCGGCACTGTCGAACAACTATCCTGCGGATTTCCGCGTCGATTCCGCCTATAAGGCCTCATTGCCGGACCTGCAAAATGGCCCATCCTCGCTGATCCGCGGCGCGAACCGGGCGATCCAGCATGTGGGTATTTCGAACTTTCGCCTGCCGATCCAGTATCACACCCGTGACAATGGCGATCTGCGGCTGGAAACCTCGGTGACGGGGACGGTCAGTCTTGAGGCAGACAAGAAGGGCATCAACATGAGCCGCATCATGCGGTCTTTTTATGCCCATTCGGAAAAGACCTTCAGTTTTGAGGTGATCGAAGCGGCGCTGGACGACTACAAGGTCGATCTCGAAAGCTTTGACGCCCGCATCAACATGCGCTTTTCCTTTCCGATGAAGGTGGAAAGCCTGCGGTCGGGCCTGTCGGGCTATCAGTACTACGATATCGCGCTGGAACTGGTCGAACGCGACGGGGTGCGCCGCAAGGTCATGCACCTCGACTACGTCTATTCGTCGACCTGCCCATGTTCGCTGGAGCTGAGCGAACATGCCCGCCGGACGCGTGGTCAGTTGGCCACGCCACATTCGCAGCGTTCCGTGGCGCGGGTCTCTGTCGAACTGCGCGACGGCGACTGCCTGTGGTTTGAGGATCTGGTAGACATGTGCCGCCGTGCTGTGCCGACCGAAACGCAGGTCATGGTCAAACGTGAGGATGAACAGGCCTTTGCGGAACTGAACGCTGCCAACCCGATCTTTGTCGAAGATGCGGCGCGCTTGTTCGCGGAACAATTGCAAGCGGACCCGCGGGTGGGCGACTATCGCGTCGTGGCCAGCCATCAGGAAAGCCTGCACAGCCACGATGCGGTCTCTGTCCTGACAGAAGGTGACCTGTTTGCCTCTGACAGCCTCGACCCCAAGCTGTTCTCGACACTCTTTCACGTCGGATGATGCTTTGCGCGGCACCCATGCCAGGGGTGCCGCCGCTTTGAGCAGAGCGCGGTGCCGCACGGCATCGCATTGCCCGTTCATGGCTTGGTCATGCATTCTGTGACATACTGACGGCAGGGAGGAAACCGACCGTAAAAAGGAAAGGTTTCCAGACATGACGCGTGACAATATCCAGATCGGAATGGGCCATAGGTCCCTCAACACCCGTATAGACGTCTATCTTTCAGAGGTGGGATTCGGGCTGAACCCGGCGCAATTGCGCCGGGCGCGACTGCGCCAGATCATCACGCTGGAATGCGCCAGCGATGCCGAACTGGCCAGTCTTGGCATCCGTCGGGACGATATTCTGCCCTTTGTTTTTCGTGACCTGCTGGCCGCGTAAACACGGGGTTACAGGTCGCACTGCATTGACGTGGCGCTGTGGCCGCACCCACATGCTTGACAGTCCCTCGCGGTCAGGCCAACGCTCGCCGTCATGTTCGATGTCCGTCCCGTCGCCTATGTGATTGGCCTGTTGGTCGCCTGTCTGGGTGGCACCATGCTGCTGCCCCTTGTGGTCGATCTGGCCGAGGGGCGCGGCGAATGGCCTGTCTTTCTTGAAAGCGCCTCAATCACGATCCTCGCGGGGGGGCTGACCGCGCTGTCCTGTTCCAACGCGGTCAAGGAAGGGCTGAGCCTTCAGCAGACCTTTTTGCTCACCACCGGAGTCTGGGTCGCGCTGCCGGTCTTCGGCGCGCTGCCCTTTGTCCTGGGCGCCACCGACGCCAGCTATACCGACGCCTTTTTCGAGGCGATGTCCGGGCTGACCACCACCGGGTCAACCGTGTTTACCGGCCTCGACGGGCTGCCCAAGGGGCTGCTGCTCTGGCGCGGGCTGCTGCAATGGCTGGGCGGGATCGGGATTATTGTCGTCGCCATGGTGTTCCTGCCCGAACTGCGGGTCGGCGGTATGCAGATTTTCCGCTCCGAAGCGTTTGACACAATGGGCAAAATCCTGCCGCGCGCGACGCAGATCTCGGCCTCGATCTCGTCAATCTACATTACTCTGACCCTGTTCTGCACGATCTTCTATCTGTTGTGCGGGTTGAACCCCTTTGACGCGACGGTCCATGCCATGACCACCGTGTCCACCGGCGGGTTCGCCAACTATGACGCCTCTTTCGCCACCTTCGCGGGTCCGGCAGAGTATGTCGCCACGGTCTTTATGGTGCTCGCGGCGCTGCCTTTTGTCCGCTACGTCCAGATGGTCGCAGGCCACCGTTTTGTGCTGTTTTCCGACAGTCAGGTCATGACCTTTATCACGATCATCGGCGTACTGGTTGTTGTCACCGCCATTGTCCTGTTGTCGATCTTTCCGCATCACCCCGAACAGGCGGTGCGCGAGGCGCTGTTCAACATCACCTCGATCATGACCGGCACCGGCTACGCCAGCGTCGACTACATGACTTGGGGGCCGTTCCTGATCGCGATGTTCTTTTTCATCGGGCTGATTGGCGGCTGCGCGGGGTCAACCGCCTGTTCGGTCAAGATTTTCCGCTATCAACTGCTGTTCGCCTCGATCCGGGTCCAGTTGCGTCGCATCCGGGCACCGCACGGCGTCTTTGTCCCGCGCTACGAGGGGCGGCCGGTCGGTCCCGACGTCATGAGTTCGGTCATGAGCTTCTTTGTCTTCTTCGTCGTCACGCTGGGCGTGCTGTCCGTTGCGCTCAGCCTGACGGGACTGGATTTCATCACCTCCGTATCGGGGGCCGCCACGGCAATTGCCAATATCGGGCCGGGTCTGGGGGACAAGATCGGACCGGCGGGCAACTTTGCCGGTCTCAGCGACACGGCCAAGTGGATCCTGAGTTTCGCCATGCTGGCTGGGCGCTTGGAGCTGCTCGCCGTCTTTGCAATCTTCACTGTCGGCTTTTGGAGGGCCTGATGCAGAAACCCCTTGGCGCACAGATCAGCCATGCCCTGAAGGCCCGCGGGGTCGAGGTGATCTTTGGCATTCCCGGCGTGCACAACGTCGAGATGTATCGCGGCATCGAAGAGGCCGGGATCACCCACGTCCTTGCCCGGCATGAGCAGGGGGCGGGTTTCATGGCCGATGGCTATGCCCGTGCCTCGGGGCGTCCGGGCGTGTGCTACCTGATCACCGGGCCGGGCTTTGTGAATGCTATGACGGCATTGGGGCAGGCTTATTCGGACAGTGTGCCGGTGCTGGCGCTGGCCTCCTGTCTGGATGAGACGGCGGCGCGGCGTGGGCAGTTGCACCAGATGCGCGACCAGCGAGCGGCGGGTGCGACGGTCTGCGACTGGTCCGAAACCGCCTCTGATCCGGCGGCGGTCTTTGCGCTGATCGACCGCGCTTTCGGTGAATTCGCCAGCGCGCGACCCCGGCCCAAGGCGCTGCATGTGCCGATTGCGGCGCTGGGGGCGCTGGCCGATCCGGCCCCGCAGCCACCGTTGCGGCCAGAGGTGCCGCATCTGACGCATGACCAGATCTACGCTGTGATCGACGCGCTGGCGGAGGCGGAAAAGCCTTTGTTCGTGTTTGGCGGCGGTGCTGCGGCCGGGGCCGGCCATGTGCCCGCGCTGCTGCAACAGACCGGGGCGGCCAGCTTTGTGACCTATGCGGGGCGTGGCATCGTTCCGGCGGATCAGCCGCTGTTCTTCGGCTCATTCCTTGCGCGGCCTGACAGTGCTCGGATCGCGGCGGAGGCGGATTTGGTTGTGGCGCTGGGGACCGAGCTGTCAGAGGTGGATTTGTGGCGTGATCATCTGGGCAACACGGGGCGCATGATCCGGGTGGATCTGGACCCGGAGGTGCTGTCAGGTCTGCGGGCCGGGGACATGGGGTTCATCGGCGACGCGGCGGCTTTGATGAAGGCGCTGACCATCGCGATACCGGCGCGCAACGATGACCGGCCTGCCTGTTGGGATGCGGGCCGTGTGGCCGAGACGCGCCGTCGCTGGCGGGGCGAGATCATGGCGGAACGTCCCGGCATCGTCGAGGTGGCCGAGGCGTTGCGGGCGGTCATGCCGACCGATGCGATGATCTATTCGGATATGACCCAGCTGGCCTATGGCGGCAAAGAGGTCTGGGACATGCCGCGGGCGGGGCATTGGCACCATCCCTGCGGCTTTGGCACGCTGGGCTATGCCTTGCCTGCGGCGATTGGCGGGGCGGTGGCGCGCAAGGGGCTGCCGACCTGTGCGATCATGGGAGATTATGGCCTGCAATATACCCTGCCAGAGCTGGGGACGGCGGTGGAATTGGGCCTGCCTTTGCCGATCTTGGTCTGGGATAATGGGTCGCTGGGAGAGATCCGCGACTCTATGGTGGCCAGCCAGATCGCCCCCAATGCCGTGGTGGCGAGGAACCCTGATTTTCTGGCCCTTGCACGGGCTTATGGGGCCGGGGCGGTGGAGCCTTCGGATTTGAAGGGGCTGCAGGAGGCCTTGGTGGCGGCGTTTCAGGCCGATGGGCCGACGGTGATCCGGATGACCCCGGCGCTGGTGTGATTTTGGGGCTGTCCACGCGTGGACAGCCTGCCGCCTGTGTAGAAACAATGGGTTACAGAGACGGTTTTACGTTTTGTTAGGGTTTGCAGCCCGTTGCGGGTGCCGTGGAGAGGGATGTTTGCGCGTCCGTCAGAGGCCATGAGGGCTGTCTGTGCTCAATGGGGACGGGGGCAGCGCCCGATCTGCGGTTCGTTGGTCCATCCCGAATGGCCACATAAGCCCTCGGAGGTCCGCTTCGAGCCCTATTTGTGAATTTCTGCGCGCTTACCTATGCTTGCGAATGAGACGGTCGACGGGGGTGGCGGTATGGAACCTTGGAAGAGACTTTCCAATAAGCAGAAGACCAAACGGACAGTTGTGGTCGGGGTTTTGGCAGTTGCTGCCTGTGCGATTTGGTACGACGACATTCTTCAGTGGCGACGCGGAACAGGGCTGTTTTTCATCGCAGCGAGCTTTATAGGTTTCCCGCTACAAGCACTGTTCTACGGTTTCAAATGGTACAAAGAGCGGGCCGGGCAAAAATGATACCTGCGTACTCAATTTTCCGCAGTGTGCGCTTCGACCCCAAATTACCGCTGCACAAACGCTCGGCTTGATACTTGAATTGAGTTTCCCGAAGGGTCTTTGGCGTTGGCAAAGACGTAGCCGTCAGCCTGATGTATCTTGCCGAACTCCAGCCCGTTACCCCTTACGGCTTCGCAAAAGGCTGCGACGTCTTCGACATCAAACACGAGCTTTACGAGAGCCTGCCCCTCCTTTTGCCCAGCCGATGCAGGATGCAAAAGGATGGCGGCACCAGCCGCTTGGGGCGTCAATTCAAAGATGCGGTCACCTTCGGCGCGACAGAGCGAAAAGCCAAAGTGCTTGGCATAAAACTCTCCCATTTGCTCGATCTTTTTGGTGTAAATCACTATGCGCCCGAGTGGTGCGGTCATGGTTGCGGCCATTGGATGGTTTCACTCGGGAAGGCATAGCAGAGAAAACCTGTCTATGTCAGCTTTGTCCGCATAGCCGACGTTCGGACAGCAACGCGCCCCAACATATCATTGGGAGCTTCCTGCCCCAGAGCGCTATGGCGTCAAAGCAACCTTCTCTTGAAACTGCATCATGCAATAAAAAAGGCCGGGCAAATTGCCCGGCCTTTTCGTGTCTGTGCTGTCCGTCAACCAATCTCGGCCAATCGCGCCAGCGCCTCTTTCAGCTTGGCCTCTTCGCCCTCACGCAGGCGGAGGTTTTCCTGGGCTTCTTCGACCACTTCCGGCGGGGCGGAGGCGGCGAAGTTGGGGTTGTTCAGGCGGCCGCGCAATCCGCCCAGTTCCTTGCCCAGCTTGCCAAGGGTCTTTTCCAGACGGGCCTTTTCTTCGCCCACGTCGATGATGTCCGCCAGCGGCAGGCCAAAGGTGGCGCTGCCCACGGGGACGGTGACGCAGCCTTTGGGGAAGTCGGCGACGGCCTCCAGTCCCTCGATCCGGGCGAGGCGCTTGATCAGCACCTCATTGCGGTCCCACGCGGCCTGTTCGTCGGCGGAGATGCCTTTGACCAGCATCGGCACGTAGAGGCCCGCAGGGACGTGCATTTGCGCGCGCGCCGACCGGACGCCTTCGATCAGGGCGATCACCCATGACATTTCGGCCTCGGCGGCGGGGTCCACCATGTCGGCGGCGGAATAGGTCGGCCAATCGGCGTGAACCAGCAGTTTGGAGCGGTCGCCCAGCGTGTCCCAGAGTTCTTCGGTGATGAAGGGCATGATGGGGTGCAGCAGGATCAGGCATTGGTCCAACACCCAAGCCATTGTCTGGCGCGTCTCGGCCACGACGGCGGCGTCCTGCGCGTCGAACAGCGGTTTGGCAAATTCCACGTACCAGTCGCAGACCTTGCCCCAGGTAAAGGCATAGAGCGCGTTGGCCGCGTCGTTGAAGCGGTATTCGGTCAGCGCCAGATCAACAGTTTCGCGCACGCGGGCGGTTTCGCCGATGATCCAGCGGTTCACGGTTTGCGTGGCCTGCGGGGCGTCTGCGCGGGTGGCATGGCCCTCGAACACACCGTTCATTTCGGCAAAGCGGCATGCGTTCCAGAGTTTCGTGCCGAAGTTGCGGTAACCCGCGATGCGGTCGACCGAGAGTTTCAGCACGCCGCCGATGGAGGCCATCGAGGCATTGGTAAAGCGCAGCGCATCGGCGCCGTATTCGTCGACAATCTCCAGCGGGTCGATGACGTTGCCGGTGGTTTTCGACATCTTCTTGCCCTTCTCGTCGCGGACAAGCTGGTGCAGGTAGACGGTGTGGAAGGGGACCTGATCGACAACGGCAAGCTGCATCATGATCATCCGGGCGACCCAGAAGAACAGGATGTCCTGCCCGGTGATCAGCACGGAGGTCGGGAAATAGCGTTTCAACTCATCGGTTTGTTCGGGCCAGCCCAGCGTGCCAAGCGGCCAGAGACCGGACGAGAACCATGTATCCAGCACGTCGGGATCGCGGAACATGGGCAGTTGCGCGGGGCTGTCGGCGGTGCGGATGCGGCCCTCTGTGCGCAGGTGCATGTGGTCGCGGAGGTCTTCGAGAACCTCAGCCGCCTCTTGGGCGTTCTCGACGATGCGGAATTCGGTGCCCTCGGCGGAAATGGCGCGGGCCTTGTCCAGCGCCTCGGATTCGTTTGCGGCGCAGATCGGATACCAGTCCTCTTCGCCGGGGATGTACCAGACGGGGATCTGGTGGCCCCACCATAGCTGACGCGAGATGCACCACGGTTCGATATTGTCGAGCCAGTTGTAGTACACTTTTTCGCCCGATTCCGGCATGATCTTGATGTCGCCACCCCGCACAGCATCCAGCGCGGGGCCAACGATTTCAGAGGTTTCGACGAACCACTGGTCGGTGAGCATGGGTTCGATCACCACCTTGGAGCGGTCGCCGAAGGGCTGCATGATCGGTTTGGATTCGACCAGCGGGACGGGGGTGACGGCGGGCGGCTCCTCTCCCTTTTTCAGCTTTTTCTGCGGGCCAAGGCGGGGGTCGTCCGAGGTGGTCATGACGGCGAGACCCTCGGCGGTGATCTCGGCGATGACCTTTTCGCGGGCCTCGAACCGGTCGAGGCCGCGCAGGTGGTCAGGGACAAGGTTGATGGCGTCGGCCTCGGCCTCGGTCAGGGTGCGCGTGCCTTGCGCGACCTGCATGGCGATCTTGGCGGCCTCGGCATAGGGGACACCGTCGTCGCGCATCTGGGCGCGGGTGTCCATCAGGCGGTAGAGCGGAATGCCGCCGCGCTTGGCGACCTGATAGTCGTTGAAATCATGCGCGCCGGTGATCTTGACCGCGCCGGAGCCAAAGGTGGGATCGGGGTATTCGTCGGTGATGATCGGGATCAGGCGGCGGTGTTCCTTGGGGCCGACGGGGATTTCGCAGAGCTGGCCAACGATAGAGGCATAGCGCTCGTCGGATGGGTGCACGGCCACCGCACCGTCGCCCAGCATGGTTTCGGGGCGGGTGGTGGCGATCGAGATGTAATCGCGCTCTTCGGAGAAGACGGTTTTGCCCTCTTCGTCCTTTTCCTCGTACATATAGGTCGCGCCACCGGCGAGCGGGTATTTGAAGTGCCACATGTGGCCGGGGGTTTCGATGTTCTCGACCTCGAGGTCGGAAATCGCGGTCTCAAAGTGCGGGTCCCAATTGACCAGACGTTTGCCGCGATAGATCAGACCCTTGTCGAACATGTCGACAAAGACCTTGATGACCGCGTCGTGGAAGTCGGGGCTGTTCTCATGCCCTGTCTTGGGGTCGCCGGGCGCGCCCGCCATGGTAAAGGCGTTGCGGTCCCAGTC
The DNA here is from genome assembly GCF_034670325.1 of Antarctobacter sp. Classification (GTDB taxonomy): domain Bacteria; phylum Pseudomonadota; class Alphaproteobacteria; order Rhodobacterales; family Rhodobacteraceae; genus Antarctobacter. The sequence continues at coordinate 344,944 of NZ_JAXMNR010000006.1, forward strand.
GCACGAACAACCCATGCGCTGAAGCTGGTTGACGATGGTGCCGCCGTACTGGCCCTTCCACTCCCAGACCTTGTCGAGGAATTCCTGCCGCGTCAGGTCGGTGCGGCGCAGGTTGCTTTCGGCTTTCAGCTTTTTCTCGACCTGAAGCTGGGTCGCAATGCCCGCGTGGTCCTGTCCGGGCTGCCAGAGCGTGTCGAACCCGCGCATCCGGTGCCAGCGGATCAGGATGTCTTGCAGGGTGTTGTTGAAGGCATGGCCCACATGCAGCGCGCCGGTCACGTTCGGCGGCGGGATCATGATGGTAAAGCTTTCGTCGCGCGAGCGGTTGGCCCCGGCGCGGAAGGCCCCTGTGTCCAGCCATTTGGCGGTGAGGCGCGGTTCGGCCTCGGCGGCGTTGAAACTCTTTTCCAGCGGCATCGGTCTCGTCCTCGTCCTTGTTGGCGGAGGGTCTACGACACGCGGGCGCGAAGGGGAAGAGGCGCGGGCGTCTGGCCGGAGGTCCGTATGTCGTCAGGGTGGGGCGGCACGGGTGGCGGCACACAGAAAAAAACCCGCGATGACGAGCATCGCGGGTTGAGTCAACGAGAGCCCCAGGGAGGAGGAGAGGGGCCTCGAACTGATTAGAGTGCGGCGGTGCCAGGGAGGAGGAGAGGCACCGCCGCGAATGTTTGGTCCCAGGGAGGAGGAGAGGGACCGCACATTACGTTCGGGTCGTCGTGACCCGGAAAGAGCGTGCGGCGGTGCCAGGGAGGAGGAGAGGCACCGCCGCGAATGTTTGGTCCCAGGGAGGAGGAGAGGGAC
>NZ_JAXMNR010000007.1:0-270373 GCF_034670325.1 Antarctobacter sp.
ACTCCCGCTGGCCCGATACGGCTGCGCTGTGTGGTGGCTACACCGCATCGGGCCAGCTACCCGAGGGCGCAGCAGGGGGTCATTTTTGGACGCCGATAGTGGGTCAAAATTGTGTGCCGATTGACACATCAGGCGCTCAACAGTGCATCGCGCCAGTTCAAAGCCCTCGCGCTTCAGCTGATGCCACGCCTTGCGAACCCCGTAGACCTGGTAATTCTCATCCCAGACCCGCTTGATCTCCGGGCGCAGCTCTGTGTCACGCTGATGCCGGGCCGAAGCTTTGGAAGGGTCCGCTCGGCACGCAAGTTGGTGATAGAATGTTGACGGCGCGATCGGCAGGACTCTGCAGATCGACTCGACGCCGTAAACAACGCGCTGATCCTCAATGAAGGCGATCATCGCTTCAGTGGGCGGTCGAGTTCCGCCTGCGCAAAATACGCTGACGCCTTGCGAAGGATCTCATTCGCTTGGCGCAACTCGCGAACCTCACGTTCCAGTGCCTTGATCCGATCCCGTTCTTTGGAGGTCACGCCGTCGCGCATGCCGTTATCCTTCTCGGCCTGCTTGACCCATTCGCGCAGGGTCTGGGGAATGCAGCCGATCTTGGGTGCAATGGCCGCGATCGCGCCCGCCTGCGTTTCGTATGAGCCTTGGTGCTCAAAGACCATCCGGACCGCGCGAGCGCGGACCTCAGGCGAGTAGCGATTTGCCATTTTGCTTTTTGTCATACCCGTCATCCTTGCTTAAGTTGACGGTCTCCGACAGACCCGGGGCGATTCATAAACGAGCACTTGGAGAGGCACAGAACCGTGACAGGTCCAACCTGCGCGGGTTCATTGCCATGCATGCATGCGAGCGCGCGCGAGCGGCTGGAGAAGCCGTCCGGCGATCCGATGGCGACGCAGGGTCAATACATCAAGGCGCAGAAACAGGCGAGCGGGTGTCATGACGCCGTTGCCCATGTTGGGAAACGGCACTCTTTTCCGGTTGGCGAGATTGAATCTTTGCCAAGGTCAGCTTGTAGGCTCTGCCGGTTTCAGATGCCGAGACCAGAATTCCAGATCGCGTGACCACGCCAGCTTTGCGTATTCAGAGTGGAATTCAGGGATATCGGGATTGAAGAACCCGTGATCGCAGGCGTAGCGGTAAAAAACGTAATCCTTGCCGGCCCGCTTCAGCCCGGCCTCATAGGCATCCACCATTTCCGGCGTGCACCAAGTGTCATCCAGCGCAAAATGTCCGATTACCGGCAGGCGCACCTGCTCGGGCAGGCCCTGGTCCAGATCTGGCAGGCCGTAATAGCACGATACAGCAGCGAAATCGTCAAGCCGGATGGCGCCGAGGATCGAGACGATCCCACCAAGACAAAAACCAGTAAGCCCCAGCTTGCGCCCAGGTCGTGCCAGGAAGGCAGCCGCGGCGCTGACCTGCCGGTCCGTGGCGCTCAGGAAGTCGAGTGCCTCCATTTCCCGCGCGGCGGCGGCCTTGTCGTGGTAGGGTACCACAACCCCGGAATAGAGATCGGGCGCCAGCGCATCAAAGCCAGCGGCCGCATATTGGTCGCAGACTGATCGGATTTGGTCCTGTACGCCCCACCACTCCTGTATCACCACAACCCCGGGCGCATTCTCCTGTCCGGACGCTGCGAAATAGCCCGTTCCACCTTGATAGTCGATATTTTCGCCCATGTGAGTTCAGTTATCCTTCCTGAAGTGAAATGATCCGCTCGCGCGGGATATAAGCCGAAACAGACGCTCCCGGCAGGATCCTTGGCCCTTCGCGCAGCGGCAGATGTGCAGTTAGCTCGCCTGCTTCGTGCTGCAGCGACAACTGTACCCTTTCTCCAAGGAAAAGCCTGTCATTCACGCGGCAGTCAAGCGCCACATGCGGCTCTGCCGGCGGTGTCAGCGCCATCGCATCGGGGGCGACCGCCACGGTGCCGGCAGCCCCCAACACTTCGCCGGGGAGAACGTTCATGCCCGCAAAGAACTCGGCCACGAACCGCGATTTTGGTTGCAGGAATAGCGATTCCGGGGACCCGTCCGCAACGATATTGCCCTGGTTCATGATCAGAATCCGGTCAGCAAGGATCATTGCCTCGTCGCGATCATGGGTGACGTAGACAAAAGTGGTTTCCAGTTTCCGGTGAATTGCGCGGATTTCTTCGGCCATATCGATGCGCAGCGACCGGTCCAGAGCGCCCAGTGGTTCATCCATGAGCAGGATCTTCGGCGCATAGGCCAAGGCCCGTGCGATTGCCACCCTCTGTTGTTGCCCGCCCGACAACTGCCGCGGCATCCGTTCGGCCATGGGACCCAGCTGGATCATCTCAAGCAACTCGTCGACCCGTTCCCGGCGCCGCACCGCGTTCCAGCGGTGCATCCGCAGCCCGTATTCGATGTTGCGCCGCACGTTGAGATGCGGAAACAGCGCGTAGTGTTGGAAAACCATGCCAATGTCGCGCGCAGCCGGTGGCGATGACGACACGTCCCGCCCGTTCATGGCGATTGAGCCGCTGCTTGGCAGGTCAAAGCCCGCCAGCATCCGCAACAGTGTCGTCTTGCCCGAACCGCTGGGTCCCAGCAGGGCGATGAACTCTCCCGGGGTCACTTCCAGAGAAATCTCGTTCAGGGCGAGCGTGGACTTGAACCGCTTGGTCAATCCGGTCAGCGACAGCGCTGGTTTCATCTGCGGGTTCCTTTCTTGCGCAGGGTCGCCGCAGCGCCCATGACAACGGCGGTGAAAAGCATCAGGAGCGTGGCGATGGCCGTGATGACTGGGTCCACCCCCAGCCGCACAGAGTCAAAGATCGCCTTTGGCAGCGTCACCAGACCCGGACCGGCGAGGAAGCTGGAAAAGACGGCTTCGTCGAAACTTGTCAGGAAGGCAAAGAGAAAGCCGGACACCATGGCCGGCATCAGCAAGGGCAGCGTAACGCTCCACCAGGCGCGCGCACGGGAGGCCCCCAGCGTCATCGCCACCAGTTCGAAGTCGGGCGAGATCCTTGACAGCCCAGAACCGGCAATGACGAAGACAAAGGGAAAACACACCACCACATGGCCGGCGGCCAGACCCCAGAAACTGCCCAGAAGGCCGATCTTGGCCATCACCAGGTAGAGTCCGACAGCATAGGCCGCCTGCGGGATCAGCAGCGGGAGGATGCCAAGAAACGGCAAGGCAGAGAACCTGGTCAACCGGGTCCGGTCCAGGGCAAAGGCGGCGGGCACCGCGATGAGCCCCGAGAACAAAGCGGCCACCAGCGCCAGCCAGAGCGACATGCCGACCGCGCCGGTCCATTCTCCGGATACGGCCAGAGTGCGGTAATTCCTGATACCCCAGGAGGATGGTGGAAACCCGATGCCGGGATCGTTGGAAAAGGACAGCACTACGACCAACAGCGCAGGCACGATCAGAAAGCTCAGGGTGCCCAGCAAGACCGCCCAATAGACCAGCCGCCCGACAATCGCGGAAGCTCGGATCATTTTCCGGCTCCTGCGGTCCGGTTCACTTGGTCCACCCCGACGGTGGCCACGGTCAGCACAACGGCCACCAGAGACAGGGCGATCAGCACAAGCGCGGCGACGGCGGCGCTCTCAAGATCGAAGAACTGCACCATGTCGTTCTGGATCAGCGTTGCGATGAACGGCGATGTCGCGCCGCCAAGGACAACAGGGACCACGTAGAAACCAATGGCGATCACGAAAATCAGCATGGCCGCGGCCACGATGGCCGGCCAGATGAAGGGCAGCACAACGGTCCGGATCGCGGTAAATCGACCCGCCCCCATGCTTTCCGACGCGCGCACCATGTCAAGATCAAGCGCCAGAAGCGCGGTGTAGATCGGGATCACCGCAAAGGGCAGCAGGGTGTAGAGGATACCCAGCACCACGGCCGTTTCGGTGTAGAGGATCTTCATCGGCGCGTCGATCAGCCCAAGATCCAGCAACAGGTTGTTGAGCATTCCCCGACGGGCCAGCACAATCAGCAGCGCGTAGTTCTTGACAACCGTGCCCATCAGCAATGGCAGGGCCACGGCCAGCCAGATCAACCCACGCAGCAGCCTGGAGGGTGAGACCAGCAGCGTCCAGGCTAGGATGAACCCCGCCCCCACCGCCAAGGCGGCCACTGCGGCACTGTCGCGGAAGGTCACGATCAGGGCGCGGGTGCGCGCGGCATTTGCAAAGTAGTCGGTGAAGGACCGCATCGACAGCCCGTCGGGCATGGCAACCGCCAAAAGCTCGATCACCGGCGTCACCACCAGCAGCAGCACAAGCGCCAGCATCGGCGAAAAGAGCAGTAAACCCAACCTCAGTCCGGGTTCAGGTTTCCAGGTGCCGGTAGAAGTGGGCTTGGTCATCTGCTGGTTCCATTCAGGGGCCCCGAGGCGGAGTTGGCCTCGGGGTCGGGTTGGCATAATGCGATGGGCGGATTCAGTTCGCGTTGGTGAGGAACTCTTGCCAGCGAGTCGAGATCTCGGCCTGGTGGGCGGCGAACCAAGCGGGATCAATCCGCACTGCATCGTGCGAACTCGGCAGAGCCTCTGCCACGGCCTTGGGAAGCAGGCCGTCAAGCTCGGCGCTGGCCATGCCATAGGGCAGGACGCTTGCCCAGTCTGCCTGTGCCTGGGGATTGGTGGCGTAGAATTCGAGGTACTTGAAAGCCAGCTCGGGGTTGGGTGCCCCCTTGAGCACCACGATATAGCCGGGATCCAGCAGCGCACCATCCCAGACCATGGTGAGGGGCGTGCCCTTTTGGGTCAGGTCGAAGGCGCGCCCGTTCCACATGATCGCCATGTCTACTTCGCCGGAACGCAACACTTGCTGTTGCTGATCGCCCGAGGACGTCCAGACGGAGACCTCGCCCTTGACCTGATCGAGCAGGTCGAAGGCGCGGTCGAGATCTACCGGGAAAAGATCCTCGGGCGCCACGCCCGAGGCCAGCGCCGCGAAGGGCAGGATCTGGCCCGGCTCGTTGATGATCGCGCGCGCGCCGGGGAAGGCCTCGACATCGAAGAACTCCGCCGAGGTGGTCGGGCATTTGACCTCTGCCAGGCAGGCGATGATCACCCCGGTCGAGCCTTCCTCGATGCCGAATTCAGTGACCGCGCCGGGCAGCGAACGCGCCTGCAGCCGCTCTGCAAGATCCTCGGGCAGCGGTTCGAGCATGTCATTGGCGAACAGGAAAGCGGCACTGCCCGCGTCGATGCTGTCAATCATGTCCCACTGGATCGCCCCGGCGGCAGCCTGCGCCTGGATCTTGGCAGCCCAGCCGCCGCCCACATCGATCAATTCGACATCGGCGCCGGTCGCCTGCTCAAACGGCGTGGCGATATGGGTTTCGGTGGTTGCGCGAAAGACCCCGCCCCATGTCGCCATGACAAGGCGGTCATCGGCAAATGCGGGCGCCGCCAGAACCAGCGCCGCGGTTGCGGTCAGAAGTCCGTTCTTCAGTCGTGTCATTTCATTCGTCCCTGTTGATTGTCGTCAGACCCGGTAACCGGGATCACTCGTATTGGCGGAATTGCTCGGCCCGCCATTTCAGCGCAGCCTTCATTCCTTGTTCTCGCTTGCGCGCGTCGAACTGCCGAAATTCCGGTGTCTCCATCGAGTTGAGCAGGGTGGCGGCATCGACACCGGCCTTCAGGGCGTTCATCAGCCCCATGATTTCGAGGGTCTGGTTCAGCGCCTTCTTGTTCCAGGTCAGGCATTCCGCGGCGACCATCGACATGCGCTTAGCGGTTTTCAGAACCTCGTCGTAGAACGTCTCCTTGGAGTAGACGCGCGTGACAAAGCCGATCCGTTCGGCCCGGTCCGCGTCGAACATGTCGCCCGTGTAGATCAACTCGCGACAGGCCGGACCGACGATCCAGGGCAGGATCAGCGTGGCCACGCCCGTTGAAAACCGCGTGTCCACCACGCCGAACCGCGCATCTTCCGAGCAATAGCGCAGGTCGCACATACCGGCGAACTCCATGCCTCCGGCAAGGCAATAGCCCTCGATGGCTGCAATCGTCGGCTTGCTGCAATGCCAGACCGAAAGGGTGAACTCCAAGTCGTGGTTCAGCCGCTCGGACCAAGTCGCCGAAGTATAGGGATCACCGTCGGTTTCCTCGGCTATGTCATAGCCTGAGGAAAACGCCTTGCCTCCGCTGCCGCGGATCATGATGACGCGGATGTCCGGGTCTGCCTCAAGCTCACCCAGCGCGGCGGTGAACTCTTCGGTCATCGTCAGGCTTATCGCGTTCAAAGTCTTGGGCTGGTTGAGGGTGATGATGCCGACTCGGTCGTCTTTTTCGAGCGAAATGGTGTCATACATGGCGATTTTGTCCTGCCTTCAGCGGTGTCATTCGATCACGAGATCCACGGCGGTCGCGCCCTGGCCATCGGGATGTACGATCAGCGGGTTGATTTCGATGGCGGTCACTTCTGGCCCGGCATCTGCCATGATCTCGGCCACGGCGCAGAGGGCCGCACGCACGGTCGCAAGATCCCAGGGCGCGGCACCGCGGAAGCCATCCAACAGCGTGGCAATCCGCGTTTCCGCGATCATCTGCCCGGCCTCGGCGTCATCTATCGGGCACAGGCGCAGCGTGCTGTCAGCCAGCAATTCCACCAGTTGTCCACCGGCGCCAAAGACGACCAATGGACCGAATTGCGGATCGCGCCGGGCGGCCACCAGCACCTCGATGCCGGGGGCGATCATCGGCTCGATATGGATTACGCCTTCGCCAAGCGACGCGCTTTGTTCGTCAAGAATGCTTCTGATTGCTTGGTAAGCCTCGGCAATGTCAGCGGGGTCCGTGAGGCCAAGACGCACCAGCCCAAGTTCCGTCTTGTGCAGCGCCTTCGGTGAAATACCTTTCAGCACCACCGCACCGTCGATCGACTTGGCGAAACCAACGGCGTCGTCCACGCTTGAGATGGTCTGCGGTGCGACAAACCGCAAGCGGGAATTCAGCGCGGCCTCTACCCTTTGCCGATCAAGTCTTGCGGGATTCGCAGCAGGCGCGGGCCGCGCATCTGCCGTGGCGCCGCCCCAATGGGCCATCGCCCGCAACGCACCGGGCAGGCCCAGCAGCAGCGGAAACCCGTTTGCGGCACAGATCTCTGCCAATTCCTCGTTTCGGCCCGAAACCGCGCTGTTGGACACGAAAAGGATCGTCTTGCGGCCGGCATAGCGCGACGCGACGCGGGCCATATCCACCGCCATCGGCCCGTCGACGCCACCGCCAGCCGGGGTGTCGAGGGTAAAAACAATCGGGTCGATTTCGGGCGCGGTGACCAGTTGCTCCATAATCCGGCCAAAGCGCTCGGAATCCCAGCCCAGCCCCCAGACGTCCATCGGGTTTTCCGGCATGCGGTCGAAGAACTCCGCCTTCAGTGCCTCGGCCAGCGAGGCCGGCAGGCCCGAGACCGTCAGCCCGACATCCGATGCAAAATCCGCAATCGCGGCGGCCTGGCCTCCGGAAAGCGTGATATAGGCGGCCAAGCTACCGGGCGTCGGCGGCGTTTTCAGGCACAGCGCCGCGCGCTGGATCATGTCGTCAATGTCGACGCAGCGCTGGATACCGTGCCTGAGGAAAAAGCCATCCACGACCGCATCCTCTCCGGACAGCGCGCCGCTGTGCGCTTCCACCGCTGCGCGCGCCATTTCCGACCGGCCCACCTTGACCGCCAGGATCCGCTGCCCCGCAGCCCTGGCCCGGCCTACTGCGGTCGCCAGCGCCTCGGGGTCGCGGATGGTTTCGAGAAAGAGCAGGACCACTTTCACACGTTCATCGGCCGCAAGATGCGCAACGTAGTCGGCCACGCCGCAGACGGCCTCGTTGCCCGCCGTCACCACATGCGACAGGCCCAACCGTCCGGGATCATCAGTCAGCGCCAGCGCGACAGACCCGCTCTGGGAAATCACGGCCACCGGCCCTGCCTGCGCATCCGCAAGATGCGCAGACCAAAGCGTCACATGGTCGACAACATTGATCAGGCCCAGATTGTTGGGACCGCAAATGGCCATGTCATGTTCAGCAGCAATGCGCGCAATCTCGGCCTGTCGCGCGCGGCCCTTTTCGCCGTCTTCGGCAAACCCGGTCGCATTGAGGCAAACCGCCCGAACCCCAAGCGCCGCCGCCTCTTGCAGAATGTCGACGCAAAACCGGGCGGCAACGGCGATGAACACCGTCTCGACCGGTCTGCCGATCTCGCTCAGCGAGGAATAGCTGGCCCTGCCCTCAATCTCATCATAGCGCGGGTTGACCGGATAGATCTCACCCGCATAGCCGCTGTCGATTAGGTTGCGAAGTACTGTGTTCCCCGCCGATCCGGCGCGCGGCGACGCCCCGACGATGGCCACCGTGCGGGGGTTGAACAGGGCGTTTACGGCAGAGGTGTCCTGGATTGTCACGAGCGGTTGTTCCCTTGGTTTCGGCATGTCTTCCGGCGCGCAGCCGTGATGGTCACGGGCACTGAGGCACTCGGCCCGACCAGGGCCGGTTTGGTGGGGTTGGGGCGCGGTGAACCGCGCCGGTCCGAGTTGGGTGCCGGTCATCAGAGCCCGGCGTTCGGTTGGCTCAGGATCAGGGAAACCACGGTTCCAGACAACCGAATTTACGGGTCCCAAGCGTCAATAGCGGTCCATAATGAATAAACTAGGGAATTACCCTTGGCACGCCCCAAAAGATCAGCGTTCAAATTTCGCTTAATTTCAGGTCATTATGTCGATCAATGCGCCGACACAGGTTTCTCTAGACATATTTTGGATCAGAGCCATGTATCCAAAATGAAAAAGCGGAACCTTGGCTCCGCTTGCTACGTTTCATAAAATACAGCCGGTCCGCGCGCTTCAGTTCCGATCTTCGCGGAGATACGGCTTGGCTAGGTCACGCGGCGCGGAGGTGTTTCGCCGCCGGCCGCTCTCAAAGATCAGCACCACCGCAATCGTGGCAAGGTAAGGCGCCATTGACACAAGGTGGATCGGCATGGCGACACCGCGCGCCTGCAAAAAGGGGATCGCGGCCTGAATGGCCCCGAACATCACCGCCGCCGCCACCGCTAACAAAGGGTTCCAGCGCACGAAGACCACCAGCACCACGGCGATCCAGCCGCGCCCCGCGACCATGCCGTCAACCCAAAGGTGGCTGCCAACAAGGCTGAGGTGCGCGCCAGCCAGACCAAGAAAGACACCGCCGACAAGTGTCGTGCCAAAGCGCAGGCCAGTGACCGGCAAACCCATTGCATCCGCAGCGGCCGCGTCATCGCCACAGGCCCGGATGCGAAGCCCAAGCTCGGTCCGGGCCAGAACGTACCAGACGACGGGCGCCGCTAGAAAGGCGAGCCAAGTCAACCAATCCTGCGCCGGAAGGCTCCAGCGCTCTGGCATGGCAAGTTCCGGCAGCCCAGCGATTGGCAGGTTTGTAAAGGCCAACCCGGCATAGCCGGTGAAGCCGATACCGGCGGTAAAGACAACCAGTCCGGCCAGAACCTGATCAAGGCGCAGCAGCACCACTAGGAAGGCATGCAGCGCACTCAGCGCCACGGCCCCCGCGACCGCCAGAACCAGCGCGGCGCTCCAATGCCCGCCCTGCGCCATGGCCACAACGCCAAGCAGCGCCCCGACGGCCATGACGCCCTCGGCCCCCAGATTGAGGGTGCCGCCACGTTCGGTGATGATCAGGCCAAGCACGGCCAGCAGAAAGGGCGCGGCAAAGGTCGGAACAAAACCGACCCAACCACCGATGAGGTCTCCGGCCAGTGCACTCAGCATGACGACCCTTCCAGGGCTTTGGACCGAACAAGCAGCAGCCTGTACTGCGGCACGAATGTCGACAGTGCGATGGAGAGGAACAGGATCGCCTGCACGCAGGTCACGACCGCCAACGGCATCTGGTAGAATGCTTTTAGCCCATCGGCGGCGGTCGACAGACCCGCCATGCAAATCGCGGCCACCAGGGTGCCCCCGGCACTGAGCCTCGCCAGAAAGGCGATCAGCACGGCGGCAAAGAGGTAGTTCTGACCGACAAACTGCGTGAGGCGAAACTCTTGACCGGCAACGATGGTAAAGCCGGCCAACCCTGCAAGGGCCCCTGCAAGCGCACCACATAGCAGGATCATTCCGCTAACGGGCACCCCCAACAGCCGCCCCGCCAACGGGTTGGCCGATGTTGCCTGCATGAAGGCACCGGCGCGGCTGATACGGGTCAGCCAATAAAAGAAAACGAGACAGAACAGCGCCAGGATCAGCCCGGCATGGACACGCCCGAAGCCAATCAGCGGCAAACGCTCGATGACGGCATCGAACTGCGCGGTGACGGGAAAGGCGGAGGCCGGGTCGCGCCAGGGACCAAACAGAAGGTGCTGCACGACTTGAAAGGCAACGTAGTTGAGCAGCAATGTCAGGATCAGCTCTGACGCCCCGGTCCGCACCTTCATCGCCGCCGGAAACAGGCACCACAGACCACCAGCGGCAGCCGCGGCCAGCGCCATCAATGGCAGGCGCAGCGCTTCGGGCCCTATGTCGAATATGGCCACGCCGGTGGCCGCGATCGCCCCCATCCAGCACTGCCCCTCGACCCCGATATTCCAGAACCGGACCCGCAGTCCGACAACCACCGCCAGCCCCAGAAGGATCAAAGGGGTTGCCCGAAGCAATGTCCGGTCCAGTCCCTGCTGGGGTCCAAAGGGAAAGACGATCAGGTCGGGGATCAGCGCCGCAGCGGGCAGCCCGATGGCAACCAGGAAAGCGCCCGACAACAACACTCCGGCCAGAAGGCCACAGCAGAGCGAGGCTGTCACCAGCCCCGGCGAGGCCGCGATGCGCGGTGACAATACAAGTCTTGGAAGGCCCGTCATCCGACAATTCCCATGATCTGGCGCCCGATATGGGCGCGGTCTACCTGATGCACCGGTGTTGGCGGCAGGATCCTTCCGTGCGACATCACCGACACCCGGTCGGACAGTTGCAGGACCTCGTCAAGATCCTCGCTGACCAGTAAGATCGCGGCGCCACGCTCGGTCGCGACGATCAGTTGGCGGCGGATGTGGGCGATTGCCGCGACGTCCAGCCCGCGGGTTGGAGAATGGGCGATCAGCACCTCAAGACCGGTGTCGAACTCGCGCGCGATCATCAGCTTCTGCGCATTCCCTCCCGACAGCAGACGCGCCGGGGTGTCCGGGGCGGCCCCGGCGATCTTGTTGGCGCGAATGGTCTCCTGCACTTCGGTGCGGTCGGAGCGGTGGCGGCGCTGGCCGCGGGCCAGTCGCGGCATCATCAGGTTTTCCATCACGCTCAGCCCGCCGAAGAGCCCAAGGCGAAAGCGGTCATCGGGGATGAACCGCAGGCCAAGGGCACGGCGTCGCGAAAAATCGGCCGGCACCGCTTGCGCTGCAATTTCAACCACGCCGCTCTCCGGGCGCAGCAAGCCCAGAATGGTCTGCACCAGTTCGGACTGGCCGTTGCCGCCGACGCCGGCAAGGCCTAGGATTTCCCCGGCGCGCACGGTCAGCGAACAGTCACGCAGCGCCACCCCGTGCGGGCCACCGTCAACGGACACCTCTTGCAATCGCAACAGCGGCGCGCCGACCTGCGCCTCGCCACGTGCGGCGACCTTCACCTCGGCATCGCCCATCATGGCCAGCACCAGCACCGGATGCGGCGTGTTGCTTGGGGCTTTGTCCAGCACCGTGCGCCCGCCACGCATCACCGTGATGCGATCGGCAAACCCTGACACGTCGCGCATCTTGTGGGTAATCAGGATCACGGCCCGGCCAGACCGTGCCAACGACCGGACCAGTTGCAGCATTTCGGTTGCTTCCTGGTCCGTCAGAACAGCGGTAGGTTCGTCAAGCACGATCAGACGCGCGCCCATCAGCAGCACCTTGAGGATTTCCACCCGCTGCTGCACCGCGACCGGCAGATCGGCCACCGGCACCAAAAGATTGACGGCAAAGCCGAGTTCGTCGGCCAGTCCGGAAATCGCCTCCGTGGCCTCGGCCGTCGACCGCCAAGCGGCCCTCCGCCCACAGGCCAGCCGCAGATTGTCCAGCGCACTGAGCGTCCCGACAAGCTTGAAATGCTGGTGCACCATGCCGATGCCGCAGTCTATGGCGCTGATCGGCGTCGGGAACTGCCTTGACGCGCCATCATATTCAAGTCGCCCCTCGTCGGCGGCGTAGAAACCTGAAAGCACGTTCATCAGCGTGGACTTGCCTGCGCCGTTTTCCCCAAGTAGCGCGTGCACCTCCCCCCAGGCCACTTCCAGCGATGCCTCGATCAGCGCAGGCCGGTCGCCGAAGGACTTGCTCACGCCGTGCATCCGCAGCGCAGGCCCGGCACGCAAGGCAGAGAGGGGGCCTTTCCCCTCTCTGCCAGCCTTATGGTTTGCGGCGTTCACTTCAGGTTGCCCTGAACGCCTTGAACAAGGAAATCGCTCCCCCACAGCGCCTCGACGCTCATCTGCGCGCCCTCGGCCACTTTGAGGCTGCCGTCCTGCGCGTAGATCGGCCCCTCGAAGGGCGACAGGGTTCCGGCTTCGATCTGTGCCCGCGCCTCTGCGATCTTCTCCGCCGCGTCGGCCGGCACGCCGGCCCGCAGTTCCAGCACCTCGATCACGCCTTCCTGCATCCCGTAGAGCGGGCTGCCCTTCGACTCCCAGGATCCTGCCTTGATCTCTTCGAAAATCGGGATCAACGCGCCCGACCAGTTGTAGACAACCGACGTCAACATGCCCTCGGGCGCGGCAGACGACATGTCGCTCTTGTAACCGATCGAGTGCAGGCCCGCCGCTTCGGCCACGACGGGCACCGCAGTGCTGTCCATCGCGGTGGCCAGCACGTCGACACCGTTTTCGATCAACGACTTGGCAAGCTGGGTTTCCTTCACCGGGTCGGACCACGAATTGGTAAAGGTGACCACGGTCTCGATCCCGGGTTTGACGGACTGCGCGCCAAGGGCAAAGGCGTTCACGTCCCAGACCACGTAGGGCAGCGGAAAGGCCGCAACGATCCCGATACGGTCCGAGCTGGAGGCCGACGCCGCCGCCATCCCGGCAAGATACCAGCCCTCGTAGGTACGGGCGTAAAAGCTTTCGAGGTTGGGCGCCTTGGTAACCCCCGAGATGTTCACGAAGGCAAGGTCAGGGTGCGCCTCTGCTGCGGCGAGAAACCCGTCGCTGAAGCCGTAAGTGCCGCCAATCAGCACGTTGTATCCGCGAGAGATATAGAGATCGAGCACGTTGGCCACGGCCTCGTTGGTCGAAGCCACGTTTTCGACATAGGGGATATCCATGTCAAACTGATCGGCAAGGTCGCGGCGCGCCTTTTCCTGCGCCAGCGTCCAGCCACCGTCGCTGATCTTGCCATACAGGATGAAGGCCGCCTTTGGAGTTTCGATTTCGACCTGCGCGGCCGCCGGAGACGCGCCTGCAATGGCCGCGATGGCGGCGAATACGACTGTCTTGAGGCTGTTCATCTGCTGAGTGTCCTTGTTGCTGGCCTTCACCGCGCGTTTTGCCCTGAACGGACGAAGGCGGCAAAGCGGATGCCCCAAAGGATTTCTCATGCCTCGTCCATGAGCAACTGAAATTAGGTATCCAAGCCGGGAAAAGCGGTCTACAATGAACATGAAAGCGGCTGCCAAAGTGATTGGCGAACTGCCCAAAATATGGACGTATCGTGAAAATAGGTGAAAGTCCGGAGTGGTCTTCGATTGAGAGCGCCCATACAGGGATCGCCACGGAGGAGCCGACGGATTATCTATCCGTAGCGAATATGTTTGCCGAAGGGGCCACGCTTGACTTCGGGCGATTCGTCTACGTGGACGGGAATGGGTGCGGCCCATTCATGGATCAGAAGTTCGAGATTCTGCACCTGCGCACCGGGCGTGCAGAAGTCATTTGCGACGACACCCGGTTTGAACTGGTGGCGCCGGCAATGGCGCTCGTGGTATCGCGCCATTCTCTCACCTATCGCTATGCCGCCGACCAGCCGTCACATGTATCCTGGTGCCAGGCCAGCGGCGCGAACCTGTCGCCACAGGCGCTGGAAATGCTGATGTCCTACCGTGGCGTGATCGCACCAAACGAGGCCGCGGTGGCGCTGGTCAAGATGGGGGTCGACGCCAGCGAGGCCGCAGGTGGCGGCTCTACGCCCTTCATCGAGGCCGTCGGCACCGCCCTGTTCCAGCATTTCATCGATTGGCGACGCTCGGCAAATCAGAGCCGCGACGTACCCAAACCCGTGCAACGGGTCCGATACTACATCGACAAGAACTTTGAGAACCCCACCACCATGGCTGACCTGGTCGAGGTTTCCGGCTATTCCGCACAGCACCTGAACAGGCTTTTCCACGCCAGCTACAACGAGAACCCGCTTGATTACCTCTGGCGCCTGCGTACGCGGCACGGTGCCTTTCTGCTCAAGCACACGGACCTGCAGGTTAGCCAGATCGCCTATCGCTGCGGTTTCAAGACACCCAACCATTTTGCCCGCTACGTGCGAAACCGATATGGGATTTCACCTCGTGCGCTGCGGGCGCGGGACTGGCAATGGAGCAACTCGGAGGATTGAACCGGATTTGGCCGCGCGCCCTGCGCCACCCCTTGCGGACAGTCCCGTGCGCTGGCCCTGCCCCTCTTGGAACCAGGTCAGCACCTGATCCATTTGCGTGCTCTGGATGTTGACGTGTTGGGTCGCCACAGCTGCTGCTCAGAACCCTTCCGGGGTAATCTTGCCTTTGGCCTTACCACTTTCGATCAAGGCATGGGCTCGCTTGAGGTTTTCGGCATTGATCGTCCCAAAGCTCTCGGTGGCGGTGGAGCGGATCTTGCCCGCATCAATGAAGCCAGCCACGGTATCAAGAATGTCGCCCTGGCGCGCGATGTCTTCGGTCGTGAACAAGGACCGAGTGAACATCAGCTCCCAGTGTGTCGAAACGGCCTTGCCTTTGATCAGCATGATATCAAAGCCCTTGGGGTCGTCGATAAGGCCGAACCGGCCTTGCGGTGCGATGAACTCGGCGATTTGCGGCACATAGGTCTCGGAATAATTGGTCGAGAACACGAAGGCGGGCGCGCCGATGCCAAGCGCTGCGATCTGTTCGGGCAGCGGTTTAGAGTGGTCGACAACGTGATGCGCGCCAAGCTCTTTCACCCAGTCCTGCGTTTCCGGTCGCGAGGCGGTCGCGATGATCGTCAGGTCGGTCTGTTCACGCAGCAGTTGGATGGCGATGGAGCCGACGCCGCCAGCGCCGCCGATGATGACGATGGCATTGGCCGCTCCGGGCACCGGATCGGTCACCTTTGGCCGGTCAAAGATCATCTCCTGCGCGGTCAGGGTGGTCAGTGGCAGGGCCGCTGCGGCCGCGGTATCGACGGACTTGGGCGCATGGCCGACGATGCGCGCGTCGACCAGATGGTATTCCGAATTGGTGCCGGGGCGGTTGATCGCGCCCGCGTACCAGATCCTGTCATCGGTCTTGAAGCGCGTGACCTGCTCGCCGGTCTCGCCTACGTCATTCCAGCCGAGGATCACCGGTGTGTCGCCTTCGGTCGCGCGGCTGGCGCGGACCTTTGTGTCGACGGGGTTTAACGAGACGGCGCCATCCTCGACCGTCTGACCCACCACGTCCACATCCTCGAAATGTACGGCGAGAGTTTCCGTCTTCGACAGAGCCGCAAGACAAAAGCCTGATCCACACCACGACCAGATCCCAAGTAACTGGCCTTCGGCCAGTGCGCCTTGACGCGCGCCAGCTATTTGGGAGCGCACGCGCCAAGGCGCCCACCAAACCCCAGCCGTTGGGGATTATTCCACCGATTCACTGACCCATTTTGCTCCGAGATTGACAGGTCAGGATGTCGAACTCCAGTCCGAACTTCTCGCCAAGTTCATCTTGCCGTTGCTCGACAAGTCTGCCCGGTGCCACCACCAGCCAGCGCTCAAGATCACTGCGGGCGATCAGCTCCTTGATCAAAAGGCCGGCCATGATCGTTTTTTCCCGCGCCGGGATCGTCCGCAAGCAGGAACCTGAGAGGCTGACGCGGGATCATTTCGCCGTACACCGCAGAAATCTGGTGCGGCAATGGATCCACAAGGCTGGTGTGAATCGCCAGATAGGGGGCGAAGAAATGAGCGAGCTTGTTGCGGTTTGCCTCTGTCACCAATGACCTGCGCCCCGCGGGTCCCTCGCTCATGACGAGAGTCTGCGGGTTTGATTTTGGTAGTCCTTGGTTTCGGGCTTGGCATTCGCGGCGGGCGCGGAGCCAATAGCTCAAGCGCCTGCCGCGCTTGCTTTGGCGTTCTGTTCCCCAGCGAAGAGTGGGACCTGACGTTGTTGTAATCGTAGCGCCACATCGCCAGCTTGCGGCGGGCATGGGCGAGGGTATCGAACAGCTCTTCATTGAGAAGCTTGTCCTGCAGGCTGCCGTTGAATAACTCGATAAAGGCATTCTGCTGCGGTTTTCCGGGGGCGGTGTAATGCCAATCCACGCCGTTCCTGTCGGCCCATCTCAGGATTGCTCGGCTGGTGAATTACGTGCCGTTGTCACTGACAATGCAAGCAAGTTTTCCGTGGATCCGGACGAGCGCGTCCAGCTCCCGGGCAACGCGCTCACCTGAAATGCTGGTGTCTGTGGCCAGGCACAGGTTTTCCCGGCAGCAGTCATCATTCACGGCCAGGATGCGAAACTTCCGCGACGCGCCGAAGCTGTCTGACAGGAAGTCCAGGGACCAGCGCTGGATGGTCTGTGTGGCTTCGGGCATCGGCGTTCTCGAGCCCCGTGAAACCGACCGACAACGGGTTCATCGAGGCGTTCAATAGCAAGCTCCGGTCCGAGTGTCTGAACGGGCATTGGTTCATGAGCCTGGCTGACGCCCGAGAAAAGTTGGAAGCTTGGCGTAGACACTACAACGAAGACCGACCTCACAGCGCGATCGGATATAACGTCCCGATGGCCATGCATTATCCCGATGGCGTCACCAGCCCGTCATCGTGAAACAGACGGAAAAATCCAGTTTCCGGTGGTCCAGCGTTGGGGAGCAGAGCAGTTGCGATTTGATGCCAAGAAAAATGCCTGAGCCTAGGAGCGAGTGTTACCACTCTTTGATGTAGCTATCGGGGTTCAGATGTCTGTCGTGTGATCGAACCATTTCCTCCAACTTCTCAATGCGGACCAGGGCGTCATCCAAGTTTTCTAGCGCGTTTTGATATTCATCATCTTCGGCGAAGGATTTTTCCAGCCTTGCGATGATCTCTGCAGTCACGCTCCGCCCGTTCGTTTCCGCAGCGACACCGAGCCGACCGCGGAGCGACGCAGGCATGTTAATTTTGAAAGGAATGTTTGCTGGTTCTCGCATAGTGCATGGATGATCCAAAATGGTCCTTGACGCAATGGTCTATTTTGGACCATTGTGGGTCCACAGGAGGAGAGGCTGATGGAAACCGAAAACAAGCATTTCAAGCTGAATGTACCGATCGATCTGTACGGTGAGTTGAAAAAGCTGGCAGTGCGAGAAAGCCGCTCCATGACGTCGCAGATAAACCTGATGCTCCGTCGGCAGTTGGGGGCCGAAGAGCACAAAAAGGCGGTTCTTTCGGCACAACCGCAAGCGGCTACGCGGCGCTGATGAAGTCTACGACGATACCCACAGCAAATTTGGCGTTCACGCCAAAGGAGGCAACATGGTAATGCTGGCGGTAGCTTGATGGCTAGCTCGCATACTAATGCCCAAAAAACCGCTGTTGCGCTTATTAGGGCAACAAAAGAGGCGGGATGGCCGCGTGCAAGATGTGAGGTGAAACCGGACGGTTCTGTAATCATCGTTGCCGGTACAGCCGACTTGGAGGATGAGGACGATTTTCTTGCCGGAGACCTAAGGATGGGCAAGTGACCAGAAAAGACCTTCCCACGTATGTCTATCTTGATCGGGGATACATCCGGTTCATTCGCCGGTCGCGCGCGCAATCGGTGATGATGAAAGAGGAACCGGGAACGCCGGAGTTTTGGGATCACTACAACCGGTTGCTCAAGGGCCGCGAACCTGTCCCGGCCAAGCGCAACTTCGAGGCGCTGATTCTTAGCTACTATGAAAGCGATGCGTTCAAGAAATTGAAGCCGCGCACCAAGGCCGATTACCGCAAATACATCGGTCATATTCGCGCGATCTGGGGCACGAAAGACCCTGCCAAGATCGAGACGCACCACGTCTATGAACTGCACCGCGCAAATGCCGAGCACTGGCGGCAAGCGAATTACCTGGTGCAAGTCATGGTGGTCCTGATGAACCATGCGCCGCTGATCGGTTTCCTAAAAAAAGAGCACGGCAACCCGGCCAAGGGCATTCCCCTTTTCAAACAGGAAAGCGACGGCTGGGAACCGTGGCCCGATGATGTGCGGGACGAGTTTGAAGCCATGGCAACACACCGCGCGCGGTTAGTTTATGAACTGTGCATCGGCACTGGCCAGCGGATCGGGGACATTCTGAAAATCCGCTGGGACCATATCAAAGACGGGGCCTATGACTTCACCCAAGGCAAGACCGACAAGTCGTTGTGGATACCCTTGACGGACCGTCTCAAGGCGCACTTGGGCGTGGTCGAGAAAAAGGGCCTGACAGTCATCACCGACAAGAGCGGGCGCCCGGTGCGCTATCGGACGGTTGCCGAGGAAATGCGCAAGGTGAAGGCGACGATGCAGCACCCCGAGGCGGCGAAGTACGTCACCCACGGGCTGCGCAAGAACGCGACAATCGAACTCTACCTAGCCGGATGCGACGACGAGATGGTGAAAGCCGTCACCGGTCATTCCGGCGTCGAGATGCTCAAAAAGTATGGAGGTCAGATCAGGCAAAGGGAACTCGCAACACGGGCGCAGGACGCCCGAAACCGCTTTGAACAGAACAGGAAGGAAACATGAATGTTTCAACACCTGTTTCAAAAATCGAGCAAGTGGAGAACTGACATGACGCAAGTCATTGAAAATATTGGAGGCGAGTACCGGAATCGAACCGGTGTACACGGATTTGCAATCCGCTGCGTAACCACTCCGCCAACTCGCCAGAGTGGCGGTCTGATTAGGCGCAACGGCGGCACCCGTCAAGCAGATATCTCTTAAGCACACCGCCGGGCCGAACGGTCACATTCGCCAAGTTTGCTGGCTTGGGTCATTGCCGCTGCGCAGCAGTTGTGGCACAACCCGTATCACAGGTTCTGAACGGAAGAGTTTAGTACATGACTGACTTTGCTACACGCCGCCGGATGATGGTCGACACGCAGGTGCGCCCGTCGGACGTTACCGAATTTCCGATCATCGATGCGATGCTCAATATCCCGCGTGAGGCCTTTGTGCCCCGCGACAAGGTCGAGGCCGCTTACGCCAGTGAGGACGTCGATCTGGGAGAGGGGCGGATCCTGCTGGACCCGCGTGTCTTTGCCAAGATGCTGGACGCTCTGAACCTCACCAACAGCGATCTCGTTCTCGATCTCGGGGCGGGGCTGGGCTATTCCTCTGCCGTGATCGCCCGCATCGCCGAGGCGGTTGTCGCGGTCGAGTCGGATGAGGCGCTGGCCACAGAGGCGCAGTCGCTGCTCAGCGACCATCATGCGGACAACGTGGTCCTGCACATGGGTCCGCTGGCCGATGGCGCGGACGAACATGGCCCCTATGATGCGATCCTCGTCGAAGGCGGGGTCGAGGTGCTCCCCGAGGCGATCGCGGCGCAGCTCAAGGATGGCGGGCGCATTGCCGTGATCTTCATGGAGAACGCGCTGGGCACCGTGCGGGTCGGCCACAAACTGGATGGCCAGATCACATGGCGCTATGCCTTCAACGGGACAGCCCCGGTGGTCAAGGGTTTTGAGAAAAAGGCTGAGTTCGCTCTCTGAGAAGAGCATGCGCAGTTGCAGGTGAACGGAATGATTGGAAAGCCGGTGCTGGGCAGGATTCGCAGAAACATGGCGCACGGGGCTGCCGGCCTCATGCTCTTGGCCGGAACGGTGTCGCCGGTCTGGGCCGATACCTTGGCCGAGGCGATGGAAGCCGCCTATATGAACAGCGGCCTGCTGGAGCAGAACCGGGCCACGCTGCGCGCCGCCGATGAAGACGTGGCGCAGGCCTTGGCCGAATTGCGGCCTGTGCTCAGCTGGACCGGAGAGGTCAAGCGCCAGTTCGGCTACGCCGGGCAAATCAGTTCCACCTCCGGCGCGTTTGTGCAGGGCGGCAGTGTCACCCAGACCGCCAGCATCAATCTGATCGCCGAGATTGTTCTCTATGCCGGGGGTCGCAACAAGCTGGCTCTTGATGCGACAAAGGAACAGGTGCTGGCCACCCGGGCAGAGCTGATCGCGATCGAACAGCAGGTGCTGCTGCGCGCGGCGGCGGCCTTTATGAACATCCGGCGTTATTCCGAAACCGTCAATCTGCGCGAAAACAACGTGCGCGTGATCCAGCAAGAGGTGCGCGCCGCCCGTGACCGGTTCGAAGTGGGCGAAGTGACCCGCACCGACGTGGCGCTGGCAGAGGCGCGACTGGCGGCGGCGCGCGCCGCTCTGGCCGCCGCGCAAGGCGACCTGCTGGTGGCGGGCGAAGAGTATCTTGCGGCGGTCGGCAAGGCCCCGCGCAACCTGATCAACCCGCGCTCACTGCCCAAACTGCCCGCAAGTGTCGCCGACGCCAAACGTCAGGCGTTGCGGCAACACCCGGAACTGACTGCCCAGCAACACGCTGTCACCGCAGCAGAAATTGCCATCCTGATTGCCGATGGTGCGAAAAAGCCCACGGTCAGCCTGCGTGGCAGCTATGGCTTCACAGAGGATCTGGATGACCGCGACTACTCGCGCGGCGGGTCGATCACGCTGGGCGCGCAGGGGCCGATCTATTCCGGCGGCGCGCTTGATTCGGCAGTCCGCAAATCCGTCGCCAACCGCGACGCCGCGCGCGGTCGTCTGCATGTTGTCCTGCGTGAGATTGAGCAGAACGTCGGTCAGGCCTATGCCAACCTGCGTGTCTCGCGGGCCAACCGCGCCTCTTTCGAAGAGCAGGTGCGGGCCGCTACGGTCGCTTTTCGCGGTGTCCGCGAAGAGGCCAAGCTGGGCGCACGGACCACGCTGGATGTGCTCGACGCCGAACAGGAACTTCTGGACGCCCGCGCCAGCCTGATTTCGTCGCAGGTCGATGAGGCCATCGCCTCTTATCAGGTGCTGTCCTCGCTTGGTTTGCTGACGGCAGAGGCGCTGCATCTCAACGTGCCGTCTTTCGACCCCGCAGCCTACTACAACATGGTCAAAACGGCACCGCGCGCCCGGTCAAAACAGGGGGCGGAACTGGACCGTGTCCTGAAGGCTCTGGGAAAAGAGTAGTTTTTTCTGCTTCTGTTGTGCGGGGACCTGTTTTGCGGGTACACTCTGCCCTGAGGCAAGAGTGGCAAGAACAATGTCAGATCCCGTTACAAACGTCGAAATAGAGGACGTCCTGTCGTCGATCCGTCGGCTGGTGTCCGAAGAAGAGCGTCCGCCGCGTGGCGCACAGCGCCCCGTTCCGGAACGGTTGGTCCTGTCGCCCGCTCTGCGCGTGCCAGAGGCGGTGGACCCGCCAACCGCTATGCCGGGCAAAGCGCGAGAGGCGCAGGCACCGATGGTTCTGACAGAACCCTCGGTCGCGCCGGTGACTCAAAACGCACCGCCGGTGGCAGACCCGGATGAGGACGCAACCCTTGTTCTGGGTGCAGAGGACGTCGCCGAAGGCGTGGCCTCTGACATCGCCGATTGGTCGGAAACGCGCGTTGCCGAAACCATTGATCCACCGGTAAATGAACCTGCGGCCATTGATCTTGTCGATACGCTGGATCTTGTCGGTGCCGTTGATCCTGTTGACCCGCATGGCGACCCGGACATGGACTTGGCCGACGTGGATACTGCGTCACCCGAAGTGGCGGAAACCGTCGCTGACCCGGATGAAACAGAGGTTCCCGACGATACCGCCGAAGAGGCCGACCAGATCGCCGCCCTTCGCGCCAGCCTGACGGGTATCCTCGTGCCCGATACGACGTCCGCACCTGCCGACGACGACGATCTGGACCCCGCCATCGCCACCGATGACGCCAAAGAACAAAGCGACCCGCTGGCTGCTGTTCAGACCGCTGACCAAGACGACGGCAAGGACATGGAACTCGACCGCAAGATCGCGGCCCTTGAACTGATGCTGGAGCGCCAGTCAAAAGACTGGGCCCCCACGACGCCCCTGTCAGAGACCCGCGCCGATCCGGACGGCGTGCCTGCGTCGAACACTGACGCGGACCAAAATGCCGATGCCCCCGATGCCGCCGAAGACGCTGCCACGGCGGTAGACCTCGCGGATGAGGGGCCACTGGCAGAGGACAGCGGTCCTGACCCCCTGATCGAAGAGATCGTAACGGCGGCGGCTCTGGCCACCCTCGCTGACCATGTCGCTGACACGGCAGAGACCGACGCGCCTGAGACCGACACGGCAGAGACCGACACACCTGAGACCTTGACCCTGTCATACCCGGTCGACACAGATCCGGACGGCACAGGCCCTGCTGACGAAGCCGCCAGCGCCGTGCCCGAGGATGCCATCAGCGCCGTGCCCGGCGAGGCGCGCCCGGCCTTTGTGCGCCACGCCCCGTCAGAGGCGCTCGACTGGGAAGACCACGCGCCACAGGCGGTGGCCGATCCCGACCCGGCACCAGACGCGCAACCGGAGCAGGCGACCGCCGTCGCGGAACTGAGCGAAGAGGCCCTGCAGGCCGTCGTGTCAGAGATCGTGCGACAAGAGCTGCAAGGCGCGCTGGGTGAACGGATCACCCGCAACGTGCGCAAGCTGGTGCGGCGCGAGATTCACCGCGTGCTCATGAGCAAGGATCTGGACTGATCCTCCTCGTCCGGCGCTGTGCCGCCGGACACCGACAATCCCAGCCCTGAAAAAGAAAAAACGCGCCCCTTGAGGGCGCGCATTTTCAAGTTCGGTCAGGGAATTGGTCAGGCGGCTTCGGCTTGCTGTGCTGCGTTGCGACGCTCGCTCTCTTCACGCGACAGCGCGACAGAGGTGCGAACACCTTTCGACACGAAATCCATCAGGCCGGACACGACACGCTCATTGGGGTCGATCCCGGCACAGCTCAAAACTTCGCGGCCATCGCGAGAGCGCGCCCAGCGGGCGATCTGCTCGGGGCCATTTCCATACTTCTTGTCGTCGGCGATTGCATCGTCGAGGGCAGCCAGCACCACAGCCGCAAACAGTTTGCGAGCGCGGTTACCCTGCTCAGCGTTGAACGCGGTGCTGTCAACGAAATCCTTCATGTTTCGACCTTTGATTATTGCTCTTGTGTTTTTAGGCGTGACGCGTGTTATGGCGCATTCGTTCCGATTCGGATACCCCGATGCTGCATATCACCTATGCAAAATTCGCATGACTTTCTGCAGGCGCAGCACGAGATACGTTGCCTTGCATGATAGCTGAACGCCAGATATAGGGACCGTCAATCAATCATCAACCTTTTGACACGGTTTTGCCCCATGCCAAAGATCAACGGTAACGAAATTCGCCCCGGTAACGTGCTGGAGCATAACGACGGTCTTTGGGTCGCCGTGAAGGTCGATCATGTAAAGCCCGGAAAAGGCGGTGCCTTTGCCCAGGTGGAAATGAAGAACCTGCGCAACGGTTCCAAATTGAACGAACGCTTCCGCAGCGCCGACAAGGTCGAGCGCGTGCGCCTCGAACAAAAGGACATGCAGTTCCTTTTTGAGACCGACGGGATGCTGACCTTCATGGACACCGAAACCTTTGATCAGGTCGAACTGCCCGCCGACATCCTTGGCGAGCGGCGTCCCTTCCTGCAGGACGGCATGACCATCGTCGTGGAATTCCACGACACCGAGGCGCTGAACGCCACGCTGCCGCAAAAGGTGGTCTGCAAAATCGTCGAGACAGAGCCGGTCGTCAAAGGCCAGACCGCTGCCAACAGCTTTAAACCCGCGGTTCTCGACAACGGTGTGCGCATCACGGTGCCGCCCTTTGTCGGTCAGGACGAAGACGTCGTCGTGAACACCGAAACCATGGAATATACCGAGCGCGCCTGACCACGGGGCCCGCGCGCAAATCCCCCGTTTTTGCCGGGGGTGACAACTGAACTGATCTAAGGCCTCCGGCGCATCGCCAGGAGGCCTTTTTGATGATCGACACCGCACATGACAGCGACATTCCCGCGCTGGCCGACATGCTCTACGCGCTGAACGCGCATCACGCCAGCGACGTGCCGGAACGGTTTCACACCGACGGCACCGGCGCGGCGCTGCAAAGCTTCTTTGCCGAAAAACTGGGGCAGGGGGCGCATGTCCTGCTGTACCGGACAGAGGGCGTGCCGCGCGGCTACCTGATGTGGCAGGCCATCGACACTGCCGCAACCGCGCTGGAACATCCAAGGCGGCAGGCCGTGCTGGATCACATCTACGTCCAGCCGATCTGGCGGCATCGTGGCCTTGCAGGCCGCCTGATCGCGCGGTTTGAACGCGACATCGCGGCGATGGGCTGCACCGGCTGGATCACCCGCGTCCATGCCTTCAACGCCCCCAGCGCGGCGCTGATGCGTGGCGCGGGGGCGCATTTGTCGGTAGAGGTCTATGAAAAGCGGCTCTGAGGTTCAGCCCCGCCAGTGGACCTTGGCCTCTCCTGCCAGCATGTCCTCACCCGCGCGGTCAAAGCGCAGGTAGGCAAGGCCAAAACCGCCGCCTTGGGTGAACAGCGTTCCGGCGATCTTTTCGCCGGACAGGATCTCGGTCCCCACCGGGGCCGTACCCTCGACCGCGACCCGTGCCAGACCTTTGCGCAGCTCCGTCTTGTGCTTCATCCGCGCGGTGACTTCCTGCCCGACATAACAACCCTTGCGGAAATCGACGCCGTTCAGCCGTTCAAAGCCGACCTCAAGGATAAAGGTATCGGGCGTCAGTTCGACACCCGCCTGCGGCACGCAGGCCGCCACCCGCAGCGCATCCCAATCCGCCGCGTCCCCCGGTTGACCGGCATAGCCGCGCCAGCCCAGCGACGGGTGGCGCGGGTCGGCAAAGGCCCCCTCGGGCGCGTCGCCCACACCCCGGCTGACCGCGATCTCGGTCTCTTCGATCTGGATCGGAGAGCGCAGCTTGTACATCATCAGGCGTTGTTTCAGCGCCGCCGCCTGACCGGCGTCGGCGTCGACCAACACGTCATTGCCATCGGGCACCAGAAAGAAGTCGGCCAGATACTTGCCCTGCGGCGTCAGCAACGCGGTATAGACCGCGCCGTGGTCCAGGCCGGCCACGTCATTGGTCACCAGCCCTTGCAGAAAATCGCGCGCCCCGGTGCCGCTGACCCGCAGAACCTTTCGGTTATCATCCGCCATTCGCTTTCCCTTTCGTCTTAGGGTCGCATATAGGCCCCTAGGCAACCTTCGAACAGGCCCATGCGCGCACCGATTTCCATTGTGATCCCCACCTTGAATGCAGGCGGCAGTCTGCCCGTCTGCCTTGGCAGCCTGTCCGAGGGGCTGCAAGCGGGACTGGTGCGCGACCTTGTGATCTCGGACGGCGGGTCCAGCGATGGCACCTTGGCCTTTGCCGAACAGGCAGGCGCGCGGATTGTTACCGGTCCCGCGTCGCGTGGCGGGCAGTTGCGGCGCGGCACGCAGGCGGCAGAGGGCAACTGGCTGCTGGTGCTGCATGCCGACACGCGACTGGCCGAGGGCTGGGCAGAGACCGTGACCGCTGCGCTATCGCAGCCCGGTGCCTATCATTTCCGCCTTGCCTTCGATGCCGCCGGGGGGATGCCCCGTTGCGTCGCAGGCTGGGCGAACCTGCGGTCGCATCTGTTCCGCTTGCCCTATGGCGATCAGGGTTTGCTGATCGACCGCGCCACGCTGGAGTCTGTGGGCGGCTACCCGGATATGCCACTGATGGAGGACGTTGCACTGGCTCGCCGCCTTGGCGCGCGGCTGCACCCGCTGCCTGCAACGGCGATCACCTCGGCGCAGAAGTATCAGCAACAGGGTTGGCTGCGGCGCGGGGCGCGGAACCTGACCACGCTGGCGCGCTATCTGGCCGGGGCCGACCCAGAGGCGCTGGCGCGGTCTTATCGCCGGTGACGCGCTACTGCGGCGCGTCGAACTGCAACTTGTACAGATCCGCATAGGCACCGCCCTGCGCGATCAGCGCGTCATGAGTGCCTTCCTCGACCACACGGCCTGCCGCCATCACCACGATCTTGTCGGCGTTGCGCACGGTCGACAGACGGTGCGCAATGACCAGCG
The DNA here is from genome assembly GCF_034670325.1 of Antarctobacter sp. Taxonomy (GTDB): domain Bacteria; phylum Pseudomonadota; class Alphaproteobacteria; order Rhodobacterales; family Rhodobacteraceae; genus Antarctobacter. Next base: position 26,286 of record NZ_JAXMNR010000007.1, read on the forward strand.
TCGTGCGCCCCTGCGACAGTTGTTCCAGCGCGGCCTGCACCACGGCCTCTGACTGCGCGTCCAGCGCGCTGGTGGCCTCGTCCAGCAGCAGGATGGGCGTGTCCCGCAGCAGGGCGCGGGCAATCGCCACCCGCTGCCGCTGACCGCCCGACAGGCGCGATCCGCGCGGGCCGACCTGTGTCTCCAGCCCGGCCTCCAGCCGGGGCAGGAAATCCGCTACATGCGCGGCCTTCAGGGCGGCGTCCAGTTCCGCCTCACTTACGGTGCGGTCCAGCACAATATTGTCGCGCAGCGTCTCGTCGAACAGCAGCGCCTCCTGGCTGACGACAGAGATCATGCCGCGCAAGCTGCACAGTTTCATCGCCGCCACCGGCACGCCGCCAATGTCCACATCGCCGTCCTGCGCCTCTGCCATCCGGGTCAGCAGGTTGAACACGGTGGATTTCCCCGCGCCCGATGCCCCGACCAGCGCGGTGGTCTGCCCCGGTGCTGCGGTAAAGCTCAGCCCGCGCAGCACCTGAGTGTCGGCAAAGCGCAGATGGACATCGCGCAAAGAGATGCCCGGCACACCCTCGGGCGGGGCTACGGGGCTGTCGGGGTCACGCAGCCGCGGCTGCGTGTTCAGCATCTCGATGATCCGCTCGATACTGGCTGCCGCCACCTGCCACACGCCAGAGACCGCCCCCAGACGGCGCAGCGGTTCAAACGCCAGCCCGATCGCGGTAAAAAAGGCCATGAAATCGCCGACGGTCTTTTCGCCCGCCAGAATCTCGCTGCCGCCGAAATACAACACCCCGACAAAGCCGATCCCCGACATCAGGTCGATCAGACCGGGCAAGGACGCCTGACCCGCCGCCGACCGCGTCTCTGCGCGGATGCGCTGCCGCGTCAGATCGCGGTACTTCTTGCCCATCCAGCGTTCCAGCTGGTTCAGCTTGACCGGCGCAATCCCGTGAAACACCTCGTTCAGCCGCGTCGACAGCCGCGCCGCGATATCGCGCACGTGCCGCGCATTGCCCCGCACAAAGCGTTGCAGCAGCACCGAAGGCACAACCAGCAAAGGCGCGCCCACCAGCGCCACCAGCGTCCAGCGCCAGTCGATGACCAGCGCCACCCCGAACAACGAGATCAGCGCCACCACGTCGCGCCCGGCACCCGTCACCAACGTGTTCCAGACCTTGGCGATGGCGTTCACATCGCCCTCGACCCGCTGGATCAGATAGCCCGGCCCGTGGTCGTTGTGAAACTCCGGGTCCAGCGTCATTAGATGGTCCAGCATGTCCTGCCGGATATCGCCCATCGACATCTGGCTGACCCGCGTCAGCAGCACCTTCTGCACCACGCTGGCCACCGCCCGCACGGTAAAGATCCCCATGACCGCCAGCCCGACCCAGACCAGCGCATCGGCATTGCCGCCGACAAAGACATCGTCGAACATCGGCTTCATCATGTAGCTGAGCAGGCCGAACATGCTGCCCTCAAGCGCCATGAACAGCATCGCAATGGCCATCAACCCGGCGTAGCGCTTCAGGTAGCGCCGCCAGAGCCAGAGCAACAGCCGCCGCGGCACAGGGTCCGGTTCAGCCACCCATCAACTCCCGCGCGCAGTCGATCTCGGGGCGGCGGGCCTCCCATGCGGGCTGGATGGTCTTGGCGTGATATTCGGTGCGAATCCAGTCCTCGAACCCGATCTGGCCCAGTGTCAGGCGCGCCTCATAGACCCGCAGGATATAATCCTGCACCCCGGTCTTGGTGAAATCGAGGTGAATGTAGCGCAGGCTCAGCTGTTTCTTGGCAACCTCGATGGGCGCGTTCTCAAAGATTAGCAGGTACATGGCCGCGACGAACCCGGCCCTGTCGGCACCGGATTTACAGTGAAACATCATCGGCTTTTCGGCGGCCCGCAGCGCGTCGATGACGCCGACGATGCGTTTGCGCGGGGCCGCCTCACGCGCCCAGAGCTTGGCATCGACCAGTGTGATCCCCAACTGCTCAAGGCTTTCTTTCTCGAACAGGTAATGCGCGAACCGGTCCTCGCCGCGCAGGTTCACAACCGTCTTGATCCCCATCGCGGCATAGCGTTCGAACCGCCGGTGCGTCGGCTGGTTTGATCGGTACACCCCCGGTGCAATCTGAAAGAAGTTTGTCCACAGCACGCGCAGAAACGCGTGATCGAACAGATTGTAATGCAGCTTTGACCAACGCCGCGCCTCGGGCGTTGAAATATCCGTGCCGAAGGAGCGGCGCAGCTTGCGTTCCGCCTTGTCCAACCTGCTCCAGAGTTTTGCCAGCATGTGCGCGCGGATCCTCAGCGTTCCGGCGGGCGGTTTACGCGGCATTCGGCGGGCTGTCCAGCAAAGCGCGTCTTGACGGCAGGCCGCCGCCGGGTAACGTCGCGCCGCAACAGACAGGAGACCCCCGATGCCACTGTCCAATGGACGCCCCCACATGGCCCTGCCGGGTCCATCCATGATGCCCGACCGTGTGTTGCAGGCGATGCACCAACCCGCACCCGATATCTACGACCCAGAGCTGCACCAGATGATGGCCGGGATGGTGCCTGATCTTTGCGCCGTGGCGCGGACCAAGGGCCGCGTGGCGATGTATATCTGCAATGGCCACGGCGCGTGGGAGGCGGCCCTGTCCAACACCGTGGCCCCGGGCGACACCGTGCTGGTGCCGACCACCGGGCGCTTTGGCCACGGCTGGGCAGAGATGGCGCAGGGGTTGGGGGCCAATGTCGAAATCATCGAACACGGCCGCAAGGTGCCGATTGATCCCCAGCGTGTGCGCGCAGCGCTGGAGGCGGACAAGGGGCAAAGGATCAAGGCGGTTCTGGCGGTGCATGTGGACACCTCGTCCTCGGTCCGGTCGGACATCGCAAGTTTGCGCAAGGTCCTGGATGAGGTCGGCCATCCCGCCTTGCTGATGGTCGACTGCATCGCCTCGCTGGGCTGTGACAGGTTCGAGATGGACGCATGGGGGGCCGATGTGATGGTCACCGGCTCGCAAAAGGGGCTTATGGTGCCGCCGGGGCTGGGCTTTGTCTTTTTCAATGATCGCGCCGCCGACGTGCGCCGGGCCATGCCGCGTGTGTCACGCTACTGGGATTGGACCGCGCGGGCAGAGCCGGAAATGTTCTACCAGTTTTTTGGCGGCACCGCGCCCACGCATCACCTGTTCGGGCTGCGCGCGGCGCTGGACATGATCCACGAAGAGGGGATCGAAAACATCTGGGCGCGTCATGCCCGGCTGGCGCAGGCGCTCTGGGCCGCAGGAGAGGCGTGGTCCGCGGAGGGCCCCTTCGGACTGAACGTGGCAGAGCGCGCGCATCGCTCGCATGCGGTGACGGCGGCACAGCTTGGCGCGCCGCACGGCGACCGTCTGCGCGCATGGTGCCGCGATGAGGCGGGCGTGGTGCTGGGCATCGGTCTGGGTGTCGAAGACCCCGAAGATCCCACAAGTTCGGGCTATTTCCGCTTTGGCCATATGGGGCATGTGAATGCCCACGGAATGCTTGGCATGATCGGTGTGGTTGAGGCGGCCATGACCGCGCTGGACATCCCGCACGGGGGCGGGGCCGTGGATGCGGCGGTTGCTGCACTGACCGCCGCCTAAAGATCACTGCACGCGGATCACTCCGCGTGCAGCCCACCGCTGTCCAGCCGCAGCCGCCGGTCCATCTGTGCCGCAAGGTCAAGGTTATGGGTGGCGATCAGCGCAGACAGGCCGGTTTCGCGCACCAGCGTCATCAACGCGCCAAACACGCGATCCGATGTGGTGGGGTCCAGGTTGCCGGTCGGCTCATCCGCCAGCAACAGGCGCGGCGTGTTCGCCATCGCGCGGCAAAAGGCGACCCGCTGTTGTTCGCCCCCAGACAGAGCGGCGGGGCGGTGGGTGGCCCGATCCTTGATGCCAACGCTGTCCAGCAGGGTCAGCGCCCGCGCCTCGGCCTCGGCGCGGCTCGCGCCATTGGCCAGTTGCGGCAGCACGATGTTTTCCAGCGCCGTGAACTCGGGCAGCAGGTGGTGGAACTGGTACACAAACCCCACATCCGCCCGCCGCACGGCTGTGCGCCGCCGGTCGCTTTGGCCTTGCATCGCCTCGCCGCCGATCTCGACCGTGCCCGCATCCGGCGTGTCCAGCAGCCCGGCGATGTGCAGCAACGTCGACTTGCCCGCACCCGAGGGCGCGACCAGCGCCACAACCTCGCCGCGTCCGACGCTCAGGTCGATGCCGCGCAGTACGTTCACCTCGTTCGGTTTGCCCTTGTTGTAACTCTTTTCGATGCCCGTCAGGCGCAGGACCGTCTCACTCATAGCGCAGCGCCTCCACCGGGTTCATCCGGGCCGCGCGCCGCGCCGGAAAGATCGTGACGATAAAACTCAGCCCCAGCGACAGCGAAACCGCCGATACCACGTCTTTGAGCTGTAGCTGCGCGGGCAGCGCATAGATGCCCCGGATCGACGGGTCCCAGACGCCGCCACCTGACAGGTAGTTCACAACGGCAAAGATCGGGTCGATGTAGATCGCGAACAGGCAGCCCAGCAGCACGCCCAAGGCGGTGCCGATCAACCCGGTGAACGACCCGCAGATGAAAAACACCCGCATGACAGACCCCTCGGTCAGGCCCATGGTGCGCAGGATACCGATGTCGCGGCCCTTGTTCTTGACCAGCATGATCAGCCCCGACACGATGTTCATGGCGGCGATCAGCACCAGCACCGACAGGATCACGAACATCACGTTATCCTCAATATCCAGCGCCCGCAGGAACCCGCCGCTGGCGTCCTGCCACGTCCAGACCAGAGCGCCAGCCCCCGCCGCCTGACCGATGGGGCTGCTGTAGCGTTCGACCTCTTCGGGGTCCTCGACGGTGATCTCCAGCTCATCCGCCACGCCCTCGCGGTTGAAATACAGCTGCGCCTCGGCGAAGGGCATGTAGATGCGCGTGCGGTCGATGTCATAGCGCCCGGCGGTAAAGATATAGGTCACATCATAGGTCTTGACCCGCGGGCTGACCCCGAACGGCGTCTTCACCCCGTTGGGAGAGATCAGGTCGATCTTGTCGCCCAGACCCACCCCCAACATCTGCGCCACGCCGGACCCGATGGCCACGCCGCCCTCAAAATCCGTCAGGTTGCCTCGGCCAGTGTCCGGGTCGGCGATGCGCGGGATCTCCACCAGATCCGCCTGCGCGATGCCGAAGACCTCGACCCCCGCATTGCGGCCATTGCCCGTCGCCATGACCTGCCCCTTGACCAAAGGCGCCACTCGCGTGACGCCCGGTACGGCGCGCACGCTCTCGGCCATGGCGGCGTAATCGGGCAGGGTGCGCGTCGGTATCCCGGCCTCATCCACATGCTGGATGTGGTAGACGGTGACATGGGCATTGGCCCCGACAATCGTGTCCACAAACTCGGCCCGAAATCCCGACCGCACCGCCAAGGTCGCGATCAGCGCAAACACCGCCAGCGTGATCCCGATCAGGGAAATCCACGTCATGACGGACACCCCGCCCTCGGCGCGTTTGGCGCGCAAATAGCGCCAGGCGATCATCCATTCAAACGGGGCAAAGGGCGGCGGCTGGCGCGTCATGGGGCTCTTTCTGGTCCTGCTCGTGGCGGAAACTGGCCTTTTGCCCGGTCCGGGTCAACCTGTCCGCGCTCCTGCCGCGCGACCATCCGCCAGTCGTGGCCTGTCGTCGCCACGCGGACCGTGCCATCGGCCCTTACACCGCCCCGTCAAAATCCCACGTTGACGCAGCCGCCCGCGCCGCCATAACTGCGGCCATGACTGGACCCCGATACCCCGCCCTCATCGCCGCGCTCCCCGCATCCGTGCCCTTTGTCGGCCCCGAACTGCAAGAGCGCGCCCGCGGTGCCCGTTTCCGCACCCGCCTTGGCGCAAACGAAAACGTCTTTGGCCCGTCCCCCTTTGCCATCGCCGCCATGCAGGACGAGGCGGCGGACATCTGGAAATACGCCGACCCCTCGCATCTGGACCTCAAAGGCGCGCTGGCAGAGCAACTGACCTGCACGCCGCAAAACATCCTGATCGGTGAGGGCATCGACGGGCTGTTGGGCTATCTGGTGCGCCTGCTGGTGGCCCCTGGGGATGCGGTTGTCACCTCCGACGGGGCCTATCCGACCTTCAACTATCACGTAAACGGTTTTGGCGGCGTACTGCACAAGCTGCCCTTCAAGGGCGACCACGAAGACCTCGCCGGGCTGATCGCCAAGGCGGCAGAGGTCGACGCCAAGATCGTCTACCTCGCCAATCCCGACAACCCGATGGGCACATGGCACAGCGGGGCCGCGATAGAGGCGGCGCTGGACGACCTGCCCGACGGCTGCGTGCTGGCGCTGGATGAGGCTTATGTCGAATTTGCCCCCGAAGGCACCGCGCCGCAAATCGACGCCGAAGACCCGCGCGTCGTCAGGTTTCGCACCTTTTCAAAGGCGTATGGCATGGCGGGCGCGCGCATCGGCTATGCCGTGGCGGCGACCGATACGATCAAGGCGTTTGACAAGATCCGCAACCATTTCGGCATGAACCGCTTTGCACTGGCCGGGGCGCTGGCCGCGCTGGGCGATACCGAATGGCTGCAAGAGGTCATCCGCCTGACCGCCGAGGGGCGGACAGAGGTGAACCGCATCGCCGCAGAAAACGGGCTGACCACGTTGCCCTCAGCGACCAACTTTGTGGCGGTGGACTGCGGCAAAGACGGCGATTTCGCCCGCGCCGTTCTGGCTGGTCTCATTGATCAGGGCGTCTTTGTCCGGATGCCCTTTGTCGCGCCGCAGGACCGCTGCATCCGCATCAGCGCGGGCCGTCCCGAAGATATGGCAATACTGGCCGAGGCGCTGCCAAGGGCGCTGGAGGCGGCCCGCAAATCCACCGCGTCCTAGGGCCGTGACCCGGGGCTTTCTGAGCGGATATTAACCAATATTTCAGCAGATCGCGGAATCCTGACCTGACTTGCCGTCGTCCTGGGCTATCTTGCGCAAGCGAAGGAGGCTGGCGCAGGAGGCCGCGCGATGGAGAACCATCACCCCAAACCGGTCGAGAATTACATGACCGCAAACATGATCCTGATCTTCGTGAACCTGATGTGGGTTTTCGTGGCGCTCTGGTCCTACTGGGGGCTTGGCGTTGTCCTGATCCTTGCGGCCCTGCTTAATCGCCTGATCACCCGGATCGACATGGCCCGTCGCCGCCGCGACGCAAAGTTTGACGGCATATGACCCGACCTTCGGCCTAATCGGTTTTCGTTTCGGCGCGTGCGGCATAGGCTTGCCCAAACGCGCAGGAGTAAACCGATGCCCCAGATCACGATCACCGAGATTTTCCGCCTCTCCGAAACCGCGCTGGCCGCGCATGGGGCGGACGCCGCCATCGCTGCCGAAATGGCCCGCGCGATTGCTTGGGCCGAGGCGCGGGGAAACCGGATTTGCGGGCTGTATTACCTTGAAAGCTATTGCCAGCAGTTGCGCTCGGGGCGCGTCGATGGTCGGGCCGTGCCCAAGATCAGCCGCCCCCGCGCGTCCGAACTCCGCGTCGATGCCGCCCACGGATTTGCGCAAACCGCCTTTGCCGCCGCTTTGCCGCAGGCGTTGCAGGCGGCGCGCGACACCGGCCTTGTCAGTCTTGCGCTGCATCACGCCCACACCTGCACCGCGCTGGGCTATTTCACTGAACAGATCGCCAAAGGCGGGGCGCTGGGTTTTGGTCTGACCAATGCCTCACCCATCGTGGCGGCACCGGGCGGCAAGACCCGTGTGATCGGCACCAATCCCATCGCCTTTGCGGTGCCGGACGGGCAGGGCGGCGTGGCGATGATGTTCGACCAGAGCACGACAACCGTGGCGCTGGGCCGGATCACCATGGCCAAGGCGGCGGGAGAGCCGATCCCCGAGGGCTGGGCCGTCGACGCCGATGGCCGCCCGACCACGGACCCCGACGCCGCGCTGTCGGGGTCGCTGACCTCTGCGGGGGGGTACAAGGGCTGGGGCCTTGGCCTGATGGCCGAGATTCTCGCCGCCTGTCTGGGCGGAGGGGTGCTCAGCCGGGACGTCAAACCGCTCAAGGCACCAGAGGGCGCGCCGCATGACCTTGGCCAGTATTTCCTGATCATTGATCCCGGTCAGGGCGATTTCTTTGACCGGCTGTCGGGGCTGGCAGAGGTGGTCACGCAGGATGACGGCGCGCGGATGCCCGGCGCGGGTCGCGTGCCTGCCGACACGGCGGATGTGCCAGAGGCGCTCTGGCAGCAGCTGCGCGCCCTTGCGGGCGAAACACCCTGAGTCGCGCCGTCTTGTGATGCCGGGTTAATACTCCGCACGGCGCGTCCTCGCGGGGGCGGGTTTATCACCAAAAGGTAAATTTGTCTCTGTAACCCATTGATATTGCGTGCCCTGTGGGCTGTCCACGCGTGGACAGCCTCAGGCCCGCTGAGTGATCCAGACCCCCAGCGCCATCACCGCGATGCCCGTGGCACGGGTCAGGGTCAGCGGCGTGAGCCGCGCCCCGAAAAGGCCAAAATGATCGATTGCGGCGGCGCTGATCAACTGCCCGATGAGCACGAAAAAGACCGCGTTTCCAACCCCGAATTTGGGCGCGATGATCGTCACCGACAGCACGTAAAACGCCACGAAACACCCGCCCAGAAACAGGTGCCGAGGCGCCTCTATCACACCCCCCAAACCCTTGGCCCCGCTGGCCAGCCAGACCGCCAGCGTCGAGGCCAGCGCCACGCAAAACAGCACCACCGCCGCCGCGATGGGCGACCCCAGCCGCACACCAAGCGCCGCGTTGAGCGCCGCCAAGGTCGGGATGCCGATCCCAGCCAGCAGCATGACAAGGGCATATTGAGTCATTCTCGGTCTTTCATTCAGCAAAGAAAAAGGTCGCGCTGGCCGCCGCTACAGGCACCGCATCGGGCAGCCGGATCAGCGTGGCCTCGGCAAAGATCATCGCCCGCCCGGCCTTGATCACCCGCGCCGTACAGCGCACCGCCTCGCCCCGCGCGGCGCTGAGAAAGCGGGTCTCAAGATTGGTGGTGGCCACGGGTTTGAACGCCCCCAGCCGCCCGGCGCAGGCAAAAACCATCGAGGTGTCCGCCAAGGTCGCCAGCGCCTGACCACACACAATCCCGCCCATACGGGCGATATCGGGCGTCACAGGGATCTCCAGCACGGCCGACTCTTCGCCGATCGCGGTGACCCTTGGCTGCAACGCCATCACCCAGGGTGCGAAATTCTCTTCCAACAGGCGCTGCGCGGTGGCAGGATCAAGCATGAGGACCTCCCGTCTGTCCGGCGCGACTATGACCGGACCTGTGGCGGCTGTCACCACCTGTCAGGGCGGTGGCGGGTCCCGGGGGGCGACGGGCCGCCCCTGACCGACAAGAACAAGAACGGAGCGGGACATGTATATCAAGGCACTGGCCGTGGCGGCGCTGATCACAGCGACCGCCTGCACGCCTTTCTTGGCAAGGCAGGACGGCACAAGCCGCGGGTGGTTTGCCCCTTCGCGGTCCAGCATCGACGAGGCGGACACTCACCCCGGTGCCGAGGTTTTTGCGGCCAATTGCGCCTATTGTCATGGCGACACGGGGCAGGGCGATGGGCCATTGGGCGTCGATCTGCCGGTTTCGCCGCCGGATCTGACCGGTCTGGCGGTGGCCAATGGCGGCAGCTTTCCGGCCGAACGGGTGATGGAGACGATCCACGGTTATCCGGGCAAGTTCCACCGCGGCTCGATGCCCGAGTTCGGGCAGGCGTTGAAAGGCCCGGTGGTGGAATGGCGCGCACCGTCGGGGGAGATCATCATGACCCCCAAGGGCCTGCTGGACGTGGTGGCCTTTGTGAACAGCCTGCAGGTCGATGGCGAAAGCTGAGAGGGCTTGTCCCCGGCGCGGCGCTTTGGCAGGAGACAGGCAGAGGCAGAAAATGAGGGCAGGAATGCACAAGGTGATCATCGGGCTGGCGGCGGCATTGGCTCTGGCCGGTTGTGTGGAAGACGGCGCGATGCCGGGACCACAGGACGGGCGCGCGCTGTTCATGGCCAATTGCGCCGTCTGTCATGGCGAGGACGGCAAGGGCGACGGTCGGATGGCGCGGGCGATGAAAAAGCCGCCGAAAAACCTGACGCTGATCAAGGTCCGAAACCGCGACGTGTTCCCGCGCGCCAAGATCATGTCGATCATCGACGGGTATGCCCGGTCGGATCTGGCGGGGCCGGGGATGCCGGAGTTCGGCGCGCTGCTGGAAGGGGATCTGGTGCCCTACGACAGCGGCGACGGCAAGCCGACGCCGACGCCGCGCAAGCTGGTGGCGCTGGCGGAATACCTCGAGTCGATACAGGCAAGCCGGACGCCCTGACCGCGTATTTTGATTTGGGTCGCCGGACGGGACTCGTCACAGCCCTTGCGGGCCGCAACATCGCCCGCCCGCCGACCCTGTCGAGTCGCGCCTTGCGGCGCGTTTGCTGCTTTGCGATTCACCCGTGAACAGACCCGCCTGTTCCCCGAACCCATCGCTCGCTTTCTTGCTGCCTGAGCCAGAGCCGCGCGCCCTGCAAGGGCAAGCCGCGCAAGCGCGGGGCTGCGCCCCCTTGCACGGCGCGCGCCCCCGGCTCTGATCGGCATCAAGCGAGAGATGGCTCCGGGGAACAGGCTGGACCTTGACGACGGGCTATGCCGCGACCGCCTTGCGCACCATGTCGCAGTAGAGATCCTGCACCTGCGTCACCCCGAGGCGGCCGCCGGGGCGATACCATGTGGTGATGCCGGTCAACATGGCGATCACCGCAAGGGTTGCAAGTTTGGTATCCGCAACGTCGAACAGGCCCGCATCGCGGCCTGCGCGCAGGATGTCCTCAAGCGCGTCTTCGTAGTCGCGCCTCAGGCCTTCGATGATTGCGAAATGCTCTGGCGTCAGGTTGCGCAGTTCCATGTAGGCGATGAAGACAAGCTCTGGCCGTTCGAGGTGAAAGCCGATGTGGAAGCGCACGAAATCCTCGAGTCGCCTCTGTGGCGAACCTGTTGCGGCGCGCGCGCGCCAGTCGGTCAGCAGGTCGTCCATGTGGTCGTGCATCAGCGAGAACAGCAGCGCCTGTTTGTCAGGCGTGTAGTTGTAGAGCGCGCCCGCCTGCAGTCCCACCTCTGACGCGATCTGGCGCATGGAGACAGCCGCGTAGCCGCGTTCCGCGAACAGCCGCAGTGCCGCCTCGCGGATGCGCGGGCCGGTGATTTCGGAGTGGCTTCCCTGAGTGCGTGCCATGTCTGCCATGGTTATCTGAACGAACGTTCAGATCAAGCGGGATGCTTGCCAGTCTCCGCAGGCTGGGGCATGACAGTCACATGCGCAAGGTGTCGTGTCATATCCTGATCTGGCTGGCTGTCGCGGGTGGCCTTGCGGGCTGTACCCAGTTCCCGGAACTGGACGCGGTGGCGACGCCGGGTGTGGCGACGGCGGCCTATCCGGATTTCCTGCCAATCGACACGTTGTTGAATGGTGCCGTCCCGCGCGCATCTGGTGCCGAGATCGCAACCGTGGAGGGCCGCGTCAACGCCTTGCGGGCGCGGGCGGACCGTTTGCAGCGGGTCGCGATTGCGCCGCGCGGGGTTGACGGGCGTGTGGCGCGCCTGCGCCGCCGGGCGGCAGAGTTGCGCGCGCAGTAACCACCTTACAATGCCTTCTCCAAAGGCGTGATGCGGCCAGTGGGCCAATGCTGTGCCGCGCGCTCTTGTCCCTGCGGCTGCTTGGCGGTAACCGGGGCACTGATCGATCCAAGGAAAAACAGGAGTCCGTCCCATGTCCCAGCCACTACGCCTTGGTATTGCCGGTCTGGGGACCGTGGGCACCGGTGTCGTCAAAATCCTGCGCCAGAAGGCGGCGCTGCTGACGGAACGCGCCGGGCGCGCTATCGAGATCAGCGCGGTCTCTGCCCGCACGCGCGACAAGGATCGCGGCGTTTCGCTGTCGTCCTACGCGTGGGAGGACGACCCCGTTGCGCTGGCGACCCGGGATGACGTGGATGTCTTTGTCGAACTTATGGGCGGCAGCGACGGGCCGGCCAAGGCCGCCGTCGAGGCGGCGCTCAAGGCGGGCAAGGATGTGGTCACCGCCAACAAGGCGATGTTGGCCCATCACGGGCAGGCGTTGGCCGAACTGGCGGAATCCACAGGGGCCGTGTTGCGGTTCGAGGCAGCCGTAGCGGGCGGCATCCCGGTCATCAAGGCGCTGACCGAGGGGCTTGCAGGCAACGAGATCGAGCGCGTCATGGGGGTGATGAACGGCACCTGCAACTACATCCTGACCCGGATGGAGGATGCGGGCCTGAGCTATGACGCGGCCTTTGCCGAGGCGGACGCGCTGGGCTATCTGGAAGCTGATCCGCAGCTGGACGTGGGCGGGATCGACGCGGGGCATAAGCTGTCGCTGCTGTCTTCCATCGCCTTTGGCACGCAGGTGGCCTTTGACGCGGTGGAACTGGAAGGCATCGGCAGTGTCACCATCGAAGACATCCGGCAGGCCGCCGACATGGGCTTTCGGATCAAGCTTTTGGGGGTGGCGCGGATGACCGGTCGGGGGTTGGAGCAGAGCATGGCACCCTGCCTTGTGCCTGCCAATTCGCCGCTGGGTCAGTTGCAGGGCGGCACCAACATGGTGGTGATCGAGGGTGACCAGGTTGGCCAGATCGTGCTGCGTGGTGCGGGCGCGGGTGAAGGCCCAACCGCCAGCGCCGTCATGGGCGATGTCATGGACATTGCGCGCGGGCTGCGGGTGTCGACCTTTGGTCGTCCGGCGGATGCCTTGAAACCGGCTGTGCCTGCCATGGCCTCGACCCCCGCGCCTTATTACCTGCGCACCGCTCTGGCGGACAAACCCGGTGCATTGGCCAAGGTGGCCACGGCATTGGGGGAGGCGGGCGTGTCGATCAATCGAATGCGGCAGTACGATCACACCAACGACAGCGCCCCGGTTCTGATCGTGACCCATCGGACGACGCGGGCCGCTCTGGATCAGGCCTTGGCGGGGATGGAGACCACGGGTGTGATGATGTCGCCCCCGGTGGCCCTGCGCATCGAAGAGGTCTGATGCAGGTCATCGCGGCGCCCCTGCGTCGCGATGAATGACGTAGCGTCACCAAAAGGTTTGGTGATTTCGCGTTCTGAGGTTAACCTTTCGTTAAGGATTGGATAGCGGCACCATAATCGGTGTCCGGCGACGCCGTTTTGGCACTGCCGCGCCTTGGAATTTGGCGGCTCCGGTTCGACGGGGGGACGACATATGCCAAAAGATAATTCCAATAAATTTGGTCATCCGATCACCGGGACTGACGGTGACGATACACTTGCGCCGGTCGATCCCGATGAGGCCGTCCATATCAACGGCGGAGACGGCAACGACGATATCACCGGATCGGATCAGGGTGACGTGATCAATGCCGGGGACGGCGATGACACCGTCGAAGGCGGCGGTGGCGACGATACGATTCGCGGCAATGACGGCAATGACACGGCGGTCTATGCGGGCTCTATCTTTGATTTCCTGATCTACGATGGTCAGGGCAACGCCACGGTGGTCGAGGACACCAGCCCTGATGCGGGCGACGAAGGCACCGACACGGTAAAGCAGATCGGCACGCTGGAGTTTGGCGACTTCACCTATCTGATCGGGCAGAACAACGCGCCTTTGGTGCTGCTGGACGATCAGGTCGCCGATGAGGACACGGTAAAGGTCTTTACCTTTGATGCCTTCGATTTTGACGGCGGCACGGTCAACCTTGACGATATTTCTGTGTCCGACGGGACGGTCTCGGCTGGCGGCCCGGTCGATGTGACGAACGGAAACTACACCGGCGCGCAATTCACCGTCACCTTTGATCCCGGGGCCGTGTTTCAATACCTTGCGGTGGGCGAAAGTGCCACCGAGACGATCACAGTCGAGGTGTCAGACGGGCAGGGCGGGGTGTCGGTGCTGATCCGCGATATCGTCATAGAGGGTTTGAACGACGATGTGGTTATCGACGGCGGTGCCTCTGATCTGACGGGGTCGGTCACGGAGGATGACAGCACGCCAGTACTGACCACGTTCGGCAGCATCCTGTTTTCAGATGTCGATCTGTCCGACACCCATGTGGCCGACGCGGGCCTTGCAGGGATTGACGGCCTGAACGTTGGGCTGACAGGGGCGGCGGCAGAGGATTTCCTGACGGTCGCGGCCTCGGACACGACCGGGGTTGCAAACGGGACGGCGGACTGGAACTTTTCGGCAGAGAACGCGCAGTTCCAGTACCTTGGCAGCGGCGACTCGGTGACGTTTTCCTATGACATCAACATTGATGACGGCAACGGCGGTGCCGCCTCCGAACTGATTGGCATCACGATATTCGGCGTTAATGACGCTCCCGAGATCGTTGGCGGCGATTTCACCGGCGAGGTGACAGAGGACACGCTGTTGACCGTCAGCGGCACGATTTTGGCCGAGGATGTGGACTATGGTCCCGACATCTTTAACTGGGCTGTCCAGGGCGGTGGCGCGGGCACCTACGGGTCGATGACCGTGGATCTGTTTGGGACCTGGACCTACACGCTCGACAACGTCAACGCGGACGTGCAGGCGTTGGAATTGGACGAGACCCTGACCGACACCTTCATCTTTGTCGTGGACGACGGATTGGGGGGGGAGGCAACTCAGGCTGTGACGATCACCATCAACGGGCTGGCGGACGGCGAGGATGTGATCAATCCGCTGTTGCAAACCTTTGAGTCGGGGGTGAGCGGCGGGCCCGGCGGGCTGATCTATTCGGGCGACTGGGGCACCGTGGACGCAACGCTGTCTGATGGACGCAGCGGCAACCCCTACGACGCGGCGCTGCAATCCGGCATGTTCGTGGCGAACAACGGCGCGGCGGATGTGACGATTTCCCGTGAGACGAATTTCGATCTTGAGAGCGCCTATTTCACCGCGCCTTTCGCGTCGAGCATGACCTTGCAGGTTCACGGGTATGACGACGGTGTCCTGACTGGCAGCCAGACGATCACGCTGACTCAAGGGGCGACAAGTTTCGTGGAATTCGACGATGCGATCTTTGACTCCGTGGATGAGGTTGTCTTTGAAGCAGGCGGGGAATTCTTTGGAATGGACAACCTGCTGATCATCGGCTGACGCTGGCAGGGCAAATGGACTGGTGAAGGGCGGTGTTCAGCCGCCCTTTGGTGTTGGGGAGATCCCTTTGGTCCGGGGCCGCGCATTAACCACACCTTCCGGGCCGAGACCCGCTATCCTCTTGCGGCCCTGTCCCGGCGCGGGGTACTCAACAGGCGACGCGGCTCTCACGAAGGATTACCGGCGATGTCCACCCCAATCGATTTCAATGACCGAATGCTTTCTCTTGGCCTGGCCCGCGTGGCCGAACAGGCCGCCATTGCCAGCGCCGACTGGATCGGTCGCGGCGATGAGAAGGCGGCCGATCAGGCCGCTGTGAACGCCATGCGCGAACAGCTCAACAAGCTGGACATCAAAGGCGTCGTGGTGATCGGCGAGGGAGAGCGCGACGAGGCCCCCATGCTGTATATCGGTGAGGAAGTGGGCAACGGCAAAGGCCCCGGCGTGGACATTGCGCTGGACCCGCTGGAAGGCACGACCCTGACCGCCAAGGACATGCCCAACGCGCTGACCGTGATTGCGATGGGGCCGCGCGGGTCAATGCTGCACGCGCCGGATGTCTACATGGAAAAGCTGGCGATCGGGCCGGGCTATCCCGAAAACATCGTCACGCTGGATATGCCGCCCGCAACCCGTGTGTCGGCGCTGGCGTCGGCAAAGGGCTGCCTGCCGTCGGACATCACCGTCTGCATCCTCGAACGTCCCCGCCATGAGGACATGATTGCCGAGGTCCGTGCCACTGGCGCGTCGATCCGGCTGATCACCGACGGCGACGTCGCGGGCGTCATGCATTGCGCCGAGCCGCATCTGACCGGCATCGACATGTACATGGGCTCGGGCGGCGCACCCGAAGGGGTGCTGGCGGCGGCGGCGCTGAAATGTATGGGCGGTCAGATCTTTGGACGCCTGCTTTTCCGCAACGACGATGAGCGGGGTCGCGCGGGCAAGGCCGGGATCACCGACCTGGACAAGATTTATACGAGGGACGAAATGGTGACGGCGGACGTGATCTTTGCCGCCACCGGCGTGACCGGCGGATCGCTGTTGCCCGGGATCAAGCGTGAGGTTGGCTGGATCACCACCGAGACCTTGCTGATGCGGTCCAAGACCGGCTCTGTTCGGCGGATGAACTATCGCAATCCGTTCAAGCATCAGGGCTGAGCGTCTGGCGGAGAGGCGATGTTTCGTCGAGAAATCGGTGTTGGGGGCGCTGCCCCCACCGCCCTTCGGGCTGCCCCCGGAGGTATTTGAACAAAGAAGAAGCCGGGAGTAGCCTTGTCCTATCTGGGGGTGGAGAGCAGTCTGACCGGGCGGCGCTGGGTGGGTCCGGGCCCCGAGGAAACGCGGCAGGCCGAGAGTTTGGTGCAGCGAACCGGGCGTCCGCATGCGCTATGTGCCGTGCTGGCGCGACTGGGCGTGTCGGCGGACGAGGTCGAGGGGTATCTGGCACCGACTCTGCGGACGCTTTTGCCCGATCCGCGCAGCCTGAAGGATATGGAACCCGCTGCGGCGCGCTTTTTGCGGGCTGTGTCGCGGCGCGAACGGATTGCCATCTTTGCGGATTATGACGTGGATGGCGGCACATCCGCCGCTTTGCTGATCGACTGGCTGCGCCAGATGGGGCGGCAAGCGACGCTATATGTGCCGGACCGGATCGATGAGGGCTATGGGCCGAATGTTCCGGCAATGCGCCAATTGGCCGAGGCGCATGACCTGATCATTTGTGTGGACTGCGGGACGCTGTCACATGAGCCGATTGCGGCGGCCAAGGGCGCGGCGGATGTGGTGGTGCTGGACCATCACCTTGGCGGCGAAACCTTGCCCGAAGCGCTGGCCGTGGTGAACCCCAACCGGCAGGATGAGGATGGCGCTCTGGCGCATCTGTGTGCGGCGGCGGTGGTGTTTCTGATGCTGGTCGAGGCCGGGCGGCAATTGCGCGCGGCGGGGGCGCAGGGGCCTGACCTGATGGCCGCGCTGGACCTTGTGGCGCTGGCCACGGTGGCGGACGTGGCCCCCCTGAAAGGCGTGAACCGCGCCTTTGTGCATCAGGGATTGCGGGTCATGGCACGGCGGGCGCGGCCCGGTCTGGTGGCGCTGTCGGATGTGGCACGGCTGGAGCGTGCGCCTGCCGCATACCATCTGGGATATGTTCTGGGGCCGCGCGTCAACGCAGGGGGTCGGATCGGCAAGGCGGATCTGGGGGCGCGGCTGCTGGCCTGCGACAACCCGGTCGAGGCGCAGGCCATGGCGGAACAGTTGGACCTGCTCAACTCCGAACGGCGAGAGATCGAGGGTGCGGTGCGCGAGGCCGCGCTGGCGCAGGCCGAGGAACGCGGGCTGGACGCCCCGCTGGTCTGGGCGGCCAAGGATGGATGGCACCCCGGCGTTGTGGGCATCGTTGCCTCGCGCCTTAAAGAGACGACCGGCCGCCCCTCTATCGTGATCGGTTTCGACGGGGACGAGGGCAAAGGCTCTGGCCGGTCGGTGCCGGGCGTTGACCTTGGGGCCGCGATCCAGCGGCTGGCCGCCGAGGGGCTGCTGGTCAAGGGCGGCGGGCACAAGATGGCTGCCGGGTTGACGGTGATGCGCGACCAGTTGGAGCCCGCCATGGCGCGGCTGTCTGACCTGCTGGAGCGACAGGGCGCGGGGCAGGGCGGGGCAGCGGACCTACGCGTAGACGGCGTGCTGATGCCCGGCGCGGCCAGCGTCGAGCTTGTCGAGTTGCTGGAGCGTGCCGGTCCTTTCGGCGCGGCGGTGCCCGGGCCACGCTTTGTGTTGCCGGATATGCAGATACGTTATGCCAAGCGGGTGGGCAGCGCGCATCTCAAGTTGACGGTTTCCGACGGGTTGGGGGCGTCGCTGGATGCGATCCTGTTCTCGGCTTTCGAGGGGCCGTTGGGTCCGGCATTGGAGGACCATCGTGGGGCTCGGTTTCACCTTGCGGGCAAGCTGGACATCAATTTCTGGCAAGGACGCTCGACGGTTCAGTTGCGCCTTGACGACGCCGCTCCGGCGGCGCAGGCGGTGTGAGGGATGTTCACAGGATGAGGTCGAAAATGGGGCGGAAAAATCTGCATTTTCTGCTTGCAAGCATCGCGCGCTTTTCATAGAACCCGCCTCACGCCGCAGCGCTGGTAATCACGCCAACGCCGCTGCGCCTCAGAGTGGCCCGTTCGTCTATCGGTTAGGACGCCAGGTTTTCAACCTGGAAAGAGGGGTTCGATTCCCCTACGGGCTGCCACATTACTTATCCAAGCTACTGATATTGCTGAGATAATAGGATCGGCAAGATCTGTTCCCACCAGCTTTCCCACCACGACGTGGAAAGTCAGCAAAACCACACCGACAACTCTTGATGTGCTGTCCATCCCTGGCAGCAGACACTTGAGAGGTACCGTGATGACGATCAGAGTTCGCAGTCCAGACGTTGAAGACCTGACAGAGGCGCGGCAGCGACTCGCCCATTTTGCCGAGACGACACGCACCAAGCCGCCCAAATCTCTTCTGAACGAGCGAGGGGCGCCCACTGCCGAGTTGCTGAGCTATTGTCGGCAAGAGGGTCTGTCCCTGGATTGGCTTTTCCTTGGCGACATTAATTGCCTTCTGTCCGCCTACCGCGCACGGAACCGAACATTTGAGGATGCCGAGCCAAAGTCGGTGCGTCACTAGCTGCGCCGCTTAAGGCAGCCTCACGGCATGCGGGTCGCACAGCGCCCGCATGCTATCCCTCCACGTCCGGTGGACATGCTCCGATCACTGAATGGACGCCAACTTCCAACGATTTGCGGCGGCGAACCTGCGCGTCCCGCTACCCGATCAAGCCTGCCCCCCTTTTGCCATCCCCTCGCGGCCGCTGCCTGATAGGGGGTGGGGGGTCCGATTTCGGGGGCCCGGGGGGTAAAATCGGGGCGCGCAGATCCTGTAGTCCACCCATGCTCTCGCGGCATTCCATTTTTTTTATTTTCATTTTTTGACGCGCCGCTATCCTTCCTTCTGATCGGCCGGTGCATTTCCTCATTTTTCCCGGCGGGGTAACTTCCGGGCATGGATAAGATCAGAGCCCTTCCCCGTCCCGCCCCCCGCATATCGCACAAGCTGCGCAGTGCAATCGATCTGCGCGTTCGCAAGGGCATGACTATTCTGGATGCCTGCACGGAGGCCGGTCTCAGCACCGCAGGCTGGCACAAGGCCATGAAGCGCCCCGCCGTAAAGGATCACTTGCAAAAAGTTCAGGGCGCCTATGTGTCGGAGGTGTCGGCCAATCAGGCGGTCTACAAAGCACAGGCATTGGACGTTGCCTTTGATCTCATGATGAATGCCAAGTCTGAAAGTGTCAGAGCGCGCATGGCCGAGTTCTTGGCGAGCGACGGTAAGACGCCGCAGGTGTCGGTGCATGTGGATGCCCGACATGGCCCATCTGGCTACGAATACGCCCGGCCGGGCCAGAAGATCGTACAGATCGTTGACAGCGACGACGGCAATCCAGATCAAGGCACAACGCGTCCGGCGGTCGGTGGAATTGCTGCGCCAGATTGAGGCGACACGA
The DNA here is from genome assembly GCF_034670325.1 of Antarctobacter sp. Classification (GTDB taxonomy): domain Bacteria; phylum Pseudomonadota; class Alphaproteobacteria; order Rhodobacterales; family Rhodobacteraceae; genus Antarctobacter. The sequence continues at coordinate 46,011 of NZ_JAXMNR010000007.1, forward strand.
GTCGGAAGGCTAACCGCACTTCTCGAATAGATCGAAACCGTGTCGTGATCCTGTCGGCGATCATCCGGTAGAGCCCGCGCGAAAATTCATCCGCTTGGCAGGAGTCCGGTTAGAACATAGATCGCCCCTGGCACGAGTGCCAACAGCGTCCATACACCAAGCAGCACATGGAAATCCTCTTGGACCTTGTACCTGTTCGGCCCGATATTGGCGAAGGCGGTCAGCACGGCGGCCATCAGCCCATACATCACCAGCACTTCTTGGGCGCGGTCCCACATATCCTAACCGTCAACGCAGGTCGTCGTGCTGCCGACCGTTCGGCATGTTGTGACGGCACGGCCCTCCTGACGGGCTTTCTCGGTGTGATAAGCCGCAACGCAAGCCTCGGTGTGTGCCTGCATGATTTCCGAAACGTAGATCTTACAGCCTTTGGCAGTCTTCCAGCCGTCTTCGCTGCACGCCACCGTCAGGCTCAACGCCGCAACCATCAGCCATTTTTTCATGTTGTGCACCTCCTGTCGACACCTAAGCACGGTACGCGATGCATCGCCAAAGGCGCAATAAGGGCGATGGACCAGCGATCTAGCTTTCTCAGCGTCATCCACGGCGCATTTGCGCGACCCGCAGTTGGCTTTGGCTCAACACTGATACGGGCATAGATAACTCGCAAAACAAAGGTGCAGTAATGTCAGGTGGCTGGTTTGGGTGGAGTTTTTCACGGGCGGCGCCTTTAGTCGCGCGCACAGCGCCGAGAGTGTTCGGCGGTTGAAAGCCCGTCAGAATGCAAAGGTGTGCTGTGGTCACGCTCTCCGGCGCCCTGAGGCGGGTTCACGTCGCGGTCGTCCATCAAGGATCGGTCGCGCGACGTGAGATTGCGTCGGCCAGGTCTTGTGCCGGTCCCAAAATGCCCGAACCTCGCGTTGCGAAAATCCCTTCCGATGCTGGCGAACGGCGGTCTGGTAGTTTTTCACCGGCGGCCATGCCACATGGTCAGAACCTTCTAAGCCCGGCAACATGCTCTGAGTTTGAACGCGTTGCATGAAGACATATTTTCGAAGCCGCCGTGGTCATGGAAACCACGGGCGAAACCCTCTGGCCTATGAAGTGGCGGCTCGCCTTCCGGCAGGTCGGCGTTCACGCAATCAACCACGGTATTGCACACCATGATTTCTTCGATCTTCGCCAAATAGGCCGCCAGGATTGCAGGAAACTGTTCGTTTATCGACGCTGCAACCTTGTCCCTCTGCGCCTAGGCTTCCTGATAGCGTCGCATCTGCTTTGCGGAATAATCGCGTTTCACCAAGTCGTCGGCCTAGGCGTCCAGCAGACCGATCGCGGCTTCAAGCCGCTGGCAATCCAGCGCGGTGGCCTCTGACGCGCGTCTGGCATCTTCGATCTGCGCCCGGGGCAAAAGAGGATCGAGCATCAGTCCGCGCGATTGATCCGCGTGTGCCTTGGCCTTCGCGATCATCGTCTCGGCCTCTTTGCGCAACCGGCCGTTATCGGCTGAGGACGCGGCGTCGTTGCCAACGCATTCACCGATGCTTGACAGCAGATCGTCCAGATCATTGGCGGGGTTGTCGTGGAGTGTCGTGGCCATTGTGTTTTCCTTTGTGTGTAGATGGTAGGATAAGGATGTTCCAAGAATCCGTACGGAAGCGCATGGGATTGACGCTGATACGTTCCAAGAATCCATACAGGGCGTTCCAAAAATCAGTACAGGAGATTAAGATCCGTCCCAAAAACCCGTACAGGTTTGTTCCAAATATCCGTACGGGGTTCTGTTTTCCGAGGATCATTTTTCCTATCGATCAATTGTAGCTTTCTTTCGAGATGGTGGATCTCCTCCCTTCGGGTTTCTGATCTGTGGCCGAACGATTGGGAAATCGTTGCCCGGCATCCATTTCTCGAACAGTCGGCGGCCTTGCCCCCTCTCATCGCCCGGCAGGGGCAGTTCAGTAATCTCAAGCAGATGGCCGCTGGCCCTACCCTGAACGCCTAGCTGTGCGCATCGGGTAACAACGGTAAATCCAGCCTTCTGAAGATCCAGCATGGCCCGACCGGCCGTCTCAGGGTTAATGCCCATGCATTGAGCAAGCTGGCGCAGGGAGACTTGGATTTTCCCGTTGTTGTTTGCGTTAGGGCCCTTCCATTCGAACTTTATCCAGACATATGCAGACTGCGCCGCCGTGGATAATGACCGCCAAGCGGGCGTTTCCATCGTCGATCTCTGCATTTTCGTCCAATGCTCTTGAGCCGCTTTTCCGCGCTTGTGCTGCTTGTACTCTTTGACCATCACAGCACCTCGGAAATCGTACCGAGCAACCGAGTTCTCTGTCGGCCCTTGGCATCAGGCTCATCCGCAAATACGGGAATTCTAGTATTCAGAAGCCGTATCAAATCCTCACGGTGCAGATTGAGCCCCATGACGCCGGCATCGGCCAGACGCTTGAGGAGTCGGAAACCCTGTAGGTCCAGGACCACGCGACGCAATTCGCCAGACGCGTCTATTTCGACAATATGCTGGCGATCACATCTGACAGGCTTTATACTCGGGCTATCATCGCAATCGACAGCACCAACGACCTGCCCCCCCGCGATCTTTGAACCACTCGGGGGGGCATCATAGCAATGGGACATTGTTCACGCTGCCTCCTGCGAAGCAAGCCAGTCCTCAATATCCTGCACCTTCCAGCGGGTGCTGCCGCCGACCTTTATCGGTGCAGGGAATTTCTTCATCTTGACCAAGCGCCAAATGGTCGAGACGCCCAGTTCAAGGTGATCGGCGATCTGCTTGATCGACAACAGTTCTGTTTTCAGGCCCACTTCCATTTCTCCCATAGGGTTTCGATGGAGTAGTTATTGCCTTGCCATGTCCCCCCTCGTCTAAATGGCTTATTGCACCTGAAACTATAGCATTACCGCATGTCGAAGATTGATGGTCGGCGTTTCAGGCTCTCGTAGTTCAACAGGCGATCAAGATGAACGAGATTTCTAGCAATTTCGTCCCGTGCTTCTTCGGCAGGCGCGCGCCATCCAGTTGTTACCCCCAACAGCCTGAGCACCGTCTTTACGGCAATCCCGTAGGGACCGCTCGGTTCACCCCCGTTGTTTCCTGCACCGGGAACCTTTTCGAAAGCCAAATAGTAAATTTCTGCAATCGCACTCGCGACCTTGCGAGCATGTTCCGCTTTGGATGGCCCTGTCTGCATTGCGATCTGCTCCCCGTGTACCATAAGTTTCATTTCGATCTCGTGATCCAGCACCGCAATCAGATCAACCAAATGGTCGGTCCATCTTTTCATGTGCTTTGGAATGCCATCATCTCGCTCGCTTGGGGCAGTGAAGTGAAGATCCATAGCTCGAAGCTGGTCCAACTTGATGTCCATCAGCCCGTTACGCAAATCCGCGGCGTGCTGGCGCACTTGTTGGAGTTGTTCAGCCATTTCTTTTCGGTGCTTTGAATTCTGCGGGTTCAGCGCGCCGGAGGGCGAAAATCTTGATAGCAGAGATGTAATGTGGCCCGGCCGATGGACGGTCTTTGCGATTGCCTTTGTCAGGCCAATCTTTTCCAGTTCTTCTTTGATTTCCGGCGTCATGCTCGCACCATCTTGACCACCGTGCCCATCTCGCCTGCGATGTATCGTCCCCAAGCCTCCATGAGATCCCGGCGGCGATCAAACAGGTCAGATCTGAAATAGGCACCTTCAACGCCACCGACCTTGTGAGCCAGCGCGGCCTCAGCGACCTCTCGATCAGCGCGCGCGCTTTCAGCGGCCCAATCGCGAAACGACGAGCGGAACCCGTGCGCAGTCGTTCCTTCGCGCCCCATACGTGCAAACAGGGGCCGAAAGGCATTGACGCTAAGAGGTTTGGCGTCAGCCTTCGACACGGTTTGTGGGGATGGAAATACGAGGTCTGCGTGCAATCCTTCGACCTGTTTGAGAAGGCGCACGGCCCTCTCAGACAGCGGGATACGGTGCGTCTCCCCCATCTTCATGCGATCAGCCGGGATTGTCCAAACGGCGTTGCCTAGATTGATCTCTGACCACCGTGCGCCGCGGGCCTCGTTACTCCGGGTCGCGGTCAGAATGATTAACTCCAAACAGCGTGCGGCTATCGCCTCCCGGCCCGACAGTTCGCCCATGAAGGTTGGTACGTCCCGCCACGGCAACGCATTGTGATGTTTCGCCTTTTGACGGCTCCGGGGCAGTGCCTTGTTCAGCGGGCCGTCTACCGGATTTGAGCCTGCGTAATGCCCGGCACCAATCGCCCAGTCAAACACGTTACCAATGCGTTGCTTGATCCGCCGGGCGGTATCATGCTTTTCGGTCCATAGCGGTGTGAGAATTGACAAAAGGTCGTCGCGGCGGATGCTCTCAATCTCGCGCTCCCCAATGGCGGGGAACACATGGTTCTCCAACGATGCTATCCAAAGGGCGCCATGCTTGCCGCTCTTGAATGTTTGGGCGAGTGATCGGTGCAGTTCGATCGCAGCACATTTGAAGGTGTAGTTGCGCTTATCCCGCAACCCGATCGGATTTCGACCTTCCTTGGCTTCCGCCCTGAGCGCCTGAGACTTCTTCCGTGCATCGGCCAGGCTCAAGAGCGATGCCGTGCCCAGCCCAATTTCACGACGCCGCGTCTCGCCTTTGATCCTGACACGCAAGATCCAGCTTTTTGCACCTGCTTGACTGACCGCAAGATAGAGGCCGTCGCCATCGCCATGCATGCCCGCTTTCTTGAGCGACGCTACCGACCGTGCTGTTAGCTTCGCCATCAAACTTCCTTCCCACCATTGTTCCCACCACAATAGCTAAGATTTGGCGAGACGCCTCGAAATCGGTTGATAACCACTGAGAGGCTAAGTATCAATAAATATAAGAGTAAGTCGGATTGTTAGAGATATTTTGAGATTATAGTGTGACAGACCTACGGGCTGCCACTTTGCCAAATAATCCTATGAGATGGCTGAAGTCATCAATTGGTTGAAGCTCTATGCCTCATGAAAACTTGAGGTGACATTTGAAACCCTTGGCATACGCCCTTTTCAGGGGCCGATAACATGTGGTTGCTCTGCGTGCGCGGCCACCTTGGGACGGTGACTCTCATATCGGTTTCCCGAAAAAACTGACCGGATCAAAGCGCCTTTGTTGGCTCGCCGCTCAACGCCGATACAGATGTCCCGGCAGTTGGACACCGGCCAGTTTGCAGCCCGATTATGGCGAGGTTCTGTCTGTGAAAACCGGCCCCTCAGACGGCAATGAACCCCCTCATCACCTCAGGGGGGTCTTGGCGAACCAATCAAGCACCTCGGTCAATTGTGCCGTCATGGCCGCGTCGAAGGCGGCCACAACCATTTCTCTGGAGGTGTCCGGGGCCGTCGCCGAGGTGTCGAAACTGCGCGATGAGACCACCCGCCCGTCGGTATCACTGAGCAAAGTCATTGTGCTCCGGACCACAATGGTCACGCTATCCGCGCCGACCTCTGCCTGAAACGCCTGCAAATCGGTCATCAGGACATAGTCAGGCGATGGCCCCGACCCTGCGGCGGTCACAAGGGCAAAGCGCCCAGAATTCGCCAGCGACCGAACCAGCAGCAGTTGAACGTGTTCCGTAGCGTCATTGATCCAGCGCGCATCCGGCAGCGACTCGATCTTGAGCGGGGTCGGTTTGACCACGATGCGGTCGCTTGCAAAGGCCCCGGTGGCGGACGGCATTGCAACTTCCAGATAGCGGCGGCTCTGCCGAACGGACACCGTGCCTGCGGGCAGGGGGCTCAGTTCAAAGGTGTCCAGCGGTTTTGACGCGGTCTGAATGCTCGAAATGGCAGAACATCCGGCCATCGCCAGCATGCTGAGCCCAAGCGCCGTTGACCGCAGTGTCACAAGAAACGCCATAACCGATTACCTCCTGAACTCAGGTACGTTGTTGCCGAAAAAGAATCGCGCTGGATCGCGTTCCATCTTTTTGGCCAATTGCTCCAGACGATTGACCAGTTGCTGCGCTTCGCGGGCAAACTTGGTGAACTCTGGCAACCCGGTTTGTGCAAAGGCCCGAATTGGCGGTGTGGTGGTTGCGACAGTTGTATCGATGTTCTCGACCACTTCCAACGCCCGCGCCATGACTTTGCGCAAATCGGCGGTGATCGCGGGCAGGTCGTCGGACAGCTTGGCCGTTGTCGTCTTGAACTGGTCGGCGGCGGCGCGCACGTCGGAAATGGCCGGGCCAAGGTCGGTCGAAATCAGCTTGTCGGCGCTGGCGAATGTGCCCTGCGCAATGTCCAGCGTCTCTGTTGTGGCGCTCAGGGCCACGTCCAGATTGGCAAGCGTCAGATTGGCGTTTTTCAGCGTCTCGGTGGCGGCCTTCAAGGTGGTTTCGCCGGTTTCGGCCAGTGGGTCGAGACGCTTGGTAAACCTTGTGACGTCTTTCGACACTTGGTCGACAACCGAAGTGACAGAGGCGACGGCCTTTTGGACGTCGGTCAGGATGGTGGGCACGTCCTCATTCAGGATTTTGTCCACGCCGGAGATGGCCTGCTGAACCGATGTCAGGGTCGTGCGGGCATCTTTCAGAAGGGCGGTTCCCTCGCCGTCTATCATCCCCTGAAAGTTGATCGACGCGCTTTCGATGGCGGCCAGAGATTTGCGTCCTTCAGCCAGTGTAAGGTCCAGAGAGGCGATTGTCTTTTCCAACTCGGCAAACCGTTTCGTCGCCGCATCGGCGGACCCTCCGAATTGCGTCAGCACCTTTTCAAGCTGCAGGCTCAGATCCTTGGTCGCCGTCTCGATGGACAAAACGGCGGCGGACATTTCGTCAGCGATCTTCGGCACCTGTTTCTGGACGAAGGTGTCGACCTGGGTGATCGTGGCCTCGGCGGCGGTGAACGCACCTGTGGCCGATTTCATTGTCGGCTGGACCTCGGCAAGGGCAACCTTGGCGACATCTAACGTCTCATCGACCTTGCCCAACGTTGTCTGGATCGACGTGCTGATGCTGTCCAGCCGCCCGGTGAATTTCGATATTTCGGCGGTTCCTTCGGACACGGTGCGGGAAATCTCGGAGAAATCCGCAAGCGCGGTTTCCAACTTCCCCGACGCGCTTTCAAGGTTCTTGAGCAACGAGGCGACAGAGGACTGGTTTTCTGACCCCAGAAAGGTTCTGATTTCCTTGATCGCGGCCAAGGCTTCGGCCACCAGATCGGGCGAATCCTCAGTCAAAGCCTGCACGACAGAGCGTTCGGTGGGGATCAGCGGCACGGACGAGGGATCGACAGAGGTGCGCAGCAACAGGGCTTCGGGGCTGCCGCCGCTGAGGGCGACAAAGCCGACCCCGGTGACACCCTGCGAGTTCAGTTGCGCCTTGGTGTCGGTCTTGATCGGGGTGTCGGCGGCAACCTCGATCCGGACCCGCACCTTGGCCGGGTCGTCCTCGTCCAGCGCCAGACTGACCACCTTACCCACGGAAAGCCCGTTGTAGCGCACGTCCGCCGCCATCCCCAGACCGGATACGTTTTCGAACAGAACCTCGTACAAGGTGTATTGGCGGTCGATCTCAACCTTCGCGAACCAGACCAGCAGGCCCAATAGCCCAAGGACTCCTAGCACCGACACGGCCCCGATCAATACGAAGTTTGCCTTGGTTTCCATTCGAACTCAGCCCTCGGTCCCTAAACCGGCCGCCCGCGCGCGGGGACCGTGGAAATACTCATGCACCCAGGGGTGATCCACCTTCAACATGTCGCGCATCGTTCCGGTGACAAATACTTTCTTTTCCGCCAGAACGGCAATCCGGTCGCAGATCGCATGCAAACTGTCCAGATCGTGCGTCACCATAAAAACGGTCAGGCCCATCGTCGTCTGCAGTTTCTTGATCAGGGCGTCAAAGTCTGCGGCGCCAATCGGGTCCAGCCCGGCGGTGGGCTCATCCAGAAACACGATTTCAGGGTCAAGCGCCAGCGCACGGGCAAGCCCGGCGCGCTTGCGCATCCCGCCCGACAATTCCGATGGGTATTTGTCGCAGGCGATTGGGGGCAAGCCGACCATCGAGATCTTCAGCTCGGCCAGCGCGCGCCGGGTCTCTGCCGAAAGGTTGGTGTGTTCGCGCATCGGAACTTCGACGTTTTCGCGCACCGTCAGCGAAGAGAACAGCGCCCCGTCCTGAAACATCACACCCCAGCGCTGTTCGATGGCGCTGCGGGTTTCGTCCGACGCATCGGTGAGGTTGGTGCCGAACACGGTCACGCTGCCGGCCTGAGGTCGCCGCAAACCGGCAATGGCCCGCAACAGCACCGATTTCCCGGTCCCGGACCCACCGACAATCCCCAGCACTTCGCCTCGGAAAACGTCAAGGTCCAGCCCGTCGTGAACCACGTGATCGCCGAACTGGTTGCGCAGTCCGCGGACCTGGATGATGGCATCGCGCGTGACGGTCATCAGATGCCGATCACAGCGAACAGGATTGAGAACATGGCATCCGCGACGATGACCAGAAAGATCGACAAGACAACCGAGGTTGAGGTCAATCGCCCCAAGGATTCGGCGTCGCCGCCGACCTTCATGCCCTCGTAACATCCTACGATTGCGATGATAACGGCGAAAAACGGGGCCTTTATCAGGCCGACCGCGTAGTGCCAGACATCGACTGAATCGTACAGTCGGGTCTGGAACATGCCGGGTGACACATCCAGTTCGATCCACGACATCATGGCCCCGCCCAGCAGGCCCATGACGTCCGCCACGAACCCCAGCAACGGCAACATGAAGACCAGCGCCAGAACGCGCGGCAGGATCAGGATCTCGATCGGATCAAGGCCAAAGGTCCGCATCGCGTCGATCTCTTCGCGCATCTTCATAGAGCCGATGGCCGCAGTGAACGCAGCCCCCGACCGGCCCGCGACAATGATCGCGGTCAAAAGAATGCCAAGTTCGCGCAGGACAGAGATTGCGATCAGATCGACAACAAACACCTCGGCCCCGAACTGCCGCAACTGGACCGCGCCCTGAAACGCCATGACAACGCCGATCAGGAACGCCATCAACGAGACGATGGGAACCGCGTTCAGCCCGACTTCTTGCATGTGGTGCACCAGTGAGGTCACCCGCAGCCTGCGGGGGTGGAGCGCGACGTAACCAAGCCGCGCCAGCACCGCGCCCAGAAAGCCAAGCATTTCGATCACGCCAAGAATGCCGAACCATGTTTTCTGACCGATCACTTCCAACCAGTCAAAAAACCCGTGGCGTGGCTTTGCTGTGGGCGCTTTTTTCGGGATGCTCTGTCGAACGACGTCCAGCAGGTCCACCTGATTCTGCGACGCGCCTGCGATCTCACACCGTCCGCCACGGCCCTGAACCTCATTTTGCGTGGTCACAAGCAGCCAGGCCCCGGCGGTGTCCATGGCCTCGACCTGCGACAGGTCCAGCGTGACATCGGCCTCTGTCGCAGGCGCAGTTAGCTGCGCCCGGACTTCTTCAAGCCTTGCAATCACCAACCGACCTGACAGCGCGATTTTCATGAACAGAGGCGATACAGTGTAGTTGTAGGGTCGGAAACCGGAATATTTTTGCTGTCGGGTCTTGTCGGACGCTGTGCGGGGGGCAGGGCGACATCGTTGCCATCGGCACCCCCCGCGCCGGGGGCGGTGTGGATCACAAGGCAAAATCATCCGCTGTCAGTCCGGTGACACTCGCCACCAGAATTTCGGCCTCCGGGGCCAGATCGGTGTCTGTGCTGATCTGGACGCCACTCGACCCATTTATCGCCTCGACCACCCGGACCTGATTTGACCCGGTGAAGGGGCCGCTCTCGACAAATGTCAGCGTCCCGGTTGCCATGCCAGACAGGTCGATCTCATCAGCTTTAAGCTCGAAGTCCAGTATCTGATCGCGTGTCGCCCCGGTGGCCGTCTCGGTCGTGGATGCAACCACAAAGACATCCACCTCTAGTCCCCGGTCAAGAAATCCTGCCCCACCGGTCAGACGGTCTGCCCCGGCGGCGCCGTTCAGAATGTCGTCCCTTGCGAACAGCAGGTCATTGCTGCCGCACGGCTAGCCAAGCTGCCGTTGCAGGCTGTCGAACGCGGCAGAATCCGTCTTATCCGGCAGATCGACCGTGCCGGGTGCATGCCCTTCGGCCACGCCTTTGCACCCCAGCTTGAGCGGGTCGCCGAAATAGCTGCCGTCTAGGTCGATGATCCAACCCAGATCGCTGCCGGAAAAATCCAGTTTGTCGGATTCCGTGCTGGTGGCGGGTTCTGTCCGGTCGCTGCCGTACGGCAACAACCAGTCCTGTTGCGTGATCTCGACGGTATCGTCGCCGCTGCCGCCTTCGATATTTGTGCGGCCCTGCGCTGGACGGATCAGGTCATCCCCGGCGCCGCCATCGTAATCGTCATGGACGGTAAAGCTGTTCTGCGGTGTCCCAGATCGGGCGAGAGTTGCGCATTGTGCCGATGAACAGATCGTTCCCGGCCCCGGCGACAAACAGCTTGTGCCCAATGGTCGAAGGGTCGGTGGGGTCATAATTCACGCCGGTCGCAACCAGCGTGTCATTGCCTGCATCCCCCTTCATCAGGTCGGTGCCCTTGCTGCTGACCAGTTCCAGCGCGTCAATCGCGCCTCCGACCGCGTCCAATGAGGTCTGCGCCGCTTGTTTTGTGTCGTGAACATTGTCGTCCAAAAGGGAAAGTTGGCCGGGCATTGGAATGTCTCCGTCAAATCAAGGGTCCGGCAATCCGGATCTGCCCAGCACCTATGGACCAGCATGACCGGAATGGATGGGGTGCATCGCCCATTCGACGGGTGTCTTTGACAAAGATGGCGCGTTACAGGTCCGGCGAGGGCGCGATCAGGCCCTCGCGCAGCGCATAGGCGATCAGTTGCGCAACCGAATGCATGTCGAGTTTCTGCATGAGGTTGGTTCGGTGCCGGTCAACGGTCTTGGCGCTGATGCCTAGAATTTCGGCGATTTCCCGGTTCGACCGACCCGCTACAATCAGGTTCAGCGTCCGGCGTTCACGGTCCGACAGGGCTGCGGCAGGGGGCACATCCTCCAGCATCCGCCGGAACACCTGCGCGAAATGACGTTGCCTGCGCGCGATCTGCTGGAGGCAGAGCGGAATCATGCCCGCATCCGCGAACTTGCGGGTAACCGCAGGTTGCAGTTGGCGGGCATGTCCCACGATAGCCGCCAGCCGCTAGGCGCGTTGCGCCTGTCGATCAAGGGCATGGCGCGCGACGCGCCGCAAGAGGCGCAAGACGCACCTCGGCAGGACATGGCAGACCAAACCTATCCCTCTCCGGTGTCGTTGGTGCAAGAGTCCGTCGGCCAGATGTTCAGCGACGAGGCGCGGGCCAAGGGGCTGGACCAGCGCATCTTTCCAAGGTCAGCGCAGATGCGCGTCCCAACCCTGCAGCTGATGCGTACTTTGTCAAACCTTGTGTCCAACGTGGTGAAATCAACCGATCAGGGGAGGGCCTTGTGGGTGTCCGCATAGGCCGGGAGCACCTGTAACCGCTGGTGCTGGACACCGGTTCTGGCATGAGGCCAGAGAATCTGGTGCGGAACCGGCAAGCTTGGCAATCGGGGGCGGACGGCACCGGGCACGGGCTGGGCCTTGTCATCTGTCACCAGCTTGCGGCGCAGAACGGGCTTGATCTGACGGGTGTGTCACATTCCGGGAGGGGCACGGTGTTTTCACTGCGGATGCTAAGGGCGACGGATACATGATGCGACCCGATGGGGGGGGTCTATTGTGCGCCGTCCTGTGGCCCTGTGCGGGCGGAAATGCCCAGACCACCGCGCCGGGCGCGGGGGCCGTCACCCCGCTTGAGGTGCAGGCGTTCACCCCTGCGGATGCCAACCGTGACGGGTTGTTGAGCTTTTCCGAATTCCGGCTGTTCGTCCGGCAGATGGCCGCCGCGGGGCAGTCCACGGCGATCACCATTCGCACCTTCGGGGCCTGCCGGCTTGCATACCGAAGGGGGGATGCGGACCGCAACGGTCTGGCCACTCCCGGTGAGTTGCGGCGCGCCGACACCGGCTTTCGCGCGGAAAACTGAGGGGCTGGGGTCGCGCAAAACCCAGCCCCGAATTGGGGGATCACCCCCATTCGGGGCCTGCGGACCCGGTGCTATCCTTGACGCGGTCTGCCGGGGCACCGCACCCGGCGTTGCCAAGGATCGCGCCCCCATGCGCCCTCAAGTCATTGCCCACTGCAGCGCGATCCTGTTGGTGTTGAACCTTGCCCCTGCGGTGTCGCCAGCCGACCAGCCCGATAGCTCTTGGCGGATTGCTGACAATCCGCATGCGGCGCTTGTCAGCGGCACCTATGTCGGCCACTGGCGCGACGGCCCGCCGTTGGTCGAGACCGTGCAGATGGTCACGCCGGACATGATCACGCTGCAACGGCATAACTATGCTTCATCGCCGGTGACCTTACGTCTGGTCGCCCCCGGCGTGTTCCGGGACCGGGACGGCAATCTGCTGACCCTCGTCTCGGCCACGCGGCTGATATGGACCGACCGACAGGGGCAGACCACGGTGACATACGACCGGGCCGACTGATCTTTGAACAGGGCCGCCCCGGCTCAGGAGGAAGGGGCCGCCGCCTTGACTGGGACCGGGGCCCCGGCGCTGTCCTCGTCAAACCGCCCGATCCATTTCCGCACGCTGACCACGTCGAAATAGATCGACAGGACAGAGGGGAACACCAGCACCACCAGCACCATCGACGCCACAAGGCCAAAGGCCACGGACACCACCAGCGGCACCAGAGTCTGCACTTGCGGGCTGTTGTCCAGAATGATCGGGATCAGCCCCATGAAGGTGGTCGAGGTCGACAGCAGGATTGGCCGGAATCGATCCCTGACCGCGTTCAGCGAGGCCGAGACATAGTCGTCGTCCGTCAGGTGTGTCTGGAAGAAGGTCAGGAACAGGATCGAATTGTTCACCACGATCCCCGCCAGCGAGGCAAAGCCGATCAGGCTGGGCATCGAGATATCCATGCCAAGCCCCCAATGCCCCAGAATGGTACCGATCAACGCAAAGGGGATCGACAACATGACAACCACTGGCAGGCTGTAGGACCGGAACTGAAAGGCCAGCACCATGTAAACCCCGACCAGACCCAGCAACAGCGCCGACATCATCGAGGATTGCGATTGCTGCTGTTCCTCCGTCGCGCCGCCGATCTTGATCTGGACGCCGGGAAACGCCTCTGCCAGTTGCGGTGCAAGCTCATCCAGAACGACGTTGGATATGGCGGTCGAGGTGGTCACACTGCGGTCGATCTTGCCCTGAATGCGGGCCACGGCCATGCCGTTCTTGCGCGTCACTGTGGGATAACCCGCCGAATGCGTCAGGTCCGCTACCGTGGACAGGCTGGTCAGGACGCCGCCCGCCAGAACGATGGGAAACCGCTCCAGCTCTGTCAGGCTGGTGACGGTGTCGGCCAGTTGCACCCGCACGGTGCGGTCGCTGGCCCCAAGGCGGAAGCTGTCGGTCTCGGACCCCTCGAAGGCGTCGCGCAATTGGGCGGACAGGGATTGCGGGGTCAGCCCGATGGAATAGCCGTAGTTGTTCAGTCGGATCTGTACCTCGTCCCGCCCGCCATAGAGGTCCTGAAACGCCTCGGTGACGTCATCGCGGGCCAGCAGTTTGGTCAGCAGCACCCCCGAAGCCTCTTCCAGTTCCCCCAGATCGCGTCCCAGCAGTTCGACATCCAGATCCAGCCCGCCGGGGCCGGTCTCTGCTTGCGAAAAACTGATCTGGACAATGTCGGGCAGGGGGCCCGCCGCCACGCGCCAAGCCTCCAGGACGTCGTCGGCCAGCACGTTGCGCAATGAGCTTTCCAGCAGGTCGACGGTGATCGTCGCGGTGTTCGACCCATTGTCCGACACATCGGCGTTGACGGCGTATTGCACCAGCACCCGCTCGACCAGCGGCGCGCCGCCTTCGGTGCCGGGGGTCAGTTGCGCGTTCACCTGTTCCAACCCGCGCAACAGTTGGTCCACTGTCGCCACGGTGCGCTCGCGCGCGATGCCAGAGGTCAGCGACACCCGCGTGACCATCGTATCGCTTTCCGTCGCCGGAAAGCCGATCACCTTGATCTGGCCAGACGCGATCAGCCCGATCGACAGGATCAGGGCGGTAATCACGGACCCGAACGTCAGATACCGCAGCCGGACCAGCGCGCTGGCCAACGGCATCACCAGCCGCTCCTTGAACCAGTCCAGCGCGCGGGCGGCGGGGCGGGTCTCATGGGCGTCGGGATCGACCTGACCCACGTGGCTGAGGTGGTTCGGCAGCAGCAGGAACCCCTCGATCAGTGACAGAGACAGGGTGATCAGCAGAACCATCGGAATGAACTTGAGGATCTGACCCATCTCGCCAGAGAGGAACATCAGCGGGCCAAAGACGCAGGCGGTGGTCAGGAAAGAGGACAGCACGCCCGGCAGAACCTCCATCGTGCCGCGCGCGGCGGCCTCTAGCGGGGGGACACGGCGGCGCCATTTGTCGATATTCTCGGCGATCACGATACTGTCGTCCATGATCAGGCCTACGGCCATCAACAGGGCAATCAGGGTGATCATGTTGATGGTGATGCCCAGCACGCTCATGACAAAGAGCCCGCCCAGAAAGGACACCGGCAGGGCGGCGGAAATCCACAGCGCCTCGCGCAGCGAAAAGAACAGCCACATGGTCACAAAGACCAGCACCAGGCCCATGCCGATGTTTTGCAGGATCAGGGTCAGCCGTTCCTCGATCAACTCTGTCATGTTGTTGATCACGGTAATCTCAAACGGGTCGGGCCATGTGGCGCGTTCTGCCTGTAGAACCGCATCGACCCGTTCGTAGACGCGGATGCTGTCCTCATCGGCAGATTTGGAAATCGAGATGATCGCCGTCTGCACGCCGTTGATATAGCTTTGCCGGTTCTCGTCGCTGTCCACCAGTTTGACGCTTGCCAGATCGGACAGACGCACAAGCCCGCCGTCGGCGTTTTCGATCACGATCAGGTCTTCGAGATCGGCCACGGTGCGGCTGGCCCCGACATACCGAAGGATCAGGCTAGACTCGCTGAGGTCCGCGCTGCCCAGCGGCTGGCGCAGGCTGCGTGCCTCGATCGCATCGACCAGATCGCGGCTGGACAGGCCAAAGCGGCGCAGCGCCTGTTGGTCAAAGGTCACCTGCAATTCGCGCCCGGTAATACCAGATACGGTGGCATCGGCCACGCCCTGCAAGGCCAGCAGCGTGTCGGCCAGTTCGTCCGCATAGGCAATCAGACCCTCTTTGCCGGTGATCCCGGAAATGGCGATCATCGCCACCAGATCACTGCGCGAGGCGATCTCGACCGCCGGAGTATTGGCGTCGTCGGGAAAGTCGCCAATGCCCGAGACGGCGGAAAATACGTCGTTGAAAAACTGGATGATGTCGCCACCTTCCTCCAGTTCCGCCGTCGCAGCTGCGCGCCCGTCGATGGACAAGCATTGGAAGTCGGCAAGCCCGGACAGGCCGGTCAGCGCGTCCTCCAGCGGGCCACAGACCTCTTCGTCCACGTCAACCGCCGATGCGCCGGGGTAGCCGACCGAGACGGAAACGCTGTCAGAGGTGAACTCGGGGAATGTTTCGCGCTCGATATTGCTGATGACCGAAATGCCCAGAATGCAGATCAGCGCCATCAACAGGTTGGCCGCCACAGGGTGGCGTACGAAGTAAGAGATCATTTGGATTCTCCGTCCACGTCGACCGGGCTAAGGGCCATGCCCGCGATGGGCGGGCGCGGCGCGGACAGGACCAGACGGTCGCCCGCGACCAGCCCGTCGCGTACAAGGATGCGGTCGTCTGCGACAGGACCCAGCACAACCGGCGTGATCTGCAGCCGGTCGTCGGCATCGGCGACATAAACAAAAGGGGTGCCGTCATCGGCCTGCTGAACCGCTGAGCGCGGAATGGCGATGGCGTCCTCTGGCGAGGTGGCCTCCAGCACTACGGACACGAACCCGCCGACGTTCAGCGGTGGCCGCCGGGCCGGGCCACCGGCCAGAAACGGGTCGTCGACGCGGACCGCGATGCCAATGGTGCCGGTCTCGCTGTCGATGGTCCCCCGGAACCGGATGATGTCCGCTGGATACCGGGCAGCCCCTCCGGCCAGATCCAGCCGCACGCTTGCGGTCACGCCGGACTGTTTGAGCAGGTCCACCACCTTGGTTGCGTCGACCTCTGTGGTTTCCGCGATGCTCTGGCCCAGCGACGTCTGGACCACAGAGGCCAGAACCTGCGGCTGGAACGAGGCCACGACCTCGACCGCGTCGATGGCATCCAGCGTCAGCAATTGCTCTCCGGTGCGGACGAACTGGCCAACCTCGACATTCGCCTCGGCCACGCGCCCCCGGAATGGGGCCGTCATGGTGGTGTTGCCCAACGCCCGCTCGGCCTCGGCCAGTTCGGCCTGTCGCACCGCCAGTGTCGCCTCTGCCGAGGCGCGCCGCGCCGGGTACAGGTCCAGCGTGTTGGTCAGCTGCGTGACCGCGTTTTCCTGCGCCAGCAAGGCTTTGCGCGCCGTATCCAGTGAGGCCGCGGTGCTGGTGCCCCGGTCAACAAGGTCACGGACCCGGTCGAATTCCGCCTGTGCCACGACGCGGATGCTTTCCTCCAGCGCCAGCAGGCGGCGCGCGTTTTCCTCTTCGCGGTCCAGTTCCGTCAGTGCGGCCTCTGCGGCGGCGATATTGGCGCGCGATTTCTGGATCGCCAGATCGAAGTCGGTCTTGTCGATCTGCACCAACAGGGTGTTTTCCTCGACCAGTGTGCCCTCGGCCAGATCGCCGACAAGATCCAGAATCCGGCCGTCCACCTGCGTCACCGCCGTCCAACTGTGCATCGCCGCGACCCTGCCATAGCCGGTGGCGGACAAGGGCAGGGCCCCTGCCTTGACCGTCATCACCCGAACGGCAAGCCGGGCTTCTTCGCGTGTTTGCGGCTGGGTGTCCTGACCGCTGGTCATCCACATGAAACCGGCCACACCAAGCGCGAGGGGCGGCAGCAAAAGCAGGGGTTTCAAATTCATCGGTCAAGGCTCCAGTCTGGCTCGGGACGGACCCCCGGCAACATACGACCGGGGTTATACGCATCGGGCGGCAATTTCCGTCGCGCAACCCATGCCAGCCGCACAGGCAAAGCGCAAAGGTCGAATTGCCGCCCTCAGCGATCCTGCTTCAGCGCCCAGTCCACCCCGGCCTCGGCCTGCGCCATCTGGGCGGGGCATTGCGATAGCCACAGGTCCAGCGCCCGGTCGGTCTGTGCAGACATCCCTTGCAACCGGACGGCCAACACGGCGCTCTGGACGCACCACGCCGCGCGCAGGACCCCATCGGCACCATAGAGCCGCGCCGTGGTATCCGCCGCCTTCAGCCGACCGATCAGGTCCGCGAAACGCGCCAGCAGCGGAGGCACAGCTAAATCGTCGGGCGCATCGCCGGGAAAGGCGTCAAGCGCGCGGTCATCCTTGAGCAGGCGGCGCAGCACAAGGTCCTGCGCCTGCATCCCGGTTGTCCCCTCGTAGATCGTGGTAATGCGCACGTCGCGGAAATGCCGCTCGGCGGGCCATTCGCGGGTATAGCCCGCCCCGCCCAGCACCTGAATTGCCGCGCTGGCGTTGTCCTGACCCAGTTCGCCGCCAAAGGTCTTGGCCAGCGGCAGCAGAACCGGGGCCAGCGCCGCCGCCTGTTTGCTGCCCGCCTTGGCGGCATCCAGCGTGCAGGCGGTTTCCAGCACCAGAGCGGCCAGCAGCAGGGCGCGGGCCTCCATCAGCAGCAGTTGCCGGTCCACGTCGGGGTGCGCGGTGAGGGGAACGGCGGGTGCCGCGGGGGTGCCGCCCTGCCGCCGGTCCTGCGCATAAGACCGGGCAAGGCGCGCGCAACTGGCGGCGACACCTGCACCTTGGGTGCCCACCTGCAAACGCATCCGCTCGATCATGGTGAACAGCGCCGGTAACCCGCGCCCCGGCGCGCCGATCATCGTGCCGGCGGCATCCTCAAATCGCAGCACGCAAGTCGGAGAGCCATGCAGCCCCAGCTTTTCCTCGATCCGCTCCACATGGATGCCATTGGACACGCCGTCGTCGGTGACATTGGGCACAAGGAACAGCGACAGCCCGCGCGTCCCCTCTGCCGCGTCGCCGGTGCGGGCCAGCAGCAGGTGGCCGATGCGGTCGGTCATGTCCTGATCGCCGAAACTGATCCAGCATTTGGTCCCGGAAATGCGCCAGCCGTCGCCCTGTGGCTTGGCCTTGGTGCGGATGCGGCCCACGTCCGATCCGGCGTCCGGTTCCGAAATACAGATGGTTGCGGCCCATGTGCCGTCCGCCAGCCGGGGGCACCATTCGGCGGCCAGATCCGGCGCGTTGGCCGCAAGGCAAAAGGCGGCAGCGCGGCTTGAACCCGGCAGCATCATAAAGGGCAGGGCCGCCCCCTCCAGAGGCAGGGCGGCGGCGACGTGCAGCGCCAGCGGCAGACCCAAGCCGCCCAGATCGTCGGGCAGATCGGCGGCCAGCCAGCCGCCGTCACCCAGCGCGCGATAGGCCTCGCCATAGCCCTCTGGTGTCCGCACTCGGCCATTGTCGACCCGACATCCCTCGGCGTCGGCCCGGGCGGCCAGCGGCGCCAGCGTTTCTTCGGCCAGCTTGAACGTCTCGCCAAGAATTTGCGTTACGGCCGTGTCGTCCAGCCCGGCAGAGGCCGACTGCGCGGCCCATCCCGGTGTGCGGGACAGGATCTGTGCCAACAATTCCGGCGTCATGACGTCACCTCGATCACGCGCGGATCCTCTCCCCAAAGCGAGGCGACAAGGTCCGCCCGCTGGCGCAGCACCGCGCGTTGATTGATCGAGCCTTTGTCCGTCACTTCGCCCTTGTTGAAATCCAGCGGCACCGACAGGAACATCATGCGTTTGACGCGGCTGGCAGAGCCGGTGGCCCGGCTGGCGTGGGCCGATAGCCGGGACACGGCGGCGGCGCGCACCGCCGGATGGTTCAGCAGCGCCTCACCGTCCAGATCCACGCCCGCGATCTCGCGCAGGGCGGCCCGGTCTGGCACCACCAATGCGCCCAGTTCGGTATGGCCTTCGCCCGCGATCACACAATCGGCGGCGATCCCGCCCAGATCATCGACCAGCTTGCCGCGCAGCGGCCCGACAGCAACCCAAGTGCCCGAGGCCAGTTTGAAATTCTCTGCCAGCCGCCCGTCGAACAGCAGCCCCTTGCCGGGGTCGTCCGGGTCGGCGAACCGGAACGCATCGCCAAAGCAATAGAACCCTTCGTCGTCAAACGCCTCTGCCGTCAGATTGGGGTTGCGCCAATATCCCGGCGTGATCGAGGGGCTCTTGATCCGCGCCTCCAGCTTGTCGCCCTGCGGCACCAGTTTGACCGTCACCCCATGGGCGGGCAGGCCGAGGTTGCCGGATTTCTCCTGCCGCTCGCAATTGATCATCGCAAAGGGGCCGGTCTCTGTCGCGCCGAAACCGGTGGTCAGCAGCACCCCGCCCGGCACCATCTGGTCTGCCGCGCGGGTCAGACGGTCCCAGACCGGCTGGCTCATGCCTGCACCGGCGTAGAACATCATCTGCAACCGCGCGAAAAAGGTCTCGCGCAGCTTGTCGTCCGTCTCGAACGCGTCCAGCAACATCTGGTAGCCCAGCGGCACGTTGAAATACCATGTCGGAGAGACCTCGCGCAGCGTCTCGATCGTACGTCCGATCCCGTCCGGCGTGGGGCGGCCATCGTCGATGTAGTAGGTGCCGCCATGGCAGAGCACCATGTTGAACACCTTGTTGCCAGAGGCGGTGTGGTTCCACGGTGCCCAGTCGACGACCACCGGCGGTGTCTCTGTCAGGAAAGGCCAGGCCTGCCGGACCATCTGCTGGTTGGAACAGAGCATCCCTTGGGTCTGGACCACCGCCTTGGGGGTGCCGGTGGTGCCGGAGGTGAACAGGAACTTGGCCACGGTGTCGGGAGTAATCGTGGCATTGGCCGCCTCCATCCCGGCGCTGTGGGCGGTGGTGGTGAGCGTCTCGAATGCGTACATGGCGCACCCCGGTACGCTGCCACGCAGGGAGGCCACCGGGATATCGGTGCCAAAAACCTCTGTGATTGCGGCGGCAAAGGGCGTGGCGTCCTCGGCAAAGATCAGGCCGGGCGTCAATTGACCGGCAATGTTGCGCAGTTTGGCATAGTCGCCGCCGGACAGCGCATAGGCGGGGGCCAGCGCCGCCGAGGGCACGCCGACATGCTGCGCCCCCAGCGCCATCAGCGCATGGGCGTTGGAATTGCCCGACAGGATCAGCACCGGGCGGTCCGGTCCCAGCCCCAGCGCCACCAGAGCCGCGCCGATAGACCGGATGCGGTCAAACGCCTCGCCATAGCGCAATATCTGCCATTCCCGGTCGGGACCGCGCTGGGCGATCCAATCAGCCTTGGGTGTGGTTTTGGCCCAGTGGGCAAAACTGTCGGAGATGCAGCGTGGGTAGGACGCCAGAGGCGCGGCCTGCGACAGCAGGATGGTTCCGTCGGGACGTCTTGTGATGTTCAGCTTTGGGTCCCAGAATGCAACGAGCCGTTCAGTATTGGCCATGTTTCCTCCTCCATGACCGGAGGTGGATTGCCCTCCATGTCGGCGCTGAACTTGACTCGAAATGGATAAATTGTCTACTAGGAAACAATAATGATATCGCAAACAGCGAAACAGGGGAGGCCATTCATATGATTGATGCGCCCGAACATGCCGCCGAAACTGTCGTGCGCTATGGCCGTCTGTCGGATTCGCTGGGCTTTCTGTTGCGGCTGGCGCAGTTGCAAAGCTTTGCCGATTTCTTTCGTACCTTTGAGGGCGAAGAGGTCAGACCCGGCGAGATTTCGGTACTGATGGTGCTCTATGAAAACCCCGGTATCCGGCAGGGGTTGCTGGCCCGCGCGCTTAGCATCAAGCGGGCGCATATGACCAAGATGGTCCGCCAGATGGAGGCCGACGGGTTGATCACCCGCCGCGTCCCCGAGGATGACAAACGCGCCATGGAACTGCGCCTGACCGCTGCGGGAGAAACGCGGGTCAAGTCGCTGATGCCAATCTTCGCCGACCACGAGTCGCGCGATGCCCGCGATCTGGAACGGACCGAGGCCGCTGAGTTGAAACGGCTGTTGCGCAAGATGCTGGGCGTGGCGCTGGATCAGGGCAGGGCAAAGCCGGACCCGTGACGCGCCCAAGCGGCGCGCGTCACGGGTCCGGGCCTGTCATCCGCGCCTAGATCACGGCCGTTTCCACCGCGCGACGCTTGCTCAAAATCCGTTCGAACCGCATCGGGGACAGGTCGAGGCTGCGAAACCCGCCATGCGTGATCAGTTCCGCGATGGCCCGCCCCATGGCTGGGGCCTGTTGCAAGCCGTGGCCGGAAAATCCGTTCTGGAACAGAAGGTTGTCCACCTCCGGATGCGGCCCTACGATGGCGTTCTGATCCAGCGTGTTATAGGCGTAATGGCCCACCCATTCGGTGATAACGCGGATCGCCTCGAACTGCGGAATGCGGGCGGCGATGATCGGCCAGACGTGATCCTGCCAGCGGTCGTGATCCATGCGGAAATCATCCGGATCGACAGTCAGATCCTCGGCGGGGGCGGCCCCTGCCATGTAGGTGGTCGGTCCGTCCTGCCGGGTGTGCACGCCTGAGGGGTCGATGGTCAGCGGCAGCGCGCGGTCCAGCGGTTTTTCCGCCGTATAGACCCAGTTAAAGCGGCGTCGAGGTTCCACTGGCAGGGGGATCCCCGCCATCGCCGCCGTGCGCGCGGCGCGCGGGCCTGAGGCGTTGACCACATGGCCGCAAGAGATGATCTCACCGGAGGCCAACGTGACAGAGGTCACGCGCGCCCCGTCGCGTGTCATGGCCGCAACCTCGTTGCCGATATACTCGACCCCACGGCTGCGTGCGGACCGGCGCAACCAGTCGAACAGGGTGCCACCGTCCCAGTAGCCCTCATCCTTGGTGTTGATCGACCCCAGCAGAATGTCGTCCAGCGCGTAAAACGGATAACGCGCCGCGATTGCGTCAGGTGTCAGCAGTTCCGTCTCGGCCCCGACGCTCCGCTGCATCCGCGCGTTGGCCCGCAGCTCATCCGCAAAGCGCGGATTGTCCGCAAGGTAGAGATAGCCGAAATTCTGCACCGACAGGCGCGGCGCACGGGCATCGCCGATCCGGTCCGGCAGGTCCTTGATAAACGCGGCGGTGAACTGTGAGATTCGCACGTTCAGCGGGTCGGAAAACTGTTGCCGGATGCAGGAGTAGGTGTGCGCGGTCGAACACTTGGCATAGCTGGGGTCGCGTTCCACCACCAGAACAGAGCCGTCGAAATCCGGGTTTTCGGTCAGGAACCACGCGGTCGATGATCCCATGATCGCGCCGCCGATGATGATGACGTCATAGGCCGTTTTGGTGGGCGCAGAGGGAAATTGCAGGGTGGCCATCTGGCAAACGCTCCGTCCTCGGGCAGGGATATGCCACCGGCGCGCAATACCGTCGGGGCATGAGACTGCATAGCCGGGGCAAGAGCGGTTGACCATATCCCCGCGGCGCGCGGACCGCTTGACCGGGGCGTGCGCCTGCGCCACTCTGGCGGCGATGGTGACCACGCCCTTCGCGTGGACGAATAGGGAATACGGTGCGGGGCAGGCTCCCAAATCCGTGACTGCCCCCGCAACTGTAAGCGGCGAGCCATCCCGTAAACACCACTGGGCCATCCGCCCGGGAAGGTTCGGGACTGTGCCTTGACCCGCGAGTCAGGAGACCTGCCATCGCCGGACCCGTCATGGGTCCGTTTTTCACTGAACCCGGGCGGGGTGCTCCGGAGATGCGAGGACCCATGGCGCTTTACGGCCCACTGACATCGCTGATCCGATCCGCAACCCGTCCTTTGCGCGGAGGGCGCGATGTCGATCGAACTTGTCCTGACACAGTTGCAATGCCGGGCGGATACCCCGGAACGGGCGCATGAGCTGGGCTGCATGGGCTACATGCAATGGCTGGGAGGCCTGCCCGGATGCGCCAGCTATGAGGCAGAGGCGGTGCGCGCATGGCGGCGCGCGCAGCCCTTTGCCCAGACCGATCCGGCGGTGGCGGTCTTTTGCGCGCTGCTGGATGCATCGCTCCGGCACCCGCTGCGGGCGCTGGACCTGACGTTGCCACGGGCCCAGCGGCGCGGCGGGGCGCGACAGCGACGTCTGTTGCTGTGACGCCCCCCCGGGCGGGGGCGTCCCCGCCCGGCGTTCCACAAGGGACGCGTGTCAGGCCGTTGCGTCCTGTCCCGTCTCGGGCGTGGGGCGCGCCAGATGCACCGTGTGCGTCGGAAAGGCAAAGGCGACGCCGATCTCTTCGGCCAGTGCAAGGATATCGAGGATCAGCGCCTGTTGCGCGGTGACCTGCGCGTCGTAGGTGAAGACCTTGAAATGGCCCCACAATTCGATGTCGATGCTCTGCGGTCCCAGCGAGGTGATTCCAATGGTGACGTTGTCGGTGTCGGCGTCCGGCTGTTTGTGATAGATCTCTTTCAGCCGCTCGACAAACCGCGCCAGACGGTCACGCGGCGTATCGTAGGTCAGCTGAATTTGCATCTTTACCTTGCGCCGTCGACGACTGCCCCAGTTCGAGATCACCTGATCGGACAGTTGCGCATTGGGCATGATCATCAGCGTATCGTCCAGTGTCCGCAGCCGGGTCGAGCGCAGACCGACCGTTTCGATCACCGCCAATGTCCCCGCCGCCTCGATCATGTCGCCCTTGCGGAAGGGGCGGTCCGACAGCAGGATTGCGCCGCCGATGATGTTCGCCACCGTCTCGCGCGCGGCAAAGGCCACGGCAACACCGCCAATGCCCAGCCCGGTCAACACACCCTCGTAGGGCAGGCCGACGACATCCGCGCAGGCTATCAGCGCCCCAAGGATCACCAGCAGTTTCAGCAGCCCCTGCGCGAGGGACAGGACAATTTCGTCCGTATAGGCAGAGGTGCGCGCCGCCTGAACCATCAGCGCGCCAAAGACCAGCGATACGGTGCGATAGGCCAGCGCCGCCATGGCAAGGATCAGCAGCACCGCCGACAGCGCCGAAACCGGGCCAAAAGCGCGCAACGTCAGGCCGAACCGCTCACTGGCATCCAGAAACAGCAGCGCCGCCAGCAACAGTCCCGCCGGTCCGGCCAGTTGCGCGACAACGGTGGCCAAAACCCCGCTGCCTGATCCCAATGTCCGCACCGCGCGCCACGCCAGCGCCAGTGTCAGGGCCATTGCCAGCAGGTAACCCGCCAGCCCGATCCACTGCCAGACCTCCAGACCCAAGGCGCGGCGTTGCAGCCAGCCAGACCATTCAAGAACCGCCTGCCGCGTGGCAAAATATTGCGACAGCGGCGGCGGTGCGCTCAGGCCGGGTGCCAGCGGCATCCGTTCCAGCGCCTCATACAGCGCGGGCAGCGCCTCCATCGTATCGCGCGAGAACCGCCAGAGACGCTCGACCGGGCGACCCTCATCGTCCCTGATGTCGGTCGGCGCGATGGTGATCTCTCCCAAAGGATGCCGGTAGTAAGGATAGGGCAGCGGGCGCGCCGGATCGTCGGGGATTTCTTGCCAGACGACATAGCCGATCCTGTCGATGCTCCGCTTGAGATAGTCTGCCATCAGCGCCCCCTCGGCGCGGCGCAGTTGGCGCGGTACGTGGTCAAGGTCCAGCGCGCGCAAGGCCCGCACGCCGCCCGCGCCATCCCAGTCCTTGGACCCAAGGATAAAGTCCATCATCACCATGCGCGGAGACCCGGCCCGTGCCTTTTCCAACGCGTCCAGCGTCTCATGCCCGCGCGCCCGGATCAGCCGCGCCAGATCGGCCTGAAGGATTGGACCGGGCGGCACCACCAGCCGCCACAGGCCCGCATCGTCCAGCCGGAATATCAGCTGGTAAGTCGTGCCCGACCCGGCCGGACCGATCTCAAAGTGTAATTCGGTGCCCGGGTCTGCCTCGGCGGCGGGCACCGGCGCATCCCAGAGTCGAAAGGTGGATATGTCGAGGATATGCCAAAGCGCGCGCCGCCGCCGGTCATGATCCGAAGAATCGCTTTCGGGGCCGTCATAGGCCAGCAGCGGCTCTATCCAGCGCACTTGCCCCTCGCGGGCATGATATTGCGCGTCGTTGCCCGCGGCGAGGATGCTGCGCAGGGTCGCCTGCGGGGTCGCCCCGCTCCACCATGCCGGGCGTTGCTGTTGGGCGATCCCGGCGCGGTGGCCGTTCCACCAGTCGCCAGAGCCGAAACGCCCGGCAAAGCTTTGGCCATCCTGAGCCAGCACAAAAACGAAATCGCCGCTTTCGCCTGCCTCTTGCCATGTGCCCCGCAGAACGCCGTCCTGCGTGGTGCCGGTAATCCGCCCGTCACCGGGCTGATAGGTGCCGTAGACCGCCTCTCCGCGCTGCTCCAGAAGGACAAAAGCCTCTCCGGCGGACCAATAGGTTTGCCAATCTCCGGGCCATCCGTCTTGCGCCGCACTGTGGCGGGGCAGGGCGGCGCACAGGCCCAAAATCAGTAACAGCAGCGGTATCCGGCGCAGGTCCAGAGGCATTGGTCTGTCCTCAACAAGGTTCCCACGCAGCTTAGGTGCAATGCGCCCCGCTTCAAGCACCCTGCGCCCGGCCATGCTCCCGGTTTTCTGCGATTCGGCTGGACCAATGGCCAGTTGCACGGCCGGAATGTTGCGAATTGATCACTTTGGCGGTGCGGACAAAACGCGCGCGGATCAGCGCAAGGGATTGAAACAACGATATTTCAGGCTGAGGTCGCGCCCCTGAACAGTGTGTTTCCCAAATGGGGCGGAAATCGCCACCAGATTGCAAACAGGTCCGTATAGGCTGCGCCCATTCGAGTAACGCTGTTTTGTGGCAATTTCGGGGCGTTTTGGCCCCATGATCTAAGTATGAGCTCCCGGTGGATGCGATCCGCCCTAGAAAAAGGGACAACGTGCGATGACGCTGCCAGCGCCGACCGGAACATTTACAGGCCCTCTGCGAATTGACGTCGCGGTGCAATATGACGGGCTGGGCGCAGGACCGTCGCAACCCTTGGTTGCGCTGGGCGCAGACGGTGCGGGCGCGCGCCTGACCCTTGGCCAGCTTGGGGCCAGTGACGATCTGTATTTCGAACTTGTGCAGGGCGGGTCGGTGTACCGGCTGGTGGCCGATGATGCGCTGGTTTCCGGTGAAACCGCCAGCTTTGCCGCCGTGATCGACGAAGATGGCGTCATGGCGCTGTTCAAGGATGACACGCTGCTGGCACAGATGCCCGCCGAGGTGCCGCTGGCGCTGCCGGTTGCGGATCTGCGCGGCGCGGCCACGCCAAACGATGCCACGGTGATCGACCTGACCATCGAGCCGATCAGCCCGGCCATGGCCGGGGGCGATATGGCGATTGTCGCGCATCCCGACGATGACCTGTTGTTCATGAACCCGCATGTGGCCGAGACCATCGCCGATGGCGACCCGATGACCACTGTTTACCTGACCTCCGGCGATGCCGGGGGCGATGCCGCCTATTGGGAAGCGCGCGAGATGGGGGCCAAGGCCGCCTATGCCCAGATGGCTGGTGCCGATCCCGCCGACTGGGTGGATGAGACCGTGACGCTGGACGTGGATGGCGTGGCCTGGGAGGTGCAAAGCAGCTACCTTGCCGATGATCCGCAGGTGCGGTTATATTTCCTGCGCACGCCGGACGGGATCGACGGCGGCGGCACCGATACCTATGGCTTCGGCAGTCTGGAGCGGCTGCTGGAGGGCGAGGCCGATCAGATCACCACGGTGGACGGCCTTGTTTCCTACGCCACCGAGGATCTGACCAAGGTACTTGGCGCGATCATGACCCGGCACATGCCCGAAGACATCCTGTTGCAGGACGACAGCAGCGAGATCGAACACAGCGACCACGTCCACACCACCGAACTCGCCGAGGCGGCCCTGCCGCTGTATGGCGAGGACGTGACGGTGACGCATTTCACCGGGTACAACAGTTGGGCTGAGGAAGAGAACCTGACGGCGGATGAGGTCGCGCTTGTGACTGGCGTGTTCGAGACATACGCCGCCTATGATCCGCTGGTGACAGACGACACCGGCGCACTGCGCGAACCCTATACCGACTGGGTGCTGCGCGAATACGTGACCGAACAATACAGCATCGTTGACGGTGAACGTGTGGACGGTCCATTGCCCGAAGAGGACCCCGACCCGGTGGACCCCGACCCGGTGGACCCCGACCCGGTGGACCCCGACCCGGTGGACCCCGACCCGGTGGACCCCGACCCGGTGGACCCCGACCCGGTGGACCCCGATCCGGTGGACCCCGATCCGGTGGACCCCGACCCGGTGGACCCCGATCCGGTGGACCCCGATCCGGTAGATCCAGATCCGGTTGACCCCGTCCCATCGGGCGGTGACGCGTTCGGCCCGAGCGGGGCATTTGCCCAGTTTCTGGCAGGAAATGCCGGTAAATGGGGCGCTCCGACCGATCCGACACCGGACCCGGCCGATCCCATCGACCCAACACCGGGCCCAGTGGACCCGGCGCCTGTTGACCCGACACCCGCCCCGACCAGCGATCCTTTCGGGTCCGGTGGTTTGTATGAGCAGTTGATGCTGTCGAGCGCCGCAAAATGGCAGGTGCTCGACGCTCAGGACGAAGAGGACACGCTCGACGACCCTGTCGATGTGATCTGACCGACTCGACTCCTCTGCAAACAATCCAGATTTGCCCACCACGGCGGCGACGGGTCTCTGTCATGTCGCCTTCGGACCATGTTCTGGACATTTCTGTCTAGTGCTCTTTGAAAACGCCTTCTAGGCTCGCTTCAAACAGCTCAGACAGAGAGGGTCGGACATGAACACTCATTATCGCGTGGTCGTCATCGGCGGGGGCGTTGTTGGCGCGTCCGTCCTCTATCACCTTGCGAAATTGGGCTGGAGCGATGTCTGCCTGCTGGAACGCGCGGTCCTGACGGCAGGGTCGTCGTGGCACGCGGCGGGCGGCATCCACGCGCTGAACGCGGACCCGAACATGGCCGCCCTACAGGCCTATACCATCGACCTGCTGCCAGAGATCGAACAGGAATCCGGTCAGAATATTGGCCTGCATATGACGGGTGGGCTGACGTTGGCGGGGACACCGGACCGCTGGGAATGGCTGCAATCGGCCTACCGGGTGTTTCAGTCCATCGGCATTGAGGATTGTGAGTTGCTGACCCCGCAAGAGGCGCAGAAACGCTGCCCCATCATGTCCACCGATGGCATTCTGGGCGCGATGTGGGCCGACCGTGAGGGCTATCTGGACACCACCGGCACCGTGCATGCCTACGCGGGGGCCGCGAAAAAGCGTGGTGCCACGGTCCATGAACATACCAAGGTGCAGGCGCTGGAACAGACCGCCGACGGCTGGAAAGTGGTCACCGATAAGGGCACAATCACCTGCGAACATGTCGTCAACGCCGCCGGTCTCTGGGCGAAACAGGTGGGCCGGATGGCGGGCATCGAACTGCCTTTGTCGCCGCTGAAACACCACTATTTCATCACCGACACCGTACCGGAAATCGCCGCACTCGATTTCGAGGTGCCGATGACCGTCGACCTTGAGGGGTTCACATACACCCGTCAGGACCAGAACGGGCTGTTGGTGGGCATCTATGAGGTCGACCACGAACACTGGGCGATGGATGGCGCGCCGTGGGACTACGGGATGGAGCTGTTTCAGGAACAGACCGACCGTATCGAAAAAGAGTTGATCTGCGCCTATGAACGCTATCCGGCGTTGGAAAACGTCGGGATCAAGACATGGGTCAACGGCGCCTTCACTTTCTCACCCGATGGCAACCCGCTGGTCGGCCCGGTGCGCGGCAAGCGCGGCTATTGGTCGGCCTGCGCGGTGATGGCGGGCTTCTTGCAGGGCGGGGGGGTCGGCAAGACGCTGGCCGAATGGATGATCCATGGAGAGCCAGAGGCCGACGCATGGTCAATGGACGTGGCGCGCTACGGCGATTACGCGCAGAACAAACGCTACATTCAGGAAACCACGGGGCAGTTCTATTCGCGCCGCTTTGTGATGACCTACCCGAACGAACAACTGCCCGCGGGCCGCCCGTTGAAGACCGCGCCAGCCTACACGGCGATGTCCGACGCGGGCTGCAAATGGGGCGTCAGCTGGGATCTTGAGGTGCCGATGTATTTTGCCCCCAAGGGGTTTGAGGAAACACCGACGCTCAAGCGGTCCAATGCCTTTGACATCGTGGGCGCGGAATGCCGCCACGTGCGCGACAAGGTCGGCCTGATCGACATCACCGGGTTCTCAAGGTTCGAGGTGTCCGGCCCGAACGCCGAAGCCTGGCTCGACCGGATCATGGCGTCGAAACTGCCTGCGCCGGGGCGCGCGAAACTCGCCCCGATGCTGGAACCGGGTGGGCGGCTGAAGGGCGATCTGACCATTTTCAACTGGGGCGACGGCACGTGGTGGATCATGGGCAGCTACTACCTGCGCGCATGGCACATGCGCTGGTTCGAGGACCACATGGACGATTGTGTCAGCGTTCGAGATCTGGGCGAAGAGACCTGCGGCTTTGCCCTGACCGGACCGCGCTCGCGCGCCGTGATCGACAAGATCTGTGCAGGGGCCGCCGATCTGCCCTTCATGGGCTGTGCCGCGCTGGACGTGGGCCTGTTCCGCGCGCGGGTGGCGCGGATGTCGGTGGCGGGCGAGTTGGGGTACGAGATCAACGTGCGGTACGGCGATCATGTAAAGCTGCGCGAATTGCTGTTAGAGGCGGGGGCCGATCAGGAGATCCGCGAATACGGCTTCAACGCCATGCTGTCGCTGCGGCTGGAGAAGTCATTCGGCATCTGGTCGGCGGAATTTACCCAAGGCTACACCCCCGGAGAGACCGGCATGGACCGCTGGATCGACTGGGACAAATCCGATTTCATCGGCAAACAGGCGGCGATGGCCGAACGCGACACCGGGGCGAAACGGCGGATCGTGACGCTGGAGGTGGACAGCCGTGACGCCGACGCCAGCGGGTATGAACCAGTCTGGAAAGACGGCGCAAAGGTCGGTTTTGTCACTTCAGGTGGATACGGTCACACGCTGGGCAAATCCTACGCTTTGGCCATGGTCAGTGCCGATGCGGCGGCAGAGGGCACAAACCTGTCGGTCCACGTGGTCGGCGTCGCATGTCCCGCCCGCGTGATTGCGTCCTCACCCTATGACCCGGCCGGCAGTGCCATGCGGGGCAAGCCGGTGAAACCTGCATGAGTACGCTTGCGGAAAACTCGGGCCGCCGTCGCCGCAAACGCGGCGGCGATACCCCCACGGTCAAGCGCACCGTCAATTACCGACAACTCAAGAACCCCTTCACCCCGCAAACCGTCTTTACCGAGGACCGCGTCGCCGTGATCCATGACACCGCGCTACGGGTGCTGGAGGAATTGGGCATCAAGGTACTGCTGCCCGAAGCGCGCAGGCTGTTTGCGCAAGCGGGCGCAAACGTCGACGAAGACACCCAGATGGTCCGCATCGGCCGCGACATCGTCACGGCGGCGCTGGCCTCCGCTCCGCGTCAGTTCACCCTGCACGGTGGCGCGCACGAGCGGCACATCGACATGCAGTTGGGCAGTCTTGCGTTTCAGTCCGGGGCAGGGGCACCCAACTGCTCTGACATGGCGCGCGGGCGCCGCCCCGGCACTCTGCGCGATGTTGAGGAACTGACCAAGTTGGTCCAGCATTTCGACGCCATCCAGATGTTGTCACCGGGGGTAGAGCCGCAGGATGTTCCCATCCACCTACGGCACTACGCCTTTACCCGGATGCAGCTAAGTGTCTCGGACAAGGTGCCGTTTGTGTTCTCTCGCGGCACGCCGCAGGCGCTGGATGCCTTTGAGATGATCGCGCGCTTTCGCGGGTTGTCCGACGATCAATTTGCGCAAAACCCGCATTGCTACACGATCATCAACACCAATTCTCCGCGTCAGATCGATATTCCCATGGCGCAGGGGCTGGTCGACTTTGCACGGCACGGGCAGCCCTCTGTCGTCACGCCGTTCTGCCTGATGGGGGCGATGGCGCCGGTCACGGTGGCGGGGGCCATCACGCTCTCCCATGCCGAGGCATTGGCCGGTATCACCCTGACGCAATTGGCCAAGCCCGGCGCACCGGTCTGCTACGGGGCCTTTGCCTCTAACGTCGATATGAAAAGCGGTGCGCCCGCCTTTGGCACGCCGGAACAGGTCAAGGCCAGCCTTGCCGCCGGTCAACTGGCGCGTCTTGTCGGCCTGCCGTGGCGCAACGCCGCCGGGTGTGCGGCCAACACCAACGACGTGCAGGCCGCGCATGAGACAGAGATCAGCGCATGGGGGGCGCTGTTGTCGGGGGCCAGCATCATCATCCATGCCGCAGGCTGGATCGAGGGCGGGCTGACCGTCAGCTATGAGAAACTCATCACCGATATGGAGATGGTTCAGGTCATGGCCGAACTCTGCGCGGCTACCCCTTCGGACGACGCCGAAATCGGGTTTGACGCGCTGGCAGAGGTGCAACCGGGCGGGCATTTCTTTGGCTGCGCGCATACGATGGAACGCTACGCCACCGCCTTTTACGAACCTCTGGTCGCGGACTGGACCAACTTTGGCACCTGGACGGAACGCGGCGCAAAAGATGCCAACGACCGCGCGCTGGACCTCTGGCAGCAGATCCTGTCCGACCACCGCGCGCCCGCCAATGCCACTGGCGACCGTTTGGCGGCCCTTGACGCCTTCATCGCCAAACGCACGCAGGAGGGCGGCGCGCCGCCTGCCGACTGATGGCCGAAGACGATCTCCCCGGCAATATCAAGGTGACGCGCGCCGACTGGCTGCGCACAGCGATGGAGTTGCTGATTTCGGACGGCGTGCAATCGGTCAAGATCCTGACAATCGGCACCCGGCTTGGCGTCTCGCGCTCGTCGTTCTACTGGTACTTCCAAAGCCGTCAGGACCTGCTGGATCAACTGCTGGCGGATTGGGAGCGGACCAATACCGGCGTGATGATTGCCTACGCCGACCTGCCTGCGCCGACGATCACCGCCGCGCTCAACAATTTCTTTCGCTGCGTGGTCGACCCCGAGGGGTTCAATCATCAACTGGACTTCGCGGTGCGGGAATGGGCGCGGCGGGATGCCCGCGTGCGCGGCGTGATCGACCGGTCCGACACCGCGCGCCAGCAGGCGCTGGCACGGATGTTTGCCCGTCACGGCTATGATCCGGCAGAGGCCGATATCCGCGCCCGCGTCCTATATTATCAGCAGATCGGCTACTACGCGCTGGAATTGTCAGAGACCGTCGAAGAACGGTTAAGCCGGGTCGAAGGCTACCTGTATTGCTTCACCGGCGTGGTTCCGTCCAAGGAAGAAGTCGAGGACTTCAAACGCTTTGCGCGGGGCGTTGCAGGCGCACCCGCGCACCCTATCTGATAATCAGAATCCGCGTGTCCGGCGCCACCACGGCAACTCCTCGCCGAAACCCGCGTGATTGTGACTCACCTTTGTAATTTGCCTCTTTGCGCCCGCGTCACATCTTATAGGGTGGAACAATGAGATCAGGGCTAAATATACCCTCGCGGGCCGTCAGGCGCCGCCGTACCGCGCGGGCCAATCCGCGCGCCGCCGCCTTGTTGCGTGGCACGGCTTTGGCCCTGCTGACAGGCATTTGCCTGACCCTGCCATTTCCCGCGCAGAGCTTTGACAGTCTCGGATTCAAGATCATCGGCCCCGACAAGGACACGCTGGAAAGCAGCCTGCGCGCCGCGTCGATTCTGGCGCAGCTTGAGAAAGATGGCGACAAGGCCCCGCAGGACGTGCTGGCCGCCGCACAGGGCGATTATGCGCGTCTGGTCGAGGCGCTGTATGCGCAGGGCTATTACTCGGCGGTGGTTCGCATCACGCTGGACGGACAAGAGGCCGCTACCATCCCGCCGTTTTCCGCCCCCAAGCAGATCAACAAGGTCCGCGTGCGGGTCGAACCGGGCGCGCGCTTTACTTTTGGTCAGGCCAAGGTTGCGCCCGTCAACAAACGTGCCCCGCTGCCCGAAGGATTTGCCCCCGGCGCACCGGCGCAGGCCACCGTGGTCCGCGATACCGCGCAGGCCGCGATAGAGGGCTGGCGCGCGGCAGGCTACGCCAAGGCACAGATCGCCGACCAGACCATCACCGCCCGCCATGCCGCCGCCAAGCTGGACGTGGCGCTGGCCGTGGCGCAGGGCCCCCAGTTCCGCTTCGGCGACGTGCAGGTGACATCGGACAGCGCGGTGCGCGAGGCGCGCATCCGCCAGATTGCCGGTGTTCCGCGCGGCGAAACCTTTGATCCGGTCGCGGTCGAGGATGCGGCGCAGCGCCTGCGCGCCACCGGCACCTTTCGGTCCGTCACCGTGACAGAGGCCGAAGAGGGTGGGCCGGACGACACGCTGGACATCCTGATCGACGTCACCGACCGCAAACCGCGCCGCTTTGGCTTTGGCGCGGAACTGTCCACGTCCGAGGCAGTGATGCTGTCGGGCTTCTGGCTGCACCGAAACCTTTTTGGCGGGGCCGAACGGTTCCGGATCGAAGGCGAGGCCTCGCAACTGGGCGGGGCGGGGATGAAGCCGGACTATGACCTTACCGCGCGGTTCGAAAAACCGGCGGTCTACGGGCCGGATACGATGTTCTTTGCCACCACCGGCCTCAGCTATGACGATGAGCCGGACTACATCGACCGCCGTTTCACCTTCGGGATCGGCGTGACGCGCGCGTTTTCCAAACAGGTGTCGGGCGAGGTGGGCATTTCCTACAGCCGGTCGAACATCACCGACCTCTATCTGCCGGGCGATCCAACGCGGCTACTGACGATCCTGTCCCTGCCCACGGCTGTCACCATCGACCGCCGCGATGACAAACTGGACCCGACAGAGGGACTGTATCTGCGCGCAGAGCTAGAGCCGTTTTCCATCGTGAACACTGGCGACAGTGGCGGGCGCTATGCCTTTGACATTCGCGGCTACCGCGCCTTTGGCGCTGCGGAGTCCGTGGTGCTGGCCGGTCGCCTGCAAGTTGCGGGGATGTTCGGGCCAGAGGCCGCCGATGCGCCGCCCGACTATCTGCTGTATTCCGGCGGTGGCGGCACCGTACGGGGCCAGCCCTATCAATCGCTTGACGTGGACTACTCTGGCACCCGTCTGGGCGGGCGCAGCTTTGTGGGCCTGTCGACAGAGGTGCGCGTGGACGTGACCGACAGTATTGGCGTCGTGGGATTCGCCGACGCGGGTTATGTCGGGGCCGAAAGCTTTCCGGACGGCAGCGGCGACTGGCACGCGGGCGCGGGTCTGGGCATTCGCTACGCCACGCCGGTGGGGCCGATCCGCTTTGACGTGGCCGGACCCGTGGCGGGTGACACCGGCGAGGGCGTGCAGATTTATATCGGGATCGGGCAGGCGTTCTGATGCGGTTTTTTCGAGTTTTCTTGGTGCTGGTCCTCTGGCCGGTGGCTTTGGTCGCGCAACAGGACGATCGCGGCTATATTCAGGGTCTGCTGGAGGACGCGCTGTCCGACGCGGGCCGCGAGGTGCGGATCGAAGGGTTCGCCGGGGCGCTGAGTTCGCGCGCCACCATCGACCGGATCATTATTTCCGATGAGGACGGCGTCTGGCTGACCGCCAGCGACGTGGCGATGGTCTGGACCCGCACCGCGCTGGTGCGCGGCGCGGTCGAGATCGACGAGATCACCGTGGGCCGGATCGAGATGCCGCGCCTGCCGGTACCGCTGGCCTCTGACGCACCGCCCTCTCCAGAGGCGCGCAGCGCGTTCAAGCTGCCGGAACTGCCGGTGTCGCTGCGGTTGGCCGATCTGGACCTGCAAGAGGTTGTGCTGGGCGCGCCGGTGGCGACCGAGAATCTGGTGCTGCGGGTGCAGGGCAATGCGCAGCTGTCTGGCGGCGAAGGCGATGCCACCCTGCGCATCGAACGGCTGGACGCCGGGGGCAGCCTGCGGCTGGCGGGGGCCTACAGCAACACATCCCGCGTGCTGCGCATCGACACCGCGTTTGAGGAACCGGCGGGCGGGCTGGCGGCGCGGATGCTGGGCCTGCCGGGGGAGCCGTCGGTGGCGCTCAGCCTGACGGGCGATGCGCCGATTGACGATTTTGCCGCCGAACTGGTGCTGGCGACTGACGGGGTCGAGCGGCTGGCAGGGGATATCGTGCTGCGCGCCAACGGCGATGCGGACACGCAGCAAGTGTCGCTGGACATCGGTGGCGATCTTGCCCCGATGCTGGCCCCCGCCTACCGCGAGTTTCTGGGCGACGACATTCGTCTACGCGCCGATGCGACGCGCCGCGCCGATGGGGCGATTGCGCTGGAACAGTTGAACCTGCGGGCGGACGCCTTGCGCCTGACCGGCTCTGCCGCCATCGCGGGCGATGGCTGGCCGCAGAGACTGGCGCTGTCGGGGCAGATCGTGCCGCCCGAGGGCGAATTGGTGCTGCTGCCGCTGCCGGGTCAAAAGATCTACGTCGCGGGCACAACGCTGGAGGGTGGTTTTGACGCCGGTGCCGGCAACGGCTGGACTCTGAACCTTGAGACCACTGGCATCACAACAGATGCCGGCCGCGCTGATCGGCTGATGCTGAACGGCGCGGGTGAGATTGACCGCGCCGCATCGCGGGTGACCGGCGGGCTGCGGCTGGCCGCCGGGGGGATGGCTCTGGCGGATCAGGCGCTGGCCGAGGCGGTGGGCACCGGCCTGCGCGGCAGTTTTGACTTTGACTGGCAACCGGGGGCGCCGCTGGTGCTGAGCGCGCTGGACCTGTCGGGGGCTGACTATGGCCTGACCGGTGCCATCACCGTGGGCGAGGCCGAAACCCTGAACCCGGTGGTGACGCCGGATGTCCGGCTGTCGGCGGAGGATCTATCGCGCTTTGCAGCGCTGTCCGGCGTCGCTCTGCGCGGTGCCGCGCAACTGTCGATCAAGGGCGATGTGCGTCCCGTCACCGGCGGTTTCGACCTTGGCCTTGATGGCACCACGCAGGGTCTGGCCACCGGGATTGCACAGGTCGACCCGCTGATTGCCGGGGTCGGCAGCCTGCAACTGGAGGCCGTCCGCGATGAGGCGGGCCTGCGCGCCGACCGTCTGCTGCTGATCACGCCAGAGGCGCGGATCGAGGGCAGCGGCTCGCTGGCCACCGGGGCCAGCAGCCTGCGGGCAGAGGCGCGCATTCGTGAGACCGCGCTGGTCCTGCCGGATCTTTCGGGACCCACGACGCTGGACCTCAAGGCAGACCAGAACGGCGATCTCTGGACGCTGGAGGCCAATGGCGCATTGGCCGAGGCGGGGCGTCTGATCTATGCGGGCACGGTGGATTTCGGGACCGATGTGCCCAAGGCGTCGGGGCGACTGGAGGCGGCGATTTCGCGTCTCTCGGCCTTTTCCGATCTGGCCGGGCAGCCGCTGAATGGCACCACCGAACTGACTGTCACCGGCGAGGGCCGCATTGACGGCAGCGCCTTTTCGATCAGTGCCGAAGGCCGCACCACGGACCTGCGCCTTGGCCTGCCCCAGATCGACCCGCTGCTGGTGGGACGCAGCGCGCTGAGCATCAAGGCCGCGCGTACCGCCAATGGGCCAATCACCTTTGACCCGCTGACTTTGGACGGGGTGGTAGATGCGACATTCACCGGCACGGTGACGCCCGGTGGCTTGCAAGGCCCCACGGTGGACGGGCGGCTGACAGCGGACATGGCCTCGCTGGCCCCGCTGTCGCGGCTGACCGGGATGGCTCTTCGCGGAGCGGCACAGATCGACGCGCAGGCCTCGGGCGGGGTGCTGAAAGGCCCGCTGGACCTGTCGGCGGTGGTGCGCGGGCAGGGGCTGGGCATCGGTCAGGCCACGGTGGACCCGCTGCTGACGGGCAATACCCGGCTGGACCTGACCGTGGCGCGGCAGGAAAACGGCGCGTATCGCATCAGCGAGGCGATGCTGGACGCCAGCGGCATCGACGGGCGCGTGACCGGCAGTTACGGGCCGGGGGCTGCGGCGGATCTGAACCTTGTCGTCGCGCTGGCCAACCTTGGTGCTCTGGTGCCCGATCTGCCGGGACCGGCGCAGGTCACCGGCAGCGCGCGGCGCGATGGCGGGCCTTGGCGGCTGTCGCTGGACGGCACCGGACCGGGTGGCATCGGTGCGCGGGTAAACGGCACGGCGGCAGAGGATTTCAGCCGGTTCGATCTGAACCTCAACGGTTCTGCGCCGCTGGCGCTGGCCAACGGGCGGCTGGCCCCGCAGGTGGTCAACGGTATCGTGACCTTCGATCTGGGCTTGAACGGCCCGCCGCAACTGTCGGCGCTGTCGGGCGTGATCTCGACCAATGGCGCGCGCTTTGCCGCGCCCGCGCTCAACATCATTCTGAACGATCTGGGCGGGCAGGTGCGCCTGTCGGGGGGCCGGGCGCAACTGTCGGTCACCGGTGCGCTGGACAGCGGCGGACGGGTTGCGCTGGAGGGGCCGGTGACGCTGAGCCCGCCGTTTGACGGGGCGCTGGTGTTGCGCCTGCGCGACGCGGTGGTGCGGCAGCCAGACCTGTTCGAGACCACGGCCAACGGCGAGGTCCGCATCGACGGCCCGCTGACGGGCGGCGCGCGGATCGGCGGGGTGGTGGATCTGGGCACTGTCGAGGCGCGGATTCCCAACATCGGCGCCAGCTATGCGGCACTGGACGGGCTGCGCCATCAGGGCATGCCGCAGGATGTGGCACTGACGCTGAAATTCGCCGGGCTGGACGGAGAGGCTGGCGCGGCGTCCGGACCCGCGGTCAGTTTCCCGCTGGATCTGACGGTGCGGGCGGTCAACCGGATCTTTGTGCGTGGTCGCGGGCTGGACGCGGAACTGGGCGGCACGCTGCGCCTGCGTGGCACCACGTCCGATATCGTGCCGGTGGGGCAGTTCGACCTGATCCGCGGCCGTCTGGACCTGCTGGGCCGACGGCTGGACCTGACCGAGGGCTCTGTCGCGCTGCGTGGCAGCTTTGACCCCGTTGTGCGCTTTGTTGCCACCACACGGGTCGAGGACACCGACATCAAAATTACCATCGAGGGACCGGCCTCTTCGCCGGAACTGGTGGTCGGCTCGGTGCCGGAACTGCCGCAGGACGAGGCACTGTCGTTCTTCCTGTTTGGCCGCTCGGTGACGGAACTGTCGGCACTGCAGGCGGTGCAACTGGCCTCTGCCGTGCGCACGCTGTCGGGGCGCGGCGGTCTGGGCCTGACGGAATCGCTGCGCAGCGGGCTGGGCGTGTCGGAACTGGATATCGGCACCGCCGACGACGGCACGATCGAGGCCCGCGCCGGGGCCTATCTGGGGGAAAACCTGTACAGCGACGTGACCGTGGACGCCAAAGGCGCCAGCGAGATCAACCTGAACCTGACGGTGAACCCCAACGTAACCGTGCGCGGGCGGTTGGGGTCGGATGGCACCAGCGGGATCGGCGTGTTTTTCGAGCGCGACTACTGAGCGGCGGGTCGCCGCCGGGGACGGGGTGCGGCGCTCGACGCAGCCTGCGGCTGCGACGTCGCCCCGCCCACCGTCCCCGGCCGAAAGCGCGCCTTGCGGCGTGGCATCTGCGACGCCGGTTTCCGCTTCAGGACTCACCAAGGAACAGGCCCGTGGCTGTTCCCTGCAGCCATCCCTCGCTTTATTGCTGCCTGAGCCAGCCACCAGCGCCGCGCAAGGGCAAGCCGCGCTTGGCGCGGGGCTGCGCCCCCTTGCGCGGCCCTGACGCCCGGCTCTTTTCGGCATCAAGCGAGAGACGGCTCCGGGGAACAGCCACTTGGTGGCGGGACGGGTGGGATGCGCCTGTCAGCGCACCACCAGCACCGATTGGTTGGCATGGCGGACGACCCGCGCGGCATTGGGGCCGACCAGATAGTCGCGCAGTTCAGGGCGGTGGGCGCCGACGACGATTGCATCGGCACCGATTGCTTCGGCGGTGCGGATGATCTTGTCATAGACCGTGCCCTGATCGACGTGTACGTGGGCCTCGATCCCAAGTACATCGTCGACCCATTTATGCAGTGCGACCCGCGCCTCTTCCATCATGGTGCCTGCGAAATCGCCTTTGAAGGCCGAGCCAACCAGTGAGAACCCCATGTCAGGGACGACGGTGATCACATGCACCTCTGCCTGACACATGCGGGCCAGCGCGGCCCCATGTACTGCAACGCGCGTGGTATCGGTCGTGTCGTTCAAGTCGACCGCCAAAAGGATCTTCTTATACATCTTGTTTCTCCTTGCGTTGCGTCAGAACGGCGCTTGCGTGGCGCGGCGGCGCTGGACCAGCACGATACCGGCCAGCAGCAACAGCGCAGGGATGAAGAAGATCTCTTTCGGGATGCGATCTGCCTCTACCTCGACCCGGGTGATGGTCACCGGGCTGTCGCCGTAATAGTCGAACTCTGTGCCGCCCAGAGGCTGGATCACATCGGGGCCGCCAAAGGGTTCGTCCAGCAGCAGTTTGCCGTCCTCCTCAAACGTCGACAGGCTTTGGTCCGACAAGGTCGAAGCACCGGCGGCTGGTATCATGACGGTTACCGGGCGGACCTTGGCGGTGTCGAAATCAGGCCCTTCGACGGTGATCCGCACGTCCTTGCCCGGATCGGTTTCCTCGATCAGCGTCAGGGCGGCAGGCCCTTCGGCGGTGACATATTTCTCTGTCACCTGATCAAGGAAATAGCCCGGTCGGAACAGCATGAAGGCGATCAGCAACAGCACGCCGGTTTCCCACAGCTTCGACTTGGCGATGAAATAGCCCTGCGTCGCGGCGGCGAAGAGCAGCATCGCGGTGAGCGATATGAAGAAGACGAAGATCGCCTTGAACAGCCCCACATCGATCAGCAGAAGGTCGGTGTTGAAGATGAACAGGAACGGCAGCAGCGCCGTCCGGATGTCATAGGCAAAGCCCTGAATGCCGGTCTTGATCGGGTCGCCCCGGCTGATTGCAGCCGCCGCATAGGCCGCAAGGCCCACCGGTGGCGTGTCATCCGCGAGAATGCCGAAGTAGAAGACAAACATGTGCACTGCGATCAGCGGCACGATCAGGCCGGATTGTGCGCCGACGCTGACAATGACCGGCGCCATAAGAGAGCTGACGACGATGTAATTGGCGGTTGTGGGCAGGCCCATGCCAAGGATCAACGACAGAACAGCCACAAGCACCAGCAGGATGATCAGGTTGCCACCAGAGATCACCTCGATCACCTGACCGATGACCTGATGCGCCCCGGTCAGGGAGATGGTGCCGACGATGATGCCAGCCGCGCCGGTGGCGACACCGATGCCGATCATGTTGCGCGCGCCAAGGATCAGCCCGTTGACGAAGTCACGCCAACCGGCCACCAGTTCCGCCGCGTGGCCCTGCCCGCGAAAGAACGCCTTTAGCGGGCGGTGCGTCAGCGCGATGATGATCATGAAGACGGTCGCCCAGAAGGCCGACAGCGCCGGTGACAGCCGGTCAAGGCTTTCGGTGCGCACCATCAGGTTCCACACGAGGATGAAGATCGGGATCGAGAAATACAGCCCGCCGATCAGCGTCGGGGTCAGGCGCGGCGCGGTGGGTGCGCCGTCCGTGTCCTTGTCCTCTTCGATGTCGGGATAGCGCGCTGACAGCGACACAAGCGCCACGTACAACACCCCGATGAGCGCCACGGCGGCATAGATCGAGTCGCCCATGATCGGGTCAAGGATGCTGCGCAGGC
This sequence comes from Antarctobacter sp., assembly GCF_034670325.1. GTDB lineage: Bacteria > Pseudomonadota > Alphaproteobacteria > Rhodobacterales > Rhodobacteraceae > Antarctobacter. The sequence continues at coordinate 86,858 of NZ_JAXMNR010000007.1, forward strand.
CGATCATGAGGAAGGCGCAGATACCAAGGAAGATGAAGCCCGACAGGAACAGGATCAGGATCATCAGAACGCCGATCTTGCGACCGGGCTTTTCCAGACCTTTCAGCCCCATCTTGAGCGATTCAAGGTGCACGATATAGAGCAGCGCGATGTAGGAAATCACCGCTGGCAGGAAGGCGTGTTTGACCACGTCGATGTAGGGAATGTTGACGTATTCCACCATCAGGAAGGCCGCGGCCCCCATGACGGGCGGGGTCAACTGACCGTTGGTGGAGGACGCCACCTCGACCGCGCCGGCCTTTTCCGCCGGAAAGCCGATGCGTTTCATCAGCGGAATGGTGAATGTGCCGGTGGTCACGGTGTTGGCGATGGAAGAGCCAGAGATCATGCCGGTCAGCATGGATGACAGGACCGACGCCTTGGCCGGTCCGCCGCGCAGCGCGCCCAGAAGGGCGATGGCCACCTTGATGAACCAGTTGCCGCCGCCCGCGCGGTCCAGAAGCGCCCCGAACAGCACAAACAAAAAGATCATGTCCGCAGAGACGCCGAGTGCCACGCCAAAGACGCCCTCGGTCTGCATCCAGTAGTGCCCCAGCGCCTTGGTCAGCGAGGCACCGCCGTAGTTGGTGATGTTGCGCGCCCATTCGGAATATCCGCCGAAGAAGGCGAAGAGGATGAAACAGGAGGCGATCACCACCAGCGGCAGACCCAGAGAGCGGTAGACCGACACCATCAGCACAGACATGCCGACGGCGGACATGACGATGTCCGACGTGCTCCACAGGCCGGGGCGGTCGGCGATCTGAAAGCGAAAGACCACGAGGTAGAGACAGGCCGCAACGCCCAGCACCAAAAGCGCCCAGTCGTAGGCGGGGATGCGGTCGCGGGGGGCGGATTTGGTCAGCGGAAAGGCCAGCGTCGCCAGCATGATCGCAAAGGCAAGGTGCACGTACCGCGACTGCGCCACGATATTGGCGAAAAAGCTGATGCCGGTGGAGGTGGCCAGCATGCTGGGCACCTTTGAGGCGATGTAAAGCTGGAACAGCGACCAGACGATACAGGTGCCGATGATCAGTTTTGCCTGCCATGCGGCCGACGGATTGCGCGCGCCGGTATCGGCCTCTGCGACCATGTCGTCGGCGCTGCGGTCCTGTGCCTTTGTCTCGGCCATGGTGTCCCCCTGGTTTGTTTTTCTTGGGCAAGGCTGCGTCAAAGCCCTGCAAATGTCTTCGAAGAGATTTGATCGCCCAAAGGTAATACGGCGGCGGGGTTATCCCGCCGCCGCATGTTGGGCGATCCTTATTCGATCAGGCCCAGTTCCTTGTAGGCCTTGGCCGCGCCGTCATGCAGCGGGGCCGACAGGCCGTCCTTGACCATCTGTGCCGGGTCGAGGTTGGCAAAGGCCGGGTGCAACTGGCGGAAGTCTTCGATGTTTTCCATCACCGCTTTGGCGACCACATAGACCACGTCTTCGGACACGTCAGCCGAGGTGACAAAGGTCGCGCCCACACCAAAGGTGGTCACGTCCACGTCCGTGCCGGTGTACATGCCGGCGGGGATGGTTGCGACGCGGTAGTAGGGGTTGTCGCCGACCAACTTGTCGATGGGCTCGCCCACGACGTCGATCAGTTTGACGTCACATGTGGTCGCGGCCTCTTTGATGGCGGCGGCGGGGTGACCGATGGTGTAGATCATCGCGTCGATGTTGCCGTCACACAGCTGCTTGGCCATTTCCGAGCCTTTGTACTCGGTCGCCAATGCGAAGCTGTCCATGGTAAAGCCGAAGGCGTCCATGACCACTTCCATCGTGGCGCGCTGGCCGGAGCCGGCGTTGCCGATGTTCACGCGCTTGCCTTCGAGGCCCTCAAAGCTTTCGATGCCGCTGTCGGCACGCACGATCAGGGTGAACGGCTCGGGGTGGACAGAGAACACCGCGCGGATTTCCGGGAACGGGTTGTCCGAGAAGGTCGAGGTGCCGTTATAGGCGTGGTACTGCCAGTCGGACTGGGCGACGCCGAATTCCAGCTCACCCGCCTTGATGGTGTTGATGTTGTAGACGGAACCGCCAGTCGATTCCACGGCGCAGCGAATGCCGTGCTCTTTGCGCGACTTGTTCACCAGACGGCAGATCGCTCCGCCGGTGGGATAGTACACGCCGGTCACGCCGCCGGTGCCGATCGAGATGAACTCTTGCGCCGAGGCCATCGGTGCGGTGAGTGCCACACCCACGGCAGCCACGGCTGCGAGCTTTCCTTTGATAAACATTCTTACTCTCCTGTCGGTTTTGTTGATTGAGGTGTCAGTCCGCCCAGAAATCTCCCAGGCGTTCGTTTCTTTCCTCTACCAAGCGAATCTTTTCGCTGACGTCATCTTGGGATTGCGAGACGAGCATCGCAACCAAAGTTTCCATCAAGGCAAGTGTCGCTACGTAAGATGAAAAGAACTGCGGGCTGTCCGACGGCACGCAAAAACCGATGTCGGCATGCATCAACGCCGGGCAGGCGTGGCTGTCGGTCAGAACAAGTGTGGACGCGCCCTGTTCGCGCGCCATGCGGGTCGCCAGAACGGCGCGGCGGGCGTAGGGCGTCTTGGTGATCACCAGAAAGACATCCTCTGGCGTCAGGGTTTCAAGACTGGCGGCCAGCGGGGTGGCGGTGTGTGAAACCACCGTCCAGTCGGCCTGAATGTAGTTGGTCAGATAGGCGACATGTTCCGCCACCCCGTGTGAGGCAAACGCGCCGAACAGCATCACCCGCCGCGCTTGTGCCAGCCGGTCCACCGCCGTCTGCAACTGGGTCCGGTCAATCTCTTGCGTCAGGGCGGCGAGATTGGACATGCAGGCCCCGACCTGCCGGTCGAGCATGGCGGCCTCACCTTCGCCGGGTGCGCGCAACTGGGCGGCTTTCTCGGAAAAGGTCACGATCTGCGCGCCGACCACCTGCCGCGACAGCTCGCGCAGGGACTCGTAGCTGTCGAATTCCAGCGCGCGAGCCAGCCGTGAAAAGGTGGCGGGAGAGACACTGCTGGACGCCGAAATCGACCGCAAGGAGCGCGTCGCCACCTCGACCGGGTGGGCGATGACATAGTCCGCCGCCTCTCGCAGTTTGTGGCTGAGCCCGCCGTAACGGCGGGCAATGCGTGTCTCCAGACGCTCTACCGGCATCTTCCCCCCGGAAAATCAAGTGTTTCAAGGTGTTTCATATGTTTTAAATGTTGTCAACAAGAGAAACATGTGTTTCATTGAGGCCTGCCGCAGATCCCGCGGAGCATCGAGAAAAGCTGCGCCGCCATGGTGTGCCACCCCAAAACCTCGCCCCTGTCCCCCAGCATCATGGCTGCCCCGAACGGGGCGCGCCGGGTCAAAACCGACCATGCCGGGCTGCCCATGACGGTGGGCGAAATCGCCGCCGAGGCGCTGGCGTGCCAGCGCGCCGGGGCGTCGTACCTGCACCTGCATGTGCGCGACGCGACGGGGGCGCATTCGCTGGACCCCGGACACTATACCGAGGCCATCGCCGCCGTCCGCGCTGTTGCGCCGGGTCTGGGCATCCAGATCACCACAGAGGCGGTGGGCCGCTATTCCGTCACCGAACAATACGACAGCCTGCGCGCCGTGCATCCGCCCGCTGCCAGCGTGTCGGTCCGAGAGATGGCGCGCGATACCGTGACGGCGGCGCGGCTGTATGCCTTTGCCGCCGAGGCAGGCATCGCCCTGCAACACATCCTCTACGATGCCAGCGATCTGGAGACCCTGCGCGCCTTCCGCGCCCGTGGGGTGATCGCGTCGGGCGATTGCGCGGTGCTGCTGGTGTTCGGCAGCTACACGCCGCCTGTGCTGGCCTGTCCCACGTCTGTGCCCGGAGCAGTGGCGGCGCTGCGCGGCGGGTTCCCGGACTGGGCCGCCTGCGCCTTTGGTCAGACCGAAGAGGCGGTGCTGATCGCGGTGGCGCGGCACGGCGGCAACGTCCGTATCGGGTTTGAGAACAACATCCAGCGCGCCGACGGTGCGACTGCCATCAGCACGGCGGACAATATCGCCCGGTTCCGGGCGGCGCTGGCGGCGCGCTCCGCCGATCCACATGCACCCCAACCGGCAAGGTATACACCCGCATGACCCACGTCTTTCACCGCAGCAGCACCCACGTTCCGCCCACGGTCGCCCGGGGTGAGGGGGCGTATCTCTATGACACCACCGGCAAGGCCTATCTGGATGGGTCGGGCGGCGCGGCGGTGTCCTGTCTGGGCCACGGCGATGCCCATGTGACACAGGCGATCCGCGCCCAATTGGAGGAGGTTGCCTTTGCCCATACCGGGTTCTTCACATCTGCCCCGGCCGAGGCGCTGGCCGAGCGGTTGATCGCCCTGGCCCCCGGCGCGCTGAACCGGGCCTATCTGGTCTCTGGCGGGTCCGAGGCGATGGAAGCGGCGCTGAAACTGGCCCGCCAGTACCATCTGGAACGGGGCGACACCGGTCGCGCGCGCATCATCGCGCGGCGGCAGAGCTATCACGGCAACACGCTGGGCGCGCTGGCGACCGGCGGCAACGCATGGCGGCGCGCGCCGTTTGCGCCGTTGTTGATGGAGGTCAGCCACGTCGCGCCCTGCTATGCCTATCGCGGTCAGCAAGACGGCGAGAGCGAAGCGGCCTATTGCGACCGGTTGATCGCGGAAATCGAGGGCGAGATCACCCGCGTCGGGCCAGGGAATGTCATGGCCTTTGTGGCAGAGCCGGTGGTCGGCGCAACGCTGGGAGCTGTGCCGCCGGTAGCGGGTTACTTCCGCCGCATCCGTGAGATCTGTGACCGCCACGGCATCCTGATGATCCTTGACGAGGTGATGTGCGGCATGGGCCGCACCGGCACGCTGTTTGCCTGCGAGCAGGACGGGGTTGCGCCGGATATTTTGTGCGTCGCCAAAGGCTTGGGCGCGGGGTATCAGCCGATTGGCGCGATGCTGTGTACCGAGGAAATGCATGAGGTGATCGCGGGCGGCAGCGGGTTTTTCCAGCACGGTCACACCTATGTCGGCCACCCGGTGGCCTGTGCTGCGGCGGGCGCGGTGCTGGACCGGCTGGTGGGCGACGATCTGGTTGGGCGCGTGCAGCCCATGGGCGCGGTGCTGCGCGGGCTGCTGGAGGACCGCTTTGGTCAGCATCCCCACGTCGGCGATATTCGCGGGCGCGGGCTGTTTCTGGGGCTGGAACTGGTGCAGGACCGGGATAGCAAGGCCCCGATTGACGCTGGCCGCAAGATCCACGCCCAGATCAAGGCGGCGGGTTTTGCCGAGGGGCTGATCTGTTACCCGGGTGGCGGCACCATCGACGGCAAGGACGGCGCGCATGTACTGCTGGCCCCGCCGTTCATCCTGACCGAGGATCAGGCGCAGGAACTGGTGGACAAACTGGCCCGCGCCTTTGTGGCGGTCGGTCTGTAGCGGCGGGCGGTGCAGGGGGCGCTGCCCCCTCGGCCTGCGGCCTCACCCCCGGAGGTATTTTACCCAAGAAGAAGCGACAAGACAGCAGCTTTGCCCGCCAGCGGTGCGTGACCGGGCGGGGAAGACCTGTGTTTGCGATGGCTGAAAACGGCGGCCGCCGGACGGATCGTCGATCCGGGGTGTCAAACCCGGCCCGATGGGGCGTCGCCCCCGAGATCTGCGCAGATCAATAGGCCCCCAAGCGGGGTAATGATCCGGTTTTCAGTGGTACCGGGGGTGGGTATGCGCGCCGATCCTTGACGAAAGGTGAGGGCATCGTGCGGTGGGTGGGCGTCAGCGTGCCCATGCAAAGGCGGTGTCCAGCACCTTGGCGGCGTTGGTTTCGACAACCGGTCCATGCGCCATGACGATCTTTTGCACCGGCAGGCGGCGGAGCTTGGCGATGGCGGCGCGCATGGCGCGGCGGTTGCGAAAGGCGATGCGGAACTTGCGTGGCACCGAGGGATAATCGCCGGTCATCAGGTCGGCGCGCGCCACCGTGGCGCGCCAGCCCTTGTACCAGCCAGAGGGCATTTGCTGTAGCAGGTCGGTGAAAATCAGCGTGCCGCTTGGATGATGGAAAAACACCACCTCTGTGGTGATCATGTTGCCGTCAAAGATCACCTGCTGGAACAGGTCCGCCCAGATTGCTGGCGACTCTGGTTCCAGCCCCTCATCGACCACGACGCCGGGGCTTTTCTGTGCCACGCCGGGGGCGGCGTAGATCCGGGCGTCCGGGTAGGCCGCGGCCCAGTCGGCGAGAAACCTGTGGTGCAGATCGTTGGGCGCGACAAGGTGCCGGACCGGGCCAAGCCCTGCGATTTCGGATGTCAGGGAGGCGTTGAGTGCAATCGGGGAATGCACCCAGAGGCTGCCGTCGGTCAGTCGCGCGATGCACATGCGGGTCGGGAAATCAAAGCCGCCAGCACCGCGGATCGGGGCACCCTCGACGGTCCAGAGGTCATGTCCAAGCGGGATGAGCGACGTCATGCGGAAAAGGCCAAATTGTTGGGATGGTGGAATGTTCAGCCTAGGCGGGCGTCACGGCTTTATCAACCGCGCCGCTCCCGAGACATGAAAAGACCCGCCCCGGTGACGGGGCGGGTCTGTATCACAACGGGCAGGGGGCGTCAGATCGCCGCCAGTTCGCCCGCGAGGTCGCCCATTTCCGTCCCGCCAGACATCAGGCGGCGCATTTCCTGATCGCTGATGTCTTCGGATTTGCCCGCGCCGATCACTTGTCCAAGCGCCAGAAAGGTGAAGCGGTCGCCGACAAGACGCGAGTGGATCTCATTGTGGGTGATAAAGATGATGGCGATATCGCCGCGCTTCTTCACCTGCTTGATCGTCTTGAGGACCTCCATCTGCTGCTTTTGCCCCAGAGCCGAGGTCGGCTCGTCGAGGATCAGCACCTTGGCGCCAAAGTAGATGGCGCGCGCGATGGCCAGTGTCTGGCGCTGGCCACCGGACATGGTGCCCACCGCCTGCGTCGGATCGGAGAAGTCGATGCCGATCTTGAGCATCTCGTCATGGGCGATCTTGTCCATCTCGCTCATGCGCATGGTGCCCAGCGGCCCCTTGAGTTCCCGCCCCATGAAGAAGTTGCGCGTGACGCTCATCAGCTGGTTGACGGCGAGGTCCTGATAGACCGTGCCGATCCCGGCGTCCGCCGCATCGCGGGGATTGCGGAAGCTGACCGGCTTGCCCTCGATGTAGAGTTGACCGGAGGTCGGGCTGTGAACACCCGCCAGCGTCTTGATCAGGGTCGACTTTCCGGCCCCGTTGTCGCCCAGAAGCGCGTGGACCTCGCCGGGGAAGACCTCAAGGTTGACGCCGTTGAGGGCGATGAAGGGGCCGAATTTCTTGACGATGTTTTCGACGCGAAGATATGGGTCCGCCATCTTAGATTCCCCCCGTGATGCGCTTGCGGATGCGTTCGTTGGCAAAGACTGCGGCCAGCAGGACGACGCCCACGAAGACGCGGTAGAACGACCCGTCGAGCCACGGAATGTAGAACACCGCGTTGGCCACAAGACCAAAGGTCACGGCACCGAAGGCCACCCCGATCACCGAGCCAAAGCCGCCGGTCATCAGCGTACCGCCCACAACCGCGATGGCGATGGCATTCAGCTCCATCAGGTTGCCCTTGGCCGCGTCGGCGGTGTTGGTGTCGAACACCTGGCAGGCGGCGAAAACCGTCGCGCAGAAGGCGGTGAACATGAACAGGCCGGTCTTGACCCGGTTCACCGGAACACCGTTGGCGCGGGCGCTGTCCTTGTTGTCGCCGGTGGCAAAGATCCAGTTACCAAGCTGGGTGCGTGACAGGATGAAATACGCCAGACCGGCGATCAAGATCCACCACAAGACGCGGGCATCAAAGCCATCGACCCACTGTTCGCCGCGACGGTTGATGTTGCCGCCCAGCGCGAACCATGCGTCGTAGATCCAGCCAAAGACCTCACCGCCGAAAATCCATGCGACCCAGCTTTCTTCCTTGAAGTCGGGCAGGCCGGAAATCTGTGTCGACTGGTTGATCAGGCGAAACGAAACCTCTGTGGTGCCGCGCAGGAAGAACAGGAAGGCAAGGCTGACGATAAAGCTGGACAGGCCAGAGCGCACGACGATTGTGCCGATCAGCCAGCCCAGCGAGAGCGTCATGGCCAATGTGATGGCAAAGGCAAGCAAAGGCGTCGCCTCGCCCAGACCAAAGGGCAGGCCCCATTTCAGCATCATGGCCATGGACATGCCTGCAAAACCGATCATCGAACCGATCGACAGATCGAATTCGCCGCCGATCATCAGCAGGGCGGCGCCAGTGGCGATGATCCCGAACTGGGCGATGATCGCCAGGTTGTTTTTCAGACCCAGGGCGTTGAACGCCTTGAAGTCCGAGGCGAAAGTGATCATCGTCACCACGACGATCATGACGATAAAGGCACCGGCTTCCGGGCGGCGCACAAGGCGCGCCAGGGCGGATTCCTGAGCCAGTCGGTCCGCTTCACTGCGGTCAGACATGAGAGCCCCCAATACTGTTGAGATTGATCAATAAAGGGGACAGCCGTTGCCGTCTGTCCCCCTATTTTTCCGGTCAGTGCCCGCGATCAGCGGTTCACGCCAGCCTGTGATTTAACGTCGCCCGCGTTGGTCGCGTCGACAAAGCCGGGGCCCGACGGAATATTGGAGCCCGGCAGCATGCCTGCGTTGGTGTTGTAGAGGTGCAGAACGATAACCGGCATATAGCCCTGAAGGCGCTGCTGCTGGTCGATGGTGTAGGCCACATTGCCAGCTTCGATCAGGTCCATCACGCCGGGCGACAGGTCAAAGCAGGACAGGTGTACGTCTGCGCCGACTTCCTCGATGGCGTCCCAAGCGGCTTCGCAAACATGCGGACCGGCAGCCAGCAGACCGTCGATCGACTCATCCGCCTGAAGGGCGGCGGCGGTGCGGGTCTTGATCTGGGTGACGTCGTTCGACACGTCGATCTGGTTCAGTTCGGCGCCGAAAGCGTCGAAATAGCCGGTGCAGCGGTCGACGAGGGCGGTGTTATAGGCTTCCTGGTTGAGGCAGAGCCCCTTGGTCACGCCTTCTTCCTTGGCGCGCTCACCGGCGGCCTTGCCGGCGTCGTACTCGGGCTGGCCGACATGCATCAGAGCGCCGACTTCTTTCGAGAATTCGAGGCCGGAGTTGATGGTGATGACCGGGATGCCAGAGTCGACGGCGTCCCTGATTGCGCCGCCCAGCGCGTCCGCGTCGGGCAATGAGACGATGATGCCATCCGGCTCTGTCGCGGCGGCGGCTTCGATCAGCTTGGCCATGCCGGACATGTCACCCGAGGGGTCAAAATTGTATTCGAGGGTTGCGCCAATTGCGGCAGCGGCGTCTTTGGCGCCCTTTTCGACAACTGGCCAGAACGGGTCGGTGCCCTGTGTGTGGGTGATCAGGACATAACGCTCGGCTGCGGCGGCGGATGCCATGGCTGCGAGGGCCGCGGTGGCCAGCAGTAGTTTCTTCATAGATGTCTCCTCCATTGGACAGAATGCCCAACAATCTGGGCTGTTCTTGACGGATCGGCCCTGTCCCGGACCTTGTTCCGGGGGCGAGCCTAGCAATGCCCCGGGGACTTGTCAGCAGAGAATGTCCGCTGCCTCCTCCCGCCCCGAAGCCGGCTTGTTATCGCTAACCGATTGGAGGTCGTCCGTCGAGGGAATGGTCCTCTGAAAGCGATGTTTTTCCTCATACGTGAGGGTGTATTTCATTGATAATGAGGGGATTCTATCACGCCTAAGGGTGGGTCAGGTCGATCCTTGCGCTCTTCGGCAAGGTTGGTGGCGCAACGTTCAGGGCCTCGATGGCAAAGCCGGCGGCTGCCTTGTAATCGGCCAGAAAGGCAGCGCGCTCTTGCGGCGGTATCACCGCGTCGATGTCGTCGAAGTGTCCGCCGCAACGCTCATCGACGATGTTCAGCAGCCCAAAGGGGCCAGCCCCTCGGTTGCGCAGGACCAGCTTGGACACTGGTCCGCAGAGCTTGTCGTCATAAGCCCTGAGCGCCGCAGGCGTCGCGCCGTGGGCCACCAGGCAGGCCCCCAGAGTACGGGCATCCACCACCGCCTGGCTGGCGCCGTTCGATCCGGTGGGATACATCGCGTGGGCCGCGTCGCCCAGCAGCGCCACGCGTCCCTGTACCCATGTCGGGATCGGGTCGCGGTCGATCATCGGGTTTTCAAAGGCGCGGCTTGCCCCCCGGATCAGCGCGGGCACGTCCAGCCAGTCATAGCGAAACTGGTCAAAGTGGTGCGCAAAGCTGTCAATCGGCACCTCGCGGAACCAGCCGGTTTCGCGCCAGTCCTCGCCTGCGTCCAGCGTGCGTTCAGCGATCCAGTTGATCTCGGCCAGCCCATCGGCGTCGGGGGGCGAGATCGGGTAGATTACCATGCGGTGTTTGTGCGTGCCCAGCCCGACAAAGCTGGACCCGGTGCGGATCGGTCTGGCGCGGGTGGTGCCCCGCCACATCAGCGCGCCGCCCCAGTGGATCGGCGGCTGGTCGGGAAACATCTGGGCGCGTGTGGCCGAATGAATGCCTTCGGCCCCGATCAGCAGGTCGGCGGTTTCGGTGAAGGGGCCGCTGGCGCTTTCGACGTGGACGGTGACGCCTTGTTCTGTCTGGTCATACCCGGTGACGCGACAGCCGGTGCGGATGGCATCCGGGCCAAGACGGTCCAGCACCTCTTGATAAAGCATCATGTGAAAGCGGCCCCGGTGAACCGCGTATTGCGGCCAGTGATACCCCGCCTCCAGCCCGCGCGGTTCGGCATGGATGTCCGCACCGTTCAACCCGACCAGCGCCCATTCGCGGGCGGGCAGGCCGACCGTGTCGAGCCTGTCCGCCCCGATGCCCAGATCGAACAACTCGCGCACCGCGTTGGGTTGCAGGTTGATGCCGACGCCCAGCGGTTTCGGGTCGCGGACGGATTCGAACACGGTGCAGGGCAGGCCGATCTGGTGCAGCGTCAGCGCGGTCACCAGACCGCCGATGCCGCCACCGGCGATGAGGGCGCGAGGGTGTGTCATGTGAGGCCTCATGTGTTGCGGGCGGTGGGTTGAAAACCCACCCTACGCGGACCCTGCGGGTCTGTACCGGATGAGAGGTCGGCAGGGGGCCGGTTAGATGTTCAGCAACCGGCGGGCGTTGTCCTTGAGGATCAGCGGGCGCACCTCTTCGCGAATGTCGAGTTCGGCAAAGTCCTTGAGCCAGCGGTCCGGTGTGATGGCGGGCCAGTCAGAGCCAAAAAGCATCTTCTTGCGCAGGATGGTATTGGCGTATTGCACAAACAGCTTGGGGAAGTACTTCGGCGACCAGCCGGACATGTCGATGTAGACGTTGGGTTTGTGCTGGGCGACCATCAGCCCCTCTTCGGTCCATGGGAAGGACGGGTGGGCCAGCACGATGGGTGTGTCGGGGAAATCGACGGCGACGTCGTCGACATGCACCGGGTTCGAGTATTTCAGCCGCATCCCCATGCCGCCGCGCATCCCTGACCCGACACCGGTCTGGCCGGTGTGAAAGAGCATGATTGCGCCTTCTTCGGCGATGGCCTCATAGAGCGGATAGGCCCAACGTTCGTTGGGATAAAAGCCTTGCATCGTCGGATGGAACTTGAAGCCCTTGACGCCGAACTCCTTGACCAGTCGGCGGGCCTCACGCGCGCCTGCCTTGCCCTTGGCCGGGTCGATGCTGGCGAAGGGGATCAGGATGTCGTCGTTCTCAGACGCGATCTGGGCCACTTCCTCGTTCGAGTAGCGGCGGAAGCCGGTTTCGCGCTCGGCATCGACGGGAAAGATCACCGCGCCGATCTTGCGCTCGCGAAAGTATTCGGCGGTTTGCTGGACCGAGGGCAGCATCCCCGAGGCCCCGGCGGGGTTCTTGAAGTATTTCGCCATCCCCGCCTGAAAGTCGTCATAGCCGTCGTCGCGCGGCCCGCAGCAAGGTTCTTCGGCGTGGGTGTGAAAGTCGATGGCGATCAGGTCGTCGGCGTTCAGCATGGTGTCTCCTCCCGGGGCTTTGCCCTCAGCGTGCGTCGGGTGCCTGCACCTTGTCGGCGCGTTTTTCCAGAAAATCCTTCAGGCGTTGTTTTGCTTCGGGCGTCATGGTGGCCAGTGAGGCGACCATCGCCTCTGTGAACAGCCCGCTGTCGGCGGACATGTCGGCGATGCGCGGCAGGGCGTTCAGGATGGCGTAATTGGTGAATTCGGCGTTCTGCGCCATCCGTTTGGCGATCTCTGTCGCGCGCTCCAGCGCCGTGCCGTCGGGGACCACGTAGGACACACCGCCCCAGCGTTCCATGTCCGTGGCCGAGACAGAGCGGCCCGTCAGCATCATGTCCCCCATGCGCGCAGGCCCGATCAGGCGCGCGATGCGGACCGACCCGCCGCCGCCGACAAAGATGCCGCGCGTGCCTTCGGGCAGGGCGAAAAAGGCGCTGTCCTCGGCGACGCGGATATGGGTGCTGGCGGCCAGTTCCAAGCCACCGCCCACCGCCGCGCCGGTGATGGCGGAGACAAAGGGGATCTCTCCCATCTCGATGGTCTCGAAGGTGCGATGCCAGAGGCGAGAGCCTTTGACCGCCTCGAACAGCGGCTTTTCCGAATGTTCGGCAAGGTCCAGTCCGGCGCAGAAATGTTTGCCATGTCCATGCAGGACGGCGGCCCGCGCCTCGGTCGTGGCGCGGGCCACGGCCTGACCGAGGGCGATCACGAAACGGTCGGACAGGGCATTGCGCTTGTCCGGGCGGTTGAGGCCGATGAGGGCCACGTCACCGTCCAGTGAATAGGTGATCAGGCCGTCGCCCATGGTCTGCGGTTGCGCTGTCATCGCGGTACGATCCTTCCCTGGGGTGCCGGAATTTTGGTTTCCAAGTAAACAATCTTTGCGAGGTGAGTCAATCTTGTGCAGGGTCTGCGCCCCTTGGCTTTGACGCTTTTCCTCACCTGCATTCTGGTATACCAAAATCACAAACGAGGCCCAAGCTGGCCGGGGAGGGACCATGACCGAACTGAAACTCGCCGCAGGACTGTCACGGCTGGGCACCGAATCCGCCTTTGTGGTGCTGGCCCGCGCAGGCAAGCTGGCCGCCGAGGGGCGCGACATCATCAACCTTGGCATCGGCCAGCCGGATTTCCAGACGCCCGCGCATATCGTCGAGGCCGGGATCAAGGCGCTGCGCGACGGCCATCACGGCTATACCCCCGCCAACGGCCTTCCGGCGTTGCGGCAGGCGGTGGCCGCCGACCTGCACCGCAGGCATGGCGCAGAGGTAAACCCCGACAACGTGGTGGTGGTGCCGGGTGGCAAGCCGACGATGTTTTTTGCCGTGCTGATGTTCGGCGAGCCGGGCGCAGAGATCATGTATCCCAACCCCGGTTTCCCGATCTACGAATCCGTCATCAAGTATTCCGGCGCGACCCCGGTGCCGATTGCGTTGAAAGAAGAGAATGATTTTGCCTTCAACGCCGAAGAGGTGCTGGGCCAGATCACGGAACGGACGCGGCTGATCATCATCAATTCCCCTGCCAATCCCACCGGCGGCGTGACGCCGAAGGCCGAGATCGACAAGCTGGTGGCGGGTTTGCAGGACCATCCGCACGTGGCGCTGATGTCGGATGAGATCTATTCGAACATGCTCTACGGTGGGCGCGAACATACCTCATTGCTGAACTACCCTGAAATCCGCGACCGGCTGATCATGCTGGACGGCTGGTCCAAGACCTATGCCATGACCGGCTGGCGGCTGGGCTACGCGGTTTGGCCGGATGCCTTGGTGGATCACGCCACGCGGCTGTGCATCAATGACCATTCCTGCGTAAACGCGGCGACACAATTCGCCGGGATCGCGGCACTGGAAGGCCCGCAGGACGCGGTGCGCGACATGGTCGCCGCCTTCGACGAACGTCGTCAGGTGATCGTGCGCGAACTCAACGCGCTGCCGGGGGTGCGCTGCGCCGATGCGGCGGGGGCGTTTTATGCCTTCCCCAATGTCGAGGGGACGGGCCTGACCTCGAAGCAGGCGGAAACACGGTTCCTCGAAGAGGCGGGTGTGGCCACCGTGGCCGGCACCTCTTTTGGCGCGTGGGGGGAGGGTTATCTGCGGTTCTCCTACGCCAATTCGACCGATAACATTCTGGAGGCGATTTCGCGCATCCGGACATTGCTGACGGCTGGAGGCTGAGACATGAGCGATACACAACTGCTGATCTGCGGAACGGCATTCACACAAGAAGAGCGTGACCGTCTGGGCGCGGCACATCCGGCGCTGTTCGTGGGCGGGCCAGATGAGATGGGGTCGCTGGACGAAGGTCTGCGCGCCGGTATCCGGGCCGTCGCCTTCAAGGGACACACCCCCTTTGGTGGCGAAGCGATGGACCTGCTGCCGCAATTGGGCGTGATCGCGAATTTCGGTGTCGGCTATGACGCCATCGACGTGACCGCCGCCAGTGCGCGCAACATCAAGGTGACCAATACGCCCGACGTTCTGTCGGACGATGTGGCGGATCTGGCGGTGGCGCTGATGCTGGCGCAGGCACGGACGATGATTCTGGGCCATGCGCAGGCGGCATCCGGGCGCTGGGCAACCGAAGGGGCGATCCCGCTGAACCGCAAGGTGTCCGGCTCGACCGTGGGCATCGTGGGTCTGGGCCGCATCGGGCGTGAGATCGCCGACCGTCTGGCGGCGTTCAAGATGGACATTCACTATACCTCGCGTTCTGAAAAAGAGACGCCCGGCTGGACCTATCACGGCGACGTGGTGTCCTTGGCCAAGGCGGTGGATTTCCTTGTGATCGCGCTGGTCGGCGGGCCGGAAACCAAGGGCCATGTCAGCCGCGAGGCAATCGAGGCGCTGGGGCCGCGTGGCGTGGTGGTCAATATCTCGCGCGGGTCAACCATTGATGAGGGCGCGCTGCTGGACGCGCTGGAGGCCCGCACCATCGCGGGGGCGGGTCTGGATGTGTTCGAGAACGAGCCGAACCTTGATCCGCGGTTTCAGAAGCTGGACAACGTGGTGCTGCAACCGCATCAGGGGTCCGGCACCGTCGAGACGCGCACCGACATGGCGGTGCTGCAACTGGACAATGTTTCAGCCTTTCTCGCAGGGCGCGACCTGCTGACCCCGGTGAACTGACCGGGACGGCGCGCGCGGTGGGTTGAAAACCCACCCTACGCCCCGTGCCATCGCAATGACTTTGGTCAAGCATGACTTTGGTCAAGGCGGCGGCGTGCAAAACCGGCCATCCTCCGCGTAACAGGAGGATGTGCCATGAAACTGCTGATCGCCTATGCCTCGACCGAGGGGCAGACCCGTAAGATCGCCCGCTTTGTCGCCGACCGACTGGTCGACGCGGGCCATTCCGTCGAATTGCTGCCGGTGTCTGCCGCGCAGGATATTGATCCCGCGCATTTTGATCGCGTGATTCTTGCGGCCTCTGTCCACGTTGGCCACTACCAGAGCGAGATGAGCGAATTTGCCGCCACGCAGGCCCGTGCGTTGCTGGCCCGTCCGGTGTTGTTCCTGTCCGTGTCTCTTGCCGCCGCCGGGCATGATGCCGAGGATTGGCGGGCGCTGGACGGGATCGTCAAGGATTTTGCCGATGCGACCGGCTGGCAGCCCGGGCAAGTGGCGCAGGTGGCGGGGGCCTATAAACCCTCAGAGTACGACATTTTCCGCCGCTTCGTCATGCGCCGCATCGTGGCCGCCAAAGACCCTGATGCCGATCTGGATGTGGACCACGAATACACTGACTGGGACGCGCTGGGGGCGTTGGTCGATGAATGGACGTCCAAGGCGGCCTGACCGCGCGGACAGACCCGCCCCGAATCTGCTAGGCTTCCCCGACAGGACGCCGCGCCAGGGCGCGGACTAACAGGAGGAAGACCACCATGACTCAGCGCAGCACAGAGGGGCGCGGGCGTCGCTATGACAGCGTGCTCGACACCATCGGCAACACGCCTGCGATCCGCATCAACCGGATCGCACCGGAGCACGTCACGGTCTACGTCAAGTTCGAGGCCTTCAACCCCGCCGGATCGGTCAAGGACCGCCTTGCTATCGGCATCATCGAGGCTGCGGAACGCGACGGACGGCTGAAGCCGGGACAGACGGTGGTCGAGGCGACGTCCGGCAACACCGGCATCGGGCTGGCCATGGTCTGCGCGGCCAAGGGCTATCCGCTGGTGGTCACAATGGCCGAGAGTTTCTCTGTCGAGCGGCGCAAACTGATGCGCTTTCTCGGGGCCAAGGTGGTGCTGACGCCCAAGGGGCTGAAGGGGTTCGGGATGTATTCCAAAGCCAAGGAACTGGCTGAGGCGAACGGCTGGTTCCTTGCCAGCCAGTTCGAGACCGGGGCCAATGCCGACATCCATGAAAGCACCACCGCGCGTGAGATTCTGGCCGATTTCAACGGCGACAAGCTGGATTATTTCGTCACCGGTTATGGCACCGGGGGCACGGTGACGGGGGTGGCTCGTGTCCTGCGCAAAGAGCGCCCGGAGACCAAGATCATCCTCAGCGAACCGTCCAACGCGGCGATTGTCGGATCGGGCTATGTGAACACCCGCAACGAGGCCCATCAGCCGACCGAAGGCCACCCCGATTTCAACCCCCATCCGATACAGGGCTGGACCCCGGATTTCATCCCATGGGTTCTGCAGGAAAGCATCGACAACGGGTTCTATGACGAATTGCTGCCGGTCGGCGGGCCGGACAGCATCGGCTGGTCACAGCGGTTGGCGACGGAAGAGGGGATCTTTACCGGCATCTCCGGCGGGGCCAGCTTTGCGGTCGCGATGGAGGTGGCGCAGCGCGCGCCCGAAGGATCGGTGCTGCTGGTGATGTTGCCCGACACTGGCGAGCGGTATCTGTCCACGCCGCTGTTCGAAGGCGTGGCCGAGGGCATGACCGACGAGGAAATGGCAATTTCGCAGTCGACGCCCACGGCGCAGATGGCAGCGGAATAACAGGGGAAGGCGGGGTAAACCCCGCCCTACACCCGCGCCCTATATCGAGCCGCCCTCAACCATGAAGTTGCTGGCAGAGCACATGGCACTGTCGTCAGAGGCGAGAAACAGCACCATCCGGGCCAGATAGACCGGCTCGATCAGGTCGGGCAGGCACTGGCGCTGGCGATGTTTCTCGATGGCTTCGGGCGTGACCCAGAGATCCTTTTGTCGCTGGGTCATGATCCAGCCGGGAACCACGGCGTTGACCCGGATGCTGTGGTCACCCAGATCGCGGGCCATCGTGCGGGTCAGCCCGTGGACAGCGGATTTGGCGGTTGTATAAGCAGGCATGCCGCCGACCGCCTCCCACCAGCTGTTTGATCCCATGTTGATGATCGACCCGCCCCCTGCCGCGATCATGCCCGGCGCAACCGTCTGGATGGCAAAGAACATATGGCGGATGTTGGTGGCCATACGTTCGTCCCAGTAATCCGGGGTCACGTCCTGCCAGTTGTGGCGGTCGTCGCGGGCGGCGTTGTTGACCAGAACGGTCGCGGGGCCGAGTTTGTCCGCCAGCGCGGCGAAGGCGGACTTCAGGTTCTCGATGTCGCGCAGATCGCAGTATTCAAAGGCGACCTCGCCTTCCGTCTCGGCGGCCAGCGCCTCACCTGCCTCGCGGTTGAAATCGACGAACCCAGTGCGCGCGCCTTGGGCCGCAAAGGCGCGGACCATTTCCTCGCCAATGCCCGAGGCCCCGCCGGTGATGAAGACGGTCTTGCCTTTGAGGCTGGGATAGATCGCGAAATCAGGCATGTTCGTGCTCCTTGTCTGGTCGGGGACGGGGGCGCTGCCCCCGGCTCTGCGAGCCTCCCCCGGGATATTTTTGGACAGAAGAAACCTGGGGCCGTCTCAGGCGGGCAGGTCGTCCTCCAGGAAATAACGGATGTTGTCCTCATAGCTTTCATCTGCCTCAAGCCCGAGGCGGGCGGCTTTTTCCGGGCGAATGTCCATGCGCCAGCCTTGCAGGATCTGGTCGAGCTCTGGTTGCTTGTCCCAGGTGATCAGCTTGGCGGCGTCGGGCCCGGCGACGGCTGTCATCGCGTCGATCATCTGGCCGATGGTCCAGACGCGCCCGGGCATCGTCATGCAGTGGTTGAGGCCAAGGTCCTCACGCGGGATTTCCGCGCCCTTGATGAGGTTTTCGACGCATTTGCGCGGCGAGAGGTAGAAATGCGGGAAGTCCTTGTCCACCGGGCAGTTGGCGGTTTGCCCCTGCAGCGGTTCGCGAATGATCGACGACATGAAACCCGAGGCGGCGCGGTTGGGTTTGCCGGGCCGGACAGAGATTGTCGGCAGGCGAAAGCCGCGCCCGTCGATGAAGCCACGGCGCGAATAATCGTTCACGAGGATCTCGCCGATGGCCTTTTGCGCGCCGTAGCTGATCTGCGGGTTCGGGATTGTGTGGTCGGTGAAGGGCTGTGGTGTCTCGCCTCCGAAGACCGCGATGGAAGAGGTGAAGACCAGTACCGGCTGGGTGCCAAGGGCGCGGGCGCGCTCCAGCACGTTGAGCGTGCCGGTCATGTTGACCTTGTAGCCAA
Source organism: Antarctobacter sp. (assembly GCF_034670325.1). Classification (GTDB taxonomy): domain Bacteria; phylum Pseudomonadota; class Alphaproteobacteria; order Rhodobacterales; family Rhodobacteraceae; genus Antarctobacter. The sequence continues at coordinate 105,416 of NZ_JAXMNR010000007.1, forward strand.
AGTCAAAGTCCTCTTCGGCGTGGGCCGAGACAACCGCCGCCAGCAGGTAGATCACGTCGGTGTCGTCTGGGATGGCCTGCGCGACCGAGGCAGGATCGGTGATGTCGCAGGTCAGGCTGTCGACCGCAAAGGGCGCGTCGACCGGGGCGGGATCGGTGACGTCCGCCAGTGTCAGGCGAGAGATGGCCTGCCCGCGCAGGGTGCCGCGCTTGGCAAGGGCGCGGGCAAGTTTCTGGCCGATCAGACCGGCACCGCCGAGGATCAGGATATTCATGTGGAATTGCCTTTCTCAAAGATCTGCGGCGCCAGTGCGCCGGGGTGTTGAATGACCTCCGCGGCCAGTTGCGCCGCACGGGTCATGGCGGTGCCAAGACTGGCACCGGTTGCGCGCGCGGTGAGGAAGCCAGCGCCGAAACTGTCGCCTGCCGCAGTGCTGTCGACCACGCGGGCCACCGCTGGCGGGGTGCAGGTGACCGTGCCGTCCTCTTCGGTCCAGCCATGGCAGGGGGCAGAGCCGTCCTTGATCACGACGCAGGTTGCCCCGGCCGCGCGGTAGCGTTGTACCGTGTCCTCGGGTGTGGCGTCCTGAAAGGCCAGTTGTTCTTCGTCAAAGCTGGGCAGGACCGTGTCAGAGACACTTGCGCCTTGCAGCAGGCCGGACCGCATCGCCTCGGCGCTGTCCCAGAGGCGCGGGCGCAGGTTGGTGTCAAAGGCGATGTGGCTGCCTGCGGCGCGGGCACGGGCCAGCGCGGCGCAGAGCGTCTTGCGCGCGGCGGGGGCAAGGATCGCCAGCGTTATGCCGGAAAACTGGATCACCGCGCGATCCTTGAAGATCGAGTCCAGCCAGTCGGGGTCATCGGCCAGCGTCTTGGCCGCTGATTGTCCGCGCCAGTAGGAAAAGCTGCGTTCGCCGTCGCGGGTCTGGATCATGTAGAGGCCGACGGTGCGGTCGGGTCTGCGGCGCAGCGTGTCAGTGGCGATGCCTTGGCGTTCGATGAAATGGGCGAGGTCGTTGGACATCGGGTCATCACCGATCACGGTGCCATAGCTGACGGTCCATGTGGCGGGCAGCAGGCGGCGCGCATACCACGCGGTGTTGAAGGTATCGCCAGCATAACCAAGGCGGAACAGGCCGGGGCTGTCAGGGGCCGGGGCCATCTCTACCATGATTTCGCCAAGGGTCAGGAAACGTGTCATTCTGCGGCCTCTTGTTGGGTCTCGGGTGGCAAGAGTTTGCCCGGGTTTAGGATGCCTTTGGGATCGAAGGCCTGCTTGATGGCGCGCATGTAGGTCAGGGCGGGCCCGTGTTCGACCGCCATGAACTCTTGCTTGCCGATGCCGATGCCGTGTTCGCCTGACACGGTGCCGCCAAGGCGTAGCGCGGTTTCTCCCAGCGCGTGGGTAAAGGCATGGGCGCGGGACATTTCGTCCGGGTCGTTCGGGTCCACCGACAGACCGGCGTGGAAATTGCCGTCACCGACATGGCCGACGATGGTGGCGGTGAGGTTCAGCCGTTGCGCGTCTGCCTGCGACTGGGCGATGGCCTCGGCCAGATGGGAAATCGGCACGCAGACGTCCGTCGGCCAGATGTGCTTGCCCTTGCCCAATGCGGCAGAGGCATAGTGCGCGTTGTGGCGCATGGCCCAGAGCGCATTGCGGTCCTCTGTCGTTGTCGCCGTCCGCCAACCGCTTGCGCCGTTGTCGCTGGCGATCTCCTCAAAGCTGGCCATCTGTTCGGTGACGGCCCCGGGCGCGCCGTGGAATTCGAGGAAGAGATGCGGTTCCTCCGGCAGGCCCGCATCCGCATAGGCGTTGAACCCGCGCACCATCATGTGATCCAGCAGTTCGATCCGCGCCATCGGGATGCCGCACTGGATGGTGGTGATCACGCAGGCGACGGCCTGTTGGACGTCCTCAAACCGGCAGGTGGCGGCGGTGATGCATTCGGGTTGACCGTGCAGGCGCAGGGTCAGTTCGGTGATGATCCCCAGCGTCCCCTCAGAGCCGACCATCAGGTGCGTCAGGTCATAGCCGGTGGCCGATTTGCGCGCGCGGCTGCCAGAGCGGATCACCGTGCCGTCGGCCATGACGACCTCGACCGCCAGCACGTTGTCGCGGATCGTGCCATAGCGGACGGCGGTGGTGCCAGAGGCACGGGTGGCCGCCATGCCGCCGATGCTGGCGTCCGCGCCGGGATCGACCGAGAAGAACAGCCCGGCGGCGCGCAGGTCTTCGTTCAACTGCTTGCGGGTGAGGCCGGGTTGAACAGTGCAGGTCAGGTCCTCTGGCTGGACGTTGAGAACGCGGTTCATGCGGCTCATATCCAGACTGATGCCCCCGTGCAGCGCAAGGTGCTGGCCCTCCAGCGAACTGGCCGCGCCATAGGCTGTCACCGGGCAGGTATGGGCGTGGCAGATCCTGAGGATCTCCGAGACGTCTGCTGTGGTTTCAGGATAGGCCACCGCGTCGGGCGGTGTGTTGGGGTAGTAAGTCTCATTCTGGCCATGCAGGTGACGCTCTGCGTCGGAGGTAGACAGGCGGTCGCCCAGCAGGTGCGACAGCGCTGCGATTGCGGCGTCATTGGCCATCTAGGGCACCTCCGGCAGAAAGGACGGCAAGGGCCACAACCGCCAGCATGGAGGCCGCCATGGCGTAGTTGATGCGGCGGTGTGCGGTCTGGGACAGGTTCAACCGGTGCAACGTCGCCCCGGCGTAAAGCCATGCCAGATGGATCGGAATCCAGATGGCGTTGACGATCAGCAGTTTGGCGGCGGTCTCAAAGAGGATGTTGTCCGGGGCGAAAGGGAAACCGGCAAACAGCGTGGTGTTGACCGCATAAGCCTTGGGGTTGATCGCCTGCAACAGGATGCCGGACAGCACGGCGGGCGGAGCCTTGGCCTCGATAAAGGCGATCTTGCTGCCGGCAAAGGCGATGCGCGCGGCGAGGTACAGCAAGTAGCAAATGGAGGCGGCCATCAGGACGGTACGGATGACCGGAACTGACAGCACGATGGCGGCCACACCCGAGATCACCGCCAGTGCCACCAGATTGGTGCCGATGAACAGACCCAGCACATAGGCCAGACCGGGGCGGACGCCGTAGGCCGCGCCCAGACCGGCGGTGGACAACACGCCGGGGCCGGGGGTGATGATCAGGAAAAAGACCGCAAGCGCAAAGGTCAGCATGGGGCGGGCCCCCGTGGTGCCGGCATGTGTTTCCTCCCGTGACGTGCTGTCGGGGCGCGCTTGCATGGCGGCCCATTTGGTATACCATCCGCACTCAAGACCAGCCGGGGCGGGAAGTCAACGGCGTGTGGGGGACGACTTGACGCCGCTCGCGGCTTGCAGCCGCATCGCTCCGCCCGCCGTGCCACCCGGGGTCGCGAAACAGGGGAGGCTGCGTATGTCGGAGAAGGTCAGTGTAGGGTTCATCGGTGTTGGTCTGATGGGACACGGGATGGCGAAAAACCTGCTGGAAAAGGGGCACCCGCTGGTGGTGAAGGGCAACCGCAACCGCGCACCCGTTGAGGACCTGCTGGCGCGCGGCGCCACCGAGGTCACAACCCCGCGCGAGATGGCGGAAGCCTGCGAAGTGATTCACATCTGCCTGTCCAACGCCCCACAGGTCGAAAGCGTGTTTCGCGGCCCGGACGGGATCTTGGCCGGGATGCGGGACGGATTGACGGTGGTGGAATGCTCGACCTCTGATCCCAACGTGACGCTGGCATTGGCCGCTGAACTGGCAGAGCGGGGCGGGCACATGGTGGACGCGCCGCTGGGCCGCACGCCGAAAGAGGCCGAGGCCGGGACGCTGGACGCGATGGTCGGCGCCGACGCGGCGGTGTTCCAGCGAATCCTGCCGGTGCTGGAATGCTGGGCGGGCAATATCAACCACGTCGGCCCCGTCGGCGCGGGCCACAAGATGAAGCTGATCATGAACACCATCGCGATGAGCTATGCCGCGCTCTATTCCGAAGTGACGGCACTGGGGGCCAAGGTCGGCATTCCGCCGTCCACGATCCAGCGGGTGATCGGTTCGTCCCGGCTGGGCAACGGGTTCTTCGATACCTTTATGAGCTATGCGGTGGATCGGGACCGCGACGCGCATAAGTTCTCGATCGCCAATGCGTCCAAGGACGTGCGCTATGCGCTGGCCATGGCGGCTGAGGCGGGGGCGCTGTCCCCCATGGCCTCGGCCACCCGACAGTATTTCGCGCAGGTCGAGGCGCAGGGTTTTGCCGACGATTATGTGCCGTTCCTGTCCGACCACGTGGCACGGATGAACGGGTTGGATCTGGAGGAAGAGGCTAAGAAAGGCCGCGGCGATGCTGACTGACGCGCAACGGGCCTTTTACGCCGACAATGGCTATCTGAAGGTCGAACAGGTGGTGACGCCGCAGGAACTGGCCGACCTGCAGGCGGTGACGGATGATCTGATCGAGGCCTCGCGGCAGGTGACGGAAAGCGACGAGGTCTATGACCTCGATCGCGGTCATGGTCCCGATGAGCCGCGCCTGACCCGGATCAAGCTGCCGCACAAGCGGCACGCCATCTTTGAGCAGGTGCTGAAGCGGTCAAAGGTCACCGAGGTCCTGAACGACCTGTTGGGGCCGGATACCTTCCTCAATACCTCCAAGCTGAACACCAAGGCACCGGGCGGCGGCGCTGCGGTGGAATGGCATCAGGACTGGGCGTTCTACCCGGCCACAAACGACTCGCTGCTGGCCTTTGGCCTGATGCTGCGCGATGTGACCCCGGAGAACGGCCCGCTCATGGTGGTGCCGGGCTCTCACAAGGGGCCGGTGCTCAGCCACCATGCGGGGGGTGTGTTCTGCGGCGCGGTTGACCCGGACGACCCGCTGTTCCATCGCGACAAGGCGGTGACGCTGACCGGTCGCGCGGGGGACATGACGGTGCATCACGTGCGCATCCTGCACGGCTCGGCCCCCAATGTATCGGATCGGGCGCGGCAGATCCTGTTCTACGAATGCGCCAGCGCCGACGCCTGGCCGCTGTTGGGCGCGTCGAGCTATATTCATTCTCTGGGGCAAAAGTTGTTCTGGCAGGACTTGCAGGACCGCATGATCACCGGCCAGCCCTGTCTGGAACCGCGACTGGAACAGGTGCCGGTGCGGATGCCGCTGCCTCCCGCGCCCGACAACAGCTCTATCTTCAAGACGCAGGAAAGCGGTGGGGCAAAAAGCGCCTTCGCCTGACCGAGGGCGGGGGAAGGGGCGCTGCCCCTCTGCGCTACGCGCATTCACCCCGGATTATTTTTACCAAGAAGAAATGCAAGACCCTTGGCTTCTTCTTGGTAAAAATCCTCCGGGGGAGCCGACCGAAGGAAGGTGGGGGCAGCGCCCCCTCTTTACCCGATCTCCACCGCGCTGCCGTCCGCCAGCATGGCCTCGATGTCCATCGGGCTGCAAAAGCCGTCTTTGACCTTGATTTCCAGTTCGGCTTCCAACCGGGTGACGTCCTTGAGTTTGGCGATCACCGTGTCGATCTGGGCAAATGGGATCACGACGACACCGTTGCGGTCGGCGACAATCATGTCGCCCGTGGCCACATGGCGGCCACCGACATTCGCCGATCCGCCCAGCGTGCCGGGGCCTGAGACGCAAGGCGAGTTCGGGTTCAGGCCGGTGCACCACGATGGCAGGCCAGCGGCCACAATGCCCTCGTAGTCGCGCATCGGGCCGTCGGTGACAAAGCCCGCGGCACCTGCGTTTTTCAGCATGCCAGACAGTTGATCGCCGATGGTGGCGCCGCCCTGATAGCCGTGGCCCGCGTGGACCAACACATCGCCCGGGGTCAGCAGGTTGACCGCTGCCAGCGTGGCGATGATGTCGCCGGGGCCGCTGTCGGCCACCAGCGCAGGGCCCGCGGCGACACAAGCAAGGTCACGGCCAAAGCCCAGCGGCGAGATGTTGGTGTCCATGGCCCCAAGGCCGCCCATGGCATCGCAGAGAAAGGCGGTCTCGACTCCCTGAAAGGCGGCGATCTGGTCGGCTGTCGGGCGCGGCGCGCCTTTGACCAGCGTTAGCTTTGGCGGTTCTTCGATCATGGCTGTTTTTCCTCCGGGGTGATCGGGTTGGGGTCAGGCAAGCGCCAGAGCAGGCGGATATAGGCCAGCCCCGAGGCGGTGGCGGTGCAACGGCTTTTCTGGGTGCGAATTTCTTCGGCGGGGATCTCGCGCAGGAGCGCCAGTTCCTCCATCCTGTCGCATTGCACCAGCGACGACAGCAGGTCGTATTTCAATTCGATTCCGGCCAGCGCCGCGATGCGTTCCGGTGCGGCGTCGCGCAGGTGCTCCATACGTGTGCCGATGGCGTCGGACCATTGCGCGCGGGCCTCTTCGAAACAGAGCGCGGCCACAGCCGGTGTTTCCGACGAAACACGCAGGCAGGCGGAATGGGCGCTGTCGACGCAGCCGGTCGGCTTGTTTCCAAGGTCGATGGCGGTCGAGACGCAGGCGCGCACCGCATTCAGGTCCAGCGGCTCTTCGGCGGCGGCGGGTGTCGTGCAGGTCAAGCCCAGCGCCAGTGACGCCGCGAGGCGCGCGGCGGGGTTCCATTCCATGATGTTTCCTCCCGGGGCAGGGCGTTCTGCGCCCTTGCTGTCTTTTGCGCTCTCGTGCGAGGTTGCTTGCATTTGGTATACCAAATTGAAATGCTCGCACAAGAGTTGAGACCCGTCAGAATCGGCGGGTGCCAGAGGGGGAGAATGGTCATGTCCGATACCCGCGCCAACAAGCGCTTTCGCTCACAAGAGTGGTTCGACAATCCGAACAACCCGGGGATGACCGCGCTTTATGTGGAGCGCTACCAGAACAGCACCTTCACCCGCGAGGAATTGCAGGGCGAGCGGCCGATCATCGGCATCGCCAACACCGGCAGCGATCTGGCCCCCTGCAACAAGATCCATGTCTTTCTGATGGACCGGATCAAGGCGGGCATCCGCGAGGCGGGTGGCGTGCCGATGGAATTTCCGACGCATCCGATTCAGGAAACCGGCAAGCGGCCCACCGCCGCGCTGGACCGTAACCTTGCCTATCTGTCCTTGGTCGAGGTGCTGCATGGCTATCCGATCGACGGGGTGGTGCTGACAACCGGCTGTGACAAGACCACGCCGGCAATGCTGATGGGGGCGGCCACAGTGGACCTGCCCGCCATTGCGCTGAACGGCGGTCCGATGCTGGACGGCTGGTGGCAGGGCAAGCGCGCCGGCTCCGGCACCATCGTCTGGGAATCGCGCCGTTTGCTGGCCGAGGGCAAGATTGACTATGAGGAATTCATGGCGCGGGTCTGCTCGTCCGCGCCCAGCCTTGGCCATTGCAACACCATGGGCACGGCCAGCACCATGAACGCCATGGCAGAGGCGCTGGGTATGTCCCTGACCGGCAACAGCGCCATCCCCGCGCCGTTCCGTGAGCGGATGACCATGGCCTATGAGACCGGCCAGCGCATTGTCGAGATGGTCTTTGAGGATCTGAAGCCCTCGGACATTCTGACGCGTGAGGCGTTCGAGAACGCCATCGTGGTGAACACCGCCATTGGCGGCTCGACCAATGCTCCGCCGCATTTGCAGGCGGTGGCCCGCCATGCCGGGGTCGATCTGAACGTCAAGGACTGGGAGACGGTCGGCTTTGACGTGCCGCTGCTGGTCAACATGCAGCCTGCGGGCGAGTATCTGGGCGAGAGCTTTTTCCGCGCGGGCGGCGTGCCTGCGGTCATGGGCGAATTGATGAGCGCGGGACGTTTGCACGGTGAGGCGATGACCGCCACGGGCAATACAATGGCGGCCAACCTTGCCGGGGTCGACAGTCTGGATACCGATGTGATCCGCCGCTACGATGCGCCGATGCGCGAAAAGGCCGGGTTCAAGGTGCTGTCGGGCAACCTCTTTGACAGTGCGTTGATGAAGACCAGCGTGATCTCACCGGATTTCCGCGCGCGGTTCCTGTCGGAGCCGGGCAATGAGGGCGTGTTCGAGGCCAAGGCCGTGGTGTTCGAAGGACCCGAAGATTACCACGACCGGATCAACGATGCCGCTTTGGAGATCGACGAAAAAACCATCCTGTTCATTCGCGGTGTCGGCTGCGTCGGCTATCCCGGCTCTGCCGAGGTGGTCAATATGCAGCCGCCCGATGCCCTGATCCGGGCGGGGATCAATCACCTGCCGACGGTGGGCGACGGGCGGCAATCGGGCACGTCCGAATCTCCGTCGATCCTGAACGCCTCACCGGAGTCGGTGGTAGGCGGCGGATTGGCGCATCTGAAGACCGGCGACCGGGTGCGGCTGGACCTGAAGGCGGGTCGCATGGACGCGCTGGTCGAGGAGGCAGAGTGGCAGGCGCGCATCGACGCATGGGAGGCGCCGGAGATCCTCCACCAGACGCCGTGGGAAGAGATCTATCGCACCCATGTGGGGCAGTTGGCCGAGGGCGGCTGTCTGGAACTGGCGACAGCCTATCAGCGCATCGCAAAGGACCTGCCGCGCGACAATCACTGATCGGGATGGGCGGTGAGGCCGGGAGGGGGGCGCTGCCCCCCGCCTTCGGCCCCCCGGGATATTTTCAGACAGAAGAAATACAAGGAGGGGCGTATGTCCAAGACGATCATTATCACCGGGGGCGCGCGCGGGATCGGCAAAGCCTGCGCCGAGGCATTTCTGGGCGCGGGTTGGCGCGTGGGGATCGTCGGGCGCACGGCGGAGAGCGTGGAGGCCATGGCGGACAGCCATGAGAACGCGCTGGCGATGGTTTGCGACGTGGTGGATGAGGCGGCGGTGGATGCGGCCTTTGACACGGCATTGGCGCAATGGGGGCGGATCGACGCTCTGTTCAACAATGCGGGCGTCTCGGTCATGGGCGGATCGGTGGATGAGATCAGCGTTGACGATTTTCGGCGCTGCATCGACATCAATCTGACCGGGTCGTTCATCTGTGCGCGGGCGGCTTTTGCCCGGATGCGGGCGCAGGACCCGCAGGGCGGGCGGATCATCAATAACGGGTCGGTGTCCGCCTATGTGCCGCGTTGGGGGTCGACGCCCTATACCGCGTCGAAACATGCGATCACTGGGCTGACGCGGTCGATTTCTCTGGACGGGCGGCCCTATGGGATCGCCTGCGGGCAGATCGACATTGGCAATACGTTGACCGATATGGCGGCCAAGATGACCAAGGGCGTGCCGCAGGCGGATGGCTCCATCGCGGTCGAGCCGGTCATGGACGTGTCGAACGTCGCGTCCAGCGTGCTGCACATGGCGTCCTTGCCGTTGGAGGCGAACGTGCAGTTCATGACCGTGATGGCGACGGCGATGCCCTATATCGGACGGGGGTGAGAGGCGAATTTTCGACGAAAATTCGTGTCACCCTGTGATGATCAGCGCGTACTGGGAACGGGGCGGCGGACGCGGCCCCGGATCTTGCGCTCACGCTGCCAGATGTAGAGGCCGGAGGCGATGATGATCGCGCCGCCGCCCAGCGTCCAGACTGTCGGCCATGTGTCGAACAGGAGGATACCCGCCAGCGCGGCGAGGAAGATCTGGATATAGATCACCGGCGCGAGGATCGAGGCATCGGCCCATCGGTGAGCGATCACGGCGGCGATATGGCCGCCCGCGCCGAAGATGCCGATGACGATAAAGGCGACCCATGTGCTGCCCTGCGGCCAGACCCAGCCGTCCAGCACGAAGGGGAGCAGGGACAGCATGGCGACGCCGCTGGACCAGATCTGTTGCGTGGCGTTGCCTTCGATCCCGGCCAGAAGCCGGGTCATGATGAAGTAGAAGGCGGCCATGGTCAGCGCGGCGAGGGACAGAAACATCGCGGGGTGGAACGAGACGCCCCATGGCTGCATCACCACGATCACCCCTAGAAAGCCGACGCAGACCGCGGCGATCCGTCGGATGCCGACCTTTTCGCCGAGGATCGGGATGGCCAGCAGGGTGACGACGATGGGGCCGGCGAACATGATCGTGGTGGTCACGGTGATCGGCAGGTATTTCAGCGCGGTGAAATTGCACACGGTGCTGCCGAGCAGAAAAAAGCTGCGCAGGAGTTGGCGGAGGGGGGCGTTGGAGACGAAGGCGGCCCGGCCCTCTTGCGTGCCATAGAGCGCCACGGCCACGACGAAATGCCCGGCATAGCGGGCAAAGACGACCTGAAGGGCAGGCAGGCCCGCGAGGATCAGCCATTTGGCGGCGCTGTCGATACAGGTGAAGCCGACCACGGCCAGCATCATCATCAGCACGCCGGAGGCGGTGCGGTCTTCGCGGGGTTTTGCTTCGGACATGGGGATTTCTGGGCCGCTTGCGGAGGGGCGTCAATAGGGTGTCCACGTGTGGACAGATTTCAGGAGACGTAAAATCAATGGGTTACAGAGGCGTTTTTACGAAGTGTTAGGACATGCCCCCCGTCAGCCGGTGGCCCAGCCGCCGTCGATCACATGCGCCTGCCCGGTGGTAAAGGCGGCCTCATCCGAGCCCAGATAGACCGCCAGATGGGCGATTTCCTGCGGTGTGCCGATGCGGCCCATGGGCTGGCGTGCCTCAAAGGCGCGGCGGGCCTCGTCGTAGTCGCCCATGGCGCGCAGCCGGTCGTGCAAGGACGGGCTGTCGACGGTGCCGGGGCAGATACAGTTTACCCGGACACCCTTGGTCACATAGTCCAGCGCCACGGATTTTGTCAGGCCGATCACCGCGGCCTTGGATGCGCCATAGACGCATCGGCCCGGCGCGGCGATGACACTGCTTGCCACGCTGGCGATGTTGATGATGCTGCCGCCGCCGCGCTCTATCATGCCGGGAACTGCTGCCTGCATCGCGTGAAATTGCGACCGGACGTTGAGTGTCATGGCAAAGTCAAAGTCTTCATCCGTCGCGTCCAGCAGCGTGCCTGAGTGGACAACTCCCGCGCAGTTCACAAGGATATCCGGGGCTGCCGCCTCTATCGCGCGGGTCAGCGCGGCTTTGTCGGTCACGTCCAGCGCAAAACTGGTGCCGGTCAGTCCGTCCAGCAGGTCGGGATTCAGGTCGGTGGCGGTCACATCCGCGCCTTCTCGGGCGTAGCCTTCGGCGATGGCGCGGCCGATGCCCTGACCGGCGGCGGTGATGAAGGCGCGTTTGCCCTGAAGTCTCATGTCAGAACTCCTGTGAAATCTCCGGGCACCTCGCCGCGTTTGACCGGGCGGTGGGTTTGGCCGGACAGCGCCGTGGCCAGTGTCATTTCCAATGCGGCGAACCCGTTTTCGGGGCGGCAAAGAACGTCATCTGTTCCGCCGTCGAGAAGCGCGGCAAAGCGGTCGATCTGGGCGCGGATCGGGTCGATCCTGTCAAACTGCGGGCCGGGGGTGCGCGCCAAGGGTTTGGACCATTCAACCTCACCCGGACCGCTAGCGCCCCAGAGGGTCAGCGACGGAAAGGCCAGCGCGCCAAGGGTGCCGGTAAAGCGCAGGTAATCCTGATCCGATCCGGCAATCTCGGGGTTCTCTCCCGATGTGGCCTCAAACGACCAAGGTGAGGCCCCGGCGTCCGACATGAGGAATGACCCAAGCGCGCCGTTTTCAAACCGAAAGGCAAGTGCTGCGGTATCTTCGATCACCAAGCCGCGCGTGGCGGAGGAGGTGAGGGCCGTGACCTCGGTCGGGATGCCGGTCATAAAGCCCAGCAGGTCAATCTCATGGCTGAGGTTGCTGGCCAGCGGCCCGGCGCCGGGCAGGCGGCGCCACGGCACATCGTAATAGGTGTTGTGCTTGCGCACCGACCAAAAGCCCTGAAGGCCGACAAGCTGCCCGATCTTGGGCAGGGCGTCGCGCATCGCCATCGCATAGGGATGGCAGCGGCGGTGGTGCCCGACGATCAGCGGCAGACCTGCGGTGTCGGCGGTCTGCATCATGGTGCGGGCATTGTCGAGCGTATCGGCAAAAGGTTTTTCCACCAGCACCGCCCAGCCGCGCGACAGCGCGGCGAGGGTCGAGGGCATGTGGTCGGGCGTCGGCGTGGCGATGACGCAGGCGCGGGTTTCCTTTGGCACCTCGTCAAGGGCGGCGACCACGGGCAGGCCCTGTTGCGCCAGCTTTTCGCGGGTTTCGGCCTGCGGTTCGACCACCGCCGTGAGGTGGATGGCGGGGGACAGGGTGGCGACCTCTATATGGCGTCGCCCGATGCTGCCTGCGCCGATCACGCAAAGGGGCAGGGGGGCGGTCATCACATCACCGCGCCGATCTGCCACGGGACAAATTCATAGTCGCCAAGGCCCTGCGCCTCTGACTTGGACTGTTCGCCAGAGGCCATGCGCAGCCACATCTCATAGATTTCGCGGCCCACCTCTTCGACGCTGCGGCCATCGCTGAGGATGCTGCCGGCGTTGATGTCCATGTCGTCGGTCATGCGGTTGAACATCTGGGTGTTGGTGGCGACCTTCATCGACGGGCTGGGTTTCGCGCCAAAGGCCGATCCGCGCCCGGTGGTGAAACAGACAAGGTTGCAGCCCGAGGCGATCTGTCCCGTGACGCTGGCCGGGTCGTAGCCGGGGCTGTCCATGAAGGTAAAGCCCTTTGCCGTCACCGGTTCGGCGTATTTGTAGACGCCTGTGAGGGGCGTGGTGCCGCCCTTGGCTGCCGCCCCCAGGCTTTTCTCCAGGATGGTAGTGAGGCCGCCCTTCTTGTTGCCGGGGGAGGGGTTGTTGTCCATGCTGCCCTTGTTGCGGGCGGTGTAATCCTCCCACCAGCGGATCAGGTCGATGAGTTTTTCGCCGGTGGCGCGGTCGACGGCGCGGGCGGTCAGCAGGTGTTCGGCGCCGTAGATCTCGGGCGTTTCGGCCAAGACGCCGGTGCCGCCTTGGGCGACCAGCAGGTCACAGGCGTAGCCGACGGCGGGGTTGGCGGTGATGCCGGACCACGCGTCAGAGCCGCCGCATTGCAGGGCGACCATCAGCTCTGAGGCGGGGCAGTCGGTGCGCGTGGCCTCATTGACCACGGGCAGCATCTTTTCGATCTTGGCGATGCCGAGGTCGATGGATTTGCGCAGGCCGCCCACGTCCTGGATGTTCATCGACTGGAACAAGGGGCCGGGTTTCAGGCCGTAGGCCTCGACCAGCCAGTCGATCTGGTTCATCTCGCAGCCAAGGCCCGCCATCAGCACGCCGCCGACATTGGGGTTGCGGGCATAGCCCCACATGACCCGTTGCAGCGCCTCGAACCCCTCAGAGCCCTGACCGGCCATGCCGCAGCCGGTGCCGTGGACAAAGGCGACCACGCCGTCGACGTTGGGGTAGTCGGCCAGCCTGTCGGGGGTGAAATGCTGCGCGATCATGCGGGCGGCGGTGGCCGAGCAGTTTACGCTGGTCAGGACGGCGATGTAGTTGCGGGTGCCGGTGCGGCCGGTGTCGCGGCGGTAGCCCTTGAAGGTGTCTTGGGTGGTGGCGGGGGTTACGGGGCGCAGGTTGGTGCCGAACTCATAGGCGGTGTCGACGTTGCGAAAGTCCAGATTGTGGGTGTGGACATGGGCACCTGCGGCGATGTCCTCTGCCGCGTAGCCGATGACTTGGGCGTATTTGATCACCGGCGCGCCTTTGGCGATGTCCTGCGTGGCCAGCTTGTGCCCGCGCGGGATCAGTTGCGTGGCGCCCTCCTGTCCGATTTCGAGAGGGAGAACGGCGGTGACGACATTGTCGGCGTCGGACAGGCGAACGGTGGTCATGGTCTTCCTTTACGGGCTTGGTCGGGTCGGTGAGGCGATTTTTCGACGAAAAATCGTGTCGCGGTCAGGCGCAGACCGGGCTGTCGGCGCTCCAGCGGTGGATCGGGATATGCGGCTGGCCTGACAGGTGGGCGCGGGTGTCGTGCCACATCGCCTGCCAGACGCGCCAGTCGCGCAGTTCGGTGTCGGGGGCGCTACGCGAGCGGGCGACGAACGCGGGGAAATGTGCGCGCCCCGTCGGCTGGCCAGTCACGTTGAAGCGGATGTCAAAGCTCCACCGGAAGTGATCAGATCGGTTGGCGAGCGAGGCATGGGGCGTGAGCGGGTGGAACAGCACCGCGCCGCCGGCCTTGACGGGCAGGGGCAGGGCGGCGTCCTCATCCAGACAGCCCGGCGCGATGGCGGTCTGTTTCTGCGGGCAGTGCGGGTACATCTGCGGTTTGCCGGGGACGACCTGCAGGCAGCCGTTTTCCACCGTGGCGTCGGAGATCGCCAGCCAGACGGTGACCATCTGCGTTTTGTCGCCGGTCTCATGGGCCACAGCGCGGTCTTGATGCCAGTCGGTGGTGGTGACATGGGCACGCAGCTCGTCCGAATGCAGCGTCACGGCGGGCGGTTTCAGGCGGACGTGCTGGATCGGGTTCGACGTCAGCTCGGGGCCGATCAGATCCTCGACCATGTCCAGCAGGCGCGGGTTGGTCAGCATGTCAAAGACGGCGGGACCAAAGTGAAAGGGCGTGTCGGCGGCGATCTCGCCTCCGGGCAGGGAGATATCCATCGGCTGGAACCAGTCGCAACCGGCCTTGTAGGAGATCAGCAGCTTTTGCCAGAAATCGAGGCCGGTGGCATCGGCGGGCACGCGGCCCTCGGCCTGCCAGCCCGCATAGAGCCTGTCGAGCAGATCGGCGTATTCCGATTGGACCGCGCCCAGCGTGGCGGTGTCCAGCACATCGTCGACGACGAGGTAACCTTGGGTGTTGAAAAATTCGATCTGGTCCGGGGTCAGCATGAGGGGCATGGTCTCATCTCCCTTGAGGAACCCTTGGGGGCTTGCTTGGGTCGTGTGCAGTCGTCGATGCGGGGGATGGCGGGCAACGCCTGACCGCTTGGGGTAAAGACCGCCGACGAAATACCCGGCGGGTGGCAGGCCGGACCGGGGCGACCCCCGGTCCGGCAGGGGTCACAGGAAGATCGTGACGATCGGCGGCCAGGCCAGCAGCACCGTCAACGCCAGCAGTTGCAGCGCGATGAAGGGCAGGAAGCCGCGGAAGATGTCGGTCAGCGAGATATGCGCCGGCGCCACCGATTTGAGGTAGAAGGCAGCCGGGCCAAAGGGCGGCGACAGGAAACTGACCTGCATGTTCATACAGAACACCACGCCGAACCAGATCGGAACGTAACGCGCGTCCACACTGCCCAGCCAGCCGATTTCCTCTGCGGGCAAGCGCACCACGATGGGCAGGAACACCGGCATGATCAGCAGCACGATGCCAATCCAGTCCATGAACATGCCCATGATCAGGAAGATCACCATCATCACGAGGATCACACCCATTGTGGGCAGGTCCGAGCCGACGATCATGTTGGCCACATAGGTGGGACCGCCCGCCAGCGTATAGGCCGCCGCGAGTGCTGCGGCACCGATGGTCACCCAGATGATTGTGCCGGTTGAGCGCAGCGTCCGGATAAGCGAGTCCCAGACGATGTCGAAAGTCATCTCACGCCGGATCAGACCGATCACAAAGACCGCGACAACGCCCATTCCCGCCGCTTCGGTGATGCCGGTGATGCCCATGTAGATAGAGCCCAGAACCACGCCGATCACGATGATCGGGGCGATCAGGCCTTTGCCCATGTCCCAGCCTTGTGCGGTGCGTTCGCGTCCCACCACGAAGAGCACCACCAGCGCGGAGATGGCGAAGGCTCCGATGATCCACGGCATGTCCGAAACCATGCCAAGCACGATAGGATCGACGCCTTCGGTCACCTTGTTTTCACCCAGAGCGGTAAAGAACAGCGCCCGCGCCAGCAGGAAACCGGTAAAGTACATGGTGAACTTTGCCAGGAAACCGAGGAACATCAGGCCTTTTTCGCGCCCTTTGGGCTGGCCCGGAACCTCTGGCGGAAGAGGGGCCAGAGACGGGTTAATCTGGGTGCGCACCACGATGTAGATCAGAAAGAACGAGGCGAGCATGAAGCCGGGCAGGAAGGACGCGGTGAACAGCGCCTTGATCGAGGTTTCCGTCACCAGCCCGTAGAAGATCAGCACGATCGAGGGCGGGATCATTGTCCCCAGCGAGCCGGAGGCGCAGATCGTGCCGATGGCAAGGTTCTGGTCGTATTTCAGTCGCAACATCTGCGGCAGGGCGATCAGGCCCAGCAGCACCACTTCGCCGCCGATGATGCCCGACATGGCGGCCATGATGACAGCCATGATCGAGGTCACGATGGCGATGCCGCCGCGCGTCCGGCTGAGCCAGACGTTCAACGAGTTGTACATGTCGCGCGCGATGCCGGATCGTTCCAGCAGTGCCGCCATGAAGATGAAGAGCGGCACCGATATGAGGACGTAGTTCGTCATCTGTCGGTAGACCGCCTGACCCAGAACCGACAAGGGACCCTGTCCAAAGGTGCGGAACAGGATGTCGGTGTCGAACTTCAATACCAGCGTGACAACGGCCAGAAAGGCCGAGGCAAAGCCCAGAGGCATCCCGATCGCCAGCAATATGAACATCGACAGCAGGATGATCATCGAAAGTGTGCCGATATCGACCATTACTTGGTGTCCTCTTCCAGCGTACGGCGGATGTTCTCGATCTCGGTTTCGTCGATCTCGTCAGCCGGGTTGTGATGCTCTGGCATCTTGTTCCAATCGGCGATCAGGTTCGAAACCGCTTGGATCGTGACCAGGCCGATGATGAAGAGGATGGCCGGTTTTACGGTGCCGGGAATGGGGGGATCCCATGCGGTGCCAAAGGTTTCCATACGCAGCATCCGGCGCATGGCGTCGTTGTAGCCACCGTAGACCAGCGCGAAAAAGAACCCGACGATCAGCGCGACAGAGATCACGTCAGCGGTCTTTTGCATCCAGCGGGGCATGATGTCGTAGATCACGTAGATCCGGATATGGCTGCGCTGCTGCATGGCGTATTGCCCGGCCAGCAGAAACACGAAGGCCGCGATCCACAGGCTGAGTTCATTGGCCCAGAGGGTCGGGCGCGAAAAGACGTAGCGCGACACCACCTCGTAGAACATCACCAGAACGATCAGCGCGACACTGATCATCGCCAGTCGTGAACAGACCAGCGACACGATGTCGAAAAAGCCGTCCTTGTCCGGTTCGATCTGGCCTTTGAAATCTGACAGATACAGTGATGCCGTCACCAGGCTGCCCGCCACGCAGATCAGCATCAGGATAACGACAAAGCCCCCCTCTGAGGGGCGGATCATCTCGTGCATGCCGATGGCATCCGTTGAGAAGATTTTGTTCACGACCAGCCAAGCATAGATCAGAACGGTCAGTGTCGTGAAGCCGACCATCGCCAGTTTCATCGGCCGTCTCATCGAGCCCAGCCACAGGCTGTTGTCCTGCATGGGAATGTGCCCCCGCCATTATGGTTAAAAAGGCGAGCCCCGTAAGGGACCCGCCATAAGCCCGTTCAGACTTTGTGTTAGGCCCTGCGGATTATTCGATCAGGCCCAACTGGGTCATGTATTCCTTGTGGCTGGCGAGCAGTGCCGCAGCCTCGGGGGACCGTGTGCCCCAATCCGCCCATGCGGTCTGAGCCGCCTTGCGGAAGGTTGCGCGATCTTCCGGCGACCAGTCGTACAGCGTCACACCTTCGGCCACCAACTTGGCAGCGGCCTCGGCGTTCAGCTTTTCGTTCGCCAGAGCGATCTGGAAGGCCAGCTTTTGCCACGCGGTGTCGATGATGCGGCGCTGCTGATCGGTCAGACCGTCCCAGACGTCCTTGTTGCACGCAAGGTGGTCGGACGGCATCGAGTGGAAGCCGGGATAGGTCGCGTGCTTGACGATGTCATAGAGGCCCAGACCGACGTTGTTGGCCAGACCCGAGGCGTCTGCGCCGTCGATGATGCCGGTTTCCAGCGCGGTGAAGATCTCGGTGAAGTCCATCACGATGGGCGATGCGCCCAGTTCCTGAAAGATCTCGGTTTCCATGCCCGGGGGCGAACGGAATTTCCATCCTTTGACGTCTTCAAAGCCGGCAATCGGCTTGGACGAGGACAGCGATTCCTGGCCGTAGATCGACCAGCCGATCAGCTGCATGTTGTTGGCGTTGTACAGTTCCTGCGCGGCGTCGTAACCGCCACCGAAATAGAGCCAGGAATACTGCTGCCACGGGGTCTCATAGCCGCCCATGATGTCGCCGACGAACTGGAACGCGGGGTTCTTGCCGGTCTGGTAGGCACCGCCTGTCGCGTCGCAATCGAGGATGCCGTTGATGGCCGCATCGAAGGTCTCGGTCGTGGCAACCACGGACGAAGAATAGAACATCTCGATGGCAATTCCGCCATCAGACATCACCTGAACGTCGTCGATGAACTTTGCCAGCATTTGGCCGGTGGGGTGTTCAGTCGCGTAGTGTGTTTGAATGCGCAAGGTTACGTCCTGCGCGGAAGCCGCGGATGCGGCAATGGCAACGGCGGCTGCCGTCGTCAGAAGATTTTTCATGTATTCCTCCCTGCGGCGGGCTCCCCCCCGCCTGTTTTGAATTCCGGGGCAACGCCCCTGCACGGGATGGTATACCATCCGGTAACGCCACGCTAACCAAAGCCTTATCGACAGGCAAGGAAATTTGGTATACCAAATTCTCTTCATGCGAATGTGCCGTGGCGGGCGCAAAAGAGGTGCGGAATCAGGGAGGTGGGCTGCGCCATGGGAGAAGGTACGCTGCCGGAACAGATCGCGACTCGGCTCCGAAGGGACATTTTGCGCGGGTTGCTGCCCCCCGGGACACCGGTCAAGGAACGCGACCACGCGGCGGACCTCGGCGTGAGCCGCACCCCCATGCGAGAGGCGATTCGGATTTTGGCGAAAGAGGGGCTGGTGCAGTTGCGCCCCGCACGGTCGCCCATCGTCGCCAAGCCAAGTTTTGAGGAAGTCGCCAACAACATCGAGGTGATGGCCGCGCTTGAGGTACTCTCGGCTCGGTTGGCCTGTCAGCGCGCCAGCGATGCGGAAATCGACGAGATCGCCGAAGTGGCGGACCGCATGGAACGCGACTATGACACGTTTGACCGGCTGGACCTGTTCGAACTCGACATGAGCTTTCACCGGGCGATTGCGCGGGCAGCCAACAACCCGGTTCTGGCCGAAACCCATGCGGCGCTGCTGGCGCGGCTGTGGCGCGCGCGGTATCTGTCGGCCAGCCGCAAACGGGCGCGCGAAAGGGTGCTGCGCCAACATGCGGATATCGTGGCCGCCCTGCGCGCCCGCGACGCCGTTGCGGCGCAGGCCCATGTGCAGGCGCATCTGGACCATCTGCTGGTCAATATCGTCGATGTCTTCGACGCCGACGACACAGAGAACACACCGGCGGTGGAGTGACCCCGGAACGGACAATCACGGACCCCAGAAACAAGGAATGGGACAGAGATGAAACTATTGCGATTTGGCCCGGCGGGCAGCGAGAAGCCCGGCATGTTGGACAGCGACGGACAGGTGCGGGATCTTTCGGGCCATGTGACGGATTTTGCAGGCGAATCCGTGTCGCTGGAGGCACTGGATCGCTTGCGTGCCATCGACCCTGCCAGCCTTCCGGTGGTGGCCGATCCGGGCCGGATCGGGTCCTGCGTCGCCTCGGTGCCGAACTTCTTCTGCATCGGTCTGAACTATGCCAAGCACGCGGCGGAAACCGGGGCGGAGCCGCCGAAAGAGCCGATCATCTTTTCCAAGGCGACATCGGCGCTGTCCGGGCCATTTGATCCGGTGGTGATTCCGCGCAATTCGGTCAAGGGCGACTGGGAGGTCGAACTGGGCGTGGTGATCGGCAAGACCGCCTCTTACGTCTCTGAGGCGGAGGCGCTGTCCTACGTAGCGGGCTACTGCGTCATCAACGATGTGTCCGAGCGGGAATTCCAGATCGAGAAGGGCGGTCAGTGGATCAAGGGCAAGTCGGCCCCGACCTTTGGCCCGACCGGTCCGTGGTTGGTGACGGCGGATGAAGTTACCGATCCGCAGAACCTGAAGGTGAGCCTCGATCTGAACGGCGAGACCGTGCAGGACAGCGATACCTCTGACATGATCTTTGGCGTGGCCGAGATCATCAGCTACATGTCGCAATTCATGGAGTTGCAGCCGGGGGATATCATCGCCACCGGCACGCCATCGGGCGTTGGCATGGGCATGAAACCGCAGCGGTTCCTGCGTCCGGGGGACGAGATGGTTGTCCGCGTCGAGGGGCTGGGTGAGCAGCGCCAGACAACGGTTGCAGCGTCTTGATTTACGCGAGACGAATTTTCGTCGAAAATCCGTCTCACTTTTGAAATGTGCGGCGGGCCATTGGTCCGCCGCTTGCGTTTTGGTCAGTGGATCAGCGAGCCGCCGTTCACGTCGACCTCTGACCCGGTGACATAGGCCGACAGGTCAGAGGCAAGGAACAGGCAGCAGCCCGCCACATCGCTGGCCGCGCCTGCGCGTCCCATGGGGATACCGGCAAGGATCTGTTCCATCATCTCTTCGGTCAGCTTGCCTTCGGTGATGTCGGTGGCGATGAAGCCGGGACAAACGGCGTTGGCGCGGATGCCATCAGGAGCCAGTTCGCGTGCCATCGCCTTGGTCAGACCCAGAATCCCCGCCTTGGCCGCCGAGTAATGCGGCCCGCCAAAGATGCCGCCACCGCGCTGGGCGGAGACGGACGAGATGTTGACGATGGCCCCGCTGTTGCGGTCGCGCATGTGCGGGATCAGCGCCTGAGACATGTAGAGCGTGCCGCGCAGGTTGACGTCTGTCACCGCATCGTAGTTCTGCGGCTCGATCTGCATCAGTTTCAGCGGCTGGGTGATCCCGGCGTTGTTGACGAGGATGTCGATCTGACCGAATGCCTCGATGGCCGTCTTTGCTGCGGCCTCACACTGCGGTTTGATGGTCACGTCGCAAGGCAGGCCGATGTGGCCTTCGCCCGGCAGGTCGGCGGCGGCGGCGCGGGCGGCCTCGGCATTCAGGTCCAGAATGGCGATGCGCGCGCCGTTTTCGGCGAACAGCCGCGCCGTGGCTTTGCCAAGGCCGCGCGCGCTGGCGGCCCCGGTGATGACGGCGGTCTTGTCTTTCAGAAGCATGTGATGTCCTTCGCGTGCGTGGTCGGCGGGGTCAGAGCCATGATTTCACGCGTGTGGTGATGGCGTTGACCGACAGTCCGTATTGATCGTGCAGCGTGGGCAGGGCGCCCGCGTCCAGAAACTCATCCGGCAGCGCGATGCTGTGGAACGCCGGATGGATGCCCGCGCGCATGAGGTCTGCGGCCACCGCCTCTCCCAGCCCGCCAACGATGGTGTGGTTTTCCAGCGTGACGACAAGGCGGCCGGTTTTGGCGGCCTCGGCGCGGATGGTTTGGGTGTCCAGCGGTTTCAGGGTGGGCACGTGCAGGACGGCGCAATCGGTGCCGTCGGCCTTCAGCGCGCGGGCGGCGTCCAGTGCGCGCATGGTCATGAAGCCGGTGGAGATAAACAGCACGTCGCTGCCGCCGTGGATGACCTGCGCCTTGCCCAGTTGGAATTTATAGCCGTATTCGCCCAGCACATCTGGCACCTGTCCGCGCAGCAGGCGCATGTAGACCGGGCCGGGATGATCGGCGATGGCGTGGGTGGCCTGGGTGATTTCCGTAGCGTCGCAGGGATCGACGATGGTCAGGTTCGGCATGCCGCGAAAGATCGCAAGGTCTTCGGTCGCCTGATGGCTGGGCCCATAGCCGGTGGTCAGGCCGGGCAGGGCGCAGACGATCTTGACCGGCAGGTTCTCCTCGGCAATCGCCATGATGATGAAGTCATAGGCGCGGCGCGAGGCAAAGACCGCGTAGGTGGTAGCGAAAGGGGTGAACCCCTCACGTGCCAGTCCGGCGGCGGTTGAGATCATCACCTGTTCGGCCATGCCCATCTGGTAGAAGCGATCGGGGTATTCCTTGGCGAAGACATGCAGGTCGGTGTATTTCGACAGGTCTGCCGTCAGGCCGACGATGTCCTGCCGCGTCTTGGCCAGATCGCAGAGCGCGTTGCCAAAGGGGGCGGCGACGGTATTGCGCCCTTCGGCATCCAGCGAGGCGATCATGGCGGAGGTGGTCAGGCGCTCACCCGTGGCTGAGACGGGCAGGGTGCGCGGGGTGGTTTTGGATTTGCGGCGGGAGTGCGCGCCGATGGGGGCATTGGTCATGGCGGTGCTCCTGTTCAGGCGGGGACTTGGGCGTCGAGATGGGCAATGGCGGCGGCCCATTCCTCGGGCGCGACGCGGACAAAGTGGGTGATCTCGCGGTCCTCAAGGAAGGGCACGCCTTTGCACATCTGGGTGCGGCAGATGATGACGCGGGGGCGCGGGTCCGACAGGGTGCGGGCGGTGTCGAAGGCCGCGACCAGCGCGTCCATATCGTTGCCGTCGACCTCTTGTGCGTGCCATCCGAAGGCGGCCCATTTCGGGGCCTCATCGCCCTTGGCCAGAGCCTGTGTCGTGGGGCCGTCGGCCTGCTGGTCGTTGAAATCGACCACGCAGATCAGGTTGTCCAACTGGTGGGATCGGGCGGCCATGACGGCCTCCCAGGTCGATCCTTCGCCCAACTCGCCGTCGGACATGAGGTTGTAGACGAAGGCGGGGTTGTTCTTGCGTTTGAGACCCAGCGCCGCGCCCACGGCGATGCCAAGGCCGTGACCCAGCGATCCGCCGGTAATCTCCATCCCCGGTGTGTAGGCGGCCATGCCGGACATGGGCATGCGGCTGTCGTCCATGCCGTAAGTGTCCAGCTCATCCTCGGGCAGGATGCCGGCCTCGATCATCGCGGAATAGAGCGCAATGGCGTAGTGGCCGATGGATAGGTAAAACCGGTCGCGCCCCTCCCAGTCGGGGTCTTCGGGGCGGTAGGTCAGCGCGTGAAAATAGCTGACGGCCAGTACGTCGGCGACGCCAAGCGCCTGCCCGATGTACCCTTGTCCCTGCACCTCGGCCATACGCAGCGCCAGCCGCCGGATCGACCATGCGCGGCGCGCAAGGCTCGTGTTCGAGCCGTCGTGGACACTCATGAAGCCCCTCCCGTCTTATATATTAGTGTTTCAGAACTGTCATACCGCGAACCGATGCAAGAGCAAGGGCCAAGGTGACGTCAGGTCGCTTTGCGCAGCGCTCTGGGCGTTGTGCCGAAGGTGCCGCGAAAGGCGCGGGTCAGGGCCGAGGCATCCTCATAGCCGCAGCGGGTGGCGATCTCATTCACCGACAGGGTGGTTTGTTCGACCAGCCGCCGCGCCGCGTTCAGGCGCAGGGCGCGGTAGGTGGCCCCGGGGCCACGGCCAAGGACGGCGCGAAAGCGGCGTTCCAGCGCGCGGGGCGTGACGTTCAGGCGGCGGGCGACGGCGGCGACGGGCAAGGGCGCCTCGACATTGCGGCGCATGATCGACACCGCCGCCTCGACCAGATGATCGTCGCTGAGGCGCGGTGGCAGGTCAGCGGGAGCGGGGCGTTCGCCGTGCATGAACAGGGCCGCCACCTCCAGCCGCAGCATCGGGCCGTGGTGACGCGCGATCAGGTCCAGCATCAACTCGAACGCGGTGGTGCCGCCGCCACAACTGAGGATATCGCCGTCATTGACGGTGCG
This sequence comes from Antarctobacter sp., assembly GCF_034670325.1. Taxonomy (GTDB): domain Bacteria; phylum Pseudomonadota; class Alphaproteobacteria; order Rhodobacterales; family Rhodobacteraceae; genus Antarctobacter. The sequence continues at coordinate 128,932 of NZ_JAXMNR010000007.1, forward strand.
TTCGGTGCGGGCCTCAACCTCTGGAAAGGTTTCGGCGAAATTGTCCAACTCGTCCCAGTGCAGCGTGGCGCGACGTCCGTCCAGCAGGCCCGCAGCCGCCAGCAGCCAACTGCCCATGTCCAGCCCGGCCAGCGTGGTGAACCGCCGCCGCGCCGCGCGCAGGGCGCGCAAGGTGTCCGGCGTGGCCTGCGCCTGAAAATCATAGCTGGGCAGCAGCAGCAGGTAGTCGCCGCCGGGGTGGCGGGCCAGCGTTTCCTCTGGCGTCACCGGCAAGCCGGAGGAGGAGGTCAGCGTCTCCCGTGTCAGACCGATGTATTGCCAGCGATAGAGCGACCGCCGCGCCAGCGTATTGGCGGCGCGCAGCGGCTCTACCGCGTTGGCAAGGCAGTGGTTCGAGAAGTTGGGAAACAGCAAAACGGCCACGGTGCGTGTCGCTTCCTGCCGGGTTTGGGCTGTGTTCTGCATATCCATCCCCGCCGATCTACAGTCTAGTGACGCCATCAGGCAAGGGAGCGCGCGATGCAGTTCGGGTTGAGCGATGAGCAGGAGATGATCGTCTCTACCGTGCGGAGCTTTGTCGAGAACGAGATTTACCCGCATGAGGCCGAGGTGGAGCGCACCGGCGAGGTGCCCCAGGAACTGGGCGAAGAGATCAAGCGCAAGGTTCTGGATCTGGGGTTCTACGCCTGCAATTTCCCCGAAGAAGTGGGCGGCGCGGGGCTGAGCCATCTGGATTTCACGCTGGTCGAGCGGGAGTTGGGGCGCGGCAGCATGGCGCTGACGCATTTCTTTGGCCGTCCACAGAATATCCTGATGGCCTGCGAAGGCGCGCAGAAGGAACGCTATTTGCTGCCCGCCGTGCGGGGCGAGCGGATGGATGCTCTGGCGATGACCGAACCCGATGCCGGATCAGACGTACGCGGCATGAAATGCGCGGCGGTGCGGAATGGCGGCGACTGGGTGGTGAACGGGTCCAAGCACTTTATCTCGGGCGCGGAACATGCGGATTTCTTTATCGTTTTTATCGCCACGGGGGTGGATGAGACGCCGAAGGGGCCCAAGAAACGGATCACCTGTTTTCTGGTGGATCGCGGGCATCCGGGGTTCGTGGTGCGTGAGGGATACCGGTCGGTGTCGCATCGTGGCTACAAGAACTGCATCCTGGAGTTCACCGATTGCCGCCTGCCGGATGCGCAGGTGCTGGGCGCGGTCGACGGTGGCTTTGACGTGATGAACGAGTGGCTCTACGCCACGCGCCTGACTGTTGCGGCGTTCAGCGTCGGGCGGGCGCGGCGCTGTTTCGACATGGCGGTGGAGTACGCTGCGCAGCGCAAGCAATTCGGGCAGGCGATTGCCAAGTTTCAGGGCGTGTCGTTTCAGGTCGCCGATATGGTGACAGAAATCGACGCCGCCGACTGGCTAACGCTGGCGGGGGCATGGCGGCTGGATCAGGACCTGCCCGCGAACCGCGAGATTGCCAGCGCCAAACTGTATGCAACAGAGATGCTGGCGCGGGTGACGGACACCACGTTGCAGATCTTTGGCGGCATGGGTCTGATGGACGATTTCCCGATCGAGCGGTTCTGGCGCGATGCGCGGGTCGAGCGGATCTGGGACGGGACCAGTGAGATTCAGCGTCACATCATCGGTCGGGAATTGTTCCGCCCGTTGGGCGCGTGACGGCGGCGGGGATGGTGGGTTGGAACCCCACCCTACGCGGGTCTGGAGGGCAGGGTCATGCCTGACATGTCGCGCCTGTTGCGACCGCGCAGCATCGCAGTGATCGGTGGCGGCGCGTGGTGCGAAAACGTGATCCGCGAGTGCCGCAAGTTGGGGTTCGACGGGCCGGTCTGGCCGGTCCATCCCGCGCGGGCCGAGGTGGGCGGGATGCCTGCCTTTGCCCGGATCGAGGACCTGCCGGAGCCGCCGGACGCGGTCTATATCGGCATCAACCGCGCGGCGACGGTGGAGGCGGTGGGGGTCCTGTCCGCGATTGGCGCGGGCGGGGCGATCTGTTTTGCCTCCGGCTTTGCCGAGGCGCAGGCGGAACTGGCCGATGGCGCGGATTTGCAGGCGGCTTTGCTGGCGGCGGCAGGGGATATGCCGGTGCTGGGGCCAAACTGCTACGGCTTTCTCAATGCCTTGGACCGGGTTGCCATGTGGCCGGACCAGCATGGGATGGTGCCGGTGGCGCGCGGCGTGGCGATCCTGTCGCAAAGCTCAAACGTGGCGCTGAACCTGACGATGCAGCGGCGGGGCCTGCCGATTGGGTTTCTGGGCACGGTGGGCAATCAGGCGCAGGTGGACCTGAGCGCGCTGGGCATGGCGCTTTTGGAAGATCCGCGCATCACCGCGCTGGGGCTGTATATCGAAGGCATCAAGGATGTCCGGGGGTTTGAGGCGCTGGCAGCGCGGGCGCGGGCGTTGGGCAAGCGGATTGTGGCTCTGAAGCTGGGTGCAAGCGAGCAGGCGGGTGCTGCGGCGGTGTCGCACACCGCGTCACTGACCGGCAGCGATGCGGGCGCGCGGGCGTTTCTGCGGCGGATCGGGGTGGCGCAGGTCTCATCGCTGTCGGCCTTGCTGGAGGTGTTGAAGATCCTGCATGTGGCGGGGCCGTTGCGGTCGAACCGTATGGTGTCGGCGTCGTGTTCGGGCGGTGAGGCGAGCCTGATGGCGGATTCCGCGTTGGGCTATGACGTCGAGTTTCCGCCGCTGGTCGCGGCGCAGCGCGAGGGGTTGCGCGATGCGCTGGGTCCCAAGGTGGCGCTGGCCAACCCGTTGGATTACCATACCTATATCTGGGGAGACGTAGCCGCCATGCGGGCCTGTTTCACGGCGATGATGCGGGGGGACGATCTGGGTCTTGGTGTCGTGGTGTTGGATTTTCCGCGCGGGGATCGCTGTTCGATGGCGGACTGGGATCTGGTGATCGAAGCCTTGGCGGGGCTGCGCGGCGAGGTGCCTTTGGCGGTCTTGTCGAGTTTGGTCGAGACCCTGCCTGAGGACGTGGCGGAGCGGTTGGTGGCGCTGGGCATCGTGCCGTTGTGCGATGTGCCCTCGGCCCTGGAGGCGGTGGCGGCGGCGGCGTTTCTGGGGCGGGACATTAATCCTATGCCGGTGCTTTTGGAGAGCGCGGAGGGGGCGCTGCCCCCGTCGCCTGCGGCGCCTCCCCCGGGATATTTTCGGACAGAAGAAGCGCAAGGTGGCGTGTTAAACGAGAGTGTCGCAAAGAAGGCTTTGGCGCGCGCGGGGGTGTCGGTGCCGGGGTTCGAGCGGGCATTGACACCTGTGGCGGCGGGGGAAGCGACGGCGCGGATTGGCTTTCCGGTGGTGCTGAAGGGCGAGGGGTTTGTCCACAAGAGCGAGGCCGGGGCGGTGCGGTTGAACCTGGCTTCTGCGGAGGAGGTGCGGGTGGCTGCGGAGGCGATGCAGGCCTCTGGCTATCTGGTCGAGGAGATGATTGCCGGGGCGGTTGCCGAGCTGCTGGTGGGGGTTGTGCGCGACCCGGCGCATGGGTTTGTGCTGACGCTGGCAGCGGGCGGCGTCTGGACCGAAATTCTAAGCGATACGCAGTGTTTGATGTTGCCGGTGACCGCGGAGGAGGTGCGCGGAGCGCTGGGCCGGTTGCGGATTGCGCCATTGCTGGCTGGGTATCGCGGGGCGGCGGCGGCGGATTTGGAGGCCATTGCCGGAGCGGTTCTGGCGGTGCAGGCTTTGGTTGTGGCGCAAGTCGACTTGGTCGAAGAGGTTGAGATCAACCCGCTGCTGTGCACGCCTGACCGGGCGGTGGCGGCGGATGCTTTGATCCGTTTGCGGGATATTGGAACAGAGGGAGGCGAAGATGCCGCTTGAGATGAACAAAGAGGTCTTTATCACCTGCGCGGTGACCGGATCGGGCGGGACGCAGGATCGCAGCCAGCATGTGCCGCGTTCCCCGCAGCAGATCGCCGAGAGCGCGATTGATGCCGCCAAGGCGGGGGCGGCGGTGGTTCATTGCCATGTGCGCGACCCCGAGAGCGGCGCGCCCTCGCGCGATCTGGCCTATTACCGCGAGGTGACGGACCGCATCCGTGACGCCGAGGTGGATGTGGTGCTGAACCTGACCGCTGGCATGGGCGGTGACATCACCTTTGGGTCGACCGATGCGCCGATGCCGGTCAACGCGGAGGGCACGGACATGGTGGGCGCGGCAGAGCGTGTGGCCCATGTTGCCGAGTGCCTGCCAGAGATCTGCACGCTGGATTGCGGCACGATGAACTTTGCCGAGGCGGATTATGTCATGACCAACACGCCCGGCATGTTGCGCGACATGGGCGCGCGGATGACGGCGCTGGGCGTCAAGCCAGAGATCGAGGCCTTTGATACCGGGCACCTGTGGTTTGCCAAGCAACTGGTCAAAGAGGGCGTTTTGGAGGGGCCCGCGCTGGTGCAACTGTGTATGGGGGTGCCTTGGGGTGCGCCGGATGATCTGAACACCTTTATGGCGATGGTCAATAATGTGCCGGAGGATTGGTGCTTTAGCGCCTTCGGGCTGGGCCGGAACCAGATGGCCTATGTGGCGGCAAGCGTGCTGGCAGGGGGCAATGTGCGGGTCGGGTTGGAGGACAACCTGTGGCTGGACAAGGGCGTGCTGGCGACCAACGCGCAACTGGTGGACCGGGCCGTGGGCATCATCGAAAACATGGGGGCCAAGGTGATCGGCCCCTCAGCGGTGAGAGAAAAGCTGGGCTTGGTGAAGCGCGCGCCGAAATAGGTCTTGTCCCCTGTCGGCACGGGCGCAAGGGTTGTCCGGCGCTAACGGGGAGGGGATCGCATGGCCCGGATCGGGATAGGCATTGTCGGCGGCGGCTATATGGGCAAAGCGCATTCCGCCGCTTTTGCTGCCGTGGGAACGGTGTTCGAGACACGTCTGAAACCGCGATTGGTGGCGATTGCCGGGTCCACGCCTGAAAGCGGCGCGCGTTATGCCGAAGCTTATGGGTTTGAGCGGGGCGCGCGCGACTGGCGGGCCTTGGTCGATGATCCCGAGGTGGAGGCGGTGGTGATCGCCTCGCCCCAGTCCACCCATCTTGAGATTGCGCTGGCGGCCTTTGAGGCTGGCAAGCCTGTGCTCTGCGAAAAGCCCATGGGGTTGGACGCGGCAGAGGCGCGGGCGATGTTGGCGGCGGCAGAGCGCGCAGGTGTGGCGCATTCGGTCGCGTATAATTACAGCCGCACGCCTGCGACACAGTTTGCGCGGCAGTTGATCGGCGAGGGCGCGTTGGGCCGGGTGCATCATCTGCGGATCGAACATACCGAGGATTTCCACCTGACCTCGATCCTGCCGCCTTGGCGCTCAAAAGGCGTGGCGAACGGCTGTCTTGGTGATCTGGTGCCGCATCCTGTGAATGCCGCCCTCGCACTGGGCGGGCCGATTGCGCAGGTTTTTGCGGTGATCGAGACGGTCTTTCCCGAACGCAACGGCGTCACGGTGACCAATGACGATCAGGTTCTGATGACCCTGCGCTTTGCCAGCGGGGCGACCGGGCATCTGTTTGCCAGCCGCGTCGCGACGGGCAAGAAGATGGGTTATGCCTATGAAGTTACGGGGGAAAAGGGCGCAGTCCGGTTCGATCAGGAGGATCAGAACGCGCTCTGGGTTTGTGATGGCGAGGCCCCGGCAGAGCGGGCGGGGTTTACCAAGGTGCTGACCGGCCCGGCGCATCCGGATTACAAACCCTTCTGCCTCGGTCCCGGTCATGGCACCGGCTATCAGGACCAGATCATCATCGAGGCAAAGGATTTCCTGACCGCCATCGACGAAGGCCGCACCGTCTGGCCGACATTCGCCGACGGGGTCGAGGTGCATCGGGTGATTGCGGCGGCGCGCGCCTCGGCGGCTACGGGGACTTGGGCGCGGGTCAGCGATTTCTGAGCAGGCACAACATATGCACAACGCATGCACAGACCATGCACGGGATCTGTGGGAGGAGAGACAATGGCAAAACTGATGTGGGGCATGATCGGCGGCGGAGAAGGCAGCCAGATCGGACCGGCGCACCGTCTGGGCGCGGGGCTGGACGGGGCGTTTGATTTTGTCGCGGGCGCGCTGGATCACCGGGCCGAGGCGGGGCGCGACTATGGTCAGCGTTTGGGATTGGCCCCGGACCGGGCCTATGGCGACTGGCGTGAGATGCTGGAAGGCGAGCAGGCGCGCGACGACCGGATTGATCTGGTGACGGTAGCGACGCCGAATGCCACCCATTTTGAGATCACCAAGGCGTTCTTGCAGAGCGGTTTTCACGTGCTGTGTGAAAAGCCGATGACCATGACGGTGGCAGAAGGCGAAGAGATCGTTAGCCTTGCGTGGGAAACCGGGCGGATCTGCGCTGTGAACTACGGCTACTCTGGGTATGCGCTGGTGCGGCACATGCGGGCGATGGTGGCGCGCGGTGATCTGGGCCGGGTGCGCATGGTGGTGGCGGAGTTCGCCCACGGCCATCACGCCGATGCGGCGGATGCGGACAACCCGCGGGTGCGCTGGCGCTATGACCCGGCGCAGGCGGGGGTGTCGGCGCAGTTTGCCGATTGTGGCATCCACGCGCTGCACATGGCGAGCTTTGTGATCGGGCAGGAACTGGACCGACTGTCGGCGGATACGGTGTCCTGTATCGAGAGCCGGGTTCTGGAGGATGACGCGCAGGTGAACCTGCGGTTTGACGGCGGTGCGGCGGGGCGGTTGTGGACCTCTTCGATTGCCTTGGGGCGGCAACACGGGCTGACCTTGCAGGTGTTTGGCGAAAAAGGCGGGCTGCGCTGGGCGCAGGAGCAGCCGAACCAACTGTACTGGATGCCTTTGGGAGGTCGGCTGGAGGTGATGGAACGGGGCGGGCCGGGCCTGTCGCCCGAGGCGGATCGCGCCAGCCGGGTGACCATGGGCCATGCCGAGGGGATGCCGCTGGCCTTTGCCAATATCTATTCCGATCTGGCCGAGGCCATCCGCGCCCGCAAAGAGGGGCGCGATATGGACCCGGCGGCGGATCTGTATCCGCGCGCCGAGGACGGGCTGCGGTCGATGGCGGCGGTGTTTGCGGTGGCGCAAAGCGGCAAGGGCAATGGCGTCTGGATGGACGCGCGGCCGCCGATGTTCCGGTAGGGAGTGAGGAGGCCCCGGGTCAGGCCCGGGGCGGGGGGGCGTCCTGCGGCGCGGTCTGCGCTCAGGCGACCTGTTCGAGGTTGACCTCGGGGGTGATACCCAGCGCGAAACAGACATCGCGGGTCAGTTCCGGGCGGTTCAGGGTGTAGAAGTGCAGCTTGTCCACGCCGCCCTCGATCAGGTCGGTGCAGAGTTCCGAGCAGATCGCGGTGGCCAGCAGATCCTCACGCCCGTCGCGCTGGGCCTTTTCGAACGCGTCCGAAACCCATGCCGGGATATGGGTGCCGCAGCTTTCGGCAAAGCGGCGCGCGCCGTTCCAGTTTTCGATCGGCAGGATTCCCGGCACCAGTTTCGTGGTGTCGATGCCCGCCTTGGCGCAGTCGTCGCGGAAGCGGAAAAACGTGTCCGCCTCAAAGAAGAACTGGGTCAGCGCCTCTGTCGCGCCTGCGTCCAGCTTGCGCTTGAGCCACTCGATGCTGGCCTGCTGGCTGGCGGCCTCCGGGTGGCGGTCGGGATAGGCGCCGACGCGCTGGGTGAACTTGCCGGTTTCGGCCAATGCCTCGATCAGTTCGATGGAATTGGCAAAGCCTTCGGGGTGGGGTTCAAACCCGTTGGAGCCTTTGGGCGGGTCACCGCGCAGCGAGACGATGTCGGTCACACCGGCCTCGGCAAAGGCGTCGGCAATCGCCAGCGTTTCCGCGCGCGTGGCGTTCACACAGGTCAGATGCGCGGCGGTGCGCAGGCCGGAATGTTTGTGCAGCGTGGCGACCACGTCGCGGGTCAGGTCGCGGGTTGTGCCGCCCGCGCCATAGGTGACAGAGACAAAGCGCGGCGCTAGCGGCGACAGAACCTGCACCGCGTCCCAGAGGCGAAAGGTGGCCTCGATGTTTTTCGGCGGAAAGAATTCGAATGAGATCGCGGGGCGCTGCATGATGCATAAGTCCTGTGTTGAGTTGCCGCTCTTGTCGCACATGCAGCATTGTGAGACAAACTCATAAATCTCAAGATCAACATGAGGCGGACACCAGTAAACCGATGCACATAGAATTTCGCCACCTCCGGACGATCAAGGCCATTCACGACGCGGGCGGGGTCGCGCGCGCGGCGGAGCAGTTGAACATCACGCAATCCGCGTTGAGCCACCAGATCAAGGGTTTGGAGGATCAGGCAGGGGTGGAGCTGTTTGTGCGGCGCTCAAAACCGATGAAGCTGTCGGCGGCGGGGATGCGCCTGTTGCGGCTGGCCGAACAGGTCTTGCCGCAGGTCGAGGCCTTGCAGGACGAGTTCGAAGGTCTGCGGTCCGGCAAGGCGGGGCGGCTGCATATCGCCATCGAATGCCATGCCTGTTTCGAATGGCTGTTCCCGGTGCTCGAAGGGTTCCGCAAGAAATTTGGCGATGTGGACGTGGACATCCGCCCCGGCCTTGCCTTTGACGCGCTGCCCGCGCTGATGAAGGAAGAGGTGGATGTGGTGATCTCCTCGGACCCCGAGGATCTGGCGGGCGTGACCTTTGTGCCGCTGTTTGACTATAGCCCGGTGTTTGTCGCCTCATCCTCGCACCCGCTGGCGGACAAGCCGTTTATCGAGGCGGAGGATTTTCGCGGACAGACCCTGATCACCTACCCGGTGGACCGGTCGCGGCTGGATATCTTCAGCCAGCTTTTGACCCCCGCCAAGGTGGAACCGGCGTCGATCCGGCAGGTGGAACTGACGGCGGTGATCCTGCTGTTGGTCGCCTCCAACCGGGGGGTGTCAGTGCTGCCGGATTGGGTGGTGCGCGAGGTGAAGTACAGCTCAGACTACATCACGCGGCCGCTGACGAAAGAGGGACTGACCCGCAGTTTGTACGCGGCAGTGCGGACGGAAGACCTTGAAAAACCCTATATGCAGTTGCTGGTCCGTCTGGCGGGCGAAGAGGCACGGCGCTTGCAGAACACATGATCAGCAGCTTTCGCCCGCCTGCGCGCGGGCAAGATCCCAGCGGTTGGCATAGGCCAGACCCTGAACCGGCTTGTGCGGCGCGCTCATGACCTCACTGGCCTTTTGGGCAAAGCAGGCGCAATTGACGCCCTCCAGCGTGTCCCGGCAATACGCTTCTGGGTCTGCGGGGGCCGAGGCCGCGCCGTAGGGCGGCGGGCCGCTGCGGGGCAATCCGCCTTCGGTCAGGGGGGGCAGTGTGCTGACACCCGCGACCAGAATGGCAACGGTGCCAAGAATGGCGGCATAGGTGATCCACTTGACAGGCATGAACGCCTCCGGGTCGGGCCTGTGCGATATGCAGCCCTGCCGTCAGGATACAGGGCAGACGCCCGGCAGCGAAGCACCAAGTCTATTGGATTTATCGCAAATGCCTGAGACCACGGGCCAAATTCAGCCTGTTACGTCCCGACGCGTTCGTCGTGACGTGCAGTGGGCCACCGGCCAAAGAACCGGGGGGCAAGGCATCGACGTGGCGAAAAACCCGCGCGGATCAGAGAAGTTGCAGGTCCGCCGCCATCGATCGTCCGTCGCGGCCTTCGCGCAACTCAAAACTGACTTTCTGATTGTCCGCCAGCCCGGTCAGCCCGGACCTTTCCACCGCTGAAATATGGACAAAGACGTCTTTGCCCCCTTCGTCCGGTGCGATGAACCCAAATCCCTTTGTGGTATTGAACCACTTCACGGTGCCGGTTGGCATAATCCCCGTGCTCCTATTTCAGTCTGTCCAAGCATCCCGCCATGTCAGCCGGGACGGTCACATCCGGCGTTCAGGGCCGCGAACGACGCTCGCCAACAGCGGGCGGGTTCGACAGATGATCGCCAAAGGTCACAAGGCCGAGTTTAGCGTGGATGGGCGAAATACAAGAGTCCTGCCCTCGTAATTCACGGAAAGTTGGCCTATCTCACCGCGTACTGCGACAAACTGCCAAGGGATTGTGCATGATTATCTACGGACTGAAGACCTGCGACACCTGCCGCAAGGCGCGCAAAGCCTTGCCGGGGGCGGCTTTTGTCGACGTCCGCGAAGAGGGACTGCCCGGGGATGTGCTGGAAGTCGCGCTGGCCCAGTTCGGCGAAAAACTGCTCAACACCCGGTCGACGACATGGCGCGAACTGGATGACGCGGCGCGGTCGCTTGCGCCCGCCACGCTGATTGCCCGGCATCCGACGGTGATGAAGCGGCCCTTGGTGGTCGATGGCGCGCGGATGGTGCTGGGCTGGGACAAGGCGGCGCAGGCGGCTCTTGGCGTGACCGGGCAGTCGACAACCGGGCAGGCGACAACCGGGCAGGGGGGCGGGGCATGAGAAACGCGGCCCTGACATTGGGGATCATCGCCGGGGTGATCGGCATGATCGTCGGCTTTTTCGGCTTCGGCTACACCGAACTGGTCAAGAACATGGGCGAGGTCGAAGAGATGTTCGGCATGTTCGACGATCCGGCGACGGTGCGGACCGTCTCGATCCTTGGGCCGATTCTGGCGATCGCGGGCGGGGCCATGGCCAAGGCGCGGGCGCTCTGGGGGGGCATCCTGCTGCTGGCCTCGGCGGCGGCGATGTACCATGCCTTTGGATTCAACGTCTTTACCATGTTCCCGATTGCCTTTGCCGGTCTGGCCGGGGTGCTGGCGCTGGCCGCAGGCAAACCGGATGAACCCAAGGCGCATTTCTGAGGCTGGATGGGGACGGGGGCGCCGCTGGTTGCCTGCGGCAACATCGCCCCGCCCACCGTCCCACCGTCCCACGGGTCTCAGGCGGCGACGGCGCGGGGTGCCGTGTTCAACCCCAGCAGCCGGTCGAGGGACACAGCGCCCGCGCCCCTGATCACCAGAATGGTCAGGCCGAAGATCCACAGCGTACGCTCGTCAATCAGCGCATACCCCGTGTCGAACAGCCTGCCCAAAGCCGCGCCATGGCCGGTCACGTCGACAAAGGTCTGCACGACGACAAAGCCGATCATCCCCAGTGCCGCCAGTCGGGTGAACAGCCCGACGACGATCAGCAGCGGCAGCAGCCATTCCGCATAGGTCCCGGCGTAGGCGACGATATCGTAGGCAAACCCCAACTTGGCCGGATTGTAGCCCGCCGCCTCAAACGCCTTGGGGAACATCTGCGCATAGGTGCCGGATTCCAGCGTGAAGAAGTCAAAGAGGCCTTCTTCGCCCTTGCGGTCCCAGACCTTGGTCCCGGCAGAGTTCCAATAATAGCGCAACAGGGTGGCGGCAAAGACCAGCCGTGTCAGCAGCGGGATCAGGGGGGCACCCAGCCGCTCGACGGGGGCAAAGATCGCGTGATGCAGGGAAAGAAGGCGGTCCATGGCGGGTCTCCTCAGGCAGGCAGAAGGTCGGAAAGCGCGCCCTGCTGCAACAACAGCGTCAGGGTCGCGGAGAGGTCAAACGCGGCACTGGCGGCTTCGACCGCCGCGCCAAAGGGCAGGCCGCGCGACAGCGCATCGACAAAGGCAGCACCGCCTTGGGGCAGCAGGTGCGGGGCCGGGTCGAACTCTGCGCGGGTGATCAGCACATCCTCGGCGCGCGGCTGCGGCTTGGGCTGATCCGGCATCATGGTAAAACGGTAGACCGACAGAACCGGCCAGCGCGACCGCAGCACCTGGACGGACGGGGCCAGCACCAGCCGCGCGGTGTTCAACGCCGCTTCGTCCAGCGTGGACAGGCGCCCGGCGTCAAATAAAGGCGCGTCCGCCGCGTGATAGCTGCGTCGCAGCGCCAGTTCCAACCGTGCGACATCGCCCAGATAGCCAATGCCGCGCAGCGCCTCGATCCCCTCAAGGAAAGCGGGGAACCCCGCGCCATAGTGCATCATCAAAGGTGAGACCGGCGGCTGAGCGCGCAAATACATGCCCGCTGCGCGCGCAAAATTCTCCGGCCCGATCAGCTTGGCCACCGCCGGAAAGCCCGCCTCCAGCGCCTCGCGCAGCGCCACCGCTATGTTGTTGCGATAGACGTCGTAGCGCCGCGCGGCGGGTCGGCCCGCGCCGTCGGTCAAACCGCCGGGGATCGCCACATCGGCGCGCAGCAAGCCGGTGCGAAACGCCGTCTCGGAAGTGCTGGCCCCGGTCATGAGCGCATACCCCCGGCTTCTTCTTGGTCCAAATACCTCCGGGGGAGGCTCCCGCAGGGAGACGGGGGCAGCGCCCCCCGCGACAGGGCCACTTGCGCGCGCCGGGCCTCGGCCGCCAGAACGGACCACTCGGGCACGTCATTGTCCCATTCGATCAACACCGGGCGCGGCCCGGACAGGTCCAGCACCTGATCCAGCAGCGCCCAGACCGGCTCGGCCACCTCGCGTCCGTGGCTATCGATCAGCAGCGGCGCGCCGTGATCATCTTCATCCTCGTCGTGCCCGGCCATATGGATCTCGCCAACCGCATCCATCGGAAAATCCACGATATACGCCTGCGGGCTATAACCAAGGTTCACCGCCGAGACGAAGACATTGTTGACGTCCAGCAGCAGGCCACAGCCGGTGCGGCGGGCAACGTCGCGCAGGAAATCGGTCTCCGAAATCGTGCTTTCCGCAAAGGCCAGATAGCTGGACGGGTTTTCCAGCAGCATCCGCCGTCCCAATACCTCTTGCACCTCATCGACGTGATCGCAGATGCGGTCCAGCGTGGCGGGCGTATAGGGCAGGGGCAGCAGGTCGTTCAGGAAATGGCTGTCATGGGTCGACCACGCCAGATGTTCGGAAAAACTTGCCGGGTTCAGCCAGCCGACCAGATGTTTCAGCCGCGCCAAATGGTCCGGGTCCAGCCGCTCAGGCCCGCCGATGGACAGACCGACACCGTGGACAGAGAGAGGAAAGCGGTCGGCCAGGGCGCGCAGTTGGGCCAGCGGCCTGCCGCCATCGCCCATGTAATTCTCGGCATGGACCTCAAACCAGCCCACGGGGGCGGGATCGTTCAGGATGGCCGCATAGTGCTGCGGCTTGTAGCCGACACCGGGCAAGGGGGGGAGGGAACTGGATGTATCGAACATGGGGTTTCCGCTGTTGCGGTGGGGGGACGGGCCCGTGGGGCCCATCCCGGTATGTCAGAGCTTGGTGATCAGCTGTCGGACATCATGGACGGGTCGTAATACTTGGCCTGAACCTCTTCGGCCAGACCTTCGGGCAGGTCGCGCTTGATACCTTCAAAGCCCTTGTCTTTCAGGGCTTCTGCCGACATGCCCATGCGGCCATCGGGCAGTTCGATTTCGGCGCAGGTCCCTGCATCGACCAGCGTCCATGCGTTGCCCTGATAATCGACCTTCGATGTCCCGGCGCAGGTGGTGCCGGGGCCTGCGGCGCAGTCGTTTTCACCGGCAAGGCTGACGCCGTAGCATTTTTCCTGATCCATGGCCTGTGCGCCCGAGGCGGACACGGCAGCGGCGACGATGCCTACGAGGGCGGCAGTTTTGAGCGTGGTGGACATGTGGAATTTCCTCCGGGTTTCTGATTTTGAAACTTGTCCGAGGGCGATCTGCCCTGCGGTGACACCAGAGTGACCCGAGACACGTCCTCAAACCATTCACGGGCCTGTGCATCACGGGGGCGTCAGGGCGCGTGTCGGGGGCGTGAACCTTCCAGCGCTGGATGGTGCGATTTCAGGGGGGCGGGGGGTGGTTCTGTAACGGTTCTTGCGTTTTCACCCATGCTGCGGGGCAGAATGTTACAGGGGATCGGTCCGGTCCGGGGCTCCGGGCAGGGCATATCACGCAATCTGTCAGGCTTGTAACGCGCCAGATCGGCGTTTCCGTCGCGGTTTTGGCAAAAAATTCGGGCCGCCCCAGTGCAGGGCGGCCCGAAGTGTCGCGATCAGGGGTGGTGTCTCAGCCGCGCAGGTCGGGCGCGGTTGCGTCTTCTGCCAACAGCGCGGCAATCTCGTCCAGCGCCGCCACCTGCGTCTGCTTTTCGCCCAGCCGGCGCACGGTCACGGTGCGTTCCTCGACCTCGCGGTGGCCGACGGCGAGGATCACCGGCACCTTGCCGACCGAATGCTCACGCACCTTGTAGTTGATCTTTTCGTTGCGCACATCCGCCTCGGCGCGGACACCGGCGGCGGTCAGTTGGGCGACCACCTCTGCCACATAGTCATCCGCCTCGGACGTGATCGAGGCGACAACGACCTGACGCGGGGCCAGCCAGAACGGCAGTTTGCCGGCGTGTTCCTCGATCAGGATGCCGATGAAGCGTTCGAACGATCCCAGCGTCGCGCGGTGCAGCATGAAGGGCCGCGTCTTGTCGCCGCTTTGCGCGATGTAAGACGCGCCCAGACGCTCCGGCAGGTTCGGGTCGACCTGAAAGGTGCCGCATTGCCAGACCCGGCCAATGGCGTCGGTCAGGTAGAAGTCCAGCTTGGGCCCGTAGAAGGCCCCGTCGCCCGGCTCCAGCACATAATCGCGGCCCACCGCCTTGATCGCGTTTTCCAGCGCGTTCTCGACACAGTCCCAGCTTTCCTCAGTGCCGACGCGCTTTTCAGGCCGCGTGGCAAAGCGGATCTCGAACTCGGGGAAGCCCAGTTCGCGGTAGATATCGGCGAGGAAGTCGATGAAGCGCGCGCATTCCTCCTGAATTTGGTCCTCGGTGCAGAAGATATGCGCGTCGTCCTGTGTGAACCCGCGCACCCGCATGATGCCATGCAGCGCGCCCGAGGGTTCGAACCGCGAGCATGATCCAAACTCGGCCAGCCGCAGGGGCAGGTCGCGGTAGGATTTCAGACCCTGATTGAACACCTGCACGTGGCAGGGACAGTTCATCGGCTTCAGCGCGTTGATGCGGGTCTGGCCCTTGTCCTTGACCACGGCGTCGTCGTTTTCACCGTCGCGGCTCTCGTCCACCTCGACGATGAACATGTGGTGCTGGTACTTGTCCCAGTGGCCCGATGCCTCCCACAGCTTGCGGTCGACAACCTGCGGGGTGTTGATTTCACGGTAGCCACCGGCGCGCTGCTTGCGGCGCATGTAGTCCTGTAGCTGGGTATAAATGGTCCAGCCGTTGGGATGCCAAAAGACCTGACCGGGCGCCTCTTCCTGCATGTGGAACAGGTCCATCTCGCGGCCCAGCTTGCGGTGGTCTCGCTTGGCGGCTTCCTCCAGCATGTGCAGGTGCTTTTTGAGGTCTTCCTTGTTTTTGAAGGCGACGCCGTAGATGCGTTGCAGCATCTGGCGTTTGCTGTCGCCGCGCCAATAGGCGCCCGCCACGCTCATCAGTTTGAAGGCGTCGCCGGGCACCTGTCCGGTGTGTTGCAGGTGCGGGCCACGGCACAGGTCCTGCCAATGGCCGTGCCAATACATGCGCAGCGGCTCATCGCCGGGGATCGCCTCGATTAACTCGAC
Organism: Antarctobacter sp.; assembly: GCF_034670325.1. Classification (GTDB taxonomy): domain Bacteria; phylum Pseudomonadota; class Alphaproteobacteria; order Rhodobacterales; family Rhodobacteraceae; genus Antarctobacter. Next base: position 144,376 of record NZ_JAXMNR010000007.1, read on the forward strand.
CTTATAGGGCTCATTGTTGGCCTCGTAGAAGGCCACCGCGCGGGCGCGTTCCCAGATCTCGGTGGTGACCGGATCGCGGCGGTTGATGATCTCTTTCATCTTCTTTTCGATCGCGCCGAGGTCTTCGGGGGTGAACGGCTCAGCGCGGTCAAAGTCGTAGTACCAGCCGTTGTCGATCACCGGGCCGATGGTGACTTTGACACCCGGCCACAGTTCCTGCACCGCGCGCGCCATGATGTGCGCGAGGTCGTGCCGGATCAGTTCCAGCGCGGGGGCGTCGTCGGCCAGCGTGTTGATGGCGATGTCGGCGTCGTCCTCGATGGGCCATTGCAGGTCCCAATGCGCGTCGCCTACGGTGGCAGAGATCGCTTTCTTGCCAAGCGATTTGGAAATGCTCGCCGCCACCTCGGCAGGGGTCACGCCCTTGTCGAAGTCACGCTTTGAGCCATCTGGAAAGGTCAGGGAAATCTGGGCCATCGGCCTTAACTCCTCGTCGGTTTGGCGCCCACGGAACGCCCGGTTGCGGGTATAGGATTGTGGAGGCGGAAATGGCCCCCGACAGGTCGGTTGTCAAGCAACTTGGGGCGGGACGGTGACGGATGAGCGAGACGGCGACACAGGTTTTCGAACGGCTGACCGGGGCCAAAAAGGTCGAGGATGTCGAGGCCCGCAACGGGCTGCGTCACGCGATCAGCCTGACGATGACCAAACTGGCAGACGGGTTGATCGACCCCAAGCTGGTGCTCAGCTGGCTGGGCGGCGCGCTGGGTGCGCCGGCGGCGCTGGTCGGTCTGTTTGTGCCGATCCGCGAGGCGGGGGCGCTGGTGCCGCAGATCGTGCTGGCGGGCCGGGTCGAGGCGATGCGGCACCGCAAATGGGCGTGGGTGGCCGGGTCGGCGGGGCAGGGGGTCTTTGCCGCGCTGATCGTGCTGGCCGCCCTGACGCTGTCTGGCTGGGCCGCCGGGGTCGCCATGGCCTGTGCTCTGGCCGGGCTGGCGGTCAGCCGGTCGCTGTGTTCGGTCAGTTTCAAGGATATTCTTGGCAAGACCATCGCCAAGACCCGGCGCGGCGCGGTGACGGGCATCGCCGGGTCGGTCTCTGCTTTGGCGGTGCTGGGCTTTGCGGTGCTGCTGATCTTTGGCCCGGGGCAGGCGATCTGGCCGGTTCTGGTCGCGATTTCCGTGGCGGCGGTCCTGTGGCTGGGCGCGGCGCTGGTGTTTGCACGGCTTGAAGAAGCGCCGTCAGACCCGCAGCGCCGCAAAGGCATCGACCTGACGCCGCTGCGCGAGGATGCGCAGTTTCGCCGGTTCATCGCGGCGCGGGGGGCGCTGACCGTGACCGCGCTGGCACCGCCTTACTATGTCCTGCTGGGCGGCGGGCAGAGCGCGCTTGGTGCTCTTGGCGCGCTGATGCTGGCCTCTTCGGCGGCCTCTTTCCTGTCGTCCTATCTGTGGGGGCGGCTGGCGGATCATTCGTCCCGGCGGGTGTTGGCGCTGTCCGGCGTGGTGGCCGCCGTTTTCATGGCGCTGGCGGTGCTGGCGGATCGGTTTGGCTGGTCCGATACGCCTTTTGTGATCCCGCTGCTGCTGTTCGGTCTGATGCTGGCCTATCATGGCGTGCGGCAGGGGCGGTCGATCTACCTAGTGGACATGGCGCCAGAGCACGCGCGGTCGACCTATGCGGCCTTGGCGAACACCTCTATCGGCCTGTTGCTGATGATGGTCGGCGCGCTGGGGGGCCTTTTGGCAGTGCTGGGACCACAGTCGGCGCTGATCGGCTTTGCGGGTCTCAGCCTGATCGGTGGCTGGCTGGCCTATGGCCTGAAAGAGGTCGAGGACTAGGCCTTGCACCCGCAGCCCCCGCGGCGCAGGCTGGCGCGCAACATGAAGGAGAGCGCCATGCGGACCTACGAAGAGATCCTGACCATCGCGGCGGACCGCAAGGGCGGGCGCGACTCGGTGCTGGCGGATATGCCCAAGGTGCTGAGCGCGGATGAACTGGCCGCGATCCCGGACAGCCGCTGGCTGGCGCAACTGGCGCGCGGCATCTTTCAGGCCGGGATCAGCTGGCAGGTTGTCGAAAACAAGTGGGCGGGCATCGAAGAGGCGTTTTACAACTTTGACGTTGGCCGCGTGGCGATGATGTCAGAGGATTGGTTCGACGAGCTTCTGGACGACCCGCGCATCGTGCGCAGCCCGCCCAAGGTGGAGGCGATCCAGCAAAACGCCGCCTTTATTCAGGAGGTCGCCGCCGAAGCGGGCAGTTTCGGGCGCAAGATCGGTGACTGGCCCGCCGAGGATTTCGCCGGGCTGCTGGAGTGGCTTAAAAAGAACGGATCACGGCTGGGCGGCGCGACGGGGGCCTATGCGCTGCGGTATCTGGGCAAGGAAAGCTATGTTCTGTCACCGTCGGTGATCGCGCGTCTGGAAGCCGAGGGCGTGATCGACAAGGAACCGACTTCGAAAAAGGCCATGGCGGCTGTGCAGGATGCGTTCAATACTTGGAAGGCAGAGAGCGGCGAGAGCCTGACGGTGATAAGCCGCGTGTTGGCGCAAAGCATCGACGGGTGAGTGGGCGCTCCCCGCGTCTCCCTTCGGTCGACCCTCCAATTGTATTTTGACAAAGAAGTAGCTGGAAGAGCGTTTTCGACCGTTTCGGGGCGGCGCTATGGTCAAGCCATAAGAGAAGGGGGGCGCGCGATGGCAGCGATTGCGCATGTTCAAGGGCCGCGCGGCACGCGGTTGGCCTATGCCAAGACCGAAGGGACGGGGCCTTGTGTGGTGTTCCTGTCCGGATATCGGTCGGACATGGCGGGGACCAAGGCGGTGCATTTGGAGGCCTGGGCCGCGGCGCGTGGGCGCGCCTTTTTGCGGTTTGATTATGCCGGGCACGGCCAGTCCGGCGGCGTGTTCGAAGAGGGGTGTATCGGTGACTGGGCGGCGGATGCCGAGGCGGTGATCGCCCATGCCGCGCCGGGGCCGGTTGTGATGGTCGGGTCGTCCATGGGCGGTTGGATCGCTGCGATCCTGGCCAAACGGCTGCCGGAGATTGCGGGGTTCATCGGCATCGCCGCCGCGCCGGATTTCACCGAAGACGGCTTCTGGGCGGGGTTTTCCGAAGACCAGCGGCGGCAAGTTATGGAAGAGGGACAGCTATTGGTGCCGTCGGCCTATGAAGACCCTTACTTTGTGACTGCCAAGCTGATCGAGGACGGGCGTGATCAGTTGGTCTTGCGCAGCCCTTTGGTCATGGGCTGGCCCGTACGGCTGTTGCAGGGGACCGAGGATGAGGCGGTCACACGCAAGACGGCGTTGCGGTTGCTGGATCATATCGACGGGCCGGATGTGCGTCTGACCTTTGTAAAAGGCGCGGATCACCGGTTTTCCACGCCCGATTGCCTTGCCCAGATCGAGGCGGCGCTGGTCGAGGTGCTGGGATGAGCCTGCTGCTCTGGGGATTGGGGGCGCTGGCCGCTGCGGGCGGGTCTTATGCGGCGCTGGCGCCGCGTGAGCCGGTCAAGACCGATGTGGCGTTTGACACGGCTCTGCTGGATGGCGGGATCGACCCGTACCTTGCGGCCTCGGAGGCGCGGGTGCCGGGCATCCGAGCGGGCGCTGAAAAGCGTGTTCACTGGTCTGCTACGCCCGAGGCGCAGACCGATTGGGCGGTGGTCTATATCCACGGCTTTTCGGCGGCCCCGGATGAGATACGCCCGGTGCCGGATCATGTGGCGCGGGGTCTGGGGGCGAACCTTGTCTTTACCCGTCTCAAGGGCCACGGGCGTGACGGTCCGGCGATGGCAGAGGCCACGGTCGAGGGCTGGATGCAGGATGTTGCCGAGGCTTTGGCCATCGGGCATCGCGTGGGGCGGCGGGTGCTGGTCATGGGAACCTCGACCGGGGCCACTTTGGCGACGCTGGCGCTGCACGAGGGGATGGGTGCGGGCGTTGCGGGGGCGGTGATGGTCTCACCCAACTATAAGGTGGCCGATCCCAAGGCGGCGCTGATCACCTGGCCCGGTGCGCGCTGGTGGCTGCCGCTGCTGGCGGGGCGCGACATCGGGTTTGAGCCGCGCAGCGAGGCGCATGCCCGGCTGTGGACCACACGCTATCCCAGTCTGGCCGTCCTGCCGATGGGGGCGGCGGTGCGCGAAGTGCATCGGCGGCGGCATGAGGATGTCGCTGTGCCCGCGCTGTTTGTTTTCGATCCGGGTGATCAGATCGTTGACCACAGCGCCAGCCGCAAGATCGCGGCACGCTGGGGGGCAGGCGCGGACCTGCATGAGGTTGACCTCGGGCCGCAGGATGACCCGTCGCGGCATCTTGTGGCCGGTGAGGTGCTGTCGCCGGGCATGTCCGCGCCATTGGCCGAGGTGATGCTGAATTGGGTGCGGCGTTTGTGACCCTAAGGAGGATGGAATGGACCAGAGAGTAAGCCTGATCACGCTGGGATGCCGCGACATGGCACGCGCGCAGGCGTTTTATGAGGCGCTGGGCTGGAAGCGGGTCGAGACACCGGAGGGGATTGTGGTCTTTGACCTCATTGGGCAGGCGCTGGGCCTGTATCCGCTGGAGGATCTGGCCCGCGATATGGGCTGCGCGGCAGAGGACCTTGGGACCGGGGCGGCCACGCTGGCCTGCAACACGCGGACCCGCGAAGAGGTGGCCGAGGTACTGACCGCCGCAGAGGCCGCCGGCGCCAAGATCCTGAAACCCGCGCATGACGTGTTCTGGGGCGGGCACATCGGGTATTTCGCCGATCCCGAAGGCCATGTTTGGGAGGTGGCTTATAACCCATTCTCAACGCTTGGACCGGACGGGGCGTTTCGCTGGGGTGGGTATGGCGATGACTGAGGGATGAGACGCCCGCGCTCTATGTGGTCGCTGGAGACGCTGGGGCGGGTGCGCCTGTCGCGGCATTTCTGGATGCGGGAATTCCTGTATTCCGAGATCGGAAACTTTCACGAAATCAGCAATATACCGGACGATCCTGATCTGTCGCTTGAACGGGGGCGCGCCTTCGCGACCGCGCTTTTGGACCCGCTGGAAGACACCTTTGGCCGGGTCTTTGTGCGGTCTGGGTATCGGTCGGCGCGGCTCAATGCCTTTGGCAATGCCAACAAGCTGAACTGCGCACGCAACGATTATCCACTGGAATGCCACATCTGGGATTTGCCGGATCGGCCCGTGGCGGGGGCCTCTGTCGTGATCCCGTGGTTTGCGGAGCGGTACGCGCAGGGGCGCGACTGGCGCGATCTGGCGTGGTGGTTACACGACCATCTGGACTATTCCGACATCTGGTTCTTTCCCAAGCTCTGCGCCTTCAACCTCGCGTGGCGACCTGTGCCTCTGCGGCGCATCGATAGCTATATCGCGCCCAAAGGCACGCTGCTGAAACCGGGGGCGGACCCGGACGAGCCGTTGGAAACCCGCGCCGCGCGCTATGCGGATTTTCCACCCTTTCGGGGCATCGCCTTTCCGGTCTGAGCGGCGCTGGACACCCGGAATGCGGAGGGCTAGCCTGCGACTGACACAACCACAGAGTGAGGTTCCCAAGCGTTGACCCGTCGAGACTGCACCCCCCAAGCCCCTGACCGGGACGCCCTGTGATGGACGGTTTCGATCCAGAGGCCCATGATTTCCCCGATTTCCTGCTGGAGGCGACCAGCGACATCTGGGAGGGACGCGGCCTGACGACGCGGGTGCAGGCGCATTACCACCCCGAGGTCATCCTGCGCGGTGCCGAAGGCATCCAGTTCGGCGCGCGTGCGATGGCAGAGGACGCGATGGCAACGCTGGTCAGCCTGCCGGATCGGCGGTTGCTGGGCGAGGATGTGATCTGGTCGGGCCATGCACGGGTCGGGATGCTGGGCTCTCAGCGAATCCTGACGCAGGCGACCCACACTGGCGACGGCGCGCTGGGCCCGGCTACGGGGCGGGCGCTGCTGTATCGAGAAATCGTCGACAGCTATGCCAAGCGGGACCAGATCAGCGATGTCTGGCGGGTGACGGACACTGGCGCGGTGCTGCGCCAGTTGGGGCAAACGGCCGAGGGCTGGGCGCGCACCCGGTTGCCCGATCTGGACCCGGACTCGCAGCCCTTTACGCCACGGGTGGATGTCACCGGGCCGTATACCGGGCTGGGCAACACCGACCAATGGGGCGAAGGCTTTGCCGCGCTTCTGATGCGGGTGATGGACGGTGACCTGTCGGTCATCCCGGACCAGTACGACCGCGCCTGCCACCTGTTTTACCCCGGCGGGGTCGAGGCGCATGGCGTCGAGGCGGCGGACCGGTTCTGGTTGGGGCTGCGGGCGGCAATGCCCTCGGCCCGGTTCGAGGTGCACCACCGGATCGGCATGGAAGAGCCTTTGATGCCCGCGCGGGCGGCGCTGCGCTGGTCCTTGAAGGGACGTCACGAAGGCTGGGGCGCGTTTGGGCGGCCCTCTGGCGCGGACCTCTATGTCATGGGGATCAGCCATGCAGAGTTCGGGCCGCGCGGGCTGCGCCGGGAATGGACCTTGTATGACGAGGCGGCGGTCTGGACACAGATCGTGGCGCAGACCGGATGAGCAACCGCGAGGTCTATCAGCGGCAGGCAAAGGCCTATGCCGCTGGGCGTGACACCTCGCTTTTTGAACGGCCCTGGCTGGAGCGGGTGCTGGCGGACGTGCCAAAGGGCGGTGCGGTGCTGGACCTTGGCTGTGGTGCGGGCGCACCGATTGGTCTTTACCTCGCCGAACAGGGCTATGACGTGACCGGGGTGGATTACGCGCCCGCGATGCTGGCGCTATATGCCCGCAATCTGCCGGATGCGCGGGTGATCGAGGCCGATATGCGGTCGCTGTCGCTGGACCGGCACTTTGACGCGATCATCGGCTGGGGCAGTTTCTTTCACCTCACGCAGGAAGACCAACGCGCCGCCCTGCCGAATATCGCGCGCCACCTTGCACCCGGGGGGCGTCTGTTGCTGACGGTGGGGCCGGGGGCGGGAGAGGTCTGGGGGACCGTCGCGGGCGAAAAAGTATACCACGCGTCCCTGTCGCCAGAGGACTATGCCGAGGTGCTCTTGGCGGCGGGCACCCCGGTCGAGGCCTTTGTGCCCGAAGACGCCGGCTGCCGGGGACACTCTTTGCTGCTGGCGAGTCGGCCGATTCTGTAGCTATTCCTATGGCTGCATAACAACCATTTCCTGATCGCCCGTCACGGCTGGGGGAATTACGGCTGCGAAGCTCCTGATAGATATGGACAAGCGCACATTCCCTAGAGCGAGCGTTGACCCACGGCACTAGATGGGGGAAGCTTTCGCCACGTTTATTGGGGGATAGGCAGATGATGAAACGCGTATGCGCGGCGGCTATGGCTATGGCCATAGCGGGGGCCACGACGCTTTCCGCAGAAACATGTGGTGGAAACTACAAGGTGCGACCGGGGGATTCGCTGTCGGCGATTGCTGACACGCACTACCGTGATGCCAGCCAGTGGACGGTGATCTATCGCAACAACCGCGACATGATTCCCAGCCCGGACAAGATCCGCGTTGGCCAGACCTATCGGCTGCCCTGCATTGCAGGGATGCCGGTTGGCCTGCCGGGGGGGACGCAGATTGACCCGGTCAATCCTGCGGCGGTGGCGCCCGCTGTCGCGGCCGCGACGGTCTCACCCGAGCGGCTTCAAAAGTCGCGGATCGAGGCAACGGCGCGGCAGGCGCGCGGTGTCGATGTGCGGCTGCTGGCGGCGGATGACTTTCGGCCCTTTACCAACCGGCTGCTGATGTCCTCGGGGCTGATCACCGACCTTGTGAATCGTGCCTTTGTGTCCACCGACAAGGTGGGCCTGCACAAGTTCTACTGGGTCAACGACCGCGCCGTGCATCTGGACCCGATGCTGAAGGAAGGCATGGCCGATCTGGCCTTTCCGTGGAAGAAACCGGATTGCGAGGGCGCGGCGGCCACAACGGATCTGTGCACCGATTACGTCTATTCCGAGCCGATGTTCGAGATGCTGGTGGTGTTGTTCACCGCCAAAGGCAGCGGTGTGACTTACAGTGGCGAGGGCGATCTGGCCGGTCTGCGGGTCTGTAGTCCGCTGGGATTCAACGCCGCTGGACGGGGCGGGCTGGGGGCCAGTTATCTGGTGCAAGCGGGCGCGCGGTTGCAGCAACCGCCCAGCAGCGAAGAGTGTTTCGCGCGGCTGGTCGACGGGTCGGTCGATGCGGTGGCGATGAATGAGTTCACCGGACGCGTCGTGCTCAAGGACATGGGGCTGGCGGACCGGGTTGAATTGCAGCTTTCTCGGCCCTTGGCCATCGAGGGGCTGCATGTGGTGGCACACAAGGCCAACCCACGGGCGGCAGAGATGATCGCCGCCTTTGACGAGGGGCTGGGTGTTCTGCGTGACAGTGGCGAATACCTGACCGTGCTGGACAAGCATATGTCAAGCATCTGGGCGGGGCTCTGAGCCATGGCCCTTGGCGGACGGAACCGGGCGGCGGCGGTGGCCGCCGCGCTGGTGGTTATGGCGTCGGTATGGGCGTCGGGAAGTTTGGCCCAATGCGCGCCAGAGGCCTATACGGTTCAGACCGGCGACACGGTCTTTACCATCGCAGAGGCGCGCTATGGCGATCCCGAGAAATGGACGCTGATCTATTACGCCAACGAGGACAGGCTGCGGTCCAGCGTGTTTCAGGTCTCGCCCGGTGACGTGCTGGACCTACCCTGTCAGAAAGGCGAGGTGCGCGCGGACGCCACCCCGCTGCGGCAGGGGCCGGACAATGCCGAGATGAAGCTGATCACCGGGTCCAACTACGCGCCCTTCACGGACCGCGAATGGCCGGGGCAGGGAATGGTAACGGAACTGGTGAATGCCGCACTGGAGGCGACACCGAATCCGGTGACCTATTCGATCACATGGCAGGATGACTGGTCCAAACACCTGTTCCCGATCCTCGACAGCAAAGAGGCGGACATGGGCTTTCCGTGGCTCAAGCCCAATTGCGACCAGACGCCAGACAATGAACGCTGTGCCAATTTTCATTTCTCCGACCCGCTGGTCGAGATTCTGGTGTTGTTGTTCACCCGCCCCGGATCGGGGTTCACCTTTGACAGCGACGCGGATGTGATCGGCAAGCGGCTGTGCCGGCCCAAGGGGTACTTCACCCATGATCTTGACCGTCCGGGCCGTGAATGGCTGAGCCGGGGGCTGATCACGCTGGTGCAGGCAGAGGACCCGCAGGCCTGTTTCCGCGAACTGATGGCGGGCAGGGTGGATGCGGTGACGGTCAACGTCTTTCTGGGCGCCAAGACCATCGACGACATGGGACTGCGCGGGCAGGTGGTGCCGATGGACAAACCGCTGTCGGTCGAGGGGTTACATGTGATCATCTCGAAAAAGCACTGGCGCGGCACGACGCATCTGTACCGGATCAATGCCGGGCTGGCGGAGTTGAAAAAGACCGACCGTTATAGCCAGATCGTGTCGCGGCATCTGGGGGTGTTCTGGGACCAGATCAAGACGAACTGACCCTTTGCCGGGGACGGGGGACGGCGCTCGATCCGGCCTTTGGCCGGAACATCGCCCCGCCCACCGTCCCCGGCCACAAATCCGGGCCACAAATCCCGTCAACCGTTCCTGACCACTGGGCCCACTTTCGCTCGTCGCGCCATCTGTTAGGGTGCCGCGAGACAACAGGCGTGTGCGGAGTAAGCGGAGTGGCAGGCAAGACAAGCACCAGTGATCGGGTGCGCCGGATCCCATGACCGAAACACTGGTCTTTCTGCCAGAGCAGATGTCCGATGCCCGTCTGTTCGGCCCGCAGATTGCGGAGTTGTCGCGCGATCAGGCGGTGATGATCGCGCCCATCACCCAAGGGGACCGGATCGAGGAAATTGCCTCGACCCTGCTGGATCTTGTGCCGTCGCGCTTTGCGCTTGTGGGGCACGGGATGGGCGGGATCGTCGCGATGGAGGTGTATCGCCGTGCGCCTGACCGTGTGACGCGGCTGGCGCTGATAGGCACCACGCCGCTGGCCGAAACGCCGCAGATGGCGGCGATGCGCGATCCCCAGATGATTCGCGCCCGCGCCGGACGGTTCGACGCGGTGTTGGCAGAGGAGTTCCGGCTTGCCGATCTGGCCCCCGGTCCCCATCAACGCGAGGTGCTGGCCCTTGTGCTGGAGATGGCGCGCGGTCTGGGGCCAGAGGTCTTTGTCCGCCAGTCGCGGGCGATGCAACGGCGGCGCGATCAGCAGGGCACGTTGCGGCGGATCAACGTACCGACGCTGGTGCTGTGCGGGGCCGAGGATGCGCTGTATCCGGTCAAGCGGCACAGTTTCATGGCCGAGATGATCCCCAAGGCCGACCTGCGGGTGATCGAGGATGCGGGCCACATGCCGACGCTGGAACAGCCCGGTGCGGTGACAGACGCCCTGCGCGACTGGCTGGCGCAACCCTTGCTCTTGCGCTGAACGCGGGCTTTGCCTAAGGGACACGGGCGCGGAAGGCCGGACGGCCGCTTGTGGAGACACGAGAGGAAAGTCCGGACTCACCGAAGCACCGGTGCCGGGTAACGCCCGGGCAGGGTAACCTGACGGAAAGCGCCACAGAAAACAGACCGCCTGCGCGCTTGCGTGCAGGACAGGGTGAAAAGGTGGGGTAAGAGCCCACCGGGGGGCTGGCAACAGCGCCCGCATGGCAAGCCCCACCGGGGAGCAATGCCGAATAGGGATCACACGCGCCTTCGGGTGCAGGGCCGCTTCGGCCTTGGTGATCCGGGTTGGCAGCTAGAGCCGCGCGGCAACGCGCGGTCCAGAGGAATGGTCGTCTGAGGGCCGGGAAACCGGCCCAAGAACAGAATCCGGCTTACAGGCCTTCCGCGCAAATTCAGGCTCTGAAATCCCGCCTGTCCGGTCTTGGTCAAGAAGTGGTTGACTCGGGGCCACCAAGAGGTAAAAGGCGGGCTTCATACGGATTTCACGCGCGGGCTCCCGCGTGTTGCAGGAGACGACCCATGGCGAAGCCGACAACAATCAAGATCCGCCTGAACTCCACTGCGGGCACCGGCCACTTCTACGTGACCAAGAAGAACGCTCGGACCATGACCGAGAAGATGTCTGTCAAGAAGTACGACCCCGTTGTGCGCAAGCACGTGGAGTACAAAGAAGGCAAGATCAAGTAAGCCACTTTGGCTGAACGCGTTTTCGGGGCCGGGCAGGAGTGATCCTGCGCGGCCCTTTGCGTTGCCGGTGCCGTGGCCCGTAAACCCAGTGACACGATCGGGAAAGGTCGGGCCGTGGCCGACAACATCACATTGCGCATCGCCCGGCAGGCTGACATCGGCGCGCTGGACCGACTGTTCCAGCGCAGCTACAGCCGCCTGCTGGCGGCGGACTACCCACCCTCGGTGCTGGTGACGGCTGTGCCGGTGATCGGCCGCGCGCAGCCCGCGTTGGTGGCGTCAGGGCAGTTCTATGTGGTCGAGGACGGCGAGGGCCGGATTCTGGGCGCTGGCGGGTGGTCCCTGCAAGCGCCGGGCGGGCACCCCGCGACCAGCGGGACGGGACACGTGCGCCATGTCGCAACTGATCCGGATTCGGTCCGGCGCGGGGTGGGGCGACTGTTGCTGGATCATATCGTTCAGGCGGCGCGCGGCAGTGGTGTCTCTATCCTGTACTGTCAGAGCACCCTGACCGCCGAGCCTTTTTACCGGTCGATGGGGTTTGAGCCGCAAGGCAGCATCACCGTGCCGCTGCGCGGCGGGATCGGCTTTCCGGCGGTGTTCATGATCCGGCGTTTGTGACCCTCAGGGCAGCGGGTCGGCGGGCGCGCCGTTGAGATGCGTCCAACGGCGCTCATCGCTGGTGCGTTCGATCAGTTGCACGCGATCCTCACCAGGATAATGCACCCGGTCGCGCGGGGCGCGAGTGCCAACCACAAGGATACGTGCAGGCGCGTCCGAACGATTCACAAAGCTGTGGGGCGTCTCTGTTCCGGCGATAAAGGTGGCGGCAGACCCGGCGGATATCACCTCTTCGCGGTCGCCCTCGATCAGGGTCAGCGTGCCGTCCAGCACATAGACCATCTCATCCTCTGATTCGTGCCAGTGGGGATAGGAGGACCTTGCCCCGGGTGACAGAATTTCCACCACTGCGCCGAATTGCGTCAGCCCGCCGGAGTCGCTGAACAAGAGCGATTCATAGGTTCCCAGCGTCCCGTCGCCGGACTTTCGCTGCACGGTGTCTTCGGTAATGATCGGCATGTTGTCTCCCACGGCCGCCCAAGGCCCAACACGAAAAAGGGCCGGTCAACCGACCGGCCCTTTCCCTATAGCACGAATATTGCGATGTGTTACTCGCGGTTGCCGAGAAGCTGCAGCAGGAACATGAACATGTTGATAAAGTCGAGGTAGAGGTTCAGCGCGCCCATGATGGCGGCCTTGCCCAGCCATTCCTTATCCCCATGCGCGGCATGCTGAATGTAGGTGTTCTTGATGTTCTGCGTGTCGTAGGCGGTCAGGCCGGCGAAGATCAACACACCCAGGATCGACACGGCGAACTGAATCGCCGGGCTGCCCAGAAAGATGTTGATGATCGAAGCGACCAGCAAGCCGATCACGCCCATGATCAGGAACGATCCCCACCCGGAGATGTCCTTTTTCGTGGTGTAGCCCCAAAGCGACAAACCGGCAAAGGCGACCGAGGTGGTCAGGAAGACCTGAATGATCGACAGGCCCGTGTAGACCAGAAAGATCGAGCTGAGCGAGAGGCCCATGAGCACGGCGAACGCGTAAAACACCAGTTGCACGCCTGCGGCGTTCAGGCGGTTCACCGCCGCGCCGAAACCGAAGAAGATGAACGCCAGCGGGGCAAACATCACCACCCATTTCAGTGGCGACATGTACAGCGCCTCACCCAGTCCGGTCAGGAACTGGCCGTCGCGGATCATGACCGTCGCCCCTGCGGGATCGGTGGTCACGGCCAAGCCGGAGATGGCCCATGCGGCCAGAAAAGTGATGAAAGTGCCCACGGACATGGTGCCGTAGACCTTGTTCATGTGGGCGCGCAGCCCCTCGTCAATCTGAGCAGCGCGTGCGCCGGAGACGCCAGCTGCCCGGACCGTTTGATAATCTGCCATTTAAGCCTCCGAATGATCCCTGATGTTCCCTCGGACACTGCTCGCGCGCGCGCCCGGAGTTGCGGTAGATATTGGCGGAACGGAGCGGATTTTCAAGAACTTCACGTCCAATGGGTGGCTTAATATGTGCGTTATTGTCACCAATGGCGCTCCGGTTCGATCCAATGCGCCGGTGCGTCCCATTCTGGTCGGTCGTCGGTGCGGACTTTGGAGGCGGCTGTGGGGGTGGTGTCGATACGCGCAGCGACCTGATTGGCCCGGAATTTCCCGCCGATACGGAACAGGATCGCGGGAAACAGCGGATCTATTGAGCGGATCATGATGAGGTCCTTCACGAAAATTGATAACTCATGGGTGACCCATGTTTGACGTTGATCAATGTGGCGTTCCGTGGTTGATATTGAAAGTGAATGTATGTGACGAAACCCATCACAAGGGGTGATGTATGCGAAATCTGGATCTGACCACGCTGCGCTCTTTCGCGGCGGTGGCGCAGTCGGGTGGGGTGACCCGGGCGGCGGGCTTTCTCAACCTCACGCAATCGGCGGTCTCGATGCAGATCAAGCGGCTGGAAGAGATGCTGGACCTGCAATTGCTGGACCGCTCCGGGCGCGGGGTGACGCTGACTCCGGCGGGGGCGCAACTGCTGACCTACGCGCAAAAGATGGTCGAGTTGAACGATGAGGCTTATGGCCGGTTGACCGACAAAGGGTGGGAAGGCGAGATCCGCCTCGGTGTCCCTGTCGACATCGTTTATCCGGCGATTCCGCAGGTGTTGCAGCGCATGGGGCGCACCCATCCTCGGGTGAAGATCCAGTTGGTCAGTTCTTTCACACGGGTGTTGAAGGCGCAGTTTGCCCGTGGGGAAATGGATGTGATCATGACCACGGAAACCGGGGTCGAGGCGGGTGGCGAGACGCTGCTTGAGGTGCCCATGCGCTGGTTCGGGGCTCCGAACGGGCAGGCCGTGCGGCAGCGGCCCCTGCGCATCGCCTTTGCCCGCACCTGCGGGTTTCGCGAGGAAACGATGCGCAGGCTGGACGCGGCGGGGCTGGATTGGGAACTGGCGGTGGATTCCGACAGCGAAACCACCATCGACGCCACGGTCAGCGCCGATCTGGCGGTCACGGCCCGGCTAGAGGGGCATTCCGCCTCCTACCTGATCCCGATTGATGGCTGCGGGTTGCCGGAACTCGGGATGCAGAAAATCAACCTGTATGTGGGCAGCGGTCAGCCTGCCATCACCCACGCCCTCAGCGATGAGATCCGGCAGAGCATGTCCGCGCTGGCCTAGGCGTCACACGCCGACGTCGGGGCCGTGGCACAGCATCGGCTTGTCATTCTGTTGGGCTTCGTACAGCACGGTGCTGGCGGGGTCGTTTTCGAACACCGCGCGCAGCCCGGCGCCCTCTTTGAAAAAGCTCCAGCATTGCGGGTCCGGATTGTCTTCATAGACAAAGCAGATCTGGCTGGCCTCTTCATACCAGAAGCCCTCCTTGCATTTGCCGTCAAGAAAGGACCAGGTCACTTGCCGGTCGGGCAGGTATTTCTCGACCCCGTAAGCCTCACCGTTGAGGCCGAAATACAGGGTTTTCCCGGTCACGTAGCGTTCAAAATCGGAGGCCGACATAGGCTCTGCCGCCAGCGCGGGCAGAGCGGTCAGGCAGGTCAGGGCTAGGGCGAAAATGTGTTTCATAAGGCTCAAATTGCCAGAATCCGCCCGCGCCCGGAAGTGGGGTATTCATGAATGGTTAACCGTAAGCGGTCGCTGGCCGGTGTTTTGAGGCGGCCCAGCGGCGGGCGCGAGGGTCCATTATCCGGTGCCAGACCGGCGGAATCAGCGCGATGACCGCCATCGTGGGCAGGGCATAGGGCAGGATCGGCATGGCCTGCCGGTCAAGGTCCAGACCGGGATAAGGACGCGCGGGATGCACGTGGTGGTCGGAATGGCGCGGCGCGTTGAGCATCAGGGCCGAGGTAAAGCTCTGCGGTGCGTTCCAGCTGTGCTGCGGTCCCACGGGTTCCGCCTTGCCCGGGGCGATGTCGCGCCGTTGCAAGCCGTAGTGCTGCACGTAGTCCGACAAGAGTAGTTGCGCCTGCGCATAGGCCGAAATGGCGATCAATGCGGCAACGCCTTTGGGACCCGCCAGAAGCAGTGCAATCGCCAGCGACAAGGCCGCGACAGACAGATAGCCCACGTAAGGGTGCAGCCCGCTGCCCCGTCGCAACCGCGATTCGGCCCGGTATCCCTCACGAAAGGCCCCAACCCAGGCCCGCAGCGCGAAGGCGTAAAAGCTTTCACCGGCGCGGGCAGAGTTCGGATCGCGGCGCGTCGCGGCGTGAACATGGTGGACGCGCACGTGGGCCGAGGCATGGTGCCCGAACAGGATCGAGGCGTAAACCGCCACGCCCAGCCGCCGCAGACTGCGCGATCCGCGATGGATCAGCTCATGCGCGTTGGAGTTTCCAACCTGCCCAATGAACAGGGAAAGTGCGATGAAAATCAGTAGCTTGTCCAGCGTTGTTGCGGCGTTTCCCGTCAGCGTCCAGACACCGCCATACAGCAGCGGGAAATGGGCCAGCGCCAAACAGACCGACAGCCCGTCACCGGCCGGAAATTCCTGCCCCGGGTGATCCGGCGCGGCCAAGGCAGACAGCCGGTCCATGCCATAGGCAAAGACCGTGATGTAGATCAGCGCAAGCGTCGGAAACGGCGCGCCGAACAGCATCGCCGCCGCCAGAAGTAAGACTATTCCATGCGTTGCCAAGATGAACCGCAGCATGAATGCTCCTGTAAGGCCCGGAGTTTAACATATCGGAACATTCCGTTCCTGATGCGACGAAACCGGGTGTTTTTCTGGGCGCAGTGACGCGGGAATGCGTCGTTTTTCGGTCCCGGCGCCCGGAGGAACGGATATATGGTGCGCGGCAGGCAAGGGAGACATGCATGGCACTCGACGAACGCAAAGGCGTCTGGAAATCGGGCAAGGGCAAGGGGCGGGTCACGCCCAAGGGCCGCCAGGTCGAGGATCAGGCGTGGGAAGAGGTCAAGGCGCTGCTGGGCGAACGCCCGCGCAACAGAGACCTGCTGATCGAGTTCCTGCATCTGGTTCAGGACGCGTATGGCCACCTGTCGGCGGCGCATCTGCGCGCTCTGGCCGAAGAGATGCGCCTGTCGATGGCCGAGGTTTACGAGGTGGCCAGCTTTTACGCCCATTTCGACATCGTCAAAGAGGGTGAGACGCCGCCGCCCGCGCTGACCATACGGGTCTGCGATTCGCTGTCATGTGAACTGGCCGGGGCCGAGCAGTTGCGCGCCGCTCTGGAGGACGGCATGGACCCGTCAGAGGTCCGCGTCCTGCGCGCGCCCTGCATGGGGCGTTGCGATACCGCGCCGGTGCTGGAACTGGGCCACAACCACATCGACCACGCCACCGTGGACAAGGTACGCGCCGCGATCGAGGCCAAAGACACACACACGCATATCCCGGAATATCAAGGGTTTGACGCCTATTCCTCAGATGGCGGTTATGCCGTCCTGACGGACCTGCGCGCCAATGGTGACTGGGAAGCGGTGCAGGAAAGCGTTCTGTCCTCTGGCCTGCGCGGGTTGGGCGGCGCGGGGTTCCCCTCGGGGCGCAAATGGGGCTTTGTCCGCGCCAATCCGGGTCCGCGCTATCTGGCGGTGAACGGCGACGAGGGCGAGCCGGGAACCTTCAAGGATCGCTTTCACCTTGAGCGGGAACCTCATGTTTTCCTTGAGGGAATGCTGATCGCAGCCTGGGCGGTCGAGGCGGAACGCTGCTATATCTACATGCGCGACGAATACCCCGCCTTGCTGGAGATCCTGCGCGTCGAAATCGCTAAAGTCGAAGACGCAGGGCTGGTCGAAAAGGGCTATATCGACCTGCGACGCGGTGCGGGTGCCTACATCTGCGGCGAAGAAAGCGCGATGATCGAGTCGATCGAGGGCAAGCGCGGGTTGCCGCGCCATCGTCCGCCCTATGTCGCGCAGGTCGGGCTGTTTGACCGCCCGACTCTCGTCCACAATATCGAGACGCTGTACTGGGTGGCGAAGGTCTGCCGCGATGGCCCCGAAATCCTGTCGAGTGTTGAAAAGAACGGTCGCAAGGGGCTGCGGTCTTACTCGGTTTCCGGGCGCGTGGCGCAACCGGGTGTCCATCTGCTGCCCGCCGGGTCCACCATCCTTGACGTGATCGCAGCCGCTGGTGGCATGGCCGAGGGGCATAGCTTCAAGGCCTATCAGCCGGGCGGCCCGTCGTCTGGTCTGTTGCCTGCCTCCATGGATGATATTCCGCTGGATTTCGACACGTTGCAGCCGCATGGCACCTTTATCGGGTCGGCGGCGGTGGTTGTCCTGTCGGACAAGGACAGCGCTCGCGACGCTGCGCTGAACATGTTGCGGTTCTTCGAGGATGAAAGCTGTGGCCAGTGTACGCCGTGCCGGGTGGGCTGCGAAAAAGCGGTCAAACTGATGAGCGCCGAAAGCTGGAATCAGCCCCTGCTGGAGGAACTCTGCGTGGCCATGGCGGATGCCTCGATCTGCGGACTGGGGCAGGCCGCGCCGAACCCGATCCGTATGACCATCAAACACTTCCCGGACGAGGTTTGATCGGTTTTTGACAAAGAAACTTGTCCACAGGCATATGTGGACAAGTTTTCTGCCGGGTTTGTACAAGCCGCTCTTGTTCCTGCGCGCGCTGCGACCGCCCCGATAGGGGCCCGGTAGAGGGGAGAAGGCCGCAAAGCCACCTTTCATTGCACGCTCAGGCGTATTAGGTGGGGGAAACCGCAGCATCAGGCGACCCCCATGTCCTTTTTCGGCAAGCTCAAGAACCGGTTGTTAAAAACCTCGTCCAAGCTGGACGAGGGTCTCGACGCGATTGTTCAGGACGGGTGAGAGGACGCCGCCTCTGAAGTGGCATCCTCTCCTGCTGCCCCGCCCTCTCCTGCTGGCCCACCGGTTCCGGCCGCTGCACCCCCTGCGCCAATGAGCGCGCCTGTGACCGATAGCCCGCCGGAAAGCCCGCCGGAAAGAATAGCCCCCGAGCGTCCGGCCCCTGAGGCTGAGGCACCAACACCGCCCGAAACCAAACCTGAGCCTGCGAAACAAAAGGGCGGCATCCTTGGTCGCCTCATGGGACGCCAACCCGAAGCCGCGCCGGTGGTGCGCCGGGTGCTTGACGACGACATGCTGGAACAGCTTGAGGAACTGCTGATCGCCTCTGACATGGGGGTGGACACTGCGTTGCGCGTGACCGCCAACATCGCTGAGGGGCGGTTTGGCAAACGTCTGTCGGTGGATGAGATCAAACAGGCGCTTGCGTCAGAGATTGCCCGCGTGATGGACCCGGTTGCGCGCCCGTTGCCTCTGTACCCGAAGAAACCGCAGGTGGTTCTGGTTGTCGGCGTGAACGGGTCGGGCAAGACAACGACGATTGGCAAGCTGGCCAGCCAGTTCAAGGCCGCCGGCAAGCAGGTGGTGATCGCCGCTGGCGACACCTTTCGCGCCGCCGCCGTCGAGCAGTTGCAGGTCTGGGGCGACCGCGCCGGTGTGCCGGTTTTGACCGCCCCCGAGGGCAGCGACCCGGCAAGCCTTGCCTTTGACGCAATGACAAAGGCGCAGACCGAAGGCGCGGACCTGCTCTTGATCGACACCGCCGGTCGGTTGCAGAATCGCGCCGACCTGATGGAAGAACTGGCCAAGATCGTCCGCGTGATCCGCAAGAAAGACCCGGATGCGCCACACAACACACTGCTGGTGCTGGACGCCACCACCGGGCAGAACGCGCTCAGCCAGGTCGAGACCTTTCGCAAACTGGCCGATGTCACCGGGCTGGTGATGACCAAACTGGACGGCACCGCGCGGGGCGGTGTGCTGGTGGCGCTGGCGGACAAGTTCGGCCTGCCGATCCACGCCATCGGCGTGGGCGAACAGATCGACGACCTTGCTCCCTTTGATCCCGAGGAGTTCGCCGCCGCCCTGACCGGGCTGGAGGTGGAATGATTAAATCCATTCGCCGTGAGCGCCCCGCATGAGCGCGTGGCTGCTCTCGCTCGAAGGGACTGAGGCCGGGCATGTCGCGGCGCTGTGGCTTGCTCTGCTGGCGGCTTTTTTGCACGCGGTCTTTGGCGCGTTGCAAAAGGGGCGGCACGATCCATGGGTCTCGCGCACGGCGATCGACGGCTGGCTGGTGGTGCTGACCTTTCCGATGATTTTTCTCGTGCCATGGCCCGAGCCGCACATGTGGCCGCTGTTTGTCGGGATGGTCGCGATCCACTTTGGATACAAGTTTCTGCAGGCGATGGCCTATATGCGCGGCGCCTATACTGTGGTCTACCCGGTGGTGCGCGGCACCGGACCGCTGTTTGCCGTCATCGGCGCATGGCTGATCTTTGGCGAGACCTTTTCCGCTGTGCAGTGGATGGGGCTGGGCGTGTTGCTGGCCGGGATCTTTGGTCTGGCGGTCTACAACCTGATCTTTTTGCAGACCGCGCGTGAGACGCTGGTTCCGGCGCTGGGGTATGCCCTTGCGACGGGGCTGTTCGTGGCGCTCTACACCACCTATGACGCCTACGGCATCCGGGCCACGGCGAACCCGTTCACCTTTCTGGCGTGGTTCTTTTTCCTCGCCTCGCTGGATTTCCCGCTGATGATGCTGGTGACGCCGATGCGGCACCGGCTGGCAGGTGTGCCGCTGAAACCGCTGCTGACGCGGGGGCTGGCCGGGGCGCTGGTGGCCTATGGCAGTTTCGGATCGGTGATGATGGCCACCCGGCTGGACAAGGTCGGCGAGGCGGCGGTGCTGCGCGAAACCTCGACAGTTTTTGCCGCGGTCATCGGCTGGCTGGTGCTGCGGGAGACGGTGGGGCCACGGCGGATTGCGCTGATGACCCTGATCGCGGCGGGGGCGGTGATCGTTGAACTTGGCGGCTGAAGGCCCTAAGGGGCGCTGAAACAGGATGGAGACGCGCGGCATGGAAAAACGGCAGGTCAACCCGATGGTGAAGGCGGCGCTGGAATTTGGCCCGCTGATCGGCTTTCTGGTCGCCTACTTTTGGCTCAAAGACCGGACCTTTGTCATTGGCGGCACTGAGTACGAGGGGTTTATCGTGGTCACCGCCGGGTTCATTCCGGTCTTTCTGATCGGTATGGGCGCGCTGTGGTGGCTGACCGGGCATCTGAGCCGCATGCAGGTGGTCACGGCGGTGCTGATTGTGGTCTTTGGCGGGTTGAGCGTCTGGCTGAATGACGACCGATTCTTCAAGATGAAGCCGACGTTGATCTATGTGCTGTTCGGCGGGGCCCTTGCGGTTGGGCTGATGCGCGGCGAAAGCTGGTTGCAGCTGGTGATGGAGGGGTTGATCCCGCTCAAACACGAGGGCTGGATGATCCTGACCCGCCGGGTGACGGCGCTGTTTCTGGCGCTGGCGGTTCTGAATGAAGTGATCTGGCGCACCCTAAGCACGGAAACATGGGTATTGTTCAAGTTTCCCGGTCTTCCGCTGGCGGTGTTTGTGTTCTTCATGTTCCAGGGTGGGCTGTTCAAGGCCTATGGAACCGAAGAGGCGGAAGGCGACTGAGGTCGTTTGTTGCGTCTGAGCTGAAAAAGCAGGTCGCCGGACGGGACTCGTCACGGCCCCTGGGGGCCGCAACATCGCCCGCCCGCCGACCCTGCCGAGTCGCGCCTTGCGGCGCGTTTGCCGCTTTGCGATTCACCCGTGAACAGACCCGCCTGTTCCCCGAACCCATCGCTCGCTTTCTTGCTGCCTGAGCCAGAGCCGCGCGCCCTGCAAGGGCAAGCCGCGCAAGCGCGGGGCTGCGCCCCCTTGCACGGCGCGCGTCCCCGGCTCTGATGGGCATCAAGCGAGAGATGGCTCCGGGGAACAGGCTCACGGTCTGGTGGTGACAAGTGTCATGCGCCCCGGTCGATCCGGGTGCTGAGGTGGATCAGGCTTTCGGAGGCCCGGACGCCTTTGGCCTCGCCTATGGTGTCCAGCGTTTGGTCGAGTGCCTCTGTGGTGGCGGCGCTGAGCGTGGCGATCATGTCGAACCGGCCCGAGGTGGTATGGACCGTTTCCACCGCCGTCAGCGATTTGAGGCGCGACAGCACCGCGGCGGTGGCGCGCGGTTCCACCGAGATCAGCACCGTGGCGCGCAGGGCGGGGTGCAATCCGGGGCCGCGTTTCAGGGTGTAGCCTGCGATGGCGCCGCGTGCCTCCAGCCGATCCAGCCGCGCTTGCACCGTGGTGCGGGCCAGCCCAAGGCGTCGGGCGAGATCGGCCACCGGCAGGCGGGCGTTTTCGGCCAAGGCAGCGATCAGGGCGCGGTCCGTTTCGTCAATTTGCACATCCATTCCGTCGATCCGTCTGAAATGTCGATAAGGTTCGTATATTTTGACAGGTGAGTTCGCCAGCCACAAGCGGCAGGCTGAAGCGGCAGGCGAACAGGAGGCACAGGCAATGGTGCTGCAACAGGCATTTCAGCGCGATCCCGCGCTTTGGTTGGCGCGGATGCGCCTCGACGACCCGGTTTTCTTTTTCGATCCGGCGCGGTTGCGCGCCACGGCGGCGCTGTTCATGGCGCATTTCCCCGGTGAGGTGACCTATGCTGTCAAGGCCAATCCCGAAGGGGCGGTACTGGACGGGTTGGCGGCGGCGGGGATGGCGGGTTTCGACGTGGCCTCGGTCGAAGAGATGGCGCAGGTGCGCCGCGCGGCCCCCGAGGCGCGGCTGCATTACCACAATCCGGTGCGCTCGATGACCGAGATCGCGGCGGCGCGGCGCTTTGGCATCACCTCGTGGTCGGTCGACCGGCGGTCGGAACTGGACAAGCTGGGGCCGCTGGAGGGCACCGAGGTTGCGGTGCGGTTGAAACTGCCCGTCGCGGGGGCCGCCTATGATTTCGGGTCGAAATTTGGCGCGGGACCAGAAGAAACAGGGGCTTTGCTGCGTGCGGTTGTGGCCAAGGGCGGCATGCCGTCGCTCACCTTTCATCCCGGAACCCAGTGCCGAGAGGCGAAGGCCTGGGAAACCTATATCCGGGCGGCGGCCGGGATTGCCGCGTGCGCAGGCATCCGGTTGCACCGGTTGAACGTGGGCGGAGGCTTTCCGGCCCACCGCGAGGAGCCGGCCCCGGATCTGCCGGCGCTCTTTTCCGCCATCGACCGTGCTGTGGCAGCGGCCTTTGGCAAAAACCGCCCGGCGTTGGTCTGTGAGCCCGGGCGGGCCATGGTGGCCGAAGCCTTTGATCTGGCGTTGAGGATCAAGGCGCGGGAAGGGGAGACGATCTTTCTGAACGACGGTATTTATGGCGGATTGGCAGAGTGGCGCGACATTGCGCCGTCGACCCGGGTGACCGTCCTTGACCCCGATGGCGTCCCGCGATCGGGCGAAAGCCGTCGCATGACCGTGTTCGGACCGACCTGCGACAGCCTTGACCGGCTGCCCGACGGTTTGCGGCTGCCCGTTGGGCTGGAAGAGGGGGATTATCTGCTGTTTCGCGGCTGCGGGGCCTATTCCTCTGCGCTGGCCACGCGGTTCAATGGATATGGGGCGCGGCAGATCGTGACTTTGGCCAGACAGTGACGCGTCCGGGAGCAAAGCCGCCTTTGGTTTGCCTTTGAAGGCCCCGCGCCTCTGGACACCCGCGCCATGACCTCTAATGTCCGGCTCAAAGCCAAACAGCGCGAGGAAGAGTCCCATGGACAAGTTCGGCAAGAGCCAACCAGTGACGCGGGTCGAAGACGTTCGTTTTCTGACCGGACATGGACGCTATGTAGATGACATTGCGCCGGACGGGTCGCTGCGCGCCTATGTGTTCCGCTCACCCGTGGCCCATGCAGAGATCACAACGCTGGACGTGAGCGATGCGCGCGCGGCAGAGGGGGTGCATCTGGTCGTGACCTCCGCCGACATGCTGGCCGCCGGGATCGACATCAGCATGGCGTCGGCGCTGATTGGCAATCGCGACGGAACGCAGGGGGCCAACCCCAAGCGGCCCGTGCTGGCCGAGGACCGTGTCCGCTATGTGGGGGAGCCGGTGGCCGTGGTCGTCGCAGAGACGCTGGAACAGGCGCGCGACGCGGCGGAGTTGATCGAGTTCGACTATGACGAACTGCCGGTGGCGATGGACACGGCGGCGGGGGACAACACGGTCCACCCCGAGGCCCCCGACAACCGTGCCTTTGATTTCGGGATCGGCGATGAGGAGGCCACCAACGCGGCCTTTGCGGCGGCTGCGAAAACCGTGTCGCTGGAAGTCGGTGACAACCGCATCATCGTGAACTCGATGGAACCGCGCGGCGCCTATGCGGAATGGCAGGACGGGCGGGTGCATCTGGCCTTTGGCGGGCAGGGCGTCTGGGGGATGAAGGGCGAACTGGCCCGCACCTACCACTTGGAGCCGGAGCAGATCCGCATCACCAACCCAGATGTCGGCGGCGGTTTCGGGATGAAGGGCTTTCCCTATCCGGAATACTTCGTGCTGCCCTTTGCGGCGCGTGAGACCGGACGCCCGGTGCGCTGGATGTCGGACCGGACAGAGGCGATGCTGTCGGACAACGGCGGGCGCGATCTGGTGACGCTGGCCGAACTGGCCTTTGACAAGGACAACCGGATCACTGGCTACCGTTTGCACACGCGGTCGAACTTGGGTGCCTACAACGGGCATTTCGGTCAGATGATCCAGTCGAACCTCTTTGCCCGCGTGCTGACTGGCACTTATGATATCCAGACCGCCTATTACCGCTGCGAAGGGTTCTATACCAACACCGTGCAGGTCGATGCCTATCGCGGCGCGGGTCGCCCCGAGGCGATCTATGTGCTGGAGCGGGTCATGGACCGTGCCGCACGCGAATTGGGTCTGGACCCGCTGGAGCTGCGCCGGATCAACTTTATCAAGCCCGCGCAATTCCCCTACAAGACGGTCACCGGTGAAAACTATGACGTGGGCGATTTCGTTCGGGTCATGGGCCATGCCGAACGCTCTGCGGATCTTGCGGGGTTTGCGGCGCGCAAGGCGGCGTCCGAAGCGGCGGGAAAGCTGCGCGGCTTGGGAACTTGTTATTATATCGAGTCTATCCTGGGCGCTCCGAACGAGGACGTGAAGGTGGAATTCACCGAAGACGGCGGCGCAAAGATCTATGTCGGCACCCAGTCGAACGGTCAGGGGCATGAAACCGTGTTCCGCCAGTTCCTGTCGGATCAGACCGGCATCCCGGCAGAGTTGATCGAGGTGGTGCAGGGCGACAGCGACCTGATCGCCAGCGGTGGTGGCACCGGCGGATCGCGCTCTGTCACTGTGCAGACCAACGTGACGCTGCAGGCGGTGGCCTCGATTGTCGAAGGGTTCTCTGAATTCCTCGCCGGGGAACTGGGGGTGGATGCTTCTGACGTGCGGTTTGACGATGAAACCTTCCGCGCGGAGGGGTCGAACGTGACGCCCACCATGCTGGAGGTGGCGCAGATGGCGCGTGAGGCGGGCCGCGACGACCTGCTAAGCTGGCAGGAAACGGCAACCCTGCCGGGGCGGTCCTACCCCAATGGCTGTCACGTGGCCGAGGTTGAGATCGACCCGGAGACCGGTGAGGTGGTCTGTGACCGCTTCAACGTCGTGGATGACTTCGGCAACCTGATCAACCCGATGCTGGCCGAGGGGCAGGTGCATGGCGGTGTCGTGCAGGGTATCGGTCAGGCGCTGACGGAACGGGTGGTCTATGACGCGGACGGGCAGTTGCTCACGGCCTCGTTCATGGACTATGCGATGCCACGGGCCGACAGTGTTCCGATGATCGGGTTCGAATTTGAGCCGGTGCCATCGACCGCCAACCCCATGGGCATGAAAGGCTGTGGTGAGGCCGGGACCGTGGGCGCGCTGGCGGCGGTGTCGAACGCGATGCAGGACGCGCTGTGGGAGCGCGGGGTCAGACAAGTGGACATGCCCTTCACGCCGCAGCGCGTTTGGGCCATGCTGGAAGGCGATGCGATCGCGGCTGAGTAACACTGTTTTCGGCTGGTTCCGCCGCCGTCCTGCGGCGGACCACTCGGCCTATGCGCGGCGGCGCGGGCCGGTTGATCATGTCATCATCCTTGACGGCACCATGTCCTCGCTCAAGCCCGGCACTGAGACCAATGCCGGGCTGACCTATCTTCTGCTCAAGGAAACCGGGCATGCCTCACTTTTCTACGAGGCGGGTGTGCAGTGGACGGACTGGGCCACCACGCCCGACGTGGCGCTGGGGCGCGGCATCAACCGTCAGATCCGGCGGGCCTATGGCTATCTTGCCTCGCGGTATCGTCCGGGCGACCGCATCTTTCTGATGGGCTATTCGCGCGGCGCTTTTGCGGCGCGGTCGCTTGCCGGGATCATCGACATGGTGGGGCTGCTGCGCGCCGAGAGCGCGACAGAGCGCAATATCCGGCAGATTTACCGCCTGTATCAATACGCCCCAAAGGGCGAGGCGGCGGCGGCCTTTGCCGCGAAGACCTGCCATGACAGCGCGCCGATCGAGATGATCGGGGTGTGGGATTCGGTCAAGGCGCTGGGCCTGCGGCTGCCGCTGCTCTGGCGGCTGACGGAACCCGAGCACATGTTCCACAACCACGCGCTAGGCGCGTCGATCCGGCACGGCTATCACGCGCTGGCCTATGATGAGACCCGCGCCGCATTTGCGCCGGTGCTGTGGGAATGCCCGCCCGGTTGGGCGGGCAAGGTCGAGCAGGTCTGGTTTCGCGGCACCCACGGGGATATCGGCGGCCAACTGGGCGACTTCGAGGCAGCGCGCCCTTTGGCCAACATCCCGCTGGTCTGGATGCTGGAAAAGCTGGAAGGCTGCGGCGTCGATCTGCCCGCGGGCTGGCGGACGCGGTTCCCCTGTGACGCAGAGGCGCCCTCGGTGGGCACCTGGATGGGTCTGGGCAAACTGTTTGTCCTGCGCGGCGGGCGGACCGTTGGCCGCGATCCGTCGGAAAGCCTGCACCCCAGCCTGGTGCGCAGCCTTGCCCCCGCCGCGCCGCAGGTGGCCGAATAGGGGCGTCAAGAAAAATGTTCACAGTTTCTTTACAGGGCTTGGAACTGTGGCATTCTCGCCTATCTCTTTAACAGGCCGCGGGGTCGGAACCCCTGCGAGACCTTCACTGTCCCTCGTTCCGTGACTTGCGCCCGGGTTCTGCCCCGGGCGCTTTTTCTTTTGCTCCGGGCAGGCTATGGCTGGACCATGCAGTATTCCGACGACAAGCTGAAAGAGATTCTCAACCGGACCAAAGTGGTCGCGGTTGTAGGGGTGTCGATGAACCCGGTGCGGCCCAGCTACTATGTCGCCCGCTATCTGTCGCTGAAGGGCTACACGGTCATTCCGGTAAACCCGGGCCATGCCGGCAAGGTGCTGTTCGGACAAGAGGTGCGGGCCACGCTTGCCGACTGTCCGAAAGAGGTCGACATGGTCGACATCTTTCGCCGCCCCGACCATGTGCCGCCCATCGTCGAAGAGGCGTTGGAAGTCTTGCCCGCGCTCAGGACGATCTGGATGCAGATCGGCGTCGTGAACGAAGAGGCCGCCGCCATGGCCGAAGCGCGCGGCGTGGAGGTGGTCATGGACCGCTGCCCCAAGATCGAATACCAGCGCCTGTTCGGCGAGTTGCGCATGGGCGGCTTTAACACCGGGATCATTTCGTCAAAACTATAGGAAACGCCGGACGGACGCTGTTCCGCGCGCGCCGCGCGAAAGACGCCCCGCCCGCCGTCCCTTGGCCCGCGCTATTGCCCGGCGGGACGGCGCAGCTGGCTGTGGGTAAAGCCCATCTTCTTGCGCACCGGCGATGTCAGCACAAAGGGATAGAGGTCCGGCAGTTCCAGCGCCCGGTTCACATGGGTCACGGCCATCGACAACTGGATTGCATGGTTGAGCACGGCATTGGTGTCGGGATCGGCATAGGCGTCGTATCCAGCCACCGGCCCGCCGGGTACGGCCAGTCCGACAGCCGCGGCGCTGTCGGCGATGTCCACCAGATGCAGCAGGTGCGCGACCGTCTCTGCCCAGTCCTCATGCGGGTGGGCGGTGGCATAGGGGGTCACATGGGTGTCGCCGGGATCGCGCGGGTCTGCGTAGTGGCGTTCCAGCGCCTCGGCATAATCGGCCCGTTCGTCGCCAAACAGGTCCCGGAACCCGTGGAGAAAGCCCTTGTCCTTTGCCAGCCGTTCAAACAGGAAATGTGCGCATTCGTGCCGCATGTGGCCCAGCATGGTGCGGTACATTTCTCCCAATTGGTCCTGACGTTCGGCGCGCAGCGCCTCGTTGGCCTCGGTCACGTTGATGGTGATGACACCATCGGCATGGCCCATGGTCACCTCTGCGTCGCCATGCGCGGTCTCTTCGGACAGCATCCGGAACACCGGGCGGTCGCCGGGGTCTGTGTTGGTGAACCATCCCCAGCGCGCAAGATTGGCCAGCATCCAGCGTTTGGCCTCTTCGGTGCGCGTCCAGAGCGGCAGGTTGTCGGTCTCACGCAGGTCGGGCACGACCTCTGTCATCACGCAGGAACGGCACAGTCCCTCGGCCTCGGGGTCTTCTTCGGGGAGCCAGTTACAGCCGATGGACCGGTGGTTTGCGCAACGGTCCGTCGCGACAACCATAGTCTGCGCCTCGGGGTCAAACGCGACCTGTTGGCCGCAGGCGCAGCGGTCGTTTTCGAAGTAAAGCGGCGTGGCGCAGGCCGGGCATTTGAAGATTTGCATCGGGGACCTTTCAAGGCGGTTTGGCGGGCAACGCGTGACAACGCGTTGCGGTTGCCTCGCGTCCTGATCTTTTTGATCAAATGGGGGCGCGGGCCGCCTTGATCCAGTCCTCACAGGCGGCTTTTGCCGCACGCATCGCGTCGGGGTCGGCAAAGGCCTCTATCGGGATGGCGATGTATTCCATCTGACCGGTCAGCAACAAAAGCCCCTCGGGGTCTTCGATCACGTCCAGCACGGCGGGCCAGCGGATCAGGCTGTCGATCAGATCGCCGCGAATATGCAGGCCCTCGGGCGTCAGGTCAAACTGTTGCGGCGCGCGGCGGACCGGCGCATCGCGGACAGAGTCCCAGACATGGCGGCGACGCCAAAGGGACAGCCAGACCAGCGCGGCAAAGAGAACCAGCAACGGCAGATAGGACGACCAGTCCGGCAGGCGCAGGGCGGTCAGATTGGCGACAAGGACCAGCAGGAACATCAGGACGATGTAGATGCCAAGGCAGGCCAGAACGCCCCAGCGCATCAGCCACGGCTGATGCCTTTTGCGCAGACGGCCGCAGATACGGGCGTGGTTCAGCCCGGAAACCGTGCCGGTGAAACTCAGGTCGGCCATCAGTGCCTCCTTTAGCGGGCTGCCTTTTCGGCAATGCCCGATGTGCCTTGGCGGCGGGCCAGTTCGGCCATGACATCGGCCAGCGCCACATCGCGGGATTTCAGCATGACCAACAGGTGAAACAGCACATCCGCCGCCTCCGAGGTCAGTTTCTCGCGGTCGTTCCTGACCGCTTCGATGATCGCCTCGACCGCCTCTTCGCCGAATTTCTCGGCGCATTTCTCGGGCCCCTTGGCCAGCAGTTTCGCGGTCCAGCTGTCATCGGGTGAGGCGGCGGCGCGGTCGGCGATGGTCTGCTCAAGGTCTTCGAGGGTCATGGCGGGTCCTTCAGAGGCGGCTGTCGCAGGTCAGGATGGTGTCGAGAAGCGACCAGAGCTGGCCCTCCATCGGCGTGCCAAGCACCTGCGCGCGGTTGAGAGGCGTGAACACCGGACGCACCTCTGCGGTGTCGGTTTCGGGCCAGTCCAGCAAGGTGGGGCCATCGCGCGCGATGCCGATGCGCAGGGCCCAGCGTTCATCCGGTCCGGCCCCTTCTGTCCAGTCGCCGATATAGAGCCGCACCAGCGGCAGGTGATCGGGTTTGCCCAGTGTGACGCCGACCGTGTACCACCCGGCGGACAGGTCGCCGACCTCTAGATAGCCGGTGACAACCGTCGTGGGCGCGCCGCAGCACTTGCAGGCGGTCTCTTCGGTCTCGCCCTCGCGCAGGGTGACATCAGAGCCGTCGCTGATCATCTGCGCGCGCTCATATCCGCACCGGAATACCGGCGGCGGCCATATGGGCCTTGGCCTCACCCACGGTAAAGGTGCCAAAGTGAAAGATCGAGGCGGCAAGCACGGCGCTGGCATGGCCTTCGGTCACGCCTTCGACAAGGTGATCCAGCGTGCCGACACCGCCGCTGGCGATGACGGGTATGTCCACCGCGTCGGCAATGGCGCGGGTCAGCGGCAGGTTAAAGCCCGCCTTGGTGCCATCGCGGTCCATCGAGGTCAGCAGGATTTCACCCGCGCCTTTGGCGGCGATCATGCGTGCAAATTCCACCGCGTCGATGCCGGTGGACTTGCGCCCGCCGTGGGTAAAGATCTCCCAGCGTCCCGGCTCCACCGTCTTGGCGTCGATGGCGCAGACGATGCACTGGCTCCCGAACTGGTCGGCGGCCTCTGCCACCACGTCCGGGTTGGCGACGGCGGCAGAGTTGAATGACACCTTGTCCGCACCGGCGAGCAGCAAGGCGCGGACATCGGCCACCGTGCGCACGCCACCACCCACGGTCAGCGGGATAAAGCATTGCTCAGCGGTGCGCGTGACCACGTCAAACATGGTGCCGCGGTTTTCATGGGTGGCGTGGATGTCGAGAAAACAGATCTCATCCGCGCCGGCGGCGTCATAGGCGCGGGCGGCGTCCACCGGATCACCGGCGTCGCGCAGATCGACAAAATTGACGCCCTTGACCACACGGCCATCAGCGACATCGAGGCAGGGGATGATACGGGTCTTCAGCATGGCAGCGGCGTAGCGCGAAACTGCCGGGTTGGGAAGGGGCTACGCCCCTTTGGCCTGCGGTCTCACCTCTGATGGAATGTGTGAACCCCACGCAGACCCGAGGGGGCAGAGGGTCCGTGGTCAGCCCTTGAGCGCGTCCAGCGCCTCTTTGAGGTCAATCGCGCCATCATAAAGCGCGCGGCCCGAAATGGCCCCGTTCAGCGGCGCGCCGCAATTGCGCAGCGCCTTGAGGTCGGCGATGGACGACACCCCGCCCGAGGCGATGACCGGGATGGTCACGGCATTGGCCAGCGCCGCCGTCGCTTCGACATTCGGGCCTTGCATCGCGCCGTCGCGGTTGATGTCGGTGTAGATGATCGCGGCGACGCCCGCGTCCTCATAGCTGCGCGCCAGATCGACGGCGTCGACCTGTGTCACCTCGGCCCAGCCTTTGGTCGCGACGCGGCCATCCTTGGCGTCGATGCCCACGGCCACCTGACCGGGAAAGGCGCGGGCCGCCTCGCGCACCAGTTCGGGGCGTTCGACCGCCACGGTGCCAAGGATCACGCGCGCCAGACCTTTGCCCAGCCACATCTCGATGGTGGCCATGTCGCGGATGCCGCCGCCCAGTTGCGTGGGTGTCTTGCACTGTTCCAAAATCGCTTCGACAGCGGCGGCATTTACCGGCGCTCCGGCAAACGCGCCGTTCAGATCCACCAGATGCAGCCACTCACAGCCCTTGGCGACAAACTCCAGCGCCTGCGCCGCCGGATCGTCGTTAAAGACGGTGGCCTTGTTCATGTCGCCGCGCAGCAGGCGCACGGCCTTGCCGTCTTTCAGGTCAATCGCGGGATAGAGGATCATGTCTTTGGCCCTTACAGTCTTTTCCCGCGCCTTATTATGACGCCACGACAGACGCAAGCCGACCTTGCGTCATGCTTGATCGGCGCGTCACAGAGCCGTCACACTCCGGTCTGTCCATTGGGAGGAGACAGGGATGAAGATTTTACGGATTGCAGCACTGCTGAGCGTGATCGCGGGGGCCGCCGCCGCCGACCCGATCGAGGGTGTATGGAAGACCCAGCCCGACGACGGCAGCTATGCGCATGTCACCATGGCCCCCTGTGGCGCCAAGCTGTGCGGAGTGATCTCGCGCACCTTCAATGCGCAGGGCGAATACAATTCGGCAAACAAGGGCAAGAAGCTTGTGATCGACATGGCACCCAGCGGTGGCGGCAAATACGCGGGCAACGTCTGGCGTCCGTCGAACAACAAGATCTACATCGGCAAGATGACCCTGAACGGCAACAGCCTCAAGCTGCGCGGCTGCGTGGCAGGCGGGCTGATCTGTTCGGCCCAGACATGGAGCCGGGTGCAATAAACACCCCTTCGGCCCGCCCAGGATTATTTTCCGGGGCGGGCTTGCAACCACTGGAAATCGGCCCCGGCGGGGCCATATCCGAGCGAGTTTCACTCCAGTGCAAAGGAACGCACGACATGACTCGCTTTCGCCTGCTCGCACCTCTGGTGTTTGTCAGTTTGGCGGCCCCGGCTTTTGCCGATCCGGCGGTTGGCCTCTGGCGGACGGAACCGGACCGCAAGAACCTGACAAGTCATGTCCAGATCGCCCTTTGCGGCGCATCGCTCTGCGGAACCGTGATGAAGGCCTATGACGCGCAGGGCAAGGAAGTGAAAACCGCCAACGTCGGCAAGCAGTTGTTCTGGGATCTCAAACCCGCCAGCGCCGGGATCTATGACGGCGGCACGGTCTTTGTCCCGCTGCTGAACGTCAAGGCGAACGCCAAGGCCAAGCTTTCGGGCAACACGCTGCGCGTGACCGGCTGCAAGGGTCTGGTCTGCGATGGACAGACCTGGACCCGGGTGAACTGAGCAATAACAGAGCCGGTCATGCCAAAGGGGTTTGGCATGACCGGCTCAGCCCGCGGCCTCGCCGGATTTAGGTATTTCGACAGAGAAGAAACCGGGATCGGGTTCGCGGGTTCTGGCCCTGTGCGTCAGGGCCGCCAGGTCAGGAAATTGGCGATCATGCGCAGCCCCGCGGTGGCGCTTTTTTCCGGGTGGAACTGAAACCCGATCATGTTGTCATGAGCGACAATGGCGGTGACATCGCCGCCATAGTCGACATGCGCCACGCGCTGGCCCGGGTCGCTCACGCGCATCTGGTAGGAATGCACAAAATAGGCGTGTTCGCCGGTCCCGATGCCCTCCAGCACCGGGTGCGCGCGGTCGATCACCAGATCGTTCCAGCCCATATGCGGCACTTTCAAAGAGGTGTCGGTGGGGGCAATCCGCTCGACCTCACCGTCGATCCAGCCAAGGCCGGGTGTTTCCGCGTATTCGTGGCCCATGCGCGCCATCAGTTGCATGCCGACGCAGATGCCAAGGAACGGGCGGCCGCGGGTCTCGACCGCCTCGACCATGGCCTGAAAACAGCCCGAGGCGCGCAGGGCGCTGGCGCAGGCCGGAAAGGCACCGTCTCCGGGCAGCACAAGACGGTCGGCATTGGCGACGACATCGGGGTCGTCGGTGACGCGCACCTCTCCGGCTCCGGTCTCAAGCGCCATCTTCTGGAACGCCTTTTCGGCGGAATGCAGATTGCCGCTTTCGTAGTCGATGATTGCCGTCAGCATCGCGGGCTCCCGTGGTAAGGCGTGCGTTTGGTCGCGCAAAGGGCAGGGCGGGTCAAGGCGGGCTAAAGCGCGCCTTTGGTCGAGGGCACCGCATCCGCCTTGCGCGGGTCGGTTTCCAGCGCGTCGCGCAGGGCGCGTGCGACGGCCTTGAACGCCGCCTCGGCGATGTGGTGACTGTTGACCCCGTGCAATTGGTCGACATGCAGGGTGATGCCGCCATGGGTGCTGAGCGCCTGAAAGAACTCGCGCACCAGTTCTGTGTCGAAAGTGCCGATCTTTTGCGTCGGCATCGTCACGTTCCAGACCAGAAACGGCCGCGCCGACAGGTCCAGCGCCGCGCGCACCAGCGCGTCATCCATCGCCAGATGGCAAGACCCATAGCGCACGATGCCCGTCTTGTCGCCCATCGCCTGCGTCAGCGCCTGACCGATGGCGATGCCAACATCCTCGACCGTGTGGTGGTCGTCGATGTGCAGATCGCCCGTCGCGCGCACCGTCATGTCGATCAGCGCGTGGCGCGAGAGCTGGTCCAGCATGTGGTCGAAAAAGCCAACGCCGGTTTTGTTGTCGTAAATACCAGTGCCGTCGAGGTTCAATTCGACACTGATGTCGGTTTCGGCGGTCTTGCGGGTGATCTTGGCGGTGCGCATGGTGTATTCCCCTGTGGTCCGCGCCTTATAGGGGCGGGCGCAGGTCAGGCAAAGGGGCGGCGGCGTGATTTGCGGATGCCGTGGCGCTCAGTCCCCGCAGGCGCGGGTCAACTGTTTAAGCGTGGTTTGGTCAGGAAGAGTTGCTCTAGCCGACAAGACGATTTCGAAGTTGCGGGCGTCCGTGGTACGGAAATAGAAGTTTCGTCCTGCCACGTCGCGAATGTCCAGAGGCAGGCGCACGGTCAGTCCGAAATCCGACCCTTGCGGTCCAATGTCTAGTACGTCACTCCATCTCATTGGCACGGTGTCGCCAGCGACGTCTATGGCCATATTGCTATCGTTGTCGGGGCTCAACACAACATTCTGCCAAGCAATCCCGGTGTCAACTATGCGCAATAACCATGCATTATGCTGTTGCGAGCAGCGCAGTTCTTGGTATCGGTCGACACTGCCATCGTTGTTTCTCGCCTCCCAGCGAAGGGCGAGGCCGCCGTGATCAACCTCAATCCGCATGTCGGTAACAGATGTCGTTGTGGCAATTCCTAGCCGAGAAATCTCGTCTTTGGTCAGGTAGTGCATCCGGTCGCCGGGAACACGGCTTGCGAGGGTCAACAACTCGGGTGAGATGCCCATCTCTATAAGGAAAAGTACGAGTTGTCCCATTAACTGCTGCGTAGCGCTAGTCGGGACATTGCTTTCGTCAGGGGTGTAAAACTGATGGATCCCCATCTTTTCCTCATAGACCCAGCGGGCCTCTCCGCCAAGAAAGGCAAATACGCAAGCGGACTCACATCGTCCGCCTGCGACTTCTTCGTAGAACCGTGGACGATCAGGTATGGGGTGGCTGCGACCTATTGCCGTCGATGCACGGGCGGAGCGTAGTAGTCGACCGAGCTCGATCGCAGCACCGAGATTACCACCGGGACTGTCGAACGTAATAGCTTGATACAAGAAAAGCTGTCCATGATCTGCGAGAAAGGCGCGGAAAGCGTCCGGTGTGTCAGCAGTGATTTCGCCGCTTGCAGCAATCCATTCGCAGCCGTTGCAATTGCCACCATTGCCCTGCAGTTCAAAGGTCATAGGGGCGGCGACTGAAGGAGTGGCGCAAGTAAGGAACAGAGATAGGAAAATTCGGTGCATTGAAAAAAAACGCCTTCAGGCATTGAATTTAATTTAACGCTATCGCCCAACTGAATTCATGTAAATCGGAGAGAAGAGTGACAGATGGAGCGGGCGAGGCGATTCGAACGCCCGACCCTAACCTTGGCAAGGTTATGCTCTACCCCTGAGCTACGCCCGCATATCCATCCTGTCGTCCCGGTCCCTTGGGTAAGGACGGTGGGTAACCGTCCGGAAAGACCGGCCATTTGGAGCGGGCGAGGCGATTCGAACGCCCGACCCTAACCTTGGCAAGGTTATGCTCTACCCCTGAGCTACGCCCGCGTGCCAAATGGTGAGCGGGGATTTAGCCTCTGTCGCCGAGGGGGGCAAGAGGAAAATGCGCCTTGTGAGCGGATTAGATGCAACGGGCGAGGGCGCGCGCGTCAGCCCGCCTTGGCCGGCTCTATCAGGTCCCAGCGGTTGCCGAACGGATCGGTAAAAACGGCGACGGTGCCATAGGGCTCATGGCGGGGGGGCTCGGCAAATAACACGCCTGCGGCGCACATCGCGGCGTGGTCGCGGGCGAAATCGTCGGTCTGCAGAAACAGCCAGACACGCCCGCCGCCCTGCTGTCCGATGTATTCGCGCTGCTCGTTCACGGCTCGGGCCAGCAGGAATTGCGTCTGCGCACCGCGCGGAGCGACGCGGACCCAGCGCTTGCCGCTACCGTGGTCGCTATTCTCAATCACCTC
This sequence comes from Antarctobacter sp., assembly GCF_034670325.1. Classification (GTDB taxonomy): domain Bacteria; phylum Pseudomonadota; class Alphaproteobacteria; order Rhodobacterales; family Rhodobacteraceae; genus Antarctobacter. The sequence continues at coordinate 179,507 of NZ_JAXMNR010000007.1, forward strand.
GAACCCCAGTTGACCGACGAAAAACGCCAGCCCTTCCTCGTATGAGGGCACGAGGATCGAAATCAGGGCAAGGTGCATGGGGTCACTTCCAGAGTGCGGGGACAGGATTGCCAACCAGCAGGGCGCGCAACTCGCTGGCAAGCGGGTCATCCAGATCGGGCAGGCGCGCGCGGGTGGTAAAGTACCCGTAGTAACGGCCATCCTCAGCCTGTACCGCCCAATCGGCGATCTGCGGGTTCAGAAAACTGATCGGCGTGCGCAGGCGGTTGTCCTTCAGGAACCGTGCATGGCCCGCCAGCTTGCCACGATAGCCTTTGCCGTCACGGCGGATAGTGTCGACCCAGACAAATTCGATCGGCTGGCCGGGTGCGTTCACAAAGACCGCGACGTACAGCGCCAGAGAGGGCGAGAACCAGCCATTGCGCTTTTCGGTGGCGGCCAGCGCGGCGGGCAAGGACGCGCGCGCCTGCGTGAAGGCGCGGTTCATCGCCGGATCGCTGCTGCGCACATGCAGCGTCGGCAGCAGGCCGGGCGGCAGGGCGTCCGGCGGGATGATATTGACCGGGCCGGGGGTGTCGTAGATGCGCGCCAGCAGCTCTTCTTCTTCCTCGGTCAGAGGTTCGCTAACGGCCAATGTCGCCACGGCACCCAAGGCGCAGAGCACGGCTATGACACGACGAATGAGCATCCGGGAATCCTTCCCGATTCTGGAATGGCAGCGAGCCGCATCATATCGGCCCGCGCCACGCCCGGCAACGCCCTGTCAAATTTGAGGAAAGAGGCCCCTGAGCGGGGATGGGCGGCCCGGGTTCATGCCGGGGCCGCCCGCAAGTATCATTCCAGTTCGACCAGCAGGTCCTTGGCGTCGATCTGCGCGCCCGGTGTCACATGCACCGCCTTGACGGTGCCGTCCCGTTCGGCGTGCAGGCCGGTTTCCATCTTCATCGCCTCGATGGTCAGCAGCAGATCGCCGTCCTTGATCTCCTGCCCGACAGTGACCGCCACGGTGGCCACAACCCCGGGCATCGGCGCGCCGATGTGATTGGCGTTGCCCAGTTCCGCCTTGGGGCGGGCAACGGTCTTGGCCTTGGCATCGCGGTTGGGCACGCGGATGGTGCGCGGCTGGCCGTTCAGCTCGAAGAACACCTTTACGTCGCCATCTTCCTGCGTCTCACCTACCGCCTGAAGGCGGATTTCCAGCGTCTTGCCGGGGTCGATCTCGGCGGTGATCTCTTCGGCAGGTTCCATGCCGTAAAAGAAGGTCCGCGTCGGCAGAACCCGCACCGGCCCATAGGTTTCATGACGTGCCGCGTAGTCGGTAAAGACCTTGGGATACATCAGGTAGCCGTTCAGATCCTCGTCATCAAAAACGGTATCCTCAAACTTGGCGGCCAGATCCTTGCGCGCCTGATCGATGTCAACAGGCGCGGCCTTGAGCCCTGGACGCTCGGTAAAGCCTTTTTCGTCCTTGAGGATCTTTTTCTGGATCTTCTTCGGCCACCCGCCCGGAGGCTGGCCAAGGTTGCCCTTCATCATGTCGATGACCGAGTCGGGAAAGCTGACGTCCCGTTTCGGGTCTTCAACATCGGCGCGGCTCAGGCCCTGACTGACCATCATCAGCGCCATGTCCCCCACCACCTTGGAGGAGGGCGTCACCTTGACGATATCGCCGAACATCTGGTTCACGTCGGCATAGGTCTGCGCCACCTCGTGCCAGCGTTCCTCAAGGCCAAGACTGCGCGCCTGTGCCTTGAGGTTGGTGAACTGGCCGCCCGGCATCTCGTGCAGATACACCTCGGACGCAGGGGCCTGCATCCCTGATTCAAAGGCGGCGTATTGACCGCGCACCGCCTCCCAGTAGTTGGAAATCTCGCGGATCGCGGCGATGTCCAGCCCGGTGTCGCGCTCGGTGAACCGCAAGCCTTCGACAACCGACCCCAGAGTCGGCTGCGAGGTGTTGCCCGACAACGCGTCCATCGCCGCATCGACCGCATCCACGCCTGCGCGCACCGCCTCCATGATGGTGGCGATGGCCGCGCCGGATGTGTCATGCGTGTGGAAGTGGATCGGCAGGCCGACCTCTTCTTTCAGCGTCTTGACCAGCATTGCCGCCGCGTTGGGTTTCAGCAGCCCGGCCATGTCCTTGAGGCCCAGCAGATGCGCGCCCGCGTCGCGCAGGTCCTTGCCCATGGCGACATAGTATTTCAGGTCATACTTGGCGCGGTCGGGGTCAAGGATATCGCCGGTGTAGCAAACCGTGCCTTCCAGCACCTTGTTGTTCTCCAGCACCGCATCCATCGCGACGCGCATGTTCTCGACCCAGTTGAGGCTGTCGAACACGCGGAACACATCGACGCCAGTCTCTGCCGCCTGTTTGACAAAGAACTGCACCACGTTGTCGGGGTAGTTGGTGTAGCCCACCCCGTTGGCGCCGCGCAGCAGCATCTGGGTCATCAGGTTGGGCATCGCGGCGCGCAGGTCGCGCAGGCGTTGCCACGGGCATTCCTGCAAAAAGCGGTAGGCCACGTCAAAGGTGGCCCCGCCCCAGCATTCCACGCTGAACAGTTGCGGCAGTTTGTGGGCGTAGGCGGGGGCGACCTTGATCATGTCATGGCTGCGCATCCGCGTCGCCAGCAGCGACTGGTGGCCATCGCGCATGGTGGTGTCGGTGATCAGCACCTGCTTTTGCGCCGACAGCCAATCCGCCACCGCCTGCGGGCCTTTTTCGTCCAGCAGGGTCTTGGTGCCTGCGGGCGGCGTCTCCAGCGGCACTCTGGGCGCGCGCGCCGGTTTCAGGTCGGGGTGCGGCATGGCGCGGCCCTGCACCTCGGGGTGACCGTTCACCGTGATGTCGGCGATATAGGTCAGCACCTTGGTGCCCCGGTCCCGGCGCTTTTTGAAATCGAACAGTTCCGGCGTCGTGTCGATGAATTTGGTCGTGTACTGATTGTTCAGAAAGACCGGGTGTTTCAGCAGGTTGATCACAAACTCGATGTTGGTGGTCACGCCCCGGATACGGAACTCCCGCAGCGCGCGGTCCATCCGGCTGATTGCTTTTTCCGGGGTCTGCGCCTTGGCCGTCACCTTGACCAGCAACGAGTCGTAATAGCGCGTGATGACGCCGCCGGCATAGGCGGTGCCGCCGTCCAGACGGATGCCCATGCCCGTGGCGGACCGGAACGCCGTGATGCGCCCGTAGTCGGGAATAAAGTTGTTGGACGGGTCCTCAGTCGTGATCCGGGTCTGCAAGGCGTGGCCGGTCAGACGCACGTCATACTGCGAGGCTTTGCCGGTGGCCTCGGCCAGCGATTTGCCCTCGGCGATCAGGATCTGGGCCTGCACGATGTCGATGCCGGTCACCTCTTCGGTGACGGTATGTTCCACCTGCACACGCGGGTTGACCTCGATGAAGTAGAACTTGCCGGTGTCCATATCCATCAGGAACTCGACGGTGCCGGCACATTCGTAGTTCACAAAGGCGCAGATCTTGCGGCCAAGCTCGCAGATTTCCTCGCGCTGGGCCTCGGACAGATAGGGGGCCGGGGCGCGCTCCACGACCTTTTGGTTGCGGCGCTGGACGGAACAGTCGCGCTCATACAAGTGATAGATATTGCCCTGTTTGTCGCCAAGGATCTGCACCTCGACGTGGCGGGCGCGGGTGATCATCTTTTCCAGATAACCCTCACCATTGCCAAAGGCGGCTTCGGCCTCACGTCGGCCCTCCAGCACCTTGTCTTTCAGTTCCTTGGCGCTTTCGATCGGACGCATGCCCCGGCCACCGCCACCCCAGCTTGCCTTCAGCATCAGGGGATAGCCGACCTCTTCGGCCTCCTTGGCGATGGCGTCGAAATCGTCGCCCAGCACCTCGGTTGCGGGGATCACCGGCACACCGGCCTGAACCGCCACCCGGCGGGCGCTGGCCTTGTCACCAAGGGCGCGCATGGTCTCGGCCTTGGGACCGATAAAGGTGATGCCCGCCTCGACGCAGGCATCGACGAAATCGGGGTTCTCGGACAGCAGCCCATAGCCGGGATGGATCGCGTCCGCGCCACAGGCCTTGGCGACGCGGATGATCTCGGGGATCGAGAGATAGGCCTGAACCGGGCCCAGCCCCTCGCCGATGCGGTACGCCTCATCCGCCTTGAAGCGGTGCAGCCCCAGCTTGTCCTCTTCGGCGAAGACGGCGACCGTCTTCTTTCCCATCTCGTTCGCCGCCCGCATGATGCGGATCGCGATCTCGCCCCGGTTGGCAATCAGGATCTTTTCGAAATCAGCCATGAGTCAGGGGTCCCTTTTCGGCACAGACGCGCGTTTGCGCAATTTTGTTACTTTGAGGCTGTGCCGCGCCGCAGCGCAAGAGGGGTTTGCAAATTATTCGGTCGCCACGGTCGCGTTTGCAAACTCCAGTAGGGGGCGCGCCCAAAGGATGCCTGAAATTTGAGACAACGCCGGGTTTCGAAAGCTTGTCTTCAGCAAATGTCCCTAGCGTTATCGCGCTGGAACGCCTTGCATTCCGGGGCCAAAACTCGGGAGGGTGACGTGAAACGGCTGATCTATCTCAGTTCCGCCGTCCGGCTGGTGACACCGGATGAACTGGCGCAAATTCTTGCCGTAGCGCGGCGCAATAACAGGCTGGACGGGGTTACCGGCCTGCTTTTGTACCACGACGGGACGTTCCTTCAATTGCTTGAGGGGGAGGATGTGGCCGTCGATCGCGTCTTTGCGCGAATCGCAGCGAACCCACTGCATCGCGGCATCCAAAGCCTGCCGCCCGCGCAGGTCAGCGAACGGTTGTTTGCCAACTGGACCATGGCCTTTGCCCGGGCGGACACGCTCTTGGGGGACGGCGATCTGGGGGCAAAGGCCTTTGAGGCGGTCAAACAGGATCTCGCAAGGATCGAGAGGCTGGACAAACGCGCCGCCATCTTTGTGCGCACCTTCTTTGCCTCTTTTCGCGATCTCGGATCGCTATCCGGGGACTGAGCCGGCAGGCGCGGCTGTCAACGACATCCCGCGCAGATCGCTCGGGTGCGACACGCCCAATTGCCCGATGCAGGCCACCAGGTCTCGCCGCAGGATATCGATCAGGTGGGCGGGGCCGCGTTCCCCCAATGCGCAGACCGCATAGTGCCAGGCCCGGCCCATCATCACGAAATCCGCCCCCAGCGAAATGGCGCGCAAGATGTCCAGTCCGCCGTCGATCCCGCTGTCGAAAATCACCGGCAGGGTGGTCGCCGCCCGCACGCCGGGCAGATAGTCCACCGCCCCGCGTGCACCGTCAAACTGCCGCCCACCGTGATTCGACACCCAGATGGCATCGACTCCTTCGGCCTGCATCCGCACCGCGTCCTCGGGGCGCAGCACGCCCTTGACCACCAGCGGTCCGTCCCAATGCGCGCGCAACCAGCGCAGATAGTCCCAGTCTGGTGCCGTGCGCAGCAGATAGCCGATGTGGGCGGTCGGGTCGCGGCTGGCCGTATCCTGCGAATACCGGTCCAGCGTTTTCATCCGGGGCATCCCGGCGCGCAGCCGCGCCAGTGACCACGCCGGACGCAACGCGCATTGCAGCGCGATGCGCGGGGTCAGGCGCGGCGGTTGCACCAGACCGCCTTTCACCTGCCGTTCCCTGCGTGAGGCAACGGGCACATCCACCGTCAGCACCAGCACATGAAACCCGCTGTCCCGCGCCCGCGCCAGCAGATCCCGGCGCATTTCCAGATCACGCGGCGGATACATCTGGAACCAGCCCTTGCCCTGCGTGTCCGGGCCGACCTCCTCTGGTGTCGCATTGGCTACGGTGGACAACGCATAGGGCAAACCGGCCTGCGTGGCGGCGCGCGCCAGCATCCGTTCCGCCCCCGGCCAGAGCAACCCGGATTGGCCCACCGGGGCCACGCCAAAGGGCAGGGGGTGGGTTTGGCCGAACAGGTTGACCGACAGGTCCGGCACCACCTCACCGTCCAGAATCGACGGTGTGAACAGCACCGCGTCCAGTGCATCGCGATTGCGTCGCGCCGTGGCTTCTGTCCCGGTGGCCGTGTCCAGATACGACCATGCAAAATGCGGGACCCGCTTGCGCGCCGCGCGGCGCAGATCGGCGACAGTCATGAAGCGGCTGTGAAGATCCATGGCGCTATCTGGCGCGGGATCGCGACGGGGTGCAAGCGGGCTCAGAGGCATTCTCGACAAATCTTCAACATATTTTAAGCGCCTTGGCGGAAGTTGGTCGCAAGCGGTAGGAAAGGAAATCCCATGCACGCGATGATTGTCGACCTTGATCCCATACGCCTTGAACGCAGCCAGATTGCCTTTCTGGAATCCGGCATCCATGTCACCGGGTCCGGCAGTTTCGCGGTGGCCGAAACCTGTCTGCGCCGCGCGGTGGTCGATGTGCTGGTGATCGACGCCGATTGCGGGTCAGAGCGGATTGTCAGCCTGACCGCGCTGGCCGAACGGCGCAATCCCCGGCTGGTCACGATACTGCTGGCCCGCGATGTGGCTGAGATCACGGATTTGTACTCGGACGCGGTGACCACGTTGCACTGCGTGCTGGACGGGCGGGTCGCACCCCGCGTGGTCGCGCGCATGGCGCAGGCCTCACTGGCCGGTCGCGCCGCGTGCAAGCTGACGCCCGCCCGCGCGGACACTGCGCCGCCAACCCCGGCAGAGCCGCCGATGCCGAACCCTGTCTTTTCCACAACGCGCCGCAAACCCGTTGTGCAGCCCGGTTTGGCCGTCCACGCCTGACCTTTGAAAAATCGTCGCGCACGGGGCGAACATAGGGCGAACATGCCCTTCCCCTGAGCGCGCGTTGGCGCTAGATTGGCGCCATGAGCAGTTTCGATGAATTCGACGCGTTTGAGGCGTCCTCGCTTTCGGCGCGCGCCATAGCGGCGCGCCCCGCCCCCTATCTGGATGAGCTGAACCCGGCCCAGCGGGAGGCGGTCGAGGTGCTGGATGGCCCGGTGCTGATGCTGGCGGGGGCCGGGACGGGCAAGACCAAGGCGCTGACCGCGCGCGTCGTCCACCTGCTGAACACCGGACGCGCCCGCCCGAACGAGATTCTCTCTGTCACCTTCACCAACAAGGCCGCGCGCGAGATGAAGAACCGCATCTCGCGGATGCTGGGCCAGACGGTCGAGGGGATGCCGTGGCTGGGCACCTTCCACTCGATCTGCGTGAAACAATTGCGCCGCCACGCCGAACTGATCACCGCCGGGGCCGACTCCGATCAGGTGGTCGAGGGGGCCGATTCGCAGCCCGCCCTGCACCTGAAATCGAACTTCACCATCCTCGACACCGACGACCAGTTGCGCCTGCTCAAGCAACTGGTGCAGGCGGCGGGCATCGACGACAAACGCTGGCCCGCGCGGCAACTGGCCAATATCATCGACGGCTGGAAAAACCGCGCCCTGACCCCGGACAAGGTGCCGGCGGCGGACGGCGGGGCTTTCAACCATCGCGGCCCGGAACTCTACGCCGCCTACCAGCGTCGCCTGTTGGAACTCAATGCCGTCGATTTCGGTGACCTGCTGATGCACATGGTCACCATCTTCCAGACGCACCCGGACATCCTTGCGCAGTACCAACGCTGGTTCCGGTACATCCTCGTGGACGAGTATCAGGATACCAACGTGGCGCAGTATCTCTGGCTGCGCCTGCTGGCGTCACAGCACAAGAACATCTGCTGCGTCGGCGACGATGACCAGTCGATCTATGGCTGGCGCGGCGCCGAGGTGGGCAATATCCTGCGGTTCGAAAAGGATTTTCCCGGCGCGCATGTGGTGCGGCTGGAACAGAACTATCGCTCCACGCCGCATATCCTTGCCGCCGCCTCCGGCGTGATCCGGGGCAACACCGGGCGTCTGGGCAAGGAACTGTGGACCGAAGCGCAGGACGGCGAAAAGGTGCGCCTGATCGGCCATTGGGACGGTGAGGAAGAGGCGCGCTGGATCGGTGAGGAAATCGAATCGATGCAGGGCGGCACCCGCGGGATGCGGCCCTATTCGCTGGACGACATGGCGATCCTCGTGCGCGCCAGCCACCAGATGCGCGCCTTTGAGGACCGCTTTCTGACCATCGGTCTGCCCTACCGCGTCATCGGCGGCCCGCGATTCTATGAGCGGATGGAGATCCGCGATGCGATGGCCTATTTCCGCCTCGTCGTGTCCCCCACCGATGATCTTGCGTTTGAGCGCGTCGTCAACACGCCCAAGCGCGGCCTTGGCGACAAGGCGCAGCAGACCATCCAGCGCATCGCCCGCGAAAACGGCGTCAGCCTTGTGGACGGGGCCGCGCTGGCGGTCGAACAGGGCGCGATCAAGGGCAAGGGCGCCAAGGCGCTGGGGGAACTGATCGTGGGCCTTGCCCGTTGGGGCCGCATGACCGGCGACAAGGACGTCAGCCATATGGAGCTGGCTGAGATCGTGCTGGACGAAAGCGGCTACACCGGCATGTGGCAGAACGACAAGACGCCAGAGGCCCCCGGACGTCTGGAAAACCTCAAGGAACTGGTCAAGGCGCTGGAAAGCTTTGAAAATCTTCAGGGGTTCCTCGAGCACGTCGCGCTGGTCATGGACAACGAAAAGGACGAGGCCGGGGCCAAGGTGTCGATCATGACGCTGCACGCGGCCAAGGGGCTGGAGTTTCCCGTGGTCTTCCTGCCGGGCTGGGAGGATGGGCTGTTCCCGTCGCAGCGCAGCATGGACGAAAGCGGCGTCAAAGGCCTCGAAGAGGAACGGCGGCTGGCCTACGTGGGCATCACCCGCGCCGAAGAGGTCTGTACCATCAGCTTTGCGGGCAACCGCCGTGTCTTTGGCCAGTGGCAATCGCAAATGCCCTCGCGCTTTGTCGATGAATTGCCAGAGGAGCATGTCGAGGTGCTGACACCGCCCGGCCTCTATGGTGGCGGCTACGGGGCGGCGGCAAGCGGTGGCATGGGGGGCTATTCCTCGGGCGTCGAACAACGCGCGGCAGAGGCGAATGTCTACAACTCTCCCGGCTGGAAACGCCTTCAGGAACGGCAAAACCAGCGCCCGGTCAGCCAACCCCGCGAAAGCCGGTCACAGGTCATCGATCTAGAGGCCGTCTCGGCCCATACGGTCGGTGACCGGGTGTTTCACCAGAAATTCGGCTACGGCGCGATCCTTGGCATCGAAGGCGACAAGCTGGAAATCGAGTTTGAAAAGGCGGGCATCAAAAAGGTGGTCGCCCGGTTCATTCACACCGCCGACGACGTGCCGTTCTAGCGCGGCACGTCAACCTATGGGCAGGGGCGCATCCGCCTTGGGCTGGTCCATCACGATCTGTGAATGCACCCGCGCCACCACCGGGTGCGCCAGCAGAACCTCGTGAATCAGGCGGTTGAGCGATGTCAGGTCCGGGCAATAGACCCGCAGCAGGTAGTCGGCCTCGCCCGTCATGGTCCAGGCAGAGATGATTTCAGGCCGGACGCGCAGCAACCGCGCGAATTCCGCGCCTTCCTTGGCCCCGTGCCGCGCCAGTTGCACCTGAACAAAGGCCTGCACATCAAGGCCCAGACGTTCCGGGTCCAGCCGTGCGCGATAGCCGCGAATGACGCCCGCCTCTTCCAGACGCTGCCGCCGCCGCCCCGCCTGACTGGGCGACAGGTTCAAGGCGGCGCTGAGATCCTGCGCGGTGGTCTGACCATCCCGCTGAACCGCATCCAGCAGGGCAATATCCGTCGCATCCAGAGTCGCGCGCTTTTCCTGCATGAAACCTGCCTTTCAGGCGCATTCCGCGCACCCTGTCTGCCATATTGGCCAATTATGCGCAAAACCCGCGCCCCGGTAAAGATACATTGCTTGTAGGACATTCACAGCAGGAGAGACGCATGGGACCCTTCCCGCACGACGCCCCGCAGGCCGCCATCACCGCAGAGAACCCCGCTGGCACCGACGGATTCGAATTTGTCGAATTCGCAAGCCCGGAGCCGCAGGACCTGCGCGATCTCTTTGCCCGCATGGGCTATGCCCATGTCGCCAACCACAAGACCAAACAGATCGAGCTTTGGCAGCAGGGGGACATCACCTACGTGCTGAACGCCGAACCCGACAGCTTTGCGGCCAAGTTTGTTGCCGAACACGGCCCCTGCGCCCCCGCAATGGCGTGGCGCGTGGTCGATGCGCAGCACGCCTATGACCATGCCATCGCCAAGGGGGCAGAGCCTTACGAGGGTGCCGACAAAACCGTCGACTGGCCCGCGATCAAGGGCATCGGCGGCAGCCTGATCTATTTCACCGATCAGTATTATGACACCTCGCCCTACAACGCCGAGTTTGACTGGATCGAACAGTCCAAGCCGCGCGGCGTGGGGTTCTATTACCTCGATCACCTGACCCACAACGTTTTCAAGGGCAATATGGACAAGTGGTTCCACTTCTACGGGGACCTGTTCAACTTCCGCGAAATCCGCTTTTTCGACATCGAGGGCAAATTCACCGGGCTGTTCAGCCGCGCGCTGACCTCTCCCTGTGGCCGTATCCGCATCCCGATCAACGAAGACCGGGGCGAGAAGGGCCAGATCGTCGCCTATCTGAAAAAGTACAATGGCGAAGGCATCCAGCACATCGCCGTCGGCGCGCGTGACATCTATGACGCCACCGACCAGATCGCCGAACTGGGGGTCAAGTTCATGCCCGGCCCGCCGGACGCCTACTACGACATGTCGTTTGACCGCGTGAAAGGCCATGATGAGCCGCTGGACCGTATGAAGAAGCACGGTATCCTGATCGACGGCGAAGGCGTGGTGGACGGCGGTGAAACCCGAATCCTGCTGCAAATCTTCTCAAAGACCGTGATCGGGCCGATCTTCTTTGAATTCATCGAGCGCAAGGGCGATGACGGTTTCGGTGAGGGCAACTTCAAGGCGCTCTTCGAATCCATCGAACGCGAGCAGATCGAAAGCGGAGAGTTGGGCGACGTCGCCTGACCACCGCAACACAGGACGAAAAAAGCCCCGTCAGTCTCTGGCGGGGCTTTTGCGTTCCAATGTTTCGATAGCCGGTCAGCCGCGCGGAATCGTCAACGTCACGTTCCGGCTGCCCTTGGAATAGCGCAGGTCCTCATCGCCGATGGCCGTCACCTGACCACCATCCAGCCGATCGCCAACCTTGACCTTCTGGTATTTGCCATTGGCCAGACGCACCAAGGCGCGGCGGTTGTCGGAAGCGCCATAAACCCCAATCAGGTTGATCTTCTTCAGGTTTATCGCGTTTTCCAGCGTGGCAGAGCGGGCGACGCTGGTGCTTGACGGGATCTTGGGCGCGACGGTGCGGGGCGCAACAGCGGCGACGGCGGCGGTCTGTACCGGGCTGGGCGCAATGCTGCGGTCGGCCCGATCCACGATGGCCTCCATGTTGCGCGGGCGACCGACCGGCACCAAGGACCGCGCCACCGCCTGATCGGTGGCGTCGGGTGCGTCCACCTCGGCCTGCTCCTGTACGGTGACGGGGCGCATGGTCGGGCGGATGCTGGCCAGTTCGGTGCGGGTGATGCCGCGCAACTGGCTACGCTCACGCTGTTCGATGATGTCGCTCGGGCGGGCTTGCGGGCGCAGGCGCGGCACCGTGGTTGTGCCATCCGGCGTCTCCGGGACAACCGGCCCGGCCGAGGTGCTTTCGCCGCGCAGCGGCGGGATGACCGGCGGGCGGCCGGTGAAAATGCGCAAACCATCCGGGGTCAGCGCGCCCTCGGGGGTGGCGCGCACAACATCGCGCTGGTCAAAGTCAAAGGTCAGACCCGCAGGCGGCGGCAGGCCGGGGTCTTGCAGGCTCGGCTCCCGCTCCAGTTCCTTGGCGTCGGGCAGGGCCACGGCGTCGAAAATCTGGATGCTGGGGTCGATCGAGGCGGCGTAGATGTCATCGACGCCATCTGCGGGCGGTGTCATCGGCTTGACCGGCGCGCGCTGCCAGATGCCGGTGGCGGCATAGGTGGCGGCGGCCTCTTCGGCGGTCAACTGGCGCGGGTCAAGCGGAACCGACAAGGGCGGCACCGGCGCGTCAGGAACGACATCGGGGGTATCGAAGGCGGCCAGACGAATGTCCTCGGCGGGCCGGGCCACGGGCCGCAACGACACCGCCGGAGGAGAGATGGCGGCGGGCGACGCGGATTCAAGAACAACCCCGTTGTCGAGCGCATCCGGCGCATCCGCGCCATCGGGAAGCGATGCAACCGCGCTGGCCGGGGGCTCATCCCCAGAACGGAAGAGCCGCGCAAGCCCGTCCTCCAGAAAGACCGAGGCCCATGCCGCAACCCCGGCGAGGAACAGTAACAGCAGTGCGGTCAGCAAGAGGCCAAGGTAGCGGGGCTTGCCGCCGGTCTCGCCGCGGTCGCGCGCGCCAAAGACGGTCATCCGGTCCCGCTCGTTCGACGACCCGAACATCGCATGGGCGGGGCTTGCGGTGGCCGTTGCGGCCCCGCCGGTGGCAAAGGCCGGACCGCCGATTTCGGCGTTCGGACGCGGTCCCCGCAGGGCGGCCAGCTTGGCCAGAGGATTGGGGCGCGCGGCGCGGGTGGGTGCGGGCGTTGCCTGACGCGCCGCCACCGGCGGGGCGATGGTCTCATCCATCTTTGCGGCGCGCGGCGGGGCCGCCGCCAGACCGGCGACGCGCGCGGCGGCCATCTTGGGCAGGGCTTTCAGGCCGGCCTTTGCCGGGGCCTTTGCCTTGGTCTTGGCTTTCAGCCTGGGTGGCAGCTCCGGGCGCTTCGGCGCGTCCGGTTTTGCGGGTTTGTCTCGCTGGGCGATCTCTGTCGCCTCGACGGCGGCAGCCGCCTGCGCGAGCAGCGCCGAGGCCGCAGGCGTGGCGAAAAACCCTGTCTTGCCAGAGGCTTTCTTCTCTTCCGGCGTGGGATCGGCTGCGGGTACGTCAGAGCCGTGAGGGGTGACGGGCGTGAACCGCGATTTCAATGCGCCGGTCAGGGCAGGGGCGGCGCCGTCCGGCAGACCGCGCCCGGCACGGATGGTCGAAAAGGCCGGGGGTGTGTCCGTCTCTGTCGTGGGGGCCGGGGCCACCGGGGCGCTGTCTGCGCGCGGCGTCTCTGGCGTTTTTGCCTTGGCGGCGACCGGAGAGGGCACAGGTTTCGTCGCCACCGGTGCTGCGGAGGCGGTCGGTGCGGCCAGCGGTTTCGCCGCTGCCGGTGCTTTTGGAGGGGCCTTTGGCGCTGCTTGGGCCGGGGCCTTTGGCGCGGCGACAGGCGGGGTCACCGGCATCTGCGGCGCGGGCGGGTCCGGTTGGACCTCAACCTCGGGCTCTGGTCGCTGGTGGAACGCCGGTTGCGGCACCGGCTTTGGCGCTGGGGTCGTTTGCACCAGCGGCTCCGGCGCGGCCTCGGGCTGTGGCGACTGCTGCGCAATTGGCTCGGCCACAGGCTCGGGCGCTGCGGCGGGTTTCGGCGCGGGCGGGGTCACCAGTTCCGGTTTCGGCAGCGGGCGCAACGCGGCCTCATCCGCCGGGACAATGTCGATGGCACGGGACGGGCGCGTGACAACGCGGTTCCAGTTCCCGGTCTTGCCAAAGAACACCGGCCCGTCAAAGGCGTCCCTTGCCGCTTTGGCCAGAAAGCAGACCGGCTCAAACCCGTGTTCGCGGGCAAAGCTCTGCGCCTCGTCCAGCGTTTCCTGTGCCACCGCCGCAACTTGCAGCCGCCCACCACTGACCACGTAATCGAAAACAAGGTCCGACACCGCATAGGGCGTCGCCCCGTCCAGAGAGGCGCGGATCGCCACATCGCGGCTGATTTCGTCCCCCCCAAGGTCGGGCTGATCCAGATAACGGATCTGCTCGTTCGGAATGATCAGCGCGACTTGCGCGCCGGTCGGGTCCAGACGTTCGGCATGGTCGCGCAGGTTCAGGACCTGCGCGTCAAAGTCATCATGATCCAGAGCAACGTCGTCGATCAGGGCCCAACGTGGACCCATCCGCCGGAGCAGGCTGATACCTTCGAAAGAGAGCGAGAGCGCAAAATTTGGTGTCATGAGCGGTTCTTATCAGGCCTGCCATCACTGCGGGAGTCCTTGCGCAGCGTCTAAATTATATAAGGCAACTCTTTGCCGAAGAAAAGAAAGCAGCTGTTGCACCCTTGCCGATTTCACCCGATCGCGAGACAGTCATTACAGAATCCTACAGATTGTGAGGCAATTTATGCGAATTTTGGCATTCTTGACGGTAGTGGCGCTTTCGCTGCCGCATGTCGCGGCGGCAGAGGGCCGCCTGAGCGTCTCGGGCGAGGGCCATCTGGCGGTCGTTCCGGACATGGCGGTGATCACGCTGGGGGCCGACGGGCGCGGTCCCACGGCGGTCGAGGCGATGAACGCCACCTCCGACGCGGTCGAGGCGATTCTTGCCCGGCTTGCCGGTCTCGGGGTCGAAACGCGCGACATCCAGACCACCCAATTGCGGGTCAATGAACAGACCCGCTGGGACAACAATCGCAATGAGGACGTCTTTCTGGGCTTTTACGCCACCAACACGGTCAGCGTGCGGGTGCGTGACCTTGACGGGATCAGCGCGCTGTTGTCGGCGGTTCTGGACGATGGCGCCAACCGACTGCAAAACCTGTCGTTCAGCGTGCAAGAGCCGCGCCCGATCGAGGATGAGGCCCGTCGCCGCGCGGTGGCCGACGCCATCGCCAAGGCCAAGCTTTACGCCGACGCGGCGGGGGTGACGCTTGGCCCGGTGCTGGAACTGCGCGATACGGCAGAGCCGTTGGTGCGCTCCATCGCGCGGGCGGAACCGATGATAATGGAAGAGGCGGTTGTCGCCAAGGACGTGCCGGTCGCGGCGGGCGAACTGGAGGTGCGCGCCGAGGTGACAATGGTCTTTACCATCGCCGACTGACGCTTTGGTCACCGGGGACGCCGGGGACACCGGGCAACGTAACAGGAAAGGGCGGGGAATTCCCCGCCCTTTGTCGTTTTACTTGGCCTTGTTCAGCGCCTGATTGAGGTCGGCGATCAGATCGTCCGCATCCTCGATCCCGATGGAGATGCGCACCACGTTGGGGGCGGCCCCCGCCGCAACCTGCTGCTCTTCGGACAACTGCCGGTGCGTGGTCGAGGCCGAGTGGATCACAAGACTGCGGGTATCGCCAAGGTTGGCGACATGGCTAAAGATCTCCAGCGCGTCGACAAACTTGATGCAGGACTCGTAGCCGCCCTTCAGCGCCACGGTGAACAGACCGCCCGCGCCTTTCGGGCAAATCCGCGCCACCCGGTCGTTATAGGGCGACGACGGTAGCCCGGCATAGGTCACACCCGCCACCGCGTCATGTCCCTCCAGCCATGCGGCGATCTTCATCGCGTTCTCGACGTGGCGCTCCATCCGCAGGCTCAGCGTCTCGATCCCCATCAGCGTGTAATGCGCCGCCTGCGGGTTCAGCGTCATGCCCAGATCGCGCAACCCGATGGCGATGCCGTGAAAAGTGAACGCCAGCGGGCCGAAAGTCTCATGGAACTTCAGCCCGTGATAGGCCGGTTCCGGCTCCGACAGGGACGGGAACTTGTCGCTGGCGGACCAGTCGAACTTGCCCGAATCCACCACCACACCGCCGGTCACGGTGCCATTACCGGTCAGGTACTTGGTCATCGAATGCACGACCAGCGTCGCGCCATGATCAATCGGGCGGCAGAGGTAGGGCGTGGCCGAGGTGTTGTCGACGATCAGCGGCAGACCCGCCTTGTCGGCAATCGCGGAAATTGCATCCAGATCGGTGATATAGCCGCCCGGGTTGGCGATGCTCTCGCAGAACACCGCGCGGGTGTCGTCATCAATCGCCGCCGCCACCGCATCCAGATCGTCAAAATCGACAAAGGTTGCGGACCAGCCAAAGCGCTTGATGGTCTGGCTGAACTGGGTGATCGAGCCACCGTACAGCCGCGTCGACACCACCACATTGCGCCCGGGCGCCATCAGCGGAAACAGCGCCATGATCTGCGCCGCGTGACCCGAGGAACAGCAGACAGCGCCCACGCCGCCCTCCAGCACCGCAACCCGCTCTTGCAGGGCGGCAACGGTGGGGTTGGTCAGGCGCGAATAGATGTATCCGACCTCTTGCAGGTTGAACAACGCGGCGGCGTGTTCGGCATCGCGGAACACATAGGCTGTGGTCTGATAAATCGGCACCTGCCGCGCGCCGGTGGCCGGATCGGGCCGCGCGCCTGCGTGGATCTGAAGCGTGTCAAAACCGTAGCTGGGTTCTTCCTGAGTCATATTTGTCTCTCCCTAATGTCCTGTGCGTTTAGCAGTAGGGGATTGAAAGCGGTTCTTCCAGCGGGCTTCGACAAGAACCGCCAAGGCCGCCCTCCGTGCAAAATCATTGAGATCAGGCCCGGTTTCGTGCAGGATTGCCCCTGTTCCGGCGCAATTCCCGCGCCAGTCCGGAACCCGTTCATGAGGTTTGCTGGCATGATTTGTCCCGCCAATTTCCGCATTTTGACCGTTGCGCTGATGATCGGCGCGCAAACAGCGGCGGCAGAACAGAAGACCGAATTCTATCCAATCACTTACGACACCGACACTCCGCATGTCCTGTCGCTGGTCGATGCCATCGACATCCGCACGCCGGTTCTGCTAAACCGCGCCCTCAGCACCTATCCGCAGGTCAGCCAACTGTCGCTGTCCAGTCGCGGCGGGTCGGTGCATTCGGCACTGACCATGGCCTATACCGTCCGCGAGGCGGGCCTGAGCACGGTGATCCCCGAAGGCGCAGATTGTTTTTCCGCCTGTTCCTACCTGTTCTTTGCCGGGGTCGCCCGCACCGCTGATGGCGCGCTGGGCGTACACCAACTGGCCTCGAACAGCGACAGCCTGCGGTCCGGGCAGGTTGCGCTGGCCGACATCATGACCGCTTATGACGATTTCGGGGTCCACGGGGCCGTGGTCAACAAGATGCTGCTGACCCCGGCGGACGACATGTATGTCTTTACCGGTCAGGAACTGGCGACGCTGGGCATCGTCAATGCCGCCCCCTGCGCCGGGGCGCAGGCGCATCTGGACCGGATCACCGCACTGGGCGCGGAGGGGCTGCGCCTGCATCTGCAACGCTTTGCCAACTGCCCGACGGCGCAGGCCGCCGAACGGCAACTGGCCATCGCGCTGGCCCCCGACGCCGCCGGGACCGCCAAAGACACCGCCAAGGCCCCCGCCGCGCAAGGGGCCGCGCGCGCCTGCACCGAGGCCGACGGGTGGGAGCAGATCCTGCGCGTCTGCCGCGCCGCGCTGGCCTCTGGCGAGTGGGACGATACCGAAGCGGCGGCGCTGCAAAACGCCGTGGGGGCCGCGTTTTTCGCCACCGGAGACGCCTTTGCCGCGCATGAGGCGTTTCAGGCCGCGCTGACGCTGCGCCCGGACACTCCGGCGCTTTTGGAAAACCGCGCGCTGGCGCTGGACGCGCTGGGGCGGCACGCGGACGCGGCGCTGGCCATGCGCGCCGCCATTGACGCTACATCCGCGCCCCCCGAACGGTTCCTTGCCCGGTTGGGCCTGTTCGAACGCGCGGCGGGCAATGTGAACACCGCCTTTCAGGTCTGGGATGACCTGTTGTCCGACAGGCCACAGGGCGACAGCCGGGTGCGCGCATGGCAACAGGCGCTGGCCAGCGCCGGCTATCTCGATCAGGCCGCCGACGGCCGCTATACCGCGCTGACCCGCATCGCCGTGCAACGGTGCAGCTATGAAAGCGACTGCCTGCCGCCGGACACGGATGCCGCGCCAGACCTGTTGCCGGTGCCGGTCTCCGACACTTCGCTGGATCTCAGCCGCAGCGCCTCCAGCAGTCTTCTGGTGGCATTGGGCGAACCGGACGGGCAGGGCAGTTGCAATCAGGGCCAGCCGGAAATGAACATCCATCTGTGTGAGGCGATGTTGCAGGAGGGCGATTTCGACGCTGAGGAGCGCACGCAAATCGCGAATTTCCTTGCCGTGCAATATGCCGCAATCGAGGCGTTTGAAGAGGCTGAAGTCGTCATGACCCGGCTCATCGACGCGGTGCCCCCGGACCACAGTCTATTCAAGAATCGCGCCGCCATCCGCTACCGCAAAGGCGATTACGCGGGCGCGCTTGACGACGTGGAGGCGGTGCGGGCCGTCACCAGCCAATGGTCGCGCTCTTTCTTTCAACGGGAGACAGATGTGGTGTACGGCAATATCCTTGCCCGCCTCGGGCGCGCGGATGAGGCGGTCGAGGCATGGATGGGGGCGATCTTCGAAGAGGATCAGGACGAAACCGACACCAGCGCCAAAGACCTGCAAGGCTTTCTGCAAAGGTCAGGCTTCTACACGGGCGCGATTGACGGCAAGTTCGGTGCCGGGTCACGCGCCGCCCTTGCGGCCTGCGCCGCCGCCACCGACTGCGTGATTTCCGGTCGGATCGGCTATGACGACTACAGTGAGGCGTTTGGCCTGTCTTATGTCGTAAATCTGCCCGAGGGGCCGCTATATTTTGACACAGCGCGGCGCGAGCACGCCAAGGCCGCGATGGCAGAGTGCGAATATTATCAGGACGACACGATAGAGCAGTGTACCCGCGCGATCGACACCGGATGGCTGCTGACAACCGAAGCCGTCAATGCCTATCGCACCCGGTCGGATGCCCATAGGGATGCCCCGCAAAAGCGGCTCGCCGACTACCAAGAGTCGCTTCGGATGACGGGATTTCAAAGCTATGACAGGGATTGGTATGTGCGCCTGCTCTTGATGGCGGATCAGCCAGACAACGCGCTGCTGGAGGTGGCGCGGTTCACCAGCTCTTACATGGATCAGGCCGATTTCTATCGCGGTCTGGCGCTGGCGGCGCTGGGCCGCAATGCCGAGGCAGAGCGCGTATGGCTGTCCCACTACGACCGGCTGGACAATGTCACCAGCGATTTTTCCGCCAATGCGCGGGTGTTCGACCTCTACCAGCATCAGCTTGAACGCCACGACATGCTGCCTGCCGGGTACAACCAGTATCAAGACGGCAAGTCACCGGCCCTGCGCGCCGCCATTGGCCGCTGTGCCTCGGACCCGGCCTGTTATACGCTGAACTAAGCATGGAAAATGGCCGGATCGTACGGTGCGCCCGGACCGGCCAATCGTTACCCAAAGGTAAAAGTGCCTCTGTAACCCCTTGATTTTTCTAGGGGTGACCTCTGTCCACGCGCGGACAAGGGTGGATTACACCGCCGTCACGGTCTCCACAGACAGCACCGTGGGCAGATGCCGCGCGATCTCGGACCAGTTGTCGCCTTCGTCAAAGCTGGCAAAGATCGAGCCCGAGTTGGTCCCGAAATAGACCCCCGGCGCGGCGGCCCGGTCGGTGGCCATCGCCTGCCTCAGCACGGTGAAAAAGCAATGCGCCTGCGGCAGACCAGCGCGGCACGCCTGCCAGCTATCGCCGCCATCGCGCGACCGCCAGACCGCCGCCGAGGCGTCGGGCGGATATCGCCCGGCACTGTCCCCGTTCAGGGGCAGCACCCAAAGCGTACCGGCCTGATCGGGATGCACCGCCACCGGAAACCCAAAGGTCGAGGGCAGCCCCTCGGTGATGTCATCCCAACTGCGCCCGCCATCGGCAGAGCGCCAGACCCCGTGGTGATTTTGCTGGTACAACAGGTCGCCCGCACCGCCCGCCCGCACCAGATTGTGGACGCAATGCCCGGTCTCCCCGTCCTTCGGGGCCGCCGGGTGATGGTGATGGCCGCAGGCCTCGGCATTGGACAGCCGGTTGCGCCGCTCCCAGCTGCCGCCGCCATCCTCGGTGGCAAAGACTCCGGCAGAGGAAATCCCCAGCCACAGTTTCGCCGGATCGTCCGGGCTGTTGACAATCGTGTGCAGCGTCAGGCCCGCGCCTCCGGGCTGCCAACTGTCGGACGAGGGGTGATCCGTCAGGCTTTCGACCGCGTCCCACGTCTCGCCGCCGTTTTCGCTGACAAACAGGGTCGCCGGTTTGGCCCCGGCATAGAGCTTGTCATTCACCCGCCCCAGCGACCAGATCGACTGGACCCGGCCAGAAAAGGGCGCGGGCGGCTGCGGTTCCGCCCCGAAAAAGGCGGCGGTGTCGGGATCGTTGCGGATCCACTCATCCATGGTGCCGTCGGCAAGTTTGGTCATAGCCCAGCTTTCGCCGCCATCGGTCGACCGCCAGACACCCGCCCCGTGAAATTCATTGCCACCCCCGGCCCAGAGCGCGCCGCTGGTCGCGTCCCCAATCGCGTGATTGATTGACCAGCCGTCGCAAAGCGGCCCGCTGACCGTCCAGTCCGACCGCGCGGCGTCAGAGCGCAGCAGGAACAGACCCTTGGTGGTGCCTACCAGCACCGTGACAAAATCTGACATCAAATCACCTCGTCCTGATCGCTGTAGCAGCATACCACGGGGCGGCAATGACACGGCGTCAAATCTGCGCCTAGCGCATCCAGAATCCTTCGCGCTTGATCTTGTTGCGGATCGCCTGCTCGCGGCGGGGCAGGTCGTCCCGGTCGAACAGCGCGCGCACCTTTTGACCGCGCTCCTGATAGATCATCCGCTTGATCGCGTCATAACCCTTGAGCACTTTCTTGACCCGGTTGGGGGCTGTGACCTCTTCGAGCACTTCGACCACCCGGTCCGCCTCGCGCGCATAGAGCAGGGGCAGCACCCGGTAGTGACAGCTGACCTCGCCGTCCAGCAAGCCCTCGGGCAGGGTGTCGCGCGCGCCGCCCAGCCCATGGATCACCAGCGGCAGGACCACCTGATCCAGCCATGGGTCAAAGCTTTGGCAGACCAGTTCGGCGGGCGGGTCGTCGCGCACCGTCAGAGCGTATTCAAGAAAGCGATCCCCGAACAGCCGGGGGCATTTGTAGAAGAAATACCCGGCGTTGAAATAGAGATACCGCCGCCAGTATTCATCGGGCCAGCTCAGATCGAGGCTGCTGTCAAAGTCCAGTCCGAACCGGTCATAAAGCGCCTTCCAGATCTGCGTGTAGCCCGGCCCGTATAGCTCTATTTGCGGCCATGTCCCTTCGCGTCGCATCGACGCGGTGGGGCGGTCGAAATCGAAGGGCACCCGCGACAGGCGGTCAAGGATCAGCGTGTCGGTGTCGAAAAAGACAAACGGCTCTCCCTCTGGCAAGACGCGCAGCGCCTCGATCTTGTTGCCATATGGATAGGATGCGCCAAAGTGCTGTGCCTCAAAGGGGCGGATGTCTGCGCCCAGATCCTCTAGCAGGGCGCGCACCTCAGGCTGGCGGATGCGGGGATCGGACTCCCACAGCGGCCCGGGCGCGGGTTCCGCCACGATCAGGCGAAAGCGGTCCTCACCCTGCGCCTGCAAAGAGGCGGCAAAAAGCACCGCCTCATAGGACAGCCGACCGGCCTGTGCGACGATCAGGATATTTACAGTTTGAGCCGCGCCGCACTCGCGTGTCATGGTGATCCTGCCAGTTGACCTTTTGTCGGCACTATAGGCGGGCGGGGGCCGCACCGAAAGCGGCCTGACCCGGGAATTTCAGACAGGACGCGCCTTATGCTTGATCTCATTCTAATCGTCATTGCCATCGCCAGTGGCGGACCAGACGGGGCCGCCGAGCGGGTTGACACCGCACCCGCGCCACAGGTCGAGGCCGCCGATGCGCTGAGTTACTCTGACGAAGCGCCGCCGCCCAGTTCCGAAGCCGATCCGGGGCCGGAGCGCGTGCTGCCCTACACAGCCGAACAACAGGTCGCCACGGGCCGCTTTACCACTGCGGTCGAGGTCAAACCGATTCTGGGGGCGACCCGCGCCAACTGGATCGCGGTGCGCGAGTTCGACGGGCAGGACCTTGTCTATGTCACCCACCTTTGGGCGTGGCGCTGCGGTCTGGTGGCGATCCATGTGGGTCTCAACGGGGCAGAGCCGGAACCCTGGCCGCTGCCCGCCTGCCACGAGGAGACCAATGCCCCCAACGCCATGCTGCCCGACGACGGGCTGCCCTATCGCGCCTTCCCGCTGAAGTCGGTCGAGAGCATGACGGTGGAGGTGATCTATGACGACCTGACGACCGAGAAGGTCAGCTTTGACCGTCGGGGCGCCATGATTCCCTGAGCGGGTCGGGGACGGGACTCGCGTCCCTGCGGGCCGCATCGCCCGCCCACCGACCCTGTCGCGCCGCGCCTTTAGCGCGGTTCCCTTGCTTCGGCTCTCACCAAGGAACAGGCTTGGGTGTCAGACCGTGATCGGCTGCATGACCTGCGGCTCGATCACATCCACCCCCGGCAGGCCCTCTGCCAGCACCTCGGCCGATTGTTCCAACGCGGGGAAGGTCCGGTAGTGCCCGGGGATCACCGTCTTGAAATCAAAGTATTCCTTGGCCGCCCATGCCGCCTGTTTCATGTCCATGGTGTAATAACCGCCCGCCGACAGGATGCCGATGTCGGGTTTGAAATAGGCCCCCATCCAGCCCATGTCGGCCATGATGGCGGTGTCGGAGGAATGATAGATCGTGTGACCCTCGCCCGCGATCATGAACCCCGTCTCCATCCCCATGTAGCGGGCCACCCCGTCCACCGCCATCGAGGAGCTGTGCGAGGCGGGGACCATGGTCACCGCCACCGCGCCAAACCGCACCGTGCCACCCTTGTTGAAGGCGTTGCCCTCAACCGCGCCCATCCCGGTCAGCGCGGTTGCCAGTTCATACATGCCCGACACCGGCGCGCCGGTCTTTTGGCTGATCTCGACGATATCATTGGTGTGGTCGAAATGGCCGTGGGTCACGAGGATCTGGGTCGCGCCTGCGACGGCGGCCTCTGCGTCTTGACCCTCCATCATCGGATTGCCGTTGATCCACGGGTCAATCAGCAGCACCTCGCCGCCGATCTCGATGCGGAAACTGCCGTGGCCTAGCCAGATGATCTGCATGGGTCTCTCCCTGTTGTCTGCGGCGCAAACCCTAGCATGTCAGCAGCGGGAGGCCAGATTGCTGAAGGTCTTGCTCTGTGGCAGGTGTTGTTCTCAGGGAATTTGGACAGAGAAGACACATGGACTGGACGCAGGCCATCGACGGATATTGCGAGCGGCTGGGGCCAGAGTTCTGGTCAGAGCCGCTGAACGCCGTGACCAACGCCGCCTTTGTGCTGGCGGCGGTGGTCCTATGGCGTTGCACCTTTGGGCTGGGGCGGGTGCTTTGCCTGATCCTCGGGGTGATCGGCTGTGGGTCGTTCCTGTTTCACACCTTTGCGCAGCCTTGGGCGGGGATCGCGGACGTGGTGCCGATCCTGATCTATGTGCTGGTCTACATCTACGCGGCAAACCGCGATTTCTGGGGCTTGTCGGTCTGGCCCGCGCTGGGGCTGACGGTGCTGTTCATTCCGTTTGCCGCGGTCACGGCACCGCTGTTTGGTCTGCTCCCCGGACTGGGCAGCACGGCCAGCTATGCGCCGGTTCCGCTGTTGATTGCCATCTATGCCCTGCTGCTGCGCCGCCGCGCGCCGGAAACGGCGCGTGGATTGGCCATTGGCGTGGCGATCCTGCTGGTGTCCATGTCGGCCCGCATCCTTGATGGGCCATTGTGTGCCGCACTGCCAATCGGCACGCATTTCCTGTGGCATCTGCTGAATGCGGTGATGCTGGGCTGGATGATCGCGGTCTGGACGCGCCATGTGCTTGCGGCGCGGCAGGCGGGGCGCTAAAGCCTGCCCTTGATCCGGAAACGAATGAGGCCCCCATGTCGATCGACATCGAGACAGCGGCGCGCGTGGCAAAACTTGCCCGCATCAAGGTGGAAAACGAAGATCTGCCCGCGCTGGCGCAATCCTTCAACGACATCCTCGGGTTCATCGAGCAGTTGAACGAGGTAGATGTCGAGGGCGTCGAGCCCATGGTGTCGGTGACGCCGATGCGGCTCAAGCGGCGCAAGGACGGGGTGACGGACGGCAATATGCAGGACAAGATCCTGTCGAACGCGCCCGACGCGCGCGAAGGGTTCTTTGCGGTTCCGAAGGTGGTGGAATGACCGATCTCACGAAGATGAAAATCGCCGAGGCGCGCGATGCGCTGCGCAAGGGCGACGTGACCAGCGTCGAACTGACCGAGGCCTGCCTGAGCGCCATCGACAAGGCCGATGCGCTGAACGCCTTTGTCCACAAGACGCCAGAGATTGCGCGGGAACAGGCCGCCGCCGCCGATGCGCGGATCAAGGCAGGCGATGCGCCGTCGCTGTGCGGTATTCCGCTGGGCATCAAGGACCTGTTCTGCACCAAGGGTGTGGCGTCGCAGGCGGCCTCTGCCATCCTTGAAGGGTTCAAGCCGGAATACGAATCCACCGTGACGACCCAGTTGTTCGATGCGGGCGCGGTCATGCTCGGCAAGTTGAACATGGACGAATTCGCCATGGGCTCATCGAATGAGACCAGCACCTATGGCAACGCGGTGAACCCGTGGCGGCGCGGCAATGATGACGCGGCGCTGACGCCGGGCGGCTCGTCCGGTGGCTCTGCCTCTGCGGTGGCGGCGGACCTGTGTCTGGGGGCGACCGGCACCGATACTGGCGGGTCGATCCGCCAGCCTGCGGCCTTTACCGGCATCACCGGCATCAAGCCGACCTACGGACGTTGCTCTCGCTGGGGGATCGTGGCCTTTGCGTCATCCTTGGATCAGGCGGGACCGATGGCCAAGGACGTGCGCGACGCGGCGATCATGTTGCAGGCGATGTGCGGGCATGACCCCAAGGACAGCACCAGCGCGGATCTGGCGGTGCCGGATTTCGAGGCGATGCTGACCGGCGACATCAACGGCAAGACCATCGGCATTCCGCGCGAATACCATATGGACGGGATGCCCGAGGAGATTGACGTGCTCTGGGCCGATGGGCGCAGGATGTTGCAGGACGCCGGCGCCAAGCTGGTCGACATCAGCCTGCCGCACACCAAATACGCGCTGCCCGCCTATTACGTGATCGCCCCGGCGGAGGCGTCCTCGAACCTCGCGCGCTATGACGGGGTGCGTTATGGCCACCGGGCCAAGCTAAGCCAGGGCGATGGCATCACCGAGATGTACGAAAAGACCCGTGCCGAAGGCTTTGGCGAAGAGGTCAAGCGCCGTATCATGGTTGGCACCTACGTCCTGTCGGCGGGCTTTTATGACGCCTACTATAACCGCGCGCGCAAGGTGCGGACGCTGATCAAGAAGGACTTTGAGGATGTCTTTGCCCAAGGCGTGGACGCGATCCTGACGCCTGCCACGCCCTCTGCCGCCTTTGGCCTGGGCGAGATGACAGAGGCGGACCCGGTGCAGATGTACCTCAATGATGTGTTCACCGTGACGGTGAACCTTGCCGGTCTGCCGGGCATTTCGGTGCCTGCGGGGGTGAGCAAACAGGGGCTGCCGCTGGGGTTGCAACTGATCGGCAGGCCTTGGGAAGAGGGCGATCTGCTGAATTGCGCCTATGCGCTGGAGCAGGCCGCAGGATTTGTGGCCAAACCGGTCAAATGGTGGTAGGGCGGGCCGCAAAAGAGCAGACAGGACGAATGATGCGGACCCAATTCCTGATTTTGGCGGCGCTGGTGGTGGCGGCTTGCGAACCCAGCGTTCCCGACAGCGGCGCGAAGGTGCCCGATCCGGGCGCGGGCGTGGGCTTTGGCAGCTACGACGATTACGCGGCGCGCCGCGAGGCGCAGCTGAACGGGCAGACGGCATCGATCCCGGCGGCCACGCCCGTGCAATCCGGCCCGATCGACGAGAGTGACGTCGTCGCCGCCGCTGCGGCCCGCGCGCTCAATTCCGGTGTGGCCCCTGTCGATGCGGCCCCCGGCAATCCGGCGCCGCCAGTTGTGGCCAATGCGCGCGGCATTTCCGGCGAGAACGACTTTACCGCCGTGTCCGCGACCCGCGACATCGCGGCGGATGCTGCTCTGATTCAGCGCAACCGCGCGCAATACTCTGTTATCCAACCAGAGGCTCTGCCCAAGCGGCCCGGCTCTGACGCGCCCAACATCGTGGAATACGCCCTGCGGACCACCAACCCGGTGGGCACGGCGCTGTACAAACGATCGTCCTTCAACGGTGGCTCGCGGTCGCAGCGGGCCTGCGCGTCCTATGCCTCTGCCGATCTTGCACAGGAAGAATTTCTGGCGCTGGGCGGCCCCGAGAAAGACCGCAAGGGGCTGGACCCGGATGGTGACGGCTTTGCCTGTAGCTGGAATCCGGCGCCTTTCCGCGCGGTGCGCGGCGGTTAACCTAACATGACGCCGGAGGCGATCTGGCATCCTTCGCCGAACTTCGGTGACCGGCGCGGACCAACCGTGCCGGATATGGTTTTGCTGCATTACACTGCCATGACCTCGGCAGGGGCCGCGCGCGACTGGCTGTGCGCCCCCGAAAGCGAGGTGTCCTGCCATTACGTGATCGCCGAAGACGGGCGCCTGTGGCAACTGGTGCAGGAAGGTGATCGCGCTTGGCACGCCGGGCAGGGGACATGGGGCGCAATGGCCGACGTGAATTCGCAGTCCATCGGCATCGAACTGGCGAACACCGGATTCCATCCATTCCCCGAGCCGCAGATGGCAGTGCTGGAGGCGGTGCTTGCAGGCATCTTTAGCCGTTGGACCATCCCGCCGGAGCGGGTTGTTGGCCATTCCGACACCGCGCTGGGCCGCAAGATCGACCCCGGAGGCCGGTTCGACTGGCAACGACTGGCGCGGCGCGGCCTGGCGGTCTGGCCAAAGGCGCGGAACGCGGCGCTGGATGAGGCGCGGTTCTGGCAGGATTGCGCGGCGTTTGGCTATGATGTGACGCCCGAGACCAAGGCCGATGTTCTGGCCGCCGTCCGGCTGCGGTTTCGCCCTGGTGGGGCAGGGCCGTTGGACGGGACAGATTGTGCGATCATGGCGGATCTCGCCGAACGCTATCCCTGTCGGGTTCCGGCGGGGGCGTGATCCAGATGAGCGCGACCGCGCGCTGGATTTCGCCTTTGGCGAGGTGATGGGTCCCACCGGCGGTTCGGGCGATGAGAGCGCGTAGCTTTTGAATTCACCGGAACGAAGATCGCGACCGGCGTGGCGGGTTTATTCCAGCCCGTAAGGCAGCACGTCGCGGCGGTTGGGGGTGGTGGTGAGGCGCTTTTCCAAAGGCGGGACAGAGCGTTGGTGGCAATGGGTGCGTTCGCAAATGCGGCAGCTGATGCCGATGGGTTCAAACGCGCTGGCGCGGGTGAAATCGAGATCGTCGGCGTAGACGAGGGCAGCGGCGTGTCGCACCTCGCAGCCGATCGAGATCGCGTAGCGGCGCACCGGCGCGCCAAAGTGACCGCCGGTTTTGGACACATCGCGCGCAAGGCTGATATAGCGCACCCCGTCCGGCGTTTCCGCCAGTTGGCGCAGGAAACGGCCGGGGGTTTCAAACGCTCGGTGCACGTTCCAGAGCGGGCAGGCGCCGCCGAAGCGGGCAAATTGCAGCCGCGTGGCCGAGTGGCGTTTGGTGATTGTCCCCGCCTGATCGACCCGGACAAAGAAGAACGGCACGCCCTTGGCACCGGGGCGTTGCAGGGTCGACAGCCGGTGCGCCACCTGTTCGACCGAAGCGCCAAAGCGCGCGGCAAGCAGTTCCAGATCGTGGCGGGTTTCCTGTGCGGCAGCCAGAAACGCCTTGTAGGGCATCATGGCGGCCCCGGCGAAATAGTTGGCAAGGCCCAGCTTGGCGATGGCGCGGGCCTCTTCGGACTGGAACCGGGCAAGGTCCAGCGTCGCCTCCAGCAGTTGGTTCTGGCGGAACAGCGCCACCTGCACCAAGAGTTGAAAGGTCTGGGTTTCCACCGGCAATAGCGAGGACAGCATCAGTTCCTGACGCTCTTCGTCAAAGGCGCGCATCGGTGCCGTCTGTGACAGGCGGACGGTGATGCCGCGCGCCTCAAGCCTATCAATGCAGGCGCTGCGGATATTGGTCTCACCGCCGTGCAACTGGGCGAAATGTTCGGCGGCGCGGTCCACCGCGTCGATGTAATTATCGCAGTAGTGGAAGAAGTCGCGCACCTCTTCCCACGGGCTTGGCTGTAGCTGTGCGCCTTCACGGCCCAATGCCTCATCCAGTGAGGCAAGCCGTTCGTGGGTTTGCCGGTAAGCGCGGTGCAGGGCAAGAAAGGCGCGCGCCAGTACCGGCGCATTGGAGGCGGTCAGGCGCAGGTCGGCCAGTTGTGGCGTGGTCTCGCCAAAGACCGGATCGGCCAGCGCCTCGCGCATGTCGGTGACCAGCCGTTCGGCATCGCCCTGGCCCAGTTCGGTCACGTCGTAACCAAACTCTTGCGCCAAGGCCAACACCACCGTGGTACTGACCGGGCGATTGTTGTTCTCCATCTGGTTGAGATAGGGCAGGGAGATCCCCAGCTTGGCGGCGAAATCCTTTTGCGTCAGGTGCAAACGGGTGCGGATGTCGCGCAGCTTGGCGCCGGCGTAAAGTTTCTGCGTGGCCATTCGGGAATCCCGGTTTTGCATCTTTGCTTTTTCGTCGCGCAAAGATGCAAATTTTGTCAGGCGGCGTCCAGCCCCCGCAATTGCCGGGCGCGCCGGATCACCACCAAAATCGCCACAACAGAGGCAAGGCCGGAAAAGAACATCATCCACAACAGTGGCCATGCCCCGCTGCCCGGTTGCAGGAGCGCGCTGGCCAGTTGCGACAGCGCCGCGCCGCCGCCCAACATGATGGCCCCCGCCAGACCAGAGGCGGTGCCCGCCAGGCCGGGCCGGACCGACAGCGCGCCCGCGGTGGCGTTGGGGATCGTCAACCCGTTGCCCAACCCAACGAAGGTCATGCAGCCAAAGAAAACCCAGACAGTGCCCAGCCCCACCGCAAAGATCGCCAGCGACAGCGCCATGCCTCCGGTCACGATCGCGCCGCCCCAGAGCACCATGAAATTGATGCCGTAGCGGGACGAGAACCGCCCCGACAGGTAGTTGCCAAGCGCATAACCGACCGCGGGCGCGCCAAAGAAGAACCCCAGCACCGTGGTTGACAGGCCGAAGACCTCGATACCGACGTAGGACGCGCCACCTACATAGGAAAAGAACGCGCCAGAGGAGAACGCGCAGGCCAAGGCGTAGCCCCAGAAACGCGGGCTGCGGAACAGTTCGGGGTATTCGCGGAACTGCTGGCCAAGGGTCAGCCCGCTGGCGGTTGTCGTCTCACCCAGATCGCGCAGGCACAGCGCGATCAGCGCCAGCCCAAGCGCCAGCATCAACCAGAAATTTGCGTGCCAGCCGAAATTTTGCGCCAGCCAGCCGCCCGCGATGGGGGCCAGCATCGGCACCAGTGACATGCCCATGGTCACATAGCCGATCATCGAGGCGGCCTCGTTCGGCGGATAGAGGTCGCGGACCACGGCGCGGCTGAGGACCATGGCAACGACGACGCTGGCCTGTAGCATCCGGAAGATCAGGAACACCGTGATATTTGTGGCCAGCAGGCAGCCAACGGTGGCCAGTGCGAAAATCACCAGACCGCCAAGGATCACCGGCCTGCGCCCCAGTTTGTCCGAGATCGGGCCGATAAAGAGTTGCAGCAGGGCGTTCCCGGCCAGATACCCGGACACCGAAAACTGCATCACCGCGTAATCGGTCTCAAACCATTCGGCCATGATCTGCAGCGACGGCACAAAAACATTCATCACCAGCGCGGACATGCCGGCGAGCAGAACAAGTGTGACAATATGAGGCGGGGTGCTGCGGTCGAGGAACCGCACCTGATTTGTGGATTGCATGGCTGCATCGGTATGCCTCGATTTGGGGATTGTCCAATGCTTGCACGGCTTTTTGAGGCGGTTCGCTAATTTGCACTATGCATCAATAATGGGTTTGCCTATTTGCAAATTTGCGAGGAAACCCTTGAGGCGCAGCGTTTCCCCTGTATTTTCGGCCCAAACCGGAAGGGGTCGCAGATGAAAGACATTATCCAGGAATTGCATGACCGCCGCGAGAACGCACGTCTCGGTGGCGGGCAGAAGCGGATCGATGCGCAGCATGCCAAGGGCAAGCTGACGGCGCGTGAACGGATCGAGCTTTTGCTCGATGAGGGCAGTTTCGAGGAATACGACACCTTCGTTGCCCACCGTTGCACCGATTTCGGCATGGAACAGAATCGCCCCTATGGCGATGGGGTCGTGACCGGCTGGGGCACGATCAACGGTCGTATGGTCTATGTCTTTTCTCAGGACTTTACCGTGCTGGGCGGGTCGGTCTCGGCCACCCATGCGCAGAAGATCTGCAAGATCATGGATATGGCGATGCAGAACGGCGCGCCGGTCATTGGTCTGAACGATTCCGGTGGTGCCCGCATCCAGGAAGGCGTGGACGCGCTGGCGGGCTATGCCGACATCTTCCAGAAAAACATCGAGGCCTCGGGCGTGATCCCGCAGATATCCGTCATCATGGGCCCCTGCGCGGGCGGCGCGGTCTATTCGCCCGCCATGACCGACTTCATCTTCATGGTGAAGGACACGTCCTACATGTTTGTCACCGGTCCTGACGTGGTCAAGACCGTGACCAATGAGATCGTCACCGCCGAGGAACTGGGCGGGGCATCGACGCACACCCGCAAAAGCTCTGTCGCGGACGGCGCGTTCGAAAATGACGTCGAGGCGCTGGCAGAGGTGCGCCGCCTTGTCGACTTCCTGCCGCTGAACAACCGCGAAAAGCCCCCGGTTCGCCCCTTCTTCGATGAGGTCGACCGGATCGAGGCCAGCCTTGATACCCTGATCCCCAGCAACCCCAACATGCCCTATGACATGAAGGAGTTGATCACCAAGGTCGCGGATGAGGGCGATTTCTACGAGATCCAGCAGGATTTCGCGGGCAACATCATCACCGGCTTTATCCGCCTCGAAGGGCAGACCGTGGGCGTTGTCGCAAACCAGCCGATGGTGCTGGCGGGCGTGCTGGACATCGACAGCAGCCGCAAGGCCGCGCGTTTTGTCCGCTTCTGCGACTGCTTTGAGATTCCGATCCTGACCCTTGTCGATGTGCCCGGCTTCCTGCCCGGCACGGCGCAGGAATACAACGGCGTCATCAAGCACGGGGCCAAGCTGCTGTTCGCCTATGGCGAGGCGACGGTGCCGATGGTGACTGTCATCACCCGCAAGGCCTATGGCGGGGCCTATGACGTCATGGCCTCCAAACACATGAAGGCGGATGTGAACTATGCATGGCCAACGGCGCAGATCGCCGTGATGGGGGCGAAGGGCGCGGCAGAAATCATCCACCGCGCCGATCTGGGCGATCCGGCCAAGATTCAGGCCCATGCGGATCAATACGAAGACCGCTTTGCCAACCCGTTCATCGCGGCGGAACGCGGGTTCATCGACGAGGTGATCCAGCCGCGCTCGACCCGGCGGCGGGTGGCCAAGGCCTTTGCGATGTTGCGCAACAAGCAGCAGAGCATGCCTTGGAAAAAGCACAACAACATCCCGCTCTGACAGCATAGGGAGAGGCGGTATGGCCCCCGGTCAAATCATGGCGTTCCACACGGTCACACCTGTCGCGCTGGCGGCGGGCGTTGATTCGTGGCCTGCAGCGGGCCAGTGCGGGCCCAACGCCCGGGTGTCCGAATGAGGCGGAACGGCTGGCATACCCATGAGCAAGACGGCTGCTATGTGCTGGCCCGCCATTGGCCGCCGCTCTTTGACGTGGCGGCGGTCAGCGGATTTCCACCGGCACGCGCCTCCAGACTCGCGCGGCAGATCCGGCAGGATCTCTGGCGCAAATTTCAGCACTTGCGCGGTTTTTCTCCCGTGGTAGAAGTTGCCGCGACGGAAGACGGCGTAATTGTGCGCGCCGGCGGTCGCCTCTCGGGGCGGACCCCGCCGGGCACAGAGGGCCGCATCCGCGATCTGCTCGACAGTCCTGCGCATCGCGCGCGCTGGATGGTCTGTGCGGGGGAGGACGCCTGATGCGGGTGTCACGGAATACAGCCCCGGGCGCGCCCGGGGTCAAGGCGGCCCCGGTGGGAGGAGCCGCGGGTGTCAAAACCCGCTGGTACCGGGGCTGCCGCCTAGATTTCACATATCCGAACGTTGCAAGGCTGGGCGCTGCCGTCATCGCAGGTCTGTTTGCCGGGCCGCTGGCCGCGGCCCCGCAGCTCTTGCCGACCTCGGGCCTTGAGATCGAACTGCACGACATCATCGCGCAACCACCCGTCTGGCGGGTGCGCTACATCGCGCCAAATCTGGCGCGGGACGATCTGCCGTTTGCCGATGTGGCCGGGGATATGGAGCTTTTGTGTACCCAAGACGCGCTGCATCGCATCACCGAAGAAGGCGGCGCGCCGTCGCAAATCGTGATCACGCTGATGTCCGCCCCGGTGGAATTCGGCGTCATGACACCCGGCGTTACCCAATTTTTCGAAAGTTACATGGTCGAAAGCGACCTCTGCATTTGGGAAGCTTTTTAATGACTCCACAATATCTTGCGGCTCGACTCTCATGTGGACAAGTATTTGCGGCTTCTGTGTCACAGCGCGAATCGTTGCCACGGGCGGCGTATCTTTTTCCACAACCCTCGGTTAGGTTCGCTGGTGATTGCACCCAAGCAATCGAAACCTCAGAATGGGGACAGGCAGGGCGCTTGCGCGCTGAATGTTTCATTGCACTAGACAGGAGTAGACGATGTCCAAGAGCATCAAACTGCTTGCCATGTTCGCTGTCATCGCAGGCGTCTCGGCTTGCGCGCAGCAAGAAGAAGAAGAGTATATCGTCGTCGATCCCGAGCCCATCTCGGTCGAGCCGGTTTACACAGGCAAGTACAAGTAAGAACCTATCGGGGCGGGCCAGTGCGTCCGTCCCGCTTTCCCGCACGACCCTGGCGGCGCGCGGAACCCTTTCGAATATCGGTCTTCTCTCGCGCCACGGTCTTGAGCGCGCCCATGTGCCGGAGGTCGGCACATGCTGAAGCATCGCGGATTTCCCGGCCGCCTGAGCGGCACCGACTATCAGTTTGTCATCCGCCGCGCCAATCCCAAGGGCGTCTCGCCGATCACGCGCCGCGAACGCTATCGCGACCGTCGTCCGCCGGACCGCCGCGCCGATACCGCCTTTATGGCCGCGCTTTGGCGTCACTTCGGGACCGAACCGTTTGAGCGGGGCAATCTGGACGCAGGCCGCCTGTCGTGGCTGTTTGGCCGTGAGGTTTTGCCCGTTGACGACCCGTTCGATCCAGAGAGCTACGAGGCGCTTCTGGTCATCGACGAACAGGCCGCCCGCGCCGCCTTTCCCGAGGCCTTCGACGAGTCGGAGGACTGGGAATGATATTGGGCGTAATCTTGCCAGTTCCCGGCCAGATTGCGCGGGGCGTTGCCGATGGATTCTTTCCGCGCATTGCGGGCTTTGCAGGGCCGCAAGATTCTGTAAGCGTGACCTTGGGTCGCGGCCCGGGTCCCATACAGTCCCTTCGTCCCCGCGCATCCCAACCCCCCTCGGGGCGGCCGGGTCTGTCCCCGGCCCGGTCGCCCCATCTTCTTTCCACGTCTGAAAAACCTGTCTTCTGCCAAGGGGTTGGCGGATTTTCGCGCCTTGGTTGCGGAGCAGGGGAATGGCGCTGGCAATTCCCGTCCCAATGGTGTTGTGTCGTCTCCGAGCAGTCGACCAGAGATGAGGAGAACCTCACATGTGCAGACACACCACGACCCGTTACCACCTTGCCCTCTGCCTTGGCGCGGCCTCTGTGCTGGCGGCCTGCGGCGACAACCTTGGCGAGCAAGCAGCCTATGGCGCGGGGGCTGGCGCGGCCTCTGCTGTTGCGTTGGACACCAATGTCCTCACCGGCGCGGCCGTCGGTGTCGCGACCAACATCGCCTATTGCAGCACCTACCCCTCGCGCTGTTGACGCGGCGCTCCGGCGGGTTGCCGCGCATCATGCGCTGGAACCTGCCAACCGGAAAGTTGCAGCGCGGAACGATCTTTCACCTGACACGTTTGCCCTCCATCATCCTGTCGTTCTGACATGGGACAAGGAGGCTTCCTCATGCGTATCATCACCCTTTCCGCCGCTCTCGCTGCAACCCTTGGCCTTGCGGCCTGCGAAGGCACAGACCTTGAACGCGGCGTCATGGGCGCGGGCATTGGCGCGGCCAGTGCCGCAGCAACCGGGCGCAGTGTCGCTGCGGGCGCGGCCATCGGCGGCGCGGCAGGTGTCGTCTGTGACGACGTCACACCGGAGTTGTGCAAGTAACCAGATCATCGGCGCGCGCCTGACCGGCGCCGCCCCCGTACCGTATCAACGCCGTCCGGACCGCAGGGTCCGGGCGGCGTTTGCATGTGCAGATGCGCGCCAAAGCGCCGCCAAGAAGAAGGGACAGACATGTTCGACAAGATCCTGATCGCGAACCGGGGCGAAATCGCCTGCCGGGTCATCAAGACCGCCCGCAAGATGGGCATCAAGACGGTCGCCGTCTATTCCGACGCGGACAAGAACGCGCTGCACGTGGAAATGGCGGATGAGGCGGTCCACATCGGCCCGCCCGCCGCGAACCAGTCTTATATCGTGATCGACAAGATCATGGACGCCATCAAGCAGACCGGCGCGCAGGCGGTGCATCCGGGCTATGGGTTCCTGTCGGAGAACCCGAAATTCGCCCTCGCGCTGGAGGCGGCAGGCGTTGCCTTTATCGGCCCCCCGGTCAAGGCGATCGAGGCGATGGGGGATAAGATCACCTCCAAGAAAATCGCGCAGGAGGCCAATGTCTCCACCGTGCCGGGCTATATGGGCCTGATCGGTGACGCGGATGAGGCGGTCAAGATCTCCGGTGAGATCGGCTATCCGGTGATGATCAAGGCCAGCGCCGGGGGCGGCGGCAAGGGCATGCGCATCGCGTGGAACGACGAAGAGGCGCGCGAGGGCTTTCAGTCGTCCAAGAACGAGGCGGCCAACTCTTTCGGTGACGACCGCATCTTTATCGAGAAATTCGTCACACAGCCGCGCCACATCGAAATTCAGGTGCTGTGTGATGCCCATGGCAACGGCGTCTACCTGCACGAACGCGAATGCTCGATCCAGCGCCGCAACCAAAAGGTGGTCGAAGAGGCCCCCAGCCCCTTCCTTGACGAGGCGACCCGCAAGGCGATGGGCGAACAGTCGGTCGCGCTGGCCAAGGCGGTGGGTTATGCCAGCGCGGGCACGGTGGAATTCATCGTCGATGGCGACCGGAATTTCTATTTCCTTGAGATGAACACCCGCCTTCAGGTGGAACATCCCGTGACCGAACTGATCACCGGCATCGACCTTGTCGAGCAGATGATCCGCGTCGCCAACGGAGAGCCGCTGTCGATCACGCAGGACGACCTGAAAATCAACGGCTGGGCGATTGAAAACCGTCTCTACGCAGAGGACCCGTATCGCGGCTTTCTGCCCTCCATCGGCCGTCTGACCCGCTACCGCCCGCCCGTCGAGGGCCCGCTGGGCGCGGGGATCGTGCGCAACGATACCGGCGTCTATGAGGGCGGCGAGATCAGCATGTATTACGACCCGATGATCGCCAAGCTCTGCACATGGGCCCCCACCCGCGAAGCCGCGATAGAGGTCATGCGCAACGCGCTCGACAGCTTTGAGGTCGAAGGCATCGGTCACAACCTGCCTTTCGTGGCCGCCGTCATGGATCACCCGATCTTTATTGCCGGCGAGATGACCACCGCCTTTATCGAAGAGCAATATCCCGACGGTTTTGAAGGGGTGACGCTGGCCGAGGATGAGCTGAAGCGCGTCGCCGCCGCCGCCGCCGCGATGAACCGCGTGGCAGAGATTCGCCGCACCCGTGTCACCGGACGTCTGGGCAATCACGAACGCCGTGTCGGCACCGACTGGATGGTCAGCCTGCAAGGCGAGCAGTTCGAGACCGCGATAGACGCCGACCACGATGGTGCCACCGTATCCTTTTCCGATGGCACCTCCCTGCGTGTCGAAGGCGACTGGACCCCGGGCGACAGTCTTGCCCGGATGACCGTGGACGGCGCACCGCTGGTGCTCAAGGTCGACAAGATCACCCAAGGGTTCCGCCTACGCACGCGCGGCGCCGATCTCAAGGTGAACGTGCGGTCGCCGCGTCAGGCGGAACTGGCCGCGCTGATGCCTGAAAAGCTGCCGCCCGATACTTCGCGGATGCTGCTCTGCCCGATGCCCGGCCTTGTGGTCAAGGTGAACGTCGAAGAGGGGCAAGAGGTGCAAGAGGGTCAGGCGCTCTGCACCATCGAGGCCATGAAGATGGAGAACATCCTGCGGGCCGAGCGTAAGGGCGTGGTGGCCAAGATCAACGCAGGTCCGGGCGACAGCCTTGCCGTCGACGAAGTGATCATGGAGTTCGAATAACCCATGCTGCGCCACGCCCTCCGTATCTGGCTTATGCACAGCCTTGCCTTTGTGGCCGGGCTGGTGGTCTCGGGGGTCGTGGCGGTGGGTCTGTGGTTTCTGGTGCCGACCCAAGGCGGCAATGCGCTTTTGATCGGCACCGCACTTGGGGTCTCCATCATCTCGGTGGGGACCGGATACGCGGTCTATCTCACTCTTGTGGCGGCGCTGCTGGGGGTGGTGCCGGGCTGGGGGTTTTACCTGTTCGGGCCAATGCTGGTGCTATGTGTCATGGGGTTGGTCTTTGGCGCGGTCTATTCCGGGCTGCTTGCGGCAGGCAGCGGCAGCCTGCTGGGCTATGCGCTGCTCTATCTGGGCGGCGGCGGCGCGCTGCACCGGCTGGTCGCCGGACTGGGAGAGGTGGAGGACGCGCCGTGAGATGTGCGGTGGCAACATATCCTCAACCCCTTGGCGCTAGGCTGCGGTCAACGGCAGGGTGGAACGGGGCAGGGCGGTTTGGCGCGAAGGTTCGGACAGGTGATGGCGCTGGTGGCGCTGACCGGGTTGCTGACGGGCTGTTCCCGGCTGGACACAGAGGCCGGTGTGCGCGCCCACATCAAGACTTGGGTGTTTCTGGCGCAGACACGGCACTTTACCTCGCGGTCGACCTGCACGGCGGCGATCTTCGACACGATCTCGGGCGAATTGCGCGGAAGCGGGCCGGTGCGCCGGGTCGCGGACCTGCAAAGCGGTCAACGCCTGCTGGCAGAGGGGCGCGCGGTGGCCTTCGAACTGCCGGGGCTGACCCCCAACATGGTCTCCGAGGCGCTGATGTCGGTCAATCTCTCCGAGGGGCTTGGCCTGATCTCCAGCTTTGTGGGCCCGTCACTGACCTGCATGACAGAGGCGTTCCAGAACGACGTTTACCTTGCGCTGATGTCGCCCGACACGGTGATGATCTACGATCCGTCCCGCAACGCGCTGCTGCTGCTGCACCGACCGTCGCAAATCGCCTTTTACTTGCGCGGCAACGTCTGACGCCGGGACAAACCGCTGGGCAAAGGCGTGTCCCGACGCCTTTTCCCGACACTGAATCCGCCGGTGTGCCCTACTTGGTGCGCACTTCCTGCTGGCGCAGCGGCAGTTTGTCGATCGAGCGTGAAATTTCACGCTCGGACCACGGGGCCGGTTTGCGGGCCACAATGGTGCCGTCCTTTGCGATGATCGCCAGCATGAAACCGCGCGGGCGCAGGGTTTGCCGCACCGATGTCCGCGCCGCCGGGTCGGTGTCGGTGATGATCACCACGTCCCGCTCATCCAGTGCGTCCAGCCGTTCTGACAGCAGGGCCATCTGCTCGACATACCGGGGGTCCGCCGCATTGTCGGCAAAGACCACCACAGGGCGTTTCAGCCACAGCCAGTCCTCCAGCGTGGTCTCCGAGGCGGGTCGGATCATCTCGAACGGTTCGTCCGAGGTCTCTGCCCCCTGTGCCGCCGAGATGCTGGCAAAGCCGCCCATCAGGGCCGCCGCGATCAGTCGTTTTACCATTTTCATACAATACGATATAAGTCGCCTCCGGCGCGCTGCACAGCCATCGCGCCAATCCATCGGCAAAAATTTTATCTTTAACGGCATCCCAACCCGGTCCTGCGCAGGGTCTCCGCTGTCTGAACGCCCGCGCGCGCTGCGCGTTTGCGGGCTGCGCCATGGGGGCCGCGACACGATGGATGTCATTTTGCATATCGGTGCGCATCGCACCGCCACGACCAGTTTCCAAAGCTATCTGCGTGCCAACCGGACAGAGTTGCAGGCGCAGGGGATCGGCTTTTGGGCGCCTTGGCGCACCCGGGGCGGGCTGCTGAACGGTATCGCCGACCAGCCACAGGCCAGCCAGGATACCCGCCGCGCCACCGGGCGTGTCGCGCTGAACCTCGAAGGGGCGCGCCGCAAGGGGATCGGGGCTCTGGTCGTCACCGATGAGAACATGGCCGGCACCCCGCGTCGCTGCCTGCGGGCGCGCGGCGTCTATCCCGGCGTTGGCGAGCGTCTGGCACGGTTGTCGGCGGCCTTTGGCAGGCCGACCCGCGTCACCTTGCAGATCCGCGCGCTGGACGCATGGTGGGCCTCGTCCATCGCCTGGCTGGTGCCGCGCGGCGAGGGGCTGCCAGATCCTGACACGATTGAGGCGATCAGCCGCGCGCCGCGCAGCTGGCGCGACGTGATCACCGACATCGCCTGCGCCTGTCCCGGCACCGACCTTCAGGTCACCGCCTATGAGGCGTTCGGCGACCGGCCCGACCTGCTGCTCAGCGTGCTGACCGACCGTCGCGCCGTGCCACCGGCCCGACCCGGCAGTTTTGCCGAGAACCGCCGCCCGGACGCCGCCGCCCTGCGCGCGGTGCTGGCCGACCGGGGCGATACGCTGCCCACCCCGCCGCCGCAATCGCGGTGGACCCCGTTTAGCGACACCCAGGCCGCCTGCCTGCGTGAGACCTATGCCGACGATCTGTTCTGGCTGCGCGCCGGGGCGGATGGTCTGGCCCGACTGACAGAGGACCCGGAGCCCGCGCGACCTAGGCTGAACCTGGCCGCGGCTGCCATGAAGAGAGGAAACACCGATGACGGACCTGCCCGAAAGCTGGCGCGCTGATGCCGAAAAGGAACTGCGCGGCCGCCCGCTGGACGATCTGACCTGGAAGACGCTTGAGGGGATCGCGGTCAAACCGCTGTATACCGCTGCCGACACCGAGGGCCTGCCGCACATGGGCACGCTGCCGGGGGCAGAGCCGTTTACCCGGGGCGTCAAGGCCACCATGTACGCCGGCAGGCCCTGGACGATCCGTCAGTATGCCGGGTTCTCGACCGCCGAGGAATCCAACGCCTTTTACCGCAAGGCGCTGGCCGCCGGGCAACAGGGTGTCTCTGTCGCCTTCGATCTGGCCACCCACCGGGGCTATGACAGCGACCACCCCCGCGTGGTCGGCGACGTGGGCAAGGCCGGTGTCGCCATCGACAGCGTCGAGGACATGAAGATCCTGTTTGACGGCATCCCGCTGGACAAGGTCAGCGTGTCGATGACCATGAACGGCGCGGTGATCCCGGTGCTGGCCAGCTTTATCGTCACCGGTGAGGAACAGGGCCACGACAAATCCATCCTGTCCGGGACCATTCAGAACGATATTCTGAAAGAGTTCATGGTCCGCAACACCTACATTTACCCTCCCGCACCTTCGATGCGGATCATCTCGGACATCATCGAATACACGTCGAACGAGATGCCGAAATTCAACTCGATCTCGATCTCTGGCTATCACATGCAAGAGGCGGGCGCGAACCTTGTGCAGGAGCTTGCGTTTACGCTGGCCGACGGCAAGGAATACGTCAAAACCGCCATCGAGGCGGGCATGGATATCGACAAATTCGCCGGTCGCCTGTCGTTCTTCTTTGCCATCGGCAAGAATTTCTTCATGGAGGTGGCCAAGCTGCGCGCCGCCCGGATGCTCTGGCACCGGATCATGACCGACCTTGGCGCGCAAAACCCGCGCTCCAAGATGCTGCGCACCCACTGCCAGACTTCCGGTGTCAGCCTTGCCGAACAGGACCCCTACAACAACGTCATCCGCACCGCCTATGAGGCGATGTCGGCGGTGCTGGGCGGCACCCAGTCGCTGCACACCAACGCGCTGGATGAGGCGATTGCCCTGCCGACCGAATTTTCGGCCCGCATCGCCCGCAACACCCAGTTGATCCTGCAAGAAGAGACGGGGGTGACCAAGGTCGTCGATCCGCTGGCCGGGTCTTATTACGTCGAAAAGCTGACCCATGATCTGGCGGAAGAGGCGTGGAAGCTGATCGAAGAGGTCGACGGGATGGGCGGCATGACCCGCGCCGTGGAATCCGGCATGCCCAAGCTGCGGATCGAGGAAACCGCCGCCCAGCGGCAGGCCGAGATTGACCGCGGCACGGACGTGATTGTCGGCGTGAACAAGTACAAGCTGGATAAGCAGGATGACCTCGACATCCTTGATATCGACAACGCCAAGGTGCGCGACGGGCAGGTCGCCCGGCTGGAGAAAATCCGCGCCACACGGGATGAGCCCGCCTGTCAGGCGGCGCTGGACGAGTTGACCCGCCGCTGCAAAGCGGGCGGAAATCTGTTGGAGGCCGCTGTTGAGGCGGCGCGCGCGCGGGCATCCGTGGGGGAAATCAGCATGGCGATGGAAAAGGAATTTGGCCGCCACCGGGCCGAGGTCAAGACGCTCGCCGGGGTGTACGGTGCCGCCTACGAAGGCGACGAAGGCTTTGCCGCGATCCAGAAATCGGTCGAGGATTTCGCCGAGGCCGAGGGGCGGCGTCCGCGCATGCTGGTGGTCAAGATGGGGCAGGATGGCCATGACCGGGGGGCCAAGGTGATTGCCACCGCCTTTGCCGACATCGGCTTTGACGTCGATGTGGGCCCGCTGTTCCAGACTCCGGAAGAGGCGGCGCAGGACGCCATCGACAACGACGTTCATGTGATCGGCATTTCGTCTCAGGCGGCGGGCCACAAGACACTGGCCCCGCAACTGGTCGAAGAGCTGAAAAAGCAGGGCGCGGGCGATATCCTTGTGATCTGCGGCGGGGTGATCCCGCATCAGGATTACGAGTTCCTGTACAACGCCGGGGTAAAGGCAATCTTTGGTCCGGGCACCAATATCCCCGAAGCGGCACAGGACATCCTGCGCCTGATCCGCGCCGCCAGCGCCGACGCGGCCTGAGCGGTTTCGGCGCGCTGATGCGCGCCGACCGGCGCGCGCCCGTGCCGGGCGCGCGCATCGGGGGCTGCGCCCCCGGGTTTGAGTATTTGTCCCAAGAAGAAGCCAGGGCGGGGCGCTGATGTCCAAACGCGTGAAGATCCTGATCGGCATGGCTCTGGGGGCGGTCTGGGCGGGCGTGGCGATCTGGCTGGGGCCTGTGTGGAAACACACAGGCCTGGTCTTTGCGCTGGCAATGGCGGGCTTTTGTATCGGGGTGCCGCTGATGGCCATGATCGGACGGCTGGCGCAGCGGCGGTTTTTTGACGATGCCATCATCGACGGGCAAGGCCTGACCGGCGCGGCAGAGATCGACGCGCGCGTCTTGTCGAACACGGTCGAGCAGGCTTTGCTGGCGGTCTGCATCTGGCCCTTGGCCGGGCTGGTGCTGGGCAGCGGCACGGTGCTGAGCCTTGGGGGCGGGTTTGTGCTGGCGCGGCTGGGATTCTGGATCGGGTATCACGTCTCACCGCCGCTGCGCGCCTTCGGCTTTGCCGCTACGTTTTATCCCACGGTGTTGGCCGCCCTGCTGGTGCTGCGCGAGGGCGTGCAACAGGCGTTCTGAGGCTCTGTTCATCGACCCGCCGCGCGGCTAGGGTCCGGTCAGACCGCAGCGAGGGGCGCATTATGTTGGAACTCGATCACATCGCCGTTCTGGGCGGCACGCTGGCGCAGGCCGTGGCCCATGTGGAGTCGGCCCTTGGCTTGTCGATGGGGCCGGGTGGGCGTCACGCACGCTATGGCACGCACAACCGGCTGATCGGGCTTGCGCCGGAGGTCTACCTTGAGGCCATTGCCATCGACCCGGAGGCCCCCGCGCCGCCCGATGCGCGCTGGTTCGGGCTGGACAGCTTTGAGGGGCCGGCGCGGCTGGACAAGTGGATTGCCCGCGTGCCCGACATCGACGCTGCCATTGCGGCCCTGCCCATGGCGGGGCGGCGGGTTGATCTGGAACGTGACGGGTTACGCTGGTCGATGGCGGTGCCGGACGGCGGCGCGCTGCCCTTTGAC
Organism: Antarctobacter sp.; assembly: GCF_034670325.1. Classification (GTDB taxonomy): domain Bacteria; phylum Pseudomonadota; class Alphaproteobacteria; order Rhodobacterales; family Rhodobacteraceae; genus Antarctobacter. The sequence goes on from NZ_JAXMNR010000007.1 coordinate 221,578, forward strand.
GGGATGTTCCCGGCGCTGATCCAGTGGCACGTTGACAGCCCGCCGGGGCAAAGCCTGCCGCCTACGGGCCTGACGCTGGAGCGGCTGACCGTGGCACACCCCGAGGCCGCCGCGCTGGAGGCCGCGTTGGCCCCGCACCTGAACGCGCCTCTAGTGCGGTTCGAGGCGGCCCCGCAGCCGGGGCTGACCGCGCGTCTGAGCGGACCAAACGGCGCTTTGAGCCTGTGACAGGGCTGACCATTCGCCCCGCAAAGGCGTGCGATGCCGTGCCGATCTGCGCCATCTGGAACGAGGTGATCGCGCACACGGCCGCCACCTTTACCAGCCAGCTCAAGACGCCCGATGGTATCGCAACTGACATCGCGGCGCGCGGCCCCGCCTTTCAGGTCGCCGAAACAGGCGGCACCGTGATCGGCTTTGCCACCTATTTCCAGTTCCGGGGCGGTCCGGGCTATCGCCACACTATGGAGCATTCGATCCAGCTTGCGCCGCAGGCGCGCGGTCGCGGGGCAGGCCGCGCGCTATTGGCCGCGCTGGAGGAGGTCGCGCGCCAGCAAGGGGTCCACAGCCTCTGGGCCGGGGTCAGCGGAGAGAACCCCGGCGGCGTGATTTTCCACGCGCGGCTGGGCTATACAGAGGTCGCCCGCCTGCCGCAGGTGGGACGCAAGTTCGACCGCTGGATGGACCTTGTGCTGTTGCAGAAAATTCTCTGATCCGCCCCTGACACTCCGGGCCGGACCGCGTAAACTGATCCCATGTCGATCTGGTCCCGCATATCACTGGCCATTCAGGCGCTCGCCTCGGGCGAAGGGCTGGCCGCCGTTTTCGACCGGCTGCGCGCGCCGCCCGAACGCGGCGTCGCCTTTACCATCGCGGTCATCGCGCTGTCGGCCAAGATGGCCAAGGCCGACGGGCTGGTGACCCGCGACGAGGTGACCGCCTTTCGCGAGGTGTTCCAGATCGCGGCCGAGGATGAGGCCGGTGCCGCGCGGGTCTTCAACCTCGCCCGGCAGGACGTGGCGGGCTATGAGGAATACGCCCGCCGCATCCAAAAGATGTTCGGCGACAGCGCGGGCACACTGTGCGACCTGATGGAGGGGCTGTTCCACATCGCCATGGCGGATGGGACTTATCATCCCGCCGAGGATGCCTTTCTGTCCAACGTGGCGGCGATCTTCGGGCTGGACGACCATCAGTTCCGCGCGCTAAGGGCGCGCTTTGTCCCCGATGCGGTCCCCGATCCCTATAGCGTGCTGGGCGTCGCGCCTGACACACCGCTGGACCAGATCCGTGCCCGGTGGCGGCGGCTGGTGCGCGACAGCCACCCCGACGTGATGATCGCGCGCGGGGTGCCGCAGGAGGCGGTCAAGATCGCCGAGAAACGCCTGATCGACATCAACCGCGCGTGGGAGGAAATCTCTGCCGCCGCGCGCGAAACCGCCTGAGGCCGCCCGTGCGGCTGGCCAGCTACAACGTCGAATGGTTCGATTCCCTGTTTGACAACAAGGGCCGCCCCCTGATCGACAGTGAGCGGGGCGGGCGGCACCAGATCACCCGCGGCGACCAGCTAGAGGCGCTGGGCCATGTTTTTCGCACCATCAACGCCGACGCCATCATGGTGATCGAGGCCCCCGACACCAGCCGCCGCCGGTCCACCACCCGCGCGCTTGCCAGTTTCGCCGAGGCCGCAGACCTGCGCACCCGCGACGTGGTGACTGGGTTCGTCAACGACACCCAGCAGGAAATCGCGCTGCTGTTTGACCCCGACGTGCTGCGCGTGCGCCACGACCCGCAAGCCAGCACAAACGCGCCGCGCTTTGACGGCGTGTTCCAGATCGACCTCGACATCGACGCCCGCGCCGACACGGTGGAGTTTTCCAAGCCGCCGCTGGAACTGTCGGTCGAAACCACATCCGGGCACAAATTGCGGATCATCGGCGCGCATCTGAAATCCAAGGCCCCGCATGGTGCGCGCGGGCATGACGCGATCATGAAACTGGCCATCGCCAACCGGCGCAAGCAACTGGCCCAGGCGGTCTGGCTGCGCCGCCGGGTCGAGTCGCATCTGACAGCGGGTGAGGACCTGATCCTGATGGGGGATCTGAACGATGGTCCGGGCCTTGACGCCTATGAGGGGCTGTTCGGGCGCAGTTCGGTCGAGATCCTGCTGGGCGCTGGCAACGGGCCGGACATGCTGCTGTACGATCCGCACGCGGCAGAGGCGCTGCAAAGCCGTCTGGGCGCGCAGCCGACCACGGCGCGGTTCTATCTCTATGAAGAGAAACGCTATCTTCAGGCGCTGCTGGACTATGTCATGATCTCGCCCGCGCTGTGCGATCTTTCCCCCGGCTGGCGCATCTGGCACCCGTTCGATGACGCCGAATGCTGGCAGGATGAGGCATTGCGCGGCGCGTTGCTGGTGGCCTCTGACCATTTTCCGGTGACGCTGGATATCGATCTCTGACATCTTCTCAGACGGGCCGCGTGCGCCTATATTCGGACTATGAAACAGCTCGCCATGCCCGCCCTTGTGCTTTCGCTCCTTGCTGCGCCGGTCGCCGCGCCCGTTGCCGCGCAGGATCAGGATGACGGCCTGAACCTGATGGAAGAGGGGGCAAGGCTGTTCCTGCGCGGGCTGATGACCGAAATGGAACCGGCGCTGAAGGAACTGGATGAGGTCACGCGCGAGATGCAGCCCTTGCTGCGCGATTTCGCGGTCGAGATGGGACCGGCCTTGGCCGACCTGCTGGAAAAGGTCGAGGACTGGACGGTCTATTACCCGCCCGAGATGCTGGAAAACGGCGACATAATCATTCGCCGCCGTGAACTGCTAGAGCCGGACGCGCCCAAGCTGAAACCAGTGCCAAAACCTGACCCAAAGAACGTGCCGGGCGACAAGATCGACCTGTAACGCCCCGCCTCAGCCGATATTGACCTCACGGCTGTCCGCCCCCAAGGCATCTGCCAGCGACTTCAGCCGGACCTCACCGACCTCGCCGTAAAGCGGTGCCGTGCTGGCGTCCAGCCGCAGTTCCAACGCCTTGGTCTCGGCATCCCAGACAAGCCGCGGACCGGTGCCATCGGCCTTGAGCGTCCAGAGCATCGCGCCAAAGCGCAGCGCCTTGCCCAGCACCTCTGCCTCGTTCTGATGGGCGTCGTCCAGCAGCGCGTACAGGTCTTCGAACCGCGTGCCCTCACGCTTGTTGCGATAGCGGTGCAGCAGAGCCAGCCCCAGAAACACCCGTTCCCAATGTTTCAGCCCGCCAAGGTTGGCGCGGGTGGCGTTGTCGAAACAGACCTCGGCGCGGTAATCGGGATGCGCGCGCCAACTGACGTCGTGCAACAGGCAGGCGGCGTGGATCAGCCGCTTGCGCGAGGCGCTGGCCTCGGGGAACAGCGGCAGCACGAAATCATAGAGCGCCGCGCCGAAACCGGGCATCCGGGCATCCTTGGCCTCGGCAAAGCGGCAGGCCTCGATCAGTGGATCGCGGTCGCGCAGGTCCTGCGGCATCTGCTCATACAGCAGACCCTCGCGGATACCGTAGCTGGAAATCGCGATGTCCTTGGGCTCGAATGTCTCCAGCAGGCGCAGCAGCACCTCACTGGCGTAGGGCACCAGCGCCATCCGGGTGCCAGAGACGCCGCAGGCCTTGCGCAGCGTGTCGTGATCCTCGGAGGCCTCGATAAAGGCGATGGTGTCGCGCACCGATGTGGCGTCCATGCGGTATTCGTGCAGCACCTGCAAAGGGTATCCGCGCCGATGCATGTCGATCCGCGCGATGGCGCGCCAACTGCCGCCAACCAGAAACAACCGGTCGCGCTGGGTGCCCATGTGCTCTGCCAGCCGGTTGAGCTCGCGCTTGATCTGCTTGTCGCGGCCCTTGCGGCCGTCCTCGATGTCGCGCAGTTTCAGCGGCCCCAGCGGCGAGGTCATGCGCCGCCCGACCTCACCGTCGTGAATCTCGGCCAGTTCCATCGACGACCCGCCAATGTCGCAGACAAGACCGTAGCTGCCGGGCCAGCCCAACAACACACCCTGCGCCGACAGCCGCGCCTCTTCGGCGCCGTCGATCACCCAGACCCGCAGGCCGGTGGCGGATTCCAGCACCTGACGGAACCCCGGCCCATCCTCGGCGTCGCGCATCGCGGCGGTGGCCACCACTGTCAGGTCGGGCAGGTCCATGCCCTCGGCCAGCGCGCGAAAGCGCAGCATCGCGCGCAGCGCGCGCTCACGCCCCTCGGGGTTCAGCCGCCCGGTTTCGGCCATGCCAGAGCCAAGGCCGCACATGATCTTTTCGTTGTAGAAATAGGCCGGACTGCGCGCCGCGCCGTCAAAGACCACCAGTCGGACAGAGTTGGACCCGATGTCCACCACGCCAACCCGGCTAAGTGCCCGCGCCTTCGGATCATCGAAGAGGGGCCGCCCGAACGGGTCCCAGTGCCCGTGTGTGTCGTCTTGCCCGTCCATGCGAATCCCGAACCGCTTTCCCGGGTTATCGCCCGCAACTGCGCGATGGGTCAATCGAAAGGCACCAGCCCTTGCGCAGAGGGTCCTGCGTGTCTCAAGGGCTGGTGCGTGGTGTCAGGCCGCGCTTTAGCGGAACAGCGCCAACAGCGATTGCGGCGACTGGTTGGCAATCGACAGCGCCTGAATCGCCAGTTGCTGCTGGACTTGCTGCGCCTGCAGCTTGGCCGACACCTCTTCCAGGTCGGCGTCCACCAGCGTGCCGATGCCGGATTTCAGCGCATCGCTCAGGCCGCTGATGAACTCCTTTTGGGTGTCCAGCCGGCCTTCGGCGGAACCAAATGCCGCAGCCGAGTCGATGGCGGTCTGGATCAGCCCCTCCATCTCGGTCAGCGCCGCGTCGGCCCCGGCCTGCGTGGTCACGTCGATATTGGCCAGTTCCGCCAGCCCGCCGCCGATGGTGGTGGTGGCGTCGGCGGCGTATTGGTTCACCGTGACCGAAAAGTTGTCGCCGGTTTGGTCGGCCCCGGTAAAGGTCACCTGATTGCCGCTGGCGGTGGCGCCGACCGTGCCTTCGTTGCCCGCGCCCAGATCATCGGTGACGTATTTGTTGAACGCCGCCGCCAGACCCGCCGCAACATCCTCCATCGTGTCGCCGTCACGCGCCACATAGCTGATGTCGTCGCGTCCGGCGGTGTTGCCGGGGGCGTTGGCCGCACTGGCCGAGATCGCGACCGAAAACCCGGTGCCCGCCGCGACGGTGGTGGTGGCCGATGCGCCAAAGGTGGTGGTGCCGGTGGGGGCGGTGGCGTTGCCGGTCAGCGTCGCCGCCGCACCATCGCCAGAGCCGGTGATGTCATTGGCGGCCCCGGACAGCGCCGACAGGCCGGACCCGATGCTGGCCTGTCCCTGACTGAGATCCTGCTTGCCGACGCGAATATCGCTGGAGGTCACGCCGGTCATCGACCGGTTGATCGAGGCCAGCACGTTGATCCCGCCCGACCCGGCGGTCTGGTCTGTATTGGACAGCATCGCCTGCCCGTTGAACTGCGCTGCGCTGACAATCGAGGAAATCTGCTCGCGCAGCGCCACGATATCGGTCTGGATCTTGCCGCGGTCGACGTTTTCCTCCTGCGCGGCGACGACCTTGCCCTTGATCTCGGTCAGCAATTCGGTGACGGTCTCTGCGCCCTGTCGACCGACGGCCACGGTCGACTGACCCAGATTGAGGCTGTCGGCGACGCGGCTAAAGCCCTGAACATCGGCCTCCATCGTCTTGGAAATCGCCCAGACAGCGGCATTGTCCTTGGACGAGGCCACTTTCTTGCCCGTCGAAATCTGCATCTGTGTGTCCGCCATCGAGGCGTTGATCGCCTTCAGCGTTTGCAGGGCCGTTGTGGCCCCGTGGTTGGTATTGATACTCGACATAAAGCTCTCGCCTTTCTCGTCAGATGGGCGCGTTTCGCGCCGGAAAAATCGGGAAAATGCCCGATCCGGGAAGCGCCGTTCTGACGTTGCAGGCGAATCAATCCGCCCGCGCCACGAGACATGTCGTGCCGAATGAGTGTCCGAAGTCCGTTTTAACTGTCGTTTAACGATTTGCGGCAGGGCAGGGGTGATATTGGGGCGAAAATGCGACAGGGATTTGAGCGATTTACCGATGCCGATTCCGGGTTCGGAGGGGGGGCTGTTGTCATCTTGGAAACGATCGCACTGCGAATCGGTGACGATCCGGCCCCGGATACGCGACCACCGGGAACAGGTGGCGCAAATCGCATGCTTTTCCCCCGAAACCGGACCCGGCCAAACAAAAGGCGCCCCAATCGGGACGCCTTTGTTCATAGGTTCGAAACAAACGGTCCGGCGACCGGGCCTGCCTTAATCGCTGGTATGGGTCAGTTTCGGAACGTCCGAGGCCCCCGCCGATCCGCGCCCCGAAAGTGAGGGGTTCTCCATGAAGAAGCGGTGGCAGTTAAACGAAAACGCGCCGTCCGGCAGTGCGTGCCGGACAAATTTGCCCGACGGCTCCATGACCCAGCTTTGCGCCGTGTCCGCAAGGTTGGCCGCCATGACCTGACTGACGATCTGCGCCTTGACGGTCGGGTTCTGGATTTCCACGCCCGTTTCAACCCGGCGGTTCAGGTTACGCCCCATCCAGTCGGCGGAGGAAATGAACACCCGCGCCTTTTTGCTGGGCAATCCGTGGCCATTGCCGAAACAGGCGATCCGCGAATGTTCCAGAAAGCGGCCAATGATGGATTTCACCCGGATATTCTCGGACAGGCCTTTGATGCCGGGACGCAATCCGCAGATACCCCGGATCACGCAGTCGATCTTTACGCCGCCTTGGCTGGCGCGGTACAGCGCGTCGATCATGTCCGGCTCGATCAAGGAGTTCATCTTGATCCAGATTTGCGCCGGACGGCCCGCCTTGGCGTGTTCGATCTCCTGATTGATCATCTCGATCATGCCCGCCTTCAGCGAATGCGGAGAGATCAGCAGGTTTTCCAGCCCGGCGGGCATGGCGTAACCGCTGAGATAGTTGAAGATTTTGGCAGCATCGCGCCCCAGCGCCGCGTCACAGGTAAAGAACGACAGGTCGGTGTAAATCTTTGCCGTGATCGGGTGATAGTTGCCGGTCCCCCAATGGGTATAGGTCACCAGCCGGTCGCCTTCGCGGCGCACCACCTGACTGATCTTGGCGTGGGTCTTCCAGTCAAGGAACCCGTAGACCACATGCGCGCCCGATCGTTCCAGACGGCGCGACTGGCGGATGTTGGCGGCCTCGTCAAAGCGCGCCTTCAGCTCGACCAGCGCGGTGACGGATTTGCCCTCTTCGGCGGCATCGCACAGGGCATCCACGATGGGCGAGTTCTTGGACGTGCGGTACAGCGTCTGCTTGATCGCCACCACATCCGGGTCCAGGGCCGCCTGTTTGAGGAACCGCACCACCATGTCGAAGGTCTCATAGGGGTGGTGCAGCAGCATGTCCTTTTGCTTGATCGCCTCGAACATATTGCCATCGTGGTCCTGCACCCGCTCGGGCACGCGCGGCGTGAACAGTGGCCACAGCAGGTCGGGCCGCGCGTCGATCACCAGTTCCTTGGTGTGGGCGACGCCAACCATGCCTTCCAGTTCGATCACCTCGTTGGGGCGCACATGCAGCGCATCCATGACGATCTTGCGCAGCCCGTCGGGAGAGCCTTTGGAGATGGTCAGGCGGACAACCTCACCCCGGCGGCGGCGCTTCAGCGCCACCTCGAATTCGCGCACGAGGTCTTCGGCCTCTTCTTCGACTTCCAGATCGCTGTCGCGCAGCACGCGAAAGCCAAAGTGGTCCTTGATCCGGTAGCCGGGGAACAGGCTGTCGATGTGCAAGAGCAGCACTTCTTCAAGCTGGATGAACCGGTGCTCGCCGTCGGCCGCAGGCAGCGGCATGAACCGGTCGATCTGCGCCGGGATCGGCAGCAGCGCCTGCAAGGGGCGCTTGTCGCGGGTGCGCTCCAGTTGCAGCGCCAGACAAAAGCCCATGTTGGCGATAAACGGGAAGGGGTGCGCCGGGTCGATCGCCAGCGGCGAGAGCACCGGAAAGACATTGGCCAGAAACGCCTCGGCCAGAAAGGCGACATCGCCCTCGTTCAGTTCGGTCCGGGTGACGATGGAAATGCCCTCATCCATCATCAACCTGCGTAACTCCGTCAGCACGCGCTGCTGTTCGGCCATCAGGTTGCGGGCATCTTCGTCGATCAGCAGCAGTTGCTCGGCGGGCGTCAGCCCGTCGGCGGCGGGGGTTGTGTTGCCCGCATGGGCCAACTCGCGCAGGCCCGCGACGCGCACGGTATAGAACTCGTCAAGGTTGGCCGCCGAGATCGACAGAAAGCGCATCCGCTCCAGCAACGGCACACGCGGGTTTTCGGCCTCTTCCAGCACCCGCCAGTTGAACCCCAGCCAACTCAGCTCACGGTTAAAGAAACGCCCCGGTCCGGTCGTATCCAGATCCGGCAGGTCGGTGGCGGGCGGCAGCGGGGCTTTGAGAAAATCGGCTTGGGTCATGGGGCGCTTATGCCTCTTGATATGAAACAGGGTTATGACGGCCCGCGTGGCGCGACCAAATCAGCGTGGCGTGCCGCGGTCCTCGGCCCCCGGCGGCACCACCTGCGCCAGCACGCGCGCCGCCATCGGCCGCGAGACGCGGCGTTGATGCGCCAGCGCCGCCGCGTCCAGCGCCGCCACGATCCGCGCAGCGGTAGCATAGCTGCGCGGCATGTGGCGCACCAGATAGGCAATCACTTCGGGCGCGGGCACGATCTGGCGGTCGGCGAACAGTTTGGCCAGCAGCGCCGCCAGCAGCGTGTCGTCGGGTTCGCTGATATGGGCCAGTTGCGCGCCCATCATCCGGCTCGCCAGATCCGGCAGCGACAGGTTCCACAGCGCCGGCGGGCGCGTCGCGGTGATCATCAGCACGCCACCGCTGGCCAGCACCAGATTGTGCAGGTGGAACAGCGCCTCTTCGTCCGCCCGCGACCCGGCGATCTTTTCCACGTTCTCGACGCAGACCGGCCCTTCGGCCAGCGCCGGAATATCCGCCCCGCGCAGCGCATCCGCATCGACGATCCGCGCGCCCGCCATCTGCGCCCAGATATGCGCCAGATGGGTCTTGCCCGCCCCCCTCGGCCCCGCAAGGATCAGCTTGCGCGTCGGCCAGTTGCGCCAGTTCTCGACCTGCGCCACCGCCAGCGCGTTCGACGGGCTGACAAAGTAATCCTGCCACCCCAGCGCCGTCCGCGTGGGCAGGGGCAGGGGCAGTTGCCCGGTCTCCCTGATCATTCGCCGTCGCTTTCGAAAAAGCCGGTCTCTCCGCCGGTCAGCCCGCGAAACAGCCGCGAGTTCCGGTATTGCCCGGCAAGGAACCGCGCGATCACCCCCAGCGCCGCCGCCAGCGGCACCGCCACCAACAGCCCGACAAAGCCGAACAGCGACCCGAAAACCGACAGCGCCAGCAACAGCCAGACCGGGTGCAGCCCGATCGAATTGCCCACAAGGTTCGGCGTCAGGATATTGCCTTCGATGAACTGGCCCGACTGAAAGATGGCGTAGACCGCCACGATCCACCACCATTCGCCCCAGAACTGGAACAGCGCCAGCCCCACCGCCAGCACCCCGCCCACGATGGCCCCGACATAGGGGATAAAGGTCAGCAGGCCCGCGATCACGCCCACCACCAGACCGAATTGCAGGCCGACCAGCCACAGCGCCACCGCGTAATAGGTGCCAAGGATCAGGCAGACCGATCCCATGCCGCGGATGAACCCCGCCAGCACGCGGTCGATTTCCTTGGCCAGATGGCGGATCACCGGGCGATGGTCCAGCGGCACCAGCTCATCGACCCGCGCCACCATGCGGTCCCAGTCCATCAGCAGGTAAACCGCGACCACCGGCGTGATCAGGAACAGCGCGACAAAGTTCAGCAGCGTGCCGACAGAGGTCAGCACCGTCTGGATCAATTGCCCGCCGGTCTGCTTGATGCTCTCGCCCAGATCCAGCAGGGTCGAGCGCACGACGCTGCCTTCGTCCAGCATGTTGGGAAAGCGTTCGGCAAGAGAGGCCTGCAAGTCGCGGAACAGTTGCGGCGCGAATTCGAACAGGGACACCGCCTGCTGGATCAGCAGCGGGATCACCGCCAGCGTCATGATGACAAAGACCAGCAGCATGGCGACCGTGATCACCGCCGTTGCCGCGCCCCGCGTCAGCCCGACCCGCTCCAGCCAGTCGGCGACGGGGTCAAGGCAATAGGCGATGGCGCCGCCAAGCACAAAGGGCAGCAGGACATCGCCCAGAAACCACAGCACAACGGCAAACCCCGCCGCCGCGAGCCCCCAGTACTTCATCTGATCCTGAACGGGCAGAGCCATGAATATCCTTTCGTATCGCCCTACATCGCCCGCAACCCGTCCGGATTCAAGGGAATGCGCGGGAAAGGCGCATGAAATCTGGGGAGGATCATGTGGAGAACTGGCCCTGCCGCGCCCCCAACCCAGCCACGCGGCCCTTCAGCCCGCACACCCCACCGTAGGGCGGGGTTCACCCCGCCGTCTCCTCCGGTGGATCGGGCGGCACATACCCCTCGGGATCATCCTGCCACTTGCGCCATTGTGCGTGGAAGGAGTGTTTGCCTCCCGAGGGCAATTCCCATGTTGGCCAGTGCGCTGGCCTCTCACTCCGCTCGGGCAAAGTCACGCTCGCGTCGCCGAACATCCCATTGATCTGCGCCTGCGACAGCGGCACATTGGTATAATCAACCGATCTGACCGATGCGGATGAGACAACCGCATCGGTCAGATCGGTTGTCGCAGCCATCCGCGCGTCGCTGAGGATCGCCCCCTCCATCCGCGCGTCGCTGAGGATCGCCCCCTCCATCCGCGCCTTCCTGAGGTCCGCCCCCTCCATCCGCGCCAGCCTGAGGAACGCCCCCTCCATCCGCGCGCCGATCAGATTTGCCCCGGACAGGGTCAGCTTGCTCAAGTCCGCCTTTTGCAGGTTGGTGTTGCGGAGGTCGGGCACATATCCGCGATAGCCGGAAATCTTCGCCTTCCAATCCTCCAGCCGGGCTATGTAATCTTCGATTGCGCCCTTTGGATGCCGTTTGCCGTCAGGCGGGTCCGGCAACTTCGGGCAGTCCTCGGCAAAGACCCACTCTGCCGTGTCCAAGGCCTCTGGCAACCATCGCGCCTCAACCCGCAATTGATCCACATCCCGCCGCCCGATGATCCGCAGCGCCAAGGCGATATCCGCGCGCGGGCCGTCCAGCGATTGCGCCCATTCCAGCGCATTCGGATTTTCCTCACCTCCGAAACGAATCGCCCGCCAAGCCAAATGCGCCTCGCGCTCTTCCTCGCCCGCATCATCCTTCAGCGGCTCCCAATCCATCAGCGGAAAAACCACCGCCCCTGAGGCGGGCGCATTCTCCCGCACATAGGCACAGAGGATCTCCATCACCCGCACATGGTCGCGCCCCTTGTCGTATCTGGTGCTGTCCTGTGCGATGCGTTCCAGCGACAACAGCCCGCCGATGCGGACTTCGATGTTGGGCACCGTGCGCTCACCCTCCGCATCCTTGACCGTCTTCTCCGCCCCAAGCTGCTCTACCGCCTTGCTGATGCGGTCGGTCATATGCCCCTGTTCCGACGTTCGCGTCTGACGTTCGGTCGTCCAGACCCGGATTAGCGCCAGAGGGGCAGAGACAAGCGCGCCCAACGCGGTGATCAGGCCGACAAAGCCCAACACATGCCAGCGCAGTTCAGAGCCATCCTTGGTGTTGTACAGCGTGACATCGAAATCCATCGCCAGCGCGCCCAAGGACCGCAGGATATACCCGACAATCAGCAGCCAGATGGGGGCCAGAAGAACCGCCAGCACCCGCAGTCCCGTCAGCGTCGCGGGTTCCTCGTTTCTTTCGGTTCGTGACTTTTCCCGGAACCCAATAAACAGAAACGCAGCCAGCGCGGCGGCAAGGACGGCAATCGCAACCGTCTGCACCAGCGGCATGGAAAAGAACGCGACCGCCTGCATCAGATTCTCGCCCAATGAGGTCACGTTCTCACTATCCATGTCCAAAATCCCCGATGCCAATGCGCATCACTCTGGCCCAATGCGCGGCCTCCGGGAAGGGGGCAAATTCCTCTCAAGTCTTAAGGCAACGTAAAACCGTCTCTGTAACCCCTTGATATTCCACACCCGCAGGTCTGTCCACGCGTGGACACCCCCATGCCGCCCCTGCCGCCGCTTGCCTGCCCCCCACCAACCCGCTACGAGGGGAAAAATCGCTTGCCCAGAGGTCACACCATGCGCCTGTCCCGCTATTTCCTGCCCGTTCTCAAGGAAACGCCCTCCGAGGCGCAGATCGTCAGCCACCGCTACATGCTCCGCGCGGGCATGATCAAACAGGCCAGCGCCGGGATCTATTCGTGGCTGCCGCTCGGCTTCAAGGTGCTGCGCAAGATCGAGGAGATCGTCCATCAGGAACAGCAGCGCGTGGGCCATATCCCGCTGCTCATGCCGACGCTGCAATCGGCCGATCTCTGGCGCGAATCCGGCCGCTATGACGACTACGGCGAAGAGATGCTGCGGATCACCGACCGGCATGGCCGCGACATGCTCTACGGTCCCACCAACGAAGAGCTGATCACCGATATCTTCCGCAGCCACGTGGGCAGCTACAAGGACCTGCCGCTGACCCTCTACCACATCCAGTGGAAGTTCCGCGACGAGATCCGCCCCCGTTTCGGCGTGATGCGCGGGCGCGAGTTCCTGATGAAGGACGGCTACAACTTTGACCTCACCAAAGAGGACGCGCTGCACGCCTATAACCGCCACCTCGTCAGCTATCTGCGCACCTATGAACGCATGGGCCTGCAGGCGATCCCGATGCGCGCCGACAGTGGTCCCATCGGCGGCGACGACACGCATGAATTCCTCGTGCTGGCCGACACCGGCGAGTCCGAGGTATTCTATGACAGCCAGATCACCGACCTGAAATTCGGTGACCGAGAGATCGACTACGACAGCCACGCCGAATGTCAGGCCGTGCTGGAGGAGTTCACCTCACGCTATGCGCGCACCGATGAGACCCACGACGAGGCGCTGTTCAACCAGATCCCCGAAGAGCGCCGCCGCACCGCGCGCGGCATCGAAGTTGGTCAAATCTTCTACTTCGGCACCAAGTATTCGGAACCGATGGGGGCCACCGTGCAGGACAGCGACGGCAACAAGGTGCCGGTTCACATGGGGTCGCACGGCATCGGCGTGTCGCGCCTGCTGGGCGCGATCATCGAGGCCAGCCACGACGACAAGGGCATCATCTGGCCCGAGGGCGTGACACCCTTCCACGCCGGCATCGTGAACCTGAAACAGGGCGACGCCGAGGCCGATGGTGCCTGTGAGGCGCTGTACAAATCGCTGACCGCGCTGGGGCTGGAGCCGCTCTATGATGACCGCAACGAGCGGGCAGGGGGCAAGTTCGCGACGATGGACCTGATCGGTTTGCCGTGGCGGATCACCGTCGGCCCGCGCGGTCTGAAAAACGGCGTGGTCGAACTGACCTCGCGCCGCACGGGGGAAAGCGAAGAGCTGCCGCCCGAACAGGCCGTTGAGCGGATCGCGGCGATTTACAACAAGGTGCTGCCGGGGGCATGATCCGGGGGGCGACACGCCCCTGACCGGAGACGCCCCATGCGCCTTGCCCTGCTGACTGCCCTTGTGCTGCTTGCCAGCCAAGCGCCCGCCGAAACCGTCGGGCGCTTTGGCGTTCATGCTACGTTACCGGGCGGGTATACCATAGACCCACCACCCGGAAACGATGACGGGCGGACGTTCCTCTATCCGGATGGTGCGGAAATCCGGCTTTGGGGTGGCTGGTTGATGGACACTCTGGCAAGCGACCGCGCGGACCGGCGCGGCTATTACCTGAGCGATGGCGCAGAGATCACCTATGACGCTGCCGGGGCGGACTGGTACGTGCTGTCGGGCTTCCTTGGCAATGCCATTTTCTACCTGCGCGTCGAACAGGGGCGCACGTGCGGCGGCGAGGCTGCGCTGGCGCATCTGGAACTGCTCTATCCTGTCGATGTCAGGGCGTATTACGACCCGCAGATCGGTGCCATCGCCAACTCTTTGGGGTTCGGCCCATGCTGAGGGCGCTTTGTCTGGCACTGTTTTGGGCGACGCCACTTGCCGCGCAATCCGAACGTGTCGCGCTTGAATGGGACCACTGGCTGGCGGCAGAGGGCAATCCGCCCGGCGCGCTGGTCTTTACCCTTGCGGGGACCGAACTGCTGGCGCGTGAAAGCGGCGCGTCGGTCGATGTCCCGCTGCCGCTGGCCAGCAACTCCAAGGCGATCACCGCCCTTTGTGCCGCCTCGCTGGTGGACGCAGGCAAGATGCACTGGGACGATACCGTCGGCGACTGGATCGAGGGGGGCGGGCCGGTCACATTGGCAGAGCTTGTCACCCATACCTCGGGGTACTGGCCCGACAGTACCCAAGGGCCAATGGCGGACTGGCGCGGGGACACCACCCGGCGCTGGCAAGAGGTCACGGCCAATGTGCTGGATCGCCCCAAGCAGGAGGGCACGCGCGGCACGTTCCGCTACAACAATGAGAATTACGCGGTCCTTGGTCTGATAATCGAAGAGGTTGCGGGCGACTGGTACGATGCCGCCTGCCGCGCCCGCGTGCTGGACCCGCTGGGGGTCACCACGGCGGACCTGTCGCCCGACTACGGTGGCTTTGGCCCTTGGGGCGGCTGGCAAATGTCGGTGCGCGACTACGCCCAGTTTATGAACGGCGCGTACGCGGGCGCAGACCCTATGACCACGCCCCACGCAGACATGGGCGATGGCGTGTCCTACGGGCTGGGCATGGTGTTTCGCGCCGGGTCCTACGCGGCGAACCACTGGCACTTTGGCGCGCTGTGTTTTGAGGATACGGGGCTGGGCACGTTTGCTGTCAACTGGGCGGGGCGCTACACGATTGTCGCGGCCTATGGGGCCTGCGTCGATGGCGATGCGATGATGGCGCTGGACCGGTCCCTTGCGCGGGCGGTTTTCGCCGACTGACACGCTGCTTTCGGTTTACCCTCGTCTGACCGGCCCTCTTCTGGCACCATGCGGCCAGAGATCGCCACAGAAGCGACGGGAGACAGGCAGATGATCTTGCGGCTATTGACCCTTGTGGGCGGGCTGACCGGCGCTGTTGGCCTGTCGCAGTTTCCCGAGTTCTCGCAGCAATACATGCAGCGCCTTGGGGGCGCGGTGGATGAGTTGGAACGTCAGGTCACCCGCTACGAAGAGGATGCCGCAGAGGTCGGGATGCCGCTGGACTCCTACCTTGTTGCCTTGGCGGATGAGGGCGAAATGGCGCAGACGCAGGCCGGGAACATGGCCAGCGATATTGCGCGCTATCAGCGCCTGTCGTCCGCGCTGGAGACATTGGAGGGCGCGGGCCCCTTTATGCGCGCAAGGCTGGCCTTTGACATGATGCCCGACAGCGAGGTCGCCGCGCGGGCGCTGGAGGTCTACAAACCCGCCGTGCCCGCGACCTTTGAAGGCGCGGTCTTTGCCGGGGTGGGATTTCTCAGCGGCTGGGTGGTGCTGGCGCTGGGGTTTGCCATCCTGCGACGGTCGTGGCGGATGATGTGGGGCACGCTGGGCGGGCGGTCACAACGCCCCAACCAGACAGAGGCCTGACCACCCCCGGCGGCGGCGGTCAGAGGTCCCGGGTCAGGCCCGGGACGGTGTGGCGATCCTCAGCTCAGGCGACGGCCTCAACCTCGGCCACGATGCCGTTGACGACCTGGCTCAGCAGGGCCTCATCCTCACATTCCGCCATGACGCGGATCAGCGGCTCGGTCCCCGACTTGCGGATCAACAGGCGGCCCTTGCCGGTCAGCATCCCTTCGGCGTCGGCAATCGCTTTCTTGACGCTTTCTGCATCCAGCGGAAGTTGCCCCGTGCCGTAACGCACGTTCTTCAACAGTTGCGGCACCCGGGAAAAGCTTTGCGCCAGTTCCGAGGCCCGCTTGCCGGTGCGCACCATCTCGGCAAGGAATTGCAGCCCCGCCATCAGCCCGTCGCCGGTGGTGGCATAGTCGGTCATGACGATATGGCCCGACTGTTCACCGCCAAGATTCCAGCCACCTGCGCGCATCGCCTCGACCACATAACGGTCGCCCACCTTGGTGCGTTCCAGCCGCAGACCGCGATCGCCCAGAAACCGTTCCAGCCCGAGGTTCGACATCACCGTGGCCACCAGAGTGCCGCCTTTCAGCCGGTCCTCTTCGGCCCAGCGAGCCGCCAGCAGGGCCATGAACTGATCGCCATCGGCCACAAGGCCATTTTCGTCGATCATCAGGATGCGGTCGGCGTCGCCGTCCAGACACAGGCCCACATCCGCACCGTGGCGGCGTACCGCCTCTGCCGCTGCCGCCGGTTTGGTGGAGCCGCAATTGTCGTTGATGTTCAGGCCGTTCGGCTCTGTTCCGACGGTCACGACATCTGCGCCAAGCTCCCACAGGACCTCTGGCGCTGTCTTGTAGGCTGCGCCATTCGCGCAATCCACAACCACCTTGATCCCGTCCAGCCGCAAACCGGGAGGCAGGGTGCCCTTGACCCGCTCCTGATAGCGAAAGCGGCCATCGTCGATCCGCCGCGCCCGGCCGATGTTGTCGGGTTGCGCGGGGCGCACGCCCTCTTCGACCAGCGCCTCGATCTCGGCCTCCACGCCGTCGGACAGCTTGAACCCGTCAGGGCCAAAGAACTTGATCCCGTTGTCGGCGGCGGGGTTGTGGCTGGCGGAAATCATGATCCCCAGATCGGCGCGCATGGAGGTGGTCAGCAGTCCCACGGCAGGCGTCGGCACTGGCCCCAGCAGCAGCGCGTTCATGCCGGTCGATGTCAGACCGGCGGTCAGGGCATTTTCAAACATGTAGCCCGACAGCCGCGTATCCTTGCCGATCACCACCCGGTGGACGCCAGAATGTTCGTTGCGGAAATAACGCCCGACAGCAGCCCCCAGCATCAAGGCCATCTCGGCGGTCATGGGAAAAGTGTTGGCAGTGCCACGGACACCGTCGGTGCCGAACAGCTTGCGGCTCATGGAAAGTCTCCTATTGAAATAGCTCGCCAGACGGCCAGCGCCTGCACAGTTTCCGAGACATCGTGTACGCGGACAACCTGCACACCCTGCGCGGCCACGGCCTGCGCCACGGCGACAGAGCCGAAAGTGCGCTCTGCAGGCGCCTGGGTGTTACTGATGGTGCCAATGAATCGCTTGCGCGAGGCACCGACCAGCACCGCGCAGCCGATGCCGTGATACAGCGCGATGTTTTGCAGGATCGTCAGATTGTGTTCGATACGCTTGCCAAAGCCGATGCCCGGATCGACAAGAATCCGCGCGCGCGGAATGCCGGCTTCTTCCAACATTGCGACCTGCGCGGCCAGAAAATCGTAGACATCCAGCAATACGTCGTCATAGCGCGGATCGCTCTGCATGGTTTCGGGGTCGCCGCGGGCATGCATCACGCAAACCGGCAGACCTTGGTCGCGGCAATAGCGCACCAGCATCGGGTCATATGTGAACCCCGAGACGTCATTCACCAGCGCCGCCCCGGCGCGGACAGCGGCCTCTGCCACCGAGGATTTGCGCGTGTCGATCGAGATCGGGGTCGCGACCTCGCGGCTGAGCGCGGTGATCACCGGCTCAACCCGGGCGATTTCGGCCTGATGCGGGACGGTCAGCGCACCGGGGCGCGTGCTTTCGCCGCCGACGTCGATGATATCGGCCCCCGCGGCGGCCATGTCCTGCGCGCGCTGGACGGCCTTTGAGGCGGTCTGGTGGGTGCCCCCGTCCGAGAAACTGTCCGGGGTGACATTGAGGATGCCCATGACGCGCGGGCGGTCAAAGACCAGGCCCGCAAGCGGTGCGCGCGGTGTCGACAGCCGCGCCCGCCAGTCCTCGGGTATGTCATTGACATGAACGGCTTGTGGCGGGGCATTGCGGCGCAGGCAGACGGCTTCGGCAAACCAGCCGGGCCCGCCCGCAAGGTCAAGCGCCTCGGCCGGGCGGGGGCCATCAAAACGGACAATCGGACGATAATAAACGCACATGGCGACTGACTGACCGATAAGTTCGAACTTGGCAAGCGGTTAGAAAAGCGCCGCGCCCTCTGGCACGGCGCGCGCCGTGACCGGCGGATCGTCTGGCAAATCTTCGCCGATGACCAGCAGTTCGCAGGCTTCCAGTTCCCCTGCGAACCAGCCCGCCAGCGCGACGGAATCGCGGGGCTGAAACCGGGGGCCCTCGGTCGCATCCAGAACGATCTTGGACGGGGCCCAGACACAGATCTGGCCGTGGCGCATGGCCCAGTCCAGTTCGGTCCTTGTAGCGACCACCTTGGCGCGGGGATCGCGGGCCGCGAGGCACCAGCCGTTCTGCTCGATGGCCAGCAAGTCGATCCGGCGCTGGGTCATCTTGTGGGCGGTCTGCGGCACCGGCAGGTCGGGCCGTCCGACGCACAGGATCAGAGGCGCGCGGCGTGCCTCAAGCTCGTCCAGCCAGCCAGTCAGGCGCGGATCGGCGATGGCGGCGTTCGACAGGTAGACAACGCGCGGATGCGGGCGTTCCTGCGCCACCGTCTGGGCCAAAGCGTTCAGGTGGTCGGCCACGTCGCGCCGCGCGCGCACGATTTCGACCCCCAGCGCGCCGGGTCCGCGATCCAGCTTCTCGATGCGTACAAAGGCGCGCAGCGCCTGTGGTTCCAGCAAGATCCGTTCGGCGATGTGTTCGGCCAGCGTTTCCAACAGGTTGAGCCGCTCTGCCGCCAGTTCATGTTCGATCGCCTCTGTCACCCGGTCATAGGACAGGATGCGGTCGACATCGTCGTCCACTGCGCCGGTAAAAGGGATTACCTCGACCACGACGTTGAAACGCACCCGCTGGGTGGTGCCGCGTTCGGCCTGAAAAGCACCGATCTCGACCTCGACGATGTGGTCGCGCACAGAGATGCGGTCATGCGGGGTGTCGCCGGCGGTGGCGATGCTGCGCTCGGACGGGTGGGCAAAGGCTAGGCGGATGTCACTGGGCATGGTGGCCCCTTTCGGAATGCGTCGCGGCGCAAACTACGAAAAAGGGCGCGCAACGGCCAGCCGCGCGCGCCCCTTTTTACCCTTTTGGCGACGGATTACTGGCCGCGCCAGGTGTGGCGATAAAAGATATGCACGCCGTGGGCGTAGGTCTTGGTGTATTTCCGCGACCAATCAGGAGAGACCCATGTGGCGTGGTAATGGGTGGCACCCTTGGTCAGGCCGTTGCTCTTGCCGTCCAGTGCGGCGCGGGCCACCTTGCCGACGCGATCCCAAGAGCGCGGATCGTCGATGTTCTCCGGGCGGCCGTCACAGGTATAGGTGAACTGGCAGGCGAACTTGCGCCCGGTGCCCTGATTGACGACACCGCAGATCGAACTGGGGAAGCGTTTGGACGCGACCCGGTTGATGATCACCTCGGAGACGGCAAACAGTCCCTCGACCGTTTCTCCGCGGGCCTCGAAATACAGCGCCTCTGCAAGGCAGCGCCACTGTGCGCCACCCTTGGCCTTGGGCTGTTTGGCGACCCAGGATTCGTCAAACTTGGCGGCGCTCTTTCCGGTGACCGCGCCAGCGGCGGCCGGAATTGGGGCGACGGGTGTCACAAGCCCCTTGAGGTGGCCATTGCCGACACGCGCCAATGCGCGGCTTTCAAGGGTCAGCAGCGTCTGTGCGCTGCGCGAAGGGTCTGCGGCGGCGGGGCCAGACGCAGACGTCAAAGGGACGGCAACCAGAGCGAAGGCCGCAAGAAACAGGGCCCGTCGCAGGGCAGATGTCAAAGCGTTCATGTCGAAAAAATCCCCCAATCGAACATGCGTCGCGTGGTGCCTCACGTCACACAACGAAAATCTGCATATAGAAAAATCGCAAATCGGTAAAGATAACGGCATGTCGCGGGGGCGGACGGCGCACGGCCGACCGCCCCGACACGGCTCAAAGCGGGCCGGTTGGCCTTAATTTTCTAGAGTTTTCCGCCCGCAGTCAGGCCCCGGTCGTGCAGCGCGAGATGGGCCGCGGCCAGTCGGGCGACGGGCACACGGAAGGGCGAACAACTGACGTAATCCATGCCAGCGGCGCGGCAAAAGGCAATCGATTCGGGGTTGCCGCCGTGTTCGCCACAGATCGACAGGGTGACGGTCTGGTTCGTCGACCGCCCACGATGCACGCCGGTGGCGATCAACTCGCCCACGCCATCGACATCCAGCACATGAAACGGGTCTTCGTTGAACACGCCCTGTTGCACATAGTCGGACATAAAGCGCCCGGCGTCGTCGCGGGACAGCCCGTAGGTCATCTGGGTCAGGTCGTTGGTGCCGAAGGACAGGAAATGCGAATAAGGGGCGATTTCATCGGCGCGCAGACAGGCGCGCGGGGTCTCGACCATCACCCCCAGCCGATAGGTAAAGTCGCGCCCGCGTTCGGTGTGGACCGCTGCCGCGACCGCCTCGATCCTCGTGCGGACCAGCTCGACCTCGCGCTTGGCGGACACCAGCGGCAGCATGATCTCGGGCACCACCGGAGCGCCCTCGCGGCTGGCGTCCAGCGTGGCCTCAAAGATGGCGCGCGCCTGCATGTCGTAGATTTCCGGCACGGTGATGCCCAGCCGCACACCGCGCAGGCCCAGCATCGGGTTGTACTCGCCCATCGCCTCGACCCGGCGGGTCACGTCCGAGACCGGCAGGTTCAGCGCTTCGGCCAGATCCCGCAGACCGGCGCGGTCGGTGGGCAGGAATTCATGCAGCGGCGGATCGAACAGCCGGATGCAGACCGGCAAGCCCTCCATGATGCGGAAAAGTTCTGTAAAGTCATTGCGTTGCATAGGGAGGAGCAGGGCAAGAGCCGCCTGCCGGTCCTCGACCGTGTCGGCAAAGATCATCTCGCGCATGGGGGTGATGCGGTCGGACTCAAAGAACATGTGCTCGGTCCGGCACAGCCCGATCCCCTGCGCGGCAAAATTGCGCGCGGTGGCGGCGTCTGCGGGCGTGTCGGCATTGGCCCGCACCCCGATGTCGCGCGCGTCGTCGGCCCAGCTCATCAGCGTGTTGAAGGCCTCGTCCAGCGCCGCCTCGACCATCTCGGGGCTGCCGCGCAGCACCTCGCCCGAGGTGCCGTCCAGCGTGATCACATCGCCTTCGCGGTAAATACGCCCGTCTTCGCCCTGAATCGTCTTGCGTTGCAGGTTGAAATTCAGCCGCGCCGCGCCGACCACACACGGCAGGCCAAGACCGCGACCGATGACGGCGGCGTGACTGGTCATGCCGCCGCGCTCGGTCAGAACACCTGCCGCCGCGTGCATGCCGCGCACATCCTCGGGTGAGGTTTCACGCCGCACAAGAATGCAGGGTTCATTGCGGGCCGCGCTGGCCTGCGCCTCGGACGAGGAAAAGACGATCTTGCCGGTGGCCGCGCCGGGGGAGGCGGCGACGCCTCTGCCGATCACTTCGCGCGTGGCCTCTGGCGCGACCTGTCGGTGCAACAACTCGCTGACGGCGCGCGGTTCGATCCGTAGAACCGCGTCCTCTGGTGTGATGATGCCCTCTTCGGCGAGGCGCACCGCGATGGCGAGGGCGGCCCGAGACGAGGCTTTGACCCGCACACCGTCAAGGATGTGAAGCTGGCCGTTCTGGATGGTGAATTCGATCTGCATCTCGGCGCGCAGGCGGCGGCGCATCAGGTCGGCGTGATGGGTGAGTGCGGCAAACGCCTCGGGGGCGAGTTCCTCAAGTGACGGGCCACGCGGGTCGCGGGTGAGGTACAGGCTGGCGTTGCCCCCCTGCAATGCCTCGCGGCCCTGACTTTGGCTGAGGTAACGCCCGGTGATCAGGCGCTGGCCGGTTTCGGAGTTGACCAGTTGCAGCACGCCCGAGCCGCATTCGCCGTGGCCCAGCCCCAGCGCCATTTCCTGCACCACAAGGCCCAGACCGGCGTCGACCGGCGCACCCTTGGCCTGTCGCAAGAGCCGGGCCGAGGTGCCCTCCCACGCGCGGGCCATCGAGCGCAGCACCTCACGTAGCTGGCGGGCGGGGTCCTGCGGAAAGGGTTCCTCTGCCTCTTCCTCGTAGGCGCGCAGCGCGGCGGACAGGCCTACGGCGCCATTGTCCTCGATCTCATCAAAGTGGTCAGGATCAAGACGGGCGACGTGGATCGCATAGGCCTGCACAAATCGCAGATACAGCCCGGCGGCGGCCTCTTGGCCGATCTTGTCGGCCAGATCGACAAAGCGCGCGTCGTTCATGCCGATGTTCAGGATCGCGCCGGGACCACCCCAGTCGGGGTCTTCGGAGGAGGGGCGCACGCAAAGCAGCGTATCGGGCTCAAAGGCGTTGACCAAGGCGGGCATGTCGGGAAACCGGCCAGCGGCGATGCGATGGACGGCGTCGAAGGACAGCGCCACGGTGCGCGGCACCGGCAGGTCCAGCCGCACAAGCCGCTGAAGGCATTTCGCGCGCCCGCCGTGGGTGGGCGTCGACATCGGTGCATCGGGCGTGATGACCGTGATATTCGGGTTCTGGTGATCGGGTTTCTGCACTGCAGCACCTCCGGAGTGAGGTGCAGCATAGGCGCTGCGGGCGGCTTGGCAAGACAGGAAAAAGGGGGGGTGGCGCTTGCCCGAGGGCAGGCGCGCCTGCCGGCGCGGGCGCGGCGTTGCTCCCACCCGCCCACCCCGCGCCGCCGCGCCATCCGTGGCTGCGGGCGGGGCGGCGAAGCAGGCCGGGTGGTCAGGGTCAGGTCGGGTAGAATGGGTACTTTAACGGAGAAGACGCCGGGGCGCGTGGTTTGCCTCCGGCGTCCACTGGCATAGTCAGACAGTCAGCCTTCGATCTTTGTCAGGTCGGCGACCTGCAGGCAGGTCTTGCGGATGTTGGCCAGCATGTTCAGACGGTTGCGGCGCACCACCTGGTTGTCCGAATTCACCTGCACCGCCTCAAAGAACGCGTCAATCGGCGCGCGCAGATCGGCCATGGCCTCCATCGCGGTCTCGAAAGTCTCGGACTCCATCGCCGGAGCGATGCGGGCCTCTGCCGCCTGCAAAGCGGTGAACAACGCGCGCTCTTCCTCGACTTCGGCGAATTTCACATCTGCTCCAAAGCTGTATTCGACGCCATCCTTGTCTTCCGCCTGTGTCAGGATGTTGTTGGCGCGTTTGAAGCCTTGCAACAGGTTGCCGCCATCCTCTGTGCCAAGGAACGCGGACAGGGCCTGCGCCCGTTTGACCACCAGCGCAAGGTCGTCGCGGTTGGGCATGGCAAGGCAGGCGTCGATCACGTCGTGGCGGATGCCCTCAGAGCGCAGATGGACCTTCAGCCGGTCGTGGATAAAGCCAAGCAGGTCATCGCTGAGGTCGGGCGTGTGTTCCACCACCGTGTCGACCCAAGCGGGGCGGGACTGGCCCAGATGCTCGATCACTTCGCGCACCGCCGAGCCAAAGACGCCGTGTTCGGCGATCTCTGACAGCAGTTCCTCACGCAGCTCTTCTTCGCCCTCGTCGCCGTTGGTCACGATCTTGTGGCGCAGCAGTTGCGCGTCGATCAGCCGATCCAGATGCAGGCGCAGGCCGTTCTCCAGCACCAGACGGATCACGCCAAGGGCGGCGCGGCGCAGCGCATAGGGGTCTTTGGACCCCGTCGGTTTTTCGTCGATGGCCCAAAAGCCGGTCAGCGTGTCCAGCTTGTCGGCCAGCGCCACGGTGACGGAAACCGGCGCGTCGGGCACATCATCGGAGGGGCCAAGCGGCGCGTAGTGGTGTTCACAGGCGGCGGCGACAGAGGGATCAAGGCCCGCGGCCTGCGCATAGTAGCGGCCCATCAGGCCCTGCAATTCGGGGAACTCATACACCATTTCCGAGCTGAGATCGGCCTTGGCCACGTCGGCGGCCTGCGCGGCAAGACCGGCGTCGGCCCCGACCATCGGCGCGATTTCCCGTGCCAGCCCGGTGATGCGGGCGATGCGGTCGCGCTGACTGCCAAGCGCGTGGTGAAAGGTGACGTTGCCCAGCCGCTCTGTCCACGCGCTCAGGCCCTCATCCTTGGCGACGCGCAGATCGTTTTCCCAAAAGAACTTGGCATCCGACAGGCGGGCGGCCAGCACCTTCTGGTTGCCCGCAAGGATGGTCGCGCCATTGTCCGCCGTCTCGATGTTGGCGACGGTGATGAATTTCTCGATCCGGCCCGAAGTGGGGTTTTTCACCGAAAAGAACTTTTGATGTTCCTTCATCGAGGTTTGCAGCACCTCTGGCGGCAGGTCGAGGAATTGCGGCCCGATCTCGCCCATCAGGACCACCGGCCATTCGACCAGCCCGGCCACCTCGCGCAGCAGGCCGGGGTCTTCGACCACCTCCAGCCCCTGTGCAAAGGCCATGTTGGTGGCGTCGTGCCAGATCGCATCGGCGCGGGCCTCTGCCGAAAGCACGACCTTGGACCGTTTCAGCCGGGTCTCGTAATCCTCAAAGCTGGTGACATCAAAGGTGCCGTCCCCCATAAAACGGTGGCCTTCGGTTGTCTGGCCCGCCTTGATGCCGTCGATGGTCACGTCGACCGGGTGGTCGCCCGCCTCATCGGTCAAAAGGCAAAGGATACGGTGCAGCGGGCGCACCCAGCGCAAGCTGCCCGCGCCCCAGCGCATCGACTTGGGCCAAGGGAAGGTGCGCACGGTCTTTTCCAGCACCTCGGCCACGATTTCGGCTGCGGGACGGCCGGGGGTCACCACGGTAGCGTAATAAAAGCTGCCCTTTTTCTCGGCCCGTTCTTCAAGTTGGTCCCGTGTCACACCCGCGCCGCGCATAAAGCCCTCCAGCGCCTTGTCCGGTGCGCCCACCTTGGGGCCGCGGCGTTCCTCGCGTTGGGTGGGGCTTTCTCCCGTCAGCCCGTGTACGGTCAGCGCCAGACGGCGCGGGGTCGAGAACGCCTCGGCCCCGGCATAGGTCAGTCCGGCCTCGACCAGACCGTCGGTCATCAGCTTCTTGAGGTCCTCGGCGGCCTTGGCCTGCATCCGGGCGGGGATCTCTTCGGAGAAGAGTTCGATCAGCAGATCGGGCATTTACTTGTCCTTCTCGAAACTGGCGCGGTCCGGGCAGTCATCGCCCAAGGGCGTCCCGTCATAGGCCTTGTCGCCGCAGTCGTTGATCTCGTGCCAGACGTATCCTTGGCCGCTTTCGGTGATCGCGACGACGCGGTCGATACCGTAATCCATGTTGCGTTGGCCCACAAAGACCCGCGTGGTGCCCGCGTCGATACCGTCGGCGATGGCCTCGGCGTCGAAACAGTCGAACCAACCGGGGGCGACTCTGGGATCGGCGTTCTCATAGGGTTCAAAGGTTGTCGCGGCCTCTGCCAGAGAGATGTCGGTGGTGAAACAGGCGCGGTAGCGGATGGGCGAGCTGTTGGCGTCGATGGCACGGAAATCGCTATGGGGCAGGGGGGTGCGGTCGCCCGTCCGCGTGGTCACCATCACGTCACGGGGTCCAGTGGCGGGGACCTCCGCGTAGAAATGGTAAACTTGCAGGTAATACATCGACACCCCTGCGATCAGGCCGCAGAGCACGATCAGTCCTGCCATGAGTTTGCCTGCGGTCACGAGGTGCCCCCGGCGTCGGTCATGACAAAGGCGTCGGCGCACATCTTGGCCAGTGCCCGCACACGTCCGATATAGGCCTGTCGTTCGGTGACAGAGATCACGCCGCGCGCGTCCAGCAGGTTGAAAACATGGCTGGCCTTGATGCACTGGTCATAGGCGGGATGCGCCATGATGATACGTTTGCCGGTCTTGGGGTCCTTGTGCGGCGCATCAAGGATGCGGGCGCATTCGGCCTCTGCCTCTTCAAAATGGCGCAGCAGCACATCCGTGTCGGCCACGTCGAAATTCCAGCGCGAGTATTCCTCTTCCGTCTGGCGGAAGACGTCGCCGTATTGCAGCGCGATGGGCGCGTCGGGATCGTTGAACGGCATGTCCATGACGTGATCGACGCCCAGCACGTACATCGCCAGACGCTCTAACCCGTAGGTCAGTTCGCCGGAAACCGGCGTGCAATCGTGCCCGCCGACCTGCTGGAAATAGGTGAACTGCGACACTTCCATGCCGTCGCACCAGACCTCCCATCCCAGACCCCAGGCGCCCAGTGTCGGGCTTTCCCAGTCGTCCTCGACAAAGCGCACGTCGTGCAGGGCCATGTCGATGCCAATGGCCCGCAGCGAGCCGAGATACAGCTCTTGCAGATCGGGCGGGCTGGGTTTGATCAGCACCTGATACTGGTAGTAATGCTGCAGCCGGTTGGGGTTCTCGCCATACCGCCCATCGGTGGGGCGGCGCGACGGCTGCACATAGGCGGCAGCCCAAGGTTTCGACCCCAGCGCGCGCAGGGTGGTGGCCGGGTGAAAGGTGCCGGCGCCGACCTCCATGTCGTAGGGTTGCAGGATCGCACAGCCCTTGGCCGCCCAATAGGTCTGAAGGCGCAGGATGATTTCCTGAAAACTGCGTGGCTTCTGCAGGCTCTCGGCCATGTCAGCGCTCCCTTTTTTCGGCTGGCGTCTGATTAGGCCGGTGCGCCGACAGGGTCAATCTGATACGAGGGGCGCGGCTCACGCCCTTTTTGCGTGCATGTGCCGGGTCTTCTGATAAGACTCGGTCGGTGGATAAGGTTGAGATTGTAAACCCAAGGGGTCCATAACACCCATGATACAAAGACTTTTTTCGGCTCTCTTCGTGCTGGTTCTGAGCGCGGCGGGGGCTATGGCTCAGGATGATCCGGCGTCGCAGGCGGCTGCTGATATCGTCTACATTCAGGTTGAGGCGCGCACATCGTTGGCCAGCGCACAGATCAGCGTGCGCGAGTACGCCGATCGGGTGGACGATGTGAACGGCTTTTCGCTGGGCGGCGGATGGTACGGTGTGGCGCTAGGCCCCTACACACGGCCGCAGGCGCAGGGCAAGCTGACAGAGCTGTTGCAGGCGCGGCGCATCCCGGTGGACAGCTATATCGAGGCGCGCGACGCCTATGGGCAGCAGTTCTGGCCGGTGGGCGCGCGCAACGATGGCGCCCCGGTGGTGCCCGTTCCGCAGGACCCGACGCCCGCGCCGGTTGTCCCGGAGGCGGTTGTGACGGCCCCTGCGGCCACACCCGATCCAGCCCCGATTGCGGTTGCCGATCCGGAACCGCAGCCCGTGCCAGAGGAAACCCTGCAACAGGCGCGGCAGTCCGAGGCGCAGCTGACGCGGGAGGAACGCGACGCCTTGCAGATCGCGCTCAAGTGGGCCGGTTTCTACAATGGCGGCATTGACGGTGCGTTTGGTCCCGGCACCCGCGCGTCGATGTCCCGCTGGCAGGAAGCCAATGAGTTCGACCCGACCGGCGTTCTGACCACCCGGCAACGGGCCGAACTGCAACGCCAGTACAACGCCGTGCTTGAGGGCATGGACATGGAAATGGTCGAGGACGCGCGCGTCGGCATCGCCATGCAACTGCCGCTGGGCGCGGTCGAACTGGACCGCTACGAGTCTCCCTTTGCGATCTACAAGCCCAAGACGGACATCGGCGCGCGGGTGATCCTTGTCAGCCAGCCGGGCGATGAAAGCAGCCTTGCCGGTCTGTATGAGATCATGCAGACGCTGGAGATTATCCCGGTTGAGGGGGAGCGCACACGCGACCGACGCGGGTTCAACATCATCGGTGAAAATGACCGCATCATCGCGCATTTCGAGGTTGGCCTGCAAAACGGTGAGATCAAGGGCTTTGGCCTGATCTGGCCCGCAGGCGATGAGGAACGGCGCAGCCGCGTGCTCAAGATCATGCAGGACAGCTATCGCCGGATCGACGGCGTGCTGGATCCCGCGCTGGTCAGCGATGACGGGCAGGCGATTGACCTTGTGTCGGGCCTCAAGGTGCGTACCGCCAAGGCCAGCGCAACGGGGTTCTTCATCGAGGCACGGGGCACGGTCCTGACCTCGGCGTCTCTGGTGGCGGGCTGTGAGCGTGTCACGCTGAACGGCGTGCATGACGCGCGGGTTCTGGCAACGGATGAGGCATTGGGCATCGCGGTACTCAGCCCGGTGGAACGGCTTGCCCCGCGCCGTGTGGCGCAGTTCCGGTCCGGTGAGTTGCGGCTGCAGTCCGAAGTGGCGGTGGCGGGCTTTTCCTTTGGCGGCGTGCTGACCGCACCGACGCTGACCTTTGGCACGCTGGAGGACCTGCGCGGCCTCAACGGTGAGGACGGGATCAAGCGGCTGGCGCTGTCGGCGTTGCCCGGCGACGCGGGCGGTCCGGTCTTTGACACCGGCGGCACTGTGTTGGGAATGCTGTTGCCCAAGGATCAGCCGGGCGGTCGCGTTCTGCCCGAGCAGGTGAGCTTTGCCACCAAGGGGGATCGTATCCTTGATTTCCTGCGCAACAACGGCATCCAGCCGGTGGCGCGTGGCGGGCTTGATCCGCTGGCCCCCGAGGACCTGACGGCGTTGGCCGCAGAGATGACGGTGCTGGTGAGCTGCTGGTAAACATGGGCTGCGCGCAGCCGAAACGCCGCCCCGGTCAGATCGACCGGGGCGGTTTTTTTTGTGCCTTGCCCACTTGGGCTATGTAAGGCCGGCGGCCGCCGGAAACGGATCATCTGCGCCGGGGTGCCAATCCCGGCACTGAGGGGCGTATGACGCCCCATTCTGCGCAGATCGAACGGACCCCGAGAGGGTGGGGCGCTGATCCTGTTTTCATGGTCGACCGCCGGTGGTTTTGCCGCAGCGCGGTTAACAAGACGCTGCGGCAGCGCGCGGAGCCTTACTCGCGCAGGCGGTGGTGCAGCAGGATCGGCACCACCAGATCCTCTTCGTCGGTCAGGTGGCGCTCTAGAAAACCGCCCAGCGTTTCGGCCATGTCGCGCACGGGGCGCGCCTCTTCGTCCATCTGGCGCGGGTCCAGCGTGGCCAGTTGCACGGTCCGGTTGGCGGCCCGTGTGAACCGGTTCAGCAGGCTGTCCAGTGCCACGTGATCGCTTTCCAGCATCTGCAACCCATCGGCAAAACGCGGGTCGGCGCCTTCGAGTTCGGGAAAGAACTTGCGGTCTTCCCACGTGTGATGGCCGTGCAGGTTGCGCACCAGCAGATTGCCGAAATGCGCCAGCCGTCCGGCATAGGCCTGATCGTCCAGCCCTTTGTCCAGAAAGCGTTCGGTGTCGTCTTGCACGATCGCACCCAACTGGCGAAAGCCCTGATGGGCGCGCATCCAGTTGCGCGTGCTGTCGGCAAGGCCCGGGTGATCCTGCCAGCCATCGCGTGGCAGGACCCGGAGCAGCGTCTGCATGTCTTCGGGCAGACCGCTGCGGGTTTCGATGTCGTGGGTCATGCCCCCCTAAATGGGCGGATTGTTATGATATAACTATCCGCAGGGGCGCACAGCGAACGTGCGACGACCTCAGAGGCCGAAATCGTCTGCCGTCAGGCCCTGCACGCCTGCCACGTTGATTTCCATGTCGACGGTGCCGTTGCCGTCAGCGTCGACCCAGATCAACGTCGAGCCTCCGGCGGTTTCCTGCAGGCGCAGTTCTGCCGTGCCACTGGCGGTAAATCCGGCAGTTCCGCGGAAGCTCAGCACGCCGGGTACGACGTTGACAAGGTTGATGATGTCGATGCCCTTCTCGAAGTCGACGATCACGTCGCGGTTGGCCCCGACAACGCTGTCGGTCAGCGCGCCAAAGACGAAGGTGTCGGCATCCGACCCGCCGGACAACACGTCCCGTCCGGCGCCGCCGGTCAGGAAATCCACGCCATCGCGTCCGCGCAGCTGGTCGTCACCGGCGCCGCCCAGCAGGGTGTCGACCCCGTCGCCACCGTCGAGGATGTCGTTGTTCAACCCGCCGTCGATCAGGTCGTCGCCGGCCTGGCCCGACAGCACGTCGTCGCCGTCGCCACCGAGCAGCGTGTCGTTGCCGCCGCCGGCGTTGATCGTGTCGTTTTCGGTGCCGCCGTCGAGGCTGTCGTCGCCGGCATTGCCCGACAGCAAGTCCGCGTCGGCGCCGCCCGACAGCGTGTCGTCGCCGCCGTGGCCGACCAGAAGGTCCGCGCCCGCGAGCCCGGCGAAATTGTCGTTGCCATTGGCGCCGATCAGCGTGTCGTTGCCGGTCTGACCGATGACCTGCCCGGTGACGATCCCATCGCCGGTGGCGCGAAACAGGTCATTTTCAGAGCCGAGGTCGACATTGCCGATCACCGTGCCGCCGTTGACCATCACGTCGTTGCCGCCTGCCAGCAGCACGTTGCCCTCGATCTGGCCCAGGTTGGTCACCCGGTCGACCTTGGTTGTCCCGGTGGACAGGGCTGTCCCCGCGCCGCCGATGATCAGGCCCGAGTTGAACAGGCTGACGGCGGAGTCGTTGGAGGTCGAGATGGCCGCGGTCTGGTCCGAGGTCAGCGTCCCGGTGTTGCGCACCACCAGCGGGGTGACGGCATCGATAAAGCTGTCGACGGCGGCCCGGCTGCCGCCGCTGATCGTGCCTGCGTTGTGGACCACCATCGCGGGCGTGGGTGCGATGTAGGAATAGAGTTCCAGACCGGAGCGCGAGCCATGGATCTCACCGCTGTTGATCACCCGGCCGGAGGCCAGAAAGGTGACGGCGTCCTGTCCGGTCAGGGTGCCGCTGTTGGTCAGCACCCCGCCTGCCGCGCCGAGATAAACGGCCGTGCCTGATGGACCGGTTTCGATTGTGCCGCTGTTGGTGACCCGCGTGTTCACGGCATCGCTCACTACGCCAAACCCCGCCGCAGCGATCACGCCTTGGTTGCCCACGGTCACGTTGTCCGCTCCTGCATCGATATCAATTCCGAAGAAATCGCCGTCGATCCGTCCGGAGTTCGATATGATAGAGGTATCCGCCCCATCATTGAGGTGGATGCCTCTGGAGCCGGACAGCGCGCCGGAGGAGGTCAGGATGACCTCTTGTGAGGAACGAAGCCCGGTATCTGCCCCGGTGATCCCCCCAAGGTTCTGGATCAGGGTCGCGCTGCCAGCGCCTGCCCCGCTGAGAAGGATCCCATAGCTGCCGCCGTCAATCGTGCCGGAATTGACAATGTCATTGCCATTTGCGCCGCTGAAGACACCGTTGACCCCCCCGGCAATAGAGCCGGAATTGACGAGCGTGCTGCTGGTTCCGTTCAGGCTGACCGCAGAGTCACCTCCGCGAATGGTGCCGCTGTTGTCCAGCGACAGGTCATCGACTGAAGTGCCGGTAAAGACTGCGTCAAGTACGGCGGTGATGGTGCCGCTGTTGGTGATCCCGGTGTCGTCTGCAAAGACAGCAAAGCCATATCTACCGGTGACCGCGCCGGAATTTGTAAAGACGCCGCCCGTCCCGGTGCCGCCGACTTGCACCGCAAAACCAGAGGCACCCTGACCCCCCGATATACTGCCCGCATTGTTGGCGATCCAACCCGCCCCCAAAAGACTGACCGCGACGTCAGATGCAGACAGGGATCCGGTCGACAGGACGCCGACTGTGACGTTTGGCGCGTCCGAGTTGACCTGAAGCGCCCATGCCCCACCGGACACGGCGATCATGCCCGCGATCTGGGCATAGCTGCCCCCGACAGTGTCAAAGGTCAGCGCGGTATTGGCGTCATTGCTGAGCAGAACGCCCTCGCGCAGAATATAGTCGTCGCCGGTGCTGATCGTGTCGGCAGTGGTCTGGTCGGTGCTGCGAATGATGAGGGCCATGTGACTATCCCTGTCTGGTTGCAAGCTCTGGGGGCTGGGGACTTGCCGCCACGGGGACGGTTGCGGACCGCCACATGAAGGGATCGCCCCGCGCAATTTGGTTAATAGACGTGAGCCTAGGGCGGAAACGAACGGTTGTCCGAAAAAACGCAGTCTCTGTGCAGAAAAAAGCCCCACCGAAGCGGGGCCTTTGCCGTTTTGATGTGATCTGCTCGGGCCGGCTCAGTTCTTGGACTTGTCGACCATTTTGCCGGCCGAGATCCACGGCATCATGCCGCGCAGCTTTTCGCCGGTCGCTTCGATCTGGTGTTCGTCGTTGATCTTGCGGGTCGCCTTGAACGACGGCTGACCAACGGCGTTTTCCAGCATGAAGTCGCGGACGAACTTGCCGGTCTGGATGTCGGTCAGAACCGCCTTCATCCGGGCCTTTGTCTCATCGTAGGGCAGGATGCGCGGGCCGCTGACGTACTCGCCATACTCGGCGGTGTTCGAGATCGAATAGTTCATGTTGGCGATGCCACCTTCGTAGATCAGGTCCACGATCAGCTTCACCTCATGCAGACACTCGAAATAGGCCATCTCCGGCTCATACCCGGCCTCGACCAGCGTCTCGAACCCCATGCGGATCAGTTCGACCAGACCACCACAGAGAACCGCCTGTTCGCCAAAGAGATCGGTTTCGCATTCCTCGCGGAAGTTGGTTTCGATGATACCCGAACGGCCGCCACCGATGGCCGAGCAATAGGACAGGCCGATTTCCAGCGCCTTGCCCGAAGCGTCGTTGTGAACCGCCACAAGGCAGGGCACGCCGCCGCCTTTGGTGTATTCGCCGCGCACGGTGTGGCCGGGGCCTTTGGGGGCCATCATGATGACGTCGACACCCTTGGGCGCCTCGATCAGGCCGAAGTGGATGTTCAGACCGTGGGCAAAGGCAATCGCCGCGCCTTCTCGGATGTGGTCCTTGACGTAGCGGTTCCACGTGTCGGCCTGCAGTTCGTCGGGCATGGTGAACATCAGGACGTCACACCATGCGGCAGCCTCGGAGATGCCCATGGTTTTCAGGCCTTCGCCTTCGGCCTTGGCGATGGAGCCAGAGCCTTCGCGCAGGGCGACGACGACGTTCTTGGCACCGCTGTCGCGCAGGTTCAGCGCGTGGGCGTGGCCCTGCGAACCGTAGCCGAGGATAGCAACCTTCTTGTCCTTGATCAGGTTCACATCGCAGTCGCGGTCATAGTAAACGCGCATGGGGCATTCCTTCCGTGTCTTGTTTTTGTGGCGTCGTGTTGTTGTGGCGGGCACCCTACCGCCAGCGCGGTGAGAGTGGTTGCGTTTTTTGAGTATTTTTCCCAAGAAGAAGATATATCATTCTCGATTCTTGAGATTAGTGGTGAAATCATGCTTGACGACGCGGACCGGCGCATCCTGCGCCACATGATGGCAGAGCCGGAGATAGCCGGTGGCGCGCTGGCCGAGCGGGCCGGAGTGACCGCCTCGACTTTGGCGCGGCGGCTGGAGCGGTTGCGGACCGCAGGCATCCTGAACGGCGTGCGCGGCGTGATCGACTGGCGGGCGCTGGGCTATGAGGTAGAGGTGTCCCTGCGCGTGACCTTGGATAAGACGCAAAGCCGGGCGTTCGACGAATTCATCGCCGCCGCGCGCGAGGTGCCCGAGGTGTTGGAGATCCAGACCTTTCTGGGACAGGTGGACGTGCGCCTCTCGGTGATCGCCCGCGACATGGGCCATTATCAACAGTTGTACCGCGAGCGCCTGCTGACCCTGCCGCATATTGCCGACATCGAGGCGCTGATGCATGTGGCGCGGGTCAAGGAACAAGAGGCGCTGCCGCTGTGATTGCTCTGGATGACATCGACCGCGCACTGGTACGGGCCTTGGCAGAGGATTCGACGGCCTCTGCGGGGGCATTGGGCCGGGAACTGGGTCTGTCGCAACCGGCCTGCTGGCGGCGCATCCGGCGGCTGCGTGAGGCGGGGGTGTTTCGCGGCGCACGGCTGGATCTGGACGCACCGGCGCTGGGCTTTGGCGTGACAGTCTTTCTGGGGGTCAAGCTGGCCACCAAGGGCCGCGTCAGCCTTGAAGATTTCGAGCGCGCGGTGTCCGCCATCCCCGAAGTGCAGACGGTGGAACATGTGCTGGGGGCCTATGATTACCGCCTGCGGGTGGTGGCGCGCGATATTGCTGACTTTGAGCGTGTCCTGCGGCGCCGCGTGATGACGCTGCCCGGTGTCGGAAACATTGATGCCAATGTGCTGCTGAGTGAGGAACGCCGCCCCGGTCCTTTATGACACCTGCGGCGGCCTGACACAGGGCTGCCGCTTGCGTGCTGGCGCGGGCGCGGTAACACGGGATGTGAAATCAGGAGGAACCCTCATGCCTTTGCGCGACGATATCGACCCCACGGGGATGGAAGAATTCTCGGTCGTTTTCACCGACCGCTCGCTCAACCACATGTCCGCCGTCTTTCAGCAGGTGATGCGCGACATCTCTGGCATGTTGAAAGAGGTCTACAACGCCGATGCCGTGGCCGTGGTGCCCGGCGGCGGCACCTACGGGATGGAGGCGGTCGCCCGCCAGTTCGGGCGCGGCGCGGACGTGCTGGTGGTGCGCAACGGCTGGTTCTCGTTCCGCTGGTCGCAGATCTTTGACGCGGGCGGCTTTGGTGGCGACACCACGGTGATGAAGGCGCGGCGCACGGGCAACGCGGTCGACGCGCCCTTTGCGCCGGCCCCGATCGAAGAGGTCGAGGCCAAGATCGCCGAGGTCAAACCGGACGTGGTCTTTGCCCCGCACGTGGAAACCTCTGCCGGTGTGATCCTGCCCGACGACTACGTGACCCGGTTGGCCAAGGCGGCGCATGACGTGGGGGCGCTGATGGTGCTGGACTGCATCGCCTCTGGCTGCGTCTGGGTCGATATGAAAGCGACCGGCGTTGACGTGCTGATCTCTGCCCCGCAAAAGGGCTGGTCCTCGACCCCCTGCGCCGGTCTGGTGATGATGTCCAAGCGCGCGCTTGCACGGCTGGAAGAGACCGCCTCGGACAGCTTTGCGGTGGATCTGAAAAAGTGGCACCAGATCATGAAGGCCTATGAAGACGGCGGCCACGCTTATCACGCCACCATGCCCACCGACGGGCTGCGCGCCTTCCGCGATACAATGGTCGAGACCCGCGACTATGGCTTTGGCAAGCTCAAGGATGCGCAATGGGCGCTGGGCAATGCCGTGCGGGCGATGTTCGCTGAAAAAGGCGTGACATCCGTCGCTGCTGAGGGCTTTGGCGCGCCGGGCGTGGTGGTCTGCTACACCGCCAATCCCGAGATCAAGACGGGCAAGGCTTTTGCTGCGAAGGGCGTGCAGATCGCGGCAGGCGTGCCGCTGCAATGCGATGAGCCACCGGAATTCTCGACCTTCCGGATCGGACTGTTCGGGCTGGACAAGCTCTATGATGTCGATGGCACAGTAACGCGGTTGCGCGAGGTCGTTGACGAGGTTCTCTGACGCGACCGGGCTGGGGGCGCTGCCCCCGGCTTCCGCTGGAAGCCTCCCCCGGAGGTATTTGGACCAAGAAGAAGCCGAACCGTTCTGCGCTTCTTCTTGGTCCAAATACCTCCGGGGGTGAATGCGCCCAAGGCGCAGAGGGGGCAGCGCCCCCTTTCTTTTAGCCGCTCGCGCCCAGACCAAGACGCATAAGCGAGGTGCGCACGGGTTTGAGGCTGTAGAGCGCATCCAGACCCTTTGCGCGGATGTCGCGCAGCGGTTCTGTCGAGAGTTGTGAGATACGGTTGAGCGCGGTGATCCCCGCCACGCGGGCGCGGATATCGGCAATGCGGGCGCGGTGGTAGGCGTCCAGCATCTGACGGTCGCCCAGCCCCCCGGGGCGGTCCATCGCCAGATCGCGCAGCGCGGTGAGATCCTTGAGGCTCATGTTCAGGCCCTGCGCGCCAATTGGCGGGACAACGTGGGCCGCCTCGGCGATCAGTGCAAGACGTTGAGAGGTCAGGCGTTCCGCCTCTTGCGCGATGATTGGCCAGATCGTGCGGCGCGAGGCCAGCTTCAGCGGGCCGAACAGGCTGCAGGAGCGGGCCGACATTTCCGCCTCAAAATCCGATTGGTCCAGCGCGAAGAGCCGTTCCGCCTTGGGCCCGCCCTCCATCCAGACCACAGCGGAACAGGGCTGCCCATTCAGGTCTGGCAAGGGGACAAGGGTGAATGGCCCTCCGGTGCGATGAACCTCGGTCGAGACATTGCAGTGCGGGATCGGGTGGGTGACCGCAAAGGCCAGCGCCTTTTGCCCGAACCGCGTGGTCTTGACCCCGATTCCCGCGGCTTGCCGCATCGGAGAGCCGCGCCCGTCCGCCGCCACCACCAGCCGCGTGCGCAGCTTGCTGCCGTCAGACAGTGTCACGCGAGCCTCGCCCTCGCGGGTGAACAGCGCCGTCGTGGCGGTGCCGGGGCGGAAATCGACTTTGGCCAGTTCACCCAGCCGCGCGGCCATCTCGCGCCGCAGCAGCCAGTTGGGCAGGTTCCAGCCAAAGGGTTTGCCCGAGATGTCGGCGGACTCGAAATCCTTGGTCACGCGTGGTTCGGCCACTGGCCCGCCCGCATCGACAATGCGCATGACCTGCAATGGCATGGCATGGTCGGCCAGCCGGGGCCAGAGGCCGATCTTATCCAGAAAAGCCTGAGCCGGTTGCAGAAAGGCCGTGGTGCGCAGGTCCGCGCCGTCGCCGTCGCGGGTTGTCACTGGCGGGGTCGGGTCCACACACAGGGTCGAGAACCCGGCAGATGCAAAGGCGGCGGTTGCGGTCAGGCCCGCGATACCACCGCCGGAAATGACTATGTCGTAGTCCATGCCGTTGCCTCCGATTTTTCCGAAATCTAGGGCGCGACAGGGGCAGAGACCATGCGGCTTACTTGCCGACGCTGATGGCGATAAGCAGGACGTAGATCACCGGAACCAGCGCCAGCGCCGTCATGGCAAGTCCGGGCAGGCCAAAGAGCAGCGTCATGCCGGCGCCAACGGCGACAAGAACAAGGGCGATCAGGTAAAACATCTTTTCGCCCGACAGCGGCGTCTTCGCGATGTCGGCGGTGACAGGGGGCTCGGCTGTCGACATATTCACAACTCCTTATTTGTCTTGCAGAGGACATAACATTTCCGAGCCATGCGGACAGGCGCGAAATGACGCATCTCAGATAGCGCTTTGATGGACCAATTCCCGGTGCATCAGCGCAGCCGCCGCAGGAAACCTGCGAGATCGTCCGTGTGGTGCTGGATATGCGGGGCGGGGGTGGCTTCGGGCGCGACGTGGACGGTGCGCATCCCCAAGGCGTGCGGGGCGGCGAGGTTACGCGGGTCATCCTCGAACATCGCGGCTTCTGTCGGGTCCAGCCCGTCGAGGGCAAAGATCCGGTCAAAGGCCTCGGCCCGGGGCTTAGGCGTATAGTCGGCGTGTTCGACGCCATAGATCGCGTCAAAGGCCGCATCCAGCCCGCGTGCTTTCAGCACCTGGGCCGCATAGGGCGCGCTGCCGTTGGTATAGACGATGCGAC
Source organism: Antarctobacter sp. (assembly GCF_034670325.1). GTDB lineage: Bacteria > Pseudomonadota > Alphaproteobacteria > Rhodobacterales > Rhodobacteraceae > Antarctobacter. The sequence goes on from NZ_JAXMNR010000007.1 coordinate 258,935, forward strand.
GGCCGGGCAGGGTGGCGATCAGCTCTGCCAGATGCGGATCGGGGGCAAGCGCGTCGAAAGAGATGTCATGCACGTCGATCAGGTAATCTTCGGGATCGACCTCGTGATGCGTCATCAACCCGGCCAGCGTGGTGCCATACCGGGCCCAGTAGTCGCGTCGCAGGTGGGCGGCGTCCTCTTTGGCCAAGCCAGTGACGCGCGAGACATAGGCGTTCATCCGCGCTTCGATCTGGTCGAAAAGCCGGACGGCCGGGGAGTAGAGCGTGTTGTCCAGGTCAAAGACCCAGGCCCGTACGTGGGCAAATCTGTCCTTGGTCATGAAACCTAGCTAGGGTGATTCAGGGCGCGCGGCAATCCGCCCAGCTTGAACCGGCGGGGCCGGTGGCGCTATCGTGGCGCGGTGGACGCAGGGAGGGTTCGGATGCACGAGGTCAAATCGGCACAAAAAGATGCCTACACGATGATCCTCGAGGCGATCGATTCAGGCATTTACCGGCCCGGCGACCGTCTTGTGGAGAGCGAACTGGCAGAGCGTTTCGGCGTGTCGCGCACACCGATCCGTGAGGCGTTGCAGCGGCTGGAGACGCAGTCTTTGCTGGCGCGGGACGGGCGGTCGCTGATCGTGGCCTCATTGGATCACAACCAGATGGCCGAGCTGTACGCGGTGCGGTCCGAGCTGGAGGGGTTGGCGGCGCGGCTGGCGGCGCGGCATGCAACCGAGGAAGAGGTCATGGTGCTGCGCGACATGATCGAGGAGGATCGCGCGTTATTGGCCGATCCGGCGGCGATGGCGCGGGCCAACCGGCGGTTCCACCGGATGATTCACCTTGCCTCGCACAATCGCTATCTGGTGCAGCAACTGGACCTTGTCTATCGGTCGATGGCGTTGATGGCGACGACCTCGCTGGCGGCGGAGGGGCGCGGGGAGATCGCCTTGGGCGAACACAGTGCGATTGTCGATGCGATCTCGACCCGCGATGAAGAGGCGGCCTACCGGGCGCTGCGGGATCATATCTCTGTCGCCTTCATCACCCGCCTCAAACAGGACAATGCAGAGCATATGTCGGTCTGATCCAAATGGCCTGTCCACGCGTGGACAGGCTCACGCCTTAAATAAATCAATGGCTTACAGAGGCGTTTTTACCCGGTCTTAACCTTTGCCCCGGTCAGGCGTCGGGCGGCAGGTCCTCGCCCGGGCGGTCAGGGGCAGAGCGTCCATGCTGGGTCTTGTCCCAGTAAAACGGGTTCTTGATCGTCTCCCACAGGGCCTTGTAGATCGCCAGCGTCCCGAGTGGGAAATAGGCAAAGAGCGTTGGCACCCAAGGCATCAGAAAGCGGTGCGGGCTGCGGGCCAGTGCGGCCAGCCCGACAAGGATCGACACCGCCTCGGCGCTGAGGAACACGGTGGTGAGGCCAAGGATCACCGGGCGGGTCAGATGCGCGTCCAGAGGATGTGGCAGGCCCATCAGGATCAGCCAGAAGGACCACAGCACCGGCGCAAGGGCAAACTGGACCAGCGTGGTCAGGAACAAAAGCTGTATCCCGGCAAAGCGTTTTGGCCCCAGATCCCGCCAGAGCCTGCGCGGCTGGCGGGTGTGGACCCACCACGTGATCCCGTACCCCTTGAGCCAGCGCGACCGCTGCTTGATCCACGGCCAGAACCGGTTATTGGCCTCTTCGCGCGTCACAGAGGGCATCAGGTGGGTGCGAAAGCCGTGGCGGGCCAGACGGACTCCCAGATCCGCGTCCTCTGTCACGTTATGCGCGTCCCAGCCGCAAACCTTTTCCAGCACCTCGCGGCGAAAAAAGACCGTGGTGCCGCCCAGTGGCACGACCAGCCCCAGACGCGACAGGCCCGGCAGAAGCACGCGGAACCAACTGGCGTATTCGATGGTGAAACAGCGCGACAGCCAATTGGCGCGCGGGTTGTAGTAATCCAGTATCCCTTGCAGACAGCCCACATCCGCAGGGGCGTCATGGAACTGGGCCACCACGCGGTCGATCTGATCCGGCGCGGGCGCGTCTTCGGCATCGTAGATGCCAACGATCTGACCACGGGTAAAGCGGTAGGCGTAGTTGAGCGCCCGCGGTTTGGTGGTGACACGCCCCGGCGGCACGGTGATGGTGCGCATCCACGGCGGCAATTCCGTGCGGGACAGGGTGTCCCGCGTCAGCCTGTCCTCTGCCTCCAGCACCAGAACCACGTCCAGCAGCGCCTTGGGATAGGTCAGCCGCGACAGCCGCGCAACCAGCGTGCGGGCGATGTCCTGTTCGTGAAACAGCGGCACGAGGATCGACACCAGCGGCGGGTTCGGCGGCAGACGCGCCGGGGCGGGGGTCGTCTGGCGGGGCAGGGCGGCGAGGGCGGCCAGCTTCATCAGTTGCGACAGGACCAGTGACCCAAGCGCCAGCGCCAGCGCGGCGGCGAACAGCAGGTGCGGCGCAAGGACAAGCAGAAGCAGGCAGATCGCGGCGGCGGCAATGGCCAAGAGCCGCCCGCGCGGCGTTGTCCGGTTCAGGTCGCGGCAACTGTCCTCTGCGGGCACCCATGTCTCTGCCGCCTTGGCCAGTTTCGCGCCGGCACGGGCCGAGATCAGGTGGTGAATATCCGCCTCCAGCGCCAAGGCCATGACGACCGGCCCGGTGTCGGGTGGCAGAAGGTGCAGCAAGGCCGGAAACTCATCGGGCCGCGCAGTGGCCAGCAACAGCGTATCGCCGACCCGCATCCACGGCAGCACCCCGTATTCGAGGCAGAACTCTGGCGGCAGCAGGTCCATGACAGCGGGATCGGGGGGGCTGTCACCGCGTTTCAGGACCATGGCCCCGTAATGCTGGGCCTGCGCGTCCAGCACATCCTCACGCGAGGCGATGGCCTCTGCCACCACAACCTGCGGCACCGGCTGGTCGATGCGCGTGGCCTCTGCCATCGCGCCCAGCATGTCGGAGGGGGCAACATTGCCGTCCTCCATCAGGATATGGCTGATGGGCTGACCGCGGCGGGCCTTTGCCTGCGCCAGTTTGGCGGCGGCGAGATGGAGGCGTTGCTCCGACATACCCCTGTCCGATAAACACAGTTAACAGAAGGTTTGCACAGAGATGGTAAACGAAGTCTTAACCAGACCTGCGGGTTTGGCCGCTTTCGGCGGTCAAACCCTTAACCCGGCAAGATTTTTCAGGCTGCGCGCCGGTCAGGCCGCGTCCATCGAGGCGGCGAAGCGTTCAAACAGGTAAAAGCTGTCCTGCGGGCCGGGGCTGGCCTCTGGGTGATGCTGGACGCTGAACACCGGGCGGTCGGCCATGCGGATGCCGCAGTTGGAACCGTCAAACAGCGACACATGGGTTTCCAGCACGCCCTCGGGCAGGGTCTGGCTGTCCACCGCAAAGCCGTGGTTCATCGAGGTGATTTCGACCTTGCCGGTCTCGACCTCTTTGACCGGGTGGTTTGCCCCGTGGTGGCCGTGGTTCATCTTGATGGTCTTGGCCCCCAAGGCCAGCGCCAGCATCTGGTGGCCAAGGCAGATGCCAAAGACCGGCAGATTTGCCTCTGACAACAGGCGCTGGATCATCGGCACCGCATAGGCGCCGGTGGCGGCGGGGTCGCCGGGACCGTTCGACAGGAAGATGCCGTTTGGCTGGTGGGCCATGACCTCATCATAGGTGGCGGTGGCGGGCAGGACCGTGACCTCACAGCCCGCCGAGGCAAGGCAGCGCAGGATATTGCGTTTTGCACCATAGTCGACGGCGACCACCTTGTGCCGCGCCTCTGTCTGGCGCTGATAGCCCTCGGGCCAGGCCCACCGCATTTCATCCCAGCGATAGCTTTGCGCGCAGGTGACATCCAGTGCGAGGTCCAGCCCTTCGAGGCCCGGAAAGCCGCGCGCCGCTGCGACCAGCGCATCGGTGTCGAAATTGCCGTCCGGGTCATGGGCCAGCGCCACATGCGGCGCACCCAATTGCCGGATGGCGCGGGTCAGGCGGCGGGTGTCGATGCCGCCGATGGCAATGCGGCCCCGTGTCGCCAGCCAGTCACCCAGTTCCTGCGCGGCGCGCCAGTTCGAGCTTTGCGTCGGCATCCATTTCACAACCATCCCGGCGGCGACGGGATCGTTGGTCTCATCGTCCTCGGGGTTCACGCCGGTGTTGCCGATGTGCGGAAAGGTAAAGGTGACGATCTGACCGGCATAGGATGGGTCGGTCATGATCTCCTGATAGCCGGACATGGCGGTGTTGAAACACAGTTCCGCCGTGGTCTGGCCGGTGGCCCCGAACCCGGTGCCGTAAAAGAGCGTGCCGTCGGCAAGGGCAAGGCAGGCGGTCGGGCGTGCGGAAGCAGCGGGCATGAGCAGATCCTCGATGGCGGCAAATTTGCCGGAACGTATTGCGCGGGGCAGCGCGGGTCAAGTGCTTGAGTAAAAACATAAATCGTTTGGTATCAGGGGGTTGGCGGAAATTGCTGCGCTTGCAACACCGCTGGGCATGATGTAGCCTGCCGCATTCGGAGACCAGAACTGGGGATGGGGCTCATGGAGCTGCGCGAAAGAGTGAACGCGGCGGTGAAACAGGCGATGCGGGACAAGGCGCGTGAGCGTCTGTCGACCCTTCGGCTGATCAACGCGGCGATCAAGGACCGGGACATCGCGGTCCGGGCCGAAGGCAACGAACAGGGCGTCGATGACAGCGGCGTGCTGGCGATCCTTGGCAAGATGGTCAAGCAACGGCGCGAAAGCGCAAAGAGCTATGAAGAGGCCAGCCGGCTGGATCTTGCAGAACGCGAACTGGCCGAGATCGAGGTGATCGAGGAATTCCTGCCGCGCGCGCTGACCGACAAGGAAGTCGCCGCAGCCATCGACGCGGCCATGTCCGAGGTCGGGGCCGAGTCGATCCGCGACATGGGGCGCGTCATGGGCGTGCTCAAGTCGAAATACACCGGACAGATGGATTTCGGCGCGGTGGGCCCCAAGGTCAAGGACAGGCTGTCGGCCTGACCGGCGGGGCAAAGCCGCACGGCCTTGGCCGTTCCACAGGCAGAGGTCAGGCGGGCGCTTGCGGCATCTCGTCGTCGACGGCATCGGGCACCGGGAACCCGTCGGCAATGGCCGAGAGTTCCTCGGCGTCGTCGATGCGGAAGCGTTCAACGAAGCGGGTCTTGAAACTGACCCGACCGCGCCGCGCGCCGAAATTCTCGCCGTGGTTCAGCACGTAGAGCACCGCCGGTTCGGACAGCGGCGACAGCTTGCGCCCCGCAAGCGCGGCCAGATAGGGGAACATCCGGTGTTCGTGCTGCGTCATCGCCTGTAGAAAGGCGGCGCTTTGCGGCAGGTCCGGGTCATGCCCCAATGCCGCGCAGGAGCCACACAGCTTCCAGAACGGTTTGCGCAGCGGTTGCCGCAGGGTGGGCACATCGGCCAGCGCGATGGTGCCTGCCGCCTCATCCATGACATAGCCCGATTGCACCAGATACCCGCCGGGGGCCTGACGGCGCAGCATCTCACGCACGCTGCCCTGACGCAGCAGGTCGTCGGCGTCAAAGCTCATGACGTAGCAGGGCGGCAGATCCATCTTGTCCAGATGGGCGGTCAGCGCGGCCAGCTTCATCCATTTGTCATTGCCGGGTGTCGGCGCGGTGTAGGGCAGGAACGTGATGCGCGGATCGTCGGGCAGGGGCGGGCGGTCCTGACAGCAGATCACGGCCTGCCAGTGTGGATCGTTTTGCGCGATGAAACAGTCCAGCGTCGCGGACAGGCGCGCGGTCACCGCCTCCCAGTCGCCGACGCTGTCCGGGCCAACCAGCGGGATAAGAAAGACCACCTGTTTGCGCAGCGGCGGCACGCGCGTTTCCAGCGCGTCGCGCAGCCGCAGGGCCGCTGCCTCGCTGGGCGCGGGCGTCAGACGGTCAATCCAGCCTTCGCGGTCCAGCGCCACCGAGAGCCGCAGCGCGGCGCGGTGCCATTTGGGCGTTGCGGGAACCTGAGCCATGCCGCGCGCCCTCAGGGATGCGCCGCGCGGCGGACCGCGTCGGACAGGTCGGAAAACAGGGCTTTGCGTTCATCCTCGCTCAGGAACGAGCCGATTTCGACCTCGCGGCCCTGTCCCTGGAGCGTGACGTAATAGGGCACCGGGCCGCCGGTCTCGTGGCAGGCGACCTTGACCCAGTAGGTGTTGCTTTCCCAATCCTGTCGGTCGCCCTTGGGATTGGTCCGGATCAGGCGTGTGGTATCGGGTGTGACGGTCAGGTCCTCCAGAATGCGGCGGTCCCGCTGGTTGCGACGCAGCGCATAGTACAGCGCCGCGGTGGCGGCCAGCATGAAAGGCAGCAATCCCCACAGCACAGCCGTGCCGATCACCCCGTAAAGGGGCAATGACGCAAACAGGAAGAACCCAAGGATCATCGCTGCAAAACCTTCTGGTGACAGCGAGTTATGCGGCCAGAGTTGCAGATGTTGGGTGACTTCACGCTTTGGGGTTTTCCATTGGTAGGGCATTGATCTGTCGAATTCCATTTGCCGGGGGACCGGACCGCCGACGCTACCTGATTGGATATACCTCAGAAATGCGATGCGTCAAAGCGATGGCACGTCGCGGCCTTGGTGGCCTGGCGTTTGGGGGATTTCGAGGCCTGTGGCAGGGGCTATGGACGGCCCGCACAAGCGGCAGGAGCGGGCGCGCGGGACGTGTCGGCCGGCGGATGTCGCCTGATCGGGCGCTGGCGGAAGGTTTTGCGCGGCGCCTATGAAAAAGGCCCCGACATGTGTCGGGGCCTTTTCTGTCTGTCGGGTCAGTGCGGCGCTTAGTGCGCGGGGCTCTTGTCCCAGTCTTCCTGCTTTGGCAGCTGCTCGAACGTGTGTTCGGGCGGCGGCGAGGGCAGGGTCCATTCCAGCGTATCCGCGTATTCGTTCCACGGGTTGTTCTGCGTCACTCGTGCGCCACGGGTCAGCGCGTGGAACATGACGTAGAAGAAGAACACGAAGGACGCGAAGGACAGGAAAGCGCCCCAGGACGACACGTAGTTCCAAGTGGCAAACGCCTCCGGGTAGTCGATGTAGCGGCGCGGCATGCCCTGACGGCCCAGGAAGTGCTGGGGGAAGAAGGTCAGGTTGGCCCCGATGAACATCGCCCAGAAGTGGATCTTGCCCATGGTTTCGTTGTACATCCGGCCGGTCATCTTGGGGAAGTAGAAGTAGATCCCCGCGAAGATCGCGAACACGGCGCCCAGCGACATCACGTAGTGGAAGTGCGCCACGACATAGTAGGTGTCGTGATAGGCGCGGTCGATGCCTGCCTGGCTGAGCACGATGCCGGTCACGCCGCCTGCGGTGAACAGGAACAGGAAGCCGAACGCCCAGAGCATCGGTGTCTTGAACTCGATCGAGCCGCCCCACATGGTTGCGATCCACGAGAAGATCTTGACCCCTGTGGGGACCGCGATGACCATCGTCGCCAGCATGAAGTAGCTCTGCTGGGTCAGCGACATGCCGACGGTGTACATGTGGTGCGCCCAGACGACAAAGCCCAGTGCGCCAATGGCGATCAGCGCCCAGACCATCGGCAGGTAGCCGAAGATCGGCTTGCGCGCGAAGGTCGCGATGACGTGGCTGATGATGCCAAAGCCGGGCAGGATCACGATGTACACTTCGGGGTGGCCGAAGAACCACAGGATATGCTGGTACAGGATCGGGTCGCCACCACCGGCAGGATCAAAGAAGGTCGTGCCGAAGTTGCGGTCGGTCAGCAGCATGGTGATTGCGCCCGCCAGAACCGGCAGCGACAGCAGGATCAGCCACGAGGTGACAAAGATCGACCAAGAGAACAGCGGCACCTTGAACAGGGTCATGCCGGGGGCACGCATGTTCAGGAAGGTGGTGATCATGTTGATCGCGCCAAGGATCGACGAGGCACCCGAGACGTGGACCGCGAAGATCGCCAGATCCATCGAGAACCCGGCCTCATTGGTGGACAGCGGCGGGTAGAGCACCCAGCCCACACCGGACCCCAGCTGGCCGTTGCCGCCCGGAGAAAAGACCGAACAGACCGCCAGCGTGGTGCCCGCGACGTACATCCAGAACGACAGGTTGTTCATCCGCGGGAACGCCATGTCCGGCGCGCCGATCTGCAACGGCATGAAATAGTTGCCAAAACCGCCGAAGAGCGCCGGAATGACCACGAAGAACATCATCAGGATGCCGTGGCCGGTGATCAGCACGTTCCAGAGGTGTCCGTTTGGCGTACAATCGGCAATCGCCGCTGCGGAAAGGCGCATGCCTTCCATACACATGTACTGAACGCCCGGCTCCATGAGCTCGAGCCGCATGTAGACGGTGAAAGCCACCGAGATGAAGCCTGCGAATGCCGAGACGACGAGATAGAGAATCCCGATGTCCTTGTGGTTCGTCGACATGAACCAGCGGGTAAAGAACCCCCGGTTGTCTTCATGCTCGTGGCCGTGAATGGCGGCGTCTGCCATTGTTTGCCTCCTGCTGATCCCAATGCATAGGGTACGGATCGGGAATCCGCCCGCGCCCAATGTTCCTTTCACGTTTTAGAATGTGACCCTAGGGGCGGCAATGGCCGGATTTGACGCAGATCAAATCTTTTTGTCGCACCTTGGCCCGTGGCGTGGCCCCACGTGCCAAGGCATCGAAAGGATTGTCGAAAACGCATGTTTGCGCTGGCGGGTCCAACCGGCCCGCTCACGAGCGGATGCAGGCGGGGCAGGTGGGTCGGGTAAACCATACGGTCATGGTTTCCAGACTGTTGGCGCGGCGGCGGATTTTCTAGTTTGGGATCAACACAGCGACACCAGATCCTGCACCAGATCGACAAGGGGAAATCACAATGGCTTATCTCGACAGCAGCTTTGTTTCCAACCGCACCAGCCTGCGGCAGCGTGTTGCCCGGTTCTTCGAGACGCCGTTTGACCGCCGCTACCGCCAGCGCACCGCCCGGATCGCGGCGCTGCGCGCCCTGTCGGACGCCGATCTGGCCGCCCGCGGGATCGCCCGCGAGGATATCCTGCTGCATGTCTTCGCCGGTAAGGCCTGATTGTCGAAGGCCTGACCGTCACGGGCGCCGCCCGGCGGCGTCGAGAGTTTTTAGAACCAAACCCTTTACGGGCCGCGTGCCCCACGATTTTTTGCAATGATTGCAAGAGGGGGCGTTGTGAGTGCGCCCCCTCTCTTTTTGTCGTCTTCCCCCAAAGACAGCGATTTGGCCCGGCGCAGGTCCGGTATTCCGGACTGTCCGGGTTTCCTGACTGATGCGGGCGCGGCCAAGGGCGTAGATTGAGACCATCTGCTGAACACGACATCCCGACACGCATCCCACTGGGGGGAGATCAAGATGGCCTATTTCGACAATAGCTTTGTGAGCAGCCGCGCCACCCTTCGCCAGCGTATGGCCCGGTTCTTCGAGACGCCCTTTGACCGCCGTTACCGCCAGCGCACCGCCCGCGTCGAGGCCCTGCGCGCCATGTCCGACGCCGAACTTGTCACCCGTGGCATCGCCCGTGAGGATATCCTGTTCCACGTCTTCACCGGCAAGCTCTGAGATTGGCAAGCTCTGAGACTGGCAAGCTCTGAGACTGGCAAGGCTTGGGATTCGTGGCGCGGCCCGCTGTCCGGGGCCGCGTTGCACCGAACGATTTGAAAGCACCAAGACATTTAAGACGGACGCGGGGTCATTTTTCTGCCCCGACCAAGGAGGGGCCGCGCGGATGCACGGCCCCTCGCCTTTGCTGGGCTGGGCAATGGCCCGTCAGCGCCCCAGCATCACCTGATCGAATTGCGTCCGCAGGGCGACGTCCAGATCGGCCATCGTGACAGGCAGGCCCAGATCCACAAGGCTGGTAACGCCGTAGTCGGTGATGCCACAGGGCACGATACCGTCAAAATGGCTCAGGTCCGGTTCCACGTTGATCGACAGGCCGTGAAAGCTTACCCATTTGCGCAGCCGGATACCGATGGCAGCGATCTTGTCCTCGGCCATGGCCCCGCTGGGCAGGCGCGGGCGGTCTGGCCGTTCGATCCATACGCCGACGCGGCCGTCGCGGATGTGGCCGGTCAGGTTGAAGTCGGCCAGCGTTGCGATCACCCATGTCTCAAGATCCTGAACGAAACAGCGAATGTCGCGCCCGCGTTTGTTGAGGTCCATCATCACATAGACCACCCGCTGTCCCGGCCCGTGATAGGTGTACTGCCCGCCGCGCTTGGAGGGATGCACGGGAAAGCGGTCAGGGTCTTTGAGATCCTCGATCCGGGCAGAGGTGCCGGCGGTATAGAGCGGCGGATGTTCCAGCAGCCAGATGCAATCTTCGGCCCGGCCTTCGGCAATCGCCGTGGCGCGATCCTCCATAAAGGCCAGCGCCTCATCATAGGGGGTCAGACCCTCGGTGATCTTCCATTCCATGCGCTGTCCGGGGGTGACGCCCCGCCTCCGTTTTGCCGCCTTGGGGGATGGCACGGCATCGGGGGACTTGTCCAGCGGGCGGTGGCGCGCGCTGCGCCGGTCCGACTGTGCAAGAAACCCGCCGAACAGGGTTTTTTCCTCTTCACAACCTTGCGCGGCTCCGTTAGAGACCCCTCCACCAAGTCAAGACAGTGCGGTCGTGGCGGAATTGGTAGACGCGCAGCGTTGAGGTCGCTGTGGGGTAACACCCGTGGAGGTTCGAGTCCTCTCGACCGCACCAAAATTTCTTGAAAAGCCTATTCTGGACAAGTGGTTGTCTGAGGTTAAGCTTGGTTTATCCCCCCGATTTGTCCGCATGTTGCGATTGGGATGGTACTGGCCGTCGAAACCTCTGCTCTCAACTTGTAACCGGGTAGTGGCCGCTGCGCTGTCTTGATCATCCGACATCCCGTGAGCCTGATCAATTGGCAGAGCGCTCTGTCAGATGCCTGCAGTTCGGTCGTATGGTTCATTTGCCTCTCTTGAGTCGTCTGAGACGCTGCGGTTTCATGGACCGAGCGCTGAACGCCGAACAAGAATGGTTGCGCATGTCGTCTCGCTAAATTCGCATAGGCGAGCAGCCGAAACGGGCTATCCGGTCGGGATCGCCCCAGACAAGGCGGAGGTGGTCGACCATGGCAACCAGTGGGTTGCATGGGCCCGCGACGACACCACCGCGGCTGGCGGCGAGTTGGATGAAGTCCAAACAACATTCCCCGATTAAACTCTGCGAATTGGACGGCGTCCCCACGCTCGGCACATTCGCCGATGCTGGCTTCACAACGGGAACCGAAAATGACAAGTCCCCTGATGGCGAGGACGTGGTGCAGAGCATCAATCCCGCCGCGATCGACTCTTTTCACGGCGGCACCGGTGACGATACGATTACCGGCGGGCTGGGCGACGACTTCTTTGTCTACAATCCCGGGGACGGCCACGACACGATCACCGATTTCAACACTGGCAACACCGGTGCCTTGGACGACGGCGACTTCACGA
>NZ_JAXMNR010000008.1:0-269584 GCF_034670325.1 Antarctobacter sp.
CGCACCTGATCGGCGGGCACGGCAACTTTGTCTGGGAAACCTCGTTCAGCGACGCGCCCCTGACCGGTCTGGAAACCTGGTTCGTGCGCGGCGGCACCGCGATGGCGGCGATGTATACCTTCGAGCAGCCGGGCGTGTACGCCTACGTGAACCACAACCTGATCGAGGCCGCGCTGCTGGGGGCCACCGCGCACTTTATCGTCGAAGGCACGTGGGACAATGACCTGATGGAACAGGTGGTCGCCCCCAGACCTTTCTCCAGCTGACACCAACCAGAGGACCCGCCATGACCGCCGCCACACACAGAACACCCGGACGGACATCCCTTCGCCTGACGGGCGTCCTCGTGGCGGTGGTCACTCTCAGCGCCGCCCTCAGCGCCGCACACTGGTTGCACGGAAAGGGGGGGGCGACTTAATGCTGGGCTCCGGTTGGACTGCTGAAAAAGCGGGCAACCCGGTCCGATGCTGTGGATTATTGCTCCCAGTAATTGAGAATGCCTCGCAGTAACATTGACTTTTGCGAGTTGGTCGCAATATAGATCGGTTGAAACGGGTGCTTGGGGCGCCTCTTGCAACGCCCCGGTGTGCTTTATGTAGGAGCCGATGGCGTGACACTGACCAAAAGAAACCTTTTGACCGGCTTTGCTGCTGCGTCGCTTGTGCTGGCAAGCGGCCCGGTTGCGGCACGGGGAAAGCTGTCTGTCGTAGCCACCACTGGCATGATTGCCGACGCGGCGCGTCAGGTCGGCGGCGATCTGGTCGAGGTCAAGGCCCTGATGGGGCCGGGTGTGGACCCGCACAGCTATCGTCAGACCCGCACCGATATCGTCGCCATGGCCCGCGCCGAGGTGGTGCTGTGGCATGGGCTGTACCTTGAGGCGCAGATGCAGGATTTTCTGCAGGAGTTGAGCGAACGGGGCACCGTGACCGCCGTAGCCGAGAACATCCCGCGCGAGTTGTTGCTGGCCCATGACGACTACGCTGACAAATTCGACCCGCACGTCTGGATGGTGCCCGATCTCTGGGTCCATGTGGTCGAAAACGTGCGCGCCGCGCTGGCTGTGGCCCAACCCGAAAACGCCGGGGTTTTTGCCGCCAATGCCGCCGCCCATCTGGACGAACTGAATGCGCTGGCCTCTTACGCGGCCAAGATCATGGCCACCGTCCCGGCCGAACGCCGGGTGCTGGTCACCGCGCATGACGCCTTTAACTATTTCGGGGAGGCCTATGATTTTGAGGTCATGGGGATTCAAGGCATCTCGACCGAGTCCGAGGCCGGGTTGCGGCGCATCGCCGATCTTGTGGACGTGCTGGTCAGCCGCGAAATCAACGCTGTCTTTGTCGAAAGCTCTGTTTCAGACCGCAACGTCCGCGCCCTGATCGAAGGCGCGGCCGCGCGGGGCCACAAGGTTGAGATCGGAGGAGAGCTGTTCTCGGACGCGATGGGGGAACCGGGCACCTATGTCGGCACTTATATCGGTATGATCGATCACAACGCGACGGTGATTGCCCGCGCGCTGGGAGGAGATACCCCAGAGGCGGGCATGAAAGGATTGTTGAACGGATGACGGATACCCCTGTAACCTTGGCCGCGGCAGACGGACAGGCGGCGCGCCAGCCACAGAAATCCGACGCGCCCTTGGCGTTGCGCGGTTTGACGGTCTCCTACGGTGAAAAACCGGCTGTTTTCTCTGTCGACGCCACCTTTCCGGCGGCGCAGATGACAGCGATCATCGGACCGAACGGGGCGGGCAAGTCCACACTGCTCAAGGCCGCGCTGGGTGTGATCCCGCGCCTGTCGGGCGATGTCACCAGCTTTGGCGAACCAATCAATGCCGCCCGCGCGCGCATCGCCTATGTCCCGCAACGGGCCAGCGTGGATTGGGATTTTCCGACGACGGTGATCGATGTGGTGATGATGGGGCTTTACCGTCAGGTGGGTCTGCTGGGCCGCTTTACCGGTCGTCTGAAATCCCGCGCGCTGGCCTGTCTGGACCGGGTCGGCATGGGCGGTTTCGCGGACCGTCAGATTGGCCAGCTTTCAGGCGGTCAGCAGCAGCGGGTGTTCCTTGCCCGCGCGCTGGCGCAGGATGCGGACCTGTACCTGCTGGATGAACCCTTTGCCGGTGTCGACGCCGCGACAGAGCGGGCGATCATCGACGTTCTGAAATCCCTCAAGGCAGAGGGCAAGGCGGTGGTCTGCGTCCATCATGACCTTGCCACGGTGCGCGACTATTTTGACCATGTCTTTATGATCAACGTGCGCAAGATCGCTGAGGGGCCTGTTGAAACCACCTTTACCTCCGAGGCGCTGAACGCGACCTATGGCGGGCGGCTTGCGGCCACGCATATCGACCAGTTGCAACTGGTGGGGGGCGCGTGACAGCCTTCTTCGAGGCGCTGCTGTTACAGGCGGGGTACAACGCGGCGCTGGTCGCCGTGGGGGCCACGCTGTTGGGCTTTGCGGCGGGAGCGGCGGGGACGTTCCTGTTCCTGCGCAAACGGGCGCTGGTCTCCGATGCGGTGGCCCATGCGACGCTGCCTGGTGTCGGGCTGGCTTTTATCATCATGGTGTCGTTGGGCGGCGACGGTCGGAACCTGCTGGGGCTTTTGGCGGGATCGGCGGTTACCGCTGGCATTGGCTTGTTGGCGGTCGAATGGATGGCACGGCGCACGCGCCTGTCCGAGGATGCGGCCATCGGGGCGGTGCTGTCGGTCTTTTTCGGTCTTGGAATCGTGATCCTGACTGTGATCCAGACCATGGGATCGGGCCGTCAGGCGGGGCTTGAATCCTTCCTGCTGGGCTCGACCGCCGGAATGCTGTTTCAGGATGCGGTGGTGATTGCCGTGGGTGGCTCGCTGGCGGTGCTGGCGACATGGATCATGCGGCGACCGATGACGCTGGTGGCCTTCGATGCGGAATATGCGGCGGCCAACGGGGTCAACGTGCCAGCGGTGGACCGGCTGATGATGGGCCTTGTGATGGCTGTGACGGTGATCGGACTAAAGATCGTTGGCCTGATCCTGATCGTGGCCTTGCTGATCATTCCGCCCGTGACGGCGCGCTTTTGGACCGAACGCAGCAATTCGGTGATCTGGTTTGCAGGCGCTCTGGGCGGTTTGTCAGGCTATCTGGGCGCGGCGCTGTCGGCCTCTGCGCCTGATTTGCCGACCGGGCCGATCATTGTGCTGGTCTCTGCGGCGCTGTTCCTGCTGTCCTTGTTCTTTGCCCCCGTGCGGGGCGTGGCGGCGGCGGTGTTCCGGCATCGGCGGTTTCAGCGGCGTGTGCACCGGCGACAGGGCTTGCTGGCTCTGGCGCGCCGGGAGCCTATTCACGATGAACTGACCCTGCGCGTGTTGCGCGCCGAGGGGTTGATCCGCGCCGATGGCGTGGCAACGGAAACAGGACGCGCGCAGGCGGCCAAGATCGCCCGCGATGAGCGGCGCTGGGATGTTGCGCGTGAGATCCATCAGGACACCGGCCTGACCGGGCGCTACGACGGTCTGACACCCATCGAAGAGGTCTTTGCCCCCGATGAGATTTCCGAGTTCGACCGCAAGATCGGCGGGCCGCGACCCGTGGCAGGAGGCGCGTGATGGGCAATGAGTTTGTCATGTTCTCACTGACGCCGATGATGATCGGGGTCTTGGCCTCTGTGGCCTGCGCGCTGCCGGGAAACTTCCTGATCCTTCGGCGACAGGCGCTGATTGGCGATGCCATCAGCCATGTGGTGCTGCCCGGCATTGTCGTGGCCTTTCTGCTGACAGGCGTGGTCGCGGCCTTGCCCATGCTCTTGGGCGCGGCGGGGGCGGCGGTCGTCGCGGTGGTCCTGATCGAGGCGATCAAGCGGTTGGGCCGGATCGAACCGGGCGCGGCCATGGGCGTGACCTTCACCACGCTCTTTGCAGGTGGCGTGCTGCTGCTGGAGCAGAGCGATACCTCCAGCGTCCATCTGGACGTGGAACACGCGCTGATGGGCAACCTTGAATCGCTGGTCTGGCTGCGGGCGACCGATTGGTCGTCGCTGATCGACCCATGGGCGCTGGCCGGTCTGCCGGAAGAACTGCCACGTATCGCGGTGGTCTGTTTCGCGGTGATCCTGTTGACGCTGGTGTTCTGGCGCTGGCTGAAGATCTCAACCTTCGATGAGGGCTTTGCGCAGGCTTTGGGTCTGCCGGTCGGAATGATCGGCATGGGATTGGTGATCACGGCGGCGGTGGCCGCCGTGGCGGCCTTTGACGCGGTGGGGTCAATCATCGTGATCGCAATGTTCATCTGTCCGCCCGCAGCGGCGCGTCTGATGACCAATGGTCTGGAACGACAGGTCTTGTGGTCGGTTCTTTTCGCGGTGATCTCGGCAGTGGCGGGCTATGTGCTGGCGGGCTATGGGCCGCTCTGGCTGGGCGCGGAGGATGCGGTCAGTGCCGCAGGCATGATCGCGACCGTGTCAGGGGCTATCCTCCTTTTGGCCTGCATCTTCGGACCGCATCGGGCACGGGTGGGCGCCCGGGCCGAAGCGTGACGTCGGTTCCAACACCATAAAATAGACCAACGCCGCACCGCAAAGGCGATACGGCGCTGAGTGTTTTATTCGGGTAAACCGGCGGCGTTGCGACGTCGCGCAGTTAGAAACGCACGATCAGGCGGCGGGGCGGGCACCGACAACGCCGACAGTGACAGAATCCGTCATTTCCAGCGTTTCGTTTTCACTAAGGTGCATCAGTTCAGCCAATCGGGCGCGGGCGCGCCCCACGCGGCTCTTGATGGTGCCGACGGCCACGCCACAGACCTCTGCGGCCTCTTCGTAGGCCAGACCCTGTGCGCCGACCAGCACCAATGCTTCGCGCTGGGTGTCGGGCAACTGGTCAAAGGCAACCTTGAAATCCCGCAGGTTCAGGCGTCCGTCGTGATCCGGCTTGGTCGCAAGGCTTTCACCCATCGTGCCGTCTGCGTCTTCGACCTCGCGCTTGCGTTTGCGGCGCAGCGAATAAAAGGTGTTGCGCAGGATGGTGAACAGCCAGGCGCGCATATTGGTGCCTGCCTCGAACTTGTCGATGTTTGTCCATGCCTTGACCAGCGTCTCTTGCACCAGATCGTCGGCGGTGGCGGAATTGCGTGTCAGGCTCAGGGCGAAGGCGCGCAGCGAACCGATGTGATCGGTCAATTCCTCGCGAGGATCAGGCATCCTTTTCGCCTCCGCCCTTGCGCGGAGTTTCGGCGGCTTTGAGTTGCGCAAGAAGCTCCGTGAAGCGGTCCGGGACCGGCTGCTCTGCCATGTCATCGAAAGCCTGCCTCAAGTTCTTGTCGATTTCCTCGGCAATCCTTGAATTGATCTTTTTTCGCGTCATCTGTTTTGTCATCTTTTGCCTCGCAACGCCTCGGTACGGAACCAAAACGCTGCAACCTGCGTTAGGTTCCATATCTAACGTCAAAAATTGGAGCGACAAGCATGACTGGCCCGTCTTCCCCGGATATGACATCCGCAATCGGTGGCAACCTTCCGTACCTGCGCCGCTACGCTCGGGCATTGACCGGGCAGCAGGATAGCGGGGACCGCTATGCGGTTGCCACGCTAGAGGCGATCCTGAATGATCCAGAACTTTACGACGCTTCCTTGTCGGACAAGGTGGCTTTGTTCCGTGTGTTCCACGCGATCTGGAGCTCGTCCGGCATGCCGGTCGCGGACGGAGGCGAGGTCGGCCTTGCCGCGCGGGCGCAACAACACCTGTCGCGCCTGACGGAAAACACCCGTGAGGCGCTGTTGCTGCACACCATCGAAGAGTTCGGCATCGACGAGGTGGCGTCGATCATGCAGGTCGACAGCGAAGAGGCCGCGCAATACGTCGAAACCGCCTTCCTTGAAATGCGTGATGCGATTTCCGGCAAGATCATGATCATCGAGGATGAGGCCGTGATCGCCATGGATCTTGAAAGCATCGTGATGGACATGGGCCACCGGGTGACCGGCGTGGCGCGCACCGAAGGGGACGCGCTGGACCTTGCCAAAAAGGAACGTCCCGACCTGATCCTGTCGGACATTCAGCTGGCCGACGATTCCAGCGG
Source organism: Antarctobacter sp. (assembly GCF_034670325.1). Classification (GTDB taxonomy): domain Bacteria; phylum Pseudomonadota; class Alphaproteobacteria; order Rhodobacterales; family Rhodobacteraceae; genus Antarctobacter. The sequence goes on from NZ_JAXMNR010000008.1 coordinate 6,067, forward strand.
CATCGACGCGGTCAACCGGATCATCGCGCGCGACGGCGATCTTCCGGTGATCTTCATCACCGCCTTCCCCGAACGGCTGTTGACCGGCGAAGGGCCGGAGCCGGCCTTCCTGATTTCCAAACCCTATACCGAAAATCAGGTGCGGTCTGCCGTCAGTCAGGCGCTGTTCTTTGCCTCAACAGAGACGCTCATCCGCTGAGCGTCGGACGAGAACAAAACAAAGGCCCGCCAAATCGGCGGGCCTTTTTCATGTCTGAGAACCCGAAGGTCAGCTTTTCGACAGCGCGCGCAACATCCACGCGGCCTTTTCGTGAAAGGCGCTGCGGGCGGTGGCGAGGTCTTCGGTCACCGGGTCCTTGCGGCTGCCCGACATTTCGACCAGTGCGTGCAGTCGGTGCGCCAGCTTTTCATGATCGGCGGCCAGTTGGTCGATCATGTCGGCAGCGCTCAGCCCGTCGGTCACATCTTCGATGCGCGACCTTTTGGTGATGTCATCCAGACGCGACGGCGCAAGGTGACCCAGGGCGCGGATGCGCTCTGCCAATTCATCGGCGGCTGCGAAGAGATCCTGATACTGCGCCTCGGTCAGATTATGCACCGAATAGAACAGCGGGCCTTCCACGTTCCAGTGAATGGCATGGGTCTTGAAGAGCAGGCGATAGGTGTCGGCCAGCACGTCAGACAGGCCACTTGCCAGCGGTCCGGTGTCGCGCACCCCGGTCGAAACGGAATCTGCGGTGGGGACGACTTTGAGCGAGTCGGTCATGAAATCCTCCTGATTGCTTGTTCATTGTATCAACGGGTTGGCGGTAGAATCGTTCCGGTGAAAACACCGGGGACCTGGGCAGGGCGAATTCCAGTTGGTCAAAGAAACCACTGCCAAAAGGAGACGCCCGCGCATTGCTGCACGGGCGTTCTTTTCTATTTGTCGCCAAGTCAGGCGAGGCGGCGGCCAGACCGGGGACCGGCGATCAGCCAGACGATAAAGCCGATTAACGGCAGCAGCAGGACAAACAAGGTCCAGATGACCTTGCCGCCGGTGCTGGCGTTCGAATTGACGATGTTGACGATGGCCCAGATGGCGAGGCCAAGAAGGATCAAGCCGCCGATGCCTGCAAATTCAATACCCATTGTGATGTCTCCTCTTTTTGGATGGTGATTGATTTTGGAAAAAGCCTGTCAGTCGCGGAGCGCCGCGATCAGTTGGTCCTTGGTCATGTCCGACCGGCCCTTGATGTCCAGTTCCTGCGCGCGCTCATAAAGGTCGTCTTTGGTCCGGTCTTCGTAAGGCGGTGCCTTGCCGCCTTTGCGGGACGGGTCCATGTTCTCATTGGCTTGCGCGTTTGCGATGGCCGCAGCCTTTGAGGTGTCATACCCCTTTTCGCGCAGACGCTCGTAGGTGTCGTCTTCCTTGATGGAGGGACCGTGGTCGTCAGACATTTTCTTCTCCTTCCCAAGGGTTGCGATCTGGGAAGTGAACGTCGGAACGTCGCAAAGAGTTCCGTGATGACCCCGGCCAAAGGGGCAAATATCCTAGGGAACCCCAGCAGGGGGGGCAGCGTTACACACGCATGGATCATATGTATGACGTTCGCGGCTTCCGCGCCTTGCCCCGCCCTGAAACTCGTTCCGGACAGCCTCGACGCTGCGGTGTCGAAATTGAATTCTCCGGCATGGATGAGGCCGCAACGGCGCAGATCATCGCGCGCACGGTGGGAGGCCATGTCACCCAGACCGGCCCGCATTTGTACACCGTGGACGATTCCGATATCGGGACTGTCGGCGTAGAGCTGGACACCCGCTATGCCAAGGCCGACACGCAGGTTGTGCCTGAAAGCGTGCTGGACGCGGCGCGGGTCATTGTCCCGGTCGAGATCATCACCGCTCCCTTGCCGCCGGATCAGTGGGATCGTGTGATCGACCTGACCGTAGCGCTGCGAGAGGCGGGGGCGAAGGGTACGTCGGACAGCCTGTTGGCGGGGTTTGGCATTCACTTCAACCCCGAGGTCACCGGCTATGACGATCCCTTCCTGATCCGCACGATTATCGCCTACGGTCTGCTAGAAGGCTGGCTGCGGGAATGGCGACCGTTGAACGTGTCCCGCCGTATCCTACCCTTTGTCGATCCTTGGCCGGCGCATTTCATTGACGCGCTGTTGCTTGCGCCGGACCTGGACCTGCGGTCGGTCGCGGGGGTGGTCCACAGCCATCTCAGCGGGCGCAACTACGGTTTGGATCTCTTGCCGATCCTGCATGATTTCGATCCAGACGGTTTTGCCGCGCGGTTTGGCAGCGAGTCCAGCGGTGCGCGCCCCGCGTTTCACTTTCGCCTGCCGGACTGCCGTCTTGATGAGCCGGGGTGGAGTATCGCCGACGAATGGGACCGCTGGTGGCTGGTCGAGGATTTGGCAGCGGATGAGCCGCGCTTTGACGCGCTCTGCGCGGCGTGGCGCAAGGGGGCGGGCCACGGGGCAGGATGGGAACAGGTCGTGTCGCAACACATCGGCCCGAACGGTGAGAGGCTGTTCAAATGAACCGCCCGCTGATTGGTGTGACCACCTCGACCCGCTCTGGCTGGCGCATCTTTCCGCTGGTGCGTTTCAACCTCTGGTTGGCCGGCGCGCGGGCGGTGCGCTGGACCACGCGATCGGACATAGATCTGGACCACGTAGACGGCGTGATCATCGGCGGTGGCGACGACATTTCACCCGAACTGTATGGCGGCGCGCTGGAAATGACCGCGCGGCTGGACCCGGACCGCGACCAAATGGAACACGACATCGCGCAAAGGGCGCTGGCGGACGATATCCCGGTGCTGGGCATTTGCCGTGGCGCGCAGATGCTGAATGTTGCGGCTGGCGGCTCTCTGCATCAAGATGCCTGGTCGCTTTATCCCGACGCAGAACCGATCAAGACTATCCTGCCCAAGCGGACAGTTTGCGTTGAGCAGGGATCGCAACTGGCCATGCGGCTGGGGGAAAAGCCGATGAAGGTCAACGCCTTGCACACACAGGCGGTGAACCGGCTGGGGCAAAGCTTTCGCATTGCCGCGCGTGATACAAATGGCATGGTGCAGGCGATCGAACGCTGCCGGGACCCCTTTGCGCTGGGTGTCCAGTGGCACCCGGAACATCTGTTCTATGCGCACCGCCAGCGGGCGATCTTTCGGGCATTGGCAGAGGCCGCATGTGCCTATGCAGAGGGGCGCCGTCAGGTCTTCGCACCCGCCTGAACGGCAGCCAGACAAACAAAAGGCCCGCCGAACCGGCGGGCCTGATGGTCTTCACGTCATACGGCCTGTCAGACCTTGGCAAGAATGCTGTCCAGCGCCTCGCGTGCCTCGTCCTTGGTCTTGCCAAGACGTTGCTGCAACTTGCCTTCCAACTGGTCGCGATTGCCGCGCGCTTCTTCCAGTTCGTCGTCCGTCAGAACGCCATACGCTTCGCGCAGGCGGCCTTTGACTTCGGTCCATTTTCCTTCGATGCGATCGTTGTCCATGGGTCGTCTCCCGGTTCTCTGGAATGGTCGACGGCACTTCCGTCGGCCTCTGGTAAAACAACGCGGCGGCATGGAGTACGTTCCACCAAAAGCCGCTTTAGTTGACCTCTTCCAGCGCTCTTTCGATCGCTGTTTCGATTTCGTCCAGCGGGTGATTGGTCAGGACTTTGGGCAAGTCGAGCACCAGTTTGGACGCGACCTCATCATGCATTTCGTCGCGCAGGGCGCTTAGCACCGGGCGGCTGGCGGCGATCACCAGCGCGTCGAATTTTCCCTTGTGCGCGGATTTGTAGAGATCCTTGGCGATGTCTTTGGCAAACCGGGTCTTTTCCAACTGGTGCCAGTCGGTGTCATCCACCGCTGATCGCTGCACGCCGGGGCCATCGTTAAATCGACCGGGTCGGTTTGCGGCCCAGTCCTGCGCCTTGGGGTTGTCCTGTTCGGCACGGTCACGGACAACCAGATGCAGATGCGCCTCATCGCCTTTGTTGACCAGATACAGCGCCTTTTCGCCATCGGCGATCAGCACCCAAGTGCCATGCGGCACGCCCTTAGCTTTCATCATTGGCGTTCTCCTTTTCTATGGATTTGGTCACGCGGGTCGCCCCTGCGGGTCGTTCATAGGCCCGCTTCAGCTCATCCTTGCTGCCGACGCGGCGCGACAGGCGCCCGCCTTCGCGCCCTCCATGGGGGATGCTGCCCTCTGCGCCGAGGATGTCCTTGGTTTCGCGGTGTCCGTCTTTGGATCGGTGTCGTTGCGCCATGATGCGCCTCTTTTCCTTTCGGGCGGGGGCCGGTCATGGCCCGCGCCGCCTGAAGGGATAACGCCGCACGGGGCAGGGCGTTCCGGGAAAGGCTCAGACGATGTCTTCGGTGACCCCGGGCAGGGGCTGCGCCAGATCGGCCCCCCTCTCCGGATCGAAAGGCACAAGAAAGCCTTTGCGGTTTTCAGGCAGGCTGACGCCGTTGCGGCGAATTTCCGTGTCCCACCAAGGCTGCAGCGTCTCGGGTGCCGTGGCCTCGGGCGGCAAGGGGGCGTGCCACCAGTGCGATAACAGCCGGTCGCGGGCCTTGGTGACACGCGCAGTTGCGGTCACTTCCAGCGCCAGTTCGGTGTCCCAATGCATCGAGCGCCCGTTGAGATTGGCTGAGCCGATCATTGCGTAATCATCGTCGCGGATCAGCACCTTGTTGTGCACATGGATCAGTGGCGATCCGGCCAGTGTCTCATCGGTGTCGCGGGCGGCCAGCACCGGACGGACGGGGGTTGCGATGGTCAGGCGTTGGCCGAACCCGTCGCGCAGCGTGGCGATGGCGCGCTGGCGCAAACCGAGGCCAAAGCGCGCATCAATGCTGTCGGAGGAATCAAAGGCCACATCCTCTGGCAAGCCCGGCAGAACCATCACCGCAGTCAGCGCAGAGTTTTTCTGCGCCGCTTCGGCCAGCCCTTCGGCGATCCGGCTGGAACGGATGAACTGGGTCTCGATATGGATCAGGTGGCGCGCCGTACGAAAGGCGTACAGATGCGCGTCCTCGATTTCGGACACCAGCGTACGGGGCGACAGGTAGGGCAGTTGCACACGCCTTGGGGCTGACAAAGTGCGTTTCAGACCGGGGCAGTCTGGCGGCGGCTGGCGGCCAGAAGTGACTTCGCGCAGGGTTTCCAGATGGCGCCGCGCCGCGCGCGCCTCTGGTCCGCGCACCATGACCTGCACGTCTGACCATGTATGACGCGCCGGGCGCGCATGTGCGGGCGTGTCATAGCGGCGTTCGTTCAGGTCCAGCCCTCCGATATACAGCCAGTCGTCGTCGATCGCCGCGACCTTCTGGTGATGCGAAACCGTGTGCAGGCGGGGCAGCAGATTTCGCTCCAGCCCGACCGCCTGAACCCGGCGTTGAACAGGCGTGGTCTGGCGCAGACTGTCCCAGCGTTTGCGCAACACGGCAGGCAGAAAGGCAATCCACGGCAAGGCCCCGGCCTGCGCAGGATGCAGATGGGCCCTGACCTGCAAACGGTCTGGACCCGCGCTGGTGACTTCGGACAGGGCGACACCCTGCCGAACGGTACGCCAGCAAATTTCGTGCAGGCCGGTGCGCATGACAGGGTCGAAATCACTGACCGTCAGGTCGACTCGAACGCCCCGGCGGACCGCATCGGCCAAGAGGTCAAACCAGTCCTTGCCCACGGCGCGCGCTTCATCGCTGCGCAGCCGCGTGGACATGTCGAAAATCCGAAAACCGGCGGTGATATGATGCTGGGCGTTCAGGACAGCGCGTTCCAGCACGGGCCAGGCTTCGTCGGCCGTGATCATCACCTCGAATTCATCGGCCATTACGAACCCCTGTCAGGCGCCGTAAGCGGCGCGCGGAAACCTTACCGTGGTTCTGTAACGCCCGTCCTCGGTCGTGGTTTCCATTGTGCCCCCCATTTGCAGCAGGAAGGCCGTGATCATCTTTCGGCCCATACCGTCAAGACGTTCCGCCGGGGCGGTGCCTGTGTCCACAACCGGCGGGCTGTCGATGCTGAGGCAAATGCCGCCGTCGTCCGCGGTGGACAGGTTCACCCCGATCCGGTCGCCTGCGTCGCGGCGGCAGGCTTGTATGATCGTGTTGTTCAATGTCTCGGCGACAAACAGCGACAGCGGGATTGCCTGATCGGGGTAGAGGGCGATTTGTTCCAGAACGGTGTCGATCTCGGGGGCCACTTTGGGCCCGACAAGGTCCTGTACGTCGCTGACCACGGCGCGCACCAATGCCGCCGCATCGACGGTCGTGCTGGTGGGGGTGTTGTACAATGCGCGATGCAGCACTGCCATGCCGCGCACCCGTCTCTGCAATTCTGAAACGACGTGCTTTGCCTCATCTGTCTCCAGTTCACGCGCCTGCATGTTCATGATCGAGGCGATCAGTTGCAGGTTGTTCTTGACCCGGTGGTGCACCTCGCGCAGCAGCACCTCCTTGTCCTTGAGGTCCTGTTCCCGACGCAATTCGCCCTCAGCGATCAACAGTGCCATGCGATTGAAGGCGCGCTGCGCCTCTTCCAGTTCTGCCGGTGGGTCGGTCAACTCTAGCGTGGTCGCCTCGCGTTCTCCAAGGGCAAAGCGGCGCATGGCCGAGCGCAGCTGGGCCACATGGCGGATCACCAACCGTTGAACGCCAAAGAGCGCCACGCCCACACCTGCAATCCACATCAGGACCGGCAGCGCGATGGCTATCCAGCTTTGCAGGGTCGTGTCTGTTCCCGGCACCGAGGACAGTGGCCAGCTGCCAACCAGCATCACCTTGCCTTCCAGCATCGGAGTGACCGCGTAATATCGGTCCTCTCCCGTCCCGCTGGGGGCCTGAAAGGTCTCTTTTCGGCCTTGAACGAGGTCAGACAAGGGGATGTCGCGGGGCAGAAAATCCTCTGCCGCGTCCAGTCCCAAAGAGGCAGCGATCAGATCGCCCTCGATATCGATGGCTGCAATGCGCAGGCCGCCCTCGGAATCCGGGTCCTCCAGTTTGCTCAAAACAGTGGCATGCGGGATCGACAACGATACAAAACCCACGATCTCATCGTCGTCGCCGCGCACCGGCTGGGTGACGATCACGATGCTGCGCCCGGTCACAGCGCCATTCTGGACCAACTGAACGCTTGCTCCGCCCCGTTCCATCGCCCTGCGGACGGTGTCGCGCCCGGAGAGGTCCATGGTGTCCCCTGTCGAACTGCACGCCAGCCAGCCGGAGGACCGCACAAACCCGGCGAAAATATAGTTGTCATTGCCCTCGACAAAGCCGCGCAGGATGTCCCCGCAATTGTCTTCGCCAAGCTTGGCGATAAGCACGGCAAGCCCGTTTGACGCCGCCAGCGCATTTTCGATCAGTTCTCGCTCACTCGTGGCACCGGATCGGATTTGCGACATCAGCGAGGCGCGACTTTGCAGGCGGGCGCTGTCGATCACCGCCTGGGTCTGGTAAACAGCGATCAGGCCCACCGGCAGCATCGCAATGGTCATCAGGACCGCAATGCGCGCCGAAAGACTGCGCGACATGCGGACAAGGTTCTTTAGGCGAGTCTTCATGAAAGGCGGTCATTTCTGCAAAAAGGCATTCGGGGAAACGTTGGAGGCTGTTTGTCCAGCGATGACACGTCGGGATGCAAATAACCAATGGCAAAGCCATCCACGCAAACGCGTGGACCTGACCGGCCGCAAAGCTCCAGTTCCATGCCTTATCCTCGCTCGAGACACACTCCCCACCACGTGAACACGCCAGCAGGGTTTTGGTTCCCGATCAATTGACCGCTTTTTCGGTCAGGACTGAAGGCGTTGCAGAGGGATGTGTAGCTTGCGTTGAAAACGTCCGGCGTCAATCTGGGTCTTGATCTCGCCGGCGAGCTGGCCCTCGACCGCGATGGACAAAAGGCGCGCACCGAAACCTGATCGCGGCGTGGCGTCGGCATCCCAGTCCACTCCGGTTTCTTCCCAGCTGACCTCGATCGTGTCATCCTTGGTGCGGAGCCAACTGATCGACAACCGCCCGCCATCGGTCGAAAGGCCACCGTATTTCGCGGCATTGGTTGCCAGTTCGTGCAAGGCCAGCGTCAAGTAGACCGCAGCCTTGGCTCCGATTGGCACAGGTTCACCACTGATCGAGATCCGGGTCTCATTTTCGGCCCCGTGGGGTGCCAGCAGCTTGCGCATGAGCGCGTCCAGCGTGGTGGTAACACCGGTGCTGCGGCTGGCGTTGACAACCGGAACGATCATCTCATGCGCGTCACTCAATGCCTTGAGACGCGCACCCATGCTTTCGGCCAGCGCTGTTGCAGTGTCATGCGCGCTGCGTTCCATCCGCAACATGCTGTTGATGATGGTGAAGAGGTTCTTAACCCGGTGGCTCATTTCCTGAAGAATGATATCGCGTTCTTCTAGGGTTTCCCGCAGCCGCAGGTCGGACTCGATCATCGCGGCCATGTCGACCATATGCGCGACATCGTCCTCGTGCCAGTCGCGCGGTTTGCGGTCGATCACGCAGAATGAGCCCAGCACATGGCCATCGGGCGACCGGATCGGCACACCAAGATAGGCCACCACGCCCATATCCCGCACCGCCCCGTTGTCACACACCCGTGGGTCCTGACGGGCGTCGGTGACAATCAGCGGTTCGTGGGTTTTCACCACATACTGACACAACGAGTGACTGAGTGCCGTGCCGCTCTCGCGGGCAACATCGCCTTCGAGGCCGACATGGGCCGAAAAATACTGCCGGGCATCATCGACGAAGGACACAAGGCTGACCGGAACATCCAGCAGGCGCGCGGCAATGCGGGCCGCGCGTTGGTGTGCACCCGGGCCGGGGCCGTCCATCAGCCCGGTCCGTGCCAGCGCCTGCAAACGCTCGATATCCTTCAGTCGACTGTCACCCATGTAGACGTCACCCTCGCGACCAATCACACAAGCATCTTTCATGGACACACTTTCACGGCAATACATCACTTAAGGTAACCAAGCAGCACATGTTTAAGACAACAGGGCAAGCGGCGAATTGCAGCCGTTTCGCCACCTGTATGGGCGGGCCGCGCAGGAAATATTCGGAACCTTTGCCGATGAGGCACGTTTCCTTGTCACAGCGCCACTGACGGCGCGTTCGAAAAACACGTTCGGAACAACATCAAGGAGATGTCCCATGCTTGGTTGGGCCCTGACTTTTTTCATCGTCGCTCTGATCGCGGCAGTTCTTGGTTTTGGCGGTATCGCCGGTGCGTCTGCCGGGATCGCGCAAATCCTCTTCTTCGTCTTCCTCGTGCTGTTTGTGGTGTCGCTGGTGGCGCGCGCCGTCCGAGGATGACGCGCCGTCACTGCGCACGGGGCCGATGACCCCGCCAGATCTGACAAGCGGCCCGATCGCCGGTGACCCGGGATCGGGCCGCATAGCCTCTGGCGTCCATGACGGGCGACAATTCGATAAAAGTGCAGCCAAAGGAATTCTGACATGAGCGAGAACAGCAAAGACCGCGTCGCCAATGGCGCTGCCGAAGCCGCCGAAGCCGGTGCCGAATACGCCCGCGCCGCCCGAGCGGCCGCCACTGAGCGGCTGGAAGAGGCGCAAGAACATATCGACCGGGCGTTTGCCGAGGGTCGGCAGGAATTTGAGGCCGCAGCAGCGCGGTCAACACAGGTGGTCCGCGACAACCCCCTTTTGGCGGTCGCTGGCGCTGTTGGGGTTGGCCTGCTGCTGGGCATGGCCCTGCGCAATAAAGGCTGAGCCGGGCAGGACCGGAATGGGTAAGGGCGTTGCAATTGCAGCGCCCTTTTTTGTTTTTTGCCAATGTGTTGCGCCCAATGTGGGAACCAATCTTCGTGCCAGAAGTTTCAATATGGACTGACCAGCGAAACAGGAGTTCCGAGATGACCCGCAAGTCCAAACCCCGCAGCACGAAATCCGCAGTCGCCAAGGCGGGTGCGCTTGTCGCCACGCAGGCAACGGCGTCACGGTTCGGCATCGCGGCCCCGGCTGGCTTGGTGTCGCACGGCCTGCGCTTTGCGCGTCGGAACCCGGTTCTTGCTTTGGCTGCAACAGCCGTGGCGGGCTACGTGGCTTTGCGACGGAGATCGGATACAAACCCGGCTGAAGCCGGTGACTCGTCGGTTATGGCGGAATTGAACGAGGACGCCGGTAATGTCCGGTCCTGACCTGCGCGACGCGCCGCGCCTGTTGTCGGAGGTCGCGCAGCGCGCAGTCTCACTGGCGCAGACCGAATTCCGGCTCGCAAAGGCCGAAGTGGCGCAAAGTCTGGCGCAAGCCAGCACAGGGATCGCGTTTTATAGCGCGGCTCTGGTGCTGTCGATTGTTGCGCTGAACATGCTGGCCTCCGGGTTGGTCGCGTGGTTGGCCACGCAGGGGCTGACAGCGGTTCAGGCGGCCGCCGCGACAGGCGGTGGCTTGTTGGTGATGGCTCTGGTTTGCGCATGGGTCGGGCGGCGGCGGATCAACGCCAAAAAGCTGACCCCGACCCGCAGTCTCAACAACGTGAAGCGCGATCTGGAAACCCTGCAGGAGATGCGCCGTGGCTGAGATCGAATACCTGGAGATGCGCGCCGCCGAAGAGCGCGCCCGTCTGAAAATCGCGCTTGAGGCCTTGGGAGGCAGTACCCGGGGCGGGGCCGTGGCGGCACCGCTCGCCGGCGTCGCCCAGCATCAGGCTGGCAGGATCGCGCGCGGGGCCTTTGGCGCCGCGCGGCATAATCCGGGTGCCGCCGCGTTGATCGGGATCGGTCTGGGGCTGTTTGCTTCCGGCAAGGGCCGGCGCGGCAACAGCGACGCCCGGTCCAGTTCGGGGTTTCCCACAGGCGCGCTTGTTCTTGGGGCCGGGGCGCTGGCCGCCGCGTTGTTCCCGGCGGCGCGCCGTCAAAAATCGCCCAAGTGATCAGGAAGGTCCCGATATGCTGACCACCGCTCTCAGCGAACGCGCTCAGCGCGTCATGTTGCTTATCCTGACCGTGATTGCGGTGACCATCGGCTTGTATCTGGGCAAGCAGGTCATCGCGCCCGTCGTCTTTGCGCTTGTGGTCGGTATCGTTGTTTCGCCCTTGGCAGATCGCCTGAACGCACTTGGCGTGCCACGAGTCGCAACGGCGATCCTGCTGCTGCTGGTCACAACCAGCCTGATCGCGCTGCTGCTGCTTATGGTAGAGCCGCTCTTGAACATGTTCATCGAACAATTGCCACGTCTCAAGGCGGCGGCTGCGCGGTGGATTGATACCCTGTCAGGTGTGCTGCGCGGGATCGAGACGATCAGCAAGGAGATCGAGGGCGCAAATGGCGGCGCTGATGGTGACGCCAAAAGCGCCCTGCCATCGGTGCGTGACGCGCTGTGGCTGGCACCCAACTTTGGCGCGCAGTTCTTTATCTTTATCGGGACGCTGTTCTTCTTCGTCCTCACCCGAAACGAAATTTACTCTACCGTTGGCGTGTTGGAGCCGAAACTGCGCAAGGCGGACCGCGCCGTGGCACGCTATTTCGCTGCCGTGACGCTGGTCAACGCCTGCCTTGGGGCGATCACTGCGCTGGTGATGCTGGCCATTGGCGTGGAATACGCGATGCTCTGGGGGCTGGCGGCGGCGGTGCTGAACTACATGCTGTACCTTGGTCCGCTGATGATCATCTGCGGGTTGCTCATCTCCGGCCTGCTGCAATTCACCGGTGCCATGTCGCTACTGCCAGCGGTCGCCTATCTGCTGCTCAATTTCACCGAAGCCAATTTTGTCACCCCTTGGGTGGTGGGCCAAAGACTGGCCATGAACCCGCTGGGCGTCTTTGTGGCGATTGTCTTTGGGCTGTGGCTCTGGGGGCCGGTGGGTGCCATCGTGGCGCTGCCGGTGATGCTGTGGTTCGAGGTGCTGATGCGCCCGCAAATCCTGAGCGGCGGCGTTCCCGTCAGCGACCTGTCTCCGGCTACAGACTGATCACAGACCCAGCGCGGCCAGCCTGTCGGACAGGCGGTCGCGCTCGCGATCGGTCATCAAACCGGCTGCGCCATGGGCGCGAAGATCGGCGACCAGATCGTCGATCACCCTGCGGCCGTCGGTTGGCATCCGTTGGCGCAGATGCGCCAGCGCCGTGGCCACCGCCTCCAGCACGTCACCAAACCCCGCCGCGTCCCGCGACAGATCGCGGAACGCCGCCTCGACCAGCGCATCGGCCCCGATTGCGCGCAGATAGACCCGATCATAGGTCGGATCTTCGGCGTCCGCATCGGCCAGAGCCCAATCCCATAGCAGACGTTCCAGACGTGCAATCACGTCGATGGCGGTTTTGGGATCGTTGATCCCGGGCGACAACGCCTTGGACGCAGACTCGCGCAGCGCCTGCAAGGCATAGGCCGGGTCCTGTTCATAGGTCCGCTCCGGGTCGATCAGGAAACAGTCAGCAAAACCCTCCGTTTCGGAGCTGCCCCGCAGCGTTCCCAGCACCTGTTCGCGCAGGACAATCGCACCGGGCAGAACCTTCAGGCAAACTGCGGCGTCACACCGCTCGGCTCGGCTTTGCAGGTCATCCATCTCGATCCGCCGGACAAAGCCAGAGCGGGGCGCGATGATCTCTGCCTCTTCCCCGATGGGGGCCTGGTCCAGCGCCCGCCCGCCCAGTCGCGGCAGGTGCCGTTGTTGGCGCAGGATCTCACGCGCGGTCTGTTCGGCGCGCAACAGGGCGTATTCCACGCTGCCGATTTTTGACAGCTGCCCGATCCAGCGCACCAGCGACACGACAATTGCCGCCACCACAAAGGCCGTCACGGCAAAGACAATCACCGAGGCGCTTTCACTGTAGTATCCGGCCCGGTAGAGGATGATCGACGACAGGGCAAAGACAAAGGCCCCGATAAAGGTCGCCAGCATCGTCTGCGTCGAGGTGTCCTCCATCAGCAAGCGGTGGATGCGCGGGGTCGATTGCTGGGCCAGCGTGCGGTGGGTCGAAACCATGATCCCCAGCGAAAAAGTCGCCACCGCCAGCATCCCGTTGGCAAGGATGCTGAGGATCGGCAGCGTGGCGGATGCGGTAAATCGGTCACGCGGGCCATCCGGGATCAGCGGCCCCAGCAGTTCCGCAGACAGCGCCGCGATCACCGACAGGGCCGACAGCAAGGCGACCCTGACCCAGAGAATACGGCTGATCCGGCGCAGGGTCAGCATGGTCTGGACAAAGCCAAAAGCGCGTTTTTTCGCCATCCCTGTCACCCGACCGCCTGCGCGCCGTGCGCCAGCGACACCCATCCGCGCAATGTCCGGGCAAAATGCTGCGGCTGCTCGACAAAAGGCAGGTGGCCGCCGGGCACCACCTGTGCCTGCGCCTGCGGCAGGTGGCGCAAGAGCTTGATCTGATGTTGGGCTGGCACCACCCGGTCATGGCGCCCGATGATGGCAAGGCAGGGCGTGTCGATCTGCGCCATCGTGGCGGTGACATCCTGTGCCAGCACCCATTTTCCAAACTGGCGGATGGCCTCTGGGTCACAGCGTTGCAGGCTCCGCCGCATCGCTTCGGGAACGTATTTAGTTGACGCGCGCGGCAGCACCGTCGCCATAGAGCGTTCGAAACTCGCCCGCGTCGCCAGTCCCAACCGCCAGAGCACGGGCATGCTCCACCGTCCGGCCAGATCATGCGCCATCAGCGCCCCGCCGATGTCGCGCGGCAGATCGCGGTTGCCGGTGACCGGCGCGCCCACCAGCACCAGAGAGCGCACAAGATGTGGCGCGCGCAGCGCCAGCAGAAGGCTCACCAGCCCGCCGCTGGAATGGCCGACCAGATGCACCGGGCCGCCGTCCGAAAATTGCGCGATCTGCGCCGTCATCCGGTCCAGCCAGCGATCTTCTTGCAGCATATCGACCACCTGTGCCGCCGTTTCTCCGGCCCGGTGTCCCGGCAGGTCCAACATCAGACGGTTGCGCAGCCCCATTGTTTGACAAATCGGTGCCCAGGCATCGCTGGTCATGAACAGGCCGGGCAGAAAAACCATCGGGTCCACCGTGCGCTGCGACGAGGTGGGGGCGGGTCCGCCACGGGACGAAAGGGTGATCGCGTTCATGTCTGGCCTGTCCTTCGGTGGCTGTAAAATCCCCGCATAAGCGTAACGCGCTGATCCGGCGATTCGTTCCCCGCGCCCCAATTGCGGGGAATTGAGAGCGCAAGGGAACCTTTTCCGCATTGGCGGAGTTTTGCTATTGAAGACAGCGGAAGGAGGCATGTTTTGCGGCACCACGCCGCGCTGCCATGACATAGCCCTCCGCTGGGGCGTCGCACGTACGGCGCCACTGTCGAAAACAGGTTGGCCGATTGGGGGGCAACGAACATGAACGCGATTTGCCTTCTGACGCCAACGGCGCCGTCCCGGTGTGAGCCACCACCCGGCAAGCGCTAGTTTCGACCGGCGGACCGGCAAGTCCGCACCTCGTTACCAGATCGTAGAACCAGAAATCACGGTCGCCGTCATGACGGCGCGGCCGGTCGGGTAAAAATTGCCCAATGACGCAACCGGACCAGGAGGATCACAATGCTCCGTATCATCGCACTCACTTTCGCTGTCGCTCTGCTGACGGCCCCCGCGAACGCGCAGGTCCGGGATGGGCTTGCCGCTGATCTGCATCAATTCGTCGAGGCATTTGAATTGGCCGAGGTGCCGCCGGAGGGCCGTGCCCGTCTTCAAATGATCGTCGATCACCCCTCGGCCTCGCATGTGGCCAAGCTGGTGGCGATCCATGACGTGCTGGAGCAGCACGACGCGCTGGTTCATGTTGATATGCACGGCGCACAGTCGACGCTGCATTCGGCTTTGCTCGACTGATCCTCTCCATACTGAACTGTCAGACGCCCGTCGCTGTTTTGCGGCGGGCGTTTTTCGTGTGTTGGATGGCTGACCAATTTTGGTGCCGCCAGCCGTGGTGCCAATTCCTGATCCACGCAAGGAAACGCCCCCGTCGGAGCACCGACGGGGGCGTTGTCATGCGGGCGGGGAGAGGGGAGGGAGGCACCCGCAGGTCTCGTGCCTTTATGTCTACTCAATGCCCGGCGGAAGGTTTCGTTCCCCCGCCAAACCACTTTTTTTGCCGCTGGCCCGGTCATGCCTTGGCATTGGCCACCGTCTTTAGATCGGCGCGATGTGCGTCGACCACAAGATGACCGCCCGCCTCTGCCCGGTGCCGCAAGCTGGTAAAGGGAAGGTCGTAGGGGCCGTCTTCGGGTGTATCCGTCAACCGCAGGCCGCGAATGGTCCGGGTGGCGGGCTCAAACAGCAGCGCCGTCAACCGTCCAAGCTCTGCATCCTGACCAAAGACCGTCGCGCCGATCCAGTCGCTGGCCTGTTCCAGCGGCGCGACCAGTTCATTTGCAGTCTGCGTGTCAGGCGATGCGCTGTCGGACTCCGGCATATTGGCCCGCAGCGCGGACAGCGCCAGCAAAGGCGCGAAACTGGTGCCCAGTGGCCCCGCCACAACCATCGGCCAGATCGACAAGTCATTGGCGTCGCGTTCCAGCACCTCGGGCCAACTCAGCGCCTCGGCGATTTCATCGTCGCCCACGGCAAGCGTCCACCCACCGCCCTCATGTACCGGGGTCGACAGACGCGCCGCGTCGATCAGCGCCTCTGTTCGGCGGGCTGCCTGTGTCATCTCGATGGCGACAAGGCGGATGCGGCCTGTTGCGCGGTCGAAAAACACCTCGCGCAGGGCCGCCGGGCCAGAATGGGTCTCAAGCGGCGTATCAGATAGCTCTGTAAGGTCGTGCAACATGGGGTGCCTCCTTGTGCGTCCTGCGGGCAGGCGGCACGCCGCGCCCGTCATGTGATCCCTTATGGAACGCGGGCGGGGGCCGCTGCGTTCCCTGACGTAGTCTGTCAACATCTTGTCAGAGCGGGCGGGCGGGGCTAGTCACGGGAGGCCCCGGCACAAGACCGGGCGCCTGCATCGGGAGGAGCGGACCATGGGCTATATTCTCGCCATTGATCAGGGCACCACATCAAGCCGGGCCATTGTTTTTGACGCCGGGTTAAAGATCGTCAGTGCCGCGCAAGAAGAGTTTCCCCAGTATTATCCGGCATCCGGCTGGGTCGAACATGATCCATCGGACCTCTGGGCCACCACGGCGGCCACCTGCCGCGCGGCTTTGGAAAAGGCCAATCTGCGGCCCTCGGAGGTGGCTGGTATCGGCATCACCAACCAGCGCGAAACGACGCTGGTCTGGGATCGCACCACGGGCAAACCCATTCACAACGCGATTGTCTGGCAGGATCGCCGCACCGCCGATATGTGCCGCGCGCTCAAAGAGGCGGGCCACGAACGCGCTGTGACAGAGGCCACGGGCCTTCTGCTCGATCCGTATTTCTCTGGCACCAAACTGGCGTGGCTGCTTGACAACGTCGAGGGCGCCCGCGCGCGGGCGGAGGCCGGAGAACTGCTGTTCGGCACCGTGGACAGTTGGTTGATCTGGAACCTGACCGGCGGTGCGCGCCATGTCACCGATGCCACCAACGCGGCCCGCACCATGCTGTTCGACATCCATCGCGGGGAATGGTCGGAGCAGATGTGCGCCATGCTGAACATCCCCAAGTCCATGCTGCCAGAGGTGCTGGATTGCGCCGCAGATTTCGGCATGACCCGCGCTGATCTTTTTGGACGCGAAATCCCGATCCTTGGTGTGGCGGGCGATCAGCAGGCCGCCACCGTGGGGCAGGCCTGTTTCAAACCGGGCATGATGAAGTCCACCTATGGCACCGGCTGTTTTGCCCTGCTCAACACCGGCGACACGCCGGTGACCAGTACCCACCGACTTTTGACCACAATCGCCTATCAACTGGATGGCAAGCGCAGCTATGCGCTTGAAGGGTCGATCTTTGTTGCCGGTGCGGTGGTGCAATGGCTGCGTGACGGGTTGAAAATCATCCGCGAGGCCGCAGAGACCCAGCCCTTGGCCGCAACCGCCGACGAGGGTCAGGACATCATCCTTGTCCCCGCCTTTACCGGCCTTGGCGCGCCCTATTGGAACGCGGACTGCCGTGGCGCAATCTTTGGCCTGACCCGCAATTCCGGCCCGGCGGAACTGGCGCGCGCCGCGCTTGAATCCGTGGGCTACCAGACCCGTGACCTGCTGGAGGCGATGCAGGCCGACTGGGGGGCCTCCAGCGGTGGCGACAAGGCGACCGCCACCTTGCGGGTTGACGGTGGCATGACCGCGTCGGACTGGGCGATGCAGTTCCTGTCGGACATCATCGGCGCATCGGTCGACCGGCCCGAAGTGCTGGAAACCACTGCCATGGGGGCCGCATGGCTGGCCGGACAGCGGGCGGGGCTGTACCCCGACATGGCGGGCTTTGCCGAGACATGGGCGCTGGACCGCCGGTTCGAGCCGGATATGGATGAGGATACCCGCAGCGCGAAATACGCTGCCTGGAAACGCGCCGTCGCGGCGGCGCAGGCGTTCTGAGCGATGATTTCCGAAGCAAACCTCCGCCAGGTTTCTGACCGGCTTGCACAAGTCACACCCAAGGGCCGCCGCCTTATGCTGGCCGTTGCGGGCCCGCCGGGGTCGGGCAAATCCACCCTGGCAGAGGCGCTGGTTGATCACCTTGGCCCGCGTGCCGTGCTGATGCCGATGGACGGCTTTCACCTAGACAACCGGCTGCTGGAACCGCGCGGCCTGCTGCCACGCAAAGGCGCGCCAGAGACCTTTGATTTCGATGGATTCAGGGCCACGCTCTTCCGGGTCGCGTCTGAACCATCGGTTTTTCTGCCGGTCTTCGACCGCTCTCGCGAAATCGCCATCGCGGGGGCGCAAGAGATCGGCCCGGACACGGAAATCGTTGTGGCCGAAGGCAATTACCTGTGTTTTGCCGAAGCGCCTTGGGACAGTCTGATGCCGCTCTGGGACGCGACCGTTTTTCTGGACGTACCCGAGGAGGAGCTGGAGCGTCGACTGGTAAGCCGCTGGCTCGGCTACGGTTTCTCGCAAGAGGCAGCCCTGCAAAAGGCGCTGTCCAATGACATCCCCAACGCGCGACGAGTGTTGGCCGGCCAAGCAGCCGTTGACGTTGTTGTGCGCCAGACCTGAACTGCCTGTTTTTTGGACGTTTCGGTTAATTGGCGCGCAGTCGCACATTTTTTGCGCAGGCGGCGGCTCTGCCCGGTCTCTGCGCTGGCCTGTCTCGCTGCGGCCAGCCATAACGTGACGGCAATGAAAAACCGGCATCCCGCGTGACAGAACTTGTCGTCTTCAGCGATCTGGACGGGACCCTTCTGGATCACGAAAATTACTCTTACGCCCCGGCGCAACCGGCGCTGGACGCGCTTGCCGCGCGGGGCATCCCGCTGATCCTCGCCACGTCCAAGACCGCCGCCGAGGTCGCCGTGCTGCACAAGGCGCTGAACCTCGGGCACTGGCCCGCCATCGTCGAGAACGGGGCAGGGATCTACCGTCCCGGGGCAAGGGGCGCAGACGCCGCACCCTACACCGCGATCCGCACCGCGCTTGACGCTTTGCCCGCCGATCTGCGTGACCCGTTCACCGGCTTTGGGGATATGACAGACGCCGAGGTCGCGCAGATCACCGGCCTGCCACTGGCGTCCGCAAAACGTGCCCGACAGCGCCAGCATTCAGAGCCGGGCCTCTGGCACGGCACGGACGCGGCGCGCACGGCCTTTCTGGACGCCCTCGCGGAACAGGGCCTTCACGGACGGTCTGGCGGACGGTTCCTGACGCTTTCGCACGGGCGGACCAAAGCCGACGGGTTGCAAGAGATTGCTACCGAACTGGACGCGCGCCGCACGCTGGCGCTGGGCGATGCGCCCAACGACACCGACATGCTACAGGCCGCCGACATCGGCGTTATCGTGCGCAATGACCACGGCCCCGGTATCCCCGACCTGCCCGGTGAGGCGCAGGGAACCATCCGGCGCACCACACGTTCCGGCCCCAGTGGCTGGGCCGAGGCGGTGCTTGCCATTCTGAATCACACAAAGGACTGACTCGCATGGCGGATTTTCATCAGAACGGCAATATCGCCCAGTTTCACAACCTCCGCTCGCGCCCGCTGGAGGAATTGATCTACGAGATCGAGACCTACGCCCAGACCCGCAAGATCAGCCTTGTCCTGCCCTGCCTGTTCTCCGAACTCGAAGGCCCGGCCATGGGCAACATCATCGATGAACTCAGCAAGGTCACATACCTGCACCGCATCATCATCGGGCTGGACCGCGCCGATGAATCCCAGTTCTGCCGCGCTCGCGACTTCTTTTCCCGCCTGCCGCAAGACCATGTGGTGCTGTGGAACGACAGCCCCCGGATGCAGGCGCTGGACGCCAAGCTGGCCGGGATGGGACTGGCACCAGAGGAGCAGGGCAAGGGCAAGAACATGTGGACTTGCATGGGCTACCTGATTTCCTGCGCCGACACTGCCGTGATGGCGTTGCATGACTGCGATATCGTCACCTATAAACGCGATCTTCTGGATCGGCTGGTCTACCCGGTGGTGAACCCGAATTTTCGCTATCAATTGTCGAAAGGTTTCTATCCCCGCATCGGCGATGGCAAGCTGAACGGGCGGGTGACGCGCCTCTTGGTCTCACCGCTGTTGATCGCGCTGAAAAAGGTGGTGGGCGACCGCGACTACATCGATTACCTGCGCGCCTTCCGCTATCCGCTGTCTGGGGAATTTGCGCTGCGCACCTCGCTGTTGCCCGATCTGCGCATTCCCTCCGACTGGGGGCTGGAGATTGGCGTTCTGTCAGAGGTCTGGCGCAATCTTGGGCGGCATTCGGTCTGTCAGGTGGAAATCGCCGACGCCTATGATCACAAGCATCAGGCGGTCAGCGAAGAGGACGCCGCCACCGGGCTCAACCGCATGTCGATGGACATCTGCAAGGCAATCTTCCGCAAGCTGGCCGCCGACGGCACGGTCTTTACTCCAAACGTCTTTCGCGCGCTGAAGGCCACGTATTACCGCGTCGCGCTGGATCTGGTGGAATTCTATGACAATGACGCCAAGATGAACGGCCTGACCATCGACCGTCACCGTGAGGAAAAGACCATCGAACTGTTCGCCAACAACATCATGGAGGCCGGGCATATCTTCCTCGACAAGCCGAATGAGACGCCCTTTGTCCCGAACTGGAGCCGCGTAAACGCCGCTGATGCCGGGATTGTCAGCGAACTACGCGCGGCGGCTGCCGCCGACAATGAAGAGTACGCGCCCAAGACATTCTGAGCGACCACGCTCCCCCCTTGCATTGTCGACGTACGCCAAGGAAGACGCTACGCTCGGGCCGGATTGTCCGCCTGCACAGGCGACTCGGGACGACACGGAGGGACATGTGATGATGTGGAAAGCCGGACTGGCGCTGCTGGGCGCCTTGGCTGGGACCCCCTCATTTGCCCTGTTCATCACTGGTGACGCGCTGGTCATCGGCAATGCCCGCTACGGTGAGGTCACCACCGGTTTCGGCCCCGCCGAGGTGCAGGCGGTGGCCCATGCATTGCGACTGCGCGGGCAAGAGGTCGAGGCGCTGGCAAACGGCGGGCACGCCCCTATGGCGCAGGCCTTTGACGCCTTCGTCGGCTCGATTGCCAAGGATGAGGCCCCGTTGGTTGTTGTCCTGTCGGGTATGTTTGCGCAGGGGCCGGGCGACATCTATCTGCGGCCTGCCGGTCCCGATCAGGCAGAGGGGGCTCCGGGCCTGTCGCTGTCAGCCGTGCTGGATGTGCTGGCTCAAAGCCCGCGCCGCGCCTTCCTCGTGTTGGGGGAAGCCGGGGCCGAGGACGCCCTTGGCGCGCTGGATATCCCCGACGGCGTGACCGTGATCCGTGGCCCATCCGATCAGGTGGCGCAGTTCGCCGCCCGCGAGATGGCGCAACCCGGCACACGACTGGAACGGGCGGCAGAAGGCTACGACCTGACCATCGACGGACACCTCTCTGACAGCCTAGTGGTGTTGGACCATACCGAGGTCAGGCCCCCCACCGAGGCCGAACAAACTGCCGCACAGGTCCGGGCGCGGCAATTGGACGACATGGCTTGGCAACGTGCACAGGGGGCGGGCAGCGTCGATGCCTTTCACGCCTATCTCGACAGCTTCCCGCAGGGGCACTTCGCGGACCGGGCGCAGGGGGTCGTGGCAGAGGCGGCGCTGGCGCTGGGTCCGGCTGCGCGGCGGTCCATCCAGCGCGATCTGGTACGCCTTGGCTTCCCTACGCGTGGCATCGACGGCATCTTTGGCCCGGTCACGCGCGGGGCAATCGCCGCGTGGCAGAATAGCGTCGGGGCGGCAGTGACCGGCTATGTCGACGCGCAACAGATCGCGCGGCTGGCAGACCTCTCCGCCGCACTGGCCCCGCAGGCCACCGCCGCAGCGCTGCCCGACAGACAACCTGTCCGTGCCGCCGTCTCTGCTCAGGAAACGGCACTCTGGAGCCGCGCCCGGGGCGAGGCGGGTCTGCACAATTATCTCAGCCAGTATCCCAGAGGCGCGCACGCCGCCCGCGCCCGCGTCCTGCTGAGCAATATCCAAAGAGGCGTCAGCCGATAGGCGTGCCCCTCACTTTCGGTTGGTGATCCACCGGCATTGATAGGGGGCAAGCGTGACGCCGTCCTCTTCCGGGTGCAGCGTCTCACCGGATAGCAAGTCCACCCAATCCTCATCCGCGATCAGGTTCAGCGCGCGGGGCGGCAGATCCACCGTTTCGCCGCTGACGTTGTGCAAGGCAAAGATCGACTGACTCCGGTCCAGCGCCTGCCGCCAGACGGCAAAGACCCGGTCATCCACCATCAGGGTGAAATTCGTGGCGTTGGGATGGAACGCCGCCTGTTTCGACCGCAGCCGCAGCCGCTCTGACAATGCCGCCAGCACGCGGGCCTGATCGCTTGTCGGATCGGCCAGCTTTTCCCGCAACTCGGGATAGTCCCAGCGATGCCGGTTGATGGCCCGGTTCATGCCGCGCCGGGCGACGCCCTCCAGATCATTCTCGGTCGCCAGCATGGCGTGGATGTAGAAAGCCGGGATGCCCTCCAGCGACATCACGATGGTCTGCGAGCAGATAAAGCGGTCCACCTGCAACCCGTCCTGGCCCTTGTAGGTGCGCTGCATGGCCGAAAAGAAGGTGGTGTTCAGTTCATAGACTGCCGTCCCGCCCCCCGGCAGCGCCCGCATAGAGGCCAGCCCGCCGGTTTCCTGCACGGTCTGGATCATCCGTGCGATTTCCTCATCCGGCAGCAGTCCTTCGGCGGGGCGCATCCCGATGCCGTCATGGCTGGATGAGAAATTCAGATAGGCGCAGCCATGCGGGGCTGGGGGCATCGCCCGCTGCCAGTTCGACAGCGCCTTGGCATCGCCCGACAGCATCGCGTGCAGGATCAGGGGCGGTAGTGGAAAGTTGTAGATCCAGTGCGCCTCATTCAACTGGCCGAAATAGCTGAGGTTCTCCGCCTTGGGGACATTGGTCTCTGTCAGCAGGACAATCGGCTCCGCCGCGAAATCCGCCAGCACGCGCAACAGCTGCACAATCGCATGGGTCTTGGGCAGATGGATCGACGGCGTGCCGGGTTCCTTCCAGACAAAGGCCACCGCATCCAGCCGGACGATCTTGACGCCCGCGTCCACGTGCAACCGGATGATGCGGATGATCTCCAGCAGTACTTCGGGATTGCGGAAATCCAGATCGACCTGATCGTGGCTGAAGGTGCACCAGACATGCCGCGTGCCCATCGAGGTCTCAACCTCCTGCAACAGCGGCGTGGTGCGGGGGCGGACCACCATCGACAGGTCGTCCTCGGGTGAGGCTTCGTAAAAGAACCCGTCAAAGGGGGCCTGGCCCTGCCGGTAGGCGTTGAACCATGTGCCCTGGCTTGAGACGTGGTTCAGCACCAGATCCGACATCAGATGCCATTCCGCGCCGATCCGGCTGATGTCCGGCCAGTCGCCCAGCGTCGGGTTCACCTTGCGATAATCGGTCACGGCAAAGCCATCGTCAGAGGTGAAAGGGAAGAACGGCAGGATATGGACCCCGTTCACCACCCCCTGCATGTGGCTGCTCAGGAAGTCGCGCAGCAGGTCCAGCGGTTTGTAGACGCCGTCGATCAGGCTGTCGCCATAGGTGATCAGCAGCGCATCCTTTTGCGACCATAGGGTATTGCCGGGCTTGCGGGCGCGTTTGCGCGCGGCGGGAAGTTCGGGCCAGAACGCCTCGATCACCTGCGCGGTCAGCGCGTCGGTGTCGCGGTCCGGGTAAATGCGCATCAGGAGCGCGCGCAAACGGCTGGTTAGCTGGGCGGGCGGCGTCATCGGGGATGGTCCGTCTGAGGTCATTGTTCCGTTATAGGCAAGAGGCGCGCGGCCATGGAAGCAGCAACTCTATCCCGTGGCGTGAATTCAAGGCAGATGCACATTTGTTGGGCGGGCAGGGGGCGCTGCCCCCTCTGCGCCTCCGGCGCATTCACCCCCGGAGGTATTTGGACCAAGAAGAAGCCGGGATCAGTACGCCGCCAATTCCCGTAACACGTTATTGAGACCGGACCGCCAGTCGGGGCGCGCAAAGCCAGAGGTCCGGGAGAAGCTGGAGTGGTCCAGGCGCGGATTCAGCGGGCGGACGGCGGGCGTGGGATTGGCGCCGGGCGGGATGTCCTTCACCTTTGGTCCAAGGTCTGCGGGGGCAAAAATTGCGGGCGAAATCGGCCCAGTGGTGTCCGGCGTGCCGGAAAGGTGATAGGGGCCGGTCCCGTTCGGCCCCCAGCCGGAGCATGGTTTTCACAAAATGCGCCCAATGCGCCGAGAACACCCATGCCTCTCTACTGAATGCCGGGAATTTTGTGCGCACCTTTTCGGAACGGCAGGGACAACCGGTTGGCTGCTCCGAAGAGATCGCCTATCAACAAGGCTGGATCGACGCCGACGCGCTGACGGAACGCACGCGGCTGTTCGGGAAATCGGGCTACGGAGCCTATCTGGCACGATTGGTTGAGATATGAGCGACGTCACCACACAGCGGCACGGGCGCGTCCTGCTGATCACCTTGGACCGGCCCAAGGCCAATGCCATCGCGGCCACCACCAGTATGGCGCTGGGCGCGGCGTTCCAGACCTTGAAGGAGGACGACGACCTGTCGGTGGGCATTATCACCGGCGGCGGCACGCGGTTCTTTTCCGCAGGCTGGGATCTCAAGGCCGCGGCAGAGGGCGAGGCCGCGGATGCGGATCAGGGGATCGGCGGCTTTGCCGGGCTGACAGAGTTCTGGGGCCTGAAAAAGCCGGTGATTGCCGCCGTCAACGGCATGGCGCTGGGCGGCGGGTTCGAACTGGCTTTGGCGGCGGACATGATCGTGGCGGCGGACCACGCCGAATTCGGTCTGCCAGAGGCCACCATCGGCGTGGTGCCCGACTCTGGCGGGACAATCCGCCTGCCGCGCCTGTTGCCTCGCGCCATAGCGATGGAAATGATGATGACGGGCCGCCGCGCGACGGCCCAAGAACTCGCCCGCTGGGGTGTGGTGAATGCGGTTGTGCCGGGCGCTGACCTGCTGGACGCCGCGATGGCGCTGGCGACGCGCGTTGCCGCCTCCGCCCCGCTGTCGTTACAGGCGATCAAGGAAATCGACCGCGCCACAACCGGGCTGAGCGAAGAAGAGGCCTATGCCAAGATGCGCTCGGGCGATCTGCCGAACTATGACCGCATCTACGCCAGCGACGACGCGGCAGAGGGCATCGCGTCGTTCTCGGAAAAGCGTGACCCGGTCTGGAAGGGCCGCTGATGCTGGTCACGGAAACCTTTCTGCACGATTGGACCGGGGACATTGCCGCTCCGCTGGTTCTGGTCCGCAACACGGTCAAGCCCGATTGGGTGGACGAGTTCCATCACCTCAACATGGCGCATTACCTGACCATCTGCGATCAGGCGAACTGGGCTTTCTGGAACTGGATCAACGCGCCGGTCCAGACCATCGAGGCGCGGCAGGGGCATGAATACGCCATCGTCGAAAACCACGTCACCTATACTGGCGAACTGGCCGAGGGCGATGCATTCCGCATCGAAACCCAACTGCTGGACGTGGACGCCAAACGTCTGATCCTGTTCCACCGGGTGCTGGACGCGGATGGCACTGTCAGCGCCACTAATGAGGTCAAAGTCCTTGGCTTCAACCTCAATGCGCGCCGCGCCGAGGGGTGGCAGCCGCAAGTGGCCGAACGACTCGCGCAGGTGTTGACCGTGCATGAAACCCTCGAACGGCCAACGCAGGCGGGGCAAGGGATCGCCCTGAACAAGCGGTCAGCTTTGTAACCACTTACTTCCGCGCCGCGATGCGCAGCAGCAACAGGAGATAACAGGTGAGCAACAACGACCTTTTCCCGAACGGCTGGACCCCGACAACCCGCTACCCCGACCCGGCGGTGCAATCGCTGGACCCCGCCTTTGACAAATACTGCCTGCCTCTGGCGGGGGTCGAACGGCTGGCCACCGGCATGCGCTGGGCCGAAGGGCCGGTCTGGTTCGGCGACGCCCGCCACCTGTTGTGGAGCGATATCCCCAACAATCGCATCATGCGTTGGGACGAAGAAACCGGACAGGTCAGCCCATTCCGCGCCCCGTCCAATTTCGCCAATGGCCACACGCGGGACCGTCAAGGCCGCCTGATCTCTTGCGAACATGGCGGTCGGCGCATCACCCGGACGGAGTATGACGGCACGATCACCGTCCTGATGGACAGCTTTGACGACAAACCCCTGAACTCGCCCAATGACATCATCGTCAAATCCGACGGCTCGATCTGGTTCTCGGACCCGGTGTTCGGAATCTCGGGCAACTATGAGGGCTACAGGTCAGAGTCGGAACTGAACCAGAACGTCTATTGCCTGAACCCGGACACCGGTGAGGCAATTGTTGTTGCCGACGATGTGCTTGGCCCCAACGGCCTGTGTTTTTCACCGGATGAAAGCATCCTGTATATCGTCGAGTCCCGAGGCGTTCCGACGCGCAAGATCCTTGCCTACGATGTCGGCAGCGATGGGCGCACTCTGTCGAACAAACGTATACAAATCGACGCCGGACCGGGCACGCCGGACGGGATGCGCTGTGATGTTGAGGGCAACCTGTGGTGCGGCTGGGGTATGGGCGATCCGGAACTGGACGGGGTCATGGTCTTTGCGTCGGATGGCAGGCCCATCGGCCGCATTGCCTTGCCGGAACGCTGTGCGAACCTGTGCTTTGGCGGGCGCGCCAACAGCCGGGTTTTCATGGCCGCCGCGCAGTCTGTCTATGCTTTGTACGTGAACGTGGCGGGCGTCAAAGGCGGTTGACCCGCGCTCCGGTCAAAAAGACGCGAGGCCTCGCAAAGGGCCTCGCGCCGGTCA
Organism: Antarctobacter sp.; assembly: GCF_034670325.1. Taxonomy (GTDB): domain Bacteria; phylum Pseudomonadota; class Alphaproteobacteria; order Rhodobacterales; family Rhodobacteraceae; genus Antarctobacter. Next base: position 32,417 of record NZ_JAXMNR010000008.1, read on the forward strand.
GTTCAATTGGCTCAGTTCAGCGCCGCGTCAGAGATCACGTGTGTCCATGCACCCTCGGGCTGCTTGGTGATCACCGGGTCCGATCCACCGGCCAGCAGCGTATCCACCGTGCGCTGGTAATCCGCCGGGTCCAGAGCGCCATTTGATCCTGCGGTCAGCTTGGCCACTTCGCCCATCATGCGGATCTGATGCGCCTCGGTCTGTGCGCCGGTTTCATCGTAATCCAGGACGATCATCGCCGCGTCCTCGGGGTTTTCCTCGGCCCATTTCCAGCCCTTCATCGAGGCGGCGACAAAGCGGGTCATTTTGTCCACAAAGGCCGGATCGTCGAGGTTTTCCTCCAAAACGTAGAGGCCATCCTCCATCGTCGCTACGCCCTGATCCTGATACTTGAAGGTCACCAGTTCACCGGCGTCCACGCCCGCGTCGATCACCTGCCAGTATTCGTTATAGGTCATGGTCGAAATGCAATCGGCCTGACGCTGCAACAGCGGGTCGACGTTGAACCCCTGTTTCAGCACCTCGACAGAGCCCTCCATCTTGCCGTCGGTCTTGATGTCAAGGCTGCTCATCCACGACAGGAAGGGGAACTCGTTGCCAAAGAACCAGACCCCCAGCGTGCGGTTGTCCAGATCGGCCGGTTCCGCAATGCCCGCGTCTTTCCAGCAGGTCAGCATCATGCCCGAGGATTTGAACGGCTGCGCGATGTTCACCAGCGGCAGGCCGTTTTCCCGCGCGGACAGGGCGGCGGGCATCCATTCCACCACCACGTCGGCACCGCCCCCGGCGATCACCTGCGTCGGGGCAATGTCCGGGCCGCCGGGCATGACGGTCACGTCCAGATCGGCCTCTTCGTAATAGCCGTTTTCCAGCGCCACGTAGTAGCCCGCGAACTGCGCCTGCGTGACCCATTTCAGTTGCAACTTGACCTCGTCAGCGGCCAGTGCCGGGGATGCCATCCCCAATGCCGCGACGGCGGCGATCCATGTGTGTTTCATCTTTTCAGTACCTCCTTGGTGCCTAGTCTCTTTGGCCGGTTTTCCCGGTCCGGTTATCGCCCGCCTCGGAAAGAGGCGTGCCAGAATGTCATGCGGCGTTCGGCAAGGGCCACAAGGCCGTAGAACGCCGTCCCCGACAGCGCCGACACAAGGATGGCCGACCAAACCATGCCAAGGTCAAGCTGTCCGATGCTGGTCGAGATGCGAAACCCCAACCCCTGCGTCGGACTGCCAAAGAACTCGGCAACGATGGCCCCGATCAGCGCCAGCGTCGAGGAAATCTTGAGCCCGTTAAAGATGAAGGGCAGCGCGGCGGGCAGGCGCAATGTCCACAGGGACTGCCCCCATGTGGCCGCGTAGGTGCGCATCAGGTCGCGCTGCATGGCGGATGTTTCCGACAGGCCCGCGACCGTGTTCACCAGCATCGGGAAATAGACCATCAGGACGACGACCGCTGCTTTGCTCTGCCAGCCAAAGCCGAACCACATCACAAGGATCGGTGCGGTCCCGACAATCGGAAGCGCGGCCATGAAGTTGCCCAGCGGCAGCAGCCCCCGGCGCAGATAATCGGACCGGTCCACCATGAGCGCGGTAAGGAATGCCGCACCGCAGCCGATGATATAGCCCGACAGCGCGCCTTTCAGGATCGTTTGGGTGAAATCCCCCCAGAGGGTCGACAGGTTCCCGGCAAAGCTGGCCGCAATCAAAGAGGGCGGCGGCAGGATCACCGTCGGCACCTGCATCCCGCGCACCACCAGTTCCCACATGCCCAGCACCGTCGCGCCAAAGATCAGCGGCACTGCAAGGCGCACCGCGCCTGTTTCCCGCGCGGGGCCATTCGCCAGCATCACGTTCACACCAAATCCGACGGCCCAGAGAAGGACCGCAAACGCCACAAGGGTCATGGCTTGGCCCCCATCTTGCGCAGGGTCCGCCGCTCCATCCAGCCCGTCGCCCAGACCAGCACCGCCGCCAGACCCGCCGCCACCAGCAACGCCGCCCAGATCTGTGCGGTCTGACCGTAATAGCTGCCCGCCAGCATCCGCGCGCCAAGGCCGCCCTTTTGCACGGGCAGTTCGCCGACGATGGCCCCCACAAGGCTCGCCGCGATGGCGATCTTGAGCGAGGCAAACAGATAGGGGATCGACGCGGGCAGCCGCAGCTTCCACAGCACGGCGGAGGTTGGCGCGCTATAGGTGCGCATCAGGTCCATCTGCATGGCATCCGGGGACCGCAGCCCCTTGACCATGCCCACGACCACCGGAAAAAACGACAGATAGGCCGAAATCACCGCCTTGGGGATCAGCCCCTGCACCCCGATCGAATACAGCACCACGATAATCATCGGCGCCAGCGCCACAATCGGGATGGTCTGGCTGACAATCGCCCAAGGCATCACGCTCATATCCATGACGCGGCTGTGCACGATCCCGACGGCCAAGCCGACGCCCAGCACTGTGCCGATCACAAACCCCAGAAAGGTCGCGTTCAGCGTCACGATGGCGTGGTACACCAGCGACCGGTTGGACAAGGTCCCTGACCGCACGATCCCGCGCCGCCCGTTCAGTTCCTCATCAATGGTCGAGTCGTAAAGCTCCACCAGCACCTGATGCGGCGCGGGTAGTTTTGGCCGGTCCGAGCTCCAGCTATCGCCAAGCGCGTGTGTATTGCGCAAAACAAGCGCCCAGTTGCCCATATCGCGCCGCTCAACCGCCGAAGGGGGCGATATCTGAACACCCGCGCGTTCGGCGGCGGTCAGTACTTCTTTCACGTTCATCGGCACCACGGCGACATACCACAGCGCGATCAGAGCCAGCACCATACCCAGAACCGGAGGGATAAACCGTGTCATCGTGCGCCTCCGACGTTGGGGGCCACTAGGATCAGCGTCACCGCGACGACACCAAGGACAATCCCCGCCATTTGCAGGGGCAGGGGGCGTTCGCCAAAAAACATAAAGGCCACAAGCGCCGCCAAAACCAGTTGTAGAACCGCCGAGACAGAGATTGCCACCGCCATGCCGCCCTCACGCATCAGGCGCACCATCATCAGGTTGCCCAGCGTATACAGGACCAAGGCCAGCCCAAGCAGTAAAAGCCGCTGGTTGTCCACATAAGACCGCATTGCCGCGCTTGCGGCCAGAAAGATCGCCATCGCTCCGCCAAGCCAAGTCAGAAAGCCCGCGCTCATTCCTCGTACCCCGCGCGCAGCCCTTCGCGGACCCGGTGCGCGACCTCGATGAACTCTGGCGTGTCGCGAATGTCCAAGGGGCGTTCTTTGGGCAGCGGCGACTTGATCACATCCGTGATCCGCCCCGGCCGGGGCGACATCACCACGATATGCGTCGACAGATACACCGCCTCGGGGATCGAGTGGGTGACAAAGCCGATGGTCTTTTCTGTCTTGGCCCAGAGCTTTAGCAGTTCCTCGTTCAGACGGTCCCGCACGATCTCATCCAGCGCGCCGAACGGTTCATCCATCAGCAGGATATCGGCATCAAACGCCAGTGCGCGTGCGATCGACGCCCGCTGCTGCATCCCGCCAGACAGTTGCCAAGGGAACTTTTTCTCGAAACCCGACAGTTCGACAAGGTCCAAAACCCGCTTGATGCGGTCACGCTGTTCCGCCTTGGAAAACCCCATGATCTCCAGCGGCAGCGCGATATTGCGCCCGATGGTGCGCCATGGATACAGCCCCGCCGCCTGAAACACGTAGCCATAGGCCCGCGCGCGCCGCGCCTCATCAGGCGTCATCCCGTTGACGGTCAGACTGCCACCCGTCGGATGCTCCAACGCCGCGATACACCGCAGAAAGGTGGTCTTGCCGCAGCCCGACGGGCCGATAAAGCTGACAAAACTGCCCTTTTCGATGTCCAGTGAGACATCTTTCAGCGCATGGACCGGCCCATCGGCGGTCTGGAATGTCAGGTCAAGGTGGCTGGCCTGGATCACCGGGCTTGCTGTCATACGTCTAGGCTCCAAAGGGCGGGGTCCGCGAATTCAACGCTGTTTCCAGCGGGATCGCGGACGTAGAGGGATCGCGGACCGTGCGGCCAGCGAAAATCGCTTTCGATGTCGACACCGGCGGCGGTCAGGTGGGCCGCAAGCGCGTCCATCCCCTTATCCGGTGCGGCGAAACAGATATGTCCGGGGCCTTTGGCACCATGCGTTGGCACGGGCAAGGCATCCGGGGCAGGCGGATGCGCTGTCGCTTCAGCGACAAAGGCCAGCACGACAGTTGTGCCACAGCGAAAGAACACGTGCCGCCCGTCGACGCGGACGATCCGTTCCAGCCCCAAAAGGCCGCCGTAAAACGCTTCTGTCGCGTCGAGATCATCGACATAGATGGCCGCCTCAAGGACGCCAGAGAGGGCGGGCGCGCTCATGTGGGCGCCCCAAGGCGCCGCTCATCCCCTGACCCGCTGTCCCCGAGACGCGCCAACGCTACACCCCGCTCGCCGGAATGCCGCTGCGTTTCACCGGGCGCGGCGCTGTCAGTTCCTTCCAAGTGCTCAGCGCCGTGTTGGTCGGCGTGCCGCCCTTGCGCTCGACAAACTTGCCGTGTCCTTCTTCAGAGGTCAGCACACCATCGGTCACCGCAACTTGCCCGCGTGTCAGTGTATAGCGCGGCAGGCCTTTGACCTCTTTGCCCTCGAACACGTTGTAATCAATGGCCGAAACCTGCGACGCGGCGGCAATCGTCTTGGTCTTTGCCGGGTCCCAGACCACGATATCGGCGTCCGATCCAACCCGGATCGCGCCCTTGCGCGGGTAGCAATTCAGCACCTTGGCGATATTGGTCGAGGTGACGGCGACAAATTCCTCTTTCGTCAGCCGACCCGTCTCCACCCCGTGCGTCCACAGCATCGGCATCCGGTCCTCAAGGCCCCCGGTGCCATTCGGAATCTTGGTGAAATCGCCCACGCCATAGCGTTTCTGCTCGGTGGTAAAGGCGCAGTGGTCGGTGGCGACGACGCTTAGCGACCCGGCCTGCAAGCCAGCCCACAGGCTGTCCTGATGTTTGGCATTGCGAAAGGGGGGCGACATCACGCGACGCGCCGCGTGGTCCCAATCGGGATGGGCATATTCGCTGTCATCCAGTGTCAGGTGCTGGATCAACGGCTCGCCCCAGACGCGCTTGCCCTGCTGGCGCGCGCGCCGGATCGCCTCATGCGCCTCTTCGCAGGACACATGCACGATATACAGCGGCACACCCGCCATGTCGGCGATCATGATGGCGCGGTTGGCGGCCTCCCCCTCGACCTGCGGGGGGCGGGAATAGGCGTGCGCCTCCGGGCCGGTGTTGCCCTCGGCCAACAGCCGCGCCTGAAGATCGGCGACCACATCGCCATTCTCGGCGTGGACCATGGCGATCCCGCCCAGTTCCCCGATGCGCTGAAAGCTGGCGAACATCTCATCGTCCTGCACCATCAGCGCGCCCTTGTAGGCCATGAAGTGCTTGAAGGTGGTGATGCCGCGATCCTCGATCACGGTCTTCATCTCGTCAAAGACCTGCTCGCCCCACCACGTCACCGCCATGTGAAAGCTGTAGTCGCAATGCGCGCGGGTGGATTTGTTGTCCCACATCTGCAGCGCGTCCAGCAGCCCCTGACCGGGAGAGGGCAGGGCGAAATCCACCACCATCGTCGTGCCGCCCGCCAACGCCGCGCGGGTGCCGCTGTCGAAATCATCGCTGGAATAGGTGCCCATAAAGGGCATTTCCAGATGCGTATGCGGGTCGATCCCGCCCGGCATGACGTAACAGCCGGTGGCGTCCAACTCTTTGTCGCCGCTCAGATTATCGCCGATCTCGACGATCTTGCCGCCGTCGACAAGGACATCGGCCTTCCAGCTGAGATCTGCCGTGACGATTGTGCCGTTCTTGATGACTGTGGTCATTCGTTTGTCTCCCCGATTGCTTTGTCTACAACGGCTCTTAGCGTGACAAAATTCGTCTTGCCGAAGATGCTTTCAAGTGCGGATGCCGAAACAGTTTTTTGGTTCGGGAACAACTTGTCCAATTGCTCCGTGCTTGCGACGTAGAATTCCCAACCGAGCGTGTCGAACGGATGGAATGTTTCGCGCGTGGTTCCAATTGTCGCGGCGAACACATAGACATCAGAAAACCGCGTAGGTTCGCCTTTGCCTAGAAATTCCTGATTTTTATTGGACCAAGCCCAGCGTCTAGCTTTGATGTCGAACTTTGGTTTGGGCGGGAGTTTTGTCGGATAGAACGGAGGCGTTCCGTACCCGCTAGACTTCACTTCAATACGCTGTTTTCGATACTCAAGGTCAAAGGCGTTCCATTCTTCGTGATAGCGTTCCAAACAGCCCAGCGCCTTACCAACGACGAATTCTGCCAGTTGCGCACGCTTGATGTTGGAGTTGATCTCGCCGACAGCCCAAGCAGCAAACTCCAATGCATTGATTGAACTTGAGTGCTCGGTTGAGATTGCAGTCACCCCTCAATCCCCGCCGTCTCCACCACCGCGTGGAACAACACATCCGCCCCGGCCTTGGCCCAGTCCTTGCTGATCTCCTCGGCCTCGTTGTGCGACAGCCCGTCCACGCAGGGGCACATCACCATCGCCGTCGGGGCCACCCGGTTGATCCAGCAGGCATCGTGCCCCGCGCCGGAGATGATATTGCGATGCGTGTATCCCAACCGTTCAGCGGCATTGCGGATCGCCGTCACACAGCCCTCATCGAAATCCACCGGATCGAACCCGCCGACCTTTTCGAACTCGACCGACAGTTCCATGTCGCGACAAATCTCTTCCGCCGCCACCTTCAGCCGCGCCTCCATGTCCTTGATCACCGCCAGTTCGGGTGACCGGAAATCCACCGTGAACACCACCTTGCCGGGGATCACGTTGCGCGAGTTCGGGTAGACGTCGATATGCCCTGCCGCGCCCACCGCATGGGGCGCATGGCTCAGCGCGATTTCTTCGACCTTTTCCAGAATGCGCGCCATGCCCAGACCGGCATTCCGCCGCATTGGCATGGGCGTCGAGCCGGTGTGCGCGTCCTTGCCCGTCACCGTCACCTGCGTCCACGACAGACCCTGTCCGTGGGTGACAACGCCGATGTCCACGCTTTCGGCCTCCAGAATTGGCCCCTGTTCGATGTGCAGCTCAAAGAAGGCGTGCATCTTGCGTGCGCCCACCTCTTCGTCCCCCTTCCAACCGATCCGCGCCAGTTCGTCGCCGAACGTCTTGCCCTCGGCATCCTCACGCGCATAGGCCCAGTCCTGCGTGTGCATCCCGGCAAAGACCCCCGAGGACAGCATCGCCGGCGCATACCGGGTGCCTTCCTCATTGGTCCAGTTGGTGACCACGATGGGGTGCTTGGTCTTGATCCCCAGATCGTTCAGCGATCGGATGATCTCCAGCCCGCCCAGCACGCCCAGCACGCCGTCATATTTTCCGCCCGTGGGCTGCGTATCAAGGTGAGAGCCGACATAGACCGGCAGCGCCTCGGGGTCCGTCCCCTCGCGCCGCGCGAACATATTGCCCATGGTGTCCAGCCCCATGGTGCACCCGGCATCCTCACACCATCTCTGAAACAGCGCGCGCCCCTCGGCGTCCTCATCGGTCAGCGTCTGGCGGTTGTTGCCGCCGGCGACGCCGGGGCCTATCTTGGCCATCTCCATCAGGCTGTCCCACAGCCGGTCGGCGTTGATAGTCATGTTTGCAGCTGGTCCGGCCATGGCGTAACTCCCCGTCCTAACCCGTCTCGCGCGGGTGCATTCCGATTTGACCAATCGGTCAAAAGAACGCTACCAGAGGAGCGTAGTCAGTCAAGCGTCCTGCCGCCAATTCCGGCAGATGCGTTGAAAAGAGGCAAGCGGCGGCACCCATGACGGAAAAATCAGCATTCCTGCAAGAGGGCGACACCGCCCCGCAAACCCGCATCCAGCGCGCCAAGCGGCAGCAGATCCTTGAGGCTGGGCTGACGGTGTTTTCGGAAGCCGGGTTTCGCGGCGCCACGCTGGACCGAATCGCCACCGAGGCGGGCCTCTCGAAACCTAACCTGCTGTACTACTACCCCTCCAAGGAGGCGATCTACGAGGCGCTGTTGCGCGACCTGCTGGCAACATGGCTCGACCCGCTGCAAGCCATTGATCCCAAAGGCGAGCCGGTCGAGGAAATCTTGGCTTACGTCGGGCGTAAGCTACAGATGTCACGGGATTTTCCGCGCGAAAGCCGCCTGTTCGCCAATGAGATCGTGCAGGGCGCGCCGCGCATTATGCCCGCCCTTGAGGGCGAGTTGCGCGACCTCGTCAACACGCTGGCCACGGTGATCAAAGGCTGGATCGCGGCGGGCCGCATGGCCCCGGTCGACCCGCATCACCTGCTGTTCTCAGTCTGGTCGCTGACCCAGCACTACGCCGATTTCGACGTGCAGGTGCGCGCGGTTCTGAACGACGATGATCCGTTTCCGGGGGCGGAACAGCATCTGGACCTGTTGTTCCGGCGCTTGCTGACGCCTTAGCGATTGGTGTCCCTGCGGGATGTGCGCGACCTGCGCGCCCAATCCAGATATCGGTCCTCCAGAACATGTTCGCAGACCTTGAACAACAGCCAGCAGGACAGCGACAGCGCGCCCCAAATCGCCAGTTCCGCCACTTGACGAAGCGCCCCGTGCCGGATCGCCTCCCAGCCGAAGACCTTGAGAAAATCCAGACTGGCCATGGCTTGGGAAAACAAATTGACGGTCACAAAGGCAAAGGTGGCCGCCGCGATCCCGGCAAAAAGAAAGATCAGGATCGTCGGCCAACGCGTGATGTTGAGAAGGGCCAAGATGTATCCTCTGCCTCGGGCATTGTCCCGACTGTCCGGGGTGGAACAGGGCCGGTAGAGCAAGTCCATACGAGTTGGCCCGGCAGACCTGACCCTGTGGATGGCAAGATCATCGCGGTCTGACACCCCGATCGGTGTTGCAGGGTGAGCGCGGCACCGCAGCGCCGCGCCCACCGGTTTTATTCCGCCGCCTTGGCCATCGGGTTGTTGGGGTGCGTCGTCCAATTGGCATAGTCGTCCGACACGGTCTTGCCGGTGCGCGGGTCGACCGCGCCGCCTTCCATCCGCTCCATCGTGATGCAGTCCTCAACCGGGCAGACATCGACGCAGAGGTTGCAGGCCACACATTCCGCGTCGTTCACCTCGAACACCCGGCCTTCTTTCATCCAGATCGCTTGATGGCTGGTATCTTCGCAGGCCGCATAACAGCGTCCGCACTTGATGCAGGCATCCTGATCGATCCGCGCCTTAGTGACATAGTTCAGGTTCAGATACTGCCAGTCGGTGACATTCGGCACCGCACGACCGATGAAATCAGAGGTCGAGCGATAACCCTTTTCGTCCATCCACTGCGACAGCCCGCGCTTCATCTCTTCGACGATCTTGAAGCCATAGGTCATCGCGGCGGTGCAGACCTGCACGTTGCCACAGCCCAGCGCCATGAACTCTGCCGCGTCGCGCCATGTGGTCACGCCGCCAATGCCGGAAATCGGCAAGCCCGCCGTGGCTGGATCGCGCGCGATCTCGGACACCATCGACAGGGCGATGGGCTTGACCGCCGGCCCGCAATAGCCGCCATGAGAGCCTTTGCCGTCAATGGTCGGCTCCGGCGCAAAGCTGTCCAGATCGACAGAGGTGATCGAGTTGATGGTGTTGATCAAAGACACCGCATCCGCGCCGCCGTTTTTCGCCGCTGCGGCAGGTTTGCGCACATCGGTGATGTTGGGCGTCAGTTTCACGATGACGGGCCGGTCATAGTACTGCTTGCACCAGCGGGTCACCATCTCGATGTATTCTGGCACCTGACCCACCGCCGCGCCCATGCCGCGCTCTGACATGCCGTGCGGACAGCCAAAGTTCAGCTCGATCCCGTCGGCATTGGTCTCTGCCACGCGGGGCAGGATTGCCTTCCACGCCGCCTCTTCGCAGGGCACCATGATAGAGGCGATCAGCGCGCGGTCGGGGTAATCGGCCTTGACCCGCGCCATTTCCTCAAGGTTGACCTCCAGCGGTCGGTCGGTGATCAACTCGATGTTGTTCAGGCCCAGCAAACGCCGGTCGGCTCCGTAGACCGCGCCGTACCGTGGCCCGTTAACGTTGACGACGGGTGGCCCTTCTTCGCCCAGCGTCTTCCAGACCACACCGCCCCATCCGGCCTCAAAGGCGCGGCGGACGTTGTATTCCTTGTCGGTCGGCGGCGCAGAGGCCAGCCAAAAGGGGTTCGGGCTTTTGATACCCAGAAAGTCAGATGTGAGATCAGCCATTTACATGTCTCCCTGTAGGGCGGGGTTTACCCCGCCGCTCCGGTCAGTGCCGCATGAATATCCTCAGCCGCATCGCGCCCTTCGGCGACGGCGACCACGGTCAGGTCTTCGCCGGGTGTGCAATCGCCCCCGGCCCAGACCCCGTCCATCGACGTGCGCCCGGTGTCTGATACCTTGATCTTGCGGCGTTCCTGATCCAGCCCGTCTGCCGGGGCCAGCGTTTGCCCAATCGCGCGGAACACCTGATCGGCGGGCAGGCGCAGCGTCGCGCCGGTGCCGGTCACCCGACCGTCCACAACCTCGGTGTATTCCAGCTCGATCTCGGAAACCGCGTCGTCGCCGTGCATTGCCACGGGCATCACGTCGCACAGCAGATGCACGCCTTTGGAGGCCGCCAGATCCTGCTCGAACCGGCTGGCAGGCATTTCGGCCTGCGACCGCCGATAGGCCAGCGTCACGGTCTGGGCACCCAACAGTTTGGCCTGCACAGCCGCGTCCACAGCCGTCATGCCGCCGCCGATCACCACCACGTTGCGGCCCACCGGCACCGCCGCCTTATCCTCGGCCTGCCGCAGGGCAGAGATAAAACTCACCGCGTCCGCGACCCCGGCCAGTTCGCCGCCGTCGATCTCCAGCAGGTTCACCCCGCCCAAGCCAATGCCAAGGAACACCGCGTCGAAATTTTCACGCAGACCGTCCAGCGTCACCTCGGCCCCCAGCGACCGCTGGTATTCGATGGTGATACCGCCAATGCCCAGCAGCCATTCGACCTCACGCGCGGCGAAGTCATCGACCGTCTTGTAGGTGGCAATGCCGTATTCGTTCAGGCCGCCGGGCTTGGGCTTGGCCTCGTAGATCACAACCTCATGGCCTTTCATGGCCAGCCGGTGCGCGCAGGCCAGACCCGCCGGGCCAGCCCCCACAACCGCCACCCGCTTGCCCGTCGCCTCGGCGCGGGCAAAGGGATGCCCCTGCCGCGCCATCAGGCTGTCGGTGGCATAGCGCTGCAAGCGGCCAATCTCGACCGGTTTGCCCTCGGCGGTCTCACGCACACAGACCTCTTCGCACAGCGTCTCTGTCGGGCAGACCCGCGCACACATGCCGCCAAGGATGTTCTGCTCGAATATCGTCCGCGCCGCCGCCTCGGACATGCCGGTCGAGATCTGCCGGATGAACAACGGGATATCGATGTCGGTGGGGCAGGCGGTCACGCAGGGCGCGTCATGGCAAAAATAGCAACGATCTGCCGCCACCGCCGCCTCATGCCCGTCGTAGGGGGCGTGAAGGTCTTCGAAATTCTGCGCCAATTGCTCCTGGCTGAGGCGCCCGGACGTGATGCCGGGTGTCTGCGGGCTGGTCATGGCCTCTCCCTGTTCTCCTGTTTCCTGAGATCAGCGTGCCACAAGTCGAAATTTTATCAAACGGTAAAATTTCGAGAAGGAAAGAAAATTGCGATTGCGGCCCCCGCCGCCAAAGATTCGGGCATGAAAAAGGGGCCGCGCGGGCCCCTTCAACCGTGTCTCATGCCAAAAGGCCGGGGTCAGGCACCCGGCACCAGCACCAGTTGCACACGCCGGTTTTCCGCCGCGTCGGGAAAACGCGAGTTCTTGAGGTAGTCGAACCCGACACCGACCGCCTCGATCTGCGACGTGCCCATACGCAGGGTCGACTGCACGTAGCGCGCCACCGAATCTGCCCGGCGCTTGGACAGTTCGCGGTTGTAGGCGGCGCTGCCCACACCATCGGTGTGGCCAATAAAGACCAGCTTGCTGCCTTGCAGCCGCGGGTCCGCCAGCGCCGAGGCCAGCGACGACAGCTTTGCCATCGCCTGCGGCGTCAGCCGGTCCGAATCGTAGGCAAACAGCACCTCAAGGTCGATCGTCGGCAGCGGCTGAGGCGCGGGTTTGGTCCGGTCGATGACGGCAATCGTCGTGGTCGGCGTGCCTGCCGTGACGGGCGGCTTGGGCTCGCGTTTGACAACGCCAAGGTTGACCACATCGTCCAGCGTGAACTTGGCGCCGCCACCGAACTCATTGCTGGCGCAGGCCGACGCGTCCAGCAGACAATCGCGCATCTCTGACGCGGCGGCATTCGGCTTGGGATCGTCGTCCAGCGAAAAGGAATCCAGCGTCACGGTCGATTGCGCGGCGACCAGTCCGGGCAGGGCCATCAGGGCAAGGGCGGGGAGGATCGATTTGGTCATGGCGGGGTCCAGCTCTGTCAGGGTAAGGGCTCAGGTCTTCGCAAAATGGAATTGGGCCGTTTCGGCCGCGTGAATGTCCCGTCCAGTATAGACGAACGGCACGACATTTTCCAGATAGCGCATTTTTTCAAGGCGCGCAGGTATGGTTTTGCTATGCTCACGCCAAGGACTGTTGTTTGATCTGAGGATTGCCATGCCCATTGTCGCCCGCCTGACCGCCGCTGCCTGTGCAGCCATGCTTTCTGCCGTGCCGCTTGTCGCGGGCCCGGTGCCGCTGGAGGGGTTCCAAACCGAAGTCAGCGTCACAGGCTACAACAACGAGCCGATCAATACCTATTCAGAGAACGCCGATTTCCGCAAACTCGGGCGCGGGGTGGGCATGTTGCAGATCGTCCACGACGCGGGCCAGAACCCCTGCACGGCCTTTCTGGTCGATGACACACACCTGCTGACCAATCACCACTGCATCCCCGGCGTGCTCAAGGACCCGCGCATCGGGGCCACGAAACTGATCTCGCTGACATGGGTCGCGGGGTTTCTGGAACCGGGCCGCGCGGATGAGGCGCAGCGTTTTGTGGTCAAGCCGGACCCGGTCGAAACCTCCGCCGAACTGGATTACACCATCCTCGAGGTGGTCGGCGTGCCCACCGACCTCTTTCCGCCGCTGCCGCTGAGCGATCACGAAGCGACCGAAGGCATGCCTTACTGGATCATCGGTCATCCGCTGGGTAAATCCCAACACATCAGCCGCGAAGGCTGTCGCGCCGCCCGCCCGCCGATTGGCCCCGCGCCAGAGTTTCAGGGCGGCGTCAGGCTGCGGCATCTCTGCGATACGCTGGGCGGCAACTCCGGGTCGCCGATCATCGACAGTTCATCGCGGCAGGTGATCGGGCTGCATAACTCGGGCATCGAAAAGATCGGCGTGAACTTTGGCATTCCGATGGCCCTGATCATTGAGAATTCCAAGGTTCTCAAGGTGACGCCGCCGACTCCGACGCCGGATGGCAAGCCAAGGCCGTTGCCGCTGATCATGTCCCTGTTCCCCAAAGAATTGGGGGTGGGACAGGAACTCTCTGTCGTGGCCGACGTGCCAGAGACCTGCACACCCGCCTTCGTCGATATTTCGCCCAACCGCAAACTGACGCCGATCCCGCTGGAGATTTTCGAAAAGGTCGAACTCAGCAAGATCCAGACCCGCTATCAGGTCACGGCGACCAGCACCTATGGTCTGGAAATTCAGGAAGAGGATGAAAAAGGCCCGCACACCATCGGCTATTTGTGCAGTTCCACCGGCCTTGACGACGCCACCCAGCTCAAGGCGGCCTTGCGGCTGGTCGTGGCCGCGCTGGGTCAAGGTCAGATGGACGGTTCCGTGACCATCGACAGCGGCACGGTGAACTACAGCTTTGGCACCTACGTGGTGAAATGAAACGGCTCTGCCTGACTTGGCTCATGGCGGTTTGTTCCGTGACGGGCAGCGCAGGCTTGGCCGCCGACATCACCCTGCGCGATGACCTGCGCCCCCGGCTGGCACAGCTTTGGCCGATCTATGGCGAATGGACAAACGTCGGCCGGAATGAACCCGTGGTGCGGCCCGCCGGGGCAGATGGCGGCCATTACTACGGCAAGGGGCTGCAAATTTACCATGTCTCCGGGACGATAGATCAGGGCGACGCCCAACGCCTTGCCGACCTCATCGGCCCCGAAGAAACGGTCAGCTCCTTTGCCGTCACCTTCGACAGCCCCGGCGGCAACTTTCTCGAAGGCGTCAAGATCGGAGAGCTTCTCCGCCTCTTTCGCGCCGGCAACGGCGACCCGGCCCTGAACGGGGTGATCGTCCTGAACGGTGACGAATGCATGTCCGCCTGCGCGGTGGCCTTTGCCCTCGCGGCGCTGCCGCGCGATTCCGGCAATTCGGTCCGGTATGTCGAACTGGGCGGGCGGCTGGGCTTTCACATGCCGTTTGTCCCCGTCGATCAGCAGGCGCGCCAGACAGAGATCGCGGCGGCAATGGACCTGACCTATCAGATCATGTCCGAATACATCCAGTTGATCGGCAATGGCATCGCGCCTTCCGCACTGGTCCAGAACGCGCTGCACTATCGCCGCCCCGATGACTTTTTGTTGTTGCAGGGCGGTCTGGTGACGCGGTTCATGGATTTTGTGCCGGTGGCGGGACCCAAGGGCACAACGCCCTTGGCGCTGTCGGGACTGACCCAGCGTGATGCGCTGAACATGTGCCAATACCTGACCTATTCTCAGGGGCGCAGCATGATCGATTGGGCCTATGAGTTCTGGCCGGTCGAAATCGGCAGCAGCTTTCCCGACGACACCCCGCTCACCACCTTGTTCGAGCGGGTCGGAGACCTCCGCCTTGCCAACGACGGTTGCAGCATCGAATGGCAAGAGGGCGACACGCTGGGCATCGCGGGGGCCGGGGATTGCGGGCGCGACTCGACAGGCGGCGGCTGGTGCGCAGCCCCCCGGGACGAATTTGGCTATGTCGGTTCTGGAGGGGCCTTGCCCCGCGCCACCGGTGCGCTTCTGGCCGATAGCCTTGGCTGTCACGGCGGCAAACTGACCCGGCGCTACTACACATGGGACGCCAGCAACCGGTTCCTCGAAGAGGAGCAACCGGCAGAGTACCGGTGGTCCGGCGACACCAACCCGGACGCGCCGCTGCATCGGCTGGACTGGTCAGGCGCGCGGCTGGCCTCGAACCTCAACATCCGCACCGCGCCGGGTGGCGACCCGGTCGCGCGCTGGACCGAAGGCACCCCGGTTCAGGTGTTGGGTTGCACTTTGGCGGCAGACGGCCAGGGGGTCTGGTATCAGGTCGCTGCGGGCGGCGTGACCGGCTGGGCCAGCGCGCGCTACATCGATGTCCCCGCGCTGTCGGGCTGGGATTTCATGATCCGCCCACTAGGCGGCGGTTAAGGCCAACCTCAAACGCCCAGATACTGCTGCGCCAGATCCGGTGCCAGCCCGTCCAGCGCCCCGGTCCAGACCGTGCGCCCGCGGTTCAGGATCACCGCCCGGTCGGACACCGCCGCCAGTTCCTTCAGGCTCTTGTCGACAATAAGGATCGCCAGCCCGCTGTCACGCTTCAGCCGCCCGATCGCCTCCCAGATTTCGGCCCGGATCAGCGGGGCAAGCCCCTCTGTCGCCTCATCCAGAATCAACAGCCGGGGGTTGGTCATCAACGCCCGCCCAATCGCAAGCATCTGCTGTTCGCCCCCTGACAGCGACCGCGCCACCTGCGTCTGACGCTCTGCCAGCCGGGGAAACAACCCCCCGACCGCGCCCAAATCCCACGCCCCCGGACGCGCCGCCGCGATCAGGTTTTGCTGCACCGTCAGATCCGCGAAACAGCGCCGCCCCTCGGGCACCAGCCCAATGCCCAGCCGCGCCGCCCGGTGCGAGGGCAGGCGGCGCAAATCCCTGCCGTCAAACGACACCCCCCCCTCGGCGCGCATCATCCGGCAGATGCAGCGCACCGTCGTCGTCTTGCCCATGCCGTTGCGGCCCATCAGCGCCACAACCTCGCCGGCCGCGACCTCCAGATCGACGCCGAACAGCGCCTGACTGCTGCCGTACCGCGCCTCCAGCCCGCTGACTTGCAACAGCGCGCTCATGCGGCGTCCCCCAGATAGGCCTCGCGCACGGCGGGGTCGGCGCGGATCTCATCCACCGTTCCGCTGGCGATCACCCGCCCGTAGACCAACACGCTGATCCGGTCGGCGAGGGCAAAGACCGCGTCCATGTCATGCTCCACCAGCAAGATCGGTGCCTCCGCGCGCAACCCATCCAGCAACCCGGTTAACCGCGCCGACCCCTCGGTGCCCAAACCCGCCATCGGCTCGTCCATCACAAAACACCGGGGCGACAGCGTCAGCGCCACCGCCACCTCCAACTGTCGCCGCTGCCCGTGCGATAACTCCGCCACCCGCATCCGCGCCTGATCCGCCAGCCCGACCCGCGCCAACGCCGCCTCGGCCCGGTCGCGCAACGCCCCCCGGCGCGCCACCGGACGCAACATGTCAAATGGCCGCCCCGCCGCCCCCAGCGCGCCCAACAGCGCGTTCTGCAACACCGTGTCCTCCATCGCCAACTGGCTGATCTGAAAGGTCCGCGCCAGCCCCGCGCGCGCCCGCCCCGGCACCGACAAAGCCGTCACATCGCGCCCGCCCAGCAACACCGCCCCCGCGTCCGGTACAATCGCCCCGCTGATCTGGCCGATCAGGGTGGACTTGCCCGCGCCATTCGGCCCGATCACCGCGTGGATCTCTCCGGGCCGCAACTCGATCGAGACATCCTCCGTGGCCTGCAACGCGCCAAACGCCTTGAACAACCCGCGCGTCTGCAAAACAGCGTCAGTCATGCACCCGGCCTCTCCCGGCGATCAGGCCGATCAGACCGCCCTTGCCGAACAGCACAACCCCCAACAGCAGCAGCCCGAACCAGATGTGCCAATAGTCCGACAGCCCGCCCAGAAAATGCTCCAGCGTCACGAACAGGACCGCGCCCACCACCGGGCCAAACAGCCGCGCGGTGCCGCCAATGATGATGAAGACAATGAACTCTCCCGACAGTTGCCAACTGAACATCGTGGGCGACACAAAGCGGTTGAGATCGGCAAATAGCGCCCCCGCCAGCCCGGTGATCGCGCCCGAAATCACAAAAGCCACCAGCCGCAGGCGGAACGGGTCCAGCCCCACGGCGCGCACCCGCTCCGGCACTTGCCGGGCGGCGTTCAGCGCCAACCCGAACGGCGACCGCAACAGCACCGCGTTAAAGGCAAGTGCCGCGCAAAGCAGTGCAAAACACAGGCCGTAAAACTGCACCGGCACCAGCGTATTTAACCCCGGAAAACCGTTGCGCAAATAGATCGACATGCCATCCTCGCCGCCATAGGCCGACCAGGAAATCGTGAAATAGTAGAACATCTGCCCAAAGGCCAAGGTGATCATGATGAAATACACGCCGCTCGTGCGCAGCGACAAAAGCCCGATCCCAAGCGCCGCTAGGGCCGAGGCCAAAACCGCCACCAGCCAGATCACCGGCATCGACTTGGTCCCCTCGATCACAAAGGGCCACTCCATCAGCGGCGTGTAATTCTGCGCATGAAAGGCAAGGATGCCCATGGCATAGCCGCCAACGCCAAAGAACACCGCATGACCTAGGCTCACCAGCCCGCCAATCCCCAGCGCAATGTTCAACCCCACGGCGGCCAGCGACAGGATCACCGCCCGCGTCGCCAGCGTGATGGTAAACGGCGCGTCGCTCAGATGCGCATACAGCGGCAGCGCCACCAGCCCCGCCAGAACCACAAGGTTGAAAACCGCTTCCCGGCTTAACCGCACGCGCCGCCCCCCCATGTTTCTTCTGTCCAAAAATATCCCGGGGAGTCGCAGCTTTGCTGCGACGGGGCAGAGCCCCCCTTGCGCGCCATCCCCCTCATGCCCGCGCTCCGAACAACCCGGTGGGCCGCCAGATCAGCACCATGGCCATCAGGATATAAATCGCCATCGACGACAGCGACGCGCCGGTCTGCGTGGCGGCGGCAGGGGCCATGAACAGCTTGAAAAGCTCGGGCAGGAACACCGAGCCCAAAGTCTCTGTCAGCCCGACCAGCAGCGCGCCCACCAGCGCGCCTTTGATGCTGCCAATCCCGCCGATGACGATGGTGACAAAGGCAAGGATCAACACCGGCTCGCCCATCCCCACCTGCACCGACTGGATCGCGCCCACCAGCGCACCCGCCAACCCGGCCAGTGCCGCCCCCAGCGCAAAGACAAAGGTGTACAGCCGGTCGATGTCCACACCCAGCGCGGCAATCATTTCGCGGTCGTTTTCCCCGGCGCGGATCTGCACCCCGATCCTCGTGCGCGCGATTAGCCAGAACAGCCCCGCCGCCACCACCAGACCGATGACAATCAGCGCCAACCGGTACAGCGGATACTGGATGCCAAAGGGCAGGGCGACTGGCCCGGCCAGCGCCTGCGGCACGTCCAGATACAAGGGAAACGATCCAAAGACCCAGCGCGTGCCTTCGGAGAAAATCAGGATCAGCGCAAAGGTCGCCAGCACCTGGTCCAGATGGTCCCGGTCATACAGCCGTCGGATCACCACCAGTTCGATCAGCGCGCCCGCCGCCGCCGCTCCCGCCAGCGCCGCCACCAGCCCCAAGGCAAATGACCCGGTTGCCGCCGCCACCGCCGCTGCGCAAAACGCGCCGACCATATACAGCGACCCATGCGCAAGGTTGATCAGCCCCATAACGCCAAAGATCAGCGTCAATCCGGCGGCCATCAGAAACAGCATGATGCCGAACTGCAGGCCGTTCAGGACCTGCTCGGCGATGAGGATCAGGGACATGGGGAGGGAATACCTTTGGTTCAGACGCCCGCCGGCGTCTTGGGGGCAGGCGGCACGCCACCCGCCCCCTTGTCGTCACATCTTGCAGTCAACGCCGTAGGGATCGGCGTAGTTTTCCGCCGCAGGACCCACCAGACGGTTGGTGACCACGTCGCCCTCCTTGACCACTTCGCGCATGTAGATGGTCTGGATCGGGTGGTGGTTGTCGGCGAACTTGAACGCCCCGCGCACCGATTGGAAATCCGCCGCCTTCAGCGCCGCGCGGAACGCATCCGCGTCCGTCACATCCGCCGCGGCAGAGGCCGAAATCAGCAGCAATGCCGTATCAAACCCCTGCGCCGCGTAAAGCGACGGCAGCCGCCCGTATTTCTCGCTGAACGAGGCCACGAATTCGGCATTGCCGGGCGCGTCCAGATCCTTGGACCAATGCGCGGTGTTCTTCACACCCAGCGCAGCATCGCCAATCGCGCCCAGAATTCCCTGATCAAAAGAGAATGCAGGCCCGATCACCGGCACCTCTGCGCCCGAGCCAGAGTATTGCTTCATAAAGGAAATCCCCATCCCGCCGGGCAGGAAGTAATACAGGATATCCGCGTCCGAGGCCTTGATCTGCGCAATCTCGGCGGCGTAGTCGGTCTGGCCCAACTTGGTATAGACCTCCTCGGCGATCTCACCGCCAAAGCCGCGCTTGAAGCCGGTGATCGCATCCTTGCCCGCCGGATAGTTCGGCGCCATGACAAAGGCCTTCTTCGATCCGTCCGCCGCCGCATAGGCGCCCGCCGCCTCGTGAAAGGCGTCGTTCTGCCATGCCACGTTAAAGTAATTCTGGTGGCACCCCCGCCCGGCCAGCTGCGACGGACCGGCGTTCGGCGACAGGTAGAACTTGCCCTGCGCGGTCACCGATGGCACCACCGCCATCGCAAGGTTCGACCAGATGATGCCGGTCAGCACGTCCACATTTTCCGACTGCACCAGCTTGTCCGCCAGTTGCACCGCCACGTCCGGCTTGCGCTGATCGTCCTCGATCACCACCTCGATGTCGTCACGGCCCGACTGTTCGATCGCCAGCATAAAGCCGTCGCGCACGTCGATGCCAAGGCCCGCGCCGCCGCCCGACAGCGTGGTGATCATGCCCACCTTCACCTCGGCCGCAGCCGCGCCCGCCAGCGCGGCGCAGACCGCGCTGCCCAGTGCCAATGTCTTGAAATTCATAAAAGTCTCCCCGTCGTCTGTTGTCTAGAACGCCCTGAACGTCAGCGTTGTCAGGGTGCGTTCGATCCCGTCGATATCCAGCAGGTTGTCGTTGATGAACTTGCCCGTGTCGTCCTCTTCCGGGATGTACATCTTGAGCAGCAGGTCATACTCGCCGCTGGTCGAGTACAACTCGGAATGGATTTCGCGCAGGGCGATGTCTCCGGCCACGCGGTAGGCCGTGCCGGGGCGGCATCTGATCTGGACGAATACGCAGTTCATGGAACCCTCTCTTGCGGTGTGCCCAGACTAGAACCGATATCGCGCCGTGATTCCAGCCCTTTGAGGGGACTTGCGCTACGCGACGTGCCGCGTGACAGTGGCAGCGCAATCATGGGGGAGGAGCACGATGGACGAGACCCGGAACACGATCCCCGTCCACCCGGACCTGCGCGGCGCATCGGTGTTCATCACCGGCGGTGGCGCCGGGATCGGCGCCGCCCTAACAGAGGCATTCCTTCAGCAGGGGGCGCGCGTCGCCTTTGTCCAACGCTCGGATGTCTCGGTCTTTTGCGATCGGATGGAAACCCGGCACGGCAATCGCCCGCTGTTCATCCGCTGCGATGTCACCGATGAGCCCGCCTTGCGCGCCGCCATGGCCAAGGCCGCCAAGGCGCATGGCCCGATCACCGTGCTGATCAACAACGCCGCCAACGACACGCGCCACGGCACCCTCACCACCACCTCGAAAGAGTGGGACGCGCTGATTGCGGTCAACCTGAAAAGCTATTTTCTCACCACCCAGATTGCTGTGCCGATGATGCAGGCGGCGGGCGGCGGCACAATCGTCAACTTCAGTTCCATCAGCTACATGGTCGGCATGGGTGAGATGACCGCCTACACCACTGCCAACGGCGCCATCACCGCCATGACCCGTGGCCATGCCCGCGAGTTTGGCGGCGACGGCATCCGCGTCAACGCCGTCGCCCCCGGCTGGGTGCTGACAGACCGTCAGTTGCGTCTTTGGGCCAATGAAGAGGCGCTGGCCGCCTTCCTGCCGAAACAATGCCTTGGCCGCCATCTGGTCCCTCTGGACCTTGCCGGACCTGTTCTTTTTCTGGCCTCACAGGCCAGCGCCATGATCACCGGACAATGCCTTGCCGTCGATGGCGGCGTTGTCACCGTTGCCGCCTGAGGATTTTCCCATGACTGATTGCACCACCCTGTCCGACACCCGCTGCATCCTTGGCGAGGGCGCGCTATGGCACCCCCAGCGGGGCAGCTTTCTGTGGTTCGATATCCTTGGCCACCGCCTCTATGAACACGACGGCAGCGCGCAAAGACACTGGCAGTTTGACCGCGCGGTCTCTGCCGCCGGATGGGTGGACGACACCCGCCTGCTGATCGCCTCCGAACGTGACCTCTTTGTCTTTGACCTCGACGCCGGAACCGAAACCCATGTGGTTGATCTGGAGGCGGACACCCCCGTCACCCGCTCCAACGATGGCCGCGCCGACCCTTTTGGTGGTTTCTGGATCGGCACGATGGGCTACAACGCCGAAGCCGGGGCAGGGGCGATCTACCGCTATTACAAGGGCGAATTGCGCAAGCTGTATCCCGGCATCTCCATCCCCAACGCCATCTGCTTTTCCCCGGACGGAGGCTACGCCTATTTCACCGACACCCCGACCAAGATCATCCGCCGCGTCGCACTGGACGCCGAAGGCTGGCCGTTGGGCGACCCCTCGGATTGGTTGGACCTGACCCCCGAGGGGCTAAACCCCGACGGCGCCGTCACCGACGCAGCAGGTAACCTCTGGAACGCCCAATGGGGCGCCGCCCGCGTTGCCTGCTACACCCCGGACGGCACCTTCCTGCGCGCACTCCCCCTGCCCACACCCAAGATCACCTGCCCCAGCTTCGGCGGCCCCGACCTGACCACGCTCCTGCTCACCTCCGCCAGTGAGGGCCTGCCAGAGTACGAGGCGGCGGGGCAGACGTTTGTGTTCGAGACGGAGGTGAAGGGGCGCGAGGAGCCGAGGGTGTTATTGGGGTAGGGGGACTTGGGGACGCACGGCATGGGACGGATTTACAGGCCGAAGCCGAAAATGTCGTGATGCCCAAAAAACGGTGGTTTCGAACAGCTATAGGTAAACCAACGAATAAATAAATGCAGCGGTGGAGCCGATGAGTGAAAGACCCCATGTCATCGACTCTACCCAACCTTCAAGCTGACTCTTGACAGGATTTGCCTCGCGCATTTTTTTCAGTATGGTCTCCCACCCGCGCCCTTCTCCTACTATTTTTTCTTCCATACTTTGAATGTATGCGCCAATGGCCATAATTCGCATCATGATGGCAAGCCACCTCAACAATCCGAGGGCGGCGAAGAACATCGGTATTGCCAGAGAAGCTTTCATATAAAATGGATCAAGAGGCGGATTTCGCGTCAGAACCCAAGAATAAATTGCTGCCAAGCCGGCAAAAGTCTGACCTTCGACCTTCCGGCGTTCAACGACTTGAAGCTCTATTTCGCGGCGGAGTGCGTTAAATTCCGTCGCGAGAAACGCATCCCGCTTCGTGTCGTCAGAAAGATCGAGCTTAGCTTCGTCCAAGTTTCTGCCTTCGCCGCACGCCTTTTACCGCGTTCCACGCTGTTGGTCAGCCGCTTCATCAGGCTAAGCCATTCTTGCCAAAAACACTCACCTCAGTCCAGTCCCTGACGACGACCGATCATCATAGAATTGCCTCCGTCATAAATTCATGACCAGGCCCAAACGCGCCGACACCTGCGACCGCTCCACCGGCGCGTCCTCGCTCCCTCCCGCACCCCCAAACCCTAACACTCCGTAAATTCGTCTCTGCAACCTATTGAAGACGCTGCGTCACCTTGCTGTCCACACGTGGACAGCCCTCCCTGCGGCCAAAAACCCAATGGCCCAAATCCAGCCGCAAGGGCACTCTCTGCTCATGTCCAGTTCCATCCACCGAGATCAGCTCCGCCCCAGCGAAATCCATGCCGAATTGCCCCCCGCCACCGATGCGGGCCTCCGATTCATCGGCCAGATTCAGACCCCCTTCAACGTCCGCGCCGATTGCCCCAGACAGGGCGACCCCGACGGCGGCCCCGATTGCCACCTGATCCTCGACCCCATCTATGCCCCGGCCCTCGAAGGCCTCGACCAGTTCGAATTTATCGAGGTTCTCTACTGGCTGCACGAGGCCCGCCGCGACCTGCTGACCCAAAGCCCCAAGGCGGACGGCCAGACGCGCGGCACCTTTTCCGTCCGCTCACCGCTGCGCCCCAATCCCATCGGCACCTCAATCGTCCGCCTGATCGGGCGCGAGGGCGCAACCCTCACGGTGCGCGGCCTCGACTGCCTGACCGGCACGCCCTTGCTGGACATCAAACCCTACCGCTGCTCCTACGCCGTGCAGGCCCGCGCCAAGCCCGGCGTTTCAAGCTGAAAACAGCCCCGCGAACCGTTCGCGCAGCGCCGCCTTTTGCACCTTGCCCATCGTATTGCGCGGCAGCGCGTCGATCAGTTCCATGTGGCGCGGATGTTTGAACCGCGCCAGCCGCGCGGACACCTCTGCGCCGATCGCCGTCAGATCCGGCACCTCGCCGGGCTGCGGCACCAGCACCGCCACCGGAGTCTCACCGAAGTCCGGATGCGGAACGCCCACCACGGCGGATTCCAGAACGCCGGGCTGCGCGTCCAAAAGCTCTTCGATCTCCTTGGGGTAGATGTTGAACCCACCGGAGATGATAAGGTCCTTGCCCCGGCCCACAATGGTGACGTAGCCATCCTCGCTCATCACCGCCAGATCGCCGGTGATAAAGAAGCCATTGTCGCGCAACTCAGCGGCGGTCTTCTCCGGCATTTGCCAGTAGCCCTGAAAGACATTCGGCCCGCGCACCTCCAACACCCCGATCTCACCGCGCGGCAGTTCGGTGCCGCTGGCGTCGCAAACCTTGGCCTCGACCCCCGGCAGGGGCAGCCCCACCGTCCCGGCGCGGCGATCGCCGTCATAGGGGTTTGAAGTGCTCATGTTGGTTTCGGTCATGCCGTAACGTTCAAGGATACGGTGGCCGGTGCGGGCCTCGAACTGTTTGTGCGTCTCTGCCAGCAGCGGCGCGGAACCGGAGATGAACAGCCGCATACCCCGCGCCACGTCGCCGTCAAAGCGCGGGTTGTCCAGCAGGCGGGTGTAGAAAGTCGGCACGCCCATCAGGCTGGTGGCGCGCGGCATCCAGTCGATGAGTGCACTGGCGTCGAGTTTCGGAAAAAACACCATCGACCCGCCCGCTGCGAGGATCACGTTGGTCGCCACAAACAGGCCGTGGGTGTGAAAAATCGGCAGCGCATGCAGCAAGACATCGTCGCGGGTGAAACGCCACAGGTCGACCAGCGTCAGCGCGTTGGACAGCAGGTTGTTCTGGCTCAGCATTGCACCCTTGGAGCGGCCCGTGGTGCCGGAGGTATAGAGAAAGGCGGCAAGGTCTTCGCCGGTGCGCGGCGTGACCGGGGCTGTCGTGGGTGCGGCATTAGCCCTGTCGGTAAGACTGCCGCCCCGCGGACCCAGCGTTTCACGGCCCGCGCCGCAACGCTCTGCCACCGCGCCCAAGGCTTTTGCCTTTGACGGATCGCAGACCAACACCAACGCGCCGGAGTTCTCGACGAAATAGGCGACCTCATCGGGCGTGTAGCCGGTGTTAAGGGGCAAAAAGATCACGCCGGCCTGAATGCAGCCAAAGATCAGCGCCAGCGCGTCGGGGCACTTTTCGACCTGTAGCGCCACGCGGTCGCCCGGTTGCAGGTTCAGGCCGCGCAAGGCCCCGGCGAACTGCGCCACCCGCCCGACGAAGTCCGCATAGCTGAGGTGCTCCCCCTCCGGCAGGTGCAGGAAAACCTTGGCGTTCTGCGACTGGGGGCCAAGCAAAGTGTCGTAAAGCGGGTTGGACATTGGGGCTCTCCTGCGCGGTTTCTTGGGTGTTTAACGCCGCTGGGCGGACAGGGTAAAGCCACTGCGCCTAGTGCACCTGTTCCAATGCCTGCAACGCGACCGCCAGCTCCGCCCGCGTGGTGTCCCAGCACGCCGCCAGCTCAACAGTGCGCTTCGCCAAGACGGCGCTCTGTTCGGCCTGTGCTTCGTTGTGCAGAGCCCGCAGGAGGGCGGTCAGCTTGACACTCCCCAATACCGCGGAAGAGCCGGACAGGCGATGCGCTTCGGACGCCAGTGTGGCCAAGCCACTGCTCCCCGACAGCAACAGGTCCGGCAGAACATCGAGAAAATCGGACATCTCATCGACAAAACGGTCGTGGATGAAAGCCATGCGATCATCGGATAGATGCCGCCGCATTTCGGCTAGCTGGGTCTTGTCGATGGTCTCGCAGGTCGATGGGACAAGAGTGGGCGACGGGCCAGAGGGTCCCTTTTGCATGGCTTGCATCAAAGCCTTGCGGATCGCGTCAAGCGTCAGCGGCTTGATGAGGACCGCCTGCATTCCGGCGGAAAGGAAGGCCTCGATCTCTTGCGGCAGCGCATGTGCCGTGGTGGCGATGATCGGTGTTCCGGCGTTGATCCCCGCGCCACAGCGTATGGCGCGCGCTACGTCGATCCCGTCCATTCCGGGCATGGAAATGTCCATCAAGACAACATCGTAGCGGCGCGCTTCTGCCAGCTTCAGGGCCAATTCGCCACAGGCGGCGGTCTCGACATGGTGGCGGTCGTGTTCCAGCAATTCGCGTCCGACAATCCGGTTGATCTCGTTGTCCTCGACCAACAGGATATCGCAGGGCGGCGGCACCGGGGATGGTGTCACCGGCGGACTCTCCGGCTCCGGCAGGTCTGGATGGTCCTGCTCTGGCGGAGCAAGCGGCAGTCGCAGCCAGAATACGCTGCCGTCGCCCGGTTCGCTTTCTACGTCCAGTTCGCCGTCGAGTGCCGTGGCCAGTCGCCGGGAAATGCCCAGCCCCAACCCGGTGCCCGACGTGCTGCGCCCATAGGTGCTGTCGATGGTGACGAAGTCCTCAAATATGCGGTCAAGATCCGCCTCGGCGATGCCGATGCCGGTATCGGTCACCCTCAGTTCGACCGCCTCCAGCCCGTTGCTGCAATCGGCCTCGATGGCGATGCGGCCATTGCGGGTGAACTTGATCGCGTTGCTCACGAGGTTCAGCAGGATCTGGCGCAGCCTGTCCGGATCGCCGTGGACGTGGTGCAGTTCCGGGTTCGGCGGCACCAAAACAAGAGTGTTGCCATGCAGCGCCGCGTTCTGGCGCTGGTTGTCGATGGTCTCTTCCAGCAATGCGATCAGATCGAACCCCGTCTTGCGCAGGCTCATCTTGCCAGCGTCCAGCCGCGAGATGTCCAGAACCTCGTTTACATGGCGCAGCAACACCCGGCCGGACTCTTTCACGATGCGCAAAAAGCGCTGGTGACGTTTGTCGAGCGCGGAATTGTCGACCAGTTCCAGTGTCCCCAGCATCCCGTTCAAAGGGGTGCGCATCTCATGGCTCATGACGGCGAGCAACTCGGCCTTTTGCTTTTCGCCAGCGATGGCGCGGTCCCGCGCGCGTTTCAGGGCGGCTTCGCTGCGGACACGGTCTGAAATGTCGCGCAGGAACGCGATGTAGATTTCGCCATGCGGGCTTTGGGCGCGGGCCAAGGACACATCGACCGGAAAGATCGAGCCGTCGCGCCGTTTGGCGTCCAGCCGGACGATGCCCTTGCCCATGAATCTTGGGCTTCCACCGCGGCGAAAGCGGGCCATCCCCTCGCGGTGAGCGTCACGGAAATGGTCCGGAATGATCAGATCGGCCATGTCTGCGCCGATGGCCTCGGAGTGCGAGTAGCCAAAAACACGCTCTGCCGCGCCGTTGTACTCAATAATGCGCCCGGCATAGTCGGATACCACCACAGCGTCGAACGCGGTCGAGAGAATGGTTTCGGTCCGTTCGCGGGTCTCACGGTTTTCCCGCGCTTCGGCATCGCTTTGGCGCGCCAGCCGGAACAGCGCCAGCGACAGGACCGCCAGCACTCCCAACAACGCCACGGTCAATAGCCCGACGCGCGCCATGCTTTCACCCAGACTGTCGCGCTGCTCATAACCCATTTCAGAGAAGAATTCGACGCCGGCCAGCGTTGCGTCGCGGACAGCGCCCCGTGCGGCGCGGGCCTCATCAGCCATCTGGGGCAAGGCGGCGCGAAGGGCCGCATCCGGCCCGTCGATGACGGGCAGCCAAATGTCCCGAAAGACCGAGATTTCGTCGATCCGGTCTTTCACGTTGCCAAAGTCCAGCAAGGTCGCGAACCTTGAACTGTCCTTGAGGGTCTGCACGCGGCTGTAGAACACATCGTAGCGCAGGCGGACTTCTTCCAGCGGGTCGATCTCGGCGCTGGCGCGCAGGGCGGCGATTTCCAGCGCCATGAGTTCCACTTCGGTCTGGCCCAGCGTCCATTGCATATTGTCCGCCGCCGACGCGGCAAGCTTGCGGACCTGCTGGCGCAGGTCAAGCACCAGCACGGCGATGGTCACGACGATCAAAAAGACGACCAGCACGGCCAGAACGCGCCGCAGACCGATTGCCGGCGCAAAAAAAGGTGTCTTTGCTTCCGGGCGCATTACCCAATCACCAAGGCGAGAGCGGTGCTGACAAGGTCGGCCAACTGGGGTCTGGGGCAACAGATCATCTTTTGCACACCTTTGTGGGTCCGTGTTCGCCAAGGCAATCCATCTATGCGCGAACATGCAAGCGGGATCGGGTCTGAGTGCCGCATCTTGGGACACAGAGTTTGGCAATGTATTTCAATTCCTGTATCTATAACTTACGAGCAAGGCACAACGAACCGGGAAAAACAGCCGGGGACCGGGAACAGCGGCGCAATGGTTTGAGTGGGGCAGAAATGATGAGAATTCTTGTGGCGGATGACCACGACTTGGTTCGTGATACGATTGCTGCCTATCTCGACGGCGCGGATGTGGATGAGGTCCGCACCGTTGCCACGCTGCAGGATGCGGTTGCGATGGCCAAGGAAAGCGGCAGCTTTGACCTTGTTCTTCTGGACTACAACATGCCGGGAATGAACGGTCTCGAAGGGCTTGATCTCATGCGGGCAGCCAATTCCGGGCGTCCGGTGGCAATCCTGTCGGGCAGTGCGACGCGGGACGTGGCCAGCGCGGCGCTGAAGGCGGGCGCACAGGGGTTCATCCCCAAGACTCTGAGCGCGCGGTCGCTGTTGTCAGCGGCGCGTTTCATGGCGGCGGGGGAGGTTTATACGCCGATCGACTTCATGAAACCCGGACGCCTCGACAAAGAAGGCGTTCTGACGCGGCGCGAACAAGAGGTTTTGCGCGGCATCTGCGAGGGCAAGGCGAACAAGGAAATCGCCCGCGACCTTGATTTGCAGGAGGTCACGGTCAAGTTGCACGTCAAGACCCTGAGCCGCAAGCTGGAGGCCCGCAACCGCACGCACGCGGCGATGATCGCGCGGGATCGCGGGCTGGCCTGACGCCGCTATCTACTCCGGCCCATAACGGCGGCGTTCGATTGTCACCCGTCCCTGCGCGTCAGACCGGATGATGTGCAGATCGCCATAGGCCAGCGGCGACGGCTCTGACAGGCGCAGGTCCTCCCAGATTGTCGCGATGTTGCCCTTGTTGCCCACCCAGATCACCACGGTTCCCGCGCCACGCTCGACCAGAGCGGGGGTAGGATTCTCCTGCGGCAGTCGTTTGACCGGCAGGCCAAGCGCCTGCGCCAGCGGGGCCGCCGTGTCGAGATTGCGCTTGATACCGGGGCTGTAGATATGCGCGACGCCCAGCCCGTCGACGGCCTTGACGAGGGCCTGCGCGCGGGCACGGCCCTTGTTGTTCAGGTCCTCGCCATCACGGTCCGCATGGCGCGTCACAATGAGGGTGGAGTTTGGCCCAAGCGCCAGATTGCCGGGCAGAACCCCGCAAGCGGCAGTGAACGAGACAAGCGAAATCAGGAAAAAGCGGCGCAGCATCGGGTCCCTCGCATCTTGTTTACCCAAGGGTAACGCGATTCAGGGCGGTCCGGCAATGCCGTGCGCGGGCCTGCCCCGGACCAGCCGGGACAGGCGAGAGATCAGGCTGTCACCCCAGCGCGTCGTTGCAACGCTTGCATGTGGCAGGATGGGCGTGAGTGCCCACGTCCGGCAGGATCTTCCAGCAGCGCTGGCATTTCTCACCATCGGCCTTTTCAAAGACGACCGTTACGCCGTCGACCTCTGGCAGGCGGAACGCCTCGGAGGGGGCGGGATCACCCGACAACACGATGTCCGAGGTGATGCAGACGTCTTCGAACGCAACCGACTTCAGCGCCGTCAGCATATCCGCCTCGCGGACATGCACCACCGGCGCGGCCTCCAGCGAGGCACCGATCACCTTATCGGTGCGCTGCACCTCCAGCGCGGCGGTCACAGCGCGGCGGGCGCGGCGGACCATCTGCCACTTGGCGGACAGCGGCTCATCCAGCCATTCCTTGGGCGTTTCCGGGATGTCTTGCAGGTGGATCGACGAGTCGTCGCCCGGGAACCGTTCCAGCCAAACCTCTTCCATGGTGAAGACAAGGATCGGGGCCAGCCATGTTGTCAGACGGTGGAACAGCAGGTCCATGACGGTGCGTGCAGCGCGGCGGCGCGCGGTGTCGCCGTCGCAATACAGCGCGTCCTTGCGGATGTCGAAGTAGAAGGCCGACAATTCCACGGTGCAGAAATTGAACAACTGCTGATAGACACCTTGGAAATCATAGGCGGCATAACCTTCGCGCACCACGTGATCCAGCTCTGCCAAACGGTGCAGGATATAGCGTTCCAGTTCCGGCATATCGGCGGCGTCGACGCGTTGATCCTCAGAGAAATGGGTCACCGCGCCCAGCATGTAGCGCAGGCAGTTGCGCATCCGGCGATAGCCGTCGGCGGTGCCTTTCAGGATCTCCGGCCCGATGCGCAAGTCGGCAGTGTAATCCGCCTGTGCCACCCAGAGCCGAAGGATATCCGCGCCGTATTGTTTGGTCACATCCTCGGGGGCCACCGTGTTGCCCAGCGATTTGGACATCTTGTTGCCCTTGGAATCCAGCGTGAACCCGTGGGTCAACACGCCACGATAAGGCGCACGACCCTTGGTGCCGCAGGCCTGCAACATGGACGAATGGAACCAGCCGCGGTGTTGGTCGGTGCCTTCGAGGTAGAGATCGGCAATGCCGTCCTCTGCCCCATCGGGACGGTCGCGCAGCACAAAGGCATGGGTCGAGCCGCTGTCGAACCACACGTCGAGGATGTCGAACACCTGTTCCCATTCCTCGGGGTCATACTCATTGCCAAGGAAGCGTGCCTTTGCGCCCGGCTTGTACCAGGCATCCGCGCCTTCGGTCTCGAACGCCTCGTTGACGCGGGCATTCACAGCCTCGTCGCGCAGGAGAAAGTCCGGATCGGTCGGCAACGCGCCTTTCTTGGTGAAGCAGGTCAGCGGCACACCCCATGCGCGCTGGCGCGACAGAACCCAGTCGGGCCGCGCCTCGATCATGGAATACAGGCGGTTGCGCCCGGTCTGCGGCGTCCACTTGACCAGTTGGTCGATGCTGGTCAGCGCCCGTTCGCGGATCGTCTTGCCATAGGTGTCCTGCCCGTCGCCGACCTCACGGTCGATGGCGGCAAACCACTGCGGCGTGTTGCGGTAGATGACCGGTGCCTTGGACCGCCAGCTATGCGGATAGCTGTGGGTCACCCGGCCACGCGCCAGCAAACCGCCTGCCGCGACCAGAGCGTCGATGACGGCAGAGTTGGCTTTGCCCTCTTTGCCCTTACGGTCAAAGACCTGTAGCCCGGCGAACAGCGGCACATGCGGCAGGAATTCGGATTCCTCACCCACGTTGTGCGTCATCCGGTCGATCCAGTTGCGCGCGACAAAGCACTCATAGTCGTCCTGACCATGGCTGGGCGCGGTGTGGACAAAGCCGGTGCCGGCATCGTCAGTGACATGGTCGCCGTCGATCATCGGCACGTCGTAGTCCCAGAACCCATCCGCGCCGTCGATCCCGCGCAGCGGGTGGGCAAGGGTCAGTCCGGCCAGTTCATCGGCGGAAACGTCGCGCACGCGCGTCCATTGTCCGTCCTCAAGCCGTGCCTTGGTCAGCACCTCTGCGGCCAGAGTGTCGGCCAATAGGTATGTGTCGCCCACCGTGGCCCAGCATTCGTCGGGCGTTCCGGTGACCTCATACAACCCGTAGGAGATAGCTGGATTATAGGCGACGGCCTTGTTCGACGGGATGGTCCAGGGGGTCGTGGTCCAGATGACAACCTTGGCCGACAACAGGTCCGTGTTCATGCAGGCGCCGGTGTTGGGAAAATCCGCCGCAGATGCGACGTTGAACTTCACCCAGATCGTGTGGCTCTTGTGGTCGTGATATTCGACCTCGGCCTCGGCCAGCGCGGTCTTTTCCACCGGCGACCACATCACGGGTTTGGACCCCTGATACAGCGTGCCGTTCATCAGGAACTTCTGGAATTCCTCGGCGATCACGCGTTCAGCGTGGAAATTCATCGTCAGGTAAGGATCGGCCCAGTTGCCGGTCACGCCAAGGCGCTGGAATTCGCCGCGCTGGATGTCGATCCAGCCTTCGGCGAACTTGCGGCATTCCTGACGGAAATCGACCACGTCGATATCGTCTTTGTTCTTGCCCTTTTCGCGGTACTGCTGCTCGATCTTCCATTCGATCGGCAGGCCGTGGCAGTCCCAGCCGGGCACATAGCGCGCGTCGCGGCCCATCATCTGCTGGGACCGCACGATGAAGTCCTTGAGCACCTTGTTCAGCGCGTGGCCGATGTGCAGGTGGCCGTTGGCGTAGGGCGGGCCGTCGTGCAGGATAAAGGGCGTGCGGCCTTCTTTTTTCTCACGCAGGCGGTCATAGACCCCCAGTCGGTCCCAGCGGTCCAGCCAGCCGGGCTCGCGCTTGGGCAGGCCCGCGCGCATCGGGAAATCGGTTTTCGGCAGGGACAGCGTGTCCTTGTAGTCGGGCAGGGTCGTGTCGGGTGTGTCGGCGCACATCTCGGGCGTCCTTTGGATCGGTCGTGTCGGTCAGGATGAAGGGGCGGCGTGAGGGCTCATACGCCTTGTCCCGGCGGCTCGTACTGTCAGAGCGCCGGGCATGTAATTCGGATGATGATCGCGAAAAAACACATCTTGCGCGCCTTATAGGACCGGACGGGGCGGGCGTCCAGAGGATGCGGGCGGGGGCGGGAACCTGCCGCAGGCACAGGCGCGCCCGGCGGATCAAAGCCGGTCGCGCGCCGCGCTGCTGTTCCGTCCGCTGGAACCCGCCGAGTCGAAACGGGCATTTCGGCAATCCTGTACCGAGAATTCCGGGGTGAGGCTGCGATCCCTTTCCTGAGCGTGCGCAATCGCCACGTTAACCGCATGCGCCGGACCTCTCCGACGCTACAGGAGGAAAGGAACGCCAAATGACTACTCAGGACCCGTACCTGCGCCAGCACGAGGCGCGTTATGCCCCCGACGAGCGGATTGACCAACGACTTGCCACCACCCGAGGATCGAAAGGGTCGGTGTTTGGCCTAGTTGTGGCGGTGGCTATAGGCTTGGCCATCGTTGCTGTCTTGTCGCTGGGCCCCGCCGCCACGACAGACCCTGTCGAGGCTCCCGTAGCTGTTGATCCTACGGGCGCGCCGATGCCAATGACGGACGCGCCTGATGCGCCGGTGGCCCCGGACGGAGCGCCCGTCGAATAAGCCCGCATGACACGCTCCCGGCTCCGGTTTTGGCTGGTCCCGGGGGCGTTCTGTGACAGCCAATGGGGCGGATCGGTCGCACCGCCTGCGTCGCTGCGTCGCTTGCGCCTTCCCGGCCAAGACGGTTTCCCTTCTTTCGGAGGAAGGGGAGGTCCGCCATGGATATTGCGATTGCCGGGGCCGGAATGGGCGGCCTTGCGGCGGCAACGGCGTTGCGCCAGTCGGGCCACAACGTCACGGTCTTTGACCAATTCGACGCGCCCGCCCCGGTCGGCTCTGGCTTGGTGGTGCAGCCCGTTGGAATGGACGTTCTGGACAGGCTGGGCGCATTGCCTGCCGCGATGGGGTGGGGCAACCGCATCCACCGCATGTTCGGCCATGAGGTTCTGAGCGGGCGTCCCGTTCTGGACGTGGCCTATGACGCCCCCGGCGATCCGCGCTTTGGTCTTGCCATTCATCGTGCAGCGCTGTTTCAGGCGCTACACGAGGCCGCGCTGGCTGCCGGGGTGCAGATAGAGCCGGGCCGCCGCGTCACCGGGCGCGCGGGGATGGAACTGCTGTTTGACGACAGACGCGAAGGGCCGTTCGAGCTGATTGTCGACGCCACCGGTACCGGCTCTCCGCTGTCTCCGATGCGCGCGCGGCCTTTGGGCTATGGTGCGCTCTGGGGCACGGTGGACTGGCCAGAGGGGACGGAACTGCCGCGCAATGAATTGCGGCAGGCTTATCGCCGCGCCGACAGGATGCTGGGCGTTCTGCCGGTGGGCCGCATTCCCGGTCAGTCGGGGTTTCGATCGTCGATTTTCTGGTCGCTCCCGGCGGGGGCTTTTGACGAATGGCGCGATGGCGGGCTAGAGGCATGGCGGGCAGAGGCGATTTCTCATTGGCCCGCCTTTGCGCCCTTTGTCGAACAGATCACCGACCCCGACCAGATGACCATGGCCCGCTATGCGCACGGCACGCTGCGGCGCCCGTTCGAGGACGGGGTGATCTACATCGGTGACGCGGCGCACCGGGCCAGCCCGCAACTGGGGCAGGGCGCGAACATGGCCTTGCTGGACGCCTGTGCCCTTGCAAGGGCACTGGAGGCCGCGCGCGGCGACGTGGCGCTGGCAGCGCAATGGTACGCGCAGGCGCGGCGTTGGCATGTGCGCGGCTACCAGTTGATGAGCCGCCTTTTCACGCCACAATATCAGGGCGACAGCCGTTGGCTGCCGGTTCTGCGGGACCGAGCGTTGTATCCACTGTCGACGGTCCGCCCGGTCCAGCGCATCCTGACCCGGCTTGTCTGCGGCGACCTGCTGCCGCCGCTGGGCTCTTTGGAGCGCTGACGCCCTTCAGCCAAACAGCGATCCTACGTAGTAGGCGATCCCTGCCGCGACCCCGCCGATGGCCAGCGTTTCCAGCCCCGACCGCCACCACGGGGCCAGTGACCAGACGCTTTTTACCGACCCGATGGCGAAAAAGGTGATCAGGGTCAGCACAGTCGCGACGGCAAAGCCCTGAGTCATGCCAATCAGGAACGGCAGCAGCGGCACAAATCCGGCCAGCAGGAAGGCGGCAAATGTCACCAGCGCCGCCCGCATCGGGTGCGGATCGACCGATCCGATGCCGTATTCGCCCTCCAGCATGGTGTCGATCCAGACCTCATGGTTCTTCGACACCTGCGCGACCGCCTCGTCCAGCGTTGGCCCTGACAGGCCCTTTTGTTCGAGGATCGCGCGCAACTCGCGCTTTTCGCCTTCCGGATGCAGGCGGATGTGACGTTCTTCGATGTCACGCAGGCGCATCTTGTTGTCGCGTTCAGCCTTGGTGGCCGAGTAATTGCCCGCAGCCATGGAAAATCCGTCCGCAAGCACGTTTGCCAGCCCCAGCGCCACGATGATGAAGGGCGACAGGCCCGCGCCCGCGACCCCGGCGACGATGGCAAAGGTCGTCACCGCGCCGTCGATAGCGCCATAAACTGCATCGCCCAGATCGCCTTTGCCCGGCGGATTGGCCAGACGTTCGGCGATCTCGTTGTCGGTGTGGCCGTGTTCGGGCAGTTGCATCCGCATGGTCCTCCGGGAATATCGCGCGCCGTGTCGCGCGAGTCCGGACGCGGGTCAAGCGCGACCGACTCGCAACCCTATGGCTCCGGGTCCGGTGTGGCGCGGGTCTGCACCCAGCGGTTGAACCACGCCAACCCGGCCAGCGACAGGCCCAGCAGCAGGAAGGAAAACACCCGCACCAGCCCGGCCAGCCCCGAGATGTCGATCAGGAACACCTTGGCCACGGCCAGTGCGATGACCGCGACACCGGCGCGGCGCAGGGCGTCGGACCGCCGCGCAAGCGCCTGATAGAACAGCCCCGCTCCGGCCAGCAGCAGAGCGACCGTATAGCTGTAGAGCTCGCCATCGCTGATGCCGTTGATCGTGTGCATGTCCAGCCCGCCTTGCCATGCATGGCGGATTGTCAGACCAAGCCAGAGCAGCGCCAGCGCCCCACCCGGCAGGCCGATCCCGATGCGCAGCCAGCGCGGCAGATGGCCCAAACGCCAAGCCCCTAGGATCAGCGCGAGGGCGGGCAACAGGTAAGCCGGGATCAGGGTGTTCAGCCCGATCACGCCATGCACCACCTGTTCCTCGAACAGCGGGTTGCCAAGGCTCACCGCCGTCAGAATGTTGCCCAGTGCCACCAGTCCAAAGACCACCGCCAGCGCCGCCCGCAGCCAGCGCATCGGGCCACCCAGCATCAGCCGTTCCAGTTGTGCCAGAGCGATGCCGATCCAGATCGTGCCGTAGAGGCCAAGGAACCAATGCACGTCTTTCTGGCCATGGCCAATATGGGCCTCGATCACGTGGTACAGCACAAGGCTGACGGTCATGCCCGCCACCGACCATGCTGCGCTTTCCAGAAAGACGCGGGCGCGCGGGCGCGGGCGCAGGGTACACAGCCAGAGCGCCGCCAGCAGGGCCGCGAGTGTGCCGCCGTAGGCCGCCAGCATCTCCAGCACCGGGGCGTCAGTGGCCCAGTCTAGGCCGGGGTCGAAGACCAGCCTGTACCCCAGCGCCAGAATGCCCGCCGCGATGAATCCGGTCATTTGCGGTAGGTCAAACCGGCGGTCCAACGCTGCGGCACTGACCACGACGGCCGCCAGCGCCAGCGTCAATGCGGCCTCTGTCAGCAGGACGGTCAGCGCAAAGGCAAGACAGGCCAGCGCCGAGACGGTGAACAGCGCGGCGCGCAGCCTGACCGCGCCATCCACGCGGGCAAATCGCGCCGCCTGCGCCACCATCAGCGCGGCCAGTGCCAGCGCGTGCAGCGCCCAGGGCCATGCCCCCAAAAGGGCGCGTGCGTCCCAGACGAAATCCAGCGCCAGACCGGCCAGCGGTGCGATCAACGCCGCGGCGGCGGCCCAGACCGCGGGGTAGCGGCCCGGTTTAAGACTGCGCCAAGCGCTTGCCAGCCCGACCAGCGTAGCGGCGAGCAGCAGCAGGCTTAGGTCAAACGGCAGGTGTTGTTCGGTCAAACCTTCTTGGGCCGCCAATCGGGCGTCCAGCGCGGCCCGTCCAGCGGCATTCAGCTCTGGCAGGGCAATCAGCGCCAGCAAGGTCAGCGCAGGCAATGCCGCCTGATCCTGCAAGGCGGGCGCGCCTCGTGACCACAGGATCAGAAGGATCGCCAGACCCGTTGCCAACCCGACCGACAATTGCCAGGTCGTGGCGCTGTACAGCGCCGCGTAACCCAGCGCGGCACAGCAGGCCACAAGCAGCGCGCCAGAGAGGATCACCGGAAAGATCGGTTTGCGCAATGTTTCGGCGGTGGCGGCCACGGTTTCCACGATGCCAAGGCCGGAATGATCCGGGGCCAGTGCGCGCGACGGGATCAGCAGCGCCAACAGGACAAGGACAACGACATAGCCCGCAAAAGAGGCCATCAGCGCCTCGTCCCCCGGAGCGGACAGCTGCAACAACAGGCCAGTGGCAAAGCCCAGCGTGACCGACAGGGCGCTAACCCAAGCCCAGCGGCGCAGCGTGTCGATGCCAAGGCCCAAGGCGGTCAGCAGGCCGAAATAGAGCAACAGCCATTCAGGGTTTTCGCTTTGTCCGCCCACCAGAAACGGCGCCGCCATGCCTCCGATCAATCCGACGGCCGCAAGCAGCGGGCCATGACGCCAGCCCAGCAAAAGGCCGAACAAAGCAATGGCGAACAACGCCCCAAGCGCCGGGCCGGGGGCCACAAGGTCATACAGCAGACGCGCCGCCAGCACGCCGCCCATCAACGACACAAGGCCCGCCCCGGACAGGACAGAGGGCAGGTAGGCCGTGGCGCTGGCCGCGTCGTCGCCAAAACGGCGGCGGATGGCCTCTCCTGCCGCGATCAGCGCCGCGCCAAAGGCCAGAGCGGCGATCACCCGCATTGTTGGCGTCAACAGGCCGGTCTCGATCCCGTATTGCACGAGGAAAATCCCCGCCAGCGCCAGAGAAACGGCTGCAATGACGTAAAACCAGTTGTCCCGCATCCAGACCCCAAGGGTCTTAAGCGCCGATGGCCCGGTGCGACGCGATGCTGTCGGCGGGGACACGGGCGATGCCTTGGGCGTTACATGCGCGGTTTGTGCTGCGGGTTTCGGCGGGGGCGCGAAAGGTTTCTCTGACACCGGCGCGGACGCTGTATTGGCAGGGCGCGCGGGCGACTTGGGCTGCGATTGCGTGGTCGAGGGGGGCGCCGCTTCGTACAGGTCCGCGACACTTCGGCTCAGCGCCGCTACCTGACGGCGAAGGCGAACATGCGCGATGATCAAAACGATCACGGCCACGGGCAAGGCAAGGACCACAAGGCCCAAGAGGACAAAAATGGCTTCCATAAAACCCGCAAGCTCCCGGTTGTTCGAAAGCGCAGTTTAAGGTCTGCCCGTTCGGCTGCACAGGTCCGGAATGCCGGACCCGTCGCGTGCCCTGCGGTATCCTGTTGTCGTCACCAAAGATGCAGCCGCGTCCCGGGCCTGTCCCGGGACCTCTTGCCCCTGCCGTCATCACCCTTGTTTCGATGGGACGCTATTCTTAGCCCTTGTCCTGCATCACCAGTCCCGACAGGCTGGACCGGATGATGGAGCGGACCGAGGGGCGTTTGCCTTTGCCAAAGGGCAGTGGCCTGCAAACCTCCATCGCGGCCACACCAACCCGGGCGGTCAGCGCGCCGTTGACCATACCCTCGCCAAAGCGGCGCGACAGCTTGCCCAGCAGGCCGCCGCCAAGGATCGGCTCCAGCATGTCATCCCCGATGGCGACCGCCCCGGTGGCCACCAGATGCGACATCACCGCCCGCGTCAGCCGCCAACTGCCCAGCGTGCCGGACCGTCCACCATAAACCTCGGCGATGCGCCGGATCATCCGCAGGTTGGCGGTCAGCGCCGCCGCTACGTCGGCCAGCGCCAGCGGCACCAGCGCTGTCACCGTCGCGACCTGCCGCGCGGCGGCCTCGACCTCGCGTCGCGCGGCGGTATCCAACGGGGCCAGCAGCGCCGTTTCGGCATGGTCCAGCAGGCCCTTGGCGTCAAAGATCTCATCGCGCTGTGCGGCCAGCTTGTCCCGGCCCCAACGCGTGTCCTCACGTCCCTTGTACAGGGACACCAGATCGTCGGTCAGCTTGCGCGCCGCCTCCAGATCCTCTGCGGCCAGAACGGTTTCGGCGGCATGGTGCAGGCTGTCGATCCGTGACAGGCGGGAAAAGGCGGCGATCTCCTTGATGACGATCATCAGGCAAACCAGTGCAAAGGCCCCAAACAGGCCGGTCACGGCCCAACCTAGAATTGGCGACGAAGCGATGAGGTCGGTCGCGAATTTCCACGCGGCGATCGAGACCAGCGTACCGACAAGAGCCATCAGCAGCCGCCAGAACCAGCGCGCCAAAACCGAAGGTTGCCGCGTCGCCAGCGCGGCAACGGTGGTCATCGCGGCCCCTTCTGGTGGGGGCAGATGCGGCTCGGGAACCGGGGGGGCCGCAGAGGGACTGGGGGCTTCTGCACCCTCATCGTCGAGGTTGATCAGGATCGGGCCCTTGGGCGGTCGGCTCATGTCTTTTGCTCCTGAAGGGGGCGGTGCCAGCGATAACGGATGTCGGGTAGGCCTTCTTCGTTCTTGTCGCCGTCGGTGCGGGCAATTTCCTTGAACCCGTGCCGCAGGTAGAACCGCTGCGCGCCAGTGTTCTGCTGAAAGGTCCACAGTTCCAGTGCGTCGGCTTGTGTCTTGGCGTCTTTCAACAGGGCTGCGCCAAGGCCCTGTCCCTGCGCCCACGATGCCACAAACAGCGCATCGACCTCAAAACCGTCGCGCGCGATAAAGGCCGCCACGTTCTCTGCCAGTTCGGCCACCGTGACCCAGCCGCGATCAATCAGCGTGCCGGCGTGTGAAATATCCTGTGCCGCCGAATGCAGGCGTGGTTTCCACGCGCGGGCGTCGACAGCCTCGGTGATCATTGCGCCAAGCTTGCCGGCATCGCCGGGTTGCGCGGGGCGCAGGGCAATCTCAGCCCCGCTCACAACCGGTCGCCGATCAGGAACTGCGCCGCGCGGTCCAGCCGGATGTGCGGCGGGCCTTCTCCGGGTTTCAGAACCAGCGGGGCGGGGGCAAAATTCATCACCGAATAATCCTGATCCAGCCATTTTTCCGCCCCGTCACGGGCGGTGCCCAGCAGATGCGACGGGTCTTCGGGCAGGGCCCCGGGGTAAAAGGCGGCTTGTTTGCCGGTCTCAAGCAACGTGCCGCGCACGCAGGGCAATTCGCTGCCGTGATGCTGGATCACCTGTTCGGTTGTGGCCCGCAGCGCGGCCAGCGACATGGCCTGCGTATTGGCCCCGGCGAACCGCGCGCGGTCCCGCGCCTCGCGGGTCAGTGCCTCCATGATGGCGGTCAGTTTGCCGTGCTGAAGGTGGTGCAGGTGGTCCGCCTTGGTTGCAGCGAACAGGATCTTTTCGACGCGCTTACCCATGAAAAGGCTGGTCAGAAAGGCGTTGGTGCCGGGGCGAAAGGCGGTGAGGATATCCGCCAGCGTGCGGCGCAGATCCTCCATCGCGCGAGGACCGGCGTGGATCGCTCCCAGCGCATCGACCAGCACGATTTGCCGGTCGATGCGGCTGAAATGGTCGCGGAAAAACGGTTTGACGACGCGCGACTTGTAGCTGTCAAAGCGACGCTCAAACTCGCGGTACAGCGACCGGCGCGGGGCGCTGTCAACGGGTGGCAGCGGCGCGAAGGTCAGAACCGGAGAGCCTTCAAGCTCACCCGGCAGAAGGAACCGCCCGGGCGAGCAGTCGGAAAACCCAGCGTTACGGGCGGTGTGCAGTGAGGCCGTGTAGGCGTCAGACAGCAGGCGGGCGCGGGTCTCATCGAGGTCCTGTTTGGTGTCCTCACCCTCTAGCAAGGTGCGGGTTTCCGGCCCGTCAGGACGCAGGGCAAGCCGGTCCAGCATGTCGCGCGACCAATCGGCGTAGGATTTGTCCAGCAGCGACAGGTCCAGCAGCCATTCTCCGGGATAATCGACAATATCGAGGTGCAGGGTGCGCGGCCCTTGCAGACCTGCCAACAGCCCGGCGGGTCGGATCCGCAACGACAGGCGCAGTTCCGACACTGCGCGGGTGCTGTCGGGCCAATGTGGTTGGCGGGCCGTGAGCGCGGCAAGATGGGTCTCGTAGTCGAAGCGCGGCAGGGTGTCGTCGGGCTGCGGCTGCAAAAAAGCGGACAGGATGCGGTTTTCGCTTTCGGCCACCAGTTGCGGCATCCGGGCGCGGTCCATCAGGTTGGCGACGAGCGAGGTGATAAAGACGGTCTTGCCGGCCCGCGATAACCCGGTCACGCCCAACCGCAGGGTCGGCTCAAAGAACGTCTCCGACAGGGTGCCGGTGATGTTTTCAACGCTGCGGGTGAGTGTGTCGGCGATGGTGCCAATGACCATGAGGGATGGGCCTTGTCCTGCGGTTCGCTGGCAACTTAGTCATTGGTCGGTCGGGGGGCCAGAGGGGCGGGCGGGGAATGTGGCCGATGTTGCGCCCGCGCGCGTGGCGGGCGTCCCACCCGCCCATCCCCGCCCGCCACGCGCGCGGACCCGTCACGGGATTGCCCTTGGTCCGGCGGGGCGCTAGGAGGCGGTCCATGCCCAGATATGCATTACTCGTGGAATATGATGGCCGCCCCTTCGCGGGCTGGCAGCGGCAGGCGGACCAGCCGTCGGTGCAGGGTGCCATAGAGGCGGCGCTGGCGCGGCTGGAACCGCGCAACCACACCATCGCGGCGGCGGGGCGCACCGATGCGGGGGTTCATGCCCGCGGGCAGGTGGC
Source organism: Antarctobacter sp. (assembly GCF_034670325.1). Lineage (GTDB taxonomy): Bacteria > Pseudomonadota > Alphaproteobacteria > Rhodobacterales > Rhodobacteraceae > Antarctobacter. Next base: position 73,563 of record NZ_JAXMNR010000008.1, read on the forward strand.
GCAATGCGATATGGTCAAGGACTGGGACGCGTTCCGTCTGTCCGAGGCGCTGAACCATCATCTAAAGCCGTTGCCGGTGGCGATCCGCCAAGCGGCGCGGGTCGACGACGACTGGCATGCGCGGTTTTCGGCGGTCGAGCGGCGCTATCTGTTCCGGCTTATGACGCGGCGTGCGCCCGCGACGCTGGAGGCGGGGCAGGTCTGGCGCGTGAACCATCAGCTGGATGTCGATGCGATGCGCGAAGGCGCGGCGCATCTGATCGGCCATCATGACTTTACCACCTTTCGATCAGTGATGTGCCAGTCCAAATCGCCGGTGAAAACGCTGGACGAGATCGCGATAGAGCGTGTTGACGGGCTGGGTGGTCCGGAAATTCATTTCCGGCTCCGCGCGCGGTCCTTCCTGCACAATCAGGTCCGCTCCATCGTCGGCACGCTGGAGCGGGTTGGCGTTGGGGCCTGGCCGCCGGATCGGGTGAAGTCCGCGTTGGAGGCACGTTCAAGGCCCGCCTGCGGGCCGGTCTGCCCGCCCGACGGGTTGAGCCTGATGGGTGTCGGCTATCCTGCGGACCCGTTCGCCTGAACGCTCAGCGCCGGAAGAGCACCGGGAACCAGTCTTCGCGCAGGCGCTGGCCTTGGGTCATGTCGTGACCGGGGAAGGGCGGCGAGGTTGGCCCCGGACGGGTTGTATAGCGCGCATCATCACCCACCATCCGCAGCGAAAAGGCGCGGCGGCGAGTGTCGCTGTTGTTGCCGCGCGCGCCGTGCAGGATGCCATAGTTAAAGGCCACTGCATCGCCCGGTTCCAATGTCCATTCGCGGATTTCCATGCCTTCGGCGTCCGGATCGGGCACCGGCATGTAGGCGCTGTCATCCGGGTAAAAGTTGTCCTCGGACAGCCAGCGGGTCGGCAGTACGGGTTTCTCCCAAAGGTGTGAGCCTGCGACGCAGCGCAGCGTCGCCTCCGTCACCGGGTCCAATGGACTCCAGAAACTGACGGTCTGGCGACCTTCGACAAAGTAATAAGGGCCGTCCTGATGCCAGGGCGTGGGTTTCGACGTGCCGGGTTCCTTGACCAGCACATGATCGTGGAACAGCTGTGCGCTGTCCGATTGCATGAGGTCGGCGGCGACCTCGGCGGCGGGGCTGGTGCGGATGACCTGCTCAAATTCCGGGATGCGCTGCCAGTTGCAGTAATCGTCGAAAAAGCGCCCGCCTTCGCCCGCTTTCAGGTTTTCGGCCGCGTAGGGCCCGGGATCGGCCATGTTGCGGGCGACGCCCTCGCGCAGTGTCTCTACGTGATCGGCAAACAGGCCGCGCACCACCACCACGCCGTCGCGCTGGAAGGTGGCGATGTCATCGGGGGTCAGAAGGGGGTGTGGCATGGTCTCTCCGATTTTCACCGGAGAGAAACACGGCACCTGTGCAGGGGCAAGAGGGCGCGCTGTATCGGTCAGTTGCCTGCGTTGACGAATTTCCAAAGCTGGCCGGAGACGTTCTGGCAGTTGTCCATGAAGGCCGCGCCGCCCAGCGTCGACTCGGGGGAGTACCGGTTGCCTTCGAGGCATTTCCCTTCACCCTGAAACTGGGTTTTCAAACGGTACCAGCCGTCGCCTTGCGATTCTATCTTCCAAAGCTGGCCAGAGACGTTCTGGCAGTTGTCCATGAAGGCCGCGCCACCCAGCGTCGATTCAGGAGCGTAGCGGTTGCCTTCAAGGCATTTTCCCTCACCTTGGAAAATTGTCTTTAGCCGGTACCAGCCGTTGCCCTGCGACTGAATCTTCCACATCTGCCCAGTGACATTCTGGCAGGTGTCCATGAAGGCCGCGCCGCCCAGCGTCGAGTCCGGGGAATAGCGGTTGCCTTCGAAACACTTGTTTTCCGGGGCTTGGAACATGGTTTGCAGTCGGTAGGTGCCAGAGAAATCCTGTGCAACTGCGGGACCAGCGACGACAACAGCCAAAAAGGCCGCGAATAGTTTTTTCATTTGGTAATCCATTTTCTAAATTGCGGCGCAAAAGCGCGCCACACCGAGATGATTGCAGTGCGATGAATATTTAATCAAGTGCGCGCTTGCTGCCTGCCATCGTCAGTCATTGTCGATATTGCCTGCCCCGGCCCCGGCATCGCGGGACGTTCCTGAAGAGGGAACATAGGTTTCGGACGCCAACCGTCCAAAGTGGTCGATCAGTTCCGCCGGGGCGTCGATGCGGGCAGGCAGTCGGGGGCGGGACGGGGTGTCAATGTGGGCGCATACGGTGAGGCGCGGCAGGCCGTCTTCGGACTGATCGACCTTCGCCCGCTCAATGTGGCAATTCAACAATGCAGCGTAGGCCAAAACCAATGCCTCGTCTCCGGGCTGCAAGGTCAATGTGACCTCCGGACCGGTGAGGGTGAGGGCGCGCTGAACGTCCTCGATCAACAGCGGCAGGCGCAGCACCGGGCTGTCGGTTGCATCGGTCAGCGCGCGTTCCAGCACCTCGGGCGAACCGCCCTCCGACAGGTGATGTACGGTGGCCGCGCCAAAAAGTTCGGCTTGCCGTGGTGGGAACCCCGCCCCGCGCGCGGCCTTTTGCGCGAGGCCCGCAATTTCGTTGGCGGAAAAGCTCATGCGGTCAGACCTGCCAGCCACCAGTCGTCCGCGCGGTCCGTCCTAAGGTCTTCTGGCAGTGGGGCGCCCTGCGCCAGCGCGATCCGCGTCCAACGGTCAGATTTTGGATCAAACTTTGTCGCCCCAAAGAACGCCAGCTTGCAGCGCAGCATATCGATGGGCAGGCAGGTGTCGGCAATCAGGTTGTCACGGATTTCCGAATAGGGGTGGCGCACCACACAGGCCACACGCGTCAGCGCCAATTCATGCTGGGGCAGCGCGGCCCGAAAGGCGCGCAGGTCGTCGATGCCGTCCAGCGCGCGATACAGCGCCTGTACCCGGCGGGCGATGTCCAAAGGGCTTTCCCGCTCGGCCCCCGGTTCGGAAAAACGATCCCCGATCCGGGGTTCCAGTTTTTCCTCCGAGACATACCAGAACCGTTGCTGCTGGGTCGGGTGGCCGAAGTCAAACCGCAAGGCCCAGCCAAAATGCGTCTCAATCGCCTCACGCAGGGCCGCAACAGACCCAAAAACGGAAACAGGCGGGCCAAGCGGATCTGCCATCTGGTCGGACAGGTCGTCAACGATGTCGCCAAACGGCTCCAGCACCAGCGCCACGCAAAGTTCCTGAGTGTCGGGCGAATAGGCCTGCGAGGCGCGGAACAATGCATCTATCGGCCGGTCGCCGGGCAGATCGGCCAGCACGTCACGCACCGCTGGCCATTCCGCGCGCAGCAGGTCGATCCGGGATTGATGCAGCGGGTCGGGCACCTGCCATTCGGCCAGATGGGCGGCGGCCCGATCAGCGAGACGGATCAGCCTGTCGTGTTGCGCGGCGGTCAACGCCGGCAAGGCACGGACACGGGCCAGCGCGGTTTCGCGGGCTGCGATCCAGTTGTTGAGCAGGACAGGGTGCGACACGAGGAAAGGTGCCATCCCCAACCCGGTCGAATTCCCAATCCCGAGGTGACGCTTCAGGTGCGGGTCCAGCGCGGCACCGCCAAGGTGTTCGACAAGGTCGTGGGTAAAGCTGCGGATCATCCAGACGGTCAGCATTTCGGCGGCGAAGGGGCCTTCGATGCCGGGGCGGCCCTCGATCAGGGCACGGTCGGCGATGCCGAACTTTCCGTTGCCGTAGACTGCGGTGGTGCGCATCAGGTAGCCGACGCTGTTGATCAGATCGGCGTCGGGTTGCAGGCCCGCGCGCAGGCGGTCGACCACATGGGCGAAGAGGCGCACCGACTTGTTGGCCCGGCTCAGCACGAGATCGCGTTCGGTGAACCGCGCGGCCTCTTGTTTCGGGGCGTTGGCGCAGATGCGGTCGATTTCCGCAGCATCCGGGACCCCGTCATACAGCACATAGGTCGTGTCCCATGCGGTGGCGATCACGCGGTCGGTGCGCATCTCGTCGGGCAAATGGGTCGAGACAGCGACGAGGCTATAATCATGCCCCCCCAGCGCGATGGTATAGACCGCATGGCCATAGCCCTGCGCATCGATCCGCCAGACCGGACGGATCAGCCGCGCACCTTCGCGGGCAAGGCGGCGGGTCAGCACACGCAGAAAACTTAGCCGGGTCGGAAACGCGCATCCCATGCGCCCCAGTCGCATCACAAGGGAAGGTGGCCGCAGTTCGGTTTGCGGAGGCATGGGCGCAAGGTCTTTCATGCAGTGACTGTGCCACCGGATCTGCCATGAGGGAAGAGGCACGGTATTGCGCCTTGGTCTTGTGGCGTGAAAAGGTGCCTTTGCAGGAATTTTGCACGGGGACCGGAGGGGCGCATGGGCATGGTGGATATGTTGGACAGCGGGATGCTGGGCAGGTCGCGGGCCTTGCGGCATGACATTCATCGGTTGCCCGAACTGTCGGGGCAGGAAACCATGACTTCTGCGCGGATCGCCGACGAAATGACGGCGCTGGGGGCCGCTCAGGTGGTGACCGGGCTGGGCGGGACCGGTGTGGCCGCTGTCTTTGGCGCAGGCGAGGGCGGCCTGCTGATCCGTGCGGAACTGGACGCACTGCCGATCCATGAGACGGCGCAACCGGATCACCGCTCACAACGTGACGGCGTGGCACATCTGTGCGGGCATGACGGACATATGGCGATCCTGCATGCGGTGGCGCAGGCGCTGGCGGTCGCACCGCCCGCCGCGCGCGTCATTCTGCTGTTCCAGCCAGCGGAAGAAACCGGGGCAGGCGCGCGGGCAGTGCTGGACGATCCCCGCTTTGCAGAGCTTGGCGCGCAGATGGCGGTGTCCTTGCACAACCTGCCGGGTATGCCGCGCGGGGCTGTGGCGCTGCGTAAAGGGCCGGTGAACTGCGCCTCACGCGGGTTGAAGGTGCGGCTGACAGGGCGGACGGCCCATGCCTCGGAGCCAGAAAAAGGGCGGTCGCCCGGAATTGCGCTGGCCGGATTGATCCCCGCTCTGGGCGGGTTGGCCCGCGACTTGCCGACAGAGGACCCGGGCTTTCGCCTTGCCACTGTCACCCATGCGCGACTGGGTATTCCAACCTTTGGCGTCGCGCCGGGCGAGGCGGAAATCTACGTGACCCTGCGGACTTTGCTGGACGACAGGATGGCCGCGCTGGAAACCGAAGCGCGGGCGCTGGTGGCGGAATTGGCGGCAGGGTTTGACGCCGAAATCACGGTGCATGAGGCCTTTGGCCATTGTGTAAACCATCCCGATGCCACCGCCCTGCTGGACCGCGCGGCGCAAGGCCTGCCCCGCTATGAGGCCGCGCTGCCGATGCGCGCCTCAGAGGACTTTGGCTTGTTCGGAAGCGTGATGCCCTCTGCGATGCTTTTCCTTGGGTCGGGTGAGGACTGCCCTGCCTTGCATGCGCCGGACTATGACTTTCCCGACGCATTGATCGGCATCGGCGCAGGCATCTTTCTGCGCGCGATTGAGGCGTTTGGAGAGGTGTAATCAGTCACTCTGCCCGGTCCGGCGACCGGTGTCAGAACGACGTGATCACCGTCGCGCCGCGCGCCTGAAAGCTGTCCATCGCCATCAGGGCGGGCACCGCTTCATCCAGACTGATGCGGTCACCAACCAGCCGGTCAGGACTCAGCGCGCCGCTTTCTATCATGTCCAGCATCGCGCGGTAGCGGTGCGCCTGCATTCCATGGCTGCCAAGAATTTCCAACTCCCACCCGATGACGCGGTCCATCGGCAGCGGCGGGCGGCTCTGGTCGCCAAGCAACAGGCCGACCTGCACGTGGCGCCCGCGCTTGCGCAGGGACAGGATTGAATTCGCGCAGGTTTCGGGATGCCCAAGCGCGTCGATCGACAAATGCGCGCCATCGCCTGTCAGGTCCTGAACCGCCTGCGCCACATCACTGTCACGGGCGTTCACCGTCGCGGTCGCGCCCATCTGGAGGGCCAGCGCCAGTTTGTCCCCGGCGATGTCCACCGCGACGACCTGCGCGCCCATTGCCCGCGCGATCATGATGGCCGACAGTCCGACGCCACCACAGCCATGCACGGCGACCCACTCACCACCCCGGACACGTCCCTGATCCACCACAGCCCGAAAGGACGTGGCAAAGCGGCAGCCAAGGCTGGCGGCGGTGTCGAAGCCCATCGTCTCTGGCAGGGCCACAAGGTTCAGGTCGGCCTGTGGAAGGGCGACAAATTCGGCAAAACTGCCCCAATGGGTAAAGCCGGGCTGGAACTGCGCATCGCAAACCTGCTGATGGCCCGCGTGGCATTCGGGGCAGAGGCCGCAGGCGCAGATAAAGGGCACGGTCACCCGGTCACCCTGCCGCCAGCGGGTGACGCCCGCGCCCACCGCCGCGACGGTGCCGGCCAGTTCATGACCGGGAACATGCGGCAAGGCGATGTCCGGGTCATGTCCCATCCAGCCGTGCCAGTCGCTGCGGCACAGCCCGGTGGCCGCGACCTTGATCACGACGCCACCCGGCGTGGGCGCGGGATCGGGCAGGGTGGTGACCTTGGGTTCGGCCCCAAAGGCCTCAAAGAGCATCGCTTTCATGGGGAACCTCTTTAGGCGGGGCCAAAGCTGGATTCGTAGAACCGCAGCCAGTTGCCGCCCAGAATGCCGTCGGCCTCGGCCCGTGAAAAACCGACCTCGCGCAGGCCGTCGCGGATGTTGTCCCAGTCACGATTGTCCTGAAACCAGTCGGGCATGGGCGGAAAACCGGGCGCTGCGGCAGAGCCTTCGCCGTAGTCGATATCCTTGGTCCAGCGCCCGACGCGCATCCATTCGACCACGCTGTCAGGTTGGTCCTGACACAGATCGCTGCCCATCCCAAGGTTTTCCGCGCCGTAGCGGTCGGCTGCCTCGGCCACCATCTCGCAATAGCTGGTGAGGGTGCAGTTGGTGCCGCCCGCTAGGTGGTGCGGATAAAGGGAAAAGCCCAGCATCCCGCCGGAATTGGTCAGCGCGCGCAGCACTTCGTCGGATTTGTTGCGCAGCGCGGGGTGCCACCAGTCGGGGTTGGCATGGGTGATCGCGATGGGGCGGGTCGAATGGTCGATCGCCTCCAGCGTCGAACGCTCTGCCGAATGGCTCATGTCGATGACGAGGCCGACGCGGTTCATCTCGGACACGACGGCGCGTCCCATGCGGGTCAGTCCAGTGTCGTCTTCCTCATAACAGCCGGTCGCCAGCAGGGATTGGTTGTTATAGGTCAATTGCATGAACCGCACGCCCAACTGGTGCACGATTTCGACCAGTCCGATGTCATCCTCGATGGGGGAGGGGTTCTGAAAACCGAAAAAGACCGCCGTGCGTTTGGTCTCCTGCGCCTCCCGAACGTGCTGTGCCTCTGTTCCGCGCAGGATCAGGTCAGGAAACCGTTCGAACCACCGGTTCCAGCGTTCAAGGTTTGCCACCGTCTCACGAAAGCTTTCGTGATAGGCGATGGTCACATGGATCGCGTCCACGCCACCGGCGCGCAACTGGCGAAAGACCTTTTCCGAGAAGTTGCAGTACTGGAGATTGTCGATAAGGGGCGCTGTCATGGGCTGACGCTAGCGGCGCTTTGGCAACCGCGCAATGCAAAGCCTTGCGCGGTCGGGGAATTGCTGTATGAGCAAAACCATGATGACAATGGTCCAGATCCGACGAGACTAAGCTCTCCTGATCCTCTCGCGCCCCGTGCGACGCGGGCACGCCTGTTGCATCATAAAATCCCATACATCTTGACTCGGCCCTAGGCGCTTGCCACCAATCGGGCCTTCACCTTCTGAGGACAGCGATATGATCCCCTCCGTTCTGCCGACCTACAACCGCGCGCCCCTGCATTTCGTCAAGGGCGAAGGCTGCTGGCTGTACGAGGAGGACGGGCGACGTTTTCTGGACCTTGGGTCTGGCATTGCCGTGAACGTGCTGGGCCATGCGCACCCGCCGCTGGTTGCCGCGCTGACCGAACAGGCGAACAAGCTGTGGCACGTGTCGAACCTGTATGAGATCCCGCAACAGCAGGCGCTGGCCGACAAACTGGTCGAGACGACCTTTGCAGATACGGTGTTCTTCACCAACTCGGGGACAGAGGCCTGCGAACTGGCGGTCAAGATGGCGCGCAAGTACTGGTACGAAAAGGGCCACCCGGAAAAGACCGGCATCCTGACCTTTGAGGGCTGTTTTCACGGTCGGTCCTCTGCCGCCATCGCGGCCTCCGGGTCCGAGAAAATGGTCAAAGGCTTTGGCCCGGTGCTGGCCGGGTTCAAGACGCTGCCCTGGGGCGACCACGACGCGTTGCACGCGGCGATTGACGACACCACCGGCGCGATCTTGATCGAGCCGGTGCAGGGGGAGGGCGGTATCCGCGCGCTGCCCGACCAGTGCCTGAAAGGGCTGCGCGATCTGTGTGACGAAAAAGGCCTGCTGCTGATCCTTGATGAGGTGCAATGCGGCGTGGGCCGGACCGGACGTCTGTTTGCCCATGAATGGGCGGGCGTCACACCGGATATCATGATGGTCGCCAAGGGCATCGGCGGGGGGTTCCCTTTGGGTGCGGTGCTGGCCACCGAAGAGGCGGCCTGTGGCATGGTTCCGGGCACGCATGGGTCCACCTATGGCGGCAACCCGCTGGGCTGTGCTGTGGGCAAGGCGGTGCTGGACATCGTCGCGGCCCCCGACTTCCTGGATGATGTGCGCGCCCGCGCCGGATTGCTGCGGCAAAAGCTGGAGGGGCTGGTGGCCGCGCATCCGCAGGTCTTCGAAGGCGTGCGGGGCAGCGGCATGATGCTGGGCCTCAAATGCAAGATGGCGCCTGCGGATGTGGTCAAGGCGGGTTATGCCGCCGAGGTCATCACTGTCCCGGCAGCCGACAACATCGTGCGCCTGCTGCCGCCGCTGAACATCACTGAAGGCGAAATTCAGGCGGCGTTCGACCGTCTGGACACGGCCGCGACCGCATTGGAAACGCTCCCCGCCTGAAACGGCATTTGCGTTTGAAAGACCTCGGGAGAGGTGCCGCGAGGCCAGGAGGGCATTACCCTGTCTCCCCCCAAGCCAAAAGAAAAATACGCTATGAATCATTTTCTCGATATCCACAAAACCGACAAGGCTGCGCTGCGGTCCATCATCGACACGGCCAAGGCGATGAAAGCCGCTCGTCAGGGACAGCCCAAGGCGCTGCCGGATGAGGATCAGGCGCTGGCCGGGCGCATGGTGGCGCTGATCTTTGAAAAGCCGTCGACCCGGACTCGTGTTTCGTTTGACGTGGGTGTCCGACAGTTGGGCGGGCAGAGCATGGTGTTGTCGGGCAACGAGATGCAGTTAGGCCATGGCGAGACCATCGCCGACACGGCCCGCGTGCTGTCGCGTTATGTCGATCTGATCATGATCCGGACCTTTGACGAGTCGGTGCTGGAGGAGATGTCGGAATACGCCAGCGTCCCGGTGATCAACGGGCTGACCGACCGGACCCACCCTTGCCAGATCATGGCCGATATCCAGACCTTCGAAGAGCATCGCGGCCCCATCGCGGGCAAAAAGGTGGTCTGGTGCGGCGATGGCAACAATGTCTGCGCGTCGTTCCTGCATGCCGCTGGCCAGTTCGGCTTTGACCTGACGTTTTCGGGGCCGGTTCAGCTGGACCCGGAGATGGAATCCGTCGGCTGGGCACGGAACGCGGGCCGGTCCATCGTCATTGAGCGGGACGCGATCAAGGCGGTCGAAGGGGCGGATCTGATTGTCACCGACACATGGGTGTCGATGCATGACGCCCAAAGCTCGCGCGAGAGGCGGCACAATATGCTGCGCCCTTATCAGGTGAACGCCAGATTGATGGAAGCGGCCAAGCCGGACGCCTTGTTCATGCATTGCCTGCCTGCGCACCGCGAGGAAGAGGTGACATCAGAGGTGATGGATGGCCCGAACTCGGTCATCTGGGACGAGGCAGAGAACCGCCTGCACGCGCAAAAGGCTATCATGCGCTGGTGCCTTGGCGTCTGACGGCGGGGCCTTCCGCGCGCCCCGACTGCCGCGCCTGCGCGCGTCAGCGGCCCGCCCTCCAGCCACGCCGCGGATCAGCTTCGCGGCTTGGCTCTGAGCGTCGGATCGGCCTGTGTCGGGTCGTCGGGCCACGGGTGCCGCGGGTAACGCGCGCGCATGTCCTTGCGCACATCGGCGTAGGACCCGGACCAGAAACCGGGCAGGTCCATCGTGGTCTGCACCGGGCGCTGGGCTGGCGACAGCAGCGTGACCTTCAACGGCGTGCGGCCCACCGTCGGGTGAGTCCTTTGGCCAAAGAGTTCTTGCAGGCGCAGGCTGATTTCCGGGTGGTCACCGGAATAGTCGATAGGGATCTGACGGCCGAGCGGCGTGGTGAAATGCGCGGGGACGCTATTGTCGAGCGCCTGCATCTGGTTCCAGTCGAGACGTGCGCGCAGTGCGGGCAGCAGGTCGAGCCGTTTCCAGTCTGCTGCCGTGCGGACGCCTGACAGATAGGGCAAAAGCCAATCTTCGATGGTGTCCAGCAGGGCCTCCGGGGACATGTCCGGCAGGGCATGTCCCGCGTCCCGGGCCAAGGCGACGCGTGCCGTAAACCGGCGTGCGGCGTCGGAGAGTGTCAGGCCAAGATCGCGGACTCCGTTCAGCATGGCGCGGGCGAGGGCCATGTCCGGGGCGTCCTTCCAGATGCGGTCATCCAATGCGACCGCGCCAAAGCGTTCCTGCTGTCGGGCGATGACCCGGCGATCCCGTTTTGACCACTCACAAAGGTCGGTCCATGTGATCTGGTCCGCGAAGAGCGTGCGGATTTCGGCAAGGGAAATTGCGATGGCTTGCCTGATCTTCGCCTCACGGGGATTGCCATCGGTGTCGGTAACGACAATCAGCCGCTCGCTTGCCAGCGGATCGTGATCGTCCATGACCGCGCCCTTGCCCCCGGACAGTTGATAACGGGCCGCCTCGCCCTTTCGACGCAGTCCGACGCGGTCAGGGTAGGCCAGAGCAGCCATTTCAGCGGCGCTGTAATGTCTATTAATATCAGCAGGTTTCTGGCTGTTTTTCGTGCTTTTGGAGAGGCGTCTGGCCTCTGTCTTGATGCGTTCCAGGGCCGCGCGGTTGATTTGTTCGCGTCGGCGCTCTGAAAAAGCGCGCGGATCGCGGAGCGCTTCGAGCCGGAGGGTGAGGTCTGAGGTCGCTCCTGTGAGTGGATCGCGATCAGACAAAAGAGCGGCCAGATTTGCGCCCTTTGGCCCCGAAAGAGTCACCATATGGGCAAGACGCGGGTGAAGCGGAAGCCTGCTCAGATCCCGTCCATGCGCGGTAATCCGCATTTCTGCGTCCAGCGCGCCCAACATTTGCAGCAACGCTTGTGCTTCGGCATAGGCACCTTCGGGTGGCGGTGTCAGGAACGGCAATTGCGCCGGATCCGCGCCCCAGAGGGCGATTTCCAACGCTAGAGAGGACAGGTCCGCAGCCTCGATTTCCGGCGGAGGAAAGGGCCTTAGCGCCCCTTCCTCACCTTTTGTCCAAAGTCGATAAGCCGTGCCGGGGGCAACGCGGCCTGCGCGTCCGGCGCGCTGCGTGGCCTCGGCGCGGGTGACACGCTCGGTGATCAGGCGCGACATGCCCGATCCGGGGTCAAAACGCGCCCGGCGCGCCTTGCCGCCGTCCACAACCACGCGGATGTCCTCGATCGTGAGCGAGGTTTCGGCGATGGACGTGGCCAGCACCAGTTTTCGGCCCGCCTGTTCGGGGCGGATCGCGGCGCGTTGGGCAGAGAGGTCCATCGCGCCAAAGAGCGGGCGCAGGTGTGTGTCGGCGGGCAGGTGCGGTTTCAGCAACGCCTCGGTGCGGCGAATCTCACCCTCACCGGGAAGGAACGCAAGGATGCCGCCCTGTGTTTCCTGATGCGCTTGCAGGATGAGGTCGGCCATGGCCGAGTCGAACCGGGTGCGTTTCGGCAGCGGCTGCGCCAGCCACCGGGTTTCGACCGGATAGGCGCGGCCTTGGGACGTCACAACGGGCGCGTGCATAAGGTCCGCCACCGGTTGGGCCTCCAACGTGGCGGACATGGCGACAAGGATCAGATCGTCACGCAATGCCCCGGCGATTTCCAGACACAGCGCGAGACCGAAGTCGGCATTCAGAGAGCGTTCGTGGAATTCGTCGAAAAGCACCGCTCCGATGCCGGTAAGTTCCGGATCGGATTGGATCATCCGGGTCAGGATGCCCTCGGTCACCACTTCGACTCGCGTTTGTTTCGAGGTCTTGGACTCTCCTCTGATGCGGTAGCCCACGGTCGCACCGGGGGATTCGCCCAGTTGTTCGGCCAGGCGTTGTGCGGCGGCGCGCGCGGCAAGGCGGCGGGGTTCCAGCATCACGATCTTGCCGTCTGTCAGACCCGCATTCAGCAACGCCAACGGTACGCGGGTTGTCTTGCCTGCGCCGGGAGGGGCCTGAAGCACGGCGCGGCCGCTTTTGCGCAGGGCCGCGATCAGGTCCGGCAGGGCGTCTTCGATGGGAAGGCCTGTCATGGTCTGGCTTTAACCGATGGCATGGGCGCTTGGCCAGTGTCGGCGGGGGCGCTGCCCACATCTCCCTGCGGTCGATTCCCCCGGGATATTTCCGGACAGAAGAAGCACGGGCGCGGTCTGGACTTTTTGGCGGGGGCGCGGGATGAAACAGGGATGGATATAGACGACCTGAAAACCCGCATCCTTGCGGGAGAGCGGCGGGCGCTGGCCCGGGCGATCACGCTGGTGGAGAGCGGGCGGGCGGATCATCGCGCGCAGGCGCTGGAGTTGCTGGACGGGCTGAAGGATCACGGGCGCGAAGCCTTGCGTGTGGGGTTGTCCGGCACGCCGGGTGTTGGCAAGTCGACCTTCATCGAGACCTTTGGCATGATGCTGACGGCGCAGGGTTTGAAGGTCGCGGTGCTGGCTGTCGATCCATCCTCGGCCCGGTCGGGCGGATCGATTCTGGGGGACAAGACGCGGATGGAGCGGCTGAGCCGGGATCGCAACGCCTTTATCCGGCCATCGCCTTCGCAGACCCAGTTGGGCGGCGTGGCGCGGCGCACGCGTGAGGCGATCGACCTGTGTGAGGCGGCGGGGTTCGACGTGGTGCTGATCGAGACGGTCGGCGTTGGCCAGTCCGAAACCATGGTCGCGGAGATGTCCGACCTGTTCTTGCTGTTGCTGGCGCCTGCGGGCGGGGATGAATTGCAGGGGGTGAAGCGGGGCATCATGGAGATGGCGGATATCCTGCTGGTCAACAAGGCGGACGGCGATCTGAAGACGACAGCGATGCGGACCTGTGCGGATTATGCCGGGGCGTTGCGGCTGTTGCGCAAGCGCCCGCAAGATCCCGAAGGCTTTCCCAAGGCGATGACCGTGTCCGCGCTGGAAGATACCGGGCTGGCGAAGGCATGGGACGAAATGCAGGCGCTGGCCGACTGGCGACGTGAGAACGGGCATTTCGCGGCGCGCCGTGCGGCGCAGGCGCGATTCTGGTTCGAGGCCGAGGTGCGTGAGCGGCTGCTGGCGCGGTTGTCGCGCGAACCTGTCAAAGGGGCGATGGCGGGGCTTGCCCGTCAGGTCGAGGACGGCGCGTTGACGCCCTCAGTCGCGGCGGAAGAGTTGCTGCGCGATTACCTGCAGATGGACTGACGAGCCGGTCGCAAAGAGCGCTTTTTCAGTGGTGGTGCAAAGGTCGGCGTCCCAAGACATAAACCGCCGGTCGATGAATCGTAACAGGCCCTTGACGAACCCGGCGCATCTGCATATGCACCGTCGAACCAGATTCCGGGCGCCCCCCGATACACGTAACGGGCGGCGCCTTTTGATATTGGCAGGGTGAAAACGCTCCTGCATAGATGAAACCGGCGGGGCAATGGCCTTGCCACCAGTGGATGAGGACGAACCGATGTCGCGTGTCTGCGAACTGACCGGCAAAGGCCCCATGGTGGGCAACAATGTGAGCCACGCCAACAACAGGACCCGGCGCCGTTTCCTGCCCAACCTGAACGATGTGACCCTGCAGTCCGAAACGCTGGGTCGCGGCGTCAAGCTGCGCATCTCGGCGCATGCGCTGCGCTCGGTCGATCACCGTGGTGGTCTGGATAAATTCCTTGCCAAGGCGAAAGATACCGAGCTTTCGGATCGCGCGCTGAAGGTCAAGAAAGAGATCAAATCGGCACAGGCAGACGCCTGAAGCCTTTGACGATGGACAGTGATAGCAGCCTCGTGCCACCCGGCGCGGGGCTGTTTCCTTTTGTCGCTTTGGTCATATCGGACAAAGGCAATATATCGGCCAGATGAAGCAGTGTTTGCGATCCCTTCTTGGTGTGGTGATGACGGTCGTGATGGCCGTGACCAGCCTGTCGGCGGCGCATGCGCGTGGTCAGTCCTCCCCGGTCGGCACGATGGTGATTTGCCGCGGTCTGACCGTGGCGACGGTGTTGATCGGCGCGGATGGTCAGCCGGTAGAGGTGCAACATATCTGCCCCGACGCGGCGCTGGCGCTGTTTGTCGAATCCGGCGCGGTGCCGCCGCCGACAGTGCAGGCTGTTATCTGGCAGGCGGTGCAGTGGGACGCGCCGGCCCTTGTGGCCGGGTCTCTTGTAGCGATGGCCGCACAAGCGCGGGGACCTCCGGCCTTTCTCTGACAGTTCGATATGAAACCTGACAGAGACTCTTGAGGATACCCAAATGACCCTGAAAACCCTTTTCGCCGGCGCAGTTGCGCTGTCCCTTGCCACGCCTGTTTTTGCAGAGATCGTGGTCAAAGACCCCTATGCGCGCAGCTCGGGCCCTACGGCCAAGGCCGGTGCCGCCTTTATGGTGATCGAGAACACCGGACCCGAGGATGACCGACTGATTGCCGCAAGCTCTGAGATTGCGGTGCGTGTAGAGTTGCATACGCACAAGGACATGGGCGAAGGCGTCATGCGCATGATGGAGGTCAAGGAAGGCTTTGCCGTGCCCGCAGGCGGCACACATATGCTGCAACGTGGGGGCGATCATGTGATGTTCATGGGGCTGACCGGGCCGATGGAGCAGGGCAAGACCGTCGCCGTCACGCTGACCTTCGAGAAGGCGGGTGAGATGGTTGTAGAAATTCCCGTCGACCTGGAGCGCAAGCCGATGCACGGCATGGGTCATGGTATGGGCGCGGGCATGGGCGCCACCAACTAGGCGTTTCGGCAATCACAAGCAGGCGGCGGGGAAATCCCCGCCCTACGCAAACGGCAGGCGGCGCGCGCCGCCTGTCAGCAAGGCATCCACCCAGCGCGGGACGACATCGGTCGCCGGGCCAATATGGTGTCGGTCAAAGGCGCGCGAAATCTCGGTGCGTTCGAGGTTCAACTCGACCGTTTCGGCACCGGCCTGTGCGGCCTCGACCACGAATGCCGCCGCCGGGTAGACTTGGCCGGAGGTGCCGATTGCCGCAAAGATCGCGCAATCGCGCAGGTGGCTGTCGATTTCTTCCATGTGATAGGGCATCTCGCCGAACCAGACGATGTCCGGGCGTGCTGCGGGCGCATGGCAGTCGGGGCAGGCGGCTTTCGGGAACATTTCGGACGGGGCAGGCCAGCGATGACCGCAAGAGGCACACAGCGCCCCGGCAAGACTCCCGTGCATGTGGATTGCCGTCGCACCCGCGCTTTCGTGCAGCCCGTCCACGTTCTGCGTGACAAGGATGACCTCCTCCGGCCAGTTTTTCTGCAGACGGGCAAGGGCGATGTGGGCGGCGTTGGGCGTGGCCGTTGCGGCCTGCTGGCGGCGCGTATTGTAAAACGCATGGACCAGCGCCGGATCGCGGGCAAAGCCCTCTGGTGTGGCCACATCCTCTATCCGGTGCCGGGCCCAAAGCCCGCCCTCGTCCCGAAAGGTGCCCAACCCGCTTTCCGCCGACAGGCCCGCGCCTGTAAGGATGACGATCTTCCCGGCCATCTCCGCTCCCTTGCCCAAGCGTATCCCGGTCGTTAGGACCGGATCATGACCCATCGTATCCTCTTTGTCTGTCTCGGCAATATCTGCCGGTCTCCGACCGCCGAGGCCGTGGTGCGCGCCAAGGCAGAGGCGCTTGGCCAAATTCTTGTTCTGGACAGCGCCGGTACCGGCAACTGGCATGTGGGTGCGCCGCCCTATGGTCCGATGCAAGACGCAGCCCGTGCGCGCGGCTATGACATGTCGGACCTGCGCGCCCGACAGGTGTCCCCTGAGGACTTTGGGCTGTTCGATCTTATCGTGGCGATGGACGCGCAGAACCTTGCCGATCTAACCAACCTTGCGCCCGCCAAGGGTGCGGCGCAGTTAAGGCTGATGACCGACTTTGTCCTCAGTCCCGACGAGACCCATGTGCCGGACCCTTATTTCACGCGCGACTTTGACGGTGCGCTTGACCTGATCGAACGCTGCGCGGACGGCCTGTTACGTCAGTTGTAGATTTGTCGTGCGACATACCATGACACCGGCGCGGCCAGAACAAAGCCAAGCGCGGCGGCCACGAGGATCGGCATAATCGTGCCGTAGCCCGCCACAAGCACGGCAATGATGAGCGAACCGGCGAAGCTGGTGGAAATCAGCGAATAGAGCAAACTGGCCAAACGAAACATGGCGGACTCCTGAGATGCTTGTTTGTGCGACATATATCGTTTGGCGCATGCGTAATCTTTGATCTGGGTCAGGCGCGGCTTGATCGGCGCACGGGAGTCCCGTATTTACCCGCTATCGAATTTGACCAAATGGATAGTCCCATGCGCACCCTAGCCTTATTTTCCGCCTGCGCCTTTGCGCTCGCGGCTTGCGATACGTCGGGTTACATCGCCCAGAGCAGCCGGGCCGATGCGCCGGAACTGTCTTGTCTGACCCAGCCGCAGGGCGGCTGTACCTTCAGCCAATCGCCTTTGCGTGTCCTGCCAGAGCCGGTCGAACTGCCCAAACGCCCATACAAGTTCTTTCCCACGGCGGATCCTCTGAATTTCGTCGATGCGCAGGGCAGCCGCTGGGTGGCACCGCCGCGGACGCTGACCGACGGGGCCTCGATCCCGAAGATATTTGTCGCCATTGTCGGCGATCCGACTGCGCCTGAGTTTATCAACGCCGCCGCCGTACACGATGCCTATTGCGGGGTCGGAAATGAGAGCGGGTCGATGTACCACCGGGCCAAGTGGGAAGACGTGCACGTCATGTTCTACGACGGGTTGATCGTCGGCGGCACGCCCGAGATCCGCGCCAAGATCATGTTCGCGGCGGTCTGGCTGGGCGGTCCGCGCTGGCGGGCTCCGACGGGCGGTGTGGTCTCGACCCAAGGTCAGACGGACGCGCGCGCGGTGGCCTATACCAACCCAATGGATGGTGTGTCCGTGGCCCGCAAACAAGAAGCGATGCGCCGGGCCAAAAGCTATATCGAGGCCACGCGCCCGCCGCTGCCGCGTTTGATTGCCTACCTTCAGCGGCAAGAGCGGGAGATGTTGATCGATGCCTTCGGGCTCCGCGATGAGGAGTATGATCACGAAGGAAACGCCGACTACTTCTTGGATGACTCGGAAGACGACTACATCCCCGAAGAAGAATATTACTACGAGGACCTCGGCACCGCGGCATCTGTCGACAAGTAAGGCGCGTTTTGCCGCCATGATCCGTATCAAGGCGGGCCGGGCGCGGCGGGCTATTCTCTCCTGTCAGGGCATTCACCCCGGGAGGAGAGCTATGATCACGCTGGACGACATCGAAGACATGACCTGCCTGAGCCGCGAAGAGATCGAGGCGGTGGCCGAACATGACCATCTGCCAGAGGTGAACGCCTCGTGTCTGGCGGAGTATCTGATGCATGAGCATCACGGGGCGGCCAAGCTGCAGCAGATGATTTGCGAGGATATTCGCGAGGCCCTGCACAAGGGGAACAAGGCCCACGCCAAGGATTTATACGGCGTGCTGCATCACTTTCTGAAAGAGCATCCCGATGCGGCGCGGGGGGCGCAGGGCTGAAGGCGGCGCGCGGCGCTGTCCACGCGTGGACAGCGTGGCGGTGACGTGAAATCAAGGGGTTACAGAGACGGTTTTACCTGCGCTTAACCTTTGACGCTGGTCAGAGGCCCGTCTTGGACCGCTCAGGGGCCGGGGCAGATGTAGACAATCGTCAGACCCGGACCAGCGAGGGCGATGGCGTAGCTGGTGCCCACCTCGCCCCGAAAAGGGGCGGGTTTTGGGTCGCTGCTGGGGGCCGGGCCGGGGATATTGTCGCCGGTGCTGGTGCGGATGACGACCTCTCCGGGGCCGAGGTTATACAGCGTCCATGTATGCGTGGGGGCGTTCATCGGGATGGACAAGGCGGGGTCGTTCAGATCATGGCCAAGGCATTCGTCGGGCTGCGCGGCCAGCGGGGCGGGCAGGGCCAGGATAAGACCCAAGACCAGACTCAAGATCCGCGCCAAGGTGGCCACCAAAGCTGTGCATTTGCGGTACATGCGTGTTTTCCCCCCGTCGGGGAGCGTAATGTGTTGCGGCTTGGGGGGCAATGTGGGGGAGAGCGCGTGGTTTCATGCGTCATTAACCCTCTTTGGGCGAGGATGTGGCATGACCCGCTACATCCGCCCCAAGGTGTCCGGCGCTTGCGTCTTTTTCACGGTCACTCTTGCGGACCGTGGAAGCGAGATGTTGGTGCAGGAGGTTGACCTCTTGCGGGATGCGGTGCGCAGGACGCGGGCCGAGCGGCCCTTCGGGATTGAGGCTTGGGTTGTGCTGCCGGATCACTTGCATTGCATCTGGCAGATGCCAGCGGGGGACAGGGATTATGGCCGACGGTGGGGCGCGATCAAGGCGCGGTTCACGATGGCGGTGCGGGAGAAATATGCCTCTGATGATGGGTGTAGGCCGGGCTTAAGCCCGGCTTACCCAAAGATGCCAAGTGAATTGCCGGTTGTTCGGAGCGGGCGGTTTGCCGGGCTGAAGCCCGGCCTACGGGCGGACAAGCGCGAAGCGGCTGTTTGGCAGCGGCGGTTTTGGGAGCACCACATAAGGGACGAGGCGGATTTCGCGGCGCATCTGCGGTATTGTTGGATCAATCCGGTGAAGCATGGGTTGGTGGAGCGGGTTCAGGATTGGCCGTATTCGTCGGTGCATCGGGATGCGCGCTTTAGGGCGGGGGTGGGTTTGGTTGGGTAGGGTGCGCGGTTCGGGCAGAGTTTGATGAAATGTCAAGCGGAGGTTTCTGAGTGCCCGCGGTCGGTGCTCCGGCGGAGGCTTTACGCACTATTGGAGAATCGGAATATTGAGCGTTTAAATGCCTGCCTTGTGGTTTTCTACGATCTAAGCAGCGAATAGACTGCAAAAACGAATGTGTTGACAGATGGAGTGAATGCAATTGCTAGGCCGGACAGTAGTAGGAAGAAGCAAATTTTTCTCGCTAGAGGTTTTCCGTAGTTTTGGGATAAGTATTCCAGACGATACACATCTATTTTATCGACAAGACCATTTGAGACAGCTTTAATGCATGCGTCTGAAATTTCTTCTTCCTCCTCGGGAGCTTCGAGGTTAGGGATGTCGTCAGATTTTATCGTACAAATTCTTATAATTCTGTCTCGAGCGTCGCGCAGCCTTGGTGGACACTTCTGACACTTCTCAAGACGTGCAATGATTCTTAACGAGTTTTCCAGACTGGCGGAGGCAGATCGAAGAGAACTGTATCTCAATTTGAAGTCTATGAAGCTTGAGTAGCTATCGTGTAGTTTAAAGTGCTTTGGTGAGAGTTGAGAAAAGATGCCCGTTCCAAGGCCTAGCAAGAAAAGACCAATGTAAAAGATTTCTATTTGGTTTCTAAAAATGAAAGTGCTTTCCTCTCCAGTTGAGGAAATTAAATTTCTAATGTTGTCGTTTAATATAAAGATAAAACCTAGAAAAGGAACTAGAATAGTTAGTCGCACCACTTTGCTATTTGTAAAGCGAGCGAGAGTGGACCATCGGATTTTATCAATGAATGTCTCGTCGTTCAATCCTGGACCTCTAATTTTTGGTGGCTGGCCTTTTGTGCTGGTTTCTACCTATCCGACAGATGGGTCGTTTGAAAGATCTTTAGAAAATCAGGAATTTTTCACGTCAAGCGTGTCTATTTGTCTTTTCTATCTACCTGAAATTGCGGGCACGCGGAACCTGCTGCGCAGAACCCGCTGCCGCCCACGCGCCCGGTAAAATGGACTACTCGTCCATTTTCAGGGCGGAAATAAACGCCTCTTGCGGGATCTCCACCTTGCCGAACTGGCGCATCTTCTTCTTGCCCGCCTTCTGCTTTTCCAGCAGCTTTTTCTTACGGGTCGCGTCGCCGCCGTAGCATTTGGCCGTGACGTCTTTGCGCAGGGCCGACAGGGTCTCGCGGGCGATGACCTTGCCGCCGATGGCCGCTTGGATCGGGATCTTGAACATCTGGCGCGGGATCAGGTCCTTGAGCTTGGCGCACATGGCGCGGCCACGCATGTCGGCGCGGTCGCGGTGGACCATGGTGGACAGCGCGTCGACGGGCTCATCATTCACGAGGATCTGCATCTTGACGAGGTTGTCCTCGCGGTAGCAGTCCATCTGGTAATCGAAGGAGGCATAGCCCTTGGTCACCGATTTCAGCCGGTCGTGGAAGTCAAAGACCACCTCGTTCAACGGCAGGTCATAGACCACCATCGCGCGGTTGCCGACATAGGTCAGGTCCAGCTGGATGCCGCGGCGGTCCTGACAGAGTTTCAGCACGTCGCCCAGATAGTCGTCGGGCACGAGGATGGTCGCCTTGATGCGCGGCTCTTCGAGATGGTCGACCTTGGACATGTCGGGCATGTCGGCGGGGTTGTGCAGCTCCTGCACAGAGCCGTCCTTCATGAAGACGTGATAGATCACCGAGGGCGCGGTGGTGATCAGGTCGATGTTGTATTCGCGCTCAATGCGGTCGCGGATCACCTCAAGGTGCAGCAGGCCAAGAAAGCCGCAGCGGAAGCCAAAGCCGAGGGCGGCAGAGGTTTCCATCTCAAAGCTGAAGGAGGCGTCGTTGAGGGCGAGCTTTTCGATGGAGTCCCGCAGGTCCTCGAAATCGGCGGCGTCGACCGGGAACAGGCCGCAGAAGACCACCGGGATCGAGGGTTTGAAGCCGGGCAGGGGCGTCTCACAGGGGCGCTTTTCGTGGGTGATGGTGTCGCCGACCTTGGTGTCGCGGACCTGCTTGATGGAGCCGGTGAAAAAGCCGATCTCACCGGGGCCGAGTTCCTTGACGTCCTGCATGGCGGGGCGGAAGACGCCCAGTTTGTCGACGCCGTATTTGCCGCCGGTGCGCATCATGCGGATGTTGTCGCCCTTTTTCAGAGTGCCGTCCATGATGCGGACAAGGACCACGACGCCAAGGTAGGGGTCATACCAGCTGTCGACCAGCATCGCCTTGAGCGGCGCATCGGGATCGCCGGAATGGGGCGGCGGCAGGCGCTTGACGATGGCCTCCAGCACGTCGGGGATGCCGACCCCGGTCTTGGCCGAGATCAGGCAGGCGTTGGAGGCGTCGATGCCGATGACATCCTCGATCTGCTCGGCGATGCGTTCGGGTTCGGCGGCGGGCAGGTCGATCTTGTTGAGGACGGTGACGATCTCATGGTCGGCGTCGATGGCGGTGTAGACGTTCGCGAGCGTCTGCGCCTCGACCCCCTGGGTGGCGTCGACGACCAGCAAGGACCCCTCGACCGCGCGCATGGAGCGGGAGACCTCATAGGCGAAATCGACGTGTCCGGGGGTGTCGATCAGGTTGAGGATATAGGTGTGGCCGTCCTGTGCGGGATAGTCGATGCGGACGGTGTTGGCCTTGATGGTGATGCCGCGTTCGCGCTCGATATCCATGGCGTCCAGCATCTGGGCCTTCATGTCGCGTTCGGCGACGGTGCCGGTGAGCTGGATCAGCCGGTCGGCCAGGGTGGATTTCCCGTGGTCGATGTGGGCGACGATGGAGAAGTTGCGGATGCGGGACAGGGGTGTGCTCATGTCCTGCGATATGCTGTGGATGAAGGGTTTGGTCAAGTGGGGATGGGGGTGCAGGGTTGAGAGGCTGGGGACTCTGTGTACGGTGATCGCGGGCAGGATGGTGCAGGTGGCATGGAGTTTAAGGATCACGAGGCGTTTAAGCGCTGGCTAGAGGTGCAGAGCCGGGAGGTCTGCGTGGCGATTGCCGCGCGGGCGGCCCTGCGGGTCTGGCCGATTGTTTTGTCGTCGCGGTTTTGGAGGGGCACTGACGAGGCGCGCAGCCAGCGGGAAGGGCTAGCCCTCTTGACAGCTAGGTGTAGCGTGATTTCGGGGGTTGCGAGCACATATCCAACCCCCGAAATCAGAACCGCCGCCGCGAATGCAGCCGCCTTGGCCGCCTTTGCTGCCACCAACGAAACCAATGCAGTCACAAACGCGTCTGCCGCCGCTGCCGCCTTCGCTGCCCTCAATGCAACCAGGGCCGTCACAAACGCCGCCAGTGCAGCCAACAAAACTTTCGACGCCGCCAGAGGCACCACCGAACCCTTCAACGTCGACGGCATGGAAGCGATCTATACAGATGCAGGTCTTGCCCCGGCGTCCATGCTGTCCACGTCTCTGTGGCACGAAGCTGGATGGCCGGAGGGGCTGTCGCCCGACGATATTGGCCCGACCCTGCTCGACACCGACCCACGCTTTGACTTTTTCAAGCGCTGGTATGAAGGCATGGTGCGCGGCGCGCCGCTGGACTGGGAGTTGCAGCGCCGCGTGGCGCTGATCCCGCAGGAGGTTTGGGAGGCCGGGGCGGACGCGGTGGCCGGGGCGATTGCGGAGATCGAGGCGCGGTTGGAGGTTCAAAAGGCCGCCGCCGCGCTACTCGCTGACCGCGAAGCGGCTTTGGTTCAAAACCGCTTGGGGATTGGTGGGAACAGCCCGCCCGAGCCAATCGAGGTTCCCGCTGAGGTGGTGGCCAGTCAGACGATTATTTGGGCCGCTGTCGAGGAGATTGCCGAGGAGGCGGAGGCGGAGACGCCAGACAAGGCGAGGGTCGCCAGAGCATTGGAGGCGTTGGCACAGGGGCTTGGCGTCTGCATTAAGTGGCTTGGGAGGAAGGCGGATCTTGTCGTTGATACTGCTATCAAATGGAGTATCCCGGCGGCTGGGACCGCATTGATTGTCGCCAATCCCGCAAAGGTGCAGACATTGATTCAGACAGTCCAGACGTGGTTGTCTCTATTGCCGTGATGGCGGGGTGAACCCTGCCCTACGGATTGGATGGGGTGGTTCTTTTGGGCAGCCGGGGTGGTGGGTTGGAAACCCACCCTACGGGGTGTGGTGCCGGGCAGACCCCCGGCCTACGGCGGGTTGGTAGGTGGCGTGAAAGCGTCCTGCGTTGCTCAGAAATCTCGCCGGAGCGGCGCGTTTGCGGCCCAGGCTTTGCGGTCCATGATGTAGGGTGTCTTGCCGTGGTCCACGGCCCATGTCTCGACGATGAACTCTTGGCCGGTGTCCTTCTGGACAATCGAGGCCACCGTATGGGTCCAGAACCGCCGCGTCATAAAGCCGATGGTGACGCGCTGGCCGGGGCGATGCAGGCGCAGCAGACCGGCGTCGTCCAGCATCGGAAGGTAGACGGCGGTGTTGACCATCTCATCGACGCAGTCCTGCGCCTTGCCCGCCACTTGCAGCGTCGAATAGGCGAGGTCCGAATTGTAGCCGGTCTTTTCGCCGACCATGACCTCTAGCCGTCGCAGGGCCTCGGCCAGGGCGCGGCGCTCTGCCCCGGCGGAGCGGGGGCGGCGCATGAGAGGGGCGCGGGCGGTGGCCCATTCCTTGGCGCTGAGGGACACGGCGATGCGTTTGCTGCAATTGTGGCTGCCGCAGGTGTAAAAGGCATCGGGGCGCGGGTCGTCGGTGCCAAAGTTCTGGCGCGCGCGGTCGAGGCTGCCGTTGTCCACGTCGCAGCCCGCCAGCGCCAGAGCGCAGAGTGCCAGTGTGATGAAAGCCTGTCGTCGCACGGCCGGTCCCCTTTTTCGCTGACGTGGGGGTAGCAAGTTTTGCGTATGGGCCGCAACGGCTGGTCTGGGTCTGGGTCTGGGTCTGTGGGAGCGCGGCAAGGTCCGGTATTCCATGAGGAGGAATCCCTGACTGTGGGGCGTTGCGCGGCGGCGGTAGGGTCTGAGAAACACTGCCAAAAGGAAGACCGTCATGATCCGCACCGCTCTTATCACCGCCCTTGTCCTGAACCTTGCCGTGGCCGAGGCCATTGCCGGACCGACGGATCGCACGGCCGCCGACAAGAGCCTGACCGCGCAGATTGATGGCTTTCACGGGGCGTCGGGCACGGGCAAGACCGTGCGGGGCGGGTTCTCCGGGGATGGCGGTCTGGGCACAACCCGCTGAGCGGGTCTGCACACACCTCTTCTTTACCAAGTGCCCCATAGGGTGCCCCCGGACAACGAGGGGCACAGCATGGCGACGGTCGAGACAAGCTTGGCACGGGCAAAGGCGTATATGCACAAGGGCGATGTGGCACAGGCCAAGGTGCTGTGCCGCGATGTGCTGGCGCGGTATCCGCGCAATGCGCGGGCGCGGGCGCTGATGGCGCGTTTGCCAGAGGCGGCACCGTCACAGGATTTATTGGAAAAGCTGGTTGAGGCGCATCAGGCCGGGCACACCCTGCTGGTGGCCGAACAGGCGGCGCGGCTGTTGCCGGTCTATCCCGACAGCTATGTGCTCTGGCAGATCCACGGTGGTGTGCTGCTGGAGCTGGGCGCGTTCCCGCAGGCCGAGGAGTCGCTGGCACGGGCAGCCGGGTTGCGGCCCGATCTGGCCGAGGCGCGGGTGAACCATTCGGTGGCGCTGCGCGCAACCGGACGGATGGCCGAGGCAGAGGCACAGGTGCGCGCGGCGCTGGAACTGGCCCCGGACAATGCGGGCGCGCGGATGGAACTGGCCTCTGTTCTGGCGGATCGCGGTGCTTTGCCGGAGGCGGCAGAGCTGTGCCAGACGGTGATCGACAAGACGCCAGAGGTGGCGACCGCGCACAACATCCTTGGGGTTGCCGCGTATGAAGAGGGGCGGTTTGACGCGGCGCACGCCAGCTATGAGACAGCGGTGGACATCGCGCCCGGTTTTGCCGAGGCGCACCGCAACCTTGCCGCGATCAAGCGCTGGACGTCTGAGGATGGGCAACTGGCGCAGATGCGGGCGCTGTATGACGACCCCTCGCTGCCGCCGATGGACCGGGCGCGGGTCTGCTTTGGCCTGTTCGATGCCTGTGACGCGCTGGGGCAGACGGAGGCGGCGTGGCGGTTCCTGAAAGAGGGCAATGCCCTGCGCAAGGCGTTGATGGGATACGATATTTCGCAGGATAGGGCGCTGTTTCAGCGGCTTGGGGAGATGGCGGTTACGCCGTTGACACGGGTCGATCCCGCGCCGGTGGTGCCGGTTTTCATCCTCGGGATGCCGCGCTCTGGCACCACGCTGGCCGAGCAGATCGTCTCTGCCCACGCTGAGGTTGCGGGGGCGGGGGAACTGCCGCTCATGGCCGATCTGGCGCGCGGTTTGCTGGAGGGCGAGCGGGTGACAAAAGACCGCCTGCGGGCGCTGCGCCGGGGCTATCTGGAGGCGGTGGCGGAACATGCCGGCGGCGCGCGCTATGTCACCGACAAGATGCCCCACAATTTTTGCTTTCTGCCGCTGATCTGCGCTGCCTTGCCAGAGGCACGGATCGTGCATGTGGTGCGCGACGCGCCCTCGGTCTGCTGGTCGAACCTGAAACAGTATTTCACCGCGTCCTCGCTGGGCTATTGTTACGATCTGGACGATGTGGTCGCCTACCACGGACTGTACCGCGACTGGACCGCGCGTTGCGAGGCCGCGTGGCCGGGGCGGGTGCGGCGGCTGGAGTATGCGGCGCTGACCGCCGATCCAGAGCAAGAGACCCGGACGCTGATCGCGGATCTGGGGCTGGACTGGGACGCGGCCTGTCTGTCGCCGCAGGACAACGGTCGCGTGGTGCACACCGCCTCTGCCGGACAGGTGCGGCAGCCGATTTACCGGGCGCAGACGGAGGCATGGGTGCCCTATGCGCACTATGTCGGGGAGACCTTTGCCGGATTGCGCTTGGATTCTTGAAGCTTCGCGCCGTTTGTCGCATGATGCCACCTGAGGGCAGAGCCGGGGGAGACGGAAAATCCGCACCCGGGCAACGAGAGACAGGTGAGATGAAACAAGCAGTTATTCTGGCTGCCTGCCTCGGGCTTGCAGCCTGCGGCGGCGGGACAACTTCGAAACGCAGTTATGGAGCGGCGCCGCAGGTGCGTGTGTCCTCGGGGCCGATTGCCGATGCCTGCATGCGCGCGGGCCGATCGGGTGCGACGCGGCAGCGATGCGGTTGCGTGCAGACGGTGGCGAACAGCGATCTGACGTCCTCGGATCAGCGGCTGGCGGTGACCTTCTTTTCCGACCCGCACAAGGCGCAGGAAATCCGCCAATCGGACAATCCCCGTAACGAAGCCTTTTGGAAACGGTACAAGGCGTTTGCGGCGCGTGCCGAGAGCACCTGCCGGGGCACCTGACAGCGTCGTCCGATCCGGTGGTCAGCCGTCTTGCGACGCGTGGGCCACGATCCGGTCCACCAGACAATCCAGACTGTCGGTCCATGCAAGGTCCGGGGGCAGCAGCGGCGCGGCAAGCGACAGTTCCGTGCAAGCGATCAGGATGTGATCGGTGCGTTCCTGCAGGCGGCGCGCCTGTTCGGTGAGGGCGGGCAGGATCATCTCTGGCCGCGCGCCAGCCTTGATGGCGCGGATCATCTCCAGCAGCGGCGCATCGTCGGGCGGCGCTGTATAGGGGGCGTCGAAGTAATGATCGAAGATCCCGGTCAGGCGCGTGGCGGGAGAGGCGAGAATGCCGATCCGGCCCTTGTCTGACAGCGCGCGGGCGGTGGCGGACAGCATGTCCAGAAACGGCAGGTCGCTCGCCGCGCGGATACCGGCCGCGTAGTGGTGCGCGGTGTTGCAGGGCATGGCCAGCGCGGTGGCCCCTGCGGCGGACAGATCGCGGGCCATGTCCTGCAGGACTGGCAGGGGCGAGGGGCCGGTGCCCTCGACCAGCGCGGCAATCCGGGACGGCACCCCGGGGTTCTGGTGTACGATCAGCGGGACGTGGCCCCCATCGTCCTGCGCGGGCACCGCATCCAGCACCTTTTGCATGAGCAGGATGGTGGCCTGTGGCCCCATCCCGCCCAGTATGCCGACCGGGTTCACACCACCCTCCGAGGGGAGGCGAATTTTCGGCGAAAATTCCTCATGCGCGGGATTTCACGTCAAAGGCATGGGTATAGCCGGTCAGGCCGATGGCACCGCCGGTGTGCAGAAAGACCACGCGCTCATTGCTCTTGAAATGGCCCTTGCGGACGAGATCAAGCAGGCCAGCGGCCCCCTTGGCTGAGTAAACAGGGTCGAGCAGGATCGCCTCTGTCCGAGCAAAAATGTCAATTGCCTCCAGCGTCGACTCGGCGGGGATGCCATAGCCGTCGCCCACGTAATCGGTGTTGGCGACCACGTCCTCACGCGACACCACGCGCGGGCAGCCAAGCTTTTCGGCGGTCTTGACGGCAAGGTTGTAGACGTTTTCCTCTTGCTTGGGTTTGGGGGCGCGCACGCCGATGCCCAGCAGCGGGATACCCGCGTTCATCGCCTTGAGCCCGGTGATCAGCCCGGCCTGTGTGCCCGCAGAGCCGGTGGCGTGGACAATGTGATCCACCTTGAGACCCATTTCGACAAACTGGTTGAGCATCTCCAGCGCGCAGTTGACATAGCCAAGCGCGCCGGTGGCGTTCGAGCCGCCGCCGGGGATGGTGTAGGGCTTGCGGCCCTTGGTGCGCATCTGGTCGGCCACGGCCTCCATCTCGGCGTTCATGTCCAGACCGGGGCCGCGATGTTCGATTGTCGCGCCGTGCAGCACGTCCAGCAGGACGTTGCCGTTATAGCGATAGTTCTCGTGGTTATAGCCGGTGCGATCCTCCAGCAGGATATGACACTCCATCCCCAGTTTCGCCGCCGCCGCCGCGGTTTGGCGGGCGTGGTTGGATTGTGTCGCGCCTTGGGTCAGGACGATGTCAGCGCCTTGGTCCATCGCCTCGGCCATGAGGAATTCCAGCTTGCGGGTCTTGTTGCCGCCGGTTGAAAGGCCGGTGCAGTCGTCCCGCTTGATCCAGATTTCAGGCCCGCCCAGCAGTTCGGACAGGCGCGGCATCGGTTCAAGCGGCGTGGGCAGGTGGGCCAGCCGGACGCGGGGGAATTTGGTGAGGTTCATAAATTTCAGCTTTCGTTGGCGACAAAGGCGCGCGGGGCGAGGGTGGCGAGGCGGGCCTCTGCCGTCAAGGCATGACCGGTCATGCCTTCGGCGCGGGAGATGACAGCGGTGGCGCGAGCGAGGGCGGGCAATGCCTCGGGTGTGGCGCGTTGCCAAGTGACGGTTTTCAAGAACTTGTGGACCGACAGCCCGCCAGTGTAACGCGCCGCGCCGCCGGTGGGCAGCACGTGGTTGGGGCCGGAGGCCTTGTCGCCAAAGGCGACGGTGGTGTCGGCCCCCAGAAAGAGCGAGCCATAGGCGGTCAGGCGGTTTTGCCACCACGGCAGGTCTGCGCATTGAACGTGCAGGTGTTCGGGGGCGTAACGGTCGGATTCGGCGGCCATTTCCTCTCGGCTGTCGCAGAGGATGATTTCGCCCATCGCGTCCCAGGCGGATTTTGCGGTCGCCCCGTTTTCCGTGCCGAGGCGGGCGCAGGTGTCCGGCATCAGGTCGGCCACACGGCGGGCCAGCGGTTCGTGATCGGTGACCAGCCAGCAGGGCGATGTCGGCCCGTGTTCGGCCTGACCGGCAAGATCCAGCGCCACCAGCGCCGGGTCGGCGGTGGCATCGGCGAGGATCAGCACGTCGGTCGGGCCCGCGAACATGTCGATGCCAACGGGGCCAAACAACTGGCGCTTGGCCTCGGCCACATAGGCGTTGCCGGGACCGGCCAGTACGTCGGCGGGCGGGGTGCCGAACAGGCCATAGGCCATCGCGGCAACCCCCTGCACGCCGCCAAGGCAGAGGATGGTGTCGGCCCCGGCCAGATGCATGGTGTACAGCGTGGCCGGGTCGATGCCCTGCGCGGTTCCGTCCGGCGCGCGGCGCGGCGGGGCGCAGGCGGTGACATGTGGCACACCGGCGGCGCGGGCCGTCGCAATGGTCATCAACGCCGAGGCGATATGCGCGTAACGCCCGCCCGGCACGTAACAGCCCGCCGCGCCGACCGGCAGGCTTTTCTGCCCGGCCATCAGGCCCGGTTGCAACTCGATCTCGACATCGCGCAGCGAGGCGCGCTGCGCCTGTGCAAAGCGGCGAATGTTGTCATGCGCATAGTCGAGCGCCTGCTTCAGAGAGTCGGGCAGGTGATCGCCCGCAGCGCGCGCTGTTTCTGGTGGCACGATGATCTCGCCGGTCCAGTGGTCAAGCCGTTCGGCATAGTCGCGTGCCGCCTGTTCTCCGCCAGCTTTCAATCGGGCGAGCATGACTTGCACGGTGTCGGAAACATCGGCCTGCGCGGCGGGGGGCAGGCCGGGGGCGGATTTGATCAGGCGGGGCATGCGTTTTCCTTGACGTGGGGGGGTATCTTCACAAAAACGGAAACTGTGACTGCGGGGAGTCGGCGATGTTGATGAAGGGTGTGACGCTTCGGGGGCTTGAGGTCTTTGAGGCCTTGGCCGACAGCGGGTCGGTGGCCAAGGCGGCCGATGTGACCGGTCTCAGTCAGCCTGCGGTCAGCCAGCAGATGCGCAATCTGGAAAGCGCGCTGGGCGTCGATCTTGTGGACCACGGACGCCGCCCGATGCGGATGACCCCGGCGGGGCGCTCGTTCCTGCTGCGCACGCAGGCGGTGCTGCGGCAGTTGCGGCTGGCGCAGAATGAGCTGACGGTGATGGACCTGACGCATCTGTCGACGCTCAGCCTGGGCGTCATCGACGATTTCGACAACGACCTGACGCCGCGCCTTGTGACCATCCTTGCCGAAAGCATGACCCGCTGCCGGTTCAAGCTGATCACCGCCCCCAGCCATGAGATTTCGGCCGAGATCAAGGCGCGGCGCCTGCACCTTGCGATCGCTGCGAGCAGTGGTGAGGTGATCGATGGAATCGTGGAGTATCCTTTGGTACGAGATCCTTACATTCTGGTGTGCGCCAAGGGGGCGGTCGAGGCGGCGGGCGGCATCGACCCGATGGTGCAAAGCCTGCCGATCCTGCGCTATGACCGGGCGCAGATGATCGGCCGCCAGATCGAGGCGCATCTGGCGCGGCAAAAGCTGGAATTCGCCGAGCGGTTCGAAATTGGCGCGCATCTGTCGTTGATGACATTGGTGGCGCGCGGCATGGGCTGGGCGATCACCACGCCGCTGGGCTACATGCGGGCCGGGCGCTACCACGACCAGCTGGAGGCGCATCCGGTGCCGTTCAAACCCTTTTCGCGGACCATTTCGCTGTTTGCCGGGACCGACTGGGCCGACCGGGTGCCGCGCGACGTGGCGCGCACCATGCGGATGCTGGTGGCCGACATGGTCATCGCCCCCGCGCTGGCGCAGCTGCCTTGGCTGGAAGGCGATCTGAGGGTCATGGAAGGCTGATAGCGCACGCCCCGGGCGCGCCATCGCGTTTGTGGCGTGTCGCATGGGGCCAGAATGCCGTTGCGGCATCTTCTGTAAATGGGCAAGCGGCGGTTTTCGGAAGGAAAACCTGTAGTTTTGAAAATCCTGAATGAAGGGTGCCGCGAGAGCCACGCGCTGCCCATTTCGCCATGTGCCTGCCTGTGGCAGAGGCGCGGCGGGGTAAACCCCGCCCTACGCGGGGTCGACGTGATCGAGAAAGGCCCGCACCGATGCCTCGAATCCCCGAGGGTCATCGGCGTGCAGCCAGTGACCGGCCTTGGGCATCTTGGCATAGCGTGCCTTGGGGAACAGCGCGCGGATACGGTCGCGGTGTTCGGGCAGGACATAGTCCGACTGCCCGCCGGACAAAAAGAGCGTCGGCCCATCGTAGCTGCCGGTCACGTCGGGAAAGCCAAGGATCTTGGGCATCTCATCCGCCAGCGTGTCGAGGTTCAGCTTCCACCGTTTGTTTTGCAGGTCGAGCGACTGGGTAAAGAAGCTTTGCAGCGTCTTGTCGGGCACATGTTCGGCCAGTTGCGCCACTGCATCCGACCGCTTTTCGACGCGGGACAGGTCAACGGCGCGCATCGCCTCGATGAACTGGATCTGGCTGTGGGTATAGGCAACGGGCGCGATGTCGGCGACCAGCAGCGAGGCGATTTTCTCAGGGTGTTGGAGCGCGAGGGTCATCGACGCCTTGCCGCCCATCGAATGCCCCACCACATGCGCCCGCCCGCCGTGGGCGTCGATCAGATCGGCCAGATCGGCGGCAAGGTCGGGATAGCTGTGGGTATCGGTGCGCGGGCTGTCGCCGTGGTTGCGCATGTCCGGGGTCAGCACATGGCGGTGATCGGCCAGCCGCTTGGCGATCACGCCCCAGTTGCGACCAGAGCCATAGAGGCCGTGAACGATGATCAGGGGCGTGGGACCGGGGGTGCCATAGGAAATCGTGTTCAGCATGGCGGCGTCATACGACGCCCTGCCCGCAAGGGCCAGAGGTGAGCGCGCCTAGTCGTCGCGCATCTCGACCCCGCGCAGGCGCAGGAACAGGCTGGCCTCATCGTCGTTGCGGAAGAAAGGAACCGAGTCCGGCGGCGTCTGATCGGTGGCGCGGGCGGCGACCTCTGCCAGCACCACCTCGGTGATGAAGGGCAGGTCGTAGTGGCGGATTTCATCCACCGCGATCCATTGCAGATGAGACAGTTCATCCGCGGCACCGTGGAAATCATCGGGGTCGGAGGCCAGTTCATCCGCGTCGAGCAGAAAGAACCGCGCATCAAAGCGGCGCGGTCGGCCCGGCGGGGTGATCGCGCGAAAGATAAATTGCAGCGGTTCGGCAGAGGGGCGGTGGCCGGTGCCTGCAAATTCCAGCCAGTCGTTGGGGATTGTGCCGGGCCACGGGGCCGGAACCCCGAGGATCTGGCCGGTTTCCTCCCACAGTTCGCGCACTGCCGCGACGGCCAGCGCCTCTGCGATTTCGGTGCTGGCGTCCTCTGTCAGGCGGGCGGCGCAGAGCGGCGGCAGCGGGCGGGCCAGCGGAACGGCCGCGTCCTCTGCATCGACGGCACCGCCGGGAAAGACGAACTTGTTGGGCATAAAGGCCGCTTTGGCCCCACGCTGCCCCATCAGGACGCGCGGACGCGTCGCCCGGTCGCGCAGCACCACCACGGTGGCGGCGTCGCGAATGGCGGTCTTGTCGATGGGTTTCACTGTGCTCTGGTCTGTCATCGGCCCGGTCATGTCGCCCCCTCAGTTATGGGGGGCGAATCCGTGCATCCCGCGGACCCACTGGAAAGCCACGATCGCCCCTTTCAATCGGGGCAGAAGATAGAGCGAGAGCGCGACGCAGCCAACGGCAAAGATCGTGAACAGCACAAGCGGGTCCGGGCGGAATGTGGTGAAGACCACCAGCAGCAAGGGCGCCATCAGGTGCCCGACGATCAGGATCGTCAGATAGGCCGGCCCGTCGTCGGCGCGGTGATGGTGCAGGTCCTCACGGCAGACCGGGCAGCTATCGCGCACGGTCAGATAGCCGCTGAGCATCTGACCGGTCCCGCAATTCGGGCATTTCCGACGCCAGCCGCGCCAAAGGGTTGGCCAGAACGTATCGGTGCCATTTTTGTCCTGAGTTTTGTCCATGCTCGACCTCGCGTTTGGCCTCGTAAGATGGCCCTCCAAGCGGGGTGCCGGTAGGGTGCAAAACGTCCTTGCGTCCGGATGTCACAGATCACGGGCGCGTGAGTGTTCGTGAGGATTTATTTTCGACGGAAGCGCCGCGATGGCCCGTGATAGCCTGCAGAGACGCCCGAGGAATGGCGGCTCGGAACACCGAGACAACCTCTGGAAGGACAAGACATGAAGAAATCTGCACTTATGGTCACCGGCGCTCTGGTCGTCGTGATGGGCACCGCAGGTATCGCATCGGCGCATGGCAAAGGCTACGGCGACCGTGGTCCGCGCGGCGCGGGCATGGAAGAGATGTTCGAGCAGATCGACGCCGACAAGGATGGCAAGATCACCAAGGACGAGATGGAGGCCTTCAGGACTGCGCGTTTTGAGGCGGTCGATACCGATGGCGACGGCAAGCTGTCTCAGGATGAGATGAGTGCCGCCCGCGATGCACGGCGCGTGGAGCGCATGAAGACCATGGTCGAGCGTCTGGACACCGACGGCGACGGTCTGCTGAGCGCCGATGAGCTGGCTGCCGGTGGCCCCAAGCGCGGCCCCGAAGCGATGTTCGACCGGCTTGACGCCGACAAGGACGGCGCGCTGACGATGGAAGAAATGCAGCAGGCGCGCGGCAAGATGCGCGACGGCGGCAAGCACCGTTTCGGCGGAAAACGCGGTGAGCATGGCCACCGTGGCGATCGGGGCGATCATGGTGGCCGGGGTCATGGCTTCCCGTTCTTCGGTGGCCCCGACATGTCGGACGACGGCTGAAACTGACAGCCGGGCGGCGGGGTCCGCCGCCCGGACCGTTGCATGCAGGACCAGACCGGGATAGCGCGTAACGATGGATGGGACATGCCCTTTGAAGCCATGAGCGCGGATGCGGACGAGGATCTGCTGGCGGCCTACGCGGCCGGAGACGCCGGAGCGGCGCGGACGCTGACGCAGCGGTTGACGCCGCGTGTCTTTGGCCATGCCATGCGGATGCTGGGCGGTGACCGGGCCGAGGCTGAGGACGTGGCGCAAGAGGCGCTGCTGCGGCTGTGGCGCGCGGCACCGGGCTGGCGCATGGGCGAGGCCAAGGTCACGACCTGGCTGTACCGGGTGACGGCGAACCTGTGTATCGACCGCATCCGGCGGCGGCGCGGCGGGCCGGATCTCGACTCGGTGCCGGAGCCTGTGGACGGGGCGCCTTCGGCGGCGATGGGGATGCAACAGCAGGCCCGCGCCGAGGCGCTGCAACTGGCGCTGGACGCGTTGCCCGACCGACAGCGTCAGGCGGTGATCCTGCGGCACATCGAGGGACTGGCAAATCCCGAGATCGCCGAGATCATGGACATCGGGCCACGCGCGGTCGAAAGTCTGGTGGCGCGGGGCAAGCGGGCATTGGAAGCGGCGCTGATCGGGCGGCGCGATGAACTGGGATACGAAGACGATGACTGAGCGCAAGGATACCAAGGGCGATCTGTTTCAGACCGGGACCGACGGGGCCGGGCTGGACTCGTTTTTTGCCGCAGCGCGGGCAGAGCCTCCGCAGCCCGGAGGCGATTTCCTTGCCCGGATCGAGGCGCAGGCGCTGGCCGAGCAACCGGCGGCGCGCGCCGATGCACCGGCTGTGGCGGGGCTGCGGCCGGCCGGTGTTTTGCGTCAACTGCGCGAGGCGCTGGGCGGTTGGGCCGGAATGGCCGGGCTGGCCACGGCCTGTGCGGCAGGGATCTGGATCGGGGTGAGCCCGCCGGACGGGCTGACGGTGTTCTGGGGCGGCGATGCGGCCGCGCTGGGGACCATCGGGGTCGATCCGCTGAGCAGCTTTGACCTTGCGCTGATGGAAGGGTGATGGATGTCCGCTGAGGTGGAAAAGAAGGGCAAACCGGGGCGCTGGCTGCGCGTTGTGCTGTTTGTGTCCCTCGCGCTTAACCTCGCTGTGGTCGGGGCGGTTGGCGGGATGGTCCTCAACGGGCCACCGGTGCCGCGCACCGACCGGAGCGATCCGGCGCTGCCCTATACGCGGGCCTTCGATGAGGACCAGCGGCGCGAGCTGCGGCAGGCGTTGTGGCGGTCGGTCCGGCGCGACGGCAAGGCGATGCGGGCGGCCTATCTGGCGGATTATCAGCGGGCGTTGGCCTTGCTGCGCGATGAACCTTTCGATCCGGTGGCGCTGGATGCCTTGCTGCAGGATCAGGGCAAGCGCGCGGTCGATGTGCGGGTGCGCGGGCAAGAAGTCCTGATGACGTTCCTGTCAGAGATGTCGGTGGATGAGCGGCGCGCCTATGCCAACCGGCTGGAGCAGGAACTGGAAAAGATGCGCCATCGTGGAGGGCGCGACAGGTCGCGCGACGACGGCAAGGACGGGCACCGCGACTGACGGGCACCTGGATTGACGGGCACGGCGGCTGACAGCCACGGCGGCTGACAGCCACGGCGGCTGACGGCAAGGACCGGCCCAGCAGTGCGGACCGCAGCGATGGTTAGGTGAGCCGGGCGCGGCGCGCAGAGGTGTCCGAAACCGCGCTTTTGGGCGCAGTCAACAGGCGCACCGTATCGGCCATGACCACGGTGTTGCGCCCCTTGTGCTTGGCCGCATAAAGCGCCTCATCCGCACGGGCGACAAGGTCAAGCGGTCCGGTATCGCCACCGGCCCGGCCAATGGCCACACCAATCGACAGCGTCACGGTGATCCGCTTGCCATTGGGCAGGGAAACCGGTTGCCGCGCCATGATCCGGCACAGGCGTTCCGCAGTGCGCTTGGCGGCATTGCGGTCGGCATCGGGCATGGCGACAAGGAACTCCTCACCGCCCCAGCGCGAGATCAGGTCGGCGGCGCGCAGGTTGTCCTTGAGCCGCTGGGCGAGGGTGACCAGCACGGCGTCGCCCGCCGCATGGCCGTGATCGTCGTTGACCTGCTTGAAGAAATCGAGATCGGCCAGCAGCAACGCATAGGGGCGTTTCTGCAAAGCGGCGCGTTCGGCCAGACGCGAAACATGTGGCACGGCGTAGCGGCGGTTATAAAGCCCGGTGAGCGGATCGCAGACAGCCGCGCGCAGGCCGTCGCGCATATTTGCGCGCAGCCGGTCGTTGGTCCGCTTGCGGTCGATCTGCTTGCGCAGGCGGATGGCCAGTTCGTCAAGGTCCAGACCCGAGCTGAGCAGGTCATTTGCCCCCATATCCAGCGCGCTGGCGGCCTCACGTTGCTGGTGCGGTTGCGCGATGTAGATCAGCGCGGAATGGCGGGTGTCGCGGCTGGCGCGCAGTTGCGGCAGCAGGCTCAGCGCCTCGCCGGTGCTGCCCGGCGGTTCGACCACGATGACCACATCGGGCGCACGCGCAAGCTCACGCAGGGCATCCTCGGGGTCGATGACCTCGACCCGATCGGAAATCCGCGCCTCAAGCCCGTCTTTCAGAGCGCGGGTTTCGGGCAGGCGGGGGGGCGAGACCAGTCGGACCAGCCCCGGCGCGATGAAATCGGCCCCCTGTTCGGCAAGACCAAGCGCGCGGCGGGTGTCGTCGCGCAGTTGAAGTTCGGCCTCGGCGTCGCGGGCGCGCAGCAGCGACCGCAGTCGCGCCAGCATCACAAGATCGTTAACGGGCCGGGTCAGCACATCATCCGCGCCAGCCGCCAGAGACGCGAGCCGTTCGCCCGGATCGTCCTCACGATGCAGGATGACAACGGGGATTCGCAGCCCGCCTTTCTGGTCCTGGATCGTGGCACACAGCTCTCTGCCCGTCATGTCGGGCAGGTCTGTCGCGGTGATGACAAGATCGGGCGCCGTCCGGCGCAGCAATGACAGGGCCGCTTGGCCGCTATCTGCCTGAACAACCTCATAATATGCAGCGGAAAGTTTGACACGCAGGATGATCCGGTTGGTGGGAACCGAGTCGACGATCAGTATTCTTCCGGTCATATCGCACCCCCCACATAG
The DNA here is from genome assembly GCF_034670325.1 of Antarctobacter sp. Lineage (GTDB taxonomy): Bacteria > Pseudomonadota > Alphaproteobacteria > Rhodobacterales > Rhodobacteraceae > Antarctobacter. The sequence continues at coordinate 110,346 of NZ_JAXMNR010000008.1, forward strand.
GTGGCCTGACGGCTGCCCGCCGTACTTGCACTTTCCTGTTTGCTCAGCTTTGATGAATATTGGTTAAGAAACCCTTTCGGAAAGATTTCAAAATGCAGCTGTCGCGGGAAGCCGCCGAAACCGTGGGCCTGCAGGCCGTTGCCTGGGTGGCGGGCAATGACGAATTGCTGCCGGTCTTCCTTGGCGCGACAGGCGCGTCAGAGGCCGATTTCCGCGACGGGCTGCAAGACCCCAGCTTTCAGGGGTCGGTGCTGGACTTCCTGCTTATGGACGATGTCTGGGTAATGGCTTTCTGTACGGATCTGGGGCTGAAGCCCGAAGAGCCGATGGCCGCACGCATGGTGTTGCCCGGCGGAGAAATGGTGCACTGGACATGAGTGCAGCACAGATCGAGGCCGTCCTGTTCGATAAGGACGGCACCTTGTTCGACTTTGCCGCCACATGGAACACCTTTGCCGCCCGACTGATCGAGCGGCTGGCCGAAGGCGAAGAGCTGCGCCGGCACGGATTGGCGCGGGCGCTGAAGTTCGACCTTGGCGCTGGCGGTTTCCTGCCTGACAGCCCGGTGATCGCCGGGACCAACCGCGAAGTGGCGGCCCTGATCGCGCCCGTCCTCCCGGGGCGGAGCATCGATGACCTCGAAGCGCTGATTGTGGCCGAGGCAGAGAGCGCCCCGCTGAGCGAGGCCGTGGCACTGGTGCCGTACCTTGCGGGTTTGGCCGCGCGCGGGCTGACCCTTGGCGTGATGACCAACGACAGCGAGTCCGTAGCGCGGGCGCATCTGCGCGCGGCGGGTATCGAAGGGATGTTCGATTTTGTCGCCGGGGCGGACAGCGGGCACGGCGCGAAACCTTCGCCGCAGCCGTTGCTGGCCTTTGCCGCCGCCACGGGGCACGCACCGGACCGGGTGATCATGGTGGGTGACAGCCTACACGATCTGGTGGCCGGGCGCGCGGCGGGCATGTGGACGGCGGGCGTGTTGACCGGACTGGCCGGGGCCGACGCATTGGCCCCGATGGCGGACGTGGTTTTGCCTGATATCGGGCATCTGCCGGGATGGCTTGCGCGGGCCGGTATCTGAAAGCGACAAAAACGGTCGGTAACGCGAAGGCGTATTCGCCTGCGGCGCGGTGAGATAGGTCTGACCTGCCACGGAGAGTCGTTATGCCGGACGCCGCTGATCCCATCGTAGAACCCCACAAACGTCGCCGCGCCGGAGGCCGCTCTGGCAACAAGCGCCGGGGCGGTCCGGTCATCGATCAGATGCCGTGGCGTCTGCCGGTCAATATCGACCGCCCGACAGAGCCGCTGACCGAAGAGGGCGTTGTGCGGCTGGACAACGCCTGCATGCGCATCCTCGAAGAGATCGGGATCGAGTTCCTGCACCCCGAGGCGGTCGAGATCCTGCGCCAAGCGGGCTGTACCGTGAACGGCGAAAACGTCCGCATGGGGCGCGATTTTGTCCGCGAGATGGTGGCCAAGGCTCCGTCGACCTTTACTCTGACGCCGCGCAACCCGGACCGGACGCTGAAAATCGGCGGCAACACCATCCTGTTCGGCAACGTGTCGTCACCGCCGAACTACTATGACCTTGAGATTGGCAAGAAGGTGTCGGGCACGCGCGAACAATGCGCCAACCTGCTGAAGCTGACGCAGTATTTCAACTGTATCCACTTCGCGGGCGGTTACCCGGTAGAGCCCTGCGATGTGCATGCCAGCGTGCGGCATCTGGATGTGCTGTTCGACAAGCTGACGCTGAGCGACAAGGTCATGCACGCCTATAGCCTTGGCAAAGAGCGGGTCGAGGACGTGATGGAGATGGTGCGCATCGCGGGCGGCCTCACCCACGAGGAATTCGACGCCACGCCGCGGATGTACACCAACATCAACTCGACCTCGCCTCTGAAGCACGACTATCCGATGATGGACGGCTGGATGCGGATGGCGCGGCGGGGTCAGGGGCTGGTGGTGACGCCCTTTACGCTTGCGGGGGCGATGGCCCCGGTGACGATGGCCGGTGCGGTGGCGCAGTCGCTGGCCGAGGGGCTGGCGGCGGTGGTGCTGGCGCAGGTGATCAATCCGGGTGTGCCCTGCGTGATCGGCACGTTCACCTCAAACGTCGACATGAAGACCGGCGCGCCTGCCTTTGGCACGCCCGAGTATATGCGCGCGACCCAGATGACCGGCCAGATGGCGCGGTTCTACGATCTGCCCATGCGGTCCTCCGGTGTGTGTGCCGCCAACGTGCCGGATGGGCAGGCGATGTGGGAAACCGAACATTCGCTTTGGGCGGCGATCCAGTCGGGCACGAACATGGTCTATCACGCGGCGGGCTGGCTGGAGGGCGGGCTGATTGCGTCTCCTGAAAAGTTCATCATGGACTGCGAGGTGTTGCAGCAATTGCAGCGCTACATGGAGCCGGAAATCTGTGATGTCTCGGACGATGCGCTGGCGGTCGATACCATCCGCGAAGTCGGCCCCAATGGGCATTTCTTCGGGGTCCAGCACACGCAGGACCGTTATGAGACGGCGTTTTACCAGCCCTTCCTGTCGGACTGGAAGAACTTTGAGGGCTGGGAAGCGGCGGGTGGCGTGTGGACGCCGGAACGCGCGCATCTGGTGTTCAAGCGGATCATCGAAGAATTCGAGGCGCCCCCGATGGATGCGGGCATCCGCGAAGAGCTGGAGTCATTTGTGGCCAGACGAAAGTCCGAAGGCGGCGCGCCGACGGATTTCTAAGAGACCAGCGCCCCTGAGGGTTATGAAACCGTCGGGGCGCGCGGATCAAAACACGCTCAATTGTTCCTGTTTGCCGATTCTTAATCGCTCCTCTCCATGCTCTCGGCAAGGTGTTGAGGTGTGGAATGATGCACGGGTTGATCCTGCGAACCTTTCAGGTTTTCATTGAGGATACGTATGGCCCAATGACTTGGGCCGAAATCGCAGCCGGTGCTGGCCTCGACCTGCCTGGCTTTGAGGCGATGCTGAACTATCCCCCGGAAACCTATAGCGCGCTTATTGAGGCGGCTGAACGGATTCTGGACAAACCGGCAGAGGCGATATGGGAAGATGTCGGCACCTATCTGGTGTCGCATCCCAACAGTGAGGGACTGCGCCGTTTGCTGCGGTTCGGCGGGGTCGATTTCATCGAGTTCCTGCATTCGCTGGATGACCTGCCAGATCGCACACGGCTTGCAGTTGCGGATCTGACCCTGCCGGAACTGGAACTGACCGACAGCGGCAACAACCAGTTTACCCTGCGGGTTGGCGACGGGCTGCCGGGGTTTGGCTATGTCATGATCGGGGTGCTGCGCGCCATGGCCGACGACTATGGCGCGCTTGCGCTGCTGGACACCGAAGGCGGCCACCGGGCTGAGCAATACCTGATGATCACGGTGATCGAAACCGCCTATGCCGAGGGCCGGGAGTTCGAACTGGCCATCAGCACCGGGGGAGGCAGCGAAGGATGAGCAGGCTACCCGAGGAAATCCTGCATCTGATCTGCCCGATGCACCTTGTTCTTGAACCGACGGGGCATATCCGGCAGGCAGGACCGACCCTGCACAAGATCAGCCCCGAGCGTATCGAAGGGGCGCGTTTCCTTGAGATTTTCGAGGTGTTCCGTCCGCGCGCCGTGGCAAGCATGGAGCAACTCCTGCAAACCGAAGGCCGCAAGATCCGTTTGCGTTTGCGCGGTGGCGTGCGCACCCCGCTTTATGGTGTGCTGGTGTCGGACGGGCAGGGCGGGGCAATTATCAACCTGTCCTTTGGCATCCATGTGTTGAGCGCGGTGCGCGACTATGCGCTGACCAGTTCGGATTTCGCACCGACCGATCTGGCGATAGAGATGTTGTATCTGGTCGAGGCAAAATCGGCTGCGATGGATGCCTCGCGCAGTCTCAACACCCGGCTGCAGGGGGCGATGGTCGCCGCCGAACAGCGCGCTTTCACCGATACACTGACCGGTCTGGGCAATCGCCGCGCGCTGGACGCGGTGCTGGAACGGCTCAAGCGGGGAGGCAGCCCGTTCTCCCTCATGCACATCGATCTTGATCATTTCAAACAGGTCAACGACACGCTGGGCCATGCCGCCGGCGATCAGGTTCTGCGCCATGTGGCGCGCGTCATGACAGATGTGGTCCGGCAGGATGACATCGCGGTGCGCGTTGGCGGAGACGAATTCATGATCATTTTCGGAAGGCTTGACGTGCCCGACAGGCTGTCGGAAATCGCCGGTCGCCTGATCCGTCGCATTGAGGAACCGGTGACATATGACGGCCAGACCTGTCAGGTTTCGGCCAGCATCGGAATCGCCGTGGCGGAGGGGGCCATCGACGACCCGGCAGAACTGGTGGAGCAGGCAGACATGGCGCTCTACGCCTCAAAACGCGCTGGTCGTGCGCAATATCGCTTCTTTGCCGGAACACCGGAGGAAGACAATCCGGCAAAGGTGGCGAGCAAGTGAAATTCCTGCAAAAATGGTCTTGATCCCAGTGATCGCGCATCGTATGTGACGCGCCACGGTTGGGGTGTAGCCAAGTGGTAAGGCAACTGTTTTTGGTACAGTGTACCGTAGGTTCGAATCCTACCACCCCAGCCAGTTTTTCCTGACATACCGTGGTGATGCGCTTTCTGGCCCTCTGGTCGGAGGAATGCCCCCGGAAATGCCCCACCTTTTGCCCCTCCCTTCTTCGCTGCCGACAAGGCACCTCTGCTGGTCAGTCGTGCCGTTGTGGGGGGCTTGTGAGTGGGGAAGCTAAGGAGGGGGCCAGACAAGAGGTATTAGTAATGGATAAAGAAAGTAACACCTGAAGACAGCCTGATGGCAGTGCTATTAAGATTATGAAATTAAAATAGATACTTAAATGATTTCTGCTGCTTCTCATGAAGTGCTTAGTTGGAGTTCACCTGACACAGCACAAGAGATACTATGCCCCTGATAATGAACCAACAGCACTCCCGCCCGATCGACGTTCATCGCTGGTCTGACCACCCTGAAGTAAAGCAACTTGTGGAGGAGGTGTGGGAGGACTGGTTGTCAGAAGCGTTTACGGCCCTGGTGGTCTTGCTGCGGTTTGGTGATCTGAAGCTGACGGGGGGCTTACCGATGGTCTCCGACAGACCCGGGGCGATTCAGAGCTGCCGGGCCGCGCGCGGAGCTGCGCGGCCCGGCTGGGGTCACCGTAGACCGGTCAGAGATCGCCGACCGGGGTCGCCATGATGCCCGGCCACTTGGCGAACGCACCGTCAATGATCGTGGTGCGGTCTTCGAGATACTTCTCAAAGATCGACTGGTTCACGAAGAGGTAGAGCTTGCCGTCGACGATGTCCGCATAGCGCACGTCGCCGTCCAGCTTCTTGCCCGCGTAGACGCCGAAGGCGCAAAAGCCGCCGAACTGGGGCAACATGGCTGCCGGGTCCGCGTCGAAGGCGGCCTTGGTCTCGGCGGTGGCGAAGTAGTAGTCCACCCCGTCGTGTTCCGAGGTGAATGTCGCATCACCAATCCGGGGCGCATCAGCCTCGAACATCGAAACAGGGTCGAAACCATGCATACCCAAAGGGTGGCCGGTGAGCGTCAGCCCGTTGTTTACGTTGTATTCGTCAGCGGCAAAGGCAGCCGGGGCGAGCGAGATCAGGGCTGCGGACAGCGCGGCGGTGAGAGTCAGTTTTGTCATGTGTCTGGTCCTTCGTTTTCGAGTTGGTTTCAGGGAGTGGGTGTGCTGCGCCGCTTACGCGCCGCGAGCGATGCGGGTCACAGCGTCGTCTGTCCACCAGACGCCGTTGGCAACCATTCGGAAATTGATGATGGCGGCGAGATATCCATCGCCCTCGGGCACCTTGGCCCCCGCGGTGGCGTCCCGCACCACGGCAACCTCAAAGCCCAGTTCCAGCAGTTCGTAGAGATGGGCTTGGGTGCAGAGATTTGCCGACATGCCGGCCAAGATCACCTTGTCGATGCCGCGCTTGCGCAGTTGCAGGTTCAGGTCGTTCTGTGCCGGGCTGTAGACCTTGTGCGGCGAGCAAATGACGGTCTCGCCGTCCTCAATGTACTTTTTGTACTGCGGCATCCAGTCTGCGCCTGAGCCTTTGAAATCGGTCAGGTCGAGCGGTCCGGGCCGGTCGAACATGCCGATCGCGTGCATGGTCTTTTCCAGCGTGCCCTCGAATTTCCATTCGTGGTCGTGCGGATAGTAGTAATGCGGCGAGATGAAGACCGGCATCCCCGCGGATTTGGCGGCGGCGAAGAGGCGCTCGATATTGTCGACTGTGCCCTGTTCGGTCACGCTTTCGCCGACGACGCCCCAGGTGACGCCATCCTTGGACAGAAAGTCGATCTGCGGATCGGTCACGACCAAAGCGGTGCGGCCGGGAGCAATTTCCATGTCGATCTGTGGCAGGCCTGGGTTTGCGGGGTCCGCATACAGCGCGCGGGCCTCTGGCGTGGCGGCGCTGGCCGAAGTGCCGGCAACCGCTGCGACGCCGCTGGCGGCGGCACCCGCCAGCAAGCGGCGGCGGGCCATGTCGACGTGCTGCGGCGTGACGTTGCAACCGCAATTTTCGTGGTCGTCGTGTTTCATCATGTCTCTCCTTGATGAAGGTTGGATTGGGGGGGACAGCGCCGAGGCGCTGACAGGTCGGCGTGAAATCTCCGTGTCGCATGGCTTCGCCAGTCGCGGACGCTGGAGCGCCGCGGGAACGGGGGCTTCGCTTGCCTGGGTTTGCCCGTGCCGCCGTTGGGGCCGCGCGGGAATGGGGTCAGTCCGGGATGGGCTGCGGCAGGACACAGGTGCAGACGGGCGGCAGCTTCAGGCCGCGCGCACCGCTGAAGGGGACAGGGTCAAGGTCATCGCCGTGCACGGCGCGCACCGGATAAATCCGGTCTGTAGCGTCGCCGTTTTGTGCCGCGATCCCGGTGCCATCGGTGTCTGCTGTCCCGGCGTAGGCGGGGGGCGACATGATGATCAGCGTCGCAAGTGCGCCGGCGGTCAGCGCACCGGCGACAGCCGAGACTACCAGTGACGCCATATCCTGCGCGCCACGGCTGCTGAGCGCAGGTCTGCGTGAAAAAAGGCGATGGCGGCGGGGGGCAGGATTGTCGTGACGCGGGCGGCGGGGCGATAGGGAGCGTTCCATGATAAGGGCCTTTCGGTTTCGGAGTGCGGCGGGCATGCACTGGGGAGACGATCTGAGGACGTGCCTCGTTCTGATGTCTCCAGATTAGACGCCTACCGTACGGACCGTATCGGCCCCGCCTGCCAGCCTTTGGGCCGCACCCGCCATGACCACCGAGCGGGAGGTAATCTGGCGATCAGAAACGCTGTTGCGATACTGCGCCGGGGCCTGACCGACCCAGCGCTTGAAGGCGCGACCAAAGTTGCTCTGCTCGGCAAAGCCGGTCAGGAAGGCGATTTCGGCGATGCTACAATCGCCGCGTTCCAGCAGATCGCGCGCAAGGCGGATCTGCACGTCGCGCACCACGTCGCGGTAGGTCGTGCCTTCCTCGGCAAGGCGGCGAAAGAAGGTCCGCTCGCTCATGCCCATTTCGCGCGAAAGGGTCGCGGCCTGCGGCACGCCGGTGCTGAGTGCGCTGGACAGGCGGCGGAACAGGTCGGCCCTCAACGGTGGTTCTCCTGAGGCAACGTCCAGTTCTCGATCCAGATGACAGGTCAGAAAGTCAGAGATTGCCGCGTCGCCGATGCGGTTGGGCAGGTCGAGTGCCCGGGCGGGTATCGCGATGGCATCGCGAGCGGCGTTAAAGATCACCGGGCACCCGAAATGTTCCGCATAGCGCGCGGGATCGTCCGGACAGGTGTGGCGGAAGGTTACGTATTCCAGCGCCAGATCACCGCGCACGAAGGCCCGCATGTTGCGGACGATGGCGGCCAGAGCGCATTCATTGCGCAGAGTAAGGGCGGCGTGATCGGGGGTGCAACTCTCGATGACCAGCGACGCCAGGCCGCCATCTTTGTCCAGCCAATAGGCTGCCGTATCGGTCAGAAGGCGAAAATACAGCTCCAGCCGCGCCAATGAGGCACCCAGAGTCGGGGCGCTTTTCAAGGCAAGCCCCAGCACCCCAAGGTCATCGGTGTCGATCACGTCGGCGTATGCAGCGATCAGCGCCATTCGGTCGGGATGGCGCGACTCGATCAAGTCGATAAAGCCGAAATGGCTCTGGTCGTCGATATGGTCCCCGGTGAGCGGTGGCAGTTGGTGGATGACTTTGGAGCCCGAGAGGACTTGCCCCTCTGGCGTCAGAGTCAAATCGGCGGCGGTAGCAATGGCGTGGACAAAGGCAACGGTGACGGTGGGCATGGCAGGCTCCCTATCGATGCGGCGGAATTAGAAACGCTGCCCTCAAATACTCGGGGCGGCGCGAGAGAGTTTCAGGTGCAGGCAAAACGCATTTGTTCGAGCTCTGCGATGCGTGTGCGCAAGCGGTCGATTTCTCCGCCGTGTTCGGCATCCGTGCGGCGCACCGGAATGTGCTGCGGGCAATTCCAGTCGAAGGCGGCGACTCGGATGACGATCGCGCGCTCGGCTATTGGGCCATCGGTTGTGTTCAGATAGGCGATGACCTTTGGATCCTCGGTGATCCGCGCATGACCCAGCAGTTTGAGCCGCCGACGCTGCGCGAAGTCGATGGCAAGGATCGAAACCCGGTCGTTGTCCTGCAGGTTGCCGGCGCTAATGTACTGCCTGTTGCCGCGATAGTCGGCATAGGCGACGGTCTGCGGGTCGATCACCTTTAGAAACCCCGGCGTCCCGCCGCGAAACTGGACATAGGGCCAGCCGCTTTCGCTGACTGTTGCCTGAAAGATGCCATCGCGGGCCCGGAGAATGTCGGCCTCACGCTCTGTCAGGTGGGCACCGTCCTGCCGCTCGTCCGACAGGACGCGCGCGTAGATGTCTGCCGACCCATGGCGGGCCTGCTCGGCGCGCACGGCGGGGGTGAAGGCGATATTTGCATAGGCATTGGACATCATCTTGCCTCCCTACAGGCCCAGTTCGGTCAGGCCGGGATGGTTGTCAGGCCGACGTCCTTGCGGCCAGCGCATCAGCCGTTCGCTCTCGCTGATCGGCAGGTCGTTAATCGAGGCAATGCGCCGCTGCATCCGCCCGTCCGGCGCGAATTCCCAGTTCTCGTTGCCATAAGCGCGAAACCACGAACCGCTGTCGTCGCGGTATTCGTAGGCAAAGCGCACGGCGATGCGATTGCCGTCATGCGACCAGAGTTCCTTGATCAGCCGGTAATCGTGTTCGCGGGCCCATTTGCGGGTGAGGAAATCGACGATGCGGTCGCGCCCGGAAAAGCGCTCTGCCCGGTTGCGCCATTGGCTGTCAGGCGTATAGGCCAGCGCGACCTTTTCTGGCTGGCGGCTGTTCCATGCATCTTCGGCCATGCGGACCTTTTGCGCTGCGGTGTCGGCGGTAAAGGGGGGGATTGGCGGGCGGCTCATCTGCGGCTCCTTGGGAAAGGTGGGCGCCCCGGCGGGCAGAGATTGACAGGGAGGAAGCCGGGACGCCCTGGGGGGACCTGGGGATCAGGCGGCGTCCGTGGTCACGACCGGGAAGTCGATCGGGGTGCCAAGCGCCTCGTTGAGGTAGTTGGTCAAAGTGTTGAGCGCGACATGGGCCACGATCTCGACAATTTGGGCATCGCTGTAACCGGCCAATTTCACGGCGGCGACTTCGGTTTCGGTGACGTTGCCACGCGCCTTGACCAGAGCCACGGCGAAACGCACGGCGGCCTCGGCCTTGGGATCGGTAGAGCCGCCGCGCCGGTTGGCCGCGATCTCTGCATCGTCAAGTTTGGCGATGTTCTTACCGATGTAGCTGTGCGCTGACAGGCAGTAGTCGCAGCCGTTTACCTGCGCGACGGCCAGCGCGATGCGCTCACGCGTGGCGGCGGGCAGTTCACCTTTCGACAGGGCGCCGCTCAGTTCCAGATATCCACCCAATGCGGCGGGGCTGTTTGCGGTGATGCGGAACAGGTTCGGGACCGAACCGAGCTGCGTCTTGACCGCCTCAAGCAGCGGGCGGGCCGCTGCGGGGGAGTCTTCGATGGAAGCGGGAAGGGGGATGCGTGTCATGGTCTCTCTCGTGTCTGTTTGGTTAGCGACGCAGTCTTGCGCCTCCCTATAGAACAGACAGGTCTGTCTATTTGTCAAACCCCTTCACTCGAGTGTGATGTTCGTTTGATGTCCGGTTTCCATTGAATTCTGCACGCAATAGGAAGACAAGTATACAGAACTGTCTGATAACTGGAGAAAACCCTTTGAAGTCGCGCCGAGATGATCTTGTCGAAACCGCCTTGAAGCTATTTTACCTGCACGGCTTCAACGCCACCGGGATCGACCGGATTCTGGCCGAATCGGGGGTGGCGAAGATGACGCTCTACAAGCATTTTCGCTCTAAGGACGAGTTGATCCTCGCTGCGCTGCAGCTGCGTGACGAACGCTTTCGCAACTGGCTGATGACCGAGATGGAAAAGGCTTCGGCCGATCCAAAAGAACGCCTGCTAGCGATGTTTGACGCGCTGGAGACATGGTTTCAGGGAAAGGCGTTCAAGGATCTGCGTTTCTCGGGCTGCGCCTTCATCAATGCCGCGAGCGAGTTCGGGGATCACGACCACCCGGCGCATCGCATTGCGTCTGAGCACAAGCGGCGGATCGTGGATTACCTTGAAAAAACTTGCCGCGAAGCGGGGCTGTCGCAGCCAGAGCGGGTCGCAGAACATCTGGCCCTGCTCAAGGAGGGTGCGATCGCCACCGCGCATGTCAGAAACATGCCCGAGGCCGCGCTATTGGCACAGGACATGGCCCGCGCCGTGGTCGACGCCGCGCGTCAGGGGGCGAGCGAAGCCACCTAGCCCGCACGCTCCATCCTGCGCATTTTGCGCATGGCCCGACTTAGGGGCGATGCAGGAACATCCAGCAATCGAGGGGCTGGTCCGCTGGATCGTCAGATGACCCGGGTCGATCCTGAAACACGGATGCCTTCGCCGGGGGTAGTGCCGATCTCGGCACGCAGGAGTGACATTGCGCCCATGTCCTGACCTTGTACGATATCGATCGCGCCGTCATGGGGCCAGTCGATGTCGCGCAAATATCCTGCTAGCGCAGCCGCGGCGGCTCCGGTAGCGGGGTCTTCGAGAACTCCGCCCACGGCAAAGGCGTTCCGGCTGTGGAACTTTTGCGGCGTTTCGGCCCAGACCAGATTGATCGTGGTCAGTCCGTGGTCCCGCATCAACCGTGCGCCCTCCTCAAGGTCATAGTCCATCCGTGCAAGTGTGGACCGTTTCTCAAGAGCGAGGATCAAGTGATCGTTCCCCGCATGCGCAAGAGATGGCGGCAAGGCGGGGTTCAGGTCGGTCAGCGCAAAACCGAAAAGATCCAGCGCACTCTGAACGAGTGTTGGATCCGCAATGGCACTACGCGTCGGAGGCGAGACCAGGGTTGCACGGGTCCCTCCGCCGTTACGGGTGGCTTCGACGGTGATGCGCCCCGCATTGATGTCGAGGGGGTAGGCGCCCTCGCCGTTGCGGTCTGCCAATACGCTGCCCAGCGCGACGGTGGCGTGACCGCAAAAGGCGACCTCTGCCACTGGCGAGAAATAGCGCACGCGCCAGCCATCGCCTTGGGGCGCTGCAAACACGGTTTCAGAATAGCCGACATCGGCGGCGATGCGTTGCATTTCGGGATCGGAAGGCAGCGTATCGCTGACAACGACGCCAGCCGGATTGCCGCCGATAGAGCCATTTGAAAAGGCCGCAAGCCGCAGGATTTCGGTTTCGTTTCGGTTTTCCATTTCGATGGTCCTAAAAAATGTCGGTTGTGGCTCGAGTTTGGGCGACTTTGGGCTGGTCTTATCTCCGTGCTCTTCCAGAAATGGTTACTGAAAGATTGAATGCTGCCTGAAACAAAGAAAGAGATGTCAACCAGGGCGGCCAGACTCGCTTTGAGGGTGGGTGATGCGGTTAATGCCATGAGAACGCTGCGCAGGTATCGGCCACGCCTGCCAAATCATTGGCTGAAGCTGCCACGTGGACTTTGCGCAGTGATCCAAGGACCGGCAGGGGGGGGCTGCCTCCGCGCCGTGGCGACTGCGGAATGGGCTTGCGCGTCAGAGCAATTTGATCGCGCGCTCTGACGTGTCGCGGATGTGTTGCTCGATCAAATCTGCGGCGAGGTCCGCGTCGCGGGCAAGTGCCGCCGCCATGATTTCACGGTGTTCCTCAAATTTGCGACCGCCCAGACCCTTTGGGGCCCGTTTGGTGACAAAGCGATACCGGTCCAGTTGATCGAACATGATAGAGCGGAGCCGGAACAGCCAGCGTCCGGGGCAGGCGGCGACGATGGCTTCGTGGAAATCGCGGTGGCGTTCGACCCATTCGGAATGACGCTCCATCCGCCGCTCCCAGGGGAGCGCCTCTATCAGGCTCAGGCGGTGGTGCACGGCGACGATGTTGGCTTCCCAGTCCTCATCCCCGTGGGTGATGGCCTCGCGCACAGCGCGCTTTTCGAAGGTGATGAAGTGGTCCGTGATCTCAAGGAGCTCTTCGGCTGACACCGGCGACACCTTGAAGCCCTTCCCGGCCTCGACCGTCACAAAGCCTTCTGACGACAACTGCGACAGTGCTTCCCGAAGGGTGCCGATGCCGACATCGTAGCGCTTTGTCATATCCGCGAATTTCAGGCGGGTTTCCGGCTCGAAAATGCTGCTGATGATATCTGTCCGCAGGCGCGTGAGCACATCGCGTGATCCCGACGTTTCGGACCTGGGGGTCGGGGTGCTTGCCGGCTTCACAATGCCTGAGGTCACAGGTCACTCCATCATAGGTCATCCGTTGCGCTGGTGCCGCGCGCTGGCGTTCCAGAATGTCTCATAGCGGATCCCGGCACCAAGGGACACAGGAACGAAGTTTAAGGGTTCACGTGTCGAATTTTCAAGAGTAGAAAGATTTTCGAAAAAGAAAATAGTTGCGAATGAAGCTGTTGTCCTTTGTGCGAAACGGGAGGGCCTCGTGGGGGGCGGTTGCAGGGCAGGGGGTCGTGGATCTCGGTGTCCGGACAGATGGCCGGTTTCCTGATCTGAGGTCTTTCATCGCGGCTGGACTGCCGCAAGGCATTCTGGACGACGTGGATGAGGCGGAGTTCGGCTTTGACGATCTCCAACTGGCCCCGGTGATTCCGAACCCGGACAAGATCATCATGGCCGCGATCAATTACCGCGAGGACTCGACTGATCCCGACAAATTGCCCGCTTATCCGGTGCTGTTCCTGCGCCTTGCTTCGTCGCAGATTGCGCATGGAGACCAGTTGGTTCAGCCGCGGTCGTCGGAAAAGCTGGATTTCGAAGGTGAATTGGCGGTCATCATCGGCGAAGGGGGGCGGCATATCTCTGCGGAACGGGCGATGGACCACGTCGCTGGGTATTCGATCTACAACGACGGCAGTGTGCGTGACTGGCAGAAGCACAGCCACCAGTTCACGCCCGGAAAGAACTTTGTCGGCACCGGCGCTTTCGGGCCGTGGATGGTGCAGGCAGGCGACTTGCCCGACCCGCAGGAGGGTCTGTCGTTGGCGACCCGTGTCAATGGCATTGAAAAGCAGCGCACCGACACATCGCGGATGATCTTCGATATTCCCTACCTGATTTCCTACATCTCGACCTTTGCGCCGTTGGTCCCGGGCGACGTGATTGTCACCGGCACCTGCACCGGATTCGGCGCGACGCGGAGGCCGCCAGAATTCCTGACGCCCGGCGACACGGTGGAGGTGGAGATCGAGGGCATCGGCGTGCTGGCGAATACCGTGGCAGCGGAAGAATGAGGCTCGATTGGCACGAGAAGGCAAGGAAACGGAAATTCTTTTTCCATCAAAGCAAAATTTTCGAAAATATTTGTGATTGCTGAAAATGCGTGTTAGCAAATATCGAACGGCACAAAAGGGGGAGGGGCACATGGGCTATCTTGTGAACGCGATGGGGCACGTTCAGTTGAACGTGGTGGACGTTGACGCCCTGGTTCGCGAATCCTGCGATATCCTCGGCCTTCACGTGACGCGAGAGGAGACCGGCTGCGTCTGGCTGTCCTCAAATGGGCGCATGGCTGAACTGGTGCTGCACGAGGCGGGGGAGAACGCGATCCGGTCGTTGGGCTTTGAGGCGGTCTCCGAAGCGGCGGTGGCAGTGGCCGCGGGCAGGGTGGCCGATGCGGGCTGCACCTTGGTGTCGGAAGACCCCAGCCTTGATTGCTGCGTGGCGGGAATGCAATTCGTCACCCCACAGGGCCACACCTTCGAGCTGCACAGCCCGACCCGGACCGAGATCTACGGCAGTCGCCACCCGACGCACGGGATGGCACCGTTGCGGATCGACCATGTGAATATCACTTCGCCTGAACCAGCCGAAACACGCACCCAGATGGAGGCGATCATGGGAATGCGGCTGTCGGAACGGATGGTCGACGACGGGCTGAGCTGGATGCGGGGAGCGAACCGGCTGCACCACATTCTTGGCATCGTGCGCGGCGACACCGGCCTGCATCACTACTCTTGGGAGGTGGCGGAATTCTCGGACTACTGCCATCTGGGGGACAGGCTGGACACCATCGAAAAGAATTTCATCTGGGGACCGGGTCGCCACCGGCCCGGCGATAACACCTTTGCCTATTACATCGACGCCTGCGGCGCGATGGTCGAATGCGCGGGCAACATGGCGCTGATCAACGATGACGATCGCTATGAGCCCAACGTGATCACTGCGCTCAAGCGTCCTGACAACGTGCGCGTCATGAACGTCTGGGGAGAGCCCGCACCACTGCCGTGGCGCGAACATCGCTTTCCCTGGGCCGCGCCCGCAACCTGAAAACCGAAACGGAACCTGCCTGTGACAAAGCTAGGAATACTTGAGGGATCATTGCGGCGCGCGTCACTGTCGCGGGCTGCTGGCCGGGCTGCCTTGGGCCTTTTGCCTGATGGCATGGAGGCCGTCGCGCTGCCCAATCCCGGCACATTGCCGCTGTTCAATCAGGACGTGCTGGACGAGGGCATGCCGGACAGCGTCAGCGCCATGATCGACGCGGTCGAGTCCGTGGACGCAATCTTGATCGTGACGCCGGAATACAACTGGTCGATTCCGGGCGGATTGAAGAATGCCATCGACTGGCTGTCGCGCAAGACCCCGATGCCGTTGGCGGACAAGCCTGTAGCGATCTGGAGCGTTTCGCCCGGCCTGTTGGGTGGGGCCCGTGTCCACGAAGGGCTGCGTCATACGCTGCTGTCGCAAGGCATGATCATCATGGCCAAGCCCGAGGTCCAGATCGCGGGCGCCAAGGGCAAGCTGGATGTAGAGGCGGGGCATATCACCAATGCCGATTCCGAGACCTTTCTGCGCAACCACCTGACCAGCTTTGCCGAATTTTGCAACACATGGCGCCGCGCCTAGGCGCGGCCCCGATCAGTCCCGAAGACGAGGCGCACCCAAATGGAACACCCGCTTGCCTTCATGTCCGATGGCCTGAAGCTGTCCGGCGTCCTGCATGTGCCCGAGGGGCGCAAGCCCGGCCAGCGGCTGCCGACCTTCATCGTTCTTCATGGCTTTGTCGGGACCAAAGACAAATCCCATGTCGAACTGGTCGCGCGGATGATCGAGGAGATGGGCTATTGCGTCTTTCGCATCGACTTTCGCGGTTGCGGGCAGAGCGAAGGCGCGCGCGGCGAGGTGCGCTGTTTCGATCAGGTGGCCGATACCCGTAACGCGCTGACCTTTATTGCAGAGCGCGAAGAGGTCGACCCGGACCGCATTGGCGTGACCGGGCACAGCTTTGGCGCGGCGGTGGCGATCTTTACCGGCGGTGTCGATCTGCGGGTGGCCTGTGTCCTGTCGCTGTGCGGCTGGGGCGATGGAGAGCGCAAGTTCCGCGGCCAGCATCCGACACCCGAGGCCTGGGCCAAGTTCACCGGCATTCTGGAAGAGGGCCGCCGCCACCGCGCCGAAACCGGCGAAAGCATGTGGGTTTCACGCTTTGACGTTGTTCCGATCCCCGAAGAATTGCGCAAGAACCTGTCGCCTCATGCGCAGTTCGAGGTGCCTGTCGAAACAGCGATCAGCATGTATCACTTCAGGGCTGAGGATGTGGTGGCCGACATCGCCCCGCGCCCGTTGCTGCTGTTCCACACGGCAGGGGACGTGATCACGCCCATGGAGCAGTCGATCAGCCTGTTCGAAAAGGCAGGGGCGAATGCCGAGTTGATGATCCCCACTGGCATGTCGCATTTCCCGCTGTCCGACGAAGATGCGCCGCATACGCGCACGCTGATTGACGCGTGGCTGAAGAAGTTCTTTCCCACACCGCTCAGCGAGGACGCATGACGCGGTTTCGCCCTCAGGATCTGAAGGATTACGCCGCATCGCTTTTGCAGGCGGCAGGCTATGCGCCTGACCATGCAGAGCGCACGGCGGACATTCTGGTCTGGGCGAATGCGCGTGGCGCTGATTCCCATGGTGTCCTGCGCATCCCACGCTATGGCGAGATGGTGGAAAAGGGCATGATCGACCCGGTTGCCGTTCCGTCTGTCCTGTCCCAAGAGGGCGCTGTTGCCGTGGTCGAGGCCGCGCGCGCGCCGGGGCCGTCCGCGATGGTGGTGGCGATGGACACGGCGGTCGAGATCGCTGGACGGCAGGGCATTGGCTGGTGTTCGGCCCGCAACATCACGCATGCCGGGGCGGTCGGGTATTTCGCGCTGCGCGCAGCGCAGAAGGGCTATCTGGGGATTGTCATGACGGCCTCTGGCCCCCTGATGGCCTATCACGGGGCGCGGGTGGCGGGGTTGTCCACCAATCCGATCTCGATTGCTGTTCCCGGTGGGGCATGGCCGCTGCTGCTTGATATGTCCACGTCGACGGTGGCCTTGGGCAAGATCATGCATGCCAAGGACGCGGGCACCGCGATCCCCGCAGGTTGGGCCATCGACGCGGCGGGTGCGCCTGCGACCGATCCGGCGCAGGTCTCGACGTTGACACCGCTGGGCGGGCCAAAAGGGTCGGGGTTGTCGCTGATGATTGAGGTTCTGGCCAGCGTTCTGGTGTCGAATCCGGTGATCTCGAAGGTGCTGACAGGTGGCAAAGGCGCGATGAACGGGGCCGCTTTGGCCATCCGGATTGAGGCCTTCGCCGACCCGGTTGTTTTTGGCAAGCAGATTGCGGAACTGGCCAGCAACCTCAAGGCGTTGCCAAAAGCTCCCGGTACTGACGAGATACTGATGCCGGGCGAGCGGGGTTTCCGCCTTGCCGAAGAACGGCAAACGGCGGGCATCCCGATTGCGGCGGGTACGCTTACTCGGCTGGCCGCGATGGCCGACAGGTTCGGGATCGCGGTGCCGACTGCCATCGCGCCGCCCTGACGGCGCGCGTTCGGCAAGACCACGACAGGCCTGATACATCGACGCTTGGGAGGAGGGGTGAGAATGCAGGGCACAGAGCAAGACCGGCAATCCGTCGCTCAGCGCGCCTTGAGTGGTGGCGTGCTTCTGGTGATCGGGCTGCTCATGCTGGCGGTGGCGTGGGATTATCCTGTAGGTCGCCTGACGCAGATGGGACCTGGATTTATCCCGCGGGCCATCGCCTTGGTGATTTGTGCACTGTCCATTGCGATCATCGTGACGGACCTGAAAACGACGCGGGTGGCGCAAGACGGCAAAATGCATTGGCGTGGTTTGGCGTTTGTCTCTGCGGCCATCCTTGCCTTCGCCGGCCTCATTGATATCGCGGGCCTGATCCCGTCCATGTTCCTGGCCGTCGGAATTTCCATGTTTGCCGACGACGCGGCGCGCCCTCTGAATGTGCTGATCTATGCGTGTCTGGCTACGTTTGGCGGCTGGCTCTTGTTTCTTGTGGCGCTTGAATTGCCGATCCCGGCATTCTGGAGGTAGCGATGATCGATCAGTTCCTCCTTGGCCTGAGTGTCGTGATGCAACCGCACATCCTGATGTATGCCTTCATCGGGGTCTTCATCGGGCAATTGATCGGAGTGCTGCCGGGCATCGGGGCGATCACCGCAATCTCGCTGCTGTTGCCGGTGACATTCTATTTGGACGCGACCACGTCGATGATCATGCTGGCGGGCATCTATTACGGCTCGCAATATGGCGGTTCGATCGCGTCGATCCTGCTGAACCTGCCGGGCACCCCATCCTCTGTCGTGACCTGTCTTGAGGGGTATCCCCTCAGCCAAGACAACCGGGCGGGATTGGCGCTGTTTGTGGCGGCGTTCTCCTCCTTCATCGGGGGCATGGTCGGCGTCGCTGTCTTGGTCCTCGCGGCCATTCCGATGACACTGATTGCCTTGCGCTTTGGCGCGCCGGAATACGCGATGCTGGTTATCCTCGGATTGCTCGCCGCGTCCTTGATCGGGACCGGGTCGCAAATCCGATCCTTCGCCATGGTCGTTCTGGGGATCGCGCTGGGCCTTGTTGGCGCGGATCAGACGACCGGCTATTACCGCTTTGTCGCGATGCCGGAACTGGCCGACGGGATCAGCCTTGTGTCGTTGGCGATGGGACTGTTCGGGGTCAGCGAGATCATCCGCAACGCAGCCGTGCGCAGCCCGTCCGGCCCGCCGCTGTCCATACAGATGCGCGACATCATCCCGACAAAGGCCGAGGCGCGGTCCCTTGGGTTGCCAATTCTGCGCGGGTCCACAATCGGCAGTTTTTTTGGCGCCCTTCCGGGCACGGGGGCCGCCATCGCGTCCTTCATGGCCTATGCGATGGAAAGACGGTTTTCCCGCACGCCCAAGAAGTTTGGCACCGGGCATCTGCCGGGTCTGGCCGCGCCTGAATCCGCCAACAATGCCGCAGCCCAGACCGGGTTCATCCCCACGCTGACGCTGGGCATTCCCGGCGACGCTGTCATGGCGCTGATCATCGGCGCGCTGATCCTGAACGGCATCATCCCCGGCCCGCGCCTGATGGTCGATCAGCCGGAACTGTTCTGGGGTGTGATCGCAAGCTTCTTTGTCGGCAATATCATCCTGTTGCTGATCAATATTCCGCTGATCCGGCTGTGGGTTCTGCTGCTGCGCATTCCGTACCAGAAGCTGTATCCGGTGATCATCGTGATGATCTGCGTTGGCGTCTATTCGCACCGCACCAGCGTGACCGACGTTGTCCTGACGCTGGCCTTTGGCGTCCTGGGCTACCTGATGAAAAATTACCGGTTCGAGCCTGCTCCGGTGCTGCTCGGCTTCGTGCTCGGGCCGCTGCTCGAAGACAACTTTCGCCGCGCGATGCTGCTTTATGGTGGTGACTTCACCATCTTTGTGACCCGCCCGATCAGCGCGGTACTGGTAGGCTGTTCGGTCCTCCTCATCGCCTTTGCGATCTGGTCGAGTTTCGTGGCCCGCAGATTCTCCGTCCGGTCGACACCTTGATGGACGGCAAGCCTTACCAAGCCCGAGGCAAACTTCACGAACAAGGGCTTGAACAACTGGGAGGAAAACAATGATCAAGAAATTGCTTACAGCCCTGCCGCTGGCGGTGGCACTGGCATTTCCGGCTGTGGCGCAGGAGTTTCCTGACCGCGCCCTGCGCATCGTCCACGGATTTGGCGCAGGCGGCAATGCCGACGCCGTATCGCGGATCATCGCCGAGGAGATGTCCAAGGGGCTTGGCCAACCGGTGGTCGTGGAATCCCGCCCCGGCGCGGGCGGCACCGTCGCCTCTGGCTATGTGTCCAAGGAAGACCCCGACGGCTACACGATGCAGTTGATGGTCGGTGGTCATGCGGTCGCGGCGGCGCTTTACAACAGCCTGCCCTACGAGTCTGTCGATGGCTTTACCTTCATCTCGACCCTGGGTCAGTTCCCCTTCATGGTGGCCGCCCGGTCGGGCGAGTACGAGTCGATTGAAGCGCTGATCGCCGCCGCCAAGGCCGCGCCGGGCAGCATCAAGATCGGGCATTCGGGCGTCGGATCGACCCAGCACCTGACCGGTGAATTGCTGGCTCTGCGCACAGGTGCCGAGTTCCTGCACATTCCCTACAAGGGGGGCGCCGCGGCCTCGACGGCCCTGATGGGCGGTGAGGTGGATGTTGTAATCGATACCGGCACCGTTATCCGGCCACAGGCCGAGGCGGGCGTCTATGACATCCTTGCGATCACTTCGGGCCAGCGCTGGCCTGACGCGCCGGATGTGCCGACCGTTGCCGAAACCGTGGCGCCCGATTTCGACGTGGTGTCGTGGACCGGCATCGGCATGCCCGCAGGCGTCCCGGACGACATCGCTGAGCGCATCCGCGCCGAGGTGCACGCAGCCCTTGCCGCCCCGACCGTGAGCGAAAAGATCGTCTCGCTTGGCGCAAAGGTCTCACCCTCGACCGGCGAAGAGATGACCGATCTGATCAAGCGCCAGATCGCCGTATGGACGGACGTGATCGAAACGGCAGGTATCGACAAGCGCTGAGCACTTCGGCCCGCCGATAGGACATTGGCGGGCCAACCCCGATTGGACCAACGGAGAGGCATCATGAGTGGACCAAAGCCCGAAGACCTCTATGCCACGATGCTGCGCCGAAACCTGTATGTGATCACCACGACACCGGCGCGCGGTCCCGGCATGAAAGAGGTTTTGCCTGCGCATCTGGACTATCAGATCAAGATGGAACGCGATGGTATCCTGTTTGGTGCCGGCCCACTGTTCCACGAGGGCGAGACCGTCCCCTACGGCGGGATGATCATCGTCCGCGCCAAGAATGAGGCCGAGGCCCGCGCTTTTGCCGACGCCGATCCGTTTCATGCTGCTGGATTGCGGCAGTACACATTGACCCGCTGGATGCTGAACGAGGGCGCAATGACCGTCACCGTTCGCTACTCTGACCAGACCGCCGTCATCGGCTGACCGCCATTCCTTGGCAGAACCCCCAAAGGATACACCATGATTTATGAGATGCGCGTCTATTCCTGTGTTCCCGGCGGTATGCCGGCACTGTTGCAGCGGTTCGAGAATACGACCCTGCGGATATGGGAACGGATCAGCCTGCGCCCCGCAGGTTTTTTCACCACGCTGGTCGGGCCGTCGAACCATGACCTGACCTATTTCCTGGCATGGGAATCCCTTGAGGAACGTGAACGCCTCTGGAACACCTTTGCCAACGATCCCGAATGGGTCGCGGCGCGCGCGGCGCACCAAGAGGCGCACGGAGAGGTCGTCGCAAATATCGCCTCCAGCTTTCTGACGCCTACGGCCTTCTCAACTGTCCGTTGACGGCAAGATGATCGACACGCCGTCTCCGGTTGCCGTCTTGCCGGAAAGCTGGATCAGGTGTTGAACGACGACTAGGGGCGGTTGCAATGCGGACTGTTCTGTCTGGACGAACGCGAATTTCCGGGCGGAGCGTATTCTAACGTTCAGGTTCTTGGCAGGCGGCACACCGCTTCGATTTTGTGGCTGTCGGGATCAAGGACAAAGGCAGCGCAGTAATCCGGATGATAGTAAGGGCAAAGCGCTGGTGCTCCACTGTCCGTCGCACCTGCATGGGTCGCCACGGTGTGGAATGCATTGACATGCCCGCGACTTGATGCCTGCAAGGCAACATGCATCGGGCCTGTTGTGGGCGTTTGTCAGCCAGCCAAAATCAGGGTTTATCGACACCATTCCGGTGATCTGAAAACCGTCTGAATGCTCTTTAGGCCAATCAATGGCTGTCGTCGCAATCTATGTCGTTTCTCAAACCTGACAATGATGCGGCATCTCAGATGATTTGGGCGTTTTCCGGTCATATTGCGGATTTCACCGGATGACCGGAATGATAATGCCAGTGGCGCGGGTGAGCGTCGCGACCCTATCGGTTACTGACTTGTAGGGGCCGGGAGATCCCCATCCCGGGGTGCCTTTTTCTTGCGCGGACCAAGGTAGATGATCGAGCCGACGGACATGGCGATCAGGACCAGCGCGATGGGGTGGCTAAACAGTTCCGCAGGATTGTCATTGGTGATCAGCCGCGCCCGGACCACCGCGCTTTCCAGTTGTGGGGTCAGCAGGAAGGCCACGATGAAGGCGACGATGGAATAGCCGAAGGACCGCATCAGGTAGCCGAACACCGCTGCCGTGATCATGACGTATACGCCAAAGGTCGCGCCGGTGATCACGAAGGACCCCGCAAAGCAGAGCAGCATGGCCGCCGGATAGATGACGGTGCCCGGAGCCGACACCACCATCGCCCAGAACCGCATCCCGAACTGGCCGACGCCGAGGTTGCAGAAGTTTGCCACCAACATCGCGCCGAACATGCCATAGACCAGTTGGGCCTGCTGCTCGAACAGAAGGGGGCCGGGCTGGATGCCGTGGATGATAAAGGCAGACACCAGCAGTGCCGCCGCGATATTTCCGGGGATGCCAAGGGTCAGCAGCGGGATCAGGTTTGCCCCCACCACGGCGCTGTTGGCGGTTTCAGAGGCTGCGATGCCACGTGCGTCGCCTTTGCCAAACGCCTCGGGGTCCTTGGCGGCTTGTTTGTTCACGGAATAGCTGAGGAAACCGGCAGTGGTTGACCCAAGGCCCGGAATGGCCCCGATGATCGTGCCGATGAAAAAGGCGCGCATCGCGACAAAGCGGTTGGCCCAGAACTCGGCGAAGGTGACGACGCTTTCTTCGCGTGTGCGACCTTTGATCGAGATGGCGGAGTTCTGGGTCTCATCCGTCGCGCGCATGCCCAACAGGCCGACCAGCACGCCGCTCATGGCCAGCGCGCCGATGCTGACGGCGGTCAGCGGTACGCCGTCGTAAAACTCCAGAATGTCGAAGGTAAAGCGCGGCGTCGCCATGCCCGGATCAAGGCCCACGGTCGCGACCAGAATGCCGAAGGCAGCCGAAATCAGCCCCTTGATCATGGAATCCCCGACCAGACCGCTGATGACTGTAAAGGCAAGGATCATCAGCGCGGTGATCTCAACTGGTCCCATATTGAGCGCCACAATGGCCAAGGGGGCCGCCAACAGGATCAGCACGATGTCGCTGGCCAGATCGCCAGAAACCGAGTGATAGAGCGCGTATTTCATCGCCTTCATCGGTTTGCCGTTCTTGGCCATCGGGTGGCCGTCCATCGTGGTCGCCGCCGATTCCGCCGACCCCGGCACATTAAGCAGGATCGCAGGCACCGCGCCGCCAATCGTGCCGCCCTTGTTGACCGAAATCAGGAAGGAAATCGCCGCCAGTGTGTCCAGCCCGTAGGTCAGCGGCACGGCAATCGCCAAGGCCATGATGATGCTGAGCCCCGGTATGGCGCCGACGATCTGGCCCAAGGCCACTCCGCCGAGGATGAACAGCATGTTCGTTAGGGTGAATACATCCGCGAACCCTGCGAGCAGGAGGGAAAAATCGACCATGATGAGGATTCCTCAAGGCGTTAGGATAGGGACCGTGACAGCAGGACGGTGAACAGGAACCAGACAAAGGCCGGTACACCGATCAACGTCATGGCGGCCCAAAGGGGTCTGCGTTCGCGCAACAGGACGAGGCTTGCCAGCATCAAGCCGCAGGCCACTGGCAGAAAGCCGACCATTGGCAAAAGCAGCGCCGCGATCACAAGCGCGAGTATGAAGCAGACAAAGCCAAAGACTTCACGGCCGGCGGGCACCGACCCGCCGGGGCGGGCCAGCACGATTTGTGCCAAGCCCAACCCGGACAGGATCCAGGCGGCTGCCCGAGGGAAGATGGATGGATCCAGCGGGTCGCCGGGCATCGAGGTCACATAGGTCGGCACCAGCCACACAAGCAGTGCAATTCCGAATCCAAGGACGACGATGCCCTGTATGCGTTCAACGTTGATCACTGGGCCAGCCGGGATTTGTAGAACTCCGAAGCCTCGGCGACCCATGCCGCAGTGCCCTCGGGCCCCATGTTGCCGGGAACCGCAGAGCGACCTGCAAGGAACTCGACGTAGGCGTCGGAAGAGGTGACGGCGGCCAGCGCGTCTGCGAGGCAGGATTGCACTTCGGCGGGGGTGTCATTGTTCATGATGAAGATGATGTGACCCTCGATCGACAGGTCCACGCCGCTTTCCTCGGCGGTTTTGGCGTCGGGGGCATAGCTGGCGCGGTTCGAGGTCAGTGTGGCAAGCTGCACCATTTTCCCGGCTTCGATCTGCGGCACATGTGCCGCGCCCTGAATGGTGGCGTCCACATGCCCGCCAAGCGCCTCTTGCAGTGCGGCGGCAGAACCTTTGCCCGGTACGGCGATGAGCTTGATGTCAAAGTGTTCGGCCAATGTGTCGACGGCGATGGTATGGCTCGACGCGCCGACAGAAATCGTCGCGCGGCCCTTGTCACGGGCGTAGTCCACGAACTCTTCGAGCGTGTCGTAAGGCGCGTCCGCGAGCGTGACCAAGCCGTAGTTCAGCACCATGCCGGTCCCGAGATAGGCAAAGTCATCATGGGAATAGCCCATGGCCGCGTTGACATGCGGGTTGATGGCGACGGTGGTGTTGCTGACCACGCCGACCGTCAGGCCATTTGCCTCTGCGTCCAGCAGACCGCGCGCCATGACGCCGCCACTGGCCCCGGGGCGGTTGTCAACCACGATGGTCCATCCGGTCGCGGTTTCGATATCGCTGGCGATTCTCCGGGCGACCGTGTCCGTGCCGCCGCCGGCACCGTAGCCGACAAGGAAATTGATGTTGCCACCCGGATAGTCGGCGGGGCAGGTGTCCGCAAATGCTGATGTTGCCGACAAACCGGCGGCCGTCAGACCGACGACAAGTGTTTTTCCGATACGCATGTTAAGCCTCCCTTAGCTACAAAAGCTATAAACATGGTTTTTTATATTTTTCAAGAATTTTTTGGGAGGCCGCACTGGGATGCGTCATGGTAGGGCGGGTCGGATGGTTCGGTATTCGAAAAAGCTATATTATTAGATGTAGTGCTTGTGTCGATAAGGCGGCTGTGTAAAAAAGGGGCAATCCAACAAACATCTGCTGCTCGGGGAACAACGACGATGAATCTGGAAACGCTGTCGGTTTCGGTTGCCGACTATGTTGCGACGGTGACGATCAACCGCCCGCCTGTGAACGCCCAGAACAACAAGCTGCGCGAAGAGATGCAGTTGGTCATGGACAGCCTGGGCGACCGGACGGATGTGCGGGCCATCGTGCTGACAGGCGAGGGCAAAGCGTTCTCGGCCGGGGCCGACTTGTCCGAGCGGCCGACGCAAGAGCCGGGCAATTACACCGCGCACAACCGCCGTGTCCGGGCCAGCTTCGACTGTATCATGGAATGCCCCAGGCCGGTGATCGCGGCGGTCAACGGCCCGGCTATCGGCGCGGGCTGCGTGACGGCGCTGTGCTGTGATATTCTGGTGTTCTCCGAAAAGGGCTATCTGCAAATGACCGAGGTCAACGTGGGCCTTGCCGGGGGCGTCGCCCATGTGCGCCGTCATCTGGGAGAGTCCGACGCGCGGTTGATGCTGCTGTCGGCGCGGCGGATGTACGGGCCGGACTTGTTCCGCATGGGCGTCGCCTCGGCTTGCACCGCGCCAGAGGATCTGATGGACACCGCCATGGGCATCGCCCGCGATATCGCCAAGGCGAGCCCGTCGGCGGTGCGCGCGGCCAAGGCCTCGTTCCAGGTGACCGAAGGATTGTCGATCTACGAAGGCTACCGGTTCGAACAGGACCAGACCAAGGCGCTGTCAACCTCGGAAGACAGTGCCGAGGCGATGGCCGCCTTCCGCGAAAAGCGCGCCCCGGTGTTCAAACCCTGATGGTTCCGGTCTGCAAGGTGCTGACATGACACAGGCAAAGCAGGTCGCGTTGCTGGGGCGCATCCCGCCCGATGTGAAGGCCGCGCTCGACGGCGATGTGACGCTGCTTGGAGCCGAGGTGCTTGCGAAGATGGGGCCGCAGGCGCGCGCGGCTATCTCGCACGGCCTGACCTCTGCCATCGGCGGGGCGGGGGCCGAGGTTCTGGCGCTTTTGCCGGGCTTGCGGACAATTGCCAGCGTGGGTGCGGGCACCGACGTCTTTGATCTGGCCGACCTAGAGGCGCGTGGGATCACTTTGCATCCCACACCTGACGTGATGACCGAAGACACCGCCGAATGCGCGGTTGGGCTTGTCTTTGCCGTCCTGCGCAATGTGGCGGCCAATGACCGCTTTGTGCGCCGGGGCGATTGGGCCAAGGGCCGCGCTCCGCTGGGGCGGCGCGTTTCGGGGCGGCGTGTGGGCGTGGTCGGGCTGGGTCGTATCGGCAGCCGCGTTGCGGAAAAGCTGTCCGCGCTTGGCTGCGCAGTTTCTTATACCGGGCGCGCCCCGAAAGACGTGCCGTGGACTTTTGCCGCGGATATCGGGGCCTTGGCGGGATCGGTCGACGTGCTGGTCCTGACCTGCGCGGGCGGCGAAGCCACGCGGGGCCTTGTCAACGCGGATGTGCTGGAACGGCTGGGGCCGGAGGGGTTTCTTGTGAACGTCTCGCGCGGGTCGGTGGTCGATGAGCCTGCCCTGATCGCGGCGCTGGAACAGGGGCGGATCGCGGGGGCGGCGCTGGATGTCTTCGAGAATGAGCCAACGCCGGACGCCCGGTTTCTGGATCTGCCGACCTGCGTGTTTTCCCCCCATGCGGCTGTGTTCACACGGGAAAATCGCCACGACTTGATCGCCGAAATCCGGCGTTTGCTGGGGCTTGGTCACTAGCGGGTCACTTTGGAAAGGCAAGGAGCCGGACATGGCTATCACGGATGAGATGATCCACAGCGCGACGAAAGAGCTGTTCTCGCGGGCGCTGCGCAAGGTGCCTGAGGACGCGAAGTCCGCGCTTGCCAAGGCGATGACGACGGAAACCAACGAGACCGCGCGCCATACGCTGGAGCTTCAGTTGCGCAGCGCCGAACTGGCGGAAAAGAAGGACCGTTTCGTGTGCTCCGACAGCGGCGTGCCGGTCTATTTCGTCAAGGTCGGCGCCAAGGCGGAACTGGCTTGCGATTTCAAGGCGTCGATCCGCGCGGGCTATGAGGATCTGGTCGAGACCATCGAACCGCCAATGCTCAAACATGTGACCAACCCCCTTACGCTGGAACGGGGTTATCACGGCAAGGACATGCCCATCGTCAGCTATGATTTCGAGAGTGGCCTCGACTATGTCGAGATGATTTGCTCGCCCAAGGCGCTGGGGTCGGGCCGATGGGCGGCGTTGGAATTATTCACCTTTCCCTCTATCGAGGAAATCGAGACCTACATCCTTGACGTCGCGATCAAGGCCGGCGCGCAGCATTGCCCGCCGGTTGTGATGGGCGTGGGGATTGGCGGCACCTTTGATCATTGCGCGGGCCTTGCCAAGAAACAGACCCTGCGGCCGATCGGGCAGACCAACCCCGACCCCACGGTCGCGGCGATGGAAGAGCGGCTGTACAAGGCGGTGAACTCCCTCGGCTTTGGGCCAATGGGAACGGGCGGGGACACAACCGTTCTGGGCGTGCATGTCGATTATTCCAGCGGGCACGGGTTCACCCCGGTGGCTGTGGCCTTCAACTGCTGGATCAACCGCCGCACCAGCGTAAAGATCTGGGGTGACGGACGGATGGAGTGGGGCGAATGACGATTAAAGCACACGAATTGACCCTGCCGCTGTCTGAGGAGGCCGTGCGCGGCCTGAAGGTCGGCGATCTCGTATATCTGACGGGCGAAATATTCACCACGGCGGGCATGCCGACCCATGACCGGCTCTTGGGCTGCCTCGACGGGGTTGAGCCACTGCCCTTTGACCTGAAGGGGGCGGCACTGTTCCACCTCGGCAGCCTGAATGAAGAGGCTGAGGACGGCTCGCTTCGCATCGTTTATATGAACCCCACCACCAGCACGCGCTTCAACCCGCACATGCCACGCCTGATCCCCGGTCTTGGCCTGCGTGCCACGGGCGGCAAGGGGGGCCTGAGTGCCGAGAGCGCAAAGGCGATGGCCGAGGCAGGCTGCGTCTACCTTGCCTTTCTTGGCGGTGGGGCCGAGATCATCACCGCAGGCATCAAACAGGTCACTGGTATCGGCTGGCCCGAGATGATCTCACACTACCGGATTGCCCGGATTGAGGTCGACCGGCTGGGGCCGCTGACTGTCGGGATCGATGCGCATGGCAACAGCATTTACGATCAAACGACCAATGCGGCGCTCGACAAACGCGCGGCCATCTTGGAAGAGATGCGCGCCGCGCGAGAGGCCTGAGCCAAACGCCCAAACACCGTTGGCACCCGGCGGTATTTGGGCGTCATGCCTGCGGCATCAGACGACAACGTCGACCGTTGTCTCTTCACCAGTGCCGCCGACGGTAAAGACCATCGACACCGCCGTGGCCTCGGCCTTGGACATGCGGTTGAAGATGCGATCCCGGCCATTGGCTGCATGACCGTCGATGTAGAACTGCGTCGTCAACAGCTCGGTGTCGCCATTGAAGACCTTGACGTGGATATGCGGCGTGCGCCCGGGATAGGTCACAGGTTTGATGGTCCGAAAGGAATAGGTGCCGTCAGGACCGGTGATGTCATGGCCAAAGCCCTGAAACGCCGCGTCAAAGTCGATATTCTGCCGGTCGCCGCTGTGCAGGTATTTGCCGTTCATGTCACATTGCCAGATCTCGATGCGATGCCCGGCACGGGGCTGGCCTTCCCTGTCCAAGACGCGGCCTTTGAGAGTAATGACCTCGCCGCCCGCCTCGCGGATGGTGCCGATGATCTTGACCAGGTCATTGTCCACATCAGCATGGCGCATAGGCGGTGTCGGGTAGAACGGGCCTTCGGTGGCGCCGGGTGTCAGCGTTGCCGCCAAGAGCGGGTGCGCAGTTGCCGCGCCAAGCGCGCCAAGTGTGGCGGTCAGGACCGTGCGGCGCGTCTTCCTAGGGGATGTCATGGGTTGGGGCCTCCGATTGCGGATGGTTGCTGACCTAAACGAACCTATCGCCGGTTTCCGTCGGTTCCATACAAAATTCTTCGGGACGGGGTGGGTGAATTTCTCCTTGCGTCACCGGAGGATTTCTGAAAAGCTATAAAAGTAGCTTTTTAGACGCTGGATCAATAGTGTTCTGAAAAGCGGCCAAAAGTGGGGAGGAAGAAGCAATGAAACGATCAATAACACGGTTCACACGTCGGAGCCTGACGGCGTTTGCATTGGGTGGACTTGCGCTGTTCGGGGCGACGGCGGTGTCTGCGCAGGACTATCCGAGTCAACCTGTCACGCTGGTTGTCGGCTTCCCGCCGGGCGGGTCGACCGATGTGGTTGCGCGAATTCTGGCAGAGCAAATGAGCGGAACACTGGGACAGCCGGTGCTGGTGGAAAACCGTCCGGGCGCGGGCGGCACCGTCGGCATCGGTCACGTGGCGAAATCAGATCCCGATGGCTATACCCTTGGCGTCAGCGGGGTCGGTGCGTCAATCCTGATCGCCGCGATGGGCCGGGACGCAGGCTATGATATCGACAGCGAACTGGACGTGATCGGCGTCATGGGCACGCTGGGCCTTGTCATCGCTGGCCGCAACGGGTTGGAGGCCACCACGCTGAAGGATCTCCTGCAAATCGCTGCGGACGATCCCGAGGCTTTGACCTATGGCACCTCCGGGGTGGGGACGCCGGGTCATCTGGCGATGGAATACCTGCTGAGCCTTGCCGATGTCGAAATCCTGCACATTCCCTATCAGGGCAACACGCCGCTGATGAACGACGTACTTGGCGGGCATGTGGATATCGCTTTGCTGACCACGCCTGGAGCGGCGGAGCAGGTGCGCGCGGGTGGCATCGTGCCTTACGCGGTTTCGTCGCCGGACCGCTCTCCGCTGATGCCGGATGTGCCGACCGTGATCGAAAGTGGCTTTGAAGGGTTCACTGCGACGCTTTGGAACCTTCTGGTCGCGCCCAAGGGTACACCCGCCGACGTGCAGGCCAAACTATCCGATGCGCTGAACGCCGCGATGCAGGATGAAGACGTTCTGAAATCCTATGCCGAGCAGGGCCTTGCACCTACGCTGACAGCCCCGGCTGAAGCAGCCCAGTTCCTGAATGATGAACGTGCGAAATGGGTCGGTGTGATCAAGGACGCTGGCATCGAAACCAAATGATTTCTTCTAGGGGCAGCAAACGCTGCCCCTTAATTCTGCTATGAGGGGGCTCGTCGGATGCACATGGTCACGGTGCGACTAGCGGTTGCGGCAATTTTGGCGGTGATCGGCGTCAGCGCCTTCATCATCGCGCTTGGCTATGACTTTGGATCGGCACGGCGCATGGGGCCGGGATATTTCCCCGTTGTCCTCTCCGCGATCCTGACGTTGCTCGCCCTGTGCGAGATTGTGTCCGCCTTGATGAAGCCAGAGGCGCAAGATCTCGACTGGCGGCCGATGATGGCCATTCTGGCCGGGGTCGCCGGGTTTGCCGTGACAATGTACCTGTTCGGGTTGATCCCGGCGTTCTTTGTCGTGATCGGATTTTCGGTGCTGTCGGAACCCGGTTACGGCTGGCGTCCGGCCTTTATCCTCGCCTCTGTGACCTCGCTCTGTGCCTGGCTGCTGTTCTCGCGCCTGCTTGGCATGACAATGCCCCTCTTTCAGTTCGGACTCTGACGCCATGTGGGAAAATATCCTTCTCGGTTTCGCGACGGCGATGACCCTTGAAAACCTGCTGTATTGCTTCATCGGCGTGTTTCTGGGCACCTTTATCGGCGTGCTGCCCGGTCTTGGGTCGCTGGCGGCCATCTCGATGTTGCTGCCGCTGTCTTTCTACCTTGAGCCTACGACCGCGCTGATCATGTTGGCGGGCATCTACTATGGCGGTGAATACGGCGGATCCATCGCGTCGATCCTGCTGAACCTTCCCGGGACGCCATCGGCGGCGGTGACGTGCCTTGACGGCAACCCGATGGCCAAGCAGGGACGGGCCGGTCATGCGCTGTTCATCACGGCCATTGCCTCTTTCACCGGGGGCAGCGTTGGCGTTGTGGCGCTCATGGGGTTTGGCCCTGCCATCGCCCGGGTCGGGCTGAGCTTTGGGCCGGGTGACTATTTCGCACTGATGCTTTTGGGATTGGTCGCAGCAGTGACAGTCGGCGGCGGGTCAAAGATCAAAGGCTTGATCATGGTGGTTCTGGGCCTGCTGCTTGGCACGGTTGGCACCGACGTCACGTCTGGAGAGTTTCGCTATACCTTCGGCTTTCTGGAACTGCGTGATGGCGTCAGCCTTGTGGCCATCGCCATGGGTTTGTTCGGAATTGCCGAAGTTGTCAGTTCCGTCCGCGGCGCCGGAACGCGCAAGATTACCGAGAAGGTGACGATACGCAGCATGTTGCCATCCCGGGCCGATATGCGCAAAACCCTTGGCCCGATGGCACGTGGCAGCACGATCGGTGGCTTTCTTGGCGCACTGCCGGGGGCAGGAACCGTCATCGCGGCTTTTCTGGCCTATGCGACCGAAATTCGTGTCGCCAAGGACAAGACCATCTTTGGCAGGGGCGCAATTCAGGGCGTGGCTGCGCCGGAGTCGGCCAACAACGCTGCTGCACAAACCGCCTTTATCCCGACCCTGACCATCGGCATTCCGGGCAGTGCAACCATGTCGATCATGCTGGGCGCGCTAATGATTCACGGCATCACGCCCGGTCCGTTGCTGGTGTCGGACCATCCAACGATTTTCTGGGGCCTCATTGCCAGTTTCTGGATCGGCAACCTGTTCCTCTTGGTGCTGAACATTCCGCTGATCGGGCTGTGGGTGAAGGTGCTGCAGTTTCCGTACAAATACATCTACCCTGTGGTCATTGCGCTGATCTGTATCGGTGTATTTTCCATGCGCACCAGCGTGTTCGACGTTGGTCTGGTCGTTATCTTTGGTGGTTTGGGTTACCTCTTGCAGTGTACGGGATACTCGGCGGCACCGCTGATCCTTGGCTTTGTCCTTGGGCCGATGCTGGAGGAAAACCTCCGGCGCGCCATGCTGATGGCGCGGGGCGACGCGATGCGTGTGGTGTCCGATCCGCTGACCGGATTCATACTAGCACTCTCGGCGCTGATGCTGCTTTGGGCCGCCCTTGGCGGGGTGCGAAGCATGATCAGGTCGCGCCGGATGAGGGATATTCCACCGGGCGAGGCCTGATGCCCGGCGTGGGTCCGTCAGGTCAGTTTGATCTCGACCCGGACCATGTCCCCACGATAGATGCCGTTTGCAATCAGGGCCATCGTTCCGTCCTCTGCCACCGCGATACGTTGGACGTAAGCGACCGGATCCCCAAGCGAAACCCCTAGTAATTCACTGATCTCGGGGTCCGCCGAGCCGATGGTCAGGATCTGTCGGGCGTCTACAATCTTGAGGCCGGGAATATCCGCGATCAGACGCATCGAGGTTTTGGAGGTGAAATGGGCCTTGTCGATCTTTGAACTCAGGCGTTCGTCGATAAAGACATCCGCCAGCAGGAAGGCCTCTCCTTCCCGGCGGTGGCGCCGTTTCAGATGCAGGTAAGACTCGGCAAGGTCGCTGATCCCGGCGGGGTAATCCGTCGGTTTTGTCCCGGTCTCGGAACTCAAAAGTTCAATCTCGGCGTTGTCGCGCGCCATCAGCAAACCGTTCCAGTCGGTCTGGACCTCGCACCACAGGTCTCGCGAATTTCTTTTGCGCACAAAGGTTCCCTTGGCGCGGAATCTCTCGATCAGCCCTTCCTGTTCCAGCAGGCTCAGGGCCTGCCGGATCGTCATGTTGGCGACGCCGCATTCCTTGGCCAGTTCCTCTACCGTAGGAATGCGGGAATCGACCGGCCATTCGTTTGTTTCGATGCGACGGCGAAACAGCGCGGCAAGCTGAAGATACCGCGCCACGGCGCTTTTGCGGATTGCTGTTGCGGCCTGCGATGGCTTACCTGTCTCAGGCATCTGATTTCTCCGAAGTTTCTTTGACCGGCTCTGACCGGAAGTATGCGAAAACGTTTAGTTGTGCTAGCTTATTATGTTTTGATTTGATCCGGCAAGACGGATCGTCTAAAAAGCATTCAGCTAGTTTATGGACTGTATTGTCAGCCTTGCCCAACAGGAGGTCGCCATGGCCGGTGCGATGTCTCACCTTAAAGTTCTCGACCTCAGCCGCGTTTTCGCAGGCCCCTGGGCCGCGCAGATGCTGGCGGATTTTGGTGCCGAGGTCATCAAGGTCGAACATGTCCGGGGCGGGGACGATGTCCGCCGGATGGGGGTGCCGCACCTCGATGCTGAAGGCAAAGAGACCGGGCTGACCTCATCCTTTCTGGCAATGAACCGGGGCAAGAAATCCCTCGCGGTCGATCTGTCCAAACCGGAAGGGCAGGAGATCGTGACAAAGCTTGCCGCCGAGGCGGATGTGCTGATCGAGAACTTCAAGGTGGGGAACATGGCCCGCTTCAACCTCGATTACGTGACCCTGTCCAAGATCAATCCAAAGTTGATCTATTGTTCTGTCACCGGTTTCGGACAGACCGGACCGCGCAGCCATCTGCCCGGCTACGACCCGATCTTTCAGGCGATGAGCGGTGTGATGAGCATCACCGGCGTGCCCGATGGCGCGCCCGGTGCGGGACCCAACCTTGTTGGTTATTCGATCTCGGACATCAACGCCGGTTACTATGCCGTTATCGGCATCCTTGCGGCGCTGAACCATCGCGATGTGGCGGGCGGCGGCGGTCAGCATCTGGATATCGCGCTTTTTGATGCGCAGGTCCACGCCGCCTCACACGTTGCAATGAATTACATCTCCAGCGGGGAAGTCCCCTTTCGCAATGGCACCGCGTCACAGATTACCTGCCCGTGGCAGGTGTTCGATGCGGCAGATAAGCCAATCATGATCGCCGTTGGGAATGACCCCCAGTTTCAGCGGTTGTGTGATCTGCTCGGGTGTTCGGACCTGCCCGAGGACATCCGCTATGCCACCAACCTCGAACGCGTGCGCCATAAGGAAGCGTTGGTGCCACTGTTGCAAAGCCAGATCGCGGCATGGAATGCGGCTGACTTGCAGGCAGAGCTTGAGGCCGTCGGCATTGCTGCCGGGCCGATCAACGGGTTTGATGACGTACTGGAGGATGTGCAGTTCAAGACCCGCAACCTGCGCCGCAGCGTGACTCATGCGACCGCAGGAAAGATGGACGTCATTGCAAACCCGATTGTCTTTTCCGACACGCCAAACGTCTATGACCGCGCCGCGCCCGAGCTTGGGGCGGATACCGACGATGTTCTGAAAGACGAACTCGGCATGACCCAAGAGCAGTTGAACGCGTTGCGCGAACAGGGGGTCATTGGCTGACACCCATGACCGGCCCCCCATTGCGACCTCAGCAGCTGGGTCGTGAAGCCACTGCTTTATCAGGGGCCAGATGTCCAGTTGAACGGGACAAACGGGGTTCACATGGGACGCCAAAGGTCGGCTGTGCGGACAATGCCGCCGTCATGACTTTGGCGACCCGCGTCCGTTTTGTGCGCGTGCCGATAGTCGCGGCACGCGTAATGCCGCAAACTTGGCACGACCACGGCTGCCCTGTTCATTGAATACCGGGAAGCTGGTCACTACCTCCACTCTGCTGCACGGCGACGTTTCATTGAGTTGGAGCAGGATAGTGAAAAAGTGGATTTTGACGGCCACGACCCTCCTTGTTCTTGGGGTCGCTGGTGCTGTTGGCTACGCCGTCTACAAGATCTACTATAGCCACCCAGGGCGGTTCTCGTCAGAGGTGAGCACGGAGGGTTTAAAGCGCACCGTCGAAGGTAACACGCTGACGTCTCATGCACATCCATCGGCGCGCATCACTTTTCCACCAGAGTATGAATATCTGGGTGCCCATAGATTTATTCTCTATGGCACGGTTGAAGCGGAACAGTACATGTTTGCGTCATCGCACCCGGATGGTTCAACGCGATCTCTGATCAACGTTCAATTTGAGGAGATACTACCCGAAATTGAGGGTGCATACGACTATTCCGCAGCGCCGCGAGCGATACGTATCGGGCCATTGGAATTCCATGTGGATGCCGATCCGGTACGCCGTCATTGGTTGGTTCCCAACGGTTTGCCGGGGACGGATGGAGAGCGCTATAGAACCTTTATGGATAACCAAGGTTTTCCCTTGCCCAAGGATTACATTTGGACGCGATTTGCCTATGTGCCAGGGGACGCCCCCCGCCATGAGATGTTGATCCTGCAAGTAGAGGATTTGACATCAACGGGATTGACCGCTCCAGCGTTGCGCCAAGGCGGCGCGAATGCCGGGGACTGGGAGGATCTTCTGGACGCCCATCTGGGGAAGATCGAACAGGGCATCACGATTGAGGCGCTGGAGTAAACCAGGTGGTTCAGGGCGCAGGCTCGGTCGCAAACTGCAACAGCGGCTTCCAACAAGGGTGCAAGGGGCGTTTTTCTCGGCTCGACGACTGACATTCGGACAAGTCGCAGCAATCCGTAGTTCGGGCTCAAACTGGACGTTTTCCCCGGTGCGGAAATCGACGCTTCGACATATTGTGATTTTGCTTGTTTCCAAAGCGTGCCACTAAAACCAGACCGCTCTGCGGTTCACCGAGACTGGCCGCCGCTCCGCACCGTGTTTTCTCAGTGCATTGCGAAGCCGGACTTCATTCCTCCAGAACCGGGCGTGCCATCGAAAAGACGTCATCTGTGATCGCGTAGTCCATGTATCCCAGCCGTGAGAGGGGGCGAATGCGGGTGATGTCCAGCATCCCGTCGACGATCACCTCGTCCGCGATGTGGATGCCGACGACCTCGCCAAAGATCACTTCTGACCGGACTTTTGTGCCATCCCGCGCAGTCAGCGGCACGACGCGGTTCAGAACGCATTCCAACGCCACCGGAGACGCTGCGACCCGCGGCACGCGGACATTGCGGCACGCCGCTTTTTCAAGGCCCGCGCGTTCAAACTCATCAATGCCCGGCGCAAAGGGGGCCGAGGATATGTTGAGCGCGTCCTTTAGATCCGCGACCGCCATGTTCACCACGAACTCGCCGGTTTCCTCGATGTTGGACTGGCTGTCCTTGCGACCGGCGGATGAGAACATCACAAACGGCGGGACGCCCGACACGGCGTTGAAGAAACTGTAGGGGGCAAGGTTCGCGGTGCCGTCCGCCGACAGGCTGGAAATCCACCCGATGGGGCGCGGCACCACAAGGGCGGTCCATGGTGAATGGGCCAGACCGTGCTCTTCGCTTCTGGGATCGTAGAACATGGCTGTCTCTATTCTGCAGCGTCGCGGAGGGGGCTTTCCGGCAAGGCGGTCCGGGATGGGGGCGCACTGTTCAATTCGGCGGGAATGTGATCAGGCAATGGGATGCCGTGGGCGTTCAGCGTCATAGCGACCATCGAGTAGTAGCCCACAAGAGCCGTCAACTCGACCACGCCCAGAGAGCCCCATCGGTTCAGCATCGCGCCATAGGTTGCGTCGCTGACCTGTCCGTGTTCCAGCAACTCGCGGCTGAAGTCGTAGACTTCTCGCTCTTCTTCGCGGGTGAAGTCCGGCAATTCGCACAGCCGAACCGCTTCGATAACCTGTTCGTCCAAACCGGCCTCGCGGGCCGCGCCAGCATGGATCGTCCACTCCAGCTCGCTGTTCCAGTGGCGGCCGACGACAAGGATGGCCAGTTCGTTCAGATCGCGCGGCAGCGAAGTCTCGTACCGTAGCACCTGACCCATGGCCTGCCACCGGTCTGCGAGCGACGGGTTGTGTAGGGCCGCGCGGAGCGGCCCAACCAGAGTGCCGCGCGGGCCGCTGATGATCTTGTCGTAGACCGCCTTTTGGGCGGTGTTCATCTCATCCGGGCCGGGCAGTGGGATACGGGGTGTCATCAGTCGTTTGCCTCCGTCGTCAGGCCCAGTTTTGCCAGAACTTCATCGGTGTGTTCGCCCAGCAGCGGCGGGGGCGTCTCAAAGCTGAGCGCCGACCGGTCGAACCGCATCGGGCTGACCACCGAAGGCACGGTCCCTGAAAGCGGATGCGGCAGGTCGCGCAGCATCTGACGGTGCTTCACCTGTTCCTCGGCAAAGACCATCGGCACCGTGTTGATCGGCCCGCAGGGCACCTTTTGCGCGCCAAATATCTCGATCCAGTCGGCAAGGTCCCTTTCACCGAGCTGCGTGCAGATCAGCGGATGCAGGGTGTCGAGGTTCTTTACCCGCTCGCGGTTGGTGGCATAGCGGTCGTCCTCGGCCAGATCGGGTCGTCTTATGGCCGCGGCAAAGCGTTGGAACTGTTCGTCGTTACCGACGGCCAGCACGATGTGACCGTCCCGCACCGGGAACACGTCCTGCGGCTGGATGTTGGGGTGCTTGTTACCTCGCCGAACCGGGGTGTCGCCGGACACGAGGTGGTTCATGGCCTGATTGGCCAGCATCGCCGTGGCCACGTCCAGCATGGCGATGTCGATGGTCTCGCCCTTGCCGCTCTGGGTGCGCTCCGCGAGGGCCGCCAACACCGAAATGGCGGCATACATGCCCGTCATGATGTCGACGATGGGTATGCCAACCTTTTGCGGCCCGCCGCCGGGGGTGTTATCGGGCGCGCCGGTCACGCTCATCAATCCGCCCATGGCCTGAATCATGAAGTCATAGGCCACGTCCTTGGCGCGCGGACCGTCCTGTCCGAAGCCAGTGATCGAGCAAAAGATCAGATCGGGGTTTATGGCGTGCAGGTCATCCGGGCCGAGCCCGTACCGCTCCAGTGTGCCGACCTTGAAGTTTTCCAGCACGATGTCGGATTTCGCCGCCAGTGCCTTGACCGTCGCCTGCCCCTCGGCAGAGGCGATGTCGATCTCGACCGATTTCTTGCCCCGGTTGACCGACAGGTAATAGCCGGACTCGGCGGTCTGGTTGCCGTCCTTGTCCTTCATATAGGGAGGCCCCCATTTGCGGGTATCGTCGCCGACACCGGCCCGTTCGACCTTGATCACCTCGGCCCCGAGGTCGGCCAGAATTTGACCGGCCCACGGCCCCGCCATGATCCGGGAGAGGTCCAGCACGCGAATATGTTTCAGAGGTCCAGTCATGAGGTCGTCCCATAGGTAAAAGAAGGCGTGGCATCTGCGGCACCGGCGGGCCCGTCGCCATCGTCGACAATGGCGGTTGCGGCCACTGAGGGGCGCTGTGAGACCTCGGCGTACCAAACGGCAAGGCCGGGTAGCGCGGGTTTCCAGCCGCAATCGGCATAGCGGAAGTCAAGTTGCCCAAGCGCGCAGACCACCGAGATATGGCCCAGCCCGAAACCGGTCTGCGCCAGTTCGGCGCTTTCCTTTTCAAGCATCGCGAGGGCGGCGCGGGTCTTGGTCTCGAATGCCGCTAGAATGACCGGGTCGGCATGGTCGCCGCGCCCACGTTCTGTGCGCCACAGCAGCAGGATATCGGTCAGCCCGTCGCCGAGAGCCTGCCAGCGCAAGTGCTTGATCCGGGCGTCCGGGTTGTCGGGCAGCAGATCGTCGCGATCGGCGCGCGTGATCAGGTATTCGCAGATCACCCGGGAATCGAACAGCTTGCGGCCGTCTTCGGTGATCAGGGCGGGGATCTTGCCCAGCGGGTTGTCCTTCAGGATCTCCGGGTTTGGTGGCGCGGCAAAAACGGCGACCGAGCGGACGCGTTCGACCGCATCGGTCAGGCCGCATTCTTCAAGCACGATGTTGACCTTGCGGACAAAGGGTGAGCGAGGGGACCAGTGCAGTTTCATTGGGACGTTCCCCCCGGGAGGTTATTTAGAAAGGCTTGTAGGATCGCGGTAAAGGCCTCGGGCTGTTCAAAGCAGGGCACATGGCCAGCACCGTCGATGACGTGCATTTCAGAACCTGCGATGGCAGGCTTCAGTTTGGTCGCCATTCCCTCGGGCATCGCGCCGTCCTGCGCCCCTGCGATCAGCAGGGTCGGGCAGGTGACCCGTGCAAGCTCTGCCGCAAAGTCGTAGTCTTTCAGGGCTGTCGCGCAAAGCTCGAAACCCTCGAACGGCGTGGACGCGATCATTCGGGTGAGCCGCGCTCGTAGGTCAGGGCCGGTCCCATCGGTCAACCATCGGCCCACCGTGGCGGCGGCAAAGGCGTCCATGCCAGAGGCGCGGGCGCCCTCGATCCGTTCGGCCCATCCCGCAGCCCCACCCGGCGCCGTCTTGGCCTGCCCGTCGGAAAAAACCAGCGCGTTGAACCGATCCGCCGCCACGCTGTGCGCGGCAAGCCCAGTTGGCACGCCCATCGACAGGCCGACATAAATCCCGCGCTCCACGCCCGCCGCATCCATGACTGCCAGCAGGTCGCCGCCCAGAGTGTCAAAGTCCACCGGGCCGGCGTGCACGCCTGACCGACCGTGCCCGGCCTGATCATAGCGCAGAATGCCATATCGTCCGGCCATCGCTGCAACCTGCGCGTCCCAGATCGACAGGTCTGTCACAAGGGAATTGCCAAAGATGACCCAGGGCGCGTCGTCCGACGCGGGCGGGATCGCCTCTGCGTGCAGGTCATAGCCGCTGCGTGCGACCGTTATGTTCCGGAAAGGGGAGTCCTGCATTGTCATCGCTCTTGTTTGTCTCCGGTGTCGTTGACCTCATTAAAAGCTAGTTATATAGTTTTTTGTAGAAGGTGCAATTGTGATTTCTACAAAAGGGGGCATTGGATGCTCAGTTTGCAAACGCCTGAAGGGTTTAAGGATCATGTCGGCGCAACTTTGGGACCCACCAACTGGCGGCGTATTTCCCAGTCTGAAATCAATACCTTCGCCAAGGTGACGGGCGACGATCACTGGGTTCATGTCGATGTCGAAAGGGCTGCCCGCGAAGGTCCGGGCGGGCGCACGATTGCCCATGGCCTTTATGTCTTGTCGCTGATCCCGGAATGGCAGCGGTCGCTGTTCCGGATCGAGCGGCGCGGCGCCGGGCTGAGTTATGGCTATGACCGGGTGCGTTTTGTTGCGCCGATCCCCGTGGATACCCCAATCCGTCTGATCCAGACCGTGACGGCGGCGACCCCTCACAGACTAGGCACGCGCGTGTCGTTGACCTCGACCATCGAGCGGGAGACCCCCGGCAGTACCGCCATTGTGGCCGAGGCAATCCTTTTGATCGCATCCGGGTGATCCTTTGGGACGTGGTGACATCGCGGTTGACATTTATAATAATCTAGTTTTATAGCTCAATTGAAATATTGGGAGACTGCCCGCATGTTGCAAGAGCCAGACGATCCGGCCGAAAGCATCCGGATGCTGACCGAAAGCGCGAGCGCCATGGTGCCGCCCGACGGGTCGCTGGACCACATTCGCGCAGCCCGGTTCACAAATCCCGGTTTCCCCCGTGAGAGGTGGGCAACGCTGGTCGAGATGGGCTGGCTTCACTTGCGTCTCAGCGAAGATGCGGGCGGTCTTGGCCTTGGGCGACGCGAGGCGGTGGCGCTGTCGCGTGTGCTGGGCGGAGGGCTGGTACCCGAACCTTATCTTGCCGGGCTCTTCGCGCTTGACCTGATGGCGGCGGCGGGATGCCTTGAGGATATCGAGCCTGTCCTTGAGGGCGCGTCAATCGTCTTTCCCGCTTGTCAATCGGCCTGCGACTCGATGGATCCTTTGGCCGGTGTGAGGGTATCGGGTGGCCGTCTGACGGGCGAAAAAATAGCCGTCAGCGCAGGGGCCGACGCCTTTGCCGTCACCACGGCGCAGGGCCTTGCCCTGCTGCCCCGAAACGCCCCCGGTCTGTCCATCGAACACATGACAATGCATGATGGAACGTTCCGCGAAAGACTGACCTTCGTGGATACGCCTTGCGACCTCCACGCCTGCGACGCGATAGAGGACAGCCTGCACGACGCGATGCTTTTGCACGCGGGCTATCTGCAAGGTGCTGCCGAGCGCGCCTTTGACATCACGCTCGATTATCTGCGGACGCGTCGACAGTTCGATGTGGCCATCGGCAGTTTTCAGGCGCTTCAACACCGCGCGACAGAGGTCAAGGTGCAGTTGGAACTGGCGCGGGCGTCGATTGACGCGGCGGCCACCGCGCTGGATCTGGGCAAAAGCCCGACCCGGATGGCCGTCTACCGGGCACGTGCCCGGGCGGGCGGGTTGGCGCGGTTGGTTGCGCGGGAAGCCGTCCAGATGCACGGGGCCATCGGCTATACCGACGAGGCAGACATTGGTCTTTATGTGCGCAAGTTGATGGTCGAAGCCGGTCAATTTGCCCCCGAATACCGCCTGCGCGCGGCATTCATGGACCAGAGGGAGGCCGCTGAATGACCGCCACTATGGATGATACCCCGCCCTTTATTGCCGACCATCCGCCGCACCCCGACTTCAACGCCATGACCGACGCGGCGTTTCGTTTGGTCGTCCGCGAATTTGTGGAAAGCCACTATCCGGATATTCCGCGCTTTGCACAGCGGCGGCTCCGCTGGCCCGAGGTGCGGCCTTGGTACGCCACGCTGGCGCGCGCCGGATGGATCGCGCCCACCTGGCCGCAAGAGTTGGGAGGCATGGGGCTTGGCGCGGGCAAGCACCTGATCCTGATCGAGGAGTATGAGCGGTTCGGCTGCGCCCGGGTGCACGACATCGGCACCGTCATGCTGGCCCCTCTGCTGATGCAATACGGCACGCAGGCGCAACAGGATTACTACCTGCCGCGCATCCTGCGGGGAGAGGATGTCTGGGCGCAGGGCTACAGCGAACCCGGCGCAGGATCGGACCTTGCCGCGCTGCGGACATCAGCGGTGCGTGATGGTGACGAATGGGTGATCGACGGGCAAAAGACTTGGGTTACGCTGGGGGCCGATGCCAACATGGCCTTTGTCCTCGCCCGCACCGACAAGTCGGTGAAAAAACAGGCCGGGATCAGCTTTCTGTTGGTGCCGATGGACGCACCGGGTGTCACCGTCCGGCCCATCGAAAACCTCG
Source organism: Antarctobacter sp. (assembly GCF_034670325.1). Lineage (GTDB taxonomy): Bacteria > Pseudomonadota > Alphaproteobacteria > Rhodobacterales > Rhodobacteraceae > Antarctobacter. The sequence continues at coordinate 152,215 of NZ_JAXMNR010000008.1, forward strand.
AGGGCCATGCCGAGTTCTGTGAGATCTTCTTTGACGCGGTGCGCATCCCGGCGGGCAACATCGTGGGTGAGGTCAATCAGGGCTGGACGATGGCCAAGGCGTTGCTGGGGCATGAGCGTGTCTTTATCGGCGCGCCGCGCCTGTCGGCCAATGCGCTTGGGCGGCTCGAGGCATTGGCGCGGGCCAACGGCACATGGGACGACCCGGGTTTTCGTGATCGCTTTGCCGCGCTTGCGATGGACCTTGGCGACTTGAACGACCTGTTCGAGACTTATGTCCAGCGGCTGCGCACCGGCGCGCCAATCGGGGCCGACGTGGGCGTTCTCAAGATCTTTCAGAGCGAACTCTACCAACGCATCTCCGAAGAGTTGATGCAGGTCGCTGGCAGTCTTGCCGGGGGGCGGCTGGACGAAACCGGAGACAGCCGTCTCGACGCGGCGGGGACGTATTTGGCCGCGCGGCCGACCACGATCTTTGGTGGCTCGACCGAAATCATGCGCAACGTGCTGGCGCGGGCCAGCCTGAACTTGCCAAAACATTGAGGGTTGAAATGACTGAGGTCAAAAGCGTCGTCCGACTCGCGGTCCGGGACGGCATCGGGATCATTACAATCGACAATCCGCCCGTAAACGCAGGGTCCACCGCCGTTCGGGCGGGGGTGCTGGACTGTTTGGCAGAGGCCGCGCAGCAGGACCTTGGCGGGATCGTGATTATCGGGGCAGGACGCAGCTTTGTTGCCGGGTCCGACATCCGCGAATTTGGCGCGCCACTGGCCGCCCCCGAACTGCCGCAGGTCATCGCCGCGATAGAGGACAGCCCGCACCCCGTCTGCGCCGCAATCCACGGCGCGTCCCTTGGCGGTGGGTTCGAGCTGGCACTGGGGTGCGACCTGCGCGTCGCGGCCCCCGGTGCCGTGCTGGGCCTGCCGGAAGTCACCCTTGGCATGGTCCCCGGTGCAGGCGGCACCCAGCGTTTGCCCCGTCTTACCGGGCTGGCCGAAGCGATTGCGTTGGTCTGTTCGGGGCGCCGAGTGAAAGCGCCCGAAGCGTTGAAGCTGGGTATGATCGACGTTTTGGCCGACAGCAGTGAGGCAGAGGACCTGATCGCCGCCGCCACCGCAGCGATCCGGGCCGCGCCCATCAAGCGCCGTCTGCGTGATCTCGCCGTACCCGCCGCCGACCCCGAGGCCGTAAAAGCGGCCGAAGCCAACGCTCTCCAGCGCGGGAAGGGACGGCCCAACGTGGCCGAAGCGATCCGGCTGGTCAGGCTGTCCGCCGACCTGCCCGCCGAAGAGGCGCTGATCACTGAACGAGAGTCTTTTCAGCAGTTCCGGTTGCAGGAAGAGGCCTTTGCCCTCCGCCATCTGTTCTTTGCCGAACGCGCCGCAACCCGGATCGACGGGTTGGACGCGACGCCGACGCAGGTTATGCGCGTCGGGCTTGTCGGTGGTGGCACGATGGGGCAGGGCATTTGCCGCGCAGTTCTGGCCGCGAACCTTCCTGTCACGTTGGTCGAACGGGACGCAGAGGCGCGCGACAAGGCCGCAGCGGCCATCACAGAGGCGCTGGATGCCAGCGTTGCAAAGGGCCGTCTGAGCGCCGAGGCTGCGGAGCAGCGCAAAGCGCTGTTGTCGGCAAGTGACAGCATGGCCGACCTTGCGGAATGCGATCTGGTGATCGAGGCCGTGTTCGAGGATATGGCGGTGAAGAAGGAACTCCTGACCACCCTTGATGGTATCCTGAAACCCGGCGCGATTTTGGCGACCAACACGTCCTATCTCGACATCGACGAGATGGCCTCTGTGACCTCCCGCGCGGGCGATATCGTCGGTCTGCACTTTTTCAGCCCCGCTGACATCATGAAGTTGCTTGAGATCGTCCGCACCGGCGACAGTTCCGACCGCACGATGGCCACAGCTCTGGCCTTTGGTAAGAAACTGGGAAAACAGCCGGTGGTTGCAAGGGTGGCCGAAGGGTTCATCGGCAACCGGATCTACGCCGCCTACCGCCGCCATGCCGAAAATTTGATCGAGGACGGCGCAACCCCGGAAGAAGTCGACAAGGCCGCGACCGAGTATGGCTTTGCGATGGGGCCGTTTGCGGTAGGCGACATGTCTGGCCTCGATATCGCGTGGAACATGCGCAAGCGGCAGGCCGCGACCCGCGATCCGGCGGCGCGCTATGTCGATATCCCCGACCGGCTGTGTGAGGCCGGGCGCTTTGGACGCAAGACGGGGGGCGGTTATTACGACTACGACAGTGGCAAGGCACAGCCTTCGCCCGCCGCCTCTGCAATTATCGACGCGGCCCGCGCCGACAAGGGCATCACGCCCCGGACGTTCACCGCGCAGGAGATTCAGGACAGGCTGCTGGGCGCGATCCTGAACGAAGCGGCGCTGGTCCTGAAAGAAGGCGTTGCGCAACGTCCCGGCGATATCGACGTGACGCTGGTGCATGGCTACGGCTTTCCGCGCTGGCGGGGTGGTCCGCTCTGGTGGGCCTCGGGTGAGACGCCCCAGCGCGTTGTTGCGATGATGGAGGCTGTCGCACAGGCCGCCGGTCCGGCATCCGCGACCGGCGATGTGGACGCCATGCTCGCCCCTCTAAGGGCCGAGCGCGAAGAGATTGAACAAAGGAAATCCGGCCATGCGTGACGTTTTCATCTGCGACTACATCCGAACCCCCATCGGGCGTTATGGCGGTGCCTTGTCCACGGTCCGGGCTGACGATCTGGGGGCGGTGCCGCTCCGCGCCCTGATGGCGCGCAACGGCGGGGTCGATTGGGCCGCGGTGGACGAGGTGATCTTTGGCTGCGCCAATCAGGCGGGTGAAGACAACCGCAACGTCGCGCGCATGTCTGCGCTGTTGGCAGGCCTGCCCGAAACGGTGCCCGGCACGACGATGAACCGGCTTTGCGGGTCCGGCATGGACGCGGTGATGACCGCCGCTCGGGCGATCCGGGCCGGCGAGACCGAGTTGATGATCGCGGGCGGCGTCGAAAGCATGAGCCGCGCGCCCTTTGTCATGCCCAAGGCGGACTCCGCCTTTTCGCGGCAGGCGGCGATCGAGGACACCACCATCGGTTGGCGTTTTGTCAATCCGTTGATGAAGGCGCAATATGGCGTGGATTCGATGCCCGAGACTGCGGAGAACGTAGCCGAAGATTTCGGCATCAACCGCGAGGATCAGGACGCATTTGCGGTTCGGTCGCAGCAAAAGGCAGGGGCGGCTATGGCCAACGGTCGGCTGGCGACCGAGATCACCCCGGTCAGCATCCCGCAGCGCAAAGGCGATCCGCGCATCGTTGACAGTGATGAACACCCGCGCCCCGACACCACGCTTGAGACGCTGGCCAACCTGCGCGCACCCTTTCGTGCGGGCGGGTCGGTCACGGCCGGCAATGCCTCGGGTGTGAACGATGGCGCGGCGGCGCTGATCCTCGCCTCCGAGGCGGCGGCAAAGGCGCATGGGCTGACCCCCATCGCCCGCGTGTTGGGCGGGGCGACTGCCGGTGTTCCACCACGCATCATGGGCTTTGGTCCGGCCCCGGCCTCGAAAAAGCTAATGGCACGGCTGGGCTTGTCCCAGTCCGATTTCGACGTGATCGAGCTGAACGAAGCCTTCGCCAGCCAGGGCCTCGCCACGCTGCGCGATCTCGGCATCGCCGACGACGACAGCCGCGTGAACCCGAATGGCGGCGCCATCGCCCTTGGCCACCCTCTGGGCATGTCCGGCGCGCGGATCGTCGGCACCGCAGCGCTGGAGTTGCAGGCGACGGGAGGCAAGCGCGCGCTGTCGACCATGTGTATCGGCGTAGGGCAGGGGATCGCATTGGCAATAGAGGCGGTGTGACCGTATCGGTATAAGCCTGTGAGCTAGAGGACGGCGGTATCTTGGACGTTTCTGCCGTCCACCGAACTTGAACTTTTTGTCAATGATTGTTCGGTCATGGCAGGGTTTCAAATCATAACCGAATGTCCATGCACATCACGCGATTTTGGCCGCGATCCTTAAGGATAGCGGCCAAGTGGTCAAACTGACCCCAGTTCAGTCCCTTTTTGCGACAGGCGTTTAACCCAGACCGCCAGTGCCTTCGCCACGGGTTCTGGTTGCTCTGGCAACAGGGCGTGGCCTGCATCGGTGATGACTTCACACTCAGCTTTCGGCCCGATTGTGTCGCGCAGCGCGCCCAGTTCCGGAGGCGGCGAGATCACGTCTTGTGCCGCGCCCAAATAGAGCGTCGGGTGATGGTCGGCCACCCGTATCCAGCCCTTGTCAGGGGTTTGCTGCGCCGCGCGCCGCTGCGCTGCCGAAACCTCTGGCCACCAACCGTCCAGCCAGACCGAGGCATCCGCCCCCGGCGCGAAATAGACGTTTTGCAGGTGTTTCAGACGCTCTTGGTCCTGCAACGTCATGTCGAAACTGGCAGAGATCGACGCCTTGACATGGTCGGGTACGGTGTTGGTCACAATCGCGGCGACAAGCGCCACGGCGCGGGTCAAATCGGGCCGGTCATGGGCCAGCACGCGGGCGACCCAGTTGCCTGCCGCATGGCCCACCAGAACAGCGGGGGCGGCGCTTTCGGCCTCGATGATGGCGGCGACATCTGCCGCCATCTCGTGCAGCGTGTCCGTCTCTTGCAGGGGCGCAGAGCCTTCGATTCCACGCGGTTCCGGCAGGATCAGACGCAGGCCCGCCCCCATCAGATGGGGCAGGAGAGCATCGAAATCCTCGGTCCCGCGCCCGAGCGAGGGGATCAGGACCACCGCTGGTCCGTCGCCGCAGACCCTGTAGACGGTGTCGACGCCATACCGTGTCAGGCGTTTTGTGGTGATGCTATGGTCAGGCTTTGGATCTGAGGTGTTGGATTTCATGATCTTTTTCTGAAGATTTAACAGGAAGAAGGACAGCCCCGGTCAGGGCGGGTCGATGCGGAAAATAGCACCGAAACCGACAATGGCACGACGGGTGATATCGCTCGGCAGCGTGTGTCATTCCAATGGCCGCCTACCTGTTACTTTGATCGGTGACATTTCCGACGAGGACTGGATCAAGATTTGAGGCTTTTCCAGCGTGAAGCAATTGCCGTTGCTGGGCGTGCGGTTCAGACTGACGGGCTTCGACGAAGTCGAGGCGCGGGTCGATCCGGCATCGGCTGGACGTGTCGAGGTCGGTCATGGACGGCGGTTTCGGCCTGACCCGGTTGCAGGACCAATGCCCTCAGAGCAACGCCGCCCGATGACCGAGTGACACACCTCACGTCTCGAAAAAGGGTGTTTCCTGCCCCCTTGGTCCCCGCAGAAGAATGTCGAACCCATAGGATTGCACGCCATCGACGATGCCATCATCGCGCATGACTAGCATGGGGCGCAGGTCTTCGGGCAGCACGCACAGCACGGGGTCCGTGGCATTCTCTGCCGCATGGTCAGGGAAGAAAAGTGTGGTTTCCGCTGTCCGCATCAGTCCGATTCCCATCACGATGATATTCAGGTGCGGCGCACGTTTGAGGCCGTTCTCGATGTAGCCAGCCGGTCGGATGGAGTGAAACGAATAGGCCCCTTCGCCAGTAGACCATGCCCGTCCCCAACCAAGGAAATCCGGATCGGCTTTGTCCGCCTCTGGATCATCGGGATGACGGAAATGACCAGTGGAATCGGCTTGCCAAAGTTCGAGAATGGCATTGGCCACTGGCTCACCGCCCTCACGTCGAACCGTGCCGGTCAGGGTGAAGGGCGTGCCTTTTGTTGTGGGGGTGGCATCAGCAGCGACACGCGTCAGATCGTTGTCGCCGGGCTGGAAGTAGTCCGCCGGAAAGAACGGGCCGATGGTGTGCTGCGACAAGGGAAACCGACGTGTTTGATTTGGCTGGCTCATCATGCCTCCGGGGTTGCGGCGCGTCCGCGCAGAACGATGTCGTGGTGAAAGCCGAGATGGTCGACGCCAACCTCTGCGGGATGCAATTGCTTGGCGATCAGGCGATCACGTGCTGCCGGGTCTCCGACCGAGTGCAGAATGCGGTCCCAGTCGTTCAGGGGATCGCCGGGAAAGTACATCTGCGTCACAAGTCGAGACATTGAGCTGGGGCCAAGCACCGAGAAATGGATGTGCGGCGGACGCCACCAAGTGTCCTTGACCGGAACCGGGTAGGCACCGGGCTTGATCGTCAGGAACGCATAGCCGCCGTTCTCGTCCGAGCGCACACGGCCATGACCAAGGAAATTGGGATCAAGCGGCGCTTCGCGATTGTCGAGAGAATGGGCGTACCGCCCGGCGGCATTCGCCTGCCACAGTTCGACGATGGCGTTCGGGATGGGGCGACCATCCTCATCCAGAATGCGTCCGGACACCAGCATGAGCGCGCCTTGCGCCAGCTTGCCTGTCGCACTCGAGGCCAGATTGCTGTCGCCACAATGCATTTTGCGCCAAAGATCGGCAGGGCCGGTGGCCTCGGTGCGTGTGACCGGTCGACGATACAACGTCTGCGACGGCGTGTGCGTCCAGGTGTTCGTATAGCCCTCGATTGGGACACTGGGCTGCACGCCCTCCGGCCATGGATCATACATCCGCGTGCCTGCATCGTTTCTCATGCCTTGGGTCTCCTCCCGAAAATCAATGGCAAGCCTGCTTTGCCGGGGTGTCTGGCCCACGGCGGAGCCAGACAGTGAATACGAAATGCAATAAGCTATGTTTATAGCTTTAAGTCAAGGTGACTCTCTGTGGCATTGTGACCAAGGCGCGATGGTCGGCGCGTCCCGCAGCAGACCTGTTCGGGCGTTGGGTTGAAGATTCCAGTTGTGTAATTTTAAAACACTAGCTATATGACTTTTACAGATGATTGGCGACCGACGTCCATTCGAGTGCGGCATGAACGTACCGGATTGCGGCCGCATAGCGAGCGGGGGGTGGTCGAATGATTTCAGTCACAGCGAATCGTATGCGTACTTTGATGGTGGGCCTTGCGCTCTCTGCTGGCATTGCTGGTGGGGCATCGGCGCAGTCGCTCTTCGACGGCTGTCCATCAGGACCGGTCATGGAGCGGTTCGCGGAATTCGGACGGACAGGGCAGATGCCACGGGATCTGGGCCGCTGGCTCAACACGCCTGATGCACAATATGTCGCGCCTTGGTCGCCGTTTGACAACGTCGACTACGTCGGAATCTGCTGGGTCTCCGCATGGCTGATCCATACGGATGAGGGCACAGTCCTCATTGACACGCTTTATGGCCCGTTCCAGCAGACGCTCCTCGAAAATATCGAGAAGACCGGCACCGACCTTGCCGACATCAAGTATGTGCTGATGACCCACGGGCATTTCGATCACGTCGGCGGGGCGGCGGGGCTGAAGCCGCTATTGCCAAACGCCAGGTTCGTGATGACCCAAGGCGGCTGGGACGAAGCCCTCGGATCTTCGGCGGCGTCCAAGGGCGGCTCGCGCGCGTGGGACATGATCGAGGCCGATATGGTCGTGTCTGATGGCGACGAAATCACGCTTGGCGGCAATACGTTTGCAGTGATCGAGACCCCCGGCCACACTTGGGGCACAGCCTCATATCTCTATGACGTCAAGGATGGCGACCAGACCTATCGCGCGATCACGATTGGTGGTCTCGGGCTGAACGCTATTGAGGGACCAACCCAGGTCGAGGCCTTTATCGAAAGCGTCGACCGCGTGCGCGCCTTGGTCGCGGCGCGGGACATGGGCGTCGACGTCCACCTGACGACCCACGGGTTTTCGAACAATCTGGACGAGGACCGCCAGAAACTCGCAACCCGTACACCGGGCGAGCCAAACATCTTTGTAAACCCGGACGGTCTTATTCAGCAGATCGAAGCTCTGCGTGCCGGTGCCGTCGAACGACTGGCAATCGAACAGAACAAGTGAGCGTGTCGCAAAGCACCGGGTCTGGACCGTCGGTGCCATCATGAATTGTCTTTCTGAGGAGGAAACCCAAGTGACAAAATTCAACCCGTCGCGCCGTCAGGTTCTTGCCGGTCTCGGCGCTGTCGTCGCAACGCCCGCTCTGGTGGGGCGTGCTTCGGCTGCCGAAGTGACCCTGCGCCTGCACCACTTCCTGCCGCCGGTCGCGCCGATGCACTCGAAGTTCTTTGAGCCTTGGGCCGCAGAACTAACCGAGGCGTCGAACGGCGCCATCGAAGTGCAGATTTTCCCGTCGATGCAGATGGGTGGCAAGCCCCCGCAACTGGCCGATCAGGTCAAAAAGGGCATTGTAGACATCGCTTGGGCACTGCCGACCTACACGCCCGGCCGTTATCCGGTGGCTGAAACCATGGGCCTGCCGTTCATGGCCAAACACGCCGAGGAAACATCGGTCGCGTTGCACACGCTTATGGACGAATTCGGCGGCGACGAATTTGCCGGCATGAAGCCGCTGGCATTCTGGAGCCACGACGGCGGCAAACTGCACATGCGCGACAGCGCCGTGCGGACTGCCGACGATCTGGTCGGCAAGAAGATCCGCAGCCCCAATGCGGGCATGGGTGAGCTTCTTGCGTCGCTTGGAGCCGAGCCGGTGTTCTTTCCTGTGACCGAGATGGTCGTCGGCCTCAGCAACGGTGTCATCGACGGCTGCTGCCTTCCGTATGAGGTGGTCCCGCCCTTCAAGCTTCAGGAACTGACCAAGTTCTCCTGCGAGGCAGCCCCCGGTGCGCGCGGCCTTTACGCGAACACTAACGTGTTGCTGATGAACCAAGCCAGCTACGAGGGCCTGTCGGACGACCTGCGCGGCGTGATCGACGCAAATTCCGGCATCGACCTGTCGCGCCGTATCGGCAAGACCTTCGACGCGTTCGAAGCAGTCGGTCGTGGCATGGTCGAGAAGGAAGGCAACGAGATTGTCGAAATCTCGACCGAGGAAGTCGCGAAGTGGGCGGACGCGGCGCAGCCGGTCTACGCCAACTGGGAAGTCATGCTGAACGACAAGGGGCATGACGGCGCGGCCATTCTGGCACGGGCAAACGAATTGCTCGATCAGGCTGCCTGAGATGTCCCGCTGGTCGTCGATTTGGCCGCAGCAAGGGGGGAGCAATCCCCCTTTGCATGTCTGGATGGAGCGGCTGGCCCGTCTCCTTGCCGCGCTTGGCGGGTGCGTCATGTTCGGCGTAGCGCTGACCGTGGCGGTGTCGGTCGTGATGCGGAACCTTGGACTACAGGGCGTTCGCGGCGACTTTGAGCTGGTCGAATTGTCCTGTGCCTATGCTGCGGGCCTGTTCCTGCCGCTCTGCCAATTGCACCGGGGGCATGTCGTGGTCGACCTGTTTACCAACTGGCTCCCGACGCACGTGATCGCAGGGATAGACTGGGTCTGGCTGCTGCTGTCGGCTTTGGCTTGGGCGGCGCTCTGTTTCTTCACCGTGCACGGCCTCACCGAAATTCGCGACTATGGCGACCGTACGATGCTGCTGTCCATCCCGGTCTGGTGGGCCTTTGTGCCGGCGGTTCTGGGGCTTGGCGCGTCCAGCGTCATTGCATTGGCTCAGGCATTCTTGTTGCCGCGGGCAACGACACTTCATTCAGGACACTGAGTACCGTGGACCCAACAATCATTTCCATCATCCTGGTCATCGTCCTTCTGGGAGCGATCCTCTTGCGTGCGCCTATCGGTCTTGCCATGGGGGTCGTCGGAGCGGCTGGCTATATGGTCTTGTCCAGCCCCGCAGGTCTACAGGCCTACCTGTCGACGGCATGGCCCGACAAGTTTCTGTCCTATGACCTTGCCATTGTGCCGCTCTTCATCCTGATGGGGCATCTTGCGACACGCACCGGCATTTCTGCGTCTCTGTTCTCGGCCTCAAACGCCTGGATCGGCCATTGGCGTGGCGGTCTGGCCATGGCCGCCGTGGCGGGCTGCGCTATGTTCGGCTCGATCTCGGGGTCTTCCATCGCGACGGCCTCGACCATGGCCAAGGTCGCGTTGCCCGAGATGAAAAAGCACAACTACAGCGGTGCGTTGTCGTCTGGCGCTCTGGCCGCTGGCGGCACGCTGGGCATTCTGATCCCGCCCTCTATCGTTCTGATCATCTATGCCCTTCTGACCGAACAGAACATCGTCAAACTGTTTCTTGCCGCGACCATCCCCGGTCTTCTTGCGGTGCTGGGGTTCATCATCGCCATCGGCATCTACGTTCGGATCAATGCGGATGCAGCGCCTCTGCAAGAACGCGCCAGCCTCAGCGTCCGACTGCGCAGCCTTGGCAGCATCTGGCACATCGTGGGCGTTTTCATAATCGTTCTTGGTGGGATCTACGGCGGCTTTTTCACCCCGGCAGAGGGGGCGTCGATCGGTGTTGTGCTGACCGCCGCCGTTGGTGTGTTCAACCGCACCTTGACCGTCGGCGCGATGGTCGAAAGTCTGGTCGAGACTGCGGCGACCAGCGCCATGATCTTCGTGATCATCTTCGGTGCCGATATCTTCAACGTCGCCATGGCCCTGTCGCGTATGCCGACGGAACTTGCGGACTGGTTCATTGCCGCCGAGATCGCGCCAATGACTGTTCTTCTCATGATCGTGGGATTTTACCTTGTCATGGGATGTGTGATGGACAGCCTGTCGATGATCGTTCTTACAGTTCCAGTGTTCTTTCCCACGATGATGAGCCTTGATTTCGGCCTTTTGCCGGAACAGCAGGCGCTCTGGTTCGGCATTCTGACGCTGGTCGTGGTAGAGTTGGGCATGATTACGCCGCCCGTCGGTATGAACCTGTTCATCATCTCTGCCATGGCAAAGGACATCCCGACTGCGCAGATCTTCCGCGGAACAGTGCCGTTCATCGCGTCGGAATTTGTTCGCATCGCTTTGCTGATCGGCTTTCCCGCGCTCAGCTTTTGGCTGGTGGATATCTGGTCTGGCTAAGGCGGTACGACAAGTCGATCGGGACTGATCGAAACCTGGGGGCCGAACAAGGGCTACTGCGTCGGTCCATCTTTGCAGACCTTTCTGGAAGCTGCTTTATGCCAGATGGACAACGGCTTTGATCAGCCCCCTTCCCACACGCCGATGCTGGCGGTTTCCCTGATTGGGGGCGCCGCCAATTTGAAGGCCTGTCGGTCCCATTCGGCCCGGATGTGATCCAAGGCGGCCATTGCGTTGACCTTGGTCTCCCAGACGGCAACAACCGTCCAGCTTCCGTCCTCGTTGGGGACATGGGCCGTACTGACGAGCCCTTCGATCTGATGCGGGCGGATATTGGCCCTCATCTCGGCCTCGAAACCTGCTTGACCGGCCTCTGTGTTGAATTCGGGCGCCAGCCGGTAGGTGGTTCTGCGGATGAACATGTTTCGCATCTTTCACATTCAGGAAAGTTCGGGGGCCAACCAGTGGCCCCCGATAGAACGGCTTACTCCAGTGCGCCGACTTCGCGGTAGTAACGCTCTGCGCCCGGATGCAGCGGCATCCCGGCCAGCGATTGAACCGCAAATTCAATCGACAGGGCCTTGGCCCAGGGCGCATCGGACGAGATGCTATCGACATTGTCCCAGAAGGCCTTGGTCACCTGATAGACCGTCTCGTCGTCCAGATCGGCACGCACACCAATGCCGACAGCGGTGTCATTGGACATCACGGGGCCGTCATTCACCTGATTTTTGTAAAGACCCGCGGGGATTTCGGCACGGTAGCGGAAGTTGCCAAGGAACTTGTCCACGGCTTCGCCGGTGTGATCCTCTGGCCCGATAAAGCGGATGGACTCGGTTTCAGTGAACTGGATGAACTGCTGACAAGGGTCGATGCAGCCGTTTACATACATTTCGACCTTGCCGTCCTGAAACGCCTGATAGCCGGTGGCCCAGTTGGCCGTGATCGCCTCGTAGTCTTCGCCAGCCACAAGACCCGTGGTCGCCTCGATCCAGCCCTTGGCCGCATTGAACGCGCCGCCACCTGCGGGTCCAAGGAAGACGGTCGAACCTTCGATGTCATCCAGCAGCCGGATGTCGCTGTCGCCGCGCACGGCATAGTGATACTGGCCGTAAGGGAACCACATCAGCAGGGCGAGGTTCTTGGAGACGTCAGCAGCGTCGGCCTCTTTCGCGTACATGGCCTTTCCGGTGGAGATGAAGTTGTAGATGGTGGGAGACACCATGTACATGTCGAGGTTGCCGCGCGCGGCTTCGATCTGGTGCAGCGTGGCAGCACCGCCGCCAGCGACCTCGATCTGCACATCGTCCAGATTGCCATTCACCACGTTGGCAAAGGTGGCCATGGTGATGGCCTGGCCAAGGCTGGGCTCAATGGTCGCCATTTTCAGCGTTGTGTCGGCGGTGGCAAGGCCGGGGATAGCCAGCGCAGCGACGGCTGCAATCGTAAAGGTCTTCATGTTGGTCTCCTCCTGGGTCGTCGTTGTGTTTTTGGTGGATGGTCAGCGGGGCGCGGCTTGTGCGCCGCGCGCGGCAAATCTGGGACTGGCAAAGATCAGCGCCAGCCCTGCCAGCAACGCGGGGGCGGCGAAGATCATCTGCGGCAGCAGGGCCGCAAAGCCGACCAGCAGGCGCAGCACGCGCTCTGCGACGCCTAACCGGGTGCGGTCAAATCCTGCAATCGCCGAAGCAATCAGCCACATGGCCAGCGTAAAGGCGACAATGATCCAGCCGAAGTCGAACCATGTGACGGTCGAGATGTCGATCATCGCCTTTGAGGTCACCCGCTCTTCTCCGAACCACTCAAAGATGACCTGAAGCTTGTACAGCACTGCCGGGTGATAGACGAAGACAAAGGGGATCAGGAACCCGGCCAGCGCAATCTTGGCCGCCTGGAAACCGGTCTTGATCGGGTCCGCGCCAGCGATCGGGGCAGCGGCAAAGGCTGCAAGCGCCACTGGCGGTGTCACCGTCGACATCATCGCAAAGAAGACGACGAACAGGTGTAGCGTCAGCGGTGCGATGCTGACCGTGTCGATGCCCGACGACAGCGCAATCACGATTATGAAATAGGTCGCGCCCGGCGGCAGACCCATGCCAAGGACAATCGCCCCCAGCGCCACCACGGCCAGCACGATCGGCATCGGGCCATCGGCAACCTCGGCCAGCAACAGCGACAGGCGTCCGGCAAATCCCGACGTCTGGATCAGCCCGACGATCAGGCCGATGGCTGTCACGATGACCACGATGGAGGCGGCCATGCGCCCGGCGTCCACAAAAGCGCGCCACAAATTCGCAGGTGAGCGGAACTCCCTGAACAGGATCGAGGCAGCAACCAGCGCCACGACCAACCCGTAGAACCCCGCCTTGGGCACCGAAGGCTGCGAAAACAGAAAGTAGCTGAGCGTTCCAAGGGGGGCCACAAAGACCAGACACTGGACAAATTCCTTGCGCGTCAGTTTGGGGCGCGCGCTGTCGGGAAGGGCACCGATCCCCAGCTTGCGGGCTTCGAAGTAGACCGCCAGAAAGGTGCCGAGATAGTAGAAGATCGCAGGCATGATCGCCGCAATGACGATGTAGCGATATTCAAGCCCGATCTGCCCGGCGACGAAGAAGGCGACCACGCCCATCACCGGCGGCATGATTTGTCCACCGGTTGACGCCGCCGCCTCGACCGCTCCGGCAAAGGCCGGTTTGAACCCTGATTTGCGGATCACCGGGATGGTCATCACGCCGGTGGATACCACGTTGGATATCGCCGCACCGCTCAGCGTGCCGAACAAGGCCGAGGAAGCAACGGCGGCATGGGCCGCGCCGCCGGTCAGCCCGCCGGTCAGGCGGTTGGCGATCTTCATCAGCAGATCGCCCGCTCCAGATGCCATCAACACCGCGCCGAAGACGATAAAGATCAGCACGTTGCCAGTGACCACCTGGATCGGCTGGCCAAACATGCCGCCAGTCTGCGCCCAGAATTGCAGCACCATCTGGCGCAGGTTCTGGCTGACGGTGGCCTCTGACCCGGCAAGGATGCCGGTCCATGACGGCAGGTCTCCCTTAACAAAGAAGTAGATGACCCAGAACAGGCAGAACCCGACGATAAAGCCGCCGAACAGCCTGTAGGTCAGGTACAACGTGATCGCCGTCGCCAGCGGAAACATGATGAAATCGATCGTACCGGCCGAAGGCAGAACGCCTGCGTCCGAGGCAAAAATCGCCACGATCCAACTGGAAAAGGCGGTCACGGCAAGCGCCGCCAGCGTCCAGTTCAGCCACCGCAAACCTTCCTTCCGATGCAGCGTGAGCAGCGTCACGAGGAAACTCAACACGATGGGCAGACCAATGATCAGCCCGGTCGGCAAAAGGAAACCCTGCTCAAAGGCACGGTAGCCCGCGCCTAGCCAGTGTTCGCGCAGGAACACCCGCTGATCGCGGCGGCTGAGTTCCTCAAATCCAGGCGTTGTTGTTTCTATGAACCAGCGGACAAATTCGCTGATCGGACCAGACGCGGAATAGAGCACGATCACCATGGCAAAGACGATGGCGATCACATCGGCGACGTGCTTGTCAAACAGGGGGCCCCTGTTGGGTGTTTCAGACGTCATGGCTTAGTTCCTCCGCCACGGGTTCGTCGGTGAAAAGCTGGCGGGCGCGTCCGCGATACTTTTCCGTCAATTCGGGGGGAACCTCGCTGCCATCCACAAGGAAAGGCATGATTCCGCGCCGCAACGAGCGGCCGCGCGCAGCCGCAATATCGGCGTCGGACATGGTCACGCGTTGTGCCATGCGCAGGCCCCAGTGCGTCAGGTGGCCATACAGCCGGTCGATCTGATCTGCATGCGCCGGATCGGCGCCGAGATCGGTGAATTCGTTCGGATCGATTTCGAGATCGAACAGCATCGGGCGAAAACCGCCTTCGAAGTGGATCAACTTCCAGCGACCGTCAAAGACCATGAAAATCCGCGCGTCGCGAGCGTCGAGTCCCAGTGCTGCGCAGCGTGGCGTGACCGAGAAATCGTATTCGCTGATCACCACCTCGCGCCAGTCGTCGGGCGTCTGGCCGTGCAGCCACGGCATTAGCGAGCGGCCTTCGACGATGTGACCGGGCACCGTGCCGCCCGCTGCCTCGATGAACGTGGCAGAGAGGTCAATCGCCTCGACCAGCGCATCGCAGGTGGTGCCACGCGTGGCATCGGCCACGGCGCGCGGATCATACACGATCAGCGGGATCTTGACCGCCGCCTCGTGGAAGAAGTCCTTTTCGCCCAGCCAGTGATCGCCAAGGTAGTCGCCATGGTCCGAGGTCAGAACGATCATCGTGTCGTCCATGCGGCCCGTATCTTCGAGATAATCCAGCAGGCGGCCCAGCTGGTCGTCACACTGCTTGATCAGACCCATGTAGGCTGGGATGACTTTGTTGCGCACCTCGTCCTGCTGAAAGGCTTCGGCGACGCGGGTTTCCTGATAGGCCCCCAGCACCGGGTGCGGATTGTCCAATTCCGCCTCATGGCGGACCGGCGGCAGGATGTCCTGTTGTCCGTACAGGTTGTGGTACGGCGCAGGCACGATATAGGGCCAGTGCGGCTTGATGAACGACACATGGGCGCACCAGTCGCCCTCGGCCTGCTCGATGAAGCGGATGGTTTCCGAGGTCAGCCAAGGCGTCTCGCTGTCCTGTTCGCGGATGTTGGCGGGTTTGTCGGCGTTCTGGAACATCCAGCCAGAGGCCATGTCGCCGTTCTCATCGACGCCGGCATTGGCGTAGTCGGCCCATGGATTGTCACCGTCGTAGCCCTGCGATTTCAGGTATTCGTTATAGGGCGAGCGTTTCTGGTCATAGCTCCCATCCGGGCCGCTGCCCCACAATCCGTCATCCCGCGTCCAGGCGTCAAAGCCGCAATCGGCCTGCCGTGCGCCGATTACGCTGTCCGGGGCCAGACCGAGGCGTGCCATGCCTTTGGCGTCGGCCTTCATGTGGGTCTTGCCCAACAGCCAGCACGCCATGCCGTTGTCGCGCAGGTGATCGCCCAGGGTGACCTCGCCCACCCGCAGCGGAAAGCCATTCCACTGCGCCCCGTGCGACGATGAATAACGCCCGGTATAAAAGCTCATCCGCGAGGGGCCGCAGACAGGGGATTGCACGTAGGTATTGGTAAAACGCATCCCGCGCGCCGCGACCAAGTCAAAGTTGGGGGTCTGCAAATGCGGATGACCCGCGCAGCTCAGGTAGTCAAACCGCAACTGGTCGTACATTATAAATAGAATGTTCATCGCGCGCTCCTCCTCTGGTTCCGATGGCGTGCGACAACACCGGACTTTGAACTTCTAGTTTTTTGACAAGCAGATCGGGAGTGCCGAAATGCTTATGGCTATAACCAAAAGGAATACCCGGGTGATCAGGAGAATTCGTTTTGTGCGACCTGTAGAATGCAATCGCTGAAGTACTGCAGGGCCGGGGTTGGCGGTCGTTCCGATGCAGTGGTGGCGGCGATCCGCGCAGGCAACAGCGGCGGCGACAGATCCAGACCCTGTATGCGCCAGGTCGACATGGTCTGATCCAGCAAAAGGCCCGGAAACGTGCAGAGAAAATCGCTGTCCTGCAACATCGACAGCACGCTGAAGATCGAATCCGATGTCACCATCGGCTCGGGCGGTTTGAATCCCTGAGCGATAAACCGGCGTTGCATATAGGGTAGACGCTCGCGAGAGCCGATCATCAGCCAGTCGCCATCAACCAGATCGGCCAGCGATCTTGCCCCGCTCCAGCGCGACCCAAGCCCGGTGATGACCTTGATCGGTGTTTCGACAAGGAATTGCACTGAAAGGCCCGCTGCCTCGCCGCTCTGAGGTTCCGGTCCGATCACAAGATCGACCAGCCCGTCGCGCACGGGGCCAAAGGCCATCGGTTCGTGGCCGCCGGTGATTTGAACATGAACCCCGGGGAACCGCCGTCGAAATCGCTTGATCGTCCCCGCCATCAGTCGATTGGCTGCCAGAGGCGACACGGTCACGTTTAGCCGCCCGGTGCCAAGGCCGCGCCGCTGCGCGATCTCGTCGTCCATTTTGCGCAGTTCGCTTTGAATCACGCGGGCGCGGCGCAAGACGGTCTTGCCTTCTTCGGTCACGGCGACGCCACTGGGTGCGCGTTTGAAGATCGCGGTGCCAAGTTCGGCCTCGGCCTGCCGCAATGCCTTGGTCACGGCGGGCTGGGTGCGGTTGAGCAGTTTGGACGCGGCGCGGATGCTTCCGGCCCGATCAATCGCAAGTAGCATTTCGATGTGCTGAAGTTTTATCACGCTATGACCTCTCCTCTGCGAACGTATTCCCAAAGTTTATACCCATGAGGTTTTTTGACTAGGCCACAAGGCTGGTACGGTTGGTGCCGGAATGGGAGGCCATGATCACGCCGGATGACCTGCGCGCGATGTCTTTGCCCGGTTCACCGGGGTGACGCTGGTGTTGGCACAGGGCGTGGCCTGTGCCGCCATCGCCGGGATGCCGCCGGACTTCGGGTTATACACGGCCATGATCACCGCAATTGTCGGGGCATTGTTCGGGTCCAGTTGGCACGCTGTGTCTGGTCCGACAACGGCGGTTCCGGTGCTGGTCTTCGGTGAACTCAGCGACATCTTTGCCCCCGGTTAGACGACTTTCATGACTAAGCCCGATCCTGCCCGATGCGCCATCGAGCAACGACCGCTTCCATTGATGACTCATTTTGGGATGCCCGCCGAACCGACTGGCCAGGGCGCTGACCGAAATCCATGTGCCGCTGGCGGGCTAGGCTTAGCCCAGCAACACCGGCACCATGGCGGCCAAGAGCAGCGCCGCCATGGTCCAGTTGAACAGGCGCAGGCGGCGCGGGTCGGCCAGCCAGCGGCGCAATCCGGTGCCAAGGATGGTCCACGTGGCGGCAGAGACGGTGCCGATCACCGCGTAGGTGGCCGAAACCCATGCCACGGCAGCCAGATCGCGGCTGGCGGCGTACAGCGTGATTGCCCCCAACGCCATCGACCACGCCTTGGGGTTGACCCATTGAAAGGCTGCAGCCTGCACAAAACTCAGCGGACGGGCGTTTGCGCGGGCCTCTCCCGGCGCGGCCTGATGGGCGATTTTCCACGCCAACCACAGCAGATAAGTGACCGAAACCACCTTGAGACCCATGTGCGCCGCTGGCCAGATCTCGAACACCTGCATCACGCCCAGACCCACCGGCAGGATCATCAGCGGAAAGCCGTAAGCGACGCCCGCCAAATGCGGCAGCGATCGGCGCAGGCCGAAATTCGCGCCCGAGGTCATCAGCATCAGGTTGTTCGGCCCCGGTGAAAACACCGTGGCGGCGGCAAACAGCGCAAGCGCAAGAAGGAGGTCAGGTGTCATGACACAACACTTGCCCATTTTCTGTGGCATGAAATTGCGATTTGCGGCGTGATTGGCGTATTATCACACTTAATGACCAATCTGGACACAATTGACCGCAAGATATTGCGCGAACTCTCTGCCGATGGGCGGCTGAGCAATCTGGCGCTGGCCGACCGCGTGGGCCTGTCGCCCTCTGCCTGCCTGCGCCGCACGGCGGCGTTGGAAAAGGCGGGGGTGATCCGTGGTTACCGCGCGGTCCTGAGCGCCGAGAAAACCGGCATCGGGTTTACCGCCTATATCACCGTGGGGCTGAACCAGCACACCAAACCCGCGCAGGAGGCGTTTGAGCGGGCGATGGCGGCGGCCTCGCAAGTGCGCGAGTGCCACAATGTCACCGGGCCGGTGGAATACCTGCTGAGGGTCGAGGTGACCGACTTGATCGCCTACAAACACTTTCACACAGAAATCCTCGGGGCGCTGCCGCAGGTGCATATGCTGACCTCTTATGTGGTGATGGGATCGCCCAAGGATGAAAGGGCCTGACGCATATCAATGCCGCGTTTTAGGGTTTGGATAGTCTGGCGGGCGACACCAGACGTAAACTTCAAAACCGGAGGTCCCGATGGAAGATGTGGAACGCCTGCTCAAAGGCACCGTGGAAGAACTTGAAAAACTGTTGAATGCCAAGAACGTGCTGGGTGATCCGATTGAGCGCGATGGCGCGACCGTGATCCCCATCGTCAGCTACGGATTCGGATTCGGGGCAGGGGGCGGCACGGGCTCGGACTCTGGCAAAGGGGCGGGGGCTGGCACCGGCGCGGGCGGCGGTATCAGGCCGCTGGGCGCAATCATCATTGATCAGAACGGCGCGCGGGTCGAGGCGGTCAAGGGGGCTGCCAACAGCCTTGCCGCCGCAGTTACCGAAGTCGCCGGAAAGGTGATTTCCGCCGTCGACAGGGACAGGAGCCGCAAAGACACCGAGGCGTGAGTTGGGCCCTGCCAGTGTTATGGGTCGTTCTGGGTCTGGTCACGGTGCTCTTTCTGCTGGGCGTCCTGCTGCTGGCCCTGCCTGTTCAGGTCCAGTTCCTTGCCGAATACGAGGGGCGCACACGGATGCGAATCCGGTTGGCCTTGCTGGACGGACATTTGCCGGGAATTGCGCTGGTCGACAGCTGGCGACCGCCCAAGCCAAAGCGGAAAGCAGCACAGAAAAAGCAGGATAAACCGCCAAGGGCCGGGCGTAGGCATGTTCCCCCGGCAGGTGCCATCCTGAAACTGATCATGGACATTCTGGGACGTATCCGCATCCGGCGGTTGCGGGTGCAGGGCGTCGTCGGGCTGGGGGACCCGGCGGACACGGGCCAACTGTTCGGGGCGTTGTGTCCGTTGACCTACGGGCTTCCTGCCGGGATCGCCGCGATAGACGTGGTGCCAGAGTTCTCAGGTCCGCACCTCGAGGGCCGGGCAGAGGGGGTGCTGAGCGTCACGCCGCTGGCGCTGTTGCCACCGGTGCTGCGCTTTGGCTGGAAGGTCTGGAGGCGAAAGCCATGAGCCATGTTCTGGAAGGCCCGCGGCGCGTCGGCTGCGTCTGGATTTGCGCGGTGGTCGCGACCGGGGTGCAGGTGGTGGCGCGGAACGGCGGCTATCGTGGTGTCGGTGTCAAAACGCCGGTGGCGGTGGCGGTCTTCGACG
Source organism: Antarctobacter sp. (assembly GCF_034670325.1). GTDB lineage: Bacteria > Pseudomonadota > Alphaproteobacteria > Rhodobacterales > Rhodobacteraceae > Antarctobacter. Next base: position 172,135 of record NZ_JAXMNR010000008.1, read on the forward strand.
GAAAGACGCTTTTGGCCTTCGAAAAAGACGGCACGCCGATGTCTGAGACGGCCCTTGACGGGCTGTATCCCGGCAGTCCTGCCCGCCTGCGCGCGGCGGCGGTTGCCAGCGCGTGATTTCGTCGGTGACGGGCGCCGCCCGGTTAGGCGCGGCGCCCGATGGCAACCTTACTGACCGGCGATCATCTCGGACTGGCGCACGATCACCTCGGCCTGTTTGATGCTGGCGATGTCGACCAACCGGCCCTTGTAGACAGTCGCCCCTTCGCCCTTGGCCTTGGCTTCTTCCATCGCAGCCAGGATCTCGCGCGCCTCGTTCACTGCCGCCTCTGACGGGGTGAAGACCTCATTCGCCAAAGCCACCTGTTTCGGATGGATCGCCCATTTGCCGACCATGCCCAGCGTCGCCGACCGCAACGCCTGCGCGCGGAAGCCTTCGTCGTCGGAGAAATCGCCAAACGGCCCGTCGACCGGCAGCACGCCATGGGTGCGGCAGGCGGCGACAATGGCGGCCTGCGCCCAGTGCCACGGGTCGGACCAGTGTTTCTGGCCGTCCCGATACATGTAATAGTTCTCCTGCGTGCCACCGATGCCGGTGGTCGCCATCCCCATCGAGGCGGCAAAGTCCGCGGCCCCAAGGCTCATCGCCTCCAACCGGGGCGAGGCGGCGGCGATTTCCTCGACATGGGCGATACCGGCGGCAGATTCGATGATGACCTCGAACTTCAGCGCCTTCTCCCGGCCCTTGGCGCGTTCAATCGCTGTGACCAGCGCGTCAACCGCATAGAGATCCCCGGCACAGCCGACCTTGGGGATCATGATCCGGTCAAGACGTTCGCTGCCCAGTTCCAGCAGGTCCACCACGTCGCGATACCAATAGGGCGTGTCCAGCCCGTTGATGCGCACCGACAGGGTCTTTTTGCCCCAGTCGATCTCTGCCAGCGCCTTGATGACGTTCGCCCGCGCGCTGTCCTTGTCAGAAGGAGCCACCGAATCCTCGAGGTCAAGGTTGATGACATCCGCCGCGCTGGCAGCCATCTTTTCAAAGATGGCCGGGCGCGATCCGGGTCCGAACAACTGGCAGCGGTTGGGGCAGGCGGGGGCAGGGGGCTGGATGCGGAAGGACATTGCAGGGCCTTTCGGTCAGAAAATTGCGTATACCTTGGCCCACGGGTTATAAAACTGCGCGACGTCCCGCAAGGCCTTTTTGCAGGTGCAGAAAAATGCCCTGTCAGCGCCTCTGGCCGGCGGAGGGTCCAGCTTATCCGCCAAGACGCCATGTGCCCCGCCAAAGCGGGACACATGGGCGATCAATAGGCCTTCATCTCATAGCAGAATGCATTGCCGGACCGGCTGTTGCGCAGGCACTGCATGTTGTCCGATATGTCGTAGACACTCTCGATATAGGGCTTAGTCGCGCTGTTGCCGTTGACCCGGGGGCCGGTGCCGTCCATTTCGACCAGCGTGTTGGCGCCGCTGGGCCAGGTGAACTCAACCGTGACCCGCATTTTGCCATCCCCGGTAAACACGGCGGTCTCCACCGCATCGCAGGGTTCATCGTCGGTCTTCTGATCGGCGGAATTATACACAAGACAGCGCGTTGCCAGACTGCGGCGGTCGGTCCAGACCGTGGCGTCTGCGGGCAATGCGCCCGATCCGTGCCGGGCGGCAAGCTCGGCAAAGCGGGTCCACGGCGGATACAGGGCGGCCTGATCCAGCGCCATGGCATCGCCGCGCAAAAAGGAGACGCTCAGCCGCCGTGTATTGCCGCGCATGGGGGCTTCCATTGGCCAGCGTCCGCCAAAGCTGACGTTGCAATTCAACCCGTCCTCCGCCGGTTCGGGGTCACTGACAAATCGGGCATCGCCGAAATCACCGGAACTGCCCAGAGCAATCTCTGCCTCACCGCGCAAGTAATGCCGCGCCAAGACGCTGCCTGCGTAATCCCCAAGACGGCGACCCGAAAAATAATCGCGACCCGCGCCATCATGGCGGGACGCATAGGTCTGATAATAGCCGGTGGAGGGTCGCAAACCGGGCTGCGCGTTCAGGCAGGCATTGACGAAATGGCCACGCGACACCTTGGCCGGATAGGGCAGCCCGGTGACGTCGATCATCCATTGCGACGCTTCGCCCACCGTTTGCAGCACATACATGTCCTGTGGCGGCGTGGCGACCATGCGGTTCATCAGCGTGGCCGGAAAGCGCATCTGGCCTTGGCGGTCGCTCAGCTCTCCGATGGACCGCACGGCAATGGCAAAGGCGCGGTCGACCGCCTCGGCAGAGTAATTGCCGTCTTCGATGGTCAAGCCCGGCGCGTGAAACCCCAGCAACCCCTGCGCATGGAGGACACGGTTGGGCAGGCGCCCGCCAGAGCTTTCGCTTTGCGTGCCGCCCGCCATGAACAGGACCGCGCAGGCGGAATAACAGGTGGCGTCGCGCGCAACAGCGGTGCCGATTCCGCCGTAGAGATAGCCGTTGTCTCCGTCGGGATCGGCCAGCACATCCGCCATCTTGAGCGCCTCGGCCAAAGAGCCGCCGGGGCTGTCGAGGCAAATGCGCGGCACGGCAAGCCCGCCCCTTTGATCCCAACGTTCAAGGAAATCGCTTTCCCCGGCGTAGGGATTGCCGATAATTCGATCGAGCGCGGCCCGAAACCCATCGGCATCGCCGGATCGGATCGGGCCCTGAACGGTCAGGATGCAGCCCAGATCGGCATCGCCGCCATCAAGAAATTGGGCTGCGGAGGCAGGCGGGGCCAAGGCAAGTGCAAATCCGGCGGCGGTCAGCAATCCCGCTGCAAATCGGGAGAAATGGCTGTTCGACATATTCAACCTTCTGATGTTTCAAAGACAATTGGGCAGGAAGGCTAAGAGAGAATGGTTATTCGCACAACCGTATAGGCAAGGTGGCTCTGCACAGTTCTTCGGCAGAACAGACGCATTGCGCATGATTCTTCGAGAATGCCGCCCGCAAGGCAGTGGAAAACAAGCGCGTTGCAGGGCAACTCGTGCAAACTTGTCAAAAATGGGGACATGGAGACCAGAATGATCAAGACACCCTATCTGCTTTTTCTGGGCGATGCGCCCGATCCGCTGGCCGCCAAGGTGGCGCAGGGCATCCGCGACTGGCGGCCCGAGAACTGCGTCGGTCAGTTCCGGATGGAGGGCTGCAAGGCCGATCTGGGCCTGCCCGACATGACCTTGGAAGAGGCCAAGGCGGCAGGGGCCAAGACGCTGGTGATCGGCGTGGCCAATCGCGGCGGCAAGATCAGCAAGGCATGGAAAAAGGTCTTGGTGGCGGCGCTGGAAGAGGGGCTGGACCTTGCCTCTGGCCTGCACAACCTGCTGCGCGCCGAGGCGGACCTGAAGGCCGTGGCAGAGGCGACGGGCCGCGCCCTGCATGACGTGCGTGTGCCAGAGGTCGAATACCCGATCGCCGACGGCACCAAGCGCACCGGCAAGCGCGTGCTGGCGGTGGGCACCGATTGTTCGGTGGGCAAGATGTACACGACACTGGCGCTGGACAAGGCGATGCGCGCGCGCGGCATGAAAAGCACCTTTCGCGCCACCGGCCAGACCGGCATCCTGATCACCGGCGACGGCGTGCCGCTGGACGCGGTGGTGGCGGATTTCATGGCCGGGTCGATCGAATACCTGACGCCCGACAATGACCCCGACCACTGGGATGTGATCGAGGGGCAGGGCAGCCTGTTCCACGTCAGTTTTTCCGGTGTGACCTTGGCGCTGATCCACGGCGGCCAACCCGATGCGCTGATCCTGTGCCATGAGCCGACGCGCACCCATATGCGCGGTCTGCCGGGCTATGCCTTGCCCTCGCTCGAAGAGGTGCGCGATCTGTCGCTGGCGTTGTCGAAGGTGGCGAACCCGGGCTGTCAGGTTGTCGGCGTGTCGATCAACACCCAGCACATGGGAGAGGCTGAGGCGGTCCGCTATTGCGCCGAGGTCGAGGCGCGGCTTGGTCTGCCGACGGTCGATCCCTTCCGCCACGGTGCCGAACGTCTGGCAGAGGCGCTGGCCGCGCTCTAGCGGGATGGCGGGCGGTCCGGCCTTTGGCCGGACGCTGTTTCGCGCTTGCGCGCGAAAGGCGCCCCACCCACCATCCCTTGGGGCGCTGCGCGGTCTGCGGTTTCGCCCGGGGCGGGGTTGCTATTTGAGTATTTTTACCAAGAAGAAGCAGGAGCGGCAGAGATGACCATCAGCGTATCGCGGGACGTGTTCAAGCTGGCCGAAGCCTTTACCATCTCGCGCGGCAGCCGGACCGAGGCGCATGTGCTGACGGTGCGGGTGACGCGGGGGGGCGTGCGTGGCTGGGGCGAATGCGTGCCCTATGCGCGCTACGGCGAAACGCTGGACAGCGTGTCGGCAGAGATCGACGGGTTGCCCGAGGGGATATCCCGCGCGGACCTGCAAAAGGCGTTGCCCGCCGGGGCGGCGCGCAACGCCGTGGATTGCGCCCTGTGGGATCTGGAGGCCAAGGCGGCGGGGGTCCGGGTCTGGAATCTGGCCGGGCTGCCTGCGCCGGGGCCGGAACGCACCGCCTATACGCTGTCGCTGGACACACCCGACAACATGGAGGCGGCGGCGCGGCGGCACGCGGCGCGGCCCCTGCTGAAGATCAAGCTGGGCACCCCCGATGACATGCCCCGGCTGGAGGCGGTGCGGCGCGGTGCGCCCCAATCGCGGATCATCGTCGACGCCAATGAGGGCTGGAGCGCCGCCGTCTACGCCGATCTGGCCCCGCATCTGGTGCGGCTTGGGGTGGCGCTGGTGGAACAGCCCTTGCCCGCAGGCGAAGATGCCGCGCTGATCGGGATGGACCGCCCGGTGCCGGTCTGCGCCGACGAAAGCTGTCATGACCGCGCCTCCTTGCCCGCGCTGAAGGGCAAATATGACGTGGTCAACATCAAGCTGGACAAGACCGGCGGCCTGACAGAGGCGCTGGCCCTGCGCGCGGCCGCGCTGGCCGAGGGCTATGACCTCATGGTGGGTTGCATGGTGGGGTCATCGCTGGCGATGGCTCCGGCGGTGATGTTGGCCCAAGGCGCGATGGTGACCGATCTGGACGGTCCCCTGCTGCTGGCCCAGGATCGCGACACCCCCCTGCGCTACGACGCGGAGGGCGTCCACCCGCCAGAACCCGCGCTGTGGGGCTGACAGGGCGCGCGCCCAAGGCTTGCGGCGCGTCCGGTGCCTGCCTACAACACAAAAAACGCTTTGCCCGAGGACCACGCCCATGACCCGCACCGTTTACGTGAACGGAGACTACCTGCCCGAGCATGAGGCCAAGGTCTCGATCTTTGACCGCGCTTTTCTGATGGGCGACGGCGTCTATGAGGTCACCTCCGTCCTGGACGGCAAGCTGATCGATTTCGGCGGCCACGCCACGCGCCTGCAACGGTCCCTGTCCGAACTGGACATGCGCGCGCCGGTCACGATGGACGAATTGCTGGAGATCCACCGCGAACTGGTGGACATCAATGAGATCACCGATGGCCTGATCTACCTTCAGATCACCCGTGGCGCGCCGGATGATCGCGACTTTGCCTTTCCCGACCCGGACACCACCCCCTCGACCATCGTGCTGTTCACCCAGAACAAGCCCGGCCTTGCCGACAGCCCCGCCGCGCAAAAGGGCATCAAGGTCATTTCGATCGAGGATCAGCGCTGGGGCCGCCGCGACATCAAGACGGTGCAACTGCTGTACCCGTCGATGGGTAAGATGATGGCCAAAAAGGCCGGTGTCGATGACGCGTGGCTGGTCGAGGACGGCTTTGTCACCGAAGGCACCAGCAACAACGCCTATTTCATCAAGGGCAATAAGATCGTCACCCGCGCCCTGTCCAGCGACATCCTGCACGGGATCACCCGCGCCGCCGTGCTGCGCTTTGCCAAAGAGGCCCAGATGGAGGTCGAAGAGCGCAACTTTACCATCGCAGAGGCGCAAGGCGCGGATGAGGCATTCATCACCTCCGCCTCCACCTTTGTGATGCCGGTGGTCGAGATTGACGGCGTCAGCCTTGGCACCGGCACGCCGGGTCCGCGCGCGCTGCGCCTGCGCGAAATCTATCTGGACGAAAGCCGCAAGGCCGCGATCTGATCCGATGACCACCAGGACGCTTGTCGAGGCCATTGCCGCGCTGGTGATCTTTCTCACACTGGCGGGGCTTGGCCTGTTTCAGGTGCCCAGCGAAGACGCCACGATCGAGGCGGGCGTGCAGGCGCAAGCCACGGCCTTGCTGGCCGACCTGCCCAATCCGCCGACCCTGACCGTCAAAGGCCGCGACATCACGGTAGAGGGCCGGGTTGAAAGCCATGCCCTGCGGCGGCACATCGAATCCGCATTGCGCGGAATCGATGGTGTCCAGCAGGTAACAGCCCGCCTTTCCGTCCTGCCAGAGGTCGAACAGTTCTCCTTTTCCATCGTCAAGCGCGCGCAGACCGTGGCGCTGTCGGGTCATGTTCGTCGCACCGACACCGTTGAAACCCTTGCCGCGCTGGTTGGTGCGCCGGTGCCAGAGGTGGCGCTGGCCAGCGGCGGGGCCTTTGACGGCTGGGACGGTGTTGTCATGCGTCTGGCGCAGGTGGCGCTTTCACTGGATGAGGCAGAGGTTTTGGCGTCGGGCGACACGGTGCAATTTCGCGGCGTGGCACTCTGGCCTTCTGAGCTGGCGGACATCGAACAGGGGCTTGCCGACCTCCCCGATGCGCTGACAGTTACGGCACAGCTGACGGCGCGCGACGATGGCGCGCCTTTTGTTCTGCTTGCGGAAAAACACCCGGGCCTTGGGGTCAGCCTGCGCGGCAAGCTGCCGCTCACGCTGACACCGCAGGCTGTGTCAGATGTGTTTGGACGCGTGCAGCGCACCGAATTGACCGTTGGCCCGGTCGATCCGGGCTTTCCCGGCCTTGGCTCGGCGATGCTCGGCGCGGCGCGGGTTCTGTACGCCGCCGATGAGGGCGTCGCCACGGTGACGCCCGGTGCCGTGATCCTGTCCGCATTGCGGGGCGGCGACGCGATAGATCACGCGATCGACGTGTTGCGGGATGATTTGCCAGCGCAGTACGCGCTGGATATTTCGCGGAGACCGGCCACGGACCCAGAGCCGTTCTGGCTGGAATTTGAACGCCGGGACGGCGCAGTCACGGCGCGCGGCGTTGTCCCGGCTGATCTGGCACCCGACCTGCTGGCACGGGCGCTGGACGGGGCCGACACCTCGGGCCTGCGGCGCTCCCCTTATCCCGACATCACCGGCTGGGGCGCGGGGCTGGACGCCGTCAGCGCGGTCTTTGCAGAGGTCGTCGAGGGAAAGCTCCTGCTAGAGGACACCTCGGTCACGCTGGACGCACTTTTGCCTGATCCGACCAGCGCCGACCGGGCCGACAGGCTTTTGACGGCGCTCCCCCAAGGGCAGGATTTCCGGCGCACCGTCGATCTGGTCGATGACGGTCTGATCCTGAACGCGACCCTCACTTACACGCCGCAAGGGGGCGCGCGGATTGACGGCACCTTGCCCGGCAACCTGACGGCGCAAGAATTGCCGTCCCTGTTGGCTCTGCCTGCCGTCGCGGGCGGTGCAGGCAGTGACAAGGACATGCCACTGCCACGGGCAAAGTCGGTCCTGCTGGCCGTGGAACGCTGGCTGGGTGAGGCCGAAGACTTGACCCTCAGCCTGACGCCAGAGGGGATCACTCTGGACGCCGTGTTGTCGCCGGGGGTGGACAAGGCGCAGGTCGACGCGGCGATGCGCGCCGTTCTGGGCCCAGAGGACAAGATGCGCTTGCGCCTGTTGTCCAACGCGCCCCCCGACGGCACAGAGCGGCCAAATGTGGCGCTGGGCTTGGCGCAGATCTTTGTCGCGGGCTACTGGCTGCCGGTGCTGGATTTCACGCCATCGGTGGCGGAATGCGCGCGGCAAAGCCGCTTGGCCGGACGCGCGGCCCCGGTGCGGTTTCTGTCAGGGTCATCGCGGCTGGACGCCAGATCGGTGCGCGGCGTCAATGCGCTGGCCGCCGTCGCGCGGGTATGCGTGTCGGATGGCGGACTTCAGATGCAGATCGAGGGCCACACCGACTCGCTGGGCGATGGCGTGGCAAACAGGGCCATCAGCCGAGACCGCGCCGTTGTCGTGGCGGTCGAGATAACCAAACGCGGTGTCCGCTCCGAGGCGATGAACGTGGTGGGATACGGGGCGGCACGGCCCGTGGCCGACAACGACAGCGACGCAGGGCGCGCGCTCAACCGCCGAATTTCGCTCTCGTGGCGTGATCCGGGGCAGGCGGTGCAGTGAGTGCAGAGGTTAAGGCTTGGTAAATTCGTCTCTGTAAGATATTGATTTCGTTGAGGCGTTAACCTTGTCCACTGTGGCGCCCCTTTTGCTGGCCTGCCATCCACGCGGCCGCATGACGCCCGGCCCACAGCCCCGTGGCAAGGCAGGCAGTCAGCAGATACCCCCCCGTCGGCGCCTCCCAATCCAGCATCTCGCCCGCACAAAAACAGCCCGGCCTGTCCCGCAGCATCAGCCCCGCATCCAGCGCCGCAAAGGGCACGCCCCCAGCGGTCGAGATCGCCTCATCCAGAGGCCTCAACCCGGTATGCGCGACGGGCAGCGCCTTGATCCGCGCCGCCAGAACGGCGGGCTCATCGGGCAAGGGGCGGGCAAACTCCATCAGCAAAGCCTGCGCTGCCGGGGCCAGCCGCAGCGCCTTGCGGATCGCATTGGTCCGGCTCTGCTTGCCTCGGGGCCGCGACAGCCGCGCGACCAGCGCATCCTCCGAAACATCCGGCAACAGATCGACCGTCAGGGCATGGCCCGCACGCAGCGCCGGGGTCAGCGGATAGATCCCGCCGCCCTCCAGCCCCCGCGCCGAAATGACCGCCTCGCCCCGGTTCTCCAAAGCCCCGGACCGAAAGGTCACGTTCTTCAAGGGCGCGCCAAAATACTTGGCCATATGCGGCGACCAATCGACCAGAACCCCGGCATTCGACGGCGCAAAGGGGGCAACGGGCAGGCCCGCCGCCCGAAAATACTCTGCCCAGACCCCGTCCGACCCAAGTCGTGCCCAACTGGCACCGCCAAGGGCAAAGACCGTCACCGCGGGGTGCTGAACGGCTGGTCCCTCAGACGTGTCAAAAAGCAGCCCGCCATCCTCGGCCCAGCCAAGCCAGCGCCAGCCCGTGCGCCGCTCCAGCCCCATACCATCCAGTCGTTCCAGCCATGCCCGCAGCAGCGGTGAGGCCTTCATGGCCGTGGGAAACAGTCGTCCGCTGGACCCGGTGAAGGTGGGCTGCCCCAACCCCTCGGCCCATGCCTGCACCTCATCCGGCCCAAACGCGTCCAACATTTTGGCAAGTTCCGGCGCGGCCTCTGCATAGGCCGCGCGAAAATGAGCGCGGTCCTCCATCTTGGTCAGGTTCAATCCCGACTTCCCGGCCATCAACAGCTTGCGCCCGACAGAGGGTTTTGCCTCTGCGAGAACAACCCGACAGCCTGCCGACAACAGCGCATCCGCCGCCATCAACCCCGCCGGGCCGCCACCGATCACCAGCGCATGGCTCATGGTGCGGTTGACCCGGGCACCTGATGCAGTTCCACCACCCGGTGCGGATAGGGGATCTCTATCCCGTGGTCTTTCAGCGCGTTCCAGATCAGGAACAACACGTCGGATGTGTATTTGTTAGGGCCGTCGTCGATGCCATTCACCCAGAATTCCACCGCGAAATCCACGCCAGAGTCGCCAAAGCCACGCAACTCGCAATCGGGCGGAAAGGGAAGGTCCAGCACGCCGGGGTGCCGCGCCACGGCCTCTTCGACAATGGCGGGCACCAAGTTGATGTCGGTCTTGTAGCTGACCGAGAAATCCGCCTCATAGCGGTTGGCACTACCTTGGTCAGAATAGTTGATGACGCGGGTGGTGATGAAATCCTCATTCGGGACGACGATCCAGCGGCCATCGTAGGTCTCAAGGATCATTGCCCGCGCGGTTGTCTTGACGATGGTGCCGGATTCGCCGTTGTCGAGCTCGACATAGTCGCCGACGGTTGCTTGCCCTTCGAGCAGCAGAATGATGCCGGAAATATAGTTCGCAGCGATCTTTTGCAGTCCAAAACCAAGGCCGACACCAATGGCACCGCCCAGTACCGCAAGAGAGGTCAGCGGGATGCCGACGATGTTCATCAGCAGCAGGAAGGCGAGGCCAAAGATCGCGAACTCCGCCGCCTTGGCGGCAAGCTGACGGGTCGCCGGAGGCATCTCATCCTGTTTTTGGATATAGGACCCGGTCTGATCGTTGGACCAGCGCCCCAGCCAGAACAGGATCGACCCTGCGATCAGGCCCCGGATGACCGCCATGACGGTGAACTCGATATTGCCAAGGCTCACCGTCAGGTCGTTCAGGCGGTCGGTGGCGACATCCAGCAGGCCCAAGGTGTATAGCGCCATGACCGGCAAAAGGATGACGCGCCCCAACATCTTCAGAAAGCCATCCTTGATGATCTCGCGGACAAGGACGCGGGCGGCGAGCAGCAGGAAAAAGCGTTTGCCAAAGGCGATCACTGCACCGGAACCGAATATAGCGCGGGTCAGCCCCTCACCGATGCCGGTGAAGGCAAAGGCCAGCAGCGGCAGCAACAATGGCACGAAGATCAGCAGGAACCGCCGGATCGTGGCCATGATCGAGGTTCGACCCTCCTCTGGTGTCAGAATCCGTTCCAGCCATGGCCGCAGCTTGCGCGTCAGCAGCCATGCGATGACGAAGGCGGCAACCAGCAGGCCGAACTGTGACCAGGCGGCGGGCGATACCAGCCATTCGCGGGCAATGTTCCATCCCTGCAAGGCGTATGCGACGGCCTGTTGTAAGATCTCGGGCTGGGCGGCGAGGTCGAAGTTCATTTTGTTTGATCCTTGGCATCGTCGTCACATCCTCTTGCCCAAAGAGTGCGCTGGGGACAAGGGGAGCGATATGGACGACGAAGCAGACCCAACCGGCACATCCTGTCTGCGCCCAATCCCGCGGATTGCTTGCCGTGCGCGGTTCGCGCGCCTAGGGTCGCCCGGCCAGAGAGGAGCCCGCCGATGCACCGTTTCCAGATCCGCGTCTATTATGAAGACACCGACATGGCGGGGATCGTCTACCACGCCAACTACCTGAAATTCATCGAACGTGCGCGGTCCGACTGGGTCAAGGAGCAGGGGCTGGACCAGAACGCCATGCGCGAACAGGACGGGATTGTCTTTGTCGTGCGGCGGATCGAGGCGGATTATCTGATGACCGCGAAATACGACGACGCGCTGGAGGTGCGGACCACCGTGCGCAGCATGACCGGCGTGCGCCTGATCATGGGGCAGGAGGTTGTCCGGGGCGAAGAAGTGGTTTTTCGCGCCGAAGTGACGGCGGTCTGCGTCACCCGCGACGGCCATCCCGCCCGTCTGCCTGCCAAACTGCGGCAGCGGGTCCACTAAGCGATTTGCGCCGACACTTGTCCGCGCCATCCTGCGGAATGCCGCCTATTCAGTAGCGTTCCCCCTGCAAATCGGGTAAGGAACGCGGTAATCAGAGCCCCGGTCACAGGGGCCGACAGGAAATGAGCAGGTCTATGGAAGCAGGAACGCTTGCACTCGCGTCGGAGATCGACTTCTCCTTCTGGGGTCTTTTCATGCGCGCAACGCTGACGGTGAAACTCGTCATGCTAATGTTGATGGCGGGCTCGGTCTGGGCTTGGGCGATCATCATCGAGAAATTCGTAAGCTACCGCAAGGCGCGGCGCGAGGCGACGCGGTTTGACCGCGCCTTCTGGTCGGGGGAACCGCTGGATGAGTTGTTCGAGCAACTGGGGCCGGAGCCCAAGGGCCGCTCTGAACGAGTATTTGCGGCGGGCATGATGGAATGGCGGCGCAGCCACCGTGAGGACGGCGGGCTGATCGCCAACGCGCAAAGCCGGATCGACAGGTCGATGGACGTGGCGATCCAGAAAGAGGCCGATGTGTTGCAGCGCGGTCTGCCGGTGCTGGCGACGGTCGGCTCTACCGCGCCGTTCATCGGGCTGTTCGGGACGGTTTTCGGGATCATGAACGCCTTTATCGAGATTGCCGCGCAGCAGAACACCTCACTGGTGGTGGTCGCGCCCGGCATCGCAGAGGCGCTGCTGGCCACGGGTCTTGGCCTGCTGGCGGCCATCCCGGCGGTGATCTTTTACAACAAGTTCTCGGCGGATGCGGACCGGATCGTGGGCAACTACGAGGCGTTCGCCGACGAATTCGCCACCATCCTTTCCCGCCAACTGGATTCCTGAGCCATGGGGGCAGGGGTCGTCAAATCCGGTGGGGGCAAGCGGCGGCGCGGATCGCGTCGTAGCCGCGCCCAGCCGATGGCCGAAATCAACGTGACACCCTTTGTGGACGTCATGCTGGTGCTGCTGATCATCTTTATGGTGGCCGCTCCGTTGCTGACAGTGGGCGTGCCGGTGGAACTGCCCAAAACGGCAGCGCAGGCGCTGCCCGCAGAAACCGAAGAGCCGTTGACGGTGACGCTGTCGGCGGATGGTCAGGTGCTTATCCAGACCACTGTCGTCGCGCGCGAGGATCTTGTCGGTCGGTTGCGGGCGATTGCGGCGGAACGGTCGGACGACCGGGTCTACCTGCGGGCCGACGGATCGGTGACCTATGAACAAGTGGCCCAGATCATGGGTGCGCTGAACGCGGGCGGATTTTCTTCGATCGGTCTGGTGACGGATGTGGGCGGCCCGGCACTTGACGGGCCGGACGGCGGCTGAGGCGCGAATGAACCGCTATCTGTACATATCAGGCGGGGCGCATGCCCTGCTGTTCGCTTGGCTGCTGCTGGGCAATGTCTTTGCGGCGGATCCGCCGCAAATGCAGGTGGCGGACGTGACGATCCTGAGCGAGGCCGATTTCGCGGCCCTGACCGCGCCGCCAACCCCCGAGCCCGCGGCAGAGCCGGTGACGCCGGTGGTCACGCCCGAGCCTGTGCCAGAGCCGGAACCTGAGCCGACACCCGCGCCCGAGCCAGAGCCAGAGCCCTTGCCGGAGCCTGTCCCGACACCAGAGCCGACACCTGCACCAGAGCCGACGCCCGCACCGGAACCCGCACCGGAACCCGCGCCCGTGCCGGAACCGGCTCCTGTACCTCAGCCGCTGCCAGAGCCGGACCCGGCGCCCATTCCTGCGCCATTGCCCGACCCCGAGCCGATTCCCGTGCCTGCGGCCCCGCTGCCCGCGCCGCCGCCCGCGCCACGCGCGCCCAATGCGTCGTTGCGGCCCAAGGCGCGCCCGGCGGACCGGGTTGCGAACACACCCGTGGCACCGCCGGACCCGAACACCGAACGCGCCGAAGAGCGGGTCGAGGCCGCGGACCCGGACGCCGTCAGTCCGGACGTGGCCGAGGAACGGCGTGAGGCGACCGCGCCGCCCGAAACCACGACTGAAATCGTGACCGAGGCGGACGAACGCTTTGCCCCGTCCGAGTCGATCCGGCCACAGGCCCGCCCGCAGCGCGCGGCACAGGCTGCCCGGCCCGATCCCGCACCGCAGCCCGAGGCGGCGCAGCCCGATCCGGTCAGCGGCGCGGATGACGCCATCACCTCGGCTCTGGCAGAGGCGCTGTCAGCGGCCCCCGCGCCCGCCGCCCCTGCTGGGCCGCCGATGACACGTGGCGAACGCGAGGCGCTGCGGCTGGCCGTACAGGCCTGTTGGGTGGTGGATGTCGGCTCTGAGGCGTCGGGCATCACCGTCACCGTTGGCTTTGAGATGGAACCTGACGGCCGCGTCATCTCGAACAGCCTGAAGATGGTGGAGGCCTCGCAAGGCAGCGCCGCCGCGGTCCAGACCGCCTTTCAGGTGGCGCGGCGCGCGGTTCTGCGGTGTCAGGGGGCAGAAGGGTATGCCCTGCCAGCCGACAAGTTCGACCAATGGCGCGAAATTGAGATGACCTTTAACCCAGAAACGATGCGGCAGCGGTGACGGGTGTGGAACCGTGATGCGTCGGAGGACGTTCAACTCAGAAGGAAACCGCCAGAAATGAGCGGCTTCCTGCGCAAATTCCCCATTGCGCCACATGTATTGCCTGTTTTGCGGCAGGCTAAATCAGGATAGGTTAACGCAGGGCGGGCATAGACCCGCCGCATCCGGTCCGAGCAGCGCCCGAAGGAAGGTCCCCGAGATGATCGCACGCCTCGCCGCCCTGGTTTTTGTCTGTGCCACGGCGCTCTTGCCAGTGCAGGCCATGGCCCAGTCCGGCCCACTTCGTATTGAGATCACCGAAGGTGTGATCGAACCCTTGCCGTTTGCGGTGCCGGATTTCGTCGCCGAAAGCCCGGCGGCCGAACAGTTTGCCGCCGACATCAGCCGCGTGATTGCCGCTGATCTGACCGGCACCGGCCTGTTCCGGGAGATCCCGCGCGACGCCCACATATCGCGCGTCAGCAGCTTTGGCGCGCCGGTCCAGTTCGCCGACTGGAAGGCGATCAACGCGCAGGCGCTGATCACCGGGTCGGTCGCAGCAGATTCCTCTGGCCGGGTGGTGGTCAAATTCCGCGTCTGGGACGTCTTTGCCGGGCAGGAACTGGGGCAGGGGATGCAGTTCGTCTCGGATGCCAACGGCTGGCGTCGACTGGCGCATAAGGTTGCCGATCAGGTCTATAGCAGGCTCACCGGCGAAACCCCCTATTTCGACAGCCGGGTGGTCTTTGTCTCTGAAACGGGACCCAAGGACGCGCGCCAGAAACGGCTGGCGATCATGGATTACGACGGCGCGAGCGTACAGTTCCTGACCGACGATTCCTCGCTGGTTCTGGCCCCGCGCTTTTCACCGAATGGTGAGCGGGTGCTGTATACCAGCTATGCCACCGGATTTCCGCGTATTCATGTGTTGACCGTCGGCGACGTCAACAGCCGCATCCTTCAGGTCGGAGAGGGCGTGATGAGCTTTGCGCCCCGCTTTTCGCCGGATGGACGCATGGTGGTGTTTTCTCTGACCCAAGGGTCCAACACCGACATCTTTGCCATGGACCTCGCCTCTGGCGCGACGCGCCGGTTGACCTCTACTCCTTCCATCGAAACCGCGCCCAGCTTTTCGCCTGACGGCAGCCGTATTGTGTTTGAATCCGACCGGTCGGGCAGCCAGCAGCTGTACATCATGCCCGCCATGGGCGGAGAGGCGCAGCGGATCAGCTTTGGCGAAGGGCGCTACGGCACGCCGGTCTGGTCGCCGCGCGGTGACCGCATCGCCTTTACCAAGCAGAACGCCGGGCGGTTCCACATCGGTGTGATGCGCACGGATGGTGCCGAGGAACGTCTGCTGACCGCGTCTTTCCTTGATGAGGGGCCGACATGGGCCCCAAATGGGCGCGTGATCATGTTCGCCCGTGAGACACAGGGTGCGCAGGGGTCTTCAGCGCTGTATTCGGTTGATATCTCGGGGCGCAACCTGAAACGGGTGCGCACACCCGCCGGGGCCTCGGACCCCAGCTGGGGCCCCTTGCAATAACGTCAATTCCCATATGTTGCGTGTTGTGGTAAAACAGACGCAACGACCAGAGCAGGACCGCAAGAAAATGAAACATACGACTAAGGCCATTCTGTTGGTCGCGGCGCTGGCCACCGCAGCCTGTACAAATCCCGGACGTTTTGGCGGCCCGGACGCCAGCCGTGGCGCCGGCGGCCCGGATACGTCGACGATTGTGCCGGGCAGCGTGGATGATCCAAAGTCACCGGCCTATTTCGCGGCCCGTGTCGGGGATCGCGTGCTGTTTGCCGTCGATCAGTCCTCGCTGAGCCCCGAGGCGCGTGTGGTATTGGACGGTCAGGCGACCTGGCTGCAAACCAACCCGGATTACCTTGCGATCATCGAAGGCCACGCCGATGAGCAGGGGACACGGGAATACAACCTCGCACTGGGCGCGCGCCGCGCCAATGCGGTGATGGAATACCTTGTTGCGAAAGGCATCTCGCAGAGCCGTCTGAAGTTTGTGAGCTACGGTAAGGAACGGCCGCTGGAAATCTGCTCGGAAGAGGCCTGCTATGCCAAGAACCGCCGCGCCGTGACGGTGATTTCGGCCACCGGCTTGACGGGATAAGCCATGCTGCGGGGGATGGTGTTCGGGGCCTGCCTGCTGGCAGGTGGTATGACAAGCGGTCTGGCCGTGGCGCAACAGGGGCAGACGCTGGCCGATATAAAGCAGGACCTTGCGGTTCTGACGGTCGAACTGCGCAAGCTGCGCAGTGAGTTGAACACCACCGGGTCTCCCGCGCTGGCGGTCGGCGGATCAGCACTGGACCGGATCAACACCATCGAAAGCGAATTGCAGCGCGTCACCGCCAAGGCGGAGGAACTGGAGTTCCGTCTTGGCCGCGTGGTTCAGGATGGCACCAATCGGATCGGAGACCTGAAATTCCGTATCTGCGAGTTGGAGCCGGGCTGCGACATCGGCAAGCTGGGTGAGACCGATCCGCTGGGTGGCGATGCCGTGCCAGCCGCCCCGGTCGCACAACCGGCGTCGCCGCCCGCCACCGATGCCTTGCCGTTCGACGGCGAACTGGCGATCAGCGAAGAGGCGGATTTCCGGTCTGCGCTGGACGCCTTGGATCAGGGCGACTTTGCCGGTGCCGAGTTGCTGTTTGCGCAATTCCGCGAGACCTATCCGATGGGCCCGCTAGAGGCTGCGGCGCTTGTTGGTGAAGGCCGCGCGCTAGAGGGATTGGGCGACACGCGTGAGGCCGCGCGGCGCTATCTGTCGGCCTATTCCGGGTTTCCGGATGCCTCTGTCGCACCTGAGGCGTTGTGGCGTCTGGGTGATGCCATTGCCGCGCTTGGGTCGATCGACGATGCCTGTATCACGCTGGGCGAGGTCGCCGCACGCTATCCCGGATCGGACGCTGTGGCCAAGGCCGCAGCCAGCCGCCAACAGCTTGGGTGCCAATAGGCGGGTGCTTGCTTCGGTGAGTCTGGATCAAAGGTTTGCCGACGCAATGGGCCAGCGTCTTGGCCCGAATTTTCCTTCGGACATTGGCCTTGCCGTCTCTGGCGGCGGCGACAGCATGGCGATGCTGTATCTGGCGCACAACTGGACGCGGGTCTGGGGCGTGCGCCTGTGGGTCGTCACGGTCGATCACGGGTTCCGTCCCGAAAGCGCCGATGAGGCGGCGATGGTGGCCGAAGAGTGCCGCCTGCTGGGCTGGCCCCATGCGACGCTGCGCTGGCACTGGGACGGCACGGGCAACAAGATGGACGCGGCCCGCAGGGCGCGTCTGGACCTGATCGACCAATGGCGTGGCGGCGTTGGCCATGTCCTCATGGCGCACACCCGGGATGATCTGGCCGAGACCTTTCTGATGCGTCTGAAACGCGGATCAGGCGTGGACGGTCTGGCTGCGATGGCGCCACGACGCTTTGTGACGCCTTCCGGGTGTTCCAAAGGCACAGTCGATGGCGCAGGCCCCCCGGACGATCGGCGAAGTGCCGGTTTCGAGGTGATCCGCCCCTGCCTGGAAATAACCCGCGCAGAGATGCGCCACTATCTGCGCGTGCTCAAAGGGCGCTGGGTCGAAGACCCCTCAAATGATGACCCTGCCTATGACCGGGCACGCCTGCGCCGTCTCCTGCCCCTGCTGGAAAAAGAGGGCTTGGGCCAAGAGGTCCTGGCCGCCACCGCAGAGAGGCTGCGGGAAGAGGCGACAGCCCTGCGGCTGCGCACCGCCGAGGTCTGGGATGCGGTGGGCGCGCCGCTGTTGACGGCGGATGGCGCGGATACCGGCATCCTCAGTCTGGACCCGGACTGGACCCGGCAGTGTGACCCGGCCACGCAACGGCGGCTGCTTTCGGCGATGATCCGCTATGTTTCCGGCGCGGACTACGCCCCCCGGGCAGAGGCGCTGGAGGGCCTGCGTGAGCGGATGGCCAGTGGCGGGGGCGGAACGCTGCACGGCTGCGAGGTTATCCATCACAAGGGGCGTATCCTGATCTTTCGGGAATTTGCGGCGGTGGCGGAACCGACGCAGGCAGCGGCCTTGGTTTGGGATCGCCGCTGGCAAATCTCGCCTGCGATACCCGATGGCTGCAGCGTTCGAGCGCTGGGCGAAGACGGTTGGCAGCAGGCGCGGGACCGGCCCGACGGCGCGCCGCCGTTCCGTGCCGCGCTGTCACTGCCCTCGGTCTGGCAGGGCGAAAGGCTGCTGGCCTGCGACGGGCTGGGGCTTGGTCCCGGCCAGACCGTGCGCCTGTGTCGCGCGGACGGGGTTCGCGGCTTTGTCCTGTCGCATTGAACCCGTGTCCGTGATGTCTATGTTACACACCAAATCGCTGTGCTATGACGCACCAAAGTTTTCAAAGGAGTTCCCCCTTGGGTAACGCGAGAAACATCGCCTTCTGGGTCGTCCTCTTCCTGCTGATCCTGGCGCTCTTCAACCTGTTCTCGGGTGGCGGTACAACGTTGCAAAGCCGCGAGGTCAGCTATTCTGACTTCGTGCGCGCCGTTGAATCGCAGAATGTCAGTTCCGCAACGGTCGATGGCGAACAAGTACGCTATCGGACAGAAGACGGGCAGGACTATGTGACGATCAAACCGCAGGATGCGGAATTGACCAACCTGCTGCTGGACAACAACGTCCCGATGAAGGCCGAGGCGCAGGAGCAATCCGGCTTTCAGTCGTTCCTGCTGTCGCTGTTGCCCTTCCTGCTGCTGATCGGTGTCTGGATTTATTTCATGAACCGGATGCAAGGCGGTGGCAAAGGCGGGGCGATGGGGTTTGGCAAGTCCAAGGCCAAACTCTTGACCGAAAAGCATGGTCGCGTGACGTTTGACGACGTGGCGGGCATCGATGAGGCCAAGGAAGAGCTTGAGGAAATCGTAGAATTCCTGCGCAACCCGCAGAAATTCTCGCGCCTTGGTGGCAAAATCCCCAAGGGCGCGCTGCTCGTTGGCCCTCCGGGCACCGGTAAGACGCTGCTGGCGCGTGCGATTGCGGGCGAGGCGGGTGTGCCGTTCTTCACCATCTCCGGCTCCGACTTTGTCGAGATGTTCGTGGGCGTCGGTGCATCCCGTGTCCGTGACATGTTTGAACAGGCCAAGAAAAACGCACCCTGCATCGTCTTCATCGACGAAATCGACGCCGTGGGCCGTGCCCGTGGTCAGGGCTATGGCGGTGGGAACGACGAACGCGAACAGACGCTGAACCAGTTGCTGGTCGAGATGGACGGCTTTGAGGCGAACGAAGGTGTGATCATCGTCGCCGCCACCAACCGCCGCGACGTTTTGGACCCCGCCCTGCTGCGCCCCGGTCGTTTCGACCGTCAGGTGACGGTGCCGAATCCCGACATCAAAGGCCGCGAAAAGATTCTTGGCGTGCACGCCCGCAAGACGCCGCTTGGCCCCGATGTGGACCTGCGGATCATCGCGCGCGGTACACCGGGCTTTTCCGGTGCGGACCTTGCCAACCTCGTGAACGAGGCGGCGCTGATGGCGGCGCGTATCGGGCGCCGGTTTGTCACGATGGAGGACTTCGAGCAGGCCAAGGACAAGGTCATGATGGGCGCCGAGCGACGCAGCATGGTCCTGACCGATGAGCAAAAGGAAAAGACGGCGTATCATGAGGCTGGTCACGCCGTTGTGGGCCTGGCCTTGCCGCAGTGTGATCCGGTCTACAAGGCGACGATCATCCCGCGCGGTGGTGCCTTGGGCATGGTTGTCTCGCTGCCGGAAATCGACCGTCTGAACTGGCACAAGTCCGAGTGCGAGGAAAAGATGGCGATGACCATGGCGGGCAAGGCGGCCGAGATCATCAAATACGGCGAAGAGAACGTCTCGAACGGACCGGCGGGCGACATCCAGCAGGCCAGCGCGCTGGCGCGGGCCATGGTGCTGCGCTGGGGCATGTCCGACAAGATCGGCAACATCGACTACGCCGAGGCGCACGAGGGCTATCAGGGCAACACCGCTGGACTGTCGGTGTCGGCCCACACCAAGGAGATGATCGAGGAAGAAGTGCGGCGCTTCATTCAGGAAGCCTATGAACGCGCCTTCCAGATCCTGACCGAGCGTCACGACGAATGGGAGCGCCTGGCACAGGGTCTGCTGGAATTCGAAACCCTGACCGGCGACGAGATCAAGCGCGTGATGCGTGGCGAGGATCCGCACTCGGGTGATGACGATGGTGGATCAGGTGTGGCGGACGACAAACCCTCATTGACCGCGATCCCCAAGACCAAGCCCAAGGCTAAGCCGTCGGACGATGGCGGGATGGAGCCCGAGCCCACCGCATGAACGGCAAGACGCACAACGACTGGGACCCCGGGACCTATCACAGGTTCCGGGGTCAGCGTTTGCGTCCCGCACTTGACCTGCTGTCGCGCGTCGGACCTTTGCCCAAGGGCTGCGTCGTGGACCTTGGCTGTGGCGCAGGGGATGTCGGACCGGCCCTGCGCAAGCGTTTTGACCCGTCGCAAGTGGGGCAGCTGATCGGCGTTGACCGCTCGCCTGCAATGCTGGAACAGGCCAGAGAGCTGGCGATCTACGACCGGGTTGTCGAGGCAGACATTGCTGACTGGACTCCGGACGCGCCCGCCGCGCTGATCTTTTCCAACGCGTCCCTGCATTGGGCAGACAGGCACCAGACCCTGTTGCCCCGGCTTGTCTCGACGCTGGTGCCGGGGGGCACCCTTGCGGTGCAGGTTCCGCACCAGAACAATGCTCCGTCGCACCGCCTGTGGCGGACACTGGCGGATGAACTGTGCCCGGGCCGGTTGGAAAACGTCGCGCTGCCGTCCGTCCTGCTGCCGGCGCAGTATTATCATTTGCTCGAAACCTTGGGCGAGGTCAGACTCTGGGAGACGGAATATTTCCAGAAGCTGCCGCCGTCCGACGAGGGCCACCCGGTGCGTCGTTTCACCGAGGCGACGTATGCGCGCCCGATTTTGCAGGCCATGCCGGACAGGGAACGTGACCGCCTTGTGCGGGCTTATGACGAGTTGATCCCCAAGGCCTATCCGATGGCTGCGGATGGCAGCGCGCTGTTCCCGTTCCGTCGCTTGTTCTTTACCTTGGTGCGCGCAGGCTATGATGCGCCTGCGCTCTAGAAGGGGCCTTTGATGCCTGCCTTGAAACCGACCGACTTTACCGCAACCGTGACATGGCTGGGCGTTGTGACCGGCGATGATCGCACCGAACTGCTGGCCGAGCCGCGCGAGGCGCTGGACCTGACCTTTCAGGGGATCGCCGGATCGGTGCATGGCGGCGCGACACGGAAATCGTGTTCGCGGGTGCGCAGTCAGTATGCGCGTGGCACGACGATCCGCAATGAGCGCCAATTGAGCCTCATCAGCGCCGAGGAACTGTCAGAGATCGCCGCCAAGATGGGCCTTGAGGCCATCGATCCGGCGCGGTTGGGTGCGTCCATGGTCCTTAGCGGTCTGCCGGACTTCAGCTTTGTGCCGCCCTCGTCGCGGCTGCAGGCCCCGTCGGGGGCGACGCTGACGGTGGATATGCAGAACCGCCCCTGTCAGTTCCCGGCCAAGAGCATCGACAAGATCGCCCCCGCACAGGGCAAGGGGTTCAAACCTGCCGCCGAGGGACGTCGCGGTGTGACCGCCTCTGTCGCCCGCGAGGGCCGCGTGGCCGTGGGAGACGTGCTGCGCCTTCACATCCCCGATCAACGCGTCTGGCAACCGGAGTAGGACGCCGCTTTCCGGTCGCCCCGACTGACCGCTGCGCGGCCAGCGGCCCGCCCTCCAAGCCGCGCCCGGGGCCTCCGACGGACCCGGACGTTTCCGATGGGCGGCGAATTGCGCGTGGCGCGAACGATCCGCGCCGCAACATCGCCTGAATATGTCGGATTCGCTTTCGCAGCGGGGCAAGCGGCTCTGTATGCCTTGGGTCGAGAGATCACCGCCCCAATCGCCCCCAACAGGAAGCGCAGCAGCATGGCATTCAAGTCCGACATCGAAATCGCCCGCGAGGCCAACAAGAAACCGATTCAGGAAATCGGCGATCGCCTTGGCATCCCGACCGAACATCTGCTGCCATATGGTCATGACAAGGCAAAGATCAGCCAACCCTTCATCGACAGCGTTCAGGACCGCAAGGATGGCAAGCTGATCCTTGTGACCGCAATCAACCCGACCCCGGCAGGCGAGGGCAAGACCACCACCACGGTGGGTCTGGGCGACGGTCTGAACAAGATCGGCAAAAACGCGATGATCTGCATTCGCGAAGCCTCGCTTGGGCCGAACTTTGGCATGAAGGGCGGGGCTGCGGGCGGCGGCAAGGCACAGGTTGTGCCGATGGAGGAAATGAACCTCCATTTCACCGGCGACTTCCATGCGATCACATCGGCCCATTCGCTGCTGTCGGCGATGATCGACAACCACATCTACTGGGGCAACGAATGTGACATCGACCTGCGCCGCGTGGCGTGGCGTCGGGTTGTCGATATGAACGACCGCGCGCTGCGCAACGTGACGCTGAGCCTTGGCGGCGTGGCCAATGGTTTCCCGCGTGAAGGCGGGTTTGACATCACCGTGGCCTCCGAGGTCATGGCGATCCTCTGCCTTGCCAAGAACCTCAAGGATCTGGAACAGCGTCTGGGTGACATGATCGTGGCCTATCGTCGCGACAAGAGCCCGGTTTTCTGCCGCGATATCAAAGCCGAGGGCGCGATGACCGTCCTGCTCAAGGACGCGATGCAGCCGAACCTTGTGCAGACGCTGGAAAACAACCCGGCCTTTGTGCATGGCGGTCCCTTCGCCAACATCGCCCATGGCTGCAACTCTGTCATCGCCACCTCCACCGCGCTGAAACTGGCGGACTATGTGGTGACAGAGGCCGGCTTTGGTGCTGACCTTGGTGCTGAGAAGTTCATGGACATCAAGTGCCGCAAGGCGGGCCTGCGCCCCGACGCGGTGGTGATCGTGGCCACGGTCCGCGCGATGAAGATGAACGGCGGTGTCGCCAAGGCCGACCTTGGTGCCGAGAACGTGCAGGCCGTCAAGGATGGCTGCCCGAACCTTGGCCGTCATATCGAGAACATGAAGAAATTCGGCGTGCCGGCCGTTGTGGGCATCAACCACTTTGTCACCGACACCGACGCAGAGGTGCAGGCGGTCATGGACTTCTGCGCGTCGCTGGGCGTCGAGGCGATCCTGAACAAGCATTGGGAGTTCGGCGGAGAGGGCATCACCGAGACCGCCAAAAAGGTGGTCGAACTGTGTGAGGCCGGTGAGGCGGACTACCACCCGCTTTACGGCGATGACCTGTCTCTGACGGACAAGATCGAAACTGTCTGTAAAGAGATCTACCGCGCCGACAACGTGGTGATGGACAGCAAGATCCGCGGCCAGTTGAAGGAGTGGGAAGATCAGGGCTACGGCAAGCTTCCGGTCTGCCTGGCGAAAACCCAGTATTCCTTCACCACCGATCCAACCATGCGCGGCGCGCCGACCGGTTTCGACATTCCGGTGCGTGAAGTGCGCATTTCCGCCGGGGCCGGGTTCATCGTTGTGGTTTGCGGTGAGATCATGACCATGCCGGGCCTGCCGCGCACGCCTGCGGCGGAATCGATCCGCCTGAACGAAGAAGGTCTGATCGAAGGCTTGTTCTAAGAGTTTCGCCCTCTCCCGCACAGGGGGGAGGGCGGTGCGTTGCATGCCGGGTGTGTTATCGGCTACGGCGGGCAGGACCAGACTGCGAAGAGGAAACTTTATGGCTCGTCCTGCCCCCGACACCATCGAAACCATGGCTGACCTGCGGGTTTGCATCGACGAAATCGACAGCGCGCTGGTGGCTCTGCTGGCCGAGCGGGAGCGGTATACGGACCGTGCCCCGGACCTCAAGGCGCGTGAGGGCATCGCCGCGCGGGCTCCGCGCCGGGTTGATGCGGTCTTGGGGAATGTGCGGGAAAAGGCGCAGGCACAGGGGCTGGACCCGGACCTGGCCGAGACGATGTGGCGGATCATGATCGAGACGGTGATCGCGCGCGAAGAGCGGGTGATCGGCAAGGAAGGGATAGACGGATGAGCGCGACGGTGATTGACGGCAAGGCATTTGCGGCCACGGTGCGGGAAAAGGTGGCGGTCCACGTCGCGCGTCTGAATGAAGAGCATGGCATTACGCCGGGGCTGGCCGTGGTGCTGGTGGGCGAAGATCCGGCCTCTCAGGTCTATGTCCGGTCCAAGGGCAAGATGACCGTCGAGGTCGGCATGAACTCTTACGAGCACAAGCTGGCTATCGACACGTCCGAGGCGGACCTGCTGGCGCTGATCGACACGTTGAACACTGACCCTGCGGTGCATGGCATTCTGGTGCAACTGCCGCTGCCCAAGCATCTGGATGAGGATCTGGTGATCAATTCCATCGACCCGGCGAAGGATGTGGATGGGTTCCACATTTCCAACGTGGGTCTGTTGGGGACCGGGCAGAAGTCGATGGTGCCCTGCACGCCACTGGGGTGTCTGATGATGTTGCGGGATCATCATGGGTCTTTGTCTGGCATGGATGCGGTGGTGATCGGGCGGTCGAATATCGTGGGCAAGCCGATGGCGCAGCTGCTGCTGGGCGATAGCTGTACCGTGACAATCGCTCATAGCCGCACCAAGGACCTGCCGGATGTGGTCAGGCGGGCGGATATTGTCGTGGCGGCCGTGGGGCGGCCCGAGATGGTTCCGGGCGACTGGATCAAGCCGGGGGCGACGGTGATAGATGTGGGCATCAACCGGATTGATGCGGCTGAAAAAGGTGAGGGCAAGACCCGGCTGGTGGGGGACGCCCACTATGAAAGCTGCGCCGCGGTGGCCGGGGCGATCACCCCTGTGCCGGGCGGTGTCGGGCCGATGACGATTGCCTGCCTCTTGGCCAATACGGTCACGGCCTGCTGCCGGGCGAATGGGCTGGAGGAGCCCGAGGGGCTGACCGCCTGAGGGGCTGTCCACGCGTGGACAGGTTTCGGCCCTAGTGAAATCAAGGGGTTACAGAGGCGAATTTACGTCCGCTTAACCCTTGGGGGGAGGCAGGGCATCCTCTGGACGGTTGACAGATGCATTGCGACCCAACGCCCTTGCGGACATCCGTGAGGGCGTTTCCGTCCGGAAGATCGGCAGTGCGACCTGAGCGTTTCCCCCCGCCGACGTTAGCATTGCGGAGGGTATGGAAACTCGTAAAATTCGACGCATGCCAATACGGGTCGCCACGCAGTCGGATATTCAAGGTTGGGTTCAGCTTCGTGCCCAGCTTTGGGAAGACACGTCGCTTGATCAACACATGGAGGAGGCCAAGGCGATGCTCGCCAAATCTCCTCAAGACTGCATTGTCTTTTTGGATGTTGAAGATCGTGGCGATCTCCGTGCCTTTGCCGAGGGTGCATTGCGACATGATCACGTCAACGGATGCGACACGTCACCCGTCGCCTTTCTGGAGGGGATTTTTGTGCGCCCGCACAGCCAAGGGGCGGGTATTGGCAGGCGATTAGTGACGTCAATCCAGTCTTGGGCACGGGAAAGAGGATGTTCTGAACTTGCCTCCGACGCCCATATTGGCAATCTGGCGAGCCATGCGTTTCACCGTGCGTCGGGCTTTGAAGAAACGGACCGCGTCGTTTATTTCCGAAAATTGCTTTAGGCTGGCGCCCTTTCATAAGTCGGCTTTGGCGACGCAAACAGCGCACAACAACGCGGGTATGTGCCGGTCAAAACGCCTGTTTGGCGGGGATGTCCTGCTATGTGTCACGCACATCGCCACATCTGGCCCGAGCCTGCGTCCCCTTGTCTTTTCGCCCTCGCTCTCTGGCATTCGGCGGGTCAGCGCGGCATTCTGCGCCGAAATAGGGGAGGATTTTGACCATGCGTATTCTGTTTACCGGCGGTTCGGGCAAGGCGGGGCGGCATGTGGTGGCCTATCTGCGCGATCAGGGACACCGGGTGCTGAACGTGGACCAAGTGCCGCTGGACCTGCCGGGAATCGACAACCGCATCGCCGACATCACCGACGCGGGGCAGATGTATGACGTGATGCACAGCCTAGCGGGGCTGGATGAGCTTGAACCCGGCACAGGCGTGCCGAAATTCGACGCGGTTGTGCATTTTGCCGCCGTGCCGCGCATCCTGATCACTTCGGACAATGAATGTTACCGGGTGAACACGATGGGCACCTACAACGTGATCGACGCGGCGGTGAAGTTTGGCGTGAAGAAGGTGATCTTTGCCTCGTCCGAGACCACCTATGGCGTCTGTTTCGCCGATGGTGAGCGCAAGCCAGAGTACCTGCCGATTGACGAGGATCACCCGACGGTGCCCGAGGACAGCTATGCCATGTCCAAGGTTTGCAACGAAGTGACGGCGCGGTCTTTTCAGGTGCGGACGGGCGTGGATATCTACGGGCTGCGGATCAACAACGTGATCGAGCCGCATGAATACGCGCAGAACTTTCCGGCCTATATGGACGATCCGGACCTGCGGCGGCGCAATATCTTTGCCTATATCGACGCGCGCGATCTGGGGCAGATGGTGGACCGTTGCCTGCACACAGACGGGCTGGGCTATGAGGTGTTCAACGTCTCGAATGACGATCATTCGGTGGGGTTAAGCTCTGGCGAGCTGATCGCGCGGTATTATCAGGGCGTCCCGGTGAAGGGCGAGATTGGCGAGACCGAGACGTTCTTTTCCAATGCCAAGGCCAAGCGGATGCTGGGCTATCAGCCAGCGCACAGCTGGCGTGACGTGTTGGGCTAGGGGCGTTGGGCGGGGACGCGGACCATCGTCCCGATCAGACGGGCGATGTGGCGTTCCTTGCCCTGATCCTCGGCGTAGACATCGGCCTGTGTGACCAGCATCCGTTTGCCCGGTTTGATCACCGAGCCGCGCGCAATCAGGCGCTGGCCGCTGCCGGGGGCAAGGTAGTGGATCGCCATTTCCGAGGTGACAACCTCGCTGTCGGCATCCAGCAGCGACAGGGCGGAATAGCCCGCCGCGCTGTCGCCCACGGCAAAGGCCAGCCCGCCGTGGGCAAAGCCCTGCTGCTGTGACACCTGCGGCCCGATCGGCACGCTGATTTCGACCGCGCCGGGGGTGATGCGGAGCAGGGTTGCGCCAAGGGTGACAAGCATCCCCTGACGGTCAAAGCTGTTGCGGATGCGGGTTTCCAGATCGTCCATGCGCTTAGCGTTGCCCATCTTGTGCGCCGTGTGCAAGGGCCACTTGCGCCGGTGCTGCGGCATACCGATATCCGCTATCGTCCCGACACGATGCCGCCCGAGGGCGGCGGCGCGGCTCGGGGGCATGCATCATATGGAACACCGGGTTATGCATATTCTTGAGGGGGTTGCCGCGCTGTTGGCGGCGATTGGTCTGTATGTCTGGGCCTCTGGCCTGCATCACCGCCAGACCGCGCCGCGCTGGGCGCGCGGGCAGCTGTTTGCCAGTGGCATCGGGCTGCTGCTGGTCTGCATTGCGCCTGCGGCGGCGGGGCTGATTACCTTTGGTCTGGGGGAGCCGATGACATCGGCCTCATGGGTTGGGGTTGTTGGTCTGGCGCTTGCGCCGGTGGCGCTGTGGGCGGGGACGCGCGGCTAGTCAGGCGCGATGTATCGCGCGGCGGGGCATCGGTATGGCAACGGGGCGCGTGCCGGTCAGGATGGCCTGCGCCGCTTTGCCCATGAGGTCCGAAAGGACCGGGCTGTCACAGAACAGCCCGCCGGTATAGGCCCCGTAGGCGGGCAGGATCAGCCGGTCTGTGTCGAGCAGGAAACAGGGCCGGGTCAAGCTGCGCCCGCGCGCGGCAAGGCGTGCCTTGGGGTGGTAGTGGCCAGAGATTTCGCCGCTGGCCCCCGGCGTGGCGATGTGGCGAAAGATCAGTGGGCCATCGCGATGCTCGGCCCTATGCGCGCCTGTCAGGGCGACCGGGGCGGGATCGTGGTTGCCCGCGATCCACGTCCAGTCGCGCCCCGCCTGTAGTCGCGCGATCCACAGCAGATCGTCCTCTGGCAGATGCGCGTCGATGCCCGGCGCGTCAAAGCTGTCGCCAAGGCAGATCACGCGGGTTGCGCCTGTGGTGGCCAGATCCTGATCCAGCCGTTGCAGGGTCTCGCGTGTCTCGTAGGGGGGCAATTGCGCACCGCCCACCGCCGACAGCCGCGCGGATTTTCCCAGATGCAGGTCCGACACCACCAGCAACCCGGTCGCTTTCCAGAACAGCGCGCCGGAGGGTAATGCGCTGAGGTGGGTGCCGTGGAAGGTAAAGTGGTGGGTGTTCATGACCTGTTCTTGCCATGCCCATCGGGATGCCGCAAGGGGCGGTCAGGTGGTCAGGTGGTCAGGTGGTCAGGTGGTCAGGTGTCAGGCGGCCAGGGGCATCGCCGCCTCATTCTGTTCGGACAACGGCTCTGTCGCGGCGTCGCGCTCCCACGCGTCGATCAGCGCTGTTTCGGTGTGGCCGTTCTCTGCCAGAAGGGGCAGCGTGGCAGGCCGCGCGGCGCGGCGCTCTGTGGCCCGGCGGTCTGTGTCCGGTTCCCGCTGCGAGGCGACAGGCAGCAGGATGGTGATCACCACGGCCAAGGCAATCGCCGCCGCGCCACCGCCCAGCCAGCCAACCAGCAAGGCCCATCCCCAGCCCAAGCCCGACACCCGCGCACCCAGAGTGAGACCGACAAAACACAGCGTGTTCAGCGCGGAAATCGTGAGGATGTTGAGCACGCGAGGCGAGGCATCGTCCTGGGTGACGGTATCAATGTCGAGGCGAACGGTCATTTGACTGACTTTCAAATTGGCGACTTGGCGATGCTTCATGCGCCTTGACCCCGTGATCCGGGGCCACCGTTCTGGCCTTGGAAGAGGTATAGGCGCTCCGGTTCCGTAAATCGCGTGCCCGGTGGGATCAGGACCGGTGCGAATGGAGCGGCACCCTACCCGAAAGGAGGGGGCCAGCTGCCGGGTCAGCGCCCATATGGCGCCGGGGGTGAACCCGTCGATGCGCGCCAAGACCACGGTCAGCAGCGGCAATGACTGGTCGGTCAATGTTGTCTCACCCAGTCTGACCACATGTCCCTGAATGTCCTTGGCAGCGACGGTCAGAGCCGACAGCGGAGCAACGACGCGGGTGAGCACAAGGCGGTTGACCACCCCCGTTTGACCCGGATCAAAACGGGGGGCAAGTTCACCACGGCACGCGCCTTGGCGGTTTTGTCTCGACCTGCGCCAGACCGCTTTCGTTCAGGAGGCGGGTGACTTCCTCTTCCATCAGTCGTTCGTCGGCCGAGCCGCGCACCGGCACGCGCCCCGCCTCAAGGAACAGCGGCGCGGCCAGAGGGGTGACGCGGCTGAGGCGCAGATGGTCGATGCGGCTCCCGACGCGGGCGCTCATCTCTCTGATGCGGGCGAAATCGACCAGTCCGCGCATCGCCTCTTCGCGGGTGATCTGCATCAACAGGTGATCGGGGTCGTATTTCAGCAGCGTGTCATAGAGGATGTCCGAGGACATGGTGGCCTGCCGCCCGGTCTTGCGCTGCCCACCCACCTGCCGTTCGATCAGTCCGGCGATGGTGGCAGAGGCGCGAAAGGTGCGTTTCATCACGGCGTTGCCCGCCAGCCAACCGTCGAGGCCGTTTTCCAGCGCCTCCAGATCGAACAGCGGCGTGGGGTCCGTCACCGCGTCCAGCCCCCAGATCAGCGTGGCGTAGTCGGTGGCGACAAAGCCCATGGGGGCAAGGCCCATCTCCTCCATCCGTTTGGTCAGCAGCAGGCCCAGCGTCTGCTGCGCGTTGCGGCCTGCAAAGCCGTAGACCACCAGTTGCTGCCGCCCGTCGTGCGGAAAGCTTTCGATCAGCAGGCGGCCCGGTTCCGGCAGGCGCGAGACCTGTCTTTGCAAGCGCAGCCACTGGGCCGTGTGGGGCGGCAGGTTCGGCCAGTCGTCCTGTTGAAACAGGCGCAGAATGCGGTCGGAGAGTTGCGTGGAGGTGGAGAATTTGCTGCCCATGAAGGTGGCGATCTTGGGCTTGCGGCCCGGGTCGCGCGACACCTCGACCACCAGTTCGCGCAGGCCCTCATAGCGGACGATCTGGCCGCCAATCAGAAAGGTATCGCCTTTGGTGAGGCTGGCGGCAAAGCCCTCTTCGATCTCTCCCAGCGGTTTGCCGCCGCGTCCGCGCCAGCGCACCTTGAGCGTGTCGGTGTCCTGAATGGTGCCGATGTTCTGGCGGATGCGCACGGCAGAGCGTGGGTCGCGTAGCTGCCAGAGGCCGTCGGGGCGCTGTTGCAGGCGCTTCCACTGGTCGTAGGCGCGCAGGGCGTAGCCGCCGGTGGCGCAGAAATCGAGACAGGCGTCGAACTGCGCGCGGGTCAGAGCGGCATAGGGACCGGCGCCCTGCATTTCCGCGTAAAGGCTATCGGCGTCGAAAGGGCCAGAGGCGGCGGCGATCAGGATGTGCTGGCACAGCACGTCGCGGGGGCCGGGGCCGCGCGGTTCGCCGTCCAGATCATGTGCCTTGACCGCCTCTAGGGCTGCCAGACACTCGACCACCTCAAACCGGTTGGCGGGGACAAGGATCGCCTTGGATGGCGCGTTGTAACGGTGGTTGGCGCGGCCGATGCGTTGCACCAGCCGTTTGACGTTTTTTGGCGCGCCGACCTGAATGACCAGATCCACGTCGCCCCAGTCGATGCCAAGGTCCAGTGACCCGGTGCAGACGATGGCGCGCAGGTGGCCCGCAACCATGGCCTGTTCGACCTTCTCCCGCTGGCCCCGATCGAGTGAGCCGTGGTGGATGCCGATGGGCAGCGCGTCCTCATTCGCGAGCCACAGGTTGTGGAAATAGAGTTCCGCCTGCGCACGGGTGTTGTGAAAGATCAGCGTGGTGCGGTGTTGCTTGACCTGTTTCAGCACGGCGGGAATGGAATATTTGGCCCCGCCCCCGGCCCAAGGAGGGGCCTCATCCGTGATCAGCATGGAAATGTCGGGGTCGGGGCCGGGATCGGCTTGAAGGATCTCACAAGGTTGATCGCCGTGGGCCAGCAGGCGGGCGATGGCCTGCGGGTCCTCGACGGTGGCAGACAGGCCGACGCGGCGCAGATCGGGGCAGAGCGATTGCAGCCGCGCCAATGCGAGCATGAGTTGGTCGCCGCGTTTCGACTCGCTGAGCGCGTGGATTTCATCGACCACCACCCGTTGCAGGCCCGCGAACATGCGCGGCGCGTCCTCGTATGAGGTGAGCAGGGCAAGGCTTTCGGGGGTGGTCAGCAGGATGTGGGGCGGATCGGCGCGCTGGCGTTTCTTGCGGCTGGCGGGGGTGTCGCCTGTGCGGTCCTCGACCCGGATCGGCAGGTTTGCTTCCTCTATGGGGATCAGCAGGTTGCGCCGGATGTCGGCGGCCAGCGCCTTGAGCGGCGAGATATAGAGGGTGTGCAGGCCGGTGCGTGGGGCCTCGGCCAGTTCAGACAGGGTGGGCAGGAACCCGGCCAGCGTCTTGCCGCCGCCGGTGGGGGCGATCAGCATCAGGGACGACGCATCGGCGCGCTCCAGCATGGCGCGCTGGTGCGGGTGGATCTGCCATCCGCGCGTGTCGAACCAGTGTTGCAGAGCATCGGGGAGCCTCGTCATAGCCGAGACGTAACCCGGCAGCGGCAAAAGCAAAACATGGCATCGCGGGGAAGCGGGCTTTGGCACTTTCCTTCCGGGGTGGGATGCGGTGAAGTCGCGCCGGGAATTGGGGGAGAGACCGACATGCTGGCAGGTATTCGGATTGTAGAGTTCGAGGCGCTGGGGCCTGCGCCCTTTGCCGCCATGCATCTGGCTGATCTGGGGGCCGATGTGATCGTGGTGCAGCGCAAGGGCGGTGAGGGGAACCCGGCCAAAGGCGCGTCTGACCTGCTGGACCGGGGCAAGCGGGCGATTGCGCTGGACCTCAAGGGTGCGGGCGATCTGGGGGTAGCGCGGGCCCTGATCCGCAGCGCCGACGGTTTGATCGAGGGGATGCGCCCGGGTGTGATGGAACGACTGGGGCTGGGCCCCGAAGAGATACGCGCCGAACAACCTGCGTTGGTCTACGGGCGGATGACCGGCTGGGGGCAGGAGGGCCCGCGGGCGCGGCAGGCGGGGCATGACCTCAATTACCTCGGGCTGTCGGGGGCCTTGTTCTACGGTGGGTTGCCGGGGGCGGTGCCGGGGGTGCCACCGACGATGCTGGGCGATATCGGAGCGGGGGCGCTGTACCTGACGGTGGGGATGCTGGCGGGGCTGGTGCAGGCGCGGACCAGTGGCACAGGCTGCGTGGTGGATGCGGCGATTGTCGACGGGGCGCAGCACATGATGGCGCTGTTGCGCTCGCTGGGGACGGGGTTTGATACCGGCGCGCGGGGACGGTCGCTGCTGGACGGGCCGCATTGGTCGCGGTGTTATGTCTGTGCCTGCGGTGGGCATGTGGCTGTGCAGTGTCTTGAGCCGAAGTTCTACGCGCAGTTCCTTGAGATCATGGGCCTGGCGGATGATCCCGGGTTTGCGGCGCAGTTCGATCCCGATCAATGGCCGGCGCAGGCCGCGCGGTTAAGCCGAATTTTCGCCGAAAAGTCGCGTGAGTTTTGGGCGGAACGGTTTGACGGATCGGATGCCTGCGTGGCCCCGGTGCTGAGTCCGGATGAGGCGGCGCAGGACGCGCATATGGTGGCGCGGGGGCATGCGGCGGGCAGCGTGTTGCCCGCGCCGCGCTTTGACGGGGCGGTCATGCCGGTGGGCGACCCGCCGCGCCGCGGACAGGACGGCGTGGCGATCTTGCAGGAATTGACGGAAAGGGGGCTGCTGTGAGCCAAAGTGAGACATTTGCCGAGCTGTTGGGGGCGCGGTTTTCCTGCCGGGGGTTCCTGCCGGATCCGGTCCCGCGCGAGATCGTAAATTCGGCGCTGGGGGACGCGCAAAAAGTGCCAAGCTGGTGCAATTCGCAGCCCTGGCAGGTAATTGCGCTGTCTCAGGCGGAGACGGCGGATTTTGCCTCGGCGCTGTATGCGCATGTGGCCAGCGCCGCACACCAGAGCGACATTCCGTTTCCGGCGCGGTATGAGGGCATCTACAAGGACCGGCGCAGCATTTGCGGCTGGCAGCTGTACGATGCGGTCGGGGTGCAAAAAGGGGAACGCGCCGCATCGGGCCAGCAGATGCGCGAGAACTTTCGCCTGTTCGGCGCGCCCAATTTTCTGCTGATCACCACACCCAAGGCGCTCGGCACCTATGGCGTGCTGGACTGCGGGGCCTATGTCACCGGCGTCCTGCTGGCGTTGCAGGCGCGGGGCGTGGCCAGTTGCGCGATGGCCTCGGTCGCCGGGTTCGCGCCGTTTGTGCGCGCGCGCTATGGCATCGCCGAGGACCGCGACCTGCTGTGTGGCATCGCGCTGGGCTATGCCGATCCCGACCACCCGGCGAACCAGTTCAGGACCGACCGCGCGCCGATGGATGAGGTTGTGGACTGGCGCTGAACGCCTAGGCCTCTTCCAGCCGGTCGGTGGCCGGGGGCGGCGTGGGGCTGAGCGCCGACAGGCGGGCATAAAGCGCCTCGTCCAGCGGATAGCGCATCGCCGCCAGCGAGGGGGTCAGTTGGTCGGCATTGCGGGCCGACAGGATCGGGACGGGGCCAGCGGGATGGGCAGCCACCCAAGCCACTGCCAGCGTTGCCGGATCGGTGCCCAGTTCCTTGGCCACATCGGCCAGCGCCGTGGCGGCCTGATGCATTTCTGGCCGACCATAGCGGCTGGCGTACATCTTGTCCTCGGTCAGGCGACCCGCGCCGCCGCCAGTGTATTTGCCGGTCAACAGCCCGCCACCCAGCGGCGAGTAGGGCACCGGCAGGATGCCCTCTGACGCGCACATGGGCAGGATCTCAACCTCGGCCTGACGTTTCACGAGGTTGTACATCGGCTGGATCACGTCGATCCGCGTGCCAAAGCTGGCGGCCACGGCCTGCGCCTTCATCACTTGCCACGCGGCATAGTTGGAGACGCCGATATGGCGGATGTGGCCGTCCGATTGCAGGGCGGCCAGCGTCTCGAACGTTTCTTGCAGCGGTGTGTCGCCGTCCCAGCGGTGCATGTAATAGAGGTCGATCACCTCCATGTTCATGCGGCTGCGGCTTTCGTCCAGCGAGGCGCGGATATTGGCGCTGCTGGCGCCGCCGTCGAATTTGGCCTTGGTGGCGATAAACAGCTTTTCGCGCTCTGTGGCGGCGAAGCGCCCCAGCATCTGTTCCGACTGGCCGTCGGTATAGACATAGGCCGTGTCGAAATGGCCGATTCCCGCGGCGCGGCAGGCGTCAAACATGGCGCGGCTGTCCGCCTCGGAGGCGCGGCCGCCGAATTGCATACAGCCAAAGGCGAAGGGCGCGGGCGTGTCGCCCGAAATCGTTGTCAGGGTCATGGGGGGAGCCTGCCACGGCGGAGGGGGCAGGCAAAGCCCCGTTCTGCCACCGAGGGCGATTTTCAATGCCTGCGGCTGGTGCGCTTGCGCTGTGCGGCCCGTGCCGGGACAGCACCAAGGTCGGGGGGGCGGCACGCCTCTGTTACTCGACAGACGTGCGGGTGCCTGCCATGCTGGTTGGGAAAGGAACCCTGCCGATGCGCGTGTTTCCCTGCTTTGCCAGTGCTGCTTTGGTGGCTGCCATATTTGTCGCCCCCACTGTGACGGGAGCCGGGGAAAGCTGTACCGAGGACGCGATGATCGTCTTTGACGGCTCTGGCAGCATGGCCGAGATCGGCTACAACGCCATAGGCGTGCCGCGTATATCAGAGGCGCGCACGGCGATGCGGCAGGTGATCCCCTCTATTGCGACGGTGCGGCGGCTGGGTCTGGTGATTTACGGCCCGTCCGGGGACCGGACCTGTGAAAACACCGACTTGCGGTTCTCACCGCAGTGGCAAGCGGGGCCGCGCATCATCGCCGATGTGGACGCATTGCGCCCGGCGGGCGGGACATCCCTGACGGAAAGCGTGCGGCGGGCGGCGGAAACGCTCGACTATACCCGCCAGCCGGGGACCGTAGTCCTTGTGACAGACGGCAAGGAAACCTGTGGTGGCGCGCCTTGCCTGCTGGCCGCCGAGATCGCAGCGATAGCACCGGGGCTGACGGTGCATGTCATTGGTTTCAAGGTGCGCAGTGACCATTTCGACTGGGCCAAACCGGACGATCCGGGGGCCACCACGGTGGCCCGCTGTCTGGCGGATCGGACCGGCGGGCGCTACGTGAGCGCCGAAACCGTGGATCAACTGATCGGCGCGCTGCGCACGACGCTGGGCTGTAATGTGTTGGGCGCGCTGGACATTGGCGCGGCGCGGCGGTTGCCTTAACGGGCCGTGCGCGCTGTACCCCCCAAAGTGCTGCCCGGCTTTCCATGCTTTACGACGCCACAGCCAGTCGGCATGCTGGATCTGCGCGCGCCGCCGATTGCGCGGGCGACACTGTTTTTTTCAGGAGGTTTTCATGAACAAATCGTTTTTGTCAGTTGCTTTTGGCACAATCTGCAGCCTTGGCCTGTGCGCCCCGGTGTTGGCGCAGGAGGTGTCCTTCGAGGTCAATCGGGCGGATGAGGTCGTCGAGGTCGAGGCGAGCCATGCGGTGACGCTGGACTTTGCCGCGCCGTTTTCCGAACTGTCGATCGGCGATCCGGATATTTCGGACATCAGTTCGCTGAGCGACAGGTCGGTCTATCTGCTGGGCAAATCCGTGGGCAGCACGACGCTGACGCTGATCACGGACCACAATCCGCCCGATATCAGCCATCTGGTTGTGGTGGTCTATCGCGACATCGCCCCGATGCAGGTTTTTCTGGAGAAAAGCGTCGGTGGTGTTGCGCTGGAGCGTAACGGCGTGGTGGTGACGGCGCTGGGTTGCGTGGCGGATGACCGCCAGCAAAGCGCCTTGGAGGGGGTTGTGAGCCAGCTAAAGGCATGGGGATATGTGACGCTGAGTGATGTGGGAGCCTGCTGAGCCGGACCTTTGGAGCGGCAACAAAAAAGACCCCGCCGGGAAGGCGGGGTCTGGTCTTCGGGTCCGGCTTGAAGGGGCCGGTTACTTCGGGATGTCGCCGGTGATGCCTTCGACGTAGAAATCCATGCCCAGCAGGGTGCCGTCATCGGCCACTTCGCCCTCGGCCAGCCAGACCGAGCCGTCGGCCTTGTTCAGCGGGCCGGTGAACGGGTGGTAGTCGCCCGCCGCGATGGCATCCTTGAGCGCCAGCGCCTGTTCCTTGACCTCTGCCGGAACGGCGTCGGAAATCTCACCGATGCCGACCATGCCCGGGCCGATGCCGTCCCATGTGTCGGTCGAGACCCATGAGCCGTCCATCACCGCCTGCACGCGGTCGATGTAGTAGGGGGCCCAGTTGTCGATGATCGACGAGACGCGCGGCATGGGGGCGTAGTCGCCCATGTCAGAGGCCTGACCAAAGGTGATGACATTGCCCGCCTCTGCCGCGGCGGCCTGCGGCGCGGTAGAGTCGGTGTGTTGCAGGATCACGTCCGCGCCGTTTTCGATCAGCGCGCGGGCGGCGTCGGCCTCTTTGGCCGGGTCAAACCACGTGAAGGCCCAGATGACCGAGAATTCGACATCCGGGTTCACCTTCTTGGCGTGGATGTAGGCGGAGTTGATGCCGCGAATGACCTCGGGGATCGGGTAGGAGGCGATATAGCCGATCTTGTTGGTCTTGGTCATCGAGCCCGCGATGTGGCCCTGAATCGCGCGGCCTTCGTAAAAGCGGGCCGAGTAGATCGACACGTTGTCGGCGGTCTTGTAGCCGGTGGCGTGCTCGAACTTCACGTTCGGGAATTTGGCAGCCACGGACACCGTCGGGTCCATGTAGCCGAAGGAGGTGGTAAAGATGATGTCGGCACCGGACAGCGCCATCTGGGTGATCGCGCGCTCTGAATCGGCGCCCTCGGGAACGCTTTCCTGATAGATCGTCTTGACCTTGTCGCCAAAGGCATCTTCGACGGCCAAACGGCCCTTGTCGTGCTCATAGGTCCAGCCGCCGTCGCCGATCGGGCCGACATAGATGAAGCCTGCGGTGACTTCCTGCGCGGCGGCGGCAGAGCCAAAGCCGAGGGTCAGCGCAAGGGCGGCGGTGGAGAGGAGGGTTCTTCTGTTCATGGGGGTCCCCTGTTGGAGTGGTTTTTTGAGTGAAGGTTGGCCTCAGGACGAGGCGTGGAACGGGCGGCCCAGAGAGGCGGGCGCGCCATGTGCGCCCAAGGCCGAGATGATCACCAGAACGATGATCGTGACAAGATAGGGCGAGGCTGACAAGAGGGCGACCGGCACATCTGCCCCCGCCGCCTGAAGGTTCAGTTGCAGCACGGTGACGCCGCCAAAGAGATACGCGCCGACGGCCACGCGGCCCGCGCGCCAGCTGGCAAAGACCACGATGGCCAGCGCGATCCAGCCTGCGCCGGCGGTCATGCCTTCGGTCCATTGCGGCACGCGCACAAGGCTGAGGTAGGCCCCGCCAAGACCCGCGCAGGCCCCGCCGAACAGGATGGCGATCAGGCGGATGCGCACCACCTTGTAGCCCAGCGCATGGGCGCTGTCGTGGCTTTCGCCCACCGCGCGCAGGATCAGCCCGGCGCGGGTGTATTTCAGAAAGGACCAGACGCACGCGACCAGCACAAGGCTGAGATAGACCATCAGATCGTGGCTGAACAGCATCCGCCCCACGACGGGCAGGTCCGAGAGCAGGGGGATGTCCAGTTTCGGCAGGGTGGGGCTTTTCATGCCCTCATAGGGTTTGCCGATCAGGCTGGACATGCCCAGACCCACAAGTGTCAGGCCAAGGCCGGTGGCGACCTGGTTGGACAGCAGGAACTGGGTCAGCACGCCAAAGGCCAGCGACAGCACCGCAGAGGCGACGGCGGCGGCAAGAAAGCCAGCGGCGGGTGAGGTCGAATTGACCGCCACGGCAAAGCCGACCACCGCGCCGGTGATCATCATGCCCTCGACCCCAAGGTTCAGCACGCCGGATTTTTCCACCACCATCTCACCGATGGCGGCCAGAAGGATGGGTGTGGCCGAGACCATGATCGAGGCGATCAGGAGGACGGGGT
The DNA here is from genome assembly GCF_034670325.1 of Antarctobacter sp. GTDB lineage: Bacteria > Pseudomonadota > Alphaproteobacteria > Rhodobacterales > Rhodobacteraceae > Antarctobacter. The sequence continues at coordinate 210,209 of NZ_JAXMNR010000008.1, forward strand.
TGATCGAGCTCAGGTCCATAGGGCGTGTCCCGTGGCTGCCGGAGAAAGGGGGCGCTGCCCCCCTGCGCCTGCGGCGCAGTCCCCCCGGGATATTTTTGGACAGAAGAAACGGCTGCTGTGGGTCATGCGACCTCCCTCCGGCCGAAGCGCAGGCGGTAATTGGTGAAGACGTCGACGCCCAGCAGGAAGAACAGCAGCATCCCCTGGAACAGCTGGATCGAGGCCCCTGGCACACCCAGCATCAGTTGCGCCAGTTCGCCGCCGATATACGTCAGCGCCATCAGCAGTCCGGCCAGAAGGATGCCGACTGGGTTCAATCGTCCAAGGAAGGCAACGATGATGGCGGTGAACCCGTAGCCCGAGTTGAAGTCGATCGAGATTTGCCCCGCGGGGCCGGTGACCTCGAACAGGCCCGCCATCCCGGCCAGAAGCCCCGAGATGCCAAGGCAGATCAGCACGATGCGCGCCGGGCGCACGCCCGAGAAGCGCGCGGCGCGGGGTGCCTCGCCGGTCAGGCGGATGTTGTAGCCAAGGATATGCCGGGTCAGCAGGACGTAGGCGCCGATCACCGCGATGAAGGCAAAGACCACGCCCCAGTGCATGCCCGTGCCCGAGAAGATCTCGGCGTTATGGGCGGCGTCCCATTGTTTGAAATTGCGCGACCCGGGAAAGCCGCGGCCCTCGGGGTTGCGCAGGAGGCCGGTGGCGACCGAGCCGAGGATGGTTTCGGCCACGTAGACCAGCATCAGCGAGACGAGGATTTCATTGGTGCCAAAGCGGGTTTTCAGGACCGCCGGGATCATCGCCCAGACCCAGCCCCCCAGCGCGCCCGCGACAATCATCATCGGAAAGATCAGAAGACTGTCGGACGGGTAGAGCGCCAGACCGGCGGCGGCACCGCAGATGGCGCCCATGATGTACTGGCCCTCGGCGCCGATGTTCCAGATCCCAGCGCGAAAGCCGATGGATAGGCCAATGGCGATCAGGATCAGCGGTGCGGCCTTGACCAGCAGTTGAGGCCGCGTGAACCCGGCGAATTGCGTGTTGAAGATCGGGTCCCAAAAGATGGTGCGGATCGCCTCGAACGGGTTCGCGCCAAGGGCCGCGAACAGCAATCCGCCGACAAACATGGTCAGCAGCACGGCCAGCACCGGGGCCAGAAAGGTCCAGCGCCGCGATGGTTGGGGGCGTTTTTCCAGCCGGATCATGGGCGGCCTCCGGTGCGTGTCGGGAGAGGCGAATTTTCGGCGAAAATTCGGGCCCCGGTCGAGCGGCGGTCAGACATCCACATGCGCCACCTCCATGTCATGCGCGCCACCCATCATCAGGCCGATCTGTTCGATATTCAGGCTGGCAACGGGACGCGTGGGCGATAGGCGCCCTTCGTTCAGCGCGCCGAACCGGTCGGAAACCTCCATCAGCTCATCCAGATCCTGACTGATGACCACAACCGCCGCCCCCTTGGCGGCCAGATCGAGGACCGATTGGCGGATAAAGGCGGCGGCGGCGGCGTCCACGCCCCATGTGGGCTGGTTCAGCACCAGAACCTGCGGTCCTTGCAGGATTTCGCGCCCGACGACGAATTTTTGCAGGTTGCCGCCCGACAGCGCGCGGGCGGCCGTGCCGGGACCGGGCGTGCGCACGTCAAAGTGGCCGATCACCTCTTCGGCAAAGCGCCGCGCCTTGCCCCACGAGATAAAGCCGCGGGTCAGCATACCTTCGCTGCGCGCGGCTGTCAGCACGCCGTTTTCGATCAGGCTCATGTCCGGGGCGGCGGCATGGCCCAGCCGCTCTTCGGGACCGGACAGCACCCCCATCCCGCGCCGCGCAATCGGACCGGCGCGGCTGATATCCTTGCCGTCGAGGAGGATGCTGCCGGTGGGGGCTTCGCGTTCGCCCGAAAGCGCCGACAGCAGTTCATCCTGCCCGTTGCCCGCCACGCCACCAATGCCCAGCACCTCACCGGCGCGGACCTCAAAGCTGATGCCGCGCAGCGGGGTGCCAAAGGCGCCCGGCGCGGGCAGTTGCAGGTCGCGCACCGCCAGCAGCACCTCGCCCGCCGTGCCGCCACGGGCCTGTGGTGTGGCAAAGCTGGACCCGACCATCATCTCGGCCATTTGCCGGGCCGAGGATTGCGATGGAATGCAAGTGTCCACCTTCTTGCCCAGCCGCAGGATGGTGGCGTTGTCACACAGGGCGCGGATCTCTTCCAGCTTGTGCGAGATATAGAGGATCGAGGTGCCTTCGGCCTTCAGCTTACGCAGGGTTTCGAACAGGATGTCGACCTCTTGCGGGGTCAGCACGCTGGTCGGTTCGTCCATGATCAGCAGGCGTGGGTTCTGCAACAGGCAGCGGATGATCTCGACCCGCTGGCGTTCGCCCGCCGACAGCGTGCCGACGGTGCGCCCGGGGTCCAGCGGCAAGCCGTAGGTTTCCGACACCTCGCGGATCTGGCGGGCAAGGTCGGACATCGGCGGCGGGGTTTCCATCCCGAGGGCCACGTTCTCCGCCACGTTGAGCGCGTCGAACAGCGAGAAATGCTGGAACACCATGGCGATCCCGGCGCGGCGCGCCTCGGACGGTTTGGCCGGTTCATAGCGCGCGCCGTCCAGCTGCATCTCCCCCTTGTCGGGGGCGACCAGCCCGTAGATCATCTTGACCAGCGTCGATTTGCCGGCGCCGTTCTCGCCCAGCAGGGCGTGGATTTCACCGCGCCCGATGTCAAACGACACGGCGTCATTGGCAATCACGCCGGGATAGATCTTGGTCAGGCCCCGGAGGCTGAGGAGTGCATCGGCCACGCCTTGTCATTCCTTGTTTTTTGCAAACTGAGTAGCTGGGAGGCAGTGCCGATGGCAATGGCCTGCGGGTGTTTGCCGAGGTCTTTCTGCCCGATCGGACAGCAGATGGCGTCGATTTGGGCAGGGGTGTGGCCCAGCGCGGCCAGCCTGTTGTGAAAGCGGGCCTTTTTCGTCTCGGACCCGATCAGCCCGCAAAAGCCGAACCCGTGTCGCAGCGCCGCGTGGCACAGCGACAGGTCCAGCTCATGGCTGTAGGTCAGGATCAGATGCGCTGCGTCTTTCGGGGCCAGCGCCATGGCGCTGGCCGGCGCAGGGGTCGGCAGGATAGTCACGCCGTCCTGCGGGGGTGCGGGAAAACGCTCTGCCCCGGTGTCCACCCAGGTCAGTTTGAACCCCGGCAGCGGGGCCAGGGTTGAGATCAGGGCGCGCCCGACATGGCCCGCGCCCCAGACCCAGACATGAAGCGCGGGCGGCGCGACAGGTTCGATCATCCAGCCCTGCACCAATTGCGGCTCCGGTGCCTCACCCCGGGCGCGGGCCCGGTCAAGCACACGGTGGACGGCAAGCGGCATGTCACCGGCCCCGCGGGCGACCACGTCGCGGTCATCCAGCGCAGCGAGGGCGGCGGCATCAAACTGTTCGGTCAGCAGCGTTACTGCGCCGCCGCAACACTGACCCAGCGCTGGGCCCAGCGGATGGCGCGTCAGCCCCTTTTGGTCAAAGGCCTCGCGTGCGGCGGCAAATTCCAGCGCGCCGCCGCCGATGGTGCCGCTTTGCCCGGTGCCGCCCCGTTCCGGCCAGACCAGCATCGCAGCGCCCACCTCGCGCGGGGCAGAGCCCGCCACCTCGGCCACCACAACCCGCGCCACCCGGCCATGGGCGGCAACGGCGCGGCGCAGGGCGTCAAGGTCAAAGCTCATGCCCGCACCCGCCCGATGGCCGCCAGCACCCTCTCGGGCGTCGCGGGCGCATCCAGCGCCGGATAGACCGAGCCGCAGGCGCCCACCGCATCCGACAGCGCCATCAGGGCCGACACCCCCAGCATAAAGGGCGGCTCGCCCACCGCCTTGGAGCGATAGACCGTTTCCTCACGGTTTTCTCCGTCCCAAAGCGCGACGTTGAACACCTCCGGCGCGTCCGAGCAGGCGGGGATCTTGTAGGTCGAGGGGGCGTGGGTGCGCAGACGCCCCTTGTCGTCCCAGACCAACTCCTCGGTCGTCAGCCAGCCCGCGCCTTGCAAGAACCCGCCCTCGACCTGACCAATGTCGATGGCTGGGTTCAGGGATTTGCCGGCATCATGCAGGATATCGGTGCGCAACATCCGGTTTTCGCCGGTCAGGGTGTCGACGACCACCTCTGTGCAGGCCGCCCCATAGGCGAAATAGTAGAACGGCCGACCGTCGCCGCGCAGCCGGTCCCATGTGATGCCGGGTGTCTTGTAGAACCCGGTGGCTGACAGGCTGACGCGGCCCGCGTAGCAAAAGGCTGCCGCTTCGGCAAAGCGCATCTCCTGCGCGCCCGCCCGCACGCGCCCGCCGTCAAAGATCACCTCATCGGGGCGGCACTGGTGCATCTGGGCCAGATGCTCTGCCATGCGGGCGCGCAGCGTCTCGCAGGCGATCCTGACCGCAGCCCCGTTCAGGTCCGATCCCGAAGAGGCCGCCGTGGCCGAGGTATTGGGCACCTTGGCGGTGTCGGTGGCGGTGATGCGCACGGTCTCGACCGGCACGCCAAAGACATGGGCCGCCACCTGCGCCACCTTCTGGAACAGGCCCTGTCCCATCTCGGTGCCGCCGTGGTTCATGGCGATGGATCCGTCCTGATAGACATGCACCAAGGCACCCGCCTGATTGAGATGCGTCAGGGTAAAGGAAATCCCGAACTTGACCGGCGTCAGCGCCAGCCCCCGCTTGAGGACCGTGTTGGCGGCGTTCCATGCCGCGACATCCGCGCGCCGCACCGCATAGTCACAGGATTTCGCCAGCGCGTCGGTCATCTCGTGCAGGATGAAATCGGTCACGTCCTGTCCATAGGGCGTGACGTTTCGCGGCTTCTTCTTGGTGAAAATACCTCCGGGGGGGCTCGGCTTGTCCGAGTGGGGGGCAGCGCCCCCCTCCGACCTGTCGTAATAATTCGCCCGCCGGATCTGTAGCGGGTCGCGGCCCAGCACGTGGGCGATATGGTCCATGACCCGCTCGACCCCGACCACGCCCTGCGGCCCGCCAAAGCCGCGAAAGGCGGTGGCGCTTTGGGTGTTGGTCTTCAGGCGGTGCGACTCGATCCGCACGGCGGGCAGGAAATAGGCGTTGTCTGCGTGCAACATGGCGCGGTCCGCCACCGGCAGCGACAGATCCTGTGCCCAGCCGCAGCGGGTGTAGTGCAGGAACTCGATGCCCTCGATCACCCCGTCATTGTCCACGCCCGCGCGATAGTCGATGCGGAAATCATGCCGCTTGCCGGTGATGATCATGTCATCGTCGCGGTCATAGCGCATCTTCGCGGGCCGTCCGGTGGCCGCTGCAACCACCGCGCAGGCGATGGCCAGCGCGTTGCCCTGACTTTCCTTGCCGCCAAAACCGCCGCCCATGCGCCGGGTTTCCACCCGGACGTTGTGCATCGACAGGTTCAGCGCATCCGCGACCTTGTGCTGGATCTCGGTCGGATGCTGGGTGGACGACACCACATGCATGTCGCCGTCTTCCTGCGGGGTGACCAGCGCGGCCTGACCTTCGAGGTAGAAATGCTCTTGCCCGCCCATCTCGATGGTGCCCTCGACGCGATGGGCGGCGTTGGCGATGGCGGATTCGGTGTCGCCCCGGGACCAGATGCGGGGGCCTTCCTCAAACCGGCTGTCGGCGGCCAGCGCCTGTTCGATGGTCAGGATCGGCGAGGTCGCTTCGGTTTCGATCCCGGCCAAGGCCACCGCCTTGCGCGCGGCAAGGTGGCTGTCGGCGGCGACAAGGAACAGCGGCTGGCCCTGATAGTGGATGCTGCCGTCCGACAGCATGGGCTCATCGTGGTTCGACGGGGAACAATCGCAGTCTGACGGCAGGTCGGCGTGGGTCCAGACGCCAACCACACCGGGGGCGCTGCGCACGGCGTCAAGATCCAGCGCGGTCAGCCGTCCGGCGGCGATGGGAGAGAGGCCAAAGGCAAGGTGCAGGCAATTGGCCGGTGTCGGGATGTCATCGACGTAACGCGCGCGGCCGGTGACATGCAGGCGGGCGGCGTCATGGGGCAGGGGTGTGTTCACGCTCATGGGCGGACCTCCAGCACGCTGGTGGCGTGGCCCTGATCCTCGGCGAGCGCGCGGCGCAGCATGTTGCGTGCCGCGGTCAGGCGGTAGCCGGCGCTGGCGCGCATGTCCGACATCGGGGTGAAATCCTGCTCCCACGCGGGGGCGGCGGCGTCTACCGTGACCTCTGTCCAAGGCCGCCCGGTGATCGCGGCCTCGACCTGTGTGGCGCGTTTGGGAATGCCCGCCATACCGCCAAAGGCGATGCGGGCGCGGGTGACGATGCCGTCGGTGATGGTCAGGTTGAAAGCGCCACAGAGGGCGGAAATGTCCTGATCAAAGCGTTTCGACAGCTTGTAGACGCGCAGGGTGTCCGGGCCTTTCGGGATCGAGACGGCCTCGACAAATTCCCCTTTGGCGCGGTCCTGTTTGCCGTAGTCGAGAAAGAAGTCCTCGATCGGCAGGGCGCGCCGGGTATCGCCCCGGCGCAGGTGCAGGGTGGCCCCCAGCGCGATCAGGGCGGGCGGGTTGTCCCCGATGGGCGAGCCGTTGGCGATGTTGCCGCCGATGGTGGCGGCGTTGCGCACCTGGGTGGACCCATAGCGGCGGATCATCTCGGCGTAGCTGGGCGAGTGAACCTTCATCAGCGCGTGGACGCGGTCCATGGTGACGCCTGTGCCGATGCGGATCTCGGTGTCCGTTTCGGTGATCTCTTGCAGGTCGGCGCAGCGGTTGAGGAAGATCACGCTGTCCAGATCGCGCAATTGTTTGGTCACCCAGAGGCCGACATCCGTCGCCCCGGCCACCAGCGTGGCCTTGGGCTGCGCGGCGTAGAGGTTTGCCAATTCATCAGCGGATGCGGGGGCATGGACGTTTGGAGGGGGGCTGTCTGCCCCCCGCCCGGCTGCGCCGGACCCCCCCGAGGATATTTCGGGACAGAAGAAATCCTGATCGCCCTTGAGCCAGTCCGGTGCGGGCAAATCAGCGGCGGCGCGGGCGGCGCGCAGAATCGGCGCGTATCCGGTGCAGCGGCACAGGTTGCCAGCCAGCGCGTCGTTGTGGTTGGTGTCGCCGTTCAGATGCGCGGTGGCCATGGAGACAGCGAAACCGGGCGTGCAAAAGCCGCATTGGCTGCCATGGAAATCGACCAGCGCCTGTTGCACCGGGTGCAGTTGCCCGTCCGGACCGGACAGCCCCTCGACCGTGCGCACCGCCTTGCCGTGCAGTTGTGGCAGGAACAGGATGCAGGCGTTGAGTGCCCGCGTGCCATTTGCATCCGTCACCATGACAGAGCACGCGCCGCAATCGCCCTCATTGCAGCCCTCTTTGGTGCCGGTGAGGCCGCGCTTTTCGCGCAGCCAGTCGAGCAGCGTGAAGGTGGCCGGAACCTCTCGCAGGTCCACGCTCTCTCCGTTCAGAAGAAAGGTGATGTTCATTTGTCCAGTGACCCGCCGCCTTACCGATTGCCCCGGACTGGGCCCCCGGATCGGTCCGGGGGGCGCGCCTTCGATGCGGCGTAGAAAGCGCGCGTCCCTGATGTTCGGCGTTCAGGCTAGGCGCGGGGTGCCCGGATTGGCAAGGAAAAATCGCTGCTTTTGGTGGCAGGCGCGGGGGGCGCGGCGCTGATTTGGGCGCTCAGAGCGTCTGCGCAAGCGCCTCCATCTGTTTCGCCGCTGTGCCCCAGCCGCCTTCAAAGCCCATATCGGCGTGGGTCTTGCATCCCGCCGCGTCGGCGTGGCGGACGGTGGCGCTGTAGCGGCAGCCCTCGTTTTCCGGCGCAAGGGTGATTTCGACGGTGAAGGCAAAGCTGCCGGGTGCGTCGAGCGTCACGGGGCGAAACCCGGTGTGCATGGTGTTGGTCCAGACCAGTCGGCGGTCCGGTTCGGCCACGAGAAGGCAGCCTTCGCCGGGCATGTCGCCCATTTCGGGGATACGCATGACGGTGAAAAAGCGGCCGCCGGGGCGCGGGTCTAGCACCGCCTCGATGGTTTCGACCGGTTTGGGGGCGAACCATTGTTTGAGCAGTTCTGGCTCTGTCCAGCAGCGCCAGACGCGGGCGGGGCTGGCATGGATCAGCCGGTCAAGGCGCAGGTCGAGCGTGGGGTCAAAGTCTGTTTGCGGCGACGGGGTGGCGGTCATGTGCAGGCTCCTTGTGCGGGGCGAGGGTGTGGAGGTCAGCCGTGCGCTTCGGCGAGGTGGACAAGGTTGTCGAGCCCGCCGTTCCAGCCGATCTTGTAGTCGTCGAACAGCGCCGGGCCGCTCAGGCTGGCGATCTGGAGGGTGACGGACAGCAGGCACCCCTCAGCGGTCGCGCTGACCTGCTGCGTGATGAGCGAGACCGAGACCGGCCCGTCGCCCATATCAAGGGTTTCGGTGCAGATCAGGCGGCCGGGGGCGTCGACGACATGAAAGTCGGTGGTGACAGCGAAATGAGGGGCCTCTTTCGGGCCGCAGCGCGATACTTCGCGCCCGCCGGGGCGCATGTCGAAGATGTCTATGATCACAGTGACATCGTCATTCGGCGCGCCCCAGGTTTCGCGCGCCGCCCGGTCCGTCAGGAGGTGGAACAGGCGGTCGGGCGGACAGGCAACCTTGCGTTGCAGGGTCAGTGTTTCGAAATCCATCACTTTTCTCCGGGGTCCATGTCTTCTGCGAGGGCCGCCAACCGATCAAGGCGGCCTTCCCACAAGGCGCGTTGGCGTGAAAGCCAGTTTTCCACTTCGGCCAAGGGGGCCGCTTCGATATGGACGATGCGGGTGCGTCCGCGTTTCAGCGAGCGGATGAGGCCCGCCGCCTCCAGCCTGCCAAGGTGTTTGAGGAAAGAGGGCAAAGCCATGTCGTGATCCCGGTGCAGGTCAGAGACCGGGGCCGGGCCAGACATCAGCCGTTCGATCACCGCGCGGCGGGTCGGATCGGAGAGGGCGCCGAAGAGTGAGTCCAGATGGTTAGCCATATGGCTATCTATTCCGGCGCGCTCGCCTGCGTCAAGAGAAACTTAGCCAGTTGGCTAGGTTTTGCGCTTGGCGTCGGACAGCGTATCGCGCAGGGCGGCGATTTCTTCGGCCACCGGACCAGAGGGGCAGGCGGCGCGTTCCGACCACGCCATGAACCGTTCCAGCAAGGGCAGGAAGGTGGCGATTTCCTCGGGTGTCCAGTCCTTGAGGTAAGACCCGAGCACGAGAAACTTGTAACTGCGCACGGCTTCGATGGCGCGTTTGCCCGCGTCGGTCAATTCCAGCACGGCGCGCCGTGCGTCCTGCTGGCTGACCGCGCGGCGCAGGAAGCCGCGCTTGATCAACTGGCTGGTCAGGCGGCTGGCGCGCGAGGGGTCGATATTGAGTCGGGTGGCCACGGTCGAGACCATGGTTTCCTCACCCGAGGTATCGCGGAATTCATTGGACGGTGCCCAGACGGCCATCAGCACGTCCAGTTCGGCCAGCTCGATTTGCAGGTCCAGATCCTGCAGGGCGCGCAAGCCCAACTCACGCTTGAAGATCTTGCGGCGCCAGACCTGCAAGATCGCGTCGACGTCCAGAGCCGCCTGCGTGACGTCCGCGCCGATCCCGGCGCGTTCCAGCTGCGCCTTCAGTTTGTCATCCCGTGCGCCCATGCAAACCCCGTTGTGCGAAACCGCATGCTTTCGACAAAAGCGTGCTGTTGACATGTATTTGTCTCTGGCACATATCTAGTGCCAGTTCAGAACCGATGCAATCCTTGTGCCTGCCCGGATCATTCCGCGTGCGGGCCGGGGGGCGCTGTTTCGCAGTTTCGCTGTTTCAAGGATTTTCTCATGTCGCTCGCCGAAGCCCCTGACATTCCTACAATTGAGCGCCCTGACCCCGCGACGCTGCGCCTTGCGCTGGCCGCCATCGGGGCGACGCTGTTGTTTGCCTCGCTCGGCCAGACCATTGTTTCAACCGCCATGCCGGTCATGGTCGCCGACCTTGGCGGGATGGATCATATCACATGGGTGATCACCGCCTATCTGCTGGCCTCGACCATTGGGGCGCCGGTGGCGGGAAAACTGTCCGATCTCTATGGTCGCAAGGCGGTCTTGCAGGGCGGTATCCTGATCTTTGTGGTGGGCGCGGTGATCTGCGGCACCGCCGGCTCGATGGGCACGGTGATTGCCGGGCGCGTGGTGCAGGGCCTGGGCGGCGGCGGGCTGATCGTGACCTGCATGACCACCGTGGGCGACCTGATGCCCCCACGAGAGCGCGGCAAGGCGCAGGGCTATCTTGGCGCGGCCTTTGGCGTGTCGACGGTGATCGGGCCGCTGATGGGCGGGGCCATCGTGCAGAGCATCGGCTGGCACTGGGTCTTTTTCGTCAATCTGCCCGTGGGTGTGCTGGCCTTTGTCGTGCTGAACCGCGCGCTGCCCACGCCGGTTGAACGCTCGGACAAGCCGGTGGACTATCTGGGGGCGCTGTTGCTGGCGGCGCTGCTGGGCAGTGTCGTGCTGGTGCCCCAGGTGGCGGGCACCTATGGCTGGAGCGGTCTGCCGACGGTGGGTCTGATCCTTGGCCTGATCCTTGCCCTGAGCGGCTTTGTGATGACAGAGAAGCGCGCGCAAGAGCCGATCCTGCCGCTGTCGCTGTTCTCCAACAACACCTTTCTGGTGGTCAATGCGGTGGGTTTTCTGGTCGGCATGGGCATGTTTGGCACGATCACCTTTCTGCCGCTGTTCTTGCAGATGGTCAAAGGCGTGACCCCCACCGCGTCGGGTCTGTTCCTTGTTCCGATGATGGGCGGTCTGATCCTGTCGTCCACGGTGGCGGGCCGGATCATGTCGTCGACCGGGCGGTACAAACTGATGCCGACGCTGTCGACGGGTCTGCTGGCGCTGGCGATGCTGGCGATGTCGCGGCTTGATGCGGACAGCGCGTTGTGGGTCATCGGGGCCGTCATGGTCTTGGTCGGCCTTGGCCTTGGGCCGGTTTTTGCGGTCGGTGTGGCGGCGATCCAGAATGCTGTGCCGCACTCCATGATGGGGGTTGGCACCGCCTCGACCAACATGTTCCGCCTGATCGGCGGGTCGGTCGGCACGGCGGTCTTTGGCGCGATGTTCAGCGCGGGGCTGATGCGCAATCTGGCGGATGCCTTGCCGGGTGACGTGTCGGGCGGGATCGGCGCGCTGGGTGCGGAAGTGGTCAATGCGCTGCCCGCAGAAACGCAGGCTCGGGTGCTGGACGGCTTTTCCGATGCGCTGCACCCGATCTTCTGGGCGGCGGCGGCAGCGGCGCTGCTGGCCTGCATTGCCTCGATGTTGCTGCGGGAAGAGCCTTTCGCGGACGGCTAACCCGCGCGCGCGTCAGCGCGGGTCTGTCGTCATGAACCCGGCGATCCGGTCGATGGCCGAGGTGACATTGAGAATGCCGTTGTGACCGCCGTTTTCAAACACGTCCAACCGGGCCCTGGGCCAGGTCTCGGCAAGGGGCCGCACTTTTTCGACCGGGGCGGCGTAATCGTTGAGCGCTTGAACGATCAGCAAGTCCTCTTTCCGATCCTGCGCGACGGGACGCCATGGTTTGTCAATGGCGCAAGGCGCGCCAAGCGCGTCCACCCGCGCCACAAACCGGTCAAGGCAACGGCCCGACAGACCGTATTGCCGACCGCCGAGGCGGATCAGTCCCGGCAAGTCGAGCGGGACCGAGATCAAGGCAAGCTTCTGGCAGGCAACGCCCCGCTCCAGCGCGTGAAACATGGCGTTTGCGGCCACACAATGGGCAACGATACCGTCATAGGGACCTTCACTCCGGGCGGCCCGGCAGATCGAGTCGACCATGTGCCTCAGGCTGCAGATCCGGCGCGCGGCATGGCCGTGGCCCGGAAAGATCAGTATGTCGACGGCGGCGCCGCGTTTTTGCAGGGCGCGGACGACGCGGGTGAATTGCCGGATGTGTCCATCGTGGCCCGGCGCGATGAGCACGCGTGGTCCCCCGGGACGCGATATGGCGAAACGGGATCGCAACAGCGCGGTATCCTCGCCCAGATCAAGAACCTCGAACCGGCGTGACAGGCCGGACAGCGTGTCGATCACCGATTGATCCGAGGTCAGGTAACGGCGGGCAAGCTGGTCGGCGGTCAATCTGGGGGCCAGCGCGGTGGCAGATAGCAGGACCGTGCGGCGCAGCGCGGCCCGGAATCCCGGTTGCTGAACGGGGATAGGGGGGCTGTCGTCGGCCTGTGGGCGGGGCATTCTGTTGGCGTTTAACTGCATGGCGCTGATCCGAAGTACTGCTGCCGAAACGTGAAATTCCACGTTTACGACTCAACCTGTGGGGTGAAGATGGCGCAAATTGGACCGGATTGTGACCTTGGGATGGAACGGCAGCGCGCCACGGATTGGGGCTTTTACAGGGGCCAACCACTTCATAAAGTAGCGCATGGCTGATCCTCGATTCATTCACCTGCGTGTCCACTCTGAATATTCCCTGCTCGAAGGGGCCATGCGGCTGAAAAAGCTGCCCGGCCTCTGCGCTGACATGGGGATGCCGGCGGTGGCGCTGACCGACACCAATAACCTGTTCGCTGCGCTGGAGTTTTCCGTCGGGGCCGCAGGCGCAGGCGTGCAGCCGATTGTCGGCTGCCAGATGGACCTGCGCTATGTCGAGCCGCAGCCGGGAGAGCGAGCCAAGCCGCCCGCCCCGGTGGTTCTGCTGGCGCAGACGGAAACCGGGTATGAGCATCTGATGAAGCTCAACTCTTGCCTGTACATGCGCCGCGACAACGAGTTGCCGCATGTGACGCTGGATGAGCTGGAGGCGCATTCCGAGGATGTGATCTGCCTGAGCGGCGGGCCGGACGGGCCGGTGGGACGGCATCTGCGGCAGGGGCATCGCGGGGCGGCACAGGCGCTGATGACGCGACTGGCGCAGATCTATGGCGACCGGCTGTACGTCGAGTTGCAGCGCCACCCCGGCGAAGATGGCACCACGCCCGAGGCTGAGCGCCTGTCAGAGCGCGGCTTTGTCGAGATGGCCTATGAGATGGACCTGCCGCTGGTCGCCACCAACGACGTCTATTTCCCCAAGACCGAGATGTACGAGGCGCATGACGCGATGATCTGCATCGCGGACGGGGCCTATGTCGACCAGCAGGAACCGCGCCGCCGCCTGACTCCGCAGCACTATTTCAAGACGCCGCAGGAAATGGCGGTGCTGTTCGCCGATTTGCCGGAGGCACTGGAAAACACCGTCGAGATCGCCAAGCGCTGTGCCTTTATGGCGTATCGGCGCGATCCGATCCTGCCGAAGTTTGCCGACGATGAGGTGGCCGAACTGCGCCGCATCGCCAATGAGGGGTTGCAGAAACGTCTGGCGGTTATCCCCCATGCGGTGACGGTCGAGAAATATCAGGAACGGCTGGATTTTGAGCTGGGCATCATCGAGGGCATGGGCTTTCCCGGCTACTTTCTGATTGTTGCGGACTTTATCCAATGGGCCAAGGACAATCACATCCCGGTCGGCCCCGGGCGGGGGTCCGGTGCCGGTAGCCTTGTGGCTTATGCGCTGACCATCACCGACCTTGACCCGCTGCGCTATTCGCTGCTGTTCGAACGGTTCCTGAACCCGGAACGGGTGTCGATGCCTGACTTTGACATCGACTTTTGCATGGATCGCCGAGAGGAAGTGATCCGCTATGTGCAGGAGAAATACGGCCACGACCGGGTGGGACAGATCATCACCTTTGGTGCGCTGTTGTCCAAGGCTGCGGTGCGCGACATGGGCCGCGTGTTGCAGATGCCTTATGGTCAGGTGGACCGCTTGTCCAAGATGATCCCGGTGGAGGGCGTCAAACCCGTCAGTATCGAACAGGCGCTGCGGGATGAGCCGCGTCTGGCCGAAGAGGCTAAGAACGAAGAGGTCGTTGACCGGCTGTTGAAATACGGCATGCAGGTCGAGGGGCTGTTGCGCTCTGCCGGCACTCACGCCGCCGGTGTGGTGATCGCCGACCGGCCCACGGATGAACTGGTGCCTCTCTACCGCGATCCGCGCTCTGACATGCCTGCGACGCAGTTCAACATGAAGTGGGTTGAGCAGGCGGGACTGGTCAAGTTCGACTTTCTGGGTCTGAAGACGCTGACCGTGATTCAGAACGCGATGGACCTGATTTTCAAATCCGGTCGCCCCCTGCATGTGGCCGCCGACGGCACCCAACTGTATGAGCCTGCCGAGGGCGCCGAGAACCAGATCAACGCCATCCCGCTGGACGATGAGGCGTCTTACAAACTGTATGCGGCGGCCAAGACGGTGGCGGTGTTTCAGGTTGAAAGCTCGGGCATGATGGATGCGCTCAAGCGGATGAAGCCCACCTGTATCGAAGATATCGTGGCGCTTGTGGCGCTGTATCGTCCCGGCCCGATGGAGAACATCCCGACCTATTGCGAGGTCAAGAACGGGCTGAAAAAGATCACTTCGGTCCATCCGTCGATCGACCATATCCTTGCCGAAACGCAGGGCATCATCGTTTACCAGGAACAGGTGATGCAGATCGCGCAGGTCATGGCGAACTATACGCTTGGCGGCGCTGACCTGTTGCGCCGGGCCATGGGTAAAAAGATCAAGGAGGCGATGGACGCCGAACGCCCCAAGTTCGAAAAGGGCGCGGGCGAAAACGGCGTGGATGCCAAGAAGGCGTCCGAGGTGTTCGACCTTCTGGAAAAGTTCGCCAACTACGGGTTCAACAAATCGCACGCTGCGGCCTATGCGGTGGTCAGCTATCAGACCGCGTGGCTGAAGGCGAACCATGCGGTCGAGTTCATGGCCGGGGTCATGAACTGCGATATCCATCTAACGGACAAGCTGGCGGTTTACTTTGAAGAGGTCCGCAAGGGGCTGAAACTGCCGTGGGTGCCGCCCTGCGTGAACCGCTCTCAGGCGACATTCGACGTGGTGGACGGCGAGTTGGTCTATGCGCTGGGCGCGCTCAAGAACGTCGGGCTGGAGGTCATGCGGCTGGTGGTGGCGGGGCGCGAGGAGCGTCCCTTTGCCACGATCTTTGATTTTGCGCGGCGTGTGGACCTCAAGAAGATCGGCAAGCGTCCCTTGGAGATGATGGCGCGGGCCGGGTGTTTTGATGTGCTGGATTCGAACCGGCGGCGGATCTTCGATTCGCTGGATGCGCTGGTGGCCTATTCGGCGGCGATCCATGAACAAAAGGCCAGCGCGCAGGTGTCGCTGTTCGGCGAGGCGGGCGAGGATCTGCCAGAGCCGCGCCTGTCGCCGGTGGCCGATTGGCTGCCTGCCGAACGCCTTGCCGAAGAGTTCAAGGCGGTCGGGTTCTATCTGTCGGGGCATCCGCTGGACGACTACATGCCGCGTCTACGCCGGGCCGAACGCACCGGGGCCTTCATGACGCTGGATGAACTGACCCACAAGGTGCAGGGCAATGGCGCGATGGTGGCCAAGCTGGCGGGGGTTGTTGCCGGTCGGCAGGAACGCAAATCGGCGCGCGGCAACCGCTTTGCCTTTTGCCAGATGTCGGACCCGACCGGGGCCTTTGAGGTCACGCTGTTTTCAGAAGCCTTGGAAAAGTCACGGGAATTCCTAGAGAGCGGGTCCAAGGTATTGGTCACTGTCGAGGCGACGATGGAATCCGACCAGTTGAAATTGCTGGGCCGTTCTGTCGCGCCGGTGGATGTGGCAGTGGCCGGGGCGGGCGTGACGGGCTTGCGCATCTTTGTCGAGACGGCGGATGCCTTTCCCAATATCGCCTCGGTGCTGGGACGGGCGGCAGAGCAGATGCCCAAGGCGGCGCGCGGACCGATCACCCTGTGCCTCAACGATCCGGCGCTCCCGGGGGAGGTGGAACTGGATGCGGGGCTGGATTACCCGGTGACGCCCGAGATCAAGGGCGCGGTAAAATCGCTGGACGGAGTGCTTGCGGTCGAGGAAATTTGAGTCGGCGCAGCGCTGGATCACGCCAATTGGCGTGACGGATGGTGGACGCGGCCCCCTTGTGCGCGCTACAACCCCGTGGATTTGCCGGGAGAACGACATGCGCGCAGGCGTTTCAAAAGCCGGAGTGACCCTCTGTCTGGGCCTGAGTCTGGGCCTGATGCTTGCAGGCTGTGGCGATCCGCTGTCCGAGGTGCCGCGCTACAGCGATGTGCCTTTGGCCGACGATACCGGGCAGGCAGATGCACTGGCACCGGATACGCCACGCACACCCGTAACGGGAGACGCGCCGCAGCGTGGGCTGTTGGGGATCTTCGGGGCAAGGGCGGCGGCAGCGACCGGCGATGGCGGTGCCGATGCGCCGGGGCCTGCGCCCCGACCCGGCGCGCCTGACGCGCGAGAGGTGCCGCTGGGGGTCAAGCTGCCCTATGGTCAGTTGGCCCGGGTCTGCGGAGAGCCCAAGCGTAAGCTGGGCAAACAGATCGAGGGATACCCCGCCAAGGGCAGCAAATACGTGTTGTATGACAGCGCGCCGGGGACAACGGCACCGCGTTCCTTTTACCTGACCGGATTCAAGGATCGCTGCGCGCGGCAATTCACGGCGGCGCTGGTGATCTTTGGTGCGCCTGAGAGTTATGAGCAGTTGCACTATGGGCCGTCCGGTGCGGAACTGCCGGTTTCGTCCACCGATGCAGCCTATGAAAAGGTCAAAAGCCGGGTGTGTCGCGTCCGCAAGGGCAAGCCCTGCGGGAGCAAGATGCGGACGCTGGCGCGCGATACGGTTTTTGTCAGCGTCTACGAGCGGTTCGGCAGCAATCCACGCTGGAAGAACATCCTGCTGCATGACGGTGAGGTGGTCGCCGTCGATCTCAAGAACTGAAGGGGACGCCGCACGGCGCTCCTGCGGCCCTGCGGGACCGCATATCGCCCCGCCCGCCGTCCCATGCGGGCTGCGTTTCAGTAGTGCGGGGGACGCTCATCCCCCAGCACGACACCGCCGGTGCCTTCGCTTTCACGGCTGGCCTCACGTTGCAGCAGCATCTCGACCCGCGCGGTCAGGCGGGCGATTTCCTTGTCCTGACGCGCGACCATTTCGGACAGGTCATCGAGGGCGCGCAGCGCGTGGGCAAGACGTTCTTCGAGCAAGTCAGTTCTGTCGTTCATGGCGTTTGCCCCTTTGCTGGTCTTGCGTGTGAGTATTTTCACCAAGAAGAAGCTGCAAGGGGGCGTGCTTGCCCCTCCGCAGCCGAAGGGCTAGAGGGAGCGCGAGCGAACCGACAACCGGGGACGACCCATGGCCAAAGAGAAAAAATCTCCTCGCCCCAAGGCGCAGACGCCGAAGGGCTTTCGCGACTACTTCGGACCGGAAGTGACCGAACGGACCGCGATGTTGCAGACCATTGCCGGGGTCTATCATCGGTACGGGTTCGAGGCGCTGGAAAGTGCGGCGGTGGAGACCGTCGAGGCGCTGGGCAAGTTCTTGCCGGATGTGGACCGCCCGAACGAGGGTGTCTTTGCCTGGCAGGATGAGGACGGCGGATGGATGGCGCTGCGCTATGATCTGACGGCGCCCTTGGCGCGGGTTTATGCGCAGCATCGCAACGAGTTGCCTTTGCCGTATCGGCGCTATGCGATGGGGCCGGTCTGGCGCAATGAAAAGCCGGGGCCGGGGCGGTATCGGCAATTCTACCAGTGTGACGCGGATACGGTTGGTGCGGCAAGCGTGGCGGCGGATGCCGAGATTTGCGCCATGCTTGCGGACACCTTGGAAAAGGTCGGGATTCCGCGCGGCGACTATCTGATCCGGGTGAATAACCGCAAGGTTCTGAACGGTGTGCTGGAAACCATGGGTCTGTCGGATGACGCGCAGCGCGACGCGGTTCTGCGGACCATCGACAAGTTCGACAAGGTTGGTGAGGCCGGTGTGCGTGAGCTGTTGGGCAAGGGGCGTCTGGATGCCTCTGGCGCGTTTATCGACGGCGTGGGGCTGAGCGACGCGCAGGCAGAGCCGGTGGTGGCATTTCTGACATCCGGTCGGTTGGACGCGGCAGAGACCTTGGCCAATTTGCGTGTGGCCATTGGGGGCGCCAAGATCGGCGAAGAGGGGATCGCGGAGCTGGAACAGATCGCCGCGTTGCTGGATGCGCAGGGCTATGGTCCCGACCGGATCATGATTGACCCCTCGGTGGTGCGTGGCCTTGGCTACTACACAGGGCCGGTCTACGAGGCCGAACTGACGTTCGAGATTTTCGATGAAAAGGGCCGCAAGCGGCAGTTCGGCTCCGTCGCCGGGGGCGGGCGTTATGACGATCTGGTCAAGCGCTTTACCGGGCAGGCGGTGCCTGCGACGGGGGTTTCTATCGGGGTGGACCGTCTGCTGGCGGCACTGCGCGAGAAGGGCCGCATTGGCGGTGCGGTGCAGGGCCCCGTCGTGGTGACGGTGATGGACCGGGATCGCATGGCCGATTATCAGGCCATGGTCGCGGACCTGCGCAACGCCGGGCTGCGGGCCGAGGTCTATCTTGGCAACCCCAAGAACTTTGGCAACCAGTTGAAATACGCGGACAAGCGCGGCTCTCCGGTGGCGGTCATCGAGGGCGGCGATGAGAAAGAGCGCGGCGTGGTCCAGATCAAGGACCTGATCCTTGGCGCAAAGCTGGCCGCCGATGCCAGCCTTGAGGAATGGAAAGACCATCCTTCGCAATATGAGGTGCCGCGCAGCGATCTGGTCGCCAAGGTGCGTGAGATTCTGGACCTGCACAAATGACACTGGCCGCGATCAAAACCAAGGCGGCGGTGCTCAAGTCCGGGTTTGCCGCAGCGGGCGCATTGCCGGTGGACTGTCCGGTTCTGTTGCCGGCGGAGACCTTGCTGGACCTGTATGGCGAGGACATCCGCACGCGGGCCTTTCTGACCCATGATCCGGTGCGCGGTGAGGTGATCCTGCGCCCGGATTTCACCCTGCCCGTGGTGCAAAAACACATGGCCGAGGGGGCAGAGCCTGCGCGGTACACCTATGCCGGGGAGATCTTTCGCAGGCAGGAGGAGCACCCGGAGCGGCCTTCGGAATACCATCAGGTCGGCTATGAGGTCTTTGACAGGGCCGATCCGGCGGGGGCGGATGCCGAGGTGTTTGCCCGCTTTGCGGAGGCGCTGGCCCCTTACGGGTTGCGGGCGATTGTCGGTGACATCGGTATACTGATTGCCGCCGTGACGGGGTTGGAAACAAGTGAGGCGCGCAAGGCGGCTATGATGCGGCACATCTGGCGGCCGCGTCGGTTCCGGGCGTTGCTGGAGCGCTACGCGGGCCGTGCGCCCGTGCCGCCGACGCGGGCGGCGTTGTTGAAGGCGGCGGACCCGATGGCTGCAACAGGGCCGGTGATCGGGCTGCGCGACGAGGATGAGATCGCCCTGCGGCTGGCGGCGCTGCGCGCCGATGCAGCCGAGCCGCCTTTGCCTGCCGGTCAGGTGGACCTGATCGAGGCGCTGGTGCGGGTCTCCGAGACCTGCGGCTATGCGCTGGAACGGCTGCGCGACATCGCCGTCGACATGCCGGCGATTTCCGGCGCGGTGGACCGGCTTGCCGCCCGCTGTGACGCGCTGGCGGCGCGGGGGGTCGATGTGAACAACCTGCCGTTTGATGCTAATTTCGGGCGCACCTCGATGGAGTATTACGACGGCTTTGTCTTTGGCTTTTCGGCGCCGGGGCATCCCGATTGGCCGTTGGTGGCGTCGGGCGGGCGCTATGACGCGCTGACCCGGCAGTTGGGGCAGGGGCGTGAGATCCCGGCGGTGGGCGGGGTGATCCGTCCCGGTCTGCTGGTCGATCTGGAGGAGGCCGTGGCATGAGCATCAAGCTTGGGGTGCCCTCGAAGGGCCGGTTGATGGAAAAGACCTTTGACTGGTTCGGCGGCTACGGCATCGGCCTGACCCGGACCGGGTCGGATCGGGAATATTCCGGCGTGGTGGCCGGGGTTGACGATGTGGAACTGGTGCTGCTGAGTGCCGGGGAAATCCCGCGTGAACTGGCGGCGGGGCGGATTCATCTGGGCGTGACCGGCACCGACCTCATTCAGGAAAAACTGGTGCAATGGGATCAAAAGGTGGCCCCGCTGGCGGAGCTTGGCTTTGGCCATGCGGATCTGATCGTTGCTGTGCCTGCCTGCTGGGTGGATGTGGACACGCTGGACGATCTGGACGCGGCGGCGGCGGCGTTCCGGGCGCGGCACGGGTTCCGGATGCGGATCGCGACCAAGTATCATCGGCTGGTGCGGGCCTATCTGCATGACGGCGGCGTGGCGGATTACCAGCTTGTCGACAGTCAGGGCGCGACAGAGGGCACGGTCAAGAACCTGACCGCCGAGGCCATTGCCGACATCACCTCGACCGGCGAGACGCTGCGGGCGAACCACCTCAAGGTGCTGGCCGAAGAGCCGGTGTTGCGGTCGCAGGCGACCCTGTTCAAGTCCCGTCTGGCAGCACAGACAGAGGCAGAGCGGGCGACGCTGCGCGCGGTCGAGGACCGACTAGGGCTTTGAGCCCTTGAAGATCGGGCGTCATTCCCAGTGACGGGGCCAAGGCCGTGGCCCCGTCGTTTTTCTTAACGCTTCCGATCAGACCAAACCGTCGAAATCGGACGCCGCGTGGCGTTCCTCCAGCGTCCCCTCATCGGTGCGGTTGACGATCCGGCCACGTTGCACGGCGGGGCGTTCAAGGATTTCGTCCGCCCAGCGTCGCACGTGGGTGTAGCTTTCAACATCGAGGAAGTCGCCTGCGTCATAGCTCTGGCCATGAACGGTGCGCCCGTACCAAGGCCAGATCGCCATGTCGGCGATGGTATAGTCCTCACCGACCATAAAGCGGTTGTCCGCAAGGTGCCGGTCGAGAACGTCCAACTGGCGCTTGACCTCCATGGCGAAGCGGTTGATCGGGTATTCCATCGGATAGGGCGCATAGGCATAGAAATGGCCAAAGCCGCCGCCCAGGTAAGGCGCGCTGCCCATCTGCCAGAACAGCCATGACAGCATCTCGGCCCGTTTGGCAGGATCGCCGAGGAAAGCCCCGAATTTCTCTGCAAGGTGCATCAGGATCGCGCCGGATTCGAAGACGCGGACCGGGGTGTCGCCAAAGCGGTCCAGCAGGGCGGGGATCTTTGAGTTCGGGTTGATATCGACAAAGCCCGAGCCGAACTGGTCGCCCTTGCCGATGCGGATCAGCCAGGCGTCGTATTCGGCGTCATGTCCGGCGGCCAGAAGTTCCTCGAACAGGATGGTGACCTTGACGCCGTTGGGTGTGCCCTGTGAATAAAGCTGGAAGGGATGTTCGCCCGTGGGCAGTTCCTTGTCATGGGTGGCCCCGGCGATGGGACGGTTTAGCGAGGCCCAGGCGCCGCCGTTTTCCTTGTCCCAGGTCCAGGTTTTCGGGGGGGTGTAGTTTTCGGTCATGGCATCACTTCTCCTGTCGCGTTGGTCAGAACGTACAACTCTTGTGCCGGAATGCCAGAGGAGGGCTGGGCTGCGCACAGTGACTGTGCGTATCTGTGGCATGACCGATCAAAACGATAGCCCCGTGGCGCTGGTGTTGGGCGCGGCGGTGCGACCCGGGGGAAGGCCTTCGCCCGCTCTGGAGCGGCGCGCGCGTCATGCGGCGGCCTTGTGGCGGGATGGCCATGTGCGGGGGATCGTGCTGTCCGGAGGGGAGCAGACCCATCCGCCGTCAGAGGCCGAGGTCATGGCGCAGGTCTGCCGCGACGCAGGGGTGCCGGATGCGGCGATGGTCATTGAACCGGCCGCCTCGACAACCGAGGAAAACATGCGGTTGGCGCGGCCGATTCTGGACGCGTTGGGCGCACATGAGGTGATCGTGGTCACAGACCACTATCACGCAGCGCGGGCGCGACTGGTGGCGCGCCGAGTGGGGCTGCGAGCGCGGACAAGTTGTCCGCAGTTGACGGGCGCGCGGCCTTGGCGCGTGGCGCGGGCCTGGACGCGCGAGGCGGTGGCCTTGGTCTGGTACTGGTTGCGCGGGGCAGGGCGCTAAGGCACCGCCCCACGCCAGTCGCCGGATTACCCAGGGACAATGATCTCGATATATTGCATCCAGCCGTTCTGACCGTAGACTTTGACGACGATATGCACGTTGCCGCTCATGATGGCATTGGCCACATAGGGCGGCAGACCACCGTTGTTGACCAGTTGTTCCAGTCGACCACGGTTGTTGATGTCACCGAAATACGGATCCCAGTCGTCACCGTATTGCGAGATGCCAAACCGGTGATAGTTGGCCCGGTCCTGCCGCAGAACCTGCGCCGCAGACGACAGGCGCACGCCATTGGAATTGTACAAATCCTGCTGCCCGATGAAAGCGTTGTAGGAGCCCATCAACTGCTGGGCCTGTGCCGCCAAAGGTGCGACGAGTACCAGCGCAAGAGCGAGTAAAAGACGTTTCATGTGAACCTCCTCATGACCATTTTCGATAAATCAATTTTATCACTGTGGGGAGGCAGGCGCATTGATGCAGGCCAATCCCGGGGTCAGAGGACACCAATTTGGGCCAGCGCGCCAGCCAGTTCCGGCGGCAGCGGTTCTTCCTCGGCGCGGGCTTTCGGTAGATCGGGGGGCGCATCGGCGCGCGCAAGATAGCGCCAGCCCTGAAAGGCGCGTTTTGGCGCGGCGGCGGTGCGGATCAACTCCGGGTCAAGGATCAGGGCACAGCGGGCGATGCCGTCCTGTCCGGTGACCGGATCAAACCGCAAAATGCGCTGGCGGCACTGGATAAGGCCCTTGATGACCCAATAGATCGAGCCACCGTTCAGCACCTCGGCCTCACGACGTGGCCACATCCGGGTGATGTGCCGCGGCAGACCGTCCGGACCATGGGCGCGCCGCGTGCCCTGCCAGTCGATCAGGCTTTCGACGCTTTCGGTGCCAGCGCTGAGTTTGAGTAGATGGGTTGTATCCGGCATGACGGGCCTTTCGTGTCCGGGGGATCATAGCGGGCGCAAGCCTGTGTTCAAGAACGGGTATTGCTGCGGTAGCGACAGAGACGGACGTAAACCATTCGCGTTTTGGTGAACCTCATGATGTGGTATACTCATATTCCCCGTATTCAACCTGTTGCGTGGATTTGCTAGATTGCCGCTCTGCCACCTAAGGGA
The DNA here is from genome assembly GCF_034670325.1 of Antarctobacter sp. Classification (GTDB taxonomy): domain Bacteria; phylum Pseudomonadota; class Alphaproteobacteria; order Rhodobacterales; family Rhodobacteraceae; genus Antarctobacter. Next base: position 233,300 of record NZ_JAXMNR010000008.1, read on the forward strand.
ATCGCCTGACATGACCCGCTTTGCCGCCCCCATCGCCGAACAGATCTGGGACATGAAATACCGCCTGAAGCAGGCGGACGGAACGCCCATCGACCTGAGCGTCGAGGACACATGGCGCCGGATCGCCCGGTCGCTCGCCTCTGTCGAGACTGATCCGGCCCTTTGGGAAGAGCGGTTTTACGACGCGTTGGAGGATTTCCGATACCTGCCCGCCGGACGGATCACGGCGGGCGCGGGGACCAACCGCTCTGTCACCCTGTTCAACTGTTTTGTCATGGGCACTATCCCCGACAACATGGGCGGCATTTTCGAGATGCTCAAAGAGGCCGCCCTGACCATGCAGCAGGGGGGCGGCATCGGCTATAATTTTTCCACGATCCGGCCCAAAGGCGCGCCGGTGGCGGGGGTGGCGGCGGATGCCTCTGGCCCGCTGTCATTCATGGATGTTTGGGATTCCATGTGCCGCACGATCATGTCGGCAGGGTCGCGACGCGGCGCGATGATGGCGACGATGCGCTGTGACCACCCCGATATCGAGGACTTCATCAGCGCCAAAGCCGACAGCGCGCGTTTGCGCATGTTCAACCTGTCAGTACTGGTGACCGATGCCTTTATGGCGGCGGTCAAGGCGGACGGCCCGTGGGAGTTACAGTTCGACGGTGTTGTCTATCACACGCTGCCTGCGCGCGATCTGTGGAACAAGATCATGCGCGGCACCTATGATTACGCCGAACCCGGCGTGATCTTTATCGACCGGATCAACCAAGCCAACAACCTGAACTATTGCGAGACGATCAGCGCCACCAACCCCTGCGGGGAGCAGCCCCTGCCGCCTTATGGGGCCTGCCTGCTGGGATCGATCAACATGGCGCGGCTGGTGAATGACCCCTTCACCGGAGACACGCATCTGGACGAAGCACAGCTGGATGAGCTTGTCGCCACCGCCGTGCGGATGATGGACAACGTGGTCGATGCCTCGAAATTCCCGCTGGAGGCGCAGCGGCAAGAGGCGATGAACAAACGCCGGATCGGGCTGGGCGTGACCGGGCTGGCGGATGCCCTGCTGATGGTGCGGCTGCGCTATGGCTCTGAGGAGGCGGCGCGTCAGACCGAGCGTTGGCTGAAACGGATCGCCCGCGCCGCGTATCTGGCCTCGGTGCAATTGGCGAAGGAAAAGGGGGCCTTTCCCCTGTTCGAGGCCGAAGGCTATCTGGCCAGCGGTACAATGTTGGCTATGGATGAGGACGTCCGCGAAGCGGTGCGCGCGCATGGCATTCGCAATGCCTTGGTGACCTCGATTGCGCCGACAGGGACGATTTCGCTGTACGCTGGGAATGTGTCATCGGGGATCGAGCCGGTCTTTGCCTATGCCTACACCCGCAAGGTGCTGCAAAAGGACGGGTCGCGGACTGAAGAGGAAATCGCCGATTACGCCGTGACGCTCTACCGCGAGATGTATGGCGCGGATGCGGAGCTGCCCGAGTATTTCGTGAATGCGCAGACGCTTGCCCCGTTGGAGCATGTGCGGATGCAGGCGGCGGCGCAGAAATGGGTGGATTCGTCGATCTCCAAGACGATCAATTGCCCCGAGGATATCTCTTTCGAGGACTTCAAGGATGTGTACCTTGAGGCGTTCGAGACGGGATGCAAAGGCTGCACCACCTACCGGCCCAATGCGGTGACGGGCAGTGTGTTGAGTGTGTCGGAGAAAGAGGACATCGCGCCGGGTGAGGCTCCGGATCAAGTCCGGGGCGGGGACGGGCAGGGGGCGGATGTCGTCTACATGTCTGAACCGCTGGACCGGCCGCAGGCGCTTGAAGGCAATACCTACAAGCTGAAGTGGCCCGACAGCGAGCATGCCATCTATCTGACGATCAACGACATTATTGTCGGCGGACACCGCCGCCCCTTTGAGGTCTTCATCAATTCCAAGAACATGGAGCATTTCGCCTGGACGGTGGCGCTGACCCGGATGATCTCGGCCGTGTTCCGGCGCGGTGGCGATGTGTCGTTTGTGGTGGAGGAACTCAAAGCGGTCTTCGACCCGCGCGGCGGCGCGTGGGTGCAAGGCAAGTACATCCCCTCGATCCTTGCGGCGATCGGCGGGGTGATCGAACGTCACATGGTCTCGACCGGGTTTCTGGAAGGCGAAGGGATGGGCCTGAAAAGCGATCCCCAGGCACAGGTTGTCAACCTCGACCCACCGCGCGGCCCGGCCTGCCCGAATTGTGGCCAATACGATATGCGCATGATCGAAGGCTGCATGACCTGCGGGTCGTGCGGGCATTCCAAGTGTCAATAACCATCGGTTATGTCCGAGTTATGTTTTTACGGGTGTAGTTATGCCAAAACCCGTTAATTCGCCTGCCAAGGGTCGGGACTTGCTTTGCCAAGAGCCCGTTAAGGATTGAAATCACTGGGTTAATTGAGAACGCGTATTCAAGCCTGTTTTGGTGGGAAAATGCTGCCGTGACAGTCCTACTGGCAGGTCCCCCCCCTGAGTTCTCCGACATGAGTAAAAGTTCGGCCCGCTTCCCTCCCGGGAGGCGGGCCGTTTTTCCTTGTCAATTTCTGCTTTTATAGGGCCCATAGCCTCGCTGCCCGCGTGACAACTTGGGTCTTTTTCCTACAGCATTTCCGATCCACGGTGTCGGTAGTCGGAGCTCTGGGGCATCAATTACCCAAGGCGGCGCATGTTGGGCGATTTTGACGTGCTACATGAGAGCGTTTCGCGCCTGAGGCAGATGGAGACAGGACGCGGTTTCCAGAGAACGGATCGGAAGGCCTAAGTTGGCGGTGTGCCGAACCCGATAGGAGAAAATAAGGGCGGCTTTCGCCGCCCTTTTAGGAAGTGCCTGCGAATTTCCTATGGGGATCGCCAGCGTCGCAACGCACCCTCTATACGCGCGTAGGCTTGGATCGCCTCATGCTTCGAGTGATGCCCGTCGCAGAATTGGTGGCCGTAAGTGTCTGCGCGGGTATCTTCGATCGTGTAGCCGAGCGCGAGAAACGCCTCGTGCGCCGCCTCAGTCAGCCGCGCGGTATGGCGCGGTGAGGTCATGACGGTCACGCCGGCGATCTCCCGGCCGATCTGTGTGTAGTGCCGGTCCACCCAGACGTGGACGCGCGACAGGCCGTGCTTTTCGATGAGCCAGAGCGTCACGTCGCAGATGTCCTGCTCCATCCCGAACCGATCGGGATGGACGCTCAGGCGGCGCCGGCGCGCCAGCTGAAGGACACAATGCGCACCGGTCTCAGTCGGCATGGCGAAAGCGCGCGAGAAGTTCACTAACCCGCGCGCCATGCCAGAGGGTCATGTCAGAGGCCGGAAGGCCCCGTTCATGACCGATCCGGTCGAGTGACGAGGGCGTCTGGTTTGCCAGGACGCCGTGGATGCTCCGCAGTGCAGCCTCGACGGCATCGGCATCCGGGATCGGCTGCCCGAAACCCCCGTGCAGGTCACAGAGCGCCGAGAACCCCTTCCTGTCGTCGAGCGCGTCGAGCAGGTCGCAGAGGCTCGCGCCATGGCGGCGGAGGTGCTGATCCACCGTATAGGCGGCGCTGAGACGCGCCTCGGCGGTGTCGAAGGTGTTGGTGTTGAGCATGATAATCTCCCTTTCATGCGGTGGCGGTGTTGGATGTCACTGAGAACTGACCCAGCAGCAGTCGAAATTGTCACTGAGAATTGACCCATGTGGAACCTTGCCCCTGACGGGATTTGTCGGGGGTTATTGGAGTGATCGACATGGATTTTTTAAGCGTCATTCGACGTTGGGCGTTGCGGGACAAGATGCCCATCCGCGAGATTTCACGGCGGACCGGGCTGTCTCGCAACACCATCAGGAGGTATCTGCGGGCGGGCACTGTTGAGCCCAAGCTCCAGGCACCATCAAGGCCAAGCAAGCTGGACTCGTATGCAGAGAAGCTGACAGGCTGGCTGGTGACGGAGCAGCGCAAGTCGCGCAAGGATCGGCGGACCGCGAAGCAGATGCATGCTGATTTGGTGCAGCTTGGCTATGACGGCTCGTATGAGCGGGTCGCAGCCTTTGTTCGGGCATGGAAAGGGGATCGACAACGCGCGCAGCAGACGACCGATCGCGGGACATTCGTGCCGCTGGTGTTCCAGCCGGGCGAGGCGTTCCAGTTCGACTGGAGCGAGGACTGGGCCCATGTCGGCGGCGAGCGCATCAAGTTACAGGTGGCCCATACCAAGCTGTCGCACAGTCGGGCGTTTCTGGTCAGGGCCTATCTGTTGCAGACGCATGAGATGCTGTTTGACGCGCACTGGCACGCGTTCCGGGTCTTTGAGGGCGTTCCGGGCCGCGGGATCTACGACAACATGAAGACGGCGGTGGATCGCGTGGGCGCTGGCAAGAAGCGCGATGTAAATGCGCGGTTCCTGGCCATGACCAGCCACTACGTTTTTGAGGCCAATTTTTGCAATCCGGCAGCGGGCTGGGAGAAAGGCCAGGTCGAGAAGAACGTTCGCGATGCTCGCCACCGGCTTTGGCAGGTGATGCCGACCTTCCCTGACCTCGAAGCACTGAATGGCTGGCTTGAAGAACGCTGCAGGGTTCTATGGGCCGAGACTGGGCATGGCACTTTGTCTGGCAGTATTGCCGATGCCTGGGAGGCTGAGAAGCCGGCACTGATGCCCTTGCCTACGGCCTTTGATGACTTTGTCGAACAGAGCAAGCGCGTATCGCCCACATGCCTTATCACCTTCGACCGCAATCGCTACTCTGTGCCTGCCAGCTTCGCAAACCGCCCCGTCAGCCTGCACATCTACCCTGAACGGCTGGTGATCGTGGCCGAAGGGCACGTGGTCTGCGAGCATCAGCGCATCATTGAGCGGTCACACCGGCAACCTGGCCGCGTCATCTATGACTGGCGACATTACCTCGCCGTGGTCCAGCGCAAGCCGGGCGCGCTACGCAATGGTGCGCCCTTCGTCGAGATGCCGGAGGCGTTCCGCCAATTGCAGAGGCTGATGCTGCACAAGCCCAGCGGCGATCGCGAGATGGTCGAGATCCTGTCCTTGGTGCTGCATCATGACGAACAGGACGTGCTGTGCGCCGTGGAAATGGCTCTGGAGGCGGGCGTGCCGACCAAGACCCATGTGCTGAACCTGCTCCACAGGCTGGTGGATGGCACGCCAATCGACCAGCCCGATGTGACGCCACCTTTAAGCCTCGCACGGAAGAAGGAACCTGAGGCGAATGTCGCACGCTACGATGGACTGCGGGGAGGAACACGCCATGCGTCATGACCCCGCTGGAGCCGCCATTGTCATCATGCTGCGCAGCCTGAAGATGGTCACGCCGGAGGCGTGCTTCCAGCACGACGCATGGCGCAGGCCGTGCATGACCTTATGGAACAAGGTGCGCCTGCATTTGACGCGGCAATCCCGACCCTGTCGCAATTGCTCAAGGCTGAAATGGCCGAACGCGAGGTGCGCTCCATTGCCTATCACATGAAGGCCGCGCGCTTCCCGGCCTACAAGGACCTCTCTGGCTTCGACTTCGCCGCCAGCGAAGTCAACGAAGCCCTCGTGCGCCAACTGCATCGGTGCGAGTTCATGGACGCGGCCGAGAACGTGGTTCTGATCGGCGGACCCGGAACTGGGAACAGCCATGTTGCGACTGCATTGGGCATTCAAGCCATTGAGCATCATCGCAAGCGGGTGCGCTTCTTCTCGACCGTCGAACTGGTGAATGCGCTGGAACAAGAAAAGGCCCAGGGAAAGGCTGGAAAGATCGCCGAGGCGCTGGTGAAGACCGAATTGGTGATCCTCGACGAGCTCGGCTACCTGCCGTTCAATGCCTCGGGCGGTGCGCTGCTGTTCCATCTTCTCAGCAAACTATACGAGCGCACCAGTGTAGTCATCACCACCAACCTCAGCTTCAGCGAGTGGGCCAGCGTTTTTGGCGATGCAAAGATGACCACGGCACTCCTCGATCGCCTCACCCATCGCTGCCACATCCTTGAAACCGGAAACGACAGCTATCGGTTCAAAGCCAGCTCCGAGACAGCAAAAAAGAAACGGAAGGAGACAGTGGCATTGACCCAATCATGAATCAGGAAACATAACGAACGGGAGGGTCAGATCTCGGTGAAAATGCTGGGTCAGTTCTCAGTGACATCCAACAAACTTGGGCTCGGGGCGCGGCTCTGCTTCCGTTTCCCAGTGGACCAGTTCGCTAGGAAAGAATACACTGGCGTCCGTTTCGAAGACGTGCCGGGAAGTCGATGCGCAATGTCGGTAGGTGTCTGCGCGGGTGTCTTCGATCGTGTAGCCGAGGGCGAGAAACGCCTTGTGCGCCTCCACGGTCAGTCGAGCGGGGTGGATCGGAGAGGTCATGACGGTCACGCCGGCGATCTCCCGTCCGATCTGCGTGTAGTGCCGGTCCACCCACACGTGCACACGAGACAGGCCGTGCTTCTCGATGATGACCGGCGAGGGCGTGCCTGGTGCGCTACATCGTCGACGTCTACCACCGGTCCCCGCACAGCGGGTTGAATGGGGAGACACTTCTCGACTGCTGGAACCGGCTGGTCGAAAAATTCGGCGTTCAACCGCCCCCCGACCTTGGCCGCCGGCGTCTGATTTTCGGCCATGAGCGGGAACGGACCGTGACCCGGCAGGGGATCACCATCCTGGGGATCCGGTATCACTCGGAGGTCCCGGCCTGGTTCATGACGAGGGCGCAGGAGCGCAAGGTCTCAATCCGGTGGTATCCCGAGGATATCGGCGCCGTCTGGGCCGAACTGAATGGACGCTGGTTCGAGATCCCCGCTGTTTTCGATCGGTATCAGGGTGTCTCCGCCCAGGAGTGGGTGGATGCCGCGGCGGAATCCGGGCCCAGAACGCCCGCAACGCCGACGTGAACTTCGCGGCCGTCCGCCAGGCGCTCGACTTCATCAAGGAAACCAACAGCGCTGCCATGACCCGTGTCGGGCTCATCATGGAAGACTGGTCCGAGAAGCGTATCGACTACGAGGAAGACCGCCTGTTCATCGGGTTCAGCACCTCGGAGACGGAGCCTGAGAACCCCTATGACGGGGACCGGGATGGATGGGGGACAAGCCTTCCCACGGCAGGTTCAGCGACTTCGGACGGCACTGCCGATGCAAATCAGCCCCGTGCCGAAGATTCTGCTTCCGGCAATTTTGGCCCGATCCAATTTCCCGATCATCAGCCTGGCTATGGTGCCGATGCGGCTGGTGACGGCGACGACTGGACCCTGGTGGACGAAGGACCATGAGTGCATCAGATCTCACCAGCAACGCGAAACTCGCAGCCGTGGACCGGTTGCGAGACAAGTATCTCGCGACCCCTCGGGACGCTCAGTTCCGGAGCTATCTGGACCGGCTGCTGCAGCGCGATAACCAGGGCAACCTGATTCCGAAGCCGCGCCTTTTCAACAAGGCCGGCGATACACGCCGCGTCGCGGTCGTGGAGCCCGCCGGCGGAGGCAAGACCTCGCTGGTTCTTCATGGCCTCAAGACCCATCCAGCCCTGCAACCGCGCGATGCGGCGCATCAGCCTTGGGTCGGGGTCCGGGTCCCGAGCCCGCCCACCGCCAAGAGTCTCGCGATCGAGATCCTCAAAGCCAGCGGTTAACGTCGCGATAGGGCGCAAACAACTGCTCCACACTGTCGCTATGTGCAATGATCTCGATGTCTGCGGACAGGTTTCTGATCCTCTTGGACTTTGTTCTGCAGGTATGTAATCATGCGATTACAGCGTGGAAGCACAGCAAGTCAACAGGTGATAACTTGAATAATAGAACAGATCGACCACGCGTCACCGAGATCAAAGAACGCAATTCGGTTGCCACAAAAGAGGCGCTTCTGGCTGCGGCCCGCGTTGAATTTCAGAAAGCAGGGTATGTGGGCGCCAGCACTCGCAAAATCGCGTCAGATGCCGGATGCAATGCAGCCCTCATTAACCGGTACTTCGGTTCAAAAGCCGGACTGTTTGACGGTGTGATGGAGGCATGCATCGATCTGGATGCTCTTGAGTGTCTGTCAAACGATGAGATAGTGTCCGCGTTGGCCGATATCGCCTTGTCCAAAGCGGAATTGAAAGCTGAATTCGACCCGATTGTCGTAGCCATCAAATCGTCAGGTTCACCAGACGCGCAACTTGTTGTGCGAAACCGACTGGGGAACCCAATGGTTGAGCAACTTGCATCGCTTATTGGCGGCGAAAGTGCCGAGCAGAAAGCCGGCGTCATTCTTAGCCTGATTTCAGGAATGTATGTCGGTCGTGTGTCCGTGGGTGCCCAAGCGTTATCCCAATCGCAGAATGAAACGATCCGACCGATGCTGACCGCAGCGCTGCGCGCGATTTTGACATCGGAACGCACTTAAGTATTTGCATTTCCTTTCGTGAGGAGGCTGTAAGGGGACCTTGATGTTCAACGCAGCATCCGCCGCTCTGGGCTCGGAGCCGACATGCGGCGCCACGGCGGATCGTGCGCCTGGCAGGCCGCAGCGGCCGTCGCACCCGGCCCTAAGCGGCCGTTTGCTTCGTGTCCGAGAGCTGCGGTTCAGCCTTGCCAGAGCGGCCACTCGTCCACCGTGCAGTCTTCTGGGGGAGAAAAATCAGCACGGCGGAGAAAGTTGCCCCCTAACGGTCACCTCTCTCTTAATGTGATCTCCGCAATTGATGCCGCGCTTTCCTTGAGGGCGGACTGGCTTTGGGTCCAGGCGGCGGACTCTATCGCAAAGGTGCTCCTCAACCAGGCCAATGTCAGCCGCCGCGTGGCCTCCAGCGCGTCTGGGTCTTCTGCTTCGGTTTCGCGCGCGTCCCAGCCTGCGATGCCGCCCAGGCCATGGCCCACATCGTTGATCGTCAGCAGGGCTTCGGTGCCGGGGGCCTCGTGGAACGCATCGGCGTGCCACTCGGGACCGCGGGGCGTGAAATACGGGTCGTCATCGGCACCGCAAACCACGAGGGTCGGGGTGCTGAGACCGCCGAAATCGACGTCGAAGAATGGAAAGCGCGCGGCGTGTTCCGGGGTCAGGTCCGCGCCGCCACGGCCCGGAGAGGCCAACAAGATGCCAGCACAAATGCGCGGGTCGGAAAAGTCCTCGCCCAGCAAGCGCGCGCCAAGCAGCAGGCTGCAAGTGTGTCCACCGAAGGAATGCCCGGCCACGGCGATCCGCTCATGGTCCAGCCGTCCGGCCACGGCCGGTGCCTGCCGCTCGACCTCGCTCAGATGGTCGAGGATCGCGCGCATCTCCGCGACCCTTTCGCGCCAGAAGAACGGCCCACCGGGAAGATCTGGGTCAAGCCCGCCGACCCGCGAACTGGCGTGGGTCGGTTGGATGACGGCCAGCCCCCGCTCGGCCCAGAACTGCGCAAGCGGGGCATAGCCATCCTTGGAGGAGATGTAGTTTGAGGGACCAAAGCCATGCGACAGGATCACGATGGGCAGATCCCTCCCGGCAGCAGGTGCTGTCAGGCGCAGCTCCAGCGGCTGGCGGCCGGACATGGGAAGATGGATCGGCGCATAGGCGATGGTGATCTCAGGCTCTGGTGTCGGCAGGGCGCGGGAGAGAGTGATCAGTCTGTTCATGGGGTGTTTCCGTTTGAGGGGATATCAGCAAAGGACGCGTCACGCCGTGGCAAGGCCCTCTTCGCGGAACCAGGTTTCTGCATCTGCGCCTGCCGGCAGCTTCATCGGCGCAGTTTCGTCCATGACGGCACGCCAGACGGCCTGCGCGACATCCTGCGCCTCGGTCCTTTCGGTCGCGGACCGTAGGCTCTGAAAATACGCCTCCACGAAGGGGCCATAGGCCTCCGGGATATTCATGCCCATTCGCGCCACGGCATTGCGTCCGAAGGATGTCGATGGCGCGCTGCCGGGCAGGACCAGCCGGGTGCGCACGCCGAATTCCGCGGCCTCAAGTGCAAAGCTTTCGGTAAAGGCATTCAGCGCGGCCTTGCTGGCGCTATAGATCGACAGGGCTGGCAACGGGCGCAGCGTCACGCTGGAGCTGACGTTGACGATGACGCCGGCCCGCTGTGCGCGCATGGCGGGCATCACGGCGCGGGTCATCGCCATGGCCCCCAGAACGTTGGTTTCAAACAGCTCACGCGCCCGGGAGATGTCAGCCCCTTCCAGCACGTTGAGCATGCCGACACCGGCGTTGTTCACCAGCGCGTCGATCTGGCCCGCATCGGCGATCGCAGCCGCGATGCTGTCGGGGTTGGTCACGTCCAAGGCCAACACCCGCAGGCGATCGGACACCGGTAGCCCGTCGCCGGAGGGGCTGCGCATTGTGGCGACAACCTGCCATACCTGATCGAGGAACTGCGCGGCGATGGCCTGTCCGAAACCGGAAGAACACCCGGTGATGAAGATACGCGGCATGGAAAATCTCCTTGTCTTGCTTTTCACAAAGGTAGACGGCAGGATCCGGCCTAACTATATGGAGATATCCGCAATCAGACATAGATCGTCCAGAATCATGCTCGACAGTGCCATGGACCCGCTTTCCAGCGTCGTGACCCTGCTCAAGCCGTCGGTCTCGATCTCCAAGATGGTGGAAGCGGGCGGCCAGTGGCTGGTGGAGCGTCACGACATGGCCAGCCCATTCTATTGCGCCATGGTCGAAGGGCAGTGCCGATTGCACATTACCGGGCGCGATCCGGTCACGCTGTCAGCTGGTGATTTCGTGCTGATCCCCCAGCTGCGGGGTTTCACCATGACAAGCGAGGTGCCCCCGCCCCCGCAGGTGCCCCGCCTGCCGCTTGAAACCGGCCCCGGAAAGTTCCGGCTTGGCGCGGCGGAGGTCCCGGTCGATATGCGCGCCCTCGTCGGGCACTGCCGATTTGACACGCCGGCCCGAGGGCTTCTCGTGTCACTGCTGCCGCAGATGATCCATGTTTCCGATCACAACCGCCTGACGGCTCTGGTGCCGGTGATCCACGAAGAAACCCGCGCCGACCGCCCGGGGCGTGAAATGATCCTCGAACGTTTGCTTGAAGTGTTGCTGATCGAGGCCCTGCGCTCGGGCCCGGCGGCGACCCTGCCGCCAGGGCTGCTGCGCGGCCTGTCGGATCCACACCTCTCCGGCGCATTGCACCGGATCCACGCCGAGACGGGCGGCCCCCTGTCCGTTTCACAACTGGCAAAGGCGGCGGGCCTGTCGCGCTCCGGCTTTTTCGAACGGTTCCGCAGGCAGGTTGGCCGCGCGCCGATGGAATACGCCACCGAGTGGCGCATGGCCGTGGCCAAGACCTTGCTGCGGCAGGGCGGGCTGACCAACGCCGAGATCGCCCAGAAGGTCGGCTACGGGTCCGCCAGCGCATTCGGATTGGCATTTGTACGACACGAGGGCCTGTCACCTGGCGCGTTTGCGAACAAGGGCGGTGGTTAGAGCCGGAAGCGCGCCCCCGACCTGCGTCACCCGCCCTTGGGCACAAGCGGATCCGGGCTCAGTGCAGGCCTGCGGCACCGCAGCGGCCGCCTCGCCCTACTGAGACGACCCTCTCTATACATCCATCACGCTCGCACCGGATGACCAGTTTCTGCGATCAAGGGGCGGTCGACTCTTCGGCGCCATGCGGGGCGGCTGACTGAAACCGGATGCAAGCTGCACCCGTTGCCCGCGGTCACGGCGTGCGCGGGCGACGGCACCAGGCGACCAGCGCCTCGGCGAAGCGGGACATTGTCGGCGACACTTCGCGCGACGGGTAGTAGAGATAGAACCCTGGCAAGGGTCCGATGTGGTCGTCCAGCACACTCTCCAGCCGACCCGCTTCGAGATCTTCCGCCACCATATGGCGCCACAGGCAAGTCAGCCCCAGCCCCCGGATTGCGGCCTGCCGCAGCAACGCCCCTTCGTTGAACACCATTGTGGTGGCATCCCGGAAGATCACGTCACCCGTCGGCCCGACGAACCGCCATGGCATCACGCGGCCCGCCGAATGCATCCGGTAGCCGAGGCAAGGATGTCCCGCCAGGTCCTCCGGCCGGGCCGGCCGTCCGGCCCGATCAAGGTAGTCGGGAGCCGCGACGACCACCGGCCGGGTCTCCTCGGTCAGGCGCCGGGCGATCATGTCCTGCTCCAACCGGTCCCCCATGCGGATACCGGCATCGAACCGGCCCTGCACCAGGTCTTCCAGTGCATCGGTTGCGGCGATCTCGACCCGGATCCCGGGGTGCGCGGCCCGGAAGGCCGGGAGCATCGGCAGGACCAGCAGTTCAGCCGCGTCGCGTCCCATTGTCAGGCGCAACAGCCCGGAAGGCTGATCCGCCCCGGCAGCCACCTGCGAAAGCGCCGCGGTGATCTCGTCGAGCGCCGGGCCGAGCCGCGTCAGCAGGGCCTCCCCCACGGCCGTCGGCGCAACCGAGCGCGTGGTGCGCGACAACAGCCGCTGGCCGATATCATCCTCCAGCCGCCTGATGGCATGGCTCAGCGCCGATTGCGTCACGCCCAGCTCGGCCGCCGCGCGGGTAAAGCTGCCGTGCTCGACCACCGCGCGCAACGCGGTAAGGGTATCAAGGCGGTCACGCGCCATTCATGACTCCTTTTCATTGACTTCAGAAAAATGACGGACTTCTGGTGCGAATGAAAGCATCGTATCTCCCTGCCATGACGCATGGCCGCAACTCCTCGGCCGCCCCGACGCAAAGGACATCAGATGACCGACAGGATCACTCGCCTCAACCCGACCTCCCTGCCCAACACCAGCGCCATTGGCTACGCGCAGATTTCCATCGCACAACCGGGGCGCATGGCCTTCGTCTCTGGCCAAGTGGCTGGCGCAGAGGCCGTGGCAGAGGGCTTCGAAGCGCAGGTCGCAGACGTGATGCGTAGAGCTGGTGCCGCTCTCGTGGCGCTGGATGCAACGCCCGAGGATATCGTCCTGGCACGCATCTACGTGGTCGACCTGGACGAGGTCCGGCTGGGCATCTGCGTCGCGCAGTTCAACGCCTTCTGCAACGCCGCCACGCCGTCACTGACGGGGGTTGGTGTGGCCGCATTGGCCGGTTCGGGTCTACTGGTCGAGTTGGAATTGCAGGTCCTGCTGCGCGATTGATGCCATATCAGCGATGCCACACGGGAGGCTTGTTCCGAAAAATCAGTTCGAGCGACCCGTGTCCTGACGTTCACGTCCCTGTCGGGCGGCGATGAGAAACAAAGCTGCCCGTCGGATATGGTGTTCCCGAAGGCTCGCGCGCCGCGACAAGCTCCGCACCCCTTCCCGAAGCGTCAATGCGGGTGCGCACAGAACCTTCTGCCGAAAAAGACAGGACGATATGACCCTTGCCGCGCCTTGCGGGAGGGAGAGTTCCTGCCTGTACTCCCGTCGCTCTTTCGCAGTGATTTACGGATGCACTGAATGACGCCGCGGCCCAGGGTGAACCCTGCGCAGAGCCGCCGCTCTTCCAGGACGCAGCGAAGGTCGGCTGTCCGCCCTTCGTGTCGATCATCCCCGTACCGCTCGGCGCAGCCTGGCTGAATGTCCGCTTCCGCGGTGCGGCCGAGGTGCCTTCGCGACCGCGGCAAAAGTCCGCTTCCCGCCGGTCCTGTCGGATGCCAACGGAATGCGGCGCTGTTCCCGAACGGCCAGATCGGGCAGTAGGCCGCCCTCCCGACCGCGAAGTCGCATTCCGAAACGGGCATCCGTTTGCGTTAGGTCAAGGCTCCCGCTTCTGGGGTCCTGCTAGCTGAAAGCCAGCAGGGAGGGCTGACCATGACAATAATGAAAAGTCTTTTGTTGGGATGGGGTCTGGCGCTGGCCTTGGCATTCGGCGCCGCGCCAGCGGCCGCGCAATCGGTCGATGCCATCAATGATCTGTTGCGCGGCGGCTCGGGCAATGTTCCGAAAACCGTTCAACCGGCGCCCCCCGTGGCCGCGCTGCCCGAGGGCAACACATGGTCCGCACCCAAGGTCGAGCGGGATGGTGATGAAAACCCCAAGCTCACCTACCACGGGCAAGCCGCCGGTGATGGGCGCGCAGCCCGGATCACCCTGACCTTTGACGGGGCGGACGTGACCGGCACCATCTGGATTCAATCGGTCTGCGAAAAGAACATCCGCCTGGGCGGCGCCGATCTGACCTTTGACGGGACGCTGTCGGGCGCATGGGAAAGCAAGAACGCTCGGATCGTCGCCGATTGGGAGGGCACCGAACATTTTTGCGGTACGGATTTGAAGAACCACGGCACGCTGGAATTCTTTCTTAAGGACGATGGCTATTTCGATCCGGTCATGCACCTGCGGATCATGGGAGAACGCGGGCGCTATGGCTGGAATTTCAGACCCGCAGGCAAGGTCCTGGTGGACGATCCGGCAAAAGGCTCGGTGATCCTGCCGACCGATGCCGAAGACCCGGTCATCCCCGGAGACACCAAACCTCGCAAACCTGCGGTCACCAAAGACCCCGATGCGGACGGCAAAGGCACCAAGCCGCGCCTGCCGTGGCGCGAACCTATCGACCCTGACACGGTCAAAGGTTTTAGTCTGTTGCCCAATTCGCTTGCTATGAAGCCCGGCACCTCGCGGAAGCTGCCCTGGGTGCTCGCGTTGATTGGCGACTATGACGGCGGATCGGACCGCAATGTGCCTGCCGCAAACCTGACCTGGGACTTGCCTGCAACGCTCGCGATCGTTGATGGCAAGTTGAAGCTGTCCGGCACGGTCAAAGACGACAAGGCGATCCCGTTTACGATCAAGATCACGCTGGAGGAACTGAAGACCGAACTGGAAGGGTATGTCAGGCCGGTGATCGGCGAAAAACTCGGCAGCATCTCTGGCAGGGTCTCTTTCCAATACAGCCCAACGCCTGTCGGCGGGGCTCCGAAACGACCGGTCACGGCAACGCTGGAACTGATTCCGGAAGGCAAAGCCCGCAGCGAAAGACAACGCATCACGGCAGAGCGTGACGGCAGTTACAAATTCGAAAACCTGCGCAAAGGGCTGTATCGCCTGATTGTCGTCGACGTGGCCCCCACGGATTTCCCGAAAGGCTATGTTTTGGACCGGTCTAGATCCTGGGGCTGGCGGTACGGTTTTTGGTCGATCCCTGTTGGGATGGAGTACTATGACGACGAGCCCCTGACCTGGGATCACAAAAACATCTACGCTAGTATTTTGGTCCATATCCCGCCGCCGCTCGAAGGCACCGTTCATGGCCGGGTGATTTACAAGGGCAAGGGACTCGAAGGCGTAACCGTGATGGCCCACAACGTCGCTGACAGCGATATCAACGGCAAGGTCGTGTCCGGTAGGGATGGGGCATTCCGGATGGAAATAGACGCTTTGCCAGACGGCAAATACTGGATCCGGGCCGAGAAGTATCAGCGTGACAGGATCGCAGGGCCGGACGATTATCTGGATATTCGCACCAACCGGTTGGAGGATCCGATCCTTGTCCATAGTCCCCTGTCCGATCCACTTGGGCTGAACTTGGATATCGAGGTCGACAAGCGACGGGCGATTTTCGGCGGACAGGACAAGCCCTATGAGATTCCGCCACTTCCGGGGGAAGACCCCAAGAAATAGGGCCGCAGGCGAGCAGCCCCCAACCCGACGCGCTACAACACGAAATCATCCGCCGTCAGCCCGGTGACGCCTGCAGCCCGGGTTTACGCGTCGATCCGCACGATGGTCGATCCCGTGGGTGTTTCGAACAACCGCAGCTCCGGGTTGCCGGATGGCGTAAAAGCCGTACAACTCAGACATTCAGGCCAAGCATAGCATCGGTCAGAGTGGGCTCGAAGCAGACCTAAGGCAGCGCGGCGTGATACGATGTAGCGCCGACACGGTGTCGGCGAAGAGGCGGCGTGCGGCGGAACGGAGAAAAACGTGATGTCCGCTGCCAATCTTCCAGCCATCCGTTCCTGCCGCCCAGCTTGGAACAAGGGCCGTATCGTCGGCCAGAAGCGACCGCTCATGCCGAAGCATGTCTGGGCGATCCGCGTGCGCCTCGAGATCGCAGGGCGCACCCGCGATCATGCGCTTTTCAACCTCGCCATCGATAGCAAGCTCCGCGGATGTGGCCTCGTGATGCAGAAGGTCGCGGACGTCTATGCCGCTGCCGCTGGCCAAGTCAAGGAACGAACCTCCATCACACAGAGCAAGACCCGACAACCGGTTCACTTTGAGATTGCCGAGGGGACGCGGACGTCGCTGGTTGCTTGGCTTGAAGATGGACCTGTCGCGGTTTGATGCCGCTCTTTTGATAGCATTTACTGCAGCAAAGGAGACAAGCTATGGAACTGAAACGCACGGCCGAATTCCGCGCTGATGCGGTGCGCATTGCACTGACCAGTGGGTTGACGCGTAAGCAGGTGGCTTATGACCTTTGCGTTGGCATGTCTACGCTGAACAAATAGCGGGCGAAGTATGGTGGCATGGATGCCAGTCTCATCAGCGAGAAGGAGGCGATGGCCGAGGAGAACCGGCGGCTGAAGCGCATGTATACCGACGTCAGCATGCAGAACGACCTGCTGAAGGAGGCGCTCGGAAAAAAATGATACGGCCAGTTCAGCGCCGGGAGTTGGCCGTGAAAGCGGTGGCAATGAAGAACGTCAGCGTTGCGCTGGCGGTAATAGCCTCTCAATCAGCGATATTCCGAAGGTGTTATGGCCCTGAATACATCAGCGGCACCCTCATGGAATGGGCTGAGGATGGCATCACCCTGGCCCATATCCAGCCCGGAAAGCCTCAGCAGAATGCCAATGTCGAACGCTACAACCGGACGGTCCGGTACGAATGGCTGGACCTCTCCATTTTTGAAAGCATCGAGGAAGTCCAGAAGATTGCCACCGAGTGGCTGTGGTCCTACAACAACGAGCGCCCCAACATCGGCAACGGCGGGATGACACCCGCTCAGAAACTGAGAGTGGCCGCGTAGATTCTGCGACCCAGCCTCCGCAAAACCGGGGGGATTACTTCACCAATCCACGCAATCTGCAGCGCATCCGAGACAAAGAAGGCCTGTCGATTGCGGCGGGCCAGCCTTAGAAAAGTGACATCTGCCGGTCGTTGGGATCGGCAATTCGACAGCGGTGTCGGGCCTTCCAGGACCACAGCTGTCGCCCAAGCTGCCAAGCACCCGGACGAGGGCGGCTTCGAGATCCTTGTCAGTCATACCAGCGGCGATCTCGTTGACATACCAGCGAGTCAGCGCCTTGGTGGCGATCCGAAAGGCGTCTTCCTTATCCGCCTGGCTGAGTGGGCGGGCTTCTCGGGCCATCTGTATTCACTGGCCGGCATGATCGTCAGAACGCGGGGCTCAGGCTGGGTCATCCCCATGATAGTTCTCTTTCCGTAGGGTGGCGGCCCGAAGGGATTTCAGGCGCACCCTCGAAAGTAGAGAAGGGCTTCTAGCATTATTGTTCGCGGACAAACAGGAACCGACAACTCCCCCTCATCTGCGGATTTTGCAGATGGACAGGCCGTTGGTTATGCGTAGTCGGTCCACCCTGCAAGACGGCAGCTGCAGGTTGACCTCCAAGAGACAACCGGCCCTGACCTGCCGTACATGTTGCCTGAAACGAAAGTCCGCTGTTCAGACGCTGGCATCCAAACGCTTGGCACTTTACATCACACGTTCATCTTACCCCCATCGACGTTCAGCGTCTGTCCGGTGACGAAATTACTGTCGGACGATGCCAGATACAGCAACGTGCCTAACAGGTCCTCGGGCAGCATCTCGCGCTTTATCGAGCGTGAGGCGACTGTCGGCGCGCGTGCCATGTCAAAACCCGCGTTGCTGCGGATGCCTTCGCTTTCGGTCAGGCCGGGGGCGATGGCGTTGATCTGGATGTTCTTGTCGCCCAATTCGCGCGCATGGCAGCGGGTCAGCGCGATGACCGCGCCCTTGGACGCGGTGTAATGGGACAGCCCCGGCGGGCCGTAATAGAACGTGCCCGAGGCGATATTGACGACCTTGCCGCCGCCCTGCGCGATCATGGTGGGCACGATGGCTCGCATGACCTGATGGACCCCGCGCGCGTTGACCCGCATGATCGTGTCGAATTCCTCGTCGCTGATCTCGAAGAAAGGTTTCGGCGTCAGCGTGGCAAAGATCGAGGCGTTGTTAACCATGATGTCTAGCCCGCCCATGTCCTTGGCGGTATCGACCATGGCCGACAGGTCGTCGTTGTTGGTGACATCGACTTTCATGCCTTGCGCCGTGCCGCCCGCGTCTGTGATCGCCCGAACAGCGGCCCCTGTGTCCTGGACATCCGTCACCAGAACCTGCGCGCCGTGCTCTGCCATGGCCTTGGCCATCAGGGCGCCGATCCCCTGTGCGGCACCTGTGATCACTGCGGTCTTTCCTGTCAGTCGTCCCATGGTGTCCTCCTTTGGTGCCCCGCCGCTATGCGGTCTGTGGGCGTGTTCAAATGTCAATCTCGAGGATTTTGGCGACCTCGGGCCAGCTTTTGGAACCGTTCTCGCGCAGATCATTTGTCAGGTCTTTGGGTACCCAGTCGATCAGACACCGCTGGAAATTCGGCCGCGCCTCGATCCGGGCGAACCATTGATCCACATTGGGCAGGCGGCCGCCCTCCCACAAGCCGCGCATGGACATCATGGCAAGTCGGTTGACGTAGGGCGTCATGGCGATGTCCGCGATGGAGAACCGGTTCCCCACCAGCCAGTCATTGCCCTCCAGCGCGTCCTCCATCTTGTGCAGGTAGCTGTCGTACAGCTTGACCTTGTCCGCAGCACCCGGCGCGTCGAACCCATAGCGCACGTAGATGTCCTTGAGATCCTTCCAGTTCGCCGTGACCGAGGCCTTTGGCGTGGAGGCAAGGAATTCCTTCACCCCCTCCGGCCCGAGATTCTTCAGCACCGTATGCCGGTGCGAGCAAACAAAGGTGACCGCGCCGCAGGCGGGATGCAGGTCTTCGTCCACCGCCTTGGTCCAATAGCGCGCCTGCGCGCGTTCCCACGGGTCGGTTGGGTGAACCGAGGTTTCCGGTTCGATTTGGTCGAGATATTCGATGATCACCGTTGAATCCGGGATCACCGTGTCGTCATGCACCAGTGTCGGAACGACCCCCTTGGGGTTCAGAGCCAGATATTGGGGCGTAAACTGTTCTCCCTTGAGAATATCGATGTAGACGCCCTCCCAAGGCAGACCCTTTTCGTCCATGGCAAAGCGTACCTTGGCGGCGCAGACGGATGATCCGTGGTGGTAAAGTGTAAACGTCATAGTTGCACCGTGATCCATTTGAGTTCCGTCATCGCTGCCATGTCGGCATCCGTGCCTTCGCGCCCGACGCCGCTTTCGCCGTTGCCGCCGAAGGGCACATGGGCCTCGTCATGGATGGTGGGGCCGTTGATGTGGCACATGCCGGCCCCGATGTTACGGGCGAAATGCATGGCCTTGTCGATGTCTCGGGTAAAGATGGCGGAGGACAGGCCGAAGTCCGTGTCGTTGGCGCGGGCCAGGCCCTCTTCATACGAGTCGATCGGATAGATCGAGGTGACAGGGCCAAAGGTCTCTGACTGACAAACGGTCATTTCCTCCGTGACGCCGGTCAGCAAGGTGGGTTGGCAGCGGTTGCCCTCCCATTCGCCGCCGTTGGCGACGGTTGCACCCTTGGTTACGGCATCCTCGATATGGGCGCGCACGCGGGCGCGCTGGCGTTCCGAAATGATCGGCGCAATCACGGTGCTCGGGTCGCGCAGGTCGCCCATGCCGACCTTGCCGGCGATCATCGCAAAGCGTTTAACGAAGTCGTCGTAGATCGGGCGTTCAACGTAAAACCGGCTGGAGCCGATGCAGGCTTGTCCGCCGAACATGAAGATCGAGCGCGCCGCGAGCGGCACCGCCTTGTCCAGATCCGCGTCGGCCAGGATGACGGTCGGGCTTTTCCCGCCCAGTTCCAGCGTGTTGGGCGTCTTGTTGCGGGCGCAGATCTCGGCAATGTGCTGACCGATCACCGACGATCCGGTGAAGGTTACGAAATCCACGTCCTTATGCCCGGTCAGGGCATCCCCGACGTCTGCGCCGATGCCCGTGACCACGTTGTAGGCCCCCTTGGGCACGCCCGCCTCTGCCACGATCTGCGCAAACAGCACCGTCAGATGCGGTGCCATTTCCGAGGGCAGGTGCACGACGGTGTTGCCCACCGCCAGCGCGTTGCAAACAAGGCGCGTCGTCTTGATCAGGGGCACGTTGAACGGGGTGATGACGGCCACAACGCCCAGCGGTTCCCGCACCGACATGGAAAACGTGCCGGGCCGGTCCGAAGGAAAGGTCTCGCCCCGCACATTGCGGCACATGCCAGCCGCGGCGCGCACCATGGTCAGGCCCTTGTCGAATTCGAACATCGCCTTCTGGATGGGGGAGCCGATCTCGTCGATCAGGCAATCGAGCAGATCCTGCTTGCGCGCCTCCATGATCTCGGCCACGCGCAGCAACCAGCGTTCGCGCTCTTTTGGCAGTGTGTTGCGGTAGTCGGCAAAGGCGGATTTCGCGGCGGCCACGGCGCGTTTCATGTCCTCTGCGCTACCCCGCGCCGCATGGGCGTAGAGGCTGTCATCCAGCGGGTTGAGCACGGCAAAGGTCTCGCCGCCGGTGGCGTCCGTCCAATCCCCGCCGATGAAATGTTGCAAGGTCTTAATTTCAGTCTTGGTGTCCATGTCTTTCTCCTGACCGTGTCTCGACACGAATGTTCTCTCCAATCTGGTATGCGGCCGCCGTTTCACTCGACCGGCAGGCTTCCCTTTGGCGGCAGCAGCATCGATTCAAGGTCCAGAGGCTGGGTCACGGTCCAAAGCTGGCGCTCGATGGCGGCATCGTCGCAAAGCTCCAGCGACAGTGACCGGGCCCGTGCGCGGGTCTCGAAACGCTTGCCGCCCGGCGTCAGTTCGGATCTCTCGTCGGCGATGGTCACGCACAGGACCGGGTCCTGCCCGTGCTTCAGGCGGGCGTTTTCATACCGCCAGGTCGCTGCTTCTGCGACGCAATCGGCAAGGACAATTTCGCTGCCCGCCTGCGGGTTTGCTGCAAGGCACTTGTCGTATTGCGGCATCCGCAGCCGGGTTTCGCTATCCACCCAGTCGAACCGCTGATCAAGGTTCCACATGCCATCCTTGCAGGTGTGAACCGTAAAGGCCGCCGCCAGATCCACCTGATCGCCATGCCCGGGAAGGTCGATGCAAAGGTGGCGCGGCTCATCCAGTGGCAGGGCGGCCCGGATGTAGCGGGCCGTGTCTGCGCCACCTTGCGCCTGCGGTTCGATCATCTGCGCGGCGGCCTGCAACGGCAGCAGGCACAGAAAAGCGCAGGCCAGCGTGTTGGTTTTCTTGGTCATAAGACTTGCTTCCTTTGGATGTCTGACCCCGAAGGCCGTGTCGGCGGGCGCTATGCGCTATCCGCCGACAATCGTCTGCGGCAGGAAAAGTGCGATTTGAGGGAAGAGGATGAGCAGACCGATCATCGCCGCCATGGCGAACCAGAAAGGCCAGATGCCGCGAAAGATCGTGTTCATCGGCACTTCGGGGGCGATGGATTTCACGATGAAGACGTTGATGCCGACCGGCGGGCTGATCATGCCCATTTCCAGCACGATCACGATGATGATTCCGAACCAGATCAGGTCCCAGTCGAGCCCCATGGCGATGGGGATCACAACCGGAATGGTCAACACCAGCATCGCCATGCTTTCCAGGAACATGCCAAGGAACATGTAGGCGAGGATGATGACCAGCAGCACGCCAAGGTCGCCGATGGGCAGCGAAGTCAGAAGTACGACCAGGTCCGCGGGCAGTTCGGTCAGTGACATGAAGGGAATAAAGACAAACGCCCCGATGATGATCAGGAACACCGTCGCCGTCGCGTTCATGGTTTGCAGGATCACGGTCCGCGCCGAGTGCAACGACAGCGACCGGCGGGCCAGTGCCACGAGCAGGGTAAAGAACGCGCCCACTGACGAGGCCTCTACCGGGGTGAAAAACCCGGTGTACATGCCCCCGATGGTGACCAGAACAACGCCCAGGATCGGCAACGCGCGCCACAGGGAGGCCAGACGCTCGGCTTTGGTCGAGCGGTCCCCCTGCGGTCCGGCCGCGGGGTTGCGCATGACGACAAGGTAGATCGCGCCGATGAACAGCAGCGTCAGGATGATGCCGGGAAAGACGCCGGCCATAAACAGGCGGCCAATGCTTTGCTCTGTCAGGACGGCGTAGATGATCATACCGCCCGACGGCGGGATCAGAAAGCCCAGTGTGCCTCCGGCGGCGACTGACCCGGTGGCAAGGCTGTCGGCGTATCTGTAGCGCTTCATCTCGGGCAGGGCGACCCGGCCCATGGTGACGGCGGAGGCAAGCGAAGATCCCGACAGCGCGGCAAAGCCCGCGCAGGCCGCGATGGTGGCCGAGGCCAGCCCGCCGCGCAAATGCCCCATCCAGCGATAGGCCGCATTGAACAGGTCCTGCGACATGCCCGACACCCCGGCAAGATTGCCCATTAGGACAAACATCGGGATCACGAGCAGGTTGAAATTCGACGCTGCCTCAAAGGTTTCGCCGGCGAGGTTGGAATAGGCGATCTTCCAGCCGCGCGCCCATGCCTGATCTGTGCTCATGCCGACGGTGATGAACTTGTTGGCATTGGCGATGACGGTTCCGACAAATCCGACCCCCAGCATCGACAGCGCAACAGGCATCCTGAGCGCCAGCAGAACAAACAGCGTCAGTAGGCCCAAAAGACCAAGAACGGTCATGTCGATCATTGCAGATCACCGCGGATTGTGAGCGTCGTGATCGCACCACCGCGCGCCAACCGGATGATGTCCAGCACCAGCACCACGGCATACAGCGCGACCGAGATCGCAAGCGCGTAGTAGAACGGCTGATACGAAATCAGCAGTTGCTGCGTCGTCTCGCCGAACCGCACCGCGCTGTCGCCCGCGTGCCAGAGCTGCTGCGCCATGATGACCAGTAAGGCAAGGCCCAGCAGCTTGACAAAGACCATCGACCAGCGGGCAAAGCCGGGCGACATGGCGCTTTCCAGCACCTCGATTTCGATATGGGCACCGCTGCGCGCGCCCAGCGGGATCGCCAGCGCGACCACCACCACCAGAGAAAGGATAAGCAAGTCTTCGGCGCCGACGATGGGGCTGTTCAGCGCCTTGCGCATGATCAGCACGTTCCAGACGGAAAACAGCGTCATGAAGGCCAGCGTCAACCCTCCGCCGATCAGCGCCACCCACGTCAGGACAGCATCCAAGAGCCCGGTCAAGCCGGGGGCCTTGCGATTGTATGTCATTGAAGTCCCCTCCCAGGGCCGGCCCGGGGCCGAGTGGCCCCGACGCCTGTCTTAGCGGTTGATCGCGTTGTAGATCGCTTCGGCATTGTCGATGCCACGATCCGCGTAGTCGGCGAAGATCGCCTTCAGACCTTCGGCGACGGCGGCGTCCATCTTGGCGCGCTCTTCGGCGGACACCTCGACAAGCTGGTAATTCTTGTCGGTCGCGGCCTTCATCATCTCCAGCGATTTCACGTCCGCGCCGTCAAAGCTCTCTGCCAGCTTGAAAGAGGCGGCTTCGCCTGCCAGTTCGTCGATGATCGCGCGGTGTTCGTCGCTCAGCCCCTCATAGCGTTCGCGGTTCATCACCACGAAGATTACCGCGTGTTGCACCGGAACATTGGTCGCGAAATGCGAGGCCACGTCCCAGAAGTTCCAGGGCGGGGTCATGTTGTTGTAGGTCGAATAGGCCCCATCGATGGTGCCGGTGCTGAGGCCGGTATACATTTCCGTCACCGGCATCTGGACGGGGACCGCACCCATCGCCTCGACGATCGGCGTGGTCAGCGCGGCATAAGGAACCACCTTTGCGCCTTTTAGCCCTTCCATTGTCGACACGTCGCGGGTTGCGGCGATGCCGATCCCGGCGGCGGTGCTCAGGGCGATGACCTTTACGTCTTCGTATTCGCTGGCAAGGTGCTCATCAAACACGGCCAGCATCCGTTCCGTTGCCTCGTGCGAGCTTTCTGCCTTGCCCGGCAGGATTGCCAGCATCGTCTTTGGAAACAGGGCGGGGGTGTAGGCCGAGACGCCAAAGGTGATGTCTGCCACGCCCTCGACCGCGCGCTTGTATTGCTGAACCGGCCCGGCGCCCAACTGGCCGGCCGGGTACAGCTTCATCGTCAGATCACCGCCCGAACGTTTCTCAAGCTCGTCTCCGAACCATTTGAACATCACGGTGTTCGAATGGTGTTGCGGCGGCACGAAGGTGGCGACAGACAGTTCTTCGGCGCTGAGCGGAAATGCGGAAACGGATAGCCCGGCGGCCAACGCCAAGGCAGAAGTGAAACGTGCAAAACTCATGGTGTCCTCCCTGATGGATTTGCGACGGTGCGGTACAGTTTGGGATCCCAACCCCGAAACCAGACCGCCCGGGCGAGCGATTCTCATCGTGCCGAGGCCAAGAAACACCGTTTAAGGATCCCAAATCAAGGAAAATCTGAATTTCAAATCAAGAATGCTGGGGTTCTTCTTGACTTTGGGATCCCAAGTGGACTGAATGCGCCTATGGACTCGATAGATACAGAACTCGCCGCGCGCATCCGACGCGACATCGTCTCAGGCACCTACGCAGCCGATGAACGGCTGTCAGAGGCGCAGCTTTGCACCACACACAGCGTGTCCCGGACGCCGGTTCGTCTGGCCTTGCGCCTGCTGGAGCGAGAGGGGCTGATCCGCCGCAACGAGGGGCGCGGGTATATCGTTCAAAGCCCCAGCGTCGATGACATCCTGCAAGCCGTGCAGGTACGCGGGCATCTCGAAAGCCTCGCCGCAAGGCTGATGGCCCAGGCCCCGGATCGGGCGGACCACCTGCCCGACATGGCAATCGCGATCGACGCGATCGACGCGCTGATCGAAACCGGCAGCGTCAACGACGAGGTGATCCGCAAGATGCAGGCCGCCAACCGTCAATTCCACAGCACGATCCTCAAGGCCTGTGGCAACGACTACGTCGGCTATACCTGCGAACAGATCAGCCATCTTCCGATGCTGGCGGTCGGGTCGATGGTGTTCGACCGCGCAGTGTTCGAAGAGCCGGAGCAATGCGAACGCGGTCTGTTTCGCCTGCGGCTGGGCAATGCACAACACAAGGTCATTTACGAGGCAATCGAAAAGGGGGATGCCGTTCGCGCCGAAGGCATGATGCGGGAACATTCACATACGATGCTTGAATATATCCGCATGTTCGAAAAGCGTGACGCAAACCTGACGGTTGCCGATCTCATTGCCTATTCCGGGGTCGAAGGCTGAGCCTCGCCCGCTGACATCATCGACACCGAATACTGTACCCAACAGGGAGGATACCCCATGCCACAGGGGCCGAACATGCTTGCGCAAAGCGGCACGCCACTTTTCTTTGAACTGGTCAACGCGGCCGACGTGGGCATCGCCCCGCCCGAAACCCGTATTGGTGACAGCCTCCGCACCTGGGTGCGGTCCCTGTCGGTGTTCCAGAAAGAGGCGCTGGTGGCCTCGTCCAGAACCGGCAAGGTCTGGCGGCTGGCCTCTGACGAAGGCCCCTATCTGGACGGTCACGACGCCGCGCCTTGCCCCTTGGCCTTTCTGAGTGTGGGCATGGTCGCCAGCTACATGAACGAGATCACCGCGCTGGCTAAACAGCAAGGGGTCGAGATCCGTAAGCTGAAGCTGACGCAGGACAATTATTACACCATGACCGGATCCATGCCGAAACGGACCATGGTGGGCGGCGCGCTGCCGGTGGAATTGCAGGTCGAGATCGATTGCGATCTGGGCGACGCGGCGCTGAACCAGTTCCTTATGAACGCGGTCCATGCCTCGCCGCTGAACGGCCTGATGCGCGGGCACTTGGAAAGCCTGTTTGCGCTGTCCAAGAACGGTGTAGAGCTGGCACCGGCCAAGGCGCTGCGCGTTGATGGCCCGATCTATCCGGATCCCGGCGATCACTTTGCCAAGGCGCAGCCCGTTGCCGACCCCGCGAACGAGCGGCTGTGCTGGCCTCAGGGGGTCACGCCGAAAAAGCCTGTCACGGGCGGGACGGCAACGGCAGGCTCCTCGCTGGCCGCCGAGCAGAACCGGACATTGAACATCGGCGCGACCTGCACATTGCGCGAGGATGGCATGAAGGAGATCCTGCAACTCCAGTATTCTCCGCACGGAACGTCCTTCAACTTTCTATCGGAAGAGGCGACCGAAAACGGCGGTTTGGGGCGTGCGCCCGATGCCAACAGCTATATCAGCGCCGGGATCGGCTTTTGTTTCATGACGCAGTTCGGGCGTTTCGTGAAAATGCTGAACCTTGATCTGAGCGACTACCGGATCGTGCAGGACAGTCATTTCTCGCTTGGCGGCGCTTCGGGCGGCACCGGTGAGGCCGGTCGCGCCGATCCGCTGGAAACCCATGTCTATCTGGAAACCGGCGAGAGCGATGAAACAGCGCGCGAGATGCTGGATATTTCCGAGCAGACCTGTTTTCTACACGCCTTTTGCAAAACGGATCTGAAGACCAAACTTCGCGTCCACCGCCTGTAACGGCCAAGGGGCGACCCCGACGGGCCGCCCCATATGTCACGCCACCTGCGGGCGCGGACGCAGATACCAGTACCAGACGCGATAAGCCTCAAGCAGGCCCAGCGGAACAAAGTGTACCAACGCTCCCGGAAGCCCACCCCAGTCGTGCAGCGCCGCCCAGTGCAGCAGTGTCAG
Organism: Antarctobacter sp.; assembly: GCF_034670325.1. Lineage (GTDB taxonomy): Bacteria > Pseudomonadota > Alphaproteobacteria > Rhodobacterales > Rhodobacteraceae > Antarctobacter. The sequence continues at coordinate 260,002 of NZ_JAXMNR010000008.1, forward strand.
AACGGCGGCGGCATAGGTGGTGCGCTGCAACGTTTTCCAGTTGCGGCCCATCTTGCGCACGAAGTAGTCCGAAGACGTCACGGCCAGCGGCACAAAGATCAAAAAGGCGATCCAGCCGGTCCAGATGTAGAACTTTGGCAGGTCTGTCATGACCTTCTGCACCGTTCCCAGATCGACAAGATACAGCACTGTATGCGCCAGCGCGTAGAAAAAGGCCGCGACGCCGAAATAGCGGCGGTTCTTCTTCAGCCAGCGCGGACCGCGCCATCCCTTGAAGACCAGCGCCAGCGGCGAGGCCAGCATGGCGATGATCATGAAGCGCGCGCCGAATTCGCCGGTGGGATGCAGCGCCTCGTGGATCGCGGTTGCATCGGTGGCATTGATGAGACTCATCAGGATGCCAAAGCCCGGCAGCGCCATCAGCGCCCAGAGCCAGTAAGGAGTGAGTCGTGACAGCATGTCTGTCGCCTTTCGTGTTCGTGTCGCCATGGCGAATTTGGATGTGTTTTTCTTTCCACGCTGCTCCGCAGCATTTCCGTCGCGGTTAGACGCTCAGAGTATTGAAATAATCGGCCCAGCTTTGATGCGGGCGGCCGGTCACCTCGGCAAAGTCGCCGGGACGGTCATAAGCGCCGTGCCGGATGCCCTCGTAGATGCCGCCGATGATCGGGCCGATGAAATCGCCCAGTTCGGCGCTGCGATCGGCTACAAAGTCCCCGGGCGTCATCTCTCGGTAGGTCAGATCGGTTCCGAAGGCGCGGTTCATGTACCCGACCAGTTCCAATTGTGAGATCGGCGTGCCATTCAGATCAAAGGTGCCGCCGTTGAGATCGGCGCGCGTCAGCAGCGCGGCATAGGCATGGGCCAGTTCAGACCGCGTGGTGTAGCCGCATTTGCCCTGCCCGGCACTGTTGGCGATCTCGCCGCGCGCCTTGTAGCTGTCGATATATTCGACATCGGGTTCGATATAGATGCCATTGCGTCCTATGGCCCAGTCCAGCCCGCTGGTCCTGATGTCCGCCTCGGTCTGGCGATTGCTGTGGACCACCGCGGAAAATGGAGTGCCCTCTTCCGGCCCTTGGATGCTGGTATAGACCAGCTTGCGCACGCCAGCCGCGCGGGCGGCGTTGATCACGTTGCGGTGCTGCTGAATCCGGTCCTCGGGCGGGGCCATGCCTGACACGATCACCAGTGCATCGACCCCGTCTAGTGAGGTCTGCAATTGCTCTGGCTGGTCATAGTCTCCGGGACGCAAGTCGACCCCCAGATCGGTGACTTTGTCCGGCGTCCGGGCCAGACCAATCACGGGAGCGCCGCCCGGCAGGGCGATGAGCGTCTTGGCGATTTCGCGGCCAAGTTGGCCCGATACGGCGGTGACGGCAAGCGTCATGGGTTGAACTCCTCAGTGGCAAAGGCAGTGTCTGCGGTGATTTCAATAATGGTGTCGCAGAACCCATGTCCCGCGACGCCTTTGGCGGGCGATTGCTATGGGTCCAACACGATCAGGTGCATGAACATCGTTTGGCAATTCTCTGCCATGTTCAGCTCGACGTTGCGCACCTTGCCCGCCCAATTTTCGATCATGTGGGTGGCACAGGCGTTCGAGGCGGTGGTGATGCCGTGCTTGTAGGTGAAATGCGCCGCGCTCTCGTCGTACCGCCGTTCGCTTTCCATCATCACGGCCCGGTACCAGTCGCTTTGCACGATCCCCATCAGCGTCTGCTTCATGTCACCGATGAAGGCCTGATAAGTCCGCATATGCTCCTGCGTGCCGGGAAAGCGTTCGTGGCCGGTGACGACGAAGTTGAAATCATAAGCCTCCAGCAGCAAGTCCGGCAGGCCGAAGGCAAACCACGGATCGGTGCTTTCGCCCCAGTGGATCCACGGCGCGGCGTCGGGGTGGAACATGTCGACCGCAAAGAGGATCTTTTGCTCGGGCGCCCAGGCGATGATGTCGCTCTGGCTGTGCCAGTTGCGATCGAGGTCCTTCAACTCCAGGCGGAAACCGCCGGTTTCCAGCAGGTATTCATCCTCAAAGACGAAATCGGGTTGCGGGCGCTTGGGATCCTGCGCAACGGCCAGCAGGTCAGCGGTTTCCTTCTCGGCAATCAGGATCGCCTCTTCGGGAAACAGGTAGGCGCCCTGGCTGTGGTCGCGGTGGTGGTGGGAATAGATCACATGGGTGATCGGCTTGTCCGTCACCTGAGGAATCACTTCCAAAACAAAGGGCGAGACGTCGGGCTTGGGGTCATAGACGACGACGCCGTCATCGGTGACAAAAAACACCATGTTCTCGAAACTGTCATGCACGAACCAAGCGTTCTCGGCGATCTGGTAGTAGCCGTAGCCGCGTGCAGGCAGCGTGGAATAGGCATAGTCGCGTGTGCTGTAGGTCGATTTGACGGTTTCGACATCGAAACCTTCCTGTGCGGCGGTCAGGCTGGGCAAAAGCCCGATCCCGACGCAAAGCATGGCTTTCAGGTCTGTTCTCACGTCCGGTCTCCATATTGCGGGGTGTCGTCGCGCATTTCCAAGGTGGGCAGGCGGGCCTGCGCACCGAGCCGTTTCAGAGAGTGGCTCAGTGCCGGGCAAAGCAATCCGGGCGGCGGGTTCGACAGCCCGCCGCCCAAATCGGCTTACTTCCCGTGATAGGCTTGGCTGACGGCAAAGCTGTCTTCGAACCAATGCCACAGCACGACTTGGCCATCTCTGACCTTGGCGCGCAGGGCAAAGGTAAAGTCACCCGTTTCCTTGCCGGAATGGGGGGTGATGGCGTTCATCACGCCGAAGACGGCGACCGTGTCGCCCGAGGCGAAGGCGTCGGTGTTTTCCCACTTGATCGTTTGCACGTTCTCGGAGAAGACACCGAGGAATTTGAAGATGTTTTCCTTACCGGTCGCACCGCCGATCCATGGCAGGCTGTCGTCGCCTTCGTTGTGCCAGACCATGTCGTCGGCCATCAGCTTGCCCATGGTCTCCATGTCGCCCGACCCCATCGCGCCCATGAAGGCCATGACGGTGTCAAAGCTCGCTTGTGTCTGATCGTCCATGTCTTGTGCTCCTGCTTGTGTTCCGAGAATGATCGCGAGCGTCGCGCCCAGCGATGTGGTCAAAAGGGTTCTGCGGTTCATGTCGTGCTCCTTGGTGGCGCGCCCGTCCGGCGCAGGCGGGATCAGAATTTTCCGGCTTCGTTGTGGGGGGCATCGGGGCCGGGCATGGGCGCGATGACGTCCCAATGTTCGACGATCAGCCCGTCCTCGAGGCGGAAGAGGTCGTAAAAGGCGGTCGGTTCATTCCCCAGGGCGCCTTCGGACAGGGTCAGGACAAAGTTACCCTCGCCAATCACCTGGTGGATCTCCGAGTAATCCATGGTGATGCCCTGCTGCGCCATTTCGGCCATGAAGGCGCCAAAGCCGTCCAGACCGTCCGCCACCATCGGGTTGTGCTGCGCGTAGTTGGCCGGATTGATGTATTGGGTGAAATCCAACTGCTCGTGGTTGATCAGCGCGCGGGTGATGAACTCTTCGACCTTGGCCTTGTTGGCATCGGTCTGGTCCAGATCAGTGATCGCGGTGGCACCGTCGATCTGGGTGCGGCCCGAGGGGTTCACGGGCTGTTCGGGGATCAGGTTGTCCCAGTGTTCGGCGATCTTGCCGTCCTCGATGCGGAAGACGTCAAAGCCGATCACCGGGGTCTCGCCAAAGCCCTCGTAACGGGCATGCACGGCGACAAGGTCGTCATCCGCGATGACACGGACATACTCGGCCTTGAAGTTCCCGTTTCCGGCCAGGAATCCGACGACTTCCTTCTGCGCCTCGATGCCGTTGGCGAACATCTCGTTGTGCTGGATGATGTCCTTGGCGAAATACTGATCGACCGCAGCCACGTCGCCCGCCAGCAGCGTGTTTTCCAGCGCTTCGAGAACGAAGGTCTTGTTTTCGGCGCTGTCGGCCTGGCCCGCAAACGGCAGGGTCGCGACGATCGCGGCCGATGCAAAAAGTTTTTTCAGGGTCATTGTGGTCTCCTCGGGGTTGGTTGGGACATGCCCGCTACGATCGCGCTCCGGGGTGGGGCGCGCTGGGGCAGGGATTGGGTGGTTAAATGGCGGTGTTAGCGGTTGGGCGTCAGGCGTTGGTGCCGTTGGCGACAGTCCACGTCAGGTCCGGGTTCTCGCGAAAGGCGAAGCGCTCCAGGTGGCTGGAAATGACCTTGATCGTCTTGTCGAGTTGGGACTTGTCTGAGGCTTCGACGCTCAGGGCCAGCCCGGTCTCGTCAGCACTCAGCACACAAAGTCCAAACGGCAATTCGATCTGTCCGGTCCCCTTGTCATGGCGGACCGGAACCTTATGCCCAAAATGCTTGCAGAGCGTGCCCAGATACCGGTCGGCGCGGTCAGTGCTGAAAAATGTGCTCGCGTTCATGTCGGTGCTCCTTGTGGTGTACCTGACATCTATCCTTGTCGAATTGATCGGAGTATCCATCGATATCAGAAGTCATAATTCGAGTCTGCGGAACAATGATTGAGCATCTGCGCCACATGGCAATCTTTGCCCGCGTCGTCGACGAAGGCTCGTTTCGCGCGGCGGCCAAGGCGATCGGACTCGCGCCCTCACGGGTCAGCGAAACGGTTTCTGACCTTGAGAGTTATCTTGGTGTGACTTTGCTGTATCGCACGACGCGCAAGATCGCGCTGACCAATGAGGGTCGTATGTTCTACGCCCGCGTGGCCGAGATGCTGCGCAGTGCGGAAAGCGGTTTGAACGAACTCAACGCCTTGTCGCTGGAACCTGTCGGCGCGCTGCGGGTGTCGATGCCGGCCTTCATGTCATCGTCATCTCTGGCGACTGCCATCGCGGAATTTGTCCGGCAGCACCCGCAGGTCGCCGTTTCGATCACTTTCACCGACGGGCGCACGAATCTGTTGGAAGACGGGTTTGACGTGAACATTCGCGCGGGGTGGCTGGACGACAGTTCAATGATGTCCCGCAAGCTGGGCGAAAGCGACCGAGCGCTGGTTGTCGGGGCGCGCTATGCGGCAAGCCGCCCGCGCCCCGCGCATCCGTCGGATTTGGAAGACTGGGATTGGCTCCGCTACAAGTATCGGTCCGACCAAACCACGCTGCATGGGCCGGCGGGCGAAACCGTCAAGGTCCTGGGTCAGGCCCGTCTTGAGGCTGACAGCATCGACGCACTCTATCATTTCACCTGTCAGAACCTTGGCGCCACGGTTCTGCCCGAACACCTCGCCGCGCGCGGCGAAGCCTCTGGCGAGCTGGTGCGCCTGTTGCCAAAGTGGCGGCTAATCCCGCTGGGCTTCTTCGCCGTCTGGCCGGACACGTCCCGACGCGAAAGCCTCACGCTATTGTTCGTGCGATTTGTCGCCGAGTGGCAAGGAAACTTGCACATCAAGAAATCGGCATTTGGCTGACGCAACAGCCACCGCGCCATTATAAAGGCGCCGTCCAATACTCGGTACAGCAAAGCGCCAGCGGACGCACTGAACAGAAGGTAGCCGAGCTCGTCGAGGATGACCAAGTCGATCTTCGTCAGCATCTTGGCCCTCTTTCCGGCCTTTCCGACGGCCTTTTCTTGTTCCAACGCATTCACGAGTTCCACGGTTGAGAAGAAGCGGACCTTGCGCCGGTGATGCTCGATGGCCTGGACACCTACGGCCGTCGCGACATGGCTTTTTCCGGTGCCGGGCCCACCGATCAGCACCACGTTCTCGGCGTTTTCCATGAGCTCGCCACGATGCAATTGGCGGACGGTGGCCTCGTTGATATCGCTGGAGGCAAAGTTGTAGCTCGAGAGATCTTTGTAGGCCGCGAAGCGCGCAACCTTCATGTGGTATGCGATGGATCGCACTTCCCGTTCCGCCATTTCCGCCTTCAGCAGCTGTGAAAGGGTCGGCATTGCAGCCTCAAAGGCAGGAGCGCCCTGTGCGACGAGGTCCTCGACAGGTCACGCCAAAGGCGTGCTTTCAGCACGACGCCATGCCATACATTTTGAGGCTACGAAGCATGATCCCGGTTGAGGCACCTGCTGGATCATGACGCATGACGCTTCTCCTTCATCTGCCTCGGACCGTCGTAGCGGGCGACATCGGTCTTCGGGGCTGTCGCCATCGCCAGTGCTTCCGGCGGGTCGATCTCGGCATGGTCGGTCTGTTTGCGATCCACCAGGCTGTGAAGCAGGTTCAGGATGTGCGTCTTGGTTGGCACGCCGGCTTCAAATGCCAATTCCACGGCGCACAGGACGGCTTCCTCGTCATGGTGAAGCACGAGGGACAGGATATCGACCATCTCCCGGTCCCCACCGTCCTTGCGCAGCATGTGATCCTGCAGGCGACGGAAGGCGGTGGGCATCTCCGCGAACGGAGCGCCATTGCGCAGGGCGCCGGGCTTGCGCTGGATGACCGCGAGGTAATGCCGCCAGTCATAGATGACCCTGCCGGGCTTATGATGCGACCGCTCGATGATACGCGCATGCGTGCAAACTGTTTGGCCCTCGGCCACGAAGACCAACCGATCCGGGTAGACATGCAGGCTGATGGGGCGGTTCGCGAAGCTGGCTGGGACGCTGTAGCGGTTGCGCTCGAAGGTCACCAAGCGTGTTGGGGAGACGCGTTTGCTATGCTCGACAAACCCATAAAAGGCTGGCGGCAGCGCCATGAGCGTCGGCTTCTCCGCATCCCAGGCATCCGCGATTGAGCCGGGCAATGTCTGATGCGCTGTCTCCGCCCACAAAGCGACGCAACGGTCCTCCAGCCACCGGTTCAGCTCGTCCAGTGTGTTGCAGATCGGCATTACCTGCCACAGACGGTTCCGGGCGTCTTGGACGCTCTTCTCGATCTGCCCCTTCTCCCCACCCGCCGCAGGATTGCAGAACTCCGGCTCAAACACGTAGTGGCTGGCCATGGCCTTGAAGCGCGCATTGATATCGCGCTGCTTGCCAAGTCCGACACGGACCACCGCCGTCTTCATAGTGTCATAGATATAGTGTCGTAGATCCCGCGCCCGGGAACGCCGCCAAGGACGCGGAAGGCGTGCCAATGGGCGTCGAACAGCATCTCATGGGTTTGGAGCAGATAGGCCCGCACCACGAAAGCGCGGCTGTGAGACAACTTCGTATGCGCGACCTGCAGATTCACGCGTTCCCCGCCAATGGTGCCCCCGTCCTCGCTACAGTCGAACGGGAACGCTTCTCCGGGCTGGAAGGCCAACGGCACATACGTGCCGCGTCCCGTCGTCTGCTCAACAATGTGCCGATCCGCGCGCCAGGCGCGAGCGAAAGCGGCAACACGTCCGTAGGACCCGTCGTAGCCGAGCTTCACAAGGACAGCGTGCATCTGCTTCAGGCTGCGGCGCTCCTTGCGAGGCTTGCGCGTCTACGCCAAAAGCCAGGCCGACCATCGATCCGCATAAGGATCCAGTTTGCTGGCCCGCGGCGGCGACTTGAACCTCGGCTCCACTGCGCCCTTGCGAATGGGCATCTTGTCACGCAAGGCCAGGCGTCTGATGACACGCAAAAATCCCATGTCGATCACTCCATATCTCCCCGACAAAATCCGTCAGGGAAAGGTGTTCACATGGGTCAATTCTCAGTGAAAATTTGGCAGGCCACCGGGTCAGTTCTTATCGGAAATCATCAGGTCGGTATCGCTGATCTGCTTAAGCCCGTAGCTGGCCTCTATTGCTCCGATCCGCTCGGCAAGTGGGGTCATCCTGGTGCCAAGGTAAGGGTCGATTTTGCGGGCTACCACCCGGTGCAAGTCGACGGAATGCATGGTTGGAAAGTTGAGGGGACCTACCGTTTTCTCTAACAAGACGCAAACAGCATCCCCAATCCGACCATGGGCGCTGTCGCAACGAACTCAAGCCTGCCGCCCAATCCGGGCAAAAAGAATCTGGACCGTCAATCGAAGGGTGGGCAGTAAGGTGGACAAGCGTAAACGATCATCCATTAAAGCGTTAGAAAATATAATCATTATAGTATTTTATGATGCCCGGGGGCGGGCTGCACAAATTTCAATAAATCAGACACTTAGGCAAAGGTGGGACGCGAAATTTTCCCATAATGTCACAATGCTTTTTGGGATTATTGTCCCACTGTTTTGCTCCGTCCTGTGGCTGGAGGCGGCAGGCCTATCCGGTCCGCGAGGCACGGAAGCTGGGTCGGTTGACAGTGGCCCCGAGATACTTCAACCGGAAAGTGCGATTACCAAGAGGTAGCGATGAGTTACGCCGATGAATTAGAGCCGTGGGAAGCCTGGCTGCAAGACTGTTGGGTTGCGCGATACACCGACGAGGGACAGGTCAGTCGGTCAATCTACAAATCCGGGCAACTGTTTTTGGCGGTTCTATCCCGCTTTGCTGATCCAAAACAAAAGGAAGGGGCGCGTCTGCGGCGCTCTCACCTCCTCACCGTAGAAGACGTCTATCTCAATGCGCCCAGGGGTGCTCAATCTGGCAACTATGTCGTTCAAGTCTTTGATCCATTCAGGACTTCGCGCCCGCTCTTCGAAAAACGATACTCGACACTCCGGGATGCCGAATTAGAGCTATCGGTGAGGCTTTTTCAACTTGACGAGATCGCCCAGAACTTCACCGAAGACGAGTGGGACGACATGGCGCGATTCTTTGACTACGACAGTGAAGAATGGGTCGTTCGCCCATCCGAATAAACCAGCAGGCAGAATGATGACGGAAGTGTATGAAGTCGGACCTACAAAGGTCGAAAATTACAGGGCTGTGCTGAAAGACAAATATCGCCCGCCGAGCAAAGGTGGAAACACTCGGGCTTGGCATCAGCACTCGTTCGAAGTGGACGGCGAGCGCTACGCCTTCCTCGGGCTGGGCTCGAAGCGGTGGATATACGCCAGCGACAGCGTGACCTTTCGATGGTCATGGGACGATTCTCGTCTATATCGGAACGTGATTCCTGAAACGATCCGAACTTTTGATCAATCGGGGAAAGAGGTCGTGCGCGGTGAGCGAGGAGGCAAGAAATGGCGAACGGCCGAAACTCGACTTCCCGTCAGCCGCCGCGAGGCGCGTGACTAACTCTTCCTGAGCCTGCGCCGCGCAACCTTCGTGCTTCACCGCCCAGGCTTCCCCGCGCCCCTACATTAGCCCTCCCCATGCTCTCCCCTTGAGGGAGACTGGCTTGTGTGATGCGGCCTGGCCGCAAGTGGCCAGACGGTGAATTTGCAGGCTCGTGGGCAATCCGGGGGAAGCGGGGGGAGGGTATGGGGAGGCTCGAGGGAACCCGGTGGAGGCTGTGATGCCAAATTTTATAATTATATTTTAAATACTTGCACTCCTTAAGGATGTGGTGGGGAGAAGGGGGATGGGTATACTAGCTCCGTGAGAAAAATCGGTCACTTGGTGATTATTTGGTGCAGAGAGAAGTAGCCCTCCCCGCTTTCCCCACGCTCTGATTTCCGCCGGGCCAGAAGTGTCAATCGGCACACAATTTTGACCCACTATCGGCGTCCAAAAATGACCCCCTGCTGCGCCCTCGGGTAGCTGGCCCGATGCGGTGTAGCCACCACACAGCGCAGCCGTATCGGGCCAGCGGGAGT
>NZ_JAXMNR010000009.1:0-153967 GCF_034670325.1 Antarctobacter sp.
CGTTCTTGATCTCGGTCGGGGCCTTCATCCAGTCCAGCCGCTGCGCCTGCTCGGCCCAGAACCCCTCGGGGTCGCTGATCGACGCCGCATACATCGCGTCATAGCGCGCCGCGTCGATGTGGGCGTTTTTGACTTGTTCGTCTGACGGGGGGTAGGTCTTGCTCATCGGGCTCTCCTCCAGAATGTGATTGGGGGCAGGGAAAACCTCCCCGCCCCCGAAATCAAGTGGTTCCTAAGTCGCGTGGGGGATCAGATGGCCAGATATTCGGCGCGCAGCGCCTCGTTCTCCAGCACTTCGGCGGCGGTTCCGTCAAAGACAATCGATCCGGTATCCAGAATCACCGCACGATCAGCCAGTTGCAGCGCGCGCACGGCGTTCTGTTCGACGATGACCGTGGTCATGCCCTGTTCCTTGACGTGGCGCAGGGTCTTTTCGATTTCGTCGACGATAACCGGGGCCAGCCCCTCATAGGGCTCATCCAGCAACAGCACCTTGATGTCGCGCGCCAGCGCCCGTGCGATGGCCAGCATCTGCTGTTCGCCGCCCGACAGCGTCACGCCTTCCTGTTTGCGGCGTTCACCGAGGCGCGGGAAGAGGTCATAGAGGCGGTCCAGCGACCAGCCGATCGGCGGGGCGATCTGCGCCAGTTGAAGGTTTTCCTCGACCGTCAGACCGGGAATGATGCGGCGGTCTTCGGGAACAAGGCCCAGCCCCGCGATGGACGCCTGATGCGACTTCATCAGGTGTAGCGGTTGATGGTCCAGCCAGATTTCGCCTTGGTTCACCTGCGGGTCGTCCAGCCGCGCGATAGAGCGCAGCGTCGTGGTCTTGCCAGCGCCATTCCGGCCGAGCAGCGCGAGGATTTCGCCCTCGTGTACGTTAAAGCTGACGCCTTGGACGATGTAGCTTTCGCCATAGTAGGAATGCATGTCGTAGACCGACAGGAAGGCGGGGGCCGTTTCGGCCATGTTCGAGTTCTTGGAAAAATCGGGACGGACGTTCATTGTTGTGACTCCGTTGGAGGGTTTGTCGTCAAGCAGTTGGCTTCATTGGATTTGGACGCACTCAGACTCTATTCGAGAAACATTGTTGCGGACCCGCACACGAACGGCATGTTCTGCCGCCTCGCACTGTGCTTTCGTTTCAAATCGTTGCGTCTCGATGATGTCCACGGTGTCCGAGGGAGAGAGAACGACAAAAACCAAAAGGAACAAATTGCTGTTCATCCGGTTTGTTCCTTCCGTTTTGTTCAGGTGTGGGCTTCGCCGAGGTAGGCTTCTTGCACCTTTGGATGGCCTTTGATGTTCTCTGGCGCATCCTCGACCAGGGGTGTGCCCTGCGCCAGAACCGTGATCCGGTCGGCGAGGGAAAAGACCACGTGCATGTCGTGTTCGATGATGGCGATGGTGATGTCGCGCTGGTCCTTGATCTGCTTGAGCAGGTCGATGGTGTTGTTGGTGTCGGCGCGCGCCATCCCGGCGGTGGGTTCGTCCAGAAGCAGGAGTTTCGGCTCCTGCACTAGGCACATGGCCATCTCCAGCCGCCGTTTGTCGCCACGCGACATCGAGGCCGAGTGCATGTGGCGCTTGTCCAGCATGTTGACCTCTTCCAGCATCTTTTCGGCCTCTTCTATGAGCGAGCGCTCATTGGCGACCGATTCGAAGGCATGCAGGCGGTATGAGCCGTCCCGCTTGGCGAAAAGCGGGATCATCATGTTCTCGAACACCGTGAGATCGCCAAAAATTTCGGGCGTCTGGAAGACGCGGGAAATTCCCATCTGGTTGATCTCATGCGGGCTGCGGCCCAGAACTGACTGGCCCTGGAACATGACCGATCCGGTGTCGGGGATCAGCTTGCCCACGAGGCAGTTCAGCAGCGTGGACTTGCCCGCGCCGTTCGGCCCGATGATCGCGTGACAGGTGTTTTCCTGCACCGAGAGGTTCACATCGGAAAGCGCCTTGAGGCCGCCAAACCGTTTGCCCACGTCTTTGATTTCAAGGATACCCATGGGTTTTTCTCCTTATTCCGCGGGTTCGGTCTTGGCCGATTTGGGCTCTTCGGTTTTCTTGCGGCGGAAGAGGCGCGCAATGCGTTGTCCACCTTCGACAAGACCGCCGGGCAGGAAGATAACCACCAGCATGAAGATGATGCCCAGCGTGAGGTGCCAGCCTTTGCCGACGAAGGGGTGGATGATGAACACCACCGAATCCTCCAGCCCGTCAGGCATGAAGCTGAACCAGCTGTGCAGCACGTTGTCGTTGATCTTCGAAAAGATGTTCTCGAAGTACTTGATCATGCCTGCGCCCAGTACCGGGCCTATCAGCGTGCCCGCGCCACCGAGAATGGTCATCAGCACAACCTCACCAGACGCGGTCCACTGCATCCGTTCTGCACCTGCCAGCGGGTCCATCGCGGCCATCAGGCCACCGGCCAGTCCGGCATACATGCCGGAGATCACGAAGGCCGCAAGCGTGTAGGGTTTCGGGTTCAGGCCGGTGTAGTTCAGGCGTTGCTGGTTCGACTTGATCGCCCGCAGCATCATCCCGAAGGGCGAGCGAAAGATGCGGATCGACAGGTAGAAGGCAAGCAGCATGACCACGGCACAGACGTAGTAGCCTGCCGAGAAGGTAAAGCTCCACGGGCCAACCACCATGTCATAGGCACCTCGCATCTCGATGCCGAAGAGGTTGGTCACCGGAATCGAGCCGTCTGCGGTTTGCGACACACCCAGAACACGCGGATCGTCCAGCGTCAGTTGCAGGCCGGTTTCACCATTGGTCAGCGGCGTCAGCACCGAGTAAGCCAGCGCAAAGGACATTTGCGCAAAGGCCAGCGTCAGGATCGAAAAGTAGATCCCTGAACGGCGAAGGCTGACAAAGCCGATGACCAGAGCAAAGACACCCGCGATGACGACCGACAGGAGGATCGCCGGGACGATGTTCATCGACAAAAGCTTGAACATCCAGACGGCCGAGTAAGACCCGACCCCCAGAAAGGCCGCGTGACCAAAAGAAAGGTAGCCAGTCAGGCCGAACAGGATGTTAAAGCCGATGGCGAAGATCCCGAAGATCACGAAACGCTGCATCAGATCCGGATATCCGGCGTTGAACTGCGCCAGACCGCTATCCGTCGGGAAGGGGTTGAGGATAAAGGGGGCGAGCATAGTCAGCGCCACCACGATGATCAGCAGTGTGCTGTCTTTCTTGTCCAATCCAAGCATGGCGGTTTACTCCATCACGCCTTTGCGACCCATCAGACCGCGCGGACGGGTCAGAAGGATGACAATGGCGACAAGGTATATGATGATTTGGTTGATGCCGGGGATCAGGGTGATGACCTGTTCCATGGACGCAAAACTCTCAAGGATGCCCAACAGGAAACCCGCGAGTACGGCACCGGGCAATGAGCCCATACCGCCGACGACAACCACCACAAAACTGAGGACGAGGAAGTCCATGCCCATATGATAGTTTGGCGCGTTGATTGGCCCGTACATTACACCCGCAAGGCCCGCCACAGCGGCGGCGATGCCGAACATGATGGTGAACTTGCGGTCGATGTCGATGCCTAGCAAGCCAACGGTTTCACGGTCGGCCATGCCTGCGCGGACTACCATTCCGAAGGTGGTGAACTGCAGGAAGGCAAAGACCGCGCCGATGATGAGCAGTGCAAAGCAGAAGTAGACGATCCGCCAGACCGGGTAGACAATGGTCGAAGTCAGCTGCGCGATGCCGGACAGCGCCTCGGGGGCGGGGGTCTGGATCGGGTTTGCGCCGAAGTAGTATTTGACGATTTCCTGCAGCACGATCGCCAGACCGAAGGTCACAAGGATCTGGTCGGCGTGGGGTCGTTTGTAGAAATGCTTGATCAGCCCGCGCTCCATAATGAAGCCGATGCCGATCATGACCGGGATGGCAAACAGGATGGCAAGCGGGACGGACCATTCTATGATACTTGACCCGACTTCTGGCCCGAACCAACTTTCGACGTAGGGCGTCTTGACCTTCAGCGGGTTGCCGAGAAAGTCGGTTTGTGACGGATCGACGGTTTCGAAAGACGAGTTCAGGATACGCTGTAGCGTCACCGAACAGAAGGCGCCGATCATGAACAACGCGCCGTGCGCGAAGTTGACCACACCCAGCGTGCCGAAGATGAGTGTCAGACCCAGCGCGATCAGTGCATAGGCAGAGCCCTTGTCGAGCCCGTTCAGAATTTGGAGGATTATAGCGTCCATTGTCCCACCCTTTGCGGTCGGAGTGCGGAGAAAACGGGACCCGTCAGACGGGCCGAGGGGAGTGGAGAGGCTGGGGCAGGGCGCGCGGCCCTGCCCCTACAGACGGTCCCGTCGGGACCGGTCCGTTATGCGCCCGGGTTGCAGGACCCCAGCTGGCCGCCCGCAAACATCGGGTGATCGGCTGCGTACTCAACCTGCCCACGCGGGGTGATTTCCACGATCTCGAGAAGGTCGAATTCCGAGGTCGGGTTCTCTTTACCCTTCACGACCAGCACGTCTTTAAAGCACTGGTGGTCTTCCGCACGGTAGAGGGTCGGGCCGTTGCCCAGACCGTCGAATTCGAACCCTTCGAGGGCTTCGACGACGGCGCAGGGGTTGAACGAACCGGCGCGCTGAACGGCATCCGCATACAGCAGGGTCTGCACATAGCAGGTGTGCGCAGCCTGGCTCGGCGGGAAACCGTACTTGGTGCCAAAGGACTTCACGAAGGTCTTGGAACCCTCGTCCTGCAGTGACCAGTGCCAGTTGGTCGAGCCGAAGATGCCCTTGACGTTGGCACCAGCACCCTTCGCCATCAGGCGCGAGTACAGCGGAACAACGATCTCGAACTGCTTGCCGTCGACGATCTTTTCACGCAGGCCGAACTGAACGGCGTTGGTCAGCGAGTTGACCATGTTTCCGCCGTAGTGGTTCAGGACCAGCACGTCTGCGCCCGAGTTCAGAACTGGAGCGATGTAGGACGAGAAGTCCGTTGCCGCCAGCGGTGTCAGAACGTTGTTGACCGTCTGCCAGCCAAGCGCCTCGGTGGCGGCCGCGATCGACTCTTGCTGGGTCCAGCCCCAGGTGTAGTCGGCGGTCAGGTGATAGGCCTTGCGGTCGTTGCCGTAGTTCTTGGCAAGCACCGGGGCCAGCGCGGCACCCGACATATAACCGTTGAAGAAGTGACGGAAACCGTTCGCCTTCTTGTCTTTGCCGGTGGTGTCGTTCGAGTGGGTCAGGCCAGCCATGAAGATGACGCCTGCCTCTTGGCACAGACCCTGCACGGCGATTGCCACACCAGAGGACGAGCCGCCGGTGATCATCACCGCACCGTCTTTTTCGATCATCGACTTGGCCGATGCGCGCGCGGCGTCCGACTTTGTCTGGGTATCGCCGGTCACATACTCGACCTTGCGGCCCAGAATGCCGGTGCCTTCAAGCGACTTAGACGAGAACGTCGCCAGCATGCCGCCGTCGCCGCCACCGTTCAGGTGCTCAACCGCCAGTTCATAGGCGCGCAGTTCGTCCGCGCCTTCGTCGGCATAAGCGCCGGTCTGCGGAACGTTGAAGCCCAGCGTGACTTTGTCGTTGCCCGGCGCGTTCGTGAAACCCGTGTGGCTTGCGGCGGACAGGTACGTCGGCAGCGCAAGGCCGGCACCGGCTACTGCGCCGGTCTGGATCACGCCACGGCGTGTCACATTCTTTATGGACATGAAAATCCTCCCGTTTCGAGAAAGCCGCCCCACATTCTCCTCAGCACGTGGGGCGATCGCACATCTGTGCAAATGCAGTATGGCAGTGAGACGGAAAATTGCGCAACAACCGCTTTACGTATAACGGTTTTTTTGTCAACGTCTGAAAAGGATGCCGTGGTATTCTGTAAAGGTGTTTATATTGCGCCGCAGAAACCCATTGAAACAGCAAGGGAATGCGCAATGCCCCGCGACACCTTAACAGGATCGCGAATCCGCGAACGTCGGGTTCTGCGTGGGCTCAAGCAAGCCGATCTGGCCCGACAGGCGGGAATTTCGGCCTCTTACCTCAACCTTATCGAGCATAACCGGCGTAGAATCGGCGGGAAGTTGCTGCTGGCCATCGCCGATATTCTCAGGGTCGAGCCGGCGGCCCTGACCGAAGGCGCAGGGGCGGCGTTGATTGCCTCGCTGCGCGAAGCCTCGGCCGACAGGCCGCAAGTCGGAGCAGAACTGGACAGGGTCGACGAATTCGCCGGGCGCTTTCCGGGGTGGGCGCAACTGGTGGCGGACAGTCGTGCGCGCATCACCCAGCTGGAGCGCAGCCTCGAAACCCTGAACGATCGCATGACCCATGATCCGCACCTTGCCGCCTCGCTGCACGAAATGCTGTCAACGGTGACGGCGATCCGGTCTGCTGCCTCGATCCTTGCCGAACCCGGCGAGGTGGACGCAGAGTGGCAGGCGCGTTTTCACCGAAACATCTACGAAGACAGCGCAAGGCTGGCCGAGACCAGCCGGGGGCTTGTGAGCTATCTCGAAGCCGATGAGACATCGCCGCTGGAAACCGGTACGCCGCAAGAAGAGCTGGACGCCGTCCTTGAGGGCGCAGGCCATACCATCCCCGAGATCGAAGAGGGGGAGGGCACGGATGCGGCACTATCGCGGCTGGGCCGTAGTCTGTCAGAGCCCGCAAAGGGTCTGTTCCGGCTTTGGCTGGATCGCTACGCGGCAGATGCAAGGGCGCTGCCGCTGTCGGCGCTACAGCCGGAAATTGCGGAACATGGCCCCAATCCGGCGGTCTTGGCCGCCAAGCTGGGGGCCGATCCGGCACGCGTCATGCGGCGTCTGGCCGCCATGCCATTGGATGTCCTGCCAACGCCCGTCGGGCTGGCAATCTGCGATGCGTCCGGCGTGTTGACCTACCGCAAGCCACTGCCGGAATTCCCGATGCCGCGGTTTGGCGCGGCCTGTCCGCTGTGGCCGCTTTACCGCGCCCTGAGCAGGCCGCATGTCATCCTGTCCGGACCCGTGATGCAGGCTGGCCGCAGTAGCGCGGCGCTTTGGGCCGAGGCGCTGGCCACCCCTCTTGGTGGTCCGGCGGTGAACGCCGACCCGCTCTATCAGGCGCAGATGATGGTTCGGCCACTTCCAGCGGGTATAGAGGCGCCCGCCGCACTGCCGCAACTGGGTGTGGCGTGTCGCGTTTGTCCACGCGAGGCCTGTGAGGGCCGCCGCGAGCCGTCAATTCTCGCCTCTGCCAGTCGGGGGTGACTGCGGTCCGCGATCATTGGTCGCTATAAGTCTCTGACGACGCAAAGGAGTTCCGCCGATACCCTCTTGCGAGAAGGGTCGCCAACGCCATCCGGTCGGAGATGCGGACAAGGTTTCAAGAAAACCTGTGCCGAAGGGCAACAGTTTTTTGACACGGGCGGAAAATACCGCCTAAAATCCCCCCATCTGCTGGAGAACGGGCGCAAAAGACCCGGGAGGCGGAATGCGGGGGGAAAGAATGGGCGGACAAGTTCTGCTGATCGAGGACGAGCCGAATATAATCGAGGCGATCAGGTTCATATTGTCCCGGGACGGATGGCAGGTACACACCCATTCCAACGGGACAGACGCCGTCCAGATCGTGCGCGATCGGGATCCGGATGTGGTGATCCTTGATGTCATGCTGCCTGGACGGTCGGGATATGACATCCTCCGTGAATTGCGCGAAGATCCGGCCCATGCCGATCTGCCGGTTCTGATGCTGACGGCGCGCGGGCAGAGCAAGGATCGCGAAATGGCCGAGCGCGCGGGGGCCAGCCGGTTCATGACCAAGCCTTTCTCCAACGCCGAAGTGCTCGACGCGGTCCGAGCGTTGTCGTCGCAATGAGCGGCTCTGCCGGCGGCTTGCCCGTGCGTCCACCGGGCAAACCTCCCGCAGGCGTTGTGCCGATCCATGTCGAACGCCAGACATTCCGCCGTCGCCGCCTGATTGACGCCACCTGCGCGTTGCCGCTGCTGGGCTGGGTCCTGTGGTGGTTGCCGTTGCTCTGGTCCGGGTCCGAGGTGAATGTGCCCGCGTCCCAAGTGTTGATCTATATCTTCGGAGTCTGGATCGCCCTTGCCATCGGAGCGGGGCGGCTTGTCCACCTGCTGAATCGCAGCCGACCCGGCGGGGCCGGGGGCAAGGGGGGCGGGCGGTGAGCACGCTCAACATGCTGGCGGTGATTTCTGTCGCCTATGTCGCGTTGCTGTTTTCGGTCGCCTTTTTTGCCGAACGCGCCGCACTGCGCGGTCGCGAGCGGTGGTTGCGCGCCCCTTTGGTCTACACCCTGTCGCTGTCGATCTACTGTACCGCATGGACGTTTTACGGCGCGGTCGGCAGTGCCGCCCGCAACGGGTTCGAGTATTTGACGATCTATCTTGGCCCCAGCCTTGTGATGCTGGGGTGGTGGTGGATCCTGCGCAAACTGGTGCGTATCGGGCGCAATCAGCGGATCACCTCCATCGCCGACCTTATCTCGTCCCGCTACGGCAAATCTAACCTGCTGGGCATTGGCGTCACCATTCTCGCCGTTGTCGGGACAACTCCTTATATTGCCCTTCAACTGCAATCCGTGACCCTGTCGGTCGAAGTTTTTGCGCCCACACAGGTTGGCGCTGAGGGCGCACCGGGTTTGACAGCGCTTTGGGTGGCGGCGGGGCTGGCGGTCTTCACCGTCATATTCGGCACGCGGAACCTTGACGCGAATGAGCGCCATCACGGAGTCGTCATGGCCATCGCAGTAGAGGCGGTGGTCAAGCTGACGGCCTTGCTTGCCTTGGGGGTATTTGTGGTCTGGGGCCTGTCGGACGGGGTGTCTGCAACGCTGGCCCGTATCGACGCATCCCCACTGGGCAGTTGGTCGGTCGACAATGCCCGCTGGGCTGGGATCATGTTGCTGTCGGCGGCGGCGTTCCTCTGTCTGCCACGAATGTTTCAGGTGCTGGTGGTCGAGAATGACAACGACGCGCAGCTGAGGATGGCTGCCTGGGCCTTTCCTTTGTATCTGATGGGGATGAGCCTGTTTGTGGTGCCGATCGCGGTCACCGGGCTTGACCTGCTGCCTCCTGGTTCTAACCCCGATCTTTTTGTGCTGACGATTCCGCTCAGTCAGGGGCAGGAAGGGCTGGCCATGCTGTCCTTCCTTGGCGGGTTCAGCTCGGCCACCTCGATGGTGATCGTGGCGGCCATTGCCCTGTCGACCATGGTATCGAACCACATTGTCATGCCGGTCTGGTTGCGGCTGCGGGTGGGGTCGGCCAGCGTGTCCGGCGATGTGCGACATGTTGTTCTGGTTTCCCGGCGGATCTCTATCGCCGGGGTGTTGTTGCTGGGCTACCTCTATTACGCCCTGTCCGGCGGCCAGACAGAGCTTGCCGCGATCGGATTGGTGTCCTTTACGGGCGTGGCGCAAGTGTTGCCGGCGCTTCTGGGCGGGATATTCTGGCGCGGGGCCACCCGCATCGGCGCGCTGGCGGGGCTGACGGCGGGGTTCGGGATCTGGCTCTATACTCTCTATCTGCCCAGCTTCGGCCCCGGCACCGTCCTGCCCGACGCATGGTTCGTGACTGGGCCGTTCAACATCGCCGCGCTGCGACCCGAGGCGTTGTTTGGCATCGGCTTTGACGACAAGTTGCTGCATTCCATGTTCTGGAGTCTGCTGCTCAATGCGCTGACCTTTGTCGCCGCATCACTGATGAGTGAAGCCTCGCCGCTGGAACGTCTGCAAGGGGCGCAGTTCGTGTCTGCTCAACAGGCCGGTGCCGGTCCCCGCAGCTGGTTGCAAAGCACGGCAGAAAGCGAAGACCTGATGGTCATGACCCAGCGCATTCTGGGCGCGCAAGAGGCGCAGGCGCTGTTCCTGCGTGAGGCCCGGGCGCAGGGAGTGGAGGGCGATCTGCCCGCTCCGACACCGGAGTTCCTGCAACGTCTGGAACGCGAACTGGGCGGCTCTGTGGGGGCGGCGACGGCGCATGCGATGGTTGGCCAAATCGTCGGCGGAGCCATGGTGTCCGTCGAAGACCTCATGGCGGTGGCCGATGAGACGGCGCAGATGATGGAATACTCCGCGCGCCTTGAGGCGCAGTCACAAGAGTTGACGCGCACGGCTGGCGAACTGCGCCGCGCTAATGAAAAGCTGACGCGCCTGTCCGTGCAGAAGGATGCGTTCCTGAGCCAGATCAGTCATGAGTTGCGCACACCGATGAGCTCTATCCGCGCCTTTTCAGAGATCCTGCGCGACGCGCAAGGCCTGACGCGGTCCGAGCAAAACCGGTATGCTTCTATCATGCACGACGAGGCGCTGCGGTTGACCCGCCTACTGGACGATCTGCTTGACCTGTCAGTGCTGGAAAACGGGCAGGTCAGCCTGAACTTGACGGAAGGCAGGCTGGAGGATGTGCTGGACAGAGCCGTCTCAGCGGCCTTGGCGGATGAGGCGGGGTCGGGCATCCGGGTGGTCCGGCGCAGGGTCAACGAACAGGTCTTTCTGTCGACGGATGTCGAAAGGCTGGCGCAGGTCTTTATCAACTTGATCGCCAACGCGCGTAAGTATTGCGACGCTGATGAGCCGGAGTTGCGCATTGTCGTGACAGAGGCGCGCAACGATTTATTGGTGGATTTCATCGACAACGGGTCTGGGGTGGCACCCGAGGCGCAGGATGTGATCTTTGAAAAATTCGCCCGTGTGAGTGATCAGAAAGCAGGCGGTGCGGGGTTGGGCTTGGCGATTTCGCGCCAGATCGTGGCGCGTTTGGGGGGTGAAATCAGCTATCTCCCCGACCGTGACGGAGCGGCGTTTCGTGTGTCACTGCCATTGCGACAAATCTTGGCGGCGCAATAACCCCGTCCTAAGCCCGATTATTTACGCAAATCACAGAGTGTTAAAGCCCTTGGTAACCAAATCGGCCGATAACGGGAGCCGGAGGCAGTTTTCGATGGGCATTCATTTGCATGGCTGACGGTGCGCGAAATGACGTCATGGGTCAAAAGGCCCTAGCGGCTCAACGGGCCTATGAGGCGCGTGGCATGTCGCTGGCCAAAGCGCTGCGCCGCGCGTTGTCGCGAACTGCGGATGTGCTCTGGGACCTTGCTCTGGTCACGCAGTCGGTCACCGTCGACACGATGGATCAGGACGAAGTTGTTGAGGCGCTTGGAAAAAGGGACCTTCTGGTTGTTCTCGATGGTCCGGACGGGGCGGTCGGGATCGCCTCTATCGACCGTCAGGTGATGACCGGCGTGATCGAGGTTCAGACCATTCAGCAGGTCACCCAGATGCCGGTCGAGGATGACCGCCTCTTGACGCAGACTGACGCCGCGATGCTGGCACCGTTGCTCGACGGGGCCTTGGGGCGATTGGCTGACACCCTGACGGATCACCCACTACACGCGCAACTGTCGGGCTATCGCTATGGCGCGATGATTGAGGATTCGCGCGCTGCGGGCCTGCTGCTTGATGCTGCGGGGTATCGGTCGTTCCGGGCCGACATCGATCTTGCGCTGGGTCGGCGGCGCGGTGTGCTGACTTTCTTTCTACCCGAATGCAAACCAAAGCGTAGTGCGTCGGGTGCAGTGCAGGGTGCCGGCCCGCACGAAGAGCGGTTGAGCCGGGTGCCTGCCCGACTGGACGCGGCTCTTGCTCGGATCACCTTGCCCCTCAGCAAGGCCGAGGCGCTGAAACCGGGCGACGTCCTGAACCTGCCACTGGACGCGTTGGCCAAGGTTGAGGTTATGGCGGGCCGTGGTCACCTTGTGGCGCGCGGCCGTCTTGGGCAACTTAACGGGTTGCGCGCGGTGCGTCTGACATGGCCGGGGAACGAAACGGCGTCATCCAGCAAGGCTGATCCTGCGGCAATGTCAGCGGCGGTCCCGCCCAAGGCGGACATGGGCGCTGCGTTCGACGATATGAATGCCGCTCCGGTGGCGGGTTTGCCTGCAATTCCGGACGTGCCTGCGGTCGATGACGGTGGGGCAGACGATTTGCCTGACCTGCCTCCAATGGATTTTGGGGCAGACGCGGGTGATTTCGATTTCGGCGATCTGGGTGAGGATCTCGCCGATATCGGCGATGGCCAACCGATGGAGGCCTTGCCCGAGATTGACGTCAGCGATGGATTCGCCTCGGCACCATTGGACTTTGATTTCGAAGAAAAATAGAATGCGCGGCGCCCAAAGGCGCTACGCTGACGCTCAGGGCTTGGCCAGAGTTTCCAGCGTCGGGCGAAGCCCTGCCAAATTGTAGCCTGCCTTGGCTGCTGCCTCGATCACCGCATCCGCGCCCAACGCCTCGGCATTGCCCAGCGCCCAGATCACCGAACAACGCGTACCAGAGGCGCAATAGGCCAGAACGGGGCCGTCGGCGGCCGCAACAAGTTCCGCTTGCGCGAGGATGTTTTCGGCGGTCATCGTCTGATGAGTGATGGGCAGCGCGGCAAAACGCAGCCCGGCGGCCTCAACTGCCTGGCGCATGACCTCTGTCTGATGCGATGGCGGAACCTCCGCATCAGGCCGGTTGTCTATGACCAGAACATAGCCCGCCTCTTTGATCGCCACACAATCCTGCGGGTCGATTTGCGGCGATACGTGATAACGGTCTGTCAGGGCGCTTGGATGCATGGACATCGTTTATTCCGCCGGAACCATTCTGTCCAGTCGGGCTCGCGCGATCGGTGCAATCAGCATCCCACCCAGCATGGCCGCGACAAAGACATAGAGCGACGGACCGCCATAGCTAAGCGATGCGATGGACGGTCCCGGGCACAGGCCCACAAGACCCCATCCCATACCGAACATCACCGATCCTAGGATAAGTTTACTGTCAATTTCTTTCGACGGCGGCGGTGGAAGCGCTTCGCCCGTCAGCGATGTCGTGCGTCGGTTGCGGATCAGCCATGCAATGGCCATGGGGATCATGGCACCGCCCATGACAAACGCAAGTGTCGGATCCCAAGCCCCAAAGACATCCAGCCAGCCCTGCACCTTGGTTGTGTCGGTCATGCCCGATACAAAGAGTCCGGCCCCAAAGAGCCCGCCCGCTATGAAGGCAATAATCAGCTTTGCCATGTCAGATCACCCCCAGAATGTGACGGAAAATAACCACGCCGACACCGCCGGCGAAGATGTAGCAGAAGGTGGCGACAAACCCGCGGACCGACAGCCGCGACATGCCACAGACCCCGTGTCCTGAGGTGCAACCGTTTGCGAAGCGGGTGCCGACCCCGACTAGAAGACCGGCGGCGATCAGGACAACATAGTTGTCAGTGATGTGCGGATCCACATCGCGGTAGAAGGGCGCAAGCAGAACCGGCAGCAGCGCCACACCAATCAGAAATATGATGCGTTCGGCAGCGGTGGACCAACCCGATCCATCGACAAGGCCGCCAATGATCCCGCTGGCACCCATGATACGGCCATTGCCAAGGAGGTAGACGGCACCGCCGGTTCCGATCAGCAAGCCGCCGATCAGCCCCCAGATCCAGTCGATAGGCATATGAGTGTTTCCTTTGTTTGCGCAGGCGAAATCCCCGGTTCGCATCGGGACGATTTTTCGCCGAAAAATCGGCTCTGCGACATCAGTCGCAAGAGCCAGTCCAGTAAGTCAGAGCTTGTTGACGGGCACCTTTAGGAACACGTCGCCCTTTTCATCCGCAGGCGGCATCTGGCCAGCCCGCATGTTCACCTGCAAGGACGGGATGATCAGCTTGGGCATGGCCAACGTGGCGTCACGCGTGTCGCGCATCTCGACGAATTGTTCTTTCGATTTGCCTTCGCCGACGTGCACGTTTTGGGTCTTTTGCGCCCCCACTGTGGTTTCCCATGCATAGTCGTCGCGGCCCGGTGCCTTGTAGTCGTGGCCGACAAAGATGCGAGTCTCATCGGGCAGGGCGAGGATCTTTTGAACCGAGTCGAACAGCGTCTCGGATGAGCCGCCGGGAAAATCGCAGCGCGCGGTGCCGAAATCGGGCATGAACAGCGTGTCGCCGACAAAGGCCGCGTCGCCGATTGTGTAGGTCAGGCAGGCCGGAGTGTGACCGGGCGTGTGCAGGACGTCGCCGCGCATCTGGCCGATGTGAAAGCTGTCCCCTTCCTGGAAAAGCTGATCGAACTGCGACCCGTCGCGCTGGAACTCGGTGCCCTCGTTGAAAACCTTGCCAAAGGTATCCTGCACGATCTTGATGCGGTCGCCGATGCCGATTTTGCCGCCCAGCCGTTCCTGAAGATAGGGCGCGGCGGACAGGTGATCGGCGTGGACATGTGTTTCCAGCAACCACTCGACCGTGTAGCCTTTGTCCTTCACGAAGGCGATGACCGTGTCAGCCGATTTCGTATCGGTCCGACCGGACGAATAGTCAAAGTCCAGCACGCTGTCGATGATGGCACAGGACATGCCATTGGGATCGCGCACCACGTAAGAGATCGTGTTGGTCGCGTCGTCGAAGAAGGCGGTGACTTCAGGTTTCATGGCAGTTCCCTCCAAGCGGTTTGGTCATTCATATACGTAAAGGTGAATATGTTTCAAGAGGGAAGGCATGGTTGATATGCATCAAGGCCGCAACCGCCTCACTTTGACAAAGTCGAATTGCAGTTAAGGAGGCACCAGATCATGTCCCACCACGCCCAAAAACGTGTTCTTCTCCAACGGTTGCGCGCCTTGGGCGTGCGACTGGACGAAATCGAAGCAGCGCTTGAATCGCCGCACTCGAAGGACTGGGACGAAATGGCCATAGAGCGCGAGGGCGAAGAGGTGTTGGAACGCTTAGGCGAGAGCGGTCAGGCCGAAATCGCCCGAATCAAGGCCGCGCTTGGGCGGATGGCGCAGGGCGAATACGGGTTTTGCACGCGCTGCGGCGGTGAGATTTCGGCAGAGCGGTTGGCCGCAGTGCCAGAGGCCCCGCTTTGCAAAGACTGTGCTGCCCAAGTCTGAGGCATCGGAGATTCATTTCAGGAGAGAACGGACCATGTCGGAACACGAACATCTCGAAGCGCGCATCGACTCGCTGCGAAAGGAAATCGCCGCGTCAAAAGGCGCGGCGCGAAAGGATCTGATGGAGCACCTCGAACAGGCGGCAATGGGTCTGGAGAGCGCTGGCGGAACCGTGCCCGCGTGGGTGCAAGAGGTGCTGGAAGCCATGCATGAGGATGAAGCCGAAGACGGCTTTGACAACATGCCGCTCTGATCACTTGTCTGAGTTCCAGAGGATTTGAGGCATTATGGAGTGCTGTCGGGCCAAACACGGCCTAACAACTCTCCATAAGAGGTTCATTTACCAAGCACAGAGTTGTCAGCGCGCAGTCAGGTCTGCGTGGGGGCTCTGAAAGCGGGCAGGCTGTCGAGCGCTTGCTTGAGCGCCTTGCTCCAACCATCGCTAATTGTCCGGAAATACGGATCTTCCAGTTCGATCCGTCCGGTTTCGCCCTGCACCAGACTATCGGTCGCGTAGAGATGATAGTCGAACGGGGCACCCACGGTGAGGTTTGCCTTTACGGTGCTGTCAAAACTGACAAGCAAGAGTTTTACAGCGTCCTCAAAACTCAATGCCGGATCATAGGCGCGCACAAGGATCGGGCGCCCATACTTGATCTCGCCGATCTGAAAGAAGGGCGTGTCGGGGCCGGCCTCGATAAAATTGCCCTCTGGATAGATCAGGAACAGCCGCGGCGGGCCTCCGGCGATCTGGCCGCCTAGAATAAGCGTGGCGTTGAACACCGAAGAGGCGCGTTGTCCGGTATCGGAATTGCGTGCGATCACGTCGCGGAGCGTGTCCGCGATCATTCGCGCCGCCTGATACATGGAAGGCACATCTAGAATTGAAGGATGGCGGTCTTCCCGGGCCTTTTCACGCTCGTCGAGTTCGCTCACCACCGCCTGCGTGGTGGCAAGGTTTCCGGCGCTGAGCAGTGTGATCACGCGGTCGCCTTCAGCTTCCCAAATCTTGGTTTTGCTGAAGGTCGAGATGTTGTCCATCCCGGCGTTGGTCCGAGTGTCGGACATAAAGACCAACCCCCGATCCATCATCATTCCCACGCAATAGGTCATCTAACGTCCCCGAGTTACATACGGGTCACGCCCGATTCGTCGGGGACATTACTGCTGTGCCACCTCTATTGCCACATCCAGTGATTCATCGGCCCCGCCCTGTCGTGTTCCACGGACAGGAGCGGCATCGTGGTAGTCCATGCCGGTGGCAACCCGAACATACCGGTTGTCTGGTGAAATACAGTTTGCGCAGTCGAACCCGACCCATCCCAACCCGGGAATATGTGCCTCTGCCCATGCGTGCATGGCATCCTGCTCAACCTTGTCGTCCAGCAAAAGGTAGCCGGAAACATAGCGCGCCGGCAGTCCCATCTCCCGCACGCAGGCGATGAAGACATGGGCATGATCCTGACAAACCCCGCGGCCTTCGGCCAGCACGGTTTCGGCGGTCGACGTGGAATCCGACGCGCCGACCTCATAGGACACAGCCTCTGCGACGGCGGCCATCAGCGCATGCGCCTGATCCAGTTCCGAGCCGCCGGACACCTCACGAATCAGCGCCCGCACTCCGGGTCCGGGGCGAGTTTGCGGCGTCACCCGCTCATATAGCCAGAGAGGTGCCGGGCCTTGGTGACGACCGACGACGCCGTTGGATTCGCCGATCGTGACCTCACCCTCGCAGGTGATGATCAGTTCCTGCGCGCCGCGATCAATCTCTATCAGGTCGACGGTGTTTAGGTGGTGGTCGACGTAGGTCAGACCCTTCTGCCCGCCCGTGACCTTCGTGTCCCATTTCACAACGTTCTGGTTGTGACGTGACTTCGGCGTCTTGCGCAACTGCTGAAGACCGAACGTCACGGGCTCTTCAAAGCTGTAGTGGGTGGTGTGGCTGATGGTCAGATGCATATGATTCTCAAGTGACTCACGCTGGGAATGGGGAAAGACGGATCATTCGTAGAATCGATAGTCCAGCTCGATCTGCTGCCCAAGTTCGCTGAGCATGGCCAGCATCTTTTGGATGTACTCATGCAAACCATAGTCGAACACAGCGTCTATGTCGAAGCTCAGATAAGCGCGTTCGATATGATCAACCTTGGCGTAGGACGCGGCGCTGTGGCCGTATTCCGACGCCAGATACCCAAGGTTGTCGCGCAGCTTATGCGCACAAAAGGCAAGCGAGCGGGGCATCCGGCGATTGAGGATCAGGAACTGAGCGATATCGCGCGGTTCGGTCGAGGCCCCATATTCCATGCGAAATCCGCCACGGGCCGAGACAGAGCGCAGGATGGTTTCCCACTGCACATTGTCTAGGGACGTCCCAACAGAAGTGACAGAAGGCAAAAGAACGTAATATTTGACGTCGATGATGCGCGCGGTGTTGTCCGCCCGTTCCAGAAAGGTGCCGATACGGGCAAAGTCGTATATGTCGTTGCGCAACATCGTGCCATGCGTCGCACCGCGCACAAGCCCCGCACGTTGTCTGATCATACCCAGCGCGCCGGGCAGGTCGCGTTCACTGATCTTGCGGGCGAGGACCTCTTTGACCGTCATGTAAGCGCCGTTAACCGCTTCCCAGACCTCACCGGTCAGCGCGGTGCGCACCATCCGAGCGTTATGCCGCGCATGTTCCACACTGGACAGGACCGAAGACGGGTTTTCCCTTTCTCGGAGCAGCCAGTTGATTGCGGCGTCTTTGGTGACTTGATCGTGGCGTTGTTCGAAGCCGTTCAGTGATCCAGCGGTTTGCAGGACAGACCGCCACTCATCATCGGTGCTGCCCAGCCGGGTCAGCGCGATGCGCTGGCCGGTTTCGATCAGACGGGCGGTGTTTTCAGCCCGTTCAAGCCCGCGGTACATCCAGAACAGGCCGTTTGCAGTTTTCCCCAGCATCGCGCGTCAGTCCTCCAGCACCCAAGTGTCCTTGGTGCCTCCGCCTTGGCTCGAATTCACGACGAGCGACCCTTTCTTGAGCGCAACCCGAGTCAGTCCGCCGGGTGTGATGTTGATCCCCTTGGGGCTGACCAGAACATAAGGCCGCAGATCTACGTGGCGGGGGGCAAGGCCCGCGCGTGTGAAGATCGGCACCGTAGACAGGCTCAGCGTGGGTTGAGCAATATAGTTGGACGGCCGCGCCTCTAGTTTCTTGCGAAACTCGGCAATGTCTTTCTTGGTTGCGGTCGGCCCGATCAGCATACCGTAGCCACCAGAGCCATGGACTTCTTTGACCACCAGATCGCTCAGGTTGTCGAGCACATAGGCCAACGCCTCTTTTTCGGAGCAACGCCACGTCGGCACGTTTTCCAGAAGCGGCCGTTCGCCTGTGTAGAATTCAACGATCTCAGGCATGTAGCTGTAGATGGCCTTGTCATCGGCAATGCCGGTGCCCGGCGCGTTGGCAATGGTCAGGCGGCCGGCGCGGTAGACATCCATGATGCCCGGAACGCCCAGCGTGCTTTCCGGGTTAAACGACAGCGGATCGAGAAAATCATCATCGACCCGGCGGTACAGCACATCAATCGGTTTGTAGCCACGCGTGGTGCGCATGTTCAGATAACCGTCCTGCACCCGCAGGTCATGGCCCTCGACAAGCTCGACACCCATCTGATCCGCCAGAAAGCTGTGCTCGAAATAGGCGGAATTGAAAATGCCGGGTGTCAGAACGCCCACGGTCGGCTTGCGGTCCAGTCCCTCTGGCGCGCAAGCGGCAAGAGAATTGAAAAGATCGGTCGGGTAGGTCGAGACCGGCTGCACCCGGTTCTCCGAGAAGAGTTCGGGGAACATCTGCAACATGGTTTCGCGGTTTTCGAGCATGTAGCTGACGCCAGAAGGCGTGCGCGCATTGTCCTCAAGCACATAAAACTGATCGGGGCCAGTCCGGACAAGGTCGATCCCGACGATATGTGTGTAGACGCTGCCCGGCGGTCGCACGCCGATCATTTCAGGCAGGAAGGCATCGTTGCGCGCGATCATCTCTTGCGGCAGGCGTCCTGCCTTCACGATCTCCTGCCCATGATAGATGTCATAGAGAAAGGCATTGATGGCGCGGACGCGCTGTTCGATCCCGCGGGACAGCTTCTGCCACTCACGGCCAGAAATGATGCGTGGAATGATGTCGAAAGGAATCAAACGCTCTTCGGCTTCGGCGCGCCCGTAGACGTTGAAGGTGATTCCTGTCAGCCGAAAGAGGTCCTCTGCTTCGCGTTGCTTGGCGCGAAGATGCTTTGGATCTTCCCCGTCGAGCCATGTGTTGAACGGCTTGTACGGCGCACGGATTGTGCCATCCGGGCCCCCTGTGCCCCACATCTCGTCAAAATAGACTTGATCACTCATTCCTGTGTGGCCCACCCCGTCACTGATTTGTGACCCCCACGCTAGCGGGGTGTTGCAGGGCATGCAACGGTGGTGAAAGGCTTCGGTGAATGTGCCGGGTGAAAATTGCTGAATAATCGGGCAGGGTTGTGCACCGGCACCCCGCCTGCCCGCCGATACCGTCAGGACATGCCAAGAGCGGCCTTGTACATATCGAGCACCGCCTCTTCTTCGGCGATGTCGTCCGCGTCGCGCTTGCGCAACGAAATCACTTTGCGCATGACCTTGGTGTCATAGCCGCGGCCCTTGGCCTCTGCCATGACCTCCTTGATCTGCTCGGCGATCTCTTTCTTTTCTTCTTCGAGCCGCTCTACGCGTTCGATGAACTGTTTCAGCTCGCCGGCGGCGACGCCGTAGCTGTCGGTTGGGGTATCCTGCATGTTTGCCTCTTCAGCCTCGTGACCGTTTGGGCCTCTCGATACCCCAGGGCTGTATCCTGCATCAAGGGCATGCTGGCAGGGGTTGCCTCAAAGCCCGAGGGTGCGCTAGGCGCGACGGCGATAGACAACGAAAGGATCCGGAACATGGCAGGACTGATCTGGGGAGGCGCTGCGCTGTCAGCGGCAGGGCTGGGCGGTTTGATCTGGTGCATCGTGCGGGTCTGGCGGGCACGCCGCGCCGGGTTGTCCGACGATGACCTGCGCGAGGTCGTGCGCAAGGTCGTTCCGCTGAACATGGGCGCGTTGATGCTGTCTGTGCTGGGACTGATGATGGTGATCCTCGGGATCTTCCTTGGCTGACGCGATCGTCACCGATTGTGACGGTCTAAGCGTCCGGCGTCAGAAGCCGAACGCCCTCAATGCCCGAGATGACCTCCATGTCGTCTTCGTAGATTTCTGTCAGCATATCCACATAGGCACCGTCCCAACCCGGCAGGTCCAGTTCCTCTTCGATCTTGTCGTCCAATGCGTATTTGTCGAGGAAGGCGATCATGACGCGCCTCTTCTGGCGTTCCGTGATTGTGGGGTTTTCCTTTAGAAACGCCCGGAACCGCTGCATCCCTTCGCGGGAAATGATCTGGGAATACAGATCGAATGCCCCGATAATTTTGCGGCTGAGGGCGATACCGGCCATTTCACGGATGATCTGCCCCCAAAGGAACGGCGTATCTTCGTTGCACCACAGGGTTATGGGCAAATCCGGCAGCGCGGCTTTCATCCTGCGGATCAGATCTGACCAGCGGAACCGCATCGGGTCCAGACCCTCCATGAAATCGGAGAAATCCTTGTGCGGGGTAGTGGCATAGGCGGCTGGCAAAAAGCTCGCCGGATCACGCAACCCCATGAAGATCTGCAACTCCCCCCCTTGAAAGATCTGTGACAGCGTCACCAGGCGCTCTTCGGCCCGGTGATAGATCATGCCGTTCTGAAACATCAGTTTAGGCACGGAAAAGAAGTTGTCGTTCGAAAGAACAAGCCGGGAAAGTTGCCCTGCGTCCTCCTGAAGAATCGCATCAAGAAGGACATCGCGGGTTTCAGGGTCGGGCGTGCCGTCACGCAGTTTATTGAGCGCTTCGGACAACAGGACCCGGTAGTGGGACGGGCCGGGGATGGCGACACCTTCGTGCCGCCAAGCTTCTGCGTTGCGGAGCAACCCTTTGAGTAGCCGATCTTCGTCGGTACTATGGGCGCCAGTGTGAAGGATGACCTGCATGTTTTTCGGTATCTTTGATTGCTCTGGCGGCACTATAGCCGGGTGTTCGAACAAAGGAACCGGACGGGCCGGCAAAGAGGCGCTTTCATAACCGAAAATCGCGATTTCGAGTCTTCCTTTGGGCTGCAAGACAAGCTAAACACCCCGCACGCCGCCGCGCCGCGTCAGTCGGAGCGTGGTTGGATGCCCCTATAGCTCAGCTGGTAGAGCAACTGATTTGTAATCAGTAGGTCCGCGGTTCGAGTCCGTGTGGGGGCACCATTAATATCAATAACTTAGAAGTCGCAGCGTTCATCTCTAGGCTCATTTTAGGCTCCGAGCGGGTTGATCTCGGATCGCCACAGCGTGTTGGCTAGCGGTTGTAGCGAAGACTTTTGGATGTCGTCAGTATGCGTGCCGCAGCGTTGCCGGTTTTCTCCTGCCGTCGCCGACCAGATCAGACTATCGACCAAAGTGGATGGGCTCACTCCAGCACGATCTCCGGCAGAACAACCTCCCATCGGTCCTTCTGAAGCTTCACGCGATGCTCCTCACTGCTTTCATGCTCTTGGCGCGCGACGATAGCCCCGATGACTGCCGAGACGACACGCTGCCCATCAGGCACTGTCCATCCGCCTTTCAAGGCGATCAGCCTCCGCCCTTGTCGGTCTTTCACCCACCAGCGCCCGTTCTGCTGGCTCAGAGTGACGGGGTCACCCGTTCGTGCCTGGGCAATTGCGTCGAGACTGGCATCGCCTGTCCGCAGCCGCCCGGCCCAGTCGATGAACACCTGGCTCAAGTCTGGCATGAGGTAGGTCCTGTCCGGTGAAACATCGGCCCCACGCGCCAGCGCCCTGAAAGCCCTTGAAGACGGTGATCTCGACATCATCTTCGCAGTGGACATGTTCAACGAGGGCGTCGAGGTGCCTTCCATCGACACCGTCCTCATGCTGCGCCCGACCGAAAGACCGGTCATCTGGCTTCAACAGCTTGGACGGGGCCTGCGACAATCAGCCGATAAGACGCATTTGGCTGTGATCGACTATATCGGCAACCATCAGATCTTCCTGACCAAAGCGCGGACCCTGCTGCGCATCGGAGCAGGCGAAGGCGCGCTGCGGATCGCGCTGGAAAAATTCGCACGCCATGAGATCAGCTTTCCGGCGGGGTGCGAAGTCACCTACGACCTCGAAGCGCTCGACATCCTGCGGTCGCTGATCCGGCAGCCCCGCAATGGCGAGGAACTGACAGCCTTTTACCGCGACTTCCGCGACCGGCACGGGACGCGCCCAACGGCCTCAGAAGTTCAACATGCAGGGTTCAACCCGGGCCGCACAGGCCACGCGGGTTGGCTCGGTTTCGTCAATGACATGCCCGCCAGGTCGCGCGCGAAATCGCCAAAACCAAGCAATACGAAATCTCGATGAAGCTCCGAAAGAGTCGGGTCTGAACAACGCCTACGCGGGCAATTCCGGGTAGCGGCCAACGCCGTGGACGGGGGCTGAAGGCCGCAAGGCGTCGGCGATCCATGCGACGATCAGGGCCAAAAACGCCCGGAGCCGGGCCAGGATCTTGCGGATGTTGTGCCCGCAGCCGCACAGGACAGCGAAGATCGCGTCGCCCTTGATCCCTTTGAGTGGGCAGCGCGCGAGGCGGCCATCCGTCTTCATGTGGCCGATCTCCGGCTCGATCGCGCTGCGCCGCCGGAGCTGCGCCTTCAGCCCCTTCGTCAGGCCACGGCGCATCCCGGAGATCAGAACCTGGGTTTTTCCGACGCCATGTCCGCGGTAGCCCCGGTCCACGACGGCGAGATCCGGACGGCGGTCCGTGAGCGTCTCGACCTGCTCAAGGGCCTCGGCCAGGGTGTGACCGTCGTAAGGATTACCTGGCATGGCGCGCATGCCGACGACGAAGCCCTCGTCGATCGTGATGGCGAGGCTGACCTTGCAGCCGAACTCGTAGCGTACCCGCGCCTTGCCCTTGGAGATGCAGTCGACCTCGGGCTCGTGCAG
Source organism: Antarctobacter sp. (assembly GCF_034670325.1). Classification (GTDB taxonomy): domain Bacteria; phylum Pseudomonadota; class Alphaproteobacteria; order Rhodobacterales; family Rhodobacteraceae; genus Antarctobacter. The sequence continues at coordinate 22,989 of NZ_JAXMNR010000009.1, forward strand.
CGCGTAGATCTTGCCCTTTCCCTTGGGGGCCTGGTGCAGCAGCTTCGAAACCCGGGCCAGCATCTCGGCCACGCTGTCGCGCATTGCACCCGCTGGGGTGTCGTCCAGCCGCCGACGGATATCGCGCATGACACGGCCCACGTATCCGCGCAGCGTTCTCAGTGCCTTGCGCATCCGCTTGAACTGGCGCGCGTGCGCATACCGGCCGATCTGCATCGCCAGCCGCGGCGCCTTGCGCGCATAGGTCTGGCGCAGGTCGAGGCCAAGCTCCTTCGCAAGCGCGACCAACTTCACCCGTGCCTTTTCGTAGAGCCGAGCGTCGGTTGGATACGCGATATTCTTTTCCATCACGGTGGTGTCGACGGAGACGCGGGCCAGGCTGTCGTCATCGATGACTCCGGCAGATTGGCCCGCTTGAATCGTCTTGGTCAGCAGCCACTCCGCGCCCTCTTCGCCGATGCGATCGCGCCAGCGGCTGAGTGACGACGGATGTATCGGCGGGGTGTGCTGAAAGAACGTCTCGCCGGTGAAATACTGGAAGTACGGGGAGCCCACCCAGCGGGTGATCACGGCCTCGTCCGAGAGCCGATAGGCATGCTGCAGATACATGAGGCCCGCCACCAGCCGTGGCGGAGTCGCAGGCCGCCCTGTCGCCGACGGGAACAAATCAGCCCACTCCCGTTCGAAGAACTCCCAGTCGATCAGGTCCGCCAGCTTCACCAGCTCGTGGCGCATGTCGATCATGTCGACCAATCGGGGGCGGAGGAGGTCATCCTGTTCCTCAGGACGCGAACGGTGCTTCATCCCGCCTTATTCATCCAAATCGGTGAGGGGCGGTTGCGTGCGTCTGAAAGCACCGTAGAATCAAGCTGCTAAACGAAAATCCGCCGGCAGCCACGGACGCACGCATGGGTGAAACGCTACGACCGGTTGCGGCCGGGTTCAACCGATCTCTGACCATCGAAACGCGGGCGGAACGGTTGACCGGTGATCCGGGTGCGGTTCTGCTGCGTGAAGTGATCGACGCGACCGGCATCGTGCCTTGGATGGCGGCGCGGATGAAGGATGATCGACGCCAAGCCGACGTCATCCACGACCTGCCGTGTCTGCTTCGGACCATGATGCTTTTGGCGGCGCAAGGGTGGCAGGACCATGACGATGCCGACGCCCTGCGGCACGATCCGGCGATGCGCCTGGCGGTCAGTTCCTCGACCGGGCTGGCGCCTGTGACAGCAGGGGCCGGACTTGCATCGCAGCCAACCCTGTCGCGCTGCACGGCCATGCTGGCGCGCCCCGGGAACCTGAAGGTTCTGCGCGAGGCGGCCCTCGAACTCGCCGGCCGCAACCTGCGCGCCGAGAACGATGGCGCGCGGCGCACCCGCATCACGCTCGACGTGGACAGCTTGCCGATCGAGGTGCATGGCCATCAGCCGAAGGCGGAGTGGAATGGACACTACAGGGCTCGGATCTACCATCCGCTCATCACCTCTATTGCCGAGACTGGCGACATGCTGGATGCCCGTTTGCGGCCGGGCAATGTTGGCACAGCGGACGGTGCGCTGGACGTCATTCTCGACGTTGTCGACCGCGCCGAAGCCAGCCTGTGCAAGATCACCCATGTGCGCATCGACGCGGGCTTTCCGTCCGGCGCACTGCTCGCTGGTCTCGAGGCACGCGGTGTCCATCACGTCGCCCGGCTGCGTGCAAACTCTTTGCTCCACCGGCTGGCTGAGCCGCACATGAAGCGGCCTGCGGGACGGCGTCCCGCAGACCCCCGCCTCTGGACCCATGAACTCGAATACCAGGCCAGCACCTGGGACGAACCCCGCCGCGTCGTGCTCGTGGTCAAGGAGCGCCCGGGCGACCTGCTGCTCGACCGCTTCTTCCTCGTCACGTCGATCTCGCGCTGCAAGATGAATGGGCTGGCCCTGCTGGAGCATTACCGCCAGCGCGGCAAGGCCGAAGGGCATATGGGCGAGTTGATGGATGTGCTTGCGCCAACCCTGTCTTCGACCAATCGCCCCAAAACCCACCTGCGTGGCAAAAAGCCGAAGACGGCGGCGCCCGCTGTCGATGCCTTCGCCTGCAACGAGGTCCGTCTGCTGATCGCGATGCTGGCTTATCAGGTGATGCACGTGGCACGACGCGCCATGGCGCGCGCGACCGGATCGGCATGGAGCCTGCGTCGCTTGCGGGAACGTGTCCTCCGCGCCGGCGCGCGCCTCGTCATCTCTGCCCGACGCATGACCCTGATCCTTGCCGAAGCCGCTGCGCCGTTCTGGGCCTCCATCTGGCCACAGATCCAGATGCTGCGCGGGGCCAGTCCGTAGTCCCGCGAATGCTCGCCAACACCGCCGACCGGAGGAACGCCCAAGGGCGCCGAACAATCGTGCCCGATCCACCCACGCAGCTACCGGAATGGCTGCTGGCACCGCTCGTCATGCACTCAATCCGCGAAGCGCGGCGATCACGCACTACAAGCTCAGGCCCGGGAGCCGGCAGAAACCACCTCAGCTTGCCTCATGAGCGCCGGGGGCCGTCCTCGGTGAATAATGCGGGTTCATGGCAGGATCCAAACTGCAGCCTTTTCAATTGGATTCTACGAACTCCTGCAGTTTGAAGCCAGAAAAATATCCGATTTATCTCGGTTGTTCAGCCACATGGCAGTTGTTCAAGCCGAACGAAAGAAGGTCGAGATGCTCTTTGCGCACCTCAAACGCATCCTCGGCTTGGGGCGGCTTCGTTTGCGCGGCCCATGCGGCGCAAACGACGAATTCCTGCTCGTCGCCACCGCCCAGAACCTCAGGAAACTGGCGAAGATCTTTCCTGCACCGCAGAAACTGGCAAGCACCTGAACCCCAGAGCGTTCGAGCTTCATGGGAGCTGTGCATTCTGCGATCGCAAACGCCTCTTTTTCCACAGAATCGGCGGAAAGCGGTCGGTCGCTGCGGCGAGAACGAACGACCGGTTTTGGGCCGTCTGCGTACCGGCGGCTTCTAAGCGGCTTGAAGTGGAAAGTGAACCTCTATTCAGGATGCCTGCAGAGCCGGTAAGATCCATAAATGCTCATCCCGAACCGTTCCCGCTCCATCCAACTTCGGACATCATTCGTGTGGCAACATCGACCTTTTTGGGCTGCCGCTGATAACCGCCCGTTACGGTGTAGGTGGAGACGCTGCGCGGAAGGGCGAATTAATGAAGTTGAGCGGCGAGCAGCGAACCCTGTTGAAAGCGACTTCGCAAGACCTGTCAGAATCTTGCGGCACCCGCGCTTCTTCTCCATAAGCTAATGCACCGGCTGTCGTCGCGACGTGGCTGGAGGGGAGCTGATTGTCAAACATGCGCGCAGTAGTTCACGTCACAACCATGGTGCCGCAACGGCGAACCCGAGCGACTACGGGAGTGCGCGTCGTTGGCTGATGCCTTGCTTGCCCAGGATATTCTAGACGGCGTGGCTGTTCGCGATCGACCGAATCTGTTCGTGATCGGCAGTTTCGACCGGCGCATCACCTTCTATTCCCAGCAGGTCAGGGCGCTGTCGCTGGTCCACGCGCTCAAGGAACTCGGCTATCTCCACGCCGATCCGAGGATAGCGGTCGTCGGCGGCGGGGCGGCCGGCGTTACAGCAGCCGCAGCTGCCGCGCTGGTCACCGGATCGCAGGTTGTACTGTTCGAATCTGCCGATGCGCTTTTGCCCCTTCAGTCGACGACCGATCGTCGGCGGCTCGATCCGCATATCTACGATTGGCCGGCGCACGACACGACCGATCCCATCGCCGACCTGCCGATACTCGACTGGGAATCCGGGACGTGTCGCGCCGTCCGCGACGATATCCTGCTCGGGTTCGAAGACATCGCCGTCAGGCTCGCGCCGCGGCTGGAGCGACGACTGCGCCATCAGGTTACCGCGCTGACACGGACGGCGGACGGCTATCAGCTAGACATCACCGATCTCAATGCTCCACCGCCACAGCCAGGCGCAGAGCTACGCGAACAATTCCACATGGTGTTCCTCGCCGTCGGGTTCGGGCTCGAACCGGGCGAACCGGTGCCAACGATACAGAGCGCAAGCTATTGGACCGATGCCGGGGTCCCGGTTGCCGAGTTCGCAGGTCGGCCGACCCCGCGGTTCTTCGTCAGCGGCGCGGGTGATGGCGGACTGATCGATTTCGTGGCCGCCGGAACCCGCGATTTCGATCACGCCGGCATGATCCGGCTGATCTCCGAACATCCTGGCATCGCGGCGTTGAAGTCGATCCTTACAGCAATCGATGTGCGCGCTCGCGCTGAGGATGCTAAGGGCGCCCGCTTTGATTTCATGGCGGCCTATGACGCCGAGCTTCTACAGCCCCTCACCAACATCGGCCTAGTCGCTGCGGTCGCACAGCAACTCCGTCCCGGTGTGCAACTGACGTTCCAGACCCAGCACGCCGAGCTGTTCGACGTCTCGACGGCAACGCTCAACCGGCTCGCCGCCTATCTCACCATCAAGGCCTGCGCGGGCGACGCCCTGCGCTCCTTCCGGCACGTTCACTGCGGCGTCATCGCCCGGGTCGACGCTCCGGATCCTGCGCCGGGCGACGCCCCCTTCTGGCTCGACTGCGCTGGAGAGAGGGTTGAGGCGGATGCGGTGATCGTCCGGCGCGGTCCGCAGCGTGATGTGGTGCGGGCACCCTTTGCCCCACACCTGGCCAGCTTTGATGTGACCCACAAGGAATGGCTCGCCCGCCACGGCGAGGCGACGCTTGTCCCGAAATTGTCAGCATCGGCACGTTCTTTGTTCAAGGAGGCAGCGCGCAGTGCGAATATCCTCGCGCCGCGACTGCAGCGACTAGCGGCCAACCAGCTTCCCATATCGTTGCAGCTGTTGCGCGAAGGCGCCAACATTCGCTGGTCCGGCGCGATCGCGGCGAACCAACTCATCCAGTCTTGGAGCGAGCAACAGCCTTTCGAGATCATTTTGCCGGATGGTCCCGAAGCGCTTGGTGCCGTTGCGGGTGCCGTGCTGCGGGTCGCCTGCCACACCACCAATTGCCGACTCCACGCCGCGCCCGGGCTGTGGAGCGAGCTTGTCCGAGAACTCAGCCTGGATTCGCCGCACGCCGAGGGCATGGCGATGCCGGCGATCATTGCCGGCAATCCCGGGGGCGCTGCCCAGGATCCAGTTGCACTGCCGCCTGATATTCTTTCGCGCCGGATTCACCGGTCGCTCGACAGCTGGCTTCTTCAGCGGCTGGACGCGCACCTCCAGCCGTTCTTCGCCAGCAATGCCGATCCCGGCCGCCCAATAAATGTAAGGATCGCGCAGGATCTTCGAGCGGCCATGGCCACGACCTGGGCGGTTTGGCATGCGTCCTTCACCGACGATCCGGCACTGCTGAATCATTTCCTGCGCTTGATGATCTGTGCGGTCGATGAGGAAGGTCATCGCGACGCAGCGCAGGTTCTCGTTGGCCCTAGCAAATGGCCCGTAATCCTGCGCGGCACCGCAGTCGCGCTCGCCATTGCCGCGGCTTGGGACGCGACGTCTCCGAAAGGCGCTCGGCCGGGCAATCTGGTTCGCCTGCGCGATGGCGATAGCGAATGGGCCGGTCATGGCTGCGCAGCCGATATGATTAACGGTGACGAGATGTCGTTGTGTGCCGCGTCGTTTATGTGGCGAACTCAGTTCGTGATCCTCGTCGTCAAGAGCGCCATTGAGTTCAGCCGAATCGCCGAGCGGCCGTTCGCGCAACTCGACACCGAGCAGCCGGGGCTCAGCGATACCGGTGGCTCTGGTCCGGTGATCATGTCGATCAGTCGCGATTTCATCGACGCGGCGGCTGCGGGCTTAGCTGAGCTACGAGCCCTGCTTGCAACGGCGGAGGCGCGACACTTTGAGGCGCTCGAAAAGACGATCATGAAAGGTGTGGCATGACGGATAGTGCGGCTCTGTCACCCGGACTGGCTGATTTCGCTGACCGGCTGCGCAACGCGGCGCTGAAGCTCGAACTCAAGGTCGAGGACCGGCCCGAACTGGCGAGCGCGACCTTCAACGGCGGATCGACCAAGTCGACGACGCTCAGTCCGACCGATCTGCCGGCGGATAGCCATGCGATCCGGATCGACCGCTTCAATATCGTCCTTGGCATCCTCCCTGACGTTGCCGCCATAGAAGCGGTAGTCGAGACGCTGCGACGCTACCGCAACCAATGCGTCGTCGCGCGCTCGTTTCTTGGGGCGAACGAGACGCTAGACTTACAGCTGATGCTATTGGGGCCACGCGCAAGCGAGCAACAGGAAGCTTGGCGTGCGATGGCGTTGATGGTCGAGCGCGATGACCGTGTCGCTCGCAAGCTGGCGTGGCTGCGACCCGAAGATTCGTTGAATGACGAAGTGAGTTTCGCCGACTTCCTTAAACGCACCTTCCTCGCGCGGCCATGGGTCCATGCCGAGGGCCAGTTCGAGGATGTGGCGCTCGATCAGCTGAGCGGCACCGGTGCGACTGCGCCGGGTCTACCGCGGACGACGGCGGACGAATGGGAGCGGATCGCGCTCGACGAGAAGAAGACGCCGGATGAGATTGTCGCGGCGCTAGTCAAATCCTGGGGTCGGAGGGGGCAGGCATGAGCGCAATCTTCCTCTCCCGCATCGCTATCCAAGACTTCCGGACCTTCGGCGGCTTCGTGATCGACATTCCGGCGGCGCCCGGTCTTGTTCTGCTCACCGGCACGAACGGCTTGGGAAAAAGCAGCTTCTTCGATGCGATCGAATGGGGACTAACCAACAAGATCCGCCGGTTCGAACCGTATATCAACAAGGGCCGCAAGAAGCTCGCCGAGAAGGATTACCTTACGCGCCGGGGGGCGGAGCCGGGATCGCATTGCGTGGCGCTGACTTTCTCGGACGGCGATGCTGTCAAGCGCAGCGCAACCGGCGGTACGCCGATGGCGGACATCGTCGCGCAACTTGCGCAGCCCGACCGCCGCACGGTCAACGATCTCGGAACCTATCTCGCCCTCACTCATTTCCTCGGCCAGGCAGCGCAGCAGCGGTTCACCAGCCGCGACCCGCAGGACCAGTGGCAAGCGCTCAAGGGGCCGAGCGGCATCGATCGGCTCGAGCGTATTCGCTCGGGCCTACGAGGACGATCGACCATCGCTGCATTCACGCGCCGGCTCGACGCCGAACAAGGTGTGGTCGCCACGCTTGATCGGCGAATCGCGGACTGGCAAGGATGGATGGCCCGCCTTGAGCGGCTCCGCGCTGCTGCCCGCGCCACCGGAGTACTCACGGCCGACGAAGTCGCTGCGCGGATCGTGCTGCTCGAGCATGACCTTCAGCAGCTCGCAGCGGGCCAGCCACTTGCGGTCACCAGTGACGGCATCGGGCAGCGCCTCGCCGCGCTCGGCGATCGGATCGGCGAGGCGCTGCGTACCACCAGCGAACGTAAGGCAGAACTCGAGGGGCTCTCGACGCTGCCGGCACAGTTCCTTGTCAGCCAGGCCGAAGCTCGGCTCGATCATCCGAGTCTCGTGCGGTTGCGCAGCTTGGTGAACGATGCGCAGGCGCGCTGCGATCGGGCCTCCCCGCTGATCGGCTCGACCAGCGACGCGGTGACCGCGCAGAACGCCACGATCGCCGCGATCGACCAGAACATTTCCGTGCTCGACGCCGCGCGTGCCGATCTCGTCCGCCGTGACCAGCTGGGCGCGTGGATCTCGACTGAGCAGCAGGATCGGGCGTCGCTTAACGAGGCGATCGCGGCGCACCACACGACGATCGCGGAAGCCGACGCTGCGATCAGCCAGCATGGCAAGGCCAGTGCCGAAGTCGCGCGCTTGCGAAGTCTCGCAGCATCCGCGCGCGCGATTAACGAGTCGATGGCAGATTATCTCGATTTGGAAGGCGAGTCCGGGGCCGCTGAAGCCGAACTGGTGCACGGACGCGAAGCCGCTGCGCGCGCCGCGTCCGAACTGGCGCCGCTCGAAGCGCGACTCGCCGATCTCGACAGCAAAATTGCCTATGCCGAACGCGCACGCGCCGAAGCTGACCGCCACGCGTCGACGATCAGCGCGGCCTTGTCGCAGCTTGCCAGCCATATCCATCAGGACGACACCGACTGCCCGGTTTGCCAGACGTCGTTCGAACCGGGCGCGCTCAAGGCGCTAGCCGATGCTGCGGCATCAGGCAGCGACCATCGCCTCGCGCAAGCCCATGACGCGCTGGAGGCCTTGCGGAGCACCCGACCCGCGCTCAGCGATGAAATCCGTCGCCTTCGAGCGGTCGTGGCGGCGGTCGACGGGCTCGAACGGGTCGCTAGGGCGGCCGCTGATGCCGTGACAAATGCACGCGCCGCCATTGCCCAAACCCTTGCTGCCGCACCGGAGAGCGATCTCGCCGGGCTTGCAGCAACTCGAGCACGCGATGCGGAAGCCGCACTTGCGGCGGCAGTGGCAGCGCTGGAACTGCTGTCGGCGAACGCGGCGGCGGCAACCGAACAGCGATCCAGCGTGGCAGCCGATCTCGACGAGCTAATCGCGCGCGACAATCAGCTTGGCGCACGGCTGGCGCAGTATCAGGCAGAGGACAAGGCCTGCGTCGATCGCATCGCCGCACGCAATCTGTCGAATACGACGATCGGCGACATTGAGGCGAGATTGACGGCGGAGCGCGAGCGCGGCGAAGATGCGCGGGCTCGTTTGGCACAGCTAAACGAGGCGGCCGCCAACGCAGCTGCGGACGTTCAGCGTGAGCAGGCGGCTCTCGACCTCGCGCTGCGCGACCTTGCGGCGGTCGAGGCAGCCCGTGCAACCTCGGAACAAGCCGCACGGCAGATGCAGCAGCGGTGGACACGCGCCGGTCTTAACCACATTCCCAGCGAGGCTGAGTATGATCGTGGACTCTCCGCAATCGAAGCGGCGCTGGCGGGTTTGCGATCACTGGCCGAACGCCAGCGGGAGCTTGCCCGCGACAATGAGGATGCGCTTCTTCAAAGCGAGATCGACGAGATCGTCGCATCGATGCGGGCGGCTGGGGATGACGATGGCGTCCGGGATCCGGCAGCTTACCTGGCCGGACTGAAGGAAAAGATCGAGGCCGCTCGGGCGGCAGTGAAACTCACCACTACGGCACGCAACGCGGTAAAGCGCTACTCGGAGGACCTTCAGAAGCAAGCCGACGATTTTTCGGCGCGCGTGCTCGACCCGCTCAATACGGTGATCGACGATTTCAACGAGGCGATGCTGAGCACGCCCGCTGAAAGCATTCAGTTCAAGGCGGCTACGCGGGTCGATGCGACCAGCTTCGGCATGGCGCTGCGCTACCGGGAGAAGGTCGACAATGCGATCGAGACGAAGAAGGATTTGCCGCCCCAGGTCGTGCTCAGCGAGGGCCAGCTTGCGGCGAATGGCTTTAGCATACTGTGCGCGGCGAGCACCGCCTATCCTTGGTCACGCTGGCGCGCGCTACTGCTCGACGATCCGCTGCAGCATAACGACATCATCCACACCGCCGCCTTTGTCGATGTGATGCGCAATATGGTCGAATTGAACGGCTATCAGCTGATAATGTCGAGCCATGACCGTGGCGAGAGTGAGTTCATCGCACGCAAGTTCGATGCGGCCGGTCTGCCCTGCTCCACGGTCCTGTTAACGGCGCCGTCGGACAAAGGCGTAGTCTGGAACGCGCCGGTACATAACAAGGCCGCGACACGGATATTGCGTGAGGATGCCCCCCCCCGAGCGTCAGCAGCGCCTGACGCGGTTTAAGCGAAGGTGACTATGTCTCGGGATTAAGTGCGATCAGCTCGTCGAAGACGATCGGCATTCGTGCCGACGCATGTTCGACTCGATCCCGGCAACAATGTCGGTCGAGCAGTCGTAGTTGCGGTGCGCGCGCTGAGCAGAATGTGGCGGATGAGCTCGTAGCGCGCCGTCTACAGATTCTCAAACAGAAGCGAAATTATCGTCCGCTTTAAGGTCCACTCAGAAAACGCTTAAACGTCCGTTATGGAGGCGCGAAGAAGACCTTGCGCTGAGTTCGTGCGGCCGTCCGCTTTGGGCCGGGAGTGATTGCGTTGAAGGAGTTGAATGGTTGCATCCCGATTCGAACGGGAGACCTCGCCGGTTTTTCACGGGCGCTCTGCCCCTGAGCTATGCAACACGTCTATCAAACGACCCATAATGAGCGCCCTCCTTCAACGCATGTAGGAGGTAGGAAGTACGGCTACAATTGCAACACCTGCACCCATGCAAGTGTCTGCTTTGGCAGGCTGCAACGCAGAACTATCGTCCGGGCCTGACGGACCCGAGCGAACGGCCGCTAAGGGCCGGTAGTGACAGAGCTGGGGCGCAGGTTAGTCTGCAGAGCCTGCTTACATTGAAGGCTCTGGACGTGTAGCAAAACCGCGTTTGGATAGCGCAAGCAGTCGCTTGAGACCTTCGGGGCCTTGGCCGGAAGCACCTCCTTCCAGCTCCGGAGTTCGATATGTGTCCCGAGAATGGGCACCAGAGAGGACACCCTGGGCATGATGCCCCGGGTGCAGCCATGAATATGGCTCCAGTTCGACGTTTCTGCCGGTGACCTTGCGGTTCGAGAAGGCGTTTTCGACGATTTCGCGCTTTTCGGCCTCCGTGCCGCGGATATGAAGCAGGGCAAGGTTTTTCGCGAGTTCGAGGAACGCCATGCGGTTGGACTCGATTTCGGCAGGATCCGGCAGTCCGGCGAGGTCTTCTTCGATGGCCGCAATCGACAGGGTCAGGTCGCGTTTTTTCCGGGCGAAGGTGTCCGGGTCGATCGTTCCGTCGATGGCAAGGTTGGTCAGACGGTCGAGACGGCCAGTTTCGCTGGCCAGTTGCAGCTTCAAGGCCTCTCGGCGGCGGGCCTGTTCTTCGGCGCAGCTGTCCTCGGCCCAGGCGTGCTCCAAAGCCTTGGCCTGTTCCTCGGTGATCTCGAGGCTGGACAGCGTGGATTGAATCGCGGCTTCCAGGCCGTCCTCGCGGATGGTCTTGGTTGCGCAGGACGAGGTGTGGCAACGATAGTAGACGCGGCCCTTTTGCCGTTCCGGGATCATCGGCCCGGCGCAGACCCCGCAGCGGAACAGCCCGCGATAGAGGTGGTCGTGGCGGCTGCTAACCTTGCCATAACGCCCCGACTTGATGTCCTGCACCCGCGTGAAGAGCCCGGCCGGGATGATCGGCTCGTGCTGCCCCTCGTAGGTCTTGCCGGTGCGCCGGATGTGGATCAGCCCGGTGTAGAACGGGTTGTTGAGGATGGTCTCGACGCCGGTGAGGCTGAGCGGGCGGCCGCCGTGGTTGCGCAACCCGCGCCGGTTCATATCCTCGCGCAAGGAGCGCAGCGAGTGCTGTCCCGAGGCATAGAGGTCGAACATCTCGCGGATCAGCGGGGCCTTGAGCGGGTCCGGGACCTTGGGCTGCCCCTTGCCGCGGTCGAGATAGCCGACCGGCGCGCGGAACGGGTAGATGCCCTGCTTCAACCGGCCATTCAGGCCCTTGATCGTCTCTTCGCGCAGGTTGCGGATGTAATCGGCGGCGATGACCGCCTGGATGTCGGCGGTCAGTCGGCCGCCGCGGGAGTTGAAGTCGAGGCTCTCGGTGGCGATGAAGACATCGATGCCGATGTCTGGCAGCTCGCTGAACATGGCCCAGTCGCGCAGGTTGCGGGCCGAGCGGTCGATCTTGTGGATGATGACGCCTTGCGCCCGGCCGCGCCGTAGTTGGGTCAGCATCTGGTTGAAGACCGGGCGGCCGCCCTTGGCCGCGGTCTGCTTTTCTTCGAACCATTTGCTGACCGTCAGAGACTGGCGCTCCGCAAAGGCAAGGATGGCGTCTTTCTGCGCGTCGAGCGAGACCCCTTCGCCCTGCTTCAAGGTGCTGACGCGGATGTAGCCAAAACATGATTTCATAGATTTTCGGGATTATCCCCGGACTCTACCATATTCCCGGGATCTGGCGAATCCGCCTCCGGCCATGGCCAGCTGCCCTCGGCCAGCATGCGCAGGTAGATGCGTTTGCAGAGCGCCAGGTGGCGTTCGAGATGCGGGTCCAGTTGGGGGTGAGGCTTGGTCATTCCTCAAGCTTATCGGACCTGCGATATCTGCGTAGACGGGGCTATTCCCGTGCCCCGCGATCCACCCGCGGCAAGGTTGTCATGCTGAAGGCCCGGCAAGGCGCGCCGTCGATCATCATGCGCAGGAAGGCGCGATGGTTTGGTTGATTGACCAGATCGCGGGGATCCACGCCGCCGAGTTGCGCGGAGAGGATCGGGGCGTCGCAAGCGCCGATGCGAAAGGCGATCAGCGTCCCGACGTTGCCCATGACCGAGTTGAAGACCGGAGGTGGGCCTTGCGCCGTGTGCTGCTGGGCCAGGATGACCCCAAGGCGGTACTTGCGGGTCTCGGACAAGAGGTCCGCGACGCTGTCGCTGGTGAAGCTGTGGAACTCGTCGACGTAGAGGAAGAAGGGGCGTCGGTCCTGCTCGGCCAGCGCCTCTCGGGTGAAGGCGGCGTGGATCAGGCTGGAGACGAGAAGGCCACCGAGGACATCGGCGATGTCAGCGCCGAGGCGGCCCTTGGCGAGGTTGACAATGAGTACGCGGCCCTCGTCCATCACCTGCCGCAGACGCAGCGGCTCGTCCGGGTCGCAGATCGCCCGCCGGACCACCGGGTGCGAGAGGAAGGCGCCCAGCTTGTTGGCGATCGGCGCGATGCCGTCGGCCGCGGTCTTGTAGTTCATCGCCGGGTATTCCTTCTGCCAGAATTGCAGGAGCTGCGGATCGGTGACGCGGGTCAGCGCCTCGGCGCGGAAGTCACGTTCGAGGAAGAGGCGCAGGATGTCCGAGAGATCCGCCCTCGGTTGATCCAGCAGCACCAGCAGGCCCTGCCGCAGCAGGTGCTCCATGCGCACGCCCCAGGCGTCGGCCCATTGCTTACGAAAGGTGTCGATCAGGCCTGAGGCCACCAGCGGGCGCAGGGCTGGCGATGTCCGGGTCAGCGGGTTGTAGCCGAATCGGCTCTCGGGATCGGCCACGTTCCAGTAAAGGGCGCGGTCGCCGAGGTCGCGTGCAAGGCTTTGCGCCAGGTCTCCATGCGGATCGATCAGGCAGAAGCCTGTGCTCTGAGCCGTGTCCTGCAGGGCCATGTTGGCCAGCAGGGTCGACTTGCCGGTGCCGGTCTGGCCGACGATGTAGCAATGCAGCAGCCGGTCGGAGGGGCGCAGGCCAAAGGCAAATTCGCCGGTGTGGCGATAAGCCAGACCGAGGGTCAAGTTCGGGCGGCGCGTCGGGATCATGCCGACATTCTCCCGCACCCTCGTTCGCGAGGCCAGGCCGGGTGAGACGGCGCAAGAACCGGTCGCAAATATTGCGAATGACCGGGTCTTTTGACCTGCGGGTCAGAGGGGCAAACTGGAGGGTGACCGCGGCTGTCTTCTGCCGAGGGGTGCGTCCGAATTGGTTCGGGCGGCCACCCTGCGGAAGGAGACAGCAATGGGAAAGGATTTTGACATCTCGGCGCAGGTCGGCGCCTATCCGGCCTGCGGCACCTGCGGCGGGCAATGTGTCCGCTGCGATGCCTGGGCGGCCTGGGACCTCCAGGCCCGTCAGTGGCAGGTCGCGGAGAGTTTCGACAGCGCCTATTGCCTCGACTGCGAGGCGAGCTGCACGCTTGTCTGGCAGATCGACGACGCGTTCCGGCAACAACGCATCCGGCGGCTCAATGACCTCGTCCGGCATGGCGATCTCAACCATGCCACGGTGGTTGTCACCGAGGGCGTGAGGGCCTGGGGTGAGACCTTCCTCGAGAAGGTCGCCCAGGCCGTCATCGCCTTCGACATCTTCACGGAAGACAACGACCCGCATGGCGAGCACGACTTCGGCGCCCTGGAAGTGGCCGACCAGAAGATCTTCTGGAAGATCGACTATTTCGACCTGGCGTTGACCCACCATTCCCCCGATCCGGCCAATCGCGATGTCACCCATCGCGTGCTGACCATCATGTTGGCCAGCGAATACTGACGCGCGACGCCGTCGCCCCAAACGGGCTGAGCCGTTCGCCTTGTCAGCCCCAACATCCCCCAAACCAAAGGAGAGGACCCATGTCACTCATGCTCCATGCCGGGGCGGAGCGCATCGATTATGACGCTCTGCACCTGATGCCCACGCCCGAGGCCACCGAGACCCATGTCCCGATTGCGCATAGCGCCGTCGTCGACATGGTCCGCTATGCCCTCGGCTACTACGGCCACGACATCACCCAGGAGGATTTCGGGGTGACCCCGGACGGGATGCGCTTCTTCGGCGTCCTGTCGCTGCAAAGCCCCTACGGCGGCTACACCGATACGGTGGGCCTGAGGAACAGCCACGACAAGACCTTCCCGATCGGGATCAGCTTCGGCAGCCGCGTCTTCGTCTGTGACAACCTCGCCTTCTCGGGCGACACGGTCATCCGGCGGAAACACACGGTGCATGCCAGGCGTGACCTTCCGGGCATCGTGGCGGGCGTCGTGGAACCCTTGCAGGCCCAGCGGGCATCGCAACACGCGCAGTTCAGCCGCTACCAGGCGACGGAATTGAGCCCCGAGGCGGCCGATCACCTGATCCTGCAGCTCTATCGCAAGCGGGTCATCACGGTGACCAAGATCCCCGAGATCCTCGGCCACTTCGAGAACCCGCCCTTCGACTGGGGCGGACGCACGGCCTGGCGGCTGTTCAATTCCGTGACCTACGTGCTGGAAGGACGGGTGGTCGAGAATCCCAGGGCCACCACCGACTTGCACGACATCATCGATGCCGTGGCGACGTGATCGCGCCGCGCACCGGCACATCCACCCCGGACGATAGTTCCTTGACGATGACTGGCTCGCCCCTTCCGGGCGGGCCTTTTCTTGTCCCGGTCACAGGGCCGCAGACGGGCCGTGCCGGGTCTGGCACGGCGGCGCGAAATTCGCGAAAATACCCTTACCAGGATTTGAAAACGGGTTTTGCCGGATACGGGGCGTGAGGCCGCGAGAGGGGCGAAACGGGCTTTGCCCTTTCGCTCTCCGCCTCTCTCACGGGTCTTTCTCCCGGCCCTCGGCAAAACCCGTTTTCAGGAAATGCGATTGACGGGCGGTACCCGGATCCGGGCGGGTGCGCTATCCTGGAGGCATTACTCAACTAAGCCAAACCAACATGTTTGAAGAGTTCATTTGCGACCTGAAGGTCGCCCGAAAGCGCGCCGGCCTGACCCAGTCCGATTGCGGTCACCTGGTCGGCGTCAGCCACGACGCAATCAGCCAGATCGAGCGCGGCCAGCGGATGCCGACGATCCGCGAGTTGTGCGCGCTGTCGCTGATCTACGGCCGCTCGTTCGAAAGCCTCTATGTCGAGGTCCTGCGCGAGGTCCGCGAGGATCTGCGGGACAAGCTGGCAAGCATGCCGACCGAGCCGAAGGACTGGCCCGCCGCGGCCCGCAGACAGCAGACCGTCGAGCGTCTGGCCCGTCGATTACTCGAGGAAACCGACCCGGACCATGTCGGCTAGGAACCAGCGGGCGCTGGCGGTCGCCGCCCGCACCGGACGACTGGGATGTGTCGTGGTCGACGACGGCGACCTGGTGATCTGGGACACCTCCGAGAAAGGCGCCGGTTCCTCCTCTGAAGCCGCCGCCAAGTTGAGGGCCTGGATCGCGGAATACCACCCGGACGTACTGGTCACGGAAAACCCGGACGCGCCGGGACGCAAGCACGGGCAGCAGGTCCGAATCCTCAAGACCTTCGCCGCCGTAGGACAGGACCTGCCGATCCTCAATCTCGTGGTGCGCAGGCACCGCCGGTTCCAGAACGCCTACGAAGAGGCCGTGGATCTCGCCGAACAGTTCCCGGACCTCGCGCTGATGGTGCCGAAAAAGCCACCGATCTGGGGCAATGAACCCTATAACCTCGTCCTCTTCGAGGCCTTGGTCCTGATGCGAGAGGCCGGCTTGTTGAGGCCCTTCGGCGGTTTGGAGGACCGAGCTGTGTGACCTCTCCGCTTCGCGTACAATCCGCGCGGCCAACATGAACGTACGACGCCGGGCCATGAGGATGTGTGCCAAGTCCCGGAAAACGCCTCGAAAGAGGCTGCTTCAGATCGTCAAAAAAGTCCTTTCATTTGACAAGCCGCACCTCACGGTTGCAGCTTGTTCTTGTTTGAGAAGGAGGATCTCACCATGAGATCATATGAAGCGGCCCGTGGCCTATTGGGCTTTCTCGGATTCTTGGCTTGGTGCGCGATTGTCGGTGGGGTTGTGGTTGCCATCGGTGCCGGATCAGCAGTCAGTCAGACGCGTAGCTTTGGCGTGAGCGGTGGTGCGATGGCAGGCATGGTGGCTGCCATGCCGGGCCTTATACTCGCGTTTCTTGGCTTCTTAGCCTTGGCGCAGGTGCAGACGGGACGCGCCGGGGTCGATACGGCGGAATATACTCAGCAAATGCTCAAAATTGCGCGTGATCAATTGGAGGTGTCAAAGCAATCGCTGAAGCAGTCTGGGGTCCCCAGAAAAAGCTTCGAAGCACAGCGGCAAGAAGTTCCTGAACCAGTCGTGTCTGCCGCGGACGGGAGTTACCAACAAGCAATTTCGCCAAGCACGACCGAGCCTCCGTCACCAGTCCAACTCGAGCACTTGGTCGGGACATCGATAGAACACGGACCCGAGCAGATCGAGGTGACGGAAGACGGCTATGTCTACGGTGAAGAGCCTTTTCCAACCCTCGAAGCAGCCAAAGCCAAAGTTGATGAAGTTCTGGCAGATAAGATACTTCGTTCTTCCGCACATGGTTCCCTTGGCCTCAACCCCGCCTTGGCGTCGAGAAATCTCCGACGCCGCTGACCCCCATACTGGACCCCCAACCCGTATGGGGGTCCAGTATGGGGAAACATGGAGGAATGCTGCTGCTCATACCTGAACCAAAACACCGCCACCTCGACCGTGACTTCACCTGCTTTCGCAGCTGAACCCACCGCACCCACCCTCAGTACCTGATCCGGATGAGCCGATGCGCGTCTCGATTTCACACAACACGATCCGGAAGGGGTTCCTCTTCAAAACCACCTACTACGAGGTGACGCTCTCGGTTGCCCTGACGCATGAGGAAAAGCAGATTATCCGGCAACGGAACCTGCAAAAGACCAAACTGGTCGACCGCCGTCCGGCCACCGCGCGCAACGATGATCGAGATGAAAAGTTCGAGCTGCGCGTCGAGCACTTGATGGATGGGCGGGTCGATCGCTTCCTCTGCGCCACGCCGTCGAAGGCGAAAATTTACGAGGAGAATTTGATCTTGATGCTGCAGCAAATGAAGCATTGGCTTTCCGACAATGCCGAGACCGGCAGCAGCACGGTGATTGAACTCTAATGCGGCGCGGGGAATTCGACATCGCGGACAGCCTATTGTTCCTGTCGATTGCCCTGGCGATGGTCCTGCTCCTGACCATCGTACTGACCCCGATCGTTCTGGTTGTGGTGCCGACATACATCGGCATCCGCCTCTACCGGCAAAGCCCAGCCCGCCTCGAACGGCTGGCCCGCGAAGAAACAGAAACCCTCTACCGGCATGCGCTCGCCGGGCAGGCACAACTGACCGATGAGGAAATCGAATACGCCCTCATGCGCCACTGGCCGCCGGACGTGCCTGATCCGCTGCGTGTGCAGTTACTGCAGATCGGGCGGGCAATCCTCGACGACGAGGGTTTGACGCCGGAAGTCCCGCCGCTCCCCGCTCTCTGCAATACGGTTGAGGGCGCGCGGTATCGCGATCAATTGGCCCGGTTTGGACAAGCCCGCAATGATAGGGTCATGGTGTTGTCCGCGCTCGATGCAATCTCAGAAAGCCTGGCCATTATTGCCCGATCTGCGCCGCCGATTGAGGGAGACGTGCTGGTCGAAGTCACGCAGTTTGTGCATCCGCTCGGGCAAGCGGTCGAAGCCATCATCGCACCTTTCTTCGCCGACAATGACTATCAGCATTTCAAGCGGCTCAGAACGCAGCTGGATACCAATCTGCAGAGCACACATCGCAGTCAACCGATCTTCCCGCGCGACTATAAAGGTGACGATGTTGTTGAGGTCTTCCTCAAGGGCACACGGCTCAAGGAGCTTTTTCGGCTGCGGACGCCCTTTGAAATTCCTGAAAACCGGCGGTTTGAGCATACGCACATCGTCGCGGGGTCTGGTCACGGCAAATCCCAGACGCTGCAGTATTTCATTGGGCGCGATCTCGAAGAGGTGGCACGCGCCGACAAGACGGTCATCGTGATCGACAGTCAGGGTGATCTGATCGGCAACCTCCTGCGCGCCCGGACGCTGCCGCCGGAACGGATCGTACTGATCGATCCCGAGGACATCGGCTACCCGGTCAGCCTGAACCTGTTTTCCGTCGGCCAGGAACGGCTGGCGGACTACGGCGACCTGGAACGTGAACGGCTGACCAATTCGATCATCGAGCTCTACGATTTTGTGCTGGGCTCGCTCTTGTCTGCCGGGATGACCGCCAAGCAAAACGTGGTCTTCCGCTACGTGACGCGGCTGATGTTTCATATCCCGGATGCAACCATCCATACGCTTCGCGAGTTGATGGAACCCGGCGGCACCGAAAAATACCGTGACCAGATCGCCAAGCTTGAAGGCACGCCACGCCGGTTCTTCGAGACCGAATTCGACAGCAGGGAATTCACCAATACGAAGACGCAGGTGCTGCGCCGTCTCTATGGCGTATTGGAGAACCAGACCTTTGAACGGATGTTTTCCCATCCGCAGTCGAAGTTCGACATGTTCACCGAGATGAACGCGGGCAAACTGATCTTGATCAACACCAGCAAGTCACTGCTAAAAGAACAGGGCACCGAGATCTTCGGACGCTTCTTTATCGCGCTTATCGCGTATTTCGCGGAACATGGGCGGTGATTTCACGCGATCTCGGGCACGCGTTTCACGCCATCTCGGGCAGCCATTTCACGGATGTGGGCAGGCTGGTCGACAAGGTTCATTGAGTCAGGCCCGACCTGTTGGGTCAAGCGGTTTCGTGGCGCTCATCTTTCTTCGCATGCTGTCTCCGGTCAGGGTGAGGCGGTGGGCGTTGTGAACGAGGCGGTCGAGGATGGCGTCGGCGAGGGTCGGATCGCCGATGGCCTCGTGCCATTGGTCGACTGGCAACTGGCTTGTGACGATGGTCGAGCCGCGGCCCTGCCGGTCCTCCAGAATTTCCAGGAGGTCACGGCGTTCGGTGGCAGTGAGCACCGACAGGCCCCAATCGTCCAGGATCAGGAGCTCGGTACGTTCGATGGATTTCAGGACGCGGGCGTGGCGGCCGTCGCCCCGGGCGATGGCCAGCGCCTGGAAGAGCCGAGGCACGCGGTGATACATGACCCGGCGATCGTCACGGCAGGCCTTGTGACCGAGCGCGCAGGCAATCCAACTCTTGCCCAGGCCTGTTGGCCCAGTGACCAGCAAATTCTCGTGCCGGTCGATCCAGCCACCGTCGATGAGATGGGCCATGACCGATTTGTCGATGCCGCGCGGGCTGCGCATGTCGATGTCTTCGACGCATGCGGCCTGCCGGAGCGCGGCGAACCTCAGCCGTGTTGCCAGCTTCTTGGTGTCGCGCTCGGTCGCCTCTCGATCCACCAGCAGGCCCAGCCGCTCTTCGAAGCTGAGGTTTTCGAACGTGGCGCCAGCCCGGCGCTGTTCGTCCAGCGCCTTGGCCATGCCGGTGAAGCCAAGGGCCTCGAGCCGGTCGGATGTGGGATGTGTCAGCAATGTTGTCTCCTTCTCAGTGGTAGTAATTTCGACCCCGGATATTGGGGTGTTGCAGGGGAAGCTCTTCGGTTTCGGGCTTCAGAAAGGCCCGATCGAGGCCGGTCTTCAGGATCGAGCGAATGGAGGACACCGACCGCGCCTTGATCGTCACGCCCCGGCGGCAAGCCGCGTCGAGGCGGTCCGGCTCAAAGCTCTTGGCCAGCGACAGCACGCCCAGGCAGGTGCGGAACCCCTGTTCCGGGTGGGGGCGGTCCTCCATGACGATCTGGCAGAACGCGGCGACCGATGGCCCCAGCTTTTCGGCGCTGGCGAGGATGCGGGCCGGGGTCCATTCGGCATAGCGCCGGTGCGCGGACGGCATGTGATCGGGCACCGTCACATGGCTGCGCCGCCCGGGATTGCGGGCGTGGCTGGCCACGCGCTTGCCGCGATGGAAGATTTCCACAGCCGTCTGAGAGATCCGAAGATCGACCAATTGGCGGATCAGGCCAAAGGGGACCGAGTACCAGCAGCCATCCGCCTCTATATGATAGTCTGGCGCAACACGGGCCCGTTTCCAGCGGGCGAAGACATAAGGCTCGGCAGGTAGCGGCAGCAGGTTCGGGCGGTCCAGCGTGGCAAAAAGATCGGCGCGGCTGGCCCCGTAATCGCGCATGATCCGCGTGTTCAGATCGTCGAGCAAGGGCCGGATCGCCGCGTTCAGCTCGGCCAGGGAGAAGAACCGCCGGTTCCGCAGCCGCGCCAGAATCCAGCGCTGCGCCACCTGCACTGCGACCTCCACTTTCGCCTTATCGCGCGGCTTGCGCACGCGCGCCGGAAGGATCGCTGTACCATAGTGCTCGGCCAGTTCGGCATAGGTGCGGTTCAGACCCGGATCATGGCGATCGGGCTTGATCACCGCGGACTTCAGATTGTCAGGAACCACGGCTTTTGGCACACCGCCGAGATAGCGGAACATGCGCGTATGCGCGCCGATCCAGTCTTCCAGCCCCTCGGAGGCGACGGCTTCGGCGTAGGTGTAGCTCGACGCGCCCATCGCGGCGACAAACAGCTTCGCCGCATGCACCTCACCGGTATCGGGATCGACGACGTCGATCGTGTCGCCGGAAAAATCCACGAAGACTTTCTCGCCGCCGACATGCGTCTGCCGCATGCTTGGCCGCACGCGCCCCTTCCAGGCATCGAAATGCGTGCAGTACCAAGTATAGCCGAAACCGTCAGGGTGCTGCGCACGGTATTCCTGCCACAGCAGCATTCGGGTGACCCCGCGCCTGCGCAACTCCTTGTCGATCACCGACCAGTCGGGAACGGGACGGTTCGGGTCCGGCACGGTCGGGGACGCCGGAAACAGCAACAACTCGAGATTGTCGTCGTCCAGGTCATCCGGCAGCGGCCAGCTCAGCCCCGCTTCCCGGGCACGTCTCAAATACGCCCCGACGCTCCCTTTCCCAAGCCCCAGCGAGGTGGCAATCGCCCGCTCGCTCAGCCCTTGGGCAAACTTCAATCGCAATACGTCCCGTATACGGCGCATGGTCAGACGTCCTGTCGGCATTCGGCCCCTCCTGTTGATCCGGAGGGGGAGTATCCTCAGTTCGTCGACCAGTTCTGCCCATGATCCCGCGAAATCACTGCCCGAGATGGCGTGAAATCGGTGCCCGGCTTCCCGTGAAATGGGTGCCCACGATCAGATGAAATCAGTGCCCACGATCACGCGAAACGCGCACGCTTATCGCCCAGGCTGCCCAGGAACGCGCCACAGTGCCCGATTTTGACCGCCTTCCGGCCCTTGTCTACATCGATGAGGCGCAGGACTATTTCGACCAGAACATCGGCGTGATCCTCAGCCAAGCCCGGAAATACAAGGTCGGCATGGTCATGGCGCACCAGTACCTCGGACAGCTTTCCAATGGCTTGCAGGAAGCGTTTGAAGCCAACACCTCAATCAAGCTGGCGGGCGGTGTTTCGGCACGCGATGCCCGTGCCCTCTCGGGGCAAATGTCCTGCGACCCCGATACCATCCAGCGTCAACCAAAGGGCACTTTCGCAACCTTTGTACGTGGATTGACGGAAAGGGCCGTGCCGATCAGCTTTCCGTTTTTTGTTTTGGAGAAACTACCGCGCGCCACAAAAGACGAGATCGATGCGATCCGGCAACACAACCGCGAATGCTACGCCGAACCACTCCAGCGCAAGACGGAACATAGCGCCTCAGATGAGCCGGAACTTTCTGAACCAGAAGAAAAATTCGACGACGACGATCCAACCAAACCTTCGCCGGAATTGTGAGACCAGCTATCCTGCAGCTCATGAAACAGACAGACAAACTGGGTCGCGCCACTTTCTACCACATCGCCCCGGTCGCACGCGTCCGTTTGACCGAGCGCGAGATTCGATGGCTGAAACACATCGAGCGCCATGGGCCGCAGTCCTCGCAATATCTCTTTGAGCTGACCTGTGACACGCATCGTTGCAAAGACACGGCGCTGCGCGCCATGCAGAAACTGCGGGCGTCTAGCTATCTCAGATTGCCGTCGCAACAACGGGCCACCGAACGGGCCGAGTGCAAACCGTACATCTACGATCTCGGCCCCAAAGGCCTCGACTACCTCGAAGAACTCGGCATCAAGGAAACAACGCTGCGTCCGACAGGACACTGGTGGCATGGGTATATGACGTCGTGCGTCACCAGTGCCATCGATATCGCAGCGAAGCGGCAAGGAGTCGGGTATATTCCCGGACATGTGATCCTCGAAAAGAAAAATGCGCCCTTGGCGATCCCGACGTCCTCAGGAAAATTGATCCCCGACCAACTGTTTGCACTCGACTATGGTGGGCGCTTTCGAGCATTTGCACTGGAAGTGGATCGGGGGACTGAGCCGCAGACCTCGGCAGCGGCCCGGAAATCCTATGCCCGATCGATTTCTCAATATGCGGAGGTTATTGAACAGGGTTTGTATCACGAGCATTATGGGCTGAAGGCGAACCTGCTGGTGTTGTTGGTTTTCACCAGCAACAAGCGGCACATTGAGTTCCTCAATCTAATACGCCCGTACTCAGAACGAGTTCGACAGTCGGTTCTTACACAGTCGGCCAATCAATCTGGTATTATGTCGCACTTCGATTCGGAATGCTATTTGAGACCATGGCAACGCACCGGGTTTAGTAGTATGACCATCCATCAAGAAAATTGATGCAGGTTGGAATGCGACCTGGTTTTCATTAGGCGGCATATGGCAATAATCTCTCTCACGTCCATTCCACCACGGTTCAAGGCGCTGCAACCAGTTGTGGATAGCTTGTTGTCGCAGGTAGCGCCTATCGAGGAGATAAGGCTATATCTGCCGCGTCGATATCGACGTTTCCCGGAGTTTGACGGACAGTTGCCAGAGGTACCAAAATCAGTTCGCATTGTAATCGTTGAAGATGATTTCGGACCTGCCTCAAAAGTGCTGCACGCAGCCTCCGAACTATCGGGCGATGACACGCCAATATTATTCTGTGATGATGATCGGATATACCCACAGAACTGGAGTCAGGGATTGCTTGAAGCCCACTACCAGCGCCCCAATGAGTGCATCGCTATTGCCGGTCGACACCTACATGACGTACTGCCTACACCGGAACCACATAACACCTGCGATCGAGCAAAAATAGGCAAGGAGTATTTCGATCCAGTATATCGGTATCGAAGGGTACGACAGCAATGGCAAGAAAAGCGCCTTGTGACTAAAGGCCCGAAACCGGCCCGGCGCTTAGTTGCTCGAGCGGGTTACGTCGACCTACTCCAAGGCTATGGCGGTGTGCTAGTACTGCCAACTTTCATCGATGCCCTATTCTACAAGATCCCCAACGATCTCTGGATGGTCGATGATATCTGGCTGTCCGGGCATTTGGCGCGACGGAACATTCCTATCTGGC
This sequence comes from Antarctobacter sp., assembly GCF_034670325.1. Taxonomy (GTDB): domain Bacteria; phylum Pseudomonadota; class Alphaproteobacteria; order Rhodobacterales; family Rhodobacteraceae; genus Antarctobacter. The sequence continues at coordinate 46,678 of NZ_JAXMNR010000009.1, forward strand.
TCCCCAAAAGGCGAGAGATCTGCCAGCGGTCGGAAAACGACCATGTTGCCGCACTTCGCAACAGCACGTTCTCGGGTATTGATCGAGATGGCTCAAACCTGAGAGCCATCTCGTATTTCCAACAGAACTATGGCGTCTGGGATCATGCAATATCGACATAAAGGATAACGTCTTGGAAGTCGTCGTCGCTCTTGCCGTTACGCATAAGGTCCTCGAACCCAATACGTAGCGCACCTTCTCCGTCGTCAGACACACCAGACAGTACATGCTCCATGCCGTCAGGGTTCAATGTTGCATCATGCGAGAAAAAAACATTTACGCCGGTCAGCACGGCCCCTTGGCTAGCTAAGTCGAAACCACCCGTTCCGTCGCTTACGAACTCGAAGTCGTCTGCGAAGAATTCTGAACCCGCGATCTTGTTTGCGCCATCCTGAACAAGGAAGAAACCGATGTCGTTGTTGGGGTCGCCTACGTTGATATCAATTGGACCGGACGTGGTCTTCGCATTCACCGCCAGAATTGTAACGTTGAGCAGATTGCCCGAGGGGTCGATCTCATAATATCCGATGGTGTTGTCAAAACCGGCGGATGCATTGGCCTCGAAGGTGACTGTCATGTCGGTGACATTATGGCCGTTGAGGAACTCGGCGTTGATGATGCCGTTGATATCGCTCCCGTTCACCGCCTGCTTGTTCTGCAAGGACGCCAGGAAATTCTCGAATGTGACCTGCGTTCCAGTTTCGAGGCGCGCGGCCATGAAGTCCCCGCCTGAAAAGTCGCCTTCGAGCGTAAACGATCCGTCGGATGACCCGTCGCCATCGTCGTCGATATCCAGAATGGCAGATCCGTGCGTCACGCCGATGCCATCGCGCGTCAACTGCAGTCCCTCAAAGAACATCCGGTCATTCATACCGAAGTCCTTGACTGTGTCGCCGAAGAAGAATCCCAACGGTCCGGTCAAAAGATCATTGCCCTGGCCTAGGCCAATGACGTCAGCCCCACGACCGGACGAGATGATATCGTGGCCAGCATACCCTTCGATCGTATTGTCACCGGCATCTCCAAGAATGGTGTCGTTGCCCGGGCCGCCGAGGAAGCTATCCGGCAAATCGTTCACAGTGACATTCAGTGTCTTGTCAAAACTCAAGCCACCGGAATCCATCGCCCTGACTTCGATGGTATGCTCGCTGGCAGCCTCGAAATCCGACTGCGCGCCGAGCGCCACAATGATGTTGCTGCCGTCCAGGGCAAACAAGCCACCCGCGTCATCCAAGAATGTGAACGTATGTGTATCGTCGGCATTCGGGTCGGTCGCCAGCAATGCGCCGACCACGGTATTTCCGGTGGAGTTTTCATCCACGTCCCCCGGCGAAAGGGCGATATCTGTCGGAGCTGCATTGTCGTTGTCGGTGATCGAAAGATTGACGCTGGAAACCAGCACCTCGTAGTTGGCGGCTTGGTCCGGTTCGACGGCAATGCTGACGGAGAAGGTCTCGGTCCCCTCGAAGACGGCGTCATCGGCGATTTCGACTGTGAAGGTCTGGCTTTCGACGCCATCCGGGATGAGCACGGACCCCGCAACGATCTGGCCGACAAAGTCGTCAGCATCGGTCGGTGACGCTCCGGTGCCGGATACCGTGTAGTCGATCGTCACATCGCCGACGGTCGCCGCCCTCGACACCGTGAACTCGACGACGCGCGCAGCCGGATCATCTTCATCCACGGTCAAAGTCGCGGCCTGCAAAATGATCGCGGGGTTGCTGACCGGATCAACGGCGACGGTATCGACCAAGGGATCGAAGATTTGTTCTGCGAGTTGACCCGTCTCGATGAATTCCTCATCGCCGGTGAGGGCATAGTCGAGAATGGCAGCCTCGCGCAGGATGGGGTTGGTGATCCCCATGGCATCCACTGCAGCCTCCGCTTCCGCGCGGAGTTCTTGCGGCAGGCTGTCAATCGTGATGATGCGGTCCGGCGCCTTGAAAGGTTCGGGGTCACCGGGCAAGTAGCGGTTTCCGGGCTGAACCCGCCAACTGTCTGCAAAATCGCCGTAGAGCGTCTCGACAGGCACGGGAGTCGTCAGAACTGTACCGTCGGCCAGTTGCAGATCATCCGTGGGGTCTCCGTTGCCGTTCCCGAGCAGTCCTTCTAGCGAACCAGGATCACGCGCCAATGAAGGCTGCGGCGCGACGGACAGGAAGGTCGTGAAAGCCGCGACAAGGGTGATGTCTCCATTGCCGTGGTCGATCTGAATCCTGTCACCGTCGCGAGAGATTGTCCCGGCACCGACGCTGACCGAGGCGCCATCGGCGACCTCTGTGACCACGCCATTGACCGTGATCTTGCCGCCGGCGCCGTCGACTTCGACGGTGACAGTGTGGCCGTCGACGAGCGTGCCAATCGCTTCGGTTACCGACACAGCCGAAGAGATTTGGACAAAACGAGCCTGCACGATGTATGGATCGCCGGTCTTGGCGTGGACCAGCACGAACTCTCCCGCAGCTTGGAAGTCATAGCCGACATTGTCATAGGTGAGCAGGTGGGGATCGCCCCACAATCCCCCCCCAATGCGATCAACGCCATCCCCGATGGAGAGGTATTCGATCGTCACCTCTTTGGTCAGCGGGCCTCCGTTGATCGAAAAAAATACAGCGTCTTCGACAGCGGGATTGTCCTGAATGGTATATGTGACCGAACTCAGTTCATCGTCATCAAACGTGGCTCTGCCTACGGGGATGACACCTTGATCTGGGTACAGAGAAAAGCCTGCGTTGAGTGTGAAGGTTCCATCATTAAATATACCGTCGGAGGGCCGAACAATCGTTCCATCCGCAAACAAGGTAACTGAAAAGCTCAAATCTCCACTGCGCATCCAATCTTGCGCGATGATGTTGCCTTCGCCTCGAACAAGATCTGATGGAATTTCCAGAACTGTTAACCCGTCCAGCTCAATATCCTGACCGTCACCAAATCGTACCAATTCAATTTCAAAAAGCTGGTCAACTCCATCACTTTTGTCGGAATGAACGTGCGATATAGAAAATGAACCATCGTCATTTGCCGAAATCCGATAATCCGCCATGTCCCCTTTCAGTAAGACGGTATCGTAGCCGTCTCCACCATGCAGAGAGTCGTTTCCTGTCCCGCCAACGAGTGTGTCTGAGCCCTCTTTTCCAAAAATCTCATCATCCCCTCCCAGGCCATACAAGCGATCTGCGCTAGAGCTGCCATGAATGATCTCATGAAAGAATGTGCCGGAAAATTCCGTTTCATTTTCACTGGAAATCAGAACGTTTACGCCAAAATTGTCAGCGTCAGCATTGGCTATCGTCAATGCGTCGGCGAGTTCCCAATATACTGAGCTTATTGGTGCAATAATACCTGGCGCAAGCTCCCCGCGAACGCTTGTATTTGCGCCTGAAACAAGGCCGATCAATAAGTCTTGGCGAAGATCGTAACCGGAAAGGATCTGGTGAGAAATCCAAACGCCAGATCCGCTAAAGCCTCCAATCGATCCAAAGTCATCATTCGCGTCCCATCCCATCATTGAATAATTAAGATCAATTCCCGCGAGGCCAAAAAACTCTTTCTCGTAGTCAAATTGGTATTCGCCGTAGCTCCCCGGGCTGAGTGTGCCTGATGTGGAGTAAAGCTGCTCGCCGCCATAGTTATAGCCGGGATAGCCGAGCGCGTAGATATCACCGTGCGCCATGCTTGGATCCTGCCATACCAACATTGGGGTTGGGTGATTGAAGCCAATCCCAGAAATTAGAGCTATGTCTACTCCGGTTCCGAAAGGAGAAAAGTCACCAATGTTGAATGTATTCTCACCGCGCATTGCCAAAAATGATCCAATGCCAAACTCCAAATTTGTACCAGCGGCTGATGATATCTCCAGGCCTGCCGCAGGCAGATTGGGGTCAAATAGTACATGGCCCGCGGTAAGGGCGAATCCGCCGCCAATGCTTACCCCTGATGCCCAATTGTAAAACTGACCACCTGAAAAAATATCAATCTCTAAGGCTGCAGCGATGTTAGAAGCATTGGATGTGTAAATGGGGGCAACAGAGTAGCGGGACATTCTGGACCTCTAAGACTCTTAGTTTTCGTTCAATTGTTGCTTTAAATTTATGTGCGGGGAGTGACGCGAACACGATTCGTCTGAATTTTGGCGTACTGTTAGAGGCCAAATGTTACTTGGCATCTCGGAGTTTCCGATATTTCGTCGATTTGGATTCAAATAGGTGACCGAGTTTGCAACCCCGGTCACCCGGCTCCCTGGTCAGGAGCGTTCGTCTTGGACGTCGCGGCGGGCAAGCCGTTCTTCCTGCCAATCCAGCACTTCCGCTTCCACCCAGCCAACCCGGTTCACGCCCAGCTGTACCCGTTTCGGGAATTGGCCTGCTTTCTCCAGGCGAGCTATGTGTTGCGGCGAGTATAGGACCAACTCCTTGACCTGACGCTTTGACAGTATCCTCATCACGATCTCTCCATGAATGAAGAGCATCGCGATGCCCAGGTTTCGACAGTCCCTAGGTCACCTCAGCCTATGAGCGAATCACCGTTGGGTCCATATTTTTCGACTATTTCGTGGATATGGGCCTCGTATGCGGCATAGGCCTGTCGCATTTCGTCGAGATAGGCGTGGCGATTGTACACGGCTGCGACCCCGCTGATCGTGCCCGAGACATGGTTGAGCATCTTCTCTGTCACATGGAGGGGCGTGCCCAGCCGGGCCATCGAGCTGCTGAACGTCCGGCGCAGATCGTGAAGTGTGTAGGGGGCGATGTTCAACGCGCGGTCAAAGGCGACCTTGGATTTGGAAAACCCGTTGTAAGGCTTGGTCTCGTCCAGGCGGGAGGGAAACAGCAGGTCGGTGGTTTCGGGCAGGCTTTCGATGATCTTCATAGACCAATTCCCGAGGGGAATGGTGTGCGAGCGCTGGTTCTTCACGAACTCGGCGGGATAGCAGATCAATTTCGCGTCGATCCAGCTTCTGCGAAGGCCGACGATCTCACCGCGGCGCTGCCCGGTCAGAATGAGGAGTTGGACGATCCGACCGAATGGCCATCCATAAGCTTCGGCGCGGTGCCAGACAGCCGCGAGTTCCAGGTCGCTCAAGACCCGTTCCCTTGGCTTTGATCTGAAGGTGAACGCCGGGACCGGTGATACGTGTAGAAACCCGCGTTTGACGCACCAGTTCATCATGGTGCGGATGGCGACGAAGGCGTGTTTTTGCTCCGACGGCGTGGCTTTCAGCGCTTCAATTGGGGATGCAACTTGATCGCGGGTCAGTTCGCACAAGGCGCAATCAAAATGAAAATGCCGGTACAGGAGGCGACGGTATTCGTCGATTGTCCGGGTCTTCGTCCTGGTCTCGGTGTCTGCCAGAAACTTCTCGCGCGCGGCCTCGAAGGGAATGGCGGGCAAGTCTTGAGAAGGCGAAACCACATCAAGCGCGAAGTCTGCCTGTGTGCGCTTTGCCAGGATGCGGGCATCTGACAGCGAAAGCTCTGGATAGCGCCCGAGACTGCGGCGGCGGCGATCCTTGCCATAAACGACAACAAAGGTCTTGCTGCCGCCTTGCGAAACACGCACGCCGAAGCCGGGCAATCCAGGGTCATAGTACGTCTTTTGCCCCATCTCCGGGGCCTTCAGACGTCTAATCTGTAGGTCCGTTAGGCTCATCTTAGGCTCTCAAATCACGTGCGCAATGGCGGCTATCGATGGTCGGCAATGTTCAACTCTCGAGCTGTATCAAGCTGTTTTTCAACTATATTATTTCAGACATGTGGCGCCATGAGAAGGTGGTAGAACAGATTTGTAATCAGTAGGTCCGCGGTTCGAGTCCGTGTGGGGGCACCATAAAATTCAATAACTTACGAGTTCTGGGCTTTGTGCCCTTCACATGGCTTTCACCGGAATTGTAGGATTGCTGTGTGATGCCCGCGGGCACAGCAGATCTGCTTGGATCGGCTTTGAGTGTGGGAAGACCTCATGGAGGCGCTGAACCAGAGTGGGGTGGTGCCGGACGCCCTGCAGATGATCCCCCTCATGGTTTGCATGCAAGCCACTGCCGGGCAGTGGACAGCACCGTTATCCGCGCGCACCATCAGGCAGCGGGCGCATATCAACAGGAGCCGTGCGCTGCTCAGCGTCCCGATGCCGGAACCGTTCACCGTGCCGGAACCCGAGGCAGAGATCATCCCGTTCACCCTGCGCGAACCATGCCCATCCTGCGGCAGCCCGATGCGCATCGTCGAGATATTCCGCTTAGGCCAGAAACCGACGTCGCGCGCACCACCACGGGAGCAGGCCGCATGACGAACCGCCCGTCACTGTCACAAAAACCACTCTGGATCGGTTACCCGTCCCCGATGGCTCCGGGCTTGCCCCGAGTCGCAAGTGGCCCGCGAGCCGCCGACCAAATGCGCCGAACGAGGCCGAATATCATCACCAGCGCAGATCAGGACGCCCTTGAAGGCCGTCGATTTCCTTCGAGCCGTCAGTCACGTTCCACCGTCGCTGGAAACCTCAGTTCACTTTCCCCATAGACAGCGCCTGGCCACCGCTGCTTCCACATTGGGAGGATTTCCAACGCGGGCCGACGAGGCGCCACGCGGCACCGTTGCACCAAGGCCCGCATCGAAAATCCTTCACCGAAGCGGAAGCATCTCGACCGGCGCGAGACCGCGAAAGAAGACCTTGGCCGCGCGTACCGCGAACTGGTCGGTTGCGGACGAAACCGACTTTTTTATCTGAACGAACAGTTCCCGCTGTCAGCTGAGGGGGTAAAAACTGCCGACCAACTGCGCCAATCTGGGGACCGCGACGCCTTGTGGTCCTGTCTGACCGCGGACGATGGATGCGTCGCCTCGTTACCTCGATACCGGTGTGATTGATGTCAGCACGGTTTCGCTCAGGTGTTTGCAGCCACAAACCCGCTTTCGATGGCACGTTCGACAAATGCGTCAAGCGCGGCGGTTCGGTCGGCGTCATGGTAAGGCAAAAGCATCGCCTGTCTCACGGCGGTGATCTGGCCGGGAATAATCCGCACGCCGGATCCAGCGGGAAAATTGCGCTGCAAACTTTGCAGGACGCCTGCGACCAGATCTCCGACGCCGTCTCGAAATAGTTCAAAGGACGCGCCGGGATCCGGCGCACGCACCAATTCAGCGTGCTTCAGTGCGCTTGTCAGGTAAAGGTCATAGGCAGACCCCGCGCCGACAACAATCTTGGTTCCGGGCATGTCTGCGTCTTCGATTGCGGTGACGGGACTGTCATTGCGCACAGCGTAGGTGGCGACAATCTCTTTGTAGGGACGGGTGAAGGACACGGCTTTGGCGCGCGCAGGGTCGATCGCCAAAAAGCCCACGTCCCAGAGCCCCTTGCCCGCATCGTTGAACGTTTTGCCAGCGCCCTCATAGAGAACAAATTCGACGGGTTTGCCGATCTCCTCCGCCAGCCGGCGGGCAAGCTGGGGCGTGATCCCCTTCAGCGTCCCGTTTTCTTGTTGCACCAGCGCCCTGTTGCCCAGATTAATAGCTGCCCGAAGAGATGAACCGGGCGCGATCGCCTCTAAAGCCTGACTCATGATGATCCTTTTTGTGTGCGATTGTTTGACGGCTGGTTTTGGCAGTTTCATCAGCGAAAACCGCTGCTGGCAAGCTGAACTCTGCATGGGGCGGGCCAGCGCAAATTGACAAGATTGCATCGGGGGGCCGACTATTGCTTTGCGGGGCAGGGGCCGACTGTGCCTTGGCGGTTCGCGTTGTGTTTCGGGGCGCCCTCGGGTGGCACGATCCTGCCTTATGGTTTTGGTATTCTGGCCCCTCACGGGCCGCTGTACTTTGCGGGGTTTAGAGGTCTGGTGAAACACGCTGTGACCGGCACCGCGTGGGTTGGTGGTCTTTTGGCGCGGCATCTTGGGCCCGTGCTACGTTTTCTGCTGACGCTGTATCCCGCGGTGGCGCGCGGGTTTTGACGGGTGACGGCGTTGAGGGGGGGCAGCGCCGCTAAATATGACGCGCCGCTTGCGGCGGATTACCACAAAAGGTCGCGCAGACCACCATAGATCAACCGCACCGATAACAGGATCAGGATGGTATCCAGCGCCAGCCGAAAGCGGCGGTCATCTATCCGGTTGAGCATCAGCTTGCCGGCCAGCGTTCCGATAAAGCCCGCACAGATCATCGCTATGATAAATGCCCACCACTGCGCAAAGGCGAAACCCAAAAGGCCAAATGCGATGGTTTTCACGCCGTGCTGAACGGTCATCAGTGCGGCGTGCGTGGCGACATGCGAATGGCGCGGAAGCTTGTGGGACTTGGTGTAGGTGGCGACAAACAGCCCGGTTGCGCCAAAGAACATGGTCAGGAAACTCGATATCGCGCCCACCAGTAGCGGCCAATCCCGCAGGCCCTTGGGCGGCTTGGAAAGAACGCTCCAGATGACGAAGCCGCCGACACCGATCTGCACCCATGCGGGCGGCAGGCTGACCACAATGGCACCGCCTGCTGCCGCACCGACAACAGAGCCAATCGCAAAGGCCGGAAGGGCAGGCCAGTAGACATGCGCAAATGTCAGCAAGGCACGCCCGAGGTTCGAACCGATCTGAATAACGCCGTGGGTCGGGATCAGCGCGGCGGGTGGCACAAGTGTAGCCATGACCGCCAGAAGGATGCCGCCACCGCCGATGCCGAATGCGACGGTGATAAAGGAGGCTGCAAAGCTGGTGAAAATGAGGACGGCAAAGACAATCTCTGTCATCCCGTCGGGCAGCAAAAGGGGCGGAATCATCCGGGGCTTGCTCCTGACCGGCGGGGCTGTAGCCTTGGCGCGACCGCGTAGGAGGGGTTAACATGCGCGTGGACTATCTGGGGCTTGAGGCGTTTGTGGCAATTGCCGACTACGGCTCTTTCCAAAGGGCGGCCGAGGCGCTGAACCTGAGTCAGGCGGCGCTGTCTCACAGGCTGCGCAAGATCGAAGAGGATCTGGGGTCTGCGCTGTTGATCCGGTCCAGCCGCGAAGTGTCGCTGACCGACACCGGGCAGGGGTTGCTGCCTGAGGCGCGGGCGCTGTTGAAGGCGTTGCACGACACCTACGAGTCGGTGCGTGCGGGGGCGCAGCGACAGGCGCGAAAGCTCGCCTTTGCCTGTCTGCCCTCGATTGCCAATGCTGTCCTGCCGTCGGTCCTGGGGGTGATGAGCGCCAAGCGGCCCGATATCGCTTACGAAGTGTTCGATATCCCGGTGGACCGCATTTCCGGTGCGGTCCGTAGCGGCGTGGCGGAATTCGGCGTGACCATCGTGTCGGCGGAACTGTCGGATCTGCGTTTGCGACCACTGGTCGAAGAGGATTACCACCTCTTCGTGCCGCAGGGGCACGCTCTTGCCGCTCGGGATCATGTCACGCTGGACGATATCGTGGGGGTAAAGCTGGCCCGCATCCGGTCGCAGTCCAAGAACCGCCAGTTGCTGGATGCCGCATTCGGAGACATGCGCGACCGCATCCAGTGGCAGTTCGAGGTTCAGAATGCCACGATGGCGATGCGCCTCGTACGTGCTGGCGTGGCACTGACAATCCTGCCTGAAAGCGCCATTGCAATGGCACCGGTGATGCTCGTTGCGCTCCCGTTCCGAGGGGTGCGGTTGCAGCGGACGCTGGGGATCGTGTCCCGACGCGGCGTGCCGCTGTCTAACAACGCAAGCGCTCTGCTCGAATTGCTCGAGTGCGAAATGCTGGACAAGTTCCGCACCCATATTGCAACTAGCTCTGACCGGTCGTCCAGACCTCGGGATTGATCATCTCCACGGGTTTTGCGCTGCTGTATGCGTTCACCAGCGCGTAGATATCGCCAAATTGCCTGTCGAGTTCCTCGGCGGTGACAAAGCCGACATGCGGTGTCGGGATGACGCGCGGATGGGACAACAGCGGGTCCGCAGGATCGCTGACGGGTTCGCCCGCGAAAACGTCAAGGGCGGCTCGCCCGATCCGGTCGGAATTGAGCGCATCGAGGATTGCGCCCGCCTCGATCAGCCCGGCGCGTGAGGTGTTCACCAGCACCGAACCCGGCGTCATCCCCATCAGGTCGGCCCGGGTGATCTCGTCCCGCGTGTCGGATGTCAGGCGTTTGTGGATCGACACGACGTCAGAGGTCGCAAAGAATTCTGCGCGGCTGTTGGGCACGGTTTCTCCGTCTGCGACGGCGCGGGCGCGGCTGTCGTCAGAAGCCCAGAACTGTACCTGCATGCCAAAGGCGCGCGCGAAACCGGCCACGACCCGCGCGATCGCGCCGTACCCGTAAAGGCCAAGTGTCTTGCCCGCCACATTGCGCCCCAGCGGGGCGTCCCCTTGCCACGCTCCGGCCCGTGCCGATGTGATCTGTTCGGGCAGATAACGCAGGGCGGTAATGATCAGACCAAAGGTCAGTTCGGCGGTCGATGTGGACGGCCCGTCTTTGGTCATTCTGGAGCAGAACAGAACGCCCGCGCGGGTTAGGGCACCGACATCGACATGGGTGTGCTGGCCGCGCATGGCAATGAGCTGTACACCGTCGAGCGCTTCGGCAACCTCAGGTGTGATGGCGCTGCGATCTCGGAACAGGACAACCGCCTCGGCCCCCTTGAGACGCGCGGCAAGCGTGGCTGCATCGGGCGCACGGTCGGTCCAGACGGTGACGTCGTGGCCGTCAAGCGCCTCGAAGGAGGGCAGGCCGCGCAGGCAGTCATACCAATCGTCAAGAATATGCACTTTCATAGCAGTTCTCCAAGGGCAACAGGATGATCGGTGCCGCAATGGCCGCCCGGATGTGCGCGCCGTATCACGGGTGAGGCGACGCGGTCAGAGACATGGAAGTCCCACACCGCCGCCCCGCCAGTTCTGGCAAATTCCGAAACCAGTGCAGGCAGGATGGCAAGATCCGTGACACGCGCGCCGCCGATGCCAAAGCCGCGCGCAATGGCGGCAAGATCGGTCCGCCCGAAGACGGCACCCGCGTCTGACAGGCCGTCATCGCGCAATTTGTGGATTTCCGACCCATACGCGCCGTCGTTGAGCACGCAGATCGCGATATTGAGCCCATGCCGACGGATGGTTTCGAGTTCCTGTATGTGCATCAAGAGAGAGCCGTCACCGTCGAACATCACCACCGTGTCGCCGGGGCGCGCTGCTGCAACGCCCATGGCATAAGAGATGCCGTTTCCGATGGCCCCAAACTCGCGGATCGTCAAGAAGGTCTCAAAGGGGCGGTCCATATGGGCGAAGAAGAATGAACAGTGACCCGATGAATTGACCATTTGCCAGTCTTGCGGCAGGGCCCGGTCAAGCGCGCGGACCACATCGCGAGGATCGAGAACGTCCGGTTCCGGCGGAAAAGTTGCTGTGTCCGAGGGGGCCTCGGCGATGGCGCGAGCCAGTCTGTCAGTGCGCCATCCACGTGCGGGCGCGATGGCAGCGGTCAGGGCCTCGACACTGAGGCGCGCGTCGCCGCGCAGGTGGTGCGTGGCCGCGACCCTGCCTTGGCTCAGGGCCTGTGGGTCGGTGTCGATCTGGACAATCTCGGCCCCGGCAAAAAGCTTGCCCTTGTCGAGGTTGTGTTGGGTCAGGCGGCAGCCGACGGCGATCACCAGATCGGCCTCGGCGAACAGCGCGCGGCCTAGCGTCGAGGAAAACCCGCCTGCGATGCCGACATTGAAAGGGTCGCCATAGAACAGCCCCCGGGCGGGCAGTGTTGTGGTCAACAGCGCGCCAGTTTTTTCGGCCAACGCGCGACAGGAGGGTGTCGCCCCCGAGGCTGCAGCCCCCAGTCCGGCCATCACCACGATGCGACTGGCAGCGTCGACGCGGGCGGCCAGCGCTGCAATGGCGTCAGGATGGGGTGGTGCCGGGGCAAGTGACAGTGTGATGTCTGCCGAAGGCGAGGGCAGGGCCGGGGGCATGTCCAAGAGCTGCGCCTGAAGATCGAAGGGAACGCCGACGACCACCGGGATGCGGTCCTGTTTTGCTTCGGCAAAAGCGTTGCGGATCGCCTCGGCCATGCGCGGGACATGGTGCAGGCGGTGATAGCGCGCGCCACAGGCGGTGACAAAGGGGGCTTGCTCGATCTGTTGGTTGTACCACGCCGCGCTAAGGGGCGCTTCGCCCGCAAAGATCACCAGCGGCAAGCCTGCGCGCACGGCCGCGGGCAGGGCGGTCAGCACCTGCGTCAACCCCGGCCCGCAGGTCACGGTTGCCACGCCGACGCCTGCGGATTTGCGGGCGTAGGCGGTCGCCGCCGCCACGGCGCAATGCTCGTGGCGCACATAGATCATGCGCGCGCCGCGTTCTGACAACGCTGTGGCGAAATGCATGTTGGCGTCGCCCAGCAGGGCAAAGCAGGTGTCGACACCCTCAGCCGCGAAAGTGTCGGCAAGCGTTTCAAAGACGTGATGGGCCATGGAGCGTGGATCCTGTTCAGCGAGTCCAGACGCGGGCGGGTACAAGCACCTCACCTCGCGCCAGCAGCCGTGCGGTGCGCACCACGCCCGCCGAACGGATCGCGATGCCCGCGCCGGCAGGTTCGTGGTCGACGACAACCTCGAAGGTGCCAGAGGGATGTTCGATCCCGACGGTGACGGGTGTGGGCAGGGCACCCAGCCCTTCGGTCAAGCCGTCGGCCACCGTGCCGGGCAGGATGGCACAGGTGGCGATACATTGTGCGCCGGTGACAGCCATCGACGGATGCGCCGACCATGGCATGAAATAGCGCGCCGTCACCGTCCCGCCAAAACGCGGTTTGGCCAGCAGCGTGATCTTGGGTGTGACGGACTTTGTCACATCGCCAAGCCCCATCCGCTTGCCTGCCTCCAGCCGTATTGGCTCGACCCGCTCAAAAAAGGCCCGGTTCTCATCGAGTTCGGCCTGTGTTTCGTATCCCGTCAGGCCAAAGTCCGCCGCGCGCGCCATCATCACCGGCATGGCCACGTCCATGCAGGTCACCTCGACGCCGTCGATCACGTCGATCAGGTTGCCCGTGGGCAGTAGCGCGCCGGTCACCGACCCGACCGTCTCCATAAAGCCGAGACGGATCGGGGCGGCGGTGCCGGGGACACCCGCGATTTCGAAATCGCCCTCATAGGCCACCTTGCCGCCCGGTGTCTGGATCACCGCCTCGACCACGGCACCGGTGTTGACGGCGTGGATCTTGACGGTTGTTTCCCCGTCCAGCGCAGGCACCAGCCCCATTTCTATGGCGGCAGGACCCACACCCACAAGGATGTTGCCGCAGGTCGGGCGGTAATCTACTTCGCGCTTTTCCACCGCGACCTGAGCAAAGAAATAGTCGACGTCACAGTCGTCACGCTCGGACGGCGACAGCATGGCCACCTTGGTGGTCACGGCGTTGCCGCCGCCGATCCCGTCGATGTTGAGCGGATGGCCCGCGCCGCACACCGCCATGAGAACCTGAGACAAGGTTGCCTCATCCTGCGGCAAATCAGAGCGCTGGAAATAGGGCCCGCGAGACGTGCCGCCGCGCAGAAAATGGTAGCGAATTGCAGTTTGAGTCATGCTATGCGCCTTACGTCAGGGGCCAGGGAAGATCGATAAGCGTTTGCAAATAGCCCGGCGGCAGGTCGCGCCCAAGCACCCAGGCCAGGCCGCAGATAAAGGCCAGCCCGAGAGCCGAGGCAAATATTGTTCGTGGCCAGTCGAACCGCCCGCGGATGCGGAAAAACGCGATCAGGAACGCTGTCAGCGCCAGAAACAGACCCACCGCAAAGGTCATTGCGACAAGGGCGATGAACCAGGCAAGCGTTGACCACAACCCATGCGGGGCTTCGCCTTCGACACCCTGTTCGAGATCGATAAAGACATCGTCGCTGGCCGGAGTGCGAGACATCCGTAGCAACAGGAAGGCCCCGCCGATCAGCGTCACGATGCCGATGGTCAGAGGAAAGACCTTGTCCTGAAACCGCGAGACACCCCACGCATCAAGGGAAGAGATCGCGGCAAAAGCCACAAGCAGGCCAAGGAAGATGGCGGGCGCGGTCTTGGTTCCGGTGGGGGCATCGATGTTCTCGCGGATGTTCTTGGACGCCCGGATCCCGACGATGACGGAAACGATGGTCAAGAGCAACAGCCCGATGGTGATCGGCGACAGGATGTAATCCCACCCCAACTCGGCCGACCGGCGGAACCGCGCGGCGGCGATCTGATAGGCCTGATTGACGAAGATTTCCGTCTGGTTGGACAGCACAAAGCCGATCAGGAACGCGGGCCGGGAAAAGTCGAACCGGCGCAGCATGATGCCGATGATCCCGATGAACACCAACGCGGCAAGATCAAGCGCCGACTGACGCGACTGGAACGCGGCGAATGCGATGATCATGAACAGGTAGGGGGCGATGACGGTAAACCGGATCGTTGTCATCTTGGCGATGTACTTTGACAGCAGGATACACAGGCCCGCGCCGAACACATTGGCAAGCGCCAAGGACCACACGATCGTGTAGGTGATGTCGAGGTTGTTGCGCACCATTTGCGGTCCGGGCGTCATGTTCAACAGCGCCAGACCACCTAGGAAAATTGCCATCGAGCCAGAACCGGGAATGCCGAAGATCAGGGTGGGGACCAGACCGCCGCCCTCTTTGGCGTTGTTCGAGGATTCCGGCGCGATGACGCCGCGGATGTCGCCCTGTCCGAACTGGCTGCGGTCCTTGGCCGTCTGCACGGCAGAGCCATAGGCCAGCCAGTCCACCACCGACCCGCCAAGGCCGGGAATGACGCCGACAAGCACGCCGATCACCGCGCAGCGCAGGGACAGCCATTTGTTCTGCCACCAGTCGCGCACGCCCTGACCCCAGCCATCGCCCAGCTTACCGCCTTCGGCGATGGCTTTGTCTTGCCGCAGCAATGAGACGATTTCGGGGACGGCGTAGATGCCAAGACCGACGATCACCAACTGAAAACCATCGACGAGATAGGGCAGATCGTAGGTGGACAGGCGCAGGCTGCCGCCCGCAGGGGCTGCCCCGATGGTGCCGAACAGGATACCCGCCCCCGCAGCGACGACCCCCTTGAGCGGGACACGGCCAGCAAGGATCGCGACCATCGACAGCCCAAGGATCGTGATCATCAGCATTTCGGGCAGACCGAAAGCAAGGATCAGCGGGCGGGCAATGAGAATGAAGAACGACAGGATGAGTGCGCCAAACAAACCGCCGAACAGCGATGAGGTAAAGGCTGCGGACAAAGCGCGCGCCGCATGACCCTTTTTGGCCAACGGAAAGCCGTCAAGTACCGTGGCCTGACTGGCGGAAGACCCGGGAATGCCCAGCAGCACGGACGAAAACGTGTCCGACGTCGGGATCACGGCAATCAGTCCAATCATCAGCGCAAGGCCCGCGACCGGCTCCATACCGTACATGAACGGCAACAACAGGGCGAGACCTGCGATTCCGCCAAGGCCCGGCAGCACGCCGACCGAAAGGCCCAGCAACACGCCACAGACGAGGTAGAACAACTGCTCGGGTTGGAAGATTAGCGCAAAGGCCTGCCCCATGTATGGCAAGGCTTCCATGATTGTTTCCACGGCGGGCTCCGCAGGCTTGAATGAACATGGACCCGCCCGGAGGGGACTCCGGGCGGGCGATCAGATCAGGTCAGAACGGTTCAGTTCATGGAGATGCCGTAAGCGTCCACCAGCCAGTCGAGCACATATTTCTTGGCTTCTGGCGAAATGGAGGTCGCCTGCTCGGTTGCCTCGATGGCACCGCCTGCCACAAGCTGCGGGTAGACGCCAAGCACTTCGGCTGCGGCATCCTTGAACCCCTCTGCGGTCACGATCGAGCGCAGCGCCTCGGTGTAGGTGTCGACGACATCCTGCGACGCGGACGACGGCAAGAAGATGGTCTTTTGGTTGGCAAAACCCGCGATGATGAACGCCTTGATCGCGTCCCATGCAACGCCTTCGGTTTCGCATGCGGCGGTCGCTTCGCAAACCTCCTTGAACGACGGCATGTCGGGGAAGGTCGGATCGCGCACGATATTGCCCGCGTCGTCCAGCGCGCCCCAGCTAAAGATAGGCACGGCAAGCCCGTCGTCCACCAGCGGCTGCACGTTGGCAAGGTAGGCAGATGATGTCTGGTAGTCGATGTTGGCTTCGCCACGTTCGAACATCAGGCGACCGTCGCCGCGACCTTCGACGCCAAAGACCGGATCGACATCCAGACCAAGCATCCGGAACGCCAGCAACGGCACGAGGTCGAGCGTTGTGGCGCCCTGACTGCCGTACAGATAGACTTCGTCGCCGAGATCATCCATGTCGCCGTCGAACTTGGCGGCCAGATCGGGGGGCAGGTAAACAACGCCGCCGGTCGCGGAGGCCAGAACCGGTTGCCAGTCGTGATATTCGTAGCGCACGCGCGGATCACCCAGCAGGTAGGGGAATTTGGTCGAACCGGAGTCGCCGAAGATGGTCAGCCCGTCGCCCTCATCCTGCTGGCCCTGAAACCA
The DNA here is from genome assembly GCF_034670325.1 of Antarctobacter sp. Lineage (GTDB taxonomy): Bacteria > Pseudomonadota > Alphaproteobacteria > Rhodobacterales > Rhodobacteraceae > Antarctobacter. The sequence continues at coordinate 63,172 of NZ_JAXMNR010000009.1, forward strand.
GTTCGCGCCTTCGGTAGAGCCGGCGCCGGGGCGGTAGCGCACCACCACGGTCGGCTTGCCGGGCAGGGCATCGGACAAAAGCGGGGCAAAGAAGTTGGCCCATTTCGCGGAGCCGCCGGATTCCGAAAAGGGGATCGTGTATTCAATGGTCTTGCCTGAGAAATCAGCGGCAAATGCACCCTGAGCGGCAATGGCCACAATGACCGCGGCGGCGGTTGCGCCGAACGATGTTCGTTTCATGTAGTCCTCCCGATGGTATCTCTGCGCGTTTCCCGGCGCAGGTTTTTTGGCCTGCGCAGTGACTGGCCGGCCCGATCACGATGACAGCGCCTCCGTCATAAATCAAATCTATATAAGGAAAGGTCGGATGCAAAAAACTTATGCATTGCCAGCGGCTCATGGTTTGCATTTCCACGGCCCGACTGGGCAGTGGTTGATGAACGCGGAACATGGTGCTGCCGATCACTTTCAGGGCGTCGGAAAACACACCGCATTGGTTCGCGGCGTCCATAATGTCGTCCCACAACAACCAGCGTCCAGCGTCGGAACGACCGGTGGGAACTTGACCATTTTCCGAACCCATCGGATAGGTCACGCCTTGGAGCGACTGTCAGCGCACTTTAGAAAATCTCATCAAGAGCAAGGCGGAGGTTGGTCGGGGCGCACCCATGTGAGGCGCGGTCAGTCAGGATGAAACGTGCAAAGAGCGCCCGCGCCTCGTCCGACATAAGCCATCCCCACAGATCGTACAGTGACGCCAGCAACGGATTGAGGTCTTCTGGTTTCCAAGGACGATATGGCCAGAACATGCCAATACGCGGGCATCTTGGCATGTGGGCGTCATGGCTCGCGCGGCGCAGGGCGAGGCCAAGTTAGACTTGGCGCTTGCGCCTTAGGTTTGCCTGTCCGACCCTCCGGAGAGGCCAACATAACGGTTTTCGCGCGATAGTTACGAACGCCGCTCATATGCTATCCTTGACACGGTCCCATGTGTTTTTCAGGTGATGCGCCATGGCATTGCCAAGTCGGATCGCGTCCCGGTCTTTCAACGCCAGTACCATTTCCTCGTGGTCGGCTACCGCGCCCGCCCAGAATTCAGGCTTTTCATTGCCGATATAGCGGATGCGTTTGAGACGGGCCTGAATGTTCGCCTGCATCTCTTGTAGTGTCTCGTTCTTCGACAACTCGGCCAGACGGGAATGGAACTCCTGGTTCAGCTTGTAATACGGCATCCGGTCGCGCAGGCGGTAACAATCCATCATGCGGTTATGCAGGTCGACCAGTGCCGCGATCTCTTCATCACTGGCCCTTTCGCAGGAGAGTTCGCCAGCAAGGCGTTCGAGATTTCGCAGAACCTCAAGCATCGAGAACACGTCCTTGTGCGTCAGCTTGCGTACGATGCTGCCCTTGGAGGGGCGCACGATCACCAGCCCCTCGGCGGCAAGCGTGCGCAACGCCTCGCGGAACGGAGTGCGGGACACACCCAGCTCCTCGATCAGATGGGCCTCGTCGATTCGACTTCCTGGTTCTAGCCTGCCCTCGATTATGAGGTCGCGGATGCGGCTGGCAACCTGATCGTGCAGCGAGCGGTTCGTAATGGCGATGGACGATCCCATGTCCAACCCTTTGTCCTGATGTTATTTTATTGGGCCAAGCCGGCGTTGCCGCAAAATAGCGACAGACGCATTGCGTGTCCATACTTTCATCATGTATACAAAATACATGGAGCGGAAATGCAGATCGCATTCCGTGGAGAGAGGAGACCATCCCATGAAAACCCTTCGTACCGGACTTGCCGCCGGACTGACGATCTGCGCCTTGTCGCTGGGTGCCGTGCCGGCTCTGGCCGATAGCTACATCGTGGCCGTCGGTGCCGCGTCCAACAGCCTTCAGGGCCGCAGCGCCGCGCAGTTTGCAGAAAAGCTACAGGCACAGCTTGGCGACGCTCATGAGGTGGTGTTCTACGCCGACGCGCAGCTTGGCGACGAAAAGGAACTGATGCAGAAGCTGCGGTTGGGGACCGTCCAGTTCACACTGATTTCCTCTATCATGACCAACGTTTCGCCGGAATTCGCGCTCTTCGACATGCCGTTCCTTGTGCAGGACCGCGCGCATCTCAAGGCCATCGACGCTGAGATCGTTCAGGCAGAGCTCGCACCCAAGGCCGAAGCGCAGGGGCTGCATGTGATCTCGACATGGGAAAACGGTTTCCGCCAGATCACCAATAACGTCCGTCCGATCAATAAACCCGAGGATCTGGACGGCCTCAAGATCCGCACGCCGTCCTCTGAGTGGCGGCTGTCTATGTTCAAGCAGTGGGGCGCGAACCCGACGCCGATGGCGTTTTCCGAAGTCTTCGTCGCGCTGCAAACCGGCACGATGGACGGACAGGAAAATCCCCTGACCAACATCACCGGCGCCAATTTTCAGGAAGTTCAAAAGTACCTCAGCCTGTCGGGCCACGTTTATTCGCCGACCTACCTGACCACGGGCGCGGGAACCTGGGCTGATCTGCCCGATGAGGTCAAATCCGCCGTCGTGATGGTTGCCGCCGAGGTGCAGGACTGGTCGCTGGCCGAAGGCGAAAAGGCCGACAGCGAACTGGTCGACAAGGTCAAGGCCGCAGGTGTCGAGGTCAACACCGCCGACAAGGCTGCCTTTGTGGCGGCCTCCGCGCCGATCTATGCCGCCTTTGCCGATCAGGTGCCGGGTGGTGCCGATCTGGTCGCAAAAGCCCAGTCTCTGGCCAAGTAAAACCACGCCAAACGTCCGGCCGGGGGACCCGGCTGGACGCCATTGGAAGGACATTCCATGATTGCCTTGACCGAGAAGCTACTGCTGCGCCTGATCGAGACGATCTGTCTTGCCCTGCTCGTGGTGCTGGCCGTGTCCGTGGTCTATTCTACCACAATGCGCTATCTCGGCGCGTCGCCCTCTTGGTACGACGAAATTGCCAGCGTGCTGCTTGCCTGGCTCACCTACTTTGGCGCCAGCTACGCGGTTTTCACGCGGTCGCACATGGGCTTTGCCGGACTGGTGTCTGCGCTTCCCCGGCGTTTCGCGGTTGCGCTCTCTGTGTTCACCGAATTGCTTGTCATCGGCTACTTTGTGTTGGTCGCCTGGTACGGCAACGCCGTGCTGAGGGTTGCCGCCTACGACTCGCTGCTCAGCTTGCGCTGGATGACGCTGGATATCGTGCAATCGATAATCCCGATCTCCGCCGTTCTGATGACCCTGGGCACGCTATTGACCATGCCCCGCGCCATCCGCGATGCCGCCGACGGCGTCGATCGCGAACATGCCGAAATCGAACATGCCATCGCCGAAGCCGAAAAAGAGGCCGAGGCGTTTGACCGCAAAGGGACCCGCCCGTGATCCTGCTTTTCACCACTGTCGCGCTGATCCTGCTGATCATGATCAACGTGCCCATCGCGATTGCCATCGGCATCGTCTCGGTCGGGGGCTTTTACCTGACCTCTGGAAGCGACCGTTTCTATGACATGGTCATCGCGCTTTATTCCGGCGCGACCTCATTTCCGCTGATTGCGATCCCGCTGTTCATCCTTGCCGGGAATCTGATGAACACCTCCGGCATATCTGTGCGGTTGATCAACTTCGTGACCGCCCTGATCGGCTTTGTGCGCGGCGGTCTGGGGATGGTCAATATCGGCGTCTCGATGGTCTTTGCCGAGATTTCTGGCTCTGCGGTGGCTGATGTCGCCGCCACCGGGACGGTGCTTATCCCGGAAATGAAGAAACGCGGCTACTCGCGGACGCTGGCGGCGGCGATCACTTCTTCCTCAGCCTCGCTGGCCATCATCATTCCGCCCTCGATCCCGATGATCCTGTACGGGGCCATTGCCGAAACTTCGGTGCTGAAGCTGTTTGTCGCCGGTGTGGTTCCGGGGGTTCTGGGCGGTGGGTTGTTGATGCTGGTGACCTACCTGCTGGCGATCCGCTATGACCTGCCCCGCGCCGAGGGGTTTGACCTCTGCCACGTCTGGAAAAGCTTCAAAGAGGCGTTCTGGGCGCTGACGATGCCGGTCATCATCCTTGGCGGCATCTTTTCAGGCATCGTCACCGCGACCGAAGGCGCGGGCCTCGCGGTGCTGGCGGCGCTGGTGATCGGGCTGGTCATCTACCGCGACCTTGACCTGCGCCGCCTGCGCCAGACCATGTTGGACGGCGTCAACCAGACCGGCGTCGTCATGTTGCTGGTCGCGACCTCGGCATCGCTGGGGCTTTTCCTGACGCAGGCCCAGGTGCCGCAACAGTTGGCCGCGCAAATCACCCAGATCACGACCAATCCGCTGATCGTTCTGGCCCTCCTGAACCTGCTGCTGTTGGTGCTGGGCATGTTCCTGCATGGTGCTGCGGCGATCATTCTGGTGGTGCCGGTGGTGATGCCGCTGGTGAACGCGGTCGGGATCGATCCGATTCACTTTGGCATCATGGTCACGCTCAACCTTGCCATCGGCCAGCAGACGCCGCCCGTGGCCTCGGTGCTGATCACCTCCTGCTCGATTGCCAAGTCCGGCATCTGGGAGACATCGCGCGCCAACCTGCCGTTTATCGGCGTCCTCGCCTTTATCCTCTTGCTGGTGACCTATGTGCCTCAGGTCTCGCTGGCCCTGACGGAGATCATCCAATGACACCTGACAAGCCCCGCATCGCCGTCATTCCGGGCGACCCTTCGGGGATCGGACCCGAACTGATCGCCAAGCTGCTGAACGAGGACGGCGTGCACGACGCTGCGGACATCCTGCTGATTGGCGACGAACACATCTGGCAGCAAGGCGCCGAACAGGCCGGTCTGCCGGTCGACCTGACCCCCATCGCCGAGAGCGACGTCGGAGGGCAAGCGGGTCTGTCGTGGTTGCCGATGCAAACCATTGCCCCCAAAGATGTCCGGGTTGCCGAGGTCACCGTGGCGGGCGGCACCAGCAGCTTGCGTTGCCTCGACAAGGCGCTGGATCTGGCAATGGCCGGGATGGTCGATGGCGTGCTTTTCGGTCCGTTCAACAAGGCCGCGTTGACCAGCGCAGGGCTGAACGCCGAGGACGAGCACCGCTATATCGCGCGCTACATCGGCTTCACCGGTTATCACAGCGAAATCAACGTTCTGGATGATCTGATGACGACGCGGGTCACCAGCCATATCGGGTTGAAAGATGTCGCGGCGCGGATCACCCGCGAGGCCGTCGAAAAGGCCATCGGCCTTGCCGAAGCGGCCCTGACCAGCGCGGGCAACGCGCGCCCCCACATTGCCGTTGCCGCGCTGAATCCACACGCGGGCGACAACGGCAAATACGGTCGGGAAGAGATCGACATTCTCCAGCCGGTGATCGCGGCGGCACAGGCCAGGCAAAAGCACGTCACCGGCCCCTGGCCCTCGGACACCGTGTTCCTGAAGGCCAAACGCGGCGAGGTCGACGCGGTTGTCACGATGTACCATGACCAAGGGCAAATCGCGGTCAAGCTTCTGGGCTTTGAACGCGGCGTGACCATTGCCGGCGGCCTGCCGATCCCGGTGGCGACACCGGCGCATGGCACCGCCTTTGACATCGCCGGACAGAACAGCGCCAACGTCGGCGCAACGCTGCAAGCCTTCAACCTGCTCGTCCGCATGGCCCGCACACACCGCGCGGCCGCCTGAAAGGGATCAACGTCATGACCAAGATCAAATCCGTTCGCACCCGCGTGTGGAACTGGACCGGACCCACCGTTCCGCCCACCGGCAACTTTTGCACCAACGCGTCAGACGCGCTTTGGATGCGGGGCGACGCCATGGCGTCGTTCCGGTTTCACCAATGGCTGACCTGCGAGATCGAGACCGAGGACGGCACGGTGGGGATCGGCAATGCCGCGCTGGCCCCGAGCGTCGTCAAGAAAGCCATCGACGATTGGTACGCGCCGCTGGTGGTGGGCGAAGACCCCTTCGACTATGCGTATATCTGGGAAAAGATGTACCGCCGCACCCATGCATGGGGCCGCAAGGGCATTGGCATGACGGCGATTTCCGCCATCGACATCGCCATCTGGGACCTGATGGGCAAGCTGGTCGGAAAACCTGTGTTCAAGCTGCTGGGCGGGCGCACCAAGGAAAAGATCCCGGTTTATTACTCCAAGCTTTACGCGGGACCTGTCGAGCAGATGCAGGCCGAGGCGGAAGAGGCGATGAAGCACGGTTACACGGCCTACAAGTCCCGCTTTGGCTATGGTCCAAAGGACGGCATGGCGGGCATGCGCGAAAACCTCAAACGGGTCGAGGCCCTGCGCGAGGTGATTGGCTATGACCGCGACCTGATGCTGGAATGTTACATGGGCTGGAACCACGATTATGCCAAGCGAATGCTGCCCAAACTGGCGAAATACGAGCCTCGCTGGCTCGAAGAGCCGGTGATCGCTGACGATGTGGCGGGCTATGCCGAACTGAACGCCATGGGCATCGTTCCGATCTCTGGCGGCGAGCATGAGTTCTCTGTCATCGGGTGTAAGGACCTGATCGAGAAGAAGGCGGTGAGCGTCCTGCAATACGACACCAACCGGGTGGGTGGCATCACTGCCGCGCAAAAGATCAACGCGATTGCCGAGGCCGCCCAGATCCCGGTGATCCCGCACGCTGGTCAGGTTCACAACTATCACTTGACCATGGCCAACACCAACTGCCCGATTTCCGAATACTTTCCGGTCTTCGACGTCGAGGTGGGCAACGAGTTGTTCTACTACATCTTCGACGGTGACCCGGAAGCGCGCGACGGGTATCTGCAACTGGATGACGATAAGCCGGGGCTGGGAATCTCCATCTCGGAAAGGCACCTGCACAATTTCGAGATCGTCGAATGAGGTAACCTCCACGTCAGCTCTTTTGGCGCGGGCCCGGTCACCACGGACCTGCGCCAGAGGCATGAAAACCCATACGGTGCGCTACCAAAATCCACAGTGGGGCAGGGGGCAGCACCTGTCCCCGATCCGCATCGCAAATATTCAACACGACGCGGCCGGTCCTCATCGTCGACCACGACAAGCGAACACAAATCGCCTGTCCAGCGCCGGAGCACCAGATTGAGGTCGGCTTTCAAAGCCCCTTTGGCAAAGCTAGGCGTGAGTAGCCCGAAAAAATCCGCCTGCGACACGCGCGCAAAGTTTCGTGACGGGACTGCATGCCCATTTAGCATGGCCAAAATGTCTGATTGCGCTGGCCACAGGGAAAAGCTTGGCTCCTGGCGGTGAAGAGGCAGGCCATGCCACGATTGGCGCTCTTGAGGGCCTTGTGGCGCGCATATTCAAACAAATGCGCCCCGGACGATCTCGAAACCTGCCCGGTTCAAGGGTATGAAGTGCCTCACCAAAAACAAATCCCTCCGTCCAAGAAGCACGCAATCGCCGAGTTTGCCCCCTTCCTTGACCCAGACATCTGTGCGACCTGTTTCGCGCGAACATTCAGAGAGTCCGCGCTCTGTCCGGGGCGCGGTCTGGTCGGACACTCTCCGGCGGTCGTCAGCCAGAGCGAGGGCGCATAATTTGACCTCCCCGAACAAGACAAACTGGCCAGCAGTGGCCCTGATGCTGTTGGCGGGAATATTCGGAGCGCTGCATATCGGCAAGCTGCCACCGGCGCTTGTGCCTATCCGCGAGGAGCTTGGGTTCAGCCTGATCGAGGCAGGCTATGTGCTGTCGATGTTCAGCCTGCTGGGGATGACCCTGTCGGTGTTCCTGGGCGGCATGGCCGATCGGTTGGGGCGCAAGCGGTTGGTGATTTGCGGGTTCGCGTCATTGGCGCTTGGAGGCGCGATTGCGGCCCTGTCTGACGGGCTTGGGCTGATGCTTGTCAGTCGCGCCTTTGAGGGGCTCGGCTTTATTTCCGTCTGCGTGGCCTTGCCCTCTGCGATCTCTGCGGCGGCCAGCGAGCGTGACAAGTCACTCGTGCTTGGGCTCTGGAGCGTCTACACGCCGCTTGGCATGTCGATTGCCATGTTCGCAGCGCCGGTCATGCTTGGATCGCTGGGATGGCGTGGCACATGGTGGATCATTGTCGCCGCCTGCCCGGTGGTCGCATTGGGCGTGCTCTGGGCATTGGCGCAGGTAGAGTTGCCCCGCGTCGTGCGGATCAACCCGGTCAAACTCGCCCTCGCGGGGTTGTCGACAACGGGCTTTCTGGTGATCGCGCTGACCTTTCTGGCCTACGTCTTTCAGTGGATGACGCTGATGGTCTGGCTGCCGACATTTCTGACAGAGAGCCTTGGTCTTGGACTGGCCCAAGCCTCGTTTGCAACCGCTTCGGTGGTGTTCCTGAATGCGGCAGGATGCCTGATTGGCGGCTGGTGCTTGCGGCGCGGTGCCTCGGCCCGGTCTCAGATTTATCTCGGCACGGCGGTCATGGGGCTTTGTTCGGTGGGGATCTTGCTGTCCGTGCTGCCGGACGGTGCGCGCATTGGTTTGGCCTGCCTGTTTTCGCTGGCCGGTGGCCTGATCCCTCCGGCCCTGTTCAATATGGTGCCTAGGGTCGCGCCGCGGGTGGCGCTGGTCGGCGCGGGCAATGGCATGCTGCTGCAGGGATCGGCCATCGCGCAATTCATTGGAGCGCCGCTTGTCGCCTTTGCCGTGTCCCATGCCGGAGGGGCATGGAGCGCGGCGCTGGCTCCGATGCTTGCGGCCTGCGTGCTGACGCTGTTTGCCGGTTGGCTGCTTGGCCACGTCTCCAACGTGCGCCCGCGCAGCGGATCAGAGCCAGTCGCCGCACATGTTGACGGAGTGCCGCCCGAGGCGCGGGATCGCTGCCCCCCGAACTGGCCGTAGGTCAGAGTTGCGCCGCGCCATTTGGCCAAGCCCACGGTGACCTGCGGCGGTCGGAACTCAAAGCGCCAGATCGCCTGCGAACTGGGTCCATGCCTCGGCATAGGCGCGCATTTCGGCCAAGTGTCGCTCTTTGGTTGGTGAAATGGTGTCACCTTCAGTAGCGAATTGGGCCTCTTGGCAGGCGACAATCGCGGCACCTTGGCTTGTCCCGGTCTGGCCCTTCGACGCCACAACCGTCGACTGTGTCGCGACCGCCAACATGCGCAAGAAAATAGGGTTGGCGGCAAAGGGCCCCTCAACGATGATGGAGCCCTGATGGCCCGTGTTTTGCAGGCACCGCGCGACGACAAGCGCAAGGTAGAGCGCAACTTCCGCGCCACGCAAAGCGGTGCCGGGCGCAGGCTGGGCACCGATCCATTGAGCCTTTTGACCGCGAAAGGGGCCGGTCTCCGGGGCAAATCCGGGCAGAATCATACGTTGTTCCGCCAAGATGACGGCCAGCGCGGCGTCGTCCGGTTCCGGGTAAGGCCCCAACGTCGCCAGATCGTGTTCACGCCCGCCCATGAAGCGGGCAGAGGGGACCGGGTCGCCAAGCGCGTTGACGTTGATCAGCACGTCCTGCTCCGGATCAAGCGTGACATCCTTGCCGCCGACGGTCATCGCAACAACCCATGTTCCGGTCGATACCACGCTGAACGGTTGTTTGTTGGCAAGGATATGCGGCAGCAGCGACGCGTTGGAATCGTGGATGCCGCAATAGACTGGTGTCTCCGGGGGCAGCCCGGTCAGCGCGGCGACTTCCGGCAGCACCGGTCCCAGAATGTCGCTGGATTTCTTGGCCGGCGCGATCTGGTTGCGGATGCCAAGCGCATCCACAAGCGACGAAAAACAGCGGCGATGCGGGTTCCAAAGGTCGGTGTGACAGCCCAAGGAGGTCACATCGGTTGCCCCGATTCCGGTCAGGCGGTGTCCCCAGTATTGCGGATAGGTCACGATCTGATGCGTGCGTTCCGCCAGCCCGGGATGGGTCGCAAACTGCCAGAATAACTGCGCGCCGATATTCAGCCCCAAGCGCAATCTTGGTGACCCCGTCTCAGAGAAGGGCGGACGGATCGCGTCATAATCGGCGGCAGTCTCGTCGGGGCCGGTGTGCTCATAGTCCAGAATGGGCGCCGCCAGCGTTCCAGCACGATCCAGCAACGCGGCGCAGGCACCGTGGGTGGTGATCGAAATCGCTTCGATACCCTGCTGCGCATGGAATTTCTGCAACCCTTCCAACAGGAATGCCCAATGCCCTTCGGTGTCGAAATGCGGATAGGGTGGGCCGGGTCGCACCGTGTTGGGCCGGGTGATAACGGCGATTTCCGACAGGTCGGCAAGATCGACCAGCGCCAGCTTGGCATTGGTCTTGCCGATGTCGATGACGGCGACATGACCCGTCTTCATGGCATATGAAAGACGCAGACAAGCTCCGTCACGACGGGTTCATTGTTGGGGTGGGTTTCCATGATGTCCGCCATATGTGCCCACCATTTCCGCATGATTTTAGTTGTGGGGAGGGCATCCATCCCGTGGTCCTCTTTCCGCCAGAGGACACCGAACAGGGTATCGGTGTCCCGGTCGAGGTGGATCGAGTAATCAGAAACACCAGCCTCTTTCAGAAGGCTTACCAGTTCCGGCCAGATCTCATCGTGGCGCTTGCGGTACTCGGCCTCGCAGCCCGGGGTCAGCCGCATCTTGAAGGCGTGTTTTTCCATCATCGTGCCTTCCACATGGACCAGAGCCGCGGCAGGGCGATGACCCCGATCAAAAGTGCACCGATGACGATGGACATCACGATGCCCGGCACGTTCAGCAGCCCCAGACCAAATGTCACCAGCCCCATGACAAAGGCCGCGATCACCACGCCCGGAATGCTGCCAGACCCGCCAAGGATGTTGACGCCACCGAGGACGACCATTGTCACCACCTCCAGTTCCCAGCCGAACGCGATGGAGGGGCGGGTAGAGCCCAGCCGGGAGGTAAGACAGACCGCCGCAACACCGGCCATCAGCCCGGTCAGCAGGAACAGGATGAATTTGACGCGTGCCACCCGGATGCCCGAGAACAATGCCCCCGTCGGGTTGTTACCAATGGCGTAGACTGCGCGGCCAAAATTGGTTTTGTGCAGAAGGATGCCGTAGATCACCGCAAGGATGGCAAACAGCACCAGTTCGAAAGAGATCACCCAGAACACGTAGCCCTGACCAAAAAAGGCAAAGTCTGTCGGATAGCCTTTGTAGACCTGATCGCCCAGCACGATGTAGCTGATCCCGCGAAACAGGCTCATCGTGCCGATGGTGACCACGATCGAGGGCAATCCCATTCGGGTAACCAACACGCCGTTGAACGCGCCGCAGATCAGCCCGGTGCCAAGCCCGACAACGACCAGCACAGGTGTGCCCGCCCCGGCCTCAACAGCCGCGCCCATTGCGGTCGAGGCCAGCGCGATGATCGCCGCAACCGACAGGTCAATCTCACCCGAGATGATCAGCAGCGCCATGGCAAAGGCAATCATCGCCTTTTCGGTAAAGTTGAAGGTCGCGTCGCTGAGGTTCCAGGCGTTCAGGAAGTAGGGCGACGCAAAGCTATTGGCGACAAAGATGGCAATGGCCACCACCAGCAGCAGCGATTCCCAGCTTTTCAGGCGCTTCTGAAACGGCGATTGCAGCCGGTCGGGGATGAAACGGGTTGTATCGGTCATACCGCGTGCTCCGCTGACTTGAGGATGATCCGGCCCTTGGTCTGTGAGGCGCGGGCGTTGACTGCGACGGCAATGATGATCGCCGCGCCCGAGATGGCCAGTTGCCAGAACGGTGAGACATTGATGACCGGCAGGGCATTCTTGATCACGCCAAGGAACAGCGCGCCCAACAGCGCGCCGCCGACAGTGCCAATGCCACCGGCGATGGAAATGCCGCCGATCACGCAAGCCGCCACAACGTCCAGTTCGAACCCGCTGGCGATGTCCACGTAGGCCACCGCGTAGCGCGATACCCAAAGATACCCGGTCAGCCCGGCCAGCGCCCCAGAGATGGTGAAAGCCCAGAACTGGGTGCGGCCTACGTTGATGCCGGTATAGGTCGCGGCGTGGGGATTGCCGCCCACCGCATAGGCCGCGCGGCCCAGAGATGTGCGTGACATGACAACGGACAGGACGATTACGGCAAGGATCGCAGTCCAGCTGAGGATTGGCAGGCCCAAAAGCTCGGCCCGCGGAAACGCCTTGAACGCCGGGCTCATCTCATGGCTGTTGACCCATTTTCCGTCTGAAATCAGAAAGATGATACCGCGAAAGATGGTCATGGTGCCAAGCGTCACCACAATGGGCGGAATGCCCAGCTTCCACACGAGGACGCCGTTGGCCATTCCCATGACGGTTCCCAGTGCGATGGCGACAAGCAGGATCACCGCTACCGGCAGGCCGGGAAAGGCGACGTTGATCATGGAAACGACCATGCCGGTCAGGGCCAGATTGGCGGCAACAGACAGGTCGATACACTTGGTCAGGATCACCACCATCTGCCCGATGGCCAGCAGGATCAGCGGCGAGGTGTCGTTGAACACATCCGCCAGATTCGACGGCGCGACAAACGCCGGAAAGCGTGTGGCGATCAGGGCCAGCAACACGGCAATCGCACCGAGCAGCAGGGTTTCGCGCGAAGTAATAATGCGATGGAGCATGACGGGTCCTCAGATGCCGGCCGCGTGACGGACAAGGGTTTCGGGGGTCAGGTCGTCGCCTGCCAGTTCGGCGGCAATGCGGCCTTCGCGCATGACGATCACCCGATCGGACATGCCAAGGATCTCAGGGATTTCCGAACTGACCATGATCACGGCCAGTCCCTGTGCGGCCAGTTCGGCCATGAATTCGTGCACCGCCGCCTTTGATCCGATGTCGATGCCCTTGGTCGGTTCATCAAGGATGATCACCTTGGGCTGGGTCGCCAGCCATTTGGCAATCACCACCTTTTGCTGGTTGCCGCCGGACAGGTTGCCAACCTCTGTGTCCAGTGAGGCGGCGCGCAGATCGAGCCGACGGGTGTATTCACGCGCAAGGCTGAATTCCTCCGCCATGCGCAGGAACCCGTTGCGAGAGGTGCGGCCCAAAGACGGCAAGGTAACGTTCTGAAAGATTGGCAGCGCGGTGATCGCCCCTTGTTTGCCGCGATCCTCGGGGACGTAGACAATCCCGTAGGTGATGGCGTCGGCCGGGGACCGGATGATGCGGATATCTCCGTCGATCTTGGTCACGCCTTTCGACGGTTTGGTGATGCCGAACAGGGCTTGCATGAACTCGGACCGGCCTGCGCCGACCAATCCATAAAAACCAAGGATCTCACCCCGGCGCAGGGTAAAGCCGATGTCGGCAAATTCTGTCGGGTGGTCGTAGCCCACAACCTGAAGAACCTCGTCGCCGATATGGCTCTCACGATGCGGGAAGACCTGAGAGACATCGCGGCCCACCATCATCTTGACCAGTTCGGCCTCCGTTACGTCGGAAATCAGCCCGTCGCCGACGAACTGACCGTCGCGGAAGACGGTATAGCGGTCGGCAATGCGGAAGATCTCATCGAACTTGTGGCTGATGAACAGGATCGCTTTGCCTTGTGCCTTCAGCGTCTCCACCAATTCGTAGAGTTCCTGAATCTCCTTGTGGGATAAGGCTGCGGTGGGTTCGTCCATAATCACCACACGGGCGTCGATGGACAGGGCGCGGGCAATTGCGACCAGATGTTTGTTGGCAATGCCCAGATCACGCAAACGATGCCCCGGGTCGATCTCAGCCCCGATGCTGTTGAGGATTTCCAAGGCGCGCCGCTGCATCGTCTTCCAGTCGATCAGACCGAATTTGCTGCGCGGGGCATGGCCGAGAAAGATGTTCTCGGCGACAGTGAGTTCGTCGAACAGAACGGTTTCCTGATGGATTGCGGTGATGCCCGCCTTTGCGGCGTCCTGCGAGTTTGCAAATTGGGTGGCCACGCCGTCCAGCAGGATGTCACCGCCGTCAGGTTGGTAGATACCTGTCAGCGTCTTGACCACCGTGGACTTGCCTGCGCCATTCTCACCGACCAGCGCCGTGACCTGACCGGGGTAGAGCCGCAGCGACACACCGTCGAGCGCCTTGACCCCGGGAAAGGTCTTGGTGATCCCGTCGAGTGCAAGAATGGGGGCCGTCCGGGGGGCGGCATCTGTCTGGGTTTGCATGAGCATGTCGGCAATCTGTTTTTGGGGCCCCGGCGCGCCAACGCGCCGGGGCCGAAGGACATCGGATCAGACGATCAGAAGATCGATTTGAAGTCGTCGATGTTCGAGCTGTCGTAGACAAAGGGATCTGCCATCGCGCCCTCGTTGTTTTCGTCCAGCGTGACGGAGCCCATGCGGCCCATCGAGATCTCGGCACCCGGTTCGGCCTTGGCCGCATCGGTGGCAAGGGCATGGGCGATCATTGTCGCCGAGTACCCCAGGTCGATCGGGTTCCAGATGGCAAAGGATTTGGACGCGCCGCTGTCGATAGCGCCCGCCATTTCAGAGGGCAGCCCCAGTCCGGTCACGTTGACCTGCCCCACTTTGCCGGCGTCCACGACGGCCTGCGCGGCGGCCACGATACCCACGCTGGTCGGCGCGATTATCGCGTCAAGGTCAGGGTACTTTTGCATAAGGCCCTGCGCCTCGCGGTAGGATTTATCGGCCAGATCGTCACCATAGACGGTCGTCACGACCTCGATGCCGGGGTAGTTGCCCATGACCTTTTCCATCTCGGAAATCCAGATGTTCTGGTTGGTCGAGGTGGTGGTGGCCGACAGCAAGGCCACTTGGCCACCGTCAGGCAGGTGGTCGGCGGCCAGCTTGATGATCATGTTGCCGATCAGCGGGTTGGACGACGGGTTGAGGTGCATCTGACGCCCTTCGGGAGCCACGCCTGAGTCCCATGAGATTACGGTGATGCCGCGCTGCATGGCCTTTTTCAGCACCGGCACCAGCGCGTCGGTGTCATTGGACGACACCGCGATGGCGTCGACTCGCTGTGCGATCAGCGAGTTGATGACCTCGATCTGCTCTTCGGCAGTGGTCCCGGTCGGGCCGGTGTAGATGATCTCGACCCCGCCCAATTCTGCGGCGGCTTCTTCGGCGCCCTTGTGAGCGGCCTCGAAGAAGCCGATGCCAAGTGCCTTGACCACAAGTGCGATGCGCATGTTGTCCTGCGCCATGGCGCTGGTGCCCATAAGGCTGGCGGCAAGGCTTGCCCCGGCGAGAAGCTTGGTAAAGTTGCGACGGATCATGGTGTCCTCCCTAAGATCACGTTTCGTGTAGAGGTCAGCTATGTGGCTGCCTCGCCCTCCTGCTGGACCGCGCCGGACTGGGCGACGATCAGCGTTACGTCCGCGGCCTCAAGCATGGCGGCGGCTTTGTCCGTGATCCCCTCGTCGGTGATCACGGTATCGATGCGGTCCAGTGGGCAAAGCACCAGACTTGACCGGTTTTCGAATTTCGAACTGTCGACAAGAACCACCAGTTCGTCGGCTTGCCCGATCAGCTTTTGTTCGGCCTGGATCAGGAGTGGATCAGCCTCCATCAAACCGATTGGCCCCAGCCCTTGTGCGCCCATGAACATGCGACGGGCATAGAAGTTGCGTGTCACGTCATTGTCGAACGGGGACAGGATGATGTTCTGTTCGCGGTAGATCACACCGCCTGACAGCATGATCGTGTTCTTGGAATTCTTCAGCAGGTGCTCGGCGATGGGGAACGAGTTGGTAAAGACCTGACACCGGCGAGAGGCCAGCGGATGCACCATCTGAAAGGTGGTTGTGCCGCCGTTGATGATGATCGAATCGCCATCCGAACACAGATCGACGGCCGCGCGGGCAATCGCCTGTTTTTCGCGGCTGTGCATGGTTTCGCTGACGGAAAAGGGTCGCCCTGCAAGGCCCACAAATTGCGGCGGGCTGATGGCCTCGGCGCCACCTCGCACTCGACGCAACTTTTTCTGGGCGTCCAGCGATGCAATGTCGCGACGGATCGTGGCCTCGGACGCATCGGTCAGATTGCACAGGTCAATCACGGTCACGACCGGCCTGTCCTGTACGGCAGACAGAATGATCCTGTGGCGCTCTTTCTCGTGCATTTGGTCCTCCCTTGCCGATGACACTGGCCAGATTCGCGGTCTCTGTCAATCAATTTTGATCACAATCAATCATTCCGCGGCGCAGCATGATTGATTGTGATTGTTTTAGATTGACATTGCGCCGCACCCGGCGCAATTTCCCGGCAACAATCTATCGCGGGCGCCATGCGCCAAATGGGAGGACGCCATGTTGAAAACCAAAGAAAATCAGCTTCTTGAGAACCGCTGGGACCAAAGCGTAGCGCAGAACATGACCGAGTCGGAGCTGCTGCTGTATCGCTCCAACATTCTGGGGTCTGACAAGCGGGTGACCAATTACGGTGGCGGCAACACCTCGGCCAAGGTGATGGAGGTCGATCCACTAACCGGCGAGCAGGTCGAGGTGCTTTGGGTCAAGGGGTCGGGCGGCGATATCGGCTCTATCAATATGGACGGTTTTTCGACGCTTTACATGGACAAGCTGCAGGCACTGAAGGGCCTGTACCGCGGTGTTGAATTCGAAGACGAAATGGTCGCCTATCTGCCCCACTGTACCTACAAGCTGAACCCGCGGGCCGCCTCTATTGACACACCATTGCACGCCTATGTGCCTCGCACGCATGTCGACCACGTCCATGCCGACGCCATCATCGCCATTGCGGCGTCGAAGAATTCCAAGGATCTGACCCAAGAGGTGTTTGGCGACAAGATCGGTTGGCTGCCGTGGAAAAAACCGGGGTACGAATTGGGTCTTTGGCTTGAAAAATTCTGCGTCGAAAACCCCGATGCCGACGGTGTCGTACTGGAAAGCCACGGGTTGTTCACCTGGGGTGACACGGCAAAGTCCTGCTATGACAAGACCATCGAAGTGATCAACACCGCCACCAAATGGCTGGCGGAAAAGACCGAAGGCGTTGCGGCCTTTGGTGGCGCAATGCACCATAGCCTGCCGGATGCCGAACGCCGGGCAATTGCTGCAAGGCTAATGCCCGCCATTCGCGGATTTGTTTCCGGGAACCAGCACATGGTCGGCCATTTCAACGACAGTGATGCGGTGCTGGAATTCGTCAATGCCAAGGGAATGGAGCCATTGGCCGCGCTGGGCACCTCCTGCCCGGACCATTTTCTGCGCACCAAGATCCGCCCGCTAGTGGTGAGCTTCGATCCGGCGAAAGGCAATCTGGATGAGGTGCTGGCAGGTTTGCCCGCACAGATCAAAGCCTACCGCGAGGACTACAAGGCCTATTACGACCGCTGCAAACACGACGATTCCCCGGCGCTGCGCGATCCCAATGCGGTGGTTTACTTGGTGCCCGGCGTCGGCATGATCACCTTTGCCAAGGACAAGGCCACGGCGCGCATTTCGGGCGAGTTCTATGTCAACGCGATCAACGTGATGCGCGGGGCGTCGTCCGTCAGTGAATACACGGGCCTGCCGGAACAAGAGGCGTTCGACATCGAGTACTGGCTCTTGGAAGAGGCCAAGCTGCAACGGATGCCGAAACCGAAATCGCTGGCAGGGCGGGTAGCGCTGATCACCGGCGGCGCGGGCGGCATCGGCGCGGCGACGGCGGAACGGTATCTGGCCGAAGGGGCCTGCGTGATGCTGGCCGACATCGCCGAGGACAGCCTGAAGGCGACCCGGGACGCGATGACCAAGCGCCACGGCAAGGACGTGGTGCGCACGGTTTTGATGGACGTCACCGACGAAAGCGCCGTTGCCGGTGCCTTTGCCGAAATGGCGGTCGAATTCGGCGGCGTGGATATCCTTGTCTCCAATGCCGGTATCGCATCGTCGGCCCCGGTCGAGGAAACCACGCTGGCGCTGTGGAACAAGAACATGGACATCCTGTCGACGGGATATTTCCTTGTCTCGCGCGAGGCGTTCAAGGTGATGCGCGTGCAGGAAATGGGCGGCTCGATTGTCTTTGTGGCCTCCAAGAACGGCCTTGCCGCCAGCCCGAACGCCTCTGCCTATTGCACGGCCAAGGCGTCGGAAATCCATCTGGCGCGTTGTCTGGCGCTCGAAGGGGCCGAAGCGGGCATTCGGGTGAACGTGGTCAACCCGGACGCGGTCTTGCGCGGCTCCAAAATCTGGGAAGGCGAATGGCTGGAGCAGCGCGCCGGAACATACGGCACCGACAAGGACGGGCTGGAAGAGATGTACCGCAAGCGGTCTTTGCTGAAACGGTCGGTCCTGCCCGAGGACATCGCCGAAGCGGCCTACTTCTTTGCCGCCGAGACATCCGCAAAGTCGACCGGCAACATACTCAACGTCGATGCCGGAAACGTGCAGGCCTTTACGCGCTAAGACAGGGGCGGCTGGTGGGATGCGCTCCCACCGCGCCGCAGGGAGAAAGACCATGAACCTTTATGACAGCGCCAAGGCGCAGTTCGCCGATTGGGGTGTTGATACCGAGGCCGCGATTGACGCCCTCAAGACCATACCGATTTCCATGCATTGCTGGCAGGGCGATGACGTTGTGGGGTTTGAGACATCCACCGGAACATCCGGCGGCGGCATTCAGGCGACGGGCAACCATCCGGGGCGCGCGCGCACCCCGGACGAACTGCGGGCCGATCTGGACTTCGCCTATGCCAACATTCCCGGCAGCCACCGACTGAACCTGCACGCCATCTATATGGATACGGACGAAACACCGGACCGCGATGAGATCGAGTTTCGCCATTTCGCCTCTTGGGTGGACTGGGCAGCACAAACCGGGGTTGCGCTGGATTTCAATCCGACCTTCTTTGCGCACGCCAAAGCGGACGACAACCTGACCCTTGCTCATCCGGATAAAGGTATCCGCGACTTCTGGATTGAGCATGGACGCCGCTGCCGGGACATCGCGGCGCAGATGGGGGCAGCGCAGGGCAGCCCCTGCATCAACAACATCTGGGTGCCGGACGGATTCAAGGACACGCCGATTGACCGCATGGCCGCGCGCAGCCGGTTGGAGGCGTCTTTGAATGAGATGCTGGCCCCGCAACAAGACAAGGCGCAGATGCGCGACGCGGTCGAGAGCAAGCTGTTTGGCATCGGGGTAGAGGCCTGCACCGTTGGCAGCCATGAATTCTATCTTGGGTATGCAATCCGAAAGGGCACTTTGCTGTGCCTCGATATGGGGCATTTTCACCCGACCGAGAACATCGCCGACAAGCTGTCTGCCTGTGCCTTGTCGCTGGACGAGATCCTGCTGCATGTCTCCCGGCCCATGCGTTGGGACAGCGATCATGTGATCTTGTTGAATGACGACATTCAGGCCATGGCCAATGAATTGGTCAGCGGCGATCTGTTGGGCCGCACCCATATCGGGTTGGACTTCTTTGATGCCACCATCAGCCGCACGGCGGCCTGGGTCATCGGCACCCGAAACATGCAAAAGGCGCTTTTGCGGTCTTTGTTGCTTCCGCTGGATCGGTTGAGAGCCGCCGAAACCGCGCTGGATTTCACGACCCGTTTCGTGGTGACCGAAGAGTTCAAGGACATGCCCTTTGGTGTCGTCTGGGATGAATTCTGTCGCCGGATGGATGTGCCCTCCGGCCAGAACCTGATCCGCGATCTGGAGAGCTATCAAACCAAAGTTGCGACGCGCGGTTAGGCGATACGGGCGGGCATCACAGCGGGTCTTTAGTCGAGGTCAGGGCGCGACTTCCTTGCCCAACTGATTCCAAAGAAAGCGTGTGTCAGGTAGATCGTGATGCCGCTCGTATCCGACCATGTTGGTCCAAAGCCGGGCAAACAGATAGAAGCGCCAAAATGCTTCGCGCAGGTTGCGTGCCGGTTTCCATGCAAAACTCTGCGCGCCGTTTTCGTCACGGCGCGCAGATGTGTCGGCGCGTCAAGGCAGGTTCACGGGCTGCTGCGGACAGGGGGCGTACATACCTTGTCCGTATGTTGACCAAAGCCCCTCTAACGTGGCCTTTGACCTGTCGTTTCAGACCGCAAAAAACCTCGCGTTCTCAAGCGACGATACCACACTCGCCCAAGCAAGCTCGTCACGTTCTCTGGTTTTCCGGGGAACCTGTGAGTCTGGTATTGTGCTCGCCGAGTCGTGATCATATGCTTATTATACCAGTTGGCGGGGAGATTCACATGACTAAGGTTGCACTCTTTGGTGCGGGCGGAAAAATGGGCATGCGAAGTGCCCGCAACCTGCTTGATACAGACTTTGACGTCGCCCATGTCGAGATTTCCGAAGCCGGGCAGGCCCGGTTGAGGGATGCGTTGGGCAAGACCTGCGTCCCCGCCGAAGAGGCGCTCAAAGGCGCTGAGGTTGTTCTTCTCGCGGTGCCGGATACAGCGATCAAGGTTGTGTCACATGCGATCATCGATCTGGTTGAACCGGGCGCAATCGTCATCTGTCTGGACGCCGCCGGGCCTTTTGCGGGCCATTTGCCAAAACGCGAAGACGTCACCTACTTCATCACTCACCCCTGCCACCCGCCAATCTTCAACGACGAGGATACAGCCGAGGGCCGCAATGACCACTTCGGGGGCATTGCCGCAAAACAGGGCATCGTCAACGCGCTGATGCAGGGGCCGGATGAACACTATGCGCTTGGCGAAAAGGTGGGCAAGGCGATCTACGCCCCGGTCGTACGCTCGCACCGCGTCACCGTCGACCAGATGGCTCTTCTAGAACCCGGACTGTCCGAAACCGTCTGCGCGTCGCTGCTTTATGTAATGAAAGAGGCGATGGACGAAGTGGTCGCCCGAGGCGTGCCGGAAGAGGCTGCCCGCGACTTCTTGCTGGGCCACATGAATATCCTTGCCGCCGTTACGTTTGGCCAAGTCGAAGGCGTGTTCTCTGATGCCTGTTACAAGGCCATCCAGAACGGCCTGCCGGTCTTGATGAAAGATGACTGGAAGCGTGTCTTCGATCCTGAGGAAATCGCCGCCAGCATCGAGCGGATCACCTGAGCAAGCCATGTTGAGAGGGGGCATCATCGGGGCCGGTTTTTTTGCTGGCAACCATTTGAACGGCTGGAACATGGTCGAAGGGGCCGAGATCGTCGCTCTGTGCGACACTGACCCCGACCGACTTGCCAATATGGGCAACGCCTTTGGCATCAAAGCACTGTTTTCTGACGCGGCCAGGATGCTGGACAGCGAAGATCTGGATTTCGTCGACATCATCACAACGGTGTCCAGCCATCGCGCACTGGTCGAGCTGGCGATTGGCAAAGGCGTGAATGTCATTTGCCAAAAGCCTTTTGCCGAAAACCTGGACGATGCGCGGGCTATGGTTCACGCCGCTGATGCGGCGGGTAGAACATTGATGGTGCATGAGAACTTCAGGTGGCAGTCCCCCATCCGCGCCGCCATCGACGCCATACGTGACAATGCAATCGGCACGCCTTTCTTCTGCCGAGCGGCGTTTCGGTCAGGTTATGATGTCTTTGCGGGTCAGCCTTATCTGGCCAAGGGACAGCGGTTCATCATCGAGGATCTGGGGATTCACGTTCTGGATGTCGTGCGGGCCCTGATGGGGGATGTGACGCGGGTTGCCGCGCATATGACCCGTATCAATCCAAACATCATGGGCGAGGATGTCGCCACCATCTTGCTATCGCACGACAGCGGCATGGCAAGCGTCGTCGATTGTTCCTATGCCACCCAGCGCACGCCAGAAACGTTTCCCGAAACGCTGTTGGAAGTAGATGGCGACAAGGGGTCTTTGTACCTGAAGGCGGGCTACCAACTTGAGATACATAAGGACGGATCGATAGAGACCCGAGATGTGTCTCCGCCGCTTTTGGACTGGGCGGAACGCCCGTGGCACAACATTCAGGAAAGCGTCTACATCATACAAAAACACTTCGTCGATTGCTTGACGCATGGCACCACTCCGGAAACCTCGGGTGCCGACAACATCAAGACACTTACGTTGGTTGAGGCTGCATATCGGTCGGCCGCTGGTGGACAAACAATTGCAACGACCGCGTTGTGAATTCGACCCTACAGTGAGCTGCGGCGTTGCCAACTGGGGACCGGCCAAATCTGACCTTAGATTGGCCACCAGCTAACCGGTGGCGCCAACAACCGATGCAGGAGATTGTACCCGGTAGTCCGGGTGCAGGTCGCCGTGTTACGCCTCACAAATGCGGTCATCGTCCTCAGCGGTTTTCCAACGCACTCCGGCGCGCTGGGGACAGTTAGATCCGTTTGAAATCTCCCTCTGAACGTTAGCGGCTGGATTGTTCCGTTCTGAGGAAGGCAACCGAAAAGGGCCGCAATTCCGCATCCGTACTCTTTGAGTGTGTCGCAGTGTCCAGCCACTCGGCGGATGTGGTGGCCGCGTCGAAAGTCTCAACGTCAAGGCACAGGGTCTCCGCCGCATTGCCAAGTGCGACACGTCGCGCCCGGTCCGTGACATTGGCCAGCATGAAACAAAACGTGCCGTCCAGTTCAGCCCCGTAACCGGCGATACCTTCAGGCAATCCATTTAAGGATACTCTTGGGTGTCCCGTCATAGAGCACGCAGCACGCACGACGTGGTACAATGGGAAAACGGTCCGATCTGTTCCGTCATAGCCCGCTTGTGGATAGTCCGACTGATTGTACACCAGACCGAATGGCCCCGCCGGGGCGCCAAGACAAAGTGCTTCGACCTTGCTTCCTTCCGTCGCCGCCAGAACGCCCACGGCATAGGCGGCCCCGAACAGCGCCCGGTGACGTGGGTCGATCCGGGCCATGGTGCGTCGCACCTGTGTCGGGTTTTCGGCCACGGCGGCACCATAGGGGTTTGAGCGCATCCCAATGCTGGCCAACCCCAGTCTGTAAGGCAGCCCCTTTGCCAAGGCCGCAGTGCTGGCGAAGATTTGCGGCAGGGTTTCCAGCGTTTCCAGAACCGACATGTCGTCGCCCGCGTGAACGAGGGGGGTCAGCCCGTGCGTGATGTAATCACAGCCTGCGGTGTCCGGGCGGCAGCGGTTCACTTCGGTGAAATTTGTCAGCATTCCGCCACCAACAGCGGCTTGGGGAAAGGCGGACCGCACTGCCTCCAGCATGTCGTTCGGTGCTGGGCCTTCAGGCCAAGGTCCAGCCGGTTGGTAACTGCCAAGGTAGGAGTCGCGCAAGGCGATGACACGGGTCGGCGAAAGGCCCGCCGCCGTGATGGCACCGGCCACATCGCGCAACCCGTCTTCGACCAACATGTCGTCCGGCAGGACGATCTCCAGATCTGTGGCGGGAAAATCCCTTGCAAACGCGGCAAGGTCGGGGAAATCGGGTGCCCCCGGAGAGGTGCGCAACAGGATGTACGAAGCATCGAGTGCGGCGGAAGACTTGGGCAACCAGCCGGTCTCTACCGCCAGCCCTATGTCCAGAGCCTTACTTCTGGAGGCCTCAACCCTCAGGGCAGACCGTTCGCTTTCAGGCTTCACCGGAACCGCGTCACCTGAGAACCTCATGCGGATAGATTGTCGCGTCGGTTCTGTGATGTCGTATGTGAAGGGATACACCAGTGGCACACAATAGGTCTTGAAAGAGGCATCGGACCAGTTGCGCTGGTCCTCCATCTCAAAGACCTCGCCCTCGAAGTCAATTTTGACCGATTGGCCGTCAAGGCCGTATTGCAGCCCGGCGATGTCCTTCACAGGTTGGTTGGGCTGGATATGCTTGGGGAAGGTTGTTTCCTGAGATATTCCATCGGCGTGGGACACATGCAACGGCGCCCCGGCGATACCTTTGATGGGATGCAGAACGGTGAACCCAGCGCGATTGGTGGAAAAGGGTCCGCCCTTCGGGGTCATCACCAGATCGGCGAACACATCGCCGGTATCTAAGGCCCGGACACGCAGGTCACAGATCAACCTGCCATCGCCAACCTCAAACGTCAGGTGCGCAGTAAACCCGTCGCTATCGTCGATGGCCTCGGCGATGATCCGCGCCGGATAGGTGCCCCAGTTTTCATCGCGGATTGGCCACGCCAAAGCGCGGACAAGTTCCGTTCCATTCCACGTCAGACGGCGCAGACCGTCCTGCGAATAGTAGAAAGTCAGTGGACCAGTCGAGACTTTCCGCATCACCTGCGTGGGGTCCCCAGTTCCGTAGAGTTTCAAAAGAGTGTCCGCTTGCTCCACCTGAAATCTCCCGAAATGGCGCACCTGCTGTGCTCAATTTGTCAGTGCACCCTGCCGATCACAGCGTACAGGCGACGTCGCCTTTTACGAGCGGCGAAGTCAGGACGTGCGGCGTGGCATGAACTTTTCTCGCGAACGATCAAGGTGGCTGCGCATCTCTTCTACCGCACCTTCGGCATCATTGGCAGCGATGCAGTCGATGATGCGGGCGTGTTCATCCAATGTGATCTGTTCATTGTCGGACCAATGCAACAGAGCCGTGTGATATTCTTGGAGCCATCGCAGCATGGCGCTGGATGCAGCCGTGATGACAGGATTTCCCAGAACTTCCGCGATGCCGGTATGAAACGCCATGTCCGTTTCGACGAAGTTTCGGACGTCCAATTCGCGGGTCAGGAACGACTGCTGTTGGGTCAGCAGATCGCGCAGTTTTTCGACATCCTTTTTCGTCGCCTTTTCGGCCGCTGCCCGGACGATCCCGAGTTCGAACATGCGGCGCGCTTCCTTGAGGTGTTCCAGATTGGCGGGCACCGCGTCCAAAAGGATGTTCGCGACCATATCGCTTTGGTCCAGCACCAAATTGGCTGATAACTCATTCACCCGGCTGCGTTCACCGTGGCTGATCGTGATCAGTCCTTGGGTATGCATGGCCTGTAGGGCCTCTCGAACCGCCGGTCTGCCGACACTGAACTGCGCCATCAGAGCGCGTTCAGAGGGCATGTAGTCCCCCGGTCTCAACTCGCCGCTGCGGATCATGTCGCGCAGACGATCAAGGACTTGCTCAGACAGCTTCAATCTGACGATCTTGTCTGTGGCCTTGGGTGGTGTGTCGGTCGACATGTTTCACGGTCCGTCTTTTTGATGCCAAATCCCAGAACAGGGGGCAGGAAGTCAACTCTATAGGCCCTGAGCGCCGTTGACCTCTTGATGGATCGGGGTTAACTCCAAACTGGTATGATGAGGTGATGTATAGCATGGGCGATGTCTCTGCCAACAACTTCGACCGACCCTTGGTGGCTTGGCTGGGCGACGATTTCACCGGCGCCGCCGCCGTTATGGAGGTTCTCAGTTTCGCAGGGCTGCGTTCGATCCTGTACTTGTCGGCCCCCGGACCTGAGGCATTGCCAGCAAGCAACGGACTGGCGGGCATCGGCGTTGCGACGTTGGCCCGGTCGCGGTCGCCTGCCTGGATGGAAGACAATCTGCCACCGCTCTACGATTTCCTTGATCAGACCCGCGCTGAGTTCGTTCACTATAAGATATGCTCAACGCTCGATTCCTCTCCGACCGTCGGGTCGATTGGCAAAGCCACCGACATAGGCCAAAGACATTTTGGGGCGGCACCTGTTCCAGTGGTCACGGCGGCCCCGGAAATGCGGCGGTATCAGGCATTCGGGTCTCTATTCTGTTCGGCGGCCGACGGTGTGTATCGGCTGGACCGGCATCCGGTCATGGCCCGTCACCCCGTCACTCCGATGGCAGAGGCGGACGTTGCTCGTCATCTGTCGGCTCAGACGCAGACCCCTACCGGATGCATCACTCTGGAAGATTTTGCCAAAGGTCTTGCGGATCAGAAATTCTCAGGCACCCCGGACATCTGGTCGGTGGACATGATTTCTGCTGACCAACAGGCCGAGGTCGGACGGCTGTTGTGGGATCACCGGCATGACAGCCGCTTTGTCGTCGGATCGCAGGGGGTGGAATATGCACTGGTCTCATTTCTGCAGAGCAAGGGCATGATCGAAACCCAACCTGCGCCGCCGGGTCTGGGGCGCGATGACCGTTTTGCCGTTGTTTCGGGATCCGTTTCGCCGACCAGCGCGGCGCAGATTTCATGGGCCCGCAACAATGGGTTCGCCCCCATTCGCCTAGAAGCTGCAAGTCTTTTGGGAAGCGACGCATCGCTCTCCGAGGATCAGACTTTGGCAGCGGCGAAAGGAGCTCTTGCCGCGGGAGTGCCGCCCATTGTCTTTACCGCAGAGGGTCCGGACGATCCCGCGTTGGAGCATGTCCGCAAGGCAGCCGCAGGCGACATGGACCACGCCAACGATCTGATCGGGCGCTCCCTTGGGCGGATCATGCGGGCCTTGGTCGATGATCTGGGTCTGCGCCGTATCGCGGTGTCGGGAGGCGACACCTCGGGCCGGGTCTGTGAGGCGCTGGGCATCTACGCGCTGGAAGCTGTGGCCCCGACGATTCCCGGCGCCGCGATCTGTCGCGCGCGGGCATCCGGGCCGATGGAAGGTTTGGAAATTGCCCTGAAGGGCGGACAAATGGGCTCACCCGATTACTTTGGCTGGGTTCGCGACGGCGGGGGTAAACGCACATGAGCGCAGAACGCTTTGAGGCAACTTATGAAATCGAGTCTCCTGTCGGTCTGGAACGTGCCGCAGCCGTGGTCGCGGGTGAGCAATCAACGGGCACGTTCGTGCGCCTTCCCTCGGAGACCGACGAGTTACGCGACCGCGCTGCGGCCAAGGTCGAACATATCGAGGTGACGGGCACATCCCGGACGCCCGCCTTGCCGTGCCGGTTGACGGGGGACACCTATGAGCGGGGAATTGTCCGGCTGAGCTGGCCTGTCACCAACATCGGACCGTCGCTGCCGAACCTTATGGCGACAATCGCCGGCAACCTGTTCGAACTGGCCGAGATATCCGCCATCCGCCTCATCGGACTGGATGTTCCAGAAAGCTTTGCCGCGGCGCTTCCGGGACCGGCTCATGGCATTGATGGCACCCGTCAACTGATGGGCGTGCCTGAGGGGCCAATGATCGGGACCATCATAAAGCCCAGCATCGGCTTGACGGTCGAGGACACCGCCGCGCTTGTCGACACTTTGGCCGAGGCCGGTGTCGATTTCATCAAGGACGATGAATTGCAGTCCAGCGGACCCGGCAATACGCTGGAGGAGCGGGCCAAGGCCGTGATGGACGTATTGAACCGCCATGCAGACGCGACGGGGCGCAAGGTGATGTATGCGTTCAATATCACCGGTGAGATTGACGAGATGGCGCAGCGCGCTGACCTGTTGGAACGTCTTGGCGCGACATGCGCCATGGTCTCGCTCAACTGGGTCGGGCTGAGCGGCATCCGGTTTCTGCGCGAACGGTCAAGCCTGCCCCTGCATGGACACCGGAACGGATGGGGGTTGATGTCACGGTCGCCGGACATTGGCATTTCATATCCGGTGCAGCAGAAAATATGGCGCATGGCGGGTGTCGACCATCTGCATGTGAACGGCTTGCGCAACAAGTTCACAGAGCCGGATGAACTGGTGATGGAGGCCGCAAAGGCCGTTCAGGAAAAGTTGCCGGGAACAGCCCGTTCTGCCTTGCCTGTCTTTTCGTCGGGCCAGACTGTCTGGCAGACGGGAGAATGTGCGGCCTTCCTGGGCAATCAGGATTTTCTGTTCTGCGCAGGGGGCGGCATCATGAGCCATCCAGACGGTCCGGGGGCTGGCGTGACATCTCTCCGACAGGCGGCAGACGCGGCACGGGCCGGAATCCCGGTGGAAACCTATGCGAAGGATCACCCCTTGTTGTCCGCCGCACTGGCGGCGTTTGATAAAGGACAGCATTGACCGGCGCTGTATTGTTGACCGGGCGGACATCGTTTCGCGCAGGCTGCCCCCGGGTTGCAGCCGTGGGGCCGGTCAGATTTACACCTCAGCCCAGTTCCATTGTTGCGATGGCGTGCAGCGTCTCGCCCATGGCGGGCGGAGAACCACGGTACATACGCGCGGTCGAAAAGGTTTCGACAAAGCCTGCTTCCCGCAACACATCGGTCAGGCCGGTGGCATGGTCGGGAACGTCCACGATGACTTCGGTCTGATTAAGGGCGGCGGCGGCCTGCAGGACAAGGCCAAAGGCGTCATCGGCGGAGGGGGCCACCACCGGCCCGATCTTACATCCCTGTCGACATAGACGCGCCGTCGCGAACCCCGAAATCGCATCCCCGCGTTTGAGCAAGACGGTTTTTCGGGAGCCGTGTTGGTCTGTCCATGTCTCTAGAAAGCGCCGTCGCCCATACCCGTTCGCGGCGTAGTCCAGTCCGGTGAGGGTGTCTGTGTCAAAATGGCTGGCGATCGGCAGTGACACCTGCGCGGCGGGCAGCGTTCCGCAAAACCGACGCGTTTGACCGGTCCGAACGAACCCCGACTTGGCATAATTGGCCTCTTGCTCCGGCACGCCGTCCAGACAGACAGTCCGGTTTTCCCCGTGCTTCAGGGCATGGGTCCAGAGGGCATAGCCTATCCCCTGGCCGCGATACTCGGGGAGGCAGAGGTACAGGCCAAGAAAGGCGAAATCGTCGGAATGATTCACGACAGAGATGGCCGCAACAAGCTTGCCATCCACCTCGGCGACGAAAAAGCCACCGGGATCTGTCGCGTAAAAGGCCTCTGCGTCGGCCCGTCCGGGGTTCCAGCCTTCGGCAGCGGCCCAGTCGAGCATCATGCGGACGTCGGTCAAAGTGGCAATGCGAAAGGCCGTGGTCATCGGTTCAGCGCCTCGCGCAGGGACGTGGGGGGCTGGGTGACATTGCGCAGGTCCAAAGAGGCGACAAGGTCCAGAAGGTGACTTTTCATCAACTGTTCGGCCAGCGCGCCATCGCGGGCGGCAAAGGCGTCCAGCAACGCGTGATGGGCCTGCGTTTCGCACATCGCCGCGCGGCGCCGCCAGTAAAGCGCGATTATCAGCGACGACCGCGAGATCAGTTCGGACACAAATGCCTCGATCGTTGTCTGGTCGGCGATCCGCGCGATTTCGACGTGGAATTGGCCGGACAGGAACAGCGCCCGCCCGTTTTCTCCGGCATCCAGCGCGGCATGTTCCTGTTCGATGTTGTCACGCAAGAGGATGAGGCTGTCTTCGGTCATGCGCTCGGCGGCGGAATGGGCGGTGCGCGGCTCCAGAAGGGCGCGCGCCTCAAAAACCTCCCGCGACTCACGCACAGACGGTTGCGCGACAAACGCGCCCCGGTTGCGTTTCAGTTCGATCAGATGACGGTGCGACAGGGCCAGCAAGGCGGCGCGCACGATGGTTCGGCTGATGCCATAGGCATCGCCCAGTTCATCCTCGCCCAGTTTTGTGCCGGGGGGCAGGCGATGTTCATGAATCGCGCGTTCCAGATCGGCGGCGACGGTTACGCTGGACCAAGGTTTACTGTCGAAACTGTTCATACCGCACTGCCACTGTTTTCCTGCCGTCCCATCTTTGCGATTCGGCAACCGAGGAACAAGGGCGACCCGACCCTTCACCTTGCATCCGGAATTGTATACAAAATTGCGATCATTTTTGAACACATGAGTGCCGCAACTGCACAAATTTTACCCGAAGCAGGTTTTCGGCGGTGCCGAAGTCGGAAAAAATTGCCCCCAAGCGAATACCTGATCCCATCCTGAGGTTGTCAATCTGATGGGGGTGGCATGCGGACAGGATACGATCTGGAACTGGTTCACGTGACCAAACGCTATGGCAATACGATCGCCGTGCGCGATTTGAGCCATGTGTTCGTGCCGGGCAGCTACGTCTGTTTGCTAGGCCCTTCGGGCTGTGGCAAGTCATCGACCCTGCGGATGATCGCAGGGCACGAAGACGTCTCTGATGGCTCGATCCTGCTGGATGGGCAGGATGTCTCTAACCTTGCCCCGGCCCAGCGTGGCACAGCGATGATGTTTCAGAACTACGCGCTGTTCCCGCACCTGTCGGTACGCGACAACGTGGCGTTTTCGCTGCGCATGAAAGGCATGGACAAGGGCGCGCGCCACAAGAAGGCGGATGAACTGCTGGAACTGGTGGACATGACCCACCTTGCCGACCGGCTTCCGGCGCAACTGTCCGGCGGGCAGCAACAGCGTGTGGCCTTGGCCCGCGCGCTGGTCACGCAACCCAAGGTCCTGCTGCTGGACGAACCGCTTTCTGCACTGGACCCGTTTCTGCGCATCCGCATGCGGTCGGAGTTGAAGAAACTGCAGCGCGAGCTGGGCATCACCTTTATCCACGTCACCCACGGACAGGACGAAGCGCTGGCACTGGCGGATGAAATCGTCGTGATGAACGACGCCGTGATCGAACAGGCCGGCCCTGCGCGTGACGTCTGGGCCGCGCCGCGCACAGAATTCGTCGCGCGTTTCATCGGCGGCCATAACGTCCTTGCCTTGCCCGAGGGTAAGGTCACGGTGCGAGCCGACGCGGTCAGGCTGGCCCCGGATGGCATGCCTGCGACGGTTGTTGCCGTCGAATATCAGGGCGCTTCGGTTGCGGTCACGACCAGGACCGACAGCGGCGACGAGGTGCTTGCCCTGCTGCCCGAGGATCAGTTTTTCGCAGCCCCAAAATCCCCCGGCGAAGCGGTCACGCTCAGCTGGGACGAGGGGCGGCTGCACCGCCTCCTGGCCTGAACGGCCACGACACCAACCCAAATTCACACGGTTAAACAGAGAGGACTGATATCATGTCGAAACCCAAGGTCGGATATTCCCGCCGTTCGATGCTCAAGGCCGGCGGCGCGACTCTTGCCGCGTCTGCCCTGCCGGCCCCCATGCTTTGGGCGCAGGACACCAAGGACATCGTGCTGCGTCAGTTCGGCACCGGCGTGTCGAACCTGAACGACGTGGCCAAGAAGGTGAAAGAAGACCTTGGATTTACGCTGGAAATGACCGCGCTGGACAGCGACAGCGTCACCCAACGCGCCGCCACCCAGCCCGACAGCTTTGACATTGCCGACATCGAATACTGGATCTGCAAAAAGGTCTGGCCGACCGGCAACCTGCAAGCCATGGATGTGTCGAAGATCGCCAACTACGACAAGATTGTCGGCATCTTCAAATCCGGCAAGCTGACCCCGGACAGCGTGATCGCACAGGGCACCGCGCCGCATACCGTGGGCTTTGTTCCCGAGCAGGGGGCCAAAACCTTTGCCGATGAGCAGACCAACTGGATGACGCTGATTCCGACGATCTACAATGCCGACACGCTGGGCATCCGCCCCGACCTGATCGGTCGTCCGATCGACACATGGGCCGAACTGCTGAACCCGGAATTCAAGGGTAAGGCGTCGCTTCTCGATATTTCGTCCATCGGCATCATGGATATGGCCATGGTCTGCGAGGCGATGGGTGAGATCCAGTATGGCGACAAGGGCAACATGACCCGCGACGAGATCGACAAGACCATGGCGATTTTCACCGAGGCCAAGCAGAACGGCCAGTTCCGCGCCTTCTGGAAAACCTTCGACGAGTCGGTGAACCTGATGGCGAGCGGAGAGGTGGTGATCCAATCCATGTGGTCGCCCGCCATTACTGCGGTCAAGTCGCGCGGCATTCCTTGCGTCTACCAGCCCCTGAAAGAGGGCTACCGGTCCTGGGGCGGCGGCATCGGCCTGTCCTCGTCCCTGTCTGGGATCGAGCTGGACGCAGCCTATGAGTACATCAATTGGTATCTCTCGGGCTGGGTCGGCGGTTACCTGATGCGTCAGGGGTACTATTCGGCTGTGCCGGAAACTTCCAAGGACTTCATGTCCGAAAATGAGTGGGGCTACTGGTTCGAAGGCAAGCCTGCCACTGGCGACATCACCTCGCCCGGCGGCGACGTGCTGGCCTCTACCGGGGATGTCCGCGATGGCGGATCTTTCGAGGACCGCATGGGCGCTGTGGCCTGCTGGAACGCGGTCATGGACGAGAACCAGTACATGGTTCGCAAGTGGAACGAGTTCATCGCAGCCTGATGCGTGTCGCCTCGCGTTCTGCGAGGCGTCCCGGTGCGGGGAGAGCCGTCTCCCCGCACCTCGAAAAACCCGAAATGTAGCGCGAGACGTGCGGAGGCCCGATGGCGGCGAATTATCTGAAAAACCGGCATGTTCTGGGATGGTTGCAGGCCGCACCGCTGACGCTGGTGCTGGTGGGTTTCCTGATCGCGCCGATCATCATGATCGCTATCGTCAGCTTTTGGGGCGCGACCGAGTTCTCGATCTACCCCGCGTTTCTTTGGGACAACTACGAATTCCTGTTCTCGTCGCCGGTGACCTACAAGGTTTTTGGCGCGACCTTTCGATACGCCTTCATCACTTGGGCCCTGACCCTGTCCATCGGCTTTACCGTCGCCTATTTCCTTGCCTTCCACGTGCGCAGCCTGACGATACAGATCGCGCTGTTTCTGGTTTGCACGATCCCGTTCTGGACGTCGAATATCATCAGGATGATCTCTTGGATTCCCTTTCTGGGGCGCAATGGCATCGCCAACCAGACGCTGATCAGTTGGGGCGTGATCGAAGAGCCGCTGGAATGGCTGCTTTATTCCGATTTCTCGGTGATCCTCGCCTTTGTGCATCTTTATACGCTGTTCATGGTGGTTCCGATCTTCAACACCATGATGCGGATCGACAAATCCCTGCTTGAGGCCGCGCGGGACAATGGTGCGTCCGGATTTCAGACGCTGGTGCATGTGATCATTCCGCTGACCAAGCCGGGCATCATGATCGGCACGATCTTTGTGGTGACACTGGTGATGGGCGACTTCATCACCGTGCGCTTCATGAGCGGGTCGCAGCGGGCAAATGTGGGGCGACTGATCTCGAACGATATCTCCTTGCTGCAATACCCCTCTGCCGCCGCCACCGCCGTCGTGCTGCTGTGCACGGTGCTGATCGTGATCGCGATCCTGCTTCGCTTCGTCAACATCCGAAAGGAGCTGTAAGATGGAACGCCGCCCGCGCAGTTTCTACGTGCTTGCCGCCTTCTTTGGCCTGTTTGTGCTGTTTCTATACGGCCCGATCCTGACCATCGGCATCCTCAGTTTTCAGGGGCCGCAAGGGGGCCTGACCTTTCCGATGAACGGCGTTTCACTGCACTGGTTCCGCGACCTTTTTCAGGAACAGGCAGTCGGTGACATCTGGGGCGCGTTCCGGCGCAGCCTCGGCCTTGGGCTGTTGGTCATGGTTACCACGGTCGTGGTCTCTGTCATGGCCGGGCTGGCGTTTCGCAAGCGCTTTGCCGGATCGGCCATCCTGTTTTACGCGGCCATCACATCCTTGGTGATCCCGTCGATCCTTGTGTCGCTGGGCGTCGGCCTGATCTTTAACCAGTTGGGGCTGAGGGTGCATTGGGCGACCTCGGGGTTCGGGTCACAGCTGACGTGGACGCTGCCCTTTGGCCTGTTGATCATGTTCGCCGTCTTCAACCGCTTTGATAAAAGCTATGAAGAGGCCGCGCGCGATCAGGGCGCGAACGCTTGGCAGACGATCCGCTATGTGGTCCTGCCGATCATCGCGCCCTCGTTGATTGGCGTCGCCCTGTTTGGCTTTACCCTCTCCTATGACGAATTTGCCCGGACATTGCTGACGGCGGGCAGCTACAACACCTTGCCGCTGGAAATCTTCGGCATGACTACAAATGTCACCACGCCGGTGATCTTTGCGCTGGGGACCCTGACCACCCTGTTTTCCTTCGGGATCATCGCGGTGTTCGTCCTGAGCGCATGGCTCATGAACAAGCGCCGCGCGCGTCAGGGGTCGGATGCGGGAAAGGGCGTGTGAAGATCGTCTATATCAACCCCAATGCGACAGAGAGCATGACACGGGGGATTGTAGCCACCGCGCGGCAGGCGTTGCCCGGGGTCGAGATTGCCGGGATGACAAACAGCGATGGCCCAGCCGCGATCCAAGGGGCCGAGGATGGTGACAAGGCGGTGCCCGGTGTCCTGTCCAGGCTGGCAACAGCCCGGTCCGGGGGCGCTGACGCGGTCGTCATTGCCTGCTTTGACGACACCGGCCTTGTCGAAGCGCAGGCGCAGGCCGATTTCCCGGTGCTGGGCATCGGACAGGCGTCCTACGTGATGGCCTCGCTGCTGGGGATGCGCTTTTCCGTGGTCACCTCGCTTGCCGTATCGATCCCGGTCATCGAGCAGAATATCGACAGGCTCGGGTTCTCGGGCCTCGCTGCCTCGGTCCGGGCAAGCGGCCTGCCTGTTCTGACCATCGACGAGGGCGCGCCAGAGACGATCCTCAGGATCGCCGCCGAGGTCGAGCTGGCCCGTATTGAAGACGGGGCCGCCTGCGCGGTGCTGGGCTGTGCGGGTATGGCACCGCTCAAGTCCGCGTTGGAGGCAAGGACGGGCATACCGCTGATCGATGGTGTTGCCGCGTCCGCCCATCTTGCGCGGGCAGCGGTCGCCTGCATCGGGGGGAACGGCTGAGGGTCTCGCGGATCACATCGCCCCTCCGTTTAACAGCGATGTGTCGGTCGCGGACCATGACAGACCGACGGTGGCTCGTTTCAATCGATCTTTACCCCGCTTAGGACGCAGGTGCCGGTCTGTGGGCAGATCACTTGGCCGGGCGGGCATTGCAGCGGAATGACCTGAAGTTTGGGCAGCGCCTGTGGCAGCAGGGGCGAAATCGTGCCGGGTTTCAGGATACACCGCCCGGCCTGCGTGCTGAAGACTTGGCCCTGCGGATATGTCTCGGCGTGAGGGATCAGAGCCGGAGGGACCTTGAATTCATCTCTGATGACCCCTGTGACTGGCTTTCGCGATGCCGGTGCCGGGATTGGCGTGGGAGCCGGGGCAGGAACGGGGGCCGCCTGTGGGGCGGGTGCGCGCGGTTTTGGCGTGGGTGCCGGAGTAACGCATCGACCGTTCACGACCGTTCTGGACGATGGGCAATAGCAATTTCCGGTACGAATGCTGACGCTTTAGCCGGGCGAACAGACTTGCAGGCCAACGGTTGCGCATGCGCGGTCATTGTCGGGATTGGCATCCTTTTGCTGGGGCGACACGCCCAGCAACCGGGCCAGCAGCGCCCGGTCCAGTGTCTGGCTTTCGGTCATTCCCAAGTCGGCCCTCGCGGCGTTTGCCGCCCGCAGCGTGCGGGGACCAACCACACCATACGACGGACCCGGATCATGCCCCAAGGCCGATAGTGTGTCCTGCAGGACCCGCACGTCGTCGCGGCCAAGCGCGGACCTGTCGTCTGGGTCAATCAGCGCCAGTTCGGCACAGTTGCGAAAGCTTTCGGCTCTTGTCGTTTGCGGCAGGCGCAAGTCCATGGAAAAGCTCAGCGGCAAACCTTGCGCCAACGGACCGTCGCGCGACACACAGGTGATCGTCTGACCGGATTGTGTGCAGTCCGCGTCGCCGTAGACCTGACCCAATTGAGCGCCCGGCTTTGGCAGGCTATCGCGGATCACAACCGGGCCTGTCACAGGTTGTTTGCCAGCACTGGAAAAGCCGAACTGGAAACGACAGTCCTGGGTGCCCGAACAGCGGCAAGGTGCCAGAGGCCGCAGACACCGGGCAGTCTGGCGGCAGACAAGCGCCCGTTCCGTCCAGCGACCAGCGGTTTGGCTGGTGTTTGGTGGTCTCGTCCGGCTCGATTCTGGCGGTGAGCGAAGAGCAATGTGGCGGTGTACACGTTCCTGTGCCGTCCATGGTGACACGATAGCCGATATGATCACTGATCAGCATCCATTGCCGGTAACAGCCATAATAGCCCAATTCGGCCAGTTTGGCGGGGGTCAGGTCACTGTCGAAATAGAACTGGGCGCAGTTCACCACCTGCTGTTCGCGCGGAAAGGCCTCTGGCGGATAGCCTTTGAGATCAATTTCCAGTTTCAGAGATTGGCCCTTCGGCAAATCCACCGGCCCGTGTTGGCAGATGATCTCATCGCTCTTGTAGCGTGTACATTGCCATCCGTTGGCGCCCTTGGGGGCATAACTTGCCAAAGTCCAACCAGAGTGCGGCAGCTTGTCAAAGACCGTTACGTCCTTGGCGAGAAAGTTGCTTTCCTTTGCGGTGATTTCGATGGTGTAGATGTAAAAGCCGCCCGCGTAGCATGCAAAATCCTTGTTGCTGGTGTAGTTCGTTTTACCGGTCTTGGTGATAGAGATGTTCGGCAGCGCATAAGCCATATCGCAGGCCTCAAGCGACGCAGTCCCATTGTTGTGCCGCTTGGTCTTGGGGTCGTCAAAAGCCTTGTCGCGGATGCGCGGCATGACGGACTCGATCACCGGTTTGAGATCGTTGCTATCCACACCGATCCCACGATCAGCGCGGAATTTCGCCAGCGCCGCGTTTTCGGTCGCTGTCAGTTTGTCGCTATCGTCATCATAGCTGAAGTCGGTATCGGTATAACCCTCGGACCGTAGCAGGCCGCGGACAAAGGCCACTTGGTCGAAATTATCGAGGTTCACCGAACCGGGGTCGTAAAGGAGCATCGAGATGCAATTTTCAAACGCATGATCATCGGCAGGATCCGTCCAGAGGCTCCGCCCAGCCCTATGACCAAAGCCGCCATCATCCCATTCAACGATGAATACGCCATGTCCCCTGCTCCTCCCCGACCCGAATGAGGGGTAGAGCGTGCCGTGACGGAACCGCGTCCGCATCGACTGTGGTCGATCGGGGGAGGCTGCCATGTAAGGTGCTGTAAGCACAGATGTTTGCGAGAGTTTCACGTCGAAGAGGGGCGCGATTGCGAACAATCGGCAATGGACCACGCTTTGACTGGCACGCGTCGGCGGCGTGTTTCCAACACTCGGCGGTGTAGGCGCGTCAAGTCTCTGCGGTCCGGTGTTCTCGCCCGACAAAGGATGCGCCGGTTTCAAGAAACGCTTTCGCCGCTGATGGGCATTTCACGCCCTGCGCGGCAAGCACGCCGGTCACATGCGCGGCGGCGATGCTGGGACCGGCGACATCCGGTCTGTGCCCAAGGCGGGGGCAGGCACCGAAGTCGGCCGTCGGCAGGTCAAGGTGGGACCATTGGCCCGGCGCACAACGTGCGTCGCCCTGCACCGCGATCACCGTGGGCAGGGCGGCAGGCCAGACCGGTCCGCCGCGCGCCACGGCAGAGGCAACGATGACCCGATCCGCCAGCGCGGCGATGGCCTCGGCGACCTCTGGTGCGTTCCGGCCCAACCCCAGAGAGCAATGCACGATTACGGCGTCGGTGTCGGCGGCCAGCCGCAGCGCCGTGACCAGATCGGCGACCGAGGCTGCAAGTCGCCCCTGAAAAACCGGAATGCTGATGATGGCAACATCGGGTGCCTCAGACCGGATTGCGGCGGCGATGGCGGCCGCGTGCTGTCCGGCAGGGCTGCGCAGTCTTGCGCCCCCGACAGGGTCGATCACCTCGGCAACGCCGGGGCTTTCTGTTGACAAGGGGCCATCGATCAGCGCGATCCGGGTCATGTCACAGCCCAGCGTGACAGGTCGACGGTGGTATCGAACTGGCCGTAGGCGGCCTCATTGCCATGGGTGACGATGATCCGCGTTGCTTGGACATGTCGGGCATCGAGGGCGGCGATGATCCCGGCAACAAGGGCGGCATCCACCTCTGACAGCGCCTCATCCAGGATCAGTACGCGGAACGGACGCAGCATCGCACGCGCGACGCAGAGCCGTTGGCGTTCGCCCCCCGACAGGGTCAAACCGTCTTCGCCCAGCCAGGCATCCAGCCCGCCTCGTGCGGCGAAACGGTCCGACAGGCCGACAATGGACAGGACCTCTAGCATCGCGGTCCGCGTGGCATCGGGCGCAGACATGGCAAGGTTTTCGGCGACGGTTCCTTCGATCACAAAGGGGCGTTGCGGCACAAAGGCCACCGCGCCGCGCAAGTCTTGGCGCGACAGGCTGCGCAGGTCGCAGCTGCCCAGCTGGATCTGCCCCCGTTCGGGGTCGGCATGGCGCTGGAACAGCGCAAGGAGCGAGGATTTTCCCATCCCGCTTGGCCCGGTAAGGCGCAGTTTCGTGCCCGCCGGAACGTCAAAGGTGATCCCTGCGGCAATCTCTCGCGCGCCATGTGAGACGGCCACATCCTCCAGCCGCAGATCCAGCGGCCCCTCGGGCAGGGGCAAAGGCTGGTCGGGCCATAGCAAGGCGTCCTCAGCCACCATGATGCCCGACAGCCGGTCCAGTGCGGCCTTGGTCCGCGCCTGCGCGTGCCAGAGGCCCATCAGCGATTGCATCGGGCCGACGAGAAACCCGAGGTAGGCGATGAAGGCAATCAGCGAGCCAAGCGGCCAAGTCCCGTCAATCACCATCAACCCGCCGACAAGGAAAATCGCGGACCGCACCAGCGCCGCCAACCCGGTGGGTACGCCGCGCGTGACCTCTCCCCACAGTTGCGCGCGCATCAGGGCGGCGTTCAGGGTGGTCTGGCGGCGGGCTATGCTGCGGGCCACGGGGGCCTCCGCGCGCGCCGCCTGAATGGCCCCGTGCCCGGCGATCATCTCGGCGATCTGTCCGGCGAACTGGCCGCGTTCGGCCCGTGTTTCCCGGGCAAGCTTTTCCGTCCGTGGGCGTGCGAAGGCGAAGAACGCCAGTTCCAGAGGGGCCAGAGAGACCGCCAGCAACGCCAGTTTCCAGTTCAGCAGGAACAGCATCACCGCCCCGCCGATCAGCCGCAACACACCGGAGGACCCGGTCAGCAGCGCGTTGAAGGCGAATTGCTGCACTTCGCCGGCGTCGCCGTCGATCCGGGCAAGGATTTCGCCCGTCCGTCCCCGCGCGCGCCACGCGGCAGAGCGTTCAAGGACTGTCCTTGTCAGCAACCCGCGCAAATCGGCCAACATCGAGATAGAGGCCCGCATGTGCAGGACCGAGTTGACTGCCCCCATCGCAAGGCTGGCAAAGCCCACCGCCAGCAGCATCAACGACCAGAAGATGAGCGCCTGTGGATCACCGACCATCAGGCCCTGATCGATCACCAGTTTGGTCAGATAGGGTGGCGCGAGAGCCGCCAGCGCTGCTATCAGGCCAAGACCCAGCAAAACCCCCAGAATACGCAGCCGGGGCAGGAGGATCGGCAGTAGCCAACCCGCCGCGCGATCATCGAAAAGGCGCGCCCCGGCCCAATGGCCGAGGCGCGCAGACAGCGTGGTGTCACGCCGTTTGATCGGACGCACCAGAGTCAATCGACCTGCACGACCTGTAGCGTCGCGGTGCCCATATCGCCGCCCGAGGGCACCAGCATCTCGCCGATCCGCTCCAGCGTTTCGGCATCATAGACACCGATGTCGTCATTGGTTCCGGCCACATAGATCTCCTTGCCGTCGGTCGAGATATTGATGACGTAATAGGTATGCGGCAAGTCCACGCGCTTGATCAACTCGCGGGTGTCCACGTCATGTTTCGACAGTTGGGTATAGACGCCGTACAGCAGGTTCTCGGCGTTCGGATCGCGCACGCCAGAGAACATCAGCACCTCTAGCGAGGCAAAATCCTGCACCGTGGTATCGCCGGTTTCCAGATCGACAGAGGAAAAACCCCAGACAAAATCCGCCAGTTCGGTCTGCGTCTCGTCGCTGAAGACGGCGGCGGTGTACATCAGCATGAACTCTGCGTTTTGGGTGCCGATGGGCCAAAAGGCCAGAACATCCGGGGGGCTGTGCAGCGGGCGATCCCAGCTGGCGTTTGGAATGGCCACCTTCAGCGTGCCGCTGGCGGGGTCCATGCCGTAGATCTCATGCCCGCCGATATAGACCGTGCCGTCCTGACCAGTCTGCATCACGGTTGACCGGCGCGGGGCTGGGTAGGTGCGGACCGGCTCTGCCTCCAGCCCGCCATCGGCGGCATAGACCGCAAACTCCGGTTCCATCACCTCGTAGCGATCGACCAGCTTTCGCGTGGGGTTGCGGACGGTGTAAATCTCGGACCCGTCGGCGGCGACCGCCAGTGACGCGATCGAACGGCGGGTAATCTTATCCGTCGATTGCGCGGCATAAAAGACCTTTTCGCAGGTCTCGATGTCGATCCCGATCACGTCCTGCCAGCGGTTGACCAGCACATAGGCCGTCTTGCCGTCGGGCGACATCTGGATCACGCCGGGGCTCATTTCGGTCCCCATCGGGCAGTCTTTGACCAAGGCGCGCTCAGCCGCGTCATAGACATAAAGGTTGCCGGGTTTGGCGACTGTGACCAACAGATCCTTGGCGGCGGCGGGTGTGGCCGCCGCAAGGAGCGCCGTCAGAAGAAATGCGTTTTTCATCATGCGCCTCACGTGTTCGAGTCCTTGGGGAAAACCGTACCAAGCGCGCGCCAGTCGTCGGCGGCGTTGGGGGCGTCCGCGCTCCAGTCCGGGTAGGTGACCATGGTGTCTGGCACCTGCGCGGGCCACCAGCAGGGGTCGGAACAGCCGTAAAGATCGGCCTCCATCGGCTGGCACAGGGCGGCGACGCCACCAAAGGGATCGACCTCCCATCCGGGGTCAAAGGTGGTGGCGCAGCCTGCGGTCACGGTCTGCATGGCGCGGACCTCGTCCATCTTGTCTTCCGCCGCGGCCTGAAGCGTCCGGGCGGCTTTCTGGTTCAGCGGTTTCATTTGTGGTTCGCCTTTCTGGGGGCAATGTGATCGTGGAAATACTGCGGGTTGGAGGCGATCAGGTCGCCGTAGACCTCGATGCCGAAGTCGATCCAGTCCCGCATCAGGTCGCAGTAGTGATACGCAGGCTTCAGCGGGTCGCTGAAATGCGCATAGCTTTCGTGGTAGCAGCCGCCGGAACACAGGTTCCGGATGCGGCAGGTGGCACAGCCCTTGTCAGTGCGGTCCAGCCGGCTTTCGAGGAACCCGGCCAGCTTGGGCTTTTCGATCCCTGTCGTCACGTCGCCGAACTTGAGGTCCGTGCCGGTGAACCGGTGGCACAGGTTGATGGTGCCGGAATGGTCGACCGCCAACATGCCGATGCCCGCACCACAGGGCAGCGCCTTTGACCGGCCCTCCCACAGGTCCTGCATCAGTTGGTGCATGTTGGAAAAGCCGATGTTGCGGCCCTCACGAGCCTCGCGGTGATAGCGGCGGCCCAGCGATTTCATGCCCTCGAAGACCTCCAGCAGTTCATCGCCGCTGAGATTGAAGGCGGTCATGTCGCCAGAGGTCACCGGGCTGAAACCAACCTCGGCAAAGCCGATGTCGTTCTTCAGGTGGTCCCAGATTTCCTCGACCTTGGTCACACCGGCGGTCAGCGTCACGCGTGCGCCCACCGGGCGCGATTTGTAACGCGACAGCAGCATCCGCGCCTTGGCGGCGACCGCATCGTAAGAGCCCTTGCCACCAACGGTCTTGCGGTTGAGGTCATGCAGCGCCTTTGGCCCGTCCATCGACACGGTCAGGCCAAAGCGATGTTCGTCCAGCCAGTCCACCAGCGTTTCCGTGAGCAGCGTCGCGTTGGTGGTCAGGGTAAAGTTCACTTCCTTGCCCAAAGCTGCAAATCGCGGCTCTGCATGGGCGACCACGTCGCGGATCAATGGCATGTTCGACAGCGGCTCACCGCCGAAGAAGACGATATTGTACGCCTCGCGGTCCGGGCTTTCCTTGAGGAGCAGGTCGATAGACTGCACCGCCGTGTCAAAGGCCATCTTGCGCCCGGCGTTGGGCGTATCAAGGTCCTCTTTATAGCAGTAGGAGCAGGCAAGGTTGCAGCCCGTGTTCACGTTCAGGATGATCGTGGACAGCGGAAAGTTCTCGATCTTGATGTCCGGGCGTTCTGCCGTCACCGGCCTGCCATCCGTCAGGATGTCGAGGTCCAGCAACCCTTGCAGCTTTTCGGCCAGCTGCGCGGGGTCTTGCCCCTTGAAACGGTCGCGCATGTCGGCCTCTGCAACATCGCCCCGCTCGGCGAAGTAGCCCAGAACCTCCCCATCCAGCGCGTCGAGTTCAAACAGCGACGTGGTGGGGATGTGAAAGAGCAAGTCCCGCTCTTCCACGCGCACCATGTGGGCATTGTGTGGTTGAAAACGTAGGTATCCCATCTGTGTCTCCCTCAGCGGATCAGCGGATCGGCGGATCGATGAAACGCTGCACGGTCACGATCAACTGTGCATCGCCGGTCAGGCCCGCCGCCTTGGCGACGATCTTCAGGTCCCCCGCGTTGTTGGTCGAGAACGGGCGTTCCGGGTTGGGTCCAGCCACGGCGGGGGTAAAGATCCCGTCGGCGCCGATTTGTCCGGCAAAGGCTGCGTCCTTCATCGCCTCGGCGATATCGTCGTGGTTTTCGACGCTCCATTCGGCATCGACGGCACCAAGGCGGATGTCGTCGTCCGTATCGGGAGTGCCGTCCGGCCCGTTCCACCAGCCGATCGCCTTGAACCGCGCGGGCACCGGGGCGGGCCCGTTGTCAGAGCCACCGCCGACGCGGGCAATGGTAAAGCCGGGTTCGACCGTCAGGCGGTCAAGGGTGTCAAAGAGCGCGGCCTTGGCTGTGTCATCGCCAGCGCTAAAGGTGAAACCGGCGCTTTCGCCAGCCAGATGCGCGGTTGCGCCAAAGGCGTTGGCCGTGACCTGATCGGCAAGGCC
This sequence comes from Antarctobacter sp., assembly GCF_034670325.1. Taxonomy (GTDB): domain Bacteria; phylum Pseudomonadota; class Alphaproteobacteria; order Rhodobacterales; family Rhodobacteraceae; genus Antarctobacter. The sequence goes on from NZ_JAXMNR010000009.1 coordinate 105,494, forward strand.
GTTGCTGCCTTCGATCTGCATGTCGTCCAATCCGGTGCCGACGACCTGAACCATGGCGTCTTGCCCGGCAATGGCCTCTGGCACCACACCTAGCAGGGCAGGGCCGCTGCCGACTTTGGCTGCTGTCAGTTGCCCGCCAAGGCTGTCGTCATCGCGCAGGAACTGGCGACCTGCAAGGGCGCTGCCGTCCTCGGACATGGCCAGCACCTGCCGGTAGGCGTTGCCGCCGATGGTCAGGTTGGCGCGCCATTCAAAGCCTGTATAGAGATTCATTTGCCCGCCAACCGGCGCTGTGGTGCCGTCCGCCAGCGTCATTTCTCCGGTCACGGCGTAGGGGGCGGCATCGCCCGCGACGGTCAGCGTGCCATAGGCAGGGCCGCTTCCCGGCAGATCGGTCAGCACAACCCAGTCACCGGCCGCATCGGGCTTGTCCGCTGCCTGCCACGCGGTCCATGCGTCGGTTTCCAGCGGATAGGTTTCGGCCAGCAGGGGTACAATCTCTTCCGAGGCGATCTTGTACCATTCACGGTCGCGGCCAAGCGCCTGATATTCGATTGTGGGGAACTGGCCGACATGGAAATCCATGTGCAGGGCCCATTCTTCGGCGGTCCGCCTCTGCAGCGCGACCCGCGCGCCCGTATGGCAACGCGCGCACATCGTTCCCAACGGCTCATCGATGGCTTCAACGTGGGTAGGATCTTTTTCAAGGGCATAGCGCCAGTCGGCGGTTTCCGAGGGGGCAAGGCCCTGCGTGTCCGCAAGATAGGCTACAAGGTCCGCCTGTTCATCGACGGAGATGTCCAGCCCGTGATAAATGCGCATCCGGACAATGGTCATCAGCCAGCCCTCTGGCGATTTGCGTTGCCCGGAAATTCGCGTCAGCCCGGCATCGGTCATCGCGTGGCAAGTGCCGCAGGTGGTTTCCAGCAATTCCTTGCCGTCTTGCGCTTGGGCGAACCCCCCGGCCACGGTGCAAATGGCGGCGAGCACCAGCGCGCCTCCTCGGTTCATCATGATGTAACCTCCTTGTTGTTCGGTGCCGGTGCGGTCGGAATGCCGCGATCGGTCAGCCAGTCGTGAATGCGAAATGCGGTCTCGGGCGGTGCGTCCGTCAGGATGTGACGGGCAAAGGCGTCCTTGTCGGGCAGGGTGCCGTGGCGCAGCAGGGCCAGAACCGGCCCGATCTCGATCCCGCCGACAAAGGCGACGCCCTCGGGTTCCTGCGGCGTGATCAAGACGTTTGTTTCGGCCAGCCGACCGCCGCGCACCACCACGCGACGTTCCAGAAAGGCGGCGGCTGGCGGAACCGGCTCTGCGGGGATGTCGTCGGGCCAGATGCGACGTGCCTGCCAGAAGGGGCCGTCTAGACCGGCAGCCCGGTAAAAATCGCGCCCAACGCGGGCTTGCCTGTCAAAGGTCGCAACAACGCGATCTTTGTAAAACCGGCGGGCCATGTCTGTTCGACCGCCAAGCAGCGCCTCTGCCAGCGGTGCGGCCATCAACGCAGAGGCCAGCGCCCAGAACAGCCCGTGACCGGACAGCGGGTCCATTGCCACGGCGGCGTCGCCAAGGCGCGGCACGTCCGGGTCCAGATCAGGCGCGGAAAGCCGCAGCTCAGCGCCGGTGACGCGCGCCGAAGCAGGCAGGTCAAACCCGATCATGTCCCGCCAGACCTGCGCGGGATCGCTTGCAGCATCGGCGTCGACGGTCACTTGGCTCCAGCCGCGCACGCCGTCGCTGATCCGCCAGATCCAGCCATCGACGTGGGCGATGACCTCTGCGCCGGGTGCGACGGCCTGGGTGGGGGCGGATATGCTGACGGTCGGAACGCCGCGTTTGCGGCCCGGCGCAGTGCGGGCGCGGCGTCCTCGAGCCTCAAACACCAGTCCCGCCGCGATGCACCGCCCGTCCGCCAGAAGGATCGCGCCCGGTTGCACCTTGGCCACGGTTCCGTTGACCCGTGTGACGCCTTCTGCCTCGGCCTGCGCGCGCAAACCGGCGTCAAAAGCACGGCGGGACAGGATGTGTTCACGGTTGGGAATCCCGGTCAGGTCGCCCCAAGTGACCCGACGTTCCACCATCGGACCCAGCCCCTCCAGCGCCAGATTTTGGGCTCTCATGGCAGTGACCAGCCGCGCCCCGGCACCCTCGACCCAATCCGTCCGTGGCGCACCGTCGACCAGCGTCACCCGCGCGCCAGCACGGGTCAGCAGAATAGCGGCGATCGCGCCCGCGGGGCCGCCGCCCGCTATCGCAATGTCCGGAACGCTGGGTGAGCAAACTTTGTTCATATCGTCAGCGTAGAAACAGAAAGGTGCATCCCATCCGACATTTTCGGACAATCTGCGTGCCGCATGGCGGCGGCATCTTGCGCGAGCGCGATTTTGCGTTCCAATCAGGCAATGCTAAGCTCGCACAGGGGCCAGCCAACTCAAGCGTATCAAGCCGTCATGCCAGACACCGCTAAAATCGTTGCCACCGCCATTCGCGATCCGATTCGGATTGTGCGCGATCTTGGCGGCGACGTTTCCCAAGTGTGCGCCGCCGCTGCTGTTGAGATGCCGGACTTTATGGCGCGGCCCTCTTCGCTGCCGCTCCGGCAGTTTGTTACGTTGAACCAGATCGCGGCCAGCCGCCTGCATGCCCCGCATTTCGGACGCTTCGTGGGGGCCAATTTTGACTTCGCCAATATCGGAGAGGTGGGTCGCGCGGCGATGGCGGCCCCGACACTGGGCGCAGCCTTGCGACTGGTCGAACGGGCCTTCAACACGGTGCAGGACGAGACGGATTTTCGGTTGGAGGTCCGTGGCAGTGAGGCTTGCCTGTCCTACCGCATTCTGGATGCGAACATCTGGCCACGGGATCAGGACGCGGAATTGACGATCGGGGTCTTTGCTTCAATGATCGCGCGTGTGGCGGGGGCCGGTTGGTGCCCGACGGAGCTGTGTTTTGAGCATCCCGATCAAGGGGCGGACCATCGCATCGGGGCCGCGGCTCTCAGCCCTGTTATCTATCAGGCGGATACCAACGCGCTGACCTTCAGCGCAGGGCTTTTGGACAAGCCGATGCCCGGTGGGGACCTGCGGCACTTTCAGGTGCGGTCGTCAAAGTTGACCGAAGTCGCTCTCCGACTGGAACGTGACTGCAGCGTGGTGGCGCGGACAAGGCGGCAGGTGTTGCTGACCATGGGCAGCGGGCACGCGGATCAGACGTTGGTCGCCCGGCAACTGGGGCTGTCACGGCGCAGTCTCCGGCGCAGGCTGGCCGATGAAGGCACCAGCTTTGCCGAGATCCTCGGTCATTGCCGCGATCTCCGTGCCATGACCCTGCTTGCCAAAACCGCCCTGCCGATTCCTGACATCGCGGACCGTCTGGGCTATTCCGAGGCAAGCAGCTTTGAGCGCGCCTTCCGTCGTCGGACAGGTCAGACGCCCGCAGCCTATCGCCGGTCCAGCGCCGATCAGGGCGCCTGACGTCAACCACGCCAATCGACCAAGTGTTTGAACTTTGCGCAAACTGGCCCATTCTCTTGGCAGGGCATGGCGTGCGCCATGCGCATCACCGGGGGGACCAGAATGAGCCAGCCAGACGAAATACGAAAGCTTCAGACGCAGGGCGTGCATCACATCACCCTGATCGGGGCCGACCGTCAGACCTCGATTGATTTCTGGGAGGGCGTGCTGGGCATGCCCTTCATCTTTGATCAGCCAAACCTTGATGCCCCGGATGAGGGGCACCTGTACTTTGATCCGGGCGACGGCCGTTTGATCACGATATTCACCAATGAGACCCGCAAGCCCGATGCCACGTCGGTGCCAGAGGCGACGGGATCGCTGCACCACCTGGCACTGAACGTCAGTCAGGCCAGCTTTTGGCAGGCGGCGGCGCGGCTGGATGCGCGCGGCGTGTCGCATTCAGGACCGGTGGACAGGGGGTTCATGGACTCGATCTATTTCCGCGATCCACTGGGCCTGCGCATCGAGCTGGCCAGCTACAGGTTTGAACCGCCCGAGGGCTGCCGTCATGCCGATGTGATGATCGAGGCGCATCGCATCCGCGTCGCGCGTGGCGATCACCACATCGACCGCGAGCATTTGGCCGACGCCATCGAATTGTTGGTGGAACGGCGGCAACAGTCATTGTCGACCGATCGCGGGGCCAAAAATCCGTATTAGGGCAGGGGGTCGCGCTCTGTGTCGGGAAGGCCGGTCCGATTGCCAATCGCGTCGGTCAGCGCATCTAGTCCCCGTTCCAGCGCGGCGCGATCTTCGGCCGACATGGCGCGCAAGATCTCGCTAGACCGATGTTCGACTTGTGGCAGCACCTCGGCGAACAAGGCGCGGCCCTGTTCGGTGCAGGCGTAGACCCGCAAGCGGCGGTCATCCGGCGCGACCTTCCGGGTGATCAGGCCCTTGTCCTCCAGCCGCTGCGACGCGCGGCTGACCTGAACCCTGTCCAAAGTGGATCGGCGGCTCAGGTCCCGCGACGTGACCTTTTCTTCGCCCGCCAACAGAAACAGCAACCGCCACTCCTCGCGGCTGAGACCAAATTCGCGGCCATAAACATCCACCAGAGTTCGCGAGAACCCTTCTGCCGCCACCGCAAGGCGGTAGGGAAAGAAGGTCTCTAACTGTAGGGTCAGCTTTTCCATCAAGGGGCCTCGATGCTCATCTGTCCGGTTTCGCGGCGGCCTTTAGGGCCGCGTCGATCACCTGCGCGTCGCCGATCTGGTTCGCAAGGATCAGGATCAGACGCGCGTTGTAGGCGGCGCTGTCGTCTTCGCTCAGCCCGTCATGGGCGGCGATCAACGCGGCGTAAAAATCGTCCGGACGGTCGAGGTTGGGGGTCAGTGTCAGGTCGGCCATCTGTTACTCCAATCCAACTGCAAGGCGCAGCGCCGCGCGGGTGGCGGCATCATCAAAGGTGTGCCAGCGCGCAGCCACGTGCTGATCCGGGCGGATCAGGTAAACGCCAGACGCGGCCTCGCCCAGATAGCGCTCGGCCAGCAGATCGTGCGTGCCATCGGCAGCAGAAAGCGCCACGCGATTCAGCGCAATGCCACCCTCTTCAAAGCTTTCCGGGGCGTCTGCATCAATGGTCATCAGGACAAAACCGCCGCCCAGCTGGTCCAGAAGAAAACCACCCTCCAAAGGCACGTCGGGGCAGGGACTGCCGGGGCGCGTGCGTGCCGGGCCGCCGGGCAGCGCATCCTCGCTGTTCAGTGGGCCAGCATCATAGGTGCAGGGCACCGACAGGCGGCCGGAGTTCACCAGCGGGCGCGCAAATTCATACTGTTCGGCCAGATCCAGCACGGCGTTTCGGAAGGTGTGGCTGATCTTCGACTTGGGGGTGATGAAATCGGTCGACCTTGTGGAGTTCAGGATGTTCTCATCCGCGCCAAAGACGCGTTCAGCATCGTAACTGTCCAGCAGGGTCTCGGGTGCCTTGCCGTCGATCACCAGACCCAGTTTCCAGCCAAGGTTGTCGACATCTTGCATCCCGGAATTCGCGCCGCGCGCGCCAAAGGGCGACACCTGATGCGCGGCGTCTCCGGCAAAGAGCACGCGTCCATGGCGGAATTTCCTCATCCGGCGGCATTGGAAGGTATAGATAGAGGTCCAGACGATCTCATAGTCGACCTCACCCAGCATGGCGTCCAGCCGGGCGCGGACGTTTTCCTCTTGCAACTCTTTCTTGCGGTCCACGTCCCAGCCGATCTGGAAATCTACCCGCCAGACGCCATCGGGCTGCTTGTGCAGCAGGGTCGAAGCGCCGGATTTGAAGTGCGGTTCAAACCAGAACCAACGCTCGGTCGGGAAGGTGTCGTTCACCATCTTGATGTCGGCGATGAGGAAACTGTCCTCAAAGACGCGGCCCTCAAAATCCAGCCCCATCATGCTGCGCAACGGGCTGGAGGCACCATCACAACCGATCAGCCAATCGGCCTCGATGGTGTATGGCCCCTCGGGGGTGGTGATCTCTAGCGTGACGTGATCGTCATGGGTGGTGACATTGTCGACCCGGTTCTTGCCGCGCAACTCGATGGGGGCGCCATTGGCCTGTGCCTCACGGACGCGCTCGACCAGGAAGCGTTCGAAATAGGGCTGTTGCAGGTTGATGAAGGCAGGGAACTTGTGGCCCGCTTCTGGCAAAAGGTTGAACTCGAACACCTTGCGGTCATCGTGGAACACCTTGCCAAGGTTCCAGACCACGCCCTTGTCCAGCATCGGTTGGCCACAGCCATAGCGGTCGGCAATCTCAAGGCTGCGCTTGGCGAAACAGATCGCGCGGCTGCCCATGCCAATGCCCTCATGGTCGTCCAGCACGACAACCGGAATACCCTGAAGGCCAAGGTCCAGCGCCGTGGCAACCCCGATTGGGCCGCCGCCCATGACGACCACCGGGTGCCGGACGGGGGAGTCTGCGTCCTGATCGGATGAACGTTCGTAGGGGTATAGTTTGAACGCGAGTTGGTAACGGTCGTGGATCATGGCGGTTCCTCTCAGGCAGTCAGGCAGTCAGGCAGTCAGGCAGTCAGTCGGGACAGGGCGAAGGCGAGCAGCACCGACACGCCGCCCGATACGGCGAACAGTAGTGCCATGGCGCGTGCCAGCCGCCCGGAGCGGGACTGGCGCAGAGTGGCCAGCCCCTCGCGCAGCCAACGCGCCGAGAGCATCGCACGGGCCATGCCATCTTCGCGCAGCTGGCCTGCCGTGTGGCGGACGAAATGCAGCCAGAGGGCCAACATGCCTACCCCCAGCGCCAGCGCGGCAAGCCCCGTCGCAAGGCTGGCAATGGCATCGAGCACGCTCACCCCTGCAATTCCGCCCACATGTCTTTGTCCCGCTGGGCAGTCCAGACGCGGGGTGTGTCGATGCCGCGGGCCTCGTCATAGGCGCGGGCGACGTTGAACGGCAGGCAGTGTTCATAGATCGCATAGTCCGAGAATTTCGGGTCGCATTCAGCGCGGCAGGCGTCCCATGCCTCTTTCAGCGAACCGCCACGGGCGACGACCTTGGCCACCGGCTTGTAAGTCGAGTTCACAAAATCGGCGGTCGCCGCGATCGCGCGTGCGACCATTTCCTTTCCGACCAGCGCGTCGCCGCGTCCCGGAGCGATGCTCTTGGGTTCGAACATGGCGATGTTGGACAGGGTGTCTTCCCAGTCGCCAAAATGCCCGTCGCCGCAATAGCAGGCCGAGTGGTATTCGACGATGTCGCCGGTGAACATAACCTCTTGATCGGGCACCCAGACCACGGCGTCACCTGCCGTGTGGGCGCGGCCCAGATGCATGATGTCGACGCGGCGGTTGCCAAGGTAGACAGTCATCGAGTCCGAAAACGTCGTAGTCGGCCATGTCAGGCCGGGGATTTCCTCATGGCCCTGAAACAGGCGGGGAAAGCGGTCGAACTCGCTGTCCCAGTCCTCTTGCCCGCGTTCGGCGACCATTGACCGGGACACGTCGGACATGATGATTTCCCGCGCGCCATAGGCCGACGCACCCAGCACGCGGACCGCGTGGTAGTGGGTCAGGACAAGGTGGCTGATCGGCTTGTCCGTCACCGAACGCACATGTTCCATCACCTTGCGCGCCAGACGCGGGGTGGCCTGCGCCTCGACGATCATCACGCTGTCGTCGCCGATGATGACGCCGGTGTTGGGGTCGCCCTCGGCGGTGAAGGCGTACAGACCGTCACCCACCTGGGTAAAGCTGGTCTTCTTTTCTGCCATGTCTCCGGCGGATGCAAAGGCCTTTGTCATGTGATCCCTTTCAAGTCTCTGGACGCAAACGCGTCTTTGTGATTCCATCGCAAGTCATGACCCAAGGCCTTAAACCCGCGCTGATCTTTTTGTTCATCACTGCCGCGATGGCGGTGGTTCTGTTCCTCATGGGGCGCGATCTGATCTGCCCCTGCGGTCATGTCTCTTTCTGGACCGGTCCCAATGCCCCGCCGCGCGAAGGCAGCCAGCATCTGTTCGATCTTTATTCGCCCAGTCACCTGATCCACGGGCTGCTGTTTTTCGGCGTGCTTGCGCTGGTCGCCCGACGTCTCAGCCTGAACCTGCGTTTTGCCATCGCCCTGATTGTCGAGGCAGGCTGGGAGATCCTTGAAAACACGCCCTTGGTGATTGAACGCTATCGCGCGGTGACGGTCTCTCTCGACTACAACGGCGACAGCGTGATCAACTCCGTCTTTGACGTGATCGCGATGGTCGTCGGTTTCTACCTCGCCCGCGCCTTGCCGGTCTGGGCCAGCGTGGCCATCGTGATTGGCCTTGAGGTTCTGACCGCGTTCCTGATCCGCGACGGGCTGGCGCTGAATGTCCTGATGCTGTTCTGGCCGCTGGACTCGGTCCTTCAGTGGCAGCAGGGCGGTTAGGCTCATTTCCGGCCCCCATATGGATCGTCCAGCGCGGGCAGCACCGTGCCGGTGCATTCACCAAAGCCGATCTTGAAGCCATCGCCCTTGGCCGCACCGCGCAGAGTCAGTGTATCGCCGTCCTCCAGAAAACTGCGCGTTTCTCCACTGTCTAGTGTAACCGGCTCCTTACCGCCCCAACTGAGTTCCAGCAGCGCGCCACGCGCGTCCTTGGTGGTGCCGGAGATCGTGCCGGAGCCCAGCAGATCGCCCACCGACATCGGGCAGCCAGAGGTGGTGTGGTGCGCCAATTGCTGGGCAGATGAGTAGTACATCTCTTTGTAGTTCGTCCGGGCAATAACCGTTTCGGGTTTGCCTTCGGGCGCAAGGCCGACCTCCAGCGCGATATCGTACAGCATCGGGCTGGCCTCTTTCAGGTAGTCCAGCAATTCGCGTTCCCGTTCTGGCGTGGAGACTCGGAACGGCTCCAACGCCGCTTTGGGCACGATCCAAGGGCTGATCGAGGTGGCGGTTGCCTTGGCCTGAAACGGCCCCAGCGGCTGATACTCCCACGCCTGAATGTCACGCGCGGACCAGTCGTTCAGCAGCACATAGCCAAAGATCATCTCGTCAGCCTCGGTCACCGTGACCGGCCCTTCGGAAGGGGTGCCGACAATGGCGCCCATTTCCAGTTCCAGATCGAACCGGGCGCAGGGGGCAAAGCGGGGCAGGTCGTCGTTCGGCCCTTTCAACTGTCCCCAAGGGCGGCGCACGTCGGTGCCGGACACCACAACCGAGGACGCCCGCCCATTGTAGCCAATCGGGATCGACAGCCAGTTCGGCGGCAGCGCGTTTTCCGCGCCTCGGAACATGGTGCCGACGTTGGTGGCATGGTTCTTGGAGGCATAGAAATCGGTGTATTCGGCCACCATAAAGGGCATCAGCATCCTGGCTCCGGCCTGCGGGACCAGATAGGTGGTCAGCGCCTCGGCGTCCGGCGCGCCTTCGGCCAGCATCTCTGTCGCCGTCGCGCGAAAGGCGGCCCAAGCGGCGGGACCCAGCGTCATGAACTCTGTCCAGTCACCAAAGGCAAAGATCATGTCTTCATCGTCCATCTGGACCAACCCGTCGGCCTCCAGCGCGGTCACGTCGAGGATCATGTCGCCGATGGCGATGCCGCAGTGTGCTTCGCCGTCCTCGGCGCGAAAGCTGCCATAGGGCAGGTTGTTCAGCGGGAAATCCGTGTCGGCGGAGTTTGCACTCTCCACCCATGATTTGAGAAGCGGCATTCGGGGCTCCGGTCGTCTGGTGTTTCGATGTGGACAGGGGGATTGGCCCCCCTTGTCCTTTACTTCTTGCCCGGCGTACCGTCGAATTTCTTCTCAAGGCTGTCCCAGCAGTCGATATAGTCATCCTGCAACGGGGCCTCTTGTCCGGCGAATTGCGTCAGATGCTGCGGAAAACGGGTTTCGAACATAAAGGACATGGTGTTGTCCAGCTTGTCCGGGCCGAGGTTGGCATTGGACGCGCCCTCAAAGGCGTTCCGGTCCGGTCCGTGCGGGATCATCATGTTGTGCAGGCTCATGCCGCCGGGGACAAAGCCCTGCGGCTTGGCATCGTACTGGCCGTAGATGTTGCCCATCAACTCGGACATGATGTTCTTGTGATACCACGGCGGGCGGAAGGTGTTTTCCGCCACCATCCAGCGTTCGCGGAACAGCACGAAATCGATGTTCGCGGTCCCCGGCACGCCCGACGGCGCGGTCAGCACGGTAAAGATCGACGGGTCCGGGTGGTCGAACAGGATCGCGCCGACCGGGCAATAGGTCCGCAGATCGTATTTGTAGGGCGCATAGTTGCCGTGCCACGCGACCACGTCCAGCGGGCTTTGCCCGATCTGCGTCTCATGGAACTGGCCGCACCACTTGATCGTCAGGGTCGAGGGTACCTCGCGATCCTCAAAGGCGGCGACCGGCGCCTTGAAGTCACGCGGGTTGGCCATGCAGTTCGCGCCGATGGGACCGCGACCCGGCAGTTCGAACTTCTGGCCGTAGTTCTCGCAGACAAAGCCGCGGCACGGCCCTTCCAGCACCTCGACCCGGTACACCAGACCGCGCGGCAGGATGGCGATTTCCTTCGGTTCGACATCAATGATGCCCAGTTCGGTGCAGAACCGCAGGCGCCCCTCCTGCGGGACCACCAGCAACTCGCTGTCGGCGGAAAAGAAATAGGCGTCCTGCATCGATTCGGTGATCAGGTAGATATGGCTGGCCATGCCGACTTGGGTGTTCACGTCGCCGGCGGTGGTCATGGTGCGCATGCCGGTCAGCCAGGTCAGACCCTCGTCGGAATGCGGCACCGGATCCCAGCGATACTGGCCCAGGCTGATGACATCCGGGTCCACGTTGGGCGCGGACTTCCAATAGGGCAGGTCGATCTTGGTATAGCGCGCGGAATGTTTGACCGAGGGGCGAATGCGATAGCACCAAGTGCGCTCTGGCCGCACATCGGTAAAGGCGGTTCCGGACAGCTGTTCGCCATAAAGGCCATAGTTGCACTTTTGTGGGCTGTTCATCCCCTGCGGCAGCGCGTCAGGCAATGCCTCTGTCTCAAAGTCATTGGCCCAGCCCGGCATGTACCCCTCATGGGGGCCGGTGGTGTTGGTCGCGCGGATCATGCCCTGCGGCAGGTCGTGACGGGTCATGGTGTTCCTCCCAGATGTCGGTCTGAACCGGATTCGGATTTGCCGGTAATATTCATTGCATCTGCAATGAAGTCAAGGTTATCGTTGCAAGTGAAACAAGCGTGCTCTTTCTTTTTTGGGCGCGGAAGGGGGGACATGCCGTGATCCGATTGTTTGACTTTTGGCGCTCATCGGCGAGCTACCGGGTGCGTATCGCTTTGGGACTGGCCGGGTTGGACTGGGACAGCGTGCCGGTGGATCTGGTCGAGGGCGCGCAGCAATCGCCAGAGCATTTGGCGCGCAATCCGCAGGGTCTGGTCCCGGTGCTGGAGATCGACGGGCTGCGGCTGACGCAGTCGCTGGCGATTGTCGAGTACCTGGATGAGACACGGAGCCTGGGGCTGATGCCGGAGGCGGCCGTCGGGCGGGCGCGGGTGCGCGCGCTGGCGCAGGCCATCGCGGTCGATATCCATCCGGTCTGCAACCTGAGGGTCGCGAAACATGCGGTCACGCAATCGGGTGGGGTGATCACGATGGAGGGCTGGATGCGGGCCTTTATCACGCCCGGTTTGGCGGCGGTCGAGACGCTGCTGGAGGGGGGGGATTACTGCCACGGGACCCGGATCAGCCTTGCCGATCTCTGCCTTGTCCCGCAGGTGTACAACGCCCGGCGTTGGGGAGTGGATCTGGACGGAATGCCAAAAATCAGGCGGATCGAGGCGGTGCTGGCCGAAGTTCCGGCCTTTGCCGCCGCCCACCCGGACAGAACGCCAAAGTAGGGTCCGCTTCGAGGGCGGTCAGGGCCGGAGGCTCCGGGTCAGGCCCGGGGCGCGTGGTCCGCCATGGTGCGGGCCACGCGCGCGTGTGGCGATGTCAGCTTTGCGCGGTCAGTCCCGCATCCAGTGCCGTTAGGATCGTCCTGACGTGGCCTTCGGTCAGGATCAGCGGGGGCGAGAAGATGATGTTGGGGCCAGAAACGCGGACCATGGCGCCGTTCTCATAGGTGGTGCGATGCACGTCGCCGATTGTCTTTTTGTCGATCGGGGCCTTGGTCGCGCGATCACACACCAGTTCGACCGCACACATCAAACCGTGCCCACCACGTACGTCTCCAATCAGTGTGTGTTTCTCCTTGAGTGCAAGCAAGCCGTCGTAAAGTTGTGCGCCGCGCGCGGCGGCGTTGTCCTTGACCTGCAACCGCTCGGTTTCCTGCATACAGGCGATGGCCGCCGCTGCGCCAACTGGATGGCCAGAGTAGGTGTAGCCCGATCCGATGGCCCCCTTGCCGCTGGTGTCGCTCTCAAAGACTTCGGCCACCGCGTCCGAGATCATGACCGCGCCAAAGGGGAAATAGCCGTTGGTGATTGCCTTGGCGGTACACATCATGTCCGGCTGTACCCCCCAGTGGCGTGAGCCGGACCAACTGCCAGTGCGTCCAAAGGCGGTGATGACCTCATCCGCGATCAGCAGGATGCCGTGACGCGAACAAATCTCGCGCACGCCGGGCATAAAGCTGGGATGCGGCGGGATCACACCGCCCGCGCCCAGCACCGGCTCCATGATCATGGCGGCAATGCTGCCCGCCCCCTGAAAGGCAATCTCATCTTCCAGCGCGGCAAGGCAAAGCTGCGCCAGACGCTCTGGGTCCGTCTCATTGAAGGGATTGCGATAGGTGTAGGGGGCCGGGATGTGATAGCAGCCGGGCATCATCGGTTCATACTGTGTACGGAAATTTGCGTTGCCGTTGACGCTGGCCCCCAGCGTATGGGTGCCATGATAGCCCTTTTTCAGGGAGAGGTATTTGACTCGCCCGGCCTCGCCTCGGACCTTGTGATACTGGCGGGCAAGACGCAGCGCGATCTCGACGCTGTCGGATCCGCCAGAGGTGAAAAAGGCGCGGCTGAGGCCATCGGGCGCAAAGAAATCGCGCAGCATGGTGCTGAGTTCGATCACCGCGTCATTGGTGGTGCCGCGAAAGATCGAATAATAGGGCAGGCGGTCCAGTTGCTCGGCAATGGCCGCCTTCACCGGGGCGCAGGAATAGCCCAGATTGACGTTCCACAATCCGCCCACGGCATCGACGGTGCGGTGGCCGTCCACATCCGTGATCTCGACCCCGTCGCCACCGACGATGATGTCGGGCGGATTGGCAAGGCTGTCGGCCGGATGTGCCATCGGATGCCACAGGTGGCGGGCGTTGTTTTCGATCAGAAAGTTCGAATCTTTCATGTCAGACCTCATTCGGCTGGGGAGGGCGGGACGGCGGGGTTTCTGAAAGCACGGCAAAGCCGCGCGGCAGGATGCCCCCGGTCGATGTTGTGGCCTGCCGGATCGCGCCGCGCAGGGCGTTCAGGATTTCATCCATCTTTTCGCGTGAGGCGCGGACCGCAGGCACCGCCACGGCAAGCGCGCCGATTGGCGTTCCCTCGGGGCCAAAGATCGGTCCACCGACAGAGGACACCTCGCGGTCAAACGCCTGATCGAGGTTGCACAGCCCGCTCTGCCGGATGTCGTCCAGCACAGAGCGCAGAAAGGCGGGATCGGTCAGCGTCAGATCGGTATAGGCTTTCAGCGGTTGCGAAAGGATGCGGTCGATCACGTCTGGCGGCGAAAATGCCAGAACCGACAGGCCGGACGAGGTGGCGTGCAACGGCAACATCTCACCTTCGTCGAAATGGACCTGCGTGCCGTGAACCATCGGATCGGAGTGAAACAGCGGAGAGAGCATGTCGCCCTGCAACAGCGAGGTGTGGCATAGTTCCCCGACTTCGGCGGCCAATGACTCGACGATCGGGCGCAGGATGCGGCGGGTCGGATGGGTCGCCTCACGCACCGCCGTCAGCCGCAGGATGGCCGGGCCCAGCCGATAGGCGCGGGTCTGCGGATGCTGTTCGACGAATCCATTGGCCTCAAGCTCAACCAGATGCCGGTGCACCGTCGCCTTGTCCCGACCCGCCAGGCGCGCGAATTCAACCAACCCGATCTCAGGCTTGGTGCGTGAGAAATAGTTCAGCAATTCAAGGGCTTTTGTGACCGTTCCCATTGTTGCCGCGCGACCTTTCCAAACTCTTTCAGGGTATCCACGAAAGAAACGTTGACAGAAATTCATCGCAAGTGCAACAATTAATGCACCATAGGTTCAAATAATGAACCAATCAACAGGAGGATGACATGAAGGCTCTATTGAAGGCGAGCGCCGCGCTACTGGCTCTTGCGCTGCCGCTGGCCGCTCAGGCCGAGTACCCCGAAAAACCGGTGGAGTTTGTTGTGCCCTGGCCGCCGGGTGATCTTGAGGATGTGCTGACCCGGCTCATTGCCGAGAAGTTTCAGGACACCTACGGCGTACCTGCGGCGGTGGTGAACAAACCCGGCGGCGGTGGCGGCCCGTTCCCCGGAGCGGTCGAGGTCGCGCAGGCCCCGGCGGATGGCTATACGGTTGGCTCTTTCGTGATTGGCGTGCCGCTGATCGGCCCCGAAACCGGCATCCCGGCGCTGAACCCCAACCCGTTCGAACCGGTCGGCATCTTCCTGACCTATCCCTTTGTCATCGCCGCATCCGGCGACGCGCCTTATGGCACGATGGAGGAACTGGCCGCATACGCACAGGACAACGATGTGGCGCTGGGCCACTTCGGATCGTTCCTGATCCCGACGCAAGTGACGTTCGCCCTCGCACAAGAGATGGGCTTTGACTACGCGGCGGAAGCGGCGTTTGACGCGCTGGACTGCAACACGCTGGCCTCGGGCGATGTGGACGTCATCAACACCACGCTTCAACTGATCAAACCCTGTCTGGACGATCTCACCGTGCTTGCCTCCATCGGGTCGCAGCGCACCGCGCTGACGCCGGATGCGCGCACGGTGGGTGAGATCGCGCCCAATCTGGACATCTCGCTGTGGAACGGCCTGTTCGTGCACAAGGACACCCCCGCAGATGTGCGTGAGAAAATCGCCGCCGTGGCGCAAGAGGTCGTCACCTCGGACGCGGCGCAAAAGCTGGCGGCAGAGACCGGCGCGCTGATCTACTGGCAGGATGCAGAATCCGCCAAAGCGCAGATGGACAAGGACGCGGTCACGCTGGGCACCGTGTCCGAGCTGATCGCAGACTGATCCTGACCGGGCGTCCCCATCGTGGGGGCGTCCTTTTCATTGGGGGAGCGCAGATGCGCCGGTTCCAGACCTTTCAGGACCTATTCAAACGCTACCGGCGACCCGGTGACCTTGTCTTTGCCGGTCTATTCTGCCTCTTGGCGCTGTTCCTGTTCGTGATGTTGCCGCAGGAAACCCAGTGGGTGAAGCGGACAAAACTGTTTGCACAACCGGCCTTTTGGCCCGTCGTCTCTGTCGGGGCGATGCTGCTGTTCAGCCTGTTGCACCTGTTCGGCGCGTTGGTGTCCGACCGCATCCCCGGTCGCGGGGTCGAGGTGCTGGCCTGGTTGAAGTCGGTGGAATACGCAGGCTGGTTCATGGCCTATGTGTTGATGGTGCCGGTGGTTGGCTACCTCGCCGGATCGGTGGTGTTTGCCTGCGTCTTGGCGTGGCGGTTAGGCTATCGGTCTGCGCGCTGGCTACTGATGTCGGCGGTCTTTGCCGTTGTGGTCGTGGTGGTGTTCAAATCGCTTCTGCAGGTCAAGATCCCCGCCGGGCAGGTCTATGAATTGCTGCCCGCCGGTGCCTTGCGCACCTTCCTCATGACATATCTCTGAAAGGGGCGGATTGATGGATGCCTTTCTGTCCGGACTAGAGATGCTGGCGCGTTTCGACGTGGTGCTGGCCTTGCTCATCGGCTCTATCGGCGGGGTCATCATTGGGGCAATTCCCGGCGTCGGCCCGCCGGTTGCCATCGCGATCCTGCTGCCCGCGACCTTTGCGCTGGACCCTTTGGTGGGGTTGACGATGTTGCTGGGCATCTACGGGTCGTCGATGTTTGGCGGCGCGCTGCCCGCCATTCTGATCAATACGCCCGGGACGGCGGTCAACGCCCTGACCACCTATGACGGCCACCCTATGACGCAAAGGGGAGAGGCGCTGCGTGCGCTGGGGCTGGCCTATGGCGCGTCCTTCGTGTCGGGTATTCTGTCGATTGTGGCGCTGATCCTGCTGTCACCGCTGCTGGCGAAAATCGCGCCGATGTTCGGCTCACGCGAGATATTCCTTGCCGCCCTCTTGGGGATCGTTCTGGTGATCCTTGCCCATCGCGGGCAGACCTTTGCCGCCGGGATGCTGGCCGCCTTTGGCATCTTCCTTGGCACTGTCGGGCTGGAGCCGGTCAAATACACCCAGCGCTACACCTTTGGGCAGGACTGGCTGGTCGGCGGCTTTGACCTGATCGTGGTCGTGCTTGGGCTGTTCGCCCTGTCACAAGCCTTTCAACTGCTTAGCGAAGAGGACAGCGCCCCCGATACCCAGCCGATCCGCGGTTCCATGCTGCGCGCTATTGGTGAGGTGTTCCGGTTCAAGCGCATCGCCGCCGTCGGCTCCGGCTTTGGCGTGCTGATGGGTATGATCCCCGGCGTGGGTGAGTTCACGGCGCAATTTCTCAGCTACACCTACGCGCAAAAGACCTCCAAAACGCCCGAAGCGTTCGGCAAAGGATCGCCCGAGGGACTGGTTGCGTCCGAGGCGGCCAACAATGCGGTGCCCGCCGCCGCGATGATCCCGCTGCTGGCGCTGGGTATCCCCGGCGAGGCGCTGACAGCCATGATGCTGTCGGTGTTTTATGTGCACAACGTGACGCCCGGACCGGCGCTCTTCCAGAACCAGCTGGATTTCGTCTATGCGCTGTACATCGCGATGATCCTGCTGAACGTGATTGTCATCGTCTTCATGATCTTCTCGTCGAACCTGCTGCTGCGGATCATCCGCATTCCGACGCGCTTTCTGGGCCTGACGATCCTGATCCTCAGCTTTGTCGGCGTCTATTCCCTGCGCAATTCCATGACCGATTGCGCCATCGCTGCCGGGTTCGGACTGTTTGGCCTGATCCTGAAACGGCAGAACCTGCCGGTGGTGCCGATCATCCTTGGCATGGTGCTGGGTGGCATCATGGAGGTGAAACTGCGCAGCGCCATGGCGCGGGTGAAAACGCCGCTGGATTTCGTCGACCGGCCCATCGCCGCCTGTATCGCCCTCGCCATTGTCGCGCTCGTCGTGCTGCATTTCTGGGGTGTCTGGCGTGAGCGTAAGGCCGGGTTGAAAGAGTCGGAACACGATCACGACATTCACGACACGCAAGGAAACTGAGACGATGATGGATCTTTCGCGGATCGAAGAGTTGCGCAACGCGGATGTTCCGCCCGCCCGTCACCTGATCGACGGGGCCTTTGTGATCGCCTCTGATGGGGCTGAGATGGAGGTGATCTCGCCTCTCGATGGCAAGGTGCTGACCACGATGGCGCGCGGCACGCAGGTAGACGCCGAGGCTGCTGTGGCAGCGGCGCGTCGCGCTTTTGACGATGGACGCTGGGCCGGGCTGCCGCCTGCCGCGCGCAAGAAGGTGCTGTTGAAATGGGCCGACCTGATCGAGGCGCAGGCGCTGGACCTCGCGGTGCTGGGCGTGCGCGACAACGGCACAGAGATCGGCATGGCGCTCAAGGCGGAACCGATGTCGGCAGCGGGCACAATCCGTTACTACGCCGAAGTCATCGACAAGGTCTATGGTGAGATTGCGCCGACAGGTGCGGATGCGCTTGGCCTTGTCCACCGTGAGCCTGTCGGCGTGGTGGGGGCCATTGTGCCGTGGAACTTCCCGTTGATGATCGGCGCGTGGAAACTGGGCCCGGCATTGGCGGCGGGCTGTTCCGTGGTGCTGAAACCTGCCGAAACCGCGTCTTTGACCTTGCTGCGGATCGCAGAACTTGCGCTTCAGGCGGGGCTGCCGGACGGTGTGCTGAACGTGGTGACGGGTGAGGGCGCGGTGGTCGGCGCGGCCATCGCCGAGTCGATGGATGTGGATGTGTTGGTGTTCACCGGATCAGGGGCCACGGGGCGGCGTCTGCTAAAGGCCTCGGCCCGGTCGAACCTGAAACGGGTCTATCTGGAGCTGGGGGGCAAGTCCCCCAACATCGTCTTTGCCGATGCGCCCGACCTGAAAGAGGCGGTCAAGGTTTCGGCCAACGGGATCTTCCGCAACGCGGGGCAGGTCTGCGTGGCCGGGTCGCGCCTGTTGGTCGAGCGATCGATCCACGATGCCTTTGTCGAGGACCTGACAGAGTTTGTGCGCAACATGAAGGTCGGCGATCCATTGGACCCGGCAACCTCTGCCGGGGCGGTCAACAGTCTGCGCCAGTTGGAGCAGAACCTTGGCTTCGTGGCAGAGGCGCGGTCGCTCGGCCGCGACATCCGCATCGGCGGCGCGCGCACCCTGCAAGACACGGGCGGCTATTTCATGGAGCCAACCATCGTGACGGGAGTCGACCCCGCCGACCGGCTGGCACGCGAAGAGGTCTTTGGCCCGGTGCTGGCCGTGATCCCCTTCGAATCCGAGGAAGAGGCGGTGGCGATTGCCAATAGCACTGATTACGGTCTGGCAGCGGCGGTCTGGACGTCGAACCTGTCGCGCGCGCACCGAATGATCCGACGCATCAAGGCGGGCATCGTTCATGTGAACACCTATGGCGGGTCCGATATGTCGGTGCCGCTGGGCGGTGTGAAACAGTCGGGCAACGGGCACGACAAGTCGCTGCACGCCTTCGACAAATACCTCGACCTCAAGACCGCGTGGATCAAACTATGAGCGCAGACCGCACCATCCTGATTGTCGGCACCTATGACACCAAGGACGAGGAACTGACTTACCTCGCCCAAGTGATCCGGGGGCAGGGCGGCGGCGTGCTGACAATGGACGTCAGCGTGCTGGGCGACCCATCGCGGCCATCGGATTTCTCCAAACATGACGTGGCGCAAGAGGGCGGGCACACGATCCGCGAGGCCATCGACGGCGGGGACGAAAACCTTGCGATGCAGATCATGGCCAAGGGGGCTGCGCTGTTGACGGCGCGCCTGCACCGCGAGGGCCGGATTGACGGGGTGATCGCGCTGGGCGGTACGATGGGCACCGATCTGGCGCTGGATGTCTGTTCGGCGCTGCCCGTGGGGGTGCCCAAATACATCGTCTCGACCGTTTCCTTTTCCGCGCTGATCCCGCCCGACCGTCTGCCTGCGGATGTGCAGATGATCCTCTGGGCGGGCGGACTTTATGGTTTGAACTCTGTCTGCAAGGCGTCGCTGTCTCAGGCGGCGGGGGCGGTGCTGGGCGCCGCGCGCGCGGTTGAGCGGCCCGATCGCAGCCGCCCGCTGATCGGCATGACCAGCTTTGGCAAGACGGTCCTGCGCTACATGGTGGCGCTGAAACCGGCGCTGGAGGCGCGGGGCTTCGAGGTGGCTGTGTTCCACGCGACCGGCATGGGCGGTCGCGCGTTTGAAAGCCTTGCGGCTGAGGGTGCCTTTGCCGCGGTGATGGATTTCGCGCCGCAGGAGGTGGGCAATCACCTGATGGGATCGACCATCAGTGCCGGGGCCGACCGGATGACCGGCGCGGGACGGAGCGGGACACCGCAGATCGTGTCCATTGGCTGTTACGATCTGGTGGATTTTGTCGGTTGGCAAGAGGTGCCCGCACGGCTGGCGGGGCAAGAGGTGCACGCCCACAACCGGCTGTTGTCGTCGGTCATGATGACACCCGACCAGCGGCGCGAGATGGCGCGCGCGATCTGTGATAAGCTGGCCAGCGCGTCAGGGCCGGTGGTCTTGCTGCTGCCGCTACAGGGGGGCAACGAATGGGACCGCCCCGGCAGCCCGCTTTGCGATCCCGAGGGACTGCGTGGGTTCCTTGAGGAAATACGCGCCTGTTGCCCCGCGAATGTGCGGCTTGTCGAACTGGACGCGCATATCAACGACCCGGCGTTTGCCGATGCGGCGCTAGAGGTCTTTGACGGCTGGGCCGCAGGCGGACAATTGCGCGGGACCTGACCGCGCGGGTCGACGGTCAAGGAGAAACCCTCTAACCTCCTGACCGGAGAAGTTGTTTTGGACATTTCAGAGGGTTCGGTGATGACGCGGGTCCGACGCCTGTTCCGGTTGCGTTTCGGCCTTTTCGTGCTCTGGGCAGTGGCCCATGGCGGCGGAGCTGCGGGTCAGGGCTTGCCGGTATTTGACGGGTCAGAGTTTGACCATATGGTGATGGAATCCCCTGCCCGCGTGGTTGCGCGCAACCGCGCCCGGATCAAGGACAGTGGGGCAAAGCCTGTTATCCGCTACACGCCGCCTACCGTGGCCCGGCAGGCGGCACGGGGTGTCGGGCAGGTTCGGGTAGAGGTGCAAGGGGACAACGGTTCGTTTGTCGCGGCGTGCACGGGGTTCCTTGTTGCCGAGACCCTGCTTTTGACAGCGCACCGTTGCGGGCCGGGATTGCTCGACGACCCCTCGCTGTCCGCGCGAAAGCCCACCGGTATCGCGCGCATCGACTTCATTGCCGGCTATGACGCGCCGCGCGAAAGCGATCAGGGCAGCCGCTTTCCGGTCGAGGTCACGCCTCTCGAGATGGATGCCGCAGCGGGCTATGCGGTGTTGCGGGTAAAGACCGGAGCGGGCACGCCTTTACCCCTGTCGACCGAAACGCTGCCGACCGCGACACCGCTGATGATCCTCGCGCATCCTTTCGGAGAGTCGCTGTTCGTGTGGCGTGACGGCTGTTCCCTGCGTAGCGCAGGCGCGCCCGGCGGACGGCTGTCGCTTGGATGCGCCACCCTACCCGGCAGCGCCGGTGCGCCGGTTCTGGACGACAAGGGCCAAGTCATCGCCATGCACCTTGATGAGCGCGGACAGGGTGGGCGCGCCGTAGCTATGGCCAGCTTGATAGAGCGGTCCACCCTGCTATTGGCCTTGGCGCAGGGCGAAACCTGTGTCGGGGAGTTGGCGGTGCGGTGCGGTCTGGCGCCACCTGAAGAGACCCCTGATCCTGTGGTTTCACCGCTCGGACCGGAGGTCGGTGATCCGGCTATGACACTGGATCGGAAAGACGCCGATATCGTCGTCCAGGACGAGGATCCGACAAAGGCGTTTCCGGTTGGACTCACCAACGGCAAGCCGACGGTCTACGCGGTTGCATTGCCTTACCTGCCACCGGGCACCGGGATCGACCTGATGACAGGTCCGGTTGGGGATTTGACGGGTCCAGAGGCGCGACTGACTGCCGGGGCCACAGAATTTGCCGCGACTGTAACGAGATTGGGAAAGCGTCACGCAGTCCTGTCGCTTTGGCGCGCGGCGGACGGATCGTTGGCGGCGCGGCGCTATATCCCGCCCGGTGCAGAGGTCATCACCCTTAGTCCGGACGGCCAGCGCCTTGCCCTCGCCCGGCGCAATGACGCGGACGACACATGGTCAATCGAGATGTTCAAGCTTCCCGCATTGGACCCGCTGCCTGCTATTGGGCTGAGCGACGCGGGTCCGGTGACCGCACTGGCATTCTCTCCCGATGCGACGCGGCTTGCGGTGGCGCAAGCGGGCAAGGCGCCGAGTGTTTCGATCTGGCAGGGCGAAACAGGGGCGCGCCAATGGCATATGACGGGCGCCGAAGCTGTGACCGGGTTGAGGTACAGCCTGGACGGACGTTTGCTGGCGCTAGCGATGCCTGATGGTGTTGCGCTGCATGAGGTGGAAACCGGGGCTTTGCTGCGCGGGATGGCGCAGGCGGACGGACCGGCTCTTGCTATCTCAGGACTGGCATTCACTGGCGATGGTACTGCTTTGATTGCCGGAGCGGAGGATGCAGAGGGCCTGCGCTGGGCGGCGGACACTGGCACCTTGGCAGGACGGATTGGCCCGGTGCAGGGCGGGCGGCTGCTCGGGCTAAATGCGACGGGCAATGCAGCGGTGTTCCTGTCGTCCGTGGATGGCGCGGTGCGGCTTTTTGGCCTCGACGACGGCGTGTTGCTGCGCAGCTTGGAGGGGCGCAGCTTTACCGATGCGGCGCTGACACCTGACGGCGCACATCTGATCGGGCATGTGAGGGGCGCAGTTTCGGGACTGGTTTTTGCCGATCCGAACAAGGGAGAGGCACCTGTGATCCTGTATCCCGACGGCGATTTCGTGTCCGCCCTTGCCTTCAGCCCCGATAGCTCGCGGCTTGCGCTGGGCGGGTCCGGTCGGCCTGACGACAATGCGACACAGCGGTTGCAGATCTGGTCGTGGCAGGACGGAAAAGTCACATTTGCCAACGATGGCTACGGACCCGGTGGCCCGGTTGCGATGGCATGGCGTCCGGACGGGGCGGCGCTTGCGGTTCAGGGGGGTGGGATACCGCTTCGCCTATACGACTTCTCCGAGGGCGGTGAACCGCGCGAGCTCGGCGACGCCTCCTTGGCGGCCTCGCTGGCCTTTGGGGAAGCAGGGGACTTTCTGATCCGCGTCCCAAGGGGTGGCCCTGTGGCGCTTGTCGATGCGCAGACCGGGGCACAACGCCGGTCATGGGCAGGGGAGTTTGCCGCTTTGTCACCTGAGGGGGCGGTGCTGGCGATTGGACGCAATGCGCCCACACCCGAAATCATTCTTGCAGATCCCGCCACGGGAGAGACGCAATTGATGCTGGAAATGCCCTTTTCCCGCGTAGGCCCGTTGGCTTATCGGGGAGAGATCGCGGAAATCATTGGGCTGGTTCAGGATTCAGATCAACCGGACACATGGGGTCTTGCCCTGTGGAATGCGGAAAACGGCCAACTGCTGCGCCGGTTCGGGGAACTGGACCACCCGCCCCACGCGATGAGAGTCAGCCCCGACGGGCGCTTTGTCGCCGTGTCCGAAGAAGGCATGGCGCAGATCCTGCTGTGGGACATCTCGGTAGACAGGTTTTTGTGGCGGCTGGAGACCGGCGGTGCCGAGGTGCGGGCGCTGGCCTTTAGCCCGGACGGGCTGCGGATTGCCGCGGGGCTGGCTCCTGCGGGTGTGGTGCTGTGGGACATGATTGACGGGCAGGTCAAAGCACGTCTGGCACCATTCTCGGCGGGTACAGTGGTGCAAGTGGGTGCGACGCTGTTCCTGTCGGACCCCGCATTGCTGGACCGGGTGGCGGTCCGCCTTCCGGACGGGGTTTTGCTGCCCGCGTCGCAGGTATTGCGCGAGGGGTTGCCAGATTTCGTCCCCGCGGACCTGCCGCTGGAAGAGCAGGTTGCCGGTTTGCTGGACCGATTGCGCGCGGGGGACGACGATGCGCGGCTCTTGCTGGTCGACGGGCGCGCACTGGCCTTTGATCTGGATTTTCGCCGCGAGGTTCAGCGCCAGCTTAAGGCGGCCGAGTTTTACTCGGGCCCGATTGACGGTGACATCGGTCGAGGCAGTCGGCGTGCGTTGGAGCAGTTCGCGGCAGATGAGTGACCGGGCGGCGCGCCGCCCGGATCATGCAGCGTATGGGGTTGTTCGGAAAGCCGCGTTTCCCCAACCGCCAGATCGGGAAAGTCGGGTAGGTCTGCGGCGGCGATATTGTGCGTCTCCACAACAGCGCGCGATATCCGTTCATCTTTTTGCCAATTGGCGAAAGCGCCGGTATCGTGCAGCAAACTCATGACTTCTGCATAAAGGTCGTCCATTTTCGCCCCCGAAGATCGTCCAGTGAGTGCTAACCCGCTGGCGTAAAGGCTGGATTAAGACCGCTGCTGAAAAGCAGGGGCCGGACCTTCGCCGAATCCCGGTGACATTATGGACATGTTGGCCACAAAACGCATTTCCTCGGCCAAAGCCCGCAAGGATTTTGCTGTCTCATGAAAGCCTTGCGCCTCGCAGCGCGATGCAGAATGGACAGCACGTTCAATCAGATCATCAGGGTACATTTTGCTTCCTTACCGCTCGATTTTTTTCATCAAAATGACACTTTCTTCTTAACGGCGTATTAATTCCGCAGCCCCCGAGCCGGGATTCTCAGGTCTTGGCGCCCTTTCGAGCGGTTTCTTGCGCACAGGGTCAGGGGGCAAGAGATGCCAAGCTATCCCGCCCCAATGTCGATTTTTGCGCGAGTTCTAAGAACAGTCGATGCTCGTCAGGGCTGAGACCGGGCAGGATGTCGGCCTGCAAGTCCTGCACGACAGGCAACGCCTCTGCAAAGACCCGCTTCCCTGCCTTGGTCAGCGTCACTTCACGCGCGCGCCTGTCGCGCAGACTAATGGTCCGCTGAACCCAACCTTTTTGTTCCAGCCGGTCGATCACCCCTCCAATGGTCGCACGGTCGTAGGCGATGCGGGCGGCAAGACTGGCCTGATCGATGCCGGGGGCTTCATGGACCGCTTTCATTGCGGCGAACTGGACCGGGGTGAGATCCAGACCGGCCGCCTTTGTCTGGCTTTGAAAGACCTGAGTCGAGGTCTGATGCAGCCGCCGAATGAGATGCCCGGCGAGAGATTCGAGGGGCGTAGTCGGTTCGATTCGTTCATCTATCATGATGCTTTTTCCTGCGCGCCATGCCCCGACCATCCTTGCAACATGGCAGAAATAAAGGGCTTTCCCGTTGCTTGATATGTGTACGCATCTTTTTCTTGACGCGCAATGATAAGCCTGCAAATGATATGTTTACATACAAAATGCGCCAGAGCCATTGGTGCAACGGTCGGGGCAGCGCATTCGCTACCCCCGGGGAGGGGCGCGGCGCCCGCCAAGCAGAGCGATTAGCCGCTTTTGGACAAGGACCAGAGCCATGAATGATCTTCCAATCATCATTGCAGGCGGCGGGATCGGCGGGCTTGCTGCTGCCTGCGGGCTGGCGCGCAAGGGCCACCGCAGCATTGTCGTCGAACAGGCGGCCCAACTGGGTGAGATCGGGGCGGGCATCCAGATCGGACCGAACGCCTTTCATTGTTTCGATTATCTGGGGGTCGGGGATGAGGCGCGGGCCTGTGCGGTCTATATCGACCATTTGCGCCTGATGGATGCGCAGACCGCCGAGGACATCACTGCAATCCCGCTGGATGCGCCGTTTCGCGCGTTTTATGGCAATCCCTACGCCGTGGTGCATCGCGCCGATCTGCATGGCGTGCTGTTGAAATACTGTCAGGAAAGCCCGCTGATAGACCTGCGGACCGATCACCGGGTTCTTGGCTACACGCAGGATGGCAGCAGCGCCACCTTGTTGCTAGACGGGCGTGACCCGATCAAAGGCCGTATGCTGATCGCCGCTGAAGGGCTGCGGTCGCCTATCCGCGCGCAAATGGTGGGCGATGGAGAACCGCGCATTTCTGGCCACACCACCTATCGCAGCGTCATACCCACCGAGCAGATGCCAGAGGATCTGCGCTGGAACGCGGCGACGCTCTGGGCAGGACCCAAGTGCCATATCGTGCATTATCCACTGAAAGGCGGAAAGGTCTACAATCTGGTCGTCACCTATCACCGCGACGTCAAAGAGGCGATTGCGGGCCGCCCGGTGCCGCGTGAAGAGGTGGCGCAGGGGTTTGAACACATCCACCCCAAGGCGCGGCAAATCATCGAACACGGCGACAACTGGAAACTCTGGGTGCTGTGCGATCGTGAGCCGATCTCGAACTGGGTGGACGGGCGCGTGGCGCTGCTGGGGGATGCAGCCCACCCGATGCTGCAATACTTCGCCCAAGGCGCCTGCATGGCGATGGAGGACGCGGTGGCGCTGTCCCATTGCGTCGAGCATTTTGGCGCAACGGCCGAGGATGCGCTGCAACGCTATCAGGACATGCGCAGGGTGCGCACCGCGCGGGTACAGATGAACTCGCGGTTGATTGGTGAGTACATCTATCACCCTGACGACGCCAAGGCAGCGGTGCGCAACAGCATCATGCGCTCGATGAGCCCGGACGATTGGTACAGGCAGTTGAACTGGCTTTACGGCTCGAACGGGCTGGAAAGCGCTGTGCCCGCCGGGATCGCCGACACATAAATCTTCAAAAGGATCAGCCTCATGAGCTTTGTTTTCGAACCTGCCGCCACGCCAAGCGTCGCCGTCGCAGGCAGCGAGGACCGTATCCCCGTGCGCCGCATCTTTTGCGTGGGTCGCAACTATGCCGCCCATGCTCGCGAGATGGGCAAGGACCCGGATCGCGATCCGCCGTTCTTTTTTCTCAAGCCTGCCGATGCGGTGGTCGAGGATGGCGCGACGCTGCCTTATCCGCCCCAGACCGGAAACTTTCACTACGAGGCGGAACTGGTGGCCGTGATTGGCACCGGTGGTCGCAATATCTCTGTGGACAAGGCGCTGGATCACGTCTGGGGGTATGCTGTCGGCAACGATCTGACCCGCCGTGACCTGCAACTGACGGCGCGAGAGCAGGGGCGTCCATGGGACATGGGCAAGGGGTTTGATCGCTCCGCCCCCATCGCCCCGGTGCATCCCGTGGCAAAGGTTGGCCATCCATTCAAGGGCAGCATCCGCCTGACAGTGAACGGCGCGGTCAAACAGGACGCCGACCTGTCCGAGCTGATCTGGTCGGTGCCAGAAATCGTGTCGATCCTGTCGCACTCGATCGAACTGCAAGCGGGGGACCTGATCATGACCGGCACACCGGCAGGCGTAGGACCTCTGGTCGAGGGCGACACCTGTGTCGTGTCCATCGAGGGGCTGGGCGATCTGACCACCATCATCGGGCCACGGGAATGACCCTGCGGCTGCACAACTTCTTTCGCTCATCGACCTCGACCCGGCTGCGCGCGGCACTGAACCTAAAGGGGTTGGATTATGGCTATGTTCCTTACGCCCTCAGGGCGGGGGAAACGCGGCGGCCGGGATATCTGACAAAGCACCCTCAGGGGTTGGTTCCCGCACTGGAACTGGACGACGGAACGGTCCTGATCCAGTCGCTGGCCATCATCGAGTGGCTGGAAGAGACCCACCCGGAGCCCGCGTTGCTGCCCGCCGATCCGCTGGGCCGGGCGCGGGTGCGCGGGCTGGCACAGATGATCGCCTGCGAAATCCATCCGCTGAACAACTTGCGCGTGCTGTTCCGGCTGCGCGACCAGTTCGGCGCGGATGAGGCGGCGCAAAAGGACTGGTTCATCCACTGGGTGCGCACCACCTTCGACGCGTTTGAGCAGGCATTGCAGGATCCGCAAACCGGGCGCTACTGTCATGGCGACACACCCGGGCTGGCCGATCTCTGTCTTTATGCGCAGGTCTGGAACAACCGGCGCTTCGATATTCCGCTGGCGGACTGGCCGACCATCGCGCGGATTTTTGCGGCGCTGGACGACTTGCCCGCCTTTTCCCGCGCTGCGCCGCCGGCGCAGCCGGATGCAGCCTGACGAGGGAGGAGACCCATGACACAGGAAATCGATCACGACAACGTCGCCCACGGGATGTCGCCCGAGGATACGCCGGAACTGCGCGCGCTGTATCAGGGGTTCAAGGACAACCACCTGAACCCGCTCTGGACCCAGACCGGCGACCTGATGCCCATGCACCCCAAACCTCAGGCGGTGCCGCACGTCTGGAAATGGGCGGACCTGCTGCCTCTGGCCGAGAAATCGGGAGAGTTGGTGCCGGTGGGTCGGGGCGGCGAACGCCGTGCCATCGGGCTGGCCAATCCGGGGTTGGGGGGCAAGGCCTATGTGTCGCCCACGCTCTGGGCGGCGATCCAGTACCTTGGCCCGCGTGAGACCGCACCCGAACACCGTCATGCGCAGAATGCCTTTCGGTTTGTGGTGGAGGGGGAGGGCGTCTGGACCGTGGTTGACGGTGACCCGGTGCGCATGTCGCGGGGCGACCTGCTTCTGACACCCGGCTGGCGGTTCCACGGCCACCACAACGACCGCGATGCGCCGATGGCGTGGATCGACGGGCTGGACATTCCGTTCAGCCAGCAAATGGATGTCGGCTTTTTCGAGTTCGGCTCGGACCGCGTGACGGACTATGCGACGCCCAATTACTCGCGCGGGGAACGGCTGTGGTGCCATCCCGGCCTGCGCCCACTGTCCCAGTTGCAGAACACCGTGGCCTCCCCCATCGGGGCCTATCGGTGGGAGCACACGGACCGCGCCCTGACGGAACAGCTATTGCTGGAGGATGAGGGCCAGCCCGCGACGGTCGAGCAAGGCCATGCGGCGATCCGTTATGTGAACCCGACCACCGGCGGTGACGTGATGCCAACCATCCGGTGCGAGTTCCACCGTTTGCGCGCGGGAACCCAGACGCCAGAGCGGCGCGAGGTCGGCTCGACCGTTTTTCAGGTTTTCGAGGGGCAGGGGGCCGTGGTGATGGGCGGGCAAAGCCACAAACTGGAGAAGGGCGATATGTTCGTGATCCCGTCGTGGGTGCCTTGGTCCTTGCAGGCGGAAACCCAGTTCGACCTGTTCCGCTTTTCGGATGCCCCGATTATGGAGCGTTTGAATTTCATGCGCACGATGGTCGAAGGCGGATGAGCCTGACCGACGATGCGGCGCGCGCGGCCCTGAGGGCGCGGCAGGGGGCGGGGGCGCGTTATGATGCGCCTTCTGCCCCCGCGGCGGACTTGCTGCTGGCGCGTCGCGGCACCGCCTATTTTGCGCGCAAACTGGGGGAATTGCCGGACACGGCGCTGTCAGAGCCGTCACTGCGGGTCGCGCGCAGCCGGGCCGAAGTGATCGCCGAAGTTGGCTATCATGCGAGGGCTCTGGCGGTCCTTGTGGCGGGCGTTCGGGTTGGGG
Source organism: Antarctobacter sp. (assembly GCF_034670325.1). GTDB lineage: Bacteria > Pseudomonadota > Alphaproteobacteria > Rhodobacterales > Rhodobacteraceae > Antarctobacter. The sequence continues at coordinate 134,168 of NZ_JAXMNR010000009.1, forward strand.
CAGAGCCAAACCCGGTTCCGTCGGATGAGGCGCGATTGGCAGAAATCGCGCTGGGCGCGACCCTGCCCGCGCGGGCCTTGCGCAGCCTTGTGCACCATGCGGCCATACATCTGGACGTCGAATGGCGCGATCTTGGGGAGGCGCATTGGGACATCTCGGTGCATCTGGTGAATGGTGCGATGACCCCGATCCGCGCAACGCCGCGTCTGCGGGCGCGCCTTGTCTGGCAGGCGGCGCTTGATTTGGGAAACGGGGGCCGGATCGTTGACGTTCCGATGGAACTGCAAGAGGGGACCAAGACTCGCGCCTAGTCCGCAAGGCCCAGTGGCAGGTGCACCGTGAAACTCGCGCCTTTATCGTCGGAGACGGCAACCCTGCCGCCATGCAGTCGGGCGACCTCTTGAACAAAGGACAGGCCAAGGCCGCTGCCTTCGCTGGGTTTCAACTGTCCGAACCGGCGGAAAATGACGGCTTCGGCGTCGGGCGGCAGGCCCATACCGTCGTCTTTCACGGTGATGCACGCAGTCGACCCATCCCGCGCCAGACGCACGGTGACCTTGCTCAGGTCCGGACCGGCGTGACGCAGGGTGTTGTCTATAAGGTTGCGGACTGCTTCGCCGATCAGCACCGGATCGCCTCGAAGTGGCAAGGGTTGTTGCGATGGGTCAAAGGAAAACGCCAGATCACGGCCAAGGAAATCAGGCGCCACATCGGCACACACGGCCTCGACCATCGCGTTCAGATCAAAGCTGCGGACCTCGCCCATTCCCCCGTGGCGCAGGCGTTCGAGCGACAAAAGCTGTTCCGCCAGACGGGCAGATGTGCGGGCGGCGTGGATCAGGTCCTGCTCCCGGCGGTGTTTTTCGTCAGGGTCCGAGACATTGGGAAGCGCCTCTGCCAGCACCAGCAGCGCCGAGGCCGGATTGCGCAACTGGTGCGCCGCGTCCGAGATAAATGCCTGATGAGTCTGGATGCTTTGGTCCACTTGGCCGAACAGCCGGTTCAGTGTGGCGACAATACCGGTGACTTCGGTCGGGACAGCGCGTTGAATACGGCTTAGATCATCCGGAGAGCGGCGTTCTATCGCATCGTGTAAACCCCGCAGCGGGCGCAAACCGATATCAACGCCGAACCAGACCAAAACGGCGATAGTGGCGGTCAGCGCGGCGATCATGGCAAAGGCCCGCCGGGCAAGGTCGGCGGCGAATGCGTTGCGGTCGCTCATGCGCTGCCACACGGTGACAATTGTCTTACCGGTCAGATTGCCAATCGTGGTCGTCTCGGCCATGCGCAGGACCCGCACCGGCTCTTTGCGGTATTCTGCGAACTTGTAGCGCGGCTCATCCGTTTCTTCCGGCGACCGCCACGCTGGCGGATAGGCGTATCCGGTGACATAGATGCCGCCCGGGCCAGTGACGTGATAGAAAACTTCACCGCCGCCCGCGTTCGAAATCAGCGTTCGGGTACGTGGCGACAGCGCGTCGCCCTCTGAAATCGCCACATCGCGCGAAATGGCCAGTGCGGCGGCCAACAGACCCCGGTCAAAGAGGTCTTCGGCGGTGGCCTGCGCCACGGCAAACCGCCAGATACCCAGCAAGACGGAGACCAGCAACAACGGCGACAGGATCAACAGGAACAGCCGCAAGCGCAGGGACATGGCGCTTTTCGTCATGTTCCGTCGGCTTCCAGCATGTACCCAAGACCGCGCGCGGTCTTGATGCGCACATCATAGCCACTCAGCCTGCGGCGCAGGCGTGAGACATGCGGCTCTATTGCGCTGTCATCCACATCCGCGCCGGTGCCATAGACATGGGCCAACAACTGCGCCTTTGACACGATGCGCCCGCGCCGTTCCAACAGGCATTCGAGCGTGGCAATTTCCTTGCGCGGCACGTCCAGGGGTTGATCTCCGTCCATCAGTTGCCGACTGACCCGGTCAAAGACCAATCGCCCCAACGTATCGCGTTCAGAATAGACAAGGTTCTTGCGCCGGGACAGCGCGCGGAGGCGTGCATCCAACTCATCCATCTCAAAGGGTTTGGTCAGATAGTCGTCCGCACCCGCATCCAGTCCGTCGACCCGCTCTTGGATCTCGCTGCGTGCGGTCAGCAGGATCACCGGAGTGCCGTCGCCACGGCGGCGCATGGCGCGCAGGACATCCAGCCCGCCCATCCCCGGCAGATTGATGTCCAGAACCACAAGGTCCGCGCCTTCTTGCGCGAGAAAGGCATCGGCTTCGGCACCATCGTGCAGCACGTCCACGGAATGCCCGCGGTCCCGCAGGCTATAGGCCAAACCATTGGCCAGATCTGTGTTGTCTTCGATGACTGCTATGCGCATGAGCACTTTATTGTCACGTTGCGCAAGTTTCGCGCAAGGTTGAGGCCGCATTTTGCTCGTGTTGGAGGAGGGATTCGTTCCCTGAAAGTCAGACAGCATCGCCGGGCGCCTGCCCGGACGACAAAATACGTCCATGGGAGGACATCAATGACCATCAAGAATTTCGCAAGTACAGTTGCCGCCGCCGCCCTTTTGGTTGCGTCGCCCGCCCTGGCCGAAGTCGATTTCTCGGGTAAGACCATCGAATGGGTGATCCCGTTCTCGGAAACAGGTGGTTCGGCCAAATGGGCCAACTTCTTTGGGCCGCTCCTGTCCGCACAACTGCCGGGCAACCCGACTGTCGTGGTCAAGTTCATGCCGGGTGCGGGTTCGACCAAAGGCGCGAACTGGTTCCAGAACCAGAAACACGATGACGGCACCCTGCTGTTCGGCACCTCCGGTTCTACCCAGTTCCCCTATTTGCTGGGCGATCCCCGTGTGCGGTATGAGTACAGCGACTGGACCCCGGTCATGGCATCCGGCACCGGGGGCGTGGCCTATCTGAACGCCAAGGACGGCGCCAAGTTCGACGGGTCGGCCAATGGACTGAAAGACATCGATTTCATCTACGGCTCGCAGGGCGCGACTCGTCTTGATCTGGTGCCGCTGCTGGCATGGGAAATGCTGGGCATGAACGTCGAGCCGGTTTTTGGCATCAAGGGCCGTGGCGACGGTCGCCTGATGTTTGAGCGCGGCGAAGCCACCATCGACTACCAGACATCGTCAGCGTATCTTGGCGCTTCCGCCGATCTGGTCGCCGCTGGCACTGCCGTACCGATGATGAGCTGGGGCGCGCTGGACGACGACGGCAACATCGTGCGTGACCCGACCTTCCCGGATATCCCGACCTTCAAGGAAGTCTGCGAAGCGACCGATGGTTGCGAAACCAGCGGAGAGTCCTGGGATGCATGGAAAGCGTTCTTTGTCTCGGGCTTCCCGGTGCAAAAAATCGCCTTCCTGCCCGGCGACACGCCGCAGGACGTCGTCGATGCCTATACGACCGCTTTCGACGCGGTCCGCAAGGCAGACGGTTTCGCCGAACTGGCCGCGGGTCAGGTTGGCAAGTACCCGGTCTTCGTGGGTGAAGGCGCCAAGAAAGCCACCGTGGCCGGCACCACCGTTTCGCCAGAGGCCAAGGCATTTGTCACGAACTGGCTTCAAGAAGCCTATGGCGTTTCGCTGAAATAAGCCTGACCTCCAGCGGCCTCGGGATACCTCCCGGGGCCGTTTCCCTTTTCACATTTTGATAAATGAGGGGCTGCGATGGACGCGTTCGCAACCGCCCTGCCGGCACTCGCCGATGCATGGGCCCTGATCTTACAACCTATGGTGCTTGGGTATCTTGTTCTTGGTGTTGTCATGGGCCTTGCCGTGGGGGTCTTCCCCGGTCTTGGCGGCATTGCAGGCCTGTCCTTGTTGCTGCCCTTCATGTTTGGCATGGACCCGATACTGGGTCTTGCCCTGATGATCGGCATGGTCGCCGTGGTGCCAACCTCAGACACCTTCGCCTCTGTTCTTATGGGCATTCCCGGGTCTTCGGCCTCGCAGGCGACGGTTCTGGACGGCTTTCCGATGGCCAAGAAGGGGCAGGCGGCGCGCGCGCTGTCGGCGGCCTTTACCTCGTCGCTGTTTGGCGGGCTTGTTGGCGCGCTGTTCCTGACACTCTTTATCCTGATCGCGCGTCCTATCGTGCTGGCCTTTGGTTTGCCAGAAATGCTGATGATCTCGATACTGGGCCTGTCGATGGTCGCGGTTCTGGCCGGGCGTGTTGCGCTCAAAGGTGTGGCGGCAGCTGGTTTGGGCATGCTTATCGGTACTATCGGAGAGGCAGACGCCGGCGGTAGCCTGCGGATGGCATCCTATGACATCCCCTATCTGACGGACGGGCTGATGCTGGTGATCGTGGGTTTGGGCATCTTTGCCATCCCAGAGATTGTTTCGCTTTTACGGCAGGACCGGTCCATCGCCAAAGACGCCTCGCTTGGCTCTGGCTGGATGGACGGCGTGCGCGACTGGGTCGCCAACAAATGGCTGTCCGTGCGCTGTTCACTGATCGGCGTGCTGGTCGGCGTCATTCCGGGTCTTGGTGGGTCGGTCGTCGACTGGATCGCCTATGGCCACGCGGTGCAGACCACCAAGGACAAGTCGAACTTCGGCAAAGGCGAAATCCGCGGCGTGATCGGGCCGGAAAGCTCGAACAACGCCAAGGAAGGCGGCGGCCTTGTCCCCACCTTGCTGTTCGGTATCCCCGGCTCCGGGTCTATGGCGATCTTCATCGGGGCGATTGCCCTGCTGGGCTCCGGCGACATCGAGGTCGGACCGTCGATGCTGCGTGACAATCTAGACATTACCTATTCGATTGTCTGGCTGCTGGCACTGGCAAACGTGGTCGGCACCCTGCTGTGCATCGCGGCCTCTGGCGGCATCGCCAAGCTGACGACGATCCGCTTTACCTACCTCGCGCCGTTCCTGTTCATGCTGATCTCTTTCGCGGCGTTCCAGTCCGGGCAGAACTTCGAAGACCTGCTGGCGCTCTTGGCCATTGGCATGATCGGCATCTTCCTGCGCCGGTTCGACTGGTCGCGCCCGGCCTTCCTGATCGGTTTCGTGTTGTCCAACCCAGTCGAGAAATTCTCGAACCAGGCGTTCCAGATCGCCTCGTTCCGGTTCCGCAAATCGTTCGAAGAAGGCATGGACTACATCTTTTCGCCCATCGTGATCATCCTGATCATCGTGACGGTGGTGTCGGTTGTGCTGGGCATCCGTCAGGCCAAATCCATCATGGCCGAAGGTGACGTCAAGTCTGGCTCCAAGCGTGCGCCCATCGTCTTCTTGATGGTCATCACGGCCTATGCCGTTGCTGCTCTGGTCAACGCCAACATGATCCCTGACTACAATATGACCGACAAGATCATACCCTTGGTCATCGGGGGGATTACGCTGACGTGTTGCCTGATCCTGATGGTGCAGATGATCCTGCGGCCCGAGACGGACTCGATCTTTGCCGACAAGGAAGTGGCGGGGGAAGACGCCGATGCGCCCTATGGCCTGTGGTCGACACTGGCGTGGTTCGTTGGATTGATCGTCGCGACATGGTTTGTCGGCTTTATCCTTGCGCTTGTGGGCTTTCTGATCGCCTTCCTGCGGGTGCGCGCACAATCGGGGTGGGCGCAGACGCTGATCCTGACGGCAGCGGGCATCGCGTTGATGTGCCTGATGGCCGGGGCGCTGAACCGCGACTTCCCGCCGGGGCTGTTGCAGAACTACGCAGACCTTCCATGGCCGCTGAAATGATCGGAGGATTGTCATGACGCAAACCGGTATTCCCTTTATCTTCATGCGAGGTGGCACGTCGCGCGGGCCGTACTTTCGGCGCGCGGACCTGCCCAAGGACCGTGAGACACTGGCCGAGGTGCTGATTGCCGCCGTAGGTTCGGGGCACCCGCTGAACATCGACGGCATCGGCGGCGGTGCGGCGGTCACGACAAAGGTCGCCATGCTGTCGGTGTCCGAGGACGAATGGGCCGACGTGGACTATTTCTTTGCACAGGTCTCGGTTGAGGATCGGCTGGTGGATTTCAAACCCACCTGCGGCAATATACTGTCCGGTGTCGGCCCCGCCGCCATCGAGATGGGTCTGATCACGCCAACAGGTGATGCGACAGAGGTCAGGATCCGCGCCGTGAACACCGGTGCGCGGGTTCTGGCCCGTTTGCAAACCCCCGGCGGCGCGTTGACCTACGAAGGGCAGACCGAAATTGCTGGTGTGCCCGGGGCTGCGGCCCCGATTGCACTGAACTTCATGGGGGTGGTGGGGTCCTCTACGGGCAAATTCCTGCCGACCGGAAACCTGCGCGACAGAATTGACGGGATCGAAGTCACCTGCATGGACGTGGCGATGCCGATCGTGATTGCCCGGGCCGCTGACTTTGGCCTGACGGGTTACGAGACCGCCGGCGAACTGGACGCGAACACCGATTTCTTTGCCCGGTTCGAGGCGATCCGCATCGAGGCGGGCAAGCGCATGGGCATGGGCGACGTCACTAAATCCGTCACACCCAAGTTCGCCATCCTTGCTCCGTCAAAGGACGGTGGCACCATCGCCACTCGCTATTTTATGCCGTGGAACACGCATCCCAGTATGGCGGTCACAGGGTCTCAGTGCCTTGCCTCCTGCGCGCTGACGCCGGGGACTGTCGCCGACGGGATGCTGGACCGCCCCACAGACAGCCCCGCAAACGTAGTGCTGGAACATCCTTCCGGCACCATCGAAGTTCTGGTGGATTTCGACACCGCCGACGGTTTTTCTCTCAACTCAGCTGGTCTTCTGCGTACCGCGCGCAAGCTGGCCGACGGGAACGTCTTTGTGCCCTCTCGCATCTGGAAAGGCGCCTGACATGCCGATCATGAACCTTCTCGTGGCCTTCAACGGGTCCGAAACCTCTGAGGCTGCCTTGCGCTATGCCGCGTCGATGGCCCGCGAACGCGGCGCTCATGTCACGGCGATGCTGGCGCATTCGACCCATGAGACCTTTGACACGCGCTCACGCTGGATTCCGCAGGAGGCCCGCAATCTGCTGGCCGAAGCCAAGCTAGGCATCCTGACGGCCATCGAGGACCGCCTGAATGCGCTGCGCCCCGAGTTGGGCCTTGGCGATGCGCTCAGCTTTGAGGCGCGCCCTGGTCGCGTCGACAAAACCCTGTCCGAGGCGGCCCGGTCCTATGACATGATCCTTGTCGGACGCCAGATGGATGACGATGACGAGCATGTTCGCCTGCACCCGGACAAGATTGCGCTGTTGTCCGGGCGGCCGGTTGTTGTGGTTCCCGAAGGCTATGACGCCGAAGCCCGTCACAGTCATGCGGCGCTGGCATGGGACGGCAGCCGCGCCGCCGCCCGCGCATTGTCCGACAGCCTGCGCCTGCTGGAGGCGCAGGGAAAGGTCAGCGTGCTGACCGTGGGCGAGGTGTCCGAACTGGAGGCGTTGATGCTACATCTGTCGCGCCATGGTGTTGAGACGGTCCATCACGGATGGCCCGATGGTCACGCCGTAGCCGCGTCGATCCTGTCCTATTGTGACCGCCACGATCCCTCATTGCTGGTCATGGGAGCCTATGAACATTCCAAGTTCCGCGAGGATCTGCTGGGCGGTTTGACGGTCAGCATCCTGCGCGACATCCGCATTCCTGTCCTGCTGTCTCACTGAAGAGGGACAGTAGATTTGGCTCTTGAAGGCGTTTGCCGTGGTGTGCAGTTCGGGTTTGTCGCAGAGGATGAATTCGACAATCCGTATCACGGATGTCTTTGAACAGGTGTGCGCCTATGCGCCGGAGCCCAAGATAAACACGGTCAACCCCGAGGTTTGGACCGTCGCATGATCCCCGCCACCACCGGCGCACCGACGATCACCAGCACGATGCGCGTCAGGTGGTGGGTGATCACATACCCTAAGTCGGCTCCTGTGACGATGGCTAGCACTGTCATTTCGGCCTGGCCGCCCGGTGCAAAGGCCAGAAAGGCGTCGATCGGTCGACCAAGGCCAAGACCCGTCACAAGCCCGGAAAAGCCTTCCGCCAGCACCGCCAGCAAGAGTACATAAGCGAGCCCTGCCGACACCACGCGGGTCAGTTCTCCCCATGTAACCCCGGTAAATTGCACGCCAATCCCTGCGCCGATGAAGAATTGCGCCAGTAGGATCGCCTCTGCCGGGGGGCGCGAATGGATGAAGCCCGACAACGACAGGACGGCTGTCACGATCAGCGGTCCAAGGATCGACGCGCCGAACAGCTTGATCTTTTCGCCACCTTTCCAGCCGACCCATGCCGCACCAACCATCAGCGCCAGTTCATGTAGTGGGATCTCTGTCGCGGGCGCGCCAATCGGGTTTGTCAGGGCCGCACCGTAGAAATGCGTCAGGAAGAAGGGGGCCAGCGTTACGATGATCAGGACTCGGGTGCCGTGGATGAGTGACAAGGTGCGGGGATTGCCTCCGGCCTCTGTCCCGAAGATCACCATATCCTGCAGTCCGCCGGGCATGGCGGCGTAATAGGCGGTGGGCGCATCAAACCCCCAGATCTTGCGAAAGAACGGCACCCCGACCAACCCGATCAAGGTAATAAAGACCGGAATTAGCGCGATCGACAGCCCCATCCGCGGCAATTCCCCGAACAGTTCCGGCGTGATCGAGGCCCCAACCGCAACACCAAGGATGGTGCGCGCGCCGACTGACACCTGCCCGAACCCCTTGAGCGGTAAATGCGCCAGCGCTGCGAATAGGCAGAACGCCATCGGACCAAATAGGAAAGGCAGCGGCAGGCCAATCAGCCAGAACACCCCGGTTCCCACTGCGGCAAGTGCGAAAGTCAGAGCGCGGCGACCGGTGGGGCTCAATTGGGAAAGGACAGGGGGCAATAAATGGCTCCTAGGCAGGATTGACTCGCTATGTGCGCAACTGTATCCATCTGCATACAATTTGCAAGGGGATGCGTATGAGCACGGAAGACGAGGCGCAGAACGGGGGTGCTTCGCAGGGCAATGCGACCTACCAGCGGCTGCTGGATGAGATTCGCGAAGGCCGGTTGATGCCGGGTGAACGCCTGCGCGAGACCGAGCTTGCCGAGCGTCTTGGCGTCAGCCGAACACCCGTGCGCGAGGCGATCCGCCAGCTTGAGGCAGATGGGCTGGTGGCCCATTTGCCGCGCATCGGTGCCAGTGTGCGAAAACTCGACTACGCCGAGGTCATGGAACTGTATGAGATGCGCGCCGTATTGGAAGGCACCGCCGCGCGGCTGGCGGCGCGCGCGGCGTCCGAAGTCGAACTTCTGGAACTGGCTGCACTGAACGAGCAACTGGCCGGTGCGGGCACCGGGCCAGAAGCCTCACGCCTCAATCGCATTTTCCATGCAACGTTGTTGGATGCGGCCAAGAATCGCTTTCTTGCCCGGTCGATGCTGTCGCTGCAAAGGGCGCTGATGATCCTCGGGCCGTCACAGCTGTATGACAGTGCCCGCGCCGTTGAGGCCGTTGAGGAGCATCGCCACCTTCTGGAGGCACTCATGGTACGGGACGGGGCGGCGGCGGAAACGGCCATGCGTGCCCATATCGAGGCCGCGCAGCGTATGCGCATACGAACGCTGCGGGAACGAGACCGCGGCATGGACGACTTCTGAAAGGACAAGCTATGACAGCCACTCCGGGGGACCGGCCCGAGCAATGGGATGTCGCGGTTATTGGCGGCGGCAACGCCGCGCTCTGCGCCGCAATGACCGCCGCAGAGGCCGGTGCCCGTGTTCTCATCCTCGAAACCGCACCGAAACCCTATCGCGGCGGAAACTCGCGCCACACACGCAACTTTCGCTGTATGCACCATGGTCCGCTTGGCCCGTTGGTCGACAGCTACACCGAGGAGGAATACCTCGCCGATCTGATGAAAGTCACAGACGGCAAGACCGACGAGGGGTTGGCACGGCTGGCCATCCGCACTTCGGAGGCGTGCCTGCCGTGGATGCAAGAGCGCGGCGTGCGGTTTCAACCGTCGCTGTCTGGAACGCTGTCACTGGCGCGAACCAACGCGTTTTTCCTCGGCGGTGGCAAAGGTCTTGTGAACGCCTACTACCGCACCGCCGAAAAGCTGGGGGTTGAGGTGCGCTATGAGGCCGCCGTGACCCATTTGGAACTGGATGACGACCGGATCGCGTGGCTTGAGGTTACCCAGAACGGACAGACCCAGCGGATCGTCGCGAAATCCGTGGTTGTCGCCGCCGGCGGCTTTCAGGCGGATACCGATTGGCTGGCCCGCGCGTGGGGACCTGCGGCCAAGAACTTTCTCATTCGCGGCACACCTTACAATCGGGGCGTCGTACTGGCCGATCTGCTGGATCAAGGCGTCGAACAAGTGGGCGACCCGACCCAATGCCACGCTGTCGCCATCGACGGCCGCGCGCCCAAATTCGACGGCGGGATCGTCACGCGGCTGGACTGCGTGCCCTTTTCCATCGTCGTGAACAAGGATGCGCAGCGGTTCTACGATGAGGGTGAGGACGTCTGGCCCAAGCGATACGCAATCTGGGGGCGCCTTGTCGCGGCACAACCCGATCAAGTCGGTTACGTCATTATCGACGCCAAATCGCTGGAACTGTTCATGCCTTCGGTCTTTCCGCCGATCAAGGCGGACACGCTGGAGCAATTGGCCGAAAAGATGGGCCTGCCGCCAGAGGCGCTGCGCGCAACCGTGGATGAGTTCAACAATGCCTGCGGTGACACGGCCGATTTCCACCCGACGGAATTGGACGGCGTATCCACCCAAGGGCTGAACCCGCCCAAGACCAACTGGGCCCGCCCCATCACCGAAGCGCCGTTTTATGGCTATTCGCTGCGCACCGGCGTCACCTTTACCTATTTGGGTCTGAAGGTGGATGACCACGCGCAATGTTCGGTCGGCAATCGGCCTGTCAGCAATCTTTGGGCTGCTGGCGAAACCATGGCGGGGTCGATCCTTGGCCAAGGGTATCTTGCCGGGTTCGGCATGACCATCGGAACCGTCTTTGGACGCATCGCAGGCAAGGAGGCCGCGACCCATGCAAATGCAACCTGACCTGATCGCCGAGGCGCGCCGCCAGTCAGAAATCTGCAACGCCTGCCGTTATTGCGAAGGGTATTGCAGCGTTTTTCCCGCGCTGCATCGCGAGCGCGCCTTTAGCGATGGCGACATCACGCAGCTGGCGAACCTCTGCCATAACTGCCGGGGGTGTTACTATGCTTGCCAATACACCGCCCCGCATGAGTTTGACCTGAACCTGCCCAAGGCGCTGGCCGAGGTTCGGCAAGACAGCTGGAAGGCCCACGCTTGGCCCGCAGGCTTTGGCAATCTTTTTGACCGCAGCGGCGTGTTGATCGCCGCTGGGTTGGTTCTGGGCTTTGCCCTGATCTTTGCGCTGGCGCAGGGGCTGCGGCCCGCCAGTGGCGAAGGGTTTTATGCCTCCATGTCCCACGGATTGATGGTCGCGATCTTTGCACCTGCATTTTTGCTGCCGTTGGCCGCGATTGCTGTGTCGTTGCGAGACTACTGGCGCACGGTGGGCGGGCAGGGGGTTACACTGTCTGATGTCGGGGCGGCCATGCGCTCTGCCGGTCGGATGAAGAACCTCGAAGGCGGCCATGGCGATGGCTGCAATTTCGAGGATGAGGACCGGTTCAGTCAGGCGCGGCGGCACTTTCATCAGGCGGTGCTCTACGGCTTTTTGCTGTGCTTTGCGTCGACCTCCAGCGGGACGCTGCTCCACTATGTCTTTGGGATGGAGGCTCCTTACGGGTTCTTCAGCCTTCCCAAACTGCTGGGTGTGCCGGGCGGGCTGTTGCTTTGCCTCGGAACGGCGGGGCTGGCGTGGCTCAAGACCAAGGCAGACCCGAACCTTGGCGCACCATCAGCTTGGGGAGGGGAGATGGCCTTTGTTGCTTTGCTCTTTGTCGTGGCGGCGTCGGGCTTGGCGCTTTACGCGGCGTCCGGGACCGGGTCGGTTGGCTGGCTACTGCAATTGCACCTTGGGGCTGTTCTGACCTTTTTCCTGCTCACGCCCTATTCCAAGATGGCGCATGGCTTCTACCGGATGGCGGCATTGGCCAAGGATGCAAGCGATCAGCGTCTGCGGCAGGGATAAAAAGCTGACAGCGTGACTGGACGTGCTCCAGAGGCGGCCTTGGCCTTCACCTTGGCCGGGCTGCGCCTCTGCTGACCATGATCACCGCTTGAATTGGTGGTTTGACGCCCGCGTCAAAGGGCCGATACGCCGATTACCACGGGATGCATCCATAGCAGCAAGGTAAAGCCCGCCACGGCCAGACCAAGGCGGATGCCAAGGCCACCCCAAGAGAGAGGCGCATGAAAGCGCGGTCCAGATGCCACGCGGCTGCGCAGATCCTTCCAGACGGCGGCCCCCTTCAGGCGGCGGTTGCGGCGGTCGATGATCGCACGCCCCGCGATCGCAAAGGTCCCCAGCACGCCGAACAGGATCACATGGGCAAGGTCTCCGTTCGGCAGCAGGTGCAACCCGGCCCAGAGCGCCAGCGCCAGCAGGATCGGATGGCGCAGCCAACGCACGATGCCGGGGCGCGAGGGATCAAATTCGGTATTTCGCGCGCCACCGAAGGAAAAGGGATTGGGCCGCGCAATCGACAGCGCCAGGATCAGACAGACCGCCAGCATCCCCACATGCACCAGGTGCCGCTGCCAGCCCATCTGCGGCCAAAGCTGTATATAGGGCGCCTGTCCCGCGGCCCAGATCAGCAGCGCCAGCATTCCGATCGACAGCGCGGAATAGCCAATCGTGAACCCCCGCGCGCCCACCACGCCCACGATCCGCGATTTGACGGCTGGGCGTACCGGGATGGAATGGGTCAGGAAAAACGCCACGAAAACGGCGGCAAATCCGGTCCAGCTCATCTATTACCCCTTGGTCCTTTCGCGCAGCAACAGGCGGCCATAAGCCACGGCAAACCCGCCAAAGGCAATGAGCCACAACAGGCCGGAAACATGGATGAGTACCGGCACCGCGTCCGCCCCGAACCGCGCCGTCACGGAGCCGAAGAACGACAGGTAGATCGCCAGTGTCCAGCGGTCGGCCAGCAGCGGTTGCCCTGAGTGGCCCAGCGTCGCCCGCGTCATCACCGCCAAGGTCATCGACCCGATGGCCCCGGCCATCCATAGGTGCTGCGCGGCGGCGGTTCCGGTGCCGGTCAAGCCGGCGAGCCCCAGCGCAATCGCGCCCATCGGGATAAAGGCGTAGGCGACATGCAGCACCCAGACCAGCGGTTCTGCCCCGGTGTGTTGACCCTGCCAGCGTGACAGTCGCATTAGGTGCAAGGCGCCGACAGCCAGCAGGAGGACGGCCGTGATCGGCTCCAGAGGTAACAACACCCACAGGAGCAGACCCGCGACGCTGGCCAACAGCACGGCTTTGTCAAAGCGCTGCATCGGTGGCGTGGGTCGTGCGGCGCGACCCTCTTTGACCAACCAGTTTCGGGTGAAGGACGGGATGATACGCCCGCCGATGACACCGATCATCATGATCGCGGTGGCCAAGCCTAGGCGCAGGCCTGTCCCCTGCGCCGCATAGTCGCCGCGCGCGGCCTCTAGGTGAAACAGCGCATTGGCCACCGTGAAGATCGTCAGCAGCCCCAGCACCATCAGGTTGCGCCAGTTCTTGCCCGCCACAATTTCTCGCAGGATCACCGCGCCAAGGACCAGTGGAAAGGCCAGGTCCGTCCCCGCCGCAATCCCCGGCGGCAGAAAGGCGGAAATCAGCACCGCTACGCGCCCTGCGCCCCACAGCGCAAAGAGCGCCGCCAAGGGCCAGCCCACCAGCGGCAGACGACCGGTCCAGTTCGGCACGGCGGTCAGCAAAAAGCCCGCCAGAACCGCACCAAGGTAGCCAAAAAGGAATTCATGCGCATGCCACGACACCGGATCGAACCGCGTTGGCAGGTCCAGCGCACCCGACAGCGCCATGATCCAGAGGACCATTGCAAAAGCCGCCCAGATCGCACCGAACAGAAAGAAGGGACGGAACCCGAAACTGAACAGCGCCGGCCCCCGCCATGCGCGCATTTGCTCTGCGGAACTCAGTGCCATAACGGGCTCCTTTCAGTCTGACGCTTGAGCGTCGGCCGCGTCCATCAGGTGACGGATGTGGCGGGCAAAGGCCCATGTGGCCGGAACGCCGATCACACAGCCGATGGCGATGGCCCAGCCGGTCGACAAGATCGGTCCGCCGACCCAGCTAAAGATCAGCGCGGCAAAGAACACGTTCACGCCCATCGCGCCCGCCCCAAACGGGTACAGCGCCAGAGCGATCTGGCGCGTGGACCAGCCGCGCCCGGTCATCGCCGGGACACCAACCGCTGCACCGCGATCATGGACAGGACCAGCGCGATACAGGCGAGGGCGTACCAGAACTCTGCGGTGGCGGATTGCGCCTGCGGGATCGGGCGGTCGAATCCTTCGGCCCATGCGGGGGCCGCGAAAAAGGCGGGGAGGATGTAAATTTTGCGCATGTCAGGTCTCCTGTGTGAGTCTGCGATAAATGTCGAGCAAGGCGCGGGTCAGGCGCTCTGGGTTGGGCAATAGCGTGAAACCGCCACGTCCAAAGATGCGGGCGAACCAGTCCTGTCCGTCCTCGTCGATGATGACGCCGTGCAGGGCGTGGCCTGCAAGGCGGGCTTCGCGCACGGCCATGTGGCTGTCTTCGATCCCGTGCTGGCCTTCGTAGTGGTCCAGATCGTTTGGCTTGCCGTCGGTCAGCACGATCAGCAGCTTGCGGGCGGACGGTTCCGCCGCCAGTTGCGCGCTGGCATGGCGGATGGCCGCGCCAAGTCGCGTGTAATGGCCGGGTTTCAACGCGCCGATATTGGCGGTGATCGCGGCATTCATCGGTGCGTCGAAATCTTTGCACCGGGTCAGGAACACCCGGTCACGGCGGAGCGAGGAAAAACCCCATATACCCAACCGGTCGCCTGCGGCGTCGATGCCTGCGGCCAGCGCGGCCATCGCCTCGCGTGCGACCTCGATCACCGAGGTGTCGCCGATGGCCGCCTCTGTCGAGCGTGAGGTGTCGATCAGGAAGGCGACCGACAGGTCACGTTCGGTCTGGCGGGCGCTTTGCCAGATACGATCCGATCCGCGCCCGGTGGCGACCAGATCGGCGCGCGCGGTCAAGAGCGCGTCAAGATCCAGCTCTGACCCGTCCACCTGACGCGGTTGCAGGATGCGGCGCGGGCGCAGCGCCTCGAACTGGCGGCGCACCTCGCGGATGCGGCGCTCATCCGCGCGGTAGGGATGGGCGGCGTCGGGCTGCGCGGGGGCGTCCAGCACCCGGCAATGGCCGTCCATGTAACTGCGCGAACGATGGTTCCATTCGGGATAGGTGTGTTCGCCGGCAAGCGCCTCATGGTCGGCATCGGCGGGCGAAAGATCCAAATGCAGGCGCAGCCGTGTGGCGGCCTTTCGGTCGTGTTTCGACAGGGTGATGTTGTCCTGATCGTCAGCTGCCTTCTGGGCGTTCTCGTCGTCGTCATCGTCGACGCTGCGGTTGATGTTCATCGACTCGACCCAGGACAGGATCGATTCGAACCGGTGGATGATAAAGCTGTCCTTGCGGTTCTGCTGGTCCTGATCCTTGCGCATGCCCAGCTTGCGGCTGGTCAGCGCGGCGGTAGGCGGCGGGGCGGCTGGATCGGCCTGTTCCTCTGTCGCGGCACTGCCTGAGCCGGGGGCGGCAAATCGCAGCCAGATCGGCACTGGCGCAAAGGGTTTGTAGCCGCGCGGTGTGTCAGGCGACGCGAGAACGGGTGAGCCGCCGCAGAGTTGATCGCGGATCGCGGTTTCAAAGATCGCCTCTTGTGCGGGGCGTGTCAGGTCGGGCCGTGCGGCGGCACAGAGTTCGGCGATGTCGGCATAGTGTCCCCGCAGCCCGGGGCAGACCGCATAGGCGGCATCGGCGGCGGCGGCATTGGCGCGGATCTGTACGCAATCAAGCGCCGGGCCTTCTGAGTCAAGGTCCAGTTCGGAAAGATCGCTGACGGCGGCCAGCGCCACCAGCCAGAAATAGGCGGCGCGGTTCAGACGCGCCTCTGGAAAATCGGCGAGGAGCGGCGGCAGGGACAGGCGTTCGCCATCGTACTGCGCCACCCATTCGCGGTCTTGTTCCGCGCCCAGCTTGCGCCGTATCGGCATGCGGTGGCGGACAAGGGTTGCCGGTGCCTCGGTCAGTTCGACCCCTGCCGCCCCGCCCAAAGCGCGAAACAGCACCGACAGGCTGGGCCGGACCGAGCCAAGCGTGACGCCCGACTCGGGGTAGGTGACGGCCTTTCCAATCCCGTTGGCCATATCGTGCCAGAGATTTCCGACGGTCTCTTCTGGTTCCATGAGATCGGAGAGGCGCATCTTTATCACCCGTAGATTGTCGAGATCAGATCCCGCAGCGCCACGCCCACGTCGGGTTCATCGCTGAGGGGTTGCACGATAGCGGCCTCCAGCGCCTGATCGACGCCCATGCCACCGGCCATCAGCGTGGCGGCATAGATCAGCAGACGGGTTGAAACGCCTTCCTCAAGATCCATGCCCGACAGCGTCCTGATCCGGCCTGCCAACCGCACCAAGGGGGCAACGCGCCCCGGTTCCAGCCCGCTTTCGCGTGACACCACGGCGATTTCCGCCTCTTCCCCCGGAAAATCGAAGGAGATCGACAGGAACCGCTGGCGCGTCGACGGTTTCAGCCGTTTCAGCACGTTCTGGTAGCCTGGGTTGTAGGAGGCGACCAACATAAAGCCCTTGGGGGCGACCAGTTCCTCTCCTGTGCGGTCGATCATAAGGGTGCGCCGCGTGTCGGTGAGCGGGTGCAGCACCACGGTCACGTCCTTGCGGGCCTCGACCACCTCATCAAGGTAGCAGATGCCGCCGTCGCGCACCGCGCGGGTCAGGGGACCGTCTACCCAGACGGTCTCGCCCCCTTTCAGCAGGTAGCGCCCGATAAGGTCCGCCGCCGACAGGTCGTCATGGCAGGCCACTGTGTACAGTGACTTGCCAAGCCGTGCGGCCATATGTTCGACAAAACGTGTTTTGCCGCAGCCGGTCGGCCCCTTCAGAAGAAGGGGCAAACCGTTGTCATAGGCCGTCTCGAAAAGCGCGCACTCTTTGGCGGCGGGCTGGTAGAACGGCAGGGTCGGCGTGGTTTGCATGTTCATCTCAACCTCCAACAGCGGGGTTGGCCGCACCGGGGGTGATGATCTCACGTTTGCGCACCACAAGGATCGAGTAGATGAACAACAGCGCACCGATGACCACCGCGAGGCCAGCACCAAAGCGCATCATGTAGAAGAGCGACAAGCCCTCTTGCACGTCCATGTAGTAGTCGCCGATGACGCGTTGCATATGCGTCTGGATGGTCCCGGCAAACGTCAGCACAAAGGTCATGAACGCCATGCCTCCGGTCATCAACCAGAACGACACCATGTTGAGCACTTGGTTATACGGTTCACGTCCGCGCAGCATCGGCATTGCGTAGGTGAACATCGCAAGGTTCAGCGCCACATAGGCCCCGTAAAAGGACAGGTGCCCGTGCGCGGCGGTGATCTGCGTGCCGTGGCTGTAGAAGTTCACGCCATGCAGGGTGTGCAGAAAGCCCCAGACGCCCGCGCCAAAAAAGGCGACCGTGCTGGACCCCAGCGACCACAAAAGGGCGGCCTTGTTGGGGTGGTTCTTGCGGCCCTTCCAGACCATGACAAAAGCAAAGCTCATCATCAGGAAGAACGGGATCACCTCAAACGTCGAGAAGATGGAGCCAATCCACTGCCAGTAGCCCGGCAGACCGATCCAGTAAAAGTGGTGCCCGGTGCCAAGGATGCCCGAGAACAGCGCCGTGGCGACGATGACATACAGCCATTTCTCGACCACTTCGCGGTCCACGCCGGTTAGTTTCAGCAGCAAGAAGGCAAGAATCGACGCCATCACCAATTCCCAGGTCGCCTCGACCCAGAGGTGCACGACAAACCACCAGTACATTTTGTCTAGGCTGAGGTTGTCGGGGTTGATGAAGGCAAAGACCCAGAGCAGCGACAACAGCCACAGGCCCATGAGCAGCACGTTGGTGATTGCCGTCTTCTTGCCCGCCAGCACGGTCATCGAGATGTTGAACAGGAAGATCAGCGCCGCGACGAGAATCCCGAACTTGACCCAGAGAGGTTGTTCAAGAAATTCGCGCCCGCCGTGGATGCCGACAAGATAGCTGCCGACGGCCCCCAGCGTGCCGACCATCAGGATGATCAACTGCAGATAGGCCAGCTTGACCGAATAGATCTCACGCTCTGATTCCTCGGGAATCAGGAAATAGGCTGCCCCGAAGAAACCCAGCAGCAGCCAGACGATCAGCGCGTTGGTGTGGATCATGCGGATGATGTTGAACGGCAATAGTTCCGACAGAAAGTTGGGCGAGACATAGATCCAGCCCGCGAGAAGACCGCCCAGCACCTGAATGCCGAACAAGGCCATCGCGCAGACGAAGTAGGCCAGCGCCACCTTTTGTGATTGGTATTTCATTGGTTTGTCCTCCTTAGCCGGCATCGTTGGGCGGCCAGCCCTGGGTGTCGGTCTGATCGGCCCAACGCAGGAATTCGGCCAGCCCGCGCATCTCTTCTTCGGTGATCTCGAAATATGGCATCTGGCGGCGACCCTCGACGCCCGAGGGCTGTGCCTTCATCCAGCCGTCAAGGATTTCATAGGCACCTTCGGGATCGTCCAGCACGCCCCAGCGGGTCATGACGTTGCCGACCTCGGGCGCGAAATACGCGCCTTCGCCGTGCAGCGAGTGGCAGTTGATGCAGGAATGCCGCTCCCACACATGCTTGCCCAGCGCCACCTCTTCGGTCAGCGGCATGCCGGCGGTTGATGTTGTCACCACGTAGCGGTGGCTGTGCACGGTCAACGCGATGAAGACGACCACGAAAAAGATCGAGCCCCCATAGAAAACGTTGCGCGCCCGTGACTTGGTTAGGAATTCAGCCATGTCCGGCCTCCTTGTCATTCAGGTCACCCACGCTTAGCGCGGCCCCAAACGTCAAAGTTTGCGCCAGAACAACATTTAGAACGGAAAGATGTGGATCATATCCATGAAAGGATATGCCATGAGCAGCCCGCGCTTTGACGACCCCGACCTGCCTTTGTCAGACTTAATGAATCAGTGGCCCCAGACGGTATCGGTTTTCCTGCAGCACGGGATGCTTTGTGTGGGGTGCCTGATTGCACCGTTCCACACGATCACCGACGCCTGCGCCGAATATCACCTTGATCAGGACACCTTTGTCGCCGAGCTGCGCGCGGCGATCGAAGGGAGCGTCTGACCGGTATCTTGTGTTAGTGGCCTTGGCTCAACAGAACCAGAGCGTGCGGATCGCAGACCTTGATCCGCTTGCGCTTGCTTTCCACCAGCCCCAGTTTTTCCCACCCGCTGAGAAGGCGGCTGGCGGTGTGCAGGGTTGTCGCCGTCAATTCCGAAAGGTCCTGGCGCGTGATCGGAAAATCGATCTCTATCCCGCCCTCGACCTTGCGACCTGTCTGGTTGACCAGCCGAAGCAGCGCGTTTGCCACCCGCTGTTCGACTTGCTGAGTGGCCAATTCGACGATGCGGGTGTTCATCTCTCCGACGCGGTGGCCCAGGGTCTTGTAAGTCTCAGTGGCAAAGCCGTCATATTCGGCCACGAATGTGTCCCACAATCGCGTCGGCCAACTGAGCGCGATAGACTCGGTCGCCGTCACGGCCGTTGCGGGATAGCTGTCGCGCCCCAGCGCGCGGGCGATGCCCAGCAACTGCCCCGCCGGGATGTGCAACGCCGTGACCTGTTCGCCGGTCGCCGTGACCCGCACCACGCGGACA
>NZ_JAXMNR010000010.1:0-150322 GCF_034670325.1 Antarctobacter sp.
TGGGAGAACCGATCAACCCAGAGGCGTGGAACTGGTACAACGACGTGGTCGGCGGCGGCCGCTGCCCGATCGTCGACACCTGGTGGCAGACCGAAACCGGCGGCCACCTGCTGACCCCGCTGCCCGGTGCCCATGCAACCAAACCGGGTGCCGCGATGAAGCCGTTCTTTGGCGTGGAGCCAGTGGTGCTGGACCCGCAGTCCGGCGTTGAAATCGACGCCTCCCCGACCGAGGGCGTGCTGGCGATCAAGGCCTCCTGGCCCGGCCAGATGCGCACCGTCTGGGGGGATCACGAGCGGTTCGAAAAGACCTACTTCTCTGATTACAAAGGCTATTACTTCTCCGGTGATGGCTGCCGCCGCGATGCGGACGGCGACTATTGGATCACCGGGCGGGTCGACGACGTGATCAACGTGTCGGGCCACCGCATGGGCACGGCAGAGGTCGAGTCGGCGCTGGTGGCGCATGAAAAGGTCGCCGAGGCGGCGGTTGTCGGCTACCCGCATGAGATCAAGGGCCAGGGCATCTATTGCTACGTGACCCTGATGAACGGCGTCGAGCCGACAGAGGAGCTGCGCAAGGAACTGCGCACCTGGGTCCGCACCGAAATCGGCCCCATCGCCTCACCGGACCTGATCCAATGGGCGCCGGGCCTGCCGAAAACCCGCTCCGGCAAGATCATGCGCCGCATCCTGCGCAAGATCGCCGAAAACGACTACGGCGCATTGGGCGACACCTCCACCCTCGCCGACCCCAGCGTCGTCGACGATCTTATCGATAACAGAATGAACAAGGCGTGAGGGACATGATGGACGGAAGCAAAACAACCGCCGCCGCCCCGGTGCTGATCCTGCTTGGCCCCCCGGGGGCCGGCAAAGGCACACAGGCGCGGATGCTGGAAGACGCCTTTGGGCTTGTGCAACTGTCGACCGGCGATCTGCTGCGCGCCGCCGTGGCCGCAGGCACCGACGCGGGCAAGCAGGCCAAGGCCGTGATGGAAGCGGGCGAGCTTGTCTCGGACGAGATCGTCATCGCCATCCTGCGCGACCGGCTGGCCGACGCGGATTGCGCCAAGGGCGTCATCCTTGACGGTTTCCCGCGCACCGCCGCACAGGCCGAGGCGCTGGACGATCTGCTGGCTGCAAACGGCCAAAAGATCAACGCCGCCGTCAGTCTGGAGGTGGACGACGCCGCCATGGTGACGCGGATTTCGGGCCGTTACACCTGCGCCGGGTGCGGCGAGGGTTATCACGACGCCTTCAAGCAACCCAAGGCCAGCGGCACCTGTGACAAGTGCGGCGGCACCGACTTCAACCGCCGCGCCGACGACAACGCCGAGACAGTGGCCTCGCGGCTTGACGCCTATCACGCCCAAACCGCCCCGCTGATCAAACATTACGCCGCCCAAAGCGCGCTGATCGGCATCAACGCCATGGGCGACATCGACGATATCGCGGGCAAGCTGTCCGCGATCGTAAAGACGGCGACCGCCTGAGCGGAGCCGAAAGAACTGCCCGCCGCGTTCCCTGCGCGGCGGGTTCCTTGGAGGAAAGAGGAGGAACCGCATCATGGCGGATCACACTTCACAAGCTGAACAGGCAAAGTCCGACGCGGGCTACTGGGCGGCCAATGTGCGCATTATCGTCATCAGCCTCATCATCTGGGCGCTGGTATCTTTCGGCTTTGGCATCCTGCTGCGCCCGTTGATCGCGGGCATTCAGGTTGGCGGCACCGATCTGGGTTTCTGGTTTGCCCAGCAGGGGTCGATCATCGTCTTTCTGGCGCTGATCTTCTTCTACGCCTGGCGGATGAACAAGCTCGACCGTGAATACGGCGTCGAGGAGGAGTAAGACGTTATGGATCAGTTTACCATCAACCTGCTGTTTGTTGGCGCGTCTTTCGCGCTCTACATCGGCATCGCGATCTGGGCCCGTGCGGGTTCCACATCGGAATTCTACGCCGCCGGTCGCGGCGTTCACCCGGTCACCAACGGCATGGCCACGGCGGCGGACTGGATGTCTGCGGCCTCTTTCATCGGCATGGCCGGTCTTATTGCCTTCACCGGCTATGACAACTCGACCTTCCTGATGGGCTGGACCGGTGGCTATGTGCTGCTGGCGCTGCTGCTTGCGCCCTACCTGCGCAAGTTCGGCAAGTTCACCGTGTCGGAATTCATCGGCGACCGCTTTTATTCGCCGACCGCACGGGTCGTGGCAGTGATCGCGCTGCTGGTGGCCTCGCTCACCTACGTGATCGGTCAGATGACCGGCGTTGGCGTGGCCTTTGGCCGCTTCCTTGAGGTCTCCAACACAACCGGCCTGCTGATCGGTGCCTGCGTGGTCTTTGCCTACGCGGTCTTCGGCGGCATGAAGGGCGTGACCTATACGCAGGTCGCACAGTATGTCGTGCTGATCATGGCCTACACCATTCCGGCTGTGTTCATCTCGCTGCAACTGACCGGCAACCCGGTTCCCGCGCTGGGTCTGTTTGGCGATCATGCCGCCAGCGGCGAGCCTCTGCTGGCCAAGCTGGACGCCATCGTGGCCGAACTGGGCTTTAACGAGTACACGGCGCATCACGGTGACACCTTCAACATGGTGCTCTTTACCCTGTCGCTGATGATCGGCACCGCCGGTCTGCCCCACGTCATCATGCGCTTCTTCACCGTGCCGCGCGTGGCTGACGCACGCTGGTCCGCTGGCTGGGCGCTGGTCTTCATCGCGCTGCTGTACCTGACGGCCCCGGCTGTTGGTGCGATGGCACGCCTGAACATCACCGACATGATGTGGCCCAATGGCGCCGCCGGTGAGCCTGTCTCCGTTGAGATGATCGAGGGGGACACCCGCTATGACTGGATGGAAACCTGGCAAAAGACCGGCCTTCTGGGCTGGGAAGACAAGAACGGTGACGGCAAGATCGCGTATTTCAACGATGCCGATGCAGCCACCGTGGCCAAGATGGAAGCCGCCGGTTGGGGGGATGCCAACGAGCTGACCAACTTCAACCGTGACATCCTTGTTCTGGCCAACCCTGAAATCGCCAACCTGCCCAGCTGGGTCATCGGTCTGGTCGCAGCAGGTGGTCTTGCCGCCGCGCTGTCCACAGCGGCTGGCCTGCTGCTGGCGATCTCTTCCGCCGTGTCCCACGACTTGATCAAGGGTTCTATCAACCCGCAGATCTCGGAAAAGGGCGAGTTGATGTCCGCACGGGTTGCCATGGCGGTTGCCATTGCCGTGGCCACCTACCTTGGCCTCAACCCTCCGGGCTTTGCGGCGCAAACCGTGGCCTTGGCCTTTGGTCTTGCGGCGGCCTCGATCTTCCCGGCGCTGATGATGGGCATCTTTACCAAGGTGAACAACAAAGGCGCGGTTGCGGGCATGGTCTCGGGTCTGCTGGTGACGGTGATCTACATCTTCCTGCACAAAGGTTGGCTGTTTATCCCCGATACCAACAGCTTTACCGACGCCAACCCGATGCTGGGCACCATCAAGTCGACCTCCTTCGGGGCCGTCGGTGCGCTGATCAACTTCTGCGTCGCCTTCACGGTGTCGAAGATGACCCAGCCGATCCCGAAAGAGATCGAAGAGCTGGTGGAATCGGTGCGCGTCCCGCGCGGTGCCGGTGCCGCAGCAGCCGACCACTAAGACCATCCCGTTCCGGCCCACGCGCCGGGACGGGGACCGCGGGCCAGTCCCGCCCAATCATCACACAGTCCCGTCCGGCCCATGCCGGGCGGGACATCCCCATTCCCGCGCAAGGATGACCCATGCCCATCGACCGCGCCGACCTTCATCGCTTTCTGTCCGCTGTCCATCCCTACGATGCGCTTGATCCGCAGGTACTGGAGGAACTGCTACCCGCCTTCCACCAGCAGACATTGGAGGCCGGTCAGAACATCTATACCCTCGGCCAGCCGCTGGACGGCCTCTACCTGATCCACAAAGGCGCTGTCGAAGTGCGCGACGGCAACGGCGCGCAGATTTCGCTGTTGGGCCCGCGCAACAGCTTTGGCGAGCGCGGCCTTGTCCGCGATGGACTGGCCGCCACCTCGGCGCGCACCCGCGAGGACACGCGCCTGCTGGTGCTGCCCCCGGCAGAGTTCCGGCACCTTATGGACACCCAGCCTGCGGTGAAAAAGTTCTTTGACCGCCAGCGCCCCGCGAAACCCAAACGCGCCGATCTGTCGACCACCCGGGTCGAGACGCTGATGGCCCCTGCCCCGCTGACCTGCCCGCCGCACACCCCGGTGCGCGATGCCGCGCAGCTCATGCAGTCGCGCCACATTTCATCGGTCTGCATCACCGAAGGCAAGGTGCTGCGCGGAATCGCCACCATCCGCGACATCTCGGGCAAGGTGGTCGGCGGCGCGCTGTCCTACGACACCCCCCTGTCGGACATCATGACCGCCGATCCGTTGACACTGCCGCCCTCGGCCATCGGCTCTGACGTGTTGCACATGATGATGGAACGCCGCATCGGTCACGTCCCCGTCGTCGAGGCGGGCAAGCTGGTGGGGATGGTCACCCAGACCGACCTTACCCGCTTTCAGGCGACGACCTCGGCGGAACTGGTCTCGGAACTGGCCCATGCCCGCACGGCAGAGGATATGGCCCGCGTCACTGCCCGCATCCCGCAATTGCTGGTGCAACTGGTGGCAGGCGGCAACCGGCATGAGGTGGTCACCCGCCTGATCACCGACATTGCCGACACCGCCACCCGCCGCCTGCTGACGCTGGCAGAGGCGGACCTCGGCGCGCCGCCCGTCCCCTATCTCTGGGCCGCCTGCGGCAGTCAGGGACGACAGGAACAAACCGGCGTATCGGATCAGGACAACGTGTTGATCCTGCAAGACGATTTCACCGAAGACATGCGCCCCTATTTTGAGAAACTCGCCCAAATCGTCACCGACGGGCTGAACACCTGCGGCTATGTCTATTGCCCCGGCGAGATGATGGCCTCAAACCCGCGCTGGTGCCAACCGCTGCGCGTCTGGCGCGGGTATTTCGACAAGTGGATCTCTAAACCGGTCCCGGAGGCGCAGATGCTGGCCTCTGTGATGTTCGACCTGCGCCCCATCGGCGGCACCGCGACCCTGTTCGACAACCTTCAGGACCAGACCCTTGCCAAGGCGGCCAAAAATTCGATCTTTGTGGCGCACATGATTTCGAACTCGCTGAAACACACGCCGCCCCTTGGCCTGCTGCGCGGTTTTGCCACCATCCGGTCGGGTGAGCACAAGAACCAGCTGGACCTGAAACACAACGGTGTTGTGCCGGTGGTCGACCTTGGCCGCGTCTACGCGCTGCAAGGATCGTTGGCAGCGGTCAACACCCGCGCCCGGCTTGAAGGCGCGATAACCGCAGGCGTGCTCAGCCAGTCCGGCGGGCAAGACCTGCTGGATGCCTACGACCTGATCGCCGAGACTCGGCTGGAACATCAGGCGCGTCAGATCAAAGCAGGCGGGGCACCGGACAACTATCTTGCGCCCGCAGACCTGTCCGATTTTGAGCGGAGTCATTTGCGAAACGCGTTTGTCGTGGTCAAATCGCTGCAATCGGCGGTAGGTCACGGCAAGGGGATGCTTGGCTAGCACGACGGCACAGGCCACAAGGGGGCAAACGGGACATAACCCGCGCCCCGAGGAGGAGATTAAAGATGTTTCTGGAACTGATCGCCGTCTTTGTGGCGGGATTTGTCGGCGCGGGTCTCATGATGATCCTGTCGTCGCTGACCGGTCGCCGTCTGCCGCGCTGGATCGTGCCGCTGGGGGCCGGGGCGGCCATGCTGACCGCCGGGATCGCCAGCGAATACAGCTGGTATAACCGCACCGCACAAAGCCTGCCCGACGGGCTGAGCATCGCCCAGACGGTCGAAAGCCGTGCGCTCTGGCGGCCGTGGACCTATCTCTTTCCGCTCACCGACCGCTTTGTCGCCGTCGACACCGGCAGCCCGCTCAAGAACGCCGAGACAGAGGGGCTGTACCTTGTGAACCTCTATTTCTACGGGCGCTGGCGGCCCAACCAGATCGTGCAGGTCATGGTCGATTGCACAGGCTTCCGCCGCGCCGATCCGGTTCTGGGGGATGGCTCGCCGCCGCTGTGGCGCGATGTCGGCCCTGACGATCCGGTCGTCAAGACTGTCTGCGCCGAGGTCTGATCCCATGAGCAAGCTCAGCCTGCGCCTGCGGATTTTTCTGTTCTTCTGCCTTCTGGCGCTTGGCGGCGTCGGCATCGTGCTGGGTGCGCTCTGGGTCGGCCATGCCCGCGCCATTGCCACCACCCCGGCCAACGGCTTTGTCTTTGCCGGTATTCTCGCCAGTTTCGGGTTTGCTGCGCTTTGCACCGGCGTCTGGCTGCTGTTCGATGAGAATGTCGCCAAACCGATTGAACGGCTGTCCGCCCAGATGCGCGCCCGCGCCCATGCCGGGACAGGCAGCACCGTGGACACTGGCAGCGCCCGCTATCTGGGCGATCTTGCCCCCGCCGCCGATGCCATCACCTCTGCCCTGTCCCAGAACGCGGTTTCGACCGCCGAACGAATTGCCTCGTCGACCGCCCGACTGGCCGCCGAAAAGGCGCAACTGACCGCACTGCTGACAGAAATCCCGGTGGCCACGCTGCTGATCAACGCCGACGACCAGATCGTGCTTTATGATGGTCAGGCCGCCGAGGTGCTGGCCCAGCAGGCCGTCCCCCGTCTGAACGCCCCGCTGGCCGACTACTTTGATCCCGCGGGCGTCAAGGCGGCACGCAAGGCGATGAACAAGGCCGGCAAGGATGTCAGCCGCGCGCTGCACGGTCTCGACGGCAAGCAAAGCTATGACGCGCGGTTCAAACCTGTCGAGGGCGGTGGTTTCATGATGATCATCGACGCCGCCCATATCGAGATCCCGCCAGAGGCCGCCCGCCCGTTGGTCTATGATTTCGACCTGATGGAGCGCCGCGGCGCTTCGAACCTCGACGAAACGCCAATCGGCAAACTGACATTCACCGTCTTCGATACCGAAACGACCGGCCTTTTGCCCCACAAGGACGAGATCGTGCAGATCGGTGCGGTGCGGGTGGTAAACGGCCGCATCATCCCCGGTGAGGTGATCGACCAACTGGTCGATCCCGGTCGCCCGATTCCCCCCGCCTCGACCAAGGTGCACAAGGTCACCGACGCGATGGTCGCCGGACAGCCCGGCATTGCCCGCGCCGGGCGCAAGTTCCACGGCTTTGCGCGGGATTCGGTGATCGTGGCGCACAACGCGCCCTTCGACATGGCCTTTCTGCAACGTCACAAGGGCCGGATGGGCGTCGTCTGGGATCACCCGATCCTCGACACTGTCCTGCTGTCGGCGGTGCTGTTCGGTGCGTCGGAAACCCACACGCTGGACGCGCTCTGCGCGCGTCTGGACGTGACCATCCCCGAGGCACTGCGCCACACCGCGCTCGGCGACGCCCGCGCCACTGCCGAGGTTCTGGTCAGAATGCTGCCGATGCTGGAGGCGCGCGGCCTGACCACCTTTGGCGCGGTGATCGCCGAAACCCGCCGCCACGGTCGCCTGCTGGAGGACCTGAACTAGCCCGCAGGCCACCGCCCGTCATCCAGCCAGCGCGCCGGGCGCAGCGGCACCCGGCCCTCGTCCCGCACCGGACCGATCATCGCACCCAGTCGGGCCGCGCCCATCGCCCGCGCCCAGACCAGCACACCGCCCTTATCCGCCGGAAACCCCAGCCCCTCGACCGATGCGCGGTCGATCTCTTCCGCGCCGATGCCCTGCCCGCGCAACTCGACCGCCGCCACGACCAAGGCCGCCAACAGCCGCGCCCGGATTTCTTCTTCGGAATAATCCACCCGCGTCATCCGGTGAAAATGCGCCTCTTCCAGCGCAAGGTCCGCCACAATCGGGTCGTCCACCTTGCCGCCGCCGCCGGGATAGCGATACCAGCCCGCCCCGGCCTTGCGGCCCAGCTTGCCCAGTTCCATCATCCGCCGCAGGATCGGCCCGCCGTCCGCCCCCTGCCGCGCCCACGCCAGTTCCAGCCCGATGCGATCCTCCGCCGCAAACGGCCCCTCGGTGAACCCGAATGCCTCCAGCGCCTCATCCACCTCCCAAGGGGTCGACCCGTGCAGGAACACCGCCTCTGCCGCGTCCCGGAACGGGCCGCGCAGACGCTCGACCAATGTCTCAGCCAAGGAATTTCTCTTTCGCGATCAGGGCCAAAAGCCGCTCCAGCGTGTCGTCCAGAGAGGCGGCAGAGGTGTTCAGTTGTGCGTGGGCGCGCTCATACAATGCCTCGCGCGCCTGCAGGATGGACTTTAACTGCCCCATCGCCTCGGGTTGCCCCGCCATGGGCCGCTCATCGCCCTGCGCCCGCACCCGCGCCATATGTTCTTCTGGCGCGGCCTTCAGCCAGATAGTGTGGAAATGCGACAGCAGCCGGTTGTAGGTGGCGGGTTCGGCGACAATGCCACCGCCCACCGCAAGGATCACCTGCTCATGCGTGGCGATCACCCGGTCCAGCGCATCCGCCTCCAGCTTGCGAAAGCCTTCTTGACCGTACAGCGCCATGATCTCGGCCACCGGCATACCGCCGACCTCGGAAATCTCGTGGTTCAACTCGACAAAAGGCAGGTCCAGCGCAGCCCCCGCCAACCGCCCCAAGGTGGACTTGCCCGCGCCGCGCAGACCGACAAGGCAGATCCGATGCGCCCGCCGTCCCCCGGGCGCGCCGTCCAGCAGCAGCGCCCGCACCTGCCCCTGCACCGAACTCTCAGCCTGACGGTACATCTCGGCCATTTGCAGGGCCTCCGAGGTCCAGGGGTCCTCTTCGCCCAACAGCCAGTCGATGCGGAAATCCAGCGCCTCGGCGACCCGGTACAATAGCCCGATCGAGATATTGCCCGCCCCGCTTTCAAGCTGCGCCAGATAGCGCGGCGACACGCCAGAGGTTTCGGACAAGACGCGGCGCGAAATGCCGCGCTGTTCACGGACCTGCCGGACACGCCCGCCAACGCGGGTCATCAGCGTGGCTACCGCGTCATCCGCCGCGCCCTGTCCTTGCAATTCCACCGCCACTGCGATCCCTTTCGCGCTATGCCCAATGCTATGAACTATAGTGCATAAAGGAATTGGATCGCGCTGGAAAGCAACGGTTTTTGCCGTGACGACGCCACGTCACGCGCGCAATGTTGCAGGTCTTTGCGAAATTCGTGCGGTCAGCGGCTCAGTCGCGGCCCAAAACCGTTTCCGGAACCATCAGCACTTCGATCAGCGCCAGACACAGCCCGGTGCAATCCTTGCACCCGATGCAGGTGCCGGGGGTGGAATGAAGTTTCTCGCCAAAGGCGCGGCTGCGCGGGGCGTGGCCGATCAGACGGTCTGCGTGCATGGGGGTCTTCCTGTTCGCATCAGAAGAGTCGAACCCCAAGGATAGCTGCTGCTAAGTGCCGGTCTTTGTCCCAGATCAAGGCAGGGACGATTTTTCGTCGAAAAATCGCCTCTCCCGCATGTCTGTCAAAGCTGCACAACCGCCGGATCATTCGCGCTATACAGCCGGTCGACCAGATCCGCCCGCCGCGACAGCACCTTGCGGTAGTTCAGGTTGCCCTTGGCCGTGATCTCGCCATCGCCCAGCGAGGGCGGCTCGGCCAGCACGATCACCCGCGTGACCCGCGCGGCAGAGCCGTGATCCGTCCGCAGCGCCAGCTTCGCGGCAAGGGCGTCGCGCAAGGCCGCGCTCATCAATGCGCCGTGGTCCTGCGTGTCACCCGCCAGCGCCAGCGCCTCTGCCGAGGGAAAGATCATCAATCCCACCTCCCCCCGGTCCGCGCCGCAGACCACGATATCCTGCACCAAAGGCGCATATTCGATCATCAGCTCCAGACGCAGCGTCGCCGCGCGCACCCATGTGCCGGTCAACAGCTTGAAGTCCTCTGAGATGCGCCCGTCAAAGCGCATACCCTTGGTCAGATCGCCCGCGTCGACGAATTTCACCGCGTCGCCGGTGCGAAAGAACCCCTCATCGTCAAAGGCTTCTGCCGTCTTCGCCGGATCGTTGAGGTAGCCGGGCATGATGTTCGGCCCGCGCACGCGGATTTCGCAGCGCAGGTCTGCGTCGGGGATCAGCTTGACCTCGACCCCGGTCATCGGCACGCCGATGATGCCGGACATGGTGGTGGGTTCGTGCTGGATCAGGCAGGCCGGTGCGGTTTCTGTCAGCCCCCAAGAGGAGTTCATCAAAGGCGCCTCGCCGCGCACCTCGCGCGCCATCTCTTCCAGATCCGTCCAGACATCCTGCGGCAACGAGGCCCCGGCATAAAACAACATATCGAGGTCTTCGAAGTACTGCCGCCGCAGGTCGGCGTCCGCCTTCAGCGCATTGCGCAACATGGCAAAACCGACCGGCACGTTGAACGCCATGGTGCCGTTCATCAGGCGGTTGTTCTCGATGGTCTCGGCGATCTTTGCCGGGATCGGCTTGCCGCCGTCGATGTACAGCGCGCCGCCATTGGCCAGCATCATGTTGAAATTGTGCGACCCGCCAAAGACGTGGTTCCACGGCAGCCAGTCGACGATCCGGGGCGCGCGGGCGCGCAGAAAGGGCAGCGCGTCGGCGATCTGCGCCTGATTGGCGCACATCATCGCCTGTGTCGTGATCACGCCTTTGGGGTGTGAGGTTGACCCGCTGGTCATCAGGTATTTCGCCACCGTCTCCGGCCCGACCTGTAGCGCCGCCGCCGCCACCGCCAGCCCGTCGCCCGCGCGCAGCATGGCGGTCAGCTCTGTCGCGCCCGCCTGCGGGTTGCGCGCCACCACGCGCTCTACCCCGTCGAACAGGTCATGCGCCAGCGCCGTGGCGAACCGTGCGCCATCGTCGGCAAAGACCATCGCCGGTTTCACCAGTTGCGCGCAGTGTTCCAACTGCGGCCAAGCGCCAGGGATCAGGGCGTACTGCTCGGCCAGCGGCACGGTCGGCACCCCGACGTATTGCGCCGCCAGCGTCAGCAACCCGTGATCCACCCCGTTGCCGGAAAGGATCAGGATCGGCGTGTCGGCGTTCATGCCGCGCTCCAGCAGGCTGGCCGCGATCAGGCGCACGGCGTCACGCGCCTCACCGTAGGTCACCTCGCGCCAGCCCGCCCCCGACCGTTCGGCCAGAAACACCGCATGCGGCGTGATCTCGGACCAGTGGTCCAGCCAGTCGCCGGTCCGGGTCGCGGGTCGGGACATCTCATAGCCCGACCGCAACAGGATAGAGCCATCGGCCCGGTCCTCGCGGGTGACGGCATGCGCGCGATACTGGGTCATGACGCTCTCCTCAGCGCTGCGGCAGACGCACACCGGCATCAAGACGGATCGTGGTGCCGTTGAGATAGGGGTTGGCGACGATCTGGCTGACCATCTGGCCATACTCCGCCGGATCGCCCAGCCGATGCGGGAACGGCACATTGGCGACGATGCCCGCAGTGGTTTCCTCTGGCAGCCCCTCCATCATCGGCGTGTTGAACAACCCCGGCGCAATCGCCATCACCCGCACGCCCTGCTTGGCCATCTCGCGCGCGGCGGGCAGGCACATGGCGGCAATCGCGCCTTTGGAGGCCGCATAGGCCGACTGCCCGATCTGCCCGTCCTGAAAGGCGATGGAGGCGGTGTTGATCACCACCCCGCGCTCTCCGGTGTCCAGCGGGTCCAGCGCCATCATCTCACGCGCCGCGTGCGACATGACATAGTAGGTGCCCATCAGGTTCACCCGGATGGTCTTTTCGAACAGATCGGTCGACAGCTTGCCCTCGCGGCCCACGATCCGACCGGCCAGCCCGATGCCCGCGCAGCTCACCGCCACCCGCGGCGCGCCCAGCTTGTCCACGATCTCGGCCACCGCCGCCGCGACCGATGCCTCGTCGCCCACATCCGTGCGCACCGCATGGCCGCCGATCTCGGCGGCCACCGCAGCCGCGCGCTCTGCGTCGAAATCGAGGATGCCAACCCGCGCGCCCTCGGCCGCCAGCCGCCGCGCCGTCGCCGCGCCCAGACCGCTTGCCCCGCCCGTCACGATGGCAACATGACCCTTGATGTCCATGACTTTCTCCTCCCGCATTTCCGGGTTCTTCAGGTTTCAAAATGATCTTGGGGGTATCGCCATCGGCGACGAGGAGTCCTGCAGGAAGCGTGGCCTCCGGCATGACGCCCCCACCTACCCCGGTATCAGGAACAGCGTGATCGCCGGAAAGGCCACAAGGATCACCACCCGCACCAGATCGGACGCAACGTAGTAGATCACCGCCCGGTAGGTCTGGACCATCGGTGTCTCCGGGTCCATCGCGTTGATCACAAACAGGTTCATCCCCACCGGCGGCGTGATCAACCCGACCTCCACCACGATCAGCACAAGGATGCCGAACCAGATCGCCACGTGTTCCTGACTCATGCCGAAATCCAGCGCCGAGATCACCGGATAGAAAATCGGGATCGTCAGCAGGATCATCGACAGGCTGTCCATGAAACAGCCCAGCAACAGGTAAATGACAAGGATCAGCGACAGCACCGCAATCGGCGACATGCCCAGCTCGACCACCCAGCTTGACAGTTCCTGCGGCACCCGCGTGCGGGCAAGGAACAGGTTGTAAAAGGCCGCCCCGAAGACGATGAAAAAGATCATCGCGGAGGAGCGCGCCGTATCGGTGAAACTGTCCAGCAGCGTCCGCCACGTCAGCCCGCCGCCGACCAGCGCGATAACGCCGGTGCCCAGCGCGCCCACGGCCGCGCCTTCGGTCGGGGTAAAGATGCCGCCATAGATGCCGCCCACCACCGCGATAAAGACCAGCAGCACCGGCCAGACGTCGATGATGGCCCGGAACCGCTGCGCCATCGGCACCGGTTCCCGGACACCGGCGGAGTCGGGGTTGATGCGGACATAGATCGACACGGCGATCATATATCCAATGGCCGCCAGAACGCCGGGCACAAAGGCCGCAAGGAACAGCTTGGCGATGTTCTGCTCAGTCAGGATGGCGTAGATCACCAGCACCACGGAGGGCGGGATCAGAATGCCCAGCGTGCCGCCTGCGGCCAGCGTGGCGGTGGAAAACCCGCCCTCATAGCCATAGCGTTTCAGTTCCGGCAGGGCCACGCGGCTCATGGTGGCGGCGGTCGCCAGCGACGACCCGCAGATCGCGCCAAAACCCGCGCAGGCCCCGATGGCCGCCATCGCGACGCCGCCCTTGCGATGGCCCAGCCAGCTTTCGGCGGCCTTGAACAGCGCCTGAGACATGCCGCCCAGCGTGGCGAAATACCCCATCAGCAGGAACATCGGCACAATCGACAGCGAATAGTTGGAAAAGGTCGAAT
The DNA here is from genome assembly GCF_034670325.1 of Antarctobacter sp. Lineage (GTDB taxonomy): Bacteria > Pseudomonadota > Alphaproteobacteria > Rhodobacterales > Rhodobacteraceae > Antarctobacter. The sequence goes on from NZ_JAXMNR010000010.1 coordinate 13,337, forward strand.
AGGTCAGGTCTTTCAACTGCGCCAGCGGCAGCCGCGCGCTGCCCATCACGAAATAGAACCCCGCAAAGCCGGCAGTGAACATCGCCAGTCCGATAGGCACACGCAGAAAGATCAGCAGCAGCAGGGCCGGAAAGGAATAGATCCCGATTTCGAGGTTGCTCAATGATCCGCTCCCACGGCATTCGGGGCGATCATGCGCCCGGTCAGGAATTCATACAGCCGCATGACGGCGACATAGACGGATGTGACGGCGGCCAGTGCGGCACCGGCAAGGCTGGCCGCAAAGGCCCACCAGATCGGGAACTCCAGCAACAGCGAGGTCTGCCCCGAACTGAACTTGCGCAGCATACCTGCGTTCAACTGGATCGCGATGGTCACAAGGGCGACGGCAAACAGCGATGCGATCAGAAACTCAAGGAACCGGTTCACTCCGCGCGGCAGCGCATTGGTGAAGATATCGACAGAGGCATGGCCCATGGTCACCTGACAGAAAGGCAGAAAGGCAAAGATGCAAAACGCCATGCCCGCCTCGACCAGTTCATAAGAGCCTCGGATCGCGCCCACGCCGATGTCGATCAGCCAAGTGGCCAGTCCCGGCGCGACGGACATCATCAGGTCCGAATGCAGGGCGGTGTTGGCGACGCGGCCAAGGATCGAAATGCAGGTGATCAGAACCAGCAAGGTCAGAACGACCCCACCCAGCAGCGCCATGACGCGCGCAAGTCCCAATACGATGCGGTGCAGACCGTTCATCGCTGGCGTCCCCCCTCGTTGTCTCGAAAAAGGGTCGCGAACTGCTGTCCGCGACCCCCTGTTTCAGTGCCTTACTTGGCGAAGGTGTCCATGTCGGACGTGTATTCCGCCATCAGGGCGCGGGCTTCGTCGATCAGCGCCTGACCGTCGCGGCCCTTTTCCTTCATGTCCGCGATCCATGTTTCATAGATCGGGTTGACCAGAGCGTCCCATTCCGCCGCGTCTTCTTCGGACACGGTGATGATGTTGTTGCCCAGATCAACGGCAATCTGGCGGGCCGGACCATCGGCGTCCGCCTGCGTGCCGCCCGCAAAGATCGAGAAGGCGAGGCCAGAGTTGTCGTCGATCACCTTTTGCAGGTCTTCGGGCAGGCTTTCGTAACGATCCTTGTTCATCGCCAGCACAAAGGTCAGGTTATACAGCGCCGGACCGTCGAATTCGGTGTGGTTGGTCACCAGTTCCGGAACCTTCAGCGCGGCAGTCACTTCCCACGGGATCGTGGTGCCGTCGATGACACCCTTGGACAGCGCCTCGGACACCGCCGGAACCGGCATGCCGATCGGCTCTGCGCCAACGCGGGTCAGCAGGTCGTTCACAAGACGAGAGCCGCCGCGGATCTTCATGCCTTCCAGATCGGAGGGCACCACAACCGGCTTGTTGGTGTGGAACATCCCCGGTCCGTGGACCCATGTGCCAAGGATCTTGAGATCGGCGAATTCGTCGTTCTCCATGTGCTCCTGGAACATCTTCCAATAGGCGTAAGAGGCCGCGCGGGCGTCTTCGACCATAAAGGGCAGTTCAAAGACCTCGGTCGTCGGATAGCGCCCCGGCGTGTAGCCGACCACGGTCCAGACCACATCGGCGATGCCGTCGGCCGCCTGATCCATCAGCTCGGGCGGGCTGCCACCCAGCTGCATCGAGGGATAACGCTCGATCTCGATCCGCCCGCCCGAGGCTTCCTCGACGCGGTCGGCCCAGACGTCCAGTACCAGCTTCGGCACGTTGGCCTGTGCCGGCAGGAACTGGTGCAGCGTCAGCGTGACCTCCTGCGCCATGGCGGATGTGGTGGTCATCATCGCGGCCAGTGCGGCCCCGGCGATTCCCAGAACTGTTCTACGTGTGGTCATGTCTTACCTCCCTGAATGACCTTAATTCTTGCGTTCCGCGCGGCAGAACGACGAGGGTCTCCCTTGCCCCGTCAGCAGTGATACACCGCTCCGTTGCATTTGCAACGAAGCAATTGTGCGCACAACCTGCCTGTCGGGGATTTGAACGTGGAACGATAGTGCCCATCCTGACCTCCCCTTCAGAACGCACCCCGGCCGTGCCGAGGCTTATGCATAATTTTGCACAGGCTGCACTATATCGCAATGCATTTCCCGCCCGTGCGGTCGGTTTTACGACGTCGAAAGACCGCTGTCCACAGAGGCCTGAGACACGCACACAAAGGAGCAGGTCCGGACTTCAATGTCCAGATTAATCCACTAGGAAACAATTTTCGAGGGGGAGTCCGCACCAGTTGCGGCGCTACCATTCGCGCAAGTGAGGCCCGCAGGACGCAACACACGCAATGGTAGAGGTGCGCGCGCCCGGCCTCCCGGGCGCGCAAACAGAATCAGCCCAGCATCACGGCCTTGCCGGTCAGCGCCGATTCCAGCGCCGCATCGGCCAGTTCCAGCGCCTTCAGCCCGTCCTCGCCCGTGGTCGGCAGCGCGGTGCCGTCTTTGACCGCCGCGACAAAGGCCGCGATCTCATTGCTGTAGGCCGCCGCATAGCGATCCATGAAGAAGTTCAGCAGCGGCGGACGCGTGTACCCTGCCCCGCCCGACACCTCGACCGTGCTCTCGTGACGGTTCGCCGCAGAGGCCATCCCCTCAGAGCCATGCACCTCGATCCGCTGGTCATAGCCATAGGTCGCCCGGCGCGAGTTGGTGATCACCGCCTGCTTGCCGCTGGCGGTCTTCAGGATCACGTTCACGCTGTCGAAATCGCCCTGCTCGCCGATCTCGGGATCGACCAGAACCGACCCCTGCGCCACCACCGTCGTGACCTCTTCGCCCAGCAGCCAGCGCGCCATGTCAAAGTCATGGATGGTCATGTCGCGGAAAATCCCGCCCGAGACCTTGATATAGGCGACAGGCGGCGGGCCGGGATCGCGCGAGGTGATCACCACCATCTCGACGTCGCCAATGCTGCCCGCATCAATCGCCGCCTTCACCGACATGAAGTCCGGGTCAAACCGGCGGTTGAACCCGACCATCAGCTTGGCACCGGTCTCCTCGACCGTGGCCAGCGCCTGCCGCACGCGCTCTGCCGACAGATCCACCGGCTTTTCGCAAAAGATCGCCTTGCCCGCCTTGGCGAACTTCTCGATCAGGTCGGCGTGGGTGTCGGTGGGCGTGCAGATCGCCACCGCCTGAATATCGTCGCTTGCGGCGATCTCATCAATGGTGCGCAAGTCGCAGCCATAGCGCGCCTTCATGTCCTCTGCCGCTGCCTTCATCGGCTCGGACAGCGCGACAAAGCGCGCCCCCGGCGTGGCCGAGATCGCGCGGGCGTGCGCCTGACCGATCCGGCCTGCGCCCAGAATAGCAAATCCTAGTGTCATGTCTCTCTCCCGGAATAGACCTCGACGGCATGTTTCGACGCCGCAGGGTTGACCGGATATGCAAGAATAAGGGGTGGTTCGGTCAAGCCACCCAACCGCGCTTTGCACGTTTTTCTTTCATTCATGCGAGTCGCGCGTTCAAAAGGTATCACGCATGTCTCAGGCCATTTCAGGGCGTAAACAGCGCCGGTGTGATCGCCTCTTGCGGACCCGGGTCCAGCCGGATCACATGCGCCGCCGGACCTGCGGGAAACAGCCGCCGCACCAGCGGATCATGCCCCGGCACCACCAGATCGCGGGACGAAGCCAGCCGCTCCAACGTGTCGAATCCGTCCAGCATGTTCTGCAAATCGACGACGATGGGAAAGGGTTTGCGCCGCCAGAGGTTCTCATAGAAATGCGCCGCGTCCGAGGCCAGCACCATCCACCCCGCCCGCGTGCGTACCCTTACCGCCTGCAAGCCGCGCGAATGGCCGCCGATGCAATGAACCGTCACGCCTTCGGCCACTTCTGCGTCGCCGTCGTAAAAGACCACCTTGCCGGAATACAGCCGCTGCACCGCCTCGCAGACATGACCGGCGGTAAAGGGCATCCGCAGCACGTCATGGCACATGCAAGGCCCGGTGGCATAGGCCATCTCGGCGGCCTGCATATGCAGCACCGCGTTGGGAAACAGATGCAGCCCGCCCGCGTGATCATAATGCAGATGGGTCACGATCACCTGCGTCACCGCCTCCGGCGTCACGCCCAAAGGGGCCAGCGCCGCCACCGGGTCCAGCCGGATGGGCCGCGCCCGCGCCTGTCCCTCTGCGGCGTCATAGCCGGTGTCGACAAGGATCACCTCCGCGCCGCGCCGCAGCAACCAGATGTAATAATCCATCGGGTGCGGCGCGTCGTGGTTGTCGTCAAAGATGAAACTGTCCGCCCGCACCCGCGCGGCGCGGTCGGCATAGCGGATGGCAAAGACCTCCCAGTCGCTCATTGATGCACCTCGGCATAGCAACGCACGTCCTTGGCGACGACAAATGGCGCGCTGGCCGCCTCGAAGCTGATGAAATGCGCCGTGGTCATATGCGCCGCAAAGGCCGCCCGGTCGTCATAAAGCTCATACAGGAACACTTCGCCGGGGCTGTCAGGGTCGGTGCAGACGTCAAACTGGTGGCATCCCGGCTCATCGCGGACAGAGGCGCGGGCGTTCTGGCGGATCAGGTCCAGAAAGGCGCTGGCCGTTTCCGGTTTGATCTCGAAACGGACGGTCACGGCATACATCGGCTTTCCTCCCTTTGCCTCGCGCACACTGTAGGCAGCCCCTTCGCGCAGGTCTATGCTGCTCGGAAAACCGGAGGACACATGCCGCGCAATTTCCCTGACCCCTTGCGGGTGGCCTGCCTTGGCGCAGGGTACTTCAGCCGCTTTCACTATGACGGCTGGCGGCGCATTGCCGGTGTCGATCTGGTCGGTGCCTGCGATGTCGACATCGCCAAGGCGCGCGACACCGGCGCCCCCGCCTTTGACGATCTGGCCGCCATGCTGGCCGACACCGCGCCCGACCTGCTTGACGTGATCGTGCCGCCCCCGGCACAGGCACAGGCCATCCGCACCGCGCTGGCCGCCGGGGTCCGCACGCTGATCTGTCAGAAACCCTTTTGCACCTCCCCGGCAGAGGCGCAGGCCATCACCCAAGAGGCAGAGGCCGCAGGCGCGCTGCTGGTCATCCATGAAAACTTCCGTTTTCAACCGTGGTATCGCGTGATGAAAGCGCGCCTAGACGCAGGAGAGATCGGCACCGTTCAGCAGATCACCTTTCGCCTGCGCCCCGGCGACGGTCAGGGCCCCGATGCCTATCTTGACCGGCAGCCCTATTTTCAGCAGATGCCGCGCTTTCTGGTACATGAAACCGCCGTCCACTGGATCGACACCTTCCGCTATCTGCTGGGCGCACCAACGGCGGTCTATGCCGATCTGCGACAGGTGAACCCGGTGATTGCCGGTGAGGACGCAGGCTATATCCTGTTCGATTTTCCCAATGGCGCGCGCGCTCTGTTCGACGGCAACCGCCATCTCGATCACGCCGCCACCAATACCCGCTGCACCATGGGAGAGGCTTTGGCCGAAGGCACCACAGGCACGCTGACCCTCACCGGCGACGGCGCGCTGCACCTGCGCCGCTTTGGCACGTTAGAGGTCCAGACGATCCTGCCCCCCGACACATCCGGCACCTTCGGCGGCGACTGCGTCTTTGCCCTGCAAAGCCATGTGGTGTCCTGCCTGCGCAGCGGTGAGCCACCCGAAAACACGGCCCGCAGCTACCTGCCCGTCATCGCGATCAAGGACGCCATCTACACCTCCGCCGCCAAGGGCCAAAAGCTGGACCTGAGAGGCGTCACATCCTAACGAAACGTAAATTCACCTCTGCAAGCCATTGAAGACGCGACGTCACCTTTGCCGCCACATGTGGACACTCACCCATACAGCCCCGCCACACGCCCCCTCAACTGCACCAGCGCCAGCACCGTGTCGATGGTCGGCGTGGGCGTCGCCGTGATCCGTCCCAGCTCCTGAACAGAGGCAACCAACGCATCAATTTCCATCGGCCGCCCAGCGTCCAGATCCTGCAACATCGAAGTCCGATGCGCCCCCACTGCCGCCCCGCCATCAATCCGCCGCTCCACATCGATGGGGAACTTCACGCCCAGCTTTTCCGCGATCTCCTGCGCCTCACCCATCATCCCCCGCGCCACCCCCCGCGTGCCCGGATCGGTACACAAAACATCCAAGGTCGCATGGGTCAGCGCCGAGATCGGATTGAACGACAGATTGCCCCACAGCTTGACCCAGATCTCGTCGCGCAACCGCGGCCGAACCGGCGCCTTCAACCCCGCCGAGGCAAGCGCCTTGGACAGCGCCAGCGCCCGCTCCGATTTCTCCCCCGACGGCTCCCCCAGCGAAAACCGGTTGCCCTCCACATGCCGGATCACCCCCGGCCGGATCACCTCCGCCGCCGGATAGACCACACAACCCAGCACCCGATCAGGCCCAAACCCCTCCCACTGCGCATTGCCCGGATCGACCGTGGCCAGCCGCGTGCCCTCCAGTTCCCCGCCAACGCCGTGGAAATACCACCACGGCACGCCGTTCACCCCGCTGACCACGGTCGTCTCCGGCCCAATCAGCGGCGCCATCTTCGGCACCAAGGCCGGCACCGAATGCGCCTTCAGGGTCACAATCACATAATCCTGAACGCCCAGCGCTGCCGGATCGTCGGACGCCCGCACCGACACACAAGTCTCGCCCGCGTCCTCAATCAACCTCAGCCCATCGGCCTGCATCGCTGCCAGATGCGGCCCGCGCGCCACAAGGCTCACATCCGCGCCCGCCTGCGCCAGCTTGACGCCCAGATAGCCACCAATCGCCCCTGCCCCGAAAATGCAGATCTTCATCCCGTCCCCTCGCACACCTTGTGCTTCTTCTTGGTCCAAATACCTCCCGCCGGAGGCTCCGACGCCAGCCACACATGCCGCCGCCGGAGCAAAAGCTCAGGTCGTCTCAACCAGTCCCAGCTTTTCGGCCATGCCAATGCGCTGCATCTTGCCCGTCGCCCCCTTGGGGATCTCCTCCAGGATCACAACCCGGCGCGGCACCTTGAAATCGGCCATGCGTTCGATGGCAAAGGCGCGTATTTCCTGCTCGGTCGCCTGTGTCCCCTCGCGCAGCACCACCGCCGCGGCGACTTCCTCGCCCAGCTTGGGGTGCGGCAGGGCAAAGGCCACGCATTGCGCCACCGCGGGGTGATCCATAAGCACCCCGTCCACCTCCAACGGCGAGACCTTTTCGCCGCCCCGGTTGATGATCTCTTTCAGACGTCCGGTCAGACTGAGGAACCCATCCGCATCCAAGGCACCCTGATCGCCGGTGCGGAACCAGCGCTTGCCGCCATCCTCGAAAAAGTTCTTGGCGTTCGCCTCCGGGTTCGCCTCGTAGCCCGGCGTCACGTTGGGGCCAGAGATTACAACCTCACCCACGCCGTCGATCAGGCGGTTCTCGACCTCATGGGCAATCGCCACCTCCGGCCCGGCTGCCACACCGACCGATCCCGGCTTTTGAACGTCCAGCGGGTTGCAACACATCTGGTGCGCCGCCTCTGTCATGCCGTAGGCCTCGATCACCGGCGCGCCGAATGTCTCGGCCAATTGCGCCATGACTTGCGCGGGCAGTGAGGCCGAGGACGAGCGCAGGAACCGCAGCGGCACGTCCCGGATCACATCCGAGTTGCGCGGCGCGCGCGACAGGATCGCCTGATGCATGGTCGGCACCGCCGTGTACCACGTCGGGCGCGCCTCACGCATCTGGGCAAAGAAATTCAGTGCGTTGAACCCCGGCGCGCAAAAGACAGAAGCCCCCGCCGAAAGCGAGCCAGAGACCGCCGCCAGCAGCCCGTGAATGTGAAACAGAGGCATGACGTTCAGGCAGCGATCCTGCGGCGTCAGCGCCAGTGACGTCGCGATATGCCGCGCCGAGGCGGCAAGGTTGGATTGCATCAGCGGCACGATCTTGGGGCGTGAGGTGGTGCCGGAGGTGTGCAGGATCAGGGCGATGTCCTCTGGCCCCGGCGTGCCGTCCTTTGCCGCCGTGACAGCGCCTTCGGGCTGCAACCGGAACAGGCCCGCGGTCTGCGCATCTTCAAACAGCCGCAGGATCGTCAGGCCAAATCGGCGCGCCGCCGCCAGTGCCGGGCCGTCATACCCCGCCTCAAGGATGATGGCCTTGGCCTTCAGATCCTCAAGGTAGAAGGCATATTCGTCCTCGCGGTACGACGGGTTAAGCGGAGCCGTCGTTGCCGCGCCGGCCACCGTGACAAAGGCCGTCGCCATGCTGGCCCCGTTCGGCAGCACAATCGCCACCCGGTCCTGCGGCCCCACACCCGCTGCGCGCAACTGCCCGCGCACCTCCTGCGACAGCGCGCGCAATCCACCGTAGCTGAGCCACTCCTTTGACGGTGCGCCAATCGCCGGTGCCGCCTCTGGATGCGCTGCCATCAGGTCCGCAAATGTCCCCGCCATACCCCAAATCCTCCCTGTCGTCTGGTCCGCGCACGGCCATGGCCCACGCGCGGTTGTCACGGGATACTTGACCAGGACTGGCACGATGAACAGGGGCGAAATCGCCCCTGTCCTCTGCGATCAAAGGCTGACGCGCTGCGCAGATCCGTCCGCCTCGGCCAGCCGCGCCGCGACAGAGGCCACGGCAAGATCCTGCAAGCCGACACCGGTGCCGTCGAACAGCGTGACCTCATCGTCACTGGACCGCCCGGGATGGTCCCCGTTGATCACCGCGCCGATGGGGGTGATGCGATCCTCGGTCACGCTGCCATCGGCAATCGCGTGCTGCGCCTCTCCGATGGTGATGGACTGGGCCACCTCATCGGTGAACACCGTGGCCGAGGCCACCAGCGCCGCGTCGACCTCCTGCTTGCCCTTGGTGTCTGTGCCCATGCAGGCGATATGGGTGCCTGGCTTGATCCAGTCCTTCATGAGTAGCGGTTCAAAGGCCGAAGTGATGGTGATGATGACATCCGCCTGCGCGCCCAGGTCCTCACGGCTGACGGCCTCAAACGGCAGGCCCAGTTCCTCGGCCACGGCCCCCAGTTTGGGCAGCATGTCAGGATGCGGGTTCCACGCGACGACCTTGTCAAAATCGCGCTGTTCCACCGCTGCACGCAGTTGGAACGTGGACTGGTGGCCTGCCCCGACCATCCCCAGCACCTTTGCATCCTTGCGCGCCAGATGCGCGATGGAGACCGCCGAGGACGCCGCCGTGCGCACCGCCGTCAGATAGTTGCCGCCCACCAGCGCCGACAATTGCCCGGTGTCCGGGTCAAACAGAAAGACGGTCGACTGATGGTTGGTCAGCCCCTTGGCCATGTTGCCGGGCCAGTAGCCACCGGATTTCACCCCCAGAACCATCCCCGCCTTGTCGAAGCCGGATTTGAAGCCGTACAGAGCCTCTGCATGGCCCAGCGCCTCACGCACCACCGGAAAGTTGCGGGCGTCGCCCTTGGCCATCGCGGCAAAGACCGCCTGAACCGCGTCGAAAGCATCCTTGCGCCCGACCAGCCGTTCGCACTCTGCCTCGCCCACGATCACGAGTTCCTTGGATTGCGGCATGTCCTTCATCTTTCCTTGTCCTTCTGTCGCGAATGGAGACGCCGGGACAAACCCGGCGTCTTGTCGTTCCGTGCCGTTCCCGGTGGCTCAATAGGCCTTGCCGCGTGCGGACACCGGCCAGATCGTTTCGACCTTGCCGCCCCGCACACCGACGTACCAGTCATGCACGTTGCAGGTGGGATCGCAGTGACCCGGCACCAGCCTGAGCTTGTCATTGACCCTGAGCGCGCCATTCGGGTCAGAGACGACGCCGTGCTCATCCGAGCATTTGACGTATTCAACGTCGTCGCGGCCAAAGATCACCGGCAGGCCGCTGTCCACCGACTGCGCCTTGAGGCCCGCATCGACGATGGCCTTGTCCGCCTTGGCGTGGCTCATCACAGAGGTCAGGATGAACAGCGCGTTCTCCCATTCGCCCTGATCGATGCGCTTGCCGTTTGCGTCGTGGATGCGGCCGTAGTCGGCATCCATAAAGGCGTAAGACCCGCACTGAAGTTCATTGTACACGCCGGAGGTCGACTCAAAGTAGTACGACCCGGTGCCGCCGCCGCCGACGATATCGCACTCCAGCCCCTCGGCCTTCAGCCCGTCGACCGCGTCTTTCACCTGCGCCACGGCAATGTCGATCTTGGCCTTGCGGTCCTCGTAGCTGTCGAGATGCTGCATCGCGCCTTGGTAAGCTTGGATACCGGCGAACTTCAGACCCTCCGCTGCGTCGATGGCCTTGGCGATCTCGATCACCTCCGGCGTAGTCGTGACGCCGCAGCGCCCTGCCCCGCAGTCGATTTCCACGAGGCATTCAATCTGGGTGCCATGCTTGACTGCCGCCGCCGACAGGTCGGCCACGTTGGCCACGTCATCAACGCAGCAGATAGTGCGCGCGCCCAGTTTCGGCATCCGCGCCAGCCGGTCGATCTTGGCCGGGTCGCGGACTTGATTCGACACAAGCACGTCCTTGATGCCGCCACGGGCGAACACCTCGGCCTCTGACACCTTTTGACAGCAGACGCCGCAAGACCCGCCAAGGGTTTCCTGCAACTTGGCCACGTCCACCGATTTGTGCATCTTGCCATGCACCCGGTGGCGCATTCCGTGTGCGCGGGCATAATCGCCCATCTTCTTGATGTTGCGTTCCAGCGCGTCGAGGTCGAGCACAAGGCAAGGCGTCTGAATCTCACCCTCATCCATGCCGATGGCGGCGGGGATGTCATAGCCGACTTCGAAATCGTCTAGGTTGGTCACGTCTTTCATGTCATTGCTCCTGTTGTCGGGTGACGCAGGCCGGGTTCTGCCCTGCGGTCCTGCGTAGGGTGGGTTTTCAACCCACCATCCAAGGTAGTTTGTCCAGATCGACGTTGCCGCCGGTGATCACGACCCCCACACGCTTGCCGCGATAGGCGTCGGGGTTCTTGAGGATCACCGCCAGCGGCACGGCGCAGCTGGGCTCCATCACAATGCGCAGATGCTTCCACGTGGTCTTCATCGCGTCGATGATTTCCTGCTCCGAGGCCGTCTGGATATCGGTCACGAAATGCGACACGAAATGCCAGGTGTTCTCTTTCAGCGGCACCTTCAGCCCGTCGGCGACGGTCTCGGGCGCGTCATCTGCGATGATGTGCCCAGCCTTGAAGCTGCGATAGGCGTCGTCGGCCTGCTCTGGCTCGGCAGCGTAAATCTTGACCTCTGGCGCGAAGTTCGACAGCGTCAAGCAGGTGCCCGAGATCATACCGCCGCCGCCGATGGGGGCCACGACAGCATCCAGCCCGTCGATCTGCTCCAGCATCTCTGCCGAACAGGTGGCCTGCCCGCAGATCACGCGCGGGTCGTTGTAGGGATGCACGAACTCCCCGCCGGTGCGCGCCTGCACCTCGGCAAAGACCGCCTCGCGGCTGGTGGTCGAGGGTTCGCATTCGGTGATGATCCCGCCATAGCGGCGCACCGCGTCCTTCTTGGCCTGTGGCGCGGTGCGCGGCATGACCACGTTGCAGGGAATGCCCCGGCGACCCGCCGCATAGGACAGCGAGAGCGCGTGGTTGCCGGAACTGTGCGTGCAGACGCCCCGCTTTGCCGCCTCATCCGACAGACCAAAGACCGCATTGCAGGCCCCGCGCACTTTGAAGGCACCCGCCTCCTGAAAGTTCTCACACTTGAAGAACAAGTGCGCGCCGGTCAGATCGTCCAGATATTGTGAGCGCAGCACCGGCGTGTAGTTGATATGCGGCTTTATCCGCGCGTGGGCGGCGCGCATGTCGTCGATGGTCAGCGCATGTGCCTGTGTCATGGCGTCCAGCATGTGTTCCCCCTCCTCAGGCTGCGGATTTCAGCGCAACGGCGCTGCTGTGGCGATAATACTCCTGCGCGGCGGCGACACCGCTGCCAAGGGTGATCGGATAGTTCAGATCCGCCATGGCCATCTCGATGGTGGCGAGACCGGACAGAACCATGACGTCGGTCAGGCTGCCAAGGTGGCCGATGCGGAACGCCTTGCCGTTCAACTCTCCCAGGCCGACGCCAAAGGACACCTTGTAGGCACGGTAGGCGTGATCGGTCAGAGCGTTGCTGTCAAAACCTTCAGGCACGCAGACCGCGCTGACGGTGTCGGAATACAGGTCCGGCGTCTTGGCGACCAAGTGCATGTCCCAAGCATCGACTGCGCGGCGCACGCCCTCGGCCAGACGGAAGTGGCGGGCATAGACGTTCTCCAGGCCCTCTTCGAACAGCATCGTCAGGCTTTCGCGCATCCCGTAGATCAACTGCAAAGGTGGCGTGTAGGGGAAACCGCCGGTGGCATTGGCTTTCATCATGTCGCGGAAATCAAAGAAAGTGCGCGGCAGCTTGGCCGTTTCGATCGCCTCCAGCGCCTTGGGCGACACGCACAGGATCGCCATGCCGGTCGGCAACATGAACCCCTTCTGCGACCCGCCGACGGCGATATCCACGCCCCAAGCGTCAAATTCAAACGGCATCGAGGCCAGCGAGCTGACGCAATCGACAAACAGCAGTGCCGGGTGATCGGCCGCGTCCATCGCACTGCGCACGGCGGCGATGTCCGACCGCACGCCGGTCGCCGTTTCGTTATGCGTGGTCAGGACGGCGCGGATCTCATGCGCTGTGTCGGCTGCCAGAATCTCGGCAAAGCGGTCGGCGGGCGCGCCCTGCCCCCACGGGACATCGACGATCTGCACGTCCAGCCCGTGCCGCTGGCACATGTCGATCCAGCGATGGCTGAAAACGCCATAGCGTCCGACCAGAACCTTGTCTCCGGGCGACAGAGTATTGCAAATCGCCGCCTCCCAGCCGCCGGTGCCGCTGGCCGGAAAGGTAATGGCCTTGCCCGCGGTGGAGCCAAAGACCTTGAGCGTATCCGTCAGCACCGGGGCAAAGGTGTCGACAAAATCGGGTGCGCGGTGGTCCTGCGTCTGCACCTGCAGCGCCCGGCGCAGGCGGTCGGGCATGTTGGTCGGCCCGGGAATGAAAACCGGATTCTGGTCAGTCATGGCTTGATCTCCTTCTCATTCTCATAATCCTGCATTCCACTCGCCCGTGCAATTTTCTTGAAAAACATTTTCATTTACGGAATCATCGTCTCAAGCCACTGATTCAAATTCAGTTTCAGTTTCTCACTCTACCGGCTTCGCAAATGCAGCGAAAACATTTTTCGAAAGGAACCTGGCATGTCCACCGCCAAACGCCCCCGCGGCCGCCCCAAGTCGGCCTTCAAGGAAAGCTCTGCCGGAACGCTTCAGGCACTTGACCGCGCGCTTGGCGTTTTGATCGCGCTGGCGCGGGATGAGGGAACAACCCTGTCGGACCTTTCGCGCGAAATCGATATTCCTACAGCAACCACCCACCGCATCCTGACCACACTGGAAAACCACCGCTTTGTCACCTTTGACGAAGAGCGTCAGGAATGGGCCGTGGGGATCGAGGCATGGCGCACCGGCACCGCCTTTCTCAAACGCAACAGCGTGGTCGAGGTCGGCCGCCCCATCATGCGCCGCCTGATGAAGGAAACTGGCGAGACCGCGAACCTTGCCGTGCCGGACGGGCCAGAGGTGGTCTTTGTCGGACAGGTCGAGACGCCGAACCCGATCCGCGCCTTCTTTCCGCCCGGCACGCGCACCTCGATGCACGCCAGCGGGACGGGCAAGGCGATCCTTGCCGCCATGCGCCCGCAAGCCATGCAACGGTTGATCGAGGATATGGCCCTGACGCCTTTTACTGCCAGCACCCATGTCACGCTGTCCGGTCTGACCGCCGATCTGCACAGCATCACCGCGCGTGGCTGGTCGCATGACCGCGAGGAACGCTATGCCGGGATGTCCTGCATCGGGGCCGCCATCCTGAACGATCAGGGAGAACCCTGTGCCGGGGTTTCCGTCTCTGGGCCGACGGTCCGGTTCAGCGGCGAACGCGTCGCCGACCTTGGCCGCCGCGTGGCCGAAGCGGCGCTGGAAATCACCGAACTCTCAGGCGGCGCAATCCGGACCTGACCCAGAGCGCAAAAACTTCGCCTAAAAACCCACGCGTTTCGCGCTGTCTTGTTGGTAAATTCCTGACCCTTCGCGGGGCACTGTGACCGGCAAGCAGTATACGGGGCAGCGATGGAACGCAGTGGCACTTTTCCGGACAGCGGCGTGTTTCCGGTGGATGTCACGGACGACTCCGGCGTGGATCCGGCGCGCGCGCAGCCCTGCTTGGCGGCCATCACAAACGGTCTGTCCAGTCGCGCGCGGATCAAGACCCTGCGCGGAGAGCGGCGGGCCGGTGACCTGCGTCCCGGCGACCTCATCCTGACACGCGACAATGGCTATCAACCGCTGCGCTGGACTGGTCGGATCGCCCCCGGCACGGCCCCGGTGACGACGATCCGAATACGCAAGGGCGCTTTGGGGCGCGGGGTGCCGGAACATGTCCTGCTTGTCGCCCCCGAACAGCGTTTCCTTGTTGGCGGCGTGCGTCTGCGCCATCTTCTTGGCTTGGCAGAAGCCACGGTGACCGCAACCCAACTGTCCAGACTAAAAGGCGTTTCCGCGCTTTCCGACAGTCCCACCACCTTTGTGCAACTGCTGTTCGACCGGCATGAGTTGTTGCTGGCCGAAGGGCTATGGACGGACAGCCTGCTGGTTACGCAGGACATGCTGGACCAGCCGCCCGAAGTCCGTTTTGCCGCCGGGGCCGCCCTGATCGACCTTGGACCCCATACCCCCGCGCGCCCGCCGGTCCCGTCAAAACGTCTTCAAATGCTGCTCAAGACCGGGGAAAAAGGTGACCTGACCTGAGCCGTCAGGTCACGCGCGATCGCACCTGGTATTTCGCCTCGCGCCAGACCTCATCCCGCAGGATTTCCTCCATCACATCCACCGCCGCGACCACATCCGCCTCGTCGATGTAGAGAGGCGTAAAGCCAAAGCGCATAATGTCAGGCGCGCGGAAATCGCCGATCACGCCACGGTCGATCAGCGCCTGCATCGCCGCGTATCCCTCGGCAAAGGCGAAAGACACCTGTGACCCACGCTGTGCCGCGTCGCGCGGAGAGGCGAGGGTAAGCATCGGACAGCGCGCCTCGACCTCGGTGATGAACCGCTCACACAGCGCGACAGAGGCGGCGCGCAGGTCCGCCATGTCGACGCCCTCCCACGCGTCCAGCGCCACGTCCAGCGCCGCCAGTTGCAGGATCGGCGGCGTGCCGACGCGCATTCGTTCGGTCGACATGGCGGGACGGTAGCCCGGCTCCATCGCGAAAGGCGCCGCATGGCCCAGCCAGCCCGACAGTGCCGGCTCGATGGTTTCAACAATGTCCGGACGCGCGTAGATAAAGGCAGGCGCACCCGGTCCTCCATTGAGGTATTTGTAGGTGCAGCCCACGGCAAACTCTGCGCCGCTGCCCGCCACGTCGACCGGCACCGCCCCCGCGCTATGGGCCAGATCCCAGATCATCACGGCCCCCACCGCATGGGCGCGTTCGGTGATTGCCTTCATGTCGTGCATCCGGCCAGAGCGGTAATCGACCTGCGTCAGCATCACCACGGCAACATCTTCGGTGATCGCCTCGGCGACTTCCTCTGGCGCGGGCGTGCGCAACTCATACCCCTTGTCGATGGTGCCGATCAGCCCCTGCGCCATGTACAGATCGCTGGGAAAGTTCCCGGCGTCCGACAGGATCACCCGCCGGTCGGGGCGCATCTTCAATGCTGCCGCCAATGCCTGATAAACCTTGATCGACAGCGTGTCGCCGGTGGCGACCGTCCCGGCGGGCGCGCCGATCAGACGACCGATGCGGTCACCTACCTTGGCAGGCAGCGCCATCCATTCGGCAGTGTTCCACGCGCGGATCAGCTGCTGCCCCCATTCCGCCGTCATGACCTGATGCATTCGCTCAACCGCGCCTTTTGGCAGCACTCCCAAAGAGTTGCCATCCAGATAGATCACGCCCTCAGGCAGGTGAAACAGCTCCTTACGGGGCAAATTGGTCATAGCTCACCTCTCAGGTGCCAAAGTTCGGGGAAAAGTTCGACGCCCAACATGCGCCGCAAATAGGCCACGCCAGAGGTGCCGCCGGTACCACGTTTGAAACCGATGACCCGTTCAACCGTGGTCACATGGTTAAAGCGCCAACGACGAAAATAATCCTCAAGGTCGACCAGCTTTTCGGCCAGTTCATAGAGCGTCCAGTAGGTATCGATATCCTCGTAGACCACTTTCCAGCGCGCCTGAATCTCCGGAACGGCGGCGTGCGGTGTGTCCAGTTGCAGGGCGGGTATGGCGGCGTCGTTGCCATCGACCGTGCGGAACAACAGCGCCACCACCTCATCGTAAAAGCTTGGCCGCGCCAGTTCCGCCTCCAGCAGCGCACGGACCTCAGGCACATGTTCGTGCGGCTGCATCATGTGGGTGTTGCGGTTGCCAAGGATATATTCGATTTGCCGGTACTGATACGACTGGAACCCCGAGGACGGACCCAGCGACTCGCGGAAACGCGTGTAATCGGCGGGCGTCATGGTGCGCAGCACGTCCCACTGGTTGTTGAGTTGTTCAAAGATACGGCTGACGCGGGCCAGCATCTTGAACATCTGCGCCGTGTCATCCGCCAGCAGGGCGTCCCGCGCCGCCGACAGCTCATGGATCGCCAGTTTCATCCAGAGTTCCGAGGTCTGGTGCTGGATGATGAACAACAGTTCGTCATGCGCGTCGCTAAGGCAGTGTTGCTGCCCCAACAGCGTTTCGATCCGCAGATAGTCGCCATAGGACATGGCGTCGGCAAAGCCCATCTTCGCCCCGTCGGTGGACGGGTCGAAACCGGGTTTCTCGTCACGGTTTCCGGTCATGGCTTGCCCTGTGCTGCCAGTGCTGCCTCACGCATTTGGCTCAGCGTGCGGCGCGGGGTCAGCGCCTCTTCGGAGATCACAAGGTCCAGAACCGCCCCGGTTCCTGAAGTACACGCGCGCTCAAACGCGGCGGCAAAATCTTCGGTCCGCTCTACCCGTTCCCCGTGAAAGCCATAGGACCGCGCCAGCATGGCAAAATCCGGGCTCACCATGTTTGTCCCGGAAACCCGCGCCGGAAAGTGCCGTTCCTGATGGGCGCGGATGGTGCCGTAAATGCCGTTATTCAGGATCAACACGATGGGGTGCGCCCCGGCCTG
The DNA here is from genome assembly GCF_034670325.1 of Antarctobacter sp. Lineage (GTDB taxonomy): Bacteria > Pseudomonadota > Alphaproteobacteria > Rhodobacterales > Rhodobacteraceae > Antarctobacter. The sequence goes on from NZ_JAXMNR010000010.1 coordinate 30,507, forward strand.
CGCCGCCGTCGCCAGTTCCTGCAGGTTCATCTGGAAATCACCGTCCCCCGCGAAACACAGCGCCATGCGATCCGGAAACGCCACGCGCGCCGCGATGGCGGCGGGCAGGCCATAGCCCATCGCGCCCGATTGCGGTGCCAGCAGGCGCGCCTTGGGGCCGAATTGAAAGAACTTGTTCGGCCAGACCGCGAAATTGCCCGCGCCGTTGGTCAGGATCACGTCCTCTGGCAGCACCTCCCACAGGTGGCGCATGACAGCCCCCATATCGACCGGGGACGGCTGTGGCGGGCAATCCAGGCTTGCGTCGAAATCCGCGCGCGCCTGCGCGCGCCATTCGGCCCAGCCGCCCTGCACCGGGCTGAGAGCCTTGGCAAAAGCATTCGGCCCAGCCTGAACGCCCAGCGCAGGCACATAGATCTTGCCAATCTCAGCATCCGAGGCATGGACATGGATCACCTTCTGGCGCGGCTCCGGCACGTCCAGCAGCGTATAGGCGTCGGTCGTCATCTCGCCAAAGCGGACGTTGATGGCCAGTATCGTGTCTGCCTCTGTCATCAGACGGCGGGCATGGGGCGGCATCCCCACCCCGGCCTCACCGACGAAGACGGGTGAGAGATTGTCGAATTGGTCCTGATAGCGAAAGGCCGCGATAACCGGGATGTCAGAGGCTTCGGCAAAGGCCTGCAAGGCGGCCCTCCCCTCATCCGTCCAGTTGCAGCCGCCCATCAGGATCAACGGGCGCTTGGACGCGCGCAGATGTTCTGCCACGTCCGCAATTGTTGCCGCATCCACCGATGGCTCACGGATATCCGAGGGGCCGGTGATTGGCCCGACCTCTGTCATGCTGGTCAGCATGTCCTCGGGCAGCGCGATCACCACCGGTCCCGGGCGGCCTGTCACCGCCGTTTTCCACGCCCGGGCGAGAATCTCGGGGATACGGGTCACATCGTCAATCTCGACCGCCCACTTCGCCATGGTGCCAAAGACCGCCGCGTAATCGATTTCCTGAAAGGCCTCGCGCCCTTTCATGTCGGTGCCCACCTGCCCCACAAAGACCAGCATCGGCGCACTGTCCTGCATCGCCGTGTGAATTCCGATCGACGCATTGGTGACACCCGGACCGCGCGTAACAAAGCAGATGCCAGGACTGCCGGTCAGCTTGCCCCAAGCGGCGGCCATGAAAGCCGCGCCTCCCTCATTGCGGCAGAGCACGAAATCCAGCTTGCCACCCGTGTCGTGCAACGCGTCCAGCACGGCCAGATAGCTTTCGCCCGGAACGCCAAAGCCCTTGCGCGCGCCCAGCGCGATCAGGCAATCGACCAAAAGTTGTCCGCCGTTGCGTATCATGTCGGATATCCTCGAAGATGGTGTCGCGCCGGCACCCTGTTGTGCCTCGCTGGTTTGTAGCGGCAAGCGCCCGACGAGGAAACCCAAAGCGCCGACCAAGTGTGGCGCGAAAAGGAGAGACACATGTCAGCAGCCCGACCGGGGATAATCAAGCGGATGTGGCGGGAAGCACCGCTGTTGAGCGGAGCCTTTGTCTTGGCCTGTGCTTTCACGCTTTTCTTCGCAGGCCGGTTTGTGATGGGCGCGATTTTCTGGGCGGACCCGGCGCACCGCGATGTGCCGCCCGCGCCCTGGATGACGCCGCGCTTTGTCGCGCATTCCTGGCACCTGCCGCCGGACTTGGTGGCCGACGCGTTAGCACTCTCGCAGGACCGCAGAGAGGGGCGGATCACGCTGGGCCAACTCGCCGCCGAACGTGGCGTGCCGGTAGAGACGTTGATTGCAGAATTAGAGACCGCTATCGCCGCACACCGCGAGGCGCATCCGTGACCGACACCCTGTTTGCGCTTGTATCGACCTATGGACTTTGGGTCGTTGCCGGGTCGGCCTTTCTGTCCTGCCTTGCGATCCCGATCCCGACCGCAGTGATCATGCTGGCCGCCGGAGGGTTCGCGGCGGCCGGTGATCTGGTTTTTTGGCAGGTGCTTGGCATCGCATGGCTGGCGGCCGTGGCCGGTGACCAGACCGGGTTTCATATCGGTCGCTGGGGCGGTGCCCCGATGATCGACGCCATCGCCAGACGCACGGGCCGCCATAAGATGATCGGGCAGGCGCGCGACACGGTTCAACGTTGGGGTGGCGTCGGGGTCTTTTTCTCGACATGGCTGTTTGCGCCGCTGGGACCTTGGGTCAACCTGATCGCGGGGGCCGCGCGGTTGGCCCGCTGGCGGTTCACGCTTTGGGACGTCGCAGGCGAAACGATCTGGGTTTCCGCCTACGTGACGCTTGGCTTTGCCTTTGGCAGCCGCCTTGAAGAGTTGACAGAGGTCGTCACCGACTGGTCAGGCATGATCGCGTCTGCCGCGATGACGGTGACACTTGCAGGGCTATTGGTGCTGAAATTGCGCAAAAGTCGCAAACCGCGATGATCCGCAATCACCCTTGAGATAAACTATTGTAAATATTTAATTTTACTCGAACCAAGCGACATGTTTTCGTCCATTTTCGAACACGGCCCGGACCGCATTTGCTGGTGATTTGACCTCATCCGCCAACGCAATTTCCCTGTCTTCGCACGCTGTCCTTACAAGACACCCCGTTTAGACGTGACCACAGCCCGTCCCATTCGCACAGGAGGACCCGGTATGACGCATCAGTCGACTATCCAGGCTTCTGCCGCCGCGCAGCACGTCGGGGACGGGCTGCCGCCGGGGACCACGCTTTGCAACGGGCAATACATCATCGACAAATACCTGAACGCCGGGGGCTTTGGGATCACCTATCTGGCCCGCGACAGTCTGGGTCGCCGCGTGGTCATCAAGGAATGTTTTCCCAACGCGATCTGCTGCCGCGCTGGTGAGGCCGTGCGCCTGCGGTCACAGACCTTTGACGTGGATTTCACCCGCGCGGTCGAGCTGTTCCAGAAAGAGGCGCGCGCTCTGGCGCATCTGCAGCATTCCAACATCGTCGGCGTGCACCAGATATTCGAGGCCAACGGCACCGCCTACATGGCGTTGGATTTTGTCGAGGGTACCGACCTGTTCGACATGATCGACTACAGCCCCAACGCGCTGACGCCCGAGGCGATCCGCGAACTTGCGGTGATCCTGTTGCAGGCGCTCAGCTATGTGCATCGCAACGGCATCCTGCACCGCGACATCTCACCCGACAATATCCTGCTGGACACGATGGGCACACCCGTCCTGATCGATTTCGGCGCTGCCCGGCAGGGCGCATCACAGGCCAGCCGCGTCCTGTCCCGCGTCCACACGGTCAAAGACGGGTATTCGCCGCAAGAGTTTTACATTGCGGGCAGCGCGCAGTCGCGGTCCAGCGATCTATACGCCCTTGCCGCAACCTTCGTACATCTGATCGAGGGTCATCCGCCCCCCAACAGCAGCCTTCGGCTGGCCGCCGTGGCCGAGCAGAAACCGGACCCCTATCAGCCCCTTCTTGGACGCTTTCCGCAGCAGGACCCACGGCTGCTGGCGGCAATTGACAAGTGCATGAGCCTGTTCGCCAAGGACCGCCTACAAAGCGCCGATGACTGGCTGGATGCGCTGGCCGGACGCCAGCCTTCGGTGGCTGTCGCAGTGTCGCCCGCCACCTCAGAGCAGCCGCCACAGGAAGATCCCGAGATCGAGTTGAAAATCGCCGAACTGGTGGCCAGCAACCATCAGGCGATCAAGGCAGACGCAGTGCGCCCAAACCGCGCGCCGACACAGGTTCCGGTCAGGGACCCGGAGGCCGAGAAACGCGCAGCGGAACGGGAATACTGGGCCATCCTGAACGAGGACCCCGCCGATTGGGCCCCCGAACCAGAGCCTGCCCCGGCGCCGTCCGAAGTCGAAGAACCGGCCGCATCGAAACGACGGCAGCGCCGGTTTTCGCTGAGCGCCCTATTGCCGTGGCCCTCTCGCAGCGCGCGCGACTCCATACAGACAAACGTTTGAAAGAAGGGTTACGGAGAATGCAGGGCATCAGGAACCTGATTGCACGGAGACGGCCAGTATCGGAACCTGCGCCCAAGACCGACGCCGATCCGCTGATCGATCCTTGGGAAGAATTGCAGGCCCGTGTGACCACGCCTGCGGGCCACCGGGATTGCGCGATCGACGAAGCGCGCGCCGCGCGTGACTATGTCCCCCGACCCGAACGGCCTCAGCCGATGCCCCGCAAGGAATGGACACCTTCGGCGGCAGAGCTTGCCGATCTCACCGTGCCAGACCCGCAAGCGGACGCGCCGGCCCAGAGCGACGCTGGCGGCACGCCAAAGATTTGGGATCTGGACCCCCCGACCCCGGACGCCGGTCCCGCCCCGTCCCAGCCGCAGCAATCGCAGGCGGAACCTGCGCCTTCGGCGCTTGCGCGCAGCGCCGCCGGGCTGGCCGCTCCTGCCGCCCAGCGTCCAGCCTCTGAGCGGGTCAAGACACGTCTTCTGGGCTTTCATACAGAGACCGCTGGCCCGGACCCCTTCGCCGCCCCCGCCGCCAGTGGCACCGCCAGCGCGCCACGCTTTCCCATTGGCTGGATCGTTGTGATCGAGGGGCCGGGCCGCGGCGCGTCCTTTACCCTGACGGCGGGCCTGTCGACCGTCGGGCGCGACGCGGATCAGACGGTCGCGCTGGACTTTGGCGACACCAGCATCTCTCGCGAGAGACATATTTCCATCGCGCATGACGACGAAGAAAACCGGACCTATATCGGCCACGGCGGCAAGACCAACATCGTGCGTCACAACGACAAACCGCTCCTGACCACCGAGGAACTGACAAACGGCGATAGCATCAAGATCGGCAAGACCGTGCTGCGTTTTGTCGGGCTATGCGGCGATGGCTTTTCGTGGGCTGACGCGGACACGCAGGGGGTCGGGGATGGCTAAGCTTGTGGCAGAGGCCGCCAGCGGTCAACACATCGGAGATCGCAGCCGCCAAGAGGACGCGGTTATCGCGCAGTTCCCACAAGGCGACCTGCCCGGCGTCGCGGTTCTGTCGGACGGGATGGGTGGCCATGACGACGGGGATCTTGCCGGTCGCCTCCTTGCCAGCGAAATGTTCGGCGAGGTCTTTCTGGCCTCGGCGCGCGCGGATGGTGGGCACGACACGCCCGGAGAGATCTTTCGAGAGGCTTTGGCCCGCACCAATGCCCGCCTGAAACAGCATATCGACGCCGGATGCATCAGCAACGACACTGGCGGCACGCTGCTGTGCGTCACCGTAGAGGGCAACGCGCTGCGCTGGATATCGGTCGGTGACAGTCCGCTCTACCTTTATCGTGACGGTCGGCTGCGGCAGTTGAACCAAATGCACTCCATGGCCATCCAACTGGATCTGATGGTCAGAAACGGCGCGATGGAGGCCCGCGACGCCGCCCAACATCCGCACCGCCACTGCCTGACCTCTGCGGTGACCGGCGGCCAGATTCCGCACATCGACTGCCCCGCCGACGCACTGACGCTTACGCCCGGTGACATCGTTCTGCTGGCCAGCGACGGGTTGAATGTCCTTGAAGACACCGCAATCGCCTGCATCCTCCAGCGGCACACCCGCGACGGCAGCGCAGCGGTCACGCGCGCCTTGCTGGATGCCGTGCGCGAACGGAAGGCCCCGCAGCAAGACAATATCTCGCTTGTCGTGATACGGGTTGCGCCTGCGGCGTCCACGTCGCTGTCCGGCGCACACATACCGGCCCACATCGCCGATCTGGCGCGGCGGCTGTTGCCATTCCGCCTGCAAACCCCGCGCGCTGTGGGCCGGAGGGCCGGTCCATGACGGATCAGACGGCCTTGAAAACCGCAACGCTGGCAGATCTGAACGCCGTGCGACAACGCGGTGACCTTGCGGCGCGGGCGCAGGCGCATTGTGCCTCATTGGTCGAAAAGCTGAACAGGCCGGTGCGAATTGGCCTGTTTGGTCTGCCACGCGTCGGCAAGCGCGCGGTGCTGCACGCTCTGAGTGATCTGTCCCTTGACCCGCTGGCCGGTGCGCCACCTACTGTAGAGGTCTCGTATGGCGCCAGCGCCGCGACGACGGCGATACTGGCAGACGGCAGCAGGCTTGCGACGACAGATTTGCCGACGCCCGCGCTATTGGCACAGCAGCCGGTCTTTTTGCAGGTGACGTCGCCCGCTGCGGTGCTGATGGGGCGCAGTGTTCTGCTGGCCTCGACCGAGGCCAGCGCCGAGGATCTGCGCGCCGGCCTGATCTGGGCCGCGCCCCGGGTGGATATGGCCCTGTGGTGCACGGTCGACTGGACAGAGGCAGAGCGGCGCATCTGGGATGCCGCGCCCGACAGCCTGCGCAACCATGCAATCCTGCTCACCACAGGTGTCAGGGATATTGCCAACAATCTGGTCGCGCATGGGTTCGAAGCGCAGTTCAACAGCGCCCCCCAGACTGGTGACGCGGTCTATACAAAACTGACTGCCTACCTTGACCAAACCATCCAAGAGGCCAGCCTGCACGACATCCATGCTGCCCAGATGTTCCTGCAACGCTACGGTGCCCCGCCGGCCCGTCCAACGCCGACGAGGTCTGCGCCACCGACAGAGGTGGAAACCGAGGCCACCGTCATCCCCCATCCCGCTGCGCGGACCGTGGAACGGCAGGTCCCGCCCGAGGCTGCGGGCGAACTGGCGCGGCTGTTTCAGGCGGTCCGCACCGCTGCCGGCGACCTGATGCACAGCGTTCAAGATGGGAGCGCAGGCGACGCCGACACGCTCTTGGCGCGTTTCGAAGAGGTTTTTGAGACACTGGCTGACCGGGTCGCCGGGTTCGACACCCTGCATGAGACATGGCCCGATCTGGCGACACAGGTGATCGAGGCCCACGACCTCGCCCTGCTGTTGCGGATCGAGGGCGGCGCGGAACAGGTGGGCGACGCCGCGCGCCTGCTGTTGCAGGTCCGCTACGACATCGAAGAGCGGCTCGCCGCCTGAGCCCGCAAAGAACCACGACAGACGAAACCGCGAAAAAGACATGAGGCAAGACAGATGACACCGCAGGCCCCCGCAGCCCCTCAGGACAAGCCCGCGCTGGGGGCGTTTTCCGGGCTTGGCGCACTGGCCACCCGCCTTGGCGCTCTGGACAAGTCTCTGGTCGCTCTGGCGGGATGTGGCGAAGAGTCAATTGCCCATCAAGCGCGAGAATTGCGCCGTCAGTTGCGTGGGTTCGAACCCTCGGTCACATTGATCGGTCAAGTGAAGGCCGGCAAAACAACCCTTGTGAACGCGCTCACCGGCTGGCCCGACCTGCTGCCTGCCGACGTCAATCCGTGGACCTCTGTCGTCACTTCGCTGCACATGCAGCCGCACCTGCGCCCGCAGGACCGGCGGTCGTCGTTCCGGTTTTTCACCAATGAGGAATGGGACAACCTGATCCGTCAAGGCGGCCGGGTGGGAGAGATCGCCGCCCGTGCCGGAGCCGAGGACGAACTGGAAAAGGTCCGCGCGCAGCTGGACGAGATGCGCGAGAAATCAAAGGCACGGCTGGGGCGCAAGTTCCAGATGCTACTGGGCCAGACCCACGACTATGAGACCTTTGATCAGGAATTAATCCAGCGTTATGTCTGCCTTGGCGACGATTTCTGGGAAGAAGCCGACGGCAGCCCCGATCAGGGCCGCTTTGCCGATATCACCAAATCCGCCGATCTGTGGTTTGCCGGGCCGGACCTGCCCCTGCCCTTGTGTCTCCGCGACACGCCGGGGGTGAACGACACCTTCATGATCCGCGAGCAGATCACCGTCAACGCGCTGCGCGGCAGCCGTCTGTGCGTGGTGGTCTTGTCGGCGCAGCAGGCGCTGTCCTCGGTGGACCTTGGGCTGATCCGGCTGATTTCCAACGTCAAGGCGCGTGAGGTCATCATCTTTGTCAATCGGATCGACGAACTCGCCGATCCGGTCCGCGCGGTGCCGCAGATCCGCGCCAGCATCATCGACACGCTGCGTAAGTTCGACGGCCCGCAAGAGGCCGAAATCCTCTTTGGCAGCGGCTACTGGGCACACCATGCGGTCGCGGGCAGCTTTGGCGATCTGGGCGCGGACAGCGCACAGGCGCTGGTGTCCTGGGCCGAGGCGCATGTGGACGGCGCAATGGCGCAATTGTCCCCGCGTGAGATCATCTGGCATCTGTCCGGTCTGCGCGTGCTGGGGGACGCCATTTCAGAGCGGATCGAAAAAGGCCCCGGGGCGCGGATCGAAGAGTCGCTTGGCGTGGCACTGGGAAACCTGCGGACGGGTTTGGCCGCCCGAACGCAACCGGACACCAGCGGCAGCACCACGCCACGCCCTCTGCAAATCGCGCCGCAGGATCTGCTCCAACAGTTCGATCAGATCGAAGACCGCGCCTGCGCCGCGCTGGAATCCGGGCTGGAGAAGATCCATCACAGCTTTGCCGGACGCACCGACAATGCCCGCCGCGCCTTTCTGGGTCGGGCGACCGGGTCGCTGGTCAAACACCTTGAACAATTTGGCGAGGCGGAAATCTGGACTTATGACCCCTCCGGCCTGCGGATGCTGCTGCGCAGTGCCTACAAAGTCTTTGCCCAAGGCGCTGGCAAGACCGGAACCGATGTGCTGACAACCGCTGCCAGCGACATCAGCGCGCTCTACCAGCATGCCTTTGGGCTGGCCACAGACGGGCCGTCCATTGCGCCGCCGCCGCTGCCCACCGTACCTGCGCCGATCAGCCTCGGCCAGACCATCGCCCTTGATCTGCGCGGCAGTTGGTGGGCGCGATTTTGGCGTCGCCAGCGCGGGTATGAAGCCTTTTCAGAGGATTTCGCCCGGCTGATCCACGAAGAGACCAAACCGGTGGTGGACACGCTGCACCACCAATGCGCCGCCCCCTTCACAGATGCTTTGCGCAAGACACTTGCCGACTTCATTCAGGGGCAGCGCGATATCCTGCTGGGACTGGCACAACAGGGGGCTGCCCCGCCCCGTGTCGATCTTCCGCCTGCCGCCCCCTTGAACCGCCTCCAGAGGTCTGTCCGATGACACAAGAGTCCCCGCCCGTCCCGAAACCCCGCAAACCTTGCGTTGCCCTGATGGGCGAATTCAGCGCCGGAAAGAGCACGCTGGCGAACCTGTTGCTTGGGCAGGACAGGTCTCCGGTGCAGGTGACGGCGACCCAGTTGCCGCCGGTCTGGTACAGGCAAGGTGCGCCAGAGGTGCTGCGCATCGCCAGTGACGGGGCATCGGAACCGCTGCCAATGGATAACTGGTCACAGGTGCGTCCCGACGATACGCGCATGATCTCCGTCGCGCTGGAGGCGGACATCCTGCACGCGTGTGACCTGATCGACATGCCGGGCACGGCAGACCCCAACATGGCTCCGGATTTCTGGTCAGAGTTCCTGCCACAGGTGGATCTTGCGATCTGGTGTACCCCCGCCAATCAGGCATGGCGACAGTCTGAGGCCGCCTTGTGGGAACAGGTGCCGCCGCTGCTCTGGACCAAAAGCCTGCTGTTGATCACCCGCATCGACCAGATGCAGACCGAACGGGACCGCGCCCGCGTCATGGCCCGCGTGCAGGGTGAGGCCGGGGCGCTGTTTCGCGACGTGTTGCCGATCTCGCTGACCGGCGCGCTGGCGGGACGGGACGACGACGCGGTGCTGGCCGCGACCGGCGCGGGTGCCCTTGTGCAGTTTTTGTGCCACGCGCTCGAAGGGCTGGACGCGCCCGCGCGCCGCACGTTGCCACCTGCCGATCAACCTGCCCCGAAAACGCGGACAGAGAACCGGGCAGCCCCAGGTGCCAAAAGCCCCGGCCGGGTCGTGCCGCGCCGGATCACACGCAGCAAATCCCACGGACACCGCGCCGGATCTGAGCATAGGCCCGCCTGAGCGTCATCGCAATCGGGCCAGTCGTAAGGCGAAATTAACGGACGTCAGGGCATGACTGGGGCGTGAGGGCGGCCCCATGACCCATGATGATCTTACCCGGTTTCGCGCCGGTTTTGCCACTTGCGAGCTTTTGATGCTGGTCGATCTGTCGACGGGCACGGTGTTGATGTCCAACAGCGATGTGCATTTCGGGCAGGAACGGCTCGATCACCTTTGCGATTTGGCCCGGTCGCTCTTTGCTGGCGATTTACCCGCGTCCGGCACCGCCATCCTGTCCGGCCCCACCGGCAGCCGGGTCTTTCTGCAATCGCCCGTTGAGACGGCAGAGGTGTTATGCGGGCTGTTCGGGCCGTCAGCGGACCTTGGCGCGGCCTGCGCGACTGGTCTGGACCTCTTTCAGCAGGACCCTGTGGAATGACCGGGGACGCTCTGCCCGCCGATCTTGCCACCCTCCTGTCCAAGGCGGCAGCGCTCGGCACTTCGGGCCGCAGGGTTGAGGCCGCAACACCGGAAGAGGCGCTTGGCGCGGTGCTGGATACGGTCGCGGCCTGCGTTGCGCCCCGCAGCCTGACGATCCTTGACGGTTCTGGCCCGCTGCTGGTGCTGGAGGCCGCCGCTGGAAACCTGATCCGCCTGATCGACATCACCCCAAGGTTGCGCGCGGGGTCCACGGACCTGCTGAGTCGTTCGTTGCTGGCGGCGGATATCGGACCGGTTTCGGCGCTCTTGTCGCAGGCGTTCCCGGGGGAGCAAATCATCACGTTTTCGACTGCCCCACCCGCAACCGCACCCGATCCGGCGCAGACAGGGCTGACCTGCCCGGCAATCCTGCATCAACTGGGGCTGACGCCGTTTGACAGCGCCGTCACTGACCGGATTGCCCACCTGATCGACGCAGCCGAAGAGGTTCTGATCGCAATTTTCCGCCCCGGTCAGGCCGCTTTGCCGATACAGCCAGACGCAGACCTTCCGGACAATATGGCCAAGCTTGCGGACAAGGCTTTCACCATTTTAGCGACCCCTGATAATCCTTTACGAAACAACGAAATTCTCTTCTTCACCCCTCAATCGCATCCCGATTTGGCACTTGGACTTACTCGCTCGGAATCAGGGCCCGTGGCCTTGATCCTCATGATTGAAAACATGCCGGATGTCGCCGCCTACTGGGCCAACTTGGCCAATATCCCACTGATTTGCGACCCGGCATAGTCGGCCCGGATACCATTTTCGGCCACCACATATAGACGCGGTTTCTTGCCAAGACAGAGTCCGATCTCTTTCGCCGAGGCACACCCCTTATGGTTGACCCGACGACGTGCCACGACCACCGGAGAAAAGCCTTTGCTTCGGCGGTCAACTGAGGCACGCTTCGGCCAAATCATCAAACCAAGGGGAGAACCATGAAAATTCGTTCCGCGATTGTTCCGATGCTGTTGTCGACCACGCTGGTCACTGCAGCCTTTGCCGCCGATGTCCCCGATGGCACGCAGCTTGCCGCCGAGCAGGTCTTTACCTACCGGGTGCTGGACGAGTTTTCGTCGTTCGATCCGCAGGTGGTCGAGGATGTGAACGGCTCCGAGGTTGTGCGCGACCTGTTCGAAGGTCTCTACAACCAGAACGCCGAGGGCGAGATCGTGCCCGGCGTCGCCCTTAGCCACACCGTCAGCGAAGACAACAAGACCTACACCTTTACCCTGCGCGACGATGCCAAGTGGTCGGACGGCACCCCCGTCACCGCCGGTGACTTTGTCTACGCATGGCAGCGCGCGGTCGAACCTGAGCTGGCCTCGCCCTATGCGTGGTACATGGAACTGATGTCGATCGAGAACGGCGCCGCCATCATCGCGGGCGAAAAGCCGATCACCGATCTGGGCGTCTCGGCGCCTGACGATCACACGCTGGTTGTGCAACTGTCGCAGCCGCTGCCCTATTTCGCCAAGATGGTCAGCCATGCGACCACCTTCCCCTCGCCTAAATGGGTGATCGACGAACACGGGTCCGAGTGGACGCGCCCCGAGAACATCGTCACCAACGGTGCCTATGTCCTGACCGAACACGTCCCCAAGGAACGCTCTGTGCGTGAGCGCAACGAGATGTACTGGGACAATGACAAGACCGTGCTCGACAAGGTTGTGACACTGGTCATCGGCGACGACGCGCAGGGCTTGACCCGCTGGCGCGCCGGTGAGGTCGACAAGACAGAGATCCCCTCGGGCCAGTACCCGACCCTGAAAGAAGAGTTCCCGACAGAGGCCTATGCCCTGCCGCGTCTTTGCAACTACTACATGACCTTCAATGTCAAGAACGGGCCAGAGCCGTTTCAGGACGTCCGCGTGCGTCAAGCGCTGTCCTATGCGCTGGACCGCGATGTGATCGTCGATCGTGTGCTGCAAGGCGGCCAGTTCTCGGCCTATACCTTTACCCCCGGTGCCACCGACGGGTTCGAGATCCCCGAGGTCGCCTACGCCAACATGACCCAGGCAGAGCGCGACGCGAAGGCCAAGGAACTTCTGGCAGAGGCCGGTTACGGCCCGGACGGCGAAAAACTGTCGTTCACCTATCTCTACAACACGTCCGAGAGCCACCAGCAGATCGCCATCGTGGCCAGCCAGATGTGGAAGCAAAAGCTGGGCGTCGAGGTGACGCTGGAAAACCAGGAATGGAAGGTTTTCCTTGAAACCCGCGGCAACCAGAACTTTGAGCTGGCGCGCGGCGCATGGTGCGGCGACTACAACGAAGCGTCGACCTTCCTTGACCTGCTGACCTCGCAGTCGGGCTACAACGACGGCAAGTTCAGCAATGCCCGCGTGGATGAGTTGATGGCAGAGGCGAAATCCTCGCAGGACACCAATCCGCTTTATGCCGAGGTCGAGGCGATCCTCGCCGACGAAATGCCGGTGATCCCGATCTACCACTACTCGACCAACATCATGCTGAGCGACGCGATCCAGGGCTGGCCGATCAACAACGTCGAACAGACATGGTACGCAAAGGACCTCTACAAGGTCGCCGAATAGGCACGACAGCGCCAATTGACGGCCCACCGCCCCGGACCTGATCCGGGGTCTCTGCCCTGTCGCCGATCCGGGGCCTTTTGCTGCTGGCAAGAGGTCCCGGGTCAGGCCCGGGACGGGGTTTCGCGCCCGACGCCCTTTGCACTGGACCCTTCATGTTCAACTACACCCTGCGCCGCATCCTGACGGTCGTTCCGACGCTGCTGGTGCTGATCATCTTTTCCTTTTACCTGATGCGGCTGGCCCCCGGCGGGCCATTCACCTCTGAGAAACCCTTGCCGCCCGCAGTTATGCAGAACGTGCTGGAACGCTACGGGATGGATCAGCCGCTGCATGTCCAGCTTTGGACCTACATCAAGAACATCGTCTTCCACTTTGATTTTGGCCCCAGCTTCAGCCAAAAGGACCGGACGGTGAACGACGTGATCGCCCAGGGCTTTCCGGTGACGCTGACCTATGGGTTCTGGTCAGCGGTCTTTGTGCTGGTGCTGGGCATCCCGCTGGGGATCGTCGCGGCGCTGCGGCACAACAGCTTCTGGGATTACACGATGACGGGCCTCGCCATCTTTTCCCAGATCTTTCCGAATTTCGTCCTCGCCCCGATCCTTGTGCTGCTGTTCACCCTGTCATGGGGATTGCTGCCCGGCGGTGGCTGGAACGGCGGGCAATGGGAATACATCGTCATGCCGGCGATTGCACTTGGGACGTCCTATATGGCCGGTGTTGCACGCCTGACGCGAGGCTCCTTGCTAGAGGTGTTGAACGCGCCCTTCATCCTGACCGCGCGGTCCAAGGGGCTACCGGAGCGCACCATCATCTGGCGGCACGCGCTGAAACCCGCGCTGCTGCCGACGCTGACCTACATGGGGCCGGTCTTTGTCTACATGATCACCGGTTCGGTTTTTATCGACGTCTTCTTTTCGACCGGCGGGATCGGGCAAGACTTTATCGACGGGGCCTATAGCCGCGATTATGCGATGCTGCTGGGCCTTGCGGTGCTGTACAGCCTGCTGACCTTCACGCTGAACCTATTGCTTGACCTCATGTACGCCTGGATCGACCCCAAGGTGCGGAGCAACCTGTGACAGACGCCAAGAAACGCCTGAATTCCCAAGAGTTCGCCCAAACCGTCGCCGAAGAGATGATCGTATCGCGGTCCTTCTGGGCCGACGCACGCCGCCGCTTTCTGGGCCACCGGCTGGCCGTGTTCTCGATCTTCATGCTGGTGGCGCTGTTGCTGTTTGCCGTCTTTGGCCACGCCTTTGCACAGTGGAGCTATGAAGAGATCGACTGGAACCTGCTTGGCCTGATCAAGACAGAGGGCGGGCCGAACTGGGAAAACGGCCACTACTTCGGCGTCGATGAACTGGGCCGTGATCTGTTCGCCCGCGTGGTACAAGGGTCGCGCACGTCGCTGATGGTGGGCTTTGTTGCCGGGCCTCTGGCGGTGCTGCTGGGGGCCACGCTGGGCGCGCTGGCGGGTTACTTTGGCGGGCGGCTGGACCAGATCATCGTCGGCTTTTACACGATCTGGATTTCCATTCCCTACATCATCTTCTTCGTCGTCTGGCAGGCCTTCTTTGGCCGCTCTCTGACGCAGATGATCATTGTGATCATCCTTGTGAACTGGACCGCCGGTCTGCTGATCGTGCGCGGTCAAGTCATGATGCTGAAGAACCGCGAGTTCGTCGATGCCGCCCGGATGCTGGGGATGAGCGATTTCGCCATCATCTTCAAACACCTTGCCCCCAATATCCTTTGGGTGATCGTGATCTATACCTCGATTGTCATCCCGGAGGTCATCATGGCCGAAAGCCTTGTGTCCTTTCTGGGCGTCGGCATTCAGGAACCGAACACCAGTTGGGGCGCGCTGATTTCCGAAGGGGCAAAGACCATGACGTTCGGCACCCTGTGGCAGTTGGGTTATCCCGCCGCCTTCTTTGTGATCGCTCAGGTGTCTCTATACTACATCGGCGACGGATTGCGCGACGCCCTCGACCCCAAGGATCGCCGATGACCCTGCTGTCCGTACAGAACCTCAAGATCCGTTTCCGCACCGGCGACGGCAAGATCCACGCAGTCAACGATGTCAGCTTTGACATGGCGCAGGGGCAGAAACTGGCGCTGGTGGGCGAAAGCGGATCGGGCAAAAGCCAGATCGCACTGGCCATCATGGGGCTGCTCGCCCGCAACGCCGAGGTCGAGGGCGACATCCTGTACAACGGGCGCAACCTGATCGGACTGCCCACCTCCGAATTGAACCGCCTGCGCGCCAAGGAAATCGCTCTGATTTTTCAGGATCCGATGAGTTCCCTGAACCCCTACATGACCATCGAACGCCAATTGGGTGAGGTGGTCACCCTGCATGAGGGAGCCAGCCGCAGCGACGCGCGCAAACGCGCGCTGGAGGTCATGGACGCGGTCAAGATCCCCGATGCCAAGAACCGGCTGAAGGCGTATCCGCATGAGTTCTCGGGCGGGATGCGGCAGCGGATCGTGATTGCCATGGCGCTGATCTGCAAACCGCGCCTGATCCTTGCGGATGAGCCGACCACCGCGTTGGACGTGACCGTTCAGGCGCAGATCATGGCGCTGCTGGACGACATCCAGCGCGACATGGGCACCGCCGTTCTGTTGATCACCCATGATCTGGGTGTGGTCGCCGGGTTCTGCGAGGATACCATGGTGCTATACGGTGGACGGATGATGGAGGCCGCGCCGACGCTGTCGATCTTTGACGCGCCCGGCCATCCCTACACGCGTGGCTTGCTGCGCGCCGTGCCGCGGATCACCGACGACGACGCTGAATTGTCGGCGATCCCCGGCAGCCCGCCGAACCAGACCGACGCCCCCACAGCCTGCCCTTTTGCGCCACGCTGTGTCGATGCAATTGCCGAATGCCACCGGACCCTGCCAACCCTGCAAGGCGGGCGCGCCTGTATCCGCCCGGTGGAGGACCTGACATGACCAACCCAATCCTCTCCGTCCGCGACCTGCACGTCACTTTCCCGCACCGTCAGGGGCAGCGGTTTCCGTGGTCCCCGCCCGGTCGCCTGCATGCGGTCAACGGTGTCAGCTTTGACCTGATGCCGGGCAAGGTGCTGGGCGTGGTCGGCGAATCCGGTTGCGGCAAATCCACCCTGATCCGCGCCATCGCCGGACTGGGTCCGCGCGACAGCGGCACCGTCACGCTGGAGGGCGCAGAGATCGACTATCGCCGCCGGGCCGAGATGCAGCGCCTGCGCCGTCGGATGCAGATGATTTTTCAGGATCCGATGGCCTCGCTCAACCCGCGCATGACGATCCGTGAGATCGTGGCCGAACCTCTGATCTACTTTTGCCCCGAGCTTTCGGCAAATGAGCGCCGGCAAAAAGTGGTCGAGATGCTGGACCGCGTCGGCATCCCGCAGCGCAACATGAACCGCTTTCCGCATGAGTTTTCCGGCGGTCAGTGCCAGCGCATCGGTATCGCTCGGGCGCTGATTGCGCGCCCTCAGATCCTGCTGTGCGATGAGCCGGTCTCGGCCTTGGACGTGTCGATTCAGGCGCAGGTGATCAACCTGCTCAAGGATTTGCAGGCCGAAATGGGTCTCACGCTGATCTTTGTCGCCCATGATCTGGGTGTGGTGCGCCACATCTCGGACGACATTCTGGTGATGTACATGGGCGGCATGATGGAAATGGCCCCGGCGCGCGACCTCGTCCACGATCCGCGCCACCCCTATACGCAGGCTTTGCTGTCAGCGGTGCCGGTGCCAGACCCGCGCGTTCGCACGCAGCCGCAGATTCTGACCGGCGATTTGCCCAGCCCGATGAATCTGCCCAAGGGCTGCCTGTTTCAGTCGCGATGCCCCAAACGTATCCCCGATTGCGCCCATATCCGACCGCCGTTGGTGACACGCAACGGTCGACAGGTTGCCTGCCTGCTGGAGGAGCAGACAGAAACGGCCTGAGATAACGGCCTGCCTGCGCGCGTGGGCGTATCACAAAAGCGCTGTTCGCGTTAGACTGCCCCCAACGGGGGCATTTCATGACCGATCTGTATCTAAGCATTTCCGAACAACCGGAGGCCGTCCTTGACGCCATCGCCGCGTCGATGGACGACCGGGCCAAAGATCCAGCCATGCAGGAAATCTGCGCCAGTTACATGGGGCGACTGCCGGGACCGGGCGCTCGGGTGCTGGAAATCGGGTGCGGGAACGGGGCCAGTACCGAGGCGCTGTTGCAAGCCACCTCTCCCGCCCATTTGACCGGCGTCGACCCCTCTGAGGGACTATTGGTCCGTGCGCGCGCCCGCTTTCACGGTCGGGACGGCCTGCGTTTTGCCACCGGGGACGCCGCGGACACTCGGCAGTCGGACGCGGTTTTCGATCTGGTGGTCGCGCATACGGTCTACTCTCATCTCCCTGATCCTGCGGCGGCACTGGCAGAGGCGTTTCGCGTGTTGAAACCCGGCGGCACGCTGGCCGTCTTTGACGGGGACTATGCCACAAACACCGTCGCGCTGTTTGACGGCGACCCGCTACAGGCGGCGATGACGGCGACGCAGCGCAACTTGATCCACGATTGCTATATCATGCGCCGACTGCCCGCATTAATGGAGGATGCGGGGTTTCATCCGCCGCAGTGCACCGCACATGGTTTTGTCCAGACGCAGCGGGCGGATTATCTCCGGTCACTGATTTCGCGCGGCGTTAACGCCGCCGCCAAGGCCGCAGAGATCGGGCAAAACCTGTCAGAGGCGTTTCAGACCGAAGCCACGCGGCGCATCACCAACGGCACGTTTTTCGGGGCGATTCTGTTCATCAGCGCGGTCGCGACAAAGCCCGCCTGAGGCGAAACGGGCTTGAATTCGCCAACGGTTCACCAGTCATTTTGCCTGCGTCATGCGACCAATCCTTTAGGATCTTATCCTTGGTCGCCGGGCAGAGACCGATGATGGCGGGACCGCGGCCTTCAGATCTATCGCGCCGCGCGTGGCCCATTCCGTCCGGCCAACCACATTGGCGCAACGGACACCGAAAAAGGCAGGGCAAAGCGCCCGTATGCCGCGCAGGTCGAATTCAGCCCCAAGACTGCCGGTGACGTGGTTTGCGCGCCCTTTCTAATGCGCCTACGCTCGGCGGGTCATCCCATTGTCACCGGAGGCCGCCCCATGCCCGAGAGTTTTCCCAACCCCATCCGGGGCACCGGCCTTCTGACGGACTGGCCGATGCCCAAGGACGATCCGGCGCCGGTCGCAACCCTGCTGGAGCAGTGCCCGAAACATGGCGTGACACCGCTGCGATCCGCACCCGATCTGGCGCAGGCCTGTGGCGTGGCGGCCCTGCATATCAAGGACGAAAGCGGACGCATGGGCCTGGGCAGTTTCAAGGCGCTTGGCGCAGCATATGCGATTGCCAAGGACGCCAGTGCCAACGGGGCCGAACACGCCGCACCGGGCCAGACCTATGTCGCGGCCAGCGCGGGAAACCACGGCCTGTCTGTGGCGGCCGGGGCAGCGGTCTTTGGCGCGCGCGCCGTGATCTATCTGGCCCAGACGGTACCCGAGGCCTTTGCCGAACGGCTCCGCGCCAAGGGGGCCGAGGTCGTCCGCGCAGGTGCCACCTATGAGGACAGCATGGAGGCCGCGCAACAGGCCGCTGCGGACAACGGCTGGACTCTGTTGTCCGACAGTTCATGGCAGGGCTACATCGACCCGCCGCTGGCGGTGATGGAGGGATATTTGCAACTGGCCGGTGAGGCCGTTGCGCAAATGCCCGCCCCGCCAAGCCATATCCTGTTGCAGGCGGGCGTGGGCGGCATGGCCGCCGCACTGGCTGCGCATTTCCGCGCCGCCTGGGGCGACGAACCGCAGATCATCGTGGTCGAACCAGAGGCCGCCCCCGCGTTGATCGAAAGCATCCGCGCCGGACAGGCGGTGACCGCCCCCGGCCCGGTGTCCTGCATGGGGCGGCTGGATTGCAAAACGCCGTCGATGATCGCGCTTGCGGGCCTGTCCCGCGACGCCGACAGCTTTGTGACCATCTCCGAGGACGAGGCGCACGCAGGCGTCGCCCTGCTGGACCGGCACGGCTTTGCCACCACGCCCTCTGGCGGGGCGGGGCTGGCCGCGCTGATCGCCGGATTGCCCGGGATCGGACCACAGGCGCGGGTGTTGGCGGTGCTGAGCGAAGGGCCCGAAGATGGCTGACGCGCGACCCGGTTTTGGCACAGGCGAATACGCGCGCCGCTGGCAGGCGATGCAGGCGCGCATGGCCGACGCGGGACAGGACGCGTTGCTGCTGACCTCGCCCGCCGATGTGTTCTACCTCACCGGATTTCTGACCCGGTTCTGGGAAAGCCCCGCACGACCGTGGTTCGTGATCTTGCCGCACACCGGTGCGCCGGTGGCGGTCATCCCCGAGATTGGCGCGCCTTTGATGGCAGAATGTCATGTGGGCGACATCCTGACATGGCCCGCGCCGGACCCGGTGGATGACGGCATCGGTCTGCTGACCGACACGTTGGCCGGTCTGGTCCCCGAACATGGCCGCATCGGTCTGCCAATGGGATTGGAGACCAGCCTGCGGATGCCGCTGGGCGACTACTTGCGCTTGAGTGCCGCCTTGGCACCGCGCGCCTTTGTCGATGCCACCGACACCGTGCAACGGGTGCGTGAAATCAAGTCAGAGCAGGAGATCGCCGCAATCCGCACCATCTGCGCCATCGCCGGGCGTGCCTTTGATGCCGTGCCGACCATCGTCGCCAGCGACCGGCGGCTGGACACCGTGTTCCGGCACTTTCAGGCCGCCCTGCTGGAGGCCGGTGCGGATTGGGTCAGCTATACTGCTGGCGGCGCGGGTCCGGGCGGCTATGGCGATGTGATCTCTCCGGCGCAGCCGATCCCGTTGCAGCGCGGCGATATCCTGATGCTGGACACCGGCGCGGTGAAGGCAGGGTACTTCTGCGATTTCGACCGCAACTTTGCCATCGGCCCGCCGTCCGGTGCTGCCCGCCGGGCGCAGGCGGCGCTGTATGAGGCAACGGAACAGGCGCTGGCGCACCTGCGGCCCGGCATGACCGCTCGCGATGCGCACCGTCTGCTGACAGAAAGTCTGACCGCGCAGGGGGCCACCCCCTGTGGCGGGCGGCTGGGGCACGGGTTGGGCGTGACGCTGACCGAATGGCCCTCGTTCACCGACCGCGACACCACCGTCTTGCGCGAAAACATGGTCCTGACGCTAGAGCCATCGGTCGAGATCGCGCCGGGCAAGATCATGGTACACGAAGAAAACATCGTCCTGCGCGCCGACGGTCCGGAATTGCTGTCGCCCCGCGCCCCCTGCGCGTTGCCGGAGATCGAGATATGAGCAACTTTCCCTATGATTTGTCGGCCCCCGGAGCGCCCGTCATGGGCCTGATCGTCCTGCAGACGGATGAAACGATCGAGGGCGACATTCTTCGGCTGTTCGGTGACAGCGCCGTCAGAATCTATGTCAGCCGCGTACGCGCGGGGGCCGCCGTGACGCCCGCGATGATTGCGCAGATGGCGCTGGACCTGCCAGAGGCCGCGTCGATGCTGCCGCAGAGTCCGCGCTATGCGGCGGTCGGCTATGGCTGCACCTCTGGCACAACGCTGATCGGCGTCGACCAGGTGGCGGAGCTGATCCGGTCGGGCCGCCGGACCGATGCGGTCTGCGATCCGCTCAGCGCGGCGCGGTCGGTTTGCGCACACCTGGGTATTTGCAGACTGGGGCTGGTGTCCCCCTACCGGGCGGATGTGGCGCAGCCGGTCAGCGACGCCTTTGAAACCGACGATTTGCGGGTGACGCGCGCCGTCCATTTCGGCGAAGAGGTGGAGGCAAATGTGGCGCGCATCACCGCCGACAGTGTGATGGCCGCCGCGCGTGAGGTCGCCCGCCAAGGCGATGTGGACGGGATCTTTCTGTCCTGCACCAACCTGCGGACCCTCGATGTGATCGGACCGCTTGAGCGGGAATTGGGCCTGCCGGTCTTTGGCAGCAACCTTGCCTTGGCATGGTCCATGGCGCGGGCCGCCGGGCTGGAGAGTGCCTTGAACGGTGATTTCTCCTTGCTCCGGTTTCAACGTCCAGAGGTGCTCGTCTCAGGATAGATGGCGAAGACCCATCACAAGCGCGGCCAAGGTGCCGGGCGACGTTTTCGTCGCCCGGCACCGGTCCCTGGACCGAATAATGCAGGGACAAGGGAACAACAGATGGGCCAGCCGATCTGCGATGAACGCCACGGCATCGCGCGGCCCCTCACCGCGTCACCCGTTTCTGCATGTCGCCACACGGCCAAGGGACACCGATTCCAGTGATCTTGCGGCGCCCGGACGATTGGCAAACTGACCGGCAAGGACCGATCCCAGCACAATCACCGCCCCGGCCAACTGGACAACCGTCAGCGCCTGACCCAACCAAAGCCAGCCCAGAATGACGGCTGCCACCGGGCTCATCATGCCCAGCATGGACACCGCCCCCGGCTCCAGCCTTGCAACGCCGCGAAACCACAGCCAATAGGTCGCCGCCGCGCCAATCAGGCCAAGCCATGCCAGACCGGCAACATTGAGCATGGTCAGCGCCGGCAATGGCGGCTCCAGCAACAGCGCAAGGGGCACAAGGATCAGTCCTCCGGCGGTCAATTGCCACGCGGTAAAACTCAGCGCCGGGACCGGCGGCTGCCACTTGCGGGTGAGCACCGTGCCCGCCGCCATAGAGGCCGCCCCGCCCAGTCCGGCGGCCACACCCAATGGATCAAGCGACGCATCCGGCCCCAGCAACAACAGCGCCACCCCCGCAATACCGCAGGCCGCTGCGATCACCGCACCCGCGCGGATAGGCGTGCCCAGCCAGCCGCGCGCCATGCCGATCACCATCATCGCCTGCAACGCGCCCAGCGTCGCCGCCACACCCCCGGGCAGGCGATAGGCCGCCACGAACAGCAGCACCCAGAACAGCGCAAAGTTCAATGCGCCCAGCGCAAAGGTCCGCCCCAGCCACGCGCGCGGCGGCAGGCAGCGCGTCACGGCCAGCAACAGCAGGCCAGCGGGCAGTGCGCGCAGCATGGCAAGGGTCACCGGATGGCCGGGCGGCAGAGCCTCGGTCGTGACCAGATAGGTGCTGCCCCAGATGGCCGGGGCAAGCGCTGTAAGAACGATATCCGTCGTGCGGGTCATGTCGGGTCTCCTGTCAGGTCACCAAAGGTGCGGGTGCGGAACACGCGGCGGCGTCGGATCCGGATTCAAACCAATGTCGCGCAGAAGGTGGTCGGACATGCCGTGCAACTGCCTGCGGGCGGTCCGGGGCGACGGGTTTCCGGGCTTTGCGAACAGGGTCATGCCGCCGCCTCCCGCGCCGCACCCGCCGCCATGCGCGCCGCGATCCGCGCCACATGCGCGCCCTGAAACCGCGCGCCCTCAAGGTCTGTCGCCGTGGGCATCAAGGAACCGTCCGCCCCGGCGATGGTCCCAGCCCCGTAGGGCGTGCCACCCAGAATACCCTCGGCAGAGGTCTGCCCGGCAAAGGTGTAGGGCAGCCCGGCGATCAGCATTCCGAAATGCATCAGCGGGATATGCGCGGAGAGCAAAACCGCCTCATGCCCGCCGTGCTGCGATCCGGTCGAGGCAAAGACCGCCCCCACCTTGCCGACCAGCGCGTTGCTGGCCCAAAGTCCGCCTGCCTGATCAAGGAACTGTTTCATCTGCGCCGCCATCAGGCCGAACCGGGTTGGGGTGCCAAAGATGATGCCGTCATAGGCCGTCATATCCGCCGGGGCCGCGACCGGGGTCGCATCCGCGACATAGCCCGCCGAGTGGCGCACCGGCTCTGGCACCGTTTCAGGCACGCGGCGAATATCGACATGGGTGCCGGGCACGCTCAACGCGCCCTCAGCCTCGGCGCGGGCCAGATCGCGGACGTGGCCGTAGCTGGAATAGTAAAGAACAAGAATGCGGGTCATGGGATCTTTCCTGCGTTGCATTGCGATATGCAGAAGATCGGTCAGACGGGGGCCGGGAATAACCGGCCCGTTCTCAAGTCATTCTTTACGCTGGTTGAAGAATGCACGCCCCGGTTAGCGTTTGATGTACCAGACCAGAGCGGTCTCATACCCTGCGGATTCAAGCAGATCCTTTTTCGAGGTCCACGCCGCGGGACAGACGACAAGCGCCGTATCGTTCTGCCGTTTGGCCAACGCCCCTTCTGCCGCAGCAAACAGATCTGACGCGCCGGTTCCGGAACCGTCAAGGCGGGTCGGATCATGCAGGTCTGTATGGTGAAAGTCGTCGATGAACCCGGTCGCGGCAATGTCATGCGCGGGCGGGAAATGCAGGGCCGTCGCGGGTTGTGAGATGACATAGCCCTCAACCTCTCCTTCCGGGTCGGCCACGAACATGTCGCGATCCGGCAACGTCAGGCTGCGGACCATCCAGTTGCCAAACCGGGTATCCGCGTCGGGATGGGGTTTCCAGAAAGTATTCAGGTCCAACAGGATCTGCCTGTGATCTGCGCTGAGGCCCACAATCGCGGTCACATCCGCATCGGACGCCTTGCGCACGGACGTCACGGCGGGGGCATCCCGCAGACCAGACCGCGCCAGATACAGCGTCAGCGAGTCATAGGCGCGTGCCTGATAGTCCTGCGCCCAGTCGCCACCGACGACAGACGACGCCACAAGAACCTTTGCCCCGGCGCCGACAAGGTCGGCCTCTGCCGCATCCAGCAACACAGACCGCGTGCCATCCGGCGCGTCGTCGGACACAAAGCTGTCTTCCATGATCAACCCCGGCGCCCCGAATTCACCCGCGTAGATCGGCGGCACCGGCAACAGGATCGTGTGGATCACCCCAACCACAGCGCCATCCGCCTCGGCCAAGAGCCATTGTTGGCGAAACGGCGGGTTTTCACTCTCCATCGCTCTTTTGATGGCCGAGACGATTTGGTCGCGGGCGTCGGCCTTCAGTTTCCACAAAATGGGATCGGCGACCTGCCTTTGCTCTGCATCGCGCAGCAGCAGATCAGCCAGAATGTCCAGATCGACAAGAGTGGCTGGGCGCACTGACGGGGTCATGGGTATGCTCCTTGGGTATACGTTCGTATAGCCCTAAGCCAAGATCGCCCGAACCGCCATAACCGTGACCCGCAAACTTTGGGCGACCGCGACCACCACCGGCGTCCATTCAAATGATCAGGGACGGCCACCTGTCTTGTCGCCCATCGCCTTTTGCAGATGTTCAAGAAAGGCATTCACCCGCGCATCCATGCCCAGACGTGAGGCGGTGACGGCAAAGACTTCTGGCCCCGGCAATTCATAGTCCGGCAGGACAGGCACCAGCAACCCGCGCGCTTCGGGATCGTCAGAGACGAAGTCTGGCAGGGTGCCAATCCCCTGCCCTGCGATCAGCAGATCCCGCAGGACAAGGCTGTTGCCGACACGGACCGCCGGGTCGATATCCAGCACCGTGTCACCTTTGGGGCCGGTCAGGGTCCAGCGTGTCAGGTGGTCGGCCATCATGAACCCCAGCAATCGGTGCCGGGTCAAATCCGCAGGCCCTTGCGGCATTCCGGCCCGGTCCAGATAGGACCGGGCCGCAAATATCCGTTGCCGCACGTGACCGATACGTCGCACGATCAGCGCCGAATCCGGCAAGGTCGGGCGAATGCGGATCGACAGGTCGAACCCGCCCTCGACCATGTCCACCACCCGGTCGTCGAGCGACATGGTAAAGCGCAGATCGGGAAATTGCTCCAGAAAGCCGGGCAGCATGGGGGCAATCACCATCTGGCCAAAGGACGAGGGCACATTGATCCTCAGGTGGCCGCGCACGCTGCCAACCCCGGCGCGGATGCGGTCCTCGACCTCACCGACCGCGCGCAGCAGCGCGCGCGATTCCTCGTAATAGTGCCGCCCCTGTTCGGTCAGCGACATCGACCGCGTGGAGCGCGTCAGCAGCAGGCAACCAAGGCTTTCCTCCAGCAGCTTGACCTCGCGGCTAAGCAGCGCCGAGGACACGCCCAGATCCTCTGCCGCCCGGACAAAGCTGCCCCGCTCGACGATCCGGCAATAGGCGTTCATGACGGATAGCTTGTCCATCCCGGCGCTCCGTTGGCGGGCGATGGCCCACGTCGATGACAATGGCGCGCAGAATGCCACATCCTGCCCGGATGCCAAGGGCAGAGAGGCCGGTCAGGGGTCGTAAAACACCGGAACCGGCAGGCCGAATTGTTCGACCCAATTCAACCAGTAGACATCCGTTGGCCCGATCACGTGATCCACCACGCGCCAACCGCCGGGATCATGATAGAGCAGCGCAAAGATGGTCTCGGACAACATGCCATGCGCCCAGGCATTGGCGAAGGGTGTCTTGCTCCAATCCACCTTGCTGCCATCGGGCAACAGCGGCGTGGCCTCCAGAAAGGCCCATGCACCGTCGCTGCGCAGGCGTGCGACGTCAAAGACCAGCGCCGTGCCGATCTCGGCGGACACCGGCCCGCGCACCGCGTCGATGATCGCCTTGCGCTCTGCCGATCCGCGCGCCGGTTCATCATAGGCCTCTGGCGCGGCCGAGGCCGGAACCGGGGCCCATATCTGTTTGCCATCCATGACAACACGCGCCGCCTCGGGTGCCGACAGCGTGAGCGTCCGCAGCGTGCCCGTCACTCGAAAGCCGTCAATGCCATTCCCGACCCGGCCCATGACCCGATCGCCAAGGATCCGGTCGTCACCTGTCGCGGTCGCCACAAACCCCTCTAATGGTCCGTCAACCTGACGGATGTCACCGTCAAATTCCAGCTCATAGTCGGTCACCGCATCCCCCGAGATGGTTCCGTCGATCACCACCCAGTGCGAAGGTTCCGCCGTAACCACCTGTTCCGGCGCGCCCGCATCCGCATAGAGCACCAGAACCGGCCGTTTGTCCGGGTCCGGGTGTTCACGCGCATAGAAACCGTACATCGCCTCGGGTGTGTCCGGTCCCGGACGCCCCAGCGTGCCCAGCATCAGTCCCCGATTGGGCAGACCAGAGGCCCAGCCCTGAACCAGCGACGTAACATCCAGTTTGATCAGACGTTCTGGCGGGCGCGGCAGGTCCAGCCGGACCACGGGGCGCGGGTCAAAGGCCGGTTGGTGTTCCCATGTTGTCTCGCCCACCCGCGCGGGGGTGGCGGGCTGGTAGGTGCCGCGCCCTTCTTGCCACGCCTCGACGACCCGAAAGACACCCAAAGGCTGCGCGGTATCCCCGGACGTGTGATAATGATAGAGGCGCAACTCGGCCCGGCGCACCTTGGCCAGATCAACGCCTGACAGGTCAAAGATCAGGAAACTGCGCTTTTCCCCCCCCGCCGGATGCCAGCCCGCCCCCAGCACATGATAGCGACCCCAATTCGCGCGGTTCCAGCCCTGCCAGTTGTAGGCATAGACATGTGTGTCACCAGAGGGCGGCAAAACGATGGGCGGGGCGGCATCCCCCGCTGGCGGATTGTCCAGCCCCGCAAAGACCCAGGACGCCAGATAGTCCGCGCCGGTGATCTCATCATTGACATAAGCCGTGATGGCGGCGGTCGGCACATGCATGGAAAACAACGGTGACGCCAGATCATAGCCAGTGACATGAACCGTATCGGTCCAGTGGGCGGCGGCCCCAGCCGTCAGCAGAACCAGCGCCAGCTTGCCCACCACCTCATCCTCGGCCACATCGGCAAAGCCCAGCGCGATGTGCACGGTCCGGTCCTCGACGACAACCGACGCGCCGCCCAGACCAAGGTCATTGGCAAGATAGCCGGTCAGGAAATCCTCTGTCCCGGCGGCGTCCAAGACGGGCTGCGACAGGGCGGCACCCGCGCTCAACCCCAGCGCAAGCAGCCCGCCCAACAGGCGCATCCCGCAGGCGCGCCAGACAGCCACAGTGGTCATGCGTATACCGGTCATTCGATCAGCCCCCTGATGTCATCCTCGTCCGGCAAACAACCGTGTTCGGCGACGAACTTCGTCAACCCGATGTGGTCCCAGACCTGCGCGTAATATGTCTTGAGGTCGGCCTTTTCTGCGGGCGTCATCTCGGTGACGCCGGGCAGCGGGCTGCCGGTCAGCCGTTTGTACCAATTGTTCGCCGCGTCAGCGACCTGCGCATGGGCGGTGGCCGGTGAGGTCGCCACGTCGATCAGCATCGCCAGCGCGTTGATGTTGTCCCGCCCCGTGGCATGATTGCGCCGCCACTGGTCCAGATTGGGTGCGCCCGGCTTCCCCGACTGAATCCACTGAGCATCCTTCCAGACGGCATAAAGCTTGGTCACGCTCTGGATCGAGAACTTGGTGAAATCGCGTTTGGGGGGCAGTTCCTTGGCCAGCGCCTTGAGCGCCGCCGCCTGCGGGTCACCTGCCGGAGGGATAAACCCGTCAGGAAAGAACCCGCTGATCAGCCCGCGCGCGATGTCCTTTTGAAACAACCTGCTGGCACTGGACGAAGACCGGATTGGCAACACCAAGGCAAAACGCCCATCGGCATCCGTTTGCCCTACGTCGATGGCGCGATAATCCAATACGCCGTCCTCGACCTTCCACAGGACCGCCTTGATCACCTGATGACTGGCGGGGCCCTCGTAAAAGGTGGTCTGCCACGTCGCCCGCCCCGATATCTGCGCGCGGCTGAAATCGAATACCTCCTTGCGCCCGCTGAACACGACGACCTGCGATTTCGCGAAGTCCGCCGCCTGCGGCATGAACAGCGTGATCTTGTAGAAAACGCCCGTCCTGAGCCCCATGACATCCGACGGCGTCTTGCTCGGTGTCAGGTTGAGGCACCAGACCTGCCAGCGGTCGAAGCGGGCGTATTTCACCGGGTCAACGTCATCTTCGGTGGCCATGAAAAAGGCCGTGCCATCCGGTTTGAAATACATCGCCTCAAAGGCCAGTTTGGCCGCATGAGCGGCCTGAGACAGTTCGACCAGCCGGTCGGCGTCATCGGCGGTCATGGCCCTTTGGGATCGCAGTGTCCGGAGATCGCCGACCTCTGCCTCAAGAACATCCCAGGTCCGCCGCGCGTCGCACAATCGTAGCTCAAACTCGGTCGGGACGAAATCCTGTGCCTGGGCGGCGGGTGTCAGCCAGAACAGAGCCAATGCGGCAGCACGGATCAGCACGCCCGCCAACCCGATGTCCTTTGTCCGATACAGTCGTCGCATGTCTCGCCCCGCTTCGCTGGCGCAGGTGTCCCCGGCGGTTCCCGTTTGCGGCGGGCAGGCCACATGGGCCGGGGACAAGGCTGCGGTTTCGATGCGGACCAGATTGCGTGCAGACGCCCCCCATTGCCTTGACCTGCGTCAACCGGCCATCAGGTCGACGGTCTCAGGCGCGTGGCACCTGAAATGCCATTGCCTGATCCGGGTGCGTGGCATTTGTCCCGCCAGAGGTGGGCGTCAAGACCATGACGGCTTTCCATTGGCAGACCACCATGCCCGCCCTTCAAATCCGATTGGACCGTACAGGCGATCAGGCGTGATACGTGCGCTCGGTGAGCGGGACAGAATCCATTTCGTCGTGCAACATTTCAAGCAAGGCCATCTCGGCACGGTTCATGCTGCGCTTTGCGTTGGTCAGCACATGAATATCGACCGCAGGCAGCGCGGTATAAGGCGGCACCTGCCACAACAGACCGGTCTGCACGTCCTTGCTGGCGATATGCACCGGCAAGGCCCCGATCCCGATATTGGCCACGATCATGCGGCGCACTTCGGGCAAGTTGGACGACAGGCCCTTGGGATCTGACCGCATCCCCAGACGCCTGCGCCATTGCGCGACCCCGGACAATGACCCCTCCAGTTCATCGGTTTGAAAGGACACCGCGTCTTCGTCCCTGAGTTCGGCATGGTCGATCGACTCGCGGCCATACAACCGGTGCGAGGGTCCGCAGTAAAAGCCGAAAAACTCGCGATAGAGCACACGCGCCTCCAGCCCGACGGGATCCTGTTGCAACAGGCAGACCCCAAAGGTGACGCGGTTTTGTTGCAGATGCGCAATCACATCCTCACTGTCCATGGTCGAGATCGTATAGCTCACCCTTGGGTACTGCGCGTTGAAGCGCGCCAGAACCGAATCGAAATGGGTCGACACCACGTGACTGGCCACCGCGATGCTGATCTGGCCGGTTACTTCCTCTTCCAGACCTCCCATCAGATCCGGCAGTTGCGCGACCGCGCCGAAAATCGTGCTTGCCTCGGCATACAGCACCCGCCCCCAGGGCGTGACGCTGAAATGCTTGGGCGACCGATTGACCAATTTGCGACCCATGATGTCTTCGAGCCGTTTCAGCGCCGCGCTGATTGTCGGCTGTTTGAGGCCCAGAAAATGCGCGGCAGGCGTGATGCCGCCCTCATCCACCACAACCATGAAAGTGCGCAGCAGATTCCAATCCAGATTCCACGGAAAGCGTTGCGCGTAGGGCTTAAGCATAGATCAAAACTATCTTAGGGATTGCACTTATCTATTTGCCCTATGATGCAACGCGGCGCAACCTGTGAGTCACTGTGTCTTTGGACCGCGCTTCGCCGTGCGCGGTCCAAAAAACGAAAAAACAACAGGGAACCAGACATGAAAAAATCAATGAACATCCTCCGTCGCAGCGTCCTGATGGGCGGCGTCGCCATGATGGGCCTGAGCGTTGCCCCGATGGCCGCCAGCGCCGATGAACTGGCCGAGATCAAAGAGCGTGGCGTTCTGAGCATCGCCATGAGCGGGCAGTATCCGCCGTTCAACTTCGTCAACGAACAGAACGAGGTTGTCGGATTTGACCCCGCCATCGGCACCGAAATCGCCAAACGCATGGGGCTGGAGGTCAAGATCGTCACCACCGCATGGGACGGGATCATCGGCGGCCTGCTGGCCAGCAAATACGACGCGGTCGTCGGCTCCATGTCGATCACCGAAGAGCGCGACAAGGTGATCGATTTCGTCGGCCCCTACTACAACACCAAACGAGCTATCTTTACCAAGGCAGGCTCTGACATCACGACCGTCGAACAGCTGGACGATGCCAAGGTCGGCGTGACGCTGGGTGAAACCCATGAACAATGGGCCCGCGATCAGGGCTATGACATCAAGACCTACAAGGGTCTGCCAGAGCTGCTGCTGGAACTGGACAATGGCCGGGTCGATGCCATCGTGAACGACTCGATCCCGGTGCTGCTGGCGATGAAGGCCGGTCAATACGATCTGGCCATGGTCAACGACCCCGCAGCCGAACCCATCGGCGCAGGCATCGCCATCCGTGAAGGCAACCCGGATCTGGCCGCCGCCATGCAGGCCGCGCTGGATTCGATGATGGAGGACGGCACCTATCTGGCCATCGCCAACGAATGGGTTGGCGGCGACATCCGCTGAATTGCCACGCCTGCCGGGACAATCTCGGCAGGCCCCTTCTTTTGCGGAACCTGCCCACATGACAACAACCTATGGCCATCTGACATGGGAAGACGTGCGCGATGCCGACAAGGATCGCGTGGTGATCCTGAACGTCTCGGCAACCGAAGATCACGGCCCGCACATGCCGCTGGACACCGACACGGTGCTGGGCATGGCCGTGGCCGAAGGCGTGGCCCGCGCCGCCCCCGATGAGGTGTTTGTGATGCCGCCCGTGCCCTACGGGTTCAACGAACACCACAAGGACTTTCCCGGTGTGATCTGGATTCAGCCCGAAACGCTGATTGCCTTTGTCACCGACATCACCAAATCGCTGGCCCACCACGGGTTCCGCCGCATCCTGCTGCTGAACTCGCACGGATCGAACCATCCTTGCCTTGACCTTGCCGCGCGCAAGACGGTGATCGAGACCGGCATCATCTGCGTCTCTGCCTCATACTGGAACCTGATGTCGGCGCGGATCAACGAGGTGCGCAAATCCGACATCGGCGGCATCGCCCATGCCGGAGAGTTCGAGGCCGCGATGTACATGCATCTGCACCCCGAGCGCGTGCATATCGAAAAATCGGCGACGCAGAATCTGCACAACCCGGACAGCAAGTTCTTCAACCTTGATCTGGCGGGCGGCGGCGGCGGCGCGATGCTGATGCGCTGGTGGTCCGAGGTGTCGCCCGACGGCACCATGGGAGACCCGACGGTGGCCGACGCCGAGACCGGCAAGAAATTCCTCGATGCCGCGATCGAAGAAACCACCGCCCTGATCCGCGAAATCCGCGCGTTGCCGATCCTGCCGCGCCATGACCATCATTGAAAGGCGGCCGACTTGGACACGGAACTGATCCTGCGCGTCTACCCCTTCTTTCTGGAAGCGGCCTGGGTGACGATACAACTGTCGGTCCTGACCGCTGTTCTGGGCCTGACCTGTGGCGCACTCGGCGCGGCGGCGCGGCTGTCGCGTCTGGCGGTCTTTCGATGGATCGCGGCGGTCTATGTGAGCGTCATCCGGGGCACACCCGCGCTGATTCAGGTGTTTATCTTGTATTTCGGCGGACCGCAGGTGGGCATCCAGCTGGATTCCTTTGCCGCCGGCACCATCGCGCTGGGGGTGAACATCGGTGCCTACATGACTGAAACCATTCGCGGTGCCATCGTGTCAGTCGACAAGGGCCAGACCGAGGCCGCCCGCACGCTGGGCATGAGCCGATGGCAGGCGATGCGCAAGGTGGTCCTGCCACAGGCCGCGCGCCTGATGATCCGCCCCCTTGGCGTCAACATCAACGCACTGATCAAAGGCACGGCGCTGGTCGCCCCGATCTCGGTGGTGGAACTGACCTACACCGCGCAACGCTTTATCGGATCGACCTACAAGCCCTTTGAGATGTTCCTGCTTTCGGGGGTTCTGTACATGCTGATCATTTACACCGTGGGTCAGGGCATCAACTGGCTCGACCGTCGGGCGCGCATCACATGACCGTTGCAGACAGCACGACAGGGGGCCGCCATGGGTCTTGATTTCACCGTAGTGCCCGGTTTTTTCGGGGCGCTCCTGATGGGGGCCGGATGGACCGTCGCCATCACGATCTGCGCTGGACTGCTCAGCTTTTTCGGCGGCATCGTCTTTGCGGTTGTCGCGCTCTATGGCCATTGGTCGCTGCGCTGGCCGTTCCGCGCCTTTGCCTTCCTGTTCATGGGCACGCCGCTGCTGTTGCAACTGTTCTTGATCTATTTCGGTCTGATCCAGATCGGCATCGACCTGCCTGCCTTTGTCGCCGGGGTGGTCGGGCTGGGCCTGCACTTTGCGGTTTATAACTCCGAACTGATTCAGGCCTCGATCCTTGCGGTGGACAAGGGCCAGTATGAGGGCGCGCGCACGCTGGGCCTGTCGCGCGGACAGACCCTGCGCAAGGTGGTAATCCCGCAGGCGGTCCGCGCCGTGGTGCCGCCGATGGGCAATAACATGATCGCGCTCTTGAAGGATTCCGCGCTGGTGTCGGTGATCGGGGTGATGGAACTGACCCTTGCTGCGCAACAGGCGATCAGCCGCACCTATCGCCCGTTCGAGTTCTACCTCGCCGCCGCCTTTTGCTATTACATCGTCAACCTCGCGCTGGAGGCGGGATTGCGCCGTCTGGAACGCCGCATCGCCGCCTCGCGCTGAGAAAGGAACGCCTCCATGACCGATCAGGCCTTTGTCACCATCAAGAACGCCGCCAAAAGCTATGGCACGCTTGAGGTCCTCAAGGACATCAACCTGACCGTCGAGCGCGGCCAGATCGTCGCCATCATCGGTCCGTCCGGCTCTGGCAAATCGACCCTGTTGCGCGCCATCAATGAACTGGACCCCCTGACCTCGGGCGAGGTCTGGCTGGAAGACGTACAGATCAACAAGAAGCTGCCGCATCGCCAGTATGAGGCCCACGTCAATCAGGTGCGTCAGGACATCGGCATGGTGTTCCAGCACTTCAACCTGTTCCCGCACCTGACGGTGCGCGGCAACATCACGCTGGCGCCCCGGATGCTCAAAGGTCTGTCAGAGGCCGACGCCAACAAGCTGGCAGAAGAACAACTGGCCAAGGTGGGTCTGTCGGAAAAGATCGACGAATACCCCTCACGCCTGTCGGGGGGGCAAAAACAGCGCGTCGCCATCGCCCGCGCCTTGGCGATGAAACCCAAGGTGATGCTGTTCGATGAGGCGACCTCGGCGCTGGACCCCGAACTGGTCGAAGAGGTCAATCTGGTCATGAAGCAACTGGCCGAAGAACACATGACCATGATCATCGTCACCCATGAGATGGATTTCGCGGCTTCCGTCTGTGACCGCGTCCTGTTCATGGATCAGGGTGTTGTGGTCGAAGAAGGCCCGCCCTCGGTCATCTTCCACGCCCCCGAAAACGAACGCACCCGCAATTTCCTGCGCAAGCACCTTAGTCGCTGAAAGCTCGACAGACATGACCAACCTGTTCTACCAGACGAAATCCCCCCGCCCCACGCTCGACCGGGCGGAAGGTATCTATATGTGGGACACTGACGGCAAACGCTATATCGACGGCTCAAGCGGCGCGATGGTCAGCAATATCGGCCATTCCAACCCCGCCGTGCTGGCCGCGATGCGCGACCAGATGGACAAATCCACCTTTGGCTATCGGCTTCACTTTCAGACCGAAAACTCTGAGAAACTGGCCGCCAAGACGGCGGCGCTGGCACCGGAAGGACTGAACAAGGTGTTCTTTGTCTCCGGCGGCTCAGAGGCGGTGGAAAGCACGCTGAAAATGGCCCGGCAATACGCGCTGACCCAGGGCCAGCCGCAGCGGTTCAAGGTCATCTCGCGCTATCCCAGCTATCATGGCTGCACGCTGGGCGCGCTGGCGATCACCGGCTATGCGCCGATGACCGCGCCCTTTGATCCGATGATGATGCGGATGCCCAAGGTCCCTGCCCCGCGCGCTTATCTGGACGGGCTGGACCCGACCGACCAGGCCACCGGGTATCACTATGCCAACATGCTGGAGGCCAAGATCCTTGAGGAAGGCCCCGACACCGTGCTGGCCTTTATCGTCGAACCTGTCGGCGGCGCCTCGACCGGGGCGCTGGTGCCCCCCACCGGGTACATGCAGCGTGTCCGCGAGATTTGTACCCAATACGGCGTGCTGCTGATCCACGATGAGGTCATGACCGGCGGTGGACGCACCGGGAGGTTCTTCGGGGCCGAACACTGGGACGTGACACCTGACTTGATCTCGCTCTCCAAGGGATTCGGCGGCGGTTATGTCCCCTTGGGCGCGATGATCGCGCGCGACGATATTGTCGAGGCGGTGATGGGTGCGGGTGGCTTCATCCACGGCTTTACCTATGCCGGCAACCCGCTGGCCTGTGCGGCGGGTTGCGCGGTGCTGGACCAGATCGCAGACAACGACCTGACCGGCAATGCCGCGCGCATGGGCGACGCACTGGCCGACCGGCTGCGCGGGTTGATGCAGCGGTATCCGCTAATCGGTGACGTCCGTGGCAAAGGCTTGCTGATGGCGTTTGAGTTGATGGCAGACCGCGCCACCAAGGCCCCCCTGCCCGCCAATCTGAACGCGCACGCGCGGCTGGTCGATATCGCCTATGACAACGGGTTGATCATCTATTCGCGGCGCACCCGCGGCGGCACCTCTGGCGATCACTTCCTTGTTTGCCCACCAATGATCGTCGATGAGGCGCAACTGGACGATATCACCGACCGGCTGGATCGGTCACTGGCCAGCTACATGGCCGAAATCCCCAAATTTTCCGGCGCGGCGTAAGGAACACTCATGTCCAAGATCATCATCACATGCGCCATCACCGGGTCGATTCACACGCCCTCGATGTCACCTCACCTGCCGATCACGGCACAACAGATCACCGACAACGCAATCGGTGCCGCCGACGCAGGGGCCACGATCCTGCATCTGCACGCCCGCGACCCGGAGGATGGCCGCCCTTCGGCCGACCCCGCGCATTTCATGGCCTTTCTGCCGCAGATCAAACAACGCTGCGACGCAGTACTGAACATCTCGACCGGAGGCAGCGCGACGATGGCGCTTGAAGACCGGCTTGCCGCGCCCAAACGCGCTGAACCCGAGATGTGTTCGCTCAACATGGGCACCATGAACTTTGCGCTCTTCCCCGCGATCGACAAGATCACCGACTGGAAATACGACTGGGAAAGGCCGTTCCTTGCGGACTCAGAGGATCTGGTGTTCAAGAACACCCCCCGCGACATGGCCTATATCCTTCAGGAACTGGGCGAAAAGCGCGGCGCACGGTTCGAGTTCGAGTGTTACGATCTCAGCCACCTCTACATGCTGAAGCACTTTGTGGATCGCGGGCTGGTGCGCGGACCGCTGTTCATCCAGTTTGTCTTTGGCGTGCTGGGCGGCATGGGGACCGACCCGGAAAACCTGACCCATATGAAGATGATCGCCGACAAGCTGTTCGGAGACAGCTACACGTTTTCCGTTCTGGCCGCCGGACGACACCAGATGCCGCTGGTCACGATGGCCGCCATTCTGGGGGGCCACGTCCGGGTCGGGCTGGAGGACAGCCTGATGATTTCGCGCGGTGTGCTGGCGAAGAACAACGCCGAACAGGTGACCAAGATCCGCCGCATCGTCGAGGATCTGGGCCGCACCATCGCCACGGCGGACGAGGCGCGCGAGATGCTGCACCTCAAAGGCGCGGACCGCACCGCAATTTAGCGAGCCAAACCACCCCTGTCCCGAACTGCCCACAGACCTCTGAAAGAGCCGACATGAAAGCCATCTTTGACGACCGCCAATGGAAACACCAGCCGCGCCATTTCATGGCCAATGGTGCCATCCTGCCCAACCCGGAACAGGCAGAGCGGATCGACCGGCTGCTGGCCGGCGCACAGGCCGCCGGTTGCAGTGTCGAGGCACCCATCGACGCGGGTCTGGGGCCGATTGCGGCGCTGCATTCGCCCGAGTACCTGACCTTTCTGGAAAACATCCACACCCGCTGGCGACGGATCGAGGGTGCGGGCGAAGAGGTCATTCCCAACATCCATCCCGCCAACCGCGCCGACAGCTATCCCAAATCCGCCGTCGGTCAGGCGGGCTATCATCAGGCCGACACCGCCTGCCCGATTGCCGAAGGGACGTGGCAGGCCGCCTATTGGTCCGCGCAAAGCGCCATCACCGGGGCCGACCTGATCCTTGGCGGTGAGACATCCGCCTACGTCCTGTCGCGCCCTCCCGGCCACCATGCCTTTGGCGATCTCGCCGGTGGTTTTTGCTTTCTGAACAATTCGGGCATCGCGGCAGAGCGGTTGCGCGCGCAGGGCCTGCGCCCCGCCATTCTGGACGTGGACGTGCATCACGGCAACGGCACGCAAGGCATATTCTATGATCGCAGTGACGTGCTGACCGTGTCGATCCATGCCGACCCGGAGCGGTTCTACCCCTTCTTCTGGGGGCAAGCCCATGAGCGCGGCACGGGTCCGGGTCTGGGCTATAACCTGAACCTGCCGCTTGCGCGTGGCACACCGGACGACGCCTATCTTGCAACGCTCGATGTGGCGCTCCAGCGGATCAGGGCATTTGGTGCGGATGTGGTTGTCGTCGCGCTGGGGCTGGATGCCTTTGTCGACGATCCGTTCAAGGGCCTGGCCGTCACCACCAGCGGATTTGGCCGAATTGGCGCGGCGATTGCCGGGCTGAACCTGCCTTGCCTCTTTGTGCAGGAGGGCGGCTATCTGTGTGACGAACTCAGCGACAACCTGACCGCCGTTCTGACCGGCCATCAAGAATACTGCGCCTAGGCGCATGACCCCAATAATTCAGTCTGCGTCGTAAAGGCTGACCTGCTGACGAATGCGGGCCATTCGTGCTCAACGCCAGCGTCTTTCGCACAACGGCACGCGCTGGACGCGCTGGACGCGCTGCGGAAAACAGTTTTTGCGCGACAGCGCGACCCACTTTTGCGATGAAGGTTCCCACAGACGCGGAGTGAGAAATCAGTTTATGTCCCAAGTCCCCCCCATGTCCGACTCCGGCTTTGACCAGATTCTTCGGGACTTGCTGACAAAAAGGGAATTCAGTGACCTCGGTTTTGAAGACGCACTTTTGTTCTTCTGCAAGACCGTGTCCGACGCACTGCGCGTCTCCCGCGTCGGTATCTGGCTTTTGAATGAGTCGAAGGACGCCCTCATCGGCAAATTGATGTGGGACCGCGAAACAGGTGCCACCGCACCGGGGGACGATCTTACCGCTGAAAACGCGGCCACATATCTCAAGGCGGTTGTTCAGGACTTGGTGGTCGTCATTAACGACGCCCTGACCGATCCTCGTTGCGTCGAACTGGCCCAAGACTACCTTCCCAACTCAAATGTGCGCGCATTGCTGGATTGTCCGCTGCGAACCTTCGGCGGGTTGGCGGGCGTCGTCTGTATCGAAAACACCGGCCAGCCAAGACTGTGGAGCGCCGAAGAAATCAGCTTTGCCACGGCCGTTGCGGGCCTGATTTCCCTTACGATCGAACACAACGAACGTGTCATCGCGGAAAAAGCCGCACGCGATCTTGAGGACCGCCTAAAGCTCTATACCGATCTTGCAACCGACTGGTTCTGGGAGACAGATACCACGTTCAGGTTTGAGCGGCTGCACGGAAGTCGCGCGTTGGACGGCCAAATGCCTGCCGACTATGTTGGCCGAAAGCTGTGGGAGGTTCCGATCCTGACCCCCTTGGCGGGAACATGGGATGGCTTGAAAAAACGCGTAGCAGAGCGGAAACGCATTTTCGATTTTGTGGTGTCAGCCAGGGATTCAGAGGGAAATCTCCATTCCGCCGAGATTGCCGGGGTTCCGACCTTCGACGAGGACGGAAACTTTTGTGGCTACTGGGGAACAGCCAAGGACGTCACGCAACGCGTTCAACATGAACTGGACCTTGCCGCCAGCGAACAGAAATACAAAAACGCAGCACGACTGGCAAAACTGGCCAGTTGGACCTGGGACAAGATAGATGAAAAATGCACCTATTGTTCGCCAGAGCTGGCGGACATATTCGGAGTCTCCGTAGAGGAATTTCTTCGGCGGTCTTCCAGTTGGGAGGAAGACCTGAACTGGTATCACCCGGATGACCGGGAAATGTATGCCGAAGTATCTGCAAAAGCGACAAAGAATAAAACGGGTTATGACATCATCGTTCGGGTCGTTCTGGACGATGGGTCCGTCCGCACACTGCATGAGACAACAGAGCCTATAGTCGACTCGGCAGGAACGCTTGTTGCAATCTCAGGTGTTCTTCTTGACATAACGGACAAAGCCGACCTGCAAGATCGACTAAAAACCCAAGAAGAACGGCTGAAGAGTATCATCGACAATATATCCGGGGCCGCTTACCGGGTTAAATATGATAAGAATTTCACAAGCGTGTATCATAGCGGTGGCTATCTAAACCTCTTTGTCGATCCCGAAGCCACGTCAACCGGCTGGCCAAATGATCAGAATCTCCCAACCTTGAATATGGATGACGCGGACCGCCGTCGAATTGAAAAATCTCTCCGTCGTGCTGTCATACACAATCAACCTTACGCCATAGAATACCCTGTGATTCTGAAGGACGGGTCCGAAAAGTGGGTTTCCGATCGAGGTCGACCAGTCAAGACGCTTGATGGCAACATCGAACTGGAAGGCATCATGATTGATGCGACCGAAAAGCACGCGGCCCAAGAAGCATTGGCACATGGGCAAAGGCTCGAGGCGATTGGCAAACTGACCGGCGGTATCGCCCATGATTTCAACAACTTGCTGGCCGTTATATTGGGCAACTTGGAGCTCTTGCGTGACGAAATAGACGTGCCGGACCAGATTGACCTGATAGACTCCGGAATCGTCGCCGTACGTCGAGGCGCCGATCTGACCAGAAACATGCTGGCATTCGCAAGAAAATCCCGGCTGAATCTGGAGGTATTGGATCTCAACGATCTGGCCGGAAAGGCCAAGAACTGGATCGGGCGAACGTTGCCGGCAAATATCTCTGTCGAAACGTCGCTTTTGGCGGGATTGTGGAAAATAGAGGCCGATGCCAGTTCGACGGAAAGCGCGTTCCTGAATCTTGTCCTCAACGCCCGGGATGCGATGCCAAATGGCGGAAAGATGACCATTGAGACGTCTAATGTTCGAATAGACGAGGACTATATTGAAAGCCGCTTTGAGGACATGGAACCGGGCCGCTATGTCATGCTTGCGGTCAGCGATAATGGACAGGGCATTCCGGAAGACATTCTGGAAGATATCTTTGAACCGTTCTTTACCACCAAACCGCCCGGCTCCGGTTCCGGGCTTGGTCTTTCCATGATCTTGGGTTTCATGAAGCAATCCGGCGGCAGCGTCAGGGTCTATTCCGAACCCGGCGTTGGAACCACGTTCAAACTTTATTTCAAGGCCCTGACCTCTGATGTCTCGAAACAGGTCGATCCGGAAATCATTTTGCCGGTGTCGCGCGGTCTTGCCCGGATACTTGTTGTGGAGGATGACACCGGGGTTCTTGCTGTGCTGCAATCCACCCTTACCAAAGCCGGTTATGACATCCAAACCGCAAGTTCAGGGGACCTTGCGCGCGACATTTTTGAAGCTGACCAGAATTTCGATCTCCTGCTCACCGACATTGTGATGCCCGGTGCCCTGCAGGGCACCTCGCTTGCCAAAACCCTGCGCGCCTTGCGTCCCGACCTGAAAGTGATCTTCATGTCTGGCTACGCCAGCGAAGCGACCGTTCATGGAAACGGTTTGCGCCCCGAAGACATCCGACTGATGAAGCCGATCGGGAGAAGTGTTCTGATCCAAGCCATCGAAAAGGCGCTGGACTGACCGTCCGCCCCCGCTGGGCCGGGCCTCCCACGGAGGCCATCGGGGGGGTGGTCGACATGCCGGATGTGCAACCAGCCCCGACTTCGCGGGTGATCGGGCTGTCAGACACCGCGTCGTTCGCGGCACCATGTTGCCGACTTCATGGCGGACGATACCTTCACACACCAGATAAAGACACTCGGCGGTCTCACGCTTTGCGAATAAATCGGCAAAATCCGAGTGTTAGAACCAGATCGATTCATCCCCAGTCCGATCCTTCTGATGCCGGGGCTGTACACCAAGTCAAAAGGGCCTGTGTCACGCCCCACACTTCTGCCTTTCGGACAGAGATGGGGACACCGGTGCGGAAATCACGCCAGACAGAAGTCATTTCCGAAGTCCTGTTAGTCAATTGGCTGTCAATATTGGCGGAGGCTCAGCCCGCTATTGTCGCGGCGTAGTTCGTCGCTTGGCGCCGCAATATGTCCTAGTATTATTGGGATATTGCGAATTGCGTCGTCGCAACCCCTTGTATGACGCGGCAGCTCGGCGCATTCTTTTTGGTGGGTAGGTTGAGGGGCGCAAAGATGCCGCGAGTTTCCAAGGAGCTATCGGCGCTCGATGTGAAAAGGTTGCGGCACTCTGGTACGGGACACGACGCGACATTTGCGGTGGGCGGGGTTTCTGAATCGCCCCGGGTCTGTCGGAGACCTTTGGCTTCATCTTATTCGACCATATCGAGCACGTCGTGCTGTGCACATAAAATTCTCTTCGGCCTCGGCTGGCGAGATGTTCCCGATGGGTCCTAGGCTCCGGACTCATAACCAATAGATGACCACGGCGGCGAGTGCGATTGCGGAGAGGAAAACCTTGGGGCATCTGTCGTATCGTGTGGCCACGCGTCTCCGGTCTTTGAGACTGCCGAACATGATCTCGATCCGGTTCCGGCGTTTGTAGCGGCGCTTGTCATAGTTGACAGGGATCTTGCGCTGTTTCCGACCGGGGGTACATGATCTTATCCCTTTGTCTTTCAACGCGTCTCTGAACCAGTCGGCGTCATGGCCTCGATCCCCAAGCAACCATTCGACCTTGGGCAAGCTGCTCAGCAAGGCCCGTGCCCCGATGTAGTCGCTGACCGTCCAGCGGTGACGAACAAGTTGAGTGGCCGCCCCTGACTGTCGCAGATGGCGTGCAACTTGGTGCTCATGCCGCCTTTGGTCCGGCCAATCAGGCGTCCACGCCCCCCCTTTTTTACGCCCATGCTGGTCGCTGTCCGGTGGGCCCTGAGATAGGTTGCGTCGATCATCACGGTCTTCTCTTCGCCGTGGTTGGCAGCCAGACCAACCATCATCTGCGCAAAGATGCCTTTATCGCTCCAGCGCTTCCAACGGTTGTAGCGCGTCTTGTAAGGACCGTACGCCCTCGGCGCATCACGCCACCGTAAACCATTGCGGTTGATGAAGATAATCCCACTCAGCACGCGTCGGTCGTCGACACGTGGCTTGCCGTGGGACTTCGGGAAAAAGGTTCCAGACGCGCCATCTGCGCATCGCTCAACCAGAAAAGATCAGACTCGTCATCGCTCGTTTTTCCAGCGGTGAATCATGCAGCTTCCCGGAAATCAATGGGTCCTGACCCTAGCCGCACATGCGCGGACCTCAGGCGAGTAGCGATTTGCCATTTCGCTTTTCGTCAGAACCGTCATCCTTGCTTAAGTTCACGGTCTCCGACAGACCCGGCGCGATCCAGATTGTATCATTGTATCGGCCCCTTCCGGCGCAAGATACTTGGTCACCAAGGCAGAGGTCGCTGCGGTCCGCAGCGCGGTCAGCTCCGTCATTTCGGACAAGAGAACCGGATAGCCGGTCGGGACATCGGCCAGAAGGCCAAAGGCCGTCACAGTCTGAACCCCCTCCGCCGTATTCTTAGGATAGCCATTGAGTATTTGAAGCCATAGACGGCCCCATCCGACGTTGGCAGTAGTTCGATGACCCCCACAGTGGGATGCCACGCGCGGTGTTGTATCAAAAAGCTCCCAGCGGCGAAAATACTCTTCGATATAGGCCTCCATACCGCTGAGTATCTCGGAAATGCCGATACGGTGGATGAGACGCATCATGTTTGCGACGCTGACGAAGGGCACAAAAGCAAGTCTGGAGGGTTCGAAAGCTGTCATGATAAACCTCGATATGGATCCTGAGCGGCAATACCGATTATTGAAACTGCAAATAATACGGCTAACTTTTCATGTATTTTGGCGCCAATTTAGAAAACTGCACAACCAACTTGAACAAATTGTCGGGCGCGATGGCAAAACTTTCTCCGACAAAATTCGTCTTCGACAACCATGACATGACCCCCATCGGCCTTTTGCGAAAGGACGGGCGAGCCCCAGTATCCAAGCCTGCCGAAATCATCGGAGTTTCGCGCGCGACAGTGCAGACGCAGCTCGGCCGACTTCTGGCATCAGGGGCCTTTTGGGGCTTTATCGCTAGGGTCCACGAGGACTATGGAATCAACCAGATCCGCGCGATCACGATGATCGAAGTGTGGGGGCGAAACACCACTCAGGTCATCAACCTGACGGCACTTACGGCCATGCATACGACAAGCGGGAATTGGAGTCTGATCGCCGAAGTCCTGGTCGAGAACCTGTCAGAATTCGACAGCGTCCTGCGCGAAGTGCGTCTGGTCGACGGCGTCCTCAACAGCGAGACAAGTGTCCTGCTGTCTAGCATTTAGGTTGCACGCAGTAGAGCCCCCCCCTGACGTCCAGCCGGAGCGGAAACCAAACGTCACATCGCCCTTTCGCACCTGACAAAGCTATCGCGCAGTTTCCGAAGCTCTTGCGGGTCTTCGATACAGCTTTCTCTCACATCCGGACAGCGCGGAGCGAAAAGACAACCCCGGCGCGCGGCAAACGGGTCCGCCGCCGCGGCACCCAGCTTTTGCTCCGGCAGTCCCACTTGCGGGTCGGGCAACAAGGTCGCAGACAGCAGGGCACGTGTGTAAGGATGGCAGGCATCCGCGAAAAGCGCATCGGTCCCAGCTTCCTCGATCTTTTGCCCGAGGTACATGACAGCTACGTGGTCGGCCAGATGCTCCACCACGGCCAGGTTGTGGCTGACAAAAACCATTGTCAGGCCAAGCTCTTTCTTGAGCGACAGCAACAGGTTGATGATCTGCGCCTGGACCGAGACATCCAGTGCCGAGGTCGGCTCGTCACAGATCAGGACGCGCGGCCCGAGGATAAGCGCCCGGGCGATGGCGACACGCTGCCTTTGTCCGCCCGATAGCTCGCCCGGATAGGCATCGGCCAACCGCGAAGGCAGCCCCACCAGATCGAGCATCCGCTTGACCTCGGCGTCGACATTCGTGCCGCCGTGCAGGCGCAGCGGCTGACCGACCAAGGTCTGGATGCGCTTGACCGGGTTGAGCGAGGCATTGGGATTCTGAAACACCGGCTGGATCAGCCGCACGCGGTCGGCCACTGGCATGGCGCCGATCTTCTGGCCCGCGATCTCGACCTCGCCCTGATCGGGCTGCAACAGGCCCAGCATGATGCTGACCGCCGTGCTCTTGCCGCATCCGGATTCACCAACAAGACCAAGCGTCTCGCCCTCGGCCACCTCAAGTGACAGGTCGTTGACGGCCACCAGTTCCTCGGTCGGCGCGAACATGCCGCGGCGCAGGCGATAGGCTTTGCGGATGTTGGTCATGCGGATCATAGGGGGAGTCATACTGCCACCTCCGCTGCCTTGACACATTCAACGAACCGGCCCGGCCCGGTGTCGATGCGTGGCACCGGGTCATTGGCGCAGTCTGGTCCCGCTAGGGCGCACCGGTCGCGAAATGCGCAACCCCGCAACGTTCCGATCAGCCCCGGCACGCGCCCCGGAATGGCAGGCAATGCGCTGCCGCGCGGGGTAACGCCCGGCACAGGGATCGCCGCAAGCAGGCCTTGGGTATAGGGATGGCGCGGCGCGGCAAAGAGATCGGCCGCAGACGCGCGTTCAGCGATACGTCCGGCGTACATCACCGCGACATCGTTGGCGATGGCCGCGACCACGCCCAGATCATGCGTGATCAGCAATAGCGACAGGCCGAGATCGTCCTGCAACTCGCCGAGCAGCGCGAGGATCTGCGCCTGAATGGTCACGTCCAGCGCCGTCGTCGGCTCATCCGCGATCAGCAGCTTGGGCCGCCCCATAAGCGCCGAGGCGATCATGATGCGCTGGCGTTGACCGCCCGAGAACCCGTGCGGATATTGCGTCAGCCGCGCCGCCGGATTGGCGATGCCCACGCGGTCGAGCATCTCGATTGCGCGAGCGTCGGCGTCCTTGCGGCTCAGCTTTTCGTGGCGCATCACGCCTTCGGTCAGCTGTCGCCCGATGGTCAGCGTCGGGTTCAGCGCGCTGGTTGGATCCTGAAAAATCATCGCCACATCGCGACCGCGCAGATTTGCCAGCTTGGCATCAGTCTTGATGGTCAGATCCTGCCCGGCCATTTCAAATCGGTCGGTGGTGACTTTGGCGTAGCGCGGCAGCAGCCCCATGATCGAGGTCGCTGTCAGCGACTTGCCGCAGCCCGACTCGCCAACAAGACAGAGCGTCTCTCCCTTGGCAATTTGCAGATCCACACCGCGAACCGCGTTCAACTTGCCCCGGTCGGTAGGGATCGACACGCGCAGGTTGCGAATATCAAGCATCATCTCGGTCATTTTCGTGCAGGCCCCGTGATATCGCGCATTCCGTCGCCAAAGAGGTTCACCGCCAGCACCAGCAGGCAGAGGGCCGATCCGGGAAGAGCGATGAGCCAAGGGTCGAACAGAATGTTGTCGCGGCCCTCGGAAATCATCAGCCCCCAGCTTGGCGTCGGCGGGCGCACCCCCAGCCCGAGGAAGGACAGCGCCGCTTCCAGAAGGATCACGTTTGCGACCTCCAAAGAGACGACGACAAGAATCGTGGCGCGCATGTTGGGCAGAATCTCAAGAAACAGGATCCGCGCGCGGCTGGCCCCGATGGCCCGCAGACCCATTATGAATTCCTGATGCCGCAGGCTTTGCGCGGCAGCGCGGGTGACAACTGCGAACCGGTCCCAAA
Source organism: Antarctobacter sp. (assembly GCF_034670325.1). GTDB lineage: Bacteria > Pseudomonadota > Alphaproteobacteria > Rhodobacterales > Rhodobacteraceae > Antarctobacter. The sequence goes on from NZ_JAXMNR010000010.1 coordinate 75,225, forward strand.
GAAGCAGGCCAAGCACGGTGATAAGCGTGGTCAGCGACGCGCCACCCAGCGCCACCGCCGCCAGTGCCACCAGCACGATGGGCAGCGACAGGCGCGTTGTGATGACGAAGCTGATGACCATGTCGATCCAGCCGCCGAAATATCCGGCTAGCAGGCCCAGCGTGATGCCGATGGCACCCGAGACAAGGATCACCCCCAGCCCGACACCCAGCGACACCCGCGCCCCGTAGATGAGGCGCGACAGGTAATCGCGGCCAAGGTGATCGGTCCCGAGCAGGTGTTCCGGCACCGAGCGATCATGCCAGAAAGGCGGCAGCAGGCGGCGTGTCAGATCCTGCGCAATCGGGTCATGCGGGGCGAGCAATGGCGCGAAGAGCGCAATCAGCACGATCACCGCCAAAAGCGTGCCGCCGATCAGCGCCCCGGTATTGCCGCGCATCTTGCGCCAAAGGCTGGGGCGGGCGGTTTCCACGGAAATTTCGGACATCAAGAGGCCCCCCGCAGGCGCGGATCAAGCACCGCGTTCAGAACGTCCGCCAGCGTGGTCAGGACCACGTAGAGCAGTGACAGGATTAGGATGATCGCCTGCACCACTGGCAAGTCGCTGCGCAAAAGCGATTCCCAGGCCAGCCGCCCCAGCCCGTTTAGCGCGAATACGCTCTCGATCACGATGGAGCCGGACAGAAGCTGGCCCAATTGCACCGCCGCGAGCGATACCAGCGGCAGGACCGCGTTGCGCAGGGCGTGGCGTGAAATCACCATGTGCATGGGCAGTCCCTTGGCTTTCGCCGCGCGGACGTAATCCGTGGCCAGAACGTCGATCATGCCCGAGCGGGTTATGCGCATGAGTTCGGGGATGGCGTAATAGCTCAGCACGATCACCGGCAGGATGTAACCCTGCCATGTCTCCGCGCCCGAAATCGGGACCATGCCGTACCAGACGCCGAAGACGACGATTGCCATCAGCCCCAGCCAAAAGCTCGGGATCGCCTGACCCGACACGGCGATGACCAGCGCGAGGCGATCGATCCAGCCGTTCGGCCTCAGGGCCGCCGCGATGCCCAGAGGCACCGCAATCACCAGGGCGACGATGAAGGAAACGAAACCCAAAGTCAGCGTGACGCCAACACGGTTGCCGATGATCTCGGTCACCGGCACGTTGAAATAGATGCTCTGCCCCAGGTTCCCGGTCAAGGCACTTCCGATCCAGTCAAGGTATTGCACGATCAACGGCCGATCAAAGCCATAAGCGACACGGATCGCCTCCGCGTCCTGGGCCCGGCCGCCAGCGCCAGCGATGGCAATCGCCGGGTCGCCCGACAGGAACATCAGCCCGAAGCTGAGCGCAGAGACGGTCAAACAGACCAGCAGCGCCACGAGCAGACGTTTGGAGATGAAAGAGAGCATGGATCTTTCCGTTATTGGGGCCGGACGGCAGGGAGCAGACCGCCCGGCCCGTTACGTTGGCAGGGTCAGCTTATTTCCAGCTGGCAGCCCACCAACGGGCGAACTCATCCGGATGCGGAGTAAAGTCTAGGTCGTTGGACAGCCCGTAGTTAACGTTGAAGTTGTACATGGGCATCCAATAGGCCTCTTCCGCGATCTTCTTGACGGCCATGGCGTAGTTCTCGGCGCGCACGTCGCGGTCTGATGCGGTGTCCGCCTCGGTCAACCAAGCTGCCAGTTCGGCATCCTGCACGAGGTCATCCGCGCCGCCGCCAAAGAAGTTCGACAGGATAAAAGCGGTGTCACCGATGCCGTAGCTACCCCAGTTCGAGAAGAACGCCGGAAGCTCCTTGGCGCGCCACTTGCCGATACCCGAGGAATACTGCTGTTCGTTCAGCTCCAGTGTCACGCCGACCTTGGCGAGGTCTGCGGCCACCGCCTCGGCCGTCGGGCGGGGCATGGCGGCAAACACCATTTCCAACTCGAAACCGTCTTCGTATCCCGCCTCGGCCAACAGAGCCTTGGCTTTCTCCGGGTTGTATTCATAGGCCGCGACGTCCTGCTCACAGCCGAATTGCGCCGGGTTGCAGGCCGTGTTGAGCACCTTGGACGCGCCGCCTGCGAAGGCGTCGACGATTGCGCCCCGGTTGGTGGCGTGGATCAGCGCCTGACGCACCCTCTTGTCGGCAATCGGCGTGTCGCCTGCCATCGCCTCGGGGGCGAAACCGACATAACCGATACGCATGATCGGTGCGCTGATGATCTGCACCCGGCCTTCCAGACGCGATGCCTGATCCGGGGGAATACGCCAGATCCAGTCAAGCGAGCCGGACATCAGCTCGGCGTATTGGGTGTTCATCTCGGGGATGGTGCGCACGGTGATCTTATCGATGGTCGCACCGGATTTGGGGCTGCCCGCGTAGTGATCCGCAAAGCGCTCCATCTCGTAGCGAATGCCGGGCTCTTGGCTCACCAGCTTGTAAGGGCCGGTGCCGATAGGCGTGGCGGCCATGCCAGCCGAGCCATTTTCGGCAAAGAATTCGTGCGGATAGATCGGCAGCGCATCGGCCAGCATCTCGACCGCGCCGGCAAAGGGCTTGGCCATGTTGATGCGCACCTTGTAGTCGTCCAACTTTTCGACGCTGTCGATCCAGTCGACCGAGATCGAATACCGCGTGCCATATTCCGGGGTGATCACGGTGTTGAGTGTCTCGACCACGTCATCCGCGGTGAAATCGGCGCCGTTGTGGAACTTGACGCCCTGGCGCAGGGTGAATTCCATCGTAAGCGGGCCGGTGAATTCCCAGGATTCCGCCAGCGCGGGCACGATCTCACCAGTATCGAGGTTCTTGTAAAGCAGCCCGTCATAGATGTGCCGTGCGAGGATCAGACCCTGGCGACCTGCGATCTTGTAGGTGTCGAGCGGCTCGGGCTCGGCGGCGAAGGCCACGTTGAGCGTGTTGGACGCCTTGTCAGCCGAAGCGGGCGTGGCCAGCGTCAGCGCAGTGCTGGCGGCAAGGGCGGCCATCCCGGTGAGGAGTTTTCTGGATACAGTTTGAGTCATGGGTCTCTCTGTCAGTTGGATAAAGTGAAATAGGGTTACGCCGGTTTTCCGGTTCTAGGCGGGGTGCTTTTTGCCCCGCGTGATTTCGGCCAAGGTCTCGCCCGCGCGCAGCCGTTCGATGATTGTGACCTCGTCTTCCTGCATCTTACGGGCGCGCGCCGCGTGGGTTGCGGCCTGATCCTTGTCCAGCACGACAACGCCGCTTTCGTCGGCCAGGATCATATCGCCAGGCCGGACGGAGACGCCGCCACAGCCCACGGTCACGTTGAAATCGCCGCCCAGCCCGCGCGGCTTGGTGGTCAGCGGCGACCGGCCGCGGCACCAGACCGGAAAGTCTTCCTGCTCGAGGGCAGAGCGGTCGGTGGCAAAGCCGTCGATCACCGCGCCCACCACGCCGCGCGCCTTGGCCGCGGCAGTGGTGACTGCGCCCCAGCAGGCATGGCGCAGGTCGCCGCAACGGTCGATGACGATGACCTGCCCGGGTTTCGCGGCAGAGAGCGCATCGGTCAACATCGCGCCGTCGTCGCCCTGCATCCGCACGGTCAGCGCAGGGCCAAAGATCCGACGATCCGGCAGCAGCCCCTGCAGCGCGGGCACCATGAAGCCGGTTTCAAGGAAATGGCCCAGCGTCGCTGTTTCGATGTCCGAGAGGTCGAGTTGAGATGTCATGCCCTGTCCTGTTGCCTGATTTCTGGGAAAAGGATGGCGGCGAGAGAGCGAATGGGTCAAATAGCCGGGGGTTATGACAAGTATAACCCCCGGTCCGAAAACGGTGCTCAGACCGCAGCAGTGACGATGAACTCCACCTTGTAATCCGGCGTGGCCAGCTTGGCCTCGCCACAGGCGCGCGCCGCCGGATTGCCGGGATCAATCCATGCGTCATAGACCGCGTTCATCTGTTGGAAGTCTGCCATATCTGCCAGCCAGATGATGACCTGCAACAGCTTGGATTTGCTGCTGCCGGCCTCCTCCAGAAGACGGTCGATGGCGTCCAGACAATCCTGGGTCTGGGTCGCGACATCGGCACCGGCGGTGCCAACCTGACCAGCGAGGTAAACGGTGTTGTTATGAGTGACGACCTGGCTCATGCGCGGGCCGGGGTGCAAACGGGTGATGTTCATGTTTTTCGCTTTCCGATGAAATGAGCGGCAAGCTTAGCCGAACGCTGACGATGCGCACAGTTGAGCACCATAGCCAGCGTCGATCACAGGTATTCGCATTGACTATGTGGAGGGTGATGAAAAATAGGGCACTCTTGGCCAACCCGAACAACAAGTCGAATCATGAACATGACCACCCAGCTGCAATCCGACCTGAACTGGAACCTGCTGCGCATGTTCTACATGATTGCGAAAGAGCAGAGCATCACCAAGGCCGCCAAACGGCTTGGCCTGAGCCAGCCCTCGGTCAGCAACGCCCTGCAAAAGCTAGAAGCGCAGCTTGATTGCCAGTTGGTCTTTCGCGACAGCCGCCACTTTGAACTGACGACGCGCGGCGACAAGATCTTTCAGGAATGCCGCGATATCTTTCACAGCGCCGAGCGGATCAACCTGCTGGTCCGTGACGCCGAAGAAGAGGAACGCGGGCAAGTCCGGTATCAAATCATCAGTAACCTGGTGTCACCGATGATGGACGAATTGCTGCGGCTCTATCATCAGCGATATCCGTCGGTGGCCTTTCAGAGCGAGGTCCAGAACAGCCAGGCCATCGTCCGTTCAATCCAGCAGGGGCGTGGCACGATCGGGTTCTGTCTGCTGGCCAAACCGCTGGTCAACCTGCCATCGATCCGCCTGTTTCGAGAGGAGTTCTGTGTTTTCTGCGGCGCCGAGCATCCGTTGTTCGGGCAGGAAAGCGTCGCGCTCCGTGATCTGCAGCGCGAGCCCTTCATCAGTTTTGCCTGCGCCACCGAAGGCATGGGACTGGAGCCTATGTCAGTCTTGCGCGAAGGCACCCGGTTGGGCAACCGCATCAACGGGCTGAGCACCAACATCGAAGAGGTCCGCAGAATGATCGTGGCCGGGATGGGTATTGGGATCCTGCCGCTGATGACCGCGCAGGACGACATCAGGCGCGGCGATCTTTGGCCGCTCAGGATCACGGACGAGACGATTGGCGCCGATGTCTATCTGGTTCATGCCCCGAGAGAAAAACTGTCGACCTCGGAGCAGAGATTCGTCGACATCGCGCAAGAGCTTCTGGCGCTTTACCCCGACATGGCGTGATCGCGGGCCAGATTGGCCGTCGCCAAATCCTGCAGCGCCATGCCCGCGGATTTGAACACGGTACGGGCACTGTCATCCTTGCGACCGGGGTGCGCCCCCTGGCACAATTCGGCCAGATCGGCGCGGATGTGGTCCGGTTTGATCCGGCCTGCATCCAGCGGCTGCGCAAGATCGCCCGCCAACGAGGCCCCTGCCCTCAGATCGACGAAAACCTCGGCCTGCGTGATCGCCCGATCGTCGCTTTCGCGCATGTCGCCCTTGAAGGCTCCGATCAGGTCGAGGTGGCTGCCGGGTTTGAGCCATTCGCCATGGATGATGGGCCTTGTGGAGGCGGTGACGGTACTGATCACATCCGCCGCGCGGCACGCCGCTCCGAGGTCACGCGCTGCCTGCGCAGGCAGGCCCTGTGTCCTGAGCGCTTCGGCAACAGCCACTGCCTTTTCACCGCTGCGCCCCCAGATTGAAACCGAGGTGTAAGACCGCACCGCACAATGCGCGGCCGCCACGGCGAGCGAAAGTTGCCCGGTGCCGACGATCAGCAAGTTTCGGGCATCCTTGCGCGCGAGAAAATCCGCCGCCAGTGCTGACGCAGCCGCCGTGCGCCGCGCGGTCAATACATCGCCATCCAAGGCCGCCTGCATCTGCCCGGTCTCACCATCAAACAGCAAGTAGCCGGCGTTGATCGTCGGGCGGCCCTTGGCAGCGTTGTCGGGAAAGAAAGTCACCACCTTGACGCCAATGCTGTCCCCCGGAACCCAGGCGGGCATGATCAGGAGCGATGCCTCGCTGCCGTCAGGCTGGGCAATGCTCAGCACCTGCCGGTCCGGGGCCTGCACCGCGTTGCTGCGGTACCAGTCGCGCAACTGCCCGATCAGATCGGGCCAGTCCAACACGGCTTCAAGCGCCTCATGTCCGATCAACGTACTCATCTATCGGCCCGTTTCACGACGGCATGCAACAGGATGTTGAGACCAGCGACGAAATCCCCGGATGTGCAGTTTTCTTCGTTGTTGTGGGTAATGCCGTTTTCGCAGGGCGCAAAAATCATCGCGGTCGGGCAATGGGTGGCAAGGAAATAGGCGTCATGGCCCGCCTGGCTCTGGATATCACGCCAGTTGAAATCCATGCGGATTGCCTCGTCGCGAATGCCGTCGATCATCTCGTGGTCAAATATGTCGCCGCCCCATTCCCATTCATCCTCGATCTGCGCCTCGCAGCCACAGCGCGCGGCGGATTCGAACAGCGCCCGGCGCATCTTTTCCGCCATCGCGCGGGTGGTGATCGGATCAGGGTGGCGCACGTCACAGACGGCCTCGGCGGTGTCGGACAGGATCCCCGGCTTGTTCGGCCAGGCGGTCAGGCGCGCTGCGGTGGCCTTGCCGTCATGGACCGCGAAATCCCAACCGATGTCATCCACGGCCGTCAGCCAGCGTGCGCCCGCCGCCAACGCGTTCTTGCGCAGGTCCATCGGCGTCGGCCCGGTGTGCGAGGTCTGTCCCTTGAACGACGCCCGCATCCCGCGCACCGGATAGCCGCCGGTGACGATCCCCACCTGCCGGTTTTCGGCATCCAGGATCGGCCCCTGCTCGATATGCAGCTCGAAATAGGCGTCGATCTCACCCGCCTTGCAGGCAAGGTCGCCCTTGTAGCCGATCCTCTCCAGCTCATCGCCGAACCGCGCGCCATCGTCGCCGATCAGGTCATGCACCCAGTCGATGTCATATTTGCCGATAAAGCAGCCCGAGGCGACCATCGGCGGCGAAAACCGCGCGCCTTCCTCATTGGTCCAGTCGACGACGACAATGGGGCGCTTCGTGACATGGCCCGCGTCATTCAGGCTGCGGATCACTTCCAGCCCGGCCAGAACACCCGCGATCCCGTCGAACCGCCCGCCGTTGATCTGGGTGTCCAGATGGCTGCCGATCAAGATCGGCGGCAGGTCGTTGTCAGCGCCATCGCGGCGGCCAAAGATGTTGCCCGCGGCGTCCACTTCGACCGAAAGGCCCGCCTCTTCGCACCAACTGCGAAACAGGTCGCGCATGGTCCGGTCGTCATCGCTCAGCGTCAGTCGTGAAAGCCCGCCGGGGCGGCCTTTGCCGATCTCGCCAGAGGCTTCGATGGTGGACCAGAAGCGGTCAAGGTCGACGCGGGTATCGGGGGTAATCGGCATGAGAACCTTCTTTCTTTCGAGGGCCGGGATCAGAACAGGATGCCCGGGAGATCGGTAATCAGAGCGGGAAACAGGACAAGCAGCAGCAGCACGCCGACCATCACGCCAAGGAAGGGGATCAGGTATTTGAACGACGCACTGAGCGGGATTTCCCCAACGCGGCAGGCGGCCATCAGGTCGATGCCCAAGGGCGGGGTGTTGGCGCCGATGGCGAGGTTGATGGTCAGCAAGATGCCGAAATAGACAGGGTCGATGCCGTAATGGCCAAGGATCGGCAGGAAGACCGGCGCAAGGATCAGGATGATCGCGATGCTTTCCATAAAGGTGCCGAGGATCAGCAGAACCGCCATCATCAGCAACAGCGCGACAGTTCCGCTATCTGTGGTCTGCGTGATGCCGTTGACGGCCATCTGCGGCACCTGTTCGGCGGCGAGGATCCAGCCGAAGACCGAGGCCGAGGCGATGACAAGCAGGATCACGCCGGTCATTTCAGTCGTTTCACGCAACAGCCGCATCAAGGTGGCAAGCGACAGCGCGCGATAGACAAAGACCCCGATGAACAGCGCGTAGGCGACGCCGATCCCGGCGGCCTCGGTCGGGGTGAAGATGCCAAGGCGGATGCCACCCACGATGATAATCGGCGCCAACATGGCAAGGATCGAGCCCTTGGCGGCGCGGCCCAGTTCCCCCCAGGAGAACGGCTCGCCTCCTTGCCAGCCGTTGCGACGGGAAATCCACCAGGCCACCAGCATCAGCCCGAGGCCCAGCAGGATGCCCGGCAGGATCGCGGCAACGAAAAGCTGGCCGATCGAACTGTTGGTGGCCGTGCCATAGACGATCAACACAATCGACGGCGGAATGACGGTGCCAAGCGAGCCCGCGCAACCCAAAGCCGAGGCCGAGAAGCCGGGCGCATACCCCTGATCCTTCATCGCGGGCAGCATCATCGTGCCGATGGCCACCACGTCAGCCACCCCCGAACCCGAGAGCGAGCCGAACATCATGCAGGCGATGATCATCACCATCGCCAAACCGCCGGTGCGCCGCCCGATCAACGCCGAACACAGTGCGATGATCCGGGGGGCAAGGCCGCCGTGAACCATCAATAGACCGGCCAGCAGGAACAGCGGGATTGCCAGCAAGGTAAAGCTGTTGATCCCCGCCACGGCCCTCTGCGCCACCACGATCATCGGCGCGGCATCGGAAATCAGAAGATAGAACATCGACGACAGGCCAAGCGCCACGGCAATCGGCGCATCCAGCAGCACCAAGACCACGAAGGCCACGAGAAGAAGAGCAAGCGCAAGGCTCATGCCCGGCCCCCTTTCAGGATCAAGCCCGCAAGGGCGAACCCGCAACAGACCGGCAGCGAGAGGTAGAAGATCCCGGCCGGCAGCGACAGTGCGGTGGTTTGATGCGACCATGTGATCTGCGTCAGTTTCCAGCCGGTCCAGATGAACACCGCGAGAAAGACGGCGATCGCCAGCCAGGCCAGGACGGCCAGCCCACGGCGCAACATCGGTGGCAGAGAGACCAGGTCGAGCAACCCGGCGCGGAAATGCGAGCCGCGCACGAAACCCGAGATCGCGCCCACAAAGGTGAGCCAGACCAGTGCCAGCCGCGGCAGTTCCTCGGCCCAGCGCGGCGTGGAGGAGAATAGGTAGCGCGAGATGATGACGTAGACGACCATTATCGCAAATGCTGCCACCAGCGCCGCGCCAGACCAGCGCGCGGCCCGGTCGATGAGTGTGGCCGCGCGCAGCGACCCGGTCCCGAGTGTCATGGCTTCAGAAATCCTTCCGGTCCGCGGCAGAGCATGCATTCGTCGCAATAGGCGGCCACGACAACCCATTCGTCCGAGATCACCTCGACCGTGTGATCCAGACCGGGCGGCAGGCGCACGGCGGTGCCCTCGGTCATCTGGTATTCCTCGCCCCCGGCACGCAGGATCGCCTCACCTTTCAGCGTCAGGGTCACCTCGTCGCGGGGATGGCTGTGGGCGGTGGATTTCGCGCCCTTCTTGCCCGTGGTCACGCTCAGCTTGATAAAGCCTTCACCGCGCGCCGCAGGCGAAAACAGCACCTTCTGCGAGAAGTCATAAAGTTGCACCGGCTCCACCGATGCAACTTCTGTTATTTCCGGCCGCAGGGTCATTTGCGGTACTGGTTGAGGATGTTCAGAAGCTCTTCGCCATAGACATCCTTTTGGCTTTCCCAGATCGGCTCGACCGCTGCAATAAAGGCGGCTTTATCCACTTCGTTGAACTCCATGCCCTTTGCTTCAAGCTGCGCGATCAACTCGTCATTGGCAGCGGCAACCATGTCACGCTGTTTCAGACCCCAGGAGGTGGCGGCCTCCATCACGATGGCCTGATCCTCGGGCGAGATCTTGTCCCACACGGATTTTGACATGGTCAGTGTCGCCGCGCCCCAGATGTGCTCGGAAAGCGAGACGTATTTCTGAACCTCGAAAAAAGACGCCGAATAGATGATCGCCAGCGGGTTTTCCTGCGCGTCGAACAGGCCCTGTTGCAGCGCGGAATAAAGCTCACCAAAGGACAGCGGCGCAGGTTCTGCACCAAGTCCTTCGAACGTGGCCAGACGCACCTTGTCCGGCGTGACGCGAATTTTCAGACCGGCGAGGTCTTCGGGCTTTTCAACCGGGCGGACGTTGTTGGTGATGTTGCGGAAGCCGTTTTCCCACCAGCCCAGAACCTTGATGCCCTTGCCGTCCAGCATGTCGGCCAACGCCACACCCAGATCGCCGTCTAGCGCGGCAAACGCCTGTTCGCGGGTGCCCCAAGCATAGGGCATTTCGATGATGCCCATACGCGGCTCGATGCCTTGAAACGAACCAGAGCCGATCAGACCGGCCTGAACCGAGCCGAATTGAAGACCTTCGATCACATCCTTCTCGCTGCCGAGCTGGCCAGAGGGAAAAACGTCGATCTGGACGCGGCCTTCGGTGCGGCTGTTCACCTCGTCCGCGAACCCGGTCGCGGCGGTGTGCCAGCTGTGGCTTTCCGGCAGGACATGGCCAAGCCGGATGGTCACATCGGCTGCCAATGCCGCGAACGGCGCAAAGGCCGCGAGGCTGGCCGCCAGCAGGCCGCCTTTGATCAGGGTGGTGGGTGATTGCATTTTGGTCTCTCCTGTTGAGCAGTAATTGCCCCAGAAGAAATACGGATCGCAGAATTCGCGCAAATAGGCGCAGCCTATGGTTGGAACAGCTTACCCGAATGTGTTTACGGGCATGCCGTTTTGGCTCTGAAGCAGATTTGGTGCAGTCCATCAAGCTAAGCGCAACATATCGGCAGGTTTTTGGAGGGTGTTACCGATGGCGGCGCAGGTTTCACGCCAAGATTAACCGCCAGAAGGTATCAAGACCGACCGGGTCGAGCGTGTTGGGAACGCGGTCCGAATCCACTCCCGGTCCGCCAAAGCCTCGGCAGCGTGTCCGCTCTGCGGCTCGGATTTGGTTTCAACAAAGCGCATAGTCGGGCGGCGAACCGCTTCGCAGATCGCCTCCGCATTTGCTGCATCCGTCTTGCCCTGCTTCACATAGGGTTTGACGTAGGCGGCAGGCATCAGACGAACGTCGTGACCAGGTTTGCGCAGTTCGCGACCCCAATGATGCGCTGAACCACGTGCTTCTATGCCAACCACACAGCGCGGTAAGCTCGCGAAGAAAGGGAGCAATTTTGCACGTTTGATCTTCATGTTGATGATCCGGCGACCAGTGGCGGAACCGCAGTGAACTTGAAACACGTCCTTGGCCAGATCCAGGCCAACTGTCTTAAGTGTCATTGGGTGGCTCCTCTCGCAGCAGTCGATGACAACTGCAGTATGGCGCATTGCGACGCCGGGTGGAGCAGGAGCCATCCACCTCATCCGCAAAGGGCCGTCCATACTCACGCGATTTTCGCTGCGGTAGCAAATTTCTGCAGCTGCATGTTCGGCAAGGTGGGCTCGCTGGCCCGCGCCGTCGGCCAGAGGCGGCACCCTATACCGAAGCACGCAGGGGCGATCCGCGTAAGGTAAGAAATTGCGAAGAAGCTCCTTGACGTCGCGCTCTTCAACCTCGCCTTCGACGGCGAGCTTAACGGCTGCGACTTGGTGAAGCTAAAGGTCGCTGACGACTACGCCACCGGCCCGGTCTAACCACGGGCCGTTCCGCAGGGCCGGCTCGGCCAATGGCTGCTCTGAAGATTGGTCGGGCCGTTGGCGCGCGTGCTTTCCAAATAGCTGGCGCGTGCCATGGCGTGCTGGCCGCAGGCCAGCCCTTTTAGTCCTGGGTTTGTGGAGTTCAGGTTTGGGCTTTCCGGCTTTTGCGCAGCCGGAAGCTTTCGCCGTTCGTTTCGAGGATATGGACGTGATGGGTCAGGCGATCCAGAATTGCTCCCGTGAGGCGCTCTGAGCCGAATCCCTCGGTCCATTCGTCGAATGGCAGGTTTGAGGTGATGACGATGGAGCCGCGCTCGTAGCGTTGGGAGATGACCTCGAACAGCAACTCGGCGCCGGTCTTGCTGAGCGGAACGAAGCCGAGTTCATCAATGATCAGAAGCTCTTGGCTGATCAGCAGTTTTTGAATTCGCTGCAGGCCCCGTTCGTCGGCAGCTTCGATCAGTTCGTGGACCAGGGCGGCAGCGGTCGTGAAGCGATCCTTCAGACCCTTTTGCCAGGCCGCCAGTCCGAGCCCCAGGGCGACATCGGGCTTGCCGGTGCCGCTCGGACCCAGGGCGATGACGTTCTCGCGCCGGTCCACGAACGCGCAGCGGGCCAGTTCCATGGTCTGGGGCTTGTTGAGTGAGGCGACGACCTTGAAGTCGAAGCTGTCCAGGCTCTTGGTCGCCGGGAACTTGGCGGCCTTGATCCGGCGTTCGATCATCCGACGTTCGCGCTAGATCAGTTCCAGTTCACAGAGCCGCAGCAGGTAGTGAACATGGTCCTTGTTCTCCGCCGCGCATTGCCGGGCCCGCTTGTCGTACTCGCCGTTGAAGGTCGGCAGACGCAGCTTCTTGAGATGATGTTCCTGCGGGGGGATCGGTCATGCCGCGGCCCCGGGCATCAGCACCTTGTAGCTGGCCGGGTCCGTCGTCTCGACCTGTGCCTTGGGCAGAGACCCTGGGGGCACGGAATGCCGCAGGATCTTTGCCACCGTTTTGCGGTCGATCCCACAAAGACGGCCAGCTGCACTCTTGCTCATACCATCAACATGGCACCCCCGACGGATACGGTTGTAGAAGCCCACACAACGCATCTCCCCACCCTCCGCTCATCGGCTTCAGGTGTCAGACTGCGGAATTTTACTCCGCGACGGTCAGATCATCAGACCGTTTCTGTGGGCATTTTGTCTCCGGGATTCACACCCGACAAAGCCCTGATGACGGGACGGAACACCTAGAGGCCGCCAAGGGCACAAAGGCTAGCGAATAAACTGATCGACATAATCCGCGCCGAGGCCGACGGCCTCGTAGTGCGCACGACACATGTCGACCTTGGTGAACACATCCTCGAAACCCGTCTGCTTGCCCCAAGGGTCGACGTAACACATCACGCCGTTTACCTGAAACAGGGTCATCATTTCAGGTACGTCATCGGGCACGACGAGGGTGTGGGTCTCACCAGGCGGCTCGTAGACATAGCCACCCTCTTCGGCGGTCCAGTCATGTTCGAGGTAGTGCCAGCGCCCCTTGAGAACGTAGCCATGCACGGGCTGCGGGTGGCGGTGACGGCTGAGCACGCCGCCTTTTGTTACCTTTAGCACATTCACCCAATAGCCCTGTGACACGTTGAGGCACAGGGGGCGGAAATAGACGTTCTCCGCCTGCGGCACCCAGACCCGCTCGTCCTGCGGCACGGCGTGGGGGATGACGATATCCTCCGCTGCGTATTTGGGCATTTCGAGTTGGTAGGACATTCTTTTTTCGTCATCGGTCTGTGTCATGGTTCCACCTCACATCACGCCATATGTTTCGAGCGCTTCGACGGCGGACATGCCCTTGCGGATCGCCTCGCCAACCGTGTTTTCCGTTTCGGCCTTCTCCAACGCACGCTGTATGACTTCCTCTTCGGCATCTTTCGGGATGATCAGAACGCCCTCGCGGTCGCCATACATCAATGTGCCTGTTTCGATCCGGATGCCGTCGATTTCGATGGCGGTTCGGAAATCCATGACCTTGCCGCGCACCCCCTGATCCTGCGCGTAAACACCGCGACAGAAGGTCGGAAACCCTTGGCTTTCGATACCGTCTGCGTCGCGCACATAGCCGTCGAGCACCGCCCCCGCCGCCTTGAGGTGAAGCGCACGCGTAGTCATCAACTCGCCCCACAACGCGTAGCGCAGCGACGAACCTGTTGCGACATAGACCTCGCCCGCCTTGAGATCGTCGAGCGCCTCCAGCATGAGACCGAAAGGCTTGTTCGCCAACGGCCCGCGCGAGTCCTCGTCCCCGTCATCAAAGATGTCCGCCTCAAGCACAGACATCGCGCGCCCAGCCATCTTGCTGGCCTGCTGCAGGGGCGAAATGCCTGCGGGCAGGAACTGCTTACGCAGGCCCATAACGTCCATCACATCGCCAATAACGGCCGTGAACAGGCGCTCGCGCATCAGGGCAAAAAGCGCCTCGTCACTATCGTAGAGTTTACTCATAGTCTATTTCCCTATGTTCTTAAGCAGCGGCGTATCCGCCATCGACTGGTAAAATTGCTCCGGTCACGAAACCTGCGGCCGAAGACGCAAGGAACATGGCGGGACCAACAAGATCTTCGGGCCGCCCCCAGCGACCCATGGGGGTCCGTCCTAGGATCGTGGCAGAGCGTTCGGCGTCCTCTCCCAGAGCCTGCGTCAGCGGCGTGGCGATCCAGCCGGGAGCAAGCGCGTTTACCCGAATGCCATCGCCCGCCCATGCCAGAGCCAGCGACCGCGTGAGTTGCCCGATCCCGCCCTTGGAGGCGGCATAAGCGGGTGAGACCGCCGAGCCGAAGTAGGTCAGCATCGACGCGGTGTTGATCACGCATCCCGACGCCGCCTTGAGCGCGCTATGGGCGGCGACGCAGCAGCGCTGCGACCCGTTGAGATTGATATCCACCACATCGGCAAACCCGTCGTGGGTAAACTCCGCCCCGCCGCGCCGAATGACGCCCGCGCAATTGACCAGCACATCAAGCCGATCCATTGGCACGAAGAAGTCCGTCACAGCCGCGCTATCCCTGACATCCAACACGGCCTGCGCCATACCATCGGGCAAGTCGTCCACCGCCTCATGGCCCGTCACGGTGACCTCATCACCGGCGTCAAGAAACCCCGTCGCAATAGCGCGACCAATGCCGCTGGTGCCGCCGATAACCACTACTTTGCGCGTCATGTCGTCGATTTCCTTGTGCGTGTTTTGAAACTCTGGCGAAGGGACAGCACAAGCATCAGCACCCAGAGGAGCAGCGTGATCGTGCCAAGCGTGCCCGCAATGGGACGCGCGAAGAATTCAAGCAGGTTGCCATCTGCCTTGATCACCGACTTCATGAAATTCTCTTCGATCAGAGGTCCGAGGATCAGGGCAAGGATCATGGGCGCCAGGGGGAATTCGTTCTCCTCCAGCACGAAGGCGACAAGCCCGAGGATCAGCAGCACCCAGACATCGAACAGGGTGTTGTTGGCCGCGAACGCCCCGACGACACAAAAGAGCAGGATGATCGGGAACAGGATGTTCTGGCGCAGCGAGAGCAGTTGGCGCGAGACCATGATGGCGCCCAGACCCAGCGGCAACATCAGCAGGTTGGCGAGGATGAACACGGCAAAAATCGCGTTCACCAGCCCCGTGTCCATGACGAAGACCATCGGCCCGGGGGTGATCCCCTTCATCAACAGGACGCCGATCAGGATGGCGGTGATCGTGTCGCCCGGAATGCCGAAGACAAGGCTGGGAACATATGCCCCCGACAGGGCCGCGTTGTTCGCGCTAGAGGCGCTGACGATGCCTTCGGGATGGCCCGTTCCGAATTTCTCAGGCGTGCGGGAAAACTTCTTGGACAGGGCGAAGGCAATCCACGAGGCGATATCCGCCCCCGCTCCGGGCAGGGCACCGATGGCGCTGCCCATCAGCGAGGAGCGCGCGACCCCGCCCTTATAAGTCCACAGCGTTCCGAGCACACCCGAAATAGCCGCACGCACCCGCAGGGGCGGCGTGGGCGGCAGGTCGGAGGGGGCGGCGGATTTGCGCAGGATCTCGGTGATCGCGAACATCCCGATCAGCACGGGAATAATCGAGATCCCGCCGATCAATTCGGTATCGCCGAAGGTAAAGCGGCGGATGCCCATCACCACATCGATGCCGATGGTCGACAGCATCAGCCCCGCGCAGAGCGAGAGCACGCCTTTGACGCGCGGCCCGTTGCTGACAAGGATCGCGCTGGACAGGCCCAAAAGCGCGAGGAAGAAATATTCATAGCTGGAAAATCCCAGCGAGAAACGGGCGATTTGCGGCGCGGCCATAATCAGGATCACCACCCCAACAAGCCCGCCGATGGTCGAACACATCAGGTTCACGCCAAGCGCCAACTCGACCTGTCCTTTCTGGCGCATCTTATATGCTTCGTCTGTATAAGCCGCGGAGGCTGGCGTGCCCGGAATGCGCAGCAAAGCCCCCGGAATATCGCCCGCGAAAATGGCCGTGGTGGTCGCGGCGACAATCGCTCCGATCGCCGGGATCGGGTCAAGGAAGAAGGTCAGCGGCACCAACAGTGCCGTGCCCATCGTTGCGGTCAGTCCGGGGATCGAGCCAATCAGCAACCCGTAGGTCGCCGCCCCCAGAATGATCAGGAATACGCTCGGTTGCAGGACTTGAGCGAAGCCCGCGAGAAGAGATCCGTCCATCAGTAAATCACCTCAGTGAGCAGCCCCAAAGGCAGCGGCACCATCAGGAGTTTCGCAAACAGCAGCCAGATGGCCCCAGTCGTCACGAGCGCAATTGGCACCGCAAGCACCACGCGCACCTGCATGATGCACAGGAGCGCGATCAGGAGCACAGGAACGAGCAGCGGGAAGCCAATGGGTTTGCTCAGCAATATGTAGAGCACCACGAAGGCAAGCATCGCCGCCATGCGCCCCGCCGCACCAGGAGTGCGAATCCAGTCCGACAGGGTCACAAGCGGGGCCTGCGATCTCACACCGTTAAGGATCATCGCGCCGCCGCATAGCGCCATGACCGCCGCGATGATGCCCGGGAAAGTGCCTGGCCCGTAGGGTTGGTTTGGAAGGGTGGGAAAGGTCCGCACCTGAAACAGCACCAATGCTGCGATCAGTATAAAAACCGTCCCGAGTATGGCGTCATTCAGTTTCATTTGCGGACCCCCTGAGGTTACTGGCGCAGGCCGAGCTTACCGATGACATCGGCGTTGTTTGCCGTTGCCTCCGTCATGAACGCGGCAAAGTCCTCGGCGCCGAGCCAGCTCACTCCAAAACCGCGATTGGCCATGAATTCCTGAAACTCCTCGCTTTGGTAAACGTTGGACAGCGCCTCTTCGAGAGTCACGGTGATCTCGCCGTCAAGCCCCTTGGGCCCCACGACACCGCGCCACGTGCCGCCCGCGAAGGCTTTGCCGACAGCCTCTTCGGCGGTCGGAACATCGGGATAGGCATCCAGACGTTCCGCCGACAGCACAGCCAAGGTTTTCACCAGACCCGCATCGCGCATCGATGCTGCTTCGGGCAGGGAGGACGGGACGATGGATACACCGCCCGCAACAAGCTCCTGAAAGCCGGGAGCGGCGCCCTGGCTGGGGACAACTACCACGTTGGTGGGATCGACGCCGTTCTGGTTGAGGAAAGAGGCAAATGCGAGGTGATAGGCCGCGCCGACGGGGAAGCCCGACGCCTTGTATTCACCTGGATTGGCCGCGATAGCCGCGAGCGCTTCCTTGGCGTCAGCCCATTCGCTATCGGCGCGCACGTTGAAGGCCGAGGCGTCGAAGTTCACCAGCCCGATGGCCGTCATGCCATCGGCGGAAATCGCAGAAGTTCCGATAGCGGCATAGGTGGTGATTTCCGCCGTAGCCAGACCAATGGTATACCCGTCGGGATCGGCTTCGATCATCGCGGTGTGCCCGACGATGCCGCCGGCACCTGTGCGGTTCACAACGTTCACCGGCGTGCCCAGTTCGCCGCTCAGACCTTCGGCGATCATGCGACCGACGGCATCCGTGCCCCCGCCCGCAGACCACGGCACGATCAGGGTAATGGGGCGTTCGGGATAGTCGGCGAAGGCCGGCCCCGCCAGAACGGCGAGTGCGGCAACGGTGGATACGAGTGCGTTTCTTTTCATGGGTTATCTCCTTATTTTCCATGGTTTTCTGGTTTGGTCGTTGGTCGACGGACGCCTCTATGGTGGGTCGTCGAAAAGGTTGCGCGTGGCCGCGTGCGCGCGTGCGAGCAATGCCAGCGCCGCCGTATGCGCCTCGTGGGGATTGCGGTTCGCAATCGCCTCCATGACGAGGCGGTGGTTTTCGAGATTGTCCTTGAGGTTGTGGGGTGCCTCGAAAAGACGTTGGAAGTTGAGACGCATCGCGTAAGCGATCGAATGGGCCACGGATATCAGGAACCTGTTGCCTGTCGCGTTCGCAACGGCGATGTGGAAGGCCAGATCGGCCTCAAGGCATTCAGGCAGATCCTGCTGATCGACAAGCCGCTCTATGGTCTCGTAGGCCGTGCGGAGGGTCGCGATCTCCGCGTCGGTCGCGTTGCGCGCCGCCTCCTGTGCGGCAGCAGGTTCGATCACGAAGCGCATCCGCACGAATTCTTCCATGAAAGTCGGATCGTCGAGCAGCTGGTCGGCGGACCATTCCAGTACGTCGCGGTCGAGAACATTCCACGCCGAGCGCTGGCGAACGACGGTACCGCGTCGCGGGGCGATTTCCACGAGGTTCTTCGCCGCGAGCAGCCGCATGGCTTCGCGCAGAGTGTTGCGCGAAGCATTGTATTGATGCGCCAGCTCCGCCTCCAGAGGCAGCTTCTCTCCGACGCCGTAGATGTCCTGGATGATAGCCTTCCCTATCCCCTCGGCCACTTGCGCCGAGCCGGACTTCCACCGTTTATCGCCCGAGTCAGCCACAGCCCCTCCTCCCTGGCCTGTTGCGAATCCATTGGTAGGATGAATAGGGAAAAGCCACCCTCCGCGTCAACGTTGATCGATACCCTCTCGCCGAAAAATAACGTAAGCCATTGACTTATATATAAAATAAAGCACCAAAATAATATCGAAAGAATTTTGGCGCGCGGCACAAGATGTAGATCTTTTTGAAAGTCAACGATGAATTTTCAGCCTTTCTCCCAGATCGCCGGATACTGCATTGCTCAGCCATGAGGATTCCGGTCATGCATAGGAAGTGGTGAAAGGTTTGGTGCGTCACGTTCGTAGTTTCCGACCTCGAACAACTTTCTGTACGGTTAGATGCGTGCTGTGCGGCTGTAGATCAGCGCCTGCAATTCCCAGAACATGTAGTAATTACTGTCTATGCCAACCGCACGATGATTGAGATCATGCTGTTTGCTCGTTTCGCGATTATGGAACTGCGACTGGCGACTGATACTCCGACCTTCATTCTTGATACGCTTGACGACGATAAACAGATTGCGTGGATCGACGACTTCGCAAATCGGGTGCAATGGCCTGTCTCAGACGCTCCGAGTGCGTATCTGCTTGATAGTGGTGTGAACCCGGCCCACAATCTCATTGAGCCTTCTATTGCGGCAAATAAACAGGATGCTGTTGTACGATCCCGGGCCGTAGACGACTGAACCGCCCTTTGTTTGCCTGAGATCCAGAAGTAAGGGTACTGGGCGTCTGACCGATTGAAATGCTGCCCATATTGCTCAACGTCCGCTTCGGCGAAGCCGCAATGCAGCGACGGCTCATGCCGTGAAAGGCAGCGACGGGCCGTTCGCGTTGAGCACGGCTGCGGTAGGATGGGCGGAGGGACTAAGCCGCTCCGCGGCATTGGCGCGCTTGGCTAATGTTGCCGCCCGGCCCTCATGGGGTCTGCGCGTTTTGTGATCTCGGCGACCTGGCTGACGATTGGGGCCTTCTCAATCATCAGACAGGAGGCTCCCATGACAGAGGAGAGAGTAAGCCCGCTACGCCAGCGGATGATCGAAGACATGAGCATTCGGGGTTTGGCCGAGAAGACCCAGAAAGCCCATATTCGCAACGTGAAGCATTTCGCGGCGTTTCTTGGGCGGCCGCCTGACACGGCCACGCCGGAGGAATTGCGCGCGTATCAGCTCAAAATGACCGAGGACAGCGTGTCGGCCAGTACGTTCAACGTGCGTATTATTTCGCTTCGCTTCTTTTTCGGCACCACCTGCGGACGTGAAGACATGAAACGATTCATGCAGTTTCACCGCAAACCCCGCAAATTACCCATAGTGCTAAGTGTCGAGGAGGTGGCCGATCTGTTGGCCGCCGTTCCCGGCCTCGGGCTCAAGTATCGCGCCGCCCTTGGCATCAGCTACGGGGCGGGGCTGCGCGCCTCCGAGGTGTGCAACCTCAAGGTAACGGACATCGACAGCGACCGCATGCTGATCCATGTCGATGACGGCAAGGGTGGTCGAGATCGCAAAGCGATGCTGTCGCCCAATCTGCTCGCGTTGTTGCGCGACTACTGGTGTGAATTCCCGTCCGGAGGGGTGGCTGTTCCCGGGCAAGCCCAAAATCAACCCGCTGTCGCCGCGCCAGTTGAACCGGGCGTTCACCTCGGCCAAGCACATGGCGGGCATCAAGAAGGCGGCAACGCTGCACACGCTCCGCCACAGCTTCGCGACCCATTTGCTGGAGGCGAACACGGACGTGCGGGTCATTCAGGTGTTGCTCGGCCACGCCAAGCTGACAACCACTGCGCGTTACGCCCATGTGGCCACCAAGACGATCTGCAGCACCGTCAGCCCCTGTGAGCAAATCAAGCTGCTGCAAGACGAGACCCTGCGACGACGGATGCAATAGCGCCCGGGACCAGTGGCCCGGCCAAAGCTGGAGATCGCTGACATCTTTCGACGATACGGACCTGCGTGGCGGCAGGCCAATGCGGGGCATGTCAGCCTCTCCCAGCTCAAGGTGATGTCGGCGATTGCAGCCTGCCGAACCGAGGCGCTCGGCGGGCACGTGGCGGGATGCACCAAATGCGGCCACCATCACATCGCCTACAATTCTTGTAAGAACCGGCACTGCCCGAAGTGTCAGGGGCCAGCGGCGCGCGACTGGATGGAGGCGCGTGCCGCGGATCTGCTGCCCGTGGAATACTTCCACGTCGTCTTCACGATGCCGGCCGAGATCGCGCAGATCGCCTATTGGAACAAGCGGGAGGTCTATGGTCTGCTGTTCAGGGCCTCGGCACAAACGGTGATAACCATCGCGGCCGATCCCAAGCGTATGGGCGCGCGGGTGGGCATGACCAGCGTTTTGCACACTTGGGGCTCGGCACTGACCCACCACCCGCACATCCATATGATCGTGCCAGGCGGCGGGTTGTCGCCCGACGGCACCAGGTGGGTCGCCTGCCAACCTGGGTTCTTCCTGCATGTGCGGGTGCTGTCGCGGCTGTTCCGGCGCCTGTTTCTGGAAGGGTTGATGGATCTGCACCGCGCCGGACAGCTGGCCTTCTTCAGCGATCTCGAACGGTTGACGCATGCAGATGCCTTTGCCACCTGGCTCGCTCCGTTCCGCAAATCCGAATGGGTGGTTTATGCCAAGCCACCCTTCGGCGGCCCGGAGGCCGTGCTGGCCTACCTGAGCCGATACACCCACAGGGTCGCGATCTCGAACGCCCGCCTGGTCAGCGCCGATGCCGATACCGTGGCCTTCCGCTGGAAGGATTACCGCATCAAATCCGGCGATCGCCAAAAGGTCATGTGGCTGGCCACGCCCGAGTTCATGCGCCGGTTCCTGATCCACGTCCTGCCTGACGGCTTCCACCGCATCCGGCATTACGGGCTGCTCGCCAGCGCCGCCCGCAAAGCCAACATCACCAAGATCCGCGCCTTGCTCTGCGTCCAGCGGCCTGAACTGGTCGCCGTGCCGGAACCACAGACCGAGATCACCCCGCTCACCCTGCGCGAACCCTGTCCCTGTTGCGGCGGCCCCATACGCATCATCGAGGTCTTCCGGCGCGGGCAAAAACCGATGTCGCGCGCGCCACCCAGGGAGCAGGCCGCATGACATATCGCCCGTCATCCGACGCGAAGCAGCACCGGCTACAATCCGCAGTTCCGATCCGAACAGCGTGTGCGCTCCCATGTCCAGCGCGGCCAAAGGCGGCAGCAACTCCGAAACGCACAGCCTTGTCGGGATCACTGGCCGGGTTTGCGATCGTCTCGGGCACCTGGCTCGCCATCAGCCGCACCCCGGATGCAGCCGCCGCTCCGACCGCCTGCGCACTTTCCCCATAAAATGATCCAAGACCCCTGCGGCTTCCTCCTTCCGAGGTTTGTCAACGCGGACCGCCACCTCCCGGCCGCCCACGTCGCGCCGCGACCCGCATCGAAAAACCTTCAGGAAAGCGGTCGTTCGCCGCACGTACAGGCTGCATGCAAGATTTAGCGAAAAGAGGACATCCAGTCCGCTTCGCGCCCAGATCCACCTCAAGCTTGGCTGCTCACCACGCGTATCTTAGAATGCCGGGCATGGGATATGTGACGTCACTTTTCGCGCGCAAGGTGGTCGCCGCGGCGGGTGGTGAGGTCGATGCTGAGGCGATGCTGGCCAGCGTCGGGATCGCCCCCGACGATTCCTTTGACGCCGGGCAGATGGTTCCGGCCGAGCTTTACTACGACATGCTCGAAAGGATCGCCGATCAGATCGACGTGACCGACCTGCCGGTGCGGACGGGCGCCTCCATGCGGCCGGACGAATACGGAGCGCTTGGGCTGGCCTTCAAGGCTGCAACGACGCTCAAGGCGTCCTATGGGCGTGTGGAACGCTATGCGCGTCTTTGGACCAGCGTTGTCGAATACGAACTGCGGCCGGCGGCTGGGGGCACGCTCTTCATCCTGCACCGGGCGGGCGAGCGGCGCCTCGGGATGCGGCTGTCGAACGAGGCGACCCTTGCAAGCGCCGTGTCAATCGCAAGGCAGGTCTGCCCGGTGCCGCTCGCGCCGGTGGAGGTGCTGCTCAGTCATCCCGCCCCGTGCTCTATCACCGCACACGAGGACTGGTTCGGCTGTCCGGTACGCTTCGGCGCAGACCTCGACGCGATCCTCTATGCCGACGAGACGCTGGCCCGGCCCAACATCCTCGGGGACGAGGGGATCTCGAAATACCTCGCCACGCATCTCGACGCGGAACTGTCCCAGCTCACCCGGGCGCCCGCGCTTGTCACGCAGGCCCAAGCCGCAATCGCCCAGGCTCTCAGCGAGGGGACGCCGAAGATGGCTGATATCGCCCGCGGCCTCGGGCTCAGCGTGCGGTCCTTTCACAGGCGCCTCGCCGAGCAGGGGATGAACTTCCAGAGCCTCACCGAAGAAACCCGCCGCGACCTCGCCGAGGGGCTCTTGCAGGACGAGCGGCATTCCCTGGCCGAAATCGCGTTTCTCACAGGGTTCTCCGAGCAGAGCGCCTTTACCCGCGCGTTCAAGCGCTGGGTCGGCACGACGCCCGCGACCTACCGCAAGGATATGTCCCACCGCTGAAGCTCGTATTGGCGACGGCGGTCAAAGGGCTGGCAGCGCCGGTCAATACCGCGCAGCATCCCCGCGCCTATCCTTGGGCTACCGATACACAAGCCAGGGAGACACCCCATGCAAGACCAACCGATCCTCGTCATCGGCGCAACCGGCAAGACCGGTCGCCGCGTCGCCCGCCGCCTCGCGGCGCGTGGCCTGCCCGTGCGCCGCGGCTCACGCAGTTCCGCCACGCCCTTTGACTGGGAGGCGCCGGAGACCTGGGCCCCGGCCTTGCGCGGGGCCCGTGCGGCCTATGTCACCTACTTTCCCGATCTCGCCTTTCCCGGAGCCGTGGAAAAGCTGGAGTCACTCTGCGAAACGGCCCGCGACATGGACGTCGAGCATCTCGTACTGCTCTCCGGCCGCGGCGAGCATCATGCGCGGCTGGGCGAAGAGGTGGTGCGCAATTCCGGCGTCGACTTCACCATCGTCCGGGCCGCCTGGTTCGCGCAGAACTTCTCCGAAGGCTACCTGCGCGATCCGGTGCTGGCCGGCATTCTTCCGATGCCCGGCGGCGATGTCGCCGAGCCCATCATCGACATCGACGACATTGCCGATGTTGCCGTCGCGGCGCTGACCGAGGAGGGACACAAGGGCGAACTCTACGAAGTGACCGGTCCGCGGCTGATGTCCTTCGCGGACATGGCGGGTGAGCTTTCGCGGGCGACCGGGCGCGAGATCCGGCATATCCCAATCAGCTTCGAGGAGTTCCACGCGAACGTCGCGCAGGCTGGTGGCCCCTTCGTCGCCGACGTCTTCACCGCCATCGCACGCGAAACCCTGGACGGACGCAACGCCCACACCACTGATGGCGTGATGCGCGCCCTCGGCCGCGGCCCCCGCGACTTTGCCGACTTTGCCCGCGCCGCCGCCAAATCCGGCGCATGGACAAGCGCCGCGTGACGCCCCCAGTGAAAGGACCATGACATGAGACCCACCCTGTTTGAGAAATTCGCGCTCGGTGTCTCCGGCCTCACCGCGCTCACCATCGGCGCTTTGATCCTGTGCGCGCCGCAGACCTTCTACGCCAGCTACGGCATCACGCTGGGCCAAGGCGCGAACCTGCTCAGCGAATTGCGCGCCCCCGGCGCGGGCCTCGCCGGTTTCGGCCTTCTGATGCTGCGCGGCATCTGGCGGCTTGCGGCCCTGCCCGTTGCCATGGCTGTGGCCCTGACGGTCTTCATCGCCTTTCCGGCCGGACGGCTGGTCGGGCTTGCGGTGGACGGGATGCCCTCCGCCAGCGTCATCGGCGCTCTCATCGTGGAGTTGATCATCGCCGCGCTCTGCCTCGCAGCCTTCCGCCGGCGACTTTGGAAGCCGGCGCCCAGCCTCTCCACGGTTCAGCCCGCGCGCTGAGTCTGTCACGGCGGCGTGGCCCTCGACGTCCTGCCGCCGCCCTCAACGTGCTCCACGTCATGGCCGTGACCGGTCGTCGGAACATGCCATTGAACCAACGCCTCGACGATGTCGAGAATTGGGGCACCCTCTCGCATGCCTACTGCGACACCTACAAAAGCGACTGGACCCGCTGGAACCACCCGCGCTGTAGCGCGGCTCTGGCCGCCGCCGTCTGTTATCTCGGTGCGGCCCTCGCGCTGGCCAGCCCCGACACGGGGGCTCTCGCTCACGGTCGCCCGGGCCGACATCGCCAAGTTCCTCAACCAGCAGATCACCGACAGTGGCCATCTGCTCCGTGCCGCCGCCATCTCAAACCGACTTTTCCAAAGGAGAAACCGCATGTTGTCCGAGCTCTTCGAAATCACACTTGTCGCTGCCACGCTGGCCACGGGCCTCATCGCCGGCGTGTTCCTCACGTTCTCCGACTTCGTGATGCGCGGCCTCGGCCGGGCGCAGCCCGCGGCCGGGATCGAGGCGATGCAATGGATCAACCGCGAGGTCTATCGCTCGCTGTTCATGGTCCTGCTGATCGGCATGAGCTTCGCCTCACTCGGCCTCGCGGTTCTGGGCGCCGTGCTGATCGGCGGGGCCGTGGCCTATTGGCTAGCGGCAGCCGGGGCGCTCTACGTGCTCGGCGTGATGGCCGTGACCGGCCGCCGGAACGTACCGATGAACCAACGCCTCGACCATGTCGAACACTTGAGCGCGCACGCGCACGACTACTGGAAGACCTACAAGCGCGACTGGACCCGTTGGAACCACCTGCGCTGGGCGACGGCTCTGGCCGCGTCCGTCTGTTATCTCGGTGCGGCCCTCGCGCTGGCCAGCCCCGCATGATCCGCAGGAGGTCCTCGGTGCCTGAACGCGGGCGGGCCTCCAGCGGTTGGCGATGCCACCCACCTTCCAAGACCACGAAAGGAAACCGCATGTTCAACCTGCTCAAACCCAATCCCGAAGCCCGGCGCAAGCGCCACAAACAGCTCCACGTGCCGCGTCACCTGCCACCGCATCTGATGCAGGACATCGGCCTCCAGCCTTGGGTCGAGGTGACGCGCGAGGACCCGGCTCTCCGGCGTCATATCTGGTGATCCACATAAAGGAGGTGGGCGCATGTCTGGAAATGTATTGAAGATGCGCCCCGCGCGGGAGGTCGATCTGCCAACCATCGTCGCGATGCTGGCCGATGACGTGCTTGGTGCGTCGCGGGAAAACGCTTCGCCAGCTGTAGATGATTGCTACCTGGCTGCATTTGCGGAGATTGATGCCGACCCGAACCAGTTTCTTTGTGTTGTCGAGGACAGGCAGCAAATTGTCGGAACCCTGCAACTCACCTTCATCCCGGGCCTCTCTCGCAATGGCACCAAGCGAGGACAGATCGAGGCGGTGCGGATCGCGAGCGACCGTCGGGGCGGCAAGCTAGGCGAAGCAATGTTTGCTTGGGCGATCAGCGAATGCCGGGCACACGGGTGTTCGTTGGTTCAGCTCACCACCGACAAGGCCCGGCCAGACGCCCATCGCTTCTATGACCGTCTGGGTTTTGAACCGACCCATATCGGATACAAGCTAGAGATCTAGGTGTTTGATCCCACGATTTGATGGTGCGATCCTTTCTCAGGCTTGGAAGGAAGCATTTTGGGACAAGTCCGTCACGGGAGCGCCACGACAACGCACGCCGTCAGAGCTGCATTACAGCGATTGCAAGCTTCGCTCGCGCAACTAAGCAAGGAGCTGAGTATCAACCCCAAGACCGTTGCGAAGTGGCGTAAGCGTGCGACGGTCGAGGACTAGAAGACCGGGCCAAAGGAGCCGCGCTCAACCGTTCTCACCGAAGCAGAGGAGGCAATGATCGTTGCATTCCGGCGGCACACGTTACTGCCGCTGGATGATTTGCGCATTCCAGAGAAGTTGGGCGGTCATTCCACGCGATCGTGGGCAGCGATTCCACGGCATCGTGGGCACCTATTCCATGAACTTGGGCAGGTGACCGACGCGTTCATGGGATCAAGCTTGCCCAAGTTGGTCAAGCGGTTTTGCGGTTGTCATCTTTCTGCGCATGCTTTCTCCGGTCAGGGTGAGGCGGTGGGCGTTGTGAACCAGGCGGTCGAGGATGGCGTCGGCGAGAGTTGGATCGCCGATGGCCTCGTGCCATTGGTCGACCGGCAACTGGCTTGTGACGATGGTTGAGCCGCGACCCTGCCGGTCCTCGAAGATTTCCAGGAGATCACGGCGTTCGGTGGCGGTGAGCACCGACACGTTCCGCTTGCGCAACTCACGATCAACCAACGACCAGTCCGGAATGGGCCGCTCGGGCGTCGGCAGTGACTTCAAGTCCGGGAAAAGCAGCAGCTCAAGGCTGTCGTCATCAAGACCCTCCGGAAGGGGCCACTCCAACCCGGCCTGTCGCGCCCGGGTCACGTAGTTGTTCACACTGCCCTTCGACAGGCCCAGCGACGCGGCAATCGCGCGGTCGCTCATCCCTTGGGTCAGCTTCAGCCTCAAGACATCTCGAATTCGGCGCATCAGCAATCGTTTCGTTGGCATTCGGGTCCTCTCCATTTCTGGAAAGAACTCCTAAGGTCAGACTGCCGGTCTGACCCGCCCACGATCGTCTGGAATCCGTGCCCATGATCACGCGGAATGCTTGCCCATCATCCCGTGGAAAACCTGCCCACCATCGTCTGGAATACGCAGTTGGCTGGCTGGCTGAAGACGGAATCGGCCAAATCTCGTAAGCAGCGGCGGACGCTGAAGCAGATGCATGCCGATCTGGTGGTTCTCGGATTTGACGGGTCATACAACCGGGTTGCGGCTTTTGCGCGTGATTGGCGGGCAGATCGGCAGCGAGATCAGCAGACGACAGGCCGCGGCACCTTCGTGCCACTGTCATTTCGCCCGGGCGAGGCATTCCAGTTCGACTGGAGCGAGGATTATGCGATGCTGGGGGCGGCGAGCGCACGAAGCTGCAAGTCGCCCATATCAAGCTGTCGCACAGCCGGGCCTTTCTGGTCCGGGCGTATCTGCTGCAAACGCATGAGATGTTGTTCGATGCCCACTGGCACGGGTTCCGGGTTTTCGGCGGCATCCCGGAGCGCGGCATCTACGACAATATGCGGACCGCAGTTGACCGCGTCGGTCGCGGGAAGGACCGGCAGGTCAACATGCGCTTCCTTGCCATGGCAAACCACTACGTGTTCGAACCAGCGTTTTGCAATCCGGCCGCGGGCTGGGAGAAGGGACAGGTCGAGAAGAACGTGCAGGACGCGCGCCATCGTCTGTGGCAACTCATGCCGAGCTTCCCGATCTCGTGGCGCTGAACGACTGGCTGGAACAGCGCTGTGTCGCGTTGTGGACTGACATTCCGCATGGAACACCGCCGGGCAACGTTGCCGACGTCTGGACCGCAGAACAAGCTGCGCTGATGCCATTGCCACCCGCCTTCGATGGCTTTGTCGAACTGAGCAAGCGGGTCTCGCCCACCTGCCTGATCAGCTTTGAACGCAACCGCTACAGCGTTCCGGCGTCATTTGCGAACCGCCCTGTCAGTCTCCGCGTCTATCCGGACAGGCTGGTGGTCGCAGCCGAAGGACAGATCCTGTGTGAGCATGTGCGGGTGATCCAGCGCAGCCACCACCTCCCGCCACGCACAATTTACGATTGGCGTCATTACCTGGCCGTCCTTCAGCGCAAGCCCGGCGCATTACGCAACGGTGCGCCCTTCGCGGAATTCCCTCCGGCCTTCAAACAGCTCCAGGACCTCATGCTCCGCAAGCCGGGCGGTGACCGGGTCCCTCTCGGGACATTGCTGAGCAATGCCCTGCCGGGCAGTGGATGGTCGATATCCTGGCGCTGGTCCTGCACCATGATGAACAGGCCGTGCTGGTCTCCGTGGAAATGGCGCTGGCCGAGGGTGTCGCCACAAAAACCCATGTGCTGAACCTTCTGCACCGGCTAATCGACGGAAAGACGATCGGCGGGCCGGACATCGAAACACCACAGGCACTGGCCTTGCGCAGTGAGCCAAAGGCGAATGTCGAACGCTATGATGGCCTGCGGGCCCTGACCGCCGGAGGCCGCCATGCGTCATGATCCCGCCAGCGGTGCCATCATCATCATGCTGCGCAGTCTGAAGATGCACGGCATGGCACAAGCAGTCACCGACTTGATGGAACAGGGGGCGCCGGCCTTTGATGCTGCGGTGCCGATGCTCGCTCAGTTGCTGAAGGCCGAAGTGGCAGAACGGGAGGTCCGGTCCATTGCCTATCACATGAAGGCGGCACGCTTCCCGGCTTACAAGGACCTCTCGGGATTCGACTTCGCGGCCAGTGAGATCAACGAGGCCACGGTGCGCCAACTGCATCGCGGCGAGTTCATGGACGGGGCGCAGAACGTCGTCCTGATCGGCGGCCCCGGCACCGGTAAAACCCATGTTGCGACAGCCCTTGGCGTGCAGGCCGTCGAACATCACCGCCGCAAGGTCCGCTTCTTCTCGACTATCGAGCTGGTCAACACCCTTGAACAGGAGAAAGCCAAGGGGAAGGCTGGGCAGCTTGCCGAAAGCCTCACCAAGCTCGATCTCGTGGTTCTGGACGAGCTGGGCTACTTGCCGTTCTCCGCCTCGGGCGGCGCGCTGCTCTTCCACCTGCTGAGCAAGCTCTACGAACGCACCAGCGTCGTCATCACCACGAACCTGAGCTTCAGCGAATGGGCCACCGTCTTCGGTGATGCGAAGATGACAACCGCGCTGCTCGATCGGCTAACTCACCGCTGCCACATCCTGGAGACCGGAAACGACAGCTTCCGTTTCAAGGCCAGTTCGGTCGCAGCTACGCGGAAAACCAAGGAGGATACTCATGCCTTGACCAAAGCCTGACCCCCGAAACATAACCTAAAGGTGGGTCAGTTCTCGATGGAAAACCCGGGTCACTTCTGGGTGGAAATCAACAGCACTCCCCATCATAAGATGGGGATCACCTGGCAGCCTACGCCATCAGCGGCAACGTGGGGCGCAGACACCGCTTACGTTCGATTTCAGTTCCATGTGGTCGAACGCGACTTCGGTCGAAGTGTTTAGGCACGTCGTGAGAAAAGTTTCTTTGTTACAGCAGCTTGCAATAAATTCACCAAATGGGCGCAGTCATCAGGTCCGGAGAACGCGGGCCCTCAGAGACCGATTTTGGACTACTTAGCGCCGGGGAAGGTGCTCAGCTTTGCCCGCATAACTCTTGAATATAACGGAAAAACCCGGTCGCAGCCGGATCGGGAGAACCGTTTCTAAAGGGCAAGTGGCGGAGCGGACGCGACTGCCGTCGAACCTTCTCTGGGTTTAAAGTTATTGATTTTAAATATTTAATTCTTGGATGCCTCTCTTGCCGGTTCCCTTACAAGACGAAATCGCTGGCCGCCAATCCGACAACGCCGCCCACTCGGATTTCGGCATCTATCGCTCCGGTGCCATCCACATCCAACTGCACAATCGTCGATCCGCTGGGGGTTTCGTACAGCCTCAATTCGGCGTTGCCCGTGGACGCGAAAGCGGCCGCTCCGCGGAAGCCGAAGGCAGCTGACGCCATTGCGGAAACGTCGATCAAGTCCACTCCGGATACGAAATCCATGATCTGATCACGCAGGGCCCCTATGCCCGCTTCGACAATACTGCCGAAGACGAAGATATCGCTACCAGCTACGCCGTAAAGGTAATCCAGCCCTGGCCCGCCGGACAGCGTGTCATTGCCAATGACACCACGAATGACATCCGTCCCGTCACCGCCATCCAAGATATCCTCCCCGCCGTAGCCATGGATGGAGTCGTTGCCGCCATTGCCCGTCAGCGAGTTATCCAGATCATTGCCCGCAATCAGGTCATGGCCTGTGCCAGTCTCGGCATTATCGAAGTTGAGGATCGTATCGCCGCTAGCCAGCGGATCGCCGGAGACCGTGTTGTTCCGCATCCCCAGGATTATGGCACTGGTGGCCGCGGAATAGTCGATCGTGTCACTGCAGCCGGGCGAGCCGTCCAGCACCTCTGCACTGAGCCCGCCGATCAGGTGGTCCGCCGTCGTCGCTCATGGTATCGTTGCCGCCTCGGCCCAAAAGGACGTTGTTCCCGCTGTTGCCAATACGAACTAGACCTGTCGCCTCCACTGGATGCGCAACGCCCTCGCACATGTCTCCTGCGGACAGCACACCGTTGTCGTCGCCGCGATCTGCCAGGATTTCGACTAACCCGATCGAAAATCCGCAGGGGAAACCTGGCGCCGTGTCGCCGACCAGCTCCGCTCACGCTGACCAAAACTGGCGGATCTAATGGATGAGAACGAGCAAGACGTCCTGGCCTACATGGCGTTCCCTCGCCAGCATCGGACCAAGCTGCACAGCACGAACCCTATCGAGCGTTTGCACAAGGAGGTGAAGCGGCGAGCCAACGTCGTCGGGATCTTCCCCAACGAGGCGTCCATCACCCGCCTCATCGGTGCCGTCCTGTCCGAGCAGAACGACGAATGGCAGACTGCAAGCCGCTACATCCAGGTCGAGGCGTTCGCCCAGATCGACCACGAGGAGATTGATCCCATTCTCAGCATAACAACCCAAGCCGCCTGATCATGACCTCAGGCCATCTGGGAAATCACACCAGCTTGACGGACGTGACCTCGTTTTCTTCTCTTCCTATGCTCATACCAACCGACCCGGAATTCTGGAGACGCTTCATGGTTCTGGATGCTAAATGTCAGGTTTTTGCTGCCAGCACCAAGGACCGCTGTTCGCCAAGGCCGTCGATGCCCAGCGAGACTGTCTCTCCGCCAGCCAGATAGCGCGCGGGCTTTTGCCCCATGCCCACACCAGGCGGAGTTCCCGTAGAAATGACGTCGCCCGGCTGTAGGCTCATGAACTGGCTGCAATAGGCGATCAGGTTCGGGATCTTGAAGATCAGTGTCGCTGTCGTGCCGTCCTGCATGCGCTCTGCGTCCACGTCGAGCCACATGGAAAGATCGCTCACGTCGCTCACCTCGTCCAGGGTCACCAGCCAGGGACCGGTGGGACCGAAGGTGTCGCACCCTTTGCCCTTGTCCCAAGTCCCGGCGCGGTTCAGCTGGAAATCGCGCTCGGAGACATCGTTGATGACGCAGTAACCCGCGACGTGGTCCATAGCGTTGGCCTCTTTGATGTAGGCGCCGGGGTCGCTGATGACGACGCCGAGTTCGACCTCCCAATCCGTCTTGACGCTGCCGCGCGGGATCTGGATTGGATCGTTTGGTCCGCAAATCGCAGAGGTCCACTTGTTGAAGATGATCGGCTCTTCCGGGATGGGCATTCCGGCCTCTTCTGCATGGTCGGCATAATTCAGGCCGATGCAGACAAATTTGCCGATGTTGCCGACACAGGGGCCAAGGCGCAGGTCCGCCTGCGGCGTTCCCGGGACAAGTGGCAAAGAGGCAGGATCAATCTCTTTCAAGGCGTACAGCGCGGCGCTGCGCAAGGTTTCACCGGAGATATCGGGGACCACGTTCGACAGGTCCCTGACATTGCCATCCTTGTCCAAAAGGCCGGGTTTCTCGGCCCCGGCCGGGCCGTAGCGAAGCAGTTTCATAATGTCTCCAGTCTGGAAGATTTGAGTTCTGCGTCAGGCCACGTGTTCGCCGCCAAGGCCGGAGATGGCCTGAATCAAGCTGTCCTCCGTCACCTCCTCAGAGGTGAAGGTCCGCATGATCCGGCCGGAATACATGGCCACGATCCGGTCCGCGACGTGCAGCACCTCGGGCATTTCAGAGCTGATGACCACCACCGCATAGCCCTGGGCGGCAAGATCGCGCAGCAGCTTGTGGATCTCGGACTTGGAACCGACGTCGATCCCGCGCGTGGGTTCGTCCACGATCAGCACGTTGGGATGCATGGACAGCCATTTGCCGATGACGATCTTTTGCTGGTTGCCGCCCGACAGGTTGCCGACCTTTTGCCGCCAGCCGGGTGTGCGGATGTCCAGCCGGTCGCGATACTGATCGAAAATCGCGATTTCTGCGCCCTCGGCCACAAACGGGCCTGCCTTGAGATCATCCACCTGCGGCAGGGTCATGTTGTCCCGGCAGTTCATGCCCAGTACAAGACCCTGCCCCTTTCGATCCTCGGGGACAAGGCCGATCCCCCGGGCGATGGCGTCTACCGGCGAATGAATGCGCACCTCTTCGCCGTCCAGCAGGATCTGCCCGGCAGAGGGCGCGCGCAGGCCAAAGAGTGTCTCTGCGATTTCGGTCCGACCGGCCCCCACCAACCCGTAAAAGCCCAGCACCTCGCCGCGCCGCACGGAAAAGTCGATGTCCTGATATAGCTTGCCGCAGCTGAGGCCCCGCACTTCCAGCGCGACCTCGCCCATTTCATGATGAGAGGCATTGCGGCTTAGGTCGAGCTTGCGGCCGATCATCATATGCGTCACGGATTCCTCGTCCGTCTCGGCAGTGGCGACCGTGCCCTGGTACTGACCGTCCCGCAGGATCGAGATGCGGTCGGTCATCTTGAAAATTTCCTCCATCCGGTGGGAAATGTAGACGATCCCGACACCCGAGGCCCTCAGATCGGAGATCACGTCGAACAACACGACCTTTTCCGCATCGGTTAGCGAGGCTGTCGGCTCATCAAAGATCACCGCCTTGGCATCTACCGTCAGCGCGCGGGCAATTTCGACCATCTGCTGGTTGGCGATCGACAGGTCACCGACACGGGTCTTGGCGTCGAAACCGACGTTCAGCTTTTTCAGGATGGCGTCCGTCCGGGCCGTCAGCGTAGCCCAGTCGACGCGCCCGAAACTCTTGCGCGGCAATTCCCCCAGGTAGATGTTCTCGGCCACGCTCAATTCCTCGGCAAGGCTGAGTTCCTGGTGGATGAAGACGATGCCCTTGGCCTTGGCTTCCAGCGGCCCCGCCATGGCGACTTTTTCGGACCCCATGTAGATCGCGCCTTCGGTCGGTTGGTGGATGCCGCCGAGAACCTTCATCAGGGTGGATTTGCCCGCGCCGTTTTCGCCCATCAGCGCGTGGACCTCACCGGGCATGACCGCAAAGGAAACCCCATCGAGGGCACGGACGCCGGGAAAGGTCTTGACGATGTTTTCGAGTCTGAGAACCGGTTCGGTCATACCTTCAGCTCCTCTTTGCCCTTGATGTTCAACTGACGGTCGAGAACCAGAACAACGATCAGGATCAGGCCGATCACGAGGTTGACCGTCGAGGTATCCGCCCCGATATGGCCAAGTCCCTTGCGCAAGAGCTGGATGGCGATGACACCGCCGAAGGTGCCGATGACATTGCCCGCGCCGCCGGTAATCTTGGTGCCGCCCAGCACGACGGCGGTGATGACCCAAAGTTCGTATAGTTGCCCGTCGTTGGGGTTCACCGAGCCGGATTCAGAGTAGAAGACCACCGCCGACAGCGCTGCGAGAAAGCCGATGATGGCGAAGTTGATCATCATGTGCGGCCCGACCCGGATGCCGGCATTGACCGCCGCCTCGCGGTTGTCGCCGATGGCATAGGCGTTGCGGCCATGCACGGTGCGGGCCATCACGAACCATATCACCAGCGTCACCCCCAGCAGAAACCACGACGCTGTGGCAAGGCCGAGGAACTCCGCCTCGGCGAAATCCACCAGCGTCCAGTTCAGGTGGCTGGTCGGGTTTTCACCGTTGAACATGAAGACGATGCCGCGAAAGCCCAGCATTGACCCCAACGTCACGATGAAGGCGTCGACCCCGGTTTTCCAGACGATCAGCCCGTTGAGCGCCCCGAACAGGGTGCCAACCAGCAAGGCCAGCAGCCAGGCCACCGGGATCACCCAGTCGCCGAGACCGGCAAAGATTGGCCAGGTCATGCTGTCGAGCAAGACGATCGCGGCAATGGCAAAGGTGGCGCCAACGCTGAGGTCAATATTGCCGTTCACCATGACGATCGTCATGCCCATGGCGATGATTCCGATGGGCGCTGACTGCTTGAGCAGCAGCAGCATGTTTTCCCAGTCCATAAACGCCTTTTCGGAGAGCGAGAGGTATTCTCCCGCGATGCTGAAGAAGATCAGCTCCAGCACGATGAAGCCCCAGATGGCGCCGCTTTTCAGCGCCTTGGACAATGCTCCCGATTGCATGTTTCCCCTCCCCTTACGCCATCGATGACCAGAGCCTGCCGCGCTTGGCCGCGATATCGAGCCAGACAGCTAGGATGATGATGATCCAGGTCACAACGAACTGGACGTAGAATTGCAGCCCCAGCAGAAGCAGGCCGTTCTGAATGAACCCGAGGATCAGGACCCCGATCACCGTTTTGAAGATCGTGCCGGACCCGCCCAGAAGCGATGCACCGCCAAGGATCACCGCCGCCAGAACTTCGAGTTCCATCCCTTGCCCGACCGTGTTCTGCGACCCCAGCGAGCGGCTGGCCTGCATGACGCCGGCCGTTGCCACGCAGCCCGCCGAAAGCAGGTAACAGGTAAAGACCGTTCGGGCGCGCCGGATGCCGGAAAAGGTCGCCGCCGTCCCGTTGCCGCCCACCGCATAGACCTTGCGCCCGAAGGCGGTCTTGGCAAGCACCAGCCCCAGCAGGGCTGCCAGCCCCACGAAGATCAGGATCGGTACCGGAATGCCTAGCGCCGAGCCCTGGCCGAAGACGGCGAACCAGGTGCCTTCCTTGTCGGCGATGTCCATGTTCTGACCGCCGGAATAGGTCAGCGTCAGCCCGTGGATCGCCGATAGCATCCCCAGCGTAACAATTAGCGAGTTAAGCCTGAGATACCCCACCAGGAAACCGATGAAAGCCCCCAGGCAGAGGGTCATGCCGAACATGGCGGGAATGGCCAGCAGCGGGCCGATCTTGTCATGCAGGTCCAGCACGACGATGGTCGAAAAGGACATCATCGACCCGACCGAAAGATCGAGGTTGCCGCTGATGACTACAAAGGTCACGCCCAGCGCCATGACCCCTAGGATCGCGGACGAGCGGACAACGCTGAACAGATTGTCGACGGTCAGGAACTTGGGGTTGGCGAGGGTAAAGGCGATCATGAAGACCGCAAAGGCAATCAGGATGCCCTGACGGGCCAGAACGGTTCCGATCTGTTGTCTGGTGAGTGTAGCCATGATCCCCTCCCTAAGGTCGTTGGCCGTGTGCAATTTGTCCGGCAAGTATTTCGCTTTCCGCTCCTTTCGACCGGACCTCAGACCAATGTCATGCCGCCGTCGATCATGACGATCTGACCGGTCATGTAATCACTGTCCTTCGACGCGAGGAACGTGGTCGTCCCGGTGATATCTGCAGGTGTCGCGACGCGGCCCTTCAGGATGTCCGAGGAAAACGCCTCCATCGCCTGTCCCGGGCGCTGTGCCGCGCCGATGTCCATGAGATCGCGGTCGACCTGCTCCCACATTTCGGTCGCGACCACGCCCGGGGCAAAGCCCGTGACCGTTATATCGTGTTTTGCAAGGTCCCGCGCCGCGGATTGCGTCAGCGAAACCACGCCCCATTTCGACGCGCAATAGGGCGCGACATTGTCAAAGCCCTGCCGACTGGCGACGGAGGCCGTGTTGATGATCTTGCCGGAAGAGCCTTGCCGGATGAATTGCCGGGCGGCCTCTTGCATGCCGATCAGGCATCCCAGGCCGTTTACGTTCATGATGAAGGTCCAGTTGTCCTCGGTCACGTCGAGGAAGTTCATCGGCCTATTCACGCCGGCGTTGTTGAATTTCACATCCAGCTTGCCAAAGATTTCCACCGTGTGGGCGATCATGGCCTGAACGGCGGACCGGTCGGTCACGTCGACATGGGCGTATGTCACCTGGGCCTCGTTCTGCGCGGCGCGTGGCCGGTTTGCCTCGGCCACCTCGGCAACCTTGTGTTCGGCGATGTCCGCAAAGCAGACATCCGCCCCCTCGTCCAGCAAAGCCTCGCCGATGGCACGCCCGATCCCCTGGGCCGCCCCGGTGACAATGCAGGATCGTCCAGACACGCGGCCCATGGCGATCTCCCAAAAATGTCTTGAATTGTCGTAAAAAACCGAGCGCGGCAGACCGCGCCCGGTTTCCAAAGTGGTCTCAGAAGACCGGCTTGGTGTAATCGCCCATGTTGTCCTGGGTGATCTTCGGCGTATCGAAGTAGTTCAGGAACGGCACGTCTTCGCCGTTCAGAACGTCCAGCGCGGTTTTCAGCGCCGCCTCGGCGTCATCGACCGGCGACTGGTAGATCGACCCCCAGTACTCGCCCGCTTCCATCGCCTCGTAGCCGACGGCAAAGTTCGTGGCGCCGACAAAGATGATGCCGTCACGGCCGGCGGCCTTGGCCGCATTCAAGGCGCCGACACCCATGTTGTCATCACCGGCATAGACGCCGTCGATATCGTCATACTTGACGAGGAAGGCCTCCATGACCTGCTGCGACTTTTCGCGGTTCCAGTCACCCGGCTGGGTTTCCAAGACGGTCACGTTCGGGCAGACCTCGGGCAGACGGTCGTCAAAGCCCTTCGCGCGCTCGATTGCCGTAGTGTAGCCCGGCTGGCCGGTGATGTGCACCACCTGCGCCTCATCCTCGATGCCCATGTCCTTGAACTTGTCGCACATGATCTCGGCCGACCGCGCGCCCTGGGTGATGTTGTCGGGCCCCGAGAAGGAGCTGACAAAGTCAAACCCGGCGTCGGCAATGTTGGAATTGGTAACGATGACCGGGATACCGGCCTTGTGCGCCTTGCGCACCGCGGGGATCACGGCCTCGCCATTCGTCGGCCAGATGATGATCGCATCAACTTCCTGCTGGATCAGATCCTCCATCTGGGCGATCTGGCGGGCCACGTCGCCGCCGCCGTCCAGCACGACGACCTCGACATTGGGGTTGGCCTCTGCCGCGGCGATGAAGGCCTTTTCATAGGTGGTCTGATAGCTGTCCACGCCGACGTTGTTCTGCGTGATGCCGATCTTGTAGCTGGCATGGCTTTCGGCAAAGGCTGCGCCGGACAGTGCTAGAGACGCTGCGGTTGCGCAGAGTACGGTACGAAGTTTCATTCCAGTTTCCTCCCGGATTGTCATAGACGTCCAATCCCCCACCTCCCGGGGGAATCATCATCCGGCGCACCGGACGATTGCAGTGAATGTGAGCCATTCGCGCCCTTCGACACCCTTTCAAATTGTCCAAAATGGACAAAACAAAGTCCATTCTGGATACTTTGGCGCTACGCTGCGTCAGCCATTTTGAACACTTTAGGAGGTATCGCGATGCGCCGGTCCGGAACATCCGATTTGAACAGTTCGGCGGACGATGACCCGCGAACCGCAGGAAAGGCGTCGACCCGACAGATGAATGCCATGGGCCCTCATACCGAAGACCGGATGCAGTCCCAACCGGCGACCGGCGAGATGCTGGGCATTCTTGCCTATCTGGAGGAATGCGAGGCCGAGTTGGAAGCCGCGATCGAACTGAACGCGCCAAATCCGGTGTTCCGCATGGCGCTGCATGTGATCAAGGGGCATCTGGAGGCAAAGATCATCACGCCGACGTCGCTGATCGCCGCCTCGAACGTGCCCTACGCAACGGCGAACCGGCGCCTGAAGGAGATGATCGACGCAGGCCTGATCGACCAGCGCCCAAGGACGAAATCAGGCAAAAGCTTTTCGATGCACCCCAGCGACAAGCTGCTGGACCAATGGGCGCGGGTGGCAGGGCGCATCCGCAGGCTGACCGAGACCTACTTTGGCACCGAAGCCGGCACGGCCGAGGACCGCGACTACTATTTCGGCGGGTCCTACATGACGACCCGCTCGATCCAACCGATCCAGGTCTTGCCGGAACCGCTGAAAGTGGCGGGCGGGATCCGCGTTCTGGTGCATGGCGATCCGACCTTCATGGTGATGGAAAACCTGAAACGGCAATTCGAACAGGTGATCGGCACCCAGATTCATCAACGCGCCTTTTCCATCGACCGGTTGCGCGAAGAGGCGCTGCGCAATGCGGAACGCAAGGCCAGCCGCTACGACATCATCGCGCTGGACCTGCCCTGGGTCGGAGAGTTTGCCGCCAAGGGCGTGCTGATGCCGCTGGACGAGGCGATGGATGTCGAAAAGCTGGACCCCGCGGATTTTCACACAGCCGGCTGGAAAGCGGCACATTGGGCCGGACGCTCCTATGGCGTCCCCGCGCAGACCACGCCTGAATTGTTGTTCTACCGGCGCGATCTCTTTGCCAAAGCAGGACTGGAGCCACCCGCGACGACTGACCAGTTGCTGAAAGCGGCACGGCACATGCACGCGCCGCAAAAAGGCCGGTACGGTATTGCCTGGAATGCCGCCCGTGGTACGGCTCTGGGACATACCTTCCTGATGACGCTGTCGGATTTCGGCCAACCGGTGCTGGATTTGCCCGAGATCGCGGGCGGATTCGACACCGATGCCCTGGCGGACCGGGCCTACCGGATCACCATCGACACGGACAAAGGGCTGCAAGCCGCAGAATACCTGCTGGAACTGCTTGATTATTCGCCGCCCGATATCCTGTCGATGTCTTGGTACGAACGTGTCCGCCCTTATGCGGCGGGCAAAATCGCGATGGCCTACGGCTATACCCTGCTGGCCCCCTACTTCGAGCTGGACCCGTCGTCCCCCGCCTTTGGTCAGACCGGCTACTTGCCGCATCCGCATGGCCCGGGGGCAGGCAATGTCGCGCCTGTCGGTGGATACGTCATGGGCATCCCGGCCAACATCGCGCCAGAGCGCCTGCCTGCAGCGGCCGAGGCGCTGCGCGTTTTCACCAGCCCGGAGGCGCAGAAACTCTACGTTCAGAACGGCAGCCGCACCAATCCGCGCTACTCGGTTGCCGCCGATGCCGAGGTGCGCCGCGCCTCGCCGATCTTCGAAGCGGTGGATGCCATGTCATGGCGCGATGAGCTGCAGTTCTGGCCGCGTCCGCCGGTGCCCGAAATCACCGGCATCATCCAGATCTGCGGCGAAGAACTGCACGACATGCTGCGCGGGCTGATCCCGCCGCGCGAAGCATTGCAGCGCGCCCAGAGCAGGGCCGAGGCCCTGCTCGAACAAACCGGGACAACTTGATCCGAGGAGGAGAGACTCATGGACCCCAACCGCCTGAAAGGCAAGAATATCCTGATCACCGGAGCGGCCCGGGGAATGGGTGCGGCCAACGCCGAATCCTTTGCGGCCCAGGGCGCAAACGTCTGCCTTGGCGACCTGGACGGCGCGGCGGCACAGGAAATGGCCGAGACGATCAACGCCGCCGACAACGGAAAAGCGATCGGCGTGCAGATGGATGTGACCAAGCGCGCGGACAACGCCGCCGCCGTCGCCGCCACGGTCGAGGCCTTCGGCTCGATCAACGTCGGCCTGTTCAACGCCGGCCTCAACAAGCCCCGGTTCTTCATGGATATCGATGAAGACAACTGGGACATGATCATGAACGTCAACACCAAGGCGATGTGGCTGGGCATGCAGGAGACCGCCCGCCAGATGATCAAGCAGGGCCCGATGGCGGATCATCCCTACAAGCTGATCAACGTGGGCTCCATTGCCTCGCGCAAACCGCTGGTGGACGTGACGGTCTATTGCACGTCGAAATACGGCTGTCTCGCGCTGACCCACTGCGGCGCGCTGGGGCTGGCCGAGCACAATATCACCGTCAACGGCTACGCGCCCGGAGTCGTGGTCACGCCGCTGTGGGAGCAGTTGGACAAGGATCTTGTCGATATCGGCTTCAAAGAGCGCGAAGGACAGGCCTACGATGACATTGTCCGCGACGCCCTGCAGATCAAGCGCGTCTCCTATCCCAAGGACATCACCGGCACCGCGTCCTTCCTTGCCAGTGACGACAGCGACTACATGACGGGCCAGATGGTCCACGTCGACGGCGGTTGGTGCATCCAGTAACGCCGCCCCTTTCCTGCCATTTTCACCCTGATGAACGGGCCGCCCGCGCGACCCGAAGGAGCCACTCATGTCACGCGCCCTGATGCCGAACCTGCTGACCCCCAAGGACCTTGAACCCAACTGGGAATGGCGCGAGCGCCTGCCCGCCTGGGGTCACACCTCGGTCGATTTCGAACGCCGGATCGACCATGACCGCCTGCGCCGCTATCGCCTGGCCCGCACGCGCCAGTCCCTGCAGAATTCCCAGGCCGGGTCGCTGCTGCTCTTCGACGTGAACAACATCCGTTACGTCACCGCCACCAAGATCGGCGAATGGGAGCGGGACAAGATGTGCCGCTTCTGCCTGCTCACCGGCGACGACAGCCCCTATGTCTGGGATTTCGGCTCGGCCGCGGTACACCACAAGCGGCACTCCGACTGGCTCGAGCCCGATCACTGCCTGGCCGGCGTGGTCGGCATGCGCGGCACCATCCCGCCCGATTTCGGCCTGATGCAGAAATACGCCAAAATGATCGCCCAGCTGATCAAGGACGCGGGCATGGCGGGCATGCCGGTGGGTGTGGATTACGCCGAAACCGCGATGTTCCATGCCCTTAAGGAAGAGGGCATCAACGTGGTCGACGGCCAGCAGATCATGTTGTCGGCGCGCGAGATCAAGAACTGGGACGAGATCCAGCTGCTGACACAGGCCGCCGCCATGGTCGATGGCGTCTATCACATGATCTACGAAGAGCTGAAGCCGGGCGTGCGTGAGAACGACATCGTCGCGCTGTCCAACAAGATGCTCTACGAGATGGGCTCGGACGACGTCGAGGCGATCAACGCGATCTCGGGCGAACGCTGCAACCCGCATCCGCACAACTTCACCGACCGGCTGATCCGGCCCGGCGACCAGGCGTTCTTTGACATCCTGCAAAGTTACCAGGGCTATCGCACCTGCTACTACCGGACGTTCAACGTGGGCCGCGCGACACCCTCGCAGAACGACGCCTACGTGAAGGCGCGGGAATGGATCGACGCCTCGATCGCGATGATCAAGCCGGGCGTGACCACCGACAAGGTGGCCGAGGTCTGGCCGACCGCCGAGTCCCTGGGCTTCCCGAACGAGGATGCGGCCTTTGGCCTGCAGTTCGGCCACGGCCTGGGCCTGGCGCTGCACGAACGGCCGATCATCAGCCGTGCGATCAGCCTGGATCACCCGATGGAGATCAAGACCGGCATGGTCTTTGCGCTGGAAACCTACTGCCCGGCGACGGACGGCTATTCGGCGGCCCGGATCGAGGAAGAGGTCGTCGTGACCGAAACCGGCTGCGAGGTGATCAGCCTCTTCCCCGCCGAGGACCTCCCCATTGCGAACCGGTATTGATCCATGGGCAATCCGTTCGACCTGACCGGCCGCAAGGCCCTTGTCACCGGCGGGGCGACCGGCATCGGTGAGGGCATCGCCCTTGCCCTTGCCGCCGCCGGTGCGGATGTGGCGCTGACCTACCGAAGTCACGCGCCGCAAGAGACAATCGCCAAGATCGAGGGGCTGGACCGCGAGGCCGCCGCTGTGCAGGCGGACTTCATCGGCATGACCGAGTCGTCCGCCGAAGACGTGATCCGTTTCGCCACCGACGCGCTTGGCGGGCTGGACATTCTTGTCAACAATGCGGGCATCATCCACCGCGAGGAGTCCACGGACATGCCGCTCGACGATTGGCGACGGGTCCTGTCGGTCAACCTCGACTCTGTCTGGCTGCTGAGTCAAGCCGCCGGCAAGCGGATGGTGGCCCAGGGCGCCGGCAAGATCGTGATTGTGTCCTCTGTCCTCGGGTCCCAGGGCGGTCTGCGGGTCCCGGCCTACGTGTCCAGCAAACACGCTGTTCTCGGCTTGACCAAGGCCCTGTGCAACGAGTGGGCGTCCATGGGCGTGAACGTGAACGCCATCGCGCCCGGATATACCGCAACCGACAACACACAGGCCCTGCGCGATGACCCGGATCGGTCAAAGGCGTTGTTGGACCGCATTCCCGCCGGGCGGTTCGCCGAGCCGTC
Organism: Antarctobacter sp.; assembly: GCF_034670325.1. Lineage (GTDB taxonomy): Bacteria > Pseudomonadota > Alphaproteobacteria > Rhodobacterales > Rhodobacteraceae > Antarctobacter. The sequence goes on from NZ_JAXMNR010000010.1 coordinate 117,656, forward strand.
GGAGATCGCCGGGGCAGCCGTCTTTCTGGCCTCTGACGCGGCATCTTATTGCCATGGAAGTTGCGTGACGGTCGATGGCGGCTGGCTGGCGCGCTGAGGGAGAGAGCTATGGAACAAACGTTTTCGGGCAAGACTGCCCTTATCACTGCCGCAGGCGCAGGAATCGGGCGCGCATCCGCGGTCGCCCTGGCGCAACGGGGCGCAAAGGTCATCGCAACGGATATCGACGCGGACGCATTGCAGAGCCTTGCCGTCGAACAGTCCGGGATCGACGCCCACCGGCTGGACGTGCTGAACCCTGCCGCTGTCGCTGCCCTGATCGCGGAGGCACCGCAGCCGGACATTCTCGTAAATTGCGCAGGTTGGGTGCATGACGGGTCCATCCTCGATTGTGACGATACCGCTTGGGAGCGCAGCTTCGGCCTGAATGCCAAGGCGATGTTCCGGCTGACCAAGGCCGTCCTGCCTGGTATGCTGGAGCGCGGCAGCGGGTCGATCGTCAACATCGCCTCCATCGTTTCCAGCGAGAAAGGCGCGCCGCGCCGTTTCGCATATGGCGCCTCCAAGGCGGCGATCATCGGAATGACCAAGTCCATCGCTGCAGATTTCGTCAAGGACGGCATCCGCTGCAACGCGATCTGCCCCGGTACGGTACAAAGCCCCTCACTTAATGATCGGCTAGCGGCGACCGGGGACTTCGACAAGGCCTTGGCAGCCTTCAAGGAAAGGCAACCGATGGGTCGGCTTGGCCAGCCCGAGGAAATTGCCGAAATGGTTTGCTATCTTGCCGGTGACGGTGCGGCGTTCACCACCGGGCAGGCCTTTGCCGTCGACGGTGGCTGGTCGATCTGATGCGACTGCTGCCCAACCTCGACCGCGCCGCCTCCATCGAAGACCTGCGGGTTTTGGCAAAGCGCCGGATTCCGCGCTTCGCCTTCGATCTCGTCGATGGCGGCGCGGAGTCGGAACGCAACCTGCGCCGCAATTTGGAAGCCTTCGCAGAGATCGAACTGACCCCACGATACATGGTCGACGTCGGGGCGATCGACACGCGCGCCACACTGTTCGGGCAAACCTTTGACGCACCCTTCGGCATGGCGCCCATCGGCATGCTCAACGCCTTCTGGCCCGATGCCGACCTCTCGCTCGCGCGGATCTGCAAGCGTCATAACATCCCCTATGTGGCCAGCTCAGCTGCGTCTACCACGCTGGAACGGCTGGCCGAGGCGGCAGAGGGCAACGGCTGGTTTCAACTCTACGTTTCGGGCGATCCCGATGTCACGGAAAGCCTGATCGCACGCGCAGAGGCCGCGCAATATCCGGTCATGATGGTCACCGCAGACGTTCCCGCGGCCGGCAAGCGCGACCGCGACATTCGCAATCAATTGGCGGTGCCATTCCGGTTCACGCCGGAGGTCGTGATGCAACTGATGGCACGTCCGTTGTGGTCGCTCGCCAGCCTCCGCCACGGCAAACCCAACATCGCCAACTATGCCGACCTGCTACAAAGCGCGACATCCTACGCCGACGTGCAAAAGACCCTGATCACGCCCAGGTTCACCTGGCAGGACCTTGGGCGGTTGCGCGACCGCTGGAGAGGCAAGCTGCTTGTCAAAGGCATCCTGCACCCTGACGACGCCCTTCGTTGTGCGGAACTGGGCTGCGACGGGATCGTGGTTTCGAACCATGGGGGTCGGCAGGTCGATTTCGGCCCCCCGACCATCGCTGTCTTGCCATCCATTGCCGAGGCTCTTGGAGGGCGAGTCAAGATCCTGCTCGACAGCGGCGTGCGACGCGGGGCAGACCTGATACGCGCGAAAGCGCTTGGCGCGCATTTCGCACTAACTGGCCGGGCCTTGGCCTTTGGTGTTGGCGCCGGGGGGACTGCGGGCGCGGATCGTGCTGTTGAGATCCTGACATTGGAACTGCACCGCGCAATGGGGCAACTTGGTGCCACGTCCATCGCAGACATCGGCAATGCCGCAATTACACCTCGAAAACAAAGCACTGCTATTGCTTCCGACCCTGCCAAGTATCGCGATCTGCCGTCGTCAAGTATATCCAGTTGAATCTCGAACATCCATTGCCCTCCTGACACGATCTCACCGAAGCAATGGAAACGAGCCGCTGGGCGGTGTCAGCAAACCGTGTTGGCGCGAGGGCCTGAAGCGAGCATCAGCCTGAGCGCATGAAGGTAGGAGCGGACCGCGTTGTTTCGGGCGGCATGCCATCGGCCGTAGGCTGCAAGGTTCTTTGACGCGGGCCCGCAGAAGGGCTGCGTGAAGGCGCGGAACCGGCTGATCAGAGCGTTCACAGTGTTGATGTGGTGGCTGCGCGGGGTGCGCTTCGTCCGCAGCCCGGCGTTGAGCGCGAAGTGCGGGATGTGCGCGTCCTTCGCGATCCGCTCGTAGGTGACGAACCCGTCCGTGCAGAGCACCGCGTCCGGCGCCATCACGGGCAGAAGGGCGCCGGAGATCGCCGCCCGGCCCGCGTCGGCAATGGCCTCGAAAGCCCGGTGGCCGGCGCGATCGGTTGCCGCGAGGATCTTCTTCTCCCAGGACCGCCAGCCGCCCGGAGGCACTCCCGCCGAACCGCCCCTGCGCCGATAGGCCCGCCACCGCAGGCGCGGCGGCGCCGGGTGGTTGGCAGGGTCGCGCTGGTGCCGGACCCACTCGCGCGACCCCTTTCGGCTCTCGCGCTGATGCGCTTCGTCGGCTTCGACGATGCCGGCAAGGCTGTCGTCAGGCTCTGTCGTCAGGGCGCCGATGATCGCCATCCGCCAGCGCCAGATGCTGTGACGCGACGCACCCAGCACCTCGGCCCCGCGGCGGCAGGACATCGGCTGCGGCGCCTCGATCATGTCACGCGCCAGCGCACACCAGGTCGGGGCGATGTACCCGGGCCAGCGGCGTGCCGCTGCGGCCTGACCACGTCACTCCGCATCCCGAGCAGTTCCATCGCTGTGCGCCTGTTCTGGTCCGACCCCACCGGGTGCGCGCGTCACCCCCACAGCGCGGGCAGGACGCTGCCGGGCCGCCAGCATCGGCCCGCGCGTCGATCTCCAGGACGGCCTCGGCACGCTTGCGCGCATCGGCAACGAGGTCCTCGGCCTGGCGCAGCTCCTGCGGGGTCAGGCGGGCAAGCAGACAGCCGAATTCAGCCGGATCGAAGCGAGGCATGGCGGGTCTCCTGGAGCTTGGGATGCCTCAGCATACCTCACTGACGCATCAGAACAAAGCGCGAACCAACACGCTTTGCGGACACCGCCAGAATTGGAGTATTGGCGCACCAGAAAATAACACTGGTAAGAACAATCTGGTTGGGTGGGTAAATGGCACGCAATGGGCTGATTTGCCGGACAACTACGTTCGTTTCTCCATCGTCGAGTATGATGGGATGGCTGTGGTTCCGGTTCCCGGTTCCGGCTTGTTGCTGATTGCCGGGATAGGTGGGCTGGCGATTGCGAGCAAGCGGCGGCGCAAGCGCGGCTGACCACATTCCCGCCAGTGTTTGAACCTTCGATTATCGCTTTGGCGGCCAGTGTCGCCACTCCGGCCGCTCCCCCGCCTTTCATGATCCGGCTTTGTGCAGGGACTTCGCGCGCGTGGCGTATCCTCGGCGAAGGTCGTCGCGCCGATCGGGAAGCGCTCTCCGCCTTACCGCGCGGGCTGAGGTCGGTTTACTTGAAGCCCGAGCGCGGGAAAAAGCCTAACTGGATCTCTCGGAGCGTCAGGTTCAGCAGTTCGGCCGCGAGGGCGTGCTGACCTTGGGGAAGGGCCAAATCGTCCGACCCCACGTGGCCAATTTCTGCTCGCCTGAAAAAGACGGTTTGTCATGTGGGCCGTCGTGCGGTCCCAACAGCGCGATGATCAGTTTGCAACCGCTCGGCCTCCCATTGCGCCCGAAGCGACGATGTATCGGTCGGGTTGTCGGGTGGCGCGGTCAGATCGCGATCAAGGACGGAGAGCTGCACAGCCCCGTCTAGGATCCGAAGAGCCTCGTTGTGGGGGACATGCTTCTGGGCCTGCGCGGCGCCGACGCACTGGATTGCTGCTCGTCAAAGCCCCCACTCAGCCAGCACTGAGCCTTCAGGTCTGCCCTCACACTCGGCCCGGATCCTGGTTCTGGCGCTGGGGGTCATGCCGAATTCGGCGGCGTAGCGCATCATGTCGGCCATGGCCTTGTTGGCGGTGCCGACCAGTGGGTTCTGGATGGCGTTGCCGCTCTGGGTGCGGATCATCAAGCCGTGGGTCACGGCATCGCGGTTAGCCATTGCGTCGAGGGCGGTTTCGGCCTGCACCCAGCGGCCGTAGGCCTGGCAGTAGGCGGCAAGGGCCGCGCGGTCGATTTGGGACAGGATGCCCAAGGCGCAGAGCTGCTCACAGACCCGGTCCCATTCCGCGCGGGCCTCGGCTTTCAGGTGACCCGGCGGCTCCGGACAGGAGCGGGGAGGCTGCGGCTCATCGGGATTAACACGATCTGCGCGCTCGGTGCCGGTGACCAGCTTCAGGCCGCTGGGTTTCGGTTTGCGTCCGCGCATCTCTCACCCCCACTTCGAATTCTGGCAAAATGCGCGTTTTGGTCCCCACGCCGGTCCCGGCCGAAAACCTCCAGAGATAGACCCACCCCCAGGGTCCGCGTCAGATTACCCCGAGCGGCAAGCTCTTGCAATAATGTCATTTTTCGACAATGGGCGACATATGCAGACAAGCTGGCGGCCGCTGCTGAGGTGCATTCCCAATACGCAGTCGAGGCTCACGGCGTCGATAGATAGTCGGCGGAGACGTAACCGGTGATGTTGGGTGCCTTGGCGAGCGAGACTCGGCACCAGAGTTGGCCCAGTTCGGTCACGCAGTCGCGGCGCACCAGTTCGGTGCCGTCTGGCAAACCCAGCTTCACCTTGTAGCCAAGCCCGGGACCGTATCGCAGTTTCAGAAGGTCGTCCGACCCGGCGCCCTGAACCACCACAGGGCCACCCGTCACGCTGCAACCTGCGACTAGAATAAGTGCGCAAAGGGATTGGACGATTATTCTGCTCATGGTCTGACCTCGATCGTGTTTCTTTTCTGCCCTGTTATCATGGGCCGGGCCCGAAGGTGGAGAGGGATCACGCGATCGGGCCAGTGGCAGGGGCGCTTTGTATACGCCGCAGCAGGTTGCGCACGGTCGAGACATGCCAGCGTCCACCGCGTCGGGTCCGGATACCTCGGGTGTTCAACTGGTCAGCCAAAGAGCGCAGGGTGGTGTGGCCTTCGTTCCGGATGGCTGTGACCACCTCGCGCAGATCCTCGGCGAAGGCGTCGGCGTTGCGGCGCACGGTCTCTTGCAGCGCGGTTCCGCCCTTGCCGGCGCGTCTCAGGGCCGCTGCACCGTTGGGGTTTCCCAGTCTGACGCCGCGGGCCTTCGCCGCCGCCAGAGCCTCCTTCGTGCGTCTGGAGATCGCCTCGCGCTCCTGCTGGGCGACCAGCGCCATGATGCCGACAGTCAGGTCGTTGGCCTCGGGCATGTCGCAGGCGAGGAAGGAGACGCCGCTGGCCTGCAGGGTCAGCAGGAAGGCGGCATTGCGGCTGAGGCGGTCGAGCTTGGCGATGACCAGCGTGGCGCCGGTCAGGCGGGCGAGGTTGAGGGCCTTGTCCAGTTCCGGGCGGTTGTTGCGTTTGCCGCTCTCAACCTCCGTGAAGCGGGCGAGGACTTCGGCAGACCGTGACACCGCGAAGGCGTCGATGGCGCTGCGCTGTGCTTCCAGCCCCAACCCCGATCGCCCCTGTCTTGCGGTCGAGACCCGCTCGTAGGCGATGATCCTGGCGTTCATGTGCAGACCTGCGCAACCTTCGTTTGGTAGGTTTGTACATTGGATCAGCGCGTTAGTGTAGTCGGCAGAGGTGACGTTCAGGCGTCTTTCGTCGGCAACGACAGGCTCTTGACGTGTTCGATCGGCTCATCCGGCGGATCTTCACCGGAATTGATAATTGTGCGCCAGACGAAGGTGACGGGCTCGGGTTTCTGGCTCTCGGGACTTTGCCCAAGCCGCGTGCGCGCTACCGGCGTCATCCCGAGGTCCGACATGTAGCGCGCCATGAGTTCCATCTGCTTGTTTGCCACGGTCAGCCAAGGCGACTGCTGGACATAGCCGCTGGGCGTCTTGAGCAGCGCGGGCGTTTCCTTAAGCCGTTCCTCCGCCTCGACCCAGCGGGCATAGGCCTGGCAATAGGCGGCAAGCGCCGCCCGGTCCGCCAGCGTCAGGATGCCTGCCTCGAACAGCGGCGTGGCCAGGCGGCGCCACTCCTTGTGTGCGACTTCGTTCAAATGCGCTGGGCAGCGGGGCAGGGACGACAGCGAGGTCCCGGCCAACGTGTGCGGCGTCGGCTTGTGTTTCCGGCCCATCAGGATCCGGCCTTCCGTGTGTCCGGCGGGTCGAGCGGACGAGGATCTGGCTGCCCCACGGCCTCGCAAAAGACGGCCTGGACGACATGGAAGCGTGTGATCAGGTCCTCGTCGGACATGCCAGCATAGTCATCCCCGGCGTCCTCCGGCGTCGCCACCTCGCGCCAGCCAGCCTGTGTCTTGAGATAGAAGATCGAGGAGGTTGTGTCGCCGGCCCAGGCCTTTTGCAGCAGCCCGTTGGCCACATGGGCGATGGCCTTGGCCTTGCCTCTTTTATACCGGGCAGCAACTTCTTCGTCGCGATTGCAGATGGCACGGAAGGTGTTGCGGCAGATGCCGAAGTAATCTGCGACCTGATCCAGGTTCAGAAGAGCGGCGAGGGTCTCCACCTCGCAGACCTGATCATCGGTCAAGGCGATGGCCGGACGCGCCATCAGCTTTGCCTCGCGAAGGCACGGCGCAGGACGTAGCTGCGCAGGAAGGAGACCGCAGTGAAGATCAGACTGAGCGTGACATGCTGCCCGAGGTCTGCTTGCAGGCCGACCGCCGGAAAGACCAGCAATTGCATGGCGAAGGCCGCGCACCAGCCGACCAGGACGTTTACGCTGGCCTCGATGGCTGAAAGGGCCCGGGACTGGCTCATGCCGCGACCTCCTGCCTTTCGGCCATGACCTCGGCAAAACTGCCGTCAGTCCCGTCCAGCATCGCCTGCTGTCCGCTGTAGGCTTGCCAGCGAATCACACAGACATCGACGTAGGCCGGGTCCAGTTCCATCGCCAGGCAGACCCGCTTGGTGCTTTCGGCGGCGATCAACGTGGTGCCGGACCCGGCGAAAGGCTCATAGATCGCCTGCCCAGGGCTGGAATTGTTGAGCATCGGTCGGCGCATGCATTCCACCGGCTTCTGCGTGCCATGCACCGTCTGCGCGTCCTGATCGCGGTTCGGGATGGTCCAGAGCGTCGATTGCTTGCGGTCGCCGGACCAGTTGCCCTTGTTCCGCACGGCGTACCAGCAGGGCTCATGCTGCCAATGATAATGCCCACGCGACAGCACCAGCCGTTCCTTGGCCCAGATGATCTGCGACCGGATGTCGAAGCCGCTCGCAACAAGGCTCTCGGCCACGGTGCCGGCGTGTAACGCGCCGTGCCAGACATAGGCGACGTCACCGGGAAACAGCGCCCATGCCTCGCGCCAGTCGGCCCGGTCATCGTTCAAGACCTTGCCAGTGCGTTTGGTCTTTGCCGCGCCGGTTTCATTGCGCCAAGCCGGATCGTAATCCACGCCGTACGGTGGATCGGTGACCATCAGATGGGGAATGACGCCGTTCAGCAGGCGATTGACGGCATCCGGATCCGTGGCATCACCGCAAAGCAGACGGTGGGCTCCGAGGTGCCAGAGATCGCCGGGGCGCGACACCGGGGTGACCGGTGCCTCCGGGGTTTCCTCTTCGCGCACATCCGCCTCGCCATGGCCGAGCAGCGCATCCAGGTCCGCGCCGTCAAAGCCCAGATCACCCAGCTCAATGCCAAGATCATTGAGGTCGGCCAGTTCCAGCGACAGCAGATTCCGGTCCCAGCCTGCGTTCTCGGCCAGTCGGTTGTCGGCAAGGATATAGGCCCGCTTCTGCGCGTCGGTGAGGTGGGCCAACTCGATGACCGGCACGCTCGGCAGCCCCAGCTTGCGCGCCGCCAGCACCCGGCCATGCCCGGCGATGATGCCGTTCGCGCCATCCACCAGCACCGGGTTGTTGAAGCCGAACTCCCGGATCGACCCCGCGATCTGTGCCACCTGGGCCTCGCTGTGGGTCCGGGCGTTGTTGGCGTAGGGGATCAGATCTGAGACCGCCCGCTGCGCGATGACACGAGCGCCCGCTGCCGCCATCCCGTCGAATTGATCGTCCCTACGCTTTGCCATGACCCCCGCCATTTGATTGACCTGCCGTTTCCGGCCACCTTGCGCGCAGTATATCAGGGCGGATAACTCGTTGAAAGATTGACAATTTTCGCCAGGTAACGACAAGAGCCGACAGTTCTGCAGAGGAGCCGCGCGGACGTGCAGCTCGCCGCTAGCGCAAGGAGACGGCAACACCGCGCAAGAATGGACGGGCTCCGTGCCGCCGATCATGTGTAGGATTCCCGGCCCGTCGACGGACACAATTGCCGCCTGGAGCGGCGCTCTTTGACTTCGCGGCCGTGACCCACGACAGAAATCAGTCCGTGACTTTGGTCCGGCCCCGTTTGTAAAATCCCGTCGCCCGCAACAGATGCAACAGATGTTACACATGAATTCATTAAGTCTCTCACGCGCGCGTGTGAGAGAACAACGTGTTCGTCTGTAACATCTGTTGCATCTGTTGCAGCCGAGGGGCTAGGGCGGCGTAGATGTCCAGAGTCAGGAATGTTTGACATGGTGATCAATCGTCGAGTGTACTGAACACCCAGGGTTTTGAGGCGGCGGGCACATGGGTCACACGACGCTCGGCGTACTGCCACGGACGCGGTACTGGAAGGATGTAGCAGAACTGCTTGCAGGGCCTGCCGCGAGCCATGAAGTATTCGCAGCCAGTGCGCGGGCGGCAGAAAAGGAACTGCTTTGCGCCACGAATGATCCGGTATTCATCGAAGCTGTTCGCCTGCTACTGGCGATCCCGGCCGCCGCGCGGGCACCCGATTTTGGTGATGCCCTGAGATCGCAGGAAATGGCGGTCCCACACGGGCCCGAGTTGCTCGACATTGTCACTGCAACCAGCCGGCGGCTGGATCAGGTTCGGGCAACGCATGGCGGACACACCGATCTTGGCGAACTTGCTTCAAGGGCCCTATCAGCCACGCTGACCACAGCCATTGGGGATGCCTTGCCCGGGCTGTTCGCAGCGACCCCCGAGGATGTTCAGGCGGCCGCCCGCAACCTGTCCTGGAACAAGAGCGTCGCCGAATACACGAGAAGCTTCTTCGGCAGTCTGGCAGCAGGGACTTTGTCCTACTGGCTGGATCGCACGCTTGACGGTGAGATCGGCAACGGACGTCGTTTTGAAAATGTGTCTGCAAGACAAGCCTTCCAGAGCGAACTGGACCATTTTGCATGGGAATCCACGCGCATCATTCGGGAGTTTTCCGGCGGGTGGTATGGCAAGACCCTGCATCGCGACGGCGGCTTCAGTTCCATTGAGGCGGCGCGGTTTGGCCACGTCGCCTTGAAGAAAATCGTCGATGACCTGAGAACACGGCTGGTGCATCGTGCGTGAGGCTGTCGTCAGGGCCGGTGCGAGACAGGACCCGATCCGGGTACGGTTCGAGGGTCCTCAGAAGACGTTTGAGCTTCAAACCGATCTCATCCGCGCGAGATGTCGGACAGAACTCGATCCACTGAACATTGATCTGCTGGAGATCGCTGCAACGGTCTTCGCCGCGGACAGTGCCGTGAAGCGTGGCGGAGCAACCCGACCCGGTATGGGAGAGGACTGGCGGCGAACTTTTGAATTCACGATCCCGGTCAGAAATCCGGAATTCTGGAACCGTCGGGAGGTCCTGGACGCCCTGACTGACGCAGTCAGTTTCCTGACCGAGGATCAAGTGAGCTTTGCCTTCGATCGGAAGCCGCTCGACATGGCTCGGCAACCTTTCCTTGATCTCGACCCTGCCGGCGCGACCTTCGACGCCGAGGAGGTCGTTCTGTTTTCCGGCGATCTGGATTCATTCGCCGGAGCTCTGGAAGCGCTGACCGCGTCCCAAAAGAAAGTCATCCTTCTAACCCATCGTTCTGCGCAAAAGGCCATCCCGCGCCAAGTCAAGCTTGGCCGGTATCTTACGGACAGATTCCCTGATCGGGTCCTGCATGTCCATGTCAAGGCGCGCCGCAACGGTCAGGAGGCCAGCGACTCGTCGCAGCGCTCCCGGTCTTTCCTGTTTGCCGCACTCGGGCAGTTGGTGGCACGGTCGTTTGGCGCCAGACGCCTGAGTTTTTATGAGAACGGGGTGATCAGTCACAATCTGCCGATCAGCCCGCAGGTTGTGGGCACGATGGCCACGCGGACGACCCATCCGCTGTCTCTCCGGAAGCTCAACGCACTCATGGAGCTGCTTGGCCCCGGCCACATCCCTATCGACAACCAGTATCGCTGGCTGACCAAGCGAGATGTTGTTGAGCGCATCGCGCAAAATGGCGGGCAAAACCAAATTCCGGTCAGCGTAAGTTGCACAAGTATCCGCGAGCAGACAACGCAGCACACCCATTGCGGGACATGTTCGCAATGCCTCGACCGGCGCTTCGCGCTTCTGGCGGCGGGCTTGGAAGAATGCGAATTCAACGAAGACTACGGCACCGATGTGCTCGTTGGTGGTCGCGACAAGCTGAGTTCGCGGACCATGGCCGTCGAATGGACCCGTCATGCCCTCGGCCTGTCGAACCTCGATCCGCGCGCATTCGTGACGAAGTTCGGCGTCGAGTTTGCGCGTATCGCAGTGGGTCATCCTGAAGAATCCAAGCAGGTGGTTCTGGATCAATGCATCACGATGCACCAACGGCATGGGAAAAATGTCGAGCAGGTGCTGGAACAGGTGCTGCGCGATCGTTCGCGCGACATCATTCATGGCAAATTGCCCGCCACATCGCTCGTCACCCTCTTTCTTGCACAAGCAGGATCCAGCGTCAGCCCTGTGTTGACGGCTCCCAAGCCGACCACCTCCCGCATTCCAGCAACGAGCGCCGCTGACAAAACAGATCAGGTTCCCGACCCCGATGCTCCGCTTCGGGTTGCCTTTGCGGACGAAGATGGCCGCCCGGTGGTCAAGATAGAGGGGCTTTGTGTCCTGACCGGCGCCCGGGCGAGACTGCCGACCGACTTGAAGGCTACCTTTCTGGAGGATCTGGCTAACCGATTGCCCCCGGAAGATCACCACTACGTCGCCTCAGGCACATTGGCTGCGCACCAGAGTGTATCCAAGACGGTTATCCGGCAACAGGTGGCCCGGTGCCGCCAGATACTCAGTGAGAGCTACCAGATGATGCACGGCACGGAACTGGGCAAGGACCGGTTCATCCAGACCCGGCCATCAAAGGGCTATCGTCTTGAGCCGACAATCATCCCGGTGAGTGAAGACGAATCGTAATTCGTTCGTTTCTTTCGACGAGAGTTAGGCAGATGTGATTGTCACGTCGTAAAATTTCTTGTCACGCCGCGGGGGCTTGACGGCATCGAAATGGCCGTAACCGGACCTTCGTCAGTCACGCCAGCATCAAATCCTGTCACGCCGGTACCGACGAATTGTGCCCGTGGGGCCTTTATCCTGTGGGCAAACCCGCAATCCGTCAGGGCAGCCCGATGCGCAAGAACACACACATACCCATCCATGAGAGACCATCGTCCAGCTTTGTCACCGAAGCGACGCTGGCCCGCCATTGGGATCTCTCATGCCGCACGCTGCAGAGGTGGCGCAGCCTGGGTGAGGGACCACCATTCAGCATTATCGGAGGATCCGTCCGATATCGCATTCAGGACATCCTGGACTTTGAGCGCCGACACCGTGGCGGCATCGGAGGCTGGGAATGACCTCTATTTGTCCTGTGCCCGAGGTCGACGTTGAGGTCATCAAGATTTATTGCGACACCGTCTTTCGGTATATTGAAGGCAATGTCCCAGTCCGGATGATTGCCGAAACCGGCACTCCCCCCAAGAAACCGAAACAGTGGTTCCCGAATGTAGATCAGCTGACCGCTCTGCTGGCAGGCAAGGCGGGCTCGGCGGCGCAGAATACCTGTGGCGTCTATGTCGTGCCCTGCACTGTCGGATCAGGCACATCCGCCCGCGCCGAAAATATTCTCCAGACCTCCGTGGTCGTCATCGACCTCGACACGGGCGACATCGTCGGCAAGCGGGATCATGCCATCCATCATTTGGGCGCTCCCACGCTGGAGATCGCATCCGGTGGGATCACAGAAACCGGGCAGCAGAAACGCCATCTCTACTGGGGACTGACGGAGGCTGCCTCCGGCAGTGATCTCGAAGGGGTTCGGGCCCTGCGCGAAACCCTCGCGGTCAAACTCGGCGGCGACGCGTCATTCAAGAACCTGGCACAGCCCATTCGCGTTGCAGGGACGATCCACGGCAAGAACGGCACCAAGGCACCCGTCCAAATCCTCGCAGCGCGCGCCCTCGAATTTGAACTGTCCGACCTGGAGGAAGCCGCCCGAGATATGCCCTCGCTAACGAAAGAGTTGATCAACATCGACACGGGTCAACATGGCACGCCGGGTCCAAATGCAGCGAGCCTGACAACCCGGCAGATCCATGCTGGCGGCGTTGACGACATGACCCGTTTCAAGGCGCTGTCCAAGGTGATCGGTCACTGGATCCGCAATGCCAGACGGAAAACCTGCACGCTTGAGGACGCCTGGTCAGCTGTTCAGGACCACAACGCTGCCATGATCGTTCCTCCATGGGAAGACGAACGCCTCCACCGCGAATTCCAGGCCCTGTTGCGCCGGAACATCCGCAGCAACGGCCCCATGCCCTCTACTTTGGGTGAGAATGAAAAACAGGGAATTGCTCCGGACAAAAGCGAGGATGCCATTGCCGAGAGCCTTGCTCTACAGCACGGCTCCGATTTGAAACATGTCGCCCAATGGCGAACCTGGTTCCAATGGACGGGTCAGGTCTGGTCGCGCGATGAGACCGGCGCAGTCCGAGAGGCGGTGCGCATGATCTGCCGCGCGATCGCATCCAGCTGTGAGCGTGCGCCGGAAGCCCGGCGTATTTCCAGCGACCGGACAATCACTGCCAGCTTGCGGATTGCGGCCAGCGACCCGGGCATATCCACGCGAACGTCCGATTGGGATGCGCATCCGATGCTGCTCAACACGCCCATAGGCATCATCGATCTCGAAACCGGCGAGCTCCTGCCACACGATCCGACGCTGATGTTGACCCAGATGACATCAGCGTCGCCCTCGGGAGACTGCCCCTTGTGGCGCACGTTCCTTGCCGAAATCACCGGCGGCAACATGGACCTGCTTGGGTACCTTCAACGTCTGGCAGGATACTGTCTGACCGGCTCGACGCGCGAGCAGAGCTTTGCTTTTCTGCATGGCGACGGGGCCAACGGCAAATCGGTGTTTCTCAGCACAATTGCTCACGTTCTCGGCGACTACGCTGCCACTGCAACGCTTGACACCTTCATGTCAGCACCAGGCACGCGGCATCTCACGGAATTGGCTGGGCTCCGCGCCGCACGTCTCGTCCTGGTGCCCGAAACCGAACAGGGCCGCAGCTGGGCCGAGGGTCGCATCAAGACCGTTACAGGCGGCGAAAAGATTCGCGCCAACTTCATGCGCCAGGACCACTTCGAGTTCATACCACAGTTCAAATTGGTCATTGCGGGCAATCACCGCCCGCGGCTTGAGGGGTGTGGCGAAGCGATGCGGCGACGGCTTCACCTGGTTCCTTTCAATGTCACCATCGCGCCCTCCGACCGCGATTTGCGACTTGAGGAAAAACTCAGAATGGAGCGGGACGGTATCCTGATCTGGATGCTGGAAGGCTGTGCGAACTGGCTGCGCATTGGCCTTTCGCCACCCGATTACATCCTAGAAGCCGCCAAAGCCTACTTCTCTGAAGAGGACGTGGTTGGACAGTGGATCGCCGAAAAATGCTCTGAGGGTCCACAATTGCGCGCCACGGCGAAAACCCTGTTCTCGAACTGGAGAACCTGGGCTGAGGAGACCGGCTATCCCGTCGGGTCGGCCAAATCTTTAGGTGACGCTTTGCGTCAGCGCGGCTTTCGGCAAACCACTGTCAACAGGGCACGTGGCTGGATCGGTCTTTCCCTTGCCCACTGCGCAGCCGCCGGGGGGGCGGCAGAATGAGCAGATCCCGGTCATGCGGTCCCAACCCGCTAAACCCAAACCTGATGGCACCCATGGAACGCCGCGCCGAGCTTTGCCGCCTGCTGGCCCTTGGGTTGATCCGCCTGCGGATGCGGGAGAACACGCAACGCTCTGACGCGGATGGAGAATTTCCGCTACACAATCCGGCTGACCAGAGCGGTCATGCAACTTCGCATAAGGAGACGACATGACCCCCGACACCATCCCCGCGCGCTTGGCCGCGCTGAAAACTACGTCGACGCCCGACCTGAAGCAACAGTGGCGCGATCTGTTCGACAGCGAGCCGCCACCCTTCAACCGTCGCTACCTCGAGAGCCGGTTGGCGTACCGCATCCAGGAACTGGCCTATGGCGGTCTCAAGCCCGAGACAGTCCGGAGGCTGGAGCGGCTGGGCGAGGAACTCGACGGCGGCGACCGCAAGAAGAGCCGCATCCGCGCGGACACCATGCCGATCACCGGCACACGGCTGATGCGGGAATGGCAGGGTGTCGAGCATGTCGTCACCGTCATGTCCGACGGTTTCGAATGGCAGGGGCGGCCCTACAAATCGCTGTCGGCCATTGCTCGCGCCATCACCGGCACCCGCTGGAACGGCTGGGTTTTCTTCGGGCTCAAGAACCACAGGGGGCGGACATGACCAAACCGATTGTCAGGAAGCTGCGTTGCGCAGTCTACACCCGCAAATCCTCCGAAGAAGGGCTGGAGCAGGAGTTCAACAGCCTCCACGCCCAACGGGAAGCCTGTGAGGCGTACATCGCCAGCCAGCGTTCCGAGGGCTGGGTGCAAATCCGCGATCAGTATGACGACGGTGGCATTTCCGGCGGCACGCTTGAACGCCCCGGCCTGCAGCGACTGCTCGCGGATGTAGAAGATGGGCTGGTCGACGTGGTCGTCGTCTACAAGATTGACCGCCTGTCGCGCTCGCTCATGGATTTTTCCAAGCTGGTCGAGGTGTTTGATCGGAACGGCGTGACCTTCGTTTCCGTCACCCAGTCGTTCAACACCACGACGTCCATGGGACGGTTGACGCTGAACATCCTGCTGTCGTTCGCCCAATTTGAGCGCGAGGTAACGGCCGAGCGCATCCGCGACAAGGTCAAAGCCTCCCGAATGAAGGGCATGTGGATGGGCGGCGTGCCACCGCTGGGCTACGAGGTGAAGGACCGCAAATTGATCGTAAAGGAAGCCGATGCCGCCAATGTCCGCTGGATCTTCGCCCGGTTCATCGAGATCGGATCGGGCACGGAGCTGTCTCGGGAACTGGCAGCCCGGGGCATCCAGACCAGCCGTGGCAACCGGATAGACAAGAAATACCTGTATCGGTTGCTCAACAACCGCGCCTACATCGGCGAGGCGGTCCACAAGGGCGACAGCTATCCCGGCGAGCATGATGCCATCATCGAAAAGGGTGTCTGGGACAAGGTCCACGCCATTCTCACCGAAAGCC
Source organism: Antarctobacter sp. (assembly GCF_034670325.1). Taxonomy (GTDB): domain Bacteria; phylum Pseudomonadota; class Alphaproteobacteria; order Rhodobacterales; family Rhodobacteraceae; genus Antarctobacter. The sequence continues at coordinate 133,368 of NZ_JAXMNR010000010.1, forward strand.
CCCGCAAGCGTGCAGCCCGCACCCGCGCGGATACGCCTGCGCTGCTGAAAGGGCTGCTCTACGGCCCGGATGGTGCCGCATTCTCACCAACCCACACGCGCAAGGGTGACAAGCTCTACCGATACTATGTCAGCCAGACGGTTTTGAAGCATGGTGCCGGATCATGCCCGGTCGGACGGGTCCCAGCTGGTGAGATCGAGGCCACCGTCATAGACCAACTCCGCGCCGTGTTTCGCCAGCCTGAGATTGTGGCGGGCACATGGAAGGCGACCCGCTCGCAGGATAACGAGATCACAGAGGCCGACGCCCGTGACGCGCTGAGCCGTCTCGATCCGCTTTGGAATGAACTCTTCCCCGCCGAGCAGGCGCGCATCGTGCAGTTGCTGGTCGAGCGGATCGACATCGGCACCGATGGCCTGAATGTTCGCCTCCGGATGGACGGTCTGACCGGGCTGGCGCGCGAAATGATGGCAGATCTAGGAACGGCGGCATGACCCGCGCGAAGCCAGTACCGGAAACGGTGACAGTACACATCCCGTTTCGCCTCGTGAAGCGCGGTGGGCGGAGGGAAATGCATTTGCCGGAAGGCGCCACCCACTCGCGGCGGACCGATAGCACGCTGGTCAAAGCGCTGGCGCGCGCATTCCGGTGGAAGCGGATGCTGGAGTCGGGGGAGTTCACGACAATCGGCGAACTGGCACAGCGCGAGGGGATCGCGCCATCGTATATGACGCGGGTGCTGCGCCTAACGCTGCTCACGCCAAACATTGTCGAGGCGATCCTGGACGGGAAACAGGGGCCGGAGGTAACGCTGGCGCACTTGCTCGAACCGTTTCCGGTTAGGTGGGAGGAGCAGCGGGTACAATTCTGATGAATGACGCTCGCGGCCCATTCCGGCCATTCAACGCCACCCGGACCTGCTGCGGTGCAGCCCGGCTTTGCGGCCATTCGCTGCAACCGCGAAATCGGGTGTCGTGCAAACTCACATAGTGCGGACGAAGTGAACTTTCGCTGAGGTTGCTCCAATGGCAGATTTCGAAGGATCAACCATGGTGAAATTCTGCCTGAGCCCACACAAGTTCATCCAATCCGCGAACTGTAGCGACAAGTAGACTAATCGCCGGTACCCAGTGCTTTCTCGACCGCGGCAATCAGGTCCTTGCGCCGGACCGGTTTCATCAACCGGATGTCTTCGGGGCGCAATCCATTGCCGTGCACAGTCGCCTCGCTGGCATAGCCGGACATGAACACAACCGGCAATTCGGGATGGCGAGCCCGCAACTCACGCGCAAGCTGCGTGCCTTGCAGGTCACCTGGCATGACGATGTCCGTGACGAGCAAATCGAAAGAAGAGCCCTTGTCCCACATCCTCAGGGCCTCGTCGCCGGAACGTGCTGACGTGATATGATAGCCGGCCTTTTTCAGCGTTTTTGCCAACACCTCCAGAACGGCTTCTTCGTCCTCGACGACAAAGATCCGGGCTTCACCTCTCGAAGGCTGTTCGTCGACAGCTTCTTGCGGAGACCGTTCATCCTGTTGTCCGGCGACTGATCTGAAGTAGAGCTTGACGGTCGTCCCCGTTGCCATCTCCGAGTAGACGCGGACTGCCCCGCCGGATTGCTTCATGAAGCCCTGGACCATCGACAGCCCCAGGCCGGACCCCTTGCCGACGGATTTCGTGGTGAAGAACGGATCGAATATCTGCGTGATGTTCTCGGCTGGTATGCCCTCGCCGGTGTCGCTGACGGCGAGCAGCACGTAGCGTCCGGGCTCCAGGTCCTCGCCCCGCAGCTGGTTGTAATCTTCGTCAATGCGCACGTTGGAGGTTTCGATCGTCATCTTGCCGCCAAGCGGCATCGCGTCCCGGGCATTCAGAAGCAGGTTCAGCAGCGCGTTCTGCGTCAAGCTCGGGTCGGCTTCCACCCGCCACAACCCGGCGAGCAACGAGATTTCCACGTCGATGTTCTCAGGGATGACACGTGAAGACCAGTTCTTGGTCTCGCGCACCATCTGATTGATATCGATGACAGCCGGTGCAAGCGACGATTTGCGTGCGAAACTGAGAAGGCTCTTGGTGAGGTCCGCGCCGCGATTGGTTGCTGTCTTTGCGGCGTCGAGAAACTCACGGATTTCCTCGGGGCTATCGGTCTCTTCGATCAGCTCCAGATTGCCGAGAATGACAGCGAGCAGGTTGTTGAAGTCATGAGCGACGCCACCGGTCAACTGGCCGATTGCCTCCATCTTCTGGGCCTGCACCGCAATTGACTGCGACTCCTCCAGTGCACGGTCCTTTTCCACCAGATCGGATACGTCGATATTTGCGCCGACGATTTGTGTCGGCTCATTCGCGGCATTGCGAAGCACAACCGCGTTTCCCTTGAGATGTGCCACCCTTTGGTCCGGCAGGACGACCCTGTAGAAGGTATCAAACGTTTTTTCGCCTTTCAGGGCGGCGTCGAATTCGTCGGCGACGCGGGCCAAGTCCTCTGGGTGTAACGTCTGCGCCCAATCTTCGTAGCGGCCGGTGTTGCCTTCGATCTGGATGCCATGCAAAGCCTTGTTCGTGTCGTCCCAAGTCGCCGTGCCGGTGGCGTGATCCACGACCCAAATCCCGATACCTCCGGCCGATTTGGCAATCTCGAGCGTTTCGAGCGTGTGCTCGAGGTCCTGTCGTTGCTTGACAGTCATCAGGACCGCCTTGCCGATCAGGCCGCACAAGAGGATCGATAGAAGATTTGCCGAAGCAATGTTGGGAAAAGTGGTTGCAAGCCATTGGTCGGCGACGTCGCGCGGCTCTATCAGGAAGTACATCAGCCCGGCGGCAACCAAGCTCAGGCCCGCGCCAAGCAGGATACGCGCCCAAGTGAGGTTATCGTCAAGCCCTTTGGTGAAAAAGCGCAGCCAAAGAAGCGATCCAATCAGGGCGTAGAGCGCAAAAACAATGGTGCCGGAAAAAGCGAAGGTGCCTCCAAAAATCCACCTCGCAACCGCACCGAAACTGGCCGCAATCGTCGCCGCCACGGGGCCGCCGAAGATCCCAGCGATGACCACAGGGCCTGCACGTGCATCCATGGTCGCCCCGCTGGCGATCTCGAGAGGCGACACGGTAACCAGGAATGCGACTACCCCGTAACTCAGACCGAGTGCGACTGAGGCCGTGAGCGGCGAAGAGCGATCGCGGTAGGTCAGGACCAAGTAAAGACCAATGGCCGTGAAGCCGAGAACTGCGCCGTTGTGAAGCGCCTCGATCAACATGCAGCGCCCATGTCATTGGCACCGCATCAGATCAGGGACCATCGCAAATACAACAGTTGGATATCTTGTTTGGAAATTATTACCCGCCGGAAACATGGTTGAATGTTTACCTACAATGATCCGTCCTGCGCAAGAGCGGGCCTTCAGCGGTTTCACAGCGATGGTTGCAACGGGCTCGGAGCCGAACCCGGGTGCGTCGCAGCATCGGCGACGCTCGGCGCTGCAGCAGCCGTAAGGAACGGCCCATTGCTGCCGTTCGTCAATCACCTCTGATGCTGCGACGCGGCCCGTCATTCCGGACTTTCGCTGCAGCTGACCTATCCATTGCAGGACGAGCGGCGAGCCGGGAAGCACCTAACAAATACAATCTCTTGGCAGATCGATGATGTTATCGCTTACTCCCTTTGCAATCCGTTTGCCCTGAGGGGCGCCGCCTCGTACAGTTCAGCCATGTTGAAATTTCTTTTAAGAGCGCTGTTCAAGCCGACCTACCGGCCTAAGGTCAAACCAAACAGGAAACCTGTTAGAGAAACGCTTGCCTATAAGGCAGGTCGCAGCATCACCGCGTCTTCCGCGCAACCAAAAACGCCACAGTCTGGTGCGCCAGCAAGGGGCGAGGCGTTTGATGCAGCGACCGCTCACTCAGTCACGCTGCCGCGCGTGCTGGAAGGGCCAGCCTACGTTACAGACGGTGACACAATTACGATCCAAAAGACCCAAGTGCGCCTTTACGGGATAGACGCGCCGGAACTCCATCACCCCTACGGCAAGAAGGCCAAGTGGGCCATGGTGCGTCTGTGTAAGGGCCATAGTATACGCGCCGAAATCACTGATGAAGACGAATATGGCCGCACAGTTGCAAAGTGCTTCCTGCCCGATGGTCGTGATCTATCCGAGGAACTGGTTAAGCAAGGACTCGCTATCGACTGGCCAAAATTCTCAGGTGGTAAATACAGCAATCTTGAGGTCGCAGGCATCCGCAAGAAGCTTTGGCTTGCCGACGCACGCCAAAGGGGCCGCATGCATGTTTGGGAAAAGTTTGACGCGCGAAAGAATGGTGAAAGCAAGGAAAAGTGAAGAACCGGCCCAAACCTGCCGTCCAACCTCACCGCGAGCGCTGCATTGCAGCTTCCCTGAAGCAGACACTGCACGAAAAGTAGTGTACCTAATTGATCTCAGTAGAAAAATGGAGAATTCGTTGGCAGCTTCTGATCAAGACAAGTTGGACGAAGCGAAAGAACGGTATTTGGAAGCAAAACAAGATATCGAGGACTTCCGGCTTAAGATTGCACATACAACGTGCCCATTTTCGAATGGCGACGTCGTCTCGGTCATGCGTGGCGATCGACTTATCAAATTCGTTGTTGAACACATTTGGTATGCAACTGACTCGTCTGTCGGTGGAGAGTTGTTGAATCCTGTTGTCGGGGCGGCGACTGGATGGACCGTTTCGGGCCCAAAAATCCGAAAATCAGATGGAAAGCCGGGAAAACACCAGTCTGCAATCAACAGCTTAGACTTCCATCTTGAGGGCGATGTTTGGGTTCAACACAAGCCAACTTTGTCAGAAATTCTTGGTGTGACCGAGTAGCTGTCTGGACATTACTTCCGTCCGATCCGCATACTCTGTAAGCTGTTTGTGGAAGATAGAAAATTAGTCAGTCTCTGCCAGCAGCGACGGCTTTGACCAAGCCAGCAGGACAGAATGGAAAACGATACTTTTGCAATACTTCTCAAAGCTCTCCGAGCTGAATTAGCATCGGCAATAGCGAATTTTAAGGCTTATGATGTTCCTGTGATATGCAAGCGGATTGGGTTGTCTGAGGGTTCTGAGGAAGAAGCTTTCCAAAGCAAGCACAAGTATGCGCAGAAACGGATTGCAGGTCTGTCAGCCGATGAACTTTTAAAAAGTGCGCGATTGCTTCATGCCGAACAAGGCGGATACGCACTTGGAGATGTGCTTGCAAAGGTTGATGATCTGAAAAGCCGTCCAATTACAAAACTGACAAGGCGGCGTCTTATCAAGCTCTTTGATGGCCAACCGCTGGCAACCGAGGTTGAACATATGGATTTAATCCGCTCCGTTTGGCCTATCGGAAACATGCCAGCGGGTAACGGCATTCACTATGAAAACCTTGAAGCTTTTTTGGTGCAGCACTCCGTCAGAAATGATGATCTGACGCAGCAGGAATTGATGGAAAGCCTTGGCCTACTGGAGTGCTCCACATCACGACTCTTCAAGTTTCTCGAAGCGGTCACCTCAGCTGAGTATCAAGCTGTGAATAGACAGATCGAGTTGGCCGAAGCGATAGATCAGCTTTTACGTCACGACGGATATGCATTGGTCGAATCGGGAACAATTTCTGGGTCACCTGTGTTCAAAGTGCGCGATATTCCAGATGGAAGCCCGTCTGACAATGAAATATCAATGGCGATAAAGAACTTTGAAACAAGTCAGGTAAGTCCGCGCTGGCAAGCTGCGCTTAAAAGCAGGTCTTCTGACCCAGAGCGTTCGATCACGCTGGCACGGACTTTGCTGGAGGATGTCTGCAAATGGATATTGCACGAAGCTGGGGATGGTTGGGAGGAGGCTGATGACTTGCCAGCTCTTTACAAGAAAACAGCGAAGGTTTTAAGCCTTGCCCCTGATGATCATACAGAGCAAATTTTTAAGCAAATACTGGGTGGCTGCCAATCGGTTGTCAGTGCGCTAGGCGCGCTACGCAACAAGCTAGGTGATGCGCACAGTATTGGTCCCAAGCGCGTGCGCCCCGCCGCCCGACATGCTGAGTTGGCCGTGAACCTTGCAGGAACAATGTCAACGTTTCTAATTGCAACGTGGGCTACCAAGAATGACAAAACCTGAGAAATGGGTCTCAGCAGCTTCATTCATAACTTCGACCTGTTGCTGAGCCAGCTCAGACGCTGGACTTCTGCTGTGTGGGCTTGCAGGATTTTTAGGAGGACATGTCTTTCTAAGAAGGAAAGCGGCTCCAAAATGGATATTAAAGGGCAATCAATGCAGGTTTCACGAGACCACTTTTGCAGGCCGCTAAAGAAATTGGTCAAAGCGGTGAAAACGACACTCTCCCATATGATATCGATGCAGGCTTTATTCGAGATAAGGCTGACGAGCCTTCCGATATCTGCTTCAACTTGTTTCAGATGATAAATGAGAGAAACCCGAAAAACGCTGTTGGATATGTGAATGAACTAACTGTTGGATCGGAGAGGCTACTGGCTCCTTCTGGGTCTAATGGTTTTAGAATTACAACAAAAATACACCCGCTCTGGAATCTATATTTGAATGGGCTTGGAATTGCTATCGCCGAAGCCAACGAGGGAAATCGCAGCACGAGGGTTCATTCCTATAGGTTCGGCGGTGAAGCTCCATCCTTTTTCGATCGTTCTAAGTCTTGGCGTACCTATAAAGAGGCCACTCTCAAGGAACCCGCGTTAAATGAAGTAGGTTCCGTTGTCGTACAAACAGACATTTCCAGCTTCTATGAGCACATTTACCATCATCGACTTGAGAACGTCATCAGAGATTTAGGTGATTCAAATTCAACTGTTGCTGCGCAAATTGATCGTATTTTGAGTAAGCTGGCGGCTGGCCGTTCCTTTGGACTACCAGTTGGCGGCCAGTGCGCGCGCGTCCTTGCAGAAGCAATGATGACGCCCATTGACAGGTCACTATCAGATGCAGGCATCGTATGGCATCGCTTCGTTGATGATTTCACTCTGATCTGTAACTCACAACAAGAAGCATACAAGGCACTTTCAGTACTTTCTCACTCACTTGCTGACTATGGCCTTTTGCTCAATCGAACCAAAACGACTACTTTGAGTGCCAAACACTACATTGACTATGTCGCTGCTCAACTGGGCGAAGGTGAAGATGCTAGTATGGCACTTCGAGAGCTGGATTTGCATTTTGACCCATACTCTGACACAGCACAGGGCGAATATGAACAGCTCAAGAAATCGTTTGAAGAGATTGACGTCCAATTTCTGTTAGACCTTGAAAAAGAGAAGTTGCAGCCCGACAGTTTTGTGCTTGCACAGATTGGGCGAGCGTTGAAATTGCAAGAGCCGAAGGTAGCAGCACAACTCTGTGCCACTTTGCTAGAGCCAAAAAATCTCGATTCATTTCGTGCCTCATGGTCTAAGATAATGCGAGGCGTTTATTCTGTTAGAGCCAATGATGATTTTGAACCTGTTTTCGAGCAAATAGACAGCTTGCTTGATCTACTACCTACTTCAGTGCCACACCTACTGATGCCAGAGGCGAACAACCTGCATTTCCTACGTGCGATACGCTTCACACGGACGGATGCAAGAGGGGCATACGTTAGGAGTGTCTTCGACTCGAGCTCATCTTCGACAGTCAGGCGCGCATGTATCGACTGCTGGCGTCACTGGCGTGATCGTGCGAGCTTTATTCGTTTGAGGAACCAATGGGAAAACCTGAGCCCTGACGAACAAAGGATGCTCTGGGTTGCAGCCGGGGATTTTGGTGACGAGGGTGAAAAATCGAGAAATCAGCTGCGACGGTCTCTTTCGCGGGCTTGGCACCTCGGTTTTGAGCCGGACAAAGGACAAACATTTGCATCTGTCTTTGTGAAATGGACCGAAAATGGCGCTTAAAAGGCTCCCATTCCGAGACCCAAGGACGGTTGCGCGGGACATCCCTGGCGTACTAGATATGCTTTTTCCTCGGCTCAGTGGAGGGCTCGTTGCTTCGCTGAATCGGAAAGCATTCTCATTTGAAGGTTTAGAGCCAGTATCGCATGAAATGGTTGATCAAAGTCAGCTTCAAAAGGCGATGCTGTTTGAGATTGCTGTTGCGCGGGCCGAGCACATTCTGACTGGAGAACTTAGTCCGGAATGGGAAGGAAGTATTCAAATCGCAGCAAAACGTCAGAGTAGACATTTCGATGCAAAGGTTCCCGGCGAGGTAACTGATAGCGACAAGTCAGTCGCAGAACATGCAGCACAAAACCTAGTTGCAATGTTGCACAGCGTGCAGGAACAACATCCCGGCAGTCAGCTTGAGGCTAGTCCCCTTATTCCTGGGATGGGATGGATTGCGTCAGGGAGAGGGGACTTCTCGCTTGGAACAATTTTGATAGAGGTAAAACATACCGGCCGAAACTTCGGTTCGGGCGACTTTCGGCAAATTCTTATGTACTGGATCTTAAAGTATGCTGGGGCAATCGAGCATGAGATTGACGTCTGGTCGGATTGCCTTCTCCTAAACCCAAGGCGTAACTCCGCACTTCTCGTCAACTTCGACAGGCTGCTTCAGTCTGCTTCCGCCAGTTCCAACCGAGTCGAACTGTGTGAACTTTTGCGATCAATCGTGGGATATGATTTGGAGCGAAGATAACTGCTCTGAATGTCCGCTACCGCGGAGAGTACCCTGAGACTCGCGCTTACAGCGAATGTCCGAATCCCGTCCTTCGTGCGGTGTCTGCCCAAATGCTGCGCTGCGGAAATTCTGGTGCTATGCTACGTCCGACGATCAGCGAATGTTCGATTTCCGTTCCATCTCAGCGAACACGACTCCGGTCGAAGTGTTCTGATGGCATCTCCAGAAAACAGCTTGGTTTCAATATCTTGCAAGAAATTCACCAAATCGGCGCAGTCATGAGGTCCGGAGAATATCGGGCTAAGAGAACAGATTTTGAGGCAGCCGCGGGCACGGCAGTGTTCAGCCTAGCCCGCAAACCCCTTTGAAAACACGCAAAAATCCGGCCGCAGCCGGATGGGGAGAACGCTTTCGCGGCGGCAAGTGGCGGAGGCTCAGGGATTCGAACCCTGGGAGGCTTTCACCTCGCCGGTTTTCAAGACCGGTGCATTCGACCACTCTGCCAAACCTCCGTGGCCGACACCGTTACCCCCCCGCGCGCGATTCTAAAAGCACTCAACCGAAAATCCGCGCAGTCTCGCATTGCAGGCTTTCCATGTGACGCCTGACAGGGTATCTTTCACATCAAAAGGGCCGTCAGAGCCCTCATGAGGCAGTGCGCGACCGGGAAAACCCGGCGCTCGTCCGGGTTCGCCCGTGGCGCCAAAAGGGCAAGAGGCAAAACATGAGCGGTATCTTCTTCCATCCTTCGCGGACGATTCGTCTGTCCACAGTGGGCATCGCCCTGCTTTTGGCCTCGGGCTGTGCCGACGGCCAGATGCCCGGGTTTCTCAAACCCAAGACCGGCGGCGAAGAGGTTGTCTCGCGCGCCAGCAGCACCGACACACGCGGCACCCCGCGCGACGTCGAAGCGCCTGAGGTTTTTGAGGCGAAAGAAGCGGGCCTTTGGGACGGACGCCCCTCGCTGGGCGGCGTCTGGGTCGCACATCCCGATGCCAAGGACCCCGAGCGCGTCATCATCCGCAACCAGCAAAACGGCAAGTTCGTGATCGGCGCGCTGTTCCGCAAGGAGCGCGAAACGCCGGGACCGCGCCTTCAGGTCTCGTCAGACGCCGCCGCCGCACTGGGTCTTCTGGCCGGTCAGCCGACCAATCTGGACGTGGTGGCCCTGCGCCGCGAAGAAGCCCCCGAACCCGAAGGGGCGGACCCTCTGGCCGACACCACGGCCCTGACACCCGGTGCCGTCCCCCCCGCCCCGGATGTCAGCGCCACGGCGCTGGACCCGGTCCTCAACGGGGCCGCCACCGCCATCGACGGGGCCACCCCGACACCGCCCAAGGCCCGCCCCGAAGCGGCAGCAAAACCCGCAGCAGCGCCGGCCAAACCCGCCACAGATGCGTCGAAACTGGGCAAGCCCTTTATCCAGATCGGCATCTTCAGCGTCGAACAGAACGCCAAGAACACCGCCACGTCGATGCGGCAGGCGGGTATGGTGCCGACGATCAAGACCCATTCCTCGAAGGGCAAGACCTTCTGGCGCGTTGTCGTCGGACCGGCCCAGTCCAAGACAGAGATGGCGACCCTGCTGAAAACCATCAAGGGCAACGGCTTTACCGACGCCTATGCCGTGACGGACTGACAGCCGCCCGCCAACCCTGACCTTGATGCGCCACAGCCGCCGGGATCAATGTGATTGACCCCGGCCTGTGCTGACGCCCACCGACATCGGAAGCACTTAGCGAAATGCCGACGTTTCCCAGCACCATTCGCCCGCGCCTGTGGCCCCTGTTTGTATCCGCCCTGACCCTACTGGCACCCCCCGCAGCGGCGGCGGAATTCGAGGTTCTGAACGCCCATCCCGAAGGGTGCAACGTCATGGTGTCCGGGCAGATCAGGGACGGCGACCGCGACAGGCTTGCGCAGGTGATCCCCCGCAGCGACGACCTGTTCGACCACACCGGCAGCCCGATCACCCTGTGCCTGAACAGCCCCGGCGGCAGCCTGCTCGAAGGGCTGGAGATCGCCGCCTACCTGCGCGGCACCGGGATCCGGTCTCATGTGGCGGCGGACCACAACTGCCTCAGCGCCTGCGCGCTGGCCTTTCTGGGCGGAACGCAATTCTCTGTCGAAGACGGGTTGATCCCGAACCGGGGCCGCAGCATCCATGCGCGCGCCGTTCTGGGATTTCACCGCCCGCAACTGGACACCTCCAGCCGACAATTTTCAGACGCCCTGATCCACTCTGCCTTCGACACCGCCGTTCGCGCCACCGCCTTGATCTTTGCCAGTCTCGATGACCTGCGGATCACCCGAAAATTCGCGCTGTCGTTCTTTGACGTCGAAGACGGCGGTTTCTACTATATCGACACCGGCTTTCGGGTGCATGAACTGGGCGTGGACGTAACCGGCCTTGGCCCCCTGCCCGCGCGCATCCCGGACGAAACGGTTCGCAGGATCTGCCAGACGACCTATCCCGACATCAACCCGGCCAGATACGCCGACGGCTATGGCGTGTTTCAGTTTCAGAAGGACTGGACCATCGATCTCCCCACCGGCGACGGAACCGTCCAGACCACCGCCTATGTGGTCCTGACCACTGGCGAGGGCACACTTAGTTACGACGCCTGCCTGCTGAAGTGGGATGCAAACGATGCGATCGGATACCCGCCGCCGCTGTCCGTGCAGTACCTGCCCGACATGGGGTCTGACCTCGGCAACTACTCCAATCCCCAACCACCCAGCGCCGACCACCTCCGCAGTATGGCCGAAAAAGATCCATGGGCATGGCAGGGCTTGCCCCCGGTGCTGGCCTCGCCTCCGGATAGCCCGCTTGCGCACCTTGCCGGGCCCGCGTCAAACCTCACCTTTAACCGCGACCCCGGCCACGCCTGTGCGCCGCTGGTCGCCGGGTACAAGGTCGCCTACGTCACCGCGTTTTCCAACCTGCGCGCCAGCCCCGGTTTTGACAAACCCGTTGTGCTGGAGGTTCCCAAGGGCACCCGCGTCCTCCCCGTCGACCACAGCCTGAGCGCAACAGTGGTCCTGTCAGACGCCTGTTCCCAAACCTGTAATCCCGCAAAGGCCGGATATTTGGCGCCCGATCTGTCTGATCGCGTTCGGCAATGCAGCTTCACCAATATGATCTGGTGGCTGGTCCGCACCCCCGAGGGTGTCACCGGCTGGATGAGCAGACGGTTTCTGACTGCCGCACCCTGAACCCGCCAGACCAGACCAGACCTGACCAGACCAGACCAAACCGGGCCAGACCAGATCGGGCCAGACCAGACCGACCCCGGCCTGACCATGCACCGGCGGCACCATTTCGCCGCCCCAACGGCCGGGACGGGCTGGCAACCGACGGCGCTTCATGGTGTAATCCGCAGCAACCGAGCAGACCGGAGACTCGACATGAGCTTCATCCCACGCCGCCTCCTTTTGGGCGCCGCCTTTCTCGCGCTGACCGCATCGGCGGCGCTGGCGTTCGATACCCGCGCCCGCGCGGCCTTTGTTCTGGACCAGACTACCGGCACGGTCCTTCTGGCCAAAAATGCCGACGAAGCGCTGCCACCGGCCTCCATGTCCAAGCTGATGACGCTCTACATCGCGTTTGAGGCGCTCCGCGACGGGCGTCTGCAACGGGACGAACGGCTGCCGGTCTCGGCCCACGCCATGTCCTTTGGCGGTTCCACCATGTTTCTCGACACCACGGACCGGATCAAGGTCGAGGACCTGCTGCGCGGCGTCATCGTGCTGTCCGGGAACGACGCCTGCGTCGTGCTGGCAGAGGCCCTGTCGCCCGATGGCACCGAAGGCGGCTTTGCCCATCTCATGACCCAGCGCGCCCAGCAGCTTGGCATGACCTCCTCAACCTTCAAGAACGCCTCGGGCTGGCCCGCGCAGGGCCACGCCATGTCGATGCGCGATCTGGTCCTGCTGGCAAATCGCATCATCACCGATTTCCCCGAATTTTACCCGATGTTCTCTGAGCGGCGCTTTGAATTTGATGGCCGCGCGCCCTCGAACGTCAACAACCGCAACCCGCTGCTGGGTCTTGGCATCGGTGCGGACGGTCTGAAAACCGGCCACACCCAAGAGGCTGGATATGGCCTTGTCGGCAGCGCCACCAATGGCAACCGCCGCGTGGTTTTCGCCATCACCGGACTGGACAGCACCCGCGCCCGCGCCGAAGAGGCGGAATCCATCGTCAACTGGGCCTTTCGCCAGTTCGCCGAACAGACCGTCGTGACCAAGGGCAAAAGCGTCGCCACCGCCGAGGTCTGGATGGGCTCTGCCGATGAGGTGCATCTGGTCGCCGAAAAGGACGTGACACTGCTGCTGCCCACCATGACGGCGGGCGGCATCAAGGCAGAGGTGGTCTATACCGGCCCGATCGAGGCACCGGTGACCAAGGGCCAGAAACTGGCCGAACTGATCATCCAGCCCGACGGCCTGCCGGAAACCCGCGTGCCGCTGGTCGCCGCCGACAAGGTGGACGCGGGCGGCTTTGTCGACCGGATCATGACCGTCAGCGGCCTGCTCATCAAACGCTTCTCCGAAGACACCGGGGACGCGATGTGAGTGAGGCAACCAGGCCCTCGCCCGGCCTTTTCATCAGCTTCGAGGGCATCGACGGATCGGGCAAATCCACGCAGGCGCGCCGCCTGTTCGAGACCCTGCGCGACAGCGGCCATGACGCCCTGCTGACCCGCGAACCCGGCGGCAGTCCGGGGGCCGAGGAAATCCGCGCGCTGGTCCTGCAAGGCGACCCGGACCGCTGGTCCGCCGAAACCGAACTGCTGCTGTTCACCGCCGCCCGCCGCGACCACCTTGAACGGGTCATCCGCCCGGCGCTGGACGCGGGCCGCGTGGTGATCTGCGACCGCTTCGCCGACTCGACGCGCATGTATCAGGGCCGCGGCGGCCTGCGCGCCAAGGTCGACGCGCTGCACGCGCTGATGATCGGGATAGAGCCAGACCTGACCCTGCTGGTGGACATGCCCGCAGAGGCGGGCCTCTCCCGTGCCAAGGCCCGCGCCACCGCCGAAGAACGGTTCGAAGATTTCGGCCTCGCCCTGCAACAACAGATGCGCGACGGCTTTCTGGGGCTGGCGCAGGACCACCCCGCCCGCTTCCGCGTGATCGACGGCAACCGCACTGTCGACACCGTCGCCTCCGACATCCTGACCACCGTCACCCCGCACCTGCCGGTCTGCCCGGCATGAGCGATCTCGCCGAGCTTCCCGAACCGGACCGCCTGAGCGGCGCGCCGCACCCGCGCCACACCACCCGCGTGATCGGCCAGACCGAGGCAGAACACACCTTTCTGACCGCCTTCACCTCGGGCCGCCTGCACCACGGCTGGCTGCTGACCGGCCCGCGCGGCACCGGCAAGGCGACGCTGGCATGGGAGATCGCGCGCTTTCTGCTGGCAACACCCCCGGCGCAGGATGACGGCCTCTTCGGCGCGCCACCACCGCCGCAAGACCTGCACATCGACCCGGAACACCCGGTCGCCCGGCGGATGCGCGCCCTGTCGGAACCGGGCCTGTTCCTGTTGCGCCGGGGCGGCGCCGGGTCCACCGACACCGAACGCGACAAGGCGCTGAAAGAGGGCCGCTTCTCCGACGCTATCCGCGTCGACGAAATCCGCAAACTTCACGCCTTTTTCGGCCTCTCGGCAGCGGACGGCGGTCGCCGCGTCGTCATCGTCGACAGCGCCGACGAAATGACCAATCAGGCCGCCAACGCCCTTCTGAAAATGCTCGAAGAGCCGCCCGCCCGCACAACCTTGTTGCTGCTCAGCCACCAGCCCGCGCGCCTGCTGCCGACAATCCGCTCACGCTGCCGCACCCTGCGCCTGGCCGCCCTCGGACCGGACGACATGGCCCGCGCTCTGACACAGGCCGGGGCAGAGGTCACCCCGAATGACGTCGCCCCCCTGACCACCCTCGCCGAAGGATCGGTCGGCGCGGCCATGCGCCTGCTCACCCTCGACGGGCTGGCGCTCTACCGCGAAATCCTGAAACTGCTCTCCGGCCTGCCCGCCCTCGACCGCGCCGCGCTGCTATCTCTGGCCGACAGCTGCGCGGGCAAGGGCAAGGAGCAGCGGCTGGATCTGGTGCTGACACTGGCCGACCAACTGGCCGCCCGCCTTGCCCGCACCGGCGTTACCGGCCACCCGCCGCCCGAAATCCTGCGCGGCGAAGGGGATATGCTGACACGCCTCGCCCCCGATCCGGCAGCGGGCCGCCGCTGGGCCGAGGTGTCGCAAAAGGCAGGCGACCGCGCCCGCCACGCCCGCGCGGTCAACATTGACCCGGCGGCGCTGATCACCGACCTGTTCCTGCACCTGCAACAGGCGGCCTGAAACGCCCTGGCACCACGCCCTGACATCATGGGGCGGACCAACACGCCCCGCCCCAGCTTCTTCTTGGTCCAAATACTCAAACCCGCGCCGCAGGCGCGCCAGCACCGGCAGCGATCAGACGATCCCGCCCGGCAGGGATCAGACGATCCCGCCCTTGATCAGCCGGTCCGCCAACTGCGCATAGGACTGCGCCATCGCACTGTCGCCCAGCGCAATCGGCTGGCCGCCATCGCCGCCCAGCCTTGTGTCCAGATCAATCGGCAACTGCGCCAACAGCGGCACCCCCATCTTCTCGGCCTCCGCGACCACGCCGCCATGACCAAAAATATGGCTGTCCTTGCCGCAATGCGGGCAGGTGAACACCGCCATGTTCTCGATCAGCCCCAGCACCGGCGTGTTCAGCGTCGCAAAAGCGTCCAGCGCCTTGCGCGCATCCAGCAGCGCCACGTCCTGCGGGGTCGAGACCACAATCGCCCCCGCCACTTCGGATTTCTGGCACAGCGACAGTTGCACATCCCCGGTCCCCGGCGGCAGGTCGACGATCAGCACATCCTTGGTGCCCCAATCCACCTGCATCAGCATCTGTTGCAGCGCCCCCATCAGCATAGGCCCGCGCCAGACCACCGCCTTGTCCTCGGCCAGCATCGACCCGATCGACATGACCGTGACGCCATGCGCCTCCAGCGGGATGATCGTCTTGCCGTCCGGGCTGGCCGGCTTGGCGGTCAACCCGAACATGCGCGGCTGGCTGGGGCCGTGAATATCCGCGTCCAGCAGACCCACCCGTTTGCCCGCCCGCGCCAAGGCCACCGCCAGATTGGCAGAGACGGTGGATTTGCCCACCCCGCCCTTGCCAGATCCAATGGCAAGGATCGTCTTGACGCCTGCGGGCTTCATCACGCCTTCTTGCGGCTTGGCGTGTCCGCCCACCTTTAACTGTGGTGGGGCCTTGCCGCCGGTTGGCGCACTCAGCACCACATTGGCCGAGGTAACGCCCGCGACCGAGCCTGCCGCCCGCTCGGCCACTTGCCGCAACGGCTCCATATGCTGAGCCATCTCGGCGCTCGGCGCTTCGATGACAAAGCGGACAACCCCCTGATCGACCCGCAACGCCCGAATCATATCCCGAGAAATCAGGTTTCCGCCGTCCGGCAATTCCACCCGCTTCAGCGCCGCTTCGACGGCATTCTTGATTTCAGACATGAGTCTTCCTTGTCTCTTTGCCATTCCGGGTGGCGATGACCTAACGGCAACACAACCCAAATCCCTCATTCTGCGTATCCATAGTGCGCTATGAGAAAAAATGAACATCATTCATATGCGATTTCTGCATAGCAGCATTGCCGCTCCGGCTATTGTGCAGTTGCAGCATTTGCCTCATGTTTAGCGCAACCAAACGAATACAAACTCGAACGCAAACACTGAGGCATCGAAACAATGGCACTTGCAACTGCGAACATCACCAAAGCCCAAGGCGGTTTGGGCGCACGTATTGCCAGCTTGATGGAGACCCTGCAGACGCGCTCCGCACGTCGCAAAGTCTACCGCGAGACCTACCGTGAGCTGGCGGCTCTGAGCAACCGGGATCTTGCCGATCTTGGCCTTGCACGCAGCGAAATCGGCCGCATCGCCTGGCAGGCGGCCAACGAAATCTGAGGATACAGGCCGGAGCGTCCTCCTCCCTGCTCCGCCTGAACCGGCGCCGACCCTCTCCTCCTCCCTTGAGGGTCGGCGCTGCTAACAAAAGGGGCGCAAGCCTCGAAAGAATGCGGGATCTCCTCCCAATTGACCCGCAGACAAAGCGGCGGCACCTCTCCTCCTCCCTGGTGTCGCCGCACTGAAATTCCCGGGTCACGACGACCCGAACGCAATGTGCGGTCCCTCTCCTCCTCCCTGGGACCAAACATTCGCGGCGGTGCCTCTCCTCCTCCCTGGCACCGCCGCACGCTCTTTCCGGGTCAC
>NZ_JAXMNR010000011.1:0-137818 GCF_034670325.1 Antarctobacter sp.
CTCGATGATCTTGGGCCCGCCGGTGGCCACCTGCTCATGCGCGGGGGCAAAGGGCGGCGCGACAAGCTCCTGACGGACCCGGGTGTAGCCGGTCAGGTCCGCCGGTTTCGCGGTGCTCTCGACCGTCGCCTCGCCCGCGGCCTTGTAGAGCCGGGCAGAGGTCGCATCCGCCTTGAGCGGCATCGGCGCGCGGGTGGCCGCCATCGCGGCAGCCCCGGTCATCGCGGCAGCACCGGCCAGCACGGAGCCGCGCAGCACGTTGCGGCGGCTGGTTTTCACAAGGCCGGGGTTGATGAATCTGGTCATGGGATCCTCCTGGGGAAAATGGCGGCGGGCAGCAGGCCCGCGCGCCGTGTACCTGGGTCAAAGATTGTCGAGCTGTGCCTCAAAGCGCTCTTTGGCTTTCTTCGGCACGCGGCCTTCGAGAAAGCCCTCGGGCGCGGTCACGTCGCCCACGGCGATGGTCATCACCATGCCCATGGCATAGTGCGGCTTGCACATCACCGCGTAGACGCCTGTCGCCTCCAGCGTGACCTCGATCTCTTCGTTGATCTTGCCGCCGAACTTTTCGGCGCCTTCGGGGATCATGCCCTTGACGGTTTCGGCGTTGTGGCCCTTGTCCGTCGCGATGAACCTGATCGTGTCGCCGGGGGCGGCCTGCACGAAGGCGGGCTCGAACACCATGCGGTCCCCGTCAGAGCCCTTGTTCAGCATCTGGACGTCATGGGTTTCGGCAAACGCCGCGCCCGCCATCAGGGCGGCAAAGGTGAGGGCGGTTGTAACAGTGCGGATCATCGGATCTTTCCATTCAATGTGATCGGTTGACCCGGACTCTAGCGGTTTGCGCCAACCGCATTTTGCGCTGGCGCAACGTTTCGGGGGATGGCCCCGGCGGCGGCTGACCGTTCCCCGATCTGGCGCGCCCGCGCAGGATATGGCAGAGGGAAACGATGGATCAGGACGCCCCCCGCAAGACGCTGCCCCGGCTGGACGAAAGCCTGCTGACGCATCTGCCGCCGTTTTCACGGCTGGAGCGCCGTCAGATCCGCACGATTCTGGATCAGGCCAGTGCGCGCCGCTACGCCCCCGGCGCGCATATCTTTGACGAAGGCGAACCGGCGGAACGCTTCTTCATGCTGCTGGATGGCTATGTCCGCGTGGTGCGGGTCACGGCGACCGGCGAACAGGTCACGGCGTTGCACATCCCGGCGGGGCAGTTGCTGGGCATCGCCCGCGCGCTGGGGCGCGACAGCTATCCCGCAACGGCGGTGACGGCAACGGAATCCATCGCGCTCAGCTGGCCGACGCGGCTGTGGGATACCTTTGTGGCCGACTATGACGGCTTTGCCACCGAGACCTACAAGACCCTCGGCCACCGCGTCGGAGAGATGAACACCCGGATCGTCGAACTGGCCACCCAGCAGGTCGAACAACGGGTGGCCAACGCGCTGCTGCGGCTGGTCAACCAGACCGGCCGCAAGGTCGACGGCGGCATCGAGATCGACTTTCCGATCACCCGCCAGGACCTGTCGGAACTGACCGCCACCACCCTGCACACCGCCAGCCGCCTGCTCAGCGGATGGGAAAAACTCGGACTGGTCGAAAGCAAACGAAAACGCATCAAAATCTGCGACCCACACGCCCTGGTCCTGTTGAGCCAAGGACGATAGCAGAAGGGGGGGGGCACTGGACGTGCCGGAAAACGTGGCTTGCACCAGCTGAGCGACCTGTGGGTGTTCAGTCTCCCACGTCAAAACGTCCGACGAGGACGTTCTGACGTGAAGCCGTGCGGCTGGCATTGACCAGCGGATGCACATGACGCCCGCACGGCAGATCGCTGCCCTCGTGCCAAGCGGCCGACCAAAGACTCCGATGTGCTGTCCTCTCTCACCCCTTTCGTTGGCCGTCTAAGGTTTGCAGTTCATAGAGTGCGTTTCTCCTGTTCTCAGGAGACGGTTGCCCATCGAACTCAGAGAAAGACAGTGACCGTGGACGGAAACAGCACAACGATGACCAGAACAAGAAGCATGACCGCAATGAATGGCAACGTAGCGCCGAAGATTTGTTCGACAGAGACGTTGGGATCATTGAGCGTGTTGTGCACCGTGAAGACGGAAATTCCGAATGGCGGCGTCAGCAGTCCGATCTCGACGGCAAGCACGGTGACAATCCCAAAATGCAGCAGGTCTATTCCCATGCCCTGCGCGATCGGCGCAGCGATCGGCACCATAATCAGCAGGATCGAAGTGCTATCGAGGATCATGCCCATAAGCAGAATGATCAGCGCATAAAAGAATATGAAACCGATTGGCCCGAACCCGGAGTCAGTGACCAGCCCGGCGATGGCGTTGGGCAGTCCGGCGATGGCCAGCATCCGAGAATAGAACGAGGCGGCGATCAACAACAGCAGGATAGAGACCGAGATCACGCCGGTCTGTTTCATCACCTGCCAAAGCTTGTGCCAGTTGAGACTGCGACGCGTCAGGGCCACGACAAACGCCCCAAAAGCACCGATGCCCCCGGCCTCTGTCGGGGTGAAGAAGCCGGTGTAAAGCCCGCCCAGAACAAGGATCACCAGCAGCACGATGGGGATCAGCTTGAAAAGCATCCGGTCCAACGGCATGCGCTTGAAATCCCGGTCCAGACGGCGCGCCTTGACGCTGTCGGGATCCTCCAACACGAAGCTGGGGAACAGCATCGTCACGCAGATCAACATCGCCACGAAACCACCTGCCAGCAACAGTCCGGGAACGATTCCGGCAATGAACATGCCGCCGATGCTGACCTCGGCCAGCACGCCATAGATGATCAGCAACAGGCTGGGCGGGATCAACATGCCAAGGACCGACGAGCCCGCGACCGTCCCCGCAGAGAAGGCCGGGCGATAGCCGTGGCGGGTCATCTCGGGCACGGCGACGCGGGTAAAGACCGCCGCCGATGCGATGGAAACACCCGTTACCGCCGCAAAGATCGTGTTCGCCGCGACCGTGGCAACCCCCAGACCGCAAACCATGCGCCGCAGCAGTTCCTCAGCCACCTCAAAGGTGTCGCGGCCCACGTTCGAAACGCTGACAAGCAGACCCATCAGGACAAACAGCGGGATGGTGGCGAAAAGATAATCAGCGATGCCCGAATAGGCCGTGAGTTCCAGCATGCGGAACGCAAGGCCGATATTGTCCCGGATCAGCCAGATGCCCACGAAGGCCACGCCGAAGAGCGCGTAGGCGATCTGCATGCCTAGGAGCACCAACAAGACAAGGACACCGATCAGGATGAAACCAAATGCAAGCGTGGTCATTTCGCGCCTCCCATGCTGCGCAGATCCGAAACCGCGCGGTAGAGCGCGGCGAGGATGGCGGTAAACGCTCCAAGCACGGTGATCGCCCGGAAGGGCCATGTCGGGATGGTCCAGACACCCTGCACACCAAAGAACTCGGCACTGTGCCAGCTCTGAATGAACTTGGGCCAGGAGGACCAGAAGATCAGCGCGAAGACCACGGCCCCGACGATGCAAAAGGTCGCCTCAAGAAGCGCGACCGCCGCAGGCGAGGCCCGTTCAATCCGCCGGACGAGGAAATCGGCACGTGTCAGACGTTTCTGTAGGATGGCGGCTGGAACCTGAAGGAATACGATGGCCACGACCGACCGCGCGGCGATCTCGGACACGCCAGTGATCGGCAGGTTCAGGAAGTTGCGCCCGATGACGTCGGCCACGATCAGCAGCATCAGCGCCCCGATGGCCGCAGTCCCGACCGCAGACATGGCCGCCGCGAACCCGCCCAGCACCGCGCCCAGAGGTGCCTTAGAAAAGGGCGGGACAAACCCGTCGTCCAACTCGGCCGTGTTGTCTTTGCTCATACCCGATCCTGCCTTCAAAAGCGCACCCGCCCGACATCAGATTGCCGGGCGGGTGCCTGTCTGTCACGTTTCGATCAGAGACCTTCGTCCCAGTTCCGCAGCGGGGCCACGCCGCGCTCACGCAGGGCTGCGAAATAAGCCTTGAGAACGGTTTTGCCGTCTTCGCCGGTCTGTTCCAGCCAAGGCTCGATGATATTTGGCAGGCCGTTGACCCACTTGGCCTTTTCGGCATCGGGCAGCTGGTGAATGGTCAGTCCCGCCTCCTGCATCTCGTCCAGCGCGCGTGCGGCAAGGTCGGCGACATAGTCACCATGCGCACCCGATGTGGCCTGAGCCGCCTCGCGGAAGGCCGCCTGCACCGGGGCGGGCAGACCGTCGAAGAAGTCCTTGTTGGCGGCGATCCCGCCGAAATACATCGAGCCGATGCCGACGCGGGTCAGTTCCGGCGCCACTTCGTAGACGCGGGTCGGCAGGATGCCAGAGGCAAAGGACAGGGTGCCCTCGGTCACGCCGGTCTGGATGTTGGTGTAATAGGTGGTCAGCGCCCCATCCACCGGCGTGGCGCCGGTCTCACGCAGCCAGTTGGCCGATGTGCCCGGCGCGTTCAGCTTGCGGTTTTGCAGATCGGACATCGAGGAAACAGGAAAAGTGGCGTAGATGTCGTAGCTGTCAGTGATCAGCGACGACAGGTGAACCATGCCGTTCGCGGCCTAGCTGTTCTTGAGCTCGGGCAGGTTCTCGGACAGATCGTCGAAGATCTCGATGATCATGCGGTGATCTTCGGTCGCGAAGGGCGTGAAGTAGGTGACGTTCTGAAGCGGCATGTTCGCGCCTTCCCAGACCGTGCCAACCATGCCCACGTCCACGATGCCGTCCATCACGGCCTCACGCGTGTCGGTGAATTTGTAGAGCGTGCCAGCATAGCTCTCGACCCAGTTGACGGAGTACTCGCCCCCGTTCTCGGCCAGAATGCGGTTCACCTCTGGCTGGAAGGTGTTCTTCATCGCGTAGACCCAGATATTGGCCTCTGGGTGCGAAGAGCCGATGTTGACGGTGATGCTCTGCTGCGCAAAGGCCGCGCCGCCCAAAAGCATGGCGGTGACCGTGGTGATGGCCGTGAGTTTCATTGTGTTTCCTCCCTTGGAAAGGCGCGCTCCCCGTGCGCCCGATTGGTTCAGTCGTGAATAGTGCCCAGCGCCCGCAGGATGCGTTCCGGGGTGAAGGGCATTTCGGTCACCTGCGCCCCCAGCGGGCGCAGCGCGTCGTTGATGGCGTTCATCACGGCGGCGGGGGCACCGGCAGTGCCGGCCTCGCCGGCACCCTTGGCACCCAGTTCGCTTTCCTGAGTCGGCGTCTCGACATGGGCGATGACCATGTCCGGCATCTCTGCCGCCATCGGGACAAGATAATCCGCCATCGAACCGTTCAGCAGCTGGCCGTCCTCGTCGTAGTGGATTTCCTCGTACAGCGCGCCGCCCAGCCCCTGTACGATGCCGCCGCGGATCTGCTCATCGACCAACTGCGGGTTTATGACCCTCCCGCAGTCCTCGACGCACCAATGTTTCAGCAGGGTGACGACGCCAGTGTCGATGTCGACCTCGACATAAGACGCCTGCACGCCGTTGGTGAAGGCAAAGGGGTATTCCATGGTGATATAGTGCCGGGTCTGCACCAGTTCGCGTGGCAGTCCCTTGGGCAGGGTATCTCCGCGGAAATAGACGATGCGGCCCAGTTCCTCCAGCGGCATCCGCTCTTCGCCGCTGTCCATGTCGACCACATGTCCCGCGCGAATGTCCAGCTTGCCCTTGTCGGTCTGCAACATCGCCGCCGCGACCTCGAGGATCGACTCCCGCAGCGCCTTGGCTGCCTGAAGCGCCGCCTCGCCGCCGATCCCCGCCCCGCGTGAGGCCCATGTGCCACCGCCATAGGGCGTGACTTGGGTATCGCCGGTGATGACACGGACGTTGTCCGGGGTCACGCCGACGCCCTCGGCCACGACCTGAGACAACATCGCCTCGGTGCCCTGCCCCTGCTCGGTCACGCCCGATAGCGCCACAACCGACCCGTCCGGGTCCATCCGCACGGTGCAGCCGTCCTGCGCCGAGATGCGCGCCCCGCCGATGCCATACATAAAGGGTGAGGGGTTGGTGAGTTCGATGAACGAGGCGATGCCGATGCCGCGCCGCTTGCCCTGCTTCAGAGCCTCGGCCTGATCGGCGCGCAACGCGTCGTAGTCCATGATCTCCATGAGCTTGTCCATAGAGGCATGGTGCGACAGCCCTTCGAACCGCATCTTGGCAGGCGAGGTCACCGGGTAGGCGTCATCGCGGTACATGTTGCGGCGCCGAATCTCGACCGGGTCCATGCCGATGGCGGCGGCGGCCATGTCCACCAGCCCCTCGGTGATCGCCACGGCGATGGGATGGCCCACGGCACGGTACTGGCAGGTCGGCGTCTTGTTCTGGAAGACAACGGTGGTCTGCGCCCGGTAGTTGGCGAAATCATAGGGTCCGCCGCAGAGGTTCACCACCTGATTGCCCTCGATGGCAGAGGTGCGGGGATAGACCGAATAGGGTCCGATCCCGGTCCAGTCATCCACGTCGATGGCAAGGATCTTGCCCTCAGCGTCAACAGCGATCTTTGCCTCGATCTCGTGGTCGCGGGCGTGGATGTCGGTGGTGAAACTTTCCAGCCGGTCGGCGATGAACTTGACCGGACGGCCCATGATCTTGGCGATGGTCGCAGTGGCGACCTCGTCGGGGTAGACATGCACCTTGATCCCGTAAGAGCCGCCGACGTCGCCGCAGATCACCCGAACCCGGCTTTCGGGAATGTCGAGATGCTTGGCGAGGACCGTCTGCATCATGTGCGGCGCCTGCGTGGCGTGATATGCCGTCATCTGCCCTTCAGCCGGGTTCCAGTCGACAAGGATCGAGCGCGGCTCCAGCGTCACGCCGGTATGGCGCGCTGTGCGAAAACTGGCGCTGACGACCTTGTGCGCCGAGGCCATCGCCGCATCGACGTCGCCCTCTTCGTGCAGGCGTTGAAAGGCAAGGTTGTCCCCCAGATCGGGGTGAATGACGGGCGTGGCCTTGTCCAGCGCGGTCATGGTATCGGTGACGACGGGCAGCGGGTCGTAATCGACCTCGATCAGCGCCGCCCCTTCCTCGGCGGCGGCGCGCGTGTTGGCGACGACGGCCACCACCGGTTCACCGACCCAGCAGGCGCGGTCGACGGCCATGGGATGTTCGGGAGGCGATTTCAGACCCTTGAGATGCGCCAGAACAGCAACCCAAGGGGTACAATGCTGTGTCAGGTCTTTGCCGGTGAAGATCCGCAGCACCCCCTTCACCTCTTGGGCTTCCGCGGTGTCGATTGCGCCAATCTTGGCGTGGGCATAGGGCGATCGGGCAAAGGCCACGTGCAGCATCCGTGGCAGCACGATGTCATCGACGTAGCGCCCCCGTCCCTGCACCAGCTTGGTGGCATTCGGGCGCGGCACGGTCTTTCCGATGTAGGAATTGGGGCGGTCCGGGTTGTTGAACTGAATGGTCATGCCGCGCCCTTTCCGGTGCCTGCGCCGTTTTCGTCCTGTGCGCGCGCGCGGGCCACGCCTTCGACCGCGTCCACGATGGCTTCGTAGCCCGTGCAGCGACAATAGTTGCCCGACATATGTTCGCGGATCTCGTCGCGCGTCAGCACTCCGCCTTTGGACAAAAGCTCTTCGGCGGCGACCAGCATTCCCGGCGTGCAGAACCCGCACTGCAACGCGTTGCGTGCGACGAAAGCCTCTTGGAGGTCAACGATGGCGGCGCTGTCGGTCAGCCCCTCGACAGTCCAGACCTCGGCCCCGTCCGCCTGTGCCGCCAACATCAGGCAGCCGCGCACCGCCTGCCCGTCCACCCGGATAGTGCAGGCACCGCAGACACCATGTTCGCAACTGGCATGAGCGCCGGTCAGCCCCAGTTCCAGCCGCAGAAAATCTATCATGTGTTGGCCGGCGGGCACGCGGGCCTCGACCTGCTCGCCGTTGACGGTCACCGACACGTCTACCTTGGCGCGAAAAACCTCTGTCATGCTGTCTCTCCTTCGATGCGGGCCACGGCGCGTCGCAATAGGACACCAGCCAAATGGCGGCGATAGGCGGCGCTGGCCTGCGTGTCGGAAGGAGGATCAATCTCTGACGCCAACGCCAGAACGGCTCCGTCCAGATCGCCAGAGTCGAGCGCCGCCGCCGCACCGGTCGCCAGAACGGGTTTCGGCCCGACCGAAAAAAGCGCTATGCGATGACCGGCGGCGCGCTTTACAAGGCATAGGCCGGTCAAGGCGTAGTCACCCGAACGCCGGGCGACCTCCTCGATGATCTGGCGCTCGCCGTCCTCGGCCACCGGTACAGACACCCCAGTCAAAATCTCATTTTCATTGAGCGCGGTGGAGAAGACATCTTCGAAGAAGTCTTCGACCGCGATACTGCGGCCGCCGTCCGGTCCTTCGACATGCAGCTCTGCGCCAAGCGCGAGCGCACATGCGGGGAACTCAGCCGCCGGGTCTGCATGCGCCAACGCGCCGCCAATTGTTCCACGGTTGCGGATTGCTGCATGCGCGATGTGGGTGACGGCATCGGCCAGCAAAGGGGCATGCGCGCGGACCAGCGGATCGGCCCCGACCTGAACATGACGCGTCAGCGCCCCGATGCGCAGGCGACCCGCCACAACCTCGATGCCAGAGATTTCGCTGAGCCGCGAAATGTCTACCAGAAGGTCGCCCGTCGAAAGCCGCATGTTCATCGCGGCGATCAGGCTCTGCCCACCCGCCAACACGCGCCCCTGACCGTCCGACCCGACCAGAAGATCAAGTGCGTGGCGCACGCTCTCTGCCCGGGCGTAACCGCCCGCCGATGCCTTCATGGCGTCCTCCCTGCTTGGTCCATCAGCGCCTTATTAAGCGCTTGATCAATTCTGTTGATCAGATGATCTTTAAAAGTGAGTCGTTGCAAGTAGAAATTTGCTGGGCAACACATACCGCCGGAGGCTGCATGGACGGACGGAACGACAAGAGCGACATGGCCGCAGACGACAGCGCACCCCGTCGCCGCCTGCCCCCCGCCGAACGGCGGCAGCAGATCGTCGACGAGGCGGTTCAGTATTTTGCGGAGGTCGGGCTGGAGGGTAAGACGCGCGAACTGGCCAAGAGGCTGGGAGTCACACAATCCCTTCTTTTCAATTACTTCTCTACGAAAGATGAGTTGATCGAGGCCGTCTATGAAAAGGTCTACATTGGCCGTCTCTCAACGGATTGGCCCGAACGACTGACTGACCGCAGCGTGCCTTTGCGCCAGCGCCTTCTGGCCTTTTACAGTGAATACAGTGCG
This sequence comes from Antarctobacter sp., assembly GCF_034670325.1. Lineage (GTDB taxonomy): Bacteria > Pseudomonadota > Alphaproteobacteria > Rhodobacterales > Rhodobacteraceae > Antarctobacter. The sequence goes on from NZ_JAXMNR010000011.1 coordinate 9,230, forward strand.
CTGATCTTTGAACGGGCCTGGATGCGAATCTTCATGTTCTCGGGGCTGGCGGGCGCGTCGCTGAACCACCGGTATCTCAAACATCTGGGTGACGTGATCTTGCGCCCGTTGCTGGCGGAAACCGAGAATTTGGCGCGCAACACGTCGCGACCGACGATGGAGGATGTCTGGAACCTGCACGGTGGCATCGTCTACATCGGCATTCGCCAGCACATCTACCGCATGCCCGCTCCGGAAAACCCCGAAGACGAAATTGCGCGCGCCATCGACAAGTATCTGTCATTTTTCGGGATTGGCCCCGACGATTAAACGCTGTTGATTGTGGGCCTCTCACTGCTCAGGGTGCAGATCACCGGGCTTGATTGGCCGCTACCGGATTGCACGACGCAGTGTAGCGCCCAGCATTTGACGCGGCACTGACCCACTGGCGCAGATCTGCCAACCGCTGGACAGACCCACATCAAATTTCGAGTCGATTGGAGCGTCAATCGAGTCCTGCTCCACCTGTCACACCGATGAACCGTTCTTCGGCTTTCGCAGGCCCGAGATCGGAACCGTCACCCAAACGCAGGCAATAAAGGGCACAGTGCTGGAGTTATCACGGAGTATCCCCGTTTCTCCCGAAAAACAGGATCGGAGACCCCAATCAGTCGGGTCGGTCTTATTCAAGCGTCGCTGGTTTTTCGCGCAGTGCCACCCGTTTCGCCTACCAATGCGGCACCGCAGCATTTCCACGTTCAAGCGTAAAGGTTTGCGGTCTCGTCCGGCAACGCGATGAGTTGATTGCGTTTGGCGACAAGTTCCGAACCTTGAACTGCAATATCACACGCCCCAAACCTAGTGGTCCTGGGATCAAGTAGACACCGGCAAGTTATTGAAAACAAAACAAATATTATCACTTTCAGCGCCAATCTTAGCACCTTACCACGGCTTTTCGAGAGCCGTTTTTACGGAACCACCTTCTTGTTCGGCAGCGCTACGCACGGACGCCCGCACCACAATCGTTGCCATTAAGGCAACGCAACCTTCTAATTTAACCTCTTTTATCGCAACAAAACTCTCGTCAACAGTCAGGTGAATCACATGAACACCTGACGGAGTTGCCGAACATGAAGCTCAAGTCGAACTGGTGGTGGGACCTGTCCACCAAGGATTTCTCCGAACTGGATATGAGCCAGGTTGTCGCCGTTCTGCCAACTGCCGCCGTAGAACAGCATGGACCTCATCTGCCCGTTCGCGTCGACAGCGCCATCAACGCTGGCATCATGGAGCGGGTGGCAGAGCGCATTCCCGACGATCTGCACGCGCTGATCCTGCCCATGCAGGCGGTCGGTAAATCAGTCGAGCACCTAGAGTTTCCCGGCACCCTGACGCACAGCCACGAAACGCTCGCACGCATCTGGTATGAAATCGCAGAGAGCGTGGCGCGCACCGGCTGCCGCAAGCTGGTTTTTGCCAACTGGCACGGTGGCCAACCCCAGGTGATGGAGATCGTCTGCCGCGAATTGCGTGTAAAATTGGGCATGTTCGCGGTCAGTGCCAGCGCCTCCGCCGATCTCGACTCCACAGACCTTTTCGACCCGCAAGAGATGAAACACGGCATCCACGGCGGCGAGTTTGAGACGTCTTTGCTGCTGTCGCTGCACCCGGACCTCGTCGATATGGACCAAGCGGATGACTTTGTGCCGCTGTCCGTCGAGATGGAGAAATCTGGCGGCATCCTGACACCCGAAGGCCGGATTGGATATGGCTGGCAGACACAGGATCTGCACCCCTCCGGGGCATGTGGAAATGCCGCCGCCGCCGATGCCGACAGAGGCACGATAGTGCTCGACCGGGCAGCCGACCGGTTTGTTGCCCTGCTGAAAGAGGTGCGCGACTTCCCCATCGAGCGTGTCACGCAAAAGACCATGTTTAACGGTGCCTGACATGGCGGAGTCATCCAGTCAGTCCCTGCTATCGGTCCGCGGACCAGTCCTCAGCGAGTTGACGCTGAAGGATGGAACCGTGCTTGCCGCCGACATCTGGCGACCCGAAACACAAGAAGAGCTTCCTGTCCTGTTGATGCGCCAGCCCTACGGACGGGCCATCGCCTCGACTGTCGCCTTGGCGCATCCAGCATGGTACGCCGCGCGCGGATACATCGTCGTTATTCAAGAGGTCCGCGGTACAGGCGACTCTGGCGGCGATTTTGATGCCTTTGTCCACGAAGCATCCGACGGTGCCGAAACATTGGAATGGGCGCGTGGATTGGACGGTGCCAACGGCAAGGTCGGCACCTACGGCTTTTCCTATCAGGGTACGACACAGTTTCTCATGCTGGCGGCCGGGGCACGGCCCGACGCGATGGCCGTTTCTATGGCCTCTTGGTCGCCATTTTCGGATTGGCTGTCAGAGGGTGATCTATTCCGGACCCAGTTGTCGACAGGCTGGGCCGTTCAGATGGCCCGGCTGAAGGCCACAAGGCACAGTGACGAGACCGCCCTTGCGGCACTGGCTCCGGAACGCGGGTGGAAAGCCCATTTCGATTTTCTCATGACGCGTCCTGACCTGTCTCATCTCAGCCGCTGGGCTGTCGGACAGGCCGGCGCTGATCCCGCAGCCATGCTGCCCGATCCCCCGACCGTTCCGCTACTACAGACCGCGGGCGCAGCCGACTTCCTGCTGCGCGGTACAATGTCAGCGGACCGCGCGTTTAGAGACGTTTCGCCAGACACGACACATCTCATACTTGGGCCATGGGGGCACATCGGCTGGAACCGATCTGCCGGAGCAGCCCGGTTGGGTCCTACTGCGGAGTTTTCGGTCGATCGCGCCCAATTGGCCTTTTTTGATCACTACCTGAAAGGTCAGGGAGACGCCCCTGCTGCGATTACGGCCTACGACGCTGGCACTGAACGCTGGGACAATCCAATTTCCCTTCGCGGAGTGTGTGAACAGATCTACCACCTCGGGTCCACGGGGCTGGCCGCGACGCTTTTGACCGACGGCAGGCTGACGCTGAATCCAGCGACGGCTGGCACGGATATGATCGTCTTTGATCCCACGCGCCAAGCCCCTCTTAACGGTGGAACGGTCCCGCCCTCTGGTCCGGTCAATCACGGCCCGCTGCACGACAGGTCAGATGTTGCCTGCTACACCACCGCACCGTTTTCAGAACCGATGCAGCTGCGCGACCGGATCGAGGCACAAATTTCCCTTTCAGTGGACGGCCCGCATCCCGGACTAGCGGCCTCCTTGTCGGTTGTGGACGAAGCGGGCCGCGCCACGGCGCTGGCGACAACCGCTACAGCCCTGCGAAGCGGATTAACCCAGTTGGTCTTCGAGGGCCTGTACCACAGTCTGCGCCCGGGTCAGGCCCTGCGCCTTGCCATACAGGCCGCCCCCTGCCCCGAGTTTCTCCCTTATCCGGCCACGACGCTTTCCGACCCCGGCATTCGTGCCACGACGGTCGCCATCCACCACAGTGAAAGCCGTCTTGTCGTCTTTTCAGCAGATCAGGACACCACGCATGCGTGAACGCAACTACCTCATTCTGGACGCGATTACCGCGATGTACGGCGACACGGTCGCTGTCGATGAACTGACGCTTGAGATCGCCCGAGGCGAGCTTTTGTCGCTGCTGGGGCCCTCGGGCTGCGGCAAGACAACGACACTGCGTATGATCGCGGGGTTCATCCAGCCAAGTTCTGGCCATATCATGCTGAACGGGCAGGACATCACGCGACTGCCCCCGCACAAGCGTAACATCGGCGTGGTGTTTCAGGCCTACGCGCTGTTTCCGCATCTCTCGGCGCTGGAAAACGTTGCTTTTGGTCTGCGTATGCGCAACGTGCCCAAGCCTCAACGGCAGGAACGCGCCCGCGCTGCCCTCGACACTGTCGGATTGGGGGCCTTCGCCGACCGCCTGCCCGGCAACCTGTCAGGCGGCCAGCAACAGCGTGTCGCCCTCGCCCGGGCGCTGGTGATCGAACCCGAAGTTCTGTTGCTGGACGAACCCCTGTCGAACCTCGACGCAAACCTGCGGGCCGAGATGCGCGACGAAATCCGTACCCTGCAACAACGCCTTGGGATCACGACTCTCTTTGTGACGCATGACCAACAAGAGGCCCTGTCGATGTCGGACCGAATAGCCGTCATGGACGGCGGTTTGATCTCGGAGCTGGGAACCCCGCAAACACTGTGCGATGCGCCGAAATCGGCATTCACGGCCAAGTTCCTTGGCGCCCGAACCGTGCTGAACGGATCCGTCGAGGACGGTGTTTTTCACTCCAAGGGCGTGCGCTGCGAAGGTGCGCCGGATGGCGCAACCAAAATGGTGTTGCGCGCGTCACGGCTGCGCCTTGGCGACAGTCCGAACGGCCCCCTGTCGCTGGCCGGCACCGTCACCTCGGTCAACTACTTGGGCGAGACATTTGAGATCGACCTTGCCTCGGCCAGCGGTCCGGTCCGATTGACCATCCCCTCTGACCTGTCCGCGCCGCCAGCCGGAGCGACCGCTTCGGTCGAGGCCCTGCCGGGCGCCGTTACTTTCATCTGAACGACCCTCCCCAACCAACAGGAGCCAATCAAATGGCAATGAATCGCAGAAAGTTTACAGGCCTACTGGCCGCGGGCCTCGCGGCCCCCGCGTCAATCATTCGCCCCGCTTATGCCCAACCCAAACCGGGCGACGAACTGGTCGTCGGCATCTGGGGCGGCGCGCAGGAAAAGATCGTCAAGAAACACATCGAGCCCAAGCTGGTCGAGAAATACGGCTGTAAGGTCTCTTATGTGCTTGGCGGCACCGGAGAGCGTCGCGCGCGCGCCTACGCCGAACGCGGTCGGCCCAGCTTTGATGTGCTGTATCTGAACATTTACGAAAGCCGTCAGGCTGTCGCCGATGGCGTGACCCAGCCTGCAAGCCCGGCAGTGCCGAACTACGAGAACCTCTACCCGCTGGCCCGCAAGGGTGGCTACGGGGTGGCCTTCAACCCCTGCACCATCGTCTACGACAAGACTGCCGCTTCTGCGCCGATCACCTCTTGGAAAGACATGTGGAACCCGGAATGGAAAGGCCGGATTGCATGGCCGAACGGGCTTGGGGCCGAGGGCATCTCTGCGTTGATGATGACCGCCAAGGCTTGGGGTTACGGCATCGACGAATTCGACAAGGTGGTCGAGAAGGTCAAGGAACTCAAACCCTTCGCAGGCATTCAAGGCAGCCAAGCACAGTTGTTTGACATGCTGGACCAGAACGTCGCCGACCTGTCGGTCGAGTTTGCCTCCTTCACACGCATGTACGCCGAAAGCCGCAACCCAAATTGCGCGATTGCGACCCCGGTCGAAGGTCAGGCCGTGACCATGAACGTGGCCTGCATCACCGAAGGCACCCGCAACCAGAAACTGGCCGAAGAGTGGGTCAACCTGCACCTCAGCCCAGAGACCATGCTCGCCTACGCGAATGAGATCTACTACTCGCCCACGGTCAAAAACGTCGAGATCCCGCCCGAGCTAGAAGGCAAGGTCATTACCGCCGGGAACGTCGACAGCCTTGTCGATTTTGACTGGGATTACATCAACGCACATCGCGCCGAGTGGCAGGCGAAATACGACCGGGAGATCGCTGGATGAAACGTTGGATCGGTCCGGTTCTGTCCTTTCCAGTAACCGCTTGGCTTCTTCTGGCTTTTGCCGCGCCAATGGCTGTGGTCGTGCTGCTGTCACTGCACGAATACCCCAGCCCCTTCGGTCCGGTGATCCAGAATCCGTCACTGGTACAATTCATCAAGATCCTGACCGATCCATTCTATCTTTCAGTGATTGCCGAAACAGTGCTGCTTGGCCTTGCTGTCACAGTCATTTCGGCGTTGCTGGGATATCCCTTGGCCTATTGGCTGGCGCGCATGCCATCAAAGTGGCGTGCGCTGTCCTTCGCGGTGATCCTGATCCCGCTGTTGACCAACGTGGTTGTCCGGTCGTTGGGGATCATGTTGCTTTTGTCTCCGCTGGGGCTCATCAACACATTCACGGGCTGGTTCGGCATTCCCCCGGTCGAAACCATGCTGTTCAACCACGGGGCCGTCGTCGTCGCGCTGGCGCAGGTTTTCATGCCCTTCATGGTGTTGGCGCTTTATGACAACCTTCAGAATACCTCCCCCCGCATTCACGAGGCCGCCGAAAGCCTTGGTGCCTCGCCGGGGATGCGGTTTCTGACCGTAGATTTCCCGATGTCGCTGCCCGGACTGCGATCAGGTGTCATCGTGGTCTTTCTGATGGCGACCACATCTTATGTCTCTGCCACTCTGCTGGGCGGCGGCAAGGTCTGGACGATGGGGATGCTGGTCCTGAATGAGGCGATCAGCAACCTGAACGCCACCATGGCCTCTGCCTTGTCCCTTGTTATGACGACAGTCGGGCTGGGCTTTGTCGGCTTGGCCACGCTTTGGCTCAATCGTTTCATGCGCTGGCGCAACGGCGTGCCCTCCTCTCCGTGGACCATCCCTTTCTGGGTTGCTGTCATCGTTGATCGTGTGGGACCGCCGTTTCGCTACCTGCTGCTGTTCTGCTCAATCGGTTTGCTGATCCTGCCACTGATCTTGGTCATGGTACAAAGCTTCAACGACGTACCGCTTGCCACGGCGGCCGGGTTCAAGGGCTTTACGCTGGAATGGTATCGCCGCGTCCTGATCGAGGGCGACTACACCGCGAACTTCATGATTTCGGTCAAGTTGGCCATCGTCTCAGTGGCCATTGCAGTCGCTCTGGCCATGCCGGCGGCCTTTGCACTGGCCCGGTATCCCTTTCGCATGCGCCCGATCCTGATGGCCTTTTGGATGTTGCCGCTCTCGTTGCCGGGCGTGGCCATCGCAGTGGGCATGCTAAAACTGTTGCAGGTCTACCTGATCATCCCACCCTTCGCCGGTTTGGTGGCGATCCACGTCGTCGTAATCCTGCCCTTTGTGATCACCCTGCTGACCACGTCGGCCATGTCCCTTGACCGCTCACTGGAAGAGGCCGCGGCGAGCCTTGGTGCCAACAAAATGCGCTGCTTCCTGCTGGTGACCCTGCCCGGCATGGCCCCGGGCCTGTTCGCGGCGGCGCTTGTCGGCTTTCTGATGAGTTTCGGCGAAGTGACCGTGACCAGCTTCTTGACCACAGCTCGACTGACCACATTGCCGGTCAGGATCTACTCCGAAGCGACCTTTGCGCTGGAACCCACGGCCCATGCGATCTCTGCCCTTTTGATCGTCGTCACAACTCTGGCCTTGGCGCTTTTGGGCAAATTCGTCCGGCTTGACCGGCTGTATTCGAGGTGACTCCGATGCACTGTCTGTCACGCCAACGCGGTTCGGAAATGCTCGGCCAATACGCTGCCCAATGCGGTGGGATTTCTTTCCGGGCCAAGCAAGGTAAGCCTTTGGGTTTCTCGGGCGAACTCCTCGACCGGAACAAAGGCCAATTGGCCTGCGGCCACCTCTGTCTCGATATCGAAGGGCGTCAGGAAGGTGATGCAGCCTCCCAAACGGGTCAGGTGGCGCATCAACTCGATCGAATTCGTCTCGATCAAATCGCTGGGTCGGCCACCGGACCGGGCAAAGAGCTTTTCGAGATGCGGACGGATCACCATGCTCGAATCCGCCACCACCATGGTGTAGTCGGCACAATCCGCCAGCCGCACGCTGGACCGTCCTGCAAGCGGATGGTCCGGTGTCACAACCACGCCCAGATTGACCATCGCGACGGCCAACTGGCGCACGTTCGCGCGCGGCGGAAAGTCGAAACCGATGGCAAGGTCGGCGTTCCCTTCGGCAACCGCTGCAATCATCTCGTCCGGGTCCGTCATCAATTGCAGTCGCACGGCCACATTTGGGTTGGCCTTGCGGAACTGCATGACGACGCGCGGCACGATGTTGGAAGCAAGTCCACTCATCAGGACAACCGACACCTCGCCCCGACGCAGCCCCTTGAGATCCTCGATCAAGGCAAGGTTCCGATCCAGTTCACGCAGGGTTTCTCTGATGTGAACCAACAGGATCTCACCAGCAGCGGTCAGGGTCAGCGACCGGGGCGCCCGATTGAAGATCGGTATCCCAAGGTCATCCTCCAAGGATTTGATCTGTCGCGAAATCGCCGAGGCCGCCACGTTCAGCTTTTCCGCCGCGCCCCGGATCGACCCCTGCCGCGCGACCTCATCGACGTAGGTCAAAATCCTGGCATGCATGTTCCACTCCGTTGCCGCTCAGTCATTCGAAAACCGGTTTCGAATGCCATTATTGGCACGCCTCCCCAAAACTCACCATCCCGCAATTCCACGCACTGACAAAGGGTCCCCAGATGATGAAATCCTTTTCCCACGAACAGGTCGCCAAAGCCGAAGCGTGGAAGATCGCCCCACAAGACACGAACTATTTCGTAATGCTCTTTGACCCCGCCAACGCGCCGACCGAGAACATCTACGTCGTCGAAATCTTCACCACCGGGGGCGCAACACCGCCGAACAGTCATTCGAAAGCGCATGAGTTTTTTTATGTGATCTCGGGTGAAGGCTATGCCTCTTCCGACGGCGACCGGCTGCCGATTTCCAAAGGCGATGCCCTGTTGTTGAACCCCGGCTCTGTGCACATTGTCGAAAACACGGGTGAGGGAAAACTCTACACCCTGACGGTCATGACCCCGAACCAGGACTTTTCTGAATTGATCCGCGCGGGTGAGCGGGTCGAGCTGGACGAAGAGGACCTGCGCGTCCTGACCGGTGCCTGAAATGAAAGGACTTTCTCCCGACACGCTTCTTCCTCTTGGCGCGACTTCGCGGAACGCGTGGCATGTCAGCAAATCGAACGTCGACATGACCCGCACCCCGCCCCCTGTGCGGCCCATCACACTGCGCGACCGGGACCGCTCGGTCACGATTGATCTTTCGCGCACGGCGATCATCGTGATCGACATGCAAAACGACTTTTGCCACCCGGAGGGCTGGCTGGCCCATATCGGGGTGGATGTCGGCCCGGCAAGAGAGATGATCGCGCCGCTGCAAAACTTGCTGCCCGGTCTCAGGAAACAAGACGTTCCGGTGATCTGGCTCAACTGGGGCAACCGGCCCGACCGTATGAATCTGCCGCCCTCGGTCCTGCATGTCTACGATCCCGATGGCCGTTCAACCGGTATCGGCAAGCCTCTCCCATCGAACGGCGCGCATGTGCTGGAAGAAGGCAGTTGGGCCGCCGCCGTGGTGGACGAATTGAAACCGGAGCCAAATGACATCGCCGTTTCAAAGTACCGGATGTCTGGCTTTCAGGACACCGAACTGGACAGCATCCTACGCAATCTCAACGTCACCACGATCTTGTTCGCGGGCGTGAACGCCGACCAATGCGTGCTGTGCACTCTGCAGGACGCCAACTTCCTCGGCTACGACGTCATCATGCTGGAGGATTGTTCGGGGACCACCTCGCCCGACTACTGCATGGCGGCGACGCTGTACAACGTGCGGCAGTGTTTCGGATTTGTCGGAGACGGCAAAGACATCTTGAACGCGATCGGAGACAGCGCATGACCGTGACGCTCAACGACCCCAAGGCGCTGGCCGAATTGACCGCCGCATGTGACGCCTACGAAAAGGCCCTGATGGAGAACGATCTTGAAGTTCTGGACGGTCTGTTCTGGGACAACCCGAACACCCTACGCTACGGGGTCGGCGAAAACCTCTATGGGATCGAAGAAATCCAGGCCTTTCGCAAAGGACGCACTGGCGGCTCACCCCAACGCGACGTGATCCGCCGAGAGATCACGACCTTGGGACCGGACGTCGGCATCTGCAATCTGCAGTTCCAGCGCGCAGGCTCTAACCGGAAAGGGCGTCAAAGCCAGACCTGGATCAGGACAGCGGAAGGATGGCGCGTCGTCGCGGCCCATGTCTCACTCATGCAGGACGGGTCGTGATGAACTTCAGCGCTGCCCCTTTCGTCTCTTTGTTCAAGCCGCCACTCACCGGTGGCACGGGACCACTGAGCGGCCTGCGGGTTGCGGTGAAGGACAATTTCGACATTGCTGGCCATGTCACCGGTTGCGGCAACCCAGAATGGGCACAGTCACATCCGAAAGCCACATCCACAGCCCTGCTGGTCACACGCCTGTTGGATCTCGGGGCTGAGGCGGTTGGCAAGACCCAGATGGATGAACTCGCCTACTCGTTGATGGGGCAAAACGCGCGCTATGGTACGCCAGTCAACCCCGTCACCCCTGACCGGATGCCCGGCGGATCATCTTCGGGGTCTGCCGTAGCCGTCGCCTCCGGCGCGGTCGAGATCGGTCTGGGGACGGACACAGGCGGGTCCGTCCGCCTACCTGCTGCGTTTTGTGGCACATTCGGTTGGCGGCCAACCCACGGATTGTTGCCAGCCGACGGATTGGTGCCACTGGCGCAAAGCTATGACGTCCCCGGCTTCATGACCCGCGATGCCCAAACGCTTGCCCTGTTGGCGGAACAGTTTGCATCAGATACCCCTTTGCTCGACAAGGACGTGCTCTATCCCGGCGATCTTTGGCGACTTGCGGACACAGAAACCACATCAGCCCTTTTGCCGCGGGGGCATGCCCCCGGACCCGACCTGATAACCGACGCGATGCGCGATCTTCTGCTGCCAACGTTTCGGATCTGTCAGGGCGCGGAAGTGGCCGATAACTTTCGCGACTGGATTGCCGAAACACAGCCAGACTTTGGCCCAGGTATTCTACAACGCTTTGAAGGGGCGCTTGCTTTGAGCAATGACGAGATCGCTCTGGCTCGGCAAAATCGGGCTCAGATCCGCGCGCATCTGACCAACGTAATCAGTGACAAAAAGGTAATCGCCCTACCAACGGCACCGGGTCCGGCCCCCTTCCTCACGGTCGATGGGGCCACAATGGAAACCTACCGCAATCGCGCCTTGACGCTGTTGTCACTCGCTGGACATGCTGGACTGCCCCAAGTCAGCATCCCCATGTGGCAAGAGCCGGGCCTGCCCGTCGGCCTGTCCCTGATAGGACCACCGAACAGCGACCGCGCGCTCATCAAAATGGCTTCACAACTGCATGCAGACCGACGCTAGGATAAATTTCAAATTCGAGGTCTAAGACCCCGCTCGGTCTCCTACCTTCTTCATTCACGGCCATGATACATCAGCCTCTATCCAAGCGTCTGCAAATCGATCGGACTTGCGTCCCACGCAGTGGGCCCAAAGCCCCTCCAGCCAGCGCATCTCCGCCACGGACTACACCAGCCGATCTTCTGGCGGCTCTTGGCATAGCCGTCCCACCGTCGAGCAAATTATTTGACGGTTGGTCATCCCTACCGACACTTACATAGCAAGGTTCGTTGCGCAGCCCTGCGTCAAACTTCAATCGTCGGGTGTAGAGCAAAAGTGCCAGCTGATCCGCAGCCATTACGTAACCTGTCGGCGCTGTCGGCTACCCTTGCTCCGATCACCGTTCTGCGACCCGAGCCACTGCCGGTAGCAGCGCGACAACATCTGGCAACAGCTTGCACGCCGGCCTGCAATCCCCGCCTAGAAAAATGCGTGGCTCCGTCCAGCCGATGACGCGCCGCAAGTGTTTCGGGACAACAGCCGCGCATACCGACGCCCAGAGCGGTCGACCACATGCCTCACTTGGGATGCCAATCCGAAGACCCAGACCGTCACCGAAGGTGCAACCGCATAACCGGCATACGCCACGCCCTGCAAGGACTTCCTTCGCCTACGACAGCTTAGAATGGTGCGGGTGGAGGGACTTGAACCCCCACGCCTTGCGGCGCCAGAACCTAAATCTGGTGCGTCTACCAATTTCGCCACACCCGCTTCGACGCGCTCAATACCAAAGCGACTCAGACGATGCGAGCAGAATTTTCCCTGAGTCTTCAGAAGAAAATTCCGGGACATAAACGCATTCTTGCCGTATCTTGTGAAAAAAAAGAACGATCAGGCAGCAGATACAGGACAAGAAACGATGGCCCGGAACATGGTCCGGCGTGGCAGTGGCATTCCCACGGCCCGACACGTCGCTCACGATGCGCCGTTCAACGCGCTCCCCATTGGCACGCTTGTGCTGACTCTTGACGGCGCTTTGCCGGTGGAATTTCTCGGTCCCGGCGACCGCGTGATCACCCGCGACAGCGGCACTGCGCGGTTGCGCGCATCAAATCCGGTGACGCGGCAGCTATCTGCCGTCACCATCGCCCCCGGCACTTTGGGTCATATGCGTCCCGAACATGAGGTCACCCTGCCATCGGCGCAGGAAATCCTGCTGCGCGACTGGCGCGCCAGCGCGCTGTTCGGGGCGCAACAGGCGCTTGTTCCACTGTCCAGACTGGTGGACGGCACGTTTATCCGCAACGCGGGCGACGTTGAACTTTGTCTCTGCCAACTCGTCTTCGACGATCCACACATCCTGTACGCGGACGGTCTGGAACTCGCCTCTGCCGTAGCACAACACGTCCCGTCCTGAGCGCGGACTACAGGCCCATCTCTCGGAACACCTGAGGCAGCGTTTCGGGCAGGTCTTCGGCGATCAGGCCCGGCCCAAAGGCGCGCGCCGCATCGACATGCAACCATGCGCCCGTTTCGGCAGCCTGCATCGCGGACATCCCACGCGCCAACAGGCCACAAACGATCCCTGCCAGAACATCCCCCGAACCGGCCGTGGCCAACCACGGCGCGGCGCGGTCATAGGCGGCCGCATTGATGCAGCATTGGCCATCTGGCGCGGCAATCACCGTGTCCGGCCCTTTGAAAAGCACGACACAGCCTGCCCTTGCGGCCGCGTCACGGGTGGCATCAACCTTGGAATAGGCAGGCCCGGTTTCGGGCGTGGCGGCCAGCTTTTCCGAGATATCTGGGAAAAGGCGCGCGAATTCACCGCCATGTGGTGTGAGAACACAGGTCTCATGCAGCAAATCGAACAGCACCGAAGGGTCGCGTTGAAACCGCGTCAGAGCGTCAGCATCCAGCACCGTGCCGCGCCCTGACGCCAAGGCCGTTTTCACCAGCTCCCCGGTCGATGGCCCCAATCCCAGCCCCGGCCCCAAACACAGCGCCGTATAGCGTTTATCCTCCAGCAGTTCGGCCAGACCGTGAGTGCCGTCCAGCCCCTGCACCATGATCGCATTCAGATGAACCGCGTGTTCATGCACGGCCCGCATCGGGCAACCAACTGTCACCAGACCCGCGCCCACGCGCAGCGCCCCACGCGCAGCCAGCCGAGCCGCGCCGCCTTTGCCCGGCGGTCCCGACAGGATCAGCGCGTGACCGTGGCCGTATTTGTGCCTCTTCCCGTCTTTTCGCAGCAACGAAGGATGCGCAGGCCCGACCAGCGCGGCCGTTTCTTGCCGCTGGGTCTGCGGATCTTTGTCTTTCGGCGTAACAAGACCGATGTCCTTGATCACCAGCTTACCGCAGGCCGATGGCCCCTCGTCCAGATAGTGCCCCGGTTTGGCGGTGTGGAACGTTACAGTCAGATGCGCGCTGGCCGCGAACCGCCAATGATCGTCCGCGTGGGGAAAGCAGCGCCCCGAGTCGGCACAGATGCCACTGGGGATGTCGATTGCCACGATGGCGGGTCGACCGCTGGGACGGCCTGCCTCGACAGCATTGCGATCGACCATATCCCCCATGTTCCAGAACAATTCGGCCAAGGGCAGTAGACCTCGCGTCAGCCCGGTGCCGAACAGCGCATCCACCAACAGGTCACAATCCCGGCTTTCGCCAATCGCAAACGCGTCCAGAGGACGCACCGACGCCCCCCAGAGGGCGCAATTGGTCTTGGCATCGGGCGGCAGTTTGTCGGAATCGCCGAAAAGGAACACTTCGACCTGCCAACCGCGCTCTTTCAACAGGCGGGCCACGACAAATCCATCGCCGCCGTTGTTGCCCGGTCCGCACAGAACCACCGCCCGGTGCCCGCCCTTCCCCAGATCTGGCCATTCCTCCAGAACCGCCGCGACCACGCCCTGCCCGGCGCGTTCCATCAGGTCCAGTCCGGTCACTTGGCCACTCTGGATGGCTGCCTGTTCAACCGCGCGCATCTGTTCAGAGGTCAGAAGTTCCATCGTTTTTCTCGCGATTCAGTTTCGCACTTATTTTGTGCGTTATGCCCAAAATTAGGGCGACCACTACAAATCGCCACGTCCAACACACGTCTCGGCAGTCTATCGGATTGTGACAGGGAAAGAGAAGTGATCTGCCAAGTCCACAAGGAGCGCAAGGGAGAGGCGAGGTCTATGAAAAAGATCGAAGCGATCATCAAGCCGTTCAAGCTGGATGAAGTGAAAGAAGCCCTGCAAGAAGCAGGCATTCAGGGCCTTTCGGTCGTCGAGGTGAAGGGCTTTGGCCGTCAGAAAGGCCATACCGAACTGTATCGCGGCGCGGAATACGTCGTCGACTTCCTGCCCAAAGTGAAGATCGAGATCGTTCTGGATGACGATCAGGTCGATGCTGCCATCGAGGCCATTGTAGAGGCCGCCAAAACCGACAAGATTGGTGACGGCAAGATCTTTGTCAGCAATGTCGAACAAGCCATCCGTATCCGTACCGGCGAAACCGGCTCGGACGCGCTGTAATCCGCACGTCACGCGCGGCACAACAGATGGGCCGTGCGAAGTCCAAACAAGATATCCCAACAATATGACAGAAAGGGACTCACTGGTATGAGCAACGCTGTTCTCACCATGATTAAGGAAGAGGACGTCGCCTACGTCGACATCCGTTTTACCGATCCGCGCGGCAGATTGCAGCACGTGACCGTCATGTCCGACCTCGTCGACGAAGACTTCCTTGAAGAAGGCTTTATGTTCGACGGGTCCTCCATCGCGGGCTGGAAGTCGATCGAAGCATCGGACATGAAACTGATGCCCGATCAGGATAGCGCCTATATCGATCCGTTTTACGCGGAAAAAACGCTCTGCATCCACTGTTCGGTGGTTGAGCCCGACACTGGCGAACCCTATGAGCGCGACCCGCGCGGCACCGCCGAAAAGGCAGAGGCCTATCTCAAGGCCTCCGGCATCGGCGACGTGTCCTACTGGGGTCCCGAAGCGGAATTCTTCCTCTTTGACGACGTGCGCTATTCGAACACCATGAACAAGGTGTCCTACGAGGTCGACGCACTTGACGCCGCGTGGAACTCGGACACCGAGTACGAGATGGGCAACACCGGCCACCGTCCCGGCATCAAGGGCGGCTATTTCCCGGTCAACCCGACCGACGACGGTCAGGACATCCGTTCGGAAATGCTGTCGACGATGAAGCGCATCGGCATGAAGGTCGACAAGCACCACCATGAGGTTGCGTCGTGCCAGCACGAGCTGGGTCTGATCTTTGGATCGCTGACCAAGCAGGCCGATGAACTGCAAAAGTACAAGTACATCATCCACAACGTGGCTCAGGCCTATGGCAAGTCGGCGACCTTTATGCCCAAGCCGATCTACGGCGACAACGGCACCGGCATGCACTGCAACATGTCGATCTGGAAAGACGGCAAGCCGCTGTTCGCAGGCGACAAATACGCCGATCTGTCGGATGAGGCACTGTATTTCATTGGCGGCATCCTCAAGCACGCCAAGACGCTGAACGCCTTCACCAACCCGTCGACGAACAGCTACAAGCGCCTGATCCCCGGCTTCGAAGCCCCCGTTCTGCGCGCCTATTCGGCCAGCAACCGGTCGGGCTGCGTGCGTATTCCGTGGACCGAGTCGCCCAAGGCCAAGCGCGTCGAGGCCCGCTTCCCCGATCCGTCGGCAAACCCCTACCTGTGCTTTGCGGCGCTGCTGATGGCTGGTCTGGACGGCATCCAGAACAAGATCCATCCCGGTGAGGCGATGGACAAGAACCTGTACGATCTGCCGCCGGAAGAGCTGGAAGGCATCCCGACCGTCTGTGGCTCGCTGCGCGAAGCCATCGACTGCCTGAAGGCCGACCACGACTTCCTGCTCAAGGGCGACGTGTTCACCAAGGACCAGATCCAGGGATTCATCGACCTCAAGATGGAAGAAATCGAACTGTACGAGCACACGCCGCACCCGGTCGAGTTCGGCATGTACTACAGCTGCTGATCGTTCCGCGATCACTGGCAGAACGGGCGCCTTCGGGCGCCCGTTTTTTTTGTCGGCACGCTCTGAAGTTCATCGGTTTGCCGCGATCCTGCCCCGAAATTGTCCCAACCTGCGCAGACACTGGCGCGAAAGAGCGAAAGACACCTCTGGCAGCCCAAGGATCTGCCCGACATCCGAGGAAGACATGTCATGGACAACAGCTTTGAAGAGCGCCTTGCACGGATCAATGCCAAGTCCGCTGGTAACGGCGGCAACGACTCCCCGGACCTTTCCCCGCGGCCGACGACACAGCCGCGCCGCCCGAGTGGCACCAATCCGGTAAAACTGCTTCTGCTGTCCTTTGTCGGCGGTTTGGTGGTGATCGGCGGTGTGACTTTTGCCCTCCCGCGTATCCTCAGCAGCGAGCCGGTCGCGGTCTTTTCCGAGGCGCGCGAAAAAGGCGCACCGATGACCGAAGCCCTGTTCTTTGCCCAATACAGCAAAGAGGACATCGAGGCATTGACCGACCCCGACCCGATGAAACGGATGGAGGCGGAACGCCGCCTATTCACGTCAGACCTCCGCGATGACCCCATGATCAAGGCCGGCATTGCCCGCCATATCAAGGAAAACGGCCTCGACCTGACCGTAGAAGACGTCTTGCGGATGAACGGTCTCTGACGTCAAACGGTCCCGGTCGCGCGATGAGCGGTCAGCACCGGGCTTCCCCCTTTCGCCGATCCGCACAGGCCGCTAAACTTTCGGTCAAGCAATCCTGACCGGAGATCCCTGATGCGCCGCCTTTTTCCCGCCCTCGCCCTTGCCCTTCTGACCGCTGCCCCCGCGCTTGCCGCCGGTTGCGGCAATACCGCCTCGGGTTTCGATGCCTGGAAAGGCGAATTCGCCAAGGAGGCCCGCGCCGCCGGCGTCGGCGACCGCGGTATCAATGCGTTGATGAGCGCGCGCTATTCAACCAAGACCATCAATGCCGACCGCAACCAGAAGGGCGTAAAGTACAGCTTTGATCGCTTTGTGAAAATCCGCCTTGGATCGCTCGACAGCTTTGCCAATGGCGCGCGCAAACGGATCGCCCAGAACCAAGGATTCTACAGTTCTCTTGAAAAGCGGTACGGCGTGCCCGCCGGGATCATCGTCTCCATTCACGGTATGGAAACCGGCTATGGCCGCAGCATGGGGACAGAACCAGTGATCAACTCGATCCTGACGGTCGCCTATGACTGCCGCCGCCCGCAACTGTTCCGCCCGCACGCCATTGCGGCGCTCAAGATGGTGGATCGCGGGATGCTGTCTCCGACCCAGAAGGGTGCCTTTCACGGTGAGCTGGGTCATACCCAGTTCCTTCCGGGCAACGCGATGCGCTACGGCGTCGATGCCAATGGCGACGGGCGGGTGGACTTCTACAATCAGGCCGATGCGCTGGCCTCGACCGCGAATTTCCTGCGCCAGAAAGGCTGGAAAAAGGGTCAACCCTACGGCCCCGGCACCCATAACTTTGGCGTGCTGAATGAATGGAACGCCGCGACCGTCTATCAGCAGGCCATCGCCGCAGCAGCCGAACGCATCCACCGCTGATCCAAATCCGGAAACAAAGAGCCTGAAATCGCGTAATTTTCTCTAAAATGCCCGATTGCGACCAGATTTGACACGCAACTTCTCCTTGAGCGGATCCGACTCCGCACAAGGAGAACAGCATGAGTTTCGACTATCCCTATGCAGGATTGATTCTGCCGGATGCGCAGGACATGTCCCCCGATCCCTACCTTGACACGGCCGCGCATGTGCTGGTCCGGATTGACCCGCGCGAAGACCCCGAGGCCGCGACCCAGCGCAATGGCACCCGCGTGTTTGGCCGCCATCTTGGCATATCTGTAATCGCCGAGGAACAAAGCGACTATGGCCCCCGCGTGGTGCTGGAGGTCGTGACCGCCGATGGCACGCCGCCCGATGAGACCGACGCCGCGCGGTTGTTGTCCGACACGGTGCGCGATGCGCTGGACCATTCCAGCGCAGATATTCTGGAGTGGTACTCCCCCGATGTCCTGATCGACCGTGAGGACTTTATCCGGCTGCGCAAGTTCGTCTCTCCCCGACGCATCGGTCAGATCGACGCCAACATCGAAGATGCGTTGTTCGAAAGCGCCGAAGCCGCACAGGGCATCTTTGGGTCGCTCTACCCTGAGGGTGCGCATCCAATCGACGCTGAAACACGGGCCGCTTTGCCACCAGAGACATTGCCAACCCGTGGCGGTTTTTTCGGCGTGCGCCGTGCCGGGCAGGTTGCCGCCGTGACATGCCTCTTGGCCGTCCTCACCTCCACCGGGCAAATGCAGATATTGTTCAGCCAGTTTCTGCCGTGACGGTGGTGCCCTGCACCACATAGGTGTGGATTGAAAACACCACCGCCTGTGTCTCTGGCAGCCGGACCAGACATTGCCGCTCCGATCGCCAGTATGGCGCGCTACGCGGATCTACCTCGGCACGTCGTTCGGATAAGTAGCGGGGTTGATGCAACTCAGCCGAGGCATAAGGAAAGGCATTGAACCGCCACAGCGGGTGGCCCGCCCGCACCCCGTCAAACAGCCGCTGCACCCGGCGCGCGATATCGTCGTCATAGCTGTCGACCGGATCGTGGATCGCGGTCATCGGACGCATGAATTTCTCGTCCAGCCGCCAACTTGCCGGGAAACATAGCACAGCGCCGGTCAGAACATGTTCGGCCCCGCGCTTTTCCATCAGGCACAGATCCTCTTGCACGATGCGCCCCAAGGTGCCCAACGGGTCCTTGTCGTCGCGCGCCACAGTCGTCCCGTCCGGACAAAGCACCGCCCTTTCTGTGACGGTGAACCCCTCTGGCAGGCTCGACAGAACGCGTTCTGACAACTCCCAAGCGGCTGGAAGGGCCTGCGTATCCAGCGCCAGAACCGCGTCGCGCCGGGTGTCCAGCAGGTGCCGACGTCTGGCCATTTGCGCCCCATAGGCCTCATATACCTGCAACCAGTCTTCCGGGTTCAGTGGCTTGATCCCCGGCAGTTTTGGGGTCTGGCGAATGTCGTAGGGAATACGGTCCTGCAAAATCATCCGCGGACCGTAGCCCGATTGCCGGGCGCCTGGAATCCCCCATTTCGCCATCCCACCGCCCCGCGCCACCGTCAAAAAACGACGCCCTTAACGGTCGCAAAGCGGCGCGCCGGGGGCCGCCCGCCCCGGCAGGCTGGGCGGCAAGTCACCCTCGGAGCGCCAGACGATGAACACTCACTTCCGCGATACCCGCAAGATTGACCCCACGCGCGGCGCGTTGACCGGCGACAATACCCCCAATGACATGGACCGGATCGAAATTGGCCCCACCCGTCTGGCCCTGAACGAATGGGCGGCGGCGGGACTGGAACAGCCCGATCTGCAAGCGATGCGCCGCTATCGCTGGCAGCGGCTGACAGAACACGTCGTTGCCCGCGATCTGGCCGGTCTGCTGGTCTTTGACCCACTTAACATCCGCTACGCCACCGATTCGACCAATATGCAGCTGTGGAACACCCACAATCCGTTCCGCGCCGTGCTGGTCTGTGCGGATGGCTATATGGTGATCTGGGACTACAAGAACGCGCCGTTCCTGTCGTCGTTCAACCCGCTGGTGCGAGAGGCGCGGTCCGGCGCGGACCTGTTCTATTTCGACCGGGGCGACAAGGTGGATGTGGCCGCTGATGTCTTTGCCAATGAGGTGCGCATCCTGCTGGAGGAACACGCCCCCAGCAACACACGCCTCGCCGTGGACAAGCCGATGCTGCATGGGTTGCGCGCGCTGGAGGCGCAGGGGTTGACCGTTCTGCCCGGTGAGGAGGTCACTGAAAAGGCGCGCTCTGTCAAAGGCCCCGATGAGATCAAGGCCATGCGCTGCGCGGTCAACGCCTGCGAGGCGGCGATGTATGAAATGGAGCGGTTCACGCGGACAAACGTGCCGCTGGGCGAGGTGTCCGAGAATGACATCTGGGCCGTCCTGCACGCCGAGAATATCCGCCGTGGCGGCGAGTGGATCGAGACGCGGCTGCTGACCTCGGGGCCGCGCACCAACCCTTGGTTTCAGGAAAGTGGGCCGCGCATCGTTCAGAACAACGAGATCGTCGCCTTTGATACCGATCTGGTCGGCAGCTATGGCATCTGCGTCGACATCTCACGCACTTGGTGGGTGGGCGATCAGGCCCCGCGCCCGGACATGATCGACGCGATGCGGCACGGGGTCGACCACATCATGACCAATATGGAGATGCTCCGGCCGGGGGTGAATATTCAGGACCTCTCGCGCAACACCCATGTTTTGCGGCCCGAGTTTCAACGGCTCAAATATGGCTGCCTGATGCACGGGGTGGGGCTGTGCGATGAGTGGCCGCTGGTGGCCTATCCGGACAAGATGGTCGAGGGGGCCTTTGACTATGAACTGGAGCCGGGCATGACCTTATGTGTCGAGGTTCTGGTCTCTCCCGACGGGGGCGATTTCTCGATCAAGCTGGAGGAGCAGGTGGTCATCACCGAGGATGGATTTGAGAACCTGATCAGCTACCCGTTTGATCCCCGGCTGATGGGAGATTGAGGGCTGTCCACATGTGGCGGGTTTTCGCCCCCAGCGATATCAACAGGTTACAGAGGCGTTTTTACCTGTCGTTAACCAACCCGACGCCAGCAGGCGGGCCATGCGCGACACCGATTCCGACGCGGTGAACCGCGCGAGCTCGGCCAAGGGCACCCATTTCAGGGCGTGCGATTCCGCCGTTACCGCAATCTCGCCCGCCTCGGCCTGCATCAGGAACCGCACGTCATAGTGCAGGTGCGCGGGCTCTGCCCCGCGCGCCGGAATCTGGTGGATGTCGACGTCAAACACCGCGTCCGAGAGCAGGCGAATGCGCGCCAGCCCGCTTTCCTCATAAGCCTCTTTTAAGGCCACAAACCGCGCGTCGGCGATGCCGTCACAATGCCCGCCCAGTTGCAGCCAGCGGTCCAGCTTGGCGTGGTGGGTCAGCAGCACCGACGCCCCGTCCGGTGACAGCACAAAGGCAGAGCCGGTCACATGGCCGCCGATATGCGGATCGCGGGAAAAGGCCCCCTGCCCGTGACGGGCGCAAAAGGCCGCCAGCCGGGCCCATTCTGCCGCGTCGCGTGCATCGCGCGCCGTAAATTGGCCAACGCCGTCAATCCGCATCCAAGCGCACCTTTGCCAGCACACCCGCATGGTCGGACCCCAGCAACGGGCGCACCGAGACCTTGCCACCGCCGGGCGCATAGGCCTGATCAAGAGGCAGCGGAATGGACAGCGGTCCTCCCAGCGGGTGCAGCCAGTAGGTCGGCGACAACGGTCCCGCACGCTGAACACCGGTGGCGCGGACCAGCCGCCGCACATCACTGCCCCAGGGCATCATGTTGAAATCCCCCGCCATCACGATGGGCCCTTGCAGCTGCGCAACCATCTGTTCCAGCCGTTCCGCCTGCGGGCGCTGGTTGTACGGCCAAGGCCAAAAAAGGTGCACCGACAGAACCCAGACCGGCCCCTGCGGCAGTGCGACCTGCACTCCGGCAAAGCCGCGCCCGTTTGAGCACATTTCGCTGCTCTGCACGACGGGGTGCCGCGACAGCACAGCGACGCTCCACGCGTTGGATTCACACAGATGCTGGTGCGGATAGACGGGGCGCAGGATGTTCAGCACCTGGCGGTTGTGCACAGTCAACTCCTGCAAGGTCACAACGTCCGGGGCATGTGCAAGGATGTCGGCGGCCAGAACATCGAGCTCGCGGTTCCCGTACCAGAGGTTTTTCTGATAGATCGTGACATCGCCAGCGGCGGGCTCTTGCCACTTCAGCCCGCCGACCTGCCCCACCGCCATCAAGCACATTCCGGCCAACGGCCAGCGCAGGTGGCGCGGCCAGTCGGTCCAGATCACCGCCAGAGCCGCCAGTACAAGCAAAGGCACCCGGATCACCGCCAGCGAGTCGCCGGCGGGGTGGATCGGTCCCGCCCATGTGGCCAACGCCAACAGGCACAGGATCGCTGCAACACTCTTCACCAGCCTGTCCCGGAAGCTCACCATGGCGTGACGGCCCTGTCACTTTGGTTGTACCCGCGCCAACCCCAGCCCATTGTTTGATCCAACCGCATTATCAGGACTCCACATGCCTACCGAACGCATCAGTTTTCCCGGCCATGCCGGGGACAAGCTGGCGGCCCGGCTTGATCTGCCGGACAGCCCGCCCATCGCCACTGCCCTCTTTGCCCATTGTTTCACCTGCGGCAAGGACATAGCCGCCGCACGGCGCATCGCTCAGCGGCTCTCCGCCATGGGAATCGCCGTTTTACGGTTTGATTTCACCGGGCTGGGGCATTCCTGCGGCGAGTTCGCCAACACCACGTTCCGGTCGAACGTCGGCGATCTGGAGGCGGCGGCGGCCTATCTGGACAGCCGCGGCATGGCGCCCGACCTGCTGATCGGGCATTCGCTGGGCGGGGCGGCGGTGTTACGCGCCGCGCCGCACATCGCCTCGGCGCGGGCCGTCGTCACCATCGGTGCGCCGTTCGATCCCGGCCATGTCACCCACAACTTTGCCGACGCGCTGGACAAGATCACCACCGACGGCAAGGCGCAGGTCGATCTGGGCGGGCGACCGTTCACCATCGGGCGCGATTTTGTCGAGGACGTGCAGGCGCAGGAACTGGAACCGATCATCGGCGCTATGAAAAAGGCGCTGCTGGTGCTGCACGCCCCGCGCGACGCGGTGGTCGATATCTCGAACGCCACGCGGATCTTTACTGCCGCCAAACATCCCAAAAGCTTTGTCACGCTGGACGATGCCGACCACCTGATCAGCGCCCCCGAAGACGCGGAATATGTGGCCGAGGTGATTGCCGCATGGGCAGACCGCTATCTGGACCTGCCCGCCCCGGCCCCGCCCATCGGCGCGCCAGAGGGGGTTGTGCGGGTGACAGAGGCGGCCCCTGACGGGTTTTTGCAGGACATCCAGAACGGGCCGCACCATCACGCGCTGGCGGATGAACCGGCGGCCTATGGCGGCAGCAACAAAGGCATGTCGCCTTATGGGTTTGTGGCGGCGGGTTTGGGGGCCTGCACCTCTATGACGATCCGCATGTATGCCCGGCGCAAGGGCTGGCCCCTTACGGGGATCAGCGTGGATGTCACCCATGACAAGGTGCATGCGCAGGATGCGGGCACCTCTGCCACGACGCGGATCGACCGGTTCTTGCGGCGCATCACGCTGGAGGGCGATCTGACCGAGGATCAGCGCGCCCGGCTGATGGAGATCGCCGACAAGTGCCCGGTGCACAAGACGCTGGAACAGGGGGCGAAAATCGAGACCGAACTGGCCTGACAAGGCCTGAGCGGGTCGCATGAAAAAGGCCGGGCGATCTGCCCGGCCTTTTCTGTAGTGTCATCATTGCCGTCCGTAGGCCGGGCGTTCTGCCCGGCACCACAGGTTAGCCGCGCGCGCGGCCCACCAGTTTCCATGCCAGCGGCAGGATCACGGCGGCCAGCGCCAGCTTGATGCCGTCGGCGACCAGGAAAGGTGTCAGGCCCCACTGCAGGATCGGCTTGTCCCATCCGTACAGCATGCCCAGCCAGATCAGGCCCGGCACATAGATCAGCACGTTGCCGACCAGCATCGCGCCCGCCATCTTGGGGGCAGAGCGATCCCAGCCCGCGCGCGCCAGCACACCCAGCGCCAGCACCGCCAGCACGTAGCCGACCAGATAGCCGCCGGTGCCGCCCATCATGTAGGAAATGCCGTTCAGATCGGCGGTCGAGTTCTGGAAGATGTCAAAGCCCAACATGCCGACGATCATGTAGCCGAGGATCGTCGCCAGCCCCAGCTTGGGTCCGTAGGCCGCGCCAATGGTCAGAACAGCAAAGGTGCCCATGCTGATCATCACCGGCGTACCGGGCACAGGTGCCTTGATCTTGGCGGCCACGGCCAGGGCCAGAATGCCCAGCACAACCAGCGCCACCTGTTTCAGGCGCAGGGCAGCACCCTCATTGGCGCCAAAAGTCTCAACCAGCACATTGCGGTTCAAAGTGAGGTTCATGGGGTCCCCCTTTCTCTATTCTTGCGTCCAGATGGTTGTGCCCCAAGGTCAGATGCACCGCAAGAGCGCAAGCAGATCGCGCCGCATCAAATTTGCAAAGTTGAGGTTTGCACCTGAATAAACGCTGCTGGTGAGGCAGAAGGCCTGTTTTTCCCCACTCAGAATTTGTCACTTTTGTAGACCAATCAACAGGGTTCGGCCTAGATATCCTTCTGAACCGGCTAGGGGGGATGTTTTTGTGCATGTTGCAGTTGGTATTATTTCGAATGGCGATCTGGTTTTTCTTCGCTTCAGCGGACGGCAATCCGTTCGCAAGACACTGAACGGGTTAGAGGCGATGCGCGCCCTGCCCGACTATCGTCCCGGGCTGCCGGAACTGGTCGATCTGTCGGGCGTCACCGAAACCGATATGGATTTCCACGGGATGCGCCGGATCTCGCACGAGGTCGGCTCACAAGGGATCAGCGCAATCCGAAAGAAGATGATCGCGGTCTATGCGCCGCAGGACACCCTGTTTGGCATGGCCCGCATGTTTGCCACCCTGACCGAACTGCATCAGGGCAACGTGCGCGCCGCGGCGTTCCGCACCGAGGTCGATTCGTTGGCTTGGCTGGGTCGGACCGAAACCCGGTTTATCGACATCCCCGGTTTTACCTTCGTCGGTCAGGACTGACCAGAGGCCTACAGCGGGCCGAGGCGTCCAAGCAAACCGGGCATCTGGCGCAACACATCCAACGCCATGTCAGCGCTGCGCAGGCTGATCGCGGCCAAGGGGTGATCCCAGTCCTGTTCGTGGACGGCGTAGATGCGGTATTCGCCCGCCGCGTCGTTTGCGTGATAGCCGAATTCGACGACAATCCCGCGCTTGACGTATTGCGCCAGATCCTCGGCCAGAGCGGCGGTCTCCATCGGTTCCAGCGGTTTGACGACCTGCCAGCCTGCGCCACGGAACACCGAATTGATCTGTAACGCCAGTTGCATGGTCTCTCCCTCTTGCTGACCCAACCTAGAAAGCGCGTCGCCAATGGGCGAGACCCTGATTGTCTTGGCAGCGGACCTCCGGCGAAAACCCGCCGCAGGCGGGGTCAGGGGTCAGGAAAAAGGGGGGCCACAGCACCAAAACCTTATCGAAACCCTGTCAGATGTCGCGCGCCGCAGGCGCGGTCAATACCCGAACAAAGGATGCTGTAACCGCAACGTGGCGGACCCTGCAAATCTTGCCTATGCCTCCATCTGCTACCCGACTAGTTGTGAACCGATCAGATCGTTCAAACGGGACGCAATATGGAATTTTCCTTCAACCGGTTTTTTTGGCAGTCAAAGATCAACCTGCCCGCATGGTCGGAGTTCACTGGGGCACGCCCCACTGTTCTGACATTTGCACCCGAAGGCAGAGATAATGCCCCATTAAGCGCGGAGGAATTGGCGCTCGTGCAATGGGTTTCGGACAATTATGCCATGCAGACACCGATCATTCTGGCGGCCATCTTTGAGGCCTATCCCAAGTTTCGGCGTCAATTTTTTGAAGACCATGACATTGAGGAAAACGAGGAAGACTTGCCGCTTGTAACGTCGGCGGAGGGTCTGGCGCGGGTTATGGTGCTCACAGACGTGTTTGTGCCCCAAATTTCGAAGGATAGCGTTCCCTACGTCGGGTACCAATTCTCATGTGAGTGGGACAAGGAACATGGCCTTGGGGTCTTGATGCATGGCAGTCGACTTGTCGAGATTGGCGGCGCTGACACGGCGTTCACGCTTTGGATCGCGAAGGGTGATCGGGACACCTGATAGCGGCCTCCTACAAGACCCTCTTTCCAGTGGTTCCCTCGCAAGCCGTCAGAGGGGCCGATGGATCATCGAATTGTCCCGGTGGCGCGCCCACGGGACCAACGCGAAACGGCCCTTCATCCAACAAAAAGGGCCCCGCGAAAACGCGGGGCCCCGATAGTGCGGGCATAATTCTAACCCGTTTACGAGATGCGGTTGAGCAACTCACCCAGCGAGGCCTTGGCGTCGCCGTAGAACATCCGCGTGTTGTCCTTGTAGAACAGCGGGTTCTCGATGCCGGAATAGCCGGTGCCCTGCCCGCGCTTGGACACGAACACCTGCTTGGCCTTCCAGCATTCCAGAACCGGCATCCCCGCGATGGGGCTGTTCGGATCTTCTTGGGCTGCCGGGTTCACGATGTCGTTCGATCCGATGACGATGGCCACATCGGTATCCGGGAAGTCCTCATTGATCTCGTCCATTTCCAGAACGATGTCATAAGGCACCTTTGCCTCAGCCAAGAGCACGTTCATGTGCCCCGGCAGACGGCCCGCGACGGGGTGGATGGCGAAACGCACCTCTTTGCCCTTGGCCCGAAGGCGGCGGGTCAGTTCGGCGACGTTCTGCTGCGCCTGTGCGACGGCCATCCCGTAGCCCGGAATGATAATGACGCTGTCCGCCTCATCCAGCGCCTGCGCCACGCCGTCGGCGTCGATGGCGATCTGTTCGCCCTCGACCTCCATCGCCGGACCAGAGGTGCCGCCAAAGCCGCCAAGGATCACGCTGACAAACGACCGGTTCATCGCCTTACACATGATGTAGGACAGGATGGCACCAGACGAACCAACCAACGCACCGACCACGATCAGCAGATCGTTGCCAAGGCTGAAGCCAATCGCCGCCGCCGCCCAGCCCGAGTAGCTGTTGAGCATCGAGACAACCACCGGCATGTCGGCGCCGCCGATGCCCATGATCAGGTGATAGCCGATGAACAGCGCCGCCACGGTCATCAGGAACAGCGGGAAGAAGCCGCCGGTGCCCATGTACCAGAACAGGCACAGCACCGAGATCGCCGCCGCTGTCGCGTTCAGCATGTGACCGCCGGGCAGTTTTTCCGCCTTGGACGTCAGCTTGCCCGCCAGTTTGCCAAAGGCCACAACCGACCCGGTAAAGGTCACGGCACCGATGAAGATGCCAAGGAACAGCTCAACCCGCAGGATGCTTTGTTCGACGCCGTCTTTCTTGGCGATCAGGGCGGCAAACCCTTCCAGCGATTTGCGCGCGGTCTCGTCCATGGCCATGACGCGGCCCAGTTCGATATGCGCGTTCAGGCCGACAAAGACCGCCGCCAGACCAACAAGGCTGTGCATCGCCGCCACAAGTTGCGGCATCTCGGTCATCTCGACCTTTTTGGCGACATACCAGCCGATACCGCCGCCCGCCGCGATCAGGATGATCGACAGCAGCCACAGGCCAGAGCCCGGCCCGATGAGCGTGGCAAAGACCGCAAGGCCCATGCCGACAATGCCGTACCAGACAGCGCGCTTAGCGCTTTCCTGGCCCGAAAGTCCCCCCAGCGACAGGATGAAGAGGACAGCAGCGACCACATAGGCCGCGGTGGTGAATCCGAAATCCATGATCCCCTACCCCTTAAGATTTCTGGAACATGGCAAGCATGCGCCGCGTGACGAGGAACCCGCCAAAGATGTTGATGCCCGCCATGAAGACCGACAGGGCCGCCAGCAGGATCACAAGGAACGACCCCGATCCGATCTGCATAAGCGCGCCCAAGATGATGATCGACGAGATGGCGTTGGTGATCGCCATCAGCGGCGTGTGCAGCGAGTGCGACACGTTCCAGATGACTTGGAAGCCGATAAAGACCGACAGCACAAACACGATGAAGTGCTGCATGAAGCTGGCCGGAGCGACCAGACCCACCGCCAGCAGCAGACCGCCACCGATGGCCAGCAGGGTCACCTGTTGCTTGGTCTGCGCCTTGAAAGCGGCGACTTCGTTTGCGCGCTTTTCTTCGGCGGTCAGTTCCTTGACCTTTTCCTTTGGCTTGGCCGCGATGGCCTGCACCTTGGGCGGTGGCGGCGGGAAGGTGATCTCACCCTGATGGGTGACGGTTGCGCCGCGGATCACGTCGTCTTCCATGTTGTGATTGATCTTGCCGTCCTTGTCGGGCGTCAGATCGGTCAGCATGTGACGGATGTTGGTGGCGTAAAGCGTCGACGACTGCGTCGCCATCCGGCTGGGGAAGTCGGTGTAGCCGATGATGGTCACGCCATTGTCGGTCACCACCTTTTCGTCCATCACGGTGCCTTCGACGTTGCCGCCCTTTTCGGCGGCGAGGTCGATGATGACCGATCCCGGTTTCATCGCCTTGACCATGTCCTCCAGCCACAGCTTGGGGGCCGGGCGGTTGGGGATCAGGGCGGTGGTGATGACGATGTCGATGTCGGGGGCCAGTTCGCGGAACTTCTTCAGCTGCGCTTCGCGGAACTCGGGGCTGGAGACGGCGGCATAGCCGCCGGTGGCCGCGCCGTCCTGCTGTTGTTCCTCGAAATCGAGGTAAACAAACTCCGCGCCCATGCTTTCGACCTGTTCGGCCACTTCGGGACGCACGTCAAAGGCATAGGTGATCGCGCCGAGGCTGGTCGAGGTGCCGATCGCGGCAAGACCCGCCACACCTGCGCCAACGACCAGAACCTTGGCCGGGGGCACCTTGCCCGCCGCCGTGATCTGGCCGGTAAAGAAACGGCCAAAGTTGTTGCCCGCCTCGATGACCGCGCGGTAACCCGCGATATTGGCCATCGACGACAGCGCGTCCATCTTTTGCGCGCGGGAAATCCGCGGCACCATTTCCATGGCGATGACGGATGCGCCCTGTTCCTTGGCCTTGTTCAGGCCCTCTTCGTTCCCGCCGGGGTTGAAGAAGGTGATCAGCGTCTTGTCCGCCGTCAGGTAATCCAGCTCTGCCAGCGTGGGAATGCGCACCTTGGCGATGATGTCGGCCCCGGCCCACAGCGCATCCGCGCCATCGACCACGTCGACACCGGCGTCCCGGTAAGTCTCATCCGAAAAGCCGGCTTTGGACCCGGCCCCAGATTCGATCATGCAGTCATAACCCAGCTTTTGAAGCTGGCGGGCCGAATCCGGGGTCATCGCAACGCGATTCTCTCCGGATTCAACCTCTCTTGGCGTCCCTATCTTCACGGTAATCCCCTTTGTTCTCAGGTACTCCTACGCCCCTGATGAGGCGTTAATTCGCATTTCGCCGCACGAATGCGGCCCTGCAGCGACAAGCAGCGCGCGTTGTAAAACACACCCGGGCCAAAAGTTAAACCCGCGCATCTATTCTTGCGCTTCAAGAGTGCTGACTGAAACAATGTTGCGCACAAATTTCAATCCCAGCCCGTCAGCTTGTCCAGTTTCCTTGTTTTCTCAGGCAGTTGAAAGCGGTTTCGGCAGCAATCCTGACGTTTCCACGGCGGCGACGCGCCCGAAACCCGCCGAAACATGCGACGACACGTCACTTTATGCCGGGAAACGCGCCGGTCTTGATCGTTCAGACCCAGCGGCGCACGTCTTTTTCATAGTGGGCAAAGCTCGCGCGGAACTTGCGACGCAGGCGATCCTCTTCCGGTACGATAAAGCGTCTTTCGATCACCCAGACAAAGATCGGCACCAAAGGCAGCGCCAGCACCGCGCCCCAGTAGAGGATCATCCCCGCAAGGATCATCGAATCCCCCAGATAGATCGGGTTGCGCGTGCGTTTGAAGATGCCGCTGGTCACCAGACGGTCGGCGTTCCTGTGCGGGATCACCGTGGTCCGGTGCCGCCGCATCTCAGAGATGGCCAGCCCCATCAGGATCAAACCGCCACCCACCAGCAACCCGCCCAGCAGGTCCGCCCAGACCGGCCCAAAGCTGAGGCCAAAGCCGAAGTACGTCTTTTGCACCCAGGCCAGCAGCAGCGCGCCAGTCAACCAGACCGGCGGCATGTCGATCCATTTCAGCATCTGCGGCCCCCTTGGTTTCGTCGCGTGTAATCTATGGCGCGCCGCGCCGTCTTCTGAGCCGACGAATGGCCGCAGCGCGCCGAAAGCTGGGTGTTATTCCCACTCCATCTCTTCAAAGACACGCCCGGCATTTTTGGTCGCCAATTCCTCGAACGTATCCAGATGCGCCCATGCGGCCTGATCGACGTAATAGGCCCCGGCCAGATCGCCGCCGTCGTCAATATGTGCGCCGATCTTGGCGCGCAGGTCCTTGAGGTAGTCCGAGGTATAGCGCGTCACCTGCGCGATGTTGGTGGGGTGGCCGTGGCCGGGGATCACGTAGGTTGCGCCCAGACCTGTGAACGGACCGTCAAAGGTTTCGATCCAGCAACTGGTGCAGGTGTCGGCAAAGATCGGCGGCATCCGTTCGTGAAAGGCGATGTCGCCCGCGATCACGATGCCCCACTGGGGTATCCAGACCTGCGTGTCGCCCGGTCCGTGGGCAGAGCCAAGGTGCAGCACATTCAGCGTCACATCGCCCATTTCAACGGTGTAGGTGTCCGAGAACGACAGGTTCGGCAGGGCGATCCGGGTGCCTTCTGCCTTGTCCTGATTGTAGCGCTTCATTCCTTGCAGGATGAAATCGCCGTTTTCCTCGACCTCTGCGATGGCGTCGTCATGGGCAAGGATATCGACCCCAAGATCGGCCCAGTAGGAATTGCCAAGGATGGCGTGCCCCTGACCGTTCTCATTGATCACCAGTTTGACCGGCTGGTCGGTGATCGCCTTGATCTCATCGTGCAGGGCTGCGGCCAGCCGCGCCGATGCGCCGCCGTTGATCACCACCACCCCGTCGCCGGTGATGACAAAGGACAGGTTGTTGTTATGGCCCGAGTTTTCATAGGTCGGCGGCGCGGTGGCCCCGATGGCGGAAAAGACATGCGGAATGACTTCGACAGGTTTGTCGTAGAGTTCCGATTGCGGGTACTTGTCGGCAATATCCTCGCTGGCGCTTGCAGCAACGGCGCAAAGGGCCAGAACAGAGGTCAGTCCAGAGATCTGGGCAATACGTTTCATGAGATCCTCCCGATAATCACCAACATATTCACATGCGTGAATAGCATTGCCAAGCGATCCGTCGCGGACCTCTTGTCACAGGACCCTGCCGCTGTAGGCTGCGGACAAAACGGGAGGATTTCATGCTGGACGGAAAACACGCGCTGGTCACTGGCGGCGGCAGCGGCATCGGGTTGGCCATTGCGCGGGCGCTGGCGGCCGAGGGCGCGCAGGTGACAATCACCGGTCGCCGGGTCGACAGGCTGGAAGCGGCGCGCGGCGACCACATCTTTCCGCTGGCGATGGACGTGATGGATGAGACGTCGGTTGTGCACGGCATCGCCGCAGCGGTCGAGGACCGAGGGCCGATCCAGATCTGCGTGCCCAACGCCGGGATTGCCGAGGGCCGGTCGATCCTCAAGACCGACATGGCCTTTTGGCGGACGATGATGGCGACCAATGTCGACGGCGCGTTCCTGACCATCCGCGAATGCCTGAAATCCATGTCCGAGACCGATTGGGGCCGGGTGATCGCGGTGTCCTCGATTGCCGGGCTGCGGGGCTTGAAGGGCGCGCCGACCTATACCGCGTCCAAACACGCGTTGCTGGGACTGATCCGGGCGCTGGCGGCGGATTACGCCAAGAAACCCTATACGTTCAACGCGCTCTGCCCCGCCTATGTGGACACGGACATCGTTGACATGAACGTCACCTCGATCATGCAGCGCACCGGCTGGTCCGAGTCCGAGGCCCGCGCCACCATGGTCAACGTCAACCCGCACGGGCGGCTGATTGCCCCCGAAGAGGTCGCGCAGGCGGCGGTGTGGTTGTGCCATGAGGCATCGGGCAGCGTGAACGGTCAGGCGATCCAGATCGCCGGCGGCGAGGTCTGAAAGCGGGTTCTGAACGCGCGACTTGTCGATAGGGTCGACCTTCGGCGCGGCGGCAACCGCCCCCGCGCCTGTCGCGTGTCTCAGGGGCAGAGCACAAAGCCGGAGTTGTCGGTGATGCAGGCCCCCCGGTTGATGCAAACGTCCCGGCAGCCTACCAGCTTGGCGCTGCACTCTTCGTAGACGACCTCATCGTCGGCCACCACCTGCGCCGCCAGCCCGGTGGACACGCAACTGTCGTAGGACGTCATGCATGAGGTGTCGCATTGCGACGCCCCTGCGGTCAGGATCACCCGCAGGCTGTCGACGGACATCGCCGCCGGGGTGAGCAGCGGATCGGCAGAGACCGGCGACATCGAAAGCGCAAGAAGGGCGGCTGCGGCAAGGCGCATTGAAAGACCTGTGTTCATATCCTGTCCTTTGAATTGATCGAAGGTGCAGCGTACGGCTGCTGTCACTGGCACGCATTTTTCCGGGTGCACTCCGCGAATTTCACGTCAAACCAGCTTGGCCCCGAGCGGGTTGGCGGAATGGATTGGCAGGCATCATAGGCCTCACGCTCACATATGCCGTAGAGAGCGTTGGCGCAGATCGGCAGGTCCTCACCGCTGCCGGATTGGACCACGGGCGCGCAGCCTCCGGCCCCTTTCACCTTCCCCGGCGGACAGGGCGGGACAGGGTGGACCACGACAGGGGCGCCAAAGCCAAAGAAATAGGCGCTGGAGCCCGTGCCCCGCATGGCCGCGCCGACGGCGTCAAATCCCAGACCCGGCCAGCTGGTGCCGTCGATCCCGCGAGGATAACCCTGATCGGCCCGGTCGGCGGCGATGTCATAGCGCAGATAGCCGCCGCCCTTGCCAAAGAAATAGGCGCTGCCATTGCTGCCGTTGATCGCCGCATCTATCGGCCCCAGCGCGGCAAGGCCGGGCCAGCCGGTGTCATCGACATATTGCGGATAGCCCGGATCGGCGCGGTCTGCGGCGATATCATAGCGGATATACATGTTTTCCTTAAAGAAATACGCCTTGCCATTGCCCCAGTTGATGACCGCATCAACGCCGGTCGGCCAGACGCCGGGCCAGGTGTTGCGGTCGATCGACTTGGGATAGCCGGGATCGGCGCGGTCGGCAGCAATATCGTAGCGGACATACTGGCTGCCGCTGAAGAAATAGGCCTTGCCGTTGCCCCAGTTCACCGCCGCGTCGATGCCCTGTGGCCAGACCCCCGGCCATGTGCTGCCGTCCATGGGCCGGGGATAGCCCGCGTCGGCCCGGTCAGCGGACATGTCATAGCGCACATAGTCCTCAGCCTGCGCCGCGCCGCCTGCCCCAATCGTCAGGAGCGCGCACAGCGTCAGGGCGCGGCACCCCGCTTGCCAAATACCAGCCGGTCTCATCCACGACCCCTTTTCTACCGATATCAGCGCTCAACTGCGCGGCGGTTCCGTGACCTCGGGGCGGTTCAAAAAAATGAGATTTCCGCGGCAAGCGCGTGGTCCGCTGCCCCGAGTTGCGTTCCGATACCCATTCAAATCCAGATCACTGTGACCCGGTCCTGCGCGTTTTGCCAAGCGAATTGCGGCAACTGGCCGAAATAGGTGGTCGGTCCTCAGGGACGCAAACCCCGCCCCAGCACCTGCGCCAGCCGGTCGCGGTCTGTCGCGAACCGGGCATAGGGCGGGCGTTTGATACCGTCGAGCGCACGCAACAGCAGCGCCGCCATCTGTTCGGCTGTGCCGTCCAGCGCGACCCGGCCCTGTGCGGCCTCATGCGTCAACCAGTCGGCAAAGACCGTGGTCATGCGGGCCATGCCCGCCTCGACCACGTCGCGCGCGTGGCTGTCCTTGAGGTCCAGCAGTTCCGCGCCATGCGGGCTTTCCAGCATCTCGCGGATCATCGGCCCGGTCTTGGCCGCGAAGGCGCGCGCCAGTTGCGCCTCGACCGGCCCCGCGCCCGCCAGCGCGACGGCCACCTCATCTGCCGCGCGATCAAAATAGACCTCGACCATGCGGCGCGCGATGTCTTCCTTGTTGCGGAAATGCTGGTACAGCGCCGGGCGCGACATGCCCACCGCCCGCGCTATATCCTCCATAGAGGTGCGGCGGAATCCGTATTGGCACATGACCGCCATGGCGGCGCCCAATATGGCCTCCTGCTTGACGCGCTCAATGTCAGATGCATCCATCATGGAACCAGTCCTGACAAAACTTCGCAATTCTGTCAATTGACACTCTGACATTTTCAGGTATTTTTGTCAGAAACCAGCCAGGAGGACGACATGGCCACCACGCTCACCGTAAATGGCGCCGCCCAAGAGGTGGACCTGCCCGATTACGTGCCACTGCTTTGGGCCTTGCGGGATGCGCTCAACCTGACCGGGACGAAGTTCGGGTGCGGCGTTGCCGCCTGCGGGGCCTGCACCGTGCATATCGACGGTGAGGCGGTGCGCTCTTGCCAGATCCCCATCGGCGACGTCTGGGGCGAAGTGACCACCATCGAAGGGCTGGGCACACCCGACGCGATGCACCGGCTGCAACAGGCATGGGTCGACCATCAAGTGGCGCAATGCGGGTACTGCCAGTCCGGTCAGATCATGCAGGCCGCCGCCCTGCTGGCCGAAACGGCAAACCCCACCGATGACGACATCGACGCCGCGATGCAGGGCAACCTCTGCCGCTGCGGCACGTATCCGCGCATTCGCGCCGCCATCAAATCCGCCGCGCAAGGAGCCTGAGCCATGGCAAGCATTGGCAAGATCGCCCGCCGCACCTTTTTGATCGGGGCCGTGGCCGTCGCTGGCGGCGCCGCCTTTGGCGCATGGTATGTCAGTCGCCCCGCCCCCAACCCGCTGAAGCCCGGTGAGGGAGAGGCCAGCCTGAATCCCTTTGTGCTGATCGACGGTGATGGTGTGACCCTGATCGCGCCCCGCGCCGAGATGGGACAAGGCACCATGACCACATGGGCCGCGCTGATCGCCGAGGAAATGGATCTGGCGTGGGAGGACGTGCGCGTCATCCACGGACCACCCGGTCAGGCCTATTACAACAGCGCCCTGATGGGCGAAGGCATGAGCCACAAAGGCTATGACGCCTCGTCGTTCCAGCATTCTCTGGGCGAGATGCTGGGCGTCATGGGCAAGGTGTTTTCCATGCAGGTCACCGGCGGCTCTACCGCCATGAAAGACGGCTATGAACGGATGCGCGTCACCGGGGCCGCCGCGCGCGAGATGCTCAAGACCGCCGCCGCCAAGCGCCTGAACGTCGGGCTGGACGAATTGCGCACCGAAAACGGCGCGGTGATCGCCCCGGACGGCACCGCCATCCCCTATACAGAGCTTGCCGCCGAGGCAGCAGAGGTTGAGCCGCCGAAGGTCGAGCTGCGCGAGCGGTCAGACTGGAAGCTGCTGGGCACCTCGCTGCCGCGCAAGGACGTTCTGGGCAAATCCACCGGCACCGCCGCCTTTGGCATCGACACCCGCCTGCCGGGAATGCGCTATGCCGCCGTCCGCATGTCGCCCACCCGGGGCGGCATGAAAAGCTATGACGCGTTTGAGGCCAGCCGCATGGCGGGCGTCGAAAAGGTGGTCGATCTGGGCGACGGGCTGGCGGTGATCGCCACCAACACGTGGCTGGCGCAGCAGGCGGTGGATGCGATTCCTGTCGAATGGAACCCGGCCCCCTACCCCGAAACCACAGAAGAGATGTTCCGCGCCATCGAGGCGGGCTTTGACACAGAGCCGAACTCGACCCTGCGTGACGACGGCAACCCCGACAAGCTGCCCGACGGCGCACAGCGCATCAAGGCAGAGTACCGCGTGCCCTTCCTCGCCCATGCCACCATGGAGCCGATGAACGCCACCGCGTGGTTCGACGGGACCAACCTGCGGATCTGGTGCGGCAATCAGGGGCCGACCTTCTTGCGCGACGCTTGCGCCGCCGAGGCCGGGATCGCCCCCGAAGAGGTCGAGGTCAATGTCACCCTGATGGGCGGCGGCTTTGGCAGGCGGGGCGAATTTGACTATGCGGTGCTGGCCACCCGCGTGGCCAAGGCCATGCCCGGCACGCCGGTCAACGTCACATGGTCACGCGAAGAGGACATGACCCATGACTTTTACCGCCCCGCGGCCATCGCCCGCATCACCGGCGCGGTCGAGGGCGGCAAGGCAGTGGCCTTTGACGCGCGGGTCTCGTCGCCGGCGATTGCCGAACAGGCGCTGGACCGCTGGGTCGGCTTTGCCCCCGGTGGCCCCTCCAAAGAGATCGTCGATGCGATCTACAATCAGCCCTACGGTATCCCCAACAACCGCGTGACCGGCCACAAGGCCGAGATCACCCCGCCGCTGGGGTTCTGGCGCTCTGTCGGGGCCAGTTTCAACGGGTTCTTCCACGAAAGCTTCATGGATGAACTGGCCCATGCGGCGGGGGCCGATCCGCTGGAGTTTCGTCTGGATCTGACCCGCGACGAATGGCTGCCCGCCTACTACGTGCTGGAGGCAGTGCGCGACATGTCCGGCTGGACCGGCAAGACAGAGGCCGGTGTCGGGCGCGGGATCGCCATGGTCTACAGCTTTGGCACCCCCACCGCGATCGTGATCGAGGTCAAGGACGTGGACGGGTTGATCCGCCTCACCAACGCATGGATCGCGGCGGACCCGGGGGTGGCGCTGGACCCCGCCAATATCGAGGCGCAACTGACAGGCGGCATGGCGTACGGGCTGTCCTCGGCCATGGGCGAAGAGATCACCTTTGCCGGGGGCGTGGTCGCGCAAAAGAACTTTCCCGACTACGATCCACTGCGGATGTCGCAGATGCCCGCCGTCGAAGTCAAAGTGCTGGAAAACCAAAAGCGCCTGAATGGCATCGGAGAGGTCGCCACCCCGCCCGCCGCCCCGGCGCTGGCGAATGCGATCTTTGACCTGACGGGCCAGCGCGTACGCGAACTGCCGCTGAACAAGGCGTTGGACTTTTACCTGTAAAAAACGTGCGCCCGGTTTGACCGGGCGCGCACCCTCGGTCCTGCAAAATCCGCCCGCCACCGTTTGAAAATCGTGAAAGCTGCCGATTGTGCCGCAATGTCCTTGCGCCGGTGGCGGACTTATCCGAACGTATAGGCATCCCTTCCAGGTCTGTTCCTGGGCACACCGTAAATCGTTAACGATCATTGGCCCCTGCTTTCCCGGCGGGGGCCGCTTTTATCGCCTGTCAGCCTAAAGGGCCGGGTCGGTGCGCTTGCGCGCGCCGATCCTCAGGGGGGAATAGGTTCTTGGCGGTAAAAAGCCCTGCGTCAGCTGGCGGCGCGCAGCCCTTCGGGGCCCTTCGCGGCCCATGCATGTACGGCCTGCCCAAAGGCGGCGAACAACGGGCGCGACACCGGATCGTTGGCGGCGTTCCATTCCGGATGCCATTGCACGGCCAACGTGAACCCCGGCGCATCCCTGACGTGCAGCGCCTCTGGCGTGCCATCGGGCGCATGGCCTTCGATCACGATCCGCGCGCCCGGCGTCTTGACGCCCTGCCCGTGCAGCGTGTTTGTCAGAACCTCGGTCGCGCCAAAGAGCCGGTGAAAGACCCCGCCTTCGGTCAGCGTCACCTTGTGGCGCAGGGCGAACTTCTCTTCCAGCGTGCCGTCCGGCGGCATCCGGTGGTTCATCCGGCCGGGCAGATCGCGGATTTCGGGGTAGAGCGTGCCGCCCATGGCCACATTGACCTCCTGGAACCCGCGGCAGATGCCCAGAAAAGGCTGACCGCGCGCGACACAGGCCCGCACAAGCGGCAGGGTGATGGCGTCGCGGTTGCGGTCGGGCTGGCCATGCGCCTCTGTCCATTCCTCGCCGTATTCCTCGGGGTGGACGTTGGGACGGCCGCCCGTCAGGACAAAGCCATCGCAGGTCTCAAGCAGTTCCTCGACCGTCACCAGACGCGGGTCCGACGGGATCACCATCGGCAGGCACCCGGAGACGTCCGACACCGCCTCGGAGTTCATCGTGCCGCCCGCGTGGGTCGGGTACTGATCGTTGATCATGTACTGGTTGCCGATGATGCCGACGATGGGGCGCGCCATGAATCCTGCTCCTCTTGGACAGCAGATATGTAGACCACATGGGGCCGCGCGAAAAGTGTCCGCCCGCACAGAGCGGCCTGCGGCCGCACACAGGTGCATACGCTGCCCATTGTAAAGGCATTCACCAAAAACAGGCGCCGCTGCTTCTTCTTGGTCAAAATACCTCCGGGGGAGTCGACCAAAGGGAGACGGGTGAACGCCGTTATTTATACCGATAACGGCTCCGCCTTTGCGGGGCATCTTGTTGCGGGTGGGATGCCGCATCGGTTCCGCAATGGCGCGGCATCGGGTGTGCAGCCCATGGGCATCTGCAAGATCATGGGCATCGGCACCCGGTTTGCACTGCCGAAGAACGCCCAAGCGAAGATCGCAGAGCGGACCTTTGCCGCCCTGTCACGGGTTGTGGACGATGGACCAGAGTTCAAGGTCGCACACGCAGGGCACGCCCCCGGTGCCAGCCCGACGCCGAAGGTTGTGCCAATCCCGATTGAAGAGACGAAAGCGGTTCTGTCCCGCGAAGTCGCGCGCCACAACCGGGAACCCGGCCGCCGCAGCCAAGGCGCGCGCGGTCGGTCCTATGAGGGTATGTTGCGGGACGGATTGGCGGAGCGTGAACAGATTGGGCGTCCGGTGCGCCGCGCATCGGCGGAACAGCTCTACCTTTCCGGATTGATCTGGAAGCCGGTTGCGGTGGACCGCTTTGGGCGGGTTGCCGCGAACGGCTGGCAGTATGGCGGGCCGGAAACGCAGGAGGCGCTTTTGGGCTTCCATGGCACCGGGCGGCGCATCCTACTGGGGCGCGACCCGGACGATTTCAACGCACCTGCCATCGCGTTTGACGATGCCGGAAGCCTCATTTGCCGGGGCATCAACCCGGTAAAGCGTGGCCCTTATGCCAGCGTAGACGGCATCCGGGTGCCGCCCGCAACCGAAAGGCGGCGCGCGTGGCCACCGACGCTGCCAAGGACGCAAACGACTACTTGGACAATGCCACAATGGGCGCAGCCATCGCGGCTCTCAACGCGGCGTCCAAGGGTGATGATGCACCGCCGCCACCGCCGCGCAAGGTTGTAGGTGCGCGGTTCGGTCGGGTGCTAGCAACCCGGCACGAAGACCCCGTTGAAGACGACGAAATATCCGGCGTTATTGAGGAATTTGACCGTGCCAGCGGGTTCGACCCGAGGCGCGTTTTAGGCGGTCAGTGACGTCTTACACACGTCACTGACCTTTCACCGGCGGGCGCAAGCCTACCAAGCAAAGCGGAGTGAACAATGGCAGAGCATCTGCGCATCATCAACCCCCCACAGCCCCGGCGCGCGTCCGGGCTGGTCTTGACGGAGACCGCGACCAATATCCTGCGGTCGGTCAAGCTGGTCGCGGACGAACCCGGCACGCTGACCATGGTCGCGGGCATCCCCGGTGTGGGCAAGTCCGAGACGTTGGTTCGCTACGTCCAGAACAACCCCGAAGCCATCAAGATGGATATCGTTGCGGACGAAGGGAAAGTCTGGGACTTGGCCGCAGCGTTCATGGAGTTGTTCGACATGGGAACGCCGAACAACCGCCGGATGCGGGAAGAGCGCCAACGGATTACTGAGGCAATTGGCGCTGATCGCGTCGTGATCTTCGATGAGGCGCAGTATCTGGCAAACTACAACCCGCGCGGCGGTTTCAATTTCGACGCCTATGAATGGGTCCGGGCCATGGCCGAAGAGGGCAGTTTTTCTGTCGTGTTCTGCGGAGACCTGTCCCTTGCCGACACAATCGGGTCTGTTCCCCTGCTTCGGCGGCGCATGGTGCGCCCCGTGGTGATCCGGTCGGTTCCGAAAGGCGACGTCGTGACGTTTGCAGAGGCGCGCGGCGTGACGGATGCCACGATCACAGATGCACTGGCCGCTGTGGCCAAGCGCCATGGTGGCTTGGCTGACGTCAAGCGCACGCTCGACCATGCAGCCAAACGGGCCGGTGATCGCAGGATCAGCGCAGCGGATGGGAAGGCGGCATTGCAGTATCTCGGGCTTTCAATTCCGGGAGGTCGGCAATGCAGAACAAGACCAAAACCGAAGCCACATTGTCTCAATCGCTTCTGGCACTGACCGAATTTCCTACCGTTTCCTTCAACTGGCTGACCATGTTGACGGAAATTTTGACGACCCCCGCGCCAACTCCGAAAGACGGCGAAGCACTGGCCCGGATCGCCGCAGGCTTTCAGGCCGATATTGAACGCGCGGAGCGGAATGGTCGGGCTGTGCGGGAATACATCCAAGCCGCAATGGACATGCAAAAAGGACCGCTGCAATGAGCGCGCCGGAAGATTACCGCGTGAAGAACGCGCGCGAGGGCAAGGCCGTCTACATCCCCGGACGGCCTATCGAAGAGTTCAAAGCCGAACTCGAAAGGAAAGCCGACATGGCAGACAGGAAGAGCCTGCGTCTGCATCTGGACGTCAGCCTGAACGAATTGGAGGGCGCGAGGAAAGCGACGGACAACGCAGCGACCAACTACAGCGCGGCGGCGGATGCTTTCGACCTTCTGGCCTATTGCATCGGACAGGGTGCGATTGCCGCCGACGATGAAGCCTTGGGGTCCACGCTCTACTTGCTGGGGCAAGGGATGCGCAGCTTGGCGGAAACCCAAGGCAACGACCTTTCGCAATTCGGTCTGACGCTTGGTCGCGCGGCCCGCGAAGGCTTTGACTTTATCCCGCGCAACTAACAGGAGGCGGCGCAATGATCATCAGTGACAATCAACGGAAACTGTTTTGGGTGGCCGTGCGCAAGCTGGGGTGGAGTGAAGACCAGATGCGCCCCGCTTTGGTCCAGATCGCGGGCGTCCCCAGTGTGACGGAGCTGGATCAGGATGGCTTTGACGCGATGATGGGCTTTTTCGAGTACTGCGGGTTCAAGCCTCTGACCGCGCGCGGCAAGAACTATGGGAAGCGCCCCGGCATGGCCAGCTTTGCCCAGCTCGAATTGATCCGCAACCTCTGGCACGAATACACCCGCCGCAAGGCTGGTGAAGCTGAGCTGAACCGCTGGCTGGTGAACAAGTGGCACATTTCCAGCTTGCGGTTCCTGACGCGGGACATGGCCCCCAAACTGATCACCGCGCTCAAGGCGATGAAGGCGCGCGCGGCCTGACCTGACACCAAGCGCACGACAAGACAGAAGGGCGGCGCGCAAGTGCCGCCCTTTCTGCATCCCGCCACAGATACGCAGAGCGGGCGCAGGAGGGCCGTTGCGTTCAGAGGGGGTCGCACCTCGACAAAGGGCGAGACGGTTATTTAATAGGGGTTCAAATCGCCTCTCAGCCACATCCAGCAGTGCAAGGCCGCTTGAGACATGCAAATCCACGACCAAATTGCCGTTTTACTCGACACGAGACCCCTGCCGAAGGATGCCGAAGTGCGCCTGAGCGATCTCCTGTCCAAACTGTCCGAGGATGAACGCGCGGCTGTAGAGGCGGGCTATCACGAGGCGCTTTGTGTTGCAGGGGCGGCGGAAATCCTACCCCCCTGAAAACAACTTCCGGCATTGATACGCCTTGTTCCGTGAATGGGCCTGACACGCGGCCCGCAACCGATACGGGACACGCCATGCTCATCAACGCGCAAAACCTCGACTTGGTCTACAAAGGTTTCCAAACGATCTATTCCGACGCCTATCTGGCCGCAGAGGTCAACTGGGACAAGATCGCCATGACGGTGGCCAGCGAAGGGTCGGAAGAGACTTATGGCTGGTTGGGCATGTTCCCGCAGTTTCGCGAGTGGGTCGGCCCGCGTGTCGTCCAGAACCTCACCGCGCACGGCTTCACGATCCTGAACAAGAAGTTCGAAAGCACCGTGGGCATTCCGCGCGACAATATCAGCGACGACCGCTTGGGCGTGTTCAAACCGGCCTTCTCGGAAATGGGCCAGCTTGCCCGCACGCATCCCGAAGAACTGATCTTCGCGCTCTTGGCGGCGGGTTTCACCTCTCCCTGTTTCGATGGTCAGAACTTCTTTGACACCGACCACCCGGTGACGGCACCGGACGGCACCACAACCATGGTCAGCAATTCCGGCGGCGGCAGCGGCGCGGCTTGGTTCCTCCTCGACACGGCGCGCGGGGTCAAACCGTTGATCTTCCAGAAGCGGGAAGATTACCAGTTCACTTCGCTCACCCGGCCCGAGGATCACAACGTCTTCATGAATGACGAATACCTCTACGGGGTCCGGGCGCGGGTGAATGCCGGGTTTGGTCTGTGGCAACTGGCCTACGGCAGCAAGGACACGCTGAATGCGAGCAACTACGCCGCCGCCCGCGCCGCCATGATGGGCTATAAGAGTTCCGAAGGCCGTATTCTGGGCGTGCGACCCAAGACGCTGATTGTGCCGCCGTCGCTCGAAGACGCGGCGCTGCATCTGCTGAACACCGAAACGCTCGATGGCGGCGGATCGAACCCGTACAAGGGCACGGCGGAGCTGATCGTCACACCCTATCTGAACGCCTGACGCGGCGCGGGGAAATGACCGTGGCCGCAACCTTCACTGTTCAATGTGACACCGCCCTGACCGGCGCGCCGGACTGGGTTCAGCTTGTGCCCGCCGGTCCGGTTGAAACCCGCGACGGGCGGCGCTTTCTCAATGACGCGCCTGCGCAGGTTCTGGCCAGCTTTCTGGCTGGCAAGATCGATCTGCCGGTGGACTATGAACACCAGAATGACCGGCCCGAGGCCAAACTGTCCGGCCCGGTCCCGGCGGCGGGCTGGATCAAAGAGCTTGCCGCCCGCGCAGACGGCATCTGGGCGCGCGTCGAATGGACCGCCCGCGCCCGTGAGATGATCGCGGCGCGGGAGTATCGCTTTCTCAGCCCGTCGATGCTGGTCGACAAGAAAACCAAGCGCGTTGTCGCGCTCAAGGGTGCGGGGCTGGTCCACCGT
The DNA here is from genome assembly GCF_034670325.1 of Antarctobacter sp. GTDB lineage: Bacteria > Pseudomonadota > Alphaproteobacteria > Rhodobacterales > Rhodobacteraceae > Antarctobacter. The sequence goes on from NZ_JAXMNR010000011.1 coordinate 52,071, forward strand.
CCCGCTCTGCACATGACCGCGCTTGCCGCGCAGGAGACCGACATGCTCGATACACCCGACGCCCCGTCCTTCATGGCCCGCCTTGAGCAGCTCCTGAAGCTTGACGACACCGCCACCGAAGACGACATTCTTGCCGCCTTGGCGGACCGTCTTGGGGACAGTCCCGACCCACGCGACTATGTGCCGGTCATGGCATGGCAGGAGGCCGCGACTTGGTACAATTCCGAGCTGGCCACAATGCGCGAGGATCGGCTTTCCGACAAGGTGCAGAAAGCCATTTCCGATGGCTCCATCTTGCCCGCTGCCAAGGAATGGGCGCTGAGCCTGTCAATCGGCACGCAATCTTGACCCTCTATCGGCGTCCAAAAATGACCCCCTGCTGCGCCCTCGGGTAGCTGGCCCGATGCGGTGTAGCCACCACACAGCGCAGCCGTATCGGGCCAGCGGGAGTTCGTTTATTCCCTGGTCTTGAAGCGCCAGCTTTCGTTGCCGGTTTCGACGATCTCACAATGGTGGGTAAGGCGGTCGAGGAGCGCAGCGCCGAAGTGCAATTGCTGAGTGAACAGCTTGGCATCGCGCCGGAGCGCCTGACGGAGGACTGAGATTGGCTTGCATGTCCCGTCTTGCGCAAGCCATGCCCCGCCAGTGACGGGGCGCAGGGGGCCGGTCTGATCTCCTTCCGGCCCCCTAATTTGATCCAGATGCGCACCGCGCGCCGGATGAAGCGGACACGAGGTAAGTGCCATATGCGTGCTGCTGGCGCGACCGAGGCATTCCAAAACACAGCGCTTCGATGGGCCATGTTCCAACCGGGAGACGTTCACCGTGTCAAATCTGCCCAGCACCACATCGATAGAACCGGAGACGCGGCCTGCCATTCGCTATCCGCGTCACCCGGCGCACCTCGACCCTTTTGTAGAGGAATTGGGCGCGGCGCTGGCCGTGCGTTTCCTGATCGCCTTTGCCGGGTCCACGCTCTACTTTCCCACTGACCCAAGGGGGCGCAGCGCCGCCGAAGCGGTGATCGGCAAGGACCGCCTGCAAGCTCTGGGCGCGCGGATGCCGTCCAACCGGGCGGAGGTGCCGGTGCCGCGCACATGGCTCATTCTGGCGCTCACCGCCGAGGGCAAGTCCACCGCAGACATCTGCCGTGCGCTGAAAGTCACCGCCAAGACGGTCAAGACAGCCCGCCGCGAAAACCGCTGGAAGGTGCCGACATGAGCGAACCGTGCGTCACATTGGCAGGGTTGAGCCGGTCCTTGCAGGAGGCGCGTGGATTGATCCAAGCCGCATCTGACACGCTCGACACAGCGCAAATCGCAGTGGACAGGGTTGCGAAACAGACCCTTCAATACCCCATTCAACAGCCTGTCACAGGCTTGCCCGCGCCCTGCGACTATCGCCGCCAGCATCGCCCCGGACGGCCTGCCAAGATCGACGCGGACGCAGAGTTGCGCGCCTTCATCCTTGCGCGGATCGACGCCTTGACATTCCCCCAGCTCGAAGATGAAGTTGCCAAAGCGTTCCCAGAAGAACGCCGCGTGCGCAAATCGGCCATCAACGATTGGTGGCTGAAGCACCGGAAGGACCAAACCGCGAAATCCCAACCGGAATAGTCCGGGCACTTCGAGGGTAGTCCGGTATCAAACCCTTTGAAATCGGTAGTTCAGACTGAGTGAATACTAACAACGGGGGCAGCGCCCCCCCTCCGCCCTTGCCCCCCGCGATGGACCGGAGGCGGCGCGCTCAGCCCGCCGCCTTCAGTTCCAGACGACGCTTGTGCAGCACCGGTTCCGTGTACCCCGAGGGTTGCACGCGACCCTCAAGGACCAGTTCGCAGGCCGCCTGAAAGGCCACGCCGTCAAAGCCCGGTGCCATCGGCCGATAGGTTGGATCACCCGCGTTCTGACGGTCCACCACCTCGGCCATGCGTTTCATGATCTCCATGACCTCGTCACGCGTGACCACCCCGTGATGCAGCCAGTTGGCAATGTGCTGGCTGGAAATCCGGCAAGTCGCCCGATCCTCCATCAACCCGACATCGTTGATGTCGGGCACCTTGGAACAGCCCACCCCGGCGTCGATCCAGCGCACCACGTAACCCAGAATGCCTTGGGCGTTGTTCTCGACCTCACGCGTGACCTGTTCGGGACGCCACTTGCGGAAGGTGGCCAGCGGAATCTCCAGCACCGCGTCCACATGCGCGCGCCGCCCGCCCGCCCGCAGCCGTTTTTGCACGGCGAAGACATCCACCTTGTGATAGTGCAGCGCGTGCAGCGTCGCCGCGGTGGGTGACGGCACCCATGCGCAGTTCGCGCCCGCCTTGGGGTGTTCGATCTTGGCCTCCAGCATGGCGGCCATCTGGTCGGGCATGGCCCACATGCCCTTGCCGATCTGCGCGCGGCCTGACAAGCCGCATTCCAGACCGATATCAACGTTGCGCGCCTCGTAGGCCCCGATCCAACCCTTACGCTTGATGAAATCCTTGCGGGAAAACGGCCCCGCCTCCATCGAGGTGTGGATCTCATCGCCGGTCCGGTCGAGGAACCCGGTATTGATAAAAGCGACCCGGTGGCGCGCGGCGCGGATACATTCCTTGAGGTTTACAGAGGTGCGGCGTTCCTCATCCATGATGCCCAGCTTGACGGTGTATTGCGGTAGGTCCAGCGCCTGTTCGACAAAAGTGAACACCTCATCGGCAAAGGCGACCTCATCGGGGCCGTGCATCTTGGGTTTGACCACGTAGACCGACCCGTGATGCGTGTTGCGCAGGCCCCCTTCGGTGCGTTGCAGATCGTGCCGGGCGATCAGCACGGTGATCATTGCGTCCATCAGCCCCTCGAAAATCTCCGAGCCATCGCGCAGCAGGATCGCGGGGTTGGTCATCAGGTGGCCGACATTGCGGATCAGCATCAGCGCGCGGCCCTTGACGGTAAAGGGCGCGCCGTCCGGGCCTAGGAATTCGTGGTCCGGCGTCAGGCGGCGGGTCAGGGTGTCGCCGCCCTTTTCAAAGGTCTCCGTCAGGTCGCCTTTCATCAGGCCCAGCCAGTTGGCATAGGCCAGCGTCTTGTCCTCGCCATCGACGCAGGCCACCGAATCCTCGCAGTCCATGATCGCCGAGACCGCCGATTCCAGACGCACATCCGCCAGCCCCGCCTGATCGCGCGCGCCGATGTAATGCGTGCGGTCAAAGACCAGTTCCACATGCAGCCCGTTGTTGCACAGCAGGATGGCCTCGGGGGCCTTTGGGTGGCCGCGATAGCCGCGGAACTTGGACGGATCGGTCAGCGGCTGGTCGTCCACCAGCAGCGCGCCCCCCTGAATGTGATAGCGGCGCGCGTCGGCATGGCTGACGCCCTCGACCGGGAAGGCCTCATCCAGAAACACCCGCGCCCGCGCGATGACACGCGCCCCGCGCCCCTTGTCATAGCCGCCTTTGGGCGGGGCCGACCCCAAGGCGTCGGTGCCATAGAGGCCGTCATACAGGCTGCCCCAGCGGGCATTGGCGGCGTTCAGCGCGTAGCGGGCATTGGTGATCGGCACCACCAGTTGCGGACCGGGGACAGAGGCGAACTCCGGGTCGGTATTGGCGGTGTCGATCTCGAAATCCTCGCCTTCGGGGCGCAGGTATCCGATCTCTGTCAGGAAGGCCTTGTAGGCCTCATGGTCATGAGGCTGGTTGGCGCGGGCCTTGTGCCAGTCGTCGATCTGCTTTTGCAGCGTGTCGCGGGTGTCCAGCAGCGCGCGGTTGCGCGGCCCGAAATCATGCGCAAGCTCTGACAGCTTGTCCCAAAAGACCTCTGCCGCAATGCCGGTCCCCGGCAAGGCCTGTTTTTCGATGAACGTGGCCAGACGTCCGTCAACGTCCAGACCTGCGCGCGCTACACGGTCGACCATGGTATACCTCTTCTGATGTCTTGACGCGGACCGTAGCATTCTGTTTCCGATAGGCAACAAGCCCCGTGGCATTTATTGCCTCTCCCAAGCAGAAGCTGTTTCAGGCAGGGTTTGAAACCGCACTTTTGAGGCAAAGGCATAACAGGAGGTCACTGATGGCCGAACATATGGTCGATCTGGACAGGTGGCCGCGCGCAGAACAGTTCCGTTGGTTCAAGACCTTCGAGAAACCGCATTACGCCGTGACCGTCAGGTTAAACGCGACACATCTGATGACACAGCGCAAGCCGCAGGGCGTGTCGGTCTTTCGCGCCTGTCTGCATGCCATCGGGCATGGGTTGCACGCGGTGCCAGAGCTGAACATGCGGTTTCGGGGCGATGTCGTGGTGCGGCATGACAGCGTTGTACTGTCCTCTCCGGTGCCGCGCCCCGGAGGCGGGTTCAATTTCTCCTACGTCCCGTTCCATGAGGATTTTGCACAGTTCGACCACGGGGCCATCGCGGCCATCGAAGATGCCCGGCACCGCAAAACGCTGGAGGCGAACACCGGGCGCGGCGACGCGGTGGCCTATATGTCGTGCCTGCCGTGGATGGATTTCACGTCGCTGGACAATGCCATGCCCCATGCCGAGGACTGCATTCCCCGCGTGGCCTGGGGCAAGATCGTGCCCGAGGGCGGTGGCTGGCGCATGTCGATGAGCCTGCAAGTGCATCACGCGCTGGCGGATGGCGAGCATCTGGGCGCGTATTTTGCCGCTGCGCAAGAGGCGCTGGACGCGGGCTGACGGTGGGGTGGCGGTGGGTTGAAAACCCACCCTACGGGGCTGACGTGGTTGGTTGGCGGTGGGGTAACGGTGGGTTGAAAAACCCACCCTACGGGCCGGGCTACGGGTCGGACGGAATGCCGTGCGGCGGGGTGAACCCCGCCCTACGCGGCCTCGTCCTCGCCCGCCTGTTGCCGCGCCCAGAGGGCGGCATAGCGCCCTTGCCGGACCAGCAGATCGTCATGAGTGCCCTGTTCGACCACCTGCCCGTCCTGCAACACCACGATCCGGTCGGCATCGGCGATGGTCGACAGCCGGTGCGCAATGGTGATCACGGTCCGCCCTTCGCCCGCTCGACGCAGCGCCTCTTGAATCGAGGCCTCTGTTTCGGTGTCCAGCGCGCTGGTCGCCTCATCCAGCAGCAGGATCGGCGGGTCCTTGAGCAGGGTCCGCGCAATGCCGACCCGCTGCTTTTCACCGCCAGACAGTTTCAGGCCGCGTTCGCCCACCTGGGTCGCGTAGCCCTCCGGCAGGCTTGAGATGAAGTCATGGATCTGGGCGGCGCGGGCGGCGGCGATGATATCGTCCTCTGTCGCGCCGTCGCGGCCATAGGCGATGTTGTAGCGGATGGTGTCGTTGAACAGCACCGTGTCCTGTGGCACCACCCCAATGGCGGCGTGCAGGCTGTCCTGGGTGACGTCGCGCAGGTCCTGCCCGTCAATTGCCACCCGTCCGCCGTCCACGTCATAAAACCGGAACAACAGCCGCCCTATGGTGGATTTGCCCGACCCCGAAGGCCCGACAAGTGCCACGTTTTCTCCTGCCCCCACGGTCACGTCGATGCCCTTGAGGATCGGGCGGGCCGGATCATAACCGAAATGAACGTTCTCGAAGGTGACAACTCCGCCTGCGACATCCAAACCCGGCGCGCCGGGTTTGTCCGACACCTCGCGCGGTTGTTCCAGCAGTTCGAACATCTCGCCCATGTCCACCAGCGCCTGACGGATCTCGCGGTAGACGGTGCCGAGGAAGTTCAGCGGCATGGTGATCTGGATCATGTAGGCGTTGACCATGACGAAATCGCCCACCGTCAGCGCGCCGTTCTGCACGCCGATGGCGGCCATGACCATGACCGCAACCAGACCGCTGGTGATGATCAGCGACTGCCCGGTGTTCAGCGCCGCCAGAGAGGTCGCGGTCTTGATCGCCGCTGCCTCATAGCCCTTCATGGCCACGTCATAGCGCGCGGCCTCACGCCCTTCGGCACCGAAATACTTGACCGTTTCGAAATTCAGCAGGCTGTCGATCGCCTTTTGGTTGGCGTCGGTGTCCTGTTTGTTCATCTCGCGGCGCAGTTTGACCCGCCATTCTGTGACCTTGAACGTGAACAGGATATAGAGGCTGATCACCCCGACCACGACCGCCAGATACCAGACATCGAACAAGAAAAAGAGCACCGCCGCGACAAGTACCAGTTCCAGCATCAAAGGTCCGATGCTGAACAGCAGGAACCGCAGCAGGAATTCCACACCTTTGACGCCGCGTTCGATGATGCGGCTCAGCCCGCCGGTTTTGCGGGTGATGTGATAGCGCATCGACAGGCGGTGGATATGGGTAAAGGTTTCCAGCGCCAGACGGCGCAGCGCCCGTTGGCCGACCTTGGCAAAGACCGCGTCGCGCAATTGCTGAAAGCCCACGGTCATCAGCCGCGCCACGCCGTAGGCCACGGTCAGGCCCACCGCACCCAGCATCAGATCGGAGACATCGCCCGACAGGGTATCAACCGCCGCCTTGTAGAGGATGGGGGTGAATACGGCGATCAGTTTGGCCAGCACCAGAAAGGCCAATGCGATGACCACGCGGCGCTTGGCCCATGTCTGGCCCTCGGGCCAGAGATAGGGGCCGACGCGGCGGATGGTGCGCCAGCCGGAGCGGCGCTCTTCGCGGGCAATGTCATTGGCGGAGGTCAAATCTGGTGGCATGGGGGACCTTTGGCTGATCCCCTCACCTAGCCCTTTGGGTGCCGGGTTTCCAGAGCCGCGCCGATATTGCCACGACCTGCGCGCAGATCAGTTCCCGGTTCCGTCCGGCAGATTGAAGATCTGCCCGGGATAGATCAGGTCTGGGTTGCGGATCCGCTCTCGGTTGGCCTCAAAGATGCGGACGTATTGCATCCCGTCGCCATAGCGATTGCGCGAAATCCCCCAGAGCGTGTTGCCCGGCTGGATGGTCACGGTGCGGACCGGGCCGTCGCCACCCCCGGCAAGGGCGCGTTCCAGCACGGCGGCGCTTTCGCGCAGGAACGGGCTTTCGACGCGGGCGATGACCTGACCGCGCTCATTGATCTGGTCGATGCGCAGCACATAGGTGCCCTGATCGACCTCCGGCAGTTCCACCCGCCAGCCGCCGTCTTCGCGAATCCGCGAGGTGGTGACAGGCGTGTTGTCGAGGTAGATGCGCACAAAGGCCGATGTCTTGCCACGCCCCGACAACAGCACGTCGCCCTGATCGTCATAGCTGATGGAATCGAGCGCCACGTCCCCCGGCGCGATGGGCGCGGTGGACAGCGCCTCGATCCCGCGCGGCGTGGACAACAGCACCGTAGGCGCGCGCGGCGAGGATGGCGGGTCGCCCGCCTCTGGCAAAGCGCGGGCGGTGAGGACCGGGTCCGAGGCGGGCCGCGCCGGGTCTGCACCGTCGGCGGGGCCGACAGGTCCGGGGATCGTAGTTGTTACAGAGCCGACACGCGGCGTATCCGGGTCGGTGTCGTCAACCGGCACAGCGGTGCCGGGCACAGCGCCGGGACGCAGCGGGGCCGCGCCGACCTCGGGCGCGGGCTGCGCGCCCGGGACCGGGCCGCGCGCCGGTGCGCCGTTCCATATCGGCGCACCCAGCGGATCGGGTCCGGCCCCGACCTCGGGCTGTGGGAAGGTGCGGGCGATTTGTTCCGGCTTGGCAACGGGCGCGCCCTCGGCTGCACCGGGATCGGCATTGGGGACGGCAGCGGGATCAGAACTGGGATCGGCGGCGGCAACGGCACCGCTATCCCCTGCGGGCGGTGTCGTGACAGGCGGTGTCGTGGCAGCAGGGACCGTGGCGGCAGGCACCCGGTCCCCCGCGGGGGCGTCGGGATCGGGCTGTGTTTCAAGGATCGGGCCAGTATCGACAGGGGTCTTGGGCTGGCGTTCCGGGGTGATGTCAGCGGCAGCCACCTGCTGCGGCGCCACGATCACCTCACCCTCGGACAGGACGGTCTTTTCATCGGCGGTCTGGCGCAAGCTGATCACGGCTGCCCGGTCCGGCGGCAGGTTGAGGAAGGTGGTGAACTTGCCGTCGCTTCCGATCTCTATCGTCTCGACCGGCTTGCCGTCGACGATCACCTCCAGCTTGGCCCCCGGTTCACCGCCGCCGGCGATCAAAGAAAACCCATCGGTTTCGGCGCGCACAACGTCAAAACTGGGGCGTTTGATCGCCACATCGCCGTCCAGCAGCAATTCGGGAACCACAGCCGTTGCGCCCGGATCAAAAAGCGGCAGCAGCGACCCGGCAACGGTCGCCGGGTCCGGCTCTGTCGCATCGGGGGCGGCCTTGCCCTCAATCGGCGCGGGGGCGGCGGCGGTCTCGACCGGGCCGGGCGCGGCGGTGGTCTCATTTGGGTCTGGAGCGGAGGTCGTCACGCCCGGCAGCGGTGCCGCGACAGGTGCGGTCGGTTCCGGCTTGGCGGTTGCGGTTTCGCCAGGCACGGGGAGCGCGCCCGCCTCATCCGGCGCAAGCGGATGAGGGGGATTCGGCGGCTCAGACACCACCGGATCGACAACGGTGGCGGTTTCCACCGGCGGGGTTGCAGGGTCGGTTGCGTCTACGGTCCCGACCGGCGGGGTTGCCGGCTCGGTTGCATCCACAGTCTCAACCGGCGGAGTCGCCGGGTCGGTCGCATCCACGGTCTCGACCGGCGGAGTCGCCGGGTCGGTCGCGTCCACAGTATCAACCGGCGTGGGGTCAGGGGCCGTCACGGGATCTACCGGAGGCAAGGCCGGATCGGCTGTGGTCAGCGGCGCATCCGCATCTGGCGCAACTGGCGGCACCGGCGCGTCCGGAGCGGTGACAACGGCGGCGGGGGGCGGCGCGTCCGCGGGCCGTGCGCCCGGCATCTGGATCATGCCGGTCATCACCATCGTGGTCACGGCCCCGACGGTTCCTGCGCCAGCGATGGCCCAATAGAGTGCGATCTTGCTCATGGCAGCCTTCCGAAAGTCTGTCCCTGAGGTCGCAGCCCCCCGACGGGACCACAGGGTGGTTGAGCGTGTATATCCCACAGGCTACGAAGGGTCAAAAGTCGTTTTCTTTCGCCAACCTCGGGGCCTTTCATGCATAAAACCTCCATCTGTGTCTATTGCGGGTCGCGCAAGGGCGGAAATCCCCACTTCACGGCCGAGGCCGAGGCCTTGGGACAGGCGCTGGCCGGTGAAAGCTGGCGGCTGGTTTACGGGGCCGGGGACGTGGGCCTGATGGGCACCGTCGCGCGCGCCGCGCAGGCGGCAGGTGGCGAGACCTTTGGCGTGATCCCGACCCACCTGTTGCAGATGGAGGTGGGTAAGACCGATATCACCCGGTTTGTGATCACCGAGACGATGCACGAGCGCAAGAAGGTCATGCTGATGAACGCCGACGCGGTGGTGGTCATGCCCGGCGGGGCCGGATCGCTGGACGAGTTTTTCGAGGTGCTGACATGGCGGCAGCTGGGCCTGCATCACAAACCCATCGTGCTGCTGGATGTGGCCGGATACTGGGGGCCGCTCAAGGCGTTGTTGAACCATGTCGTCGACAGCGGGTTCGCCGATGGCTCGCTACTGGACTATGTTCAGAGCGGCGGTTCGGCGACAGAGGTCATGACGCTTTTGCGGCGTGCCCTGTCCTGAGCAAATCCCGACGCGGAGTACAGCGCCAGAGCTACCCAGATCATCCCGAAGGCCGCGATATGCCACGGGGTCAGCGGCTCACCAAACAGCACCACGGCGCAAAAGAACTGCAAGGTCGGGTTGAGGTATTGCAGCAACCCCAGCGTCGCCATGTTCACCTTCTTGGCAGCGGCAGAAAACAGGATCATCGGCAGGGCGGTCAGCACACCCGAAAACACCAGCAGGGCCGAGGTCCGGAGATCCGCGCCAAAGACGCCTTGGCCCTGCCCCTGCAAGACAAGCAGCCAAATCAGCGCCAGCGGGCTGAGCAGCAGAACCTCGGCGGTGACGGACACCACAGCGCCCACGGCCATCTGCTTTTTCACCAGCCCGTAGGCGCCAAAGGTGACGGCCAGCGTCAGCGCGATCCAAGGCGCACTGCCCAGCCCAAGGGTCAGCGTCGTCACGGCCAGAGCGGCCAGAGCCACCGCCACCCATTGCAGGACAGCCAGCCGTTCACGCAGAACCACCACCCCCAGCAGCACCGCAACCAGCGGAAAAATGTAGTACCCCAGCGAGGTTTCGCGAACCTGCCCGATCTGCACCGAAAAGATGAAGAGAAACCAGTTGGTCGTGACCATCAAGGCGGCAAAGCTGATCGTCAGGACCGCCCTGCCCGTCCCCAGCGCCTCACGCAATTTGCCCAGCCGCCCTTGTAGCGCCAGCAACCCGGCAAAGACCGCCAGAGACCAGAAGGTGCGATGCGCCAACAGTTCCAGCGGCGGCACGTTGATCAGCAGTTTGTAGTAGATCGGCGAGAGGCCCCAGATCGTGCAAGCGCCGATCATGAGCAGGATGCCTTGGGTCTGGGCGGGCATGATGGTCTCCGGTCAATACCCCTGCCCTACAGAGCGGCGCATCGGGCTGCAAGACGGGGCCATCGGTTCGGGGCATCCTCGTTGCGCTGTCCTTGAGGCCCACGCGCGCCGGTCCGGGGCGTCACCGGGTCACCGGATCACGACGGGAACCCCGGTCGTGCCTCACTCACCTGTTCCGCCGCGCAGCCAGCGGCGCACCCGCCACGCGCCGAAGAGCGACGGGATCAAGGTGATCAGGCCAATCGCAAATATCGTCAGCGGCAGTGCCCAAAGCTGTTCGAAGGCGGGGAGTTTCACATTGTCCTTGGTCGCGGGATTGAACAGGATCTCGTGGCGCGATCCGATCTCGAATCCCCAGTGGGCCGAGGACTGTCCGAGGCTGGCCTCGGTCATTTCCCCGTCGCGAAATTCATAGCGAAAGACCGGACCGTAGACCGTATGTGTACCCTGCCAGGGGGTCCAGTCCTCCCACTCGTAGACGCGGACAACCTCGCCGGTGGCCGTTTCGGCGCGCGAGACGAAGGTGACGCTGTCATAGGCCAGAAGCGCCGCCGCCGCCAAAAACAGTACCGGCGTCACGAATATCAGCACCCAGACGCGCCAAGACACCTGCCGCTGGCCGTCCGGAGTCGTACGCCACAGGAATTGCTGTGTCTGGTTCATCTGAATGATCAGGGTGCGCAGCATCGTGCCCCCCTCTCCTGACCGGCCCGTGATCGTACTGGACCGCCTTTTGGGCGATCCGCCAGAGACCTGACTGCATCCATGGCCTGAAATCCCTTTCCGAAACGGTGACGATGGCCCGGGTGGCTCCGGGCCATGACCAAGATATCGCCACGTTACGGTTTTCCTCCCCGCTTGTGAATCACGGGACTCGAAAATCACGGGCGGTGCGTCAAACCTCCCGGCACAATAGAGCCGCGGGCTACCCGCACCCAGCTATTCGAAAACGCCTCGATGTGGATCGACCGGGTTAGACGGGCCGTCAACGCACGCACCACAGGGGCAGACGCAAAACGCCCCCGCAATGTCTTGCGAGGGCGTGTTTTATTTCTGGCATCGGGGCGGGCGATCCCCTGCCCTGATACGATCCGGGACTTACAGCCGCGAGGCCACGTTTTCCCAGTTCACCAGATTGTCGAGGAAGTTGGCGAGGTAGGCCGGACGCTTGTTGCGGAAGTCGATGTAGTAGGAATGCTCCCACACGTCGCAACCCAGCAGAGCCGTCTGGTCAAAGCACAGAGGGTTTACGCCGTTTTCGGTCTTGGTGATCTTCAGACCGCCGTCGGCGTCCTTGACCAGCCACGCCCAGCCAGAGCCGAACTGGCCCGCGCCCGCAGCGGAAAACTGCGATTTGAAGTCGTCGACCGTGCCAAAGCTTTCCTTGATCGCTGCCTCGAGTTCGGACGGCATCGCATTCGGGCCGGGACCCATCATTTCCCAGAACTGCATGTGGTTCCAGTGCTGCGACGCGTTGTTGAACACGCCCGACTGCGCCACAGCGCCCGCCTGATACGTGCCCTTTACGATCTCCTCGAGCGATTTGCCCTCCCACTCGGTCCCGGCAATCAGCTTGTTGCCGTTGTCGACATAGGCCTTGTGGTGGATGTCGTGGTGGTATTCCATCGTTTCCTGGCTCATGCCCTGGCTGGCCAGAGCGTCATGTGCGTACGGAAGATCGGGAAGTTCAAAAGCCATGGTGCACCCCTTCATTATGTGGCGGTATACTGCCCATTAGGTGTCCCTCTCGCGGAGGAAGGTCAACCCTGCCGGGACGTGGAAAGATGTGTTCAGCCTGAAAGTTTTGTCACCTTGCAGGTTCCGGCGCGGCTGAACTGGCCTTCAAAGCCAATTGGACGGGCCGATACGTTCACCTTGCCATTGGCCTTGAGATAGGTGGCGCGGTACGCCATCCGCACGGTCTGGTTCGATGTCGATCGCATGTCCAACTCCCACGCAACGGTGACGCGCGCGGCGTTGTCGCGCACCAGCCTGCCCTCGACCGGAACCCCGTCATTATAGCCAAGGATCGCCGCGTCAGAGACAACAACCCGGTCGCTTGCGCGGTCCAGTGCAATAAAGATCAGCGGTTGAATCCACTGCCGCCCGGAGGCACCTGTGATCACACACTGATAGGCGGTTTTCTCGGCCAAGGCCGCGCCGCAGGTAATGGTCCAGAACAGGACCGACAGGATCATGCGGTGCATTGCGGCTCCGTCGTCAGGGTTGCGCAGGCACTATCCGCAGCCGCGCGCCCCAAAGCAACCGCGTGCGAAATTATTTGACGTGAAAGCCAACATGACTGTCCGGATCGGCCACCGTGCTGAGCAGGTTGAGCATGTAGTCCGCCACCGAACGAAAGCAGAAAACCCGCGCGCTGGTGTCGTCCACCAGCCAAACACCGGCGGCGACCTGCGCAAACCGCGTGCGACGCAATTCGCCTGCGGGCAGTGCCTCTGCGGCGAAATCGACCGGGGCCAGCTTGGCCAGCACGTCGCGGATCTGGGTTCCGCGCAGTTGGAACAGTGCCCGCATATCCGATACGTTGACGACCAGACAATGCTGTCCCGCCAGCGCGGTATTCAGACGGTCGACCGCCGAGGTTGCCTGCCTGTAGGGCACAAGGATCAGCAGTTCATCCGGTGACATCCAGAGCAGGCCGGTGTCTCCGGTGGTATTGGCACCGCGCAGATCAGGCATTGGCTGCCCGGTCAGGTCGGTCACCGCGGCAATCACCTCGGGCGAGGACAGATCGCCGCGCAGGGTGATCATCCCCTGCGGTCCGATTTCGCGCACCTCGACAAGGCCATCAAAGCTGGCGCCGCCCAGCGGCAGGACAGGTTCAGACATTCTGCTTCTCCCCTTCGGGATCAAAGAAGACCGGGTTGACGATGCGGGCCGGGTGCTCTGTCTCGCCATCGTCGCCGATGAAGGTGATGACCTCGCCCATGCGGTCGGGTCCGTGTTTGACCAGCCCCATCGCGATCCCCTTGCCCAGCGTCGGCGAATGATAGGTCGAGGTCACGCGCCCTTGGGTGTTGCGCTGGCCGTTGGCATTTTTGCCCGGTGCCACGGCATAAGCTCCGTCCGGCAGAACAGAGCCGTCCAGCGTTTCCAGCCCCACAAGCTGCCAGCGCTCCGGGTCGGCCATGTGGCTACGGGCCTGCGCGCGCTTGCCCAGATAGTCCTCTTTCTTCTTCGAGATCGCCCAGTGCAGACCCAGATCCTGCGGGATGATCGTGCCGTCGGTTTCATCGCCGATCATGATGAACCCCTTTTCGGCCCGCATGATGTGCAGCGCCTCGGTGCCGTAGGGCGTTGCGTTCCACTCCGCCCCGGCCTCAAGAACCCTGTCCCAAAAGGCCCGGCCCAGATGCGCGGGCACGGCGATCTCATAGCTCAGTTCGCCGGAAAAGGAGATGCGATAGACCCGCACCGGAAAACCTGCCAGCGTGCCATCGGCCCAGCCCATGAACGGCAACGTTTCCTTGGCCACATCCATGCCGCCCAGCTTTTCCAGCAGCTTGCGCGCGTTGGGGCCGACCACGGCGACCTGCGCGTATTGCTCTGTCACGTTGGCGGTATAGACCTGCCAGTCCCACCATTCGGTTTGCAGCCATTCCTCCATATGGGCATGGATACGGTCCGCGCCGCCGGTGGTGGTGTGGCACAGGAAGGTGTCCTCATCTATGCGCGCCACCACGCCGTCGTCGCTGAGAAAACCGTTTTCAGAACACATCAGACCGTAGCGGCATTTGCCCGGTTTCAGCGTCGACATCATGTTGGTGTACAGCATGTCGAGGAAACGGCCCGCATCCGGCCCTTTGACGATGATCTTTCCCAAGGTGGAGGCGTCGAGCAGGCCAAGGCTGTCGCGGGTGGCCAGCACCTCGCGATGAACGGCCTGTTCCACGGTTTCGCCTGCGCGCGGGAAACAATACGGACGACGCCAGTGGCCAACCGGTTCCCAATGGGCGTTGTTGTCCATGTGCCATTGATGCAGCGGCGTCTTGCGCAGAGGCTGAAAGATTTCACCGCGCGCCTCACCGGCAATCGCCCCCATGCTGATGGGCGTATAGGGCGGGCGAAAGGTGGTGGTGCCAACCTGCGGGATCGCCTCACCCAAAGATCCAGCAAGCGTCGCCAGACCGTTGATGTTGCTGAGTTTCCCCTGATCGGTCGCCATACCCAGGGTGGTATAGCGTTTGGTGTGTTCGACGCTTTCATAGCCTTCGCGGGCGGCCAGTTGCACGTCGGACACCTTGACGTCGTTCTGGTAATCCAGCCAGGTCTTCATCCGCAGGTCGTCCCACGCATTCGCGGGCATCAACCAGACCGGCATCATCGCCGCCTCATCGGCGCCCGTCGCCTTGGGCGCGGCAAAGCGGCGGGGTTTTCCCCCTGCGGCCTTGGACACGGATTTTGCCGATGTATCAGCATCTTCCAAGGCATCGTTCAGGCGCAGATAGCCGTTGGAACTGCCCACACAGGTGACAAACGCCTCACCATCGTGGCTGGTCGGCGCGCGGGCGGGATCGGGCCGGAAAAAGGCCTGCGTGTCGTCCCAAGTCAGCTTGCCTCCGCAATGCGACCACAGATGCACCACCGGCGACCAGCCGCCTGACATGGCGACCGCATCGCATTTGATTTCTTCCAGCAGCGCACCGCCGCCCGCCATTGTGCAGAGCACGACGCCGGTCACGCGCTTGCCGCCCTTGACCTTGGCAATGGCGCGCCCGGTCTCGACCCGGATGCCCAGCGCCTTGGCCTCTTCCATCAGCGCGCCGCCGCCGAATTCGCGGGCATCGATCACCACAGGCACCGTCATCCCCGCCTTTTTCAAAGCGATGGCAGTACGATAGGCGTCGTCGTTGTTGGTCACGACCACGGTCTTTTCACCCGCCGCGACACCGTAGTTCACAAGGTAGTCGCGCACCGCCGAGGCGAGCATCACACCCGGCACGTCATTGCCAGCAAAGCTCAAGGGACGTTCGATTGCGCCGGTGGCGTTGATGATCTGCTTGGTGCGGATGCGCCACAAACGGTGACGCGGGCCGCGTGAATTGGCCAGATGGTCGGTCAGACGCTCATAGCCCAGCACATAGCCGTGGTCATAAACCCCCGCCCCCATGTTGCGCGTGCGCATCGTGACATTTGGCATGTCTTCAAGGGCTTGCACGGTTGTCTTGACCCAGTCGTCGGGCGACATGCCGTCAATCTCACCGCCATCAACCGGCGCGCGCCCGCCCCAGTGGGCAGTCTGTTCCAACAGCAGCACCTTGGACCCGGACTCGCCCGCCGCCTTGGCCGCTTGCAAACCGGCGACGCCGCCACCGACCACAAGGACGTCAACGAAAGCGTAGAAATGCTCATAGGTGTCGGGATCGCGCGTTTCCGGGTCCGGTGCCTTGCCCAGTCCCGCCGACTGGCGGATGAAGGGTTCGTAAACGTGCTTCCAGAACGGGCGCGGGTGAATGAACGTCTTGTAGTAGAAACCCGCGGTCAGGTAGCGCGCAAAGAACCCGTTCAGCGCGCCAATGTCATAGTCCAGCGACGGCCAGTGGTTCTGCGAGGTCGCGACGAGGTTCGGGAACAGTTCCGTCGTGGTCGCCCGTTGGTTGGGTTCGTGATGCACGCCCTGCCCAAGGTTCACCAGCGCGTTGGGTTCCTCTGCCCCGCTGGCAACGATGCCGCGCGGACGGTGGTATTTGAAACTGCGCCCGACCAGCATCCGGTCATTTGCCAACAGCGCCGAGGCAAGCGTGTCGCCGTCCGCGCCAGTCATGGACCTGCCGTTGAAAGTGAATTTAACAGTCGAATTGCGGTCGATCAGACGGCCGCCACTGGCGAGACGGATGCTCATGGCTCAGGCCTTTACGTTTGTCTGGCGGGTGGAAAGAGGGGTATTTTTACAGAGAAGAAACATCAGGACAGATCCCTCCACGACCAGCCGGGGCGCTTGGCGGTGATCTTGTCCAGCAGGTCCTGCGGGGGTTGAAAGGTCTGCGCACGGTAGGTGCCGAAGACCTCCATCGTCATGGTGCAGCGCGCCGCGTGGAACCACTTGCCGCAGCCGTTCACATGCCGCCAGCGTTCAAAATGCACGCCTTTGGGGTTCTCGCGGGTGAAGAGGTAGGTTTCGAAATCGTCATCCGACGCATCGGGGCCATGGCGCGTGATATGCGCCTCGCCCCCGGCGTGCAGTTCGGTTTCTTCGGCCGCAACGCCGCAGTAAGGGCAATTGAGGATCAGCATGGCAGAGCCTCCTTCGGTGACGTGTTCGGTAACATGGGACGGGACGCGAAAAGGCCGGGGCGCGCATGCACCCCGGCCATACTGCCGGCCCGAAACGGACCAGTGACGTCAGTCGCTGCCCGCAGGTTTTGCGTCCGGGGCCGCGTCAACGGCAGGCGCGCCCTCGCTTTGCACGGTGATGTTGAGGTCCGCGCCGCCGCCATCCGCGGCAGGCGACCCGATGTCACCGGAAAAGATAACGTAGGACAGGACCGCGACGACAACCACGAGAATGCCGACAATGAACGCGAGACCGGAGTTTCCGCCGGTGTCACTGGTCGTGGTTGTGGTCGTATTGTTGTGCGTGGCGTCCGACATGGGGAGCCCTCCTTTGATGTCATCTCGACTTTGCGATCTGACAGAGGAACGCCTTGGCCCGCGTCCGGGTTCCATCGCCCGCGCGCAGGGTCGGCAACAAGATGCGCATCACACAACATCAGTGCGCCACCCCCGCAGCCACGCTTTCGTCGATGAACTTGCCATCGCGGAAGCGCCACATGCTGAACTCTTCGGTCAGCGGCGAATGCCCCTTGGCCATCAGTTCGGCAAAGCCCCAACCAGAGCCGGGGATCGCCTTGAACCCGCCGGTGCCCCAGCCAGAGTTGATGAAACAGCCCTCCAGCGGCGTCTTGGACAGGATCGGAGAGCGGTCGCCGGTGACATCCACGATCCCGCCCCACTGGCGCAACATCTTGAGGCGCGACAGCATCGGGAAGGTTTCGATCAGCGCGCGCACGGTTTCCTCGACGTGGTGGAACGATCCGCGCTGGGTAAAGCCGTTGTAGCCATCCGTGCCGCCGCCAATGACCATCTCCCCCTTGTCGGACTGGCTCATGTAGCCGTGCACGGTGTTGGCCATGACAACGCAATTCATGATCGGCTTGATCGGCTCTGACACCAGCGCCTGCAGCGGCACCGATTCCAGTGGCAGGCGAAAGCCCGCCATATCGGCCAGATCGCCGGAGTGCCCCGCCACCACGATGCCCAGTTTCTCACAACCGATGTCACCTTTGGTGGTCTGGACGCCGGTGACGCGCCCGCCCTCTTGGCGGACGCCGGTGACCTCACATTTCTGGATGATGTCCATACCCATGGCCGAACACGCCCGCGCATAGCCCCAAGCCACCGCATCGTGTCGGGCAGACCCTGCCCGTTCCTGCCAGAGCGCGCCCAGCACCGGATAGCGCGGCCCGGCGAGGTTGATGATCGGCACGATCTCCTTGACCTCACGCGGGGTGATGAACCGCGTCTCGACCCCTTGCAGCGCGTTGGCATGGGCCGTGCGCAGATAGCCGCGCACCTCATGTTCGGTCTGCGCCAGCATCATCACGCCACGCGGGCTGAACATGACGTTATAGTTCAGGTCCTGGCTCATCGTCTCATAGAGAGAGCGCGCCTTTTCGTAGATCGCCGCCGACGGGTCCTGTAGATAGTTCGACCGGATGATGGTTGTGTTGCGGCCGGTGTTGCCGCCGCCCAGCCAGCCCTTTTCGATCACCGCGACGTTGGTGATGCCAAAGTTCTTGCCAAGGTAATAGGCGGTGGCAAGGCCATGCCCCCCCGCGCCGACGATCACAACGTCGTAGCGTTTCTTGGGCTGCGCATTGCGCCAGGCGCGTTCCCAGTGCTTGTGACCAAAGAAGGCTTCGCGGGCGATGGCAAAGGCGGAATAACGTTTCATGAGGCTCGAATCCGGTTCATCCGTTTCGGGAGTGATGCACTCAAACGCCAATGTGCAGGTGTGTGCAACCGTCACAATACCTTACAGTTGCGACATGGCGCGCCATGCGGGGCTTTTGCCCTTTTTTCCGGCCCGTCCGCGGCTTAAGTCAGGACGAAGGAAAGGGAGGCCCATGACGCTATTCTGGATCGTGACAGGAACAGCCGCCGTGCTGGCAGCCGCGGCGCTTGTTCTGGCGCTATTGCGCGGACGGCGGGCGACCGGCCCGTCAGAGGCCTATGACCTGGAGGTGTACCGCGACCAGCTCAAAGAGGTCGAGGCAGACGCCGCCCGAGGCAAGATCCCGGAGGACGAGGCCGAACGCCTCAGGGTCGAGATTTCGCGCCGCCTGCTGGGGGCCGACGCCAAGATGCAGGCCAGCGATGACAAGGCAGTGCAGCCTCGCGTGCTGGGCTATGCTCTGGCGGCGGTGATCTCTCTGGTGGTGGTGGGGGGCGGCTTTGGCCTCTACACTTGGATCGGCGCGCCGGGATACGGCGATGCCCCGCTCAAGACACGTCTGGCCCGCGCCGAAGAAGCGCTGAATAGCCGCGTGTCGCAAGAGGCGATGGAGGCGCGCGTGCCGCCAAGGCCCGCGCCCGACGCCGCGCCCGAGTACCTGCAACTTGTCGACCGACTGCGCGGTGCTGTCGCCGAGCGGCCCGACGACATGCAGGGCCATGTCCTGCTGGCCCGGTCCGAAGCGGCGCTTGGCAATTTCGCCGCCGCCTACAAGGCACAGGCGCAGATCATCCGGCTCAAAGGCGATGCGGCCACCGCGCAGGATTACACCGATCTGGCCGACATGATGATCCTTGCTGCGGGCGGCTATGTCTCGCCGCAGGCACAGATCGTGTTGGAACAGGCCCTGTCACGGGACCCGGAAAACGGTGTGGCGCGCTATTACGGCGGGTTGATGATGGCGCAGGTTGGCCGGCCCGACGTCGGCTTTCGCATGTGGAACAAGCTGTTGCGCGAAAGCTCGGCGCAGGATCCTTGGGTCGGGCCGATCACCGACCAGATCGAGGACCTTGCCTTTCTGGCGGGTGAGCAGAACTTCCAGATGCCCAAACTGGCCGGTGCGGCCCCCGGTCCCAGTCAGGCCGATGTCGCCGCCGCAGCGGACATGACGCCCGAGGAACGGCAGGACATGATCCGAGGCATGGTCAGTCAACTGTCAGAGCGGCTTGCCGAAGAAGGCGGACCGGTCGAGGACTGGGCGCGGCTGATCTCATCGCTGGGGGTTCTGGGTGAGACGGATCGTGCCAGCGCGATCTACACCGAGGCGCAGACCGTCTTTGGGGCCAGCCCCAAGGCGCTTGCGCTTTTGCAGGGCGCGGCGCAGCGGGCCGGGATTGCGGACTGATCCTTTGACACCTCCGCCCTCGCCCCGCGCGCCCTGCCCCGAGGCACCGGCCAAAGGCCGGGGCCGAGACACCCTGCGCGCCGCAAGGCGCTCTATCGGATTGCGCCTGCCAGATGGGACACAGTGGCCATGATTCACGACAGCATCGAGGATTTTGTGGCCGATCTTGCGCCCATGTCTGCCCTTGCCGGGCTTGATCTGGGAACCCGCACCATCGGCGTTGCGGTCTCGGACAGGTTTCGCTCTGTCGCGACGCCGCTTGAGACCGTCAAGCGCAAGAAATTTGGGCTCGACGCGGCGCAACTGGTGAAAATCCTCGACGCCCGTGAGATCGGTGGCGTCATCCTCGGCCTGCCGCGCAATATGGACGGCTCCGAGGGTCCGCGCTGCCAATCCACCCGCGCCTTTGCCCGGAATTTTTCCGCGCTCTGGCCCGGCCCGATCGGTTTCTGGGATGAACGTCTGTCCACCGTGGCCGCGGAAAAAGCCCTGCTAGAGGCGGATACGACGCGAAAACGTCGCTCCGAGGTCATAGATCACGTCGCTGCCGCCTATATCCTGCAAGGGGCCCTTGACCGGATGCGCCATCTCGGTACTCCGGACGAAGGTTGAAAAGAGGCATGATGAAAGACGATATCTGGCACCGCAACGAGATCGAAAGCCCCTGTGTGAAGGTCTGCGTGATCCATCCGCAAGAGCGGCTGTGCACCGGCTGTCTGCGCACCGCGCGCGAGATCACGTTGTGGTCCAACATGTCCCATGACGAACGGCGGGAAGTAATGGACGATCTGGCGAACCGCTCTGGCCGCCTGCGCAAGCGCAGAGGCGGGCGCGCGGCCCGCCTCAAAAGTCAGGGTTAGGCAAAGCCGCCGGTCTGGACGACAACATCCGTCAAGGCGACCGGACCGCCGACCTGGACCTGTTCGACCAGGAACCCGTCTATGCGCAACTGCACCTCGACCGGGTAAAGAGACCCCGCCGGGTTATCGACGATAGTCACCTCCGCGTCCGCCAGATCGTCCGCGAACACATCGAAGGCAATCACGTCCTCGCCAGATACGAAATCGACGAACACCGGCCCATATTCCGATCCAAGCGCATCCAGCGTGTCTTCGCCTTCGCCCCCGTACACGATGGGTCCCGCCAGCAGATCGTCCCCGGCGTCGCCGTAGATCTCGACATCGCCCACGGCATAGATCTCGTCATTTCCGTCGCCGCCTCGCAGAACACCCTCAAAGCCCAAGACAATGGCGTTGACCCCAGATGAGCCGATGCTGTCATCGCCCGGACCGCCATCGACATCGACGGTATAGTCGCCGGTCGAGAACAGCTCGAACACATCGTTCCCTTCGCCGCCCTCGACCGTGACATTGGCCGAATCGACATTGATCAGGTCATTGCCGGGGCCCAGATCGACCACGTTCGCGTCCGTCAGCGGAGAGGACACAAACGGCCGGTCAATAAAGACCTGATCGTTGCCTTCACCGGCGTCGATGACGTCAGACCCAAAGCCGGATGTGATGACGTCGTTGCCAAGGCCGCCGGTCAGGGTGTCGTCGCCCTCGTCCCCGTCGATCACGTCGTTGCCATCACCGCCGTCGATATTGTCGTCGCCTTCGCCGCCGCCGGCGATGTCGTTGCCCGCACCGCCGGTCAGCACATCGTTGCCAAGCCCGCCCGCCAGAACATCGTCGTTGCTGCCGCCGCTCAGGGTGTCGTCCCCGGCACCGCCATCAAGGCTGTCCTCTCCGGTGCTGCCGGTCAGGATGTCCTGCCCGTCATCGCCGCTCAGGGTATCGTCGCCGCCGTTGCCGTTGAGGGTGTCGTCACCGGCACCGCCAGAGGCGGAATCGTCCCCGTCTTCGCCATCGACCACGTCGTTGCCATCCCCTGCCAGCAACGTGTCGTCACCGGCGCCGCCGGTCAGCACGTCGTCGTCCGCGCCCCCCGCGACGACATCGTCATTGCTGCCACCGCTCAGCACGTCAGCGCCCGGACCACCGTCCAGACTGTCTTCGCCGATGCTGCCGGACAGGCTGTCATCGCCCTCTTCGCCCAACAGCGTATCGTTCCCGGCATTGCCCCTGAGATCGTCGTTCCCCGCGCCGCCCAGCACAAAGTCGTTCCCGGCCAGCGCGGCGATAAAGTCATCGTCGCCGCCCAGCGTGATCTCATCGTCACCCATGGTGGGCGCATCAGGATCTGTGCCGCCGCCAGAGCCGCCGCCACCGGAGCCCCCGCCGTCGTCACCGGAGTCCCCCAGCACAAGGCCAAGCAGCAAAAGCGGCAAAATGGACATAAGAATAATCATGGAAATGGTCCCCCCACAGGATTTCAGGGGACGAGTGGACACTTAAACATCTCATATTGAAACAAATTTTTTCGACTGTTCCGAAAGTGGCGACAATTCTTGCCCAAACGGTATCTTTGATCACGAAACGCGCAAAGACACGAGCGCCATTGCAACTTAGGGCTGCAACCAACCCGGAACATTGCCGCTGATCAGTGGACGGAAATAGGCCACCATGCGGCCCTCGGGGGCGGCTCTGGCCCCTTCCTGCCACGGCGCGATACCGTGCAACGCCAACCGGTGCAGCAAGATCGCCTCTCCCGGCGCGGCGGGCAGCGTGATCCGGCGGCAGGTTTCGAAACAGGCGCGGCGCGCGGCGGCATAGGCCTCGGTCACATCGACACCGCCCCAGTCCTCGGGCGGATAGTCCTCCAGCGCCGCGCGCAGCGCCGCGCGGATCACCGTGTGGCTGCCCTCCCAGACCACCAGCGGGCTGGCCTCCGGATCAGCCTCGGTCAGCGGCAGGCCCAGAATCCAGGCGTGTGGTTCCAGAATGCGGCGGCGGCGGTCCGGTCCTTCGGCGATGATCCCATCGACATGCGCCGCGTCCCGCAGCATCCGATAGCGAAAACCTGCATCGCTTTCGCCCCCGCGCCGTTTTGGATAGCCCGGAAAGGTCACGGACAGTTGCGCGGGATGCAGGGCGGGCAAAGGCCCCAGCCTGTCGATGGCCGGACCGGCCAGCGGCACGCCCCCGATGCTGCCGTCGGGGGACGTGGGCAGCGCATCGACGCCGACAAACCAAGTCCCCTGACATTGCAGCCACTTGGCGCGCATCACAGGATCGGCCAGCACCTCACGCCCGACGTCCCGCGCCGCCCGCGCCCATGCCAGCGTCTGCGGGCTGGCCGCAAACCGCGCCCAGCCAAGGGTATCCAGATCGCCTAGCCCCAAAGCGCCTCTCGCATCATGTTGGCCGCAACCAACAGGATGAACCCGGCAAAGACCCGGCGCAAGACCAGCGCCGGCAGCGCATGGGCCAGACGCGCGCCCAGCGGGGCCGTCAGGAAGGTCATGCAGACGGTGATCAGAAAGGCCGGTCCGTTCACCGCACCCAGCGTCCAGGGTGGCGCACCATCAACCGAGACAAGGACAAAGCCGATCACCGAAGGCACCGCGATCAGCAGGCCAAAGCCCGCCGCCGTCGCCACCGCCCGGTGCATCGGCACGCTGTAAAGCGTCATCAACGGCACGCCGAAACTGCCGCCACCGATCCCCATCAGGACAGACAGGAATCCAACCATCGGCGACAGCACGCCACGTGTCCCGCCCTCCGGCATCTGTGGACCGATCCGCCAGTCCTTGCGTCCAAAGGCAAGGTAGAGACCGACAATCGTCGCCAGAACGGCAAAGATCAGCGCCAATGCGTCCGACCGCAGCCGTGCCGCCACCAGTACCCCCAGCACCGCGCCCAACGCGATCCCCGGTGCCCAGCGGCGCAGCAGATCCCAATCCACCGCGCCGCGTTTGTTATGCGCCATCACGGACCGGGTCGACGTGACGATGATCGAGGCCAGAGAGGTAGCAAGACAGACCTGCATCAGTTGCGGCCCGTCAAACTCCAGCGCCGAAAAGACATAGTAATAGGCAGGCACAAGGATGATCCCGCCGCCCACGCCAAACAGACCCGCAAGGATACCGGCAAAGCCGGCCGCCACGACGAGGATGCCCACGAGGGGCAGAAGTATAGAGAAATCCATATGTCAGGCTGCCTTTGCCGATCCGATGTGAGAAAGCGCGCGTTCCAACAGTTCCGGCCCCGCGCCGTCACGGCTCGCGCCTTCGGACAGGATCTGCCGCCAGCGCCTTGCGCCGGGACGCCCCGCGAAAAGACCCATCATGTGACGGGTGATCTGATTCAGCCTGCCGCCCGCGCTCAGGTGCGCCTCTATATAGGGGAACATGGCGCGGGCCACGTCCTCGGGCGTCTTGGCGTCGTTTGGCTGCCCCCAGATGCGGGCATCCGCCTCTCCCAGAATGTCCCAGGGCTGGTGATAGGCAGCGCGGCCGACCATGACGCCGTCCAGACCATCGTCCAGAAACCCCTGAACCTGATCCAGATCCGTGATACCGCCATTGACCGATAGGTGCAGATGCGGAAACAGCGCGCGCATCCGGCGGATCAGGTCATAGTCCAGCGGCGGAATATCACGGTTCTCCTTTGGGCTGAGCCCCTTCAGCCACGCCTTGCGGGCGTGGATGATGATGCGTGAACAGCCCACGGCCCCAAGCCGCGCAAGGAATTCCGGCAGCACGGTTTCGGCATCCTGATCGTCGACGCCGATGCGGCATTTCACCGTAACCTCGACATCCACCGCGTCTTGCATGGCACTCACGCAGTCGATCACCGTCTGCGGGTGTTTCATCAGCACCGCGCCGAACGTGCCCGATTGCACCCGGTCCGACGGGCAGCCGCAATTCAGATTGATCTCATCATAGCCCGCCGCGGCCCCCAACCGCGCCGCCTGCGCCAGTTCCGCCGGGTTCGATCCGCCCAGCTGCAACGCCACGGGGTGCTCCTCTTGCGCGTGGTCCAACAGATGCAGCGCCCCCCCACGGACCAACGCGGGCGCGGTCACCATCTCAGTATAGAGCAAGGCCTGCCCCGACATCAGACGATGAAAGTACCGGCAATGCCGGTCCGTCCAGTCCATCATCGGGGCCACCGATAGGCGAGAGGCCCTCAATGCATTTGGTTTTGCTGAACTTTCTTGCTTCATCAAGTCATACCATTTCAGCTCATTTTCCCCATGTACCTACGTTAAGTCATACGAAATCTAGCGGAGTCATATGAGATGACGAGCATCAGAGAACGCACCCACGGGGATGGATCGAAGGCATACCTTGTTCAGATCACCCGGCGCAAGGCAGGGGTCAGTGAATCCCGGCAGGTCGACAAGCGCAAGACGGCTGAGACGTGGGCCAAGAACCGTGAGCGAGAGAATGACGAGGACATCACGGCGGGCGGTCAGTCGAGACCCGGAACGAGAAGCGCGTCACACTGCGCGATGAGCGTGTCATTCTGGACGATACCATCGACAGATCATTGCAGAGTCCATGTGCGAGATCGGCGACACCAAGGCTCAGGTCCTGCGAACTGTTCGGAAGGAATCGACATCGCGGACATGCGCAGCGACGAGATCGAGCCCAAGCACTTCGTGGCTTTCGTACTGTCGCTGAATAACCGCCCTGACTTGACCTCGGCCTCGACAGCAGGGCGTAACCTCTTACGCCTCTCCGGCGTGATCTCCTTCACTCGCTGTGGAGCTTCCCGCTCAATCAGCAAGCCATCAAGGACGCAGAGAAAGTCTGCTCGACCATGGGCTTCATCAGCAAATCCAAACAGCGGCCCTGTCGCCCGACCTTTTGCGGCCCTTGGCATCCTTGGCACAGAAGCCGTGAAATGAACCCGTCCGGGGGGGGTAGACGGTCTTCGACCGGGGCCAGATTGCCTGCCGCGACCAGATCGTCGAACAGGCGCGCCTGACCATACTCCGTCAAACAGACCGGCAAGGCCCAAACTCAGGGCCAATGCGGCCAGTCCGGACGCCAGCGCACTGCGTGCTTATCGTAAATTATCCATCTCTTCCCCTTCAGGGCTGGGAACAGTCACCATTTGATGACAGAGCCATCCTCGGTCTCGATCCGCAAGAGTAACTGATTGCGTCCGCCGACCCGCGCCAGGATCGGGTCGATCGCGGCTATGACAGCGTGCTGTTCTTCCGAACAGGGCAACACGGTGGGCGATGCAGTTGCGGGGCTTGGCGTGTTTGCGGCCAAGGGCGGCTTCTCCTGGTAAAATCTCTCTCCACCAGAAATGTACAAACCTTCTAAACCTTACATTAATTAGTATTTTTAATGTTCGATATAGGCGTTCTGGACCATAAATGACGGAGAGACGCTGCACTGATCACCTTCACCGCCGATCACATAGAAATGCTTGGCCCGCATGGATGGGTCAACAAGGGGCCTCTCTTCGACTATGAAGTGCTGCGCATCCCGATGATTGTTCGTGCCACGGATGCGGAACCGTGCATATCAGCACGCAGTTTCTGACGGTCGGACGCCGGTTGCGCGATTTCGCATAAGATGCCTTTCCGGGCTGACAGTTCCAGTTTCGTTGTATCCGAGACGCGCCTTAGAAATATGTCTGAAGCCCATACGACACTGCCGAATTCTCCGATCTGGAGACCGATCGGCAGAATGCACGGACGACACGCGACTGAGTGACGTGCAACAGGACCTGCATGTGCGCCGCTTTGACTGGCTGGCTGGCCCCGGTCATCCCCCTTTGGTCGGCAGCGACATCGACGGGCGGGACCGGAGCGAACAGCACAACCACGGCCCGATGTGATCAGGGTGCCCGGCTATAGACCACACGAAACCCTGTATGGCCGCTGGTGCTGTCCGGGGTATTTCCCGTGCGCGCCGCAATACGATAGCGGTAGCAATAACTGCGGTGGCACAGGAACGATCCGCCCTTGAGCAGCTTTTTTCCTTTAGCGGCCGCATTGATCTGGCGCGCCGCCGATGAGACGCTGCGCGCACGGAACGGCTCTGCCGTCCATTCCCAGACATTTCCCACCATCTGGTGCAGCCCATGGCCATTTGGCTGAAATGCCAGAACAGGGGCCGGCCCGGTATAGCCATCTGCGCCGGTGTCATGCGTTGGGAAATGGCCCTGCCAGATATTGAGCCTGTGGGCATTTTCATCCGTCGGCTCGTCTACGCCCCACGGAAACGGCACATCGCCAAGACCACCGCGCGCGGCATGTTCCCATTCGACCTCTTTGGGCAGTCGCCCCCCGGCCCAACTGGCAAAGGCGCGGGCGTCTTCCCACGCCACATGTGTAACCGGCAGGTCATCTTGCGCGGCAGGACCGTCGGGGCCCGCTGGCTGCGCCCAGGTGGCACCGTCGATACGCCGCCACCATTCCAACCCCTCTACCCCCAAGGTGTGTTCCGCGCCGCCCGGAACATGGGTGTGAAAGACGAACGACCAGCCCAGTTGTTCCGCCACGCTCCGATAGCCGGTGGCTGCGACAAAGCGGCGGAACTGCGCGACGCTGATTGCACCGGCTTCCCACCACAGGTCCGGGACCGTCTTGCGGGTCAGCGGCCCCTCGAAATCCTGTGCGATCCACGGCTGATCGGTTCCCAACAACGCTGTGCCGCCGGGAACGTGGACGCAATTGCGCAGATGCGCCTTCGGGTCGGGCGGGATGTCGGGGCGGGCAAGCACGCTGTCCTGACCGGCCCCCGACGGGACACAGCAACCGCCCTCACTCATTGCGATTTCGCGCCGACCGGGTTTGATTGATCCTCAACTGGTCCACCACGTGACGCCCCGCGTCCTGAATGTGCTGGTTCAGGACAGCCACCGCCTTGTCCACATCCTGTGCCTTGATCGCGGCGATCAGCGCACGGTGTTCGCGAATGATGGCCTCTTGACGACCGATGGCGATCGGCACCCGCGTGCTGATAGAGCCAAGGATTTCGCGGTGCTGTTTCCACACGCTAAAGGCCACGCGATTGTAATGCCGGTCATACATCGTTTCGTGGAAGAGGTGGTTCAGCTCGGTGTGACGTGCCTTGTCAGAGAAATTCAGCGACTCGATCTCGGACTGGATGCGTTCCAGTTCGGCAATGTCCTCGACGCTGGCGGTTTCAACGAACAATCGCAACAGGTAGGGTGCAAGCTGATAGCCGACCTCAGCCACGTCGCGTACAAAGTCCATGTCGATGGGCCGCACTCTGGCCCCTTGGTTCGGCGTGAACAAAACCAACCCTTCGCCGCGCAACTGCTGAAGCGCCTCTCGCACGGGATTGGTGGATGTGTTGTGCGTCTTGGCCAGTTCCGAGATCTTGAGCCGCGCGTTCGCTTCAAGCACGCCGGTCAGGATATCGTGGCGGATTGCATCATAGATGGACGTGGGCGAAGTGCCGCTTTCGTCTTTGTCCGCCGCAAGGGCAATGGGGCCTGATGTGCTCATATCTGATCGTCAGCCGAAGAATTTGTGGCGTCAAGGCTGCCCACCCATTCGCGCATGATTTATGCAGTTTCGTACATTATTCTGCCGGGAGTGCTAAGATGAGCTTACCGATTTGTATGGACCCGGCCAAGGCCGGTTGTGGTGAGGGCCTGTTGTGGGATCCGGGGCGGGAATACCTGTGGTGGACCGATTTTTCCGGCGAACGGCTGCATCGCTTCGACCCGCGCACGGGTGCCTCTTCTGACCTGCCCATGCCTTATTTGATCAGCGCCCTCGCCCTTGATCAGACAGGTGGACTGTTGATCGCCTCGGCGCGCGGGTTGGGACGGGTCGATCCCAAGACGGGCGACATGCGCCGCCTGCACGACCCGGAACCGGAGATCGACGGCAACAGGTTGAACGACATGATCGCAGGTCCCGATAGGACCTTGTGGATTGGCACAATGTCCGAAGGTGCCAAAGGGGCGACGGGGGCGCTTGATCGCTATGAGCGCGGCATTCCCGCCCCGATGATGACAGGCACCACGATCTCGAACGGGTTGCCATGTACCCCGTCCAGCGCGCCCTTCTTGAGAAAGGCCTTTGCGATGAACCGAAAACCCAATGTCATTCTCATTTCAACCGATCAGCACCGTGGCGATTGCATCGGACCCGAGGGACGCGGCGTGCGCACGCCGAATATCGACCGGATCGGAACAAACGTCGTGCGGTTTTCCAACTGCATCGCCCCACATCCGATGTGTCAGGCGGCGCGCGCCTCTATCCTCACCGGAAAGCTGCCCTACAGCCACGGCGTCCGGGACAATGGCCGCGACCTGGACAAGACTTTGGCCAAGGCCGGTCTGGGCGGTCTCTTTGGCAAGGCGGGATATGCCACGCATTTCATCGGCAAGGCGCATCTTTCCAGTCAACAGACCTTTGCCCCCACCGGACGGCCAGAGTGCTACAAGAGCGCAAAGGATTTCGCCCCCGACTGGCGCGGCAGCTACATGGGCTTTGACAATGTCCAGATGATGCTGCGCCCGCATCACCATACGCAATGGTACGACCCACCCGAAGCGCTGCATCACGAATACTGGCTGGATCAGGGCGGCCACGGGCAAGACCGCTGGGACCGGGCCAAGGTTCGCCTGACACCGGACACCGACCATTTTCAGGCTTGGCGCTCTGGTCTGGAGGCCCCTTGGCATTCTTCGCCGTGGATCAGGGACCGCGCTGTCGAGATGATCCGCAACAAGGGCGCGGAACCGTTGATGGCCTGGGTTTCCTTCCCCGATCCACATCCACCCTTTTTGGCCCCACAACCGTGGTGCGACATGTACGGCCCCGACGATGTGACCATCGCCAAACACAGCGACCTTGATCTGGACAAGCGCCCTTGGTGGCATCGCGCCTTCGTCGAAGACCGCACCAAGCCGATCAAACAAGGCGCAGAACATAACGCAGGCGGCGTCGATTGGGGCCAGAAAGGGGACCTGACCGAGTCCGCCCTGCGCGACATCACCCGTATCTATTTCGGTATGATCTCCTGCGTCGATTACGAGGTCGGACGAATCCTGCATGCGCTGGAAGAAGCCGGAGAACTGGACGACACCTACGTCATCTTCATCAGCGACCACGGCGAATGGCTGGGTGATCACCGTCTGCTGCTGAAAGGTCCGATGATGTATGATGGACTGCTGAGGGTCCCCTGCCTGATACAGGGACCGGACGTTCCATCCGGGCGTGTGATCAACGATCCCGTCGGTTCGGTGGACGTCTTGGCCACTGCCGCGGATATGGCTGGCTTGGATGCAGCTGGCGGCCATGGCCGGTCCTGGCGCGGACTTTGGACGGGCGCGGAAAGCCGAGACTTTGCCTTGTCGGAATACGGGGTGGACAGTCTGCGCTCAGCCGTGGACATGGATTTGATGACGGTCCGCAGCGCAGGCTACCGCATGTCGATGGACCTGCGGACGCAGACAGGCGAACTCTACGATCTTCAGGACGACCCACAGGAAAAGGTCAACCGCTTCGAAGATCCTGACTTTGTCGCCATCCGCCGTGAACACCACGACATGATCAGGTCACGCCCTGACGATATGATCCCCGCCGCACCTCGCGTCGGGTGGCACTAGCCCCCGCAGACCAAGACGGAGTTGGCACCCGCACAGCGCAACAAGAGAGCGCCACGCAAAGATACGTCTTGCCTCCGGCCGTCTCTCATAAAACGCGCGCCGCCTGACATGCCAAGGGTCTGGATTAGTGCAAGACTTGTCTTTGTCTCGACAAGTTCATCCCGCCAACCCTTTGGGATGGCTGTTTCATTCCATCTGGCCGCCCAAGTTGTCATAGAGGCAATGTCCTGCGATTTCCGTCGGCGATGAAATCAACACCCCAACGGACCGCGACATCGTATGGCGGAATGTATGGATGTCGTCATGAGGCACGCCACACCAAGAACGACCGGCAGGCTTTGACGTGTCTGACCATAAGCGTTGGGTATCACCCAAGACCATCCCAGTATTGGACTTATTCGACCGCGCGCGCGACCCTCTGGCCAATGATACAGCGACGGATGGTAGGCCCCGTGACCAGAATTGAACGCATAGAGACAACAATTGTCGATATTCCCACGATCCGGGGCCATGTCTTGTCGATGACAACGATGATGGTGCAGTCAATCGTTCTGGTACAGGTGCGGTTTTCCGACGGGTCCAAGGGCTTGGGCGAAGGTACGTCTATCGGCGGCATGAGCTATGGCGCCGAAAGCCCCGAAAGCATCAAGTTGGCGATTGATCGTTACATTGCGCCAACCCTCGAAGGTCTGAATGGCGACGATGTGAACGCCGCAACCAACCTCATGCAAAAGGTCGTGCGCGGGAATCCCATTGCGCGGTGCGCGGTGGAAACAGCGCTTTGGGACGGCCTCGGGCGGCGGCTGGGCGTGTCGGTCGCCCAGTTGTTTGGCGGCAAAGTGCGGACAACGATGCCCGTTGCCTGGACCTTGGCGAGCGGCAATTCGGATCAGGATATTGCCGAAGCAAAAGACATGATCGCGCTGCGTCGGCACAACATCTTCAAGCTCAAGATCGGAAAACGCTCGGTGCGCGATGATGTCGCCCATGTTGCGGCGATCAAATCGGCGCTTGGGGACGACGCCAGCATCCGGGTCGATGTCAATCAGGCATGGACCATTTCACAAGCGCGCTGGGGCCTGTCGGGATTGCAGGAGATCGGCGTCGATCTTGTCGAACAACCCATCGGTTCCAAACACCTCAAGGCGCTGAAGCAATTGACGGACACCTATGAAATCGCGGTGATGGCGGATGAGGCTTTGCAAGGTCCCGAAGACGCCTTGCTTGTGGCAGCGGATCGCTCTGCCGATGCTTTTGCTGTCAAGATCGCGCAGTCAGGTGGCCTGAAACGCGCATCCGAGGTGATAGCGATTGCCCGGGCAGCGGGCATCGGGCTTTATGGTGGCACAATGCTTGAGGCTGGGGTCGGCACCGCCGCTGCGGTGCAGGTGTTCTCCACGATAGAGAGCATGGAGTGGGGCACCGAATTGTTCGGGCCGCTGCTGCTCAAGGATGAAATCCTTGCAGATCCGATCCGGTATTCCGACTTTGCCCTGACCGTTCCAGAAGGTCCGGGTATCGCCGTCGATCTGGACGCTGACAAGGTGGCGCACTACAGACGCGATCGCAGCGACAGCCTGCACCGCGTCGCTGCAATCCCATAACGCATCCCCCCAAGGACATCGGACTGCACCGGATCACAACGTCTTGCGGGCGACCGACTGGGCGAGTTTCACGAAATTGCGGACATGGACACTTTGTTCGTCCAGCCGGTTATTCAACGACAGTTCGGTATGGGCCAAAGCCTGCTCAATCTTGCAAAACCGGATGCCGTTGCGGGTCCCGGACGCAACAGAGGCAGGGACGATGCAGACGCCTTCGCCAATCGCGACAAGGCTGAGGGCGGTTTGCAGATCCATCGTAAAGACCCGGTTGGTGATCTCGACCCCTTGGTCAGCGCAGCTGTTCAGCACAAAATCGGCAAAGCTGGGGCGTGGATATTCCGGGTAAAGAACAAAGTTCTGCGCTGTCAGGTCATGCAGGTTGGCCATACCCCGACTGCCTGTCTCCACCGTGTCGGGCACCGCCAGAACAAGCGGCTCCTCCCCCAATTTTCGGGTGACAAATTCGCTGTCTTTCAATGCGGGGCGGGCAAAGGCCACATCGATTTCGCGACTGACCAAAGCGCGATGCAATTGGGCATTGTTCATCGGGATCAGGCTTAGATTGACGTCCGGGTAGTTGGCGCGAAACGATTTGATGATATTGGGCAACATGCCAAAGGTGGACGAGCCGACAAAACCGATCCGCAGACGCCCCTCTGCCCCCTGCCCGATCCGGCGCACTTCTAGCTTGGCGTCCTCGATCTGGCGCAGAATATCAGAGCCGCGCTGATAAAGCCGCTCGCCGGCTTGTGTCATCGTAATGGCGTTGCGGCCACGGTTGAACAACAGCGCGCCCAACTCTTCCTCTATCTGTTTGATTTGACGGCTGAGTGGTGGCTGCGCCATGCCAAGACGTTCTGCCGCACGACCAAAATGCAGTTCTTCGGCCACGGCGACAAAATACGTCAGTTGTTTGAGGTTCATGCGACAGGCCTCCCCAACCCGCTGCGCAACACTAATGGAGAACGACGTTCGAATTGCACGCTAAATGCAAATGGCCCCCGACGCATCGAGGGCCAAATAGCAGCTTTGCGTGGCGTTACTCGGCGGCCATCGCCTTGGCGTCGGCCTTGAGGACAAAGTCGAACTCGACATGCAGATCGTCGTGCATTTCTGTCGGGGCTTTCTTGAATTCCCCCACAAGGCTCTGCTTGACCGCAAAGACAGAGTCGTTCTCCAGCCAGTCGCTAGAGCTGTCGTAAATCTGGCTGATCAAGGTGCCATAGCCGTCCTTTGACAAGATAAAGTGCATATGGCCGGGCCGGTTCGGATGGTGCCCCATGTAGCGCAACAACTCGCCCGCGGTTTCATTGTCGGGGATCGGATACGGCACAGGCCGCACGGCGCGAAAGGCATAGTGGCCGTTCTCGTCGGTCACAAAACGGCCTCGCAGGTTGTAATCCGGCTGGTCGGGATCGTGATTTTCATAGAGGCCGTTGGGGGCGTCTTCCCAGACATCCATGATCACACCTTCGATCGGCGCGCCGTTGGTGTCGCGCACATAGCCTTCGAAATAGGCGGATTCCTCGTTGTCGAAATGCTTTTGCACCACTGAGGCGCCTTTGGGCAGGACCGGTGGGTTCTCACGGTAAAACGGTCCCAGCACGGTGGATTCGCTTTCGCCACTGTCGACCGGGTTGGTCAGCATGTCGACCAGCACCTCGACGCCAAGGATATCGCCCAGCAGAATGAATTCCTGCCGCTTGTCATCACAGGTCTGCCCCGCACGCGCCAGATAATCGCAAGCGGCCATGAACTCGCCGTGCTGTAGTTTCACGTCTTTGCAGAACCCATGCAGATGCGTGATCAGCGAGGTCATGATTTCGCGCTGCCGCGCGTCGATGTCGCCATTTTTGCCAAGTGCGGCGATCACAACGTCAGTGACGTTGTCGATAGTAACGATGCCCATAAGATGTCCTCCTCCTCAGGTGCCGTGCATAGCCGATCAAGCTGGATGTCGCCTGATCCAAGTGCTGTGCGATCATTCCCCAGCCACCCGCGTCGTCCAATGCCCTGCGTGGTATCGCCCAATACCCTCACTGCTTGGCGATGCGGTTTGGAGGCGGACAGGCCCCCAAGGGTATTGCCGGATACCTGCACGGACATTGCCCAAACTTCCCTCCACAGCCCAGTTTGACCGCAACGAAAGGCGATCATCACGCCTGCAAGGGGGGCTCATGCGATCCAAACTAAAGACAATGCAGGCGCGTTTGAATGCGTCTGGTCATTTGAAACGCCTTGGCCGCCTGTTTTCTGAAACGGTGCTGATCGAGATTGATGGCGATGAGTTCTATCTGACGTTCGAAAAAGGCGCGCTTGTTTCCCTGGAAGCAGGCCCCAGCCGCAAGACGCCCTGGCGGTTTGCCCTGCGCACCGACGCCGCGGCACTGACCCAGTTCTGGGAGCCACGCCCTACGCCGGGATTTCATGACATTTTCGGGCTCGTCAAGATTGGCCGTGGCCGGATCGACGGCGACATGCTGATGCTGGTCAAGAACCTGCGCTTTTTCAAGGAATTCATGGCGCTGGGGCGCCCTCAGACGGGGGCAGACCAATGATCGAACCGATTGTCGGACGCTATGTGACGATCAATGTCCAAGGCATCACCCAGCGAATTTACTTCGAGGAATCCGGTCAGGGTCGCCCCGTCCTGTGCCTGCACACCGCCGGAGCGGACACGCGCCAATGGCGTCACCTGATGAACGACGCCGAGGTCACGCAGGGCAATCGACTGATTGCCTTTGACATGCCTTGGCACAGCAAGTCCCTGCCGCCCGAAGGGTTCCAGACGCAAGAATACCTGCTGACCACGCAAACCTATATCGACACTGTTCTGGCGATGGTCGCGGCGCTCGGCTTGGACCGTCCGGTGCTGGCGGGCTGCTCTATGGGCGGGCGCATTGCGCTGCAACTGGCCGCCCTGCACCCCGATCAATTCAGCGGCTTCATCGCCATTGAAGCCAGCGATTTCCAACCGGCGTGGTATGACATCGACTGGTTTGACCGGCCCGACGCCCATGGCGGCGAAATGGGCGCGGCGCTTGTGTCGGCCAATATCTCGCCTTTCGCGCCAGAGGCCGAACGCTGGAATACCCTTTGGATGTTCATGCAGTCCGGCCCCGGCGTGTTTCGGGGCGATCTCAGTTTTTA
This sequence comes from Antarctobacter sp., assembly GCF_034670325.1. GTDB lineage: Bacteria > Pseudomonadota > Alphaproteobacteria > Rhodobacterales > Rhodobacteraceae > Antarctobacter. The sequence continues at coordinate 87,102 of NZ_JAXMNR010000011.1, forward strand.
CACTCGGGACGACAGCCTGATCGCGCGGCTGGGCCGGATCGATACGGCCAAGACCCCCGTGCATCTGATCGTTGGTGCCTATGACCTGACCTGCACACCCGAGGATGCCAAACGCACGGCGGATGCCATCGCTGGCGCGACCCTCTCGGTGATGGACGAGGTCGGCCATTTCCCGATGAGCGAACACCCCGAAGGCTTCCGCCCGTTCTTTGTCGAGGCTTTGGGCAAAATGCCCGAACCCGCCGCCTGAGGCCGCGCATCCCCCCATCCGGTGTAAGGAGGAAACACCCAATGACATCCAAACCCACGCTTTCACGCCGCCAATTCGGGGCTGGCGTTGCCGCCCTTGGCGCCGCATCGACCCTGCCGCTGCCCGCTCTGGCGCAATCGAAAACGATCAAGATCGGCTTTGTGACCCCCCAGACCGGCCCCTTGGCCGTCTTCGCGGAATCCGACGCTTTTGTGCTGGACCAATTCCGCACCCGGCTTGTGGACGGGCTGAAAATCAACGGCGAGACCTACAACGTGGTCTTTATCGTCAAGGACAGCCAGTCGAACTCGAACCGCGCCGCTACGGTCGCGCAGGAACTGATGTTCGACGAAGAGGTGCATCTGTTGACCGCCACCTCGACGCCGGACACCACAAACCCGGTCGCCGATCAGGCCGAACTGAATGAAATTCCCTGCCTGACCAATGACACCCCTTGGCAGCCTCACTTTTTCGGACGTCAGGGCGATCCCGCCAAAGGGTTCGACTGGACCTTCCATTTCTTCTGGGGTCTGGAAGACGTTATTTCCACCTTCACCGGCATTTGGAACCAGACCGAGACCAACAAGGTTGTCGGCGCGCTGTGGCCGAACGACCCCGATGGAAATGCCTGGGGCAGCCCCGATGTCGGGTTTCCACCCGCCCTTGCGGCGCAGGGATACACCCTCGTCGATCCGGGTCGCTATCAGGTGATGAGCGATGATTTCAGTGCCCAGATCAGCGCGTTCAAAGCGGCAGGCGTCGAAATTCTGACGGGCGTTGTACCGCCACCGGATTTCGCGACTTTCTGGCTTCAGGCGGCCCAGCAGGGGTTTGAGCCGAAGGTCGTGACCTTTGGCAAGGCGCTGGAATTCCCGCAGGTCATCGGGTCTTTGGGGGACCGCGGCGACGGGCTCAGCACCGAAGTCTGGTGGTCGCCCGGTCATCCCTATTCCTCGGGCTTCACCGGACAAAGCTCGGCCGAACTGGCCAACGCCTATGAGGCCGCGACCGGCAATCCGTGGACCATGCCGCTGGCATTCAAACACTCCCTGTTCGAAGTCGCGATAGATGCTCTGAAACGAAGCACCGACCCGATGGACCCCACCGCGATCCGTGACGCGCTGCGGGCCACGGATTACCAATCGGTCGTGGGGCCCGTGAACTTTATGACCGGCCCGGTGCCAAACATTTCCAAGACGCCACTGGTTGGCGGGCAATGGCACATCAAAGACGGCAAGCCTGTGCTGGAGATCGTCGAAAACAGCGATCACCCGGCCATTGCCAAGACGGCGGATGTCACTCTGATCGGCGGATAACCTGCCTGCAACTGGCCCTGCCGCCTTGGCGGGGCCATTCCATATGAAAGGCAACGCGGTGAGCCACTTGCTAGAGACCAAAGGCCTGACCAAAAGCTTTGGCGCAGTGCGTGCCGTCGACAACGTATCGCTGACCTTGGCAGCCGGTGACACGCTTGGGATCATTGGTCCGAACGGCGCTGGAAAATCGTCCCTGTTCAACCTGATTGCTGGCGTCATGATGGCGGATGCGGGTCAGGTGTTCTGGCAAGGGCGGGACATAACAAAGCTGTCCGCCGCTGAACGCTGCCGGGCCGGCGTTGGGCGCACCTACCAGATTCCCAAACCGTTTGGCGGCTTGACCGTCTATGAAAACCTGTTGGTCGCAGCCGAATTCGGGGGCGGCAACGGCGCCGAGGCGAAACCGCTTTGCCGCGCCATTCTGGACCAGATGGAGCTGTCTCACCTCGCCAATGCGCCAGCGGCAGAGTTGCGCCTGCTGGAACGCAAACGGCTGGAAATGGCGCGCGCGTTGGCGACACGGCCAAAGGTGCTGCTGCTGGACGAAATCGCCGGTGGTTTGACCGATCTGGAATGCGGCAGTCTGATTGCGGCCATACGCGACATCAAGGCCCAAGGCGTTGCGATCATCTGGATCGAACATGTGGTGCATGCGCTGTTTGCAGTGGTTGACCGGCTGGCGGTGATCAACTTCGGTGCCAAGATCGCCGAGGGCCCACCCAAAGCGACCTTCGACAGCGCCGAAGTCCAATCCATCTATCTGGGGATCGAGGCATGAGCGCTTTGCTGAACATCGACAGCCTTGATGCCTTTTACGGCGACTTTCAGGCGTTGTTCGGGATCGATTTCCAGATGGCAGAGGCTGAAACCGTCGCTCTTGTGGGCGCCAACGGTGCGGGCAAATCGACCTTTCTAAAATGCCTGACCGGGCTGCTGCCCGTACCGGGCCAGCGCATCCTTTATAAGGGCCGCAACATCGCCAAGGCCCGCGCCTTCGAGATCGCGCGGCAGGGCATTGCCATGTCCCCCGAAGGCCGCCGCCTCTTCCCGTCGCTTTCGGTCAGGGAAAACCTGATGCTGGGCGCGAATGTTGGCCGCAAGGGCCAATGGAACCTTGACGCCGTGCAGGCGCTCTTTCCGATCCTCGAAGAAAAGCGCGATATCCCCGCCACCCTGTTGTCAGGCGGGCAGCAACAGATGGTCGCCATCGGCCGCGCGCTGATGAGCAACCCTGCCCTGCTCTTGCTGGACGAGGTCAGTCTTGGCCTTGCACCGGTGATCGTGCGCGACATCTACGCCGCCCTGCCCCGGATACGCTCAGGCGGCACGGCCGTGCTGCTGGTAGAACAGGACATCGGCATGGCGATGCAGGTTTCCGACCGAATGTATTGCCTTCAGGAAGGCCACGTCAGCCTGAGTGGCACATCCGCCGACATGACCCGCGAGATGATTTCAGCCGCCTATTTTGGCCGCGAAAAAGAGGTGAGCTGATGGAATGGATCAATGCGATTGTGCAGGGCGTCCTGTTGGGCGGGCTTTATGCGCTCTTCGCGGCTGGCCTGTCGCTGATGTTCGGCATCATGCGGTTTGTGAACCTCGCCCACGGGGATTTCATCGTCGCCGGTGCCTTTGGCGCGCTGCTTCTGGTCGAGGGTTTGGGACTACACCCATTTCTGACCTTGGTGATCGTGCTGCCAGTCATGGCGGTGTTCGGATACATCGGACAGCGTCTGGTGCTGAACCGGGTTGTCGGGCGCGATATCCTGCCGTCCATTCTGGTGACCTTCGGGTTTTCGGTGATCCTGCAAAACCTGATGCTGGAGCAGTTCAGCGCCGACAGCAGGCGGCTGAGCGCCGGTGCGCTTGATACCGCATCCTTTGGCATCGGCGCTTTGTCCATCGGGGCGGTGCCGCTGCTGATGTTCAGTGCAGCCGTTGGCGTGCTTGGCGGACTGAACTGGTTCTTCGGGCATACGAACACCGGCCGCCTTTTGCGCGCCACCTCCGATGACGGAGAGATCATTGGCCTGATGGGTGCGGATCGGCGGCATCTGTTTGCCATCGCCACAGCCCTCGCCAGCGCGGTTGTCGCGATTGCAGGTGTCCTGATGGCGGTAAAGACCAACTTTGATCCCTCAGCGGGTCCAATCCGGCTGCTGTTTGCGTTCGAGGCCGTGATCATCGGGGGGCTTGGCAGCCTTTGGGGCACGCTGGCAGGCGGTATCATTCTGGGTGTCGCGCAAGGCATCGGGGCGCAGGTCGATCCGGGGCTGCAAATTCTGGCAGGCCACATCGTCTTTCTGATCATTCTGGTCGTGCGGCCTCAGGGCCTGTTTCCCAAGCAAAGAGGATAGAATGATGCAGGTCTCAAAGGCAGACGCCACACGCCTCGGACTACTCGTCTTGGTTCTGATTGGCTTGGCCACAGGCCCCTACTGGGCCGATCGCGGCACAATGCGCCTGCTGATAGAGGCCTTCTACTTTCTGGCCTTGGCACAATTGTGGAACCTGTTGGCGGGATACTCGGGGCTGATATCGGTCGGACAACAGGCCTTTGTGGGCCTTGGCGGGTATATGTTGTTCACGCTGACGATGTTTGCCGGTTTGCCCGTGCTGTTGGCATTGCCGCTGGCGGGCGTGCTGACGGGCATCCTCGCGTGGCCGACCGCGCTGGTCGCCTTCCGCCTGTCGGGGCCCCATTTTGCCATTGGCACATGGGTCATCGCCGAGGTCTACCGCCTGAGCTTTGCCCAGATCAGCGCCTTGGGTGGCGGGTCGGGCATCTCATTGCGCACCGACATCGTGCGCGGCATGGCCGACAGCCGCGCCGCCCGCGAAAGCCTGACATACTGGATCGCTCTGGCGATCATGCTGGCGGTGATCCTTGGCGTCTGGGCCTTGATGCGGTCGCGCATCGGCTTGGGGCTGGGGGCGATCCGCGACAACGAAGAAGCCGCGACAAGCATCGGGGTGCGCACCACCCGACTGAAATTCGGTGTCTTTGTCGGCGTCGCCGCCATGACAGGTCTGATCGGCGCGCTGATTTTTCTGCAAAAGCTGCGTATCACGCCCGAAGCGGCCTTTAGCGTCAATGACTGGTCCGTCCTTGTGATCTTTATCGTCGTCATCGGCGGTATCGGGTCGCTCGAAGGGCCAATCCTTGGATGTATCCTGTTCTTTGTCCTGCGCGAATTTCTCGCTGATCTTGGTAGTTGGTACATGATCATCCTTGGCGCCATCTCGGTCGGGATCATGCTGTTGGAACCGCGTGGCCTGTGGGGGATGCTAAACCGCAAAAGACGGGTCACCCTGTTCCCGATAGCGCGGCACGCGCCGTCAAACCCCTAAGCGCCCATTCTTCGGCCCGGATACACCATCGCCGCCCTAGCCACGTTCACGTCACGCCCCCAGGTTCCTTTCCCGCCAAGGCACACAATACCGCCGTCTCAGTCTCAATCTCCAATCAGGTGGACAGCGCGTACAGGATCACGGCCGCGACGCTTGCGACTGCGATCCGCCGCGAACGGCGGGCGATTTCGATCCCCGGCCCCGGCCGGTCAACACGGTAGACCAGCGGCACCACATCCGCAGAAAATCTGACAGAAACCCAAAGCACGGGGCCTAACGGCGTCAGCGTTGCGTCAGCCGGGCGGATCATGGCTGGGCATCAAGCATGGATCGGAAACAGGCCTGCCGATCCTGTTGATCGAGGGCGACACGGTTCTGCGCGCTGCGGCGGGTGTCCTGATCCCAGACATCGGACCCAACTTGGCACCGGGCCGCATCTTGTTGACGCATTCGGCTGCCCCCGTGGTGTCGGAGCTCGATCCGGAAGCTTTTGGCGTCCTGTGTCGAAATCTTGTCGAAAACGCCCTGCTGCACGGTTCAAAATTGACTCTGTTGGCACAGCCGACGGAGCGTTGCGCATCCCCAACGCAGGACCTGTTCTAAGCCCCGACCCGCTTTGAACCTACCGGATCAGGGACGGATGGCCTCGGCCTTGCTATCGTCGCGGCCATCACCTAGCGCCGAAGCCGTCATACGGCGTCACAGGTGGTTCGCAGGCCACCCCCGCCAAGTTGCGCGCGGATCATAGCCCGCCCGTCAGCGGCCCGTTGCGGGCGGCCCGCGCAACCAGCCCGCCCCCGCAATGACAGCGACCGCCAGCGACAGAAACAGCACCGGGATCGGGCTGGTGAACAGGAACCACGGGTCGCTGCCTGACACCTCGAACGCGTTGCGGATCGTCGTTTCCAGCGGCTCGGCTAGGATATAGGCGATGAGGAAAGGCAAAACCGGCACACCGCTTTGCCGCATGAAATAGCCGACCACACCAAAGGCCAGCAGAACATAGACGTCGCTCATGCGACTGCCCTCGACATAGACAGAGGTGATCGTCAGCAAGAGCACAATCGGCAGCATGATATGACGCGGCACCCGGATCAGACCGCCCAGCAGCCGCATGATCCACGCCCCCGTCCCCCAGTTCACGAGGTTCGCCACCGCCATCAGCGTGAACAGCGCAAAGACGACGACCAACTCTGTGTTCACCTCTTCGGCGGTGAACCGGAACACCGCCGGACCGGGGTTGAAACCGCCAATCGTATCGGCGGCAAGCAAGAGGAAAACAGCCGCCAGATTTCCCGGAATCCCAAGGCTCAGCGCCGGGATCAGGTTGGCCCCCGAGACGGCGGAATTGGCGGCCTCGGTCGCGGCGATCCCTTCGGGCGCGCCGCGGCCGAAGGGCGGCGATCCCCTGTGCATCTTGCGCCCGGCGGCATAGCCCATTGCCGCGGCCAGCGTCGTGCCGACCCCCGGCAACGCACCGACAACGGTGCCGATGCTCATCGATACACCGACGAACGGCAACAGCCTGCGACGGTCGCCAAGGCTCAGCGTACTGTCGCCCAGCGCGGGCCGGTCCGGCGGTGGACCTGCGCTCCGGGTTGTGCGCCACATCTCTTGCAGGCTGACAAAGATCTCTCCGACCACCAGCAGCCCGATCACAACCGCGATCGTCGGCAAACCAGAGGCCAGACCATCGCTGCCCAGCGACAGCCGGGGATAGCTGTCGGTGCCACTTGCGACGGCGGCAACAAACAGCCCGAAACAGGCGGCCAACAGCCCTTTCCAAGTGTCTTTGCCCACCACAACCGCGACAAAGGACAGCGACAGGATCATCAACGCGGCCTTTTCCGGCAAGCCCAGCATGGCCTCGATGGAAATGGCCAGAAATGGCGCACAGACAAACAGCACGATGTCCGAAAACGTATCGCCGCTGACAGAGGAGAAATGGGCCACCCGCAGCGCCTGTCCGGCCTGCCCCTTTTGCGCCATCGGGTGCCCGTCCAACGTTGTCATATAGGCATCGGGCGTGCCGGGGGTGTTGAACAGGATCGCAGGCACCGCGCCGCCAAGGGTCGCGCCCTTCATGATCCCGACAAGAAACCCCAGCACCGGCAGCAAGGCATCGGGCGCAAAACCGAAGATCGAGATCAGGATCGGCAGGGCAAGCGCCATGGCAAACGGCCCCGACAACCCCGGCGTCGCCCCGATCAGCACGCCGGTAAAGAACCCCGCCACCACCAGAACAATCGGCCATGACAGCACGACAGGACCAAGCACCAACGCCGGATTGCCAAAAAACGCCTCCACGATACCGGCGCTGATATAGTCCAGAACGCCCATCACATATCGCCATTGGGAGGCAACAACAGGCTGCCAAACGGCAGATCATACAGCAGCGCGATCAGAACCGTCGCCGCCAGCGCCAACAGGGCAAGCCGCCCTGACACCCGATGCCCGGCCAGCGCCATGAACCCAAAGGTCATGACCGTGCCGCCGGTCACAAAACCCGCGTATTTCCAAGGGGCCGTGTCCAGCATCAGCCGGTAAGGCGTCTGACCACCCGACCAAAGCCAGACCATCGCCGGTCCCGTGACCTGCATCGCACCAAGGCCCGTCCCCATGATAAGCAGGCAGCAAAGCACAAACCGCAGGTCGATGACCCCTGCGTCCTCACCACGTCCGCGCAGGCTGGTCCGCAGGGCAATCACCGCGCCGGCCAGCAGGATCCCCACAGCCGAAAACACCGGCAGCATCGCATCCCCGATGCGCACGGACCGTCTCCAGACCTCTATGACGCCGGACTCGATGTCGACCGGAATCCAGACCAGCAGCGCCAACAGCGCAAAACCGACCGCCACACACCCGACGGCGATGTCGCGGGTGGTGGCTTTGCGGTTCATGGCTTTGCCCCCACCGAACTGGCGTTTAGTCTGCCGTGGCCGCCAGCAGGGCTTTGGCCTCGGTCATCTCCGCCGCGACAAAGGCATCCGCCGCGTCGCCGGTCACAACCTTCAGGACAAGCACCCTGTTGATGAATGTGTTGGATTTGCTGCCGTCTTTCTGGATCACTGCGGCGATTGCGTCGCTCAGTGCCGCGCGCGTCTCTTCGGGCAATCCGGCGGGTGCCAACGCCACAAAAGTGGCGCCAAAGTGGAAATCGACACCGATTTCAGCCAGCGGCTGCGCGTCCGGCGACACCTTCAGCGGCAGGGCCTCTGCGTTGGCCAGATTGATCAGGTCGCCCGACCGCACGCCCGCCGCCTGTGGCCCCCCAACCCAGCCGATGTCCACATCAGAGGCGGTGATCGCGTTCAGAACCGCCCGCCCACCTCTGAATCCGGTGACAATGTTGAACTCGACGCCGTTGACCTTGCCAACGTAATAGGCCCCATCCGCTAGGCGCGGCGTCATCGACCCGAATGAGATTTTCTCACCCGCTTTCGCCGCCGCGATCACGTCCGACATGGTTTTCCAGCCCCGGTCGGCCCGCGCGACGATCCCCATCTGGGTGCCTGCGATGGTCGCCAGAACGTCGAAATCGTCCAGACCATACCCCGGCTCTTGGACGGCCAGCACGCCATAGGCAAAGGTGTCGGTAACGCCGACCCCGATGGTCAGCCCGTCAGCGGCAGCGGACCGAAGTTCCCGCGCCATCACGGCACCCCCCGCCCCGGTGACGTTTTCGGGGATCATGGTCCAGCCATAGCTGTCGGCGATGTCCTCCGAAATCAGGCGGGCCAACGTGTCCGCGCCGCCACCGGCCCGGAACCCGATCAGCACCTTCACCGGTCCCGATGGCACCCAGTCGGCCAAAACGGACGACACGGACAGCATCACTGCCACGGCGGCGGTCAAAAGCGTTTTCATGGGTCCTCCCGAGGCTCGACAACGTCGACGTCCAAGATAATCACATTTGTCACTCAGACAGAGGTATAGCAGTTAAGCTGCGCGCCCATAGAAAATTGCATCTCGCCGCATCTACAGATGCGCCTTGTCCCGCCTGTTCTGGGGTCGTCAGGTCCGCTACCCCCGTCGCCCGGCGCAAAGAGTTGGATGCCTTTAGATGGGGCCAGTAGATGAAGCCAGCGACCCTCCGGTCCGGCCACAACGGCCCGCGCCGACCGTCTGCCGGTGCGCGCCACTGCGCCTTGCGTGATCCGGGGTTCCGGCCCCTGTCACCCACGAGTGAGGCGCTCAGCAGTAATCTTCGGGGCCGATGGACTGATCGGGCGAATAGCGTGCGCCGTGGGCCCAGCCAACCGGCAGGCGCGCCTCGATCACACCCTTCAGATCGTCGCCCAGCATCATGCAGGCACCGCGCACCAACTCATGCAGGTGGCCGGGGCTGCGCGTGCCGGGGATCGCGTGCATCGTACGCCCCTGCGACAGCACCCATGCAATAGCCAGCGTCGCCGTGGGATAGCCCGCCTCGGCGGCCAGATCGCGCAACGGTTGGCTGGCCTCGATGTTGCGTTCCAGATTGTACCCGGTAAAGCGCGGATTGACCTTTAGAAACGCTGCGGCCTCTACCCGCTCGGGCGTCGGCGGCGTGTCCGACAACAGCCCGCGCCCGACCGGCGAAAAGGCAACCAGCGCGGTGCCCAACTCTTCGCAGGCCTGAATCAAACCCATTTCCGGCTGGCGCGTCTGCAACGAATATTCTGACTGTACCGCAGCGACGGGGTGCACGGCAGCAGCGCGGCGCAGGCTGGATGGCGCGATTTCGGAAAAGCCGAAGGCCCCGATCTTGCCCTTCTGGACCAGCCGCGCCAGCGTCTGCGTGACCTCCTCGATCTCGAACCTTGGGTCGCGGCGATGGACATAGAACAGGTCGACCCGCTCCAGCCCCAGCCGTTTCAGGCTGCGGTCCAGTTCCGACTCCAGATGGGCGGCGGAATTGTCGAAACAGCGCGCGCCGGTGTCCGGGTCGCGAGTGATCGAGGCTTTGGTGGCGATACGGAACGGGAGGCCGCCCTTGCCCGCATAACGTTTCAGAAAGCCGCCAATGATCTCTTCGGACTTGCCCATGCCATAGACATTGGCGGTGTCGATGTGATCGACCCCCGCATCCAGCGCCGCGTCCAGAACCGCGTGGCTGCCCTCGACGCTGACCGCGCCGTAGAACCCGGCAAAGGACATTGCCCCGATGCCCAGCGCCGAAACCTCTGGCCCGCCTTTTCCCAATGCCCTGCGCAACATGTCCTGCCCTCCGCCCAATGTCCGGCGGAGAGTGGCGGCGACAGCCCGGATTGGCAAGACCCGCCCGAGGCTCCCGCACCCGCAGGCGATTGCCTTTCGCCCGTCCCGCCCGCATCTTCGCCAAGGCGCGTCGGACACCGGCGCCCCCCCCGCGCCCGTTTCCAAAGGAAAGCCATGCGTCCCGTTTTGACCCAAACTGTTTCCGAAATGGAAACGCCCAGCGCCGCCGCCCGCGCCGAGGCCATCGCCAACGGCGGCGACGCCGCGTTCAATGCCCGCGCGCAGGCGCAGTGGCCCTGCCTGAACACGCTGGAACTGCGCCAGCCCCCCGCGCCCCTGCCCGCGCCGCAGCGCCTGACCGTTGCCGCGTGGAACATCGAGCGCTGCAAGCGCGTCGAGGACAGCGCCGAGCTGTTGCGCAGCCTCGGCGCGGACGTGGTGCTGGCGACAGAAGTGGACATCGGTATGGCCCGCTCCGGCCAGCGCCACACCGTCCGGGATCTCGCCGAGGCGCTCGGGATGGGCTATGCCTTTGGCACCGAGTTTGTCGAACTGGGCACCGGCGATCCCTATGAAACCTCGCTGTTCGCCGATATCCCCAACACCCACGGCCTGCACGGCAACGCCATCCTGTCGCGCTACCCGCTGGAGAATGTCGCCCTGATCCCGCTGGATGCGGGCGGCATGTGGTTTGTCTCTCAGCCCAAGAACGACGGCCAGTTGCGCCTTGGCGGACGGATGGCCGTGGCCGCGCAAGTCGCCACCCCGCACGGACCGCTGACCCTGACCGCCGCGCATTACGAAAGCGAAAGCGACGCCGCAGGCCGCGCCGCCGATACCCGCACCCTGATAGACAGGCTGGACAGCACCTACGGCACCGGCCCCACTGTGATCGGCGGCGACCTCAATACCAAATCCCTGATGGACGGCATCCGAACCTACGCCAACATCCTTGCCGATCCGGCCCCACATGAGCCCTGTTTCGACGTCTTTGAAAGCCACAGCTTTGACTGGCGCGGATGTAATGCGGGCCTGCCCACAACCCGCGCCGCTCCCGGCAAACCGGTCAACTACCCGCTGTGGATGCTGGACTGGCTGTTCACGCGCGGCGTGGCGGCAACCGACGCCCGCGTGACCCCGGCGCTTTCTGCGGCCGGTCAGTACCTGTCAGACCATGAACTGCTGACCTGCCGCATCGACATGACCGGCGCGCCGCGCGTGCGCGCTCAGGCCGCGAGCCATTTGGCGTAATCGCTGACCAGCAGGTGCAACGGCGCCTCATCCTCTTCGATCTCGGCAAAGCGGCCAATCGGTTCGCGAAAGATGTTGTCGGTCTCGTCGTCGTTCACGGTGCTGACCTCACCGATCAGCACATCGCCGCCCTCGCCCCAAAAGGCGTGCCAGTCGCCGGGGCGCAACGTCACGCTCTCACCGGGGGCAAGTTGCAGCTTTTCGCCCGGCGTGTAGTCATGCACGATCCCGTCGCACATCACCCGCCCGCCGCGATCCTCGGCAAAGCGGCCCTCATCGTCAGAGCCATACAGCTCGACCACCAGCGTCGCACCGCCCCGGTTGATGATGTCCTCTGCCTTGATCACATGGGTGTGCATCGGCGACAGTTGATCCTGCTTTGAGATCAACAGCTTTTCGGCGTAGCACATGCCGCGCCCGCTGGTCAGATCCGAAAGCAGTCCGTTGCGCAGGGTAAACAGGAACAGCCCCATCTCGTCATAGCGCCCGGCACCGTAATCGGTGATGTCCCAGCCACAGCGCGCATCGATCACATGCCGCGCCGCCCCCGCCTGCGCCACAAAGGCCTCTGGCGACCATTGTGCAAAGGGAGGCAACACAAAACCATGCCGCCGGATCAGATCATCCGCCTCTGTCATGATGGCGTTGATGCGTGAACGTTTCATAGTGCGCCCCCCGTTGGCGATAACAATCCTGCGACCAGCTATCGACCGCAACCCGCGCGCCGTCAACCGCCCTGTTCGGATGTCGCAGCCGGCCTTGTCCCGTGTCGCTTTGTCCATTGCCCCGGCACCGGCCATCTGTCAGACACAAGGACGTGACCGGTCCCAAAGGCGCGTCCTTTGGGGGAAAGAGGGAATGCCGTGCCGCGCGTGTCTTGCGCGCCAAACCGGCAGCTGCCCCCGCAACTGTAAGCGGAGAGTCCGGGCCAAGACGCCACTGGAGAAATCCGGGAAGGCAGGCCCAGACAGTGACCCGCGAGCCAGGAGACCTGCCGGACACCCGTCGCCCGCATAGGGGCTGCGGTTCCACCGGACGACGGGGTAAGCGTCTGGCCTTCGCCGCCCGGAGTCCGCTCTGGTCCGACATTGGCCGTCCGATCCCGCCGTCCATCACGCTTTGCGCCGGGGATGGCGCGACATGGACAAGGACGGTCATGGTGAAGCTGCTTCCCACACTGAAACCGGCGCTGTTGGCGGGCCTTATGGCCCTTCCCGCCGCCGCCTCTGCGCATTTCCTGCTGGAATACACCGTCGACACGATGATCGACCGCCCTGGCGATGTGCCGGTCAAACTGGTCTTCTGGCACCCGTTCGAAAACGGCCACGTCATGGACCTTGCCCGCCCGCTAGAGTTCTTCATGATCCATCGCGGTGAACGGACAGACCTGCTGGACACGCTGGAACCCGTCGCCTTTCAGGGGTCGGGCAATACCGGCGCGGCCTTTCGCGGCTCGGTCCCGGTGCGGCGCTCCGGCGACTACATTCTGGTGACGGTGCCTGAACCCTATTTCGAGGAAACAGAGGACGTCTATATCCAGCAGATCACCAAGGCGTTCCTCAATCGCGGGACAATGCCCACCGACTGGATGGACCCCGTGGGACTGCCGGTCGAGATCGTGCCGCTGAACAAACCCTACAACGTGATCGCCGGATCGACCTTCACGGGCCGCGTGCTGGCCAATGGCGCGCCCGTCGCCGGGGCCGAAATCGAAATCGAGTACATGGCCGCAGAGCCAGACATGGACAGCAGCCGCGCCTCGGCCCCCGTCACCACCCCGCCCCCCGGCGGCGCGGTTGTGGCGATTTCCGACGTGAACGGCTATTTCACCTTCGGCGTGCCGCGCGCAGGCTACTGGGGCTTTGCCGCGCTGGGGGCCGGGCCGGTGGTCGAACATGAGGGCAAGGAATTGAGCCAGGACGCCGTGCTCTGGATTCGCGCCTGGGATCTGGAGTAGGCCGATGCATATCGTCGACGGAGCCTTGTCCAACCCTGTCGTGATCGGCGGCGCGGTGGCGGCCGTGGGCGGCATCGCCCTTGGCCTGCGCGCCCTGCCTCTGGAACGTATCCCGGCGGCAGGGATGCTGTCGGCGGCATTTTTTGTGTCTTCGCTGATCCATGTGCCCGTTGGTCCGTCGTCGGTGCATCTTATCCTCAATGGACTGGCCGGGTTGATCCTTGGCTGGGCGGCCTTTCCCACCCTCTTTGTCGGGCTGCTGTTGCAGGCGGTGTTCTTCGGCTTTGGCGGCGTGACGGTGCTGGGCATCAACACGGTCAATATCGCGCTGCCCGCCGTGCTGGTCGGCCTTGCCTTTCGCCCGCTTATCCCGCGCAGCCGTCCGGTGATGGCCGCGCTGCTGGGCGGTTTTGCCGGCGCGCTGGCCATTGCCCTGACCACCTTGGGCGTCGCCCTGTCACTGATGATGACGGGGCAAGAGTTCCTCGCCGCCGCCCATCTGATCCTTGTCGCCCATCTGCCCGTCATCGTGATCGAGGGGCTGCTGACCGGCTTTGCCGTGCTGCTGGCGCGCAAGGTCAAACCCGACCTGTTCACCGCACTTCAGGGGTCCACGCCATGACACGCCTCATGCTGCTCCTGACGCTCTGCGCCCTGCCGCTGCCTGCGCTGGCGCATAAGGTCATCGCCTCGGTCTTTCCCTCCGGCACCGCCATCGAGGGCGAAATCGGCTTTTCCAACGGGTCCATGGCGCCCGACCTGCCGGTGCAGGTCTACGGCCCCGACGGCGCGCTGCTGGGGGAAACCGTGACCGACGCCGAGGGGTTCTTTCTGTTCACGCCAACCGCCCCTGTCGCCCATACCTTCCGCGCCGATCTGGGCGCGGGCCATGTCGCCGACACCACCATGCCTGCCGATGAGGTCGCGGCCCTGCTGGGGGTCGCCCCCGCCGCCGCCCCGCCGCCCGCGACACCCCAAACCGCCGCCCCCGGCGCGGGCCTCAGCGCCGCCGACCGGGCCGAAATCGCCCGCATCGTCCGCGACGAGATGCGCCCCCTGCGCCGCGAAATCGCCGCCTACCGCGAAAAGAACGACCTGCAAACCATCCTTGGCGGGATGGGCTATATCCTTGGCCTGTTCGGTCTGGCCTTCTACATCGCCGCCCGTCGGCGGCTGAACGGCTAGGCGCATGGCACACGTCCTGTCCAACGGCGACAGCACCCTGACCGACACCGGGGCAGAGCGCAGCGCCAGCCGCCTCGGCGCGCTGGACCCACGCGTCCGCATCGTGGCCGCGCTGGTCTTTGCCATCACCACGGTCGCGCTCGACACCCTGCCCGCGCTGGCCGCCGCCCTTGCCGCAGCGCTCACCTTGCTGGCCCTGTCGCGCCTGCCCGCCCTCCCGACCCTGAAACGGGTCGCCATGGTGGACGGGTTCATCCTGTTCATGCTGGCGCTCTTGCCCTTCACCGTGCCCGGCGACGCCATCTTTACCCTCTGGGGTTATCCCGCCACATGGCAGGGCGTCGCCCGCGCCATAGAGATCGGCCTGACCGCCAATGCCGTTGTCCTGACCCTCATGACCCTTGTCGGCACGCTGGAGCCTGTCACCCTTGGCCACGCGCTCTATCGCCTGAAAACCCCCGAAACCCTTGTGCACCTGATGATGTTCACCATCCGCTATATCGAGGTGCTGCGCGCCGAATACCTGCGCCTGCGCGCCGCCATGAAGGTGCGCGGCTTTCGCTCCGGCACGAACTGGCACAGCTACCGCAGCTTTGGCTATCTCGTCGGCATGATGATGGTCCGCGCCATCGAACGGTCCGAGCGGGTGCTGGCCGCGATGAAATGCCGGGGCTTTTCGGGCCGCATCCTGCTGCTGCACGACTTTCGCACCACCCGCGCCGACGCGATATTCGCCACCGCGCTGACTGTCCTCCTGATCGCCCTCATCACATTGGACCTGACATGGCGCTGATCCAGCTTGAGGACATCCACTTTGCCTACCCCGGTCAGCCCCCGGTGTTGTCCGGCGCGTCCATGCAACTGGGCGCGGGCGAACGCCTGTCGATCACCGGCGCCAATGGCGCGGGCAAAAGCACCCTCTTGCGGATGATCCTTGGCCTGCAACGGCCCACTTCGGGCACGGTGACGGTCTTCGACCAGCCCCGCTCGCGCGAAAAGGATTTCCATGAGGTCCGCCGCCGCATCGGACTGGTGTTCCAAGACCCCGACGACCAACTGTTCTGCCCCACCGTGGCCGAGGACGTGGCATTCGGCCCCCTCAACCTTGGCAAGACCCGGGCCCAGGCGCTGGAGATCACCGACCGCCTGCTGGATGATCTCGACCTCCACCACCTGCGCGACCGCGTCACGCACAAACTGTCGGGCGGCGAAAAGCGCCTCGTGACGCTGGCCACCGTCCTCGCCATGACCCCCGAAGTCCTCCTGCTGGATGAACCCACCAACGCGCTCGACCCAAAGAACGCCGCCCGCCTGACAGAGATCCTGACGGCCCTGCCGCTGCCGATCCTGCTGGTCAGCCACGATCCCGCATTCCGCAAGGCCATCGCCCCCTGTGCGCTGGAACTGACCGACGGGCAGTTGGTGCCGGTCTAGCCCCACTGGCGAGGCGCTAATTCTTGCGCGCCGAAACGCTGCACCCGTTTGAGACGCTCAGGCTCAGCGACCGACCGTCCTTTGATAATGTCCCATTGGCGGCATTCGTAACCCAACCAAACGTCTCCGTACCCGAAAAGCTGCGCCCGTTCAGAACGCCGCGCGTGCTGCCTGCCCCGGATGAGCCGCTGATCGTGCCCGTAAACGCATTGCCGCCCGCCGACCGATAGACGGTGGTACCGGTGGCGACCCCCAGCGGACAGGTTGCCGTCCAACGCCACGTTCCAGCTATCGAATAGGTCGGCGCAGCGGGCGCAGGTGCCGCGACCGGCTCTGCGTCCCTCGATACTGGTTTGGGGGCCACCACGACCGGGGCGCAGACCGTCCCGGACCGCGCCCGGATCGCAT
This sequence comes from Antarctobacter sp., assembly GCF_034670325.1. GTDB lineage: Bacteria > Pseudomonadota > Alphaproteobacteria > Rhodobacterales > Rhodobacteraceae > Antarctobacter. The sequence goes on from NZ_JAXMNR010000011.1 coordinate 103,450, forward strand.
CCAACGCCTGCGCCGTGCCCAGATCCCCGACCTCCAGCGCCACATCGCTTGCCGCCAGAAAGCGGCGAAACGCCTCGCGCGTGCGCGGGCCCGTAATCCCGTCAGGCGTGCCCGCATCACAGCCCAGCGTATTCAGATGTGCTTGCGACTGACGCAGAATGTCACGACGACTCTGCGGTGTCTGTGCCGGTATCTTGACCCGCTCCGCAACAGGTTCGGCGATCGGTTTTTCAACCGGTTCCGCAATGGGTTCATCGACCGGTTTCTCTACCGGTTCCGCATCGTCCGTCTCGGCAGGAACCGCACGCAGTGCCGCAGCCTGTTCTGCGCGCAACTTCTCCAATTCCGCCAGCGCAGCGGCCAGCGCCCGCGCCGTATCCTGCTCACCGGACTCCGGGGCCTGCGGTGCCTGTACCGCCGCCTTCAATACCTTCGACTGCGCCAAGATCTCGGCCATCGGCACGGCAAAATTCACCTCGCCCGCGCGGCTGCCCGCATGGTGCAGGGCAATCACCTTTTGGCTGCCCGCGTCGATCACCGGAGAGCCGGAATTGCCCGGCAACGTATCGCAGGTATGGCGCAGCCGCTGTTTCGCCACTGCCGGACTGTCCGCCTGACATTTCTCACGGCTGATGCGCTGCGCCTCGCCCATCGGGTGGCCGATTACCCAGAACGGATCGCGGTCCGCAGGCACCGCCGCTGACAGTTCCAGCGCGCCGAACTCGGCATTGGCATCCCCCAGCACTTGCAGAACGGTGTAATCCAGCGCCTCGCTTGTCTCCAACGGCATCGGGTTGACGTGGAATGTCTTTACCCCGTCGTCCAGCCCGTCCCGCAGGAACCCCGCATGAAATTGCACCGCTGCGATACTGGTGGCGCCCTTCTCGATCATCTGGGGGTTTTTCAGGATACCCGGCACGCAATGATGGTTGGTGATCAGCTTGTTGCCCGCGACCAGAAACCCGGTGCAGGGTGCGTGGCCGATATTGGTCAGGATCTGCAACATCCCCACCGCGCGGCCGGTGCGCGCAAAAACCGAATTTGCGCCATAGTTCGATATGAACTCATTGTTATAGGCCCCCACCTGCGCCTCAAGCTGGACATCGCCCAGCAGGGATTCCGTCTGTGGCGCGACGACCTGCCCAAACGTGGACGGCGGAAACAGCATCAGATCCTGTGCGTAGGCGGCACTGGCAGCAGCCATCAGCACAGCGGCGGCGGCAAGGCGGTCAATCAGCATCTGCAAAGCGGACTCCGGGCAAAGGATTCGCGCCGCAGTCTATCACCCCGATCTCTGGTGCCGAGTGTGGATTTCCCGCCGTCTGCGCGCCGTGTCTTTCCTAACAAAGGGTAAAATCGCCTCTGCAAGCCATTGAAGACGCGACGTCACCTTGGCCGCCACATGTGGACAGCCTCACTCCCGCCGCATCAGATAGGTGTCCATGATCCAGCCATGTTTTGCCCTTGCCTCGGCCCGCTTGGCCACGATTTTCGGCCCAGCCTCCGCCAATGGCCCCGCCTCCAGCACCTGCTCGGCCATGCCCAGAAAACCACCCCACCAAATCGAAATGCCGGTCGGATCGAGGCTTTGAAACGAGCACTCCCCGTCCAGCATGACCACCACCGTCCCGGCCCCCTCGGGCCAGCCATGATCCCGCAGCCGCCGCCCCGTCGTGACCACCACGGCCCCATTCACCGTATTGAAGGGCACCGCATGGGCCGAGGTCAGCGCCTGCAAGGCCGTCACCCCCGGCACCACCCTCACCCGTGGCGCAGGGTCCAATCGGGCCGCAATCCTCAGCGTGCTGTCGTACAGCCCCGGATCGCCCCAGACCAACAGCGCCACCGGCCCCTCCAGCGCGCCCTCCAGCGCGGCCACCCAAAGGGCCGCGATTGCGTCGTGCCACCGCTCGACCCGCTCCGCATAGGGCAGGCTCTCGTCGCGCACCGGCATCTCAAACGGGATCACCCGCGCGTCCGAGCCTGAGGCCCGCAAGATCCCCAGCCGCAATTCCGCCAGATCCTCCTTGGCCGCCCCCTTGCGCGGGATCAGCACCACCGCCGCCTCGCGCAGGGCGCGCTGCCCCTCCAGCGTCACATGCTCAGGATTGCCCGTGCCGATCCCGACCAGCCAAAGCTCAGTCAAACCCCACCCCCAGCTCGGCCATTGGCCCGTACAAGATCAGCGCCGGTTTGGTCCCGATCTCCCCCGCCAGCCGCGCCGACAGCCCCGCCACCGTGTCGCGATGCAGAGACTGCTCCGCCGTGCCAACGGCCTCGGCCAGAATAGCCGGGGTCGTCTCTGGCAGACCCTTTTCGAACAGGGCCGCCGCCAGCTTGGGAAAGGTCCGTTTGCCCATGAACACCACGGTCATCGCGCTGGGATCGGCCAGCGCTTGCAAATCCAGATCCTCGGGCAGTTCACCGCTGACGTCATGGCCGGTCACAAACTGCACCCTCCGCGCCGTCAGCCGCCGGGTCAACGGGATGCCACAGGCCGCCGCCGCTGCCACAGCCGAGGGGATACCGGGGATGATTTCATAGTCGATGCCCGCCGCACGCAACGCGACCTGCTCTTCCTCTAGCCGCCCAAACAGTCCCGAGTCGCCGGATTTCAGCCGCACGATGCGCCCGCCCTCTTGAGCATACTCCACCAGCAACTGACTGACGTGATGCTGCTTCGGAGACAACCGCCCGGCCCGTTTGCCCACGCCGATCAGGTCAGCACCGGCGCGCACATGGCTGAGGATCGGGCCAGAGGACAAATCGTCGAACAGCACCGCATCGGCGCGTTTCAGACGGTCCACCGCCTTTAGCGTCAGCAGTTCGGGATCCCCCGGCCCGCTGCCGACGAAACTGACGAAACCGCTCATGATGCCACTGCCTCTGCCGCGATCAGGTGAAAGAAGGTGCCAGACACGTTGCCCCGGTGTGAGCCGGTCTCTGGCACCGGGTTGCCATCCGCGTCGGCGACCGCCGCCAAGGGCGCGTCGGGCTGGTCGAGGATGGTGGAATAGTGGAACTCATGCCCGCGTAGCGCCGTGCCGGGCGCGTAACCAGACAGGTCCGCCTGCAAGATAGCGCGCCTGTAGCCAAGATGGAACTTGCGCTTTTCATAAGACGTCACCAGCCCCAAAAGGCCCGCCATCTGATGTGAAACGCCCTCTTTGTCGACCAATGCGGCCCCAAGCGCCATATATCCCCCACATTCGCCATGCACGGGCCGCGTTTCCGCAAAGGCCCGCAGACCGGTGCGGAAGGTGTTCGCCGCCGCCAGCCGCCCTGCGTGCAGTTCGGGATAGCCGCCGGGCAGCCAAACCAGATCGGCAGAGGCATCCGGTGCTTCATCCGCAAGGGGCGAAAACGGCAGGATCTCGGCCCCTGCCGCACGCCAGCCCTCTAGCTGATGCGGATAGGTGAAGGAAAACGCTGCGTCCCGCGCCAGCGCGATGCGTTGCGCCGGGGGCTTGGGCAGCGCGCCACCCGCCGTGCCACCGCCAGAGGCCGCCGCCCGGATGCGGTCAAGGTCCACGTTCGCGCGCAGGAAATCGGCATAACCGCTGATGGCGGCCTCGAGGTCCGGATGCTCCACCGCTTGGATCAGGCCCAAATGGCGTTCCGGCAGGGTCAGATCGCCGTTCCGGGGCAGTACACCCAACACCTCGATCCCCGCACGCTCCATCCCCAACCGGGTCAGGCGTTCGTGCCGGGGAGAGGCGCAGCGGTTCAGGATCACGCCCGCAAAGGGCAAGTCCGGCATGTATTCGCGAAAGCCCAGCGCCGTGGCCGCCGCCGATTGCGCTTGCCCGCCCACATCGACGACCAGCACCACGGGCCAGCCCATGCGCAAGGCCGTCTCAGCCGATGAGCCAAAGCCGCTCTGCCCGCGTGTCGCCACGCCGTCATACAGCCCCATAGACCCTTCGCCGATGCAGATGTCCGCGCCTGCCGCCTGTCCGCTGATCGCGTCCAGCAGCCCGCCGTCCATCGCCCATGTATCAAGGTTGAACGACGCCCGACCGCTGGCGGCAAGGTGAAAGGCCGGGTCGATATAATCCGGCCCGGATTTGAAAGGCTGCACCGTTTGGCCCGCATCGCGCAGCGCGCGCAGCAGGCCCAACATCACTGTCGTTTTGCCCGTACCCGACGCCGGGGCCGAAATCATCAGGCCCGGAGGCATCTCAATCATCGCCATGTTGCCACTCCGCCCATGGGCTGTCGGCGCTTTGGGGCCGATAGCGTCTGTCATACTCTGCCGAATATAGCTGGCTTTCGGCAGTCAATCCCGCGCCCAGCGCCTTGCCGACAAGGATCAGCGCGGTGCGCGAGATCCCCTCATCCACGGCATCCGTGAGACCGCCAAGCGTGCAGCGGATCACGCGCTGATCCGGCCAACTGGCGCGATAGACCACCGCCACCGGGCAGTCCGCCCCGTAGTGCGGCACCAGTTCGGCCTGCACCTTTTCCAATTGCCCAACCGACAGATGCAACGCCAGTGTCGCGCCGGTGGCGGCGAAATTGGCAAGGCTCTCACCCTTGGGCATCGGAGAGGCGCGCCCCTGCGTGCGGGTCAGCACCACGGATTGCGCGATCTCCGGCACCGTCAATTCAGTCGCCAGCGCCGCTGCCGCCGCCGCAAAGGACGGCACGCCGGGGGTCACATCGTAGGGAATGCCCAGCGCATCCAGTCTGCGCAATTGCTCCCCCATCGCCGACCAGACAGACAGGTCGCCGGAGTGCAACCGCGCCACGTCTCGCCCTGCTTGGTGGGCCGCCGCGATTTCGGCAATGATGGCATCAAGGTCCAAAGGCGCGGTGTTCACGATCCGCGCGCCGTCGGGGCAATGCGCCAGCACCGCCTCGGGCACCAGCGACCCCGCATACAGGCAAACCGGACAGGCGGCGATCAGGTCGCGCCCGCGCAGGGTCAACAGGTCCGCCGCCCCCGGTCCGGCCCCGATAAAATGCACGGTCATGTGTCGTCTCCTTTAGCAGTCAGTGCCAGCGCGCAGGTGGCCATCTTGTCGGCGGACACCACGCGCGCTCCGATCAGCCGCGCGCCCGGTCCTGCCGCCGCCAGCGCCGCCGCCTCGGCCACGCTGCCGGTGCCGCGCGCGGCAAGGCTGTCCGGGGATTGCGTTTTTGTGACTTGCGCGCGCAGCGTATCGCCGTCAATCGCAAGGACAGGTAAGCCCGTCAGCGCAGCCAAAGCGGCAAAGGCTGGCGTTTCGGCCTTATCCGACGCGGTGGAAAGCGCGTGAACCTCTAGCGCGTGCCCTGTCTGGTCCAGCGCGTCTTCCAGGCTGCTGACCGTCGCCGCCGCGCGGAACCCGAACCCCGCCACGATCACAGAACCACGCTCCACTGAACGACAGGATAGGCGGCTTTCCATCCGGTACGCGGGCCCAGCGGGGCCGCCTCTGACAGGTCGATCCGCAGCAGCGACCCGCCGCGCGTGCGATGCGCCGCGATCAACACCGCCTCGCTTTCCAACGTTACGGCATTAGCGACCAGCTGGGTGCCCGCTGGCACATGCGCATAAAGCCAGTCCAGCAGCGCGACGCTCAGCCCGCCGCCGATGAAAACCGCATCCGGTATCGGCAGGTCCGCCAGCGCCTCAGGTGCCTTGCCCTCGACCACGCGCAGGCGATCCACGCCCAGCGCGGCGGCATTCGCCGTGATCAGCCCGATCCGGTCCGCGCGCGTCTCAATGGCGACGGCTTCGGTTGTGGGATGGCTCAGCAGCCATTCGATCCCGATGCTGCCAGAGCCGCCGCCGATGTCCCAGAGCACCTCAAACGGTTTCGGGGCCAGCGCAGAGAGCGTCAGCGCCCGCACCGGGCGTTTGGTCATCACGCCGTCGCTGTCGAAAAACCCATCCGCCAGACCGGACGCACGAGGCAGTGCCGCGCCGTCGCCGTCAATCTGCAACGCTACCGCAACCGGGTGGGTGAATGCGCCGGTCACCGCATCCGCCTGCGATTGCGTCACCGCTTCGCGCGGACCGCCCAGCGCCTCCATCACCCACAGGGTCGACGCGCCAAAGCCAAGGCCCGACAGGTAGCGGCCCAGCTCAGAAAGCGCCGCCCCGTCGCGCAATGTCACGATAATCCGAACGCCGCGCGCCAGATGCCGCCTCAGCCGCGTCAGCGGGGCCGCGTGATGGCCAAGGCACAGCGTCTTTTCCAGCGGCCAGCCAAGGTGCGCCGCCGCCAACGAAAACACCGACGGTCCCGGCAGGGCGCGCCATTCGGAGCGCGCGAACCGCCGCGCAATCACGCTGCCCGCGCCAAACCAGAACGGATCGCCAGAGGCCAGCACAGCCACCTTGCGCCCGGAAAATTCCGCCAGCAGGTCCAGCCCGTCGGCAAAGGGCACCGGCCAGTCCACCCGCTGCCCCGGCAGGTCGGGCAACAGCGACAGGTGACGCGGCGGGCCCATAATTATTTCCGCCGCCTCTAGGGCGGCACGGCTTGCGCCCGTCAGGCCGTCCGGTCCATCTTCGCCCAGACCAATGATCGTCAGCCACGGAGCGCCCTCAGCCATGACACCCAACCTCTTGATCCTTGGCGGCACGACAGAGGCGACCGCGCTGGCGAACCTGATGGCGGAACGTGGCCTGCATGGCATCGTCAGCTTTGCCGGACGGGTGGACCGCCCGCGCCGCCAACCCTTGCCGCAACGGGTTGGTGGATTCGGCGGGGTTGCGGGCCTGACCCGCTTCATCCTCGACCACGGCATCACGCATCTGGTAGACGCCACGCATCCATTCGCTGCGCAGATGAGCGGGAACGCAGTGCATGCCGCCGCAGAGGCGGGCATCCCGATGCTGGCGCTGACCCGCCCCGCGTGGCAGCCGCAGCCCGGCGATAACTGGACCCATGTGCCAGACATACCTGCCGCCGTGCGGGCGCTGGACCGTCCGGGCCGTCGCGTGATGCTGGCCGTGGGCCGGATGCATCTGGATGACTTCGCGCCCAACCCGCAGCACACCTATCTGTTGCGGCTTGTCGATCCGCCCAAGACTCCGCCGCCCTTTCCCGAGTACAACGTGATCGTCGATCGCGGGCCGTTCACGGTAGAGGGCGACCGGGCGCTGATGGAACAACACGGGATCGAGTTGATCGTTTCCAAAAATGCCGGTGGGACAGGTGCCTCGGCCAAGCTGGAGGCCGCGCGCGGCTTGCGCCTGCCGGTCCTGATGATCGACCGCCCCACCCTGCCCGACCGGCGCGAAGTGGCGACGCCGCAGGAGGTGCTGGACTGGGTTGCTCATGCCGGGACCGATCTGGGCGTATAGACCCACGGGTCCGCGCCGTCGCGTTCAATGATCCGCGTCAGGGATGAGCCGACCAAGACAACTGTGCGCATATCCGCCATCTCTGGCGTGGCATCGCGCAGATGCACCACCCGCAGCGCCTCTTCGGGGGTGGAAACCGCGCGGGCAAAGATCACCACACGGTTCGGCTCACAGGCCTCGCGCAGCACGTCCAGCGCACGGCCAAACCCTTCGGGCCGTGATTTGGAACGAGGGTTGTAGAATCCCATGGCGAAATCCGCCTCTGCCGCCAGCCGCAGGCGTTTCTCGATCAGAGCCCAGGGTTTGAGGTTATCGCTAAGGTTGATGGCGCAGAAGTCATGGCCCAGCGGAGCCCCCGCCTTGGCCGCGGCCGCCAGCATCGCGGTGATGCCCGGCAACACGCGGATTTCCAATGCGCGCCAGCCCGCAGGCCCCGCCTCGACCGCCTCGAACACCGCCGAGGCCATGGCAAAGACGCCGGGATCGCCGGAGGACACAACAACCACCCGCCGCCCCTCTGCCGCCATTTCCAGCGCGTGCCGCGAGCGATCCAGTTCCACCCGGTTGTCGCTTTCGTGCAGGCGCAGCCCGTCGCGCGGGGCTATCCGGCGGACGTAAGGAATGTAGCCAACGATATCGGTCGCCTCGGCCAGCGTTGCCGTGACCTCTGGCGTGACCAGCGCGTCATCCCCCGGCCCAAGGCCTGCGATCACAACCCAGCCGCTCATGGTCGCCGTCCCTGTCCATGGACAATCACGATAGAGAAATACGGCGAGACGCGGTCATCCGCATCGGTCAGTTTCATCACGACCTGCCCGTCCATGCTGGCGCATTCCACCAGCCATGCACGCTCCAGTTTGCCTGCCTTTTCCAAGGCTGCCCGGACGCGCGGCATGTTGCGCCCGATCTTCATCACCACCAGCGCGTCGGCATCCGCCATACGCGCCGCCAGTTCGTCCTCTGGCAGGGTTGCCATCAGCACGCTCAGGACATCATCGCCCCATGTGATCGGCTCTCCGGTCGCGGTCCAGGCTGCTGACATGCCGGTGATTGCAGGCACCACATGCACCGGCACCTCACCGCGCAGACGCGTATAGAGATGCATGAAGGAGCCGTAGAAAAACGGATCGCCCTCGCACAGCACCACCACATCCTCACCCGCCGCCACCAGCGCCTTGAGATGCGCCACGCAATCGCCATAGAAGGCCGACAGGATGTCGTTGTAGCGCGGATCACTAAGCGGGATCTCGGTGGTGACCGGGTATTCCATCGCGAATTCCACCACGTCCTCACGCAGCATGCCGTTGACGATGCTGCGTGCGCGGCCCGCCCGCCCGGCCTTGCGGAAGTAGGCGATGTGGCGCGCGCGGCGCACCAGTTTGTCGGCGCGCACGCTCATCAATTCGGGATCGCCGGGGCCGAGGCCGGTGCCGTAGACCGTCCCGCCCCTCATTCTGCGCGGCTCGCGATGGCGTTGATCGCGGCGACGGTGATGGCGCTGCCGCCCAACCGTCCCTCGACAATCAAGGAGGGCACTGGCTGCGCCTGCCACAGGGCGTCCTTGGACTCGCGCGCCCCGACAAAACCCACCGGGCAGCCGATGATGGCCGCAGGGCGCGGGCAATCCGGGTCCTCCAGCATCTCCAATAGGTGAAACAGCGCCGTGGGCGCATTGCCGATGGCCACCAGCGCGCCCTCCAGCCGGGGCCGCCACAGTTCCAGCGCGGCCGCCGACCGGGTGGTGCCCAGTTGCGCCGCCAGTTCCGGCACCGACACGTCGCGCAGAGTGCAGATCACGTCGTTGCCCGCAGGCAGGCGTTTGCGCGTCACGCCCTCGGACACCATGTAGGCATCGCAAAAGATCGGCGCGCCATTTTCCAGCGCCGCGCGGGCCGCCGCGACCATGCCTGTCGATACCTTGACGTCCCGTTCCAACCCGACAAGGCCCGCCGCATGGATCATGCGCACCACGACCTGCTCTGCATCAGCGGCAAAGCGGTCCAGGTCGGCCTCCGCCCGGATGGTGGCAAAGCTTTCTTTATAGATGGCCGCGCCGTCTTTTTCGTATGTGTAGGGCATGAGTTCAGGGCCTGACTTGTTCGTCTATTTCCAAAGGGCTCAGCCCGCGGCGGATGGGGTCATCCCACGGGGTCCCTTGCTTGACAAGGTCGAATGCGCCGTCGCGCCCGACCAGGGTGAGGTCCGCAACACGCGGATAGGCGCAGCCCTTGGCACAGCCCGAAACGTGCCATTGCTGGCCGTCGGGGATACGGGGCGCGATGCGGCGTGCAAGGTCGCGGGTGGTGACATTTGCCTGCGGGCAACCGGGCATGCCGGTGCAGGCCTGAACCCGGCGCAGCGGGTCCTGTGGGTCAAGAATCAGGTCCGGGTGGTCCGGCTGGATCATCACGTCAGGCAAGTAGAGCATCCGGTAAGGCGTCACACGGATCGGCCCGCCCGCCCCGGACAAGGCGCGCAGGGCGCTGGCCGTGAACTGGCCAAAGGCGGCAGCGGCACACAGCCCCACGTCTTGCGGCCCCGGTTGCGGTTCCGGAGCGCTAGGTGACGGTTCAACATCCCCCGCCAGAGCGTCGGGCAGGTCTGCCCCGTCCGCAAGGTGACGCGCCATGCGCCCGCGCCCATCCGCGCCGACACCGCCACTGGTCAGGAACCATCGCGCCAGATCGAGCGCTTGGCTGACCGCCTCTTCGCTGTTGCGCAAACGCCGCCCGGTGGCAGCGCCGTCAGCGCGCAGGATCATCCCACCTGCCGCGCCTTCGATCCGGATGTCGCCGCTGATCCCAGCCAAACGCCGGGGCGTGCCGGGGTCGATCACAAAGCCGAACTTGCCCGGCAGTCCGGAAAACTCAGCTTTAGACAGCCCCTCCAGCAACCGGCGCGCAATTTCCTCTGTTCCCCGCGCGTGGAACGGGTCCAGCACAAGGTTGCGGCGCGCCTCACTGTCCGCATCGCCCAGCAAACCCAGCGCCCGCAGGTCCTGCATCAACGCCGGATAGGCGGCCTCGGCCACGCCGCGCAGTTGCAGATTGGCCCGTGCCGTCGTCTCAACAACGCCGCTGCCATGCTGCTCTGCCAGATCGGCCAGGCCGGTGGCCTGAGCCGCGCTGATCGCCCCCAAGGGCGGCCGCACCCGCACCACCAGCCCGTCGCCCGACATCATCGGTCGAAAGGCACCGGGGCACCAGCCCTTGACCTGAGGCGCGCTCATTGCGCCGCCTCCAAAGATGCAAGGATGGAATTGCGCCGCGTCTGCCACAGGCCCGCCTCATGCAAAGCCGCAAATCGCGCACGCATCGCCGCCAGCGCCTCTGGATTGGCCTGTTCAAGGAACTGGGTGACGTCCGCATCGCCCAGGGTCGCGTCAAAGTAAAGATCGAACAGATGGCCCGGCACAACGTCCGCCAGTTGCGCAAAGGCCGCCATGTTTTCCAACGTCGCGGCGATTTCCGCCGCGCCCCGGAATCCGTGCCGCCGCATACCATCGATCCACGCCGGATTGGCCGCCCGCGCTTGTACGACACGGGCGATTTCCTCTGTCAAACCGCGCGCCCGGGGTCTTGCAGGGTCGGTATTGTCCAGGTGGTAGAGCGCCGCGCGGCCACCAGCCACGCCTTGTGCTGCGGCGAATCCCGCCTCGTGGCTGGCGTAATCCTCGGCCAATAGCAGGTCCGTTTCCGGCAAGTCCTGAAGGTGGACAAAACTGTCCGCGTGGCGCACCCGTGCACGCAGGCCATCATCATCGCGCGTGCCTGTGCCCTCGTCATATGCCCAGCTTGACGCCGTCAGCCACGCCTGCCCCGCCGCCTGCCGCGCCTCGTCAGTGTAGTCGCCGATCTGCGCCCCGATCCCCAAGCCAAAGCTGCCCGGCGCCGGACCGTAAACCCGTGCGCCCGATTGCCCGACAAATGGGTTCCAGTCGGGCGCTTCGTCCCGCTGGCTTAGGGTCTTGACCGCCTGCCCAAAGAGCACGGAAAGCGTCGGAAACACATCCCGGAACAGGCCAGACACTCGCAGCGTCACGTCGATACGGGGTCGGTCCAATTCCGCAATGGGCAGAACCTCGATGCCGCTGACCCGCTCACTGCCCGCGTCCCAGACGGGCCGCACCCCCAGCAGGTGCAACGCCATGGCGAACTCTTCTCCCGCCGTGCGCATGGTCGCCGAACCCCAGAGATCCACGATCAAACCCTTGGGCCAGTCGCCCTCGTCCTGCAGATGCCGCCGCACCAGTTCCTCGGCCAGCCGCACGCCCTGCGCATGAGCGCTGCGAGTCGGCACCGAACGCGGGTCGGTCGTGTACAGGTTGCGCCCGGTCGGCAACACATCCGTTCGTCCCCGGTACGGCGACCCCGACGGGCCAGAGGCGATCCGCCGCCCGTCCAGCGCCTCCAGAAGCGCCCTCCGCTCTGCCTCTGCCGATGGAGCCACATCGAAGGTGGGACGATTTTTCGGCGAAAAATCGTAACTCCGCCCCCAGATATGCAAACCATCGCCGAACTGGCTTTCCTTGACGTCGCAGACAAACCGGTCAATCCGAGTGATCGCCTCAGAGGGACATGATCCCGTCGAAATCCCAAGATCACCTTCGACACCAACGGCTTGCGCCTCAACCCTGATGTCTTGCATCAAGCGATCCCGCCGCCTTGGGTCCAGCCCGTCGGCGTTCGAAAACTCGTCCAGCAATGCCTCCAGCCGCGACAGCCTTTCTGGAACACTTGCCTCGCGCAGCGGCGGTGGCACATGGCCCAACGTAACCGCCCCGATGCGCCGCTTGGCCTGCGCCGCCTCGCCCGGATCGTTGACAATAAACGGGTAGATCACGGGCATTTTCCCGGCCAGAGCCTCGGGCCAACATGCCTCTGAAAGGGCGACTGACTTGCCGGGCAACCATTCAAGCGTGCCATGCGCGCCGACATGGATCAGCGCGTCGACCTGATCTTGCAGCCACAGGTAAAAGGCCACGTAGGCATGGCGCGGCACGCGGGAAAGATCGTGGTAGTCGTCGTCCCGCGCATCCGGTGTCCCGCGTTCCGGCTGTAGCGCCACCAGTGCCGCGCCCCGCCGCATCGCCCGGAACGAAAACGCCCCGTCCACACAGTCAACATCCTCCTCCGGCGCCCCCCAGGCCGCTGCAAGATCATCCTGCAACCTTTTGGGAAGGTTGGACATTACGGACTTATATTCGGTCAAGGACCACGTCAGACGCTCTGCCCCCAGCGCCTCGGCGGAAACCCTTGTTTCCACCGCATATCCCGCCTCTGCCAGATCCTCCAGAATGGCCGAGGCCGAGGCCAACGCATCCAGACCCACCGCATGCGCCATGTTCCAGTCGCGCCCCGGGTAAGTCGACAGAACCAGTGCCAAACGGCGCTTTGCGGCAGGCATGGCCCCCAGTCCGACCCAACGCGCCACGCGCTCTGCCACTGCCGCCACGCGCGCGGCATCCGGCACATGGGCAACCCGCGCGAATTGCAATTCCGGGTCGCGGGTCTGCGGTTCCTTGAAAGAGGTCACACCGGCAAAGAGGCGCCCGTCCACCTCTGGCAACACCACGTGCATCGCCAGATCGGCAGGCGACAGACCGCGATCGGCCTCGGCCCATGTCGCGCGGGTCGAGGTGGCCAGCGCCACCTGAAAGACAGGCACGCCGCCCGCGTCCAGTGGCGAGGTCCCCTTAGCCCCGCGTCCGGAAAACGAGGTCGCGTTGACGATTGCCGCAGGGGCCAGATGCGCGACCTGCCGCGCCATCCACACCGCCGCCCCCGGGGCCTTTAGCGAGGGGGCAAACAGGCCCATGACGTCAAAGTCACGCTCACGCAGTGCCGTGCACAATGCCTCGACCGGGGCAAGGTCCGCCGCCACAAGGTAAGAGCGATAAAAGACAACCAGCACCCGTGGCTTTGCCACATGCGGCACATGCGCCAGAACCGGGCAGCACACCCCATGTTCCGGCAGCCATGCACCGACTTCGGGCACATGTTTTGTGCCCCGCACCGGCCCGGCATACAGCCCCGCCGCCAGTGCCATCTGTGCCAGCGCCGCCTGCGCCGCCACGGCACCGCCCGCATCACACAGATGCTGCAACCGCCGCAGCGTCGAGACCGGCAAGGTAGACACGCCGTCCAGCCGCGCATCGGCACGCCCATCGGCGGGCAGGACCGCAAGGGCAATCCCCCGTTCCTGCGCCAGCGCCGCGATCTGCTGGATGCCGTAGGGCCAATACGGGACGCCGCCGATCAGACGGATCAGGATGCCCTTGGCCCCCGCGAGTGTCTGCTCAATATAAGTATCCACCGACAGCGGGTGTTTCAGCGCCACAATATTGGCCAACCGCAGCGTCGGCATCCGCCCCTCACGCCCGCCGCCCCGCTCCCACCCGGCGGCGAAAGCGCCCAGATCGGAATCGGACAGCGACAAGACCACCAGTTCCGCCGGGCTCTGGGCCAGATCGGTTGGGGTCTCGGTCTCTTCCAGACCGTGGCTTTCACGAAAGATGACGTGCATGGCGGATGCGGTGCGCGGCGGCCCGCCCCCTTATTCTGCGGCCACCGGGGCCGCGCCAAGGATGGCGCGGATGGCGTCGGGTTTCACGTCGTCATGTTCGGCAATGACCACCACGCGGCTGGCCCGCGCCTCTTCCGGCTTCCACGGGCGGTCATACTGGTGCCGCACCCGCGCGCCGACCGCCTGCACCAGCAGGCGCATTGGCTTACCCTTTACGGCGGCGTAGCCCTTGACCCGCAGGATGTTCAGCTCTTTTGCCAGCCGTTCAATCGCGGCGACCAGCGTCGCGGGGTCGTCCACCTCGGGCAGGTCCACCACGATGCTTTCGAAATCATCATGTTCGTGGTCGTCGTGGTCGTCATGGTGCGAGGGCCGCGCGTCCATGTCGTCCTCTGCCGCCGCCTCCAGCCCAAGGATCACACGCGGGTCAATCGCGCCCTCGGCGACCTCGATCACCGGCAAGGGGCGCGGCGCTTCGGCGGCGATGATTGCCTTGGCCTTGGCTACGCCTTCGGGACCGGCCAGATCGGGTTTGGTCAAAAGGATAATGTCGGCGCAGGAAATCTGATCCTCGAACACCTCGGACAGCGGCGTTTCATGGTCGATGCTGTCATCGGCCAAGCGCTGTGCGTCGACCCGCGCCACGTCCGGAGCAAACCGTCCCGCCGCGACCGCCTCTGCATCCGCCAAGGCAATCACGCCATCGACGGTGATTTTCGACCGGATATCCGGCCAGTCGAACGCCTTGAGCAGCGGTTTCGGCAGCGCCAGACCGCTGGTTTCGATCAGGATGTGTTCCGGGCGCGGGTCCAGCGCCATCAGCGCCTCGATCGTCGGGATGAAATCATCGGCCACGGTGCAGCAGATGCAGCCGTTCGCCAGTTCCATAATGTTTTCCGCCGGGCAGTCCGGGATGGCACAGCCTTTGAGGATCTCGCCATCCACGCCAACATCGCCGAACTCATTAACCACCACAGCCAGCCGCTTGCCGCCGGGATTCTGGATGAGGTGTGAGATCAGCGTCGTCTTGCCCGAACCCAGAAAGCCGGTGATCACGGTGACGGGAAGCTTGGAGAGATCGGTCATGTCTTGTCCTCTTCGGGCGTATCGGTCTGCTCCGGCGGAATCCGCGCGATGCAATTGCGTTTGAAATGTTCGGGCCGCGCGCGCCACGGGATCACCCCGTCGGCAGCCGCATGATACAGCGCCGCGCCCTCGGCCAGCAGGTCCGGATGCGACGCTTCATGCAGGTTTCCGTAGACATAGGTCCACCTCCGGGGTCCGCCGCGCATGGCGACAGAGCACCCCGAGTCGCAGTTTTGCAGGCATTCCACTGGGGTCAGGGTCACGCCTTCGGGCAGATCGCGCGCGGCCAAAGCGTCATGCAGGCGCTGGCCGGGACGCACGCCTTCTTCGGGGATCTCCTTGCCGCGTCGACATTTGACGCAGACCAGCAATTCCACCGGCGCGGTCATGGCGTGACCTGTCGCGGCCCGCGGGATTTGACGTTCGAATTCATCACGACCTCCTCCGGGGCACCCCGCCCGGTCCACAGTTGCACCTCTTCGATGGCAGGTCTCCTGGCTCGCGGGTCGATGCGCTCTTGCGCCTTCCCGGCCATGTCGGCCAGTGGCACGTTGCAAGAACGCTCTCCGCTCACAGTTGCGGGGGCAGCCACGGGTTTGAACCGCGTTCCCTGTTTTCCTCCCCGGGCAGGCCCGGGGAACCATCGTGGCAGGCGTGGTGCGCCCTTCTGATCCGCTTGTCAATCGCCCGAAGCGACTGCACCCCCGATCATCGCCGCATTGACGAGAACCACACGCAATGCCATGCCTGCCCAACCCCGAACTTCCGGAGACGCGCCATGGACGACACCGCCACCCGCCACACCGAAAAGATGCGCCGCATCAAGGCCGCCCGCGACGAGATGATGAAGACCAAGACCGAGGAAAAAGGTCTGATCATGGTCCACACCGGCAAGGGCAAGGGCAAATCCTCTGCCGGATTCGGCATGATCATGCGCTGCATCGCGCACCAGATGCCCTGCGCCGTGGTGCAGTTCATCAAGGGCAACTGGGACACGGGCGAAAAGACATTCCTGCGCGACCGCTTTGCCGATGAATGCCGGTTCTTCGTGTCGGGTGAGGGCTTTACCTGGGAAACGCAAGACCGGGACCGCGACATTGCCGCCGCGCAGAACGGCTGGAAGATCGCCAAGGAACAGATCCTTGACCCCAAGATTCAGTTTGTCCTGCTGGATGAGATCAACATCGCCCTGCGCTATGACTACATCGACATCGATGAGGTCGTGGATTTCCTGCTGACGCAGAAGCCGCAGATGACCCACGTCTGCCTGACAGGCCGCAACGCCAAACCCGAATTGATCGAGGCCGCCGATCTGGTGACAGAAATGACCTTGCTGAAACATCCGTTCCGCGACGGGGTGAAGGCGCAGAAAGGCGTGGAGTTCTGAGGCTATGAGCCGGTCGGCCAAGATAAACCACTATTGGCTGACTGCTGTGCGTCAGGTCGCCTCGCCATGCCTACGCACTGGCCGCTCTCCAGGGCTGGTCACGGTGGACCGGACATGAGCCGTATCGACCGCCTCCCCCCCGCCAGCCCTTGCGTCGCGCGCTGCGTCATAGACGAGGCATCGCAACTGTGTAGCGGCTGCGCCCGCAGTCTGGATGAAATCGCCGGTTGGGGCAGCGTGTCCGAGGATGTCCGCTCGGCGGTCTGGGCCGAACTGCCCGCCCGCGCGGCCCGGTTGGGGCTGAAGACCCGCCGCCTGTCGTGGCAGGGCGATACCCTGCTGGCCGAAACCGCGCGCCGCCTCAGCGATGAAGGCGCGCGCCTGATCGCGGGTGTTTGGGGCGCAAGCGGCGAACTGGTCCGCCTGCCCGATGCACCCTGCGCGGTCCAGATCGGTGACGGCGCGCTGACCCTGACGTTGCCCGACGCCGCGCTGCGGCTGGAGGCCGCCCGCCATCTGACCGCGTTTGAGATTGACCGCCCGGACGCGCCCGCGCTGATCGCGCTGTCCGTGCCGGTGGGGCGTGCCTTTCGGGGTAGCCCCGCGACACTGACCGCGCTTGGCCGCGACGATGCGACACTGCTGCCGCACAATGCGGGCGGGATGCGGTTCGACCTTGGCCTTGGGCGGCGCGCGGCACGGTTCACCGTGCGGTGCGACGCATTGCTTGCCGCATCGCTGACCCGCGCGGCTGGCACAGCGTGGCCCGATCACCTGTCGCGCACCGGCCTGCCGCTGCGCGACGCCAGCCCGGTACGGGTGATCGAAACGCCCTGCCTGCGGCTTGAGATCGACGCGGCCATCCCGCTGCCCGATGGCACATCCCCCGCCGGACCGCACACCCACCTGCTGCCGGATCACATCGCGCTAGGGCTGGACACACTGCCGACCGTGCCCATGCCCGCAGGCTATGTGGCGACGGCGCTGATCCTGCCTTCGCCATGACGGCGGATCTGGTCGTCTGGGATTTCGACGGCGTGCTGAATGCCGAACCCGAAGGCACGCCATTTGGTTGGGTGCCCCGGCTGGACGTCGACCTTGGCCTGTCGCCGCGCGCCTTTCGCGCGTTCCTCAATCGTCCCGGTCAGGCGGCGCAGGTCCTGCGCGGCAGGCTCTCGCTGCATGCGGAACTGGACGATTGGCTAAAGGCCCAAGACACACAGGTCACCGCGGACACGCTGCTGGCGCATTGGCTGCGCTCTGAGGATCGCCCGGACGCACAGGTCATCGATTGGCTGGACCGCAGCCCACAGCGCGCCGTGATCGGCACCAACAACCCCGCCCCGCGCGCCGAATACATCATGCAATCCATGGGGTTCTCCACCAGAGTTGAGACGATCTTTGCCTCTGGCCCGATGGGCATGGCCAAGCCTGATCCGGGATTTTATGGCGCAATCGAACGCTGGTCCGGCCTTGCACCCTCCGCGCTCCTGCTGATCGACGACAACCGCGCCAACGTCGCGGCAGCGGCGGCGCGCGGCTGGCAGGCCTTTCATTTTCACGCCCACACCCGCGACGGGTTGCCCGCGAAACTGGGGATCACGCCATGAGCCGCGCCATCATGATCCAAGGCACCGGGTCCAACGTGGGCAAGTCCATGCTGGTGGCGGGTCTGTGCCGCGCGGCGCGGCGGCGCGGGTTGTCGGTGGCCCCCTTCAAACCGCAGAACATGTCCAACAATGCCGCCGTCACCAGCGACGGCGGTGAGATCGGCCGCGCACAGGCCTTGCAGGCGCTGGCCTGCGGGCTGGCCCCGCACACCGACATGAACCCGGTCCTGCTCAAGCCTGAGACGGATGTCGGCGCGCAGGTCGTTGTGCAGGGCAAGCGTCTGACCACTGCCAAGGCCCGGGACTACGCAAAGTTGAAGCCGCAACTCCTTGGACCTGTTCTGGAAAGCTTTGACCGGCTGAAGGCCGCGCATGACCTGATCATCGTCGAAGGGGCCGGTAGCCCGGCAGAGGTCAACCTGCGCAAGGGCGACATTGCCAACATGGGCTTTGCCGAGGCGGCAAGTGTGCCGGTGATCCTGACGGGCGACATCGACCGGGGCGGCGTGATCGCCCAGATCGTTGGCACGCAGGCGGTCATGGACCCAAAGGACGCCAACCGCGTTTCCGGTTTTATCATCAACAAGTTCCGAGGCGACCCTCGACTGTTTGACGATGGCTATGCGCTGATCGAGACGCGCACCGGCTGGCGGGGCTATGGCACCGCTCCGTGGTTTCCAGAGGCATGGAGACTGCCCGCCGAGGACGCGCTGGATGTGCGCGCTCCCGACCGCTCCGAGGGGCTGCACATCGTCTGTCTTTGCCTGTCGCGGATGGCGAATTTCGACGATCTCGACCCGCTGGCGCAGGAACCGGGCGTGCGGCTGACCATGTTGCAGCGCGGCCTGCCGATCCCCGGCGACGCCGATCTGGTGATCCTGCCGGGCAGCAAATCGACACGCGGCGACCTTGCCTTTTTGCGCGATCAGGGCTGGGACATTGATCTGATGGCACATCATCGGCGCGGTGGACGCATCCTTGGGATTTGCGGCGGCTATCAGATGCTGGGCGACAGTATTGATGACCCATCAGGGATTGAGGGACCACCGGGCAAAGACCCCGGTCTGGGTCTGCTGCGCATCGACACGATCATGACCGCCGACAAATCCCTGACCGAAGTGCAGGCCACCCACGCCGCCAGCGGCACCGGATTTCACGGCTATGAAATCCATATCGGGCGCAGCGACGGCCCCGACCGCGCCCGCCCCTTTGCCTTTGTCGCGGGCCAGCCAGAGGGGGCGATCAGCGCCGATCACAATGTCATGGGCAGCTACCTGCACGGTATGTTCCGCGACGATGCCTTTCGCGCCGCATGGCTGGCGGGCTTTGGCGTCACGGCAACGCAGTCCTACGATGCGGGTGTCGAGGCCGCCTTGGACGCGCTGGCCGACCATCTTGAGACACATCTGGATGTGACCGGCATTCTGGCCGCCGCGCGCTAAACCCGGCTGAGCGACGGGACCAAAGCCGCCTCCAGCCGCGCCCAATCCGCCTCTGGCCCCGGCAGGCCCAGCCGCAGCCAGCCGTCCGAGTAGGGAAACCGCCGCGTCCAGATCCGCGACGCGGCAAGGTGGTCCTGCGCCGCCGCCGCATCGCCGGTCTCATAGGTCCGAAACAGCACCGTCCCGCCCACCAAAGACCACCCCGCCGCCTCGGCCAGAGCATCCATCCGCACCGCGTCGCGCGCCAGTTGCCCGATGGTTGCCTCTTGCCACGCCTGATCCGCCAGCGCCTTGACCCCCGCCGTGATCGCCGGGCCACTGACCGCCCACGGCCCAGCCATCCGCCGCATCGGCGCGATCAGGGACGCGGCGCCAAGCGCAAAGCCCAATCGCACCCCCGCCAGCCCGTAAAATTTGCCAAAAGACCTCAGAACCAAAATCCGCACGCCTTCTGGCAGGCGGTCGAGGTATCGGACCATGGAATACTCCGGCACCGGATCGGCAAAGCTTTCGTCCACCACCAGCAGGCCGACATGACGGGCCAGTTCGATCAACTCTTCGGGCGTCCAGAACCGCCCGTCCGGGTTGTTCGGGTTCACCACCACGCCCAGAGGCGCGCCTTTCAACTCGGCGATGTCCGCGACCTGCGTGACCCGCCAGCCCTGCGCCTCCAGCGCGCCGGCATGTTCATTGTAGGTCGGACCGACAACGCGTGCCTCCTGCGGCACCCCAAGGCGCGGCACCAGTTGGATCGCCGCCTGCGCGCCCGCCAGCGGCACGCAGTCCACCCCCTGACCCGCGCCATAGGCCGCGCGCGCCGCAGCGACCAATGCGGCCACCTCTGCCGCCGTCGGCAACGCCGTCCATGCGCGTGCAGACAGGTCGGGAAAGGGATATGGGCGGGCGTTGATCCCGGTCGACAGATCCAGCCAGTCGCCGTCGCCGTATTGGGCCATCGCCCGGTCCAGATCGCCGCCGTGATCGCGCATGGATACCCCCGTCAGAGTGCCGCCAGCCCAGCAAGGACCGCGCCGCAGAGAAACATCGCCCGGACATAAAGCGCAAGGCCGCTGCCGATGGTTTTGGTCGCCGGGTCGGGCGCTCCGTCGTTCACAAAAGGCTCCTCCGCCACCCTGTCCCCATAGGTGCGCGGGCCAGACAGGCGCACGCCCAACCCGCCCGCCAGCGCCGCCTCGGGCCAGCCCGCGTTGGGCGAGCGGTGATGGCGCGCATCGCGGACCACAATCCGCAGCGCAGCCCCCGCCCGACCCGACACCAGCGCAAAGAACAGCGCCGTCAGGCGCGCCGGGATCAGGTTCACCAGATCGTCGAGCCGCGCCGCGCATTTGCCGAAATGCTCGTAGCGGTCGGTGCGGTGCCCGATCATCGAATCCATCGTGTTGATCGCCTTGTAGGCGGCAATCCCCGGCAGGCCGGCAACCAACCCCCAGAACAGCGGCGCGACGATCCCGTCGGACGTGTTCTCGGCCAGACTTTCCAGCGCTGCACGGCTGACCCCGGCGGCATCCAGTTGGCTGGGATCCCGCCCCACGATCATCGACAGCGCATGGCGCGCAGCAGGCAAATCGCCCGCCAGCAGCGGGTCGCGCACCGCGACCACATGGTCATACATCGACCGTACCGCAATCAGCGGCCAAGCCAGAAAGCCAAGGATCAACGTCGCGATCCAGCCGTCGCCCACGGCCACCGTGACCAAAAGCGCTGGCAACACGGCAAGACAAACGACACTCCCAACCGTGACTGCTCCCAGCAACAAGCGGGCGGTGTCAGACCCACGGTTAAGCCGCGCCTCCAACGCCGAGATCAGCGCCCCAAGCCACACCACCGGATGCGAGATCCGGCGGTACAGCGCACCCGGCCAGCCGATCAGCGCATCGACCAGCAGGCCGATAAACATGATGGCGGCGAAACTCATGGAGTGCCTCCGGTCGCAAATCTCAAGACCTCGGTCAGGCCGGCGGCTTGCATCGCCTCCTCGGCCCCTGCGGGCACTGTGCCGGGGGCAAAGATCAGCGCGCGGGCGGGGCCGGTGTGGGCGCGCGCATGTCCCAGCGCGCCCAGCCGTGCCACCAGTTCGGGCATCGGATCATCCGCTGGCCCGCGCAGGGCCGTACAGCGCTGCGCGGACTGGCTGGCCAAGGCGGCTTTCCCGGCAAGGCCGGCCTGCGGCCACGCCGAGATCAGATCGGCGATGTCCGGAAAGGCGACATCCTGCGGGTCCGTGCGCTCCGGCGGCCCCCAAAAGCCGCCGACTATCTCACAAGCCGGGATTGGTCCCATCTGCTGCAAGACCTCGCCCCGCCGCGACGCCCAGAGCAGTCGGTCCGGCGCGGGCCACATCAGCGGGTCGCTGGCCCCCTCGACGGCGATACAGGCGCGCGCCACATCTGCACAGTTGTCCACGCCCGCAACCCGTGCCAGCCCCACCAGCGCCGCCGTGGACATACCCGCGCCGCCACCGGGCGGCAGGTCGGGGGCAATTGAAAACTGCCCGCTCTCCGCTGCGCCGATTTCGGACAACAGGCGCGCCGCCTGAGTCGGATTGATAAGCGCAGGCGCCCCCGCCAACCGCAAAGGTCCGTCGCCGATCCGCGTGACCCGCACACCGCGCACCGGGCACACCAGCGTCACCAGCACCACCGGCCCGCCCGGGCCAAGACACCCCTGTAGCCACTCTCCGAAATGTCCCGCGACAAACCCCATGTCGTTACAGCGGGCGCCAGTTCACGGCGATCACCGACAGCCCGCCATCAAAGACCCGCAGCCGGGTCACGGACCACGGCGCGACCTCAAAGGCCAGTGCGGCAGGCACCGCCCCCAGCGCCAGCGCCAGCGCCGCGCGGGCGGTCCCGGCATGGGCCACAATGGCCAGCGGCCCCGCCTCTTGTGCGCGCCCTGCCAAACCCATCAGCGCCGGGCGCATCCGGGCCACCATATCGGCAAAACTCTCTCCACCCGGCGGGCGGTGGTCGGCAAGGTCCTGCGCGGACAAGCGGCCAAGGTCGGGTAACTGGTCAAACGGCATCCCGTCATGGTCGCCGAAATCCTGCTCCCAGAGTCGCGCATCGCTATGCACCTCTGCGCCGGGCCACAGTGCCGCCGCCGTCTGCTGGCACCGCAACGCGGGGCTGGCCACGCGCAACGGAACCCCCGCCACCAATGCCTGCAACGGCTGCCAGATCGCGGGATCGCCCAGTTCTGCCGGGACATCCGTACGCCCGCACAGACGCCCGCCATGTTGGGCGGGCGCGTGTCGAATCAGCATCAGTTCTGCGGCATCAGGCGGCGTCATTTCGGGGCTTTTCAACCAGATCGGAACATGCTTTGTCACGACCGCATGGGAAAGTCGATCCTCATCACGGGCGGCGCGCGCTCTGGCAAAAGCACACTGGCCGAGCGTATGACGCTGCGGCTGGGTCGGCCCGCGATCTACATCGCCACCGCGCAAGCCCATGACACTGAGATGGCGGATCGCATCGCCCAACACCAATCCCGCCGCGACGCCGACTGGCGCACGATCGAGGCCCCGCGCGACTTGATCGGCGCGCTGCGTGACAGCGACGGCACTGCGCCCCGGCTGGTCGATTGTCTGACGCTTTGGCTGACCAACCTGATGCTGGCGGATGAGGACTGGCAGGCGGCGACACAGGCGCTTGCGGCGGAACTGGCGCACCAGTCCGCGCCGGTCGTCTTTGTCACCAATGAGGTCGGCGCCGGGATCGTCCCCGAAAACGCCCTTGCCCGCGCCTTTCGAGATGCGGCGGGGCTGGTCAATCAACGTATCGCTGACGCCTGCGATGAACTCTGGTTCTGTGTCGCGGGTCATCCCCTAAAGGTCAAACCTGCATGAGCACACTTTCCCTGACGTCGCTGGACGCGGTCAACTCTCTCGATCTGCCCGCCTTTGACAAGGCCGCCGCCAAGGCCGCCACAGAGCGTCAGATGCAACTGACCAAGCCGCCGGGCTCACTGGGCCGGCTGGAGGATCTTGCCGCCTTCATGGCGGGTTGGCGCGGCACAGACAGGCCCCGGATCGAGCTTGCACAAGCGTTGATCTTTGCGGGCAACCACGGGGTCTGCGCGCAAGGCGTGAACCCCTTTCCGCAGGAAGTGACGGCGCAGATGGTGGCGAATTTCGCCGCCGGGGGCGCGGCCATCAACCAATTGTGCAAAGCCGCCGGGGCTGATCTCGACGTGATCGCGCTGGACCTGGACCGGCCCACCCGCGACTTTACCACTGCCCCCGCCATGGAGGAGGCGGATTGCCTCGACGCAATGCAGCGCGGCGCGGCAGCGGTGAACCCGGATGCAGACATCCTGTTGCTGGGCGAGATGGGGATCGGCAACTCGACCGTGGCCGCAGCACTGGCCCTTGCCGCCTTTGGCGGTACGGCGCAGGACTGGGTCGGACCCGGCACCGGATCGGACGCCGACGGCATGAGCCTCAAGGCCCGCGTGATCACCGCCGCCGTCGATATGCACGGACAGTTGTCGCCGATGATGCGCCTTGTGGCCCTGGGCGGGCGCGAACAGGCGGCGCTGTGCGGTGCGGTGCTGGCGGCGCGGATGGCGCGGATTCCCGTTCTGCTCGACGGGTTCATCTGCACCGCCGCCGTCACGCCGCTGCATGCGGCAAACCCCGACCTGCTGGCGCATTGCCTGATCGCTCACCAAAGCCGCGAGCCGGGCCACCGGCGGCTGGCCGAGGCGATGAACAAGGCCCCGTTGCTGGACCTCGGGATGGCGCTTGGCGAAGGGTCCGGCGCGGCGCTGGCCCTGCCGATCCTCAAAGGCGCGCTGGCCTGCCACAACGGCATGGCGACCTTTGCCGAAGCAGGTATTTCGGGCGCATGACCCAGCGCCGCCGCCTTGATGAATTGCGGCTGGCGGCGATGATGCTGACTCGTGTGCCAATGGGACGGCTGGCCGATCCGGCACCGACCCTGACGCAGGCGCGGTGGGCCTTCCCCTTGGTGGGCCTGCCTTTGGGGCTGGTGGCTTGGGCCCTCTTTGCCGGGGCGACGGCGCTGGGATTGCCCACGCTGACCACTGCCCTTGCGGCGCTGGCTGCCTTGGCCATGCTGACCGGCGGACTGCACCACGACGGGTTCGCCGATTTTGCGGACGGCATGGGCGGGCGGGACCGGGCGCACCGGCTAGAGATCATGCGCGACAGCCGGGTCGGCAGCTATGGCGTGATCGCGTTGATCTTTGCCGTGGGCCTGTCGGCCTCGGCCCTTGGCACCGTGTCCACCTCCGCCTGGGCCGGGTTTGCGCTGGTCAGCGTGGCCAGCCGGTTTGCCATGCTGGTTCTGCTCGACACCCTGCCCCCGGCGCGGGACGACGGGCTGGGCCGGATGGCGGCAGAGGCGCGCGGCGCGCTGCCGTGGGGCGTCTGGCTGCCGGGTCTGGTCATGATCGCATTCACCGTATTGCTATGCGGTCCCGCCGCAATCGCCGTTCTGGCCGCGATGGCGCTGGTGGCAAGTCTGGTGGCGCGGCTGGCGCATCGAACGCTCGGCGGTCAGACCGGCGATGTGCTGGGCGCGGTGCAACTGGCCACCGAGACGGTCGGCTGGATGACCCTTGCCGCCACACTCTAAGGACAGCCAACCTCATTGCATATGCAACGAGGACAAGGTTAGTCTGGCGGAACCGCGCAACATGGACCTCCTCGATGACCGCATCTTCCGACATGCCCCCTTTTGATCTCGGGAGTTTTACGCCTTACCGCCTTGCCGTCGCAGCGGAAAGGACGTCAGAGGCGTTGGCGCGCCAGTACCGCCAACAGTTCGGCATCTCGATCCCCGAATGGCGCGTTCTGGTGCATCTGGGTCAGCCGCTGGACGGGGCAGCCACCGTTTCTGTCCGCGACATCGAAGAACGCGTCGCCATGGAGAAATCCAAGGTCAGCCGTGCCGCCTCCCGGCTGGAAGCGTCAGGCTATATCGAAAAAACGGTGGATGCGGGCGACCGGCGGCTGGTGCGGCTGGCACTGACTGACAAGGGCCGCGCGCTGATGGCCGACCTGATGCCACTGGCGACGGCCTATCAGCAGCGGATCGAAACCCTGCTGGGAGAGACCTTTGCCGGGTTGGAGGCCGGGTTGGACGCGATCCTCGACGCGGAGTAGGCGCCGCTTACGCTGCCCGCAAGCGCGCAGCGCCCACCGCGCTGATCGCCACCATGACCGAGGCCGTCGCCAGACATAGGGGCAGACCGCCAATCTGATAGCTGAGACCTGACAGCAACGTACCCAGCAAGCGCCCGGTGGCGTTCGCCATGTAGTAAAACCCCACGTCCATTGTCACCCGCTCACCCTTTGAAAAGGCAAGGATCAGGTAGCTGTGCAGGGAACTGTTCACGGCAAAAAGCGCGCCAAAAACCAGCAGCCCGGCGATGATTGTCCCGGTCAGCCATGGCGCGGGCGCGCCCGCCCACCAGACCAGCGCCGCCAGCACCGCAGGCACCACGGTCAGTGACAACGCCCAGTGGCGCGCTGCCCCGACAACCTCTGAGGCCGGGCGGGTCGCGGCGCGCAACGCCTTGGGCGCATAGGCCTGCACCGCGCCATAGAGGATCGTCCAGACCGCCATAAAGCTGCCGATGGTAAAGAACGCCACGCGGTTGCCCGCCTCAGACCCATCCGACAGCACCGCATAGAAATAGACCGGGATGCCGACCACGAACCACACGTCCCGCGCGCCGAACAGAAAGACCCGGGCTGCGGACAGCCAGTTCACGTTGCGGTCTTTGGAAAAGACCTCAGAGAACTTGGCGCTCTTCTTGCCGGTGGGAAGGCCCGCAGGCATCCGCAAGCTGACCGCCAGCAGGACCGCGCCCAGCACCGCCGCCATGCCCAAGACCGCCGGGACAAAGCCGAAGACCGCCAGCATCGCCGCCCCTAACAGGAACCCCAGCCCCTTGATCGCGTTCTTGGACCCGGTCAGCAGCGCGACCCATTTGAACAACCCGCCCTGCCCGGCGGGGGCCAACAGCTTGACCGCAGATTTGGCAGACATCTTGGACAGGTCCTTGGCCACGCCCGACACCCCCTGCACCGCCATGACAAAGATCACCGAGGCGCTCAGGCTCCACCCCGGGTCCAGTTGCGCCAAGGCCAGCAGCGCGCCCACCTGCAAGGCAAGCCCGGCATACAGCGTTGAGGTCAGGCCAAATCGCGCCGCGATCCACCCCGCCGACAGGTTGGTGACAATGCCCGCAAACTCATACAGCAGGAACAGATAGGCCAATTGCACCGGCGAAAAGCCTAAGCTGTGAAAGTGCAGCAGCACCAGCATCCGCAGCGCCCCATCGGTGAGCATGAAGGCCCAATAGGCGGCGGTCACGGCCATATAGGCGGCAAGGCCTTCGGGCCGGTGTGAGGTGGTATCGGTCATGTCCGGGCTCCGGTCTTGCGACAGCAGGTAAACAGCAGAGACCCCGCGCCGGGGCCTCCATCTGCGAGGTCTGGGCGCGAGGTCCCGGCGCGCGGGCCGGGACGGGTCATCGGTCCAGAGAGGCCGCTACCATATGGGCCACGTCCACCAGACGGTTGGCATAGCCCCACTCATTGTCATACCAGGCGTAGATTTTCACCTGCGTGCCGTTCACCACCATGGTCGAGGGCGCATCCACAATCGCAGAGCGCGGATCGTTGGTATAATCCGTCGACACCAGCGGGCGTTCCTCATAGCCAAGGATGCCCTTCAACGCACCCTCTGCGGCGGCCTTGAACAGCGCGTTGACCTCTTCGGCAGTCGTCGCCGTCTCCACCTCGAACACACAATCGGTCAGCGAAGCATTCAGCAGCGGCACCCGCACCGCATGGCCGTTCAACCGGCCCTTCAGCTCGGGGTAAATCAGCGTAATCGCCGTGGCCGACCCGGTTGTTGTGGGAATCAAAGAGTTCAGCGCCGACCGCGCGCGGCGCAGGTCTTTGGCGGGGCGGTCGACGATGGTCTGCGTGTTGGTCACGTCATGAATCGTTGTGATAGAGCCGTGTTTGATCCGCAGGGTTTCGTGGATCACCTTGACCACCGGGGCAAGGCAGTTGGTGGTGCAGGAGGCCGCCGTGACGATGTCATGCGTGTCAGCATCATAGATGCCGTCGTTCACCCCCATGACGATGTTCACCGCTCCGCCATCCTTGACCGGGGCCGAGACCACCACCTTTTTCACGCCGCGGTCAAAATAGGGGGCGATACGCTCTGCGGTCTTGTAATAGCCGGTGCAGTCCACAACCACATCGACGCCCTCTAGCGGCAGATCGTCAAGGCTGCGTGCCGCATAGACCGGAATGCGCGTGCCGTTGACGGTGAGGCTGTTGTCATCAGCGCTGAACGCGGCATCCCAGCGGCCATGCACGGTGTCAAACTCCAGCAGATGCGCATGCATGGCGGGATCGCCCACCGCGTCGTTGATAAAGGCGATGCTGTCGCCCGCTTCCAGCATGGGTTTCACGATCAGCTTGCCGATGCGGCCAAGCCCGTTGATGGCATAGGTGGTCATGCAAAATCTTCCGTTCTGGCGATGTCGTCGATCCGGACCTGCAGGCTTTCGCGGTCCAGCGTCCTGATCGGCAGGGCAGTGAAGGACAGGATGCGGTTGCGCAGTGCGCCGTAGACCTGCTGAAAGGCCAGCAGCCTTTCCGCCTCCGTGCCGGTCGCCTTGACCGGGTCTGGCTGGCCCCAATGTCCGGTCATCGGCTGTCCGGGCCACGGCGGGCATTCCTCATTTGCGGCACGATCACAAACGGTAAAGACAAAATCCAGCCCCGGCGCTCCGTCACCCTGAAATTCGGCGATGGTCTTGGACCGCAGGCCCGACACATCATGCCCCTTGTCGGCCAGCACCTTCAAGGCCAGCGGGTTCATCTTGCTGTAGGGATTGGTGCCGGCGGAAAAGGCCTGAAACCGGTCGCCCGCCAAATCGCGCAACAGCGTTTCGGCAAAGATCGACCGGGCAGAGTTGCCGGTGCAGATGAACAGGACGTTGTATTTGCGATCCGTCATGGGAGGCTCCGAAAGGACGTGTGGCAGGCAGATTTCAGGACGTCCCCGGCAGCAATCCGCCCCGAGGTAAGAGATCAGTCGGCCCGCGCCACCAACATCGGCGGTGTACAGCAGCGAGGTGCCATGGCGGGTCTGCGTTACCAGTCCCGCATTGCGAAGATGTGACAGCCCAGCAGACAGCGTGGACGGGGCCATGTTCAGAACGTCGGCGATCTCCCCCGCCGGAACGGCATCGGGATAGCGCCGCATCAACAGCCGAAAGACATCCAGACGACCGCTGTGCGACAGGGCGGCAAGCGCGTTGAGGGACTCAATTTTCATATTTCTGGAAATACGGAAATAGAGTCGCGTGAGCAAGCCATATTTCCGAAAAACCGGAAATATCGGCAGCGGGACTGCGCCGAACCGCCGGTCTTTGCTTGCCATCCATTTACCAAAACATGTTAGGAGAGCGGCCATATCGCCCAGCCCTGCTTTCCGGAGGATTCCCTTGTCCCGACGCGCGCCCTTTGCCCATTGGCTGAATGACACCAACGACGTGACGCAGACCTTTCTGTCGGCGGGCCGAATTCCCAATCTGGTGAACCTCGCGGGCGGGCTGCCAGACCCCACGACATGGCCGGTGGCAGAGCTGACCGATTTCGCCGGGCGCGCCGTGGCCGATCACACGCAGGACGCGCTGGGGTATTCGCCCATCGACGGGCTGCCCGACCTGCGCGACCGCATCGCAGCCGACTATAGCCGGGGCGATCTGCGGCTGACGCGGGACAACGTGCTGATCACCACCGGCGGGATGCAGGGGCTGGAACTGCTGGGAAAGGTGCTGCTGAACAAGGGCGACACTATCGCGGCACAGTCGCCCGCCTACCTTGGGGCCATCGACGCGTGGAAACCACGCGCACCGCAGTATCGCGCCATGGTGCTGGAACAGGACGGTTTCGATCCGCGCGCCGCAATGAACGGCGCGCAATTCGCCTACACGGTGCCGAATTTCTCCAATCCCTCGGGCCGGCTTGTGCCGGAGGAGGAACGGCGCACGCTTGTCGCGGCGGCGCAGGCAACGGGCTGCTGGCTGGTCGAGGATGACCCCTACGGCCACCTGTACTACGATGAGACACCCCTGCCCCGGATGCTGGACCTCTCGGCCACCGGTGCGCCGGTCTATGACGGCCCGGTCATCT
This sequence comes from Antarctobacter sp., assembly GCF_034670325.1. Lineage (GTDB taxonomy): Bacteria > Pseudomonadota > Alphaproteobacteria > Rhodobacterales > Rhodobacteraceae > Antarctobacter. The sequence goes on from NZ_JAXMNR010000011.1 coordinate 133,016, forward strand.
ACCTTGGCACCTTTTCCAAGAACCTTGCGCCGGGGCTACGCGTCGGCTGGGTCATTGCAGCGCCAGAGGTGATCACCGCCATGACCACCGCCAAACAGGGATCGGACATGTTTACCAGCGGGCTGTGCCAGAGGATTGCCCTTCAGGCGCTGGATCAGGGTCTGACGGACCGCATCCTGCCGGGTATTCTTGATCTGTACCGCGACCGGCGCGATGCGCTGTGCGCCGCAATGGCGGAGGACCTGTCGGATCTGTTCACATGGGAGGTGCCGACCGGCGGCATGTTTGTCTGGGCGGTTGCCCGCGATCCGTCGCTGGACACTGACAAACTGATGAAAACCGGGCTGGACCACGGCGTCTGCGTCTCGCCCTCCAGCGTGTTTGACCCGCTGGGGCGGGATCATCGGGCAATCCGCGTGAATTTCACCCTCAACCCGCCCGAGGTGCTGGCCGAAGGCGTCCGCCGCCTTGCCGCCGCAACCCGCATGGAACTGACGCGCGCCGCCTGAGGCTTTACAAACTGCGTCACCGGTACACGGCTCCTAATTGGCAGGACGGCGGGAAACTGCCGAGCTGTCAACACAACCTTAATACATTCCGATAATAACATATAAGAAATTCAGAATGGATTTGGGCGTTTCAATCGCCCCCAGGAATGTCGAGTAGGAGCAATACACATGACGATCAACCACACGTTTGCCGTGACCCTCAGCCTTGTCGTGCTGTCAGGCGCGGCCCAAGCCGATCATGGGAACCCATGGGCCACAGCCGACGATACCGTTCTGTCCAAGAACCATGACGCCAATCAGGCCAAAAGCGTTGGCACGCCGGGTGAGGACGAAATGCGCGGTGCCCTGACTCGCGCGGCGCGCGGCAAGCTGGACGATCCGCAGAGCAACCGTGGCGCGTCTGGTGCAGGCAAAGGCGGCGGTAAAGGCGGTCGCCGCTGACCTGAAACGGCAAAAGGCAGCGCCCTTCAGGCGCGGCCTTTTCCCCCGCAATCCAAGCGGGCGTTAAGACGCCAGTGACGGCAGCCACAGCACGATCCCGGGGAAGGCCACCAGCAGCGCAATGGTGATCCCGTCGGCCACGAAAAACGGCGTCACGCCCCGGAACACATCCTGCACCGACAGTTCCGGCCGCACCCCGGCCACGACAAAGCAGTTCAACCCGATGGGCGGCGTGATCAGGCAGAACTCGGCCATCTTGACCACCAGAATACCGAACCAGACCGCGCACATCGGCCCCGACATCCCGAAAGTCGCCTCTTCGGCGCTGACAAACATGCCTCCGTTCAGCGCCATGATCGCCGGATAGACCACCGGCAGCGTCAACAGCAGCATGCCGATGGCATCCATGAACATCCCCAGCACCGCATAGGCCAAGAGGATGCAGACAAGGATCAACATCGGCGAATACGGCAGCGCCGTGATCCAGTCGGAAAAGGCCGAGGGCAGATCGGCAAAGCCCAGGAACCGCACGTAGATCAGCACGCCCCAGATGATGGTGAAGATCATGATCGACAGCTTTGCCGTCTCGACCAGCGCATCCTTGAGCTCGTTCAGGCGCATTCCGCGCCAAAGCGCCATCAGGAAGACGATAAAGGCCCCGATGGCCCCACCCTCTGTCGGGGTGCCCCAACTGTCGCCGCCAAAGGGGTTGTAGACAAAGAAGATGATGATCACGACCACCGCCACGATGGGCAGCGCGGGCGGCAGGCTTTCGAACCGCTGACGCCATGTGAACCCGCCCACCGGCGGGCCAAAGCCCTTGATCGTCAGCGCCAGCCCGATGATCAGGATGGCATAGATCAGCGCCGAAAAGACGCCGGGTATGAACCCGGCCAGCAACAGCTTGCCCACGTCCTGTTCGACAATGATCGCATAGATCACAAGGATGGCCGATGGCGGGATCAAGGAGGCCAGCGTGCCGCCCGCCGCCACAACCCCTGCCGCGAACCGCTTGTCATAGCCCACCTTCAGCATCTCGGGGATGGCGATGCGGGCAAAGACCGCTGCCGTCGCCACCGATGCGCCGGACACGGCGGCAAAGCCTGCGGTGGCAAAGACCGTCGACACCGCCAGCCCGCCGGGCACCCATGCGATCCAGCGTTTCGCCGCCTCGAACAGCGCGCGGGTCAGCCCGGCGTAATAGGCCAGATAGCCGATCAGGATAAAGGTCGGAATCAGCGACAGCGCCTGAGATGACACCTTGCCATGCGGCACCTGCCCCGCCGTCTTGACCGCCACCGTCAGCGCCCAGCCAAATTCCTCGGGGTCGTAGCCTTTCTTCGACCAGAAGATCCAGATCAGCCCGACCAGTCCCGAAAAGGCGGCGGCAAAGGCCACGCGCATCCCAAGGACGACCATGACCAACAGGCCGCCGGTCACCCAGAGACCAATTTCAATGGATGTCATGTGTCGTGCCCCTGTACCTGATCGGCCTCGGCCAGTGCCTGTTCCGCCGCCGACATGACCAGCGGCACCGCCACGGGTTCGCTCAGGCCAAAGAGGACGGCGCGGCCATAGCCCCACAATTGCAGCACCAGCCGCAGGCAGATCACTGAAAACGCCACCGGCACCACCAGCTTCGCGGGCCAGATCGGCAAGCCGATGTCGATAGAGCTGTCGCGGCTCCAGTTCGGTTTGGAAAAGTCAAAGCTGCGGTCGAAATGCGCCCAAGTGCCCCAGACCAGCAGCGCCATCAACAGCAGCACAAGGAACGTCGTGATGAACTCTGCCGCCCAGAGCGCGCGCCCCTTGAGCGCGCCCACGACAATGTCCATGCGGATGTGTCCGCCCGCGCGCTGGACATAGGAAATGCCGAAAATAGCGATGAAGGGCATCGCCGCCTCGATCCAGTCGACATAGCCGCGCAGCGGTTCGTTGAACAGATTGCGCCCGGTGACGGACACCACCGCAAGGCACATCAGCGCAAAGGCCCCAAGGCCAGAGACAAGGGCCATGCCCCACTCGATCCGCGCCAAACCCCGGTCGAGCCGGGAAAGCGGGCTGCCATCCTCAAGGATAGAGGCATGTCCGGCCATCGTTTTTCTCCGGTCTTGTGATTGCAGAAACCCCGCCCCGGCCCTGCGCCGGGGCCTCGCGCCCTCTCAGACAAGAGGCCCCGGCACAAGGCCGGGGCGGGATCGTGTTGCCTCAGTTGGACGCGCGCGTCTTTTCCAGAGTCGAGAAGACGAGGTCATAGAGCTCTTGCGCCGGCAGGCCCTGCGCGCTCATGTCGGCCAGCCATGCTTCGTGGATCGGCTTGCCAGCCACATCGCGGAACTTGGCCAGTTCGTCGTCCGAGATCATGACCTTGGTCACGCCCTTTTCGGCCAGCACCTCATCCCAGCGCTTCAGCAACTCGCCATAGTTTTCGAGGTAATAGGCAATCGCCTCATCCACCGACTCGTCCAGCGCGGCGCGCTGGTCGTCCGGCAGCGCCTCATAGGCGTCGATATTGACCACAACCGGGCAGTTCACGGTGCCGGGGTTCAGGTTGGCCGTCCACCAGTCCGCTTGGTTGATGGTGCCAAAGGACAGATGCGCGTGCTGCGCAAAGGCCACGGTGTCGACAACACCCGACTGCATCGCCTGATAGGCCTCGGACGAGGTCACAGAGGTCGGCACACCGCCGACCGCGGTAAACGCCTTGCCCAGACCGCCCGTGGCGCGTACGCGCATGCCGTCAAATTCCGCCAGTTCGTCGCGCGGATCACCGGTGCCTACCAGATTGTACTGCGGCATGGGTGAGGTCATCAGCATCTGCGCGTTCCACTGCGCCATTTCCTCGGCCACCGCAGGGTGAGCATAGACCGCGTGGCTGACGGCCACTTCTTCTTCCAGCGTGGACACCCCGAGGAACGGCAGTTCCAGCACGGTGATCGCGCGGTTCTTGTCCGCGTGGTAGCCCGCGCAGAACTGGGCCATCTCGAAGGCGCCGATGGAAATGCCGTCGAGGTTCTCGGTGTTCTTGGACAAACCACCGTAAGAGATGTTCATGGTGAATTCGCCGCCGGTTTTTTCCGACACCAGATCGGCGATCTTGTGGATGTGTTCGGTGAACGCGCGGCGCGAGCCCCAGACCGACACGTTCCATTCGGTGGCGGCAGCCTCGGTTACAAACGTCGCGGCAACGGCGCTCAGCAGCAGTTTTGCAGTAGTGCTGGACATATTATCCTCCCCTATGTCTCACAGCGGTATGTTCCGCCTCGCAGCGGAGGTTAGCCGAAAGCCCCGGCACTTCAAGGCTTTTGCCGCAAGCAAGAGATTCGCGTGGGGCGAGCGCTAACAGTTCGTATACAACCGTATACCGCATCGTTTTGTCACACCTCCCCCCGACGGGCCCACACCCCGCACACCCCCGGACAAGCCCGAAAAATGCCCCTGCGACGAGGTGTCATTGCACCGTTGTAAACAAAGGGTTTAGCGGTGCCCGGGCAAATTTGTTTACGATTTTCAAACTGGAAATGCAAATTATTTACAGCTAACGCATTATTTTTGCACAGGTTATTTCATTCTTTTCCACTTTCAGTATTCTCCAACTTGTACGCGGTGACGCAACGGAACGGCGCGCCATCGGATCACTTCGGAGAGGGAGCTCCTGTCATGACCGACCAGACCAAACCAGTAACCGGCAACCCCGTTTACCCGCCCTCCGCGGACCTGACGGCCAACGCCCACATCGACGCGGCGCGCTATGACGCGATGTATGCGGCGTCGATCAGCGACCCCGAGGGGTTCTGGGCCGAGCAGGCGCAGCGGCTGGACTGGATGAAGGCCCCGACCGAGATCAAGAACG
>NZ_JAXMNR010000012.1:0-136286 GCF_034670325.1 Antarctobacter sp.
CTCCACAACCAACATCCCACACTGTGCTCCCCGATGACCTCGGGGGCATCATCCACATCAGTGTAAGGGGGTCATTTTTGGACGCCGATCACCCCGCTACGGGGTCAATGTTGCATGCCTGTTCACACCCGTTGCCAATGGTTGGGCTCGCCAGTACGCCTGCGACTCCGCCCAAACTTGACGCCAAACAGATCGTCCAGCCTCGTCAGCACGCTGTTTGACGGCCTCATATTCGTCGGGCGTCACGGTGCCGAAAATCCGTTTGACCTTCTTGGCATACCCTTGCCAGTAGGTGCGCCGGTACGCAGCCCGCTCAACCTCTTCAGCCTTCTCGCGTTCGTGGGTTTCATCGGCAGACAAGCGCAAGCTCTGACTCAGAGTTTGGCCGATCCCATTCAATTTAGATGTCATGTTATACTGCCAGTTTACCGCTGCGATTTCGTTGCAGCAAACTTTGTGCAGAATTAGGATCGCCGAAAGGGACGGTATTCCGCCGAAACCGAATGTTTAGCAGTAGCACGCGGCGCCATTACCCGAGAAAACAGCGCGGGCTATTGTTATCAGTACATTTGAAAGCTGTTACTGCAGCTCCACCTTCACGCGTTCATATAGCTCTTTCAACTCTCCGAATCCCATGTCCAAAATGGGTTCATACATGAACGCATTGATATGGATGTTCGAGGGGGTGATCAAATTCGCTCTCTGCAATAGCCGTATTTCATCGGTAAGATTATTGTAGGTGGTTTTGAAGTCGCCAAGCAAATTCCCCATCTGTTTTCGCGAAGAGTCGTAGGAATCTTCAACCTCTCGAATTTTCCGCACCATATATCTTTCCGAACGAATTCGTGTCGCTATCGAGAGAACAATCTTGTGCTCCAAGTTTATTCCATCTGGCTGATTTAGGCAGTCGTCCGCAACTATAAGTATAAAATCGAGCACTGATATATGTTCATCAACAGCAGGGAACGTTTCGTTGGGAAATGCTCTTTCAAATATCTGCTTGTAATCTCCCATAGTTAGAGCTGCAGATTCATTTTTGAAGTGCACCATCCGAGTGAGCGTGAGATAGTCTGGGTTGTCCGTACCAGCAGCATCTTTTGCGCCTTGAGAATACTCGATAACATTTCTGAGGAACGGAATGAAAGCCACTTGGATAACGCTTTCAGCCAGCCTTTCTTTCCATTTTTCAAACGGGTTTCGTATGTCCGAACGCTTGAACTTCGAAAGCGTTACACCGTCAGGCGTTTTGGAGGCCATGAAACACTGATGTGAGGCACAAATTCCCCGGCTCTCTACAGTCCTCAGAAAATCGAAATTATGCGTCAGTACAATAGCTAGAAAATCTACATCTTCAACTTTCGTCACATCCTCCAGATAATCAATAATGGCGAACTTATTTTTGTAGTCAAAGGAATCCGATATATCGTCAAAAATGAAAAGAGTTTTCCTACGGAGCTTCTTCCTCATGTAGACTTCAAACATGATATTAAGAATGTAGAGCGCGCGCGCCTCACCTGTGCTCAGGATCCTTAGAAGTTCCTTTCGCTGACTATCCTTGTAAACGGCTTCTTGCTCTCCATCTCGGAACGAAAACTCTATAGATGGTGCCGTGTCTTTCAGTATCACGTCCGCTTTATTTTCCACTCGGAGCTCAAATGGAAGATGAAGAAAGCGGCGGTTGAAATCGGAAATTACAACATCCCAGTCGTTTGGATTTGCGCTAGCAGCAGCAACTATAGTTCTCAGCGCATCCTGACCTGACTTATACTCAGTCAAAAGTGCTTCGTATTCTTCATGCGCCTTAAACATGTATTGGACCCAAAGTTTGCGTTCAAATTCCCCCAGATTTTGCATCTCGGGCAATAGATGCTGGTTTTGGGTGATATAATCACGAAACGCCTGAAGCTCCTTGTTCTTGAGTTTCGCATTGAACTCCTCAAATTTGGCCTTCAATTCGGCATCATTTAGCACCGCGGCCTTCTCCGCCTCAATGCGTTCTTCGAGTTCTTGGCTAGAAGTGAATTCAGATTTTACGGCTGAGGACTTGTCCAGAAGATTGATGCTATGGCCAGCCTCGAAAAAGTTATTCAGCTTAAGTTGCTGTTGCACTTGATGTGCATGGTGGTACTGAAAATCCTGGCGAAGGACCGGTGAATTTTGTGTCAGTTCATCATATTTTCTTGCGAATTCCTCAACGATCTCTGCAGCATCGTTTGCCTGCAGCAGTTCGCGGACCTTGGGATCGAAAAGGACCTTGTAGTTTGCTTCGTCGAAGTCGGTATCTATCGCACCAGAAATCTCGTCCTCCAGTGCCAAAAGTGCGTCATAGTAAGGAAGCCCGAATATCTCTTCTATTATTGGGTCCATGGCCGTCCGAGAGCGCTCACCAAACCCAGAGAATTCCTTAAGACGCTTGTCTAGGGCACTCTTTGCTGCTCCAATCTTCTTGTGGACTTCCTCATATTGCCTCTTCAGATCAGCGTTGGCCAATAAGGTAGAAATCTCCCCCGAGGAGTAATTTTCATCGTAGGAGTTGACGACAAATATTTCATTTCTCTCAAGTGCGTTCCCATTTAGTGTTACTTCACACTTACTGTTACGCTCCGGGAACGCCAAATCGCTTGGAACCTTTCCGGCAGATAGATCCTTCAGTGTTTTGGCGAACGATGTCTTCATGACACCATTCGGAGCATAGATCGCGAGACCTTTGTGGGTAAATCTAAGCTCGTCCTCTAGCTTGTTGATGCCATAACACCATTTTAAATCGATCTTTAGGGTGTCTGCCATGGTGTGTTCCGATTTGCTTAAGTATTAGGTGTGCTTCATCATTCCGTCCACTGATGTTGCCTTGATATATTTAGCTGGATTAGGATCGATAGAAATCGCAGCGAAATGCTTCTCTCCACACTTGATCTTCGCTCCTTCCTGATGACGAAGATCATCCCACCAACCGCTGCTTTTTGTCTCGACAACAAAGTATAGTTTTTCGGCTCCGTCTTCGTCTATCAAAACTGCCCAGTCTGGATTGTAGGTGCCCAGCGGCGTCGGAATCTTGAACCATGCCGGAAGCTTGGCATAAACCTTCACCGCCTCGTTGGCTTCTAGATCCTCGGCGAATTTGCGTTCCGTACCCTCAGAATCGTAGACCACATACTCGAAAACCGACTTTTCCGTCTGGATCGCATTCTTCAAGTAGGTCTTCAGTTCTTCCTGTTCGAAAAGTTGTTGGCAGTAGTAGTGATCGTCGCCAATGCGCTGATAACGAATGCCATCAACCAGCGCTAAGCGCTTGGTGCGGGTAATAGCTTCGGCGCATTGGTCGATGAACTGCTGCGGATTGCGCTTGAAATCTTCCACGCGGTCACTCTTCAGTAGAATATCGACGATGCTGTTACGTGTCAGTTGTGTCTTGTCCTGAAGATCAGTGATAATGTCGGGCAGTTCGATATCGTCTTCATTGATTGTCGCAAACGCCCCCTGGCGTCCGTCCTTTGCAGAAACGCCGCCCTTGCCGATTTCCAACCCTGCGGTTCTGAAGCGAGCTCTGGTTTTTGTGATCGGCTCGCTTTTTCGGATGGCCTCTGCGGCATCCTCCACAAGCTTCGAGTTGTCGAATTCAACGCGATAGGTCGTCTTATGCTTGATCCGATCCCACAAAGCTTTGAATTCAGGGCTTTCAAGTACTGCCTCGCGGGTTCGAATAACTTTGCGATCATCCGCGTTCTTGATGTCCAAACGACCCGCGAGTTTTTTCAGAATGCCTTCTATCTGACTGGCGTGTTCTTCAAACTCCTCGGGCAGCTGGAGCGTACCGTCTTTGAGAGCCGTTCGAAGGCTGTCTAGGACCTTGCCTTTCCCATCAATCAATTCCGCCGCCTTTAGGTGCTCCCACAGCTTTTCGGATGCGGTTGCCCCCAGAGGCTGAAGTGATCCATCTTCCGATTTCACTTGTACCGACGCAAATTGATGTCGCTCAACAACACCAAACTTGATGCCGGTATCCTTTTCGATCTCAGTCTGCAGGTTTTTTGCGAATTCCTCATAGCTTTCGGTGGCGATAACGGTCAGCGTGTTTGTGTCGTTCCCACGTATCCGCCGACCTTTTTCGGCTCCGTCAGAGTTGACAGCAAGACGAAGGCCCCGGCCAATTGTCTGGCGACGTTCCCGTTCGGTGTTCATGTCCCTGAGCGTACAGATCTGGAACACGTTGGGATTGTCCCAACCTTCCCGCAAAGCTGAGTGGGAGAAGATGAACTTGAGCTTCGTATCAAAGCTCAAGAGCTTTTCCTTGTCCTTCATAATCAGGCTATAAGCGCGCTCCGCATTGTCGCGGTTGGCCTGGTTGTTCTCTGCGGTTTCGGTCCACCTTTTGTTCTTATCGATGGAGAAGTAGCCATCGTGCACGTCAGCGGCTTCCGCCTCAAAATCGATTGATCCAAAAAGCGTCTGGTATTCTGATGATTTGGCGAGCTTGGCGTACTCCTCCTCAAACATCTGGGCATATTTGCCCTTAACCTGGTTCCCATCCTCATCGTATTGCCGATAGTGATCCACCGTATCGATGAAGAACAAGCTCAGCACTTTGATGGGCCGACCGGTTTCCTTGAACCGAAGCTCCTTGTCGAGATGCTCTTTTAGGGTTCGTCGGATCATCAAGCGCTTCTGTGCATCTGGATCGACGCCACCGTGCGACATGCCGGGTTTCAATACCTTGTCCAGGCCCGGGCCTTTGACCTCTATCGTCTCTGCAGGACCGACGGTGATCGTGCCAATCTGCATGTTCTCGTAGATCGCTCGGTTTGCCAGCTGCTCCAGATCGTCACCGTCTTCGACCGTCAAAATCTTGCGCTTGACGGCTTTCCCGCTCGCCACGTCCAACTCGACCTTGGCCGTGATTGTGCCTTGCCGATTGTGGGTTGAGATCAGTTTGACGAACGGCTTGTTATGCCCGCCTTCAATCTCCAGAGACGCCACCTCGATCTGCTTCACCAGTCCGCGCTCGTAGGCGTCAACTGCATCGAGCCGATAGACCATATGATGCTTTTGGATATGCGTTGCCGAGTAGCGCAGCGTGCAAAGAGGGTTCATCGCCTGCAGCGCTGTTTTACCGGCCCCTTTGAGGCCCCCATCAACGCTCTGGGGTTCGTCCACAATGATGATCGGGTTGGTTGCCTTGATCAGGTCAATGGGCTTCTCGCCGCCGGTGTTCTCGTTCTCTTTATAAAGGTTGTTGACGTCCTTCTTGTTGATCGCGCCAACCGTCGTGACCATGATCTGGATCGTCGAACTGGTGGCAAAGTTGCGCACCTGTCCCAGCTTCGAGCTGTTGTATTGGAAATATTCATACCCCTTGGCCTTGGGATAGAGGTTTTCAAAGTGGTCGCGAGTAATCTCCAGCGTCTTGTAGACGCCTTCCTTTATGGCCACCGAGGGCACAACGATCACGAACTTGGTAAACCCGTAGTCTTGGTTCAGCTCGAAAATCGTACGCAAGTAGACGTAGGTTTTCCCGGTTCCGGTCTCCATTTCGACAGTGAAGTCACCTGACTGAAGCACAGAGTCCTGGGCCAGACCGTTGGCCAGCTGAATGTCGCCTAGGTTTTCCAAAAGCTCGTCGTCGACCAGCTGCAGCCTGTTCCCAACACCCAATTCGTTTTCTTGCAGGCCAAGCGTTCCTTGCGGGCCGCTTTCAGGGCGGTAGGTCACCGTGAACTCAGAGCGGGAGATTTCTTGACCCTTGAACAGATCCACCACTGCCGCGATGGCGGCTTGCTGGTAGTCCAGATCGTCTTCGAAATGCAGTTTCATTTTTGACATGGGAAATCGATCTTAAAGGCTACGGACATGAGAAATGCCGTTCTGTTCCAGAATGGCGGCCATGTTGGTCTTGGCGATGTCGTCGGCAAAGGCACTGTCGCGGAAGAAGACATGTGTATCGGTTTCCGGGGCTAGCTCTTTCTGCCAGTCCAGGATGCCTTGGGCGACCTTATCGACATCTGTGGCGGCAATGGACCTATCGAGGCACGCAAAGAGGACGCCATAGCCGATGCTGTGGATCGTTTTGCCCGCAGCCTGCCGCTCTTCAATAGGCACCGTCAGTTCGATCCCGCGTTTGAGCAAGAGTTCATATAGAACGTCCTGCTCCGTCCGGCCTTCGACAAGATGTTCTTTGTGGGAAAGCAGGCTTTCTTCAAGATCGGTACGATCTGGATTCCAAGCTCGTATATTCGAACCTGAGAGTTTAAAAAATTTAAAACCGAGGTCACCATTGAAAGCAGGATGCTCTTTTTTTATCCGTTCCGCAGCTCGCTTAATTCGCTCGACACCTAGCGCCGAAATAGTCGTGTATCCTGCCTGATGTGCTGCAGTCCCTCTGTCACAAGGTTCAGGCAACTGAACGCAGATATAACGCATTCGGCTGTTGCTCTCGGCATTTTCTTTAAGAACTGCGTGTGCGGTTGAGCAAGACCCGGCAAAAAAGTCCAAAACCAAGGAGTCTTCTGAAGCGGTCAGATGAAGCATCCTGCGAATTAGTGATATCGGTTTTGGCGTCAAAAACCCTGGATCACCTTCAAACAAATCAATCAATTCTTGTTTGGCAGTTTGGTTGCCACCAACTTCTTTGTAGCTCCACCATGTTCTGGCGATTACGCCATCACGAGCTTCCGAAAGGTATACTTTTTTGGTCGGCATAGCGTCACCAGCCTTTCCAAAGTAAATTCGACCAGCTTCGAGCTCTTCAAGGAACTTTGCCTCAGGCAGAGCCCAATGACGCCCCGGTGACGGTTTAACAAGACGACCAGACGGCGTTTTTACTTGGTAGCGATATTTTTCGCGCTTCTGTGAGTTTTCAGTGCGCACGTCCATGGGATATGTTCTCCACGGCCCTTTAGGATCGTTGTCAGCGTTTGAAAAACGAGAGCTTTGCTCTTCAGATCGTGGAAGATAGTTCCATCCACTTTCAAAAAAGGCTGGTCCTTTACAATACACTAAGACGTAGTCATGGTCCGTCGAAATAACCCGTCCATTACTCTTTGGTGTATAAACTTTTTCCCAAACAATTTTCGCAACAAAATTTTCGCGTCCAAATATTTCGTTGCAAATCTGCTCGAGATTTCCGCACTCGTTATCATCTATTGAGATGAATATTGCTCCATTGCTTGCAAGCATATTCTTAGCTAATTTTAAGCGAGGATACATCATATTCAACCAATTAGTATGATATCTCCCAGAGCTCTCTGTATTCGATGACAATTTTTGCCCTTGATCAGTCAATTGCCCTGTGTATTTAAGGTAAGTGTCAAGATTGTCAGCAAAGTTATCAGGATAAATAAATTCTCCGCCGGTATTATATGGAGGGTCAATAAAGATCATTTTGACTTGTCCAGCATAACTCTTTTGCAAAAGCTTCAGAACCTCGAGGTTGTCGCCTTCGATGAACAAGTTCTGTGTCGTATCCCAATCGATACTTTTGTTATGGCAGGGCAAGAGCGTCCCAGTGCTGGGAGCCAAAGAAATCTTACGCGCTGCTTTTTTACCATACCAGTTCAAGCCGTACTTCTCTTCACCTTCGTCGAGAAGGGATGCATCACCCAACAACTGGCGTAAAACATCAAAATTCACGCCGCCTTCGGTAAAAACATCGGGAAACATCTCTTGTAGTTTTTCAATATTCTCAGAGATAATGTCAGCGCTTTGGCCGTCCTGTGGGGTAACGTTTTGCATGCTCGGTCTATCTATTATTGGGAAGTGCCGATCAAATCGGCTTCAAGTTGAACTATAGCATCTTTCCGGGATTTGATCTCGGAATTCAAAGAGATTTTTCGGGCCATCTGGCTTTCGCGCTTTAACGCATTGCGCAGCTCCGCGATCTCCCGCTCCAGCCCGTCGATCTTGTGCAGCGCTGCACGGTGCATCGGCGCAACCTTGGCCGAGGCCGCTTGGAATTGTCCAGTACGTTCCGCCGCGATCAACGCGATAACCTGCGCCTGCAACCCTTGATACAGGGCATAGAAGTTCGTGGCCGGAAGTTTCGACAAGGTCACCGCATCCAGAAACGCAGCCTCGATCCCGGTTGGCGTCGTTGGGTCGAACCACGGGCTCAGCCAGCGCTCTTCCACCACGATCTTGGACGCATCCGCCTGATTGATCCGCTTGCCCGCGACACTCAGCGCCACTTTGCCCTCATGCTGAAACACCAACAAGAGCGGATAAGGGATCGCTTGCTGCATGAAGTTGGCCAGCCGCTTCACGCGGGTCGGGCTGGACAGGTCAACCGACAGGATTGCTACCTCTCCGTAGTCGCGTTCGTCGTCTTTCAACGCCGAGATATTGATCGAACTCGGCTTCAAGGTGTAGCGCCAACGAATGCCTGACACATCCTCGCTCAGCGCATTCTTGTCCGCAGCCTTTAGGTCCGCGTTGTCGAGAAACAGCTTCTTGAAAAGCGGCTTGTCCAAGCGGCAGCTATCCGGGATGCGAAGGCGTTCGAAAAAGGCGTCGATCATGCGGCTGCCTTTATGATCAGGAAACTCACAACTTCGAAGTCACCAGAGCCAGCGCCGCCGCTGGCCGACAAGGTCGTGCCGCCACGGGCAAACAGGCTCTCGACGCCTTTTTCCTCGGTTTTTCCGACGATACTCTCCACCGCGATCGCCAGAAGATCCTTGTAGGGCTGCATGTTCCGCAGGTTCTTTGTGCTAGAATTCAGCGTCTCGATCACAGCTTGATCAAGCTCTGTCGCGGTTGCGCCAAGCTTTTTCAACAGGTCTAGGCTCTTCTTCGCCTGCAGGTGATTGAACACGATGTCGCCGGTTTCCGCGACATAGGCGAGGAAGTAAGGCGCAAGCGCATACCCTTCATTCGCATGCGCCGTGCTAGTTTGGTCACGCAGGCAAAAGATAACTCCGGGAACGGCCTCTGTGGCAGAGGCTGAAACCACAGCGTGCAGCCCGGCAGGCGTGCGTTCAAGTTCTTCCAAGTGTTCTTTCAAGTAGCCTGACAGATCCATACGGAAGTCATTGAGCGTCAGGTCGGTGATAGAGACGTTTCCGTCCATGTCTTCCAAGTCGAGGACGGTATCCTGCAACTGCTGCATTTGCCGACGACGATACTCTAAGTCGTTCATCTGCTTTTTTTCATCATAATCAATGACGTTTTCCTCACCCGTCGCAGAGATGTCTAACAGAACCATTCGACCGCTCACTCGGGCCTCAAGGTTGATGTACTCATCCAGTTCCATGTTCGGCCAGAAATTGATTAACTGAATTGCGTCGTTCTTTGAACCAAGCCGGTCGACGCGCCCAAACCTTTGGATGATTCGCACTGGGTTCCAGTGGATGTCAAAGTTTATCAGGGTGTCGCAATCCTGAAGGTTCTGCCCTTCTGAAATACAATCCGTGGCGATCAAGATGTCGATTTCGTCGGTGGCGTCTGGGTCAATCTTGTCGCGCTCTTTTGATACGGGCGAAAAGTTGGTCAAGATTCCATTCAGGTCACGCGAAATACCGGCCAAAGTGCACTTTTTGTTGCCACTGCCACCTGTCACCAAGGCGCTGTGAAGACCACAGGCTTGCAGCGCCCATGCGTTGATGTGCTGATACAGATACTCAGCCGTGTCTGAGAAGGCGGTGAAAACAATAAGTTTCTTGTTGCCTTCATTGATAGGGCTTTGGCTCTTTTCCAGGATCAAACTCTTTAGCCGGTCAAGTTTTGCGTCTTCGTCCGCCGTAACCTTGCGAGCTTCCTCTAGCAAAAACTCTAGCAAGATACGGTCTGCTTCAAGATCCTGCCGCATCCGAAAAAGATCCAAGTCTTGGATCAGAACTTTCACTTTGCGACCGATCATCAAGTCATCGAGGTCCGCAGCGTCCACTTGAATATCTTCAATGGATAGCTCTTCGACTTCGGACGCCTCGTGCTCGTCGATCTTTTTAAGGAAATCGACAACCTGACCATGGACCTTACCCACTGTGAGCGCAAAAGAGTGGATTGAGCTTTCCATGCGCTTCAGCATGTTAACTCGCATCAAATGGATCAGGCTTCGTTCACGATCGACCTGTTTGAGTGTCGATTTTCCACCAGCGACCTGTTGGTCATACTTTCGACTGTACTCTTCCTGCTTGTCGATCAGCACGTAGTCCAGCGGTGCATAAGCAGCGAGGCTGAGTTTTTTTATCGAACGATTGATTTCCTTCAAAGCTGGGAAGCTACCGGCCATGTCTATGTCGGATTTAATGTTCTGCGGCTTGAGGCGCTCGGGAAATTTCCCGATCTCAGTCACGTCGTAATATTTCTCGATGTGCTGCCTTGAGCGCGCTATGGTCAACAGGTCGAGTAGCTTGAAGTAGCCGAAGTTTAGCGTTTCAAGTAAACGTTCGCTGGTTCTGGTTTCTTCGGGTAGCTTGAGCCAATCGTTAAACTGGGCCTGCGCCCGCCTCAAAGTCACTTCGATGCTGGCTATGCCTGCATCTTCAAATGCCTTGTCTCGACCTTCAGTGATAAAGGCTACTTGGTTTTTTAAGTCATTGAGCCGGTTGTTGACCGGTGTTGCCGAAAGCATCAGGACTTTGGTTTTGACCCCACTTTTTATCACATCTTCCATTAAGCGCTGGTATCGAGTGACGCCATCAACCCGAGGGTTGTTGTTTCTAAAGTTGTGAGACTCGTCGATCACCACAAGATCGTAGTTTCCCCAATTTAGAGTTTCGAGATTGATCTCACCGGATCTTCCCGCCAAGCGGCTCAGATCTGTATGATTGAGCACGTCATAGCTGAAGCGATCCTTTGCCAGCAGGTTGCGTTTGTCATTGACCGTGTAGACGGTCCAGTTTTCACGCAGTTTCTTGGGGGCCAAGACCAAAACACGATCGTTGCGTAGCTCGTAGTACTTGATCACTGCCAGGGCTTCGAATGTTTTTCCCAAGCCGACACTGTCGGCGATGATACAGCCGCCATAGCGTTCAAGCTTGTCAATCGCGCCCAACACGCCGTCTCTTTGGAACTTATAGAGCTTGTTCCAAACAATCGTGTCTTTGAAGCCGGTTTTCGACCGGATGATGCTCTCTTCGTCTATGTCTTCAAGGAAGTCCCTAAAAATATTGAACAACGTCGCAAAATAGATCTGACTAGCGGGCTTGTCACGTGCCAGCTGATCTAGCGCCTCTAGTAGTTCTGCCTTCGCCTCACGTACGGCTGTTGGATCAGACCAAATCGTGTCAAACCAGCTAAGGAGTTGCTCGGTCGCCGCCGGGTCGTGGGTCACCGTATTCATCGCAAATGACCGAGACGGCACGGATCCAAGTCCCGCTGCGGTGAAGTCCGAGCTTCCCGAGATTGCCGTAGGAGCGCTGTGTTCATTCGCGATGTGGAAGATGTTTTGCGCGATCGTGCTGCCGTGCAACTGTTGCACATCTACTTTGCGCTTCACCCAATCCGCACACTCGCTTGCGACCCGCTGAAGGTCTAATTTGTTCCGTAGACTTGTTTCGTCTCGGTTCCCGGCCAAGCTATCAATTTTGACTGTCTCGGCGTTGCCCAACAAAAGACGTAGCGTGCTGATTTTCCGCAGTTCATCTCGAAGCTCTGCGTACCCATAAATTGAAAAGAGCCCGGTCAGCACTGCCATTTTGGATTCATCGTTGAGCGAGCGTCTCAGCTCGTCAACAACCCTACCGTGGCTCTTATTGTCTAGTAACAAAGCTTGATGTCCTGTGTCTGCCGTCGATGCCGGGCTCTCGCCGTTGGTCATGAGTGATTTCTTTGATTGGGACTATCGTACTGAAATTCATAGAATTCACCAGCAAGACTTCGCTTACATTCTTCACGGCGCTTTGCTTGGCGCTGTGCTTCCGTACGGGGTTCCAAGGGCCCTCCCTTGGCAAGGTGTATGTCGCATCAAATCGGCCTCGTGTTGCTCTGCGACCGGGCTGTTTGTGCAGACATGCAAACTTGCGCGGTGCCAAAGCACCGCCGCTGTGGCTCTGCCAAATAAGCATCGCGCTCCGCTGTGAGGAGAAAATCGGCTTTGCCGGTAGCGCTGCGCCTCTCGTGCTTTGCCCGATCATGTTCCCCGCTCCCCTCTTGCACAAAGCCTTGAAACACTTGGCAACCCATCCACCACACGTACGCTCAGGGATGATCTGAAGACGGACCTCCGTCCCTGACGGGCTCTCGGCATCCGTGACAGGTACTTCCACATGAACAACCGTGTAACCGATACCGTACGGCTTGGGCCAGAAAACTTGGACGAGATCCGAGCGTCGATCGACTGGCAAGCTTTGTTTGCCGGTCTGGGGCTGCGCAAGGCAGAACAGAAGAGCAAGCCGCACGACTGGTGGGCGTTTTCTCCGTTCCATGACGAGAAGACACCGAGCTTCCATATGGCAGCGGGCGGCGTTTGGTACGATTTCTCCATCGGAGAAGGTGGCGGGCCGATCGAGCTGGTGCAACGCCTGGAAGGCGGCAACTGCTACGAAGCCGGACGCTTGATCCTTGAACGCGGCTGGGCGCATGCGTCGGTCGATCTGTCAAAGCCTGTCACCGCCCAGCGGGACACTGTCAGACAGGGCGTCAAGCGTACGATGACCCGCGCCAGTCAAAAAGAAAAACTGGTCAACGAACCCATCCGCCAGGACCTCCTGAAAATGTGCGAATACCACCCGTGGTTGGCTGAACGCGGGATCTCGGAAGCCACCTGCGATCTGCTCGGGATTGGCTACCTACCGCAGGGGCGCTCCCCTCTTAAGGGTCGGGTTGTGTTTCAGGTGGCAGACGCCCGATCGACCACCAAGAAACCAAACGAACCCAAGCGGGTCATCCTGAGCCATTTCGGGCGAGCGACCACCGACGACGTCGACCCAAAATACCTGTTTTACCCAGGCTTTCACAAATCGGCCGAACTGTACGCTCAAGAGATGATCGAGCTGCACGAAGACGCCGCCCAGCAGATCCAGGAAACCGGTGCGATTGTCCTGACCGAGGGGCCGTTTGACGTCGCCAAAGCCGTTGAGGCTGGTTTGCGCAACGTGGTGGGCTGCTTCGGGGCGTCGCTCTCGGAACAGCAGGCCAACAAACTCAAACACATGGCAGAGACTTACGGAGCTAAGCGGGTGCGCGTGGTCTTTGACCGTGATGACGCGGGGCAGAAGGGCGCGATCAAGGCGGCTGACGCTCTGCGTCAAGTGGGCCTGGAGCCGGTTATCTTCGACTGGAACGCCCCCATCGGACGGTCGTCTCGCGGCGATGTTCATATTCCGGCTGGAACCGACGATCTGGCCGATTTTTCCACGGAACAACTGGTCTGGCTGCGCGCCAAGAATCTAATTTAGGAAGGAGTTTTCTGATGTCTGTCAGTAAGATGGCGCAGATCAAGGGCGTGACCCTGTCTGAGACGCTTATGATCAAAGCCTTGGAAGCTGTGCCGGAGCAGGGGTTTTCCAAGACGGCTTTCGGTGATGCGCTGGTCGACCAAGGGATCAACGCGGCTCAAGATGGCGACTTTGTTCGTCGGGTGATGCAGCACCTCAAGCAAGCGGGCTGGATTGATTTTGATGGCACCGCCCAGAGTTGGCACCTGACGTCGTTTGGTCAGCTGCGTTTGCCTCAAAAAACCATTCCACTCGTTCCAGCACTGTCGAGCGCGTCGGCAACTATGCTGCCCTCCAACCGATTGGATCGGTGGGCCGAGCATGGCCGCCTGACCATCGGCGCGGTAGCGTGTTTGACGCTCTTGATGGCGCTGGTCGGGCTGAACGCCAGCTTTGCTTGGGAGCTTGGGCGCGAGGCGGCACAATTTCAAATCTTGTTCACCATGGGCGTCATGGCACTCGATATGATGCGGCCCGGTTTTGTGATGATCGGATTCTATTTGAACGGGCGCGGACGGTATGCTCTGGGCACTATCGCGCTCAGCATGGCGTTGACCTTATCCCCGGTTTCCGTGCTGTCAACGACGTCGATCTTGTCAGCCTCTTTCCTATTGGGCGCAGAAATCAATCGCGACGCGGATACACGGGCACAGACCCTTGAAGCGCTCCGCGTTCAACACGAGAGCTTGTTGCAACGAGCAGCGCAGGACGAGGCGGCGTGGCGGCAAGAATGCGCACGGGGTGGCTGCGGTCGGATTGCTGCAGAGTTGGAAACGGCATTCCAGACGACCGTTGCCGAAGCCCAGGCAGTACTCGATCGGATCGTATCCCTGACCGAAGCCGAGCAAGGCAATTCAGAGTTGCTCGCGCGTATGATTAAAACCTTCGAAAATTTGGGTCTGTTTGGAGGCGACCGGCAAATCCTCCTGCCGCTGTTTTTGGCTATCAGTCTGGAACTGGGGGCCTTATTCGGTCCGGCCCTGCTGTTGCAGCGCCGGACACAAACGATGACCCGGTCCTAGGCCGTGTCATCGATCCGTAAGCGGCGCAGAATATCTTGCGCCGCTTTTGCCAGTTGGGGCGTCAACGCGTTGGAGGCAGAAGTGTCGGCAAAGGCCCGTAACGTGGCCATAGGATCTTCGGTGGTCCAGCTGGTATGAGCGACGAAGCGTTCAGCGTCGGTCTTTGCTGTTTGGGCAATTTGTTCGAGCAAATCGATCCGCAGGTCAGACGTCACGCGGTTGTCAGCTACCGGGGTTTCTGCCGCTGATTTACCAGCTTCAAAGGCCCGCAATAGCGCTTCATTCAACGACCAGACGGACACTTCATGGAAGTCGAGCCCGTCACGGTTCTGGGTTTCGAGCGTCTCGATGTCGAGATGCTGCAGAGCAATGTCTGCTAGGATAGCGTCAGGTGACAAGGCTTGATCGCAGGCAAACCAGTTTTGACAGGTTTCCAGCAGGTGGGCGTAGTCTCCGGTTCGAGCTTCGGCCAAGAATTGGTCAACGACGTCTTTGTCGAGCCTGTGGTCGCGCAACAGTTTGCTGGCTCGGCCCAGAATGGCGAATGCATTGCCGTCTTCTCCTACCAGGCGCAAGTGTAGCATTGGGTAACGTGGCGCGAAGTTTGATGGTTGTGATGGTTGGAATTGGTTCATGATATGAAGTGATTAAAGATTAGGTGATGAATAGACGGGATTATTTGAAATCCCGCGTGGAGAGCCACCAGCAGGTTGGAGCACCGGTGTGGCCGGGTTTCCAGACGGCCCAGTAGTACTGTTGGCGGGCGATACGGGCGGTGGTTGAGGTCGGTTTACCCATCGGCCAGCAGGTCAGATCATCAAGGAAATAGAGCGCGGCAGGCGGGGTCTTGATGAACTTCTGATGCCGGTCAGGGTTGGCTAAACTGCGCAGGTTCAGCAGCATCGCCACGGTGCCGCCGGTTTGACGGGCGTGGATCAGGGCGCGTCGGACAAAGGCGTCACCCAGGCCGTGTGTCCCGTAGGGCGGATTAGTGACGATGTGTTTCGCCAGTGGGGTGGCCGACTTGAGAAAATCTTGGCCACCGGTTCCAAAACCCCGATCAATCAGATCGGTGGAAGTGACGTCGTAGCCAGCTTTGGTCAGTTCGCGGGCGATAGCCCCGTCACCGCAGGCGGGTTCCCAGATGGGTCCGTCAAAGCTTTCCACCGAAAGCAGGGCGCGGGTGGCTTCTGGCGGGGTTGGGTAGAACTCGAACGGCGCGCGTCCGGGGCGCGATTGATACGTCGCGCGCGGTTTGGCAGAGCTGCCAGTCCGGGGCCGGGTTGAAAGGGTAGTCATGTCTTGTTTGGGTTAAAGGATAAGACACCGACCACGCGCCGCGCCCCCAAAGGGCGGGCGTCAAGGAGGAACCCGCAGGGGCAAATCCTTTTCGCCTGACCAGGGCGTGGCAGGCTTGGTCGTTTCTTACTCCGACCCAAACCAAGCAGGATCCGCCACACCCTCCGACCGGCAGTTGTGCAAAACTCGACGGACAAAATTCAACCCATTAGGCTGTTTCTGTTTAGTAACCACACCCGATGACCGAAACCCCCGACCAATTTCATGAGACAGCTGACGATCTGGACGCCGAAACCCGGGCCATTCGCACCCTAAACGATAACCTGCGCCGGACCTTCTCGTGCGGGCGCGTGGTCATGACACAAGGCGTGCAAGCCCTAGCAGAAGACACCGTATACCGGATCCTCAAGGCCGTGCGCGAGTTCAACGACTTCAGCGAAGACAACGACCCTTACGGCACGCATGAGTTTGGCCTGTTTGATCAGGACGACGAACGCGTGATGTTTAAGATCGACGCCTATGACCAGAACCTGGAATACGGCTCCCCCAACCCCGCTGACCCAACCGTCACCACCCGCGTCCTGACCATCTTGCTCGCCTCGGAATACTGAGGCCAATTAATAATCCCCAACCTTATGGGCCTTGACCAATACGCTTACACCCGGCTGCCAGAACAAGACGCCGCTGAGGTGCAACCCCAGTTTACTTGGCGCAAACACGCCAAGCTGCAGGAATTTATGGAGCAGCTGTTTGTGACCCGAACTGGAACCGATGCCGCCGAGTTGAATTGCGCCGAACTGGAGCTGCAGTCCGAAGACATCGCCACGCTTCAAGCTATGGTCGAACACGGCGAATTACCGGCCAGTCCCGGTGGCTTTTTCTATGGCCATCAGTTTCAGGACGAATCTGCCTCGGAATACCGCACCCGCGATCTGGAATTCTGCCAATGGGCGCGGGCTATTTTGCAAACTCGCGCCAAGGTCTTCTATTCCTGCTGGTGGTAGCGCGTTCTTCTCTTTTCACCGCTTAAAATGTCTACTCGCGCCACGATTACAGTCGCTGATGATCGCGACAACTTCGATCTCTATCAGCATCATGACGGTTACCCCGAAGGACCCCACGGTCTGGTTCGGCACATCGCCATGGCCCGTCGCCTCGCCTGGGATCTCCCTCGTTTTGAGGCGGCGGATTTTGCGGCGGCGGTAATCGCGGTCCTGAAGGATCGCGGGGGGTCGACCTATCTGACCCAGGACGCTGAAGCCCATGCCGATCGGTCCTTCCATTACCGTATCGAACCAGTGCGGGAAAACTACGCGACGCGGGTGATGCTTACGATCAGTCGTCCCAGTTGGGACCGAAGCCAGCCCGATGTTGAGGTTTTTCATGGTGAGCTGCAGTCGGCAGTTTCGAAATTTAATGCCATCGGTGAGACCGCTATCCAACCGCGCGAATACCAAACCCTTATGACCGCCGAGGGGGCGCTGTGGCGGGCGCACGAAGAGATCCGCGCGCTGTGCGGGGAACGGCCCGACCCAGATACCGAAAAGGTCTTCGAAGATATCGAGGACGCCAGCCGAGACTTAGCCTCACTGCGTTATCATCTAGAACACAACGATCCATGGCGCACGCTTGCCCACACAGAAAAAGCTTTGGCGCGCGTTCGCGAATCCAGTGACACTCCGATTGCCGGGTTGCCAACCGTTAAGGTCAAATTGACTATGGATGCGCACCGAAGATTTCAACGTGAACTGACAGCGGATTTCGAGATTTCAGAAGAGTGAGCCTTGCCGATCGTCCTCTTCCATTCGCGTCCAGCTCGGATCTTTAGCGGCCTCGTCCAGCCACCAGAACACAAAGGCGACAGGATCGTGGTCAAACTCGGCCAAAGCGTCTGCACCGTTCAGAAAATGCGACCGGTAGCCTGTTTCCGTGATCGGTAGCAGGCGTTTTTCGGCACTGCGAATCTCGATGTGTTGGGTGACAAAACCATCCTCCGGAACCGAGAACCAACTTGGGCAGTGCCGGATTTCTACAGCGATATCCCGCCATGTCATTTGATAGATTTCATACTCGGCTCGTTCACACCTTTCCGGGATTTCCATTTTTCTCAGCGTATGCGCGAAGGCGAAAACCGCCAATTTTGCACAGTTTCGGGATCGTTGGGCGACTGGGCGTATCGACGACGCAGATCGCCGAAGCTCTCTCCCTCGAGATGATCAGAGCGGACTCCGTTGATCTTCCAAGGCCTGCAAAGCTTGCAACCGGCTCTTCGGTTACGGGGGCGTTTTTTCTTGTGATGCATACGCATTCTCCTTGGGTTGGCTTTGACCTGTCCAACTCCTAACAGACTGAATGTTTGGAAAAACGGGACGAAACTCCGTCTCTGACTTTGGCGCGCATGGCCCTGCATGATCCGAGCATGAGCATTCTGACACCCCAAGAATTCGCGCAAATGGAGCAACTGCTCGCCAACCTCCTGCCGCACATGCGGCCCGACGAAGAGGCTACGCTGCTTCACTTGCATGCACGCCTGCAGATGATTTACGAGGCGCAGTCCGGTTTAAATGCATCGCGTAATCGCCTTATGGCGTTGGGATCGAAAACGCCGCGATGATGTCGCGCAACTCAGTTAGGTCTTTCCCATACCCATATTTCGGACGCTGGAATTTGTGCCCCATAAGCTGCGCCTGCGCTCGGTCCACAACGTCACGCTTGGTCAGTTGATCCTGAAACCAATGGCGCAGACTATACAAACTTTGACGCTTGTCAGTGACGATGCCGCTATCGCGCAGATTACGATTGATGATGCTGGTGGCGTACATATTTTTGCCCAGCCGTTTCCCCCAGCCGCCTGCCACCACCAATTCCTCGGCGGCAGCCAATGACACCCCGAGAAGCGGCAGCAGCCTTTCAGAATGATCGGTCTTTAGCCCGCGCACCGCGTTCTTGCGCACGTGGACATGCGGAACCTCGTGCTCCAGGATCACGTCATCTAATTCCAACCCGATCGCTTCGACCGGGCGCATACCGGTGTTCACCAACAGGTGTACGAGCCGCATAAAATCAGAAGCAAGATTTGGTAAAGCTGCGGGCTTGATGAGGGCGCGAATTTGTTCGGTTTCCAAAGGAATGCGGGACACCTCAGCTGTTTCTTTCAGGCGCACCCCTGAAAAGGGATTGGACTTAGACAGTCCGTCAATGTCGTAGTTCACCCCAAACAGACGCCGGAGAGAATTGATCTCACGGTTGCCTGTGTAGGGCTTGAGGCCCTTAGCCTCGACCCGTTCCACCCACCAACTACGGAACTGAACGGCGTGACGGCGTTCCACTTGAGAAAATGGAATGTTGCCCACGGCTTCTTCAAAGCTGCGTATGGCCTTGAGGTAAATGTTGCGTTTGACGCGTTGCTGGTCGTGACTGAGCCGGCTCCACTCGTCTTTGATGTAGTCCCAGAAGCGATCAAAGGCGTCTCCCAACGAGAACTCAGGTTCGGGCATCATGCCCAAGATCGCTTTTTGTTCCGGAGCGCTATGCTGTCCGAGGATTAGCAAGCGCAGCCTATCCAGCAGATCCCCATCGGTTAGATCAGAGGCTGCTTTGGGCACTAACCCGTGCAGGTGTTGCAGGGCAGCGGCAGCGCGGTAGCGATCGGCGGCATCTTGTGCGCACAGTGACACGCCCCGCTCCTTGGCATCGTACCAATCCTGATCGAGGTCGCGTGAGATTTGAGCGGCAAGCAACCTAGCGTCGGCGAAGTCACGGGTATGGAGCGAGAAGCGGATGAGTTCTCTGGACTCAACGTCACGATAGCGGACGGGACGCCGTCGCTGGTAATGCCAGATGTCTCGGATCTGCTTGAGATGTAGCCCTCTCATGATTTTCCTCGCTTGCTACAAATCGAGCTACAAGCGCGATTTGCGGGGTGGCGAAGACGAAAATAGAAACCAATGGTCCCAACTACTTAGGGACGGAGTGCCGTTTGCTCTTGAAGCTAATGGTGCCCGGGGGCGGAATCGAACCACCGACACGAGGATTTTCAATCCACTGCTCTACCCCTGAGCTACCCGGGCACGGGAGAAGGTTTTCCTTCGGGTGGAGGCGGTTTAGCCGAGGTCCGACCCGGTGTCCAGCAGGTTTTCCAACTGTTTTTTCATCCGGTGAAACCACCTCTTTCAAAGCGTATCGGGGCAGGCTACATCCTTCGAATGGCTCTCGTCGCGGAAACCCTCAACACATTTTTCACACATGATTTCGACTGTGTGATCGACGTCCGTAGTCCGGCGGAATTTGCAGAAGACCGGGTTCCCGGGGCCATCAACCTTCCGGTTCTAGACAACGAAGAGCGCGCGCGGGTTGGGACGATTTACAAGCAGGAAAGCCCCTTCAAAGCGCGGAAAATCGGCGCGGCTCTGGTGTTTCGCAATGCGGCGGCTCATATGGCAGGGCCACTGGCTCACCATCCCGGCGGCTGGCGGCCACTCGTATACTGTTGGCGGGGCGGGCAGCGGTCCGGGGCTTTCACCTGGATGCTGCGTGAGATCGGTTGGCGCGCCGAAGTGGTGCAGGGGGGCTACAAGACTTATCGCCGCCTCGTGACACGCGCGCTGTATGATAACGCGTTGCCGCACCGCCTTGTTCAACTGGGTGGATACACTGGAACGGCCAAGACAGCGCTCTTGCCGCGATTGGGCGCGCGCGGGATTCAGGTGCTGGATCTTGAAGGTCTGGCGCGGCACCGCGGATCGCTTCTGGGGGAGATGCCCGGAGGCCAGCCCGCGCAAAAGGGTTTCGAATCCGATCTTGTCCGGGCGTTGCACGCGCTTGACCCGGCATTGCCGGTAGTGGTTGAGGCGGAAAGCAGCAAGATTGGTCAGATCAACCTACCGCCCGCGCTTTGGGATGCGATGAAATCCGCGCCGTGGATCGAGATTGCCGCCCCGATTGAGGCGCGCGCGCGGTACTTGGCGGAGGCATACGAGGATATTCTTGCCGATGGGCCACGTCTGACCCAAAAGCTTGCACCTCTCCGCTTTTTTCGGGGTCATGGGATTGTGGACCGATGGGATACGATGATCGCCGACGGGGCGCGGCTGGCATTGTGCCAGTCCTTGGCCGAGGATCATTACGATCCGGCCTACCGCACCTCGATGCGCGCGCACGCGCCCCGCATCCTTCACCGCGAAGAGACGTCCTCACTGACGCCTAAAGCACTGGATAAACTCGCCGACCGGCTGGCCGGGCACCTTCAGAAAATCCGGATCTGACCTGTCTCTGCCGTGATCCGCCCGATATCGCAGGCACTATATCCCGCAGCGCGCAAGTCGGCGACCAATTGTCCCGCGTCCCCCTGCACCGCCGCCAACAAGCCGCCGGATGTTTGCGGGTCTATCAACAAATCATGCCGCGGCGTGTCTGGGAGATCGGGGAAGGGGGCGCGGTTGTCGGGGTAAAGGCTCGACCGGACGCCGCTGGCGGACAGGGCCAGCGCGCCGGACATCAGCGGCACCGCGTCCAGGGTCACATCCGCGCCGACCGATGAATTCAGACATATATTGCGTAGATGGCCCAGCAATCCAAAGCCGGTAACATCCGTCATCGCATGAGCTTCTTTGAGGATTGTGGCTGCTTGCGCCTGTGATTGCACCATCAGACCAAGCGCGGCGCGCACGTCCTCGCCGCGCGCCTTACCGCCCATTTCGGCGGCCATAATAATCCCTGACCCCAAAGGTTTTGTCAGGATCAGCCTGTCGCCCGCACGCGCACCACCCAGCCCGATGGGCTTGTGATCACATACGCCGGTCACGGTAAAGCCTATCGTCAGTTCCGACCCTTGCGAGCTGTGTCCGCCGATAATGTCTGCCCCGGCTTCGCCCATCACCTCGCGGGCAACGGTCATGATCTCGCGTAGTGTCCGCGCCGCGAGCGCGGGGGACACACGCGGCAGGATGAGGTTGGTCAGCACCGCCTTCGGTTGCGCGCCCATGGCCCATATGTCGCCCAAGGCATGTTGCGCGGTGATACGGGTCATGATCGCGGGGTCCGGAACGATCTCGCGCAGGTGGTCCGTGCTGATCACTGTATGGACCCCGCCAATGTCGATCACCGCCGCGTCATCTCCGGGCAAGCCCCCCGGTTCAAGCGCCTGCTGCAACGCGCCCTGACCCAGTTTGGCACCACATCCCCCACACAGCACCTTGTCGCCAAGCGCCTCTGCCCCTGCGGCCCGAACAATGGGGAGCGGCGTGGGGGCCATTTGAGGCAGGTCTTGGAATTTCAACATGAATTTACGGTCAATACGATCTTTCCAACGCCAGACCCAAGGTCCAGAGAATGACAGTCCAAATCGATCGCCAAGGGCCGATTTACCGCCCAGAGACAGCAGTTTCAGATAGTCGCTCTGGGGGTGATAGCTGCGAATTTGCCCCGTTTCGCGCAATGCAGCCCGCAGGTTCCGCGTAAGGATCGGTGCCTGTCGCACCGCGTAAACCCCAGCCTTGGGGCGCGGCGCAAATGCCATATCGGCGCAATCGCCAACGGCAAAGACATGTCGATCTGAACTCTGCAAACCCGCGTCTACGGTAACAAAGCCGTCTCGATGGGCCAGTCCGGTCTCTGCAAGCCAGGCATGCGGACGGGCACCAGCGGCGCCACAGACGAAATCGGCCTCGATCAATCGGTTCGCAAGCCGGACGCCATTGGCGGTGACCTCTATGACGTCGGCGGCTTCGTGGACCTCAATCCCGGCCTCACTCAACGCGCGCCGCATCCGCCGGGCCGAACGCGCCGGGAGAGCGGCCAACGCCTTGTCCCGTTCGATCAGATACAGACGGGCAAGGCGCCCGGCCTTGGCCAAGGCATAGCTCATCGCAAGGATCAGTTCGGCGCCCGCCACGCCGCCGCCGATTACGGCGACAGACGCGGGTTCCTCTGTAGATAGATAGCTCTGCCAGGCGACAGCGAACCCCTCCAACGGTTTTGCCGGAACCGCATGTTCGGCAAAACCGGGTAACTCCGGCATGGCGGTGGTGATCCCCACGTCGATGCTAGCCAGATCGAATACAATTGGTGGACGATCCGCCACGCGGATTTCTCTGTGGTGCAGGTCAATTTCTGTTGCTGCCCCAAGGACCAATCGGGCACCGGCAAAATGCGCCAGTTTTACAAGGTCAATTTCAAGCGTCTCGCGCGGATAATGTCCCGCGATATGCCCCGGCAGCATTCCGGAATAGGCCGCCGTCGGGTTTGGGCTGATCAACGTGAGGCGGGCACCGGGCAGCGGGTTCATTCCCCAGGATCGAAGGACCAGCGCGTGGGTGTGGCCGCCGCCGATCAGCACCAGATCGCGGGTCAAAGGATGGGGCGTTGACTGCATCTCTGCCTCCTTCGGCACACCGGGCCGCTTTCTGCGACAGCCCCCGGCATAGCGCCGAAGTGCGCGTCAGAAAAGTGTGATCTCGTCGGCAACGGGGCGTGGGATCGGTGTCGGTTTTTCTGGCGGCAGTGCAACAGATTCGGCCGAGACCAGCAGCTGACGCACCCGCCCGTCCGTCGGCCAAAAACGGATCCGCCGCGCTGCGGTACCAGCCACGCTTTCCGCGATACAGGGTATGCCTTCATCAGACAGGAATTTCCGGGCAAAGGCCGCGTTTGACGCGCCGATGTCGCGCAGGTTGCCCATCATGCTGGCGCCGCCGAAAATTTTGGCCTGCAGCCGGGCGCGCTCTGCCCCTTGGCGCAGCAAGCCGTTGATCAACAGTTCCATGGCATAGGCACCATAGCGGACGTTTGCCCCGTCGCCGCCCTCGCGATTGGGCAAGAGGAAGTGATTGAGGCCTCCGATCCGGCGCGTTACGTCAAACATGCAGACCGCGATGCAAGACCCCAGAACGGTGGTCAAAACAACCTCCGGGTCTTCGGAAATCTGGTATTCGCCCTGGATGACATTGACTACCTTTTCGGTCGACCCTCTCATTGTTGTATCTCCCTGGATACGCGCTTGGTCTCACCGTGTTCGCTGAGAAGTGCCTCCGCAATACGGTCGAGGGGTAGGATCCTGCGGACACTGCCGTTTTGAACAGCGGCGCGCGGCATTCCGTAAACAACACAGCTTGCCTCGTTCTGGGCGATGGTAAACGCCCCGGCCTCAAAGAGGGCTTTCATCCCGTCAGCACCGTCCCTTCCCATTCCGGTCAGGAGCGCAGCCGATACCCGCGTTGCAAGCGGGACTGCGGAGGCAAAGAGCATGTCGACCGACGGTATGTGCCCGGCGACGGGGGCTTCCTTGACACAAATCGCGCGTGTACCGGCACGGCCATCGATGACCAGATGGCTGCGCGTGCCCGCACCTATCAGGATTTGGCCCCGCCGAATGGGTAAGGGGCCGGTGGCAAGCAGCACGTTGGGCAGGCATTGTCGGTTCAAAAGCCCTGCAAGGCTCTCACCAAAGCCGAACCCGGTATGCTGCACGACCATTGTCGGCGGACAATCCTCGGGGAATTGCGTCAATACGCCAAGCAAGGCGTCAACGCCTCCTGTACTCGCCCCGATCAAAATCATGCGCCCGGCGCTGCTCGCGGTTTTTGCGATTGGGGGCGTCCTTGTGGGAGCCAGCGGGGAAGCGGGGCGCCGCGTTAGCGGAGCCTTTATTGCCGAACCCGGAGCGCGGATTACGCTCACATGGGGGGTTGCGGCGTGCTTCCTGCCTTGCGCCCCTGTCGAGGGTGCCGCCATCGGACGACTGTGTCCCGTTGTAGCGATACCTCTTGGAGTGGCCGATTTTTCAGCAGAGACCGTTGATGAAAGCGGTTTCTTGGTGTGGCAATGCTTGCGATCGGTGCGGGTCAACGCGCAAAGCTGCTGGACATATAACTCTTCCGGCGCATCAGCCGGTATCGAGAAAATATCCGAACCGGGCTGATCAAAACCCACTGGGGCCGAAGGCAGCCGCGCTGACCGATTGGGCATCGTTACCACCAGCCAACGAATGTCGAGCGTTGCAAACAGGGCGCGCATGACTTCGAATTCTGGCAGGTTGGCCAAAACGTCGGCGATCAATACGGCGCTCGGCAGGCGCTCTTCGACAACGTTGTAGGTGTTCATCAGGTCGCCAGTTGTAGATACCACCTGGAAATCGACCATTTGGTCAACCAACCGTTCGAGCCGGGCCTGTTGCGCGCGATCCGGTGTTGCGATGACAACGGTCTTCCTAGGCATTTTTTACCTCCTGCGACGGTGTGTTCACACCTGAACCGGGCTAGGCGGCTGGCGCATCAAAACAGTTCCGCGTGCCCGCCGGTGGCAGCGGAATTGACTGTTCCGCTTAGTCTGGTCGCCATGTCGCGAAGCGGCACGGCTGACAGTGCCTGCACCACATCCACCATTCCCGTTTCATCAGTCTCGGCAGAGATCTGTTCGAGGTAGTCCGCCAGAGCGCCAATCGACTGCCGTAGCATGTCCAGTTCCTGCAACATTCCGATGGACTTTGTATCGAACGCATGGGTTGCGTGGACGATGACGGTGTCTAGCCCATGCTCCAATCGCTCCAGCCGAACATACAGTCCCTCAAGTTCAGCCGAGGCCCGCCGGGTGGCCACTTTCAGGGGTAACGTGTTGTCTGCCACCGACGTCATAGGCGACCAACCACGCTTTCGATGCACTGTTTCATTGAGGCCGATGTAAACGGTTTCTTGATCATGTTATTGAGACCAAGCTGTTTTGCCTCCGCAACGATCTCTGGCGTAGGGCGCCCCGTGACAAGGATAAAGCCCATCTTCTTGAGGGCTTGGTGGCTGCGTACGGCCTTTAACAAGCCAAGCCCGTCCAGACCGGGCATGTTGTAGTCCGACAGGACCAGATGCACCGGGCTTGCGGCCATCCGACCAAACGCGGCACGACCGTCATTTTCGGTGACGTAGTTCTTGATCCCGATATCATCGAGGGCCTGGGTGATCAGGCCGCGGCTTGTTGCCATGTCATCGACGACCATGATCCTCAGAGAGTCCTTCAATCCCATAATGCTCTCCTATTGCAGCGTGGGCTGCGCGTTGGTGCGCGATTTGCAGTAACTGGTGATGCCGACGCCTTCGAGATTTTCAAGGGCCGGTCCTGTGACGCGCTCTGAGTGTCCGATAAACAACAGTCCGCCGGGGGTCAGCATGGCGCTCATGCGCTGCCAAAGACGCCGTTGGGTTTCAGGGGCGAAATAAATCGCTACGTTTCGGCAGAATATGGCGTCAAACGGTCCCTTGAATGGCCAGTCGTTCATCAGGTTCAACTCATTGAACGTCACCAGAGATTTCAGTGTTTCGGCCACACCATACGTTTTTTCGCCCGGGTCATTGGTTGCCATCCACTCCTTGCGCAGGGCAGAGGGGACGCCCGCGGCTTCTTCGGCGGAATAGATCCCGGCCCGCGCCTTGGCAACGATCTTGGGGTCGATGTCCGTAGCAAGGATACGAACATCCTTGGCATGTGCCTCCGGTATTGCCGTGAGTACAGTCATGGCAATTGAAAAGGGCTCCTGACCGGACGAGCAGCCCGCAGACCAGATACGCAAGCGCCCGCCAGCGCGGACCTTGTCGCTGAGCCCATGGGCCAAACTCTTCTGCAAAATTTCGAAATGATGGTTTTCCCGAAAGAAACTGGTAACGTTTGTGGTCAGCGCCGAGATCAATTCCAGCCTTTCGTCCTCTTCCTCGGTACGTTTGAGCAACGCTAGGTAGTCTGCAAAACTCTGCACTTGCCGTGACTTGAGCCGCCGAGCCAGCCGCGAGTAAACCAATGGTTTCTTGCTTTCGGCAAGGCTGAGCCCAAAACGTTCCTGCGCAAGGTCGGCAATCGAACGAAAGTCGTCGTCGCTGAAAGGAATGTCGCGCGTGTAGGCGCTTGGCGCCGGGCTGTTCATGCAGGCAGCCCTTTTTCGCTATCGACCACGGCTCCAAGATTAACGACCCGAACCATGGAGTCGTCGACCGAGATCATGCCGAGGATGCTGTTTCGGGTGGCCTCGGACTTGATGTCCGGGGTCTCTTGGATTGCACTTTTTTCGACCGACAGGATTTCGGATACCGACTCGACCAAAAGTCCGATGGTTGCACCATCGACGGCAGCCACGATCACAACGTTGCGTTCGTTTGCGGGCGTCGCGCCCAGACCAAAGCGCGCGGAAAGGTCAAAGATTGGGATCACCGCACCGCGGAGATTCATGACCCCCAGCACGTCCTGAGGCGTGTGAGGTAGGGCCGTCACCGGGGTCCATCGCCTGATCTCGCGGATTTGCGTTATCTCAAGGCAATAACTCTGGCCGCCTGCCGAGAAGGTGATGAATTCGAACTGCGTGTCCGAAAGTGCTTCTGCTGTCTCAGCCATGACGAAGCTCCATTCTGCTGTGCTGTGCAAAGGGATCGTGCCCCGAAGTATGGGCCAGTTTGATCAGTTCTTCGGGATCGAGGATCAGTGCGATTTTGCCATCCCCCAGGATGGTCGCCGCAGAGACCCCGGCGATTGCTGCATAGTTGCTTTCAAGGCTCTTGATCACCACCTGCCGCTGGTCGTGGATTGCAGTAACGCGCAGTGCGGTCAGACCTTGCATCTCAGTGCTGACCAGAAGCAAAATACCGTTTCTGTTCTTGTCATCTGGTTTGCCCAGCCCAAGACTGTCGGCCACATCGATGATCGGCACGTAGGACCCGCGTACGCTGACCACTTCGCTGTCGGTGCCGACTACATGGATGTCGCGGGGGTTGGGTCGAATAGTCTCAAGGATCGAAGAAATCGGAATGACCATGGTCTGGTCGGCCACGGAAATTACAAAGCCATCCATCACGGCCAGCGTCAGTGGCAATACGATAGCAAATGTCGTGCCCTTTCCGGGGGTCGAGGTGATCGATACCCGACCGCCAAGTGCGTGCACTGCATTCTTGACCACATCCATCCCCACGCCTCGGCCAGACAAGGCCGAAACCTGACCTGCGGTGGAAAAACCTGGCAGGAACAGTAAGTTGTCGATCTCAGGATCGGACAATTCGACATCCGGCGGAACCAGTCCCTTTTCCATCGCCTTGGCGAGGATGACTTCGCGGTTCAATCCGGCACCGTCGTCCGAAATCTCGATAAAAACGCTACCGGATCGGTGTGCCGCTGAAAGCCGGATCGTACCCGTCTGGTCTTTGCCCGCCGCGGTGCGGGCAGCGGGCAGCTCCAGCCCATGATCAACCGCGTTGCGCACCATATGGGTCAGCGGGTCGGCCAGCCGTTCGATGACTGTCTTGTCCACCTCGGTGGAGTCGCCGACGGTAACCATCTTGGCTTTCTTACCCGTTGCGTCCGACGCCTCTCGCACAATTCGGGACATGCGCTGGAAAAGCGGTTTGACCGGCTGCGCGCGGATCGCCATGACACCTTCTTGGATGTCGCGCGCCAGGAGTTTGTAAGCCTCCAGCTCATTTGTCAGATGCGCGACGGTGGGCAGATCAAGTTCTTCGATCCGTTGGGAAATCATCGCTTGGTTGATGATCAACTCGCCGACCGTGTTGATCAGTCTGTCGACCCGGTCCAGATCGACCCGCAGTGTGGGTTTGGGTCCGCGAGATTCCTTACTTGCCGCCGCAGGAGCAGCTTTTTCCGGACCGGCTTCCGCTTTTTTGTTGGGCTCTTTTGTAACCTGTTCCGTGCTGGCGGGTTCGTTGATTGGATCCTGAGGAAGCGCCGTCTCTTCGAGTGTCGACAAGGTTGCCTCGTCCGGACGTTCGAGCGGCTCTGGAATGTCGATTGCCGGGGGAACCGCCGCCTGATCTACCGTGATCTCCAGCGTACATAGCCCTTCTACGAATTCGAAAACTTCGTGCAGAGTGGTTTCGGGTTCGCTGGTCGACAGCGACAGCTGCCAGGACAGGATTGCATCCGCCGGATCGAAGGCGTCGAATTCCGGCAACCGGCTGAGATCCGCTTCGACCGAAAGGTCCCCCAACTCGGCCAGCGCGTCGAAGATCAGCAGCGGTTCATGCCCGTTTTCGTAAAGCGCCCGCGACGGGGCAAAGCGGATGTCGAAAACGCGGATACTGTCTGCGCTATCCTCGATGGAAAGGTCGATTTGGGGTCCATCGAAGTCCAATGTCACCGCATCAAAACTGAAATCCTCAGCCGCGGTGTCGCCGTCCAGATAGCTTTCAAGTTCATTGACAAGACCGGCCTCAATCTCATCGTCAAGCTCCGTGTCGTCACGCGCCGCGGCGACAAGGTCGGACAGGTGGTCCCCAGAGCGATGGAACAGACCCATCAGTTTTTCGTCGACGGCCAGCGCGCGGTCACGCACCTTGTCCATCACGGTTTCAAAGCTGTGAGCAAAAGCCACCAGCCGGTCGAGGGCGAACGCACCAGCACCGCCCTTGATGGAATGCACGGAGCGGAAGACCGCGTTCACGACCTCCATGTCGTCGGCGGCGTCCTCCATCTGGGACAGCCCCTCAACGAGCGCTTCGAGGAGCTCTTCACATTCCTCGAAGAAGGTATCTCTGATCGAATTTCCCGACATCTCAGCTCACATGCCCCGTCAGACGCCTCAGGACGGACACCAACGAGGCGTCGTCGAAGGGTTTTACAATCCAACCCGTGGCGCCTGCGGTGCGCGCCCGCGACTTCAGGTCATCGGAACTTTCAGTGGTCAGAACGAGGATCGGCACATTGGTGCGGTTGGGACCACTGCGCAGCGTATCGATCACGCCAAACCCGTCCATCTTGGGCATGTTGATGTCGGTGATCACCACGTCTGGGTCGACATCTGGAAAGATGTCCACGCCCTCTTGGCCGTCGCAGGCAGAGTGAAATTCGAACCCCGCACCTTCGAGGGAGACCCGCAACAGGTTGCGGATCGTTCGCGAGTCGTCAATTGCCAGGACTTTTGTCGTCATTGCAGCGGTTCCTTGTCGAAATGATCGGAAGAGAGACCAAGCCTTTTCAGTCCCTCACGAAATCCGGGCGCCATATCGGCAACGTCGAAATCAACGCCGTCCTCGGCCCATTGCCTCTGCGCCACGAGCAACAATTGCAGCCTGTGCGAATCCAGACGCGCAACATCGCGCGCCGAGACCGTGACCGGCATTCGTCGGGCATTCAAAAGAAAGGCGACCAGCGGATCTTCACCGGATCGGGCCCGCGCGGGTCCGAGAGCGTGGAAACTGATGTCTGACATCGCGGTACTGCATCCTTCGTGGCACTGTGCGCGTCTTGGCATGACACATCTGACGACCCGAAGAGATAGGGATGCGACCTTAACAAAGGGTTCCGATGTCTTCGTCGGGCGGTCGCTGACACGTGGCATTGCAGACGAGCTGATCCCGAATTCGGCGCAGCGTCTCGAAACTATCTGAATCCAATAGGGAAAATCACGCCATCATAGTGCGCGGCCAAGTTTTAGCTGCATCGTTCGAAAAGTGAAAATTCGAGGCATCGGCATCCAGCGTGGGGTCGGCCGCTGCTTCTGTCAGGCCAGCGGCCCTGCACATGGATCGACACAAGAGGCACCTGGCGCATCGAACAGGTCACTCCTCCAAGGCCGTGTCCTCCTGACACTCTCTATGAGCCCAATGCAAAGCGGGGCCAGTCTGTCCAGACCAGCCCCGCCGACTGACACCGCGCAGTGCGCGACGCCTCAATTCCAATGCAGATCAGGCTGCCTTTGCGCTGTCCGGCCCGAACCGACCGTAAAAGCTTTGGGTTTTGTCGGCCATCTCACGCAGCAGGGGCGGGCAGCTAAAGCGCGGACCATAGGCTTCGGTCAGCTGATCACAGCGTTCCGCCGCATAGGGCGCGCCGATCATGTCCAGCCAGCTGAGCGGTCCACCGGACCACGGCGCAAAGCCCCAGCCAAGGATCGCGCCGACGTCGCCTTCGCGGATGTCCATCAACACGCCTTCCTCCAGCGCGCGGACCGCCTCGAGCGATTGCACGAACAGCAGGCGATGCTGGACCTCGGTCACAGTGGGCTGGTCCTCGGCCTGCGGGTACTTGTCCTGCACCAACTGGCTCAGGCCCTGACGCTTGCCCTTTTCGTCGTAGTCGTAAAAGCCCGCCTTGGTCTTGCGACCCAACCGGCCCTCACCTTCCATCCAGAAGATGACCTCGTCGACCTCGCCGTCGGGATAGGCATCGCCCATCGCCGCGCGGGTCGCAAGGGCGATCTTGGCTCCCAGATCAATCGAGGTTTCATCGACCAGTTGCAGCGGCCCCAGCGGCATCCCTGCCATTTTGGCAGCGTTTTCGATCAGGGCGGGCGCTACGCCTTCCTTCACCATGCGGATGCCTTCGTTGATGTAGGGTATGATGCAACGGTTGGCGTAAAAGAACCGTGCGTCATTGACCACGATGGGCGTCTTGCGGATCTGGCGCACGAAATCCAGCGCCTTGGCCACGGCGCGGTCGCCGGTCTCCTTGCCCTTGATGATCTCGACCAACATCATCTTCTCGACGGGCGAGAAGAAGTGGATGCCGATATACTGCTCAGCATTTTTGGACGCCTTCGCCAGTTCCGAAATCGGCAGGGTCGAGGTATTGGTGGCAAAGATACAGTCGTCGCCGGTCACGGCGTCCACGGCTTTGGTCACTTCAGCCTTGATCTTGGGGTCCTCAAACACCGCCTCGACGATCAGGTCACAGCCTTTCAGATCGTCGTAGGACGTGGTCGCCGTGATCCGCGCCAGCATCGCGTCGGCCTTGTCCTGCGTGATCTTTTTCCGACTCACGCCTTTGGCGGCGTAATCCGCGCTATAGGCCTTGCCCTTGTCAGCGGCGGCCTGATCGCGGTCCAGCAGCACCACCTCGATGCCCGCCTGCGCCGATACCAGCGCGATGCCCGCGCCCATCATGCCCGCACCCAGTACGCCAACCTTGGTGACCTTCTGGTCAGCCACATCTGCCGGACGCACAGCACCCTTTTCCAGCGCTTCCTTGTTGATGAACAGCGACCGGATCATGTTCGCCGATGAGGGGTTCATCAACACGTTGGTGAACCAGCGCGCCTCGATCTTCAGCGCGGTGTCAAAGGGCACCAGTGCCCCCTCATAGACCGCCGACAGCAGCGCCTTGGCGGCGGGGTAGACGCCCTTGGTCTTGCCGTTGACCATCGCGCTCGCCCCGACAAAGGTCATGAAGCCGGCGGGGTGATAGGGCGCACCGCCGGGCATCTTATAGCCTTTGGCATCCCACGGCTTTAGAATATCGGCATCCTTGGCGTTCAAAACCCACTCTTTCGCGGCGGCCAGCGGGTCCTCGACCACCTCGTCGATCACCCCGGCGGCCTTGGCCTTTTTCGGATCGTTCAGCTTTCCCTCCAGCAGCAGCGGAGAAGCGGCCATCGCGCCCATCTTGCGCACAAGGCGCGTGGTGCCACCTGCGCCCGGAAAGATGCCGACCATGATCTCGGGCAGGCCGATCTTGGCCTTGGGGTTGTCGGCGGCAAAGATCCGGTGCGTCGACAACGGGATCTCCAGACCGATGCCAAGTGCTGTGCCGGGCAGGGCGGTGGCGATCGGCTTGCCACCCTTGTTGGTCTTGGGGTCCATGCCCGCGCGCTCGATCTTGCGCATGATGCGGTGGGCGTTCATGATCCCGTCAAACAGACCCTTGGCCGGGTCGTCTCCGGCCATTTCTTTCATCTTGGCGATGACCTTCAGGTCCATGCCGCCGGCAAAGCTGTCCTTGCCAGAGGTGATCACGATCCCCTTGACCGCATCATCTGCCAAGGCGTCGTCGATCAACCCGTCCAGTTCGTCCCAGGCCTCCAGCGTCATCACGTTCATGGACTTGCCGGGCACATCCCAGGTGATTACCGCGACGCCGTCTGCGTCCGTTTTCATCGTGAAATCAGTCATGCTCACTCTCCAGTATTTTTCGGGTGGCGCCCTGTCCACGCATGGTGGCCGCGGGCGTTGAGGATTGCCGACATCTTCCATCCGTCGTCAGTGGGATGCAGAAGTGCCGTTGATGTATAGGGATCGGCGATCCGTTTGCCCTGCCGCATCAGGTTGGTGCGGTAAGAGGCCAGAACGGTCCCGTCTTCGCAGTGTTCGACGCCCATCCGTTCCCGGTGGACAATATCCAGAGCCATGGCATCGCAGGCTTCAAGGTACAGTTCAAAATTCTTCCGCACGTCGTCATCGGTGGACAGGGTGACAGGCCCGGAACCCGTAACCATGCTGAAAGGCAGCTGCATCCGTGCGCGCCATTTGGTGATGTCGCGCGTCAAGAAAGGCTCGGAGATATCTTTTAGAAACTCTTCGAATGCGGCATGTGTGAAAGCAGATGTCATGGCCTTTCCAACTCCCCACCATCGCGGCGCACAAAGCGCATCTTGCCGTCTTCAACCTCGACCTTCAGATCCAGGTCCGAATACCAGCCGGTCTCTCGGTCCGTCCGTGTGCCAACCACAACAAAAGCAGCCTCCGTATCCGACCTGTTCAGGATATGATGACCGTTCGGGTCGCCCGCCGGAAACGCGCAGCAATCACCGGGGGCAAGCGGCGTCTCGCCGGTGTCGTCGACCAGTGTAAGCGCCCCTTCGGTCACCACCAGAAATTCATCCTGACGTTCATGCCAGTGCCGAAGTGAGGACATCGCGCCGGGGGCCAACCTCACGAGGTTTGCACCGAATTGGGTCAGCCCGGCGGCGTCGCCCAGGCGCTGCTGACGACGCCCGATCATGGCCTCATCATGCGGGGCAGGGTAGGAGGACCCGGTGCGCAGGGGTATCTTGTCCAGATCAATCTTCGGCATCAGGTCGCCTGCCTTTCCAGAAGATGTTCGAACGCTCTTGGCGCGATTGTCGTGGATTCACGGGCCTTCATGCCGCAACGAATGTGGCTTGCCCGCCAGTGTGGCCCTTCTTTCACCAGAGCGTGTTCACAGAAATATGGATCGACAAGATAGGTTCCGCCGCGCATGACACGTGTCTTGTGACGGCCACTGATCTGCGTTCCCACCGGATTGATGAATTTCGCATCGATGCAGATGCGGCGATATTCGGTTGTGCCAAGGTCCAAAGGGGTGCTGCGCTGTTCCTCCAGCATGACCTCAAGAGCCTCGAGCCGTTCGACCCGAAGTGCGGTTCCCATCGTCCGGACCTTTGACGGAATCGCAAGCGCGTTGTCGATCCGCGACAGGTCACCGTCGATGAACTGCCGCGTCACCGTGTCCAGATTGGTCTGACAATACTCTTTCGCCATGTCTTCGGTCATGTGAGGCCGCCATGTCCGGGGGCGGCCTGCGCGTCAATTTGCGCCTGCATTGTCAAATGGCCCATTGGGTGAATGACAGAGGTCATGCGCCAGTTCAGGTCCGCGCCTTGTTCGATGGTCATAGCGCTCTTGTAGGCCGGGATAACCAAACGAGCGCCGCTCAGAATATGGGTGCGATACGCTCCGTGGATTCTGCGGTCGCCAACCATCTCGGCGATATGGACGCGCCGGACGATGTCGCTCACGCCATGAACGCGCAATTGCGTGACGGTCCGGTTAAAGTCTTCCTCAAGGCCGTCTGTTCTCATCACGACCATCGTTCCCTTGCTCGTCTGAACAAAAAGCGGCAGTTGAACAGCTTCGCTCAAGGTGGCGAAATGGCCATCCAGATAGGCACGAGTAACACGGTCCAGATAGCTCTGGAAAACGGCTTCGGCGGCATATTTTTGCACCTGATCGGTTTTTGGCGGCGTCCCGCCGCTCAGCAGTGCCTGACCATGGTCGCTGTCCGACGGCACGGAATACAGCATTCCGGAAATCAGCCACTGATCGTTCTCGCACACCAGTTGTGACAGCGTCACCACGGGGTCTTTCAGAAGCGTGCCATCCTCCGACCGAACATGCGTCATATGGCAGGATCGTATCACATCCGGCCCGTCAAAGAGCGCCAACTCGATCCATCGGTCCAGTTTCGCCAGACCAATGTCCGCGTAATGCGCGCGCACCCGGACAAATGCGCGTTCCAGATCCGCCTTATTGTTTAGAAGGCGGACACCGTCGATCGTCACGATGGACTGTGGCAGTTTGAAACAGTTTGCGAAGGCATCGAAATCGCCAGCCATAAGCGCGCGTCCAGTGGCATCCAGAAGGCTGGATGCCACTTTTTTCGCGGTTTCTGGCGACATCGGCACCGGAGTTACACCCTCTCGATGATCGTCGCGGCACCCATGCCCGACGCGATGCAGAGCGTGGCCAGGCCGGTGCCTTTACCGGTCCGCTCCAACTCATCCAGCATGGTGCCAAGGATGATCGCGCCTGTCGCGCCCAAAGGGTGGCCCATGGCGATGGAACCGCCGTTCACGTTGACCTTGCTGTCGTCCACGTCAAAGGCCTGCATGAAGCGCAGCACAACCGAGGCAAAGGCCTCATTGACCTCAAACAGGTCGATGTCGCTGATCGACATGCCGCTGTCCTTGAGGATTTTCTGTGTCGCGGGGACCGGGCCGGTCAACATGATGGTTGGATCGGTGCCGATTTTGCAGGTCGCCCGGATACGCGCACGCGGCTTCAGTCCGTATTTCTCGCCGAACTCCTTGTTGCCGATCAGCATGGCGGCCGATCCGTCCACGATGCCAGAGCTGTTGCCGGCATGGTGAATGTGGTTGATCCGCTCCAGATGCGGGTACTTCATCAGCGCGATGGCATCAAAACCCGGCATGACCTCGCCCATATCCTTGAACGACGGCTTGAGCGCGCCCAGCGTCTGCATGTCGGTGCCCGGCCGCATGTATTCGTCATGGTCGAGGATCGGAAGGCCGTTCACGTCGCGCACGGTGATGAGCGACTTTTCGAACCGCTTGTCCGCCCAAGCCGCGGCGGCCCGCTTTTGGCTTTCGACAGCCAGACCGTCAGCATCATCACGCGAAAAGCCGTATTCGGTTGCGATGATATCGGCCGAGATGCCCTGCGGGACGAAATAGCTGTCCATGGCGATCGACGGATCGACCGCGATGGCCGCGCCGTCGCTGCCCATGGCCACGCGGCCCATCATTTCGACCCCGCCGGCGATATAGGCCTGACCGGCACCGCCCTTGACCTGGTTCGCGGCCAGGTTCACCGCCTCCAGACCCGAGGCGCAGAAACGGTTGATCGCAAGGCCGGGGATGCTCTCGTCAAGGTCGCTCGCCAATACGGCAGACCGCGCAAGGCAACCGCCCTGTTCGCCGACTTGGGTGACGTTTCCCCAGATCACGTCCTCGACGGCGTGACCATCAAGGCCGTTGCGGTCCTTCACGGCGTTCAAGACCTGTGCCGAAAGGCGCAGCGAGGTGACTTCGTGCAGGCTGCCATCCTTGCGGCCCTTGCCGCGCGGGGTGCGGACGGCGTCGTAGATATAGGCTTCGGTCATGTGATATCCTTTTCTTCAGGCCCGATCCGCAGGGGATCCGGGCATCAGCTCATAGGGTGCTTTCCAACGGGGCAGCCCCTCGATATTTTTCAGCCACCGGTCGATCGCGGGCCAATCGCTGCGGTCAAAACCAAAGGGTTCGGGGTAAAAGAGATAGCCGCAGCAGGTCAGGTCCGCATTTGTAGGCGCATCCCCAACGATCCACGTCCGGTTCGATAGGTGTGCGTCGAGAATGCCATAGGCGCTTTTGAGCCGCCCCTGCATGAAACCGATCACCTCTGCGGGTTGTTTCTCCTTGGGCAGGAAGTTCATCAGGAACCGCGTCATGCCTGCCATTGATGACAGCTTATGATTGTCCCAGAGTATCCAGCGCAGAACCTCGCGCTCTTCGGCGTTGGTCGCTCCGCCGAAATGTCCGTAGGTCTGGGACAGGTACTGCTGGATCACGCCGGACTGGCTGAGCCGGATGTCGCCATCCTCCAGCACCGGGCATTCACCCATCTCGTTGACGTCCTGCCGATATGGATCGGACCGGGTCTCACCGTTAAAGAAATCGACCTTCACCGGCTCCCAGTCCAGCCCGGCCAGTTCCAGCGCCAGTGCCGCCTTGTAAGAATGTCCCGACTCGCCAAAGCAATAGAGTTTCATGGTCATCGCGCAGCGCCTCCCGTCGCGCCTGTTTTTCCCGACAGAGCGGGGGTTTCACACCCCCGCGCCCCCGTGGAGGTATTTTCACCAAGAAGAAGCTGAAA
This sequence comes from Antarctobacter sp., assembly GCF_034670325.1. Taxonomy (GTDB): domain Bacteria; phylum Pseudomonadota; class Alphaproteobacteria; order Rhodobacterales; family Rhodobacteraceae; genus Antarctobacter. The sequence continues at coordinate 36,796 of NZ_JAXMNR010000012.1, forward strand.
GACGCTTCCGCCAGTAACCGAGCGTTAAGGTTAACGCGCCTAGTCTTGTTGTGCGGTACAGGCTGGAGAGCCGATGACCGCCCAAGGAGAAGTCCCGCTTCTAGCCAAAGGATCGGGCACCGCGGGGAGGCCGATTGCAGCCCGGATGTATGGGTCCGATACGCGGCCTTCCTGCTTCTTCTTGGTCAAAATACTCATATCCTCCTTCACCACGCCGCGCTGACCTAGAGCGCGCGCGCGATCAGTTCTTTCATGATCTCGTTCGTGCCGCCGTAGATGCGTTGAACCCGGGCATCGGCCCACATTTCGGCCACGGCGTATTCCTGCATAAAGCCATAACCGCCATGCAGCTGGACGCATTCATCCAGAACCTCGCCTTGCGTGTCGCTCAGCCAGTATTTCGCCATAGCCGCCTTTTCGACGCTCAGTTTGCCTTCCAGATGCTCGGCCATGCAGGCATCGAGGAAGGCGCGCGAGACCGTCGTCTTGGTCTGACATTCCGCCAGCTTGAAACGGGTGTTCTGGAACTGGGTAAGCGGGCCACCAAAGGCTTCGCGTTCCTTGCAATAGCGAACCGTGCGGTCCACCGCGCCTTCCATCGCGCCCACCGCGCCGCAGGCGATGATCAATCGCTCCTGCGGGAGTTGCTGCATCATCTGGTAGAACCCTTGCCCCTCGGCACCGCCCAGCAGGTTTTCCGGCGGTATTTCAACATTGTCGAAGAACAGCTCGGATGTGTCGGCCGCGTGGCAGCCGATCTTGTCGAGGTTGCGACCTCGGCTGAACCCTGCCGCGCCTTCGGTTTCGACCACCATCAGCGACATGCCTTTGGAGCCTTCCTTGGGATCGGTCTTGGCCGCCACGATGATCAAGTTCGCGTGTTGCCCATTGGTGATAAAGGTCTTTTGCCCGCTCAGCCGGTAGGCGTTGCCCTCTTTCACAGCCTTGGTCTTTAGCCGCTGCACATCCGACCCGCCCGAGGGTTCTGTCATCGCCAATGCGCCCACCAGCTCACCAGTCACCATCTTGGGCAGCCAGCGCGCTTTTTGCTCCTCGGTGCCGTAGGACAGGATGTAGTGCGCGACGATGCCAGAGTGAATGCCGTGACCCCAGCTGGCCAGATTGGCGCGCCCGGCCTCTATCAGGATTACCGCCTCATGGCCGAAATCGCCGCCCGCGCCGCCGTATTCCTCTGGAATCGAGGGACAGAGCAGGCCCAGTTCACCTGCCTGTGCCCATGTTTCGCGGTCCATCTGGCCCTGCTTGCGCCATTTGTCATAGAGCGGCTGCCATTCGGTTTCGATGAACTTCGCCGTCATCTCGGCCAGCATGGCGTGTTCGTCGGTCATCCAGTTTTGCGGCATGGGGTCCCCGTTATGTCTTGCGTTCGTCCAGATCGGCATTGAACAGCCGCAACCGGTGCGCCAGCGCATCGGTGTCGGTCACGCTGTCGAAGTGTTCAAAGAGGAAAGACAAAGCCTCACCTTCGTCCAGCCCCGCCTCGTGGGCAAAACGTTTGAGCTTGCGATAGCCGTCTTCGGTCATCGCGACCGGAAAGCGGCGAGTCAGGCGAAATCGTTTTGGCATGGGCTCCTCCGAGGCTGGGTGTGCCGGGCGGGTCGCCCGGCGATGGGGCGGCGGGGACATCCCACCGCGCATACCTTTGCCTCAGAACGCGTCCGCCTCAAGCGCCATGACCGTCTCTGCGCCACTCTCGATCCGCTTGAGGTGGGTGCCGGTCATCGGCAACTGGCGCGCCATGTAGTAACGCCCGGTCGCGATCTTGGTGGCGTAGAAGTCCGCATCGCCCCCACCTGCGGCCAGCTTGGCCTTTGCGGTCCATGCCATTTTCGACCACATCAGCCCAAGGCACACATGCCCGAAGAGGTGCATGAAGTCGTAAGAGCCGGACAGCGCGTTGTTCGGGTTCTTCATGCCGTTCTGCATGAAATACATGCCCGCCGCCTGCAGATCCTTGGAGGCCGCCTTGAGCGGGTCGAGGAAGTGTTTATCGAAATCCTCGTCCTGACCTTTGTGTTCAGAGGCAAAGCTTTTGACCATGTCAAAGAAGGCCATGACGTGTTTGCCGCCATCCTGCGCCAGCTTGCGGCCCACGAGGTCCAGCGCCTGCACGCCATTTGCACCTTCGTAGATCATGGCAATGCGGGCGTCGCGGGCGAACTGCGACATGCCCCATTCCTCGATGTAGCCGTGGCCGCCATAGACCTGCTGCGCGGCAGTGGCCATCTCGAAGCCCTTGTCGGTCAGAAAGCCTTTGACGATCGGGGTCAGCAGGGAAATCAGGCCGTCGGCGGCGGCATCGTCTGTCTTGTGCGCGCGGTCGATCATCGACGCGCCCCAAAAAACAAAAGCGCGGGCCGCTTCGACAAAGCTTTTCTGATCCATCAGGTTGCGGCGGATATCGGGGTGCACGATCAGCGGATCGGCGGGGCCATCCGGGTTCTTTACACCGGTCACGTCGCGCCCCTGCAGACGGTCCTTGGCGTATTCAACGGCGTTCTGATAGGCGACTTCGGCCTGAGCATAGCCTTGAAGACCGACACCGACGCGGGCCTCGTTCATCATGGTGAACATGGCGCGCATGCCCTTGTGCTCGTCGCCCAACAAATAGCCCGTCGCCTCGTCGTAATCCATGACGCAGGTCGAATTGCCGTGGATGCCCATCTTTTCCTCGATCTTGCCGACCGAGACGCCATTGCGCGCGCCAGGATTGCCATCGGCATCGACGATGAACTTGGGCACGATGAACAGGGAGACGCCCTTGATACCCTCGGGGCCGCCGGGGATCTTGGCCAGAACCAGATGGATCACGTTCTGGCTCATGTCGTGGTCACCGGCAGAGATAAAGATCTTCTGTCCGGTGACTTTGTAGCTGCCATCGTCCTGCGGGACGGCCTTGGTGCGCATCAGGCCCAGATCGGTGCCGCAGTGCGGCTCGGTCAGGTTCATGGTGCCGGTCCATTCACAGGTCACCATCTTGGGCAGGTACATCGCCTTCTGCTCATCGGACCCATGCGCGTGGATCGCCGAATAGGCGCCGTGGGTCAGGCCGGGATACATGTTGAAGGCCATGTTGGCGGCGGAGAATTGTTCGCCCACCGCAGTGGCCAACACATAGGGGAGACCCTGGCCACCATACTCCGGGTCGCAGTCCAGTGCCGTCCAACCGCCTTCGCGCATCTGGTCGAAGGCCTCAAGGAACCCTTTCGGCGTGCGCACCACACCGTTTTCAAGGACACAGCCCTCGGTGTCGCCAACCTGATTCAACGGGGCCAGCACGTTCTCGGCCAATTTGGCCGCCTCGCCGAGGATCGCGTCGAGTGTTTCGCGGTCCAAGTCTTCGTATCCGGGGATATCCTGCGTGCTGATCTTCAGAACATCGTCGAGGATGAACATCTGGTCTTGGGTTGGCGCCGTGTAGCTGGGCATGTCTCTCTCCCTAAAGTCCTGCCCGCGACCCCCTGTTTACCGGGCCGCGCGCTTCTGCTCAATTGAGGCCAGCATCCGCTCGCCCCATTTCATCTGGTCCTGCAACTCACCGATCGCGGTGTTCAGATCGTCCCGCTGCCGGATCAGGTCCGCCAACCGGTTTTTCGCCACCCCGTAGGCCGCTTCCAGCTGCGTCTGCTGCCGGTCGCCCACATGGTAGAGGTCAAGCAGTTGCCTGATTTCCTCAAGGCTGAAACCAAACCGCTTGCCGCGCAAGATCAGCTTTAGCCGGGCCCGGTCGCGCCGGGTAAACAGCCGTTTCTGGCCTTCGCGTATCGGGAAGAGCAGCTCCTTCTGCTCATAAAAGCGCAAGGTTCGAGGGGTCACCTCGAACGTGTCGCACATTTCCCGGATCGTCATCAGTTGCCCATCTGTCATGTCTCGCATCCCCGGTTCTCCATGTCCGTCACATCAGTGTCACGGAGAGGAGGTGCAGGTTGCGCTCCCTTCTTACAATGGGAATTCGCGTTGACGTAACTCATACGCTGCGTCACTCACGGCTTGACGTAAGATAAGGCAAGGTCAAGTGCTGCTTTGCGCAATATTTTTACCAACGGGTAAAATTTCTGCGCAGCGAATGGCTTAGGCGGTTTGGCGTGACTGCGACCAAAGCGTCAATCAGGTGTCAACCGGCACCGTTCAACGTTTGGTCAGTCTCGTCACGCAGTGCTTTTAATTCGTTCATTGCTTCGTCAAGTTGGCGCCGCTCGTCTTCGAGATGGGCAAGTTGCCGGTCTGCCATGGCGATCCATGCCCGCATTTGCGCCTCGGTGCCTTCGTGTTCGTAGATCAGCAGCCACTGGCGAATATCTTCGAGTTGGAAACCAAATTTTCGGCCGCGCAGAATCAGCGTCATCCGCGCAATCTCGCGCGGGCCGTAGTGGCGCGACCGGCCATCCCGCTCGGGGGTCAGAAGCTCAATATATTCGTAATAGCGCAAGGTTCGCGGCGTGACGTCGAACTTTGCGCACATTTCCTTGAACGTCAGACGCGTGTCGCTCATCACCTGTCTCCCCATCGTCCACGGTGAAACCTAGGCCGCAGCTGCCCCCGAGACAACCCGACGTCAGTGCGCACCCCGATCCCGGATCGCTTGCAGCCCTCCACCCGCGCGCCCATAAAGATCCCAAGGAGAACCCCCAATGACCGCAGACAAGGCCCGCATTGCCCGTCAGTTCATCGATTCCATACCGCATTGCCGTGCGCTGGGCATGGAAATCACCGAAATCGGCGACGGGCTGGCAGAGATTCGCCTGCCCTACGACGCCCGCTTTATCGGTGACCCCGAAACCGGCGTGATCCATGGCGGCGCGGTTTCGGCCCTGATGGACACGTGCAGCGGTGCGGCGGTCATGAGCCACCCGCAATCGCCCGCCGGCACGGCGACCATCGACCTGCGGCTGGACTACATGCGGCCCGCCACGCCGGGGCAGACCATCACGGCGCGTGCCGAATGCTATCACATCACCCGCTCGGTCGCCTTTGTCCGCGCGACCGCCATGGACGAAGACCCAGAACGCCCGGTGGCGACGGCAGCCGGCACATTCACCGTGGAGGGCAAATGATGGCGCACACCCCTCCTGAACCCGTCCAGATCATCAAGCAGCGTCGTGACGCCGCGTTGTCGGCGCTGGTGTCGGGCGTGCCTTACATGCAGTATCTCGGGGTGAGCTTTGACCGCCGTGGCGATGAGCTCACCGCAATTCTGTCCTATGACGAAAAGCTGATCGGCAACCCATTCCTGCCCGCGATCCACGGTGGGGTGACCGCCGCCTTTCTTGAGATGACGGCCATGGTCACGCTAAGCTGGAGCTATCTTTGGCAGGATATCGAGTCCGGAACGCTTGATCCCGACGAAATGGCGCGCGGCGCGCTGCCCCGCCTGCCGAAGACCATCGACTTTACCGTCGACTATCTGCGCACGGGGCTGCCGCGTGACGCCTATGCCCGCGCCCGTGTGACTCGGTCAGGGCGGCGCTATGCCAGCGTGCAGGCCGAGGCATGGCAAGACAATCGTGACCGCCCCATCGCCGAGGCGACGGCGCATTTCCTGATGCCGCGCCGAGACGACTGAACGGACCGGTTGCGGCTCTTGCCGATCCGGAAAGCCTGACATACCCGGTACATATCCTTTCTGGCGATGCAGCTTTGTCTACATCGCGTTTTTCGACAATTGAATTGCCATGACCACAGCAGAGCCCATCACCCACGCCCGTGTCCTGCGGATCGCCGTTCCCATCGTGCTGGCGAACATGACGGTGCCGTTGCAGGGCGTGGCCGACACCGCTGTGATCGGCCAGATCCCCGACGCGACACCCATTGCCGCCGTCGCGATAGGTGCCGCGCTGTTGTCGACCCTTCTCTGGGTCTTCGGGTTCCTGCGGATGGGTACGGCGGGCATGACCGCGCAGGCGCATGGTGCCGGCGACCGGGCAGAGGTCGCGGCACTGCTGACCCGCGCGCTGATGATCGGCGGGGCAGGGGGGCTGTTACTGATCCCGCTCATGGGGCCGATTGCCGATCTGGGGTTTGCCTATTCCCCGGCCGCCGATGAGGTAAAAACCCTTGCCCGCGACTACATGGACATCCGCATCCTGTCGGCCCCGGCGGCCGTGGCGATCTTTGGCATCAATGGCTGGCTCGGCGCGCAAGAGCGCACGCGCTCGATGCTGGCGCTACAGATCTGGATCGTCAGCCTGAACATCGCGCTTAACCTGCTGTTCGTGGTGGGCTGGGACCTTGGAGTGCCGGGCCTTGCATGGGCGACGGTCTGCGCCGACTGGACCGGCTTGGCCCTTGGCCTCTGGCTCTGCCGGGGGGCTTTTGCCAACCCGGCATGGCGCGACTGGCCGCGGGTTTTTGACCGCGCCCGCCTGCGCGTCATGGCGGTGGTCAACAGCGATATCCTCCTGCGCTCGCTCATGCTCGAGGCGGTGCTGCTGTCGTTCATCTTCTACTACAGCGCCGGATTCGGGGTGGTGGTTTTGGCGGCAAGCCATGTTCTTCTGCACTTCATCGAAATCATGGCCTATGCGTTGGACGGTTTCGCCTTTGCCGCCGAGGCGATGGTGGGGCAGGCGTTCGGAGCCCGCGCGCTGGACCGGATGCGCCGCGCTGTCTGGCTGACCAGCCTCTGGGGATTCCTGTCGAACTTTGCCTTCGCGCTGACTTTCGCCTTGCTGGGCGGGGGGATCATCGACGCGATTACCAAAGACCCGGAAGTGCAGCAGGCTGCGCGGCAGTTCTTGCCGTGGATCGTGCTGGCACCGGTCCTTGGCCTGCCGGCCTGGATGCTGGACGGTATCTTTATCGGGGCAACGCGGACTCGCGACATGCGCAACATGATGGCGGTCTCGGTCTTAATCTACTTCGCTGCGGCCACGGTGCTGATCCCGCTCTGGGGGCCGCACGGCATGTGGGCCGCGCTGATGATCGCCTTTATCGCGCGTGGCGTGACGCTGGGTCTGCGGTATCCGTCTCTGGAACGGGCAATGCAGTAACAAAGACGCGAGGCGCAGGGTAAGTCTATGAAAGAGAACTAGACGACCGGTCTAATCATTCCTAACTGCTCCTCATGACAGAGACGCCAAATACCCGCCAGACGATCCTTGATGCCGGTCAGGCACTGATGTTGACGTCTGGCTTTGCAGGATTGGGCCTCTCGACCCTGCTTAAGGCGGCAGGGGTGCCCAAGGGGTCGTTCTATCATTGGTTCGAGTCCAAGGAAGATTTCGGCCGCGCTGCGATTGAGGTCTATGCCGAAGGGTACATCACCCGGCTTGACGCACTGATTGAAGGGGCGGGAACGGGGGCGGACAAACTCGACCGCTTCTTTGGCGCTTGGAGGTCGGACGCTGCGACCGCTGGGCTGGCCGAACGCTGCCTTGTGGTCAAACTGGGGGCTGAAGTGTCCGACCTGTCCGAGGCCATGCGCGCGGCGATGGACCGGGGCGTGCAGCAATTCATTGGCCGTCTTGCCGACCTCTTGGGGCAGGGGGCCGAGGATGGCAGCTTGCGCACCCTTGCTGATCCACTATCCGAGGCCCGCCGCATCTACGCGTCCCTACTGGGCGCGGCAATCCTGACCCGGATTTCGCGCAATGATGCCGCTCTGTGCGATGCAACGAACGACGCCCGCGCGCGTTTGAAATCCTGAACATCCATACACTCTAGATAAGGAACACCACGATGAAAGCCGTGATCCACGAGACATTCGGCGACCCCGCCGAGGTTGTGAAAACCGCCGAGATCGACACACCCAAACCCGGCAAGGGGCAGGTGTTGATCCGCACCATCCTGTCGACCATACACAACCATGACCTTTGGACAGTGCAAGGCAATTACGGCGTGAAACCCGATCTGCCTGCCACCGGCGGAACCGAGGCCGTCGGCGTGATCGAGGCGTTGGGCGATGGCGTGCCAGAAGACCTGAAGGGCAAGCGCGTCACCTCTGCCGGGGCAATGGGCACTTGGGCCGAATACTTCACCGCCCCCGCAGCGGGCATCATTCCACTGCCTGACGCGATTTCGGATGAGGCGGGCGCACAACTGGTGGCCATGCCCTTTTCGGCCATAGCCCTGCTGGAATTCCTGCACGTCGAACCGGGCGACTGGATCGTACAGACCGCCGCCAACGGTGCCGTGGGCAAGATCCTAGCTAAGCTAGCAGAGGCGCGGGGCGTCAAGGTTCTCAGCCTCGTCCGTCGTGCAGCAGCCAAGGCCGAACTGACAGACCTGGGCATCGACAACGTGCTGTCGACCGAAGACGACGGTTGGATCGAGGCGGCAAAGGCGATCCTTGGCCCGGACGGGGCACGCGCCGCCGTGGATTCTGTCGGGGGTGAGATGGGCGCAAATCTGGTCGAGCTGCTGGGACAAGAGGGCCTGTTGGTCACCTTTGGCACCGCCACAGGCGCGCCTCTGGAACTCGAAACCGGGCCGATCATCTTCAAGCACATCACGCTCAAGGGGTTCTGGGGCAAGAAAGTCATCGAGGAAATGCCCGCTGATGACCGCACTCGCCTGATGACGGAACTGGTGACACTCGCCGTCCAAGGCAAATTGCCATTGACCGTGGACCAGACCTTTACCCTTGATCAGGGGCAAGAGGCCGCCGCCGCCGCCCGCACTCCGGGCCGCAAGGGCAAGGTCATGTTCCGGGCCTGACCTGACCAATTTCACACCTTGCGCCCCCAGAGCCAATCTGGGGGCGCTTTTCATTGGGTTTGCCTCTGGTCACGGGGGCACCAAATGCCCTATTCAGACGGCCAGACAGAGGAGTGGCGAAATGGACGATCTCGTAAACAGCTTCATGAATGGTCCCGATGAGAAGGGCCGCTTTGGCATCTTCGGTGGCCGCTTCGTCTCGGAAACGCTGATGCCGCTGATCCTCTCGTTGGAAGAGGAATACGAGAAGGCCAAGACCGACGATAGTTTCTGGGCGGAAATGGATTTCCTCTGGAAACACTACGTTGGCCGCCCCTCGCCTTTGTACTTTGCCGAACGCCTGACCGAACGGCTTGGCGGCGCCAAGGTCTATATGAAGCGGGATGAACTGAACCACACCGGCGCGCACAAGATCAACAACGTCCTGGGCCAGATCATCCTGGCCCGCCGCATGGGCAAGACCCGCATCATCGCAGAAACCGGCGCGGGTCAGCATGGCGTCGCCACCGCGACCGTCTGCGCCAAGTTCGGCCTGAAATGCGTGGTCTACATGGGCGCGCATGACGTCGAACGCCAAGCCCCGAACGTCTTCCGGATGAAACTGTTGGGCGCAGAGGTTGTCCCGGTAACCTCTGGCCGTGGTACGCTCAAAGACGCAATGAACGACGCGCTGCGCGACTGGGTGACCAACGTGCGCGACACGTTCTACTGCATCGGCACCGTCGCAGGGCCGCACCCCTATCCGGCCATGGTCCGCGATTTCCAGTCGATCATCGGCAAGGAAGCCAAGGAGCAGATGCTGGAGGCCGAAGGCCGCAACCCCGATACGCTGGTAGCCGCCATTGGTGGCGGGTCCAACGCGATGGGCCTGTTCTTTCCTTTCCTCGACGACAAAGATGTTTCGATCATCGGGGTTGAGGCGGGCGGCAAGGGCGTCAACGACAAGATGGAGCATTGCGCCTCTTTGACTGGTGGGCGTCCCGGCGTGCTGCACGGCAACCGCACCTATCTGTTGCAGGACGACGACGGTCAGATCCTCGAAGGCTTTTCAATCTCCGCTGGCCTCGACTATCCCGGCATCGGACCCGAACACAGTTGGCTGCATGATGTCGGTCGCGCGCAATACGTCTCGATCACGGACAAAGAGGCGCTTGCCGCCTTCCAGCTGTGCTGTGAGACCGAAGGGATCATTCCCGCGCTGGAACCCAGCCACGCGCTGGCTCATGTCGCCAAGATCGCGCCGGACCTGCCCAAGGACCACATCATCTGCATGAACATGTGTGGCCGGGGCGACAAGGACATCTTTACCGTGGCCAAACACCTTGGCGTTGATATGTCCGCCACCGAAGGGCGCAACGCGGGCTGACGCCGCGTTTGGTCCGCTGACGATTGGTACGGCCCGGACACCCGACACGTCGGGGCCGTTTACCATGTGAGGGATGAGTGGGCACAGGGCAACCCGGCCCCAACACCCACCCAAGCCTGCGAAAAAATCCGCAATATCCGCAATTTCGCAATCGCTTTGCCCCTCAGGAAAAGCCGCAACCACTGGCCTGCGCTTTCCATTAATTGCGCGTTGGCGCAATATTGTTGCGCTTGCGTCACGGCACGCACAGGCCCGGAATTCCATACTGGAGCGAGTCAGGCCTTCGCGGCTATCCAGCACTCCCGGCTCCAATGGACCGGACCCTTGCGGGTGGAGGTGATCACTCCCCCGGTGCAGTCGGCGCTGCCGTTTCTGTATGTCAGGGCCTGTTCGGGCGGTCGGGACGACATTGTAGCTCAGCGGTAGAGCGGCAGGCCTTTGCCTGTGTGTCGGGGGTTCAATTCCCTCCTGTGTCTCCAAATGTAGCTCAACAGGTAGAGCATTCGACTGCTAATCGAAGTGTCGCAGGTTCGATTCCTGCCATTTGACCCAAAGCCCTTCATGGAGGGCACCGGCCTCAAACGCCGGTCCGCGCAAGCGGTCCAAATCATAGGGTCCGGGGTGTCCTTTGCAGGGATCACCCACGCCAATCTCTGCGCGGAAACGCAACGAGGGCGGCACCGGTCTTGCCTGCTCCGGCTGCTGGCCGGAGCGTCGGATGACGGTTCCGCCGGGTTCCGGTCTGCTGTTCGATGCTTGCATCGAGGGCACGCCGGGGCTCCGCGCCCCTCTCACCGGCCTCCCGTCCGCAGGTGTGGCACGGGGGCATTCCGGGCCCGCCACTTTAACACCTGTGGGGCAATTCTGCCTCCAACCCGATCAAAACAAAGGAACATCGCTTTGCTACGACGATAGGCACGCGGAAGAGGAGACTTGAGATGACAAACGTGCTGACTTTTTTCATGGATGCATTCACGGGACGTGAACGCATCACGCTGTCCGAAAACGAACGGATGCTGGTTCTGGTTCAGGGGCGCTTTGACGCGCTGCTTGGCCCCGGTGAGCACCGGGTTCGGCGTGCCAAAAGCACGCGTGAGACCCACAACATCGATCGTCTCCGCTTTACCTCGGGTTTTGACCGGGCGTTGTTCCGCAGCCGTCCTGACCTGACCGAAGGGCATCTGACAGAGGTGCGCACGGACACCGGCGAGATTGCCGTGGTCTCGCGCGACGGACGTCCGATAGAGGTGCTCTTTCCCGAGGACCGGGCGGTCTGGTGGACTGACGCGGGGCCGTTCACAGTCGAACGGTTTGACCTTGCGGCCAATCCTCGGGTCGATGCCGGTTTTGCGCGGCGTCTGGACCGGGCGGGCCTCAGCCGTGCGATGACCACTCTGCACGTTGCAGAGGGGCATGTCGGGATGCTCTTTCTCGACGGGGTTCTTGCCGGTCGGCTGGAACCCGGGGTCCACACGTTTTGGTCTGCCGGTCCTCGTGCCACTGTCAAGCTGGTGGATACCCGTCAGCGTGCGCATGAGGTTTCGGGGCAGGAGATCCTGACCAAGGACCGCGTGACGATCCGGGTCAACCTGACGGCAGTTTTCCGCGTGACGGACCCGGAACGGGCCGTGACCGTGGTGACCGACTTCGAAGAGGCGCTGCACCGCGCGGTGCAACTGGTCTTTCGCCGCCGCCTTGGCGCGCTGACGCTGGACCAGCTTCTTGCCGAAAAGGGGGCCATCGACGTGGAAGCAGGTCAGACCCTGCGGACCGAGATGGCGTCGATCGGGATCGATGTGCAGGAGATCGCCCTCAAGGACGTGATCCTGCCGGGTGAGATCCGCGAGATCCTCAACCGCGTGGTCGAGGCCGAGAAAAAGGCCGAGGCCAACGTGATCCAACGGCGCGAGGAAACGAACGCAATGCGGTCGCTTCTGAACACCGCAAAGGTCATGGAGGACAATCCCGTGATGCTCCGGCTCAAAGAGCTTGAGGCGCTGGAGGCGATTGCCGGCAAGGTCGATCACCTCACCGTCCACAACGGGACGCAGGGTCTTATGCAGGACATCGCGCGCCTGCGCGACTGATCCGCGTGACAGAGGCCGCTCCGGGACACCGGGGCGGCCATTTTCGTGGCTTGATCATCATTCTGGGTAAAGCTGTGACTTGATTGTGTATGTGAAATAATACCAAGTCTAAAAGCTGGGATTTTGGGTTTATGATCGGGATTTGAAAGAAAATCGCGGGCGATCAACTGCTCCTCATCACTCACACAGAGACGAAAGTGGACGCAAAAGCACGTCCACGCCCCGTTTCTCGACCATCAGCCAGATTTTCAGCCTTCTGAGGCGTCCGCATGGCCTTCAAGAACGGCCAATGGCACAATCTCCAGCGCGGCGTGATGGGTGGCCGCCAGATTGACCTTGGGGGCACAGCCCTCGTCATGCGCTTGCAGGAAGCGGGACGCGCAAAGACACCAGTGATCCCCCGGCTTCAGCCCGGAAAAGCCAAACTCGGGCCGTGGCGTCGACAGGTCGTTGCCAACATATTTCGAATAGGCCAAAAATTCGGCTGTCATGACGGCGCAGACCGTGTGACTGCCCTGATCCTCGGCGCATGTGTTACAGTGACCGTCGCGAAAGAACCCGGTCAGCGGGACTTGTGAGCATGGCTCAAGAGAGCTGCCCAATACGTTGAAAGACGGATCTTTTTTCAACATCTCTGATCGCCCCTTACTGGCCCGCCAGACGGCGCAGCATCTGCAGTGCATCGTCAAACGCCCCGGCCTTGCGAAAGCTCCGGTCCGCCGCAGTCATTGCGACCACCGTACCGCTCTGCCGATCAACATAGACGTATTGGCCGTAAATGCCACGCGCCATGAACTCGCCCTCGCGCGCATCCGAAGGCATCCACCACTGGTAGCCGTATTTCAATTTGCCCGGTGCGGTCTTGGCCGATGGGGCTGTGCTCTCCATGACCCATGTTTCGGGCACGATCTGTCTGCCGTTCAGGCGCCCGCCGTCGCGAAATACTTCGCCCAGCCGCGCGTAATCGCGCAGCACCATGTTAAGACCTCCCAGGGCGAAGGCCACGCCGTAACCATCTGAGAGGTAATAGGGTTCACCTTCGACGCCCATGGGGTCCAGCAAGTATTCGGTCAGCAGATCCGGCAGGTCGCGCCCTGTTGCTCCGCGCGCCACCATCGACAGCACATGTGTGTCGATGGAAACGTAGCGCCAGACGCCACCCGGCGGCTGATCACGCGCATCCAACCCTGCAGCAAAGCCGTCCATCGACCCGCCAAGCGCAAGGATGCGGCCCATCTTGTTGATGTCGCTCCAGAAATCCAGATAGTCCTCATCGAAAACAACGCCGGTGGACATCTGCAGGACGTTGCGGATGGTTGCGCCGTCATAGGCGCTTCCCATCAGACCGGGCGCGTATTTCGTCACCGGATCGTCCAGACTGCCCACATGACCTTGCGCCAGCAAGATACCGAAAAGCGACGATAAATAGGACTTCGCGATTGACCATGAGACGCGCAGGTCGTCCGGGCCGGTCCCCAGATGATAGCTCTCATGACGCACCGCACCGTCCTTCAGGACAATCACGCTGGTCACGGCCCGTCGGGTCAGCCAGTCTTGCCACTCCGGCGGCATTGTCATGTCAGGCCTCCGGGGCAAGGGGGTGGCGCGAGTCTGGACCGGGATCGGAACCGTTTCGAACAGACGGTTCATATGGCTGAAATTCTCCACGATTTCGCCTTCGTCAAACAGCGTCATCGTCGCGCGCAGGCGTTGCACCTCATCGCGATAGCCATAGCCCGTACCCGCCACACCGATCAGCAGGATCAGACCCATCGCGGCGGCGCGCCGCCGGATCATCGGAACTTGTCCGCCAGCCGTTGCAGCGGATTGCGGGTGTCAGCGACGCTGGCGCTATCCTCTGGGACCGGTTTGGGGGCGGTCTCGACCGCTGGTTTCGCGGCGGCCTTGGAGGACCGCGGCGGCGCGGTGCGCAGCGCAACGGCATTCATGAACTTGCCCGGATCACCCTCGGCCAGATGCGCGGCGCCGTCCGACATGCCGCGCAGCAGATCGTCCAGCCAATCCTGATCCGCCTTGTGGAAATCGTGCAGCACATAGGCCGCCACCAGTTCCTTGCGCCCCGGATGGCCGATCCCCAACCGCACCCGCCGGTAGGCCTCGCCGATATGGGCATGGATCGAACGCAGCCCGTTGTGGCCCGCGTGCCCGCCCCCCGTTTTCACCTTGCACTTGCCGGGCGCCAGATCCAGTTCGTCGTGAAAGACGGTCACATCACCCGGCTCCAGCTTGTAGAACCGCATCGCCTCACCCACTGATTGCCCGGAGAGGTTCATGAAGGTTTCCGGCTTCAGCAGCAGCACCTTTTCGCGGCCCAGCCGCCCCTCGGTTAACTGCCCCTGAAACTTCGCCTTCCATGGTCCGAACCCGTGATCTTCGGCGATCCGGTCCAGCGCCATAAAGCCGATGTTGTGCCGGTTTCCGGCGTATTTCGCACCGGGATTGCCGAGACCCACGAATATCTGCACTCTGCCCTCCAAAACCGTAGCTGCGCCCTATGTAGGCCAGAGCGGACGGATATCACAACGGGAGAGCAGGATGTACCTGACTATGAATCGCTTCAAGGTCGTCACGTCAGAGGCGCAGGCGTTCGAAGACCTCTGGACCCGCCGCGACAGTCACCTCAAATCCGTCCCCGGCTTTGTCAGCTTTGCGTTGATGAAGGGGCCAGAGTGCGAGGACCATGTGCTTTATGTCTCGCACACTGTTTGGCAGGATAAAGACAGCTTTGCGGGCTGGACCCGGTCAGAGGCATTTCGGGCCGCGCATGGCGGGGCCAAAAGCTCTGGCCACATGTATCTGGAATCGCCGGAACTCGAATGCTTTGAGGCTGTTCAGGTTCTGACCGCCTGAACAGGTCGCCGGTAGTCGCTTCTTCTTGGGTAAAATACCTCCGGGGGTGAGGCCGCAGGCCGAGGGGGCAGCGCCCCCTGTGCGCAACAAAAACCCCCGCACACAGGCGGGGGTTTCCAAAATCACGTTGCAAAAGACCTCAGTCTTCTGCGGCCTCGGTCTCGACCTGTTCCGCGTCGGCGTCATCGTCATCGCCCGCAGCCGTCAGACCCGACGGAGCAGAGATGTTGCAGATCACAAAGTCGCGGTCGATCGTCGGCTTTGCACCCTCGGGCAGGGTCACATCCGAGATGTGCACGATGTCGCCAATTTCCATGCCGGTCAGGTCAACGGTGACCTTCTCGGGGATGTCGCCGGCGGTCACGATCAGTTCCACCTCGGGGCGCACAACGGTCAGCATGCCGCCGCGCTTGATGCCGGGGGCAGCTTCTTCACCGATGAACTCGACCGGGATGAAGAGGTTGATCTTCGAGGTGCGGCGCAGGCGCATGAAATCGACATGCGTCGGCAGGTCCTTGACCACGTCGCGCTGTACGTCGCGGCAGATGACGCGCACGTCCTCATGACCTTCGACCTGCAGGTTGAACAACGTCGACTTGAACCGGCCCGCCTTCAGGCGGTGGAACAGCTTGTTGAACGGGAGGTTGATCGGCAGCGGGTCTTTCTCACCACCGAAAACGATCCCCGGAACCATGCCGTCGCGACGTGCCTGACGAGCGGCGCCCTTGCCTGTCCCCGTCCGTTCCAGAGCTTTGAGATCAGGAATCTCACCAGCCATTTGAATTCTCCATCTATCTGTGCAGGGTGCCTCCAAGGCTGTCACCCCGCGTGAAGACGTGCCGGTAAACCGGATCGTCCTTCAAGGCAAGCGGTTTCGTGCCTTTCGGGGTCGGTTTCGCGCTGGACGGGGCCGCCGCGCCGTGGCACCCGCAGGACATGTTTCGTGACCTTTACATCAGCCGTGGCCCGGCGTCGGGCTTTGTTGCCGTGGGCCTTTACTGGGGGGCCTTCGCGGCACTGGTGCCCGATCTGAAACCGCAGGTCGGGCTGTCGGACGGTGGATTCGGTCTGGCGATGCTGGTTTCGGCCTCCGGCGCGGTTCTTGCGATGTGGCTGGCCCCTTGGGTGCAACGGCGGCTGGGGGCGGTGGATCTGCCGGTCTTGGGCGTCATTATGGCGGCAGCGTTTCTCTTGCCGGGGCTGGCGGGCAGCGGCACGGGCTTTGCGCTGGCGATGATGGCGGGGGCGATGGCATCCGGCACGCTGGACGTGTCCATGAACGCGCGGCTGTCGCTGTTGGAGGGGCAGAAACGGCGCTCCCTGATGAACCTCAACCACGGGCTGTACTCGCTGTCTTATGCGGCGGCTGCGCTGGGGACGGGGTTTGCGCGTGAGGCGGGCTGGTCCCCGTTGGCGGTGTTTGCCGCGCTGGCGGTGCCGGTTCTGGCGCTCTGCGTCCAGATGGCCCGCGCCCCGGTGCGAGAGACACCGCGCGCCGAGGATGCACCCGAATCCGCGCCTCTGTCATGGGCGCTGCTCGCGCCGTTGGGGTTGATTGTCTTGTTGGGCTTCATGGCCGAACAGGGGACAGAAGGCTGGTCGGCGCTGCATCTGGAACGCGGGCTGGGCGCAGGTGCGGCGATGGGTGCGCTGGGGCCTGCGATCCTTGGGCTGACGATGGCGGTGGGGCGGTTTGGCGGGCAGGTGGTGGCGCAGCGCGTGTCAGAGGCGGCGGTCATCCGGCTTGCCGCTGTGCTGACGGCGGTCGGGGCGGTCTGCGCGGCCTGGGCACCAGCTTTGCCGGTGGCTTATCTGGGTTTTGCGGTTCTGGGGTTCGGGGTTTCGGTGGTGGCGCCGATGGCTTTTTCGTGGTGCGGCAGGCAGGTCGCGACCGAGTATAAGGCACTTGCGATCAGCCGCGTGGCGGTGATGGGCTATGCCGGGTTCTTCATCGGCCCGCCGCTGATGGGCGGCCTCTCCGAAGCCTTCGGCCTTGCCGCCTCCTTTACCGTGGTGGGGGCACTGATGCTGGTGATCCCGCTGGTTCTGGTGCCGATGGCGGCCCGTGCGGCCCTCAAGGAAGCAAGCCCCGTCAGGTGACCCCGGCGGGGTGTTTCGCGCGCGAAACATTGTCTTTTTTAACAGGGAGTTAACGGGGATTTACCCGGTCTGACCCACGGCCATCTCGACAATCCGGGCGTGCAGGGCAACCATGTCGGCGGGAAAGCGGGGCAGGGGCTGACCGGCGGCAGCGGCAAGTTTTTGATGCAAGACCAGGAACTCCCCCGACACGACCGAGCCGACAGCAGTCTGCGCGGGCCCGGTCAGCGCCTCTTCAAGAGGCACGAACTCCACGCCCTCGGACTTTAGGCGCGCGAAGTAGGCTGAGGCGATGTCGGCGAAGAAGGGCACGTTGTGGCCCAGCGTGATGCCGATTTGGGGCGCGCCGAACCAGGCCTCCGCCGCCGCCATATCGTGCCGAAGCTGCGCGACGGAAAAGTCGAGGAAACTTTCCCTGACAAAGGTCTGCGCCTCGGTGTCCCGCGCGTCCAGCGCATTGCGATAAGCCCTGTTCCAGGTCCATTCAAAGGCCCATGAATGCACGTCCACCGGCGTCAGGCCTCGCTTCTTTAGGTGCGCGTTCACGCGGGCCAGCTTGTCCGCGGTCTCGCCCCAGTGGCAGAGGGGATGGCGGAACAGCTGTCGCGGTGCTTTGGACAACCACGGGGCCAGGCGTGCCTCGGCCAAGTCGATATCGGCAATGAACGCCTCGGCTGTCACATCGGGAAGCTCGATATGACCGTGGGTATGGTTGGCGACATGGTGTCCGTCGGCCACCCAATCGTCGAGGATGGCGGCAAATTCGGGGTGTTTGTCCAGCGGCCAGGAGTTGCAGAAGGCATAGACGCCCGTGATGCGGTGGTCTGCCAGCGCGGCGCGGATCGCATCGACGATCCCGGCAGCGGTGTAGCCGACCGGTGGATAGGACTGCGGCCACAAGGGCAGATCGTCCATGGTAAAGGCGATCATCATGGCCGTCCTCCGCGCGCTGCCGTTCGGTCCCGCCCGGCAGGGCGCCGGGCTTTACCCCTTGGCTATCTGGTGAGGGCGGCTGTGTCGAGCGCGGCGACGTGCAGAGGTTTCTCAGCCAAAGTCCCGGCGCGCGGGTCAATCCGCGCGCCATGTTTTGCAGGGCCGGTCCCGCGCCAGCCGGAGGTTGGTCTCAGCTCCAGTCGCCGGAGAACCCCTTTGGCACCATCAGGATGTCGCGGTTCACGGTGTTGATGTCCGTATGCCCACAGAGCGCCATGGAATGATCCAGTTCCTTGTGAATGACCTGCAAGGCCTCTGTCACGCCCTGCTCTCCGCGTGCGCCCAACCCGTAGACATAGGCCCGGCCGATCCAAGCCGCCTTGGCCCCAAGCGCCCGCGCCTTGAGCACGTCCTGACCGGACCGCACGCCGCTGTCCATATGCACCTCGATCTTGTCCCCCACCGCGTCCATGATCGGCTCCAGCGCGCGGATCGAGGACAGCGCCCCATCCAGTTGCCGTCCGCCGTGGTTGGACACGACGATCGCATCGGCGCCGACATTGCAGGCCTCCAGCGCATCGCGCGGGTCGATGATTCCCTTGATGATCAGCGGCCCGTCCCACATCTTGCGGAACTCGCGGATACGGTCCCAGTTCAGTGACTGGTCAAAGCTTTCTGCGGTCCAAGTCGCCAGCGAGGATGGATCGGTGACCCCGCTTGCATGACCCACGATATTGCCAAAGAACCGCCGCTTGGTCTGCAACATTCCCAGACCCCAGCCGACCTTGGTCATCATGTTGGCAACCGACTTCGGCGTCAGCTTGGGCGGGGCGGACAGGCCGTTCTTGAGATCCTTGTGCCGTTGTCCCAGCAGTTGCAGATCGACGGTGATCACCGCTGCGGAACAGTTGGCCGCTTTTGCGCGGTCAAAGAGGTTCTGCATGAACGCATTGTCCTTGAGCGTGTAGACCTGCATCCAGAACGGCTTGTCCGTGTTTTCGGCCACGTCCTCGATCGAACAGATCGACATGGTGGACAGGCAGTAGGGCACGCCGAATTTCGCCGCCGCACGGGCGGCGAGGATCTCGCCGTCGGCGTGCTGCATTCCGGTCAGGCCGACCGGGGCCAGCGCCACCGGCATTGCCGCGTCATTGCCGATGATTTGCGTTTTTGTGGACCGGCCCGCCATGTCGACCGCCACACGCTGCCGAAGGTAGATGTCGTCGAAATCCGAAGAGTTCTCACGGAAGGTCTGTTCTGTCCAACTGCCGGATTCGCAGTAGTCGTAAAACATTTTGGGGACACGGCGGCGGTAGAGGCGTTTGAGATCCTCGATTTCGGTAATGACGGGCATGCACGGCGCTTTCTAAGGAATTGGTAAGTTTCGATTACCAATAATGTAGGTTTTTTGCAATGCGACTCTTAAGACAGCGTTCACCGCAGTGCGCTATCGCATCAGCATTAAGGTCAAGGAGTTGCTGCTATGAAAGGTGTTGTTTTCACCGAATTCCTGGAGATGACGGAACAGGCCATCGGTGAAGACGCGGTTGATGACCTTTTGGACCAGTTGGATCTGGAATCTGGCGCGGCTTATACATCTGTGGGGCATTACCCCTGCGCCGAATTGATGCGGATCGTCGGTGCGGTCAGCGATCTGACCGGCGTTTCCCGCGATGATCTGCAACGCAAGCTGGGCGGTTGGATGCATACCCGTTTCGTCCAGATCTACCCGCAGTTTTTCAGGGACAAGACCACCGCGCTGGACATGCTGGACGCGATCGAGACGGAGGTTCACGCCGAGGTGCGCAAGCTGTATCCGGATGCAGAGCTTCCGCGGTTTGAAACCGTCAGGACCGGTGCCGATAGCCTGCGGATGACCTATCGGTCCGACCGTCCTCTTGTTGCTTTTTGTCACGGGTTGGTCGAGGCGTGCATCGACCATTTCGGGGGGCGCGCAACGCTCGTTGTAGACCGGGTGTCGGCCCGCGAGGCGGTGTTCGACGTGCGGCTGGAGCGATGAGGCATGGGCCATATCGCGCAGAACAACGCAGATGGTCGGGTTTCGCGCCGGCGCTATGAACGAGAGCGGGCGGCGCGCAAAGAGGCGGAAATGCTGCTTGAGGCCAAGAGCCGCGCCCTGTTCGAGGCGAATGCCGCGCTGAAAACGCAGGCTTCCGCGTTGGAACAGGCCGTGCGGGATCGCACGCGGGAATACGAATCCGCCAAGATCGCTGCCGAATCCGCCAGCACCGCCAAGAGCGGTTTTCTGGCCATGATCAGCCATGAAATACGCACGCCGCTGAACGGTGTGCTGGGTATGGCGACGGCGCTTGTGGAAAGCGATTTGGAAAGGGACCAAAAGGAGATGGCCGAAGTCATCCAGTCGTGCGGATTGTCGCTGCTGGAGCTTTTGAACGACCTTTTGGACCTGTCCAAGATCGAAGCCCACAAAATGGAGCTTGAAGAGCGTGATTTCGACCTCGATGCGCTGTGCCACGAAATCCGTCAGGTCTATAAACCAAGGGCCGAGGCGAAAGGCCTTGAACTGGTACTTAGGCAGGACAGCCGCGCGCAGGGCTGGCTGTGCAGCGATCCGACGCGACTGAGGCAGGTAATCACCAATCTGGTGTCGAATGCCCTGAAGTTCACCGGGACCGGCGGTGTGTATCTGGATTTCACCCGTGTGGGTGACGTGCTGGAATTGCAGGTGCGCGACACGGGGCCCGGCGTGCCCTTGGAAAAACGCGAGCGGTTGTTCGAGGCTTTTACGCAGGCGGATGCCTCGATCACGCGCAAGTTCGGCGGCACCGGGCTGGGGTTGGCGATCGCGCGCAGGATTTGTCGGTTGATGGGTGGCGATCTGTTTTATCAATCCGTACCAGAGGGCGGGTCCCGCTTTGTCGCCCGCATCAGGGTCCGCGATGCCCGCCCAAGGTCTCTGACGGACGGCGACGCCGCCAAACGGACAGAGGCGGTGCTGCGCGCGCGTCCTTGGCGCGTTCTGGTGGCGGAGGACAGTGAGACGAACCAGCGGGTGCTGCGGCTGCTCTTGCGGCGTTACGCATTGAGAATCGACATGGTCAACGACGGGTCCGCAGCGGTCGAGGCGCATTTCATGGCCCCATACGATCTGATCCTGATGGATGTAAACATGCCGGTCATGAACGGGTTGGAGGCCGCGGCCATGATCCGACAGGTCGAGGCGGCGCGCGAGTTAGTGCGCGTTCCTATCATCGCGCTGACCGCCAATGCCATGACGCATCAGGTCAGCAGTTATCTGCGGCAGGGGATCGACGCCCATGTCGCCAAACCCGTCAAACGCGAAGAGCTGACTGCAAGCATGGGCCGATTGTTGCGACCTCAGGCCGAGTGAGCGCCCTCTGCCAGCCCAGCCACAAAGGACAGGATCTCACCCACGGATTTGCCCGCAGCGATTTCTGACACGATGGCAGAGCCAACCACGCAACCATCCGCAACCGAGGCGATCTCACGGCTGGTATCCGGCGTGCGGATGCCGAACCCGACAATCACCGGAAGGTCGGTCTTGGCCTTGATCCGGGCCACTTCGGGGGCGACGTCCGCCGCCTGCGCCGCAGCCGCGCCGGTGATTCCGGTGATCGAGACATAGTAGACAAAACCAGATGTGTTCTGCAGCACCTTTGGCAGGCGCTTGTCGTCGGTGGTCGGCGTGGCGAGGCGGATAAAGTTGAGGCCAGCGGCCTGCGCGGGAATGCACAGTTCCTCATCCTCTTCGGGCGGAAGATCGACGATGATCAGCCCGTCGATGCCAGCCTCGTTCGCCTGTTCCAGAAACTTCTCCACGCCGCGCGAGTAAATCGGGTTGTAATAGCCCATCAGCACGATCGGCGTGGTGTCATCCCCGGCGCGGAAATCGCGCACCATCTGCAGGGTGCGGTCCAGCGTCATGCCACCCTCAAGCGCGCGCTGGCCGGCCAACTGGATCGTCGGCCCGTCTGCCATGGGATCGGTAAAGGGCAGGCCCAGTTCGATCACGTCCACGCCTGCACCGGGAAGGCCCTTCATAACTGCCAGCGAGGTGTCCACGTCGGGATCACCGGCCATGATATAGGAGACAAAGGCTTTCCGTCCCTCGGCTTGCAGCCGGGCGAAGGTGGATTCGATGCGTGTCATGGCTCACTCCCTGCAAGGCTTTCGCGTCTTGCCGGATGCGCGCGGGAAAAGCAATGGCGGGCAGAACCTGAGCAATGCAGAACGATTTGTTCCGCGTTCTTGACGTGCCGCAAAGTGCGCGCGGCGATTTTCTGCGAAAATAGCATGGAGAGACAGAAGGAGACCCCATGCCGCCAGAGAATTCCGCCCCCGTCGCCCTTGATCCTGTAAATGACGCCGAGACTGCCATGCCCGCAGTTGAGGTGTCGGCGTCCGAAAGCGCGCCTGAAAGCGTGGAGGTCGTTGCACCGACGGTGTCCCGGTCGCCAGTTGACCGGCGACACCCGTCAACGGATGAGATTCGCCGCGCCTTTGAGACCGGCGAATACCCCTATGACACCAAGGTGTCGCGCCGCGCCTATGAGCGCGACAAGGCCCGGTTGCAGGCAGAGTTGCTGAAGGTCCAGATATGGGCGCAGGAGACCGGGCAGAAATTTGTGCTTTTGTTCGAGGGGCGTGATGCCGCGGGCAAGGGTGGCACGATCAAACGTTTTACCGAACACCTCAACCCCCGAACCGCCCGTGTGGTCGCGTTGAACAAACCCACCGATGATGAGCGCGGCCAGTGGTATTTCCAGCGCTACATTGATCACCTGCCGACCAGCGGCGAAATCGTCCTGTATGACAGGTCGTGGTACAACCGCGCGGGTGTCGAGCGGGTGATGGGCTTCTGTGAACCCAGCGATTATCTGGAATTCATGCGCCAGACCCCTGATCTGGAACGCATGTTGGTGCGGTCTGGCATCCATCTTTACAAATACTGGTTCTCGGTCACGCAACAGGAACAGCGCGCGCGTTTTTCCAGCCGTGAGACCGACCCCCTGAAACAGTGGAAGCTGTCGCCGATTGATCTGGCCAGCCTGAACAAGTGGGACGATTACACAGAGGCCAAGGAGGCGATGTTCTTTTACACCGATACCGCCGATGCGCCTTGGACGGTGATCAAGTCCGACGACAAGAAACGCGCGCGGCTGAACTGTATGCGGCATTTCCTGTCATCGCTGGACTATCCGGGCAAGGACCCCAAGATTGCCCGCGCGCCCGATCCGCTGATCGTGGGCGGGGCAGGGCATGTGATCCACCGGTCGGATCACATCCTTGGCAAGGCTCTGCACCCCGACACGCGGCGTAGCTGAGGGTCAGGCGACTTCGTCGCCCAGCCAGTCCATGAGCGGCGCAAGATGGGTAATGGCCTGCTTGATCGTATCCTCGGGGTCTAGGGCAAGGCCCTCGTCCAGATTGTCCCGCCATGCGACAAACCCCTTGTGCCGCAACAATTCCTCGCGGGGGTGGTCGGCGGGGTAGGGGGATGGCACACGTTGAAGCGCGGGCGCGTCCACCCGCCATCCCACCTTGGCGATCATATCCGCCAGCGCAGCGCCGTGGTCCGAGGCCACGGCCTCGCGCCAGCGGTCAAGTTGCGCCGGTTCAAAGCCCATCATGCCTGCGCCAAGGGTCGCATATTCGGGGGAAACGCCCAACATCCACGCCCGACCATCAGGAAGAGACCACATCATGTGAAGATGGATGTGATAGGGGGTCTTGT
This sequence comes from Antarctobacter sp., assembly GCF_034670325.1. GTDB lineage: Bacteria > Pseudomonadota > Alphaproteobacteria > Rhodobacterales > Rhodobacteraceae > Antarctobacter. The sequence goes on from NZ_JAXMNR010000012.1 coordinate 60,566, forward strand.
CCTCAGCGAACCGCACATCGCGGTGCGGGCGGAACAGTTTGGTGCGCGGAGTCACGCCCAGCGTGTCACCCATCCAGTTGGCGATTTGCGCCAACAGCTTTTCCGACGGGCGTTTGAGGTCGCTGTCGTAGCGCGACTTGTTGGCTTTGAACCAGTCGCGATCATTGTTTGCAGCCAACTCGGCAAGGAACGCCCGAGCGTCCGGCAAGAGCCGGTTGAGATCGACAGGTTCGGCCATGAAGCGGCTCCATGCAGGAGGGTGCACCCAGCTTACCACAGGATTGCCTGCGGCGCACCTGCGCCCTTGCCACGACATGGTCCGATGCGTAAGGGCAGGCCATGACCCGCCCAGACAGCCATATAATGCACACGCGGTCCATTCTGCGTCTTGGCCTGCCATTGATTGGCGGGCATCTGGCGCAATTTGCCATCGGTCTGACCGATACGATCATGATGGGGTGGTACGGGGTGCCGGAACTTGCCGCGCTGACGCTGGCGGGGTCGTTCTTTTTCACGCTGTTCCTGTTCGGGTCGGGCTTTGCATGGGCGATCATGCCGATGGTCGCGCGCTTTGCCGCGATGGGCGATGAGGTGCAGGTGCGGCGGGCCACGCGCATGGCGCTGTGGCTGTCGATCATCTACGCCCTGCTGATCCTGCCACTGCTCTGGTATTCCGGTACGATCCTGACGGCGATCGGTCAGAAAGAGGCCATCGCGCAGATGGCGCAGGTCTATTTGCGGACCCTATCCATTGGCATGTTGCCTGCGCTGGGCGTGATGGTGTTGAAAAGCTATCTTGCCGGGCTGGAACACACCCGCGTTGTGTTGTGGATCACCATTGCGGCCGCAGGGGCCAATGCGCTGGTCAACTATATGCTGATCTTTGGCAATTGGGGCGCGCCCGAGATGGGGATCGCGGGCGCGGCTGTGGCCTCTGTCACGGTGCAGCTTGTGTCTTTGGGGCTGATCGTCGTCTACGCGCTGCGCATCCTGCCCGAACACGAGCTGTTCGTGCGGTTCTGGAAACCCGACTGGGAGATGTTCGCCCGGGTCTTTCAGTTGGGCTGGCCCATCGGGCTGACCACATTGGCCGAGGTGGCGCTTTTCGCGGCTTCTGCGGTTCTTATGGGCTGGCTGGGCACAATCCCGCTGGCGGCGCATGGTGTTGCAATCCAGATCGCGACGGCGGCCTTTATGGTGCAGGTCGGCCTGTCCAATGCCGCCACGGTGCGCGCGGGCGCGGCCCTTGGGCGTGGGGACATCGCCAACCTGCTGCGCGGGGCCGAGGTGGTCGCCCTGCTGGGCGCGGTCGCGGTTGCGGTGACGGTGGCCGTTTTCCTTGTCTTCCCAGAGGCGCTGATGGGGCTGTTCATCGACCCGACGGACCCGGACCGCGACGCGATCATCGCAACGGGACGCGGACTGTTGATCATGGCGGCGCTGTTTCAGGCCGTGGACGCCGCGCAGGTGATCCACATCGGTCTGCTGCGCGGATTGCAGGACACCCGCGTGCCGATGATCATGGCGGGGGTCGCCTATTGGGGGGTCGGAATGCCCTGCGCCTGGTTGTTCGGAATCTACTTTGACTGGGGCGGCGAGGGGATCTGGATGGGCCTTGTGTTCGGCCTTGCGGTGGCCGCCGTGTTGTTGATGCAGCGGTTCTGGCGGCAGAGTCCCACGATTGTGGCGCGTCATCTGGCACACGGGTAACGGTTTTGACGTCCGATGGCGACTGGAGGTATTCCGCCATTGAGCGAATGCAGCACCAGTGATTAAGTGCGTCTATCGGGCTGGAAACGCGGCCTGCAACACTCATGGACCTCAGGACAGTTTTCAGGAGACATCATTATGGCAAACACCATGGACGCGGCCGCCGGCGGGTATACCCGCGAAGTCGGCATGGTTGAAGCACTCAAGCTTTTCTTCAGCAACTACATCAATTTCGAGGGCCGGTCGAACCGCGGCGAGTTGTGGTGGGCCGCGCTGGCCTTGTTCCTTATCTCGCTGGCGCTCGGCCTGGTCGATGCCATGCTGGGGATGCAGCTTTTCGGCGCGATCTTCTCTCTGGCGACATTGGTGCCGGGCATCGCCATCGGCGTCCGCCGCCTGCATGACATCGACAAATCGGGCTGGTGGTACCTGATCATACTTGTGCCGATCGTCGGCGCACTGGTGCTGATCTACTTCTTTGTCCAGAAACCGACACCGGGTCCGAACCGTTTCGGCTGAAACGGCTTTCGACATTGACCGACATGACCCCTCTTCCTGCTTGGAAGAGGGGTTTTGCGTTCCGCCGGACGTGTCGCGCCTTGCGCCGCTGCCCGCCCCCGACTAGAAGCGGCGCGTCACGCAAGATGGAGGGTGTCGCATGGGCTTTCGGATGGGAATCGTGGGGCTGCCCAACGTGGGCAAGTCGACGCTGTTCAACGCGCTGACCAGAACCGCTGCGGCGCAAGCGGCAAACTTTCCCTTTTGCACGATCGAGCCGAACGTGGGGGATGTGGCAGTGCCCGACCCGCGGTTGGACCGGCTGGCCGGGATCGCACAATCCAAGCAGATCATCCCGACGCGGATCACCTTTGTCGACATCGCCGGTCTGGTCAAAGGGGCCTCCAAGGGTGAAGGGCTGGGCAACCAGTTTCTGGCCAACATCCGCGAGGTCGATGCCATCGCTCACGTGCTGCGCTGCTTCGAGGATGAGGACGTGACCCATGTGGACGGGCGCGTCGATCCGGTCTCTGACGCGGAGACCATCGAGACGGAATTGATCATTGCCGACATGGAATCGCTGGAAAAGCGGTTGCAGAACATCGTGCGCAAGGTGCGCGGTGGCGACAAGGAAGCGATCCAACAGGAGCGTTTGATGAAACTGGCGCTTACCGCGCTGGAAGAGGGCAAGCCCGCCCGCGTGGTCGATGTGGATGAGGACGACCTCAAGGCATGGCGGATGATGCAACTGCTGACCGCCAAGCCGGTGCTGTATGTCTGCAACGTGGATGAGGCCGACGCCTCTGAGGGCAACGACCTGTCACGCAAGGTGGGTGAGATGGCCGCCGCGCAGGGCAATGCGCATGTGGTCATCAGCGCCAAGATCGAAGAAGAGATCAGCCAACTTGACGCCGAAGAGGCGACCGAGTTCCTGTCGGAACTTGGGCTTGCGGAGGCCGGGCTCGACCGTTTGATCAAGGCGGGCTACGAATTGCTGGGCTTGCAGACCTATTTCACTGTCGGGCCGAAAGAGGCGCGCGCCTGGACGATCCGCGAAGGCACGCTGGCACCGCAGGCGGCGGGTGTGATCCACGGCGATTTCGAGCGCGGCTTTATCCGCGCCGAAACGATTGCCTTTGACGACTACATCACCTGCAACGGCGAGATCGGCGCAAAGGACGCGGGCAAGATGCGCGCCGAGGGCAAGGGATATGAGGTCAAGGATGGCGACGTCCTGCACTTCCTCTTCAACACCTGATCCCCGTCGCAACTTGTTGGTGGACGATCGCGCATGAAATCCCCTGGGTAAATTTGCCATTCGGGGATTTTCGGCTGCTTCTTGACGGGTCGTTCTCCGCCACCTCGGCCTAAGTCATTGATTTTGCATTGACCCGGAAAACGCTGCTCCGATCGGGGCGGCGTTTGTCAGTGCGTTTTGCATGCTCAGGTCCGAATTTCTGAACCCAACGATAGATTGTTGATCGGTCGACACCGACGCCACGTTCCTCAAGCAGACCTGCGGCATCTTGGTGGGAAAGCGGGTAGCGCAGATACATACGTACGGCACATAGGATCATGACCGCCGGAAATCTGTGGCGTTTGAAAGGCTGACATGGCGACATCGTGCACTTTGTTTTTGCCACGGTCCCAGTACCAAGCTTTTTATGCAACAGTCCCCATTCAGAAGAATCGAGGGTCCAATGACAGCCCGCTTTTGCGGAAGGCAGCCATTGGATAATCGCGATCCTTCACAAGGCGTTCAAAGCAGAAATTTGGTTCCTGGACTCTGAGCTTGTCATAGAACCGCTCGCCTTCCCTCTGGTCGCCCTCGTGCGCGGCGAGCGCCAGCAGGTAACGCAGGGGCGGGCGGAAGTCCGGGCACAGGATATGCGAAGACCGGGCGTATTCCTTGGCCAGAGGGTAATTGTGTGTGACCACGCTGGTCAGGCAGCAGGCCATATCCAGCCATGGCTTCGTCACGCCGGCACCGCCGATGCGCTGAGCGCGGGTCGCGTAGCTGTGCGCCTTGTCCGGTTGACCATTGTAGATCGCGGCGGTGCTGAGAGCATCCCATGCCAGCGGATTGGCCGGGTTTATCGCAACCGCGTCCTGCGCGATCTGGGCACTGCAGTGCGGCGAATCTTCGAGGATCAGCAAAACCGACGCGGCCAGCGCACAGACGTAGGAATTCTGCGCCTCGTCCTCCATTGCGTGGCGGGCAAAATCGGTGGCTTCGTCGGCGGTCTGTTGAAAGTCGACCGGGTGCATTTCGACGACCTGCATCATGCGCAGGAATCCACGCCAGGCGGCATAGAGCCCGCGCGGCGCGATTTCATAGGCCCGCGCCAAAAGTCTGTCCGCCTCCAACATGCTGCCGGGAGTCATACGAAAGACGCGTTCCGCTGCTTGCAGGCACAGGAAATCCGCTGCGCACTGCGGGTCGGGGCGAGCCCAGATCTTGCGCGCCTGACTGCGCAATGCTTCGACGGAATCAAAGGCCAGCTTCTGAAACCCTGCGCCCTGAAAGACCGGGCCGCAGTCCACCTCAAGCGAACGGGTATTGGACCAGAGCCGGTGCTGCCCCAGCTTGCGTTTCCACATCACCCGAAGGGTCGAACTGTTGCCCGCGATCAGGTTTTCGACTTCGAGTTCGATGTCTTCGGGGAGAGCGCGGTCCGCCTGTGTGTCGGGGTCGCAGATTTCGACCGACATCAACTCTTGTAGCGACTGGAGGATCTGCGCTTCGAGCGTGCGGCGCACGAATTCACCAGAGGGATCAGTGTCAGGCCGGGCCTGCGTGCTGATGCGCATTCGGCATCGCGGGCCCGGTGAATTGTCCGGCGGCACCGGGTGTCGCGTTTAGTTCCTGATTTCAATTGAAGCAGTAAGCTGAAACTGAACCACTCGAATTTTACCTTAGCGTTTCACCAAAGCGTCAAGATTCCCGAACATCACAGCCCTGCGGCTTTGGTCAGGTTCACCCGGAACCTGTCGCGCCTGCGCTGGTAGCGCCGGGTCATCTCGGCCGACGCATGTCCGAGTTGCTTTTGAACATAGCGCTCATCAACCTCTGCCGACGAGGCGAGCCCTGCGCGTAAGGAATGGCCAGAGAACATTGCCAGCCGTTTGGCTTCCGGAAGATCGGATCTGACGCCACTCTTCAGAACGGTTGCCTTGATCAGTCGGGCTACGTGCTTGTCGGAGAGGCGAGTCTCGAGGGCACGTTTGCCGTCCCGCGAGGTGCGCACGAAGACCGGCCCAAAGTCGATCTTTGCAAAGTGTAGCCATTTCTCAAGTGCGTTGACGGGACAGGTCTGGTCGCTTGAGCCGCGCCCGACCTCGACCTCGCGCCACCCGGTTTTGGCATTTAGCGTTAGCAGGGCACCCTGTTCCATGATCTCGACCCAGCCACCGGAGTCCGGTGTGTCATCCTTGTGCACATCGAGACTGACGATTTCCGACCGCCGAAGACCGCCAGCATATCCAATGAGAAGGATCGCCCGGTCCCGGAGACCACGCAGATCGTAGGGCAGGGTGGCCACCATCGCCTGGATATCCTCCGGCAAGATCGCTTCCTTCTGGACCGGCGGGCGGGCGTGCTTGCGCTTGATCCCGGCCAGGAAAGTCGCGATGTGCCGATCCTTGCGATCGAGCGTGAACCCACGCTGTGAGTAGTTCCAGGACAGCCCAGAGAGACGGCGCTCGATGGTTGAGACCGAGAGAGCAGGGGTCTTCCCCGTCGATGCGGCAAGGTCGGCCATGTAAAGCCCCACCATCTCGGGCGAGGGGGGCAGGGGATCCGTTCCTTTCAGCCGGCACCAGCGGGTGAAGTGTTTCCAGTCGGCGGCGTAGGCTTTGTTGGTGTTTTCGGCCGTTGAAGCTTCGGCGTATCCGCGCGCCGTATCGATCAGCCGGTCGAGGGTGCCGGAGCCGGCGACATGAGCAGGCAGGGCGATTGATGCACTTTCCACCTGTTCTCTCTCGTTGTGCTCGTCACCGTTCAGCGTGTCATCGGACGCTGAACGCGAAATCTCGTCCTCTGGGGCGTCGGAGCCCTCGATTCTGGTACTGTTATTTGTGAGACTGCCCATTTTTTCGAGCATATCATTTTTAGGTCCGATAACGCAAGGTTATTGGGCGTATAAATGCTCGGCAAAGAGGGGCGGTTTTTACACTATGTGGTAGTCAAAAGCGCCGCCGCAAGATAGTGTTGTGGCATGACATATGCCCGGCCAACCTTCGACAGCGACCCTCTTAGCTTACCCCAGATGCCGCCCTGGGTCACCTCGGCACGCGCCGAAACCCTTGAAGACGTGGCGTTTTTGTCGGGCGCAGCACTGAACCACCTGCATCTTGTGTTAAGATACGATCCAGTCCCCCAGGCCTTGCTGCGGGACAAGCTCGCGCTGCGTGCGACGGAGGCTTGTGTCGCGTTTTCCGGGCGACCGGAGCGGGCAGGGGAGCTGCGTGACGTGGTCCATCTGCTGCGCCCCGGCGACCTGCCCGGCCCGGCAGGCGAAACCTGTCTGGCGTGGCGTCGCGCCACGGAAAGGCCGGTGACCGTGAAAGCTCTGGTCCGGGCGCTGCCTGAACTTCAGGGTGATCAGATCGCGAGTTGGCTCGATGCCGGGCAGGGGGCACCGGTCAGTCGCGCGGCAATGGTGCTGGAGACGGTACTAGACGATGCCCCCCGTGCCGAGGTACCCGCGCTCGTCCTTGCTGACGCGACCCTCGCTCAGGGGCTTGGTTGGGATCATGTCGTGCCGCTTCTGGCCGCAGGCCTGAAACGCGCCGACATGCGCAAGCGAGGCGAAGACCTACGCTCGGCTTGTCATCGTGCGCTCGTCTCATCGGCGGTCGATGCCGTGCGTCTCTCAACTCACCTCGCGCGGCGGGCAGCGCATCTCAAAGCGGTCGCACCGAACTGGAAGCAAAAGGCAGCGGCCGCCTGCGCCGCGTCTTGGTCGACTTGACATGATCTCAACCGCCATCGGATGGGTGGAGGTCGGGCGCTAGATCGCCGGAAATTCCGCGAGCGACGATCAGATTTGAACCTTGTGACCATTCCGCGCCGGTTTCCGAGACACACATTTACCCACAGAGTTGGCACGAGGTAGTCATCGTCGCCCGGAAAGCCGGACCACAAGAACATATGACCGGACAACGCGCCGCGATCGTTGAATCTGATGTTCCATTGGAGAACGGCAGATCGCCACCCGCATGCAAATTTTCGCCGATCCCCGCCCTTGCGGATCAAAGTTAACCTTACGTTAATCGCTGCAACTCAAATTATTCGGAAATCCTAAAGGAGGCCGAAATGACGATGGACCCACACGAACTCATCGCGCGGGCCGAGCACTCCGCCGACCGTTGCGACGCCTATGGATTTTGCGGCACGGCCCAATCTCTGCGCGCTCTGGCAGAGGCAATCCAAGACAGCACTCGGCTATTGGAAAAACGCTATGATGCCAGGGCGCAACACCTCCAACTCCTGCAACTCATGCAACCACAGACACACCCCCAAGATTAACCCCACGTTTACCCACAGCCTTTAGCGCTGGTTGTACCTGCAACGATGGATCAACCACGGAGGCCGCTATGTCCACGCTGTATGACGATATCATGTCTCTACTTCATGAAGCCGGTGCCTTCGCGGAAAATGGCAAAGAGAAGGGCGTCGCTCGTTCGGTTCGAAACGCACGCCAGATTGCTGAAACCGAGTTTCTTTGGGACCCGGCGAAGCGTCTTCCGGTCAAGCGCAGCGCCAACTTGGCGGCAAGACACGGCAATTCATCACAGTGGCTTGAAGCGTCGCGCTGAACGACTGAACTGTATTTCAATCGAGAAGGCGAGTGGCCGACACTTACACCCGTTCCGCCTACGGCACGCCCGCCAGAGGTGTTCGCGCCATAGCTGAGTGGACGATTCAGAGTTCACTGCACCTGGTAGCTGCGCAAAGAGTTTCCGCGAGCAACAAACGCAAAATCGCTCCCAGGTCGGAACGACGAACGGTCGCCTAACATTTGGCGAGATACCGAACCGATCGGGCTGGAACACACCGCGCCACCAAACCCAACTCCTGTAGGCAGTCCGCACAAAGTACGAAGTTTTTATGCCCTCGCGGGGTCATACACACCAACTACCAAAAGACCGAAGTGAACAACAGCAAAGCACCACCAAGCCCAGCCCAAACATCACAGCAAGAACCGGACGACGCCACCAAGGCGGCGCTCGATTTTCGTTGGCAGGCATAAGATCAAACGATTGGCGCGTCGGGCCAGAACCCTTCACACTTGGTTGACCCAGCACTGACGGTTCAGGCGGCTGACTGTTCGGACTTGCATTCGATCATCAGCGGCTCAGGATCGTTCAGCCTGTAGCCTCGCCCCCAAACCGTTTCGATGGATTTCTCGCCGCCAGTCGCATCTGACAGCTTCTTGCGGAGTTTGCAGATAAACACGTCGATGATCTTGAGTTCAGGTTCATCCATGCCGTTGTAGAGGTGATTCAAGAACATCTCCTTCGTCAGGGTCGTGCCCTTCCGAAGCGAAAGCAGCTCGAATATCTGATACTCTTTGCCGGTCAGGTTGAGCGGTTTCCCAGCGACTTCGACAGTCTTGGCGTCGAGATTGATATCGACTTGCCCAGTTTTGATGATCGACTGGGCATGTCCCTGAGACCGCCGGACAATGGCAGTGATGCGGGCGATCAGCTCGTCGCGATGGAACGGCTTGGTCATGTAGTCGTCAGCGCCTGTGCCGAACCCCTTCAACTTGCTTGTGGTGTCGTCATCCCCGGAGAGGATCAAAATGGGCGTGTTGACCTTCGCGAGCCTCAGTTTCCGCAGCACCTCATGACCGCTCATATCCGGAAGCCCCAAGTCCAAAAGGATGAGGTCATAGTCATACAGCTTCGCCAGATCGATGCCGTCCTCACCAAGATCCGTCGCCTCGACGTTCATGTTTGCTGTCTGTAGCAACAGTTCGATGCTGCGGGCAGTCGTCAGATCGTCTTCGATAAGAAGCAAGCGCATGTTCTGGGTTCCTGTTGTTAGCATCTTGACAAAATTAATACTTTGTCACAAAAAATGGTTAACGATCCGTGAATCTTGGGATCTCCAATCAATCAAGAGGCATCGCGAAGGTTAGATCCCGAACATCACTCCAAGGGCGACGATCCAGGTCCAAGCCGCCCATGACGTTGGCTCCGACGCCAGCGTCACATGGAGCGTGACGCAAAGAGGACGGAGAGCCGACAATCGCTGCGGATGCGATCATTCAAACCAATTGCGCAAAAGCGGACCTTCACCTTGTGCATTGCTATCCGAAGCCATTTGCCAAAGTCCGCGGCGCGAAGCGCACCAAGCTACGGTGACACTCATTGATCACGATGAAGTTGAAGAAGTCGAGCAGGTAACCTTGGAAGATGATAATCTCGTCGCCGGTCGTGACGTGCCAGGACATCTTAAAGGGGATCCAGGCACCCGATAGCGCCTAAAGGCCATCTGTGCCAATCTTTCGTTCTGCTCGCAATTCTTCTCTTAACGATCATCAAGTTGCCGAAGCAGCCTAGCGACCAATGCCAAAAAAGTGCATACTAAATGTGCAATAAACGCAGGTTCGAAACCATGGATTGTGATCTCAATGGAATTTGATGCCGCAACACCGGTGCTGACCTGCCACGGGATTTTTCCTCCACCATCGATTAGAGTCCGATCCAACTTGAGGACGGACAATGAAGCGAACGAGATTTACGGACGAGCAGATCATCGGCATCTTGGCCGAGCATGAGGCCGGCGCGAAGTGCGCGGACCTGTGCCGCAAGCACGGCATGTCGGAAGGGACTTTCTACAACTGGAAGGCCAAGTTTGGCGGCATGACAGTGCCGGAGGCAAAGCGGTTGAAGGCGCTTGAAGACGAGAATGCCAAGCTGAAGAAGCTGCTGGCCGAGCAGATGTTGGACTTGGCGGCGATGAAGGAACTGGTTTCAAAAAAGTGGTAGCGCCTGCCGTGAAGCGCGAGGCAGTCGCGCATCTGAGGTCCTTGCTCGGGCTCTCGGAACGGCGGGCGTGCCGGATTGCCGGGGCGGATCGTAAGATGGTCCGTTACCAGGCGCAGCGTGCTCCGGATACGGAGCTGCGTGGCCGTCTGCGCGAACTGGCCAACGACCGTCGACGGTTCGGCTATCGGCGGCTCTTCGTGCTGCTGCGCCGCGAGGGCGAGCCGTCCGGGATTAACCGGATCTATCGGCTCTACCGCGAGGAAGGCCTGACGGTGCGCAAACGGAAGGCCCGGCGTAAGGCGGTCGGAACACGGGCCCCTATCTTGGTCGAAGCCCGTGCCAATGCGCGCTGGTCGCTGGATTTCGTCCATGACCAATTCGCCAGTGGCCAGCGTTTTCGGGTGCTCAACGTGGTCGACGACGTCACCCGGGAATGCCTCGCGGCGATCCCGGACACCTCAATCTCAGGACAGCGTGTTGCCCGTGAGCTTTCGACCCTGATCGAGCGGCGCGGGAAGCCCGGCATGATTGTTTCGGACAATGGGACGGAGCTGACCTCGAACGCCATCCTGCGGTGGTGCTCCGAGAACAGGGTCGAATGGCATTACATCGCGCCTGGAAAACCAATGCAGAATGGCTTCGTGGAGAGCTTCAACGGGCGGATGCGCGATGAACTGCTCAATGAAACCATGTTTCGCAACTTGGCCCACGCCCGGGTTGTGATCTCGGCCTGGGCCACCGACTACAACACCGAACGCCCGCATTCGGCTTTGGGTTACGAAACCCCGGCCGACTACGCGCGGACTCTGACCACCGCAATCGCCCGCCCCGCTGCGCGAGATGAAAGCTCCGCGCGTCGGGCGATTGCTCAACCTGCGCCAATCGGCGTAAACAACCCTTGGACTCCGGTCGCGGCTGGATGAAAGACCCGTGGCAGGTCAGGATTTGCTCGACATCATTAAAATTATGAAAATCAAGGCGTTAACCAAGGCTTGTGGCGGAGACGAAGGGATTCGAACCCTCGAGACCCTTCCGGGCCTACTCCCTTAGCAGGGGAGCGCCTTCGACCACTCGGCCACGTCTCCACCGACGCGTATAGCCAAGTGAATAATGGGATTACAAGGCGAAACTGCCTTTAACCGCAAAAATCTCCCTACCGGTAAAAAATCGCTCAAAGTGCACCCAGAGGCCCTTAAAGGCACCAAATGTGGGCAAGATCTGGTCAATTTTTCCTACCCAAAAAAGTGGCTTCAGCACCCTCACGCACCTCGGAAACAACCCGTTCGAGGCGGCCTTAAGCAGGAGATACCCGCAGCGGCAGAGACAAGCGCGGAGGCGTGTTTGCCGACCGTTTTCCGATAGTCACAGAACAAGCCGAGGCCCTCGTAATGACAAACACACTTGCCGTCACCCGGCTCTGACAAAGCCACGATGCCTGAAATTGAAACCTATCTGAGGGTGAAGGCTGCCAAACGCTGCGCTCTGCAGATGGACCTGTCGCGCTTTCGTGCCGCCCCAAGTGCTCGTTTAAGTCACCGTGCGTTCGAATACGACAGGGCTGTTCCAGCCCAGTGCTGAGTGGCGATGTCGCGGGAAAAAGAACCCATTGATGAATCCGAAGATCAAAATCTCAGCATGTCTGCACGCTGGCTTGCAGCCGGTTCCGCGGACATGGGGTGAATTCCCGCGTCCTTCCGAGATCACACACCGTCACTGACGACGGTATTGCCGCTGCCGTCGATGAAGAAGGTGGCGGAGCCGGAGAGCGAGTTCCCGACAAACCCGTCTTTGCCGAGATAAACCTTTTTGCGAAAGCCCGGGACTTCGATTGTCCCGGTGCAGCCGTTTCCGTCCGTGTAGATCGTTCCAAGGATGGAGGCGTGCGTACTGTCGCCGGTGACGGCAGCGCTTGGCTGGACGTGACCACAAGGGACGCCCGAGGAAGCAACAGGAATTCGTCACCAGTGTCGAGGGTGACACCTGTAGTGCTGCTGTTAGCAATCGAGGTAAGGGGTCTTTGAGATTCTTTCGAATTGGAATTTTTGCGGCCATCGCTGTCGCCAAGTGAGACCCACGGGATGGACAAGGAAAACGGAAAGAGTGGGCAATCCCCGGCGGCCGTGGGCACACATCGGTATTGCACGCCGTTACGTCGCCGAATTGCGTCAGGCCAGAGAAACAGGACAACTCGCCCGATAGCACGAGGCAAAAGGGCGAGCGTTCACCTGAAGTCGAACGTTCTTGGGGGCCTCTACAGCACGAAATCATCCGTTGTCAGGCCGGTGACATTGGCGATGCGGATTTCGGCGTCCATGGTGCCGTTGCCGTCCACGATCTGTTGACGCCGCAAGCTGGAACTGTCTGCAAATACTGGCAGCCAACGGTCAGGATATCAGCCGGCGACGCAATCGCTCGTCCGGAATGGCGCACATGTCGGTGCGCCCCAGACGATAGCGGTTGCGCGCAACCCGGCGGTACAGCCACTCTCGAAGCGGCCTTGGGAAGATGCGCATGACCGAGGCTATCCGCGCCGGGCCGCCCAATGCCTCACCAATCCGTATGATCGCCTCCATGCCGGACCACGCTTGGCCGTCCTGCAACAAAAGCCAGGTTTCCGGGTCTTCAGGATCAAGTCCGTAGTGCGCCACAAGCGCTGTTCCCGTGGCGGATTGCACCGGACAGATCCGAAACTTCTCATCGCGATCGAGCCGCGCAATGGTCCGCGCGCCCCACGAACATAGGGCGCAGTCGCCGTCCATCACCGCCACGGGGCCGGCGTCGTCGAAGACAGGCACCTCAGGGTCTTGACGGTAGGAATAATCTTGCCGTTCGATAGGTCTGGCCATCGCTTATTTCCTGTCGTTGTTGAGACTAGCCTAACGCGACCCATCCAGAAGGGAAACGATGCGCCTTCCTCCGAAGGGAATGAGGGATCGTGCCCATTGAACCTTGGGCACCGCAACCCGCAGTGCCCGCCCGCATGTCTGGTATGGCGCTCATTTTCGGAAAGGGGCAAGGATAGCAATGGATTGCCGGGTGATTTAAACTGCAAAGGCTCTCCGGGTAGGGCCCAAATGTAGTGATCTGGACGGATGGCACCGGACTGCGTCTGCCGCCAAGGCGCGGCTGGTCGGGGTGGGTGTCCGCGCGCTGAGCCAGACCGGCTGAAATGCGGGTCAGGGGCTTTCGGACCGATCGCCCCCATGGGGGTACGCCCCTTTCCGTCCCGGCAAACCGTCGCTAAATGGCCCTTGGAATACAACAGAACGGTCCGGTCGCTGCAACAATGCCAAAAACTCCCACAGTTTCCGTCATCATCTCGGCGTACAACCGGCCCAAGGTCATCCCCTATGCCATACAGAGCGTTCTGGACTCGGATTTCGACGATTGGGAAATGATCGTCGTCGGCGACGGCTGCAACGCCGAGACAGAGGCCGCGATCCGGGCTTTCCCGGACAACCGCATCCGGTTCCACAATCTCCCGGAAAACACGGGTCATCAATCGGCGCCGCACAACGCCGGTGTCGAAATGGCGCGCGGCAAATACGTCTTCTTTCTGAATCAGGACGACATGTATTTCCCCGACCACATCGGGGCGCGCGTCGCGTTCATGGAGGAAGCAGGGACGGATATTTCGTGGTCGCCGATCCTGTTGCTGCAACAGTCGGGCACCGACAGCGGTCCCGTGGACCCGGCAAAGGACAAACTGATTTTGGATGGGGCTGTTGCTGACGGTAAATTTGACCCCAGAGCCTTTGTCATTTCGTCCTGTTGGGCGGTGCGCCGGGACATGTGCCACAAGGTCGGGCCGTGGCTGCCAGTTGACCAGACACGGCTTTCGCCCTCGCAAGAATGGTTAAGCAGGGCACAAAAGCAAGGACGGACCATGGCCTTTCACCGCCATGTTTCGGTGTTGTGTATTCATTCCGGGGTCCGGCGCTATTCCTATGTAACGCCTGAGAGCCCGGAACATGCACGGGCGTGGTCGTGGATCTGCGACGGTCCGCTGACGCGTCTGCAATTGCTGAACTGCGCCGCTATCCACATGGCGGGCGATTTGTTTGTGACCCAGAACCTGCTGAAGGAATACCGGCGCCCCTTGTTGGCGATTGCACAGAGGGTCGGGCGGACATTCAGCCTGCATCCGGACGCGGTGCAACGTTTCTTCGATGGTATGAAAAAAGGCGGGTGGGTCGACAACCATACCAAGTTCACCAAAAACACGCCCCCGGAGCTCGCTCCGGGGCAGTCAGTGCAGTTTGGAACCAGCGACGCGGACGATCTGGTCGGTCCCGGCTGGCACAACGGCGAGCCAAGCGGTCGTTGGTCTGCGCAGGCAAGAGCGGATGTCATCTTTTATACGACTAACGAGAACCTGTCGCTTGAACTGACCGGTCACAGCTTGCGACGGGACGATCAGGTCGATTTCTTGATCAACGGCAAGCCGGTACTGACCGCCTCTTTCGAGGACGAGCAGCCGCTGCCTATCCCTGTCCCGGACGCTGGCCTTTGCGTTCTCACGATTGTCGTAAAGAACCCGACCAGCCCGCATGCGCTTGGTCTGGCAGAGGACAGCCGCGTTCTGGGTGTCCACCTGTCCTCTGTCAAGTTGGTGGTTCCGCCTCCCGTCGCGTTGGACTAGTTTCCGGCGGCGTGCGCAAGACCGCGGGTTTACCGCACTGAAATGAAAAGGGGAACCGAATGGAAATTGCGGTCTTGGGTGGTGGTTTGCAGGGCTGCTGTCTGGCGTTGGCACTGGCCGAACGCGGGCAGCGCGTGGCCCTGTTTGACAAGAACGCAAGCCTCATCAGCCGCGCAGGCGCGGCCAATGAGGGCAAGATCCATCTCGGCTACATGTACGCCAATGACGCAAGCTTGCGGACGGCTGCGGTGATGGCGCGCGGCGCACTTGCCTTTGATCCTTTCATGCGCAAGTTCCTCGGCAGCGGGTCACCGGCCTTTGAAACCTCGTCCCCGGCCGCCTATGTCGTTCACCGCGATTCTCAGCGACCGGCGGATGAGGTTGCCCATTATCTGCAAGCCGCGCACGGCAAGATCGTCGAAACGGTCAATGGCGGAACCGCGCAATACTTTGGCCAAGATGTCATGCCGGGACCGCGCCGCTGGACCCGCGCGGAACGAGAGAACGAATTCGATGGCGCAGTGGCGGTGGACGCCTTCGAGACGTGCGAAGTGGCCGTGAACCCGACGGCACTGGCCAGCGAGTTGGGTGACTGTGTCCACAATCACCCGAATATCGACGTACACCTGAACTGCGAAATCCAGTCGGCGGAAGCCGAAAGCGCCTCCATCGCGGTCGCGGGGCAATGCATGGGCGAAAAGTTTCGCCGCAACTTTGATCATGCGGTGAATGCCTTGTGGGATGGCCGATTGGCCCTGGACCGGAGCTTTGGCGTAACGACAGAGCGACCTTGGCTGCACAGGCTGAAGTATGGCGTGAGCGTTAAGCTCCCGACGGGTGCCCCGGTGCCCCAAAGTGCAACATTCATATCGGGGCCTTTCGGCGAAGTCGTCACCTACCCGGACGGCCAGATCTACCTGACATGGTATCCAACCTGCCTGCGCGCAATCACTTCGGACGTGACACCACCCGACTGGCCCAATCGATGCGAAGGTCCGTTAAGGGACGAAATCCTGTCCGGAACCATTTCCCAGATGTCAGAGTTCATCCCGGCGTTGCGGGGCCTCGACCCCAAGGCAATGCCTGAGGCGATCGTGAAGGGGGGTGCGATCGTGGCCGTCGGCGAAACCGACATTTATGACCCGCAAAGCGAACTTCACAACCGTTATGAAATCGGCATCACGAGTTCCGGCCGCTACCATTCCATTGACCCCGGCAAGCTGACCATGGCCCCTTATTTTGCTGACGAGTTTACAGGAGCATTGCTGGGCATTTGAATTAACACGCTCTTAAGGACAAGCCGCGAAAGGGACTCATGTACACCGTAGCACGCAGAAAAGTCCTGAAAGCCGATGCCGCCTGCCGCATCGAGGCGGCACTCGACAGGCACTCGACAGGCAGACCCAACTCAACCTGAGCTCGCGCTTGGTGGGGCATTAAAAGACGACCATAAACCGTCGCAGCGAGCGAGACGGAAGATTACCCAGTATTCGATCAAACAGGTGAACGGGGGGTCATCTTCCATAGCGGGCTCTCAGTTGTGACTTTCCTTACGATTGCTGCAAAATCACGCGCTTTTCGGCTAACTTTTCGGTCTGGCTGAACCATAATGACCCTCGCCATGACATCAGGAACAGAGATCGGCAGAAAGACGACATCGGGGCTCGCAGATGTACGCGAGGATTCGGGTAACACAGCGATCCCAAGCCCAGAGGCCACAAGGCAAATACCGCCGGCGGTGTCCGAGAAGACCCCGACAATACGCGGGGACACGTCATGGCGGGCGATGGCCATCCGCAGTGAGGTACTATAATCGGTGCCTACCTTGTCTGTGAAAAGGACGATTGGCTGCTGATCAAGGTCATCAATAGTCAGTTCTGTTCGCTGCGCGAGAGGATGATCTTTGTGAACGCCCGCGCAGAGACCTTCTTCGCAGACCTGTTCCGCGAGGAAAGAACCCGGGATGCTGGCGGGGCGAACCAACGCGATGTCCAAATCTGCCGCTTCCAGAGCTTTGAGCTGTGCGCTTGTCGTCATGCCAAAGACGTCGACAATAACAGCGGGATAGAGTTCGCGAAACTCCTTCAGAACCATCGGAAGGATATACACGCACGCAGGACGAATTGCGCCGATACGCAGGCGTCCGCCCTCTGCGCTGCTGGCGGCGCGCGCATGGCTGACGCCTTCGTCAAGGGTGTCGATGATGGTCTCGCAATACTCCAGAAACTTCATGCCGCCTTCTGTCAGGGACACCCGGCGCGTCGTTCGGTCAAACAACTTCGTGCCCACGCGATCTTCGAGTTGCCTGATCTGTTGACTGTAGGGGGCCTGCGATATGCCGACAGTGTCTGCCGCACGGCCAAAATGAAGCTCCCGCGCGAGAACCATAAAATAGCGAATATGACGCAGTTCGATCTGGTTTTGCATGTCTGTCGCTTTTCGGTCCATCAGGTTGATCAGACGATCATGCATCCCTCAATTAAGACTTCAATCAAAATAATCATATATCCACTACTCCCTTTCTACGTCTAACTGGTCGTGCCTAGGATGGGTCATCCTGCACACACACGCTCTCTTGGGGGATTGATGGAATTCTGGCTCACACGAACGTTCAGGCTCGCTCTGACGCTCTTTGTTGTGGTGACACTAACCTTTATCTTGCTTCGCACATCTTATGATCCGGTCGTGGCGATGCTGGGCCCTGACGCGACCAACCGTGAGATCGAGATGTTTCGCAGCCGGTGGAACCTGGATAAGCCGATGTTCGATCAGTACATCGCTTACCTCACCAACGCGATGCGCGGTGACTTTGGCGACTCTTTCCGCGACGGAAGACCGGTGTTCGAGGTGATCGCCGAGCGGTTCCCAAAAACCCTTTGGCTGGGCGGCGTGTCGTACCTTTTCGCCATCCTTGTGGGCGTTCCTGCCGGAATTCTGGCTGCGCTGTACCGGGGGTCGATTTTTGATCGCTCCATCATGGTCGTGTCGGTTGTCGGCTTTGCTCTGCCCAACTTCTTTCTTGGGATCCTGATGATCCTGCTCTTCTCGCTTGTGTTGCAGGTCCTGCCCAGTTCCGGGGCAAGTTCGTGGGCGCATATCATAATGCCCGCATTTGCATTGGGTCTGACCTTGGCCGGCATTCTGGCGCGCTTTACCCGCTCTGCCATGCTGGAGGTCTTGTCGAAGACCTACATGCTTGCCGCCGAAGCCAAGGGCATCCGCCCGGTCCGTCGCGCTGTCTTTCATGCGCTTCCCAATGCTGCACTATCGGTCATCACGATCATGGGTCTGATCCTGGGTAATCTGGTCGCGGGCACGGTTGTCGTGGAAACGGTTTTCGCATGGCCTGGCATCGGGCGGCTTCTGGTGTCGGCCATTTCATCGAAAGATCTGGCCGTGGTTCAGGCGCTGGTCTTTGTCATCGCCGCCGCAATGGTCCTTATCAATCTGTTGGTTGATCTGTCGTATCGACTGCTTGATCCACGCACGAGGCGTTCAACATGATGGGTCGCATCAACCCTGTCACCGCTGCCGCTGCGGCGTTCCTTGTTGTGGTCGCATTGCTTGCCATCCTGGGTGAGTATGCCGCGCCACATGATCCCTACAAACAAAACCTGTTGTCGCGTTTGACTGGGCCCGCATGGACCGAAGAGGGATCGAGAGAGTTTCTTTTGGGGACGGACAAGCTTGGCCGTGATCTGTTGTCCCGCCTGATCGTCGGGCTGCAAATGTCTGTCGGCGTCGCGCTTTTGGGGACCTTCATCGGTGCCTTGGTCGGAACAATCGTAGGGTTCATTTCCGGTCACTTTGAAGGTTGGGTCGACAACGTCCTGATGATGGTTGTGGATATTCAGCTGTCGCTGCCGTTCATCCTGATCGCGCTGACACTGCTGGCGTTCTTTGGAAACTCCATGCCTCTCTTCATTCTGCTGATGGGAATGTACGGCTGGGAAACCTATGCGCGTCTGGCGCGTGGCCTTGTGTTGTCAGCCAAACGGCAAACCTACTCGGCGGCTATCGTGTCACTTGGGGCGACATCCGGGCGGCTCTATCTCCGCCACATCCTGCCCAATATCGCCAGTGCGCTGATCGTGCAGCTGACGTTGACCATTCCAGCGATCATCCTTCTTGAAACGGCGCTGAGCTTTCTTGGGCTTGGCATTCAGCCGCCCGATACCAGCCTTGGCCAGATCCTTGGGGAGGGCCGCGATTATCTGGCCTCAGCTTGGTGGATTGCCGTGTTCCCGGGACTGATCATTTTCTGCATCACCCTGTCCGTTGGCGTTGTGGGCGACGCCTTGCGCGACAAATTCGATCCGACGCTAAAGGCCCGTCAATCTTAAAGAAAAACGCTGACAAAAGGGAGACTACAACATGATCACACGTCGTAATCTGAACAAATCCTTACTGGGCGCGAGCGCGTTGGCGCTTGGCACGCTTCCCAGTATCGGCATGGCCCAAGATCGCCCCGCCATTCGTATCGCGGTCGATAACCTCTGGCGCACGATGTCCCCCCTGAACGGCCTGTCCACGACCGGCAACCGCATCAACATCAACTTCTACGAAGCCCTGACAGAAGTTGACTGGCTCAATGACCCTACCGGCGCGACCGTTATACCGAAACTCGCAACCAGCTGGGAACGTGATGGCGTGGTCTGGCGCATCACGTTGCGCGAAGGTGTGATGTTCCACCACGGTGTCGAAATGACAGCCGAAGACGTGGCGTTCACCCTGTCGCATGAACGCTTGCGGGCCGACGATGCCTATGAATCACGCGGAGCGATCTTCAGCTCGAATATGGTGCGGGTCGATGCCGTCGAAAGATATGTCGTTGAAATCGAGACAGATTCACCCGACCCGAACATGCCGCAAAAGCTGTCCAACCACCACGCCAAGGTCGTCCCGAAAGATCATTACCTTGAGGTTGGTGTTGATGCTTTTGGTCAAATGCCGATTGGCACCGGGCCCTATAAGGTCACGCTGTTCCGTCCCGGTGAAGTCATGACCATTGATGCCTTTGAGGACTATTGGGGCTCTCAGCCCGGTGCTGCTGACCTGCTCCCCTGAAAAGTCCGCGGTTTGAAGTTAGCCTGTTCTCTCAACGAGGAGACAGACGATGCGGAAAAGCCGTTTCGAGTGGCATTACATCGCGCCAGGAAAGCCCATGCAGAACGGCTTCGTCGAGAGCTTCAATGGCCGCCTGCGCGACGAGTGCCTCAACGAGCACTTGTTCGCCAACCTGCGCCACGCCCGGGAGCTTATCTCGGCCTGGCGCGACGACTACAATCACCATCGCCCCCACACGAGCCTCGACGGGCTCACCCCATGGGAGTATCACCAACGGTCAGTAGAGGACCAAACCCTGAACAGAGCGAACTAAGAAACGCGGACTCCGAGGGGAGCAGGTCAGGTTTGATGATCTGCAAAAGGATTTGGGGTCAGTTATAAAGATGATGGCTGACTTCGTCGACGAGAGCAGCTGACCAGCCCCCCGCGAGTCCCTAGGGTCGGGACTCATAACCAATAAATGACGGTTGCAGCGAGAGCGATTACTGAGAGGAAGGCCTTTGGGCAGCGGTCGTTGCGTGTTGCCACCGGTTGCCAATCCTTGGGCCGTCCAAACATGATCTCAATCTGGTTGCGCCGTTTGGTTCGGCGCTTGTCATATTTGGCGGGGCTCTTGCGTTGCTTTCGACCGGGGATGCAAACGCGTATCCCCGGTCGAAAGCAACGCTTCCCTGCACTGTTGGATATCACTGAGAACGGACCCAGCACCAGTCATTGTCGTAGCCTCGGTCGCCAAGCAGGTATTTGACGTTTGGCAGGTCGCTAAGCAGCGCTCGTGCGCCGATGAAATCACTGACTTGTCCAGCAGAGACGAACAAGTTTAGTGGGCGTCCCTGACGGCTTTGATGACATAACCGCTCTCCTGTATGGATCGTTGCAGGTCCACCTTGGCACGTTGATACCGTCGGGGTGCGGTTACACAATCAGATCCACGGGATGCCAAGAGCCATCGCGGGCCGGGATTTACCCACAGTTACCCGTCCGGCTAGACCTCTCTCCGGGCAATCTGTAGGACTTCGACGGCGGGCATGGCCCGCGTTGCAAAGGACCCTATGATGCGCCCTGAAGTGATCGCTGCCTTTTCACAAGCCCTGCTGACCGCACGCGCCGCTGGCACGCCGGTCACGCCGCCTGCGGACTGTCCCACCTACGCAGAGGCGCTGGCAATCCAGACCACGATCCAGTCGTCGTTGGGTGATGTTGCCGGTTTCAAGGTTGGCACACTGCCCGATGGACCGCCTATGTTGGCGCCGATTCCCACGTTCCGCGTTTTTGATAGCGGCGCAGAGATACCGTCACCCGACATGGCCGGTGTCGAACTGGAAATCGCCTTTGAACTGATAAGGCCTCTGGCGGACCTTCCACTGCACCGGCTTTTCCGGCCGCGTTTGGTAATGGAACTGGTCGATACGCGTTTCGCAGGCGATGATTTGGGGCCGTTGCAAAAGATGGCCGATATGCAGCTGAACGATGGGCTGGTTTTGGGCCCCGTGCTGGACGGTTGGGACGGGTCGGACTTCGGCACGCTTCAGGTGCGGATGACCGGGGCAGGGCGGATCGTTCTGGATGGTGCGGCGGACGTGCCCGGCGGTTCGTCGCTTGGTAATCTGCAACTCTTTCTCGACCATATCGGCGATCACTGCGGCGGGTTGCAGCCCGGTCAACACATCATCACCGGATCGCTGTGTGGTCTGCCGTGGTTCCCGGCGGGCAGCACCGTTCAGGCGCAGGTTGACGGTTTCGGAGAGATCATGGCGCGGCTGGTTGCGCGCTGAGCAAGGCCTCTGTTCGCGCGCTGAGGTATTCGGCAACGACACGCGCCGCGCGGGACAGCGGGCGGCGGGCGTCGATCACCGTGGAAATCGTAGGAGAGGCCAACCCGGCCTCTTTCAACGGCAGGAAACACAGACTGCCGTCCCGGAGTTCCGGCAGCACGTCCAGCTCCGAGGTGATCATCGCCACGTCGCCCTGTGCCAGCGCCTGTTTCAATAGCTGGATCGAGTTCGACGTCAGCACCGGGTGGTTGGCGGTAAAGAACCACGCATGGCGGTTGTCCAGATATTGCCGCGTTGGCATCAGCGCGCTTTGCGACACCAGCGCAATCCCGTCCACGTCGCTCAGTGACAGCCGGTCGGCGTCTGCCAGTGGGTGATCCGGCGCCACGATGCAGCCCAGCCGCAGCTTGCGTTGCCACAGCACATGCTGATGGCGCATGGGCGGCGCGTTAAAGGTCATGGCCACGTCGACGGTGCCGTCCTCCAGCGCGCGCAGCGCCTCTGTCGGAGCCAGCACCTCTAGCGAGAGGCGCAGGTTGGGCTGGTTGGCGCGCAGTTCCCTGTGCAGGTCCAGCAGGACGCCGTTGCACAGGCTGTCCATGCCCGCCAAGCGCACGCTGCCGTGTTCCTTGCCGCGCATCTCCAGCAGATCGGTTTCCAACCGGTCGGCATCGGCGCGCCAACGCCGCGCCATCACGATCACCGATTCCCCGGCTGCCGTTGGCCGCATCCCGCGTGGAAGACGTTCGAACAGGGGCGCGCCATTGGCCTCTTCCAGCGACTTGACCTGTCGGTCGATGGCCGAAGCGGCGATTCCCAGTGCGCGCGAGGCGGCTTGGATCGAACCATGTTCCGCGACCGCCTCGACATACAGCAATTGGCGCGGAACGAGGTGAAATTTCATGCAGGATCGTCCTCGACTGCGTACTAATTTTGCGAATGCATCCTTGCCTATTTTGACATGGATGGCAATCGAAAGCCTCGCTACCGTTTGGTTAAACGCGACAGGAACGGTGGCCATGCAGAGCGAACATTCGGGACATGACACGGTGATAACCGGCGCACAGGTGGTGACACCTGCCGGTACAGCACTTTGCGACATTGGCATCCGGGATGGGCGCATTGCGACACTGGGCACCGGATTGCAGGGCGACAGGGTCATCGACGCGACGGGGCTGATCGCCATGCCCGGCGGGATCGACAGCCATGTGCATATCGCCCAACCCTCGGGGCCCGGGATCGAGATGGCGGATGATTTCGCCAGCGCCACGCGTGCCGCCGCCTGCGGTGGCAATACGCTGGTGATGCCCTTTGTCCTGCCCGATGGGGATCAAAGCCTGCGTGACGCCACCAACGCGTATCTGGCGCAGGCCGAGGGCCAGTGCCTGACCGATATTTCCTGCCACCTGATCGTCAAAAGCGCTGATCCGGTCACGTTGGGGCAAGATCTGCCAGCGTTGATCGCGCTGGGGCTGACCAGCTTCAAGGTGTTCATGACCTATGAGGGGATGCGCCTGAACGATGCGGAAATCCTGCGGGTGATGGACGTGGCGAAAGAGCAAGGCGCGCTGACGCTGGTTCACGCCGAAAACGAAGACGCCATCGAGTTTCTGCGCGACAAGGCGGAAAGGGCAGGGGACACTGCGCCTGTGTTCCATGCCCGCTCTCGCCCCGTGCCGGTCGAACGAGAGGCGACGCACCGGGCCACCACACTGGCCGAGGTGGCGGGCGTGCCGCTGATGATCGTGCATGTGTCGAACGGGGCCGCGCTGGAGGAAATCCGCCGCGCGAAAGAGCGCGGCGTCAAGGTCTACGCCGAAACCTGCCCGCAATACATCACGCTGACGGCGGATGATCTGGACCGGGCAGGCTTTGAGGGGGCCAAGTGGGTCTGCTCGCCTCCGCCGCGCGACACGGATGAACAGGCTGCGATCTGGGCGGGGCTGGAGCAGGGGGCGTTTGATGTCTTTTCGTCCGATCACTGCCCGTTCCGTTTCGCCGATCCTGCGGGCAAGGATGCGCCCGGCGCGCGGGCATCGTTCCGCAACATTCCCAACGGGATACCGGGTGTGGAAACACGCTTGCCGATCCTGTTCTCCGAAGGTGTCAGCAAGGGCCGGATCACGTTGGAGGCTTTTGCCGCACTGACCGCCACGAACCATGCCCGGATCTACGGGCTGACCGACAAGGGGGCGATTATGGTGGGGAAAGACGCGGATATCGTGCTGTGGGACCCCTCGCTGACAAAGGCGATTTGTCAGGACGATCTGCACCACGGCGCGGACTACACCCCTTGGGAGGGGTTCGAGGTCACAGGTTGGCCCGTTCACACGCTTTTGCGCGGGCAGACGGTCATGCAGAACGGCGCGCCGGAGGGCGTGCCCTTGGGGCGGCATGTTGCGCGCGAAAAGGTGTCGGCATGAGCTATCCAGCCGTTGATCCTCGCCGCGTCGGAATGCTGACGCCCAGTTCCAACACCGTGCTGGAGCCCTACACCAGCGCCATGTTCGCCCAATTCGGTGAGGCGGCCAGCGCGCATTTCGGGCGCTTTCGGGTGGTCGAGATTTCCATGTCTGATGCCAGTCAGGCGCAGTTCACGCTGGAGCCCATCCTGGAGGCCGCCGAAAGGCTGGCCGAGGCGCACCCGCACCTGATCGCATGGAACGGTACGTCTGCCTCTTGGCTGGGTCTGGAAAAGGATCGCGCGCTGTGCGCGGCAATCACCGAACGGACCGGCGTGCCCGCGACCTCTACCATCCTTGCTTATGACGCGCTGCTGCGGGGCATGGGTGTCAAACGGCTGGGTGTGGTCACGCCCTATATCGCAGACATCGAAACCCGGATGATTGCAAACTACGCGGCGCAAGGGATCGAGGTCGTCAGCGCAGAGCGTCTGAACGACAAGGGCAACTATAGCTTTGCCACCTATTCGCCCGCCCAAGTGGGCGCGATGATCGACCGTGTGGCAGAGGCCAAGCCCGACGCCATCGCAATTGTCTGCACCAATTTCCGTGGCGCGCCAGAGGCTGCCCGCATCGAAGACGCCACCGGCATCCCGGTGCTCGATTCCGTCGCCGTCACGGCGGCGCATTGCCTGTCGCAGATCGGACTTGATCCTGCGCGGGTCACTGGCTGGGGGGGCGTCTTTCAGACGATCGCCGCCCTTGGCCTACCACCACTCACGACTTCCCTTTCCGAAACCAAAGGAACATCGACATGATCCGTACACTTGCCTGCGCGGCGGTGCTGACAGCGCTTGCCATTCCCGCCGGGGCCGAGACGTTCCGCGTCATGGGCCAGCCGGTCGCCACCGGCCTGATCCAGAAGAATATCGAGCAGCCGTTTTTTGAGAACTTCGCCGCGGAGACGGGGCTGGAGGGCTTCAGCGCCGACTATCAGCCCGTCGACGTGACCGGCATCAAGGACACCGAACAGTTGCGCATCCTCAAGGGCGGGTTGTTCGACATCGTGTCGCTGCGCCTGTCCCAAGTGTCGCGGGATGAGCCGACCATCCTTGGCCTTGATCTGGTGGGTCTGAACCCCGACTACGCCACGGGCCGCGACACGGTAAAGGCCTTTGCCCCGATCGTCGACGCGCGCCTGCAAGAGCGGTTCAACACCAAACTGCTGGGCGTCTGGCCCTTTGGTCCACAGGTCCTGTTCTGTGAGCCGGAGATTGGGTCGCTGGCAGACCTCAAGGGGCTGAAGGTGCGGGTCTATGATCAGAACCTTGCCGAATTCGTGTCGCTGGTCGGCGGCACGCCGGTGCCAATCGGTTTCCCTGAGGTGCAGCAATCGCTGGCGCGCGGCGTGGTGGATTGCGCCATCACCGGCCCGTCGTCGGCCAATTCTGCTGGCTGGCCCGAAGTGACCTCCTACACCCTGCCGATTGCGTTCCAACTGGCGATGAACGGCTATGGCATCAATCTGGACACCTGGAACAAGCTGTCGCCGGAAGAGCAAGAGAAACTGCAGGCCGGGTTCGACATGCTGACAGACAAGATCTGGGCCTATTCCGAAGAGCTGTTTGTTGATGCGGTAAACTGCAACACCGGCACAGAGCCCTGCGAGACCGGCACCAAATATGACCTTGTGCTGGTCGCGCCCACAGACGCCGATAAGGATCTGGTCGGCACCGCCGTTCCAAACGTGTCTTTCCCGGCATGGGCCGAGGTCTGCGACGCCACCAATCCGGGCTGTTCTGATGCGTGGACCAAGGCCGTGACGGCCAAGGACAGCATGTAAGCCAGACCTGCGCCCGAACCGTTCCTCCCTGCGGTTCGGGTGCCTTATTCAAGGAATTCCCCCGATGGATAGCCTCGCCACATGGATCAGCCGACTGTTCGGTTGGTCGCTTTTGTTCCTGTCCGGTTTTGTCGCTCTGGAAACCTTGCTGCGCAAGCTGTTCAACACCTCGCTACAGGGCGCGGATGAACTGGGTGGCTACGTGCTGGCCCTTGGCGCGGCGCTGAGTTTTTCCGTTGCGCTGATCGACCGCGCGCATATCCGCATCGACGTCCTGCACGCCCGAATGCCCGTGCGGTTTCAGGCGCTGGTGGACTGGCTGGCGGTCTTGTCGCTGGCGGTGCTGGGGCTGTTCTTTCTTTACGTGGGCTGGTTCGTGATCTCGGACACGATGGCCTATGGCTCGACTGCGGCAACGCCTTGGCGGACGCCCCTGATCT
Organism: Antarctobacter sp.; assembly: GCF_034670325.1. Lineage (GTDB taxonomy): Bacteria > Pseudomonadota > Alphaproteobacteria > Rhodobacterales > Rhodobacteraceae > Antarctobacter. The sequence goes on from NZ_JAXMNR010000012.1 coordinate 86,944, forward strand.
GGCCGCAGACCGCTTGGTATGTCGGCTTGGCAGGCTTTGCCCTGCTGTCCTTTGTGCTGCTGGCAAAGGCAAGCATTTTGTTCTTCACCGGGCGGCACAAGGCGCTGGCCGATGCGTTCAACCCAACTTCTGCCGAGGAAGAGTTGAGCGAAGAACTGACCCAGTTGAAGGACCGCTGAGATGAGCATTTTCGACGTCGCCATCGGGTTTACGATCATGATGGGCCTGTTGTTGATGGGGCTGCCGGTGGCCTCCGTCATGGTCACGATGGGCGTGGTCGGGGGCATGGTCCTGTATGGCCCGGTGCTGCTGCAAAGCATGGGTCCGGTAATCTGGGGCACCTCGAATGAGCCGGTCCTGACCGCGATCCCGCTGTTCATCCTGCTGGGCGAATTGCTGTTGCGCTCCGGTCTGGCGGACCGGATGTATGGCGCGCTGGCCCTGTGGCTGGGGCGGCTGCCGGGTGGGTTGCTGCACACCAACATTGGCTGCTGCGCCTTGTTTGCGGCCACGTCCGGGTCGTCTGTTGCCACCGCAGCAACCGTCGGCACGGTGGCGCTGCCTGCGCTGGAGGAACGCGCCTACCGGCCATCGCGGTCATTAGGATCACTGGCGGCGGGAGGCACCTTGGGCATTCTCATTCCGCCTTCGGTCAACCTGTTGGTCTATGGGTCCTTGGCCAGCGTCTCTGTTGGGCAATTATTCATTGCGGGCGTGGTGCCGGGGATCTTGCTGACCATGCTGTTCATGGTCTTCATCGCGGTGCAAGACATCCTGACCCACACGGACAAGCATGATGACGTGGTAATCCCGTGGTCGGTGAAAATTGCCGCCCTGAGGCATCTGGTGCCCGCAGCGGTGGTGTTCCTGATCGTCATGGGCTCGATCTATCTAGGCATTGCCACACCGACCGAAAGTGCTGCCTTGGCTGTGATTGTGGCGCTGGGGTTTGTCGCAGCGGAGGGCAAGCTGACTTTGGGTTTCCTCGACATCTGCTTTCGCAAGACCGCCAAGACCACGGGGATGATCCTGCTCATCATCGTCGCGGCATTTACCTTGAACGTGACTCTGGCGCTGGGCGGAATTACCGGCGTGATTTCCGCATGGGTGGCGCAGCAAGGGCTGAGCATGGTCGAACTGCTGTTCGCGCTGATGCTGTTCTACCTGATCTTGGGCATGTTCATGGACGTGCTGTCGATGCAGGTGCTGACCATCCCGATCTTTGTACCCATCGTGGTGCAGGCGGGGGTGGACCCGATCTGGTTCGGCATCTTCGTCGTGTTGATGTGTGAACTGGGCATGATCACGCCGCCGGTGGGCATGAACCTGTATGTCGTGCAAGGCGTACGCGGAGATCGCGGGCCGTTTTCGGACGTGGTGGCGGGGGCGGTGCCCTATGCGGGACTGATGCTGCTCTTTACATCGGCGCTGATCTTCTGGCCGCAGGTGGTCACATGGCTGCCGCAGGCGGTAGGCCGATGAAGGATGCCTCTGTGACAAAGATGGACGCGACGGCGCTGCTGACCGCCTATGCCGAGGGCCGCGCTGATCCGGTCGAAGTGACGCGCGCCCATTTGGACGTGATCGCGGCGCAGGACGGCAGGCTGAACGCCTACAGTACCCTGTCCGGGACCGCCCTGCACGCGGCGCGGACCGCCGCGCAGGCGCTTCGGGAAGGTGGGACGCCGGGCGCGCTGAACGGGGTCCCGGTCATTATCAAGGACAACCTGTGTGCCGCCGGAATGCCCGCCGCATGGGGCAACGCGGAACTGGCTCGACGTGTGGTCGATCAGGACGAGTTGCCGGTTGCGGCGCTGCGCGCGGCGGGGGCGGTGATCCTTGGCAAGGGCAACACGCCGGAATTTGCGGTTGAAGGTTACACCGACAACGCCACATTCGGCCCGACACGGCATCCCGTGGACCCGGCGCTGACGCCCGGAGGTTCGTCCGGAGGCGTCGTGACGGCGGTGGCGTCTGGCATGGCGATGGCAGGTCTGGCGACCGATGGCGGCGGCTCGATCCGCCGCCCGGCGGGCTACACCGGGCTTTGGGGGCTGAAACCGGGGATCGGGACGGTGCGGCGCGGCGGCGGCCTGCCGCAGGTGTTGTTGGATCTTGAGGCGGTCGGGCCAATCACGCGATCCGCCCGCGATCTGGCGCTGTTTCACCGGGTGCTATCGGGGCAGGACGCCAAACCGCCGAGGACATGCCGCATCCTTGCAATCGGGCTGCTGGGCGACGCGCCTTGTGATCCACTGATCCGCGACAGCTTCGCCGCGACGGTCAAACAACTGCGCGCTTTGGGGCATGAGGTGGTCGAGGGCGTCTTGCCCGTCGATCTGGGGCCCCTGAACGCGGTCTGGTCGGGCATCGCCGAGATCGGGCTGGCGCATCTGGGCCGCAATGACCCTGCGGTTCTGGACAGCGCTGCCGAAAAGTACCGTGCAATGGCGCGAGCGGGCAAAGCAGCCAGCGCGGTCGATCTGTATGAGGCCATGATACGCATCTTTGCCCTGCGTGAGGCGGTGCGCGGCCTATGGGGGTATGACGCGGTGCTGATGCCAACGGCGGCGGCGATGCCGTGGCCTGCGGATCAGGCCTATCCGCCGATGATTGACGGTCTGCCTGTCGGTCCACGGGGCCACGCGGTCTATACCGGCTGGGTCAACGCGGCGGGCCTGCCGGCGCTGGCCTTTCCGGCAGCGCGGGAGGGCGCAATGCCCGTCGGGATGCAACTGATCGGCGACATGGGCGCCGAGCCACTGTTGCTGGGCCTTGCCGCGACATTGGACGCGGGGCAGGGCGCATGAGCGTGCTGTTGGTGAACCCCAACGCCAATACTGCAACGACAGAGGCGATGCTGAACATCGCCCGCCAGATCCTGCCGGAGATCATTGGCTGGACCGCCCCCACAGGTCCGCAGATGATCATCGACGCGGCGGCGCTGGAGGCCGCGGGGCGACAGGTGGCCGAAGCGCAATTGCCGCGGGTCGCAGGTGTCATCGTGTCGGCCTTTGGCGATCCGGGGCGCGCGGCGCTGGCTGCGCGGTTGCCCTGCCCGGTGATCGGGATCGGCGCGGCCTCGGCGCGGGTGGCGGCCGGGCGGCGCTTTGCCGTGGCGACAACGACGCCGGGACTGGCAGAGGCCATTGACCACATGATGACGCCTTTGGGGGATTACCTTGGCTGCTATCTGTCTCCGGACGATCCTCTCGCCTTGATGGCGCAACCGGCGCAGTTGGATGCGGCCCTTGGTGCGGCGATCTTGCGGGCGGCAGATGAGGGTGCAGAGGTGGTTATCATCGGTGGCGGCCCGCTGGGGGAGGCTGCGGAGCGGCTGTCCGCGACTTGCCCGGTGCCGCTGATTTCGCCGATTCGCGCAGCCTGTGCCGAAATGCGCGACACCCTTGGGTTGAGCGATGGCGAAAGTGGTGTTTTGGCGCCGTAGAAAGCGGCGTAAAAAACTAACCAACCGGTCGAAAATTAAGCAATTCGCTGCAATGCAGAAAAAACCTTCTAGGCAAAACCGCGTTCACGCTGGCTGCCAGGGAGTGCCACGGTCACAGTTTCATGAATCGGGGCTGGCGTCAGATCGGCCGATAATGAGGCTATAAAACAATGACTTGGCAACCCAAGGGGGTATACATGACGAAATTTCTAAAAGGGGCGGTGGCTATCGCGACTGCGGTGGCGCTGTCCTGTGCCACGATGGCCAATGCCCAAGGCGTGCTGCGCGTCGGCATGACCGCAGCCGACATTCCGCTGACCACCGGCCAGACTGACCAAGGCGGCGAAGGCATGCGTTTCATGGGCTACACGGTCTATGATTCACTCATCGAATGGGACCTGAGCAGCGCCGACAAACCGTCGGTTCTGATCCCGGGCCTTGCGACCGAATGGTCTGTGGGCGAGGACGAACTGACATGGACCTTCACGCTGCGCGAGGGCGTCACGTTCCACGACGGATCGCCTCTGACCGCCGAAGTGATCGTCTGGAACTTTGACAAGCTGCTGGACGACACGTCCGAACAATATGACCCGCGCCAGTCCGCGCAGGGCAAAAGCCGCATCCCCGCCGTGGCCTCGTATGAGGCGGTGGACGACCTGACGCTGACCATCACCACCAAGGTGCCGGACGCGACACTGCCTTATCAGCTCGCGTGGATTCTGATGTCCTCCAAGGCCAACTGGGAAGCCATGGACAAGGACTGGGAAAAGGTCGCCATGTCGCCCTCTGGTACCGGTCCGTGGAAGCTGGACTCCTTTGTCCCGCGTGAGCGCGCCGAGCTGGTGCCGAACGCCGATTACTGGGATGAAACCCGCATCCCGAAGCTGGACAAGATGGTGCTGATCCCGCTGCCGGAACCCAACGCACGTGCCGCGGCACTGCTGTCGGGGCAGGTCGACTGGATCGAGGCGCCCGCGCCCGACACCATCCCGGCGATGACCGGCAACGGCTTTGTCATCTCGTCGAACGCCTATCCGCACAACTGGACATGGCACCTGTCGCGTCTAGAAGGTTCGCCCTGGAATGACATCCGCGTGCGTAAGGCCGCCAACATGGCGATCGACCGTGAAAGCATGATGCCGCTGCTGGGGGACCTGATGGTTCCGGCCAAAGGCTTCTTGCCGCCGTCGTCGCAGTGGTTCGGCACCCCGACGTTTGACCCGTCCTATGATCTGGAGGCGGCCAAAGCGCTGATGTCAGAGGCAGGTTACGGCCCCGACAATCGCCTGACGGTCAAGGCGCTGATCTCTCCGTCGGGGTCCGGTCAGATGCTGCCGCTGCCGATGAATGAATACGTCCAGCAGAGCCTTGCCGAGGTCTGGATCGACGTAGACTTCATGGTCGTGGAATGGAACCAGATGATCAACCTGTGGCGTGCAGGTGCGGCGGACGAGGCCGTGGATGGCGCGCAGTCGATCAACTTTACCTACTTTATCCAGGACCCGTTCACCGGTCTGATCCGTCACCTCGACGAGGGTCTGATCGCCCCGAACGGCACCAACTGGGGCCACTACAAGGACCCGGAAATGCAGGACCTGTTCGAGCAGATCAAGACCACCTTTGACCCCGTGGAACAGACCGCCGTGTTGCAGAAGACGCATGAGAAATACGTCAACGAGGCGCTGTTCCTCTTTGTCACCCATGACGTCGCCCCGCGTGCGCTGAGCCCCAAGGTCGAAGGCTTTGTTCAGGCGCAGAACTGGTACCAGAACTTCTCCTCCATCTCGATGGCCGAGTAAGTCAATCGCCCCCGCCGCAACCTGTGGCGGGGGCATCCGGAACAGAAAGCCAAACCCCGTGCTCAGCTATCTCATCCGCCGCATCTTGCTGGTCCTGCCCGTCGCCTTTGGCGTGTCGGTCATTTGTTTCTTGCTGGTCCAGATCGCCCCCGGTGATCCGTTGACCGCCATCATGCCGATCGACGCCACGGCCGAGGAGCAGGCCGCCATGCGCGCCGCCTATGGCCTCGATAAACCGTTGCCCGTGCAATACGCCATTTGGATCGGAAACCTGTTTCAGGGCGACATGGGCAAATCCATCGCTTCTGGTCGTCCCGTCGCCGCCGAGGTCTTTGGCGCGGTAAACAATTCGCTGCTGCTGGCGGCGTCGGCCGCAGTGATCGCTTTTCCAATCGGCATCTTCCTTGGCTTTCTGGCAGGCTATTTCCGCGACACATGGATCGACCGCGCGGTCACGGCGCTGTCGATCACCGGGGTGTCGGTGCCGAACTACTGGCTGGGCATCGTTCTGGTCATCATCTTTTCGGTCAATCTTGGCTGGCTGCCCTCGATGGGCGCGGGGCCGGGGGGGTCGCAAAGCTGGGCATGGGACTGGGCGCACATGCGCCACCTCGTCCTGCCTGCCGTGACGCTGGCCGTGGTGCCCATCGGTATCGTGTCGCGCACCGTGCGGGCGCTGGCCGGGGACATCCTGTCCCAGGATTTCGTGGACGCGCTTTACGCCAAGGGCATGAGCCGCGCCGACGTGCTGCGCCATGTCGCCCGCAATGCCGCCGCCACCGCGCTGTCGGTCATGGGGCTGCAACTGGGCTATCTGCTGGGTGGCTCGATCCTGATCGAGACAGTCTTCAACTGGCCCGGTTCCGGCTTTTTGCTGTCGAACGCCATCTTCCAGCGCGACCTGCCGCTGTTGCAGGGGACCATCCTGATCCTTGCGCTGTTCTTTGTGGCGATGAACCTGATCGTCGATGTGGTGCAGGCCGCCATCGACCCCCGTATCCAGAGGACGTGACGTATGGCCCTGGCTGACTCCACCACGCTCCCCACCCCCGACAAGGTCGAGAAGTCAAAAGGCTACTGGTCTGGTGTCGGCGCACGACTGGTGCGCGACCCGCTGACGATGTTCTGCCTTGCAGTGATTGCTGCGCTGATCCTGTCGGCGATTTTTGCGCCCTGGCTGGGGCTTGCCGATCCTTACAAGGGCTCGATGATTGCCCGCCTGAAACCGATCGGCGCGCCCGGCTATCCGCTGGGCACCGATGAGCAGGGCCGCGACATGCTGGCCCGGCTGATCTATGGCGGGCGGCTGACGCTGTTCATCGGGCTGATGCCGGTGGTCATCGCCTTTTTTGCGGGTTCGATTCTTGGGATCACCGCTGGCTATGTCGGCGGCCTGACTAACACCATCATCATGCGCACGATTGATGTATTCTTTGCCTTTCCGTCCGTGCTGCTGGCTATCGCCATTTCGGGCGCGCTGGGGGCGGGGATCGTCAACAGCCTCGTGTCGCTGACCATCGTCTTTATCCCGCCGATCACCCGCGTGGCCGAGGCGGTGACGTCCGGCGTCCGCAAGCTGGATTACATCGACGCCGCCCGCGCCACGGGTGCAAGCGCGTGGACTGTGATCCGGGTGCATGTGATCGGCAACGTGCTGTCGCCTATCTTTGTCTATGCCACCTCGCTGACATCGGTCTGCATGATCCTTGCGGCTGGTTTGTCGTTCCTTGGCATCGGGGTGCGCCCGCCGGAACCGGAATGGGGCCTGATGCTGAACACGCTGCGATCCGTCATCTACGTCAACCCGTGGCTGTCGGCGCTGCCCGGTGTGATGATCTTTGTTACCTCGCTCTGCCTGAACCTGCTGAGCGATGGTCTGAGGAGTGCCATGAATGTCCGTGACTGACACCTACCAGCCGACTCCGGACACCGGTGGCCCGGCGCAACCGCTGATCCGCGTGACCGGCTTGCAGAAATACTTTCCCGTTCGGGGCGGCATCCTTGGCCGCACGCAGGCCAAGGTGCAGGCGGTCGACGGCGTGTCCTTTGAGGTCAAAAAGGGCGAGACGCTAGGCATCGTGGGCGAATCCGGCTGCGGCAAGTCCACCACCGCCAAACTGCTGATTGGTCTCGTGGAAAAGGACAAGGGCGAGATTGTCTTTGACGGTCACGCGCTGGGGGAACGCCTGTCGCTGAAGGATCTGCGCCGAGGCGTGCAGATGGTGTTCCAAGACAGCTATGCCACGCTGAACCCGCGCTTGACGATCCTCGACTCCGTGGCCTTTGGCGCCAAGGTGCAGGGGCTGGACAACCCAGAGGATCTGGCCCGTAAGATGATGGACCGGGTGGGGCTGGACCCAGACCGCTTTGCCCATCGCTATCCACATGAACTGTCCGGCGGACAACGGCAGCGGGTGAACATCGCCCGCGCGCTGGCCATGTCGCCGCGTCTGGTGGTGCTGGATGAGGCGGTGTCGGCGCTGGACAAATCGGTCGAGGCGCAGGTGCTCAACCTGCTGAGTGACCTGCGCAAGGAGTTCGGGCTGACCTACGTCTTTATCAGCCACGACCTGAACGTAGTGCGCTATATCTCGGACCGGATTCTGGTCATGTACCTGGGGGAAGTGGTCGAGGTCGCGCCGGTAGACAGCATCTGGCAAGAGCAGGCGCATCCCTACACGCGCTCCTTGTTTTCGGCGATGCCGTCGATGGACCCGGACAACCGGACCAAGGAGCCGCCGCTGGCGGGAGACCCGCCGAACCCGATCAATCCGCCCTCAGGCTGTCGGTTTCATACGCGCTGCCGCTTTGCGTCGGATATCTGCAAGACGGCCGTGCCGAAACTTTCAGGGCTGGCGCGCAACGGCGATCACATGGTGGCCTGTCATCTGCATGATGCGCAGTCCGGGCATCCCAAGGCGGGGCAGGGGGTGCCAGAATGACCAAGCTGCTGGAGATGAAGAACCTCAACGTGCGCTTCACCGGTAAACGCACGGTTCATGCGATCAACGACGTGTCGCTGTCGATGGGACAGGGAGAAACGCTGGCGCTGCTGGGCGAAAGCGGATCGGGCAAATCGGTGACGTTGAAGACCCTTTTGGGGCTGCTGCCGCCGAAGCGGTCGCAGATCGACGGGTCAATCCATGTCAACGGCACCGACATCATGTCGCTGCGGGGTAAGGCATTGCAACGCTATCGCGGTGGCGAGGTGTCGATGGTGTTTCAGGAACCGGCGCTGGCGCTGGACCCGGTCTATACGGTCGGCCACCAGATCGCGGAATCTGTCATGCGCCACAAAGGCGTCGACAAGGCCAACGCCATGTCGGTTGCGCTGGACATGCTGGACCGGGTGCGCATTCCGTCTGCCAATCGCCGCCTGCACAACTACCCGCATGAACTGTCTGGCGGGATGCGACAGCGGGTGATGATCGCGCTGGCGCTGGCCTGTCGTCCGCGCCTGTTGTTGGCGGATGAGCCGACCACCGCGCTGGATGCGACAGTGCAAATCCAGATCCTGCTGCTGCTGCGCGAGTTGCAGAAAGAGTTTGGCATGGGCGTGATCTTTGTCACCCATGACATTGGCGTAGCCGTCGAAATCTCTGAACGGATCGCCGTGATGTACGCGGGCCAGATCATCGAAGAGGGTACCACGCATGAGATCATCCGAGACGCCCGCCACCCCTATACCCAAGGGCTGTTGGCCGCGAACCTGCATGACGTGGCGCGGGGCGAACGGCTGTCCGCCATCCCCGGCGCGCCGCCCGCGCTGGAGGTGCGGCCAGACAGTTGTCCCTTTGCGCCGCGCTGTCCGGTGGCGATGCCCGAGTGCCGCGCCGACCTGCCGCCGACGCTGGCCCCCGGCGACCGCCGCCGCGTGGCCTGCCTGCGCGCCTCCCAACCCATAGCCGCCGAGTGAGCCGATGCTGATCGACAAAGACCCCTATCATTGTTTTATGCCCTATCCACCCGTGGCGGTGGCAAATGGCGCGGGTTCCCTTAGCGGCCTGACGCTAGCGGTCAAAGACATCTATGACGTCGTGGGTTATCGCACTGGCAACGGTAACCCGCTGGCACTGGCCATGTCTGAGGTCAAGGACGTGACGTGCCCCGCCGCGCAGGCGCTGCTGGACGCGGGGGCCGCGTTCGTGGGCAAAACGCACACGGATGAGCTGGCTTGGTCGATGTACGGGATGAACGCGCATTTTGGATATGTGCAGAACCCTGCCGCGCCCGGACGGATCACCGGCGGGTCCTCCTCTGGGTCGGCGGCGGCAGTGGCAGGCGGGCTTGTGGATATTGCCATCGGGTCGGACACCGGTGGCTCGGTGCGCGCCCCGGCCAGTTTCTGCGGTATCTGGGGAATGCGTCCGACGCATGGGCGGATCTCACTGGACGGCGTTATGGCGCTGGCGCCCAGCTATGACACCTGCGGGCTTTTTGCGCGCGACGGGGACACGCTGCTGCGGGCGCATTCGGTGCTGCAAGCAGACGATGTGCCTTTGCAAGATAACCCCCGTCTGCTGTGGCCGGTCGAGATGATGGATTATCTGGGCGCGGACCAGCGCGCTGTCTGTGAAGCCGGGTTTGCCGGGCTGGAGTCTACGCCGCTGGACGGACTATACCCAGATGGGATCGAGGCCGCCTATCAGGCGTTCCTGACCACCATGGGGGCGGACGCCAAAGGGCATATCGTGCCCTATATCCGCCAATCCGGGATGCCGCTGGTGCGCGGGATCGAAGGCCGCGCCGCCGCTGCCGAGGCGCTGACCGAGGCCGAGATTGCCCCCGCCCGCAAGGCACGCGCCGCGTTTGCCGCGCATGTTCAGGGGCTGCTTGGGACCGATGGGGTGATCCTTGCCCCGGTCGTGCATGACGCGCCGTTCCGCTTTGATGCGCCGGTAGAGGTGTTCGACAGCTACCGCTATATCTCGCAAAAGCTGCTTTGTGTGGCTGGTCTGGCGGGCCTGCCGCAGGTCGTCTTTCCAGCGGGAAAGGTCGACGGCGCGCCTTACGGGCTGTCACTGATCGGGCCACGCGGATCGGACCTGTCCCTGATCCGCCTTGCCATCAAACTGCAAAAGGACGTCGCATGACCTGCGCCATCGAAGAGAAACTGGCCGCTATGGGCCTTGCCCTGCCGCCCTCGGCCCCGTCACGGGCGCTGTACCTGCATGGCAAGATCACTGGCAAGACCCTGTTCCTGTCCGGTCATATTTGCGAATGGGAAGGCGTGCCGAAGTACTTTGGCCCGATGACGCCCACCTCTGACCTTGAAGAGGGCTATGCAGCGGCGCAGTTGTGCGCGCTGAACCTGCTTTACAATATCAAGGCGGTGACCGGGTCGCTGTCCTCGGTCGCGCAAGTGGTCAAGCTGAACGGCTATGTCGCCGCGACCCCGGATTTCGGCAAGGGGCCCGCGGTGGTCAACGGCGCCTCGCAACTGTTCATGGATCTCTATGGCGAGGCAGGGCGCCACGCGCGCACCGCCGTCAATGTCTCATCCCTGCCGGAACTCGCGCTGGTCGAGGTCGAGGCGGTGGTGGAACTGCATTAACCCCCGGTCCGGGTCAGCAGACCGTAGTCGCCGGGCTGCCGGTGCAAAGCAAAGTCAAAGACGTTGCGCCGGATCTCTGCGCAGCGGTCCAGATCGACACGTGCGGTGATGACCTCATCCGCGACCGTCGCGGCGCGCGCGAGGATTTCTCCGGTGGGGGCCACGATGCAAGAGCCGCCGATCAGGTCACAACCCTCTTCCCGGCCCGCCTTGGCCGCTGCCACCACCCACATCCCGTTCTGATAGGCCCCGGCCTGCAACGACAAGTCGTTGTGAAAATATTGCAAGTGGTCGTGTTCCGGCGCGGGCGGATAATGCAGCGGCGTGTTGTACCCCAGCATGACCATTTCCGCGCCGCCAAGGCCCAGCATGCGCCACGTCTCGGGCCAGCGGCGGTCGTTGCAGATGCACATGCCAAGCTTGCCGTCCAGACCGTCAAAGACAGGAAAGCCAAGATCTCCCTTTTCGAAATACCGCTTTTCGAGGTGCTGAAAGGGTCGCCAGTCTTGCAGGTCGGCGTGTCCGGGCAGATGGATCTTACGATATTTCCCGGTGATCTGCCCGCCTTCGACAAAGATCGCGGTGTTGAAATGATGCCCGTCGGGTGTCTTTTCCGCATAGCCAAGGTGAAAGGCGATGTTCAGGGAACGTCCAAGGTCGAACAGCGGCTGCACCTCGGGATTCGGCATGGCGGTTTCGAACCAGGTGTCGATTTCGGCGGGGTCCTCCATGAACCATCGCGGAAAAAACGTCGTCAGCGCCAGTTCCGGAAACACCACGACCCGCGCGCCTTGGTGGTGGGCGTCCAGCATCAAGGCACACAGCCTTGCGACCACCTCTGCGCGCGGTTCGTCGCGGGCAATGGGGCCTAGCTGCGCGGCGGCGGTGATGAATGTGCGGTCGGTTGTCTGCGTCATGCCTTGCGCCTCTTGGAAGTCTTCCGCCAACGAACCCGAAGTGCACAGGGTTGTCGCGGGAAATCCGAAGGCCTGGCGGGGAACAGCCTCATCTGGGCCATCCTGTGCCCGCGAATGTGGCGTTCGCCGGGTGCGGGTACGTTGGTTCGGTGCAGGTCGCCGCTTGCCGATCAGCCGACGGAGTCCGTGAAATGTCAGAGCATAGTCGGGTCTCTGGTCAGGGCTAACTCACGCGGGTCTGTAAGCTTGTCAGCAGCGTTTTGAGGGTTGCACGTCCCATCATTTCATCCTCGCCCGCCTCGGTGGCAAGCGCCTCAAGGTCCTGTATCCCGATCAGATCCGGCTTTCGAATTGTAATGCAGCCCGTATCGGCCAGTGCGTGAAAGGCGCGACTGATGGATTCCGGACGGGTGCCCAGCAAATGTGCCAGATCGGTCCGGTTGATCGGAACCTTGACGTCCAACGCGCCATTGCTTGTGCGCAGCAGGTGGTCGACGGTGGCGAACCTGGTGCAAAGAACCAGCAAAAACCCGGCAAGCCGTTCCCGTACGCGGGGCGACCCCAGAATGATCAACCAGTCGCGGGCGCGGTCAAGCTCATGCAGAATACTCAGAAGGACAAGGCGGTCCAGTTCCGGCGATTGCGCCAGCAGTGCCTCGAAGGGCGCGCGTCGAAAGGCGCAGACCTCTGCATCGGTCGCGGCCTCTATCGCGACGTCCAAAGGGCCACCCAGCACCCGTCCGAACATATCGCCTTCGACCAACAGGCCTACGATATGCTGTCGTCCATCCTGCAACGTCTTCTGCATCCGCAGGACACCTGTTTGCACACAGCCGACAAAACCGGGTTCTTCGCCTGCATCGGCAATCGATTGCCCAGCCGAATAGCGGCGTAGCGTACAGATGCTCCGCAAGGTCTCCATCGTGTCCTGAGGCAGGACAGTCCCATGAGTGAGCCGGTCGAGCAAACAGCCTGAGGCTGTGATAGGTTCAAAGTGTATTGGCGAAACGAAATCTCCGCGCGTGCTACCGGGGAGCTTCGCAAGCTGCCCTCCCAGAAATGAACATCCTCTACCTACGTTCAGCAATCATGCTCCTTCGTCAACCCTGGGGAGGGGGTGATGCTGCCTCCTCAATCAGGTGCGACTTTTTGCATGTGTGTGGTCACGCTCTGTCATTGCTATCACATAGGCGCGGGCGGTCCGGTGCCGTCGGCCGAGGGAAACCGTGAAATGTCAGTTTCACCTAACGGATTTGGGGCCAACATGACAAAGACTGCCGTCAAGACGGACCAGACACAGAGGTCGGTCGGGCAACCTTGCCAGCGGTGCAACCTTGTCTACAAGGACCTTTGCCATGCAACGTCCGACGGTACGTTGCACGAAGACGGGCCCTTGCGCGTACGCCCCTTTGGACCGGACGAAACGGTGGTGGGTGAAGGGGTCGCCCCAGAGTTTGTCGGAATTCTACGCCAAGGGATTTTGCGCCGCGTTCGTGTCAACAGCGATGGCAGGCGCAATCTGCTGGAGGTCATGCGCCCCGGCGATTTGTTGGGTCTTCTGGAAACTGGCCCACCCGATTTCGCGGTCGAGACAGTGACCGACGTGGAAATCTGTATGTTCGATGCGGGAAAAATCCGACGAAGAATTGGGGCAGACCCGGATTTCAGGCAGGAAATACTGCAACATATCTCCCGCCAATACGAACGTCAGCTAGAGGCGATCTGGCTGCGCGGGGCCCTGACCAGCCGGGAACGGATTCTGGCTTTTTTGCTGTTCGCGACCGAGTTCATGCCGGTCGAGCCGCAGCCGGACGGCAGCCTCATGATCACGATGGTTCTGACGCGGCGCGACTGGGCCGATCTGACGGGAACCACGCTTGAAACGATCTGCCGTTTGCTCGGTGAGTTGTCGCAAAAGGGGCTGGTGACGCCTGACGGGCCGCAACGCTATCGCATTGTCGACATCGTCGCGCTGGCGCGTCTGGCCGGGTTGGAGGGCGAGCCTCAGGGCCTGAGGATGCTCGACGCCGCAAGGGCGCTGCAGGGCAGCGGACGGTTTGCCGCCGAGTGAATTGATCTGCGTCATTGAGCGTCAAGGGTTGCCAACCGATCCTGTCCCGCAGGGAGGATCATCATGGCACAGCAGAGCGAATCCGCCTTGGAGGTTGCATTTGACCCCTTGGCCGCGACACGGGCGCAAGCGGCCCGCTGGACAGAAGCCCGCAGCCTGATCGACGGGATAGAGGGCGGGCTGAACATTGCACATGAGGCTTTGGATCGGCACGTCGCGCAGGGGCACGGCGACCAGATCGCGCTGCGCTGGTTTGGCAAGGACGACTCTCAGCGCGACATCAGCTACGGCGCCCTCATGGAGATGTCGGCGCGGTTCGCCAATGTGCTTGCAGCGCATGATCTGGGGCGCGGGGACAGCCTGTTCTCATTGGCTGGGCGTGTGCCCGAGCTTTACGCGGGTGCGCTGGGCACTCTGCGGGCCGGGCTGGTGTTCACGCCGCTCTTTTCGGCCTTTGGGCCGGAACCGATCCGCACCCGGATGGAGATTGGTGGGGCCAATGTCCTGCTGACAACCGCCTCGATCTATCGTCGCAAGATCGCGCCTTGGCGGGACGAAATCCCTAGCCTCAAGCTGGTTCTCATCCTTGGGGACGAGGCTCCGGAGGGATGTGTGGCCCTTGGCCCCGAGATGGCGGCAGCTTCGTCTGACTTTGCCCCGGTGCCGATGGATACTGAGGATCCCGCGCTGATCCACTTTACCTCTGGCACCACGGGCAAGCCCAAGGGGGCGGTGCATGTCCAGAGCGCGGTGATCTATCATGCGTTCTCCGGCCGCGAGGCTTTGGGCCTGACGCCTGGCGCAATCTATTGGTGCACCGCCGATCCCGGCTGGGTGACGGGCACCTCTTACGGCATCCTGTCTCCGCTGGTGAACCGGGTGACGATGATCGTCGATGAGGCAGAATTCGATCTTGACCGCTGGTACAGCACGGTTGAACGGGAAAGGGTGCAGATCTGGTATTCCGCCCCCACCGCCATCCGGATGATGATGCGGGCAGGGGCCACAGCTGCGGCCCCCTATGATTTCTCATCGTTGAAATTCCTCGCCAGCGTCGGAGAACCGCTGAACCCCGAGGCGGTGATCTGGTCGCAAAAGGTCTTTGGCCAGCCCTTTCACGACAACTGGTGGCAGACCGAAACCGGCGGGATCATGATCGCCAACCGTCCCGGCATGGAGGTGCGCCCCGGTTCGATGGGCAAGCCCTTGCCCGGGGTCGAGGCCGCGATCCTGGACAAAGCCGATGACGGCACCCTGCGCGTATGCGCCCCGCGTGAGATCGGCGAACTGGCGCTGCGCCCCGGATGGCCCTCGATGATGCGGAGCTATCTGCATGAAGAGGCGCGCTATCAAAAGACGTTTGCCGGGGGGTGGTATCTGTCGGGTGACCTCGCGATGCAGGACGAGGACGGGTATTTCTGGTTTGTCGGACGTGCCGATGACCTGATCAAATCCTCGGGCCACCTGATCGGCCCTTTCGAGGTCGAAAGTGCGATGATCGAACACGACGCCGTGGCCGAAGCCGGGGTAATCGGCGTGCCGGATGAGACGGCGGGCGAGGTGGTCAAGGCCTATGTCACGCTCAATCCAGGCTACCAGCCGTCCGAGGAATTGGAGAGGGAACTGCGCGGCCACGCTCGGAAAAAGCTGGGCGCGGCTGTGGCCCCGCGTGAAATCGTCTTTCGCAACACACTGCCCAAGACGCGGTCTGGCAAGATCATGCGCCGCCTGCTCAAGGCGCGCGAATTGGGCCTGCCCGAAGGCGACATCTCGACATTGGAGACAGATGAGACATGAGCGTTGTAGAAAAACCCCGTCTCGATCGCGCCCATGTCCTGCAACTCTTGCGCCATATGATCCGTGTGCGCCGGTTCGAGGATGTTTGTGCCGAGCTTTACACCAAACAAAAGATCCGCGGCTTTTTGCACCTGTATGACGGCGAAGAGGCGATTGCCGCAGGTGTCATCCCCTGCCTGACCGGCGAGGACCGTATTGTCGCCACCTACCGCGAACATGGTCATGCTCTGGTGCGCGGTGTGCCGATGCAAACGGTCATGGCCGAGATGTTCGGCAAGGCCGAAGGCTGTTCCGGTGGGCGGGGCGGGTCGATGCATCTCTTTGATGCCGGGACGAACTTTTATGGCGGCAACGCTATCGTCGGCGGCGGTCTGCCGTTGGCGGGCGGGCTGGCCCTTGCAGACAGGATGCAAGGCAACGACCGGGTGACGGTCTGTTTCTTCGGCGAAGGCGCGGTGGCCGAAGGCGAGTTCCACGAGGCAATGAACCTTGCCGAACTGTGGGATTTACCTGTGCTTTTCGTCTGTGAAAACAACGGTTACGCCATGGGTTCGGCGCTTGCCCGGACCGAGGCGGAAACCCGGATTGCCCAAAAGGCCGCAGGCTATGGCATGGACGCAGAGACCGTCGATGGCATGAACGTGGTCGAGGTCGAAGGCGCGGCACGGCGTGCCATCGCCAAGATCCGCGAGACCGGGCGGCCGATGTTTCTGGAATGCCGCACCTACAGGTTCCGCGCGCATTCCATGTTCGATGCCCAGCTTTATCGTGACAAGGCAGAGGTCGAGGCGTGGCGCAAGAAAGGGCCTATCGTCCGCTTTCAAACATGGCTGTTGGACAACGGATTGATCCATGAGGCCGATGTGGCCGAGATTGAAAGCGCCGTCGGGGCCGAGATCGCAGAGGCGGTTGCCTTTGCCGAGGCCGGAACATGGGAGCCGGTGGAAAGCCTGAGCAATCACGTTCTAGGGCCGCAACCCGACCCGCCCACCGTGTCCGCCCCAACGGGCAGGACACGCGAAACAACCTACCGCGACGAGCTGCGCGCGGCTCTGCGCGAGGCCATGACGCGCGATGACCGCGTGTTCCTGATGGGCGAGGACGTGGGGGCCTATGGCGGCTGTTACGCGGTGTCGATGGGGTTGATGGAGGAATTCGGCGAGGACCGAATCCGCGATACACCGCTGTCGGAATCGGGGTTCACCGGCGCAGGCATCGGGGCTGCGGCCGCGGGAATGCGGCCCATCGTCGAGGTGATGACGGTGAATTTCTCACTGTTGGCGCTGGACCAGATCATGAATACCGCCGCCACCTTGCGGCACATGTCCGGCGGCCAGTTCGGTGTGCCGGTGGTGATCCGCATGGCAACAGGGGCGGGCAAACAGTTGGCGGCGCAACACTCGCATTCCCTCGAAGGCTGGTACGCGCATATTCCGGGCCTCAAGGTGCTGGCCCCCGCGACGCTGGAAGATGCGCGCGGGATGCTCTGGACCGCGCTGGAAGACCCTGATCCAGTGCTGATCTTTGAGAACGTCATGCTCTACAATCGTGCCGGGCAAATCGACGAAGGTGCCGGTGCAGTGGACATCTCCCGCGCGGCGGTGCGGCGCGAAGGGACGGACATCAGCCTGATCACCTATGGCGGATCGCTGTTCAAGACGCTGGACGCGGCAGAGGTTTTGGCATCCGAGGGGATTTCTGCCGAGGTGATCGATCTGCGGGTTCTGCGCCCGCTCGACGACGCGACGATCATGGCCTCGGTCGGTAAGACGCGGCGCGCGCTGATCGTCGACGAGGGCTGGCGCAGCGGATCGCTGGCTGCCGAAGTGTCGGGGAGGATCATGGAACAGGCGTTCTGGTCGTTGGATGCGCCGGTTGCGCGGCATTGTTCCGCAGAGGTGCCGATCCCCTATCCCAAGCATCTGGAGGCGGCGGCGATTCCCCAGGTTGATAGCATCGTTGCGGCTGCCAAAACCGTGCTGGGGCGCTGAGATGGGTGTGTTCTCCATGCCGTCTCTCGGTTCTGACATGGATTCGGGGAGATTGGTTGAATGGCTCATCGCGCCGGGTGACACGGTCAGCCGGGGGGACGTGGTCGCGGTTGTCGAAACCCAGAAGGGCGCCATCGAGATCGAGACATTCGAAGCGGGCAGCGTGCAGGAACTGATTGCGCCGTTGAACGCAGATCTGGCCGTCGGTGCGCCGCTTGCCATTATCCTTGCCGAGGGGGAGGCAGCGCCGAAAGCGGCCACATCGTCACAACCGGAGGCTCCAGATCAGAGCGCTGTCCCCGTTTCAACCGCGCCGGTTGCGGTTCCGACCGCGCCCGCGCCGACAACCGGACCGCACCCGGCATCACCAGCCGCGCGCAAGCGGGCGGCAGAGTTGGGCATCGACCTTGCCGGGCTGACCGGAACCGGCCCGGGTGGGGCGATCCTGCTGGGCGATCTTGAGAAGACGGCTCCCGAAGCCCCAACCCCGCGCCCCGCAACTGATCTGGCTGACGAAATGCGCAAGGCTATCGCCGCGGCGATGACGCGCTCCAAACAGACGATCCCGCATTTCTACCTGTCCCAGACCATCGACATTGATCCTGCGATGCGCTTTCTGGAGAACCATAACGCAGGACAGCCCCCCGCCGGACGTGTCCTGCTTGGCGCGCTGTTGGTCCGGGCGGCGAGCCTTGCTGCCAGCCAGGTACCCGAGGTGAACGGACACTACACTGATGAGCGCGGTTTCGTCCCCTCAGATGCGGTCAATCCCGGTGTCGCCATTGCCCTGCGCGGTGGCGGGCTTGTCGCGCCTGCGCTGCTGGATGCGGCGAACCTGACGCTGGCAGAGACCATGGCCGGAATGCGCGATCTGGTCGGGCGCGCACGGGCCGGACGGCTGAAGGCATCGGAAATGACGCGCGGCACCATCACGATCTCAAGCCTTGGGGAATCCGGCGCAGAGGCGATGACCGGCGTCATCTTTCCCCCGCAGGTGGCGGTGGTCGGGTTGGGCGCGCCGCAACTGCGCCCTTGGATCGTCGATGGCGACCTTGTCCCGCGCCATGTGGTGACGCTGACACTGTCGGCGGATCACCGGGTCAGCGATGGCCGCAGCGCCGCGCGCTTTGTCACCGCATTTGAAACCCTGTTGAAAGACCCGGAGGCCCTATGAGCGATACAGACCTACGCATGATTTTCCATGAAGAACTGACCCGCATCGCGCCCGATATCGATGCTGCCACGATTGGGGAGGACGATCACATTCAGGACGATCTGGAACTGGATTCGATGGATGTGTTGAACCTTGTGGCGGCTCTGCATGATCGGTTGGGCGTCAACATTCCGGAGGCAGATTACCCCAGCATCGCGACGACCCGGCTTGCGGTGGCCTACCTCACAAAGAAGACCGCAAAGGCCTGACCCAGACGATCCGTCGATGCCACGCGGCAGTATTGATCTTCGTCAAGATGGCCAGTCGGGAGGGATGTTATCGTATTCGAAGGGAGGAATGCGACTCGGACGTGAAAAGGCGGAACGGGGACACCGGTCTTTGCCTTTTGTGCGGTCGCCGTGCCGTGACTCCTCCGGAGTTCTGGGAGGGAATAACGATGCAGACCATTCGCAAGATTGCCGTGGCAGGGACCTTGGCGGCCCTGTCGGCAGGAACCGCGGCCAAGTCCGACGGGACGGTTGAAGTGCTTCATTGGTGGACATCCGGTGGCGAGGCCAAGGCTGTGGGCACGTTGAAAGAGGCTTTCGAGGCGCAAGGCGGGGTCTGGAACGACTCTCCCATCGCGGGCGGCGGCGGCGACGCGGCCATGACGGCCCTGCGGGCGAGGGTTGTGGCGGGCAATCCGCCGACTGCCGTGCAACTCAAAGGGCCGGGCATTCAGGAATGGGCCCAGCAGGGGGCATTGAACGAGGTGCAGGGCGTGGCTGACGCCGAGGATTGGGATGCTGTCTTGCCGCCCGCACTTGCCGAAATCATGAAGTACGATGGCAACTACGTGGCCGCGCCGGTGAACATTCACCGCGTTGACTGGTTCTGGGCCAACCCAGAGGTGCTGGCCAAGGTCGGCGTTACCGAGATGCCGACCACCTGGGATGATTTCAACGCCGTCGCGGACAAGCTGATGGCGGCGGGGATCACGCCGCTTGCGCATGGTGGCCAGCCTTGGCAGGACGCCACGATCTTTGAGGACGTGGTGTTGGGCGTGGGTGGAGCCGACTTCTTCCGCAAGGCTCTTGTCGATCTGGATATGGACGCGCTGACCTCAGCGACGATGGTCGCATCGTTTGACCAGTTGCGCAAACTGCGCGGCTATGTCGATCCCAACTTCCCCGGTCGGGACTGGAACCTTGCCACCGCCATGGTGATGCGCGGAGAGGCCGGTTTTCAGATCATGGGTGACTGGGCCAAAGGCGAGTTTCTGGCGGCGGGCAAGGTGCCGGGCAAGGATTTCCTCTGCGCACCGACGCCGGGCAGCGGTTTTGTCCTGAACTCTGACAGCTTTACCTTCTTCAAGGTCTCAGGCGACGACAACCTGAAGGGCCAACAGGTACTGGCGAGCCTGATCATGTCGCCGGACTTCCAGAAGACCTTTAACCTTGCCAAGGGGTCTATCCCTGCGCGAACGGACGTCCCGCTGGACGACTTCGACATCTGCGCACAGAAATCGCATGCGGATCTTGTGGCCGCCGTCGCAAGTGGGTCTCTGGTGCCGTCCATGGCGCATGAAATGGCTATCTCGCGGTCGGTGCGAGGCGAATTCCTCGACCTTGTGACGGAGTTCTTCAACTCGGACATGAGTTCCGAGGACGCGGTGCAAAAGCTTGCCGACGCTGTCGCGCGCGCAATGTAAGAACGGCGCGGGGCCGGGGCGGACCTGCCTCGGCCTCCTTCGTGTCCGAATGGAAAGCTCACCGACCTTCACACTGCGTCTTGGCCGCTGGTTCGAACGGCGACTGCCGCAGATCGTTGTCTCGCCGCTTTTCGCGTTGAGCCTGTTCTTCGTCTACGGCTTCATCGCATGGACGGCCTATATCTCATTCACACCCTCCGGCATGATGCCGGTCTACGATTTTGAAGGGCTGGCGCAGTACGAACGCCTTTGGGCGACGCCGCGCTGGTACGTTGCGATCAAGAACCTCTTTGTGTTTTCGGGGCTCTTTATCGCGATTTCGATGGCGATCGGCATCTTTCTGGCAATCCTGCTGGACCAGAGGGTCCGGGCAGAGGGACTGATCCGCACAATCTACCTTTATCCGATGGCGCTGAGTTTCATCGTGACGGGGACGGTATGGAAGTGGATCCTCAACCCCGGCCTTGGCATCCAACGGTTCATGCGCGAGGCGGGGTTCGAGAATTTCACCTTCGACTGGTTGGTCAACTCGGACTACGCGATCTACACGCTGGTTATCGCCGCCGTCTGGCAAAGCTCGGGTTACGCGATGGCGCTGTTTCTGGCGGGCTTGCGGTCCGTTGATGACGAGATCCTGAAGGCCGCCGCCGTTGATGGCGCGAGTCCGTGGAAAACCTACACCAGCATCGTTCTGCCCATCCTGCGGCCGGTGTTCCTGTCGACCGTGATCATCCTGTCGCACCTTGCCATCAAGAGCTTTGACCTTGTCATCGCCCTGACCGGCGGCGGGCCGGGTTATGCCACCGACATGCCAGCGACTTTCATGTATGCCTTTGCTTTCCAACGCAGCGAGTTGGGCGTCGCGGCGGCCAGCGCCACGATGATGCTGATGACCATTGTGGCGATCATCGTGCCCTACCTCTATTCCGAACTGCGAAAGACCGGCTCATGAGACAGCGCACCATTCACGGGATCGTGCGCCCCAAGGGCTGGCATAACACCCTGATGCGCGGGCTGTTGTTCCTCGTGCTGGGGCTGTTCTGCCTCTACTACCTGATCCCGCTTCTCGTGATGGTGTCGACCTCGCTAAAGTCGCTGGCGGAAATACGCGAAGGCACGCTGATGAGCCTGCCGCGAGAGATCACCTTTGACGCTTGGGCAAAGGCGTGGAGTTCCGCCTGCGTCGGCGTGCGCTGCGACGGGTTGAAACCCTACATGTGGAACTCTGCCGTGATGGCCGTCCCGGCTGTCCTGTTGTCCACCTTGCTGGGGGCGATCAATGGCTACGCGCTGACAAAATGGCGCTTTCCCGGGGCGGACTGGATCTTTGCGATGATCCTGTTCGGGGCCTTCATTCCCTTTCAGGTGATCCTGCTGCCGATGGCACGAACGCTGGGCCAGTTGGGGCTGGCGGGGTCGGTTTCGGGGCTGATCCTTGTGCACACGGTCTATGGACTGGCCTTCACGACGCTATTCTTCCGCAACTTCTTTGTCGGGGTGTCCGACGGGATCGTGCAGGCGGCCAAGGTCGATGGGGCGGGGTTCTTTCGCATTTTCTTTCAGATCGTTCTGCCCATGTCGATCCCGGCCATTGTGGTCACGGTGATCTGGCAGTTCACGCAGATCTGGAACGATTTCCTGTTTGGCGTGGCCTTTACCATCGGCGACAGCAACCCGGTGACCGTGGCGCTCAATAACGTGGTCAACACCTCGACAGGGGTCAAGGAATACAACGTAGATATGGCAGCGGCCATCATTGCGGCGCTGCCAACCATGCTCGTCTACGTGGTGGCCGGTGCCTATTTCGTCCGCGGCCTGTCGGCCGGCGCAGTGAAAGGATAACCATGGCCTCGGGCATTCTGTTAACCGACGTCCGCAAGAGTTTCGGCAGCACCGACGTCATCAAGGGCATCAACCTTGAGATCGAACCGGGAGAGTTTGTCGTGCTGGTTGGCCCATCGGGTTGCGGGAAATCCACGCTGCTGAACCTTGTGTCCGGGTTGGAGACCTTGACCGGCGGAGAGATTCAGATCGGCGGCCATGCGGTCAAGGACGTCCCGCCGCGTGACCGCGACATCGCGATGGTATTCCAATCCTATGCGCTTTATCCGACCAAGACGGTGCGTGATAATATCACCTTCGGAATGCAGACCCGCCGCGTGCCAAAGCCCGATCAGGACGCGGCAGTGGATGAATTTTCGCGTCTCCTTCAGATTGATCACCTCTTGGGCCGGAAACCGGGGCAACTCAGCGGCGGTCAACGGCAGCGTGTCGCCATGGGTCGTGCGCTGGTACGCAAACCCGAAGTCTTTCTGTTCGATGAACCGTTGTCGAACCTCGATGCCAAGCTGCGGATCGAGATGCGGACAGAGATCAAGCGGCTGCATCAGCGTCTGGGCAAGACGATTGTTTACGTCACCCACGACCAGATCGAGGCGATGACGCTCGCCTCGCGAATTGCGGTCATGGACAATGGCCATATCCGCCAGTTCGGCCCGCCCAACGAGATTTACGAGAATCCGGTCGATCTGTTTGTTGCCGGGTTCATGGGCTCACCGCCGATGAACATGTTGCCGGGCACCCTGCGCCGGAACGGCGGCAAATGGGCGGTGACCGTTGGCGCCGGCGACGAGACGGTGGTGTTTCCGTTGCCAAGCGCCGTCTCCGGACGGTCTGATCTGACCGAAGGACGCTCTGTGGTGCTGGGCCTGCGCCCAGAGACGATCTTTGCCGCCGGGACAGAGTTGCCGGGGCCGGATCGGTTCCTGTTCGAACGCCCGGTTGAGGTGGTCGAGCCCACGGGGCCCGACACGATGATCGTCTTTGAGATCGCGGGCAAAGAGGCGATCGCGCGCGTCCGGCCCGAGGACGCGCGCGATGTCGGCACATTGTTCAGCTTTGAGGTGGATATGTCCAAGGCCAAACTGTTCGACGCGAAAAGCGGGAACGCGATCTGAGCGCGTCCCCGATCCTGTCAGGTTTTGGCGCGCTGGAGCATCCCGAACAGGTCACGTGGGTCGTCGGGGTCGGCGATCATGTCCAGATTGGCGAAAAACTCCGTACCCTCGATGGCGGCGAGGACATAGGACAGCGCGCTGAAATCCTCGATGGCAAAGCCGACGCTGTCGAACAGGGTGATCTGCCGCGCCGCCGTCCGGCCCGCAACCTGACCAGAGATGACCTGCCACAGTTCGGTTACGGCATGGTCGGGGTCAAGCTGCTGAATCTCGCCCTCGACCCGGGTCTGCGGCGGGTATTCCACAAAAATCTCTGAGCGCAGCAGGATGTCGCGGTGCAGTTCCGTCTTGCCGGGGCAGTCGCCGCCGATGGCATTGATATGCACGCCCGCGCCGACCATGTTGTCGGTCAGGATGGTGGCATATTGCTTGTCAGCGGTGCAGGTGGTGATGATCTGCGCCCCCTCCAGCGCCTCTTCGGCGCTGCGGCAGGCCACAACGGTCAGACCGCGCTGGGCAAGGTTGGCCGCGCAGCGATCCGTCGCCGATGGGTCAATGTCATACAGGCGTACGGTGTCGATGCCGCAGATTGCCTTGAAGGCAATGCACTGGAATTCGGACTGCGCACCATTGCCGATCATCGCCATCGTGGTAGCGCCCTTTGGCGCCAGATGTTTCGCCGCCATGGCAGAGGTCGCCGCCGTGCGCAGCGCAGTCAGCAGGGTCATCTCGCTCAGCAGTTTGGGATAGCCGGTGTCGACGTCGGCCAAGAGGCCGAAGGCGGTCACGGTCTGCAAGCCGTCCTTCATGTTCTTGGGGTGGCCGTTGACGTATTTGAAACCGTACATCTCACCGTCCGAGGTCGGCATCAGTTCGATCACGCCGACATCGGAATGCGACGCGACGCGCGGGGTCTTGTCGAACAACTCCCAGCGGCGAAAGTCATCTTCGATCCGCGCGGCGAGGTCGGTCAGAACCTTTTCGATCCCGAGGTGATGCACAAGGCGCATCATGTTCTCGACCGAGACAAACGGCACGTAGGCCAGTTCAGAGGGTAGGGGGGACATGGTCACTCTTTCAATAGCTGCGGGTGGGGCGGTCAAGCACTTGCCGACCGAACAGGCTGGCGGTCAGGTCCAGCATCAGCCGGGCGGTGAGGCCGCGAATATCCAGAAAAGGGTTCAGTTCGACCAGGTCGAGCGACGTGACAAGCCCGCTGTCATGCAGGATCTCCATCGCCAGATGCGCCTCGCGGAAGGTCGCTCCGCCGGGAACGGTGGTGCCGACGGCGGGCGCAATCTCGGGGTCGATGAAATCCACGTCAAGGCTGACGTGCAACAGGCCATTGGCGGCGGCGACGCGGTCAAGGAACTCCTTCAGCAGGGCCGCGATGCCGTGTTCGTCGATGGCGCGCATGTCATGCGCGGAAACATCCGAGGCGCGCAGCAAATCGCGTTCGACCCCGTCCACAGAGCGCAATCCGATGATGCAGACGTTCTTGGAGTCCAGACTGGCGGGCAGGGGGCCACCCAGCATGCAGTCGAACCCCTCCAGCCCGCAGGCGAAGGCCAGCGGCGTGCCGTGCAGATTGCCGCTGGGCGAAGAGTCCAGCGTGTTGAAATCCGCGTGGGCATCAAGCCACAGCACGAATTGCGGACGGCCCTGCTCGGCGGCAGCCGCGGCGTGGCCCGTCACCGTCCCCATGGACAGGGCATGGTCGCCGCCCATGTAGATCGGCAGCGCCGGGCCGCGCGCCAGATCATGCGCGTGACGGTGCAGGCTGCGGGTCCACCCGGCCACGGTCGGCAACGCCTTGAGATGAGGATGAGGGGCGTCGATAGGGCCGGTGTCATCCGGCACAGCGTCGCCAAGGTCGGTCACGGTGTGGCCAAGGGCGCGCAAATCCTCGGCCAGCCCGGCGGTGCGGTAGGCCGCTGGCCCCATGGCACAGCCACGGCGTCCGGCACCGGCCTCGATCGGCGCTCCCAAAAGCACGATATCGGTCATTGGATCACTCCTGTTTTGGTGTCTTGAGCCGCCGGTCGGGCGCTCAGGTGCAGTCCTGCGATCATGCAGCGAACCGACCCGCCCGCCATTTCAATGGTCGGAATGTCGAGTGGCAATAGCGTGACGTGCTTTTCGAGGCGCGCCCGCTGGTCCGCGTCCAATGCAAGCAACGCGCGCGAGGACAGCGCGAGGATCGGGCCATCCTTCCCGTGCAACTCTATCGCGTTCCCGGCGAATGCCGCGATCTGGTCATGGGTGAGGTTGATCACATCACGCTCCCCCCGGCGCAGTCGGTCTGCCACGTCTTGGCGGCGGGTCTCATCGGGGATGGTGTCCAATCCGATCAGCGCAAAATCGGTGCCGATGCACATCAGAACGTTGGTGTGATAGATCGGCTGCCCGCCTGCATCGACCGCGTCAAAGACGATGGGCTCATAGTTGAAATGGGTGCAGAACCGCTCCATCAGGATCTCACTGGTGCGGCGCGACCGGGCGGCATAGGCGACGCGTTCAAGATGGTCGATCACCATCGCGCCGGTGCCTTCGAGGAACAGACCGTCCTGTTCCAGCCCGGAATAATCAATGATGTCCTGAACGCGGTAATGCTGCTTGAGCATGTCCAGAACGTCCTGACGACGCTCCGCCCGGCGGTTGGGCGAATACATCGGATAGACCGCCACATGACCGCCCGCATGGGTCGAAAACCAGTTGTTCGGAAAGACCGAATCCGGTGTTTCGGTGCCAGTATCCTCAAACAGGTGGACGTTGACGCCTGCGGCGCGCAAAACCTTTGCCGCCTGCGTGACCTCGTCATGGGCTGCCTGTGCGATGGTTTCCGAGTCAGTTCCCGCTGGCTGCGACTGAAAGTGGTTGTCGCGCGCCGTTTGCGCGTTTGGTGTAAAGTGATGGGGCCGGATCATGACGACTGATGCGGGTGCTTGTAGCGAAGATTTCGACATTGCGAGGTGTCCGTTCTTGCAGGCGTAAGCGAAGGGGTGCTGGCAGCAAGCTAGAGTGCGCGCTTGCCGATTTGCATTGCCTTGTTGAGGTTTTTGCACCCTAAGTTTATGCAGTTTGATAAGCTCAATGGAGCAAAACGATATGCAGCTCTTCGATGATCTTGATAAACGGCTGATCGCCATCCTGCGTGAGGACGGGCGCGCGCCGGTGTCGAAACTGGCCACGGTGCTGGGCGTCACGCGGGCGACGGTGCAAAACCGGCTTGCTCGGTTGATCGACAGCGGTGCGGTGCTGGGATTTACCATCCGCGCGCGTGAGGAATACGGGCCGGATGTGGTGCGCGCGATCATGATGATCGAGGTGTCGGGCCAGTCGACCACACGTGTGATCCGCAGCCTGAGGGGGATTGCGGCCCTGCGTCAGTTGCATTCGACCAATGGCAAATGGGATCTGGTGGCGGAACTCAGCGCCGAAAGTCTTGCGGATTTCGACCGGGTGCTGCGCGACGTGCGCGGCATTCCGGGGATCACCAACAGTGAAACCTCGATCCTGCTGAGTTCCGTCTGAGACACAGTCGGGATTGGCTGACCTGACGGCCAAGCCCGCTGCGCTCGTGATGTCTTGGTCTTAGCGGCGGTTCATGCCGCAAGCTCGTAGGTGTTGAGGATTTCGATGACCATGGCTGCGGTCCACGTGAAATGCGCGCCGCCGCAGGGTTCGGCGGTGATCGGATCGTGGTATTCCGCAAAGCCGCTGGTTTCGATCAACCGCACGCAATCCGAGGTGATCCGGCCAACCATTCTGGTCTCACCGGCCTGTTCCAGCCCGTCCGCGATCATGTAGTTGACGATCAGCCAAACCGGCCCGCGCCAATAGCGCAACCCGTCAAATTCCGGAGCGGTCGGGTCGTGGCTGGGGACCAGATACTCGCAGACCTCGGCCAATTTCGCGATCCGTTGGCTGATTGCGACTGCGCGCTCTTTCGGGATCGGGGCAAAGACCGCCAGAATACCACCGATTGACGGGCTGTCGACCTGCATCCCCGTGGTGCGGTCAAGGCACAGGTATTGGCCCCATTTCTCACTCCAAAGCTGTTCCATAGCGGCCACGCCCTTGTCCGCCATGGCGCGCGCCTCTGCCGCGATTTCGGGCATGTCCAGACGCGCGGCAAGGGTGGCCACGTCATGACACGAGCGGATCAGGATGGCGTTAAAGCCGGGGTCGACTATCTGAAAGGGTGAGGCATCGTGCAGCTTGGTGTTGTCCCAGCTCAGGCTGCGGAACTTCTGCACCAGCCAGATATAGCGTTTGTACTGTTCGTCCGTGGGCCGGTGCGCCGGATTGGCGTGCGAGGTGTCGCGGCGGGTGAATGTGCCGACGCCGTCCGTCGGAACCCGCTCAAAAGCCGCATCCCAGTCGACGGAGTTGTCGCGTCCCGTTTCCCAAGGGTGCAGGACCGCCACAAGGCCGGTGGCTTGCGGATCACGGCAGCGGTAGAACCACTGGTGCCATGCGTGGATCTTGGGCAGCATGGCGCGGGCGTGTTTGTCTGCCAGTGCCTTGTCTCGGGCGCGGTCATACATCCGGCACACCGCAAAGCCCGCAACCGGCGGTTGGGTGATCCCTGTGGTTGGCACGTCACGCCCGGTGCCCCAGACTTCAGGGCCCGGAAAATAACCATCGTCGGGCTGGTGAAAGATGATGTGCGGCACCATCCCGTCGTCCCACTGGTGCGCCAGCAGCGTCTCGATCTCGGTCCAGGCGCGATCCTCGTTGAAATGTGCGAACCCCAGCGCGCTCAGCGCCGAGTCCCAGTTCCACTGGAACGGATAAAGGCCATGCGTCGGCACCGTATAGGTGCCCCGATCATTGTCGCTCAGCACTTGCCGCGCGTGTTGTATCATCTCATGTCTTTGCATGGTTTTGCCTCAGGCAACCGCAAGGGTGGTTTCGGGATCGAACCAGCGCACGCGGTCCGGATTGGGGGCCAGTGTCAGTGTGTCGCCCTGCTTGACCGGCAAATCGCTGTCCAGAACGGCGCGGAACATCGATCCATTGACGTCGCATGTGACCAGCAGATGTGCGCCCAGCGGTTCCACGATCCTAACCTTGGCGACAAGGCCCTGATCGGCGGGCTGCATGTCCTCTGGCCGGATTGCGAATTGCAGCGGTGAGCTGCCATAGCGCGGCCCGTCGATCACGTTGCCTGCAACCGTCCACTTGCCATCCCCGGCGGCCTCGGCGCGCAGGAAGTTCATCGGCGGGTTGCCGATAAAGCTGGCGACGAATTCGGCGGCCGGGTTGCGGTAGACCTCGATGGGCGATGCCGCCTGCACGATCTCGCCTTTGTGCATGACGCTGATCCGGTCGGCCATCGACATAGCCTCGACCTGATCGTGGGTCACGTAAACGGCGGTGGTCTTGGACTCCGCCAGTACGCCCTTCAGTTCGGCGCGCATCTCCATCCGCAGCAAAGCGTCGAGGTTGGACAGCGGTTCATCCATCAGGATCACATCCGGCTCCATCGCCAATGCTCGCGCTACGGCGACCCGCTGACGCTGACCCCCCGACAATTCGCCGGAATACCGCTTGAGCAGCATCTCGATGTGCATCAGGGCCGCAACCCGTTCGACGCGGGCCTTGACCTCATTATTTGGAAGCTTCTGCATCCGCAGGCCAAAGCCGATGTTTTCGAACACGGTCAGGTGCGGAAAGACCGCGTAGTTCTGGAACACCATCGCGATGCCGCGATCCTTGGGGGCGAGGTGGTCGACACGACGTCCGCCGATCCACACTTCGCCTTCCGTGGCGGTTTCCAGCCCGCAGATGATCCGCAACAGCGTGGTCTTGCCACAGCCCGAGGCCCCCAGCAGCACCATGAATTCCTGATCCGCGATGGTCAGGTTGATGTCATGCAGCGCCTGATAGGCTCCGAATTTCTTGGCGACGTTCTTGATCTGGATTTCAGCCATTTCTCTGGTTCCTTCTGTCACGCTGACCGCCTCAGCGGTTGGCGATGCCCCACATGGCGAAGAGGTATTTGCGCACGGCGAAGATGAAGATCAGCGCGGGCACGACGAGGATGAAGCCACCGGCAAATTTCAGGTGCAGCGGCGAGGTATCGAGGTTCTGTAAAAGGAACGCGGTCAGCGTGCGGTTTTCGATGGTCAGCACGGCAGCGGCGAAAACCTCGTTCCACGAGATCACAAAGGCAAAGATCGCGCTGGCGGTGATGCCGGGCAGGATCAGCGGCAGCACCACCTTGGTAAAGGCCGTCAGGCGGGTGCAGCCCAGTGTCCACGCCGCTTCTTCCAGCTCCATCGGGATGCCGGAAAAAAGCGAAAAGGTGATCAGAACCGCAAAGGGCACGGCCAGCGTGGTATGCACCAGCGCCAGACCAAAGACGGTGTCGTCCAGCCCGGTGCGAATGAACATCACCGCAAGCGGCAGCGCCAACAGCGGCAATGGAAAGGCTCGTGTCAGCAGGATCAGCATCCGAAAGGTCGCCTTGCCACGAAACTCGAACCGCGACAGCGCATACCCGGCGGGCGCGCCGATGGCGATTGACATGATCATCGTCATCCCTGCCACCAGCACGGAATTCTTGAGCGCCGACAACATGCCCGCGAAGTTCGCGAAAAAGGACAGGCTGCCAAAGTCGAATTCCGGGAAGAACGGCTTGGGAAAGCTGGTCACCGTTTCCGGCGAGGACAGCGTGTTGATCATCAGGAAATAGATCGGCACCAGCACCCAGGCACATAGCAGGACCACGGCAGAGACATAGAGGATGCGACCGGCCTTGCGGGTGTCTGCGGCGGGCGCGGCAACAGCGACATCGGTCATATGGTTGCTCCTTTCGGGACCCGCAGCACGCGCAGGATGATCAGGGTAAAGGCAATCGAGATCGCCAGAATGATCAGCGCCATCGCAGCGGCGGCACCGTTGTTGAGAAGATCGAACTGATAGGCATAGGTTTCACCCATGAGCACCGGGAACAGCGTGCCACCCAAGGCCGCGACCACCGCAAAAATCTCAAAGGCAAGGATCACGCGCAGCACCAGCGCAGTCTGTAGCGAAGGGCGCAACAGCGGCAGGGTAATGCGCAGAAACCGCTTCCACGGCGATGCGCCAAAGACCTCTGCGGCCTCATAATACTCTTTCGGGATCAGTCCGATGCCCGCCACAAGGATGACCAGCATGATTGCCGTTGCGCGCCAGATCTCGGCCAGCGCAATGGCGACGAAGACCAACCAGGGGTTCTGGAACGTCAGCAGGTTGATCGGTTTGTCGATGAGGCCGATGCCGCTCATCATCGAGTTGAGAAAACCGGACTGTTCGAAGATAGCCAGCCAGATCAAGCCCGCGGCCAGATCGGAGATGCCCAGCGGAATGGTCCAGACATACAGGATCAGATCGCGGCCTTTTTGCATGCGGGTCACCATGGTTGCCATCAACAGCGCCAAAGCCAGTTGTACCGGGACAACCGCTGCGGCCAGCAGCAGGGTGTTTTTCATCGAGATCGGAAATTTCCAGTGGCTGACAACTTCGCGGAAATTGTCGAGCGTAAAGCCAGCGCCAGTGCTGAAGGCTTGCTGCGCGACCAGCACAAAGGGGTACAGGAAGAACAGGCACAAAAACAGCGTGACCGGCAGGATCAGCACATAGGGCAAGAACCGGGCGTTCATCGGACCGCTCCTTATTTGACGCAGCCGCGCCATGTGAGGGAAAAACTGTGCAGGGGGTGTCCGGGCCTGTCTGGGCCCGGACGCAGGGATGCGTCTGCGGTCTTATTCGACCGGGCAGGCACCCTCTGAGGGGGCATCCGGGGCCCAGCAGGGCGCGCCGGTTTCTTCCATGATGGCGGCCAGTCGTCCCTTCTGATCTTCCAGCACGCGCTCGATCGGCTGACCGGCGAGGATGATGCGCTCAAAGGTATCGACAAAGACGCGGTTAAAGTCACCGCCCTTGTCGCCCAGACCGGCGGGCAGTAGGCCCGGGTTGGCGTCAGCCGAACCGCTCATCTTGGCAATGGCGTCACCGGCGGCCTTGACCGAGGGCGGCAGGTCGTCGGGCAGGGCCACATCGACCACCGGGAAAAAGTTGGTGGCGCGCAGGGTGGCGATCTGGGTTTCCGGCTTCAGCATATAGGCAAGCAGGGCCTTTGATGCGTCCATGTCGGGGGCCGTCTTGGGGATGCCGACGCCAGCCAGAACCGGCATGAAACCGCGACCTGTGGGACCGGCGGGGGCCGGGAAGGCGACGAAATCGTCGGGTCGCTCGTTAAATGCCTGCGCCAGACGCGAAGTGTGGTCAAAGACGATCCACGCATCTCCGGACAGCAGTTGTTCCTGCATAAAGGAAAAGTTGGTTGAGGCCGGGTTGGTATGCTCCCAAAGTTCCTTGAATTTTGTCCATGCGGTCACCGCCTCGGGCGAGGCAAAGGTACGGACCACGCCATCGGTATAGGACGGGTAGAGGTAACCCTGAAAGAAGCGGTGCTTCAGACCCTTGGGACCTGCGGGGAAGCCAAATTTGGGCTCGCCCGTGGCCTCGTGCACATTGGCGGACCATGCGATCAGCTGGTCATAGGTCAGCGCGTCGATGTCGGCCCCGTCTGGCAGGTATTGCAGCGCTTCCTTGTTGGCGGCCATGATATAGCTGGCCTGCATCCATGGGATGTATTTCATCTCGTCGGTGCCCAGCTTGGCGAGGTCGTTAAACGTGCCGGAGGCCGACATCACACCGATATCGCCAAGATCCACCAGATCAGCTGGGTCCATTGCGGAAAAGTCGCCGTGCAGCGCGCCCAGCACACCGATACTGCCCGATCCGGCCTGAATCTCGGCCTGCAAACGGGTCAGCCATGGGCCGCCGTCATTGGGCTGATAGTCGACCGTGTCGCCAAAGCTTGAAAGCACCTGCTCACGCATTGCCTGAGCTTCTTCGACCGGCTTGGCCTGTGTCGACCAGAACAACACGTCGGCCTGAGCGGAAACAGCGGTCAGCATAATGGCCAGACCGGTTGCGGCACCGGCGCGTTTGAAACGTAGAGTCATGAACTCCTCCCAGAGTTTTCATTCCGGACATGGTGCCCGGCCGTATTCTGAATGTGCGCTTGGCCCGAAAATCGGGTGAGCGCCCTCCCTTTGGTCTGGCGTTCGCAGAGTGGCGACTCGGTCGACCATGCCCAATCATGATATAACGATATACCACGTGTCAACGGGTTTGAGCGAAGCGGTTTGGCGATTTTATTCGCAAAGCACCGGAGGGTCTTGAGATCCAATGGCTTTCCGCGCATATTTTGGCAAATCGTTGTATCAAGGGGGCTGGCAGGCATGGCGATGAAACCAACGCTGGCAAGTGTCGCCAAGGCGGCGGGCGTTTCGATACCGACGGTCAGTCAGGTGATGCGCGGAACAGGTCGGATATCAGAGCAGACGCGCAAACGAGTTCTGGAGGCAGCAAAGGTGCTGCACTACATCCCTGACTCCCGCGCGGCCGCGATCCGCTCTGGCGAGAGCCGCGAGATCGGATTTGTGATCAACCAGTTTGCGAACCCGTTCAACGCCGAGGTGGTCAGCGGTGCGGTCGATCTGCTGGAGGCAGAGGGGTATCTTGTATCCATTCTCGACACCCGTGACGATCAGGAACGTCAGGGACGACAGATGGAGGCGTTCATCAGGGCCGGTCGCGGGGGGCTTATGTGGGTGCCTGCACAGAACACGCCCAAACAGACACTGGACCTGCTGCGCACCCACGGCACGCCCACCGTTACCTTCCTGCGTCCCATCGACCGGGTGTTTGACCATGTGGGGTTGCGCAACGCCGAGGCGACCGAAACGGCGACCGACTATCTGGTCGGTCTGGGGCATCGAAACATCGCCTACCTGGGTGGAACGACGATGACGAGCGTCCGCAAAGCGCGCATTGCCGGATATGAGACGGGTCTGAACTCCGCGGGACTTGGCGCGCCGATCATCTGGCCATCTGACGATACGAAACGCGCTGGACTGGAGGCCATGCTGGCACTGCGCCACGCGCATCCGGATGTGACGGCGGTGGTCTGCAACGGCGATATGGTGGCGCTGGGGGCCTGTCAGGGGTTGATCCGGACCGGGGAGTATCCGGGTCGCGAAGTGTCGGTGATCGGGTTTGACGACACCGAGGACGCCTCGGTCGCCACGCCGGCCCTGACGACCATGGCGGTATCGCCGGTCAATCTGGGTCGAAAACTGGCCCGCATGTTGCTGGACCGGATCGAGGAGCCGGATGCGCCGGTGATGGTGTCAGAAGCCTCGGCGAAACTGGTGATACGTGAGACCACCGGAGCGCCTTTGCAAGGGCGTTAGGCGCCGCGTGGCGGGTCAGAACATCCCGTTTTCGTTTGCGCTGGACTTCGGCAGTTCCTGCAAGACATCCCAATGTTCGACGATCTTGCCTGCCGCGTCGTGCCGGAAGATGTCGATGCCCGCATATTCCAGTCCGCCGGGCCAGATCTGGTGGCAATGCAGTATGACATGGTCGCCCTCTGCAAAGGCGCGTTTCACCTCGACCCGCTTGCCGGGGTGCTCGGTGGCCATGCGTTCGAAATAGTCGATGAAGCCCTGCTTGCCGCTGGCGACATGCGGATTGTGCTGGATGTAGTCATCGCCTGCATAGCGCTCGATCGCGGCGGCGGGTTGGCAGTCGTTGAACATCATCTCGTAAAAGGCGACGGTGTCGCGTTTCATCTTGTCGAGGTCGGGCATCTTGCGGCTCCTGTGGGTGTCCGGACAATCGCATTTCATCGCATCGGCGGGCTGGGCTGGCATTGCAGCCAGCGCCGTCAATCCATGCGCAATCTGGGGCGACTGCGATGGCAGTCAGGCGTGAATTTCGTCCCGCATTCGTGCCAGAACGTCAACGCCCTGCATCTTCCAGAAGTGCAGCAAGTCGATGTAGATCCAGTTCTCGGCCAGCTTGTCGCCCGCGCGTCGATAAAGGTCGATCACCCGGAACTCGCCCGCCTTGCCGGTGGCGGGCATTCCCATGAAGCCGCCGGTCGGTTCTGCGGTGAAATTCGGCCAGCCGAAAAACCCGCCGTAATGTCCCTCGGCCATACGGCAGAGATGCCGCGTCTTGGTCCTGTTGGCGAACCCGGCGCGAAACGGGGCCGAATGCTGTTTGGCATAGCGTTCGATTGTGTAGCTGGCCCCGATCCCGGCAGGGCCCCACCAAATCATGTCGTCGTGCCATGTCCGGGCCAGTTCCTCTTCCAACGGCAGCCCGCCTTGCCATTGGCCAAGGTCGGAAATCATCGCTTCGATCACCCGCAGCGTTTCCCGGCCCGCCTCCGGCGCTTGCGGGTCATAGAGCAGGCCATCGTGGGTCATCGGCCCGGGTTGGACCAGATGGGCGGCGGTCTGCGGCGGAAACGGGTTCCATCCGGCCTGCATCATCAGGTGCGGAATGTCGAAATACATCGCCGTTTCAGTGATCTTGCCGCCGTCGACGCGGTGAAAGGCGCAGTAGCGCAAAAAGGCCATCCGGCGGGTGTGCGGAATGCCCAGCCACGGCACATCGAACAGGCCCATAAGGTGTCCGCTGGACGACACCCAGACGCCACCTGTGTCCGCAATCGTATTCTGACCCGCAAAGAAGATGTCCAACCGCCGCTGCATTCGGGTAAGCGACCGGCGCAGAGGCAGCCAGAACTGTTCTGCCACTGCGTCGGGGCCATGGATTTCATTAAAGGGATGAAAGCCGCGCCATAGCAGATCAGGTGCGCAAAAGCGCGTCATGACGGCGGCCAGATCCGCCTCTTTCGCGGTATCGAGCGCATTGTAATAGTCGCGCACCACCTGTTTTTCAGTCTGAAAATCCACGTCTGTCATCGCTCGGTCACTTTTTGGTTCGAATTTTTATGCCTGCATTTCGGGCCGTTGCCTCACCCGATTGCAAGCGTATGCAAAAATATGTTGCCAGATGCGTTTCGGCGAGTCTATCAATTTTGCAAGCGTATGCAAATTTGATTCCCAGGAGGGAACGATGGCGGAAATCCAGCTTCGAAACGTGGGGAAACGATGGGGCGATTTTGTCGGGGTCAAGAACTTTGACCTTACGATTTCCGACCGGGAATTCCTTGTTCTGCTGGGGCCGTCGGGCTGTGGCAAGACGACGACGATGCGGATGATCGCGGGCCTTGAGGACGTCACCGACGGCGAAATCCTGATCGACGGCAAAGTCGTCAACGACCTCGAGCCCAAGGATAGGGACGTCGCCATGGTGTTCCAGAGTTACGCGCTGTACCCCAACATGAACGTCTACGAGAACATACGCTTTCCGCTGAAAGTGCGGGGGATTGATCCG
The DNA here is from genome assembly GCF_034670325.1 of Antarctobacter sp. Taxonomy (GTDB): domain Bacteria; phylum Pseudomonadota; class Alphaproteobacteria; order Rhodobacterales; family Rhodobacteraceae; genus Antarctobacter. The sequence goes on from NZ_JAXMNR010000012.1 coordinate 122,657, forward strand.
TCGACCCACGATGACAAGGTGCGCCGCGCCTCGGCCATGGTGGAGCTGGACGAATTCCTGCACCGCAAACCTGCCGAACTGTCCGGTGGTCAGCGGCAGCGGGTGGCGCTGGCCCGCGCTATCGTGCGCGAACCCAACGTCTTTCTCATGGATGAGCCGCTGTCGAACCTCGACGCCAAGCTGCGCGTCTCGACCCGGGCGCAGATCAAGAACCTCAGCCACGAACTGGCCGTGACCACGATCTACGTCACCCATGACCAGATCGAGGCGATGACCCTCGCGGATCGTGTCGTCGTGATGAAAAAGGGCATAGTCCAACAGGTCGGCAGCCCGACCGAGATCTATGACAAGCCAGCCAACACCTTTGTCGCCGGTTTCATCGGGTCGCCCGCCATGAACCTGATCGACGGCAGGATAGAGGGCGGCACCTTTGTCGCCCAGCACACGCGAATAGAGGACGTGGGCCTGCCGGACGGGCCGGTAACGCTGGGCTTTCGGGCCGAAGATGCGGGGATCGTGCAGGCGGGCCAGATCACTGCGCCGATCTATACTCTGGAACTGTTGGGTGACGCCACGATGGTGTCCGTCCGCATCGGCGGCGCACTGGTCAGCGTAAAGGCCGACAAGACGTTCCGCGCCGAGATTGCGGATACGATCTCGATCTCGGTACCCAAAGACATCTGTCACTTCTTCGAAGCTGGAAGCGGTGAGCGGATCGGGGACTGACCCCGACAGATCGCCCGAAAGGGCAGACAATCGGTCCGATCGTCGACGGCGGACCGGATCCACAGGGAGATACAATAATGAAACTCAAGACCATCATGCTTGCCGGGGCCATGTCCGTTGCCGCGACCGTGGCCGGGGCCGAATGCGCCTTTGAAAACACCGTTCCGATCAAATCGCTGTCCGCCGGGTTCGAGGCGTGGAAAGCCGTGACCGACGCCATGGCGGAATGCGGCGAATTCTCTGCCTCATTGGATCAGGAGTTTCGCGAAAAGCAGCCCGAAGCCTTTGCTGCCGATCCCGCCCTTTACCAGATTGGCGGCGTCGCCAATGCCACCATGATCCCGCTCTTGAACGCGGGCACGATCCGTCCTCTGGATGATCTGATCGCCAAATACGGACAGAACCTCACGCCGAACCAGCTTATCAAGGTCGATGGCACCACCTACGCCGTCGCCATGATGGTCAACGCACAACACCTGATGTACCGCGAAGACATCCTGACCGACCTCGGCATTGCCGTGCCCACCACCTACGCAGAAGTGCTGGAGGCCGCAGCCAAGATCAAGGAAGCGGGTGTTGTCGATTACCCGCTGGGCGGCACCTTCAAGACAGGTTGGAACCTTGGTGAGGAATTCATCAATATGTATCTGGGCGAAGGCGGCCAGTTTGTCGGCGCGGGCAACATGCCCACGCTCAACAACGAGGCCGGTGTGCGCGCACTCGAAACGCTGAAGGCGATGACAGAATACATGGACCCGGAATATCTGGTGTCCGACTCCACCTACGTTCAGCAACAGTTCCAGCAGGGCAAGATCGCGATGGCGAACCTCTGGGCCAGCCGTGCCGCCGCGATGGACGACGAGGCCGAAAGCATGGTCGTCGGCAAGGTCGTCATGGCCGCCGCGCCGATGGGCTCGGCCCGTCCGGCGTCCTCGCTGTGGTGGGACGGCATCGTTCTGGCCACCAACATGACCGATGAACAGGCCGACGCTGCCTTCCGTCTGGCGATGGAGGGTATCGACGCGGAAATGGTAAAGGCGAACAACGATGCCGCCGTCTGGCTGATCCCGGGTTATGAGCCGGGCAAGCTGGCCATCGGGGCCGCCGCCACGGCAGCGGCGGGTGCCGCACCTTACCCGGCCTCCGGTCCGATGGGCATAATGCACACCGAACTGGGCAATGGCCTCTCGGCCTACCTGACCGGGGCCAAGGATGCGCAGACCACGCTGGCCGACATCGAAGCGGCCTATATCACCGCCGCCAAAGAGGCAGGTCTGGTCGAGTAATCCGCCATCGCGGAGGAGAGGGGACATCCCTCTCCTTCGCCACCCCCCGATGCCACGCGTTTGGCCCCTCTGAAAGGTAGAGCCATGAACTTCAGGACATTTGCCGCCTTCGTCGGGCCATCCGTCTTTATGATGCTGCTGTTCATTGCGTTTCCGCTGATCAGCGTCTTTTCCCAAAGCTTTTACGTCACCCAGCCGATCTATGAGACCGTCACGACAGAGACCTGCACACCCGGTTTCCTGACCCAGACCTGTATCACCGAGGAAAAGTCGATCCCCAAGCTGGGGGAGGACGGCAAGATCATCCGGCAAACCAAATTTGTCGGCCTGCAAAGCTATCGCAACGTGCTGGAGCTGGAGCGCGCATGGGAGGCGCTGAGCCGGGGTAGCTGGCGGGCATTCCAATCCATCGACTTCTGGAAGGCGCTGCGCTTTACCCTGACCTTCACCCTGATCACCCTGCCCATTGTGATTGTCGCAGGGCTGGCCATCGCCGTCATGATCAATGGGGCCACCAAGGCGGTGCGCGGGCCGGTGATCTTTATCTCTTTGCTGCCCTTCATCATCACGCCGGTGATTGGCGCACTGTCGATCAACTGGCTGTTCCGGGGGGACGGTATCCTGACCGCCGGTCTGGAATACTGGTTGTCGCGCGACATCGCCATGTTCGCTCAGGCCTGGACCATCGAACTGCTGATGATGTTCTACCGCGTCTGGCACGTCGCGCCCTTTGCGGCCATCGTGTTTTACGCAGGGCTTCAGACCGTGAACAGCGACAGCCTTGAAAGTGCTGTGATCGACGGGGCCTCGCGCTGGCAGCGCCTGCGCTACATCGTGATCCCGCACCTGATGCCGCTGATCGTCTTTGTGTCGATGATCCACCTGATGGACAGCTACCGCGTGTTCGAAGAGGTCGTCGGCTTTTCCAGCCAAGGCCACGTGATCTCGTTGCAATGGCTGACCTATGACTTTCTTGTGCCCGATCAGGCCGGCAACCGCTCGATCAGCCGGGCCTCGGCCAGCGCCATGCTCACCATGATCGGGATCGCGATCCTGCTTGTCCCGCTCCTGCGCCGCACATGGCGCGACCACAGAGGAGGTCACTGAGATGTCCACCCGCGCCATGCGTCAGCCGCTGGGCCTGAAACTCACCTCCTCCGGGTTTCTCGCCCTGTGGTGCCTGATCGCCGCTTTCCCGATCTTCTGGATCGCGGTCATGAGCTTCAAGGCGCCTGTCGATGCCTTTGATGCCAACCCGCTGAACGTGATCTTCGGACCGGAAACGCGGGCGCGGGGGCACGGGTTGTCGGTCTTCGATATCCTGTTGGGGATTGCGGTGCTCTGGGGCACCTACCGGCTGGCCGCCAAGGTCCTGCCGGGCATGGTCCGCAGCTACAGCCCCGAGGGGCGGCAGTGGATCGGCTGGGGTGTCGGCGTCCTTGTCTTGGTGATCGGCTTTCTGGCGGTGTTCTTCGGCATCCTGCCTGCGGTGACAGGCGCGCTGAACCCTGTGCTGGGGCCACTGGGCCGCGATGTGATCGGGCTGACGACAGAGCATTACCAGACCGTCTGGGTGGACCGTGGCTTTTCCAACAACTTCCGCAATTCGCTGGTCGTGACGGTTGGTGTGGTAACGGTTTCGCTGACCGTGGGTACGCTGGCGGGCTATGGGCTGGCCCGGTCGGGATCTGCGCTGGCGTTCTGGATTCTGATTGTCGCGCTGATCTTTCGCGCGCTGCCGCACTCTGTGCTGGTGGCAGGTTATCTACCGGTCTTCATCAACTCGGCCGAGTGGCTGTCGCCGATCCTTGGGGACAATGCGCCGACTCTATACGGCAAACCTTGGGCTGTGATCGCGGTTCTAGTGGCCATCAACCAGCCCTTTACCATCTGGATGCTGCGCTCTTTCTTTCAGAACATCCCGTCGGAACTGGACGAGGCCGCGCGCGTCGATGGCTGCAACCACTTTCAGGCCTTTCGCCGGGTCATCATGCCAGTGATGTGGCCGGGGGTGATCACCACCGGGCTATTCAGCTTTTTGCTGGCTTACAACGACTTCCTTGTGACCTCGCTGCTGCTGGACGCGCAGAACCAGACCATGGTTCCGGCCATTGCGGGCATGTTCAACCGTGAGACGACAACAACCGATCAAGTGGTCGCCGTGGCCGCGGCGGTGTCGATCACCGCGCCGCTGTTCCTGCTGGTCATGATCTTCCAGCGCCAGATCGTCAGCGGCCTGACCGCCGGGGCGGTGAAAGGATGAGCGCGCACGCACGCCACAGCGCGGTTGGGCGCCATCCCGCCCTCAACCGGATGCCCCGGGATTTCCTGTTCCCGTCGATGTTTCGACCTGACCGAAACAACGACCGGACACAGAGTAAGGAAATACCATGGTAGGCACACGGCCCGAACAGGCGGTCCTGACCCGCGACACCGACATGACAAAGACCGAGGACACCCGCCGCGTGATCGAGGGGATGGTGGACGGCCTGAACGACCACCGCATCGACGACATCGGCGAATTCTTTGCGCAGGGGTTCCGCTGGATGGGCAACCAAGGCTGCGGCACCAAGACCGGCCTGACGGAATTTCAGGACAACTGGCAACGCCCGTTTCAGGCGGCGTTCTCGGACAAAGTCTGTATCGATGAGGCGCGGCTTTATATGGGCGAATGGGCCGCCGCCTTTGGCCGACAAGAAGCGACGCATTCCGGCACCTTCCTTGGCATTCCGGCCACCGGCAAGCGGGTTCAGATCCGCTATATGGATTTCTGGAAGGTCGAAGACGGCAAGATCACCGACAACTGGGTAAACGTGGACTTCGCCCATGTGGCCGCGCAACTGGGTGTCGACCTGTTCAACGGCGAAGGCTGGGAAACCTATGACCGGGGAGAGCGTGACGCGCCCCGGCCCGATATGACGTGAACCGCTGTCCCGGACTGGATCCGGGACCTCACAGACCTTGAGGTCCCGGATCAGGTCCGGGACGGGAGAGAGACAGATGGCAACCGAATACCTGAAACGTGGCAAGCCCGCGGCCGACCGCGCCGAAGATGACGCCAAGACCCGCGCCGTGGTCGAAGCCACGCTGAAAGACATCGAGGCACGCGGCGATACCGCCGTGCGAGCCTTGTCGGAAAAGTTCGACAACTATGCGCCCGCCTCCTACCGGCTGACCCAGCAGGAGATCGACGCATTGATCGCGCAACTATCGGACCGGGAACTGGCCGACATCAGGTTCGCGCAGCAGCAGGTCGAGAATTTTGCCCGCGCGCAACGGGCGTCCATGACGGATATCGAGGTCGAAACCCTGCCCGGCGTGATTCTTGGCCACAAGAACATCCCGGTGCAGTCGGTGGGCTGCTACGTGCCGGGCGGAAAGTTCCCCATGGTCGCCTCGGCGCATATGTCTGTTGCCACCGCCAAGGTGGCCGGTGTGCCGCGCATCGTCGCCTGCACGCCGCCCTTTGGCGGCAAACCCAACCCCGGCGTGATCGCCGCCATGCATCTGGGTGGCGCGCATGAGATCTATGTTCTGGGCGGTATTCAGGCGGTGGGTGCCATGGCCATCGGGACAGAGACAATTGACCCGGTTCACATGCTGGTCGGCCCCGGCAATGCCTTTGTTGCCGAGGCCAAGCGTCAGCTTTTCGGCCGCGTCGGCATCGACCTGTTCGCCGGTCCGACCGAAACCATGGTGATTGCGGATGATACCGCCGCCGACGCGGAACTTTGCGCCACCGACCTCTTGGGGCAGGCCGAACATGGCTACAACTCGCCCGCCGTGCTGCTGACCAACTCGCGCAAGCTGGCCGAGGACACACTGGCCGAGATCGAGCGCCTCCTTGCGATCCTGCCCACCGCAGGGACCGCGAGGGTCAGTTGGGAAGACTATGGTGAGGTCATTGTCTGTGACACATACGATGAGATGCTGGCGGTGGCTGATGATATCGCATCCGAGCATGTGCAGGTCATGACCGACCGCGACGACTGGTTCCTTGAGAACATGACCTGCTACGGCGCGCTGTTCCTTGGGCCGCGCACCAATGTGGCCAACGGCGACAAGGTGATCGGCACCAACCACACGCTGCCGACCAAGAAGGCAGGGCGCTATACCGGTGGCCTGTGGGTGGGCAAGTTCCTCAAGACCCACAGCTATCAAAAAATCCTGACTGATGAGGCGGCGGCGATGGTCGGTGCATACGGCTCTCGCCTGTGCATGTTGGAGGGCTTTGTCGGTCATGCCGAGCAATGCAACATCCGCGTGCGCCGCTATGGCGGGGTCAACGTACCCTATGGAGAGGGCGCACCTTATCGTGAGGCCGCCGAATAAGTCAGCGGGAGCGCTGTGAGGGGCCAGCCCCTCACACTCCCCGGATGTATTTGGACCAAGAAGAAGACCAAGGCGCAAAAAATGGACAGACATACCGCCAACAAGGCACTGATCGCACCGCTGCGGGCCGCGATGTATGATTTCGATGAGGCGGGCGTGCGCCGCGCCCTGTCGGTGGCCTGCGCGCCCGATGCGGTTTTTCATCTGTGCCACCCGTTTGGGGACAGCACCGGGCCCGATGCCTTTTACGACACCGCCTATGCCGGGTTGCTGGACGCTTTGCCGGATCTGGAGCGGCGCGATTATATCGTCATGGCCGGGCAGGATGAGCACGGGGCGGATTGGGTTGGCTGCGGCGGCTATTATTCCGGTGTCTTTACCGGCCCGTGGCTGGATATCCCGCCCACCGGGCATCTGGTCACCATGCGGTTCCACGAGTTCTTTCGCATCGAAAACGGCAAGGTGGTGGCGTTTCAGGCGCTTTGGGACATCCCCGAGGTCATGATGCAGGCCGGGGCCTGGCCGATGGCGCCCAGTCTGGGTCTTGAGTTTCTGGTGCCGGGACCGGCGACGCAGGACGGGCTGGTGACGGGGCCGCATGACGAGGAAAAGGCGTTCCAAACCCGGCAGCACATCGTCGACATGCTGGAAAATCTCAAGAAGCATCCCAGCCAAGGCGGACCTGAGGTGATGGAGATGGAGAGGTTCTGGCATCCGCGTATGAACTGGTATGGGCCAGCGGGGATCGGCACTGGGCGCGGCTATGCGGGCTTTCGCAACTGGCATCAGATCCCCTTTTTGAACGGGATGCCGGATCGCGGTCAGTACCTGGATGAGATCACCTATCATTTCTTCGGCGATGGCGACTATGCCGCCGTCACCGGCTGGCCGAACATGATCCAGACCGTCACCCATGATGGCTGGATGGGCATTGCGCCTTCAGGCCAGCGGATCAGCATGCGCAGTCTCGATTTCTGGCGGCTGGAGAATGGCAGGATCCGCGAGAACTGGGTTCTGGTCGATCTGCTGGATGCCTATCGCCAGCTTGGGGTCGATGTCTTCGCGCGCCTGCGTGAATTCAACAAGGCGCGCAACATGGGCCGGATCGACATACTGGATGGGATGAGCGCATGACGTTGCCAAAGACACCTTCGTTCCGGCTCGACGGGCGCACAGCGCTGGTCACTGGTGCGTCTTCCGGGATCGGGCAGGGATGCGCGGTGGCCTTGGCCGAGGCGGGGGCGCATGTGGTTTGCACCGCGCGCGGCGCGGACCGGCTGCGTCAGACCGTTCAGGCCCTGACGGATGCCGGGTTCTCGGCAGAGGCGCTGGTGCTTGATCAAACTGATCTTCCGGCCCTGCAATCGACATTAGAGGCGCGCAGCTTTGACATTGTGGTGAACTCTGCCGGTCTCGCCCGTCACAGCGCGGCGGTAGAGACATCGCTTGAGGATTATGACGTTGTCATGGGCATCAACCTGCGGTCGGCCTATTTCCTGTCGGCATGGGCGGCCAAAGCGATGATGGCGGCAGGCAAACCCGGCTCTATCATCCATATCAGCAGCCAAATGGGCCATGTCGGCGGCATCGACCGCGCGGTCTATTGCGCCAGTAAACACGGGCTGGAGGGCATGGTGAAAGCCATGGCGATCGAATGGGGCCGCGCAGGGATACGCGTCAACACCGTTTGCCCGACTTTTATCCGCACGCCGCTGACGGCGCAAACCTTTGTTAACCCGGAGCGACGCGCCTGGATCGAGGACAAGATCAAGCTGGGCCGGGTGGGAGAGGTCGAGGACATCATGGGGGCGGTGCTCTATCTGGCATCGGATGCGGCATCGCTGGTGACCGGCACCTCGATGTTGGTCGATGGCGGCTGGACGGCGGACTGATGGCGGACAAGGTCACATCCCTTCAAGTGGCGCAACGCGCGGGCGTCAGCCAGTCGGCGGTCAGCCGGGTGTTCACGCCCGGGGCTTCGGTCAGCAAGAAGACCGCCGAAAAGGTGCGCAAAGCGGCGGATGACCTTGGCTATCGCCCCAACGTGCTGGCCCGCGCCATGGTCTCTGGCAAGAGCCGCATCATCGGTCTGGTGGTCGCCTATCTGGAAAACTACTTCTACCCGGAGGCGCTGGAAAAGCTGTCCAATGCGCTGCAGAGCCAAGGCTATCACGTTCTGGTCTTTATGGCCTCGCAGACCGCGGGCAATGTCGACAACGTTGTCCGGGAAATCCTTGACTATCAGGTCGACGGGATTGTCATGGCCTCTGTCGCCATGTCCTCGGACGTGGCGGAGCGGTGCGAACAGGCCGGCGTGCCGGTGGTGCTGTTCAACCGCTACGAGGACCGCGAGGGCGTCACCTCTGTCACCTCGGACAATTTCGCGGGCGGGCGCAAGGTGGCCGAGTTCCTCTTGGCGGGCGGCCATCAGCGCATTGGTTTTATCGCCGGGTGGGAAGGGGCATCGACCCAGCGCGACCGCGAGGCGGGGTTTGTCGCCGGGCTGACGGCGGCGGGCAGGTCCCTGCACGCGCGCGCGGTCGGCAACTTCAAGGTGGATCAGGCGCGCGACGCCGCCCGCACCCTGTTCGCAGATCCGACGACGCGGCCTGACGCGGTCTTTGTTGCCAACGACCACATGGCCTTTGCCGTGATGGATGTGATCCGGTTCGAAAAGGACCTGCGCGTCCCGCAGGATGTCTCTGTCGTCGGCTATGACGATGTGCCTCCGGCATCCTGGCTGGCCTACAACCTGACCACCGTGCGCCAGCGCGCCAACCTGATGGTCGACGAGACCGTGACCGCGCTGCTGACACTGATAGAGAATTTCGACACCACCCGCGCGAGGAAGATCACCATCGACGGGCCGCTGATTGTGCGCGGCTCGGCAAGGGTGCCTGCGGGCTGGGTCCAGCAAGGATGAGGATATGAAAGGTTTCGACCCTAAATTCGCGGATTTCCCCGATTACATCATCGGCATCACCAAGGAGATCTGGGAAGATCGCGGCATCGCTACGCTGCACCACTATTACGCGCCCGACATTGTCGTGCGCTCCCCCGGTTCCGTAGTCACCGGCAATCAGGGGGTCATTGCCGCCACCATGGCGACGCTGTCGGAATTCCCCGACCGCGAACTGCTGGGCGAGGACGTGATCTGGTCCGGTACGCCGGAAGAGGGGATGCTGTCCTCGCACCGTATCCTGTCGACCGCCACTCATCTGGGCGACGGCGTCTATGGCAAGGCGACCGGGACGCGGCTGCAATACCGCATCCTTGCCGACTGTCACGCCATCGACAACCAGATCAACGATGAATGGCTGATCCGCGATCAGGGCGCCATTGTCCGCCAGATGGGCTGGACCCCCAAGGACTACGCCGCTGATCTGATTGCCCGCGAAGGTGGGCCAGAGAACTGCGTCAAGCCGATGACGCCTGAGAACGACCTTGCTGGTCCGTACAAAGGGGCGGGCAACGACAATGAATGGGGCGCGAAATACGCCGGTATCCTGACCCGGATCATGGGCGCGGACTTGGGCGTCATTGAACAGGACTATGACCGCGCGGTGCAGTCCGAATACCCCGGCGGCGTCACCGGACATGGATGGGGGCCGGTGGATCGGTTCTGGATGGGACTGCGGGCGTCGTTTCCGAACGCCCAATTCACCATCCACCACCAGATCGGCCGCGATGACCCGATGATGACACCCCGCGCCGCCATCCGGTGGAGCCTGTGGGGCAAACATGACGGCTGGGGCGTCTTCGGTGCGCCGACCGGGGCAGAGGTTTTCGTTCTGGGGATCTCGCATGGCGAGTTTGGCGCGGTGGTGGGCGGCGCGCCCAAGCTGCGGCGCGAATTCACGCTGTTCGATGAAACCTCTGTCTGGAAGCAGATCCTGTTGCAAACGGGCGTGGCCTGATGGCTGCCCGCCTGCACCTGTCGCGGGCACTGCGGCGCGCGCATGTGCATCGCGCCAGCCTGCGGGCGCGGCGGCTGAACCTGCGGCCGCCAGGGGAGGGGGATAGGCCGCCTGACCCCCCATTTGCATCCAAGGACACCAGACATGACCGATCTTACCAGCCGCATCGTCCGCTATGGCGAACTCAAACCCTGCAAAACCGCCTTCATTGACGCGCATACGCCGGGCAGCGACCAAAAGGAAAATTTCACCATCATCGGCGGAGGCGTGTCGGAGTCGCCGGACCAGCATGTTCACATCGCACTTGAACACGGCTTTAACATCGGGGCCGCCGGTCAGCCGCCCCGCTGCCGCAACTCGCTGCACGATCACCGCACCGCCGAGGCGTTCTTTGTCCTCTCCGGGCGCTGGCGCTTTTTCTGGGGGCGTTGGGGCACAGCCGGAGAGGTGGTGCTGGAGGAGGGCGACATCTTCAACATTCCCACCGGCATCTTTCGCGGGTTTGAGAATATCGGAACCGATTACGGGATGATCATGGCAATCCTTGGCGGCGACGACGCCGGGGGCGGCGTGATGTGGGCACCACAGGTGATCGAGGACGCCGCCGCCCACGGGTTGGTGCTGGGTGAGGATGGCAAGCTTTACGACAGCAGGAAACAGCAGCGCCTGCCGGATGGCGTAAAGCCGATGCCGCTGTTGTCCGAAGCGGAGCTGGCAACGCGGCCCGAACCCACCACCGCAGAGGTGCTGCCCAACCATGTGGCGCGCTACTGGGATATGGTGGCGCTGGCTGACAGGACGCCGGTCAAGGTGATCGGTGAAACCGGCCTGTTGCAGGACAAGCCGGGGTTCGAGGTGGATTTCATCACCCGCGCTTCCGCGCGTGAGGCAAAACACGCGCATGACCGGCCATCGGTCCTGATGCCGGTCAAGGGGTATTGGCGGGTGGACTGGGACGGCGGGTCCACGGTGCTGGCGGCGGGCGACACGATGTCGGTGCCCGAGGGGCTCCGGCATTCCGCCGTGCCATCGATGACCGGAGAGGCCGCGCTCTACCGCATCATCGGCACGGACGATCCCGCCGGCCTGACCTGGAAAGGTTAAAACCGGCCAAGGCGCAAGGCATGCGCATAGGCTGTGCATGCTTTGTGCATCGAAAACACCTCACCCGGAGAGCCCGAAATGTCCAATATCCTAACGACCCACGTAGGCTCCTTGCCGCGCTCGCAGGAGGTGGTCGATTTCATCTTTGCCCGCGAAAACGATGCGCCTTACGACGCCACCGCCTTTGACGTCGCAATGACACGCGCGGTGTCCGACACCGTCGGCAAACAGGTGGCGGCGGGCGTCGACATCGTCAGCGATGGCGAGACCTCCAAGATTTCCTACGCCACCTACGTCAAGGACCGCTACACCGGCTTCGGCGGAGACAGCCCGCGCAACGCGCCTGCCGATCTCAAAATGTTTCCCGGTTTTCTCAAGCGGTTGGCCGATGACGGAGGCACCCCGCAATATGCCCGCCCCATGTGCGTGGGCGAGGTCCGTTCCAAGGGGCAGGGAGAGTTGCAGAAGGATATCGCAAACCTCAAGGCGGCCATGGCTGAACATGGGGTCGAACGGGGTTTCATGAATGCCGCCTCACCGGGGGTGATTTCTCTGTTTCTGCAGAATGATTTCTACCCGACCCGCGAGGCTTATCTCGCCGCGCTGGCCGACGCGATGAAAGAGGAATACGAAACCATTGTTGCCTCGGGGCTGGATCTGCAACTGGATTGCCCCGACCTCGCCCTGTCGCGGCACATGTTGTTCAGTGACCTGACGGACGCGGAATTCATCAAGGTAGCGGCTTTGCATGTCGAGGCGCTGAACCACGCCTTGTCGGGCGTCCCGCAGGATAAAGTGCGCGTGCACATTTGCTGGGGCAACTACGAGGGGCCGCATTGCTGCGACATCCCGATGGACAAGGTCTTTTCCACCCTGATGTCGACGAAATCCCGTTACGTGCTGTTCGAGACCTCGAACCCGCGCCACGCCCATGAATGGACAGTCTTTCGAGACCGCAATGCTGAAATACCTCAGGACAAAGTATTGGTCCCCGGTGTCGTCGACACCACCACCAACTTTGTCGAACACCCGGAACTCGTGGCGCAGCGTATCGCACGGTTCACAGATATAGTGGGGGCAAACCGGGTGATCGCGGGCAGCGATTGCGGTTTTGGCACCTTTGCCGGGTTCGGCGCGGTCGATCCCGATATCGCCTATGCCAAACTGCGCGCCATGGCGGACGGGGCGGCCCTGGTCGGATGACACCGCTTGTCCTGTTGCCGGGCATGATGTGCGATGCGCGCCTCTTTGGGCCGCAGATTGCCGCGCTGTCCGGCACGGCGACGATCCACCTCGCGCCGATAACGGCGACGGACAGCGTTCAAGCCCTTGCGCGCGACGTCCTGGCATATGCGCCGCCGCGCTTTGCGCTGGCGGGTCTGTCCATGGGCGGCATCGTTGCGATGGAGGTGTTGCGACAGGCCCCCGACCGGGTAGCCAAGATCGCGTTGATGGACACCAATCCGCTTGCCGAACGCGCCGAGGTCAAAGCGCGCCGCTTGCCGCAGATCAAGGCGGTGGCCGAGGGGCGGCTGCGTTCGGTCATGCGGGACGAGATGAAACCCAATTATCTGGCTGGTGGACCTAACCGAGAGCCGGTCCTTGATCTGTGTATGGAGATGGCGCTTTCCCTTGGACCAGACGTCTTTGCCCGCCAGTCCCGTGCCTTGATGGATCGTCCTGACCAATGTGACACCCTGCGGGGCGCGCGGCTTCCGGCTTTGGTGCTTTGTGGACGGGACGATGCGCTTTGTCCTGTGGAACGGCACGAACTCATGGCAAGCCTGATCCCAGACGCCCATCTGCATATCGTTGAAGGGGCTGGCCACCTGCCCACTCTGGAACAGCCCGAGGCCACGTCCAGGGCGCTGCGTCTCTGGTTGCACGGCTAACCGAAGCGGTTCTTTCGCGGCAGAACACCGAATGGGGGCGCTGTGAGAAGCAATCTCTCCCACCGGTCGTTGGACAGAATCGCAAGGGCAGGGGGCTGAAGCCCGGTTCGAGTGTCCGTTTCCGCCCTTAACAGTGTGATTCACGGGTTGAGGTTGAGTGATTCACGTCTGATTTGGATTTTCAGTTGTGAGTAAGGTTGTGGATAAGTTTGGATGCGGGGGTTGAGTCGGGTGATTTGGGGTGTGTTTGGGGTTTGGTTGTGTGTTTTGGTGAAAAAATGCGCGCTGTAAGGTGTTGATATAATGAGGGTTTCGACCTTTTCTGGAAAAAAGTTGGTGTGAAAGGAAAAAACTGCTTGCGGGTCTGGGGCAC
>NZ_JAXMNR010000013.1:0-69783 GCF_034670325.1 Antarctobacter sp.
CGTCGACCTGGTCGACTTTGTTGAGGAACACAACCATGGCGGGAATACCCACCTGGCGGCCCAGCAGGATGTGCTCACGGGTCTGCGGCATCGGGCCGTCAGCGGCGTTCACGACCAGGATCGCGCCGTCCATCTGGGCAGCACCGGTGATCATGTTCTTGACGTAGTCAGCGTGGCCGGGGCAGTCGACGTGCGCGTAGTGGCGGTTGTCGGTCTCGTATTCCACGTGCGCCGTCGAGATGGTGATCCCGCGGGCTTTTTCTTCCGGCGCGCCGTCGATCTGGTCATACGCCTTGAAGTCACCGAAATACTTGGTGATCGCCGCCGTCAGCGTCGTCTTGCCGTGGTCAACGTGACCAATCGTGCCGATGTTGCAGTGCGGCTTGCCGCGTTCAAACTTTTCCTTACCCATCTTCAAGACGCCTCACGGTTAGGGGGGCCGCCGACGTGCCCCGAGAGTTTCATCGCGCGCCGTTTATTGAGTCGGGCGGCGAAAATCAAGCGCCACTTGGGTTTTGCACCCTGCCCCGGCCTGCTTTCAGCAGCCGCCGGCGATCTTTGGCGCGTTGCGGGCGGGCTTGTAGTCCTCGGTGAACCACCCGTCGCTTTCCATCTTTTCGCGCAGCCACTTTTCAATGTCCTTGGCGGCGGTTTCGGCCAGACGCTGCATCTGCTCCTCACGGGTCAGTTCCAGCCGCGTTTCAAAGACCTGAATCACCATGACGTCATGCACCTTGGGGTTCATCTTGATGCAGTTGGCATCGTCGTAGATCGTCGCCGTCACGTGCAGGGCAGACTTGCCGGGAACGATGGGGGGCGGCAGCGAATAGGCGATCACCTTGACGCCCAGATGGTAATAGCTGTCCCCGTCGAACCGGCGGAACCGGGTTTCCAGCGCCCCGTCCATGGCATTGATCCACTCTTCCGGGGTCGCATCGCGCGACACCAGCAGCTTGGACGGCGCAGGTTTTTCGGTGACAACCTCTGCGTGGCCGAGCAGGAAATTCCCCATAGGCTCAGTCGGCCCGGTCAGGTCCTGCGTGGCGTCCGTGCAGGCAACCAGCCCCAGCGCCAGCAGCAATACGGCAGCGATCCGGATCATATACATCCCTCCTTGTCGGCCCCTCGACAGGTGCCACCCGCCTGCGTGCATTCACCCGCCAAAATTGTCGACCCCCCGTCCGCCCCTATGTTCGCAACAGCGACCAAGGAGCCACAGATGGCAGGGCGGCGCGTCGAGGCATCCAGCCCCAAAACAAACGGGTATCGCGGCAAAAATTCATCCCTCTCTCCGGCTTGCCCCGCCGGAGACCGCGAGGGTCACGATTTCGTCAGTCAACTGTTTCGCCTGCCCTGCGGGCCGGGGCTCCGCCCGTCCAGCCGCCAAAACCTCCGCTGGAGGTTTCGCCGCGCTACGCGCGGTTCGCGCCGCCCTGCGGGCCGGGGCTCCGCCCGTCCAGCCGCCAAAACCTCCGCTGGAGGTTTCGCCGCGCTACGCGCGGTTCGCGCCGCCCGGCGGGCCGGGGCTCCGCCCGTCCAGTCCCCAAAACCTCCGCTGGAGGTTTCGCCGCGCTACGCGCGGTTCGCGCCTGGAACCCACAAGACATCTGCGCGGCCGTCGTCATTGGCAATGCGAGCCGCGACAAAGAACCAGTCCGACAGCCGGTTGAGGTATTTGACCGCCTCTCCGTTCACCGACTCCATCGTTGCCAGTTCCACGGTAAACCGTTCCGCCCGTCGCGCGACCGTACGGCAGTGGTGCAGATGCGCCGCCAGTGCCGACCCACCGGGCAGGATAAAGCTGCGCAGCGGCTCCAGCACGCCGTTCATCACGTCGATTTCCGACTCCAGTCGGGACACCTGCGCCGCGACCATACGCAGCGGCGGATACTCACGCTCTGCGTCCTTTTCCATGTCCGGGGTACACAGATCGGCCCCCAGATCGAACAAGTCGTTTTGTATCCGGCTCAATTGCGCGTCCAGATCACCCTCGGCCTGCAACCGCGCCAGACCGACAACCGAGTTCAACTCATCCACGGTGCCATAAGACGTCACCCGCGTGGCGAATTTGGCCACCCGCGCGCCGTTGCCCAGCGCCGTTTCACCGGCATCCCCGGTCTTGGTGTAGATTTTGCTCAGAACGACCATGTCACTCCCCCCGAATCCAGACAAACAGCAGGATCAGCACAACGGCGATGAATTGCGCCGCAATCCGCCAGCGCATCGCCTTGTTGGCATATTTCTTGTTGAACGCACCGCCCTTGGCAAAACTGCCGATGCCGAAGAGCAGGACCGCCAGAACCGCCAGCATTGCGACGGCGACGACGATAAAGAGGGGATCATTGGCCATAACGCCTCCTGAGGCTTTGGTCGAGACATAGTGGAGCGGCGCGAAAAAGCGAGTGGACGGAAAGTCACCCCTTGGCCAGCAGCCAGTCCAGCGCCCGACCGGGCAACACACGCCGCGCGGCCTCCATCAGCCATGTGGCGCGGGTGACAAAATAGCGGGGGCGCGGGCGCGGGCTTTCCAGAGCATGGATCAGTTTGGCCGTCACAGCGGAGGGCGGCAGTTCAAAGGTGTCGGGCGTGCCGCGATCCTCATACAGCCGCTTCAGCAGTTTGTTCTCATATTGCGCGGCGCGCGGGCTGGCCTTCCAGTCGATCCAGCGTTCGAAATGCGGGATCGAGTTCTGCCGGATCTTTGACGTGATCGGGCCGGTCTTCAGCAGGACGACATGAATCGGCGTGTCGCGCATCTCGATCCGCAGGGTGCTTGTCAGCGCCTCGGTGGCAAACTTGGTGGCATTGTAGGCGGACCGCCACGGTGCCACGACAAGCCCGAGGACTGAGCCGTTATTGACGATCCGCCCATGCCCCTGCGCCCGCATCACAGGGATCACGCGCCGGGTCAGGTCGTGCCAGCCAAAGACGTTCGCCTCAAAAATCTCGCGCAGCGCATCGACGGGCAGATCCTCTGCCGCGCCCGGCATCGCGTAGGCCCCGTTGTTGAACAGCGCATCCAGCGTGCCGCCGGTTGCGTCCAGCACCTGCGCCAGTGCCGCCCCTATGCTGGCGGCATCGCTATAGTCCAGACGGGGGCTTTCAAAACCCTCCGCCCGCAGTCGCGCGCAATCGGTCTCTTGACGGCAGGCGGCGAACACGCGCCACCCCCGCGCCTTCAGCCCATGCGCCGCGTCATAGCCGATCCCCGAGGAACAGCCGGTGATGAGAATGGATCGCCCTGTCATGCGCGCGCTCTACGGCGCAGGTGCCGGAAAGGAAAGGGGCGCCGCAAGGACCCTGCCCTTCCGACGCCCCGGCACGTGCCAACATACCTCAGTTGGTGGTGGTC
The DNA here is from genome assembly GCF_034670325.1 of Antarctobacter sp. Lineage (GTDB taxonomy): Bacteria > Pseudomonadota > Alphaproteobacteria > Rhodobacterales > Rhodobacteraceae > Antarctobacter. The sequence goes on from NZ_JAXMNR010000013.1 coordinate 3,353, forward strand.
AGGAAATCATCCGACATCCAGCCCAAAGTGTCGGAATCGACAACCCGCAGCTTGACCCAGCCGTCGCCGGTGTCGTCCAGCACCTCGACCTCGACCCCCTCATCCAGTTTGTCGACAACATCATAGGAGGTCGCCGGACCGCCCCGCAGGTTCACGCGGCTGGCAGAGACAACCCGCAGATCCCGCGCCTCGGGCACGAATTCCGGGGCAAGCGCCTCCCCCATCTTTGTTCCAAGAGGCAGCGAGGTTCCCAGTCCCGCGATTCGCGGCATCGGCGCTGTCGGGTCAAAGGTGTCTTCGCCCGCAGGGATCGCCCCGGCCAATGCTAGCGCGATTTCGTCCACGCGTCCGGCTGCGGGAGTGCTGACAGGTGCGGATGCAGGCACAATCACCGGCTGGATTTCTTCCGTGCGGGTGCGTGTAACCACCTCGGCAGGGATCACAACGGCCTTCACCGACTTCGACGGCAGCGGCTGGCGGTCGCGCAATGAGGTCACGCGCGGCACGGCAACAGGATCGATTACAGGCGTCTGGATCGTTTTGAGACCCGCAAGCGTGGGCCGGTCAGGCACGGCGCGCGGCGAGGATGTGTCAGGCGCGGCAAGGATCGTCACACCGTGGCCGCCCGGAACAAAATCGCTGCCGCCCGACAGCGCATACCAGGACCACCCCAGCGCCGCGAATGTCACTACCATGATGCGGATCATCATTACCCCCCACACTGCCAAACCCGTATTGCCTCCACCCCGGAGCGCGCTGACTGGTTTTAAGCGATTCCCGGTTTTCCTCTAAGGGAAAAACCCGGATTATTCCCCGGCCCCGCTTGCTGCGGCGACGTGGCATGGATATTACCACATCTATGGATGACGACGCCGACACCCCCAACATGCCTGAACGCGACCTTGCAGAGCCGCTGCGCCGCGCCATTGGCGAGCGCTATCTGACCTATGCGCTCAGCACCATCATGCACCGGGCGCTGCCAGATGCGCGTGACGGGTTGAAGCCGGTTCATCGACGTATCCTATATGCAATGCGCAGGCTGCGACTTAGTTCCACCGGCGGCTTTCTTAAATCCGCCAAGATCAGCGGCGACACCATGGGGGACTTTCACCCGCATGGCGACACGGCGATCTATGACGCGATGGCGCGCCTCGCGCAGGATTTCACCATCCGCTACCCACTGGTCGATGGCCAAGGCAATTTTGGCAACATCGACGGCGATAACCCCGCCGCCAGCCGCTATACCGAAGCGCGCATGACCATCATGTCAGAGGCGCTGATTGAGGGGCTGGACGAGAACTCGGTCGATTTCCGTCCCAACTACGACGGCCGCCTGATGGAACCGTCGGTGCTGCCTGCGTCTTACCCGAACCTGCTGGCCAACGGGTCCAGCGGGATTGCGGTCGGCATGGCCACCAATATCCCTCCGCACAACATCAGTGAGCTGATCGATGCCTGCCTGCATCTGATCCGCTCCCCCAACGCGGTCGATGACACGCTGATGCAGTATGTCCCCGGACCGGACTTCCCCACCGGGGGCGTGATCGTCGAACCGGCAGAGAACATTGCAGAGGCCTATCGCACCGGACGAGGCAGCATCCGCCTGCGCGCCAAATGGTCGGTCGAGGATCTGGGCCGCGGCACATGGCAGGTTGTCGTCACCGAGATCCCCTATCAGGTGCAGAAATCCAAACTGGTCGAACGCATCGCCGAGTTGATCCAGACCAAGAAGGTCCCGATTTTGGCCGATGTCCGGGACGAGAGCGCCGAAGACGTGCGCATGGTTCTGGAACCCCGGTCAAAGAACGTCGACCCCGACGTGCTGATGAACATGCTGTTCAAGAACTCGGACCTCGAAATCCGCTTTTCGCTGAACATGAACGTGCTGATCGACGGCGTCACGCCCAAGGTCTGCTCGCTCAAGGAGGTGCTGCGCGCCTTCCTCGATTTCCGGCGTGAGGTCCTGATCCGGCGGTCCCGTCACCGCATGGCCAAGATCGACAACCGGCTTGAGGTGCTCGAAGGCCTGATTGTCGCCTTCCTGAACCTTGACCGCGTGATCGACATCATCCGCTACGATGACGACCCCAAGGCCGCGCTGATGTATGAGGACTGGTCGCGTCCACATCAGGCCACCCTCACCCGCGCCACGGATGAAAACGATTATATCTCACCGCTGATCGGTGTCGACGTTGCCGCGCTGGAACTGCGCGAGGACCCAGAGGCCATCGCGCGCGGCGTGCTGGCCGATGACGGCACCGACGCCAAAGTACCCGCCCGCTTTGCAGGCCGGTCCGAAGGCCTGTCGGATGTGCAGGCCGAGGCGATCCTCAACATGCGCCTGCGGTCGTTGCGCCGCCTTGAGGAACTGGAACTGGTCAAGGAACGCGACGCCCTGATGGAAGAGCGCGCAGGCCTTGAGGACTTGCTGGACAGCGAAGACCTGCAATGGAAGCGCGTCACGGACGAGCTGAAGGACGTGAAAAAGAAGTTCGGCAAGGGGCTGGATCGCGGCGCCCGCCTGACCGCCCTCGCCGAGGCCGGAGAGGCCGAGGAGGTCCCGCTGGAGGCGATGATCGAACGGGAACCGATCACGGTCGTCTGTTCGCAGATGGGCTGGATACGCGCCATGACCGGCCATATCGCGCTGGACCGCGAGTTGAAGTTCAAGGACGGCGACGGCCCGCGCTTTATCTTCCACGCTGAGACCACCGACCGCCTGCTGGTCTTCGCCTCCACGGGCCGCTTTTACACGCTGTCGGCTGCGGCCCTGCCCGGCGGGCGCGGCATGGGTGAACCGCTGCGCCTGATGGTCGACCTGCCGAACGAGGCAGAGATCATCGACATCTTCATCCACAAACCGGGCCGCAAACTGTTGGTGGCCTCCTCTGCGGGTGACGGATTCATTGCGCCCGAGGATGAGATCATCGCCCAGACCCGCACCGGCAAGCAGGTGCTGAACGTGCGCGCCCCGGCGCGCGCGCTGGTGTGCAAGCCGGTGACCGCCGATCACGTCGCCGTCGTGGGCGAGAACCGCAAGCTTCTGGTTTTCCCGCTCGACGAACTGCCCGAGATGGGCCGTGGCAAGGGTGTGCGCCTGCAAAAGTACAAGGACGGCGGATTGTCGGACGCGCGCACCTTCCTGATGGAGGCCGGTCTGTCGTGGCAGGACCCGGCGGGACGCACCCGCACGGTGGAGGCCGCCGAGCTTGAGGAATGGGTCGGCAAGCGCGCCGGAACGGGCCGCATGGCACCGCGCGGCTTCCCAAGGGACAACAAGTTCAACTGAGTGTTTCGCGCGCGAAACATTACGCCTTAACAACACGTTAACCCCTCCCACGCGGGATGCAAAACCACCCGCCCAGAGGTCCCGGATTACGTCCGGGACGGGGGGCGCTTGGGTCCGGGCCCGGTCATCCCGCCCCGGACCTGATCCGGGGCGTCGGCGATGCGTCACACAACACCGCAGTTGCGCAGCAGCCGGGAAACCGCCACTCTGCCCGCAGGACCGGCGGGGAGGCAGGGACCGTTTTGGAGGGGCACGGAACATCTCCGGGCGTGCCGGCGCAGGCCGAGGATGTGACGCAAGACCTGCGTGACGACCGGCTTTCGACGCTGTTCGCGGGCCGCCGCTGGCCGCTGTTCAAGCTGACATTTGTCACTGGCGTCCTGACCGTCCTCAGCCTTGGTTTTTACCGGTTCTGGCAAAAGACCCGCATCCGGCGCTGGTACTGGTCCGCGATCCGCCCCGGCGGGCACCCTCTGGAATATGTTGGCGACCCGTTCGAGAAACTGTTGGGCTTCCTGATCGCGGTGGTCATTCTGGCGTTTTACATCGGCGTCGTGAACCTTGGCCTGATGTTCGCCAGCTTCGCGGTGTTTCAGGGCAATACCGCCGCCTATACGCTCAGCTTTGTGGGGGTCATCCCGATCTGGTTCTATGCCCGCTACCGCGCTCGGCGGTATGTGCTGGCGCGCACCCGGTGGATGGGACTGCGCTTTGGTCTGGCCCCGGGCGCGTGGGGCTATGCGATACGTGCGCTCTGGCACTGGCTGCTAACCCTCATCACGCTGGGCCTGCTGTGGCCGCGCATGACCTTCAAACTGGAGAAATACCGCACCGACCGGACATGGTTCGGCGATCACAGCATGGAACAGGGCGGATCGTGGTTCATGTTGTTCTGGTGCATCAAGTGGCACCTCATTGCCATTGGCGTGCTGGTTGTCTCGACCGTTGTTCTGGGCGCGGGCCTTACCCCTCTGGCGGTGCTTGGCTATGTGTTTGCAGGGCTCTTGGTGCTCTATGGCGCGGTCTATTACCGCGTCGAGACCCGCAAGCGGATGGCCGGGGCCAAGCGTCTTGGCCCGCTGCGCCTGCACTTGACGATCAACCCGCTGCGGGTGTTCTGGATTGTGCTGTCCGGCTATGCCCTTGCGCTGCTGGTCTCGGCGGTCCCCACCGCCTTTCTGGGTGTGCTGTTCCTGCGCCTGCAATCGGCGGAAACCCTGACAGAGATTGGCATGGCGGATCTGTCACAGCTCTTTGCCGGGGCCGACCGCTGGCTGCTGGTGGGGATGACGGCGATGACCTATTTCGCCATCTTCCTGATCTGGTCGGCGCTGACTCAGGCATGGGTCACGCTGCCCCTGACCCGGCTCTATGCGCGCGGCCTGCGGATCGAGGGGGCCGATACCCTGCCCGCGATCCGCCAGCGCCCGCGCGACGACCATCTGGAGGCCGAAGGCTTTGCCGAGGCGCTGGATGTGGGGGCCTCGCTATGACAACCGTCGTCCGCGTCAGCGCGCAGCCCCCGGTTTTTCGCGGCGAAGGCACGTTTTTCGACGGGCAGAACGCCGAGGCCCGTCACGTCAGCCTGTCGATCAACGAGGCGCGCGGCGTGCTTTTGGCCGAGGGGCTGGACTGGCCGCTGGAGGAAATCCGCCAACTGCCCGATATTGCGGGCGGTGATCTGGTGATCCTGCGCCACAAGGACAACGCGACCGCGCGCCTGATCCTGACCGACGACACGCTGCTTGTACGGCTGCCGGACCGGGACCGAAGCGCGCCTTTTATCCGTCGCGGGCGGCTGGCCGGATGGGCGTTGGCGGCGGTGGCCTCGGTGACGCTGATCCTGTTTGTTCTGGTGCCGCTGATGGCCGATCAACTGGCCGAATACATCCCGCCAAACGGCGAAAAGGCGTTGGGAGAGGTGACGCTGACCCAGATCCGCGAGGCGTTGGACGACACCGGCCTGCACCCCGTCACCTTTTGCACCGCGCCCAAAGGCGAACAGGCCCTGCGCAAGATTCAGGCGCGCCTGACCGCGCAAATGGACCCGCCCGCCGACCTGTCGGTGCATGTTCTCAATCACGAGATGGTCAATGCCTTTGCCCTGCCCGGCGGCCAGATCGTCTTTTTCCGCGGTCTCATCGACGAGGCCAATACCCCCGAGGAACTGGCCGCGGTCTTTGCCCATGAGATTGGCCACGTGGTCAGCCGCGATCCCACCCGGCACGCCCTGCGCTCTGCCGGATCGATCGGGGTGCTGGGGCTGATCTTTGGCGATTTCGCGGGCGGCGCGGTTGTCCTGCTACTGGCCGAACAGCTGATAGAGGCGCAATACAGTCAGGGCGCAGAGGGAACGGCGGATGTCTTTGCCCATGACTTGATGATCCGCGCGGGCCTGTCGCCCGCCGCGCTGGCAGTGATGTTCGAACGCTTTCGCGCGCTGGGGGGCGACGCCGAAGGCTTTGTCGGTCATTTCCTGTCCCACCCCAGATTGGGCGACCGCATCGACGCCGCCCGACAGGCCGTGCCCGACGGGTTGCAGCCCAAGCCACTGCTCACCGCCGATGAATGGCAGGCCCTGCGCGACATTTGTAAGGGCGGATCCCTGTACTGACGCCAGTCCGCAACAGCCCCCGAAAGGGCAGGCATTCCCGACTTTACGCGGTCCGCCCGGCCCCCCATCGTGGGCGTATAGACAGTGCGCGCCCCTCACGCGCCCCACCCCGCGACCGAGAGATAGTAAAATGAGTACTGATCAAGATTTCATGGACATTCGTTATACCGGCGAAAAAGGCCCGCTTTTCAACCTCGCCTTCAACACCGGCCTGCTGACCGTTGTCACGCTGGGCATCTACCGGTTCTGGCAAAAGACCCGGATTCGAAAATACATCTGGTCCTCGGTCGATGCGGGCGGCGACACCTTTGAATACACCGGCACCGGTATCGAAAAGTTCCTTGGCTTTCTGGTCGCCGTTGTCTTTCTGGCGATCTACATCGGCCTGATCCAGATGGCGCTGTTTTACGCGGGCCTCAACGTCATGGTCGATCCAGAGACCGCGTCGCCACAGGACATGATCACCCAGACGATTGCCATCTACATCACCTTCTTCGCCGTTCTGCCCTTTATCCTCTACGCCACCTATCGCGCACGGCGGTACAAGATGGCGCGCTCGCGCTGGCGGGGCATCCGCTTTGGCATGGAAAAAGGCGCGTGGGGCTTTGTCTGGCGTGCGCTGGGTTACGGCTTTCTGGCGGTGATCACGCTGGGCATCCTGACCCCACTGCAAACCTTCAAGCTGGAGAAATATCAGGCCGACCGCAGCTTTTACGGCTCTGCACGGTTCACCCAGACAGGCAAATGGACGGACCTCTACCCGGCCATGAAGCACATGCTGATCGGTATTGGCATTCTTGTCGCCAGCTTTGTCCTCATCGGCGGCGGTGCCGCATCGGGTAAAATGGGGCTGGCGGCCCTTGGCGGGTTCGCGGCCTTTGTCGGCTATATCTGGGTCATCATCGGCAGCATCCATTACGGGGTGCAATCCTTTGCCTACCTGACCGCGAACAAGGTTCTGGGCGACGACATCCACTTTACTGCCGCGCCGCGCACCGGTTTTGTCATCAAGACCTATATCGTCGGCGGCCTGCTGGTCGGTCTGTTGGCCTCTGTCGCCTTCGGCATCGTCGCCGCCATTGCGGCCGCCTTTGTTCCGTTGCTGGAAAACGGCGTTGGCATGGTCGCCTTCGGGATCGTCATGGCGGTTGGGTATGTGGTCGCGCTGGTGCTGACGCAGGCGCTCAGCCTGATCCTGATCACCCAGCCGGTTCTGGCGCACTACATCGAAAAGCTGGAGATCGTGAACGCCGAGGGGCTGAACCGCATCGCCCAGCGCGAAGCCGAAACCGGCGTTGACGCCGAAGGCTTTGCCGACGCGCTGGATATCGGTGGCGCGATCTGATGCAAAAGACAGAGGCGCATTTCTTTGATGGCCTCACGGCGGGGCGGCATGAGGTTCATGTCGCCCTGTCCGACGACCGGCAGGCCATGCTCATCACCGGCGACAGTCTGGCAGAGCCGCTGCGCTGGTCGCTGATGGACCTGCGCGCGCTCAGCGATACCTCTCATAATGGTCGCCTGACGCTTACCCGCCATGCCGATACCGATGATGAGGCCCCGCGCGACCCTGCCCGACTGGTCCTGCACGACCCAGAGCTGATCGCATGGATGCACCGCACCCGGCCCGGCCTGTTTCGGCGGGATCTGCACAAGGGCACGTGGCGCAAGGTGTTTCTGTACAGCGGCGGTGCGCTTGTCGCCGCCGGGTTGATGTTGTTTGTCATCCTGCCCGCCATGGCGAACACGCTGGCGCAGATCATCCCGGTCGAACGTGAGATCGCCTTTGGCAAGGTTGTCACCTCACAGATGGAGCGCGTGCTTGGCCGCACCGACAAGAAATCCCTGCGCTGCGAGGACCCGGCAGGCCGGGCCGCGCTGAACACGATGCTGGCGCGGATGACCGACAATCGCGCGATGGAGTATCAGATTTCGGCGCTGGTCTTCGATCACTCGATGGTCAACGCCTTTGCAGCCCCCGGCGGGCAGGTGGTGATCCTGCGCGGGCTGCTGGACAGGGCGCAAAGCCCGGATGAGGTGGCGGGCGTGCTGGCCCATGAAATCGGCCATGTCGAATCGCGCGACGCCACTCGGCACGCCCTGCGCACCGCCGGATCCGCCGGGCTGCTGACCATGCTCATCGGTGATTTCACCGGCGGGGCCGCCATTGCGCTTGTGGGCGAGCGACTGATCACCGCCGCCTATAGCCGTGACGCAGAATCCGCCGCCGATCTCTTTGCGCTCGACATGCTGGCCTCTGCCAATGTCGACGCGACTGGCTTTGCCCGGTTCTTCGACGAATTGGGCGGAATGCAGGGCATCGAGATCCCGGCCTATCTGTCGACCCACCCGGTGACCGCTGAACGTGCCGAACAGGCGCGCGGCTTTGCGCAAAGCCAATCCGGCACGCGCCCGATCCTGAGCGATGCCGAATGGCAGGCGCTGCGCAACATCTGCCGGTGATCTGTGACGCCCGCGTTGCAGCACGCCGTCGATAGCGCCTGGCAAGAGATCGACGGGCCGGTTCCCGACAGCCATCAGGCCTGCACCGCCTGCTGTATGACACCGGAAAACGACTCTCGGTTTTTCCGTGTCCCAAGGCGCACGATGCCCGTTACGATGCTGGATGACTGGTTTCATGCGGCGTTCGGTGGCCCGGCCTCGCCCGACCTGCGGCGATACCTGCTGCCCCGCGTGTTCGAGCTTTTGGCACAGGGAACCGAACTCGGCCTGAGCGTCGAACTGACGCTGGAGCGGTTCGAAACCGGGCGGGCCGATCTCTGGACCGACAGGGAAAACGCGGTCATCGCCGCATTTGAGGCTGCGCTGATCGACGCGCAAACCGGGGTGCCGTCACCTTGGGGCTGTCTCGATGACATCTTTTGCATGTTTGCCCGTGCCGGGCACGACATGACCCGCATTCTTGATCGTGTCTGGGGCTGGCCCGATGGGGCGCTGGTGACGCGACTGCACGCCGACTGGTGTCATCGCGGCGGCGGTATCTGGCTCTGGCACACCGCCTTTTGGGACAGCGACCGCCCTGGTCTGGCCAAGGCCTCGGCACAGGTGACGGACTGGTATCGCGGCCCGCTTTTGCAGGAACGCTGTTTCGACATCTGTCTGGATGAGACCCAAAGCGAGGCGATACAAGCCATGGCCGGACAGCTTTACGATGGGTTGCTCCACGTCTGATAGCGCAACCGGGCCAATTGAATTCGACGGCATACCGAAAAACGTTCCGTCATGGCGACGCGCAATGACAATAACGCGACGATTTTTCGCTGTTTCCACCTGTCCGGGCGGGCTACACCACCCTGCAAGGAAGTTTCGCGGGCCCTCCCGCGGGCATGACAAACCTGAGGAGAGACACGCAGATGAAGGTCCTGGTACCGGTCAAGCGCGTGATCGATTACAACGTGAAAGTTCGCGTGAAGGCGGACGGATCGGGTGTCGATCTGGCAAACGTGAAGATGTCGATGAACCCCTTCGACGAAATCGCCGTCGAAGAGGCCATTCGCCTCAAGGAGGCCGGCAAGGCCGAGGAGGTCATCGCGGTCTCCATCGGCGTCAAGCAAAGTCAGGAAACCCTGCGCACCGCGCTGGCCATGGGCGCGGACCGCGCCATTCTGGTGGTGGCCGCCGATGACGTGCACACCGACATCGAGCCGCTGGCCGTCGCCAAGATTCTGGCCGCCATCGTCAAGGAAGAACAGCCGGGCCTAGTGCTCTGCGGCAAGCAGGCGATCGACAACGATCTGGGCGCCACCGGCCAGATGCTGTCGGCCCTCTTGGGCTGGTCGCAGGCGATGTACGCCAACAAGGTCGACGTTGATGGCGACCATGCGGTCGTCACCCGTGAGGTCGACGGCGGTCTTCAGACCGTCAAGGTCAAGATGCCGACTATCATCTCGACCGACCTGCGCCTGAACGAGCCGCGCTATGCCTCGTTGCCGAACATCATGAAGGCCAAGAAAAAGCCGCTGGACGAAAAGACCGCCGCCGATCTGGGTGTCGATGTCTCACCGCGTCTGGAAATCGTCTCGACCGGTGAACCGGCGGCGCGGGCGGCTGGCGAAATGGTCGGCTCCGTCGATGAACTGGTGGCGAAGCTCAAGGAAAAGGGGATCATCTGATGGCCGTTCTGCTGATTGCCGAGATTACCGATGGCGCGCTGGCGATGGACGCCACCGCCAAGACCGTCGCCGCCGCCAAGGCGCTGGGGGATGTGACCGTTCTGGCCGCAGGGGCCTCCGCCAAGGACGCCGCAGCCGAGGCCGCCACAATCGAGGGCGTGTCCAAGGTGCTGCTGGCCGAGGATGACCTCTATGGTCACCGTCTGGCGGAACCAACCGCCGCGCTGATCGCCTCGCTTGCGGGTGACTACAGCCACATCGTCGCCCCCGCCACCACCGATGCCAAGAACATCCTGCCGCGCGTCGCCGCGCTGCTGGACGTGATGGTGCTGACCGATGTGACCGCCGTGGTTGACGCCGACACGTTTGAGCGTCCGATCTATGCCGGTAACGCCATCCAGACGGTGAAATCGAAGGACGCCAAGAAGGTCATCACCTTCCGTACCTCCACCTTTGACGCCGCCGCCACCGGTGGGTCCGCCGCAGTCGAGGAAATCGCCAGCGGCGACAACCCCGCCCTGTCGGAATGGGTCGAGGACAAGGTCGCCGCAAGCGACCGTCCGGAACTGACCTCGGCCGGGATCGTCGTTTCCGGCGGTCGCGGTGTCGGCAGCCAGGACGATTTCGCCCTGATCGAAAAGCTGGCCGACAAGCTGGGTGCCGCCGTTGGCGCGTCCCGTGCCGCGGTCGATTCGGGCTTTGCCCCGAACGACTGGCAGGTTGGTCAGACCGGCAAGGTTGTGGCGCCGGATCTTTACGTCGCCGTCGGCATCTCGGGCGCGATCCAGCACCTTGCCGGTATGAAGGACAGCAAGGTCATCGTCGCGATCAACAAGGACGAAGAGGCTCCGATCTTTCAGGTTGCCGACTACGGTCTTGTCGCCGATCTGTTCCAGGCCGTCCCGGAACTGACCGAAAAACTGTGATCTGCGGCGGGGTTACCCCCCGCCCTTCCGCATCTGTCAAAGGCCCGCCTCACCGGCGGGCCTTTGCATTTGCGTCAGAGGTCCATCATGTCCGACAGTACCTCGGCCAGCGCCACGCTGACCTCCTGATGCGCCAGCGGCCCCATCAGTTCCTCCGCCGCGCACGCCTCGAAGTCGCTGAACACCATGCCGCGTGTCCCTTCGGTGCGCGCCGCGTCCGAGGCCACAACCTCGACCACGTGACTCACACGGGGGCGCAATATCTCGATCATCTCGCGGTTCACGAACAAAGGGTCCCCGTCAAGCGTTGCCGGATTTTCAACCGGGACCGGATGATCGGCAAACCACAGCAGCACGATGTCCCCCCGCAGTTGCGTCAGCAGATGTTTCATCCGTGCGGTCCACGCCATGCGCAATTCATCCAGAACCTGCGCATAGCGATCGCCGGAAACCTCGGCCAACCGCCCCAGCATGTGCCGAACAAAATGGAACTCCGTGAAATCGATCTCTGGATAGAGCGCCATCAACCGGTCCGACGCCCGCAAAAAGCGGTCGTTCCTACGCGGATGCACTGAATAGAACCGGTTCGACAGGTTCTGCGCCCCCATGACCTGCACGACCTTGGTATCCGCCCCGGCCATCAAATCCATCACCGCAGGGTCGTTCAGATAAAGATCCACACCTGCGTTAACCACACCGAAATTGGCGCAGGCTATCTTGACCTTAGTTTCCACCAACGCAGGGAACGGCGTCTCGACAAAACGGCCATAGGTCTCGGTCCCGCCGAGAAATGCAACATATACGCCGTCCAATTGCCGTCGCGGGCCGCGAAACAGCACGCGCGAATTTCCATAGCGGCACGGATAATATTCCAGGGACCCATGGCCCCCGCCAAGTACTGACATAACACCCACCTCATTTTCTCACCCAAACGGAGAATCGCGCAAAGCTCTTGCCATTTCCCTAAAGCGACAATGCAAGACGAATCCGCTGCTCTTGCAGCCCCCTTCAAGCCGGGTCATTGTGGCGCTGGAACAAGAGGGGCAGCCCATGGAAATCAAGTCGGTTGGTATCGTTGGCGCGGGACAAATGGGCAATGGAATTGCCCATGTGATGGCGCAGGCGGGCTATGAGGTGCGCCTGAACGACATCAGCCAGGACTCGCTGGACAAGGCGATCGCCACAATCCGCAAGAACCTGGATCGTCAGGTCAGTCGTGAAAAGATTTCTGAGGAAGAGCGTGATTCGACCTTGGCCCGGATCCGTACCACGATGGACCTTCCTGAGATTGCCCAGACCGATCTGGTGATCGAGGCCGCGACAGAGCGAGAAGAGGTTAAGGACAAGATTTTTGCCGCCCTCGTGCCAGAGCTGAAGCCGGAAACCATTCTGACCTCGAATACATCGTCGATCTCGATCACCCGTCTGGCGTCGCGCACGGACCGGCCCGAAAAATTCATGGGCTTCCACTTTATGAACCCGGTGCCGGTGATGAAGCTGGTCGAATTGATTCGCGGCATCGCCACCGACAAACAGACCTATGAGGCCTGCCTCAAGGTGGTCGAGAATCTGGACAAGACCGCCGCCTCGGCCGAGGATTTTCCGGCCTTTATCGTTAACCGCGTGCTGATCCCGATGATCAACGAGGCCTGCTATACGCTGTATGAAGGCGTCGGAAACGTGAACTCCATCGACATGGCGCTAAAGCTGGGCGCGAATCATCCGATGGGGCCGCTGGAACTGGCCGATTTCATCGGGCTGGACACCTGCCTTGCGATCATGAACGTGCTGCACGACGGGCTGGCCGATACCAAATACCGCCCCTGTCCGCTGCTGACAAAATACGTCGAGGCGGGCTGGCTGGGCCGCAAGACCAAGCGCGGCTTTTACGATTATCGCGGCGAGGTGCCGGTCCCGACCCGGTGACGCCCGCGCAGTCGATGCATTTGCGCATGGAACCTCTGCGGTTCCGGCCAATGGACCGCTGCGCGCCCCCGCGTTAACCACCCCCAACCGCAGCACTGCACCTAGGGGCGCGCACCATGCAGACCGTCTTTATCGCCGGCGCGACAGGGTATCTTGGGCGCTTTCTGGTGTCCGAGTACCGCCGTCGCGGCTGGCATGTGACCGCGCTTGTCCGCAACGCGGCCCGCGCCGCCGATCTGCCGGCGGACCGTCTGATAGAGGCGCAGGCCACCGATCCCGACAGCCTCTCCGGGGCAATGGACGGGGCCGATCTGGTGGTGTCCAGCCTTGGGATCACGCGCCAGACCGACGGGTTGCGCTATCGCGACGTCGATTATCAGGCCAATGCCAACCTGCTGGCAGAGGCACTGCGCGCGGGCGTCCAACGCTTTGCCTATGTGCATGTGCTGGGCGCGGACCGAATGCGCGACGTGCCGTTGGTGGCCGCCAAACAGGCCTTTGTCGATGACCTGCGCAAATCCTCCATCCCCGCCACGGTGATTGCGCCCTCTGGCTATTTTTCGGACATGGCGGATTTTCTGTCGATGGCGCGATCCGGGCGCGTCTGGTTGTTCGGGAATGGCCACAACCGCATCAACCCGATCCATGGCGCGGACCTTGCCTGTGCCGTGGCAGAGGCGACCGACGCCGGGACAGATTGGCTGGATGTCGGAGGGCCCGAGGTGCTGAGCCACCGGGAGATTGCCGAACTGGCCTTTGAGGTCCTCAACCGGCCCGCGCGCGTCACCAGTCTGCCGGACGGGGTGCGCCGGGCGGCCCTGACCATTCTGCCCCGGGTCACCCCGCGTCGGATTTACGGCCCCGCGCAGTTTTTCCTGACGGCCATGGGACAGGACATGGTTGGCGCGCGTCACGGCAGCCGCACACTGAAGGATTTTTGGACAACCGAGGCCACAGCAGTCGCCGCCGCCTAGCAATCACTGGGACCATCAGTGCTCGCGCAGATCCAGCGTCTTTTGACGCAGCCACGAGACAAACTCGCGCTGACCGCCCTCGAAGGCCTTGATCGTCTCCGGTGAAATCGGCTCACCGACCACCGGCTTTTGCGGGCGTCGGCAGGCGTGCACGACCTCATGGATCAACAGCCCTTGCCGGATCGTCGCAGAAACGCGGTTGGCGATCTGGTAGGCGCGGCTGTTCTGGCCCGGAAAAAAGATCGGCACGACGGTCGCACCGGAGCGCTGGACCATCTTGGCGGTGAACGGGTTCCACCCCGCCTCGACCGCCGTCCCCCACCACGTTTCCGACGAGGCCACGACGCCGGAGGGAAACAGCACGATCACGCCGCCGTCCTTGAGGTGTTCCATCGCAAGCGCGCGCATTTCCAGGCTTTGTTCGCGGGCATCTTCCTCATGCGGGAAAGGCACCGGGATCATGAAAGGTTCGACCTCTTTCACCCCGGTCAGCAGCGACCGTGTCAGAATGCGGTAATCCGTCCGAACCCGCCCGATCAGTTCCGCCAGAACCATCCCGTCGACCAGACCGTGCGGGTGATTGGCCACCACGATCACCGGCCCCTCCTTGGGGATGCGGGCGATCTGTTCGTCCGGGGTCATAAGGTCGATCCCCATGATGCCCAGCGCCTGGCTCCAGAACGCCTGCCCCTCGACCGGGCCCATCCGTTCAAACCGGCGCACCATGCGCAACATCGGGATCTTTCCGGTCAGCCATTCAAGCGTACGAATGGCGTTCGCCTTCCACGGATTCGTGAAGGTGTTGGCGTAGCTGACCTGGCGTTTGTCATAAGGCGCGGGATTCTTCGCCCCGCCTCGACGCCTGAGGGATGTCGCTTGGGTGCTTTCGACCATGCGCCTGCTTCAGTCCCGTTCTATGCGTTAATCCCGGTGCCGGGACTAACAGTCCTCCCCGAAGCGATCCGCCACCAAGGCCTCGACCGCATCGGCCAGCGCCTCGGCGTCCGGACCCGAGGTTTGGACTTCAATAGTGCTTCCTTTGGCGGCTGCCAACATCAAAAGCCCCATGATGCTGTCGCCGCTTGCGGACATGCCGTCGCGGGCCACCTCTGCCGTCGCGTCAAATCCTTCGACAACTTCGACCAGCTTAGCCGAAGCACGGGCGTGCAGGCCCTTCTCGTTGACGATTTTCAACGCACGGTGAAATGATGTGGACATTGGGACCGGACTTTCTCGTGGCGGATCAATAAAGTTCAGGAGGACTCAGCCGTAACGTTCTGGCTGTCAATATATTTCCGCCCGGCCTCCATCGCGTTGCGTACTGCTTCGGGCACCTTGAGGTGACGGCTTTTGGTCAGTTTGATGAGCATCGGCAGATTGGCGCCGTATAGAATGCGCCGGTTGTCGGGTCGGCAGGCATCCAGCGACAGGTTCGACGGCGACCCGCCGAACATGTCGGTCACGATCACCACACCACCGCCGCTGTCGACGGCATCCGCCGCCGCCCTGATCTCTGCCTGTTTGGCGTCCCGGTCGGCGTCCGCCTCGATCGAGATAGCCATCATGGCGGGTTGTTCACCGACAACATGTTCCACCGCCGCGAGGTATTCGCGCGCCAGTCCACCATGTGCGACGATTACGATGCCGATCACCCGGTTTTCACTCCACTCACGCCGGTCCCTCTGTCGGGCCCGGACGCCGTGCCCCGTCGTTCCAGCTCGCGGTGCCTAATTGACACCCGCCAGCCTTCCTGTGCAAGGGCCGCAGCCACGTTTTCCGTCACGGCAACCGAACGGTGTTTGCCTCCGGTGCAGCCGAACCCGATGGCGAAATGCGCCTTGCCCTCTGCCACGCAGGCAGGAAGCATCAGCAGGATCAGCCCGGTCGCCCGGTCCAGAAACTCATCGTACCGGGGGTCGGCGGCGACAAAGCTGGCCACCTCCGGGTCAAGCCCGGTAAAGTCGCGCAGGTCCTTTTCCCAATGGGGGTTACGCAGGAATCGACAGTCGATCACCACGTCCAGCCCCTGCGGCAGCCCGCGCTTGTAGGAAAAGCTCTGGACCGAAACCGCCATGCCCTGACTGGTGACCTCACCGAACCAGGCTTCCATCTCGGCCCGCAGGTCGTGGACCGTCAGTTCGGAGGTGTCGATCAGGATATCGGCGCGCGAAATCACGTCCGACAACAGAACCTTTTCCCGGAACACCCCGTCCTGCGGTGTTTCATGCGGGGCCAGCGGATGACGGCGGCGGGTTTCTGAATAGCGTCGGACCAGCACCTCGTTCGAGCAGTCGAGGTACAGCAGATCGACCGTCACCCCCATGTGTTCTGCCATCGCGTCGCGAAGCTGCAACAGACCTTCGGCGCTGAAATCGCGGTTGCGCACGTCGATCCCCAGCGCAAGGGGCCGCGCCAACGGGCTGTCCCCCTCAACAAGGCGGGGAATCAGGCTGAGCGGGATATTGTCGATGCTTTCGAATCCAAGGTCCTCCAGCACGTTGATCGCGCTGGACCGCCCGGCCCCCGAGGGGCCGGTGACAAATACGATGCGGGCGCTGGCCGGTCCCATGTGTTCCATTTCTAGTCTCGCCTTCCGGCCTTTAGATAATGAACAAGTCCTGCGGGGAAATATTCAGACGCGGAATTGTGAAGCAATGAGACTTCCACGCCCAGCAGACGGGTTGTGCGGATAGGTGGCAAACGATGCGTTTCGGCCACATCCAGATCAACCACAGCCATCAGCGGGACGCTGTCGACGCAATCAGCATGCAGCAGACCGATTCGACGCGCCTCGATCATCCCGCGCAGCGGTAGCGGAACGGATAACAGCAGGACGTCGCCCTGCCGGGTGACGATGGTCCGGTCGTCAGCGATCAGCGTCGCGCCGCGCGCCATCATTTCCAGAGCAAGTCCAGATTTTCCGCGCCCCGAAGCGCCGCGGATCAAAAGACCCCGGCCCGCCACCGCGACAGAGGTGGCGTGCAGAACCTCACGCATTGGCGACGGTCAGACCGGCAGGCCGACGACAAACCGAGCGCCCAGCGGTTCCGAGGTCACATCCGCCTCGGTCGGACGGATGTTCTCGGCCCAGATCACACCGCCATGCGCCTCGATGATTTGTTTGGAGATCGCCAGACCCAGCCCCGAGTTATTGCCGAAATCCTGGCTCGGGCGCGAGGTATAGAAGCGTTTAAAGATTTTTTGAAGCGCGTCTTCGGGGATGCCGGGACCGGTGTCCTCGACCACCACCAGAACGCGGTTGTCGCGCCGGCGCGCCCAGACGCGGATGGCATCCCCATCTTCGCAAAAGCTAATGGCGTTGGTGATCAGGTTCACAAATACCTGCGCCACGCGTGGCTCCAGCCCGGTGATTGTAACCGGCCTCTTGGGCAGGTCGGTGATGAACTCGATGCCCTTTTGGCGTGCGTCCTGACCAAGGAATTCCGACAGGTTGCCAAGCATTTCCAGCAGGTTGAATTCTTGCTCTTCTTCCTTGACCAATTCGCTGTCCAGACGGGAGGCGTTGGAAATATCGCTCACCAGCCGGTCCAGCCTGCGGACGTCGTGTTCGATCACGTCCAGCAACTTGGTCCGGTGTTCTTCTTTCTTGACCATCCGCAGACTGCCCACGGCAGAGCGCAGGCTGGCCAGCGGGTTCTTGATCTCATGTGCCACGTCGGCGGCAAACTGTTCGTTGGCGTCGATCCGGTCGTAGAGCGCGCCAACCATGCCGCGCAACGCGCCGGACAGGCGGCCGATCTCATCGGGGCGCGCGGTCAGGTCGGGAATGCGGATGCGGCCGGGCGTGCGCGCCTTGCGGTTGCGGTCGCGGCCGATTTCGGCGGCGTCGGCCAGATCGGAAATCGGATTGGCGATGGTCGAGGCCAGTACGAGGCTCAGGCCGATAGAGACCAGCGTGGCGATGACAAACATCTGCAACACGCGCTCACGCTCGGCGCTGACAGCGGCGTCGATCTCTGCCGCCGGTGACACCAGCGCAATGGTGCCAATCAAACGGTCGCCCTGACGGATCGGGCTGAACGCGAAAAAGACGGTCTGGCCCTCGCCACCACCGGATTCAACGCGGGTTTGTCCGGGGTCCCCCGCCTCGATCGCGCGGCGTAGGCGATCCTCAAGATCCAGATCGGGGGTGTTCTCAAAATAGGTAAAAAGCCCGGCAACACCGTCCCAGACCGTGTTGAGGAAATCCGAAATCAGCGTCGGCTTTTCCTCTTCGGCGGGTGGAATGATCGGCGCCATGTCGCCTTGCGTCTCACCGACAAGGAAGCTGGCGCTGTCAAAGACCATCAGCTTGACGCCGTTGCGCAGGTCGATCTCATCGACCGTGCGCGCCACGTCGATGCCATCCCCGGAACCGAGGCTGACCGGCGCCCCGCGTGGCAGTTGCGCCTCAAAGACATCGGCGACCAGTTCCACCTCGGCCTGCAGCGCGTTCACGCGCTGCACCGCCAGCGTGTCGCGCGACGAATTCAGCCACAAGATGCCCGCCACCAGCACATTCAACGCGATCAGGTTGAACGTGATGATCTTGCGCGTCAGCGGCGAGCGATTGAGCGTGAAAAGACCCCGCCGCGCGCGACTGTCACGCAGCTCTTTCTCGACGACACTGTCGGGGGCGACCCAATCGTCGCCCAGCACGACATCCGCATCGCGGCGCGCGCCCTTCCGGTCGTCCTTCATGGGGATCTGTTCGGCCAGGGCCATCCCTTACTCTTCGTTGTAGCGGTATCCGATACCATAGAGCGTCTCGATCGCCGAAAACTCGGTGTCGACCGTACGCATCTTCTTGCGCAACCGCTTGATGTGGCTGTCGATGGTGCGATCGTCGACATAGACCTGATCGTCATAGGCCACATCCATCAGCTGATCGCGCGACTTGACGAAACCGGGCCGCTGGGCCAGCGCCTGCAACAGCAGGAATTCGGTCACGGTCAGCGACACGTCCATGCCTTTCCACGTCACCGCATGGCGCAGCGGGTCCATGCTCAGGCTGCCGCGGGTCATCAGCTTGGTGTCTTCGGTGTCGCCCACCACATCGCCAGCCACCGCCTCTTGACGGCGCAGCAGCGCGCGGATGCGTTCCACCAGCAGGCGTTGCGAAAACGGCTTTTTCACATAGTCGTCGGCACCCATGCGCAGGCCAAGGACCTCATCGATCTCATCGTCCTTGGAGGTGAGAAAGATCACCGGCATCTTGGATTTTTGCCGCACGCGTTGCAGCAAATCCATGCCGTCCATGCGCGGCATCTTGATGTCGAACACGGCCATATCCGGCATTTTCTTGTTGAAGGCGTCTAGCGCCGACTGACCGTCGTTGAAGGTTTCCACCTCAAACCCTTCTGCCTCAAGGGTCATCGACACGGACGTCAGGATATTCCTGTCATCGTCCACGAGGGCGATTTTAGACATTGCGCTGTCCTTGTTACTGCTCTGGTTGCCTGTTTTTTTCGTACTATCAGCGAATTTCCGCTTTACAGCAATGCCAATCTGCGAATCAGGCGACCATCCATGCCCCATCGGACGCGAATTTGGCAAAGGAATGGCTAAAAAGCCTCACCTGTTTCCTTCGGATTGAGGCAGTCTTGGCAAAGCCTCGGCGTGGTATCGCTAAACTCGCGCTTGGTAGCGCAAACTGATCACTTGCGTCCTGTTCATGTCGAAAAGCGACGTGTTAAGAGAACCAAGCGGGCGCTTTACTGCGCCGTACAGCAACTTTCGAAAAGCGCTGCGACAGGAGCAAGGCAAATGACATTTGGACGGGTGAACCCAGAGTTCCGGCTAGAAGACCAGGGGATCGAAGGGCTCGGCAATGTCTATTACAACCTCATGGAGCCCGCGCTGATCGAAGCCGCGCTCAAACGAGGTGAAGGCACGCTGGGCAAGGGCGGTGCCTTTCTGGTGACCACAGGCAAATACACCGGTCGGTCACCCAAGGACAAATTCGTTGTCCGCACCCCCTCGGTCGAGGATTCGATCTGGTGGGAAAACAATCAGCCGATGGCGCCCGACGCCTTTGACCGCCTGCATGCCGACATGATCGAGCATATGAAGGGCAAGGATTACTACGTTCAGGACCTTGTTGGCGGTGCCGACCCGGCCAATGCGATTGACGTCCGCATGGTGACGGAACTGGCATGGCACGGCCTGTTCATCCGCCACATGCTGCGCCGTCCCGACCGTGAGGATCTGGACAGCTTCACCGCCGATTTCACCATTATCAACTGCCCGACCTTCAAGGCGGACCCGGAAAAGCATGGCTGCAACACCGAAACGGTGATCGCGCTGAACTTTGACAAGAAGATGATCCTGATCGGGAACACCGAATACGCCGGTGAGAACAAGAAGTCAGTCTTCACCCTGCTGAACTACATTCTGCCCGGCAAGGGCATCATGGCGATGCACTGTTCGGCCAACCATGCGCCGAACAACCCGGTGGATACGGCGATTTTCTTTGGCCTGTCCGGCACCGGCAAGACCACGCTGTCCGCTGACCCGTCGCGCGTTCTGATCGGCGACGACGAACACGGCTGGTCGCCGCGCGGCACCTTCAATTTCGAAGGCGGCTGCTATGCCAAGACCATCAACCTGAGCTCCGAGGCAGAGCCGGAGATTTACGCCACGACCGAGAAATTCGGCACGGTGATCGAGAATATGGTCTTCGACAAAGAGACCTTTGATCTCGACTTTCAGGATGACAGCCTGACCGCCAACATGCGTTGCGCCTACCCGCTGCACTATATCTCCAACGCCTCCAAGACGGCGCTTGGCGGCCACCCCAAGAACATCATCATGCTGACCTGTGATGCCTTTGGCGTGCTGCCTCCGATCGCGCGGCTGACCCCGGCGCAGGCGATGTATCACTTCTTGTCCGGTTTCACCTCCAAGGTCGCCGGAACAGAGCGTGGCGTGACAGAGCCGGAGCCGACCTTCAGCACCTGCTTTGGCGCGCCCTTCATGCCGCGCCGCCCCGAGGCCTACGGCAACCTCTTGCGCGACAAGATCGCCAAACACGGCGCAACCTGCTGGCTGGTGAACACCGGCTGGACCGGCGGCGCCTATGGCACCGGCAGCCGGATGCCGATCAAGGCGACCCGCGCCCTGCTGCATGCCGCTCTTGAGGGCAAGCTGGCCAGCGCCGAGTTCCGCAAGGACCCCAACTTTGGCTTCGAGGTGCCGGTGCATGTCGAAGGTGTGCCGGAACTGCTGCTGGACCCGCGCAAGACATGGGAAGACAAGGCCGCCTATGACGCGCAGGCGCAAAAGCTGGTGCAGATGTTCGCCGACAACTTTGAACAATACGCGCCCTATATCGACGAAGACGTCAAGGCCGTCGCCATCGGCTGATCCCCGCTCAGGGATTGGCAAGAGCCCTCCGCCTTGGCGGGGGGCTTTTTTATTTCAAGAGGCAAGGCGGGTAGGCAAAACCCGCCCCTGCGCCTAACCTGTCGTCGTGTTAGCTTAACGGTCCACCCCGACGGGAGATGCCGCCATGTCCACCAAACCGCTTACCGCCATGCTCGCCGCCCTTGTCGTGGGTCAACCTGCCCTTGCAGAGGTCGGTGCCTTTGTAAAACCGCCGGTCACGCTAGAGGGGTTCGGCGTCATCTGTGAGGTGCAATTGCAGGGCACGCGGCCCGCGCCCGATACGTTGTCGGGGCTGTTGAACCTTGTCGATCAGGATCGGCCCATTGACGTGCAGACCTTGCAGGTGCCCGCCGAAATGGGCCTCAGCTTTGGCATCCGCGCCAGTCTGGCGGCCGGGTCTGCGGTCCCCGAAGTGACGGTTGTCGTCACCCATCCGCCCATGGGACCAAACGGCGTCACGGTCGAACGCTGGCCCACGCCGATGAATTTCGGGGAGACCTCATTGAACCTGTTCACCTTCGAACATGACTACGAAATGGTCGAGGGCACGTGGATGTTCCAGCTAGAGCGCGATGGCCGGGTTCTGCTGCAACAACCCTTCGAGGTGACCGCCCCGGGCACGGTTCCGGCGGTGCAACAGGCCTGTTTCGCCGCCGAAATCATGTCCTGACCCCCGCTGCCGGGCGTAGGGTGGGTTTTCAACCCACCTTCCGTACCGGTCGCCGCGCGCCGGGTCACGCCACCGCGCGCAGACCCAGAATCTCGCGCGCCTGCTGCCAAGTGGCCACGGGGCGTTCGTATTTGTCGCAAATCGCCACAGCGCGCTCGACCAAGGCGGCGTTTGACAGCGCAAGGCTGTTCTTGTCCCAGCGCACGTTGTCCTCAAGGCCGGTGCGGGTGTGGCCACCCGCCGCGATGGACCATTCATTCACCTCGACCTGATGCCGACCGATGCCCGCCGCGCACCATTCCGCCTCTGGGGTCAGGCGCTTGACCGTCTTGATGTAGTAATCAAACACCTCGCGGTCGCAGGGCATCGCGTTTTTGACGCCCATGACAAACTGCACATACAGCTTGCCCGGAATCCGCCCGTCGCGGTTCATCTCTGCCGCCTTGAAGATATGGCTGAGGTCAAAAGCCTCGATCTCGGGCTTAACCTCATAGGTGCGCATCTCCGAGGCCAGCCAGTCCACCAGATCCGGGGCGTTTTCATAAACCCGCGTCGGAAAGTTGTTCGACCCGACCGACAGGGACGCCATGTCGGGCCGCAGCGACAACATCCCGCCGCGTTCACGCCCAGCGCCAGAGCGACCGCCGGTCGACAGCTGGATGATCATGCCGGGGCAGTGCTTTTGCAGCCCCTCGACCAGCCGCGCGAACCGCTCCGGGTCAGAGGTCGGTGTCTCGTCGTCATTGCGGACGTGCGCGTGGCAAATGCTGGCCCCGGCCTCGAACGCCGCTTGCGTCGATTCGACCTGCTCGTCGATGGTAACCGGCACGGCAGGGTTGTCTTTCTTGCGCGGGACGGAGCCGGTGATGGCGACGCAGATAATACAGGGTTTGGTCATGGCGGGCGCGCTCCCTAGATGGCGGCGTCTGGTGCCGCGCTGTCAAGAATTGGAAAAGGGTTGAGGGGGCCAGTGGGTGTACACCCCGCCCCCTCTGTGGTGTCAGATATCGAAGAAGACGGTTTCGTCCTCACCCTGAATGCGGATTTCAAAGCGGTAAACGGGCGTGCCGTCTCGCTCTGACCGCTTGGCGATCAGCGTGGTGCGGCGGCGTTCCCATTCGATCAGGTTCAGCACCGGGTCCTTGGCGTTGGCTTCGGCCTCATCCTCGAAATAAAGACGCGTGTTCAGGCCAAGGTTGATGCCCCGCGCCACAACCCAAAGGTTGATATGCGGCGCCTGCGTTCCGACATTGCGTCCCGGCGTCTTGCCCGGCTTGATCGTATCGAACCCCCATTCGCCGGTGGCGAAATCGGTGATCACCCGGCCCCAGCCGCGAAACCCCTCTTCGACGTCGCCGCCGCCCTCCGGGTGGGCATAGACCCCCTGCGCATTGGCCTGCCACGCCTCCAGCAGCACATCCTTGATCGGCGACCCGGTGCCGTCGATCACCAGGCCCTCGACCCGGATACGCTCGCCCGCCGCATTGGGGCCGGCGATATCCCAGCCCAGCTCTTGTTCGTAGATGTCAAACCCGGCCGCACCGGGGGCAAGGCCGATATGCACATAGGGGCCAGCGGTCTGTGACGGCGTTTCCTTGAGATAATCGAGTTTCTGGACCATGGATCAGTTTCCTTCCAGACGGTTTTCGAACAGGGTCGAGCGGCGACCGCGCAGCACGATATCGAACTTGTAGGCGATGGTATCCAGCGGGATCGTCGCGTTCATGTCCAGCAGGGCGACCAGACTGTCGATCGCCTCCTGATTGGGGATCGTCTTGACGATCGGACATTTCGCAATCAGCGGATCACCCTCGAAATAGACCTGACTGATCAGCCGCTGGGCAAAGCCGGTGCCAAAAACCGACACGTGGATGTGCGCCGGACGCCAGCTGTTCACCCAGTTGCGCCAAGGATAGGCACCGGGCTTGACCGTACGGAAATAGTAATAGCCGTCCGCATCGGTGATCGTCCGCCCGCACCCGCCAAAGTTGGGGTCGATGGGGGCCAGATAGGTGTCTTTCTTGTGGCGATATCGTCCGCCTGCGTTGGCCTGCCAGATCTCGACCAGCGTGTTCGGCACCGGGCGTGCGTTCTCATCCAGAACCCGCCCGTGCAGGATGATCCGCTCACCAATCGCGCTCTCACCCGGCTGGGCGTAATTGTGCAGCAGGTCGCGGTCCATCGGGTCAATGTCGTTGTGACCAAACACCGGCCCGGTGATCTCGGAGACCGAGTTCTGCAAACTGATCGGCGAATACTGCGGCGAGCGGGCAACGCTCGTCTTGTAGTCCTTGGCGTAGGCGGGCGGGTGCCGTTCTCGGTCCCGCTGATAGAATTCGCTTTGGCTGGGCATGTCGGTCTCTCCTCACTTGTCCCCGGACGGCGCAGTATCTTGCGCGGTGTCCTGGGCCTCCATCTCGGCATAGGTCTGCTTGGCCAGCTTCAGCGCGTGGTTCGCGCGCGGCACGCCAGCATAGATCGCAACGTGTTGAAACGCCTCCAGCACATCCTGCTTGCTCGCCCCGGTGCGGGCGGTGGCGCGGATATGCATCGGAATTTCGTCAAAGTTACCAAGCGCCGCCAGCAGCGCCAGCGTAATCATAGACCGTTCACGGTCACTGATCTGGTCAGAGGCCCAGACAGTGCCCCATGCGCCTTCGGTGATCATGGTCTGAAACGGCAGGTCGAACGGTGTCTTTGCCGCCTCGGCGCGGTCCACATGGGCATCGCCAAGAATCCGGCGGCGCACCTGCATCCCGGTGTCATATCGGTTGGTCATGGTTGTCTCCGGTCCGGTCTGGGCAGGGCTTGCACTCGGGGGATTTCGCCCACCTTCAGTAAGGCAGCCCGATGTAATTCTGGGCCATCACCGCTTGCGCATCCCGATTGGAGCGCAGGAACTCAATGTCGGCAAGCTGGATCTTCAGGTCAAAGGCGTTCTGATCGGGGAACCTGTGCAGCAGCGTGGTCATCCACCAACTGAACCGCTCGGCCTTCCAGATCCGTGCCAGTGCCTTTTCCGAATAGCTGTCGATGCCCGCGCTGTCGCCGGACTGATAGAACTGCACCAGCCCGTTATACAGGTAGTGGATGTCGCTGGCCGCTGTGTTCAGCCCCTTGGCCCCGGTGGGCGGCACGATATGGGCCGCATCGCCGCACAGGAACAACCGCCCCCAGCGCATCGGCTCGGTCACGAACGACCGCAGCGGCGCGATGCTCTTTTCGATTGTCGGGCCGGTGATCAGGTTTTCCGCAGCCTCTGCCGGGATGCGGCGCTTCAGCTCTTCCCAAAAGGCATCGTCGGTCCAGTCGTCCGGGCTGTCGGACAGCGAACACTGGATGTAATAGCGGCTGAGGTTTTCGTTGCGCATCGAACACAGGGCAAAGCCACGTTCGGAACTGGCATAGATCAGTTCTTCGTGGACCGGCGGGGTTTCCGACAGCACGCCCAGCCAGCCAAAGGGATACAGCTTTTCGTATTCCTTGCGGACCGTCAGCGGGATGGTCTGGCGGCTGACACCGTGGAACCCGTCGCACCCGGCGACAAAA
The DNA here is from genome assembly GCF_034670325.1 of Antarctobacter sp. Classification (GTDB taxonomy): domain Bacteria; phylum Pseudomonadota; class Alphaproteobacteria; order Rhodobacterales; family Rhodobacteraceae; genus Antarctobacter. The sequence continues at coordinate 28,820 of NZ_JAXMNR010000013.1, forward strand.
TCGCAGTCGATCCGCGCCGCCGTGCCATCCACCTCATAGGTCACGTAGGGCGCATCGCTGTCGGCGTCATTGATCTGCACGTTCTCGACGTTGAAGACGATCTTGCCATCGGCCTTTTCGCGCGCCTCATACAGGTCGCGCGTCACTTCTGTCTGGCCGTAAACGACCACGTGGCTGCCGGTCAGGTCTTTGAAATTGATGCCGAACTGTTCGTCGCCATAAGAGATGATGGTGCCGTCGTGTACGATGCATTCGCGGTCCATCCGCGCCCCGACACCCGCCTCGCGCATCAGGTCCACCATCCCGGTCTCCAGAATACCGGCGCGGATGCGGCCAAGGACATAGTCCTTGGTCTTGCGCTCAAGGACGACGCTGTCGATGCCTTTCGTGTGCAGCAACTGGCTGAGCAACAGGCCCGACGGGCCGCCGCCGATGATGCAGACTTGAGTTCGCATGATGTCCTCCCCTTTGAACGCAGACTAGAATGAACCTTACAGACATGTAAAATGACATCTTGCGACGTATAGTTGTCCAAAAGGGAAAGTATGATGCTGGATCGCCGGATCAAGTTGCGCCATCTTGAGGCCGTCACCGCCATCGCCCGCCAAGGCAGCCTCAAGGGCGCTTGCGCCGAGCTGAACCTGACGCAACCCGCCCTGTCCAAGACCCTCAAGGAGTTGGAAGAAACGCTGGGCGCAGCCCTGATGACGCGGGACCGCGGAGGGGTGCGCCTGACACCAGAGGGAGAGGTGTTTCTGGAATTCGCCGGGCAAAGCCTTGCGGCGCTCCGGCGCGGGGTGTCGGGCGTGGCGGAGCTGCGCGAAGGCGGGGCAGAGGTGTTGCGCGTCGGGGCCCTGCCCAGCGTGGCGGTGCGGCTGATGCCCCGCGTTGTGACCCGGTTCCGCGCCCTGTCGCCCACCACCCGGCTGGTGCTGCGCGACGGCACGCACGGCGCCCTGACGCGCGAGTTGCTGGCGGGCGCGCTGGATCTGGTGCTTGGCCGCATGGGCGCGCCCGAGACCATGGCGGGCGTTTCCTTTACCCAACTCTACCTTGAACGCGTCGTCTGCGTGGCGCGGGTGGATCACCCGCTGGCCCAACGCCCCGGCCTTGCCCCACAGGACCTGTCGGACTGGCCGGTGCTCTACCCGCCCGAAGGGGCCGCCATCCGCCCGCTTGTGGACCGCTGGTGTGTCGCGCAGGGGCTTGGCCCGTTTCCCGACCGGATCGACTGTGTCTCGGGGGCCTTTGGGCGGCGCTTCCTGCGCGCCTCCGACGCGCTGTGGTTCATTTCCGAAGGCGTGGTTGCCCCCGAGGTCGAAGATGGGGCATTGGTCGCGCTGCCGCTGGACCTGACCCTGACCGCCGGTCCTGTCGGGTTGATGACCCGGCCAGAGACCGCCGCCTCGCGCAGCAGGCAATTGTTTGAACGCGCCCTGCGACACGAAGCACAGTCTTTACCCACATCGTGACGTCGAATCGGAGTCATCCACAACTTAATGCGTCCGTTACCAAAATATCGCTTTACACACCCCCGCCGGGACAGGCACCATATCTGGTAAGGGCCCGCGGAAAGCCCGCAGGCCCTAGAGCAGGCAGCAAGCGTTAGGGGCGACTCTGCCACCCAAACGCGATAACCAGAGAGGTGTCCACATGGCCCTGTCCGAGCAGTACATCACCGATGACGTGCACCCGATCGACCTCGTCGAGCATATCGCCGAGTTCAACGACTGGGACTTCGACCGCATCGCCGAGGATCAGATCGCCATGGCGGTCGAAGGCCAATGGCGCACCTACTCGATCACCCTCGCCTGGTCCGCCTACGACGAGACGTTGCGCATGATCTGCACCTTCGAGATGGAGCCGCCAGAGGCGCGGCTACCGGATCTTTACGAAGGCTTGAACCGCGTCAACGACCAGTGCTGGGCCGGGGCCTTCAGCTATTGGGCCGAGCAAAAGCTGATGGTCTACAAATACGGCCTGGTCCTCTCGGGCGGCAATATCGCCAGCGCCGAACAGATCGACACCATGATCACCGCCGCCGTGATGAGCGCGGAACGCTATTACCCGGCGTTTCAGCTGATGGTCTGGACCGACAAGACGCCAAAAGAGTCGCTGCAAATCGCCATCGCAGAGGCTTATGGCCGGGCCTGACCCGGTTTTCAGTTTTGTAATCAGTAACCCAGGAAAACCTGAGGGGCGGCGCGACGGCGGCGCCCCTTCTTCTTTTTGCGGATTATTCCTTGAGTTGCGCGCCCGCCCCGGCAATTCTGCCTTCAGGAGAAAACCCAGGGAGTTGCACCATGATAACCCGCCTTTCGGCGCTGGCCTTTCTATTGGCCGGGGCCAGCCCGCTTTTGGCCCAGCAGGATGACGCCGCCTGCGTCGCGCTGCGCGACACGGTCTTTGCCGCAGGGCATGTCACCACCGCCCGCGTTGTCACCGCCGAGGGCCTGCCCACCTATTGTGAGGTCCGCGCCACCGCCCTGCCCGCGATCAGCATAGAGGTGCGCCTGCCAATGGAGGGCTGGAACGGCAAATTCTATCAGGCGGGCTGCGGCGGGTTCTGCGGCATCCTTGGCCGCGCCGATGCCGGGTCAAGCTGGGTCAACGCCATGCGCCCCGGTCTGGAACGCGGCTATGCCACCGCCACCTCTGACAGCGGCCACCACGCGCTCAGCGTCGTGGACGCCGGTTGGGCGCACAACAACCCGCACGCGGAACGCGACTGGGGCTGGCGCTCGATTGGGGAAACCAACCGCGTGGCGCAGATCATGATAGAGGCGTTTTACGGCGATGCCTCTGATCAGGCGATCTTTCAGGGCTGCTCCACCGGCGGCCGCATGGCCCATGTCGCCGCCCAGCGCTATCCAGAGATGTTCGACGGCATCATCTCGGGCGCACCCGCGATGGACTACACCGGGCTTGTCGCGACCAAGATGGCGTGGCTGGTGCAGGCCAACACCGCCGATGACGGCAGCCAGATTCTTGGCCCCGAAGAGGCCAAGCGGATCGGCGACGCGGTGCTGGACCAATGCGATGCGGTCGACGGAGCCGAGGATGGCGCCATCGCCGACCCGCGCGCCTGTGATGTGAATTACAGCGACCTTGGCCTGAGCAATCAGCAGTTGGATACGCTGATGAAATGGCGCGAAGGGCCGCGCAACGCCGCCGGAGAGCAACTGTACCCCGGTGGCATCCCCGAAGGGTCTGAACCGTTCTGGTGGCTCTGGCTGACCGGCAACGGCACGGGTGGCGGCAATCTGGTGCCCGCCTTTGCCGTCAACTTTGGCCGCTACATGGCCTTTCCCGTGGACCCAGGACCGGAATGGACGCCACTGGATTTCGACTTTGAGGCAGACCCGGCACGCCTGTCCACAATGGCCAGCGTCTACAACGGCGACAGCCGGGATCTGAGCGCATTCCGCGCAGCGGGCGGCAAGATGATCGTCTGGCACGGCTGGGCCGATGCCATCGTCACGCCCTACAAAACCGTCGACTGGTACGAAAAGGCCGCCGCCGAGGCCGGAGGAGAGGAAACGCTGAAAGAAAACGTCGCGCTCTTCATGGTGCCCGGCGTCGATCACTGCGGCATCCTGCCCGGTCCCGACGGGATCAACGCCGCCAGCCTCGATCCCATGACCCCGCTGGAGGCATGGCTGAACGACGGCACGGTCCCCGCCTCGATTATGGCCAAATGATCTTCACCCAGTGATCTTGTCCCCCTTCCCCGGCGCGCCTAGTGTCCGCCGGGGAAACGTAAGGGGACGCTCATGCAGGATACGGATTTGGCACGGCGCGGCTTGGCTCTGCTGGGCTGCGGCAAGATGGGATCGGCGATGCTGGCCGGATGGTTGGCGCGCGGACTGCCCGCAACTTCGGTTCGGGTACAGGACCCCTACCCCTCTGACTGGCTGACCGCGCAGGGCGTCCACATCAACGCAGGCTTTGGCGACGGCCCCGCCGTTGTCCTGATCGCCGTCAAACCACAGGTCATGGCAGAGGCGCTGCCCGCGCTTCAGGCCCTGCCCAAGGGTGACACGCTGTTCATCTCGGTCGCCGCAGGCATCCCGATGGCCACCTATGAGGCGCATCTGGGCGCTGTTCCCATCGTCCGCGCCATGCCCAACACCCCCGCCGCCGTCGGCAAGGGCATCACCGCCATCGTCGGCAACGCGCAGGCCACCGACACCCATCTGACACAGGCCGAGGAATTACTGTCCGCCGTGGGAGAGGTGGTGCGTCTGGACTCTGAGGGCCAGATGGATGCCGTCACAGGCGTCAGCGGCTCTGGCCCGGCCTATGTCTTTCATATGATCGAATGTCTGGCCGCCGCCGGTGAGGCAGAGGGGCTGACCCCCGACCTTGCCATGGCGCTGGCCCGCGCCACCGTCGCCGGTGCAGGCGCTTTGGCGCAGGAGACCGGCGAAGACCCCGCGCAACTGCGCCGCAACGTAACCTCGCCCAATGGCACCACACAGGCGGGGCTAGAGGTGCTGATGGATGCGGACACCGGCCTGCCTCCGCTGATCCGGGCCACCGTGGCCGCCGCCGCCAACAGATCGCGGGAGCTGGCCAATGGCTGACATCACCTATGACGATTTCCTCAAGGTCGACATCCGTCTTGGCACCGTCCTGCGCGCCGAACCCTTCCCCGAGGCGCGCAAACCGGCGATCAAGCTCTGGATCGATTTCGGGCCAGAGATCGGCGAAAAGAAAAGCTCGGCCCAGATCACCGTGCACTACGATCCCGAAACGCTGGTCGGCAAACAGGTCATGGCGGTCGTCAACTTTCCGCCCCGCCAGATCGGCCCGATGCGGTCCGAGGTGCTGGTGCTGGGTGTCTCGGACGACAAAGACGCCATCGTGCTGATCGGCCCGGATCAGGCCGCGCCCAACGGCACGCGGATGCACTGACGGTAGCGCTGCGGGCGCGGGACGGATATGAATACTCACCTGAAGACGCCGCAGACCAGCGCCTGACACAAAAAGGGACGCGCCCATGACCATGCCAGCGATCACCGGCCACGGGGTCTACACCCCCGCCTTGAGCATCTCGAATGACGAACTGGTCGAGGCGTTCAACGCCTACGCCGACCGCTGGAACGCCGAACACGCCAAACAGATCGCGGCGGAAGAGGTCGAGGCCATGACCCACTCCAGCGCCGATTTCATCTTTTCCGCCTCCGGCATCGAAAGCCGCTATGTTCTGGACAAGACCGGCGTGCTGGACCCGGCGCGCATGTTCCCCAAACTGGCCGCCCGGCCGGATGAGGCCCCCGGCCACATGGCGGAAATGGCGGTCGATGCCTGCGCCAAGGCGCTGGACATGGCCGGGCGCGCCGGGGACGAGATCGATCTGGTGATCTGCGCCGCATCGAACCACGAACGCGCCTACCCCGCCGTCGCCATCGAGATCCAGCAACTGCTGGGCGCTGGCGGCTTTGCCTTTGACATGAACGTCGCGTGCTCCTCCGCCACCTTCGGCATTCAGGCCGCCGCCGACATGATCCGCGCGGGCAGCGTGAAACGCGCGCTGGTCGTCTGCCCCGAAATCTGCTCGGCCCATCTCGAATGGCGCGACCGCGACTGCCACTTCATCTTTGGCGACGTCTGCACCGCCGTCGTGGTGGAACCCGCGTCAGAGGCCAAGGGCGATCACTGGCTGATCCATTCGACCCGTTGCGCCACGCAGTTTTCCAACAACATCCGCAACAACAACGGTTTCCTGCGCCGCACCCATGACCAGATGGAAGACCGCCGCGACATGCAGTTCATGCAGAACGGGCGCAAGGTCTTCAAAGAGGTGCTGCCGATGGTCTCGGCGCATATCCTTGACCACCTCGACGCCACCGGCTGGCAGGCGGACGACCTGGGACGCCTCTGGCTGCATCAGGCCAACAAGACGATGAACGATTTCATCGGCAAAAAGGTGCTGGGCCGCATGCCGGAGATCGGCGAACAGCCCAACATCCTGCAAGACTACGCCAACACCTCTTCCGCCGGGTCGATCATCGCCTTTTCCAAACACTCCGGCGACATGGCCAAAGGTGCCAAAGGCGTGATCTGTTCCTTTGGCGCGGGCTACTCAGTCGGATCGGTTCTGGTCGAACGCGCCTGAGCGCCCGCCTTTTCGGCGGCCTTTTCCGCCGCCTCTTCGGCCTCCATCGCCTCTTCCAGCTCTTCGGCCTCTTCCTCGCCATCGGACAGCGCCACGGTTTCAGGCGTGGAGCCGCGCGCTGGCAGCGTCATCTTGAAGCTGCCCTTTTCCCTCTCGGGCACAGCGGCGCGCTGCATGATCCGCCACAGCGTGTAGAAAATCATGATCACATGCGCCGAAATAGTGGTCAGGAACAGCCCCTGCGCACCCGCCATGGCCATCATGACTCCCGCCAGCAACGGCCCGGCGATTGAGCCGATGCCAAAGACCATCAACAGCCCGCCCGACACCTGAATCGACGTGCCCTCGGGCGCGTGATCGTTCGCATGGGCCACGATGATCGGATACAGGGCATAGATCGCCGCACCGAAGACCCCGACCAGTATAAGGTTCGTCATCCGGTCCTGCGGCGCCAGCAGGATGAACCCCAGATCCGCCGCCAGCGCCAGAACCGCCGCCCCCACCAGCACCTTGCGCCGGTCCATCCGGTCGCTGAGAAAACCAATCGGCACCTGTGACGCCGCCCCCGCCAGAATCGGGATAGAGGCAAACAGCGCAATGGCCGTCAGCGGCAAGCCGACGCCCCCGGCATAAACCGCCGCCAGCGTGCCGAAAGACGCGTTTGAAATCCCCACAAGGAACACCGCCACCACCGCCACCGGAGAGTTGCGCCAGAGCAGCGACAGGTTCAGGTTCACCGAGGTCAGCGGCGCGGGCGTGTGCGAGGTCGACAGCGCCGTCGGCACCAGCGCAAGCACATAGACAATCGCCCCCACCGCAAAAAACATGAACCCGGCGACGCTACCCAGCGCGATCACCATCTGACCGGCGGTCATCGCGGCAAGGTTCACCATGGTGTAGATGCCAAAGATCGTGCCGCGGGTCTTCGGGCTGGCCTGATCGGATAGCCAGCTTTCGACAATCATCGCAGCACCGGCGAAACAGAACCCCGACACCGCGCGCACCGGAATCCAGAACTCGGCAGAGACCAACAGCGCCTGCAACAGGATCGACACGGCGGCAAAGGCGCACATCACGCCAAAGGCGCGGATATGGCCGACCGATCCCACGATGCGCGGCACAAAATAGCATCCCGCCACATAACCCACCGCCCAGCCGGTGCCCAACAGGCCCAGCGACGTGGCGCCAAACCCCTCTTGCGCACCGCGCAGCGGCAGGACAAGCCCGTGAATGCCCCCCGCAAACAGCAGCAGGGCGGAACCGAACAAAAGGGCGCTGACGGGCAATAACTGGCGGATCATGCGGGCACCGTACTGGATCGTTTGCGGGCTGCAAGGGCGGGAATGGCCGCGCCTTCAGTACATGCGGGTGGTCGCATCGTTGTCATGAACGGCCTGAACCTCTTCCAGCGTCTGCCCGGTGTCCACCGCGCCTTTCACCCAGTCCGCCAGCGACGGCACCCCGTCAAGATCCGGCCAAAGCTCCGGCACCCAAAGCCGCGACCGCACCGAGGACTTCGAACAATGCATAAAGGCCTGCGCGACCGTGACCACCAGCACCAGATCCGGCACCTTGCCGTTGACCGCATGGCGCGCGCGCAGGTCCGCATCCGCCGCGATGCGCCCGGTGCCGGACACCCGCAACGTCTCCTTGAATCCGGGGATCAGAAAGATCAGGCCGACACCGGGGTTCACCAGCAGGTTTTCAAAGCCGTCCAGCCGGTGATTGCCCAGCCGGTCCGGTATGATCAGCGTATCGTCCCCAACCACCTCGACAAACCCCGGCGCATCGCCTTTCGGTGACAGATCATGCCGCCCGTCGGCCCCCACGGTCGAGATCAGCACATAAGGACAGCGCGCGATGAACGCGCGGCCCACATCGTTGATGTGACCCAGATCCTTTTGGCTGGCGTTGCCGGTCCATTCGGGCAGGATTTCGCGCAACCGTTCGCGGGTGGTAATCTGATCCTTCAGTGTCAGTGCCATGCCCTGCTCCCTGTTGCGTGGGGTCAGGCTACCCCAGACGCGCCGGATCGCAAAATCCCGCCCGCCCCCGGACGATGCGCCGCATCCGCCTTTCTTCCCAATCCCCCCGGCCGCACCTTACGCTAGCGGCACCTCATTTTGCCGGAGACGCCTCATGTTCAGACTGACCGCCCTGTTCCTGCTCTGGCCGCTGGCCCTTGCCGCTGACATGCTGACGCCCGAGCAGATCGCCCCCGGCATCTGGGCCATCGAAGGCCCCGCCACCCAGCGCGATCCCGAAAACCTTGGCAACAACGCCACCTTCGGCCTGATCGACACACCCGCCGGGGCCGTGCTGGTCGATCCCGGCGGCAGTTGGAACGGGGCAGAGGCGCTGCACGGCGTGGTGCGCGGACTGACTGACAGCCCCGTTGCCTATGTGATCAACACCGGCGGTCAGGATCACCGCTGGCTGGGCAATGGCTATTGGCAGGCGCAGGGGGCCAGCGTCATCACCTCTGCCGCCGCCCATGCCGATCACCTGGACCGGGGGTCACTGCAAATGACCGCCCTGCACACGCTCATCGGCCCGGATGGTTTGGCCGGGACAGAGCCCACCAGCCCCGACATCATCTTTGCCGACCGGTATGAGCTGACCCTTGGCGACACCCGGATCGAAATCCTGCATGTCGGCCCCGCCCATACCCCCGGCGACAGCCTCGTCTGGCTGCCCGACAGCGCCACGGTCTTTACCGGAGACGTGGTCTACGTGGGCCGGGTTCTGGGCGTGATGTCGTTTTCCGACAGCGCCCATTGGCTGGACGCCTTTGCGCAGATCGAGGCGTTAGAGCCCGCCCATTTGGTCCCCGGTCACGGCCCCGCCACCGATCTGGCGACCGCGCAAAAGGACACGCGCGACTATCTGGCCAACCTGCGGGACCAGATGCGCAGCCATATCGACGATGGCGGCGACATCCTTGGCGCGGTCGATGTGGACCAGTCCGCCTTTGCCTATCTTGACCAGTTCGACGCGCTCGCCCGGCGCAACGCGCAGACCGTCTATGAGCAGATGGAATGGGAATGACCTGCGCCACAGCGGTCACGTCAGGCCGCAAAGGTTACTGCGCCGCGCCGTCCGGACGCCGCGCGGGCACGCCAAGCGTCACTTCCTTGACCAACACGCTGATAAAGTTCACGTCGCGTTCAAACCTTGCCTGAAAATCCGGATCGCTCACCGGAGCACGGGTCAACTCGACGCTGCCCATGGACAGGGACAGGCCCGACACATTCACACTGGTCTGGCCAAAGACCTCGGCCAGCTTGGCCTGATCGGTCTTGCCCCGCCGACCGACGGACAGGTTTCCGAGGTTCAGGGCAAAGTTGAAATCCACCTTCTTCTTTTTGTCGGCCTCCGTTGCCGCATCCTTGGAGGCGCGCAGAAAGGCGGCAAAGGACTGCACGCGCTCTTCCAGCGCCGTGGTCAGATAGGCGGTATCGCCGCGCCGCTCCAGCCGTTCCAGTTCGCCGACGAAATTGTCGATCTCGGCAATGAAATAGGATTTGTCCTCACCCCGCTTGCCGCCAAAAAGATACTGGTTGTAAACGGCCTTGAGCCGGGACAACGCGGCGCTGAGGGGGACATAGACCGTCTCGACATGCGCCCGCGCCCGGTCAAGATAGGCGTCGTCCTGCGAGTGGCGGCGCTCAAGTTCGTATTTCTCGATCTGCTGGGTGAATTTCCGGCTCAACTGCCAGAGCGCAAAGCCCCCGGTCACAAGGCCGGTCACCACCCCGATTAGACCCGTCAGGAACTCGCCGCTGCCAAAAACTGACCAGAGCGGATGCGTGGGCGGCTGGATGAAGGTCAAAGAAAGGATCATGGCAGGACGATCTAAACACTAGACAACCAATAGGGGAATGATGCCACACCCAGTCGCGCAGGGCAACGGTCCGGGCCTATTGCCCCGCGCGGTCGCCCGTCGCCTCACGCCAATGCCTGCGGCACAGGCTGACATAGGTCTCGTTGCCGCCGATCTGGACCTGTGCCCCGTCGGTCAGAACCGCGCCGTCCGCCCCTTGCCGGATCACCATCGTCGCCTTGCGACCGCAATGGCAGATCGTGCGCACCTCGCGCATTTCATCCGCCAGCGCCAACAGCGCGGCCGAGCCCGGAAACAACTCGCCCCGGAAGTCGACCCGCAGCCCGTAGGCCATGACCGGGATGCCCAGATCGTCGACCACGCGGGCCAGTTGCCACACTTGTTCGCGCGTCAGGAACTGCGCCTCGTCAATGAAGATACAGGCCACCGGCCCCGCGTCCAGCCGCCCGGAGATGCGCGCAAACAGGTCCGTCTGCGGCTCAAAGGTCTCTGCCGGGCGCGACAACCCGATCCGCGAGCCGATCTGACCATCCCCCGCCCGGCGGTCGATCGCCGCCGTCATCAGGTAGGTTTCCATGCCGCGCTCATTGTAGTTGTGCGCCGCCTGCAACAGCAGCGTCGATTTGCCCGCGTTCATGGTCGAATATTGAAAGTGCAGCTTGGCCATGGCCCGGTGATGCCCGACGGGTCCGTTTTAGGCAAGATGCGCGAAAGCCGCGTCCCCGCAACCACAGACCCCTGCTGACGTTAGGTTATCCGCCATATGCATCTTGACCCGCGCCAAAATCACGCATGACATTGCAGAACCGGTAGAATAGTGGGAAAAACCGGCGAGTAGTCCCCGGAACACGTAACCGGGGAAAGGGGATGGTCTTATGTCGGTCGTTGGACGGTATCTGAAGAAACACATCGAGGCGCTCGTCAAGGACGTCGGCATCGAGGCAGCCTGTGAACTCACGGGCAAATCCAAGGCGACGCTGGGCCGCTACTACTCTGACTACCCCGAACACGCCGACCGGTTCATGCCGGTCGATGCGGTGGCCGCCCTCGAAGAGGCGGCATCCTATCCGCATGTCACCGCGGCCCTTGCGGAACTCAAGGGCATCCAACTGCAATTCGACGACAGCCGTCGCAATTCCAAACCCTCGGGCAACGTCAATTCCGACGTCATCGCCCTGGCCCAGCGCTTTGCCATCCTCATGGGCGAATACAACCAGTCGATCGAGGACGGCGTGATCTCTGCCAATGAGGCCAAGCGCCTGCTCAAAGAGACGGTGGCCATCCAAAAGGTTCTGATCGACATGAAGCTGAACCTTGAGGACGAGACCACGCACTAAAGGCCCATGTCCAGCAACGACCGCCCAGACCGACTTATCCTGCATCTGGGGCACGGAAAAACCGGGTCCACCTCGATCCAGCGGACGCTGCGCGCCTCGCGGCAGGCCCTGCACGCCGCTGGCCTGCTGTTTCCCGACCCCGGTCGCCACGACAACCATCAGCTTTTGTTCCCGCACCTGCACGGCGACCTGCCCGACGACCCGGTGCAGATGGCCTCTCTTGCCGCCACGCCAGAGGCCGCGCGCACGAATGCCAAAGGTCTGTGGACCGCGCTCCTGCAACAAATCGCCAAGGAACGGCCGCGCGGCGTGATCCTGAGTTGCGAAAACCAGTTCCGCCCGCTGCCGCCCGACGCGCTGCACCGGCTGACCCAGCATTGCGCGCAAATCGCCCAACGGACGCAGGTGGTGGCCTACCTGCGCAGCCCGGCACAGTTCTTTTTGTCCAACATCCAGCAGGACGTGAAAAAGCGCGCCGAATTCCGGCCTATATCGGCCAGCCGCATCCGCGACACGCTGGGCCCGTTTGTGGATCATGGCCCCGGCCCGGTTTCCGCACGCTGCTTTGCCCGCGATCAACTGCTGGGCGGCGACGTGGTCACTGACTTCGCCCAAAGGTTCCTGCCGGAACTGGACGCAGACAGCCTGACCCGCGGCGCGGCAGAGGAAAACAGTTCCGTATCGGCAGAGGCAATGGCCCTGTTGCAGCAGGTGTTTCGCGGCCACCGTGACCTGCCCCGCGCCTACGCAAAGGACCTCAAGGGGTTCCGCAAGATCATCGTCGAGACGGACAAGGCGGTCGAGGGCTACCGCCGCCCCGCCCTGTTCTCCGAGGTGCGCCAGATCGCAGAGGCACGGGTCAGCGACCTGGAATGGACCAGAGACGTGCTGGGCGTCACCTTTGCGGATGTGCCCGCCCCCGGCATGACACGGGCAGCGGCGGAAACCGCCTATGCCACGTTGCGCGATGTCGCTCAGGTCTGTGCCGTGGACAGCCACCGGCTAGAGGCGCTTTGGCAACAGACACTGGCCCGCGCCAAAACGCAGGCCCGCCCGTTTGGATGGCTCTTTCGCCGCTAGCGGCGCGTCAGACCAACCGCCCCCACAGGTCGTATTCGCCGCTTTCGTCCACCTCGACGGTGACGATCTGACCGGGTGTCAAATGCGCGGCCCCTTCGTCGATGAACAGGTTGCCGTCGATCTCGGGGGCGTCTGCCTTGGTGCGGCAGGTGGCAACGCCGTCCTCGTCCACGTCATCTACGATCACATCCATGATCTGGCCCAGCTTTGCCGCCAGCTTGGCCTCGGAAATCGCCTGTGCTTTTTCCATGAACCGCGCCCAGCGCTCTGCCTTGACCTCTTCCGGCACATGATCCGGCAGCGCATTGGCCCGCGCTCCGGCGACGTTTTCGTATTGAAAACAGCCGACACGATCCAGTTGCGCCTCATCCATCCAGTCCAGCAGGGTCTGGAACTCATCCTCGGTCTCACCGGGGTAGCCGACGATGAACGTCGACCGCAGGGTGATGTCAGGGCAAATCGCGCGCCATGCGGCGATCTCATCCAATGTGCGGGAGGCCGCAGCAGGCCGCGCCATCCGGCGCAGCGTATCCGGGTGCGCGTGCTGGAACGGAATATCCAGATAGGGCAGCACCTTGCCATCCGCCATCAACGGGATCAACTCACGCACATAGGGATACGGATAGACATAATGCATCCGCACCCATGCGCCGAGGTCCCCCAGATCCCGCGCCAGATCCAGCAGCGGGAACTTGGTCTCGCGGTCTTTCCAGTCGGTGCCATAGGCCGAGGTGTCCTGACTGATGACCAGCAGTTCCTTTACCCCCGCCTCGACCAGCTTTTCCGCCTCGCGCATAACCGCCTTGTGCGGACGGCTGGACAGTTTGCCGCGCATATCGGGAATCACGCAGAATTTGCAGGCGTGATTGCAGCCCTCGGAAATCTTGAGATAGCTGAAATGGCGCGGCGTCAGGCTGACACCGCTGGCGGGCAGCAGGTCGATAAACGGATCAGGGTCCGGCGGCACGGCGGCATGGACCGCGTCCAGCACCTGTTCGTATTGATGCGGGCCCGTGACGGCCAGCACCTTGGAATGTGCACCGGTGATATATTCGGGCTCTGCTCCCAAACAGCCGGTGACGATCACCCGCCCGTTTTCGTTCAGTGCCTCGCCAATCGCCTCTAGGCTTTCGGCCTTGGCGCTGTCCAGAAATCCGCAGGTGTTGACGATCACCGCGTCGGCGCCACCGTAGTCGGACGAGATGCCATAACCCTCGGCGCGCAGCCGGGTCAGGATGCGCTCGCTATCGACCAGCGCCTTGGGACAGCCAAGGCTGACCATGCCAATCGTGGGCTGACCGGGACGGGCGGACTCTGTCACGCGGGCGCGGGCAAGGTCGGGGCGAAGATCTGGGGGATTCTGTGACATGGCGCCTCATAGCGCGGCAGCGGCGGCTGGGGAAGATAGCAGGTGATGGCTTGGCGATTGATCGAACAGCATGAAAGCGCCGATGGCGCGGCGCGGGTCGGGATGCAGACCGATGGCAGCGGGCATTACCGCTATGTCCTGTCGATCTGGATCGCCGCCGCCCCCGAGGACGAAGGCGCACTGGGCGACGGCCTCTGGATGGACGCAGAGGTCTCTGGCCTCTACGGCTAGCGCGGACCTTGCCTGAATGACGCAAAACGCGCCCTGCGGTTGCGGGGCGCGTCGGCGGCAAGCGTTAACGGCAGGTAAAACCGTCTCTGTAACCCATTGATTTTACGTACCCGCCTTGCTGTCCACGCGTGGACAGCCCGGATTCACCGGCGACGGTCGCGCCGCGCGCTCATCGGCTGAAAGGCGACGCCCACATGGGCCTCACAATAGGGTTTGCCCTGCTGGACGGGCAGGCCACAGAACCAGAAATCATCGGTCGCCGGGTCCCCCACGGGCCATTTACAGGTCCGCTCGGTCAGCTCCATCAAGGTCAGCCGCTTGGCCTTCTTCTCGATCTCGCTGACCTTTGCCAACGCCTCGGGGCTGATCTCATTGGTCGACGGCTGCGGCGGCAGCGGCTGACCCGCCGGAATGATCGCCTTGCGCGCCGGGCTGATCGCCGGGGTGGTGGCGACGGCGGCGGGCTGCGGCTTGGCCTCCGGGGCCGGATCGGGCTTGTTCGCCGGGGCCGGCTTGGGCGGCGCCTTGGCCTTGGGTTGCGCCTTCGGCTCTGCCGGCTTGGCCTCGGCCTGCGCGGCAGGGGCGGCCCCGGCGCGGTTCGACAGGCCCAGACGGTGTACCTTGCCGATCACCGCGTTGCGCGTCACCCCACCCAGTTCCTTGGCGATCTGGCTGGCCGACTGGCCCTCGGACCACATCTTCTTGAGCAGTTCTACGCGTTCATCGGTCCACGACATCAGGTTACCTCAGCGAAAAAAGCGGCCACGAAGGGGCCGCCTGATGTTTTCTTGGTTGGCCCTATTCTAATCATCGATGCACGAGTTACAAGACGGCGAGCAGAATTGGAGAGACCATGTCCGAGACATTCAGCTATGAGCCGGGAACACGCCGCTTTGGCCGCGTCAACTGGCTGGGGTTCTGGACCCTGTGCAAGCGTGAGATCCTGCGGTTCACCAACGTCTGGACCCAGACCCTGCTGGCCCCGCTGGTCACTGCCGGGCTGTTCCTGATGATCTTTACCATCGCCATCGGCCCGCAGCGCGGCGACGTGATGGGGGTTGCCTTTACCACCTTCATCGCGCCCGGCATCCTGATGATGACGGTGATCCAGAACGCCTTTGCCAATACCTCCAGTTCGCTGATGATCTCCAAGGTGCAGGGCAATATCGTCGACACGCTGATGCCGCCACTGTCGGCGGCCGAGGTCGTGCTGGGCTTTGTCGTGGGCGGCACCGCGCGGGGGACATGCGTCGCCCTTGCCCTGCTGGCAATGTTCTGGGCAGTACTTGGCATTGTTCCGGCGGCCCCGCTGGTGACGCTGGCCTTTGTAGTCCTGGGCTCTGCTTTCATGGCAGCGCTGGGGCTGATCGCGGCGATCTTTTCGCAAAAATTCGACCAGATGGCGGCGATCACCAATTTCATCATCACGCCGCTGGCCTTCCTGTCCGGCACGTTCTACTCGGTCGAGGCGCTGCCAAGCGGGCTGTATCAGGTCACGCACCTGAACCCGGTCTTCTACTTGATCGACGGCGCGCGCTGGGGTGTGATCGGCGTGTCGGACACCGCCCCGGCCATCGGCTTTGCCATAGCGCTTGGGGCGACTGCCTTTGCCGTGCTGGTCGCGTGGTGGCTGTTCCGCCGGGGAACGCGGCTCAAATCCTGAGCGGGATACCGGACTTGCAAAAATCGTGGCAGGTGGACAGTCTGGACCTGATTGAAGTTTTTAGGTCCGACCGGGTTGCGACCGGTCGCTTCAGGAGGTTGCCGATTTGAAACCAAATCCCTTTTTCCAGACCCTTGCCGCCGTGTTGGCCCTGTCCGGGCCACTGGCGGCCCAATCTTTCGAACTCAAAGGCTTCCATCTGGAGCCTGAACCGGAAGCGCGCGCCAAGGCGCTCAGCGATTGCCTTGCCGGGATGGCCGATCGTTGCGGCCCCCGCGTTCAACTGACCACACGCGGCATCGACCGCTCGTCGGTGCAGGGGTTGGTTGACGGCGCACCGCCCGCGCAGACCAACGGGCTGAAACCCCGCCTGCTGGTCAAGGAACGGACCAAGGACACCCCCAGCGCCGTCGCCACGCCTCTGGTCAGCATCGACGTCGAGATCTTTTTCGACTCCAACAGCGCAACGCCCAGCGCCACCTCTGTGCCCGACATGCAGGCGCTGGCCACGGCGATCACCGACCAACGCTTTGCCACCAAACGGTTTGTCATTCTGGGCCACACCGACGCGCGCGGGTCGGACGCCTACAACCTCGACCTGTCCGAGCGCCGCGCCGACAGCGTGCGGGCGCGGTTGCAAAGCCTGTCTGGCCTTGCCGCCGACAGGTTCATCTCTGCCGGACGCGGAGAGCAGGAACTCAAAGACCCGACAAACCCGGACGGCGACGTGAACCGCCGGGTGCAGATCATCCTTCTGGACAGCTAAGGGGCCTTGCCATGACCCGTTCCATCCTTGCCCGGCTGGCCCTTGGCCTTGCCGCGCTGACCCTGTCACCCGCTGCTGGGAAGGCGGAAACCTATGACCTGCGCTCTGACCTGACCTGTGAGGCGCGCGATGCGGTGACCGACCGGCTGGCCACCGACACCCGTGTCGCGGTGGGCGCGGACAGCGTGAATGTCGGGGGTCGTTTTACCCTCGACTGGAGCAGACCCGGCTTTCCCGAGCGCGAACCCATATTCCTGATAGTGTCCTTTGATCGCCCCGTGCGCTTGTCGGGGGACGGGATGTACGCGCTGCTGCCCGAAGGCCGCGCGCCTTATGGCATTTCGTGGGCACCCGACCAGACCCGCGCCGTGATCCCCTATTTCGGGCGCGACATGCCCAAGAGCGGCTCTATCGAGGTAGAGCCGCTTCTGTCCGGTCCGCTGACCCTGAGCTGGGCCGTGGTCGGCCACAGCGGATGCGCCGAACGGATCGGCCCCGATGGTCAGGGCACGCAGACCGTCGCCGTGACAACCGCCGCCCGGCCAGTGATCGTGGTCAAGGACCCGGTGACAGAGGATTTGCCGCAAAAGGTGCTGGTGAGCCGCGACGGCTCGCGTCACCTGCAACTGTTCGACGGGCGTTTTCGCCTGACCGATTCAGCGACCGGGGCGGAAATTCTGGAGCTTGTGGGAAAGCCGCATTTCTCGCCCGGCGGACGCTACGTCGTCCTGCCCGGCGCGGACGAGGCCGGGATATTTGACGCGGTGGACGGCACCCGCGTTGTGCCCGCAAACGATGGTTTTGTCTGGAACGCCGGCTGGAGCGCGCTGATCTGGTCACATGAGGACAGCTTTGTGTTGCAAGTGCTGTCGGGCAACGGCCTGTCGCAACTTCATAATTTCGCCGCCGGAAAGACCGTAAGGGTGACGGGTAACGGCTGCCGCATTTGCGGGGGGAACCAGAATGCCTACCGTCTGGATCTTGAAAACAACGTCTTCATCGCCGAAGGCTATAATGAACTGACGGGGTGGCGATTGAGCAGCGGCACCGAGGTATCGCAATTCCGCCCCGAGATCACCGGCGGCGCGCGCGTCACTGATGCCAACCGCCGCAATGCCCTGCGCGACATTGACCGGCAGCAAGCCGTAGCCACTGTCGCACTGGGAAAAGGGTTGATCTATTCCGACCAGATCGCGCTGTCGGTGCCATTTCCCTCCGGTTTTGCCAGTTCGAACAATCTCAGGGATAACAATGAGATTGCCTATGATCTGTCCCCTTACCTGCATCCGAACCAAGAGGTGACGCAGGTCGCGCAGGGCGGGACCGGCCCGAGCGGCGGCACCGGCGGCGCGCTTGCGTGGCGCTCTATCGGAGCAGAGGCGGGCAGTCCGTCATCCGTACGCATCGTCAAACGCCTGCGCGACTTCGGCCTGTCGGCCATCAGCGGCGCGCCTGTTGAGGAGACCGACATCGCTGCGACGTTGCCCGCGTTTGACGACAATCAAACCTATGATGCGCATGACGCCAAAGTGGCATCCGTTTACGCCGCCCTGTGGCAAACGATCGGCGAAGACACCGGGGTCGATGTGCGGCGCTTTGCACGGCGGGAGTACGCCAGTTCCTGTAGCCTCCAAGGGGACGGCAAGTTGCTGGGCGAATTCGACACGCTGTGGAGTTGGACCTCAGGTGGCGAAACCCATAGATTGACAACCCTCCAGTGCGCCGAGGGGTCCGCCGCGTTCAACAACCCCACGACCTACCTGTTTTCCAGTGGGCTGGAGGGCGGCGTGTCCAGCCGTGAAACCAGATGGGGCGACGTCTCCGATCTGGACCTCGGCAATCCGGGCTCGAACATCGCCAATCTATGCACCAGTTCGATTGACGCCTGCGGGTTCGAGGTGCAGGTTTTTGGCAACACCCTGATCCTGTTTTCCCGCCCGGCCAGCGCCTATGCCATCGTCGATCTGACGACCGGGCAAGTGGTGAGCAAACAGTTTGACCTGCCGCGCGGCGATCTGTTCGACAATGTTCTGATGACCGAAGACGGGCGTCACCTTGTCACCCTCCAGAAGGACGGTAGCTTTTTCGTCAATCGGCTGTCGGATGCGCAGCCTGTGCTGTCGGGGCTGTATGCCGATGATGAGGTCATCGTCTGGACTGAGGACGGTCGCTATGACGCCACATCGGAGGGGGCGTATTTCGTCTCGTACACCTTTCCGGGCCACTTTGGTGAGTACACCGCCCAACAGTTTGAGGGGTATCTGAGGGTGCCGGGGCTGGCGCAGCATGTGCTCTTGGGCGTCTACCAACCGGCCATGGTTGAAATCACGCCGCCCCCCGTCCTGCGCGCCTCTGTCGAAGTGGCAGGCACACAGGCAGTGCTGAAGGCAGAGGCACAGGCACCCGTGGCGCTCCGGGCGTTGACGGTGTTTCAGGACGGGTTGCGTACGCAGGATTTTGCGGCGGATGGCCCCGTCTCTGACTGGCAGGAAACCATCGACCTCTTGCCGGGAACGCGCTGGCTCAGCCTTGTGGCGACGGATGTGAACGGCGTTGCCAGTGCGCCCTACAGCGTTGAGATCCCGCAACCCGCCGACGCGCGCCGCCTGCATGTCTTTGCCATCGGCGTGGATGACTATGGCGACCCCTCGCTGAACCTGACAGCGGCGGTCGGCGATGCGCGCCTGTTTGCCTCTGCGCTGGCGGATCGCGCCGGTGACGGGGTGCAGATCGCCTCTCAAACCGTGCTGCTGGACGCCGAGGCGACACCGGACCGCATCCTGTCGGAACTGGAGACACTGGTGCAAACCGCCCGCCCCGGCGACACCGTGGCGATGTATTTCGCCGGTCACGGGCTGGATCTGGGCGGGCGCTATTACCTTGCCGGCTCTGGTGTCGATATCGATGACATCGCCGGCAGCGCCCTGCCTTTTGACGCCATCTCTGCCCGGTTGCGCGATGCCGACCTGCGCATCGCCCTGTTTATCGACGCCTGCCACAGCGGACTGGCGGGCGACGGGCTGTTTTCGACCAACGATCAGGTTGTTGGCGGCGCGCTGGACCAGATCCCCTCGGGGCTTGTGGTCTTTGCTGCCGCCAAGGGGCGGGAGTTTTCGCTGGAAGACCCGGACACCGCGCAGGGCTTTTTTGCGCAGGCCTTGGCGGAGGTGCTGCACGACCCGGCGCGCGATCTGAACCGCAACGGCGCGGTCGAATTGAGCGAGCTGTTCCGCGGCACCAAACAACTGGTGTCCGACAGGGTCCGACAGGCACAACAGGGCGCCGCCCCGACCGATCTGCTGACCCAGACGCCGTGGATGGCGCGCAACCTGATGGTCGGGGATTTCGCCCTGTTCTGAGGCGCTTAGATTGCGGCGCGGGCCGTCACCCGCGACAGGACCTCTGTCGTGACGGCCCGTGTCCCCATGTCTCCGCCAAATTCCATCGGGCGCAGGGCATTGGCCTCAAACCCGGCCTGCACCGCATCGTCGATCAACTGCGCCGCCTCATCGAACCGCGCATTCCCCGTCTTTTCCGCCAGATATTCCAGCATCAAGGCCCCCGACAGGATCGCCGCCAGCGGGTTTGCCTTGTCCTGTCCCATGATGTCCGGCGCGCTGCCGTGGGCGGGTTGAAACAGGCCCGTTTCATCGCCGATCTCGGCGCAGGACGCCATGCCCATGCCGCCGACCAGACCGCCCGCCAGATCGGACAGGATGTCACCGAACATGTTTTCCATGACCATGACGTCATAATCCCAAGGGTTGCGGATCAGGTTCAGCGCCTGCGCATCGACATAGGCGTACCCGGTTTCGACCTGAGGAAACTCGGGCGCGATCTCATCGAATATTTTTCGGAAAAACGCCATCGAAGCAAAGACATTGGCCTTGTCAACGCAGGTCAAGCGCCCCGGCTTGCCCCGCGATTTGCGTTTCTCGGCAAGACGAAACCCAAAGCGGTGCAGTTTTTCCGTGGTCGCGCGGGTGATGCGCAGCGTGTCCCGCACCTCTGTGTCGCCGATGATTTCGCTGCGATTGTGGACGGCGGCGGAATAGAAAAGGCCCTCGGTCGACTCGCGCAGGATGACCATGTCGATACCTGCGGCCCGTGGATCGGCCAGCCGCTGCGGCGCATTGGGGTAGGCCCTCACCGGACGGACGCCAGCATACAGGCCGTAACGGTCCCGCAGCCTCAGGTGGGGACTGATCTCTGTCCCGTTGGCATGGCGAATGGCGGGCAACCCGATGGCCCCCAGAAAGATCGCATCCGCCTGACCGACCTTTTCTTCGCCCCCCGGCTCGATGTCCTGCCCGGTCTCGGAGAAATATCCGGCCCCGGCAAGAGTTTCTTCGAACGACAGGGCACATCCGCCCACGCGGGACGTCGCGGCCTGCGCCACCTCCAGCGCCGCCTCAGCGACGTCCTTGCCGATTCCGTCGCCCTTGATGACCGCGACCCTGCATGTTTTCGTCATTCCGCTTTCCGCCACAAAGATTACGAGACTGCCAATCTCCCGGGCCACCATCCGCGAGAGAGCGCCAAACGTCTATGGCTCCGATTCTGTTTTTCGGGCCTGAGCCGCCAAAAGGCCGCGTTTTCCGGCTGCATCTCAATGGCAAGGGTATCTTATGAATGCCATCATGGCGCACTGCGGTCACATTTATCTGTTACCCGGACACCCGCTTGCCAACAGCGGGGTTTTGCACGGAGGTCCCTTGTGCCAGAACCGTCGCAAGCATCGAAATCAATTGCCCCTTGCTGATCGGTTTGGCCAGAAATGCGTCCATTCCGGCCCGCAGACATGCGTCCCTGTCGCTGTCGTACGCATTGGCTGTCAAGGCAATGATGGGCGGCTGGGGGATTGGCAGATTTCTGATGACTTGGGTTGCGGCCAGCCCGTCCAGTTCCGGCATGGAAACGTCCATCAACACGATGTCCGGGGCCAGCGATTGACAGAGTTCGACAGCGCGGCGACCGTTTTCCGCGTCGATTAAGTCGACGGGCAAACCCGCCAGGTATTTACGAATGAGAATGCGATTGGTCTTGTTGTCTTCGGCAAGCAAAACCCTTTTGCCGATCAGTATGTTCAGGTCAGTGTGGATGACCTCCCCGTCCCGTTTGATCGGACCCAATGGCGTGCTCGTCTGAATTTCGAGGGTGAATACACTTCCCACCCCCAAGGATGAGGCCACGCGGATGTGCCCCCCCATTTGCCCGGCAAGCATTTGCGAAATCGTCAGGCCAAGTCCGGTGCCCCCAAATGCCCGCGAGATCGTGCCATCCGCTTGGGAGAACCGCTCGAACACCTGATCGACCTTTTCTGGCGCCATTCCGATGCCCGTATCCGTCACCTCGATGATCAAGCGATAAGGGTCATGCGGGGCGCAGGTGGCGCGCACGCAAACACAGCCCACCGACGTGAATTTCACCGCATTTCCAACAAGGTTCAAAAATATCTGGCGAAGGCGACCATCGTCGGCACGCACCACTTTGGGAATTTCTTCGGAAATGTCCAACCGGATTTCCAGGCCCTTTTCGCGCGCTGCGGACCGGATGAGATCCACCGCATCCTCGATACAGGATCGCAGTTCAAAGTCCTCATCGGACACAACAACCTTTCCGGACTCAAGACGCGACAGATCCAAAATGTCGTTGATGATCTTCAGCAGGGCCTTTGACGAACTGCGAATGAGATCCACGTTTTGTTTTTGCTCAGCGGGCAGTGGATGATCGGCCAAAAGCTCTGCCATACCGATGATCCCATTCATCGGAGTGCGGATTTCGTGGCTCATGTTGGCCAGAAATTCGGATTTCGCCTGATCCGCTTTTTCCGCAGCCAATTTAGCATTTGCAAGCTCGCGTTCGCGTTGCTTATTTTTCGTTATGTCACGTTCAACGCCGATGACCATGGACACCTTGCCCTGAACGTCACGAACCGGGACAAGATGAGTCTCGACCCAGATCATTTCCCCCGACTTGGTGTAATTCAATATTTCGGTACGGAATTTTTCACCATGTTTGAGATGCCGCGCGATTTCGAGGATAGTTTGCGGATCGGTCTCCGGGCCATTCAATATTTGCGATGGCTTTCGCCCCTTGACCTCTTCAAGCGTGTAACCGGTCATCTTGCCAAATGCTGCGTTGGCCCAGATGATCCGCGCCTCCGGGTCGGTCACGACGATACTGTCCGAGGCGAGTTGCGCCACGGTGGACAGGCGGCTTAGCTCTTTCTGGTGTTTTTCCAGCTCCCTTTCCCGTTGGTGCAGTGTCTGGATCACGCCACGACGAAAGGCCGACATCCGACAAGCCAGAAACGTCGGCAAAAGGACCATGCTGCCAGCAATCAAAAGACCGATCCGAAAAAGCCAAAGGTTGTCTGGCGATTTCGTCCATCCTCCATTGGGTATCGCCGCCAATTTCCAGGTCCCGGCAGGCAAAACAATCTCCAGAAAGACGGGGTCTTGGTCATAAATCGCGGGGTCGCCGAAGAACAGGGCACCCGCATCGCCCATCCCATCCTGCCCTTTGAGAGCAATTTTCAGAGTTTCCGTGGGGCCGATGATACCCGCATCCCGGTAAACCGCCTCAGCGTCAATCACCGCTGAGAGTATCCCCCAGAACCGAGGCCCCGAAGGGCCTTTGGCATACACCGGGAAACGGGCGATAAACCCAATCCCGCCCTGAACCAAATTGACCGGTCCAGCCAGAACGATGCCGCCTGTCTCACGCACACGCATGACCGCGTTTCTTTGCGCGGCCGTTTCTTTGTAATCGAGGCCGATCACCGCGCTGTTTTCCTCAAACGGATGCACGAGGTTGACGACCAGATCGGGGGCTACCGCGATATTGATGAACTGCTCATCTCCGCCAATCGCCAGATTGGCGATTTCGCTGAACCGGTCTTGTGTCATGCCCAGATCAGTCGACAAAACCGCAATCAACCCGCGCACAAGCTGAATGTCAGCGTTCAGCGATCCCTCTAGCTTTGACCGGATCAGTCCGGCATCGGTTTGAACCTCTGCACGTTGAGACTGAAAGTGAATGGTGCGGTTCTGCTGTTCCGCGATGACAAAGACAAACGACAGAACGATGAAGGCAATCCACGCCGGAACGTAGACCCGGCTAAACAACACCGACTTTCGCGCGCTTGCTGTCTCGCCCAGCGTCAATTTGGTTTCGCTCCGCACCTGTCGGGTTATGTCGGTGCCACAGCTTTCGCGGAAAACCGTTCAAAACAGGTTAAGCAGACCGCGTGAACGGAGCGCGGACAAGGGCGAACACCCTTTGTGAGGAGGGTTACGCACCGCCTGGCAACGTTAACACGCTGACCTCAAAGGCGTCTCTTTGTGGTGCCGCGACGGGACATGCGAGACGCTCATAAAGGACCCAAATCCTTACCAGCCTTCGATCTCCAGCAAAAACTCAACCTCTCCCGCAAAGTCGCGTCGAATCTGGAAAAAGCAACTTGCCGGGGTCGAGACATCCGCCCAATGGAAAACATCGCTTCTCATGTCGATACCGTAGAGTGCGAAAAACCGGGGATACGAAACCTTCAATCTCATCTGACCGGGACTGGACGACAATATCTGGATGCCGTGGTCCGTGCTGCTGCTGGGGGATTGCGCGTGAATGTCCCACTCCGTGTACGCATCCAGCCCCGGAACCGGGTATCCGTTGTTCGCAACGAACGAGACGGCGTCTTGCAGCGCCTCAACGGACATGGACGCGTCGACCACCTTGGCAAACCCAATGGTGATCCGCGGCTTGCCCTCTGGAACGTAAATGTAGTTCGGCAGCGGTGTGCTCCCTTTACGTTCGTATCTTGCCTTGAGCGGCCCAAGCGACAGAATCAAACCGTCTTTGACCAGCTCATCCATCCGGATTTTGGCCATTGCGATGACATCGTCCTTGGTTTCAGTTTCAAAGTCACATGGGCTTGGCCCGACCTGTGTCTGTGCGGAGGCCAAAGTGCCAGCCGCCGTAAAGATCGCTCCGGCGATCATCCTTGAGACGCGTGTCATGGGGAGCCTCCATATGAGCGGCCATAGCATTGGGTACGTACCCTGCTTAGCCAAAACGCCCTGTGCAGGTATATTCAGGTATACCAGCCCATCAGGTGCGCTGGCAGGCCCGACAAGCGATACAAAGCCTTCCGACAACAAACGTTAGCGGCCCCGCCAACTGCCCTTGACGCCTGCGAATGGTCGCAATGAAGGAGTGTTGAAAAACTTTCACATTCAGTCCTCACGCCCCCTTGCAGTCCGCTGCGTAGCGATATACCTAGCACCCACTGTCGCGGGGTGGAGCAGCCCGGTAGCTCGTCAGGCTCATAACCTGAAGGTCGTAGGTTCAAATCCTACCCCCGCAACCAATACAATTTGCGATACCTCCGCTGGTTCTACCGCGGAGGTTTTTTCGTTTTGGGAGACCCCGGACTGTGGCGGTCTGTTGGGCGGTGTCCCCTATCAAGTCAACCCAACCAGTTTCAGGGGCCAAGACAGGCCTAAGCTAAGCGAAACACGCTCGCCGCCTCAATCACCGTTCGGTCGGGTGTTTCCCGGCCAGTGTAGTGCACGCTTTATGCTCCGCAAAGGCAGAGAACCAAAAGGACTGAATGTCCTCGGCTTATTTGCCTGTCAGGCTCCAAAGACCGCCCACCGTTTCATCCCAGCATTCCGCCGGAGGGCGGATTTGGCAGCGTCATCAGGGTAACGACAGGGCGGAATGGCGGGGCATCGCAGGCGTAGACAGTTCGATGATCTCGGTTGTCATCTGCTCTTGGCGGGACCGCTGGAACTCTGCCTGAAGATCTGCGGCGATACGTTTGACGTTTGTCTGCGCGCGGGACATGGCCGCCGCACGGGCCCCGTTTTCTGCCGCGTATCCCAGCATCAGCGCTTCGCACAGCTCAGTGAACACGTATTCCTCAACCAGATCCGACACCAGCGCGCCTGCGGATAGCGAGGTCAGAGGCAAGTCCTCTGTCATGGCGGGGAAGCGGTTGAAGTCGAACGGAAACAGCGAGCGGCGAATCAAAGACAGGTCCGTAGCGTCAGGGTCTGCGAACAGGAGCGCGACGGGTTCGCCCGCCGTCTTTGCCAGCCGTTCGAACAGGACATCAGAGAGACGGCTGGCCAGCGATGGCACCTCTTGGGCATGTGTTGCGGTTTCGGTAGACCAGACCGGCGTTACCCGTCTTTCACCAAGTGCGCCCAAGGTGCGCCCACCAACAGCAACAATGTCTGCACCCCGGGTGGCTTCGGCCAGCGCCGCATCGGCGATCCGGTCGCCGAAGACACCCGAAAAACCCTGCGCCGAGCCGATCACGATAACCAGCCCCGGTACGTCCTTTGGATGGGGCGCGGTCGCTTGTGCCGCAGCCAATGCGGTGGACAGCGCCATTGCCACGCTGACCTCATGGGCGCGGATCGGTGCAAGATGGGCGCGCGCTTCGTGCTGGTGGGCGACCGCAAGCGCGCGCAGCGTCAATACAATGCTCTCAATCTCGCGGATATTGGCGATCCGGTCGCGGATGTCGTCCGGTCGGTTCATGTCGTCGGGTCAGCCGGTTGGGCAGGCAGTCGTGCGATGGCGGTCCGGACGCAGGCGTTCGCGGCCTTGCGGGTCACATCGTCCACGCCGGGTGCCATGCTCAGACCTGCAAGCTGCGGCTCGGCCGCGATCAGCGGTCCCAACGAGGCTTTGAGGGCGGGAAACTGGTCGATGGGAACGGGATCAAGCACACCGTCTGCCAGTGCTGCCAGCAATGCCACCTGCGCAGCCGTCGACAACGGCGCGTAGCGATCCTGTGCCAGCAGCGCACCAATACGTGCGCCGCGTTCGAGCCGTTTCTTCATGGCCTCGTCGCCAAACCCACCGAACCGCGCAAACATCTTCATCTCAAGGTATTGCGCATAGTCAAGCCGCAGGCGACCCGCCATCGACTTGAGCGCGGGCGGCTGTGCCTTGCCGCCAACGCGGCTGACCGACAGCCCGACGTCGACGGCCGGGCGTTGATTGCCAGCAAACAGCGCCGCCGATGTCACGATCTGCCCGTCAGCGATCGAGATCAGGTTTGTCGGGATATAGGCAGACAGGTTTCCGGCCTCGATCTCGGCAATCGGCAGCGCGGTCAGCGAGCCGCCGCCCTTGGCCTTCGACAATTTGGCCGAGCGTTCCAGCAGCCGCGCATGCAGATAAAAAATGTCGCCGGGATAAGCCTCGCGCCCGGGCGGCTGGCGCGACAACAGCGCAAGTTCTCGGTGCACAGCCGCGTGTCTTGTCAGGTCGTCATATACAATCAGCGCATGCCCGCCACGGTCTCTTACCGCTTCGGCCATCGACGTCGCCGCAAAGGGGGCCAGCCAGCGCAGGCCCGGTTCCGAAGTGGCGGGAGCAACCACAAAGATCGTGCGCGAAAGGTTTCCTTTTTCGCGCACCGCCTCGATCACCCGGCGCACCGCCGTTGTGCGCTGACCGATGGCGACGTAGATGCAGACAATATCGTTGTCTCTTTGGTTCAGGATTGCGTCCACAGCGATCGCGGTCTTGCCGGTGCCCCGTTCACCGATGATCAGTTCGCGTTGTCCGCGCCCGATTGCGAAGAGGGCATCGACCACCAGCAAACCCGTCTCCACAGGTTCGGTTACAAGGTCGCGCTCTATGATCGACGGTGCAGGGCGCTCAATCTCGACGACTTCAGTGGCTTTGACAGGGCCGAGATCATCGAGCGCACGACCCAGAGGATCGACCACCCGGCCAAAGAGCGCGTCACCGACCGGGACGGACAACAGATCCCCGGTCCGGTTTACCGGGCTGCCTGCCTCGATCCCCGCAGTAGGGTCAAGGAACGCCGCCTGAAGCGTGGTTTCGTCAAGGTTCAGCACGAACCCACGCGCGCCGCCGATGAACTCCAACACTGCGCCAAGTCGCGCCCCGGGCAGGCCCGAAACATGCGCAAGCCCGTCCGCGATTTCAGTCACAGCGCCGGTCTCTCGCATCTCCGGACCCAGCCTGGCCGCAGCGACACGGGATTTCAGGGCTTCGAGTCCGGGATCAGTCGCCATTGCCCAGCGCCTCCGAAATGCGCTGCAGGTCATGGGCGACAGAGTTGTAGACTGTCCCCGTGGCAGATCGCAGCTCGAGCCCGG
This sequence comes from Antarctobacter sp., assembly GCF_034670325.1. Taxonomy (GTDB): domain Bacteria; phylum Pseudomonadota; class Alphaproteobacteria; order Rhodobacterales; family Rhodobacteraceae; genus Antarctobacter. The sequence continues at coordinate 56,381 of NZ_JAXMNR010000013.1, forward strand.
CAATTAGGGTCGGATCGACATCTATAGCCGCATCGCCCAGACCCATGGCCCCCAAGGCGTCCTTGACTGCCGCAACATCGGCGTCGCTCAGCGCATGGGCGGCGACCAGTTTCAGGTGCGCGCCCGAAAGTAGAACCTTGCGTTTGTCCTCGGTCATGGCAGCCAGTTCAGCGGCGAGACGTTGGGCAAAACCCGATATGGTCGGCGGGGCCGGCAAATCCGAAAGCGCCTTTTGGGCAATGGTCTCGGCCAGTTCTTTTGCACGACGCAAGGTCTGGGCCTGCGCCCCCTTGGCGACCTTGGCGGCCTCTACCTGAGCGTCGTCGACGATTTTTGCGGCCTTGGCCCGGGCGGCCTCGACCATTTTTGCTTGCTGCTTTTCAGCGTCGGACTGCGCGCTGGCCAGCACGTCGTTGCGCGCTAACGCGGTCTTTTCAGTCTCGGCATGGGCATCCGCTTCGGCCTTGGCTGCTTGGGCCTGCGCGGCGTCAGCTGCATCTTTGGCGGCGACGATCTCTGCCTGCCGTTTGGCGATGATGTCGGCCACCGGGCGGAACAGGAAATGCCGCAGAATCGCCAATAGAACGAGGACGTTCACGATCTGCAAAATGAAGGTGAGCCAATCGAACTGCATGTTTTGTTCAGGCGTAGGGGTTGGCGAACAACAGCAAAAGCGCGACCACCAGACAGTAGATCGCCATCGTTTCGATCATGGCAAGTCCAACAAACAAGGTACGTGAGATGGTGCCTGACGCTTCCGGTTGACGGGCGATGGCATCCATCGCCGCCGCAACGGCCCGCCCTTCCGCAAGCGCCGGACCTATCGCGCCGAACGAAACCGCCAGCGCGGCCGCGATGACACTTACAAGATGGACATAGTTCATGTTTGAGACTCCTTTTGGGCCTTGTCAGGGATATCTTCCTCGACCGCTGAAGCGATGAACACGAGGGCGAGTATCGCAAAGATGTAGGCTTGGACCGCGCCAGTCAGCATATCCAGTGCCATAAGGGGGATTGGAACCAGAAGACCGGCAAGTGACAGCACGATACCGATCACAAAAACGCCGCTCATCACATTGCCAAACAGGCGAACCATCAAAGAGAATGCCCGGGTGATCTGCTCAATCAGATTGAGAGGGATCATGACCCAACTGGGTCGGGCAAAGCTTTTCAGATAGCCCCATGCACCCTGCGCTTTGACGCCATAGGCGATGGTGGCCAGAAATACGATCAAGGCCAGCGCCGCGTCGGTTTCCAGATGCGCCGTTGGCGGCTCTACCTCGGGGATCAACGAGGACCAGTTTGCCGCGAGGATGAACAGTAGAAGCGTGCCGATCAGCGCCCGGTATCGTCCCGGATCGCCGGGAATGGTGGCGCGGATCTGGTCGTCAATTGCGCCAACCACAAGCTCTAGCACCGCCTGCATCTTGCCGGGCCGGATCGCAAGCCGCCGTGTCAGAAAAAAGGACCCCAGACCCAAAAAGGCAATGACGCCCCAAGTGACCACGACAGCCCAGCTGATGGCCAGAGGACCGATGTTGAAGGCGTAAGCTAGGCTGAGAGGTGAGTCGGTCATGGCGTCCCCGCATTCTTTCTGCGTAACACCACAGCGCGTCCGCACATCACTCCGACACCCGCCCCCAGCAGCGCCAAAGCTCCGAACCAGGTGCACAGGTACAAGAACAACGCCAACCCAACCAAGCGCGCCATCTGAAGCACAACCGCTGACATCTGGCCGGCGACAAGGCGATCCGCGACCAGACGCAGGCTCCAGAAATGCAGCAGTCCCACAAGCAAACCCGCGAGGGCGGCAAGTACTGCGATCACAGCGGATGTCGCCAGCGCGCTCATTGTTCATGCATCCAGCGCAGCGCCAGCCAAAGCCCCAGCCCCGCGCCCAGCATGGTAAGCGCCGCCGACAGCATGATCCCAGTGTCCAGCAGGCGATCCAACCAGTTGCCGACCAACACGCCAAGAACGGTCGGCCCCACAATCACCCAGCCCAACACGCCGATTTGCCCAAATCGTCTTGCAAGTGACGGTTCGGGATCGCGTTTGCCGGCCTCCTCGCGCGCCTGAGTGCGCCTCGCCGCGTCTGCCAAGTGGCTTTCGTCAGGGTCCGGTTTGGGGTCGGTCATCTGAAATCCTCCGCAAGATCGTCCTGACCCGAGGTCGGGCCGAGTTGTCGCATCAGGCTGCGGATCGCATTTGTGTGCAGACGGGTGTGTTCGGCCCGCGCCCGCCGTGCCGCGTCCACCTGATTGGCGACGTTCTTTTTTACCAGCGCTTCGAGAACCGACAGATCGTCCCCGCGGACAGCCTCTCGGCAGGCGACGTCGATCGTGTCGCCTGCGCTCACCCGCAGAATCCCGCCCCGCAGGGCGCAATAGTGCCAGACGCCCTCGGACCCGCGCCAGCGCAGCACCGACGCACCCAGCACCGTCAGGAAATCCGCATGACCGGGCAAAAGGCCAAAGCTGCCGCTGCGGTCCTCGGCGCGAACCGAGGTCACGCCGGTCTCCGCGACTTCGACGTCAAGCGGCGTGGTTACGGTCAGGGTCAGCGTCTTGCTCATGTAGCGGCGCCTTTCCGCTGTTCTTCCCGGGCGCGCGCCTCGTCCAGATTGCCGATCATGTAAAGCGAGCCTTCGTCCCAGTCGTCGCATTCACCCGCAAGGATGGCCGCACAGCCGGCCACTGTCTCGGTCAGCGGAACGGACCGGCCTTCCATCCCGGTATAGGCGGCGGCGACGAAAAAGGGTTGCGTCAAAAACCTTTGCAACCGCCGCGCGCGCCCGACCAGCAGGCGTTCCTCGCGCCCCAGTTCTTCGACACCTAGCAGCGCGATCACGTCGCGCAGTTCCTGATAGTGTTCGATCAATTCACGCACATGGCCTGCCACGCGGGCGTGCTCTTCACCGACGACAAGCTTATCGAGCAGCACCGAGGTGGTCGCGATAGGGTCAATTGCTGGATAGATCCCCTCTGCCGCCAATTGCCGCGACAAGACGACCGTGCTGTCGACATGCGCGCTGATCGCCGAAACTGCGGGGTCGGTGAAATCGTCTGCCGGCACATAGACGGCCTCGATGGCGGTCACAGAGGCACGCCCCACCGAGGCAATGCGTTCCTGCAAATCCGCCACCTCGGTCTCCAAAGTCGGCTGGTATCCCACGCGCGAGGGCATGCGGCCAAGCAGGCCCGACACCTCTGCCCCCGCCTGAACAAAGCGGAACACGTTATCCATCAACAACAGGACGTTGCGGCCCTGCTCATCGCGGAAATACTCGGCGATGCTCATGGCTGTAAGCGGCACACGCCAACGCGCGCCGGGTGGCTCGTTCATCTGCCCGTAGACCAGAACGGTCTGGTCCAAGACCCCGCTGTCGTGCATCTCGTTCAGCATCTCGTGGCCTTCTCGCGACCGTTCGCCGACACCCGCAAAAACCGAAATGCCGTCATAACCGGACACCATCGCGCGGATCAGCTCGGTCACCAGAACCGTCTTGCCGACACCGGCACCGCCGAACATCGCCGACTTTCCGCCACGGGCCAGCGGCGCCAGCAGGTCAAGCACCTTGATCCCGGTCGAGAAAATCTGTGTCTGGCCGCGCTGATCAGCCAACGACGGCGCAGCATGATGGATCGGGCGACGCGGCGTGTCCGCAGGCAGCGGGCCTTTGTCGTCCCCGATCCGGCCCATCACATCCAGCAACCGACCCAGCACCGCCGGGCCCACAGGAACGCTGAGCGGGGCACCGGTCAGTCGGACCGGCATGCCACGCGCGATGCCTTGGGTGGATTGCAGGGCGATGACACGTACACGATGCGCGTCCAGATGTGCCTGAACCTCAGCGACAACGATATGATCTCCCGTGGCGATTTCCACGGCGTCGTGGATGGCCGGCAACGCCCCGTCCACGCGAAGGTCCAAAACCGGTCCACGCACTGCGGTCACTGTTGCCCGGTCAGTCAAGGTGAATGCTTTCGTGCATCTTGGGGCATGATACCGCCAAACCCGCTGCCTCAATCGCCTTTTGCAGATGGGTCATACCCCGGTCAGGGTCGCCATGGACGACAAAAGTGCGTTTCGGTCGGCCGGTATGAGAATGCCACGCCAAAAGCTCTGCCTGGTCCGCATGGGCCGAGAACCCGTTGATCGTGAAGATTTCGGCCTTCACCGCAACCGTCTGCCCATAAATCTTCACGCTTTGCGTGCCATCGACAAGACGGCGCGCCAGCGTGCCCTCTGCGGCATAGCCAACAAAAATAACCCCGCACTCCTCTCGCCAGAGGTTGCGCTGAAGGTGATGCACCGCCCGGCCACCGGTACACATCCCCGATCCCGCAACGATCACCGCACCAGAGGTGATCCGGTTGATCGCCTTTGACTCGTCAGCCCCCCGGGTGAACTGCAACCCCTCAAGACCAAAAGGATCACGCGCCGCCAAGGTTTTCCGGAACTGCGATTGAAACGCGTCTGGATATCGGCCGAATATTTCGGTTGCCGAAATCGCCATGGGCGAGTCCAGAAAGACTGCAAGGTTTTCCGGCAGCTCTTTTTTTCGCACAGCTTCAGAAAGGACAAAGAGGATTTCCTGCGTCCGTTCGAGAGCAAAGCTGGGAATGATGGTGTTTCCACCACGATCATGGATTTTACGGATTGCCTCGATCAACTCTGTCCGGGACGCTTCGAAACTGCGGTGTGCGCGATCACCATAAGTGCTTTCGATCACCACATAGTCCGCCTCAGGTGGGGTGGCGGGGTCAGGCAGAACAGACCGCCCGCCATTCCCGAGATCGCCGGAAAAGACGATGCGGCGGGTATCCCGACCGGTGCCAGCCTCGACAACGACCGATGCGGAGCCAAGGATGTGCCCCGCTTCAATGAACGTGGCCCGAATATCGCGACCAAGGTCAATCGGATCGTCAAGCCGCGCCACCCGACCGAAGGCATCCATCGCGCGCAACGCATCCGGGATTCCGTAAAGCCCGGGCAAAGCTTTGCGCCCACGTTGCCTTTGGTATCGGGCCTGGTGTTTCGCATCTTCCTCTTGAATATGGGCGGAATCGAGCATCACGACGCGGGCAAGCTCTCGGGTCGCGGCGGTGGAAATTATCTCGCCCCGGAATCCTCGCTTGACCAAAAGCGGAATGCGCCCGCAGTGGTCCAGATGCGCATGCGTAAGCAGCAGAACGTCAATGTCCGAGGGATCGAATCCAAAGTCGCCAGCGTTCTCATCATCCGCTTCGTGTGAGCCCTGAAACAGACCGCAGTCGATCAGGATGCGGCGACCAGCATGTTCAAACAGATGGCATGATCCGGTCACCTGACCGGCAGCACCGTGAAACGAAATTTGCATGAACGCGATCCTTTCAGTGTGGGGCCAACCGACGATCGGCTTGCCGTCACGGACCCTTGAGGCGTCGCATGAATGACCGGCTACCCTCACTTGTCTGGAATGACGGTTACCCTTGCCCGGCCGGTCATGCCTTGATCCTAATCATTCGCCGGTTTTTGGGCATTGTATTGGCTTCAGACGAGGCCCGCCTTGCCGCAACTATACAAAGTCGTAATCCGGATCAGCGCCGCTTGTGAAATACGTCGTGTCCCGAGCGCGCCTGCTTCCGACGGCATCAAAGTCCACGACGCCGTCGACAGTGACAGGCAAGATGGCGAACCCACCTCTTGTTCGAGCGGATGACAGGCGAAGCGGCCACTTCGCTGCCGCTCTGGATCGATACCCATCAATCCGGCCAGCATCTCGGACTAAGGCGGCGGCGCTAACTCTCAAGCACGTAAGTACCCGGCGCATCCCCCAGCACAGGAAAGCCCTTTTCTGGCGCAGCCATATTCGGCGGTTCCGTCGTATCGCCGCTTTGCACAGTCAGCCAGTCGATCCATTCCGGCCACCACGACCCCTCTTTCTGAGAGGTCTGAGAAAGCCACGTGTCTGGATCAACGTACAGATCGTTCGGCGCGCGATGCCCGATCCGGTAGTGACGGCCCGCATGGCCCGGTTCAGACAGGATACCACCGTTGTGCCCGCCCTTGGTCAACACAAACGTCAGGTCTGAGTCGGTGAACAGCCGCGTCTTGTAGACTGATTTCCAAGGCGCGATGTGATCGGTCTCTGTTGCAATCACGAACAGAGGCACTGTGATGTCTTTCAGCACAATGACCCGCCCTTCGACAGCGAACCGCCCGGCCGAGAGCCGGTTTTCCAGAAACAGGCCACGCAAATATTGTGAATGCATCAAAGCGGGCATCCGGGTCGTGTCCGCGTTCCAGACACCGATATCGCTTGGCAGGTCGTCTTGCCCAAGGAAATAGCGGCGCACGGCGCGCGACCAGATCAGGTCTTCGGCGCGTATTGATGCAAAAGCGCGCGCCATCTGCGGACGATCCAGATAGCCCTGCGCCCACATCATGTCTTCGAGGAAGGCCACTTGGCTTTCGTCAAGGAACAGCAGCAACTCACCTGCTTCTGAGAAATCTACCTGCGCCGCCATCAGCGTGACCGAGGCAAGCCTGTCATCGCTGTCCCGCGCCATCGTCGCCGCCGCAATGGCTAGCATCGTGCCGCCGAGGCAATAGCCGTTGGCGTGAATCTTTTGTCCCGGAAGGATTGCGTTGATCGCATCGATTGCAGCCATGACGCCGCGAATGCGGTAATCCTCCAGCGAAAGATCGCGCTGATCGGCCGTCGGGTTGCGCCATGAGATGGCGAAGACGGTAAAACCCTGACCGACCAGATAGTTGATCAGTGAATTCTGCGGCGACAGATCGAGAATGTAGTATTTCATGATCCATGCCGGCACGATCAGCACCGGCTCAGCCTGCACTTGATCTGTCTGTGGGCTGTACTGAAGCAATTCACAGATATCGTTTCGATAGACCACCTTGCCCGGCGTGCAGGCCAGATCCTTTCCCACTTCGTGCCCTTCGGGCGGCGGCTTGTGCGCTTGCGTCACGGTGTTCAGCACATCCTCGGCGGCATGAGCCGCGCCTTCCAGCAGGTTGCGCCCGCTCGTCCTGACGGTTTCGTCGATGATCTCTGGATTTGTGGCCGGGAAATTCGATGGCGACACCGTGTCCAGCATCTGGCGCACCAAAAACCGGGCGCGGTCGGAATCTTGCGGTCGTAGACCGCGCAGCCCTTCTGTCGCGTGATCCCACCAGTCCTGCGTTGCAAGGAAAGATTGCTGCCACAGGCTAAAGGGCGGCTTCCGCCAACCGGAATCGGTGAACCGGTGGTCATATGCCTTTGGGGCAAAGGGCGGCTCCAACGCTGTTCCCGACATCGTTTTTGCGGCAAACCCCATCAGCTTTGCTGCGTTCTCCCCCGCGTGTTGGGCAAGTTCCAACTGCCGTCCAGGTGCGCGGGCCATGTGAATGGCCCAGTCCGACCAAGTCTGCATCATGGCAAGAGGCGACACGCCGCCCGTCGCGACCGCAGCAGCACCGCGCACCGCTCGGTCAAGATCGGCGTGGGGATGCGGGTCTGCTGTGTCCACGACGGCAGGAAGCATCGCCTTGGCCAAAATTTCTGGCTTCATGTCTGGCTTCGTCGAGTTTTTAGGCATTCCGGACCGGTACTTTCTGCGCATGACGACGGGGAATGTTACCCGCCAGCCCAGTTTGGAGGATATTCTGCACGGTCGCCTTGACCTGTCTCAGTTTCGCGGTCTGCGCTGGTCGAGCGTGCGCCTAAACGGCACCAATCCAAGCCAGCAAAATCCGATTCGAAGAGCAGTCAAAGACAACGAAACCGTCGTGTGACCACCTCCGCTGTCCGCGCTGGGGTGGTGATAGTTGTATGTCCATAGCCGCAGGCCGCCAATATGTCTGGCCTCTTCAATGCTGATGGTGGGGGATTGGTCAAGCTGCGCGTGCCGACCGGGTCGGTTGTCAGACTCACCGCAGGTCTTCTGATGGGGCTTGCCCCAATGGACGTCGGCCAAGGGGGTGCCGTGCAATTGCACCCGCATCATCAGCGCGTGACAGATGTGTTCAAGGCCGCCCACATCCGATGACAAAAAAAGGCGCCACCGAGTCCGGTGGCGCCTTTTGTTTCGTGCCCAAGTGTTGGTTCAGTGCCCGAGAATCTGGCTGAGGAACAGCTTGGTCCGGTCGGACTGCGGATTGTCGAAGAAGGTCTTGGGCTCATTCTGCTCGACGATCTGGCCTTGGTCCATAAAGATCACCCGGTTGGCCACCTGCCGGGCAAAGCCCATTTCGTGGGTCACGCAGATCATCGTCATGCCCTCTTCGGCCAATTCGATCATCGTGTCCAAAACCTCCTTGATCATCTCGGGGTCCAGCGCCGAAGTTGGCTCATCGAACAGCATGATACGCGGCATCATGCAAAGCGAACGTGCGATAGCGACGCGCTGTTGCTGACCACCGGACAACTGACCGGGGTACTTGTCAGCCTGATCGGGGATCTTGACCTTTTCCAGAAAGTGCATGGCCGTTTCGATGGCCTTTTTCTTGGGTGTCTTGCGCACCCAGATCGGGGCCAGTGTGCAGTTTTCAAGGATCGTCAGATGCGGGAACAGATTGAAGTGCTGAAAGCACATGCCAACCTCTGACCGAATCTTGTCGACATTTTTCAGGTCCGTCGTCAGACGCGTGCCGTCCACCACGATGGACCCCTGCTGATGCTCCTCCAGCGCGTTGATGCAGCGGATCAGCGTGGATTTGCCCGACCCCGAAGGGCCGCAAACCACGATCCGCTCTCCCTGGTAGACGGTCAGGTTGATGTCCCGCAAGACGTGAAAGGTGCCGTACCACTTGTTCATGCCCGTGATTTCGATGGCCACTTCGTCCGAAACGGTCATTTCCTTGCGGGCAACGGGTGCTTGTTCTGTCATTGTCTCAACTCCTTACCGGTGCGACCGGTTGAGCTTGTTTTCCATGTAAACCGAGTATCGCGACATGCCGAAGCAGAAGATCCAGTAGATCAGCGCGATAACAAGGTAGCCGGTGTAAGCAGTGCTGGCGGTCGACCATTCAGGGTCTTTCAACGTGGCCGAAAGGATGCCCAGCAGGTCGAAGATCGAGATGATCAGGACCAGCGTGGTATCCTTGAACAGGCCGATAAAGGTGTTGACGATGCCCGGGATCACTGTGGTCAGTGCCTGCGGCATGATGATCAGCCGCATCTGCTGCCAGAATGACAGGCCCAGCGACATGCCGCCTTCGTACTGGCCCTTTGGAATGGCCTGCAGGCCGCCCCGGATCACCTCGGCCATATAGGCCGACGCGAACAGGACCACACCGATCATGGCGCGCAAGAGCTTGTTGAAATCCACGCCCGGCGCCAGAAAGTAGGGCAACATGGCAGAGGCGAAGAACAGGACCGAAATCAGGGGAATGCCGCGAACGACCTCGATGAAGATGATCGAGGAATAGCGGATGATCGGGGCCTTGGACTGCCGTCCAAGCGCCAGCAGCATCCCCACTGGCAGTGAGATCACGATACCGAAGATCGCCACAACCAGCGTGATCGTCAGACCGCCCCACTTGTTCGTCTCGACCACTTCGGTTCCCAGCGCCACGTCGATGACCATGGTAACCAAAGGCAGGACCGCGAAGATGCCCAGTACCACGGCCGCCATCAGCAGGGCCGGGGCAAACGCACCAATCACGTCGCCGTATTTGCCCGAGGCCGTCAGCCACCACCCCGCCAGGGCAATGCCCATCAGGATCAACGGGAACCAGACGCCCGACACCACCTCACCGACGTCTCCGGCCCGCTCGATCGGCATGCCGTTCAGCAGGACGTAGCAAAGGATCGGAAAGCCGGTGAGCATGAAAATCGCCACCTTGCTGCGATGTGGCAACGGAAAGATCAGCCAAGCGACGCCAATGGCCAGCATCGCAAAGCAGATGTTCACCCGCCAGACCTCTTCGCGGGGGTAGAACCCGTACATGAACTGATACCATTTGGCCTGAACGAACGGCCAACAGGCCCCGGCATTTTCAATGCAAGCTTCACGCTTGATGCCCGCCGGATCGGAGAAAGTCGCCGAAAAGACGGCAAAGTTCAGCAGCGTCCAGCTCATCCAGATGAGGGCGTATGCGGTGAAGACCGTGATCAGGGTCATAAAGACCGAGACCATCGCCTTACCGGGAGAGGAATAGTCCGCCATAGAGGCAAAGATATTCCGCCAGAGCCACCCGCGCAGGCCGATTTCCGAGGGTGGAGGTGCCATGCGCGGCGCGTCTTCTGTGCGAACGAACGCGATGTCGTGTTGTTGTGTCATGCCTCTATCCCCTACCGCTCGACCAGCTTCACGCGGTTGTTGAACCAGTTCATGAAGGCCGACGTGAGCAGCGAGATCACGAGATACACAAGGATCACGATGGCAATGATTTCAATCGCCCGGCCAACCTGGTTCAGCGTGGTGCCAGCAAAGACGGCAACCAGCTCAGGATAGCCAATGGCAGCGGCGAGAGATGAGTTCTTGGTCAGGTTCAGATATTGCGAGGTCAGCGGCGGAACGATCACCCGGAACGCCTGCGGCAGGATAACCTTGCGCATCGCCAGACTGTCCGGCAGGCCTAGCGCTCCTGCGGCCTCTGACTGGCCTTTCGGAACGGCCTGAATGCCCGCCCGCACGATTTCAGCGATGAAGGCTGCTGTATAGCTGAACAGGGCAACAAACAGCGCAAAGAATTCTGGCGCGATGTAACTGCCGATGCCCCGCTCAAAACCACGGCGCAGAATTGGACCTTCGGTCACAAAGTTGGGCCATTCGATGGTCATCGGACGCCCCGACAGCAGATAGACCACAACTGGCAGACCAATGAGCAGGCCAAGATTTATCAAGGCCACGGGTCTTTGTCGTCCGGTCTTTTCCTGATTGCGCTTGGCCCAGCGGGCAAAGACGATGGCCGCCACACAGGCGATCAGAAAGGCCACCATCGTGTAGCCAAAGCCGTCTTCGACCAGGGGATAAGGGCCATAGATGCCCTTGGAGTTGATCTGCAAGAGCCCCGGTACCAACCAGCCTGAATCTCGTGGACCCGGTGCGACAAGGCGCAGCACAGCCGTCCAGAAAAAGATCTGCAGCAATAGCGGAACGTTGCGCAAAAGCTCGATATAGATCGTGGCAAAGCCGTTGAGGACAAAGTTGTTCGATAGCCGGAAGATGCCCAGGAGAAACCCCCAAACCGTCGCAAAGAATACGCCCGCGATGGCAAGGATCAGCGTGTTGGCAATCGACAGCAGGAACACATCCCAGATCGTATTCTCACCGGCCTCGTACCCGATAAGCCACGTCCCGAATGTCGTCAGGATCTGGATGTCAGATGGGCGATCAAAGAAATCGAACCCGAATTCGCGTCCCTGTTCGGCGAGGTTGGCCCCGGCGTTTCGGATCGCAACCGCGATCGCAAAGATGATCAGGATCGCCAGAACCGCTTGAAAGAATAGGGATCGGGCCTTGGCGTCAAAGACCAGCGCCGCTAGGCCCCTGCGCTCGCCTCTTGCCTCTATTTCGCTGTCGCTCGCAGAGCTCATGTGTGTTCCCCGTCGATTGTTATGTTTTTTATGGGAAAGGGACGGGAAAACCCGTCCCTTTCAGTATCAGAGGATCAGCGGATCGGCGGGGCGTACATGAAACCGCCTTTGTTCCACAGGTTGTTCACGCCACGGTCCAGCTTGAGCGGGGTGTCGGGGCCAACGTTGCGATCATAGATCTGGCCGTAGTTGCCCACAGCCGCGACTGCGCGAGTGGCCCACTGGCTGTCCAGACCCATCGGCGCGCCGTAGTCGTTGTCGCCCACACCCAGAATACGCTGGACGGACGGATTGGCCGAGGCTTTCATGTCTTCGATGTTCTCGGACGTGATGCCATATTCTTCGGCTTCGATCAGGGCGTTCAGAACCCAGCGCGAAATCAGCTCCCACTGCTTGTCATCGGCACGCACCGACGGGCCAAGCGGCTCTTTCGAGATGGTCTCCGGCAGGACCATATGGTCATCCGGGTTGGCCAGCTTCAGACGCTCGGCGGCCACGCCGGAACGGTCGGTGGTGAAGACTTCGCAACGACCGGCGCCATAGGCCGCGATCACTTCGTCCGAGTTCTCCAGCGCGACCAGTTCAAAGGTCATGCCGTGCTGCTTGAAGTAGTCGGTGATGTTCAGCTCGGTGGTGGTGCCGGTGTTGGTGCAGATGGTTGCGCCGTCCAGTTCCAGAGCCGATGTGATTTCGAGGTTCTTGGGAACCATCATGCCCTGACCGTCGTAGTAGCTGACGCCGGTGAAGGTGATGCCCAGATCGGTGTCGCGCGTGATGGTCCAGGTGGTGTTGCGCGACAGCACGTCGATCTCGCCAGAGGACAGCGCGGTAAAGCGGTCCTTTGCCGACAATGAAACGAAGTCTACGGCTTCGCCATCGCCCAGAACTGCTGCTGCAAGCGCACGGCAATAATCCACGTCCAGACCGGTCCAGCGACCGTTGTCGTCAGGCGTCGAGAAGCCCGGCAGACCCTGGCTTACACCGCACTTGAGTTTACCCGCGGCTTTCACATCGTCGAGCGTACCTGCCGCAGCGCCGCCTGCGACAAGAGCGGCAACAGCCGCCAGGGAAAGAATTTTGGATTTCATTTTAGTCTCCATGTTGGTCTTGGTCCGGGCTGCGAGTGACAGCCCGTCCTCTTTTTTGGAGCAGATGCCCCTTGCTTGCAAACTGTCCAAGGCTCCTCCCCAAAGAGCCGAATTTGGTCCGTCTTGAGACAGATCAATCGATCGACCGCAGAAGGGTGTCTTCGCGGACAGCATGGCAACAAACCTAAATCCGAATTTTTACTGGTGTAAATTAATAGTTTGTTCGGTGGCGTGGCCAGCCCATGCCTGAACTAGAAAGAAAACCAAAGACGCGGCTTGGATACGCGTTAGACCCTTGAAACTGCGCATTAAATTGTGTTTTAGGCCAAATGGGCTACTGGTCTGGGAAAGTTGGTTGTGTTTTCCCAACAACAGGCAACGCTGCTTTTTTAGTCACTTCGCGGGGCGCGTGGATCATCACAAGGCGAATCCCCAAAGACGTTGCAAATGAGCGATCACGCATCAAGTCGATTGCGTCGATCGACACATGCGCAACTCTGCACCCTTGCCACGTGGCCATCCTGAGACTGCCACGGGGCGAGCGACCCAAATGTGCCAACGACGTCGGCACAGCGATGCGCATTCGGGCGACTGGATGTTCGAATGCCGGCAGGAAAGTCGGCTCAACGCACCGCGCAAAAGCACCGAAGCCGGCGCTCTTGCATTCAGATACGAGTATTTGAATATGGATTTTTGTATATGATTGGACGGACAAAAGCCCCCGCGAGTGTTTACTCGTGGGGGCTTTTGTATTTGGATATGTATAGAGCTGTTGGTTTTTTCTA
>NZ_JAXMNR010000014.1:0-63997 GCF_034670325.1 Antarctobacter sp.
TAGAAAAAACCAACAGCTCTATACATATCCAAATACAAAAGCCCCCACGAGTAAACACTCGCGGGGGCTTTTGTCCGTCCAATCATATACAAAAATCCATATTCAAATACTCGTATCTGAATGCAAGTGGGACAGAAACCGCTCCTGACTCGCCGTCGGGTACCACCCGGAACGATGCGTCAAACCGATCCGACGTACGGGAAGATCGGGCTGAACCGAAAGACGAACCATAAGACCTTGGCGTATTTCCGCAGCGGCCTGACCGCCCGAAATACAGCCCAGCATGTCGCTCTGTCTTAATGTTTCCCGCATCAGCAACACTGACCCACTCTCGACCACGCTTTGCGGCGGGGGCAGGCCGCGCTCCCTAAAGAACGTCTCGAACTGGCGGCGGGCTGGTGCCCCTTCGCGGGGAACAATCCATGCCTGTTTGGCAAGGGCGTCGACCGAAGGGGCAGGGGCATTTGCCATAGGGTGTTCAGGTCCGGCCACGAAGCACAGCCGGTCATCGAACAAGGCGTGTTGCTCGACTTCGGCGATCGGGGCCGGGTCACGGAGTGCGCCTAATATCATGTCGACTTCGCCGGAAACCAAACCTGCAAGCAGATCTTCGTACCGCCCATCCAGAACCGTGACGGGTGTGTTGGGGCGTTCCTTTCTGAAGGCGACCAAAGCGGAGGGCAACAGACTGGACCGCGACAAAGGCAGTGCACCGATCACGATCTTGCCCCCTTCGCGACCGTCAAATTCATCCAAGTCGGCCTCTGCCTGATCCAGTTCTGCAAAGGCCAGACGAGCGGCCCGGCACAGCGCAAGGCAGGCACGCCGAGGCAGCAGACCGTTTGCGGCGCGATCAAAAAGCGGTCGACCAGCAGCTTTCTCAAGGTCGGTGACTGCGCGGTGTACCGTGGGTTGCGCAAGTTTCAGGCGCCGCGCGGCCAAGGTGACATTGCCACTGTCGGCTGTGGCAATGAGAGCCGTTAACTGCGAGTGGGTCACCACACGCGACAGCCCGGGAGTGACGCTTTCCAACGCGGGGTCCAGTCTCTCCATTGCGCGTCTCACCCGGGCAAGCAGGACCGCGCCGCGCTGTGTCGGAAAAGCGCCTGCGCTGTTGCGATCGAAAAGCGCATTGCCGATGGCGGCTTCAAGTTTGTGCAGCGCATGGGTGACGGCGGTTTGTGACAAGCCGCAGACATGCGCAGCCCCCGTCAATGAGCGTTGATCCGCGATGGCTGGAAGCAGGCGCAGGTGTCTGAGATTGCGGGGGATCACCTGCGCGTCTGCCATGGGTCGGCCTGTCTAGTTGAACATCGTATTTGGCAGGATGAGGGAAATCTGGGGAAAGGCAATCAAGACCGCCAGTGTCGCCATCATTGCCAGCCAGAATGGCAGAACCCCGCGAAAGATTGTCCCCAGATCGACGTTCGGCGCCACGGACTTAACGATAAATACGTTAAGCCCCACGGGCGGTGAGATCAGGCCCATTTCCAGCGTAAGCACGACCAACACCCCGAACCAGATTGGATCGATGCCAAGGTCGATAATGACCGGGAAGAAGATCGGCAGGGTCAGGACAAGCATGGCAAACCCTTCGAGAAAGCAGCCCAGCACGAGATACACCAGCAGGATTACGATCAGCGTGCCGATGCTCCCGGTCCCAAGATTGCTAAGGAACTCTCCCACGACTGTCGGGATATGGCTGAGGGCAAGGAAGGGGTTGATCATATGAGCCGCGATCAGGATCAGCATAACAGTTGCCGTCGTCACGATGCTGTCTTTGGCGGCTTCCCAAAAGGCGCGCAGCCCCAGGGTGCGGGTCACAATTCCGTAGAGGATGACAAATCCCGCGCCGACGCCTGCCGCTTCGGTCGGGGAAAAGAAACCGGCATAGATGCCGCCGATGGTCAGCAGGATGACGATGAGGATCGGTAGAGCGCCCAGCAGCTTGCGGCTTTTGTCCGCCATGCTGGTGCGCGGACCGGCGGGGCCCAGCGCGGGCCAGATCCAGCACATCAGGGTGATTGTCAGGATAAAGGCGGAGAGCAACAGCAAGCCGGGCAGAACCCCGGCGAGGAACAGGCGTCCGATGCTTTGTTCGGTCAGGATCGCGTAGATCACAAAACCGGTCGAGGGCGGGATCAGGATACCCAGCGTGCCTCCGGCGGCGACCACCCCTGTCGATAGGCGTTTGTCATAGTTGAAACGGTCCATTTCACGCAGCGAGACTTTGCCCATCGTCAGGGCTGAGGCCACCGATGACCCGGACAGGGCGGCAAACCCGCCGCATCCGATCACCGTGGCCGAGGCCAGCCCGCCGCGAATTTGCCCGATCAGCGCATAGGCTGCGTCATATAGCTGACGGCTCATCCCGGTGACTGTCGCCACGTTGCCCATCAGAATGAACAGCGGGATGATCACCAGTTCCGGGTTTGAGGCCAGCGTGAAGGTTTCCGAGGACAGCAGGCCCATGGCCGCGTTCCAGCCGTTCAGGTGCCAGATCCCCAGAAAGCCGATAAGGAACATCGCAAAGGCCACCGGGATGCGCAGCATCAACAGCACAAGTAGAAACGCGATTCCAAGGATACCGACAGCGCCGCCGCTCATGTGTTGTTCCATTCGGTTCGCACGTCACGGCCTGAGATCGTCAATTCCAGCGCGCGCAACATCAGGCCAAGTGCCGTCAGCACCGCAAAGCCGCACAGGCCCCACTGGAACCAGACCTTGGGAAGGCGCAACAGATTGGTGGACAGGTTGAGCATCACGCTCAGTTTCGCGCTTTCCCAGATCGCCCAGGCGATAAAGGCAAAGATCACTGCGCCCAAGAGGGCAGAGAGCACGTCGATGACACGGTTCAGCAGCGGCGGAAAGGATTTCTGGAACAGATCGACCGCGATATGGCCTCCGCTCCGGTCACACAGGGCCATGCCGCCGAAGACAAGCATAACCATGATCATGGTGATCAGGTCCTGACTGCCGAACAGCGGATGGCCAAAGGCACGGCCAATCACATCCACAAGGATCACCCCAACCTCGGCCAGCAGGGCCAGTGTGCCGATAGCCGCGGACAGGCGTATCAGCCCGTCCGCAACCGTCCTGAGAGAGTTGAGCACTCACTCTCCTCGCATCTTGGCCAATGCGGCGTCGCCGTTGACTTCGGCGACATAGCCGTTGACCACATCGGCGACGGCATCGGAAAACGCCTGTGCCTCTTCGGGGGACAGGTCGATCACCACGTTCCGGTCGTCGGCGCGCGCCGCCTCAAGGGCAGCATCCGCGGTGGCATTCCACGCGATCTCGGCGGATTTTGAAACCTCGATCCCGGCGGCGGCGTCGACGGCGGCCTTGGCCTCGGCGGACAGTTTGTCATAAGACCCCTGTCCCATCACCGTGTAAAAGGCGAGGCGGCCAAGGTTGGCACCGATGGTGTAGCTGTCCGCAACTTCGTCCAGTTTGAAGTCCGACAGGGTCGACGCACCGGTGATCACGCCATCGATCAGCCCGGTCTGCAATGCGTTGTAGACTTGGTTGATCGGCATCTGTACCGGGGTCGCCCCCAGTGCCTCTGCGACTTCTGCGGCGGTGGCACCGGCAACCCGGACCTTGAGCCCGGCAAGGTCCGACGGCTTGCGGATTTGCACGTCCTTCATGATGAAAATATTCGGTTCCGAGGTCCACAAGGCGATCGGTTTGGTGGCCGGAAACTCGCCGCTGATCTCGTCAAAGGCCGCCCAGAGGGCGACATAGCCCGGCTGGTCCAGCGGGATGGCGTTGGGCAGTTCGACAATCATCGTCTTTTGGAACTGCGACGAGGTATAACCTGGCAGACCCCACACCATGTCGGACACGCCCTGCACCGCGCGCACATATTGTTCCACCGGGCCTGCGCCCAGTTCGCCGCCGTGATAGCCGCGCACTGTGACCGCACCATCGGTCGCGGCGG
The DNA here is from genome assembly GCF_034670325.1 of Antarctobacter sp. Taxonomy (GTDB): domain Bacteria; phylum Pseudomonadota; class Alphaproteobacteria; order Rhodobacterales; family Rhodobacteraceae; genus Antarctobacter. The sequence goes on from NZ_JAXMNR010000014.1 coordinate 3,944, forward strand.
TCAAATCAGCGTTCAGTTTTTCGATCACGCTGGCGTTGATTGTGTGAAAGGGCGGGGTGAAATTCGCAAATTTCAACTCTTGCGCCTGCGCGGTCACCGCCAGTGTCGCCGCGACAGTGGCACCCGCAATCATATGGGTCAGTTTCATGGTATTCCTCCCGGTTGGTGTGGCGAACCCTCCCCGGCTCGCTCTGTTTTCCGGCCACAGTAGCGTACCACTATGCCCGGAAAGAAATGCATTCCGCCCGTGAGGGCATGAAATCTTGCTATTGCGCCGCCTTGGTGCGCCAGCTGTCCGCATAGGTTTCGCGGGCTTCCTTTGCATAGGGCGTCGGGGCGACACGCACCCGGATTTCGGCCTGCTTGTGCTTTTCGGTCGAGGTTTTGGCAGTGTCGTCCGGCTCTCCCCAGATCAACGTCAGCACATCGCCCACTTCGACGTCGTTGTTCACAACGCCCAGCGACAGCATGCAGCGTTCATTCCAGCTATAGCCGTTGAACATCGACATGCCGACCTTCTGCCCGTCGCGCATCACCATATCCGCACTGGAGGAGGCGTAGTTCGGCTGAGGGAAGTCGATCCACTTGTACGGCAGCCCTTCTTCAAAGCCGCTGGCGATCACCTTCAGCACGTCGTCGCGGTTCCACTCAAACGTAACCTTCTTGCGGGTCGCGCCCTCTGACTTGATCTTTTCCAGAGCGGCTTTGCCAATGAAATCATCCTTCTTCCAGCCGATGTAAAAGTTATAGCCGAGTTCGAAGGGGTTGACGTAGTAATCCTCGATGTTGTCGCTGACAAAGGAGCCGCCGATAGCGCCTGCGGCCTCATACATGTCGGCACCCAGCCAGTCGCGGTAGTCCGCCAGCATCCCGTCGCCGGTGTAGATTCCGGGCAGCGGGGATGGAATCCAGCCGGATTCCAGCGTGTTGGTCGAATAGGCGCGGCTGCCGCACTGAACGAGGTTCACACCGGCCTCGCGGGCGGACTCCAGAATGACAGAGTGGATGTAATCCTTGTCCTTGTACGGCCCCCAGATCTCCAGCCCCGGCGCGCCGGACATGCCGTGGCGCAGCGCCTGCACCTTCTTGGAGCCGACATTGATCTGGTCGACGTGAAAGAACTTGATGTCAGGGATCGGCCCGCCGTTCATCTTCTCGAAGATTTTCGGCGCGTCCGGCCCTTGGATCTGATAGCGATAATGCTCGCGGATCACACGCTCCCCTTCGGGCCGCGAGGGAGAGCGGGGGTCGTGCCGCAACCGGACATTCCATTTGCCCCAAGCGGCGGCAAACATCAGCCAGTTCGAGGTCGGAGCGCGCCCGACGAGGATGTATTTGTCTTCACGCTCACGAAAGATGATGTGGTCGCCGATGACATGGCCATTGGGCGTGACCGGCACAAAATGCTTGGCCCGGTTCAGGTCGAAATTTGAGAAAGAGTTGATCCCGTGATGAGACAAGAACTCTGTCGCCTGCGGACCCTCGACGATCACCTCATCCATGTGGTGTGACTGGTCAAACAGCACAGCCGTTTCGCGCCACGCCGCCTGTTCGTTGCGCCAGTTCTGAAACTCCGGCGTTACCACCGGGTAGACATACATTCCTGCCTGCGAATTTCGCAGCATCTCTACCGGATTGTTCCAGGCTTTCATTGCGTCGTTGAGACTGGGCATGGTTGGTCCTCTCTCCCTATGTCAAAATGTCAGTTCGCGATAAGGGACAGTCCCGGCACTTTTTCGGCCAGTTCCGGCTCTTCCTGCGTCACGTATTCAAGGTTGGTGCGGGCAAGACGCGCATGTTCGCGGGCCAGCGCCTCGGCGCGGCTGCCTTGCCGGTTTTGTATGGCGTCAAAGATGTCGCGATGCTGGCGCTGTGCGCGTGTCAGGCTTTCGCGGAAATCCGGGATCAGCTCTTGCCCCTGCATGAACGCCGAAGGCGAGGCGGCGGGAAGGCGGCCGGCACGCTCTACCTCGCGGGCGATCACCGCGCTGCCAGCAAGATTGGCCAGTAGGTCGTGGAACTCGGCGTTGAGGGGCACATAGGCCTTGAAATCCAGCGTACCTGCCACCGCGACGTCCAACTGTTCCAGCACCTCAACCATGCGGCTGGCAAGGTCGGGCAGGGCGCCGCGTTCCGCCGCAAGACGCGCTGCCGTACCCTCCAGCACGCCGCGCAATTCGATGGCATCGTGGATATCGGCCTTGGAAAACCGCGCCGCGCGGCATCCGCCGGTTTCGATCCGTTCCAGCAGGCCTTCGTCTACCAGACGGTCCATCGCCTGACGCAGCGGTGTGCGCGACAGGCCCAGCCTGTCGGCCAGCACCGTTTCGGCCAGACGTTCACCCCCGGCATACTCTCCGTTGAGCACCAGAGAGCGCAATTCCATGAGGGCGCGCGCGAACTGCGCACTGCGTTCTTGCCGATCCATGCCTCTCCTCCCAAAGGGCGATGTCGGAAAGTTATCCTGTATACAGATTCTGTCAATAGATCGAATTTTTCTGGCTTAGGTCTCGCGTTGAGGTGTTTTCTGTATACCGTTTTATGAAGTGCGCCGATTATCTCCATCTTGGGGGCGTTGCCTGGGATCAATGCTCCGCGTCTCTTGCCCTCCTTTAACTCTCGGCACGAACGCCACAGCGGCATCGACAATGGAGGTCTGGGGGCACATGGCACATCGTGATAGCGGAGTGATCTTCGCTACGGCGACAGATGGAAACGACGTCAACAATGGCAGTATCTTTTCCGATTGGCTGCTTGGGCTGGGAGGGAATGACACGCCGTTTGCCGGGGATGGCGCGGAGTCGCTTGACGGCGGGTCCGGCGATGACTGGGAGGTGCCGGGACTGGGCGTGGATGCGCTGATCGGGTGGGGCTGGCAATGACATGCTGGATTACTCCGCGACCACGACGGGGGGGCATCTCGATATTACCAACGGGTCGTCCTACTGGGCCGTCAGCAGTTCCCTCGATCCTGTAGCCGCCGGGGACCGCGTTTCGATGCAGTACGAGCACATTATCGGCGGATCGGGCAATGAGACCCTGATCGGTGGCGAAGCAGGGAATGGCAACGACACGCTGAATTTTTCCGCCTACGCGGTGCAGGTGACGGTTGGTCTGGGCGCGGGGACGGCGAGCGGTCCGGCGGGCACCGACACGATCCTGGGGTTTGTCTGAAGCGGCGTGTCAGTCGCCGCGCGCGATCATCGCCTTGTAGGCCGCGCGGATGCGGTGGAACACCGGCCCGGCCTTGCCGCCGCCAATCACACGCCCGTCAATCGTAAACACCGGGGTTTGCGCGCCAAACGTGCCGGTCAGAAAGGCCTCATCGGCGCCATAGGTGTCTACAAGCGAATAGTTGCGCTCATAGACAGGGATATCCAACGCACGGCAAAGGTCGATCACCTTCTGCCGAGTGATCCCGTTCATGCAATAATCGCCGGTCGAGGTCCAAACCGCGCCTTTGCGCACGATGAAGAAGTTGCAGGCGTTGGTCGTGTTCACAAACCCGAACGGGTCCAGCATCAGCGCCTCATCCGCGCCTGCCCGCACCGCGTGGTTCAGCGCGATGATGCAGTTCAGCTTGGAGTGCGAGTTCAGCTTGGCGTCCTGCGTCAGCGGCAGTCCCCGGTGATGCGGTACGGTGAACAAGGAAATTCCGCGCTCGATCACACTGTCGTCGGGTTTCGAATGCTCGGCGATGATGACGATGGTCGGTCCATAGATGCTTAGATGCGGGTGCTGAAACGGCTTTTTCTTGCGGCCGCGCGTGACCATCAGACGGATATGCACGTCCGTTGTCATTTCGTTGGCTTTTAGCGTGTCCCAAACCGCCTGCGTCAGTTCGGCCGGCGTTTTGCCGATGTCGAGGTCGAGGTACAGGGCCGCCTCATACAGCCGGTCAAGGTGCGCATCCACAAAGGGGATATGGCCGTCGTACAGGCGCAGGCCTTCCCAGATCCCGTCACCTAGCAGAAAGCCGCTGTCATAGACCGACACGCGCGCCTCATCCCGGTGCACGATTTCGCCGTTCACGTAGATGAGGATATCGTCGTTGCGCGCGTCGGGGGCGGCGTCGTGAGTTGAGACGTGGCTGTCGGTCATCGGGATGTCCTGTGTGAAATCGCGGGGACCGTGACACGGGCGGCACGCGGTGGAAAGAGCACCGGACTTGTCCGGGTGGAATACGCGCGCTATGCATCCAGTATGACGGAAGATCCCGACGCCATCTTGGCAAAACTCCCCGCCCGCCTGCGTGAGGCGCGCCGCGCACAAGGGCTGTCGCTAGATGCGGTGGCCAAGCTGTCGGGCGTGTCCCGCAGTATGGTCAGCCAGATAGAGCGGGGCGAATCCTCGCCCACAATCGCGACGCTTTGGAACCTGACCCGCGCTTTGCAGGTCGATTTTGCCGGTTTGCTGGAAGAGGCCCCCGCCCGCCAGATCGAGGTGCTGCGTGCCAGCGACGTGCCGACGATCGAGAATCGTGGCGCGGGTTGTACCATCCGCATTCTGTCACCACCCGAAGAGGCGGGGCGGCATGAGGTCTATGAGCTGCGCTTTGCTGCCGGTGGTATGCTTGACAGCCTGCCGCACGCGCGCGGCGCGCGCGAACACCTCAGCGTCATCGAGGGAGAGGTGGAGGTCACCAGTGGGGCGGGGACCGAACGGCTCGGCCCCGGTGACACGGCGCGGTATGCAGCGGATGTGGCGCACAAGATTGCCGCCGCCGCCCCGGCACGGGCTTTCCTTGTGGTGCAGGACGCTTAAACTTATGCCGATATGATGGAAAATAATCCGTCATACTGAAAATCCCCTATTTCGGAAATGTGTCCGTTATGTTAGCGTGTCCGGCAACGGAGGCTGACATGACAAACCGATTCCTGACCCATATGACCGACACCCTCGCCCAAATCGACGCCGAGGGATTGATGAAGCGTGAGCGCATGATCACCTCGCCCCAAGGCGGTGAAATCATGGTGGACGGTCAGAGCAAGATCTGCCTCTGCGCCAACAACTATCTTGGCCTTGCAGACCACCCTGACCTGATCACGGCTGCAAAATCTGCAATGGAGCCAAAAGGCTACGGCATGGCCTCTGTCCGCTTTATCTGCGGTACGCAGGATCTGCACCGCGAATTGGAAACCCGGCTGGCGCGGTTTCTGGGCAAGGATGACTCGATCCTTTTCGCCGCTTGTTTTGACGCCAATGGCGGGTTGTTTGAGCCGCTCTTGGGGCCTGAGGATGCGATCATCTCGGACGCGCTCAATCATGCGTCGATCATCGACGGGATCCGCCTGTGCAAGGCGCGGCGCTATCGCTACGCCAATTCCGACATGGCGGAACTGGAGGCGCAGTTGCAAAAGGCGCGCGAAGATGGCGCGCGGTTTATCATGATCGCCACGGACGGCGTGTTCTCGATGGACGGCTATCTGGCCAAGCTGCCTGAGATCACGGCGCTTGCTGAAAAATACGATGCGCTGGTCATGGTCGATGACTGCCACGCGACCGGATTCATGGGGCCAAAGGGGCAGGGGACGCCCGCGCATTTCGGCGTCGATGTGGACATCCTGACCGGCACGCTGGGCAAGGCGCTGGGCGGGGCCATCGGCGGCTATATTGCCGGTCCCCAGCCGGTTATCGACCTGCTGCGCCAGCGCGCCCGGCCTTACCTGTTTTCCAACGCGCTGCCGCCCGCTGTCGTGGCTGCGGGGATCGAGGCGATCCGGCTGGTCGAAGAGGGCGACGACCTGCGCGCAAAACTGTTTGAGAACGCCGCCTATTGGCGGGCGGGCCTGACCGACCTCGGTTTTGACCTGCTTCCGGGGGAGCACCCTATCATCCCGGTGATGCTGGGGGAGGCGCAACTGGCGCAGGACATGGCGTCGCGGTTGTTCGACAAGGGCGTCTATGTCTCAGGCTTCTTCTTTCCGGTGGTGCCGCGCGGACAGGCCCGCATCCGCACACAGATGAGCGCGGCTCTGACGCGCGAACAGTTGGACCGTGCGCTGGCGGCTTTTGGTGAAGTCGGGCGCGAACTAAAGGTGATCTCATGAGCAACCAGATGAAAGCACTGGTCAAGGCCAAGCCCGAGGAAGGCCTGTGGATGGAACGCGTCCCTGTGCCAGAGATCGGCCCCGATGATGTGCTGATAAAGATCAAGGCCACCGGCATCTGCGGCACCGACATACACATCTGGAATTGGGACGAGTGGGCACAAAAGACGGTGCCGGTGCCGCTGGTGACGGGCCATGAGTTCGCAGGTGAGATCGTCGAGATTGGCCGCAACGTCGATGACCTCAAGATCGGTCAGCGGTGCAGTGGTGAGGGCCACCTGATTGGCAAACACTCGCGCCAGTCGCGGGCGGGCAAGTTCCATCTGGACCCGCAAACCCGCGGGATTGGCGTGAATGAGCAGGGGGCCTTTGCGCAGTATTTGCGCCTTCCTGCCTTCAACGTGGTGCCGCTGCCGGACGAGATCCCCGACGAGATCGGGGCCATTCTGGACCCGCTGGGAAATGCCGTTCACACGGCGTTGAGTTTCGATCTGGTAGGCGAAGACGTGCTGATCACCGGCGCGGGGCCAATCGGAATCATGGCGGCCGCAGTCGCGAGGCACGTCGGTGCCCGGCACGTTGTCATCACGGATGTGAACCCCGATCGGCTGGCGCTGGCGGAAAAGGTGGCCGACGTCGTGCCGGTCAACGTGGCGACAGAGGACCTGCGCGACGTGAAAACGCGGCTGAAGATGCGCGAAGGCTTTGACGTGGGGCTGGAGATGTCGGGCAATCAGGTGGCGCTCGACCAGATGGTCGAGACGCTGGTGATGGGCGGCCGGATCGCGCTGCTGGGCATCCCGCCGGGGAAATCGCCGGTCGACTGGTCGCGCATCGTGTTCAAGGCCATCACGATCAAGGGCGTCTACGGGCGCGAGATCTTCGAGACCTGGTACAAGATGATCGCGATGCTGGAAAACGGGCTGGACGTGTCCAAGGTGATCACCCACCGGTATCCGGTGGACCAATTTGCCGATGGCTTTTCGGTGATGAAGTCGGGCCGCTCTGGCAAGGTGGTGCTGGATTGGCAGTGATCCCGGCCCTGAATTAGGTCAGACTGCGGGTCGACTTTGGAAAAGTGCCGCCCTGCGAACCTGCGCAGGGCGGCATTTTTGATGGCTCAGGCCTCAAGGCCCAATTTATAGACGTGGATTTCGAAGGTCGGATGTTGTTCGGCGCCGATGACGCCCGGGCGTGCGTGGCGATATGTGGCGCGCCAGTAAGGTTGGATGATAACGCCTTCGTCCTGCATGATCGTCTGCAACTTGGCCGACAGCGCGCGCCGGGTCTCGGCGTCGGCGACGGCCATCGCCTGCTTGAGTGTCTCGTCGAATTCGGCATTGGCAAAGCCGGTTTCGTTCCACGCCTCGCCTGACCGGTAGGCCAGAGCCAGAACCTGCACTCCCAAGGGGCGCTGTGCCCAGTCGGTCGCTGAGAACGGGTAGTCCGCCCAATCGTTCCAGAAGGTGTTGCCGGGGATGATTGTGCGACGCACCTTGAAACCGGCATCGCGCAGCTGTGCGGCGACCGCATCGCAGGTGTCGCGCCGCCAGTTGTCGTCGATCGAGATCAGCTCATGCTCGAAGTCCGCAAACCCGGCTTCCGCCATCAGGGCCGCCGCCTTGGCCGGGTCGGGCTCTTGCGCGGGAAGTTGGGCATATTCGGGGTGGATCGGACAGACATGGTGGTTTTCGGCGACCTCGCCCTGATCGGCATAGCCAAGCTCAAGGCAGACCGCATTCGAGACCGCCATTGCCAGCGCGCGGCGCACGCGAACGTCCGCATAGGGTGTCTGGCCGTCGATTTCCGCGTTCTGGTTGGTGCGGATCACCACCGTGTTTGCGGTGATGGTTTCGGATTTTTGCCAGCCGATGCTGTCGAACAACTCGACGAATTCGCCCAGCGATTCATAGAGCATGTCCACTTCGTCCGACTCGGCGGCAGAGAAATGGGTCACCTGATCGGTTCCGAAATCGATGTATTCGATCTGGTCCAGATAAGGGCCGCCATAAACCTCGGTGCCCCACCAAGTGTGGTCCTCGTTGCGGACCATGACCGACTTTACGCCAACCTCCAGTTCGGTCGGGATGAAGGGGCCGGTGCCTTTGCGATCGGCCATCGGGTCGCCGCTGAAGTCTTGCGGCACGATTGCGGCGGGGTAGTCCGAGAAACCGGCAATCAGCGTGATGTCCGGCGCGGGCAGGGTCAGCGTGACGGTCAGGTCATCGCTTGCGACGATGGCACCGTCGATGGCCTGCTTTGTTGCGGGGTCGATCAGCGTGGACATCCGCGACGCCATCGAGTTGCCCTCGACCGTCTGATCGCACCAGCGGGTAATATTAAAGGCGACATCGGCGGCGGTAAACGGCGTGCCGTCATTCCATGTGACGCCGGGGCGCACATTCAGCGTGTATTGCGTGGCGTCGGCGTTGACCTCCCAGCCTGCCAGCAGCATCGGCTTAAAGCTGCCGTCGCGCTGGTATTCGACGAGGTATTCCAGCCAGCCACGCGAAAAATTCGACATTTGCGGCCAGTCATAGGTGCGCGGATCCTTGAGCGCGCGCACGTCCGACTGGATCCGCAATGTGCCGCCCTGTGCGGGCTGGGCACGGGCCTCGGAGGGCATGGCGACGCCGATCAGCCCGTAGGCGGTGGCGGCTGTCAGGCCAAGCGACGTGGTGCGCGTCAGAAACTCGCGACGCGACAACTCTCCACGCGCATGTTCGGCAGCAAGGGTTCGTGCGACGGGATGAAGGGGGGGAGTAGCCATGAGGGCTCCAATCGATTTCAGAGGAAATTTTGACGTGAGGTGCGCCGGGGGAAGGGACTCTGTCTACGAGTGTTGGTGTCGGCCCGATCCGGACCTACACGTCAAGGTAGATAGGGCTGTGGCTGAAGGGTCAACCCGAAGAAAGCCACAAAGGCCCACGCACGATCAGAGCGCATAGCGGGTGGCGCCGCGCCGGTTTTCATCCACCGGATCGGACAGAACCACCGCCTGATGCGCCCGCTGGTCACAGTTGGCGCGGGGACAGACACGGCAGTTGATGCCGATCTCCGTCGCACGCGCCTGTGTGATATTGAGATCTTCGGCGTATCCGATGCTGCCGACGTGATCCATGGCGCAGCCCACGGCAACGGCCAGCCGCACATCCTGCCGGTGTCGGGTGAAACTGGGGCGATCCACGGTGCGCGCAAAAACGATGAACTGCGACTTGTCCGGCATCTCGACCACCTGCGGCAGGATCAGACCGGGAGAGCGGAAACAGGCGTGGACCTCCAGCCGGGGGCAGGCCCCGCCGTATTCGGCAAGGTGGAAATCGGTCGCGTTGAAACGCTTGGTGACGTTTCCGGCCTTGTCGATTCGCAGAAAGAACAGCGGCACGCCGCGCGCTCCGCTGCGCTGCAGCGTGGTCGCCCGATGGCACGCCTGTTCAAAGCTGACACCAAAGCGGGTGGCGAGGTGGTCGAAATCGTACTTGCTCGCAATGGCCTCGAACAGAAAGCGGTCGTAGGGCATCAGCACGGCGGCGGCGAAATAATTGGCCAGTTCCACCCGGCAGCGCGCGCGGCCTTTGGCATCGGTCAGCCCGCTGCGTTCCAGAATGCCGTCCAGCAATTCTTTCTGTTCCAGAAGGCCCGCCACATGCACCAGTTGGAACACGCGATTGGGGTGGTCCAGTGCCTCTGACAATCTGACCTCACGCCGGTCCTCATCGTACTCACGTAGCGATTGCGGCATGTCCGCCACCGGGACGATGCGCACCCGCAGATCAAGCCGGTGTTTCAGCCGCAGTTTGAGCGCCGGATAGATGTCGTCGGGGTCCACGCCTTCGCCAAACCAAAAGCCCTCTGCCGCCTCTTCAAGCGCTTCGAAGTGGTTGCGGTTGCTGCGAAAAAAGTTGTGGACCACGGCCTCGGAGGTCAATGGCAGAACACGGCTTCCGCCCTCACCGGTGCTGGCCATACTCATTAACTGGTCGTTTGTGGCCAGATAGGCGCGGTGCAGTTTCAGAAAGCAACTGGCAAGGTCGGGACTGTGCGCCAGCGCCGCGCGCAATTGTGGCAGATCGGGGCGGCCGCTCTCGAACAAGGGGTCCTGTAGCACAGCGCGAATGTCGGCAAGCTGCGCGGTATCGTCGTCCTCGGCGATGTCGCGCCAATCGACGCCATAGGCCTCGAACAGCTTGAGCAGGACGGGCACTGAAATGCTGCGCTCGTTCTTTTCCAGCAGGTTTACATAAGAGGTCGAGATGCCAAGCGCCTTGGCCATCTGGACCTGTGTCTGTCCGTGTTCGATGCGCAGCCGGCGCAGGCGGGGGCCGATGAAGGTCTTCATGGTATTTCACAGTATACGAAATTTTACAAATTTACAAATATTCAGTTTTGTAAAATCTCGCATTTACAGCAGGACCCGGGAGTGTTTCCGGTTTCCGAATGTATGGCGCATGGTCCCTGTCATTCGATAGGGAGAACCGCCATGCGTACCGGACAGACACATCTCTTCATTCCCGGACCGACCAATGTGCCAGAGGCCGTGCGGCAGGCGATGAACGTCCCGCAGCAGGACCAGCGCGCCAGCGATTTCGGCCAGTTGACGCTGGGTCTGTTTTCCGACCTCAAGCGTGTGTTCAAGACCGGAACAGGCGAGGTCATGCTGTTCCCCGGCTCTGGCACCTCGGCTTGGGAGGCGGCAATCACCAACACGCTGAACCCCGGCGACAAGGTGTTGATGGCGCGCTATGGTCAGTTTTCGACGCTCTGGGTCAAGATGGCGGAAATGCTGGGGCTGGACCCTGTCGTGGTCGATCTGCCCTGGGGGGCCAGCGCCCCGGTGGGAGAGTTCGAACGCATCCTTGGCCGCGACGTGCAGGATGAGATCAAGGCGGTCTTCGTCACCCACAATGAGACCGCGACCGGCGTTGTGTCCGATGTGGCCGCCGTGCGCCGCGCGCTGGACAGCACCTTTCACGACGCGCTGCTTTTCGTTGACGGCGTTTCGTCCATCGGGTCCATGGATTTCCGCATGGACGAATGGGGCGTCGATCTTGCCGTTACCGGCAGCCAGAAAGGCATGATGATGCCTGCGGGGCTGGGCATTCTCGGCGTCAGCCAAAAGGCGTTGGAGGCGTCGCGGACAGCCACCATGCGCCGCGCCTACTATGACTTTGCCGACATGCGCGCGATGAACGCCGATGGCTATTTTCCCTACACCCCGCCGACGCCGCTGCTGCACGGGCTTCGGGCCGCGCTGGACCGGATCTTTGCCGAAGGGCTGGAGGCGGTCTTTGCCCGCCACACGCGGCTTGCCGAAGGCATCCGCCGGGGGGTGCAGGCCTGGGGGCTGGATCTGGTGGCGGAGCATCACAGCTATTACTCCGACACCGTCAGCGCGATCCGCGTGCCGCAGGACGTCGACGCGCGCGAAGTGCTGCGCATTGCCTATGACGAATTCAACGCGTCGTTTGGATCTGGTCTTGGGCGGCTGAACGGCAAGGTCTTTCGCATCGGTCACTTGGGCGATTTCAACGAAGGCATGGCGCTGACCGCGCTCAGCCTCGCGGAACTGTCGTTGATGCGGGCCGGCGCGGGCGTTGTTCCTGGCTCTGGTACAGGTGCCGCGCAGGCCTGGTTCGCCGAAGGCGCGGGCACGCCGCAAACCTACGCGGTCGCCGCCGAATAAATCCTCTGCACAGCCGGTTCGTCCCGGACTGCGCCCCTCGGCAGGCGCGGGCACTCATCCTTTGTCAAATGAAAGTCTGAAACATGTCCCATACGCTTCACCCCCTTCGCAAGCAGCGCCTGCACCGTTCTGAACTGGCCGTGCCCGCCTCGAACCCCGGCATGGTCGAAAAGGCCGCCGACAGCGCCGCTGACTACGTGTTCCTTGATCTTGAGGACGCGGTCGCGCCGCCGGAAAAGGATCAGGCCCGCAAGAACGCCGTGGAACTGCTGAACGACATCGACTGGGCGGCCAAGGGCAAGACGGTGTCGGTGCGGATCAACGGGCTGGACACGCATTACATGTACCGCGACGTGGTCGACATCATGGAGCAGGCCGGCGACCGGATCGACACAATCCTTGTGCCCAAGGTCGGCGTGCCTGCGGACCTCTACATGGTCGAGGCGATGATCAACCAGATCGAACAGGCCTGCGGGCTGACCAACCGCGTGGGTCTAGAGGCGTTGATCGAAACCGCGTTGGGAATGGCCAACGTCGAGGCAATCGCCCAGTTCGGCGGGCGTCTGGAGGCGCTGCACTTTGGTGTCGCCGACTATGCCGCCAGTATGCGGGCGCGGACGGTGAACATAGGCGGGCTGAACCCCGATTATCCGGGCGACCAGTGGCACGCCTCGATCACCCGGATGGTCATCGCTTGCCGCGCTTACGGGCTGCGCGCCATTGATGGACCTTTTGGCGATTTCAGCGACGGTCAGGGCTATGTCGCAGGCGCGCGGCGTGCGGCGGCGCTGGGATGTGAGGGCAAGTGGGCCATTCATCCCAGCCAGATCGTCATGGCGAATGACGTCTTCAGCCCGCCAGAGGCCGAAGTCATCAAGGCGCAGCGCATTATCGAGGAACTGAGATCGGCAGAGGCCGCAGGCAATGGCGCTGCCAGTCTTGACGGCAAGATGATCGACGCCGCAAGCGAAAAGATGGCCCGCAACGTCATCGACATGGCGCAGGCCATTGCCACGAAAAGCACAGACATCGCGGCAGAATAATCGCCGTCAGGGGAGGAATTAGCATGGATATTCACGAACATCAGGCCAAAGAAATCCTGAAAAGCTTTGGCGTCCCGGTGCCGCGCGGCGGGCTGGCCTATTCGCCGGAACAGGCGGCCTACTGCGCCCGTGAGCTGGGTGGCGACGCTTGGGTGGTCAAGGCGCAGATCCATTCCGGCGGTCGCGGCGAAGTGGGCGGCGTCAAAGTCTGCAAGACTGAGGCCGAGGTGGCGGAGTTCGCCCGTGGCCTGCTGGGCAAGCAGCTAGTGACCAAGCAGACCGACGCAAATGGCAAGGGGGTCTATCGTCTGTGGGTCGAGGAAGCCTCTGACATTGCACAGGAGTTGTACCTTGGCTTTGTGCTGGACCGAAAGTCAGAGCGGATCATGATCGTCGCCTCCGGGCACGGCGGGATGGAGATTGAGGACCTCGCCGAAGAAGACCCCGACAGCCTTGTGCGCAGCGTGATCGACCCTGCCGTTGGGCTGGCGCTGTATCAAGCGCGTGAACTGGGCTTTCGCCTTGGGCTGGAGGGCAAGCAAGTCGACCAGTTCTCGACCTTCCTGCGGGCCTGTTATCGCGCCTACCGCGATCTTGACGCCATGATGGTCGAGATCAACCCGCTGGTGATCACCGGAGCGGGCGATCTGGTTGCGCTGGATGCGAAAATGTCCTTTGACACCAATGCGCTGTACAAACACCCCGGCATCGCCGCGCTGCGCGATCCCAGCCAGGAAGACCCGCGTGAGGCGACCGCCTTTGACAACGGGCTGGCCTATGTGGGCCTGGATGGAGACATCGGCTGCATCATCAACGGCGCGGGCCTCGCCATGGCCTCGATGGACATGATCCAGCTTGCGGGTGGTGCCCCTGCGAACTTTCTCGACATCGGCGGTGGTGCCTCGCCACAGCGGGTCTGTCAGGCGTTCCGCACGGTCCTGTCGGACGCCAACGTCAGCGTGATCCTTGTCAACATCTTCGCCGGAATCAACCGCTGTGACTGGATCGCGAAGGGGGTGATCCAGGCCTACCGCGAGGTCGGCATCCAGATCCCGGTTGTGGTGCGCCTGAGCGGCACCAACGTCGAAAAAGGGCAAAAAATCATCCGCGAAAGCGGCCTGCCCATCATCAGCGCCGTCACGCTGGAGGAGGCCGCCCAAAAGGCCGTCGCCGCCCGCCCGCAATCCGCTGCAGCCTGAGGAGACACGACATGGCTATCCTGATTGATGAAAACACCAAGGTCGTTGTCCAGGGGCTTTCGGGCCGCATCGGCCAGTTCCACGCGCAGGAAATGATCGAATACGGCACCAAGGTGGTCGCCGGGGTCACTCCGGGAAAGGGTGGCACAACGGTCCTGAATCGCCCCGTTTTCAACACGGTGCGCGAAGCCGTTGAAGCGACCGGGGCAGAGGCCTCGCTGCTCTTTGTGCCGCCTCCCTTCGCCGCAGATGCGATGATGGAAGCGGCAGAAGCGGGCATCAAGACGGCGGTCTGCGTGACCGACGGAATTCCAGCGCAGGACATGATGCGGGTAAAGCGGTTTTTGCGTCGTTATCCGCGAGAGCGGAAAATGCGCCTGATCGGGCCGAACTGCGCGGGCATCATCTCACCGGGGCGCGGCTTCATGGGGATCATGCCACCCGCGATCTACATGCCGGGCCGCGTGGGCATTGTGGGCCGGTCTGGCACGCTGGGCTATGAGGCCGCCAGCCAGATGAAGGCGCTGGGCATCGGGATTTCGTCGTCCATCGGCATTGGCGGTGATCCGATCAATGGGTCCAGCTTCAAGGACATCCTTGAACTCTTTGAAAACGATCCGGAAACCGACGCGATCATGATGATCGGTGAGATCGGTGGCCCACAAGAGGCCGAGGCCGCCGCCTATGTCCGCGATCACATGACCAAACCCGTGGCCGCCTATATCGCGGGTCTTGCCGCTCCCAAGGGTCGGCAGATGGGCCATGCTGGCGCGATCATCAGCGCCTTTGGCGAAAGCGCGCAGGAAAAGGTCGAGATCCTGTCGTCGGCGGGCATCACGGTGGCGCCGCATCCTTCGGCCATGGGGGCGACCATGGCGCGCGTGTTGGGCATGAAGGCAGCGGCATGAGCGCCGCCGCCCTGATGGACCCCGATTACACAGACTGGATCGGTCGAACAGAAACCCGCGAGGGGGGCGTCACGCCCAACCTTGCGGGGATGCTGAACGCGGCGGTCAGCCACGACCTGAGCCCGGTCCGCGATGTGCGGGCCGGGAGCGTTCTGCCAAACCTCTGGCATTGGGTCGCCTTCCCTGAGTTTGTGCCCATGAGCGAGTTGGGAGAGGACGGCCATCCCGCGCTGGGTGGCTTTCTGCCGCCGCTGCCATTTCGTCGTCGGATGTGGGCCGGGGGTGATATGCGGTTCAAAGGCGTCTTTCACGTCGGTGAGAGGTTGACCAAGACCTCGACCATCCGCGCGGTGACCCAAAAAGATGGCAAGACCGGGCCGATGGCATTCGTCACCGTGGACCATGTGACCACCGGCGAAATGGGCGGCGCAATCGAGGAAGAGCAGAACATCGTTTACCTCGACATCCCGAAAACCTTTCGCCCGCCACGGCAGGTTCCGGTGCCTGAACGCATGGCCTACGATGAGCGCGTTCCGATGAATGAGGTACGGCTTTTTCGTTATTCTGCGGCGACTTACAACGCGCATCGCATCCACTATGACCTGCCGTATGCACAGCAGGTAGAAAAATATCCGGCGCTGGTTGTGCATGGGCCGATGCAGGCCACCATGGCGATCGAGGCGGCGCAGCGGCACACGGGACGTACGCCTGCGCGGTTCAGGTATCGCGTGGTGCACCCGATGTTTCACGACTCCGACATGCGGTTGGTCGGGGCGCTGGACCCGGCGGGTGGCGCGATTGAGGTCGGGACAGCCACGTTTGAGGGCTATCTGGGGCTGCAAGCAAGGATGGAGTGGCAGACATGAGCGGTATTCTGGACGGTATGCGCGTGGTCGAAAGCTCGGCCTTTGTGGCGGTGCCACTGGCGGGGATGACGCTGGCGCAGATGGGCGCGGACGTGATCCGGTTCGACCTGCCACAGGGTGGGATGGACGCGAAACGTTGGCCCGTAACCAATTCAGGGCAAAGTCTTTTCTGGGACGGCATGAACAAGGGGAAACGCTCTGTCGCGCTGGACGTCAAGTCTCCGCGGGGCCGTGAGATCGCGCAAGAGATCATCTGTGCCGATGGTGAGGATGCGGGCCTGTTCATCACCAATCTCGCAGCCAAGGGCTGGACCGATTACGAGACACTCAAGGCGCGGCGCGCGGATCTGTGTATGGTCAGCCTGCGAGGCGACCGGCACGGGCGTCCGGCTGTCGATTATACCGTAAACCCCTCTCTGGGGTTTCCCATGGCGACTGGGCCGGAAGGCTCGGCAGAGCCGGTGGCGCATGTGCTGCCCGCATGGGATTGCATCGCCGGGAATATGGTTGTCTCAGGCTTGTTGGCGGCAGAAAGATTGCGCCTTCGTAAGAGGTTGGGGCAGTTTGTTGATCTGACGCTGAAGGATGCCGCCGCCGCCATGCTGGGTAATCTGGGCATCATCGGGGAAGTCGCGGTCAACGGGACCGAGCGCGCCAAATCGGGCAATGCGCTGTACGGGGCATACGGTCAGGATTTTGTCTGCGCGGATGGACGGCGGGTCATGGTGATCGCACTGACGCCGCGCCAGTGGGTAAACCTGATGACGGTGACCGGCACCACGCAGGACATGGGATACCTCGCGGCGCGGCTGGGTATTGATCTGGCTCAGGAAGGCGTGCGTTGGGCCTATCGGGCAGAGATTACCAAGGTGTTGGAACCTTGGTTTGCCAAGAGAAAACTATCTGATTTTTCGAGGAAATTTGACGATGGCGGTGTCACATGGTCGGTCTTTCGCAGCTTTGCTCAGGCGCTGCGGGAGGACCCGGACCTGTCGACCGCAAATCCAATGTTTGCCGAGATCGACCACCCGCAAACCGGCCGTTACCTGACCCCCGGATCGCCGTTTTCCTTTGCCGGGATTGCCCGCCAAGACCCGGCGCCCGCCCCAATGTTGGGACAGCATACCGAAGAAGTGCTGGCCGATGTCGCGCGTATTCCGGAGGGGGAAATCGGCAAGTTGATGGATGCGGGCGTGGCCATGCAGCCGCGAAAGGACCTGCGTCTGGCCTCATGAAAAATGACCGGGCACAACGGATGCACATCCTATGCACAACCCATGCGCATGATGTGTGTGGCACGCCGCGTCACGACCGGGCGCGGGCGGCCTGACGAACGGTCTCTGCGAGGCGCTGGAACTGGTCCGCCAACGGGCTGGAGCGGCGCCAGACCATGCCGATGGTGCGCGCCGGTTCCGGCGACGAAAACCGCGCGACCGCCACGCGCGCCGACGGCGTTTCGACCGGCACCGCCATTTCCGGGATCAACGTCACGCCAAGGCCCGCACCGACCATCTGCACCAATGTCGTCAGTGACGACCCGTCCAGCCCGTCGCGCGGCGTTGCGGCGTTCAGCTTGCAAAAGCTGAGCGCCTGATCGCGAAAGCAGTGCCCCTCTTCCAGCAGCAGCAGGCGCATCTTTTGCAGGGCCTCGCCATCGGGGACGGGGTGGTCTGTCTCGGCCTCGGGGCGGACAAAGACAAACGCCTCATCGAACAGCGCTACCTCGTCCAGCCCCGGTTCGCCCACGGGCAAGGCAAGAATGGCGCAGTCAATCCGCCCCTCATGCAGCTCGCTCAGCAGGCGTGGGGTCATCGTTTCGCGGATGTGTATGTCCAGACCTGCATGGCTGTCCGCCAGTTTGGCAAAAAGCGCGGGCAACAGGTAGGGTGCGACGGTCGGGATAACCCCCAGCCGCAACCGCCCGACAAGATCGCCCTGTGCCGCACGGGCGAGGTCATCGAACTCATCCACAGCCCGCAGGATCTTGACCGCCCGGTCAAGGCACGCCTCGCCAAGGGCGGTCAGGCGCACCTGACGCGCGCCCCGTTCGAACAAGGGCGCGCCGAGGTCGGCTTCCAGATCGCGGATCTGCACGGACAAGGCGGGCTGCGAGATAGAGCAGGCCGCCGCGGCGCGACCAAAGTGGCCATGGCGGGCGAGGGCCTCGAAATAACGCAACTGTCTCAGGGTGGGATTTTTCATAGGAAAAAGTTATAGACCTCATGAGAAAATACAACTTAAAGATATGGATTGGTCTTGTTAGAAGCATTCTAGGGTAAGAGGGAGAGCGAGTCGCCGAACCGGGTCGTCCGGACCCGGTTTTCGCAATCTTCCTCCCCAAATGAGACAAGGACCGGCGTGGGCCAAAGGCGTGCACCGGCGTTATTGACCAAGGGAGACCATCATGGACGGCAATGATATCGGAGCGGGCAAGTGCCCGGTCATGCACGGCGCAATCACGGAGACGGGGACCACAGTCACCGATTGGTGGCCAAAGACGCTGAATCTGGACATTCTGCACCAGCATGACACCAAGTCCAATCCTCTGGGTCAGGACTTTGACTATCGGACAGAGGTCAAGTCGCTGGATTTCGAGGCGGTCAAGGCGGACGTGAAGGCGCTGATGACCGAGAGCCAGGATTGGTGGCCTGCGGACTATGGTCACTACGGCGGCTTGATGATCCGTTTGGCGTGGCACTCTGCCGGGTCGTATCGTCTGGCCGATGGTCGCGGTGGCGGCGGTGCCGGCAACATCCGCTTTGCGCCGCTCAACAGCTGGCCGGATAACGGCAACCTCGACAAGGCGCGCCGCCTGCTGTGGCCGGTCAAGAAGAAGTACGGCAACAAGCTGAGCTGGGCCGACCTGATCCTGCTGGCGGGCAACATGGCCTATGAGTCGATGGGTCTGAAGACCTTTGGCTTCTCCTTTGGCCGCGAGGACATCTGGGCCCCTGAAAAGGACGTCTACTGGGGCGCCGAGCGTGAATGGCTGGCACCGTCGGACACGCGCTATGAGGACGTGGGCAAGCCCGACACGATGGAAAACCCGCTGGCCGCCGTCCAGATGGGCCTGATCTACGTGAACCCCGAAGGCGTGAACGGTCAGTCCGACCCGCTCAAGACCGCCGGTCAGGTGCGCGAAACCTTTGCCCGCATGGCGATGAACGATGAGGAGACCGCAGCGCTGACCTGTGGCGGCCACACCGTCGGCAAGGCGCATGGCAACGGCGATGCGGGCGCGCTGGGCGCGGAACCCGAAGGTGCCGACGTCGAAACGCAGGGCTTTGGCTGGATCAACCCCAATCTGGGCGGCAAGGCGAGCAATGCCGTCACCTCTGGGATCGAGGGCGCATGGACGACAGAGCCGACCAAGTGGGACATGGGCTATTTCAAGCTGCTGTTCGGCTATGAGTGGGAACTGACCAAGTCGCCCGCCGGTGCCAGCCAGTGGCGCCCCATCGACATCAAGGAAGAGGACATGCCGGTCGATCCCTCGGATGCGACCAAGCGCGTGATGCCGATGATGACCGACGCCGACATGGCGATGAAGATGGACCCGGACTATCGCGCGATCTGCGAGAAGTTCATGGCCGATCCAGCCTATTTCGACGACACCTTTGCCCGCGCATGGTTCAAGCTGACCCACCGCGACATGGGCACCCGTGACCGCTATATCGGTCCGGATGCCCCGGCCGAAGATCTGATCTGGCAGGACCCGATCCCGGTGGGGTCGACAGGCTATGACGTGGATGCGGTCAAGTCCAAGATCGCCGACAGCGGTCTGTCGGTCGCCGAGATGGTCGCAACAGCTTGGGACAGTGCGCGGACCTTCCGCCAGTCTGACCTGCGCGGCGGGGCCAATGGCGCGCGTATCCGGCTTGCGCCGCAGAAAGACTGGGAAGGCAACGAGCCTGCCCGTCTGGCCAAGGTGCTGTCCGTGCTGGAGCCGATCGCGACGGCAACCGGTGCCTCGGTTGCGGATGTGATCGTTCTGGCGGGTAA
This sequence comes from Antarctobacter sp., assembly GCF_034670325.1. Lineage (GTDB taxonomy): Bacteria > Pseudomonadota > Alphaproteobacteria > Rhodobacterales > Rhodobacteraceae > Antarctobacter. The sequence goes on from NZ_JAXMNR010000014.1 coordinate 23,695, forward strand.
CGTCGGTGTCGAGCAGGCCGCCAAGGCGGCAGGGTTCGACGTCACGGTGCCGTTCACGCCCGGTCGCGGTGATGCATCGCAGGAGATGACCGACGCCGAAAGCTTTGAGGTGTTGGAACCGGTCGCTGACGGCTTCCGCAACTGGCTGAAGAAGGATTACATTGTCAGCGCCGAGGAACTGCTGCTGGATCGCGCCCAGCTGATGGGACTGACCGGACCGGAAATGACCGTGCTGCTGGGCGGAATGCGCGCCATGGCGACAAACCACGGCGGGACATCGCATGGCGTCTTTACCGACCGGGCCGGGGCACTGACCACCGACTATTTCGTCAACCTGACGGATATGGGCAACTCTTGGGTGCCGGCGGATGCGGGCACCTATGAGATCAAGGACCGCAAGAGCGGCGCGACCAAGTGGACCGCGACGCGCGTCGATCTGGTGTTCGGCTCCAACTCGATCCTGCGGGCCTATGCGGAAGTCTACGCGCAGGACGACAGCGCCGGGAAGTTCGTGAAGGACTTTGTTGCGACCTGGACCAAGGTGATGGACGCGGACCGTTTCGACGCCTGATCTGACGGCAATGACTGTGTGGCGGGGCGCTCCGGGAAACCGGGGCGCCCCTTTTTTTATCCGGGGGCGCCGGGACGGGACTCGTTGCGGCCCTGCAGGCCGCAACATCGCCCGCCCGCCGACCCAGTGGACGCGCCTTGCGGCGCGTTTTTCCGCTTTGCGATTCACCCGCGAACAAACCCGCCTGTGCGCCGGAGCCATCCCTCGCTTTTTGCTGCCTGAGCCAAAGCCCCGTTTCCCGCAAGGGCAAGCCGCGCAAGCGCGGGGCTGCGCCCCCTTGCAGGAACCGCGTCTTCGGCTCTTATAGGCATCAAGCGAGAGATGGCTCCGGCGAACAGGCTGGGGGAGGCAGGGTGTTGCGTTACGAGATTTTCGTTGGTTCGGATATTTGTAACTTTTTCTTGCGCGAATCTCTGTGCTGGCTTAATTCGACCATGTGGTCGACTAATGGGAGGGTTTACCGTCCATGGATGCTTTTATCTGTGATGGGGTGCGCACGCCGATCGGGCGCTATGGCGGGGCACTGTCCTCGGTTCGGGCGGATGATCTGGCGGCCTTGCCGATCGCGGCATTGATGGCGCGTAACGCGTCGGTCGACTGGCGCGCGGTGGACGAGGTCATCTATGGCTCGGCCAATCAGGCGGGTGAGGACAACCGGAACGTGGCGCGCATGGCGGCGCTGCTGGCGGGGCTGCCCGAAGATGTGCCGGGGACCACGGTGAACCGTTTGTGCGCGTCCGGTATGGATGCGGTGGGCTTTGCGGCGCGGGGGATCAAGGCGGGCGACTATGACCTGTGCATCGCGGGCGGTGTCGAGAGCATGAGCCGCGCGCCGTTTGTGATGCCCAAAGCGACCAGCGCCTTTACCCGCGCGAATGCGGTTTTTGACACCACCATCGGCTGGCGGTTTGTGAACCCGAAGATGAAGGCGATGTACGGCACCGATTCCATGCCGGAAACCGCCGACAATGTGGCCGCCGATTATGCTATCAGCCGGATCGATCAGGACGCCTTTGCCGCGCGCTCTCAGGCGCGCTGGGCGGCGGCGCAAGAGGCCGGGCTATTCGCGGATGAAATCGTCCCGGTCGAGGTGCCGCAGCGCAAGGGCGCGCCGGTTGTGGTTGACACGGATGAACATCCGCGCCCCGGCACCAGCGCGGAAAAGCTGGGTCAGTTGAAGGGTGTGAACGGCCCGGATCTGAGCGTGACGGCGGGAAATGCCAGCGGTGTGAACGACGGGGCGGCGGCCTTGCTGCTGGCCTCTGAGGCTGCGGTCGGCGTGCATGGGTTGACGCCGATTGTCCGTGTGCTGGGTATGGCCTCGGCCGGGGTGGCGCCGCGCGTGATGGGGATTGGCCCGGTGCCTGCCAGCCGCAAGGTGCTGGAGCGGCTTGGTCTGACCATCGACCAGATGGATGTGATAGAATTGAATGAGGCCTTTGCGGCGCAGGGGCTGGCCACGTTGCGCGAATTGGGCGTGGCGGACGATGATCCGCGCGTCAACGCTCAGGGCGGGGCCATCGCGCTGGGGCACCCTTTGGGCATGTCCGGGGCGCGTCTGGTACTGACCGCGGCGCATCAGTTGCGCCGCAACGGTGGGCGATACGCGCTCTGCACCATGTGTGTGGGCGTCGGCCAGGGGGCGGCAATCGTCCTCGAACGGGTTTAAGGAACAGAGCAGGGAGGCTCAGATGTACGCACAGATGGTCAAGTCGGAAGCGTCGCGGGAAGACCCGGAGAAGCTCGCCGAATTTCAGGCCCGCATCGACGCGGGCGACAAGATCGAGCCCAAAGACTGGATGCCGATGGGCTATCGCAAGACGCTGATCCGGCAGATCGGCCAACACGCGCATTCCGAGATCGTCGGCCAACTGCCCGAGGGCAACTGGATCACCCGCGCGCCCACGCTGGAGCGGAAGGCGATCCTGTTGGCCAAGGTGCAGGACGAGGCCGGGCATGGTCTGTACCTGTACTGCGCGGCCGAAACGCTGGGTGTGACCCGCGATGAGCTGACAGAGATGTTGCTGGACGGGCGGATGAAATATTCGTCGATCTTCAACTATCCGACGCTGACATGGGCCGACATGGGCGCGGTTGGCTGGCTGGTCGATGGCGCGGCGATCATGAATCAGGTGCCGTTGCAGCGGACATCGTTTGGTCCGTATTCCCGCGCCATGATCCGCATCTGCAAGGAAGAGTCGTTCCACCAGCGGCAGGGCTATGACATCATGATGAAAATGGCCGCTGGCACACCTGCGCAGAAGAAGATGGCGCAGGATGCGCTGAACCGCTTTTGGTATCCGTCGCTGATGATGTTCGGGCCGTCGGACAAGGAATCCGTGCATTCCGAACAGTCGATGGCGTGGAAGATCAAGATGAACACCAATGACGAGTTGCGTCAAAAGTTCGTCGATCAGACCGTGCCGCAGGCGGAATACCTTGGCCTGACCGTGCCGGACGAAAACCTGAAACTGAATGAGGACACCGGGCATTACGCGTTCTCGCAGCCCGACTGGTCCGAATTCTTCGACGTGCTCAAGGGCAATGGCCCCTGCAACCGCGAAAGGCTCGCGGCCCGCAACAAGGCCTGGGACGATGGCCGCTGGGTGCGCGACGGGCTGCTGGCCCACGCCGAGAAGAAAGCCGCAAGAAAGGTGGCCGCAGAATGAGTTCTCCGAATTCCGCATATCCCGATACGCCCGAAGCCACCAAACCCAAGCGCCATGAATGGCCGCTGTGGGAGGTGTTCATTCGCGGCCAACACGGCATGAGTCACCGGCACGTTGGGTCGCTGCACGCACCCGACGCCGAAATGGCGGTCAAGAACGCCCGCGACGTCTATACCCGCCGCAATGAGGGCGTTTCGATCTGGGTGGTCGAGGCGCGCCATATCGCGGCCTCCTCGCCTTCGGACAAGGGGCCGTTGTATGAGCCGTCCGAGAGCAAGGTGTACCGTCACCCGACCTTCTTCGACATTCCGGACGAAGTGGGGGCCATGTGATGACCCGTGATCAGGCGTTTTTCGAATTCCTCTGCCGGATGGGGGACAATCCCCTGATCCTTGGCCACCGGGTCAGCGAATGGTGCGGTCTGGCGCCGGTGCTGGAAGAGGACATTGCGCTGGCCAATACCGCGCTGGACCTGATCGGCCAGACGCAGATGTGGCTGGGCCTTGCCGGAGAGGTCGAGGGCGCGGGGCGGTCTGCCGATGATCTGGCGATGCTGCGCGACGTCTGGGATTTTCGCAACGTGCTGCTGGCCGAGCAGCCGAATGGCGACTTCGGCCAGACCATGATGCGGCAGTATCTGTTCGACCAGTTCCATGTGCTTCTGTTGCAGCAGTTGTCCGGATCGTCGGGCGAACGGGTGGCCGGGATTGCAGCGAAATCCGTCAAGGAGGTGGCCTATCATGTCGAACGGTCCCGCGACACGGTGATCGGGCTGGGCGATGGCACATCGGAAAGCCATCGGCGGATGCAGGCCGCTTTGGACCTGCTTTGGCCCTTTGCCGGTGAGATGTTCACCGATGACGCTGTGAGCGGACAGATGGCAGAGGCCGGGATCGCGCCGCAGCCGTCGACATTGCGCGCCGATTGGGATGCGGCGGTGCGGGACACGATGGCGGAGGCGACGCTGGTCATCCCCGACAGCCTTTTTGCCCATGCGGGCGGCAAGACCGGCACCCGCCATACCGAACATCTGGGCCACCTGCTGACGCAGATGCAGTGGTTGCAGCGGGCCTATCCCGGCGCGACCTGGTAGGCCGCCATGACAGCGACAGTGGATCAGATATGGGGCTGGCTGGACGAAGTGCCGGACCCCGAGATTCCCGTGATCTCGGTCGTCGATCTGGGCATCGTGCGTGAGGTCACGCTGGAAGGGGATACCGTCAAGGTGGCGGTGACGCCCACCTATTCAGGCTGTCCGGCGACGCGTGTGATCTCGATGGATATCGAGACGGCGCTGCGGGATCACGGGCTGGACAAGATCCAGATCGAGACGCGCATCGCGCCGCCCTGGACCACCGACTGGCTAAGCGACAAAGGTAAGGCCAAGCTAGAGGATTACGGCATCGCGCCGCCGTCGCCCGCTGGTGGACCGGACCATTGCCCGCGGTGCGGGTCAAAGAATGTCACCCGCGTGAGCCAGTTTGGCTCTACCCCCTGCAAGGCACATTGGCGGTGTAGCGACTGCCTTGAGCCTTTCGATTATTTCAAATGCATCTGAGGAGGGTGGCCCATGCCGCGCTTTCATGAGCTGACCGTTCGGGCCGTCAAGAAGACGATCCGTGACGCTGTTGTGGTGACGTTGGAGCCGAAAAACGGCGAGGCGTTCGATTTCATCCAAGGGCAGTACCTGACCTTTCGGCAGGAAATCGAGGGTGTGGAACTGCGCCGCTCGTACTCGATCTGCGCGGGGCGTGGCGAAGGTGTCCTGCAAGTCGGCATCAAGAAGGTCGATGGCGGGGCCTTTTCCACATGGGCCAACGATGTGCTGCAACCGGGCATGGTGGTCGAGGCGATGGAGCCGATGGGGTCGTTCCATACGCCCTTGGACGCCGCCGCACGGCGCAGCTATCTGGGTTTTGCGGGCGGGTCAGGGATCACCCCGGTGCTGTCGATCCTCAAGACCGTGCTGGCCACGGAACCGCAGTCGGATTTCACGCTGGTCTATGCCAACCGGGGCGTGAACACGATCATGTTCCGCGAGGAATTGGAGGATCTCAAGAACCTCTACATGGGACGGCTGAACGTGATCCACGTGCTGGAATCCGACGCGCAGGACATCGAGCTGTTTCAGGGCCGGGTCGACGCAGAGAAATGCGCGGCGCTGTTCGAACATTGGATCGACGTGGAAAACGTCGACACTGCGTTCATCTGCGGGCCGGAACCGATGATGCTGGGCATTGCCAAGGCGCTGAAGGATCACGGGCTGGCGGATGCGCAGATCAAGTTTGAACTGTTCGCCAGCGCCCAGCCCGGTCGGCTGGAGCGCAAGGCCCGTGACGTCGACGCGGGCACTCAGGCGGCGCGGACGCAGGCGACGGTGACGTTGGACGGCACAGCGCGCAGCTTTGAAATGGATAAGGATATCTCGATCCTCGACGCGGCGCTGCAAAACGCGATGGACGCGCCCTATGCCTGCAAGGCCGGGGTCTGTTCCACCTGCAAATGCAAGGTGTTGGAAGGTGAGGTCGAGATGATCGCCAACCACGCGCTGGAGGATTACGAGGTGGAACGCGGCTATGTGCTGTCCTGCCAATCCTACCCGCTGACCGATCGTGTGGTCGTCGATTACGACCAATAAGGGAGAGGGACATGACGGACGAGATGAACATTGCCGACTACCTGTCTCAGGGCGGCAAGCTGACCAACCCTGCCAACGTGCCACCGCGCTACCGCGCCGAACTGATGAAGCTGATGAGCATCTTCGTCGACAGCGAATTGGCGGGGGCGGCGGGCTTTGCCGACGTGATCAACGATGGCCCCGGCATCAAGGAACGCATCGCCGCCGCGCGGATCGTGCTGGAAAAGACCGATCACGCCGACAAGGTGCTGCGCCTGATGGGCGAGTTCGGGGCCAATACCGACCGTTATGTCGGCCACCATCCCTGGACGGATCGCTTGCCGCGTGACACCACGCCGGGCAGCGCGCGGTCGGCCCATGACATGCGTTTGTCCGTCTTCAACTATCCGCTGGAGGGTTGGGCCGATGCGGTGGTGATGAACCTGTGCATGGGCCACGCGGTGGCGGTGCAACTGGACGACATGATGCGCACCTCTTATCAGCCGCTGGCCGAGGCAATCCGCGAGGTTGCCCCGCGAGAGCAGCGTCACACGGAACTGGCCGAAGAAGGGCTGGCGCACATGGCGGAACAGGGGCAGGGCGCAGCGATTGCCGGTAGCCTGTCGTACTGGCGTCCGCGCGTCGCGGCGATCTTTGGCGATCCATCCGACGACCGTCTGGCGCAATTGAAGGCTTGGGGCCTGCGCCACGCCACGGCAGCAGAGATGCGACAAGGCTGGGAGGCGCGGCTGGATGCGGCGCTGGACCGGCTGGGCCTGACGCAGGCCGCCTGAACACACACATTGATCGGCTTCTGCCGAGGGAAGAGGGGGGAAGGATGAGCCTTCTAGAGATCAACAGCTTTGCGGCTGGCCAATGGGTTGCGCCCGGTGCGGGTGCGCGCGAGATCGAAAATGCCGTGACCGGCGCCGTCATGGCGCGCGCGGGCAACGACGCGCTGGATGTGGCTGCGATGCTGGACTACGCGCGGACCACCGGCGGACCGGCCTTGCGGGCGATGACCTTTCATGAACGTGCCAAGATGCTCAAGGCATTGGCGCAGCATCTGGGCCAGCACAAGCAGGCGCTATATGACCTGTCGTTCAGCACCGGGGCCACCGCCAAGGATCATCTGATCGACGTCGATGGCGGCATCGGCACGATGTTCGTCTTTGCCTCCAAGGGGCGGCGTGAACTGCCCGACGGTCACGTCTATCTGGATGGCGATGTCGAGCATCTGTCCCGCTCTGGCCAGTTCATCGGGCATCATATCTGCACGCCTTTGCAGGGGGTTGCGGTCCATATCAACGCCTTCAACTTCCCCGTCTGGGGGATGTTGGAGAAACTAGCCCCGACGCTGCTTGCGGGCGTGCCTGCCATCGTCAAACCGGCGACGGCGACCTGCTATGTGACCGAACTGGCGGTGCGATTGATGCTGGACAGTGGCATCCTGCCTGCGGGCGCGCTGCAACTGGTGTCTGGCGGATTGGGCGACATGCTGGACCGGCTGACCTGTCAGGATGTTGTCAGCTTCACCGGCTCTGCCGATACGGCGTTCAAGCTGCGCTCGGCACCGCATATCCTGCGCAACTCGATCCGGTTTGTGGCCGAACAGGACAGTTTGAACGCCTCGATCCTTGGACCGGATGCGACGCCCGGCACGCCGGAGTTTGACCTGTTCGTCAAAGAGGTCCACCGCGAGATGACCGCCAAGGCGGGGCAGAAATGCACCGCGATCCGGCGTATCCTCGCGCCCGATGCGCAGGTGCCCGCGTTGATCGAGGCGCTGTCGGGCCGTCTGGCCAAGACCGTGATCGGCGACCCGCGTGATGAGGCGACCCGCATGGGGGCGCTGGTGTCCAACAGCCAGAAACGCGACGTGCTGGCCAAGGCCGCGCTGATCGGCGCGGAGGCAGAGCGGGTCTACGGCGATCCCGACAGCTTTGACGTGGTTGGGGCTGATGGCGGCAAAGGGGCTTTCCTGCCGCCGATGCTGTTCCATTGCGCCGACCCGGACGGCGCGCAGCGCGTACATGACACAGAGGCCTTTGGCCCTGTGTCCACGATCCTTGGCTATCGTGACATTGGCCATGCGGTACAGCTTGCCAATCGCGGCGGCGGGTCGCTGGTGGCGTCGATCATCACCCATGATCCTGACGTGGCGCGTGAGGTCGCGCTGGGCGCAGGCGCTTTCCACGGGCGGATCTACATCAACGATCGCACCAGCATGAAGGAAAGCACCGGCCACGGATCGCCTTTGCCGCATCTTGTCCACGGTGGCCCCGGTCGCGCGGGCGGGGGTGAGGAAATGGGCGGCGTGCGCGGCGTGATGCATTACATGCAGCGAACCTCCGTTCAGGGCAGCCCCGAGATGCTGAGCGCCATCGGAGGCCGCTGGATCCCCGGCGCGCCCGAGGTCGAGGCGCAAGCGCATCCCTTTACCCGTGGCTTTGACGACCTGAGAATTGGCGAGACCTTGCGCGCAGGTCCGCGTGTGATCACGCTGGACGATATCGAGCATTTCGCGGCGTTCACCGGCGACACCTTCTACGCCCACATGAACGACGAGGCTGCCGCGCGGAACCCCTTCTTTCCCGGACGGGTGGCGCATGGCTACCTGCTGCTCAGCTTTGCTGCCGGGCTTTTTGTTGAGCCGAATGAGGGACCTGTGCTGGCCAACACCGGCCTTGACGGGCTACGCTTTATGAAACCGGTGGTGGCGGGCGATGCGCTGAACGTGCGACTGACCGTCAAGCAAAAGACCCGGCGGACCGATGACTATGGCGAAGTGCGCTGGCACGTGACGCTGACCAATCAGGATGGTGAGACGGTGGCGGAATACGAACTGCTGACCATGAACGCCTATAGCGCCTGAGGCGCACACGGAGGACGATGCAGGCAGAGGTTTTCGAACAGGCGGTGGCCGATTTGCGGGGCGATGTCCCGCCGCGCGTCTGGTCGCTGCTTGTCACCGTTTTTGGCGACCTCGCGCGGGACGGGGCGTCGATCCCTGCCGCCGTGCTGGGCGAAATCACCGCCCGGATCGGGATCAAACCCGAGGCGATGCGCGTGGCGCTGCACCGGCTGCGCAAAGATGGCTGGATCGACAGCACCCGACAGGGACGCAGCAGCCTGTACCGGCTGACCTCCGGCGGCCGTGCGCAGGCCGTGGCCGCCAGCCCGCGCATCTATGCGGTGGACCCGCCCGCAGACAGGGCGTTTCTTGTGTTGACGGACCCTGCGTCTCCGCTGGACTGGGGCGGCGGGGACATCTGGGTCACACCACATGCGGTGCTGACGGCGCATCCGCCGCAGGGGGCCGAGGCCTTTGCCACACCCTTGAACGCTGCGCAGGTTTTGCCGCGCTGGATGCGCGCCAAGACCTGCGATGACACCACGGCGGCGCTGTCGACGGATCTGGCGGTGCGGCTGGCGCGGCTGGAGCGCGCGCTTGACGGGGCCGATCCGCCGGATCCGGTACAGGCAGCGGCCTTGCGGGTCTTGATCGTGCACAGCTGGCGGCGGATTGTCCTGAAAGCACCGGAATTGCCGGATTACGTGCTCCCGGACATCTGGGCCGGGCCAGAGTGCCGCGTGCGCATGGACCGGCTGCTGAATCGTCTCCCCAGACCTTCGCCCGAAACTCTGTTCCAGTCCTCCTAAGTCCGGCGCGGTCGGCTGCGATATTGTCACTGACCATTCGGTCAGTTAATTTGCCGCCAAAGCCGCGGGATCGCGCCGGGGCAGGCAGCGAGGAATGACAGTGGCACGCCCCATCGCCAAGGACCACGACGAGAAACGCGCGCAGATTCTGAACACGGCGGCGCAGGTCTTTGCCGCCGAAGGTTACGATCGCGCGTCGATGAACCAGATCGCAACGGCCTGCGGTATCTCCAAGGCCAATATCTATCATTATTACGCTGGCAAGGACGCGATGCTGTTCGACCTGCTGGAAAACTATCTGTCCGAGCTGCGCGACCGCGTTTGCGCCCCGCCAGAGCCGGGAGCCACACCAGAGGACCGGCTGTTGCAGACCGTGCGCGCGGTGCTGCGGGCCTATCAGGGGGCGGACGATCACCACAGAGTTCAGGTTTCCGCCTTGGGCGCGCTGCCCGAGGACAAACAAAAGGTGCTGCGCGCCTATCAGCGCGACATGGTGGCCCATCTGTCAGCCATCCTGACCGAGATCGCGCCAGAGGATCTGGGGGCGGACGCGCGCAAGCTACGATCTGTGACCATGTCGGTCTTCGGGATGCTGAACTGGTACTACATGTGGAATTCCGGCGCGGGCAGCGAGGCCCGCGAGGACTATGCCCAGCTTGTCACCAACCTGACGCTGAAGGGTCTGCACGGCTTGTGAAGGCCGCCGCCCGGCACGACGCCGTCGCGGGCTTGCCCCGGGACCTCCACCTATCTGGCAAGAGGCCCCGGGTCGGGTCCGAGGCGTGCGTGGCCCGTGTCAGGACCGCGTCACAGCGTGAAGGCGGCGCGAAACGCCTCCAGCGCCACTTCGGGATCACCCTTGGCAAAGGCCTCCATCCCGACGGGACCGTCATAGCCCATTTCGGCCAGCGCCCGGGCGATGCCGGGCCAGTTCATCTCACCGGTGCCCGGCTCAAACCGGCCCGGATTGTCGGCCACCTGCACCTCACCGATCCACGGCAGACAGGCCTCTGCCCAGCGGATCACGTCACCTTCGCCGATCTGCGTGTGGTACAGGTCAAGGTTGATGCGCAACTGCGGGCGGTCGACGGCGGCGACCAGTGACAACACATCGGCGGTCGAGTTGAAGGGACAGCCGGGATGTTCGCGCAGGTTGAGGTTTTCCAGCGTAAAACTCACCCCCTCCTGTTCGGCCATGTCGCAGATCCGGTGCAGCGTATCGCGCGCCCGCAGCCACATGCCGGGGGCCACATGGGCCATCTGCTGGATCGGCAGACCCATGTCGCCCAGACCAGTGCCGTGCAGGTTCAACCGGTCGACACCCAGCCGCTTGCCCACCTGCGCGGTTTCGCGCGCGGACTTGATCAGCAGATCGGCCCCTTCGGCATCGGCCAGCCGCCCCTCAAGATAGCCGTTCATGATGGTGAAATCCGCGCCGGTCTTTTCCAGCGCGTCCAGATCCCACGCGGGCCAGTTCCACAGCCCGACGCCAAAGCCCATTTCGTGCAGGCGCGACGCGCGCCACGCAATCGGTTTGTCCTGCCACAGCATTTCGGCGCAGGCCGCCAGTTGAAAGCTCATCTCAGATGTCCTGTGGTTTGAAGTCAGACGGGGCGACGGGCATGACGCCTTGCAGCAGGTCCACGGATTTTTCCAGCCCTTCGAGCGCGTTCAGCAGCACGTCTTCATGTTCGATCGACAGCCAGCCATCGTAGCCCGCCATTCGCAGGCGGTAGCAGAATTGCCGCCACCATTCCTCACCATGGCCAAAGCCCAGAGTGATGTAGGACCAGCTGCGCGCGGGAATGTCCATGAGCGAGCCGTTTTCCAGCAATGAGGTTGTCGCCTGCACCGACGCGTTCAGCAACGTGTCCTTGGCGTGGACGTGATAAATGGCATCCCCCAGCGCATCGGCGGCGGCCAGCGGATCGGCCCCCATCCAGAACAAGTGGCTGGGATCAAGATTGGCCCCCACGACCGGCCCGATGGCGTCGCGCAGTTTCAACAGGGATGGCACGTTGTAGACACATTGATTGCCATGCAATTCCAGCGCGATCCGCCGGACACCACTGTCGCGCGCCACGGCGGCGGCGCCCTCCCAGAAGGGCAGCAACACCTCTTCCCATTGAAACCTCAGGATCTCCTGCGTTTCGGGCGGCCAGGATGAGACGACCCAATTGGGCATCTTATCCCCGGCGGCACCTGCGGGCAGGCCGGACATCGTGCAGACGGTTTCGATCCCCATGTCGCCCGCCACACGGATCGTGTCGAGCAGGCAATCGCCTTGGGCCCGGTCCGTCGGATGCAGCGGGTTGCCGTTGGCGTTGAGGCTGATGATCTCCAGCCCCCGGGTCGCAAAAGCATCAACATATGCCTTGCGGGCCTCGGCGCTGGATTTCATCGCCGCAAGATCGAAATGCGGAGCCGTGGACCACCCGCCGGTATTCACCTCGATCCCTGAGACGCCCATGCGGGCGGCGTGGTCCAGCACGGTTTCAAAGGGCATCGCCCCAAGACTGTCCGAAACAAACCCAAGTTTCATACCTTGATCTCCTTGCCCAACAGGTTTGAGGCCGGTGAGGCGATTAACGGCGCGAAAGAGGGGCGATCCGTGGCGACAAAACGCCAGCGATCCAACGTCTGGAAGGCGGCTCCGATCATGGCAATGCGTGGGCTCATCTCAGGGGGGGTCCTTTTGAAAAACTCTGCAGGCAAAATGCCCGCAAGGGGCATCAGGTCAAATGCCACGACGGGTCATTTTTGATGTAAAACGCCTCAATCAGGTGGGGTCGGGTCATCTGTGGCGGTTGCGGGCAGGTCATTGTCGCGGTGGCGTTTGGTATAGCGGGCCACTCTTACCCGGCATTTTGTTGCCAAACCGTTCCTTCTTTTGTTTGGCAGGGTCCGCGCACATGTACTTTGGGTGCCGCGACTTTGGCTCGACTGGCCGGGATCACCCAGTCACTGCCCGTGATTAGGCCGCAAAACCCATTTGATTTTATCTGATTTTCGCATTGCCTCTTGAATTGATCATGATGAATTGATTGCATCAATGAAATGCTGACACGCCTTTGTCTCTCATGACGAATCTCAAGGGGCCGGGCCCCCTGATCCAAAGCCGCACCCGCAGATCGCGCCCGGTTCTGGTGGCGGATGCGATCAAGGACTGGGTGGTGGAACGGGGGCTGCAACCCGGCGACCGCCTGCCCGGTGAGGCCGATCTCATCACCCGCTTCGGCATGTCCAAAGGAACGATCCGCGAGGCCATGCGCCTGTTGCAGGCGCAGGGGCTGGTGGTGACCAAGACCGGGCCGGGGGGCGGCAGCTTTGTTGGTGAGGTCGGCAAGGACCGCGCCCATGCGCTGCTGGGCAACTATTTCTTCTTCCGCAATATTTCCATTGATGACATCTATCTGGTGCGTATCGCGTTGGAGCCGGAACTTGCCGCCTCATTGGCCGGACAGCTCCGAGTGGATCAACTGGCCGAACTGGAAGAGATCATGACCGCCTATGCCGCCCCCGCCGCGGATGCCGAGGAAGAGCGCGCGCAACACGTCGCCTCTTTGAAGTTTCACGCCCGGCTGGCGGAGTTCGCAGACAATGCGCTGTTGGGGTTTTTCATTGGCTTCATGGCGCAGATCCTCGCTGACCTGACGGTTTACAAACGGCTGTACTCCAAGCCAAACCATGAGCTGTGGAAGCAGGGGCGCGACCATCAGGCGGAATTGGTCGCGGCACTGCGGGACGGTGACGCCGAGGGTGCGCGCGCGGTCATGCGTGAACACATGCAGATGGCCCGCCGCCTGATGGAAGATCAGGAAGCGGTGGTGATGAAGCGGTTCATGGCAGAATAGACGGGGCGGAACAGGCGGGACGGAGCAGACATGCAGGGACTGGCAGAAGAACTGCGGCGTCTGGTGGCAGAGGCCCGCGCGGCGCAGGATTGGGGTTTGCCCGCGGACTACATCCCGGAACTGGCCAAGGTGGACCCGGCGCAGGTGGGTGTCTGGGTCTGTCTGGCAGAAGGGCAGGAGATCGGGGCAGGGGACGCGGACGTGCCGTTTTCGATCCAGAGCATCTCAAAGGTGTTTTCGCTGGCCGCCGTTCTGGGGCGTCTGGGCGATGACCTGTGGCGGCGGGTCGGGCGGGAGCCATCTGGCACCGCCTTTGACAGCATCTTTCTGCTGGAGCATGAACAAGGCCGCCCGCGTAATCCGTTTATCAACGCGGGGGCCTTGGTGACGACCGACGCGCTGCTGGGCGGGCGTGAGCCGCGTCAGGCGCTGTCAGAGATCATGTATCTGGTGCGCGCGGCGGCAGAGGATGACGACATCCATATCGACAAGGCGGTGGCGGAGTCGGAAAAGGCCACGGCGAGCCGCAATATGTCTTTGCTCTACTACCTGAAATCCCACGATAATCTGAAGTGTCCGCCAGAGATGGTCATGGGCACCTACGCCCATCAATGCGCCATCGAGATGACCTGTCGCCAGTTGGCGCGGTCGGGACGGATGCTGGCGTTGTTGCCGGGGGCGCCGACGATGATTTCACCCCAAAGGGCGCGGCGGATCAACGCGCTGATGATGACCTGCGGGCAATACGACGGCTCTGGCAACTTTGCCTTTCGCGTCGGTCTGCCGGGCAAGAGCGGGGTGGGCGGAGGTATCCTGCTGGTCGCGCCGGGACGCGCCTCTATCGCGGTCTGGTCGCCGGGGCTGGACGGGTATGGCAATTCCAAGGTCGGCACTTGGCTGGCCGAGCGGATCGCCGATTACACCGGTTGGTCGGTTTTTGCGCCATAAGGGGCGGCGCGCTCTGGCTCAGCCAAGGTTGGCACCAGAACCGCCCAGTCGGCATAGTCGCCGGTTGTGGCGCGGGTGTGCAGCGCGCGCAGGTCGTCCAGCGGGGTTGGCGAATAATCGATGCGCAGGGTGCGCGGGGCCAAGTCTCGGCCCACGATCAGCAAGGCCGCCGATAGCAGGCCCCGGCTGTCGCCGCCCGCGGCAAAGGCCGCGTCCAGCGCCGCCAGAAGGCGCAGGTCCAGCGGCCCCTCGGCGGAAAGATACCCCTCCAAAGCGGCGTCCAGCACCGCCTCGGACGACAGCAGGTTGCCGGTGACAATCACCGACCCACTTTGCCGGGCGCCGGCCACGGCGATGCTGTCCGCGCCGGTGAAATGGCCGACACCGCCCTGTGGGTCCAGCGTCGCCAACTGACGCTGACCGCGCCCACTGTCGGCCCCCGTCACCTGATCCACGGCGTCTTGGGCGGTGGTTCCGGCCTTCATCAGGGCCAGTGTATCGGTCCCCCACATGGTCGATGGCAGCGAGCCCTGCGCGGCAGACATCCCCGATTCGGCATCGCCGCGCAGCACCCAGCCGCCGACGCACAGACTGCCGGTTGTGGCCGCACCGCCGTAACGGCCTGATTTTTCATCGAGGGCGAGGATCGAGATTGTCATATGCGGGGCTCCTCATCATGAGGCTTGAATTTATCATGAAAATTTGGCCTGATGCAATTTATCATGAAAAATAAAAATCAAAGACAACAGCGGAGGTAACGCAATGTCGCTCTTTTCATTCACGCGTCGCGGGGTGTTGGCCGCAGGGACGGCGCTTGCGCTGTCCCTTGGCCCTGTGCTTGGCACAGTGTCGGGCGCACAGGCGCAGACGCCACCGGGCGTCCTGATCGTTGGCCAGATCGCAGAGCCCAAGGCGCTGGATCCGGCGGCGGTGACGGCCGTCAACGATTTCCGCATCCTGATGAACGTCTATGACGGGCTGGTGCGCTACAAGGACGGCACGCTGGAGGTGGAACCGGCGCTGGCAACCGACTGGACCATCAGCGACGACGGCACCGAATACACCTTTACCCTGCGCGACGGGGTGAAATTCCACGACGGCAGCGATTTCAACGCTGAGGCGGTCAAGTTCAACTTTGACCGGATGCTGAACGAGGACCACCCCTACCACGACACCGGGCCTTTCCCGCTGGCCTTCTTCTTTTCGGCGGTCGAGTCGGTTGAGGCGGTGGACGCCACGACGGTGAAATTCATCCTGAATGGACCCTACGCGCCGTTCCTGTCGAACCTTGCCTATCCCACAGGTCTGATCGTCTCTCCGGCAGCGGTTGAGCAGCATGGTGCGGATTTCGGCCGCAACCCTTCCGGCACCGGCGCGTTCAAATTCGCCGAATGGCGCTCGAACGAGGCGGTGGTGGTTGAGGCCAACGCCGATTACTGGGACGGCGCGCCGGAATTGCAGGCGGTCGTTTTCCGCCCTATCACCGACGCCAATACCCGCACGGCAGAGATGCTGGCTGGGGGGATCGACCTGATGGTCGAAGTCCCGCCTGTGGCGTTGTCGGAGTTTCAGGGCGATGCCTATACCGTACATGAGCAGGCTGGCCCGCACGTCTGGTTCCTGATCCTGAACGCCAAGGAAGGCCCCTTTGCGGACAAGTTGGTCCGGCAGGCGGCGAACTACGCGATCAACAAAACCGCGCTGGTGGATGAGGTGCTGGAGGGCACCGCCGCCGTCGCCGCTGGCCCGACGCCCCCGGCCTTTGCATGGGCCTATAACGAGGAGCTGGAACCCTATCCCTATGACCCCGAAAAGGCCAGGGCGCTGCTGGCGGAGGCCGGTGTCGAGGGCGCGGAACTGACGTTCTACGTGACCGAAGGCGGATCGGGGATGCTGGACCCGGTGGCGATGGGCACGGCCATTCAGGCCGACCTTGAGGCCGTGGGGTTCGACGTCAAGATCGAGACTTATGAATGGAACACCTTCCTTGGCAACGTGAACCCGGGGCTGGAGGGCAAGGCGGACATGGCCGAGATGGCGTGGATGACCAACGACCCCGACACTTTGCCCTTCCTCGCTTTGCGGACAGAGGCGTGGCCGGACAAGGGTGGGTTCAACTCGGGCTACTATTCCAATCCGAAGGTGGACGAGTTGTTGGAGGCCGCCCGCGTCGCCACTGATCAGGAGGAACGTGCGCGTCTTTATAAGGAGATGCAGGTGATCGTGCAGGAGGATGCGCCTTGGGTCTTTGTCGCGAACTGGAAACAGAACGCGGTGACCAGCGACAAGGTCGAAGGGTTCTCTTTGCAGCCGTCTTTCTTTTTGTTGCTGGATGACGTGGTCAAAAACTGATCGCGGTGCGGTCTGGGCCGGGCATCGAGCCCGGCCCAGACCGGCGGGGGCTCTGCCCCCAAAGCGCACCTGTGGCGCGCACCCCCGGGATACTTCTGGACAGAAGAAGGGCGGGGGTCGGAGTTCCGGAAAATGGGGGAGCGCATGGGGCGCTATATCCTGAGACGATTGATATCGGCCGTGCCGGTGTTGCTGGGGATCACGGTGATCGTTTTTGCGATCATGGCGCTGATCCCGGGCGATCCGGCGACGGCGATTCTGGGCAGCTATGCCACGCCCGAGAATGTTGAAAAACTGAACCGCGACCTGGGTTTGGACAAGTCATTGGTCGCGCAATATTTCATCTGGCTGGGCAATATGGTGCAGGGTGATTTCGGCACCAGCTTTTCGTTGAACCGTCCGGTGATCGACGAGGTGTTGGAGCGGTTCAACGCGACGCTGATTTTGGCCGGAACCGCCTTTGTGATCTGTTCCGTGCTGGGGATCGCGGCGGGCGTGGTCTCGGCGGCCAATCAGTATGGCTGGGGAGACAAGGCGATTACCTTTGTGGTGTTGCTGGGCATTTCGATCCCGTCGTTTTTTCTTGGCATGATGATGATCCTCTATTTCGCGGTGAACCTGCGGTTGTTCCCGGTGTCAGGCATGTGGCCGATCTATGGGACGCGGGACATCTGGGCCTTGTTGGATCACCTTGTGTTGCCAGCCAGTGCGCTGGCGGTGGTGGCGACGGGTGTGATTGCGCGGCTGTCGCGGTCCGCCATGCTGGAAGTGTTGCGGCAGGATTTCATCCGCACCGCGCGCGCCAAGGGTGTGCATGAGCGCGGCGTGATCTGGCGGCATGCGTTGCGGGCGGCGATGGTGTCGATCATTCCGGTGCTGGGTATACAGGCGGGTTTTGTCCTGTCGGGGGCGGTTTATATCGAGATCGTTTTCCAGTGGCCCGGCGTCGGGCGGATGCTGGTCGATGCGATCCTCAAGCGCGATATCCTGCTGGTGCAGGGGGGCGTGGTTTTTGTGGCCGCTTGCTACGTGATTTTCAACATCCTCGTGGACGTGGCGCAAAGCCTGCTGGACCCGAGGATCAAGACATGAGGGGGTTTCTCAAGCTGTTGGCCCGCAACAGGTTGGCGCTGGCGGGCGGGATCGTTTTGGTTTTGGTTGTGCTGCTGGCGTTGATCACGCCGCTGCTGCCTTTGGCGGAGCCGAATGTTACCAATACGTCTGAGCGGTTTCACAGACCCTTTTCCGAAGGTGCGCTGCTGGGCACCGATCACCTAGGTCGCGATTTGCTGTCACGGCTGTTGTGGGGCACGCGGTTGTCGCTTGCTGTCGGATTTGCTGCCGCAGTGGTCGCGGCCACTCTGGGGGCGGCCATTGGAATCATCGCCGGGTTCTATGGCGGGCGGACCGATAACCTGATCATGCGCGGCGTCGATATGTTGATGGCCTTTCCCTATATCCTGCTGGCGCTGGCGATTGTGGCCGCCCTTGGCCCCGGTCTGTTCAATGCGCTGATTGCGGTGGCGGCGGTCAATGTGCCGTTCTTTGCGCGCAACATTCGCGGCATCACCGTGGGCATCGCCCACAAGGAGTTTGTCGATGCGGCGCGGCTGGCCGGGTTGTCGAATACCAAGATTATCCTGACGGAAATTCTGCCCAACGTGGTGCCGGTGATTGTGATCGCCATGTCGACCACCATTGGCTGGATGATCCTCGAAACCGCTGGTCTGTCGTTCCTTGGGCTGGGATCGCAGCCACCGCAGGCGGATTTGGGGTCTATGCTGGGAGAGGCGCGCTCTGCCCTGATCACCAATCCGCATACATCCGTTGTGCCGGGGGTGATGATCCTGATCATCGTCATGGCGATCAACTTGCTGGGCGACGGGGTGCGTGATGCTTTGGACCCGCGGTTGAAAAGCGGTGCGCTGTCGCGGCCTATGGCCTCGACCATGGTCAGGCGGAAGGGGCCGGTGCCGGAGCCAGAGGGCAAGGGCCTGCTGGAGGTGCAGGCTTTGCAGACTCAGTTTCATGTTCGCGACCGGATTTACCGCGCGGTGGGCGGCGTGTCGTTGCATGTCAAACCGGGAGAGTGTCTGGGCATCATCGGCGAAAGCGGGTCGGGCAAATCGGTCACGGCGCTGTCGGTTATGGGACTGGTGGCCTCGCCGCCCGGTGTGATCACGGGTGGGGCGGTGCGATACGACGGCAGCGATCTGATCGGCGCGCCCTATCGCAAGTTGCGCGACATGCGCGGGCGCAACGTCGCCTATATCTTTCAGGACCCGCAGGCCACGCTGCACCCGCTCTACCGTATCGGCGACCAGTTGATAGAGGCGATCCGCGCGCATCATGGCATCGGGCGGGGCGAAGGGCAGGCGCGTGCCGTCGAATTGCTGAAGGCGGTGCGCATTCCCAACGCCGAACAACGGTTGACCGACTTCCCGCATGAGATGTCGGGCGGGATGCGCCAGCGTGTTGGCATCGCTATGGCGATGGCCAATGATCCCGACATCATCATCGCGGATGAGCCGACGACCGCGCTGGACGTGACCGTGCAGGCGCAGATCCTGTCGCTTCTGGATGATCTGCGCCGCTCGCGCGGGCTGGCTATCGTCTTTATCACCCATGACTTTGGCGTGGTGGGGCAGCTCTGTGACCGGGTTGCCGTCATGTACGCGGGCCGTATTGTCGAAGAGGGACCGACCCAATCGGTGCTGGAGGCGCCAACCCATCCTTATACCGCGCGGCTCATGGCCTGCGTGCCGGAACTGGGCGGCGGCAAGCGGCGGCTTGAGGCGATCCCGGGCCTGCCGCCGGTGGTCGACAAACTGCCCGAGGGCTGTGCTTTTGCCGACCGTTGTGACCGGGTGCAGGCCAACTGTCGCGCGGGCGAGATCATGCTGGAACGGCAGGGCAACCGCGCCGTGCGCTGCCTGCATCCCGTGACCCCTCTGACGGAGGCCGCCGAATGAGTGCCGCGCTGACACTGACCGACCTGTCCAAGAGCTTTCCCCTGGGGCGGGGGCTTTTCGGCGCGCCCAAGGCGTCGGTCAAGGCGGTGCATCCGATCACTTTGACCGTGGCGCAGGGCGAGACGTTGGGCATCGTGGGAGAGTCGGGCTGCGGCAAGTCCACATTGGCGCGGATGCTGGTGGGGCTGCTGGAGCCGACCACCGGCACGATCGAAATCGGCGGCGCGGCGCTGGATAACGCCGATCCGGCGTTGTTCGGCAAACGCATCCAGTATGTCTTTCAGGACCCGATCTCATCGCTGAACCCGCGCAAGACGATCCGTCAGATCATCGAGGCGCCGCTGATCCATCTGCATGGCATGGACAAGGCGCAGCGGGCGCGGCGCATCGCCGAGATTTTCGCAAGCGTAAACCTGCGCGAAGAGTTCCTTGACCGTTATCCGCATGAGTTTTCAGGTGGGCAGGCGCAACGGATCGGGATTGCCCGCGCACTGGCGGCGCAGGCGAGCATTCTGATCCTTGATGAACCCGTGTCGGCGCTGGATGTTTCGGTGCAGGCGCAGGTGCTGAACCTGCTGGCGGATCTGAAACGCGATTTCGGCCTGACCTATCTGTTCATCAGCCATGACCTTGCGGTGGTCGAGGCGGTCAGTGACCGGATCGCGGTGCTGTACTTTGGGTCGGTTGTGGAACTGGGCGCGGCGGAGGAAATCTTTCGCGCGCCGCGCCACCCTTATACCAAACTGTTGGCCGACAGCGCGCCGGTGGTCGGTCGCCCGCTGACAGCACCCGAGGGCAGAGAGACCGAACTGCCCGATCCGCTGAACCCGCCGCCCGGCTGCGCCTTTGCGGCACGGTGCCCGCGCGCGTCAGAGCGTTGTCGCGCCGAGGTGCCGGTTCTGGACGGGCAGGGGAGCGTGCAGGTGGCCTGCTTTCATCCGCTGGAGGTCGGGGACGGATGACAGGGCAAAAATGCCGGGATTTGCCCGCCTATTCCTGCACCAATGAGTTCTGCCAGTTGCGCAAGAAGTTCTTGCGCCGCAACTGGTCCAGAAACACCAGCAGACCGGGACCAAAGCGGATCGGCCGCAGGGCGGTGTTTTCCCGCAAGACCGTGGAATCGATCGCTGCAAGCCCCGAACTCGCCACCAGATCGGGGCGAGTCCCCAGCGTGGTGAGAAAATCGATCATCTTTTGCGCGTCCAGCACGTTTTCGGCGGTCACCGGGATCAGCGCCGTGCGCATCATGACGTTGGCATAGTCTTCCAGAACGACGATCTGGATACCGTCCCCCAGCGCCTGCTGCGCCGCTGCGTAAGTTCCCAGCACGTTGTAGGCCAGCGCCAATTCGCCGCTGGACACATCGCGGATCATGTCGCCGGAACAGCAGTAAAGCTTGGCCTCCAGCCTGCCCATGACCTCCATCAACCGCCAGAAAGCCTGACTGTTGCGGCTGTCCTGTGTCGCCATGAGATACCCAAACCCGGAACTGCGGATGTCATAGGTGCCAACCCGCCCTTGAAAACGGTCGGGGTCGGCGCGCAAAAGGTCGATCAGGTCGTCTCTGGTGCGCGGCGCAGAACCACTGGGGAAATACCTGTCTGAAAGAACCAGCACCGCCGGTTCCTGCGTGAAGGCAAAGACTTGTTTGCGCCAGTTGGCCCAGTCTGGCAGCGCGCCGGTGTTGGCGGCGCTATAGGTCAGGGCAAAGCCGTCATTGGCCAGCTTGGTTTGCAGGTCCATTGCCGAGGATATCGCGAGGTCGAACACCGCGCCCTCGTCATGAAGGGCCGTCATCAGCTCTGTGGTGCTGGCGATGGTGTAATCCACCGCGATGCCGGGGTATTCGGCTTGGAATGCCAGAATGATCGGCTCAAACGCCTCACGGTCCGTGGTGGACAGGATGCGCAGCAGCGGGCCGGGTGTGCTGGACGGGTAAATCACCCTGTCTTCGATCTCGAACGCGAGCGCCGGCAGCGCCAGAGCCGACCAGATCAGCGCGGCAAGTAAAGTGACACGCATGCGCCCTGTCCCTTCGTGTTTTCGGTGATCGACAACCTGCCGCCGTGGGCGCGCGCGACGTCATGGGCAATGGTCAGCCCAAGACCCGAGCCGACGATGTCACCCACGTTGGACCCGCGCTGGTAGCGTTCTGTAAGGCGCGATATGTCCACGCCGCCAAATCCGCGCCCCTCATCAGTGACGGAAAGGCAAATTTCGTCGCCTTCGGTCACACGGACCTGCACGTCGCTTTCGGCGGGGGAGTATTTGATCGCGTTATCAAGAATGTTCAGCAAGGCGGCCTGAAGCAGGATACCGTCCCCGTGGAAGGTGACGGGGTGATCCGGCAGGCTGCGCAGGATTGTGTTGTCCTTCAGTTCCGCGGTTGGCGCGAGGCGGTTACACGCCTCAACGGTCAACTGGACAAGATCCAGCGCGTCCTTGGCCAGACTGTCGGCGCGGAATGTCACCATGGCATGATCCAGCATCTGCCCCGCCGACCGCGAGCTTTCGTCGATGGCGCGGATCATTTCGCGGATGGCGGCCTTATGCTCGGGCTTGGTCAGCTTGTGGTGGGTCACTTCGGCCTGCGTGCGCACAGTGGCCAGCGGCGTGCGGACCCGGTGCGCCGCTTCGGCGATGAAATCCTCGGTCCGCAACAATGAGGCGCGCAATCGCGACATGAAACTGTTGAGCGCATCGACAAGCGGCACAAGTTCCCTTGGCGTGTCAGTTGTCACCGGGCGCAGGTCCTTTGGCCCGCGCCGTGTCACAGAGGCGGTCATCCGGTCGATAGGGGCCAGCGCGGATTGCGCGGCCCAGAGGCTCAGCAGTGTCGCCAGAACAAAGAACCCGGCCCCGACACCGGTGGCAATTGCGGTGATCCGGCGTGAGGTGGCCTCTAGTGCCTCTCGTGTCTGGGCCACGGCCACGTCCGCCCGGATCAGGCTGCCCAAATTGCCGACCGTGCGGCTGACAACGGCCACGCGCACCTTGTCGCCGCGAAAGACCAGCGACTCGAACTTCGGCTCTCCGTTGGAGGGGATATTCTGCGGCAGTGGCAGGTCGTCATAGCCGGTCAGTGTCTGGCCATCCACGACCACGCGGTAAAACACGCGGTCCTGCCCGACAGAGCCCAGCATCGACAGCGCCGAATAGGGCAGGTCCAGCGTGACACCGTCGGCCACGTTGCGCAGGCTGTCCGCCATCGCTGTGGCCGAGGCCGCCAGAATGCCGTCCTGAGTGCCTTCGGCGGCGCGCTCCGCGACGCTGCGCAGCACCAGAAAAAAGGTCAGGGACATAAGGGCCGCCACACCCGCAAGTTGAAAGAACAGTCGGCGGCGGATCGATCCGCGGGCGTTCACGCGGCGACCATGCGATAGCCCAGACCGCGCACGGTTTCGATGATCGTGCCCGAGCCTTCTAGACGCTTACGCAACCGTCCGACATAGACCTCTATGGCGTTTTCGCTGGCCTCATCCGTCAGGGAAAACAGCCGGTCCAGCAGATAGGTCTTGGAAAACACCTGCCCGGGGGCATTGAAGAACACCTCCAGCAGGCGCAATTCACGGTTGCGCAGGGGGATGGCCTTTCCCGAAAACTGCAATTCAGCAGCACTGGAATCAAGAACCGTTCCGGCAAAGCTCTTGCGGTTGTCGGCAGGGCCGCCCTGACGCCGTAAAACGGCGCGACAGCGGGCTTCGAGCTCGGCGAAATCAAAGGGTTTGGTGATGTAGTCATCGGCCCCGAGGTCCAGCAGTCCGACCCTGTCGGACACCGCCGACCGCGCCGTGATGACGATGACAGGCGTCTTGTTCGCCGCCTCGCGGTGGTGCTGTAGAAAGTCCCGCCCGTCGCCGTCAGGCAGCATGATGTCCAGCAAGATCAGATCGTAGTCCGCCACGGCGATACAGGCGCTGGCGGCATCCAGCGTTTCGGCGTGATCCACCGCATGTCCATCCAGTTGCAACCGTTCCGCAACGGCGCGGGCCAGCTTGGGGCTGTCTTCGATCAGCAGGAACCGCATCTGCAACCTTTTTCAGAACGTGACAGGTTGTTGTCAGGTTCAGGATTTCCTTTAAGCATGTTGGACACGGCACGTCGTGTCAAACGGGAGGAGAAAATATGAACAATCACGTACTCAAGGCGCTGGTAACCAGCGCCGTGTTGGGCTTTGGCGCGTCCGCTGCATATGCGGCGGAATGCATTGCCCCTGCAAACCCCGGCGGTGGCTGGGATTTCACTTGCCGCCAGATCGGCAAGATCATGTATGACATCGGCGCGGTCGACAAACCCGTGCAGGTCACCAACATGGCGGGTGCCGGTGGCGGTCTTGCCTTTACCCATGTGGTCAGCGAACGCGGCGATGACGCCGACCTGATCGTTGCAGCCTCGTCGGCGACGTCGACCCGGCTGGCACAGAACGCCTATGCTGGCATGACGGCTGATCAGGTCCGCTTTGTCGGGGCCATCGGTGCCGATCCGGGTGTGATCGTTGTGGCCAAAGACAGCCCCTATCAGTCGCTGAACGATCTGGTCGACGCCATCAAGGCCGAACCGGGCAAGATAGCCTTTGCCGGTGGTTCTGCCGTGGGCGGGTTTGACCACCTCAAGCCGCTGATGATCCTGCAACGTGCCGGTGTGACCGACGTGCGGGCGATCAAATACATCGGCGTCGACGGTGGTGCGGATGCGATCACCCAGACCGTGGGTGGCTTTACCCAAGCGATGACCGGCGACATGTCCGAAATCGTCGGCTTTCTGAAGTCGGGTGACGTTCGGGCGATTGCGGTTCTGACCGATGAGCGCGTTCCGGGCTTTGAGGACATCCCCACTGCCAAAGAGCAGGGGATCGACGTGGTCGCCGTGAACTGGCGTGGCCTCTATGTCCCCAAGGACATCAGCGACGACGATTTCAACATGTGGGCCGAGCGTCTGCAAAAGGTGGCTGACAGCGCCGAGTGGAAAGAAGCGATGGCTGCCAACGGTCTTGCCCCCTTCACCAAGGTTGGCGTTGATTTCCAAACCTATGTCGACGGTGTCGTGGCTGAAATCCGCACCCTGTCGAAAGAGATCGGGGTGATCCAGTAATGGTTTCTGACCGCATCTTCGGAGCGGTCGTGACCCTGGTGGCGCTGGCATATATTGCCAGCGCCACACAGATTCAGACCAGCTTTCTGGCCGATCCGGTCGGCCCGCGCACCTTCCCCTTCATCGTCGGCGGCGTGGCTGCATTTTGCGGTCTCATCGTTGTCTTGCGTCCGGACGAAGACCCGGAATGGCCCGTTTTGGGAACGCTGGGTGCGCTGCTTGTCGCCGTGGTGGTTCTGGTGGCCTATGCCTACGCGTTGAAGCCGCTGGGTTTCCTGCTGCCGACAGCGATCACGGCGGCGATCCTGAGCTATCAGATCAGCCCGCGCCCCCGCGCTGCCGCGCTGGCCGGTGTCGGCCTGTCGGTCGGGTTGTTCATCATTTTCAAATTCGCGCTGGGCCTTGGTCTGGTTGCGCTGCCGGCCGTCCTGCACGGCTGAGGATGTCGACATGGAATTGTTTTCGAACCTCGCGATTGGCTTTGGCATCGCGCTGAGCCCGTTTACCCTGATGCTGGCCGTCTTTGGATGTTTTATCGGCACGATCATCGGCGCACTGCCGGGCCTTGGGCCTTCGAACGGCGTGGCGATCCTGATCCCGTTGACTTTTTCGATGGGGCTGGACGCGACCAGTGCGCTGGTGCTGATGACAGCCGTCTATTACGGCGCGATGTACGGCGGGCGGATCAGTTCCATCCTGCTGAACATTCCGGGCGACGAACCCGCCTTGATGACCACACTGGACGGATATCCCATGGCCAAGGCGGGTCGGGCGGGTGATGCTCTGGTAATCTCGGGCGTGGCCTCGTTTACCGGCGCGTTCCTGTCGACCGTCGGCCTGATGCTGCTGGCACCGCTGCTGGCGCGGATCGCCTTCCAGTTTGGTCCGGCGGAATATTTCGCGCTTTACCTGCTGGCCTTTGCCACGCTGGGTGGCATCGCCTCGAACAACCAGGCCAAGGCCGCGATTGCGTCCTGTATCGGTCTGGGAATCGCGATGGTCGGGGTCGACAACAACTCTGGTCTGCCGCGGCTGACCTTTGGCAACATGCACCTGTTCGACGGAATCGATTTCCTTGTCGCCATCGTGGGCCTGTTCGCCATCGCCGAAGTGTTCTTTTTCATCGAGAGCCACGGCAAGAACACCTCGATCGGGGTCAAGCTGGACAAGGTCACCGTGCCGTGGCGCGACATCTGGGACACCAAGTGGACGCAACTGCGCAGTTCCCTGATCGGGTTTGTTGCCGGTGTGCTTCCGGGGGCAGGGGCCTCGCTGGGGTCGTTTATGGCCTATATGTCGGAAAAATCCATTGCCGGTGAAAAGGGCAAGTTCGGCACCGGAGTCGCGCGGGGCGTGGCCGCCCCCGAGGCGGGCAACAACGCCGCCGCTGGCGGCGCGCTGGTGCCGATGCTGACGCTGGGCGTGCCCGGATCGGGCACCACTGCCGTGTTGCTGGCGCTGCTGATGACGCTGAACATCACCCCCGGCCCGACGCTGTTCACCGAACGGCCCGAGGTGGTCTGGGGCCTGATCGCCTCACTGCTGATCGCCAACTTTGTGCTGCTTCTGATGAACGTCCCGATGGTCAAGATCTTCGTCAAGATCCTCAGCGTGCCGCCCTGGGTGCTGCTGCCGGGTGTCACGATGATCTCTTTCGTGGGCATCTATTCGCTGTCGGGGTCGTACTTTGACCTGCTGCTGATGGTGGGCTTTGGCGCGCTGGGCTGGGTGCTGCGCAAGCTGGACGTGCCGACGGTGCCGATCATTCTTGGCATCCTGCTGGGTGGCCATATGGAGGACAGCCTGCGCCGCGCCATGGTGCTGTCGGATGGCGACTGGACCTATCTGTTCAGTTCTGGCATCGCGACCTCGCTCTGGGTTGTCGCCGTGGCCGGGTTTGTCGCGCCGATGTTCCTGCGCGGCATCATGAAGAAACCGCAAAGGATCACCGACTGATGGTCAAGGTGCTTATTCCCTCCGGTGCTTTGGGTCTGGGGTACGACCGGGCCGCGCTGGCCCGTGGTATCGCCGAAAAGCCCGACATCATTGCCATCGACGGCGGGTCGACCGACAGCGGACCCCACTATCTGGGCACGGGCACATCCAAATATTCGCGCGGCTCGACCAAGGCCGAGTGGCGCGAATTGATGGCCGCTCGGGCCGAGGCGGGCGTGCCGCTGATCATCGGCACGGCGGGGACCTGCGGCGCGGATGATGCGGTCGACTGGCTGGTCGAGATCACCCGTGAGATCGCCGCCGAGACCGGCGCGTCGCTGAAGCTGGCGGTGCTGAAAAGCGGTCAGTCGCCCGAAGCCATGGCTCAGGCGTTCGAGGCGGGGCGCATCACGCCGCTGGCCGCCGCCCCCGAGGTGACGGCAGAGACGTTCCGCGAGTGCTCTAACATCGTGGCGCTGGCCGGGGCCGAGCAGGTTCAGGCCGCGCTGAACACCGGCGCAGATATCGTCATCGCGGGCCGGACCACGGACACGGCGATCATCTCTGCCCTGCCGCTGGCGCGCGGGTGTCACGCGGGCGGCGCGTGGCACGGGGCCAAGATTGGCGAATGCGGCGCGCTGGCCACCACCAGTCCCAATTCCGGCACCATTCTGATCGCGTTTGACGAAACCGGGTTCACCATGACGCCGATGGGCGCAGAGGCGCGCGCCACGCCGCACACTGTCTCTGCCCATATGCTGTATGAGAACTCTGATCCCTATATCCTCTATGAACCCGGCGGGCATCTGGATGTTCGCGGGGCCAGCTATACCGCGCTGGACGACCGTCAGGTGCGGGTCGAGGGCAGCGAATGGGTGCCCTCTGACACCTACACTGTCAAGTTGGAGGGCGCGCTGCTGGGCGGCTATCAGACAGTCTCTCTGGCGCTGGTGTGCGACCCGCGTTACGTGGCGCATATCCGTGAGTGGTGTGACGATATCCACGCCAAATGCAGCGCCAAGGCCCGCGACCGCGTCGGCGGAGAGTTCACAATGGAACTCCGCCTGATCGGCGTCGATGCCACTCTGGGCCCGCTGGACACCGCCCCTGTTGTCGGCAGTGAGGTCGGGGTGCTGGGCATCGTGACCGCCCCGACAGAGGCGCAAAGCCGCGAGGTGGCCAAGATGCTGAACCCCTACCTGCTGCACCATCCGTTGACCGAACAAGAAGAAATGCCGACCTTCGCCTTTCCCTTTTCACCGGCCGAAATGTCGCGCGGGGCGATCTACGAATTCTGCCTGAACCACGTGCTGGAACTGGACGATCCGATGGCGGCCTTCACCCTGACCACCGAGGAGTTGGGCGCATGAGCAAGCTTGCCGATCTGGTCCCCAAAGTCCGGTCCAAGAACGCCGGACCGTTCTGGCTGACGGTCGATGTGTTTTGCGGTGCGCCCGACGTTTTCGCGCGCGTGTCCAGCGGGCTGGACACGGCGCGCGTGGCCGACGCGTTCCGGATTGATCCGACATCTCTCAAACGGTTCGACATGCCGGACCTGAATGTCGTCAAGTTCAGCCTGCCGCGCCCTGCAATTCAGGGGACGATTTTCGACCGGGATATGCACGGCGCATCCTTTGCGCAGATCATTGGCGAGATCGATATCTGACCATTGGGGCGGCTACCTCCGAAATGCTAGCCCAGTAGTCGACAGGCTGGTTGAGGCGACACGTCAGGGCCGAAGCATGTGTTCCATCACTTGGCCGCTCGGCTGTCGTTGGCGACGCTGTTTGATTTCCGATTTCTCGATCGCAAGGTCGGCATCCCATTTGTGGGCTTCCTGCGCCTTGCGCGTTGTCTTCTGCTTGAGATGCGCCTCAATACGCTGACGGGCCGAGCCAACACTGAGGCAGGGTCGCACAGCGTGACCGTTCAACGCCTCTGCATCGGATTGGAGGGCGCTGAACGTCTGAACGACCTTGGCCTGTTCGCTTCGGGTCAGCGGTTGCAGCGCCATCGGTCCCAGCAACAGCGATTCCGACGCGCAGCCGTTTGCAAACACCACTTCGTGACGGGCACAGGCGAAATGCACCCAAGTGATGGCCCGCTTGCCGTTCATGAACCGGATACCTTGCAAATCGACCAGCGCCTTGGCCGGGGCCAGATACTCGATTTCGAATGCGGCTTTGATCTGACCTTGGCCGCCTACCAGCATCCGGTGCTGCGGTGAGACGATCAGATCGTGGGTCGGCCGGTCCGGGCCTAAAGCACCCGCGCTGATCAGCACAGGTTTCGATTGGATGTCTGCGTGCTCCAGCGGTTGATCGCTGGAATGGGTCCAAAGGATTTCCTGCGGGCCGTGATCCAGCGTCATCACCAGATCGCCCGCGCACAAGGTTTCAACGGCGCGCGGACCATCGCGCGTTTCGATCATTGTCCCCTTGGCAAAACATGCGAATTGAAAACTCTCGGGATCCTGGTCCGAAGTCCAGAACCCCGGTGAATTGGAAGGGCCTCCACCATGGTCGTAATACCATGACTCCAGATCAAACGAGGGGGTCCAGACGATCTGAACAAGCTCGCCCGACACGGTATTGGTGCCCTCGAACACAATAGCCCCTTGTCCGGGGCCAAGATAGTCCGAGCGAATGACCACGGCATCTTCAATATTTCCACCGCCATGGCCCGTCCACGTGAGGTCATAGGATTCGCCGGTTTCAAATTTGCCGGGATCAAGATCTCCGTCGTTTGAGGTCACGGTGAGGTTCGCGGTAGAGTTCGGCGGGTAATCGAAGTAGCTCCAGTCCGGGTCCCAATTCACGTTGTCGCCGCTGGCGGCGGCGAACTCATGGTCCGGTGGCGTGAAGGTTGTAGGCATGGCCGTAACTCCTGCGATGCCAAACGGTTTGTCGCAAAGTACTTTTGATTTCGTAAAGGCCTTAATTTTCGCGTCCGGGTTCAGTCGCGCAGGTTTCCCGACTGCTTTCCTCTATCAGATTGTGCGTTCCGATTTGGTCGTTACCGATCAAATTCCTGCGGTGCTTTTGCCTGCGACGCAAAACAGCCAACCCTGATGAGCAGGGCGAAGTTGACTCAATTTACGTCAAAACCTGTCCAGAAAATTTAGGCGTGGCTCACCCAATACAGTATAGGAAAGGCAATCGCGCTGACCTGCTTATTCACGATCATCCCGAGGGTTTCGGGTAAGTTGAATTGGCCCCATCTCTATGAAATTCGCATTTGAGGGAGGTGCTTTGTGGACACAGAATTTGCGCCCGAACAACGTATATTTCCGGGTCACGCTTGACCCCGCTACGCGAAGTATCTCACACATGTTATTGATATAAATAACTTCGCCGGTGCCCCCTGCTAAAGTCCGTCCAACAGCCCGATCCCTTCTTGGCAGAATGTCTGTCCGTTGACCTTGAGGTCGATCCGAAAACGGCGCGGGTATTCGATCTTGCGGCGGTGCGCTATGACGATAGGCCCGCAATTCGGTGCCATCGGGGAGATATGGCGGCGGCGCTGGATCGGTTAGAGGCTGACCTCGGCGAGACCCGGCACCTCATCGGGCACAATATCCTGCGCCATGACTTGCCGCATCTGGCGGCCATGCGGCCGAGACTTGGACCGCTTGCCAAGGCGCCGATCGACACGCTCTGGCTTAATCCCTTGGCCTTTCCGCGCAACCCGTATCACCGCCTCGTCAAGCATCACCACGACGGGCGCCTTCTGTCGGGGCACGTCAACGATCCGGAGGCAGACGCGCGGCTGGTCTTTGAGGTGCTGGAAAACCAATTCGACGCCTTCCGCACATTGAACGTAAAAGCGCCCAGCACAATTGCCGCCTACCACTACCTGACGTCTCTGGGCGAACAGGACCGGGGTTTCGAGGCTGTCTTTGGACATGTCCGTGCTGCCTGCGTGCCCTCTGCTGAACAGGCGCGACAGGCGCTGTGGCAATTGCTTGACGAAGAGGCCTGCGCCACGGCTTTGCAGGACCTGCTGGAGCAGATCGGCGCGCCGCAGACGGGATGGCCGTTGGCCTATGCTTTGGCGTGGATTTCGGTTGCGGGAGGCGACTCCGTCATGCCGCCATGGGTTCGGATGCAGTTTCCGGATGCGGCACGCATGGTCAAACGCCTGCGCGACACGGCCTGCGACGCGCCAAACTGCGTCTGGTGCCGCGAAAAAGGCGATCCGGTCAAGGCGCTCTCTCGCTGGTTCGGCTTCGATGGCTTCCGGCCGGTGCCCACCGATGCAGACGGTCGCCCCTTGCAGGAGCGCATCGTCGATGAGGGCATGCGTGGCAACAGTCTGCTGGGTATCCTGCCCACCGGGACCGGCAAATCTGTCTGCTACCAGATCCCGGCTCTGGCGAAGTTCGACCGGACCGGCGCTTTGACGGTCGTGATCTCGCCGCTGGTTGCGCTCATGGCTGACCAAGTGGCCGGGATGGAGCGGGCAGGCATTTCCTCGGCGGTCACGGTGAACGGAATGCTGTCGCTACCAGAGCGGCAGGATGCCTTGGACAAGGTCCGAATGGGCGAGGCCGCGATGCTGCTGATCTCGCCCGAGCAGTTGCGCAGCGTCTCGGTGCGCTCTGTTCTCAAACAGCGTGAGATTGGCCTATGGGTGCTGGACGAGGCGCATTGCGTATCGAAATGGGGGCACGATTTCCGGCCGGATTATCGCTACATCTCTCGGTTCATACGCGAAACGGCAGGGGACGAGGATCCGGTCCCGGTGATCTGCCTGACCGCCACCGCCAAGCCAGAGGTGGTGCGCGATATTCGGGATCATTTTCACCAGCGGCTTGGAACCCAACTGTTGCTGCTCGACGGCGGGGCCTCGCGCACCAACTTGAGCTTTGAAGTGCGCTCGACCGGCAAGCGGACAAAGCTGGCCGACATCCTCGATGTCATCGAACAGCGCCTCCCGTCCGCAGGCGCCTCTGGTGCCGTGGTCTATTGCGCAACGCGCAACGCGACTGAGGAAGTCGCACAGTTCCTGCAACAACAGGGATTGTCGGCAGAGCGCTATCACGCGGGCCTCACGCCGGACGAGAAAAAGACCATTCAGGAGCGGTTTCGCATCGGCCAGTTGCGGGTGATTGCGGCCACCAACGCCTTTGGCATGGGTATCGACAAACCTGACATCCGGCTGGTGGTGCACGGTGACATTCCCGGCTCGCTTGAAAACTACCTTCAGGAGGCAGGCCGTGCCGGGCGGGACCGCGCCGGCGCTAATTGCGTGTTGCTTTATGCGCCCGACGACGTGGAGCGGCAATTCCAGCTATCCGCGCGGTCGCGGCTCGACCGTCGCGAAATCGGGGCCATCCTCAAAGCGGTGCGGCGGATGGATGTCCGGACCCGCCACACGGGTACTGTCGTCGCCACCTCGGGAGAGATCGTGCGACAGGAACATGACCGCGAATTCCAACGCGAGAGCGCCACCGACGACACGCGGGTCAAGACCGCGATCTCTTGGCTGGAAGAAGCCAAGCTGCTGTCGCGTGAGGAAAACCGCGTGCAGGTCTTTCCTTCGTCGCTTCGGGTGCGCAGCATCGACGAGGCGGGGGCACTGGTGGAAAAGGCGCAGATCACCGGGATGCGCCGCACGCAGTTGATGGACATTGTGCGCCACTTGATGAACGCCCCGCCTGACGAGGGGATTTCCACCGATGAGCTGACCGGTGTCAGCGGCCTGACGGGCGGGCAACTGACCAAGGCGATGGCGGATCTCGAAACCCTCGGAATCGCGCGGAACGACACGGCGGTGACAGTTTTTGTGCACTCCGGGGTAGTGGACGATTCCCGCAAGCGGCTCGGGCAGACGACGCGGCTTGAGACCGACCTGATTGCGGTCATGCGAGAAGAAGCGCCTGACAAAGAGGACGCGGTCAGCACGCCTTTCAACTTGCAACTGGCCAGCCAGAAGCTGCGCGACCAAGGTCATAGCCACGTCCGCCCCGACGTCGTCGAGAAATTGTTGCGTGGCATGGCGCGTGACGGCCGCGACCTCGACGGCGGCAAGGGCAATGTCCGCCTGCGCAAGGCATCCCGCGACACGTTGTTTGTGGCCTTGCAGCGATCATGGTCGGTTCTGGAACAATCGGCTGCACTGCGCCGGCAGGCCGGCGAGGCGCTGGTCGAGCATCTGCTGGGACGGCTCGAAAAAGGTCAGCGGGGCAAAGACCAGCAGGTCGAGACCACTCTGGGCGACATGCTGGCGACCCTGACCGGCGACGCTTTCCTGCGAGGGCAAGTCAAGGAGATGACGCGGCTGATGGACCGCGCGCTTTTATGGCTGCATGAGCAGGGAGTGGTGACGCTTGGCAAGGGGCTGACCGTGTTCCGGCCCGCGATGACCGTGCAACTGGCGCCCGGCAAGACGCAGTTCCTCAAGGCGGACTTCGCGCCTTTGCAAGAGCACTACGACGAGCAGACAGTGCAGACCCATGTGATGGCGGCCTACGCGGAAACAGGGCTGTCCTCGATGCAGGACGCGGTCCGTCTGACGGAGGACTATTTCACCCTCGATCAAGAAGGCTTTATGGGCCGCTGGATGAGGGGCAAGACGACCGAGGTGAAGCGACAGACAACCGGAAGGTCGTGGCAAAATGTCGTCGAAGCCCTCGGCAACCCGGTTCAGCAAAAGATCGTCGCCGACGACCGGGATGCCACCAACGTTCTTGTTCTTGCCGGGCCGGGGTCGGGCAAGACCCGCGTGTTGGTGCACCGCATCGCCTACCTGATCCGCGTCCGGCGCGAGGACCCGCGCAGCATCCTTGTTCTCAGCTACAACCGTCACGCGGCGGTAGAGATCCGGGCGCGCCTGCGGCATCTGGTGGGGGACGAGGCCTTTGGCGTGACGGTTTCGACCTGTCATGCGATGGCCATGCGGCTCGTGGGTGCCAGCTTTGCAGGGTCGCAGGCAGAAAGCCGCGATTTCGACGGCATCGTGATGGAGGCCGTGCGGCTGTTGAACGGAGACGGCCTGAGCAAGGCCGAGGCCGAGGCGCAGCGCGAGACGTTGATTCAGGGCTATCGGTGGATCCTCGTCGACGAATACCAGGACATCGGTGCCGAGGAATATGCCCTGATCGCGGCCGTTGCCGGGCGGTCCATCGACGACGAGGACATGAAGCTAAGCCTCTTTGCGGTGGGCGACGACGACCAGAATATCTACGCCTTCGCCGGGGCATCGATTAAATTCATCGGTCAGTTCGAACAGGATTACCGGGCGAAACCCGAATTCCTCGTCGAGAATTACCGCTCGACCCGCCACATCATCGAGGCGTCGAACACAGTGATTGCCGGCGCAAGGGGCAGGATGAAACTGGGCCACGACATCACCATCGACCGGAAACGGCGCAAGGACGCGCCGGGCGGTGTGATGGAGGCCTGCGACCCTGTCGGGCACGGACGGGTGCAGCTTCTTCAATGCCCGCCCGGGGATCGGATGCAGGCCGTCGCAGCGGTGAGTGAATTGCAGCGTCTGGCGGCGCTGGAATCCGGCTGGAGCTGGTCGCGCACCGCCATCGTCGCCCGCAACTGGCGGCAACTTGCCCCGGTGCGCGCCTATGCCGAGGCGCAGGGCATCCCGGTCGAGATGGCCAACGAAAGCTTGCCAAGCCTCTGGCGCCTGCGCGAGATGCGGCACTTCATCGACCGCATTGGCCGCGATCGAATACGCGTTCTGGGCGTGACGGACTTGTTGGACGTCGTGAATGACATGCCCCGCAATCGGTGGACCGACCTGATCGCCGAAGGTATCGCCGCTCTGGCCCAAGAGATCGGCACCGCGCAGGTCTCTGTGCCGGATCTCACGGAATGGTTTGGCGAATGGGCGCGCGACGCACGGGGAGAGCAGCGGGGGCTGTTGTTGATGACTGCGCATCGCGCCAAGGGGCTCGAGTTCGACGACGTGGTGATCCTGAACGGCGGTTGGGACAGGCCGTCACGAAACGAAGATCTCGATGCGCCCTGTCGCCTGCTCTACGTCGCGATGACGCGGGCAAGGCGCAGTCTTGCGGTGATGACCCAGGGCGCCCACGCCTTTGTCCCTCCGGCAGGTGACAACATTCTACGCCGAAATGCCGCGCTGCCCGACGCGAAAGACTGGCCGCCGGATCGGACGTATCTGATGCCGGACATGAGCCAGGTGTTCATCGATTGGCCCGGCCGTCTGAGGAAAGACGATCCTCGGCTTGCAGGGATCGCTCAGGCGCAGGTTGGTGACAGGCTCGATCTGGTGAAGGACGGCGCGCGTTGGTCGATACGCGACACCAAGGGGCGCGCCTTGATCGTCATGAAAGGTGGCTGGACTGTCCCGGATGGCCAGCGCGTCGTCTCCGCCGAGGTTGGCGCAATCGTCGCGCGTCACGCTCATGAAAGCGGTGAAGACCACCGCACAAAGCTGCGCAGGGAAAGCTGGGAAGTTGTCCTGCCGGAGATAATTCTGGAAGCTTGCTGAGGCAGGGCCCTTCAGCGCTGCTTTCCATGATGCCAAGGATCGGGTCGCGAAGTGCCAGCGGGGAAAGAGAGATGCGCGGCTGAGTATCTTCTATGGATACTGACGACATGCGTTCGTTGGCAACGGCCTCCACGTCGCTGAGCGTTTCCCCAATCGGAAAGGTCACCGTCTGCGGTCCGCTTCTGGCATTGCTGTGCGGACAACGCGGGTATTCGGAGTTTTCTTCCCCAGTGTCTGAACCGCCCCGGGTTGACCGGAGAGTTTCTGGTTCAGTGATTAGGCTGCTTTTTCGGCAGCATTCAAGTTTGCATAGAATGCCTCCTCTGCTTCGTTGGGGGTGATGTAACCGATGGCGCTGTGCAGACGCGTGTTGTTATACCAGTCGACCCATTTCAGGGTTTCCCATTCGACTTGGCCAACTGACTTCCGGGGGCCGAGGAACTTGATGCCCTCGGTCTTGAACAGGCCGATGATGCTTTCGGCCGGGGCATTGTCATAGGAAACTCTGACGCTGCCGACCGAGGTATCGATGCCAGCCTCTGCGAGCCGCTCTGTATATCGGATCGACAGACATTGGCTGCGGCGGTCGCTGTGATGGATCAGTTTGTCAGCCTCGGTCGGCGTGCGCTGACCCAGAGCTGGTTCGGCATGTCCGCCACGAAGGCGCGGTTCACCTTGTCGTCCGGGCATGGCCTTCGACTTGGGCTTGGTGTTCCAGCTGGCCGGTAGCGCCTGCAAGACCTTTTTCACCTCGCTCGCATCCTGCTTGGTGATTGTGGCAAGCAACCGGTCAGGGTCGAAGTATTCCACAAGGATGTTGAGGTAAGCCCGGTTCTGGCCGATGGTCTTGCCAGCCGATTGGCGCGAAAGCTCTGGGATGAAATCATCCACCGCCGCGCCTAAGGGCGGTGACGCGGGCAGAGCGGGCGCAGGAGCGGCAGGCGCGATGGCCGGAGCATCTGATAGGAATAATGCTCAAGGCGCTCAGCGGCTTCCAGAACGGCCCTGAGCAAGTCCCGGCGACCCTTGCGGAGTTCGCGTTGCATCATGGGCTGGCTGGCTTGCCAGTCCTGCGTCGTCAGGCCCGATTTTCTCAGGAACGGTTTGATGGGCAGGTACTGGTCACTCTCCATCTCCATGTCGAGATAGCTTTCGTGGTCCAGCATCTCGTAGCGAACGTCTTCCAAGGCGTTCTTCGACAGGCCGCGCCGGTCCAGCCAGTCCAGGTACTGGTCCAGTTGCGCCTTGAAGTAGGTTTGCGCCTTGTCGCGTATCTCGCTTTGTCTCAGTCCCGCCAATGCATTGTTCTCGCGCAGTATTCGTCCGCAGGATGCAAGATGGCGGGCCAAATCACCAATCTTATCCGGGCAACGTGTCCGCAGGGATATGCGAACTGTGGTCCGCTTGCCCTCTTTGGACGGAGGGATAGGCTAGCGGATGTAATAAACACTGTGACGAGAGGGGCTTAGATAGGATGACAGCACCATAGGGCGTGTGTCCCACTTTGTGTCACACGCGACCGTTCAGCCGCTAACCCTATGATTTGGAATGAAATGGAGGCGAGTACCGGAATCGAACCGGTGTACACGGATTTGCAATCCGGCCTCTTTCCCAAGAAAATCAAGCGAGTGCTGTTTCAAAACATGCCCTGACAAACCGTGAACTTTCCGAGAAAGTTTCAAACGCCGATCTGACCGGTGCAAACGAAAACCCCGGCGCGCTGGCGGGCGCAACCGAGGTTCAAGACGTTGTGCAAGGCGTCTGTATCGCGGGCGAGTATATCGCACTGTTCCCTATTTTGGCAATGCACTGGGGGGCGCTGGTATGAGCATCTATTCCACCTCAGAGGCATTCAACTCAGCTAAACCCGCGCGCTCGGCCATGTCGAAATGGGCCAAACCGGCCCACAAGCGGGTGGCGCGCGCCATCGGCTACGTCCTGACGCTGGGCCTGACTGGCGACCGGGCGGCGGACCTTACGCTGATCTTCTCTGCGCTGCTGTCCGAGGACGAAAAGGCAGGCATTGCTTACGCGGCGCTTCGCAGCATGGAAGACCACGACACGGCTTACCAAGTGGGCAGCATCGCCTTGTTCGGCACGTTCAAGGGGGAGGCGGTGGCATGACCTACGTTTCCCGCATCGAAGCCCCCGCCGACGAATTGGAACGCCTGCTGTTCTACATGCCGATCTTGGCAGAGCGCGCGACGAATACATGGGCGCAGGGCTTTGCCACGTCGATCGTCAAGCAATCCCGGCGCCGCAACTGGTGCCCGTCCCAGAAACAACTGCCCATGATGCGCCGTCTCGTTGCCGAGATGTTCGCGTATGGCAATGAAGATGAGGAATGCCCAGTCATCGAGTGATGGCCTGCCGTGCCGCTGTCGGATGGCTCCGGCATTGGCAGGCATCATTTGGCCCCCTGGCAATGAGCATACCCGCAGCGCGGGGCACATCATGCCAAGGGGGGCACTCCATCCGCGTTTCTGACTTCTGCGCGATAGCAGAGGTAATGACGCTCCGGGGAGATCACCCGGCCCGGTGATAAGCGGTTCCGACTGGCATTACCACAAGCGCGCCAACAAACCCACCGGCACAGGCCAGCCGTGGCCGACGACCGGGGACCGCACCAAGGCAGGGCTGCCAAGGGCGGGTCGGGTGAGAAGCCCGAGGCAGGCGACTGGCTCCACGATACGGGGCAGCGCGCGGATACGGAGCGAGGAAGCGTCGGACCTGTCCCAAGACTCAAGGATCTTCCTTGGGAGTGGTTAGGGGCAGGAGCGGGTGGCGGTAGTGCGTCCAAATGCGAGGTATGTCAATGATACTGATATATCGTGATGTGGTCCCAATGCCCCGGTTTGGACTAAAGGAATGTGTCGCGGAGCTGGCTGTTCCTCTCACTCTGCCGAGCCTCTGAGAGAAAAAACGGGACGGGTCATGGCGAAGGAATCGAATTAGGCTTCGGCGGCTATGCGTTTCCTTTCCAAGTTGATCGCTTCCATGGGCCGGACAGTTGGGAAGCCGCTGTAGGAGACCCGTGATCAAACGGGCTTTGTGTGCGGCGCCTGCACCAAAGACATTGCGGCGGGTGTTCTGAGCAGCGGACGCGGGAACGCCAAGACACCGCATTCGGCGGGTATCCCGTTGGGGCATTCGATGGGCGAGATTGCCCTGACGCCCAAGCGCGAAATCGTCTTCGCGGCGCGAAACTGGGATCAAGCTAAGGTCGCCTTCGGCTTCCCGGTAGGCTTCATCAAGAGATTGCCCGAAGATGAGCAGGAGCAATTTTCGCTCCGGCGCGGCTCCAAGCTGAAGGTTGAGAAGGCAGAGAACGGCGGCGGCCTGGCCCGTGTCATTGCGGCGGCCGGAAAGAGCATCCTGGGCGGCGCTTCTAAGCTGACATTTTTGGAATTTCGCGCGTCGTGGAGCGCAAGAAGGACGACATTCTCGAAAAATTCGATCCTGTTCGGCCTGGGCAAGCGTGACGGGCATGCGCTGATTATCTCCATCACTGCGCCTGACGATGCGAATACCTTTTCGAAGTGGTTAGATGAACCGTACACCTGCACCTACGTCCAAGAGCATAGATCGGAACCGATCTTGCCGCAGGATGACCTTGATGGCCTGCTGGTGGCAAACCCCGGCACCAAGGAAGGGATCGGCTCAACGCCTGATTGGCTAGTGGCAGAGGCACGGCGAGCGGTTGCAAGCGGCGGCTCTGCCCTGTCCAGCTTCCGAAATATTAGCCGGAATGAACGTGTCGCTTCTGATGACCGTTCCGTTCTGGTCACTATTCGATGAATAGCTTGCGGCCGAGGTCGCGCCCGACGATATGCCGGAACGCCCGGGGACGGTGATCCTAAGCTCTGACCCGTGCGACTATCGCAGCGTGCGCACATTCCCGATCACACGGTCGCCTGACCCAGCGACATCCGGTCAGCGGTTCTGGAGAATCCGATCACCTGAGGTGAGACCGCTGAACTCGGATTTCTGATCCCATTCGGGAATGGGTACTTCAAGTGTCGATTACCTGTTTCGGATCGGCTGCGGCGTCGTTGGTCTT
This sequence comes from Antarctobacter sp., assembly GCF_034670325.1. Taxonomy (GTDB): domain Bacteria; phylum Pseudomonadota; class Alphaproteobacteria; order Rhodobacterales; family Rhodobacteraceae; genus Antarctobacter. The sequence goes on from NZ_JAXMNR010000014.1 coordinate 62,902, forward strand.
GCGCAGTGATGCCCCATTAAGGACGGGTCGATGGGTGTTGTGGAGCAGACGGTCACCCACCGAATCAGTTCATTCTGCTGGCGCCGGACGGGACTTAAGCAGGGTCCGCTCAACCTGCCCCTATCGCACCTCGATTCTTCCCAGCGGGCCCACATAGTGGTAAAAGTGACCCCACGAGTAACCCGCTATCTCATGGTGAGATCAGTATGCCTTGTCTCGCGAACACGCGTCACGAAGCCTTCGCCCAAGCCCGGCTCGCCGGGTTGACCATTGACGCGGCCTGTGTCGAGGCCGGCTATAAGCCGAACCGATCCAACGCCGCCCGGATGAACGCAAATGAATACATCCGGCAGCGTGTTCGTGAGCTGCAGGACGCTGCCGCCGAACAGGCTAAAATGACGTCTGCACAGGTGCTTGACGAAATCGCGCAGATCGCCTTTAGCGACATCCGCGAATCCTTCGATCAGCAGGGCAACCTCTTGCCCATCGATGTCCTGCCGGAAAGGACCGCCAGAGCCATCCGGTCGATCAAGGTCACCTCGAAAGCAATCCCCGGCTCTGAAACGGGCGAAACTATCGTCACAACCGAGATCAAGTTCTGGGACAAGAATAGCGCATTGGAGAAGCTGGCAAAGCACTTCAACCTTTACGAGAGTGATGCCAAGGATCCCAAGAAGACGCTACTGGAGGCGATCATGGGACAGGCCCGAACCCTGTACGTGGCAAAAGACTGAGGCGGAGGGGTTGAGGTACATCCGGACTTTATTTCTGTGGAGTTTCGCAATCCTGGACGGAATGGCGATCCCTTACCCTATGTGTCACATCCCGGACGGTAGTATGGTTGTTTCTTGAATAATTCCGGCTTGAGAGTGTGCCAGTCCTTCATGGCCTGCAAGGGCGTTTTACTGCCCAAGGCTGATTGCGGAAGACCTGCCCCCTGCTGGTCCCTCATTCATAACGAGAGTCTGCAGGTTGGATTTGGGTATTCGGCTTCGTCGTCTGGCGCAAGCGCGCCGGGCGCGGAGCCCTCAAATTGCTCAAGCGTCGGGCGCGCTTGCAGCGGTGTTTTGTTCCCGAGCGATGAGTGTGGCCTGAC
>NZ_JAXMNR010000015.1:0-63870 GCF_034670325.1 Antarctobacter sp.
GTGCTCTTCCGATCTGTGGATTCCGTGTCCTTTGACGTCATGCGCGGTGAGACGTTCGGCATCGTCGGCGAAAGCGGCAGCGGTAAGACCACGCTGGGGCGCTGTATCCTGCGGGTGCATGACCCCAGTTCCGGCAGCATGAAGTTCAGCCCCAAAGACGGCGATACGGTTGAACTGGCCGACGCGACCTCTGACAGCTTGCGGCAGGTCTGGCGCAAGCTGCGGATGATCTTTCAGGATCCGCAGGCCTCGCTCAACCCGCGTTTGCGGGTGATCGACGTGGTCGGTCAGGCCTTGCAGAAGTCCGAAGGGCTCAAGGGCAGGGCGCTGGCGGACAGGGTCGGTGATCTGCTGGAGAATGTCGGCCTGCGCCGTGAGTTCCTGCACCGCTATCCCAACGCCTTTTCCGGCGGCCAGCGGCAGCGGCTGGGGATTGCGCGGGCGCTCTCGACGCATCCCGAACTGGTGGTCGCGGATGAGGCGGTGTCGGCGCTGGACGTGTCCATTCAGGCGCAGACGCTGAACCTGTTGCAGGACCTCCAGACAGAATTTGCGCTGACCTTTGTGTTCATCGCGCATGATCTGGCGGTGGTCGAACACATCTGCGACCGGGTGGCGGTGATGTATCGCGGTCAGTTCGTCGAGGTGGCCGATACGGCGACGCTGTTCAGCGCGCCGCAGCACCCCTATACCCGCGCTTTGATGCAGGCGGTCCCCGTGGCCGACCCGCGCAAGCGCCGCCGTGGCGCGGGGGCCGGGGAACCTGTCGATGTGGGTGCGGTCGGCAAGGGCTGTCGCTTTGCGCCCCGCTGCCCCCATGCCACCGACCTGTGCCACGCGACGCGACCGCCGGTCAAAAAGGTCAGCGGTGCGGATGTTCTGTGCCACTATGCGGGGGACATCTGACATGGCGACGCACGGTCTGGTTTTGAAAAGGGGGCATCGCTATAGTGGCTGCTGATCCGAAAATACGGACAAGGCGAATGGCAAAAGACGACGGTTCCGAGGATACCTCGCTGTATGAAGCGATCCTTGATGACATTTACGAGGGACGTCTTGCCGGTGGTCAACGTCTGAAGGTTTCTGAACTTGCCGACCGTTTCGGGGTCAGCACCAGCCCGGTGCGCGAAGTGCTGCGCCGGATGCAGGGCGAAGGCTTTGTCCAGATCCATCCCAACCGCGGTGCCACGATCCGCCCCACGGATGCGGGGTTTTTGCAGAATGCGTTTGAGGTGCTCCAGATGCTAGAGCCCTATTTCGTCACGTGGTTTGCGGATTATGGCTCGACCGAGATGATTGACGAACTGGAGGCGATCCAGAACAAGATCTGCGAGACGCCGCACAGCGAACAGCGCGCGTTCCGGCGACTGGATTTCCAGTTTCACGAAGTGTTCAGCCGCAATCACTATAACCAGACGGCTGCCGAGATCTGGCACAACCTGCGCACGTCCCTGAACGTGCAGGCCGCGCGGCTGCGGATTTCGCCCGCCCGGTTCGAGGCCATATTGGAAGAGCATGACGAACTGGTCGCCGCCTGCCGTGCGCATGATGCCGCGCGGGCGCATCTGGTGATCTGCAAACATGTGGACGGGTCATTTGTGCAGATGTCGCAACAGATCCGGGCCTTGGGGCTATCCAAGCCGAAATCGTTCTAGGCGCGGGCGCAGCGGACTGACCGACGGACACCGCTAGTGGCCTTCGGCAGTTGGATCAGCGATGTGATGCGCTCCGTCGGTTTTGCGCAGCAAATCTTGGGTGGCGCGCATGATCTCGGCGATGGAATCAGCCGGGTCGGCGGGCGCGGGTCTTGGCACCTCCAGCCCCAAGGGCAGGTCTGCCGGCAGGGCGCGCAGGAAATCCACAAGGTCGATGTCGCCTTGGCCGGGGGGCAGGCGATCCTCGCGCGCGGTGTGCAGCAGAGAGTCGGTCGTGTAGGGCGGGGCGACGCGCGCGTCACACAGATGCGCAAAGCGCAGGCGCTGCGCGGGCAGGGCGGTCAGCGTCCCACGGCGGCTGGTCGAGCGGTTGAAATGCAGGCTGTCCACAAGGATGCCAGCGGTCGGTCCGGCCTGTTCGACCACGCGCAGCGCGGCCTCTAGGCTGGGCACAACGGTCCAGGGAAAGAATTCAAGAGAGACGCCAAGGTCACGGGCGGCGGCCAGATCGGCCAGCGCGCCCAGACGGTCGGCAAGGCGGGTCAGATCGGGATCGTACGGCGCACAGATGACCTCACGCGCGCCAAGGGCGGCGCCGGTGTCCAGAAAGGCGCACAGGTGCGCGGGGTCGGTGTCCGGCTCCAGCTTGACAAATTCGATCTCGTGAACGCGCAGGCCGGTGGCGCTGAGCGCGTCCTGCGTGGCGCGCAGCTGGGCGGGGTCTTGCATCAGCGGATAGCCGGGGCTGGTGGGGGTGACGCGCAAGAGCCGCAGGCCGACCGCGTCGAACCCGGCCTTGGCGGCGGCATGGATCAGCGCCGGTGGCGGCAGGTCGATGGCGGTCAGATGGGCCAGTGACAGGGGGCGTTTTTCGGGGGCCCGGTTCATGGGTTGGGTCATGGCTGCACCTGCGCCGCGTGGCGGCCCGCGACATAGCCGAAGGTCAGCGCCGGGCCAAGGTTGATGCCGCCCGCCGGATACTGTCCGCCCATGACGCTGGCCATGTCGGTGCCAGCGGCATAAAGCCCCGGGATCGGCGCGCCCTGCGTATCCAGCACGCGGGCGCAGCCGTCCGTGTGCAGGCCCGCAAAGGTGCCAAAGCTGCCGGGCACCAGTTTGACCGCGTAATAGGGTGCGCGGTCGATCGGGGCGAGGCAGGGGTTGGGGCTGATGTCCGGGTCGCCTTGCAGCCGCATGTAGGCGGTTGTGCCGCGATGAAACTCCGGGTCCACGCCCTGACGGGCGTGATCGTTGAATCGGATTAGCGTTGCAGTCAGCGCGTCAGGGTCGATGCCGCAGGCGCGGGCCAGGGCGGCGGGGGTCTTGCCGGTGCGCAGATAGCCCGATCTGATCCAGCCGCCAAAGGGCAGGGGGGCCGGACGCACGATGCCCAGCCCGTAACGGCGCAAAAAGCGGTGATCGCAGACCAGCCACGAGACAGGCTCTGGCTGGTCGGCGGTGGCGGTCAGCATCTCGCGGACGTAGTCGTGATAGCCCAGCCCCTCGTTGCAGAACCGGCGGCCATTGGACAGCACGCCGATCACGCCGGGTTTGCCCCTGTCGATGATGTGCGGGAACACTCCCGTTTTGCCATCTGCCCAGACCACCTTGGAGACGGGGCACCACGCCCCCGCCGCCGCCAGATCCAGCGCCTGTTGGCCGCCTGCGGATTCGCCCAGCCGCAGCCCGTCGCCGGTGGCAGTGTCCACGGCCAGCGTCAGATGGCTGTCCGCGCGCGGAAAGGTGGCGGCGCGGCGGGCGATGTCCTGCGGATAGCCGCCGCAGGTCAGCACGACGCCGCGCGCCGCGTGGATAGTGACCGCGCCCTGCGGGCCGGTCAGCACCGCGCCGGTGACAATACCGTCGCTGGACAGCAGCCGCGAGGCCGCGTGCGCGGGCCGGATCTCGACCCCCAGATCGCGCGCCGAGCGTATCAGCCGCGCCACCAGCGCGTTGCCGTTGCGCAGCTGCATCCCCCGGCCATGGCGCGCCAGATCCCACAGGTGCCGACCCAGCCGCCGGGCCACATGCAGCGCCGACCGCAGGGACCGGGTCGCCGTCAAAAAGGCGCGCAGGTCCGGGCCCGCCTGAATGGTCATACCCCAGAACGTCGTCTCGCGCGGCGGTGCGCGCAGCAGGCCGATATCCGGCCCCAGCGCGCGGGCGTCATAGGGCAGGGCGATGACCGACCGGCCACCCTGACCCGCGCCGGGCAGATGGCCGTAAGTGTCGGGTATCCGCGCGCCGCAGTCAAAGCGCAGCGCGGTTTCACGCTCCATAAACGCCACCATCTCTGGCGCGGCGGCCAGAAAGGCATCGACCAGCTCGGCGTTAAAGGTATTGCCCAGCACCTGAGCCAGATAGCGGCGCGGCGCGGCGGCGGACTCGTTGATGCCGTGACGGCGCGCCACATCAGAGCAGGGCGCCCAGATCCAGCCGCCCGACCACGCGGTTGTGCCGCCCAGCACCCCCGCCTTTTCCGCAAGGATGACCCGCAAACCGCCCTGCGCCGCCGTGACCGCCGCCGCCAGCCCCGCCGCGCCAGAGCCGACAACCAGCAGATCGCAGGTCTCTGCCTCTCCCGCGTCTTTCATAGCGCGCCCCTTATGGTCATGATCCTTGACAGGGTTTGCCGAAACGCGCCTAACGTCAAATGCTTGTTCTTGCGTGAGCGTAACTTCAGGTTAACCCAAAGGAGAGCGCGCAATGGCGGAAATGACCCTGAGACAGATCGAGGTGATCCGCGCGGTGATGATGACCGGCACGATCAGCGGCGCGGCAACGATGCTGAACGTCTCGGCCCCCGGCATCAGCCGCCTTGTGAAACACACCGAGGAGTCGCTGGGCATCCGGCTGTTCGAACGCAAGGCCGGGCTGTTTGTGCCGTCGATCGAGGCCAGCAAGGTCTTTGATCAGGTGCGCGAGGTCTACAAGGGCGTCGAGAACCTGCAACGCGCGGTCGGCGCGCTGCAACAGGGAGAGGACGTGCGGCTGGCCTTTGCCTCTGCGCCCTCGGTGGCGCAGTTCATCGCGGCGCGGGTGATGCAGCGGGTACGGGCGCGGTACGGCGATCTGTTCATCGACCTCAATATCCTCAAGATCGAGGAAACCGTGGACTACCTGCTGCTGGAGCGCGGCGAATTTGTGATCATGAGTTCGCGCATCGAAAACGCCGCCGTCGTGAACGAGCAGATCGCCGAGGGGCGGTTGGTGGTGATCCTGCCCGAAGGGCACCGGCTGGCGGCACAGAAAACGGTGTCGGTGCATGATCTGGCCACCGAGGCGCAGGTCGGCATCGACCCGACCGACCCTTATGGCAAACTCTTGGCGCAGCCGTTCATCGAGGCGGGCCTGCCGCTGAACCACGCCATGCGCGGTCGCTTTGCCCAGACGGTCGTCAGTCTGGTGCGGCACGGTCTGGGCGTGTCGGTGATCGACGAGTTTTCGGTGGCCGAGGTCTATATGCCCGGCGTTGTCCGCCGTCCGCTGACCGAGGACGTGCGGATTGCCACCTATGTCGTGCGCAAGAAGGGCCGGGTGCTGTCGGGCTTTGCCGAGTTCACCATCCAGCAATTCCGCCGCGAATTGGCAAAGGCGGTCGAAGACGGGCCGTGGATGCGCAGCCGGACGTAACATCAGGTTAACAAGAGCGCAGAATAGGTATTTGACGTTAGCCCCATCCGTTGCGATTGTCCCCATGTCGTCCGTCGGACTGCACCGGCGGTGGGAAGAGATGACGTTTAGGGAGGATACCATGAAACGCATGTTTTACGGCGCCGTTGCGGCGCTGGCGCTTTCGGCTGGCTATGCCGCTGCCGAGTACCCGGAAAAAGAAATTCAGGGCATCATCCAGTGGGGGGCCGGTGGCTCGACCGATACGGTGATGCGCTCTGTCACGCCGCATGCCGAGGATCTGCTGGGCGGCACCATCGTCATGCAGAACATGACCGGCGCGGTCGGCGCGATTGCGCTGAACTACGTCGCCGACGCCAAGGCGGACGGCTACACCGTGCTGATGGGCGCGGAAAACCCGATGCTGTACAAGATCATGGGCCTTGGCGACAAGGATTATGGCGAGTTCATCCCGGTCACCATTCTGGCCCGCGGCACGCCGATCCTGGTGGCCAACAATGACGCGCCGTTCAACACTTACGCCGAGATGATGGCCCATATCGCGGCGAACCCGGGTGAGGTCCGCTTTGGCTCGACCGGGCCGGGTGGCCTGCCGTCGGTGATAAACGCGATGATCAGCGCCGTCGAGGGCGGTCTGGACGTGATCGAGGTGCCCTACGACGGTGACGGCCCGGCACTGACCGGCCTGCAAGGCGGGGCGATCGACGTGATGCCCGCGGTTCTGGGCGCTGCCATCGAAGGCATCCGCGCCGGCAAGATGAAGGCGCTGGCCATCATGGACACCGCACCCAGCGACCGGCTGCCCGATGTGCCTGCGGTGACCGAGGCCGACGACGGCTATAACACCTATCTGCCCTGGGGTCCGTTCTTTGGCGTCTTCGTCAAGAAAGGCACACCTGAGGACGCGGTGGCCAAGCTGTCCACCGCCTATGCCGAGGCCGCACAGAACGCCGATTTCGTCGAGCTGATGGAGGGCCGCGGGTTCACCCTGATGGCCATCTCCGGTGCCGAGGCAGAGGCATTCCTGTCCAAGTGGCAGCAGGGCACCGCCTGGCTGCTGCAGGACGCAGGTCTGGCCAAGAACTCTCCCGAGGACTTCGGTATCGCCCGTCCGGGCGAATAACACGGACAGGCGAGCCCTGCGGGGCCTGCCGACCCTTTGGGGCGCCGCTCGTCCACTGCGACTTGCGGCGCCCTTTTCGATCATGAAGCTGCAAGAGGGAGGAGGCGCCCATGCAACGCATCGATCCGGAACACCACGACGGCACATCTGACGCAACACCCGGAGGCGAGCCAGACAAGCGGCGGCCCGGAGAACTGGGTTTTGCGGTGGTCTTGCTGGCGGCGAGCCTGTTCCTGCTGTGGGAAGCTTATGGCATCGCGGGCTTTGACAAGCTGTCGTCCGCCGGGGCCATCCCGATGGCGGCCACGCTGGCGATGGTCGTCAGTGCCTTGCTGGTGGCGCTGCGCACCGGCAAACTGCCACTCGACCGGGCCGAGACGCTGATGCAGGACATCCTGCCGGTGCGGGTGATCCTGTTTGTCGCGCTGCTGGTGGGCTATGGCCTGCTGCTGAGGCCGCTGGGCTTTCTGCCGACCTCGGCGCTGTTCCTGATCGTCGCGATCAAGCTGTTGGCGCATCGCGGCTGGGTCTGGACGGTGACGGTGGCGCTGCTCAGCCTGCTGGTGATCTGGCTGATCTTCCGCATCGTGTTTTCCGTTCTGATGCCCGCGGGCATCGTGCCAGAGGCCGAAGTTGTCCAGTATTTCCGCACTTGGGTCTCTGGAGGGGCGAAATGACCGCACTGATGGATTTCCTGCTGGTGTTCAGCCAGCCGCAGCTTTTGCTGCTTGTGGGGTTGGGCACCTTTGCCGGTGTCTACGTGGGCGCGATCCCCGGCCTGTCGGTCACGATGGCGGTGTCGATCCTGATCTCTTTCACCTTTTCATGGGACGTCTACCCGGCGATCTCGCTGATGATCGGCATCTATATGGGCGGCGTCTATGGCGGCTCGCGCACGGCAATCCTGCTGAACATTCCCGGCGCGCCCTCGGCCATCGCCACGGCGCTGGACGGCTATCCGATGGCGCAGCGCGGCGAGGCGGGGACGGCGATTGGCGTGACCACGGTCATGAGTTTCATCGGCGGCTTTATCGGCATCGGCGTGCTGGCGCTTGCCGCGCCCTTCGTGTCGGACTTTGCGCTGAAGTTCCAGCCGCGTGACTACATGCTGCTGGCGATCCTTGGCATCCTGCTGGTCGGCTCGCTCAGCCAGGGGTCTCTGGTCAAGGGCATCTTTGCCGGGGCGCTTGGCCTTGCCATCGGCGCGGTGGGGCGCGACCCGCTGACCTTTGCGGAACGGTTCACCTTTGATCTGCGGCTGATGGAGGGGGGCATTTCCTTTATCGCGGTGATGATCGGCATGTTCGGCGTCTCCGAGGCGCTGCTGCAACTGCACCACGTCGACAAGACCGCCGTGCGGCAAAAGATCAGCCGCATCGTGCCCTCGCTGTCGACGGTGAAAAAGCACCTGCCGCTGTCGTTGCAGACCTCGTCCATCGGGGTGGTGATCGGCGCGCTGCCGGGAACGGGGGGCGATATCGCCGCGCTGATGGCCTATGATCACGCCAAGCGGGTGACCAAGCACCCCGAGCGCCCCTTCGGGACCGGCGCGATGGAGGGGCTGGTGGCTCCCGAGACCGCCAACAATGCCGCCGTGGGCGGCGCGTTTATCCCGATGATGACGCTGGGCATTCCCGGCGACGCGGTGACGGCGATCATGATCGGCGCACTGTTCATCCACGGGCTGAACCCCGGCCCGATGCTGATGATCGACCAGCCCGACATGTTCTGGTTCATCGTCGGCTGCCTTGTGACAGCCAACTGCTTTATGCTGCTGTTCGGTCTGACCGGCATCCGCGTCTTTACCAAGATCGTCGAGATGCCGCGCAGCGTGATGATCCCGCTGATCATGCTGCTCAGCATCGTCGGCGCCTTTGCGGTGAACAACTCGATCACCGATGTCTACTGGATGCTGGGGTTCGGGGTCTTTGGCTACTTCATGCGGCACTATGGTTATCCACTGGGGCCGGTTATTCTGGGGGTGATCCTGTCGCGGCTGCTGGATGACAACTGGCGACGGGCCATCATCTCGGAACGGGAGGATCTGGGCCGCTTCTTTGAGGGTATCGTGACAAGCCCGCTGTCGCTGGTGCTGTTCATCGCGGTGATCCTGATCTTCGTTTCGCAGACGCCGGTCTGGCGCTGGGGCAAGGCACGCATCTTTGGCAAGGAGGTCTGAGACCATGACGGACACGCCCGACCTGAAACTGGGACTGATCGGTGACAATATCGGGCGGTCCCGCTCACCCCTGCTGCACCGGCTGGTGGGACGGCAGAACGACATGGTCGTGCAATACGACCGGCTGATTCCGAAAGACATGGGAGAGGATTTCGACACCGTCTTTGGCCACTGCGTCGGTCGCGGCTATCGCGGCATCAACGTCACCTATCCCTACAAGGAACGCGCCGCGTCAAAGGTCACTGTCGATGATCCGCTGGTGCGGGCCATCGGCGCGGTCAATACCGTGCTGTTCGAGGCGGACGGCCCCAAGGGGCAGAACACCGATTACACCGGTTTCATGGCCGCCTATCGCGGGGTGCGCGGGGACGCGGCCCCCGGTGTCTGCTGCCTGATCGGCACCGGCGGCGTGGGCCGCGCTCTGGCCTTTGCGCTGGTGGCGCTGAAGGCGCAGGAAATCCGGCTGGTGGATCGCGACGCCGCCAAGGCAGAGGCGCTGGCCGCAGAGCTGGGCGCGCTGGGGCAGGGGGTGCGCGTGGTTGCGATGAGCAACGCAGTTGAGGCCGCCCAAGGGGCCGAGGGTCTGCTGAACGGCACGCCGGTGGGCATGGTGGGCTATGGCGGCACGCCGCTGCCCGCCGCCGCGATGGCGGGCGCGGGCTGGGCCTTTGACGCGGTTTATACGCCAGTCGACACCCAGTTCCTGACCGATGCGGCGGCGGCCGGGGCCACGATCCTTTCCGGCTATGAGCTGTTCTTTTACCAAGGCGTGCATGCTTGGGCGCATTTCGCCGGTCTGCCGCTGGATGAGCCCGCTCTGCGCGCCGCCCTGCTGGCCGAGGCGGAGGAGGCGGCATGAAAACCTCGATTGCCACGGTGTCGATCTCTGGCACCCTGCGGGAAAAGCTGGCGGCGATTGCCAAGGCCGGGTTCGACGGGATCGAGATCTTTGAACAGGATTTCATCGCCGATGAGGGAAGCCCGCGTCAGATTGGCGAGATGATCCGCGATCAGGGGCTGGAAATCACGCTGTTCCAGCCGTTCCGCGATTTCGAAGGGCTGACCGGCGATCTGCGACGCCGCGCCTTTGACCGCGCGCGGCACAAGTTCGACACCATGGCAGAGCTGGGCACCCACCGTATCCTGATCTGTTCCTCGACCCATCCGCAGGCGTTGGGGGGCATCGACCGCGCGGCAGAGGATTTTGCCGAACTGGGCGCGATTGCCGCCGGTTACGGCATCCACGTCGGCTATGAGGCGCTGGCATGGGGGCGGCACGTCAACGACCACCGCGACGCGTGGGAGATCGTGCGCCGCGCCGACCATCCCAATATCGGGGTGATCCTCGACAGTTTTCACACGCTGGCGCGGCGGATCGATCCCAACACCATCCGCCGTATCCCGTCGGACAAGATCACCTTTGTCCAGCTGGCCGATGCGCCGCAGATCGACATGGATCTGCTGTACTGGTCGCGCCATTTTCGCAACATGCCCGGTGAGGGCGACCTGCCGGTGACCGACTTCATGCGCGCGGTGGCGGCGACGGGCTATGACGGCTGGATCAGCCTTGAGATCTTCAACGACCAGTTCCGCAGCGGTCGGCCGCTGGAACTGGCGCGCGATGGCTATCGGTCTTTGGTGGCGACGATGGATGACGTGCGCCGGGCGGAACCGGACATTCGCGTCGACCTGCCGGACATGCCCGCGCGGGTCACGGTCGAGGGGGTCGAATTCATCGAGTTCGCCACCCGCGGGGCCGAGGCAGAGGCGCTGCAGGCCTTGCTGCGGTCAATGGGGTTCACCCATATCGGCAACCACATCGCCAAAAAGGTATCGCTCTGGCAGCAGGGAGAGATCCGGGTTGTCCTGAACAAGGAGACGACCGGCTTTGCCAATTCGGTCTACACCACCACGGGCACCAGCCTGTGTGACGTCGGACTGCGGGTGGCAAGTGCGGCGCAAACGACGGAGCGCGCCAAGGCACTGGGAGCGACGCTGTTTCACCAGCCGGTCGGCCCCGGAGAGCTGGATATTCCCGCCATCCGCAGCGTCGGCGGCAGCGTGATGCATTTCCTCGATGAAGGCAGCGGGCTGTCGGATGTCTGGTCGGTGGAGTTCCGCCCCGAAGGCGCGGGCAGTGGGCAGGGCGCGGGGCTGACCCGTATCGACCATCTGGCCGAGACCATGAGCTATGACGAGATGCTCAGCTGGTCGCTGTTCTACACCACGATATTCGACATGCAGCGGTCGGTGATGACCGATGTGATCGACCCGGACGGGCTGGTGCGCAGTCAGGCGATCCATACGCCCGACGGGGCCGCGCGGATCACCCTGAACGGGGCCGAAACCCACCGCACGCTGGCGGGCGGCTTTCTGGCGGGCAGTTTCGGTGGTGCTGTGCAGCATGTGGCCTTTGCCAGCGACGACATTCTGGCGACGGCGCGGGACATGGCGGCGCTGGGGTTTCAGCCGCTGCCGATGCCGACCAACTATTACAAGGATCTCAAGGCGCGGTTTGCGCTGGACGACGCGCGGCTGGCGGAATTGCAGGCGCATGACATCCTTTATGACGAGGACGCGCAGGGCGGGTTTTTGCAGTTCTATTCCCGGCCCTTCGAAAACGGCTTCTTTTTCGAGGTGGTGCAGCGGGTAGCGGACTACGGCGGCTACGGCGCGCCGAACGCGCCGTTCCGGATTGCCGCGCAAAAGCGGATGATGCGGCCCAAGGGGATTCCGGCAAACTGACCGTGTCAGGTGGCGGGGAGTAACCCGCCACCTGGTTTTGGTCAGGCGTTGACGTCGACCACGACGCGGCCTTTGACCTGACCCTTCAGGATGTCACGGCCCAGTTGCGGCAGGTCCGACAGGGTGGCGGGCTGCACCATGCTTTCCAGCTTGTCCATGGGCAGATCCTGCGCGATGCGCTGCCACGCGCGGACGCGGTTGTCATAGGGCTGCATGACGCTGTCGATACCCAACAGGTTGACGCCGCGCAGGATAAACGGCGTGATCAGCGCGCCTTCGATCACCGCACCCCCGGCCAGACCGATGGCGGCGACCGATGCGCCGTAGTGCATCTGTTTCAGCACCCGGCCCAGCATCGCGCCCGCCACCGCATCGACGCAACCGCCCCAGACCTCTGCCTCCAGCGGCTTGCGGGTGACTTCGGTCAGCTCGTCGCGGGGAACGATCTGCGTCGCGCCAAGACCGCGCAGATAGTCCTCTTGCTCAGGGCGTCCGGTGACGGCGGCGACGGCGTGCCCTAGTTTAGCCAGCAGCGCAGTGGCGACCGATCCGACACCGCCCGCCGCCCCCGTGACCAGCACCGGCCCGTCCTTGATGCCCTGATCCTCCAGCGCCATCACCGCCAGCATGGCGGTCAGACCGGCGGTACCCACGGCCATCGCCTGCCGGGTGGTCAGCCCCTCGGGCAGCGGCACCAGCATGTCCGCCTTGACGCGGGCCTTTTGCGCGTAGCCACCCCAGCGGTTTTCCCCGACGCGCCAACCCGTCAGAACCACCTTGTCGCCGGGTTTGTAGCGGTCATCGTCGGACGTCTCGACCGTCCCGGCAAAGTCGATGCCGGGCACGTGCGGGTAATTGCGCACAAGACCACCGCCCGGCCCGATGCACAGCCCGTCCTTATAGTTCACGGTGGAATAATCGACCGCGACGGTCACATCGCCCTCGGGCAGCATGTCCTCGCCGATCTCCTGCACCGCGGCAGAGGTTTTCCCGTCTTCATCTTTTTCAACAAGCAGAGCCTTGAACATCATGTCTTTCCTATAGCCAGAATTTTTCGTGAACGGTGGCGGGGCGCGCACCATCCGGGGCCTCGACCGTCAGGTCGGTGCCGTCGTCCCAATGGGTCATGCGCACCATGCCGATGGCAACGTTGGTGTTGAAATCCGGCGACCACGCCGCCGAAGAGATCCTCCCCACCGTCTTGTCCCCCGCCTTGAGCGGCCAGTAGCGGTCACAGCCCGGCACCCTGTCCCCACCGATAGAGATGGCGCGGATCTGTTTCACCGGGCCTTCCTTGGCGACCCGCAACAGTGCATCCCGCCCGATGCAGCCAATCGCCGTCTGGGTGTTGCAGAACCGGCCCAGACCACATTCATGCGGCGTGTTGTCGTCGGTCATATCGTTGCCGTAGGACAGCAGGCCGGACTCGATCCGCTCGATCAGGTTGGGACAGCCCGCATGGACGTCCAGATCGCGGCCCGCCTCCATCAGGGCGTGCCACAGCGGCATGCCGATGTCGCCGCCCTCGACATAGATTTCAAAGCCACCCTGTTTGGAATAGCCAGAGCGCGCGACCACCATGTCGCGGCCCTGAAAATCCAGATGCATGAAGCGGAAGAACCGAATGTCACGCACCACGTCGCCAAAGACGCGCGCCATCAGGTCGTCCGCCTTTGGCCCCTGAACGGCCAGCGGCGACACGTCCGGCTCATCGACCAGCACATCAAGGCGATAGCCAAAGGCCAGCCCCTTGATCCAGTAGAGCAGATCGCTGTCGGCAATGGAAATCCACCAGCGGTCCTCGGCCAGTTTCACCGCAACCGGGTCGTTCAGCATCCCGCCGGTCTCATCGACGATGGGGATGTAGTAACACTGGCCCGGCAGCATCGGCCGCAGGTCGCGCGGGGTCAGCAGTTGCACCAGCCGCCCGGCATCGGGGCCGCGCAGTTCGACCTGCCGTTCGCAGGCCACATCCCAAACCTGCACCGCTTCCTTGAGATGGCGGTAGTCCTCTTCGACCGACCGGAACATCGTCGGCAGCAACATGTGGTTGTAGACGGTATAGGCCTTGACGCCCGCCGCCTCGACTCCGTCAGAGAAGGGGGTGCGCCGCAAGCGCCGGGAAGGGGAAAGAAGGGCCATCTGCCATTACTCCAAGGCGGTGATGTGGTTTTTCGGGGGGTCAGCGCGGTCCGCGCCAGTCGATCTTGCAGATCTCGGCCGAGCGGCCGTCAAAGTCCCAGACCCGGCCATAGGCGCGCACGCGGCCCTTGGTGGCGGTGGCGACAGTGATATCCGATCCCATCCAGTAGTCGGTGTTGCTGACCACGGTTTCCTTGCCGCTGGCATTGGTCACCGGCACGATTTCGCCCTGAATGATCTTGCCAACCATCAGGCGGCGGGCGTTGCCCTCTGTCTCAAAGCTGACCGGTGCGCGTTCGGCACCAAGGAATTCGCTGACCAGCATGCCGAACAGGCCGGTGGTGCCGCGCGCAGCCCCGCTGAAGATCGCGACAAGCGCCTCATAGGCCGCGTCGCTGGCGCGGTCGTCGATATAGGCGGCGGCCTTCCAGTTGCCGCGCCCCATGTTGCCGGGGATGTCCATGATCAACCCGACGTTCAGGCCAGACAAATCGGTGTCGCCATAGGCACCTTCGTCAATGCGGATGCCGACCCATGCCTGACAATAGCCCTCGGTCGGGGGGTGTTTGCCAAGGCTGACCACGCAGGGGCAGAACACGGTGCAATTGCAGTTCAGGATCAGCTCTCCCTTGAGCGTCCAGTCGGGAATGGTGGTGGCGTCGAGGGCCATTGGCGGTCTCCTTGGTCTTTGAGAAACGGGGGAGTAATCGGGGGGTCAGAAAAACGGCACCGCCAGCCCGGCGGCGATCAGCGCCCCGCCCAGCGGTTTGGTCAGATAGCGCCCGAGGTCGGGCAATTTTTCCAGCGTCATCAGCAGCATCGCCACGCCCATGAAGGCAAGGTTCATGGTGCCCCCGACAAAGCCCAGCAGCATCAAGGCCCAGCAACAGCCGATGCAATCCAGACCCAGCCGCAGCCCGTTGCGAAACGGCCCTTCGTCCCAATGCTGCATGAAAAACGTCAGCGGCGCGCGGCAGCGCGACAGGCAGCTCTCTTTCAGGGCGCTGAACTGGTATGCGCCTGCGCCGATCAGCAGCGCCATGGTCAGCGGCACCGACAGGCTTTGCCCCAGCGCACCGACCAGCCCCAACCGGTACAACGTGACCTGCGCCAAGGCCGCCAGTGCCGAAAATCCCAGCCACGCGGCCAGATAGCCGCCCAAGAGCTTGCCAAAGCCGGTCTGCGCCACATTGGACAGGTCGTCATAGGTGGCCAGCGCGGGCAGGGCGGTGGGGGCCATCATCGCCGCCCCCATCAGCGCCCACATGGCGAAGGCCGCGACAAAGCCCGAGGCCCCGAACGCGCCGCCACACAGAACCTCGATGAGGGAGGCGCCATAGGTCGCCTCCAACGAGCGCAGATCACCGGGCACTGCCATCCAGAACAGCAGGCCCCAGGCCACCAGAAGACCCGCAAAAAAGGCCAGCCAGTGCGCGCCGCGAAGCGATCTGATACGCAGTGCAAGCAAGGTGCCTCTCCTCTTCCTGAACACCGAACCGGGGCTTGCGGTTAAACTGCCTGACATTTAAATGTAAGACAAATGAAAAGAAGCAAAGAAAAGCAGCTGCCTGACCTGCCCGCCCAGATCGCCAAGGCGATCCGGGACGCGATTCTGGCCGGGGATCTGATTGCCGATGACCGCCTGCCGTCCGAATCGGATCTGGCCGAGACCTTTCAGGTATCCCGGCCCACCGTGCGAGAGGCGCTGAAACGGCTGGCGGCGCAATCGCTGATCCGCACCGAACGCGGGGCCTTTGGCGGGGCGTTTGTGCGGCGGCTGTCCTACCCCGAGGCGCAGGTGTCGCACGCCAGCACCTCGACCCTGCTGCTGACCATCAACGAGGTCGATTTCGATGTCGCCTGTGAGGCGCGCTATGCGCTGGAGAAATCCTGCACCGCTTTGGCGGCGACCCGCCGCAGCGCCGACGATCTGGCGACCATGCGGGCAGAAATCCACCGCCAGACCCAGCCCGCGCTCAGCGATGAGGCGTTCTGCGCCTCGGACGTGGCGTTGCACCGGGCGCTGGTGGATGCGGCGGCGAACCCGATCCTGTCGTATCAACTGGCCGGGGCGGTCGAGGCGATGCAACCGCTGATGAACATGATCACCTTTGGCACCCGCTCGCGGGCGCAGATCGTCGACCTGCACACGCAACTGGCCGACGCGATCGAGGCCCGTGATGCGGCGGCGGCGGACCGGGTGCTGATCGCACTGGAACGCTATACGCTGGAACTTGGCAAAGGGGTCATCGCCTCGCGGACCAAGACGCGCGCGCGGCGATAACGGGGCGACACGCGCCCCGTCCTAGAAATTAACATAATCAAGATTATGCGAGTCTGAGACGGCAAGGCGAACGGATCATCGTCGGATGCACCCCGAACCCGCTCGCCAGCACGGCCGCCGTCTCTTCACCCTTCAGCGCTTCCAGCCGGCCGTCGCCTTGACCTCAAGCGCGTGCTGCTTGCGTTTCGACAGCGTTATCGAATTCGCGCTTCTGATTTTCGGTCGAACAGCATCGTGCGTTCAACTGGAAACTTGATGCCGACACGCATGCCTTCTTGTGAACGCTCATCACCGTGCTCTTCCACAATGATCTTTTCGCCGCTGGCTGAGACCAGATACGCGTATGAGGTGCCGCCCAAAGCCTCTGTCAGATCGATATCGTGGGTATCGCCAGCCGGATCGACCTCGATGTGCTCGGGACGAAGGCCCAAGGTGACTTCGGTGCCTTCCGGCGGCAGGGCAACCGGCACGTCAAAGCTGTTTTGAAGGCTTGGAACATGCACCCGACCGCCCTTGACCACACCCTCAAGGAAATTCATTGCGGGTGATCCGATGAAGCCAGCCACAAATTTGTTGTCCGGGTCGCGGTAGAGTTCCAGCGGCGCGCCGACCTGTTCGATAAACCCTTTGCGCAGCACCACAATCTTGTCCGCCAATGTCATGGCCTCGACCTGATCATGGGTCACATAGATCATCGTCGCGCCGATTTCCTTGTGCAGGCGGGCAATCTCGACCCGCATTTCAACGCGCAACTCGGCGTCAAGGTTGGACAGCGGTTCGTCGAACAGGAAAACTTCGGGCCCGCGGACAATCGCGCGGCCAATGGAAACCCGCTGACGCTGGCCACCAGACAGAGCGGCAGGTTTGCGTTTGAGATATTCCTCGAGTTTCAGAATTCGGGTGGCTTCGGCGACCTTTGCCTCGATCTCAGCCTTGGGGTGGCCGTTCATCTTGAGGCCGAACCCCATGTTTTCCTTGACCGTCATGTGCGGGTACAGGGCATAGGTCTGGAAAACCATGGCGACACCGCGTTCGGCCGGGTCCATTTTGGTGACGTCCCGCGCCCCGATGGACATAGAGCCTTCGGTGGTTTCCTCGAGACCCGCCACCATCCGCAAGAGCGTGGATTTTCCACACCCCGAAGGGCCGACAAATACGCAGAATTCGCCGTCTTCGATTTCCAGATCCACGCCATGGATCACCTGAACATCGCCATAGCGTTTGATGACGTTTTGAAGCTTTACACCGGACATGCGTGATTTCCCTTGGTTTGATTGTTCATGACGGAAACTGCCAGGATGTGGCCTCGGCCCCGATTTTCGCGGCGGTTTTCAAGAGTGGCTCGCGGAACATGTCGAGTTGTTCCAGCGTGTAATGGGTGGTGGACGTCGCGATGGACGCCGCACCAAGCACACGGCCATTGTCCGACAGAATCGGTGCGGCAATGGAAATGGTGCCCTGTTCGTGTTCCTCGCGATCGTAGGCAATGCCTTCGTCCCGGATCGTTTGCAGTTCGCCGACCAGCGTTTCGGCTGAGCCGTGTGTTGACGGCGTGTATTTCAAATAGGCTTGCTGCAGCAGGGCAAGTTCCAGCCGCTTGGGCGCCATGAAGGCCAGCATCGCCTTGCCGACACCCGTGCAATAGGCCGGAACGATCTTTCCGGCTCTGGCGAGGGTGTCCGGACGCGCATCGGCTTTGATCTTGTCGATGAACAAAACCTGTCCGTTGTCGATCTGCGCAAGGTGAACGGTCTCTCCCACCTCAGCCGAAAGCGATTCGATAAAGGGTCTGGCGATCGGCGCCAGAGAGGCGTTCTTCCATGCGGTGTGGGCCAGACGAATCAGGCGCACCCCCAGACTGTATGTCTGGTCATCCGGGTTGAATGTCAGCATCTGCTCATCCGCCAGCGTCTTCATCAACCGGTAGAGCGTGCCCTTTGGAAATTCAGATAGTTCAAGGACTTCCGGGAATCTAACGGGCCGCTCAAAGGATGCGACCAGTTCCATCACGACCAACGCCTTCTTGACGGTTCCGCTACTTGGGGCTGCTGCATTTCACTATTTGGAACGTGTCAGGGAGGACACCATGAACCTGAAATTCAATAAACCGCTGGCGACCCTTGCGGCCTTTGCGCTCTTGGCCGGGGGCGCGTCTGCGCAATCGCTGACGGGCGAGCTGAACATCTTTCTGGACACGTCAAACCCGGCGCCGCGCACGACGATGGAAGCGACGATTGCTGATTTCCAGGAACTACATCCGGACCTGACGATCGAAACGACGATCATCGACCGTGACGCCTACAAGACCCAGATCCGCAACTTTCTGACGGCCAATTCGCCCGATGTTGCCACCTGGTACGCGGCAAACCGGATGAAGCCTTATGTCAAGGCCGGCCTTTTCGAGGACGTCAGCGATCTTTGGGCCGAACCCGAGATTGCGGAAAATCTGGCCAGCACCAAAGGCGCGCTGACCATCGACGGCAAGCAGTGGGACGTGCCCTACACCTACTACCAGTGGGGCATTTATTACCGCAAAGATATCTTTGAGGAACTGGGCCTGACCGAACCTTCGACCTGGGAAGAGGAAAAGGCCAACTGCGCCAAGATCGTGGATTCCGGCCGGGCCTGCTATGCCATCGGCACCAAGTTCCTGTGGACCGCCGGCGGCTGGTTCGACTATCTCAACATGCGCACCAACGGCTTTGATTTCCACATGCAGCTTGCTGCGGGTGAGGTCAGTTGGGAAGACGACCGCGTGCGTCAGACATTCGCCAACTGGCGCGAACTGATCGACATGGGCGCCTTCCTGGAAAACCACCAGTCCTACAGCTGGCAAGAAGCCCTGCCGTTTATGGTCCGCGGGGATGCCGCATCCTACCTGATTGGCAACTTTGCCGTGGCACCGCTGCGCGAGGCCGGGCTGACCGACGATCAGCTGGACTTTTACCAGTTCCCGATCATTAACCCCGATGTCGCCCTGGCCGAAGATGCGCCGACCGACACGTTCCACATTCCGTCAGGTGCAAAGAACAAGGAAAACGCCCGCGCCTTCCTGCGCTACATGGTGTCGACCGATGTCCAGACCAGAATCAACGCCGGTGACGCGCTGGGGCAGTTGCCTGTCAACGCAAAGTCCGCCGTCGATGATGACAAGTTCCTGAACAAGGGCTTTGCCATGCTGTCGTCCAACGCTCCTGGTGGTGTTGCGCAATTCTTCGACCGCGACTTCCCGGCTGAAATGGCCAAGGTCGGTATGGAAGGCCTGCAGGAGTTCATGGTGCGTCCCGACAATCTGGATGCGATCCTGAAGCGCTTGGAAAAATCGCGTGAGCGTATCTACAAATAAGCGTTCCGGGGCGGGCCCGTTGCCCGCCCCTACCCCACGTTCGCCGACACCCCGTGAGGCGCACACCGGCACAATTGTGCAGCGGATTGGTCCGGCCTGCCAAAGCCCGAGCGCCTCACGCCCACCCCACGCCCTTGACCACTGTCCGTGCAAAATGAATCGAGGTTCAAGATGACCACGCCCGCGCTTGCGCAAACCGAATACGAACCGCCTCAGCGGTCATGGTACAAACGGAACGAGATCGCGATTACGCCGTGGCTGTTCCTGCTACCGGCCATTCTGTTCTTCATGGTCTACGTCATCTTTCCGATCATCCAGAGCTTTGGCGTGTCGACCGTGACCTGGGACGGACTGGGCGAAAAGGAATTTGTCGGTCTCGGGAACTATCGCGAGCTTTGGGATGATCCGGCGTTCTGGACCTCACTGCGCAACAACCTGATCTGGCTGGTGCTTTACCTGCTGGCGATTCCCGCAGGCCTGTTCATCGCGCTGTTCCTGAATCAGACCGTGACCGGCATCCGGATCTACAAATCGCTGTTCTTCTTTCCCTTCGTGATCAGTCAGGTTGTCGTCGGGTTGGTGTTCAGTTGGTTTTATGACCCGACTTTTGGCCTGCTCAATGCCATCCTCGGGAGTGTTGGCCTGGGGCCGATCAACGTTCTGGGTGATCCGACCTATGTGACCTACGGCATCATTGTCGCCGGTCTTTGGCCACAGACCGCCTATTGCATGATCCTTTATCTGACCGGCCTGAACGCGGTTGATCCCGAACAGGTCGAGGCCGCGCGCCTTGACGGCGCCAAAGGCTGGAAGATGCTGTGGTATGTGATCGTGCCGCAGCTGAAGCCCGCAACCTTCATCGCCTTCGTGGTGACCATCGTCGGCGCGTTGCGGTCCTTTGACCTCATCTCGATCATGACCAATGGCGGGCCATTCGGCGAAAGCCGGGTGCTCAGCTTCTACATGTTCGAAGTTGCGCTTTCCGAATACGGGTTCCGCATGGGGTATGGTGCTGCCATCGCCGTCGTGCTGTTCCTGATCATGCTCTGCTTCATCGCCTACTTCCTGTGGTCGATGTACAACGAAGAGAAGGGACGCTGAGATGTTTCCGAAACCAATCCAAAAATCATCTCGCAATGCGCAGATCAGCTATCAGGCCATGCTGCCGGTGGCGTTGATCTTCTGGCTGTTGCCGCTGATCGCCGTTGCGCTGTTCTCTGTCAAACCGGCTGCGGATTTCACCACCGGTGACTATTGGAACCTGCCTTCGGCCTTTGGCGGGTTCGAGAACTACAGCAAGGTTTTCTTTGAATCCGACATGCCGCGTTACCTGTTGAACTCGATCCTGATCACGGTGCCGACAGCGATCGGGGCGGTGGCACTGTCGTGCATGGCCGGGTTTGCTCTTGGCATCTACCGGTTCAAATCGAACCTCTGGCTGTTCTTCATGTTCGTTGCCGGCAACTTCGTACCGTTCCAGATCCTGATGGTGCCGGTACGCGATCTGACTTTGGACCTGGGCCTCTACAACACCAAGACCGGTCTGGTGCTGTTCCACATCGCCTTTCAGACCGGGTTCTGCACGCTGTTCATGCGCAATTTCATCAAGGGGCTGCCGTTCCCGCTGATCGAGGCCGCGCGCGTCGAGGGTGTCGCGGAATGGAAGATCTTTGTCTATGTCGTCCTGCCGCTGATGAAGCCGGCAATCGCGGCGCTGTCGGTCCTGATCTTCACCTTCATCTGGAACGATTACTTCTGGGCCGTGGTGCTGACGCAGGGGGCTGAATCTCAGCCTGTGACCGCCGGGATCACGTCGTTCAATGCACAGTACCGCGCGGCCTATCACCTGATGAGCGCTGGAGCGATTGTTGCGGCACTGCCGCCGGTGGCGATGTTCTTTATGATGCAAAAGCATTTCATCGCCGGTCTGACACTCGGAGCCGTGAAATGATCCAATGCTGGCGACTGGATGACGGCCGTCAGACTTTGGTCCTTGGATCCAACAGGGGCCACCTCGCCGAGGTGGTCTACTGGGGTCCGAGGCTGCCGGACGACGAGGACCTCACCACACTTTATCAGGCCCATGCCATCGATGTGACCGGCGGGATGCTGGATGCGAACCCGGAATTGTCGCTGTGCCCCGAGGCAACCCGCACCTTTTCGGGCCAGCCGGGTCTGATCCTGCGGGCCAAGGATGGCACGCCGTTGCTGCCGAAGTTCTGCTTTGCAAGAGCGGACGTCGGCAAGGACACACTGGTGCTCGTCTATACCGACACAGCCAATGGCCTGACCTATACCGCGTCCTTCGGGATCAACGCACGGACACATGTGATCAGTTCCCGCGCAACGCTTGAAACCGCTGAACCGGTCCATCTTCATTGGCTCAGCGCGCCCGTATTCCCCGGTCCGCAGAAATCTGACGAGATGATTGATGTGTCCGGGCGGTGGTGCGGCGAGTTTCAACTCAACCGGACCCCGTGGGCGCCGGGCATGCGGTATCGCGAAAACCGCACCGGGCGCACGGGGCATGAGCATTTCCCCGGATTGATCGTGCCCTGCCGCGGGGCAACCAATGCCCAAGGTCACGCCTACGCCTTTCATTACGGATGGTCAGGCGGGCACCGGATGGTGGCCGAAGAACTGCCCGACGGACGCCGTCAGATCCAGTTTGGACACTCTGCCCGGATAGAAGTGGACCCCCAGACACGGTTCCAGACGGCGCCGCTGTATGCCATGTTTTCGGATGACGGGATCAACGGATGTGCCGTGGCGTTTCAACGCCACCTGCGCGACGAGATCGTGCAATGGCCGCAACCGGACCGGCCGCGCCCGGTGCACTACAATTGCTGGGAAGCGGTTTATTTCGACCACAACCTGCCCGCCCTCAAGGACATTGCCGACCGCGCCGCCGCCCTGGGGGCGGAACGTTTCGTGCTGGATGACGGCTGGTTCGGCAACCGCGACGACGACACTCAGGCGCTGTCCGACTGGCAGGTCGACCCGCGCAAGTATCCCGACGGGCTGACGCCGCTGATCGACCATATCCACCAGTTGGGCATGACCTTTGGCATCTGGTTCGAGCCCGAGATGATCAATCCCAATTCCGACGTCTTCCGCGCCAACCCGCATTGGGCGCTGGGGGGCGAGGATCAGATTCTGGGCCGTCAGCAGATGGCGTTGAACATGGCGTTGCCCGAAGTTCGGGATTTCCTGTTCGACCGGATGAGCAAGGTTCTGAGCGACAATGCCATCGAATATATCAAATGGGATCACAACCGGGTGCTGCCGACGCCGGATGCGGCGCAGACGCGCGGGTCATATGCGCTGATCGATCGGTTGCGCGCGGCCTTTCCAAAGGTCGAAATCGAAAGCTGTGCTTCGGGTGGGGCGCGGATCGACTTTGGCATCCTGTCGCGCACCCATCGCGTCTGGCTAAGTGACAGCAACGACGCGCTGGAACGGCTGCGGATGCAGCATAACGCGGCGATTTTCCTGCCGATGGCCGTCACCGGCAGCCATGTCGGCCCGCGCAAATGCCATACTTCGGGACGGACGCTGGATATCCGTTTCCGCGCATGGGTCGCCGCGCAACGGCATATGGGGTTCGAAATGGACCCGCGCGAATTGACAGAGGAAGAAACCAGCGTGCTGAAGCACGTCACAGGCTGGTGGAAAGCCAATCGCAGCTGGATGTACCGCGCCGATATCCTGCGGCTCGACAGCCCGGACCCTGCGGTCATCGCCGAACAGCAACTCGCCGAAGGCGGCGGCAATTTCGTGGTCTTTGCGGGCAAGGCCGCGACGTCCAGCCAGATCGCACCGCGCCCGCTGACACTGACCCGACTGACGCCGGATGCCAAATATCGGGTCGAGTTGATCAACCGCGGCGATGCCGGGCCATTGTCGCGCGGTGATCAAGCGCTGAAATCCGATCCTCTGGTGCTCAGCGGTGCCTATCTGATGAATCACGGCCTGACGTTGCCCTGGTCCTTTCCAGAGTCGATGTGGGTCATCGAAGGAACGCTGATATGACCGGGGAACGACGCAATCGCAGCTGGTATGGCATGCTCGACAAGGACGGGTTTATCCGCCGGTCGTGGATGAAGAACCAAGGCTTTCCGGATCACGCCTTTGACGGGCGGCCGGTCATCGGCATCTGCAACACATGGTCAGAGCTGACGCCCTGCAATTCCGGCCTGCGCGAGCTGGCCGAAGGCGTCAAACGCGGCGTCTGGGAAGCAGGCGGTTTCCCGGTGGAATTCCCGGTGATGAGCCTTGGCGAAACCCAGATGAAACCCACCGCGATGCTGTTTCGCAACCTGCTGGCAATGGATGTCGAGGAATCGATCCGCGCCTATGGCATGGATGGCGTTGTCCTGCTGGGCGGTTGTGACAAGACCACGCCGGGGCAGTTGATGGGCGCGGCTTCTGTCGATCTGCCGACCATCGTCGTCAGTTCCGGCCCGATGCTGAACGGCAAATGGAAAGGCCGCGATCTGGGATCTGGCACCGACGTGCGCAAGTTCGCCATGGACGTCAAGGCAGGCGACATGACACTCAAGGATTTCATGGCCACGGAATCCGGCATGAGCCGGTCAAAAGGCGTCTGCATGACCATGGGCACCGCGTCGACAATGTCTTCGTTGACCGAAGCGATGGGTTTGGCGCTGCCGATGAACGGATCTCTTCCGGCGGTCGATGCGCGGCGCATGGCGCTGGCGCATCTGACCGGCAAACGCATTGTCGAGATGGTCGAAGAAGACCTGAAACTGTCCGATGTTCTGACCAAGGCCAGCTTTGAAAACGCCATTCTGGCCAATGCCGCGCTGGGTGGGTCGACCAACGCGGTGGTGCATCTGCTGGCGCTGGCGGGTCGGGTCGGGATCGACCTGACGCTTGAGGATTTCGAGATCGGCGGAAATATCCCGCTGTTGGTCAACTGCATGCCGTCGGGCAAATATCTGATGGAGGATTTTTGCTACGCGGGCGGCGTCCCGGTGGTGTTGCAGGAACTGGCCCACAAGGTGCGCCCGGCCAATACCGTCATGGCCAAGGATATATCGGCCTATTTCGACGAGGCGGAATGTTACAACCGCGACGTCATCTATGCCTTTGATGCGCCGCTGAAACCGGCTGCTGGCCTGCGGGTTCTGCGCGGGAACCTTGCGCCGAACGGGGCCATCGTCAAACCCTCGGCGGCGTCGGATCACCTGTTGGAACACGAGGCCGAGGCCTATGTCTTTGAGTCCATCGAAGAGTTGAAGGCCAATATCGACCGCGATGACTTGCCGGTGGACGAAAACACCATTCTGGTCCTGAAACACTGCGGGCCAAAGGGCTATCCCGGAATGCCAGAGGTCGGAGACATGCCAGTTCCAGCCAAGCTAGTGAAAAAGGGCGTGCGCGATATTGTTCGCGTGTCCGATGCCCGGATGTCGGGAACCGCCTTTGGCACCGTGATCTTGCACGTGGCCCCCGAGGCGACGGCGGGCGGGCCTTTGGCGCTGGTAAAAACCGGCGACCGTATCCGCATTTCCGCCAGCACCGGCGTTCTGGAACTGCTGGTTTCCGACGCCGAACTGGCCGAACGCCGTGCCAAATGGGTAGCGCCCGAACCGCACTACACCCGCGGGTATGCCAAGATGTATGTCGATCATGTCCTGCAGGCCGATCAGGGTGCGGACCTTGATTTTCTGGTCGGCAAAGACACCCGCCCGGTCACAAGAGAGAGCCACTGATGACCCCGACCGCAACATTCCACGACCTCGCCGGTCAAAGCGTTTTTGTAACCGGAGGCGGCGCGGGCATCGGCGCTTTCCTCACCGATGGACTGATGGCGCAGGGGGCCAGGGTGGCCTTTGTCCAGCGCTCGGACGCCACCGAATTTACCGATCGGATGGAGGAAAAACACGGGGTACGTCCGCTCTACATGCAATGCGACATCACCGATATTTCGCTTTTGAAACAGAGCATTGCCAAGGCCGCTGAGGCGCATGGCCCGGTGACGGTGCTGGTCAACAATGCCGCCAATGACAAACGCCACACCACCGAAGAGATTGACGAGGATTTCTGGGACTGGAGTCAGGCGATCAACCTCAAGGCCTATTTCTTTGCCTGTCAGGCGGTGATTGCCGGGATGCGCGCGGCGGGCGGCGGGTCGATCATCAACTTTACCTCGATCAGCTACATGATGGGCAACGCCGGCTATCCGGCCTACACAACCGCCAATTCCGGCATCAACGGCATGACCCGCAGCCTTGCCCGGGAATTCGGACCCGACAGGATCCGGGTCAATGCATTGGCGCCGGGCTGGGTGCTGACCGACAAACAAAAGGATCTATGGGTTACTCCGGATGTTCTGGCGGCGCATCTGGACCGACAATGCCTGAAGGATACGCTGGGGCCGCAGGATATGGTGGATGCAGTGCTGTTCCTTGCCTCCAACACCAGCCGGATGATGACGGGGCAGGCATTGGTGGTCGATGGCGGCGTGGTCACAACGGGATGAGCGCCATGGCTACAGCGGAATGGATCGCGGTGGATTGGGGCACGTCCAATCTGCGCGCATGGGTTTTTGGCCCGGGAAACGCGCTGATTGCGCAGAAAAGCTCGGACAAGGGCATGGGGACGCTGGCACCGACCGGCTTTGAACCGGCCCTGTTGGAACTGGTCGCGCCCTATCTGGGCGGCGGCCCGGTTCCGGTTCCTGTGATCTGCTGCGGTATGGTCGGCGCGCGGCAAGGCTGGCAAGAGGCGGTTTATGTGACCGTTCCCTGCGCCCCGCCGGGTGTCGCGCAGGCGACCAAAGTCATCGCAAACGACCCCCGGATCGCGCCGCTGATCCTGCCGGGTATGAAACAGACCGCGCCCACCGATGTGATGCGCGGCGAGGAAACTCAGATCGCTGGGTTTATTGCCGAAAACCCCGGTTTCGACGGTATTGTGTGTCTGCCCGGCACGCACACCAAGTGGGCCCAAATCAGCGCCGGCGAAGTCAAAAGCTTTGCCACCTTCATGACGGGCGAACTCTTTGCGTTGTTGTCGGGTCAATCGGTCCTGCGCCATTCGGTTCAAAGCGACGATTGGGACGCGGCAGCATTTGCCGATGCGGTCAGCGATACGCTTGACCAGCCGCAGACCCTGTCCGCGCGACTGTTCGGTCTGCGGGCGGAAACGCTGGTCAACGACATGTCCGCCGCAATGGCGCGGTCGCGGCTGTCGGGCATTCTGATCGGTCTCGAACTGGCGGGGGCGCGGCCTTATTGGCTGGGCCAGCGGATCGCGTTGCTGGGCGATCCAAAGCTGTGCAGTCTGTATCAGACCGCGCTGGATCAACAGGGAGCGAAAGCGGAATTGGTGGCGGGCGATGCCATGACGCTGGCCGGGCTCAACGCCGCGTATGTCGGCTGGAAGGAAACCACAAGATGACACGAAACATCGTTGCGATCCTGCGCGGGATCACCCCACCAGAGGCATTGACGATCGCCGGAACCCTGATCGAATGCGGCATCACCAAGATCGAAGTACCGCTGAATTCGCCGGATCCGTTCGACAGCATCGGGCAAATGGCGCGAACCTATGGCGCGGATGCGCTGATCGGGGCAGGCACCGTGCTGACCCCCGAGGATGTGACCCGGTTAAAGGATGCGGGCGGCGCGCTGGTCGTGTCACCCGATTGTAACCCGGCGGTGATCGAGGCAACCAAAGCCGCCGGAATGCTGTCCTATCCCGGTGTTCTGACCCCGACAGAATGCTTTTCCGCGCTGCGCCACGGTGCCGACGGGTTGAAATTCTTTCCCGGCACTCTGATCGGCCCCGAAGGTGTCAAAGCGATCCGCGCGGTGCTGCCCAAAGATACCGAAGTGCTGGCGGTCGGCGGGGCCGGGCCGGAAAACTTTGCCGAATGGAAGGCCGCCGGCGCGGACGGGTTCGGCATCGGCAGCGCGCTGTACAAACCGGGACTGACCGCGACCGACATCCGCGAACGCGCCACCCGCATGGTCGCTGTGTTTGACGAGGTCTTTGGCGGATGAGTGTCCTCTGTTTTCCCGCCGAGCAGATGACCTGCCCTGCCCTTGGCGGGCCGGATCTGACCACGCTGTTTGTCACCTCTGCCGCCCCGGCTACGGAGGCACGCACGCCAACCCAGGGCCAGGCAGAACATCGGGTGTTCCTATGATGAAACGTACCCTTGGCACCTGCTATTACCCCGAACAATGGCCTCGCGCGATCTGGGAGGAAGACGCCCACCGCATGGCCGAGGCTGGCCTGACATGGGTGCGCATTGGCGAATTTGCCTGGTCACGGCTGGAACCGCAGCCGGGACAGTACGAATTCGACTGGCTCGACGATGCCATTGCCGTTCTTGGTGCGGCTGGCCTGCGTGTCGTGCTTGGCACGCCGACCGCCACGCCGCCACGCTGGATGATCGACCGTCACCCCGATATGCTGGCCGTCGATGCGCAGGGCCGCGCGCGCAACTTTGGCTCACGCAGGCATTATTGTTTCAGCCACGAAGGTTACAGGACAGAATGTGCCACCATCGTCACAAAGCTGGCACAGCGATACGGTCAAAACCCTCATGTCGCCGCATGGCAGACCGACAATGAATATGGCTGTCACGATACCACGTTGTCCTACAGCGACGCCGCCCGCGTCGCGTTCCGGGGCTGGTTGGCCAACCGATATGGCACTGTAGAGCGGCTGAACTCTGACTGGGGCAATGTGTTCTGGTCGATGGACTACGCCAGCTTTGATCAGATCGACCTGCCCAACCTGACCGTGACCGAACCCAACCCTGCACATACGCTGGCCTTTCGCCGGTTCAGTTCGGATCAGGTGGTCGCGTTCAACCGATTGCAGGCAGATATCATCCGCACCCATTCCGGCGCGCCGCTGTCGCATAACTACATGGGGCGGATCACCGATTTCGACCATTTCAAGGTTGGTGCGGACCTCGATATCGCGACTTGGGACAGCTATCCGCTGGGGTTCCTCGAAGATCGGGTCGGGGCCGACGCCGCCCGGCAACGCGCCTTTGCGCGGCAGGGTGATCCGGATTTTCAGGCGTTCCATCACGATCTGTATCGTGCGGTTGGCGCCTGCGCCAACGGCGGACAGGACAGACCGGCGCGTTGGTGGGTGATGGAACAGCAGCCCGGCCCGGTCAACTGGGCACCCTACAACCCTGCCCCCCTGCCCGGCATGGTGCGCCTGTGGACGTGGGAGGCCTTTGCCCACGGTGCCGAGGCCGTATGCTATTTTCGCTGGCGTCAGGCTCCGTTGGCACAAGAGCAGATGCACTCCGGCCTGTTGCGCCCCGACAGTGTCGACGCGCCGGGGCTGGATGAGGCGCGAGAGGTTTTTGCAGAACTGAAGGATGCGCCGGATGTGCCCGAGGGCCGCGCTGCTGTAGCCCTGATCTTTGACTATGACGCAGATTTTGCCTGGGCCACCCAACCGCATGGCGAAGGTCTCAGTTACTTCGGGTTGGTGTTCGACACCTATCGCGCGATGCGCAGTCTCGGCCTGTCAATTGACATCCTGCCGCCGGATACCGTGGATTTCTCTGGGTATCGGGTGATTGCCGCGCCGGGTCTGATGCATATGTCAGACGCGCTGAAATCGGCGCTTGTGGCCAGTGATGCACAGGTGATTTTCGGCCCGCGAAGCGGTGCCCGCAACGGGGAAATGGCGATACCGGTGCCACTACCGCCGAATATTCCGGGTCTGGATGTGACGGTCTCCTATGCCGAAAGCCTGCGCCCGGACATGCCAATCGCGCTTGCCGATGGCGGGCATGTGCAACTCTACCGTGAGGCGTTGGAAGGCAGCGCTCTGGTCGTAGAGCGGGCCACGGATGGCACTGTTGCGGCGATGGCAAACCGGCAAACGACCTATCTTGGTGCGTGGCTGGATGCGGACGCGTTACGAAGGCTGGTTGGCAGGGTTTGCGCAACAGCGGGCATCGCGACCATGGACCTGCCGGATGGCGTTCGCCTGCGCGATTGCGAAGGCGAACGCTTTTGGTTCAATTACACCTCTGAACCCGTGACCATCGGCGATCTGACGCTTGAGGCCGCTGGCGTCCTGCGTCAGATTTTGCAACCGTGAAACGGGTCAGACAATGACAGAGCCTTTGGGAATGGCCGCCTATGGCATCTGGGTACACAGGCCGGTCAATGCCTCTGGTGTGTTCAGACGTTCAGGCCGGAACGCGGCTCAGCGCCCCATCCAGCCGCCGTCGACCACAAGGATCTCGCCGTTGACATAGTCCGACGCGGCGGAGGACAGGAACACCGCCGGTCCGCCAAAATCGGCGGGCGTGCCCCACCGTCCCTGCGGAATCCGTGCAAGGATCGACTCGGACCGCTCCGGATCCTCGCGCAGCGCCTGCGTGTTGTCGGTGGCGATATAGCCCGGCGCGATGGCGTTCACGTTCACGCCCTTGCCCGCCCATTCGTTGGCCAGCGCCTTGGTCAACTGGCCGATCCCGCCCTTCGACGCGGCGTAGCCCGGCACGGTGATCCCGCCCTGAAAGGTCAGCAATGACGCGGTGAAGATGATCTTGCCGCTGCCCCGTTCGACCATGCCGCGCCCGATCTCTCGGGACAGGACAAACTGCGCCGACAGGTTGACCTCGATCACCTCATCCCACCAGTCGTCGGGGTGCTCTGCCGCCGGCTTGCGCTTGATGGTGCCGGCGTTGTTGATCAGGATATCGGGTTTGACGCCATCCGCCTCAAGCTGTGCCGCAAAGGCTGTCACCGCCGCGCGGTCGGAAAAATCGCACTGGTAGGCGGTGAATTTCCGCCCCAGCGCCGTGACCGCCTGCTCCACGTCCGATCCGGGTGCCAGCGACGCGCTGACCCCGACGATATCCGCCCCCGCCTGCGCCAGCGCCTCTGCCATGCCACGGCCAATGCCGCGCTTGGCGCCGGTGACAACGGCGGTCTTGCCGCTCAGGTCAAAGCTTGAAAGGACGGTCATTCAGGGTCTCCCACCTTGATAAGGCTTTTCAGGGCTGTCGGGCTGGCGTCGAGCGATTCGAACGCCTTTTGAATATCGGCCAGCGGGCTGACGTCGGTGATCACCGTTTCCGCGTCGATCTTGCCCTCGGCCACAAGGGCGATAGCCTTGTCATAATCCTCAGGCTCATAAACCCGGGCGCCGATCAGTTTCAGCTCTCGCCAGAAGAACTGGAACATATCCACCTGCGGTTTCTTGGCATGGATCGCCACCATGACAATGCGCGCACGGGTGGCGGCAACGGCGGTCATGGCATCCACACCGGGTTGAGAGCCGGAGACCTCGAACACCACATCGGCACCCTTGGTGCCGGTGCGTTCCTCGATCACCGCCTTCAGATCCTCTTTGGCCGGGTTCACCGTGTCAAAGCCCAGCTTGCGCGCAATCTCCAGCCGGGTCTCATTGACCTCGGACAGTATCACATTGCCGCCCGCCTCGCGCGCGACCATGGCCACCAGTACACCAATCGGGCCGCCACCGATGACGACCACGTCCTCACCCGGCTGAACAGCAGCCATCCGCACGTCATGGCAGGCCACGGCAACGGGTTCGATCAGCGCCGCATGGTCCAGCCGCATCCCGTCGGGCAGGATATGCAGTGTATGCGCGGGTGCGTTCCACAGTTCCTGCATCGCGCCATCGGTATCAAGGCCAAGGAATTTCTGGTTGTGGCAAATGTGGGAATGCCCACGCTTGCAGGCCGGGCAATCCCCACAAGGGTCAAGCGGGCGCACCACCACGTTCTGGCCGGGCACAACATTGGTCACGCCCTCACCGACCGCCGCGACCACGGCGGACATTTCATGCCCGACGATACGGTTCAGGCCGACGCGGGCGTCCATGTTGCCATGGAACACATGCATGTCGGTGCCGCAAATGCCGCAATAGGCAATACGCAATTGCACCTCACCGGGGCCGGGCGCGGGGGCGTCGGCCTGTTCAACGGTAAAGGTGCGGTTGCCGCGATAAAAGGCGGCATCAATCTTTGTCATCCGTGCATCTCCTCATGAGCGGCTTGCAATCTGTCCCAGTCGAAAATCACGCCTGTGCCCGGCGTATCGGGTGCCACGGCGCGGTGATCTTCGACGACCAAGGGGCGGGTTGTGTAGGTATCGATGGGGAATGAATGCACCTCGATCCAGCCAAGGCCCTGCCCCGACACCAGACTGACGTGCAACTCCTGCATCCCGTGGCTGCAGACCGGAATGCCATGCGCGCGCCCCAAGGCGGCGACCTGCAACCAGCCGGTGATGCCGCCACAGTTGGACGAATCCGGTTGCAGGAAACTCAGACGAGAATCCTCTATCGCGTATTCGAATTCATGCAGCGTGTGCAGGTTTTCCCCCATGGCCAGCGGCATACCCGTTTCCTGTGCAATCCGGCCATAGCCCTTGTAGTTGTCGGGAATGATCGGCTCTTCGAACCATGTCAGGTCATATGGGGCAAAGGCCCGCGCAGCCTCGATCGCCTGCGCCTCACTCATGGAATAATTCGCATCGACCATGAAATTTACATCCGGCCCGATCAATTCGCGCACAGCCCGGACCCGCTCCACGTCCTCGGCCAGCGTCGGCTGGCCCACCTTGATCTTCACCGCATTAAAGCCCCGGTCCAGATAGCCGCGAATGCTGTCCAGCAGTTTCGGCAGCGGAAAGTTCAGGTCGATCCCGCCCGCATAGGCCTGACAGCGGTTGCCTGCGCCGCCCGCCATCTGCCACAAAGGCTGGCCCGTGCGTTTGCCGCGCAGGTCCCACAGCGCGATATCCACCGCCGAAATCGCAAAAGACGCCACGCCGCCGCGCGCCACGTAATGCACGTGCCATTGCATCGCGTCATACAGCGCCTCGACATCTGTCGCGGATTTGCCGACCAGAAACGGCGCAAGATCATGTTCGATCATCGCGGCAATCGCGCGCCCGCCCTTGCCGCCGGTATAGCTGTATCCCGTACCCTCACTGCCATCGTCCAAGGTGACGGTGGCGCAGATCAGCTCAAAATGCGTATGATCTCCGTGTTTGGCATCGCTCAGCACCTCGGCCAGCGGCACATCAAAGAGCCGGACAGAGACGCGGGCAATACGCGCGTCGGATGCAGGGTGTGTCATGTCACAAGGCTCCGGTCACTTTGATCATACCAAGATTGCGGCATTTAGGCGGGATTTCAGGGGAGTGTCAATGTTTCTCTGGAAATTCTGCATTTTTAGTCGTACCAAAAGTCAGGAAATTGACTTCCCCATCGCTGTCAGTCCAAATAGGAAACGCGGGCTTCCCGCCAAAAGCAGGACCAGACTATGGCGCAGCAAGACGAACACGGGCGGGCCGCCGATCATGTGGTGCTCAGCATTGCGGAACGCATCCGCACGGGCGTGCTGCCCGATGGCCAGCCGCTGCCGCCCGAACGCGACCTGATGGAGGAATACGGCATCTCGCGCACCGTTGTGCGCGAGGCGGTCCGCACCCTGTCGTCGCGCGGACTGATCGAGGCGCTGCCGCGCCATCGCCCGGTGGTGCGCAAACCCGGCTTTGACGCCGCTATTGACGCGGTCGGCAGCATTGTCAGCCACCTGTTGCTGGAACCCGGCGGGGTGAAGAACCTCTTTGATACCCGCATCATGGTCGAGGCCGGTTTGGCCCGTCAGGCCGCGCAGCAGGCGACAAAGGACGACATCGCCGCACTGAAATCCGCACTCGACGCGAATGCCGCCGCCATTCCCGACAGTGAGGAATTTTACCGCACCGACAACGCCTTTCACGGCGTGTTGTACCAGATCCCGCAAAACCCCGTCCTGCCTGCGATCCACCGCGCCTATACCACGTGGCTTGCCCCGCAATGGTCGCAGATGCCCCGCCTGCCAGAGCGTAACCAGATGAACTATGACGCGCACAAGGCGATCTTTGACGCCATCCTGATGCGCGATCCTGACGCCGCCGAGGCCAGTTTGCGCGACCACCTGACAAAGGCTTGGGCACAGGTGCGGGCAACCTTTGGCGACGTCTGAAACCTCAGAACGCCTGATACACCGTCCGTTTTTGCAGATAACCTTCGATGCCGTGCATCCCGTCCTCACCGCCGACGCCGGACAGCTTGTGGCCATTGTGATAGCCCTGCACCAGTCCGGTGATCCCGGAGTTGAGAAAGATCGTTCCCACCTCCAGCCGCTGGATCGCATCCATGTAGATCCCGGGGTCTTGCGTCCACAGATAGGCTGACAGACCATCGGGGCGGGCATTGGCGACACGCAGCGCCTCTTCGTAATCCGCCACACGCACCACCGGCAGCACAGGGCCAAAGATCTCTTCGCGCACGGCAGCGGTGTCGGGCGTCGCCCCGGTCAGCACGGTCGGTTCATACCAATGGCCGCCGGTCATGCCTTCGGGCCTTTTGCCGCCCAAGGCCACGGTGGCACCCCCCGCGACAGAATCCGCCACGATCCGCTCGACCCGCGCCAGCGCGTCGGCGGTGGTGATCGGCCCCATGCCCCCATTGGTGGCCGGATCGCCCAGCTTTACCTTGGCGGCGTGTTCCAGCAGCTTTTCGGTAAAGGCATCGGCGACCGCCTCTTCGACCAGCACCGACTCTGAGCAGATACAGACCTGTCCGGCATTGGCGAAACGTGCCGTCGCACAGGCTGCCGCCGCCTTATCCAGATCGGCGTCTTTCAGCACGATAAACGGCGCAGAGCCGCCCAGTTCCAGCGACAGCGCGGTGATGTTCTGCGCCGAGGCGCGGGCAATCGCCTGCCCCGCCCGGATCGAGCCGGTCAGGGTGATCATCCGCACAATCGGGCTTTGAACCAGCGGCGCGCCGACCTCTGCCCCGGTGCCTGTCACCATGTTGATGACACCCGCAGGCACGCCCGCCTCCTGGACAACGCGACAAAACACGGATGCGGTGACCGGCGTGGCCTCATGCGGTTTGAGGATCATCGTGTTGCCCGTGACCAGCGCCGGGGCCACCTTGCGCCCGATCAGCGCCAGCGGATAGTTGTAGGCGCACAGACCCAGCGTGACGCCATAGGGCACCTTGTAGATGAACAGTTGCTCGCGCGGGTTGTCAGAGGGCAGGATATCGCCGCGCAGCCGCCGCGCGGCCTCGGCGGAATAGGTCATGTAACGGATGGTATCGGTGACTTCGCCCGCCGCCTCGGCGCGGGGTTTGCCCTGCTCCTTGACCAGCAGTTCCTCGAACAGATCGCGTTCGCGTTCGATGCCTTCGGCGATGCGATACAGGTAGGCGGCGCGTTCCACCGGCGGCAGCATCTGCCAGTCTTTCTGCGCCCGCTGCGAAGTGGCCAAAGCGCGCTCTACCTCGGCCCCGGTGC
The DNA here is from genome assembly GCF_034670325.1 of Antarctobacter sp. GTDB lineage: Bacteria > Pseudomonadota > Alphaproteobacteria > Rhodobacterales > Rhodobacteraceae > Antarctobacter. Next base: position 34,457 of record NZ_JAXMNR010000015.1, read on the forward strand.
AGGCGGGCACTTCGGCCCAGACCTCGCCCGTGGCGGGGTTGCTGACATCCATCCGCGCGCCATTGGACGCCTCGACCCAGTCATTGTCGATAAAGCACTTGTAGAACATCTGGAATCCTTCAGGTCGCGTGACCGGCCCCGGCCATATCGGCCAGCATCCGGTCCTTGTCGAAATGCGGATAGGCGTATTCCTGAACGGTCGCGCCCTGATACATCGTCAGCACGCGGTCGCCCAACATCAGCACTTCGTCGATTTCATAAGACAGGATCAGGATGCCAACGCCGCGCTCCGCCAGATCCTCGATGATGCGATAGATATCGGCCTTGGCGTGCACATCGATGCCGCGCGTCGGCTCCAGCAGGATCAACAGTTTCAGATCCTCGTCCAGCCAGCGCGAAAAACAGATCTTTTGCTTGTTGCCGCCAGACAGAAAGCGGATTTCCTGATCCGGCGACGATGTCTTGGTCGATGTGTCCTTGATCGCCTTGGCGACGATACCGTCAATCCGCGCGCCATCTATCAACCCGCCACGTACGGATTTTTCCAGAAACGGCAGCGCAATGTTATCGCGCACCGACAAGGGCGGCAGGATGCCGTTCTTGTCCCGGTTTTCCGTCACCAGCCCCATACCCTGCCGCACCGCCACTGCTGGCCCGCGACCGGGTTTCAGAGTCTTGCCCAAATAGCTGACCTGCCCGGAATACCCCGCATCCAGACCAAAGATCGCCTTGGCCAGTTCCGGCGCACCACAGCCGCGCAACCCGGTCAGCACGACAATCTCACCCTCATGCACGTCCAGCGTCACACCGTCATAATTGCCGGGGCTGGACAGCCCGTCGACCGACAGCACCACTTTGCCGGTGATCTGCTTGTGCGGCTTCACGAACTGGTCCAGCTCTGCCCCGGTCATGGATTTGATGACCGCATCCTCGGTTGTGTCGGGGATGCGTTCGGACAGGACAATCACCCCGTCCCGCATCACCGTCACCTCTTCGGCGATGCCGAAAATCTCTGGCATGTGGTGTGAGATATAGATGATGGCGATGCCCTCCGCCTTCATCCGGCGGATGAATTCGAACAGCATTTCCTTGTCTTCCTCGGACAGCGCCGAAGTCGGCTCATCCATCACGATCAGCCAGGCGTCGGACATCAGCGCGCGAATGATCTCGACGATCTGTTTCTCGCCCGAATTCAACTCTCGCACCGGCTTGTGCGGGTCCAGTTTCAGCCCGAACCGGTCCAACTGCGCCCGCACCTGCGCCGCCATCTCGCGCTTGTTCAGAAACGGCGTGCCCTTGTGGCGGATTTCCTTGCCCAGAAAGATATTGCCCGCGACGGTCAATTCCCCGATCAGCGACAGTTCCTGATGGATCATCGCGATGCCGTGCTTTCCGGCATCCGCGGGGGCCGTGATCTCAACGGGCTTGGCGTTGATGCGGATTTCGCCCTCATCGCGCTGATACACCCCGCCAAGGATCTTCATCAGCGTCGATTTGCCCGCGCCGTTCAGGCCGACCAGCGCGTGCACCTCACCCGCCGTGCAAGAGAAATCGACGTTATCAAGGGCGCGTGTGGCAAAGAAACTTTTGCCGATGCCCAGCATATCCAGCCGTTCGGTCATTGCGCCTGCCTCCGCTGAACGATGGTATCCAAAAGCACCACACCCAACAGGATCAACCCTTTGATGAGGCTTTGCAAATAGGGGTTGGTGCCGGTCAGGACCAATCCGTTGATGATGATCCCGTACAGCAGCACGCCAAGGATGGTGCCCAGCAACCGCCCGCGCCCGCCAAACAGCGATGTACCGCCAAGGATCACCGCCGTGATCGCGTCAAACTCCAGATACAGCCCGGTCCACGGCTGGCCAGAGGACACGCGCCCCACGGTGATGATCGCTGACAGACCGGCCAGCGCGCCGGACAGCACATAGACCCAGACCAGCGTCCGGTCGGGCCTGCGGCCCAGCACAAAGGCGGTGTTGATATTGGACCCGGCGGCATAGACATCGCGGCCAAAGGTCGACCGGTACAGCACCACCGACAGCGCCCCAAACACCAGCGCCACAAAGGGGATCACCACCGGCATAGTGCCCCAGCTTTGCCCACCCAGCCACAGGAAGGTGGTGTTAGAGACGTTGATCGAATCCGCGTCATAGATCACCAGCGCCAGACCGCGCGCCAAGGCGAATGTCGCCAGCGACACCATGAAGGCCGACAGCCTGAGCCGCCCGATGAACACCCCGTTGACCGCGCCGATCAACATGCCCGCCACGATGGCCGCCGCAAACCCCAAGGGCGCGCTGCCGGTGGTGGTCAGCGTGATCACCCCGACCCCGCCGGAAAAGGCGACGTTGGACCCCACGCTGAGGTCGATGCCGCCGGTCAGCATGATGAAGGTCATGCCCATCGACACAAGGAACAGCACCGCGATGGACCGCAGCAGGATGCCGATATTGGCAAGCGAATAGAAATTGTCGTTGGCAAGGCTGAACCCGACAGAGGCGATCACGATCAGCGCGACCAGCACAAGGTAACGCTGTGTCAGGCTGTCCATCGCCTTGCGCGGGCGCGCGGGCGCTGCGGCTGTGGTGGTGGTCATGGCTGTCTTTCCGGAAAAATGGGGCGGCAGGGCAAAACCTGCCGCCCGCTTGCCTTACTTGACGGACTCGGGGCCAAATTCGAGATAGCCCTTCGCCGCCACGTCCAGCGCCTGATCCACGTAGTAGACCTGCACATCCTCGGGGAACCCGTTGGCCAGCGCCATCTTGTGGTTCTCTTCGGTCATCACCAGCGGAGTGAAGAAGTCATAGACCTTGTCCGGCGTCTCACCCTTGTGGATGCGATACGCCATCTGGACAAAGTTCCAGCCCTCGCGCGTGCCCGACAGCAGGATATCCGCCTTGACCGATCCGGCCTGCATCTGTTGCAGGATCGGGATGTCGCCGTCATAGCCGAAGAAATCCAGTTCCTTGCCACTATTCATGGCAATGGCGATCGAGGGATACATATAGGCATCCGTCACGCCGGAAATCGCGTCCAGATCCTCGAACTGGGTCAGCCAGTTTTCCGCGATGGACTGCGCCTTGACTGTGTCCCAGTCGGCGGGCTGTTCGGCCACCACCTCGACGTTGTCACAGGCCGCGATGCCCTTCAGGATGCCCGCGTGGCGCGCCTCACCGGACGGGTTGCCCGCTTGGCCCAGCATGATCGCCACCTTGTAGGGCTCACCACCCGACAGGGCGCACATGGCCAAACCCTGATTGGTGCCGTTCACAACGTCCCCAAGGGTAAAGCTGTAGTCGGCGCTGTCCATCGGCGAATGCACGGCGATCCATGTGATCCCCGCCGCCTGCGCCTTGGCCACCAGCGGCTCAAACGCGTCGACGTTGATGGCGTTGACGAACATCACGTCGGGGCCTTCGTTGATCGTCACCTCGGTCTGCTGGATCATCTTCTCCAGCGAGCCTTCGGCCGACAGCCAGCGGCCTGTCACCTTGATGTCGGCGAATGCCTCGTCATAGGCTTCGATCGCGTCCTCGAACCCGCTCAGCCATGCGACGTGATAGGGGGCCACGTGGCCGTCGTTGATGAACACGATGTCCAGCGTGTCATCCGCCGCAAGCACCGGTGCGCCAAGGGTGGCAAGCGCCGTCGCGGCCAGTAGTCCTGTCTTGAAAGTCCCCGTCTTGAAAGTCATAGTCGTCCTCCTCCATGTTGAACTCTTGTGTGGCGCGGATCAGTGCGCCTCGATCTGGCGGGACTGCCAGAGGATCCAGTTGGCCCCCAAGGCGGCCAGGATCACCGCGCCCTTGAACACCTGATGCCAGACGTCCTCGACGTTCAGCAGGTTCAGCGCGTTGTTGATGATGCCGATGAACAGCAGCCCCCAGAACGCGCCGCCGATGGTGCCGCGCCCGCCCAGGATCAGCGTGCCGCCGATGATGATTGCCGCGATCCCGTCCAGCAGCAGCCCGTTGCCATCCAGCCCCGGCTGCACAAAGCCCATGCGGCTTGACAGCATGATCCCGGCAAATCCGCTGCACAGGGCCGAGAACATGAACACGCCGATCTTGACCCGGTCCACGTTCACGCCGGCCAGCCGCGCGTTTTCCTCACTGTTGCCGACGGCGATCACCGCCGCGCCCCAGCGGGTGTGGTTGTAGACCACCCAGGCCAGCACAAAGAGCGCGACAAGGAACAGGAAGGACCAGTAGAGGCCCATGAACTTTTCCGCCCCGACAAAGCGGAAAAAGCCGCCCATCAGGAATATCTGTTGTCCGCGCGGGATGATCAGGCCCGACAGACCCTGCGCGCAGAACAGCATCGACAGGGTGACGATAAAGGCGGGCAGCTTCAGCTTGGCCACCAAAACCCCGTTGAAAAACCCCAGCGCCAAGGAACAGACGATGACTGCCACGATCCCCAGCGCGACGCCCCCGGTCAGGCCGAAAAACACGCCCAGAACGATGGCGAACAGCACCGATCCCATGCCCATCGACAGGTCGATATTGCCGGATACGACGACAAAGAACTGCCCCAGCGCGATCAGGCCAATCGGCACGATCTGGCGCGATACGGCGGACATGTTGTCAAGGCTCAGAAAGCGCGGGCTGATCATGTAAAACACCAGACACAGCGCCAGCGTGACGAAGATGATGTTCTTTTCCCGCATCAGGCGCGACAGGTCAGGCATTTTGTCCTCGGATCATTTTGGTCGTACCAAAGTTAAGCCATACGGCAGAGTTTCGGTGGATTTGTCAAGCTATCGGCGCAAAATTCGCGCGTTGTCTGATGATTTTCTTATTTTGGAAGGCCCAAACTACAGCCTTCCCAACACCATATCGGCACAGCGGTCGCCCAGAACCATCGCCGGCGCGTTGGTGTTTCCGGCCGGGATCTCTGGCACGGCGGACATGTCGCAGACCCGCAGACCGCTGATTCCACGCACCCGCATGCGCGCGTCCAGCACCGCCATCGCGTCGCCCTCGGCCCCCATCTTGGCGGTGCCTGCGGGGTGAAAGTTGGTCTTGACCACCCGGCGACAGTGCTCTTCCAGCGCGGCATCGGACCAGTCTGTTGGGGCAACCACCTCTGCCAGCTTGTCGGCCAGCGGGCGGGTCTGCATGGTCTGACCAAAATACCGCAGCCCCTTGATCATCTCGGCCATGTCCTGCGGATCGGACAGAAAGTTGGGATTCACCTCGGGCGGGGCATCGGGATCGCCCGACGTCAGCCGCACAGTCCCGCGCGATTCCGGTTTCAGCAGCACCATCTGGATCGACACGCCGTGACTTTCCTTGATGGTCTTCGCCTGCTCGGGGTTCAGGTACATCACCGGGATGCAGTACGCCTCATGCGTGGGCAGCGCCTCGGGGTCTGTCGGGTTGACGAAACAGGCAGCCTCCAGCCCCGTGGTGGTGATGCGCCCCCGCCCGAACAGTTTGAACTCCAGCCCATTGCGCAACATGTTCCAGCCGCGATCCTGCCCGAAATAGCCATAGGGCCCGTTGGCCCGCGCCACGATGGACACGTCCGGATGATCCTGAAGGTTCGCGCCTACGCCGGGCAGATCGGCGATCACCTCGATCCCGTTTGCGCGCAGATGCTCCGCCGGGCCGATCCCGGACAGCATCAACAGTTTCGGCGTGACAAAGGCCCCCGCCGACAGCAGCACCTCACCGCTGACACGCGCCTCATGCTCTGCGCCCTGCGCATCGCGCCAGATGACGCCCACGGCGCGGCCCTCTTCGATCACCACGCGGCGCACTCGCGCCTGTAATTTGATGGTCAGGTTCGGGTTATCCTTCAGCGGATCAAGAAAGGCATAGGCGGCAGAGACCCGCTGTCCCTGATTATAGGTAAACTGAAAATACCCCACACCGCGCTGCTTACGCCCGTTGAAATCGGGGTTGAACGGTTCGCCCTGCGCCTGAAGCGCCTGCACGAACCAGCGCGCCATATCGTCGATATGGCCGGGGTCCGACACCACCAACTGACCATCGCTGCCGTGGAACTCATCGTTGAATGTGCGGTTGCCTTCCAGCCGCTTGAAATGCGGCAGCACGTCCTCCCAGGCCCAGCTGACGCCGTCATTGCCACCGCGCAACACCGCGTGCCATGCATCGTAATCTTGCGGGCGCCCGCGCACATAGGCCTGTCCGTTGACCGTCGATCCGCCGCCCAGCACGTTGCCCTGCGGGATCTCTGTCTGGCGTCCGCCCAGTTGCGGCTGCGGCGTGCTTTTGTGGATTTGAAAGAACTTGGAGCCGTTCTTGAGCAGCTTGAACACGCCCGGCGGCATGTCCAGCAGCGGATGCCGATGGTGATGCCCGCCTTCGAGCAGCAGCACACGCGCCCCGCCCTCGACCAGCCGGGATGCCGCCACCGACCCGGCAGAGCCTCCACCGACGACGATGTGATCATAGGTGTCCATAACATCCCTCCCTCGGGCCCCTCCGGACGAAGTGCATTTTGGTATGACCAAACTTGCACAGCTTATGCTTAATTTTGGTCGCGCCTGTCAACACACGGCGTATTTTCTAATTTTCGTCCGACAAAACACGCTCACCCAGAAGCAGGATCTTGCCAAAGGCCCCGCCCGCCGCCATCTGCGCCAGCGCCTCCCCTGCCCTCTCCAGCGGATAGGTCGCCGCCGTCAGCGCGTCGAAATTCACCGCGCCGGATTCGACCAGTTGCACCGCCTCTTCGAATTCGCGGTTGAACTGGAACGAGCCCACGATCTCGATCTCCTTGAGCATGACCAGATGCAGCATCACCTGCGCCTCACGCAGTTGGATGTTCGACAGGATCGACACGCGGCCCTTGGGTTTGACGGCCTTCAACGCGGTGTTGAACGCCGGGATCGCGCCGGAGGCCTCGACCACCACGTCAAAGCGTTTCTCGATCTCCCCCTCATCAAACTGACCGATGACCAGCCCGGTCTCGGCCCCCGCGTTCAGCGCGACCTCCACCGCCCCTGCCCGCAGGTCCAGCGCCGTCACATGCGCGCCGCGCGCCGCCGCGCCCGCAATCGCCAGCAATCCCATCGGCCCGCAGCCTGTCACCAGCACGTGCTGGCCGGCAGAAACCCCGCCCTTGTTCAGGGAATGCAGCGCGCAGGCCATCGGCTCGGCAAAGGTCAGGTGGCGCGGGTTCACCCCATCCGCCACCGGGCGGCAGCAACGCGCCGGATGGTCGATCACCTCACGGAAAAACCCGTCCAGATGCGGGACGGTGGTGGCCGAGCCGGGGAATTTCTTCGCCGTACACAGGTTTTCCTCGCCCCGCTGGCAGGCCTCACACACCTTACAGTTCATGATCGGGTTCAACGCCACCAACTGCCCCACGCGCAGGTCAGATCCGTTCGGATCGACCACATAGGCGCAGGCCTCATGGCCCAGCGTCACCGGGTTTTGCAGCAAAAACCCGGCGTTGGCGAAATGCGCATAGTAGTGCAGGTCGGTGCCACACAGGCTGGCGACCGCAAGGCGCAGGCGCACATGGCCCTCTGCCAGATCGCCGGTGTCCTGCGCCAAGGTTTCAACCGTCTCAGCGGCGGTCAGTTTTGTCTGAAGCATGGTCATCCTTTCAGAACCCCACCGCATAGCCGCCGTCGACCGGCAGGTTGACGCCGTTCACGTAAGACGCGCGATCAGAGGCGAGGTAATACACAACATCGGCCACATCCTCGGGCCTGCCAAAGGCGTGGGACGGAATGCGCCCCTCGATCTTGTCCCGGCGCGCGGGGTCTTTGGCCAGCACCGCGCGGGTCATATCGGTGTCGATGAAACCGGGGCTGACGGCGTTGCAACGGATGCCGAACGGCGCCGCATCCACCGCCACCGACCGGGTCAGGCCCACCACCGCCGTCTTGGCGGTGACATAGGCCGCGGCAGAGGGCAGCGCCATGATCCCGCCCATCGAGGCGATGTTCACAATCGCGCCGCCCACCTCACGGTGCAGCGCCACATAACGCCCGCAGGCGGCAAACATGGCGCGGACATTGATGTCCAGCACGCCATCCAGTTCGTCCGGTGTGACGTCCCACACGGATTTCTTCAGATGCACACCCGCGTTGTTGACCAGCGCCGCGATCGGCCCCACCTGCCCGTGCAGATCGACCAGCCAATCGGCCCCACGATCGACGGCAATATCGCAGTCGATGAACTGCGCGCCCACGACGCTGTCCACCTCGCCCCGGCTGCGGGCGACGACATAAACGTCGAACCCCGCCTTGGCAAAGCGGCGTGTCTGGGCAAGGCCAAGGCCCTTGTTTCCCCCGGTGATAACGGCAACGGGCATGGCTCAGGCCTCCTGCAAGTGATGTTGGTAAAGCGCGTCGATCCGGGTCAGGAACACATCCTCGGGCACCCGTTTGCGGAAAAACTCGGGCATGATGGCACAGACCTCATCGACAAAATCCAGGAACCAGGGCGCGCGCGGCCGGGTCCATGCGTTGTCGATGGTGTGAAAGCCCCCCTGAAAGAAGCCAGCCACATCCGCATTGCCCCCCTGCGCCAACCATGTGTGGCGGTTCGCGGGCTGGCCGTTGTTGTCCAGATAAACGCCCGACTGCACCGGCTCTGACGCGATCCACTGGGCGAATGCCACGGCTTCCTCGGGGGCGCGGGTGCGGGCGGATACGCCGATCCCCGCCCCCCCAAGGATCGCACGCGGCAGGGAGGCACCCGCGCACAATGGCAGATCAAAATAGCTGACCGGATGGGCGCGAAATCCGGGCCGCGCATAGTTCACATAGCCAAACAGGCAGGGCGAACAGGCAAACTCATCCGTTGTGCTGAGGGTTTCCAGCACCCGGATCGGGTTCATCTCGACCTGCTCATCCGGGCCAAGGGCGTACAGCGCGCGCAGCACGCGCAGCGCGTATTCCCCGTTCTGGGGCGACACAAAATGCGCGGCATCGTGGGGCATATCCACCTCCCCCCGACCCGCCACCAGTGTCATCAGCATGTCAAAGGCATCGACCGGCAGCAGCGGCGTCAGCGGGCGGAACCGCGCGGCGTCGCCTTGCAGGAAATCCTCCCACAACTTTGGCAGCGGCGCGCCCAGATCGGGCCGGTGCGCTGCCATCTGGCAGGCCGCATCGACCGCATAGGCCCAGCACTTGCCCTGCCACAGATAGCTTTCCGCCGACCCGCCCAGCGACGCGCTGGCATCCGTGGGCACGGGCAGCGGCAACAGCGCGCCAGTTTCGGCGATCTGCCCCACGTGCGGGTGATCCAGCACGATGAAATCATAGCGCTCTGCCAGATCGGCAATCGGCGCATCGGCAAAGGCCTGCAAGGACCGCTTGTCCCAAGCGATCTCTATCCCCGTCTCCGCCGCATAGGCGTTTGAGGCCGCCACCACCGGGTCAAACCCGCGTGGATGGTCCCAGGTCATGCCTGTCAGCTTCATATGCCCACCTCCCGAAATCCGGCCGAATCTGGCTTGTCCGGCACACTGCCCATCGGACCGGATGTTTTCAAGTATAAAAATTATTTTGACATATGGAAACGACGTGATACCCAAAGAGCCGGCCCCCGAGACCGCATCTGAGTCCCGGCAGCCGATCCGATGGAGGAGGAACATGATGAATTTCCGTACCGGCCCTTGCGGCCGAATGATCGCGGCCGCGCTGCTGGCCCTGACCCCGCTCACCGCACAGGCGGCTGATTTCACCCTTCGTCTGGCGCATGTGACGTCCGACAAGGAACCGATCCAGCAGGCAATGGAACGCTTTGCCGCTGAGGTCGCCACCCGCACCGACGGCGCTGTCGACATCCCGATTTTCCCCAACGCGCAGCTGGGATCGAACCCCGAGGTGTTCGAACAGATCCGCGCCGGTGCGCCGGTGATCTCGATTTCTGACCCCGGCTACCTGTCGGATTTCGTGGCAGATTTCGGCGTGCTGGGCGGGCCGTACCTGATGGATGATCCGCGCGATTTCGCCAAGATCATCGACAGCGCGTTTTACACCGACCTCAAGGACCGCCTACGCGCAGAGGCCGGGATTGAACTGCTCTCGCTGAACTGGCTCTTCGGCTCACGCCACATGCTGGCGGACAAGGCGATTTCCAGCCCCGCCGACACCAAGGGCATGACCTTCCGCACCCCGCCAAACATCATGTGGGTCGAAACCTTTGACGCCATGGGCGCGCGCCCGACGCAGGTTGCCTGGGGTGAGGTCTACTCCGCCCTTTCCGCCGGGGTCGTCGACGGGGCAGAGGCACCGCTGCCGTCCATCTATGGCGCCAAGCTGCATGAGACCAAGAAGACCATCTCGCTCACCGGGCATTTCAAGGGCTTCACCGGGCTGATGATGAACGCCGATCTCTACGCCAGCCTGCCCGAGGACGTGCAACAGGCCCTCAGCGAAGAGGCCATCGCCGCGGGTGTCTTCATGACCGACCTCATGCTGAATTCCGAAGAGGAATGGATCGCCAAACTCGAATCCGAGGGCGTCACCTTCAACCGCGACGTGGACATCCCCGCCTTTCAGGACGCCACCGCCGGGGTCTACACCAAGTTCCCCGATTGGTCCGACGGCCTCTATGACCGCGTCCGCGCGATCCTCGACAACTGACCCAACCTCCGGGCGCGCACCCCGCGCCCGGACCTGACCCAGGAGGCATCATGCACATCATCGGCACATGGCTGCGCCGCGCGGAAATGCTGGTGTCCTTCGGGGCGCTGGCGGCGCTGACCGGCACCGTGCTTTGGGGCGTCCTGACGCGCTATGGCACTGAAAAACCGGCCGTCTGGACCACCGAACTGTCGGGCATCCTGTTCACATGGGTCGTCTACATCGGTGCCATGACCGCCCACCGCGAAGGCCGCCACATCCGGGTGACCCTGCTGGTCGATCTGATGCCCCCTGCCCTGCGCCGCGCCGTGATGTTGTTCGCCGACGCCAGCGTGCTGGGTTTTCTGGCCTATGTCACATGGCTCAGCTTTCTGATGATGCAAAAGGGCGCCACCCGCCCCTCGCCCGTCCTCGATATCCCGTTCAGCTGGGTCTACCTGGCCACCGTGATCGGCTTTGCCGGCATGACCCTTAGCCAGATCGCGCGCCTGTTGGGCCGCGCCACAGCCGCCACGCCAGAGGATGTGATATGAGCCTTGCTCCCGTTCTGATCCTGCTCTTCGGCATCGCCATCGGCATCCCCGTCGCCATGGCCATCGGCATGGCCGCGCTGTCGTTTTTCCTGCTGTCCGGGGCCATGCCGCCGGAAATCTTTGTGCAGCGCATGGTCGCCGTTACGCATTCCTTCCCCCTGCTCGCCGTGCCGCTGTTTGTCATGACCGGCGTGGTGATGAACTACGCCGGGATCACCACCCGCATGATGGGCTTTGCCGAGGCGATGACCGGCCATTGGAAAGGCGGCTTGGCGCAGGTCAACGTGCTCTTGTCGACGCTGATGGGCGGCGTGTCCGGTTCGGCCAATGCCGACGCTGCCATGCAGTCCAAGGTCTTGGTGCCGGAGATGACCCGCCGCGGCTATGACCTTGCGTTTTCCAGCGCGGTCACCGCGTCGTCGTCGATCATATCGGTCATCATCCCGCCGGGGATCGGCCTGATCTTGTACGGGTTCATGGGCGACGTGTCGATCGGGCGGCTGTTCCTTGCGGGCATCGTGCCGGGCGTGGTGATCTGCGCCGCCATGATGGTCGCCGTGGCGATCCGTGCGCGGCAGTTGAACCTGCAACCGGCCTATGACCGCCCGATGCCGTGGGCGGGCCGCTTCCGCGCCTTTCGCGGGGCGTTTCTGGCGCTGCTGGTGCCGGTGGGCATCGTGCTGGGCATCCGTCTGGGGTATTTCACACCCACAGAGGCGGGCGCGATGGCCGTCCTCTTCGCGGTCATCGTCGGCATCCTCCACGGCGACCTGCGCCTGGGCCACATCCGTCCGATCCTTGAACAGACCATGCAGGCCACCGCCGTGATCCTGCTGGTGATCTGCGCCGCCAATGCCTTTGGGTTTTACATGACGTGGGAGCGTATCCCCGCCCAAGTGGCCGAGGCGATGCTGTCCCTGACCTCTGACCCGCTGCTGCTGCTGTTGATCATCAACCTGCTGCTGATCCTTGCGGGCATGTTCATCGAAGGGTCCGCCGCGCTGATCCTGCTGACGCCGATCCTTGTGCCCGTGGTGATCAAACTGGGCGTCGACCCGGTCCATTTCGGCATCGTCATGGTGTTCAACCTGACCATCGCCGGGGTCACGCCGCCCCTTGGCACGCTGATGTTCACGACCTGCATGATCACCGGCACGCCCATCGGCAAATTCATCCGCGCGTCGCTGCCGTTCTACATCGTCCTCTTCGGAATGCTGATCGTGCTGACCTATGTCCCGCAGCTCTCGCTCTGGCTGCCCAACCTGAAATTCGACTGAGGCCCCCCATGACCACCGACACCGATGGCGCCGTGCGCTTTGACCTGACCGGAAACATCGCGGAAATCGTGCTGGACCGCCCGGCCAAACACAACGCCCTTACGCCCGCCATGTACCGCCAGATCGCCACCTGCTGCGCCGAGACGAATGAAACCGCCGCCGCCCATGTGGTGATCTTTCGCGGCGCAGGCGACCGCGCCTTTTGCGCAGGCTCCGACATTGCCGCATTGGACGGGTATGAGGATTTCTGGGCATGGCGCAATCGCTTCGACTACATCCCGCCAATCCTCAGCTTGCGCAAACCCGCCATCGCGGCGGTCAAGGGCTGGGCGCTTGGCGGCGGTCTGGAAATCGCGCTGGCCTGTGACCTGCGCGTGGTTGCCACCTCTGCCGTCTTTGCCGCGCCAGAGGTGCAGCTTGGCTGGAACGGCGCAGGCGGCGCCGCGCAGCACATGACCCGCCTCTGCGGTCAGGGGCAGGCGCTGAAATACCTGCTGACCGGTGACCGCTTCGACGCAGAGGAAGCCACCCGCATCGGCATGGTCGAGTACCTGACCGACCCCGGCGCGGAACTGACAAAGGCCCGCGAGGTCGCCCAACAAATCGCCAACCACGCCCCCCACGCCACCCAAGCGGTCAAGGCGGCGGTGCGCGGCGCGATGGATTTGACGCTGGAACAGGGCCTCCGAAACGAAAACGAACTCATGTCCCTCTGTTTCGCCAAGGCGGAACAGGCCAAACTGCGGGCCGACAAGACAGGGAATGAGCCATGACCAAAGCGGAAGAGAAAAAGAAATCCACCGTCCCGGCGGTGGAAAAGGCGCTGGACGTGCTGGAACTGCTGACCGACGCGCCAAACGGCCTGACGATGAACGAAATCACCGACGCGCTGAACCGCACGATGGGAGAGCTGTATCGCATCGTCATCTACCTGACCGAACGCGGCTACCTGCAACAGGACCCGCAGACCAGCCGCTATGCCCTGACCCTGCGCCTGTTCGAACTGTCACACCGCCACGACCCGACCGAACGGCTGTTGCACGCCGCCCTGCCCCGTCTGGAACGCATCGCCGCGCGCACCAATCAATCTTGCCACCTTGGCGTGCTGAACCGCGAAAACGTACTGGTCCTGACCAGCGTGGCCAGCCCCCTGCCCGCCGGATACGCCGTGCGCACCGGCGCGCTGTTCCCGGTCAGCCAGACCAGTTCCGGCCATGTGATCCTTGCCTTTTCCGACGACGACACACAGGCCCGCCACATCGCCCGCCAGCCCAAGGCTGACCGCGACGCCCTGCGCGCCCGCCTGACCCGCATCCGCGAAACCGGGTATGAGGACACCTCCAGCACCATGATCGCGGGCGTGCGTAACCTCTGCGCCCCGGTCTTTGATGCGCGCGGCGTGGTGGCGGCCATCACCTCCGGTTTCATCCAGCAGCTTGGTCAGGCCTCCACCGCAGAGGCCACGCTGGCAGAGATCCGCGCCACCGCGCTGGACCTGTCGCGCGGATTGGGCTTCTCACCCCAGAACAGTCCACATGAAAACGCTTTAACTCATTGATAACAGGTGACTAAATGACCATAGACGCCCCTGCCCTGCCGCTGACCGGCCTGCGCGTTCTGGATTTCGCACAATTCCTTGCAGGCCCCGTGGCGGCGCTGCGCCTCAGCGATCTGGGGGCCGAGGTCATCAAGGTCGAACGCCCCCAAGGCGGCGATCTCTGCCGGTCGATGGTGGTCAACGATCAGCGTCTTGAGGACGACAGCCTTGTGTTTCACACCTTCAACCGGGGCAAGAAAAGCGTCACCGCCGATCTGAAACAGCCCGCCGACCTGGACCGCATCCGCGCGCTGATCGCCACTGCCGATGTCATGATCCACAACTTTCGCCCCGGCGTGATGGACCGGATCGGGCTGGGCTATGACGCGGTGCGCGCGCTGAACCCTCGATTGGTTTATGGCGCGGTGTCCGGCTACGGCACCACCGGCCCGTGGCGCGACACCCCCGGTCAGGATCTGCTGGTGCAGGCGCTGTCGGGCATCGCATGGCTGAACGGCAACGCCGAGGACGGCCCCGTCCCCACCGGCTTTGCCATGCTGGACGTGGCCACCGCCGGGCATCTGGTGCAGGGCATTCTTGCCTGCCTCGTGCGGCGCGGGATCACCGGCGCGGGCGGTCTGGTCGAGGTGGACCTGATGTCCGCCGCGCTGGACATGACCTTTGAACAGTTCACCTGCTTTCTCAATGACGACAACCGCCAGCCCCGCCGCCATGCGCAGGGCAACGCCAACCCCTATCAGCCCGCCCCCTACGGCATCTATCCCACGGGCGACGGCTGGATGGCGCTGGCCATGTGTCCGCTGGCAAAACTGGCGGATCTGCTGGACGCCCCGCAGATCGCCGGTTTTGCGCAGAGCGACGCCTTTGCCCGATTGGATGAGATCAAATCCGTTGTCGGCGACGTCCTGAAAACACGCCCCACGCAGCACTGGCTGGACATTCTTGAGGCGGCGGGCATCTGGTGCGCCCCGGTTCTGGACTGGCCCGCCTTTGCGGCGAGCGACGGCTTTGCCGCGCTCGACCCGCTTCAGGACATCCAGACCGCCAGCGGCGCCACCGCCCGCACCACCCGCTGTCCCATCCGCATTGACGGGAACACCCTTCGTAACGCCGCCGCCGCGCCTGCATTGGGGGCCGACACCGCAGCGATCCTGACGCCATGACCGCGCCGCTTGACGGCATCACCGTTGTCGATTTCAGCCAGTTCCTTGCGGGGCCATATGCCTCGCTGCGGCTGTTGGACATGGGCGCGCGGGTCATCAAGATCGAGAACCCCGATGGCGGTGATCTGTGCCGCCATCACTATGTCTCTGACACCCGTATCAAGGGCGACTCGACGCTGTTTCACGCCATCAACCGCGGCAAGGAAAGCATCGCGCTGGACCTGAAAACCCCGCAGGGATTGGACGCAGCGCGCCGCCTGATTGCCCAAGCCGACGTGGTGATCCAGAACTTTCGCCCCGGCGTGATCGACCGTCTGGGCCTGTCCTATGAACAGGTCTGCGCGATCAATCCGCAGGTCGTCTATGGCTCCATTTCCGGCTACGGCGAAAGCGGCGATTGGGCCGCCCTGCCCGGTCAGGATCTGCTGGCGCAGGCGCGATCTGGCCTGATGTGGCTCAGCGGGAATGCAGGCGACGGGCCGGTGCCCGTGGGTCTGCCGATCGCGGATATCTCTGCCGGGGCCTGCCTGACCCAAGGGCTGCTGGCCGCGCTGTTCCGGCTGGCCCGCACCGGCAAAGGAGACCATGTTCAGACCTCGCTGCTGGAGGCGCTGATGGATATGCAGTTCGAGTTCCTCAGCACATGGTTGACCAACGGCCAGACCCCGCCGCAACGCATGGATCAGGGGTCGGCCCACGGCTATCTGGGCGCGCCTTACGGCGTTTATGCTTGCGCCACAGGCCATCTGGCACTGGCGATGACCCCGCTGGACCGGCTGGGCGCGGCGTTGAACTTGGACCTGAGCGGTGATCCGTTCAAGGACCGCGACGCCCTGTGCCAACGCATCGCCATCCGGCTAAAGGACAAATCCGCGGCCACGTGGGAAACCGATCTGGGTGCTCTTGGCATCTGGTGCGCCCGCGTGCTGACGTGGGAGGACATGCGCAACCAAGGCGGCGATCTGGTCGCCCGGATGTTGTCCCCCTCCGCCCCGATCCGGATGGAGGGTATTCGGCCTGCCCCGGCCTCGACAGGTCCGGAACTGGACGAACACGGCGACAGGCTGCGCGCGGAATTTCTGCTGTAGCCAGAGCCAAACGCACTGGCCCAATGACAGAAATTGTCAGCTGACAATTCCGGCGTCACAGCGTCTCAGCAGACCAGATTGTCAGCTGACAATCGCCGACTGTTCAGCGCCTTCACCATCGCCTTGAGGTTCAATCGCCCTTGAACGGCGCGCTTGCACAAGCCGCGCAGATACGCGCCCGGACTGCGGATATCGGCCATCTTTTCAAGGATACACAGGATGACAACCGCCGTTCCCTGACGCCCGATCAATCCATGCGCCTCTTCATAGGTGGGCCGGTCGATGCCCATCATGGGGTAAAGCTGTCCTGCGGCTCTTTGCAGTCCGTCCCAATCGTTTGGCGCGTCGGGCAGGAAACTGCGGTATTCATGGCATGCGTCCACCACATCGGTCAGCGATACGGGGGCGGTTTGATCTCCGCGATTTGCCTCGGCCCTAGATACAGAAATGGATTCATCTGTAGTCTGTATGTGCCGCTCATTTTCGCGGGTTTCGGCGCTCATTTCGGCGGGTGCGAGGGCAATTTTCCGGCTGTTGTCCAAGTGGTTTTCCAAGGTTGCCAACAGCGCGCGCAGGTCATCGGCACCGGTCTTGCGGCGCAGTGTCAGGCGGGTTTCTTCGATCAGGGGGTGATCTTCGGTCAGGGTGCCGTCCTCGATCAACCGCATCCGCGTGGCCGCCAGTTGGGCGCGCAGGGCGGCGATCTCCTTGGCGGCTTGCATCTCTGCTTCGGCGGCCATCGCGACGGTGTCCGCCTCCCGCGCAAGTGGGCTGAGATCGAACCCAAAGGCGAGGCCACCAGAGCGGGCAAAGCGTTTGCGGTTGGCGCTGTCTTGACGGCTGACAATCCCCAGCCGGACCAGCGTCGCCAGATGCCGGCGCAGGGTGCTTTCGGGCATTCCGTTCAGCCGTTGTGACAGGGTGCGGTTCGAGGGAAAGACGACCGCCAGACCGGCGCTGGCGGGCAGTTCGCGTTCGGGAAAGAACGACAGCAGGGCGCGCAACACCGTCAGGGTGCGGTGGTTCAGTCCAAACCGCGCGGCGGCGCGGGTCAGCATGTCGAGAAGCGCCCATTTGTCATGGGACGGGCATAGCTCGACCGGCTGCCCGAAGGGGATTCGGGACATTTCCATCATGTAAATTTCACGTAAGACAAAAAAGTAGCGCCCACCGAATCGGTAGCGTTGACAGGGTCAGTGCTGAGGGGCTATCTCAAGAGTGCGAGAAATGAGAGAGCCTTCCGGGATCAATCCTGGGGGGCTTTTCTTTTGGTCTTCTGTCGTGCCTCCTGTGTCTGCTCGTTTCGGTGCCTTCAGTCTTCCGACCGGTTTTTGAGCCAGCGGTCGTGAAGCTCTTTCACAAGGTCCTCTGCGTGGCTGTCGAGCCATGCGGCAAAAGCCCCTGTGGTTGTCATCGTCATCCCATTGTCCGACCGTTTGACGCGCGCCAGAGCGACGCCGCCGGGGCCGGTGATCTTGCGGGCGGGCAGGGGGCGTACCTTGGCCGCTTTGGGGGTGGCGGCGCCGGTGGCCCATGCCAGAACCTGTTCGAACCGCGCATCTGACCCGTCGATGTAATCCAGCGTCTGCATCCGCGCCGTCACGCGCTCACGGACGGTGTCGGCCTCCAACGCCTCGACCAGTTTCAGCCAGCGTTCGCGGCCGATGCCGGGGGCAGAGCCGATGTCGCGCAGGAACGCCATGTCAAAGGAGCGACCCACTTTCAGCATCCGGCTGACCATCGGAAGGTCGATCGACAGCGCGTCGGCAATGGTCTGGCGGTCGTAGTCCAGCGTTTCCAACTGCGCGGCAAAGCTGGCTTTTTCGATAAAGGACAGGTCCTGACGGGCGGTGTTTTCCTGCCCCTGCGCCAGCACCAGCGCCTTGTCGTCCAGATGGCGCACCATCGCCTTGACCGTCTGGCCCAACTCGCGCAGGGCGATCACCCGGCGGCGGCCATAGACGATGTCGAAATGCCCCGGCTGATCGGCGCGGGGGCGGACGAGGACGGGCACCTGTTGTCCGTAGACACGCAACGACTCGCGCAGGGCGCTGTCGGCGGTCTCATCCGTGCCCAGACGGTCGGCCACGCCCGCGTCATGGATCAGTGCCGGGTCCAGATCCTGAACCGCGTTTTCCTGTAGCTTTGTCAGCGAACTTTGCAGCGCGCCGACGGTGCCACGGGGCATCATCCGTTCCGCGGCATTGCGCCGGGCCGGTTTTGCGGTTGGATCGGTGGAGAGGATTCCCTTGCGTGCCATCAGCGCCCCCAAGCCTGTTGCATCAGCGTTTCGATCTCATCATTCACAGCATTCAGTGAATCCACCGCGCGGTCATAGGTGTTGCGGTGAAAGGCGCTGCGTTCGACCTCGTAGATGGTTTGCTGGGTCAGACCGGCGTCGGAAATCGCAGTGGATTTCAGCATGGCGTTGGTCATGACCTCATCGCCGAACAGCTGCCGCAGAAAGGCGACGACCTGTTGCTGCGGCCCGTCAGAGGGTTCGTAGCGGTTGATGAGAAAACGCAGAAAATCGAACTCCATCCGCGCGCCAGCATCGGACACCACGTCGAGCAGGTCGGCGCTCATTTGCAGGAACTGACTCATCGAGGCGACGTCCAGCATGTTGGGCACCACAGTGATCAGCACCCCGGTCGAGGCGCAGAGCGCCGACATGGTCAGGTAGCCAAGCTGCGGCGGACAGTCGAAGATGATGACGTCGTAATCGGCCTCGACCTCTTGCAGGGCGGCGGCCATGCGGGCGTAAAAGGGGGGCTGTATGTTGTTGCGCAGCGCGGTGGGCGTTTCGTGTTCGAACTCTTGCAGGATCAATCCGCCGGGGGCGAGGTCCAGCCCGGTGAAATAGGTTTCCTGAATGATCTCGCGGAAGGGCAGGGGGTCCTCATAGCGGATCGCATCGTAGATCGACCCGGAATGCAGGAAATCAACCTCTGGTTGATGGCCGAACAGGGTGGTGAGCGAGGCCTGCGGGTCGATGTCGACCGCCAACACGCGATAGCCGCGCAGGGCAAGGCGCTGCGCGGTGTGGATGGATGAGGTCGTCTTGCCCGAGCCACCCTTGAAGTTGAGGAAGGACAGCACCTGCACCGGGTCGCCCTCACGTCTGCCTTTGAGATAGCCGCCGGGGGATTTGGCGTTTTCCTCCAATACCTTGCGGATGGTCGTCAGGTCCGCCGCGGAATAGTGCCTGCGACCACCGGGCGTCATGTGTACATCTGGTACACGATCCTCGAAGTGCAGTTTGCGCAGGAAACTGGGGGAAATGCCCAACAGGTTCGCCGCCTCGCCAGCGGAGAACAGGCGAAGCTGCTTGCGCGCGTCGGGCGCAAAGCTTTTGAGCATATGCGCCTCAAGCGCATCCGCGAGGTTTTGCGCGTTTTCGCGGATCCGTGTATTGATGTGGATCGGGTCTGGTCCGCCTGTCACCTGTCTGCCGCCTCTTAGGAACGCTCTTTTTCGCCAGAGCTTTGTTTTCCGTTTCTTTACGCAAGTTGAAGGGCTTTTGGCAACTGTTTCGTGCACCCGGACCGCATTGGCCGCCGTTCTAGATATTGTGGCTGTTCATGCGAACGATGCAATGGGCGCTTTAGGTCGTTGAAAAAATTAGAAAAATTTACACCTGCGATGCGAAACCGGGAAATCTGGCGATTTTGGCGGTCCGGACGGCGGACCCTGTCGCGGCAGGGCAGGGGGCGGCGCGGCGAATCGGGTGATCAGGGGCTGTGATAGCGGAGCCCCTTGGCCGTCAGGCTGGCGTGCAGGGTTTCAAAGCGTGACAGGCTGTCGGGCAGGGCGGTGACGCCAAGGCCGGGGGCCTGTGGCAGGTGCAGGCGGTTTTGCGCCTGTCCGGGTCGGAACAGGTCAAAACCCGCGCGCAGCGGATTGGGATTTACATCCACCTCCAGCAGGCCGGGACCGCCAACGGCAGCCAGCAGCGCGGCTGAGGCCAACAGGCCGATGCCGCCGCCTAGAAAATGCGGGCAATAGGTGACCCCGGCGTTCAGCGCGCGGCGGGCGACCCCCTCACACCCGGTGATGCCGCCCCATTTGGCAAGATCCGGTTGCAGGTAGCCGAAGGTGCCCGCCGCAAGGGCGCTGTCAAAGGCGTCGAATCCGGCGATGTTTTCGCCGCCCGCTAGGGGGATCCCGCTGGCCTGTTGGATACGGGCCCAGTCCTCTGGTGCGGCGGTGGCGATGATCGGTTCCTCCAGCCAGCCCAGTGAAACGCCCGCGAGTCCCTGTAGATAGGCAATGGCCTGATCCGCGTCCCACCCCTGATTGGCGTCGGCAAAGAGCCGTTCGCCGGGCGCAAGTGTCCCGGCGATCCGCAGGGTGTCCGCAATGTCGCGGGGCAGGTCGAAGCCGGTCTTGATCTTGAAGGCGGTATGCCCATTTGCGCGGCAGCGGGGGATGATCCCGGAGGCGTCGCGGATGTGGATGCCGCTGGCATAGGTGGGGACCGAGGGCGGCGCATCGGGGTTGAGGAACTGCGCAAGACTGTGGCCTGACGCGCGCGCCATCAGGTCATGAATCGCCACGTCCAGCCCCGCGATCCCCTGATCGAACGGCCCCCATTCGCGGCATTGCAGGGCGCGGATTCGGGTCTGTTCGGTGAGGCGGTAAAACAGGTCGGAGCGGTGGGCAAAGCGCTGTCCGATCAACAGATCGCCCATATCCTCGACCAGCAGGCGCGCGCGGTGTTCGGCCCCGGCAGCGGGCCAGTTGGCAAACACCTCCCCCCAGCCAAAGGCGCCATCGGTATCCTCGATCCGCACAAAGACGGCGGGACGGTCGCGCATGGCGCCGAAACTGGTGGCTACGGGCCGGTCCAGCGGCACGCGAAACACGTGCACATCAAGGCGGGAGAGGGGGGGCGTGGTCATTGTCTGTCCATTCTCTGGCCGGGTCAGTTGAAGAAGTTTCTTTTGGTATCAGCGTCGTAGCCTATTATTTTGGTCATACCAAAAATAAATAGTCGACACGAGGGAAAAAATAGTCGACGATTTTGGAAATATCGTTGGTTGAAATCATACCGCGACACTTCGGAGTTTGGGAGGGCTTCATGGGCATGAGACAGGCAAGCACAGGCGCGTCAGGGACCACGGTATGAGCCGCGCGCCGGATATCCTGTTGATTACCACGGACCAACAGCGCGGCGATTGCATCGGCGGGGCCGGGCGGGGCGTGCGGACGCCAAACATTCAGCGCATCGCCGACCGGGGCGCGCGGTTTGACACCTGCATCACGCCGCATCCCATGTGCCAGGCTGCGCGTGCCTCTATCCTGACCGGCAAGCTGCCTTATAGCCACGGCGTGCGCGACAACGGGCGCAACCTTGACCCGGCGATTGCCGCCGAGGGGTTCGGCGGGGTGTTTGCCCGTGCCGGATATGATACCCGGTTCATCGGCAAGGCGCATCTGTCCACCCATGAGACGTTTGCGGCCACCGGGACGCCAGAGTGCTACATCTCTGTCGCGGATTACCCCGAGGATTGGACCGGGCCCTATATGGGGTTCGACCGGGTCGGAATGATGCTGCGCCCGCACCATCACTGTGGCTGGAAGGACAAGCCTTACACGCTGCACTATGAGAATTTCCTGGATCAGGACGGGCAGGGCGGCGACCGCTGGGCGCGGGCCAAGGTGCCGGTGCCGCCGCTGACCCATCACAAGCAGGTCTGGCGCTCGGCGCTGGACGATGAATGGCAGTCAACCAGCTGGATCGGCGATCAGGCGATGGAGATGCTGCAAGAGGACCGGGACGCGCCGCTGGTGGCATGGGTCTCTTTCCCCGATCCGCACCCGCCGTTCCTTGCCTCGGCGCCGTGGTCGACGATGTATGACCCCGCAGAGGTGGATCTGCCGCCGCACCGCGCATTGGACCTTGACCGGCGGCCGTGGTGGCACCGCGCCTTTCTGGAAAGCCCGACGCGGCGCAACCAAAAACGCGACCATGCGGGCGATCAACCCTATTGGGGCTATGAGGGCGCACTGAACGACCGCGACCTGCGCGACGTGACAGCCGTCTACTACGGCATGATCGCCGCCATTGATCATCAGATCGGGCGCATTCTGGATCATCTTGAGACCGAAGGGCGGCTGGAGAACACCATCGTCATCTTCACCTCCGACCACGGCGAATGGCTGGGGGATCACGGCCTGCTGCTGAAAGGTCCGATGCTGTATGACGGGCTGCTGCGTGTGCCGTTGGTCATGGCGGGGCCGGGGATCGGGCAGGGGCGCTATGATGCGCCGGTGTCCACGCTGGACCTGCGGGCGACGATGGCCGAATTGGCCGGGCTGACCGTATCGGATGACGACGGCACATCGCTGACCGACGTCATGCAGGACGGCACCCGCGACGTCGCCCACAACGAATGGGAGGTGGACGCCGTGCGCAGTGGCGTTGACCTTGACCTGCGGACAGTGCGGTCACGCACGCACCGCCTGTCCATCGACCTCAAGAGCGGGGCAGGGGAGCTGTATGACCTGACCGCCGATCCGCATGAAATGACAAACCTCTGGGACGAACCTTCTGCCGCCGCCACGCGCGACCGGCTGACCGCGTGCATCGCGGAAAACCGTCCCGGCATGATCCCGGTCGCCCCGCGCGTCGGCTGGCACTGAAAGGCCCCCTTAGAATGTCAAAAATCGCTGCTATTGAACCGCTTTTGGCCCGCGTCGGCATCCGCAACCAGCTATTGGTGAAGGTGACGACAGAGGACGGCCTGATCGGCTGGGGTGAATCCGGCCTCTCGGCGCGCGAAGATTCCGTCGCCGCCACGATCCGGCATTTTGCGTCGTTTCTGGTGGGCAAGGATTCCAACCAGATCGGGCGCATCTGGCAGGAAAGCTATCGCAGCCAGTATTTTGAGGGCGGGCGGGTGCTGACCGCCGCCATGTCGGCCATCGATATCGCGCTGTACGATATTCTTGGCAAACGGCTGGAGGTGCCGGTCTATCAACTGCTGGGCGGCAAGCAGCGCGATGAGATCCCGACCTTTCCCAGCTGTCAGGGCAACACTCTTGAGGAGCTGCTGGGCAAGGCACGGGTTCTGGTGGATGCCGGTTGGGATTGCTTGCGCATTTACACGGGTGAATTCAACGGCGACGGAGAATTCGACCCGCGCAAGAACCTGAACCGCGCGGTCCGGGAACTGATCGCACTTCGCGAAACCTTTGGCCCCGATCTGTGTCTGGGGATCGACCTGCATCACCGGTTGTCCATCGCCGAGACGGTGGATTTCTGTAACCGGCTGCCGGTTGGCACGCTTGATTTTCTCGAAGAGCCGATCCGGGATGAGACGCCGCAGGCGTACCGGACGCTGCGATCCATGACCAATATCAACTTTGCCATAGGCGAAGAGTTTTCGTCAAAATGGCAGGCCGCGCCTTACATCGAAGAGGGTCTGACCCAGTACATGCGGCTGGACATCTGCAATATCGGCGGCTTCACCGAGGCGATGAAAGTCGCGGGCTGGTGTGAGCAGCATTACATCGATCTGATGCCGCACAATCCGCTGGGCCCGGTCTGCACGGCGGCGACCGTCCACATGGCCGCCGCTGTGCCGAATTTCTCTTGGGTTGAGACCCGGCAAGGCCCGACAGAGGACCTTGGCTTTCACGATCCAGAGCTGTTCCCCGTCCAGATCCCGCTGGAGGGGATCACCTACAAGGTGCCCGACCGCCCCGGTCTGGGCGTCGAGGTGGACGAGGCCAAGATCCGGGCAACAACGCCCGCACATGTCGAACCGCCGCATCTGATGCGACCGGACGGATCGGTCACCAACTGGTGACCCCATTCAGCAAGGAGGAGGAGATCTGATGCTGATGAACAAGAAAATGACAACCCTGGCCAGTGTCATCGCGATGGCGGTGGCTGGACAGGCCTACGCCTGGGACGAGGCCCCGCAACTGGCGGATCTGGTGGCAGCGGGGGATCTGCCGCCCATCGAAGACCGCCTGCCGGCAGAGCCGCTGGTGATGGACCTGATCGAGGGGCCGGGCGAATACGGCGGCACCCTGCGCCGCGCCATCCTTGGTGGTGGCGACCAGCACAACATGGTCCGCACCATCGGCAGCGACAACATGGTGCGCTGGTCCCCGGACTGGTCCGAGGTGCGCCCCAATATCGCGCAATCTTGGGACGTGTCCGACGACGCCTCCAAGTTCACCTTTCATCTGCGCGAAGGCATGAAATGGTCGGACGGCGCGCCGTTCACCGCCGATGACATCCTGTTCTGGTATGAGGACATCTTTTCCGACACAGAGCTGACGCCCAACAAGGATTCGACCTTTGTCGGCCCCGCGGGTCCGGTCAAAGTGACCAAGATCGACGACACCACGGTCGAGTTCGACTTTGGTGCGCCGAACGGATTGTTCCTGCAGGCGCTGGCCTATGGGTTCGGCTATCACCCGACGGCCTATCCGAAACACTACCTGTCGCAGTTCATGCCCAAGTATAACGCCGATATTCAGGCGTTGGTGGACGCGGAACCGGCGGCGGCCAGCTGGGTACAGCTGTTCAACCTCAAGGCCGGGCCGATGGACACGCCGCTGTTCTGGCAGAACCCGGACCGCCCGACGCTGCACGCGTGGCACCTGACCAACGCCTACGGCACCACCGACCGGGTCGTGGCCGAACGGAACCCCTATTACTACAAGGTCGACAGCGAAGGGCAGCAACTGCCCTATATCGACCGCATCACCTATGATCAGGTCGAGGATGTGGAAACCATCCTGCTAAAGGCGTTCAACGGCGAGATCGACTATATGCTGCGCCACATCGGGCGGCCGTCGAACAAGGCTTCGCTGACCGACAACATGGAGCGCGGCAAATACCGCTTCTTCGATGTGGGCGACCTGCCGGCCAACATCATGATCCTGATGATGAACCTCAACCACACCGATCCGGTCAAGCGTGAGGTCATCAACAACAAGGATTTCCGCATCGGGGTCAGCCACGCCATGAACCGGCAAGAGGTCATCGACCTGCTGTACTTTGGCGCCGGTCAGCCCGCGCAGACCGCCCCGCGTGAGGGCACGGAACTGTACAAGGAAGAATACGCCAAGCAGTTCACCGAGTATGACACCGACCTGGCCAACGAATATCTGGACAAGGTGCTGCCGGAAAAGGATGACGAGGGTTACCGCCTTGGGCCGGACGGCAAACGGTTTACGCTGATCTACCTTGTGGCGGACGTGTTCGGCCTGCAATATCCCGACGCGATGGAGTTGATCGCCGGGTATGCCCGCGACGTCGGCCTCGATTTCCAGATCCGCACCACCGACCGATCGCGCCTGATCGAACTGCACACCTCGAACGATTTCGACGCCTATCTGTGGAACTGTTCGGGTGGGCAGGCGGATGCCTATACCTCGCCGATCTGCTATGTGCCGACGATCTCGAACTCTGTCAGCTGGGCGCGCACCTGGGCGCAATGGGGGGTCGATCCCGCCACCGGAGAGGAACCGCCGCAAGCGGTCAAGGATATCTTCGAGACCTACAAACAGGTCCGCGCCGCTGCCTCGCCCGAAGAACAGAAGGCGCTGATGCAACAGGTGCTGGATATGGCGTCAGAGCAGTTCTTTACCATTGGCATGGTGCAGAACGACCCGGTGTTCGGCATTGCCCGCAACAACGTCAAGAACGTGCCCGATCCGCTGCCGATTGCCGGTCAGCTATGGTTCCCGGCACCTTACACCGCGCAGATGTACTTTGAGGGTGGGGCAAACCTGCCCTGATCCAAAGTACTCTGAGGGGCGCCTGCTTTTCCTCCCGGCGGGCGCCCTGACCTTGTTCTGCAACGAAACGGAGAAGACATGGGCGGCTTTATCCTGCGGCGGGTTCTATACATGATCCCCACCGTCTTTCTGGTCTCCATCGTGACCTTCATCATCATCCAGCTTCCGCCGGGCGACTATCTGGACACGCTGGCCGCCGAAATGGGCGAGGCCGGTGTCGACAACACCGCCGTGGTCGAACAACTGCGAGAGCAGTACGGGCTGGGCCAGCCGATGTACCTGCAATACTGGAAATGGATGACCGGCATCCTGCTGGAGGGCGATTTCGGCATTTCCTTTGAAAAGAACGTGCCGGTGACGGATGTGATCTGGGACCGGCTGGGCTGGACCTTTGCGATCTCGATCCTGACGCTGATCTTTATCTGGATCGTCGCGCTGCCCATCGGCATCTATTCGGCGGTGCGCAAGTATTCGGTGGGCGATTACGTCGCCACCCTGCTGGGGTTCATCGGGCTTGCGGTGCCGAACTTTCTGCTGGCGCTGGTCATGATGTACGTGGCGTTCAAGTACTTCGGCCAGTCGGTCGGCGGACTGGTTAGTCCTGAATATCTGGATCAGCCGTGGTCCTGGGCCAAGTTCGGCAACCTGCTGCAACACATCTGGATGCCGGTCTTCGTGGTTGGCACATCGGGGGCGGCGGCGCTGATCCGCATCATGCGCGCCAACCTGCTGGATGAACTGTACCGCCCCTACGTCGTCACCGCCCGCGCCAAGGGCATGTCGGAATTCCAACTGCTGTTGCGCTATCCCGTGCGCGTGGCGCTGAACCCCTTCATCTCGACCATCGGATGGATCCTGCCGACACTGGTGTCGGGTGAGATCATTGTTGCCGTGGTGATGAACCTACCCACCACCGGGCCGCTGCTGCTGCGCGCGCTATTGGTGCAGGACATGTATCTGGCGGGCTCGCTGATCCTGATCGTCAGCATGCTGACGGTGATCGGCACGCTCTTGTCCGATGTTCTTCTTGCCTGGGTTGACCCAAGGATACGTTACCAATGACATCCATCGATTCCGCATCCGAGGTGCAGGCGGCCGAGTCCGTCAAGACACCTGATCTGCTGGGCCCCTGGGCACTGATGTGGCGGCAGTTCCGCCGTCACAAGATCGCCTACTTCAGCCTGTTCATCGTCGGCTTCATCTATGTCGTCGCGCTGTTCGGCGAATTCCTGAGCCCCGCCAGCCATCTGGACACCAACACCCGCGCGCCGTTTGCGCCGCCGCAGGGCATCCATTTCTTCGCCCCGGGCGAGGACGGCGAAAGCCGGTTCATCCTGCACGCCCGCGGCCTGAAGATGGAAATCGACCGCGAGGCGATGCGCCGCCATTTCGTCGAGGACCCGGAAAAGGTGATCCCGCTGGGGTTCTTCGTGAAAGGGTACGAGTACAAGCTGCTCTGGCTGATCCCGACGGACCGGCATTTCTTTGGCCCCAAGAACCCGCGCGACAAGGTCTATTTCTTCGGTGCGGACCGGCTGGGCCGCGATATCCTCAGCCGGATCATCATGGGCACGCGGATTTCAATGTCCATCGGCCTTGTCGGGGTCGCGGTCTCATTGATTGTCGGGGTCAGCCTTGGCGGGATTTCCGGCTACTACGGCGGCTGGATCGACAACGCCATCCAGCGGTTGATCGAATTCCTGCGGTCCATTCCGACGATCCCGCTGTGGATGGGCCTTGCCGCCGCGATCCCGCTGGATTGGCCACCGCTGCGGACCTATTTCGTGGTGACGTTGATCGTGTCGATGATCGGCTGGACGACTCTTGCACGCGAGGTGCGGGGCAAGTTCCTGTCGCTGCGGCATGAGGATTTCGTGGTCGCCGCGCGGTTGGACGGGCTGTCGGACTGGGAGATCATCCGCAAACATCTGGTCCCCAGTTTCGCCAGCCATATCATCGCCTCGCTGACGCTGGCGGTGCCGCTGATGATCCTTGCCGAAACCTCGCTGTCGTTCCTTGGCATCGGGTTGCAGCCCCCCATCGTGTCATGGGGCACCCTGCTGAAAGAGGCCCAGAACATCCGCACCATCATCGAGGCCCCCTGGCTATTGATTGCGCCCGGCGCGGTCATCGTGACAGCGGTGCTTGCCCTCAACTTTCTAGGAGACGGCCTTCGCGATGCCGCTGATCCCTATGCCCAGTGAGACCCCCATGATCGAAATTCGCGGGTTGAAGACCCATTTCTTTACCGACGACGGGCTGGTCAAGGCCGTCGAAGGGGTGGATCTGGACATTCATCCCAACCGCACCCTGTGCCTGCTGGGAGAGTCGGGCTGCGGCAAGTCGATCCTTGCCCGGTCCATCCTGCGCATCGTCGATGCGCCGGGGCGGATCACCGGGGGCAGCATCCTGTATCACGCCGCCGATGGCCGCACCGTCGATCTGGCCCGCGCGCGGCCCGGATCACGCGAGCTGCGGTCGATCCGGGGCAGTGATATTGCGATGATCTTTCAGGAACCCATGTCCTCGCTGGGGCCGATCCAGAAGATCGGCAAGCAGATCACCGAAACCATCCGCCTGCACCGCGACGTGACCAAGGCCGAGGCCAAGGAAGAGGCCATCGACATGCTGGCCCGCGTCGGCATTCCGCGCCCGGCGGAACGGTTTGAAAGCTATCCTTTTGAACTGTCCGGCGGGATGCGACAGCGGGCGATGATTGCGATGGCGCTGTCGTGTCAGCCGCGCCTGTTGATCGCGGATGAGCCGACGACGGCGCTGGACGTGACCACGCAGGCGCAGATCCTCGACCTGATCGCAGAGCTGAAGGATGAACTCAAGATGGCGGTCATGCTGATCACCCATGATCTGGGTGTGGTGGCCGAGGTCGCCGATGACGTGGCGGTGATGTATATGGGCAAGATCGTCGAGAAATCAGACGTTTACGGGCTGTTTGAAAATCCGCAGCACCCCTACACCCGCGCGCTGCTGGATTCGGTGCCGCGCATCGGGATGACCGCAAAGGGCCGCTTGCCCGCGATCCGGGGCATGGTCCCGCATCCGTTGGCGCGGCCCTCTGGCTGTACCTTTCGCACCCGCTGCGATCACTTCATGGCCGGCACCTGCGACGTGCGGGAGCCGCGCCTGAAACAGGTCGGAGAGGGCCAAGTGGCCTGTTTCCTGCACGATAACGAAGATGCGCGCCTAAAGCGCGACGAGGAGAGCGTCGATGTCTGAGGCCATCCTAGAGGTCCGCGACCTGACCAAGCAGTTCGGAGCCGCCAAGGGCGGGTTACTGTCGAAAAAGGCGGACGGCTTTGTCGCGGTGGATTCCGTGTCCTTTGACGTCATGCGCGGTGAGACGTTCGGCATCGTCGGCGAAAGCGGCAGCGGTAAGACCACGCTGGGGCGCTGTATCCTGCGGGTGCATGACCCCAGTTCCGGCAGCATG
>NZ_JAXMNR010000016.1:0-38496 GCF_034670325.1 Antarctobacter sp.
GCGACCACGGCTGCGGCAGGACCGTCGGGTCCGCCGTCAGTGTGGCGCAGAGGATCCACAGCAGAAACAGCCCGATGATCGACAGGATTGGCGTGGCCGCGTGGGTGTCTTTCATCGGGCGATCTGCTTTAGTTCAGGTCGGCGAACAGGCCGTCGGGCACGGTGGTTGCCTTGCCGACCAGATCGGCGCCGCCAAGGTCATACATCAGCGCCAGCATCTTGTTCGCCCCGTCGATGTCAACCGGGCCGCGCGCGGGCGTGCCGGCCAGCCAGTCGGATTTGAGCTGGTTGAACTGGGCGTCGTTGTTGGCGTTCATGATCGGGCGGATCGCCTCCCATGCGGCATCGTCGTTGGCCAGCAGGTCCTTGGCGTCGCGGCTGGCGTCGTACAGCGCCTGCGCCAGTCCGGGGTTCTCTGCCAGAAAGCTTTCCTTCATGTAGTAGCCCAGCAGCGGCGTGTCGGTGTTCAGCCCCAACGCCTTGCCTGCCGTCTCGACCGAGATCACCTCTTCCATGCCGGAGGCTTTCATCTTGGCAAGGAAGTGCCAAAAGTTAATGGCCCCTTGCAGGTCGCCGCCGAGGCCGGATTTGAAGATCAGCGGCGGCGCGCCAAAGACCTGCTCTGTCTCTGCCTTCAGGTCCATGCCGTATTCTTGTTGCGCGTAGGCGCGCAGGATCAGCCATGATTTGTCCAGCGGGCCACCGGCAATGCCGATCTTGCCGCCTGCCAGATCCTTGAGCGAGGTGACGCCGCTGCCTTTTGGCGCGACCAGCCCGCCTACCGCTTTGGAGTAGGGAACAAATACGTAATCCTTGCCGGCGGCGCGCTGCCGCGCCACCCAGATCCAGTCGGCGACGGCCACATCTGCCTCTCCGCCCTCGACGGCGACGCGGGTTGCGCCATTGTCGGCATAAGGCGCGATTTCGAGGTCAAAGCCATGCGCCTCGTCAAAGCCCTGCTCGACGATGGTCGCCAGTTCCCAGTTCACGGTGCCGATTTTCAGCACGGCAGCGCGGATAACCGGCAGATCCTGGGCAAAGGCGGGGGCGGCGACAATCATCGCCAGAAGGGCACAAGCGCCCCGGCGTGTGATGGATCGGATCATAAAAGGTCTCCCGGTTGGCTCTCGCGACTCTGCGGTCGCGCTGGCGTATTGTGAGGATTGCCGCGACGCTGACCATTGGGCTTTGGTCGCGGCAGCGGTGTTTATTCGGCGCGCCTGCCGACCTCGTTCAGGTCCGCGTCCAGTTCGATATCGAACTGGCGGCCGCCTTCGCAAATGACGTCGTCCAGTTCATAGCCGCCGTCCTCCATCTCGATATCGTCGGGGTCCATCTGGCATTTCATTTCGGTCAGCATGGCGGTGATCTTGTCGACGGTTTCCTGCGGGATCGCGTGGCTGGCAGCAAATGACGGGGCGGCGACAAGCGCGGTAAGGGCAAAGGCAAGGATACGTGTCATGACGGAATGCTCCGGTTTGGGGTCACTGGATGCTGATGCGGATCTGCTGCGACTCGCCGGTAGAGCCGGGAATGCGCAGGATATGGGTGCCGGGTTTGATGGCGATAAAGGACAGTTCCGCCGTGCCTTCATCGTCAAATTCGATCGAGTCGATGGCCATGGGGCGGATTTCGATCTTGTTGATGACAATCTCGTTCATCCAGATCGCGCGAAAGAACTCTGGCCCGCTGATGGCAAGTTCGGCGGACCCGTCGGCGGTGATGAACATCTTGTAGTAGGCGCCCGATTGCAGGGTTAGGTCCTCTCCCAGTGGCTGGCCAGAGGCGAGGGTCAGCTGGATCGGCTCTCCGCGGTTGCATGAGGCCAGCAGCCCGGCAAAGCCAAGGTCATCGCACAGCGGCGCGGCCACGGCCGGAGCCGTTAGGCCGCAGGCAAGGGCGGCGGCGGTCAGGAATTTCATGGCGGTCTCCATTAATTCGGGGTCACGACCACGCCCCAGGGCTGTTGGCCGACCTGCACCGATTTGATCGCCTTTTCACGGGCGACATCGATGATGGTGATGTCGTTGGAATTGCCGTTGGTGGTCAGCAGGTATTTCTGATCCGGGGTAAAGGCCAGTTGCCAGACCCGCTGGCCGACGATGATGTAATCCAGCACCTCCAGCGTTGCGCCGTCGATCACGGCGACGCGGTTGGCGGGGCCGAGGGCGACAAAGACCCGGCTGCCGTCGCGCGTGACCTTGACGCCGACCGGTTGCAGCCATTCGGGCAGCACGCCGGGCACCTCAAAGCCGATCTTGTGCACCAGCGTCGGGGTGCCGTCGGGGGCGATGTCCATCACCGACACGGTGCCGCCGATCTCGGACGAGACATACAGGCGGCTGCCGTCATCGGTGAACTGTGCGTAGCGCGGGCGCTGATCGACCAGCACGTTGTGCTTGATCTTGTAATCCTCGGTCGAAATGAAATGCGCCATGTTCGTCGTTTCCGACGTGTTCACCACCCATTTGGCATCCGGGCTCATGCCCATGCCCTCGGGTTCGACGCCCACCGGGATTTCTGCAAGGATGGTGTGTTTCTCGGTGTCGGTCACGGTGACAAGGTTGTCATCCTCATTGGCGATATACAGCCGCTTGCCCGAGGGTTCGAGAATGAACAGTTCCGGATCGGGACCAGAGGGCAGGCTGTCCAGTTCGCGGTAGGTTTCGGTATCGAAGACCCGCACAAGGCTGTCGTCGGAGGCGCAGACATACAGCTTGGACCCATCGGGGCTGAGGGTGATGCCGCGCGGGCGGTTGCCGCCGTCAAATTCCTGCAGCACCTCCCACGTGTCGGTGTCGACCACGGTTATGGTATTGCTGCGCTCGTTCGACACAAAGGCCTTGTTGGCCATGACCGGGGCGGCGGTCAGAAGGGCCAGCAGCGAGGTCGCGATCAGGGTTTTCATGCAAACCTCCCGGTCAATTGAAAGCAGAGCATTCGGATTCCGGGCGATCGAGGCCCAGCGTATCCAAGGGTGAGAATTGATGCAGAAAGCCCTCCTGCGGGCTGACGCTGACGGTGATCATGCCATCATACAGCAGGATCGGCTGGCGCATCTGGCCGTTCCAGTTGCGGAACGTGACCTTCTGCCCCTTGAAGGCGGCCAATTCGAACGCGTCGGACAGGGCATAGTCGCGGATCGCCATTGCATCGGTGGTGCTGGCGCGGGTCACGGCCTCGCCCACCACGCGCAGGGCCAGCCAGACGTTGTAATCCTCTGCCCTTGCATAGCGGCCTGTCAACTCTTCGAACCGGGTCTGATATTGCGTGGTGCCCCAAGCCTCATGCGCGGCGTGAAAGGTCACCGGGCGCAAACCGGCAGAGCCCATGACGGGGCGCGGCGTCGACAGGTGATAGGGCAGGTAGCGGGCAAAGTAATCGGTGCCATCGGCGGCGATCAGAACGTCATGCCGTTTGGCCCCTTGGGTGAAGGCGGGCAATTGGCGCTGCACCAGCACGTGCCCCGAATCCGTCCGACGAGAGCCGCCGGTATCGGCGAACAGCCGTTCCTCGGTAATCTTGATGCCGAACTTGCGCGCCGCCCGCCGGTAGGCCTCGGCCAGCGAGGTGTCCTCGTAGTTGGAGCCGGAGATCAGGAACCATTCGTCCCATCTTTTCCAGACGGAAAACTGTGCCACCGCATCTGCCAGCATCAGGTTGGAAGGCGCGATATGCAGCAGCGTCGCCCGGCAGTTCTGCGACCGCAGCGCCACGTCCGGCGCGCTGGCGTTCAGCACCAGCGCGCCCGCCTCGGCGGCGCGGTCGGTCAGGCGCAGCAGGTCGCGGCTGTCGGCCATCACGACAATCAACCGGATTCCGTCGGCCAATAGCTGGTCCAACGCGGCGTCGGCCTGATCGGGCGGCACGGCGACCTTTGTCGTGGCATAGGTATGGCCCAGAAAGCTGCCGGTGGTGCCATTATCCATGTCGGCCAGATCGGCCCCGGCAAAGCCCAGATCCTCCGGCACAAGATCGTAGCGGGAAATTGGCAATAGGCGCGGGTAGTCGATGCGCAGAACCGCTGCGGCCACATCCAGAGCCAGCACAGGGCCGCCCATACCGATGCACAACAGCACCGCCAAAAGCGGAGCAATGATCCGTTGCAATACATCCTCCCCTGCCCGTTTGTTTGTCTCGGGCTTGTTCTTGATATCCCAAGCAAATCGCGGGCCCTTTGCAACCGATACTTTTGGTCGGGTTGCGTGGCAAAGGGTAACGCCTGCACGATGCTCTACGACTCTTATTTTCTAAGAAAGGCCCCATGCGCCGGATCTTTGCATTGCTGGTGTTTGCCTTGGGCGGCCCCGCCGCTGCCGGGGACAGTGTGGCGTTTTTGGGGATAACCTTGTTGGATTCGTCGCTTCAGACTGCGGAACTGGGTCAAAATCCTGCGGAACTCACCCGGTTGCAGTTGATCGAGGATCTGGTGGCAGAGCGTTTCATCGCCGAGGGCTATACCCTGCTGGACCTCGCCCCGGTGCAGGCAGACCTTGACCGCGTGGTGAACCCGGCAAAATGTTATGGCTGTGATGCCCGGATGGCGAAAAAGCTGGGGGCGGATTTCGTGCTGGTGGGGGAGGTTCAGAAGGTCTCGAACCTGATTCTGTCGATGAACCTGCAAATGCGCGACCCGGAGACGGGGCAAACGGTCAAGGGGCGGGTGGTCGACATCCGGTCCAACACGAACGAATCGTGGCTGAGAGGAATGAGATACATTCTCAAGACAGCCTTTTTCAAAGGGGAGGAAAAATGAAACGACGCGAATTTATGGCGGTGACGGCGGTTGCGCTGGCTCTGCCGTCGCTGGCGCTGGCCCACGGGCCAACCCGGCAGAAAGTCACGCTGACCGCCGAGGTCGCCGCCGACCCGGCAGAGGTCTGGGCCGCCATCGGCAATTTTCAGGACATGAGCTGGCATCCGGCGGTCTTTGACTCCAGCGGCGCGGGCGGAAATGCCATCGACGCCACCCGCGTTCTGACGCTGGGACAGGCGGGCGGGCCGACGATCTCTGAGATCCTGTACAAGCACAGCGATGAGAAGATGAGCTATTCCTACCGCATCACAGAGGTCGCGGTAGAGGTGCTGCCGGTGACGAACTATTCGTCTCATGTCACGGTCAAACCCCGCGATGGTGGCGGCTCTCTGGTGGAATGGCGCGGGGCCTTTTATCGCGGGTATCCGAACAACGATCCGCCCCCCGAACTAAGCGATGAGGCGGCGATTGCCGCTGTGTCGGCGGTTTATCAGGCCGGACTGGATGCCTTGGTCGAGCGGTTCGGTGCGCCGGGCAGCTAGGGCGCTCATCCTTTGCGTCGTCGCGGCATTGCCCGCGGCGGCGGATACCGCTTTTGTGACCTGTCAGAACGGCGACGGGTTAAGCGTGCTTGACCTGACAGGCGGGCAGGAACGGGCGCGCTGGTCGGTCCCGGGCAAGCCTGCCGGGGTTGCCGTGTCGCGGGACGGCGCGGTCTTTACCGTCGCCCCGGACAGCAAGACGGTGCGACGCCATGATCGCAGCGGCACGGTTCTGGCTGAGGTCGCGCTGGACGGCGGCCCGATCGGCATTGCCCATGATGCGCGGCGCGGGCGGGTCTTTGTCTCTGACTGGTACAACGCCCGGATCTGGGTGCTGTCGGACGACACCCTGACCTTGGACCAAGAGTTGATGACCGGCGCGGCCCCGGCGGGGCTGGCGCTGTCGGAGGACGGGCGGTTCCTTGCCTCTGCGGATCGTGACGCCGATCAGGTGTCAGTCTTCGACGCGGACACCCTTGCGCTGCTGCACCGGGTCACGGTGGGTATCCGGCCCTTTGGCCTGCGCTTTGCCCCCGATGGGCGGCTGTTTGTCGGCAACGTCGGGTCCAACGATGTCAGCGTCGTGGACGCCGCTGCGGGCTCTGTCACCGCGACTGTTCCGGTCGGTGAGCGCCCTTACGGCGTGGCCTTCGCCGCCGGGCGGGCCTTTGTGACCAACCAATATGAAAACACCGTCAGTGTGATCGACATGGGCGCATTGACCGAAGTGACCCGGATCGAGGTCGGCGAATACCCCGAGGGGATAGATGTCACCGCCGACGGGTCACGCATCGTCGTGGCCAACTGGTTCGACAACACGGCCTCTGTCATCGACGCAAAGGCCCTGACCGTGCTAAAGGATCTGGACACCTGCGACGGCCCCCGCGCCTTTGGTGTCTTTCTTCTGGGAGGAGAAGAATGAAACGGTTTCTATTGAGTACCGCGCTGATCTGCGCCGCCCTGCCCGGTTTTGCCGGCGAAGGGTGGGACGCGGTGACCGCGCAACTGTTTCCCGACCGCGCCCTGCTGGACGGAACGGACATGATTTCCATTGACGCGCCCTACCGCACCGAAAACGACGCGCGCACGCAGATCGCCGCGATGATCCATGCGCCGCAAGGGTTGCTGCTGGACAAGATCACGCTGGTTCTGGACGAAAACCCGATGCCAGTCTCGGCGGTGTTCGCGCTGGACGTGCCGCAACCGGGGTTTTTCTTTGACGTGACCATGCGGATCAACGGACCGACCCCGCTGCATGTGATCGCCGAGACGACGGACGGCCGCGTTTGGGTCAAGGAAGGCCACGTCAAGACGTCGGGCACCGGGGCCTGCGCGGCCCCGCCGGGGACCGATCCCGCCGCCGCACTGGCGACGCTGGGCGATATGGGGCTGGAGGTGGCGCGGCTGTCACCGGGCAGCGGGCTTGGCCTGTCTGCACGCCTGCGCCAGTTGGACGTGGACATTTCGCACCCGTCGCATTCCGGGATGCAGATGGATCAGATCACGCTGCTGTATATCCCGATGCGCTATGTCGAAAACCTCGACATTGTGCTGGACGGGGCAGGCTATGTGGACATGACCGGGTCGATCTCATTGTCGGAAAACCCGCGCGTCGGCCTGTCGGTGCCCAGCAAGACGCGGTCGGTGGATGTGACCCTGACCGATACCAAGGGGACCGTCACCCACGCGCACAAGGATCTGGCGGCGTTCTGATCAGCCGCCGGGGGGCTGCGGCTCTTCCGGGGTGATCCGTTCCAGCGGGTACTCCCACAGCAGCCAGCCATCGGTGCCTTCGGGCAGCCAGTAGACCTGAGTATAACCCCATTCGACTGCGCGTTTGGCGGCGTTCCAACTCATCCAGCAATCTTCGAGGCAGAAGAACAGCACCGGATGGTCCGGGTTGCCGCCGGTGGCCTTGGCCAAACCGCGGTGGAAATAGTCGGCGGTGACATCGGCGATGGCCCCATAGCCGACATTGGGCAGCCAGATCGAACCGGGGATAGAGTCGCGCGGCTTGTCCCGCCAGATCGTGCCTTTGGGCAGGTTGGCGGGTTTCGGGGCCTGCGGCAGCACGTCGATAAAGGCGGTCTTGCCAGCCATCCACAGATCATGCGCGCCCTCCGGCCCGACAACCGTGGCCCCGGCCAGGGACGATGGCACCGGCCCGCGATAGTGATCCATGCGGTAATCGGCGGGCTCACTCTCCGCAGCAAGGACCGCTGGCAGCCCCGCAAGCAGCAGGAGTGCCAGCGCCCGGATCATTGCGAGATGTCCAGAACCGCGTCGCCCAGATCGGTGACCAGCGGCACGCCAGCCTCAGCAAGTATGGCGTTGATCTCATCCTGATGGCGGCGGATCAGCGAGTTCAGCTTGCGCTGCCAGACCTTTTCGCCCTGACGCACGCCCATGGTGATCCGGTAATACAGCTTGGGCGGCAGGGTTTCCTTGACCAGCGGGATGACCGCGAAATTGGGATGACCCTGTTTGACCATCGGGCCGCCGATCGGCCCCCAGAGGATCGCGGCGTCGATCTCTCCGGTCTCCAGATCGTCCATCATGTCGTGCGTCGGGCTTTCGTGACGGCGGTCGACAAACAGGTTGTAGGCCTTTGCCTTGCCGATCAACCCGTTGCGCGCCATGTGCGTCGACGGCGGGCTGCCCGCGATAACGCCGATCCTGAGACCCTTCAGGCGGGGATCGGACAGGCTGTCCACATCCGCCAGCGGGCCGTCCTTGGCCACGATCAGCACATAGGTCGAGGTCAGGTAATGGTTGGTGTTCAACACCAATTCATGCCCCTGCGCGTAACCGATGATCACGTCGCATTTCTTGACCTTCAGGGTGTTGCGGACAAACCCTGTCGCCATCGGATACCAGGTGTATTGCACCGGCAGGCCCAGCTTTTCCCCGATCAGGTCGGCCAGCTTGTTCTCATAGCCGGAGCCGTCCTTCATCGACATCGGGTCGTTGGCCGGATCGGCGCAGACCCGCAGCGCGCTGGTGGACACAAGGTCCGAGGTCTGCGCGCTGCCTGCCCCGCCAAAGGCCAGCAGCGTCAGGATCAGCGCCGCTTCAGAAGCCCAGGCACGCATTTTCGTCCTCGCGGATCACGTCGGACTTGCCTTCTTTCTTGCCGGGACGCCCGCGCGGAACCACGTCAGCGCCACGTGCCTTGAGATAGACATAGATGTCGTCGAGATAGCACATGACGTTCGGGTTATCGCCAAACGCCGGCATGACGGAATTATCCGACGCTGTGACGTGTTTGCGGCCATTCACCACCACGTCGTAGAAATCGTAGTAATCCATGTCGATGGCCGATTTCTTCAACGCGGGCGCGTAGCTGGAGCCTTCGCCCTCGGGGCCGTGGCAGACGTGGCATTCGGAATGATAACGGCGAAAGCCGGAATAGGTCATCCAGTCGACCGTGCCATCCTCGCCCACGTTGTATGTGGGGATGTCCTCATCTGTGAAATAGCGCCCATCCTCCGAATAGGCAGCGGTCAGGTTATCTGCGCCCGCGAGTGAGGCGGCCATAGCGGCGCCTGCGAACATAGCGATAGAGAGCAGTCTTCCTGTCAATGTCATGGTCGGAACTCACCTGTCTGTGGAGTGTCTATTGGACGGGCGCGGCCCTTGTCGGGGCCGCGCCAGCCATTGTCAGTCTCTGCGGACGATCAATCCGGCAGGGCGAAGACGGTCAGCTGACCACCCAGCGCGGTGTAGTCGCTCAGAGCGGCATAACCACCCACAGCACCCAGACCGTCGTTCGGGTTGGTCAGGCCAGCCGCAAGGCCGATCCCGGCCCAGCCGCCGATGCCGGACAGGATACCGACGTACTGCTTGCCGCCCTGCTCATAGGTCATCACGTTGCCGATGATGCCGGACGGGGTCTTGAAGCGGTACAGTTCCTCACCGGTTTCGGCGTGAACGGCCTTCAGGTAGCCCTCAAGCGTGCCGTAGAACACCACGTCACCCGCAGTGGCCAGAGCACCGGACCAGACCGAGAACTGCTCGGGGATGGACCACTTGATTTCACCCGCGATGTTGTCCCACGCGATGAAGTTGCCCATGCCGCCGTGGCTGTCTGGTGCCGGGTACATCGCCAGCGTCGCACCCACATAGGGCTGACCGGCGGTGTAGGACACGCGGAACGGCTCGTAGTCCATGCAGACGTGGTTTGTCGGCACGTACATCAGCTGGGTCTTCGGCGAGTAGGCCGCAGGCTGCTGGTCCTTGGAGCCAAGCGCCGCCGGGCAGATGCCGGTGGAGTTGACGTCTTCGCCGTTTTGCTCTGTCGAGTACTGCGCCACCACGGCCGGACGGCCATAGGTGTCAGAGTCCGGGTCCATGTCGACGCCGGTTGTCCAGTTGACGGCGGGGTCGTATTTTTCCGCCACCAGCAGTTCACCCGTGACACGGTCCAGCGTGTAGCCAAGGCCGTTCCGGTCAAAGTGGGTCAGCAGCTTGCGCTGTTCACCATCGATCTCCTGCTCTGTCAGGATCATCTCGTTGATGCCGTCATAATCCCACTCGTCGTGCGGGGTCATCTGGTAGAACCACTTGGCTTCGCCGGTGTCGATGTCGCGGGCCATGATGGTCATGGACCAGCGGTTGTCACCGGGACGCTGTGCGGGGTTCCATGTGGACGGGTTGCCGGTGCCGTAATAGACGAGGTTTTCCTCCATGTCGGCCGAATACCAGCCCCATGTGGTGCCGCCGCCGATCATCCACTGGTCGCCTTCCCAGGTGTTGGTGCCTGAGTCGGGGCCAACCGGCTTGCCCAGATGGGTGGTGGTTTCCGGGTCAACAAGGATGTCGCTGTCCGGACCCATGGAATAGGCGCGCCATTCCAGATCGCCGGTTTCCATGTTGTAGGCGGTGACAGAGCCACGAACGCCGAATTCGCCGCCGGAGATGCCGACGATGATCTTGTCCTTGACCGGCAGGACCGTCGCGGTGTTGGTCTCACCCTTGGCGGCGTCGCCGTTCTGCACTTCCCACTTCACTTCGCCGGTCATGGCGTCGAGCGCGACAACCTTTGTGTCGGCCTGATGCAGGAAGATCTTGCCATTGGCATAGGCCACACCACGGTTCACCGTGTCACAGCACATCACCGGGATAACGTCCGGGTCCTGCTTGGGCTCATACTTCCAGACGATCTTGCCGTCCTGCTCCAGATCCAGCGCGTACACGATGTTCGGGAACGGCGTGTGCACGTACATCATGTTGCCGATCACCAGCGGCGAGCCTTCGTGGCCCCGCAGCACGCCGGTCGAGAACGTCCATGCAACCTGCAGGTCCTTGACGTTTTCGGCATTGATCTGGTCAAGAGCCGAGTAACGCTGGTTGCTGTAGTCACCCGTCTGGATGGCCC
The DNA here is from genome assembly GCF_034670325.1 of Antarctobacter sp. GTDB lineage: Bacteria > Pseudomonadota > Alphaproteobacteria > Rhodobacterales > Rhodobacteraceae > Antarctobacter. The sequence continues at coordinate 10,676 of NZ_JAXMNR010000016.1, forward strand.
ACTGAGCGGGGTCGTCCATCTGATTCACGAGATCGTCGTTTGCTATCGCCATAGAGGCGCAGCAAAGGGCGATGCCCGATGTCATCATGGTTAGAATTTTCATTTCGTTCCTCCCGAAAATCTTGGCTTTCGCCTTGTCATGACAGACCGGGTTCCGCCCGATCTGTCGCCGTGTGCCTGCCCCGCCAGTACTCTCCTCCCGGCGGGGCAGGCATTCCCTGTGTCAGGACCCTTCGTCGGTAAAGGTCTTGAGGTATGCAATCACGTCGGCGCGGTCGTCATCCTTGCGCAGGCCGGGAAAGGCCATCTTGGTGCCTTTCGCATAGTCGCGCGGCTTGGCCAGGAAGGCGTCCAGTGCCTCGGGCGTCCAGACGTCCCCGGCCTCGCCCATCTCGACCATGGTTTTCGAGTAGCCAAAGCCTTCGACAGAGGCCATCTGGCGACCGACGACGTTGTTCAACATCGGGCCGACCTTGTTTTCTGCGCCTTCGCCAACGGCGTGGCAGGCCTTGCACTTGCGAAAGACCTTTTCTCCCGCTTCGGCATCGCCTTCCATGGCATGGCTGTCCGCCAGAGCCATGAAGGGAAGCAGGGTTGCGAGTGTTGCGCCGAGTACTGTCTTGATCATAGTAAACCTTTGTATTTTTCCAGGACTTAAAGGAGGCGTTCTGCATGCCAGGCGACGTGGTCGCCCGCAAAGGAGTTTACGAAGAAATACGAATGATCGTACCCCTCTTGCATCCTGAAGACGCCCGATTGCCTGTTACGCATCATCGCTTCTGCCAGCGTTTCCGGCTTCAGCAGGTCCAGAAACTGATCAGATCCACCTTGGTCGATCAACAAGTCCCCTTTCCAGCCCTTATCGCCTAAAAGTAGAACTGAATCATGCTGGCACCAAGTGGATTCGTCGTCACCCAGATAGGCGCTCAGCTGTTTTTTGCCCCAATCGCTTTGGGTTGGGTTAGCGATCGGCGCAAAGGCCGAGAGTGAATCGTACATCTCCGGGTTGCGCATGGCGATCGTCAACGCGCCGTGTCCGCCCATTGAATGCCCGGTGATTCCGTGCCGGTCGGAAATCGGGAAATTGGCCAGAACCAGATCGCGCAATTCGCGGGTCACATAGTCGTACATCTGGAAATTGGCGCGCCACGGGCTGCGGGTGGCGTTCACGTAGAACCCCGCGCCCTGCCCCAGATCGTAAGACTCGTCGTTGGCCACACCCTCGCCGCGCGGCGAGGTATCGGGGTAGACAACGGCAATGCCGTGCAGCGCCGCGTGTTCCTGAAACCCGGCCTTGGTCATCGCATTTTCATGCGTGCAGGTCAGCCCCGACAGATACCACAGCACCGGCACCTTTTCCGTTTTCGCCTGCGGCGGAAGGTAGACGGCAAAGGTCATGTCGCATCCGCAGGCGGTCGAGGCGTGTTTGTAAACGCCCTGAACGCCCTCGAAGCTGCGGTTTTCAGACACGGTTTCCATTCCGGATCAGTACTCCACCACGGCGCGGATCGACTTGCCCTCGTGCATCAGGTCAAAGCCGTGATTGATCTCGTCCAGCGTCAGCTTGTGCGTGATCATCGGGTCGATCTCGATCTTGCCGTCCATGTACCAGTCAACGATCCGGGGCACATCCGTGCGCCCCTTGGCGCCGCCAAAGGCAGTGCCGCGCCAGACCCGGCCGGTGACCAGCTGGAACGGACGGGTGCTGATTTCGGCCCCCGCAGGTGCCACGCCGATGATGATCGATTCGCCCCAGCCCTTGTGCGCGCATTCCAGCGCGGTGCGCATGACATTCACGTTGCCGGTGGCGTCAAAGGTATAGTCCGCGCCGCCCTTGGTCAGTTCGACCAGATGCGCCACCAGATCACCCTCGACCTTGGAGGGGTTTACGAAATCGGTCAGGCCAAAGTGGCGGGCCATTTCCTCTTTGTCGTCGTTCAGATCGACGCCGACAATCTGGTCAGCACCCGCAAGACGGCACCCCTGAATGACGTTCAACCCGATGCCACCCAGTCCGAAGACCACGGCGCGGCTGCCAATTTCCATCTTGGCGGTGTTGATCACCGCGCCGATGCCGGTGGTGACGCCGCAGCCGATGTAACAGACCTTGTCAAAGGGCGCGTCCTTGCGGATTTTCGCCAGTGCGATTTCCGGCACAACCGTGTGGTTGGCGAAGGTCGAGCAGCCCATGTAGTGATGGATCGGCGTGCCATCCAGCATCTTGAACCGGGTGGTGCCGTCCGGCATCAGGCCCTGCCCCTGCGTCGCCCGTACCTTTTGGCAGAGGTTCGTCTTGGGGTTCAGGCAGTATTCGCATTCGCGGCATTCTGCGGTGTACAGCGGGATCACGTGATCGCCCACTTCAAGCGAGGTCACCCCCTCACCCACTTCGATCACCACGCCTGCGCCTTCATGGCCCAGAATTGCCGGAAAGATGCCCTCGGGATCGTCGCCCGAGCGGGTGAACTCATCCGTGTGGCACAGGCCGGTGGCCTTGATCTCGACCAGCACTTCGCCCTTGCGGGGTCCGTCCAGTTCGACTTCCATAATTTCAAGAGGTTTGCCGGCTTCTACAGCCACGGCAGCACGTGTACGCATCGTCATTTCTCCCTTCCGCGATCCAGCCATTCTGCGGGCCGGACGCGTCCTCGGGGGTCAGTATGGTGGCCTGTCGTATACCGAACAATGCAGACTATGGTGGGCATTGGGCAGCCGTGGACTTGACCCGCCCTATCGGGCATCGTTCACGGCGGGAGGAGACACGGAATGGTTTACGCCAGAATACTTGCACTTGTCGGTCTGGGGCTGGCAACGCCTGCGCTTGCCGCTGATTTTTCGGACCCCACATGGCCCTGCATCCAGCGCAAGGTAGAGCGGTTGTCGGTCGGCCTGATGTGGGCGAATCCGGTGCCCGAGACCCTGCCGGACGATCTGCGCCACGACGTTCAGGCGCTTGCGTCCAAGCTGGCGGTGCGCCGAATCGCCCTTGAGGAATTGCGCCCGGACGTCGCCGCCTTTGCACAGGCCCATGATGGCGATGCGGATGTGCTTGGTCTGGTTTTCGAACAGGTGTTCGACCGTCTGTCCCGCCGTCGCAGCCGCATCATCACCGGCATCGGGGACTTCTCGCAAAGCCAGATCGCGCTGAGCGAAAAGATCGAGGCGGCGCGCACTGAGATGACCGCGCAAATGGCCAAGGCGGAACCGGACTTTGACCGCGTCGATGCGTTGGAGGAACAGTTGGACTGGGACCAACTGATCTATTCCGACCGGCAGCAGAACATCACCTACCTGTGTGAGACGCCGACCCTGCTGGAAAAGCGTCTGTTCGGCATTGCCCAGATGCTTCAGGCAGAGGTCAGGGACAACTGACGCCGCTTACTCCCACTCCAACTCGGTAAAGGCGACGGTGGCGTTGCGGGGGTTGTAGGCGTCAAACAGGTGCCAAAACGGGGCCTCTGCGGCGGCGATGGTTTCGACCGCGTCGCCCAGCCGCATGCCTGCGGCGATGGCGGCGCGGGTGTCCGCCAGCAGGGTTTCAAGGTAGCGCTCCAGCGCCTCGGCGCCCTTGGGCCAAGGCAAAGTGGCCGCGCCGTGGCCCGGCACAACCTGCGCGGCGGGCAGACCCCTGAGCGCGGTCAAGACTGCCTGCCAGCCCAACACACTGCCATCCAGCGCCGGGGCGTGATCGTGAAACAGCAGATCGCCGGCAAACAGGGTGCCGGTGGTCGCGTCATAGACCGTCAGGTCGGTGGGCGAATGGGCCAGCGGCCAGGTGGTCACCTGTAGCACACGCCCGCCCAGATCCAGCGTAACCCCTGAGTCGACCGGCATCGTCACCGTCGGCATCCGAGTGCCCAGCATCGGCCCCACCCCGATCAGGCGGTTCAGGCTGTCCAGATAGTTCGCCTGCCGGTCCGCAAGGGCGCGGGACAGGTTGGCGTGGCCGACGACCTCTGCCCCCGCCTCGGCAAAGACCGGCGCACCAAAGACGTGATCGGGGTGCATGTGGGTCAGGATGACATGGCTGACCGGCTTGTCGGTCCGGGCGCGAATCGCCCGCCACGTCGCCTCACCGATCCAGCGGGCAGAGCCGCTGTCGATGACGGCCACGGAGTCTGTCCCGATAATGAACCCCAGATTGGACACGTCGCCCCGGTTGTCCGGGGTCGGTTCCTCGATCAAGCCAGAGTGGACATAGACGCCCTCTGCGATTTCCACGGTCTCTAGGACGTCTCCAACGGGCTGGCACAGAGGCGCAGAGGTGAGGGGCGCAGAGGTGGCGCCAAAACCGGACAAATCCGGCGGGGACGCGCTCAGCTCAGCCTCACATAGGGACAGGTCGGCCGCCTCAAAGCCGGGCAACAGCACCGCGCGACAGGGCGACCCCTCCAGTCCGGCGCACAGCATCACCACCGCTTCGAACATCACATTTCCCTTCCCCAATGCGTGGCGCGCGAAATCGTGAGCGACACAGACGAAACGCCATATATCAGAAAAAGGGAAACTGTGGCATGGTCCCCGGCGTACCCATGCAGGAGGAGGAGGCATGGCTAATCCAGCCTTTGTTACGGCCGTTCTGGCAGCATTGATTGCCGGACCGTCACTGGCCGATGCGCCGATCACCAACCCGTTGACCGCCAGCGCAACCTGGGACGATCTGCTCCCGGACGTTGTGGGCGATGTCACGCTGGCCGATGGCACCGCGATTATTGGCGTCGATGCGCCTTACCGCGCGCATGACGCGGCGACGGTGCCGGTGGTCCTGCGCCAGTTGGACCCGGCGCTGCCGATCACATCCGCGACCGTGGTGATTGACGAAAACCCGGCCCCGGTGGCCGCCGTCATGACGTTTTCGGACGCAATGGCCCCGCTTGAGTTCGAACTGCGCGTTCGGGTGAACCAGTATTCCAACCTGCGGGTGATTGCCGAAACCGCGCAGGGCCTCAGCATGTCGGGGCGCTACGTCAAGGCGTCTGGCGGCTGCTCTGCCCCGGCGACGCGGGACCCGGAACTGGCGCTGGCGGGCATGGGCCAGATGAAACTGCGCCTGTTCGACGAAGCGGCCATGTCGGCCATGTCCACGCCGCGCCGTGAGGCGCAGATCATGATCCGCCACCCGAACTATTCCGGTCTTCAGCGCGATCAGGTGACACAACTGTTCATCCCGGCGCATTTCATCGACCACATGGAAGTCTGGCAAGGCGATGACCTGCTGTTCACCGTCGATGGCGGAATCTCGATCTCCGAGAACCCGGTGTTCCGGTTTTCCTACAACGACAACGGCGCAGAAATGCTGATCGTCAAGGCGACGGACACCGAAGGCAACAGTTTCAGCCGCGAACTGTCCAAGGCGGCGGCGCAGGGCTGACCGCCCTGCCCCATCCTTTGCTCAGAAACAGATAACCTCGGCCTCGGCCTGCGCGCGGCGCAGGTCGACCACCAGCGCCTGCGCCGCAACGGCGCTGTTGAAGACCGCCATACGCTCGCCCCCGGTGCGGCGCATGGACAGCACCGTTTCCGCCTGCAAATATCTTTCATACGGCAGGATCGAGGCGATTTCGTCGATCGAACAGGCGCATTGTTCCAGCACCTGACGGCTGCGCCCATTTGTGGCCATGCAGGCAAAGACGTAGTCCGCCCGCGCCGCCGTGGGGTAATCGTTGTACTGCTGGGCGACGTCCTGCGCGCCCGCCCCCAGCGGTAGAATGGTGAGGATCAGGGCAAAAGCCGCGCGCTTCATTCTGCCCCCTCCAGCTCATCAAAGGTGATCTCCGAACGGTAGACCGGCCCGCCCTCGGCCCCCGACGCATCGGCGGTCAGCGCCAGATACCATCCGGGCACATCGTCGGACATGACCACCTGCAATTCCAGATCGCCAAAACCCTGCATCCGGTCACGGTTTGGGTCGTCACGGAACGGGTACAGGCTGATGGTGCGGGTCGCGATGGTCCGGCCATCAAACTGCGCCTCGCCCTCGACCACATCGCTTGGCTGTACCAGCGCCTCTTTCACCCGGTTGCGGATGTAGAACGGGCTGCCGCCGGCGGATTCCGCCATGTCGCGGATCACCGATTCGTAGAAAAACATGATCATCGGGTTGCCGACGCTGGCCGGAAAGCGGCCCAGCCCGCGCGCCTTGCCCTCTTTTCGGAACTCGATCTGTGCCAGGCCCGGCTCGTCGGCGGAAAAGCTGAGCGCAATGTCGCCGCTGTCGCGGTCGCCCGCCTCTGGCTTGAGCGTGTTGGTCACGCTGCGCTGATAGACCAGCGTCGCATCGCGGCTGACCTCGTCCAGCGTGCCATTGCGGAACAGCAGGTCATAGGTTTCGGTCCCGTCCAGCGACTTGGCGGCGGCGGGCAATGCCACCAACAGCGCCAGCGCAAGTGTCAGATGTTTCAGCATGAGTTTGGTTCCTCCCTCAGCCCAGAGTATGCCCCTGTCCGGCGGTGTCATGCGCGACTTTCGGCTGCACTGCGCTGGCGTGGGCCTGCACCTTCCATTCGATCAGGGGGCGCAGGCGTGACAGTTGCACAGGCTTGGTCATCACGGTGAAATCCATCTGCTGACCGGCCCGCAGCAGGCTTTCCCGGCGGTCGGCGGTGATCATGATGGCTGGCACATTGGTGCCGGTCAGGTTGCGGATTTCTTCGATGGCGCGCAAACCTGTGTCGCCGTTGTCCAACTGGAAATCCACCAGCATGATGTCAGGCGGGATGCCCATGTCGCGCACAAAGCTCAGCGCCTCTTCGGTCGAGGCCGCGGGCAGCACGCTGGCCCCCCATCCCTGCAGGGTCTGGGTCGTTGCAAACAGCACATCCGCATCGTTCTCGACCACCAGCGCGATGTGATCCAGCGGCACGTCACTGGCATGGCGCACTGCCTCGACCGGTTCAACATCGTCGATATGATCGCCGACCAGATCCATTTCCACGCAGAACACCGACCCGACGCCCAGTTCCGACGACATCCACAGCCGGTGTCCCAGATGCCGGCAGGTGCGTTCGACAATCGACAGGCCCAGCCCGACACCCGACCCGACCGGCACATTCCCGGCGCGGGCGAATTCCTCGAAGATGCGGCTCTTGTCCTCTTCGTCGATGCCGATACCGGTGTCCCAGACTTGTAGCTCCACCTTGTCGCCGCGACGACGACAGCCAAACAGCACCTTGCCGCCCGGATCGGTGTACTGGATCGCGTTGACAACAAGGTTCTGGATCGAGCGCAGCAGATAGACCGGATCGGACCGGACATGACAGCGGCACGGCACCATCTCCAGCCGCACGCCTTTCTGGTCGGCCAGCGGGCTTTGATCCTCGAACACGCCTTGCAGGATATTGCCAAGGTTCAGAATGCTGGGGGTCACCGCATCGGGATCGTTGCTGTCAAGCCGCGAGATATCCAGCAAGGCATGCAGCAACTGCTCGATAGAGGTGAACGCACCTTTCAGGCGTTCGGTCTGCGCCGCATGGGGCGACCCGGCGGTGTTCTGCTGCAAGGTTGCGATCAACAGTTTCGCCGCGTTGATCGGCTGCAACAGATCATGGCTGGCAGCGGCCAGAAAGCGGGTCTTGGAGGAAACAGCCGCCTCGGCGCGTTCCTTGGCAAGGCGCAGTTCTTCCTCGACGCGGGCCTTTTCCTCATATTGTTCGGTCAGGCGCAGGTTGGTGCGGGTCAGTTCCGCGGTGCGTTCCTGCACACGGTTTTCCAGCATCTCGGTGGCGCGGGCCTCTAGCGTGACGTCTTTCAGTTCCACCAGAAAACCGCCATCCGGCAGCATGTTGGCCTGCATGTCGAACACCTTGTCGGTGCCGCTGCGCACCCGCCGCCGGAACCGCCCCGACCGCAACAACCGCGCCTGCCACTTGTCCACCAACGCCAGCGAGGCATCGGCGATGAGCCCGCGCTGGGTCAGGAACTCCAGCAGCCGGTGCAGGGTCATGCCCTTTTGCACGGCGGTATATGGCAGGCCGAGCAGCTGGCGGAATTGCAGGTTGTGCATCATCACCTCGCCGGTCGGCGAAAAGGTGCACACGCCCGAGGTCATGTTCTCGAACACCGCCTGCAAGTAATCCGCCTGCCGGTCGATCAGGCGTTCCTTTTCGACGCGGTTCTGCCGCACGATAGAGGTGATTTCCGTCAGCAGCAGGATGCGGTTCCCGGCCGAGGTCCGCTCCATGTTCAGCCGATACCAGCGGTCCTTGGTCAGCTCGAGCACCACCGACAGGGTCGGCGCGGTCATGTCGGCGGGTTGAATTTGACGGTCCAGCGACAGCACCAATTCGCTTTGCGCCAACAGGTCGAAATACTCGGTCAGGCCAAGGCCCGGCCGCACCCTGTCCGACACATCGCCCAGCAGGTGCTGGAACAGGTCGTTGCAGATATCCAGCCGCTTGTCGGTGAACAGGGCCAGCCCGTCACCCATCGCCGACAGCGCCTCGTCCAGATTGCGCCGGGTGCGTTCGCGCTCGAACCGCACGCTTTCCAGTTCGGTGGCGGCGCGTTCCAGATCGCGGGTCTTGGCGGCGACCTGCGCTTGCAATTCGATGGCCGACTGAAAGGCGCTATAGGCGGTGGTCCCGACCTCGTTCTGACGGGTGGCGCGGCGCACCAGCGCGGCGATGATCTTGGACTGCCGTTCAACCTGAACCTCGGGTGCCTCTGTCGCGTCGATCATGCCCACGGGGCGTGGCTCCTGTCGCGCTCAAAAAAGGCGACGCCGACAAAGGTCTGATTCATGTGCAGCCCGCAATGCTGCTCACCGTAGGTGTTGAAGCCCAGCACGCGGTTGCGGCGGAAAATCTCGGACACCCGGCCATCCAGCTGCTTTTCCTCGAACTCCAGCTTTCTCAGCACACAGTCAAAGGCAATGATGAAATCCGGCGACCGCCCCGCCGCGTCGCGCACATCCAGCTCTGCCTCCAGCGCCTCGATGACGTCCTTGCCTTTGCCCAGCATCATCACCAGCCCGTCGTCGATCGCCGCAAGGAACGACAGCGATTGATCGTCGGTCAGGGCAAAGACCGCGCGCACATAGTGTTTGTCATTGTGACAGACCAGCATCGGGTTTTCGGCAAAGACCTGCGGGGTCAGATCCTCGACCGCGCAGCCGACCAGCCGCGCGTATTCCTGCGCCGCCGGGGCGCCGTTGATCTCATGCACCAGACGCTCTTCGGCGTTGGCCTCGGTGATCACAAGCTGCGTGCCGTTGGGCAGGAAGTGGTCAAAGCTGAGGCCCTGATACTGCAAATCCGTTTCCACCATCAGCAACAGCGCCGCGTTGCTGCGAAACCGCCCGTTGTGCAGAATAAAGGTCTTGCCAAACACCAGCCCGTCGCCGGCGGACCCGCCAAAGACCGGAATCCCGTCCAGCGCCGATTCCAGCACCGAGGCCAGCAGATCCTCTTGTTTCGACAGCCCGTCGGCAAAGACAAAGGCCAGCCGGTTCCAGCCCGGCGTGCGTGGGAATTGCGCGTTCTGGCGCTCGACCTGACTGATGATCGGGGCGATGGCCAACGGCTTGAGCGGCTCAAACAGGATCGAGGCGCAGCGGAAATTCTCCTTGCGGAAGGCGATCAGCAACAGCGTCTCTGTCTCATAGCCCTGCGGGGTGATCTGTCCCGCCGTGGTGCAGCCAAACACCGGCACGCCGTCCAGCCTGTCGGTCAGCGCCTCGGCCAGCACGTCCAGATCCAGCCCCTGCGGCACCAGCGCCAGCACAAAGCACGACTGCGCCGGGTCGATTCCGGCGGCAGCCTCTTCGACGGCCTGCCGCGCATCCCGCGCGGCAGACTGGGACACCGTCACAAAGGTCGGGCGTCCGGGATAGGACTCGGTGTCTTTCATCGTGATCCTATCGGCAGAGGAAGGAAATCGCCTCCGGCTCCTCCACCGCCTCCAATGCCTGCGCATGTGCGGCCTCGACCATCAGCGCCGCCTGCGTGCGGTTGCTGACACCCAGACGCCGCAACAGCGCCGTGATATGCGCCTTGACCGTCGCCTCTGCCAGATCCAGTTCATAGGCAATCTGCTTGTTCGCCTTGCCTTCGCGGATCAGCTTCATCACCTTTTGCTGCTGCGGGGTCAGCGCCGCCAGCTTGGGGTGGACGTTTTCCAGCAGGTCATCGGGCGGCGCCTTTGACCGCGCCTGACGATAGTCCTTTGGCACGTATTTCCGCCCCGCCGCGACCTCTCCGAGAACGGTCTGGAACACATCCGCAGGCGTGTCCTTGGGCAGGAAACCGGCCGCGCCCTCTTTCATCAGCGACGCGACCAGAACATGCGATGTCAGCGACGAGATGACGAGGATCGGAACATCCGGCACGCAGGACCGCAAGCTGACAAAGCCCGAAATGCCGTTCACGTCCGGCAGCATCAGGTCGAACATCACAAGGTCCGGATCGAACCCCTGTTCCAACACCTTCAGCGCCGCCGCAAGCGACCCGGCCTTTTCGACCCGACAGTCCGCAAAGACTCCTCCCAAAGCCGATGCCAGCGCGTCGCTGTACAAAGGATGATCGTCAACAATCAGCACCGAAGAGATTTTCTCTTCCGGTACTGCAACCTCAACCAGTTGCATAGCTGTAGCCTCCCTAGGCGGAAGGCTAACTTGGCAGATCATTTTTGCAACCGTTTCGCGTCTCTGACGGTCAATTTCTGCCGGGTTCAAGCGTTCTGTTTCGCGACATGGGCCGCAATCAGATCCATCAGGGGCGGCGAGAGGCAATCATAAGGCTCTAACGACAACTCTCTGAGACGCCCGCGAATTTCGTCCATCCGCGATGGCTCGACCCCGGATTCGATGATCGACGAGACAAACGCCGCAAAGGTCGGCGCGGCCCAGCCGGTCTGCGAGGACAATTCCGTGTGAACAAAGTCCAGCCCGTGAAACGGATGCCCGGTGTTTTCGATGCGGCCCACCATATGCGTCCCGCAATCGCGGCAGGCGTGGCGCTGAATGGCTGCCGAGGGATCGACGATGGACAGCTTGTCCGCGTTCTCTGTCACCTTGACGTTGCTGCGCGCGGTCACCGCGATCTGGCTGAAAATCGCGCCTTTGGGCTTCCAGCATTTGGTACAGCCGCAGACGTGGTTGTGCGCCGTCTGGCCGGAAATCTCGACCACAACCGGGCTTTGCGTGCATTTGCATTTCAGGGCTCCGCCGCCAAAGTTGGGCGATTCGGGCGGAATGCCCCGGTCGACCTGCGGATGAATTTTCACATGTGTGTATTTCGGTGCGCTTGGGGCGGCTGTGTCTGCCCCGCCGCCAAATAGCTTATCCAGTAATCCCACGTCCGAATCCTCCCGTTTGCTGCGCGTCTTCTGTGCCGCGCTGGGATCAAGCCTCTACCTGTCAGGACGGTCTGGCAATTCAGCGCTTAGTCTTAACCCTCGCATGGCTGCGGGCAAAGGATCGGGCAAAGGCGGGCAGGTCCGGCGCAGGCCCGTCAGGCGCGAAAAGCGCCCGGTCGAGGTCCGCCATCAGGCGGCGTTCTTCGGCGGCGTCGCCATCGCGGCGGGCCAGAACGCGCGCCGCGCGGCGGACCCCGGACGCCTGCCCGGCGCGGGCCGCGCGCCGCAACTGCCGCACATCGGGATCAAGGATCGGAAAGCGCCGCAAAACAGTCCGCGGCTCCAGCCGGTGACGGGACAGCCCCCCGACCAGCCCCAGCACAAAAACCAGCCCCGCAACCAGACCCACGGGCCAGCCCGGCAGGGTCGTGGCGCGGGCGGGCGGGGCCACCGGCGGCAGCGCGCTGTCGTCATAGGCCACCCGCTGGGCCGAGATCGTGACATCGCGCATGACCCGCGCATCGGTGTCGAAATAGCTCAGGTGCAGTGGCTCGACGATGGTGGAATAGGCGTTGCCGGGGCGGATCGTCCAGCGCCAAAAGGCATAGGTCACCGGCCCTTCGGGGGACAATTCGATCAGGCGTTTTTCAGGGTGGGCAAAGACCATGCCCGACGGCGAATACAGGTCAGGCATCGGCGGCACCATCTCGGGCGTCACGCCGATGGCCTTGATCCGGATCATCCGCAGAACCCCCTCCCCCGCCTTCAGCCGGTCCGGGGCGTTGGACCACTGGTCGGAAATCTCGATCCGTTTGGCCGGAAACCACCAGTCACCCCCGGACAGATCCGGCGGCGGCGCAACAGTGACCGTCACCGGGGCCGAGGTGATGTCATGATCGAACCAGTCGTCGCCCTCATCGGTCAGCGTCAGGTGATGGGTGAACGGCCCGATGGTCAGTTGTCCGGGCCGTTCAGCATAGAGCGCCATCCGCCGTTCCATCACCTTGACGGTCTGGCCGTTCAGGCGTTCCTCGCTCCATCTGTCGGGGCCAAGCTGGGTCCAGTTGAACCCCTCCAGCGGCGGCTGTTCCAGCTTTTCGCGGGTGATGTGGCGGCGATAGACACCCCGGATCAGGATCGGGATCATCTCTCTGGAATAGGGCGTCGCCTCTTGTTTCAGCACCGTGACCGTCAGGGTCAGATCCCTGGCCTCGACATCGCGCGACTGGGCCAGCGCGACAGCGGGGACCAGCAGGGCCAGCAGGGCCAGCAGCAGAACGATCAGCCTCATCTGGGGTCCTCCGGGTCGGGCGGTTGCAGTCCCAGCGCCTTGCGCCGTTTGCGTTCATGGGAAATCCGCGCGGCCAGATATTCCCCCGGCACATCGGCCAACTGTTGCAGCCAGCGGTCGTTGGCCATCATGAACCGGTCGTCAAAAACCCGGCGCACCGCCTGACTGGCATGGCTGCGCAACTCGACATTGCCCAGCATGGCAGAGGCATTGGTGACCTGATCCCCCATCCCGGCGGCGCGCGCCTTGCCCTGCGCCACAAAGGACTCCTCGATCACGCCTTCTTTCTTTTCCCCGAACAGGCCCAGCACCTCCGGGTCAATCCCGAGAGAGGCGTAATAGGCGGCGATCAGGTCGAAGTTGGCGCGCGCGTCCTCATCCCCGCCGGGAATGACGCGGTCATAAGCCTCTAGCGCGGCAGAGTATTTGCCGTCCCGCGCCTGCGCCGTCCCAAGGTTGTAATAGGCGCGCGCGGCGTCAAAAGACGCCGCCGACTCGGCAAACGCCCCGGCGCGAAACTGTGCCACGGCGCGCCACTCCGGATCATCGAACAGCGGTGCCGCCACGGACGGCAGCCCCACCGCCAACAAGACCCGGCCAAAGCCCGACAGCCCCCCCAGCGCCAGTGACAATACCGTCGCCAGAACCGTGATCGCCGCAAGCGCCCTCATGTCGCCTGCCGCCTGAACAGCAATAGCATGGGCACCAGCGCCAGAACCAGCAGCACCCGCCCGAAATCCCGCCAGAACAGCAGCGGATAGCTTTGCTGTTCCAACCGATCCCGCGCATTCTGCGACAGCCAGTCGGACAGCCCGTCAGGGACGTCGCGTGACATCAGCGCCCCGCCGCCAAGGGCGACATGGGTTTCCATCGCTGCCGTCGCCGCGCCCACCGCCACCACGCTCAGCCGCGCCCCCTGCCCCGCGATCCGCTCTGCCATCTTCAGGCTGTCCTGGCCCAGCCCCGCACCATCCGTGAACAGGATCACATCGCCCGCGATCACCTCTGCCTCGGCCAGCATCCCGGCGGCCAGATCAAGACCCCGTTCGGGTCTGGTGCCGGGGTCGGGCACGGTCTCTGGCCCGATCAGCGACAGGGTTTGCCCCAACTGCACATGATCCGCCGTCATGTCGGTGGCGACATAGGCATCCCCTGCAAACACCACCATGCCCGCCGGGCGCGAGCCCAGCGACGCAATCCCGAAACGCCCCATCGTGACCAATTCGTCCCAGCGCGGGTCCTCGGTGACGCTGGGTGAGGCGTCCAGCACATAGACCACCCCGTCAAGGTTGCGGAAGGACACCGCATCGCGCCGCTCTATCGCCGGACCGGCCAGCGCCAGCACCGCCAGCGCGGCGGCCCCAAGCGTCGCCACCAGCGGCAGCACCTCGCGCCGCGATTCGATCCGGCCTAGCGCGGCCATCGCGCGCAAGAGTTCAGGCCGGGTGGCGCGTTCCCAGCCGCCAACCCCGCCCTGACGGCGATACAGCCACCAGCCAAAGCCCGCCAGAACCGGCAGCGCCAACAGCCACAGCGGACGCAGCAGGGTCACGTCCCAGTTCATGCGCCCTCCTCCCGCCACGCCAACGCCAAGCAGCCCAGCAAGGCCAGCGCCGCAGGCCAGATCCAGAACTCGCGGTAGACCTCGGCGGCAAGGCCGTCGCTGTCCGTCGCCTCCAGCCGGTCCAGTTCGGCGGTCACGGCGACAAGGTCATCGGTGGTCTTCACCCGGAAACTCTGCCCGCCGGAAATATCGGAAATCGCCCGCAAGGTGGTGGCGTCGACCACCCCGCGCTCGCCCTCCTCGGCGGTGGTTTCGTCCTTGGGGCCAAGGGCGATGGTATGGACGCGCACGCCCATTTCGGCGGCCAGTTGCGCCACGCCCTGCGGGTTGGTGGCGCCTGCGTTGTTCGCCCCGTCGGACAGCAGGATCACAACCCGCGTGGCGGCCTCGGATTTGGCCATGCGTTTCAGCGCCAGCCCCAGCGCGTCCGAGATATTGGTGGCACGCCCGGAAATGCCGATTGTGGCCTCTTCGATGCGCTGCGCGACCGCCTCTGTGTCATAGGTAAAGGGCGTGGCGTAATAGGCCTCGGACCCGAAGACGATCAGCGCCACCCGGTCCCCGGTCCGGCGGCGGGCGAAATCCGCGCCCACGGCGACAACCGCCTCCAGCCGCGTGACCTGCGCACCGTCCATGTAGAAATCATCGCGCACCATCGACCCGGACAGGTCCAGCGCAATCGCCAGATCCCGCCCCGATACCTTTAGCGCATTGACCGGTTGCGGCATGCGCGGGCCACTGATCGCCAGCACGGTCAACCCCCAGATCAGCCAGGGCAGAACCTGACGCAGCAGCTTTGGCGCGCCCCCTGCCCCGCTCCGCCCCGCCGCGATCAACACAGAGCCGATGTGTTCTGGCACAGCCAGCGCCGCCCCGCCCGCGCGCATCGGCGGCAAGAGGCGCGCCGCCAGCCAGGGCAGCGGCAACAGCAGCAAGGCATAAGGGGTGGCAAGCTCAAACATGGCGCTCCAGCGCGGCGCGCAGGGTGGCCGTATCCGGGGCCGTGTCCGGGCGATACAGCGCGTCCCGGATCGAGGCCAGATAGTCCGGGTCATGGCGTTTCAGGAGGGTGAGAAACCCGATGCGCTGCTCGGCCTCGGGCAAGGGGGCCAGCGCGTTGATCTGTTGCGACAGGTCGGGCTGCGGGGCGGGGCGGGTCAGGAAAGGGCGCAGCAATAGCGCAACCACCAGCGCCAAGGCCGCCGCAAGGGCGATGGCGGCGGCCAGCTCCGCCCAGACCCCGCCCGCGGCCTCGGCGGGCAGACGAATGCCCCGCAACGCCGCCTGAAGCGCGGTTTCGCTGAGCGCCTGATCGTTCATGGCGCCCGATCCGCTGGCAGGTTGGCGGCCAGCAGGCGGGCGGTCTGTTCGACGCCGCTGCCCGCATCGATCACCAGCGCCGCGCGCCCGCAGATCGTTTCCGTCTCTGTCGGGGTATGTGCTTGACCGGACAGGGAAACCCGCAACCGGCGGCCATCCGACAGCCGGATCGGATAACGTCCCTTGGGCAGTTTGCCCGCCGCCGCATCGGTGATCCGGATCAGACGCGGCACCCGCCGCCGCGCCAGTTCCGCCAGCCGTTGTTCCATCCCCGGCCCCATGTCGTCGAAACCGGACGCGATGATCACCTCTGACCCCAGCGGCGCAAGCCGTTCCAGCCCCGACATCGCCATGTCCAGAGGTCTGTCCGCAACCGTGCCATCCATGACCGCCTGCAAGGCTTGGTCGTGGGCGCGCACCAGACCGCCGATCACATCCAGAACCCCGCGCACCCGTCCGCGCGGCGACACCGCAACCTGCCCGTCCGGGGTCAGCGCCAGCAACCCGACGCGCCCGCCTTCGGACACCCCTTGCCAGCCGATCAGGGCCAGCGCCTCTGCCGCCGCGACCGACCGGAAAGCGCGCGAAATCCCCCACAGCATCGACGACCGGAAATCCGCCACCAGCAGCGAAACCCGGTCGCGTTCCTCATGAAACTGGCGCACATGCAGCGCGCCGGTGCGCGCGGTTGTGCCCTTGTCCAGATGGCGGATATCGTCACCAGAGACGTATTCGCGCACATCCGCCACCTCATGCCCGTGGCCCTTGCGGCGGGTGGCAAAACCACCGGGCAGCGCCGCCAGAACCGGCTCTGCCCGCGACCTCAACGCCACCTGTCGCAAGGCAATCAGCGACGCCGCCTCCAGCGCGACACCTTGGACCTGTAGCGCGGCGGTCATAGCGGCTCGACCGCGTCGAGGATCGCCGCGACCACATCGCGCGCGCTGCGTCCCTCGGCCACCGCGCGCCAAGACAACACCATCCGGTGCGCCAGCATATCGCCCGCCAGATCGGCCACATCCTCGGGCAGGGCAAAATCGCGGCCATGGATATAGGCACGCGCCTTGGCCCCGGCGGCCAGCGACAGCGATCCGCGCGGCGACACCGCGTGTTCGATATCCACCGCCAGCGGCCCGGACCGGGTCGCCGTCACCAGACGAACGATATAGTCGCGCAGTTCCGGCGACAGATGCACCGCCATCGCCTGTTGCCGTGCCGCATGCAGCGCGGCCAGCGATATGGGCTGTGCGGCGACGGGGGGATGGGTCGATTCCGCCTCGACCAGATCCAGAATGCGGCGCTCTGTCTGCGCGTCCGGCAGGTCCAGATTCACGTATAGCAAAAAGCGGTCAAGCTGCGCCTCTGGCAGGGGAAAGGTGCCGTCATGTTCAATCGGGTTCTGCGTGGCCACAACCAAAAAGGGGTCCGGCAGGGCGTGGGTCTCATTCCCGGCAGTCACCTGATTTTCGGCCATAGCCTCCAGCAAGGCGGATTGCACCTTGGGCGGGGCGCGGTTGATCTCATCCACCAGCACCAGATTGTGAAACACCGGACCGGGCACAAATTCAAAGCTGCCGGTCTGGGGCCGGAACACCGGCGTGCCCGTCAGGTCGGCGGGCATCAGATCGGGCGTACACTGGATGCGGGCAAAATTGCCCTCGACCGCGCGCGACAGCCATTTGACCGCCCGAGTCTTGGCCAGTCCCGGCGGCCCCTCAACCAGCAGATGACCGCCGGTCAGCAGCGAAATCAGCAGCCGCTCGATCAGGCCTTCGTGGCCGATCAGGCCTTGCGACAAGTACCCCAATAGTGGTTGAATTCCCTCTGGCGGGGTGTCGGGCATCGCGTCCATGTCTCCTCCCATCCGCCAATTCGGCGGCCTTTTGACGCGAATCCTATCCTATCCCCCTGCCCCGGCCTATTGAGTCGTAAGTCGCATTATTGGTTGACGGCACGACAATCGGGATCAAGGAGCAAGGCAAAGCGCGGATCGGCCCGTGTGGCCTGAGTCAGCGCGTCGAGCGTGTCAAATTCACTGTCGATAAAATCAATAAACGCCGGGTCCGTCGTCTGATCCACCGGCGACCGCGCAACCGCATGCATCATGAAGACGTCAAATTCACACAGCCGCGCCGGGTTGGAACTGAGCAGCGCCCGCATAAACGCGGCCGACCCCCATGGAAAGCGATGGATATTCAGCGGAACCTCTTGAAGTTTCGAAGAAAATTCAGGTTTCCGCCGCAACATCAGGATATCCATACCAAAGGTGAAACTCTGGAACAGTTCTTCGATCAGGATCGAGCGGTAATAGGTTTCCTCCAGCGATCCGGGCCGCGCCTTGGCCTGTTGGATCAGCATATGCGTCACCATCCCGCGCTTGCCGAAAAAGGTCTGCGCCATGGCGGGCGACGATGAGGAATAGCGCCGACCGCTGGGCAAACCCAGTTGATAAGCGGCATTCATCCAGTCCAGATCATCTGTCAGCAGGTGATGCGGCGGCACCCCGGAATACAGCCGCAGAACAGCCGTTCGGCCCCGTCCGCACATATCCGCGCTGGGGCCCGCGTACCGCATCGGCAGCGGCTTACCAAAGACATGCCGCGACAGGTCGCTGAACGTGTCCAGCACCTTGCGCGTCTGCTCTGTCGGGCGATCCCCGACCAGACACAGCGCGACCCCGGACATATCGCGCCCGTTGATGTGCACAGGGATGGACATGTCCCGGCCCAGCATGGTTGTGCGCAACTGATAGTTCCACCCGCTCCGCGCCAGCGCAAGATACCCCTGCCGGTCGGCGGCGCGGCTGTGCGATCCGGTCACCATGACCAGCGCGGCAAGGACAAACAGGGAAAGCCACAGTTTCATGCTGCTACTGTAGCTTGAAGCCGTCACAGGTCTACTTTGATCCGCAGCGGCGCGCGCCCTGCCCGCGCGATCGTGATCGGGACCCGTCTAAGGGATGCGTGTGACGCATGGCCCAAAGGCGGCGACCCGGACCCACAGAGAGTTTGAGAGTTGTGTGATTCAGGCCGCCGCAGAATCCTTCGGAAGGATACAGTCGAGACCGGAAAACCGGTCTCTGGCTGAGAGGCCTTCTGTCAAACTTTGCAGCGGAATCGAACTCTTATTTTGTGAGAATGGACACTTCACCGCACCATCCGCTTGCGACCTTACCCACGGGTAAGGTCGCGCCGCGTTCAATCGTCCAGCGCCGCGTAAAAAGCGGCGATGGCCTGCTCCAGCTTTCGCCGCTCGATCGAGGAAAAATCCCGGTTGTCGCGCAGTTCCAGCCGCCCCTGAGAGGCGCTGCATTTGGCGACGCCATCGCTCAACGGCACCTGAAAGGTGGTCTTGGCCTGACGCGGTCGCGGCGAAGAGGCTGGCACCTTACCCGTGGGTAAGGCCGCCGCGCCGTCGGCAAAGCTGCGCAGAATCTCAATCTCGCGCGCCGCATCCCGGCCCGGCTCCGCCTTGAGCGCCTGCGCAACCCGGCCCGTCAGATCGTCTTCGCGGTCCATCCGGCGTTTGAGTTCGACACCAACGTTGCGCGGAATTTCCTGCGGATGCTCCAGCACCTTGTCCAGCCGCATCAACAGTTCGGCGAAGGCGCGGATATAGCTGCGCTTGGTATAGCTGGCCGATTTGAACAGGATCGAGACCGCGTCCGACACCTCGTGACAGTCGTTTTCCAGATCGGCCACGTACCGGCGCGCCAGCGTGGCCATCTCGGCGAACGAGATGTCCTTGCGGATCAGGTTTTCGTCCACCATGCGGCGATAGCTGGTTTCGGTCTGCGCCTCTGTCGGAACAATCCCGGCGGGGATTGTGGCAAAACCCGCATCGCCGGTGTCCTCCAGCAGCGCGCGATAGGCCATCAGGCGGCGCATACCCTGGATCAATTCGTATTTCCCATCGTCGCGGGCCTCGACCCGGATCGGGTTCGACAGGCCAATCTCGCGAATCGAGGTTTTCAGTTCTTCGAGTTCATCGTCCGCACCGGGCTTGCGATCCCGTAGCAGGCGTTCGGTCAAAACGCTGTCCAGCGGGATGCGGTCGGCGATCAGACCCTCACGCTTGAGCCGCACAAACTCTGATGCAAGCCGGTCGTTTTCCTCGCGGATGGTGTCCTCTGCGGCCTTGCGGTCGCGCAGCGAATGCGCGTTTTCGTTGATGGCAGAGGCCATCGGCCCCCGGCGCAACGCGCGGTCGGGGGTCTTGCCAACCTCCATCTCTCCCATTTCGGGGATGTCGATGTCGAACATTCTGCGCTTCTTGGTCATTGGTCGTCCTCCATCTGCGCCCATGCGTCATGCACGGTCTGGCGGAATTCCTCATAGGCGGAGTCGAATGTAGACCGTGCTCTGCGCCAGGTCTCTCTGGTCATCTCCCGGTAATCCATTTCGTAGACCGAGTTCAGGAATCGCCCGGACTGCTCCACGGCGCGGGTCATCTCGACCGGGTGTTCGGTGACGTGATCGCCCCAGACCTTGCGAAAGGCATCCTGCATCGCGCGGTGCAGGTCATTGCCCGGCTCGTACCGGGTCAACAGAAAGCGGATGTCGTAAAACGCCTTGGGCAGGGCAATCTTACCCGTGGGTAAGGTGCCGTCGAACCCGGCGGACAGATCCTCCAGCGCCTCGGACAACTGGCCGACAAAAGAGGTTGTGCTGTCGTATTCCCAGTAGCCCGGACCGGAGGGGACATAGAGGATGTCGGCGGCAAAGACCGCGTTCATCGACTGGTAACCGATGGCGGGCGGGCAGTCGAAGATGATCATGTCGTAGCTGTCGTCGGGGATCTGGTCGAGGTAGCGCGACACGGCGGCAAAGAACGACCATTCGGGGTTCAGGTGGCGGTATTGCGCGCTGGCGAATTCGACAAAGGCGGCGTTGGCGCAGGACGGGATGGCGTCGATGGTGGGCCACGAGGTGGGTTTGATAAAGTCACCGATGCGCAGGTCGCCAAGGCCCAGTTCGGTGATGGCGGCGGGCAGGTGGCGCTGGGGCAGGGCGGCGCCGGATTCGGCCCCCACCGGACCCCGGTTCATACGCTCTGTTTCGCGGATCAGATCGCGGGCCATGACGCCCCAGACGGTGTGCTCTTCGGACACATCGGTCAGGCCCATGGAATGGCTGAGCGTGGCCTGCGGATCAAAGTCGACGACCAGCACGCGGTAGCCGTCCAGCGCGGCGGCATGGGCGAAATGCAGCGCCACGGTCGACTTGCCCGCGCCGCCCTTGAAGTTGGCGACAGCGGCGCGAATGGCGCGCTTGCCCGCCGGGCGGTGCGGCATCAGGCTGCGCTTGTTGATCTTCAGACGTCGGCGCATCTCATTGATCTCTTCCAGAGAGAACCAGCGCTGACGGCCTTCCTGTTCGACCTCACCGGTGGGCAAAGAGGGGTCGGCGGCCAGCTTGCCGCGAAAGGTGGACTGGTTGATGCGAAAGATCAGCTCTGACACTTCCCAAGACGAAAACCGCCGCAAGGTCTTTTCCAGGCCCGGAGAAAAGGTCTGCTGCCGGATCCAGCCTTGCAGCTTTAGCGAGCGGTTCTGAAGAACGCCCAGATCAACGTGTGTGTACATGCTATGCCTCGCAGGACGGTTTTTCGGCTTTTCTTGTCATTTACGCTTAATTTGGCTTTGACGCAAAACTTTATATTGTCTGAGGGTAGGGCAGGGCGGTCTTACCCACGGGTAAGAAAACATGAGGAACCGGGGCGGCAACCGATTCGGGCAGGGCAGGGGCCGGCCAGAGCCAAACGGGTTGAATTGGCCCCCACATATTGGGGGACACACGGACCCCCTCTGCGACCCATAGGGGGACATTTCTGGCCCATAGGGGGACAGGCTGGATGTCCCCCATCACCTATATCTTCACCCATTTCTTTATTGGAAAGGGATGAAGGGGTCAGACCAAAACCGGCGCGCGCCTTCGATCGCTTGACAGAATCGGACGGTTGGACGCAAATTGCCCTCAAGTCCGGAAAAGCGTTGGCAGGCGTCGATAATCCGGGCATGACAGCCGGAAAGACCCGGCAACGAGGCGGAGCAGGTCATGCAGGTGGCAAAACCGGTTGGGCGCAATGCGTCCGCCATGAAATACGACATACTGTCGGCGCTGGGGGTTTCGGCGCTGAGCGGGGATAAACATCGTCAACGGCTTTTGCTGCGGCTGATGGTTCTGATCACAACCCGGTACAATTGGCAGAACAATGAATTGTCCATGGGACGGGCCGAGATTGCGCGCCTGTGGTCCGTCGATGAACGCACGGTCAAACGCGAGATGGCCAAGATGCGCAGCGCCGGATGGGTCGAGGTCAAGCGCGCCGGGGTTAAGGGCCGGGTGACGGTCTACGCGCTGAACCTTGACGGGGTGATGGCAGAGACGGCGGGCAGCTGGGACCTGATTGGGACGGATTTTGCGGACCGGATGGGTGACCGCCACGGCGGGGCGGGGGAGCCTGCGCAAACCGCCGATCCCAAGGTCATCCCGTTTCAGCCGCGCGCGCGAACCGATCTGGCAGAAGGGTCGTGGGGACAGGTGCTGGCGCAGTTGCGGATCGAGGCCCCGGCGCAGGCAACTGCATGGTTCGGCCAATTGTCCGAGATGGCGCATGAGGGCGGGCGGGTGACACTGGCCGCGCCCTCGCGGTTTGTGGCGGATTACGTGAGCACGCATTTTCAGGCCCATCTGCTGAGAGCCTATGCGGCGGTTGATCCGGGCGTGCGCCGGATCGAGGTGGTGCCGGTGGAGGCGTGACCCGGCGGGATCAGGTCAGGACCGGGGCCAGTCCGTCGAGGCAGAACCCCTTGTTGCGCTGGGTCCGGATTTCGAAGCCTACGTCATGACCGGCCAGTTTCTTGCGCAGATAGCCGATGTAGACATCGACGACGTTTTCGGTGCCCGACCCTTCGGCGGCCCAGAGAGTGTCAAAGATCCAGCCACGGGACAGCGGCCTGCCGGCATGGGCCACCAGAATGTGCAACAGCGCAAACTCCCGCTCTGTCAGGGTGATGTCCACCTTGGCAGAGCACAGGCTCCGGTCCGTTGCGGACAGGGTGGCGGGGGTCGGGCGGCTGTCGCGCACACGCTTTTCCTGAACCCTGATCCGCGCCACCAGTTCATCGAAAGAGAAGGGTTTGACGATGTAATCATCGGCCCCGGCCTCCAGCCCCGCGGCGCGGTGGTCGACGTCCGACAGGGCCGACAGCATGACAATCGGCACATCGACGCCCGCCGCGCGGGCGGCGCGCACCAGTTCCACGCCATTGTCCGCGCCCAGCATCACGTCGCAGATGACGCCGGTAAAGGATTCGGCCGTCAGGCGGGCAAGACCGCGGTCGGCGCGGTTCTCGGCCTCTGTGTCGTAGCCATGCAGCGCAAGGCCGCGGGACAGCGCGGCGGTGATGCCGGGGTCGTCGTCTATGATCAGCAGCCGGGGTGTCATGGCCGCAGTCTACGGCGCGCGGCGCGGCAGTCGAACCGAAACTTTGGTGCCGGGTCCATCGCCCAGAGCATCGGAGCGGGGCAGGGGGCTTTGCAGCGTGATCGTTCCGCTTTGCGCCTCGATCACCCAGCGAGCCAGCGCAAGGCCGATGCCAAACCCCTGAGAGCCAGAGCCGCGCGCAAAGCGGTCAAACAGGGTCGCGCGGTCTGGCGCGGCGACGCCCGGACCATTGTCCGACACGGAGAGCCCGACAAAATCCGGCTCCTCGATGGGCTCCAGACGGATTATGCCGCCGTCGCGCGCGTGGCGCGCCGCATTGGACACCAGACCGGCCACCACCTGCCGCAGCCAGTTGGCATCGCCGGTGGCCGGGAGGGCAGGGGCGGGCATCACCTCCAGCCGCATCCCGGCGCTGTCGCATTCGGCGGCCACATCCTGCGCCACCTGGCCCAGGATGGCGGCCAGATCGACCGCGTGCAGGTCCAGCGCCAGTTCCCCGCTTTCGGACCGCGCGACGCGCAGCAGATCGTCGATGCGGCGGTTCAGACGCTCTGCCCGGTCCTGAATCGTGGCAAAAGCGGCGTTTGCCTCGGCCTGTTGTTTCTGACCGATCTGCGCCTCCATCAGGATCACGGTCAGGGGCGTGCGCAATTCGTGACTGATGTCGGCAAAAAAGCGGCGG
The DNA here is from genome assembly GCF_034670325.1 of Antarctobacter sp. Lineage (GTDB taxonomy): Bacteria > Pseudomonadota > Alphaproteobacteria > Rhodobacterales > Rhodobacteraceae > Antarctobacter. The sequence goes on from NZ_JAXMNR010000016.1 coordinate 34,274, forward strand.
CGGGTTTCATCGGTCTTGGCAAGCTGGTCATTGGCGGCGCGCAGTTCGGCGGTGCGCTGGTCGATGGTCTCATTCAGGGCGGCACGGTCGGCACGCACCGCGTCTTCCTTTTGCGACAGCGCGCGGGCCATGCGGTTGGTTTCGGAAAACAGATGGCCGATCTCATCCGTGCGGGTTTCGGGCAGGGCGACGGCGTAATTCTCGGCGCCGATCTGGCGGGCGGCGTCGCGCAACCGATCCAGCCGCAGAAACTGTGGCCGCACCAGACCGAGGTAAAAGACCAGCGCGGTCAGGATCGACAGCGCCCCGATGATGAGGGCGATCAGCGACAGCGCCTGCCGCAAGCGTTCGATCCCCGACAGGATGTCATTGCGAAACAGGATCTCGGCGTTGACGGCCTGATTGAGCAACGGATCAAAGCCAGAGGCAAAAGCATTGATCTGCGCCCGCAGGCGGTCCGCGTCGGTTGTTGCCTCTCCCAAGCCTCTGACCGTGCTGTCCAGCAGGGCCTGCATCCGGGCAAGTCCCAGCGACTGGGTGGCGTACCGCGACTGCGCGTCCAGTCCCAGCGCCTCTACCTGCGTGACGGCCAGTTCCAGATCCGACCGTAGGCGGGTAAAGGTCTCTGCGATATTGCGCGATATGGGGGCGATCCGGTCCGTGCGCGCCTCTGCGTCAAGGCGCGATTGCACGGCCTCTGTCGCAACCACCAGCAGGGTAGAGACCTGCGTGGACAGGATGGAATATCGGGCGATGCGCGCCTCGGCGGCCAGCGCCGTTTCCAGCCGGTCAGAGACGCGGGTCATCCCGACATATAGCGTGGCGGCGGTCAGCACGGTTCCGGCGGTCAGCAAGGCTGCTCCGCCGCCCAGACGGGCTTTCAGGGACATCTTTCTGCGGCGCAGCATGATTTTTCGCCCAAAGCATCGGCATCACGAGAAAAGCTGCCGAAACATTAGGCGTTTCGTTCCGAAACGGATCAGCCGCAGCAGCGCGGTTTTATCTGTTTTAAGGGATCACTGGCACAGTGCGATTGCGACCAAAGGATGTATTGCATAGGAAATCCCATGATCGAGCTCTTGTTTGTAACGTGTATCGCCGCAGCGACGCCTCAATCCGAGTCTTGCCGGGAACGCAGTCTGGTGTTCACCGATGTGACCCCCATGATGTGTCTGCTGGGCGCGCAGCCGCAGCTTGCCAAATGGGTGCAAGAGCATCCGGGTCAGCAGGTCAAAAGCTGGAAATGCAAGGCGGTCAGTTTCGCGGAACGCGACGCCTGACGCCCTCAGACCTTACGCTTCATCAATCCGCGCGCCGGATCGTAGCCCCAGACCGCCAGCAGTCCAAAGACGACCGTCGACCCAAGAACCCATAGCAGGGCGAACCAGTTGAATTGCAGGTAGAGCAGAAAGCGGATCAGCTCGACCACGTAGGTGAACGGGTTGAGCGCGCAGATATCGTACAAAAGCTCTGAGCTTTCGGCCATTTTCCACAGCGGGTAGAGCGCTGAGGACAAGAAGAACATCGGGAAGATGACAAAATTCATGATCCCGGCAAAGTTCTCTAGCTGGCGGACAAAGCTGGACAGCACCAGGCCAAGCGCGCCCAGCATGATGCCGCCCAGAAACAGGCCGGGCAGGGCGGCGACATAGCCCCAAATCGGCATGGTGATGTCAAACAGCGCAGCGATGGCGAGGAAGGCATAGACCTGTAGCACGGAAATCGCGCTGGACCCCAGCAGGCGGCAGAACAACAGCCACCAGCGGGGCAGGGGGCTGGTCAGCAGCAAGCGCATCGAGCCCATTTCCCGGTCATAGACCAGCGAGAGAGAGCTTTGCATGCCGTTGAACAGCAGGATCATCGCGCAGAGGCCGGGGACGATATAGGTCTCATAGGTGATATAGGTCTGATAAGGCGGGATAATCGACACGCCAAGCGCCGCGCGGAACCCGGCGGCGAAGATCAGCAGCCAGACCAGCGGGCGCACCAGCGCCGACAAAAAGCGTTCGCGCTGATGGATAAAGCGCAGGAATTCGCGCCCGACAATGGCGCGCAGGGCGATCAGCCAGCCGGTCATACGGGGGTCCCCGTCTGGCTCAGGAACCAGTCCGACAGGCTTTGGTCGCCGCGCACCGCGCCCGCCTGACCGTGGGTCAGGATTTGCCCCCTGTGCAGGACCAGCAGGTCGTCGCTGTCGCGGACCTCATCGGTCAGGTGGGTGGTCCACAGCACGCACATGCCCTGCGCGGCCAGATCATGCACATGGGCGACGATCCCCGCGCGCGAAGACGCATCCAGCCCGACGGTGGGTTCGTCCAGCAGCAGCACCTGTGGGTCATGCAGCAATGACCGGGCCAGTTCGGTGCGCCGCCGGTGGCCGCCGTTTAACGCGCGGACCTTTTCATGCGCGCGCTCGGCCATATCCAGCCGCGCCAGCACGGCGTCGATGCGCGCGTTCAACCCCTTGCGCGGCAGCCGGTGCAGCGCGGCGAAATAGGCAAGGTTCTGGCGAACGCTGAGGTCCAGATCCAGCGTCGGCTGCTGAAAGACCACACCCAGCTTTGCAAGCGCCTGACTGGGTGACTGGCGCATGTCGTGTCCGGCAATGTGGATCGTGCCGGAGGGGGAAACCAGCAGCCGGGTCAGCAGCGAAACCAGAGTCGATTTGCCCGCGCCATTGGGGCCAAGCAGGGCGCAAAAACGGCCCTTTTGCAGATCGAAGGACACCGCATCAAGCGCCTGTTTCGGGCCATAGGAAAAGCTGAGGTTCTGGACAGAGAGACCGTCGCTCATGACCGGGCCGCAGCTGAGAAAATGCCGATAATTTGCATTATGTTAAGCATCCTCACCGTTCAATGTGTCGGGCAACCGGTCTGTCAGCGTGGCGGGCCTGCCTGACAGAACCAGCGTCCGGTCGGCCAGACGCTCGGCCTCGGCCCGGGCGTGGGTCACGAACAGCGTGGCGGGCTTTGCCTCGGTGATCAATGCCTCTGTGAGGGATAACATCTGTTCGGCCATCTCCGGGTCGAGCGAGACAAAGGGTTCGTCCATCACCAGAAACTCTGGCGCGCCGGCAAAGGCGCGAGCCAGCGCCAGACGCCGTTGCTGGCCAAGGGACAGTTGACCGGGAAAGGCATCGTCGCGGCCCGACAGACCAACCCGCGCAAGTGCTGCGCGCGCGGCGTCCGCCCCCAAAGTCGGGCGCGCGATCAGCAGATTGTCGAGCGCGCTGCGCCACGGCAGCAAGGTCGGCTCCTGAAAGACAATCGCCATATTGTCGGGGCGCGTCACGGTGCCCTCAAACCTAGTATCGATCCCGGCCATGATCCGCAGGATGGTGGATTTGCCGATGCCGGACGGGCCCAGCAGCGCGACGGTTTCGCCGGGCCGGATGTCAAACCGCACCGGCCCCAGAATCTGCTGGTCGCCAAAGTTTTTCGAGGTGATGTCAGCCCGGATCACGCGGTTCTCCACCGCCGGATGCGGCGTTCCCAAGGTTGCAGGACCAGCCATTCCACCGCCAGCATGACCGCGATGAAGGACAGCGCGTAGACCAGCACCATAGCCACGTCAAACAGTTGGAAATACAGGTGAATTTGGAATCCAACGCCGTTGGAACGGCCAAGGAATTCGACCACCAGAACGATTTTCCAGATCACCGCCACGCCGGACCGCGCGGCGGCGGTGATAAACGGTGCAAGTTGTGGCAGCGTGACGTGGCGCATCCGCGCCAGCCACGACATTCGGTAAACCCGCGCCATCGCGTCGAGGTCAGGATCAAGGGCGCGCGCGCCTTCGCGGATCACGGTGGCGACGTTGGGGATCTTGTTCAGCGTCACCGCCAGAATCGCGGCGGTCTCATTCAGGCCGATCCACAGGTAACACAGCACGATCAGCACAAGCGCGGGCAGGTTCAGGAAGATCACCAACCACGGGTCCAGCCAGCGGTTCAGCGATTCCGACCGCCCCATGACAAGGCCAAGCGCGATGCCGATGGTCATGGCCAGCGCAAAGGCCCAGATCACCCGCAACAGCGTGGCCCCAAGGTGAAAGGGCAATTCGCCCGATCCGATTTCGCGCGCGGCAGGGGGGATCAGCGACCACGGCTGCGGCAGGACCGTCGGGTCCGCCGTCAGTGTGGCGCAGAGGATCCACAGCAGAAACAGCCCGATGATCGACAGGATTGGCGTGGCCGCGTGGGTGTCTTTCATCGGGCGATCTGC
>NZ_JAXMNR010000017.1:0-30107 GCF_034670325.1 Antarctobacter sp.
CTCCACAACCAACATCCCACACTGTGCTCCCCGATGACCTCGGGGGCATCATCCACATCAGTGTAAGGGGGTCATTTTTGGACGCCGATCACCCCGCTACGGGGTCAATGTTGCATGCCTGTTCACAGCTATGAAGTCCGCGAGGTGTGTGCGTAGCTGATTATGGCTATCGTAATGGTACCGTTTGACGGTCGCCTCCTTGATCGTGCGGTTCATCCGCTCGACCTGGCCATTGGTCCAGGGATGGTTGGGCTTGGTGAGCCGATGCTCGATCTCATTTGCCTCGCAGATCATGTCGAACCGCATCTGCCGGGAAGATGCCGTGTTCCGGTTGCGAGGCTGCTCCGCGAACTGGATACCGTTGTCCGTGAGGATCGTATGGATGCGATATGGAACGACCTTGAGCAGATGCTCCAGGAACTCCCATGCGGTCTTCCGATCCGCCTTGTCCACCAGTTGCGTGACCGCAAACTTGCTGGTCCGGTCAATGCCTACGAAGAGGAAAAGTTTGCCCTCCACAGTCTGAACCTCGGCGATGTCTATGTGGAAGAAGCCGATGGGGTAGCGCTTGAACTTCTGACGCTTCGGCTTGTCCCCATCCACATCCGGCAGGCGCGAGATCCCATGTCGCTGCAGGCAACGATGAAGCGCTGACCGGGTCAGGTGGGGGATCGAGGGCTGCAAGGCATAGAGACAATCATCCAACGGCAGCAGCGTATGGCGTCGGAAAGCGACGATCATAGCCTCCTCCGCCTCGGTCAGAACGGTCGAACGCGGCTCCCGCGGCCCGGTCTTGCGGTCCTCGACCGTCTGCCGCTTCCGCCACTTCGCAACTGTCTTGGGGTTAATACCCAGCTCTTGGCTCAGCTGCGCGAGCGACGCCTCCGATCGCTGTATTGCAGCTCTGACGGCGTGCGTGGTCGTGGCGCTGCCATGACGAACTTGTCCCATAGTGCTTCCTTCCAAGCCTGAGAAAGGATCACACCATCAAACCGTGGGATCAAACAGGCAGCGCAGGCGGTCATAGCCTCTCAATCAGCGTTATTCCGAAGGTGTTATGGCCCTGAATACATCAGCGGAGCCCTCATGGAAGGGGCTGAGGGCAATGGCATCACCCTGGCCCATATCCAGCCCGGAAAGCCACAGCGGAACGCCTATGTCGAACGCTACAACCGGACGGTCCGGCACGAATGGTTGGACCTCCATATCTTCGAGAGTATCGACGAGGTGCAGCAGATTGCCACCGAGTGGCTGTGGTCCTACACCAACGAACGCCTCAACATGGGCAACGGCGGCATGACGCCCGCCCAGAAACTGAGAATGGCCGCGTAGATTCAACGTCCAAGCCCCCGCAAAAATGGGGGTTTACCAGCATCTCGGCCACGGTCAATGTGGAGATGCCATGCGATTACATCAGCTCGGGTGCTTTCTCCCGGACCAGTCGGTCAAGCTCTTGGTCGTGTGACTAGATTTCTTCATGCAGAGCAAGCCAGCGTCGTGCAATCGCGCGCAGCCAAAGTCGAAAAACTAATGTGCGCCTCCCTTCACGGGTCGATTCATTCCGGGTTTCGCACATGGCTCATGAAAGCGTTTCCCAAGAGAACACTTCCGTCATGTTTCCGTCTTTACTCAGTATTTTTGGTTTACTATCTTCTAAACCCTTCCCCTTCAATGTACCATGAAAACGTTATCTTACCGATAATATCGGAAACCAGCCGTGAGAAGAAAACCACCCGAGAGTCGCAAACAGGTGCGCATGCAGGAGGTAGCGGCAGCGGCCGGCGTCTCTTTGGCGTCGGTGTCCCGCGTGTTGCGAAACCCCAATTCCGCGTCGCCAGACATCGCCGCCCGCGTTCAAGACGCGGCCAAGCGTCTGGGCTACGCCCCCAGCCCCATCGCCAGTTCGATGGCGGGCGCGCATACGCCGATTGTCGGCGTGGTCGTCCCGACGCTGGCCAACGCTTTTTTCAGCCAGTCGCTTCAGGCGATGTCGTCGGAACTGGAAAACTCTGGCTTTCAGTTGATGATCGGCACCTACGAATACGATGACGCCCGCGAAGAGCACGCGATACAGGCCTTTTTGCGCTGGAACCCGATAGCCCTGATCGTCACGGGCATTCACCACAGCCGCGGCGCAATCCGTCTGCTGTCTGGCGCGGCTTGCCCAGTGTACGAGATGTGGGATTTCACCCGCAGGCCGTTGGACAACATCATCGGCTTTTCGATGGAGGACGCAGGCCGCGCCGTGGCGAAACACCTGATCGCGAAACAGCGCCGCAATCTCGTCTTTGTCGGCCACAGGCTAAACCATGATCCGCGCGCCCGTGTCCGGGCCGAAACCTTTGTGGAGGTGGTCGCCGCCCATGACGGCGCAACGGGCCGCGTGGTTGAAGTGACGGAACGCAGCGCCACCGCTGGGATTGCGATCATGCGCCAAATCCTGACCGACACCCCCGATGTCGACGGAGTCGCGTTTTCCGGTGACGCCGTGGCGCTTGGCGGGCTGGCCGGAGCGCAGGACATGGGCGTGCGCGTGCCACAGGACCTGTCTATCATCGGCTTTGGCGATCTTGATCCCGCCGTGGCCAGCCGCCCACCGCTGACCACCATTCGCCCGCCCCATGCAACGATGGGCCGCCTGATCGCGCAAAGCATCTTGCACCGGGTCAACAACCCCAACGCCGAAACGCAAAAAATCGACCTTGGGTTTGAGCTCATTGAACGCGGCAGCACTTAGGAATTGGCGGGCATTGATTTCGCGCACCCGGACCATCGAAAGGAAACCAAGACCATGACACTCTACGCACTTGGCGACACTGCGCCGCAAACCGCTGGCCCCGGCACCTATTGGGTCGCTCCGGGGGCGCATGTCGTTGGCGATGTTCGCCTAGGGCGCGACGTCGGCATCTGGTTTGGTGCCGTGCTGCGCGGCGATAAGGAACCGCTGACCATCGGCGACGGTACCAACATTCAGGAACACGCGATGATCCACGCCGATCCCGGCTTTCCGGCGACCATTGGCAATGACGTAACCGTCGGGCATCGCGCCATCGTGCATGGCTGCACCATCGGCGACGGCACTTTGGTCGGAATGGGCGCAACGATCCTGAACGGTGCCAAAATCGGCAAGAACTGCCTTATCGGCGCAGGCGCCCTTGTGACTGAGGGCAAGGAGATCCCCGACGGTTCGCTGGTTATGGGGTCGCCGGCCAAAGTCGTGCGCGAACTAGGCCCAGAGGGACTGGCATCCCTGCGCAAGCCCGCCGAGAATTACGTCAAGAACTGGAAGCGGTTCGAAGCCGAAATGACGGTCGTCGAATAACGCTCGCCCCAGTGTGCGCCTTTATTCCAGAAAGGCGCGCGCTTGCTTGGCGGTTTCAAAGATATGAGTGCGCGCGTCGGGAAAAACCTCGCCCAGCTTCATCCGCATAAAGGCCGACCCCGAATAGCGCGAAACGGTACGGTAGTATGTTTGCGTCAGGTCTTCGACCATGCGCGCCCAACCGAGCTCTAGCGTTTCGTCGATGCGAAAGCCGTCGTAGTTCACCAGCACATCCACGCGCCGCCCAAGCGGGGCGCAGGCAGCGGCCACCAAGGTGCCGACCCGCGACACGTCTTCGTCGCTTCTGACTCGCATCTTTTCAAAGTTAAGAAACAGCCGGTCGCGGTCCGCATCCAGCGCGATCCGGTCCGGCAGGTCAAGATGCAGCAAATCAGTGCGCAGGTCCATTTCGCGGGCGGCAAAGATCCGGGCATCCATCACCTGCACCTCATCAATAATCGGCGCCACATCCATCAGGGCCAGCACATGCCGATCAACGTCGATACCCGGGGAGACCTCGATCAGCTTCAGCCCCTTGGTGGTCAGTTCAAACACGCAGCGTTCGGTCACATACAGCACCTTTTGCCCCCGCCGCGCCGCCCGCGCGCCGGAAAATGTGACCTGTTCGACCTCCGGCAGGAATTTGCGCTGCGCGCCTTCTTGCTGGATCTCGACCCCTAGATCGGAAATGCCAACCTGCAAACCCTTGGCCGTGAACGTTCCCGCAAAGACCACTGCCCGGGCGTTCTGGCTGATGTTGATAAAGCCCCCTGCCCCGGCCAACCGCGTCCCAAAACGCGAAACATTGACGTTGCCAACTGCGTCGGCCTGCGCCAGCCCAAGGCACGCCATATCAAGACCGCCGCCATCGTAGAAATCGAACTGGTTGTTCTGCGGGATCACCGCATCGGTGTTCACCGCCGCGCCAAAATCTAGGCCCGAGGCAGGCTGCCCGCCAATCACCCCCGGCTCTGCCGTCAGGGTCAAATGGTCCAGCAGCCCTTCTTCGGCGGCGACACAGGCGACGCCTTCGGGCATCCCGATCCCAAGGTTGACGACCCCGTTGACCGGCAATTCATAAGCACAGCGACGCGCGATGATCTTGCGCGCATCCAGTTGCATTGGCGGGATTTCTCCCTCTGGCGGGCGGATGCGGTTGGTAAACGCCTGACTAAAGGCCGTCGCGTAGGTCTGTAGGTGGTTTTCGGGTTTCGACACCACGACAGCATCAACCAAGATACCTGGAATTTGCACTTCGCGCGCGGCAAGTGTCCGCGCCCTAGCCACGCGCTCGACCTGCACGATGACCACGCCGCCGGAGTTCTTGACCGCCATAGCCTGCGCCAGATTGTCGATGGTCAGGGCCTCACGCTCCATCGTGATATTGCCAGACTCATCCGCCGTGGTCCCGCGCAACAGCGCGACGCTTAGACGTTGAGCCGGGTAAAACAGAACCTCTTCGCCGCCGATTTCCATCAGTTCAACCTGCGCCGCGGTCGAACCTTCGTTGATCGCACCGCCGCCCAACCGTGGATCAACAAATGTTTCCAGCCCCACTTTGGACAGCATCCCCGGCTTGCCCGCCGCTATGTCGCGGTACAGCTGGCTGATGCAGCCTTGGGGCAGGTTCCAACCCTCGATTTTGCCCGCCACAGCCAAGGCAGCAACCTTGGGGATCAACCCCCAATGCCCGCCAATCACCCGCTTCAACAGACCTTCATGCCCCAGCCGGTTCAACCCCCGGTCCTTGCCGTCGCCCTGCCCTGCGGCAAAGACAAGGCCTAGGCCGCGCGGGTGTCCGGTTTCCAAAAACCGTGTCTCGACTGCAGCCAACAATTCATCCGGAACGCCGATGCCCACAAACCCCGAGGTCGTTACGGTATCACCATCCTTGACCAATGCCGCCGCTTCCGCCGCTGATACGATCTTGTTGCGCATGGCTTCCATCCTCAGGCCGCTGTCCAACCGCCATCGACCGGCAAGGCAACGCCGGTGATGTTCTCAGCAACATCAGAACACAGGAACAGCGCCACACCCGCCAATTGTTCAACGGTGACGAATTTCTTGGTCCATTGCGCCGCCAAAAGCACGTCGCGCTTGACCTCATCTTCGGTCATGCCGCGCGCTTTGGCCGTGTCGGGTATCTGTTTTTCGACCAGCGGCGTCAGCACATAGCCGGGGCAGATCGCGTTGCAGGTGATGCCGTTTTCGGCCACCTCCAGCGCGACAGTCTTGGTCAGGCCGACAACACCGTGTTTTGCCGTGACATAGGCCGATTTGAACGGTGAGGCGACCAGCCCATGCGCCGAGGCAATATTCAGGATCCGCCCCCAACCGCGCGCCTTCATCCCCGGGACGGCGGCGCGCACCACATGAAAGGCCGAGTTCATGTTGATGTCGATGATCATGTCCCAACGGTCCTTGGGAAATTCCTCGATCGGCGACACGGTTTGAACACCGGCGTTATTGACCACGATATCGACCGCACCGAATTCTGCTACGGCGGAGTTCACCATCGCCTCGATCTGGTCCGGTTTGGTCATGTCGGCGCCGTCGTAAATCACGCGGCCCGCGCCAAGGGCATCCAGTTCGCGCCGCGCGGCCTCAATCTCCGCCGCATCGCCAAAGCCGTTCAGCACGACATTTGCGCCCGCGCTGGCAAAGCCACGCGCCAGCCCCAGACCAATCCCCGACGTTGATCCCGTCACGATTGCGGTCTTTCCGTTCAAATCAGTCATTTCTTGCTCCAAAACTGGCGTTTCGTGGTTAAAGAATGGTCGCCTGCGTCGCGGCGCGCAGATCGTCTTCGGTGACGCCCTCGGCGCATTCGACGATCTTCAGACCGCCTTCGACCACGTCCAGCACGCCCAGATTGGTGATGATCCGATCAACCACACCTTTGCTCGTCAGCGGCAGGGTGCATTCCTTCAGCACCTTGCTGTCGCCGTGCTTGTTGGTGTGGTCCATCACCACGATGACCTTGCCGACACCAGCCACAAGGTCCATCGCGCCGCCCATGCCTTTGACCAGCTTGCCGGGGATCATCCAGTTCGCCAGATCGCCCTTTTCGTCGACTTCCATCGCGCCAAGGATCGCCGCCGCAATCTTGCCGCCGCGGATCATCCCGAACGAGGTCGCGCTGTCAAAGTACGAGGTGCGGGCCAGTTCGGTGATCGTCTGCTTGCCCGCGTTGATCAGGTCCGGGTCTTCGTCGCCCTCAAACGGAAACGGACCCATGCCCAACATGCCGTTTTCCGACTGCAGGGTGATGTCCTTGTCGCCGACATAGTTGGCCACCAGCGTCGGGATGCCGATGCCAAGGTTCACATACATCCCGTCGTCAAGCTCTTCTGCCGCGCGCGCGGCCATCTGATTGCGATCCCAGGGCATTATGCTTCCTCCCGCTTGCGGACGGTCCGCTGTTCGATACGCTTTTCGTGGTCGCCCTGAATGATGCGGTGCACGTAGATGCCCGGCAGGTGGATGCGATCGGGATCAAGCGTGCCGCGTTCCACGATCTCTTCGACCTCGACAACGCAGATCTTGCCACACATCGCCGCTGGCGGGTTAAAGTTGCGGGCGGTCTTGCGGAAGATGAGGTTGCCGGTGTCGTCGGCTTTCCACGCCTTGACGATGGCGAGATCGGCAAAGATGCCTTCTTCGAGGATGTAGTCCTGACCGTTCCAGGATTTCACGTCCTTGCCTTCGGCGATCACCGTGCCGACGCCGGTCTTGGTGTAGAAACCGGGGATCCCTGCCCCACCGGCGCGCATACGTTCGGCCAGCGTGCCTTGCGGGTTGAACTCCAGTTCAAGCTCGCCGCTGAGATACTGGCGCATAAATTCGGCATTCTCGCCAACATAAGACGACATCATCTTCTTGACCTGCTTGGTGGCAAGCAGCTTGCCCAGGCCAAAATCGTCAACCCCGGCATTGTTGGAGGCAACGGTCAAATCCTTGACTTTGCTCTCGACGATGGCGTCGATCAGCAGCTCCGGAATGCCGCAGAGGCCAAAGCCGCCCGAAGCGATGAGCATGCCGTCGTGCAACACGCCATCCAGAGCGGCCTCGGGTGAATCAAACACTTTGTTCATCACGTTCCTTTCGTACCGGCCGGAATTATTGGGGCGGCAAGTTGGGTTTTGCCCTCGACCTCAGATCCAACCGAAGGGCCTTGGATTGGTCAGCGCGCTTGCAATTTCGTGCCATGTTGTGCCGCAGCGCGGATAGTTATATATGTCTTTATGTTTCCGACTTTTGAAAGGTCAGCCACCGTGTCTCTCCGTTCCATGCGCCGGTCCCATGTTCCATTACACGTCGAAGTCGCGTCGCTGTTGCGAAACCAAATTCGCAATGGCGAACTGAAAAGCGGGGACAAGCTGCCAACGCTCAAGGAACTGGCCGAAGTCTTTGGCGTCACCAGCCTGACAGTCCGCGAGGCGATGAACGCGCTGGACGCCGAGGGATTGATCGAACGGACATCCGGGCGCGGCACCTTTGTCAAACACATCGACATCCAGCCGCGCCGGGTGTTTTCGGTGAAATCCGAAATGTCCCAACTTCTGGGCGGTGACATGCCTCTCGAAGTGTTGCTAAGCACCGACACCTCGCCGCTAGACGATGTCATCGTCGACGGCACAGCCTTTAAGAGGTTGAAGCGGCGCCACCAACTGGGGGGCAAGCCGTTCTGCCTGTTGGACGTGAACCTGCGCAGAGACATTTTCGACAGTGCTCCTGAAAAGTTTGAGACCGAACTGATTGTTCTGGCCTTTAAGGATCTTGGGATTTCGCTTGGCTCGGCTACGCAGACCGTGGCGCTGGCCTCTGCCGATCTGGAAATGGCCGAAGGGTTGCAAGTCGAGGTGAATTCGCCAGTGTTCAAAGTGGTGCGCAAGGTGAAGGACGATACAGATCAGCTGGTCTATTTTGGCGATCTGATCTATCCGGGTGACGCGCTGGAATTCCGGATCGACTTTGACGGATAGTCAGATCGCCGAATTAGATCACGATACGGTCATGCCGCCGTCGATCACGATGGTCTGCCCGGTGATCATCGGCGCGCCGGTCAGCAGGTAAACGATGGTCTGGGCTACATCCTCAGCCTGAACATGCCGCTTGATCAGCATCTTGTTCAGAGCTGCCTCTTTGCGTTCCTGCGGCCAGTCCTTGGTCCATGGCGTGGCGACCTGGCCCGGTGCCACCGCATTGACCCGCACGTCGGGAGCCAGACCGCGCGCCAATGACCGCGTGACGCTAACAACGCCGGATTTGCTGGCTGCATAGGGCGTGCTGCTGCCCTGAAGACCCATACCAGCGGTCGAGGCTGTGTTGACAATCGCGCCGCCCGAATCCCGCAGGGCCGTGGCCGCAGCCTTGGAACAGCGGAATACCCCAATCAGGTTTGTGTTCAGCAGCGCCATCCAGAGCTCTTCGTCGATGCGGTCCAGTTCAGACGCCGGAATCGGGTCGCGAGTGCCTGCAATACCGGCATTGTTCACCAGATAATCCAGCCCGCCCAGATCAGCGATGGCCCTTTCGACCATCGCCTCGGCATTGCCGGGGATCGACACGTTGCCCGGCGCCGAGATCACGTCCAGCCCCTGAGCGCGCAGCTTTTCGATCTGCTCGGGCCCCTGCGAATCGTCCTCAAGGTGGTTCATCGCGACCCGGACACCCTGTTGGGCAAGCGCGGCGACACTGGCAAGCCCGATACCAGACGCGCCGCCCGTAACCAACGCAGTGCGGGGTTTATCAATCTGATTTTTCATGGCTTTTCTCTTCCCTAATCTCGTCAGCCCGGTGCGGGCGCGTTTGGTCAAGCGCCCAACCGCTCGACATTTGGCGATTGGCGCGTTTGACAAACATTAAAACATATAGTAGTTTATAACAATAGAAATTTACGAGGCCACATTCGACGGCCCGCAATGGGCTACCCGCCAAGGCATTCGCGCCTTGGAAACTGCCCAAATCAGAAAAGGATGCCTGACTTGGCCAAGAAAACCATCATGACCTGCGCGGTTACCGGCAACGGAACCATGCCATCGCAAAACGGAAACCTGCCTGTGACGCCAGAGCAGATCGCTCAGGCCGCTGTGGAAGCGGGCAAGGCCGGTGCCGCCATCGCGCACATGCATGTGCGCGACCCAGAAACGGCCAAAGGGTCGATGGACATTAACCTGTATCGAGAGGTCGTTGACCGCATCCGCGATGCCGGGTCGGACATTGTCATCAACCTGACCACCGGCGAAGGGCAGCGCTATGTCCCCAGCGAAGAAAATCCCAGCATCGCGGGCCCCGGCACGACCCTGTGTCATCCCACCCTGCGGTCTGCGCATGTCAAAGAGCTAAAGCCCGAAATCTGCACGCTGGATTTCAACACGATGGTCAACAAGTCGTGGACCGTGATCAACACGCCCCCGACGCTACAGGTCATGGCCGACATCGCGACCGAGGCCGGGACCAAGCCCGAGATCGAGATCTTTGATTCCGGCGATCTGAACATGGCCAAGGATTTCCTTGCCAAGGGCATCCTGAAATCCCCTGCCATGTTCCAGTTTGTCATGGGCATCAACTTTGGCTCTGCTGCGAACTACCAAACGCTGGCTTACCTGATTTCGCAACTGCCCGAGAACAGTGAATGGGCCGCCTTTGGCATTGGCAAAAACGCCTACCGCATGATGGCGCTGTCCTTCCTGATGGGCGGACATGTCCGCATCGGAATGGAGGACACGGTCTATATCGACAAGGGCGAGCTGTGCAAAAGCAACGCGCAGCTGGTCGAAAAGGGCGTGAGCATAGTGAGCTCTCTGGGCGGCAGCATGGCCACCCCGACCGAGGCGCGCGAAATCCTTGGGTTGAAGCCTCTTTGATCCCATTCAAATCGGTGTCGCGGCGGGGATAAACGCCCCCGCCCGATCACCTGTGCCACGTCCCATAATCAGGAGCTGACATGCAGGCGGATTTCATCATTGTCGGGGCGGGGTCATCCGGCTGTGTGCTGGCCAACCGGCTAAGCGCGGACCCCAAGAACAAGGTGCTGCTGATCGAGGCGGGACCAAAGGACCGCTATCCTTGGATCCACGTGCCCGCCGGGTATTTCAAGACCATGAACAACCCCGGCTATGACTGGTGCTACACGACAGAACCCGTCCCCGGCCTGAACCGCAAATCCATCAAATGGCCACGGGGCAAGGTGCTGGGCGGATCGTCGGCGTTGAACGGGCTGCTTTATGTGCGCGGGCAGGCGCAGGATTACGACCGCTGGCGGCAGATGGGCAATACCGGCTGGGGCTGGGACGATGTTCTGCCCTATTTCAAACGGTCCGAGGATAACGAACGCGGCGCGGACAATCTGCACGGGGCCGATGGCCCGCTGGCAGTGTCTGATCCGGCCTACACCCATCCGATCTGCGATGCCTGGATGCGCGCCGCGCAAGAGGCCGGATATCCCGCCAATGACGACATCAACGGCACCACGCAAGAAGGCGTCGGGTACTACCAGCTGACCATCCGTAATGGCCGCCGGTGCAGCACGGCGGTGGGCTACCTCAAGCCGGTTAAGAACCGCGCCAACCTAGAGATCATGACCAATGTGCAGGTGCGCAAGGTCGTGCTGGACGGCACCCGCGCCGTGGGCGTGGAAATCATCGACCGCACTGGACAAGTGCGCAGCATCAGTGCCGGGCGTGAGGTGATCCTGTCCTCTGGCGCGGTCGGATCGCCGCAAATCCTGATGCTGTCGGGCATCGGCAACGGGACAGAGCTGCGCAAGGCGGGCGTCGCGCCCAAGCATGATCTGCCGGGCGTGGGCAAGAACCTACAGGACCATCTACAGGCCCGCACGACTTTTAAGACTCGCAACAAGACGGTAAATGACGAGGTGCGCAGCCTCTTTGCCAAGGCGAAAACCGCTATGCGCTATGGCCTGAAACGCAACGGGCCGATGACTATGGGGGCCAGCATGGTCGCGGGCTTTCTGCGCACCTCTCCCGATCTGGACACCCCCGACATTCAGTTCCACATCAACCCTTGGTCGGCGGACAGCCCCGCCGAGGGCGTGCATCCGTTTTCCGCCTTTACCGCGACGGTTTGCGTGCTGCGCCCCGAAAGCAAAGGTGAGATCACGCTTGCCGGGGCGGACCCGTCCCTGCCGCCAAAGATCCAGCCAAACTATCTGGCGACCGACAGCGATTGCCGCAAGACCGTCGAAGGCGTCCGCATCTCGCGCAATATCGCGCGGCAAAGCGCTTTGGCCGCTGAGATCACCGAAGAATTCCGCCCGCCCCGCGATCTGGATCTGGATGATTACGACGCCGCCCTAGATTGGGTGCGCAGCAATACGACGACCGTCTATCACCCAACCGGGTCGTGCAAGATGGGCGCGGATCCCATGGCCGTGGTCGATGACCGGCTGCGCGTGCATGGCATCAACGGCCTGCGGGTGGTCGATTGTTCGATCATGCCGGAAATCGTGTCGGGCAACACCAACGCCCCCGCCGTGATGATCGCCGAAAAAGCCAGCGACATGATCCTGGAAGACGCGCGCAAAACATGACGCAAGGACCGCAGAAATGACGAAAACAACCCTCAACCTGACCGCGATCGAGGCAAAACTGGTGCGCACGCCCATTTCGACCCCGGTGCGCACGTCATTTGGCATCATGCACGACCGCCCCACCCTACTGATCCGGGTCACCGATCAATCAGGCGTGCAAGGCTATGGCGAGGTTTGGTGCAATTTCCCTGTCTGCGGCGCTGAACACCGCGTCCGTCTGGTAGATACAGAAATCGCCCCGCGCATGGTGGGTTTGGACTTTGTCAATCCGCAGGCGTGCTACGAGGCGATGACCGCCAAGCTGCGCATCCTTCGGCTGCAAACCGGCGAACCGGGACCGATTGCCCAGATCATTGCAGGCGTCGATATCGCCGTTTGGGACATGATCGCCAAACGCAATGAACAGCCGCTGTACGCCCTGTTAGGTGCGGACACCAACCGCATCCCGGCCTACGCCAGCGGTATCAACCCGGTTGGCGTTCTGGACACCGTTGCCCGCGCCCGGCACAACGGCCACCGGAATTTCAAGCTCAAGGTCGGCTTTGGCGATGACACCGACCGCGCCAATGTGGCCGCCATCGCCGGGGATCTGAAACAGGGCGAGGCGTTCTTACTGGACGCCAACCAAGGCTGGACACCAGAACAAGCGACAGCCGCCATGCAATGGATCACGCCGCACGCGCCCCTATGGATCGAGGAACCGATGGCCGTCGATGTCCCGGTTGCCGAGTGGCACGCGCTCAAATTCGCAACCTCGGTGCCCCTCGCCGGGGGGGAGAATTTTCAGACACGCGCCGAATACGATGCCGTGGCGCGCGACAAATGGTTGGACTTTGTGCAGCCCGATATCGCCAAATGGGGCGGCTTTACCGAATGCCTGCCCGTCGCGCGGGATGTGGTGGCACACGGCCTGACCTTTTGCCCGCACTCCCTTGGCGGCGGGATCGCATTGGCGGCCTCGGCGCATCTGCTGGCCGCCGCTGGCGGGCCGGGCTTGCTGGAATGCGACGCCAACGAAAACACCTTTCGCGATGAGGTCTTTCCGCTGAACCTGACCGACGGTTGGGTTACTCTGTCCGATGCCCCCGGTCTGGGCGTGAACACCGCCGCACTGGACCGCGCCTTCGGTTGATCCCAGACCGACCGAACAACAAAGGGGGCCATCGCGGCCCCCTTTTCTGCTTTCTAACCAATCCGATGACCTGCCCCGGCCACGACCGGGAGCGCGTGTTATAACCGGGGCAGGCCCGCGCCGGGCGATCAGGCTTTGATCGCGCCGTCGACGACAAACTCATGACCAGTGCAATAGCTGCTGTCCTCTGACGCAAGGAACAGCACAACCCGCGCCACCTCGATCACCTCAGCGGTGCGGCCCAGCGGCACCTTGGCAACCAGCTGTTCGCGCGGCACGCCGTGGGCATCCAGCATCGGCGTATCAATGAAACCGGGATGGACCGAATTCACGCGGATGTTCGACGGGCCGAATTCCACCGCCGCCGCCTTGGACATGCCGCGCACCGCCCATTTGGTGGCGCAATAGGCGTGCGCCTTGGCCGATGTCAGCCCAGCGATGGACGAGATGTTGACGATGCTGCCGGATTTTTTCTGCTTCATCGCCGGAGCGACCGCACGCATCCCCAGAAACACACCCGTCTGGTTGATCGCCACGGTCTGCTCCCAAACCTTGAGGTCTGTTTCCTCAAGCGTCAGCACCTTGAAAATCCCCGCGTTGTTCACCAGCACGTCGATCTGGCCGTGCAGGTCCAGCGTTGTCTGGACCACCCGCGCCCAGTCTTCCTCGGAACTCACATCATGCTGGACAAAGGTGCATTTATCGCCAAGACGCGCGGCGGTTTCTTCGCCTGCCGTGCTGTTGATGTCGGTGATGACAACCTTTGCGCCGGCCTCGATGAACAGTTCGGCCTCGACCGCCCCCTGCCCGTTCGCCCCGCCGGTGATGATGGCGATTTTGTTGTCGAGACGGTTCATATCTGTATCCTTTCATTCGATGCCGCAGCCGCGGCCAATCCTTAGCCCGCAGCGTTGCCAAGACCGTCCAGAACGATCTTGCCGATGGCCGCACCGCTGTCCTGTTCGGTCAATGCCGCGCGCAGGCTGTCCCCCGTCAGCGGACCAAGATGCCGGTTGGCTGTCGTGACCAACCGCCCCTCATCCACCAGCGCCGAAACGCGGCCCAATAGATCGCCTTGCGCCTGCATGTCGTCGGTCTGGAACATCGACCGGGCAAACATGAACTCCCAACTCAGCGTCAGCGCCTTTAGCTTGATCGCCGTGATATCAATCCCTTGCGGATCGTCGATCAGGGAGATGTGGCCGCGCGGTTGGATCAGTTCTACGATGGCCGCAAAATGCCGACCCGTCTGGTTCAGCGAGGCAACATAGCGCGGGTGCAGTCCCAAATCCGCCACCTGCGCGTCCAGCGGTTTGTGGTGGTCGATGACATGATCCGCGCCCATCTTCGTGACCCAGGCGCGGGTGTCGTCGCGCGATGCGGTGGCGATGACGGTCAGGCCGGTCAACTGCTTGGCAAGCTGGATCAGGATCGACCCAACGCCCCCTGCCCCGCCAATGATCAAAACCGCATCTCCAGCGCCGCCGCCTTCGGCGACCCGAAAACAGTCGAACAAGATTTCCCACGCCGTGATGCTGGTCAGCGGCAGCGCCGCTGCCTCAGCGAACCCTAGTGAGTTCGGCTTACGCCCCACCAGCCGTTCATCCACCACCTGAAAGGCGGCGTTCGAACCGGGGCGCGTAAACTCTCCCGCGTAGAAAACAGCGTCGCCGGGTTTGAACCCCTTCACCGCCGCGCCGGTCTGGCGGACGATACCGGCGGCATCAAACCCCAAGATACGCGGCGCGTCGCCGGGCGGCCGCCGGTTGGCGCGCACTTTGACATCGACCGGATTGACCGACACGCCCAGCACCTCGACCAGCAGATCGCCCGCCCCCGGTGTCGGCTGGTCGGTTTCAAATTCCACGACAGAAGAGGGTTCAGAAATCGCCCCCTTTTGCGTGTATCCCAAAGCCTTCATTTCACTCTCCAGAATGGCAACTCGAATGATCTCGGAATGCGACAAGGCACCTCTATCTGCGCCACTTACATTTCCGTCAGTATTTGCGTTTATTGACTGTTATCTCTGCTTCTCTTAGCTTCACGACGACCAATGACCCAATTCCCGAGGTGCGCCGCATGGCCCGAAAGTATGACTGGAGAACCGGCAGCAACGTCGAAGCAACGCTGAGCGTCATCGGCGGCAGGTGGAAGCCGGTCATTCTGTGCAATCTGCTTGTCGGGCGGCTGCGGTTTGGCGAACTGTGCCGCAACATGCCCAACGCGACCCAACGCATGGTGACACTACAACTGCGCGAACTAGAGTCCGACGGCGTCATCAAGCGCCATGTCTTTGCCGAAGTGCCGCCGCGGGTCGAATACGAACTTACAGAACTTGGGCGGTCACTGGAACCTGTCCTTTCGGTGATGCGGGAATGGGGCATTGCCTTTAAAAAACGCAAACTGACCGAAGAGGCAGGGGATCAGACGACAGCGGATGATGCCGCCTGACCCCCATCGCCAGCCCCGGCTGCAGGGCTGGCGCAGGTATTACTTTCCGGTAAAGCTGGCTTTTTCGGCCTCGATTTCCGCATTGGCGCGGGCCACGGCAGCCTGCACAAGGTCGTAGTATTCCGACCCGTATTTATCCACGAACCAGTCGATCACCGGCTGCTGGCCGGGCAGGAAGGTGGCTTTTTCCTCTTCCGACGGAATATGGACTTCACCACCTGAGGCGACGAATTTTTCGTATTTCTCAAGGTACAGCGCGCCGGGCAGGCCGTTGCAGGTTTTGGTCAGCTCGTGAAAGCCATCCGCCACCACGCCCTGCAGGTCTTCGGGCAGGCGTTGCAGCCAGCTATCAGCCATCCACCAAAAGATCAGGTTGTGGGTGTGGTGATCGGCGACCGCGTATTTGACGTAGTCGTTCAGGGATGTGTCGACCACATCCGACAGCGCGTTCTTGGTGCCATTGACCACACCCGTCGCAAGCGAGGTATACAGTTCGGGCCACGGCACGGGCGTCGGGTTCATGCCAAGCGCGCTGGCGAATTCCATCGAAACCGGCGATTCCACGGTGCGCATTTTCACGCCTTCCAGATCAGCGGCAGTTTTGACCGGCACATTGGCAAAGAAATCGCGCCAGCCAACACCGCCTGTCATGCCCATCAGGCGCACGGTGCCCGTCGCGTCCAGCACGTCGGCGCGCAGTTTCTCGGTCAGTTCCTTGTCGGCCATGACCTTGTCCATCACCTGATCGTTGGCGAACAGATAGGGGATATCAAAGGCCTGGATGGGACCAAAGAAGTTGGCGATACCGCCGCCCGAGGTCAGCGTCATTTCCAGCGTGCCGATCTGCACCGCCTCGACGTTCGCGCGAAAATTGCCAAGCTGTCCAGCCGGGTAGTGCTGCACCTCGATGCGCCCGCCCGAATACCGTTCGACATGAGATTTCATCACTTCGGCGCAGGTCGAAAGCGGCTGGCTGACGGCGGCCACGTGACCGATTTTCAGCGTGTATTCAGCGGCTTGAACGGCGGATGTCATGGCCAGAACGCTGGTAAGCCCGATGGTGAGGGTATTGAGTTTTGTTGAGACAGACATTTGGTTCCTCCCTTAAGTCTGGATCGTTTCGTGACGGCTTCGTGCTCACATGAAGCCAAAGAGTTTCGGTATCGTCAGGGTCAGCGCCGGCACCATCGAGATCAGGATGATCACCAGAAAATGCACGGCGAGGTAGGGCCACAACTCCTTGGAAATCACCTCGATCCCGGTTCGGGTCAGCCCCGAGGCGACGAACAGGATCATCCCCATCGGCGGTGTCACCAGACCGACGGTGACGTTGACGCACATGATGATGGCGAAATGCACCGGGTCGACGCCCACTTGGGCCAGCGCGGGGGCAAAGATCGGCCCAAGGATCAGGATCGCAGGCACCGCATCCAGAAACATGCCGATGATCAGCAGCAGAACATTGACCAAGAGCAGCAAAAGGAACGGGTTTTCGGTGATGGTAAACAGCATCTTGCCCAGTGACTGAGGCACACCCGACACTGTCGCCGCCCAGCCAAAGATAGTGGCCGATCCGACGATCAGCAGGATTGATGACGAAACCAGCCCGGTGCGGTAGAAGATGCCGATT
Source organism: Antarctobacter sp. (assembly GCF_034670325.1). GTDB lineage: Bacteria > Pseudomonadota > Alphaproteobacteria > Rhodobacterales > Rhodobacteraceae > Antarctobacter. Next base: position 17,090 of record NZ_JAXMNR010000017.1, read on the forward strand.
AGGTCCTTGGGCTTGACCGTGCGGGTGATCAGCATCGACAGGATCAGCGCGTAGAACACCGCTGCCCCCGCCGCCTCGGTCGGGGTCACAATCCCCGACACGATGCCGCCAAGGATGATCACCGGCGTCAGTAGCGGCAGAAAGGCGGGTTTGAACGCGGTCCAGACTTCTCCGCTGGTGGCGCGGCGGTGGGCCTTGGGGTAATTGCGGCGCTTGCCGATGATCGCGGTGACCGCCATCAGACCGACTCCCACCATGATGCCTGGTATGATGCCCGCCAGGAACAGTGCGGCGACGGACACGTTCATTACATAGGCATAGATCACCATGATGATGCTGGGCGGAATGATCGGCCCGATGACCGAACTCGCCGCCGTCACCGCCGCCGCAAAGGCGCGGGAATAGCCGTCCTTTTCCATCGCCGGGATAAAGATCGACCCCAGCGCCGAAGTATCCGCCACAGCCGACCCGGACAGGCCAGCAAACATGATCGAGGCCACGATATTGGCCTGCGCCAGACCGGCCCGCACGTGACCCACCAGAACATTGGCAAAGGTCACAAGGCTTTTGGTGATGCCAGAGACGTTCATCACCTCACCGGCAAGGATGAACAGCGGGATCGCAAGGATCGGGAATTGCGCAATCCCGCCGAACATCTGCTGCGGCAACATCTTCATGAAGGCGGGTTGATCCGCGATCAGGAACCCCGCCAAGGGCCCCGCCGCCAGCGCGAACACAATCGGTATCCCGGCGACCATCAGGCCCAGAAAGACCCAGAAAAACGTCAAAGGCATGGTGTATCTCCTCCTCAGAGCCCGCTGCGGCTAGGCAGGGGTCCGGTCTTTTGCCGAAAGCCGTCAGGCCGTGTCAGGAAAGTGAATTGTCGATCATGCTGCCCGGCTCTAGGTCGATGTCGTCGGGCCTGAATATTCCAAGCAGGGCGGTCAGCGAGAACTCGAACGAAATCAGAGCCATGATTGCGCTCCCGAACGGGATGGCGAAGTAGATCCAGAAAAACGAAAGCTCGAACGACGAAGGCTGCTGTTTGCGCGCGATCCAAGCAAGGCTATAGCCCTGCCAGACAAAGATGCACATCAGCCCGAAGACCACGGAATAGATGATCAAATAGTTGACGTTCCGCAGGCGCGGCGGCAGCATGTTCGGAACGATATCCAAGGCGATCTGCCCGCGGTTTTTCAGCACGATCGGCGCGGCCACAAAGACCAGCCAGAACATCATGTATTTGCCCGCCTCTTCGTACCACGGCAGCGAACTGTTCAGAACGTACCGCCAGAAAACGCCGACAAAAACGTTCAGCATGATCAAAGCCATCAGTGTAATCGTGAGCCATCTTAGGCCCTTGCAAATCAGGATGTTGGTCTTGTCCAACCCTGAGATCACCATCTTCATTTCTACGTCCCTCCCTCTGCCCGTCAGCCGCGGCATATGGCGGCTGGTTCATTGCCCCGTCGGCGTTACCCCAGTGGGCGTCGCGCCAGGGAAAAGGTCTGGCCGGTCGGGCCGCCAACCGGGCGCGTCGCCATGTACAGCGCCAGTTCGCCGATTTCGTCGGGGTGCTTTAGCCGTTCCCATTCGGGGAAACCGGGGGGCACACCATCGGCGAACCGTTCCAGCACTTCTTCGGGGGTGGTGCGGCGACCTTCGGGGCCGTCTTTGTTCAACATGCTGGTGGCGACAGGGCCGGGGATCAGATTGTTGACGTCGATCTTGCGCGACCACAGTTCGTTCGCCAGCGCATCGGTGAACATATTCATCGCCGCCTTTGAGATGTGGTACGAGCTGTTTTTGTCGCCCGCCCGTTTTCCCATGCCAGAGGTCACGTTGATGATCTTGCCACCCTCGGAAATGCCCTCTAGCAGGAAGCGCGTCACCATATAGGGGCCGCGCACGTTGATCTCGATGGTTTTCCACCACTTCGCCGGGTCAGACGCGTCGATACGGCCCGTTTCCAGTTCCGAGCCAGCGTTGTTGACCAGCACATCGACCTTGCCGAATTCCTTTAAAACATCCTCGCAGAAGGTCTGTGTCGCGGGTTCGTTCGACAGATCCACCGCGCGGACAAAGCAGCGCACGCCCTCTGCCTCGACCTCGGCCCTGACGGCCTCCAGCTCGGCCATTGTGCGCGAACAGATCGCCAGATCGGCCCCGGCCCGTGCAAAATAGATCGCAATAGATCGCCCAAGACCGCGACCCGCCCCTGTCACAACTGCTGTTTTTCCGGCAAGCTCTTTGGTCATAGCGTCGTCTTCTCCTCAACTCGGGGGGCCTATGGGCGCGGCTATGGCCACGGCCCTTGGGGACCGAAATTTTATTGCGTCGTGCATTTGGGAAAGGATCGATTTGTCCTTATCAAAATGCAAGTACACACATTTTTGTAAGCATGGGATTTTCCGGCTGTTTTGGGGTGCTGACACGTCCCCAACAGTGTCGCTGCGCCAATCAACGCTTTAGGCTGATCGCAATGAAACCGAATTCAGAAAACGGGCCTATTGCGCCCCTTTGCCCAAGACTTACGGCGGTGTCCCTCCCTTGTTTGGCATCGCGCGGGGTGGGCTGGTTTGGATGCCTGCCGCCCGAATCGTGATTGCCGTCTCCCTGCATGAACATTAAAACATATAGAACTATATAACAATACAGTTTGACAAAAAACACACCTGCGCGCGATCTGATGACCGTCACCCAGCGACAGTCCCAAAAAGGTAAACTTTGTGCGTAACAGGGAAAAATGTACCTACTTGCAAAAAAGTAGGTACATCTAAAACCATAGCCTTGTCACGAAATGTCAACATGGAGGAGATGACATGAAACCGACGAGACTTCCCGCCTTTGGGCTGGCGCTGATGCTGGCGGCACTTGGGGCGACGCAGACCATGGCCGACGCACATTCCGGCAATGAGCTGGTCAAGGACACAGATGTCGAATTCATCCCGCTGAATCCGGCGCGGGGCGACGCAAGCCCACGGTCCGGCGCACTGTGGGGCGATATCCGCAAAGACGTGCCATCGGGCATGTTGGTGACCTTTGCCGAAGGGTTCCAATCGCCGCCACACATTCACAACATCACTTACCGTGCTGTCGTGATCAGCGGCGTCGTGCATAACGACGATCCCGACGCCGCCAAATTGTGGATGGGTCCGGGGTCGTTCTGGACACAGCCGCTGGGCGAAAACCACATCACCGCCGCCGAAAGCGCCGATGGCGAACGGTCGATGATCTTTCTCGAAATCCTGTCCGGGCCATATCTGGTCAAACCTGCGGATGAGGCGTTTGATGGCGGAGAGCTTCCGGTCAACCTTGAGACCCGCAACATCATGTGGCTGGACGCAGAAGACGTGAAATGGGTGGACGGCGACGGCGGCGCCCAGGTTGCGTTCCTCTGGGGCAGTCTTGAGGGCAATGAAAAGAACGGCACATTTATCAAGCTGCCCGCAGGCTATGCCGGAACGCTCAGCACCGATGCGCCCCTCATGCGCGCCGTCACCGTTCAGGGCAGCACCAGCGTGACGCTATCGGGCGAAGAAACAGTCAACACCTTGAATCCGGGCAGTTATTTCGGCTCCAAAGGGGATGCATCGCATGCCGTTTCCTGTGGCGCCGACGCGGATTGCATCCTGTATATGCACACCGAGGGCAAATATGCGCTCACGGCGTCGTAACCGCATGTAAACAGGTCGGCCGCATTGAAACGATGCGGCCGACACAGCCGGTTACAGGAACGGCTTTTGCGCGATGGATTTCGGCACCACGTAATGTTCCAGGCTTTCAGGCCCGCCCTCAACGCCGTAGCCGCTTTCCTTCACCCCACCAAAGGGTGTCTCGGGAATGGCGACGGCAACCGTGTTGATGCCCACCATCCCCGCCTGCAGTGCGTCCCCGATCTGCGTCGCGCGATCCAGCGAATTGGTCAGCGCATAGGACGCCAGCCCCAGTTCCAGCGCATTGGCGCGTTCCGCCACCTCGTCGATCGACCCAAAGCGCGTCATCGGCGCCAAGGGGCCAAACGGTTCTTCGGTCATCACCATGCTGTCGTCTGGCGCGTCCTTGATCACCGTGGGGGCAAAGAAATAGCCGTGATTGCCGATCCGCTCACCTCCGGTGGTGATCGTCGCACCGCGATTGCGCGCATCCTCGACAAAGCTGTCCATCGCGCTCAGCCGCCGATAGTTCGCCAGCGGCCCCATCAATGTGCCGTCTTCCATGCCGTTGCCCACCTTGATCGCGGCGGCCCGTTCGGTGAAAGCATCGACAAAGTCGGAATAAATCGCGTCCTGCACAAAGAACCGTGTGGGTGAGATACAGATTTGCCCGGCGTTGCGGAACTTGCCCGGCACCAACAAATCGACCGCCTTGCCGATATCCACATCGTCAAACACCACCACCGGCGCGTGGCCGCCCAGTTCCATCGTCAGGCGCTGCATCCGGTCTGAGGCCAAGGTCGCAAGCTGCTTGCCCACCGGAACCGACCCGGTCAGCGACACCTTGCGCACGATGTCGGACGCCATCAGGTGCTTGGTCAGCTGCGCCGAGGGGCCGAACACCACGTTCACCACACCCGCTGGCAGACCCGCATCCACCAACGCCTGCGCCAGCACAATGGCCGAGGCAGGCGTTTCATTCGACGCCTTCAGGATGACCGAGCACCCTGCCCCCAGCGCCGCACCGATCTTTTTCGCCACGGTGTTGATCGGAAAGTTCCAAGGCGTGATCGCCAGACAAACGCCGACAGGTTCCTTGACCACATAGTGCCGCACTCCGGGGGCGCGGCCCTCAACGATGCGGCCATGCAGGCGTTTGCCCTCTTCTGCGCTGAACTGCAGGATATCGACGACGGTGCCGATCTCCATCCGCGCCTCGGCCAGCGGCTTGCCGTTTTCCAGCGTCACAACGGCGGCGATGGCCTCTGTCCGCTCACGGATCAGGCGCGCAGCATCCATCATGATCTGCGCCCGCGCATAGGGCGACATGGCCCGCCACGTGGCAAAACCGCGTTTGGCCGATTGCAACGCCGCATCCAGATCTTCGGGCGCGGCGGCGGGCAAGGCGCCCAGCACCTCTTCGGTGGCGGGGTTGATGACATCCAACGTGGCTCCGGTCGCGCTGGACCGCCATTCGCCGTTGATCAACAGTTTTAGGTCTGGATAGGCGTTCATGATTTCGTTCCCTTTTGCTGTCGCAAGGTGGCGTTACCCGCCCTGTTGCCCCGCGATGTCGTTTTCCCAAGTCGTTGCGTGTGCTATGGGCCAAGGCCCGCCCGTCACGCCCCTCAGTCGCGAAAATTCATTCCCCGCGTGCCAAGCACCGACACAACCGGCGGCCCGCTGTCGCGCGGCATCCCTTCGGGGGCCGGTTTGCTACCGCATTCCACAAAGGCGCGGATGCGACAGGTGGCACAGACCTGCGGGTCCACATGCTCCATCACCGCGCCAATGGCCTCGGCCTTGTTCGGGTGCATCCACGACTTGTCCAAGACCGCGAACAGGTTCATTCGCCTCAGCGCCAAAACCGTTTCTTTGTACGCAATAACAATGTGATACTCGCCGCCCGCCTTGCGCGTTCTCAGAATCTCTGCCGCCAGCAGATCGACACCGGACAAGTCGATTTTGCCCAACCCCTTGAGCGCCAGCACCTTTAGCCTGCGGCCCGGATACAGCGTCTCAAACCGGCGAAATTCGCCCTCGACATGATCGACAGAGCCAAAAAACAACGGCCCCTCTAGCCGCAGCACCGAAATCTGCGGGCATTGTTCCAGATCATGCGCCTCGACCCCGCGCAGCAGCCGACGGCCGTTGTACAAAATCGGTGAAATCGCAGCCAGATGCGGCCGCGCGCTGCCATGCAGAAACACCAAAAGAGAGGTGATCACACCTACGAAAATCGCGTTTTCCAATTCGGTCGTGACCCCGGCCAAAAAGGTCAGCCCAAGAATGAGCGTCTCACTTCGGCTGCCGTGCAGGATGTGGCGGATTTCGTCAAAACTGATCAGCCGCCACGCCACATAGATGATGATCCCGGCCATCGCCGGTTTTGGGATGCGGTCCACGAAGGGCGCGAACAGAAACAGCAGCACAAACAGAAACAGCGCCGCGAATATGGCCGAGATCGGTGTCCGCGCGCCGGATTCGACGTTCAGCGCCGACCGGGTGAACGACCCTGAACCGGCATAGGCCTGAAAGAAACCCGCCACGACATTCGACAGACCCTGGCCGATGATTTCCTGATTGGAATCGTACCGCTCTTGTCGGCGCATCGCAAAGGACCGACCAATGCTGATCGCCTCCAGCAACCCGACAAAGGCCACCGACATTGCAGCGGGCATCAGGGCGGAAATGTCCGCCAGTGTGACCTGAGGCACCGAAAAGGCCGGAACAATCGACGGCAACCTTTCGAACATGGCCACGCCCGCACTTCGCGCGTCCAAAAAATCGGAAATGCCCGCGCCGACAATCAGCGCCACTAGATAAGATGGCAACCGCCGACTGACCCGCTGGACAAGGATGATGGTCAGTAGCGTCACCCCCGCGATAATCACCGCCAATGGGTTCACCGCCTCCCAACGCTCCACGACCCGCGCGATCCGTTCGATCACGCCACCGCCGCTTTCGACGCTGATCCCCAGTGCGCCGCTTAGCTGCGATGCGCCGATCAACAGCGCCGCCGCCGCAGTAAACCCCACCATGACCGAATGCGAGATAAACGAAATCACCCCGCCAAGGCGAAAGACCCCGGCCAATAGCTGAAACAGCCCCGCCACGATGGTCAGCGTCAGGGCAAACTGCACATAGACGGGCGTGCCGGGGGGTGCCAATTGCGACAATGCCGCAAACATCACCGCAGAAATTGCCGTGGTCGGCCCGGACACCATCACCATCGACGACCCCCACATCGCCGCAATCACCGGCGTGATCAACGCAGTGAACAGCCCGTATTCCGGCGGCAACCCGGCAATCACCGCAAAGGCCACGCCCTGTGGCAGCACAATGGCCGCATTCGTCAACCCCGCCAGCGCGTCATCACGCAACGTGGCCTTTGACACCACCGCGAACCAAGGGCGCGGCAGTCGGCAATTGTCGATCAGACGCGACATCCTCATGTCATTCGGAACCGGGGTCTATAGCATGAGAAAAGCAGGTTAATCCGTTGTAATTAAAGGGCTCAAAGGGGTCAGGCTTGGCAAAGCACTTGTTCCGGCATCTGAGCACGTTTTCATCCTCCGTCATCAAGCACCGACAATTTTGAACGCCGGCATCCAGCCCAAGCACAGCATGTTGAACGGCTCTTTCCGTCAAAGGTCGAAGCCTGTGGTTTTCAGGCGCAAATACGCCGACGCGACTCAGTCGCCACCCTTAACTTAAATTCTTATATATATTTATATGTTTGCTGCAAGGCATACTTTTTATGCAAGGGCCACTATCGAAATGACGTTGTTGTGCAACTCTGCGGTACCTACAGGAGGGGCAGAAACCAATTTTGGGGAGCGGCGCAAACCGCTCAGGAGAGGTGGCTGGGGAAATCTGAACAACCGGGATAAGTGGATTTTCCGCGCAACAGCGGCATGATGCTGCGAGCGAGGAGAAGACCCGTGGCAAGACGACCGCGCCGGAATCACAGCCCGGCGTTCAAGGCGAAAGTGGCGGTTGCGGCGATCAAGGGGGAGAAAACCTTGGTCGAGCTGGCGCAGGATTTCGACCTGCACCCGAACCAGATCAAGCAATGGCGGGATCAGCTTCTGGTGGGAGCGACCGGCGTTTTTGGCGAGACCGCAAAAGCAGACCCGGAACCGAAAGTCGATGTGAAGACCCTGCATGCGAAGATCGGAGAGCTGACGCTGGAGAAAGATTTTTTGTCCAGCGCGCTCGGCAAGGCGGGACTGTTGCCGAGCGCAAGAAGATGATTGATCGGACCGCAAAGTTGAGCCTGTCGCGCCAGGCCAGGGTCCTCGGGATCAGCCGGGGCAGCATCTACTACTCGCCGCAGCCGGTCACGGATGCCGACCTGAAGCTCATGCATCGGATCGACCAGCTGCACATGGAGTTCCCGTTCGCGGGCCGCCGGATGCTGCAAGGGCTGCTGGTCCAAGAGGGGTTCGTCGTGGGGCGTCTGCACGTCGCCACGCTGATGAAGCGCATGGGCATCGAGGCACTGTATCGCAAGCCCAACACCTCGAAACCGGCGCCGGGCCACAAGATCTACCCGTACCTGCTGCGGAACCTCTCCGTCACGCGCCCGAACCACGTCTGGGCGATGGACATTACCTACATTCCTATGGCGCGGGGCTTCATCTATCTCGCGGCGGTGGTCGACTGGGCCACGCGCCGCATCCTGGCCTGGCGGGTATCGATCACGCTGGACGCGGGCTTTTGCATCGAGGCACTGGAGGAAGCCTTGGCCAGACATGGGCAACCCGAGATCTTTAACAGCGACCAGGGCAGTCAGTTCACGTCCATCGACTTCATCAAGGTCCTGGCCTCGCGCCAGATCAAGATCAGCATGGATGGGAAAGGAGCGTGGCGCGACAACGTCTTCGTCGAGCGCCTGTGGCGGAGCATCAAGTACGAGGAAGTCTACCTGCGCGCCTATGCCAGCGTCTCCGAGGCCCGCGCCTCGATCCGGAACTACCTGGGCTTCTACAACAGTCGGAGGCCCCACTCATCGCTTGACGGCAAAACATCCGATCAGGCTTATTTTAATCCGTCGGCGCCCCAAGCGGCAGCGGCATAAACAAGGCGGAAAACCACTTGCGAAACGCCGGGAACCTGTTCAGACAAACCGAGCCACCTCTGTCATTATGTCCGGCATTCGTCGCTATCCATTGGGAAGGCTTCTGCGATCTTTGCCAATCTACCAGCAATTCGTTCTAAAGACGTTACAGCCAATACCATTTCAGAGTAGGTTAAAGAATCTACTGATACAGCCGCATCAGCGATAGTGTTTTCAATCTCTTGGGCTACACTCTCCAATATTTTTGACTTTTCCGTCAAAGTTACGCCGTAACTTGCGGCTATTTTATTTGGAGCTTCCATGTTTTGTTAACCTCTTTTGAGATGAGGTATAACTACCCAATTCTTGATCATGTTCATTTGTGCGTAGGTAGTAAAGTTTGGGTTTTTTGGTCACTTTGCCTATCCATTTGTGCCGCACAGGGTGCAAAAGTGTGGTAGCTCCTGGGTTTTTAGTCTCGTGGTGTGGTGGTCTACAAATTTGTGACCATCACATGGATGCCCTATGGGACAATTTCTTCACGGCAGCGCCACGACCACGCACCCCATCCGAGATCTCATACAGCGATCGCAGGCTTCGAACGCGGCGCTGAGCCGGGAGCTCGGTATCAACGTCAAGACCGTGGCCAAGTGGCGCCAGCGGGAGCGCGTCGAAGACGCCTGGATGCGTCCGAAACAGACGCGTTCCACCGCCCTGAGCGCAGACGAGGAAGCAACGATCGTGGCTTTCCGGCGCCACACGCTGCTGCCGCTGGACGATTGACATCTACGCGCTGCAGCCTTCGATCCCGCATGCTAGCAGCCACCAGCCCGCTACCGCTCCAACTGTGGCAGCCAAGGGATCAGGCTGCTCTCACGGATGCGGAAAAACGTCCTCACGTTCGCCGCGGATAATTTGGCGGACAGGACCGCGGCTTAGCCCCGTCTTGCGCACTGAACCGCCCCGGGTTTACCGGAGAGTTTCTGGTTCAATGATTAGGCTGCTTTTTCGGGCGCGTTCAAGCTTTCGTAGAATGCCTCCTCTGCTTCTCGCGGGGTGATGTATCCGATGGCGCTGTGCAGGCGCCGGTTGTTGTACCAGTCGACCCATTTCAGGGTTTCCCATTCGACCTTCGTTATGGATTTCCACGGGCCAAGGAAGTTGATGACCTCGGTCATGAACAGGCCGATGGTGCTTTCGGCAAGAGCGTTATCGTAGCTGTCGCCAACGCTGCCCACAGAGGTGTCGATGCCGGCTTCGGCCAGACGCTCGGTATACTTGATCGACAGGTATTGGGATCCCCTGTCGGAATGATGGATCAGCTTGTCTGCCTCGGACGGCGCCCGCTGACATATGGCCTGGTTCAGGGCGTCGAGAACGAAGCCTGTGGTCATTGACGTCGACACACGCCAGCCGACAATTTTCCGGGCAAAGACGTCGATGACGAAAGCGACATAGACCATCCCTTGCCAGCTTGAGACATAGGTGAAATCTGACACCCAGAGCTGGTTCGGCATCGCCGCCACGAAGGCCCGGTTCACTTTGTCATCAGGACAGGGCTGTGCTGCGTCCGGGTTGGTCGTGATCACTTTCTTGCCCCGAACAACGCCTTGTAATCCTGCGCTTCGCATCAACCGCTCCACCGTGCATCTGGCAATGGCGCGGCCTTCCCTGCGCAGGGCATGCCAGACCTTGCGGGCTCCGTAGCGGCCGCCGCTGGCATCATGGACACGTTTGATCTCAGCTTCATCAGACGCGTCGCGCTTTGCCCGGGAAGACGCCAGGTCAGGGTCATCTTCAACAGCCTTGTGTGCGTAGAACGTCGATGGTGCGATCCCCAGAACCCGGCAGATCGGCCCGACACCAAAGAGACATCGCAGTTCGCCAATGAAGGAGATCATCGCTTGAACGGGCGGTCGAGCTCCGCCGCAGCGAAATACGCGCTCGCCTTCTTCAGGATCTCGTTGGCGGTCCGCAACTCCCGGACCTCGCGCTCCAATTCCTTGATCCGATCCTTCTCGGCGCTCGTCAGTCCGGCGCGTTGCCCGGCATCGCGCTCGGCCTGCTGGCACCAGACGCGCAGACTGTCGGGTGAACAGCCGAGCTTCGGCGCAATCGCACGATACGCCGCGCTATCGCTGGTGTAGTTGGCGCGGTTCTCTTGAAACAGCCGAACACCGCGTTCGCGTAGCTCAGCCGGATAGGCGGGCGTGAATCGTCTCGTCGTCATAGGGCTCATCCTTTGAGTGTTTTACTCTCCGGTAAACCCGGGGCGGTTCATTACGGCATCTCATAACCAATAGATGGCCAAGGCGGCGAGTGCGATTGCGGAGAGGAAAACCTTGGGGCATCTGTCGTATCGTGTGGCCACGCGTCTCCAGTCTTTGAGTCTGCCGAACATGATCTCGATCCGGTTCCGGCATTTGTAGCGGCGCTTGTCATATTTGACAGGGGTCTTGCGCTGTTTTCGACCGGAGATACATGGTCTTATCCCTTTGTCTTTCAACGCGTCTCTGAACCAGTCGGCGTCATAGCCTCGATCCCCAAGCAACCATTCGACCTTGGGCAAGCTGCTCAGCAAGGCCCGTGCCCCGATGTAGTCGCTGACCTGTCCAGCGGTGACGAACAAGTTGAGTGGCCGCCCCTGACTGTCGCAGATGGCGTGCAACTTGGTGTTCATGCCGCCTTTGGTCCGGCCAATCAGGCGTCCACGCCCCCCTTTTTTACACCCATGCTGGTCGCTGTCCGGTGGGCCTTGAGATATCTGGACAACATCTTCATCGAGCGTCTGTGGCGCACGTTAAAATACGAGGGCGTTTATCTGCATGCCTGGGAGACCGGGTCACAGGCCCGCGCGGGTGTCCGGAATTGGATGGAGTTCTACAATCAGCGCCGCCCGCACAAAGCCCTTGGCGGACAGCCACCGGCAGTGGTCTACTCACTGCAAATCGAAGCAACGCAACCCGATCAGCCGGAGCAGATCAGAGCTTAAAAAACGCCGGATCCTGTCCACGAAATGGGGAGCATCTCAGGCTTCATCTTCTATTGAGGCGTCTGAGACGCAGCGGTTTCATGGACTTGACGCTGAACGCCGAACAAGAATGGTTGCGCATGTCGTCTCGCTAAATTCGCAAAGGCGAGCAGCCGGAACAGGCTATCCGGCTGGCGATCTCGCTAGACTAGGTGCAGGTGGTCGACCCTGCTGGCAGTCAGTGAGTTGCCCGGACCCGCGACGACATTACCGCGGCTGGCGGCGAGTTGGATGAAGTCCAAACAACATTCCTCGATTTGACTCTGCGAGATTGCGACGCGGTCGATTAGAAAACGCATCTGGTTGCCATCAAGTTCGACCTAAACCAACCTCTTGAACCGCAAGTCGAGGTTGCCCGGGATGATCTTCGCGATCTTCAAACCACCCGGCACGGCCAACGGCTTCGGCGATGCAGCCACCCTGAGAAGTGGTTTGCTTCGCGTTTTGGACGCAAGGGGTGCCGACGTGACTTGTTCAGTCCCATAGTCCGTCTCTTTTGGTCAGTAATCCTACCAAAGGGGCGGCATCAAACCGCGACAGGTCCAAGATGTGTCCGAAGCCTTCGCATGCCACGTCGGCTTGGCTGGCGATTTGTGGATAACGCATTGTTAATAAGGAGTTTCTTAAAGAGTGAAGCCTAGGGTGCACATTCCTTAGAAGCAGGATCAGCACTTGTCAGTCTACGTAGTGACCCCATCCAACTGGAATGATCCCAGCTTTTGGAGCGCGATTGCGGAGTCCAGCGGGGGGAGCACGCTTGATCTGTCGGGCCTGCCGGATACTTTTCGGATCACCATGAAGTCGTCCAGCGGCAAGTTGTCGATAGCCCATGGCGCAACCACCTTTGTCGTAGGCGACGCAAGCACGAGCGGCAGCTTTGACGCGCAACTGGCCCCCTCGACAGAGTTCGACTACTTTTCGATCATCGGCACTGAAGGCGACGACAGTTTCACAGGCAGCGGCGGTGCCGAAAATTTCGATGGCGGCGGCGGCAACGACCGTTTTTCTGGGGGGAGCGGCGACGACTCGCTGTCCGGCGGCGAGGGTGACGACACGTTCTCGATTTACGGCGGCAGCAGCGGTCTGGACCAGATCGACGGCGGCGCGGGGACCGATACCTGGCAGGGCAGCTATTATAACGACGTGTTCAATGTCTCCAGCGGGCTGAGCAACCTGACCAGTATCGAGGCGATTGACGGCGGCAGCGGGACCGACGTGATCCGGGCCACCTCGGGCGACGATACGCTGGATTTCACTGGCGGTCCGGTC
>NZ_JAXMNR010000018.1:0-14657 GCF_034670325.1 Antarctobacter sp.
CCCTACAACACCGGGCTGATCATCGACCCGCAGGGTGAGGTCCAGCTGTACTATCGCAAGATGCATCCTTGGGTACCGGTAGAACCGTGGGAGCCAGGCGATGGCGGCATTCCTGTCTGCATCGGCCCCAAAGGTGCCAAGATCGGTCTGATCATCTGTCACGACGGGATGTTCCCCGAAATGTCGCGCGAAGCGGCGTATAAGGGGGCCGAGATCATGATCCGTACCGCGGGATATACCGCCCCGATGCGCGAGGCGTGGCGGTTTACCAACCAATCCAACAGCTTCTGTAACCTGATGATCACCGCGAACGTCTGTATGTGCGGCTCTGACGGCACCTTTGACAGCATGGGTGAGGCGATGATCATCGACCACGAAGGCACGGTCATCGCGCATGGCAAAACCGGACGCGTGGACGAGATCATTACCGCCGAGGTTCGCCCCGATATCGTCCGCGAGGCGCGCATTGGCTGGGGCGTCGAGAATAATCCCTATCAGTTCGGGCACCGCGGATATGTTGCGGTGAAAGGCGGCGCGCAGGATTGCCCTTATACCTATATGACCGATCTGGCGAAGGGGGCGTACCGCCTGCCGTGGGAAGATGAGGTCAAGATCACTGACGGCACAAGCTGTGGCTTCCCGCTGCCCAACCGTAGATTCAACGAGCAGGAGCCGCAGTCGTGACCACCGTTCAAAGCCACCCCTACGCCTGGCCCTATAACGGCGATCTGCACCCCGAGAATACGGCGCTGGTCATTATCGATATGCAGACTGATTTCTGCGGGGTCGGCGGGTATGTCGATCACATGGGCTATGACCTGTCGCTGACCCAGGCACCGATCGCGCCAATCATATCGCTGTTGGCGCACATGCGGGCCAAGGGCTACCACATCATCCACACCCGCGAAGGGCACCGCCCCGATATGGCCGATCTGCCCGCAAACAAGCGCTGGCGCAGCCAGCAGATTGGGGCAGGGATCGGCGACAGCGGTCCCCGCGGCAAGATCCTGATCCGCGGCGAGGCCGGGTGGGACATCATCCCAGAGCTTGCCCCGTTCGAGGGGGAGGCGATCATCGACAAGCCTGGCAAGGGCAGCTTCTATGCGACCGATCTGGAGCTGATCCTGCGCACAAGGCAGATCGAGAATCTGATCCTCACCGGTATCACCACCGATGTCTGTGTTTCCACCACTATGCGAGAAGCGAATGATCGCGGGTTCGAATGTGTTGTCGTGGAGGATTGTTGCGGGGCCACTGACCCTGCGAACCATGCTGCGGCCATCAAGATGGTCACGATGCAGGGCGGCGTCTTTGGGGCCGTGACCACCAGCGCTGATCTGATCGCGGGGCTTCCGGCATGACGGCCCCCACGCGCTCGTCAGGCGATGCCATGAGCGTCGAAGCCGTCGGCATGACCATGCGTTTTGGTGATTTCACAGCGCTCGATGATGTTTCTCTCAAGATACCGGCGGGCAGCTTCCATGTGCTGTTGGGCGAAAACGGTGCCGGAAAATCGACGCTGGTGAAATGCCTCATGGGGTTTAACCGCGCCACAAGCGGCGAGATGATTGTGGATGGCGCTCAGGCGTTCATGACCGATCCGAAGGTTGCGCAATCACTGGGGCTGGGAATGGTTTATCAGCATTTCACCCTAGTCCCCGCGCTTACCGGCGCTGAAAACCTGGTGATCAGTCGGGCCGACACGCCAAGCGTCATCGACTGGGCGCAGGAACGTCAGTCGCTTCAAACTTTCATGGCGACCATGCCATTCAGCGTGCCGCTCGGCCGTCCTGTGAGCCAGCTTTCCGCAGGCGAAAAGCAAAAGCTTGAGATCATCAAACAGCTTTACCTTGGCAACCGGTTTTTGATCTTGGACGAGCCGACGTCGGTGCTGACCCCCACCGAAGCGGATGAGGTTTTGGGCCATATCCGCGCGATGACGGACGCGGGCGCGCTGACTGTGCTCATGATCTCGCATAAATTCCGCGAGGTGACGGCTTTTGCTGATCACGTGACGATCTTGCGCCATGGCAAATATGTCGCCGGCGGAGCTGTTGCCGAGATGGGCGTAGAAGAGATGAGTGCCGCCATGATGGGCAAGGCGCCTGTTCTTAATCCGCGTGTCCGCGTTGATACGGCGCGCAAACCTGTGCTGCACCTACATAACATTCAGGCGCATGACCGCAGCGGGCTGAAGAGTATCAAGATCGACGAGGTGACCCTGCATTCCGGCGAGGTTCTGGGCATCGCGGGCATTTCCGGCAACGGCCAGATGGAGCTGATGGAAATCCTGACAGGCCAGCGCCGCATCCAAGCGGGCAAGATACTGGCCAATGGAACCCCCTACACCGCCACACGGGCAGAGGCACGGCAGCACAAAATACGCTACCTGCCCGAAGAACCCCTGCGCAACGCTTGCGCCCCCAAGATGAGCGTCGCCGATAACCTAGCGTTCAAGATGTTCGACGTCGGCCGCAATGGCCGGCCCGCGTTCTGGTGCAATCGCAAAGACATGGCGCGCAATGCGGATCAGCTGATTGCCGAGTTCAACGTCAAGACAATCTCACCTGACGCACGTATCGCCTCGCTTTCCGGCGGGAACGTGCAACGCGCTGTTCTGGGGCGCGAGTTGACCGGCGAAGTGAATGCGTTGATCATCTCCAACCCCTGTTTCGGGCTGGATTTCGGCGCCGTTTCCGCCATCCGCGACCGCATCATCGAAGCACGCAACAACGGCACGGCAGTACTACTGATCAGCGAGGATCTTGACGAGATCATGGAGCTTTCTGACCGGATCCTGGTCATGTCAGAAGGGCGCATTGCCTTTGAGACCTCCGCCGCCTCGGCAGATCTCACCGAGATCGGGCAGCATATGGCAGGGCATGCCACATGATGCAGATCCCCGCCCGACCTTTCGACTTTCCGCTCGCCCGTGATCGGGTTGCGCTGATTATCATCGACATGCAGCGCGATTTTATCGAACCAGGTGGCTTTGGTGCAAGCCTTGGCAATGATGTCCGCCCGCTGCAGGCAATCGTGCCCACGGTTGCGCGGCTGCTGGCGGGCTTTCGCACCGCAGGCCTGCCGATCTTCCACACCCGCGAAGCACACCGCCCCGATCTGTCCGATTGCCCGCCCGCCAAACGTCTGCGCGGTGCGCCCGCGCTACGCATTGGGGACGCGGGCCCTATGGGCCGTGTGTTGATCGCGGGCGAGCTCAGTTGCGAGATCATCCCCGAGCTTACCCCGCTGCCCGACGAGACGGTGATCGACAAACCCGGAAAAGGTGCCTTCTACGCCACAGATTTCGGCGACGAGCTTGCCGCACGAGGGATCACCCAACTTGTATGCGCAGGTGTCACGACCGAGGTTTGCGTTCAAACCACCATGCGCGAGGCCAATGACCGCGGGTTTGAGTGCCTCTTGGCCACTGATGCCACCGAGAGCTATTTTCCAACCTTCAAGGCCGCTGCTATCGAAATGATCGTCGCCCAAGGGGGCATTGTCGGCTGGGCAACCGATACGGATACAATTCTAGGAGCGATCAATGGCTGAGGGTATTTCCACACCACGCGTGTTTAGGGGCCTAGTGCCCGATGGCTGGCAAAACATGACGTTCGAGCCCTTTCGCGAAGGCGTCGAGATTTGCCATCTCACCCGCGGCGGCCCAGACGTCGCCCTGCTTCGCTACGCCCCGGGGGCCTCCGTCCCCCGCCACCGGCATCAAGGGTTGGAGATGATCATCGTCTTGTCCGGAAGCCAAAGCGATGAAAACGGGCGGTATATGACCGGAGATGTAGTGCTGAATCCTGAAGGAAGTGAACATGAGGTCTGGTCAGAGGATGGATGTACCGTCCTGATCCAGTGGGAACGGCCGGTGGCGTTTGTCGGGTGAGCGACAAACCTTATCTGAATCGCCTTGCTGATCGCGAAACTGCTCTTTTAGAGAGGTTGTCAGGGCAACGTTCCTGAGCTGTAGTAGTCTCACTCATTCGAACGAGTTTGGACTGCAATTTAGGGTGTATCTGTCTGATGCAGAATCATTTCTTGTAAGGCCAGCAAGAAAAGTGGTCAAAGCCAGAGTCCCGAGAATACAACCATCAGCCCGGCCGCGCAGAGCGCGATCGTCGGTATGGGTCGGCGCGCTCCGATCAGACCGGACGAGAGTAACGTCAGACCCAAGGCCACGCGCGCCGCCGCCAAGAGAGCCGCCAGTGGAGCCTCCGAGAGCCGCAGCATGTCTGGATTGGCGACCATACCCAACGGAATGATATAAAGCCCAATGCCAAGTGCCATTGCTGTCAGCGCGACCTTCAACCAGTTCTCGCCGATCATCCCCGCTGCAATGAACACCGCCCCGCAGACGGGGGGCGTGATCGTCGACAAGAGCGCGAACCAGAAGACAAACAGATGTGCCTGAAGCGGTGAGAGACCCAGCTCAATAAGCGCAGGTCCGGCGACCGAGACACAGATCACATAGGCCGCTGTGGTCGGCACCTCCATCCCCAGGATCAGGCAGGCCAGCGCTGTCAGAAGCAGGGATGGCCACAAAAGGCCGGCTGACCCTTCAAGAATGAGCGAGGTGATTTTCACGCCAAGCCCGGTGATCGACAGCACGCCGATGATGATGGACGCGCAAAGGATGATCGACGCGATCAGTGACACCTGCCGAGCGGCGTTCAGAACGGCGTTTGCCAATCGGTCCGCGATTTGGCGCGGAAGGAAGGTTAGCTGCGCATTGAAAAACAATAAGACCGTCGCTGCCAAGATTGCCATAGCTGCGGAATATTCAGGCGTGAACTGCGCATTGAACATCCCCCAAAGAAGGACGGAGAAAGGCACGAGAAAAAATAGCGACGTGATCACCACGTCCCGTAGAGCAGGGCGATCCGCCTCGGCAATGCTCTTGAGCGCAAACCGCCGGGCATAGGCGTTGATGCCCACCCAGACTGCGACGAAATACAGCAGCGCCGGCAGGGCTGCGGCAGCCATAATGCCGGTGTAGGGCACGCCCGTAAGCTCGACCATGACAAAGGCACCAGCACCCATCAGGGGTGGCATAATCTGCCCGCCGGAGGAGGCCACGGCCTCGACTGCGGCGGCAAGGCGTTTAGGATAGCCAAGCTTCGTCATCGCGGGCAGGGTGATCGCGCCGGTGGAGGCGACATTCGCCGAGGCAGAGCCCGAGATGGAGCCGAACAGGGCTGACGACAAAACCGAAACCTTGGCGGCACCGCCCTTTAGCCGACCCGCTGCTGCTGCCGCAACGTTCATGAACCCCTGACCCGCTTCACCAGCGTTCAGGACCGCGCCAAAGATCACAAAGATCGCCACGACCGACACCGAAACCCCGGTCAGCGTGCCCCAGATGCCGCCCTCGGCAATGGTCAGCGTCCCGAAAAAACTTTCAACCGGCGTGCCGGAATGTCCGAACTCACCCGGAATATACTGTCCAAACAACCCGTAGAGCAGGGCGAGTGCCGCCACCAGCGGCAACGGCCAGCCGATCACGCGCCGGGCCGTTTCGAGCACCACCAAGAGCAGCGTCACCGCGACCGCGAGCTGAAAGTCGCTTTCAATGAAGCCATATTGGTCCCCGAGCACATCGCTGTTGAATGCTACCCAAAGTGCGGCGGCAACGCCGAGCGCCGCAGGGATACTGCCCGTGATCCGCCGCAGGGTCGTGTCCGCATCAAAGACCAGGGCAAAGGGCAGGATAAACGCCATATGAAGCGGCCTGCTGATAAGGTTCGGCACCAGACCCGAGAATACCAGAACCAAGTGATAGGCGACCAGCGCGACTGCGAGCAGGATCCAGAAACTCGCCGCCATTCGGCTCTTGGGAAGGTTTGTCATGTGGGGGAGGTCCGGCTTTGCGTTGGGGCAGGGCGGCGCGGTTAACCCGCGCCGCGCCGCATGTTATTGCGACGCTGTTGTCGCGATCCCGGCTTCTTCGTAATAGCGCAGCGCGCCGGGGTGAAGCTCGGTCGTGATGTTGCCCATCAACTCGGGCGTGACATTAGCCCACCAAGGCGAGGTGTCGGCCATGTTTGCCTTGTTTTCCCAATAGGTCTTGGTCAACTGATAGGCCGTCTCATCATCCATCTTAGTGGTGGTGAAAGCGGCAACGGGCAGGGACGTCGTGGTCACATTCTGCTCTTGGCCCGCATAGGTCCCCGCAGGAATGACAATCCGCGTGCGTTTGGATTGAGTGATCTGCTCATCGGTCAAAGAGATCACGGTGACAGGGGTCGACGCTGCGGCCTCGACAACATTGGGTGCCGGGAAAGAGCCCGCAGTGACAAAGCCATCGATCTGCCCATTCTTCAGCGCAGCCACGGCGTTGCTCAACTCAGCATCAGCAATCTCTACGCTGTCCGACAACCCGAACATTTCCAGATACTTCGCCCCTTCAGTCGCGCCGAAAGACCCTTTACCCAGCAAGATGCTTTTGCCCTCGAGATCAGCCATCGACGTGGCTTCACTGTCCTGAGACATCACGACATGCATGGTCAGTGAGGGGATCGGGAAGAGGGCGCGAATTTCAGCAAAGGCCGGGGCAGTCTTGCCTTCAAACATCGCCTTGCCGTCTTGGGCCAGCCCAACAAGCGACGGCGGGGTGGTAAAGATATAGTCGGCTCCGCGCGCACGCACTTCCATGACGTTTTGAACTGAGCCTTGGCTCTCTTCTACCGTGACTGAAATGTCTCCGCCGCTGCCCGCCTTCATGGCTTCCGCAAACTCCACGCCCATTTGATAGTAAGATGAGCCCGATTTGGCGGACTTATACGTCACGCGGGTCTCTGCGCCGGCCGCGCTGCCCAAAAGCCCCACGGCGAATGCCGCGCAGATGGTTTGTCTCAATGCATGCATGGTTTTTCCTCCCTCAAACCCAAAGGCGAACTCTACTCCCACTTATATAGGCGCGGGAATGCCTCCGTGGGACTTAGTGGCAGCAAGCTGTCGGATTGTCGAGAATGCGGTTTCGCTGTTTGGTCAGCCGAGAAGGACGGAAACCGGACATTCGCTGCGCTAAGGATAGAGGTCAGCAGAATGAAAGCGTTGCCGTTCTACCCATCGCAAACCAACTGCTTCAAACATAGAGTCGTTTCAAAGTCATTTCGCCGGATTTTCCCAAAAAGCCTTATTTACCTTCTGCCCAATTTAGGACAGGCGCATGCGGGTCAGTCCTCTTGCGTGTCTACGAACATTCGGTCCTTCGCAGCGGTGATGTGATGGCGCATCGTGGCCTGTGCCACTTCAGGTTGATTTAGCCGGATCGCATTAAGCACTGCGCGGTGCTCTGCCAAGACAAGCTCTTGCCTGACGGGGGTGTCGAGAAGTGTCAGCGAGCGCGACAGCTTAACGCCATAGGCAATTTGCTCACTCAGGGACTCCAGCACTGACGAAAAAAACGGGTTCTTGGCTGCGCGGGCGATTGCCAAATGCAGGCTTTGATCAGCGTCGACGCCAAGGGCGTTTTGCTGATAGCTCTGCTCCATCGCTTGATACGCCGCGTCCATTGCGGCCAAATCTTCGTCATCGCGCCGCCGCGCTGCCCACGCGGCTGCCGCGCCCTCTACATCAATGCGAAACTCATAGCACCGTTGAACATCCGAGACTGATTCAAGTGGCACAAAACTGATCAACTCGCGATCGGGACGGCGCAGTACGTAGCTTCCCGATCCCCGGCGCGACTGTACGATGCCATCGTCGCGCAAGCGCGACAGAGCTCCGCGCACCACGGGTCGCGAGACACCGAAGTTCTCGGCCAGCACCTCTTCGGTCGGCAGTCGACTGTTTACCGGATACTCTTCTTCAAGGATCTTGGTCAGGAGCTGATCATATACTTGATCTGCCAGTGAGGGTCGCCTTGTTTCTGACACCTTGATCTCCTTGCTTAATACCGGGCGTGCGGTGTGTTCTTTTATAACCCGCGTTTGAGTAAAAGACAGGGGTGGCGCGCGCGCGACTGCAATATGACTGACCGCCCCTGTCGAAAGGGACGGTCAAAGGCCGAGTTCCTATTTAGCAGCGCCGACGGCTGGGGCCTTTGTCGGTTTTCGGATCACCAAGAAGTAGAAGAAAACCAGCGTGAGCACGACAAAGAATAGGCTATCGGGATTGGTAAAGAAGGTCGTGGGGTCGCCGTTCGACAGCGCTAGAGAGCGGCGCAGGAACTCCTCCAGATTCGGCCCGAGAATATAGCCCAACAACATAGTGATCACCGGAAAGCCATTGCGGCGCAGGTAGAAGGCCAAGACCCCCATGGCCAGTGCCATAAACATCTGAAAGGTCGAATAGGTGGAAACATAGCTGCCCACCACGGCAAGAAGCGCGATCACGGCGTAAAGCACATCCTTGCGAACCGTGACGATCTTAATGAAATAGGGCCCGATCAACCACAGCGTCAGTGGGATCAATACTACCGCGCTGAACAGTAGCGCGGCCAGCATCGGGGCAATAAGCCCGGCCTGATCCGCCATGAGCTGTGGCCCGGGCTGGATGCCGTTGATCACTAGAACACCGAGCATGATGGCGGTGATCGGATCGCCGGGAATTCCGAAGGTGAGCATCGGCACCATGGCCCCGCCGCAGACCGCATTGTTGGCGCTTTCGGACGCTGCAATGCCCTTGGGGTTGCCCTTGCCAAAGGTCTCGGGCTCGCTCGAGGTGCGGACGGTTTCGGTATAGGCGAGGAACGATCCCATCGAGCCACCTGCGCCCGGCAGGGTGCCGACGAAATAGCCAATCAGACTGGATTTGACGTAGCAACCAAAGCCGATCTTGCGAATGTCTGACAAGGGGGGCAGGAAGTCCCGGCGGCGGATCTTGACTTTGTCCGCTGCGGCTGCGGCGGCGGCACCGATATCGGCCCGCGTGACTGCTTGGGTCAGCACTTCGGCGATGGCAAAGGTGCCGATGATCACCGGCATCAAGTCGATCCCGGCGGTCAGGCTGGAATAGCCATAGGTGAAGCGGGTGATCGGCTCCATTGCGTCAAGCCCAACCGTAGCGAGCATCAGACCGATGCAAGCAGCAAGCCCTGCCTGCGGAATGCGCCCGCGCTGAGCGATCACCACGACGATGATCGCAAAGGCCAGCAGCGAAAACTTGCCCGTGGTTTTAACCAAAAGCGACAGTTCGGCCACGAAAGGGGCGAGCGCAATCAGCAATAGCGCCCCGATTGCGCCGCCGATCATCGAGCCCAATGCGGCATGGCCAAGTGCCAGCGCGCCTTTGCCCTGCTGTTGCATGGGATAGCCGTCAAGCGCGGTCATCATGGAGGACGGCGCGCCGGGAATGTTGATCGTAGTGGCGGTAATTGACCCACCACACATGCCGGCCATATAGATGCTGGCACAGGCCATCAGCGCGGTCTCAACGCTGAGCGTGTAGGTCAAGGGCAGCAAGAGCGCCATCGCCAGTGTCGCGGTCAAGCCCGGAATGGCGGCAAAGATCGTGCCGATCACGAAGCCGAGGATCACATACGTAAAGTTGACCGGGTCGGCCAGCAGGGAAAAACTGCTGAAAACGAGGAAGATGAAGTCCATGGTTTAACCCCACAGGGTCGGGAGGCGAACCCCGAACAATTGCTGGAACATGACAAAGGCGACCCCGACGATTGCCGCTGATATGATGGCCTTTAGGACCAGTTTCTCGAAGGGCGAAAACAACAGGATCAGCGCAAAGACAAAAAGGCTGGATGAAACGAAGTAGCCCAACGGCTTGAATGCCACGATGTAGAAGAAGATCGCCACCACCACCCAGACATGGGTGTAGCTGCGCTTCTGATCGGCTGGTGCGGTCTCTGGCTCGGCCCGCAGCGCCTGCACGATCAGGAGGCTGCAAAAGACAATCGCTGCTGCGCCCACAAGAATCGGAAAGAAAGCAGGTGTCAGCCCGCCGTCGCTAATCGGCGCGCCTATGTTCAGGGCCGTAACCAGATAACCAATGGACACTGCAAGAGTGACGTACAGAAATACCAATTGCCTATTAATGAGCATCGTCTTCTCCAAGGATGGGTGTGAGGGGTCGCCCGCACAAACCGGCTTTCGGTGCGGTGGGGCGCATTGCCCCGCGTGCCGGTGGCTTCGACTTCGAATGAGGTAAGACAGCGGTTGGCCAGCGGTCACGTCGTATCGCTGGCCGCGCCGGAACCATGTCTCCAACCCGTAGAGCCGGAAACATGGGGGCATGAGGTTACAGGTTCAGTTCGTCCATCAGCGTGAACGTCTTGGTCTGCAATTCGTCGATCCAAGCGACAACTTCATCCGAGCCCAACCAATCGGCGGTCACCCCAATTTGCGCCAGCCAGTCTTTGAACTCGGGACTCTCGTAGGCAGCCTTGAAGGTGGCCTCCAAGGTTTCGACCGCCTCATCGGGGGTGTTGGCCGGAGCCGCGAGCACGATGAAGCTGCCGGTTTGCAGGTCGTGGCCTTTGGATTTCAAGGTCGGCACATCGGTGTAGGTGGCGTTCTGCACCGAAGTTAGCTCCACCACGCCCTTGGCATCGCCCGAGGCCAGGATGCCGCTGAAGTCGCCAAGGCTCGAAATGGCCGCATCCAACTCCCCCGAAAGCAGCGCTTCGGCTTCGGCGCTGGACGAGCCCGCATAGGTGATGACGTTGAAATCCACGTCTAGCAGTTTTTCCAGCTGCATTGCCGAGAGATACGGACCAGAGCCCTTGGGGGCCACGCCGACCCGCACTTGGCCAGGGTTTTCCTTGGCGCGGGAGATCAGGTCCTCGTAGCTTTCGATGCCCGAATGCTTGGAGACGACAATGGCGTCGGCCTCAGAGGTGATGCGGGCGATCGGCTTCATTTTGTCCAGCGAATAGCCCGGCACCATCTCGCCGCGGGGCAGGGTGATGATGCTGTCATAGGTTAGCACGCCGACCGTGTGTCCATCAGGGCGCGCGTTGGTCATCTGGATCAGCCCGGTGGCGGTGACTGCGCCGGCGATGTTTTCCACATAGATGGATTTGGGCAAGTCCTGCTCGGCGATGTTGCTGATCTTGCGCGAGATCGCGTCAGCGCCGCCCCCAGCAGGCCATGGCACGATCAGACGAATATCACGGGCCGGGAACTCCGCCGCCGCGACGGTTGTACCCAGAACTGCTGCGCCAAGCGCAATACCAAATGTGGCTTTCAAGCTTTTGTAAAACATAGATCTGTTCCTCCTCTACAGATGTCGTCGGCCAGACGGAGTCTGGCGTCATGCGTGCGCCGACTGGTCCGGAAAAGCTGCGCTTTGCCGGCTCGGCATTCTGACTGTTGGTCAGCATTGTCGTTGGTGGGCTGCGCCATGGGGCCGGATAGATCGGCGATCGCATGGCTACCGGTTCTGGTGGCGGTGCAGGCACGACGTGCACCAGTCCCGTCTTTGTTTTGCGCTCGGAAACACGAAAGCTGTGCCTCCGATACGGTCGATGCGATCCTCCCCTTTCGCCTTGGCCTATTGCTTCACCGGGTGGCTGCCCATGGGGGCGTGGCCGTTGAAGCTTCAGTCACATTATGCAGTGATATTTTACAAAACAACACAAATATGCCCGATAAACCGTCTTAATTCACCTATCTATGTGCAATATTTGTTCATAATAAATACACATCCCGCTAAATTCATCCATAAATGGTCGTAAAGCTCTATTCAGACGGCGGGTTCCACATAAGGTGTAAAGTCACTCCCCAAGTTCGGATCAGCCCGCCGACATAGGGACGGCGGGCTGTCTGTGCGCCTACTTTGTCAATCTGCCCGAAGATCGGCAGGCAGCAGCGCCTCCGGCAAGTTTTGGTAACAGACAGGACGCAGGAACCGCCGAATCGACAGGGTGCCGACAGATGTCGCGCCAAAGTTGGTCGAGGCCGGATAAGGTCCACCATGGACCATCGTGTCCGCCACTTCGACGCCGGTGGGGAAGCCATTGGCAAGCACCCGTCCGGCCATCTGCTCAAGCACAGGCAGAAGCGTGCGCGCCAGATCGATGTCACCGTCGTCCATTTGCAGCGTCGTCGTCAGCTGACCTTTGAAACTGGCGGCCACCGCCTGCATCTGCTCGGCGTCCTTGACCCGGATCACCAGACCCAGCGGGCCAAACACCTCTTCCGCCAGCTCTTCGTTGGTCATCCAATCTTCGGCCGAAACATCGAACAGATAGGGCGCAGCGGATCGGCCCTCGCAGGTACTGGTCAGCAGCGATTTCACGCCAGCCCCTTCGGACACGCGTCGCGCGCCGTCACGGTAAGCATCGGCCATGCCATCGGTCAGCATGGTTTGGGCGGCCACAGCTTTCAGACCTTCGCTGGCAGCGTTCACGAAGGCATCCGCCTCTGGCCCGTCTACCACGATCGCGATGCCGGGATTGGTGCAGAATTGGCCCGCGCCCATGGTTAGGCTCGCGGCCCAGCCGGTGCCCAGGTCGGTGCCCCGCGCGGCTGCGGCCTTCGGCAGTACGAACATCGGATTGACACTGCCCAACTCGCCAAAGAACGGGATCGGCTCGGGGCGTTTGGCGCAAAGGTCAAAAAGCGCGCGCCCGCCGCCAAGGCTGCCGGTAAAGCCAACGGCCTTGATCCGAGGATCGGTCACAAGCGTCTCACCCACCGCGCGACTGCCGCCTTGCACGAAGCTGAAGATGCCGCCGTCCATGCCAAGTTTGGCCAGCGCTGCAACGATGGCATCGCCGACAATCTCGCCGGTACCGGGGTGCGCGCCATGGCCTTTGACCACGACTGGACAGCCCGCTGCCAGCGCCGCAGCGGTGTCGCCACCAGCGGTGGAGAAAGCGAGAGGGAAGTTCGAAGCGCCAAACACGGCAACCGGGCCGATGGGGCGTTGCATCATCCGCAGATCAGGGCGCGGCAGCGGCTGGCGATCCGGCAGGGCGGAGTCGTGGCGGCGGTCGAGGTAGGCACCATCCCGAATATGAGTTGCGAACAAACGCAGCTGATCAGTGGTGCGGCCGCGCTCGCCCTCAAGCCGCGCATCGGGCAGGCCGGTTTCAGCGGTGCCGATCTCTGTGATCTGAGCGCCACGGGCGTCGATCTCATCGGCGATGGTTTCCAGCAGCACGGCCCGCTCTTCGCGTGAGGTGGCTGCGAATTCAGGGAAGGCAGCATGTGCGGCAGCACAGGCCTCTGCGACCAGCTCGGGCGAACCGGCCGAGTATTCGAAGGCCGCGCCGCTGGCCGGTGCGGAGGAGAATTTGGCTTCAGCGCTCACGCGCTTGCCAGCAATCAGATGGTCGCCATGTGGTGTGAATGTCATATTTATCGTCCTGCCTTTTTACGCCACGCGTTGAATTTCACGATGCTATCGTCGTCGGTACCGGGGTAGAGGCCGATGATCCCCGCGCCATCATTGACCTGCTCGAGAACAAAATCCTCATAGGCTTCCATTTCGCTACATTCGTCCGCGATTTCATCTGCGAGATGCGCCGGGATAACCATGACACCGTCGCCATCACCCAGCATCACATCGCCAGGAAAGACTGCTGCATCACCGCAAGAGATCGGAACATTGATATCGATCGCCTCGTGCAGGGTCAGGTTCGTAGGGGCGGAGGGCCGCGCGAAATAGGCGGGCATATCTAGCGCGCCAATGCCAGCCGCGTCGCGGACGCCGCCATCGGATACCACACCTGCAACACCGCGGTGCTGCAGCCTTGTAATAAGGATCGAACCGGCTGTTGCAGCGCGGCAATCCTTACGCGCGTCCATCACCAGCACATGCCCCTCGGGGCAAGTCTCTACGGCGACACGCTGTTTGTGGTCACGATTGCGGAATACGGTGATTGGGTTGCGATCCTCGCGTGCCGGAATATAGCGCAAGGTAAAAGCTTGACCGACCATGGTAACCGGCTTGCGTTCGACCGGCGTAACGCCCTGCACGAACTGATTACGCAGCCCGCGTTTGTACAGCGCAGTGGCCACAGAGGCTGTGGAGACTTTGCGGAGTTTGTCGCGCGTCTCCTCGGAGAGAATATACTCTTTCATTAGTTTTTCCTATGGTCTGGCGTTTCGTAGCCCCCGGATTAGCAGGCAAGGCAAATACCTCCTCAAGCTCGTCGCAGCAGTAACGCTTTTCGCCCCGCACTTTCCGATGATATTGAGCCCACTCTTCCAAGAGCCTAGATTTAACAGCTATATCGATAGATCAAATGAGTCAATATTTGTAATGCATTTAAGTTTTTACTTACGACAAATTAGAGTTTTGCTGATATTTACGTTACTAATAATTACAATCCCTCACCCCGCAGAGTTCCCTGAGGCCCACTGGGTCACTTCTGCATGAGATTTAAAAGCAACGATTCATGTCTCACAACTTCGCCAGACTTCACAGCACCCACAACGGGCAAACCTCTTACGAAGCGCTCAGAAGCAAGCTACAGTACCCAGAAAGTGTCCTGCGGGACCGTCCAAGTTACATCTAACCTATATTTTACATAATCCTAATTATCAGTTCACGTATCACACACTGGCGCACGCTACCCTCAAGTGCGACTCTTGTTATAAAACAGTAGTTTATCTAATGAGAGGAATCGGTATGGGAGCCGTTTACGACCAACTGAGTATCACAGAACGACGCAAGATTGAACGCTGGAGACACGCAAAGGTCCCTGTCGATGAGATGGCACGCGTTCTGAAACGCTGCAGGTC